>NZ_RCST01000001.1 GCF_013141865.1 Methylomonas sp. ZR1 | reverse complement strand
CCGAACTAAGCCGACCGCTTCACCACCAAAACTTAAAAGCCAGAGCAGTGAAGAGCCGCTCATTCTAATCACACAACATACTCGCGTCAAGAAATTATTTCTATTCGCGCAAACTTTCTTTTCCCTACTTGATAAACATGCCTCGCAGGCGCCGAAATTAAAGCTTTGGGATCCTCCAGTTTTTCACCATCAATCTTTACTGCACCTTGTTTGATCAAGCGTAGCGCTTCAGAAGTACTTTCCACTAACCCAGCATTTTTCAACACATTGGCAATCGGCATTCCCTGTTCATCGACTTTAATTTGAACCTCCTCGATAACATCCGGTAGCGCCCCGCGCTGAAACCGGGCCTCAAAACTTTCCAGAGCCGTTTTTGCAGCCTGCAACCCATGAAATCTACCAACAATCTCCTGCGCAAGCGCAACTTTGTAATTTCTTGGGTTCTCACCACTCTCGCACGCAGCCCGCCAACTTTCTATTTCAGTCATTGGCTTAAAGCTCAATAATTTAAAATAACGCCACATGAGCTCGTCGGAAATCGACATGATCTTGCCGAACATCTCGTCAGGCGCGTCCGCAATGCCTATGTAGTTATTAAGTGACTTGGACATTTTCTGTACACCGTCAAGTCCTTCCAATATCGGCATAGTTAGAACGACTTGCGGCTTTTGTCCATAGCCTTCCTGCAATTGCCTACCCATCAACAAGTTAAATTTCTGATCCGTACCACCCAGCTCGACATCCGCTTTCATTATCACCGAGTCATAGCCTTGTATTAAAGGGTACAAGAATTCGTGAATTGCAATCGGTTGACCACCCTTATATCGCTTACTGAAATCATCACGCTCCAGCATTCTCGCCACGGTGTTTCTTGCCGCCAACTGGATTAGCTCAGCACTGGTCATCACCCCCATCCACGCCGAATTAAACTTCACCTCGGTTCTTTCGGGATCAAGAATCTTGAACACCTGTGCCTGATAGGTTTTCGCGTTTTCCGCCACTTCTTCACGACTCAACGGCTTACGGGTGACGTTTTTGCCAGTCGGATCACCTATCATCGCGGTAAAATCGCCGATCAAAAATTGCACGTTATGCCCGGCATCCTGAAATTGCTTCAGCTTATTAATCAGCACAGTATGCCCAAGATGCAAATCGGGCGCAGTCGGGTCAAATCCGGCCTTGATTGTTAGCGGCCGATTTTCCTCCAATTTTTTGACCAAATCAGATTCCAGCAAAATTTCTTCAGCGCCGTAACGCAACTGAGCCAAGGTTTCTTGCAACAATTTATTCTCCAATTAGCCTTAAGTTTTGGCCGCGCATTATAAGTGATGGAATTGTAGGGAAGGATAAAAAATGGCCTTTTGTTGGCCTTATGCACCAAAATTCCCTACAATGAAACGCTCGACAAACAATGAAGTGTGATTACTGTGAAGAACAGAATACTCAAGTCGGTGCTTTTAGGCACCTGCACCGTTGTTGCCGCCAGCGCAAGTTACGGATTGATACCGCATAAAGGTTTTGAAGACGCAAAAACCTTGGAGCAAGATAGACTGATCTCGTCCAAGATCAACCAATACACCAAATACGTAGAACCTCCCGAAGCGCAACACCTCAACATCACCGAGGAACTTGAACACACCGTCAAATCCGGCGAGAACCTCTCCAGCATTTTTTCCGCACTCAATTTAAGCCGGGAAGATTTGCATAAAATCATCCACGCCAACCCTACGGGCAAACAATTCGCGGACGTCGAACCAGGTCAAGACGTCGTCGCTACGTTGAACGCTTCTGGTGAACTGGAACAGTTGACTTACAGCAAAAATCCGTTCGAAACATTGATAGCCACGCGGCATGACGACAATTTCGACGTGGAACTACTCAGTAAAAAAGTTGATTACCAAATTGCCAGCGCCAAAGGCTCTATCGATTCCTCACTGTTCGAAGACGGCAAGGAAGCTGGCCTGCCGGAAAAACTAATCCTGAAACTGGCTGACATCTTTGCCTGGGACATCGACTTCGCACTTAATTTAAGAGACGGCGACCAATTTACCGTCGTCTATGAAAAGCTTTTTGTAGACGGCAAAGAATTCGACACCGGCGAGATTCTGTCAGTTGAATTCGTCAACCAGGGCAAGACTTATACCGCAGTGCGCTTCGAAGACAACCAAGGCAACACCGGTTATTACACCCCCGACGGCAACGGCCTGCGCAAAGCCTTTCTGCAAACGCCGATGGATTTTGCCAAAATCAGCTCGCACTTTGATTTGCACCGCAAGCATCCCATCCTGAACACCATACGCGCTCACAAAGGCGTCGATTATTCCGCAGCCATCGGCACACCAGTTAAAACCACCGGCGACGGCAAAATCGTCTTCCGCGGCGTGAAAAACGGCTACGGCAATGTAGTGGAAATCGAACACGGCCAAAAATACTCAACTTTGTACGCCCACCTATCCGGTTTCAAATCCGGTCAAAAACTCGGTAGCGCCATCAAACAAGGCGACGTGATCGGTTATGTCGGCAAAACCGGCTTAGCTACCGGCCCGCATTTGCATTATGAATTCCGTATCGGTGGCATGCATGTCAACCCGGTTACCGCCAAAATACCGCACTCTATGCCTATGGACAAAGCCTTATTGGCCAAATTCAAAGCACAAACCCAGCCATTTTTGGCGCAACTGAAACAAGCCAAAGGCGACGCAATGGTTGCTCAAAACTAATACAGTGTCCGAGCTTTATATAGGCTTAATGTCAGGGACCAGCGTCGATGGTATCGATGCTGGTCTTGTGGATTTTAGCAACGGCAAAATACAACTTGTCGCATTCCATTACCAACCATTCCCCCCCGAACTCCGGCAAAAAATTCACAAGCTTAGTCAAGCGAATCAACCTGTTTTATTAACAGATTACGGCTCGCTGGATAGCCAGATCGGTCGTTTATTCGGCGAAACCGCGCTGACTTTATTAAGTAACGCTCAGATCCCAGCGAGCGCAATCAAAGCTGTCGGTAGCCACGGCCAAACCGTTTATCACGCCCCGGAGACTGCCAATGGCTTTTCTCTGCAAATCGGCGATCCGAATCGCATCGCCGAAATCACCGGCATCACCACCGTCGCCGATTTTCGCCGCCGCGATATTACCGTCGGTGGCCAAGGCGCGCCGCTGGTTCCAGCCTTTCATCAAGCGGTTTTTAGCGACGAAGCACAAGCCACAGTCATCGTCAATATTGGTGGCATCGCCAACATCACGGTGTTAAACGATAAACCGGTCATCGGCTTCGATACCGGCCCCGGCAATGGTTTGATGGACTGGTGGTGTCAAAAACATTGCAACCAGCCTTATGACCGTAATGGCGATTGGGCAGCCAAGGGCAAAGCCCACCTTGCCTTGCTCGATGCTTTAAGTGACGACGATTATTTCCGGCTAGCGCCACCGAAAAGCACTGGCAAGGAATATTTTTCGCCTGCATGGTTACAGCAAAAGCTCAGCTTATTTCCAGACCTTGAGCCCGAAGATATTCAAGCCACACTCTGTCAATTCAGCGCCGATACTATCGCCGATGCCATTCGCCAATATGCGCCAAATACCTTGCAAACCTTGATTTGCGGCGGCGGAGCACATAACGGCCAATTGATGAAGCTGTTACGGAAAAGTATGGATATGTCTGTAACGTCGACAGCGGAACGGGGAATCGACCCGGACCATGTCGAAGCGATTGCTTTTGCCTGGCTGGCACGGCAAACCCTGAACAATTTGCCGGGAAATCTATGCAGCGTCACGGGCGCAGCTACGCCCGTGGTATTAGGTGGGATTTATCCGGGTAAAAACGGCTTAAGCTGAGAAAGACGAGCCGCAACCGCAGGTAGTGGTCGCATTTGGATTGCGAATCACGAATTGCGCACCAGACAAGTCCTCCTTGTAATCGATTTCGGCACCGCTAAGATACTGAATACTCATCGAATCGATCAGCACTGTCACACCGTCTTTGAGGATTTGCGTATCGTCGTCATTCACCTCTTCGTCAAAGGTAAAACCATACTGAAATCCGGAACAGCCGCCACCGCTGATATAAACTCTGAGCTTAAGATTATCGTTACCCTCTTCCTGAATTAAACCCGCTACTTTTTGCGCTGCACTGTCGGTAAAAACAATAGGATCGGACATATAAAACTCTATAAGCAATTGAAAGATTGAGCGATTATGACTATACCTAGTAATTCAGTCAAGAATTATCCACTATATTTCCCAGGCTAGAGGTTAAAGCCCTAAAGGCGTAACAACCAGGCAACTATTTGCGCTAAATTTAGCTGGAACTTAAACACACTCCGTTGCTTCGCCGAAAGCCCAAACGTGTCGATAACCGAAGATTCCAGTTAAAACTGTCCGACAAGGAGACCAACCATGCTTATCACCTTCCTCAGACACGCTACAGCAGAAGTTGGCGGCTTATCGCTGCCCGACGCGGACAGAGCCTTAATCGATAAAGGCGAAAAGCAGGTAAAACGCATCGCTGCATTTTGTTTGGCCAACGGCTTAATTCCGGAATCAATTTATTGCAGTCCGCTGTTACGCGCCCAACAGACCGCAAGGATTCTCAACCAAAGCCTGCCTGGCAGCCCAGCCCCGCAAACCGTTAGTTGGTTGGCAATCGAAACAGCTACACCCACTATACTCACCGAACTTAGCAAACTCGCCCAGCGCGGCATAAGCGACGCATGGCTAGTCGGGCACGAACCGGACTTTTCGATTACCATTTCCCGGCTTCTGGGCATGACTGCCGACAACATTGTTATCAAAAAAGCCTCTCTGACTCGATTGGATGCCGATTTTTCGGCTCAAGCTTCGGCTAAATTGCTGTGGAGCATCCCATGTGCATTGATGCACCAAGGTCAAACCTAACCAAACTCAAGCCCATCTAAGCAAAAATTTCTTCGTCCAACAGATAACAGCCCGGGTCCTCGGCCCAAAAATCGCCCGTCATTTGCTGCGCGCGAACCCGCGTATTACCGTTGCAGATGCGTTGATAATGACATTCACCACAGCGTCCCTTCAGCGGCCGCGGCGACGCTTTCAATCCGGCCATCAACGGATCATTGACGTCCACCCAGATTTCGGAGAAAGGTCGTTTACGCACATTGCCCAAGCCGTAATGCCACCAAAACGTATCTGGATGGACATTACCGAGATTGTCAATATTGGCGACGTTGACGCCGGAGGCATTGCCTCCCCATTGTTCCAGTTTGGTTCGAATATGCTCTGCGCGCTCAGGAAAGCGGCGCTTGACCCAATGTAGAAAATACACGGCGTCAGCGTCGTTGTTACCGGTCACTACCTCGCGGTGCAAACCTTGCTGCTCCCAATTTAAAGACTTTTCGAACAAGCTGTCCATGACTTTGCGGGTCAACTGAAACTCGGCGTCGTCCTTACGGTTTTTGTTACCGCGACCGCCGTAATTCAAATGCGACAGGTAGAATTTATCTATGTCTTCGTCGTCCATCAATTGCAACAGACCTTCGAAATCGTGGGCGTTGTCTTGAGTTAGCGTAAACCTGACGCCGGCTTTAATATCGTGTTCACGGCATAAACGAATACCGGCCAGCGACGCCTCGAACGAACCTTGCTTCTGGCGGAACGTGTCATGGGTCTGGCCAATACCATCCAGGCTAACGCCGATATATTGGTAGTCAATGGCTGCGATTTGCTTGATGTTAGATGGATTAATTAAGGTGCCGTTACTCGACAAAGCGACATAAAACCCCATGTCGCGAGCACGTTGCGAGATAGCAAAAATATCCGGATGCAGCAGCGGCTCGCCGCCGGACAGAATCAGCACAGGAACTTTAAACGCCTTCAGGTCATCCATCACCGTGTAAATTTCCGGCGTGCTCAATTCGCCGGGGAAATTGATGTCGGCAGAGGTAGTGTAGCAATGCTTGCAGGTTAAATTGCAACGGCGGATCAAATTCCAGATCACCACAGGTCCCGGCGGCTTGCGTGGCGCCGTCAACGGGGTTGGATGCAGCAGTTCGCGCATGTATTGGCTTAGTCTGAACATGCTTTATCCTCCGATTCTTAAACCGGTTTTTTTTAGAATTTTAGTGCTGTACAACACCTCGTGGCTGCGTGCTTGCGCACCCAATAGTTCGGCAATGATAGCCACTTGCTCGCCGGCATCCTGTTCGGTCTTGCCGTGCACCATGGCGAACAGGTTGTAGGGCCACTCCGGCAAATGCCGGGGGCGCTGATAGCAATGACTGACAAACGGTAGCATGGCCACTTTTTGTCCCAGTTCGTCGACGTACCCATCTTCGACATCCCAGACCGTCATACCGTTATAGCGGTAACCCAGTTTGTAATGATTGGGCACCGCAGCAATGCGGCGGATAACTCCGGTCTGTTGCATCTCAGCCAGGTGCAACATGACAGCTTGGACAGATAAGCCAAGTTGCTCGGCAACGGCTTGATACGGTTCGCGAACTAACGGCAATCCAGACTGGGTGGCTTGGATAATTTGGCGGTCTATCTCGTCGATGGGCATTAGGCTTCCAATTGCAGGCCAACGTAGTATTCGCTGATCTTCGGCATGTTGTAGACAGTCAGACCGGTTAGGCGTTCGATTTCCGCGATGACCGTTGCTACCTGTTCGGGTTGCTCGGTCGCCAACACAAACCACATATTTAATAAATGATTGCGGGCATAGTTATGCGCCACTTCCGGGAAGCTGTTGACGATTTCGGTTACTTCGTCGAAGCGCGCCTCCGGTACTTTCAGGGCCGCCAAAGTCAAGGCGCCGCCCATTTGTTCGGCATGATACATAGGCCCAAAGCGCGACAACACACCATCGGCCAGCATGTTTTGCAATCTTGAGAGTAACTCGGCTTCCACAAGCCCCAATTCCTCGGCAACTCGTTGATAGGGTGCTGCGCAAACCGGGAAGCCTTGTTGCAGGCGGTTGATAATGGCTTTGTCTATGGCGTCCATGTTTAGGCGAAGTGCATACCAAAAGACTGCTTGTTTTTAATCTCCTCAGTCCTGCTCTCTCCGGCAATAGAGGGAACGGCCCCATCGCGATTGGGGCGAGCATATAGAGCACCACGCTGTTTAAAACAGCGCCGGCTAAACAATACTTCGAATGGATACTCGCATAGATTGCAGGCATGCCGCAGTTCGGCCCATTGTTCCAACACCACGTCCCGGGTCTTGCCATGAATCATGCAATACAGGTTATACGGCCAGATTTCGCCTTGGCGCGGGCGTTGATAACACAGATTGACGCAAGCTTGCTGACTGATCAACGCGCCGACCCAAGCTACCCGCTCGTCCGGAACATCCATCACAATCATCGCATTGGCCCGGTAACCCAGTTGGCGATGCTTGACCACCACGCCCCACCGCTTGATTAAACCCTGAACCTTCAAGCGGGCCAAACGCTCGATTACATCCTGCTCGCTTATAGCCAATTGCTCCGCTATTGCGGCATATGGCCTCGCCGCAATTGGCAAACCGGTTTGAACGGCGGCAATTAGTTGATAATCGATCGCGTCAATCATGCAGG
This sequence comes from Methylomonas sp. ZR1, assembly GCF_013141865.1. Lineage (NCBI taxonomy): Bacteria > Pseudomonadati > Pseudomonadota > Gammaproteobacteria > Methylococcales > Methylococcaceae > Methylomonas > Methylomonas sp. ZR1. The sequence continues at coordinate 5,112,706 of NZ_RCST01000001.1, read as the reverse complement.
TTTAGCTCAAATCCCAGGTTGATGAAATAGTCGGCCAGCATCGGTAGCAGCATCGCCGGATAGCCGGTTTGAGTTTCGATATCCGCAATCACAGATTTAAGATGAGCCTCACTGTCCGCAATCAATACAAACCACAAATTGAAGCGATTTTCGCGCTCATAGTTGTGATTAACTTCTGGATAAGCACTAACCAACTCGGCGACCCTCGCCAAATCAAATTCCGGCACCGCCATCGCCACCAGCGCGCTATTACCGATGCTATTGGGCGCGATAACCGGACCGATGCGGCTGATCATCTGCTGTTCGGATAAAGTTTGAAACGCATTTAACACCTCATCCTCGCTGACGCCAAGCTGTTCGGCAATGTCGCGGTAGGGGGTCGGGCTCAACGGAAAATCCTGTTGATAGTCGTTGAGCAAGCGTTTGTGCAAGGGTGCCAACATGTTACCAACCTATGCGATTGGCGCGATCAGTGAAGAAAATCCCACTGGGTTTTTGCGCCGGCAGGCGGGCGGTTTCGGCAAAGGTCTCAGTGTCATAAACCATCACCCGGTCCTCGTCGCGCACCGCCAGCCATACCGATTCGCCGCGCGGACTGAATTCCATGTGCAGCACGGCCTTGCCGGGCTGCAGTGTTTTAAGCACATTAAAATCTTTCAAATCGATCACTTGCACGGTTTGATTGTCCGGAAAGGCGAAATTCACCCAAACTTGCCGACCATCCGGCCGCGAGGTAACAAACACGGGCTGGCCAGCCACCGGAATACGCTTGACCAACTCCCATTCGCGGGTGTCGATCACCAACACCTCATGCAATCCCACTGCCGGCACCAGCAACCAGTCGCCGGCCACGGTCCAACCTTCCAGGTGCGGCATCTTATAGACCGGCATTTGTTCATCGTCTTTGCCGTAATCTTCGAGAATATGTTCGACACCTTTTTCCGGCTGCCACAAATCCAGCAAAGCCAAACCTTTTTCACCAAACAATCCAGCGCCATAGTAATGGCCATCCGGCGTCAATAAGGCGTCGTAAGGTTGTTTGCCGATGTCTTTAAATTTTTTCACGACGGGCTGACGCGGATTTTTAGCATCAATCAGCCAAATTTCGTTGCCTTCGAACAGACTGCAAACGAAGCGTTGACCAGGCGCGTCAACCAAGCCGACCACTTTGGATAATTTATTGTCTTCGCCGTAAATCGCGGGGATTTCGGCCAGTTGTTCCAGCGTCACCGCGTCGAACAGCTTAACGCCGCCGGGTGTGTAATTAGAAACCGCAATCACTTTGCCGTCCTGAGAAATCGCTCCGCCGATGCTGTTGCCGGCCTGGATGATGCGTTTTTCGATTTTGTCTTGCAGCAAATCGATCTTGGTCAAACCGCCATCGCGGCCGAATATATAGGCGTAGCGCTGATCGCGGGAGAACACTATCGAAGCGTGAGACAAATCGCCCAAGCCTTGGATATGGCTCAACGAGGCGGGCTTCGTGGTATTGACGATCTGGATGCTGCCGGTTTCGCGTTCAATCACTACGCCGAGATCGCCGGTGGCTCTGAGCTCCGCATGACCGGGTAGCGCAGACGACAACAGGAAAATCAGGAGACTTCGGGAATAAGAAAGTTTCATAGGGCGCGTGTTATTTAGCGTCGATCATTCAAGAAGTAAATCTGCCCATTAGGCGATTAGGCCTAGCTACTGCGAAAACAGCCTTCAGCGCGTTCTTAGTTGTTGAATCAGCCAAGCAGTTTCATCGACAGTCAAAAAACTCGTCCACGGCGGCATAGCCGTGCCTGCTCGACCGTTTTGAATCGCATCCGCCAACAGAGCGTCGCTTTTGCCAGCCAGCGCTTCCGGCATCAACGACGGCCCCAAGCCGCCTTTCGGCGGCAGGCCATGGCAGGAGCCGCAATCATGCTTGAGCATATTCAACAGCTCCTGCTGCCGTTGCGGATTGGGTTGTTCCGCAACGGCGCAGGTGGATAGCAAGCCGATCAACACCCAGCAATAACGCATTGACTAGGGCTTAACGCTGCCGTAATACGCGGCGATGTCGTTGATTTCGGCATCGGTCAGCGAACCGGCGATCGCATTCATAATGTCGGATTTCCGAGTTTTGTCGCGATATTGTTTGATCGCGGTTTTCAAATACTCGGGATCGCGGCCGCCCAACGGTGGAAACGGCGCGTCGGCGCTGGGCATTCGAATACCGTGACATTGCGCGCACACCGTACCGGCCTTGGCTTGACCGACATACAAACTGGTAGCCTGCGCGCTACCGGCGGCAAGGAGCCCCGCCAGCAGCGACACTGTAAAATGAGTCATCTTCATTTTGATTGCTCCATTTCGTCGGGCGACAAGCCGCGGGTCATGTATTTAACCCGGCCGCGCGAGAAGATACCTGCGGGGCTTTCCATCGGTACGCTGGCGACTTTTTGCAAGGTGTTGGAATCGTACACCACCACTTCGTCGCCGTTGTAACCGGCACTGATATACAGGAATTTGCCATCGGCGCTATATTCCGGGAAGTAGGCGTGGCCGCCGACATCCAGGGTTCTAGCCACTTCCAGGGTTTTCTTGTCGATCAACTGTACAGTGCGGGCGCGTCTATCCTTGCTGATGATGTCAACCGCCACATAAGGGGCGTTGGCATGCGCAGCGGGCGATTCGGTGCCGCCGGAAACCGGTACTTGTTTGACGACTTCCATTTTGTCCAGGTCCCAAACGCTGACCACCGTTTTATCGCAATCACCGAAATTGGTACCAAAGCCCAAAGTACGTCCGTCAACTTTCACCGCAGAACCGCCGCCCACATGGGGCACACAACCGGCTTCCAGTTTTTTAATAATCTCGCGCTTTTCCAGGTCGATGGCCGCAACGATGCTGTCGTCGTAAGAAGCAATCATCAATTTTTTGCCGCCGTGGGTCAGGAAGGCATCATGCAAATGTCGACCGACATTCTCGATCCGGGTGACCGGGAAACCCTCTTTGTTCAAATCAATCACCCAAACCTGTCCGGCATTTTCCAGCGCAATCGCGAAAATGTCCGCATACGGGGTGCCGATGATCATGCCGGAGTCAGAGGAAACGTGCTTGCCGTCGGGATCGGTGCCTTCTAGTTCAAAGGTTTTCAACGGCTCCAGAGTGTCTGCATTCAGAATCACGGCGTTATGCGGAACGAAAGAACCGGCCATGATGTATTTGCCGTCGCGCGAAACGCCCATGCCTGGGCCGTTCCAGCCGGTTTTGATGCTGCGCACCGCTTGCATGGAATACAAATCGACTTTAAAAATCTCGGCGGTATCGGTTTTTACATAAGCCCAGCGCGGATTGGCCGGGTTGAAATCGATAATATGCGCAGCGGTGCCGGTCGGTACTTCGCCGACTTTTTGATGGGTGGAGCTGTTAATAAAGATGGCTTTGGAGCCTTCGCCACGGCCATATTTGCCGCGCGCCGCGACGCCAATCAAGTTTTCAAATTTATCGTCAATTTGAAAAGTCGGCTTGGCCGGTAATGTACTTTCGTCTTTGACATAGACTTTCAACGACTTTTTCATATCGTCTATCGTCCAAGCCGGATTGGGTTGTTTTGGCGTTTCTTGCAGATGTTTGATCACGCCGCGAATTTCGTCGTCGCTCAGTTTGCCGTAGAACGGAGGCATCAAGGTGTCGAAGCTGCCGGCCATTACGATGGTGCGCAAAGCGGTGGGACTGCGGCCTTTCAAAGTCGCCGAGTTCAGCGCCGGCGCCAGATAACCGCCATGATCGGAACCGTGGCAGCTGGCACAATTGTCTTGATAGAGTTTATGAAAGTCGTCGGATTTTGCCATCGCCACTCCGGATGACAACAGCATGGCGATAGAACTCGCCAGTAGGGATTTATTCAGCATTTTTATAGTATTTTTCATTTAAAATTCCTGCCACCCGCAAGTTAAAAAAAAGAGCCAACTTGGTGCATTAAACCATAAAAGATCAGGACGAACAGACACCCGATTTAGCATGGTAAAATAACAGCTTGTTGACTCCAGGCCGATGTCATAAAGTAAAGTTTCGATTCGCTATCAATTTACTCCCTAAACTATCGCCTTGTCAACCTAGTGGGTCACGATGAGAATGCAATTTATGCAACAAACTGATATTTACGAACTTATTGAGTGCATGACTACATTGATCCGCTCCGAAGAGCGGAAAAAATGTACGGAACTGGGCTTGCAGCCGGTACACTTCCAAGTGCTCAATTACCTCTCGCGCTGCAATAAATATAGCAACACCCCAGCGGCTGTCGCCAATTATCTGGGCATGACTCGCGGCACCGTTTCGCAATCGCTAATTATTCTCGAGAAAAAGGGCTATATCGGTAAAACGCCGGATGCCAACGACAAGCGCGTGGTGCATTTGCAGTTGCTGGCGGACGGCGCAGCCATACTCAAACAAGCGCGACCGTCTGATTTATTCCACGGCGCCACGGCCATCCTGCAAAGCAGCGATTCACCGCCTTCAGACGCTAATGTGTTTCAGCAAGCCCTTACCGCGCTGCAAAAAGCAAATCAGTCGCAATCATTCGGCGTTTGCAAAACCTGCCGCAATTTCAGCGAAAAAGACGGCGGCTTTTTCTGCCAGCTAACCCAGGAAAAGCTCAGCACAGCCGATAGCGAGCAAATTTGCCAGGAACACAACCCTGTTTAACTGTCCGGCCAATGCACAGATAGACAATAAACAAGTCTTGGCTCGGTTTACGCTGCATCATTCACCGGTTCGATTTGGGAGTTAATATGTCTATACCTCGCATCGCCTTGACGCCCGGCGAACCGGCCGGCGTCGGCCCGGACTTATGCATACAATTGGCGCAGCAGGAACAAGCTTGCCAACTGATTGCCATTGCCGATCCGGAATTATTGCAGCAACGGGCCGAACAACTGGATTTACCTCTAACAATTCAACTTTTCGACATTGATCACGCTGTCACAAAACAGTCAGCAGGGACCTTAACCGTACTGCCCATCAGCCTAAGCGAACCAGCCGTTTGCGGACGCCTGAATCCCATCAATAGCCGATACGTTCTGGAAACCATCCGCCAAGCCACTCTGGGCTGCATGAGCGGCGTATTTGCCGCAATGGTGACCGGCCCGGTCCACAAAGGCGTGATCAACGACGCAAATATTCCCTTCAGCGGCCACACCGAATTTATCGCCGAACTGACCAGCGGCACCCCAGTCATGATGCTGGCGACACCCGGCCTGCGCGTCGCTTTGGCGACCACGCATCTGCCGCTGTCAGAAGTAAGCGCCGCCATCACCTCGGATGCATTGGCGACCGTTATCCGGTTGCTGGACCGCGACCTGCGCCAACGCTTCAACATTACCGACCCGAAAATCTTGGTCTGCGGCCTTAACCCGCACGCGGGCGAAAGCGGCCATCTCGGCCGGGAAGAAATCGAGATTATCGAGCCGACGTTGGAGCGCCTGCGTTGCGAAGGCATTCACCTATACGGCCCGCTACCCGCCGACACCCTGTTTACACCCAAATACCTGGAAACCGCCGACGCGGTGCTGGCGATGTATCACGACCAAGGCCTACCAGTCCTGAAGTACAAAGGCTTCGGCCAAGCTGTGAATATCACGCTGGGTTTACCTATCGTCCGCACTTCGGTCGACCACGGCACAGCCTTGGAACTGGCCGGCACCGGCAAAGCCAATCTCGGCAGTCTGCGATTTGCATTGCAGACTGCACTGGATATGATTCCAGTATAAATACCGTAAACAACTTAAAATCCAACAGTTGCCAAGAAAATGGAGCCAATGGCATGTCCGCTACTAACTTCAAAACAGAAAACAACACCTACCGCAAACTGATTGGCAACGGCCTCACCTATAACATTCCTCGCTTCCAGAGAGATTACAGTTGGTCTGAGGATGAGTGGGAAGACCTATGGGTGGATATTCTCGGCACTATTCAAGAAGGGGGAGAACCCGCTCATTACATGGGTTACTTAGTGCTTCAATCCCAAGACGAAAAAAGCTTCGATGTTATCGACGGCCAACAACGTCTTACAACTCTAACCTTAATCGTTCTCGCGACGCTTAAAAACCTGAAACGCCTTATCGAAGAAGGCAAGAGTTCAGAACAGAATCAACAGCGACTTGACCAAATACACCAAACCTATATTGGCTATCTTGATCCTGTCACTTTGATATCTCGAACGAAACTAACACTAAACCGAAACAACGATAATTATTTTCAGAATTACCTGGTGCCTTTAGGCCATCTGCCTGTAAGAGGATTTCGTGCGTCTGAACATAGCTTGCGGAAAGCATTTGAATGGTTTGAAAAGCGCGTACGGGATTACTCTAAAAAGACGAGTGTTGATGAAGGAATTGCGCTTGCCACTCTGGTAGAAACCATGAGCGACCGCCTTTTTTTCACCGTTATCAGTGTCACAGACGAACTCAACGCTTATAAGGTATTCGAAACACTCAATGCTCGTGGAGTAAGACTGTCATCGACTGATCTATTAAAAAATTATCTATTTTCAGTCCTTCACAAAGACAATGTTCTGCCAAACGAAATGAAAAATCTGGAGGACCGGTGGGAATCCATGGTTACTCGCCTTGGCAGTGAAAGTTTCCCCGATTTTTTAAGAACCTTCTGGATCAGCCGTAGAACGTTTGTTCGCCAATCCGAGCTATTCAAGACCATCCGTACAAAGGTTTCTAATCGTAAAGCGGTGTTTGATCTACTACGCGGCATGGAAGAAGATATGGATATTTATTTGGCTCTAACCAGTCCGGAAGTATCGCATTGGTCAGCCGAACTCAAGGGCTATGCACAAAATTTAAAAATGTTTAATGTGCGCCAACCCTTTCCAATTATTCTCGCAAGCAGCCGGGTTCTCAGTACTCCAGATCTTACAACAATCATACGCAGTTGCGTGATGATCTCGTTTAGGTACAACGTCATCGGAAACCAGCCAACAAACGAACAAGAAAGGGTTTACTACGCAGCAGCCCAAAAATTAAATAACGGCGATATCAGCACAGCCAACCAGTTACTTGAATCGTTGCGTAGCGTTTACCCCACGGATGAAAACTTCAAGTCAGCATTTGCGGAAAAAGTTATTCGTACCACCAACTCTCGTAACAACCGAATTGCTCGTTATATTCTGTGCGAATTGGAAAAGCAAGCCCATGGTAACGCATATGAATTTGATAGCGACATGTTCAATATCGAGCATGTCTTACCTCAAAATCCTGAACAAGGCTGGGATCAATTTAGCGATGAAGAGGCTGACGCTCTGGCATACCGCATCGGCAATCTGGCCCTGCTTGCAAAAGGAGCCAACAAAGGACTCGGCAATGCAGACTACACCACTAAAAAACCTATACTCGCTAACAGTGACTTTGGTCTGACCCGCCAATTAGCTGAAGAAAATTCAGATTGGACACCTGAGCGAATTGCAGCTCGACAAAAGGCCTTAGCTAGATTAGCTACCTCGGTCTGGCGAATCGCCCAGTTATCATAAAGTGATTTGAACAACAACTTACTACCTAAGTTTTTACAAAAAATGATCCACACCGCCCGCAAACGTTTCGGCCAGAATTTTCTGCACGATCACAGTATCATTTACAACATTCTAGCCAGTGCCCATCCGCAGGCTGGCCAACATTGGGTGGAAATCGGTCCCGGCCTGGGTGCGCTGACTCTGCCTTTGCTGGAATCGGGCGCTAAACTCGATGTGGTCGAGTTGGACCGGGATTTAGTGAGCCGCCTGCAAAAACAGTTTGCCGGCCACAGCAATTTGACCGTGCATAGTGCGGATGCCTTGAATTTCGATTTTGCCGCACTGGCAAAAGCCGGCGAGAAACTGCGCATCATCGGCAACCTGCCCTACAACATCTCCACACCACTAATGTTTCATCTGCTGGAATCCACCGATTGCGTGGAAGATATGCTGTTCATGCTGCAAAAAGAAGTGGTGGACCGCATTTGCGCCGAGCCCGGCAGCAAGACATACGGCCGGTTGAGCGTGATGATGCAGTATTACTGTGAAACCGAATTGCTGTTCGACGTGCCGCCGGAAAGTTTCGATCCGATTCCGCAAGTGATGTCGGCCATCGTCCGCCTGACCCCTCACAGCCAACCGCCGGTCGACATTCCAGACCTAAAAAGCTTTAGCCAATTGGTGACCCAAGCTTTTTCGCAGCGCCGAAAAACCATCCGCAATTCGCTGAAAAACTTCATCTCCGAGCAGCAGATTATCGAACTTGGCATCGACCCCAATCTACGCGCCGAATCGATCAGCCTGGCCGAGTTCGCCCTGCTCAGCACTCACAGCCAAGCAAGCACCGCCAGTTAAGTTCGCAACTCCCCGCGCCGCCGGCTCGACAAGATTTGGCGGCATTCGCATGGCAAGTGCGATAAAATGCCGCATTTTTCCGCCAGGCTCACGAACTGATGCGCTTGAGCCGGCTCTCTTTATATAAGGCAACCAACCTGATTCATACACTGGAGTGATTGATATGCGCATTATCCTGTTAGGCAGCCCCGGCTCGGGCAAAGGCACCCAAGCCCAGTTCATCACGGAGAAGTTCGCGATTCCGCAAATTTCCACCGGCGACATGCTGCGCGCCGCCGTCCGCGAAGGCACCCCGCTGGGTATTGAAGCCAAAAAAATCATGGATGCAGGCGGCCTGGTTTCCGATGACATCATCTTGGGTTTGATTAAAGACCGCATCACTCAGGACGATTGCAAAAATGGCTTTTTGCTCGATGGATTTCCGCGCACGATTGCACAAGCGGAAGGTCTGGCAAAAATGGGCGTAGAACTGGATTACGTCGTGGAAATTGCCGTCGATGACGAAGAGATCATCAAACGCATGAGCGGCAGGCGCGTGCATATGGCCTCGGGCCGTACCTATCACGTGGTGTTCAATCCACCGAAACAGGAGGGCTTGGACGATGTTACAAACGAGCCTTTGATCCAACGCGACGACGATAAAGAAGAAACCGTTCGCAAGCGCTTAAGCGTGTATCACGAGCAAACCAAACCGCTGGTCGGCTTTTATTCCGCCCCCGGTCAAAGCGCCAAATTCGCGTCGATTGCTGGTGTCGGTTCGGTGAGCGAAATCACCGACAAAGTGTTAGCGGTGTTGGCATAAAAACTTCGTAGGGTACCCAACACGTACCTTTTAGCTTTCGGTACGCGATACCCCAAAGGGCATCAATGCGTACACCACCTAAAAAGAGAAATCCAAATGGCAGGTAAAACCTTATACGACAAACTCTGGGACGACCACGTCGTCCATACCGAAGACGACGGCTCGTGCCTGATCTATATCGACCGGCAGTTGCTGCACGAAGTGACTTCACCGCAAGCTTTCGACGGCATGCGCATGTCCGGCCGCCAACCGTGGCGGGTCGCCCGCAATCTGGCCGTCGCCGACCATAACGTGCCGACCTCCGGCCGCGCGCAAGGCATCGCCGACCCGGTTTCCCGTCTGCAAGTACAAACCCTGGAAAACAACTGCGCCGAGTTCGGCATCACCGAATTCGATATGGCCGACATCCGCCAAGGCATCGTCCACGTGGTCGGCCCGGAACAAGGCGCCACCCTGCCCGGCATGACCGTGGTCTGCGGCGACTCGCACACGTCAACCCACGGTGCCTCTGCCGCACTGGCCTTCGGTATCGGCACCTCGGAAGTGGAACACGCCCTGGCCACCCAAACGCTGGTGCAGAAAAAAGCTAAAAACATGCTGATTAAAGTCAACGGCAAAACCGGTCCGGGCGTCACCGCCAAAGACATCGTGTTGGCGATCATCGGCCAGATCGGTACTGCCGGCGGCACCGGTTACACCATCGAATTCGGTGGTGACGCGATTCGCGCGCTGAGCATGGAAGGCCGCATGACGGTCTGCAATATGGCTATCGAAGCCGGTGCCCGTGCCGGTTTGATTGGTTGCGACGAGAAAACCATCGAGTTTTACCAAGGCCGGCCTTATTCGCCCAAAGGCGAGGACTGGAATATGGCGGTCCGTTACTGGGAAAAACTGCATTCCGACGCCGACGCCAAATTCGACAAAGTCATCGAATTCGACGCGGCCGCGATCAAACCGCAAGTCAGCTGGGGCACGTCGCCGGAAATGGTATTACCGGTCGATGCATCCATCCCCGATCCTGTTCAGGAAGCCGATCCGGTCAAGAAGCAAAGCATCGAACGCGCCCTGCAATACATGGGCTTAACAGCCGGCCAAAAAATCACCGACATCAAGCTGGATAAGGTGTTTATCGGTTCCTGCACCAACTCGCGCATCGAAGATTTGCGCGCCGCGGCTGCGGCGATCAAAGGCCGCAAAAAAGCTGCGTCGGTCAAACAAGTGTTGGTAGTGCCCGGCTCGGGTTTGATCAAACAACAAGCCGAAGCAGAAGGCCTGGACAAAATCTTCACCGCCGCCGACTTTGAGTGGCGGGAACCGGGTTGCTCGATGTGCCTGGCGATGAACGCCGACCGTCTGGATGCCGGCGAACATTGCGCTTCGACCTCGAATCGTAACTTTGAAGGCCGTCAGGGCTACGGCGGCCGTACTCACTTGGTGAGTCCCGCCATGGCTGCCGCTGCTGCGATTGCCGGCCACTTTGTCAACGTCGCCGAGGAGGCTTAAATCATGCAGGCTTTTACCACTTTAACCGCCCTGGTGGTGCCGATGGACCGCGCCAATATCGACACCGACGCGATCATCCCCAAACAGTTTTTGAAATCGATCCGCCGCGCCGGCTTCGGTCCATATTTGTTCGACGAATGGCGTTATTTGGATCATGGCGAACCGGAAATGGATTGCACCAACCGTCCGTTGAACAAGGATTTTGTTTTGAACCAACCGCAATACAAAGGGGCGCAAATTCTGCTGACCCGGGAAAACTTCGGTTGCGGTTCATCGCGCGAACACGCACCGTGGGCACTGGAAGACTACGGATTCCGCGTGATCATCGCGCCGAGCTTTGCCGACATTTTCTTCAACAACTGTTTTAAAAACGGCATTCTGCCGATTGTGTTGCCGGCGGAAACCGTGGACCTGTTGTTCAAGGAAGTTGTCGACGGTTACCAATTGACGGTCGATCTGCAAAGCCAAACCATTACCACACCAAGCGGACAAAACATTGCCTTTACTGTCGATGAAAACCGCCGCTACCGCTTGCTGAACGGCCTGGACGACATCGCACTTACCCTGCAACATGCCGACAAAATCAAGAGTTACGAAGCCGAGCGCGCCAAACGCGCACCGTGGTTGTTCAAAGACGCATAAGCGCCACTGAAAGGTAAAAAAATGCCCAAAAAAATAGCAGTCCTGGCTGGCGACGGCATCGGACCGGAAATTGTCGCCGAAGCGCTCAAAGTACTAAGCTTTCTAAATACCGACATGAATCTCGGGTTGGTATTCGAGAACGCCTTGATTGGTGGCGCGGCGTATGACGCTTTCGGCACTCCCCTGCCGCAAACCACGCTGAATCTGTGCAAAAACGCTGATGCGGTGCTGCTGGGTGCGGTCGGCGGCCCTAAGTGGGAGCCGCTGGCCCATGCAGTGCGTCCGGAGCGTGGCTTATTGGGCATTCGCTCCGAGCTAAATCTGTTCTCTAACCTGCGTCCGGCGATTTTGTATCCGCAATTGGTCGACGCATCGACCTTGAAACCGGAAGTGGTGTCGGGCCTGGACCTCATGATCGTCCGCGAATTGACCGGCGGCATTTATTTCGGCCAGCCGCGCGGTGTGCATGTCGCCGAAAACGGCGAGAAAGTCGGCATCAATACCAAGATTTACAGCGAATCTGAAATCCGCCGCATCGCCCATTCCGCATTCAAGATTGCGCAAAAACGTCACAAAAAACTGTGCTCGGTCGATAAAGCCAATGTACTGGAAGTGACCGAACTATGGCGCAGCGTGATGACCGAAGTGGGTAAGGACTATCCGGACGTACAACTGAGTCATATGTATGTCGATAATGCTGCGATGCAACTGGTACGGGCGCCGAAACAATTTGATGTGATCGTCACCAGTAATATGTTCGGCGACATTCTGTCCGACATCGCCGCAATGCTGACCGGCTCCATCGGCATGCTGCCGTCGGCTTCACTGGATGCCAATGCCAAGGGCATGTATGAACCGATTCACGGTTCCGCGCCGGACATCACCGGCCAGGGCATCGCCAATCCCTTGGCGACGATTTTGTCGGTCGCGATGATGCTGCGTTACACCTTTAACCAGCCGGAAGCCGCCGAGCGTATCGAACGCGCGGTGAACAGCGCATTGGATAGTAAAGTCAGAACCGCTGATATTTATTCGGAAGGCATGACCAAAGTCAGCACTTCTGGCATGGGCGATGCTGTTCTTAACGCCTTAAAAGGATAAGCAATATGTCTAAAACTTATGATGTAGCAGTCGTCGGCGCCACTGGCGCGGTCGGCGAAACCATGATTTCCATTTTGGAAGAACGCAATTTTCCGGTGGGCAAAGTCTATGCATTAGCCAGCGAGCGCTCGGCCGGCAAACGTATCCCGTTTAAAGACGGGTCGCTGGTGGTGGAAGATTTGGCGACCTTCGATTTCTCGAAAGTGCAGATCGGCTTATTTTCTCCCGGCGCGTCAGTGTCTGCGGAGTATGCGCCCAAAGCCGCCGCGGCCGGCTGTGTGGTGATCGACAACACCTCGCAATTTCGCTACGACGACGACATTCCGCTGGTGGTGCCGGAAGTCAATCCGGAAAAAGTTGCCGACTACAAAAATCGCGGCATTATCGCCAACCCCAATTGCTCGACCATCCAGATGTTGGTGGCCCTGAAGCCGATCTACGATGCGGCAGGTATCAGCCGCATCAACGTTGCCACCTATCAAGCAGTGTCCGGCACGGGCAAGGAAGCGATTGAGGAATTAGCCACGCAAACCGCGAATTTGTTGAATGCCAAGCCGGTCGAGCCTAGCGTGTATCCAAAGCAAATTGCTTTCAACGTGTTGCCGCAAATCGATGTCTTCATGGATAACGGCTACACCAAGGAAGAGATGAAAATGGTCTGGGAAACTCGAAAAATCCTCGGTGATGCCGATATTCTGGTCAACCCCACAGCGGTGCGGGTGCCTGTGTTTTTTGGACATTCGGAAGCCGTGCATATTGAGACTAAAACCAAGATTTCCGCTGAGCAGGTTCGCGAGCTGTTGGCGTCTGCCCCCGGGGTAACGTTGTTGGACGAACGTGAGAACGGCGGTTATCCGACGGCGGTGACGGAATCATCCGGCAACGACGATGTATTTGTCGGCAGAATCCGCGAGGATATTTCCCATCCGACCGGCATAGATCTATGGGTAGTGAGTGATAACGTCAGAAAAGGTGCTGCGCTTAACAGTGTGCAAATAGCCGAAGTGCTGGTAAAAAGCTACATCTAGTCTACGCTTAGCTCTGTGTTTTATAGTGGGTCAGTAAGTACCGAGGTATTACAAGTGAAGGAAAGCAATGTGAGCAATTTAACTAAAGCCTTAGCGGTTGTATCGTTACTGGCACCAGTCAGTGCCCAACCCTTAGGTATCGGCGAAATTGAATTACATTCTGCCCTAAACCAAAAACTCAATGCCGAAATCAGACTCAGCGTCGCACCGGGCGAAAACCCGGCCGATGTCTCGGTAAAATTGGCCCCGCCGGAAAAATTTGACCAAGCCGGCGTAGTTTGGAATTATTTTCTGTCCAAGATCAAGTTGGAGCCGGTTGTGCAAGCAAACGGCTCCATCATCGTAAAAGTCTCCTCAAGGGAAGCGTTGACAGAGCCGTTTCTGGATTTCCTTTTGGAAGTCACTTGGCCGCAAGGCAGCATGATGCGCGAGTTCACATTGCTCATCGACCCACCGGCCGCTTATAACCAACCGGTCACGCCTGTCGTGGAAACCAGCGGTTACAGTGCCGAACCCATTGAGCCACTAGAGCACCCGGTCAAGAGAACTAGAACCGCACCAAAGCGAGCAGTGCGAGCCGCCCCTGCCGACAACATTACGCCAGAAACACCCACTAGCGGCGAATTCGGCCCTATCCAAAAATCGGATACTTTATGGAGTATCGCCACCCAAGTGGGCCAGGAAAAGAACATTCCGACCCAGAAAATGTTGACCGCTTTGTACAGAGCCAATCCGGACGCATTTAACAACGGCAATATCAATTCGCTGAAAGAAGGCGCCACCTTAAAGATTCCTGAGCCGGATGCAATTATGAATCCGGCGCAAAGACAAGCGCAAAATGAGCGAAAAGCCGCCAATAAGCAGGTCAAACCCGAGACCGCACAAGCAGAAACCACCAAGAAAGCGCTCGAATTGGTAGCACCTACCGAAGCGAAGGCCGCCGGCACGGGTTCAACAAAAACCGAACAAAATTCGGCTGCGTCAGCTAATCCTGCTTTAAATAGTGCTGCCGATCAAGCCAGCGAAGGGAAAGACCTGGAGTTACAAGCTCGCATCGAAAAGCTCGAGCAACAACTAGGCATGATGCAGCAATTGCTGGCCTTAAAAGATCAGCAACTAGCCACTTTACAAAACAATAAACCAGCAACAGCCGAGCCGAGCCCTCAGACCACGCAACCGGCGCCTCAGCCACCCGTTGCCAGCCCCGAGGCCCCAGCTCCGGCAGTAACGCCGACTCCGACTCCGCAACCATCGGTTTCCGAACCTGCAGTGGTGACACCACCGGCGCCCAAGCCTATTGTTCCACCCGCACCCAAAGTCACCCCACCGCCACCTCCACCGGTTGTTGCAGAAGACGAAGGTTTATTTGGCTCGGATGCTTATTACTGGGTTGCCGGCACCTTAGGCACTGGTATTTTGGGCTTGCTGGGCTGGTTGTTATGGCGCAAACGTAAAATCGACGAACGCACCAACACTGAAAGCATGTTCGCATCGGCCAGTCAAATTCGGCTGCCCGATTCTGAGAGCAGCCTTTCCGTGCCGATTATGGACATCAGCAGTACCGATGAATACGACGTCG
The DNA here is from genome assembly GCF_013141865.1 of Methylomonas sp. ZR1. Lineage (NCBI taxonomy): Bacteria > Pseudomonadati > Pseudomonadota > Gammaproteobacteria > Methylococcales > Methylococcaceae > Methylomonas > Methylomonas sp. ZR1. The sequence continues at coordinate 5,097,704 of NZ_RCST01000001.1, read as the reverse complement.
GCACTGTAGGTGAAAGTTCGTTTATCAGCGACTTTACTCCTAGCGATTTCGATGCCTTCGACACCGATCAAAATGAAGTTGATCCGATCTCGGAAGCCGACGTGTACTTGGCGTATGGCCGCTATCAACAAGCGGAAGAACTGATCCGCCATGCAATAAGCGAACAGCCTAACCGCGACGAATGCAAACTGAAATTACTGGAAATCTATTACGCCAGTGAAAACAAAGACGGCTTTGCCGGTTATGCGCAAGAACTGGCCGACGCCGGCAAACAAGCCGATAAGCCATTCTGGAAAAAAGTCACGGATATGGCTAAAGAAATCGTCCCCGATTTAGCCTTGTTTGGCGGCAGTTTTGCCGCTACCACAGCGCCTATCAGCAAAGACGATACTAGTGTTAGCGCAGCGAGTTCCACCGCGGCTGATACGGAAATTATCGATTTGGATAAGGGCTTTGCGCAGCTCGACGACGATTTGTCGGATCTGAATATCGATAAAGATTTGGCGCTCGAAGACAACAGACTGGATTTTGATTTGGGAAGTTTCGGCGGCAGCGCCAGGTCACCGCTTGAAAGCAAGCAAACCGATGCAAATATCGAAAGTATTGATTTCGATCAGCCACCTGCTTCTAAATCTGCGGCGAAGACTATCGAAACCACGGAAAGTGCCGCAGTTTCCAGCAACGATGACATAGAATCGTTCGACTTCGACTTTGCGCTAGATTCTGACTCGGAAAAAACTGAAGCGGATTCGGCTGCTTTGGCGCTTGAATCTTTGGATTTTGCCAGTTTTGCCGAAATTGCTGCGGATACTGAATCCGAAACGACTGACAACAAAGAGGAGATGGAAACAAAATCTCCTAACTCGATGGATGCTTTGGAAAGTTTCGATTTTAACTTCGATGTCGACAATGCAACTCCGGAAGCAACTGCGGATAAATCTAACGAGGATGCCGCAAAAGCCGAGATATCAACAGATATAGAATCATTCGACTTTAGCGATTTCGATGGCATAAAAAAGACTGCTTCAGACCTTACGGACGGCAGCAAAGAAGCGTTAGCGGACACAGACAGTTTCGATTTCGACTTCGACAGCATCACCTCCAAAGCACAAACTGACGATAGCCTAAGCATCGAACCTGAACTGAATTTAGAATCGCAGTTGAAACTGGAAACATTCGATTTTTCCGATTTTGACAATATCACCCCGAAATCAGCCCAATCTTCAGATCAGGTTTTGGAAACATCTGTGCAACCGAGCGGCGAGTTCGATTTTAACTTCGACTTTGACACGCCAATCATCAGCACTACAGACACCGACGAGTTTGAGTTGGGGGTTTCCGATTTGACCGATATGGACGAATTCGAAACCAAAATCGATTTGGCGAAAGCCTATATCGATATGGGCGACACCGAGGCGGCAAAATTGATAGCCGAGGATGTCTTGTCCAAAGGCTCAAAACAACAACAACAAGCCGCACAGGCTTTACTTGACGAACTTAAATAAGCATCGATTGCAGCAGCCGATTCGTCTAAATTGTTAGATCCCGCTTTTTGGAAAAATCGGTAGCGGCTCAGTTATTTCATAGGCCGTTTAGCACAAGCGTTTTATTCCCAAACTATCGCCGGCCTAATCAGAACTCGGCAACATCGCTCACCCAACCAAGCTGCTACAGCCGGGCATTTTCAGCACAATGCCAGTTTCCACAATAGTTTGCACTAGCGCGTAGCCTGCATTTGCAGACCAGCCGAGAGCAGCTTCCAACACCAAATTGATGCTATGCTGGCGCATTACCGCAATTTAGAAGCCATCCGCCACATCAGACATGCCCCGTATCGTTATATCTACCCTCAACGCCCGATACATTCACACTGCTTTTGGCTTACGCTATCTCTACGCCAACATGGGCACGTTGCAAACAGACACGGTCTTATTAGAATTCGGCATCCAGCAGCGCCCAATCGAAATTGTCGAAAAACTACTGCAACAACAAGCGCGGATTATCGGCCTTGGCGTTTATATCTGGAATGTGGCGGAAATCAGCGCCGTGATAGCCATCCTGAAACAAGTCGCACCGGACATTATCATCGTACTTGGCGGGCCGGAAGTCAGTCATCCGCCCGATTTACCAAGCATTGCCGAATCGGCGGACTATGTCGTCACCGGTAACGGCGAATTAAGTTTTCCGCAATTATGCCGGCAGTTGCTGTCAGGATTTAAACCAACCGAAAAAATCGTGGCTGGCGAGATGGCCGCATTGGACACCCTGGCGTCGCCATATCCACACTATACGGAAACCGACATCCGTCAACGGATTATCTACGTGGAAGCATCGCGCGGCTGTCCGTTCAAATGCGAATTTTGCCTGTCGTCGCTGGACACTACCGCCAAACCGTTCAACTTAAACGGCTTTTTGCGCGAAATGGAAATTCTATACCGGCGCGGTGCACGACACTTTAAGTTCATCGACCGCACCTTCAATCTAAAAGTAGACAACAGCGTTGCTATCCTTGAGTTTTTTTTGGCTCGCTTGAGCGAAGATCTATATTTGCACTTTGAAGTGATTCCGGACAATTTGCCTGAACGTCTGAAGCAGGCCATCAGCCAATTTCCGCCCGGTGTACTGCAATTTGAAGTGGGTGTGCAAACCTTTGATCCTGCCATCCAACATCTGATCAGCCGCAAACAGGATAACCAGAAAACCGAAGCCAATTTAAGCTGGCTCCGGCAACATTCCAACGCCCATATTCATGCCGATTTAATTGCCGGCCTGCCTGGCGACACTCTTGCCGGCTTCGGTGCCAGTTTCGATAAGTTGTTTGCGCTGAATCCCCAAGAAATTCAGGTCGGGATTTTAAAACGTCTGCGCGGCGCACCAATCAACCGACACAATGAAGCGTACCAGCTACGTTATGACCCGCAGCCACCCTACGCCATTCTCAGCACGCGAGATATAAGTTTTACTGACTTGCAACGTATTACGCGATTCGCCCGCTTTTGGGATTTGATCGGCAACTCCGGCCGGTTTGCCGCAAGTTTGCCGCTCATTGTCGCCGAACAACCGTTTACCCGCTTTTTACAATTTAGCGATGCGCTATACGCCTTAACGGACAGTACCTGGCAAATTGCTTTGAAACGCTTATTCGAATTAACCTACTCGGTCATGACTGACACACTATTTGTACCGCCAGCCGAAGCGATGGCAGCGTTAGACGAGGACTATCGAAGGAGCGGCGAAAAAAGTCGGCCGGCGTTCTTACAACAAGCCGCAACAGTGTTCGCGACGAAGCGCGGTGTGGCGAATAAACGGCAAACTCAACACCTATAAACTTGCTTGAGCTTGAATAACATGAAGAGGGCATCAAAAGTCATTGAGCTCAGTCATCCGCGCCCGGCAACGGTCGCACGGTTGCATAACCATCCCGATAACTAGGGTACAAAAAGCGGTAACCCAAGGCCTTGAGCCTGGTGTTGCGACAGCGTTTGTTTTGTGGGGCATCTGGAGCTAATGACAACGGTGAAGGCTGAGGACAAGCAAATTGTTCGGCCAACCAACTCATCACTTCCCAAAGCGGGGCCGGTTCATCGTCGGTCGCCAGATAGCAAGGCTCCAAGGCTACACCTGCGAGTTGTTTTTCCAGTAAAAATAACAACACCGCCACACAATCCTCCGAGTGAATGCGGTTGGTATAACTGGGCGGTTGCTGTTGGATGCCCTCCCCTCGCTCCGCTCGGCGTAATAACCAATCACGACCCGGTCCGTAAATCCCGGAAAAACGCACGACGCAACTGCGGTCACTCGCAATCCACAAGCGTTTCTCCGCCGCAGCCAGCCAGCGGCTCGTGGCGCTAGCCGGCTCAGTGACACTGGTTTCATCGACCCATTCGCCACGATTCTGTTCGTAAACACTGGTAGAAGACACCATCAACCAACTGAGTGATGTTTCAGCTGCCGCAAAATGCGCTAACAAATTGCGCAAACCAACATCATACAGCGCTTGATATTCCTCAGCTTGTCGACTAACGGGAGCTACGATAAATATCACCGCATCAAAGCTGCTTGGTAAAGCAACCAATGACGAGGCCAATCTTATATCGGCAATAAAAATGGGAAACGGGGTCGAGGTAGCCGGCGCGCTGCGCTTCAACCCGGTTACCTGATGCCCCTGCTGGTGCAAGCGCAAAGCCACCGGATAGCCAATATCTCCACAACCGATCACTAGTATTTTCGCCATAGTATTTACCCAAGATAATCTGCACACCGCTTATTATGGCCTGCCGCAGCAAGATAAACGCTATAAAAACCGTGTCTCGAACGCATTCGAAAATGAGCGCGCTGATTTTGGTGCGTTGCCGGATTTGCTCACAACTTTGTGTAAGCACTTATGAACAAACCGGCCTCTGTTCAATAGGCATAAAAAAACCGGGTGGAGTACTGGACTCCAACCGGCCTAAAAGCCCAATGATAGCTTGGGATTAAACGACCTGTTTACGACGACCTATATACAGAAAGCCCATCAACGCACTTGTCATAAACCATACAGAAGCGGGGAGAGGCACGCTAGTGACAGGATTTTGATTAGCGGCTGCTTTCAGATCAAATCCAAACAGAAAGCTTAAGTTGTTGGTAATCACGCCAGGTTTTACAAAGGACAACAAGAAGGTATTAGGAGCGCTCAACTCGTAATTACCGGCTTCACTAACCCAACCGCTTGCTGTCAACAGGCCCAATTTAAAAGGGCTAGCAGAGGCAAAGCTACCTACACCGTTAAAAGTGTACACAGGTGCATCAGCAGCCAGATCAGCGGTAGCAGCAAAGATACCGAAGGTGTCACTTGAAGTAAATGGGAATGCACTAGAGCCGAAGGAGATAAAATTACTATCGCCGTCAGTAGCTTCCCAAATGATGCCTGCTGAGCTTGCAGTCGAAACTGCAAACAGGCAAACAGCAAGCCAAAGTTTTAAAGATAAAAGCATTTTCATGGATTGTTCCCCATTTTCACTTACGTTAACAAACGGCTATCCTTTAGCCACCTTATACTCCGAAGCCGATATTGCATAACAACATCAGCTTTAGCAGAGTTCTGTCTGCTTACTACGAGTCTTCAACTCTCGTAAGCCGCTACTGCCGAACATTCGTTGATCGCAAGGCAATAGCTCAAAATGGTTAATCCCTGAAACAGAGATCAAGTTCAATAGATGAATTGATATATTCAAACGACTTTACTGAAACGGCGCTTTTTACAAAGGCATGGCAACCACTTGAATAACCTGGCTACATAGGGTGCATACCCCTTCGGCTTTCTCCCTAGACTTATCCCTATACAACGGCATAAACCACTGAATGCAAGCCCCGCTACCCACCACCAATCGCCCCCAACTCTACCGCGCAATATAATGCGCCACAATCCATTGCTAAGACAGAAACGCCTTCCATCTTTATGAATAGTCGTGCATCTGTCGGACAAATCGGTTGTTCAAGGCTAAAAACCGCAATTAGAAATTGGGTATGCCGAGATTCTACAGCCGGCAACTTAATCCTTTATTAACAAAATATTAAGTTTTGATTAAAGCCTTTAACGAACGATGCCTTGCTGGCTGGGCTACCACCTTGTAAGACCAACTATTGAAGTTCATCAGCGTGCCAGACTGGCAAGAATCATGGCCGCTACAAAACTCATAATGAAGATAGCGGATGCGCAAAAAATAAGCGCGCACGGGAAAACTATTTCAAAACGCTATCAGCGTTGAGCGCACATGGGATTTGGATTTGCAAAAAACTATGCCTCATGTCCAGACTTTAAACCGGCGTTTGATACAACGATTGCGAGAGCTTTGGTCAGCCAAAAGCAGTTCGTAACGGCTGTTATGGCGTCCCGGAGACGATTCGAACGTCCGACCTGTCCCTTAGGAGGGGACCGCTCTATCCTGCTGAGCTACCGGGACCTTAGAGGGTGATTTTACCACAGGCCAGAAGACTAGGCTTTCTGTTTTCTAATCTCCACGCGCTCAAGTGAAGTGATGAAATAGGACAGCTTGGATTGGCTTTTTGCAGACAGATTTTCGAATAATCCGCCGATTTGCACTTTGGCTGATGCCGCCGACACCGGCTTTACAAAGCGTACGGACAGATCAAAATCCATAACATAATCTTCAAAGGTGATTTGGCAGTTTTTGACGGTATCGCCGCGCTGAACCCGCGCCCTATTAACGGGAACGGTAATCCCCGCTCCGCCTCTGGATAAATCGAACAGACTACCTCCAACCGAAATACCCGTGCGCTGCACAACGCCGGAAAACGGAATATCGATACTGCTAATTTCCAGACGAGGGGTGCGTCGCCGCTGGGGATAAAACACGCGATCAGGGAACGGGGCTTTGTAGTAATTGATTCCCCTTGAATGACCGACTTCGATTCCCGCCAGATTAAACGATAAATGAATACCCTTATGAAAGGTAGAGAGTTTCAGCGAGCGATTAAGCAACAGAAAATCGTTACCGTATTTAGGCATCAGTTCGTCGAGGATAATGACCTTCTTATCCAGTTTGACTGCCAATATTGAAGAACTAAAGTCCTCGCCCTCAACCTGAACGGTACATAGCGGCGAACTATTTTCAATTTCCCCCAGTAATTTGGCAATCTTGTCGGAATCGGTAATAAAGTTGGGGTTCTCAAAACTCAATAGCTCGTCATCGTCATCGTGAGCGGGCTCCGTCGGCAACGGTTTTGAAAATAAATGCTTGAGTTTTCGCAGCATATAAGCGACCTGTCTGGTTATTCGTCGCTCAGTCTACACCGAAATTAATGTATGCGAAAACAGCTCGTTGCGGGTAACGCCATCAGGCCCATAGGTAGCAGCTAACGGCGACTTGCCTCTTAAGATTTGCAGTGATCTTTGCGTATGTCGACTCAATAACGCAATGCTGGCACCGTTTTGTTCGTTAATTGTACGACAGGTTTGGGAGAGCCTAACGATGTGATTCCAATAATTCCAGGACTCGGAAATATTGATACCGGCGGATTTAGCTTTGACCAGATAGGCTTTCATGCCATCGTTACTCACCACCAGTTGCTCGGTGGCGAGTACCTGCCCAAGTTGCTTGGTGAATTGCTCAAGCTGGGCAACCAGATCTTTTTTGTGGGTAGCGATTGCCGATATGGCATCCGCATCGGTTTTTTGTTTCAGGTTTGCGGCTTCGGCGTTCAGCAGCTCGTGCAAACTTTGCGTTGCTTTTAAACCGTTATTTAGTAGTTTTTCGGTGATTTGATAAGTTTTCTCTATCATGACGTCATGTGCTATTGGTTAGTTGACCTTCAAATTGCAACATTTTCTCGGCAACGCGCTCGGCGTTGACTTGATAGCTGCCGTCCTGCACAGCGGCTTTTATGGCCGCCACACGGTCTTCGTTCACCACGGGGGCGGTAGCGCTTGCAGCAGTTGCCGATTTAATGTCCAGAGCGGTCGCTGTGATGTTGACTGTGTCCGTGGAGGCGCCGCTGACGGGCTTCTCTTTAAGTTCGGCCGAGTCCTTAACCGCTGGTTTTGCCGGTAGCGGTGTGCTAACAGATTTGCTGGTGATAGGGTCGATAGCCATGACGGTATTCCTAAATTAGTTTTATCTGTAGCATTTAGCGGCATCATCATAAATTCCTTTAACGCTTTATCAAAAATAAACCGATACCTGACCGGAATCCACCACGGTGGCCTGGATTACCCGTTGCGAAGACAAGTTTTTTACATTGATTTTCTGACCTTTTGCACCATCCGCCATCGCCGTGCCGACCGCGCTAATCAGCACTCCGGCCTTGCCCGATTGAATATTCACCCGCTCGCCCCGCTTGACCAACGTCAACTCGGTAACGTGCAGCTTACTCAACACACTTCCGGCGGGAATATTACGTACCGCCTGCTTATCAACGACATCATCCAAGTCAGTCAGATAACCTTGTTGCAACAAGCCAATATCGCGAGTTTCCGCAGTCAAATACTCGGCACGAATCACATCATTGCGCTGTAATGAACGATTCAGGACCAGTACGTCTTTAAACGACCTTACCGATACCATGCTGTAAATCGTCCAGCCTCTTTCGCCTTGGCATCGCACCCCCACCGTATTCCTGCCCGGCTTTATTTCGCCGGATTGTGTAAATACTTGTAATGGTTGTTCGCACTGCGGCAATTGCAAACGCGGATCAATTTGCGCGCCGCCTATTTCGTACTTGCCGCCTGGAGCAAGATTGGTGCTGATGTATTGGTTAACCGCATCCTGGATTAACGGCACCGACTGCATCGGCCCCGCTAACGCTGTTTCGCAGACCAACAGCCAAATCACTCTCAAATTTTTGATCTTCATTGCAGTCGCCATTTTTTTGACTTTTGCAAGAATACAGCACGAAACATACCAGTAATTTTATAAAGTAAAAAAAAGCAAAGTGTCTATAATTGCAAGCAGTATATTTCAGGGGGTTTTATGGCCGGAGTCTTAGACGGAGTCGATCAGCGCACCAAACTGGCGGGGCACAACAGATTCGAACTCTTGTTGTTTAAACTTGTTAGTAAACAACGCTTTGGGATTAATGTTTTCAAAGTTCAGGAAGTGATTCAATGCCCGCCCTTAACGCAAATTCCCAATTCGCATTCGGTGATTTGCGGCGTTGCTCACCTGCGCGGTAAAACCATTCCCGTACTCGATTTGTCGATGGCTATCGGCATGAGACCCTTGGTCCGCGACGCCGGCTGCTACGTCATCGTCACCGAATACAACCGTTCCATTCAAGGCTTTCTGGTCGGCTCGGTAGACCGGATCATTAATATCGGTTGGGAACAAGTAAAAGCCCCACCTACCGGCACCGGCAAAGAAAGCTATCTAACCGCAGTGACTGAAATCGACGGTGAGCTGATAGAGGTGATTGACGTCGAAAAAGTGATGAAAGAAGTCATCGGCGGCCGCGAAGAAGCTTCTGCAGAAATCATTGACATGGAAGTAACCAGCAAAAACGATCATATCTTGGTAGTGGACGATTCATCGGTGGCCAGGAACCAAGTTAAACGGGTCTGCCAGCAAATCGGCATCGAATGTACGCTGCTAAAAGACGGCCAAGAAGCCTGGGATCATTTAAACGCGCTGGTGGCCGACGGCATCGATATTCAGGACAAATACTCGATGATCATTTCCGATGTAGAAATGCCGCGCATGGACGGCTATACCCTAGCTACCAAAATCAAGGCCGACCCCAACATGAAAAAAATCTATTTGATTTTGCATACTTCATTAAGCGGCGTGTTTAACACATCAATGGTCCAAAAAGTCGGCGCTAACGAATTTCTGGCCAAATTTGACCCAGACTCGTTGATGAATTCCATTCAGCATCAGCTCAAACTTTATCATGCAGCCCATTCCTGACCGATACTCGAGACGCCGTCCAGCCGCAAAGCTTAGACATGTTGAACCAGGCTGAACCGGGTAGTCCGGCGGGTAAAATTATCGACATTTCCGCCGCGGAGTACCAAACCATACAACAATTCCTCAGCCAGAGCTGCGGCATCGAGTTGGGCGACAGCAAACAATACCTGGTAAAAAGCCGATTATTGCCCTTGATGGGCAAATTTGAATTCACAAGTTTCGCTGAACTAGCCAATAGCCTGCAATCCGCGTCATTTTCCGCGCAAAAAATCAAAAGCGCCGTCATCGACGCGATGACCACCAACGAAACTTTCTGGTTTCGCGACGAACGGCAATTCGTCGAACTCAAAGACCAAGTCCTACCCAACTTGCTAAATCGCAAAAACGGCAACATCAGAGTTTGGTCCGCCGCGTGCTCATCCGGCCAGGAACCCTACTCGATAGGCATCTGCGCCCTGGAAGCCATCAGAGCCTCCAGCAAATCCCGCTCCGTGCAAATTATCGGCACGGACATCTCGGAAGCTATCCTCGAAGAAGCCAAGCGAGCGGTTTATTCAGAAGCCGCACTATCTCGCGGCCTGGATAGCGCGGCAAAAGCCCGGTATTTCCACAAAAATTACGACGGCTACTTACTTAGCCCGGAAGTCAGCCAGCTCGTGCGTTTTCAACAATTCAACCTGCTCAAATCGTTCACTGCCTTGGGCCGTTTTGACCTGATCTTCTGTCGCAACGTCCTGATCTATTTCTCCGATCAAGTTAAACGCGACATCCTCTCCCGTATGGCTGACAGCCTGGAACCCGGCGGCTATCTGTTTCTAAGCAGTACCGAAGCGATGCCGACAGGCTTAAACAGCTTTGAATTGGTTCGCTCCGGCTTAACCAGCTACTTCAAAAAAGTCGGTTAAGTCGCTCGTCAGTTTATTGACGACTTAACACAACGGCAGCATTTTGCCGCCCCGCCCGAAACACTGTTTTTTGACACTCTCGCCATCCCTCAAATCCGCTACACAAATGAAATAACAGCACATTTATTTTATGGCACATATACTGCTTTAAGGTTTAAAAAACCCAAAGGTGGCAATTATGGCTATTAATTTCGACAGTGCCTTAGGCATTCATCCGCAAGCATTAGCGTTGCGCGAAAAGCGCAGCGAGATTCTGGCGTCAAACCTGGCCAACGCCGACACGCCCGATTACAAAGCCCGCGATCTGGACTTCAAGTCGGTGTTTCAACAAACCCTGGCCGGGGCAGGATCAGAGCTGAAACGCAGCCAGCAAGGCCATCTGTCTAGCCAGAATAATGTACTCGGCGCAGACCTGCTGTACCGCAATCCGCAACAAGCCTCGCTGGACGGCAATACCGTCGAATCGCACATCGAACAAGCCAAATACGCAGAAAACGCCGTGCAGTACGAAGCCAGCTTACGGTTTATCAACAACAAGTTTTCCGGCCTGATGTCGGCCATTAAAGGAGAATAACCATGTCTGCATTTCGCATCTTCGACGTCGCCGGCAGCGGTATGAACGCGCAAAACCTGAGACTCAATCTGGTCGCCAGCAATATTTCCAACGCCAACAGCGTCAGCAGCAGCATTGATCAGGTCTACAAATCCCGTCAACCGGTGTTTGCCGCCGAACTGAAAAATGCAATGGACAAGAACAGCACCGCCAGCGGCGTCAACGTGCTGGGCGTCGTCGAAAACCAAGCGCCGCCGGTGATGGAATATGCCCCCAATCATCCGTTGGCGGACGCGACCGGCTACATCTATAAATCCAACGTCAACACCGTGGAAGAAATGGCCAATATGATGTCCGCTTCCCGCTCCTACGAAAACAATGTAGAGGTGTTGAATACTGCTAAAAACCTGATTTTGCAAACCCTGAAAATGGGACAGTGAGGCATTTATGACCAGCGCAATAGACACCTTTAAAAGTCTCGGCTTGGCCACTACCAGCTCCGACACATCAAGCGGCGTAAAAAAACAAAGCTTGGGGCAAGACCAGTTTCTGAAACTGCTGACCACGCAAATGACGCATCAAGACCCGATGAAGCCCATGGACAACGGCGAATTTCTTGGCCAGATGGCGCAATTCAGCACCGTATCGGGTATTCAAGATCTACAGGCTTCGTTCAAAGAGTTTGCCAGCTCGCTCAGCTCAGACCAAGCCCTGCAAGCAGCCGGCTTGGTTGGCCGCCATGTTTCGGCACCCTCCAAGGAAGCATTGCTGGGTGCCGGCGGCAGCGTCTCGGGCGATTTCGAAATGCCCAGCAGCTCGCCGAATGTCAGCGTGAAAATCATAGACCCGCAAACCGGCGCCACCATCAGAGAAATCGATATGGGCGCACAGTCGGCGGGCACTACCACCTTCGAATGGGACGGCAAAGACAGCAATAAACAATTTGCCGACCCTGGCGTCTACAAAATTCAAGCGGAAGCCAAAATTGACGGCGTCAATACGGTATTAGCCACCAATATTAAATCGCTGGTGAAAAGCGTGACGATGGGCAGCGGCAGCAGCGGCCTGCAAGTCAATCTGGACGGCGTCGGCACCGTAAAATTCAGTCAAATTAAACAAATCTTGTGAAGGAGAAGGCATCATGGCTTTTACAACAGCATTAAGCGGCTTAAACGCCGCATCCAACAATCTGGCGGTGACCGGCAATAACATTGCCAACGCCAACACCGTAGGCTTTAAAAAGTCGCGCTCGGAATTTGCCGACGTTTACGCCTCCAGTCTGGGCGGAGTCAGCAACACCACGGCCGGCGCCGGCGTCAGAGTTGCCAACGTCGCCCAACAATTCAACCAAGGCAGCTTGTCGTTCACCGACAACAATCTGGATTTGGCGATCAGCGGCGAAGGCTTCTTTACCATGGCCAAAAGCCCAACAGAAACCAATGACATCACTTATACCCGGTCCGGCGAATTCAAACTGGACAAGGACGGCTATCTGGTTAACAACCAAGGCAAATCACTGATGGTATATAAACCCAACGGCACTGCAGTCTCCGACGGCTTCAGTACCGGGGTGACGCAACCGGTGCAGATCAATACCCTCACCGGCTTACCCAGCGCCACAGACACTGTCTCTCTGGCGGTAAATCTCAACGCCAACGAAACCGTTCCCAGCGTAACTCCGTTCGACCCAACCAACAATAACTCCTACAACTCGCAAACCTCGGTGACTGTTTACGATTCGCTGGGTTCGCCGCATATTCTCTCCACCTATTATGTAAAAGGCGCCTCGACAGCCTCCACTACGAATTGGAGTGTGTATCATTTTATGGCCGAGCCAGCCACCCCAAACGCCCGAACCTCCATCAATGCCGGCACCTATGGCACGGCAGTCGCCGCCCCGGCCACGACCACCACTTTGCCGACGCCGGCCGTGATGACTTTTGATTCCTCCGGCAAATTACAATCCCCGGTGTCCGGACGCTTCGCCTTGAGTGATTACACCATACTGCCGGCGACCGGCGCGGCCCCTGTGAAGGTAGGCACCATGGACTTCTTCGGTTCCACCCAGGTTCAGGAAAAATTCAGCGTGAATACGATGACGCAAAACGGCTTACCGGCCGGACGCTTGACGGGCATTGATATTGACGACGAAGGGGTGATATTTGCCCGCTTCAGTAACGGCGGCTCGCAAACCATGGGTAAAGTGGCATTGACCCGCTTCGCCAATACCAACGGCTTGGCCAAAATCGGCGACACCGCTTGGGGACAAAGCGCCAACTCCGGGGAACCGATTCCCGGTGAGGCCGGCGCGAATAACTTCGGCCTGATTCAGGCCGGCGCGCTTGAAAGCTCGAATGTCGAGCTATCCGCGCAACTGGTCAACCTGATCGTCGCCCAACAGCATTACCAGGCCAATGCGCAAACCATCACCACCGAAAACAGCATTATGCAAACCATACTGCAGATTCGGTAATTAATGGGGAATAACCATGGACCGTAGCCTATACATTGCGATGAACGGCGCCAAGCAGACCTTGCTGGCGCAAGGCGCCAACGCCAATAATCTGGCCAACGCCCAAACCACCGGTTTCAAGGCCGATTTCGAGCAATTTCGCGCGATGCCGGCTTTCGGTCCCGGTTATCCATCAAGGGTCTATTCGATGACCGAACGCCCCGGCACCAACATGGCCAGCGGCAGCATCCATACCACCGGCCGCGACCTGGATGTCGCCATCAACGGCCAAGGCTGGATCGCGGTGCGTAATGCAGAGGGCCAGGAGGCCTATACCCGAGCCGGCGATTTGCGCCTCACCCCGGAAGGCTTACTGCAAAACGGCGCAGGACTCTCGGTGCTTGGCGAAGGCGGCGAAGCGATCACGATTCCGCCCGCCCAAAAACTGGAAATCGGTACCGACGGCACCATCTCCATCGTCCCGCAAGGCGTCAATGCCACCAATAGCGTGATTGTTGAACGGATCAAGCTGGTCAACCCCGATCCGGCCAATCTGGAAAAACGCGAAGACGGCTTGATGCACGCCAAGCAAGCCGGCGCCATACCGGCCGACGCCACTGTCACACTGATTCAAGGCTCGCTGGAATCCAGTAACGTCAATGCTTTGGCGGCGATGGTGGAAATGATAGAGCTGTCTCGAAACTTCGAATTGCAATCCAAAGTCATGAAAAACATTGATGACACATCAGGCGCCAGCGCCAAGCTGATGCAAGTGGCATAGTTTCTGCTTTACTCCTGATAAGACAAAAAATTGTCAGATTAGGAGATTGTCATGACAGAACGAGCATTATGGGTCGCAAAATCCGGTTTGGATGCCCAACAAACCCGCATGGCGGTTATTTCCAATAACCTGGCCAACGTCAACACCACCGGCTTCAAGAAAGCCAGACCGATTTTCGCCGACTTGATGTATCAAAACGTCCGTCAAGCCGGCGCACAGTCTACCCAAAACACCCAATTACCCACCGGCTTACAGCTAGGCACCGGGGTGCGCACGGTGGCGACCGAAAAACTGCACACCCAAGGCAATATTCTACAAACCGGCAACTCGCTGGATATAGCGGTCAGCGGACGCGGGTTTATGCAGATTTTAATGCCCAACGGCGACATCAACTACACCCGTGACGGCTCGTTCAAAATGGACTCCACCGGCCAAGTGGTCACCTCCAACGGCATGCCGCTGGAACCGGCCATCACCATTCCGCAAGACGCGCTGAGCGTCACCATCGGCCAGGACGGCACGGTATCGGTAACCCAACCCGGCGCGGCGGCGGCGAATCAAGTAGGCCAAATTCAAATCGCCGACTTCATCAACACCGCCGGCTTGGAGCCGATTGGCGACAACCTGTTCCGGGAAACTGTAGCCAGCGGTGCGCCGATTATCGGTGCGCCCGGCGAGAACGAACTCGGCACCATGATTCAAGGTTCCTTGGAAACCTCAAACGTCAACGTCGTGGAAGAGCTGGTCAACATGATAGAAACCCAGCGTGCTTATGAGATGAACTCCAAAGCCATTTCCACCACCGACCAGATGTTGTCCTTTGTCACGCAACAACTTTAATTCAGGACAAAGCTCATGAATACATTCATCACCCGGCAAGCAGGCGGCAAAATTTTGCTGGTAGCGGCAATCGCCTTGCTGGCAGGCTGCGATACCTTGCCAAAACGCGACCCCGACTTCGCCCCGGTACAACCCGCCGATCTGCGTCCGCCCCAACAAAGCAACGGCGCGATTTACCAGGCCGGCTACGACATGCGTTTATTCGAAGATCATGCCGCGCGCCGGGTCGGCGATATTTTGACGGTAACCTTCGACGAAAACACCAACGCCACCAAGCAAGCCAATTCCAAGGCCAGTAAAAACTCTGACATCAATATCAAAGGCTCCGCCCCAACTCTATTCGGCGTCGCCAGCGAGGCTTTGCTTGGACATGACCTAGCCTCATCGCTCGAATACAGTACCGACCGCAGCAGCGAAGGCAAAGGCGACTCCCGGCAAAGTAACCGGCTGACCGGCAGCATGAGCGTGACCGTGGTCGATGTGTTGCCCAACGGCAATCTGCGCGTGCGCGGCGAAAAACGTGTGACGCTGAACGACGGCAGCGAATATATCCGCCTGTCCGGCATCGTAAGGCCTATCGACATCAACGTCGCCAACACCCTGGCCTCCAGCAAAGTAGCCGACGCCACAATTATGTACACCGGCGACGGCGCCTTGGCCGACAGCAGCAAGCCCGGCTGGATCTCGCGAATTCTTTCCAGCCCCTTGTTTCCTTTCTAGCCGAGGCTGACGGAGAAATCTGATGAACAAAATACTCTTTTCAATCGCCTTGCTGCTCTTGGCAAATACCGCGCAAGCGGAACGCATCAAAGACATCGCCGCCATCGCCGGCGTGCGCACCAACCAATTGGTGGGCTACGGTCTGGTAACGGGTCTGGATAAAACCGGCGACAAAACCAAATTTACCGGCCAAAGCCTGCGCAGCATGATGGGCAAGCTGGGTCTGACTTTGCCGCCCGATACCGATCCCAAAGCCAAAAACGTCGCATTGGTCAGCATTCACGCCGACCTGCCCGCTTTCGCCAAACCCGGTCAAAAAATTGACGTCACGGTCTCCTCGATAGGCGATGCCAAAAGTTTGCGCGGCGGCTCGCTGTTGATGAGCCCTTTACGCGGTGCCGACGGCAATGTGTATGCGGTGGCGCAAGGGAATTTAGTGGTGGGCGGTTTGGCCGCCGGCGGTCAGGACGGCTCGAAAGTGACCGTCAACAACCCCTTGGTGGGCCGGGTGCCTAACGGCGCCACGGTGGAACGGGCCGTACCTAGTTCATTCGATCAAAGCGCTGACTTGGTGTTTAATTTGAACTCGTCGGATTTCACCACCGCGCAGCGCATGGCGGACTCGATCAACAAGGCTTTAGGCGCCGACACCGCGCAAGCCGTCGATGCTACTTCGGTCAGCGTCAGAGCGCCGGTTAATCCCAATCAACGGGTCGGTTTTGCCTCGGTTATCGAAAACCTGGAACTGGCCCCCGACGATGCCCCAGCCAAAGTGATTGTCAATTCGCGCACCGGCACCGTGATTATCAACAGCAAGGTCAGAGTACAACCGGCCGCGGTGTCTCATGGCAGCCTGACGGTGACGATCAGCGAAAACCAACAAGTCAGCCAGCCCAACCCCTTATCCGGCGGCAGTACCGTAGTCACACCGCAATCCAACGTCTCGGTCAAAGAAGACAAGAACCACATGTTTGTCTTCAACCCCGGCGTATCGCTGGACGAGATCGTCCAAGCGGTAAATGGCGTCGGTGCAGGCCCCAGCGACTTGGTGGCGATTTTGGAAGCCTTGAAATCCGCCGGCGCGCTCAGAGCCGAGTTGATAGTGATTTGAAGAACGTAACACAGCCGCCAATTGCATGATTTTTTGGAGATTCCCATGTTAAACGTAGACAGCGCTTCGGTTTATACCGACTTCAACGGCCTGGCGAAACTTAAACAAGGCGCCCGCGAGCAATCGCCCGAGGCGATCAAGGAAGTCGCCAAACAATTCGAGTCGGTGTTTTTAGGCATGATGATGAAAAACATGCGTCAGGCCAAATTGTCCGAAGGCATTTTGGATAGCCAACAAACCCAGTTTTATCAAGACATGTACGACCAACAAATGTCCGTGCACCTGGCCGGCAAACCCGGCATCGGTTTTGCGGATTTGATTGCTCAACAACTGTCGCCCAAACAAAACAAAGACGAAGAACAAGACAAACAACTGTCCACTGGCGATTTCTTGAATCGCGCGGCCGGCACCGGCGCTAGCAACAACCCCGACAAACACCAATCGCTGCGGGCCGGCAGCGAAGAGGCGGAAGAGCAGATGCCGCTGGATGCCTCCGGCTTAAGCAGCCTGGAACGCAGTTTGGCCCGATTGGAACGTAGCCAGAAGGCCCTGGCCGACCAATGGCAAACCCTGGACGACAAAGTCAGCAGCGAAAATGATCGGCCGCTAACCTCCAGGGACGAGTTCGTTAACCAATTGCGTCCGCATGCCGAACAAGCCGCGCGCAGCCTGGGAGTGGATCCCAATGTCTTGCTGGCTCAAGCGGCATTGGAAACCGGCTGGGGCCAAGGCATGGTGAAAAATCCCCAGGGCGACAACAGCTTTAACTTGTTCAATATCAAGGCCGATAGGTCCTGGCAAGGCAAACAAGCCAAAACCATGACGCTGGAATATGCCGGCGGTGTCGCCAAAAAAGAAATGGCCGGCTTCCGGGCTTACGATTCCTATAAAGAGAGCTTCGACGATTACGTGAACTTTATCAAAACCAATCCGCGTTACAGCGAAGCTTTGAAAAAAGCCGGCAACGCCGGACACTATTTACACGAGCTGCAACAAGCCGGTTATGCCACCGATCCGCGGTATGCCGAAAAAGTCATGACCATCTACCACAGCCAAACCGCGGCCCAGGTAGCAGCTCTAAAAAGCGCGGGTTAGGAGGCGACCATGGCCATTGGCATTCTCGGAAACGCATTGTCGGGGCTGACGGCGTTCCAACGCTCGCTGGAAACCACCAGCAACAACATCAGCAACGCCAACACCGAAGGCTACAGCCGGCAGCGCGTCGAACTGGCTACACGTCCCGAGCAATTTACCGGCAACGGCTATATGGGTAACGGCGTCGAGGTTGCCAACATCACTCGCAGCTACGACCAGTTCATCAGCAATCAGGTCCGCTCCAGCACCGCGACGTTTCACGATATAGACAGTTTTTACACCTTGTCCTCGCAAATCGACAATATCACCGCCGACGAAACCACCGGTCTGGCACCGGCCATGAAAAGCTTTTTCGATGCGGTCGACAGCGTTGCCAACGATCCCAGCTCGGTGGCCGCCCGCCAGGTAATGCTGACCGAAGCTGAATCGCTGACCCAGCAATTTAACACCATGAGCGCCCGCTTCGGCGATTTGCGTAAGCGTGTCAACGATAACATCACCAGCTCGGTACAAGAGCTAAACGGCTTTGCCAAAACCCTGGCCGAATTGAATGTGAAAATCGTGTCGGACATCGGCCGCTCGTCCGGCAAGCAAATGCCCAACGAGTTGATGGATCAGCGCGATCTATTGCTGACTAAAATTGCCGAAAAAGCCGATGTTTCCTATGTCGCCCAAGCCGACGGCTCTTACAACGTGTTTATCGGCAAGGGCCAACCACTGGTGTTGGGCAGTGCGGCGTCCACGCTATCGGTAGTAGGCGACAGTAACGACGTCAATCAAAAGCTGATCATGCTGAATGGCCAGGATATTTCAAAACAGTTATCCGGCGGCGAAATCTCCGGCAATTTGCGCTTTAGAGATCAAGTTCTTGACCCCGCGCAACAACAGCTGGGTTTGCTGGCAACCGGTTTGGCTACGGAATTTAACAATATTCATAAAGCCGGCTACGACATCAACGGCAATACCAATGTGGCGTTTTTTGATTTGAATTCGCCGACTCCGCAAGTGAAAGCCACCGTCAGCGACAGCACCTTGGTGGTTTCCAGCGCATTTGTTGCCCCAACATCAGCATCCGGCTTGGGCGCCGCTTACCGGCTTGATGTGACCGCAACGGTACCGGCGGCCACTTTCAGCCTGACCAATTTAAGCGACAATACCACTACCACAGGCTTAAGCGCCGCTACTCTGGCGACCACCGCCGCCACTAACGGTTTTAGTATCAGTTTTAGCGGCGGCTCGTTGACCAGCGGCGATTCCTTCCAGATCAGCCCCAACTTTAATGCCGCCGCCAAAATCAAAGTGAACGCGGCCATCACCAATCCCAGACAAATTGCTGCCGCCAGCGCCACCGGCCTGCCCGGCGACAACAGCAATGCGCTGAAATTGGCTAACCTGGAAACCCAAGCAAAAATGTTCGGCGGCAAAGCCAGCTTTACCCAAGTGTATGGGCAAATGATCTCGGATGTGGGTTCGCAAACGCATGCCGCCTCGGTGGGTCGCACCGCGCAGGAAACCCTGCTAAAACAAGCCACCAGCGCCAAGGAAAACGTATCCGGCGTCAACTTGGATGAAGAAGCGGCCAATCTCATCAATTTTCAAAATTCGTATCAGGCAGCAGCCAAAGCCGTGTCGGTGGCTAACTCACTATTCGACACGCTGATCGGGGCATTTCGCTAGGAGATTATTATGCGCATTTCAACTTCATGGAATCATCAGCTCGGCCTTAACGCGATGTTGGATCAGCAATCCAAACTCAGCGAGACTCAGCTAAAACTATCGTCCGGCAAGAAATACCTGAGCCCCGCGGAAAATGCGGTCGCCGCCACCAGTATGATCGACCTGAATCAAAACATTAAGGAAAATCAGCAATACCAAGTCAACATCGGCGCGGCGCGGCAAAGGCTCGACCTGGAAGAATCCGGCCTGGATAATGCCGGCAGCGTGTTGCATAGAATCAGGGAATTGACCGTACAAGGCTTGAACGACAGTAACACCGCCACCAACCGCAAACAAATCGCGATGGAAATCGATGAGCTAAACAAACAATTACTAAGCATCGCCAACACCAAAAATGCCAACGGCGAGTATATTTATTCCGGATACAAAACCGACCAGGCCGCATTTACCGACACCCCGGCTTACGCCTATCAGGGTGACGCCAACCAACGTAGTATCGCGATAGGCCCCAGCCGGCAAGTGACCGACGGCGACCCCGGCGAGTCTGTATTCGGCAGTATTCAAGTCGCGCCGCTGACAGCAGGCAGCATCAGCAACGTGTTTCAAGCAGTCGCGCAAATATCCGCCGATTTAAAAACCAACACCCCCAACAAGAACTCGCTGAACGACATCGATACCGCTCTGGTGCGCTTCGATACGATACGCGCCTCGGCCGGCGCCCGTTTAAACGCCTTGGACGATCAGGAAAATTTAAACGCCGACTACATTCTGGACAACAAATCCACCGCCTCGGACATCGGCGACCTGGATTACGCCGAAGCTTTGAGCAAATTCAATCTGCAACAAATATCGCTGCAAGCCGCGCAGCAAGCCTTTACCAAGGTACAAAATCTGTCGTTGTTTAATTACATTTCGTAATTTTTTTGGCACCGGGATTATCCATCCCGGTGGGCACCTGTATGGTCTGCATTGCCTTCCGATGTTAAGATTCTTGCAGCTGAGCAAAATCAAGCAGCAACACGAGTTAGGTCAATTAAGTTGATTTAGTGACGGAAGGCATGAAATGGCAAAAACCATGAGTTGGCACCGCATCACCCTCTCCCGCCAGGAATACGAATCCGGTGAAATCTACGTGCTGTTAGGCGCTTTCCGAGCCGCCTACGTGGCGCGAAACGGCCCCGAGGGCATGGCGATGTTCGGCGGCTGGTCCGACGACGAAACGGCCTTCCTGGTTTACACCACGCCCAGATCGGTACGCCACATCACCCCAATCCTGGACGCCTACTCGGCCAAACAAAGCAAAATACCCGATCCGTCCGGCCTGTCGTTGATATACGGCGACGAGTCCGGCTTCTCTTCCTTCGAGATAGGCTTTGAAGCCTGATGTTATTTCGGATTTTTGTGAATTGTCTTTAAGACTATCGTAAACCCGATTTTCCGGTAGGTGTTCTGGATTGGGTTGATGGGCAAATTTCGGCCATGAGCGGAAGTTCGCTTAGCGGCGATGTAGGTCCGCTTGAGGCCGACTACTGCCGCTCGGATTTGACGACAAATGATGCGCATTGATTGATGTATGCTTAAGGCCTGTTGCACCCGAGACTCTCAGTTACTGGAGAACGTGGATGGTCCAAAAGTTTTATCGTACCTAAGGCTTCGATAGAGCGTGCCGTCCTCCCATATCGGCTTATAGAGCGGGAGCTCCCAAAGCCATTCTGGCTCGCCGGCCGCTACGGCTTCGGAGTGGGCAATAAGTTGATATATTGAAATTAGTTTGAATCTTTCCGACATCGCAGGCGTGACATCTGAATGCCAATTTCTTTCAATGGCGGCAGCGCGCACCTGTAGTTTCGCAATCCATTCGGCACGCGCTTGGGAGTCCAAGCATTCGGTCAAATATCCTATAACCGGGAAATCAAAAGAGCTCTTTGCCACACTGAAAAGGCTTCTGGAATGCTCTGTGCATCCAAAATCCCATCTCTCCCATCTTTCAAACGCTGCGATCCACAGCCGCTGCCGCTTGCATGCCGGAGCCTTCTCCCGAAAGATGGTCAGCGCAGTTGCAATTTCGGCCCGCCCGAAATCAGAAACTCCCGATATGGACGATACATATGCGTCGAGCGCCTCATCTGGAGCGCTGGCAAGGGTGTTCCCAAGAGCTTCTTGAAGTTGTGGATAGCGTCCAGGGTATTCATTCAGGACGGCTAGCCATCGTGTCCACTCGTCCGGGACTTTAGCTGCTTCAGACAAAAGAATTTCCCACTCCATTGGGTAGCTCTCGCTGCCTCTTGACGCGCAGTTCGCTGAGTGGTGAAGCGCCCAGAATTTGAACGTCCAGTTCGTGCTTACGGTGGCAAGGTGCAGGGATTGGGCCGCAGGAGTGTGTAAGACGTAGGCAGCAATCTCAAAGAAGTCGTTCTCCCCTTCCAGGATGACTTCTAGGCATTGGCGGTCAAGTCGATACAGCGCAACCGACGCATGCTGTTTAGCTGGTGACCAAACTTTCCACCACAGATGATTCACTGCCCACTCCACCGACTTCCAATCCTTCGATGCAGCGTTGGCAAGAAATGCCTCAATATGACTGGTACTGTAGCGCTCGCCCTCGAGAATTTTCTGACCGTCAGCCCGGCATTGTTTTATTATTTTTTCGAGGGTAACGATCAGCGGCTTCGGCACATTCTGGACTGCCTTTACCAATTCATCCCACAACTGGGCATCACACTCGAGTAGCGCGGCGAGTGCCAGTATATTCGTCAAGCATTGCTCTGGATTTGTGGCGTCTTTGGGAAATGTACGAAGTTGTTCCGCAAGCCAAGCAAACAAGCCGTCAAACTGCTCAAGCTCGGAATCCTCCATGTTCTCGCTGCCTGAACATAGAAACGGAAACTCTTCGCGTAGCTTCCTCGAAACCGTATCAAACGCCTCTACTCCCCGCTCAACGAGGGATAGGTTCAGGGAGGTCGGTTCGTATGGTTGCGCTCCTGAGGCCCTTTCGACAATTCCAACGAGGACATCGAGTTGCTTCATGAGTATTTCCAGATTAGGTGTTCGGGCTGATCACTTTGATCCCAGAAAGCTTTGAAGGCCTGTAGCACGGGCTCCGGGTAAGCTACTTCCTGAACGATGCAATGCTGCGCGCCAATATGGTTGATGGACGCCCCCAGGGACCAAACTCGCGTTCGGTCGCGACCCAGTCCAGGAAACATCAGGAAGCGGTCGTGGAAGCTCCCCTGAATACCCCAGCTCATGCGGAACTCGAGCTTCATGTTAGACGGACCGATGAACGCCGTATTCAGCGTATCCTGTTGAGCCTTGATCCAAGCTCCCCGGGCGGTCACCTCGATGTCCTCCGTGCCGTCGTCATTCTCGTCGTCAGAAGCCCCTTTCTTCGACGGCTTTGCCGAAGTTAATGCCCAGAGCTCCGTTCCTGCGTCCGAGCAGAACGCAAGTGTATTGAGAACATCGTTCGCTGAAAGGTACGGGTCCCACAGGTATATAGCGCCTTGATTTGCAGTTCGAATGAGCTGGCGGATGTCCTCAAGGGCGCGCCGATGCTCCTCTTGCGGACTTGCATTGCCGTTGCCGTACTGCACGAACCTTCGGGACGCCACGAGCTGCTTCATCCTGGCCTTGAGCTCTCGCCTTGCTCGCCAGTCGACTTCCTCCTGACGCCGTGGCTGCCAATGGCTACACCAACCGCCAGCAGGTTCCGTTAGGCCGATTTCATGCGACTCGATAGTGTTGGCTGGCCCCTTTACCTCGAATCGGCGCGGCTGCTCAAGTCCAGTACTGGTAGACGATTCGACCCGCCATTTTCCGCCAGGAGCATAGAGCGGGGCCGTCGCGGCCAGCAGGAGCTGCTTTTGCGTGTCCCAAACAGAGAAGCGAAGGTCACCAGACGTGGAAGGAATATCCAGGCTCGCGGCCCCCACGGGAAACTCAAAACGTGCAATGGAAGTGATTAACCCATCCTGTTCGACACGGTATTCTCCAACCAC
Organism: Methylomonas sp. ZR1; assembly: GCF_013141865.1. Lineage (NCBI taxonomy): Bacteria > Pseudomonadati > Pseudomonadota > Gammaproteobacteria > Methylococcales > Methylococcaceae > Methylomonas > Methylomonas sp. ZR1. The sequence continues at coordinate 5,074,168 of NZ_RCST01000001.1, read as the reverse complement.
CGGCCTAGCAGCGATTTCGGGGTTCCAGGCCATGCGGAGGTCCACTGGCATGCCGGGGCGCCGCCGGAACTCAGCAATCAGGGCATTTGATGGAATCTGGAACAATATATCGCCGATGCGGTCAGGCACGCGCGCAATGTTCAATGGCAGCATCGTGGTGAGCCATTCGGACAGTTCCTCGAAAAGGGCATCTTCCCGAACGAGGTCTGTCAACGTCGATTTGCCCTCATCTTTGAGTTCGATTACATACGAACCGGACCAGAAGTTGTTTTTCAGGACTGCGTTAAGGGGGACCTCGTCGCGCGAATCGGGGGGGCAGAACATTGGCGGCGCAGCCACGAGTCTGCCTACCTGGAGGGCTTTCTGATCTGGGGGAATCCAAACTCCGGTGCGGCCGTAGCACTCGATACACGCGAGAAGCTCTGCGATTCCTACAGGGCGTTTGGTAACTCTAAAGCTCCATCCATCCAAGCCTTTGAGCTTCTTGGATTTTCTGTCCAAGAAGATCTGTTTTGAGTCTGAAGGTTGCTCGCCGGGCTCAGCGACATAGATGGAAAAGATGTTTCGCACGAGCACCTCATCGGTGGCCTGCGTGGAACTGAAGGCAATGACCTCAACTGCCTCAAACCAAGTGTAGTTCCCTAGCAAGCCTGGCTCAAGAAGCTCTTTAAGCGTAGTTACTGTGTCGAGCATGTTTTTTCGCCGCTTGGAATGATCCATCCCTGCCTCCCAGTCACATCTATAAGCGTTGCTTTAGCGATACATTTCTTGATTCTCAATCCCCTGTTGGGTCCTGTCAACCTGCGGAGAACTGATGTAAGTGTTCGGTCATTTATATATCGCCAGCAAAAAGACCAAAGCTGTTGCTATGCAGCGTCCGCAACCTGCTGCGAAGCGGTCAAATATGATCGAAAGCTGACTGCCCGCAACGGGTCGGCTTTACCCGCTTAATCCTGACCGAGCAAGGTCCGCCAATTTGCACCTGCTGGAGCGCTAACGTTTCCAAGCGGATTGCCGAAGTCGATTAAGCGCAACTGCTGTGACTTTCCGAAGCCGTTGTCAGCAGTCATTAGCAAAGCTCGCGTATTACCTTGCTATCCACAAACTAAAATGTCATAGTCGATGACAGCAGCCATCTAACCCGATGTCAGTAAGCTGCAAATTGTTAAAGTCGACGTCAGCACGTCGCAAAGGGGGCACTATGACTGACCTTTCTCAGATTGCAGAATGCGAATGGAATGAAGCGTATCGCCGTGCTGTCGTCTTGCGTCCGTTGTTTGAAATCCAGTATTGTTCTCGCGAGAAAGCGCATGAAGCCGCCGTTGAATTGGGGTTATCCGAAAGGCAGGTGTACCGGCTAATTCAACGGTTACGCGAGTCCGGCGGCGAACTCACTGCGCTATTGCCGGGTGGCTCCAATGGTGGGCGAGGTAAACAGCGACTTGCCGCACCTCGCGAAAATTTGCTCCGTGGCCTGATAGCCGAAATTTTTCTTACGCGGCAAAAACGGTCAGCAGCCGAACTCGTGTTTGCAATCCGGAATCAATGCTTAAAAGCTGGATTAGCGCCGCCTTCTGAGAGTACTATCCGCCGCCGCTTGAAAACCTTATCTCCGGCTGAACACTGTCAACGCGGCGAGCCCCATCCTGAAATCAAGCCGATTTACGGCATCACGCCAACCTCTGATATTCCCCTTGACTGGCTACAAATAGACCATACGCCAGTCGATCTGATTATCGTCGATCCAGTGGATCGTTCACCGATTGGCCGACCATGGCTAACGGTGGCCATTGACGTTTTTAGTCGCTGCATTGCCGGGTTCCATCTATCCCTTGAGGCGCCCTCGGCCACCAGTGTTGGCCTTTGTCTGGCCCTGGTAGCCAGTGATAAGGCGCCGTGGTTAGAACAGCGTGATATTGAAGCATGCTGGCCCGTCAACGGTAAGCCGCGTCGTATCGGCGTCGATAACGCCTCAGAATTTCATTCGCTAGCATTTGAACGGGGCTGTGCTCAGCATGGCATTGCCATCGAATGGCGACCACCTGGCCTGCCTCATTACGGCGGAGTCGTCGAGCGCGTTATTGGCACGTTGATGCAGCTAGTTCATGCTTTGCCCGGTACAACCTTTTCAAATCCAACCCAACGCGGTGGCTATGATAGTGACAAGACGGCCTGTCTAACACTTGAGGAACTTGAACGCTGGTTTGCCGTCGCGATTACCAAGTATTACCACCTGCGGCCGCACGAAGGTATGGATGACGATATTCCCTTGCATCGCTACCAGCAAGGTCTCCAGTCGCTTATTGCCGCCAACAAAACGATACCAATACCACGTGACCCACGCACCTTCCTGATCGACTTCCTGCCAGTAGTGCGCCGCTCTTTACAACGGGACGGTATTACGATTGATCACATTACTTACTACAGCAATGCGCTACGTCCATGGATACAGTTGCGCAATCAGCCAACTCCTTTGCTGATTCGCCGCGATCCCCGCGATTTGTCACGAATTTTCGTGCTTGATGAAGAGCATAATGTCTACCTGGAAGTACCGTATCGCATGTTGTCTCGACCGGCTATCAGCCTATGGGAGCACAAACTAGCGCGAAAACGTCTGCGTGAACAGCGACGCACTGCGGTCGACGAAGCCAGTTTGTTCGCCGCCATTGATGAAATGCGTGAGATTGAGCGTAAGGCCGAGACGCTTACGCGCACAGCCCGCCGCAACCGGACGCGCCGCCAATTGGGTTCGAAGCTAGAGAGGGAGTCATCTCAAATTGAGAATACCACGTCGACAGTTGATATTGGTCCAGTACGCCCGTTTGATGACATCGAAGCATGGTAAGCCTTAGCCATTTAGGTCCAGAAGCGCGCTCACTGGCCATGTTACCCAGTGCAGAGCGTCTAGCTCGCCTTCGAATCGAGCGATGGATCGGCTACACCTGTGCCCACCAAGCATTGTTACAACTTGAAGCGTTACTTTCCGACGAGCCTGGCAAACTGCGTCCGAAAAACATCCTTATAGTAGGCCCAAGCAACAACGGCAAAACCATGATTGCCGAAAAGTTTCATCGCGCGCATCCCCAGCGGATGTCAGAGGACGGTGAACACGAGGTCATTCCGGTCCTCATGCTACAAATGCCAGCCGAGGCAACCGCTAACCGACTACACACCGCATTGCAGGCTACACTGGGTACGCCAGTTGGCTTTTATGGTCGGCACGACGTGCGTGAGGCCTTGACATTACGACTGATGCGAACCGTCGGCGTCCGCATGCTGATAATTGACGAGGTACACAATTTACTCGGCGCAACGGCTAGGCGGCAACGCGAACTGTTGAATCTGCTCCGTTTTATTGGCAACGATCTGCGCATTCCTATCGTTTGCCTGGGTATCCGTGACGCTTATCTTGCGATTCGTAGCGACGACCAGCTTGAAAATCGGTTTCATCCTCTGTTACTACCACTCTGGGAGGCTGGCGAGGAATTAGCACGTCTGCTGGCCAGCTTCGAAACTGTTTTGCCCTTGCGTGAACCCTCACATTTAGCAACTGCACCGCTGTGCGAGCTGATTTTGCGGCGATCTGAAGGTACTATTGGTGAAATTACCGCACTCTTGAACAGTGCCACGGTAGCTGCGCTATTGCAGGGAGAAGAACGCATTAATTGCGCCGTCATTGAGCGCGCTGATTATCATCCTCCTAGCGTGCGTCGGCGCATGGTTGAGCGGGAATTGCGTTGAGTGCAAAAGCGCTGGCCGTTGCATCCGAAACCTCATGATGCCGAAACGTTAGAACACTATGTCCGCCGACTGGCTGAGTGTTACGGTGTTCGTTATGAACTCTTTTGCCTTCGCGCTCTTGGTATCCCTGTCGCCGATAGCCGAGCGAGACAATTTCAGGCTCCCACACCGGAACTACTCCAGCGACTATCCAATGGCACGGGAATTTCTGTTGAACTGCTTGAGCAGATGACTTGGCGGCGTGTTTGGGATCGACTTATGGACAAAGTGCGTCAATATGTAGAAACTGCTGAAGGCAAAGCTGCGTTAGAACTTGTCGCGAACAGGCGGTTGGTAGGAAATCCACCGCATAAATGAATAATCAGCATCATTCAACAATATCCGTGAGGCTGGCATGGCTAAAGACGTTCAAATGTCCATCAAGATGGAGCACGAATTACGCGACCGTTTCATGGTCATTGCAGCGGTTCACCGATGCCCAACCGCTCAGATCGCAGTTTCGGCCACTTGTTGACGGTCGAAGTTTTTGAAATCCCTCAATTGACTGGCTGATTATCCCGTCACTGCTGCCCGTGTTATATCGGGATAGTTAGCGACCATTTTAATTAATCCTGAACTTTAGAGAAGTGGCTATCGCTTCTCGAGATCGTGTCTATGATGATTGGGTAACTTGTGGGATTGTTGAAAGGGTAACTATTGACGATGCCAAATTGCTTTGGCAGAAAACGCCAGAAGAAAGAAAAAACGAGATTCTCTGGGAAGTGCCCGACACCCTTCGTGAACAAGTTGCAGGTATTCAGGAACCAGATTTTGCTGACTTTTTAGCAAGCCACTACCAGCATCCCAATTCGAAAAATTGTTGAAACTCGGCTGTAACTGTTTTTCAAAGTAATCCGATAGTATTTTGGGCTTTGTGTCTAAGCTCCCCCGGCTTGTTAATGAGTGACACCAGTGATTAAAACAGAGGTGGTGCCGGAGCGTGGGAACGATGATTAATCTGGGTTCACCCGGCTAAGCGGCGGCGGTTTGGTTTGCGCGCAAATTAACACAATTGCTTAGCCAAGACGCGGATAAGCTAATCGCTCCCGTCAAAACCCAACTTTTAACTTTTCCAGCAACTGGTTTACTTCCGGATTTGTCGCCGCCGAGTCCTGGTAAACCGCAAAAATCGTGCGCCAAATTTCCGGATCGGATAAATACCGGGTTTTGAGCTTATCGCCCCGCTTCGGCACACTGAATTCCGGCATCAACGCCACGCCTAACCCGGCCCGCACCATGCTCAATATCCATTCCTCGCTGTTGCTTCTATAAGCCGCATAGAGATTGATCTGCCGGCCCAGGCAAACGCCGCGCAAGGTTTCGCGTAATTCGCAGTTTAGGCGATCCAGATAAGGCTCGGATTGGATGGTCGCCAAATCGATGACCTCCAATTGATTGAAGCGATGCTTGTCGTTAAAAACCACTACATAACGCTCCTCGTACAGCTTTAAGGACTGTAAATGCGCCGGCAGCGGCGAGGTCGGCGCACTGACCATCAAATCCAGCCTTCCCTCATCCAATTGCTGCGCCAGATTACACTCGTTATCCACCACCAGTTCCAATTCCACATGCGGCCGTTCTTGCTGGAAGTCGGCAAAGAACGTGCTGAGATGTTGCGCGGCAATAGTAGCCATCACGCCTATGCGCAGCGGCACGGTGTTCAAGCGGCTGAAGCGGACAGCCTCGGCCTTGATGGTTTGCGCCTCGTGAAAAATCTGCCTCAGGGTCGGCTCCACCAAACGCCCCAGCGATGTCAAACGACAGCCGCTGCGTTCGCGGCTGAATAACTCCCCGCCCAGTTCGTCCTCCAGCTTTTTAATTGCTTGCGTCAACGACGGCTGCGCAACAAAAGCCGATTGCGCGGCCCGCGTAAACGATCCCTTATCGCATACCGCCAGAAAATAGCGTATTTGTTGCATTTCCATATCTACCCCAATTGAATAGGAAAAACCTATTGTTTCATAGAAAACCGGTATTTTACTAATTGGAAAAATAGGCGTTTCATAGCATCTACTTTTTACAAAAACATTCGAGAAACCTATGAAAGCAGCAAAATTAATTGTGATGTACCCAGTACCGACCGATCTGGAAACCTTCGAACGCCGCTATGCCGACGAACACGTGCCGATGGCCGTGGAAAAGTTGGCTGGGAAGACCCGCTTCGTCGCCTCTCTGATCAAATCCAATGCCGACCAAAGCGCCGCGCAGCTTCATCGTATCGCCGAAGTGTACTTCCCATCGATTGGCGATTTACAAGCCTGCCTAAGTTCGCCCGGCGGCCAGGAAACGGCGGCGCATGCGGTGGATATTTCCAGCGGCGGCGCGCCGACGTTTTTGATTTCCGAAGTGGAAACCTTCGATTTCTAATTGCGTTGATCAGCTTAAGTTAAATGCTTTGCTGGAGGAAACCGATGAACACCGGACATAACCGTTATAAAAGCCAGGGCGCAAAGATAGCCTTGATCTTGGCGCTAACGTGCCTACCCTTGGGCAATATCCACGCTCATCGCGGCGCGGCCGAAGTGGTCGACAACTGCAATGCGCGAGTGGGCTTTGAACGCGTGCATCTTACGGCGTATACCCCGACATTGTCCGGCAACCTGGAATACTGCAACATCATTCCAGGCGTCGGCCCCACCAAGTTAGTGTTCGATTACGAGGGCAAAAGCCTGCGCCATGTCAGCGTCGAATTCGAGATCACCAAAGAGCCGGATGGTACTCGGGTGTTTTATCGAGAACCACAAAAAGTCAAAACCGGCACGGCGAACCTCTCGGTGGACTTTAGCCGTTATGGCGCCGGCAATTACTTGGCGCATATTGCTATCGTTGATAAGGATAAGCGCCTGGATACCCATATTCCGTTCTCCGTCGGGCTGGAGTCGGTGCCGGGTAAAAACTATACGCCGCTGCTGATAACGATAGCCAGCCTGTCTTTGCTGGCTTACGGCTTGTTCCGGGCCGCGTTAAAGCATACGCCCGAGCAAAATCCGGAAGCCTAAACCCAGCGCCGAACCCATCAAGGGAGCCATCAAAATGAATATTGCACAGTTAAAGTCCTATCTTCTTGAAAGCAATCGTTGGCAAAAAGTCTTGTTCGGATTGCCGGTAATAGCGCTGGCCGGCATGCTTTGGCTGGATCATAGCGGCGTTCCGGTGGAACTAGGGCAAACCGTTTACCGACCGGATATGCCGCGCGGCACTTGCCAGCCTGACCTATTGAGTGGCGATACCGGAGAAACGTACGGAGAAGAAACCGAAAACGGCATAAATTACAACGTCCGCACCCCTAAGAATTATGATGCATCGATAGCCCATCCTTTATTACTGGTATTTTCACCGGCGGGTGCGAATCGCGCCAAAACGGAGAAGATGACAGGATTCACCTTACCCGCAACCCGCTCCGGTTTTATCGTTGCTTATGCCGATCATCCCGAGCTTTCGCCGAGCACCACCGTGGAACTGGGTACGATCCCCCATGCGATGGCTAAAAAATGGTGTATCGATGAAAAACAGGTCTATGTAACCGGTCATTCCGATGGCGGCACCTCGGCAATGGCTTTAGCTTTTATGACCGGCACCCGGCACATTCCTACAGCAATCGCCCCCAGTGCCGCCGGCGTAACCTATGAGGACTTACGCGACCGCAAATGCCCGGAACCCTTGCCGGTTATGATTATACACAGCAGCAAGGACCGGCTGTTTCCGGGTTACGGACAGCAAACAGCCGGCTGGTGGGCGGCCTGTAACAAATGCGAGCCGATTCCCGATACGATCGGCAACGGTTGCGTGGCTTATTCCGGTTGCGCCAATGGCGTAAAAACCGTGTATTGCGAAGGCGACAAACCGCATGCGCAATGGCCGGAACAGCGTAGCGATGCCATCATCGATTTTTTCTTGCATCACCATACCAATATGTAACCGGCGGCTGCGAGACAATGAACACTATCAATTCTGATGGCTTACTGTATCAAAAAATCAGCTGTTGCGGGCCAATCCCCCAGACCTCGTTGACCGGTACGATACGCATTAGCTTTTCCCTGCGCAACTGGTCCGATACATCCAATACGCCGTGAGTTTTGGGCCATTTCTTGGCGGCGAAGTTAGCCAGTTTGGCCAAGGTCTTGGTCGGCCCCATGCCGACACAGACTTGAATGCCGGTCGCGCGGAACACCGCTTGCTTGATGCGCTGTCCGTAAGCAATCGGGTCGGATTGACACGGATAGACGCCGGTCAAATCAAGAAACGCTTCGTCAATTGAATAGATTTCCATGCAGGGGGTAAAGGTCCCCAGGGTCGCCATGACCCTGGTTGACATGTCCGCATTTATGTGAAATTAAAAAGCAAGCTATTTTTGAAAACAAACAGTTATCATTTTGACGAACGTCAAAAATTGGTTAAAATTTTAATAAAACCGACTTTTCAACAGAATCGGCCATTATGCCGCCAGACGAATCAAAAGCGCCAATGGCAAATGTCCAGCCAAAAGCAGCTGTAGGGGGGTGAATTTACGAGTCGCGCCAATCGCTAAAGTGCGGTGCATGCTGTTAACCGCCTACGGGCTAGAGACATTCACAAAGGGCTACGGGCAACTATTTTGTCACCTTCAACTTTGAGAAGGAATTTTGTTGCGCCGTGTTTATCCTGTACCAACGATTCTACAGAACGGATATTCGCGTCAATTTCACTTCTAGTATATGTAATTTCTTCTATCAATTTGTCTTGCCACTTTAATAAATCCAGTTTTCGTTCATTAAGCGTTTGCGCAGTATTGGTAATTGCTGAAAGGCTGCGGATTTTTTTATCCATTTCAGCAATGGTCTGCTTCACCAATTCGCCATCAACATTTAGCACTGCAAGTGATTCATCAATATTCTGTTTACGGCTTTTTGCAATTTCTTCAGTTCTAGGAAATGCAAGCAAAAGCTGCCAACCACATGCGCGTGCTCGAATGCAAAGGAACAGTTGCTGATATAGGTTGAAAAGTTCATTCTGATGCTTCTTTATCAACGCCTTCATCCCTTCCGTACCAAATATATGACCATCTTTTAGATTTTCGATTTCATGATTTTGATTTTTAATATCCTTCAACAAATGATTTCTAATAGAAAGCAACTCACCTTCATATTTTTCAATTTGGTGTTCATAAGAATCTCTTAACTCACCAGCCAAAATTGAAGGGGCTATTTGTTTGAAATAATCGACCGCTCCTGTTATATCTGTTTCTCGTTTATCTTTCTGATGCTTATGAATATCATCAACTGTTTTTTTAATTTCAGTCAATTTTTGGCTTATATCTGCCAAATGTTTTTGAGCGACAATTACAGATGCAACCTGAAATAATGCGCCCGCATTAACAATTTTCTCGAGGTTCTCTGGAGAGAGTAGTTTCGCCTGCTCTGTAATACGACCGTTAGAACCTATAACATAGCCTCTTAATTCATCGGTGCTATTTTTTACTGGTGTCAAAGAGTCCAGCCGAATATTCACCTCTACATATTGCGTCGTAGCAATATGCATCTTGGTGACCATGCTGGGAACTGCTTGCAATAGTGGATTAAAACTGCTAATTCCTGTGCCGTCAGATTCTGAAACAGGTTGCCAATTTACGGGAGAGTGTTTTGAAATTTTAGCCAAGGCAAATGTCAGAACAGGTTTATCAGCATCTTCCCCGATAATAAGCGGTGAATCACGATTTACGACTAATTGACTATTGGTTGACGCACTGACATTAGCGATTTGTAACGTTTTCTTCCTGTGGTTTTCGATGTAGTTGAGCACTTTCCACCGAAGATATGCAATGTGTAAAACACAGGGAATAGTCACTTCAAATGCCGGGTCAGCAACACCTTTAGCAATTAAGCCTACGCCAACTGGTACAGCGATTGTTCTAATAGCAGTTGCAAAAATTGTTGCAGTTCCTACACCAGTTGTAACTATGCCGCCCGTAGTTGCGTATGTATCCCTAGCCTTCTTTACAGCGGCTTGTTGATTAACCGGACTAAGAGCTTCCCAACCATAAGGAAGGCAAATTCTTAATAAATTTGATTCATTATCAAGAATTCTTCCTTTAGTTGATGGAATGCCTATCTTCTGACAAACATCAAATAAAACCTCATCATAATCAGGCCCCACCCCTCCGCGAGCTATATTGCTTACCGAATTTCCGCCATAAAGTCGAATTTCGCTCGCGATTAATTTGGTATATTTTGTGTGATCTGGACTATGCCTTTTGTAGATATCATCAGTTACAAGATAATTCGAAAGCTTATCGGTTATATAGCTAACCAGAGGAGCCAAATCCTCGTTACTGCAACTTGCTAGTAAGCTATATAAGTCGCCTGATTTGATTTTTGAAAACACGTCATTCATTGAATTTTTCTTATCCCATTTAAACCAGAAGTCGATAGCCTGCTTTGATTAGCGATAGCGTATCCGGAGGAATTGTTGGCTTCGAAATGTGCTGTTACGCAAGCTAATCTACATTTTGAAGGGCAGCTTATTTGCCTTTTCCTGTCACCGCAAATTAAATCTTATCTGACAGCTCATAGGGGTCGATCGCGACATTTCGCCACTTTCAAAAGCTATCATTCACTACTGACGTAATCGTCTCGGAATCGGTGGCTGGATTGGGGTGGAATATGCAGGGCGCCCCAGAATTCGGAAAAAATCGTCCGCCAAGGGGATGAGGTGTCCGGTTGTGCGAATAGACGTTGAGCCGGAATCGGCAAGAAATGCACGAACCCAGCTAACTCTGACGCTATTTCTCCGTTCGTACAGACACCAAGTCGATGTGTGCTCCAATCTGACACCCTCTGATTGGCGTTAGACACAGTTCGTCGAATTTGCGCATGGTACGCTTATCCATGACGCCAGCCTCATGCAAGCCTTCGGCGGTTTCATGTACGGAGACCATCAAACGGCTACGGTATTCTTTTTTCATTGCAGATCACCTCTATCAATATCTGGTTTGTCAATGCGCAGTCCAGTGCCGCTTCGTCATACTTCTGCATTGCCAGTCGCCAATTTCCGCAAAGCAACCCTTGCCTTGCAGGGGCATGAAAGCAGACCACTTGAACAGGATTATAATTTAGTGACTGCCCTTATGCTCTGCCCATATGCGCTTGACCTGGCTTTGGCTACATCCAGCCAGCTCAGCGGTCCGTTTGATAGTATGTCCTGCTCCACGCAGCGCAACGATACGCTGATGTGTCGTGGTATCAGGGATGCGACCCGCATACTTACCGGCGATCTTGGCAAGCTGAACACCTTGGCGCTGTCGCTCTCGGCGAGTCTCATAGTCATCACGTGTCATTTGCAGGGCAAGTTTAAGTAATAATTCCTGCACCGACTCCAAAACGATCTTGGCCACACCGTCGGCCTCAGCCGCAAAATCGGATAAATCGACTAGGCCCGGCACAGCCAGTCTTGCTCCCTTGGCCCGGATTGATCCAACCAGTTGCTCGGCTTCGGCCAAGGGAAGCCGACTGATGCGGTCAATTTTCTCAGCTACGACGACTTCGCCTGATTGTAGGTCTGCAATCATTCGTAGTAGCTCGGGCCGATCAGCACGGGCACCCGAAGCCTTTTCACGGTAGATGCCGGCGATGTAATACCCTTCTGCCCGAGCACTGTGGACGATTTCGGTTTGACGGGTAAGGTCTTGTTCTTCGGTACTGACGCGAAGGTAGATACGAGCAACTTTCATGGTTGGATGGCCAAAATGGGTATACTTAATTTAGCCCAGTATAAATCATATGGCCAATAATTAGAACCGCAATGTAATTTGGCCATCACCTACTTGGCTATCTATTTTGGCTACTACCGCTGTCAGAAGACGACTGCAAGAATATCAGAAGCCAACTTCATTACTTAAGATACCTTTTAATATAGGTGGGTTGGCTAGAAATCTTTCGGGGAGAGAGTGCGAACATAGGGTTCGACCTTAAAACAAAAATAACTAAAAAATAAGCCGGCATGTCGCAACTGACAGAATTACTTATTGTTGATTAATCTGCTGACATCAACTTTGACCATCCGCTGACTGCAGCTTTGAAAAGTGACAAATGCTATGTCCGGTTGTTCATCATTATCACGGCGCTTATGTCTGAGATCATCCCGTTTCCCGTTCCCAACCAACAACAAAAATCGGATCTTGATGCGGTTATCGATGCAGCGCTAAAGGCTATCCCGAGGCAAGACAGGGAAAAACTCAGGTTTGAGTTGATCAAAACGATAGACAGCTACGATGCCTTTTTTTCTGAATGGTCTTTGAGTCTGCCCGAGGATAGTAACGAAACTCTCAGAAAACAAATTTACGATATTGCCCATCAGGAACATGACCGAAAAATACAAATGTTAAAAGACATTATGCGACTGAAGATTAAAGAGCTGGTTGCGGAATACCGGCAACAAAAGTAGCGCGGTTTGTACCGAGCTCGTAAAAACCCAAGGCTGGTGTGCCCTTCGACAGGCTCTGGTCGAACGGTATTTAAGGGCGGGGTAATAAGTAAGGCACGGATTAACAACACCCAAAACCATCAATTTTAAAACCTAGCCTTAGTCGTCCTTTGGCCCAAATATTCATTACGGAGTGTCATATGAATCAACTTGCCGATGTAAACAGTGTCGCGGAGCTTGAAGTCGATGCGAATAAGCTGATCGTGGCTTTTGCCAGTTCCGATGGGGAGATGGTCAATCAGCATTTCGGGTCATCCTTGGGATTTCATGTCTACGCTATAGACGGCAGTTCCGCGACGCCTTTGGCGGCTAAGTCGTTTGGTAAGGAACAACGTGACGGGAATGAAGAGAAATTAAAGCCTAAGCTGGCCTGGTTAACCGGCTGCGATATGGTTTATTGCGGTTCTGTCGGCGGCACAGCCACCAATGAATTAATCAAATTGGGCGCTCATCCGGTCATCGTTAAAGGCGGTCCCGACATTGAAGAAATCATTGCCGAGTTACAGCAAGACCTTACCGGGGCCATGTCACCGTTGCTGGAACGTATTTTTAAACAAAAATCCGGTAAAGATCAGAGCCGTTTTGCAGAGATGGCTGACGAAGAATGGGCTGAATAATCTGCCGGGCAATTTTGCCTTAATACCCTCCAACTTTACTCCCCCTGTCCTTACATTTCCGGGTAGCGTCATCCCCGCGGCAGCGATGGTATGTGAAGGCCTGGCGCAAATAATCGCACGCTTGGGCCGGCGACCGACATTTGCGCCACCATCGCCAACGCTAAACTACCTTTTTCTAAACTCAGGGCATCCGGCCTGCGCCTCCCGGTATTTGCTGCCGCCAGCCTTGTGGCCGCTGGGCAATGCCGTTTGTGACGGATTTAGGGCCAATTTTTAGGATACCGTTTCAACTATACTATGGAGTGATTTATTGCTTCTCGCACAAGGATGAAATTTAAAAATTTTTTATCGTTAAAGTCCCTGATCATTCTGGGCTTTGTCATTGCGGTGATTCCGCTGTTTCTGGCCGTGATGTACGCTGCTTTTGGCATGCGCGAGACCTCGGCGCTGGGCCGCACCGTCAACACGCATGTCTTCGAACAAACCAAAACCATCCGCTTGGTTTTACAAAAAGCCTCCGATATAGAGCGCAAGGCCAAACTGTTTGTGTTGCTGTCCGACCCGACGCTGCGCCAACCCTACGAACGGCAATCCTACGAAACGGTGCGAGCCTCGTTTAAACAGGCTTTGGGTGATTTGCTGAAACTGCACGTCGATAACAAAATCGCGCTGCTGGTCAATGAATTATCCGAAAAAGAAAACCTGATTTACCAGCAAATCATCGGTTCGGATGACGAGAATAATCTGGAATTACCGATAGACGAGGCTTTTCAGGGCTTGCGCGAATCCGCCGCCACCCTATCGCGCGAGTTTGAAAACCACGTGGATCACGAATTCAACGAACTGCACCAATTGTCGGAATCGCTGGAGCATGGCCTACTGGTCAAAGGCGCAGTATTACTGGCGATTTCGTTCGGTGTGATTGCCGTTCTGTTGATCGTATTGTCGCGTTCGATGCGGCAACTTGATCTTTCGATCCGCCGTTTGGGCGCGGGCGAGCTGGCAGAACCGATTCTGGTGAACGGCCCGTCGGATTTACGTTACCTGGGCAACCGTTTGGAGTGGCTGCGCACTCGCTTACTGGAACTGGAAGTGTCCAAGCAACAATTTATGCAAAACGTCGCCCGCGAGATAGAACTGCCGTTGGCAAGCCTGCGTCAGGATGCCGAATTGCTGGCCGGCGAAACCGACTACGACCCCAACAGCAAGCGGCAAGCCACTGTTTTGCATTTATGCGCCAATATCGAAAAGTTAAGCGCCGTATCCGAGGAATTACTGCGCTACAGTCGGATCAATTCCCTGCCCGACATCAATCGCAAGGAAAGCGTAAACATCAAAGATTTGCTGGAAACCGTCGTTGACGATTTTCAACCGGTTTTAAGCAGTAAAGCCATCGCTATCCGCATGCTGGCAAGGCCGATGGAAATTGCCGGCATTCCCGAACAATTGCGGGCAATCATCGAACAATTGCTGACCAATGCCGTGAAATTTTCGCCGGAAGGCGGTGAAATTCGCGTCATATTACGCGACGCCGGTACTTTGATGGAACTGGAAGTGGAAGACGAAGGCCCCGGTATCGCCATCGACGAACGCGATCATATCTTCGAGCCGTTTTATCGCGGCAAGACCGGCGATACCGGTGACGGCCCCGGCCTGGGCTTGGCCATCGTCAAGGAATACGTCGCCAATCATCAAGGCAAAGTGGAAGTCATCGATGCCCGTCAAGACCAACAAGGAGCCCGCATCAGGGTTCAAATTCCGTTAACCGGGGAGAATTAAGCAACATGCAGGCACTATTCATGCGCGTATTGGCACTGGTCGCATCATTGTTGGCAATCAGCGGCTGCGCCGAGATGGATTCCAGCGTCAAGGAACATTTTCCAACCGTTTACAGCGCGCCGGTGGTGCATTCGGACATAGACGAGTTGCTGGATTTTGGCAACAATCTGGCCAACATGACCACGGCGAGCCGCACCGAGACGTGCCGGTCTTTAATGAAACGCCAAAAAGACGAACCCGAGATTGGCGTGTTACTGCATTTGATGGTAGGCCGCCTATTGTCAGATGCCTGTGGCGACATTCCCAAAATTCTCGATGAAATTGCCGGCATTCCGCCCGCAGGCCTGAGCGACGAACGGATGCGCCACCTGGTTGCCATTCACACCGAGGCATTAAAGCGCATCAACAGCGCATCACGAAAACTCGGCTCATTGGAACGCAAACACAAAACCGTGCAAAACGTGCTGGAAACGAAAGACGCCGCCGGTTCCAAGAAAGAAGAATCAAGACTGCTGCGCGAGAAACTGGAAGCCATCCGGTCGATGGAAAAGCAACTGGACGAGACTAGCGAAGGCAAATAGGGCCAATGTTTCGGTTTCGCTTGGCGATAGTCATTGTTGTTTCGTTCTGCTTTGTATTGAGTTTGGGCATTGCCTTGTATTGGGGCGCCGACGAAGTAGCGCGCTATTTTCAACACAGCCAAACCGCCTACGAAACCTTCGACGATTACGAACAGCTGTCGCAGGAAGCTTATCGCCATTTCAAGCAACGCATGGACCGGCTGATCACCGCCAACCCCAATTCGGAAACCGGCGTGGAATCTTCCAAACGCCGTCTTTACGAGGCCATGCAAACGCTACGCGACACCGCCGTCAAAGCGCCGGACACTGACAGCGCCAGCGAAGAATGGACCAATAAGCCCGCGGAATTGGAGAAAGTCGCCCATCTCACCGCTTTCCTGGAAGCCAGCGAATATCGCTTCGAAGAAGTCGAGCGGCTGCGCTTGCAAGGTAAGCTGACTACCGCGGTGCAGGCTTTAGCCAAGTTCACTGAAGAGGAAATCGACGGTAAATTCCAACCCCTAATCGACGCCGCCATCAACGCCGAACGGGAAAAGGCAAAAAAAGCCAAGCTCGAGTTGGAAATGTTGGTGGAAAAGTCGCGCTGGACGGCGATTCTGGCCTCGTTAACCGCGGCGTTATTCAGCTTGGTAGCCGGCATCATGTTGCTCCGCGCGTTTAAAAAACCTATCGAAGCGCTAATGAAAGGCACGGACGAAATCGCCTCCGGCAACCTGGATTACCGCATCGCTTTGGACAGCCGCGACGAATTTGCCTATCTGGCCAGCCACTTCAATCAAATGGCCAAGGAACTGGAAGTTCAACAAGATAAACTACGCGAAGGCCGCGCCGTGTTGGAAGAGCGAGTGACCGAGCGGACCTTTGAGCTTAATCTATTGAACGAGGAATTAAAGCGCATGGATAATGCCCGCCGTGAGTTTTTGGCGGACATCAGCCACGAACTGCGCACGCCGATCACGGTGATACGCGGCGAAGCGGAAGTGACGTTGCGCGGCCAGGACCGCGATGCCGAAGAATACAAAGACGCATTGCAACGCATCGTCGAGCTGTCGATGCAGTTGGGTAAATACGTGAACGACTTACTGTTTCTGGCCCGCGCCGACACGGCCAATCTGCAATTCGAATGGAATAAAGTGGATTTGGCGGATTTGGTAGCCAGCAGCGTCGAGGATTTTCAAGTGATGGCGCAAGAATATTCGATTTCCGTCAGCCTGGACGCGCCTTCCGGACCGTTACTGGTGCGCGGCGACAAGCAACGGCTACGGCAAGTGCTGTTCATTCTGGGCGAGAATGCCTGCCGCTATTCCAAACCGCTCGGGCATATCGCCGTGGCGTTATGGCGCGACGGGAAACAGGCCTGTTTCAGCCTGACCGATCAGGGCATAGGCATACCCTCCGAGGATCTGGATCGAATTTTCGAACGCCACTTCCGCAGCAGCAATGCCCAGCATTCCCGAGACGACGGCTCCGGCCTGGGTTTGCCGATGGCCAAATCCATCCTGCAAGCCCACGGCGGGCAAATCGCGGTACGTAGCGTCGAAAACGCCGGATCGACATTTACGGTTACACTACCCCTGCTTACGGTAGCATAGGACGGATTTTCATATGAATGATAAATACATGACAACCAATACTCTGACGGGAATAGGCTATATGCGGGTACTGATGGTTGAAGACGACGAGCGTATCATCGATTTCGTGCAACGCGGCTTAAAAGCCGAGGGCTATGCCGTGGAGGTGGCCCGTAGCGGGCAAGAGGCCATTGCCTTGGGTACCGAAGGCAGCTTTCAGGTGATCATTCTGGACTTGGGCCTGCCGGACATGAACGGCAGACAGATTTGCGAACGCTTGCGCAGCAACGGCATCGACACCCCGATTTTGATGCTGACCGCGCGCGATACCGTGCAAGACAAAGTAGCCGGCCTGCGCTCCGGTGCCGACGACTATATGACCAAGCCGTTCGCCTTTGAAGAATTGCTGGCCCGTATCGAAGTTTTACTCAGGCGGCGCGGCGGCGAAGTGAAACAGGACGACAAGGAATTGCGTATCGAAGACCTGGTACTTAATGGCGAAACTCACGAGGTAAGACGCGGCGATAACGTTATCGAGTTAACCCCCAAGGAGTTTGCCTTGCTGGAATGCTTTATGCGTATGCCGGGTAAAGTATTGAGCCGCACACGCATTCTGGAACAAGTCTGGGGCTATAGCGCCGATCCGCTGACCAACGTGGTGGATGTTTATATTCGCCAACTGCGGCGGAAGATCGACGACGATTACGAACTGAAATTGCTGAAAACCGTGCGCGGCTTTGGATACAAAATGGATGCATCTTGAGTTGGACGTGCGAAATTTTGTGTCTACGCACCGTTATCAACAGTCTGGTCGGCAGCCTACAAACCTTGGTAAGCTAGCTTACTGAACAAACCAGCGCCAACCCGGACATCAAGCGCCTCCTATGCAACTCACCCTGCTCGACCCGGATCATCCGCACCAAGCCTTTCCGCCATTGCACAAGGCCTTGAAACAACCCAACGGCTTACTGGCCTTTGGCGGTTGCCTGTCACCGCAGCGCATCGTCAACGCCTACCGGCACGGGGTATTCCCCTGGTTCAATCCCGGCGAGCCTATTCTGTGGTGGTCGCCCGATCCGCGTTTGGTATTGTTTCCGGAACAACTGAATATTTCTCGCAGCCTGGCGAAAACCCTGCGCAAACAATTGTTTGAGATTCGTTACGACAGCGCCTTTCGTCAAGTAATCGATGCGTGTGCGGCGCCGCGTCGCGACGAAGGTGGCACCTGGATTACCGACGACATCCGCCAAGCCTATACCACACTACACCACCTGGGTATCGCACACAGCTGCGAAGCCTGGCAGGACGGCCAGTTGGTAGGCGGCCTGTACGGCATTGCCATCGGCCAAGTGTTTTTCGGCGAATCGATGTTTCATCGTAAAACCGATGCCTCCAAAGTGGTGTTTGTGCATCTGGTGCAGCAGCTCAGCGCCTGGGGCTATCAACTCATCGACTGCCAGGTCAGCAGCGAACACTTACTCAGCCTTGGCGCGGCGGAAATCCCTCGCAGCCGCTTTGTAGAACTGCTGGATAGGCTCTGCGATCAAACACCGACGCCCGACGCTTGGCAAGCATGAGCTCCATCCCGATTTGGCTGGACAGCGGCCACGCCTGCGGCTATCTAGATTACCGTCTGGCCCGTTCCGGCTTCGTGCATCCGTCGGTGAATATCGACACCACGCTCTACTCGCAACTGATTGCTCAGGGCTTTCGGCGCAGCGGCGATCATGTTTACAAACCCTATTGCGAAGCCTGCCAGGCTTGCGTGCCGACGCGGCTGCCGGTGGCCTTATTCCAAGCTGACCGTAAACAAAAGCGCTGCATCAAGCGCAATGCGCAAACCCGGATAGTCGTCAAAAACGCCGAGTTCGACCCGCGGCATTTCCGGCTTTTTCGGCGTTATCTAAGTGCCCGCCACGACAAGCCCGGCGAAGATACCGAAATCACGCCGGATGACTACATCAAATTCCTCGGCAGCAGCTGGTGCGACACGCTGTTTGTGGAGTTTTTAATCGGCGGCCAATTGGCGGCGGTCGCGGTGGTCGATGTGGTAGCCGACGGGCTATCGGCGGTATATACCTTTTTCGACCCGGATTTTGCCGACTACAGCCCCGGTGTGTACGCCGTGCTCTGGCAGATTGAAACGGCCAAGCAAATGGGCCTGCCCTACGTTTATCTGGGCTACTGGATCAAAGACTGTCGTAAAATGCGCTACAAAATCGATTATCAACCGCTGACAGGCCTGATCAACGGCCAGTGGCAATTTATTTCCAATCAGACATTTAACGAGGATTAAGCCGTGCCGAAAGCCAACGAACTAAAACAGGGAACCGCCATCGAAATCAATGGCGAGCCGTATGTGGTGAAACACATCGACGTACGCAACCCTACCTCGCGCGGCGCGACCACGCTGTACAAAGTCCGCTTCACCCACATGAAAACCCGGCAAAAACTGGACGAAACCTTCAAAAGTGACGACATGCTGAAAGCCGCCGATTGTTCACGGTGCAACGTGCAGTTTTCCTACCAGGACGGCGACACCTACTATTTCATGAACAGCGAAACTTACGATCAATACGCGCTGGCGGCTGACGACCTGGAAGGCCAAACCCTGTATCTGACGGACGGCCTGGAAGGCATCATCATGCTGTTGATGGACGACGCAGCGCTAGGTATCCAGTTACCAACCACCATTACGCTGCAAATCGTCGAAACCCCGCCATCCATGAAAGGCTCCAGCGCCACCAAACGTACCAAAACTGCCAAGCTCAGTACCGGCCTGGAAGTACAAGTCCCCGAATATATGGAATCCGGCGAGATGATCAAGGTCAACACCGAAACCGGCGAATTCTCGTCGCGGGCTTAACGCCGCCCTCTCCGCCAGCCGCCGACCGATTCAGCTGTCGGCGGCAACGGCTTCACTACCCCGCCCTTTACCCAGTCAGCCCCCAAATCTCGATTGGAAGTATGTCCGAGTTCGTGTCTGAGCCGCAATGAATGACTCATGCTCGATTGATATTGAAGCGATTTTTGATTCTTTGTGGCACACATCACAATCCCGTTTTACAAAATTGCTGACAGAATTCTGGTGTTTTGCGCCAGCTTTATTGGGGTATATCGCAGGCATTCATCAGTGCTGACTGAGCAAATTCGGCCAAAATTGAGACATTCCAGCGGTTGAAAAATATCAACCAACAAAGGCAGGTTTTGAGCTGTAAGCTGACTATTCGCTCCGCCTAGTCCACTGAGAGACGTTATAGATGCTACCCTTATGCGGTGAATTGGTTTAAAGGTTTGGTGTTGGGATCAGAAAATTAAAGGGGATTGTATATTCGTGATGAAAGAAAAATATCTTGGCAACGGATGCTCGACACTAACCTCTAAAATTATTGGCAGACTCGATAGCTCCTTTGTCATGGCAATTGCATTTATTGTGTTGCAAGCATCGAACACGACGTTGGCAGCTGACACACCTACTCCGTTGAATACGTCAGCATCTGACCGGGCATCTCAATACGAAAGTCTTCCGGTAACCGCTGTTAGCTCGGTGGAAAATGCCGACTGGCCGAAAAACCGCTATGCCAAATGTCGTGCTCAACCCAGCATGGAGTGTCTATTCGAACAGGTGGCCGAAAATTTACCATATGATTCACCTGAAGGGCTTGCTCACCGTAACGGTTTTGGCCTTACGGCACTGGCATTGGGTGTTCCGGAATGGGCGCGAAAGACATATCTATTGGATACCAATAGCAACTATAACCGCTATTCCTGGCTTGCCGAACCGACCAGTCTTTTGGCACGGGCGCAATGGGCGTTGGGATTAAATTCAGAGGCTCAACGTTCGGCAACGCAGGCCTTCGACATTGCTTTTACAAAGCGAAAAGGCACCTCCAGAGCAACGTATCTGACAGACATGGAATCCGTCTTGCCGTTGTTTTTAGCTGGCGATAGCCCAGTGAGTGCAGATAAGGCCATCAGTTATTTCAAATTTGCCGAAGCCGAACACGTTCCGAATGCCTTTAGAATTCTGGAAAACGCCGGCATTGCTCAGGCAAGACACGGTAACATTCAAGAGGCAGCGCAGTTGGCGGACGTTTTATCTGCTGAGGCGAATTCGGACACCATTTCCGTTACCGGTCTGCGCGCGTTCAAAGACAAAAAGCCCGATATTTATACTTCCGTAATACTGGCCCTGGCTGAAGGCCGCCTCGATCATGGTGACGCCACCTCGGCCCGAGAAGCATTGAGCGAATTGGAACAAAGCGAACCCTATTATTTAAAGGAAAGCCAACTGGCGGCACGCGCAGGTGTTTTGTATGCGCGATTTGGCGAAACTGACAAGGCCGTTGCTGCTACGAGAAACATAACCCGCCCTATATTTCAAAGAGGGATGGACGACGTTGCGGTTGCGCTATGTAAAGCCAACAGATATGAGGCAGGACAAGCTTTAGCCAAGAAAATAATCGAACTTGAAAAAGCGATGGGATTCAAGAGAGTTTGGCCCATAACCAAAGCCAAACTGGCAAAGATTGCGTTTTTTTGTGGAAATCCGGAAAAAGCCAAAACCGATTTTGTCGAGGCATTAACCGAAGCTAATGACTTTAAATGCTCTACAGACAGTTGCACTAGAGAATACCGAGACATAAAGAATATGAAACTCGATGTTCTCGCCACCGGTTGGTTAGAACCGATTTGGCAACGTGGCCGCTTCGAAGATCCACTTATCAGCTTAAAAATTGCCGTGCAACGTGCCGAACAGGGCGACGCCCCAGCCGCACTGGCTCGCCTGGATGAGCTAGCTGCGATATACCCAGGAAACCACGGCGATGGTTTTCCTCATTTGTTCGCATTAGCCAAAGCGCAAGTATTGGCCGTACTCGGCCGCAACAATGAGATGGAAAACGAACTCGCCAACGCGCGTAGCATTGTTATCAACTACGAGCATCACCGCAGGCGTGCCCGTGGTTTGCTGGATGTAGCGGAGACACTGCTTAAATTAAAACAAACCGATAAGGCTCAGGCGTACGCCAAGGAAGCGGCTTACGAACTGGCGAATAATACTTCTACAGGCCAAGGTCAATTCGTATATAGCACGCCCGGAGATGAAGGTATCGTCAAATTACTCGCCCAAACCGGCGCTGATACCGATGCACTGGACACAGCTTGGTCATTTCTGACACCTGATCACCGTGGTCAATTGGTGGTTCAAAAGCAAGCTAGCCAGAAGGTTTTAGCCGAAATTGCTTTGGCGCAATTCAAACAAGAGCCGAATACGCAGCTTCTCGACGCGATTTCTAAAATCGAGTCGCTCAGCGATCGTCTGAGCAATTGGCGGCAGGCACAGACTATTGCGGAGAGCCTAGAAAACGATGAAGGACAAGATTTTGTCAAATCAGCCCTGAGAGGCGAGTTGCTGAATTTACCAGATTCTCTGAAGGCCAGCATGAAACCCTCGGAGCGCCGGCAAGCAATACATTCGATTGCCACGCTTTTGCAATCGGATACACTGGCACTTGACGAAGCCCAGAAATTATCAGTGATACAACTGCTTGCCGAATCGGCCCGCGCGATGACCGAAAGCCAATATGGCGCCAAAGCCTTATGCGAATTGGCGTATACCGCTCATACTATTCGACAGCCATCGTTGGCAAGTGCTTGGTTTGAAGAAACTAAAACTCGCGCGGACAAAAAATATTACTCATATAGTTATCCCATTGAAGAATCGCCGCTAGGAGCGTGCGCTTATTGGGCGAAAACTGCTGGAAATACAGAGCTGGCAAACACGTTCGGAGCGGAACTGCTCAAACCACTGCCAGAAAAGCTGGATAACATTCATTCTCAAATTCATACCTTGCTTAACGTTGCGATTGCCTATGCCGAGTACGTAAAAGGCGAGATTTTCTGGGCAGAATATGGCCGATAAATCCGCTTAACGGGATAAGGCGCGCCAAATCCCAGAACAAATAGGATGCTGCCGTTAGGCGCATCGATCACGACCGTTGCGCCTCGCCGCTGGCTCTGCAAAAACTATCCGGGTGCGCACCTTATCGCGTTAATCATTGGTCGAAATATGCTTCGAAATCCATCGTTTGGTGTGGTATCCCGATAATATCGATACCAAATGGATTGAGCATATAGAAAATCAAATGAGAACCGTGAGGAAAGCAGTAATAGCCTTCGGCAATATCCGTTCGATGTTTGCCTAGATGTGGATGCTTGGCTAACCAATTAAACCGTTTATCAAGGTCTGCTAAATAGCGGTTCCGTTGCGGCTTACCCCATTTTTCCGTTGTGTAGCGGCCAATGCTCTTTAAGTCACTAAACGCCCTAGGGGTAATCCTATAAGTTGCCATTATGCCTCGCTATCCAACTCCTGAATAATGGCTGCAACAGTATAATCCTGTACAAATTCGCCTCTACTGGCTTGCGTAGCGCCCTCGGCAAGATGCGCCCGTAACGCTGCTAGTTTATGCTTGCGTTCCTCAAGTTCCCGCAAAGCATCCCGCACAACCTCGCTAGCGGAGCCGTAGCGACCACTTGCAATTTCACTTCTAATGAAGACTTCCCAATGTTCTCCGAGACTCAAGCTGGTAGTAGCCATAGTAAAAATCCTGATATTCATAAATAACAACACCGAACATACTACATCCCATAGTCTATTTCAATGAAGAGACCTTTCCAGAAAACCATGTCATTATCTTACTGTCGGCAATACATTCAAATACGGTCATTCGCAAAACGTCAATGATTGTGTCCTGGTCGATAACGATCATTTACTATCGATTCATAAACAAATCAAATAGCGTGCAATTGGCTATCAACAATAGCCCGGATCAGTACATCCAGGAAAATATCCCATTGGCCTAACTCACCTATTGCGCCAGTCTATCGTTAAAATGCTAAGCATGCCGGGCGCGGCGGCATGCCATCCGGCTGACCGTCGCAGATCATTCACCTTAACCCAAATACCTTATATGAACGCAGAGCCCCCCGTATTGGCCGCCCAAAACCTGGTTGTCGAGTACCGACAACACCGTGCGGTCGAGAATTTAAATTTACATATTCCCAAGGGCTGCGTTTACGCGCTGCTGGGTGGCAATGGTGCCGGCAAGTCCACGACCATCAGCACGTTTTTGACCTTCAACCAGCCTAGTAGCGGACAGGTGCTGATCGAAGGCGAATCGCCGCACGCCAATCCCGATCTGGTGCGAACGAAACTGGCCTATCTGCCGGAAAACGTCGCGCTGTATGAGGTGATGAGCGGCTTGGAAAACCTGACGTATTTCTGCGCGCTGGCGAATATTCGTTTGCATGACGAGCAAGCCCGTCGTTTGTTATTGGACAGCGGCCTGCAAGCCGATGCCCACGGCAAACGGGTGGCAGCGTATTCCAAGGGCATGCGGCAAAAAGTGGGCTTGGCCATCGCCTCGGCGAAACAGGCCAAGGCCATGTTGCTGGACGAACCCACCTCCGGCCTGGACCCGAGCGCGGCCAACGACTTTGCCCAACGCATCCGCGCCGCCGCCGATCAAGGCATGGCGGTGTTGATGGCCACCCATGATTTGTTCAACGCCAAGCAAGTCGCCGACCGTATCGGCATCATGAAAAGCGGCCGTCTGGTGGAAGAATTCGACGCCCACACCGTGCAACACGACGAACTGGAGCAAAAATATCTGGCGCATGCCCGGGGACTAGCATGATCAAGACCATCATTCGCAAGGAATTTCTCGCCACACTGCGCGACGGCCGCTTGCTGACTTTGGGCATTGCCCTATTGCTATTGTTTGTCGGCTTTTTCCTGGCGTCAGCCTATGAATTGCAGCAATTGCGCGCGGAAAAACACCGCGTCGGCACCACCGCCAAGGAACAGTGGAATACTCAGAGCGTGAAAAACCCACACTCTGCCGCGCATTACGGCATCTATGTGTTTAAGCCGGACACGCCGGTGGCCGCTCTGGACCCGGGTTTGCGGCCGTATATCGGCCAGTCTTTATGGCTGGAGCCGCATAAGCGCAACCTCACTCGCTTCAGCCCGGCGGCGGATCAAGTGCTGGCCGGCCGTTTCGGTCAAGCCACGACCAGTTTTGTGCTGACTGCGCTGTTACCGCTGTTGATCGTGGCCTTGACCTTTAATGCGGTCAGCCAGGAGCGTGAATCCGGCACCTTGCGGATGCTGCACAGTTTGGGGGTGAATGCCGGCCAGTTGTTGTTCGGCAAATTGCTGGGCTTGTTAAGCGCGTTTGCCCTGGTCTTGGCACCGGCGCTGTTGGTAGCAGCCGTGATACTGCTAGGCAACTTCGCGTTTACCCTGGACGACGTGCTGCGCCTGCTGGTGTTGCTGCTGCTATTAAATCTGTACTACGGCATCTTCGCCGCAGTCGCCATCGCCGCTTCCGCGTCTTTTAACACCAGCCGCACCACCTTGTTTTGCCTGCTGGGCTTTTGGCTAGCCAGCGTGTTTATCGCTCCGCGCCTCGGCGCGGTGACTGCGGAAATGCTGGCGCCCAACCCCAGCGCCAGCGAGTTCTGGCGTGAGATCAAGGACGACATCGACCACGGCCTGGAGCACGACGGTGACCATGAGCAACGCGCCAAAGCCTTCGAAGCACAGGTGTTGGCGCAGTACGGGGTTTCCCGCAAGGAAGATTTGCCGGTCGGGTTCGTGTCCTTAAATCGTCAGCACAACGATGCTTATTCCGTTAAGGTCCATGCCCTGCATTTCGACGCCTTGCGCGACAATTTTATTAAGCAACAACACTTGAGCCATCTGGGGTCCTGGCTGGGCCCCAGCCTAGCGCTACGGTCTTTATCCATGACCTTGGCCGGTATGGATTTGAGCCATCAACGGCATTTTGAAGACGCCGCCGAACAATATCGGCAGTACTTTATCAACCTGACCGAAGACTGGGACCGCGAGCGTAGCCGCGGCACGGAGCGCAAGGCCACCGGCGCTGAGGCCGATTGGCGTAGCGTGGCGGATTTTAGCTATCAAGCCCCGGACATCGGTTTTGCCCTGCAGGCCGCCGAACTGGATCTCTTGGTGTTGTTACTGTGGTTGGGTTTATCGGTGGGCTTATTGAGCCTTTCCGCACGGAGGCTGGTGCCATGATGCAGTTAATCGCCATCGAATGGCTGCGTTTTAAACGCAACAGCTTAAATCTGTGGGTGACAGGTTTGTTTCTGCTGGTGATGCTGGCTAGCGCCGTTTGGTCGGGTTTGGCTGCGCGCGAATTCCGTCAACACGGCACCGCAGCGCCGCAGACCGTCAACGCGATGTCCAATCAAGCGGAGATGCATGACGCCCCGAAAGCGGCGGACCACACCCCCAAAGCCAATGCCTTCGCCGCCAGTGCCGCCGCGCCGCCTTTGCGGCTGCCGGCCCTGAGCGGTTTGGCCTTGAGCATCCGGCAACTGGATTTTTTAAGTACCGGCATCAAAATCTCCACTCGCAGCCGCCACACCGACGGCCGTAACAGCGATCAGTTGTTCAACCCGATGCTGCATGAGTTGGGCATGCTGGATTTTGCCACCGTGTTCGCGCTACTGACGCCGCTGATGGTGATTGCCTTGAGCTACGGCTTGGTGCAGGAAGACCGCGAGAGTGGAGTCTGGCGTTTGGTCTGCACGCAAATGTCGGCACCCTGGCGCTTGGTGTGTGCGGCGTTGAGCGTGCGCTATGGCGTGGTGGTACTGGTGGTTTTCAGCAGTTCGCTGCTGGCGCTATGGCTCGATCCGGCATTTAGCCTGGAAACGCTGGTTTATTGGCTGGCGTTCGCCGGCCTGTACACACTGGTATGGTTTGGCATCGCCGGCTTGTTCCTGCTGCTGCCCTTCTCCTCTGGGGCGGCGGCCATCGGCATGCTGGGCGTCTGGTTGATATTGACCTTCGCCGGCCCGGCCTTGCTGGGTTGGGCGGCCGACCGGCACGAGCCGATGCCATCTAGGTTGGATAGCATTATCGCCGTCCGCCAGTTTCAGGAACAAAACAATCAACAACGCCAAGCGCTGCTGGCGCAGTGGTATAGCAATCATCCCGACCTACCGCTGCCGCAAACCGGTAAAGAGCTACCGCGCGAAATCGCCGGTTTGCCGGCCGGATTGGTTTTGGATCAACAGATCAGACCGGTGATGTACCGCTTCGACAGCGCCCGCCAGGCGCAATTCGAGTTTTTGGAATCCTGGTCTTGGCTCTCACCGGCCATGGCCGCGCTGCAAATGGCCGATAGGCTGGCCGGCATCGACGCGCCGCGCTATGCCGAGTATATTCAGGCGGTGGATCACTTTGAAGATCAATGGCGCGACTATTTCGTACCGAAAATCATGAGCGATAGCGCTTGGAACGATGAACTGAGTCACGATCAACCGCGCTTTGCCTTTGCGTATCCGACAAATCCGGCTGTGTGTCTAAGTTTGATTGCCGGACAAGCGGCGTTGGCCTTGCTGTTGTTGGCGGTGCTCTTCTTCTCACGCCGGCGCTTTGCCAAAGCCTAACGACGCTATTTGGCTAAAAGACGTCCTGGACGACGCTAGTCGTCCGGGCAGGCTACGCAACATTAAGCCACTATATTTCTGACGCATTGCCTGGCAAACACATTGATAGGCACGCTGCTGCTTAAATAGCGGTTGAACAATTCGTTAATCGTCAGCGGATTGAGGTATACATAAATGCCGCAACCGGTAATGGCGATAAACTGCCTGCTTAACGTTTCGATGAATACGATACGCAGGGTGCTGATTTCGTTGACTTCATTGCTTGTTTCCATGACGCTCTCCCGAATCTGCCGATTTGACTACTAAATGACGTGCATAAGTGACGCCAACTAACGAAAGCCTTTAAAAATCATAGCACTAAGATTTTTCCAACCTTAGGCAACTTCTAAAAATTGACGCTGAGTTTAAGTTATCGCAAACCGCGCGTGCCGTCGGTAGCCTATGCCACGTGGAATCAGTGAATTATTTCACCGGCGCCCACAATCCATCTTGGGCCTGCCAAACACATCCTCACGCCAAAATCAGGACTTCTGCGCAGCCGGTATTGCCGGAGAGCGCTTTATAGTACAATTTCCGTCACTTTTAAGCCGACGCGGCGCAGCAATAATCACTAAACAAAACAGGTTCAGATAATGGCAACGATGGATGACAGAGACGGTTTGATTTGGCTAGACGGCAAATGGGTTGACTGGCGGGACGCGAAAGTCCATGTCCTTACCCACACCCTGCACTATGGCTGCGGCGTCTTCGAAGGCCTGCGCGCGTACAAAACCGATGCCGGCACCGCGATTTTCAAATTGGCCGAGCATACCGACCGCTTGTTCCGTTCCGCGCATATCATGAATATGAAAATGCCGTTTTCCAAGGAAGAGATTAATCAGGCGCACCGTGACGCCGTCGCCAAAAACAATCTGGACAGCGCCTACATTCGCAGCATGGTGTTCTTCGGTTCCGAAGGCATGGGCTTGCGCGCCGATAACCTGAAAGTCCACGTCATGGTCGCGGCCTGGACTTGGGGCGCCTATCTGGGCGCGGAAAACATGGAAAAAGGCATCCGCATCCGGACCTCTTCGTACACCCGCAACCACGTCAACAGCACGATGTGCAAAGCCAAGGCCAACGGCAACTACATCAACTCCATCCTGGCCTTGCAGGAAGCCTTGTCCACCGGTTACGACGAAGCCTTGCTGCTGGACCACGAAGGTTTCTGCGCGGAAGGTAGCGGAGAAAACTTGTTCATCGTCCGTAATGGCAAAATTTACACGCCGGAAACTACCTCAGCCTTAGAAGGCATCACCCGCGACACCCTGATCACCATCGCCCGCGAACAAGGCTACGAAGTCATCGAAAAACGCATCACCCGCGACGAAGTGTATGTGGCAGACGAAGCCTTCTTCACCGGTTCCGCCGCCGAAGTCACGCCGATTCGCCAATACGACAACCGCGACATCGGTTCCGGCAGCCGCGGCCCCATCACCGAAAAACTGCAAACCTTGTATTTCGACTACGTCCAAGGCCGCCGCGCCGACCATAAGGAATGGCTGACGCTCGTTTCTTAAGTGACGGAGCAAGCTTATAAAATCCTGGTCGTCGGCCCGTCCTGGGTCGGCGACATGGTGATGGCGCAAAGCCTGTTCATCACCCTCAAGCAACAACATCCCGACTGCCTGATCGACGTGCTGGCCCCGGCGTGGTCCTTACCTCTATTGGAGCGTATGCCGGAAGTGCACAAAGGCCTGACGATGCCGTTGGGCCACGGGCAGTTTGATTTGCGGGGGCGAATCCGCATAGGCCGAGAATTGCAAAGCCAGCATTACGATCAGGCGATTGTGCTGCCCAACTCGTGGAAATCGGCCGTTATTCCGTTCTTTGCGCACATCCCCCAACGCACCGGTTTTCTCGGCGAACTACGCCGCGGCCTATTGAACGATGTGCACACCTTGGATAAGACTGTGCTGACCATGACCGTGCAACGTTTCGTGGCGCTGGGTTTACCGAAAGAGGCGCCGCAGCCACCAACTTACCCGGTTCCGAAGCTAACGATCACAATCGAGCAACAATTAAGCGTCTGCAAAAAATTCGAGATCACAGGCGCGGATTTAATCGAAATCCCCCACCCCAGCGCTCTGCTTGAGGGCTCGGAAGAGTTGCGCCCTATTGTCAGTAAAATCCTGGCTCTGTGTCCCGGCGCGGAATACGGTCCGGCCAAGCGCTGGCCGAGCGAGCATTACGCCGCCATAGCAAGGCAAATGGAAGAACAAGGCTCGCAAGTATGGTTATTCGGTTCCGACAAAGACAAAGCCGTTGCCGAGCAAATCAATGACCTATCGGGCGGCATTTGCCGTAACTTCGCCGGCATCACCTCGCTGGCGGATGCGGTGGACTTGTTGTCCTTGGCTGACGCGGTCGTCAGCAACGATTCCGGCCTGATGCACGTCGCTGCGGCACTGGATAAAAAACTGATCGCAGTTTATGGCTCTTCCGACCCCGGCTTTACCCCGCCACTACATCCCGAGGCGAAGATTCTGGATTTAAACCTGGATTGTTCGCCTTGCTTCAAGCGTGAGTGTCCTTTGGGCCATACTCGCTGCTTAACGGAAATTCGGCCGGAGCAGGTAATGGCGGCGCTGGACTTCTGAGCGATGAAAATTGCCATCGTCAAATTGTCGGCTTTGGGCGACATCGTTCATGCGATGGCGGCCTTGCAATTCATCAAAGCCGCCTTACCGCTGGCGCAAATCGACTGGATAGTTGAAGAACGCTTCGTCGGCGTACTGGCCGATAATCCACACCTGGATAATATTTTGGGTGTGAATTTAAAAGCCCTGAAAACCGACAAATGGCGTGTCTTTGCCGAGATAAGTAAAATTCGCGCTTATGCCGAGCAGGGTTACGACTTAGTGCTGGATGCCCAAGGTTTGATTAAGTCCGCAGTGGTCGCGCGCTTGCTGTCGGCCAATTGTGTGGGTTTCGATCAAGACTCGATCCGGGAAAAATGGGCGGCTTTGTTCTATAGCCGGCACGTCGCCTACCCTTACGACGCCAATACCATTGATCGCAATGTCGCCTTACTGACCCAGCCGCTAGGTCTGCATGTAACAACTGAGCAAATTCAGGCAAAGCAGCCGTTTTTGTTTTTTCAGCCGCCGCAAACGGCCTTGGATGAATATTTTCTAGCCGATCAACCCAATATCATTCTGGTCATCGGCTCGACTTGGCCCAGCCGTAACTACCCTTTAGAAAAATTTCTACAGGTCATCTTCGGTCTGGAAGCTAATTTTCTGATCAGTTGGGGCAACGAGAAAGAACACTGGATGGCGCAATGGCTGGCAGAACGCAGCCTGGCGCGGGTATTACCGCAATTAAGCCTCAATGATTTGAAAGCGGCGCTGGCCAGGGCCGATTTAGTGATCGGTAACGATACAGGACCGACGCATATGGCCTGGGGTTTAAACCGGCCGTCGATTACCTTGTTCGGGCCAACGCCGGTCAGTCGAATTTATCAAACCGCCATCAATAAAGCCTTGAAGTCGCCTTCACCGGTCAATCCGTTCAAGCTGGATAAAAACGATTTTTCGATTGCCGAAATCGACCCGCGTGCTGTCATAGCCCTGAGTAACGAGCTATTCGGCAAAACCCAACAACGCGCCTGAGTGATTGGCCGGCTAAGTTTTTTCCAGTTCGACAAACATTTTCAGTAACTCGACAATCGGTTCGTCACTAGCCAACACCCGGACTATGTTGATCTGATTTTGCTGCTCATCTGCCAGATCAAGCAGGCGCTCTTGAAACAGCAATTGTTTCTGCGGATTGGTGATCACCTTCACTAACGGTTGCAAGGGTGATTGTGAGTTTTCCTGGACCACCACCGCCAATTCATCGGTCTGCAATTCGACGATGCAATTCACTGGGTAAGCAGAATCGCTTTCCTCGGCGCAGCAGGGCATCTCCGCAGCCACAGGGCTGGCGAAATCGATTATGTCGGTTTCAGCGGGCTTATCCACGTCGATACCTTTGCCGGTATCGATAGAAACGGTTTGGCAATACTCTTTTAAGGTATTAATTTGTTTATCAGATGAAATCAAAAATTTAGTTCTGAAAAAAGGGGTATCTAGCCACTTCCGATCGGTGCCGCAAACAAACATGCCTTTTCTGAGCTGGTTAATATTAATTTTTTTAACCATGTTGAAAAACAATATCCAAGGAAGATAATTTACAGAACTAAACCCTTAGCCAACTACCGCATATTCTTTCGTAAACTTGCCGTCTTGATAATACTTGGCTAAATCGACACCACAATCCTGCGGCCGTATCACCTGTTTGACACCATAGCGTTTACCGCTTGCATCGGCGATATTCAAGGACAAATCGAGTATCTTCTCTTCAATAAGGTTTTTATTGCCATCTTGAATCAGCAATATTTTTGGCTTAAGCCTATCGGCCTTATTTTGCTCGACTATTAAGCCGATTTCACCACTACTTAACTCCACTAAATTGCCCTGCGGATAAAATCCGATGCAATTGATAAATTGCGTCACATAATTAGCTTCAAATTGCTGTCCCATCCCTTTTACCAAAATTCCCAACGCCATAAGATGCGGCTTACCTCGCTGATACACTCGGTCACTGGTGATGGCATCGTAGGTATCGACAACCGCTACCAGCTTGGTAAATATCGATAGCGTGGTTTTGTTCAAACCTCTGGGATAACCGGTACCGGCCAAATGTTCGTGATGATCGTAGGCAACGTCAACAGCGCCGGGATAGACATTACGGGCCGACATTAACACGTTGCGTCCGTAGAGCGTGTGCTTACGCATGATGTCCATTTCATAGTCTTCTAAAGAGCCGGGTTTATTAAGGATTTCCAGCGGCACTTTCATTTTACCGACATCGTGCATCAAGCCGCAAAAACCCACTTTATTCAGATCTTCCATCGAGAAATTCAACTCCCGACCCAACAGAATAGACAATATGCAAACATTCATACTATGTTGCGCAGTATATTGATCCTGATCTTTAATTTGGGTCAGCAACAGCATCGTATCGGGGTTTTCCAATACCTTATCGACGCACTCGGAAACAGCTTGTTTAACCGCACTGACACTAAATTGATTCCCGAAACGAATATCGTCCATCACCGTTTTAATTAAATTACCGGTGCGTTGAAAAGTATTGGCGGTTTGGTTAAAAGATCGCGCAAAGCTCAGATGTTTACGCGCTTCGGTATTTCTGGTGGGAATCGCCCCGGAGAAGGACTTTTGGTATTTGACATCGATATAGACATAATCACAAATCGCCTGGATGGCTTGGATATCCGCATGACTTTCAATCACAATTCTATCCAATAAAAAAGGTGAATCCGCCGTCGGCGCTTCCAGACGGCTTACGCACATACCCACTCTCAGCTCATATACATGAATTCTGAGTATTCCATCCTCTTTATCTGCCATACCAATCCAATCGGGGATTTGTAGAAATCCAAAAATTTGAAAAATAGCCGCCAAAACGGCATCAAGGAAAATTGTGTCCGACAGGCCTCGGACGCCAGTTAGCCAGCATACCTAGTTCACCCGATCTTGTCCGAACAAAAAGCCCGCAAACCGGCGGCGGATCACAAATCCAATTGGCTTTTTAGTATAGGCGAAGCAGATTTTATCGTGGCCTAATATCTCGGATTTGAGTGACACGCCTACAACCGATTTGCCAATCGCTTTCGGTTCAAGTCACCGCCTTTGGCGCCTTCGATTATTGACCCGACATAACCTCAAACTGAAGCCCAGCCTTTATAGCCGTTGGCAAATTAAGAATTGCTTGATTTTTGTATTGGTTTA
The DNA here is from genome assembly GCF_013141865.1 of Methylomonas sp. ZR1. Classification (NCBI taxonomy): domain Bacteria; kingdom Pseudomonadati; phylum Pseudomonadota; class Gammaproteobacteria; order Methylococcales; family Methylococcaceae; genus Methylomonas; species Methylomonas sp. ZR1. The sequence continues at coordinate 5,041,058 of NZ_RCST01000001.1, read as the reverse complement.
AACTGGCAGCTCGCCGATATTGACTGTTTAGGCACCAGAGCAGACCAGCCAGCGCGGATCTTGAGCTCTAAAGCCTGAAAATGGGCTATCAATTAAGTCTTGAGCAATCAAAATTCCCACTGAAGTTAGCAGTCAGTAGCGACAACAACAAAACCAGACAGTCGTTTAATCGCCCTTGACCGAAGCGGACGTGCACAGACTCGGTCCGGGCGTTAAAAATTTTCTCGACAGGGATCGCTGAGAAAATTTTCCGTAAAGCGGATTACAACAAAAACTATAACCTGCGGACTAAGCGCCAGGGAGAGAATCGTGATGTTTCCTTATCGCCATGATTTCCAGATCGTCGGAGACGACTTTTACCGTTCCCATCCAACGCCTTGGCCACGCCGTTTACGGCGCCGGACCTTATTTTTGCTGGTACTTCTGCCCTTGCTGCTGATTACCGAAACCTATGTCTTTCTCCAGCCGGCGGTTTTTGAAAGCCAAGCCTTGGTATTGACGACTGCGGCAACCGATATTGATCAAACGCATGCAGAGGCGGATCTGGAGCATGTCAACATTCAAAAGCAGGTCTTGCTCGGACAGCCGGTATTAGAAAAAACCGCCGAGACGCTAAAACAGCAGGATGGTATCGAGCATCCCAATATCAACCAGCTAAAAGAGCTGTTCCAGGTAAAACCGGTTGCGGACACCAATCTAGTGCAATTGGCGGCTGAAGGCAGTCATCCGCAATTCCTGCAAATGGCCTTAAATACCTGGATCAAAACCTACCAGCAAATTCGCGCGGAGTACATTGCCGAAATCACCGATAAAGCCAGTACCTCGATCAAATCGGAATTGACTCACCTGGAACAACAAGTGCGCGACAAACGCCAGGACATTGAATCGTTCCGCTTGCAGCATGACATCCTCTCCCTGGAGAGCACCGATAACGAGGCCCACGCCCGCTTACAAGGTTTAAATAATTCCTTGAACGCCGCCTTGGAAGAAGAAGCGAAAGCCAAGGCCAAACTGGACGCCATTCATGCCGCCGTCGCGGAAGGCAAAGCCGTGGTGCCGGAAGCCGATTCGCAAAGTCTGGCGGCGTTAACCCAGCAAGCCGAACGCCTGCGCGAACGCCTGGAAGCGCAAAGGAGCCAATACACCGACGAATACATCGAATTTCACCCCAGCTTGCGCAATTTAAAAACCCAATTGGCCGAGCTGGATGAAAAAATTGCCAGCAAAGAACAAGCTGGCTCGAGCTATGCCACGCAAGAGGCCGAAAACGCCTACGGTGCAGCGCACCGCACCGTATTGACCATTCAAAAGCAAATGGCCGAGCATAAACAAAAAGCCGCCGAATACACCAATCAATTCGCCAAACACAAAGCCATGCAGGAAGAACTGGTTAAGTTGGAAGAATTATTGCAACAAACCAAACAACGTCTAGTGGAAATCGACGTCAAACAACGGCAAAGCAATCCGCAACTGGACGTCGTGGATTGGGCCTCGCTGCCCGATAAGCCGGTGAAACCCGATTACGGCCGGGACGCCGGCATCGCCGGCGCGGCCAGCCTGGCAATCGCATTACTGGTGGTCTGGCTTAACGATTATTTGAACAAGGAGCCGACGCTGACCACGATAAATTCCGTCACCGAATTTCAAATCTACCAGCAAAGCGAGCCCAAGTTGGAGAACAATGCCGACAACCTCACGGTCGGGACGGAACGGCGTAACAGGCTGCGCCGCGCGGACGATCTGAAGCAATTACCGGACGAAACCACCGATTCATAGCTGCGGCTCGGCAACAATGCTAAAATCCGCCGCTCGATCAACTTCATTCAAACAGGAAACCCATGAGCCAAATTACCGTTGAACATAACCCCAGCGAAGAACGTTTAAAAGAGCTGGGCGTATCGAGCTGGCCGATCTGGGAAAAAGAAATTTCCAAATTCACCATCGATTTCGACGAAACCGAAACCGCTTATGTGTTGGAAGGCGAAATCATCGTCACTCCAGTGGGCGGCGAGCCGGTGCGGATTTTACCGGGCGACCTGGTGATGTTTCATGAAGGCCTGGACAGCCATTGGGAAGTGGTCAAGCCTTTGCGCAAACACTACCATTACGATTGATCGTCACGACAGCGGCAGACAATCCGAAAAAGGCATCTTCAAGATGCCTTTTTTAGTTGTGCCGGTAGACTCGGTTGGCCGGCATGACGCCGGCACCTAATTATTGATATTCGCATGGCTATGAACCAGGATCAGGATTATTCCGCATTAAAGCCGAGGTCGCGCTGGCACTGGGCGACCATTCTCCTATTAACTGTCGCGGCGGGCGGCTATTATTTGCACCACGCCGGCCAGCATCCGCAGGAAAATCAGGATGCGCGCGCCAATCCCAACGAAAACATCCCCATCAGCGTCGCAGTCGCCTCAAGCTGGCAAGGCGATTTGCCGATTTATCTGAACGGCCTGGGCACGGTCACCCCACTGCATACCGTGACAGTGCGCTCGCGCGTCGATGGCGAACTGATCCGGGTGGCGTTTAGCGAGGGCCAAGCGGTTAAACAAGGCGAACTGCTCGCCGAAATCGACCCCCGGCCTTATCAAGTGGCGGTGCAACAAGCCGAAGGCCAGTTGCTGCGCGACGAAGCGCTGCTGAAAAACGCCGAAATCGACCAAGCCCGCTACCAAACCTTGCTGGAGCAAGACTCCATCGCCGCCCAGCAAACCGCCACCCAAGCCGCGCTGGTCAAGCAATATCGCGGCAGCGTCGAAATCGACCGCGCCCAACTCGACAATGCCAAGCTGCAACTCAGTTATTCCCGCATCACCGCGCCGGTATCCGGCCGCATCGGTTTGCGGCTGGTGGATCAAGGCAACATGGTCCGCGCCAGCGACGTCAATGGCCTGGCGGTCATCACCCAAATTCAGCCGATCTCGGTGGTGTTCACGCTGCCGGAAGATGTGATACCCGAGGTGATGCGGCGCTGGCGTTCCGGCGAGACGCTGGTCATTGACGCCTACGACCGGGCCGGCCGGCAAAAACTAGCCAGCGGCAAGCTGCTGGCGGTGGACAACCAGATCGACGCCAGCACCGGCACACTGAAATTAAAAGCCCAATTTGATAACGAAGACCGCACCCTGTTCGCCAACCAGTTCGTCAATATCAAAATGCGTCTGGACACCTTGCATGCCGCCACCTTAGTCCCTAGCTCCGCCATTCAGCACGGGGCCAATGGCGCATTCGTGTACGTGGTGAAGGACGACAACACCATCAGCGTAAAGCGGATAAAAGCCGGACCGGCTGACGGCGAAACGGTCGCGATTCCGGAAGGTCTGGGCGTGAACGAAAAGCTGGTGATCGATGGCGCCGACAAACTGCGCGAAGGCAGCCAAGTCAAGGTAATCGATAAAACCCAACCCACCGCCTCCGGCAAAACCGCCAACTAAACATGGCCGCCGCGCAAAACCCGCTTCCCGGCTTTAACCCGTCGCGACACTTTATCCTGCGTCCGGTCGCCACGTCCTTGCTGATGCTGGCCCTGCTGCTGGCCGGGGTTTTGACTTACCGCTTATTGCCGATCTCAGCGCTGCCGCAAGTCGATTACCCGACCATTCAAGTCACCACGCTCTATCCCGGCGCCAGCCCGGAAGTCACGACCTCGGCGATTACCGCGCCGCTGGAGCGCCAGTTCGGGCAGATGCCCGGTCTGCGGCAGATGTCCTCGACCAGCTCCGGCGGCGCGTCCGTGGTGACGCTGCAATTCGATCTGGCCTTGGATCTGGACATTGCCGAACAAACCGTACAAGCCGCCATCAACGCCGCCGATAACTTCCTGCCCAAAGACCTGCCGCTGCCGCCGATTTACAACAAGGTCAACCCGGCGGACACGCCGATTTTGACCTTGGCGGTGACGTCATCCAGCCTGGCCTTGCCTAAAGTCCAGGATTTAGTCGACACCCGCCTGGCACAGAAAATCGCCCAATTGCCCGGCGTCGGCCTGGTCAGCATCAGCGGCGGCCAACGGCCGGCAGTCAGAATCCAGGCCAACCACCAAGCGCTGGCCGCCTATGGCCTAAGCCTGGAAGACCTGCGCAACGCCATCGCCGCCGCCAATGTCAACCAACCCAAAGGCATGTTCGACGGCCCGCAGCGCTCGGCCATCATCGACAATAACGACCAACTGCGCTCGGCCGCTGAGTATCGCGACTTGGTAGTGGCCTATCGCAACGGGGCGCCGGTACGACTATCCGCGGTCGCCGACGCGGTCGACGCCGCCGAAAACGTCAAATTGGCGGCCTGGGCCAACGACAAAGCCGCCGTCATCGTCAATATCCAACGCCAACCCGGCGCCAATGTCATCGAGGTGGTGGACCGCATCAACAAGTTGCTACCGCAACTGCGGGCGACCTTGCCGGCCGCGATTGAAGTACTGCCCTTGACCGACCGCACCGTCACCATCCGCGCCTCGGTGCACGATGTGCAGTTCGAGTTGCTGCTGGCCGTGGCGCTGGTGGTGATGGTGATTTTTCTGTTTCTGCGCAATCTGCCGGCTACCTTGATCCCGGCGGTCGCGGTACCGCTGTCGTTGGTCGGCACCTTTGCGGTGATGCACTTGGCCGGCTTTAGTATCAACAATCTGACCTTGATGGCGCTAACCATCGCCAGCGGCTTTGTGGTGGACGACGCCATCGTCGTCATCGAAAACATCTCCCGCTACCGGGAGCGCGGCGAATCGCCATTGCAGGCGGCCTTGAAAGGCTCGGAGCAAATCGGCTTCACCATCATCTCCTTGACCATCTCGTTGGTGGCGGTACTGATTCCGCTGCTGTTCATGGGCGACGTGGTGGGTCGTTTATTCCGCGAATTTGCCATCACCTTGGCGGTGGCGATACTGATCTCGGCGGTAGTGTCGCTGACTTTAACGCCGATGATGTGTGCAAGGCTGTTACGGGCCGGCGAAACAGGCCACGAACAACACAGCGGCTTGCTCGACAAAGTCATCGCTGCTTACGGCCGCAGCCTGGAGTGGGTACTCAAGCGCCAAGGCCTGACGCTACTGGTGGCTATCGCCACGCTGGCGTTGACCGTGTTGTTGTACGCGGCCATGCCCAAGGGCCTGTTCCCGATCCAGGACACCGGCCTGATTCAAGGCATTACCGAGGCGCCGCCCAGCATTTCCTTCGCGGCGATGGCCGAACGCCAGCAAGCCATGGCTCAACAGATCCTGGCCGATCCGGCCGTGGCCAGCCTGTCGTCGTTTATAGGCGTGGACGGCAGTAACCCGACCCTGAACAGTGGGCGCTTTTTAATCAACCTGAAACCGCAAGCCCAACGCGACAACGCCAGCAAAGTGATCGAACGCTTGCGGCCACGCCTAGCCGACGTGCCGGGCATCTCGGTTTATTTGCAACCGGTGCAGGACATGACCTTGGAAAACAAGGTCAGCCGAACCCAGTTTCAATTTACCTTGCAGACCGTGGATTTAACGGAACTCAACCGCTGGAGCCAACGCCTGGTCGAGCGCATGCGCGCCCTGCCTGGTATCGCCGATGCCGCCAGCGATGTGCAAGACCAGGGCCTGCAAGCTTACATCGAAATCGACCGCGCCAGCGCCAGCCGGCTGGGCGTCAGCACCGCCGACATCGATAACGCTTTATACAATGCCTACGGCCAGCGCTTGGTCTCGACCATTTTTACCCAGTCCAATCAGTACCGGGTAGTGCTGGAAGTAGACCCCGAGCAGCAGAGCGGCCCGGAAGGCTTGCAAGAACTGCGGATTCCTTCCAGCAATGGCAGCCAAGTGCCGCTGTCGGCCCTGGCCAGTATTTCCGAACGGCAGACCGCGCTGGCCATCAACCACCTGGATCAGTTTCCGTCCGCGACCATTTCCTTCAACCTGCCGGCGGGCGCCGCCTTGGGCGACGCCATTCAAGCCATCGAGCAGGCCAAGCAGGACATCGGTTTACCGTTAGCGGTGCAAAGCGATTATCAGGGCGCGGCCTTGGCATTTAACGCCTCGCTCAGCGGCACGCTGTGGTTGATCCTGGCCGCCATCGTTACGGTGTATATCGTGCTCGGCGTGCTCTACGAGAGCTATATTCATCCCATCACCATTCTGTCCACGCTGCCCTCGGCCGGGGTCGGCGCGCTGCTGGCCTTGCAGTTGTCCGGCAACGATTTGGGCATCATCGCGGTAATCGGCATCGTGCTGCTGATCGGCATCGTCAAAAAGAACGCGATCATGATGATAGACTTTGCGCTGGAAGCCGAGCGCAAGCAAGGCCTGCCGCCGCGCGAAGCGATTTTTCAGGCCTGCCTGCTGCGCTTTAGGCCGATTTTGATGACCACGCTGGCGGCTTTGCTGGGCGCGCTACCCTTGATGCTGGGTAGCGGCGTTGGCTCGGAATTACGTCATCCCTTGGGCATCAGCATGGTCGGCGGTTTATTGCTCAGCCAATTGCTGACCTTGTACACCACACCGGTGATTTACTTGAGCCTGGACCGGTTGGCCCGAAGGTTGCGCGGTGCGGCCGAATCGCCTTTAGCCGACAGCGACGACCGCCAGCCGTGAACATCTCGGTGCTGTTTATCCATCGCCCGGTTGCTACCACGCTGCTGACGCTCGGTGTGGCATTGGCCGGCATCATCGCCTTCCTGCAACTGCCGGTCGCGCCCTTGCCGCAAGTGGATTTTCCGACCATTTCGGTATCCGCCAACCTACCGGGAGCCAGTCCGGAAACCATGGCGGCCACCGTCGCCACCCCGCTGGAACGGGCGCTGGGCCGCATCGCCGGCATCAGCGAAATGACTTCGGCCAGTTCGCTGGGCTCGACCCGAATTACCTTGCAGTTTGATTTAAATCGCGACATCGACGGCGCGGCCCGCGACGTACACGCCGCGATCAACGCCGCCAGCAGTTTGCTGCCCAGCAATCTGCCCAACCGGCCCAATTACCGTAAAGTCAATCCGGCTGATTCGCCTATTCTGATTCTAGCGCTCACCTCCACCAGCCTCAGCCGCGGCCAAATGTACGACGCCGCGTCAACGATATTAGCGCAGAAAATCAGCCAGTTGCCCGGCATCGGCCAGGTCAATGTCGGCGGCAGTTCCCTGCCGGCTGTCCGGGTGGAACTGAATCCCGGCGCGTTAGCACAATACGGCATCGGCCTGGATCAGGTCGCCCAAGCCATCAACGCCAGCAATGCCAATCGCCCCAAAGGCGCGCTGGAGACTGGCGAGCGGCATTGGCAAATTCACGCCAACGACCAGGCCGAGCATGCTGCCGATTACCTGCCGCTGATCGTGGCTTACCGCAACGGCGCGCCGGTGCGCATCGCCGATCTGGGGACAGCGGTGGATTCCGTGGAAGATTTGCGCAGTACCGGCCTGAAGAACGGCCAGCCGGCGGTGTTGTTGATCATCAATAAACAACCCGGCGCCAATATCATCGACACGGTCGAACATGTCAAAGCCATGCTGCCGCAATTGCGCGCGCTGACGCCGGCGGCCATGGAATTATCGATAGTCTCGGACCGTTCGCAAACCATTCGCGCCTCGGTCGATGAAGTGGAACGCAGCTTATTGATCGCGGTGGTGCTGGTAATCCTGGTGGTATTGCTGTTTCTGCGCCGGCTGCGCTCCACGCTGATCCCGGTCGTCGCGGTGCCGGTATCGCTGATCGGTGCTTGCGCGGTGATGTATTTGTGCGATTACAGCCTGGACAATCTGTCCTTGATGGCTTTGACCATCGCCACCGGCTTTGTCGTGGATGACGCCATCGTGGTCTTGGAAAACACCAGCCGGCATATCGAAAACGGCGTGCCACCGTTCCAAGCCGCTTTACGTGGTGCCGGCGAAGTAGGCTTCACCGTGTTAGCGATGAGTTTGTCGCTGATCGCCGTCTTCACGCCGATATTATTGATGGGCGGCATCGTCGGCCGGCTGTTTCGGGAATTTGCGGTGACCTTGTCGGCGGCGGTTTTGGTGTCGCTGGTGGTATCGTTAACCGTCACGCCGATGCTGTGTGCGCGCTGGCTGGAACCGGCGGAAAATCATACGCCCGGCCAGCTGTCGGCTTGGCTGGAAGCCCAATTCCAGCGCCTGCAAAATGGCTATCGCCGCAGTTTGAGTTGGGCGCTGCACCATCCCAAACTGATGCTGGCGGTATTGCTGGCTTGTATCGGCTTGAACGTGTACTTGTACATCATGGTCCCGAAAGGGTTTTTCCCGGTGCAGGACAACGGCCGGCTCAGCGGCACCATCCAGGCCGATCAAAGCATTTCCTTCCAAGCCATGCAAAGCAAACTGCATGATTTTGTCGATATTTTGCGGCAAGATCCGGCAGTGACCAATGTGGTGGGCTTTGCCGGCGGCATGCAAAACACCAATTCCGGTTTGATGTTTGCGGTACTCAAGCCGCCCGAGCAGCGTGACGCGCCGATGGCTGAAATCAGCCGGCGCATGCGGGAAAAACTGGCCGACGAGCCCGGCGCCAGCCTGTTTTTACAGCCGGTGCAGGATTTGCGCATCGGTGGCCGCGGCTCGGCGGCGCTGTACGAGTTTGCCTTGCAATCCGAAGACTTGAACCTGCTACGCGAATGGACGCCCAAGATCGTCGCGGCGCTGCGCAAGCGGCCGGAACTGACCGATGTCAACACCAATCAGCAAGACAAGGGCCGGCAAATATCGCTGGTAGTCGATAGAGACAAAGCCGCCAGTTTGGGCGTCAGTCAGGCGGCTATCGATACCGCCTTGAACAACGCCTTTGGCCAACGCCAGGTGTCGGTGATCTATAAACCGTTGAACCAATACCGGGTGGTGCTGGAGCTGGCACCGGAATACTGGCAAAACCCGCGAACGCTGCAACAGCTTTACGTCAGCACCAACACCGGCACCCAAGTACCGCTGGCGACGCTAGCCAGTTTCCAGACCAGCAACGCGCCGCTGACCGTCAATCATCAAGGCCAGTTCGCCGCCGCCACCGTGTCCTTTAATCTGATGCCCGGCACCTCGCTGTCCACCGCCACCCAATTCATTGAACAAACCCTGCGCGACCTCGGCACGCCGGCGACGGTGCGCGGCAGTTTTCAGGGATCGGCCAAGGCTTTTCAGGAGTCGCTGCGCAACCAACCCTGGCTGATCGCCGCGGCGTTGCTGAGTATTTACATCGTGCTGGGCATGCTCTATGAAAGCTATATCCATCCACTGACGATCTTGTCCACCCTGCCCTCGGCCGGGGTCGGCGCCTTGCTGGCCTTGCTGGCTTGCGATACCGAGTTCAGCATCATCGCCTTGATCGGCGTGATTTTGCTGATCGGCATTGTGAAGAAAAACGCGATCATGATGATCGACTTTGCCTTGGACGCCGAACGCCACAAAGGGCTGAGCGCCGAGGAAGCCATCTTTCAAGCCTGCTTGCTGCGCTTTAGGCCGATCATGATGACCACGCTGGCGGCGATGTTGGGCGCGTTACCTTTGGCTTTGGGATCAGGTTACGGCGCTGAGTTGCGCCAGCCCTTGGGGATTTCCATCGTCGGCGGTTTGATTTTCAGTCAATTGCTGACCTTGTACACCACGCCGGTGGTGTATCTGTATCTGGATGGTGTCAGTGCCTGGGGTCGCCGCTGGTTTAACTGGCACTAATCGCCGGCAGTTCTGCGCCACGCTTGGCAGCATCGGCCTGCAACAAACTTAAAAATTCGTCGCTAGGCACGGGCCGGCTGAATAAATAGCCTTGAAATAAGCCACAGTGATGTTGTTTCAATATCTCAAGCTGCGCTGCGGTTTCGACGCCCTCGGCGATGGTTTCCATACCCAAGCCGTCGGCAAGTGCCAGAATGGCGCGGACGATAGCCGCGCTACTGTCGTCGCTTTCCAGCTGCCGGACAAACGATTGATCGATCTTCAGCACATCCAGCGGCAATTCTTTTAGATAGGACAGCGAGGAAAAACCGGTCCCGAAGTCGTCCATGGACAGGGTAAGCCCTAGCGCTTTCAGATGATGCATGCGTTCGACGCAAGCCTTGATATTGCCGATAGCCACCGATTCGGTGAGTTCCAATTCGATAAATTTTGGATCGGTGCCGGTTTTGCTCAACACCGCCGCGATTTTCTCGACCAATTCCGGGTGCTTAAAATCGACCGCGGAAAGATTCACGGAAATCCGTAGAGGCCCCAGGCCTTGGGCATGGCACGTATTCACCCACAAACAGGTTTGCTCCAAGACCCAATCGCTGATCTCCACGATTAAACTGGTTTGCTCGGCCAAGGGAATGAATTTGGCCGGCGAAATCATGCCGAGTTCGGTGTGCCGCCAGCGGATCAAGGCTTCGGCGCCGACGATGCGGCCATCCCAATCCACCTTGGGCTGGTAGAACACCAATAGCTCGTTTCTGCCGATCGCGCCGCGTAGTTCTTGTTCCAGCTTGATATTTTCCAATGCCGCGGCATTCAATTCCGGCGAGTAAAACCGGAAATTGGCGCGCCCCTCGCTCTTGGCGTGGTACATGGCGGCATCGGCATTCTTTAACAAATCAGGCACGTTGTCGGCATCGTCGGGAAACAATGCAATCCCGATACTGGTCGTCACGGTCATGGGCAATCCGGCCACCGTCACGGGTTGCTTCAGCGCAGCCAGAACTTTCTCGGCAACCGCGCTGACGAAGGCCGCCGGGTTATGCTGAGTATGCAATTCACCGATCACGATGACGAACTCGTCACCGCCCAGTCTGACAACCAGATCGGTCGCTCTGACGCAATTCAGAAAAATCCGCGCTGCTTGCCGCAGCAATTCGTCGCCGGCCGCGTGTCCCAGCGAGTCGTTGACGTTTTTGAAGCGATCCAAGTCCATAAAAAACACGGCAAGTTGCGCGTCATCGCGCCGGGCCCGCGCGATTTCCTGCCCCAGCCGGTCATGCAGTACCAAGCGGTTGGGCAAGCCGGTCAAGGAATCGTAATGGGCGTGCTGGTATAGCTTCTCTTCCCAGGCGGCATTGGACAGCGCGACCGCGATGCGATCGCCGAAGTTGATGGCGGCGTTGCGCGATTCCGGTGGAATCCGTTTCGGTGCTTGATAACCCAAGCAAATCAGCGAAGCCAGTGCGCCGTTAACATGAACGGGAACCAGCAAATAGCGCCAAGCACCGGACACGCCGAGCACCTGCAAATACTCGGACATCCGCTCGTCGTCGTTAGCAATCTCCAGGGCGCCATTGTGCATAGCGCGCAAATCCGCTACATCCTGTTGGTTCAGAATCACCGGCTCGGCTAATTTTTCGGCATCGTGCCCGCTGCGCCGAACCCGAATCTCGTCGGCGATACCGGTATCGGGATTGACGGCGGCGATGGAAATCAAATCGCAAAACAATATGCTGGGCAAGCGATTCAACGCCGTGTCGATAATGTCTTCGGCATTTAAGGCGGAGAGAATATTGCGGTCGATTTCCGCCATGGTGGCGAGAATATCGAACTGGCTACGCAGGCGGCGCGTCATTTCGTTGAACGAATCCGCCAACTCTTCAAATTCGTCATGGCTATCAATATCTACTCGACATTCCAGATTGCCGTCGGAAACCCGTTGGGTGCCTATTTTTAAGCGTTCGAGCGGCGTTAAATATTTAGCAATCAACCTGCTGCTCAAATACACGACAATCAGCGCGGCCAACAGGATCACCGGCGGATAAATCACGCTAAATTGCCGAATTGCCGCAAACGCCAACGATTCAGGCAGGCTTTGCACGACGATCAGGTCCGGACCGAAAAATAGCGTGGCGACCGGCAGCTTCCAATACGCGCCGAGGTAGGCTTCGCCGTCCCTTTGCCACGAGAAGCGGCCGCTATTGGCTTGCGCGACTTGCGCCCTAAGCTCCGGGGACGGATCGAAATCTTGCTCCAGCGCGAACAATATCTGTAGCGAGTCGGCAGCCATCACCCACAGCAGATTGTTGGGATCGATAGTTTCGGAATTCCATAACAAGTCGGGTTTCAATTCGGCCATCAGGATGCCGGCTTTCGGTGAGTTTTCGACCAGATTGATAGCCATCCACAAGCGATTGTCTTCAAGCCGCTGACCACTCACCGGTTTAATCAACGTTTTCCCGATCTCAATCTGCGCTTGCTCTTCCGGCGTCAGCGTCGGTATTGCCTTGTTGTTTTGGGATAACGTGGCGGGTTGACCATCGGCCCGCAGTACTGCCAACCCGGTGAACTGGCCTTGCAGCCATTGTTCGCCGGCCAGCGCCACAGGTTTATCGTCCTTGTTGGATTTATGAATTTTCAAGGCAGCCAGCCGCAGAGAATTTTCGGCAAACAACAAGCGGCTGACCAGTCCGTAGGCGTACTCTTTACAGCCTCTCTGCAATGCCTTGGCAGTCTGCGCTTGCAACTGCTGCTTCACTTGCTGGAATGACAGGACGCCCAATATAGCGATTGGGATCAACGCGGCCAACACGAAAGAAAACAGAATGCGGCGGGCAACCTTGCTATGGCTAAAAGACAGCTTGCGCTCCATTGCTAAGGGGTTCTCTCAGAAATCCGCCGCCAAACCGACGAAACCGCCATCTCGGGCCAGGATAATATCGTCCAGACTGTCCTTCTGGCTGATCTGTTTCTTGGTGACGCCATTCTTACCCAAGCTATACAAATCGTATTTGGTGTTGATGGGGTTAAGCGCATGATCTTTTCGGACTGAGCCCATGGTCCCTGGCCCCCCCTCTATGATATTGAGATAGACATAGTCTCTACCCCAGGGGTCCTTGCCGTTGTTGGGCAGAGCAGAGGTAATGTCGCTAAGTGCATTCGGGTAGTGAAATTCGCGGGTGTAATACCGTTCGATTTCTGTCTGTATGGCTAGCAGATAGCTAATAGCCAGATCGTTCTTACTTTTATCGATATAACCGTTGTAGGCAGGTATCGCTATGGCCGTCAACACCGCCATGATAGCGACCGCCAACAGCATCTCCATCAGCGTAAATCCTTGCCCTCCCCTGTTTTTTCTGTACATTTGATTCCAAAACGCCTCGAGAAATTTGCAGCCCTGGCTTGGCAAAGCTGAGCAAAAGCATACGGACGATAATCCCACGCACAAACCCTTTCGTGACCGTCGCCAGACTGCTTATTCTAGCAGAGTTGCTCTAAACGTCCGGTTTCGCCGGGGTAGCCTAGCGTTTTTCGTTCGCAAAGCCCTTTTGCAAAACGCCTTGTTGATAATATTTTTTGATGTCTATGTTGTAATCCTGGGCTTTGACAATGCCTTTGATAGTCAACACCTTGCCGTGTTCATCCAACAGCATATCCGCTAGATTGACGATTCTTTCCTGAATCCGCTGTTTCTTGGCATCGAGCAACAGGATGACTTTCGGCCGCAGCTTCTGCAATTCATTCACCTCCACCACAATGGCGATGTAACCGTTGGTCATCATGACAATGCTGCCGGGTGGATAAACCCCCAGACATTCTATAAATTTGATCACCAAACGCTCATCCAGCTGAGAGCCGGCCATATTGGCCAGGATATTGGTCGCTTCCAGATGCGTCCGGCCTTTCTGATACACCCGGTCGCTGGTGATGGCATCGTACATATCCACGATGGTGACGATTCTGGTGAAGAGCGAAATCCCTCTTTCGCCGATACGCCGGGGATAACCTTTGCCGTCCAATGTTTCGTGGTGAGAATAGGCCGTGTCTATCGCCCCTGGATACATTTGATCGCTGGACTTGAGCAGTTCGTAGCCCAGAGCGGCATGCGAGCGCATAATCGCCAGCTCCTCAGGTTCCAACTTGCCGGGCTTATTCAGAATATCCAAAGGCACCAACATTTTGCCCATGTCGTGCATCATCCCGCACAAGCCGACATTGTTGAGGTTGGCTACGGAAAAATTCAGGTAGCGGCCCAACACAATGGCTAAGGCGCAAACGTTCAAGCTATGTTGTGCGGTATATTTGTCTTTGTTCTTTAGCTGGTTCAGCCACAAAAAAGCATCCGGCGAATGCAAAATACTGTTCACGCATTGCGCGACCGCTTCTTTGGCGGCTTGAGTGTCTATCCCTTCACCATTGGCGATGCGCTCCATAAAGTTGGATACCAACTGACCCACTTCTTTATGAACGTGTTCGGCGCGCGCGAATTCTTTCTCAAAAACGCTTAATTTTGGCGGTGGCGGCGCGCCAAAATCGATATTGCTTTCGCTTAGCAAACTGTCCTGCGTGGTTTTAGCCTGGACCGGGCGCTTTCTTTTCCGGGTGGCGTCGATGTAGACGTACTGGCAGACATCTTTTACCGCGCGGATATCCGCTTCGGTTTCAAGTTCAAATCCTTGAAATAAGAACGGGCTCTCCAGCCAAGGCCGATCCAATTCGATGACATACATGCCGACGGTCAACTGGCTAACCGGCGTGTAGATGCGCTGATTGACATCGAAGGAATCATCCTTCTTCGCCTGACTTTTCAGCTTGCGGCGGAAAGGCCACCAATTCTTAAAGAACATACAAAGACAATATCATTATTAAATTCGAGAAACACCGCATGAGTAACTAAAAAATGTGGCTGCAAACCCCACATACAGGTCCCGTGATAAAACCGGATATACGCCTGCTTATGCCCGCGACCCAAGATTGGCATCAATTATAGAGTGTGTAGGCGATTATTCACCGAAGTCGTCCGGGCAAAGCGGCAAACTCCCGTTATCGGCAAGCCAAATCAAGACACAGCGTGATCGCTAAAGGACCGGGGCCAAAATCCGCGGCGAATACGCACCTAGCCCCCGCTTCAAATAAAAACCCCGCGATTTATGTTGGTTAGATAACAGGCCTTACAAAGAATGTTGCTAATCCGACCATCGAAAAAGCTAGAAATATTATTTTTAATACTTTATTTTCAATGACTTAAAACACATCAAAACTTTGGCACGGCCATTGCACTTATCAGGTTGTTATTAACAACACCTACTCAAGAGGAGAAGATCATGGCGAAATTACGTCAATGTGCTATTTACGGTAAAGGTGGTATCGGTAAATCTACCACCACGCAAAACCTGGTTGCTGGCTTGGCAGAGCTTGGCAAAAAAGTAATGATCGTCGGTTGCGACCCTAAAGCCGATTCTACTCGTTTGATCCTGCATGCGAAAGCGCAAAACTCTATCATGCAAATGGCAGCTGATGCCGGTAGCGTAGAAGATTTGGAACTGGAAGACGTATTGAAAGTGGGTTACCGCGACGTTAAATGCGTTGAATCAGGCGGTCCAGAGCCAGGTGTAGGTTGCGCCGGCCGTGGTGTTATCACCGCGATCAACTTCTTGGAAGAAGAAGGTGCTTATACCGACGACCTCGACTTCGTATTCTACGATGTATTGGGTGACGTTGTTTGCGGTGGTTTCGCGATGCCAATTCGTGAAAACAAAGCCCAAGAAATTTACATCGTATGCTCAGGCGAGATGATGGCTATGTATGCTGCCAACAACATCGCTAAAGGTATCGTGAAATACGCTAACTCAGGCGGCGTGCGTTTGGCCGGTTTGATCTGCAACAGCCGTAACACCGCTCGCGAAGATGAACTGATCATGCAATTGGCTGCCAGAATGGGCACACACATGATTCACTTCGTACCACGTGACAACGTTGTCCAACGTGCCGAAATCCGTCGTATGACAGTAATCGAGTACGAACCAACCGCGAAACAAGCACAAGAGTATCGCGACTTGGCGCAAAAAATCATCAACAACACCAACTTGGTGATCCCAACTCCAATCACTATGGACGAGTTGGAAGACTTGTTGATGGAATTCGGCGTTATGGAAGAAGTTGACGAAAGCGTTGTCGGTGTAACCGCAGCAGCCGAAGCTTAATCAGTATGTAGGTTGGGCCGGCTGTTAGCCTGTCCAACCTGCTTTCGCATAGTTCCTAACAAGTCTGTGGGGGATTACCCAGGACTACCAGGAGGATTTCATCATGGCAGCCATGACAAGAGAAGAGACCGAAGCGCTTATTCAAGAAGTGCTGGAAGTCTATCCCGAAAAAGCTAAAGCTGATCGCGCCAAACATTTGGCCATCAACGATCAAAGCTTGGAAAAATCAAACAAATGTATCACTTCCAACCGTAAATCCCTGCCCGGCGTGATGACCATTCGTGGTTGCGCCTACGCGGGTTCCAAAGGGGTGGTTTGGGGTCCTATTAAGGACATGATCCATATTTCACACGGCCCGGTTGGCTGTGGTCAATATTCCCGTGCCGGTCGCCGTAACTACTATGTAGGTACTACAGGCGTCAACACCTTCGGTACCATGAACTTTACTTCGGATTTTACCGAGAAAGACATCGTATTCGGCGGCGATAAAAAACTGGCCAAATGTATCGACGAAATCGAAACTTTATTCCCGCTCAACAAAGGTATCTCCATTCAATCCGAGTGCCCAATCGGTTTGATCGGTGACGACATCGAAGCGGTTTCTAAAGTTAAAAACAAAGAATACGGCAAAACCATCGTCCCAGTACGTTGCGAGGGTTTCCGCGGCGTATCCCAATCCCTGGGTCACCACATCGCTAACGACGCGATCCGCGACTGGGTCTTGGAAAATCGCGATGGCGACGACAGCTTCCCCACCACACCTTACGACGTAGCCGTGATCGGCGACTACAACATCGGTGGTGACGCTTGGGCATCTCGGACTCTGTTGGAAGAAATGGGGCTGCGCGTAGTCGCTCAATGGTCTGGCGACGGTACCATTGCCGAGATCGAAAAAACCCCAAAAGTAAAACTGAACTTGATTCACTGCTACCGTTCGATGAACTACATCGCGCGCCACATGGAAGAAAAGTACAACATCCCTTGGATCGAGTACAACTTCTTTGGCCCGACTAAAATCGCCGAGTCTTTGCGCAGAATCGCCGCTCACTTCGATGACACTATCAAAGAAGGTGCTGAGCGCGTCATCGAACGCTACAAAGCCGAATACGACGCCGTCATCGCTAAATACAAACCACGCCTGGAAGGCAAACGGGTGATGTTGTACATCGGCGGTCTGCGTCCTCGCCACGTGATCGGTGCCTACGAAGATTTGGGCATGGAAGTGGTGGGTACCGGTTACGAGTTCGGTCATAACGACGACTACGACCGCACCATTAAAGAAATGGGCAACGCGACCTTGTTGTATGACGACGTCACCGGCTACGAATTCGAAGAGTTCGTGAAAAAAGTCCAACCTGATCTGGTCGGCTCCGGCATCAAGGAAAAATACATTTTCCAAAAAATGGGTGTGCCTTTCCGCCAAATGCACTCCTGGGATTACTCAGGTCCTTACCACGGCTATGACGGTTTTGCCATCTTCGCCCGCGATATGGACATGACCATCAACAATCCTTGCTGGAAAAGCTTCAAAGCACCTTGGAAAACCGAGGCTACCGAGAGCGAGCCAGTCAAAGCGGTTGCGTAATCCGTAGGGTGGGCATTCGCTCACTTTAATTCCTGGGAAGGTGGGCGTTTCGCCCGCCCGACCAGGTACTAAATATCGGTCGGGATTAAAGTCCCGGCAAAATCCAATCAACGCCAGACCACAGATTAGTGGCGCGTTAGGAGATTATCATGAGCCAAAACGTCGACAACATTCAACCCAGCTATCCTTTATTCAGAACTGACGAATACAAAGAAAACCTGGCTAACAAACGTGCGCAATACGAAGAACGTCATCCGCAAGACACCATTGATGAAGTGTTCCAATGGACGACTACCAAGGAATATCAAGAACTGAACTTCCAACGTGAAGCGATCACGGTTAACCCTGCTAAAGCTTGCCAGCCTTTGGGCGCGGTACTTTGCGCACTGGGTTTTGAAAAAACCATGCCTTATGTGCACGGTTCACAAGGCTGCGTGGCTTATTTCCGTACTTACTTCAACCGTCATTTCAAAGAGCCAATCTCTTGCGTATCTGACTCGATGACAGAAGACGCAGCGGTATTTGGCGGTCAGAAAAACATGTTTGCTGGTTTGGAAAACGCGAAAGCCCTGTACAAACCCACCATGATCGCAGTATCGACCACCTGTATGGCGGAAGTGATCGGCGACGACTTAAATGCGTTCATCAACAATGCCAAAAAAGAAGGCCACGTTGATCAAGACTACCCTGTGCCATTTGCGCATACACCTAGCTTCGTCGGTAGCCACACCACAGGTTGGGACAACATGTTCGAAGGCATTGCCCGCTACTTCACGCTGAACTACATGGAAGGCAAAGAAGTTGGCTCAAACGGCAAAATCAACTTGGTACCTGGCTTTGAAACCTATTTGGGCAACTTCCGCGTCATTCACCGGATGTTGAACGAGATGGGCGTCGACCACACTTTGTTGAGCGATCCTACCGAAGTACTGGATACACCTGCTGACGGCCACTTCAACATGTATGCCGGCGGCACCACCATCGACGAAGTCAAAGATGCGCCTAACGCGATCACTACCGTGTTGCTGCAACCTTGGCAGTTGGAAAAAACCAAAAAATTCGTTGAAACTAGCTGGAAACACGACGCGCCGAAATTGAACATCCCGATGGGCTTGGAATGGACCGACCAGTTCCTGATGAAAATCTCCGAACTGACCGGCAAACCGATTCCAAAATCGCTGGAAGTGGAACGCGGCCGTTATGTGGACATGATGACCGACTCGCACGCTTGGTTACACGGCAAAAAATTTGCCCTGTACGGCGACGCAGACTTTGCTTTGGGTATGACCAAATTCCTGCTGGAAATGGGCGCCGAGGTAACAGACGTGTTAGTCAACCACGCCAACAAACGCTACAAAAAAGCGGTTGAAGAAGTGTTGAAAGCCTCGCCTTACGGCCAGGAAGCGACGGTACATATCGGCAAAGATTTGTGGCACTTCCGTTCATTGATGTTCACCAACAAACCGGACTTCATGATCGGTAACTCCTACGGCAAATTTATCCAACGTGACACCTTCTACAAAGGCGAAGAGTTCGAAGTACCGTTGATCCGTATCGGCTTCCCCATCTTCGATCGTCACCACTTGCACCGTATGACCACATTGGGCTACGAAGGCGGCATGTACATGTTGACCACCATCGTTAACGCCTTGTTGGAGCAGTTGGACAAAGAAACCAAAGGTATGGGAACCACTGACTACAACTACGACTTGATTCGTTAAGCGTAGGGTGGGCACCGCCACGGTGCCCACCAGTCAATCATATCGTGTCGGGTTACAGCGCAGGCTTAACCCGACCTACACTTGTCTGGAGAATCCCAATGCCTAGCGTCATGCTCAGGAAACGCGAAGACGGCAAATTGCTGTTCTACATCGCTAAAAAAGACCTTGAAGAAACCATCGAATCCTTAGAATTTGACAGCGCCGATAAATGGGGCGGTGAAGTGGTTTTGGGTGACGGATCCAAATATTACTTTGATCCGCTGTCACCTCCGCCTAAAATCCCAACAACTTTGCAAGCTAAACGATTATCGGAGGAATAAAGCCATGTCTCTGTATATTGTTGCCGAAGAATGCATCTCCTGCGGCGATTGCCTGCCGGTGTGCCCTACCGACTCCATCAAGGAAGGGGCAATTGTTTTTGAAATCAACAAAAAAACTTGCACGGAATGCAATGGCGATTACGACGAACCGCAATGCGTCAAGGTTTGCCCAATCGACAACTGCATTCTGCCTTTAGTGGCTTGACGCCATGAGCCAGTCTACCTTAACCCGGGAACTGGCACTGCGCATCGGGCTGGCGGCTCGCGCCCTGCCCGATACCCCTCCCAAACTGTTTATCTCCGTGCTGCGTGCCTGTATAGGCACAGCATTAAACGACAAAAACCTGGCCGAACTCGGCAAAGCCCAGTTCCAACAAGCCTTGAACAATTTCGGCATTGTCGCCAACGCCGACAGTATCCGTGAATCGTTGCGCATTCTGCAAAACAGCGAGGAACCCGCGCCGATAGCCGATCCCTGCCAGACAATTGCATCCGCCAGCTCGATCCGAATTGCCATCGGCAGCGACGATCCGCAGTTAATCAGCGGGCATTTTGGCTCGTGCCGGCAGTTTTTGATTTATCAGATTGCCGCGGACGACGCCCGGCTCGTCGATGTGCGCAGCATCGATAGCGACGCGCAACGGCAGCATGACGACAAGAATGTGTATCGCGCAGAACTGATCGCCGATTGCCGAGTGTTGTATATTGCTTCTATCGGCGGCCCGGCGGCGGCAAAACTTATCAAATACGGCATTCATCCGGTTAAAGCCGACCAGGGCGAAGCCATCACTCAAATTATCAAACAACTGCAAATCGTTTTAGCGCATGCCCCGCCGCCGTGGCTGGCTAAATCGATGGGCATCCAGCCCGTGCAGCGCGTTTGTTTCGAACAGGAATCCTAGCGATGATTAGTCCAGAGCAACTGCAAACCATAGCCGAGAAAATTAACGGCCAAGCCTTGAACGAAACCGTCGTCAGTGGACTGCGCGGCGAATACCCCGGCGTCCATTTCACCTATTGCATGGACGACGACCTGCCCAACAATGAACCGTTATTGGAAGGTGCGGGATTCAATCTGTACTTGGTCGATGGCCGCGAACATTGCTTACGCATTACCGATAATTACGAAAATGCCTCGGGCATTGTGATCGCCGAAGTTATTCCCGAATAAGACGATAATATGGCGGAACAAGACAGCCCTGTTACTCTGCCCGTCGCCGATTGCAGCCTCTGCCCGTTCCGGGGGAAAACCCTGCTGATGGGCCGGTGCATGCCCGGCGATACCTGCGTGTTCATCAATAGCGGCCGACAAATCGACCGTTTCTTTCGGGTCAATCCGGCCTACGCCACGCTTTATTTGCAAGACCCGTTCTGGGAACGCCGGGCCATCGCCGTGCGCTACGCACCGCTAAAAGCCTTGTCGGCGCTGATCACCGACGAAGACGAAGTGGTGCGCCGCGCTGTCGCGTTTCGTCTGCCGGCCCAGCAGCTACAAGCCCTGATCGACGACCCGGACCGCGAAGTACGCATGACGGTCGCGGACCGTATCGATCCGGAACACCTGGAGTTGCTGGCTGACGACCCCGACTATATCGTGCGCTTGATGGTCGCCAAACGCCTACCACCGGGCCGCTTGTTTCGTTTCATCAAAGACGAAGACTTACAAGTACGCAAGCGCGTTGCCGAACGGCTGCCGGAAGTCAGCCTGGGGCTGATGGCTAACGACCGTTCGCCGGACGTACGGCGCATCGTCGCGGAACGCATGGCGCCGGAAGACGCAGCCATGCTGTTAAACGACGAAGATTGGGTTGTGCGCTACACAGCGGCACTAAAGGTCGATCCCGCGCAACTCGCCGCTCTCGCCGACGATCCGGAACCGGATGTCCGCGAACTGGTAAGGCAACGCTTACATTCAAACTCCACACCTGAAGCCGATCATGACTGAATCAAGACTCAATCTTGCCGGACAAGACATTACCGATTGCTGTAAAAAAATCATCCCCGGCCAAACCGACGATTTGCTGCTCAGCAAACTACAGGCGCTGATTCCCGACCACCCCATCCGCCTGGCTTTGACCGGTGATGAATGGTACCGGCTGGGCGGCGTGGTGGATATGGACGGCAAACGCATCGCCAACGATTTAATCGAATGGGTGGAACGCACCTATCTGGAATGCGGGCAAAACCTGCAAACCCTGATCGATTACACGCTGGAACAAAAACTGATCGCCACCAAACAGACCGGCAAAACCCTGTATTTTGTGGTACAGACCGGCACCAAAGCCGAAGATTTTACGCTGATCGAAATTGACAAGACTCACGAAGTCTCTGATCGAATGCTTGTCGACGAAAACAATCCACCCGACGATCTGGAAGAATTCATCGACCCGCTGCAACCCTTTTGCATCGAGAGCTTCGGCTTTGGGCATTCAAGGTACACCTACCGCCGCAAGACCGATGTCAAGCTGTTCATGGAAGTGATTAACGAGCGACACCCCGGCGAACACCCGGTACAACGCTTCATGGAAGACTGGAACCGCAGCAGCGCCGGGCAAAAATACAGTATGTCGGAAGACTGGATCATCCGCCCCTACCGGCACACCGGCCGCTTCGGCGAACAAATCGTCAACGTGGAAATCGTCAACACCCACAAAAACAACCTGCCGCATCTGGAAGACTTTGCCGGCAAGAAAGGCAGTGCGTTAAGTAATGTATTGAATCGGTTTGACCGGCAAGCCGGTTATCCGTTTGCCTGGTTTTTTTATATGGTCAAAGGCAAGTTGGTATCCACTCATAGCGCTGACGCAGTCTACAAGGATATTTCCGGGGATTTTGCTTATTTGCCGGAGCGGGATGAGGCGGTGTTGAGGGATTGGATTTCTACGCCGTATAACGTTTGATTTTTTTGTGTCGCTAACGCGACGGATTAATTTAATGTCGGGTCTCGGCCCGACAGCCGAGATACTTTCTTTTGCTTGGCCAAAAGAAAGTATCCAAAGAAAAAGCCACCCGAATGCCGCTTGTTTCCTGCGCTCCTCACTTTTGAACGGGGTCGCCGAAAGGGGCTTCCTGCCCCTTCGGCAACGCGATGCATCCATGCATCGCCCCTGCGGGCTGATCCGTTCAAAAGCTCCGGTGCTCGGCGCGGCATACGGGGAAAACCACCCCAAAATTGAAAAGTAACAGCAAAAATATCGGTAGGCAGGTGTTTTCTCGCCTATCGTTTTACAAAATAAGGCGCTTTCGTTTTATTTAAAGTTATGGACGCGATAAATGAACCTTTTAATCGCTATTTAATTTATGCAGATAACCCAACTTAATTTTAATGGAGTTATTTTTTACGAATCTATTTATTTTTCTTCCCTATACAGTAATATCCATAATACCGTACCGGTAACGATAGCAAGAAAAACTGAGAGCATACTGCCTACCTTTGAAAGCCAAGGAAACGCCGCATGTACCGTACGCCATTCAACAAAAGGCATCTTACTGACTTGTCTTCCGTTTTGGCAGAAATATTCAATTCCCCCCATTTCTACTCTCCAACCTTCGTCACAGAACGGAGACAGTGGTAGTACTTCCAAAAAAGGAACTTCTTGAGTTGTAATGTAACCGCTGAAAGGGTTATGAAGAGCAATCAAAACGAGAGCAGCAGTCACCGCAACAAAAAACCCATTTTTTTGCTTCAGGCTTTTAGGTAGTAGCTGGTTCAAAATTACCAATGAAAACTCCCAAACTATATATTTACAGGATCGATACAGAAAAAAGTCATTAACGTTGGTCGACTATGACATTTCCTCCGTCATAAGGTAAAGCCACCGGCACAGAAAATTTGATTCGACTGACTGCTGAAATCTCGGCTGAAGACTGCCCTTGGGAACCCAGTGTAAAGTTCCCTACCACCACACCAATTCCCCCCTTAGTTCCCTTACCCTCCGTAGCGGTAACAGCCACATCGAACTCCACAGATTGAACCAACTCACCGTCCCTTGAAACAATCTTCCCATTCTTTTCAAGTACTCCTTGCTGCGTAGCAAGTTGGGGGTTAATGTATTTTCCATTGACTCCTAAACTATTTTGAGCGTCAAGAACTCCCTGAATCAGACCTACAAGTGCTTGACCGATAAATTCTTTAAGTTCCATTTTGTATTGTGACTATTGTTAACTGGGATAAAGAAAGGGTTCACAGCTTTTCAAGAACCTCTAACTCAAGTAGAACCTGCCGTCATTTTCCAGACCACACGGATCGTGCCAGTTTAAACTTTTCCAGCAAAGTTTTCCGCCAAAAATATCTATCAATGCTTTAAGGCGATCGGTCCGATTAGCGTGGCGGAATCGGACGCATGTTGACCAAATCTTTGGTTCGCATGCTATCTGGCAAATGGTCCAAACGATGTTTGGAATATCCCTCGTTCTTCCGAATAAGCTTCGCTATTCGGAACTACTCCACTAAATCTAAAAGAATCGTCAAAGCCTTTCAAGCTCGCGACGGGGTTTCTCCCGTATGCCGCGCCGAGCACCGGATCCCGTATGCCGCTTGATCCTGCGCGCCGGAGCTTTTATCGAGATGAGCCCGAAGGGGTGCGGCAGGGAGAGCCTGCC
Source organism: Methylomonas sp. ZR1 (assembly GCF_013141865.1). NCBI lineage: Bacteria > Pseudomonadati > Pseudomonadota > Gammaproteobacteria > Methylococcales > Methylococcaceae > Methylomonas > Methylomonas sp. ZR1. The sequence continues at coordinate 5,017,000 of NZ_RCST01000001.1, read as the reverse complement.
CCGCTTTTTCGGGCATGCCGCACGTCGGCGGAGGGGCTGGGAAGCCCCTTCTGCCGACCCTCGATAAAAGCTCCGGCGCGCAGGACAAATCGGCAGGATAGCCGATTTGCATGCACCGCACCCGAAGGGCGAGGCACAGGGATGTGCCGAGTGAGCTAAGCGGCATCCGGGCCGCCTTTTCTTCGGATATTTTCTTTTGGCGGAGCAAAAGAAAGTATCGCGGTTGTCGGTCCGCGAACCGACATATAAAACACCCGTCGCGTTAGCGACACATAATCTCCATCACCGTCTGGACACAAAACCCCGTCCCTACCCTACAAACCAACAAACCCAACATCAATCACTTGCCGTCTTAAACCGAGCCGCAGCCCCCAGCAATCCGGAAACAAAAAACGCCGTCCCCACCAAGGTAAACCGCAAATTCAGCTTCTCAATCGCCAAATCGTCCGTCGCATACAGCATGAAAATCACCGCAATCCCGCCCCAGGCCAGAAAACCCAACACCGCGGAAAGGATGGTTTTACTCAGGGCTTCGGCTTCGCTGGCCGGCGCGTCCATCCGGTAGGCGACGAAACCGCAAATCAGCGCCGGCATAATCCCCCAGCGGGCGTGATCGAGGAAACTGTCCAGGAAATTAAAATCATCCCGGCGATAAAAGGTTAACTCCAAGATAAACGTCGAGATGGTGGTACTGACCAGGAAGCAGACGAACATGATCGCCATGTAAAAGCCGTAATTCTGCTCAGCAGGTTCCTGTTGATGGCGGAATGCGATGCTCCGCAAAGCAAAAACCAGTGTAATGGGCACCACGTAAATGGCGATTGAATAGGCTATCCAGCGCAGGGTGGTATAGCTAAAGTGCGGTAACGGTTTGTCCGGAAACAGAAACACGTTGTGCAACGCCACCGACACTTCCCGCCCCAAAATCACGCCAAACGCCGTCGCTGCGGCGAATATCAGCAGGTATTTATAAGTGTGCTTCAAGCGCGCTTCGTGCACATTGCCGCCGAGTTTTCTGACCGTCTCCCACATGTCGTTTTCGCTGGGACTGCCGAATACCACCGCCGCCGCCAGCAATCGGCACAGCAGTCCGGTCAGTCGGTCCAAATCCTTCAGCAAGTTGACCGTCTTGGTGTAATGCGGCTCGGCTTCTTTCCAAATATTCACTTTTTCCGACATTGCATTATAGGAGATGCAAATCTCGCCCCATTTCAGCGAGGGTTCGCTAAACAGGCGACGATACGAAGATTGATCGGCATAGTGTTGGATTTGGTCGAACAGCAGGCTGTTATGCGCCCATTTGTATTCGACCGTGGCGCCGGATTTATCGAAATCGCCGGCGTCGATGCTTTGCACCAACAGACGATCAGCGATTTGGGCTTTTATCTTGTCGTCCGCCGCCGACAGCCGGGATTTGATCAGCGCGTTATACACTTCGACGGCTTTGGTCGGAATCGCAAAGGCGTCGTGAATGCTGTCCCGTAAAATCAACAACGGATTAAATGGGCTTTCCCAAGCGACGAAAAACAGCATGATGCCGGCAGCAATTAGCGGGAACAGTTTGTTACCATCCAGACCGTAGAGCAGATTCACCAGTTCACCGGCGCGTAAATGACTAACGATCAGCGTTACCAACGGCTCCAGCGGCAGCCATTGCCAAGTCAGCAATAAAAACAATCCAGCCATCAACGAGCAGTAAAGGACAATCCCGCTCCAGTATGTACTGCGCCGGATAAAGTACTGCGGCAAGGTCGGTTCCGCTCCGAGCTGGATCCGGCGCTTTTGAAACGAGCGATAAGCCAAAAACCCGGCGGCCAGAGTGCCGAGCAACAGAATCAGAAAATTGATCAAAAATTCGATGGTCATTGTTCCAACGTGATTATGCAAAGTTTGGGAAAGCGGCCATGCCGGCTGACGGCCATTCTAAAGCAAAGCCTCGCGTTTTAGCGAAGGCAATTAGTCGAGCCGGTTGGAATCGGTAGCAACAGGATTACCCTGCATCGCAGGTGTATGAACGGGGTTGGCGTGTCAGGCAGACAAGGCCAGCGAATCTTCCAGCGCGATTTCCAGCTCGGCCAGCATAATCTCCGACAGGCCGAGCCGACCGGCTTCCTCGCTGCTGGAGATCACCAGATCGGGCTGCGGCCGCGGCGCAATACCCAGTTTGTAGGCGACCATGTCGGCTACGCGCACCAACAGTTCCACTGTGCCGGTATGTTCGGTGGCTGGCTGATGATGATTGGCGGCAACCGTACGATAGGTTTCCGGTAAATTCCATTCTTGCAGCAACCATGCGCCTTTGCTCTCGTGCTGGCGGATGATCAGTTCTCGCTGCAAATCGGCAGGTAAATTTAGATTGAGGTCCTTGGCCGCCAGATCTTCCAAGCAGCGCAGCAGCAACAGTTCGCCAATGTCGTGAAACAGGCCGGCCATGAAAGCTTCTTCCGCTATCGTCTGGAACGACAAACGCTTGGCCAGCCATTCGGCGCCCAAGGCCACCGCAACGCTATGCTGCCAAAGTTTGACCATGTATTGCTGAGTGGCGGCATCTTTTGCCGCAAACAAGCCTTTCTGCGTGACCAAAGTGGCAATCTGGACGATGCGCGGCAAACCCAAACGGACCAGAGCATCCTTGACCGTGTTGATTGATCCCAAGCCGGCATAGAATGACGAGTTGGCAACGCGCAAAATTTGGCTGGCTAAACTGGCGTCCATCGCCAATTGTTTGGCAATCGCGTCCAGCGAGCGATTTTCGTCTTGCAAGGCCAAACGCAGCTCGGTTACCGCCCGCGGAAATACCGGTAAGGCACTGGCTCCCGAGGTAATGGCCTCGTCTATCAATTCGGAAAGCGATTTTTCACTCATAAGATTGGATTGTATTATTGGCTCATCGACTGCCCAACAAGCGGCGCAGTTCGTATAAAGGGCGGGGTTTTCCAAAACGCGGCAGATTGCGGATCACTTCCTGTAGCGAGGTAGCACCGGCGGCGGCTTTCACCAAACCATCCTCTAGCAGGGTAACCAAGCCCGCCGTCTCCAGGCTCACCCGCCGGATTTCGTAGGAGGTTTTGCGCTGCAATATCGCATCTTTGACCAATTCGTTCATCGACAAAAGCTCGAACACGCATACCCGGCCGGAGTATCCGGTAAAACGGCACTTTTCGCAGCCCTTGCCCAACAAAAATTGAGCGCCGGCAATGTCATCCGGCGTCACATTCAGCCGACGCAGCAAAGCCGGGTCAGGCTTGAACGGTTCGGCACAATGCCGGCACACTCGGCGCAACAGGCGCTGGGCGACTACCGAAACTACAGTCGAAGAAATCAGAAAAGCCTCGATTTCCATGTTCAGCAGCCGCAGCAAGCCGCCGATGCTGTCCTCGGTGTGAAATGTGGTCAACACCTTGTGGCCGGTCAGGGCCGCCTGAATTGCGGTATCCGCGGAAAACTTGTCGCGGATTTCACCGAGTACGATGATGTCCGGGTCCTGGCGCACGATGTGGCGCAGGGTTTCTTCGTAAGTCAGATTGATCTTCGGATTGATCGAACATTGTGCGACGCCGTCAATCACGTATTCGACCGGGTCTTCGGCGGTAACGATGCTGACTTCCGGAGCGTTCAGGTAATCCACTGCGCTATACAGCGTCGTGGTTTTACCCGAACCGGTCGGTCCGGTGATAATGACAACGCCGGTCGGCACGTCCAGCGAATCTTGAACAAAGCGTTCCAGCATCAAGGGCGCCATGCCCACTTCGTGTATGTCCAGCAATTCTGTCTTGCGGTTCAATAGCCGCAAGACGATTTTTTCGCCGTTGATGGTACTGAAAAACGAAGCGCGCATGTCGATCACGCGATTGCTGCTGGCCTGTTCGAACATGACCCGACCGTCTTGATGTCGGCGCTTTTCGGCAATATCGGCGCCGGCCATCACTTTAATCCTACTAATCAAGGCCTGGGCAATTTCAACCGGAAAGTCCCGGTAGTGCACCATTACGCCGTCGATCCGTTGCCGCACCCGGACCTTATGCTCCAGCGGTTCGATATGTATATCGCTGGCTCCCTGGCGTATCGCGTCTTCAAAGATCCGGTTGGCAACCGCGACGGCCGACTGCTCGCCGACGGCTACTTTTTCGGCGCCGGTATTACGCTCGTAATTGAGCAGAAAACGCATGATCTGCGAATACCGCCCCACCGCCGGAATGATCTCGGCGCCCAAGACGTGCCGGGCCATCTCGATGGCGTTTTGATCCAGCGGGTCGCCGAAAGCCACCAATACGCCGTCCATTTGTTTTTCGATAGGCAAAAAACAATGCTTGTTGGCGGACTTCAACATCGGCTTGGTCATCAGCGTCTGATCGATCACGGCAGTACTTAAATCGATAACCGAAATGCCCATCAGGTCCGCCAAAACCTCGAGCATTTTCATTTCCGATATCAGATTACGTTCCACCAGAATTTCGCCCAGGCGTTTGCGTCCTGCTTTTTGCCGTTGCTCGGCCAGCGCCAAATCCAGGTCGGTGTTGGTGATATACCCGAACTCCACCAGGAACAGGCCTAACTTGACTTTGACCGGGTGGTTACGAAACAACTCGACCAGTTGGTTGTGGGTGACATAACCCAGATCGCAAAGCACCAACAAAATCGGCTTTGGCGACTCCAGTTTGCCTTGCACCCGCAAGGCGTATTTCAGTTTTTCGGCATCGATCAGGCCCTGATCAACCAATAGGCCCAAGAAGTTTTCTGTGAAGCTTTTGCCGGAATCACCAGCGTTGCTGTTGCTTATGTTCATTGCCGCGTAATCGTCGTTGTCCAGCGGAGCGAAAAGAAAGGGGGCATGCTATCAACAGGTGTTGGAGGATGGATCATAGTCTATACAGCGCTAGCTAAACGAATTTTAAGCCGCGACTACAGTCGCCAGGCCTTACGCCACCCTGCGCGCCACCTACCAGCAGACTAACAACAAACACGAGGGGGGCTTCGAACGAAGACGAGAAACCGAGACAAGCAAAATCAAGAGATCTCCCGCCTGCGCCGTCTGATACTTTCGTCCTTGAACCGAAGGTTCAAGTGGAAACCAAATCCAGTCAATCAGGCTTCCTGAATAAACAGGCATGCGCACCATGAATGGCAAAAAGTTTCCGGGGTAAAAACAGGTTCAGGAAACACCCAGTACTGCTCGAACGCCGCAGGAGATTGGACTGATAGTCTACCGGATGATTTACGAATTTTCCAAAACGTTTTCTATTTTGCTGCGCAAATCGGCTAAGCGTTGACCAATATCCAAACTGCCGTTGGCTTCGTTCTTGTTGGATGCCGTCAAGTCGTGAGCCAAGTTCAATGCGGCCAGCACGGCGATGCGGTCGGTGCTGCTGACTTTGCCGGTGTCACGGATTTTGCGCATCTGCCTGTCAAGTTCCCGGGCAGAGTTGATCAACCCCTCTTTTTCATCGGCGGCACAGGCGATTTTATATTCCTTATCCAGGATATTCAGTGAAACGGGCTGGACGGCTTTACTCACGAATCATGCTCCATGGCTTTCAAGCGGGCAATCATCGCTTCCACCCGGGTTTTGGCCAACGTGGTTTTTTCCAGCAGCTTGGCTTTTTCCTTAACCAAGGCATCCTGTTTAACTTTCAAGGACTTATTCTCGCTTTTGACTTGATTGAACTGGGCAATGAGCGTATCCAGTTTCGCTTCCAATGCTTCCAGTTCGGTTGACGGATCTTTTTCTGTTTGAGACATAGCAAGAGTATGGGCCGATATGACGTTATAATCATCGTAGATGGTTAAGAATGTTAGCATAAGCCATGTTATTAAACAGCTTTATATAGGAAACGCAGCCCAGATGACCTACCGTTCGGTTGAAGAAATTTTAGAGCAACATGACGCCGACATCGGCGCTGCCGAGGCGCACGGTATCGCCACCGGCATGCTCTGCGTCGAAATCCGCGCCGATGCGGAAAACTGGCTACGGGAACTCATTGACGACGAGCAACAGTTGATCGACGAAGACAAAGCGCTGCTGCATGGTGTGTTCGAAAGAACCCGAGTATTGCTGGAAAATCAAAACGACGATTTCGCCTTCGATTTGCTGATGCCTGACGACGACGATCCGTTAGACGAACAAGTGGAAGCCCTTCGCTGTTGGTGCCAGGGCTTTTTGTTCGGCGTGGGTTATGCGCAAACCGGCGCCGACTGGCCGGGCGATACCGCTGAAGTGATGCGCGATATGATAGAGCTCACCAAAATCGACACCGACGTCGGCGATGAAGACGACGAAAATGCCTTGGTCGAACTGCGCGAATATGTGCGCGCCGCCGTGTTTACCGTGCGCGATCAATTTGCCGAACTCGGCCCATCGCAACCGCATTAATCTAAGTAGATCGACCATGAAACAAAGCGAATTCAAAAAACGCCGCGCCAGCCTGATGAAGCAAATCGGCAAGGGCAACATCGCCATTATTGCCAGCGCCCCGCAGCGCACCCGCAACCGCGACGTCCACTACCCGTTCCGTCAAGACAGCGACTTTTATTATCTGACCGGCTTTAACGAAGCCGAATCCATGGCCGTATTCATCCCCGGCCGTGAGCAAGGCGAATATATTTTGTTCTGCCGCGAATTCGACGAGAAAAAAGCCCAGTGGGAAGGTGCCCACGCCGGTCTGGAAGGCGCCACCAAACACTATGAAGCCGACGATTCGTTTCCGATTGACGATCTGGACGACATCCTGCCCGGCATGCTGGAAAACAAAAGCAAAGTGTTCTACCCGATGGGTAAGGACAGCGATTTAGACCACAAACTGCTGGAGTGGATCAACCACATCCGCAAGCAGTCGCGTACCGGCGTCACCGCACCGGGCGAACTGGTGTCGCTGGAACATATTGTCCACGAAATGCGCTTATTCAAAAGTGCGGAAGAACTAAAACTGATGCGCCGCGCCGGTGAAGTATCCGCGAAAGCCCATATTCGCGCCATGCAAGCCTGCAAACCCGGTTTGTACGAATACCAAATCGAAGCCGAGCTGCTCCACGAATTTATCCAGGACGGTCTGCGCGCGGTGGCTTATCCGTCCATCGTCGCCGGCGGCAAAAACGCCTGCACGCTGCATTACGTGGAAAACAAGGACAAGCTCAACAAAGGCGATTTGCTGCTGATCGACGCCGGTGTGGAATGTGACCATTATGCCGCCGACATCACCCGCACCTTCCCGGTGTCCGGCAAGTTCAGCGAACCGCAAAGGTTGTTGTACCAATTGGTGCTGGATGCCCAAGCCGCGGCGCTGGCCGAAATCAAACCCGGCAATCCCTGGAACAACGCCCACGACGCCTCGGTGGAAACCCTGACCAAAGGCCTGATCGAACTGGGCCTGTTAAAAGGCAAACCCAAAAAACTAATCAAGGATGAAAAATACAAACAGTTTTACATGCACCGCATCGGCCACTGGCTGGGCATGGATGTGCATGACGTCGGCGATTACAAGATCAAGGACGAATGGCGATTGCTGGAACCGGGCATGGTGTTAACCGTGGAACCGGGCCTGTATGTGCCGGCCTACTGCGAAACGGTGGATAAACAATGGCGCGGCATCGGCATTCGCATCGAAGACGATGTCTTGGTAACAAAAGACGGTCATGAGATACTGACTGGCGGCGTGCCAAAGTCGATAGCGGCCATCGAAGCGTTAATGCAATCGAGCTAGCGTGACGGAGAAATTCGATATGCCAACCATCAGCATGTTTTATGGCATCGTCATTTGTATGTATTTCTTCGACGATGAGCGCCATAAACTTCGGCATATCCAAGCCAAATATCAAGACTACAATGCCTCGTTCTCCATAGCCGACGGCTCATTACTTGGCGACGACCTGCCGCTTGCCAAATCCGGGCTGGTGCAGGCCTGGATTGAAATTCATCGGGAATCTTTGTTAGCCGATTGGAACTTGGCGATCAATGGCGAAAAACTCTTCCCTATCGATCCTTTACGCTAAAGGAAGGTCATTATGGAATCCGTGATTCAAGTGCAGCCTAAAGACAACTATAAACTGGAACTTTGGTTCGATAACGGCGAGCACCGCTTGTTCGACATGTCCCCTTATCTGAATAAAGGCGTTTTCATTAAACTTAAGGACCGCTCACTATTCGATCAAGCCTATGTCGGACTGGGTACCGTGTGTTGGCCGGGTGAGCTAGATGTCGCGCCGGAAACGCTTTACGATCGATCCATAGCACTGGGCTAAAGCAGATGCAACACGACTTCGACCTGATCATTGTCGGCGCCGGCCTAGCCGGTAATTGTCTGGCCCTGGCGCTGAAAAACAGCGGCTTGAAGATAGCCCTGGTCGAAGCCAATAGCCGCGAGCAACTACGCCACTCCCCCGCCGGCGACCGCGCGCTAGCCTTGGCGGCCGGTACCGTGGAACTACTCAACGACTTGGGCGCCTGGCGCGGCGCGGCCGATAAAGCCACCGCCATCAAACACATCCATGTCTCGGACCGCGGCCATTTCGGAAAAACCCGGCTGGATGCGGCTGATCAGGGCGTGGAAGCTTTGGGTTATGTGATCGTCGCCCGCGACATCGAACAACACATGGCCGATCTGGTCGAGAAAACCGACACGGTTTGCCTGTATCAAACTAGGGTCGCCGGATTGATGTCCGGCCGCGATGCGGTGAACGTCAGTTTGAAGCAGCACGACGGCAGTTCGTTAAACGTCAGTGCGCAATTGCTGGTCGGCGCGGACGGCGGCAACTCCACGGTGCGCAAGCTGTTGGAAATTCCCCAGCAAATCACCGAATACGGCCAGACCGCGCTGGTCACCACCGTGCAATCGGCGCTGCCGCACCGCAACATTGCCTTCGAACGCTTCACCGAATTCGGCCCGTTGGCCTTGCTGCCGGTGGCCGGCAAACAATCGGCCGTGGTGTGGACGCGCACTCACGAACAAGCGGAAACCCTGATTAACGTCAGCGACCGCGAATTTCTCGCCGAACTGCAAAACTGCTTCGGTTACCGCTTGGGCGAACTAAAACTGGCCGCACCGCGCCGGGCATTTCCGTTAAGCCTGATCCGCGCCGAAAGCATGGTCTCCGGCCGCACCGTGATCATCGGCAACGCCGTGCATCAACTGCACCCGGTGGCCGGCCAAGGCTTTAATTTAGGGATACGCGATGTGGCCTTATTGGCGGAAATGCTGATAGACCAACACGAACGCGATGGCGATTTGGGCGATGCCCGCCTGCTGAAAAACTACAGCCGGCAACGCCAACAAGACCACGGTAAAACCATAGGCTTCACCAATAGCGTGGTGAAACTGTTCTCCAACGACAATTTACCGCTGGCCGCCGTCCGCAACGCCGGATTGACCATGCTGGACCACCTGCCGTTTGCGAAAAAACTGCTGACGCGGCATGCGATGGGTTTGGCGGATCGGCTGCCAAAAATCGGCGAACGCAAATAAACCCAAACCGCGCTACCTCACGCAAAAAAACTTAGCCAAATCGCCGCCATCAGGCTGGCAAAAGTCAAAGCAGCGGAGATAACGCGGGCAACAGGGCTGGGACGTGTAGCCGTCCATACCAAGAGCGTCGAATACGCCACGGCCGGCAGCAAAAAGCTCAGCAAAATCATCATTAACGCCCGCCCCGGCGCACACGCTTCGTTGCAGATTAATGTCCACTGCTTCCACAAGCCGACTCCCAAAGCGACCGAGAGAATGGCACCCGCCAGGTGCAATAGCCGTCTGAAACTGATTTGAACCTCCCGGAACAAAATTTCGCGCTTGATGCCAACATGGAATGCGGCTTTCGAATTTCGTGCGAATCGTAGCCTTAGGCCACATTGCCGCGTAAGCGGTTATGTGACATTCAATACTCGCATTTGGGTATGTCAGGGAACGAACAGATAACGCGCACCCTGACATACGAGGCTAAGCTGACCTGCTATAGCAGGACTTACAAGGCCTGCCATAGCAGGTCAGCTTGAGCGAGGGCTTAGGTATCACCGTAAGTCCCCGGGTACGAGCGAGTAGACCAAAGCATTGTGCGGCTTGCCTTGAAAGTAGAGACGGTTCCTCGCTTCGCATTCCAGTTTGGCACCAAGCGACTCAGCCACCCGTTGGCTTGCTTTGTTGTGAGTAAGCACGACAATTTCAAGGCGGGTCAGGCCCAGTTGACTGAATCCAAGTTGTGCCGAATGGTGTGCTGCGAACCTAGCGACTCCCTGACCAGTATGCCGCGAGCTCACCCAGTAACCGATATTGCCAATCCGGTAGGCTCGGTTGATGTGGTTGACGCCTGTCCCGCCAATCACTGCGCCTGAGACAGCATCGAAGATGCCCAAAGGATACTCGGCATCTGCTTCCCAGAGTTGCATGGTAGTCTTGATCCAGTTTTCCGCATCCAGCGGTGTATAGTCCTTAGAGCACCATGGCATCCAGTAAACGAGTTCATCAATAGACTCGCGGACGGCTGAATAGAAGGCCCCGGCATCTGAGAGCTCGAGCCTGCGAACGATGTATTTGGGAGCGTCGGACATTGTGATGCTTAACAAGTAATTCAAAGTTCCGTATATCACCCAAACACGTGCTTAGCAATAAGTCAGAATGAAGTGCAACGAAAACTGGAGTATTTCCAAAGAGCGCCTGGATTACGCTCCGCTTCATCCAGGCTACTTTGACTAACTCCTACGCCGCCTAAGCACCACCCAAACCCCACCGATCATCGGCCAAACCATCCCCGGTAACGGCACAGCGGCGACCGGGTTGATGGTGAGCGGCGCTGTGTTTGCCGACAAGCCGTCACCCCCGGCATCCGCCAGACCGTTAATCAGTAAATCAAGCTGACTGCTACCGCTGCTCAGCACATTGAAACGGATGATCGCCAACGTAAAGCTGTCGGCTTGCAGGGCTTGTAAATCGGCCGCGTCGTCCAAGGACGACTCGAACAGATTCAACACACCGGAAGCGAGCAAATCGGCGGCGGTACTGTTGCCACCCAAGTCAAACACATCCAGTTCGTCACCCAACACCGGATCGCCGAAAACCGCGCCGGCGAAGGCCAAACGTGTTGGGTCAAACTGAATATTAAAGTCATACGTTGCTAACGCAGCGCCGCCCAAACCGGAAATGTTCAAACCGATTTCAATGGCTTCGACGGTTTGGCTACGGGGCGTGAAATGTAAATCAATGGCCGCATCGGCCACACCGCCGGCGGCGAATAATGCTATACCGACCAGGCCGGCTTTTAGTTGTTTCATCATCGTTGTTAGTCCTATATTCGGCACCCTGGATTCCCGCGTGCGCGGGAATGACGGAGTAATTTCGGTGCGTGCGTCAGATTGGAGAAATCTGACTACCAGCCGCTTGAATCAAGCTCGTTTAAATCGCACAGCGCGAGCGCGTACACAGCAAAGTCAGCTTGCGCACATCCAACACATTGATCACACCGTTTTTATCCAGATCACGGGGATCGGCTATTCCGGTAGCCGGTTGGTTGCGTGCCGCAATGACCACGTTCAAATCCAGTTGATCGACATCGCGGTCGCCGTCCAGATCGCCTTTTACCGCGATGTTCTCGCAGCTATCCGGTAGATGATTCAAATTGGTATCGCCGCTGACCCGGTTTTGAATATCCAGCACATCCGATTTGCCGTTGTTGTTACAGTCCGGAAACACGTTCAGGTAATACACATCCTGCTCGCCGTGGTAGGTGGCGGTGTAAGCAATGTGCGCGCCGTTGGCGTCGGAGACTAACTGGGTGTAATCGCCCATTTTGTCGCCTTGCCGCTCTTCGCCGTTCACGATGTTATACGGCAGATGCGTATTGAACACCGGCGTGACCGCCTGATTTTTGCTCCAGGTTACGCCGCCGTCCCAGGAGTAGGCGTAGTAAAGCTGCGAATAGCGATACGGCGCGCTGCCGCTGCCGTTGCGGGTGTCGTACCACACCGCGTCGAGGCGGGAGTTGGCCGCCACGCCCAGCATCGGGAACCATTGGTAAGCGTTGGCGGCGGGTGGATCGTCATTCACCCGCACCGGCGCCGACCAGGTAACGCCGCCGTCGCTGCTGCGCACGAAATGAATATCCTGCGGATCGCCGCCGGTTTGCCAGGCATAGGGGGAGACATGCGCCAGCAGGTAAATATTGCCGCGCAACGGCCCGGCCGATTGATCGGCGGCAATTTGCACATCGCCGTCGCCACCCAAGGGATTGGGCAACTGCAAGCTCGGCGACAGGAACATCATGCTGTTGCCGCCCATATCAACCTTTTGCGCGGTAAAGGTGGGTGAAGCGGCGGGATCTTTGGCATCAACCGATTTCAGGAAATAGTGCCCGCTACGCACTATGCCCAAGGCACTGACGGACAAAATCGTTTCATCGACGCCGAATAGATAAACCTCGCCTTCCGCGCCGATGGTCAGCCGGCCAAAGCCAAAGTTTGCCACCGGCAATGCCGCATCCGGTTCTTGATAGCTGACACCGCCGTCCGTGGATCGGATGAAATATTTGGGGACATAATTTGGATCGGGGTTACTGTCGGCCGGCCGCCGCCAGGTGCTGTACATATACCCGTCGCTGGGACCGCCGGTTTTATCGATGGCCAGCCAGTTCTTGTCGCCTTTAAACTGATACACGGGCTCCGACCAAGTCACGCCGCCGTCGCCGGATTTAAACACCGAAGTGCTATCCGATACCGCCAAAGACTGGTAATAGAAATTGCCCAAGGCATCGACCTCCAACACCGGATCGGTGCGAGTTTGCAGCGGCAAGGCCGGCAGCATGCCGGTAGTCCAACTCGCGCCGCCGTCAAAGCTATAGGCATAGCCGCCGTGTTTGACGGCAGTGGGCGGTGAATCGAACTTACGCCAGCCCACGACAATATTGGCGGGATTTAGCGGATTCAAGGCCAGCGTCGGCTCGTTGCCTTTGTCGCCGGCGATGTTTTGCCCCTCCGCATCGACATTGACTTGATGGCTACGGTACTGTCCAAAGCTTATTACCGGGGAAGGCCCTGCCTGCGCGGCTGTCGTCAATGTCAAAACGATGCCTAAGCCTGCCGCGATTTTTACCAGCCTAACGTTACGGAAAAGGGGTGTACGCCATTCGCCAGGGGCAGTTAGCGGCCGAGTCAATCCTGCAACTTCATCCCGTTTCATCACACGATCTCTCTTTTAGAACGACCATTCATAACCAATCCCGCCAAGCCACTGGCAAACAGCCATACCGCCGTCGGCAAAGGCACCGCCGCCGGCGTTTCTCCCGACACCACGGTGGTTTGCAAGCTGAAAGTACCAATGCGCGTATCGCGCAAGCGAGCGTCGCGAGCGCCCAGATGATCGAAGCCCCACCCTAACCCAAGATTGCCGTTAAGGCTTAACGTATTCCCGACTATTGCGGTGGTGACATCAAACAACTCAAAACCGCCCGCATCGAAACCGATGTGATTGGTAATCACCCAGCCGGAACGCCCGGGCGTTGCCGCTTCAAGTGTAGGATCGTATTCCAAGGTCATATCGCCCAACAACACTCGATTGGTCGGCGGATCTACGTCCACCCTAAAACGCATGACACCGCCCAGACCGATACTACCGCTGGCAGTGCTGAACAAATTGCCGGGCTCGAACGCGAAAGTGGTATTTCTGTTCTGCCGCCCGCCCGGATTGACTATCGGACTCACCCCGTTGACACTAAATTGCAACCCGGTTGCCGGAATTTCATCGGCCACCGTATCGTACAAATCCGGCGTATTGCCGTCCCGCAGCTCAACAAAGGTTTTTGATGCCGCCGAAGCGTCGTAAAACTCTTCCAGATAAATAGAAGGCCGGCAGCAAATCGGAAAGTCCGCGGTGGGCGTGTCCGGATAATCGTTCACATCAAGGCTGGCGATTAGCACATCGCGGTTTAGGTTAAGGACCAGCGCACCGCCGCTGACTGTCGCGGCGTGGGCTTGGCTGATCGACAATACACCGAAAACGGCTAATAGCCAGGTGGATGATCGATGATTATTGATTTTCATAATGTCACACTCCTTGAAAGATATGGCCTACGGCCTATGCCGATAAAGCCCAAAAAGCCGCTAGCGAATAACCAGACCGCAGCGGGTAGCGGCACCGCCGATACCTGTCCGCAACCGGCATAGGCACCCGTGCCCAAACAGAAACTGCCGACATCGACCAGTTGCGCGCCTTGCAACATGCCGGCGTTTTCCGGCGACATCAGTAAATCGCCACTCAACTGCCAGTTTCCGGGGTTGCTAAAGCTCAGGCTCAGGTTGTTTAAGTCGTACACCGCCATCGTGAAATAAATGTTATTGGCCAGGTACCAACCGGTGCGGCCCAAAGTTTGCCGGTTGGCATCGTAAAACAGCGAAAAATCGCCGTTGACCAAGCCGGCTCCAGTCGGCGGCCAGTTCGGCGCATAAAAACCCTGCACGCCGGTCATGCCCACTTGTGCCCCGGCCACGCCGGCCAGCGTGCCGGTATCGATGGCAAAATCGGCTGATGTGGCTTTGACGTAACGCTGGCTGGCTTGCGGACTGGGATCGCTACCGATAGCCGTCAACTCGAACACCTGATTGAGTCCGGAAATCTCGGTGGTATTGAGTTGGCTAAGCAAATGGTCGCCGGTATTGGCCGGATTATCAGCATTGGACGTTGCCGTACTCCAAAACGTCGACAAGTAATAGCCCCCGGCATAAGGTGCCAGCGCATTCCGGTCCAGGTTCATCGTAAACGTACCGCCGGATGGCGCATTCAATGTCGCGGCGTCGGCGCTTGCCGAGGCCATTCCCATACCGATGGCTAGCATCGCCCGTACCACCAAAGCGGGATAGCCACAGTTTTTGTTGATCTTCATAAAATCCCTATCAGCGGATGGTCAGAATAAGCCCTCTCCCTGCCTAAATACACAAGCGGCCGCAGTAGGCGGCATGCGGGCACGAAGAGGGATTTATTTTGGAAAGTCCTTGCCCGGAGCGAATCTTGGCGACCGCCCCAAGCCCACTTTGCGCGTTAAGCCGCGACCGAGGCTTTTCTACGACTTTTACCCAGCAAGCCCAGCAGCCCGCTGCCGAACATCCAGACCGCCGCCGGTACCGGTACCGCCGATGGCGCCGTACTGGGAGCCAGGCTAAAAGTACCGACCACGGCATTGGTATTGGCGCCAACCAAACCGGCCCATAAACCGGTCCATTGCAAATCGCCGCTCAGTAGTAATTCGCCATTGCTGCTTAGCGACTCGGAGACGTTGGTCAGCTTCAAGAAATTTTGGTAGCCAAAACCGGTATCGTAGGTTTTGATATTCCAGGTGCTCCCGGTTTTTACCAGGCTAAAGTCGTAGGGCGTCAAAATGCCGCTACCGCCTTGGCTGGTTAATAACCAGGCGCCGCTCAGACCGATTTGACCGACCGAGGTATTGCCGGCGTCCATCGTCGTGGCTTGTTCGGTACGGCCATAGGGGCCGGCAGCCGGATAGCTGTTGGTCGTGGTGTTGGCGTTAACCGCAAACGACATCGCTGTGTTGGCGGTTGCCGATAGCGTCGTTCCGCCGGTGGTTGCGCCGGTGATACCCAGCAAATTGTCGCTGGCACCCCAATGTTTCGCGACAATCCAGCCATTCGGATAGCCACTGCCGACATTCACCGATGCCGCCGCAAAAGCGGCATTGTTGATGGTAATGGTGGCATCGCCGCTGACTTGTGCAGCGCTGGCTGTAGCAGGCGCCAAAACGGCGGTCAATGCGCTGAAGGCGAGCAGGCCGGCGCTTACCCATTGAGTGCGGTTGTAGTGCAAGATTGTCATTTTTTATTCCTTAATAAATTACGGTTAAAGTTAATCTGCAAATCGCCAACCCGAATTTCGGGTCTTAAACTGGCAGGTAACCCGGCTGTCTTAATCTCCAAGACCCGTGGCTTTCCGGCTCCGTCTCGCGGCGGATGTGGCATGTTTGTCGCGGTCCTTACGACATCACTCTAAATCCCTGAGTGAGGTGCTCCTGAAAAACTCCTGTGGCAAATAGTTAACGACGGCATCAGTACTTGATTGAAAAACTTAGAAACCCGGCGCGGCCGGCTGCCGGCGCTACCCGGCCCTCGAAATAGCCGTAGGGCTGAAAATAATCCTCATCACTGAGATTTTTGACCGTGGCCGCCCATTGGAAACGCCCGGTTTCGTAAGCCAACGCCGCGTCGAAGCTGTGGTAGCCGGCGGTTTTAAAGCGATTGTTATTGGATAAATAAGCGCCGGCGCGGGCGTACACGCCGAAGCCCAAGCTAAAACCTTGCAACTCATCTTGCTGAAAGCGGTAATGCGCCCAGAGCCGCCCGGCATCTTCCGGAACTTGAGCCAAGCGATTGCCGGCAGCCACCCCGGCTTTGTCGTCCATGAAGCGGGCGTCGGTATGCGCATAGTTTGCCAGCACGCTGAAGCCCTCGACCGGTTGCCAGAGCAAATCCATTTCGATACCGCGCGAGCGTTGCTGCCCTGCGGCGACCGAACGCCGCAGGAAATCGCTGCTGTCGGTGACCGCGACCTGGCTGCGCTCGATTTGGTACAACGCCAGTTGGCCGCTGAATTGATTCGCAAAATTGAATTTCAGACCGGTTTCCAGATGATTCGACAATTCCGGGGCCGGCGTATCGACGAAATTGACAAACGGTTGGCCGCGCATGCCCTCGCTATAAGAAATAAACCAGGAAACCTCGTCGTTTAGGTCGATCACGCCGCCGAGGCGCGGCAACCATTTCAGCGTATCCGTGGTGACATTTACCCCGGTTTGCGCGTTATTAAAATCGATACCCACCTTGCCCAGCCTAAGACCGGACAGCCAATGCAAACGCCGGTACAGCGTGCTTTGCCACTGCAGGTAAGCGCCGTAAGTGAGGTTTTCGATGAACTGATTTTCCCGGCCCGGACCGGGTACGGCATAAGGGGAGTCAAATATCGGTGCGCGCAGATCGACCGTACCGACGCCGAATCCTAAGGCGCCGAAATCGCCCTCGATAAAGCCGGCATCTTGCAAACGGCTGTAGTCCGCGCCCAACAACAGATTGTTTTCGCTAGGACCCAACTTGAAATTGCCCTGTAAATTGCCCAATACGCTGCGTTCATGCTGTTGTTGAAACAATTCGGCGTTCACCAGGGCCCAGCGCGATGCCGACAGCAAGGGCCGATCCGCGACCAGGCCATCGCTGCCGAACAGGGTCTGAATTTTCTCGTCGAATTTAGCCTGCGCATAGCGCGCCTTCAGGTTTAAGCGCCAGCTCCCGGTGAGCTGCCGGTCCAGCGTAGCCCATACCGCATCGGCATCTGAATGGCTATCGGGCAGATTGGCCGGCCCCGGGAACAGATCGGGCCGGGTAGCAAAATCGCCAGCGATGCTGCCGGTGGCGGGCAAGCCCTGGTACTCCGGTTGCTGCCAACGCGACAGTTTGGCTTGGATCGTCAAACGGGTTTGGTCGTTATCGGTCAGCGTCAGGGCCGGGTTAAGGTTAAAACGCTGCGTTTCGATTATGTCGATGTTATCTCTGGCGTTGGTATATTCGCCCGTCATGCGCAACAAAATATTGGCGTTTAGCGGTTGATTGACATCGAAAAACGGCTGATAAAAGCTGTGGCTGCCGATTCTAAAACCCGCTTCGCCGAAGACTTTGGCCTGCGGCAATTTGGCAAGCAGATTCACCACCCCACCCACCGGCGAGCCCGAACCGCCGCTGTAAAGCAAAGCGTTGGAACCCTTCAGCACCTCGATTCTTTCGATATTAATAGTGCTTTCCCGGTCACCGGGGTTGTAGTACTGGGTAAAGCCATCCAGCAGTTGTTCGGAACGAAAACCGCGAATTAATGTGCCTTCGATAACCGGACTATAGAGCGTATTGCGCGCCACTATGCCGCTAACATTGACTAAGGATTCGCTGAGGTTGATCGTTTGCTGGTCGTCTAACAAGGGGCGGTTAAGCGCGTGCACCGACTGCGGGATTTGCTTGATTGGCGTGTCGGTTCCGGTAGCGCTGGCAATATGCCTGACGGCATAGGTCCGCGCCTCGTCAAGCATCGGCTCGGTGGCGATTTCCGCACCGGCCTCCGCTGTTTTCGAGCCCACGACAGTCATGGCATCCAAGGTAACAGGGGGCGGCAGGCTAGACACCTCTTTTGCCGCCGGACTGCGTTCCAAAGTCACCGTGTCGGTATCGATAAAACGGTAGGTAAAACCGCTGCCATGCAGCAAGTGTGTCAACGCCTGCTCTGCCGACATGTCCCCGCGCAGCTCCGGACTGGCGAGCTCACGCAACATGTCCGCTGAAAAAATCAATTCCAACTCGGCTTGCGCGGCAAATTGAATCAGCGCGTTATTCAAGGACTGGCCGCCGATATTGAAGTGGCGAACCACTTCCGCAGCGACCGCCTGGCTGCTGCTCAATTGTCCGCCGGCCGCCACCAGCCCGATCAACACCCAGGTATCGACACCGACGCGGTTGCCTTTCAGCGCATAGCACAGATATACGGCTGGCCGATGCCATACGCCCACTGCCAGCGGGTAGCGAAAATCGTTAATCCGTGCTTTCAAGATCCGTCCTGTCCGAAAAATAATGTTTCTCAACATAGAAGTCGTTTCAGCACAAAAATCGATCACAAAAATTTCCTGATTGGCAAAAAATCGTCGCTATTCCGGCAAAACCGCGTTGAAAAAATCGCAGCGCTGCGCGACTGAGGAAGTTTCCGGCGGAAGGACGACTTTGGCTTGAATGCGGGTAATGAGGGACAGCAGTTGAAGGCTTGAGCCTGTGGACTGGGCTTTTCGCCCAATATGAGCCAAACCGATTTTGGCATGCGCGCAATACCCTGAGTGGCTTGCAGCATTAAAAAAATCAGCGATGCAGTAACACCCAGGGACCGATACGGGTTTCTTGCAACGCCAGCGCTTTACGCACCGAGGACAGCGCCTCATCGGGCGCATCCAGAGAAAACACCCCGGTTACCCGCAGATTTTTAAGTGTGGCATCCGCCAGAAATATCCGTCCCAATCGATAGCGCTCCAACTCGCTGATCAAGTCAGCTAAAGGTCTATCGTTGATCACTAGGCGATGCTGCCGCCAAGCGGACTGTTCCGCGCCCACGGCCCGCGGATGCGGCAGCGGCAGTCCGGGTTGATAGACCAAGCCCTGCCCCTGGGCGACGGTAACGTCACTGTCCTGATCCGCCGTACTGACCGCTACGGCATGCTCCTGGACGCTCACCTCGGTAGGCCCGGTCGCGGTTTTATACACGTCAAACACCGTGCCCAAGGCGCGGACCGTCAAATCGTCGGCCACTACGTCGAAAGGCCGCCGGCTATCCTTTGCCACCGTAAATTGCACCTGGCCGTGGTGCAAGATGATACGTCTGGCCGCGGCGGTGAACGCTACCGAAACCGCGCTATTGGTGTTCAGCAGCAATCGGCTGCCGTCGCTGAGTTGAATCTCGCGAATTTCACCGGTTTGCGTGCGGTAGTCGCTAAAATAATCGCTAAATAAGCGCGCTTGTTGCGGCATGATCAGACTAATCGCCAACAGCCACATCGCCGCGACGGCCAGCCCGGCCGTAAACCAGGTACGGCGCGGCCTGGCCAAAGGCCGGCGGCTGGCTGGTTTATCGGCCTGGCTCTTGAATAACGTTCGCCCTGAGCCTGTCGGAGGGGTCACCAGTCTGGGCTTCGACGAGCTCGGCTGACACGGAATCCTTCTGATAGATAGGGCTGGGTCAATAATCTGGCCAGCGGCACGATTTTGTTCCGCCGCCGTGTGTCGAGACGCGGGTTGCAGCGATTCGCTCGCACTGGACAAACTGCCTGCCAGCACCATATCGCGGAACAAAGCTTCAGCCTCGGTAAATGCCTGGGCATGCAAGGGGTCGCGGCTCAACCAATCGGCGAAGGCTTCGAGTTCCGCATCGTCCAATCTGTCGTCGCGCAGACAAATCAACCAGGCGATGGCCTGATCTTGCAGACTGGTGTGAGCGGATTTGTCGGACGGCGCTGGCATGCAATCTCCCATTATGCAAGGCTGTTATTGATAAAGACGTGCGAGGCGCGAAAGCGATCATACCAAGTAAGGCAAGCGGCGGCAGTCAACGGCATCGGGATGAAGTGGGTTGCGGAAAAATAATGCGGGCTTGCTGTTTAATCGGCCAGTTGCCGGGCGCAATGCGCCATGGCTTGGGCCAGCAGCTTATTGACCTGGGACTTGGAAATCCCCAAACGTTCGGCGATTTGGGTATAGGTCAGGCCATCGACCCCATGCAGTAAAAACACAGTACGGCAGGCTTGCGGCAACTCGCCCAGCGCATGCTGCAACGCGGCCAAACGTTGTTGACCTATCAACACCTGTTCCGGCGGCGCGGCGTTACCGGGAAGAGTGTCAACCAGCGCATCAATATCTTCGTCGGCACCGTAACGGTCCCTGACCATGGTTTTGCGCTGATGATCGATGGTCAGATTAATCGCAATCCGAAACGCCATGGCCCGCGCATTATTTGGCGGCGTTTTCTCGGCTATTTGCCGCAGTCCCAAGTAGGTGTCATGGGTTAATTCGGCGGCAATGTCCGGGCATTTCAAGCGCCCGGTTAAAAAGCGCAATAACTCATCGGCCAAGGACTCGGTCCAGAACGCGGAAATATCGGTCATTGGCTGTGCACTCATGCGTATCGGAAATATCCAAAGCTTCAATCAAAAACAGCAGCCGGCCGGCACCCCGCCAAAGCCTTACCGCATAGCTGCGTCAGAGCGTTTGCAATTATCGAACCAAAGGCGAATATTGCCGGCAAGCCTCGCCCGGCGTCCTGCCCTGCTTTGCTCCATAGTGGCAGGCCGCCCGCGAATGCGGCAAATAACCTGCGGCATAACCGGCAGATAACATAGTTTTATCGAGAATCGCCGCCAGACTCAGCGACTTTGATTTTTAGCGCGCGCCAAGACTGTATAATCCCGGCAATCCCACATATTTATTCACTCAGCTTAACCATCCCCCAGTCATGCGCACCACCCATCTGTTTTTCTGCCTCATTTTCATCCTTGCCGTTCACGGCGCTATCGCCTGGAGCCTGAATCGCCCCCAGGACGCCGGTGTCGATGTGCCTTCGGGTAAATTGCGCAGTTTGTCGTTCGCCCCTTATCGCGATGGATTCAGTCCGATCGAAGAAAAGTTTCCATTGCCCGAACATATCGACGCCGACCTGGGTTTGATTGCCGATAAAACCCATACCATCCGCACTTACTCCATCCTCGGCGGCATGCAGCCGACGCCCGAATTTGCGCGCAAACACGGGGTGGAAATGATTCAAGGCGGCTGGCTAGGCGATGGGCATGCCAGCAATAAAAAGGAAATCGCCGCGCTGATCGAAGCGGTGAACGCCCATCCGGATGTGATCAAACGAGTGCTGGTCGGTAACGAAGTGCTGCTGCGTAAAGACATGGATGTAGACACGCTGATCGGCTATATCCGCCAGGTTAAACAGGCGGTGAAACAGCCGGTGTCGTATGCCGATGTCTGGTCTATATACTTGAAATATCCGCAACTGATGCAGGAAGTCGACTTTATTACCGTACACATTCTGCCCTATTGGGAAGACGAGCCGGTGGCGATTGAGGAGGCGGCCGGACATGTGGAGAAGATCGTCCAACAAATCGAAGCCAAAGCCCACAGCATGGGCCTGAACAAGCCGATTCTAATCGGCGAATCCGGCTGGCCGGCCGCCGGCCGCCAGCGCGGCCGAGCGGTGCCCAGCGTGGTCAACGAAACCCGCTTCATCCGCAGCCTGATTGACGTAGTAAACCGGCACGGTTTGGATTACAACATCGTCGAAGCCTTCAACCAGCCCTGGAAAAGCCATAACGAAGGCGTGGTCGGCGCCAACTGGGGCTTGCTGACTATCGACCGCGAACCAGTGTTTCCGCTGACCGGCCCGGTTTACGAAAATCCGGACTGGCTAGGGCATTTTGCCTGGGCGACGGGTTTGTGGCTGGTAATGGTTGCGGCCTACTTTAAAAAATTGGCCCATTTGCCTTGGCCGCGCCAGATTGTGTTTTTGACGCTGACCCAAGTATTTAGCGTTTGTCTGGTCACGCTGGCAAGTTTTGCGTGGTTTACCAGCTATAGCCTCTGGCAACAGGCTTACACCCTCTTGATTATCGCCGCCAACGGCGTGTTGAGCGCTTTGCTGCTGCAACGCAGTTATGCGATTTTAGCCGAGCAATCCGTAGCGCCGACCCTGGCCCATCGTTTGAGAAATACCTATCTATTTTTCGGGATTTTAGCGCTGTACAAAACTTACAGCCTGGCGTTCAACGGTCGGTATCTAAGCTTTCCCGTCGAACAATTCGCGATTCCGGCCCTCGGCGTCTGCGGTTTGATCGTGTGCCTATGCCTGGCCCAGCGGCGCTTTTACCGGCAGATGCTGCGCTTTGACAGCCTATCCGGCGGGGATTCGCAAACGCCACGCGACCGCTTGCTGGCCTATTTTTTAAGCGCCGGCACCTTGGCGGTAGTGATCGGCGAGACCCACGAGTTTATGGCGGCCTACGATTTCATCCAAGCGCATCCCGGCTTTAGTGAAGGTTTGCCGGTCGCGCTGGGGTATACGTTTTACAATCAGCAGCTCGTCGCGTGGTTGCTGTGTATACTGGTGCTGTCGATCCCGTTCTGGCCTCTCCGCTCAGGCAAAGCCAAGATTTAACCTGCAAGACCAAGTGGCTTAAGCGGCTGGTATCGGCATCTAACGGGCTGCGCTTGCCATCAACGCTGATTTTTCGATAATCAACACCAGGACCCTCATATGTGGCTGCGCACGAGTTGCGAAATAACCTTCGATGTCAGCATCGACACCCCTTTTATTTTGATGCTGCGGCCGCGTAGCGGCGCAAATCAATGGGTGGCGCGGGAGTCGTATACCTTGACACCGACGGTGCCGGTCTTCGAGTTTACCGACTACTACGGTAATCTTTGCCAGCGCCTGATTGCCCCACCCGGCGAGTTTGCCGTGCGCACCAGCGCCGATATTCACACCCATGAGCACATCGACGTCTGCCCCGGCGCACCGTTTACGGAAGTGCAACATTTGCCGGATAGTGTGCTGACCTATTTGACACCCACCCGCTATTGCGAATCCGACCGGTTTATCGAACTGGCCCAGGACATCGTCGCCGACGCCATCCCGGGCTATGACCAAGTCGCCACCGTGCACCGCTGGCTGCGCGAGAATATCCGCTTCAATCCGGATTCACCGCATTTCCAGCTCTCGGCGGTTGAAACCAATCTGGCCGGCGAAGGCGTCTGCCGCGAACTGGCGCATTTGGGCATCGCCCTGTGCCGGGCTTTATGCATTCCGGCGCGAATGGTGGTCGGTTATTTATACGGTTTGCAGCCCATGGATTTTCACGCCTGGTTCGAGGCTTATGTGGATGGGCGCTGGTACACCTTCGATCCCACCCAAGCCGAGCCTTGCGGCGGCCGGGTCATCGTCGCTTACGGCCACGATGCGGCGGATGTGGCCATTTTTACCCAATTCGGCCCGGCGCTGTATCCGAGCCATATGGCCGCCAATGTCGAACGCCTACCCGGTCCGCCCGATTAAGCGCG
Organism: Methylomonas sp. ZR1; assembly: GCF_013141865.1. Taxonomy (NCBI): domain Bacteria; kingdom Pseudomonadati; phylum Pseudomonadota; class Gammaproteobacteria; order Methylococcales; family Methylococcaceae; genus Methylomonas; species Methylomonas sp. ZR1. Next base: position 4,993,398 of record NZ_RCST01000001.1, on the reverse strand, counting down.
ATCTGAGCTGAGCAGCATCACGTAACAAGCAAAGACCCTGATTACCGGTATAATGCTGTTTCCGCTGTAATCAATGCTTTATCTATGAGTAATCTTGTCCTGGTCGCCTGCGCCTTGCTGCTGGTATGTCTCAACGGCTTCTTTGTCGCAGTCGAGTTCAGTTTGGTTAAATTGCGACAAACCCGGATTAAAGCCATTGAACAAACCGAAGGTTGGCGAGGCAGAATACTCGCCAAAGTACACAGGCAACTCGATGCCTACTTATCCGCTTGCCAGCTCGGCATTACCCTCGCCTCCCTGGGTTTGGGCTGGATCGGCGAACCGGCTTTTGCCGACCTGTTAGTTCCGCTGTTTGCCAAAGCCGAAATCACCTCTCCGGAAATTATCCACAACATCTCGTTTGGCTTTGCGTTTTGCACCATCTCCTTTCTGCATATCGTGGTAGGCGAACAAGCGCCCAAATCGCTGGCGATCCGCAATCCGGAAGGCATAGGTTTATGGAGCGCCGGCCCGCTGTATGCGATGTATTGGTTGATGTATCCGGCGATTTGGTTGTTGAACGGCAGCGCCAATCTGGTGTTGCGCATAGCCGGCTTGAGCAACAGCCACAATCAAGACAGCCACTATTCCAACGAGGAATTGAAACTGATTTTGCGCTCCAGCCGGGCCGGTGAAAACCTGACCAGCGACGAATGCAATGTACTGGCCAAGGCCCTGGATTTCGGCAAGTTGGAAGTATCCGATTTAATGCGGCCTATCCACGAAATCACCGCGCTGTACCAAGGGCAATCTCAACAACAAATGCTGGATACGGTCTATAAAAGCTGCTTCAGCCGCTACCCGTATTTCGATGGCAACGGCATTGACGTATTGGGCGTCATCCACTTAAAAGACTTATTCCTGGCGCAACAAAACGGCCAGCAAATCGACGATTTGGAACCCTATTTACGGCCGATTCAACATATCTCCGCGCATATGCCCGCTCTGGAATTATTCCGCCGCTTTACCCAAGGTTCGCCGCACTTTGCCGTCATCGGTCAGAAAGGCCACAAGCCGCACGGCTTCATCACCTTGGACAATTTGCTGTCGGCCATGGTCGGCGAAATCCGCGACGAATTTCGGAAAACCGAAAGCGACTGGACCCGTCAGGACGACGGCAGTTTGCTGGGCAAAGGCAGCTTGCCGATTTTCTCCCTGGAACGGATTCTGGGCATCGACGTGGAAAACGAAGAACTGGATCTGGATGATGTCGATTCGGTGGGCGGCATGATTCTGGCGCAATTGCGCGACATCCCCGAAGCCGGCGAGCGCATCGCCTTTAACGACTTTGAAATCGTCGTCAAGGAAATGAACGGCCCGCGCATCGAGTGGGTACAGGTTTATCCGAAGCAATAATGTAAAAAGATCACAGTGTAGCTAGCGACTCAGCCACCCCTTGTAGCCGCGATTAGCGAAGCGTAATCGCGGGAATGATCAGTTGTAGTTGTATTGCTACCTCTCAATTTGATTCTAATAGGAGCTTAGCTGTTGCTCTCACAGCCCATCCACCACGATAGCCCGTTCCCGTTTTTTTACGACAATTCCGCATTTTCTAGGGAGCAGTGCGCGGCGCTTGAGCGTTTATTTTTGCTGGATGCCGAGTGGCAGCATCGGGATGGGGCGTTTTACCGGTGCTCGCTTAGAGACGTTACCGAGCACATTCCAGCGGCATTTCAAACCGAAGTACTCATTAGAATGCGCGAGATTACCGGATTGCCGCTGACGAATCGTCTGTTAGTCACGGCGCAACGCATGCTGCCTGGACAAGTGATTGGCAGACACAGCGACCGGCCGCTGGTGGGTTATGAGATTGCCCGGCTGGTTGTGCAACTGAATAAGCAATGGCAACCCGAGCATGGCGGGGTGCTGGAGTTATTCGCATCACCGGAGAGTGACGCGGTTTTTCGTGTCAATCCGGAATACAACAAAGCCTTTGGCTTTTTGCTGCATGCCGATTCATACCATGGCGTTACGGAGGCTATTCAGCCACGGCAAAGCCTGGTTTTCAATTTCTGGCATGCGGCAAATACTCCAGAGCTTGCCGCGCACGTGCAAACCTTGTTTGCCGACATGCATTTTTCCGAGCTGCCGGCGACACTCAATGCGGTGGCCTCGGCGGCGGAATCGCATCTGCCCGAGGAAACGACCTTTCATGCCGGCCTAGCGGCGCTGGCGTTGCATCGCTGGGGCTACGACGCGGCTAGCGTTATCACAGGCTACCACCACAGCGCCGGCCTTACCGCCTGCGACAGCAACAATGGAGAAACCTATGCCGCCGTGTTGCTGGCGGATTGGGTGGCGTGTTTGTATCGGGACTCGTTTGATCTGGCCCGTTGGCAAATCTTGCAACACGAGCTCAAAGGAATGGAAATGTTTACACGCCTGAAACCGACATGGCAGCTTTGTCTGCCGGCGTAGCGCAAGCAAACGGAAGCGGACTGACTTTACACAACCAGTGCGTCAACCAGCGAAAACTCAATCGCTGCCGAGTTTCTTGACAATTTGCGGCTTAAAACAAAGATGGAGCAGTAGCAGATTTTGACAGCGGTTTATCAACCAAAAGCCGGTCAGCAATGTGCTTAACGCCACTTCGGGCAAGTAACCCGTGTTATACGGAGCGGGTAGCCAGGCTTCGGCCAAGCCCACCCCGATCAGCATAAAAATCAACGGCACCAGATAGAGTAACAGCGACGTGAGCAGCAGTTGACCATCGTCTATCGCCACCATCACGTGGTCGCCGGCTTGCAGGTTTATGTCGCAATCGACTGGAAATTCGCGCTTGGGGAGCACTTTTGCCAGTGTCGCCGTGCCGCAGGATTGTTGTTGCAAACAGCCGCTGCAGGCATTGCTTTGCAGACTTTTAATCCAAGTACGGCCATCGCTAACGCGGGTAACGACGGCCGCTTCTTCGATCATAGCTAGCCTATCAAGCCCAGGCGGAGGAAATAGAATCCAACCAAGCGCTGAGCCGGCCTTCGCTCAGTTCTTTCTGGTTGTCTTCGTCCAAGGCCAAACCGACAAATTGGTCGCCCAGCAAGGCTTTGGATTTTTTAAAAGTGTAACCTTCGCTGCTGGTCATGCCGACGATGGTGGCACCGGCGTCGGCAAAGGCGTCATATAAAAAGCCTAAGGCATCGACGAAATTGCCGGGATAACCTTCCTGGTCGCCCAAACCGTAGATCGCCACGGTTTTGCCGGAGAAATCGGCGCCCGCCAACGTGGGCAGAAATTCTTCCCAGCTCTCGTTATCGTGTCCGGCGCTCATGCCTGGCAGTTCACCTTCGCCGTAAGTTGGCGAACCGACGATCAAGACGTCGTAGGCCAACAAATCGTCCACGGAGGCTTTATTGATATTGACCGGCTTGTCGGCCGCATCGCCCAATTTCGTCGCAATGGTCTTGGCTACTTTGCGTGTGTTGCCGGTATCGGTACCGAAAAAAATGCCTACTTTTGCCATAGTGTTGTCTCCTTGTTAACTAGATCAGATTTGAATTTGCAGTAAGCCCGGATTTGCCGCCGGTTGCTGAGCGGCCCAAGCTTCAGGCGTATGTGTCTTTAGCGTGACGGCATGCAAACGGCCGGAAGCCAGCGGCGCACTCAATGTAGCCATGACGCCCTGATGTTGTTTGATCATGGGTTGATCGGCGAACAATTCGCTGACCACGGTGATGTTCAAATCGCAACCGGCGCCTTCGATGCCGATGGTCGCCCCCGGATAGGCCGCCAGAATCAAGGCTTCCACTTCGGAATGGGTAATGGTTTGACTGGCGTCCGCACTCTCGGCGGGCTGAACGGTCGCTTGCAACAGCGGCAACAAAGTCCCCTCTTTGTACATGGCCTCGACAATGTCGGCGCCACCGATCAGTTCACCTTTGATGAACACTTGCGGGAAAGTGGGCCATTTGGAAATGGACGGCAGCTTTTCGCGGATGAACGGCGATTGCAAGACGTTGACATAAGCGTAAGGGATCTTGGTTTCGTTCAAGATGCCGACAGTCTTCGCGGAAAACCCGCATTCCGGAGCGCTAGGCACGCCTTTCATATAAATAATCACCGGATTTTCGGCAAGTTGTTGCAAGATTTTTTCTTTAACGCTCATAGTAGGTTTCTCGATTAACTAAAACTTTTCAATGCAACGACCGGGCTTCAGCTTGTGCAGCCCGGCCGCCAAACTCACTCTCCGCCCGATAACCGCTTCAAATCGTCACCGTCAGTGGGTTTGTCGCGCGGCACGACTTCAATTTCGGCTTCGCCGCGTATCACCTCGGCATTGACGATGCAGCGCTCGACGTCCGGTCTGGAGGGTAAATCGAACATGGTGCGGCGCAGTACGTGCTCCATGATGCCGCGCAAACCGCGGGCGCCGGTGTTGCGGGCGATGGCTTTTTCGGCGATTTCCACCAAGGCATCCTGGGTGAATTCCAGCTCCACATCATCGAAGGCAAACAGATGTTGGTATTGTTTAACCAAAGCGTTCTTCGGTTCGGTCAAGACTTGGATCAAGGCATCCACATCCAAGGGCTCTAACGGCGCCAACACGGGGAAGCGGCCGATAAATTCCGGGATCAAGCCGAAGCGTTTCAAATCGTCCGGCTGTGTGGCATTCAGCATCGCTTCCAGCGTCGGTTTGTCGTCCGGGTTGCTGACTTCGGCATGAAAACCGATAGCGGTTTTCGGCGGCAGCAAGCGTTTTTCCACGTGTTTTTCCAGGCCCGGAAACGCGCCGCCGGCTATGAACAGAATATTGCTGGTATCCACCATGACCGAATCATTACCGCTGTGATCCTTGCGCCGGCCCTTGGAAGGAACCTTGACATGCGAGCCCTCGACCAGCCGCAACAAGGCTTGCTGCACGCCTTCGCCGGACACATCGCGGGTACCGAACGCCTGTTCCGGGCTGCGGGCAATTTTGTCCACTTCGTCGATATACACCATACCCCATTCGGCTTTGCTTATTTGGCCGTCGGCCACATCCAGCAAGCGCACCAGGATATTTTCCACGTCGTCGCCGACATAACCGGCCTGGGTCAGCGTGGTGGCGTCAGCAACCGCAAACGGCACACCGACGATTTTCGCCAGCGTGCTAGCCAGCAAGGTTTTGCCGGTACCGGAAGGGCCTATCATCAGAATATTGGATTTACCGATTTCCACGCTGTCGTCGGACTCGCCCAAACCGCCGACTTTACGGCTGACGTTTTTCAAGCGCTTGTAGTGGTTGTATACCGCGACCGACAGAATTTCCTTAGCTAAATCCTGGCCGATCACATACTGATCCAGCATGGCTTTCATCTCGGCGGGCTTTGGCAAAGGGCCTTGCATATCGGCTAATTCTTTCTTCTTGCCCCAGCTGGATACCACCTGGCTGGCCAACATCACGCAGGCTTCACAGATGTAGCCTTCCGTGCCGGCAATCATCGGCACGGCCGCCGACGCTTCGATACCGCAAAACGAACAATGTTTGGGTTCTTTTAACATGTTAGGCACTCCTGTTGACTGCGGGCAGACTGGCCAGCCACGTGCGCTGGCAATTTCTGCGGTAACGATCCTGCATGATCTGCTGAATCTTCGGTGTCGCTTTTTTCAGCGACATGGTTTCGGCCGGGATGATTTTCAGGCATTGAATCACATGAAAACCCATCTCGGTTTCCACCACATCGCTAATGGCGTCTTCTTTCAAATTAAACAATACCGCATCCAGCTCCGGAAACAAGGTGCCTTTGGCCACTGTCCCCACTTCGCCGCCCTGCACTGCCGTCGGGCATTCCGAATACTTCAGCGCCAAATCGGCAAATTTATGCGGCTTACGTTTCAAGGTGCCGAGAATCTCGTTAATCCGCCGCCACGCCGCCTCGCGGGTATTGTCTGGGTAATCCGGATTGATACTGATCAAGATATGTCTGGCCTGGCGCGTCTCGGGTTTATGGAATTTTTCCGGGTGCGAGTGGTAGAAAATGCCGATTTCCACCTCGTTAACCTTGGGTGCGCGGGCGGCCACTCTATCCATCACCGCATCGACTTTGCACTGCCGATACAAAGCCGCTTTCAGCATATCGACATCCAGGCTGTTGGCGTTCAATGCCGCTAAAAAGGCGTCTTCATCTTCAAAGCGGCCGCGCACTTCCTTGTAAGCGCGGTCCAGCTCTGTATCGGAAATCACCACGCCGGTCGCTTCGGCGGAGTTCAGGACTCGGCCTTCGATTTCGTATTCGTTTTTGGCTTGCACTTCCACCTGGCGCAGTTGCAGTTGCTCCAATTCGGCCGGCGCTTTCTGGAACAGGCTCAAGGCGGCACGCAACAGGGTGTAAGGCTCTATCGACGTCTGGCTCATCATTATGCCTCCGGTTCTTTAAACGTGGCCGGATCCGCCGGCTCCAATACACTTTCCGGCACCTGCATGGTTTTACCCGGAAAACGCACGTGGTAGAGCAAAGGATCGCTGTCGCGCAACACTTTCAGGATTTCGCCTTGGGTGCCGGCCGGGTAATTACCGTCCTGGGTGGGGATGTCTATCGTACACACCACCTGATCGCGAAACTCGAAGCGGCTTGGATTCCAGGGTGCATCAGCCGGGATCAATTCTTCGGCGCGGCAGCCTACCATGCGTCCCGCATCCAAAAAATGCACGGTGTAAATCACTTGGTCTTGCAGAAAGGTGCCGACTTCGATGACATTGCCGACACTGCCCCGGCGCAGCAAAAAGTCGCCGACATCCATACCCGGATAGGTGCCATCGTTGCGAACGTTGCGCGTCAGCCTGACCCGTTCGCCGAATTCAAAGCGCTCTTCGTCGTAACGTTCGTCTATCATGTTTTAATATCCGCTAGGGAAACAAACACGGTTTGCGGTTCCATCATCTTAAAGACCTTAAATACTTTTTCGGTCTGTGCGTCGGAGTCCACAAAATCACTGTAAGCACGCTGCAACAGCTTTTTGTAGACTTCCCGTTGCGCATCTTCGTCTTCCGGCATGTTATCGCCAGCTTGGCTCAGATAATTGTGGAAGCGCTGCAGAATATGCAGCCGATTGACGTGGACGACGGTGGTATCGTATTCCAGCTCGAAATAGCGCAGAAAGTCTTCCGCAGCTTCCAGCTCTTCCATATCTTCTTCTAAACTCATCGTCATTACCTCATCATCAGGTGATCGAGATTGGCAGGTTGTTCTCCCAATGCGTACACCACTAATAAAACCACCAGCATCACAGCTGTTTGGGCCAAAAATGGATCGGATTTTTGTTTTTTCATCATGGCGATCACCTTTAGGTTAATAGCGCGGAACAACAAACATCACTTATCGTGGGCATCCAATTGTTGGGCGATGCCTACCCGAAAGCTTGCGGCATGCGAAAAATCCCTTCCGCCGCCTCTTGCCGACGCACAACCAGCTCCAAAAGCCCCTGCGCGCCTATCCTGTCTTTGTCATCCAAGGACACCAACTTTTCGAAAATCGCCTTGCTCAGTTCCAGATTTTCCAAGCGCATATTCAAGAAGCCGATAGATTTCAACGTAAACAGATATAGCCTGATCCGAGTCAGCAAGTCCTTTGGCGCCTCGCTGATATGCGTTCTTTCCAGCTGCCGCCAATCTTCCGGAAAATCGATGCCGGGCCGGATCAAGTTCAAGGCCCGCTCGGAGATCAATAAGGCCTCCGGTAAACGATGCTGGTAGTAATAAAACCGATTCAAAGACACCAGCACATTCAAGGATTCCGGTGCCCGCAAATACGCCTGTAATAACGGCAGCTCCGCTTCACCGGTGGCGTACAGTTCGGAAGCGTATTGGATCAAGTCCTCAACTTCCTGGCTGTCGGCTTTCTCGTAGTACAAGTCCTTGGCGTCGAATTGCAACAGATCCATTTCCATCACTTGCCACCTGCTGCTTGCTTCAGTACCACCACGTCTTCGCCGTGGCAGACACCTTCCGCTTCGCAGCTGCCGCAGGTTTCTTCCGCGACCACAAAGCGTTTTTGATTGTTTTCCAATTCGTCCAAACGGTCCACCAAGCAACTCAGCGCTTTGCCCACCGGATCCGGCACTAAATGGTGATCGAGGTCGATACCGCGCGGGTCCTGAATTTTTATACCTTTCTGCTGGATAATTCGACCGGGAATACCGATGACGGTGCAGCAAGGTGGCACGTCTTTGATCACCACCGAGTTGGCACCGACGCGCACGTTATCGCCCAGATTGATCGCGCCGAGGATCTTGGCACCCGCACCGATCAACACGTTATTGCCTAGCGTCGGATGGCGTTTTTCCTTGTTCCAGGTAGTGCCGCCCAGCGTCACGCCGTGATACATGGTCACGTCGTTGCCGATCTCAGCGGTTTCGCCGATCACTACGCCGGCACCGTGATCGATAAAAAAGCGTTTGCCAATGGTGGCACCGGGGTGAATATCGACGTTGGTCAGCCAGCGGGCGAAAGCCGCCAGTAAACGCGCCGTCAATTTCCAGTCCGCATGCCACAAGCGATTCGTTACCCGGTGCAGCAACACCGCATGCACACCGGGGTAAGCCAACAATACTTCCGGTAAGCCGCGTGCTGCCGGATCCCGGGCAAACACGCAAGCCACATCGTCGCGCCAGTCTTGCCAGAGTCCTGATGCAACGCTGGGACGCGACGGCGACAAAAACATCATTTTGCCAAGCTCCAGGTGGTTTTGCCGGGCATCGGCACGCCAGGCACCCGGAAGAACGAACCGGGGTAACGGTCATCAGGCAGTTCGTGCTGCGCCGCAGTTTGCTGTGGTACGTCGACTTTGGCGGTGCTGGGCACGGCTGGTTTTTGACGATTGCTACTCATCTGACACCTCGCTATAGGCTGTGTAAAAATTGATTCAAATCGGTCGATTGCGGTGCGCGTTTATGCAAACTGACAAACTCGCGAATCAGCGGCAGCAGGCGGCCGGCCTGCCAGCGGTTAATCTGGATGCCCAGTTGTTTGTAGGCGTGCATCACGCCTTGACTGCCGGAATGCTTGCCCAGCACCAATTGGTGACTGCGGCCGACCAAGGCAGGGTCGACGCCTTGATAATTGTTGGGATCTTTCAGCAAGCCGTCGACGTGGATGCCGGCTTCGTGACTGAACACGTCGCGGCCGATCAAACTTTTACGGCTGCCTATCGTGTCGCCGGACGCAGTCGCCACCTGATGGGACAGAGCAGGAAAATTGCGCAAATCCACACCGGTTTCAAAACCGTACAGCTGTTTCAAACCCACCACCACTTCTTCCAACGCGGCATTGCCGGCCCGTTCGCCCAAACCGTTGACGGTGGTATTGACGTGGGTAGCGCCGGCATATGCGGCGGCCAGAGTATTGGCGGTGGCCAAGCCCAGATCGTCGTGGGCGTGCATTTCGATGTCCATGTCGGTGACGGCGCGCAGCTTGCGAATTGCTTCAAATACGCCGAACGGTTCCATGATGCCGACCGTATCGGCAAAGCGAACTCTTATCGCGCCGGCGCTTTGCGCAGCCTCGGCCATTTGCGCCAGAAAGTCGCTGTCGGCGCGAGACGCATCTTCGGCCCCCACGCAAACCCGCATGCCGGCATCGACCGCGGTTTTCACACAGCGCTCAATGGTAGCCAACACCCAAGCCCGGCTTTGTTTCAGTTTATGTTGGATATGTTGATCGGAGGCGGAAATCGATAAATCCACGGTACCGACGCCCAAGCCCAGGCAGTGTTGCAAATCTTCTTCACGCATCCTGGACCATACCAATAAATTGCTAGGCAATTTCAATTGAGCAATGGCTTTGATTTCGTCGCGTTCCTGTACACCCATGGCCGGGATACCAATCTCCAACTCCGGCACACCCAGCGCGGACAACTGCTTGGCAATCGCCAACTTTTCCTCCAACGAGAACACCACGCCGGCCGACTGCTCGCCATCGCGGAGCGTGGTGTCGTCGATAATGATGGTGCGGGGATCAGAAGTCATCGCCAAGCCTCATACTGCCGGTGTCTAAAACTGAGCAACCAGATTGGCTACTCCTTTGCTAGTGATTAAGCAATTCGCTTGCCAACTGCTAAATCTGCGGAATCCTTGGGCTTTACTGTGTGATTGGCAGACTATCGACAAGACAACCTCGCAACCGCAAAGGCAAATTGTCGCAAAGCCGACAATGGTCTGTTCGCAGCCTGCGCCAGTGGTACGCAAATTCCACAATGCCCACCGTACTGGTAGTTAAAGTAAGCCGACATACATTTCTTATATTCAAAAAATTGGCCTCGAAAATATTTTGACTGATTATTTTTACTAGCTTACATTCTTGACTTGGAGGCCCGGCAGGTAGCGCCGGCGCCGCCTGTTCAGCATGTTTCCGGATACATCACTTAGGAGGAACACGTATGACTTCACGTAAAAATGGTTGGGCTTGCATGTTTGGCCTGTTGGGTATTGTCACCTTGGCACAACCGGCAGCAGCCGGCGCCATCTTGTCACCGGTGGCGGTGATCAACAACACCATAGGCAACTATTCGGGTATTGCGGGATTTCCGGCCAAAACCGACGAAAAGCCGATGTTTAACCAATCCGGTCTATCCGCCGGTTTTAGCAGTGGCGCCACCGCGTTTGCCGATTATATGAACTTAAACCCAACACATATTGGTGCCGGCCCGGAAATCGGTAACGGCTGGATCAGCCCGGCGTATTGCCCGTGCACCGGTATTCTGGATTTCGATTTGGGGGCCATTTACAAGGTACAGAAAATGGCTTTATGGAATATGGCCTCTAACAGCGGCGCCAACGTCGCGTCGATCAGTTTGTTCACATCGTTGGAAGCCGATTTTTCCACGTCCAATAAAGCCGGCGACTTCACCAACCCCGAAATGCCCAGCGATTTGGACCCCACACCACCCTACCCGGCAACGGTGTTCGACTTGATTGACAGCGAAGCGCGCTATGTGCGCTTACAAATCAACTCTTATTACGAAGCCTATCTGGTTTCGGAAATTGGCGAGATCGCCTTTGACGTAGCCGCACCGGCGGCTGTACCGATTCCGGCAGGTATTTGGTTGTTTATTTCCGGATTTGCCGGCTGGGTTGGCAGCAGTAAAAAGGCTGGCCTGACTGCTGCGGTTGCGCGAAACATCCTCTAACAGACTAAGGTATATCGAATTTGATGTCTGCGCTTGCGCAATACCGATGTCGGCATTTTTTACATCACTCAACGTTTTAAATGGCATTATCCTAATACTGCTCAATACCTGCTAACTCAACCTATTGAATTTATTGGTAAAAACAAACAACATATAAAATGGAACGTATTTTGCTTTTAATCTCGGAATCAGGAACAGCGCCTACAGTTCTTGAGTTTCTGTCAATTGATAGGCGTATTTTTACGCCGTTTGAAGGGGTCGCCGATGTTATCCAAAAAGCTTTATCCGTTAATACTGATTACCGCCGCATTCAACGCACAAGCCGCGACGATTAACTTCGATGCGCTACAGCCGTTCGACAATTACGCCCCGGTTCCAGCAGGTTACGGTTCTACCGCGGACGTGGCGGTATCGTATTCCAGCCTGAACCTCAATGGCACAACAGCTTATAACGATGCTCTATTGTGGAATGCCGGTTATGCCACTTTAAACTCAGCGGCGTTTGCTCATACATCAGGACTGCTTTTGAGCATTACGCTGACGGCAATCAATCCAAATCAGGGCGTCACCTTGGAAAGCTTCGACGTTGCTGCGTATCCAGGGCCGGGAAATTTCACTCGCAATGCGAGCGACTTGAGAGTGGTTGATGGTACCAACCCTACCAACATTTTTGTCGATTATGCACCTTATGCAGTACCCGGCGACGCACCTCATACTTTCACCCCTGGCGTTACTGCTCATTCGATTAGAATTATCCTGGGCACCGATTGGAACAACGGTATTAACAATATCAACTTCAATGTCACCGCTGTGCCTGTACCCGGTGCGGTATGGCTTTTCGGCAGTGCGTTGGTTGGTTTGGGCCTTAACCGAAAAACCAGAAAGGTTTGAGCGAACTGCTCTGCCAAAATGCAAAAAAGGCGGTTGAACAACCGCCTTTTTTGGTTCTGTGATAAAGGCTTAAGCCGGCATTGGATGCCCTTCAATGCAATAAACGGCTCAGAACTATCTCAATTTGCTGGGGGTTAACCAGGTCTTCGCTACCGATTTAATCCAAGTTGCTGGCTTACAGCGTTCAGCCTTCCGCCTCACAAACTGCTTTAAATTCTGCTATGCCGGCAGTCAAACGCGAGCGCAGAAAATTCAGTTGTCTTTGCAGTTCATCCTCGGCGTCGCCGACATTCTTGAAAACCTGGACGACTTTTTGATCATTCAGCAAACTCGAATAGTGAACATCAACAAACTCCAGCACTTCGGCGTTGAATTCGGTGATGGAACTCAATGCGGCTTCCATCTTGGATAATACCGCGCGTAAATCAGCAAGCGTTTCAGCCATAACAATCCTCAGTGAAAATTTTTGGTGTCAACACCGGTTTATGCGGCGTTGACTCAAAACCAAACTGGCCGAATTGCCCGTGGCCTCAGGGGCACCGTTGCAAACCCGACCAATCAATACACTCAATCAAGCATAAGTGGGTTGGAAAGCCTGTTCCGGATCGGCAACCGGTTCGTTGTTGATGCTGTCCCAATACGGCGACAGTTTCCGCAAGGTAGCGACGATGCTGGGCATCACCTTCAACACTTCGTCCACTTCACTCATAGTGTTGTAGCGCGAGAACGAAAAGCGGATGGTGCCGTGCGCGGCGGTGTACGGAATATCCATGGCCCGCATCACGTGCGAAGGCTCCAATGAACCCGATGTACACGCCGAACCACTGGAAGCCGCGATACCGGCTTTATTCAACAGCATCAAAATCGCTTCGCCCTCGATATACTCGAACGCAATGTCTGTGGTATTGGGCAAGCGGTTGTTTAAATCACCGGTGATAAAGCAGTGCGGCACGGCGGCAACGATGCCTTGCTCCAGACGGTCGCGCATCGCTTTGACCTGCACGTTTTCGTATTCCATGTGCTCCATCGCCAATTCGCAGGCTTTACCCAAGCCGACAATCGACGCGGTGTTTTCAGTACCGGCTCGGCGGCCGCGCTCTTGATGTCCACCGCGCAAAAGCGGGCGAAAGCGTGTGCCACGCTTTAAGTACAACACCCCAATACCTTTCGGTGCGTGCAATTTGTGCCCGGAAATCGACAACATATCGATTTTGGTGTCTTGCAGCATCATCGGAATCTTGCCGACCGCCTGCACGGCGTCGGTATGAAACATCACGCCGGCCGCATTGGCCATTTCGGCCATTTCCACCACTGGAAAGATGGTGCCGGTTTCGTTGTTTGCCCACATCACCGAGACAATTGCTACTTCATCGGATAACAGATTTTTGTAGGCTTCCAGATTCAAACGACCGCATTTATCCACCGGCATGCGGTGGATGGTGTAGCCCTCTTTCTCCAGGTTTTCGCACAAAGCCAAAATCGCCGGATGCTCCACCGAGGTGGTGATGATTTCCTTGCGATTGGGCTGAGCTTTGATCGCCGACAAGATCGCCGTGGAATCGGACTCCGTGCCGCAGGAGGTGAAAATAATCTCGGAGTCGTGCTCGGCACCGATCAACTCTTGCACCTGCGAGCGCGCTTTCTTGATGGCCTTGGCCACGCCGTCGGCGAAGCGATGGATAGACGATGGATTACCAAAGTACTCGGTAAAATACGGGATCATCACATCGACCACCGCGCTGTCCACCTTGGTGGTCGCGTTGTTATCCAGATAAATATCAGGCATGACTGGCCTCCTCTATCGTGACCAATTTCGGCATTTGCGAGGCCGGCACGACTTTAATGAATTCGCCCATCACTTCCATCAAGCGTTGCTGAATACCGGCAATGGTCATGGCGGACATTTGGCAGCCATTGCAAGCGCCGGTCATATTCACGTAAGCAGTTTTATCCACCACTTCTACCAACTCGACGTCACCGCCGTCGGCCATCAATTGCGGCCGGAAGGACATGATCACTTCTTCAATTTTCTTGATGCGTTGCAGATTGGTCAGCGGGCCTTTGGCAACCACAGGCTCGGGTTTGGCGACCGGCGCCGCATTCGGATCGAAAGTCTCGCCGCGCTCTTTCAGGACTTTTTCCAGGATCGCTTCGATGTCTTCGTGGCAGGCCGCGCAACCGCCGCCGGCTTTAGTGTAGTTGGTCACGTCTTCAACGGTGCGTAGTTTGTTTGCCCAGACCATTTCTTCGATCATCACCGCATCAATAGCAAAGCATTTGCAGACCAACGCGCCTTCTTCGTGATCGTCTTTCCATTCTTCGCCACGATAATTAGCCACCGCCGCTTGCAAGGCTTCCCGGCCCATCACTGAGCAGTGCATTTTTTCCGGCGGCAGGCCGTCCAATTCGGCGGCGATGTCCTGGTTAGTGACTTTTAAGGCTTCGTCTAAAGTCAGGCCTTTAATAATTTCGGTCAGCACTGAAGAAGACGCAATCGCCGAACCGCAACCGAAGGTTTGGAAACCGGCATCTTCAATCACTTCAGTGTCGTCGTTGACTTTCAAGGTCAAACGCAAAGCGTCGCCGCAACTGATGGAACCCACTTCGCCAATCGCGTTGGCATCCGCCACCGCGCCGGCATTTTTAGGGTTAAAGAAGTGATCTTTTACTTTATCTGAATAATCCCACATAGCTATTTCCTCGAATGCTTAAGAACAGGTTTTTGGTGTGCCGCCGCTTTCGCCGGTGGTAAATGATGATCCGCAGGCACAGCTTTTCACCGCGTTGGGATTGGTAAATTTGAAGCCGGAACCTTCCAGGCTGTCGACGAAATCGATGGACATGCCATTCAGGCTGGGCAAGCTTAGCGGGTCCACAAATACTTTGACTGCGCCGCAGTCGATGACGGTATCGTCCGCATTTTCTTTTGCTTCCAGTTTCATGCCATAAGACAAACCGGAACAACCGCCATCGGTCACTTCGATGCGCAGCCCACCGGTCGGCTTGTCGGAACTGCTGATAAAACGACCCACGGCTTGGATGGCGCTTTCGGTTAATGTAATCATCTTTAAGTCTCCTGAACGGTTTGGCATTGATCTTGTAAACAGTTAAAGCAACCTGCATGCCATACGCGAAAATTTCAGCTAAGACGCTGAAATTACTCAACCAAAAGCAGCAGGCCAACCTTAATCGGCACGCCGTTTCACAACAAACCCGAGGTTTTTGTCGGCTTTACTACAAAACTCTCACAGGAGCACAGCATGAACGTAGAAGATTTGGATTTGGGCGACGTGGTATATGCCGCGCATACGATTATTGACGATGGCAGTATGCCGGACAGCGAGGAAGGCGAAGTGCTGGCGCAAGCAGGCGCCCGCGGCGTGATCGTGATGAAAGGACATGTTGAAGAAGATCCTGGACTCACCGTGTTTTTAGTCCGCTTCGAAGACCAGGATCTAAATCTGGGCCGGCCGATTGGGTGCTGGACCGAGGACTTGGTTGTTCCGGAAAAAGAGTTGCTTACCCATTAACCGCATTTCGCCCTTATAAAATCGCCCGACAACCTATTCGCGCCGGTTCAATTTTAAAACTTGGCGCTGATACCGCCGGTAATGGTGGCGCCCGGCGCGATATACCCGATACCTTCATACTTATCGTTACCGATATTCATGAAGGTCATCCGGGCGATAACATCCTTGACTAAGGTCTTGGCCACCCCTAAATCGTAGGTTGCATAGCTTTTATACACGGCAGAGCCGCCCGGTGCGGTAGGTAAATTGGTCTCGGTAAAGTATCGGTCGCCAACGTAATTAAAAGCACCGAAAACCGAAAAGCCGTAAGGCAGGCTAACATCAGCCCGCAAACTACCTTGATCTTGCGGCACATTGGTAAGTTGCTTGCCGATCAAATTAGGATTCCTATCGTGCTTGGTGACAATCGAATCGTTCTTGGTATAACTCGCGTACAAAGTCAGGAAATCGCCTAGCTTCCACATCCCTTCGACCTCAACACCCTCGGCCCGAATGGCGCCGATATTAATTTTGTCGGTGGTGCCGACCGTCGCGCCGCTTCGTTGCACTGTGGCGATAAAATCCTCCGCAGTCGTATTATAGATCGTGGTTTTGATATATCCCTGCCGGCCAAAGTAGTAATCCAAGCCAATATCGCCGGAAACGGCTTTTTCGGGAGTCAAATACGGGTTACCGTAAGCCACGGTCGTCCCACCCCGCCTGCTATTGCCGTAGAGCTGAGAAACATCCGGGGTGTTAAACGACTGACCTATCGAGCCGCGCAGCACTAAATCATCGGTGAGCTTGTACGAAAACCCACCCTTAGGCGAGAACGAGTCCTCCGCATGATTACCCCATTGGCCTTGCCCAGGGAAACTGGTTTTGGTATCTCTGAATTGGCCGTCTGTCTGCCACAGATCCCAACGCCCGGCCAAGCTTACGTTCAACGGTCCATAATTGATTTCGTCTTGCAAAAATATGCCGCTCAGTTGAATACCGCCCTCAACAAGCTGTTCTCTGCCACGTTCCGCAGGAAACTGGTTAATCATGGTCATTTGACTGTCTGCATGTTGTCCGCCCACCGTCAATTTGTGATGGCTGCCTATGTAATGGCTATATTGCGCGCGAATACCTGCTTCCATATCGTCAAAATCGCCGCGATAGGAAATCAGACTGGCGGCCATCGTGCCGGGGCGGGCCACATCCGGACTGGTTGCATTGGCAGCGTTTGCACTATCGGTATCCATTCGGCCAATACGGCTGTATAAGACTAACGTGGCTTCAGAACGCTCCCCCAAATAGCGATAACGTGCCGAACCCAGATATTGCTCTCTATCTTGGGCTATATAATCAGGAATTCGATATAAGCCTGTTGCAACGTCGCTCAAATAGGAAAAACTCAGATCCAGCAGATTAGAGGCATCAAATTCGTGCGTAAATTTGGCGCCTACATTGGTCTTACGTGTGCCGGTTTTATCGCGTTGCGATAAGGGAATGGCAGCCACACTCGTATCCGGACGCCACATGTTATAGCCGTCGCTTTCCAAATAACTGGTTGATACCGAACCGCCGCTGTGCTCGCCGCCGTAAGAGACGATACCTGCTTCACGGATCGTTTCCATGCTGCCGTATTCGCTATCCACTTTGCCTTTCACGCCGGGCGTAATCGCTTTAGAAATAACGTTTATTACACCGCCCATCGCATGGTTGCCGTAAAGGGCCGAACCGGCGCCTCTGACAATTTCCACTCGATCCACGTCAATAGTGCCCAGTTGCGACCAATCCACCTGACTGTCGTAGGACACATTCATAGGCACATCGTCGATCAATACCAAGGTGCGGCCATTGCCCGGCAGGCCTCGGGTATAGGTCTGGGCAATCCGATTGGGAGACGAGGCATCCATGCGGCTGGCATACACACCCGGCACGCCCTTGAGTAGTTGATCGACGGTTGTCGCGTTGGATTTTTCGATACGCTCCCTATCGATCACTGTCACCGTAGCCGATACATCGCGAATACTGCGTTCGGTTTTGGTTGCGGTAATCACCATTTCATCCAGCTCATCAGGCGCTTTTTCCACAGCGGCCAAATTCAACGGCATGATCAAAGGTAATACCACAGCAATGTTTTTGGTGGTGGCACGAATAGGTAACATTGATAGCCTCAAAGTCCTTTAAAGTTTACGGAAGGGTCGGGATTGAGCACAAAAGCTCCTCAACGGCGCGCAGGCACGCGCCGGAGTTTGTTAGTTCGTCATCTTGATGGGGAAACGCTAGATAGCGGCGGCTTTCAAACCGGCTCGACGCGCACGATTAGCTTTACGCTTTTTCAACCAATGGATCAGGCCGGTGACCATCATCACTAACGGCGCAAACCCCGCCACTAGTACCGCGATGCGCCCTGGAGTACCGAGAATCTCGCCGTTATGCAAAGGCAGTTGCAAATTGATAAAAGCGTTACCGGCGTTGAATTTTTTCGGGTCACGCACCGCCAAAATCGCGCCGTCGTATTGATCGACCCAAAAGCTGGTAGAGCCTTTGCTGCGCAGTTCGTCGGACTGGCGAGCAGAGACCATGTAGCTGCCGTTCTCACCGACCGGCAGGAAAATCCGTTGAATCTGAATCCCTGGATAAGCAGCTTGAATATTAGCCTTGACTATCTCCGGTTGAATTACCGTGCCGCCATTTGCTGTTGATTTGATGCCGCGCGGCATGTCTTCGAGAGGTGAGAAAAAGTTAACCGCCGGTTTAAAGAACTGGGGAAGATTGAAATATACCCCGGAGAAGGCCACTGCCAACATAACGATAGCCGTATAGATGCCGGTGGTTTTATGTAGATCGAAATTAAAGCGCGTGGCGCTGGCGTTACGTTTAATCAGAAAAGCCTGCTTGATTTTGCCGAGTTTCGGCCACCACAAATAAATGCCGGTAACCGTCAATACCAAGGTCAACAAGGAGGTAATTCCCATGACCAGCTTACCGAAATCACCCGCCAAAAGGCTGAAATGCAGGCGCAAAATAAATGTCATCAAGGCGTCGTTTCTATCCCGGTCGCCAAGCACCTGACCGGTGTACTGATTCACCATAACTTCGTGAAAGTGATGATTGTGGCCCTTGTGGCCCGGCATCGCCGCCGCTTGATAACGCACGATGAGCGCTTCGCTCGGGTCCTCCGGCATCTGTAGATGGGAGGGTGGCTCTGGAATGGGCGAGACGCGGTTCGCGATTGCCACTAAATCCGCAATGGGTAACCAGCGTTCGCCAACTGCTACTCTCATCATCTCCGGATTCAGCCACTTATCCAGAGTATGCTCGTAAACCAAGAGGCTGCCGGTAACCCCGGCAATCACCAATAGCGTACCCAACCACAAGGAAATATACAGATGCAATTTCAACAGACACTTGCGCAGAGTGATTTTCTTGAAAGCGGTTTTGAAATTGCCTAAAAAGGACCCCGAAACTAATTTGTCGGACAATTTTTGTTCCGACACAAAAGGATAACTTGTGGACATTGCGACGCTCCCGAACCTTTTAACTACGCTGAATAAATTAGTGCTGTCTACCCAGCACCCCATTCGGACCAAAGCGCAAGCTGGATGCTTGCAAAACTATCGAACCCAACGAAAGCAAAAACAAGACCACCAAAAAAATACCTATAAAAAACAGTGCTTTATAAAATTTTTCAGCAACAACAGCCACCCCTTACTATCGAAACTATGTTAATTAGCCGAGCGTCAGACGGGTATATAGTGGAAATCCACCAACACTTGCTTACCTTGAAGAACGCGAATATTTCTGTTGCGAGCCTGAGACTTTAAACCACCGGAAGGCAGCCTATTTAATCGCGGGAGATCAGGCACGAAACATGCTGAACATTGCTAATTTTCAGAAAATACTCCGCTCCATCCACACAGCATTGAATGTATAGAGAGAACCCAATGAACAACCTTGCAGACGCTGTCATTAGCTACCACAACCGAACCAAACACCAATTGAATGCCTACGCCAAAGGCCCGGAGTCTTTGGATTGGGACGATCAGCCCAATCCGTTTCGGCGTTTTAGCGGTTGTGAAGCGGTAAAACTGCCGCCACCTGGTGCCGAACTAAGTTGTTTGTTCGCGGACTTGGATAAACCGGACCGGATAGCGCCGCAGCCGTTAAACCGGACCAATCTGGGCCTGTTATTGGAATTATCGTTCGGCTTGTCGGCCTGGAAGCAGTTTGGTCCGGACCGCTGGGCTTTGCGCTGCAATCCGTCCAGCGGCAATTTGCATCCCACCGAAGCTTATGTGCTTTGTACCGATGAGGAGTTATTACAAGCTGGCGTCTATCACTACGTCAGTCACGATCATCATCTGGAGCGGCGCAGCCGGTTTACTGCGGAAACGGCGGGTAAAGAAGTCTATATTGGCCTTTCCTCAATTCATTGGCGGGAAGCCTGGAAATACGGCGAACGGGCCTTTCGCTACTGCCAACACGACATCGGTCATGCACTGGCCGCGCTGAGTTATGCCGCTGCCTGCTTGGGTTGGTCGATAGAATTGCTGAGCGAGACTGCCGATGCCGACATCGCCGCCTGGCTGGGGCTGGATCGCAGCGAGGATTTTGTCGCGACCGAACACGAAACGCCGGATTTATTCTGCCGGCTGCATGCCAGCCAAACGGCGGGCGGCAAGTTTTCCACCGCACATTTAGCAACACTTAGCCAAAGCGCCGAATGGTTCGGGAAGGCCGAGCGCTTGAGCGGCAGGCATTTTTACCGTTGGCCAATCATAGATGAAGTCTCCGCCCAAGCCGTCAAGCCGACGACAGTTGCCGAACGCTTAACCCTGCCGAACCTGGATTTACCGGCACCCAGCCACAATCTAACTGCCAGCGCGTTGATTCGCCAACGCCGCAGCGCGCAGCACTTTAACGGCAAATCCCCGGAGCTGCCCTTGGCCGATTTTCACAGAATACTGGCCGCGCTGCTGCCCAACGCCAAACCGCCGTTTACTGCCTGGAATTGGCCGGCGCAAGTCAATATCGTGCTATTCGTGCATCGGGTAGCCGGCCTGGAACCGGGCTTATACGTGCTGCCGCGCACGGCGGATGCGGCGGCGGAATTAAAACCACTTTGTTCCGCCGATTACGAATGGCAGACCGTCGAGGCACCGTTCGAATTTTATCGGCTGACGGCCGGCAGCGTCAGGCAAGCCGCAAAAACCCTGTCCTGCCACCAACCCATCGCCAGCGACAGCGCGTTCAGCTTAGGGATGTTGGCGCGCTTTGCCGACAATGTGGACACCGAAGCTTGGCGCTATCGGCGGCTGTTCTGGGAAAGCGGCCTACTGGGGCAGATTTTATACCTGGAAGCGGAAGCCGCTGGCGTGCGCGGCACCGGCATCGGCTGTTTTTTTGACGATGCGGTACACGGTGTGTTGGGTTTAAAAGATAACGACTGGCAAAGCCTGTATCACTTTACCATCGGCGAACCGCTGGACGACAGCCGGCTGCAAACCTTTCCGGCGTACGCGCATTTGAGCGAGTCGGCCGCCAGCGCCTGATTCGCTTGAGGTTTGGCAGCCGTGCGACAATCGTTGAAATATTTACGCAACAATCCCGCCGACAATGTTTAGAATCATGGTTTTACCCAGCCAACCACTAAAGGCCCGCCATGAGTTTTAAATCCAGCTTGATCCGTTTCGTCATCAAATTAACCCCCAACGCGCTGATCATTTGGGGGGCGAACATCATCATGAAAGGCATCGCCGAGTTGACGCAGTTCAACTTCGATCTCGATGCCCGCAAAGTGTATGTGCAAACCCGGCTATACGGCGAGGAACACACCATAGAAGTGACCCTGGAAGATTTTGCGGTATTCAACGACGGCGAGTCCTACCGTTTCATCATTCACCACGCCAGCTCCGACCGGCCTTGGCTGAACAACATCCTGACCAAATTCACCGGCAAAGCCTGGAAAATTCCGACCCTGCCGCTGTTTGCCGCGCAATTGGAATTGGTTGCCGAAGTCTTTAGCGCCAAGCCGGTGGTATTGGAGCAAATCGATTGATAAGTCCGCGTCAGTCGCTTACTTACCAATGCAAAAGCTGGAAAAAATCTCCCCCAATAGGTCGTCGGAGGTAAATTCGCCGGTGATGGCGGATAAGCTGGTTTGCGCCTGGCGCAATTCTTCCGCGACCAGTTCGTGGGCTTGATGCAGCAATTGCTCGGCGGCGCGGTCCAAGGCTTGCGCGGCAAGTTGTAAGGCCTGGATGTGGCGGGTTCTGGCGACAAATACGTTATCCGCACTTTCCGTAAAACCCATGCTTTGTTTCAGGTGTTGGCGCAGTAAATCCAGACCAAGTTTATGTTTGATGGACAAATGGATTTCGGTGCTTTGCTGAGTTTCCATGACCCTGGGTTGACCGCCGATCAGATCGATTTTATTGAAAACTTTGGTGACCGCAATGTTGGCCGGCAGGCTGGCATCCAAGCTGGCGCTGTCCGGGTCGGTGCTGTCTATCAACAATAAAATCCGGTCGGCCTTGGCGATTTCCTGGCGGGCACGGCGGATACCTTCCTGCTCGACCGGGTTATCGCTGTCGTGCAAGCCGGCAGTGTCAATGATATGCAAGGGCATGCCATCCAGTTGAATGCGTTCGCGCAGCACATCGCGGGTGGTGCCGGCGATGTCGGTGACAATCGCTGCGTCGTGACCGGCTAAGGCGTTTAGCAAACTGGATTTCCCGGCATTGGGCTTGCCCGCCAATACCACGGTCATGCCGTCGTGTAACAGTCGGCCTTGCTGGGCGGTTTTGCCGATGTCGGCGAGCTTGACTTGCAAGCGTGCTATGCGCCCCGCCACCACACCGTCGCCGAGAAAGTCGATTTCTTCGTCGACAAAATCGATGGCCGCTTCGATAAACACCCGCAGCTCGATCAACTCGTCTATCAGTTCGTTGATCTGTTCGGAAAACACGCCCTGCATGGATTGTTGCGCAGAGCGCACGGCTTGTTCGGTGCCGCTGCTGATCAGGTCGGCTATCGCTTCGGCTTGCGCCAGATCAATTTTGTTGTTTAGAAAAGCTCTTTGACTAAATTCGCCGGGGTTAGCCAAACGCGCGCCCAGTTCCAGCACCCGCCGCAACAGCATATCCAGCACCACGCTGCCGCCGTGGCCTTGCAGTTCGATAACCTGTTCGCCGGTAAATGAAGCCGGTGCGGCAAAATACAGCAGCAAGCCGCTGTCGATTACCCGGCCATCGGCATCAAGGAAGCTAGCAAATTGGGCGTAGCGGGGTTTGGGTAGGGTTTTACCGGTGAGGCTTTGGGCGATGCCGGGCGCGGATGGCCCGGAGATGCGAATGACGCCGACGCCGCCGTTACCGGGCGGCGTGGCAATGGCGGCTATGGTGTCGCCGCCTAGCATTAAGGTACTACGCTATGCTTGTGCGCATCCTCTTCAAGCACGTGTTTAGTGATATACCACTGCTGGATGATCGACAAGCTGTTGTTGCAGATCCAGTACAGTACCAAACCGGACGGGAAGAACAGGAAGAACACGGTGAACACGATAGGGAACATTTTCATCACCTGGGCTTGCAGAGGATCGATAGGCGCCGGATTCAAGCTTTGCTGAATCTTCATGGTGATGCCGTACAAAATCGGCAGCAGATAGAACGGGTCTTGCGCCGACAAATCCTGAATCCACAGGGCGAAATCGGCCTGACGCACTTCGACGGTCTCAATCAATACCCAATACAAGGAGATGAATACCGGAATCTGCACCATAATCGGCAAGCAACCGCCCAAAGGATTGACCTTTTCTTTTTTGTACATCGCCATCATTTCGGTGTTGAATTTCTGGCGGTCTTCACCATAACGCTCTTGCAGTTCTTTCAGGCGCGGCTGAATCTTGCGCATTTTGGCCATCGACTGAAAGCTGGCTTTCGACAGTTTAAAGAACAAGGCCTTGATGACAAAGGTGACGCCCAGAATCGCCACGCCCCAATTTTCGACATAACCGTAGATTTGGTTAAGTAGCCAATAAATACCTTTGGCGATCGGCGTCAACCAGCTGTAATCGACGGTGAGTTCCAGACCTGGCGCCAAAGCCTCCATGATTGGCTGAATTTTCGGACCTGCAAACAACTGACTGCTAAACACGGCTTCGCCATTGGCTGGAACCGTCAAATCGGGAGATAAGGAACCCACCTGGAAACGGGCATCCTTCAGATCGTTGGTGTAAAACTGGGCGTCCTGATCGGCGGGAGGAATCCAGGCCGCGGCAAAATAATGTTGGATCATGCCACTCCAACCGCCTTTGCTGTGCACATTTTCCTTGGCTTTGACGTCGTACTTGTCATCCGCCATATCTTCAAATTTGATTTTTTGGAATTTGTCTTTTTCGGTGTAAACCACACCGCCGGAGAATGTCCGAATAAAGCTGTTGTTGCTTTTGTCGCTGTACTGGGTTCTCACCAGTTGGTTGTACTGCTTGCCTGACCAGTCCTGAGCGGAATGGTTGCTGACCTTTTGCTCCAGACCAACGGCATAATTGCCACGTTTGAAGGTGTATGTTTTGGTGACCGTCAATCCCTGTGGATTAGTCCAGGTCAGGGGGATTCTCAGCTCGTCCTGACCGTCAAGCAACTGATATTCGGTTTTTTCGGCGGTGAACAGGCTTTTATGATCGGGAGCAGCCAAGGAATTGGCATTGGCAATCAGGCCGCTTTGGGCAAGGTACAGACTGTCGGGATTGCTGTCGAACAACCGAATCGGATTTAGGTTTTTCTCCGGAGGCGTCATGCCGATCAGGGCATAAGCTTTGTCGACTACGGTGTTGATTTTCTCGTGCGGATATTTCAACAAATCCAGATTGCGTAATGTGCCGCCCTGAGGATCAATTTCCAGCTCGAAAACATCGGTTTTGACTTTGATAACATTTTCAGCAGCTACTTGGGCGACAGTCGGCACCGCAGCAACCCGGGCATCTCCCGCCGTTTGTC
Organism: Methylomonas sp. ZR1; assembly: GCF_013141865.1. NCBI lineage: Bacteria > Pseudomonadati > Pseudomonadota > Gammaproteobacteria > Methylococcales > Methylococcaceae > Methylomonas > Methylomonas sp. ZR1. Next base: position 4,968,873 of record NZ_RCST01000001.1, on the reverse strand, counting down.
CGGGGGACACTGTTGCTGCATCGCCAGCCAATACGGGTTTATCAGAAACCAGGGCCTGCGGCTTGGGGCCGTAATCGATCTGCCACGATTCCCACAGCATGTAGGAGATCATCAACATCGCCATGACCAGTACAAATCTTATGTTATCCATTGTTATTTACTCAATTTTTCCGGAACAGGATCAATGCCACCCTCATGAAACGGGTGGCATTTTAATAAGCGTCGAAGCGTGAGGTAAGAGCCTTTGAAAGCACCATGAATCTGGATTGCCTCTAAGCCATAACTTGAACAGCTGGGATAAAAACGACATCTGGGTCCCAGCAAAGGACTTATGAAGTATTTGTAAACCTTGATCAGGGTTATGAGCAGGAATCGCATCGATCTACCAGTTTATGCCAATGCCTTTCCAATGACTTCCTCAATATCGGCGAGGCTGCATTTGCTGCATCACCTCTTGCCAAAACAACAATATCAATGCCGACGATATGTTGACGCTGTAATCTAAAACTTTCCCTGACAGTCCTTTTAATGCGGTTCCTTGCGACTGCTTTTTTTATAGTTTTTTTTGCGATGGCCAAACCCAACCGCGGATGCGGCAGGATGTTGCGCGTCGCCAACACCGTAAAATATTTATCTGTCGATTTTACGGGATTGGTAAATACCTTTTTATATTCAGCGGGCGTCCCTAGCCGATACTGATCGGGAAAGCCGAAATCTTCCGCCGACAATTAAACCGTCAGCGATGCGCGGCCTTTAGCTCTGCGCGCATTGATCACTTTGCGACCGCCCACAGTAGCCATTCTGGCACGAAAGCCGTGAGTTCTAGCGCGTTTGATTTTGCTGGGTTGATAAGTTCTTTTCATGTGCTACTGCCTTTGGTGATAAAAACGGATAAAAAAGGCTGCGAATCATACGTGACAGGCTTGCCAGTGTCAATTTGACTTGTAAATTTCCAAAACAGTGCAAAATGGACTACTCTCTGGAACACTAACAATGCATTCAGCATTAATGAAGGAGACTTGTCATGCATAAATTACCGCTTAAATCGATTTTAGCAACCAGCCTGTTAGTCGCCGGTTGCGCCACCACCACCGGCTGGACTCCCACGGTGGACACCTATAACGATCCCAATGCGTTCCGTTTGAATCAAGACATGCAGGAATGCGAACAACTGGCTTCGCAGTCGTCCAGCACCGTTAAAGACACTGCCACCGGCGCAGCAGTTGGCGGCTTGATAGGCGCTGCGGGCGGCGCGGCCATTGGCGCGGTAGTCGGCAACCCCGGCACCGGCGCAGCCATTGGTGCAGCGGCCGGCGGTATCGGCGGCGGCGCTCAGCAAGGCATACAAGCCAACGACCGCTACAAAAATGCCTACCGCAACTGCCTGAGACAGCGCGGCCATAACGTCGTCAATTAATCCGCATTAAGCCGTCACTATTTTGGAGGCATTGGTTTCGTTTATCGGTGTTGCGATCATCATTGTGCTGGTATTCGATTACACCAACGGTTTTCATGATGCCTCCAATATCATTGCCAGCGTCATCGCCTCCCGCGCGATGACGCCGGTGCAGGCGGTTTTGGTGGTAGCAATCTTCGAATTCCTGGGGCCGCTGCTAGGCGGAACCGCCGTCGCCAATACAGTCGGCACCCTGCTGGATCTATCCTCCATTCCGAAAGCGGATGCGTTGTTAATTGTAGTCTCCGGACTTTTCGCCGCAGTATTCTGGAATTTGTTTACTTGGTGGCGCGGCTTACCATCGTCGTCGTCACACGCGCTGATGGGCGGCTTGATCGGCGCCACGCTAATCGGCATAGGCAGCAAACCCATAGATTGGGGATTCAACGCTTTAAGTGAAGGCCGCATACATGGCTTCAGTAAAATTTTACTGGCTTTATTGCTCTCGCCCGTCCTGGGCTTTCTGGTGGGCTTTATCATTCAGCGACTGACGATGTTCTTATTGCGGTCCGCATCGCCAAGCGTTAATCGGCAGCTGCGTAACGCCCAATGGCTGACCGCCGCCGCGCTGGCCTTTTCACACGGCGCCAACGACGCGCAAAAAAGCATGGGCGTGTTGACCTTGATTTTGTTACTTAGCGGGGAAATCGACAGCTTTAAAGTGCCAGGCTGGGTGATGTTGTTTTGCGCTTGCGCCATGACCGCCGGCGTGCTGACCGGCGGCTGGCGTATCGTGCGGACCTTAGGTTTTGCCATTTATAAAATCCGCCCAATCCACGCGCTAAACGCACAGCTGAGCGCATGCCTGACTATTTTCGGCAGCTCACTACTCGGCGCCCCGGTGTCCACGACGCACGTTGTAGCATCGGCCATCATGGGTATTGGTGCATCTGATCGCCCCAGAGCGGTACGCTGGGGAAAAGCCTTGGAAATTTTGCGAACCTGGCTGATCACCATCCCCGGCGCGGCCATGATCGCCTGCATCAGTTTTCTGATATTCGACTACTCTCTCAAATAGCCGCTGTAATCTTCATGTCATCTCCCAAGCTTTCACTGGCCTCCCGGCTGTTTCAGCGAATATTCCCGAAAACCGCCGACTTCTATCTATTGCTGCACCAACAGTGCCAGCAGGTCTGCGTCACCGTCGATAATCTCGTCCGTTTCATGGCCAGCGAATCAGTCGAAGCCGGCAAGATGTTGAAAGAAGACGAGCACGAAGCCGACCGAATCCGCATGCACAATCTGCACGAACTTAACAGCTCGTTTGCCACACCGATTGATCGCGAAGACATTTATCGCGCCATCGCCTCTATGGACAGCATCGTTACCTATTGCAAAAGCACGTATAACGAGATGGAAGCCCTGGAACTGAACCCCGACAGCCATTCGCAAGCGATGGTCATCGAGTTGCAAGTGGGCATCAAAGCACTGGAGCGCGGCTTCGCCGTATTAGGCAAAGCCCCCGCCGAGGCCGAGCAACACGCCTTTGCCGCCCGCCACTCGGAGCGCCGCATCGAGAAGATGTACCGCAAGGCCATCGCCGATTTATTCCAAGGCGATGACTACTTGAATATGTTTAAACAACGCGAACTTTATCGGCATTTGTCCAATGCCGCCGACAAGGTTCATGCCACCGCGAATGTACTGGAAGACATCATCGTCAAACTGGGCTGAATAGTGCGACAAGCCGTTTAAAATAGCCGGGTGCAGCCCGTTATTTTCAACGGCCGAATGCGTCCGGCATCGCCCCCAAAAGCCCCAACATCCATGCTACAATCTGCCCCGGTTTAAATCCTGTTACTCAAAGAGGTTCACTTCGTGGCAAACATCACCAGCCGAAAATCCGCAATGACTCTTTTTTCATCACCAGCCTGCATAATGAGCCACTGCGCCAGGCTAGTTGTATACGAAAAAGGCGTGCCAGCGGAAGTTGAGTTTTTCGACCCGAATGACCCGCCGGAAGATCTGCTGGAACTGAACCCCAACGGTAATGCCCCGACTTTCGTGGAACGCGACTTAGTGCTGTACGACGCCCGCATCATCATGGAATATCTGGATGAACGCTTCCCGCACCCCGCCTTGCACCAAATGGACCCGGTCTCCCGCGCCAACGCCCGGATGCTGATCAAACGCATCGATCAGGAGTGGTATCCGCTGCTGGATGACGTTCTGGTCAACGGCGACAAAAAAGCCGCCAAGGCTAAAAAACAACTCCGGGAAAGCTTACTGGCTGCCGCACCGGTATTTGAAGCGACACCGTATTTTATGAGCGACGAGTATTCTCTGATCGATTGTGCGATGGCGCCATTCTTGTGGCGACTTCCCAGCATCGGCATTGATATTGCCGGCCTAGGCAAAGGCATCACCGCCTACGCCAACCGACTTTTCTCCAGACGGGCTTTTCAAGAAAGCCTGAGCCGCGAAGAAAAAGACATGATGCAAGCCCCAAGCAAATGACCCCACTTAAACCCTATCTGATTCGCTCCATCTACGAATGGATCGTCGACAACAGCCTGACCCCCCATCTGTTAGTCAACGCCGACTACCCCGGCGTAACGCTGCCGGGCGACTTCGTGGAAGATGGCCGAATCGTACTGAATATGCGCCCGGAAGCCATTCAAGGTTTGGTGCTCGGCAATGAAGAAATCCAATTCAACGCCCGGTTTGCCGGCAAACCCATGCGCATTATCGCGCCGTGCAAAGCGGTGTTGGCCATCTATGCCAAGGAAAATGGCAAAGGTATGATTTTCGACCCGGAAGAGAATGAGGACGAAACCCCACCGACACCGACAGAACCCAAACCTCCGCAAAAACCGCAGTTAAGAGTGGTTAAATAGCAAACGCATGCCGAAAAGAATGCCTCTGCGCTGAGGCATTCCCTTAACCCGCCTAAACAAGCCAGTTAAAAAAAGCCCCCTCCAGTTGCCGACAATTGGCACTGAAATCCAGCCAAACACCTGTACACCGTAAAGACACCGACTAAACTGTGCGATAGAATGCCGAGTCACTTCAATCCGGGGGATAAACGATGTCGCACGATACTGCCAAGGTCTATAGCGAGACCGAAATCGCCGAACGTTTAGCACAGGAACTGCCGCACTGGTATTACGAAAACGGCTGGATCCGCCGCAAAATCAAGACCAGCGGCTGGAAAGCGACTTTAATGGTGGTCAACACCGTCGGCCACTTGGCGGAAAAAGCCTGGCACCACCCGGATTTAACTGTTTCCTATGCATTCGTGATCGTCAAGTTGGTCACGCATTCGGCAAAAGGCATCACCGATAAAGATTTTCTGTTAGCCCAAAAAATTGAGGACGTGTTGATGTGGGATGCGGCGGAAACTTCCGCCGGCATCCTGGAAGGCACGCCCAACGATCCACGATTCAAATATATTAAAAAAGATTGAGGACTTTCCATGACTGAAATAACCGAGGTACCCAGCCCTTTTTGCGGCATGGGTACCGACGACCTGAGCATACAGGTGGACGGCACAACCTTGAAAGTGACCGCAAACGGTTGCTCGGTTAATACACCGGCATTCGAACAAGCCATAGCGGACACCGTGCCGCGCATTGCCGGACAGGCAGCGAGTTTGGAAGCGGCGACCACTAAAGCTGCGGAATTGCTACGAAACACCCATCAACCTGTGATCGGCGGCTGCGCCACCGACGTCAACGGCATGCGCGCATTGCTGGCTTTAGCCGACAAAAGCGGCGCGGTGGTCGATAACCTCAATTTTAATATCGCACGCCGCAATTTACTGGCTTTGCAAGACTCCGGCTGGATGAATACCACATTAGCCGAACTTAAAAACCGTTGCGATTTATTGCTGATAGTCGGCACCGATCTGGAAGCTTTTGCCCCGCGCTTTTTCGAGAAGTATTTGTGGAATGAGGAAGCCATGTTCCTCGACAACACGGCAAACCGGGAAATTATTTATCTGGGCAAAGCACCGTCGGGAAACGCCTCAACCTCTCCTACCGGCCAAAAAGCCCGCGTACTACCTTGTGCCGACGCCGACTTACCGGATGTGGCTGCCGCATTGTCGGCCCTGGTTAAAGGCCACTTGCTAAACGCACAAAGCGTCGCCGGCATTGCCATTAGCGAGCTACAGCTTATCGCCGACAAACTGAAGGCCGCACAGTATGGCGTCATTCTGTGGGGCGCGGCGGCATTGGCATTCGATCAAGCCGAGCTAACCGTGCAAACGCTGTGCAATATCGTTAAAGACCTTAACCAAGCCGGCACCCGCTGCTCCGGCTTTCCGCTGGGCGGCAAGGAAGGCGACCAAACCGCCAACCAAGTCTGCGGCTGGACCACCGGCTACCCGGCGCGCGTCAATTTTGCCCGTGGTTACCCCGAGTACGATCCTTATCTTTACGACAGCCAAACACTGCTAAGTAACGGCGAAGCCGATGCCTTGCTGTGGGTTCAGGCCTTTAACAGCAGCGCACTGCCCCCAAAAACCCACTTACCGACTATCGTTATCGCTCGCTCCGGCATGAAGTTCGAGAAAGACCCGGATGTGTTCATCCCGGTCGGCACACCCGGCATCGACCATGCCGGCCACGCTTACCGCCTAGACAATGTGGTGGCGATCCGCCTGAAAAAATTGCGTGACTCCGGCCTGCCCAGTACCGCCGAAGTCCTGTCCGCTATCGAACAAGCCCTTTAGGACCAAACACATGTTGATAAAACTTACAGGTGGAACCGTTTACGATCCGGCCAGCGGCATCGACGGCCAGCAACAAGACATTTACGTGCAGGACGGCCGCATTATCGATGCGCCTAAAGACGGCAGACCGGTTGACAAAGAATACGATTTGCGCGGCAAAGTAGTGATGTCGGGCGCCATCGACATGCACACCCACATCGGCGGCGGCAAAGGCAATATCGCCCGCACCCTGTTGCCGGAAGATCATCGCCAGGACCCAGTACACCGCACATCGATTACCCGTTCCGGTAACGGCCACGCGATGCCTAGCACCTATGTTGCGGGCTATCGCTATGCGGAAATGGGCTACACCGCCTGCTTCGAACCGGCGGTTTTACCGATCAACGCTCGCCAAGCACATATGGAAATGGGCGACACACCGATAGTCGACAAGGGCGGCTACGTGATGCTGGGCAGCGATGACTTTTTGCTGCGCATGATGACCGCCAACAAAGATCAAAAAGCCATCAATGATTACGTGGCCTGGACGCTAAACGCCGCCAAAGGCATCGGCATCAAGGTGGTCAATGCCGGCGGCATCAATGCGTTCAAATTCAACCAGCGCAAACTGGATTTGGACGAGAAGAACAGCCATTACGACGTCACGCCCCGACAAATCTTGCAAACCCTGGCCCGCGCGGTGAAAGAACTGGGTATTACCCATCCGCTGCATGTGCATGGCTGTAATCTTGGCGTACCCGGCAACCTGGAAACCACTTTGAACACCATTCAAGGCATCGACGGTTTACCAATGCACTTGACGCATATTCAATTCCACAGCTACGGCACCGAAGGCGATTTCAAATTCTCGTCCGGCGCTGCGCAAATTGCCGAAGCGATCAACAACAACAAAAATATCACCGCCGACGTCGGCCAGATTCTGTTCGGTCAAACAGTGACCGCCTCCGGCGATAACATGCGCCAACACGCCAACCACCGTTTCGCCAGCCCGAATAAATGGGTGTGCATGGACATCGAATGCGACGCCGGCTGCGGCGTGGTGCCGTTTAAATACAAGGACCAAAACTTCGTCAACGCCTTGCAATGGGCCATCGGTTTGGAAATCTTCCTGTTGGTCGAAGACCCTTGGCGAATCTTCCTGACCACCGACCACCCGAACGGCGCGCCATTCACCAGCTACCCGCATTTGATCCGCCTATTGATGGACCGCAGCTTCCGCAACGACATGCTGGCGACCATCCATCCGGAAGCGCAAAAAATGACCACGCTAGCCTCGATCGAGCGCGAATACACGTTAAACGAAATCGCCATCATGACCCGCGCCGGCGCGGCCCGCATCATCGGCCTAAAAGATCGTGGCGCCTTGAGTGCAGGCAACTGGGCCGACATCACCGTTTACACTGAAAACTCGGACCGCCAGACCATGTTCACCAAACCCGATTACGTGTTCAAGGACGGCGAACTGGTCGTTAAAGACGGCGAGGTGGTGAAAGTCACCTGGGGCACGACCCATATCGTCAAACCGGACTACGATCTATCCATCGAAAAAGACCTCAAACCTTATTTCGACAAATACCTGACCATGAAACTCGGCAACTTTAAAATCAGCGACGACGAAATTAGCGAAGACGGGCGCGGCAGTTTGACGGCACATCCGTTGCGAGGTGCAGCATGATCATTAACGGCGTAACCATCGACAAAACCTTTGCGGAAGCGTTTCCGATGAAGGCCACGCGGGCTATCATCACCGCCCAAAACGAAAAATGGGCGATGATTTCCGCACAAGCGATGACCGGCTTTGCGACTTCGGTAATTGCCTGCGGCTGCGAGGCTGGCATCGAACGGATATTGAGTCCAGACGAGACTCCGGACGGACGCCCAGGCGTGGCCATCATGATTTATGCGATGGGCGGTAAAGGCTTGGCCAAGCAATTGGAAACCCGCGCCGGGCAATGCGTATTAACTTCACCGACTTCAGCCTTATTTGCCGGCATCGGAGGCGGCAAACCGATTCCGTTGGGTAAAAACCTACGCTACTTCGGCGACGGCTTCCAAATCGCCAAGAAAATCGGCGGCAAGCGTTACTGGCGGGTACCAGTCATGGACGGCGAGTTTCTCACCGAAGCCACCACCGGCATGGTGGACGCGGTCGGCGGCGGCAATTTTCTGGTATTGGCGGAATCGCAACCACAAGCCTTGGCGGCCTGCGAGGCGGCGATTGAAGAAATGCGCAAAATCCCCAATGTGATTATGCCCTTCCCCGGCGGCGTGGTGCGCTCGGGCTCCAAAGTTGGCTCAAAATACGCGTCATTGGGCGCATCAACAAACGATGCTTTTTGCCCGACTTTAAAAGGCGTGACCAAAACCGATTTGTCACCCGAAATCGAATCGGTGATGGAAATTGTCATCGACGGTTTGAGTAAGGAAGACATAGATAAAGCCATGCGCGTGGGCATTCAAGCAGTTTGCGATCTGGGCGCGGCCAACGGCATCAAGCGTATCAGTGCCGGCAATTACGGCGGCAAATTGGGCCCGTTCCACTTTCATTTGCAGGAGATCATGGCATGAGCGCGTTAACCTTTACCCTGAAACAGCCAACTGACCAGCGTATCGACATGTCGCCGCTGGTTTGTCAAAAGCTGCAAGGTTTGGACGTCGATGCCATTGGCGCCATCGAACTACAGAACGGCAAACGCCGGTTACGGGTTGATGAACTGTTCTACATCACCGGCATGAACACCCAAGAAATCATTATCGCCTATAGCAATAACAAGCTGGACTTCATTGGCAAGGAGTTGGACGGCGGCAGCATCAGCGTACAAGGCGATACCGGCGCTTATCTGGGCATGCAACTGAAATCCGGCACGATCAACGTCAGTGGCGATGCAGGCCTGTATGCTGCATGTGAAATGAAAAACGGCTTGATTCAAATCGAAGGCGATGCCGGCGATTTTCTGGGCGGGGCCCTACCCGGTAACAAGCAAGGCATGAAAGGCGGTACGGTGTTAGTGAAAGGTAATGTCGGCCAGCGTGCCGGTGACCATATGCGCCGAGGCCAGATTTTGATCGAAGGCAATGCCGGCGATTATTGCGGCTCGCGCATGCTGGCAGGCACTATCGCGGTGATGGGTAACACCGGCCGCTATCTGGGCTATGCGATGCGGCGCGGCACTTTGTTGCTATGGAATCAGCCGCAATTATCCGCGACCTTTAACGACTGCGGCTCACATACCCTGGCCTTCCTGCCTATATTGTTCGCATCGTTCAAATCCTTCAACTCCCGTTTTGCCGACAGTGGTGCGGCGTTTAACCGCGTGCAGCGTTACGGCGGCGATATGGCGGAAACCGGACGCGGCGAAGTGCTGGTCCGAATCTAACTCATGGCCGCGTAAACCAGTTACGGTTTGCGCGGCGCATTTCAAGTGAAACCGATACTCACCACCACCAATCACAACCGTAATGTCGCTGGCCTGAAATATGTTTACCCGGTCATCTCCCGCCGTGCGGGTGGTTTATCGATAGGTGTCAATTTCAATCCGAACAATGCCTGCAACTGGCGCTGTATTTACTGCCAAGTACCGCAGTTACAGCGCGGTAATGCGCCGAAAATGGATTTTGCCTTACTGGAGCAGGAACTGCGCTTCTTTTTAAATTACGTGCAACACGGCGATTTTTTTGAGCAATTTAACGTCGAAATCGATCACCGCGTTATCAAGGATATCGCCATTTCCGGCAACGGCGAACCGACCAGCTTAATAGATTTTGATAAAGCCGTGCATCTGATCGGCAAGATCGCCACGGAATCCGGCGTATTTCCAGCCAGCAAATTTGTATTGATCAGCAATGGCAGCTTGATACACCAATCGACAGTGCAAGCGGGCTTGGCGGAATTGAGCAGACACAACGGCGAATTATGGTTCAAGCTGGATAGCGCGACCGAACAGGGCCGCAAGTTGATCAACAGCACGGGCCAAAGTCAGCAAAAGTTATTGGAACGTCTAGAAATTGCCGCCAGCCTTTGTCCAACCAAACTACAAACCTGCATGTTGCATTATCGGCAAGCGTGGTCTGACAGCGAAAAACAGGCTTATTTAGCGCTTTTGCAGGAATTACAGTTTGACCAGATTAAACTGCAAGAAATTATGCTTTACAGCGTGGCCAGGCAATCGTTTCAAATGGAAGCGGACGAACTGGAAAGAATGAGTGTTGAAGAAATGAATGCGTTTGCCGCTGACATCAAAGCGCTGGGCTATGATGTCAGCGTTAGCCATTAGGCCGTCACGTCGAGAAGAGATCCGAGCGTTTTTTCATGAACCTTGATCATTTTGGCACCAGCCGAAGTTTCAAGCTCAGCTTCTTTCAAGCTCAGCACCGGCTTGAATAAGTCAGCCGAACCGACATCTTTTGAGCCGCCGACTTCCTGAGCTTGCACCGGCAAATTTGCAATCGTTTGCGCGGCGGTACTGGCTTTTTGCTGAGCATTACTGATCAGACTGGTTGCGCTATTCATTACATTGCTAATCATGGTACACCTCCTGCAAATCGAGATTGCATCATACCGCTCCGGTTATCGGCTTGCCAAGCACGGAACTTTAACTTCTCTACAGTGTTTTGCATACCCAGTCACACTTACGTAACTATTTGTCTTTCTTGACTATTTTTACGTAGATATCTTTCAGAAATGGCAGGCCTTGGCTCTGAAATTTCGACCAGCCGTAAACACCGACTTGCTTCAGTAACTCAGCTAATTTTTTCGCCGCCGCCTCTCCGCCAACCTGCTTAAACTTGGCTTCTACTATTGTGCTCCACTGCACTCTGGGCTGACCGTCAGCGTCCAGGAATACCCTGTCAAACAGCCACATTTCCGCGACGGACACCGTCCACATAAACGCAAACGACACCGCCATACCGCCGCCCGCCACAATCACTAGCCAGGCGAACATCGGGTTCAGCTTCGTCAACCACCACGACAAAATATCCACCAGCAAAAACATATAGGGCATACCGATCGCAATACATTTGTACTTGATGGTACTGGTTTCCGAAAAACTGAAAATCAAGCCGACAAACATGAAAATAAAACTGATGCCGAACAAGTGAATATGTGACACCCGCGTCAGCGAACTGAAGGTCGCGCCTTCGTCTTCCTTGGTCAATTCCTTCAACACTTTAAAATCGCTCAAATCCGGGACCGGTGCGTCTTTGTTGTGACACATCACACACCGTTCCTGAATGATTTTTTCGATACCATCGTCGATAAAATCGTCCTTGTCGGCACCATCGCGTACCCATTGGATAATGGCGAACCGTTCCTGTTCGGATGCATTCTCCTTCATGGACCCGTTCAGCTTGGTTTCCAGCACGGTTCCCGAACGATTGCCGTAATAACTGTAAACAATGTCGTCTATCGACAGGCCAAACTTGCCGTCAGCCATACCATGAGTAAACAGAATTTGGATCAAAGCCATCAGATAGCCAACCGCCACGGTAGTCAAATAGCCGGTAAACAGCACTTTGACTGGGGTATCCATTTGTTTTAAAGAAGAAAATTCGCGTGCCATAGTCAGTTACGCCGGTTTGGAAGGGATGGCTGCATTATAGCTTGGTTATATTGTCCTCGACCGAAAAATCCATTTTGTAGCAGGCATAAAAAAGGCCCTTGCAAGCAAGAGCCTTTTTACCCGTAACCGTTAACGCTTATCTGGGCAGGACGTTCGCGGCAGTCAAACCTTTAGGACCGGATTCGATATCGAACTGAACCGACTGGCCTGGAGACAAGGTTTTAAAACCTTCGCCCTTAATTACGGAATGATGCACAAACACATCTTCCTTGCCTTCGGAAGGCTCGATAAATCCAAACCCTTTGGTGTTGTTGAACCACTTTACAGTGCCTGTTGCCATTTCTAAAACTCCTACAAAATAAAACTAATGGTTACGCAGACCGACAATATTGACAACCGGACCTGCTGACTAGCAAAGGCCATAATCCCTCAACATCTGTTATCTGAGCGCGAGCATTGTACTTTGAATCATTTATCAAGGCTACCAACGATGTCCATCTCAAGCCACCAATCAGTAGCAATAATTTCACCCGAAAAATAGTGGAATTATCCACCAGCCCTCGCTTGAAAAGCGTTACGTAGCGCCCCATCTCTGCGGCAACACAATTTATATCCCAAATGAGGTACGCAGCATGCGAATGGATAAATTAACCAGTAAATTTCAACAGGCGCTCAGCGACGCGCAAAGCATGGCCCTAGGCAAGGACCACCAGTTCATCGAGCCGGTGCACGTAATGTTGGCGTTGATCGATCAGGAAGGCGGCAGTATCAAACCGTTACTGATGCAGGTTGGCATTCAGGTCAACGCCTTGCGCAATGAGTTAAACAAAGAGATTGATCGTCTGGCCAGCGTCTCCGGCGCCGGCGGCGATGTGCAGATTTCCAACGAATTGTCGCGGATGTTGAATCTGACCGACAAACTGGCGCAGAAACGTAAAGATGCGTTCATCTCCAGCGAACTATTTTTGCTGGCAGCCCTGGAGGCCAGCGGCTCCTTACAAAAAATCCTCAAGCAAGCAGGCGTCACCGCTTCGGCCGTGGAAAAAGCCATCGAAAACATGCGCGGCGGCCAGAACGTCAACGATGCCAACGCCGAAGATCAACGCCAGGCCTTGAAAAAATACACCATCAACCTGACCGAACGTGCCGAGCAAGGCAAACTCGACCCAGTGATCGGCCGCGACGACGAAATCCGCCGCACCATCCAGGTCTTACAACGCCGCACCAAAAACAACCCGGTATTGATCGGCGAACCCGGCGTCGGTAAAACTGCCATTGTCGAGGGTCTGGCGCAGCGCATCGTTAACGGCGAAGTGCCGGAAGGTATCAAAGGTAAGCAGCTATTGTCCCTAGATATGGCTGCGCTAATCGCCGGCGCCAAGTTTCGCGGCGAGTTTGAGGAGCGTCTGAAAGCCGTACTTAATGACGTTGCCAAACAGGAAGGCCAGATCATCTTGTTTATCGACGAGCTGCACACCATGGTCGGCGCCGGCAAAGCCGAAGGTGCGATGGATGCCGGCAATATGCTGAAACCGGCGCTGGCTCGCGGCGAACTGCATTGCGTCGGCGCCACTACCCTGGACGAATATCGGCAATACATCGAGAAAGACGCCGCATTGGAACGCCGTTTTCAAAAAGTACTGGTCGACGAACCGAGCGTCGAAGACACCATCGCCATCTTGCGCGGCTTGAAAGAACGTTACGAAATCCACCACAGCGTCGACATCACCGACCCGGCCATCGTTGCCGCCGCCATGCTGTCGCACCGCTATATTTCTGATCGGCAATTGCCGGACAAAGCCATCGACTTGATCGACGAAGCCGCCAGCCGGATCCGGATGGAAATGGACTCCAAACCGGAATCGATGGATAAACTTGACAGGCGTTTGATTCAATTGAAAATCGAACGCGAGGCCATGAAAAACGAAAGCGACGCGGCCTCAAAAAAGCGCCTGGAAATCCTGCAAGTGGAAATCGCCGACTTGGAAAAAGAATATTCCGATTTGGAAGAAATCTGGAAAGCCGAGAAAGCGGCATTGCAAGGCACTGCAACGATCAAGGAACGCCTGGAACATGCCCGCCTGGAACTGGAAGCGGCCCGCCGCAGCCAGGATTACGCGCGCATGTCCGAGCTGCAATACGGCGACATACCCAAACTGGAGAAAGAACTGGACTTGGCTTCGCAAGCAGAAATGCAGGAAACCACCCTGCTGCGCAGCAAGGTCACGGAAGAAGAAATCGCCGAAGTGGTTTCGAAATGGACCGGCATTCCAGTCTCGAAAATGATGGAAGGTGAGCGCGAAAAATTGCTGCGCATGGAAGAAGAGCTGGGCAAACGGGTAATCGGCCAAACCGAAGCCCTGAAAGCCGTCAGCAACGCCATTCGCCGCTCCCGCGCGGGTCTGTCCGATCCGAACCGGCCCAACGGTTCCTTCCTGTTCCTCGGCCCAACCGGCGTGGGTAAAACCGAATTGTGCAAGGCACTGGCGGAATTCATGTTCGACACCGAGGAAGCAATGGTGCGCATCGACATGTCGGAGTTCATGGAGAAACATTCCGTGGCCCGTTTGATCGGCGCACCTCCCGGCTATGTCGGTTATGAAGAAGGCGGCTACCTAACTGAGGCCGTGCGCCGGAAACCCTACTCGGTCATCCTGCTTGACGAAATCGAGAAAGCCCATAACGACGTCTTTAACGTATTGCTGCAAGTGCTTGACGACGGCCGTTTGACGGATGGACAGGGTCGCACCGTCGACTTTAAAAACACCGTGGTGGTAATGACCTCCAACCTGGGCTCCAGCGTGATCCAGGAACTGGCGGGCGAAGACAACTATGTCGAAATGAAAGATGCGGTGATGGAGATTGTAGCTCAGCAGTTCCGGCCGGAATTCATCAATCGGGTCGATGAAGCAGTGGTCTTCCATCCGCTCGGCCAGGGCCAAATCCGCGCCATCTGTAAAATTCAGATCGAATTGTTGCGCCGTCGCCTGCAGGAAAAAGACATTGGCATGGAGGTTAGCGAAACCGCGCTGGATTTACTCGGCGAAGCCGGCTTCGATCCGGTTTATGGCGCGCGGCCTTTGAAACGGGCGATACAACGGCAATTGGAAAATCCGCTGGCTAATGAGATTTTGTCAGGACGCTTCATCCCTGGGGACTCGATCAAAATCGATGTCGCAAATGACGGATTGACATTTAGCCAATAAAAACGGCTTCGAATAAGCTGCCGGGTTAGCAGTTTGCTAACCCGGCAGTCACCTGTACCAACGGCCGTATCACCCGAAATTCAAATCAGATAGAATGGTCGCCGGAAGTGCATGGTTTATCGCCGCAATCCGGGATAAGCGACTATTAACGGCTCGTCACTTAATGTAGGTCTCGAATCGGTAAAAGCCAACTTCCCCGGTCGATCAACGGCGTGGTCACGTATTTATCGCCACGCTCTTGTTTGAACCGTCGGTTTTGCTTACGACATTTCCGCATAGGAACGGATATTGTCGACACATTATCAATTTAAGGCATCCCGCCATCATACTTATTCAAGGTTAAAGGAAAATGCGTTTGTCACACACTATAGCAACTACCAGTTTATTATTGGCTGCCGCCATCTCTCCAGCCCATGCAGCCTTGGTAGGGCCGGCCAGCGACTACAATGTTTTCGTATTCGGCAACTTCATCAGCTCAAATTCCGATACAGAGGGCAACTTGGCTGCCGGCGGCAATATTACATTGGCCAACTATTCGGTGGCCTCGCAAATCAGTGGCAACGCAGCCCGTTTGGTCGTAAACGGCACGCTAACCGCCAACAACGGCGGTGTAGGCAACGGTCAGAACGGCAGCATCTATGCAGGCGGCACCCTGCTAAGCAGCTTTACCGCCAATGGCGGCGTCTTCGCGCAAACATTGGTGGATTTTTCCGGTGCGCAAACCCAATATCAAAATATCTCGAACGCCTGGAACGCTTTGACCGCCAACGGCAGTGTCGGCAACAATTACGGCACGCTGAATTTGACCGGCAACAATAGCGAACTCAACGTGTTTGACATAGACGGCGCCGAACTGACCGCCAGCAATACGATCAACATCAGCGCTCCCAGCAACTCCACCGTGTTGATCAATGTCAGCGGCACCGGCCAAGTCTTTCAAAACGGCCAAGTCAATCTTAACGGCATAGACGCCACACACGTCATCTACAATTTCTATGACGCAACGTCGCTAACGTTAGCGGGCAGCAAGAACCCTCAAGGCTCGATTCTAGCACCCTGGGCCAACGTATTCGGCGGTTACGGGCAATTGAACGGCCAATTGGTTGCTCAGTCGTTTAACGGCAATATCGAATTCCATAACCAGTTGTTCGCCAGCAATATTGCCGCAGTGCCCGTACCAGCGGCGATTTGGTTGTTTGGCTCAGCCTTAGGTATTTTGGGAATCAACGGCCGAAAAAAACTCGCGCGTTAAGTCTCCGCGTGGCTCCCTCTAGCTATTCTGAGGGAGTCGCGCCTTTCCGTTCTTGTTGAAAAATCCTGGCATGCCCATCAATCACTCAAATCTGAGCGTACATGGCCGCTATTCCTTCGCCCCGGCTCGAAGCAGCATATTCGCAATTTCCCGATGACCTCGGGCTCTCGCAAACTGTAGCGCATTGGCTGTCGGCTTGGCGCCGTTCGCCAATAGCAGTTCCACCATTTCCGTCCGCCCTCTACCGGCCGCCAACCCCAAAGCGGCACTATCGCCAGCGTTGATATCCATTCCCGCATCCAGAAATAATCGCACCGCCGCCATATCGCCCGCTCCAGCCGAGGTCGCGAATTGCTGTTCCGTGTATTCGACACCCATTTGCTGCAAATCTTTCCGGGCTTGTACCACGTCAACGGCGCATACAGAACCCACTTGAAGAACACTCAGCATCACGCCGATACGTAAGGCATCACGCCGAACAATTTTGGATAATATTTTCTCGCTCATCGACAAGCTCCTGATGCCGCAAACTCAAATGAATTAAACGCGAACGAGGCTCAAAGACATGGCCTTTTTGCAGAGTTTGACAGCACTCGCTCAGACGTCCTCGCCTTGTTGCCATTAAATTTCGACGACCCGACCTTCCGCCGCCGATTGCAATGCGGCCACTATCGTTCTGCAATTGTCGCGGGCGTCGGCTAGGGACAACTGCGGCCCCTGACCACTCAACACGCAATTGCTGAAATGTTCAATCTCCAGACGGAAGTGATTGGAAGCCGGCAAGCGCTCTTCGGACTGGCGACCGTCCTCGGTCCACCAAGAAATCACCGGGACATCACCGGGCAATTGCCAAACCACATGACATTTGATACCCCCTTGGGTACCGATGATTTCGTATTCGCAGCGCCGAGCCCGTTCAAAGCTGAAATCGAAATGTGCGAATTTGCCTTCGCCGAAATCCAGCACGCCGCTAGTGGCGATGTCGGCGCCGCTTTCCACGTATTTGGACAACGCCGTTACCCGGCAAGGGGATTGCTGAAAAAACATTCGCAGCGAATGAATTGCATAGCAGCCAATATCCCACATCGCACCACCACCATGCGAAACATCGTCGGCTAAACGATACATCCGGGCCGGGCGCATCATGAACGAATAACTGGCACGTACTGATCGAATTTCACCTATCAGTCCGGAACCGATCAACTCCAATACTCGGGTATGTTGCGGATGGAAACGATACATAAAGCCTTCCATCACGGTCACCCCGTAACGGCGAGCTGCGGTTTCAATCGCATCTATATCGGCAACCGTCAGCGCCATCGGTTTTTCGCACAGCACATGCTTGCGATGTTCGATGGCACGTAAGGTCCATTCAGCGTGTTCATGATTCGCCATCGGCAAATAAATGGCTTGTACGTCATCGTCGTTGAGCAGAGAATCTAAATTGTCGTAACTCTGTATCTCAGGATGGCAGGGGGCATATTTAGCCAACGTTTGCGCCGCAGCCCCGGGACGGCGGCTGGCGATACCAATCAGTTCGGCATTGGATGCTTCGACTATTGCCGGCAATAAGCGTTCGTTGATGCGGGCCGCGCCGAGAATGCCCCAACGCAGTTTGGCTTGGTCTTGGTTATTCATGACAGTACCTTAGACTGATGAGCTGAAAGCTATCAGATTAGCAGCATGTCCACGCGCCGCAAGCAACTTATTCCAAATAAGTTGCTTGAAAGCTAACAACCTTTGATTATCGGAAAGATTAGGAACCAGAGCATCTGGTATCTGCGCGAGATAAAACCGCCGCGCATAAAAAAGGCCCAAGCAACATCTGTTGCATAGGCCTTGCTGATCTATCGAATTTGCGTCGAGATCAAGCCATTGCGCGCAGTCTGTCGTTTAGTCTGCTTTTGCTGCGAGCGGCTTTATTTTTGTGGATCAGGCCTTTGTTAACAGCCGAATCGATTACAGGAACAGCGGTTTTAAACGCGGCTTGAGCTTGCTCTTTATCGCCTGCTCTAACAGCGGCGATCACTTTTTTTACGAAAGTGCGTAAGTTGCTGCGCTGTCCGGCATTGCGAATACGGCTTTTCTCAGCCTGACGCGCTCTTTTTCTAGCTTGTGGTGAATTAGCCATAGTCTATCAGTTCTTTTGAGTTAATCTGGAACCGCGTATTATCATTTTGGATGTTATGATTGTCAAATTTTTAGTGTTTCCAAACTCAATCTGAGGCCTGCAGTGAGCAAGCAGCTGTTTAAATCCACCGCAATCGTTAGCAGTATGACCATGATTTCGCGGATCATGGGTTTTGTAAGAGACATGCTATTTGCCAACATTTTTGGCGTTAACGCGGCAACCGATGCGTTTTTCGTGGCCTTCAGGATTCCGAACTTTCTACGCCGCTTGTTCATGGAAGGCGCGTTCGCCCAAGCTTTTGTACCAGCCCTGTCCGATTATAACGAAAAAGACAGCGAGGAAGGTTTGCAACTGTTTATCGACCGCACCGCCGGCACCTTGGCAGTCTTGTTGGTGTTATTCACAGTGGCGGGCGTCATTGCAGCGCCGTTGCTGATCCTGCTTTTTGCACCCGGCTTTCTGTGGGAAGGCGGCCAGTAC
Source organism: Methylomonas sp. ZR1 (assembly GCF_013141865.1). Lineage (NCBI taxonomy): Bacteria > Pseudomonadati > Pseudomonadota > Gammaproteobacteria > Methylococcales > Methylococcaceae > Methylomonas > Methylomonas sp. ZR1. The sequence goes on along the minus strand of NZ_RCST01000001.1, from coordinate 4,950,112 downwards.
GAACTGGCTGTGCAAATGCTGCGCATCACCTTCCCGTATTTGTTCTTCGTTACGCTGGTTGCATTCTCCGGCGCGATTTTGAACGCACGTGGCAAATTCGCCATTCCGGCACTGACTCCGGTATTTCTGAACATTTGCATGATAGGCGCTGCAATCTGGATTTCGCCGTTAATGGCCGAACCGATTATGGCTTTAGCGTGGGGCGTATTTGGCGCCGGCGTAGTGCAACTGTTATTTCAAATCCCTGCACTGATAAGGCTCGGCTTGCTACCCAGGCCTCGCTGGGGCTACCAAGACCCAGCGGTGCAACACATGCTCAAGCAGATGCTCCCCGCCATTTTTGGGGTCTCCGTGGTGCAAGTCAATTTACTGTTCGGCACTCTGGTAGCCTCATTTTTAACTTCGGGTAGCGTTTCTTGGCTGTACTACTCCGATAGACTGGTGGAGTTTCCGCTCGGAATTTTGGGTGTAGCGCTGGCGACAGTCATTTTGCCGAGATTGTCCGAGAACCATGCCGCTGAAGATGCCCTGGCCTTTTCCAAAGCGTTGGACTGGGGCTTGAAACTGGTGTTACTGATCGGCCTGCCTGCTACCCTGGGCTTAACATTACTAGCCGAACCCTTGTTATCAACGCTGTTTCAATATAATGAATTCGGCAGTGACGATGTGCGGATGGCAGGCAAAAGCCTGATGGCTTATGCGCTAGGCTTACTGGCCTTTATGTTGATCAAGATCTTGGTTCCAGGCTTCACTTCCCGCCAGGATACGCAAACGCCGATGCGTTTTGGTATGCATTCCATCGTCGCGAATATCATATTGGGTGTTCTGCTGGCATTTCCCTTCGCGCATATGGGCATCGCCCTGGCAACTACCTTGTCTGCTTACCTGAACGCGCTCCTGCTATTGTTGACGTTGTTAAAAACCCGCATTTACCAGCCTAGCGAGCAATGGCTAATATTCATACTACGGGTTGTGGTGGCCAACGCAGTGATGTCGGCGTTTTTATATTATTTTGTCGACGTGACGCTTTGGCTCGATTGGAGCGCGTCGCAACGAGGCCTGCACCTGGGGATAACAATCGGCTCGGCAATCTTGATTTATAGTTCGGCGCTGATACTGTTAGGTATCCGCCCCCGGCATATCGGCTTGCAAAAATCCGTAACGACTTGAGATTCTCTGCGACGCCACCATTGTCATGTAGAATGCATCGCGAAAAGCGGTTTCCGTAACAATTCAACAGACTAATCAGTAAGCTATGAAAACAAAAACAATCGGTTTTATTGGTGGCGGCAATATGGCAACCAGTCTAATCAGCGGCTTGATTGCCAGCGGCCATTCACCGCAGCAGATCTGGGTGTCGGATACCACGCCCGCCACGTTGCAGGCTCACACCGATCAACTTCATGTCAATACTACCGCCAACAACGAGACAGTCATTAACGAAGTCGAAGTCGTGGTGCTGGCAGTTAAACCGCAAATATTGCGCGATGTTGCTTTGCAAATCGCTCCCAACCTGAAACAAAAGAATGTACTGGTCGTATCGATTGCCGCCGGCATTTCCCAACAAAGCCTGTCTAAGTGGCTAGGTAGCGAGGTCGCTATCGTGCGCTGCATGCCAAACACACCGGCACTGGTGCAAACCGGTGCAACCGCATTGCACGCCAACGCCAATGTTGATGACGAACAAAAAGATCTGGCCGAAAATATTTTACGCGCTGTCGGTTTGGCCCTGTGGGTCAACGACGAAAACCAACTTGACGCGGTGACCGCCGTCTCCGGCAGCGGACCGGCCTATTTCTTCCTGCTGATGGAAGCGATGGAAAAAGCCGCCCTGGAATTGGGCCTGGACGAACGTTCCGCCAGACTGCTGATACAACAAACCGCGCTGGGCGCCGCGAAAATTGCTTTGGAATCGGCCGAATCGCCGGCCCAATTGCGCGCCAGAGTTACCTCGCCGGGGGGCACCACTCAACAAGCCATAGAAACATTTATGCAAAACGGTTTTGTCGAACTGGTTGCCAAAGCCTTGCATGCCGCCAATGACCGTTCCATTGAAATGTCAAAACAACTAGGAGCCGACTAATGGGCAGCAATTACATGACCGACCCGATAGTGTTCCTAATCGATACGCTGTTTTCTTTGTATATTCTAGCGGTGGCATTACGCTTCTTGTTGCAATGGACCCAGGCCGATTTTTACAACCCAGTATCGCAATTTCTGGTGAAAATCACCCATCCGCCACTAAGGATCATGCGCCGTTTCATCCCGTCTATCGGCCGCATCGATAGCTCTTCTCTGGTACTGGCCTTGTTGCTGCAAATAATCGCCAACTTCTCGATACTGGCTATTAAAGGCTTGTCCGTGAGTTTTGTGGCTTTGACGTTATTGTCGTTTACCGACTTGCTGAAAATGCTGATCGATATTTTCGTTTACGCCATTTTTGCCGGCGCCATCCTCAGTTGGTTCGCCCCCGGCAGCTACGGCTCCGCCTCATCGATTTTGTACAGTTTGACTGATCCGCTGCTGAACGTGTGTCGCAAGGTTTTACCCGACCTGGGCGGGATAGATTTATCGCCGCTGGTGGCGCTGGTATTGTTGCAACTGGCAAAAATGATGATTTTGCCGCCCTTGCATCAATTGGTCAGCCTACTGGGCTAGGCCTCTAGCCAGTATTGCCATGCGACATGCCCCCTTCAAACGAACCTCATTTGTCGCTCTAGCTTTGCTATGTGCATTGGGTCAGCCGGCATATGCCAAAAAAATGTATCGTTGGGTGGATGAAAACGGTAACGTCTATTTCTCCGACCAAGTACCGCCGGATCAGGTAAAGCACAAACGGGAAACATTAAGCGAGAAAGCCCGCGTGCTCGATGTGCTTGAAAAAGCCAAAACCGCCGAACAAATAGCCCAGCAAAAGCGGCTGGATGCGCTACGCAAGGAACAGGAAAAGATCATTGCCAGGCAAAACGCCAACGACAAAGTCCTGCTGAGCACTTTTCGTAACATTGATGATATGAATAAAGCCTTGAGCAATAAAATGGCATCCTTCGATGCCGGGCAAAAAGTGATTGAAGGCAATATCGAACGCATTCAACTGCAATTGCAGCAGCAACAGCAACAAGCCGCCAATCTTGAGCGCGGCGGCAGCAAGATACCGCCGAAATTACTGGCGGATATTGCCGCCAGCAAACAACAGATAGAAGCGGGCAAACAAGAGCTTTTGCGTCACCAACAAGACAGACAAAACAGCGAAAAAGAATTCAAAGCCGACATAGCGCGCTTTCAATTCCTCACCCAAGCCAACAACAACGACGGAAAACCGGTCAACGGCGATAGTTTAGCGGCCAGTAACGCCAGCAACGAGTTAGGTCTGTTTGTTTGCCAGGACGCCGGGCAATGCGAAAAAGCCTGGAAAGTCGCCGGCGAGTTTGTCGCGACTCACTCCACCACCGGCCAAGACGTGGAAAGCGAGAAGCTGATCATGCGCGCGGCACCGCAGAAAGACGACGATTTAAGCCTGTCGGTATCGCTACTGGAGCGTAACAACACTTTGCAGATATTTCTGGATATTCGCTGCCGCCAATCCAGCCTGGGCAACGAATTATGTTCAGGAGCAAAGGCACAAAGTATTCGCCAAGCCTTTGCACCATTCATTCAATCCAGCTTAGCGGCGCAACAATAAGGTACCGACGCCCTGATCGGTGAACAGCTCCAGCAACACCGCGTGCTCGACCCGCCCGTCGATGATATGCACACTGGTCACACCGCCCTTCAACGCATCAGTGCCGCAGCGGGTTTTCGGAATCATCCCCCCGGAAATCGTGCCATCGGCAATCAGATTATCAATATCGGTCAAGGTCAGACCGGTCAGCAAATTGCCCTGTCTGTCCATAATGCCGGGGATGTTGGTCAACAGCATCAGCTTTTCAGCTTTTAACACTTCGGCAACCTTACCGGCCACCAAATCCGCATTGATATTGTAGGAATGTCCGTCCTTACCCACGCCAATCGGCGCGATCACCGGAATAAAATCGCTGTTACCCAACATTTCCACCACCGCCGGATCGATACTGCTGACTTCGCCGACATGGCCCAGATCAATGATTTCCGGAGCATCGTCCAGCGTCGCGCCGGCCTTGGTCATGTTGATTTTACGGGCATGAATGAAATTGCCGTCCTTACCGGTCAGACCTACCGCCTTGCCACCCTGCATATTGATCATATTCACGATCTCTTTGTTTACCAGACCGCCCAACACCATTTCCACCACATCCATGGTTTCGCTGTCGGTTACGCGCATGCCGTCGATAAACTCCGAGGTTTTACCCAGGCGTTTTAACAAGTCGCCGATTTGCGGCCCGCCGCCATGCACGACGATAGGATTAATACCTACCAGCTTCATCAACACGATGTCGCGGGCGAAGCTGTGTTTCAACGCATCATCGACCATCGCATTGCCGCCGAATTTAATCACAACGGTTTTGCCCTTGAATTTTTGAATATACGGCAAGGCTTCGATAAGAACGTGGGCAATCTGGTGCGCGGTTTTTTCTTTCATAATCACTAACAATTAAAAAGGTAGTTTGATATCGGGTTTGATTTGCAGCATCAGCTGCCTGAATTGAGCTTGAATACGTTGCATCGCATCCTGGCTATCCGCTTCAAAACGCACGGTTAGAACCGGTGTGGTATTAGAGGCTCTGACCAGGCCCCAGCCGTCGGCAAATTCGACGCGCATGCCGTCGATATTGATGATCTTGCCGTCCTTAAACTTGGCCTGGCTGAATAGCTGTTCCACGAAGCGGATGCCTTCGCCTTCTGCCATCGGCACATGCAGCTCCGGTGTATTGATACTATCCGGCAGTTCGGCAAATACGTCGCTACTGCTACGCATATCAGCAGACAGAATTTCAATCAGCCGCGCCGCCGCGTATAGGGCGTCGTCGAAACCAAACCAACGGTCGTTAAAGAAAATATGTCCACTCATCTCACCGGCCAGCGCCGCCGTAGTTTCCTTGAGTTTGGCTTTCATCAGCGAATGGCCGCTTTTCCACATCAACGGCCGACCGCCGCGTTTGACGATTTGATCGTGTAAATGCCGGGAGCATTTCACGTCGTAAATGATCTCCGCTCCCGGTTTATTGGCCAAGACATCGCGGGCATACAGCATCATTTGCCGATCCGGCCAAATAATTTTGCCGCCGGAATCGACCACGCCGATTCGGTCGCCGTCGCCATCAAAGGCGACGCCTATATCAGCTTCGTAATGCTGTACGGCCTTAATCAGATCGCCCAGATTTTCCGGCTTGCTGGGATCGGGATGATGATTGGGAAAATTGCCGTCAATCTCGCAATACAACTCGATCACTTCGCAACCCATGGTACGTAACAGAATGGGAGCCAACTGCCCGGCGGCACCATTGCCGCAATCGACAGCCACTTTCATCGGTCTAACCAAATGCACATCGTCGGAAATCATGCCGATATATTCGTTGCTGAATAGGCTATTCAGCTCGATGGAACCCGGCGTGCCTTCGCTAAAATCACCGGCCTCAATGCGTTTTTTTAATTGTTGAATCTTGTCGCCGGATAAAGTTTCACCGTTCAAAACCAGTTTCAGGCCATTATAGTCGGCCGGGTTGTGGCTACCGGTAATCATCACACCACTACGGCCTTCGCTGTGCTGGGTGACAAAATACAGCAGCGGCGTCGGCACCAGGCCAATGTTTAATACATCGCAACCGGCTTCGGTAATGCCTTTTGCCAACGCATCCGCCAAGCCGGGGCTGGATAGCCGGCCGTCCCTGCCCATCACAATAGTCTTGATATTTAGCTGCCTGGCTTCGCTGCCCAAAGCCCGGCCGATATTGCGCACCGTTTCCGGCGTCAAGCCGCGCCCGACAATGCCGCGAATATCATAAGTACGGAAAATATCTGCAAAAGACTCGCCTGCCGTCGGCGCAACGCTCGGCATCGCCACGGGCGCCGATTTCTCGGCGGGAGCAACCGCACTAAGCGGCGCCTGCTCGGCCATGCTGATCGGCGCCGTGCCCAAACTGACCGGCACACTGGCATAGTGTTCGGCGGTTTTAGGCGACTCTTCAATAAAATCGATGTCGAACGACTCGTCGAAAAAGTCGAATTCACCCGACTCTTCAGGTACTTTACTCGGGCTTTTTTCTTGCTCCAGGATGCGTTTAAACTGCGCCAAAGTCGAAATAATCGGCCGCATTTCATCGAGTTGCACCGGATAGTGGCCAACTTGCTTGCCGGTCATCATGTCCTTGGCGGCCTTTAAAATACTGCTTTGGTCATGATGCAGATAATCGGCCAATTTGCGATAACCGATAAAAAACGCCAAGCAACCCAATAAAGCGGGGATCAAGATAATGCAGGAAAATAAAATGATGTCGTCGGTACTGGTGCCGCCACCTATGGAAAGCTCCAACGACCACCGGCTGTTAGTCAGCGGCATCACTTGCGGCTCCTCCGCCTTCAATTCCTGCATGCCGACACTAGCCAATACCGCCTGCTCTTGCTTAATCTCCACATAACCGTTGCCGACAGTAGTCTTGCTAATCAGCTGTTGCAATAAATCCGGCTTTAAACTAACCAAAATCACGCCGATTACCTGCTGGTTTTGACTGACCGCAGCCGTCATTGCCAAATGCCGATGCTCGCCTTCACCTTGCACGAAGGGCTTTTGCTTGGCGGTCAGCGTGGCGCGCACCATTTCCAAATCGGCAAAGCCCATATTCGGCACTTGGCTAAGATCCGGCTCGCTGACCGTCGCCGGCAACAAGCGCACACGTAGCGCTTGTGGAATCGTATTCTGTAGCCTGGCAGCGACATTATCCAAGGTCGCTGGATTGTGGCTATCGCTGGCAAGTGCCGCCACCACATCCGGCGCCTGCGCCAGACCGTCGATGACCCGCTGCAAGGTTTCGATCTGGCTGACGATGCTGACTGTCATGCCGCTGGCAATGGCCGTGGTACTGGTTTGCTGGGTTTCCCTGACCTGGGCCGCGGAAAACCAATAGGCGCCGCCACCGGCCAATAACACCATCAGCGCCGCGATGCCCGCTACTATGCTAAATATGCGTCCCATCCGTCGCGACTCCGCTTAGTGCCGGCCGCTGTGTCCAAAACCGCCGCTGCCGCGATGGCTTTCGTCGAAATCGGCGACGCACTCAAACTCGGCCTGCACCACCGGCACAAACACCATTTGCGCGATGCGTTCACCTATCTCGACGGTAAATGCGCTATTGCCACGATTCCAGCAGGAGATAAACACCTGCCCCTGGTAATCAGAATCGATCAAACCCACCAAATTACCCAGCACGATGCCGTGCTTGTGCCCCAGGCCCGAGCGCGGCAGCAATACCGCCGCCAAATGCGGATCGTCGATATGAATGGCTAGGCCGGTAGGTATCAGGGCCGTTTCGCCCGGCTGCAAGGTCAAGGCCTGATCCAGACAGGCGCGCAAATCCAGCCCCGCAGAGCCTTGGGTAGCGTAGGCGGGCAAAGCAATCTCCCGGCCCAGACGCGGATCAAGAATTTTTAACTGGATTTTTTTCATGGAATTTCTCGGCTATCAGTTTAAGCAGCTGCGCGGCTAAGGTATGTTTATCGGTCATCGGCAGGATTTGTTGACCTCCCGACCAAAATACTTGCAAGGCGTTGCGATCACTCTCGAAACCGCCTTCAACCTGCCCGACCCAATTCGCGGCGATCAGGTCCAGGTGTTTGCTTTGCAGCTTGTGTTTGGCGTAATTTTCCAGATCGTCGGTTTCCGCGGCGAATCCCACAACCAAGGGTTTTGGTTGCAGTTCAGCCACCGCGGCAATGATGTCCGGATTTTTTACCAAGGCTATATTGCTGGTGTCGCCAGCCTTTTTTATCTTGCTATCAGCCAGCTGTTGCGGCCGGTAATCCGCTACCGCCGCCGCACCAATGTAAATATCTGCAATCCGGCTATGCATCATCACTGCATCATACATTTGCAAGGCGGTTTCCACTGGAATAAGTTTGGCGCCGGCCGGCGCGGCTAAGTTGACCGGGCCACTCACCAGTGTCACTTTGGCGCCGGCTGATAGGGCTGCGGTCGCCAAGGCATAACCCATTTTGCCCGAACTGCGGTTAGTGATGTACCGCACCGGATCAAGCGGCTCTCGCGTCGGTCCGGCACTGATGACTAGGTTAATGCCCGACAGAAAACCGGGCTGCTCAGGCGCCAGCAGTTGCCGGCAAATCTCGGCCGGCTCGACCATGCGCCCCAAGCCTTGCTCGCCGCAGGCCTGCTCGCCAGCGGCCGGGCCGATACAATGCACACCATGGCTTTGCAGCCTGACAACGTTCTCTTGGGTTACCGGTTTACCCCACATTGCCTGGTTCATCGCCGGCGCGACCCATACTGGGCACTCGGCCGCAAGATACAAGGTAGATAGCAAATCATCCGCCAAACCATGCGCCATTTTCGCCAAGGTATCGGCGGTCGCCGGCGCAATCAGCAATAGATCTGCCCAGCGTGCCAAATGGATATGGCTCATGGCCTGTTCCTGCTCGACATCCAGCAAATCGCCATGTACGGCATGACCGCTCAAGGCCTGAAAGGTCAGCGGCGTAACAAACTGGCGGGCTGCTGCGGTCATCACTACGCGAACTTCATGGCCTTGCTTCCGCAACAAGCGCACCAGCTCCGCCGCTTTATAAGCCGCGATACCGCCGCAAACCCCCAACAAAATTCGCTTGTTAATGTTCATGCCCCCAAAAGATCAGTTCTTGGAATTATGGCAAACTCGACCTTTGATGTATAGGAACAGCTTATTTTGCAAGCAGTCCGCGCCGCCAAAGCTTAAACCTTAGATTCTAAAGTTGCTTTGCTGAAAACCGACCTCCTGCATTGAACCTTTTTGCCGCCACATGGAATACACCGCGAAATAAGTTTCGCCGACGAACCAGGCAAACAGCACGATCTAATGAGATTGGTGCGGCTTATTCATTAAAACCCTGAGCCTTATCCATACACAGAATAAAAAGGTAAAATCATGAAAATTACGCGCACTCCCCTCATCGCCCTCAGTTTAAGCGGGGCGCTTGTGCTACCTACCGCGCAAGCTGCCAATATTTCCTTAAGCAATAACACCTGGACGGCAAGCGGCGCAGCTGGGCTGATTTACGGGGACAATACGGTCAATAACTCACCGACTGGAAACGCTCAGTTCGGTTACGTGTCGACATCCGGCGGTGTTTATGGTGTTTCGCCTTTGGTTCTGAGGGATGAAGGACGCGGCACCGAGAACCAAACCAATGGCTCGAAAATTCAATCGAATGCTTTCAGTGCCAATGCGAATGACACGCTGACTTTGCAATTCAATTACATTTCAACCGATGGCCGTGGTTATGACGACTACGCCTGGGCGCGCTTGGTCAATGCGGATACCCACAACACTGCCGCTTGGTTGTTTACAGCCCGCAGCACCAATTCCGCCACCGGTAATGTCGTGCCCGGTAACGTGTTGGATCGTCAGGTAGATAACAACTTACCGGATGAGCTCGATGCGGTATTGAATGACGGTAACACCATTGGCTTTGCTGCGGCTGGCACAAGCTGGATACCGTTGGGTGGTTCAAGCGGCATTTGCTGGGATAACGCCAACACCTGTGGCCCGACCGGCTGGATTAAGTCCGCTTACTCGTTCACCGCAACCGGATCGTATTTTCTCGAGTTTGGGGTGATCAACTGGGGCGACGAAGCGTTTGATACCGCACTTGCTTTTGATTTTGGCGGGCTACAGCAAGTGAATTTCAGCGGTGTCACAATAGTGCCGCCACCCGCGACGGTGCCTCTACCTGGCGGCTTCCTGCTGATGTCTTTGGGCATGGGCTTAGTCAGCGCAATTTCTCGTAGGAGCAAATTTGCCGGCCAATCCTGAAAATTCTGCGGCAAGTCATCTTGATAAGAAATCAGGGGATGATTTTGTCTGTTCTGTACTAATGAAAACCGCGAGCCAAACCAGGCTCCGCGCCGGCAGATCCGCCACAACCACATCAAAAACAACAGTTTAAATCGCCGTAAAATTAACCCTGTGATATATTCGCGCCAGACTTACCTGCCCATATGGGCAATATAGCCTCAGCAAAACAGGCGGTATAGTGCGGACAACCTTGAAGCAGTTCCGGTAAAGCTAACACCCTCAGCGGCCCCGGAACTATTTCAAGGTTTGCCAACATCCTGCGGGATGCAATCAAGCGCAATTGCACGGAAACTCGGCCATATGGGCGATCAAGCACTTGCAATGTATACGGTAGCTGGAAGCTTGGAGGATTGACGCTTCAATCCTTGTCCGGCCGGGTTTAGAAGAGCCTAGTCTCAGCAATACAGAACGAGAATTTTATGAACTTGAAACGCCAATCGCTACTTGCCCTGTGCTTGAGCCTCACCACCCAAATCGCTAATGCTCAGGACGTAGCGCCGGTTAATCTGGAACAAATCCGCAAGACCGCTGCCGATTTCGAACACGGCCGCACTGTCAAACAAGATTACCATCAAGCTTTTGATATGTACTGCAAGGCCGCGCTGCAAGGCGATGCCGAATCGGCTTACAGCATCGGCTTTATGTATTTCAACGGCCGCGGCGTGGCTCGTAGCATTCCGCTGGCCAGTCACTGGTTTAAACAAGCGGCGGAACACGGCGATAGTCACGCCAAGCAAATGCTGACCCGTTTCGGCGATGTCACACCCAGTGACGACCCCGCCTGCCAACCACCGACTCCGGAACCCGAAGTGAAGCTGGTCGCTGATCCCAATCCTAACCGCGAACGGGTAGAGGCTTGGGTAAAAGAAATTGCCCCCATTTACAGCATCGATCCGCAACTGATCATGGCGGTGATTCAGGCCGAATCGGCTTTCAACCCCAGCGCGCTATCCGGTAAAAATGCCCAAGGCCTGATGCAACTCATTCCGGAAACCGCCGAGCGTTTTGGGGTAAAAGACAGCTGGAATCCGATCCAAAACATCAAAGGCGGCACCGCTTATCTACACTGGCTGCTAAGACATTTCGAAGGTAAAGTCGATTTAGTGCTGGCCGCTTATAACGCCGGTGAAGGCGCGGTAGAACGTTATCAAGGTATCCCGCCCTATCAAGAAACCCGCAATTACGTAAAACAAATTTTGGCGGCATATCAAAAACCGACCCACCCAGTACCGCCGCAAGAACTGCAAAAAAACCTGGTTATCGAACAAAAAACCTAAGTTACCGTCAATTCTCCGCAGCTATCCAAGCCTGGGAATACGGTATTTCGTAATATTGACGAAATACCGTCTGCATTTAGCCCCCATATCCCGCATTATCCAGCCCCTCTTCCATTTTTTCATTCCTGCCAAACTCCTTCAACAACAGGCAGTTACCCAACAACAGCTTTAAAGCCCGCGCGTCTGGCACAAGAATTGATCCAGTTAAGCCAACAAACCTCGGTTAACGAGATTTCCGGCCACTCAATTCATATGGGTTATTGTCATGAAAGTTGATAATTCGATCTTCTCTAGCGCAGTGCTGACTGCCATCGATTCAGCCACTGACTTAATGGAGGCGCTGTGATGGATAACCGAATCAGACTCCAACACCATAGATATACTGTTGTATCGCCCATCGTCGCCCAGCACTGGCTTAACCAAACACCGGTATGCGAAAGCGACAGCGAATGCTGTCAATTGAATCAATCCCGAGCCGAGCTTGCCGCATTGGAACGCGCCCTGGCTATTAGCCAACAACAGCTGGCCGATGCCCGCCGACAAATCGAATCACTGAATGCCACCCGCAAAACCTTGGAACAACAGTTACTGGAAAGTAACGAGAATTACAGGCAAGCGCTGCATTGCGCACACCACGACGAATTAACCGGTTTACCGAATCGAGTTTTATTACTGGATAGACTGCAACAGGCCATGGCCCAAGCGGATCGTCAGCAACGGCCAGTCGCACTATTGTTTATCGATCTGGACGAATTCAAAAACATCAACGACGAACTCGGCCACGCGGCCGGCGACCAATTACTGAAAGAAGTGGCGGAACGCTTGTCGGCTTGTCTGCGCTACGGCGACACCGCTTGCCGTTACGGCGGCGACGAATTTTTGGTGTTGTTGGGTGAAGTCGATGCTGATCACAGCGTAGCGGCGGTGATAGAAAAAATTCAGTCCCAGCTGGCAGAAACTTGCAGCATTGCGGGCAAGCCGGTTGCTATCAGTGCCAGCATAGGCGCGGCCATCTATCACCACGACGGACAAAGCAGTCTTGACCTACTAAACCGAGCCGATAGCGCGATGTACCGTGCGAAAAAACTGAAATTATCCCAAACGAACAGCTAACCAAAGTACAACGGATTAGCGACGGCTGCTATGCGACGTTTTATAGCGGCCGACACTATCCAGAATTTCCTGCCGCGCATCTTCAAGGCCACCCCAACCTTCCACACAGACCCATTTGCCTTCTTCCAGATCTTTGTAGTGTTGGAAAAAATGGGTGATCTTGGCCAACTTGTCCGGTTGCAAATCCTTGTAATCGTTGACGTGATTGTAAAACGGCGTCAAGCGCGGCACAGGTACCGCCAACAGCTTGGGATCAGGGCCGGCTTCGTCTATCATTTTCAACACACCTACCGGCCGGCAATTGATCACGCAACCGCTTAGCAAAGGTGCCGGAGTGATGATCATCACGTCCACCGGATCGCCGTCTTCCGACAAAGTTTGCGGAATGTAGCCGTAATTGCAGGGATATTGCATGGCGGTGCCCATGAAGCGGTCCACCGTCAGAGCGCCGGTATGTTTATCCACCTCGTATTTGACCGGATCGCTGAATGCGGGAATCTCGACCACCACATTTATTTCAAACGGAATATTGCCACCCGCAGCAACTTGCATGAATGACATCGAATCCTCTTTGAGTACGCTGGAAACGCTGTCATTATAGCCGCCGTTATTGGGCTATCGGGATTAAATCAAGTGTTAGGCAGTCTGCAAAAAATGACCAGCGCATTGGCGGAGCCGGTGCAATACCGCTTGCCGGTCGGCGAGCAGGCAATCGAATTGAACCCGCTGTTGGGCAAAAAACTCACGCTACGTTACACCGGCCAAATCTTTTGCGTGCATTGCGCGAAAAAAACCAACAAAAGCTTCAATCAAGGCTATTGCTACCCCTGCTTTATCAAACTGGCGCAGTGCGATATGTGCATCATGAAGCCGGAAACCTGCCACTACGCCGCCGGCACCTGCCGCGAACCGAATTGGGGCGAGGAGTTTTGCTTTCAACCGCATATCGTATACCTAGCCAACTCTTCCGGTATCAAGGTCGGCATCACCCGCCAGTCGCAAACCCCAACCCGTTGGATTGATCAAGGCGCGGTGCAGGCCTTACCCATTTTTAAGGTCGCGTCTCGTCATCTGTCGGGTTTGATCGAAGTCACCTTGGCGCAACACGTCAGCGACAAAACCAGCTGGCAGCAAATGTTGAAAAACAACACCGCACCCTTGGATCTGCCGGCCATCCGCGATGGCTTGCTCACCGAATGCGCCGAACAGTTGGAAACCATCGCCGCGCAATTTCCCGACAGTCCGCTGCAGCTGCTCAGCGATGCCGAACCACTCACCCTGGACTATCCGGTGCTGCAATACCCCAGCAAGGTGAAATCGTTTAATTTCGATAAAGAGCCATTAGTTTCCGGCATTTTAGAAGGTATCAAAGGCCAATACTTGATCTTCGACAGCGGCGTGATCAATATCCGCAAATATTCGGGGTACGAAGTGGAAGTGGTGGTTTGACTGGAATAGGCTAGTTTCGGCCAATTTGAGACCTTCGTGGTTGATTTCTGAATGGCCGGTTTATATCAGAAACTGCTCATTTAACGCCGCAAATAACCCGACGCAAAAAGCGCGCAGCGGTTTTGCGGTCAGAGTTAATTTGTCTTGTTATGAATCTCTTCTGGTGTGCCAAAATTCTCTCATGCTTTTTAGGTAGTCCTTCACAGCATTCTCAACCTGTTTCTTGCCAAGCCCTTGCTGCTTAAATATTTTACTGATAGTTTTTCGTAGTATTTTATCCCATGTTGGCTCAAAACCTGTGGCTGGCACCTCAATAAGGATTCTACCTTTATCTTCCATCATTAGAGAGCTAACCTTGTCACCCGACTTGCCTTCCAAGAGATAAAACCCGTTATTCCGCAAAACGCCGTCAACTAAAGCATGGTGCTTATTTGCGCTAAACCCAATTGCGAATTCTATTTCAACAGGGCGAGAACTTCTTATGATCAGAAGAATCTTATTTTTCGAGGTTAAAGCCGTACCCCACTGAACTAAAACATCTCCCGGTGGCTGCGTTCTGTGAGCATTTATGTACTCTACAATATCTTGACGTTCTTTTGCGTCAACAATAATTGCTGGTATTGGCCTACCATTGGCCCATTCTGGATCGATAATTACGCCATCATCAATAATGGAGACTGTGGTTATAGTTACTAAACGCTCAAACAATCCGATACTCCTTTATCAAATATGAATCTACTTCGCTTACCTCACCAACAGAGTCTGAAACTCTCAGAGTATATTTATCGACACGACCAGATTGAATCAGGTGAGGGTCAAACTGAAACATACACCAGTTAGTGACGGCGGATTTTTCTGCTATTTCTACAGGTGAGACAAAGGGCGTAACCTCATGTCCTATTATTGAATTTTTCAAGGCCGGAGAATGCTGAAGAATCAAATTACCTATAGTCCCATCTTTCCGAATAAATGTAATTAATAGCTCAATTCTTTGGATGGCATTTGGCGCAGATGCCTGATTGATAACTGAAAGATTAAACCCAAAGATGTATTCATCATCCGAACATCGATAGTTGATCCCTTCAATTAGATAGAGCTTCAATTTTTCCTTTTTGGAATTAAACTCCTCTTGCGCAATTGATAGCGCTTTCTGTGCGATACGAACGCTCCTAGCGGCATATAAGGCCGAAAAAAGCGCAGCGACAAGCGAAACTACTGAAATCAAAAGTTCGTTGGTCAATTAGAAGCTCCAGTAATCTGATGCGTAACTTGTAATTAGAAAGTTCTGTATATCATCGAAACCAAGTACATATGGCTCGAAAACATCAATCGCTGACATTGAACCAATGTTAGGCGATAGACCGCAACGGGTCGATAGCGCGCTCCGAACAATGCCGTGCTCGACTCACGCGAAATTCGGCAATCGACCAAATAGTCCTTGCTTTTCACTTAGCAAGTGTGACTTTAACGCCTAATCCAACCCCTCCTCGATGACCTGCACCCGCTGCGTAATCCCGCACAGCAAGGTGTAGGGGATGGTTTCCGCGTAACGGGCGATTTCTTCGACCGGCAAGCCGTCGCCCCACAAGATCACGGGGTCGCCGGGTTGCGCATCCGGCAGTTGGTTGAGATCGACGGTGATCATGTCCATGGATACCCGGCCGATTAAGGGCACCCGTTGGCCGTTTACCAACACCGGCGCGCCGCTTTGGGTGTGGCGGTGGTAGCCGTCGCCGTAGCCGATGGAAATCACGCCCAGCCGAGTTGCGGTTTTGCATTGCCAGATGCCGCTGTAACCGACCGTTTCGCCGGCGGCCACATCCTTAACCGCGATCAGCCGTGAATGCAAACTCATCACCGGCTGCAAACCAAAATCCGCGCCAGTTTTACCGGCAAACGGCGAACAACCATAGAGCATCAATCCCGGCCTAACCCAATCGCTACTGCGGTCCTGAGCGGTGCCGAAGCGGACATTCGGCCAGCCGATAATCCCGGCCGAATTGGCGATGCTGCACGCGCCGGGGTAGTCTTTTACCGCATCGTTGAACAAATCGATTTGCCGGCGGGTTTTATCGTCCAGCAAATCGTCGGCATTGGCAAAATGGGTGATCAGATTGATCGGTTGCTCGACCCGCGCGCAGCCCAGCAATTGCTGGTACGCAGCGCTGAAATCGGCACCTTTAAAGCCCAAACGATTCATGCCGGTATCCATTTTCAGCCAGACGGCAAGTTTGCCTTCGGCGTCGGTTTGCTGTTGCAAAATGGCGATTTGCTGCGGGGTATGGATCACCGCCGCCAATTGATACTTCAATAATTGCAACAACTCATCGACGCAGACAAAGCCCTGCAGTACGGTGATGGCTTGTTTAAATCCGGCTTGCCGCAGTCTGACGCCCTCGTCCACCCGTGCAACGGCAAAGCCATCCGCCAAGTCCAAAGCAGTAGCTACCCGCGTCATGCCGTGGCCGTAGCCGTTGGCCTTGATCACCGCCATGATTTTTTTGTCCGGCGCGTAACGCTTCACTTGCGCCAAGTTGTGCCGCACGGCTTCCAAATCCAGATGCACAAAAGCCGCAGGCGTCATTCGTAATCCTCGGGGCCGTTATAAACGCCGGCAAAGTTTTCGAAGCGGGTGTATTGGCCCAGGAAAGTCAACCGCACCGTCCCCAAAGGTCCGTTCCGCTGCTTGCCGATAATCACTTCGGCGATGCCTTTGTCCGGGCTGTCTTCGTGGTAGACCTCGTCCCGGTAAACGAAGATGATTAAATCGGCGTCCTGCTCGATCGCGCCGGACTCACGCAAGTCGGACATCACCGGTCGTTTGTTAGGGCGTTGCTCCAGATTCCGATTGAGCTGAGACAGCGCGATAACCGGCACATTGAGTTCTTTGGCCAGAGCCTTCAAGCCCCTGGAAATATCGGAAATCTGCTGCACCCGGTTATCGCCACTGGCAGGCGATTGCATCAACTGCAAATAGTCCAGCACGATCAGGCCAAGCTGACCGTGCTCCCGAGTCAAACGGCGGGCGCGCGACCGCACTTCGGTCGGGGTCAAGGCCGGCGTGTCGTCGATGAACATCTTGGTTTCCGCGAGCAGATTGATCGCCGAAGTCAAACGCGGCCAATCGTCGTCGTCCAATTTGCCGGTACGGACTTTATGCTGGTCAATGCGGCCCAGCGACGACATCATCCGCATCGCCAAGGATTCGCCCGGCATCTCCATACTGAACACCGCGACCGGCATGCCGCTTTTCAGCGCCACGTTTTCAGCCATATTCATCGCAATCGTGGTTTTACCCATCGATGGCCGGCCAGCCACGATAATCAAATCGGCGGGCTGCAAACCGGAGGTTTTTTCGTCCAGATCGGTGAAGCCGGTGCTGGCGCCGGTGATGTCGCCATCGAGTTCGTAGAGAGTTTCGATTTTATCCACGGCCTTGGCCAGCAAGGATTTGATCGAGCTAAACCCGCCCTGCCCACGTTGGCGCTGCTCGGCGATTTCGAAGACCTTGCGTTCGGCATTTTCGAGCAAATCGGCAGTTTCCCGGCCCTCAGTGGTAAATGCCGAATCGGAAATCTCGGTACCGACATGAATCAATTGCCGCAAAACCGAACGATCCCGGACGATGTTGGCGTAGGCGACAATATTCGCGGCGCTGGGCGTATCGCGCGCCAGCGTACTTAAATAAGCCAAACCGCCCACATCCTGCAATTCGCCGGTCGTTTCCAGCACCTCGGACAAAGTCACCACGTCGAACGGGTCCTGCTTTTCGGCCAATTGGGCGATGGCACGGAAAATCAATCGATGGTCGCGGCGATAAAAGTCGGTCTCGACCACCTTGTCTGCCACCGAATCCCAGGTTTGGTTATCCAGCATTAAACCGCCCAGCACCGACTGCTCGGCTTGAATGGAATGCGGCGGCACTTTTAGGGATTCGACGGCTTGATCGGGGGTGAAATAGTAGTCTTCGGACATGGCGGAGAAGGGTTGTCAACAATAGCCGCGAATTATACCCGGCTATGCCCATAGCGGCAGCGCCGAGCGTTTTGCCGAATACCGGTAAATCAAACAAATCAACCCTAAATGTCATCAAGCCACAGAATTAACTCACTAGTTATCGATTGCCTAATTACCTTATATTTCGTACCATAAATTTTGCCGCCTATCCTGGCTTTTATCGGCTTGTTGCCGGCCATGGCGCTTCGCTCCATCCTCTTTTCTTACAATAATTCTAACTATTCGCCTGCCCTACCCAGCTAACCGACACCATAAACGGGTTGCGGCATATTGTATTTCTTGACTCCCTAAAGGAGGATTCTATGAACGGAATTAAACGCAAAACCCTATCTACCATCGCATGCCTGTTGGCTTTGCTCGGCTTGTTCAGCCCTGCAGCCCAAGCTGAAACCGGGAATGTGGTGTTATGGAACAAATTGGGCAGTGATGCTGAGATTGCGAATAGCGAAGTGGGGCCTGGAGGCCAAAAAACAGCTGGGCATTTCGCGCCAGGCCCTTTTGCTAATTTTGGTCAGTCTTTTGTGAATGACGCTGGGAACTCAAACGTGTTTGCCTTAACTTTTCCTGCCACATCCGTTGTGTCAAAAAGTAAGGGAACAATAGAATTCTGGGCAAAACTCAGTAATTTCCCAAGTAATTTTTTTGATGCAGTGACTATGATTTTCTACGTGCCACCACCTAATTTTCCGATATTTCACTGGAGAATTGGTTTTGGGTCTAATAACGGTTGCGGCGGCTTCGGTTTTTACGGGACAGTGGGGGTTGCGACTGACGGCTATTGTAATGGGTTAGTGGACACTGCAACCCAATCCGGAACATTAGATAGCATTCTTGGTGACCGTTCAGCCTGGCACCATTATGCGATGGTATGGAATGAAACAGGTATTGCGCAATTTGGTGGACGTAAGCTTTATCTTTATCTTGATGGAAACCTTGTTACAACACAGCGCTACCATGATGCCTCGCCATGGGGTGCCATACCTGATGGCTCACGCCTTGCTCTCGCCTACTTTTACAATATCTCAGGCGCTAGTGTTGCAATTGACAATTTAATTGTCTGGGACGATGTTAAAACGGACTTTTCTGACCGGTTTATAGAAAACCCAGTGGGTTGTGGAGTAGCTGAACTTCCTGAGTTGTTTGCATCTATAACCGCTAAATCGGGTACTCAAACTGAACGCCGATGGACTATCACCCTGTCAAACAAGAGCGGATGTATCGCCGAGAATACCCAGATCGATGACTTAACCCTTACACAAACCTCCGGAGCCGCTTGTACCCCGGTTATTACAAGTCCCTTGTCTTTTCCGCTAGGCGTCGGCAACATCCAGGCAGGAGCTAAAGTGAGCGGCACCACCACAATCAATTTTAGCGGCTGCCCGAATAGCGCCAGATTTAAAGCTGTCATCCCGTTTAGCAGCAATAACGGCGAAGTAACCGGATCGAAAACCTTGACCAACCAATTCCGCTAGCCCTTATTAAGGAGATATTCTCATGATCAAACAACTTATCCTGTTAGCCAGTTTGCTGTGTATTCTTCCCTCTAGCCAAGCAGCGACCTCATTACAATTAGAGCCGACAAACGGTTTAATCGAAGGCGATGCGGGCGATACCGTGGGCTGGGGCTTCCTGCTCACCAACACGCAAAACTACCTCGTGGTGACCGGTGCGGAATTTCAGTCCTCTACCTCCCCAGGTATATTCACGGACTTTATCAGCGCACCCGAAAATTTCTTCGTTGTGGGACCGGGCTTTGGCGCCAGCACCGTCTGGGGGCAGACATTCGATGCCGCCAGCCAAACCGGCGTAGGTAGTTTTAAAATTGCTGACAACGCCGCGCAGGGCACCGTCTTCGGCCAAATTGTACTGACTTACGATTTATTCACCCGCAGCCCGTTTAATCCCTCGTTCGATCCTGACACCGACACGCTATCCAACGGCAATGTATTAACGGCAAATGCCTCGATCAAGATCACGACCGTGCCGTTACCTGCAACCGCATGGCTGTTTGGCGCGGCATTGGCGGGATTGGGATTGATCGGACAACGCCGCATCTGAGAGAACTCAAAATAAACACCGCCTGCAAAATTGAGGCGGTGTTTTCGCAAAATATTCTCTGCCGCCTCTGCAAGCAAATGAGCGGACAATTCGCGCTTTGTGATACCGCTTTCAGATCTGTGAGTTGTTCTTATTGCCCAACAGTCGACTCGGATGGGAGGTAATCCATACCGCACCTGAGCGATCCCGCTATCCAAGCACTCCGCCCAAACCGTCCGCCATGACAAAATTGTCATGGCACGAACGGACAATTAAACGACGTTACATACCCGGATAAACTGCTCACCAGATGATTTGCCGCACACATCCTGTTCTGCGTCCAATCACCTCCGATAAATTTCCATTCATTACTTCTGGGTACTTGCTATGAAAACGCTGTTTACTGCTTCCATCCTATTATCTTCGGCCCTATTCACTTCCTCCGCCTTTGCGTCGAATGGGTTTGAACACGAACATGAACACGACAATCAGTCAGAACACGGTAGCTGCGGCAACCAGGCATCTTGCGATTTGGAAAAACTGAGCCTGACGTTATCAGGCGGCAGCAACGGCACGCTAATTTCGAAAGCCGACAACATTAGCAGCAACGATAGCTACACCCTTAACTTCAACTATCAGCTGGACACCACCTTTATCAACAGCGCTCTGCTGAAAATATGGTTGCGTGACGACTCAACATCGGCCGACGACTCCATCATCTTAAATGGCCTGTTAAAAGACAAAAACGAATACGCTCGTATAACATCGATTAACGGCTCCAACGTTTCCACGAGCTGGACCGAAGTCGATGGCTACAAACAATATATCAGCTTGGATGTTAGCGATTTTCTTTCCAAAACCGGCTTCGCTTCATTGACGGCCGTATTGGGCGTGAAGGATTATGGTAGCAAAGATTATTTTTTCAAAGCGGCAGAGCTCTATGTTGAATATTGCCTGGACAACAATGGCGGAAGCGGTCCCATTACCGCGGTCCCGGTGCCGGCAGCAGCTTGGCTGATGGGTTCCGGCTTACTCGGTTTGATAGGTTTTAATACCAGAAAACAACGCCAAGCGTAATCAGCCATTTAGCTCGCTGTCGCTAAAAGCCGGAGGCCTAAAGATGCCTCCGGCTTTTGTGTTTTCGGCTTCGAGCGAATATTTTAAAAGGCCCAGGCCTGGATGTCGCGGACAAGCATAGCCCTTTGGCCGCCGGTTTAATCCATCGAGTAATTGCCTTGCGCCAATTCGTAATAAAAGTCCGCATTCTCGATCAACTTGGCAACCACCTCGCCATCCAAAACCCCTTCCGCCACGCGCTGCCTGAGGTGCTGGATAATGTCAGCCAGTAACATGCCCTCGCGATATGGGCGGGA
The DNA here is from genome assembly GCF_013141865.1 of Methylomonas sp. ZR1. Lineage (NCBI taxonomy): Bacteria > Pseudomonadati > Pseudomonadota > Gammaproteobacteria > Methylococcales > Methylococcaceae > Methylomonas > Methylomonas sp. ZR1. The sequence goes on along the minus strand of NZ_RCST01000001.1, from coordinate 4,928,869 downwards.
CTGGGCCAAAGCCTGAAAAATATCGGCCACACTGATAACCCTGCACTCCAACTCCAAAGACTTGCCGATGGTCTTGAACGGATATCCTTCGCCACGCAGATTTTCATGGTGCAAACCCGCCCATTGCGGAATTTTGGAGTCGGTAAACACCCGTTGCAAAATTCGGTAAGTATCGTAACTGTGACGCTGCATGCAGGCCCGCTCTTCGGCAGTTAAGCTGCCTGGTTTGTCTATGATGTCCTCGGAAACCCGCAATTTGCCGATGTCGTGCAATAAACCGGCAATTTCCACCTGCTCCAGATCGCAGCCGGTCACACCCAAATCCAATGCCAATTGTCTGGAGATCTGCGCAACCCGTTCAGAATGCTGCTCGGTGTAGGGGCTTTTCGCATCCACCACTCGCGAAAACAGCCGCGCCATTTCCCGTAGCGAGGGATAAGTCAAGTCTACTGTCGGCAAATCACGCCCCAATTCGCGTAAATCCTCATCCAGATAATCCGGGTCCATCGCCAGCCAAAACGCCTGACTTTTCGCAAGTTCCGCAAATGCAGCCAACAGCTCGGGCGCAAACAGCGATCCCGAATAACTCAGTAAGCGTTCCACTATTTTGGGCGCGGCCACCAAAATTTGCTCGCTGGCCAAATACGGGGCTTGCAACACGTCAATCCGATCAGCCAGAAACAACAGATTGGCACGCAGCTTTATCCTGGGCACCAGCGGCAATTCAACCAATTGCTCCCAGCGCGTGTGATGATAGCGGATTTCCTCCGCCAGATAGGCCAGCGGCGGGCAGGCTTGCAAGTATTCCGCACCGCGTAAACAATGCGCCTCCGCACCGTCCCACTCCAGCGATTCGGTCAAATGCCTATGCTCGCGAACCTTTGCCACACCGCAATCGTGCAGCATGCCGGCGTATAGAATACTCAATCTATCGACAGCCGACCAATCGAGCTTGCCGGCAATGTGCCAAGCCATCATCGCGACCCGCTTACCGTGCTTCACTTCGTCGATACCGACTAAATCCAGCGCACAACTCAGGGAGATAATGGAGCGGTGCAAATCGATATGTTGGCTATCCATGAGGCTGAACTCCAGATTAAAGGTGTTAGTACGATGCTATCGCACTTTGAAAGGATCGGCAAAGTATCGGAAACATTCCCACTCACTCACCAAGACCACAAGCAGCAACTTCGCTCATTATTAAATGCCGCGCATGACAGCACCATGCCATCCTGCCAAATCTGTCGCAACCTCTGTCCCGGCTGTCAGCAGCTCAGCTGAAAAAGCGCTACCAAATCACATTTAAATAATTGATTGGATTAATCTAAATTAAGTTGGCATCACTAATGCTTAGTTAGAGTGACGCACTATGCAATCCAATGGCTTGCACGCAAATCACTTATCTTTCAGCCACTGACAAAAAGGAATCGACATGAATGCTGTAATGCCGAAAATGCCCTTATCCGGATTAATCCTGATTTTAGCCTTATTCACTCAAGCCGCCGAGTCGGCAACAGTGATCGATAATTTTACCAACCGTCAGTCCACTACAAACACCGTCAATGGCCCAGTTAATGTATCCGGATCTGATCTAAGCAATTTGCAACGAACCTTAAATTCCAGTCCTACCCCTGGCGGTACCACCAGAATTTTTGTAGAAGACGGCTTGTTAACGGTCGGTAACAGCAGCAATTCAACCGGCACCGCCAGTATCTTTTATAACTTCGCTGCGGTCGATTTCACTACTTTCGCTAACGCGATATTGCTGACGACCGAATCTAGCGACGCCAGTTACCAAATTCAAATGATCGCCAACGGTACTTCGCTGCTAAGTTTTCAGAACTTGACCAGCGTTGCAATCGGTTCACCCAGCACTATTAGATTTGATTTCTCACAATTTTCGAATCCTGCGGCTTTCAAGAACCTAAACAGTCTGGAGCTGAAATTGCGCGGCACCCATGCCGCGTGGGACGCTGACTTCAGCCAGTTATCAACGGTCCCGGAACCTTCCGTCACCGCTTTATTGATCATAGGCGCTTTGGGCATTGTCGGCGGCAAACGCCAAAAACTAGTAGCCGCTTAACGCCTACCGTCAAAATTTTCTGATTTCCAAACTTCAATTCTGCTCACGGATAACTCACATGAATGTTAAACATTTTCACAAAAACCTCGCGCCTTTGCTGCTAAGCCTGGGCTTAGCGCTATCCGGCCAAAGCCAAGCAGGCATATTGACGCTTGATAATTTCAGCCATGCTCAAACCGCATTCGACGACGGCAGTAGCGCAGGCTCTACCAGCGATACAGTGTCTACTCTTACCGGCACGGACCTGAGTAATGCCTCTAGGACCTTTATCGCTCAAGCCTCGGGAACCGCCTCAGCCAACACCACCGAAATCGTTTCCGGCGGCAACCAGCTGATCATATCGAATGACGGCCGTTCGGCCGGTGGCGCTTCCATTCTGTGGAATTTCGATCCGCTCGATTTAACCGCTCATGGCAACGGCATCCTGCTGGAGGTGTTGGCAATCGATCTGGGTGTCAACGTGGAAATGGTAGCCAACGGCAGCTCAAGTTCCGGCATCAAAACGTTTACCGCCAACAATAATTACTTGGTAAGTTTCAGCGACTTTAGCAATCCTGCGGTATTTGCCAGCCTGCATAGTTTTCGCTTGAACTTCACCGGCCCGACAAAATGGGATGGACAGTTCAGACTATTAACCACCACAACCCCAGTTCCTGTGCCGGCAGCCTTTGGCTTAATGGGTTCGGCACTATTGGGCTTCATCGCCGTGTCCCGCAAAAAATCGCTTTCCTGATTTTAAAAAATCTACAACGCTCACCTCCGCCACTAGCGCGGAGGCGATCTTTTAAGCGCCATTCCGTTCGAAAATCACCACACAGCTTAGCCTTCTTTCCATCCGCATAGCCAGGAAAGCAGCGTATCAACATGGACCAATCCTGACCGACAAGGCACAATAGCCCGCTATTTCACCCCTTTCGTCGCTCATGCTCGCACTTTTGGTCCGCTTTTCCATTCGTTATTCCGGCATCGTCGTCGCCCTGGCGCTACTTCTGTTCGTTTACGGCGGTTACCGCCTGACTAACGCCGGTCTGGATATTTTTCCGGAATTTTCGCCCAAACAAGTCATCATCCAGACCGAAGCCCCCGGTCTGGCTGCCGAGCAAGTGGAAGTGCTGGTGACTCAGCAAATCGAAAAAAGCGTTGGCGGCTTAATTGGGCTGCAAACCTTACGCTCGCAATCGATTCAAGGCCTCTCCATCGTCACCGCCACCTTCAACGAAACTAGCGACGTATACCGCAACCGGCAATTGATCAGCGAACGGCTAGACGGCCTTAGTCAGCAACTGCCGCCTGGCGTGGGAATGCCGATTGCCGTACCCTTATCTTCTTCGTCGGCAACAGTATTGACGATAGGGCTCAGTTCGGACAGCAAGACCTTGATGGAACTGCGCGGCTTGGTGGATTGGAGCTTGGTGCCACGCCTACTCGCGGTACCTGGCGTGGCCGATGTGAATGTATTCGGCGGCGACATTCAGCAACTACAAGTGCAGTTACAACCGGCAGCTTTACAGCGTTTCAATCTATCGATAGACGACATTGTCAACGCGGCGGCCGGCGCGGCGGAAATGAATGGCGCCGGCTTTATCGAAAACGCCAACCAACGCTTTACGCTGCAAATCAGCGGCCAGCCGGTCAATCCCGAGCAATTCAAGCAACTGATCGTCAAACGCCAGGAGGGTATGAATGTAACCTTGGGCGATGTCGCGCAGATCGGTTATGGGCCGGAACCGCCCATCGGCGCGGCGCAAATCATGGGTAAACCCGGCATCGTGATGATGGTGATCGGCCAGTACGGCGCCAATACCTTGTCGGTGTCGCGGCAGGTCGAGGCCGTGTTGGAAGAGTTTCAACCCATCTTCAAGCAACAGGCCGTGGATTTCTACTCGCATTTATTCCGGCCGGCCGATTACATCGAAACCTCGGTGCATAACCTGTCCGGGCATCTACTGATCGGCGGGCTGTTCGTACTGGTAGTGCTATATGTGTTCTTGTTCAATCTGCGTAGCGCCTTCATTGCCGCTACCGCCATTCCATTGTCGTTGCTGACCGCTGCGCTGGTGCTGCTGGAATCTGGCGTCAATCTGAATATCATGGTGTTGGGCGGGCTAGCGATTGCGCTGGGCGAGGTGGTGGACGACGCCATTATAGACACCGAAAACATCTTTAGACGCCTGCGCGAAAACCGCTTAAAAATCTTCCCGGATAGCGTGGAAACGGTGATTTATCAGGCTTCGCTGGAAGTTCGCAGTTCGGTGGTTTATGCCAGCTTCATCGTGGCTTTGGTGTTTGTGCCGCTGCTGACGCTGGACGGCGTCAGCGGCCGCTTGTTCGCGCCGCTGGGCGTGTCGTATATCCTGGCGATTTTGATGTCATTGCTGGTGGCGCTAACGCTGACACCGGCTCTATGCCATTTAATGTTTCGCAACAAGCTGCCGGACGACAGCGATCCACCCGTGTTGCGCCATCTTAAACCACTGTATGCCCAGCAATTACTCTGGGCTATCAAGCATTTCAAAACCGTGGCGATGATAGGCGCGCTTGCCTGCCTGATCGGCATAGCCGCCTTTCTAAGATTGGATCATAAATTTCTACCGGAATTGCGCGAGGGCCATTTCATCGTCCACACCGCCAGCGTACCGGGTACTTCGTTGCAAGAATCCATCCGCGTCGGCAACTTACTCACCGAGCAAATCATGGCAATCGACGGTGTGGAATCGGTATCGCAATGGGCCGGTCGTGCCGAACGCGGCGCCGACACTTACGGCAGCCACTACAGCGAATACGAAGTACGCTTAAAACCATCATCCGGCCAAGAACAACAGCAGATCCTGGAGCGTTTGCGCGAGGTTTTGGAACAATTCCCCGGCATCAATTACGAAGCCAACACCTTTTTAACTGAACGGGTCGATGAAACCATTTCCGGCTACACCGCGCCGGTGGTCGTCAATATTTACGGCAACGACCTGGCTGAGCTGGATCGTAAAGCCCAACAGCTCGCCGCACTGATCAATACGCTGCCCGGCGCGGAAGACGTGCAACTTCGCTCGCCGCCCGCCACCGCCATGCTGCAAGTCGAACTGAACCTGGAGCAGTTAAAATTTCGCGGCATCAGCCCGGCGCAAGTGATGACAGCCCTACAAACCGCTTACGAAGGCCGTATCGTCGGCAAGCATCTGCAAGGCAACCGGATTTTCAATGTGGCGGTAGCGCTGGCTCTGGAATGGCGCAGTCAGCCGGATTACCTGGCTCAGCTGCCCTTGAAAAACACGGAAGGCCAGCGGGTGCTACTGGGCGAAGTGGCCGAAATCCGCCACGGCGAAGGCCGCTACAACATCCTGCATCAAGGCGCACAGCGCATACAGACCGTTACTTGCAAGGTGGAAGATCGGGACATGGACGCCTTTATGATCGAATTGAAACAACGGGTGCAAAACGAGCTCAGCTGGCGCGACGGCAGTTACCCGGAGTTCATCGGCGCGGCGCTGGAACAAGCAAAGGCCCGTGAAACGTTGATCATCCACGCCCTGCTGGCCGGCGCCGGCGTGCTGATTTTCGTGTTCATCGCCCTCGGCAGTTTGCGGCACATGCTGCTGACTTTGTTGAACCTGCCATTCGCCTTATTGGGCGGCGTGGCAGCGGTAGTCATCACCGACGCCACGCTGTCGGTCGGCTCCTTCGTCGGCTTCATCACGTTGTTCGGCATCACCGTGCGCAACTGCATCATGCTGATCTCGCATTACCGGCATTTGATTGAGCTGGAAGGTCAGATCTGGTCGACGGAGACCTTGATTCGCGGCGCCCAGGAACGCCTGCCGGCCATCCTGATGACTGCGCTGGTCACCGCACTAGCCATGCTGCCGATTGCGATAGGCAGCGATAATCCGGGCCGGGAAATCATGGGGCCAATGGCGGCCATCATCATCGGCGGATTGGCGTCTTCGACCCTGTTGAATTTATTATTGTTACCGGCGATTTTGCAGCGGTATGGCCGGTTCGAGGTGGCGTTTGAGAAGCAGGTTTAGGCCAGCAACATTTACAGCCATTTTTCAACAGAAACCAAGTAGAATCAAGCCTATCGCTGCATGATAAAATCCTGAAAAGCCCAAAAATCTAACACCAATACTTCATGTACATTAAACAGCTTACTCTAAATAATTTTCGTGGCTTTACGGAGCTAGCGATTCCATTTGAGGACGAAGCTCGAGATGGACAACCAAGTAAGACAGTAGTTTTCATTGGGAACAACGGTGCAGGCAAAACCGCGATTCTGGACGCATTGAAACTCAATTTGAGTTGGCTGGTGGCTCGAATTAACCGAACTAACGGTAATGGCAGCCCAATTTCTGACAACGATATACATAATGGGCAAACCTATGCAGACATTGGTTTGCAACTGCAATATCAGGAAGACTTATATTTTTGGCGAGTTGCAAAAACCTTAAGGGGTAGCTCTAAAGTTTCCTCTAGCTTACTCCATGACGCTAGTCGCTTAGCACTTAGCTTCCAAGAACAATTAGCAGCCGCCCAAACAAGTGCTGCATTGCCTTTAATTGCTTATTATCCAGTTGAGCGGGTAGTTCTGGATATTCCACTAAAAATCATGAGCCGACATAGCTTTGGTCAGCTCGATGGTTATGATAGTGCCTTGCAGCAAGGCGTTAATTTTCGGCGATTTTTTGAATGGTTGCGTGATCGTGAAGATAGTGAAAATGAAACCTTCTCCAGAACGGTATTGCCCCTAATAGGGGACTTTCCAAAATCTCGTGAACAGTTTGGTGGAGCGGATGAGGATTTCGTAGCGCTAATCGATTTCGTAAAGGCTTTGAAAGATTCGGTCAAAGACAAACGACTTTTGGCCGTGCGTACCGCCATCGAAAACTTCATGAACGATTTCAATAATCTACGAATTCAGCGTAAGCCGCGCTTGCAAATGCTAGTGGACAAAAACGGCAAAACGTTGGATGTAGCCCAACTATCGCAGGGTGAAAAATCGGTGATGGCTTTAGTAGGAGACATCGCCAGACGTTTGGCCATTATGAATCCGACTTTGGAAAATCCACTGGAAGGCTATGGCATTGTTTTAATCGACGAAATCGATCTACATCTTCATCCTAATTGGCAACGCGCCATCATCGGCAACCTGAACAAGACCTTTCCGAACTGCCAATTCGTACTAAGCACTCATTCGCCTATCGTCATCAGCGAATCGCCTGATCTGCTGTGTTACTCACTGGATAATGGGGTATTGCAAAAACTGGATAATCTGTACGGCATGGATGTCAATCAGGTGTTGCTACAGGACATGGATGCCGACATCCGCAATGCCAATATTCAGGAGGCTTTCGACGACTTGCGTGATAACCTGCAAGACGGAAAATTAGAAGAGGCAAAAACACTATTAGCCGACCTCGAACAAAAAATTTCTATCGACAACCTGGAATTAAATAAAGCGAAACTGCTAATCAGACGCCTGGAGGCGCAACGTGCGGCTAATCGCTAAGGGACAGGAACCAATCGAACTAAACACTTGGAAAAAAGCTAACCCGCATGGACGCTACCAAGAATTAGATAACTCTGAACAAGGCAAATCTACCCGACGAGCTATCCGCCAAGCAGCGATAAAAGAACAGTTTGGTTTGTGCGCATATTGCTGCAAACGAATTAGCGCGGTTAATAGCACAAACGAACACATTGCCAGTCAGATGGCCGCCCCCAATAAAACTTTAGACTTTACCAATATCGTCGCCTCGTGCGAAACACCAAAACGTTGCAATCAGGCGCGAGGTTCAAAAGATTTACCATTAACGCCATTGATGCCGGAATGCGAAACCGAATTAAAATTTCGCCTGTCAGGCAAAGTTGAAGGAGACTCGGAACGCGCCGCCAAAGCAATTGATATTCTGGGGTTAAACTCTAAAGCGATTCGCGAAGAGCGTAAACAAATGGTGGATGGGTGGCTTTTTACCGAAGGAGCCCCGCCTAATGAATTGCAGTGCTTGGGCGACGAATTACTGAGTGATTTGATTACTGACTTGAAGAACCCTGATGATTCCGGACAATTGCCCCCTTTCAGCCCGGTGTTAATAGATGTGATTCAGGGATTATTGGTCGAGCAGTAAATCCATGTATTCTGCGCCGCCGCGATCACCGCCTGCCCCAAAGCCAACCCACCGTCGTTCATCGGATAGCGCTGCGGGGATAGCACGGTTATGCCGTTTCGGCGCAATTGCTCGCTGACTGCTTCCAGCAACAAGCGGTTTTGAAACACGCCTCCGCTGAGTACAACGCTATCCGCGCCCGCTTCTCCGCTCAATTGCATTAGCAACTCAACGGTCGCCGCGGCCAGGCCATGGTGGATCCGGGCGGCGATGCGGGCCTTGTCGATGCCGCTTTTCAGATCGGCCAACACCGCCCGCCAAAGGCCCGGCCAACTCAATACCGTCATGTCGCAGTTGCGCTCCATGGACCAAGCGTCCGCGTAAGCCTGTTCTTGGGCAAACAGCGGCGTCGCCAACACTTCCATGGCAATCGCGGCTTGGCCTTCGAAATGCACTTGCTCCGGGTGCAGGCCCAAAGCCGCGGCAAAGGCGTCGAACCAACGCCCGCAGGAACTACTCAGCGGCGAGTTGAGGTTTTTCGCCAGCATCGTATCGAGCGTTGCCAAAGGCTTGCCGGCCAACAGCCGCATGATGTCCAAATCCGGGTAATCGCGCTGTAAAATCGGCCAATCAAAATAATGCCGCAGTTGCGCATAAGTATTCCGCCAGGGTTCGCGCATCGCCTGGGCGCCGCCGAGCAAGGCGATAGGCTGGAAATATCCAAGCCGCGTGTAACCACGGTAATCGCCCAATAAGAATTCGCCGCCCCATAATTCGCCATCCTCGCCCATGCCCAAACCGTCGAAGATCGCCGCCAATACCGGCGGCGCGTCCAGATCAACGCCATGTTCGGCCAGACAAGCCGCCAGATGGGCATGGTGATGCTGGACGCGGACTAATTCGATAGATTCAGTGGCAGCCAAGGCCTGGCCGTATTGAGTCGATAGATAGCCGGCGTGCTTATCGACAGCAATCTTTACCGGCCGAAGGTCGTTAAGCTTTTTGTACAAATCAATGGTTTGCCGGTAATTCTGTTGCACGGCGGCGTTTTCTAGATCGCCGATGTGCTGGCTGACCAGCGCTTGGCCGTTTTTCAGCAAACAAACACTGTTTTTCAACTCGGCACCCAGTGCCAGAATATTGCCGGATTCCGCAAACCCCGGAGCCAATACCAAAACCTCCGGACTATAGCCACGTCCCCGGCGCAGCATGCGCATGTTGCCATCCATCAAACGCACTACCGAATCGTCCAGGCGATTAACGATGTCACGGTCGTGCAGCAGCCAATAATCCGCGATGCCCGCTAATTTTTCCCGCGCCTCGGCGTTATCTGTACATTGCGGCTCGTCGGAAATATTGCCCGAAGTCAACACGATGGGCGCCTCCAACTCTTGCATCAGCAAGCTATGCAAGGGCGTGTACGGCAGCATGAACCCCAGCTTGTCGTCGCCCGGCGCAACGCCGCTCGCTAGATATTCGCCTTGCGCTGGTAACAGCACGATAGGCGCGGCGCGGTCCTCCAAGGCTGACAGTTCCAGAGAATTGATAAGCGCATAACGGCTTACCATCGCTGCATCCCGTGCCATCAGCGCAAACGGTTTGGCGTAACGGCGCTTGCGGCGGCGCAGTTCGTCCACCGCATTGGCATTGCTTGCATCGCAAGCCAAATGAAAGCCGCCCAAACCTTTGATGGCGACGATATGGCCTTGACGAATCAGGTCCGCGGTTTGGTGGATGACATCGTTCATCACGCCTGCGTTCATGGTTCCCACGCGCCGCGTGGAAACCCCGTCTTCGACGCTCCGGCGTCCCGAACCGCGCGCCAGTTCCGGCTGCATTCCCACGCCGAACGAGGGATCGATGGCTGCCTCCAACCAGAGCTGCGGCCCGCAAACCGGGCAGCAATTGGCCTGGGCGTGAAAGCGCCGATCAGCCGGGTCGTCGTATTCGTTTTGGCATTCCGGACACATGGCAAATGCCGCCATGCTGGTATGACAGCGGTCGTAAGGCACGCTGTGGACGATGGACAGGCGCGGCCCGCAGTGCGTGCAATTGGTGAACGGGTAGCGGTAGCGGCGGTTGCAGGGATCGGCTATGTCCGCCAAACAATCCGGGCAGGTGGCGGCGTCGGCGGCGATTGCTGTTTCGACGCGGCCGGATTGGCTGGCGACGATACGAAATTCGCTGTCCGCCGCCTCCCCTGCTAAATCATTGATTTCCAAGGCATCCAAACGCGCCAGCGGCGGTAGCTGTTGGGGAATGGCTGCGGCGAAGCGTTCAAGGTCGGCCGCATTGCCATAGACATGAATCATCACGCCTTCGGCGTCGTTCCACACCGATCCCGCCAAACCAAACTCGCGCGCCAGATGCCAAATCGCCGGCCGAAAGCCGACGCCCTGCACCACGCCGCGCGCACGGATGGCCTTGCCGGGCATCAGCAGATGCGCGGCAGTTGTTCGCCAACCGGCCAATCGACGATACGCCGGCCGCCGAAAGCGGTGGTCATTTGCACAAAATGGTGCGGATCGGCGATGACTTGGCCGATGATGGCCGCGTCGCGGCCCAAGGGGTGGTTGCGCATCGCCGCCAGCAAAGTCTCGGCGGCAGCGGCGTCGCAGATGCACACCAGCTTGCCTTCGTTGGCAACATACAAAGGATCGAGACCGAGGATTTCGCAAGCGGCCTTGACCTCGGCCTTAACCGGAATCGCCGCTTCGTCGATGACCATGCCGACGCCGGACTGTCCGGCCAGCTCGTTCAAGGCCGTCGCCAAGCCGCCGCGGGTCGGGTCGCGCAGACAGCGAATCGCCGCCGGCGCTGCGGCCACCATGTCGGCCACCAAACCATACAACGCCGCCGAGTCGGAAACGATGCTGGTTTCGAATTGGAGATTCTCGCGGCTGGCCATGATCGCCACGCCGTGATCGCCGATGCTGCCGCTGAGCAAAATCGCGCAACCGGCTTCGGCGCGGTCGCCGCTTATGTTCACCCCGTCCGGCACGATGCCGACGCCGGTGGTGGTGATGAACACCCCATCGCCCTTGCCGCGCTCCACTACTTTGGTATCGCCGGTGACAATCGGCGTGCCGGCGGTCTTAGCGGCGGCGGCCATGCTGATGACGATGCGCTCCAAATCGGCCAGCGGCAAGCCCTCTTCCAAAATGAAACCGGCGCTCAGGTAAAGCGGCTTGGCGCCAGACATCGCCACGTCGTTGACCGTGCCATGCACCGCCAGCGAACCGATGTCGCCGCCCGGAAAAAACAGCGGCGAAATCACGTGACCGTCGGTGCTGATCGCCAAGCGCCCGGCCGGCACGTCGAACAAGGCCTGATCGTTTTGCCGGCGCAGTAAGTCGTTATCGAAATGCTTGACGAACAATTCATTAATCAACTGCGCCATCGCCCGACCGCCGCCGCCGTGGGTCAGATCGACTTGGCCGGATTTGAGGTTGAGGGAGTGGGAATAGGACATGGGTTTGGATTGGACGATGGATTGGTGTAGAAGCTTGCGTCCGATTACTCTTCGCCAATCGGACAAGGTCTACTTGGCTAAAGGAAATACTGAGCTAAGCATTTTTGCGATTTGCTCATCTCTCGGGGGACAATAAAGCAGCTCATCCTTGTCCTGAATAATGTATCCGCGAAGTTTAAAGTAAATAACAGTTTTCGCCAAAACCTCCTTGTTTTCCAAGCTCATTATGGAAATATCGTATTTCTTAATATTATTGTCTATGTATTCACCATCTGAAACAAATATTCCAAATTTTGCATATATTCTATCAATTTCTATTCTCTCGTTGCCATTGCGATCATTTCTCACATAATGATGCTTGCATTTGGCATCATTAATTGAATGATTACAAAGAGAATCCGACATTTTCCAGGACCATTCTACATTTCCAATGTTAGAGTGAGCACAGTTTGAGAAATCGCGTTTTAACCAGCAGACATCTTTCTCTGGATGCACTGGTTCAAAAATACGAAAACCCCAGACACTAGTAGCTTTATCATTGACCGTGAGGTCTATAGGTTTATCGTCACGGATAGCCTTGTTCAGAACCATAACATGCTGGCGATTGCATATTTCCTTGAACATCTGCGTAGAGTGCATCTCACTTTTTAAGCGTACCTCTTCGTTTATTTTGTTTAAATGGGTTTCATACAATGCATTAATATATACATATACTGGCACACTTAACAGAGAAAAAATAAAGAATATTAGCTTAACAAATGGCTTTGACTTTCTAGTAAAAAAAATAAAAGCCACAATTACAGATACCCACAACAAGGCCATTACCGCCAGCTGCATTAATATATAAAGCTCTGCACCTTTCATTGGTTAAACTAACATAGTTACTAGAAAAATTAATATATAGGACCGTAAGATGTGCGGAGCAAAAGCGAAACGCATTGATTACAAACGATGCGCCCCACGTTGTTCAGCACATCCTAAAAATGCTTCTTTAACATCCAATGATATACAATTAAAAAAAGTATACTTTATCGAGGACTCTACCGTGCAAGTCGCCAAATGGGGTAATAGTTTAGCGGTTCGTCTGCCGGCCGCCGTGGTCGAAGCCTTGCAACTGAAGGAAGGCGACGACGTCGAGATTCAGATTGCCGGCGCACGGCTGTTCGAAATCGACAAAAAAGCCAGTAATCTGGAACTGCTGGGCAGGTTACGCAAATTCCGTGGCCGCATGCCGGCGGATTTCAAGTTCGATCGCTTGGAAGCGAATGAAGACCGCTAAAGCATTTTTCGACAGCAACGTGCTGTTGTATTTGCTGTCCGCCGACGATGCCAAGGCGAACCAAGTCGAAACCTTGCTTGTTGACGGCGGCGCGATCAGCGTGCAAGTGTTGAACGAATTTACCTCGGTAGCCACCCGCAAGTTCAAAATGTCTTATCCCGAAGTCAGGGAAGCCCTGCAAATCGTCAAATCGGTCTGCCAAATCCACCCGCTTAGCGTCGCTATTCACGAACGCGGTCTGGACGTCGCCGAATGTTACGGTTTTTCCTGGTACGACAGCCTAATCGTCGCTGCGGCGTTGGTGGCCGAATGCGAGCACTTGTATTCGGAAGACCTGCAGCACGGCCAAGTCCTCGACAATCAATTGCGCATCGTCAATCCGTTTATCGATCTCGCTGTTTAGGCGACGTATTCGGCAAATTTGCCAAGTGTCATCACGATCAGACAAGGCATTAACTTTGTGGCATGACCACACTCGCCATACGCCGCGACACTGCTTATCCCCACTCCAAAACCCTTAAGCGATTGCCTGGAATTTCCGGCTATGGTAGAAAACCCATGCCGATGCCTAAAATCATCCGCACCATCGGTTTGGACGCTTGTCCTGGCCGTAGTCTAAAAATAATAATTAACACGAGGTAACGTTCATGAAAACAAATCTACTCGCTTTATTGACACTGGCAGCTGCTGCCATCACGCCTTCACTGGCCAGCGCCGATGCGGCGGCTACTTGCAAAGGTTGCCATAACGGCTCGGTCGCGCCGGCCGTGGATGCCTTGAAAGCAAAATTCAAGACCGCCGACGAGTTGGTCGCCGGCGCTAAAGCATCGACAAACCCCATGATGAAACCGATGCAAGGCGACGAAGCCAAACTGAAAGCGGCGGCAGCAGAAATCTATAAATAAGCCGCATCACTTAGTCCGCTAAACACGGGCCACCCAAGCGGGCGTTAAATAGCGCCCGCTTTTCTAACTTCGCCGCAGCCGCCCATAACTCCAGTAGGCCGCGCAAGCCCCTTCCGACGATACCATGCACGAGCCCATCGGGTTTTCCGGGGTGCAGACGGTACCCAGCAGTTTGCAATCCTGCGGCTTTTTCGCGCCACGTAAGATGGCCGGACACTCGCAACCTTTGACATCGCTGGCTTGGATGGCCGGCATACGGAAGCGCTGTTCGGCATCGAACTCGGCGTATTCGGCTTTTAACTTCAATGCGCTATTGGGGATCAAACCCAAACCGCGCCATTCAAAGTGCGGCCGTAACTCGAATATCTCGGCCATCAAGGCTTGGGCTTTGAGATTGCCTTCGCGCGTCACCGCGCGGCTGTATTCGTTTTCCACTGTATGCTGACCGGCATTGAGTTGGCGGATCAACATCAAGGCCGATTGCATCACGTCCAGCGGCTCGAAACCGGCGATGACGATGGGCTTGGCGTAATCCTGAGCAAAGGCTTCATAGGGTTTGCTGCCGATCACGCTGCTGACGTGCGACGGGCCGAGAAAGGCGTCGATTTGTACCGGCTCCGGCGCATTCAGAATGGCTTGCATCGCCGCTGGGGTTAGTACGTGGTTGCAGAACACGCTGAAATTGCCCAAGCCTTCGGCTTGAGCTTGTTTGATAGCCACCGCCGTCGGCGGCGTGGTGGTTTCGAAACCGATGGCGAAGAACACTACCTGTTTGTCTGGATTATCGCGGGCGATTTTCAAGGCATCCTGGGTCGAATAGATCATGCGAATATCGCCGCCGGCAGCTTTGGCTTTTAACAAGCTGTTCCGCTGCGAAGCGGGTACTCGCATCAGATCGGCATAGGTGCAAAGGATCACATCGTGTTGTTCTACCAGTTGAATCGCATTGTCGATGCGCCCGGTCGGCAACACACACACCGGGCAACCGGGGCCGTGAATGAACTCGACATTGCTCGGCATTAAATCCTGCACGCCGTAACGGAAAATCGCGTGGGTATGGCCGCCGCAGAACTCCATTAACCGGTAATGGCGGTCTGGATTAACGGTTTCGGCAATGACCTGCGCCAATTGCTTTGCTACATCATGCTGACGGAATTCGTCGATGTATTTCATGAGGCGGTTAGACCGGCTTCCGCAAACAAGGCCAAGGTTTTCAGGGCCTCGTCCTCGTCGATCTTGTTCAGCGCGTAACCCACATGCACCAGCACGTAATCACCGACTTTCACATCATCCACCAAAGCCAACGATACTTCGACCTTGACGCCGTCCACGCTGGCGGTCGCCATCTGTGTTGCAAAATCAATGTCGGTAATTTGGGCAGGGAGAGCTAGGCACATAAGCTGATTGTTGATGTTGTAGATTAATTCGGCGCTTGCTTTAGTATCACTTTTTACATGAGGGCTTCTGGTTGAGACCTTATTACCCAATTCTTTCCATCCAATAATCAGGTTTTCGATGCAAATGCGCTACGGCAATTACGATAACTTTGCCTTCATCAAGACCGTACAAAACACCATACGGAAAACGTTTTATCAGGCAGCGTCTTATCTCATTGCCAATCAACAAGTGTAGGATTTTGGTTACGCGGTAATTCGCCTAATCGCGGCATCGAACTCGTTTAAAAACTGCAGACCTAGATTCTTTTGCTGAATTTCATACCATTCAAAGGCCTGATCGAGCTCGGCTTGCGCGGCTTCGAGAAATTCAACCTTCATTTATATTTCTGCATAACCGCTTCATAACTGACTGTTTTTAGCTTGCCATCTTTATAGCCTTGCCAACGTTTTTGCGCCTCGTCGCGCCAGACAGCATCGATTTCCGGATTCGGCGCATCCAGATCGGCAAGCAACATCTCTGCTAAACGCAATTTCTCCAGTGGCATTAAGTGGCTGATTTGTTGGTAAATTTCTTGACTAGTCGGCATATCCTTTCCTCGAAAATGAAGGTAAACGGTCAGAAAAAATCTTACCGCATAGTGATTTAAGCATACTCAATCCGCTGCAAAGCCATCTCAGCCCGTAGCCAGGTCAGCCAGTTGTCCATGCCTTCGCCAGTCTTGGCCGATAGCGACAAGACTTTGATGCGCGGGTTAACTTGCTTCGCGTACTGGATGCATTGGGCGCTGTCAAAATCCAGGTAAGGCAGTAAATCGGTTTTGTTTAAGATCATCAAATCGGCGGCATGAAACATATCCGGATATTTGATCGGCTTGTCTTCGCCCTCGGTAACCGACAGGATCACCACTTTATGCGCTTCACCCAAGTCAAAAGCCGATGGACACACCAAATTGCCGACGTTTTCGATGAACAGCAAACTATGCTCAGGCAAATTTAGGCTTTCCAAGCCATGGCCGACCCGGTGCGCGTCCAGATGACAGCCCTTGCCGGTATTGATTTGCAGCGCCGGAACGCCGGTGGCGCGGATGCGGTCGGCATCGCGGGCGGTTTGTTGGTCGCCTTCGATCACCGCGATGCTCAACTCCTCTTTCAAACGCAGAATGGTTTCGGTCAGCAGCGTGGTTTTGCCGGAACCGGGACTGGACACCAGGTTTAAAGCCAGCATACCGCGCTCGCTAAAATAACGGCGGTTTTCGTCGGCATAACGATTGTTCTTGGCCAGAATATCCTGCTCGATCTGCACCATCCGCGCCTGGGTCAGACCGGGAGCATGTGAATGTTCTGCAGTATGTTCGTGATGATGGTGATGTCCATGCTCGTGACTGTGGTGGTGATCATGAGCATGCTCGTGCTCATGTGATTCGTCGTGCGAGTGGGTATGGCCCTCGCCGCAGCCGCATACGCCGCACATTACTCTACCTCCAGTTCTTTAATTCGCATTTGATCGCCATCGACGATCTGTAATTGATGACTGCCGCAGTGCGGGCACTCGTCGTATAACTGTTGTACCAATACCTCGCAGCCGCAGGGCATGCACCATGCCACACCCGGCACGTCGATAATTTCCAAGCGGGCCTGATCGGCCAACGAGCCTTGCATCACCACTTCAAAACTAAACTGCATCGCCTCCGGCTCCACGCCCGACAAAGCGCCGATCTCCAGCCACACGGTCTTAACCTTGGCAAATTGCTGGGCCTTGGCCTGCTGTTCGATAATCTGTAACACGCTCTCGCAGAGCGACATTTCGTGCATGATGATTGGTCTGTAAGTTTCAGTTTTCCAGCGTCAACACCAGTCGGTATTGCACACAAGGGTCCACCGCGTTAATCAGCCATTCCGCCTGCTGCCGCAAACCATCGACAGCGTCCGCTTGCAAACACTTTAAACCTTGGGCCAACACACCACCGGGATGAAAATTCCATTCGGTCGGAGCCACTATGCGGTAATCGTACACCCTGCCTTCACGCAACTCCAGGCGATGAATCAATAAGCCGCGCGCGGCTTGGACTTGCGCCAAGCCAAGGCCATCGCCGGCGTACGCCGACGTCATGCCAGCCATTGAGCTTATTCCCCGCGGGATTACTGCCACTTCCATCAACACGGCAACAAAGCGCAGCAACAAACCATTGCCGTAACGACTACGCAAATCCGCGAGCAAGGGCGACGTTTGCTGACGACTCAATGGCGTCGTCTCAAAACAGCGACCCAGCCACTGTGGCGTCCGACAGAAGACCAATAGATCCGTGTTTTGCATCTGCCTGTTCAGTTCGGCCGGCTCCAATTCCGGCAAACCCACCACTAGGCTGTTCCCCAGCGCCGGCCAATCGCGTTGATATACAACATTCAATAGCTGCGCTGCCAATCCTGTATTTACATCCAACCAGTCGCGCAAATGCGCTTCGTCCGAAATCGCCAGAAACCCGTTGCGGCCGCCCGCAAAAATCGCTTGATCGATTAAGCTGGTCAATTCATCAAGCAAAGTCTGCAAAAACGCTCCGTCGATCTGCAACAGGCTATCCAGCTTGAACGCCTCGCCATCTTTGAATAAACACGATTTGAACTGTTTATCCAATTTCAAAAGCGCCGCAAGTGCGATCTTATCGGCAGGCTGACCCAGCAAGACCGGCCAATCCAATAATATCCGCCAAGCGTGTTCGCGCACGGTTTCCAGTTGCACCAAGCATTCCCGAGCGGCATCGACTTCCGGCTCGGCGGGCATCTGCAAGGCAGCGCGGCAGGCCATTAAAGCCGCGTAAGCCTGGGCATTGCCGCATAAAGAAAACAGTAGAGGCACCATGCTCAAAACCTGCTCGGGCGCTTTGCCGACCAGCACCCGCGCCGCTTCGGGCCGAGTAGAGTCTATCTTCACCGCACCGACCTGGCCGGCGCGATGCCTCAGTTCGATAGTAATCTCGCCCGCCGGCGTCACTTAAGGTCTTACCAAATTGCCGCGCAACAAATCGCGGCGGCTGATCGCTCGTGGCGCGGGAACGGCTAGCAAAGCTTGCAATGCACTTTCCGCAGCCGCAACGGCCGCCGCTTGGTCGGCAAATTGAAACATCGGCGAAAATAGCGAACATTGCGCGTAGCGCCCCAATTGCCGTTCATCAGCGACGACGAACTCGAAACTGCCGTACGGAAAAGCCTGTTCAAACTTGGTTCCCGGCGCTTGCGCCGGCCATTGGCTATCCGGGCCTGCCAGCAGCAACAGATTCATAAACCAGGGCGTAATCAATACGCCAGCCCAATCGGCGTTGTAGCGATTAAACCCCAGGGCTCGCACCGCCAATGCCGGATTCAGTACCGGCATGTCGCGCATCCGTAGAGCCAGGATGTCGTTAAACACGGCTTCCAGCGTTTGCCGAATCTGCTCACCGTCCTGCCAGTGCATACTTAGTCGTCCAGCACCAAAAAGCCTTGTTTGGGCGCGCCGCATTGCGGGCAACTCCAATGCTCAGGCAAGTCGGCAAAGGCGGTACCGGGCGGCACCTGCCAAACGGCATCGCCTTCGGCAGGGTCATAGACGTGCCAGCAAATCTTGCATTCCAGCTTGGCCTCGGGAGGCAAGCGCGAGGCATCGCCGCCGTATGCACCAGCAAAAAAGCCTTCGCTCACAAATACACCTGCAAAATTTCCTGCAAACGCTGGTGGCTGTCGGCAATGTCTTCCGCCGACGCGCACGCCACATTCGGCACGTCGCTAACTTCCAGGGTATTGAGAATCAGCGTGTCTTGCGAATTAAAATAGCGCACCCACCAGACATTGCGGGTGGCGGTAGCGTCGATCCGACAGTTGCCGTAACCGCGCGACAAAATCGTCACCGCGCCCTTGCCCAAGCGTTGCTCCAAAAACGCCAAATCCTGCTCGGTTTGCGGCAGCAAACTCAGATTGATGATGTGCGCTTCGGCGACGGGTTGATACTCGGCGATTTTGGCATTCAACTCGGCCAGCAGCGGCGGCGCGTTCATCACCCCGTCCGGCAACGCGCTCATGTCGGTATCGATATGCTCAGCAGCATCGGCAAATGCGGTTTGCAAAATCGCTTGCGGGATAATGCCAACTTCCAATGTATCGGTGACGATCTGCTTTTGCGCATCCAGACGTTGCGAACGCCAGACACCGGCCAGCACCGATTCCTGAATCCGAAGCGTTTGCGCACCATTACTCAGCATGCTGACTTCGCCTTCGCCGAGCAGTTCGTCGACGAACTGGCGATTGGTTTGGTCCAGGGATATCAAGTCTATGGTTTGGCTGGTTGCTGGATACTTTGCCAAATTCTGTTCGAGCTGCTGCAACGCGGTTTTGGCCTGTGCCAGATCAGCCGCATTCAAGTCCACCGAAATCGTCGGCATCCGGTAGGTCGTCATTTCTTCCGGCATCGCCAGATAGTCGAGTTCGACGCCGTCTTCTTCGGCGGGTTGACTGCCTTGGCCGAAAATGGGGAGATTTATTGAGGTCATGTTTTGGCCATTGTTTCGAGTTATCTGTTGGATTTACGGGAGTTTGTTTATTTGGTGTCGCTATCGCGGTTTATTTGAAGTCGGGTCTCGGCCCGACAGCCGAAATACTTTCTTTTGCGTGGCCAAAAGAAAGTATTCAAAGAAAAGGCCACCCGACATTCCGCCTTAATCCTGCGCTTCTCGCTTTTGGCGAGGGTTTTCGGAAGGGCCATCCCTGGCCCTCCGAAAACGAGCGGCATCCCTGCCGCTCCCCTATCGGGCTAGTCTCGCCAAAAGCTGCGATGCTCGGGGCGGAATAACGGGGGAAAACCGTTGCGAAATTCAAAGGTAAATCAGGGGAACAAAATACGCATCCCGATTATCTGGTGATGCCTTATTATCTAGCTCCAAACTGAATAAGTAATTTCTCCGCTGGCTTATTGCCCATATATCTCGCAAACTCAAGTGGGGTGAGTTTCTTTTCGGCAAACGTAATTTCAGGGCCTACAGACAACGTATTTTCATTAATCCGTTTGATACCGGAAACAGGGAATTTAAAACTGTAACTCTTGTTTAAGTCCAATCCATGCGCCAGGAAAAGTTTTAGCACACTCTCCGCCGAATCATTTTCGGCCGTTCCCACCCACTGTGTAACAGACAAATCGTCGACTTCGGCGCCGTTATTAAATAAAAGCTCGATAATGTCAGGTCTTTCATAAAGAATTGCTTCAGATAATGCACTGTCACCATTTTGAGCCTTTAAGTTTTTACTACCCACGGTTTCGATGAGGACCTTCGCCAAATCGTAGGAATCTTCAGAAGAAGTGATTGCATATTCAATCGGAGTCACTGATCTATACTCGTAACCCTTTTCTGGCTCTTTCGGAAACACATTAGGCAAAGCGCCTTTTAATAGAAGTGCTTTGACTAGATCCAACCGTCTTTCATAAATGGCTACCCATAGCGGAGTCGTTGAGTTTTTCCCCGCGTAATTTATATCCCAGCCCGCGGCAAAGGCTACTTCAAAAGCAGTGAGTCCGGGCAATCGACTAATCAAATACCACGGATTATTATCAGGGGTTCGCATTTCCTTCGCTTCCCGCAGAATGCGTTCGTCATCTTCTAAAATTCGGTAATATTTTTTGCCGTCTGCTTCTTGGAATTGCTCAAGCTCGCATTCTACGGCCAGTTGAAAATCGCCCGTTAAGCGCCAAACAGCCCTAGGAGAATTCTCGTCAGTGACAAAAGCGTGGCGTCCTCGATAACCTGCATTCAATACAACGATGTACGGTACACCATCAACCTTGATCACTCTCTTCTCATATGAATCAGTCGTAATTGGATTGATGAAGTCTTGTGCCCCGCTAACCTTTATTTCATTCCCTTGGTCACGGGCCGGATTTATCAGCGCCAATTCATATTCCGAGTTGATTCCAGCAACTAACCCTTTGATAGACGCATCGACTGTAAACGAACCAAATATCTCTTCGAAGCCGTCGCCATTAAGATCTTCTTTGACGGTATAAATTGATGTTTTGAGTACTGCCGGAAATGCTTCACGCAAGGAAGGCTCATCCTTTAGCACCGAAGATTGGATTTTTCCGGCATCGGCAATTTCGATTATGGATTGGCAAGCGGAGCCTGGTCTGACATTCGTTTGACAACCGGGAAGCACAAAAAATGACAGCAACAATATTCGATACATCAAACACTCCAAAACGTTTGTGGCAGTTCGTAGGCTGGATAGAGCAAAGCGATACCCAGCAATATAGGCCAAAACTGCGTTTACACTAGCATCCCAACCCAACCCACCAAAAAACCTTTGCTACACACCATAACCGTTGGAGTGGACTATTCCCGTTATTCCGCCCCGAGCATCGCAGTTTTTGGCGAGATCAGCCCGCAGGGGAGCGGCAGGGATGCCGCTCGTTTTCGGAGGGCCAGGGATGGCTCTTCTGAAAACCCTCGCCAAAAGCGAGAAGCGCAGGATTAAGGCGGAATGTCGGGTGGCCTTTTCTTTGGATACTTTCTTTTGGCCAAGCAAAAGAAAGTATCTCGGCCGTCGGGCCGAGACCCGACTTTAAAACACCCGTCGCGACAGCGACACCGAAAACTCAAAACCCCTGAAACAAAAAATCCAACGCTGCCCCAACCTCAAACCGCTGCGCTTCCAACGACATCACGGGTGATTTCAAAATCCGCGCCGGAATAGCCGCCAATTTCGGCGTTTCCAATACACATTCAAGCCCATCGACCAGCACAATCGGGCTCAAATTAGTGGGTAACTTGACTGCCGGAAAGCGATCAAGCCGGCGCAGCGGTACGACGACTCGGCTGTCCAAAGAATTCAAGACATCGCTTTGCACATCCAGCAGATACGGTACGTCGTCGGACGTTGCACTGCTATTGCGGTAAACATCGAAACGCGCCATGTCAGAAAGACCGCCATTCGTCCAGCGGCAAACCGTCTTGCTCAATCGTTTGGTTGTAGGCTGCGATGAACTCGGCATGCTCTTGCTGCCAACGCCTTTCTCTTTCGCCGCGCACCAACTCGCGCAGGTATCGGTCGCAGGCCTGCGAAATATTGATATTCAATGCCTTGGCCTCTGCGAGCACATCGGCAGACAAGGTGATGTTGGTGGCTTTCTTTGTTGCGCTGTTCGTGGCTGCCATGATGTTGTCTCCATGAATATGGCTTTAGCATGCGCATTGTACTCCAACATAAAGACTGTTGGAGTACTGCGCAATAGTGACACCAAATTGTTAAAGAGCCGGTGAGAACTTAATCCTCGACCAAAAAGCGCGCTAGCCAGAAAACTGGCTTTTGGCTTCGAATGTTGGGTTACGCTCAATCGAGCTAACCCAACCTACATTTTTTGAAAACTAAGCGTGCCCACCACAAACCTTCCCTAGATCAAACCCCGGTGGCTGCCCCGGCTCGGCGGCCAAAATCCTGGCAAACTCCTGCCCGTATTCCGCCCAATCTTTGATCCCGGTAATCACGCCCAAATACTCGCCGCCGCGCAAAAATACCAAGGACGGCCAACTACTAAAGTGAAACTTGGCCTGCAACTCGCGTTCGATGGATTTATCAATTACCGCGCCGAATAAACGGCCGGCAAAGGCTTTTAACAACTCCGGCAAAATCACCGCCACATCGTGGCTTTCCGGAAAGATCACCGGGTCGTTGGCAAAGAACAGTACAACGGTGTCATGCCCGTGCACGAATAAATCGTAACTGTCGGCATCCAACAGCGGCAGGCCATGGCGGATGTGCAGTTGCTCCAGCAAGGGCGTGCTCATGTTCTTAAAAACTCCGGCAGTTCGGGTTCGCGGTCGACCAGATCGGCGAATAAATGATCAAAGTTGGTTTCACCTTGCATCGCCAAGCGCATGGCTTCTAAGGCATCGGCGATTTGCGCGGCGCGCTCTGCGGAGATGACTTCCCGGGCAGCATCCAGAAACACCAGCAACCAAGTGCCGGCGACTTGTTCGCCCACCAACATCATGTCGATCAGCGTGGTTTGGCCGCGATACTCACACAGCGCGGAATCGCCGCGCGGTTCAATGACTTGCATGGGAATACCGATGCACATCAGTATTTGCCCCGGTAATCGACATCGACTTGCAGGCTAGGCAGGTCGGAAGCGGGAGGCGGTTTCACTTCGAAGGCGGCGGATAACACGATACGTTCGTCACCCAACCGGCAGGCTTGTTCGGGCGACGGCCGTTCTTGTTCGTAGCGTTGGATATTCAAGATCGGATCGGCCAATACTTGCGGCGTGTCCACACATTCAGCAACGACACCGAACCTTTGCAGATAAGACAGAGCCATGTCAATCGCCGGTTGAATTTGCGCTTTGACGGCGGGCCGCAGGCTGCCGCCGTAGTCTTCCAACTCTTCCGGCTGCACGCCAATCAGCAGTAAATGCTGGGGATGTTGACCGAGCATTTGCGCCAGGGCCAATACTTCCTGAAAGCCGGTTTGGTGCAGGCTCATTTTCTTCGCGCCCAGGAAATTCGGCACCTCGTCATTTTCAACGCGCTTCATGGTGGCCGGCGGCAAGCCGTAATCCACCGCGTCGAACACCACCAACACGTCCGCCGCTTGCACATGTTCGATCAAATACACGCCCTGCGTACCACCATCCACCACTTGCACGTTATCCGGGAAACGATAGTGCTTTTGCAGATGCTCGATGACACGCACGCCAAAGCCTTCGTCGGCCCAAAGCAGGTTGCCGATGCCGAGCAACAGGATGTTGGCTGGACTACTTGCCATGGCTCGCTCAGGCAAGCGTAGGGTGGGCACAATTAAGTGCCCATTGTTCTGTTCCGCGTGGGCACCAAAACCGTGCCCACCCTACGCATTTAATGGGCATCGTCCACCGGTTTGTCGTCTTTAAAAGTGCGCCAGCCGCTAACAATCGTCGACAGCATGCTCTGCCCGGACAATTTGTCTTCACGCACCGCGACATAAACATGAATCAGCACGAAGCAGACGATGAACCACATCACCAGATGATGCCAGGTGTGCACGGTTTGACTGTCGCCGAACAACGGCAACAGCCAACTGCTGAACAGCGTGTATTGCCAACTACCCTGCCCCTCGCCTTCGCCGTACAAGGCAAAGCCGGTGAAGATCATGAACAGAGAGCCCCATACCAACACAAAATGCATTGCCAAAATCGCCAGCGGGTTGTGACCGATGTAGTGACGCGGCGCTTTGGCGATAAAGGCGTACCAAAGCACTTCCTGCAGGACGCCATCCCAAAAATGCACTTGCAGCAAAGGTGGAAAAAAGATTTGCCGGGCGTGTTCGTTGCCGGCATAGGCCCAGTACAAACGCCCCAACAAACCGATCACCAATACATAACCGGCGGCAAAATGCGCGAAGCGGATATAGCCCATCAGAAAATGTTCGCTGGCTTCGCCGACTGGGGACGGTAACGGCGATGCAATCAGATAGCCGCTAACCGCCAGCACGCTAATCGCCAAAGCATTAACCGCATGCCAGAGTCGAACCGGCAGTTCGTAAACGTAAACCGGAGCGAGTGGTGCGCTCATTGCGGTCTCCGGCCCGATGCTTTGCTGCGAAGCCAAAGGCTACGCAGCAGTGCTGCCGCCGCTATCGATAAAACTGCTGTAAACAGATGCGGCAGCCAGGCCGAGTAAGCGGTCAGCATATGTTCCAGGCTGTGCGTCAAGGCATCGATGCCGGGGTGGCTGTGGGCTTCGGCTTGGCCGAAAACCAGTAACAAGGCGATGGATGGCAATATTTTGTTCATAAGCTCTCCCGGTAGGGTGGATAAGGCAAACGCATCCACCATGGAATTTAAAAAAGGCGGATGCGCTACGCTTATCCGCCCTACATTTTTATGGTTATCGGACTTTCACCCGTGTCAATTCCGTACCGTCCGGACTCATCACATGCGTTGAGCAAGCCAGACAAGGGTCGAAACTATGCAGCGTGCGCAAAATTTCCACCGGTTCGTCCGGCACCTCGACTTTAGTGTTCATCAACGAAGCCTCGAACGCACCGATATTGCCTTGCTCGTCGCGCGGTGAACCGTTCCAGGTAGTCGGCACCACGCATTGATAGTTAGCGATCTTGGTGTCTTCGATTTTCAGCCAATGACCCAGCGCACCGCGCGGGGCTTCGGTGAAACCGACGCCTTTGACGCTGCTCGGCCAGGTTTCCGGGTCCCAGCGTTCGACGTTGGCCGTGCTTAAATCGCCGGCTTTCAGATTGATGATTAGTTTGTCCATGAAATAACGCATCTTGCCGGCGGCCCATTGCGCTTCCAGACCGCGCGCGGCGGTTCTACCCAAGGTCGAGAACAAGGCACTGACCGGGACGTCCAGGGTTTTTAGAACAAAGTTGATCTGCTCGGTAATCTCCTGGTTGCCTTGCGCGTAGCCGATGACATAGCGCGCCAACGGACCCACTTCCATGGCATGGCCGCGCCAGCGTGGGGCTTTGATCCAGGAATATTTGGCGCTTTCGTCCAGCTCTTGGATGTTAGTGCGGTCGCCCTTGGTTTTGGCACCGATTTTATAGTTCGGTTCGGTGATGCCGTCCCAGGGATGCAAGCCCAGCGCTTCATCCGGGTATTTGTACCAGGAGTGCGGCACGTATTCCTTAATTTGCTCGGGATCGGTCAAATCCACTTCATGAACTTTCGTCAGATCGCCGTTGATGATCGCGCCGCGCGGCATCAGCAAATTGGCGGCAGAATAGTCGTTGGCCTTATCCGGGATGTCACCGTAAGACAGCATGCTGGCACCGGCCAAACCACCGCCGTACATCCAGCCCTTGTAGAACTGCGCAATCGCGAGTAGATCAGGAATGTAAACCTGGTCGATAAAAGTAATGGTGCGGTCAATAATCGACGAAATCAGGTTCAAGCGCTCCATGTTCACCGCACCGACCGCGCCGACGCCGTCCAGATTGATCGCGCATGGCACGCCGCCCACCAACCAATTCGGATGCGGGTCCTTGCCGCCGAAGATGGTGCGGATTTTCATGATGTCTTTTTGAAAATCCAGCGCTTCCAGATAATGCGTCACCGCTAGCAAATCGGCTTCCGGCGGCAGCAAATAGGCCGGATTAGTCCAGTAACCGTTCTTGAACGGGCCAAGCTGACCGGATTCGACGAACTTTTTCAGGCGGTTTTGCGTGTCGCGGAAATAGCCCGGCGAAGACTTGGGGTTGCTAGGCGAAATCTGTTGCTGCAAAGCCGAGGTCGCGACCGGATCGGCCTTTAAAGCGTTGACTGGATTCACCCAATCCAACGCATGCAAATGATAGAAATGCACCAAGTGATCGTGCGCCTGCAAGCTGAGCTGCATGATGTTGCGGATCGAGTTGGCGTTTTCCGGAATCTTGATTTTCAAGGCATCCTCGACGGCCCGCACCGAGGTCAAGGCGTGGGTACCGGTGCAGACGCCGCAGATACGTTGCACGAAAGCCCAGGCGTCGCGCGGATCGCGGCCTTTTAAAATCACTTCCAGCCCGCGCCACATGGTGCCGCTGGAGATGGCATTACGGATGATGTTGTCGTCGTCGATATTGACTTCGCAGCGCATGTGGCCTTCGATTCGGGTGACCGGATCGACCACGACGCGGCGGCCGGCGTCGTTTAAATTAAAACCGTTGGGGGTGTTTCGGACTGTCATTATTGCTGCGCTCCTGGTTGTTTATCCCCGGCTTGTTTGGCGTTATTCAAAGCCGTCAAACCGGCATGCGCGGCAACACCGGCCCCGACAATCGCGGCGGCGGTGCCGCCGACCACATCGGCGTTAGCTTCGATACCAAATTGGTTGATGCCGGTGAGGCGGTCGTAAAAGCTGCCTTTATCCCAGAAACCATCCTCGGAACAACCGATACAGCCGTGGCCCGATTGAATCGGAAAGGAGGTGCCTTCGTTCCATTTCACCGTGGAGCAGGCGTTGTAAGTGGTCGGGCCTTTGCAACCCATTTTGTACAGGCAGTGACCTTGGCGGGCGGCTTCGTCGTCCCATTGCTCGACGAACTGGCCGGCGTCGAAATGCGGCCGGCGGTAGCATTTGTCGTGGATGCGCTGACTGTAGAACATTTGCGGCCGGCCTTGTTTGTCCAGGGTCGGCAGCTTGTCGAACGTTAATAGATAAGCCACCACGGCGGTCATCACTTCAGCAATCGGTGGGCAACCAGGCACCTTAATAATCGGTTTGTCAGCTAAACCGGGGACTTTGTGTACCGGTGTGGCGCGAGTCGGATTGGGCTTGGCGGCTTGTACGCAACCCCAGGAGGCACAAGAACCCCAGGAAATGATGGCCTTGCAGCTTTCTGCGGCGTATTTCAGCTGATCAACGAAGGGCTTGCCGCCAATAATGCAATACATGCCGTCTTCAGCCAGCGGCGGATTGCCTTCCACGGCCAGAATGTAATTGCCTTTGTATTTTTCGACGATCTCGGTGACGATAGCTTCGGCGTTATGGCCGGCGGCAGCCATAATGGTGTCGTCGTAATCCAGGGACAGCATCGACAGGATCACGTCTTTCGCCAACGGGTGCCCGGAGCGGATGAAGGATTCCGAACAACAGGTGCATTCCAGACCGTGCAACCACAATACCGGGATTCGGGGTTTGGTTTCCATCGCATGCGCAATTTTCGGCGCAAATGCCGGCGACAAGCCCAGCGAGGCAGCAGTTAAGCTGCAGAATTTCAGAAAACTGCGGCGGGTGATGCCTTGCCTGCGCATCACATCGTAAAAGGTTTCGATCATGGATACTCCAGTCGTCGTTATGGCTAATCAAAGTGACTGGCTTGACGAAACCACGCGATGTCGGCGTTGATTGTTGTTATCCAGTAGCTTCAACAGCAAGCTTTCAAAGCCGCCCCCGCAGCCGTGCCGCCCAAAACGCTTGCGAACACTTGAAAACCTTTGATTGTTATTATTGGAGTGCAGCACCAACAACATTTTGCTACCGGCGTTGCCCCGCCTTGCCTGAGCAACATCCATGCCGATCAGCGGACAACGCTAAAACCTTTAAGATCGTGGGACAATTAGAGTTTTACCTTGCTCTACTCCTGTCTGCAAAGCAACAAAGCTAACAAAACCATGCGGAAATTGCCGGAAATACGACATTCAGGGTGAGTTAAAAATGGATGCGAAAATCCTCTCCGCACTTGGTTGAGAGGCCTGAGGATGGGAATGGCGGCAAAAGTGAATAACTCTATGCAGACTGGATTAACCCAAAATAATTAAGTTGAAACGGCACTGCAATCCGTTCCATCCCATCGCCAGGCGCCCCTTATGAACCGCGTTATCATGCTGATGTTACTGACTTTATGTAACACCCATGTTGTGACCGATTGGACCCCGGAATTGGCAGCGCACGAACAAGCACAGCCGGAAAATGACGGACAGCAAACGCAAGAACCTAGGTGCGGCAGCCAAGGGCAACTCGGATGCGGAAGTGAATCGTTTGTACGACGCCAAGATCAAACTAACTACAGACCAGGCCAATCACCTGGCTCAGGAAGCTCGCAGTGCGCAAAGAAATACGGGCAATCAGGAATAGTGCCTCCGCCCGCCGTTCGGAGAAATTAAACTCCTCGCCTGGAATGTTTGGACTAACCCGCTCACACTCCTGGCAAAGGAACTGCCAACTACCGGTGCTGGCTTACTCGCCGTCTATTTCTTGTTCCAGCAAAGTCCGCAGACCGGCCGGCATTTCCAGGGTTTCCGGATCCCAGCCTTCCAGCTCCAGCACATCTTTCAGGCATTCTTCCATGATCAAATGGGCTTGTTGCGTGGCCTCGGCAATGCGTTGATGCACCCTGGTTTGCACCTCGCTACCGCTGCGCTCGGAGCAATTGGCCTGATAGTCGAACAGCTTGCGCAAGCTATCGATCTGTCCGCCCACTTGCGACGGGCAGGAACACATGTACAAAATCCCCTGGACGTTGATACGTTTGAGTTGTTGATTGCTAAATTGGGTTTCCAGTTTCATGATGCGAGCTCTCGATTTTCTCATTTATTATAATTATCGGGTTGGCGCCAACCCTGGCTCTAAATCTTTTCCGCCAAATACGCCGCTAAGCTTCGACCGGCGGCATAGGCTATCAAGGCCACGGCCAGTTATCAACTTTAGGCATTTTCGTTACATGCCAGATGGCGAGTTTTCGCCATCAATCCAAGATCAAGCCAGCGCTAAGCCACCGCTGATCAATTGCCGAGTACGGGCATAGGTTTCCTGAATGATTAAGGCATCGGTACTGGCTCGATGCCGCATCAAGGCCATATCCTGAATCACCTGCCGTTTGGTTTGGCTCCAGATATCCATTTGCGCTTCTTTTAATATCATTTCCAACGCGCTCAGATAAAAACCCGGCTGTACGCCGCAGCGAAAGAACAAGCGAGATAGCCACGGTTTATCGACCACCCAGCCATCGCTATACACCGTTTTACCGGCTAAAAAATCATTCAATTCGCTGGCCACCAGAGCGACGGGTTTTCCACAATTGATTAAGATCTCCCGACTGAGGCCATGTACACGCTCAGCCTGCGCATCCCAATGAGTCCAATCGCTGGCCGGCTTGATCAGCGCGCAATATTTCTGCCCGTTTCCCAATACCACGCCCACTTCGATAGGATAACTATCGAAGCCAAACCCGGAGGCTTCAAAATCGATGACATTGGGTCTGATGGTTTGCAACTGAGCATCCCTTTGCAAATCGTAAAACGTGTAAGCCTAGCCTAAATCGACGAATAAGATCGACGTAAACGGGCCGATTTAATTTTATAAAACCAGCGTAAAACCAGTAACAAAACCAGTATGCCGCCGAACAGCAAGGGCCGGCTCAGATCTTTTTTGACCAGCCAGGCAAAATGCACCACGCCGGCAACGGCAATCGGGTAAACCAAACCGTGCAAGCGTTTCCAGTTTTTGCCGCCGAGCCGGCGCTGCATGGCGTTGGTAGAGGTTACCGCCAGCGGAATCAGCAGCAAAAACGCCGCAAAACCAACAGTAATGTAAGGACGTTTCAGGATGTCTTTAGCAATAGCCGACCAATCGAAAAACTGGTCCAAAACCAAATACGTCGAAAAATGCAGGCAAGCATAAAAAAATGCAAACAAGCCCAGCATCCGCCTGAGCCGGACCAACCAGTTTGCGCCGCTTAGCTGCCGTAGCGGCGTGACACCCAGACTGATCAACAAAAACGTCAAGGTCCAATAACCGGTATTGTGGGTGATTTTTTCGATGGGATTAGCACCCAATTGGTCTTGCCAGGCCGCCGTCAGCAATAACCCCAGGGGCAGCAAAGCCGCCAAAAACACCAGCGGTTTTAGACTCCGCAGGTGACTATCGTCAAGCGCTTTCCAATTCATAGTTAAAAGTTTTTAGTCAAATCCATCCCGGTATACAAACCGGCTACTTGCTCGGCATAGCCGTTGAACGGCAAGGTCGGCCGTTTTAGAAAGTCGCCCAAGCGGCGTTCCTTGGCTTGGCTCCAGCGGGGGTGATCGACTGCCGGGTTGACGTTGGCATAAAAGCCGTATTCATTTGGACCGGCTTGCATCCAACTGGTCGTGGGCTGCTGTTTGACCAAACGAATCTTGACGATGGATTTGGCGCTTTTGAAACCGTATTTCCACGGCACGACAATACGCACCGGTGCGCCATTTTGATTGGGCAAGACTTCGCCGTACAAACCAAAAGTCAGCAAAGCCAAGGGATGCATGGCTTCATCGATCCGCAGGCCTTCGCGATACGGCCATTCCAATACCGCCCGCCGCTGGCCGGGCATTTGCTCGGGGTCGTGCAAGCTGACGAATTCCACATAACGCGCCTCGCTGGTCGGTTCCACTTGTTTCAACAGCTCCGCTAAGGGATAACCCAACCAGGGAATCACCATCGACCAGGCCTCCACGCAACGCAGGCGATAAATGCGCTCCTGCATCGGTGCCAATTTCAGCAAATCTTCGATGGCAAATTGTTTGGGTTTGCGGACCTCGCCTTCGACACTTACCGTCCAGGGCCGGGTTGTCAGACGGCCGGCCATTTTGGCCGGACCTTCCTTGCTGGTGTCGAATTCGTAAAAATTATTGTATTGGCTGACATCTTCCAAAGGCGTCAGTTTATCGGTCAA
Organism: Methylomonas sp. ZR1; assembly: GCF_013141865.1. NCBI lineage: Bacteria > Pseudomonadati > Pseudomonadota > Gammaproteobacteria > Methylococcales > Methylococcaceae > Methylomonas > Methylomonas sp. ZR1. The sequence continues at coordinate 4,897,495 of NZ_RCST01000001.1, read as the reverse complement.
GCCGTAAGCTTCGGAGAGACTGCTTGCCAGTTTTTCTCCGCCAACAGCAGATCCTGCCAGCAAAGCGGCAGATCCGCCAAGCGCCAACTGCATGAAATGCCGGCGCTGGTAAAACAGCTCGCGCGGCGTGATTTCGGAAGCGGGAATTGCGGGGATGCCGGGAAGTTTCATGGGGACGCCTCGTGAAAAGTTTAGAACCACTCGACCGTATACCGGGCCAGCAGTTCCGCTTGCGGCAAAATCAGACCATGGGCTTTGCTGCGGTCGTCCACGCTCTATTTGTGTGGCTTTTTCTTGCTATCCGACTTTTTGGCTGCCGCCTTTTTTGTAGCAGTCTTTTTTGTAGCAGTCTTTTTTGCGGACTTGGCGACTTTTTTATGCGCGGATTTCCGTGGATTTTCCTCCGCTGTCACTTTCGCGGCGTCAGTTTGCGCAGACTGCTCTGCCAGATCCGCGCTATCCGGCGGCAAATCCGGCATCGGCAATATGGCAGCGTCGCTGCCGTCATCAACGGCTGCCCGGTCGCAGTCCGGCAAGTCTTGATCTTCAGGTGAGCAAATGACTCGATAGATAATTTTCCGGTCTTCGTTTTTACCGGTTTTAGGTTCTAGCGGCCTAACAATAGGCGCGGTGTCGTCTGAGATTGTGCCCAATAATTCGGCCGCGGCTGTTTCACTGTATGCCCAAACGCTAAAAAGCAAACTCAAATAACACGCCAGGTATATCGGGCGACTGGAATCACTACTACGCCGACTAGCCATGGGGCTGCAATTGCTTTAAGTGACGTTTGGCTTCATCCCATAAGCCGTCCAGTTCCGCCAATTCGCAATCGCGCAGCTCGCGACCGGAGGCTTCCACTTGCTTTTCGATGTAATTGAAGCGGCGGGTGAATTTTTTAGTGGCTTCGCGCAAGGCGATTTCCGGATTGACTTTCAGGTGCCGAGCCAGATTGACGACCACCAACAACAAATCGCCGATTTCCTCCTGGATATGGGCTTGATCGCCGGACTGCCAAGCTTCGTGGACTTCCTGCAACTCCTCGCGCACTTTGTCGAATACCGGCTCGGTTTCCGGCCAATCGAAACCGTGGCTAGCGGCACGATTTTGGATTTTCTCGCATTGCACTAGCGCCGGCAGGCTTTGCGCGACGCCGGCCAACACACTTTCGGTGTGCTGCGCAGGCTGTTTCAAACGGCGTTCTTGCGCTTTGGCCTCGTCCCAGGCTTGCTGGCGCTGCTCATCGGTATCGAATTTAACCTCGGCAAACACATGCGGATGCCGACTCACCAGCTTTTCGCTAATTGCCGCCGCGACTTGCTCGAAATCGAACAAACCGCGCTCATCGGCAATTTGCGAGTGAAACACGACTTGCAGCAACAGGTCACCCAATTCGCCACGTAAATCGTCGAAATCGTTACGTTCGATGGCGTCGGCCACCTCGTAAGCTTCTTCGATGGTGTAGGGAATCAGGCTATGGAAATCCTGCTTGACGTCCCAGGCGCAACCCCTCTCCGGGTCGCGCAAGCGGGCCATCAACGCCAGCAATTCCTGGGTTTTCGTCAAACTCAAAATGTCGAACCGAAGGTATCCTGATAGCGTTTTTTGAACTCCGCCATCGTGAAGGTGTGGTTCTGGGTGCCATTGTGCTCAATTTTGATCGCGCCCAACAGTGAAGCAATCCGCCCGGTAACATCCCAATCGTAATCGTTGATCAGACCATACAGCAGACCAGCCCGATAAGCGTCTCCGCAGCCGGTGGGGTCCAGCAGTTGTTTGGGCTTGGCGGGCGGAATATCGATCACTTCGCCGCGCGTGTATACCTTGGAACCGTTACCGCCCAAGGTGATGATCAAGGCGTCGACTTTTTCGGCAATTTGCTCCAACGTCAGGCCTGTGCGCTGCTGCATCAACTCCGACTCATAGTCGTTAAAGGTGGCGTAATTAGCCAGTTCCAGGAACTCCAACAATTCTTCGCCATCAAACATCGGCATGCCTTGGCCGGGATCGAAAATAAACGGAATGCCTTGCTCGGCGAATTGCTGGGCGTGCTCTTGCATGCCTTGCTTACCGTCCGGGGAGACGATACCAATGGTAATGCCCGAGTCAGACGGCACGGTATTTAAATGCGAAAAACTCATGGCACCGGGATGGAAAGCGGTAATTTGGTTATCGTCTACATCGGTGGTGATATAGGCTTGACCGGTGTAATGATCGTCCAGCACCTTGATATAACGGCTGGAAATGCCGCATTGGCTCAGCCATTGCGCGTAGGGTTCGAAATCGTGGCCGACGGTCGCCATGATAGACGGCTCTTCCTGCAACAATTTCAGGTTATAAGCAATGTTACCGGCGCAACCGCCGTATTCGCGGCGCAAGGCCGGCACCAGGAAAGACACGTTAAGCATGTGTACTTTCTCGGGGAGGATGTGATGTTTAAATTTGTCGTGAAACACCATGATGGTGTCGTAGGCCATGGAGCCACAGATCAATGCACTCATTATTATCCTTGTTTGACGATTTTAGCCGCCTTAAGGTAACGGATGTTTGAAACAGGCACAAGACGAAAGCGACAAAATCAGCCGCTCTCCTTGCCTTTATCCCTTACAAAAGAATCAACGCCCAGGTCACGCCGGCCCAAATCAAGGACAACATGACTGCCGCCGAGCCTATGTCCTTGGCGCGTCCGGATAACTCGTGATGCTCGAAACCGACCCTGTCCACGACCGCTTCTACCGCGGAATTCAGCAACTCCACCAGCAACACCAAAACCACGCTGCCGATTAACAAGACTTTTTCGATAGCGGTTTGCCCCAGCCAGATCGCCAGCGGCGTTGTGACCACGAACAAGGCCACTTCCTGACGAAACGCTTCCTCGTGCTGCCAGGTAGCCTTAAAGCCGGCGACCGAAAAAAAGCAGGCGTTAATCAGCCGCTTAAGTCCCTTTGCATTTTGATTTGCCATTACTTATTCCTACTCCTCGATCAGGGTCCGATAACCATCGGCATCCATTAATTGTTCCAGTTCCGCCGGGTTATCGGCTTTGATGCAAAACAGCCAGGTTTGATACGCGCCGTCGTTTACCAACTCCGGCTCGTCTGTCACCGCTTCGTTAACTTCAACCACGCTGCCGCTGACCGGGCTGAACAAATCGGAAGCTGTTTTGACCGATTCCACCACCGCCAGTTGTTCGCCCGCTTTTACGACCCGGCCGACATCCGGCAAGCCGATAAAAACGATGTCGCCCAATTCGGACTGCGCGAAGTCGGTGATACCGACGCGCACCAGATTGCCGTCTTCCAGCTTGGCCCATTCATGGGTTTGCGCATATTTCAAATTTTCAGGTGTTTCACTCATTTGCATTTCCCTCAAGCCGTCACAGTAATCCGAAAGGATAACCGGCTATTTTTTTAACACAACAAAAAATTACAGACGCCAGCCCAAACTTTATAATCCCGACTCTATGGGAAGCACTTACAACAAGTTCGGCCATTAAGACGTCAAACTACATTCAACAAAATTCATGCGCATAGCACTTTTCCTAGCAGGCTGGCTTGGCTTTGTTAGCCTGACTCCGACCGCCGCCAGGGCGGACGATGACGACGCCCCCGCAAGCACCGACCGAACTAAACCGGCCGACGGCAACGCCGCCGGCGACGTGTTACAGCTGAACAGCGCCGCGCAAAAGCGGGCCGGCATTCAAACCCAAACACTGGTAGTGGTTAAACAAACGCCCGAATTTGCCGCTTACGGCACGGTGGTCAATCCGGAACCACTGCTGAGCATCCGCCAGCAATTCCTGGCCGCCAGCGCCCAGCAAGACAGCGCCCAAGCCCGTTACAGCGAAGCGGCGCAAAACCTGAACCGCACCCGCGACCTGCATCAACAGGACATCGTTTCCACCCGCCGCTTGCAGGAACAGCAAGCTATCTGGCAGGCGGACAAAGCCAATCTGGCTGCCAACAGCTATCAGCAGCAACTCATAGCAGCCAACAGCCGCCTAGTGTGGGGCGACACCCTGAGCAACTGGTTTACCCATGCTCAGGATAAAAACGCCATGCAACTGCTGGAACATCGCGCCCAGTTACTGCAAATCACCCTGCCCGCGAATAGCCGGCTCGATCCCGGCGTCAAACTTATTCATATCCACGAACGCGGCCAGCGCCAAGCCGCCTTGCCCGCCGCGCTGATTTCCGCCTCGCCGCAAGTCGACCCTGTGTCGCAAGGCCCGCGTTATTTTTTCAAATGCGCGGACTGCCGCCTGCCCTTCGGCACCCATATTACCGCCTGGATTCCAGAGGGCGGCCAAGCCAGTAGCGGCGTCAATATCCCGCAACCGGCCTTGGTCTGGCATCTGGGTCAGGCTTTTGTGTTTATCAAAACCGATGCGGAGCATTTCAGCCGCCGAGCGCTCAAGCAATACAGCAGCAATAGCCAAGGTTATTTCGTCGCCGGCGATTTGCGGCCCGGCGAAGAAATAGTGACCACCGGCGCGCAAACGCTGTTATCGCAACAATTGAAAGGCCTGATACCGGACGAGGACAAGGATTAGAGCCGGCTTAGTGTTTTATCTGCAACACCTGGACCGATTCCCAAACCCGCTCAGTAAACTCCGCATCCATCGCCGGCATGCCATCCTGGAGCCACTGCACGATCACTTTAGCGATATTGGGATAGGTGACATGCACCGCATGGGGATTGTGCAGCCAGTCCTCGATCACCGCGTCATCCAAATCAAACATCGTATGGCCGTAGCCCAGTTGCTTTAATGCTTCGGCGTTGGAAATCTGCTCCATTTGCGCGTGCAATGGCTTGACCAGGATCTTCTTGCCCAATTGCAAGGACTCGCTGGCCAATTCGAAGCCCGCATTGCTGATGATGCCGGCGCAATCGTACAAATCCCTCTGGAAACCTGCTCTGGACAGTTGCTTGCAAACGATGTGCGGATATTTCGACACCGCCGGTTCCGGCGAGTACACATGAAACTCAAAATTTTCGAATGGGCACAGCAGCTTAACCACTACTTGCGGATCTTCGAAAGGCAAATACACCAATATTTTATTGGCCTGGGTGTTTTGCGGAAACGCCGGGGTTTCGATAATCGGCGGCAAAATCGGTTGGCCGAAATGGTGCCAGTGCAGACCTATGCCGATGTCCGCCGGGGCAAAATACTTCATCACCTGCTCGGCAATCGGATCGCCGCCGGCGCGGGGAATTTTGTGTCTAAACGCATATTGATGGCCGATCCCCAGCACTTTTTTCTTTTGCCGTTTGGCGGCCCAGGCGGTAACGGGTTCGAAATCGCTGATCACCAAATCGTAAGCACTTAAGTCCAGGCTGCTGATGTCTCTGATAAAGCGGATCGGACTGGCCTCCAACGCGGTTTTTACGTAACTGACCTGGCCGTTATGGGTGTTAAAGGTCAAGCCGGTTTTGACTTGGTAACCGTTAAACACCTCCATATCGAAGTATTTGTCCGCCGGCCGGCCGGTAAATTGGAAGGTCACATCAAAACCCGCCGCATACAGTTCTTTCGCCATCACTCGTGCGCGTGTGATGTGACCATTGCCCGTGCCTTGCACACCATAAAAAATTTTCATCATAAAATGTAATTGAGACTAAAAATTGCCGCGCCAACCCCCAAGACCACGCCCATCAGCGTGTCGGTGGGAAAATGCACGCCCAAAACCACTCTGGAAAAACCGACCAGCGCGGCCCAAACATAAAGAACCGGCAGCAACGCAGGCGCGAAATAGCCCACTAAAGTTGCCACCATGAATGCGGCCGAAGTATGTCCGGAGGGAAAACTGAATTGATCCGATGGCGTAATCACGCTCTGGAAATCCTGCAGCGCTTGTTGCGGACGGTTGCGTTTAAAGCCTTTTTTTAGCAGCGTATAGACCGGTCTTTCGATTAGAAACGCTAATATCATGGCCCGCAATAACGCATCGTTGATCCCTTGATCCCAATAGAGCCAGGCCGCGAGAATGACGTACAGAAAACCGTCGGCGGTGCGGGAAATCATGCGGCAAAAGCGCACTAGGTAGGCATGGATGGCAACGCTGTTCAACCAGGTAAACATCGTCACGTCGTACTTATGAATGGAGTAAATCAGCTTCATGGTCTGGCCCTCGTTGTTTGCCGCGCGCGTCGACCGCGACCTTCACGCAGCAGTTGAAAATCTTCGATTTTCCGTTTCACGTTGATCCCTGATGACGAGACCAGCTTAGAGATGCTTTGTGACAACAATATGAAGCTTTGTTTAAGCTTATGTGACAGGCCCATTTCGGCGATTGTTTGTTACAATTGCCGGCTGCGGCGCGCTTGGCTGTTTGGCGCGTTCGAGACCGGCGATCTATAACAACACGGCAAAACCTTTTCGGTTTTAATCAGGGCACTATGCAACGTTTTTGCACTATAGGTTTTGTACTCGGCCTGATCTTGATGGTCTTCGGCGTGACCTACGCGCTACCCATAGCCACTTCGCTGTATTTCGAGGATGGCATGGTCGATCACTTTGTAAACGGCATGTCACTGAATATAGGGATTGGCAGTCTGCTTTCCGGCGTGACCATGCGCTTTCGCGGCGATGTGAAAACCCGAGACGGCTACTTGCTGGTAGCTTCGTTCTGGGTATTGATGTCTTCCGCGGCCACATTGCCGCTGATTTGGGGCATACCCGGCCTGTCGTTCACGGACGCTTTTTTTGAATGCGTTTCCGGCTTTACCACCACCGGCGCCACGGTATTGGTCGGTCTGGACAATTTGGCCCCGTCACTGAACCTCTGGCGACACGAGCTAAACTGGATAGGTGGATTGGGCATCATCGTCCTGGCCGTGGCAATTTTGCCGTTGTTGGGTGTTGGTGGTATGCAGTTGTATAAAGCCGAGATCGCTGGCCCGGTCAAGGACAGCAAAATCACCCCGCGCATCACCGAAACCGCCCGCTTGCTCTGGCTAGTCTACGCCGGCGCCACCTTAGCCTGTATCCTGGCATTGAATTTGGCCGGCATGGGTTGGTTCGACGCCATCTGCCACTCATTTTCCACTCTCGGACTGGGTGGGTTTTCGACGCACGACGCCAGCATCAGCTTTTACGATTCGGCAGCTATCGAACTGGTGCTGACTATTTTCATGCTGATCGCCGCGATGAATTTCGCGACACATTACACGGTACTGCATAATCGCAGCCTTAAGCCGTATTTGTCCGACCCGGAAGCGATACCGATGCTGGGTGTCATAGCCTGTAGTACCTTACTTTGCAGCAGCTATCTTTGGCATTTCGATATTTACCCGGATTTTTTCATTTCTCTGCGTCATGTTACTTTCAACCTGGTTTCTATCGCCACCGACTGCGGCTTCGCCAGCATCGATTACGACACATGGCCACCCTTTGTCCCTTGGTGGATGCTGTATTTAAGCTGCATCACAGCCTGCACCGGCTCAACCGGCGGTGGCATCAAAATGTTCAGAACCCTACTGCTTTGGAAACAGGCAGGACGGGAAATGTTCAGCCTGCTGCATCCCCGCGCGGTCAATCCCATTCGGATTGGCGACACGCCGATTGCCAACAAAATCATCTTCGCCGTCCTGGCGTTTATTTTTCTGTACTTCATTTCGATTGTGGTGATGACTTTCACCCTGATCTTTACCGGACTGGACCCGATTTCCGCCCTTAGCGCCGTAATCGCCTGTATTAATAACGCCGGCCCCGGCCTAAACCAGCTAGGCCCATCACATAGTTACGCCAGCCTCAGTGATTTCCAAACCTGGATTTGCGCAATAACCATGTTACTCGGCCGTCTGGAAGTCTTTACGCTAATCGTGCTTTTTACACCCACTTTCTGGAGAAAATAGTACAATTCGTCGCCTTATCGTCCGCAAGCCCTCTATAAAAACAACATAGACTTAGCGTGACCGGATCGCAACACTCACCACTTATCAGGAACATTGGCATGACTTCCGCTACACATATTGATTTTCTTAGTAAAAGAAAGCTGGCCTTTTACTTTTCCGGCACGCTGTTGTTAATTTCCATTGTTTCATTTTTCGTCAAGGGTCTGGATCTGGGCATAGACTTTACCGGCGGCAGCGTCTACGAATTGCATTACAACCAAGCCGCCGATCTAGACAAGATGCGCAGCACGCTGGAGCAACAAGGCTTCGCCGATGCCAATCTGCAACATTTCGGTAGCGCGGCTGACGTGTTAATCCGCTTGAAGCCGGTAGAAAACATCAGCCAAAAAGAGCTTAGCGAAAAAGTGCTAAATGTCGCTAACAGCAGCCAAAGCCAACCCGGCGAACTGCGCCGCGTGGAATTCGTCGGCCCGCAAGTGGGCGATGACTTGGTCAACGATGGCGGCCTGGCCCTGTTCTTCGCTTTTGTCGGCATCATGTTTTACGTCAGCATTCGCTTTGAGTGGAAATTATCCTTGAGCGCGATCGCTGCCTTATTCCACGACAGTATCATCACGATGGGTTTTTTCTCGGTATTTGGCTGGGAATTCGACATGACCGTGTTATCAGCAATTTTGGCCTTGATCGGTTATTCCATCAACGACACCATCGTGGTCTACGACCGGATTCGTGAAACCGTCCGCACCAGTCGCATCAAGGAATCAATCAACGACATCGTTAACACCGCACTGAACGACACGCTGAGCCGGACCATTCTGACCTCGTTAACCGTCTTCTTAACACTGTTGGCCCTAGCTTTCCTCGGCGGCAAAACCATCCACGGCTTCGCGATTGCTATGCTGATCGGCGTCGTTAAAGGCACCTACTCGTCGATTTACATCGCCAGCTCACTCGCTTTGAGCCTGGGCTTGAGCCGCGACGACCTGATGCCGCCCGCCAAAGACAGCGTCGTCGACGACATGCCTTAACCCGAATTTTCATTTATCACTTCAAGCGAACGCTCACGGAATAACTTGATGACACAAAAGCTTAATACTCGCGACCTTACCCAACTCACCCTCGGCATCCCCGGCTTTGCCTATAAAGACTTGTACGATGCCAAACGCCTGTCTGATTTGTTGACGGTATTCGATCAGTCGGTACAGCAACACGATGCCGCCTTGTTTGCGGAAATTACTGCTTACCGCGCCTGCGGCGGCGAAGGCATGAAGCCCGAGGAAGTTTCCGAATTATTGGTAAGAATGGCACCGCTAGTCGGTACCTTCGTCGCGCGTTTATTCAATGTCAGCGATGTGCGCGACCAACAAATCGGCCATATTCGTGGCGAATTCGACGCAATATTTGTTTATCGCACAGAAATCGTTGGCAATTTGAGCAAGTTGTTCAAAGGGCAAACCATTGAAGGCTGGGATATTGCCGCATTGCGGGCGCAACTAGATGGTTTGTTGACTGCCGCCGACAAACAGGATTTATTCCGGGCCGATCCGGAATTGGCGATTAGCCAACTAGGCGCCGATTTATGGCGCTTGTCGCAACAGGCCGAAATCGCCGATGCCGAGCTTGCCGCGTTCAAAGACCAATTGACCGGCTACGACAGTGCTGCTGCCCTGGTAGCCGGCCTGCTGGACATCGTCCGTCGCTGGAGCTTTGCCGCCCAACACGACCCGGAATTACAAGCCTATGTCGCCAAATGGGTCAGTTTCAAGGTGCCGGAAAAAACCAATCTGGACAATCTGGTTGACCACGAAACAGTGGCGCAAAACGGCTATGACGTCTGGGCTTGCGACGATCACCATCATCGCCGCCGCGACGGCTTTGCCTTGACCGACAAACGCTTCAAACAGCGCCAAGTGCTGTATGAAGTCGATCATTGCATTTACTGCCACGACCGGGATAACGACTCCTGTTCGAAAGGCATCAAGAACAAAAAAGACGGTACGTTCAAAACCAATCATTTGAGCGCACTGATGACCGGCTGCCCGCTGGAAGAAAAAATCTCCGAGATGCACGTGGTCAAACGCCAAGGCGACAATATCGGCGCGCTGGCGATGATCATAATCGACAATCCGATGTGCCCCGGCACCGGCCACCGGATATGCAACGATTGCATGCGCGGTTGTATTTATCAAAAAACCGAGTCGGTGAATATTCCACAAATCGAAACCAATGTGCTGACCGACGTATTGTTCATGCCTTGGGGCTTTGAAATTTACAGCCTGTTGACCCGCTGGAACCCCCTGAACATCAAACGCTCCACCGCCCTACCGTATAACGGCAAAAACGTGCTGGTGGCCGGCATGGGTCCGGCCGGTTATACCTTGTCGCACTATTTGCTGAATGAAGGTTTTGGCGTAGTGGGTATCGATGCCTTGAAAATCGAGCCGCTCCCCCTGCATCTAACCGGCGACCGCGATAACGTGCCGATGCCCATCATGGACTTCCAAGACCTTTACGAAGACCTGGATAAACGTGTGTTGCTGGGTTTTGGCGGCGTGGCCGAATACGGCATTACCGTGCGTTGGGACAAAAACTTTTTGAAAGTCATTTACCTGACTTTGCTACGCCGCAACGCTTTCAAATGCTACGGCGGCGTGCGTTTCGGCGGCACCATCACCATCGACGAAGCCTGGGAAATGGGTTTCGACCACATCGCCATCGCCAGCGGCGCCGGCAAGCCGACCGTGATCGATCTGAAAAACAACATGACCCGTGGTATCCGCAAGGCTTCAGACTTCTTGATGGGCCTGCAATTGACCGGCGCGGCTAAAGAATCCTCGCTGGCTAATCTACAAGTTCGGCTACCGGCCGGCGTCATCGGCGGCGGCTTGACAGCCATCGATACCACCACCGAATTACTGGCTTACTATCCTGGTCAAGTCAGCAAAATTCTGCATCGCTACGAAAAACTGGTGGCCAAATACGGGGAAGCGGCGGTGCGCAGCCGTTACGATGGTGAAGAACTGGAAATTCTGGAAGAGTTCCTGGCGCATGGCCGCGTCATCGAACAGGAGCGTGAACGTGCTGCTGCTGCCGGTGAAACACCTAATTTCCTGCCGCTCCTGAAACAATGGGGCGGCGTGACGCTGTTCTACCGTAAAGGCATCAAAGACTCGCCAGCATATCGGCAAAACCACGAAGAGATCCACGAAGCGCTCTCGGAAGGCATTTACCTAGCCGAAGGCATGAGCCCATTGGAAGCGATCGAAGATCAATACGGTCATTTGCAAGCCGTACGCTTTGAGAGGCTGACCGAGCAAGACGGCAAATGGCGCAAAGCAGATGAAGTGGAAGTGAAGCTGCGCGGCCTTTTCATCGCCGCCGGCACCGCGCCCAATACAATCTACCAGTCCGAGCATCCGCGCACGTTCGCGATGGAAGGCAAATTCTACAAACGTCACGAGCCCGACTGGTTGGACGGCAAAGCGCAATTGGCGCCGATGGCCGATGAGGCGCAAGTCAAAGTAGGCAAACCGGCACCGTTTACGTCTTATGCCAGCAACGGCCGGTACATCACTTTCTATGGCGACAACCATCCGGTTTATGCCGGCAACGTGGTAAAAGCCATGGCCAGCGCCAAAGATGGTTATCCGTATATCGTTCAACTGTTTGCCAACGAAATTGCTGGATTGGATGCCTCACAGCAAGCACAACGCGATGCGCAGTTACGCGACTTACAGGACAGACTGGATGCGACTTTCCTGGCGCATGTCGTCGAAGTGAATCGTCTGACACCCACCATCATCGAAGTGGTCATCAAAGCGCCCGCCGCTGCGAAACATTTTGAGCCCGGCCAGTTCTACCGGGTGCAAAACTACGAGTCACTGGCTCCCGTGGTCGAAGGCACCACGCTGGCCGCCGAAGGCTTGGCTTTGACCGGCGCCTGGGTTGATAAAGAGAAAGGTTTGGTGTCTTTGATTGCCCTGGAAATGGGCAGCTCCAGCCGCTTGTGCGCCACCTGGAAAGTCGGCGATCCGCTGGTATTGATGGGTGTAACAGGCGCCCCGACCGAAATTCCAACCGGTAAAACCGTTTTGCTGCTGGGCGGCGGTTTGGGTAACGCGGTATTGTTCTCAATCGGTAAAGCCATGCGCAATGCCGGCAACAAGGTGCTGTATTTCGCCGGTTACCGTAACAGTGAAGACTTGTTCAAAGTCCCGGAAATTGAAGAAGCGTCCGACGTGATTGTTTGGGCTGTAGACGACAGACCCGGCAACGAAGCGATTCCGGTCACTCGGCCACAGGATAAAACCTTTGTCGGCAATATCGTCGAAGCGATGGTGTCCTATGCCACCGGAAAATTAGGTGACACCAGCATTCGTCTGCAGGACGTGGATCACCTGATCGTTATCGGCTCGGATCGAATGATGGCAGCGGTAAAAGCCGCACGCTTTGCCGCTTTAAAACCGTACTTGAAGGAAGGCCACGAGGCGGTCGGCTCAATCAACTCGCCGATGCAATGCATGATGAAAGGCGTCTGCGCCCAATGCTTATGCAAACACGTGGATCCGGAAAGCGGCGAAGAGAGCTTTATGTATTCTTGTTACAACCAGGATCAGGCACTGGATTATGTGGATTTCCCCAATCTGGCAGCCCGTCTGCGGCAAAACACGGTACAGGAAAAACTGTCCTCACTCTGGCTGACGTATTTACTCGAAGCCCAATGATAACAAGATAGGCAGACTTTAAGCCTATCCCCGGTAGACTACAGACCCGATCCATATCGTCGCTCCCGCAAAAGCCGGAGACAAAAGGCTTTAACGAATTCCCGCCTGCGCGGGAGTGACGAATATATTGGATTTAATGGCAGGGTTAAGCATATAAAACCCAAGCATTCCTAGCGGAATATCCGGGCTTTAGCGATGCTAAACTACACTCGCTGTAAAGTTACAAACTTTGTACTATCGTGATAGCCAAACCCGTAGTTAAGCGGGCACGGCAAAAGCAGTCACGGTCGAGGAACTCACTCCCTACCGTGGCTGTCCAGCACCCAGTTATTGAAAGGAGTTCACCCGTGTTTTCGCGCATCCTTCTACTCATTTTACTCACCTGCTCACCACTAATAGCTTGGGCAGACGCAGAACAAGCAGCACAAGCCCTTAATCTGACTAAGCATTGGGTGGGTTATTTGGCTATCGGCATATTTGCCGTTGCCTATCTGCTGGCAATGACCGAAGAGGTCACCGAATTAAACAAATCCAAACCCATGGTATTAGCCGCGAGCTTGATCTGGGCCTTTATCGCCGGCATTTACGTGAATAATGGCATGAGCGAGCAGGCCGGACACGCATTCCGTGCTTGTCTGGAAGGCTATGCGGAACTGTTTTTGTTCATCATGGTGTCGATGGCTTATCTGAATGCGATGGAAGATCGCGGCGTTTTCGATAATCTGAGGGTTTGGTTGCTCAGTAAAGGTTTTAGCTACAGAAAGTTATTCTGGATTACCGGCATCATGTCGTTTTTCATGTCCTCGGTTTGCAACAACCTGACCACTGCACTGCTGATGGGCGCAGTGATCGCAGCCATGGGCAAAGACAATCGCAAGTTCGTTACGTTGGCTTGCATCAACGTCGTGGTAGCCACGAATGCCGGCGGTTCGTTCAGCCCATTCGGCGACATCACCACACTATTGGTTTGGCAAAGCGGGGTTGTACCGTTCAAAGATTTCTACTCGCTTTTCATCCCGGCCATAGTCAATTTCGCACTGCCCGCGATAATCATGCATTTCTGGATACCCAAACAGCAACCTGCCGCAGTCGGTAAAGCCCCAAAAATGAAACGCGGCGCAATGACCATGATCGTGCTGTTTTTACTGACGATTATTACTGCGGTCTGCTTCGAAAACATGTTGAAACTACCACCCGCGGCCGGCATGCTGGCCGGCCTGACTTATCTAAAATTCCTGGGCTTTTATTTGCAAAAAACCGCTGATAAAGACAACGGCAAAATTAGCGATTTCGCCCACGTGTATAAATTATTTAACGTTGCGGTTCCCGACGCCAGGCCAAGCCAAAAATTCGATGTATTTAAAAGCGTCGCCACACTGGAATGGGACACCCTGCTGTTTTTTTACGGCGTCATGATCAGCGTCGGCGGCCTGAGTTTCATTGGTTATCTGACCATGGCCTCGGATGTGTTATACGTCGGCATGGACCCCACCATCGCCAACATTGTGGTCGGCATCCTGTCGGCTTTCATTGATAACGGTACCATCATGTTTGCGGTACTCACCATGCATCCCGACATCTCGCAAGGCCAATGGCTGTTAGTCACATTAACCGCAGGCGTGGGCGGCAGCTTATTGGCAATCGGCTCGGCAGCAGGCGTAGGCTTGATGGGACAAATGAAAGGCGTTTACTCCTTTAGTGCACACTTGAAATGGATGCCGGTCATTTTGATCGGTTTCTTCGGTAGTATTGCTACTCATTTCCTGATTAACGGCAACTATTTTTGACGCGATAAGCTTTATTGGGCAGTCTTTTTCGTGGCCTGCCCAATAGGTCAATTGCAAAATTCAGTATTTTTTTGTTTTTTGCGGCAATCAATTTTGCATTTACAAGTGGCCAAAAGCGGATTTTAGCAAAGCTGACCATCTATAAAATCCGGATAAAAAACCACTTCATTTCAATATCTTAGCCCACCAATAGCCACCCGCAACCTGCGTTAGCCTGGCATTAGCACCCAACAAAGACGACTGACAACCTATCGTCACAATCATTTAACACGCAAAATCTAGCTAGTTTTTGTGGATACCCGCCGATTGCGATGTATAATGGAGGCGATTTAGCTCGGTATCGTTGTCGCTTTTCAAGTCTGCAATCGGATCAACAAACATTGTTTTCCACTACCTGCTTTATTCACCAACCCTAGTTACAAACCAGCGAATAGCACTTTATTAGCAAGAGAGATTTATGTCAGTTCAAGTAGAAGGCAAAGTAAAATGGTTCAATGACGAAAAAGGCTTCGGCTTCATTGAGCAAGAAGGCGGCAAAGATGTATTCGTACACTTCAGCGCCATCAACGGCAACGGCCGCAAAACCTTGAAAGAAGGCCAAAAAGTCACGATGGAAGTGACCAATGGTCAAAAAGGCCCACAAGCGGAAAACGTAACACCGCTGTAAATTGAACTGAAAAAGCCGCCTAACCAGCGGCTTTTTCGTTAGATCAGTTTACCCCACAAGTCATACTCGTCGGCTTCCTCGATTTCGACATCGACGAAATCGCCGACTTGTAAATGACTTGCGCCATCGATAAACACCTGACCGTCAATTTCGGGTGCATCGCTTTTGCTGCGCGCCACCGCACCCTCCTCGACCACCTCATCGACCAACACCGTTTCGATCCAGCCAACCCGACGCTGCAAGCGTTCTGCGCTGATAGCCGCTTGATGTTCCATAAAGCGCGCCAAGCGTTCCTGTTTAAGCGCTTCCGGCACCGCATCGGGCAAATCGTTAGCCACCGCCCCCTTCACCGGCGAATAAGCAAAACAGCCCACCCTATCCATTTGCGCTTCGCTTAAGAATTGCAGCAACTCGTCAAAGTCTTGCTCGGTTTCGCCGGGAAAACCGACGATAAACGTACTGCGGATGGTCAAATCAGGACAAATCTTCCGCCAGGCGCGGATGCGTTCCAGATTGTTTTCCGCAGCTGCCGGACGTTTCATCAGCTTTAATATCCGACTATTGGCATGCTGAAACGGAATATCCAGATAAGGCAGGATTTTACCTTCTGCCATCAACGGCACCACCTCATCGACATGCGGGTACGGGTAGACATAATGCATCCGCGCCCAGATACCCAACTCACCCAAGGCTTCGGCCAAATCGTAAAACCGGGTTTGCATTTCCCGGCCGCGCCAGCGCCGACTTTGATATTTCAAATCCAAACCATAAGCACTGGTATCTTGCGAAACGATTAGCAGCTCCTTAACGCCGGCATCGGCCAGCCGTTCGGCTTCCCGCATCACATCGTCAATGGGACGGCTCACCAAATCGCCGCGCATCGACGGAATGATGCAAAACGTGCAGCGATGATTGCAGCCTTCGGAGATTTTTAGATAAGCGTAATGTTTAGGCGTCAGCTTGATGCCTTGCGGCGGCACTAAGTCGGTAAACGGATTATGCGCAGGCGGCAGATGCTCGTGCACCGCAGACACCACTTCATCAGTGGCGTGCGCACCGGTGATTTTTAAAACCTGCGGATGCCGAGCCAAAATCTCGTCTTGGCGCGCACCGAGACAACCGGTGACAATGACCTTGCCGTTTTCCGCCAAAGCCTCGCCGATGCTGTCCAACGACTCCTCCACCGCCGCGTCGATAAAGCCGCAGGTATTGACGATCACCAGATCGGAATCTTTGTAATTCGGCGACACCTGATAGCCCTCGCTACGCAGCTTGGTC
Source organism: Methylomonas sp. ZR1 (assembly GCF_013141865.1). Classification (NCBI taxonomy): domain Bacteria; kingdom Pseudomonadati; phylum Pseudomonadota; class Gammaproteobacteria; order Methylococcales; family Methylococcaceae; genus Methylomonas; species Methylomonas sp. ZR1. The sequence continues at coordinate 4,881,185 of NZ_RCST01000001.1, read as the reverse complement.
AAAATTTGCTCGCTATCGACCAGGGCTTTTGGGCAACCTAAACTGATAAATCCAACACGGGGGTTACTCATGAAACTCTCTTGAAAACATTTTTATAAACAGGTGGGCGGCTTGGGCAAGCCGGCGATTTTACAGGCGTATTTCAGCGGCCCTTGCGGAAAGAGTTTTTGCAGATAGCGGCTATTGCCCTTGTCTTCGCCAAATTGTTTGCGGATAGCCGCTACAAACATCCGTGCATTGGGCAAGTGCTGGAATTTTTGATAGTAATCGCGAATGTACAGCAGGATTTCCCAATGCGAATCGCTAATCTCGATACCTTCTAGCCGCGCCAACTCGTCGGCCACCGCTCGATTCCATTGCCCGGCATCGCGCAAAAAGCCATCGTCGCTGGTTGGCAACGCAACACCGCCGACCATCAATTCCACGAATGCATTACCGGATTCCGCACAGTCAGCTCGACCAAGCCCGCATAATCAACCACTTCCAAGCCTGACAACAAAAATTGCGGCTGGACGCCGTGAACCGATAACATCTCTTGCAAGGCATAAACCCGACACGACCGACTCAACAATTGCCGCAACAACGCATTACCGCCATGCCCGATCCGTGCGGCACACACCGCACCATCCATCAAGACAACATCGTCACCGCTGCCAATGCGCTCGATAAGCGCCGCTTGCAACGGCAATTGCGATAACAAATGCAGCATTATTCCACATGCGTCAGCTTCAAACCGACGATGCCGACGATGATTAACAGGATGGACGCTAAGCGGAACCAGTCTGCCGATTCCTTAAACAGAAAAATCCCGATTATCGCGACACCCACCGCCCCCATACCGGTCCACACCGCATAAGCCGTACCCAGCGGTAAAGTTCTGATCGCCAGCATTAACAGGTAAAAACTGCCCGCCCCCGACACGCCAGTCACTACGCTTGGCCACAACTTAGTAAACCCGTCATTGTATTTAAGACTTATCGCAAACACGATTTCCGAGCAACCCGCGGCGAACAATAGCAACCAACCCATCAAAACTCCTTTCCTATGCACTATAATCTGCGGTATTTTACAGCAGTGATCTCACCTATCCGCAATATTTAGTAATTTAATGGAAAAAGAATCCGACTACCTTGTTAGAAGCGCGAGGCTGATTTTTGGCCACTTGAGCGATCTAGTCAAAAAGAAATGCATTATCTCTGCGCATTTTGGCGAACATAACCAATCATTTTTGACCACCATTATCGATCTCGATCAAAAAGCCAATCTGATTACACTGGATGTTGCGCCGACAGAATTACTGAATAAGCAGCTGCTAGGCTCAGCCAAAGTGCTGTTCCGCACCGAATACGAAGGCATTAAAGTTTCATTCCGCGGCAAAGCAATCAAAAAGTCGCAAAGCGACGGTCACCCGGTGTTTGCGATGCCTATCCCGGACGCCATTTTTTGGATGCAACGCCGCCAGTATTATCGCGTTAAAGTGCCTCTTTCTCATAAAAACAGCACCTGCGAACTCAACCTTGCCACAAAAAATGAAGCGGGCGAAGTCGATACGCAAGCAAAAGTGTTCAGCGTGGCAGACATCAGTATTTCCGGATTTTCGTTTTTAAATCCCGACACAAAAATTGCCGACCTTTTAACGCCGGATACCGTCATAGACGAATGCGCCTTGTATTTGCACGATGGCAGTAGGGCCCACGTGGGTTTTGTCATTAAAAGCGTGAACAATGTTCGAGCCAGCGCTACAACCTATCAACATCGCATAGGCTGCAAATTCACCCACATCCCGCAGGTGTTCGAAAACAACCTCCAACGCTACATGCAGGAAATCGAATTACAGCAAAAAAATTTAAGCATTTAAATCCCAAACAGCTGAGCATAGGTTTTAGGCCGCATAGTCGCAGCATATACTCACCAAGGCAGTTTTCCATTGCCGGCCATTGACAAAGTGCGGACGCTTAGTCCAAGTGTGACCTTACTGGTTATAATTGCGCGCTTCAAAAATCTGACTTAACGCCATGTCCTTACCAACAATCCCCGCAACTGCATTGCCGCAACAAGGCACCACAATATACTGGAGTGGTCTGAGCGGCTGCGGCGACTCGCTGACGCTGGCGCAAACGATTGCTCAGGAAAAGCGCCTGCTAGTCATAGTCACCCCAGACACGCAAACTGCGTTGCGCCTGGAGCACGAGCTGGCGTTCTTTTTGGACAATAGCCTGCCGATTCTGCATTTTCCGGATTGGGAAACCCTGCCTTACGACGTATTCTCGCCATTACCGGAGATTATCTCCGAACGCTTACGCACTCTGGCCTTGCTACCAGACACCAAGCGCGGCGCGCTGATTTTGTCGGTGGCGACGCTGATGCATCGTCTAGCCCCTCGCGAGCATATTTTGGCACATAGCTTTGCCATCGAAGTCGGCGGCACTTTGAGCCTGGAAGTCACTCGCGCCAAACTGGAAGCGGTCGGCTACCAATGCGTGTCGCAAGTCTATCAACACGGTGAATTTGCGGTGCGCGGCTCGATTTTGGATTTGTTTCCGATGGGTTCCAAGCAACCGTACCGTATCGAATTGTTTGACGACGATGTGGAATCGATCCGCAGCTTCGATCCCGACACACAAATGTCGCAAGACAAAATGCAGAAAATAGAGCTATTCCCGGCCCGCGAGTTTCCGTTTACCGACGAAGCCATCAAACGCTTCCGCCAAGCCTTCCGCGAACACTTCCCGGACGCATCGCCCAAGAACAATCTCTATCTCGACGTTTCCAAACAAATCACCCCCGCCGGCATCGAATATTACTTGCCGCTATTCGTCGAACGCACCGAATCGTTGTTCGCCTATTTGCCCAAGACTGCGCTGTTTGTGCTGCCGACCAATTTCGCCGAAAACGCCCAGCGCTTTTACAGCGAAGCCGACGAACGCTATCAACAACGCAAATACGATATAGACCGGCCGTTATTACCTCCGACTCGCCTGTTTCTGTCGGCCGAAGAAATCCAGCAACACACCGACAGTTTCAGCCGCGTGGTATTGGACAATCGAGCGGAACCCGCCCACTCATTCGGCTGTAAATTGCTGCCGGATGTCGCTATCGACAGCCGTTTGAAAGAACCCGCGCAACGCTTGCGCCAGTTCATCGAAGGCTTCGACGGCAAAATCCTGTTCGTCGCCGAAACCGCCGGCCACCGCGAAGGCCTAATCGACAAATTAAAAAGCGTCAAACTCGCCGCCAAACAAGTACAGAGCTGGCCGGAGTTTCTTCAGACTGATCATTCGCCTTGCATCGTCGTCGCGCCGATGGATCATGGCCTGTGGCTCGAAGATGCAAAACTGGCAGTCATCACCGAAAGCCAACTCAGCGGCGAGAAAGTCCAGCAACGCCGGCGCCGCGCCAAATCCGCCGCCCGGGCGCTGGAAAACATCTTCAACAACCTCGACGAATTGACTATCGGCTCGCCGGTGGTGCATCAGGAACACGGCGTCGGCCGTTATCTGGGCTTGCAGATTCTCAACGTCGGCGGCATCGACGCCGAATTTTTGATGTTGGAATACGCCAACAACGACAAGATATACGTGCCGGTGGCCTCTTTGCACATGATCGGCCGTTACAGCGGGGTCAGCGCCGAAAATGCACCACTGCACCGCCTAGGCACCGACCAATGGAGCAAGGCCAAGAAAAAAGCCATGGAGCGCGCCCGCGACGTGGCCGCCGAGTTGCTGGACATTCACGCCAAACGCGCCGCCCGCGAAGGCTTTGCCTTTAACATCGACAACAGCGATTACAACACCTTCGCCGCCGCCTTCCCGTTCGAGGAAACCCCGGATCAGCTCAGCGCCATCGAAGCCATCTTGCAAGACATGGCCGCCACCCAGCCGATGGATCGCGTGGTTTGCGGCGACGTCGGTTTCGGCAAAACCGAAGTAGCGATGCGCGCGGCCTTTGTGGCGGTGCAAAGCGGCAAACAGGTGGCGGTGCTGGTGCCCACCACCCTGCTCGCCCAGCAGCATTATCAAAATTTTCGCGACCGCTTCGCCGACTGGCCGGTGCGCATCGAAGTCACCTCGCGCTTCGTCACCCCCAAACAGCAAAAAGCCATCGCCGACGACTTGGCCGACGGCAAGGTGGACATCGTCATCGGCACCCACAAATTGCTATCCAAGGAAATGAAATACAAGGCCTTGGGCCTGGTGATCATCGACGAAGAACACCGCTTTGGCGTGACGCAAAAAGAGCATTTCAAAAAGCTGCGCCACGAACTGGACTTGCTGACGCTAACCGCGACGCCGATTCCGCGCACCTTGAACATGGCCATGGCCGGTCTGCGCGATATTTCCATCATCGCTACCCCGCCGCCAAACCGCCATGCCATCAAGACCTTCGTCACCGAATGGATAGACTCGCAAGTGCAGGAAGCCTGCCAACGGGAAATCAAACGCGGCGGCCAGGTGTTTTTCCTGCACAACGACGTGAAAAGCATGGAGAAAATGATGCGCGAGCTGAGCGAACTGGTGCCGGAGGCGCGGATTCAGATCGCCCACGGCCAGATGGCCGAACGCGAGCTGGAGCAGATCATGCTGGATTTTTATCACCAGCGTTTTAATCTGCTGATTGCCAGCACCATCATCGAAAGCGGCATCGACATCCCCAGCGCCAACACCATCGTCATCAACCGCGCCGACAAGTTGGGTCTGGCTCAATTGCATCAATTACGTGGGCGGGTCGGTCGGTCGCATCACCGCGCCTATGCTTACTGCATCGTGCCGCCTAAATCCTTAATGACCAAGGACGCGATCAAACGCCTGGAAGCCTTCGAGACCTCCGGCGAACTGGGCGCCGGCTTCATGCTGTCCTCGCACGACATGGAAATCCGCGGTGCCGGTGAATTATTGGGTGACGAACAAAGCGGCCAGATCCAGGAAATCGGCTTTACCTTGTACACCGAGTTGCTGGAACGGGCGGTCAAAGCCTTGAAATCCGGTAAACAGCCGGAATTGGACGCGCCGCTGGATACCGGCCCGGAAGTGGATTTGCAAGTCGCCGCACTGATTCCGGAAGACTATTTGCCGGACATTCACGCCCGCCTGGTTTTGTACAAACGCATCGCCAGCGCCGAAACCGAAGACGACTTGCGCAAGTTAAAAATCGAAATGATCGACCGCTTTGGTTTGTTGCCGGACCAAGTCAAAGCCTTGTTCGCAATCACCGAACTGAAACAACAAGCCGCGCATCTGGGCATCCGTAAAATCGAAGCCCACGCCACCGGCGGCCGCATCGTATTTACCGCCACCCCGCAAATCGATACCGGCGAGTTGATTTTGATGATTCAAAGCCAGTCGCAAGTCTATAAATTCGACGGCGCGGACAAATTACGCTTTACCCAAGCCTTTAAGGATATGGAGGATAAGGTGGTGTTTTTGGAGAAGTTGTTGGTACGATTGGTACCTAAATCTTGAGTTTAATTTTTGGAGGGAATATGCCGCACTGCCAAACCGCCAAGCAAGAAGCCATCGCCGCCATCAATCTATTGCCCGACACGGTAGATTTTGAAGAAATCGTGTATCGGCTCTACGTTTTGAACAAGATATATCAGGGACTAGAAGATGTAGAGCAAGGCAAGGGCATTAGCAGCGAGACCTTGCTACGCGAAATCGAGCAATGGTAATTTGGACGCCTCGCGCCAGAACAGACCTCAAAGCCATTTATGATTACATCGCGCAGGATTCACCGCTGACCGCCAAACGCATCATCCAGGAATTGATACAAAAAACCGACAGCCTGCTGGCGTCTCCTTACCTCGGTAAAAAAGTGCCCGAGTTTGACCAACAGGAATTACGGGAAATCGGCGTGCATTCTTGGAGAATCATTTACCAAATTAGACTTAACCAAGTCTATGTTGTCACGGTGGTTCATAAACGCCGCGATTTCAAAAATTCGGACTTATTGATAGACCAATAAACACGCAAATCCAAGGGAGCGGCAATTTTTCGAACGCTAATGCAATGATTGAAGATTGAAACGTAATACGACGAATCTAGCACCTTCATTCCTCCGAATACGCTTCGCTATTCGGAGCTACGCGGGCTTAGCCTGTGGTTGCAAATTAGCATCCGGCAAAAGGTAGCTCCGATTAGCGATAGCGTAATCGGAGAGAATGTGAGCAACCTCATGCGTACGATTACGCTACCGCTTATCTACGCGGGCGAAATAGATACCATGCTAAAGTTAAACATACCGAGATCTGGGTGCAATGGCTTTGAAATTGCGAAACATAGTGAACTTTTAGCGGGCATAAATCCGCTAAGGACAAAAAGATGATTGAATTCACTCCAAATCTGCTGAATGCCGAACGTAAAACTGCAAGGACAGGTGGAATAATCAGTATTGCTAAATATTCTAGCAACGTCGAAAGCGAAGGCCATATCATTGAAATCGTGGGCTGGTTGAAACCCGCTCTTGCCAAACGGAAAAACTTTCAGGGTCGTACGGATTACTTCCAACGAGGTGAACTGGGCTTAAGCGAAGATTGGGAATTAGCGCACCTTTGGGCACCTAGATTCGGTGACGAAGCCGGCGCTGGGATTATGTGGGCTCCGATTGAAATGAATCAAACCTACCAAAATCATTTACTCGAATCCTGGTTAGATTGTTTGCGACAAGCGGCACCAGGTAAGGTGAAATTAAAGGCGATCGCTATCAGTTGGAAGGGCGCTTATTTAAATATGTATTACGGCTGGAATGACCAAGCGCTTCGCGGAGCTGATTTTCTGAAACAAGTCAGCTATCAAATCATCGATTGTCCGGTCGGAATGACTTGCCCAAAATCGCGCGTATCATTACTTGGACGTAAAATTACTTTGGAACTTGAGCCGCCACGGCCAGGTACTGTGCCGAAAGTTAGGCGTCCTAGCGTCACTTAACATGAACAGTTTTGTAGGTCACGTTGACGCGATAGCGGCTACGTGACAAATCGAAGCCAAATTGTCAGGGAACGCTAGCGCGCACCCTGACCTACCTGGCTAAGCGTCATAGGAGACGACAGATGCCTTCCTTAGCTTCAAATCACCCTTCCATAAGAAGCCTACTCCACGGCGTTGGCTTGCCGGAAGACTTCTTCTTCAATCTCTCCAGGGAATCCGACTGGTCACTCATAATAAAGCTCCACGCTCTATTCGAGGCTGTTCTAGCGTCGCTGATTTTGAAGCGGCTAGGCAAGCCAGAGCTCGAAGAGTTGATCGCAAATCTCGACTTCAACAATGTAAAATCTGGGAAGGTCGCGTTTGCTAGATCCCTCGGCCTAATCGACAAAAAGGAAGTGGCCTTTCTCCGAGGCCTATCGGAACTTAGAAACAGACTAGTTCATAACATAAGTAACGTTTCATTCGAGGTTGAGACGTATGTTTCAGCACATACAGCGAGCGAGAAGAAGAAGTTTAAGACAGAATTTGGTCAAGCTATCTGTGCACTGCCTAACGGTAACCAAGAATATGAGAGCATGCTCATGAGCACGCCGCGCAATATTGTTATCATGGCTGGGTACCTCTGCCTAATGGAACTACAGTACCAAATGACAATGAGCCAGCGAAACTTGATTGTAGAGGTACTTCTCCGCCGGCAAAGCGAGAAAGATGGTAACTGGCGTATGCCCCCTTAGTTACGCTATTCCAAGCCCTTAGGATGCGGTAAACAACGTACACCGCATAGTTCGCGAACCTTGCGGTTCGAAAACTCACCCCGAAACACGCCCATCCGGCAACACAAATTTAATATCCAAACTGCGTAAATAGGTCTGCAAGCCGGCGTCCTGTAGCGGAAGCAAATGTGCTTCTTGGCCGGACTCGTTGTAATGCGCATGCCAGTAGCCGGGCGGGGTGATGAAGGCTGAATAGGGTTGCCAATCGACGCGGGTGGGATTGGCGATCTGGCCGTTTGCCGAAATCTGCGGCCCAACCAGAGTGTAGCAACCCGGCGCGCAATCCAGAATCAAATCCAAGGCCACCGATTGGTGCCGATGCGGCAATTGCACCGCGCCCTTAGGCAACACACCCAGCATCGCCCACAGCGTGTGAGTCACGGTCAAGGTTTGGTCCATGGCTTTATTGGCCAGCAAGACGCTGATGCGGTTGCGATTCACCGCCTCCGCCGCTTTTTGCGCCGCAGCCAATTCACGCAGCGAATCGGCTGCGCTATACAGCGTCGGTTTAAAGCATTGTGTTTCGGCTTTGACGCCCAGGTAAGTCAACAGCGGCTGGTCGTGCACCAAATAAAGAGCCGCATCGCTGTCGGCAAAATGCCGGGTGTCTTGGCCTATCGGTAGCACCACAAAATCGCCAGTGTGCCAGGGGATGGTCAGGTCATCGAATTCGGTGTGGCCGCTGCCGTACATCACGTAAAACAACAACGAGGTGGCATTGAAATTAGTCGCCAGCGACTCGCCGGCCAGAATTCTGACAAAGTTTGCGCACAACGCCGGGCTGGTGGCCGGACCGGGACAACGTAATTGCTCGCTGACATCCAGCGGGATAATCCGGGTGCCGCCGGTTCGATGCAATTCGCTGCCGAAATTGGCGAACGGCAGTTTAGTGATAGTGCCGGAACCAAGCGGATCGGCGGCTTGGGTATATTCAAAATATCGGCAATTTTCCAGTAAGGGTTCAAGCAGATTTTGCGGTTGGACGATGTTCATGACGGCACCTTTCTAATGTATGCAATCCAGGTAAATAGCGTGATGGTTTAAATTGTACGCTCGCTGATGTGACAAAGTGGATTTGAAATGCACGGACTTTTTTCGATCCTTAGTTCGGACGAAATACTTGGCGAGAGGGTTCCACATTGTGTCGGCAACCGTTAGAATCGTTTTGTATATCCAAGGCAAACTCAAGATGGCTCTGGCAGAGAAATTAACATTAAGCATGAAAGATTATTTGCAAGGCGAGGCGTCCACGCAGATCAATCACTAAATCACACGCCTTGCCGCACTTACATTTGCTACATGAAAGTCAACGTCACCATTGCCAGCGCCTTCTTTTATCCTGACCTGCTGCGGAACATCGCCGATCAGGTATGATGCTCGGCATTTTGACCGCGCAGCCGTCAGGCAACGCTGAATCGCCAAACCTTGTTTCTTTTAACTTCTGACGTACCACTCACTGACATAACACCATGAAATTAGAAAAATCTTCCCGTTTTCCCGCCTGCCCCGGCCCTGTCGTCACCATCGTCCTGGATGGCGTGGGCATTTCGCCGCGCGAAGACGGCGACGCGGTTAAAGCCGCGCGCACCCCGAATCTGGACCATTACATGGCCAGCTATCCGATGACCAAACTGCTGGCGCACGGCACCGCAGTGGGCATGCCCAGCGACGAAGATATGGGCAATAGCGAAGTCGGCCACAATGCCTTCGGCGCCGGCCGGGTGTTTGCCCAAGGCGCGAAATTGGTCGCCGAATCTATTTCCAGCGGCCACCTCTGGCAAGGCCACGCCTGGCATGAGGTCGTCGCCACCGCCAAACAAGGCGGCACGCTGCATTTCCTGGGTCTATTCTCCGACGGCAATGTGCATTCGCATATCGATCATTTGAAAGCGATGATCGAACGGGCCAAGCAAGAAGGCGTAGCCAAAGTACGCTTGCATATCCTGCTGGATGGCCGCGACGTTGGCGAAACGTCGGCTTTGGATTATGTCGATCCGTTCGAAGCGTATCTGGACGGTTTGCGCGGCGCGGATTTTGATGTCGCCATCGCTTCTGGCGGCGGGCGGATGCAAATCACGATGGACCGTTACGAAGCCGACTGGTCGATGGTCAAACGCGGCTGGGACATTCATGTATCGGGTTTGGGCAGACAATTCGCCAGCGCCCACGAAGCGATTGAAACCTTCCGCAACGAAGCCAACGTCATCGACCAGGATTTGCCCGGCTTCGTGATTGCCAAAGACGGCAAGCCGCTGGGTACTATTGTTGACGGCGACGCGGTGGTGTTTTTCAACTTCCGCGGGGACCGGGCGATCGAAATTTCCCGCGCCTTTACCGAAGAACAATTCAGCCCCTTCGAGCGCGGCTCGCTGCCGAAAGTCACTTACGCCGGCATGATGCAATACGACGGCGACACCAAATTGCCGGCGCGCTTTTTGGTCGAGCCGCCCACCATCGACCGCACCTTGGGCGAATATCTGGCCAAAAACGGCATCAGCCAATACGCCATCAGCGAAACCCAAAAATTCGGCCACGTGACCTATTTCTGGAACGGCAACCGTTCCGGCAAGTTCGACGAGGCCTCCGAAACGTATGTGGAAATCCCCAGCGATTTAGTGCCTTTCGAACAACGCCCCTGGATGAAATGCGCCGAGATCACCGACACCCTGATCGACGCGGTGCGTAGCGGCCAATACAAATATCTGCGGGTCAATTACGCCAACGGCGATATGGTTGGCCACACCGGCAATTTCGAGGCGGCGGTAACGGCGATGCAAGGCCTGGATCTGCAATTGGCACGTCTGATTCCGGTGATTCTGGAGATGAACGGCACGGCAATTATCACTGCCGACCACGGCAACGCCGACGAAATGTACGAATTGGATAAAAAAGGCAATGTCACCCGCAATGCAGAGGGCCGCACCAAAGCCAAAACCTCGCACACCTTGAACCCGGTGCCGTTCGTGTTGGTGTCCGGGGAGAACCCTGGCCACACACTCCGCGACGATTTACCAAAAGCCGGCTTGTCGAATGTGGCTGCGACTATTTTGAATCTGCTGGGTTTTGAAGCACCGGAAGATTACGATCCTAGCTTGATCAAAGCCAGCTAAACCGTAAAGCATTCTGAGCCGATGACACCGCCTTTCGGCTTACGCTGTTAGGCGGTTTTTATTGGCCGATAGAAATTGGTGTAAAGCCTCTGCTGACCTAATTTGGATGACCCAATGGATTACCCCGAACGCATCGTCTGTTTAACCGACGAAACCACCGAAACCTTGTATTTGCTGGGTGAGCAAGCCCGGATCGTCGGCATTTCCGGCTATACGGTCAGACCAGCGCAGGCTCGCCTGGAAAAACCCAAAATCTCGGCGTTTACTAGCGCCAAAATCGACAAAATTCTGGCGTTACAGCCGGATTTGGTGCTGGGCTTTTCGAATTTGCAAGCTGAGATTGCGGCGGAGTTAATCCGTAACGGTATTGCTGTGCATGTGTTCAATCAACGCTCAGTCAACGGTATTTTGCAGATGATAGGCTTGCTGGGCGCGATGGTCGGCGTCCCGGAAAAAGCCGCTACGCTGGTGGCGCAGTACCGGCAGCAACTGGAAACCACCCGCCTGCACAGCCTAAGTTTTGCCAGACGTCCCAAGGTCTATTTTGAAGAATGGGACGAGCCTATTATTTCCGGCATTCGCTGGGTATCAGAGTTAATTGCCATCGCCGGCGGCGACGATTGCTTCGCCGAATTGGCCGCCGAACATTCCGCCAAACAGCGCATCATCGCCGATCCTCAGGAAGTGGTGCGCCGCGCGCCGGATATTATCATTGGCTCCTGGTGCGGTAAAAAATTCCGCCCCGATCATCTGGCGGCCCGCCCCGGTTGGGACAGCATTCCGGCCGTACAACAACAACGAGTCTACGAAATTAAATCTTGCGATATTTTACAGCCAGGACCGGCGGCACTTAGCGATGGTTTGGCCCAGATATGTCAGATCATCAATGATTGGCAGCAAGATTGTGCTTAGCCTAATAGGTGTTCAAATAAATCCAATAGCGCAGGCTATAGCTGTGAATTAATCCCGCAGGGCCGGATGGAATAGTTCATATCAAAACCCGCGCCTAAATCTTAACCTCCTCTTCGAAAGGGATTCTTCATGCCACCCCAAATCCCAGGGAGCTTGATCAATGATCATCATCGAAGAGGTATCACATGAAAACGCCAAAATTATTTTTCCTAAGCACTATTTTGTTCGGCGCCAGCGCCATTGCCCATGCCCAGCCAACGGGTGGCGGCACCACACCTAAACCGGTGTGCAAAACCTTCGATATTCCCACGATTATTTGTCCCGATGGCTGGACCATTGCCGACGATCTGAGCAACGGCACCAATAAATGTACGACCGGCTTTATCAAAAGAACCTTCTGCAAAAATGTTGCTGCGCGCAGTGGTTTTCAGGGTAACGTCGAAGTGATCAATACCGGCTCCAAGTTGTTTGAATTTGTGCAGCCAGTCGATGAATCAGGCGCGCCTATCGACATAGAAGCTGAATAGCTGATTGCCAGCCAAAACAAGCATAAACCTGTATTGGGCTGCGTAATTGGCCCAATACAGCGACATGAAATCATACGACAACTTCACTGTGGCTATAAATAGCGCTGAGGATCGACCCCACACTTCGCGGGCACCTCAAACGAGGTAATCCGATCATTACAACCGGGTTTGGACAGATCAAAATCTGCGGGAGGTGTGTAGCAGCGCGTCCGGGCATTGAATACCACTCTCACCCGTGGATGCAGCAGGTTTTCATGATGTTGCTCAACTACGACGGCCAAATAACCGCTCTCCAGTCGTACTAAGGTGCCGACCGGATAAATGCCGATGCTGCGAATAAATTGATGCACCAGCGTCAGATTAAAATGATGGTCGCTCCATTCCAATAACTTTCTTAGCACTTCGGTGGGTTCGATGCCGGTGTGATAAACCCGCGTGGATGTCAGTGCATCGTATACGTCCACTACCGCAGCCATCTGCCCGTAAAGGCTGATTTCATCGCCCTTCAGGCCTAGTGGATAACCACTGCCGTTGTAGCATTCGTGGTGTTCGGCGGCGACATTGAGCGTGATGGGTGAAATACCCGGCGTTTTCTCCAACACCTGACAGCCGTAGCGCACATGATTTTTCATGATCTCAAATTCGCTTTCCGTCAGTTTTCCAGGTTTGTTCAGAATGTTATTCGGCACCTGCATTTTGCCGATGTCGTGCAATAAACCACCAAGGCCAACCTGTTCGATAAGCTTGCGGTCTATATCCAAAGCTCTGCAAAAACTAATCAGCAAGGTGCCGACCGCCACGGAATGCTGAAAAGTATATTTATCAGCCTGCTTGATTCTGAGCAGACTGACTATGGCGTCCGGGTTACGGAAAATCGAATCGATGATATTGGAAACCACCGGCTCTACCTGCTCCAATTCGACCTGCTTACCCAAGCGGCAATCCTGGAGGACGTTGTGTACGATGCGGTTGGCTTCGCGGCAGACTTGCTTGGCTTTTACCCGTTCTTTTTCGAGGCTAACCGGCGGCGGCACGCGCTTGAGCGTGCGCCCCAAGTGCTGCATATGTTCGTCAAGCTGCCGGTTTATGTCATGAACGGATGGAGCTTCCGGCATATCCGGGCCGAGCGCGGTGTCTATGTAGACCTGGCAAATGCCGTAGGCGGCGATTTTTTCGATGTCTTGAGCGGATTCGATCAAAAAGCTGTTGCGCAAGAACGGGTGGTTTATCCACGGGCAGTTGATGTCGTGGATAAACATCTTGGGCTTCAGGTCGGCTACATCGATTTTTTTTATCATTGCGCGTTTTGCCTGGCGGATTGCGACTGAATTTCTGTACGTTTATTACCCCGGCGCTTATATTCCCTGGAATCGTCATTCCCGCGAATACACGAGCGACGATATTGAAGGGCCGGATTCATAGCGGGTTAGCGGTAAGTGTATCAGCACTGGTGGTTGCCATAGCAGTAACCAATAAAGCCACTAAAACAACCCCTAATCCTAGTGACGGGATCATCAAAAAACACACAAAAATTGGCAATCGCCAGCCGCTGAGCTAACCTAGGCGGTCCGGTTAACTGCAAATTTAGGGAATAGATAGAACCATGCTGCGTTACGACCGTTCTCGATACATCGCTTTAGGCCTGCCGGCTTTGCTGAATGCTTTGGCGCTACCCCTGTATGCGCATCAGATAACGACCAGCGGGTCGTCCGACGAATATGCCGTGCCGTTCTATTTGATTATCGCCCTGGCATGCGGCTTATTCGGGGTATCCGCCATGATAAAACGCTGCCGCGACATCGGCTCTTCGGCCTGGGGAATATTGCTGGGATTTTTGTTCGCGCCGCCGCTGATGCTGTTGGTGGCTTTGGTATTAATATTCGCCCCCAGCAATCCGGCCGCCGACCAACTGGAAGCTCCGGCGTTGCGCCCTACCTTCGATATCTGGTTTACCGGCTTTCTGTTATTGGTGAGCCCGTGGATGCCTGTGTTATTAGTACGGGCTTTGTAAGCGCTTATTCCAATCAGCTGGTTTGAACCTGTTCAAGATTATCAACCACGCCCTTAGACGCGCCTAAAACCTTGGTTTCCGGGAAGATAAAATTCTTTTAGCCCGGCCCTTAATTATCCTCGCTCAATGGTAATCTTGGATTCCCGCTTTCACGAGCATTACAGCGAAGTGACTATTTGGGCAATACTGGCGAACGCCCGAAGGCGTCCGCCGTGAGTTGAGCTCATTTGGTATTTCTGGGATAGCTGTAAATAGCTTGACCATGGGCTTTATCAACATAAATCATATCTTTTTCCGCTACCACAACCGGCGCAAGCGGATTGGGATAACTGTGTATGCCGCGATTGTGCGCGGGATTGTCGTAAACCACTTCAGCAACCCAACTATTTAAAAAGCCGCCGGAGGCGATGCGATCACCCTGTGCTTGAACACTTGTCGAGACAAGAGCGGCAGTAAGGACGATAGCCAATTGGATGGTATTTAAGGTTTTCATGATAGGTCTCCTGGTAATAATGGTTATGAACCCGGCCCTATCTGTTTCTGCATCTCGTTCGATAAGAACGGTATGTCGGCCTGGGTTAATAAATCACTGGAACTCCGATTGAAACTTCAACCTATCCAGCTTGGAGACCATTGTGAACAAACTCCTGGAGCAAATAAAATTGATTGTTTTTATGGCTTCAATAGATTTTACATATAGTGAATTCCTTGCCGGCTTGTCGAATAAAGCGACAGTCTTAGTATCGCCAGCAGGAATGATGGGCTTAGTTAATCAGCGCGGCAAAACGTGTCGATTACTTTACATTTCACCGGCAAAACTGCGGATTTGGTGGGGAACGACCCAGGTTAGTCCGATCAGCATATTGGCCATTTTCATCTATTTCCAACACATAATCAGTGAGTTGGCAGGATCATCTTCCGCTGAAATCCAGCGCCAAGATTAATGGCATCAAAATTGATAGGGTTCAGGCAATATGCCGGCTTTGCGCTGACCTTCTGATCATGGCCGGAGATTTGTTCAGACCTGGCTTTGGAATTTAAATACCTATGACTACCTATGCCATCGGCAGCGTAAACGGCGATTACCGAGCACTGATGCAACGGCTGACCACCATCGGCTTTGACCCATTGGAAGATCGACTGTGGTTTGCCGGCAATCTTGTCAATCACGGGCCGGAATCTTTGCAAGTACTGCGTTACGTGAAAAGCCTGGGCAAAGCAGCTGTTGTGGTATTGGGCAAACAAGAACTCCATCTCTTGAGCGTTGCGCTGGGCTATACGCCAATGACCCCGGAAGATACCTTGCATGAAATTCTTAACGCGCCGGACCGGGACGAATTATTGAAATGGCTACGATTGCGTAGCCTGATTCATCACGATGCCAAGCTTAATTTTACGCTGGTGCATGCCGGGATTCCCGGCGAATGGAGCTTTAGCCAGGCGCTGACTTTTGCGTATGAAGTGGAATCGGTTTTATCGGGAAGCAATTACGCGGCGTTTCTGGAAAACCGAAAGCAAGACCAGTCGCGCTGGCATGCCAAACTGCGCGGCTGGAAACGGCTGAATTTTATTGCCAATGCCTATACGCAAATGGCCTATTGCAATGAACAAGGCAAGCTGGATTTCAACGCAACGGGCCCAGTCGATGCTCAACCGAGCGGTTTAATGCCTTGGTATCGTGTCCCCAACCGGCTGACATCGCAATTGAACCTAGTTTTTGCCGATGACGCGCATTTTGCCGATAGTAATTGCGCCGGCTTCTATCCGCTGCCCGCTTTGTCGGCTTTGCGATTATCCACATCCGGCGCAATGATTGCAGCAATGTCTTAATGCGCTGTTGCTTGAACTCAGACTGGCCGGAGAATTTAAGCTCATTTTTTAAAGCCCAGGGCTGTATCGGCCCCTGTCACATTAGTCAAATTTGCATCATCAAACTTGGCACTTCTAAAATCCGCGCCGGAAATGGTCGCGCCGTCTAAATTGGCGCCGGACAAGTCCGCCCAGATAAACTGACCGCCGCTCAAGTTGGCATGGCGGAGCGATGTGTTGCTCATCAGCGCGTAATTAAAATTAGCCTCGCTCAAATCCGCATTGTTCAGTATCGCATTGTTCATTTCCAACTTATCGCGCAGTTGCCGCGGACTCGCCGAATTAGGACCTAAATTGGCCTGTTTTAATTTGGCGCCGGCGAAATTAACATTGTTCAACGATCCGGTGACGCGGCTGCGGCTCAAGTCCGCGCCGGATAAGTCGGCATAATCCATCAGCACGCCATATAAGCTGGCATAGGATAAATCGGCATTCTGCAAATTCGCATTACGCATCTGCGCAAGATTGAGATTGACACCTACCATTTTAGCTGCCGTTAGCTTTGCCCCGTCAAGATTGCTGGAAAACAGGTCGGCTTTATTGAAATCGATTCCGGATAAATCCAAACCCGACAGGTCTTTCTTGATCAAGTTCGGCTGCTGACTGCCGGCCTCGGCTATAATCGCGATAACGCCTTCTCGAGTGAGTTCCGCCGCAGCGCATGGCAATAGCCAAAAACCCAAACTGAAAGCTACCAATGTTCGGCAAACACCGGAATCGTATTGCATAACTACTCCTCAAAGCGGGTTAGACGGTCAAAAAATAACCGCCATCTTGCGAGTTTCAGTGCATCATAATCCAATAAATCAGGCTTTAGGCAAATTTTCCCGCCCTATAGAAGCGCTACTTCAGGCCAGCCATGATCAAGGGTTTTCGACAAGTTATATACTTTTGGCAACACAACCACTAAAGGCTGTTTAGCGTGAACGCTTTCTATCATAAATTATTGATTTTGGGGCTGATACTAGCGCTGCCCGGTTTAGGCTGCTTCAGCTATTACACGCTTGAAGAAGCCGGCCCAAACACCGCGCTACCGGCGTTGGCGATTATGATAGCGTATCCTGCCTTACTGATTTCCCTGACAACCCTCATCATGTTGCGAGTTTCGAAGAAGCCGTCCCGTCCAGGGGCTTGGCTGGCGGGAAGCTGTTTAATCGTTTCGGCGGCGATCCTGCTGATTGCCCGCCTATAGACCATAAAACTGCTTAACAAACACGCCGCCGATTAAATTTACTAGATACTTTCCAAAAAACATAAAGCAACTATAGTTGCCCAGACACGCGCCTCCACAACATCGCCAGGATCTTAACTATGGATTTTGTCATTTCGCCCGCAATCGCCTTGATGGATAGGCTGCGCTATCCCGCAAAATTTGCGCTGCTATTCAGCATCGTGCTGATCCCGATGCTGTTCATGGCCGGCACCTTGATCAGACAATTTCAACAGGAAATCGACTCCTTGGCGCAAGAACGCCATGGCCTAAGTTACATCGCCGCCCTCAGAAAACCAATCGAACACATTCAGCAGCATCGGGGCATGACCAGCGCATTTCGCAACGGCGCAACCCAATTTAAGGAACGCATCACGAGTAAACGCGAAGAAATCGACGGCTATTTTGCGGAACTGGAAAAAACCGACCGCGAACTGCATGACGCCTTGCAAACCGACAAGATGCTTTCCAAGCTCAGCCAACAGTGGAACGTCATCAAAACACACTCCCAGGATCAAGAGTTAAGTGCTGTGATAACCGCTCATAACGTGTTGATTGCCGATGGTTTGAAGCTACTAAACCATATTTCGAACACGTCCGGCATCATTCTCGACCCCAAGCTGGATAGCTTTCATATGGGCTTCGTACTGACGTCCGATTTGCCCGCATTAATCGAAGTGATGGGGCAAACACGGGCGCTGGCGTCCGGCATCGCCGCCAAAGGCAGCCACACGCCGCAATCCTTGACCAAGTTGTTGATCTTAATGGCCAATATAGAAACCTATGCCCGCAAGGTGGATGAAGGCTTGGCCGTGGCGTTTGCGGAAAATCCCGAAGTGTCGCGAAACATGCGTGGCACCAATGAAAACTACCGAACAGCCTTACAAACCATGCTCGGTTTATTACGCCAGCAATTGGTCGAAAGCGAAACCATTTCTGTTGGTAGCGATACAGTATTCGAAACCTCCACCCAAGCCATCACCCAGTCTTACCAGCTCTACACCGGACTGATAGCCGAACTCGACCTGCTTTTTCGCACCCGCAGCGCGGCGGCTGAACAGTTTTTACAATTTACGCTGGCTGGGCTAATCGGGGTGTTGTTGGTGGTCATTGTGCTATTGCTAGGCTTAACCAAGTCGGTCAATCGCAACATAACCGCAATTAACCTCGCAACTAAGCGCGTTGCCCAAAACGACCTGAGCGCGAGAATACATATTGATGCCAACGATGAAATGCGGGAGATTGCCGAAAACTTTAACGCCATGATAGAAACCAGTTCGGCTTTGCTGAAAGAAATCATTCATACCAGTGCCGAATTGCATACGTCGGCGCAAAAAGTCTACACAGTTGCCAACCAAAGTGCGACTCATCTCGACCGGCAACGCGAAGAAATCACCTCGGTTGCGACCGCGGTGAACCAGATGAGCGCAACCATCCAGGACGTTGCCTCCACCACCAATACGGCGGCCCAAGCGGCCAGCACCGCTAACGAGCAAACAAAAAACGGTCAGAGCATAGTGGCAAGCGCCACACTATCGATCAGCCAATTGGCTAAAGACATCGAAGGTGCTGCCAATGTGATTCAAAGTCTGGAAAAAAGCAGCGAATCCATAGGTTCATTGGTGGACGTGATTAAAAGTATCGCCGAACAAACCAACTTATTGGCATTGAATGCCGCCATTGAAGCCGCCCGCGCCGGCGAACACGGCCGCGGTTTTGCGGTAGTGGCGGATGAAGTTCGCAGCCTGGCAAGCCGTACCCAAGAATCGACTGCCGTAATCGAAAATATGATAGGCGAATTACAGGCCGGATCGCGCAAAGCGGTCACCGTGATGCAGCAAAGCCGTACGCAAGCTAATGTAGGTGTGGAGAAATCTCGGGAGGCCATGCAATCCCTGGAAGCGATCAGCCAATCGGTGGAAACCATCGACGCGATGAACCTGCAAATTGCCAGCGCGGCCGAAGAGCAAACGGCTGTGACCGAGGAAATCAATCGGAATATCGTCCACATTACCAATTTGTCGGAACACACCAGTAGCGGGGCTAATCAGACTACCGCCGAAGCCCGCCAGCTGAATCAGCTAGCGGAAAACTTACAAAAACTAACCACGCAATTCAAACTGAATATCTAGCAAGAGAAGCCGCTACCCGATTTGTGCAGGCACCCAGGTAGCGGAACCCATTCTATTTACCCAGCACTTCGCCTCTAACGCTTTCTACCAGTGCCGCGGCTTCCGCGATGAGTTCGGCAGGCACATTCAGCTCTTGCATAGTCGCGCCCAGATGCTCCATGACGGCGTCGAAATGGGAGTCGTTCAAACCCATTTTTACCAAGCGAGCGTGGCCGTCGCGCAAGGAACGTCCGGTGTAGTTGTTGGGACCGCCGAAAGCCACCGTCATAAAGGTTTTTAAATGCTCGGCTTGTTTAGCCATGTCGGTTCTTTCAAAAAAGCGGTTGATTCGAAAATCCCCCATCACTTTGCCGTAAAACACATCTACTGCAGCATTCACCGCCGCTTCGCCGCCGATGCGTTCATACAAAGATGGTCCTTGCACTTCATTTGCTTCACTCATAATACCCCCTCGTTATAGTTTTTAATTTACGAGGCATCTGTTAAATCGGCAAACTATTGATTTTCGACTGATTTAACGGCCTCGGCGGCGATAATACCCGATGATAGTTTCGTATCCAAACTATTTCACTGCCGCCAAAGACCTGACTGATTGTAAGTTATTGAATCTTTTCGATACCGCCCAAATAAGGCCGTAAAGCCTCCGGCACGGTGATGGAGCCGTCTTCGTTTTGATAATTTTCCATAACCGCTATTAAGGTGCGGCCGGCTGCCAAACCGGAACCGTTCAAGGTATGCACCAACTCCGGCTTGCCGGTTTCCGGATTGCGCCAGCGCGCTTGCAGACGACGGGCCTGGAAATCCTTGAAGTTGCTGCAAGACGAAATCTCGCGGTATTTCTGCTGGCCCGGCAACCAGACTTCCAAATCGTAGGTTTTAGAGGATGAAAAGCCGGTGTCGCCCGCGCACAGCAACACTTTGCGATACGGCAAATTCAACTTTTGCAAAATAGCTTCGGCATGCGCGGTCAGCTCTTCGTGGGCTTGCGCGGAGGTTTCCGGGGTGACGATTTGCACCAGCTCGACTTTTTCGAATTGATGCTGGCGTATCATGCCGCGCACGTCGCTGCCGTAGGCACCGGCTTCACTGCGGAAACACGGCGAATGACATACGAATTTCAGCGGCATCTGCTTGGCCTCGACGATCACATCGCGGACGATATTGGTGACCGGCACTTCGGCGGTCGGGATCAGGTAAAACGTCGGATCGTTTTTGACGGTGAAAAGATCGGCTTCGAATTTGGGCAATTGGCCGGTGCCGCGCAAGCTATCGGCATTGGCCAAAAAGGGCACATAGGTTTCCTGATAGCCGTGCTCGTTGATATGCGTATTCAACATCAACTGAATGATAGCGCGCTGCAAGGTCGCAAGCTTGCCGGCCAACACCACGAAACGGGCGCTGGCGATTTTCGCGCCCAGCTCGAAATTCATGCCCAGCGGCTCACCCAAGTCGACGTGGTCTTTTGGAGTAAATGTAAATTGGCGCGGCTCGCCCCAGCGGCTCACTTCCTGGTTATCCGCATCGCTTTTACCGGCAGGTACTGCTTCATCGAGAATATTGGGGATGCCTTCCAATAGCACGCTCAATTGATTTTGAATGTCGTTTAACTCGGATTCCGCTGCTTTCAGTTGATCACCCAAATCCGCGACTTGATCCAGCAGGGGTTGCACGTCTTCGCCCTTGGCCTTAGCCTGGCCGATGGCTTTGGAACGGGTGTTGCGTTCGTTTTGCAGTTCCTGAGTTTTGACCTGCACACCTTTGCGCCGGTCTTCCAGGGCTTGATAGGCAGCGGCATCGAATTGAAAACCGCGTCTTTGCAGCTGTTGCACAACCAGTTCCAGGTCGCTTCTAAATAAACGGGGGTCTAGCATGATGTTAAAGATCCTGAATTGAAAAAAGAGATAAAACGACGGCTATACCTGCTTGCCCAGCCACAAGCCGGTCCACAGTGCGGCGGCGCAAAACACGATGTTGCTTAGAAAAACGGTCAGCATCGCACCCATGTGCGATTCGAAGGAATGACCACTTTCCAGAAGGTAGAGAATCAAATATAAGCCGGACAGCGTGATGAACAAACCAATCAGAACGGTCACCAAAATTGCCCGGTATTCTATTGAAATGGACAGTTTGTGCATCAACACCGTGGCGACGATGCCGATCAAAAACGCGCCGATGCCATTAACCAGCGTCAATGCATAGGGAAACGGCCAGTCGAACACACGAATTGTGCCCTGCGAATAGAAAAACAAGCCTTTGCCTAGCGCCAAACCGGCCCATACCGCTAACAGGCAACCGAACACGCTGGCTACAATATTCAGACCGGCCTTGCTTAGTTGTCCCTGTTCCAGCAAATAAAAGGTTTCCAGAGAAAAGCTGGAAAAAGTGGTAAATCCACCCATCACGCCGACCAGAATCGCGGTGCGGTATTCCAAGGCAATCGTCAGACGTTGCAGAATCAACGCTTCGGTCATCAGCCCGATCAAAAATGAGCCTAGCAAATTGACAGTCAAGGTGCCGTAAGGAAAGCCCCGGCCCAGCCACAGATACACGCCGCTGGAGGCCAGATAGCGCAACATGGAGCCGATGGCGCCGCCCAGAGCGACCGAGAATAATTGCAACATCAGAATTTAAAGAACGTTTCCCGGTAGTACCGTAATTCTTCGATGGACTCGATGATGTCGTCCAGGGCTTTGTGCGAGGCTTGTTTGTTAAAGCCATCCTTTAACTGCGGCGCCCAGCGCGCGGCTAGTTCCTTAACGGTGGAGACGTCCAGGTTGCGGTAATGGAAATAGGCTTCCAATTTGGGCATGTAGCGATAGAGAAATCGCCGGTCCTGACAAATGCTGTTGCCGCATATCGGTGAAGTTTTTGCAGGTACCCAGTGCTGCAAAAATTCAAGCGTACGCAATTCCGCTTCGGCCGCATCGATTTTTGAATCCTTGACCCGTTGAATCAAACCGGATTGACCGTGGTGCTTCTGATTCCAATCATCCATCGCCGCCAAGGCTGCATCGGATTGGTGTACCGCCATCACCGGCCCTTCGGCCAGGATATGCAGATTTTTATCGGTGACTACCGTGGCGATTTCGATGATCAGATCGTTATCCGGGTCTAAGCCTGTCATTTCCAGATCGATCCAGATAAGATTGTCGGCATCTTGAGCCATTTTCATTCCATGGTATTAATAATGTTGCGGCAAATTGTAGCATTAGCTAATCTGTACCGCTAATTGTTAACCCCACCTACATAGGCTTGATGAACACGTTTACTGGCATTTTTTTAGCGGCTTTAGTCCTTTCCTACGGCATCCAATTCTGGCTGGCGATGCGCCAGAAATCCTATGTTTTACAGCATCGTGAACAGGTGCCTGCAGCCTTTAAAGACCGGGTGTCGCTCAGTGCGCACCAAAAGGCCGCCGATTACACGATAGAAAAAAGCAAACTGGGCGACATCGACAGCGTGGTCGGCATGGTATTTCTGCTGGCGCTGACCTTGGGCGGCGGCATCAGCCTGGTATTCGACTTCTGGTCCACCTTCGATTTATCGCCGCTGATGTCCAGTTTGCTGTCCATGGCCAGCATTTTTCTGCTGATGACCGTGATTGAAATCCCGTTCAGTTTGTACCAAACCTTTGTCATCGAAGAAAAATACGGCTTCAATAAGAGCAAACTGCCACAGTTCGTGAAAGACCAACTGATGTCCATGGGCTTGACGCTGGCGATAGGCTTGCCGATTCTGGCGCTGATTCTGTGGGTAATGGACAGCATCGGCGGCCTCTGGTGGCTGTATGCCTGGGCCATCATCATGAGTTTCTCGCTGTTGATGAGCTGGCTGTTTCCTACGTTGATAGCGCCGCTGTTCAACAAATTCGAGCCAATGCAGGAAGGCTCGTTGAAGCAACGCATTCAGGGTTTATTGGAACGTTGCGGCTTTAACAGCCAAGGTATTTTCATCATGGACGGCTCGCGCCGTTCCGGCCATGGCAACGCCTATTTCACTGGCCTGGGCAATAACAAGCGTATCGTGTTCTTCGATACGCTGGTGAATTCATTGGACGAGGAAGAACTGGAAGCAGTGCTGGCACACGAGTTGGGCCATTTCAAATGCAAGCACACCATTAAAATGCTGGTGGCTTCGTCGGTGATGACCTTGATCAGCTTTGCAGTATTAGGCTGGCTAATCACCCAGGACTGGTTTTTCGACGGCCTGGGCGTCAGTACCCATTCCAACGCTGCAGCACTGTTGCTATTTATGCTGGTATCGCCGGTTTTCACCACGTTTATGCAGCCGATCAGCGCCTATTTTCAACGTAAATTCGAGTTCGAAGCCGACGACTTTGCCACCCGCAACGCCCAAGGCAGCAAAATGATCAGCGGCTTGGTGAAACTTTACGAAGAAAACGCCAGCACGCTGACCCCCGACCCCTTGTATTCAGCATTCCATTACAGCCACCCGCCCGCCGCGATCCGCATAGCGCATATCGAAGAAAAGATGCAGTCCGCCTGATGGCAGACTTGCACCAGGGTTTGGTCGTCGCCCATCTCGGCAAAGGCATTGCTGTCGAGGTGAACGACGATGCCGGTTTAGCCGCCGAGCAGCTCGTGCTTTGCCAAACACTGCGCAAACTGGACACCGTGGTGGTCGGCGACAGGGTGCTGCTATCGATGTCCTCACCCGAGCAAGGCCGCATAGAGCAAATACTGCCCAGGCGCTCGGTGTTGCAACGCCCCAGCCGCGGCAACGACACGCGGCCGGTAGCGGCTAACCTGGATACCATTTTCGTGGTCTTCGCCGCCGAACCGGAATGCGATTTTCTGCTGCTGGATCAATACCTGGCAATCTGCGAAAACTGTAATATCGATGCGGCGCTAGTGCTGAATAAAGTCGATCTGCCACTCTCCACCATAGTTGAAGAAGGCTTAGCCTATTATCAAAGTTTGGGCTACAGCTTACATAGAGTCAGCGCCAAACAAGCGCTTGGTATTTCGGGTCTACAACAGGCTTTGGCGCAGCAGACCAGCATGTTCGCCGGCCAATCCGGGGTTGGAAAATCGTCTTTGACAAATGCGCTATTGCCGGACCGGAATCTAAGAACCAACACTGTCTCGGAAATCACCCGCCACGGCCGCCATACCACCACGGCAGCAACGCTTTACCATTTACCGGGCGGCGGCGATCTGATCGACAGCCCAGGCGTCGCGATATTTGGCTTGGCGGGGTTGTCGGAAGGGCAACTGGCTTGGGGTTATAGAGAGTTTCAGCCGCACATCGGCAAATGTCGCTTCAACGACTGCCGGCATGTCAACGACAAGGATTGCGCGGTGCGGCTAGCGGTAGAAGCAGGCCAAATTGCCGCAGAGCGCTACCAGCGCTTCTTAAAACTCAGAGAAAAGATGCCGCCGGGCAATCGCAACTAGTCCCTTCCAACACATGATTCTGCATTCCGGACCAGCTCAATCCCATCTTGCGTGCTACAGTAGGTTCGCGTAAATTATATTCTTTTGACTAAAGCACTAGCCAAGACCGCCGGAACCAATACATGGATACACACACAGTAGCTCGCCTTCCGGACGATAAAACTTGGCAAGTGCCGGGCTTCACGCGCGACCAGCACGGCAAGCCGCAAATCGGCCTCGACCCGGAAAGTCTTTATGCATATGGCCACCTGATTCGTCTGACCGAAGAACTGGTGCTGGATCAATTTTCCCGCGGCTTGGTCTCAGGCACCACGCACACCTGCATCGGCCAGGAGCTCACCGCATTATCGGTGGTGCGCGCCTTGGATCATCCCGATGACGCCGTCCTTTCCAATCATCGTAACCACGGCCATTTCCTGTCGTACTCCGGGGACTTCGTCGGGCTGGTCGGCGAAATTATGGGCCGCGAGGCCGGCGCTTGCGGCGGCTGGGGCGGCAGTCAACATCTGGTCCATCGCAATTTTCACAGCAACGGCGTACAGGGTGGCATGCTGGGCATAGGTGCCGGCCTGGCTTTGGCGCGCAAGCTGCAAGACAGCGCCGGAATCGTGGCCGCCATCATAGGTGACGGCACGCTCGGCCAGGGCTTGGTCTACGAAGCCATGAATCTGGCATCGGTCTGGAAAGCACCGCTGTTGGTCGTGGTCGAGAACAACGGTATTTCTCAGACTACCGTCAGTCGCGACAATCTGGGCGGCGACATCCAAGCCCGTGGCGCGGCATTCGGACTACCCACCTGGCGCCTTGCCGACAATGATCCGGAATTTTGCCGTAAAGTAGCGGAAGTAGTCAGCGCAGTGCGCGCGAGTCGCGGCCCCGGCTTCCTGGTAATCGATACCCGGCGGATGGGCCCGCACAGCAAGGGCGACGATCTTCGCGATCCAAATGAACTTGCAGAAATTCACGCCCGCGATCCCTTGGCCGCATTGGCCAAGCAGTTGCCGGCAGATACGCTGGCAACTATCGACGCCCGCAATCGCGAGTTCGTGGAAATCGTACGCCAGGCCGCCAACGCCTCGCCGGAAGCCACGCTCGCCGAAACCCCGACGCACATCTTCACCGCCCAACTTGAACACCCTTTGCCCAGCTATCCGCCCATCGCGGCGGGCAGTAACGTACGGCAGGTTTTGAACACTGCCTTGCAATTCCTGCTCAAGTCTGATCGGCGCACACTGTTAATCGGCGAAGACCTGCACGATCCTTACGGCGGCGCCTTCAAAGTAACTCAAGGCTTGTCCAGCGAATTTCCCGTCCGCGTCATTTCCACGCCGATCAGCGAAGCCGGCATCACCGGTTCCGCTATAGGCTTGTCGCTTGACGGCTACCTGCCGATCGTGGAAATCATGTTCGCCGACTTCCTGTCCTTATGTCTGGATCAGCTACTCAACCATGCCGTGAAGTTTCCCGGCATGTTTGCCGACACCTCGGTGCCCATCGTCATCCGCACCCCGTGCGGCGGCCGGCGCGGCTACGGCCCCACGCATAGCCAAAGCCCGGAGCACCTGTTTACCTCGGTACCGGGCCTGACCGTGGTTTACGGCAGCCATAGACACAATGTCGCCGAACTGTTAATCGACGCGGTGCTGCGCTGGCACTACCCGGTGCTGTTTCTGGAACACAAACTGCTGTACGGCGAAAAAATGGACCCGGCGGATTATGTCGCGCTGCCGGCCACGGATGATGTGGCGACCCACTTGTTCCCTACCCTACGCCGGGGTGCGAATGAACCTGATGTAACGTTAGTAAGCTACGGCGGCATGCTGACGATGGCGGAAGCCGTGGCAGGCAGACTGGAAAGCGAAGAAGAGCTGGAAGTTGAGATCGTCTCGCCGTCCTTGCTGTCGCCGCTGCCGCGCGAATCGTTGATCAAACATCTGGCGACCCGGGAGTGCGTGGTTGTAATCGAAGAATCTCACCACGACTTCGGTGTCAGCGCCGAAATCGCCGCCGCTTTGCTCGAATCAGGATTCAAGGGCCAGTTTCTACGCATCGGCACACCGCCCGTGCCCATCGCCTCCGCCCGCAGCCTGGAGCGCAGCATTATTCCCGACGAACAATCGATTATCGAGCAAATTCTCGACCTTTTTTAAAGGACAGCCATGCCCACTTTCCAAACCGTTCCCTGCGTGAACATCAACGACGAGTTCGTGGACGTCGTCAGCATCGACGTCAAGCAAGGCGAGTTCGTCAATAGCGGCGACGTGGTCGCCACCGTCGAAACCGACAAATCCATGATAGACGTGGTCGCAGAACAGGATGGCTACGTGCTGCGAGTCGACTGCGAACCGGGACAGAAAATCCGCGTCGGTGCGGTGATGTTCTGGCTGGGTGAGACGCGCGACGAAGCAATCCCGGAAGAGACCAAGGACACTTCGTCAACAGCAAGCACCGTGCGCCAACCCACGGCAAAAGCCAGAGCCATGCTTAAGGAACTGGACATCGACCCGTCCCGCGTCCCCGTCAGCGGCGAGCGTCTGTCGGTAGCCGACATCGAGACTTGGTTGAGCAAGGGCGGTAAGCCCGGAAAAGCCGCCGCGACTACTCAAACGGTAAACCTCCGGGAAGATACACCTGCGGTTGCAGGAGACTTGCAGGAATTGTCGCCGGAAGCGGCAGGCATGCTGCATACAGTTGCCTGGCATCGAGATTTTGCGGCCTCGGCCTATCTGGAAGTCGAATACGACCCCAAACCCTGGGAAGAACGCGCCGCCGCCTATGCGGCGGAACATAAGCTGATGCTCTCGCCCTTGCTGCCATTGATGGCCTTTCGTTTGGCGGAATTGGGCCGCGAACGCCCTATAATAAACTCCACGATAGTCAACGGTCAGCGCTTTCAATACACACCCGTCAATATCGGCTTTACCGTGCAGGCTGGCGCGATGCTTTACCTAACCGTGGTGCGCGACACGCAAGACATGGACGCAGCACAATTCATCAGCGCCCTCGGCGAGGTACAACGCCACGCCATGGCACACAAGCTGCCGCCGCAGGAAGCCACCGGCGCTACCCTATCGTTTTCGAGCATGGCACGTTGGAATGTCAGCCGCCACACCCCTATTCTACCGCCGCAAACAGCGCTGATTATTGCTCACGCCGCGCCGAAAAATTCCGATAAGGCCGTACTGGGTGCCACTTACGATCACCGCGTTCTCACGGGTTTCGACGTCGCACAGGTGTTGCTGGCGTTATCCCGTCCGGCATAACCACTCACATAAACCAGAGGCCACCGATAGATGAACCTAAATCCCGACGAGATTAAAGCCGCGATACGCAACAAAGTCATAGAGCTTGCCAAAGCGCTGGACATGGACGCATCGGGCGTCACTGACGACGACATCCTGCCGGCCACCGGCCTGCTGGATTCCGGCGCCATTCTGGAACTGGTAGTCTGGTTTGAGGCCAGCTACGACTTCCGGATCAAACAGGAAGACATGAACATCGACAATCTCGGCTCGATCAATGCGATGACCGATTTTCTGCTATCCAGCAAACAAGGGTAGCCAGAACAATCATCCCGTACGCCTATTTGACGCTATTGAGCCGAAGGAATAATCATGGCTATGCCGACGCTGGAACCGATTCAAGATGGCGACCTGCTCGCTTTCTGCCAATTTCTTACGGAACACCTTAGTGCCGAGCGCAGCGCCGAACAATGGGCGCAAGCGTTCCAGCAGAACTGGGGCGTAACCAAGCCCAACAACGGGTTTCTGATCCGCGACGAAGGCAAAATTGTCGGTGGCATCGGCGCGATTTATGCGGAGCGGATCATTCACGGCAAACCGGAACAATTCTGCAACATCACCAGCTGGTGCGTGCTGGAGGCCTTCCGCTCGCAAAGCATGCGGTTGGCGATGGCTGTCGTGTCGCAGCCCGGCTTCCATTTCACCGACCTGACGCCGACGGAAGTGGTATCGAAGACGCTACAGTTCCTGAAGTTCAAGCCCATGAACGAACGCCACGCACTGTGGCCCAATCTTCCCTGGCCATTTGCCAGCCTTGGCGGCGTACGTGTAATTACTGATCACGATGCTATTGAACAGGCGCTTGCGCCCGCCGATGCCAAGGTATTCCATGACCACCGGCATCTGCCCTGGCTTAGACACTTGGCAGTTGGAAAGCCAGGCGCGTATTGTCTCGTGACCTGGAAACCGAACCGATTAAAAGGCGTCCCCGGCGCGCTGGTGTTGGGATTCAGCGATCCCGAGCTGTTTTTGATTTACCGCCGGACTATCGGCTGGCACCTGTTAAAAAGCGGCTGCTTTTACACGCGGGTCGAATCGCGCCTGCTGCCCCGGCTACCACTGCTCTGCCACGAACTGGCCGGCTACCGCAACAAAGTCTTTCGCAGCGACACCCTGGCTGAAGCCGACATCAGCAACTTTTATTCCGAGATCGTGGGGCTAAACCAGTGAGCGAACGAAAACCGATTCGCGTAAACAGCGAAACCCGCCCTATCCTCGCGGTAGTCATCCATACCGAAGAGGAGTTCGACTGGAACAAGCCGCACGACAGGCAGGCCACCGGCGTTAAACATATGCGCCACATCGACCGGGCGCAGAATGTTTTCGATAGCTTTGGTATTGTGCCGAACTACGTGGTCGACTATCCGATTGCCTCTCAAGAAGAAGCTTTCGGTCCGCTGAAAGCCTACGCCGATTCGGGACGAGCGCTGATTGGAGCGCATTTGCATCCCTGGGTGTCGCCACCGCACGATGAAGCACTCAATGCCCGCAACTCCTATCCCGGCAATTTGCCGCGCGCGTTGGAATATGAAAAACTCAGGATACTCACCGAACAAATCAAAAGCTCGTTCGGCAGCTCGCCGTTAACCTATCTGGCGGGCCGTTACGGCTTTGGCCCCAACACCGGAGAGATTCTCGAAGCACTGGGCTACGAGGTAGACATCAGCGTGGCCGCGTCTATCGATTACAGCGCCGACGGTGGCCCGGACTACTCCAGCTATACCAGCGACCCGTTTTGGTTTGGCAACCAGCGCCGCCTGCTTAGCTTGCCCGGCTCGGGCGGTTACGTGGGAACATTGCGGGCGGGTGGCACGCCTCTTTACCGGCAGCTGATGCATCCCTGGCTGCGCAAAGCCAAGATTTCGGGAGCAGTCGCCAGGCTACGGCTACTGGAACGCATCAGGCTCTCGCCCGAAGATTACAGCGAACCGGAAATGCGCCGCTTAACCAAATCCTTGCTGGCTGACGGTGTGCGAATCTTTGTATTCAGCTTTCACTCGCCGTCGGTGATGCCCGGCGGTACGCCTTACGTGAACAGCGATGCGGACCTTGAACGGTTTCTGGAAAAATGCCGGCGCTACTTCGACTTTTTTATGCGGGAATTGGGTGGCACGACCATGACCCCGCTGGAGATCAAGGACTGGCTGGAACAGCATTGATGCCCCGGCAAGCCGCACAAACACAAAAAAGCCGCGAATTACGCGGCTTTCTATATCTGAGTTATGCCAAATATGGATGAACTTCTGGCGGGAATCGATAAAGAATTCTGTGACAGCGATGGTTCGCTGAGGATTGTTGGCGCCAATTGGTTTGGCGACGAGTTACGATTTGATCTGGCGGTTCTTATGTGCGAAGAAAAAGAAACAGAACTTTGGAAAATCCATTGTGGGCAAGTATTTGATGAAAGGCTCTGCTCAGAATTTGCCGAGACTATAACATTATCCGATGATTCGCCGTTACTTATCCCATATCATGACAACGAAATACAAATAGCGTTTGCTGAAAACAACGTTTCCCCGAATGAGTTGTTCGGTTTGATCACTTCAGCTTGCTATGAAATCATGGGCCCATCGGTAGACTTATCTCGTTTTTTGAATCAGCAACTTAGCAGCAAAGGAATTTGCTCATCCAAATATGGAATACTTGGAAGATTCCCGGAGCGAATCGCCAAAAAGCTGCTAAGCGACCTCGCTGACCACGACATTAAGGCGAAGATGCTTGAGGGCTTTTCACCAAAATACTGGACGGGCAGCGTGTATATTCCTTATCCAACCAATATAAAAGCGCTTTCTATTGGAAGTTCCTATATCATAGGGACGAAATTCAGTGCAAATCAGGCATAACAAGTCCATCAACCCGGCGGCCAATGCATCTGCCTGCCGGCTAGCAGATGTAAATGTAAGTGGTGGACAGTCTGTCCTCCATCGCCGTTGCAGTTGAACACCGTCCGATAACCGCTGTCCGCATAACCCAACTGACCGGCAATTTTAGCGGCGGTTTGCAGCATTTGCCCACCTAGCAAGGCATCGTCCAAATCATTTAAATTGGCGACGTGGCGCTTAGGGATGATTAGCACATGCAAGGGCGCCTGCGGATGAATATCTCGGAACGCCAATAGTTGCTCATCTTCGTAAACCACATCCGGCTTGATTTCACCGCTGCCCATCTTGCAAAACAAACAATCGCTCATATTTCCTCCTAAAATTCCCGGCGGCCGTTGAAGGCGTGAGCCAGAGTGCCACTGTCGATAAATTCCAGCTCGCCGCCCATCGGCACGCCGTGCGCAATGCGGGTGGCGCGGATATTGAATTTGCCGGCGACTTCGCCGATGAAATGCGCGGTAGCCTGGCCTTCCACAGTGGAATTGGTCGCCAAAATGATTTCCTTGATTTGCCCACTCGCCATGCGTTGCTCAAGCAACTCGAAACCAAGCTGATCGGGACCAATGCCATCCAACGGCGACAAGCGGCCGTGCAATACAAAGTATTTGCCCTTGAAGGTGGTGGCTTGATCGATCACCCAAACGTCAGCGGGGCTTTCGACGACACACAAGGTTTCCGAATCGCGTAACGGGTTGGCACAGACCTCACACAATTCGGCTTCGGTCAAAGTCCGGCATTCGCGGCAATGGCCGATTTCGTTGACGGCTTTTGCGAGCATTTTGCTTAATTGCATGCCCCCGTCGCGGTTGCGCTGCAATAGATGAAAAGCCATGCGTTGCGCCGACTTCGGCCCCACGCCGGGCAGGCAGCACAGGCTTTGGATCAACTCTTTCAGCAGGCCCTGGTTTTGCATGTTTAAAACGGCATTTGGAAACCGGGTGGAATCGGGATGCCGGCAGTAACATCGGCCATTTTTTCTTTTTTCATTTTACCGACTTTATGTACCGCATCGTTGATCGCCGCCGCCACCAAGTCTTCCAGCATGTCCTTGTCATCACCCACCAAAGACGGGTCGATACTGACCTTGCGCACCTCGCGTTTGCCGGTCATCACTATCGTTACCAAGCCGCCGCCGGACTCGCCGTGCACTTCCATCGCACCCAATTCTTCCTGGGCTTTTTTTAAGTTGTCCTGCATTTTTTGGGCTTGTTGCATGATGCCCGCTAGCGCATTTTTCATCATCGTCTCTCCAATATTAATTCAGTGGCTCGATACTGCCAGGCATAATTCTGGCGCCGAAGGTATCTTTCAAAGCCTGCACATTTTCATCGTTATTAATGCTATCGACCGCCGCTTGCTGCCGATCTTCGCGCGCTTTTTGAATTTCCAGCGCCGGTGTCATTTGCTGCTCTACTTGCTTGCTTATCACCAGTTTTAACGGTTTACCGTAATAATTTTGCAATGCTACCCTTAGGTTGTCCTCGGCTTTAGTCCCGACTTGCTGGAAGCTCGGATCGAGCAGCAAGCGGCAACTGCTGTCGTCGATCCCGTCCAACACGCAGTTATTCGCCAGTTCTCGGGTACGCCCGCTGATATTCAACGCGGCTATAATCTCGGTCCAATTGCTCGGTTTGACGACTTGTGAGACTGATAACGGACGCGGCTCTTCGATGGATTTGGCGCTGCTCTCCACAACCGCAACCGGCGCCGGCGTACTGGCAACCGACTTAACGACCGGAGGTTTGGCCGGCTCAAGCGTTTGGGCTTCCGCAGTTTGCGGCCGGAAAGTCAGCATCCGCAACATCACCATTTCAAACCCGCTGCGCGGATCGGGCGCCAGCGGCAGATCGCGTTGGCCAAGCAAGCCAATCTGATAGTACAGTTGCACATCTTCCGGCAATAAAGTCTTGGCGAGCATATCCAACAATTGCTTATCAAATTCCTGATCGACGAAATCCGGCATTTGCTGTAACAATGCGACCCGATGCAATACCCGCAGCATTTGCTGCAAAATATCGGCGAAATCCGGCGTCAACTCGGCGACATCGGCGATTTTTGCCAGCAAGGCCCGCGCATCGCCTGCCGCCAAAGCCTGCAACATGTCGTCGATAGGCTGTTGAGCCACCGTGCCCAGCATGCCGATCACCGCTTCCGCCGTGACGCTGCCGCTACCGTAAACGATGGCCTGATCCAGCAAGCTCAAGCCATCGCGCAAGCTGCCGTCAGCGGCTCTGCCCAACATTTTTAGCGCGGCAGGCTCGAAGGCAATTTGCTCCTGGCCCAAGATGAACTGCATTTGCGCGTCGATTTGCTCCGGCAGCAACCGTTTTAGATTAAATTGCAAACAGCGCGACAATACCGTGACCGGAATTTTATGCGGATCGGTGGTAGCCAGCAGAAATTTGACGTGCGGCGGCGGCTCTTCCAGGGTCTTTAACAAGGCGTTAAAGCTATGCCCGGACAGCATGTGTACTTCGTCGATTAAATAGACTTTGTAGCGGCCTTGATTGGGTGCGTACTGGGCATTGTCGAGCAGATCGCGGGTATCTTCGACTTTGGTGCGGGAGGCGGCATCGACTTCTATCAAGTCCATGAACCGGCCTTGCTCGAAATCTCGGCAAACCCGGCATTCGCCGCAAGGGTTGAAATCTTTTAGATCTTCACAGTTGATGGCTTTGGCGAGAATCCGCGCCACCGTGGTTTTGCCGACGCCACGGGTGCCGGTGAACAGATAGGCATGATGCAATCTATCATGCTGCAAGGCGTGCATTAACGATTGACTGACATGCTCCTGACCGACAAGCTGCTTGAAGTTGCTGGGACGCCATTTTCTGGCAAGAACCTGATAAGCCATTAGCAACGCGGAAAGGCAAGAGTTGGGCGGCTACTGCGCCAGCCACATCCCGGCACACGAGTCCGCTGCTACCGTTGCTTCCTTCCGGACCTGGCGGGGTTTACAGCGTATCGTTGCGAGAGGACCGACACAGTAACCATAAAACATCAGCGAGACGCTGAGGAGTGGCGCATTATCCATAAAAGCTGATCGATAAGCAACTGTCTTGCCAAAAATTAAGTAAATAAATGGATAACACGCGCCGGACTACTGCATCGTCGGCACAGGCAAACGGCTGGCGATAGCATGACCAAATGAAGCGCCGAACTTGCCGGCCAAGCGGTCGATCAGGCGCTCTTGCGGCGTAAAGTTTACTTTCTCCTCGGTGCCGAAGTGGTCGCGGGCCACGCTATCGACGCTACCGAAATCATCCGCCAATCCCAGCCTGACGCCTTCCGCGCCGGTCCAAATCAGCCCGGAGAACATCTCGGGCGCTTCGGTTTCCTTCAAACGCTTGCCGCGTCCTTCCCGCACCGCACCTATAAATTGTTGGTGTACTTGGTCGAGCAATGACTGCATATGCTTACTTTCTTGCTGATTGACCGGCGAGAACGGATCGAGCATGGCTTTATGCGCGCCGGCGGTTAACAAACGCCGCTCCACGCCCAGTTTGTCCAATACATTAGTAAAGCCAAAGCCGTTCATGATGACGCCAATAGAGCCGATGATGCTGGCCTGATTGACGAATATTTTGTCGGTAGCCGAGGCCACATAATAACCGCCGGATGCGCACATATCGCCCACCACCGAATAAATCGGCAATTGAGGATGCTTGGCTTTCAAGCGCCTGATTTCATCGTAAATGTAAGCGGATTGCACCGGACTGCCGCCGGGTGAGTTGATATTGAGGATGATACCCTTGACATTTTTGTCCTTGGCCGCATCACGTAAGCCCTCGATCACCACATCCGCACTGGCGGCCTCACCTTCGACAATCTGCCCGAGCACATCAACGATAGCCACATGCTCGGAGGTGCCGGACTCGATATCCTCCTTGAATTTCGGATAAATCGCTATACCCAGCACAACGGCCAAATAAGCAAACGTCAGCAACTTGAAAAATATTCCCCAACGGCGCGCCGCTTTCTGCTCGTCGATCGCGGCAAACGCCAATTTCTCCAGTACCGATTTTTCCCAACCGGGACTGTTTTCAGCAATATCTCCGGGAACATCTTGTTTATTCTCCACCATTTGTCTCCTATATGATACCGATTAAGTCGGTGGGGTAGTTCACACACAACAAGGGATTGTATTTTTGCAAGGTTGCCGCGGAATGCGCCCCGCAAGTGACACCGACTGACGCGACCTGGGCATTTAGAGCCATTTGCAAATCATGCACCGAATCGCCGACCATCAAGGTGCGCTGTTTATCCACACCCAGTTCAGCCATGATTTCATCCAGCATCAGCGGATTGGGCTTGGAAGCCGTTTGGTCCGCACAGCGCGTAGTACAAAACAAATCCGCCGCACCGGTCGCATTCATTGCTGCATGCAAACCCGCGCTTTTCTTGCCGGTCGCCACAGCCAGACGATACCCTTGGTCACGAAACTGCTTCAACATTTCACGCACACCGGGAAACAAGTCGTCAGGACCGATTTGCTTGCTAAAAAAGGTTTCCGCGTAATCGGTAGCGATCTTTTGCCGGATCTCGGGCTCTTCAGTCGGAAACAGTTGCTTCATCGCATTTTCGATGCTCAAGCCGACGATGTCTCGGACCGCCTGCGCTTCCGGCACGGCACATTCACAACTCCTCGCCGCTTGTTGGATGCAATGCACGATCCAGTCCACCGAATCCATTAAAGTACCGTCCCAATCAAAAATGATTAAATCAAAGCGGTTTTTCATGATTCAGCAATTCTTGTAAATCCTCGGGTAATGGTGCGGTAAAGTGCAGCAAGTCGCCACTGACCGGATGCGCAAACTGCAATTGTTCGGCGTGTAAAAACAGACGCTTGTATCCACGCTTTTTAAAGGCTTTATTCTTATCGTCATCGCCATAACGATCATCGGCCACAATCGGATGCCCCAGCCAAGCAGCATGCACCCTAATCTGATGAGTGCGGCCCGTTTTAGGCGCGGCATGTACTAAGGTGACATCCTGAAACTGCTTCAGCCGCGTAAACAAGGTCTCGGCGGATTTACCGGCCTGGCTGACCACCACCATGCGCTCGCCGCCCTGGGCGACGTTTTTTAACAGGGGCACCTCGACTAATTGCTTCTTGCGTCGGAACTGCCCAACCAATAAAGCCAAATAGGTCTTCTGGATACCATCGCCGCGAAAAAGTTCATGCAATAGCTTCAATACTGAACGCTTCTTGGCAATCAACAAGCAACCGGAGGTTTCCTTATCCAGCCTATGCACCAATTCCAAAAACTTCTGTTGCGGCCGAACCTGTCTTAGCCCCTCGATCACGCCGGAACTGACGCCGCTACCGCCATGCACGGCAAAGCCGGCCGGCTTGTTCAGCACGATAAAGCCGTCGTCTTCGTAAAGAATGTGGTTTTCCAGGCTGAACTTCAAGGTGGGTTGGACGATGATTTCGTCTTTTTTTTCCGCGACTCTGACCGGCGGAATTCGCACAATATCGCCCAACTGCAACTTGTAACTAACGTCGATCCGGCCTTTATTGACCCGCACTTCGCCCTTTCTGACCATGCGATAGATGCGGGTTTTGGGGACGCCTTTGAGATAAGTGATCAGAAAATTATCGAGCCTTTGTTCGCTGTTTGCCTCGGTAATCTCCAGCCATTGGACTTGCGGATTGGTCTGATTTTCTGCGGTATTCATGCGGCAAATAATAACAACATATCCGCCAGCCATGTTTAAAATTGCTGCTGTCAATAAACATTGCTATATTAGGCTAGTTTATCTTTGGATAGACTTTAGCTATAAAAATTTAAAGACCGGGGTTTCAGCGTTGTGTCTTCGCGCTGACCTAAAAGAATTTTTTCGGGTTTTATCGCTCAACCCATGATGAGCGAGCTGCATCCTTAGAATAGAGTTCGGTATAACAGACCTCCCACTTTTCAAGCGCCACCCTCGGCAATGCCGATAACCCGCTGCGACAATTACTACAACTAATTGCAGTTTTCCGTCAGTCTGGCCGCTCACTTAAGTACATATGGGGAAACACGCCGCCTTTATCCGCGACAACCAAACCTGTTTAAGCTCTAAGTAGGATACAAATTACAATAAGGATAATTTAATGAAAAGAATGCTTATCAACGCCACGCAGCCCGAAGAGCTGCGAGTGGCATTGGTAGATGGTCAGAAACTCTATGATTTCGACATCGAAGTTCCTTCAAAAGAACAAAAAAAATCCAACATTTATAAAGGTATCATCACTCGGGTAGAACCCAGCCTAGAAGCCGCCTTCGTTAATTACGGCGCCGAAAAACACGGCTTCCTACCGTTTAAGGAAATCGCCCCCGAATATCGGACCGGCGACAGCGAAGAGGGTAAATCCTCCAAATCCAATATTCGCGAAGGCCAGGAAATCGTCGTTCAGATTGAAAAAGAAGAACGCGGCAACAAAGGCGCGGCGCTAACGACTTACATCAGTTTGGCCGGCACCTATTTGGTACTGATGCCGAACAACCCCAAAGCGGGCGGCATTTCCCGCCGCATCGAAGGCGACAACCGCAGCGAACTGCGCGAAACCATGGCCGCGCTGGAAATCCCGGACAGCATGGGCTTGATCATCCGTACCGCCGGCTCTGACAAAAACGTCGAAGAACTGCAGTGGGACTTAAACTACCTGCTGCAACTGTGGGAAGCCATCGACCGCTCCAGCACCGAGCAAACCGCGCCCTTCCTGATTTTCCAGGAAAGCAACGTCATCATCCGCGCCCTGCGCGATCACTTGCGCGGCGACATCGACGAAATCCTGATCGACCAGGAAGGCGCCTTCAAACTGGTGCACAATTTCCTGAAACAGGTGATGCCGCATAATCTGCATAAGGCCAAACTGTATCAGGACAGCGTGCCGCTGTTCAGCCGTTACCAGATCGAAACCCAGATCGAAATGGCCTATCGCCGCGAAGTGTCTCTGCCTTCCGGCGGTTCGATAGTCATCGATCACACCGAAGCCTTAACTTCTGTGGATATCAACTCGGCGCGCGCCACCAAGGGCAGCGACATCGAGGAAACCGCGCTGAACACCAATCTGGAAGCGGCCGACGAAATCGCCCGCCAATTGCGCTTGCGCGACTTGGGTGGTCTATTCGTCATCGACTTCATCGACATGATGTCGAACAAAAACCAGCGCGAAGTGGAAAACCGCCTGCGCGACGCCTTGAAAATCGACCGCGCCCGTATCCAGACCGGCCGCATCTCCCGCTTCGGTTTGATGGAGATGTCCAGACAGCGTCTGCGTCCCTCGTTGGGCGACTCGACGCAACTGACCTGCCCCCGCTGCAAGGGTCAAGGCACGATCCGCAATGTCGAATCGGTAACGCTGGCCGTATTGCGTTTGATCGAGGAAGAAGCGATGAAAAAAGGCACCGAGCGCGTCATCGCCCATTTGCCTATCGATTGCGCCACCTTCCTGCTCAACGAAAAACGCGCGGCGATTCAGGAAATCGAAACCAGACTGCAAGTCGGCATCATCGTGCTACCAAGCAAACACCTGGAAACCCCGTCTTACGATATCGAACGCATCAAATCCGCAGGCGAAAGCAGCGAAGAAAAAGCCAGCCATTTGCATATCAAGGAAGAAGACATCACGGTACCGGAATTTGCCAAGCAGGCCGGCCCTAAAGCCGAAAAAGCCGCGATTAAGGAGTTTTTACCGGACTCCCCCGCCCCCGTACAAAACAAAAAGACCTCTGCCGGTCTAATTCAACGTTTCTGGCAGCGTCTGATCGGGAATAGCAAAGCCGCCGAAAACGGCGAAGCCTCTGAAAAAAGCAACGAAGACAAACCCAGATCCGGCAGAAACAATCGCCGGGACCGTGGTGATCGCGGCGACAGAGGAGAGAGGGGCGAGCGCTCAGCATCAGGCCGTAACAACAACCGCCGTAACAACAATCGCCGTCCGCCCAACAACCCGGCAAATACCGAAGCTACGGGCAGCGTCCCAGTCGAGCCAAAGCAAGCCGTGGTGATTGACCAGGAAAATACCGACGACGCGACTACAACCGCAAAAAGAGAAAACGGCAACGGTGGCCAAGAACGCAGCCGCCGCAGCCGCAGCCGCAGACGTGGCCCGCGCAACGGTGGCGAGAGACGCCCCGAGCAAAGCGCCGGTGGCGAAGCGGGCGAAAATAGCTCAATAGGCAATCAAGGCGGCGAACGTCCAGCCCCAGCTCCAAGCTATTCCGAAAGCGGCGAAGCCAGCAGCCAGCCGCGCTCTTATGACAGAGAGTTCGCCGAGCGCAGCAACAATCGCCACAGCGAAACACCTCAAGAACCTGTCAGCCGCAGCGCCAGCGAAGACTGATAAAAAAGCCGGACAACAGTTCTAGCTGTTGTCCGGCTTTCTCAAAGCGCTGACATCATCAGCGTTTAATCGATAAACCGTCTCTTCAAATCCGCATACTCATCTATCCGGCGATCTCGCAGAAACGGCCAGATGCGTCTGACGTCCTCGCTGCGCTGCGCATCAAGCTCGGCGAATAACAACACATCTTGGCTTTCGTCGGCACTGGTTAAAATCTCACCTTGCGGGCCGGCGATAAAGCTATTCCCCCAGAACCGAATGCCCGGCGCCTGATCCGGCGCCGCTTCGAAACCGATACGATTGCAGGAAATCACCGGAATGCCGTTCGCCACCGCATGCGCCCGCTGCACGGTAATCCAGGCATCACATTGGCGTTGTTTTTCGGCCGCATCGTCCTCGGGATTCCAACCTATAGCGGTGGGATAAATCAACAAATCAGCACCGGCCAACGCCATGAGCCGCGCCGCTTCCGGATACCATTGATCCCAGCAGATCAACACCCCCAACTTGCCTATCGACGTTTCTATTGGCGTAAAACCCAAGTCGCCAGGCGTGAAATAAAACTTCTCGTAAAAACCCGGATCGTCAGGGATATGCATTTTCCGGAAGGTGCCGGCGATGCTGCCGTCCTTGTCAAATACCACCGCCGTGTTGTGGTACAAACCCGGCGCACGTTTCTCGAAAATGGTCGAAACGATCACCACCTTATTGGCCTTCGCCACTTCAGCCAGCGTTTCGCAAGTTGGGCCGGGAATCGGCTGCGCCAAATCAAAACACCCGGTGTCTTCGCTTTGGCAAAAATAATGGTCCAGATGCAGTTCCGGCAGAACCACTAAGTCGGCATTTTGTTGGGCGGCTGTTTCGATTTGACTAATCGAATAAGCCAGATTGGTTTCCCGGCCGCGATTGCAGGGCTGCTGCACGGCGCAGGCGATAATCGATTTTTTCATGAGTCGGACAGATGCTTAGAAATTCAATTTAACGAACGCCGGCACCTGCATGCTGGCGCAATGCAAACTACCGTATTGATGCACCAGCGACCGGCATGGCGTGGCGATGATTTCGTGATTGGGGAAGCAGCCTTTCAAGCGTTCCAGCGCCACCGCATCCATAGCATCCTCATAAACCGGCACCAATACTGCGCCGTTGATAATCAGGAAATTCGAGTAATTGGCCGGCAACTGCTGGCCTTGTTCATCGAAAATCGGTTTTGGTAATGGCAGCGCCACCAACCGATAGGCATCGCCACCTTCTGTCTTAAAGGTTTTGAGTTGCGCTTCCATATTTTTCAGGCTTTCGAAATGCGGATCTTCACTGTCGTCGCAACTGGTATAAGCAATAGTGTTGGCATCGCAAAACCGCGCCAGCGTGTCAATGTGCGCATCAGTGTCGTCGCCGGCCAGATTGCTTTGCTCGACCCACAAAATCCGCTTCGCGCCCAAATAATTTTGCAGTTGACCGGCTATCGCCGCTTCCGACAAATCCGGATTACGGTTGGGGTTGAGCAAACAATTTTTGGTCGTCATCAAGGTGCCTTGGCCGTCCGACTCCACGCTGCCGCCTTCCAAGACCAAGTCCAAGGTCGCGGTGGGATGGCCTTTAAAAATCGGATGCGCAAACAGCGCCAGATTCAAGGCATCGTCGGCCGCATGCGGATATTTCTTACCCCAGCCATTGAATCGAAAGTTAAGCAACTGCACGCTGGCTTTGGGATGCTGCCACTCCATCGTCAAAAACACCGTATCCCGCAGCCAAATATCATTGTAATCGGCCTGCACCATATGAATTTTATCGTTGTGACCCAGTTGCGTCTGAATATGCTGCTGATGCTCGCCGTCCTTGCAAATAATCACCAAGGGCTGAAACCGGCTGATGGTAGTGGCGACAAAATGATAGGTGTCTTCGACGGCGGACAGATTGGTAAAGTCGCCGCTGTGGTGCGGCCAAGCGATGATCACGGCTGATTGTGTTTCCCATTCTGCTGGAAAGCGAATCATGAGTACTCCCTGGATAATGTGGCTTTGAGAAATAATGCCTTATTGTATCAATGCTGACCGGTTAGGCCTATTCCACGGAATTTTAAATGTAATCGGTGCATGTTTGGATACGGAGGCAAGGTTCCAGAGGTTTGCCGCTAACGCCGAGAAGCAGGAAGAGAGAAATAACCGGAGTTGGATGATGATGAGCCCGCCGGCGGGGGATTCCACAGCCTAAACTGTAGTCTCCAACCCGCCAGCCTACCGCCGATGCCGTTGACGAGGTCAGACTCGAGGTCTGTAGTCAGTCAGAAATCCCGAAATTTACCGTGAGGCCGCACTAACCAAGACATCTGCCATCATTTCAGCCAATTATGAACAAAATACGAAACCACGATTGCTCGAGGGATTCGACGCCACTATGTACCAATTTGAATCTTTCCGTACCCGCTCTTTACGTGGTAATTGCCCCTAACGTTCAATCCTCAGACAGGACACGCGTTGCCGCTCATTTGTTCCACTCGTCATCGACCGCTTGCGCAGTGTTAACACCGCAGTAGCGCTCTGTGTTTCATTCTGGCCTTACGGCCGATTTTTTCAAGTGGGAATATTGATTTTGCGGGGGGTTATTGACGCAATTTAAATAATTTAGATATTAATCGCCTTGCCCGACATTTAAAGGCAACGGCTTTAATTATGCATTTGCGCGAACCCACAATGCGTCGCTGGTGGGTTTTCAGAAGCAGGCGGGGTTGGATAATGAAACCCAGCTTCGAAGCTCCTAAGTTTTTTTAATCATAAGAGCAGTTTGAATATAAATAAACTCGGTTTTCAAATCAACTGCTGGGTTTCGCGTAGTTCTATCCAGCCTACGGTCCTACCTACCGCGCTATCACCCCGTTTCCGAGGTTTTCAGCGATTGTAAGTACGCCAGATTTTTTACGAGCCGATCACTACTATAATTTAGATTAAGCTGTTGATTAGCATCATGAAAACTCAAGGCGAATAAACGTATAACGAACATCCCCGTTTCAATAGTAAATTTTGTCGTGGACATCGAAAAGTCATTCCAAATATGAAGATGCGTTATTTTTAACACGCATGCCCCGTCTTCACGATCTTCGCATTCCATGTTCGCGTAGAGAGCATTCTGATTTGGATGCGCACCTAAATCAATTGCAGTTTGGTGAAGATATTTTGCCCAGTCTTCCAAGTCCCCACTTATTCTTTCACCAAGCAATCTCGCTAACGAAGAAAACTTAAATTCCGCGTTCCAGTCCCTCAACGCCTTCCACTGGTCTGGCTCGGGTTTGTTATGCCAGTTCTGACTCGCTGTAGGATTATTTGCCAGATACCATCCGTAAAGTGCTGATTCGACAGCGGAACGCCCAGTAGGATATGCCGCTATGCAATGCCCTGCCGCAGTAGATCGGACAGAAGCAAGGTATTGGCTCTGAGCGCACACGAATAATAGGAGAGCCGGATCATTGGCTTTGGGCAAACGGTCCATAGCATAGCTAGAACAGCTATCGAGAATAGTTGCAACCTCACACAGCATACCCTGCCACTCTGGAGCATGAACAAACGTGGCAAATTCATTTTCCATGGCTGTGGACTGGAACTGAGATAAAAGATCACTCCCCCATCCCTTGGGAGGGTTAAAAGATTTATGGCTCATAAATTTAGTATCTCTACCTAAAAACTCAGGTCAAATAATAAGCCTAAACCCTAGTATTTGCGCAAATCAAACTCAACTCACCAACAACATCTTCCGCGCCTTAACCCCATAAGCATCATTCGGTAAATCGGCCAGTTGCCGCAGCAATTGCGCGCCGGATTCCTGCTCGCCGCTTTGTTGTAAGGCTAAACCCAAATAAAACTGATATTTGCTGGACGCGCGCACATGCTCATTTATCGACTCCAGATGCTCCATCGCCGCCGCCGTATGCTGGCCGGATAACAAAACCACCACCAAATCCAGGCGCGAGTCGTCATCGTCCGGGTTATGCGCCAGCAGATGCTCGAACTGGGCGATGGCGACATCGCGGTTACCCAGACTCAGATTCACCAAGGCCAGATGCCGCAAGGCGTTACTATCGTCCGGATTCAGCGCCAGTGCGGTTTCCAGCGCTTCGCGGGCGCTGCCCAGATCGTTACGCAGGAAACAGGTAATACCCAGTTGCGCCCAGGCTTCCTGATGTTTGCTGTCTAATGCCAAAGCTTGTTGATAGTGCTGCAAGGCTTCCGGCAGCCGTTGCTGAGCGGCCACGGCGATGCCCAGACGAGTATGCAACTGCGGCGCTTTGGGTTGCAGTTTCAAGGCCCGAATCGCCGCATACTCACCGCCTTGAAAGTCGCCCAACAACACTTTTATTCGAGCCAGATTGTCCCAGGCCGTGACGCTATCCGGATCGCAAGCGGTAGCCTGCTCCAGATGCGCCAGGCCCTGACTGGCCTGACCGATATTCACCAGCACCTGTCCGATATTGCAATGCGCCATCGCCATATTCGGCTTCAAACGTAGCGCGGTACGCAAATGCACCAAGGCCTCCGCCCACTCTTGCCGCTGCGCCAGCACAAAGCCCAGATTGTTATGCGCGCTGGCATTGTCAGCGTCCAATTCCAGCGCCGCCCGATACAAACGCGCCGCTTCGGCCAGGTTACCGGCCTGATGGGCGATTACTCCTTCTCGGAGCAGATCGTTAAGCGCATTCATCAGGCTATCCTGGCAATCAAACCACTCAAAATGTCACCCGGCGAAATGTCCGGCACCTCAAACTGCACGTCATCCAGCGATACATCGAAGGGTTGTCCTTCGTGATAATGCACCGGCAGGCTGATACCAAACTTGTAATCCGAACCAAATTGATACGAAGCCAGTTGCCAACGCTGATCGTACACGCTGAAGCCCAATGCAGTCACGGCTACGTAACCGGAAATATCGAAGGTAAAGCTGGGTTGAGCGGATACCGATAACTTGGCGGTCAAATCCAGACCGGTGGCCGGCGTCCAATCCACATGCACGCCCGCCTCCGCCGCACCCTCAATACCCAGTTTGCCGCCTATCTCCAGGCCGCCGGTGGCGCTGGCGCCGGTAATGCCCAGACCGATACCGGCCCGCACCGCCAAGCGCAAGCCGGCATCGGCCGGCACTTTAAGATGCGCGTCGCCGGTAATCTTGGTGTCTTGCTCGTGATCGGGATTGTAGGTCA
This sequence comes from Methylomonas sp. ZR1, assembly GCF_013141865.1. Classification (NCBI taxonomy): domain Bacteria; kingdom Pseudomonadati; phylum Pseudomonadota; class Gammaproteobacteria; order Methylococcales; family Methylococcaceae; genus Methylomonas; species Methylomonas sp. ZR1. The sequence goes on along the minus strand of NZ_RCST01000001.1, from coordinate 4,836,594 downwards.
AGCCGATTTTCAATTGATCCAGGCTGCCGGGGCCAATGCCCGCCGTCGCACTGAGATTGCCGCCCACTTCCGCGACGATGCCCGGCACAATCGGCACTTGCGTGGCGACGGCAAACAGCGATTTGTTGATCTCCTTGCGCGGAAAGATCTCCAACGAACTGGGTAAACCCAATTCGCCGGACACGGTGATCTCGCCTTTCTCGTCCAATGTCAATCCAACAGTCGCTTTCAACCACGGCGCGGCAGTGACATCGACCGTGCCGCTGCCCCACACATTGATCGGTTCGGCCTCGCCGCCACCGTCGCCGACCACGGCTTTGGCATTCAAATCGATATTACCGGCCAGCATGCTGCGTTTGTAATTGGCCGTGAGTTTGCCATTCAATAAGCCATCTTTATAATCCAGTTTGATTTTGGCGCTGGCGTCCAATCCGCTCAAATCGGGCTCAAGCTCGCCGCCGCCGCCCAATGACCAGACATCGCCCTTTCGATCAGCTGCAATATTCAGCTTGCCGGCCTTGATGCGCGGGATGGTGTCGGATAGCGTCGCCTCGCCGCCCAAGCTGATATTGCCGGTATCATCGGCATGCGCGGATAGTTTGGCGCCTTTAAAGCCGGGCACGGAAACTTCGGCATCGCCGGCAAAATCGATGGCTTTTTTAGCATCGTCGTAAGCCAGGGTAAAACTGGCTTTTTTGATGCCTTTCAGTGCCCCCGGTTTCAGGCCGAGCGTACCGGAGGCTTTGATGCCTTTAGCACTGTCATAGTCGATGCGCCCCGCACCGGTGAAGAGCTGTTTATCAAATTCCAGCTGGCCGGCCATCGCAAAGCCGCCGGCCGTGGCGCTGCCTTCCAAGGAACCTTTCGCCAGTTCGCCGATATGAAACTCCACCAAGCCGGCGGCGGCAATCGGCGTGGCCGCGCCAGCACTCAGCGTCAGCGAACTGCTATCCAGCTGGATAGGCCCTTTCATATCGAATTCATCGGTAGAAAAGGTTTTCGAGAACACCAAATCGCCGCCAACCAACGCCACGTCTACAGTCGTGCCAGCCAACAGCGGGATGCCGTCTATCGTCAGCACGCCGCCGCCGACGATATTGGCGCTGGCATCCATATCGGCATTGTTCAGCGCAATCGGACTCAAAGTCTTGGCTTTAAAAGCGTTGCGATAAGCATCCGCTACCTGGCCGGGCGGAATATGACACAGCGTCGGCGCGCCGCTGCTGACAAAATTTAGTGTAGTGTTCTGCGCATCGACTTTTTTGGTTTTGGGCATGGTCAGCGTCACCGTACCGCTGCCGGCAGTGCGGTTGAAGGTTCCGCCAACCACCGACATGCCGCCCCAACTACCGGCGTCGAAGGTTTCGCTACCGGGGTCGCCCTTCAAGGCGCTAACAAACATCACCCCGGCACCGGGACGTGGCAGCAGCCGCAATTTATCGTTGGCAAACAGATCGGGCGCATTGGATTTGGTGGCTTTTTCCAGAGGCTTCATGTGCTCCATCTTCGTGACGCGGTCAGCCTGCCAACAGATGCCCGGATTGCCGCCAACGGTCCCCTCGAACTTCACTTCGTCGAAAATCAGCTTATCCTGATAGCTGGTTTTGATCGCGTCCAGTGCAGCCGACGCCGGATCTTTGGCGGCAGTAGCCGGTGCTGCGCCGCCTACCGCGGCAGGGGCCGGAGTAGTCGCCGCGGCATTCGCAGCCGGTGCCGGTGCAGCGCCAGGGGCTGCTTTGCCGCGCCCCGGCAACGGTTTGGAGAGATTTTCCGGTAAGTCGCCACCACCTTCCACTTCGGGCGGAATGGCCGCGCGTATCGCTTTATCGATGGCGTTTTTAATCTTGCTACCCGAACTGCGATTGGCGCTGGCATCCAGTAACTGGAAGTTTTCCAGCTTGTCCGCATCACCGCCCAATTGCAGTTCCAGAATATGATCGACATCGAACAGATGCGGCGCCCCCTGACTATTCCACCACGGCAGAATGGCCTGCTCGCGAATATCGCTTTCGGAGCCGATCAGATAGCCTTGACCGCCGCCACCGGCTTTCAGCTTCAAGGCATATTGCGTGCTGGCACCGCTGGTATCCGGCAAGGTGTTGTCGCTGCCGAGATAGGGTTTTAAATCCCAGCTGCCGGACGACGGTTTGATCTGCTTTTTCCAGTCGTCGATCTGGTTGGTACGCTCGTCGGCTTGTGGCAGTTTCCAATTGGTCAGTCCGCCGTATTTAGCGCTGAATTTTTCCTGCATGCCCGGTTTTTGTGGCAAAGTCAGCAGGGGCACATGCAATTCCCCACCCTTCAGCGTACCTTTACCGGCACTTTTGGCTCCGCCCGCCGCGGGGGCGGCAGCAGGAGCCGCCGGCGGTGCGCGCATCACGCGCTGCACCCCGCCGCTTTGTTGCACCACATGGCTCAACTCGTGCGCCAACAGTTCGCGCCCGGCGTCGGCTTCCGGCGCAAACTCGCCGGGCGCGAAGTACACATCGTTACCAACGGTAAAGGCGCGGGCATTGAGTTGCTTGCACAAATCCGCCGCTTCGGCATCGTTATGAATGGTCACCCCGGCAAAATCCGCACCAAGCTGTTGCTCCATCTCGCGCCGGATATTTTCCGGCAACGGCGCCCCCTTACCCCGGCTTTCCTCGATTCGCGCCTCCACCGACTGCTCGACCGTATTTGCCGACGCGGCTGATTCAGTATCTTCAGGCTGCTCTGCTTGTTCGGCGGCAGCCCTGTGCAGGCGGGTTTGGGCGACCGTTTGCTCCTCATCCGCCAGCTTGGATTTGCGTAACAAACGCGCAGCAGTCGTTTGTTGTTCGTCTGTTTTTTCGGGTCCTGCGGCCTTACGAAATAGCCGCGCGGCCTTGGGGGTTTCTTCTTCCTTGGCTTTACGGCTCAGCCGCATGAGTTGATCCTCTTTTTTATCCTCGGTTTCCACAGAACGCTTAGCAACCGGGTTTTTGTTTTCGTCATCCGGCTTTTTCGCCCGGAGCACCGGTTTTTGCTCTTCTTCCGGTTTTGCGGCGTTTGCCGCCGCCCGGTTCAACCGCCGCAACAAGCGCTGAGCACTCGGCACCGGCTTGCTGGAAATCATCTCCTTGTCTTCCTTCACCCCCGGCTGTTCGTCAGTTTTTTTGGCGCGGCTGACTTCCTGCGCTACTTGGTCGGCTTCCTTTTCTTCGGGGTCATGCGGCTGGCTGACGGCCATCTTGCGTTGCAGATACGCCGGTTTGCGCTGCTTTTTCTCTTCATTGGGTTTGGGCGGCGCGCTGGTTTTGCGCAGCGGCGATTTTTTACGGAGTTTGGACGCCAAAGTTGCCATAAGCTAACTCCTTAACTGTTTTAACTGCGCCGGCGGATTGCGGCCCAGTTTTTGATATTCGCGCTGCAAAGCCGACAACAAGGGCTCAATGCCGATAGGCTGATCCGCCGGACTGCAACCGGCGGCGGTCAACACCACATTCCTGATCTGGCCGCCGCTGATGTCGCAATAGCTAGCCAGCGTTTTGCATAAATCGTCGCTCGGGCTGCGTTGACCAAAATGGCTGCGCCATAAATCCAGGCGCTCCTGAAACCCCGGCATGGGAAAATCCACAATCGCATCCAGCCGGCGAGTAAAGGCGTTGTCGATGCGCTCCCGGCTGTTGGTGGTCAGAATCGTGATGCCGGGGTGGTTTTCGATGCGGGTTAATAAAAAGTTGGTGAGCATATTGGCGTAACGCTCGCCGCTTTGCTGGGCGTCGGTGCGACGGCCGAATAACGAATCAGCTTCGTCGAACAACAATATCGCGTCGGCGGCGGCGGCCAAATCCAGCAAACTCCCCAAGTTTTTTTCCGACTCGCCGACGTATTTGTTCATGATCGCCGCCAGATCGACCCGGTACAAGGGCGCGCCGAGCGCGGTGGCAACATAACTGGCGGCCAGAGTTTTGCCGGTGCCGCTGTCGCCAACGAATAAGGCCCGCAGGCCGGCATTGCGCGAGGCTTGCAAGGTTACACCCAAGGCTTCCCACAACGATTCGCGGCTATGCGCGCGGGCGATAAAGTCGTGCAGGTATTGCTCCACCAGCGGCGGAAATACCACCGCTTCGCGTTCGACGCGCCGCCGCACCGGCTCGGCCAACAGCCGCAAGCGTTCCGCGCCCAAATCGCGGCGGGCTTGGGCAATGTGTTCGGCATTCAAGGCGCTGCGGCTTTGTTCCGCGCGCAACACCGCATTGCGCGCCACTTTCTGAATAACCGGCCCGCTCAGCAAGGCGCTGGCGGCACGGCGAGCCAATTCCGCATCGGCGAGATAACGCGCCCAAAGCTGGCGGCGTTCGGCTTCGTCAGGTACGCCCATTTCCAGTTCCAGCAAATCCTGACCGGACACCGCATCTGTCATCCCCAGCACAATCACATGAGCGATATTGGGCTGGATTGCCGGCAACTGCCAGCTTTCACCGGCGGCGACATTAGCAGTGATTACCGGTAGCCAGCCCGCTAATTGACAAGCCAAGGGCAAAGCCGGCTGCTGTTGCCAAAGCTCGCTAGGCACCTGGATGGCAGTCAATCCCAACAATTCGGCCAGTTCGGCGGCCAAGGCCCGCCGACCGCAACCGCTGTTGCCGCGTATTGCCAAGCCGCGCACTTCGCCTTTCGCCAATAATGTTGCCAGATGCGGCAATTGTTTGCGGACGCGCAGCGGCAACAACTCGCGATCAGTCAGCGAAATCACTCGGCATCCCGGCCAAATCGCCGGCCGGCCGCACAATACCGACCACAAGGCGGGCTCGATGCGCAATTGCCTGAGCGACAACGGCCCGCTTCCCTCCAGTAATAACACCTGTTGCTGCACCAACGGCGTAGCGTGCAAATCCAGCGCATCCAGCGTGCCGGCGCCGAATAGTTCGTCCAACATCGTTAGCGCCAGATGCACCGCCAAGCGGTTGCCGGGATTGGGCGCTTGCAACTCGCTGAGCGTCAAGGTCACTAGATAATCGGTCTCGGCGCTGCCGACCACGGCCAGCAAAAAGGCTTGCGGCAGGTCGATATGTTGTTCGCGCACCCACTGACCAAATGGGCCAGGCAAGTTAAAAAACTGCATCGCCGCTGCATCGCGCATTTGAGCCCAATTCGGCAGCACTTCCACGTTTAACTGCCGGGCGGCTTGTTGCCGCAATTGCTCGGACAGTTCGGTGTCGCCCGGCATCATCCGTTCCCAGAATTCTGCCAAACCGACCCGCACCAAGGCCGCCAACGGTTGCTGCCGGTTAGGTGCTTGCAGATTCAGCGATTCGGCAAAGGGCTGCGGCGGCTTAGTCATAATGAAAACTCACGACACGGCCCAGCCACGGCAGCCAGCCCGGATTGATGTCCAACCCGGCTAGGCGCACGGGCAATCTGATCGCAGACATCGGCGCGTACAAATCGATATGGCTGGGGCTGTAGTGAATTTGCCCGGTGAGCGCCAACAACTCAGGCTTCCAAACCCCGGTCTTGCCGTACCAACGCTGCGCCAGACTCAAAACCTGCTCGCGAACCGGCAATGGCGGCAGTCGGCCCAGTTCGCCGCTATCGTCCAGGCCCAATTGCCGCGCGATGAAATCGACCAGCGCATCGTCCTCGTACAATTGCAATTCTTGCCCAAGCCGATACAACCAGGCCCAGCCACTGGGCAATGTTTCGGCATGTTCCAGCATCAAGCCGCGCATTTCTGGCCGGTTGAGCATATTCAATAAATATAGCAAGCCGCCTTGCCGGGTATGAAATCCCGCAAACTCCAGGCCTGCGCTGGCCGGTTCTGGAGAAGAGCCCTGGGCAAGCGCCTTGGCAGGACGAGAATAGTCGGCCAATGCTAGGTTTGCAGCCATCGGCGTTTGCCGGACATCTTTGCCATCATGCTCGGCAAGGGGCTTGTGCGGTAATAGCGCCGGTATCTGCCGCTCGGTGTCGGCATCCAGTTTCGGATTGGCCTCGCCGTCTGTTTGCGCTCGGGCTTGATGGGCTTGGCTAATCGGCTGCGTTTGCAAAGGGGGTTTTGCTTGCCGGGGCTGGATCGTTTCATTCGCGCTTACGTGCTTGGGCTCACCACTCGTCTGCGCTTTTTTGACGTTCAGCATAGCCGCAAAACGGGCGGATAGAATAGCCAGCAGCCTAGCCGGCTGTTGTTGCAACAGCAGCGGTGCCAAGTCTTGGCCGATCAGCACTAAAGCCAATTGATAGCGGCCGTCGGCAACATCCAGTTCTTGCAATAGCGGTCGCCAAAGCGCCAGCAATCCGGGCCTAGGCGTCAGTTGCTCAGCCCAAGTCTGCTGACTGGCGGCTAAAGGGGTTTGCCGGTCTGCGTGATCGATTTCAGAACCATGCAGTTCGGCGATTTCCAAAACAGACGGCAAGCGAAAACCACTCATTCCGGCCAGTTCAACCGCCAATTGCCGGCCATCGCTGTCTGTCAGACTCAAGCAGACGGCGGCTAATTTTTCTCGTTGCGCCAATCGGGCACAAACCGCCGGCAGTAAAGTCAGATGTTCGGACACTATGCCGGATATGGCCCGCGACACCGGCAAATCAAACCAATGCGCCCAGCGTCGCCAATACCAATATAAGCCGGCGCGGCCGCGCAGCAGATCGGTCAGCAAAGCCGCCAACAGCTCGGCCAAGCTGGCAAAGCGCATCACCTGTTCGGGATTATTGCTTTGTGTTAAGTACTGCCGGGTTTGATCAAGCAAATGCCGAGGCAGTTGCCGCGCCGCACCGCTGACTTGCAGGCGGCGGATAAACACCCAGTTGTCCTGCCCGGCTTGCGGCCAATCCGCACTTTGCAAACTGTCGCGCACGCTTTCAGCCGCCCGTTGCTGCCCGGCCCGGACGGTCAGACGGTGTATCGCAACAGTATCGGCGGCCAGCTTGGTCACAACGGCAATTTACAAGCGCTGCTGCGTCAGCTTATTCGCCACTACGCTAAAGCGGGTGTTGATCTTCACGCCACTTTGCAGCATATCGACGATAGTGACCTGGGTGCTTTGCGGACTGTGGTCTTCCACCGCCAACACCGCCACGACGCGCTGCTCGGTATCCAGCAACTGCAGCCGGGTACCCGGCAACGGCGGCCGGTTCAACTTGACCTGCAAGCGTTCACCTATCGCTGCCAGGCGCGGCGGCACATGCACGTTGCCGCGAATGATTTCCTGCGGATCGCCCAAGGAAGCATGAATCAGCACGGCCCGAATCATATTGCGCATCGCGCTGCGGCTGGCAGCGGAGGCATCGCGGTCCAATTGCCGGAACCACCAGGCGATTAATTCCGATACGGTACGGGCAGCGTTGAAATCGTCGGCTTCCGCCCTGTCCATGCCCGGCCACCAGGATACGTCTTCGACGCGAATCTGATCGTCTTCGGCCAGTTGTCCCCACTGCAAACGTAAGGACGGCGGCAACAGATTGAGTTTTTCCAGCAAGCAAAACTGGCAGTGCTCCAACTGCTCACGCAATTCGTGGGCGGGCTTGCGTAGCGGTCCGGCTGCGCCGGCCAGGTCTGCCAAAGCCAACACTTTGGCGGCCGCCGCCTGGGTTTGCAAACTGCTGGCGGTAAAAGCCGGCAAGCTGAAGCTGGCCCACTGCTGCATGACAATCTGGGTTTGCAGATGCACGGTTTGCAGGCGGGCCTGCAAGGTATCGGTATTGGCCGGCGTCAACAGGCTGGCGGGTCTGGCTTTGAAGCGAGCCTGGCGCAATTGCCCCAAATAATCGAATTGCTGAAACGGCGGCAGCTTGGGCCGCAACGGTTTTAAGCCGGCCCAGTCGTCCATCGGAATCTCGCAGATCGCCGCGAAAAACGGGTCCAGCGCCGCGGGCAAATCCACCTCTTCTTCCCAATCGCAGCCGGGGACGATGTCCTTGCTGCTGCCGTAACGCAAGGCCAAGGGGTCGACCAAGGCAGCGCTGACCGGCGTACCGCGCACTCTGACGTAATACAAACCGCGCAAGGCCTTGGTTAAAATACGGGTGCGTTCGTTATTCAAAGTCCAGACCTGCCGCCAGTCTTCGTCCAGCAAGCGCTGCGCAACGCCGTAGTCGCCGAGTTGTTCGACGCGGAACCTGTCCATGCCTTCCAGGGTTTCCCGCGCCACCCGGATCAGCCCGGCCAGTTTATCGATCTGCGCCAGTTTATTGGCTTGTTCGCGTAACTTACCTTGCAGTTTGCGTTCGATATTGTTGTAACGCGCCTCAAAAATCGCGATCCATTGCGTCAAAATCCGTCCGGCCTTGAACAAGGCATGGTAACGATATTGGGTTTTTAACAGACTGGAACGCTGCGGATTGTTCGGGGCGTTTTTGTCGGCCAGGTTGTCCAACACCGCCGGCGACTCCAGCTTGCCGCTGCGCTCGAACGGGTTAGTGGCATTGGCACCGGCCTGATCGTCTTCCACCACGCCGATTTTTTCCATCTGCTTACGCAAGGTGGCGGCATCGGTGGGGTCGAACAAATCGGTCAGCGTGGCCAGCAATTCCTTCATCCCGTAATAAGCTTTGGCATATTCGTTGATTTCCGGACTGATATGATCGATCACCCCAAACCTATATTCCTTGGCCTCAAAAGCCGGCTTGCTGACCGCTTCCTTGGTAATGCGCGACAACATATCCAGGCGGTTTTTGTTGATGCCCAATTCAAACGCCGAATAGGTTTGCGGCTTGCTGGCCAATAAAAACGCCGACTTGGACACCGATGAGGTGGAGGCCAGCGCGTTACTCAATAAGTTGTTGCTCAAGGCACTGCTGGCGCTGATTTTCGGCGCAGCCATCTGACTGATCGCGCTATTGAATAAGCCGGCGGACGCGGTGGCAAACACGGCTTTAGGCGCATTGCTGACCACGCTTTCCGTGCTAACCACTTTTTCGACGTTATTGGGAATATCGGTGGCGTTGAGATTGGCATACGGCAACCAGCGCGCCACCTGCAAGCCGGTGCCGTCGCCGGCCACACCGCCGGCCAATGCGGCCAAGGCCACGGTTTGCGAATCCAGTTGCTGGCGTTGCAATAATAAAAAATCGCGGGTTTTCTCGACCCGGCTGCGGATGGCGCGAATCTGATTTTCGATGGCTTCCAGTTCCACCAGAGCCACCGCGTACTGCACCACCAAACCGTCGTCGCTGGGCGTGGCTATCGGCGGCGGATTGCCGTCCGCGCCCAGCCAATTGCGGTAAAAGTTAGGTAAGGTCGGCACTCCTTTGCTGTAGGGATAAGGCGTACCGGGATTTTGCGGGTCTTGTTGTTCGCTGTTGGCGCGGGCGATGACTTTCTCGAAAATCGTCAGAGGTAAGGCCGGCGGCACTTCCGGTTTAGGTAAATCCAGATTTTTGAATTGCGCGGGATCGAGCACCGCATGCTCTATCACGCCTATGCCGCCAGCCAGAGGCGGCGTATTGGACGGCTCGACGAAATACAAGGCATCGAATTGTTGGCGCCATTTGCGCCAAGCATCATAAGCACGAATGTAAAACCGGAAAATATCGCTTTCCAGCACGCTGTCGGTTTGCGGAATATCCAATAGATTGGGCCGGTAATCCGGCTCGTTCACCGCCAGCAACAATCTAATTTTATCGCCGGCCGGCTGGCGCAAATCGATCACCCGCCTGGCGATATGGCCGTTCAACAGCTCGATCACTGCTTCTTCCGGCACCGGCACCATGTCTATGCCCAGATGCGTTGGCAGCCAAAGCAGATTTGGCGCCGGCGCGGCCGGATTTTGCAGCCAGTCCAGCGGCAATTGGCCGGCGGCCGGCAGAAAATCCAGATGCAGATTGTCTTGTAAAAACTGCGGCAACGGAATCCCGGCATTAGCCGGCAAACCCGCCGCTTGCATCACCCGCCGCATCGCCGCGCCGGTTTGATTGAGCAAAACCCGGTAACCGCTGTTCGACACCGCTTCGTAGCGGCCGGCTTCCTGCGAGAGCCAGGCGACTCGGTAGCTGGCATCCTCGTTGTTCACCACCGCCAGCAAAGCCAGCGGCACGGCATGTCCCAATTTGGCCATGAAACCGGCGTCGACCCGGTCGGCGGCTACCCAGTTTTCGATGCGGTCGCGCGGCCAGGTATTTACCGCCGTGTCGCTGATATTGATGCGCTGTATAGCCAGGCTGCCGGCCAACACTCTTTGGGTGTCGCGGGTTGGATCCAATTCGGTACGTTGGCAGGCATCGACGCCCGGCCCGTCGATTTGCCGGTCGCCGCGGGCCAACAGCAAATAATAAACACCCACCGCGCTGACGACCTGGTTGCGGTTTAGGTAGGCGTCGATCAAATCCTGCCACTCGGCGCGTAGCGGATAGTACAGCCCCAGTGCCTGGCCATTGGCTGCCAGAGCTAAGCCGGCGCTGACGCTAAAGCCGGGTTCAGCTATGCCGTTCGGCCCCAATTGTAAATCCAGGCCATGGACGATGCCGGCTGTTCTGCCCTGCAACACGGTAGCCAGCCGCGCGTCGGCATACGCCTGTTCGCGGTCGAACTCTTCCTCGCCCAGATGCCGGCCGGGGAACATGTGCACCCGCTGCAAGCTGCGGGAGCTGGCGATGGGGTTATGCAGCAGAATCATGGACATGATGGCTACTCCTTACTCTTCTTTCCATATCTGTTGGGGAAATTTTGTTTGCATAAACCTTCCCCGACCTGGAACAGCTTTTATTGTGTCGCTATCGCGACAGATGTTTTTAATGTCGGTTCTCGGACCGACAGCCGAGATACTTTTCTTTGCTTGTCCAAAGAAAAGTATCCAAAAGAAAAGACACCCGAATGCCGCTTATCCCCTGTGCTCCTCGCTTTTGAACGGGGTTGCCGAAAGGGGCTTCCTGCCCCTTCGGCAACGTGCGGCATCCATGCCGCACCCCTTCGGGCTGATCCGTTCAAAAGCTCCGGTGCTCGGCGCGGCATACGGGATGAAAACCCGTCCCGAAACGAAGGCGTAGGGTGGGCAATTTTGCCCACCGTTGGCTGTGTACCTCCGCGTGGGCACTCAATCGTGCCCACCCTACAAAAACTTATCCTTCAGGAGCCTATCGTAAAAGTCCCCTCTCCCTCCGGGAGAGGGCTAGGGTGAGGGGATATAAAACCGCCAATTTCCAAGTCCTCTTCAAAATATTGCAAAGTAACTAACCCCCATCACGGCAACAACACCGTCCATTGCCCGATTAAGCCGTTATCCAAACCCAAGGCCCCGCCGCCAGCAACAACCAATTCGCTGGTCGATTGGTTAGCCGGTTTGGCGCGCAGGGCGGCCAAAAATGCTTCAAGATTGTTGGCGACGGCCAGTTGTTGCAGGGTTTGCCAGATTACCGCGTCGTATTGGCGCTCCACCAATAGCAAGATGCGTTGGCTGGTGGCGACCAATGCCGACTCACTGAAAGACTCCACCAAAGTGGCTAATGCCGCACGGCCAGCATCGTCGGTCGGAGCCCGCAGCTCGGCCAGCATCGGGTAATTCACCCGTTTCAAGAACACGTTGTCCTCGTCGTCGATCAAGCCACCGCCGTCGGCCGGACCACCCACCACTTCGGGCGGTGTCGGCAAGGACGTACCTAGCGCTAACACGATACCGCTGATCGAAGTCTCCGCCGCGCGACTGGGCCGGCGTACGTACAACGGCGCGTTGCTGCCGAAGCGGTCCCAGATGGCTTGCCAAGCGGCCTGGTCTGTATCCAGTGCATGTACCGGCCTGACCGGATATAGCTTGAGGCGCAGCAAATCCAGTTGCGGCAGCAGGCGTTTATTCGGATCGAAATTGCGCTCCAGTTGCGCGGCATAATGGCCGTAATCCAGATTGGACAAAGGCACCAGTACGACGATGTCCACCGGCTCGCCGTTGCTTAAATCAATAGGCGGCAAAGCCAGGGATTCGGCGCGAATCTGTTCCACGTCCGATTGCCGTAAAGGCGCGATAGCAACCTGGTAGTTTTCCGGAAAATAACCTTGCCGACCGTTGACCGGATCGACCGCTTCCTTGGGCAGAGTGCCGACCGGCGGTAGCAAGGAAAAATAATCGCTGGCATGAAAATCGCCGGTCAAACCGCCGCTGCGGCGATTGCTCAGAATATCGGCTAATAAGGCTTCGTACTGCCGCGACAAGTCGCTTTGCAACGAGTCTATGCCCGGCTCGGCGCGCAAAGGATGGCGCAGCAATTGCGCATCCAGCCATTGCGGCGCGCCTTCTTGAATCGCCACCAAACCCAGTGCCACCGCGTCTTCCGGCAATAAGCCGTGCAATTGATCCTCGCCGAGCAACTCCCTCATCAAACGTGCCCGAATTTGCAAAGGGCTTTGTTGCGGCAGCGGAATCGGCAAAGGCACCAGGCCCATTTGCACCGACTCGGTAATCATCGCGTACTGAAAGCCGCGTTTGGCGCTCAAATCTTTCGGAAACACTTCAGCAATGTCGGTGCCGACATCGACATAACGCAACACGACCGCGTACAAACCCCGATTTAAATTGGAGAAATTGCCGTCGTTCAGGCCGCTGATCAAGGCCCGGTCGCGCAAATTGACGATGAGCCGGCTGCCCAGCTCCAGCACCCGGCCGGCCGGCGTCATCGCCAACCCCGGTTCCAGCGTCAGCAAGCCGGTGAAGCGGTCGAAGCTCAAGGCCAAACCGGCGACGATGCCGCTGCCCAGCACCCGGCCCAGCTCGCGCAAGCGCTGATCCAGATAGATTTGATCGCGGGTCAGGTCTTCCGCGGTCAGCAAGCGGCCATCAAAATAGTGGCTACGAGTCAGACGCGGGTCGATGTCGGCAACTTGATCCAGCGCCAGCCCGGCGGCAATCGGATTACCGAGAGGTTGAAATAAAATTTCGCTCATAGTCCCTCCATGATCAGGGCTGGCGCGCCAGCCAGGCCAATTGGCTGGCGGTGGCCAGGAACGGCCGCACCAAGTTGTTGATCGAGATTAATTGCGGGTTGACCAAAATGGCGTTGATGTCGGCGACGCTGATGCTGATCCTGGCCAGCAACAAACGGGCGCCCTCCTCCAGTTCGTCATTCAATTGCTGCGGATTAACCCCACTACTGTCCAGCGCATGCAGCAAACGGGCATGCAGTGCCAGTTGAGCGCCGGCTTCGGCATTATCGGTTTGCACTTGCTGCAACCAGGCTTGTTCTGCGACCGACAAGGCCGGCATCGCCGCAGGCAAAGCTTGATGGCAGGCCCAGGGTTGGTAGGCATCGTCGCCCGCAGGTTCCGGTAATTCCGGAATCAATTCCAGACGCACGCTGTCAGCGGTACGGCTGGGTTGCACCGCATCGGTACTGAGATTGAGTTTGCGCGCCAGCACCGGCTGCATTGCCACCGGGCAATCTTTTTGCCGCACGCAGATTTTCAGCCAAAGCAGATTATCGGCGTCGCTGTATCCTTCGCGCAGATAGCTCTCGGTTTGCGCGGCCAGCCAGTCGCCGAGATTGATGCAGTAGGGTTCGTGAATCAGCACTTCGCGGCCCAGACCGTCGATGCCGATGCCGGGACTAACCAGCAAGCGCACGGTTAGATTGTCGGAGTTGTTGGGATGCGTGGCCGGCGCCATGCTCACCGCCATGCCCGCTAGCGTGCCGTAACCTTGCAGCCAGTATTGATGGCGGGTCAGGCGGCGGCGATGGTAGGCCTGCTCGTCGCGGGTTGCTTCCAGACCCAGCATCATTCCAGCCTCGTAAGCCACGCGGCGCAGGGGCTCGTCTAACGTGGCGTCCTGTTCCAGCGTAGTGAAATCATCTAGGGTATCCATGCGGCCTCCGTGTGTGGTGCCCAATAGGAAATGCCAAAATCTCGGAATCCGGCAGCATAAATCCCATCGCCCTCCGGGAGAGGATAGGGTGAGAGGCTAAAAACAGCTGGATCACATTGCTCGAGCCCCCTCACCCCAACCCTCTCCCGCGAGGAGAGGGAGCTTCTTCCCCAGCCTCTGACAGGAACCGGAATCCGCCAAGCCGGTTGCGCCGAACCAGTCGAAGGACTCAGCCCAAAGGAGATCAACGTGATAGACAGGACCGGGTTGTTAACCAACCCAGGAAAACCGCTAAGCCTGTGCATTGATGTCCTCCGGTGAAAATGCCGCCGGGTTTTTCAAAATCCCCTCGTGGCCCAGATAAGTGTCGTCCAGCGTCACGCGGCGGAACGGCGGCACGGTTTCGATGAAGGTATCCATGCCTAGCAGCGGCGCGATGCCCAGCACGAAGGGATGTTCGGTTTCGATGATCCGGTATTGCAGGTGCGCCGGTAGCTGTTCCGTCAAAATGTCTTCCACAGCAGTCCGCAAACTCACCGCCCGCCCGTGCAGCAAGATGCTGACCTGGTGCGCGTATTCTGCAAAAAACGCTTTGACCTGGGCCGCTTCGTCGGCGGTCGCGAGCTCCGGGGCGAACAAAGCCAGAAATTGCCGGGCATCGCTTTCCGACAGAATCAAGCTGTCGCCGACGATGCTGTTGCCGCTCATGCCGGTGCCCAGAGTTAAGGGGTGATCGCCGTCGTCCATGTCTATGCCCAAGATCGTCGCCATGGTCCGCCGCAAGCGGAAATTCTCTAAAACCACAATTTCGCCGCGCTGCACACCGCCGTCACTGACGATGTCCAAAGCCAGATTCAAGGCCGCCAGCGTACCCTTGTATTGTTGCATCAAGGTCAGGTCCCGTAGCCAGCGCCGCTGCCGGGCTTCCGGCCAGTGGCTCGGCAGCTGACCACCTACGGCCTCGGCCAACCAAGGCAAGTTAGCGGCAGGCGTTGCCTCGGGCGCCAGCAATTGCTCGCTGGCAGCAATCCGGCCTTCCAGCGGGGTCAATACCCCTTCGAAGGCTGCCAGCAAACGCTCGCGCACATCGGCGCCATTGGCCGGACCGATGGCTTGCACCGGGTCGTAACTGAGTTCCTGCCGGTAAAATTCCGGAAAATAAGCTTCCTGGTAGGAAAAGCGCGGGTAATAGACTCTGATGGCGTGCAAGGCCGGACTTTGCCGGCCGTCGCCGCGCAAAGTCACTTGAATTTGCAGATAGCGCCCGCGCAACTGCCGCACCCGACCGGAAGGCTGTTGCAACAAAATCTCGAATAAACCGCTAGTGCCGGCTTGCTGGCCGGCCAGGCTTGCCGCGAACGGCAGTTCGGACGGCAACGGGTTCCACAACGGCGCGGGTTGCTCGATGGGCTTGGGCCGCACCGCCTGCCGGCTGGCAAATACCCGCACCGCAATCTGAATATCGCAGCCCGGCGGGATGCAGGCGTCCAGATACAGTCGGTGCCATTGGGTATCGACTTGGCCGGAATCCAACTCATGCAATAAGGCCGTGCCTTCCAGAAAAAACTGCGGTCGGCGCAAGGCATGCAATTCTCTGGGGCGCGGAGCTATCGCCGGAAAATCCGCATCGGCCTCGGCTTGATAACGCAACTGGCCGTCGGCGCTGCTGACAAAACGCGGCACGGCTTGCGACAGCATTGGATATCGCTCGAGGAGCAAGCGGGCCTGGCCGGTGTTGGTTTCACTATCCCAATGCAGCGTCAACACCGGGCAATCGCGTTGCGTGAATTTCGCATCATCCGCCGCGCGCGGCACCAAAGCCGCCAGCCGGCCGCTGTCGGGTAAAGAGGAATCGGCCGCCAGCGCCAGGTCGATAGCAAACGGCAACTCGGCCGGGCAGGCGTAGATTTTGAATGGCTCATCGGCCAATGCCGATAGAGGCCGCGTCACTATGGCCTGCGCCCCGATACCGTCGTGGCACAAGATAAAAATCTGCTGTAAATCGCAACATAGCGCCAGCGCTTGCAGCCCATCAGGCAAGGCTTGCTGCCAGATGCGGCGTAGGGGGTGCGGATTGGCCTGCTCGGGTTCGAAGCGCACCGGTTGCGGCGTGTACGGCAAGGGCAAAGGTTCACCACTGCATAACATCAAACCGGAATTGCTGATTAGCCAGATTCGCTGCTCGCCGTCGACACACGCCCTTAGCGGCATTTGCGACGCAGCATCCTCACCCTCCGCATTGCCCCATGTACAAAAGGTTTGCCAACGGCGAGCCAGATGAAACAGCAGCAAACCATGCTGATTGATACCGTCACTGAACGGCAAAGCCAATCTGCCGTCACCGGCCGGTTGGCCGAAGCCCGGCTTGCCGCCGGCCGCGACCGACGCGAACGCCATGTCGGTAAAGCGGCCCTGTGGCGCGACAACATCCTGCAATTCATTGTCCTGCAAGCTTAGATAACCACGGCCGCTGTTAAATTCGACACGCGCACCGTCGGCACTCAAACGACCGATCTGATTAAAACTGTCCAAGGCCAGCGGCACGCTGTTCTGCCACGCCAGCAAAGCCGCCGCCGGATCGGCGGCCGGCAAGCGCAAAACCTGATTTTGCGCCAGCTTCAGCGCCTGTAAACCGGCATTCCAGTTCAAATGACTGGAACCCTGTTCGAAATCGGCTTGGCCTTTCATTAAAAAATACGGGGTGTTGTTGACGTCCATCGCTCGCCCTCAACAAATGTCCGGTATCACCGGTACCGCGACACCCAAACTATCGTCCGGGGTTTGGCCTTCCAGCAAGCCGATGCCGTCCGGCAAGGCCGGTGTGCCGGAACCGCTGTCGGCGCGCACACCCAGCAGCTCGGGCAACTGGTATTTAGTCAAGTTGACCGGCTCATCGGCGGGCAAACGTCGCCAACCCTGGCTACCGCGTTGAAACAGGCTCAAGGCATTCACGGCCTGCACCCCGGCCACCCGCGCCGCCTGGGTCAATAATTCGTTGGCGCGCACCGCGCCGCCCAAGGGCCACCCGGCACCGCGCGCGCCACCGGGTGCCAGCGGCCACAGGTATTCCAGCAGCGTCTGCTGCACGTCGCGCAGGGTTTGTTGCTCGGTTTCGATGTCGCGCACCTGCACTTTCACACTGACGGCAATCGGCACGAACTCCGGGCTTAACACATACAATTCGGTGCCGACCATGGTCCGCTGCAATAGATAGGCAAACACGTCTTTCAACAAGCCCTGGTTGGGCTTGGGCGTGTGACCCACAGCCGGTTCGGCCGGCGGCAGCACGAATACGCTGACCACTCCCGGCACGTCGTCGCGCGCCGCACGAATGCTGGCACCGGGCAGAAAACCCACCAACACTTCGGCGCGGGCCACCGGATTGACGGGATTGGCTTCGGTGATGATTTTGAAATCCTGTTGCGTCACCGCCCGGTTGCGATGGGTCAGAAATTGTGGGATGCGTTTTTCCGCCTGCTCGACCGTTTCCGCATCAATGCCGCCGCTTAACGGCCATTCGTGACGCAGCTTGTAACGCGAACTGCCGTTCACCACTTCCTTGATGCTCCCGGCGGGCAGATTACCGGCGCTGCCGCCGCCAAATAAGTAAGCCGCAATACGAATCCGGCTACCCGACGGCGGCCGTCGCCCGGTCGTGCCGTCGCCAAAGTACACGTAACCGGACTGCGGATTGAGCCGATACACCCTGGCATCGGCGGCTTGACCGGCAAGAAAAGCCACCTGTTGCCAACGCACCCAGGCACCATTTTCCTCAACATCCAGTTGCAAGGTCGCCGCATCGATATTTTGATTGGGCAAGACCACCACCTGATCCGGCTGGCCGGTACCCATACCCACCAGTAAATCCTGTTTCAAGCCTTGGGCCAGCACATCGACGGCATTCAGCGCCAGGTAGCCCAGTTGTAAGTTGGGATGTTCCGGGCAACGCAAGCGCAACCAAAACGCCACGCGGCCGGCTTCGACTTGATCAGCCAATTCCGGCGGCCTATCGCCGACACCGCTGAACATCGGATCGGTCGGTACAAACGCCTGAAACAGCGCCGGATTTTTGGGTAAGCGCAAGCGCACCACGCCGGTTTGCCGGCCGCCTTTGGAGCTGTCGGCCAGCACATCCAAGGGTAGATAAATCGTTTCGCCGGCCTCGCCGGTGGAAACCAACTCCCAAATCAGCTTGCGCGGATTCAGTTCGTTGATCGCGTCGCCGTCCAGATTGTCGGCGGGCGCGATGCCGATATTGAAGGCCACGCCGGCCAGATGGCTGCGCAGCAAGGCAATCTGGCCCTCCAGCTGCCTGGGGGCGATGCAGGCCAGGTAAAAGCTGCGATCCAGACTGCCGGTCAGATCCAGCACTTCCTTAACCGGCTGGAAGCGGCGCGGTTGAAACGGCTCGGGACGTTGGCCGTTGCGCAATCCGTACTGTTCCTGCAAATCCTGCAAGGTCAAACCCAGCGCGGCCAGATCGGCAGCCTCCAACTTCTGTTTGATCAACACTTGTAAGCTCAGGCAGGTGGGTTGCAATTCGCCGACCGCCGTCAAAATCTGTTTTCCGGCCCGCAGTTGGCTGCCGTCCGCCAATAATGCCGCCGGCAACACGCTGGTCGGTCCGGCATCGACGCAGACTATGCCCTTGGCCGGCCTAGCGGCGCGCACCGGAATTTGCAATAAATTTAAAAACACCCGGCGCTGCCGTTCCGGAATTAAGTTGGCGCGGTACAAAATGGTTTCGGTTAGCCAGGCGAATAAATCCACAAAGCTGTTGAGCGGGTCGCCGGGGGCAATCTGCGCCAGTTCCGGCAAATGGCTGGCCAGCCGGGCCTTGGCCTCGGCAACCAAATCCTCGAAGCGTCTGTCGTCTAAATTCGGTACCGGTAATGGCATAACGGCCTCTCTTGCAGCCTCAAGCCGGCAGGCTCAGGTTTAGCGTGAATCCCAGTTCCGCCGGGCGCTGACTGTTACGCAGCCGGTAGCGGATATTGATATGCACATCGGCGACGCTGGCCGGACTGGCCTGCACTTGCACTTCGTCGATTTCCACTCTAGGCTCCCAGGTCTCCAGCGATTTACGCACCACGCCGGCAATCAGATGGCGGGTGGTTTCGTTATTGGGTTGATGCACGAAGTTTAATAAACCGGCACCAAAAGTCGGGCGTTGCAAGCGTTCGCCGGGCCGAGTCAGCAGGATATTCAACATCACCTCGCGGATACTCTGATCGTCGCGGGTCCAGCTCAAGCGGCCGTCGGCATCGATATTGCCCAGCGGCCAACTCAAAATCTCGGGTACCGGCGTGCGCATGCTTAATCTCCCTTGATTTTTGGAAACGGCAGGCAAATCCGTACCCACGGCAGCCAGAAAAACACGATATTCAGCAGCGAGATCATGATCATCAACAAGATCATCGCCACCAGCGTAATCACCGGCAAGCTAAACGAACAAATCCATTGAATCCCAAAGTCCGGGCCGGACGTGTCTTTGACCGTGTCTTCGCTGGCGCCCTTATTCAATTTCAGTTTGTTCATTAAATCGAAGGTATCGGCGGGCGTGATCATCGCCGCGCCCTTGGCCAGACCACGACGCAGATCGGCCAGCGACGGCATCTGAATCAACGCCGGCCGGCTGGCGTCCGGATCGAAGGGCGCGGCGACCCGAAACGGTATGCTGCGGGTGTCTGCATTGGCCCATTGAATCTGTTCCTGGCCGAGCTGGTTTTTGGCGCGCACAAAAGCCACTACTTGATAAACATCGCCGGCATTTTGCGCGAATTTTGGCAAGGGGATTTCCTTGACCTTACTCAGTGCTTGGTCGCTAAGGCGTTGCCCCAACAGCACGCGGATTTCCTGGGCATCGGCGGCCAGCAGCAACAAAGTCAAACTCAGGTTGCCGACGCCATTGGCATTCGGCAAGGCCGGTAATGCCGCCAGTTTGTCCAGCCCGCCCACCGCGTCTATCGCTTGTTCTTGTTGAATCAACCAGCGCACCAACGGGTTATCGCCACCCATCGCAAAGCAGGCTTGCAGATAGCTAAACAAGGTTTGTTGCCGATATGGCGTAAACAAGCCCAGGCTGGTTTCGGTATAGGCTTGGCCTTGCAAACCCGCCGGCAGTTTAGCTTCGTCGTACAGCCACAACTGCTGGCATTGGTTTTCCAGCGCGGTGTTCTCGGCAATGCCGGCTTCGCCGAGGTGATAACGGTTGACCAATATTCTCAGCAATTCAAAAAAAGCTTTGCTGGCTAGGCCTTGCGCCAACGGTTTGCTGTATTCGCTTAGCCAGGTTTGATTCAGCGGTTGCCGATAACCGAACGGCCAAGGCAACATCGCCGCGGCGACGCTGGCGGTTTGCGCTTGGTCAGTACTATCGAACGCCTGACTGGCATCGCGCAGATAATAAAAACCACCCAGCGGCAAATAGCCGAACAACAGTGTGTGGGTTTTACGCTTGGCATCGCTGGTTTTTAATACATGCAAGGGGTGCACTTCCTCGCCACTATAGGCCGCCTGCTCGTCGCGTTTATGCAGCACGCCGTTGGCGCACAAGCGGCGATGCAAATCCGGGTCGCGCAGTTCGCTGGGGGCGTCTTGCCACCCCAACGCCTCGCCGTCTTCCAGCATCCAGGCCTGCTCACGGCCACCGCTGAGCCGGCGAATCACGAAACCGGCCGAGCTGATTTTTTGCGGATCCAGCGCCGGCTCGCCGAAGCGGTCGCAAACCACTTCGCAACTGACGATATGAAACGCCCGATGCAGCGGTAGTCGTAAAACAGGCTGCTGGCCGTAGCGGCTATGACGCTCCTCCTGCTGCCAGGCGCTAAACTGCGGCAAATCGAACTGGCGGCGCTGCATGTCCTGCTTGAAGCGGTTGATAAACTCCGCATCCAGATAACGATGCAAGCCGCATTGTCCGCCCTCTTGATAAAACGGCGGTTTCAATTTAATGGGATGCAGAACTTGTTCGGTTTTCATAATCCCTTACCAAATGTTGCCGGCGCCCGGCGTGTAGGAACTGCCCACCACTGAAGTGGCGATCACTGTGTCGGCTTGCACCACACCGCTGAACTTGGACATACTGGCATTCACCGTCACCATGCTGGCGTTAATGGTCACCGTACTGGCATCGACCGTGACGCTGCCGCTGCTGCGCACTGCAATGCCTGAGTTATTAAGGGTGACGCTTTGGTCGGCGCGCTCGATAACGATTTCCCCGCCACCGGCTTCGTCTATCGAAATCTTGTAACCGGAGCGGGTACGCAACTCCACTTTCGGGCCATTGCCGTCGTCGAAATCCAACACGGTTTCCTGCGGGGTGCGGATTACATAATGATCTTCCTGCGGATCGGCCTCTGCCGGCGCGCTGCCGCTACCGGCCCAGACGCTGCCCAGCACCAACGGCATTTCCGGGGTGATGAAAGCCAGCACCACAATTTCTTCCAAGCGCGGCACAAAACTGGCGCCATAACCCTGGCCGGCTGACGGTGCGACGACGCTGGCCCATAATTCCATTTGCGTCGCCAGCAAACGCACCTTGATGCGGCCACGGCTGTCCGGGTCCGCGTTATCAGTGACTTGCCCAAGTTGCAAACTGTGCAGATTACCCAAGGCGTGACTGTTCATGACTGCCACCCGCCTTTGTTGACTTTCAGGTGTGTCTCGAAGCCGCTGTTGTTATCGAAGCGGTGCACGCAATGCACAATCTGGTAGCGGCCTTTCAGGCGCGGCGACACGCCGTCCAACTCGATCTCCCGGCCAGGTTTTAAAGTCGCTTCGCCTTGGCAAACAATTTCACCTTGAATAAAGCGTTTGGCTTGGCGTTTGAATGCGGCCTTGGCATAGGCTTCGGCTTCGCTGCTGGTGCCGGGAAAGGGCTGCGGGACGATTTCCGGGCCGGGCCAGCTCAGATTGCCTAAAGCCGCCGCCGCGCTGGTGCCGGTGGGCGCCGGCGTCATTGCGTCGGCCGTAAAATCCACCGGGTCGGCGCTAGCTAGGTTATAGCCATTGACTTGGCTGCTGAGCGGTTGATGATTCAAATCGGCGATTAAGCGCACTTTCAGGGCGCTGTCCTGGGCGCTGAGCTCGACCGGGTTGGGATCGGCTTCTTCGGCCTTGGCCCGTAAGGTATTGCCTGCCAAGCGCACGGCTATGTCAAAGCGATTGCCGATGCGCAGCAGAAAGGCCAAATCACTTTCGTTGAGTTGATGCCAGGTGGCGGTGATGCCGGACAGTGACGCATCGGTTTGCAGGCCCGCCTCGCCGGCGATGGCTTGCACTAGTTCGTCCGGGCTTTGATCTTCAAAGCTGCGGTTATGCCGGCTGCGGGCCAGCCTATGCAATTTGTCTTGTAATAGCAGCGCGATGTTGGGCGCGCCTTCGCCGTAGCTTTCTTCAATGGCGGTAATCTCGCCGCTGAACAGATTTTGCGGAGTGTCGCTGCCCATTTCGATTTCCACGCCGGCACCCAAGGCTATGTCGTTCAAAGTAAAGTCGGGGTCTTGCCCGCCTTCCGGTCTACCCCAATTGGACAACTGCAATTCGGCATGCGCGCAGCCGTGCAAGGGCAGATTGACCTGCATCGCCAGCAAGGCCTGTTGCAGGTCTTCGCGTTGTTCGCCGTCGATTTTGATCGTCGGGCGGGAGCTGGTGAAGGCGGAATCGGGCATAGTGTTGTTCTTGTTTATTGTCGTTTAATTATTATGTGTCGCTATCGCGACGGTTTTTCTAATGTCGGTTCGCGGACCGACAACCGCGATACTTTCTTTTGCGTCGCCAAAAGAAAGTATCCAAAGAAAAGGCGACCCGGATGCCGCTTATTCCCTGCGCTCCGAAGCTTTTGAACGGGGTTGCCGAAAGGGGCTCCTGCCCCTTCGGCAACGCGCCGCATCCATGCGGCGCCCCTACGGGCGGATCCGTTCAAAAGCTCCGGTGCTCGGCGCGGCATACGGGAAGGAAACCCTTCCACCACTCAAAGCCTCCTAAAACCCTTCGACACATCCCCTCTCCCTCCGGGAGAGGGCTAGGGTGAGGGTATATAAAACTTCATTACCAAATCTCTCACTCACCCACATCTATTCAATCAATCCTCAACCGCTCCTGCCGCTGCCTGATCAATTCCAGCATTTGCGTCAACTCGATTTCCGCCGGCGACAACGGCGTCTGCTGCGCGGCCGGTTGTTGCTCGGCGGCTTCGGTGACGCCGTCTTGCACGTCCAATATCACTTCGTCTATCAATACCGGCATTTGTAATTCCCACTCAATCGAAACCAACGCCACTGTCGGCGGCAGCTTTTAATAAACTGCTTACCGATACGCCACTGCTTTTGCGAGTCACAGTTGCCGAACCGGCTTGGTTAGCTGCGGCTGTTGATAAGGGTCTCCCACCGGTCGCCGCAGTTACCGCTTGTCCGTTTTGCACGCCACCAATCCAGGTTTGCGCAGTATCGAATCTTAGCGGCACACTGCCTGTCTGAATGTTGGCTGCATTCAGACTGCCCTTTTTCCCAGCCGGGTTAAACGCACCTTCGATGCCGGTGCCCAGGCTGGCGGAGTTGCCGAATTTAAACGCCGGACTTGGCGATGGCGCCGCTGGTAGTGCCGCTTTTGCCCCCCCTGCACTATTGACTGAACCAGCACCAACATTCACCGAGGCTGACAAGCTTGCCGAAACATTGGCGCTGATACCGCCGCTGATGTTGACACCGGCACTTACCCCAAATCCCACGCCGCCGCTAATCCCTACCGAAGCACTCAAGCTCAGGCTAGGCACCGCCACCACCGATAGCGACGGCATTCTGGGCGACTCTATGCCGTTAAACAGCGAGGTATCGCGCCAATTGCCCGCGCCTTCGCCACTAGTGCCCGGCACCGGCGCGGCCGTTTGCCCGGAACCGCCTTGCGGCCCGGCACCGGTGGAACTCAGGCTGGGCGTATTGCGGGCGGCTTGTTCGACAGCGCGGTTACGGAATTGGTAGCGGTCCTCGCTGAGCTTTAAGGACACAGTAGCCCGCAACGGCCGGCCTTCCGGGGAAAAGAAATCCAGAGTTTCGTCAAAGCTTTGCACCAAACCCAAAAACTCGAACGCGCCCCATTGAAACAAGCAGCGTTTGGGCGCTTTCATTTTTTTGCCGTCTTCTATTGGCTTGATAAAAGTATCGGCAATTTTTTTGGTCTCCAAACGCACATCCGAACCCTGCTCGATGGCTTTCTTGGCGCTGCTGTTGCTGCCGGCACTGCTGGCCGTCTGCCCGCTACCCTGGCCCGCGCCGCCGGGCGCTTCGATATACGTGGTATCAAAAATCAACTCTATAGTCAGATTGGACGAGCTTTTATCGACGAACTGCGCCGAGCGGCTGTTGCCGTTGCGGGCGTTTTCTTTCAAGGTGTTAGACAGGCTGACTTTCAGGCTGGACGGGTTGAATTGCACGTCAATGGCGTTATCCAAATCAGGACTATCGTTGTCGCCGTTGACCGGAATCAGTTTGCCGCGTTCGATGGCTATCATGCCGCCCCCCTGCCTTGGGTGCCGGCAGACGCCGGCCGCTGCAATTCCAGGCCTTGATGCACCAGCTGCAATTCTTCGATGGCTACCTGGCTGGCGGTGGCCGACAAATCCGGGCCTTTGAATTTGGTCGGCAGCACGCCGCTGAGCTTCCAGACCAACACCGCGTTATCGGTGACGTTGCCGCCGCTGACGCTGGGATTGCCGAACGCGATGATCTCGCCGCTCAGCCGGTAGCCGTAGTTGGCCAGACGGGTGGTGATGTCGAACCAGGACCATAAATCGTTGATGTCGGTAACGCCGCGTTTCAAAATAATCGGCGCGAATTTGGTCGGCCCGGAGCGGTGATGCTCGCCCCAATTGTGGCCGCCCTCGTTGATGACCTTAGGTTCCATCGTCGCTTCGAAGCCGGTCACTTCGCTGAAGTAACCGCTGCACAACAAGCTGCTCTGATCACTGTTGTACAGATTGACCTTGAAGCGAAAGGCGACGAATTCGCTGACTTCAGCCATCGACCACCTCCGAGCGCCACTCGCCGTTGAGATTGGCAAAGGTCAGAAACAGCCTGTCTATCGGAAACGCCGGGGCCAGCATGATTTCGTAAAGCATCGCGCCTTCCTGCGGCGTCGATTCGCGAATCGAAAAGGCTTGCTCGGCGGACGCACCGCGCAAGGCGCCCTGGCTGTACAAGCGGCGGAAAAACTGTTCCAGTAGCAAACGCGGGCGGGGATCGCGATAATCCAGATTAAAGATCAATTGCTCGCCCAAGGCCTGCAATTGCCGGCGCAAAAAACCCAGGAAACGCATCACTTCCGCCGAGCGAAAACCATCGTAACGCTGGCGGTCGAACGGATAATCGGCGACCGGCAAGGCCGGCACCACCAGACGCTCGTCATCAAGGCTAAGTTGCGCGCCGCCGCTAACTGCGTTGCGGTAGTTGAGCACACTGATGCCGGGTTTATCGCGCAAGCCCATCGTTTGGGCGATGGACAAACGCGGATAGGGCAAGGCATCAGTGTTTAAGGGCTTGGCCGCCATCGAGCGCCAAGGGCCGTCGCGACGGGCCACCGCCGCCTGCTGCCCGGCGATCAATCCTACCGGACTATGCAAGGCAAAACGCGGCCCGCGCAAGTAGGGGAACAAAAACTGCACATAGCGCAATGCTTGCGCGGTATCCGGATTGCCTTGATACCCGGCCAGTGCGCTCAACGCCGCCGGGTCGAGCACCGGGCTGTCCAGCTCGCCGGAATAGGCCAGCGGCAAGGTAAACAGACATTGCAGATCGGGCCGATGGCTACTGACGAATTGCAGCATGCCGCGCAACACCTGCGGCAATTGCCAAGGCGGCGGCATATCGCTTAATTCGCTGCTGTACCGGCGTTCGCGGTGATCGTCATCGGTATTTTGCGTGCAAGGCAGAAACTGCGGGTCGTTGTTTTCCAGACGTACCCTGGGAATATCCGGCAGACGCGGCGGTATTTGCAGCCGTTCCAAATCCGGAAAACCGACGACGCCCAAGGCCGGAATGACCAGCACACAAGCCAAGCCCTGAAGAGTAGTAACATCGTGCAATTGCGTGTTGTCGGCAGGC
This sequence comes from Methylomonas sp. ZR1, assembly GCF_013141865.1. NCBI lineage: Bacteria > Pseudomonadati > Pseudomonadota > Gammaproteobacteria > Methylococcales > Methylococcaceae > Methylomonas > Methylomonas sp. ZR1. The sequence continues at coordinate 4,810,748 of NZ_RCST01000001.1, read as the reverse complement.
AGGAAACCGGCTTGCCCGGTGCTTTCGGGTATCCGCACCACCCAGAGTTTTTCGCCGCCGTTGGCAAAAAAATCGTCAACCGCCAGGCCCAGCCAGGCTTTATTACCAGCCAGCAGGCTGACATATTGGGTGGTGGCGCTAAGCGCATCCGGGAAAATATCGTGAAATTCGGCGCTGGACTGCAAGGGTATCGGTAGATGGTAAAGCTCGCTGGCAGCGCCCAACAGCAAGTCATCGACTGTCTTACCGTATCCGACCGCGCGCATGTCCGCCAGTGCTGCCGGCAATTGCAGCAGGCGCTCAAGCCGGACCCGACCTGGACAATGCCCAAGCATGGCCGCCTCCAACGCCGCAATCCGGCGTTCAACCGGCCTCGGAGTCAAGGCGATGCGCGCTCCCGCTAGCCATTCCATCCGCTGTCGCTCCGCTTAGCTTTGGATGATGGTTTCGACGGAGAGCACCAGTTCTTCCATAGCCACATCGCTGCCGCCCTTGGCTGTTAGCGTCGGCCCGGTCCATTTGATCGGCATGGCCCTGACCAGTTTCCAGGTGACCACGGCGCTGGCGCTAGTGGGGTCTTCGTTTTTAAGCTTGATCACCACATCGCGTTTGGCGGTCACATCGCCGCCGCGAATTTGCTCCAGCCAACTGTAAATGTTGTCCGCACCAATCACACCACGCTTCAGCGTCACATCGCCGGCTTTGTTGATGGCCGGAATCTTGCGCACGTAATTGACCGCGTCGTTGCCGTTACGGTATTCCGCCACCGTCACTTCCGCATTCAAACCCGACACTTCCGAAAAGCCGCCCTGCACTTCGCCTTCGCTGCCGTCGCCCAGGTTGACCAGATAATTGAACACCCCATAGGGTGTTTCGCGATATGTAGCCATGGTTTATCTCCAGTCCAGGGTTCAGGCGTCGGCGGTTTTTTGGCCGATACGGAAAATCACAAATTCGGCCGGCTTCAAGGCCGCCACGCCGATTTCGCAAACCAAGCGGCCGTTGTCCAGATCGTTTTGGGTCATCGTGCTACGGTCGCAACGCACGAAATAAGCGGTTTTGGCGCTACCACCCAACAGTCGGCCGTTGACCCACTCGTTGTATAAAAAGCTTTCCACGGTCTGGCGAATGTTGTCCCACAAGCGCTCGCCGTTCGGTTCGAACACCGCCCATTGTGTGGATTTGTCGATGGAACGCTCCAGGTACAAAAAGTAACGGCGGACGTTGACGTATTTCCATTCCGGATCGCTGGACAAGGTGCGACCGCCCCATACCCGATGCCCGCGTCCTGGAAACGAGCGCAAACAGTTGATGCCGTTGGGATTCAGCAATTCCTGCTGGAAGCGGTTGATTTCCTGAGCAAAGCGCAAAGCGCCGATCACCGGTTCGTTGGCCGGCGGCTTGTGCACGCCGCGCTGCACGTCGGTATTGGCGTAGACGCCGGCAATAAAGCCGGACGGTGGCACGGTGATAGTGCTGAGCAGGCCGCGCGGATCGGCGATGACCACCCAGGGGTAATAAAGCGCCAGCCTGGAATCGTCGAAGTTGGAACGAAACTCGCGCACTTCCGACAGCGCCATGCCGTCGCGGCTATCGACGATGCCGACCCGGTAACGCATTTTTAGACAGTGTTTTTGCACCTCGGCGACGATGGCTTGATGATTAGTGGCGTCAGCCGCCGCTGCCGGAGTCATCACGATGGACACATCCTCGATATTTTCCAAGGCCACGAAACCGCTGCTGCCGTTGACCTCGTCTTCCACACCGCCGTATTGCACGGCGCCGGGCACGTTGCCGTCGCTGCCACCGGACAGATTAATCAAATAACGCGGACCTTGAACCGACATGGGGCCGGGATTTAAGCCATCCGACTCGAACAAGCTGTACAAGGCTGCCACCACATCGGCGCCGCTGATACCGGGGCTGAGGGTGCAACTGACCGGACTGGTCAATTGGTCGTAACGCTTGTCCGGCGTCACGGGCATTATGGCGCTGAGGCTGTTTTTTGCATCGGGGGCGCTGGAAATGTCGCCGTAACTGTAAATTACCGGGCCGTCACGGCCGCCGGCATGTACGGCAATATCGAAGTTGCGCTGCACCACCACCGCCCGCACCGTATTCGGTGCAGCAGCCAAAGCCGCCAACGGCAAGGTGATGTCGGCATTGACGCCCACATTCAAACCGCCGCCGTCCACCACAAACTCGCTGCCGGCCGCATTTAACGTGCCGCGCAGCGCAGTCAGGGTGCCCCAATGCGCCGCGCCGGTATACACCGACAAGTTGGTTTCCGCGCTCAGGGTCAAGACCGCCGACGTACCGTTAGCCAAGGACCCGCTGCTGGGGTTTTTCGCAAACACCCGTGTGTAGCTGACTGCAACGCCCGGACCGTTTACCAAACCGGCCGTCATCAATACGCCCTGACTGCCGTCGGCTTGGCCGTTGGGACGCAAGGCGGTACCGCCCGCTGCGACATCGTCGGCGGTATCCAGTTCGCAGCGGTTATTGACGATGACGAAATGATCGCCTTCGCGGCGCACCAGGGCACGGACATTTAAAGGAAAGCGTTCGTCGGGGAATTGCGCGGCGATACCGGCCGAGCGCACCGCATTGGTCAGGCCGGTGGCATTCAAAAACACCACCTCGCCTTCGGCGGGCGCCGAGGTAGCCTCGGTCTTTAACAGATTTTCGCTATCGCGCCACAGGAGTTCCAGCGTGAAATCGCCCATCGCTCCGGGAAAGCGGCTGCTGAAACTCAACACATTCGGCACGGACCGCGTTGATATGCCCGGCGCGTTTTGCGGAAAATTGCCGACCCGCGACACATAGAGTTGTTTGCCGCCGCCGTCGAAAAAGGCTTTCGCGGCAATCGCAGTATGGTTAAGCACCGATGCGCCGGCCAGCGTCAGATTTTGGATGTCGCCGTAGATGCGGGTGAATTCGCCAAAGCTAGTCACTACCTCGGGATTGCCCCGCAACGGCCCGAAACGGGTAGGACCGACCACCGCCGTGACGCTGGTCCCCACCCCTTCGATCGATTTGGCGCGAAAGCTAACTTCTTCTACAAACACACCCGGTGCAAGATATTCAGGCATGCTCCCCTCCTTAATTTTTATGTGGACCAGCGTTTAAAGGACGAACTCAACTCATGGATGACTCAATTGGGTTGAACGGCAAAATGATCCCGATTAAAGGACCGGATTAAACTCAAATCGCCCGGCACCAAGGTCAGGGCCAGTGCGGCGGCAAAACTGTTAGCGTTAATAGCGCCGAGCAACATCGGCTGCAAGTCGGCCGGGTCGACCGGTAGCGCAGCGCTGGCCGCAGCCGAGGCCGCAATGCTCAGTGTCGCGTTGTATTCGGTTACGCCTTCCGGCAAGGGCGGCAGGCGATGCATCGCGATAATGAAATCGCCATTGGCGTCGGCTTGGGCACGGCAGATCAAATTGCCGCCGACGCCCAGATTGACCGTCAGCGTCAGCAATGCCCAGACGGCCGGTGCATTACTGCCGGTAAACCTTAGCGTGCCGCGCAAACCACCGCCGCGGCCGAGCTTGGTACCGAAAGGGGTCGGATAAAGCACCAAGCTGTGCCCGGCGGCATTGCCGGCTTGAACTGCAAAACGGCGCGGGATATAGCGGCTTTGACTATCCGCCACCGAACCGGCGATGGTGTATGCCGCTTCAGCCGGGCGCAGCTTATCCGCCTCGCTGGGCGCGCCTTGCACCGTTTTGCCTGCCGAGCGCCGCCACAAGGCTGTTTTGCCTGGCGTGTGTAAAAATTGCAGATCGGCGGGGCGGGTATCGAGTTGCAACACAACGGCGTCACTGAGCCGCCGCATATCGGCTTGCTGCGGGGCGCTGCTGCCGTCCAGCCAATAGATCACGTCGCTGGCGTAGAGGATATTGGTTTCCAGAACCTTGACGGCTTTCATACCGTGCCTCCCGGAAATACCCGCGTCGAAACCGGCGGACCTTCCGTACGCGGCCGACGCAGCCGCAAGCGCACGGTGCGGGCGACATAGGGTACGGTGCTGGTGTAAGGCGATTTGAACACGTCCCAGATGCGCATCAAATCTTCAGTGCTCATCTCGTCCGGGGCGATATTCAGCACTTCCGCCTGGCCCCATTCGTCGTCGATGTCTTGAATATGCGAGATGTCGAGCTGACATTCGTTGGCGAGCTCGACCATGGCCCAACTCAAAAGATCGGCTTCGATGGTGGCGCTGGCAGCGTTGGCGATTAACAGGAAATGCAGATTGACCGGCAGTTCGGCTTGCGGGGCGTTTTGGTCGGAACCGCGCGGCGCAAAGGTGCGCTGCCGGCCGTGCGGATCGATGGTGATGCGATGCAGGTAAATACCCAGCAGATTGCCGGTGAGGATATTGGCAATATCGGCGCTACCCAGCAATTTTGCTTGGGCATTGGTGGGCTCGCTGCTCAGCTCGGCAGGTAATCTGCTGGTCAAGAACGATTCCAACGCCAACAGCGCGCCGGTCACTCCCCGGTACGAAGCCATTTCTCCTCCCCCACTTGAGCGGTAGCATAGCCTAGTACATAGGTCTACTGTACGCAAGTCGATTTTGTGAAGCTATCCGCCGATAAAAATCGAAAAAAGCGATCTACAGCAAACTGGCCGGCTAAATTCCGTGCCTCGATCAAATAATGGTATTAATTTTTAGCAGAGCTTTTGGAAATTGCTGGTGCAGAAGTCATTAAAATCGGATTAAAAATGGAACACCATTTGGAAAATGGTAAGAGCTGGAACCAAAAGTACACGACCAAAGCAGCAGGAATAAAACAACTATGCCGAGCACGGCAAACCGGGTGAAGATAATCCCCACTACAAACCATTAGCCCCAGCCGAACCATGATCTCAGTGAGCCTACAATTTTTACTAGCCATTCTGTACGCCAATCTGGGCGAATGGCTGCTGCACAAATTCATCTTGCATCGCTTTGGCAAACAGCCAGGCAGCATTTGGGCCTACCATTGGTATGAACACCATGCGATCTGCGCTAAACACCAGATGCTGGATCCCGGCTATCGCCATTTGGACTTATCGACCTGGAATGCGCAAACCAAGGAGTTGGCGGTATTGGCCGCCATTGTCATGGTGCATCTGCCGCTATTTTGGTATTGGCCGATTTTCGTGATGGGTTTATACGGCTCGTTGACGCTTTATTACATTCTGCACCGCAAAGCCCATCTCAACCCTGACTGGGCTAAACAGCATTTACCCTGGCATTACCAACATCACACCCAGCCAGGCTCCGGCAACTGGTGCGTCACCTGGCCGGGATTTGATTATCTGCTGGGCAGTAGACATAAATGATGCGCGCATACGCGGAGAAAAAATTGCTTGCGGGTTTGAATGCTTGTACTTGTGTTGGGTGACAAGCGGCCAATACCTGCCGGACGAGTTTGATTTTGGAACGGCAGCTTTATGTCATAACGAGCTTATTTTTGGGCAGAACTAACTTGGCGAGAAACACAAAACCGATCTACAAACCGACTGCGGCGGCGTTAGGTCAAGAAAACATACCCAAACCCAAGTATGCGCACGAAACAAACAATCCATGTTGAAAAGACACAGTAGCAATTATTGATGTGATTCTGAAATGCCCTAACCCAACGTCATTTCCGCTTAACTTGGGTAATAGTATCTGCTTGGCTTACGGGTTAATTGACTTATCTCGATGCAATAGCCCTAGAAACCATCTTTTCAACGTTGGGCTCCATGTTGTCGGGCAGTAATGTTATTTCTGGATGAGCTTGCGCATAGACACGGAAAATTTCATCGGCAAAAGCTTGGCCGATAGCCAATACACCCTCAAAGTCAAAAATAACGTAATGAAAGCGTTCTACCCGTGCCAGTAATCGTTTCGCTTGAGACCTGGATACAAGTTTTTCATTACCGTATTGGGCTAAGCGCACAGGAATGATGGTTTTGTTGAATTGAAACTCGTCTGGTCCAGCATAGTCGTCGAACACCGCTTGAATCTGGCGGGTTGAATCCCGCCTAATAAGCATATAGACCACCGTACCGTCTTTATCAAAAGAAATAGACGACTCGAGAATAACATCGAAATCGAATGTGTCGTCGTGACTAAACCTGATTCCACACGATTCGATTTCAAACTCGTCGAATACTCTCGATGTAAAGAAAATACCTTCGCCGGTATGATTCTCGGGATCGGTGGTCAGCTTGCCTTTGGACAACTCGAATAGGGCTTGTCGTTCGTCACTTAAATCGCACAGCCGTTTAATTTTCCTAAAAATACCTTCGCCGTCGTCAACGACAGCGATGACTATTTTTTCTTTGTCCCGTACAACGGATATATAAACTTGTTCTCCGCCCGAGTGGTCGATGACGTTATTGACCATTTCGGTAAAACCGTAATGGCATATGTCGACGATGTTTTCAGGCAAACCGTCAAATACGAAAGCGTAATAATCTCGCCAGACGCTGTCCTCTGCGAAGCCTTCGGCCAGAGGAAATAGAGACTTATAGTGTCTTAAGTCGCCAAGAAAATATCTTTTTCCTTTACCAGTGCCACTCGAGTTTAACCAGCCTTCGGTTTCTAAGCGTTTAATGTGGTTGTTAACTGCTTGTACGCTTATCGAGAAGATAGTTGCAATATGTTTTGCAATATCAATGGGATGATGCCTGACGTCCCTAATAATTTGGCGTCGAATTTGCTCACCGCGTTCTTTGTTGCTCATACTTTATCCTTTAAGAAAAACTTCTTTCTTAAAGGATAAATCTATTGTTCTTAAAGGACAAGAGCCCGATATAGACGGATGTCACGTTTTCTTGTTACCCAGCGAACGCCTGCTGCTTGCCAACCACCAGTCAACCAAACAATTTCTGTCAAATACGGCTTAAGGTCCAGGCTGTGTAAAAACGTCAAAAACCGGGGAGTCGCTATTTTTGTCGAAAGATTTTTTCGAGCGTCCCAGCAGGAAAAAAGATGAAATACCGGACAGGTATCTACCAATTCTGTTGAGCTCACATCAACCCGTGTCACAAGTTTGTCTCAAAGCGCAGGAACAACAAGAACACCGAGCGTGCTGTAAAGCGTCACGCCACTCCCTGCCATCGACTATTTTCTCGATGCTGTAGGCAGCATGTCGCTCAATCGTCATTTATTAAGTTTAATTTAAGGACCTGAGGAGATAGTAGCCGCCAACACAAACTGAAAACCGGAGAAATAATCATGAGACAGGCCACATCATTCGATGCCAATAATGCCCTTGCTCAAGTTAAGTACGCCATAAAAGATTTGATACACTCGGATTATGACGATAACGAAGACGATGTGATTTACACCGCCAATAAATTGAATGCTGTACTGCGTATGGTGCATGACAACCATCAGAGCTGGAACGATGAGGCGATTCGGGAATTTGTGATGCGCCAGCATGATCCATTGCGACATATCCCGGTTAAATCGGACAAACTCCATCACCGGGTGCGCCATATTCAGCAAGATATTATCGTTAAATTTTCCTGACTGTAAGGGCTACCCAGTAGGGACCAAAACCAGGCAGCGAATCTACAACCCCGGTATCCCCATCTGCTGAATCCGCATGGCGTTATCGCCCTCTTCATAGGCCAGCAGCTTGCCGTCCTTCTGATATAGCTTGAAAGCCAAGGCATAAGACAATACCCGGATCGGGTAGTCACGCGGCAGGGTTTGCAGGTAGGGTTGCATGGTCACAAAATCGGTAGCGCCGTATTGCTGCATGATAAAACGCAAGCCGCCGTTGCGCGGCCCAATGTTGTAAGCCAGCAGGCCTAAAAACAAATCGCCGTTCATTTCTTGCAGATAATGTTTAAAGGTAGCGGCGGCGACAAAGGCGTTATGCCTGGGATCGTTGACTTGCAACTCCTCCACATCCAGCTCGTCGGCGGCCTCGCGGGTAATGGCTTTGGGCACGGCGGTAATCTGAAACAAGCCTTTGCCGCCATCAAAACTGTCGCGTGGCATAAACGAGGACTCAGTCGCGGCGATGCCTTGCAGCAAATTGACATCGACATCAAAAGCCTTGGCCGCATCCTCGATTGCCGGATTGAAGGCATCGGCGCGCATCATCATTTTTTGCAACCCGCCTATGCCGTGGCGCCGATAAGCCGCGTAGACTTGATGCGCCAGGGTGACTTTTTCAGCCTCCTGCTTGCCGCCGACCAAGGTGCGAAAATGCGTAAAAACTTGGGTGTAGCCACCGTGCATCACAAACCAACCGATCGAAGCGGCCAGCACCACGGCCAAGGCGGCGGGTAAATAATCCAATCGGCCATGCAGCCAGCCGCGCAAGCGCGACCAAGCCAGCAACAGCGCCGCCGCCGCCAACATCAAGATCACCACGCCAATTGCGAACGGCAGCAAACTGGTAAAAAAACCGGGGCCGGATAGCCAACTGGCCGAGTAACCGAGTACAAACATCGTCGCCAATACTGCGGCGATCATCAGCGCCAAGCCTTCCACAACCATCAACCACCACTTTGGTTTGCGCAGAGATTTGGCTTTGCGGCGCGGTTTACCCGGCTTACGCCCCGCACCTGCTTTTGCCCGGCTAGGCGGGACCGCTTTAGCCAGCGATTTGGCAATAGGAATGGGCCGACTCATCAAGAACAGGGAAACTGGGTTGGAAATAATTTGGAAAATCTCCGACGGATAAGAGCTATACATCCGCCGCAAAGGCGCGCTGGCGTTTGGCGGTACAAAAGGTATATTCCTCTTTCAAACCATCGCCCAACCACTACTATAAAGCAGGTCCACAACCATGCACAACGCCTTCCGCCCGGCCTGGTGGCTGAATAGCCCGCATTTGCAGACGATCTACCCGGCGTTATTGCGGAGTATCTCGCCACCGGCCGGCATCCGCCGCGAACGGTTGGACACGCCTGACGGCGACTTTCTGGACATCGATTGGGTGGATAACGGCGACCGACCGCTGGTGATTCTGTTGCATGGTCTGGCCGGCAGCAGCCGTTCCGGTTATATCCAGGGCTTGCAACACAGTTTGCTGGCAGCCGGCTTTGCCAGCGTGGCGCTGAATTTTCGCGGGTGCAGCGGGGAAATGAACCGGCTGGCGCGCTGCTATCACTCCGGCGAAACCGAGGATATCGAGTTTTTTTACCAAACCTTACGCCAGCGTTTTCTGGACCGGGCTATGGCGGCGATAGGTTTTTCCCTGGGCGGCAACGTGTTATTAAAATGGCTGGGTGAACAAGGCGATAAGATTGGGTTATCGGCGGCAGTGGCGGTATCCGTGCCGTTGTTGTTAAACGAATGCGCCGACAAGCTTGATCGTGGTTTCTCAAAACTCTATCGCGACTATCTGCTGCGCGAGCTGAAACAGTACATGCGCGTCAAGCTCAAGCATTTGCAAGGCATCGGCCAGCACGAACAAGCCGAACGGATCGCAGAATTAGGCGATCTATCCGGCATCAAATCCTTCTGGCAATACGACGACAAGGTCGTGGCCGGCCTGCACGGTTTTAAAGACGCCCATGATTACTACCGGCGCAGCAGTTCCAGGCAATTTTTAAAGCATATCCGCGTCCCAACTTTGATTTTGCAAGCTAACGACGATCCGTTCATGACCGAACGAGTATTGCCGACCGCCGCGGAATTATCCGACCAGGTGCAACTGGAAGTGTGCGCCGGCGGCGGGCATGTGGGATTTGTGAGTGGAGGATGGTTCAGGCCGGCGTATTGGCTGGAGGCGCGGATTGGTGGATTTCTAAGGCAACACCTACCTTCGCTAACGGCAAGTTGAAATACTCTTGGCGAAGAAACCTGAAGCCAGCTCCGCACCTAAGGTTGCTTTCGTCGCTTGTTCCGATGATAGGTCAAAGCCATAGCGATACAAATTGACAGGCTATCCATGTCGACGTCTTCGGTTTCTTGAAAGACAATCGCCCGATTGCCTTCGTATTTAAACTGGTGCGGAAAAAGCGTCCGAAAGGTTTCAACCAAATTCGTCGTACAGATGAAATACATGGCGTATTGGCTAGGTTTCTCTTTCTTCCATGCCATTCTGATCGTACTGCCACATCCGGTTTCGGCGGTTATGTAAGCAGGCTCGCCCCACTTTAAAGTTTCCTCAAGTTGTCCGACACCCTCGCTAGCCGCCACAGCAAAGATCGCTTCGCGAAGCACCAGCATTTTCCAGCGAATTTCCGGAGGATACTCGTCGAAGACTGCCTTGACGGTCGTATTTAGAAATTGCTTCATAAAGGGTAAAGACTCTCGGAATTGTTGGGTTAAATCAGCGCTAGACGAATGCCGTCAACTTAAGCTAAGTATAAAAGCTTAGTCATTCAGCAGATTTAAGTCATCGATCCAATCAATCAGCCCCAGCTCGTAGTATTTTCTACAGAAACAGCTCTATCTGCCTATGCTGCCCGCCAACGCTAAAACTCATCCCCCACCAACGGCTCACGTTTAGGCACCTTGGTCAAAACGGCCTGGAAAGCGGCTTTGTCGGCTCGTTCGGCTCGGGCCTGCAGGTAGTCTTCGGTGGCGATGGCCGAGACTTTTTCGGCAACGGCGCTGGCAATAAATTGATTGATCGATACACCTTCCTTACTCGCCAGTTCCTTGATGTGGCGGTGTATGGAATCGGGCAATCTCAGACTTAATGCACTCATGGCAGACGCTCCAGCAAGGTTTTTGGCGTAATGGCTTCGACACCGAATTTTTCGATACGGGCAAAATCTTTTAAATTATGGGTAACAATGGTGTTTACTCGGGCAGCAACGGCCAACTCCAAAACTAAATCATCTTTCGGGTCCGGCAAATAGGGTCGCCATAAAAAGTACACCTTTTGATGACGGCTAAACGCGCACAAGTTATCGAGTACTATGTCTACTTCAGCATCGGTCAGTTGCAGCATGGAACGGTTGCGTTTCAAAACGTCCTCATACTCGAACAAAAGCGGTGTCGATATGGCTGTTTCCAACTGCCCACCGGCTAAAAGCTCCAGCAATTTAAAGGATGCGCCGTTAGCGGAATACAAGCCGGCGAACAGAACATTGGTATCCAGTACAATCTCAAACATACCACATACGGTATCACCATTATAATGACTCAAACAAATTCTTTACTGCCTGCTCTCATGCAAACAGCCTCGCCAAAAGGAGTTTTATGACAAACACTCACTCCCAAGTCCTATTCCTCTGCACCGGCAACTACTACCGCAGCCGGTTTGCCGAGTATTTATTCAATCATCATGCGCCAGGTTATGCCCTGCCGTGGCGGGCGTTTTCGCGCGGCTTGGCCATCGAGTTGCTTAAGGACGATGCCGGGCCGATTTCGCCGCATACCCGGCATGGCTTGGCTTTGCGGGAGATCCCCATCGAGCCCGTCCGCGCGCCCATTGCGCTGACCGAGCAAGATTTGACATCAGCCCGACATATCGTTGCCTTGAAGCAAACCGAGCACAAACCCTTGCTGCATAGCCGCTTTCCGGACTGGGTGGATCGAGTGGAATACTGGCAGGTAGACGACATAGAAGACGCGCACCCGAGCGAGGCCTTGCCGCAGATAGAAGCGGCGGTATTGGCTTTGCTGCGGCGCTTGGGCAAGCAATAGTCAGGCAAAAAACCGTCAGAGGAACTTACCCGCTCAACGCCGATCTTTTAGCAAGCGGTAATAACACAGCGCGGTGCTGTGTTACTATTTTCTTCCTTTATTTTTTCTGTTCGAATGTAATGGCGCCTAGCAAACCGTTGCAACTGATAGACCGCTTTGGCAGAGTGGTCAACTACCTGCGGGTATCGATTACCGACCGCTGCGATTTTCGTTGCGTTTACTGTATGGCCGAGGACATGACGTTTCTGCCGCGCAGCCATATTCTTAGCCTAGAGGAAATCCGCTTTATCTGCGAAACCTTCGTCGAACTAGGTGTCGGCAAAATCAGGATTACCGGCGGCGAACCGCTAGTGCGTAAAGGTGCGTTAGGCTTAATGCAAGACTTGGGGCGCGTACCGGGTTTGAATGAACTGGTAATGACCAGCAACGGCTCGCATCTGGCCGAAATGGCCGATGACTTGAAAGCCGCTGGCGTGAAACGCATCAACATCAGCCTGGACACCCTGGACCCGGTCAAATTCAGGGAGCTAACCCGAACCGGCGATTTGCAGCAAGTGCTGAAAGGCATAGAAAAAGCCCGAACCGCCGGCTTTCAGCGCATCAAACTCAACGCGGTGATACTGAAAAACCGCAACCACCAGGAAGTCTGCGATCTGGTGCAGTTTGCCGTCGTGCGTGGCATAGACATCAGTTTTATCGAGGAAATGCCGCTGGGTGCGGTGGACAACCATCATCGCGGCGACGCTTTTTATCCCAGCGATTTGATCAGGCAGGATTTGCAACAGCGCTTTACGCTGGAAGCCGTCGCCGACTCGACCGGCGGGCCATCGGCTTATTACCGGGTGGCGGGCAGCGCTAGTAAAGTGGGTTTTATCTCGCCGCACAGCGCCAATTTCTGCGGTAGTTGCAACAGGGTGCGCCTGACCGCCGAGGGCCGTTTATTGCTCTGCTTGGGCAACGAACATTCGGTGGATCTGAAACAGGTTGTGAGAGACCACCCCGGCGACAAAGCGATGTTGAAACAAGCCATCGTCGAGGCCATGCAAATCAAACCGGAAAAACACGAATTCAATATTCACGAACAGCCGGTTATTTTGCGGCACATGAACGCCACCGGCGGCTGACAAACGGAGGACCTCATGTCGGATAACAAAGCCTATCACATCGTCGCCGAAGCCCGGCGCTACAAGGAAGAGCGGGAAAAAGGCTACCGCGAGCAAGCCTTAAAACTCTATCCCTGGATTTGCGGACGCTGCTCAAGAGAATTCGATCATAAAAACCTGCGCGAATTGACGGTCCACCACATCAATCACGATCACGACCACAATCCGCCCGACGGCAGCAATTGGGAGTTGCTGTGCCTGTATTGCCACGACAACGAACATCAACGTTTTGAAGAGCACGTGCGTTACGGCGGCAAAGCTACTTCAGAAGGCAAAGCGCCTGCCGCCACCTTCAATCCTTTCGCCGATTTGAAAAACCTGATGAAAAAAGACTGATGTCAGGCAAATGCGTGTGGGCGCTGAATAGTACCAACGAAGAACATTATCACGATCACGAATGGGGCGTACCGCTGCACGACGAGCAAAAGCTGTTCGAGTTTCTGGTGCTGGAAGGCGCACAAGCCGGCCTCAGTTGGCGAACCATTCTCGATAAACGCGAGGCTTATCGCGCCGCTTTCGATCATTTTGATCCGCTTAAGGTCGCCGCTTACGATCACAAAAAACTGGCGTCATTGCTGCAAAATCCCGGCATCGTCAAGAACCGCCTGAAAATTGAATCCGCGGTAAGCAACGCCCAGGCTTTTTTACGGGTACAACAGGAATTCGGCGGTTTCGATCAGTACATTTGGCGCTTTGTGGATGGCAAAACCCGGCAAAATAGTTGGCTGAGCCATAGTCAAATACCGGCCTATTCCCCGGAATCGGCCAGCATGTGCAAAGACCTGCAAAAACGCGGCTTTAAATTCGTCGGCAAAACCATCTGCTATGCTTATATGCAGGCGGTGGGCATGGTCAACGATCACACCGTCGATTGCTTCCGCCACGCGCAACTGACTGCTACCACAACACCATGAGTTCCGAACCGCTAGCCGCCGATTACCGGACTTTAATTGCCAACAGCCAAAGCCTGATAATCGCCAGCAGTTCCGAGCTCGGAACAGCCGAAGTAAGTTATGCGCCGTTTCTGGATTACCAAAACACTTTTTACATTTATGTCAGCCAATTGGCCCGGCATACCGGCAATATGCTGCGCCAACGTCAAGCATCCATCATGTTTATCGAACCCGAGGCCGAAGCGGTCAACCCGTTTGCCAGACGCCGGCTGGTATTAGAATGTACTGTCGAAGAAATCGACAAACGCCACGCAGCATATACCCAGTTGTTAGATAAGCTGCAACAGCGGTTCGGCGAAACAGTCGCGGTTTTACGCGCACTCGCGGATTTTCATTTACTGGCGCTGACGCCTTTGCGCGGCCAATATGTCGCCGGCTTTGGCAAAGCATTTAGCATGGATGTCGAGAATGGCGTTCTGTTGCCCGCAACTCACTAAAGCGATTGCTTCGCCCCGCCTCGGCGAGAACCAGAGTCCGCCTGTTTAATCATGCCGACAGCTTTTAGATTTTTTCTGCTGAACAGCGCCTTGGCCCTGGCCTATTTTATCGGCGGCTATCTCGGGCATATGCTGGCGATGCAGCCCAGCCATGCCAGCCCAATATGGCCGTCAGCGGGTATCGCTTTAGCCGCGCTGCTTGGTTATGGCCCCAAATTATTGCCGGGTCTGATCATCGGCAGCTTGGGCACGCAAATTTACGCTTTTGGCGATCTGGCCACCCCGGAAGATTGGTTTACACCGATTTGGGTAGGCGCCGCCGCCAGCGTCGGCGCCATCGCCCAGCCCTTGCTCGGAGCGTCCCTGATCAACCGCTGGATAGGCAAACACAATCCGTTGATGGAAGATCGGCATGTCGTCTGGTTTTTCTTGCTGGCAATTGCCAGTTGCTTAATATCGGCTAGCGTCGGCACCAGTTTTCTGTACATTTTCGACACCATTGATGCGGAAGAAATCGGCCTGAACTGGTGTACCTGGTGGATAGGCGATGCCATAGGTACGGTGATCTTCGCGCCCTTGCTACTGTTGTTTATCGGTACCCCGCGGCATATCTGGCGGCAACGGCAAAAATTCGTGGCCTATCCGTTATCGATTTCGCTATTGTTGGTGGTCATCGCCTTCGTCTACAGCCGCAATCTGGAAAATCAACGCCTCAATGGGCTATTCGACAACCAGATTAATCTGACCCATACCAACCTCCAGGAACATTTCAGCGACGATATTCTGAATAATCAGTTATTGAAAGCCTTATTCGACAGCTCGGAATCGGTCAATCCCAACGAGTTCAGGCTATTTGCCCATACCATTTTCAGCAAACATCCCGAGCTGGAGGCACTGGAATGGATACCCAGAGTCAATGCCGAAGACCGTAGCGCATTCGAACAACAGACAGAAACCACCATTCACGAGCACAACCGCAATCAGCAATTGATACCGGCTGGTAAGCGGAATGTTTATTTACCCATTGCTTACGCCTTCGGCAACCAGCAAAAGATTGGTTTCGACGTTGCCAGCAACCCACAACTATTAGCGGCAATCCAAAAAGCGATTAATTCCGGCGAAACGGTGGTGACGGACGGCATGGTCTGCGACGACAAACAGCCCTGCTTCGCCATCTACTCCCCGATTTATCTCAAAGGAAAATCGCTAAACACCAGCGCCCAGCGTCAACAGTTTTTTGTCGGATTGGTCTCGAATGTTTTTAAATTAAGCCACGAGATTCAGGAACTGTCCGGACGCTTACAAAGCACACGTTTGTCGGTAGCGATCTATGATCAAGACCAGCTGTTATACCGCAGCACTCCCGAAGGCATTGAATCGAAAACGCATTACTTCCTTCCAAGCAAGCGGCAAGCGCTGGCGGTCGCCGACCGGAATTGGACGCTCGAATATAAACCGCTGCCGGAGTTTTATACGCAACAAAATCCCTGGACGGTTTGGTGGCTGTTGTCCGGAAGCTTTTTGCTCTGCGGCCTGACCAGCTTCGGTTTAATGCTGATGAGCGGACGCACCGCCCGCATCGAAGATTTAGTGGCCCTAAAAACCCGCGATTTGCTGCGTAGCAACCAAGCGCTGAATACCGAGATCGAACGCCGTAAACAGCAGGAAAACGAACTCCGCATCGCGGCAACCACATTCCAGTCGCACGAGGCCATTATCGTCACCGATGCCAATGGGGCAATTTTGCGCGTCAACAATGCTTTCAACAAAATCACCGGTTACAGCGCGGAAGAAGTGATTGGCCGGCAACCGGATTTTCTGTCGTCGACCCATCAAGCTCCCGGATTTATTCAAACTTTGACCCAAGCCTTGGCCAAGGATAACCAATGGCAGGGCGAAATTTTTAATCGGCGCAAAAACGGCGACGTGTTTCCGGAATGGCTGACGGTGACCGGCGTGAGGGACGAACAGGATCGCCTGCTCAATTATGTGGCGATTTTTTCCGACATCAGCGAGAAAAAAGCCGCCGAGCGGGAAATCCATGAACTGGCATTTTACGACCCGCTGACCGGCTTGCCGAACCGACGTTTGCTGCTGGACCGCCTGAAACAGGAGATCGCTGCCGCCAAACGCCAAAGTTATTACGGTTCGCTGTTTTTTCTGGATTTGGATCACTTCAAAACCCTTAACGATTCGCGCGGCCATCAAGTGGGCGACGAATTGCTGATCCAGGTTGCCCAACGCCTCAAATCGATTATCCGCGACGAAGACACCGCTTGCCGGCTGGGTGGCGACGAATTTATCGTGATGGTGCCGGGCCGCTACTCGCAACTGTCGCAAGCGACCAGTCACGCGGCGATGCTGGCGGAAAAAATCCTGCACACCATCAATCAACCTTTCACGGTTCAGGGCAGCGAACATCACTTTTCCACCAGCATAGGCGTGACCCTGTTTCCCGAGGTGGCCGAGCAGCCGGAAGCGGTCATACAGCAGGCGGATACGGCGATGTACCGGGCCAAGGAAAGCGGCCGTAACGGCATCAGTTTTTACCGTCCGTCGATGCAGGAAACGGCCGACCGCCGTTTAACCTTGGAAAAAGAGATTCGTCAGGCGCTGAAACAGCGGCAGTTTTTACTGCACTATCAGGCGCAGGTCGATCACCTCGGCAAAGTAATCAGCGCCGAAGCGCTAATCCGCTGGCAACATCCGGAAAAGGGCATGATCTCCCCTGCGGAATTTATCCCCATTGCCGAAGATACCCAGCTGATTTTGCCGATAGGCGAATGGGTGATGCGCGAGGCCTGCCGGCAAATCAAGGTGTGGGACGCGCAGAACCTGCCTATCCATCATGTAGCGGTTAACGTCAGTTCCCGGCAATTCCGCCAGGCCGATTTTGTCGACCAAGTAAAACGCATTTTGATCGACGCCGAACTGCCGGCTGAGCGTCTGGTCATCGAACTGACCGAAGGCTGCGTCATCAGCGACATAGACGACACCGTGGAAAAAATGCGCGATTTGCAAACCCTGGGCGTAAAAACCTCCATCGACGATTTCGGTATCGGCTATTCCTCACTGTCTTATTTAAAAAAATTGCCCATCAGCCAATTAAAGATCGATCAGAGTTTCGTCCGCGACATCGCCAGCGACCCCAACGACGCGGTAATTGTGGAGACCATTATCAATATGGCTAAAAACTTAGGTTTACACGTGATTGCCGAGGGCGTGGAAAACCAGGAACAAATGATCTTCTTACGTGATAAAGGCTGCCTATCCTACCAAGGCTATTACACCGGCCGGCCGGTGGCCGCCGGCAGATTTGAGCGAGAAGACAGATTACTTCCCACTGCATCCTAGGCTGTTAAGCCACGGAAAATGTCTACGCCACAGCTTTTAATATTCCCGAATCGGTAAGCCCAGCGCTATCCGCATGCCTTGCCGAAAGGCCGATTTTGCGGCGGTAGCGCAGCTTGCTAATCAGCTTTTTTAACCTAGGCCGTGAATTCCTCCCTACCCCGCCATGCCGGAACCCCTGGTTACTCGTGTGGTCTAGTGGGCTCGGGCTTTTGGGAATATCGGTCAAACGGTTTGCCCTTAAACCTTGGACAACGCATTCCGCTCCAAACAAATCCGACAAACATTCTCGTATTGGGGGCGGCTGCGTTAAAATCGTTGCGTTAACCATCCGACTAGGGACTTTGCAGATGAATATAAAAACTTGCCTGTTTGCCATTGCTGCTTTATTGCCGCAATTTGCCAACGCCGATGAAAAACCCACTATCCGCATAGGCGCTATGGCCGCCGGCACCTTAAACTGGGAGCTGGCGGCGATGCGCAACCAAGGACTACTAGACAATGCGGAATTCAACGTGGAAAACATCGCGGTTGCCAATCAGCAAGCCGGTAAGGTTGCGCTGCAAGCTGGCTCAGTCGATGTGATCGTCTCCGACTGGATCTGGACGTCCAGCATGCGCAGCACCGGCACCAATTTGAGTTTTTACCCGTTTTCCGATACCTCCGGCGTATTGCTGGTACCTGCCGATAGCCCGATCAAGTCGCTGGCCGATTTAAAAGGTAAAAAACTGGGCATAGCCGGCGGCGAACTGGATAAGAACTGGCTGCTGTTACAAGCGTTGGGACAGCAACAGCAAGTGGACCTGAATACCGGCGTGGAAAAAATCTACGGCGCGCCGCCATTACTGAGCCAGCAACTACTGGAAAAGCGCGTCGATGCCTTGCTGACCTTCTGGCAATTTGCCGCGCATTTGGAAGCGCAAGGCTACCGGGCGCAGTTGAGCGGCGAGGAGATAATCCGCCAACTCGGCATCAACGAAACAGTACCCAGCATCGGCTATGTGTTCAAACAGGACTGGGCCGATCAACATAAAGCAGCGTTCAAACAATTCTTGAGTCTCGGCAAGCAAGCTCACGACACCCTGTGCAGTTCCGATGCGGAATGGCAGAAAATTTTGCCGCTCACCGACGCGACCAGTCCGAAAGAACAACAAAAACTCCGGGAGCGTTACTGCCAAGGCCGCGTGGAACAATGGGGCGCCACTCAGCAAAGCGCCGCCGCAAAAATCTACGCCATGCTGCATCAACTCAGCAATAACAAGCTAACCGGCCAATCGGCACAAATACAAGCGGGGACGTTCTGGTCGGCTGACTAATGTTGACGGGCACTTTTAAACTTAACCAGTCTGCCGTCACACTGCTATCGCTGTTAGCGCTGCTAGGCATCTGGCAGCTGGCGGCTGGCTTGGTCCACAGTCCAACATTACCCTATCCGCTCCAGGTCGCCCAGGTATTTTGGCAAGCAACTCAATCCGGCGAACTACCCTACCATTTAGGGCTTACGCTACTGCGGCTGCTGGTCAGCTTCTCGATTGCGATGGTATTGGGCTGCGCGATAGGGGTGACGCTGGGTAACAACAAAACCCTGGATGCGTTCTTCGATCACTGGTTGGTAATCTTCCTGAACATTCCTGCGCTGGTCACCATCATCCTTTGCTACGTCTGGTTCGGATTGGCCGAATCGGCGGCGATTCTGGCCGTGGTCATCAATAAACTGCCGAATGTGATTGTCACCATCCGTGAAGGCACGCGGGCACTGGACAAGGATTTATTGGAAATGGCTGCAAGCTACCGTTTCGACCGCAGAAAAACCTTGGCGCATGTGATCTGGCCGCAATTGCATCCGTTCGTGATGGCGGCCACGCGCTCCGGTCTGGCGCTGATCTGGAAAATCATTTTGGTCGTGGAGTTGCTCGGCCGCAGCAACGGCATGGGCTATCAGTTGCATCTGTTTTTTCAATTGTTCGATGTCGCCAGCCTGCTGGCTTATACCTTTGCCTTCGTTGCAGTCATCCAACTGATCGAATGGCTGTTGCTGCGACCGCTGGACCGCAAGGCTTTACGGTGGCGGCGATGAACGATATTACCATCAGCATCCAGGATAAAACTTATCGCTCTGGGCATGCCGAAGACCGCCAACACCAAGCGATTGCCGATTTACAACTCGGCGTAGGCCGTAACGAATTCGTCTGTCTACTCGGCCCATCCGGCTGCGGTAAAACCACTTTGTTGAATATGATTGCCGGCCTGGATAGCCACTATCAGGGCCAAATTCAAATAGGCCGCCAAGCCACAACCGCCAGGATCGGTTATGTGTTTCAGAATCCCAGATTACTGCCCTGGTATACCGTCCGGCAAAATATCGAAGTGGTATTCGAGCAAACGCCGCCCGCCGCCTTGATCGACTCGTTATTGGCAGACATGCAACTGAGCGACGTGCAGCAGGTTTATCCGGAGCGCTTGTCGCTGGGCATGCAGCGGCGGGTAGCCATCATCCGTGCCTTCGCCATCAATCCGGACATTCTGCTAATGGACGAACCCTTCGTCTCGCTGGACGCGCCCAGCGCCCGGCAGGTGAGAAATCTGTTGTATTCACTGTGGCAACAACGGCCGCATACGGTACTATTCGTCAGCCACGACCTGCGCGAGGCGATTGCGCTGGCAGACCGCCTGATTTTTCTGTCACCGCCACCAATGCGGATTGTCAGCGATATTTCAGTGGACATTCCGCGCGAACGGCGTAACGACGAAGCGCAAATCGAAGCGTTTCGCGAGCACTTGCTGAACCGGCACCCGGCTATCAACGGACTTTTGTAAGGTGCAAATCGTCGTCAAGACTTGTGAAGTCGAGGAAATCATCAAGAAATCCCGCTTCATCGGTATCATCAGCCCCTGCCAGACCGAGCGCGAAGCTTTGTTGTTATTAAAGGATTTGCATCAACGCTTCCCCGACGCCAGCCATATCGTTTACGCCTACCGTATCCAGTCGCCGGACGGTCTGATTTGCCGTTTTCACGATGCCGGCGAACCCAGCGGCACCGCCGGCAAGCCGATCTTTCAGCATCTGGAAGGCAAGCAATTAATCAATCTGGTGGTGGCGGTGATTCGCTATTTTGGTGGGGTGAAGCTGGGCGCGGGCGGCTTGACCCGCGCCTACGGCAATGTCGCCAAGCAAGTCATAGAAGCTGCCGACATTGTCGAATACATTGAATTCGCCGAGCTGACATTGAATCTGGATTACCACCGACTACAAGCGCTGGAATACCAGTTAAAAAAACTGGACGGCAGCATTATCGGTCAGGATTTTTCCGATTCGGTAAGACTGACCGTCAAACTCCCCAAGCGCAATCTGTCCGCGCTTAGCGTATTCCTGGATTAAAAACAGCTTATAGCAAGCCTAGATGACAACTTTATTTCAATATTGTTTCTAAAAAAGAAACAAGCAATCCACTATCGCCGGTATTGTAAATAAAAAAATAAAGCTTATATTAAAGTCGTCTTCATTGGTATCGACTGTATTCAGTCTAGGAGCAAAAATGAACAAATCGAACAATCTGTATAAAGACGTACTCACCGGCCTGTTTTTCACCACCGGCGTGTTTGGCTTCATGTCTGGCGAGTTCATCATCTCCACCATGCTATTCGGCGCTGCAACCATCGCTAGCAATCTGGATTTTAGCGACTCGTTTCGCGCTTAAGTTTTGTTGTACCTCCCTCGTTGTTAAGCAGTTAATCTGTTTATTTCAAGCCCGTCAGCCGCCTCCGTGGCAGGCGGGCTCTTTTTAAAAACCTCTTGTTTCCCGTATCGTTTCGTAAGCTTTCCTGATTTGCTGAGTCTTTTGCTTGGCCATCTGCATCATTTCCTCGGGTAACCCCTTGGCCACCAATTTGTCCGGATGGTGCTGACTCATCAGGCGCCGATAGGCTTTTTTCACCTCCGCATCGTCGGCCGTTGAGGCTATGCCCAACACGGCGTACGCATCTTCCAATTTCGACAAACCTGCTTTAGCCGTATGAAACTGTTCACCGGACTGCTGAAAACGATGTTGCGCCTGTACTTGCCCCTTGATGATCTGATATTCGAAACGCGATACACCCAGTTGCGCGCAAATATCCAGTAACAGCTTTTCTTCCTTGGCATCGTAAACACCGTCGGCAAACGCCGCTTGAATCTGGATTTCCACGAACATGCGCACTAGATTAGTCCGGCGATGACATTCCACCCGAAATTGCCGCAGCACTTCCGTCAACGGAAAATCGACCTGCTTGCCCTGCTGAAACAGTTGAATAGCGGCTTCGCGCAGCTCGGCACTGAGTTCCATATTGTCCATCACCCGTTTAGCCAGCCCGATTTCCTCATTGGAAACCCGGCCATCCGCCTTGGCGACATGGCCCATCACCGCGAAAGTGGCGGTGAAAAACGCCATTTGCACGCGCTGCTGATCGCCGGGATTAAATGACTCGCCGGCCATCCCGTCCAGTCCGGCATCGAACTGATGCCCTACCGACGCACCGAAAATCGCCCCCAACGGCCCACCCAACATAAATCCAAACGCCCCACCTACCAACTTGCCCAGCCAACTCATGCGTTTCCTACCCTCAACAGGTTTAATGATAAAATTGCAGCCACTTTTCACTGACTCCACACACGTATTATGAATGCCCCCGCCGCACTTTACGAATCTTCCCTGCCGCATTTGAAATTGCTCGGCCGCGGCAAAGTCCGCGACATGTACGAGATCGACGACAAACATCTATTGATCGTCACTTCCGACCGGATGTCGGCGTTCGATGTGATCATGCCCGATCCGATTCCCGGTAAAGGCCGCGTGTTGACCCGGGTGAGTAATTTTTGGTTCGAAAAAATGCGCGATATTATTCCCAATCATTTAAGTGATGACTTGACGCTGGCTGATGTAATTCCCGATTCCGATTTAAGGGCGCAAGTGGAAGGCCGGGCCATCATCGTCAAACGCCTGAAACCGCTGCCGGTGGAAGCTATCGTGCGCGGCTATTTGATAGGCTCGGGTTGGAAGGATTATCAAAACAGCGGCTCGGTGTGCGGTATCGAATTGCCGGCCGGCTTGCAACAGGCGCAACAATTGCCGCAGCCGATTTACACGCCGTCCAGCAAGGCCGAAATGGGCACCCATGACGAAAACATCAGCTTCGCCGATACGGTAGCGTTAATGGGAGAGGAACTGGCCGACAAAGTGCGCGACGCCAGCTTGCGGCTCTACACCACGGCCGCCGATTACGCTCGCGAACGCGGCATCATCATCGCCGACACCAAATTCGAATTTGGCCTGGACGAAGACGGCACACTGTACTTGATCGACGAAGCCTTGACCCCCGATTCCTCGCGCTTTTGGCCGGTCGAGCAATATCAAGTCGGCATCAGCCCGCCTAGCTTCGACAAACAATATCTACGCGATTACCTGGAAACCTTGGATTGGAATAAGACCGCGCCCGGTCCGAAATTGCCGGAAGAAGTTAGCAGAAAATGCGCGGAAAAATATCGGGAAGCCGAATTGAAACTGATTGGAAATTGAAACTATCATCCACGCCGCCATCCCGCGCCACTAGCGGGATGGCTTTGGATCACTAAAACCTAAATCGGCTTGAATTGATAACCCTGCGCGGTTTGCCAAGATAGAAAAACACTCTCACCATCGCTCAACAGAAAAGCATCGTCCGCGCTTTCCGCCGTTTTACCGACGACTTCGGGTTGCGACCAACTCAGTCCGCCATCATTAGACTTAATCAACTGCAACAGATTATGGCTGCCGTCGAATTCCGACCAAACCACCACTACCTGCTCACCCTTGGCAAACACGTTGGGATGTTTGGCGCCTTGATTGCCGAAATGGTAGGCCGGCGAATAACTTAGGCCCCCATCCTGGGAGTGACCGTAAAACAAGCCTTGTTTATCAGCGGCTCCGCTGAACCATACCGAATGGTAAACGCCATTGTCGGCAATCGATAAGGCCGGGCCATGATGCGGACAAGCATCGATTTTCCAGTTTTCTTGGCTGACGCGCTGCACCGCTCCAGGGGTGTGCCAATCCTTAAATTTAACCAGCGCATGATCGCGGATATTGCCTTCATAAACATGCCGCCACAGCACCACCGGCAAATTGTCTGCATCTATTTCCACACCCAAACGGCAGCATTCACAGCTATGCGGTGCCACGGTTTTGTTGGGATAGAAGCTTTTGCCGCCATTGTCCGACCAGGCGTAATACACGGCAGTACCTGCAAACTCTTGCTTAGCGGCCTTGGCTTTTTCCTTGTCGCGCGCATCCAGCCAAGCCACAAAAATCTCGCCATTCTTCCCCACCGCCAACGCATCGAAGCGGTGACCGATCACGTCCAGATTGTCATTGACCGTCACCGGCTTGGAAAAACTCTTGCCGCCGTCCGTCGAGCGACTGAAGCGAATGTTGCCAGTATGGCGTTTTTCCAGATTCTGGGTCCAAGTCAGATAGAGATTGCCTTGCGCATCGAGTTTGATTTTTGGCCGGTATTCACCGCGCGCAGCAATAGCTTCCGGCTCGGCGTTTACCGCAACCGGTGCGGAAAAGCTCCGACCTTTATCGGTAGACGATTGCACATAGATATGATCGCGAACCACCCAAGCCAACCACAGCACACCGCTATTGTCGAAAGTCGCGGTCACCGTCTCGGAACATCCGATCGCCGGGCTTGCTTGCAGATCGGCGCACAATGCTTTTTGGTCGGTACGCTGTTCAAGCTTAGCCGCCTCAGCGCCTTGCTTACTTGTGATCGGCTCGTTGGCACATGCAGTCAAAATCAACGAGGCAACCATTGCCAAAGGGAGTTGAAATTTCATCATCGTCTTTTAGTAAGTGTCCGGAAAGTTACGAACATTTTTACCCGCTTGACCGGGCAAAATTAAACTGCGTCATTTAACGCACAACCAGGATTAGATGAGCTCTGCCCTATCCTGGTTGAATACATTTATTAACCGCTTAATAGTTAAATTTCAATTCCGCGATATAGGTGCGCTGCGGAAACACGTGGAACAGCCAATATTTTTCGTTGGTAATATTGTCGATACCCGCTGAAAGCGTCAGTTGCTTGGTCAGTTGATATTTGGCACGGGTATCCACAACGAAAAACGCACTACCGGTGCCGGTATAAGTATCCGGATTGACATCGCTGTTATCGATTTGCCCATATTGTTGACTGCTATAGCGTCCACTGATTGAAGACGTAAAGTCTTTCGTCACATGGTATGTAGCCGTGGCACTGGCGCGCCACTCCGGCACTCTGGGCTGATACTTGCCGACAGACGCAGGCAGGGCCGCATTTTTATCGATGCGCGAATTCGCCCAGGTCACGTTACCCGACAAATCCAGGCCATCGATAACGACATTACTGTGCTCGCCGGAAAACTCCCAACCGTAGGTGCTGATCTGGTCGATGTTCTGCGCATATGATAATGTCGAGTTAGTGACAGGACTGAAAGTCGTTTGACTGTAGATGGCATCGTAGACTTTTTCGTGGAATAAGCTCAAACGCAACGAACCTTCGCTCAGAAAATATTGCGCGGAAAGCTCGGAAGACAATGCCTCTTCAGGCTTTAGCGTTGGATTGGGATTCACAATATTTGAGGTGCCGCTGACGGTGATATTGGTACCCTGGAACAGTTCCGTCACCGTTGGGAAACGGTAAGCCTGAGCAATAGAGCTGGTAAATTTCCAGCTATCAGTCGGCTTCCAGGCCAGCGAGGCTTTTGGCGAAAACCTTAAATCGCTACGGTTAGACTGATTGATCGTTCTGCCGTTTGAACCGGTGTTAGTGCCATCGAAGGCGTTCCAGTTCTCCATACGTCCGCCCAAGGTCAACGTCCAATCCGGATCAAATGTCCATGCGTCTTGAATCCAGACCGCGTTGGTTTCGGTCTTGCCTTGCGAATTGGTATTTAAGCGGACTGGTGCACCGTAGATCCAATTGGAGGTTACATATTGTTGGTTGTTTAATTCGTAAAGATCATGATGAAACCCAAAGCTGACATGATGCGGTCCCCATGCGGAATCCGGACGCCATATACCTTTAGCATCCACAGTATGCCAACCGGTGTCGTTTAGGCTGGTAAGAGTTCCCGCACCGCCTGCTGCGGCGAGATTGGGCGCAACCGTGGGCGCGCGTTGCTCATCCTGACCATAATTGATCACACTGCCGGTCAGTTCCCAATCGAAAATACCGCCGGTGTTCGATTTTAGCGCCATACCGTGCGACCAATGCATCTGCTGGTAATCGTTCTCGGCAAACGTCGAACCCAGATTATAGTTTCGACCGTTCATATTGATTAGGCCGCTATTAACCGGCGCTCCGGTAGTGGCACTGCGCAAGTAGCTATTGAAGCCCCCGCTTTCGTCGTTTTGCCACAAACCCAATGTGTAGGAGGCTTTTAGCGTGGGCGTAATGTCGTAAGCCAGTTTCCACTTAAAATTATCCTGCACCGTATGCCTGATATTGCCTTCGCCTATGGCAAAGATTCTTTGGGAGCCGCTTCTATCGACATCGCCGACGGCGCCGGTAACGGGTACGCCACCCGTGCCGGAACTAGTGGGAAGATATGTATAACTGATAGGCTGGCTGTGCGCATCCAAATGACTGACATCGAAACGCCAGGAAAAGTCGCCGTGTCGGCTACCCAGATTGGCCGTGTACTGCTGGGAGTCGTAGACATCGGTATGGCCGTAAACATCGTATTCTTGCCAAGTAGACTGCACGCCGCCGCCGGCCTCGAATTTCTCAGGCATCCGCGTCGTAATATCAACGACACCGCCTATCGAGTTACCGCCGTAGGCTGCGGAAAACGGTCCGTACATCACATCAACCCGCTCGATTTCTGACGGTGAGACCATATTCCAGCGCGGCGAACCGGTCATGCCGTTGTTATTGCCCAGCAACGACGATAGCAAAATGCCGTCCGCATAAATCAAGCTGCGCGCACTGGAACCGGTCCCGGAGGTACGCATAGACACCGGCATTTCCTTGTCGCCGATATAACGTTTGCGCACCAGAATATTAGGCAAATACTTTATGGCATCCTCGGTGTTCATTACGTTGATGGTATCTTCCATCTTCTCGCGGGTAACGCTTTCGGTCACAGCAGGCAATTTGTATTTTTCGGTAGCTGTTTGCGTAGCGGCTTTTCCGCTTTCGGCAGTAACCGTCATTTCCGGCAATATTGCGGTTTGATTGCTACCAGTTTTGTTGTCTGTCTTGCCATCTTCGGTCGCCGAGACTCCCGGCAACACAGTAAGCAGCATCGCCCCCATTAAATAGGGCTTGGCGCTAAGTTTGATTTTTGCGTGTTTCATAGGTTTAAAAATTGCGAAGGTATGCGGTTTGTTCTTGCTAAGGACTAATTGTCGGCAAAAGCGCTATTTAAAACACCAACGGTTTCCGGTGATTTCACACACTTTAAAACAGCCATTCGTAGATATAAGCAATTTATAACCCTAATTACAATTGTGCTTTTTTATCAATCAATTAATACAACACATCATCAAATACGCCACTACAACCACCAATTTATACGGCAAATGACTCACTAGAAATAAGTCATATAACACAGTTTATTTTATTCGCCGCCACATCCATTGTTTTGATGCTGACACTCAAAACAGCGACAACAGCTCAGGTAGCAACTGGAACCGGTCCTCGCCCGCTAAACAAAAAAACCCTTGCCAGCTTTTCAGCCGACAAGGGTTTTCAGAGACCAAGCAAGCGGTACTTATTCGTCCGCGTCTAACTCATCGGCAGAGAGCTTTTTGCCAGGAAAGTAGTTGGGCGCAACGCTGATCAGAATCGTCAGCAGTGTGGCGACATAAGGCACTGACTGCACCGCCAATACCGCCATCCACAACCTGCCGCTCAAGTTATCGAAATGTTCGATAGAGCGCATCGCCAGGATGCCGGCCACCAGCAAGGTCAGTAGTAACAACTCCTGCCAAATGATCAGCAAACCAGCGACCAACGGCCCTTGCTGCTCGTATTTCGGTGTCCGCATGAAGGGTTTGCCGGAGGTAAACAAACCTTGCAAGGTACCCCGTGCCACGGTATGCGTCAGCGATAACCCGGCCAGCGCCGCACCCAATGCATGCAGCATTGAACAAGCCACCCGCGCTTTGTACAACCACAAACCGCGCAAAATCTTGAATGCAAACAGGCCTATGGTCGGCAGCAGAAAGGCATTTACCGGCAATTCGCTATGAATAGGATCCGACACGATCAGCGCGGTCAATATCAAGCTGGTGCCGGTAAACAACAGGGCCAAGGCATCTGAAAACCAAGGCAACCAACCTGCCACAAAATAGTAACGCTGTGCCGACGTAAGCGAAGACTTTTTGTTGGGCAAGAAATGCCGCCAATGCTTTTTGATGATCTGCATCGCGCCGTATACCCAGCGGAAACGCTGCGTCATATAGCCGGAGAACGTATCCGGCATCAGGCCGCGACCGAAAGACTCCTTGCAGTACACCGAGTCGTAACCCGCTTCATAAAGACGCAAGCCCAATTCGCTATCCTCGCAGATACACCATTCACCCCAAGGACCAACTTTGTCGAACGCCGACTTGCGGACCATGGTCATCGTGCCGTGTTGGATAATGGCGTTGAATTCGTTACGTTGCACCATGCCGATATTAAAAAAGCCTGCATACTCCCAGTAGCAAATATCTTTGAACGTGCTTTGACCAGAATCGCGATAATCCTGCGGCGACTGCACAAAGCCGACATTTTCCTGGTCGAAATACGGCACCATCGCTTTCAGCCAATCGGGGTTCAGAATGTAGTCGCTGTCGATAACCGCGATGATTTCGGCGTCTTCAGCGGTATTGGTCAACGCATAGTTGATCGCGCCGGCCTTGTAACCGGGCCAGTTGTCCAGATGGAAGAAGCGGAACTTCGCCCCGAGGCGGTCGCAATCTTCACGCACCGGCTGCCAAACTGTCGGATCTTTGGTGTTGTTATCCATCACCAATACTTCGTAGTTCGGATAATCGACCTTAGCCAGCGCATTCAAGGTCTTGCGCACCATTTCCGGCGGCTCGTTGTGGATGGGCAAATGGATCGAAACTTTCGGATAACGGAAACCGGCCGGCGGCGTCAACGGCTGGAAAGTACGGCGGCCCTTGCGGTGCCAGATGACCTCAGAAATCTCCAGGCTCTCAGTCAGCAACACCAAGATGGCCATGGCCTGCATCATCAGCAAAATCGCCCAGAACACCACCGAAAAACTGGTTTGGTATTGAGCGGCGGCAATCGATGCCGACCAAAACAATACCGACGCCGCCAAGTTGGCGACGATACCGAAGAAAAATTTACCCGGCAGCTTCAAGCTCTTACGGGTAAACAAGAAGGCCGCCATCAAGATAATACTGAGTACTGCAGCGCCACTAGCCCAGTTACGCCAGGTTGGATTGGCCAGTACGTCACCTTCCATCGGGAACTTAGGCTGACGATCAGCATTGAATAAGCCCCAGTAAGCACCGGCCGTACCTTCCAGCTTGATCTTCCATGGCTGGTCAAACGCTTCGACCACATAGTAAATAATGTTTTCGGCAGTCGCGCGATTCAGGAACTCACGCAAAAACTTGGCTTGATTCGCCAACGAAGCAGTGGCGGCTTTTTGCGGAGGACCGTCGGATGGCCAACCCACCTCGGTAATCACGATGGTTTTGTTGGGGTACAACTGCTGCAATTCGTAATAACGCTTGAACACATATTCGACTGCGTTATCGCCTTCCGCACCTTTGGGTAAATCGACCGGCACACCTTCCCAATAGGGCAGAATGTGCACAGCGATGTAATCGACTTCCGCCGCCAAGGCCGGGTTTGCTACCCATATATCCCAGGTTTCAGCCGTACTCACCGGTTTCCAGGTGCGTTTTTTTACTTCGCGAACGTACTCTATCAGTTCGTTGGCTTTGCCGGCCACCTCCGCCTTAACATCCGCCTCGATTTTCAGCTGCAAATCTTGTTCGCTCATCGAACCGGAAAATTCTTGACGGACTTTCTGTGCGATAGGTCCACTAACCTTGTTTCTGTAACGCAATAAGGATTCGTTACCCACCAGCGTGCGAACAATGGTTTTTGGATATTGATTGGTTAGATTGATTAGACTTTCGACTTCGCGCTGATTTTTATCCAGCCGTTTCTGCGTGTTCTCTAACTTTTTTTGCGGATCGTCCTCGGCGCTATCGTCATCAACCAAATCCACCCAGCAGCCCATCGCCAGATTGATCGCATTCTTGGCGGTCAACTCAGGCACAACCTCCATGCCCTCCAACGCGGTATAGGTTCTTATCGAATGGGCTTTACCGGACAATAACTCCAGATCGGATTGAATTTGTTCTCTGGTGGGAAATACCCCGTCAGCAGGATTGAAATCGCGCCCCTTGGGGTTAAAGGTCACCCCCATCATGGTATCGCTCCAGGATGGCAGTTTTAACGGATTATTGACGTAAGACCAGATACCCAGGTTGATGACAACCAGTAGCACCAAGGTGAAAAATGTGGCAATTTTGGCTTTCATTTCGACAGAAAGACTCCGCAATAGAGGGTTATTAGAATCAGTATTTTTTAATTTTCACGGCATTACGCAGCCATTCCGTCGGCAAATTTAAATGCGTTTGCTACGGTATCTGATTTCGACAGAGCGACTGGCGCGTGTCTAAGCGGGCCACGCATTCCTGTCAGGTAACAGATTTACCAACAAAACACAGCGGCATTTAGGAATCCGCCCAAGGTCAAACCCCGGCGACGCTCAAACCGGCAAAGAGCCGGTATTGAATGTCGCCACGCTTAGCTCAACCTTAAGCAGGTTGCGGGAAAACTTTTATTTCAATGAAAGGGTTTCTACGCGGCCTTTCATTTCAATATTCAGTTTGTCTTCTTTAGCCAGCCAACCGATCGCTCGCTGAACGTCGTTCTTACCCAAGCCGGTTTCGGTCGTGACTTTATTAACGCTAGCTTCGCCATGCGTATGCAAGTATTGCCAGACTGCTCCAGCTGCTTCGCCAATTGTATCCACCATTTCAACTCCTCATCATTTAAACAACAAAAAAAATCGGGGGGTTTTAGTCGTGCTATCCAGCCTCACGCGGCACAAGCCGCAGCAAAAGCCAGTCAGCACAACTAACGCTCATCAGGTAGCACAATATTAAGTTCCAGGGTTTCCTGGTTTCCATCCTGTTCAAAATTAACGGTAATGGCATCCTGCCCGACATTGACATATTTACGGATCACCGCCAGCAATTCTTGCTGCAACTCGGGCAAATAGGACGGTTGATTTCTGGATGCACGCTCATGGGCGACCAGAATTTGCAATCTCTCCTTGGCCAGCGATGCCGTATTGGTTTTCGAGGATCTGAAATAATCTAAGAGACTCATCACTTGCTCCCGAATAGCTTACTGAATAAGCCTTTTTTCTCTTCCTCGATAAAACGATGTGGTTTGGTTTCGCCCAAATAACGCGCCACGATGTCTGCATAAGCCTGACCTGCATCGCTTTGCTCGTCGAGAATGACCGGTGTGCCTGAGTTTGACGCATTCAACACCGACTTGGACTCCGGGATAACGCCCAACAAATGTAGCGACAAAATTTCCTGTACATCGTCAACGCTGAGCATCTCCCCCAATTTCACCCGATCCGGCGAATAACGCGACAACAACAAATACTCCTTGATCGGCTCTTCGCCATTCTCGGCGCGGCGCGATTTGCTGGACAAGATACCCAGCATACGATCCGAATCCCTAACGGAGGAGACTTCCGGGTTGGTTACCACAAATGCATCATCAGCAAAGTACATGGCAAGTGTAGCACCGCGCTCTATTCCTGCCGGCGAGTCACAAACGATGTATTTAAAGTCTTTGGACAATTCTTCCAGAATTTTGCCGACGCCTTCCGTTGTTAAAGCATCTTTATCACGGGTTTGCGATGCCGGCAATATAAATAACTGGTCGCAACGCTTGTCCTTGATCAGGGCCTGATTTAGGGTGGCTTCGTTGTTGATCACATTGACCAAATCATAAACCACGCGACGCTCGCATCCCATGATCAAGTCGAGATTACGCAGCCCCACATCAAAATCGATCACAGCGGTTTTATGTCCGCGCTTCGCTAAGCCCATCGCGATAGCGGCGCTGGTTGTGGTCTTGCCCACACCACCTTTTCCCGATGTTACTACGATAATTCTGGCCAATGTTGTTCCTCCAAGAAAAGCTTAAATATCTTTGATAATCAGCGTCTGGTTATCCAGACTGATCTGTACGGGCTTGTGTGCTGGATACTTGCTCAAATCGTCGCTGAGCTGGTAAATGCCGGCTATCGAAATCAGTTCGGCTTGCAAATCCGAACAAAAAATACGGCTATTGACATTACCCAGCACGCCGGCGAGCGCTCGTCCGCGCAGGGATCCGTATATATGAATATTACCTTCCGCCATGATTTCCGCGCCGGCACTAACGGTTGCGGTGACGATCAAATCGCCTTTGGCATAAACCCGCTGGCCCGAGCGTATCGGCTGTGTCACCAACTTATTTTCAATTGACTGATTAGCTTGCTTTTGCTCTTCCGCAGCCGGTGTCGGCAAGGTTTTTGCCGGTGCTTTATTGACTAAGGGCACATTGCTGCCGTGCAGGGAATGCTGGGGCAAATTCATAGCCAAGGCGTCACCGTTCTGATGTTCGTTACCGCCGCGCACCCCTATCGGCATGAAGCCGTGCTGACGGACGATAGTGACTATTTCGGTGAAATCAATTGGCAGATTTTGCGCGTTAAGTTTTTGCAGATCGATCAGCAAGGGCGAGTTTTTAAAAAACTCGGGAGCTTGAACCACTTTTTCCTTGAGCTGCTGATCGATCAGAGAGATGTCGTTACTGGCTAGCAGCAACACCGGCACGGTCAGTGACGTGCTTTTAAACTCCAAAGCTATTTTTTGCGAAGTAGGTGCGCCGGTTGACATCGAGTTTGGAAAATCCGCTACTGAATGCCCGAAATACTATCATTTTCCGTGACAAAAAGCACAGTTCCTTACAGTAAAAACAAGGTTGCTAAGCCCAAAAAGGCCATGAATCCAACCACATCGGTAACTGTGGTCAGCAACACACCGCCAGCCAGCGCAGGGTCTACACCGATCTTATCCAACAACACCGGAATCGCCACGCCGGACAAAGCCGCGCACACTAAATTGATCATCATCGCCACGCCGAGCAACATACCGATATGCGGATTGTGGAACCACAGCCCAGCCACTACCGCCACCACAGCAGCCCAAACCAAGCCGTTTAGCAGGCCGACCGAGACCTCTTTAAACAATAAACTCACGGCGTTACCGGTGGTGACTTGTCGCAAGGCCAAGCCCCTGACAACCAGTGTCAAAGTCTGACTGCCGGCTATACCCCCCATAGACGCTACAATCGGCATCAATACCGCCAATGCGACGATCTGTTGAATAGTAGCCTCAAACAAATCGATGACTGAAGCCGCCAAGAATGCGGTAAGCAAATTCACGCCCAACCAAAGCGCACGACGCTTGGCACTACTAAATACCGGCGCAAACATATCCTGCTCTTCGCTCAAGCCGGCCATGCTCATTAAGGAGTGATTGGCTTCTTCCCGAATCAAACCCACGACATCGTCGATAGTGACGCGCCCCAAAACCTTACCGTCATTGGCTAACACGGGCGCGGACAACAATTTTCGGCGCTCGAACAAACCAGCCACATCCCGGCTAGGCATACCGTAGGGAATACCTGAGCTACGGGTATCCATAATCGACTCAACTTTGGTATGCGGGTCGTGGGTCAACAATTGATTAATCGGCAACAAGCCCTGAAACTGCTCTTTGCGATCCACCACGATTAGACTGTCTGTTGCAGTCGGCATATTACCGCGCAAGCGTAAATATCGCGTTACCACGTCCAGCGTTACATCGGCGCGAATGGTTAACACATCGTCAGACATCAAGCCGCCGGCGGTATGCTCGTCATAGCTAAGCGCCTTTTCGATGCGATTGCGGTTATGTACACCGATAGATTCCATCACTTGCGACAGCAAAGGCTCAGGCAATACATGCAGCAGATCGACCATACCGTCATGGCCCATGGATTCAGTCGCGGCAATCAAATCTTTCCTGTCGGTAATTTTCAGCAAGCTGCTACCCACTTCGACATTTATCTCGACCAGAATTTCGCCGATCACGCTGGGCGGAATCAACGTCCACAGCTTGGCTCGCAGTTCCGGCTCCAATGACTCGAGAATATGCGCCGCTTCCGCCGGGTATAAGGAACGCACTAGGTTCCTAATCTCGATCAGAGAGTCTTTTGTCAGCACTTCGATGGCGCGATCTAAAAGATGCTCGGTATTTTCAAGCTTTGCTGCTGATGTCATGGGTAAAAACCAAGAAATTGGGCTAGGGAATTGCGTTAACGCAATTCCCGATGCCTGACGATAACGTTAGGAGTAATAGTTTGAAAGTGCTTACTCAATGCCTCGACCAGATAAACCGAACGATGTTGCCCGCCGGTACAACCGATCGCTATGGTTAAATAACTGCGATTATCCGATTCGAAGCGCGGCGCCCAGCGACCGATGAAATAACCTATATCATGCAGAAACTCTTTGACGATCACTTCATTCTGCAAAAAATCGATGACCTCGGCGTGTTTACCGGTCAATCCTCGCAGTTCCGGCGCCCAATAGGGATTGGGCAAACTGCGGGCATCGAACACGAAGTCGGCATCCAACGGGATACCGTATTTAAAACCGAAAGACTGAAACAAAATCGACAAAGAACTTTTACCTTTTTCGCCCAAACGGTTTTTCAGCAAATCCCGTAACTGATGATAGTGAGTGAAACTGGTATCTATAAGTATATCGGCTCGAGCTGCCAGGGGTCGCAGCATTTCCCGTTCGATTTCCAAAGCCTCGCGCAGTGGCCTACTTTCGGTGGTCAACGGATGGCGGCGGCGCGTTTCACTGTAGCGCTTCAGAATGATGTTCTCATCCGCTTCCATGAAAACCAGTTCGCAATCAATACCTTTGCTGCGAATAAAAGTCAGGCTATCCGGGAAATCGGCTAACTTCTGGTTACGGTTTCTGGCATCGATACCGATAGCGGTTTTACTATAAGTCGCCGGGTCTTTCAGCATCACATGATCGACAAAATCCTCAAGCAAGGTCACGGGAAGATTGTCGATACAGTAATAGCCGCAATCTTCCAAAGTATCCAACGCGATACTTTTACCCGATCCCGATAAGCCGCTGACGATGACTAGTTTCATATGCAAAACGATACAGAGCGAAAATCGCGTTCACCCTGTACCGCGCAAGCCCATAATTAACGATGGTTCTGATTTTTTTCTTTATGTTTGACGATTTGTCTGTCGAGTTTGTCGACCATGTTGTCGATAGCCGCGTACATATCTTCTTGTACGTCTTCGGCATACAGTTTGGCACCGCTGATTTGTACCGCCGCTTCGGCTTTTTGCTCCAATTTCTCAACGGTCAAAATGACGTGAACATCAACGACATTGTCGAAATGACGTTTGATTTTGCTGATTTTTTCATCCACGTAGGCTTTTAATGCTTCGGTGACTTCTACGTGATGACCTGTGATACTGACTTGCATGGAATACTCCTGTTTTTAAAAATTATTCTTCCAGATTGATCAAATATGCCTTTTCCGCTGGCTGGTTGAAGGAATGGACATCGCTTCCCGATATTTGGCAATGGTGCGGCGCGCGACGTTAATGCCCTTCTCATTCAATAAGTCCGATATTTTACTATCGCTCAATGGCTTGGCCGGGTTTTCACTGCCGACCAACTCTTTTATCAGCGCCCGAATTGCGGTCGCCGAACACTCTCCCCCGCCATCGGTACTGACATGGCTGGAGAAAAAATATTTAAATTCGATCACACCGTGCGGGGTGTGCATGTATTTTTGCGTGGTGACCCGAGAGATCGTCGATTCGTGCAACTCCAATTCCTCGGCAATATCGCGCAACACCATCGGCTTCATCGCAATCGCACCGTGCTCGAAAAAATCGCCTTGTTTTTCGACGATGCTTCTCGCCACTCTCAACAAAGTGTCGTTGCGGCTATGCAAGCTTTTGATAAACCAGCGCGCTTCCTGCAGATGGTTTTTCATGCTGACATTGTCATGACTATTGTCGGCGCGTTTGATCATCCCGGAATAAAAAGGATTGACGCGCAATTTGGGCGCTATCTCCGGGTTCAGATTAACCAGCCACTGTCCGTTGACTTTGGCGACGAACACATCAGGCACCACGTATTCGACATCAGAATCCTGCAAGCGAGCGCCAGGCTTGGGATCCAGGGTTCTGATTAACGCCAGCACCCCCTTTAATACATCCTCGGTCATCCCTATCCGCTTCATCAAGCGCGCTTGATCGCAACTGGCCAACAAATCCAAATGCCTGTGCACAAACTCCAAAGCCTCCGACCGATAAGGCGTCGTAGCCGGTAACTGTTGCAGTTGCAAACCCAGGCAGTCAGCCAAATCCAACGCCGCCACACCGACGGGATCAAAGTTTTGCACCCTATGCAACACGGCCAGGACTTCATCCATTTCCAAGCCTTCCAGTTGATCCTGGAGTCCCTGAAAAATATCCGCCAATTCGCTGGTCACATAACCGTCATCGTTAATCGCGTCGATGATAGCGGTAGCTATCGCATAATCGCGGTCAGAAATCGGAATCAGCTCCAGCTGCCAAACCAGATGATCGCGTAAAGACTCGGATTTGCCGCGAAAGGCCTCGAATTCCGGACTATCGCCCTCATCGCCACCGCTGGGCAAAGAGCTTTCGTAGACATCGTCCCAACTGACATCGACCGGTAATTCGTCCGGCATATCGGTTTGCGAGCCTTCGCTGGTTTGCTGATCGGTGTTTTCGAGTTTTTTATCGCGAAACTCCAGATTAGGCAGTTCCTCTTCGTCGATCTCCAACATCATGTTGGATTCCAAGGCTTGCTGAATTTCCTGTTGTAAGTCC
This sequence comes from Methylomonas sp. ZR1, assembly GCF_013141865.1. Classification (NCBI taxonomy): domain Bacteria; kingdom Pseudomonadati; phylum Pseudomonadota; class Gammaproteobacteria; order Methylococcales; family Methylococcaceae; genus Methylomonas; species Methylomonas sp. ZR1. The sequence goes on along the minus strand of NZ_RCST01000001.1, from coordinate 4,774,186 downwards.
AAAGTCGACATCTGCAACAGCTTAATAGCCTGTTGCAATTGCGGCGTCATGGTCAGACTCTGACCGATACGGAGTTGTAGAGATTGCTTCATGACTATTCGAATTTCATAAACTAAATTTCTCGCCCAGATACACTCTACGCACCTCTTCGTTATCCACCAACTGGCGCGACTGGCCTTCGGCGATAACCTTCCCATTGTTCAAAATATAAGCGCGATCGCAAATCTCCAAAGTCTCCCGCACTTTGTGCTCGGTAATCAAAATCCCGATACCGCGATGCTTCAAGTGCGCAATGATTTTTTGCAACTCCAGCACCGAAATAGGATCGACACCGGCAAACGGTTCGTCGAGCAGAATAAATTGCGGCTCACTAGCCAACGCCCTGGCGATTTCCACCCTGCGCCGCTCCCCACCTGACAAACCAAGCGCCACCTGATTACGTAAGTGGTTGATATTAAACTCTGTCAATAACTCATCGATCAACAACTCGATTTGCCCATCGGTCAAATCGGCCCGAATCTGCAATACCGCGCGTAAATTGTCGGCTACACTCAATTTACGAAAGACCGAAGCCTCTTGCGCCAGATAACCGATTCCCAAGCGCGCGCGCCGGTGCATCGGATGATGCGTGATGCGCTGCTCGTCAAAAAAAATCTCGCCGCTATCGGCTTTGACCAAGCCCACCATCATGTAAAAGCTGGTGGTTTTCCCGGCTCCGTTCGGACCCAACAAACCTACGACTTCCCCGGTGTCCACCCTCAGGCTGACCCCATCGACCACATTTCGATTGTTGTAGCGTTTAAACAGCTGTTCCGCAACCAATCGCGCCATTATTGCGCCTGCTTAGGCTTGGGTTTAATCACTGAGTGTACGCGCTTGCCGTCGGATTGCGCTTCACCCGCCTTCAGCAAGGAGTTTTTGGTATCGTACTCGATATACTCACTGGATTGTTTGGCGTCACCCTGCCAAACCGAAGCATTTTTCATAAATTTCAGCAAATTCTGGTCGGGGTAAAATTCGTTGATCAAGCCCTCCCCGTGCATTTCTTCCTTGCCCACCGCCGGCAACTGTTTGAATCGCGACGGTTTACCTGTAGCAATCAATTTGATAATCGCGCCATCTTTCAGATAAACCACCAATTTGTCGCCATCGATTCTGATCGTTCCCTGCGTAGCAACCACATTGCCGGTATAGGTGCTGATCTGCGCCTTTTCGTCGTAAACCGCATTATCCGAGTCGATGTAGATGGGTTGTTCGGAATCCGACTCCAGACCAAACGCCATCCGCGCCGAGAATAACAGGCCTACACCGACCATTTTACTTAATTTCATAGCGACCTTTCACTTTGGACAACAATTTCAGGTGAATCGGACTAACAAAAGTCGCTTCCATTCCTACTCCCGCCGTTTTGTTGGGTGGGCTGATGATCTCCGTCCACGCCTGTGTCTCCGCATAATGGCTGGCGAGTTTTACTCGCAGATCCGATGTATTGATGGTCAGCGCCGAATTGGTTTTCGAGGCCTCCCGATTGATATAAGCACTACCGTTAAGCTGCAAATTATCGCCGTCCGCAGCCATCACGCCGCTGTCGGCCTTGATTAGCCAAGGCATCTGGTTGGGGTTATACAAAGTCATTACCGGCTTTTCCAGATGCGTACTGCCGTCGGCTTTAAAGTGCTGCATTTTTTCCGCGGCTAATTCGCTTTTCGGCACACCGTCGATATTCATTTCCTTTTTGAAATAACCCAAGCTAAAAAAATCCGGGCTATTTTCGACAATTTTCATTTCGGCGTCACGCTGTTCATTCAGTTGAACCAGCCACCATGACAACAATGCTGCCAAGCCGACATAAATAAAAATCTGTAGATTTTTCAGTACGGTCATAAATAGGTTTGCAGCACGCTGTCAAAGTTACCTTGGACTTGCATGATTAAATCGCATACTTCTCGCACCGCGCCCAAACCGCCAGCTGTCTGTGTTTGCCAATGAGCATAATTCTTTAGCACGAAATTGGCATCTTGCACCGCAACGGCAAATCCAACTTGACGCATCACCGGCAAATCCAGAATGTCGTCGCCGATATACGCCACTTGTTCCGGCGTTAGGACCAGACGCTGCAAAATTTCCGCGAATGCCGCGCGCTTGTTCTCGTGACCTTGGTAGACAAGCTCGACTCCAAGACTCTGCATGCGTAGCGCGACCGAATTGGATTTGCGGCCGGAAATTACCGCTACTTCCACTCCGGTCTGACGCAACAATTTAATGCCATGCCCGTCGCGCGCGTGAAAACATTTGTATTCTTTGCCGTTATCGTCGAAAAACAAACGACCGTCGGTCAGCACGCCATCCACATCCAGAATCAACAGCTTTAGCCGCTTAACAGCACTCAGTAATTGGGGGGTTAAATCGAACATCACTCGTCACTCTCAGACTATGCCGGCCCGCAGCAAGTCGTGCATATTCAAGGCGCCCAACAATTTTTGTTGGCTGTCGACGACCAGCAGGGCATTGATTTTTTTACTTTCCATGATTTGCATGGCTTCCGCCGCCAACATATTCACATCGATCACTTTACAAGGACCCGTCATGACTTCGGCGATGCGTGTCGCATGCACATCCAGATTTTTTTCCAACATGCGCCGCAAATCACCGTCGGTAAATATCCCGGCGACCCTGCCTTCGCCATCGACCACTGCGGTCATGCCCAGCTTCTTGCCGGTCATTTCCAGCAAGGCATCGCTCACTAAAACACTATCCGTCACCACCGGCACTTCACTGCCGCGGTGCATGATGTCGTTAACCTGCAACAACAAGCGCTTACCCAAGCTACCGCCTGGATGCGACAAAGCAAAATCGTCGCGGGTAAAACCCTTGGTTTCCAATAGCGACACGGCTAACGCATCGCCCATGACCAATGCCGCCGTAGTGCTGGCAGTCGGCGCCAAACCCAACGGGCAAGCCTCATGCTCGACAGCTACATTGATGTGCACACTAGCAAACCTGGCCAAGGCCGATTCGGGATTACCCGTCAACGCAATCAGCGGCACGCCGAGTCGCTTAATAATAGGCAATATCGTCAGGATTTCTTCGGTTTCGCCGGAATTGGACAAGGCCAGCACCACATCCTGGCGGGTAATCATGCCCAGATCGCCGTGACTGGCTTCTCCGGGGTGCACAAAGAAAGCCGGGGTGCCGGTGCTGGCCAGCGTGGCGGCAATTTTACCGGCTATATGCCCGGATTTGCCCATACCGGTAACCACCACCCGGCCTTTACAAGCCAGCAGCAACCGGCAGGCACTAACAAATTGCTCATCGATGCGTGCAGCCAAGCCGGCAACCGCCTGCATTTCGGTCTGAATCACCGCCAACGCCAACGCCTGAATGTCTTGATCACAACCCACGGAAATTAACTCCACGCACCCAAACAAAAAGGAACCATTATTGCATGTTATTAACCGACTTTTCACCCCAAGTCATTGACTTATTCTCAGCCAGTCATAGAAAATAGCCTGTTCCCAATCCAAAAACTCTTTTGATTCCGGTAAATGGCCAATAGCGCAAGTCCTGAAGACAATATCGTTTCGATTAGCAACTTGAGCTTTTCCAGAGGCCCCAGGAAAATTTTCGACGCTGTCAGCCTGGAGATTCAGCGCGGCAAAGTCACGGCCATCATGGGCCCCAGCGGCACCGGCAAAACCACGCTTTTGAAATTGATCGGCGGCCAGTTGGCCCCGGATCGCGGCCAAATCCACGTGGACGGGCAAAATGTTCACCGCCTGAAACCTCGGGAACTCTACGAATTGCGCAAACGCATGGGCATGTTGTTTCAAAGCGGCGCGCTGCTCACGGATATGAGCGTCTATGACAATGTGGCGTTTCCGATGCGCGAACATACCCACTTGCCGGAATCGATGATTCGCACCTTGGTATTGATGAAACTGCACGCCGTCGGTTTGCGCGGTGCCCGCCATTTGATGCCCAACGAGTTGTCCGGCGGCATGGCTCGACGGGTAGCTTTAGCACGTGCCATCGCCCTCGATCCGCTAATGATCATGTACGACGAACCGTTTACCGGCCAAGACCCCATTTCCAAGGGCGCACTGGTACACTTGATCAAGGCGCTGAACACCACTCTAGGCCTGACCAGCATCATCGTTTCGCACGACGTACAAGAAACTGCCGCCATCGCCGATTACATCTATGTCTTGTCGGGAGGCAAAATCATCGGCCAAGGCACCCCGCAAGAATTACAACAATCCGATTCGGAGTGGGTGCAACAGTTTATGCACGGTGATGCCGACGGCCCTGTACACTTTCACTATTCGGCGCCTGATTACCTAGACGATCTGCTGGCGAGCAAATAACCACCTTGTATTCAACCATGTTTCAATTTCTGCAAAATCTGGGAAAAGCCACGCGCAGCAGCTTTGCCAAGCTCGGCCGCGCTTCGTTTTTTCTGAGCCACACGCTGACCGGCATCAGCGACGTGCTGCCACGCCCCAACCTGCTGATCAAACAGGTGTATTCGGTAGGCGTTTTGTCATTTCTAATCATCACCATCTCCGGCCTGTTCGTCGGCATGGTGTTAGGTTTACAAGGCTTTAATATTCTGTCCGACTTCGGCGCTGAGGAATCGCTGGGCGTGATGGTGGCTGCCTCATTGGTACGCGAATTAGGCCCTGTAGTGTCGGCACTATTGTTTGCCGGCCGGGCAGGCTCGGCATTGACCGCCGAAATCGGCTTGATGAAGGCCACCGAACAATTGTCAGGCATGGAAATGATGGCCGTTGACCCGATCAAACGCATCATTTCGCCACGTTTTTTGGCAGGCTTTCTGTCCATGCCCTTGCTTGCCGCCTTGTTTAGCGCCATTGGCATCATGGGCGGCCACCTGGTCGGCGTGGGCATGCTCGGCGTTGATGACGGCGCGTTTTGGGCGCAGATGCAGGCCAGTATCGATTTTCAAGAAGATATTGTTAATGGCGTAATCAAGAGCGTGGTGTTCGGCTTCGTAGTGTCCTGGATTGCCTTGTTCGAAGGCTACGATGCGATCCCCACTTCAGAAGGCGTCAGCCGCGCCACCACCCGCACCGTGGTCAATTCGGCCTTCTCGGTGCTGGCACTCGATTTCATTTTAACCGCACTCATGTTTGGAGACATTTAACATGCAGCATTCCAAAACCCAGGATACTCTGGTCGGTTTTTTTGTCGCCAGCGGCATCGCCGCCTTGTTTTATATGGCGCTGCAAGTCAGTAATCTAGGCAGCTACAGCAGCGACGACAGCTACACGGTCATCGCCCATTTTCAGAATAGCGGCGGTCTAAAAGTCAAATCCCCGGTGTCGGTCGCCGGCGTGCGCATCGGCCGGGTATCCGCAATCAGGCTGGACAAGGACAGCCACGAATCGGTCGTAGAAATGCGCATCGAATCGCAATACAACAATCTACCGAGCGATTCCGGCGTCAGTATTTATACCGCCGGCCTGCTGGGTGAACAGTACGTCAGCCTGGACCCCGGCTCGTCGGACGAATATTTAAAGGATAAAAGTACCATCGACATCACCAGCTCCGCCATCGTGCTGGAAGAAATGATAGGCAAATTCATGTTGAACAAAGCGGAAGGCAAATAATGTCCAAGCTGACATTAACCGAACAGTCTCCCGGCCACTTTACCGTGGAAGGCAGCCTGACTTTTGCCAGCATCGACAAACAAACCTTGCAATCCTTTAAGTTTCTGAAAGGCATGGACAGCATGTGCATCGATCTAGCCAAAGTCCAGACCACCGATAGCGCTGGCCTGGCCTTGATGATCGAATGGATCAGGCTCAGCCGGATGGGCCGGGTCAAGCTGTCCTTCAAGAACATTCCGGCTCAGCTGCTGGCATTGGCCAAACTCAGCGGCTTGGACGAAACCGAATATTTTGCAACCCACACGCATTAAGCTGCATTCCAATTTACAAACCAATAAAAATCCATGGATAAATTACTGATTACCGGCGGCCAACCGCTACACGGCGAACTGAGAATCTCCGGTGCCAAAAACGCCGCCCTGCCCATTCTGGCCGCCACGCTGTTGTCTGATGTGCCGGTCAGCGTCGGCAACATTCCGCATTTGCACGACATTACCACCACTATGGAATTGCTCGGCCAAATGGGCGTGGGCCTGACCGTTGACGAGAAAATGAACATCGAAGTCGATACCAGCACCATTCACAAATACGAAGCGCCTTATGAACTGGTGAAAACCATGCGCGCCTCGATTCTGGTATTGGGCCCCTTGCTGGCGCGTTTCGGCGAAGCCTATGTCTCGTTGCCCGGCGGTTGCGCCATCGGCACACGACCGGTGGATATTCACATCGACTCGCTGCTCAAAATGGGCGCCGACATTACCGTCGAAGCCGGCTATATACACGCCAAGGTCAAACGCTTGCAAGGCTGCCATCTGGTGCTGGATAAAGTCACCGTCACCGGCACAGAAAACATTCTAATGGCCGCCACACTGGCCGAAGGCGTGACCATCATCGAAAACGCCGCGAAAGAACCGGAAGTCACCGACCTGGCGCATTTTCTAAATAAAATGGGTGCCAAAATCACCGGCGTTGGCACCGATATTCTGACCGTGGAAGGCGTGGAAAGACTGGGTGTAGAAGGCTTGCATTACGACATCCTGCCCGACCGCATCGAAACCGGCACCTATCTGGTAGCAGGCGCAATTAGCCGCGGCCACGTCAAACTGAAAAACACCGACCCCAATACCCTAGACGCGGTATTGGTTAAATTAAAAGAAGCCGGGGCCGACATCACCTGCGGCGAAAACTGGATCGAACTGAACATGCACGGCAAGCGCCCAAAAGCCGTCACCGTACGTACGGCTCCGTATCCGGCCTTCCCGACCGATATGCAGGCACAATTTACCGCGCTGAATTCCGTCGCTGAAGGCGTGGGCTTAATCACCGAAACCGTATTCGAAAACCGCTTCATGCACGTACAGGAATTGCAACGCATGGGCGCGCAAATCAAGCTGGAATCCAACACCGCCATTTGTACCGGCAGCGGCCAACTAAAAGCCGCGCCGGTCATGGCTACCGACCTGCGGGCATCCGCCAGCTTGGTATTGGCTGGACTGGTTGCGGAAGGCGAAACTTTGGTAGATCGGATTTACCATATCGACCGTGGCTACGATCATATCGAAGAAAAATTGTCACAACTGGGCGCTACCATTCGCCGCGTTCCTAACTAAATCACTCGCAAAATCATGTTGACCATTGCCGTATCCAAAGGCCGTATTTACGAAGAAGCCCTGCCGTTTCTGGAACAAGCCGGCATCACGCCGATTGACGATCCGGACAAGAGCCGGAAACTGATTCTGCAAACCACCCGCCCCGACGTGCAGTTGGTGATCATCCGCGCCACCGACGTGCCGACCTTTGTGGAGTACGGCGCGGCGGACTTGGGCATCGCCGGCAAGGACGTGCTGATGGAACACGGTGCGGAGAGTCTTTACGAGCCGCTGGATTTAGGCATCGCCGGTTGCCGCTTGATGACCGCCGGCCCGGTTAATGCCCCGGAAGTGAAAGGCCGCTTGCGGGTCGCCACCAAATACGTGAAAACCGCTCAGAGCTATTACGCCAATTTGGGCATTCAAGCCGAAATCATCAAGCTCTACGGTTCGATGGAACTGGCGCCGCTAGTAGGTTTGGCCGATTGCATCGTCGATTTGGTCGATACCGGCAATACGCTAAAAGCTAACGGCCTGGAGCCACGGGAACTAATCGCCAACATCACCTCTCGACTGGTGGTGAATAAAGCGGCGATGAAAATGAAACACCAAGCCATTCAAGCACTCATCGATCAGTTCGAAACCACGTTGGCCCAGAGGGTGTAATCATGACTGCGATCAAGATGCTGCGCCTAGATAGCGCGGCAATCGACTTTGACAAACAACTGCAAGCCCGTTTGGCCTGGGATGCCAGCGATGATTTAGAGATACACAAACGGGTATTGGACATCATCGCCGACGTAAAAAAGCGCGGCGACAAAGCCTTGCTGGAATACACCAACCGCTTCGACGGCACCGCGTTTAAAGCCGCCTCCGAACTGGAACTGGACCGAGCTGCATTACAACAGGCCTGGGATACTTTACCCAGCACCCAAGCCATTGCTTTGCAAACCGCCGCCGACCGCGTCCGTGCATATGCCGAGCATCAGAAGCTGCAATCCTGGCAATACACCGAGCTAGACGGCACCGTACTGGGCCAAAAAGTCACCGCATTGGATAAAGCCGGCCTGTATGTGCCGGGCGGTAAAGCCGCTTATCCGTCTTCGGTATTGATGAACGCGATTCCGGCGAAAGTCGCCGGCGTCGGCGAATTGATCATGGTCGTCCCCACCCCGCGCGGCGAAACCAATGCCTTGGTATTAGCGGCGGCGCATGTAGCCGGCGTGGACCGGGTATTCACCATTGGCGGCGCCCAAGCCGTAGCTGCATTGGCTTACGGCACCGAATCGATTCCGGCGGTGGATAAAATCGTCGGCCCCGGCAATATCTATGTCGCTACGGCCAAGAAACTGGTATTCGGCCAAGTCGGTATCGACATGATTGCCGGACCTTCCGAAATTTTGATCATCTGCGACGGCCAGACCAACCCGGACTGGATCGCGATGGATATGTTCTCGCAAGCCGAACACGACGAAAACGCCCAAGCCATTTTAATCAGCAACGACGCCGGTTTTCTGCAGCAAGTGGAAGCCAGCATCAACAAATTGCTGCCGGAAATGGAACGCGCGGACATCATCCGCGCCTCACTAAGCGGACGTGGCGCGTTTATCAAAGTAGGCAACTTATCTGAAGCCGCGCAAGTCGCCAATCGCATCGCCCCGGAACATTTGGAATTGTCCGTAGCGGAACCGGAAGCATTGTGCGAGCAAATTCATAATGCCGGCGCCATCTTCATGGGCCGTTTCACAGCCGAAGCGCTGGGCGATTATTGCGCCGGACCGAACCATGTCCTACCGACTTCCAGCACGGCCCGGTATTCGTCGCCTTTAGGGGTTTACGATTTCCAAAAGCGCAGCAGTTTGATCAATTGCTCAGCGGTTGGCGCGCAGAACTTGGGCAAGATTGCTTCAGTGTTGGCGCGGGGCGAGAGTCTTACTGCGCATGCTCGGTCGGCGGAATTTAGGATTTAATCAACAAACTCGCGGAGGCCGGATAAGCGAAAGTATTTCCGGCCTGCAAATTATGCTGGCGAATGATCCTTCAGCCATTCTTTCAAGGCATCGTTCATCCTAGTCTGCCAGCCTTTGCCGGTAGCACGAAACGCCTCCAGCACCTCTGCATCCAACCTAATCCCGGTAAATACTTTCGGTGAATCCTTACGTGGCCGGCCACCTTTAGGCCTAAGCATTTCAACCGCCTGCTCCGTCCCAAATAACTCGGCAAACACCTCGCCGGCGGGGCGCATTTGTTTAAAATCGGTTTCGGTCAATTCGCGGACTTCGCCGTCAGCATCAGTTAACGGTAATGGTTCTGTCATATTTGCGGATCTCTCTTGAATTTGCTTTTCGGAAACTAATGACGCGGATTCCACCAGTCACGGGAGTGAAACATAGGACATGCAGCCGCTCATCCAGATAACCAAACGCAACAAAACGTCGCTCTGGATAATCTTTACGAACATCTTCCGTTGCAATCGCGCTAGACCAATCGAAATCGGCCACTCGCTCGGAGCTTAAGCCACGTTCGAGGATATTTCTGGCGCTTTTTGCAGGGTCGAACTCGATGATCATGAGGCATTAACGTATAAACAAAAACTGGTTAGAGCAAGTTTTTGTTTATACGAAAAGTGATTTTGTGTCGCTATCGCAACGGGGTTCTTTAGAAGTCGGGGCTGGGCCCGACAGCCAACATACTTTCTTTTGCGAGGCCACAAGCTTCGATGCTCAGTGCGAAATAACGGTACAAACCCTTCGCAAAATCATAAACCAGCAAGCCAATTTTAGAGTTTCTACCTAAAACACATCGACCTTGCTCTCACTAGGCCAATGAACTACACTGATCCCATGCACTTTGAATGGGACGACACCAAAAGCGAAACCTGTTTTCGGGAACGCGGATTCGATTTTGCCTATGCGGCCAAGGCGTTTTTTGACCCCAATCGACTGGTTCGAGCCGATAACCGCCGCGTTTACGGCGAAGACAGGTATCAACTGATGGGAATGATTCACCAGCGCCTATTTGTCGTGGTCTACACCCCACGCCCAGGGTCCCTTCGGATTATCTCGGCCCGCAAAGCCAATCAACGAGAGATCAAATTCTATGAAAATAGTACGCATGACAATCGAACCGGATTCAGAAGTTGGCCGCGTCGATCCGGCTCGTATCGATACCACCACGGAAGCCGATATAGCCCAACAAATTGCCCAGGACGAAACCAATGCGATGCTGGATTCCGCGCGCTTCGCCCGTAGAGTCCGCAATCGACTGGGTTTGAGCCAAGCCGAATTCTCCAAACGCATTGACGTATCGCTTGAGACGATTCGTAACTGGGAACAAGGCAAACGCTCACCCACCGGAGCGGCCAAGGCGTTGCTGAAAGTATTGGACAGAGCACCGGAAGCGGCTTTGGCGGCATTGGATTGAGATTTTGTTGCGTCCCTGACGCGGTGGTTGAATGTCGGTTCGCGAACCGACAGCCGCAGTACTTTCTTTTGCGTCGCCAAAAGAAATTACCCAAAGAAAAGGCCACCCGACATTCCGCCTTTATCCTGCGCGTCTTGCTTTTGCCAAGGGTTTTCGGAAGAGGCTCCCAGCCCCTCCGAGAAAACGAGCGGCATCCCTGCCGCCCCCCTATTCGGCTAATCACTCGATACATCCATGTATCTCGCCCTTCGGGTGCTACGCATGCAAATCGGCAATCCTGCCGATTTGTCTCGCCAAAAGCTCCGACGCTCAGGGCGGAATAACGAGAGAAAAACCAACCCGTAATTCGGCAAAACGCCAATATGAAAAATACCACTCTATAATGTAGGATGAGCCGACGCAAGGAGGCGCATCAATCGCGAACGATGCGATGCGCTTCACTTCCGTTCAATACTCCTACGGCCCTCCAATCATAACCACATGTTCAAAAATCTCTTGCAGTTGGCAACTCGACTCTTAACGCATAAGGCACACAAAACGGAACACAATAATCACGAAAACGATGCTGATATTGTCTCCATTCTTGAGTCGCAAGCCAGCGTAGCCTCGATAGTAAAACAACTCAGCAACGAGAAGGAGGTGATCGAGCCGGCCATCCGCTTCTTCTCCGAAAGAAGGCCAGGCATATGGCTGGAGAGAAGGCTTCCGCGCGATTTCGAGCATCCGTCCAACACCTACCTTGGCGGAATTCCCGGCCTTGGCTCGCATTCGGATTGGCCTTACGACAATAAGGGCCTGCGCGCCTTTTTTGTCGGCCAACTCGATTGCCGGGAAATCAACGATTTGCTGCCCGGCTATCTGCCGGACACCGGCATGCTTTGCTTCTTCATCGATCAGGATATGGAAAACTTCTGCGAAGCCGACGACATACGGAAATGTTATGTCATCCACGTGGCGGACGATGGCAAACCCATAATCAACTCTGTTCCCGACGACTATCCCAAAACCGGCAATTGGATGAGCGCTTTGGACGGGTTAAGCTTTCGACGCCATTCGCTTGAAGACAGGGAGTTACAACCCAGGATTTGGCCGAAAGCCGATTTGAAACCGCATAAGATAGCGGCCTTTGTCAGCTCGTACGAATATTGTCTATCCTTATTTCCTTCCGCCGAGCGGAGTCCCAAACAGCCAGCGTTGTGGGAGCCCATTTACTCGGTCGTCCACAAAATCGTGGACGATTATTTGAGCGTCAAACGGGATGCCATCCTGGGGCCGAAAGTTTGCGACGATTCCCACTTCTACACGTTGTTCCCCAAAACCGTTCCGGCGTATTTTCATGAATACAAAGAGAAATCTTATTCGAGCTACGGCCTGGGGTTTCCGTGGACTCGCCTCCACATCTCCCGTACCGTGCAGAGCGCGCTGCGTGCGGCTTGCTACGAATTCAACAAGCTAAAAATGTGGAATGTTTCCGAACTCTTAGGAATTTTGAAGCCGGACGGGCATTACGGCAACAAATACACATGGGGGTTCGCCGGATCAAAAAATAATCCCGGTTTCATTAGCGACGCGGAAGAGCTTCAGGCATTATCGGCCTCTATCAAAGACGGTCACCCTGAATTATGGGACAGATTTCGTTACGCTCTGGAATTGGAGCGGTTTTATCAGGAGGCGAGTTCTTTATTTGAAGCGTATGTGGAGAATCCCTTCGCCGAACCCTCCGCTGATGAAAAAGAACGGTTTGTCGACTGGCTGGCGGGATGGATCAACCACGGCTGCGCGAGAAGCGAGAAGCGATTGGCCGAAGCGCTTGAGGAGAAATCTTTCCCGGTTTTCGATACCGGTTTTGATCTTCCCAGAGAGGATGCAGGGAACAAAGACCTTTGCTTTACTTACTTTTTCGCCAGTAGTTTACAGAGCGCCTGTCATTCGGCATTTTGCGACGCCACCATCATGTGCCTAAGCCATTCCGCCGCCGTATCAGCACTTATCCCGAAGGAGACTTTCGAGTCCCTATTGCGATTACCCGCTTACGACAAACGCTACGGTTTTCATCGCTGCCTTGGATACGGTTATTGCGTTCAACACGCGGCATACCAACATAGAGACAAGGTGTTGCTGCTCGAAGTGCAATCCGACCCGGCCCTGTTTACCAACTTCGGCGACGGGGCGCTGCAGTTCTGGATAAGGCCGGAAGATTTAGCCGCAAGGCGGTTCGATCAAGCATTCGTGACTTCGGAGTGTACATGATAGAACCCACGTGCTGAATGCCGTGAAGCGCATTTCCATGGTTCCCACGCTCCAGCGCAAGAATGCAAGACCGTAACTCGCAATCGTAGGGCGTCAATCGGCGCAGCCGAATTGCGCCGTATGCTGCCCTTCAAACATTCGGCGCATTACGCTAACACTAATGCGCCCTACAAAAACTTCGCAAATATTAAACGGTTTCAAATTTCGCGGCGGGGTTTTCCCGTATGCAGCGCCGAGCACCGGAGCTTTTGAACGGAACAGCCCGTAGGGGGGCGGCATGGATGCCGCACGTTGCCGAAGGGGCAGGAAGCCCCTTTCGGCGACCCCGTTCAAAAGCGAGGAGCACAGGGAACAAGCGGCATCCGGGCCGCCTTTTCTTTGGATACTTTCTTTTGGCGGAGCAAAAGAAAGTATCTCGGCTATCGGGCCGAGAACCGACATTAAAACAAGCCGTCGCGCTAGCGACACAAGCACTTAACAACTTAAGACCGTAACTCGCAATCGTAGGGCGTCAATCGGCGCAGCCGAATTGCGCCGTATGCTGCCCTTCAAACATTCGGCGCATTACGCTATCACTAATGCGCCCTACAAAAACTTCGCAAATATTAAACGGTTTCAAATTTCTCGGCGGGGTTTTCTCCCGTTTGCCGCGCCGAGCACCGGAGCTTTTGAACGGATTAGCCCGAAGGGGTGCGGCATGGATGCCGCACGTTGCCGAAGGGGCAGGAAGCCCCTTTCGGCAACCCCGTTCAAAAGCTTCGGAGCGCAGGGAACAAGCGGCATCCGGGCCGCCTTTTCTTTGGGTACTTTCTTTTGGCGGAGCAAAAGAAAGTACCTCGGCTGTCGGGCCGAGACCCGACTCCAAAACAAACCGTCGCGCCAGCGACACAAGCACTTAACAACTTAGCGCAATATCCCATTGCGATTGCATGACCAAAATCCCGCAACCCCCACCCCAAACAACCAAAACGCTCCCGGCAACGGCACCGTTTGCAAAACCACATTATCCAGGCCGGCGGTTTCGATGATACCGTTGGTAAATTCGCCGTGAATGTACAACCCACTCAAATTGGATAGGACATTTTGAAAATCACTTTGACTGGCGAACACCCCGCCTGTGCTGCCCAACCGCCATTCCGAGGAGGGCGCCAAAGTCAGACTGATATGAGTCCAGCTACTATCCGGCACGATATTCGGGTCGCGTTTCCAGAGTAGGCGTTGGCCGTTGCCAACCAACATGACGTCGGTGGTTTGCCAATTGACAGCACCATCGCGATACGTCAAATCGTAGGACAGCCCGGTAGCGCCGAGCTGCGAGCCCAGGAAAGCCGAGGGAGCGGAGAAGGTAAAATCGCCGGCGTCAGGGTCGGAGGCGGCGAGATAATTGCCGGGATTGCCACCACCTGATACATGACTGGGTTGGTATTGGCCGATGATCGAATAATTGTTCTGGCTGAAATCGGCAAAACTGACGATTTGCCAGTTCTCGCTGTCGACATCGAACGAACTGGACACGCTGGCGAGAATCGGCTGCGACGTCAACAATGCGATAGCAACAGGTAATAACTGTTTTTTGTTCATGAGGGGTACTCCCAAGGTAAAAGCCCGGCACGTGCAACGTGCTTGCTTGGCCACAAGGCCCAAGGCATTAGTGAAAATAGTCGCAATTTTTGTCGAGCCTCGTATCTCCGCCTTCAAATATTCCAAGCATCGGGCTGTTACCAGGCGCAATAAGGCTTAAGGACCTTGCAAATATTAGACGATTTGTAATTTCCCGGCGGGGATTACTCCAGTATCCCACAGTAAGTACCTATCTCAGCTTTTAAACGGACATACGAGACAAGGCCCGCCTTTTTGTCGGCTAAATACAAATTAACTTCTAGCGAACACCCGCAGCCGACAGGCTGCCATACAGAGCAAAAGAACATCAAAGGTTTTCGTGGAAAATATCATTTGGCCGTCAGTTCACGAACTGCCAATAAAATAGTTGCCACGCCAGCGGTGTATACCTAAATGTCCTTAGCGGCATCCTGCACCAAGCCGCTCAAGCACCGAATCAGCTCCCCTCTGGCACTGGTTTTGCGCCAAACCATGCCTATGGTCCGGCTAGGTGCCGGCTCAGCGAATGGCAGATAACGTAGCCCCGGTTCGTCGCGCACCGCGATACGTGGCATGAAGGTGATGCCGGTACCGGCGCGAACCATTTGCCGCAAGGTTTCCAGGCTGGTGGCGCGAAGATCCTGTTCTTCGTCGGCGCCGATTGTTTGGCAGATTTGCAAGGCATGCCCACGCAGGCAATGGCCTTCGTCAAGCAACAGCAAATGTTCGCCGTTTAGATCGTCTGACTCGACTTGCGGCTTGGCCGCCAACGGATGACCGTCCGCCACGGCCAGCAAAAACTCATCGTCGAACAAGGCCTGACTTTCCAGGAAATCCTCGTAAATCGGCAGGGCCAGCAAAGCACAATCCATCTGCCCGCTGCGGAGCTGTTGTAACAATTGTTCGGTTTTTTCCTCCACCAGAATCAGCCGGATGCGCGGTAAATCTCTCTTGATTAGGGGGACCAATGGCGGAAATAAATAGGTAGCCAGGGTGGGAAAAGCACCGAAGCGCAAATTGCCGGCCAACGGGTCTTGGGCCGTCGCAGCCAGTTCCTTGATATTGTCTTGCTCCTTCAAGATGCGCCTTGCCGACGCCACGATCTGCTCGCCTAGCTCGGTAGGCAGCACTTTTTTATTGGTGCGCTCGAAAATCTGGATACCCAATTCATCTTCCAACTTTTTAATCTGGGTACTCAAAGTCGGCTGGCTGATGCAACAACGGTCGGCAGCCTGCACAAAACTGCGCAAGTCGGCAACGGCGATTAAATAATGTAAATCCCGCAGATTCATAGCCACCCCGTAAATAGCCAATAGCTATCGTTTAAATAATAACAATCGATTATAAGTCGATCATCGCGCAGAAACGCGCCTCGGCCGCCAAAGCCGCGACTTAAAATAAAGTCTAAGCAGTCCTTGGTTACCCAAGCAAGCGGCGCATACTGGCTACAGTGGGTAGTCACATTTCCACAACCGCTATAACTTGCCCACAAAATCTGTGGATAAGTCTGTTGGCAACCCGTTAAAAGCCGCGCTAAGTTGTTGCTGTGCTTAGAGTGGTGTTAAATTGTCTAAAATTTATACAATATTCATTTCTTTACACAAACCGGCACTTTGACCGGCCCCAGCCAAGGATCACAGATGATAGATTGGAACCACACCTATGCGGCAATTTGGCGTCAGCGCCAGGCGTTTCTGCGTCCTGTTCGGCAAATCGATCCGATCCGGCTGGATCAACTGCTGGGCATAGAGCCGCAAAAACAGCAAATGATAGACAACACCCTGCGTTTCCTGGCGGGATTGCCGGCGAATAACGCCTTGTTGTGGGGGGCGCGCGGCACTGGCAAATCCTCGCTGGTGAAAGCATTGTTGAACGAATATTTGCACGAAGGTTTACGAGTCATCGAAGTGGATAAACAAGATTTACTGTATCTGCCGGAAATCGTCGACGACATCCGCGAACACAATCAGCGCTTCATTATTTATTGCGACGACCTGTCTTTCGAAAACGGCGACGCACTATACAAGCCGCTGAAAAGCGTGCTGGAAGGCTCTATTGAAATGCCGCCGGAGAATGTGCTGTTTTACGCCACGTCCAATCGCCGCCATTTGCTGCCGGAACATATGCGCGACAATCTGGATACGCTGCTGACTGACAACGAGGTGCATTATTCCGACACCATCGAGGAAAAAATCTCACTGTCCGACCGCTTCGGTTTGCGGCTGGCGTTTTACCCGCAGCATACTCAGACATACCTGGATATTGTCGACAGCTATTTCGTCGATTATCGCGGCAACCGCGAGGCTTTACACAAATCGGCGCTGGATTTTGCCCATCAGAATGCCGCCAAAAACGGCAGAACCGCGAAGCAATTTTTCAATGCCTTTAGTAATGACGAACGTACCGAACAGCTGTAAATGTGCTCTGAACAACACAGCTCCGGCATAGAGCGAGAACCTTTAATACCTAGACCCCCCTGGTTTCGCAGGGGTAACGGTATCGCGGAAAGAATTACCTATAACTGTCTATTTAAAATCTTCGTCGTCGAGAATAATCGAGCCGTCCTGCGCCCAATTCACTTGGGTGATACCCGGCTCCTCGGCTTCCAGCGCTTTAATAATCGCTTCTTTTTCATTCAGGAGTATTTGCTGCGCCCGCACCTGATCGGCCAAGGCCCGGTTTTCCAACAACATCCGTTTGTGCGCCAGACCGTTCTCGACCACATTGACAATTTCCAGATTGCTCCAGGGCTTGTTGATAAAGCGAAATACTTCCGCCTCATTGATGGCGTGCTGGGCGCCTTCCAGATCGGCAAAGCCGGTCAAAACAATGCGCACAGCATCCGGCTGCATGCGCTTGAATAAAATCAAAAAATCGATACCGTTAATACCCGGCATTCGGTAATCGGAAATCACCAAATCAAAGCTATGTTCCTCAGCTAACAACAGCGCTTCCTCGCCGCTGGTTGCGGTAACGGGTTCGTACTGTTTCAGCAACCGCGTCAGCGCTTTCAGCACGTTCGGCTCGTCGTCGACGATGAGTATTTTAATATCTGCCTGGTTCATGATTTTGCACTAACAGTGGTCTATTGATGACATAGTCTGGCAGGTAAAGCCCCTTCTGCAAGTTTAGTATTCAAAAACCGCCAGACGCACCGGACTATTCGGCAGACGCCGATTCCGGCGGCCGAATCGGCAGCCAGACTCGAAACCGGCTACCCTGCCCAAGCTGGCTGCTTACTTCGATTTTACCGCCATGCTTACGGACGATATTCTGCGAAACCGACAACCCTAGCCCGGTGCCCTTGCCGACCGGCTTGGTGGTGAAGAACGGCTCAAACAAACGCGGCAGGTTCTCCGGGGCAATACCTTTGCCGTTATCGCGGATTTCCACCCAGACATTCGGCTCCGTGCAACCGGTACTGATATGAATATCGCCTTTGGTGTCGATAGCGTGCGCGGCGTTAATCAGTAAATTCATAAACACCTGATTCAATTGCGAAGGCAGGCAATAAATCTCGGGCATCTCGCCGTATTGCTTGTGCACGGTGCAATGGTACTTCAGCTCGTTGTTGATAATATTCAGCGTGGAATCCAATCCTTTATGCAAATCGGCCAGTTCCCAATCGTTTTTATCGGCATGCGCAAAATCCTTCAAATCCTGAATAATGTCACGCACCCGCGACAAACCTTCCATGGACTCAGCAATCAATTCCGGAATATCGCCGCGCAAATAGTCAAGCTGCTTGGTTTGTTTCAGCGTGCGCAAATTTTGCAGCGCCTCCTCCGAAAAGTTTTTTTCGGCTAAAGCGGCGTTGTAAGCATCCATCACGCAAAAAACGTCGCGCAAATAGCCGTTAAGCGTATTCAAATTGGAATTGACGAAACCAATCGGATTATTGATTTCGTGGGCAATGCCGGCCGCCAGTTGCCCTATCGCCGCCAATTTTTCCGATTGCAATAGTTGCAAATGTACAGACTGATTCTCCTGATGCCGGCGTTGCACTTCGGCTTCCAGATAGGTATTTTGGTTTTTTAGCCAATCCCGGGCATGCTTCAGTTCCAGCTGGGTTTTGATTCTGGCCAATAGAATCGACAAATGACACGGCTTGTAAAGATAATCCACCGCACCCAGTGACAAACCCCGCTCTTCCTCCAGATCAGAAGTCAAGGCGGTCACGAATATCACGGGAATATCGCCGGTTTTGGGATCAGCTTTTAGCTGGCCGATGACTTCATACCCATCCATATCGGGCATCATCACATCCAACAAAATCAAATCCGGCTTTGGCGCACCACCCGCCAATTGCAACGCACGCTGCCCGTTGGTCGCTACCAAAATCTGGTAATACGGGGCGAGAAACTGCCCGAAAACCGACAGGTTGATAGACTCGTCATCGACTAACAAAATGGTGGCTTGGCGCTCTGTCGATTGTTTATCGGATTCCATCTAAATTCCGTTGGCTTGGGTGAACCATGATCTGGATTGACTGCAAGCGTCTCAGGCAAGCCGATTCCGGTCACGAACCCGCTTTTTGGCGCATCGGCAAAGTTTACCCGATTGTTGATGACATTCCAGCATGAACAGTGTGCCGATAGCCTAAAGTGCCTTTTGGCACTGCTTATAACCGCATATCACGGAGTTTATGCCGTAAAAGCCGATCTGATAAAGACAAATCGCTTACGCCACAAGATTGGATCAGCGAAACCACCAATACACACTAAAATAAAAGGGGAAAACCACTGGCTGTTTTGCCCATGCCGAATAGATCAAACCCCATCATGCCAGGCCTCAACGAAAGCGAAAGCGAAAGCGCAATTGCTACTACTCCTACAGGTTTCCATCGCCTATGACCATCATCCCTCCCGATACCGGACTGCCGGCACACCCAGCTGGCGATATGCTGGCAACGGTCGGCAGTAACGATCAGACGTTACGCATACTGCTCAAATCCGATCTGTCGGTACGCCAAGTCCTCGACACCACCGATTTGCGCGTACGCGCTGCCTGCGGCGGTTTGGGCACCTGTGGCGCGTGTCTGATTCAAACCGTCGACGGCGAATTTAACCCACCGACGCTGGCGGAACGGCAAAAGCTGCTTCCTGAAGATTTGGCTGGCGGCATACGTTTAGCCTGCCAGTTGCGGGCACGCAGCGACTGCACGCTTTATCTGGACAATCCGGCGCCGCATTCCGCCTGGAAAAGTCTGGACCCCACCCCGCTTTATCAAGCCCACGCTAATCCTACCGTTTCCGAGTATGTCTACGGCGTGGCGGTCGATCTGGGGACGACACACATCCGCCTGTCATTGTGGAATCGGCAATCCGGCCGACGCATCGGCACCCGCTACAGCATCAATCCACAAGTCGCGCATGGCGCGGACATTCTGACCCGGCTGGATGCCGAGCGCCTGGACGATCAAGATTGCCGGCGCATAGGCCGGGAAGCGCGCGCGGCCATCATCGACGGCATACGCGATATTCTCAGCCGCGATATGGGCGAAATAACGCCGATACTGGCGGAACTGGGCAAAGTATTAATAGTGGGCAATACCGCGATGTTGACGCTGATTTGCGGCAATAGCGGCGACTGCCTCTACCAGCCCGAGAACTGGCAAAGCCCTATCGAATGTCTGCCCGCCGATGCCGATGCCTGGCGGCAGATATGGCGCACACCGCATGCCGACATCGACATCGCCCAACCGCTGGCTGGTTTTATCGGCTCAGATTTACTGGCCGACCTGCTCGCAACCGGGATTACTGAACAATCGCAACCGATGCTGTTGGCCGACTTCGGCACTAATACCGAAATCGCCGTGTGGGACGGCAGCAACCTGTGGGTCAGTTCCGTGCCGGGCGGCCCCGCTTTCGAAGGTGTAGGTATGCGCAACGGTTTAACCGCAGAAGCCGGTGCGATTTGCAAAGTGTCGGCAAGCGGCTTACGGACGATAGGAGATGTCCAGGCGCGCGGCTACTGCGCCAGCGGCTTCATTGATGCCATTGCCTTGCTACTGGACCAAAAGCATCTAAAACCGTCCGGACGCTTCGCCGAACCGCAGTCCGAACAAGGCTTTTTATTGCAAGCCGACATTCCCAAAAGTGCCATTTTTGCGAGCGACATCGATATTTTCCAGCGTGCCAAGGCATCGACAGCCGCTGCCATGTCACAATTGATGTCGTACGCAGGCTTGGCAATAAGCGATTTGAATCGTCTGTGGATTTGCGGAAGTTTTGGTCAACATTTGGACCTAAACAGCGGGTTTCGGGTTGGCTTACTGCCTCCTATACCCCCCGAACGGGTCAGCCTGCTGGCCAATGCCAGTCTGGCCGGCTGCGAACAACTGCTGTTGAATCCGGCCGGGCCAAGTCTGTTAAACAATATTGTGCAACGGGCGCGCGTGGTCAATCTTGGCGGGGTTTTCGAATATGAAAACCGCTTTATCGACAATTTACGCTTGCAGCCCATGTCCATCGAGGAATTCGAATAATGCTCGACGCTTATATTCAATCCTATAACCAGGCGGTATTCGAAACCGATAAGCCGGCCGCCCTGGAGGTCGTCAATCACGCCTTAAACGACGGATTCAGCCCCGAGGATATCGTCTTCAAATTAGTTATCCCGGCCATCGAGTTGATGATGACCTTAATCGAAAAAGATCCGGATGCCAATCTGGCCCAGCATTTCATGACCGCGCAAATTGCGGCCGACGTCACCGAAAAAATGCTGGAAAAATTCAGTAAACCGCCGGAAATGATAGGCCGGGTCGTCATCGGTGCCGCCTACGGCGACTTGCATTCCTTGGGCAAACGGATCGTTAGCGGCTGCTTGAAATCGCTGATGGTGGATGTGGTCGACCTGGGCACCAACGTCACTGCCGAAAAATTCGTCGATACCGCGGTAGCCGAGAACGCCCAAGTCATCGCGGTTTCCGCGATGATGGTCCACACCGCCACCAGCGAAAAAGGCAGCCTGGGTGTGCGCAGTTTGTTACAAGAACGTGGTCTGGAACAACAAATCAAACTGGCGGTAGGCGGCGCTCCCTACCGTTTCGATCCGGAGTTGTACACCAAGGTCGGTGCGGATGCCTGGGCGCCGGATGGCGTCACCGCCGCCAAAGTCATCGTCGATCTGATTCGCGAGGTCAAGCCATGACACCTATGGAAATCCTCACCGCGGCGGCGACCGGCAACCCCGCGCCGCGCATTCCGGTTTTTTGCAATATGTCCGATCACGGCGCCCGAGAATTGGGCATGCCCGCCAAGCAATACTTCAGCAGGGGCGAATATGTGGCCGACGGCCAATTACGCCTGTTGCGGCGCTACGGCTACGACAACATCTGGAGCCTGCATTATGTTGGCAAGGAAGCGGAGTTGCTGGGTTGCCGGGAAATCCTGTTTGCCGACGACGGCGTTCCAAATGTCGCGGACTTCGTCATCAAAAACCTGGACGACATTGCCAAACTCGACATTCCCACCGACATTACACAGCATCCGGCCTGGCAATCGGTTGCCGACTGTCTAAAGATTTTGTGCTGCGAAGTCGGCACCACGCATCCGATTTGCGCCTACGTCACGGCCTCGACCACCTTGCCGGCCATCTTGATGGGTATGGATAAATGGATGGAGTTATTCCTGCTCGGCCCGTTTGATGTCCGCGACGAACTGCTGCGCAAATGCTCGGATTTCTGCCGGCAGGAAATCGCCGCCTTACGGGCCTTGGGCGCCAATGTGTTGATTTACTCCACGCCGTTTGGCTCGCCCTACTTCGTCAGCCGCAAGCAAATTGAGCAAAAGGTGATGCCCTGGATGCGCCGGGACTTGCTGCCGGGCGGAAATGAGGACATCGTTTATTACTGCGGCATGGCGGGTTTTAACGATGTGATCGATTTGGTTTTCGATGAACTTCACATCAAAACTCACTACATCAGCCCACTTGCCGACTTAGCCGAAGCCAAACGCCTGATCGGTAATCGCGGCCTGACCTGCGGGGTGATCGACGATATTAAAATGATTCACTGGAGCACCGAGCAAACCCGCGCCGAAGTGCAGCGTATTATCGAAATCGGCAAAACCGGCGGCCATTTTTTGTTCGGTAACGGCGTCATGCCAATGGCTGTGCCCGAGGCCAATATTCGGACTATGGTCGATGCAGCATTCGAATACGGGAGACTGCCATGAAAACCTTCGCGATACATCCGGAAAATCAAACTCCGCTGACCATGGTGGGCTGCGGCATTTTGCGTAAGGAAGTGGACGGACTAATCGCGAAAAATCACTGGAACGTGCATACCCATTATCTGGATTCGGCCTTGCACAATTACCTGAATCGTTTGTCGACCGAGCTGAATCAGGCGCTGGAAGAACGCGAGAAACTCGGCGAAAAAACCGTGGTGTTTTACGGCGGCTGCCACCCGTTGATGGAGAAATATCTGGAGGGCCACCACACTTGCCGCACCCACGGCCAAAACTGTATCGTCATGCTGCTCGGCTACGAGTTATTCATGCAGGAACTGGAAAAAGGCGCGTATTTTTTACTGGAAGACTGGGCCTTGACCTGGGAACCCATGATCACCGCCTGCTTCGGCGCAAACATGACGGTGATCAGGGAGATATTTCACAGTAGTCATAAATATATTCTGGCGCTGCGTACCCCCTGTAACGGCGATTTCAGCGCCGCCGCCGAAACCGCCGCGCGCTTCGTGGATTTGCCGCTGGCATGGATGGATGTCAGCCTGGAGCATTTGGAAACCGTTTTGGCCGATGCCATCCAACGCCGGCTTGCTGCGGAACAATGACCCAAGCGCCCTCCCATCAAGAGTTGCAGGACCAAATCAAGCAATTGGAAACCCGCGTCCGCAAGCTTTCGGAAGAAAAAGCGAATCTATATTTGATTCTGCACATGCTGGAGTTGTTAAACCCCATCGCCGGCGTCGAAGGGTTGTTAGAGAGCTTAATGACTGCTTTGTGCGGCAGTTTGGGCGGCAGCAATGTCGAAATTTATTATCTGGACGCAGGGGCAATCCATTACGCCAATTTAGCCGGCGAACGCCAAATTATTGATCATATCGACGATCCCTTAATCAACGAAGTTTTTCAGCAGCGCCGCTTTGTCGAACAAACCTCGGATTCTGAGCACACGCTACTGCGCGGCATGACGCCGGCCATTGCCTGCACCTGGGTCATGCCCTTGCAGGTGGGCAAAGAATTAATCGGCGCCATCAAAATGACCGACATGTTGGGCTCCGCGCAAATGCGCGATTATCTATCGCCGTTTTTCTCGCACATGGCGCTGATATTGAGCAATGAAATCAAAACCCGCATCGCGGAAAGCGCGAACCAGGCCAAAAGTAATTTCCTGGCCACCATGTCGCACGAAATCCGCACCCCGTTGAACGGTATCTTGGGAATGGCGCAACTGCTGAGTCTACCTGACTGCGACCCAAGCAAGCATCAAGAATGCGCCCGCACTATCCTCGCATCCGGACAGACTCTATTAACCCTGTTAAACGATGTGTTGGATTTGTCTAAAATCGAAGCCAATCGGCTGGAGCTGGTTTACTCTGCCGCGCAGCCTCGGCAAATCATCACCGAAGTCCAGTCGCTGTTTGGGGAAAGCGCACATCAGAAAAACCTGCAAATCGAAACCGTCTGGCTCGGCCCAAGCGAGCAATGCTATCTACTGGATCAAATCAGAGTCAGGCAAATGCTGTCAAATCTGGTCAGCAATGCCATCAAATTTACCCATCATGGCGTAATCCAAATCCAGGTAACCGAGTTGCGGCGGCAAGACTCGCAAGCACAACTGGAATTTTCCGTGTCCGATCAAGGCATCGGCATTGCCGCCGACCAACAGAGCCTACTTTTCAAACCCTTTACCCAAATCGACGCCAGTTCGACGCGGCGTTACGCCGGCACCGGTCTGGGCTTATCCATCGTCCAACGCTTTGCCGGGCTGATGCAGGGCGAAGCCGGCGTGGAGAGTAGTCCGGGCAGGGGCGCCCGGTTCTGGTTCAGAATTCGCTGCGACCTGGTTGACTATCAACTGCATAACCACAATTCCGCACAACAACGCTTACCCGTCCCGTGCGCGGAGCTGTATTCCGCAGCAGTCAATGCCGAACATTATCAAGATGCGCCAGCCCATCCGGAGCAACCCTTCTTTGCGGCAGCCGACCCGGCAATCAGTGCGGAAGACATCGCCTTGCTGCACCACAACCAAGAATTACGGCCGCTAATGGACGAACTCGATAACTTATTGGCCAAAAACATGTTCCATGCCATTAATCACGTTAAAGCATTGCAAAATTTACTGCGCGCTAGTGCGCTAGAACCACGGTTTTCCGAAATAGCTCAGTCGGTTAACGAAATGAAATTCGACCAGGCACGCCAGCTGTTGCGGCAGCTTTATTCAGCCTTGGGTTGGAATGGAGTACAAACCGAATGAACAGCAAACAATTGAAAATTCTCGCCATCGACGACACCCCCGCCAACCTGGCCTTGTTGGGTTTGGCTTTGCAGGACGATTACCAAATTCAAATCGCCACCTCCGGCGCTAAAGGCTTGGAACTGGCGCAGGATGAGCCGCCTGATCTGATTCTGCTCGACATCATGATGCCGGATATGGACGGCTACGAAACCTGTCGGCGGATCAAGGCCAGTCCGCTGTTAAAAGACATTCCGATTGTGTTCGTGACCGCTTTGAACGAAATTCAAGCCGAGGCCTTGGGCTTTTCTCTGGGCGCCGCGGACTATTTGACCAAACCCATCAGCATCGAAATCGCCCGCTTGCGGATTCGCAATCTGTTGCAACGCGAACAATTTCGTCAAGAACTGCAACGCCGCGAGGCTGGGCAACGCCTGGCGGCCAGTGTATTTGCCCACACTCACGACAGCGTCGTTATTACCGACAGCGAGAACCGCATCATTGATGTCAACGCGGCTTTTAGTCGAATTACCGGCTACGCGCGCGAGGAAGTGCTGGGTAAAAATCCCAGTATTCTCAAATCCGGCCGGCAATCCGCGGAATTTTACAAAGCCATATGGCAAGCACTGAACGCACACGATCATTGGAGTGGCGAACTCTGGAACCGCAATAAAAAAGGCGAGGTTTTTGCTGCGCTGACCTCGATTTCGGTAGTGCGGGACGACGACGGCAAAATTCATCATTACATCGGTTTGTCGGCCGACATTACCCCGCTGAAGAACCATGAATACGATCTGGAACGCATCGCCCATTTTGATCCGCTGACCGGCATCCCCAACCGCGTATTACTGGCAGACCGCCTCGCCCAAGCGCTGGCCCACACACACCGCGCCGGCAACCATATGGCGGTATGCTATCTGGATCTCGACGGTTTTAAGCCGGTCAACGACCAATTCGGCCACGAAGCGGGGGATCAGTTACTGATAGAAATTTCCCTACGCATCCGCGACTGCCTCAGAGCCGGCGATACCGTCGCCCGCATCGGCGGCGACGAATTTGTGCTGCTCTTGCTGGATTTTAACGACACCCGCGAATGCGAGGCGGTATTGGAGCGCATGCTCTGCAAAGTCGCGGAACCGTTGAGCATAGATGATAACCAGGTCTGCGTATCGGCCAGCGTGGGCCTTACCCTATACCCTGATGACCTGGCAAGCGCGGACACGCTGCTGCGGCATGCCGACCAAGCCATGTATGTCGCCAAACAGCGCGGCAAAAATCGCTACCACCTGTTTGATCAGGAACTGGACAGAATAGCGCTGGTCCGCGGCGAGACCTTAACGCAAATCGAAGCCGCGCTGCTCAACAACCAGTTCGAATTGTATTTCCAACCCAAGGTCAATATGCGCCTGGGTAAAGTGCTGGGTGCGGAGGCTTTGATTCGCTGGCGGCATCCCGAGCGCGGCTTATTGTCGCCTGCGGCGTTTTTACCCGACATAGAAGGCACCGAACTGGTCATCGCCCTGGGCAATTGGGTATTGGCCCGCGCCCTGGACCACCTGCAAACGTGGCAAGACATGGGCTTGAACATTGCCATCAGCATCAATATCGCCCCGCGCCACTTACTGCACCAGGATTTCGTCGACACCTTGAAAACCGGCTTCGCTGCGCACCCGCAACTGCGCCCCCACTGCCTGGAACTGGAGATACTGGAAACAGCCGCACTGGAGGATATTGGCCGCGTCACCGCCGTGATGAAGGAATGCCAAAAACTGGGCGTCGGCTTTGCATTGGACGATTTCGGTACCGGCTATTCGTCGCTAACTTACCTGAAAGCCTTACCTGCCGACACCTTAAAAATCGACCAATCCTTTATTCGCGACATTCTCGGCGACCCGGAAGATCTAGCCATCGTCGCCGGCATTATCAATCTCACCGCCGCCTTTCATCGGCAAGTAATAGCCGAAGGCGTCGAAACCGATGAACATGGCTTGCTATTGCTGAAACTGGGCTGCGACAACGCTCAGGGCTACGGCATTGCGCGGCCGATGCCTGCTGCAGATTTGCCCGCCTGGATCAGCCACTGGCATCCTAATCGAGAGTGGTTGGAAAAATCACATCCCCAAGCCGGAGCCGCCGAAAAGTAACTATGGCTGATGACCACCATGATGCATAGCATGTCCACCGGGCACAGCATGGCGAGCGTGGTCGCTGAGTTGGGCATCGAAGTAGCTGTGCACTGCCTCAATCAGCTGCTTATCTTCACTCCGATACTCGATCTCGGCACCGTTCGGCAATTCCCGATAGGCAAAACTGACTTTCCCGGCTGCCGACGCCAAGGCGTTTAGCCCCGGCATGTCATCCCCATGAATGCGCCGCGGCCCTGAAAAATCGCCAGCCGCAAAATGTGTAGCCAGTTGCGACAGATGACTGCGCACTAAGCCAATTTGTTGGCTGTCAGCAGCATCCTTAGCGATCACTTGTTGAATACCACCAGTATCAGTCTTATTGAAAATATGCAGGGTTTTTTCCAGCGCAAACGGCATGACATGGCTGCCGCGCTCTTGCACTGCGTCTAAGCGCGATGGATCGACAGGTGGAATAGCCTGGACAATAGGAGCCGTTAGCACCAACGCCGCAATCAGTAATGATTTGTTCATTTTAATCTTCCTTTATCTGTAACTGCCGGTTCAGGTATCGTCACTTGGCTTGCGAATAATCACGGTCGACAAGGCCAACAATAAAATGCCGCCGGACACCAACAAAATGCCCATATCGGCCTGATGATGGGCTTGAATATCCGCGATCAACAACCTAGCCAACGCGGTGATGGCAATGTAAATCAGACAACGCACCGGCATTAGGTTGGTTTTGAAATAGATGCCGACCATCGCACCCAGCTCTAAATAGATAAACAACAGCAAAATGTCACCAATGGTGGCGTGGCCTTGCAGCATCATGCCGCCGTAAGCCACCACCGCCGACCAGACAATACTGGCACCAATGACAAACAAGGCCAAATAATGAAATATTTCGATCAGCAAATTGCCTATTTCGTCCGCCAGCAATTTGGCCTGCTCGTTCAATTGTCTGAAACGCTGAATATCCAAAATTTTACCTCACTGAACGGGCTGAGTATGCGCAGGCATCGCTGCGGGCATCTGGCCTGCCTGGACGATTTTCAAGCCGCGTTGCGCCATCATCACGCCCATCGCGATCACCAATATTGCGGAAACCTTTACCAACTGGCGCATGAAAATCGGCGACAACAGGCTGGCGAAGAACCCAAATCCGAGCAAGGGCGCTAACGTACCGAGACCAAACCAGAACAGCATCGACGCGCCCTGTAGCGGGTCGCCGCTGCCTGCAGCCATCACATACATGGCTTGTAACGGTCCACAACCCAGCAAAAAACCGGTCAACAAGCCGGTACGCAAAGCACTGCGCGGTTTGCGCATTTCATCTGCAAGCTGGCGATTGACGGCCTTGGGCATGCGCAAGGTAAAGCGGCGCAAGACGGCAAAGACGTTGAGCATCTTCAGACCGTACAGCAACAAAAACAGGCTGGCAGCTAAAGCCAGTCCGCCGCGCATCGGCGGGGTAATCGCAATGGCGGCGCCCAACAAGCCAAATCCGGCGCCGAGTGCGCTGTAGGACAAGGTTTTGCCGACTGCGTAACGTAAATGCGCCAGCAGCTGGCGAGATTTGGCTTGACGGGGATCGGTGTAACCCACCACAAAACCACCGCACATACCGATGCAATGAAAACCGGTGAGAAAACCGATGCCCAACAACACCGCTTGGTCCATGTGCGGTGATATTTGTTGCATCACGCCGGGCATCAAACTCTTGCCCCAGAACGTCACGCCGCCGACCGCTAACAATAACAACAGAAAAATCAACAGGCCTTTCAGCTTACCGCCGGCAGGCCGCGGCGTCAGTGCCACAGCGTAACCCTTGGCACGAATGGCTTGGTCTATCACCGCTTCGTCGGCAAGCTGGTCGTCGAATTGCACATCCACCGTCGCTCGCGCGTAGCTGACATCCAGCGTTATCACACCCGGCAAATCGGCCAGCGCTAGGCGAATGGTGTCTTCGCAACCAGGGCAGTGCATGCCTTCGACTGTTAAATGCCTGTTGATCATCGTCATATCCCGCTCCCTGACAATTGGCGCTTTCCGGTTAGACCACCAGGAAATCGCGCATCATGCCCATATCTTCATGTTCCAGGTTATGGCAGTGGTACATGAATAAACCTTTGAAATCCTGGAAGGGCTTGATGATTTTGACCCGCTCGCCCGGCATCACCAACACCGTGTCTTTCCAGCCGCCTTCGATAAAACCCTCTTTAACCGTGGCGTAATCTGCGCTTTCGTTATTGGCGATAGTTCGGCTCAGGATTTGAAAATATTGGCCGTGCAAATGAATCGGATGGGCCATGGACATCATCATACCCATTCCGCCTCCCATACCGCTCATACCGCTCATACCGCCCATGCCGCCCATCTGATGCCCACCGGCTTCTGCGTTCTCGCCGCCGTGGCGCATGCCCATCATACCCATGCGCCGGTGCTCACCTTCGCCCTGGTTGTTATCACCATGCCGCATACCACCCATCATGCCCATACCGCCCATTTTGTGGGAACCGGCATCGGCCTTCTCGGCACTGCTGTGCTCGCCACCGGCTTTATCGCCGTGTCCGCCACCGCCATGCGCATGAAAAATTTCCAGCAATTGCACGGTATTTACGGGAATGCGCTCGCTCGGCAAAATATCGTTATAAGCATAAGGCCGGCCATTTAAAACCATGCGCATCGGCCCTTCCGAAATAGCGATGGGCACCGGTTTACCGGGATTGGCTGTGTCGTTTACGCTGTAATGGTTAATTTTCGCCAGGCTGTTAGGTAATTTCGGACTATCACTTTGCTGCCGGGTGACTTTCACCGTAAAAATCGGATAGTCGCTACCCACCGGTATGGCGCTGGCATGCATACCCATGCCGCCACCCATACGGCCATGATCGCCTTGACCACCGCTCATCATCCGTTCGGCCATGCCCGGCAATACGCCGGAAAAAGAACGGCTGCGCAACACCAACTGAGAGCCAACTTTACGCCCGCTGAAATCCGCCCAAATATCCAAACGCTCGCCGGGGGCCAGCATCACGTATGGTTTATTGACCGGTGCTTCCAACAAACCGCCATCGGTGCCGATGACGGTGATAGGCGATTTGTCGTCCCAAGCCAGTTTGTAGATGCGCGCCGTTGAGCCGTTGAGGACGCGGAAACGATAAGCTCGACTGGCGACGTCGAGCTGAAAATTGGCCAGACCGTTCACTAAAATCCGGTCGCCGTAAAAACCCATCATTCTGTCGTGCATGGCATGCACATATTGCAATTGATTATTCGCGTCGAACTTGCGGTCCTGAATCACGATCGGCACTTCGTATTCGCCGCCGGGCAGTTCCAGGCGCCGTTCTTCCTCGTCGTTCACCAAAATCGCACCCGCCAAACCGTGATAAACCTGCTTGGCTGTGGTGTTGTGCGGATGCGGATGGTAAATATTCATGCTGGCGCGGTTGAGCATTTCAAATTCGTACACAAACACTTGGCCGCTGTCTATCGTGTACAGCGGATGCCCGTCCACTTCCGCAGGTACATGCAAACCATGCCAGTGGGTAATACTCGGTTCGTTAAGCTGATTATGCAGATTGATTCTGATCTTTTGGCCCTTTTCGAAGCGCAGTATCGGCCCCAAATAAGAGCCGGGAATTTCCGTTAAAGTCTGCGCCGGTCCCTTCACCAATTTCGCAAAATACTGCTGCACGCGCGTGGGCTGGCCGGGCAAAATAGCCACCGCGTTTGGTTTGCAGATCAAGTCCAATTCCACGTCCGGGTGAAAATTGGCCGAGGCTTTGCGCGGCGGCATCGTCGGCATCTCGGCCATGTTTTCCATCGCTCTCAGCCATGCGGGCGCCGCAGCCCACGCCATTAATCCCGCTCCACTTTGTGCAAAAAAGCGCCGACGTGACGTATTGATTGAATAAGACATATACCCTCCTCAAACGATTTTTTATAGTTATACGCCAGGCGGTTGGCACCGGATGGCGGAATCAACGGCGTAGCACAACCGTCAATATTAGTCTAGCCTAATTCAAAGGTGATGGCGGGGCGACATTGGCAACGCTTCTCTGCGCGGCGTATGGCTATGAATGCGGTTGCCTATCAAACCGAGCGCCAACAAGGCGGCCAATCCTGCCAAGCCTCGTCGCCAGGCACGTTCGTCATCCTGCCACAGCTCTAACGATGCCAATAGTTGCCAGCTCAGCGCGTTAAACAATACATAAACCGCCACCAGTATCACGAACCAACCAAACCCGCGGCGTAACGCCGTCGCGCTGATGAAGTTGGATAACCAGCCACCCAGAAAACTGCCCATTACCGCACCCGCCGTCACCAGCGCCATCAACGGAATATCCAGTTGGGCGTGATTCGCGTAGCCGCTCAAGCCGGCGCTGGCGTTCATGACAATAACCAGTAAAGACGTACCGATAGCCGCCGGCATCGGCAACCCCACCAGCAAGGTCAATGCCGGCACGATCAAAAATCCGCCACCGACCCCCACCAAGCCGGTCAGCCCACCGACCAAAACCCCGTCGAATAACAATCGCAATACCGGTGTTTGTAAAGGACACATCGGTAACGTCTGCTCAACAGCCGGCTGGCTTGGCGTTTTCTTGAAAATCATCGCCAGACCCGTCAACAAGGTAATCGCTCCAAAAAACACCATGAGCCAGTCCCCGGAAAAATGCCCGGCCAAACGGCCACCGCCGAATGCGCCGAGCATCCCGGCCAAACCGAATACCAGCGCGCTTTTCCAGCAGACATGGCCGCGCCGCGCATGTGGGATCAACGCCATCAGGCTGGAGACGCCTACCACCACAAATGAGGTGACGATAGCGGTCTTGGGCGGTACATGCAGCACGTAAACCAGCATCGGCACTGTCAAAATCGAGCCACCGCCGCCCAGCAAGCCCAGCAGCAGGCCGATACAGATTGCCAAGATTAGCGTCAGGATCATCGGCTAACTCCGCCTATTCGGCCGGCGTCCCACAGGACTGATTGGCCGGCAGCGCCTGATCAATGAACTTGGGATACGCCAGCTTCAACTCGCTCATGATGCCGATGAACTCGTCACGTGTGCGCCCCTGGCCCAAGCGGGTGTTTTTTGCCATTTCCTGTTTGATGGTTGACACGGTATTACCCTGGTAATCATGCCCCGGATACACCAGCGTATCAGGCGGTAATGTGAATAACTTGCCGGTGATGCTGTCATACAGCTGGCCGGCATCGCCTTGCTGGAAATCGGTGCGCCCGCTACCGCCGATCAACAAGGCATCGCCGGTAAACACCCGATCAGCCATCACATAACTGACGCAACCACCCGTATGGCCGGGGGTATGCCGGACCTGAATATCCAGATCGCCCACTTGCAATAACACCCCGTCGGTGACCAGCAAATCGGCACACAGCGCGCCGGCATCCCGATGCACCACACTCTTGCTGTCCAGTTTTTCCCGCAACAAACCGGCGCCGGTGATGTGGTCGGCATGCACATGGGTTTCAAATGTGTAAATCAGCTTCAAGTTCAGGCTTTGCAGCAAATCGATATAAATCGGCAGCTCCGAAGCCACCGGATCGATCAGGCAGGCGCGACGGCTGCGTTCACATCCCAACAAATAACTGTAGGTGGAGGTTTCTGTTTCGAAGAGTTGTCTGAAAATCATGACCCGCCTCATTAAGCGCAAAGTAAAAAGAATATAAGTGCTGTATATCAATACTCGTGCCAGTTTACCGGCAGTATTTATATCCGCACGGCCCACAAATCCAGCGCTATCCAGCATGGGATAAATAGATATATACCTTTGTTTTAACTGATTATTTTAGTTTTCTTACCTTAAAGAATTAAGTCGATAGGTTTGATGAAGCGGTCTGGCGCCGGCCACGCCTGGCGTTTCAATATGAAATATTGAAACGATGCTGATACACTTGAAACATCACTGAAACAAAACGAGCTTGAACGCATGGCATCTTCTTCCCCCCTATTCAAACGCTGGCTCGGCCAAATCGGCGCCGATCAAGTCGTAGAAGTGTTGACCGATTTATTCGAAAGCGGCGCAGCCTTTATCGTAGACAGCAATAGCGACATTTTGCTGTGGAGCAAAGGCGCCGAACAATTGTTCGGCCTGAACGCAACCGAGACCGTAGGCAAGCCTTGCAAAACCGCACTGAATTGCGACAGCGGCAACGATCCCTGCAATCTGGCCGAACTCGGCATCGTCAAGTCGCAAGCGGTGCGGATACATCGCCCGGATGGCCGGACGCTGAATTGTTATCGAACCGCGCGCGCCTTCTACGACAACAACGGCGGCTTCGCCGGGGCGATTGAATTTCTGCAACCGCAAAGCGACATAGCGCCCGAGCAAAAACCGGACGACAGCGACAGCTTTCACGGCATTCTGTCGCGCGACCCGGCCATGAAAGAAGCCATCAAAATCATCCGCAACGTCGCCGAAACCGAAGCCACCGTGTTAATCCGCGGCGAATCCGGCACCGGCAAGGAAATGGTGGCGCATGCCTTGCACCTGGAAAGCCCACGACACTATCAGCCGTTTCTGGCGATCAACTGCGCGGCCTTGACTCCCAGCCTGTTGGAAAGCGAGCTATTTGGCCATGTGAAGGGCGCGTTCACCGGCGCGGTGCGTAATCATGCCGGCTTGTTTCAACGTGCCAACGGCGGTACTTTATTTTTGGACGAAATAGCGGAGTTGCCGCTGGAGCTGCAAGCCAAGTTGCTGCGGGTGATACAGGAGCGTAATTTCACGCCGGTGGGCGGCGATAGCGCGGTCAGCGTGGATGTGCGGATTATTGCCGCCACGCACAGATCGCTGCGCGAAGAGGTTAAGGCCGGGCGGTTTCGGGAAGACTTGATGTATCGCTTACGAGTGGTGCCGATTTTTCTGCCACCGCTGCGCGAACGTCGCCAGGACATCAGCCTGTTGCTGCAACACCTGATAGACCGGCATAACACCCAAGGCCATCGCCATATCGACCGCATCGCGCCGGAAGCGATGCGCCTGTTGCTGGATTACCGCTGGCCGGGTAATGTCCGGGAACTGAATAATGTCGTCGAATACGCCTATGCGGTAGGCCGCGGCAGCGAACTCGGCATAGACGATTTGCCACCCGAGTTTCGTGAGCCGCTTAGACCGGCAGCAACGCTTGAACAAAACTCTGCCCCGCGTCCAAAAAGTCAAAACGAAGCGGAATTGATCCGCGAAGCCTTGGCAAATAACCCGGACAATCTGGAGCAGGCCGCGCAATTTGCGGGGATGAGCCGGGCGACTTTTTGGCGAAAACGGCGGAAGTATGGGCTATAGGCTCGCTCAATTGGCAGGTTAATCACGTCAACGCCGCGCAAATATCGTATTGACGTCCCATTGATTGCGTTTTATGGTGTAGCTCCAGTCATCAATGGGACTCTATTCATGCAAGCACCCACTCTAAAACAGGAAGCGCTGGAATCGATTGACCGTTTGCCTGACAACGCAGACATGGACGAAATCATGTATCAGCTGTACGTCGTCGACAAGTTACGCAAAAGCCGCAAAGCTATCGCTGAAGACCAATTCATTCACCACGAAGAGTTAAAGCGCGAAATCGAACAATGGTGATTGTTTGGTCAAAACCCGCACGCGAAGACCTCCACTCGATACATCAATTTATTGCTCGTGATTCCAAACTCTACGCAAACCGCGTAACGCAAGACATTCTCGCTAAAGTGGATGTACTGGCGATCATGCCAAAGCTGGGCAGGACAGTTTCCGAAATTGGCGAGGAAAATGTGCGCGAAATCGGCGTATATTCATACCGGATACTTTACGAAATAATCGGCGAAACCTTATATATCCATGGTGTGATTCATAAGCGGCGAGACTTCAAACAGGAAGATCTGCAACGGGAATGAATAAGCACTGAATGGCTAAACGCAGACTGCTAATGCCGCCCCACCATCAACTCGATTTCCTCGACGATTTCTTCCTGGCGCAGCCGGTTGCGTTGCCGTTGTAATTCTTCGCCGCCGCGCTCCAGATGCCGCAACGCGGTTTCCATCTGCATCAGCCGCATGTGGTTTTCGACCCGAATCGAGCGTAACAATAAGGCCAGCAAGGTATGAAACAGATAATGTTCG
This sequence comes from Methylomonas sp. ZR1, assembly GCF_013141865.1. NCBI lineage: Bacteria > Pseudomonadati > Pseudomonadota > Gammaproteobacteria > Methylococcales > Methylococcaceae > Methylomonas > Methylomonas sp. ZR1. The sequence goes on along the minus strand of NZ_RCST01000001.1, from coordinate 4,739,025 downwards.
GCAACGCCTTGAGCCACTTCCGCTGCCGGCGCGAAAGTCAGCGGCGGGTTTAGCCGGGCGTGGCTGGCAACATTCGCCAAAGGCCAAAGACGTTGGCTGCGCGCCCCTTGTTCGTCACGAATACAAGCTATCAACCCAAATTCGACGCCGCGCAGCTCTGCCACCGCCGCCAGAATACTATCTATCGCCGCCGGCGCATCCAGACCACCTTCGGCACCGCGCAGCCGTTGCAATGCGGCGTGCTCCTTAACCATTGGGTGCAGGCGCTCGCCAAGCAGAATTAACGGACCTTGCTGATCGGCATTTTGGCGCCAGTAGCGGATCACGTCTTCGTTAAAGCTGCCGCAAAAGCCGCGCACGGAACCGAATAACAGCCAAATGTCTTTCGCGGGCGCGCTTAAAGCCGGCTCCGGCAAGCTGTCGGCTAAATCGGCCAAGGCCATTTCCAGCGATTGCACGACTTGTTGTTGCGCGGCTTCGCGCTTGCCCACTTTCCGCAGCTCGGCCAAGGCAAAACTGCGCATCGCACCGAGAATGCCGGACAAATCGTCGAACAAGGCTAAGCGCGCCTCGACTTCCCGGCGCTGGCTCATGTTTTATCCGCCAAGAGTTGCCGCAACACTGACAACCATTGCTTTTTCGGCGAATCCAAAGTCAACGTATCCGGCAATTTTGCCAGTAGCCCGGCCAATACGCCCGCTGCATGTTCCGGTTTGAGGTTTTCCAGTAAACCCTCGCCATAGGCCAGCAACCAGGCCAGATGCGCGCGTTCGGACAAAGGTTGCAAACGGTCCTGTTTCAATATTTCCCGCAGCAAACGGCCGCGTTGCAGTTTTTCCTCGACACCGGCTTCCAAACGGGTGCCGAAGCGGGCGAACAACTCCAGCTCCAGAAACTGCAAATAATCCAACCGAATATGCGCGGAAGCGGTTTTGATTGCCGGATGCTGGGCCTTGCCGCCAATACGCGACACCGATCGGCCGATGTCGATGGCCGGCAGCATGCCTGCCGCGAACAGCTTGCTCTCCAGATATATCTGGCCGTCGGTGATCGAGATCAAGTTGGTGGGGATATACGCCGACAGCTCGCCCTGGCGGGTTTCGATAATCGGCAAAGCAGTCATACTGCCGCCGCCATAGGCCGACGACAATACGGTAGAGCGCTCCAGCAGCCGGGAATGCAGATAAAAAATATCGCCCGGATAGGCTTCCCGGCCTGGTGGCCGTTGCAATAGCAGCGATAGCTCGCGATAGGACTGAGCGTGGCGCGTCAAATCGTCATAGACCACCAAGGTGTCGCGGCCCATGCGCATCCAGTGCTCGGCAATCGCGCAGCCGGCAAACGGCGCCAGATAGCGAAAACCCGGTAAAGCGTTGGCTTCGGCGACCACCACCACAGTATAGGCCAGCGCGTCGGCCTGACGTAGCGCTTCTAGGGTACCGGCGACGGAAGAACGCGGCTGGCCGATCAACACCATCACGCACAATACATTGCGGCCGCGTTGATTCAGAACCGCATCCAGAGCCAGCGCACTTTTGCCAATGCCGTCGTCGCCGATGATCAACTGGCGCTGGCCCTTACCGATGGGAATCAGCGTATCGACGATCTTACAGCCGGTGTATAAAGGTTCGGAGACGAAATCGCGCTCGATGATGGGCGGCGCGGCAGCTTCCAGTGAGCGAAACTGGCGCAATTCCGGCGGCGGTAAACCGTCCAGCGGACTGCCGAGCGGATCAACCACCCGTCCCATTAAAGTATCGCCAACGCCAATTTCCAGCTTACGCCCAATGTGTTGCACCGCCATGCCGGCGGTGACGCCACGGTTTTGCGACAACAGAATCGCCCCCAGCACTTCCCTGCCCAACTGAAACACCAGACCGGTACTGCCGTCGTCGAAACCGATCAATTCATCAAGCCGGGCAGTGGGTAAACCGCGTATCCAGGCGATGCCGTCACCGATGCCGGCCACGCAACCGCGCTCGGATAGACGCAGGCCAAATTGGTAGGCTTTAACCGGCTCAACCATGATTGGCTTGGCGCCGGAAAAACGCCAGCTCATCGGCCAGATTAGCGTGCAATTGGCATTCGCCGACTATGGCGCGCAGGCCGGCAATCAGAGCCGGGTCTTCCTTGAACGTGAGTTGCAAGGTTTGTCCGGCAGCATTCGACAGGGTTTCCGTCACTCGCGCTTGATCGGCTTCGCTCAACGGGTGCGCGCTAAGCACCTCGACCGCAGAAGCGGCAATCAGCATCGCCGCCGCTTTGCGCAGTGCAGTTTGTTCGCTATCCGGCATGTTAAGCAGATCCTGCAAAAATACCTCGACAATAGTCTGCGTCAATTGCGGCGAAGCCAGCCGTTGCAACATCGCCGCCGCCTGTCCATAAGCCGCGCCCGCAGCTTCCCTTATCAAAGCGGCTTCCCTTGCCGCAATCAGCGTCTGGTTGCGGACCCGCAATTTAGCTTCTTCATCAGCTAGGGTTTGTTTCAGATTCTCTGTTGCAGTATTGCGCAACTGAGTTAACTCTTCGTCTAGTTGGCGGCGACTGGCTTCTTGTTGTTGATTCCAATCGGTTAGCCGTTGTTCGTATTGTTGGCGCAGGGCTTCCGCTTGGTTGCGCAACTGTGCGGCCTGCTCGGTTTCATCTTTGATGCGCCGCTGCCGGGCATCGAGCATTGCCAGCACCGGGCGATACAGGAAGCGTTGCAGTATCCACACCAGGACCAGGAAATTGAGGATTTCCAGGATAAAGGTTGTCCAGTCGAATTGCATCATGGATGGGTAACCCGTTTTGTTGGATATGAACTTGCGGCGTTGTTCCGAAAAAACCGCCGATTTTTTGTTTCTCCGCTATCTTAAACCCCGCAATGGCTTTGATGTCTGAAAATTTAGCCCGCGTAGCTTGCCATTTAGGCACGTCTTGAGGCTCGAATACTTACGGCTTAGAATACCGCCCGACTTTCCGGATTCGAGCCTGCCCGACCACCTAAGCCAGGGCAAATAAGACGGGAAGCCCGAACCAACTCAGCATTTCGTTACCCTATGACCTCTTTGCAAGAACATCTGTCACACCCCAAGTATCGGCCCGATATTGACGGCTTGAGAGCCATTGCCGTTCTCTCGGTTATCGCCTTTCACGCCTTTCCCAAGAGCTTGCAAGGTGGATTTATAGGTGTAGACATTTTCTTTGTGATTTCAGGTTATCTCATCTCCACCATCATTTTTCAGAACCTGGAAAAGGGTACTTTCAGCTTCACCGAGTTTTATGCCCGCAGGGTTAAGCGGATCTTCCCGGCACTGATTCTGGTGTTAGTCGCCTGTTACGTCTTCGGTTGGTTCGCGCTGTTTGCCGACGAGTACAAGCAGTTGAGCAAGCATATTGCCGCCGGCGCGGGATTCGTTTCCAACATTGTGTTGTGGAGCGAGGCCGGCTATTTCGACAACTCCGGCGAGACTAAACCCTTGCTGCATCTTTGGAGCTTGGGCATTGAGGAACAGTTTTACATCGTCTGGCCCTTGTTGCTTTGGTTTGCCTGGGAGCGGAACTTCAATCTGTTGACCATTACGGTTCTGATTGCCGTCGTCTCATTCAGCCTGAATATCACAGGCGTCATCGCCCATCCTGTCGCGACGTTTTACTCGCCGCAAACCCGGTTTTGGGAACTGTTATGCGGTAGTTTGCTGGCCTGGATGACGCTCTACAAGAAGGACTCGTTCTCTGCTATCAAGCTCAAGCTCGACGGCTGGCTGGCTGGCGCGGTTTATCGAAACTCTCACGCCGCCGACGGCAAAACGCTGGCCAACGCGCTTTCCATTCTGGGCATGCTGCTGCTGGCCTTCGGTTTTTTCATCATCAATAAAGATCTCAATTTCCCTGGCCGATGGGCGGTAATCCCGATGTTGGCTGCGGTCATGATCATATCGGCCGGGCCGAATGCCTGGGTTAATCGCATCGTTTTATCCCACCCGCTGGCGGTATGGTTCGGCTTGATCAGTTTTCCATTGTATTTGTGGCACTGGCCTTTGCTGTCTTTTGCGCAAATCATCGAGACCGACGTGCCCAGTATGAATATCCGCGCCATTGCGGTGTTGTTGGCTGTGGCATTGGCTTGGCTGACCTACAAACTGGTGGAAAAACCGATACGTTTGGGCAGTCACAGCAGAGCCAAGACGGCGGTACTGCTACTGTTGATGCTCGGTATCGGCTATGTCGGCTACGCTTCATATTCTCGGGATGGCCTGGAGTTTCGTAAAGCCGATGCGCAGACCAAAACCAAGATGTATGCCGATGTGAACGGCACAGTACTCTACAACACGCCGGAGGACTGGGTCGATGAGCGCTGTAAGGGGGTATTGGGAGGGGCCAGTTACAATTATTTGATGTGCCGCTTTACCACCGCCACCCCAAAAACGCTGGTAGTCGGCGACAGTCACGCCGCGCAATTTGTCTACGATTCCATTTCCAAGGGCTCGAACGATCTGGCATTGGTAGGTGTGAATGGCTGCCTACCATTTATCGATCTGGTGAGTATTAATCCGACGGAAGAATTTGCAGAAAAGTCGACAAGATGCCGGGTGGTCGTTCCCATCGTACTGAAGCTGCTGAAGGAATTCCCGTCAATTCAGCGAGTGGTGTTTGCGACCAGAGGTGCGATGTATATTGAAGGCTCCGGGTTCGGCAATACGGAAACGAAAAACGTCTATCGGATTATTAAAAGTCCGGATGATGTATTGACGGAAAATTACAACCAGTTTGTTTCCGGCTATGTCGCAACCATCAATGAGATTTTAAAGCTGGGCAAAGCGGTGGTTTTTATTGAAGACGTACCGGAAATTGGTGTAAGCGCTAAAAACTGTGTGGACGAGCGCCCAGTGCGCATTACCGAAAGAGCCCTGCCCGAGTGCGATGTTTCCAGAAAGTCTTTTGAAGAGCGGAATATAAACTATAGAAGAGCGGTCGATGCTATCAATGCCGCCACGCATAAGCAGATTAAGATTTTTCCCGCCTACGAATATTTATGCGATGAATCAACTTGCGGCGGCATGCACGATGACATGTCTTATTTTTACGATGACGATCATCTTTCCATGCGCGGCAGTAAATTTATTTTCGACAAATTTACCGAATGGTTGGACAAAGAGTCCAAGTAAACGATTGGAGCGCCATATAGCAAACTGGGTTGAGTTATTTTAAAAAATATTCAAGCAGCGGATTTCTAAACAACACAATCAGGGCCACCACCAAACAATAAATCGCCAAAGACTCTATCATCGCCAAACCAATAAATAAGGTTCGGGTGATGGTTTTCTCGGCTTCCGGCTGGCGAGCCAGAGCTTCTAGCGCGGCGGCGATGGCTTTGCCCATTGCCAGAGCCGGCAACATAGTGCCGAGAGCAATGACCAGACCGGCCACGCCGGTGGAAATCATGCTGAATAAATGGATGTCATTCATGGCTATTCCTCGGGAATGGCGAATGTATCGGATTCGCCAGGTTCCAACGCACCGGCGATGTAGATTAGCGCCAGCATACCAAAGATATAGGCCTGCACCACCGCTTCGATTACATGCAGCATCAATAATGGCACCGGCACCAGAAAGCCGGCAATCAACAATACCAGCAAGGCCGCCATTTCCAGACTCATGATGTTGCCGAATAGGCGGATGGCTAAAGCCAGGGTGCGGGTAAATTCGCTGATGATGTGAAACGGTAACAGGATGATACTGGGTTCGGCGTAATGGCGAAAATGCTGACGCCAGCCGCAGTCGCGAATCCCGAACCAGTGAGTAGACCCGAACACCAGCACCGCCAATGCGCCGGTAGCGGACAAGTCGCGGGTGGGCGCGTGGAGTTCCGGAATTAAACCCACCAGATTAGCCACCAACACAAACAGCCACAAGCTGGCCACGAACGGCAGCACCCGCCGTACCGATGCTGCCGGTAACACTTCGGCAATTGCACCTTCTATGGCCACGACTACCGCTTCGAGTAAGTTATGCAATGGGGATGACTGGCTACTGAAGCGCAGCGACAAGATTAACACCATAAAAACCAGCATCACGCCCCAGGTAGTCACGACCGTGTTACTGATCGCCAGTGGGCCGAGTTGAAAAACAGTATCGGCTGCCGACTCGGCGTTATTCATGTCCGCACCTCGAATTAAACAAACAGAACAGCAATGTAGGTTGGGCTTCATTGCGTTCAGCCTAGCCTACCCTTTACGACAGCCTCGCTGGAATAAGCTTTAAGCGCTGATTTATTCAACGGCCAAGTATTGACCGGGAGCCAACGGACTTTCGTAGCGGACGCCTTCCCGGAAAAACTGCTCGGGGTTGGAAGCAATTTCGCGGGCGGCCAGGAATTGCGCATAGTAGTTACGGGAGGCGAAACCGAAGGCCGGACCGTCATAGGTATCTACGATACGCACGAAGTCACTGCCGACTTGGTTTTGGGCACGCTTCATCCCGCCGATGCCGTGGTTGTATGAAGTTACCGCCGCCGGCCAATCACCAAGCTTACCGTAAGCGTAACTCAGATACCGGGCCGCGCCGTTGGCGGACACGAAAGGATCGTAACGTTGATCGACGCGATCACCGCCGGGCATGAAGGTTTTGGCGGCAGCCTTGGTAAATTGCCACATACCGACCGCGCCGGCGGAGGATTTGGCGGACGGTTGAAACGAGGACTCTACGTGCGGCAGATAAGCCAAGTCCTCAGGCAAGCCGGCATCGCGGAAGGTTTTTCTAAACTGCAAATCATAGCGACCGCTGATCTCCAAGCCGCGTTTAAAACGCTCGCGAGTACCGCGTTGCGAACGCAATCTGTCGCTAAGTCCAGGCAATACGCTATTGAGCGATCTGCCGTTATTTTCCAGTTTGGCGATCAATTGCCGGTCGTTGGCATTCAACGCCGCGCCGTAACGCACTTTACTTTCCAATTCCGCCAATTGGGCTTTCCAATACTCGCGGCGCTGGCTGATCATGTCTTTTTGTTCTGCCGTCAGGCCTTCCGCGACATAGCCCGGTAAGGTCATCACTTCGTAGACGACATCCAAATAACGGTCGTCATGAAAAGCCACTTCGGAACGCTGCCAGACCGCATAGGTTTTTCGCCAGAAATCCACGGCCGGCTCCAACGCTGCCGGTTTTGGGAAAGTCCCTGTATAAAACGCCGGTTTATACGGCGTCGGTTGCGGTTGATAAGACGGTCGCTGTTGGACGATATTCGGCCTTACCGACGCCATTTTCTCTCGCTTTACCGGCGAACTGCTGGTGCAAGCATTTAATAAAAATAAGGCTAATAAGGGAAGAGCTAAACGCAGCAAGGGTGGTTTCATTTTAGTCTGGTTATTGAGTGCAACGTTGATCGATGTAAAGTTTGCTACGCCGAAGAGCCGTAAAATATTCCTCGTGTATTTTCAACAAATAATAGCGCTCATTTCGAATTTTCGTGAAGAATAAATCCGAAAAAAATCAGCTTTTTTCCTGCAAAAATCGAAAAACATTATAAGCGCCAACCCCAATACCCAACACGATCAAACTGACAGTCCAGCGCACCGAATAACCGGTGGCCAATGTATCCAACCACCGCCCCAAATACGCACCGGCGACGATAGGCACTACAAACAACAAACCCAGCGTACCGCCATAAAACAACATGCCTACCCAAGTCGCCGGGCGGCGGGTTTTATCTTCCAAGCGGCGCAGATCGCGGCGGGTGTGTTCGATTAATTTGTTGCGAAAACTCATGGCTATATTCCCGCTGATCCGCGACTACTCAATTCGGCTAGGCGCCGCACCAAAGAATGTTCAATTTCCGACAACGTCGCCCGCGCGGTATGTACTTCTGAATCGGCCTGGGCCATTTCCGCGGCGAGTCGTTCGCAGATGCTATCGCGGTCTTTGCCGAGAAAATAGCGCACCGTCGTCACAGTCAGTTGATTGTCGGCAAAGCGCAGCACGCCGCTGGGCAAGGCCAAATAATGCCAGACATCGGCTTGATCGCAGAAACGGGCCAGCCCGTATCTCAACAAAGCCACGCAGTGAATATGCCCCGCCAAAATCCCGAAACTGCCGTCGGTATCGGCACCGATAAACTGAGTAACGGTATCGAAATGCTCGGCGCCACGACTATCCAGCAAAGTTAACGCAAACCCGTTCATGCCGACATTGCGCCTTTCATATAGCAATCGGCTTCGCTGAGCTGGTCATATTGGCCGTCCATGAATGCTTCGCAGTCGGCAATAGTTTGCGCCAGCGGCACGCGCACGCCCGGCATGCCGGTATGGTCGGCAACGGTGGTAAACGGTTGAGTCAGATAGCGTTGCAAGCGGCGCGCCCGTTCGACGATGCGGCGGTCCTCTTGGGAGAGCTCTTCGATACCGAGCATGGCGATAATATCTTCCAATTCTCGATAGCGCGACAAATGCTCGCGCACGGCACGCGCCACCTGGTAGTGCCGGTCGCCCAGGATATGGTGATCCATGATCCGGCTGCTGGAGCGTAAAGGATCGATGGCCGGATATATTCCTTTGGCGGCCTGTTGCCGCGATAAGATGACCACGCTATCCAGATGCCCAAGGATGGTCGCCACTGCCGGATCAGACATGTCATCGGCCGGCACATACACAGCCTGCACCGAGGTGATGGAGCCGGATTTGGTGGAGACGATACGTTCTTCCAGCGACGCAACTTCGGTCAGTAGAGTGGGTTGATAGCCGACCGTGGCGGGCATCCGCCCCAGCAAACCGGAAATTTCGCTACCGGCCTGGACGAAGCGAAAAATATTGTCCATCAAAAACAACACTTCGGTATCCAGCGTGTCGCGCAAATACTCGGCATAGGCCAAGGCGGTGTAACCGACATGAAAGCGCACGCCGGGTGACTCGTCCATTTGCCCGTAGACCAGCAGTGCTTTGGGTAATACGCCGGCATCGGCCATTTCATGCCAGAGTTCGTGGCCTTCGCGCATGCGTTCGCCAACGCCGGCGTAAACCGATACACCTTGCATCGCCACACTCACCGCGTGCATGAACTCCATCATCAGCACGGTTTTGCCGACGCCGGCACCGCCAAACAAGCCGGTTTTACCGCCACGCACGAACGGGCAAAGCAGGTCGATGACCTTGATGCCGGTTTCCAAGATTTGCGAGGCAGGCAGCGTATCGGACAGTAAGGGCGGAGAGGAGAGAATATTGCGGAAATTAATGTTAGGTAAAGGCTGGCCGCCATCAAGCGGATCGCCGAACACATTAAGTATGCGCCCCAAACAACTGGGATCGACCGGCACATTTAAAGCGTCGCCACGATCAAACACCGGCATGCCGCGAAATAAGCCCGAAACCGAATGCAAAGCAATCGCCCGAATCAGCGTAGGCTCCAGATGCTGAAACACGACCAGCACATAGCGACCGCCACCGTTCACAACATCAAGCGCCTGACCGATTGGCGGCAGATATTCGCAACGCACATCGACCACCGGCCCCTGCGCGGCCTCAATCCGGCCCACCTGCTTCATCTCATCTGTCATAGCTGCTTGCTCCGACGCATAATCCCCCTAAAGCACTTGGAGTAGCATATTTTTAAAATTCTTGCGCCCCACAGCGAAAAAAGCTTGCTACGGAATCGTCAGTGCTTGGATAATCGCATTAGATATTTCGCATATTTGCACTATGTCGCAAGCACCGATTAGCGCCGGTACACGGGGTTAGTTCAGGAACTTTGGACTTTATCACATTGCCCTAACAACGGAGTGTTGAAAAATGCCGGCGTTCCAACAGAAGGCAAGAAATATTCCGTTTATCCTCAGCAGCGATTTTTACGGGAAAGAGGGGGAAACATGAAACCAAAGGCAACGCAGTTAAGCTTTTGCTCAAGGTGCGGGGATGAAATTCCGCCAGACGAATTGCAATTTCTGCCAAATGCTTCGCTATGCGCTTTTTGCTACAACACGCAGCTGGAATATCGGGATATCCATCACTCAGGCGTTAAAATATCCAAAACCGTCTTAACCTTAGTGCCGCAAACCCCAAAGACTCAAGACAGCAACGCGGCCTAACCGCTTCAATCCGGTAGCAAAACGCTGGTAGCCACCGGACTTAAACCCCTATCATCGCTAAACTTTATAAAAAGCATCCTGTAACGGTATACGGGTTGCCTACTGTTTTATGTTTTTATAACCTTCTTCACTTTCACGCATGATTTTTTGGCCTTCCTCAACCAGATTGCGGCCTTCGTCAATCTTTATCTGACCCTCACGTTGTATCACTTGTCCGCGTTCGACCATTTGCTTACCTTCCTGCCAACGGCTACCCAACTGCGCAATGCCCTGACTATCCCGCAACATTTGTTCACCGGACAGAATTTTGTCCGCCTGCTTGGTCGGGGCGGCTGGCTCGCTAGCACAACCGGCGACCAGTAAAGTTAACAGAAGAACGGAAGTATTCGGTCTGTCTCTGCGCATAAATATGTCCTCTTATGATGCACTGGAAATGATGGAGAGAAATATTGCAAAACACCATGGTATCTGGCAATCATTTTTTCAAGTTGGTATGGCGTTTTGATCTAATTGCCGCGTGCGGCTTTAGCAGGCCACTGGGTCCACACCCCATAAACAATTAGCGCGAATACCAACCAGCTACTGACCAAAGGGCCCACCACACCGTCGTAATAGGTGTTGACCAGAAACAGTGAATCGGCTTGCAAATTAACGTTGAACAAATCTCTGCTCACTTTAATCTGCCAGACCCACGCGGCGTGACAACCGATACATAGACCCAGGCTTTGCGGCACCCGACTTCTGAGGATTGCTAAAAATAAGCCAACCACAAATAAAGCCAGCAAGGCGCTGATTATCTGCGGATTCAACCAGTTGGCAAACGCTTCCGCCATTAATTTTAAACCACTGCCCGGCGTTAAATCGGCGTAAACCAGTTGCGACTTACTTTTTAAAAAATGTAGCGCCGCATAGTAGATGGAGCTGATGGTCACGGCTGCCATCATTGACATTTTCCGGCCTAAAGCCCCCAGCAGCAGGCCGCGAAATAGCATTTCTTCGCCGACCGCAATCAGCATCGCAAAAAACAAACCCAATCCGATTTTTTCCGCTATTTTGCCCACCGTCCAATGCCGGGTATCGTCCCAGATATGAACATCCAGCCAATACAGCGTCAACAGCACCGGCAGCAAGGTCAATAAGCCCAAGGCCAGACCTTGGCGCATTTGTTTGAAAAATATCGCTTTGGGCGCAAATCCCAAATCGGCCCAACTGAATTGCAGATAGTTCTTTAACGGAAAAATACTCAGCAGCAACAGCACCAAGGTAATTTTGCTGATAACTTTTGCCAACGGTAAAATATCGCCGGCAAGCCACAGCAAACCGTACCCCAGCATGCTCGCAGTCGTGGCGGCAATGACCAATATAAGCAACGGCAGCAACGCATAGACAATCCAGCGGATCAACGAAAATCTCCCCATAAGGTTTGCACAGCGGTCAATGCCGATAACACCGCGGTCTCGGTACGCAAGATCCGGGCACCCATCCGCACCGGAACGAATCCTGCCGCCTTGGCAGCTTGTCGTTCTTGCTCGCTAAATCCTCCTTCCGGTCCGGAGAGCAAGGTAACACAGGGATTTTCCGGCTTTAGGTCCGCCAGGGATTGCTCGGCATAGGGATCGAGAAACACTCTTAAGCCTTGCTGGCTGGCAACCCAATCAGCTAAATTCGTTATCTCGCCAATTGGCGGACAATAAGTTCTTCCGGATTGTTCGGCCGCGTGCTGGACAATATGCTGCCAATGCTGTAAACGTTGCTGCTTTTTATCGTCGTTGAATTTGATCACGCAACGCTCGGTTGCCAAGGGCGTTAAGCAGGTGACACCCAGTTCGACGGCTTTTTGTACCGCCCAGTCCATCCGGTCACCGCGAGAAATACCCAAACCCAAATTGATCGCCAGCGGCGATTCGACGTTACGATCAACGAACTGCTCGATTTCTACCCGCACGGTCTTACGGCTGACCTCAGAGAAACGGCCCAGATATTCTCCGCCGTGGCCGTTAAACAGCACGATGCTCTGATCCTGCTTTAAGCGCAGCACACTGCGCACGTAATGGGCCGCATCGTCATCCAATTCGACACGTCCGCCCACATTGAGCGACTCAGCAACATATAAGCGCGACACTCGCATTAGTCCTGCACCGCCAGTTGGATGCCCTGCCAGGCCACGTCTGCCATCAGTTGTATCTCCTGCTCGTTGATCACATAAGGCGGCATAAAATAAATCACATTCCCCAAGGGCCGCAGCAACACGCCCCGACTCAAAGCATAGCGATAAACGGCCAATCCGCGCCGTTGCTGCCAAGGATAGGCCTCGCGCGTATGCTTATTTTTGACCATTTCGATAGCGACGATCATGCCGGTTTGCCGAACTTCCGCAACGTTGGGATGCTCCTTAAATCGCTCTACGGCTTTAGTCATTAGTCCCGCCAAATAGCGATTGTTGGCAATCACATTTTGCTGCTCAAATATCCCCAGCGTCGCCAAAGCCGCCCGGCAACCCAATGCGTTGCCGGTATAGCTATGCGAGTGTAAAAAAGCAGTGAGATTCTGATAGTCGTCGTAAAAAGCTTGATAGACCTGATTGCTGGTCAAGACCGCAGACAAGGGTAAATAACCGCCGGTCAGCCCTTTGGATAGGCAAATAAAATCCGGGCTGATTGCCGCTTGTTCGCAGGCAAATAAGGTGCCGGTACGGCCAAAGCCCACGGCAATTTCGTCGGCGATCAAATGTACTTGGTATTTGTCGCACGCTTCACGTAGTAATTTTAGGTACACCGGATGATACATGCGCATACTGCCGGCGCACTGCACCAGCGGTTCGATAATTACCGCACAAACTTCATCAGCGTGTCGCGCCAAGGCTTGCTCCATGGCCGCGAAACGGCGGGTGGAATAGGCTTCCCAACTTTCGCCATCTTCGCGATAGTAGCAATCGGGTCCAGCTACCGTGATCACATCCATCAACAACGGCGCGTAGGTGTCCTTGTATAAAGCCACGTTGCCAACCGCCAAAGCCCCCAGGGTTTCGCCGTGATAGCTGTTTTCCAGTGTGATGAATTTGGTTTTTTGCGTTTGTCCGAGATTGCGCCAATAATGAAAACTCATCTTTAACGCAATTTCGACCGCCGATGAACCGTTATCCGCGTAGAAGCACTTATCCAAACCCGGCGGCGTAATTTCCACCAACTTTTCCGCCAGTGTTAACGCCGCCTCATGGGTAAATCCACCGAGGATGACATGCTCAAGCGTCTCAAGCTGATCACGAAGCGCTTGATTGATAATGGGATTGGCGTGACCGAATAGATTGACCCACCAGGAACTGACTGCGTCCAGATAGCGATTACCGTCGAAATCTTCCAGCCAGACGCCTTGGCCCGATTTAATCGGAATCAACGGCAACGCATCCGCCGCAGATGCCCGAGCATCGTGGTCTTTCATCTGACTACACGGGTGCCAGAGCACGGCAAGATCGCGCTGAGCGATAGTTTGATTATTCATAGCTTGCATAAAAAAGGGGCTTGCGCCCCCTTTCCGGTTAGATTGATCTGAGCCTTAATAACGATAATGATCCGGTTTGTAAGGACCTTCCACCGGTACATTAATATACGCCGCCTGTTCTTTGGTCAGTTCGGTTAGTTTTACGCCGATTTGCGCCAAATGCGAACGCGCGACTTTCTCGTCAAGTTTCTTCGGCAATACGTAAACTTTGTTTTCATAGCTGGATGCGTTGGTCCAAAGCTCGATCTGCGCCAATACTTGGTTACAAAACGAGTTGGACATGACGAAGCTAGGATGACCAGTAGCGCAGCCCAAATTCACCAGACGACCTTCTGCCAACACGATAATGCGCTTACCATCAGGGAAGATCACATGATCGACCTGCGGCTTGATGTTTTCCCAGGTGTAGTGGCGTAAGGACGCAATATCGATTTCCGAATCGAAATGGCCGATATTGCAGACGATAGCCTGATCACGCATCGCTTTCATGTGATCGTGAGTAATGACCCCGACGTTGCCCGTAGCCGTAACAAAGATGTTGGCAATAGGCGCCGCTTCGTCCATTGTTACTACACGATAACCTTCCATTGCTGCCTGTAATGCGCAGATCGGATCAATTTCGGTAATCAGAACAGTTGCACCCAATCCACGTAGAGATTGCGCGCAACCTTTACCTACATCGCCATAACCGCAGACTACGGCAATTTTGCCGGCCACCATCACGTCAGTAGCGCGTTTGATACCGTCGACCAAAGACTCGCGGCAACCGTAAAGGTTATCGAATTTGGATTTAGTAACCGAATCGTTGACATTGAATGCCGGTACTTTTAGCGTACCTTTCGCCACCATTTCGGTCAGACGCAGCACGCCGGTGGTAGTTTCTTCGGACAAGCCTTTCACATCCGCCATCAATTCGGGGAAGTTATTGTGCATCATGGTTGTCAGGTCGCCACCATCGTCCAGAATCATATTCGGACGCCAGCCGTCAGGGCCAAGAATGGTTTGTTCGATACACCATTCCGCTTCCGCCTCGGTTTCACCTTTCCAGGCAAAAACAGGAATACCGGCAGCGGCTATCGCAGCCGCTGCATGATCCTGAGTGGAGAAAATATTGCAGGAGGACCAGCGGACTTCCGCACCCAATGCCGTCAGTGTTTCGATTAATACCGCAGTTTGAATGGTCATATGCAAACAACCGGCGATACGCGCGCCCTTCAGTGGCTGTTGAGAGCCGAACTCGGCGCGCAAAGCCATCAAACCCGGCATTTCGGTTTCGGCGATATTAATTTCTTTACGACCCCATTCAGCTAGGGCTAAATCGGCAACTTTGTAATCGGCTTGGCTCATAATATTTTCCTGATCCGGATTAAATGCCCGCAGCATCTTTCAATGCTTCGGCTTTGTCGGTTTTTTCCCAGCTGAAGCTGGCTTCGTTACGACCAAAATGGCCGTAAGAGGCAGTTGGACGATAAATCGGTTTTAATAAATCCAATTGGGCAATCAAGCCTTTCGGCCGCAAATCGAAGTGCTCGCGCACGATTTGCACCAAGCGTTCTTCTTCGATTTTGCCAGTACCGAAGGTTTCGATGCTTATGGAAGTAGGCTCAGCGACGCCGATCGCGTAGGAGACCTGAATTTCGCAACGCTCTGCCAAGCCGGCGGCAACGATATTTTTTGCTACATAGCGCCCCATATAGGCCGCGGATCTATCCACTTTTGACGGATCTTTACCGGAAAACGCGCCGCCACCATGGCGAGCCATGCCACCGTAGGTATCGACGATGATTTTACGGCCGGTCAAGCCGCAGTCGCCCACGGGACCGCCGATGATGAACTGGCCGGTAGGATTGATGAAATACTTAGTATCTTTGTGCAGCCACTCTTTCGGCAAGGTCGGCAGGATGATTTCATCCATTACCGCTTCTTCCAGTTGTTTACCACCTATTTCCGGGGAGTGCTGGGTAGATAGAACGACCGCATCAATGGCGACCGGCTTGTTGTTTTCGTAACGGAAAGTCACCTGGCTTTTTGCATCCGGACGCAGCCATGTCAGGGTTTTATTCTTCCGCACCAAGGCTTGTCTCTCAACCAAACGATGCGCGTAGGTAATAGGGGCCGGCATTAACACGTCGGTTTCGTTGCTGGCATAACCAAACATTAAACCTTGGTCGCCGGCACCTTGTTCGTGATTTTCGGATTCATCAACACCCATAGCGATGTCGGCTGACTGTTTACCAATGGCATTCAATACCGCGCAGCTGTTACCGTCAAAGCCGATTTCGCCGTTGTCGTAACCAATCTCGCAAACTACTTTTCTGACCAACTCTTCGGTATCCACCCAAGCATTGGTGGTAATTTCGCCGGCCAAAACCACCATACCGGTCTTGACCAGTGTTTCGCAGGCTACCCTGGAACGAGGGTCTTGAGCCAGCAAGGCATCAACGACAGCATCTGAAATTTGGTCAGCAACTTTGTCCGGATGACCTTCCGAAACAGACTCTGAGGTAAAAAGGTAGTTTTTATTCACGGTTACACCCTCGCCAAAATTAAAACTTGCGCGTATAAAAAAAGGCCGCGCAAACGGCCTGTTATCTGTGGTGGGCCCTGTAGGACTTGAACCTACGACCTGCCGATTATGAGTCGGAAGCTCTAACCAACTGAGCTAAGGGCCCTTAATTATCTAGCTTAAGAACACTAAAAACGCCTTACTCGCCATCAAGAAAACATCTTAACTGCTCTGATCTGGAAGGATGCCTTAGTTTCCGCAGCGCTTTTGCTTCGATCTGACGAATCCGCTCACGGGTCACGTCAAACTGTTTGCCAACCTCTTCCAGTGTATGGTCGGTATTCATGTTGATACCGAAACGCATCCGGAGCACCTTGGCCTCTCTAGCTGTTAAGCCCGCCAATACATTTTGAGTGGACTCGCGAAGGCCGGCGATTGTAGCAGACTCTACCGGCGAAAGCATCTTGGAATCTTCAATAAAATCACCCAAATGCGAATCTTCGTCGTCACCAATCGGTGTTTCCATTGAAATCGGCTCTTTGGCAATCTTCAACACTTTGCGAATTTTGTCCTCGGGCATTTCCATACGCTCAGCCAATTCTTCCGGTGTAGCCTCGCGACCCAGCTCCTGCAAAATCTGTCTGGAGACGCGATTCAGCTTGTTAATGGTTTCGATCATGTGTACCGGAATACGAATAGTTCTGGCCTGATCAGCGATGGAACGGGTAATCGCCTGACGGATCCACCATGTTGCGTAGGTAGAAAATTTGTAACCGCGTCGATATTCAAATTTATCGACAGCCTTCATCAGACCAATATTGCCTTCCTGAATCAAATCCAGAAACTGCAAGCCGCGATTGGTGTATTTTTTGGCAATAGAAATAACCAAGCGCAAATTGGCTTCGATCATTTCCTTTTTAGCGCGCCTGGCTTTAGCTTCCCCTAAGGAGATGCTACGACAAATACTTTTCAGAACAGCAATGCTCAAGCCGTAGCGAGACTCGATATCGGCCAATCGCTGCTGTGCAGCCCTAATATTCTCACGGTGACTACTGAAAACCTCAGAAAAATTAGGCCTTGCAGCGATAAATTGATCCAACCACTCAAGGTTAGCCTCATTCTCGGCAAACGCATTGATAAAGTCCTTACGCGGCATTTTTGCTTTCTTGACGCAAACATCCAGTATGAAACGCTCTTCTTCGCGAATAGCTGAAATCAACTCTTCAGAAATGGATACCATTTTTTTCAAATACTGCGGCGTCCATTTAAACTCGCAAAATATTTCGTCTATCGCATCAAACAGTTTTTCGGTTTTATCATGGCCGTAACCATGTTTTTTAACCGAGGTCGTCGCGGCTTTTAAAGCTTTTCTGAGCAACTCGACTTTTTGCTTAACCTCTTCGTAATCAACGGTTTTGCTCTCTTCTTCAGCATCCTCAGCAGGCTCTTCAATCTCGATACCGCTGACGTCAATATCCTCAACCTCAGTGAGATCGACAAAACCCAACACCAAATCGTTGAGTCGTACGCCGGAGTCTTCAACCTGAACGGAATCAAATGCTTCGATAAAAGTTTCGACAATAAACCCGGATCGGGCAATGGCCCCCACTACTTGGCGTTGCCCTTCCTCAATCCGTTTCGCAATTTTTAATTCTTCCTCGCGAGTCAATAACTCAACCGAACCCATTTCACGCATATATAAGCGCACGGGATCGGTGGTTCGGCCGAACTCGCTATCGACAGACGCCAAGGCTGCGACTTCAGCCACTTCCTCGTCGTCATCTGCAGTAACGACGGCATCTGAGGTTATCAGCGAGTCATCGTCATCCGGCGCCACCTCATAAACCTGAATCCCCATATCATTGATCATGCCGATAATATCGTCGATTTGCTCGGGATCGATAATATCGCTAGGCAAATGGTCGTTGACTTCCGCATAAGTCAAATAACCCTGCGCCTTGCCTTTTGCTATCAGTTGTTTCAGTTGGGATTGCTGTTGTTCTTGATTCATTCTTTACTCACAATACGTTTTCAGCACCAAGCGCCGCAGAACAGGAAATTATAACGGCAAAAATTAATGCGGTCACCTAGGCCTTATCCCTTAAAAGCTTCCGCAGTATCTCTTTTTCTTCAATCATTAAGCCTTCTCGACCCTCCTTTTCGATCAATCGGGTTAGCATAGCTTCCTTGGCCTGTTTACAAAGCTGACGCAACGCACCGCAAAACTCGGACTCTTCCCCGCCCACCGGTACATCGAGATCTAAACTAGCTAAAGCTTTTACAGCTTTTTCCTGGGATGTTCCTCGGAAAGACTCCAACAAGATGGCGCTGTTTTCCGGCTTTTCAAGGGCGATCCGCTGCAAAACCTCTCTTAATAACTCTACCCCGGCAAAACTCAGATCGTCGAGCATAACCCCCTCACGCTCAATCAAACTTGCAAAATGCGGATGTTGGAGCAACAACCCTAAGACCTTGCGAGCCAAACTGATTCTTGGCGACGGAATGATTTTTTTGCCGACATTAAATTTAGACTTAAGTCTAGCCTGATTTTCGACAACATCCACGGCAATTCGGGAACCGGACAACTCCTGCAAACGGGTAAACATCATTTCCCTAAAAAACCCGGCAGGAACTTTTTCCAGCAAAGGCGTTGCCGTCGCCAGCAACTGAGACCGCCCCTCAACGGTTGTCAACTCCAATTGACCGACAATATTCTCGAAAAAGTAATCCGACAAGACCTGCGCATTGTCAATTCGTTCCATAAATGCGGATGAATTTTCAGCTCGCAACAGAGAATCCGGATCCTGCCCCTGCGGCAACAGCATTATTTTGATTTGTCTGCCATCACGCAAACAAGGCAAAGCAGCGTCGGCAGCCTTCCAGGCCGCCTGCCTGCCGGCATTGTCACCATCGAAACAAAACACCAATTCGGAGGCAAATCGGAACAATAAATCGATTTGCGCTTTGGAAGTTGCAGTACCCAGCGCAGCGACCGCATTAGAAATACCAAACTGAGCCAGGGCAATCACATCCATATAACCCTCTACCACCAGTATCCGACCGGGCTTGCTATTCTTTTCTAAAAGCTCACAAAGCCCATAAAGCTCCTTACTTTTAGAAAAAACCGCAGTCTCCGGCGAATTCAGGTATTTGGGCAAAGAATCATCCAATACTCGGCCACCAAACCCCACCACTCGCTTCCGTTTGTCCCTGATCGGAAACATCAATCTACCGCGAAAGCGGTCGTAAACCTTGCCATCATCCCTGACCACCAGCATACCAGCCTCGATCAAATCCGCTTGATCGAAACGCGCCAACAGGGCGTCCCACTTATTTGGCGCATACCCCAGAGAAAAATCCCGCGCCACCTCACCACTGACACCACGGGCTTTCAAATAATCTACAGCGATCCTACCCTCGGCATTTCCGCGCAATTGCTCGGCGTAAAACCCAGCAACTCCCGCCAACACCTCGTAAATGTGCGACACAGTTTTTTTATCCGGCCGCCCAGATTCGCCATCGATCAACTCCCTAGGCACATCCACGCCGGCAAAGGCTGCCAAATCCTCGACCGCCTCAACAAAACCCAGATGGTTAAATTCCATCAAAAAGCCGATTGCATTACCGCTGGCTCCGCAACCGAAGCAATGATATATCTGCCGACCGCGATTGACTGAAAAGCTGGGAGTTTTTTCGGTATGGAACGGGCAGCGCGCCGTAAAATTGCTGCCGGACTTTTTAAGAGGGACGCGCGAATCGATTAGATCGACAATATCGACCCGCACCAAAAGATCATCTATGAACTGACGAGGTATCCTGCCGGACATCTTACCGACAAGATATTAAGCGATAAAACAGGCCTTGATTCTCGCACTGACATTCGCCATGTCAGCTCTACCTTGCATTTGCGGCTTAAGCAAAGCCATCACACCACCCATGTCCTTTACCGATGTGGCGCCCACTTTAGCGATAGCGTCGGCGACCATACCATCGATTTCAGCATCACTGAGCGGTTGTGGTAGAAAATCTTGAATAACCAGCACTTCAGCTTCCTCGATTTCGGCCAAATCGTTGCGACTAGCGTCTCGGAACTGCTTGATGGACTCGCGCCGCTGCTTCAGCATTTTATCGAGCACAAGGATGATTCGCTCATCACTTAGCTCGATACGCTCGTCGACTTCAACCTGCTTGATAGCAGCCAAAATCATACGGATTACACCCAGCCTGCCTTTTTCGCCGCCTTTCATCGCGGCTTTCATATCGTCCGTGATACGCTTTTTTAACGCATCCATTGTCTGCCTTAAATTTGTGGACGACCGCGACGCAGATTTTTCAGCGCATAGCGTTCACGAGCCAGCTTTTTCAAATGACGCTTAACTGCCGCAGCACCTTTGCGTTTACGCTCGGTGGTTGGCTTCTCATAAAACTCGCGGCGGCGCACTTCAGCCAATACACCGGCTTTTTCGCACGCACGTTTGAAGCGACGAATCGCGATGTCAAAATGTTCGTTCTCTTTAACTTTAACTGATGGCATTATCAATAATCCGATTTATGTTAGTATCTTTTGACGCTATCGGCGATAGCAAGCCCGCCGAAAACGGCCGATTATACTCATAAAATTCTTTAATTCAAAAACTAATGTATGTTTTAGGCATAGAAAGTTCTTGCGACGAAACGGCTGTCGCCGTCTATCAGCCCAGTAAGGGCTTAATTGCGCACACCTTATACAGCCAAATTGCCACGCACGCCGAGTATGGCGGCGTCGTTCCTGAACTAGCCTCAAGAGACCATATCCGCAAACTGGTTCCGCTAATCAAAACGGTATTAAAAAAAGCCGAATTAAGAGCCAAGGACATCGAGGGCATTGCCTATACCGCCGGCCCCGGTTTGATGGGATCCTTACTAGTCGGAGCCGCCACCGCGCAAAGCCTGGCCTGGACCTGGCAAATACCGGCTATTGCTGTGCATCATATGGAAGGACATTTATTGGCGCCAATGCTGGAAGATAATCCGCCCGCCTACCCTTTCGTCGCGTTACTCATTTCAGGCGGCCATACCCTGCTTATCGAAGTCCGCGCGATTGGCGAATACCGCTTACTCGGAGAATCGCTGGACGATGCCGCGGGCGAAGCGTTCGACAAAACCGCAAAGCTATTAGGCCTGGACTATCCCGGCGGCCCGAAATTGGCTGAGTTAGCGCGCAACGGTCAAAATCGCTTTAAATTTCCCCGACCGATGACCGACAGACCAGGATTGGAATTTAGTTTTAGCGGCCTGAAAACCTTCACAATGAACGCGCTGTATGCCACCGAGCAAACCGAGCAGGACAAAGCGGATATCGCTTTCGCATTTCAACAAGCCGTCGCGGAAACACTAAGCATCAAATGTAAACGGGCGTTACAACAGACGCAGTTAAAAACACTGGTAGTAGCTGGGGGCGTGAGCGCCAACCACGAAATTCGGAAACAATTACAACAGATGGCCGCAAAAGAAGGGGCGGAAATTCGCTTCCCCCGTCCGGAATTCTGTACCGATAACGGCGCGATGATTGCCTATGCGGGATGCCAACGCTTAATGGCAGGGCAAACCCAAAACCTGGAAATTTTCGCCCGTCCGCGCTGGCCAATGGAGCAGCTAATCAGCCTATGATCAAGACTCTTGCCCAGCCAATAATCTCTGAATATTGCTTTTATGCCGCCACAGCAAAATCAGAGAAATAACGGTAAAGGTAATGATCAATTTGACATCGCCGACAATCAGCCAAACATAAAGGGGTGTTAATGTTGCAGCTACCAAAGCAGCTAGCGACGAAATTCTGCCCATTTTGTAAACGACAAACCAAGTGGCAGCAACCACCAACCCCAGCAGCCAAGCAACGCCGAGCGTCACGCCCAGCGACGTTGCCACCCCTTTGCCACCTTTAAATTCAAAAAAAATCGGATAAAGGTGTCCCAAAAAAGCGGCAAACACGACCAAGGACAACACCAGACTATCGACAGCCAACGCCTTCGCCAACAACACTGGTAATAGCCCTTTTAAAGCGTCACCGAGCAAAGTAATCGCCGCAGCCTTTTTGCCGCCGATACGCATAACATTGGTTGCCCCCGGATTACCGGAGCCGTTTTCCCGAGGATCCGCCAAACCCATCATCTTACAGACGATAATTGCACTAGACACCGACCCTGTTAAATAGGCCAAAGGCACCAACAACCAATCCATCATTTAATCAACCTCTCGTCAATACTTGTACAGCGGCGCCATTTACTCGATACTGCCGCCTCTTCAAGAAATATAATAACCGGAAAGCAACGATGGACATCATCTTTTTAGGCGGGCTTGAAATCGATACCGTGATAGGTATTTACGAATGGGAAAGGAAGATTAAACAAAAAATCATCCTGGACATTGAAATGGGCTTTGACATCCAAAAAGCCGCCGCCAGCGACGATATTGCCCACACACTGGACTATAAAGCCGTTTCGGATCGCGTTGTCAGCTTTGTCGAGCACAGCGAATTTTATTTAGTGGAAAAGCTGATAGAAGAAATTGCCGGCATTTTACGCAGCGAATTTGCGATTCCCTGGGTAAAAATCACCCTAAACAAGAAAGGCGCCATTAGCCGCGCACGTGACGTCGGCATCATCATCGAACGTGGCGAAAGATAGTCATGCCTACCGGATATATCAGCATCGGCAGCAATATTGATAAGGAAATTCACATTCCAGCCAGCCTGCTCACGCTACGCGAATTGTTCGGAGAGCTGACCATTTCCAGTATCTTCGAAAGCGAGCCGGTAGGCTTTGTCGGCGACAGCTTTCATAACCTCGTCGTGCAATTCGAATCGGCGTTATCCGCGAAAGAAGTCGCCAAATTGCTGAAGCAAATTGAACTGGACCACGGCCGTAGCAGGGAAAGTCAAAAATTCTCCGCCCGAACTCTGGATTTGGACTTGATTTTATACGGCGACCAAATCATCAGTGACGGCAGACTGCAAATTCCGCGCGATGAAATAGAACACTATGCCTTCGTACTGGAGCCTTTAGCGGAAATTGCGCCAAACGCCACCCACCCGATAAGCAAGCGTTGTTACAAAGATCTGTGGCACGATTTCGACAAACGCGATTTACGCCAAACCAAACTTGAGAAATAACGCTCTGTAAACTTCAGCGAAACAGTGTCCGTCCACCATCTACCGTCAGTACTTGACCGGTAATATAATCGGCGCTGCCAACCAAAAACCTTACTGCTTTGGCAATATCGCCTGCTTCGCCGCGACGCTGCAAGGCAATTTTTTTTAAGATTTCCACTCGCTCCGCTTCATCTACATCTTGCTCCGGCCATAAAATAGCGCCCGGAGCCACCGCGTTAACGCGGACTTCCGGCGCCATTTCCCTGGCCAATATCCGCGTCATCGCCACCAAACCGGCTTTAGCCATGCTGTAAACCGGAAAGCCCGGCAAACCTGTCTCGGCGTGAATATCGGCGATATTGACTACACAGCCGTGTTTAACTTTTAGTGACGACCACAACGCTTGTGTCAAAAAAAACGGCGCTTTCAGATTACTAGCCATGGCCAAATCCCAGTCCTGTTCCGTGACTTGCCCAAAGGGTACGGATTGAAACAAGGACGCGTTATTCACCAAAACATCGACACCATCCCACTGAGCTACTGCATTTTCGGCCAACTTCTGGATGCTGCTAAACACCGACAAATCGCCGCTTAATACCCGTGCCGATTCGGCTCGCACGGCGTTCAACTCGGCAGCTAAACCTAAAGCGTCTGCATCGGAGCGGTTGTAATGCAAAATCACATTACAACCCTCACCGTGCAGTAAGCGGGCACACGCCGCACCAATGCGTCTTGCCGCACCGGTTATCAGCACATTTTTGGGCATTTATTGCCCAGCGGCCGGCAAACTGGCGATCAATTTTTTTCTAATCAGATAGCAAGCTGCCAATGCGACGAATACGGGTAATTGGGTAAGTAAAAACTCAGTCACCGAATGCTTGGTTACCATGCCGGCCAATGGCACCACAATCAGCATTTTAGATAACCACCAAGTCAGCCAATACCCTATCAGACCGATCACAGACCAATTAATTAACGGGCCGCCATGATTTTTCGCCGCCATATAAAACCAAACCAAGGTCAAAATACCGCATAACTTAGCCAGAAATAACATCTTCTCCCCCATTTTATTGTTGTTAATATGCAAACTAAACCGTAACGCAATGTAAACCAATCCCGGCAGAAAGATCAAATCAATACCGTCAGACCCTTTATAGCTTGTGCTTCAAACTTGCAGGCTTAAAACATATAATCGCAGCCATCCTAAAACAAGAACATGAGGAACACCCATGCACGCACGTCTTTTTACCATCGCATTGCTAACTATCGGTTTCGGCAATTCTGCTTGGTCGCAATCCACACCCAGCCATGGCGGTCACGGCGGAACCAGCGGCGGCGCAGAGGGCAGCGGCTGCATCAACGCTAAAATTAGCCGCTACACGCCGGAACATTTAGCCACAGTCAAACCGGGTTCGGAGTTTTCATTTGCGGTTTCCGGCAGCAATGGGCCGGGCCACATTCATGTCAGCATTAAACAGCAACCTGTCGCGGTTCAAATTGAAGACAAGGACACGTTCTATTTGGTGAAAGGTAAACTGCCTGACGACCTTAAAAACACGGTCGTCAGAATCTCGGTGAAAGCCAAAGCAAAAGTCAGTAAATGCGATGCGGACGGCGGCTGGCTGCTAAAAATTGCCGAGTAATCTTAGGGCGTCATATTGGGAGGATACATTCAATAAGCTCAATTGAAATCCCACTCGAACAACGTCCACTTGTTGATATTGGTGTTTTCGTCCAAATCATTTTTTTTTACATCCATCTGCTCGTCGCCGTTGGTATCCAGCATGTAGTAAGCAGGGCCAACCTGGGGCTGAATTTTCACCATGTATAGCTTGCCGTTGCGGCGAAACTCCTGAATAGTATCTTTGCCTTTACGAATAATGGTAATGTCGGGCTCCATCTCTTCCCCTGACTGCACCGGAGCCGGTAAATCAGGCGGTTCCGGAACTGGCGCCAATTCGTTGGCATCAGGGCCTGCGGCAAAAGCAACGATCGGCAAAAACAGCATCAAGCTAAAACCCAATAAACAAGACATCAAGATCCCTGCAAAAAATTTGAATGTGGGTAGTCATGATAATACAGATTCGGTAAAGCCGTATAAATCCATGGCTTGCCGGCTCCCTTAAACACACTAAAACCAGCAGGCATAAAAAAACCGGCACTTCCAAAAGAAAGTGCCGGCTTCTTCAGGCAGGTACTAAGCCTGTTTACGTAAGTATTTCTCTACCCCGGTAGTTCTAGCCACGACCTCATCCTTGGACTGCAAGGCTTGCTTTGCCATGTAACGCGCCACACCCGACACGCCAGGCGCATCCTTTGCTAGTGCGTCCTGTTTGGACATGTATCTGGCTACACCAGTGAGTTCTTTCGAATCCTTATCCAGCAACTCATGCTTAGTGACATATCGGCTAACCGAGCTCACTTCGGCAACAGGTTTTTGCGCTAATATTTGCTTGGCTAAATACTTGCTGACACCAGTAGGCGGCGGCAACTGTCTGGTCAATATTGCCTGCTTGGCAAGGTAACGGGCAACGCCGGTTAAAGGCTCTGCCTGACTTTGCAATTGCAACTGCTTAGCCAGATATTTGGCAACACCGGTTGGCTTTGGCGCCTGCTGGGCAGACGCAGCCTGCCTAGCAAGGTAACGCTCTACAGCGGAACCCTCAAATGCCAATTCCTCCGCCAATTCTTGCTGGGCATTTTGTTCTTGATTCAACTGAGCCTCCGCCTTTTCCTGTTGAGCTAGCGCTTCCGCTGCAACATATCGCGCAATCAAAGCCGCAGCGGCCGCTTTTTTGTCCGCCGCCGCCTGCTCCGCCAAAAACTTAGCAACGCCGGTTAAAGGCGCCTGTTCTTTCAATAAGCGCTCCTGTTGAGCGACATACTTAGCAACACCGGTTACTATTGGTGTATCTTTTGCCAACAAAGCTTGCTTAGTGACATATTTGCTCACCCCGGTTGCGATTGGCGCTTCTTTTGCCAATACATCTTGCTTCAAAACATATTTGGCAACGCCGGTAATCAATGGTGTCGAACCGGTCTGCATATTTTGCCGAATGACGTACTTAGCGACATTAGTCACCACATGGTCTTCGCGATCATTTTTGGTAATGTATTTAGAAACTCCAGTTACCGGCGCTTCTTTAGACAAAATCGACTGCTTGATCAGATATTTCGCTACCCGAGTAACCGGATTTGCCTGTTGTTGAATCAAATATTTATCAACACCCGTCGCAACCGGCTCGCTCTCGGTCAGTTCTTCAACAACCTCTTCAACTAGTTCAGCAACTTCTTCCGCTGCTTCCTCGACAACCGGCTCCACAACAACCACCTCTTCGACGGGTTGCCGGGCTTTTTCCAATTCTGCTTGCAAGGCAAGATATTTCGCCACCCCGGTTAACGGCTGGCCGTTTTCGTCCAGCTCCGGCTTAGGCGGCTCAAGTTTTTGCAGATAACGAGCTACACCGGTCAATTGCGCGTCTTCGCTGTCGACACGAGAATAAGCTTCCGACCGACTATTACTACTGCTCGAATTGTCGAACAAAAAGCCGAATAAGCTATTCATCAAACTGTTTGTTGCCATTTGAGAATACTCCTGAATGTAATAATTGTTATGTGTCTAGACGACGAGTTCATCAAATTCACGGTATAGCCTAAAAATACTAGGAGCCCGCTGCGCTGAATACTACTTTAGGCTGAAAATTGGCTGCCGGAAACTTGGCGTCAACTTCTGAGGTCTGCTCCTGTTTTGCTTCGGCGCAAGGCGCACTAGCATTACTGGTAGCGGCGACCGGAGAACTGGCCTTGGCTACCTCCGCAATAGCAGGATCTCTGTAGAGAACCTTAGGTTGAAAATCCGCGGCAGGATATTCCTGGGCACTGACAGCAGCCGATGCAGCAAACAGCAAGCCCGTTAAAAACTTCTTAATCAATTGCGTGTTTATCATGATTCCACCTTACTCTATTGATTAAAGACGGGCCTGCCGGCAAACTCGTCACCGACAGGCCTTTCACTTAGCGCCTATTAAAGCACAGCTTCCACATTAGCGACGACATTGTCCACGGTAAAGCCGAACTCTTTGAAGAGCTGACCTGCCGGGGCCGATTCGCCGAAACGGTCCAATCCTACGACTCTACCCGCGCTGCCGGCGTATTTCCACCAGCTGTCGGTTACTCCCGCTTCTACTACCACGCGCTGAGTCACGCTTGGCGGCAATACGCTGTCTTTGTAAGCTTGGTCTTGCGCTTCGAAGACGTTGGTAGACGGTAATGACACCACGCGGATTTTTTTGCCTTTCGCAGCCAGTGCATCGGCCGCTTTCAATGCCAATTCCACTTCGGATCCGGTGGCAATGATGATCGCGTCCGGTGTGCCATCGCTGTCTTTCAGGATGTAGCCCCCTTTGCTGATCGCGTCAATTTGTGCGTTGGTACGGGGCACGTGCGGCAGGTTTTGACGAGAGAAGATCAGAGTGCTCGGTCCGTCTTGACGTTCGATGGCGGCTTTCCAGCACACGGCCGACTCGACCGCGTCGCAAGGGCGCCAGACGTGCATGTTGGGGATCATGCGCAGGGTGGCGGTTTGTTCGACCGGTTGATGGGTGGGGCCGTCTTCGCCCAGACCAATGGAGTCGTGGGTGTAAACGAAGATGGTCGGGATTTTCATCAACGCGGCCATGCGCAGGGCGTTACGGGCGTATTCGCTGAACATCAGGAAGGTGGCGCCGTAGGGTTTGAAGCCGCCGTGCAGGGTGATGCCGTTCATGATGGCGGACATACCGAATTCACGCACACCGTAGTAGGCGTAGTTGCCATCGAAGCCCGGTTGGTTGACGTCTTTGCAGCCGGACCACAGGGTCAGGTTGGAGCCCGCCAAGTCGGCAGAGCCGCCCAGTAATTCGGGCAACAAGGGGCCAAAGCCGTTCAGGGTGTTTTGTGAGGCTTTGCGGCTGGCGATGGTTTCGCCTTTGGCATCCACCGCAGCGATAAACGCTTTGGATTTTTCAGCCCAATCGGCAGGCAGTTCGTTTTTGATCACGCGACGTTCAAATTCGGCCGCGAGTTCAGGGTGTGCGGCTTTGTAGGCCGCAAATTTGTCGTTCCAGGCGCTTTCCAGTTTGGCGCCTTTGGCATTGGCGTCCCAACCGGCTTTGATGTCGGCAGGGATTTCGAACGGCGCATGCGGCCAGCCCAGGTTTTCACGGGTCAGGGCGATTTCCGCTTCACCCAAGGCCGCACCGTGACATTCTTCTTTGCCTTGTTTGTTCGGCGAGCCAAAACCGATGGTGGTTTGGCAACAGATGATGGTCGGTTTGTCGGTGACTTTTTTCGCGGCTTCGATAGCGGCTTTCACAGCATCGGCATCGTGGCCGTCGACTTTAGGAATGACGTGCCAGCCGTAGGCTTCAAAGCGTTTTGGGGTGTCATCCAGGAACCAGCCGGCAACGTTGCCGTGACCACGGACTTCACCATCGATGGAGATGTTGTTGTCGTCGTAGAAGGCGATCAGTTTACCCAGTTTCATGGAGCCGGCCAGGGAGCAGGCTTCGTGGGAGATACCTTCCATCAAGCAACCGTCACCCAGGAATACGTAGGTGTGGTGGTCGACGATGTCGTGACCGGGACGGTTGAATTGACCGGCCAGGGTGCGCTCGGCTAAAGCGAAACCGACGGCATTGGTGATGCCTTGCCCCAAAGGACCGGTGGTGGTTTCGACGCCCTCGGTGTAGCCATATTCAGGATGACCCGGGGTTTGCGAGTGCAGTTGGCGGAACTGTTTCAGTTCTTCGATCGGCAGGTTGTAGCCGGCCAAGTGCAGCAAGGAATAAATCAGCATGGAGCCGTGACCGTTGGACAAAATGAAGCGGTCGCGGTTGGGCCATTTAGGGTTGCTGGGGTTGTGTTGCAGAAAATCGTTCCACAATACTTCTGCGATGTCGGCCATCCCCATCGGGGCACCGGGGTGCCCGGAGTTGGCTTTCTGTACGGCGTCCATGCTAAGTGCGCGGATGGCGTTCGCTAAGTCTCGGCGCGAAGGCATGTTTAATTCTCCTTTGAATCTGGTAGTGCGAGCCGGCTCGTAATCGGCCGTGCCCGGTAAAAACTGGGGGTTATAACGAACGAAAGGACGAGTGGCGCTAACCACCCGTCCTTATATTTCCTAACAAATAGGAATTGACAAAGCTGGTTTATGCAGCAGCAGCGTCAACCAGTTCGCGGATTTCGCGAGCAGCTGTTGCTGGGCATGGTGCGCCATAGATAGCAGCACCAACCACGATGATGTTAGCGCCAGCTTCAACGACTTGTTGAACAGTCGCTTGTTTGATACCGCCGGCAACAGAAATACGTACGCCCAAGCCCAAACGAGCGATGTCGTTCAAGTCGCCAAATGGGGTTTGGCCTGCCGCTTGTGCATCCAAACCGGTGTGAATACCGACGATTTGCGCGCCCAATTTAACAGACTCTCTCGCGCACTCGGCTTTGTCAGCCACGTTGATCAAGTCGATTTGGGTTTCGGCAGCGTGTTTTTTTGCTGCCTTGATAACGCCAGCGATAGTAGCCAAACCGGATACGCCCAACACGGTGCAGATGTCTGCGCCTGCAGCGTAGAAAGCGCCTGCTTCGTATTCGCCTGCGTCCATAGTTTTCAAGTCAACCAACAACAATTTGTCTGGGTAACGTTGTCTCAGTTCTTTGACTAGGTTGATACCGTTGTATTTAATGCAAGGAGTGCCGATTTCAAAAATATCGACATAAGGCGCCACTTTATCAGCCAATTCGACAGTTTGGTTGAAATCCAGTGAATCCAACGCCATTTGAATTAATGGTCTTGCCATATTTATGTGCTCCGATTGTTATAGTTACAGTTATTGTTTTAAGACCCACCCCCCAACCAAACACCATTTTCAGGTCTTTAAGTCGAGAGCGCCGCAAGCCTTTGTCGATGGGCATTTTTCGCGAGTGCGGCAACTCTAAATCAGAATAAGGCACCCTGTCAATTGAAGACCGACTATTTACCCGGCAAAAACCCCGTATTTAGTCGAGACCGATAAAAACTTAACCGCCCAGACCCGTCCAAGGCTTGAATAGCCCCGTCGCGTCAACCCCAAACATATCCAGAATTCGCCCCACCCCCTCATCAACCATTGCCCGCACGGAATCGGTCTTGTTGTAAAAAGCCGGCATTGGCGGATAGATAATCCCGCCCATTTCCGTGACGCTGGCCATATTGCGGATATGCGCCAAATTTAACGGGGTCTCGCGGGGCACCAGCACCGTTTTGCGGCGCTCTTTCAACGCCACGTCCGCCGCTCTGGAAATCAAGTTATCGCCAAACCCATGCGCTACCGCCGCCAGCGTCTTCATCGAACACGGGGCAATCACCACGCCTTCGGTCTTGAAAGAGCCGCTGGCAATACAGGAAGCAATATCGTTTATGCCATGCGTAACATCCGCCAGCTCATACAAAGCAGCCCGATCCATATCCAGTTCGTATTTCAGGTTAACCAAGCCGGCGGACGATACCACCAGATGCGTTTCCCATTCGTCTTGCTCTCGCAATATTTGCAGCATCCTGACGCCGTAAATAGCCCCGGTTGCGCCGGTCATGCCGATGACCAGTCGTTTTTTATTGCTCATAATGCCCTTGTCTACGCTAAAAGCCTGGCCATCTCATCGGTCGCGGATACTAACGCATCGATCATTTCGTCGCCCCGCGCAATGTGGCCGGCATTAGGCAGCACGACGTAACGCGATTGCGGCAACGCTTGATGCAGGCGCCAACCGGCTTCTATAGGACAGGTCAAATCGTTTCTGCCGTGAATGATGATAGTTGGTATCGACTGAAACGCCGCACAGTTTTCCAGGATTTGATTTTCGCGGATGAAATAATCATGGATGGCATAAGACAATTCCATTTTTACTTGCCGTAGCATTTGCTCGCTAACCGACTCCATACTCTCCAAATAGTCATTTCCCAGAGCCACTTGTCCGCTCCAGGCCTGCCATTGTTGAGCAGCACGTTTAGCTACATCCTGATCGGCACCAAAAATCGCCTCCACCAATCGCTCCAGGACATTCGCATCCGGCAAATTGGGCAAAGCATCCAGCAAGATCTGCCAGCGTTCGGGGTAGATTTTATTGACGCCGTTACCCAGAAACCACTCCATATCGGCCTGCCTCGCTAAAAACACTCCGCGCAAAATCATTGCTAATACCTGTTGCGGATACTGCTGCGCATAAAGCAAAGCCAAGGTGCCGCCCCAGGAACCGCCGAATAACAACCACTTTTCGATGCGTAACTGTTGGCGGATGCGCTCCATATCGGCCAGCAAATCCTGAGTGGTATTGCCTTGCAATTCACCAAACGGCTCGGATAATCCGCAGCCACGCTGGTCCATCAGGATAATGTGGTAGCGCTCGGGATCGAAAAACCGCCGATGATCCGGCTTGGTGCCGGAACACGGCCCGCCATGCAAAAAAATCGCCGGAATACCGGCCGGATTGCCGGATTGCTCGACATAGACGCGATGCTCGCTATCAGTTTCCAGAAAAAAGGTATGGAACGGCGCAATATCCGGATAGAGGGTTTTCATTGTTTTCATCCATAAAAAAAGGGAAGGCTGTGACACCTTCCCTTTTGCGTGCTAACTAAGGGTCAACTTAGAATTTGAAACCCACGTAACCGCCAGCATTGAAACCGTCGGTTGGTGTGCCGTCGAGGCTGCTGGTTGCATAGTGGTAACGCACGTCAGTACCCAGAACAATGCCTCTGTAGAGGTCATATTCTGCACCGGCGCCGAAGTTCATGCCGGCGTTCAACACGGAAACCGCGTTGGATGGAACACCCAGGATGTTGATATCCAAACCAACAGGGATAATCCATGGACGCAGTTTGCTGTCATGCATGAATTTGATTTTTGGTGAGGCGTTGATTCTCAGGCGGGCATCGGTTGATGTCGGTGACCCAGCATTAATTGCCACAGCACCGGTTCCACCAACCGCTACTGGCACAACAGCAGTACCATTTGTGATTGTGTTTGTGCCTGTGCCGTATTGAGCATATTCAATACCCAACTCGATAGCGAAAGACGTATCATCCATCAAGCCGAACAAGTCGTTATTGACATTGAAGTCGAACGCACCACCAAAGTAAAAGCCGTCGTTATTTGAGTTATTGGACAACAACGAACCTTTTTCATTTAAGGCACCGCCACGATCTTGATCCAGAGAAGCCCAACCGCCACGAACCGCTACCAAGTTATCTTTTGCAGACGCTTGCGCAGGAGTTGATTTAACAGACGCCATCCATTGATCCAACTCTTGCACTTTCGCGTTAGCGGCAGTGGAGCTGGCGGATGAAGATTTAACGCGACTCAATTCCGCTTGCATGGCTTGCATTTGCTCGGCCATTTGTTGCATTTGTGCTTCCAGAGCTTCGGTTTTTCTGGCAGCAGCGTCAGCGACGCGCTCAGCACTTGAACCCGCTGCTTGGACTTGTGGGGCAATGAATGCTCCAGCCATTGTTAAAGACGCTGCGGCAACACCCAGCGCTAATTTGCTTTTAGTAAAACTCATTGTTGTTCCCCCCAAGGGTAATTATTGTTAAGACTGAATAGCTTTAAAGCAACACAGGATTTCTTCACGTGGGCAATAATAGCAGCAAAACACTAGCCTTACAAGTTTTAAGTCTATTTTTTTTACTCAAAAAATTTGTTTTATATCAATAAGATACAAATACTTTGTAAACTATAATCCATATTTGTCAAAAATTAACAACAGCCATTTGCTTTTTCACACACCCATGGACAATCGGCAAACCCTATCAAAATAAACCGCCTTCGTGTTACCTTAAAAAAGCCTTCTTACACCCGTTTTCCTCGGCATTTGCATGACCACACACCTGGATATTCTGATCATCGGCGGCGGTATCAGCGGCCTATTAGCCGCTCGCGAACTGCGCCTGGCCGGCCGCGACGTCACCATCCTCGACAAATCCAAACCGGGCCAGGAATCCTCATGGGCCGGCGGCGGCATTTTGTTGCCGATTTATCCCTGGCGCCAAGCCGCAGCGATCTCTGATTTGGCGGTCAACAGCTTAAAAAAATACCCGGCCTTAAGCCGGGACCTGCTCGCCGCGACCGGTATCGACCCTGAATGGTATGACTGCGGCATGCTGATCTGCAAAAACCCGGACTACGCACAAGCCATAGAATGGTGCGAGCATTACTGCATCGACTACCAGCCGGCAGCAACGTCATTGACCGAGCCGTTTACCAGCGATCTCGACCAACCGCTATGGCTGCCAGGAATTGCCCAAGCCCGTAACCCCAGATTGTTAAAATCACTCCACGCTTACTTAATACAATCCGGCGCGAAATTTCTGGATAGTACCGAAATTCGCAAGATCGGCATCGCCAACCACCGAGTTGAACGCATTGACACCAACAACGGCACCTACTCCGCTCGGCACCTGATCGTCAGCGCCGGCGCCTGGACCACCGATTTAATGCGGGATTTATTGCCGGATTGGCCGGTAGACCTGCAAATCAAGCCGGTCAGAGGGCAGATGCTGCTGTTCGACGCCACACCAACAACCTTGCCTTATATGGTGCTGGATGGCGATCAATATTTGATCCCGCGCCGCGATGGCAAAATCCTGGCGGGCAGCACCGTGGAGCAAGCCGGCTTTCACAAAGTCACCACCGAAGACGCCAAACAACAGCTTTACCAATTCGCCACCGAATTACTGCCGACCTTGAAAAACTATCCGGTTTGCCATCATTGGGCCGGTTTGCGTCCCGGCAGCCCGCAAGGCATACCTACGGTTGGACAACATCCCGAAATTGAGAATCTCAGCATCAACGCCGGCCATTTTAGAAATGGTTTGGTGATGGGGCCCGCTTCCGCAAAGCTGTTGGCGGACCTGATTCTGCAGCGCCCCACCGAAATTGACCCGACCCCGTATTCGCTAACTCGAGCAACCGCGCCATGAACCTTTATCCCTTGCTACGCCCTCTACTGTTCTCCCTGAACCCGGAAACCGCGCATCATGTCACGCTGGATTTGTTAAAACTGGCCCAGCACAGCGGCTTGTCGGTTTTGAGCAAACCCAAAGTCAGCGACAAGCCGGTCGAAGTAATGGGCTTGAACTTTAAAAACCCGCTGGGACTAGCGGCCGGTCTGGACAAAAACGGCGACTACATCGACGCATTGGCCGATCTGGGTTTTGGCTTTATCGAAATCGGCACCGTCACGCCGCGCCCGCAACCCGGCAACCCCAAACCGCGCCTGTTCCGTTTGCCGGAACACCAGGCCATCATCAACCGGATGGGCTTTAACAACCAGGGTATCGATCATTTATTGGCGCAAGTCGGCACCTGCCGGTATCGCGGCATTTTGGGCATCAATATTGGTAAGAACGCCAATACGCCTTTGGAAAACGCGACTGAAGATTATTTGATCGGTCTAAGGAAAAGTTACGCAGCGGCGAGCTATATCACCATCAACATTTCCTCGCCCAACACCAAGAATTTGCGCCAACTGCAGCAAGGCGACGAGATCAAGCAATTGCTCAGTGCTTTGAAGGAAGAACAACTGAAATTGCAAGCGGCGCAGGGCAAATACACGCCCATCGCGGTAAAAATCGCGCCGGATTTAACGGATGAAGAAATCAGCCACATCGCGGCATTGCTGGGGGAATTTGGCATGGACGGAGTGATTGCCACCAACACCACCATCGCCCGCGATAAAATCCAGGGCCATATCCATGCCAATGAAGCCGGCGGCTTGAGCGGCGCCCCGGTTAAAGACAGTTCGACTCGGGTCGTGAAAGGTTTGGCAGCGGAATTGAACGGCAAACTGCCGATTATCGCGGCCGGCGGCATATTGAGCGGCACAGACGCCCAGGAAAAACTCGCCGCAGGCGCCAGTCTGGTGCAAATTTATAGCGGCTTGATCTATAAAGGCCCGGCTTTGATCGAAGAGATACTGAGCACTATCTGATAAGCCAAAAGGTACGCGGTGCGTACCCTACCAAGCTGCGTTGAGTCCGACTTAATTTCTAATCTTGTACCCGGTCTTAAATACCCACCAGACAAAAATCAAACACACGGTCAGAAAGCCAAAGGTCATGCCTATGCTCATCGCCACATCCACGTCGGCCATGCCGTAAAAGCTCCAGCGAAAGCCGCTGATCAAATACACCACCGGATTGAACAAGGTAACTTTCTGCCACAAGGGCGGCAGCATATTGATGGAATAGAACGCGCCGCCCAAGAAAGTTAGCGGCGTCACAACTAACATCGGCACCACCTGCAGCTTCTGAAAACTGTCGGCCCACAGGCCGATAATGAAACCGAACAGGCTGAAGGTCACGGCCGTCAGTAACAAAAAGCCTATCATCCACAGCGGATGGGCGATCTGGTAAGGCACGAAAATCCGGGCCGTACCCAGAATCAGCAGCCCCAACAGCACCGACTTGGTCGCCGCCGCGCCCACATAACCCAGCAGCACTTCGATCCAAGACACCGGCGCCGACAGCAGTTCGTAAATCGTGCCTGCCCACTTCGGCATATAGATGCCGAACGAAGCGTTGGAGATGCTTTCGTTGAGCAGATTCAGCATCACCAATCCGGGGATGATGAAGGCACCGTAGCTGACGCTATCGATGTCGCCCATCCGTGAACCGATGGCTTTGCCGAAGACGATGAAATACAGCGAGGTGGTCAGCACTGGCGCGGCGATGCTTTGCGCCAGCGTGCGAAAGGTGCGGGCCATTTCGAAGCGGTAAATGGCGCGAATGCCGTATATGTTCATGATTGCACCCCTTGTGATTGGTGAACCAGGCTGACGAAAATGTCTTCCAACGAGCTTTCGCTGGAGCTAAGGTCTTTGAAATCGATCCCGTGTTCGCTCAGCCGGCGCAGTAGCTCGGCAATACCGGTCTCCTCTTCCTGGGTATCGAAGCTGTAGACCAAGCGTTCGCCGTCTGCTGTCAGCGTCAACGCCCAGGCGTCAAGCTCGGCCGGAATCTCGGACATGGGCTGGCGCAAAGTCAACGTCAGCTGCTTCTTGCCGAGCTTGCGCATCAGCACGGCTTTGTCTTCCACGATGATCAATTCGCCCTTGTTGATGACGCCAATCCGGTCCGCCATGTCTTCGGCTTCCTCGATGTAATGGGTAGTCAAAATGATGGTGGTGCCGTTGGCCCGCAGTTCGCGCACCATGCGCCACATGTCGTGGCGCAGTTCCACATCGACACCGGCGCTCGGCTCATCCAAAAACAATATCGTCGGCTCATGTGCCAGGGCTTTGGCGATCAGGACCCGGCGTTTCATACCACCGGACAGCGACATGATTTTCGCGTCGCGCTTGTCCCACAACGATAAATCCCGCAGCACTTTTTCCACATAGTCAGGGTTGGGCGGCTTGCCGAACAGCCCGCGGCTGAAATTGACCGTGGCCCACACCGACTCGAAGGCGTCTGTGTGCAATTCCTGTGGCACCAAGCCGATGGCGGCGCGCACGGCGCGGTAGTCTCGGACGGTGTCGTGGCCGTCGGCGATGATGGTGCCGGCACTGGCGTTGACGATGCCACAGATGACGCCGATTAACGTGGTTTTGCCGGCGCCATTGGCGCCGAGCAAAGCAAATATCTCACCGCGCTTTATGTCCAGGTTGATGTTTTTCAATGCCTGGAAACCACCGGCGTAGGTCTTGCTGACCCCGCGTATGGAAATAATAGGGTCGTTATTCATGGACAATACGCGGTTAAGGGTTGCCGATAAGGTTTCGTCATGTGGTTTCCTGTATGCAAAATGATATGACTTTCGTTGATTTTGCTATTGCTTGTCGCGGCTAACGATCAATTTATTGTCGATCCCGCTCACCGATGAATCAACTATCCAGCCGCCACCAAACGCCCGGTACAACGACACCATCGCCACCCCGACTGCCGTTTCGGCTTTGGCGCGTTCGTCGCTGACAGACAGCTTGCTGCGTTGGGCATCCAAAACAGCCAAATAATTCCCTGCGCCGCGACTATACAAGGTATCGACCAGCCGGTAGGCTTTTTCCGCCGAGGCTTCCGCTTCGGTCAGTTTTCCTAAGCTATCGTTCGCGGAACGGTGCGCGACGAAGGCGTTTTCGACATCTTCCAAAGCCAGCAAAAAAGTCTTCTCGTAATTAGCCGCAACTTGCTCCAGCCGCGCATCGGCGGCGGTAATCTGGGCGCGGATGCGTCCGGCATTGAAGATGGGTGCGGAAAGACCCGAGCCCAGCGCGTAAACGCTATCGGCCAGACTCGGAAAACCGCCGACCGCAATCGCGCCTAGACCGCCACTCGCCGACAAAACTATCTTGGGATAAAGATCGGCCCGCGCCGAACCCAGGCTGGCCGCCGCCGCGCTGACTTCGGTTTGCGCCAGACGCAAATCGGGCCGTTGTGCCAGTAAATCAGCCGGTAGCAGGTGCGGCATGGCCGGCGCTTGCTTCGGCAACGGGCCGGCGGCGGCCAGCCGCGTTCCCAGGTTTTCCGGCGGCTCGCCCAGCAATACGCCTAAGCGATGGATCAGGTTTTGCTCGGCGTTGGTCATTCCCGGCAGCGTCGCTTCCGTACCCTGCAACAGCGTTTGCTGACGGGCAAGGTCAGCCTCGTTAGCCAGCCCGGCTTTAACAAATACCTGTACCGTCCGCAAGCGTTCGCGCTGCAAGGCGATATTGTTTTGCAGAATGCCGGTGCGTTGCTGCACGCCGCGCAGCTCCAGATAATTGGTCGCCACCTGGGCCAGCAAACCGACTTGCGCCGCATGCAAGCCTTCCTGGCTGCCTTGGGCTTGCGCGGCGGCGGCTTCCGCTTCCAATTGCCGGCCGCCGAACAAGTCGATTTCCCAGCGCGCCGCCAGTCCGCCGCTGACGGCGTCGGCGGTCGGCGTAATCAATTTGATGCCTTGCCCGCTCGGCACGCCGACGATACGGTCGATACGTTTTTCCCTGCCGCCGGAGACTGAGAAATCGAGGCTGGGATACATCGCCGCTTCGGCAACGGTGACCATCGCGTTGGCTTCGCGAACGCGAGCGGAAGCGATCTTCAAATCGTGGTTAGCGCTTAAGGCCTTGTCTATCAATTCATTCAGCAAGGGGTCGTTGAAACCTTGCCACCACGTCTTTAGATCAACCGCTTCGGTGGTTTGAGCATTGGGCGCGTGTTGCCAGTTTGCCGGGCTATTCAGCGCTACTTGGTCGCCGACGCGGGTTGGCGTACAGGCGATTAGGCTGACCAGTAATAGAAGGGGCAGCGCTGCTAAATATCGTTTATTCATCGTAAAACTCCGTGGGTGCCGCGTAGGGTACGCACTGCGTACCCTACAGCTATTTTTTCTCCCCTCTTTGAAAAAGAGGGGCTGGGGGAGATTTTTTTAATAAATCCCCCTCGATCCCCCTTTTTCAAAGGGGGAAGAATTGTTGGCTTGATGAAAAGCCATTAGGTGAGGGCTTTATGACCTTCGTTCGCACGCTCCACCCTAAACCAAGCCGCATACAGCGCAGGCAGGAAGAACACCGTCAACGCGGTCGCCACCGTCAGCCCGCCCATGATGGCGATGGCCTGCGGGCCGAAGAAATCGTTGCGCGACAGCGGTATCATCGCCAGAATGGCCGCTGCGGCGGTCAGCATGATTGGCCGGAAACGCCGCACCGTCGATTCGACGATGGCCGACCAGGTGTCGAGGCCCGATTTTTCATCCTGATCGATCTGATCCACCAAAATCACCGAGTTGCGCATGATCATGCCGGCCAGCGCCAGGATGCCGAGCAAGGCCACGAAGCCGAACGGCGCCCGGAACAGCAGCAAGCCGAAGGCGGCGCCGATCACGCCCAGCGGCGCGGTGCTGAACACCAGGAATGTCCTGGACAGGTTATGCAACTGCATCATCAACAAGATCAGCGTGACGATCAGCACCAGCGGAATCCAGATCAGAATCGACTTTTGCGCATTCACCGCGTCTTCCTTGGAACCGCCGGTTTCGATGAAATAACCGGCCGGCAGGCTGTCCTGGATCGGTTTAAGTTTCGGGACGATTTCCGCCGCGACGTCCGGGGCCATCTTGCCGTCGGCCACGTCGGCGCGCACCGAGATGGTCGGGAAGCGGTTGCGCCGCCAGCGCACGCCGTCCTCGAACACGGTCTCGAACTTGACGAACTGCGACAGCGCTACCGCCTTGCCATTGGCGGTGCGAACCGCGACATCCGGCAATTCGTCGGCAGCGGTGCGCAATTCAGGGCTGGCCCGCCAGACGATGTCGATCAATTTATCCTGCTCGCGCAATTGCCCGACCGGGATGCCGGTGTAATGCGCCTGCAAGGCTTGCGACAGGCTGGCCGTCGACACGCCGAGGGCGCGGGCCTTGTCCTGATCCAACATCAATCGGAACGACGGCATGCGGTCATGCCAGTCGTCGTTGACGTCCACGGTGCCGGGATGGTTGCGCACGACCTCAGCCACCCGCTCGGCGATGCCGCGCACGATATTGGGGTTTTCGCCGAGCACCCGGAACGCCAGCGGATAATCCATAGGCGGCCCGACATTCAGGCGCTTCACCCGGCCCCTGACATTCGGGAAATCCGTCTCCAGAATCTGCCGGACGCGCTGCATCACCCGTTCGCGGGCCTGGTTATCCTTGGTCATCACCACCAATTCGGCCAGATTGGTATTCGCCAATTGCTGCACAATCAACATGAAAAACCTCGGTGTGCCACTGCCGACATAGCTGGCGACGTGTTCCACGTCTTCGTCCTTAGCCAGCAAAGCCTCCATGCGCTTGGCGGCGGCTTCGGTTTGCTCGAAGGCACTGCCCTCCGGCAACCACAGGTTGACGATGACTTCCGGCCGATTGGACAGCGGGAAGAACTGTTCGGGAACGTGGGTTAACGCCACGACACCGAGACCGAACAAGGCCAGCGTGGCGACAATGACTTTGTTGCGGTGCGCCACGCAGGCATCCACCCAACGCCGCAATCGGTTGTAGAACGGCGTATCGAACAGGTCGTGGATAGGGCCTTCGGCGTTGGCATGCACCTTGAGGATCAGAAATCCCAAATACGGGGTGAACACCACCGCGCCTATCCAGGACAATATCAGCGATATGCCGACCACCTGAAAAATCGCCACGGTATATTCGCCGGCCGAGGATTGCGCCAGCCCCACCGGCAGGAAACCGGCGATGGTGATCAAGGTACCGGTCAGCATCGGGAAAGCCGTGGCAGTATAGGCATAGGTCGCGGCACGCATTCGGTCCCAACCTTCCTCCAGCTTGCGGGCCATCATCTCGACGGCAATCATCGCATCGTCCACCAGCAGGCCCAGCGCCAGAATCAACGCGCCCAAGGAAATACGTTGCAGATCGATGCCGCACAGCAGCATGACCAGCAAGGTAGCGGCCAGCACCAGCGGCACGGTCAGCGCCACCACGGAACCGGTGCGCCAACCCAGGCTCAAAAAGCTCACCACCAACACGGTCGCCAAGGCTTCTAAGAAGGTTTGGCCAAATTCCGCCATCTGGTTTTTCACCACATGCGCTTGATTGGCGACCGGCTCCACGTCCATGCCTAACGGCAATTCGTTTTTGATGCCGGCCAGCGTGTCTTCCAAGGTTTTGCCCAGGGCGATCACGTTGCCTTGCTTGTTCATCGTCACGCCGAGGCCGAGGGCCGGCTTGCCGTTGAAACGCATCTTGAATTCGGCGGGATCGGTAAACCCTCGCGTCACCTTGGCAAAATCGCTGACCTTGAAGGTGCGATCAGCGATGCGCACCGCCATATTGGCGACGCTAGCTTCCGAGTCGAACGCGCCGGTCAGGCGTATCGGCAGGTTGCGTTGCGGAGAAAATACCGTGCCGGCCGGCGCCATGCCGTTCTGTGCCTGCAAAGCCTCAGCAACCGCCGCCGTATCCAGGCCCAGTTCGGCCAGCTTTTTGTCGGAAAACTCGACGAAAATCTTTTCGTCCTGGACGCCGATCAGATCGACCTTCTCGACATCCTTGACCCGCAACAGTTGCTGCCGGACCGAATCGGCCGCCAGTTTCAGATCGGCATAACTAAAACCCTCGCCGGAAAAGGCGTAGATCAGGCTATAGGTATCGCCGAATTCGTCGTTGAAAAACGGCCCTATGCTGTCGGGTGGTAGCGTCATACGGATGTCATCGACCTTCTTGCGCACCTGATACCAAAGTTCGGGAATCTCCTTGGGCGACGTATCCTCGCGCGGGGTGACGAAAATCACCGATTCGCCGGGTTTGGAGTAACTGCGCAGATAATCCAGATTAGGTAACTCCTGGATTTTCTTTTCCAGTCTGTCGGTCAACTGTTGCTCGACTTCCAGCGCGGTGGCGCCGGGGTAGAGGGTTTTGACCACCATGATACGGAAGGTGAACGGCGGATCTTCTTGCTGGCCCAACATGTGATAGGCAAACACCCCACCGAGCACCACCAATGCCAGCATGAAGCCGGTGAAGGAGCGATGTTTGAGCACCCATTCGCTGAGGTTGAATGCTTTCATAGCTGTTCCTCTTTTGCAGCATGCTTAGCCGATGCATTTTCTTCCGGTAAGCGGACAGCCTGGCCTTCGGCGAGACGCTGGACGCCGGCGCTGACCAGCAATTGGCCAGCGCTTACTCCCTCAACGGCAATGCGTTCGCCTCGCTGCGTTTCGCCCAAGCGAACCGGTACGGATTTGACGGTGGCGGCCTGCTCGTCGACCACCCAGACCAAGCGATGATCGGGCTGGTTTTGCGGGGTATAGACGGCGGAAAGCGGGATGGCGATACCGGAAGCGGTGTTCGCCGCGATATGAACGGTCGCCGTCATGCCCAATTGCACGGCGTCCAGGCCTTCGAGCAAGCTGGCCTTGACGCGGTAGGTGCGGCTGGCCGGGTCGGCGGCCGAGGCGATTTCGCGAATTCTGGCCTTGAGTAGCCTATCTTCGTCGGCCCACAACGAAACATTAACTTCTTGTTGGCGCTGGATTTCCGCCAGTCTATGCTCGGGCACGTCGAAATGGATTTCCTTTTCGTCGAGCTGGGCCAGCGTCACCACGGCTTGGCCGGCCGCCAGCACCTGCCCGGCCTCGACAGCCAAGGCCGTGACCACGCCGTCGCGGTCGGCATGCAGCTCGGTATAGCTCAGCTGGTTAAGCGCCTGAGCCAATTGCGCTGCCAGCGCCGCGGTCCGCTCCCGCGCCGTGTTATAAGCGGTTTCGTGGCGCTCGAACTCCGGCGGACTGATGACTTGCTGAGCCAACAGCTCGCGGTATCTCACCAGATCGTCGCGCAAGAACGTGCTGTCGGCCTGGGCGGAAGCCAGCTGAGCCTTAAGGCCCTGCACGGCGAGGCGGTAATCGTTGCCGTCCAGTATTGCCAGCAGTTGGCCTTTGCGCACCGGGTCGCCGACGTCCACTTTGCGCTCCAGCAGTTTACCGGCCACCCGGAAGGATAAGGGCGTCTCAAATCTTGCCCGGACTTCCCCGGCAAAACTTCTGGCGCCGGCGACGACGTTTTGTTCGATGCGAAACACCTTAACCGGGCGGACAACCGATTGTGTGGGTTTGTCCTGGCCGCTGCAGCCGACATTCATCATAAGCGGCAACAACCCAGCCAGCAGCCAGCCTTTGTTGGTGAATTGGAATTGCAGCCGGTCACGGGCAATCGGTGTAAACGGCGTTTTTGGTTTCGGCATGTGGCTGCCTCCTTCGGTAAAAGGTTGGGTGATATTCGAAATAATCATTCGCTGCTGTTATTGATCAGGATGTCGGCGGCCAACTTGGCATCGACGGCTGCACGGGAATTACGCTGCAATGGTTCGGCAAAGCAATGGCCATCAATTAGCCTCTCGCCCGAAAATCAATAATGTCGATGACGCCGAGGCATAGAGCTGGTCTTCTGCATCAATCAGACGGGCTTCGGCAAAAGCGACTCGCTTCCCTAACGACAAAACCCTACCTTCCGCTCTTACCAAGCCCGTGTGCTTGGTCATGGCCTGATGATAGGCAATTTTCAATTCCAAGGTGGTATAGGCCTGCTTTCCGGTTAGTCTGGAATGAACGGCACAGCCGCAGGCGGAATCCAGCAAAGTGGCCGCATAGCCGCCGTGAACGGTGCCCAGGGGGTTATAGGCATGTTCGCCAGGTTTGCCGGCAAACACGGCTTTGCCCAGATCGACTTCCACCAGCTCGAAATCCAGCGACATCAACATTCCCGGCTTACGCTCAGAGGCCATCAGGGCACGCAACTGGTTTAAGCCATTGAGCCCGGCGCCGGTTTCGTTCACAAGACTCATATCGCTACCGTTCCTTCTCGGATATGCTTACCCACTGTCATGGCATTCTTCGATGAATAGATCATGTGCTTATCTTCCAATCATTCAGACTATCGGCAGCTGGTTAAACTGGCGCAAGCTCTTGTCCACCAAGGCTTCCGGCATGAAACGGCGCAGGAAACGCACTTGGGTTGCCTGTTTTCCGGCGGTATAGCGCCTTTTGGGAGCCACGGCAGTCGCGGCTTTCAACACCGTGTCGGCGACCACCTGCGGAGCGTCGCCCGCATTCACGCCATTGCGCATGACCACTTCCATACCGGCACGCACCGAGTCGTAGACG
The DNA here is from genome assembly GCF_013141865.1 of Methylomonas sp. ZR1. Classification (NCBI taxonomy): domain Bacteria; kingdom Pseudomonadati; phylum Pseudomonadota; class Gammaproteobacteria; order Methylococcales; family Methylococcaceae; genus Methylomonas; species Methylomonas sp. ZR1. The sequence goes on along the minus strand of NZ_RCST01000001.1, from coordinate 4,695,191 downwards.
GCCAGCGGTTGATCGGGCTTGGTTAGGCTGGCTTCGAACGCGGTGCGGGTATATCCCGGTTCAACCAGTACCACCCGGATGCCGAAGCTGCGCAGTTCGTGGTCCAGCGATTCGGAATAGCCTTCGACCGCGTGCTTGGTCGCGGCATACAGCGCGTTATAAGGCGCTGGGATAAAACCAAGGGCGGAGCTGATATTGACGATTCTGCCTTTACCTTGGCTGCGCATGGCCGGCAACACGGCATTGGTCACGCGAGTAATGCCAAAGACGTTGACGTCAAACAAAGCCTGGGCTTGCGCGGTGGACGATTCTTCCGCGCCTCCTAGCAAGCCGACGCCGGCATTGTTGACCAGCAGATCGATGCGTCCGGCCTGTTTCAAGACCTCGGCTACCGTGTCGTTTACCGAGGCTTCATCGGTGACGTCGCAGCTCAGCATCGTGATGCCGTCGACGCTTGCCGCTGCCTTGCGGCTGGTGCCGAATACGCGGTAACCCGCGCGTTGCAGGGCCTTGGCCGTTACCAACCCAATGCCAGAGGATGCACCGGTGATCAAGGCTACGGCTTGGTCTTTATTGTTCATATCAAGTCTCCCGTGAGGTGGATTGTCTATCGCTTAAGTGTTACTATCATTTTGAAATCAATGTTACTATCAATTTAATATTAAGTCACTACTAAAAACGTATGAACGATAAAAATATTTGTGCTGATCCTTGCCCTATCGCGCGCAGCCTGGCTTTTCTCGGCGACGCCTGGAGTCTATTGATTCTGCGGGACGCGCATTTTGGCCTGACGCGCTTCGACCAATTTCGGAAAAGCCTGGGTATCGCGCCGACGATGTTGACCCGGCGCTTGGCTACGCTGACAGAGGAAGGTATCTTGGAAAAGCGGCTTTACTCGGAGCGTCCGCCGCGCGAAGAGTATGTGTTGACGGCCGCCGGCCGCGATTTTCTGCCGGTGTTGATCATGATAGGTGCATGGGGTAGCCAACACCGTAGTGGCGGCAAACTGGTGTATATCGAGGACGCCGAAACCGGGCAGGCAATTAAACCGGTGGCCATCGACGAGGTGACGGGCGCAAAGATTGGTTCACGGCCGATTCGCTTTGTGTTGCCGGATGGGGGCTAATCTTTGGCCCATTTCTGCGTATAGACCAACCGCATGTCAAGAGCCGGATTCAGCCAAACACTGCATGGTACTATTCGATCACGACACCGTTTGTTTCATAGAGGATGCAATGACCAGCTATTTCTACGGAGCCTGTCGCCAGTGTTTACAGAGACATAAACAAAGTTCCGCATGATTACGTTGTATCAATTTCCCAGAGCCTGGAACATCCCCAATCCGGGCCAGTTTTGCGTAAAGCTGGAAACCTATCTGCGCATGGCCGGCATCGAATACCGGATTGCCGAAACTTTGCCCCTCTATGCGCCCTTCGGCAAGCTACCGTTCATAGAAGACAACGGCCAAAAGCTTGCTGATAGCCGGGTGATTATCCGCTACCTGCAACACCATTATGGCGACAGCCTGGATGAGCATCTATCGACCGAGCAAAAGGCCATAGCTCTGGCTTGGCAACGCTTATTGGAAGAACATTTGTATTGGGTGTGCATGTATAGCCGTTGGCAATACGGGGCGAAGAATTGGCAAATCAATAAGCAGGCGATCTTCCAAGGTTTACAGCAACCCTTGGCGGATGTGGTGGCCGCACTTTATCGGTTGCGGATTCGGGGGCAACTACGCGGTCAGGGCATTGGTCGGCTACCCACCGCACATATTTTCGAATTGGGTCGGCGCGATGTGGCGGCTGTGTCCGCCGCGCTTCAAGGCAAAACTTTTTTGTTGGGAGACCGGCCCAGCGGCGTCGATGCCTCGGCCTTCGGCGTATTGATCAATCTATTGGCCTGTCCCGTCAGCTCGCCAGTCAAGGATTACGCCTTAACGCAATCCGCGTTAGTCGATTACTGTCGACGCATTCAAGACCGCTATTTTCCCGAGCTGGGCGAACCGACGTTTGGGGAGTGATGGTCCAGCATGGCGCAAGCGGCGCGAATTTCATCCCTTAGCCAGCGGTTGGCAAGATCCTGGTCTTGCAGCGGATGCCAAACCATGACCGTGTCGTAATGCGGTAAATCCAGCGGCAAGGGCACCCATTGCAATGGCAAGTTCCGGACGAATTGCTCGGCCGTTCGTTTGGGAAAAGCCATGACCATGTCCGTTTGTGCCACGATCAACGATGCGGACAGAAAATGCGACACGGTCAGCGCCACTCGCCGCTCGCGGCCGTGTTCCGCCAACCAGCTGTCAACTTGCCCGGTACTGGCGCCGGTTCTGGACACCAGAATATGCGGCAGCTCTATATAGTCTTCTAGCGTCAATGCCCCATTCACTCGCGGATGGCCGATGCGCGCCACACAGACAAAAAAATCGTCGAACAGGCGTTCGCAATGTAGATGCTTGGGGGGAGTTAACATCACCTCAAAACCCAATATCAGGTCTATCTCGCTTTGCTCCAAGGCATTAATAGGAAAGCGGCTGCTGGTACGTTTGAAATGAATATCCACGCCCGGTGCCTGGCGGGCGATGCGCGGCGCCAGTATCGGCAACAGCAAGGCTTCCACGTAATCCGTTGCCGCAATGGTAAAAGCGCGCCGGCAGGTGGCGGGATCGAACGGCGTCGGCGCGCGAATCAAGTTTTCCACATCTTTAATGACCGCCGCTACGGGAGCCACCAGTGACAGGGCGCGTAGCGTCGGTGTCATACCCTCCGGGGTTTTCACCAGCAAGGGGTCTTCCAATTGTTGCCGCAAGCGTTGCAGCACGTGGCTCATTGCCGATTGGCTAATGAACATTTTTTCCGCCGCCCTCGATACATTGCGTTCCTTCATTAGCAGATCGAAGGCGATCAATAGATTCAAATCAAACGTTCTTAAGTCGGCCATGGCTGAGTTTCCGGAATGTAAACGCGGGCTATGTTACCGAAAATGCCTGGGGCGTTTGGCATTAAATATTTTCATAGGCGCATGAATTCTAAGCATTTTACCGTTTGCCGTCTCAGATATAGATTACTCGCCGACGCAGCCGCCGACGATTAGTTCCCCCCAAGGAATTTGCAAGTTAACGCGGTGGCGCGTCGCCTGACTCTCAATCGTGCATCAAGCGCCGGGTTTTGGCGGGATGCTGATTGAGAACAACAAGGTGGTCAGTGGATCACCAAAACTTACTCAATTATCAGGAGAATCATCATGCCTTTGTGGAAAGTCTATCATCCCAGCGGAGCCTTCAGCGCAGAAGACAAACAGGAACTGGCTGAACAAATCACCAACGTCTATGCGGCTGTACCAATCCCAAGATTTTACGCCGTCGTTATTTTCGAAGAAGTGGTTAAAGGTAATTGCTTCGTGGGCGGCGTGCGGAATGACAAGTTTATTCGCTTTAAGGTTGACCAAATCGCCCGGACATTGCCGGGGCCAATCATACGAGAATGGTGGATGCGAACGCTTGACGACGTGATTGCGCCTTTTGTCAAAGCGCGCGGTTTCGATTGGGAGATTTCGATTGACGAAACCCCATTCGATCTTTGGTCGCTACAGGGCGAATTGCCACCGCCGTTCGAGTCGATAGCGGAAAAGCGCTGGGTTGCGGAAAATAAGGCTAGCCCTTACACATACCCAGAAAAACTCCCCGCAGGCCACTTTTTACTGACCCCTGGCGTAACGGGTTGATTGACTATTAACCCGGTCCTACTTATCACCGGTATTCCGTTCGGGCTGAGCGGAAGCCCTGGCTGGCTTGCCTTTCGACAGGGCAAACAGGATTTAAGGGCCGGGTTAATAATGCCGAAGTCGTCTGAGACGCTTAGACTTATATTAGCGGCTGATCAGACAACCTAGCGGGCATTTACTCGCCCGCAATCGCCATCTGTTCCAGCAAAATCGAGCCAACCCGGATATTACCGCGCAAATCCACATCGTTGCCGATGGCGACGATGTTACGCAGCATGGACTTTAAATTTCCGGCGATCGTGATTTCTTGCACCGGATACTGGACCACGCCGTTTTCCACCCAAAACCCCGAGGCGCCGCGCGAATAATCGCCGGTCACCCGGTTCACGCCCTGCCCCATCAATTCGGTGACCAGCAAACCGGTGTCCAGCAATTTCAGCATGCCGGCAAAATCGTTGCTGCCGGGTTCGACGGTCAGATTGTGCACGCCGCCGGCATTGCCGGTGGTTTGCATGCCCAACTTGCGGGCCGAGTAGGTGCTGAGCACGTACGATCTTAAAATACCGTCGCTGACAATATCCCTGGCCTTAGTCGCGACACCTTCCGAGTCGTAACTGGCGCTGCCCAGCGCACCGCGCAGGAAGGGTTGCTCATGAATGCGCACGAAATCCGGCAAAATTTGCGTATCCAGCGTATCCAGCAAAAACGAAGATTTGCGATATAAACTGCCGCCGCTGATCGCACCGATCAACGCCCCGATCAAACCGGACGCCATTTCGGATGCAAACAATACCGGGCATTGCCGCGTACTCAGACTACGGGCGTTCAAGCGAGCTATGGTGCGTTGCGCGGTTTTTTCGCCGACTTGTCTGGCCGATTCCAGAGCTGCCGCATCACGCGCCACGCTGTACCAATAATCGCGCTGCATCCCGTCGCCGCTGCCGGCCAGCACCGAACAACTCAACGAATGTCGGCTGGATTGGTAACCTTGCAAAAAGCCCAGCGAATTGCCGAATACCCGCGTACCTTGATGCGTATTCACCGACGCGCCTTCGGAATTGCTTATCGCTTTATCGTAGCCGCGGGCGATGTTTTCGCATTCGATGGCGATATTGATGGCTTGTTCGGCGTTAATATCCCAGGGATGGTTCAGATCCAGATCCGGAAACTCGGTTGCCAATAACTCGGCATCCGGCAAGCCGGAATAGGCGTCGTCGCTGGCGTAACGGGCGATACTGCAGGCGGCCTTGACGGTTTCTTTTAGCGAATCACTGGAAATATCGTTGGTACTGGCCGAGCCCTTTTTCTGGCCGAAATAAACGGTAACCCCGATGCCTTGATCGCAGTGATACTCGACGGTTTCCACTTCCCCTAGCCGCGCCGACACCGACAGCCCGTTGTCTACGCTGAACGCCGCTTCGGCGCCACTGGCGCCTTGTTGTTTGGCTTCGTCCAATAACTGTTGAACGACATTTTTTAAGCGATTAATTTCTTCCTGATTTTGCACGGTAAGTCTCTTAGAATTCGATTGCAGGTGTGGGCCGAGCGGCCCGAGGCATTAAACGCTGGTACCGCCGACGGTTAGCCCATCGATTTTCAAGGTGGGCTGACCGACGCCGACCGGTACGCTTTGCCCGTCCTTGCCGCAAGTGCCGACACCGCTATCCAGGGCCATGTCGTTGCCGACCATGGATACTTTGGTCAACACGTCCGGACCATTACCAATTAGCGTGGCACCTTTCACTGGGCGGGTAATTTTGCCGTCCTCGATCAAGTAGGCTTCGCTGGTGGAAAACACAAATTTGCCGGAGGTAATATCCACTTGGCCGCCGCCAAAGTTACGGGCGTACAAGCCTTTCTTAACCGAACGGATAATTTCTTCCGGATCGCTCTGCCCCGGCAGCATGTAGGTATTGGTCATGCGCGGCATCGGCAAATGCGCGTATGATTCGCGGCGGCCGTTGCCGGTGGGTTTTACGCCCATCAAGCGCGCATTGAGCTTGTCTTGCATATAGCCTTTTAAAATACCTTTTTCGATGAGCACGGTGTTCTCGGTGGGCGTGCCTTCGTCGTCGATATTCAAGGAACCGCGCCGACCAACCAAAGTGCCGTCATCCACCACGGTGCATAAATCCGACGCCACCCGCTCGCCGACTCTACCACTAAACGCCGAAGTGCCTTTGCGGTTGAAGTCGCCTTCCAAACCGTGGCCGATCGCTTCGTGCAACAAAATCCCCGGCCAGCCCGGCCCCAACACCACGGTCATATTGCCGGCCGGTGCTTCCTGGGCCTGCAAATTAACCTGGGCCAAACGCACCGCTTCGCGGCCGTATTCGAACGCCCGGTCATTTTCCAGAAAAAAGCTGTAATCGCTACGCCCGCCGCCGCCCATGCTGCCCTGCTCGCGGCGACCGTTTTCGACCATAATCACCGTCACGTTCATCCGCACCAAGGGCCGCACATCGGCCGCCAACGAGCCATCCTGATTGGCAATCAGCACGCTGTCATAAGCCGCAATCAAGCTGACCATCACTTCTTCGATACGACTGTCCAACTTGCGGGTTTCGCTATCGACACGTTTTAGTAAGTCGATTTTTGCCTGATCGTCCAGAGACTTCAACGGATTAACCGGTTGGTATAACTGCGGCCAACTCTTGGCGACTTCGATCTGGCGCCGCGCCTGCTGACCGTGTCTGACAATGGCTTTGACGTTATTGGCGGCCTCCAGCAGAATCGGCAATTCGATGCGGTCGCTGTAAGCAAAGCCGGTCTTATCGCCGCTCACCACACGTACCCCGGCGCCGTGTTCTATGGAATGACTACCTTCCTTGATAATGCCGCCCTCCATGGACCAGGACTCGAAATGACTGGACTGAAAATAAATATCGGCGGCGTCGACCGGCGCACTGAGCAGCGCCGCCATCACCCGGTCGACGTCCTGGGTTTGCAGGCCGTTGCCGGCCAGAATGGATTGGGTAACTTGTTCTAGTAATGGCATAAGAAAATTAAAAATAAAACGGTTTCGTCAACTGTGCACGCCATCACATCACGAAAAATGACGCGATATAAGCAACAGCCACGGCAGTAAAAGCGATAGTCACCTTGTCCCTTATCGTCAGCGACAGCCAATACAACTCTAATTCGGTCTTCCGCCGTACCCAGGTATTCAAAAGCATTTGCTTAAAAGAGGCCCAAAGCCGGGGAACTAATTTCGAAAGTCGATAAAAACCGAACCAGGCAATGGTGACCAAAATATAAAAGGTCACTACCTGGCTACCGTGGCGGTCGGACTCGAATAGATACTCGATGATTTCACCGACATCCAAAACGTGGAATACCAATTCGACGGCTTCTTCAATACCTAATTCGACATACTCGAAGGCCACATGAAATCCTTCGAACACCAGATGCATCAATTCACCCAGCAGCTCCAGCGTCACATCGTACATGACGATAGCGAGTACCACAAAACCGACGATGATCAAGTCGAGATTCTTTCTAATCATGGCTAATTCCTTACCGCGCTCGCCACTGTCGCTTCGGGCACCTGCCACTCTACCCGCCAATGCCCCCGGCCATCCGCCAACGCTTGATTCAAGCAAGGCAACAAGGCTTCGGCTTGACTATCCAGTTGCCACGGCGGATTGATGAATAACATGCCGGAACCGGTCATGCCGCGCCCCGGCCCATCATCGGCTATACAATGCTCGATGCGCAGTTGGCGAGGAATACCGCTTTGCTCTAGTTGCCGCATGAAGTTTTCAGTGGCCGTGCGGTCGATGACCGGATACCACAGCGCATAAACACCGGTAGCGAAGTGTTTATATGAGGTCGTCAGCGCTGCGATGATTTTTTTGTATTCGTCGCGCATTTCGTAACTGGGATCGATCAGAATCAAGCCGCGCTTTTGGATGGGTGGTAATTTTTTGCTCAAGGTTTGCAAGCCGTCTTCCTTGGAGACGCTGACCTGCTTGTCGCCGGCGAACAATTGCTGAAGGGCTTCAACATCGCTGCTATGCAATTCGGACAATACCAAGCGATCTTGTTGCCTGACCAAACGCTTGACCAATTGCGGCGAGCCGGGGTAGCGCACCAGTTGCCGTCCGGTGTTTTCCGCACGTACTGCGGATAGATAATCTTTTAATTCCGGCGGCGCGTCCTGGCTGTCCCAAAGTTTGGCGATGCCTTGCTGGTATTCGCCGGTTTTTTGGGCAAACTCGGATTTAAAAGAATATTTACCGGCTCCGGCGTGGGTATCGATGTAAACAAACGGTTTGTCTTTCTGTTTCAAAGCGTTGATCGCCAGCGTCAGCAGACTGTGCTTTAAAACATCGGCAAAATTGCCGGCGTGGAAGCCGTGGCGGTAACTAAGCATGCTGTTCACCCATTATTATTGTTATTCCATTCCGTTCAATTTCAGCTTAATTTGGCTCTGAACATAAAAAACACCGCGCCCAGCAAACATAGCCCGGCCCAGAGATAATCCAGTTTCAACGGTTCTTTCATGTAATACACCGAGAACGGTACAAAGACGCTCAGCGCTATCACTTCCTGCATAATTTTCAGTTGGGCAACACTGCACTGCGTGTATCCGATACGATTGGCGGGCACTTGTAACAGATATTCGAATAGGGCGATGCCCCAACTGACGAATGCGGCCAGCAACCAGGGCTTGTTATTCAATTCCTTCAGATGTGCGTACCAGGCAAAGGTCATAAAGACGTTGCTGCATATCAATAAGCCGGCGGAGACCAGGATGGCATTCATGCTGATTCAATTGTTAGTTGCTGATAGCGTTGTTTGTAATCGTTGACGGCTTGGGCCCGCAATTTGCGGATAGCGATACCAATCTGCTCGCCTTGCAAGCCTTTCAGCAAAGCCGCCGAGGTATCGACAGCCGTGGCCGCCAGTGCCGCCGAGCGAATGTAGTCGGCTTGCGGGTAGGGCCGGTCTTCGAATCCGGTCCGGCCGCGCGCGTCGGCTTCGCACGCCTGGAGAAATTCAGCCAAATGGCTATCGGGCTTGAATGCGCCCAGGGTTTGCAACATATCGGTCAAGGTATCCGCCCGCAATTCCAAAGCCCGGTGGCAATGGGTGTGGTATTGCATGACCTGCGCACACAGCGATTTAAAATGATTCGGCACCCGCAATCTTTGGCACAGTTTGGCAAGCACCGGCAAACCTTTTTGCTCATGCCCATGATGGCTGGGCCAATGCTGGCTGGGGGTCAAGGCCTTACCTAGATCATGTAACAAGGCCGCCAGGCGTACCTCTGGCTTTTCGGAAAGCCGCGCCGCCTGCTCCAGCACCATCAAGGCATGCACGCCGGTATCGATTTCCGGATGATATTTCTCCGGCTGCGGTACGCCGAATAAAGCGTCGAGCTCGGGAAAAACCACTCGCAAAGCGCCACAGTCTTTCAATACCTGAAAAAACGCCGCCGGCGTTCGCTCCAATAAGGCTTTGTGCAACTCGGCCCACACCCGCTCGGCAACCAGAAAATCCGCTTCGCCGGCCACCACCATCTTGCGCATCAATTCCAGCGTTTCCTCGGCGACAGTAAAGCCCAAATGGGCATAACGGGCAGCGAAACGAGCCACACGCAAGATCCGCACCGGGTCTTCACTAAAAGCGGGTGACACATGGCGCAAGATGCGGTTTTCCAAATCGCGCCGTCCATGAAACGGATCAATCAATTCGCCGTCATCCGTCATTGCCATTGCATTGACGGTTAAATCCCGTCGCAATAAATCCTCTTCCAGCGTCACATCCGGTGAGGCATGCACCGCAAATCCCTTGTAACCCGGGGCCGTTTTACGCTCGGTACGCGCCAAGGCATATTCTTCGTGATCGATAGGATGCAAAAATACCGGGAAGTCTTTGCCGACCGGCCGAAAACCGGCGGCCAGCATACTGTCCGCAGTCTCACCTACCACCAGCCAGTCACGCTCCTTAACCGGAAAATCCAGCAAACGGTCGCGAACTGCGCCGCCGACCAGATACGTTTTCATGCCTTAGCCACTCGCCTACTTAATGGATCAAAAGACACAGTATAAATGAGTCGCTATCATAGTGCTTTGCTTATTCCCCAGCCATTAATCATCATGACGGAAATTTTTTTAGCCAGCTTTTTACTGGGCATTCTAGCCGGCGTCGCCGCCGGTTTGTTCGGTATAGGCGGCGGCGCATTGATTGTGCCGGTGCTAGTGTGGGTGTTTCAAACTCAGCGCTTTGATCCGGAACAAATTATGTTGATTGCCGTTGCCACATCACTGGCGACTGCGGTACTTACGTCGGCTGCTTCAGTGCGCACGCACCACAAATTGGGTAACATCGATTGGCGACGAGCAAGGCATTTAGCCCCGAGCATGCTGCTGGGCGCCGTTGGCGGTGCAGTGTTGGCCGAATATATCAGCGCCGACTCACTCCGTTGGTTTTTTGTTGCTTATCTAATTTATACCAGCGCACAAATGGCGATACCCAAGCCCAACAAAGCGTCATCACACCCAGCCAAATTCTCCCTGGATTACCCGATGGGTCTGTTGATCGGCGTACTATCAGCCATTTTAGGCATCGGCGGCGGCACCATGACCGTACCTTATCTGGCGAGCAACGGCCTGCCGATGAAAAACGCGGTCGCCACCTCCAGCACCTGCGCAATCCCTATTGCCCTGGCGGCTGCGACCAGTTACGCGGTATTGGGTTGGCAAGTTAGCCAATTGCCCGTTGGCAGCCTAGGCTATCTTTATCTACCCGCTTTTGCCGGCATAGTCTTAACCAGCATATTTACCGCACCGTTAGGCGCCAAATTGGCGCACAGTTTGCCGGCACAAAAATTGAAGCGTTACTTTGCGATTGTGCTGTTGGCGCTTGCGCTGAAAATGGCCTGGTAAGGCAGGGAACTTAAGCGCAGAGACATCGCTCCAAATGCTGTTAGTTCCGGTTTGATTGCTCTGTTGCGCAAAGAAAAACTTCATCGTATACTTCGGCGCAGCTTTCTCGATCAAGCTATCGCACACAACAACAAAACCTCTGGAGGGTATATAAATGAAATGGGAAACACCAGCTTACAATGACATGCGTTTCGGTTTTGAAGTTACCATGTACATCTACAACCGTTAATCCTTAGGGATGACGATAAAAAAGGGGCATTTTCCTGCCCCTTTTTTTTGCCTGGCGTTTTTTAATCCCGTATCATGCGGCGCTCATTCATCATTCCCCTTAGGCAAACATGAAGATTAGAGTTCTCGGCGCCGGCGCCGGCGGCGGCTTTCCGCAATGGAACTGCAACTGCGACAATTGCCGACGCCTGCGTAACGGCCAATTCAACGGCAAAGCCCGCACCCAATCGTCGATAGCGATCAGTACCGACAACCGCAACTGGCTGCTGTTTAACACCTCGCCGGACATTCGCGCCCAATTGGAAGCGTTTCCCGCCATTCAGCCTAAAGAAGGCATCCGCGATACCGGCATTAAGGCCGTGCTCTTGATCGACAGCCAGATCGACCATACCACCGGCATGCTGATGCTGCGCGAAGGCAAACCGTTGAACGTGTATTGCACCGAGATGGTCAAGCAGGATTTGACTAGCGGCTTTCCGCTATTCAACATGTTGAAAGACTATTGCACCGTCAATCATCATCCGATTGCCTGTGACGAAACGCCGTTCGAGATTCCGGGCATAGACGACATCCGGATTTACGCCCACGCCCTGAAAAGCAAGGCACCGCCCTATTCGCCGCACCGCCACGATCCGCACGACGGCGACAACATCGGCGTCATTGTCGAGCAAATTTCCACCGGTAAAAAACTGTATTACTCACCCGGCCTCGGTGAGATCGAGCCGCACGTCCTGCAAGCAATGCTGAACGTTGACTGTCTAATGGTAGACGGTACATTCTGGACCGATGACGAAATGGTGACACGCGGCATTAGCCAAAAACGTGCTCGCGACATTGGCCACTTGCCGCAGTCCGGGCCTGGTGGCATGATTGAAGTATTGAATGGCGTGCCAAACGCTCGCAAGATTTTGATTCATATCAACAACACCAACCCGATTCTCGACGAAGATTCGCCGGAGCGTAAAACCCTGGATGCCAACGGCATCGAAGTGGCTTACGACGGACTGGAAATTGACTTATAAAAAGGTGTGACATGACTGCTGATAATCAACCCTGGAGCCGCGAAGAATTCGAAGCCAAATTACGCGGCATGGAAAAGTTCTACCACATTCATCATCCGATGCACACGCTGATGAATGAGGGCAAGCTGACCAAACAGCAATTGCAAGGCTGGGTCGCCAACCGCTTTTACTATCAGGTGATGATTCCGATCAAGGACGCCAATATCATGGCCAACTGCCCGGACCGGGAAACCCGCGCCAAATGGGTACAACGCATTCTTGATCACGACGGCCACCCCGGCGATCCCGGCGGCATCGAAGCCTGGATCCGTTTGGGCATCGCGGTTGGCCTGAGCCGCGAAGAAATTACTTCGCTGGAACACGTGCTGCCCGGCGTGCGTTTTGCAGTCGATGCCTATGTCAACTTCGCCCGCCGCGCCGAGTGGCACGAAGCCGCCAGTTCGTCGCTGACGGAACTCTTCGCCCCGAAAATACATCAACAGCGCTTGGACAATTGGCCGGACGTCTATCCATGGGTCGAGCAAGAAGGTTACACTTACTTCCGCAAACGCCTGACCGAAGCCCGCCGCGATGTGGAACACGGCTTGGAACTGACGCTAGACTGGTACAAAACCCGCGAACAGCAGGAACGCATGGTGCAAATTCTGAAATTTAAACTGGATGTGCTGTGGAGCATGGCCGATGCGATGTATCTGGCTTATGTTGCCGATATGCCGCCGTATTTCAATATCGAAAAATAACCATGCAAACCGCCGAGCGACTTCATTTTAGTGCCGAGGATTATCTGGCTTGGGAAGCAACCCAGGCTGAGAAGCACGAGTTCGTCGCCGGCGAAGTTTTTGCGATGGTCGGGGCAAGACAGAATCACGTGATCGTCTCCGGCAACATTTTTGCAGGCCTGAAACAACGCTTACGCGGCACGCCTTGCCGGCCTTATATCGCCGACTTGAAATTGAAAGTCGAAGCAGCCGACGCCTTTTTTTACCCTGACGTGATGGTGTCGTGCCATCCCGGTGACTTGGGCAACCAGCAATATATTTCCAACCCAACGCTGATCGTCGAAGTTCTATCCGACTCGACCGCTGCTTATGACCGCGGCGGCAAATTCGCTGCCTACCGCAAACTCGCGTCGCTACAGGAATACCTGATCGTCGACATCGACGCGCGCCGCGTCGAGTGCTTCCGCCGCACAGCCGAAAACGATTGGCTACTACACGACTACCTAGGCGAAGTCGATTGCCAGCTACACAGCTTGAGTCTCAGCCTGCCGCTAGCGGAAATATTTGAAGACATTGAAGCGGCTTAATGCGCTAGCCGTTTGCTTAAACACCGGAACCTCATGACCATCACCCCAGACCAACTTATCCAATTCTCGCCGCTGCATAGACTGCAATGGGAAGAAGCCCAGCAAAAATACGTGATTCTCTATCCCGAAGGCATGGTCGAGTTAAACCAAAGTTCGGCAGAAATCCTCAAGCTATGCGACGGTAGCCGGATGCTGGCGCAAATCGTCGCCGAATTGGAAGAAAAATTCGCTACCTCCGACCTGACCAACGACATCACTAACTTTTTGAACGTAGCATTGCAAAATGGCTGGATCAAACAAGCTTAATATTACCCCACCACGCTGGCTGTTGGCCGAGCTGAGCTACAAGTGCCCGCTGCAATGCCCTTATTGCTCCAACCCCTTGGATTACGCTAAATATCCGAACGAATTAAGTACCGAGGATTGGAAGCGCGTATTAAGCCAGGCGCGCAAAATGGGTGCGGTACAGTTGGGATTTTCCGGCGGCGAACCGCTAACCCGCCAGGACTTGACAGAATTGGTAGCATACGCGCGCGAACTGGGTTATTACTCCAACCTGATCACTTCGGGTTATGGCTTGAGCGAAGAAAAAATCGTCGAATTAAAACAAGCCGGTTTGGACCATATCCAGATCAGTATTCAGGCCAGCACCCAGGAACTGAACGATCACATCGCCGGCACCGCCACCTACCAGCACAAACAGGACGTGGCGAGACTGATTAAAAAACACGGTTATCCGATGGTGCTCTGCGTGGTGATCCACCGCGAAAACATTCACCAAATGCCGCAAATTCTGGAGATGGCCGATAACCTCGGCGCCGATTATCTGGAATTAGCCAACACCCAATATTACGGCTGGGCGCATTTGAATAGGGACGCCTTGCTGCCCACCCGCGAGCAATTCCAGGAAGCGGAGAAAATTGCCCAGGCTTACAAGGAAAAAGTCGCCGGCAAGATGAAGATTTATTACGTGGTGCCGGATTACTACGAAGACCGGCCGAAAGCCTGCATGAACGGCTGGGGCACCACCTTCTTGACCATCGCACCGGACGGCACCGCGCTACCCTGTCATTCTGCACGCGAACTGCCCGGCCTGGATTGCCCGAACGTCAAGGATTTCAGCATAGCCGAAATCTGGAACGAATCAAAAACCTTCAACTTCTTCCGCGGTACGGAATGGATGCAGGAGCCTTGCCGCAGTTGCGACGAGAAAGGCAAGGACTTCGGCGGTTGCCGCTGTCAAGCCTTCCTGTTTAACGGCGACATGTACAGTACTGACCCGGTATGCAGCAAATCGCCGGAGCGACACAGAATCGACGCCGCGATTGATTCGGCGCGCGAACTCGCCTTGTCCGACAGTGAAAAGCCGCTGATATTCCGCAACAGCAAAAACTCCAAACAATTTTAAACACCTATCCCAGCCGGCGAATCATCTGAGCCGCCGGCTGACTCTTCACTCCTGCGCGACAGCAGTGTCCGGCTGCTCTGTTTGACCGCCATCCTGAAACTGCATCTTATGCAATTTGGCATACGCCCCATCGCGAGCCAACAGTTCGCGATGCGAACCTTGTTCGACAATCCGGCCTTTGTCCATTACCAAGATCACATCCGCACTCTCGATGGTGGACAAGCGATGCGCCACCACCAAGGTCGTGCGGCCTTGCATCACCCGCTTCAATGCCGCCTGAATGTAGCGCTCCGATTCGGTATCCAGCGCCGAAGTGGCTTCATCCAGAATCAAAATGGGTGCATCCTTCAATAGGGCCCGAGCCAGGGCCAAGCGCTGGCGCTGGCCACCGGACAGCTTGACACCATTCTCACCAATCTCGGTCTCCAATCCTTGCGGCATTTTGCTGATAAAGTCCATCGCATAGGCATCGACCGCGGCCTGCTCTATCTGCTCTCTGGCCGCACCTTGTAACGCACCATAGGCAATATTATTCGCAACGGAAGCGTTGAACAAGGTGACGTTTTGGGTAACCAAGGCGATCTGCCGGCGCAAACTATCCAAGCGGTAGCGTTTTAACGGCACGCCATCGATCAAAATCTCGCCCTGCTCGTAGTCGTAAAAACGCGGCAACAGGTTAATCATCGTGCTTTTGCCGCCACCCGAAGCCCCGACCAAGGCTACAGTCTGGCCGGGTTCGATCGTCACATTGATGTTATTCAAGGCCGGGGTTTCACTGCCGGGATAGCTAAAACTGAGATTTTTGAATTCGATGCGGCCCTGGCTGCGCTCAACCTGATAGTCGCCACCATCGATTTCCGCCGGCTCGTCCAATACTTCGAATAAAGATTCCGCCGCCGCGATACCGCGCAGGATCTCGGAATTGGCATCGCTCAATTGCCGAATCGGTTTGGGCAACAAGAATGCCGCGGTAAAAAAGCCGACGAATTCCCCCGGGCTGGACGATTTCATCATGATCAAGGCCAGATACATCATGCCGGCCAAGGCAAAAGAAATGACCAGTTGCATCAACGGATTATTCAGCGATACGGTCATGATCAGCTTGCGATGTTGGCCGCGATTTTCCAGACTGGCTTTCTTAAAGCGTTGCCGCTCGTAATCTTCCCCGCCGAAACTCTTTACGATACGGTTTCCGGAGACCATTTCCGAGGTGATATGCGTCAAATCGCCCACGGTATCTTGCATGTTGCGGCTTAAGCGTTTTAAACGTTTGCCGACATAACGCACCATGATCGCTACCACCGGGGCTATCGCCAAAAACACCAAGGAGAGCTGCCAGTTGGTATAAGCCAGATAACCCAGCAAGCCAACCGCAGTAAAACCTTCGCGCACGAAAGAACGAATCGAATCGGACGTCGCCCGCGTGACTTCGCCGATATTATTGGTAATCCGCGAAATCATGTAGCCGCTGTTATGCGCATCGAAATATTGCACCGACAAGCGGGTGTACTGATTAAAAATTTCGCAACGCAGCTTGTGAATTAAATTGCCGGAAATTCGCGCCAGGTAATAATTACCCAAAAACGAGCCTATGCCGCGTACCAGAAACAACACCACGAAGGCCAGCGGCAGATATTGAATATCTCCCCGATCCGGCGCCCCAAAGCTGTCGATGATGCGCTGAATAATCATCACCACCGCCGGCTCGGTCGCGGCATAGATCGCAAAACCGATGGCAGTTACCAAAAATAAACGCCAATACGGCAACACAAACGCTAACAAGCGTTTGTACACCTGCCCGTCCGTCATGGTTTTGCGCGAATTTTGTAACGTGTTCAATACTGTTTACCTTTAAAATGTACAGCCATGTTGATCAGCCAGCGTTCCATGCCCAACCAAAAACCGCTCAATATACAACCTAAACGCATTCTGGTGATAACCCTGCGTTATCTGGGCGATACGTTGCTGGTTACCCCACTCATCTCGTCGCTGAAGCAAGCCTATCCAAACGCCGACATTGACGTTTTACTGCCGGCCAGCAACGCCGGTATGCTGGAAGGCAATCCCGACATCCGGCGCTTATTAACCGTAGCGGGCAAGCCCGGCGGTTTGGCATTCGGCAAATTGTTATTCAGCCTGTTTCGCCGTTACGATTTAGCCATTTCCACGCAAGCCGGCGACCGGCCAACTTTGTGCGCAGCGATAGCCGGCAAAACCAGCATCGGCTTTGTGCCTGGCGATGCTACTAAGGCTTGGTGGAAAAAAGCGCTACTCAAGCGCTGGCTGGTATTTAGCAGCGATTACGGTCACGCCGTCTTGGAAAACTTGCGCTTCTGCAAGTTACTGGGAATAGCGCCTTGCTATCGCCTGACTCCGCCGCAAAGCTCGACGCCGATACCCAGCATAACTGATCCCTACGTCGTTCTACATATTATGCCGCAATGGCGCTATAAACAGTGGCACGCCGAGGGCTGGTGCGAGCTCATCGCCTTTTTAGACCGGCAAGGTTTTAAAGTCGTATTAACCGGCAGCGGCAATCCCGCCGAGTTGGCAGCCTTGCGAGAAATACAGCAACAACTGCCAACAGATGTCATCAATCTTGCCGGTCATCTGTCGCTGGCGCAATTGTCCGCCTTGATTGGCAAAGCCGCATTCTTCGTCGGCCCAGACACCGGCATCACCCACTTGGCGGCGGCCACCGGCACACTGACTTTTGCCTTATTCGGACCCACCGATCCGGAAAAATGGGCACCCTGGCCGTGCGGATACGGCGAAGATAAAACGCCATTCGTGTCTCGTGGTTCAAGCCAAGTAAATAACGTGTATCTGCTGCAAGGCCAAACCGAACAAAACTGCCTACCCTGCCAACTGGAAGGTTGTGACCGGCACCGCGAGAGCTATAGTGCCTGCCTCGATCAGCTATCCAGTGGCAGGGTAATCGACGCTATCGCGCAAACATTGCGAGCCAAACGGTCACCTGCATCGCGTTGATTAATTGACAACGGCCATAACGATGATGTTATTTTCCACAAAACCGTCGATAATCGCCGCTTTTGTCAGCAGCCTAACTACAATTTCGCATGATGCAATCGCCTAGCCTTGACCGCATTTTGGTTTTGAATGTCAAAGCGTTCAGTCAACGCCGTATGTTCATGGAACAACAACTGCGCGATTTCGGACTATCGGCGGAATTTATTTTCGACTGGGATATAGGCGATTTGACAGACAGCGTGGTGGCCGAGTATTTCCGTGACGACCATCATCTGACTACGGCTCAGCAATCCTGCGCATTAAAGCATGTGGCAGCCTTACAGAGAATTGCGGACGGTAATGGCCAAGGTTTCTGTTTGGTACTGGAAGACGATGCCGTGTTCAGTAAGGATATTCAGCTCGGTTTGCAACGCGCACTCAGTCAGAGCGGGCAATTTCCCGGCAACAAAGTCATCTACGTCGGCTCCGGCGGTAATTTTTTTACGCCCAAGAGTCAGCGCAAACCGGATCAATACCTGTATCTCGGGCATCGCGGTCGCTTTGCCGATTCCTATCTTATTGATTCCAGCACCGCCCGCCAGAGACTAGACTGGATTAAAACTCACAAAATCGCCGAACCGATTGACAATCAGTTCGAAAAAATCGACAAACAGCTCGGCATTCAAATGATTTGGCTGGAAGATCCTGTCATCGAACAAGGCAGTAAAAACGGCATGTTCAAAAGTGCTTTGGAAGCCGATCCGCCCACCTGGCTGAAAGGACTGTTTTTCCGCTGGGAAAAACTCAAGCGTAAATACATTTATCAGTTATGGCGCTAAGGCTACAAAATATGCTTGCATCCCCCCTGACATCCGAGACATCGCTCAACATCTGTCGCTGCCTCACTATTGCCGCTGCTATCGCCGCCCCCGTTTCCACGGCGGTTGCCAGCATAGCCAGCGTGGCATTACTGATATTCTGGCTACTTTCCGGCCAGGCAGTGCAGACCCTTAAGTTATCCTGGCAACAGCCTGTCGGAAAAATGATCGTGCTTTTCTTTGCCTGGTTAATCATCGGCACGCTTTACGCCGAAACAGACTGGCACAGCAAATTGGAAACCTTATCCAGCTGGAAAAAACTACTTTACGTGTTTCTGCTACTCGGTGTTTTTCAGCAATCGCAGTGGCAAAAACGTTTTGTCTACAGCTATTTTGTCGCCATGGTGGTGGCTGGCATGATTGCGATGCCGCTTTGGGCGTTGGATCTTATCGTTAGAGACGGCCGGGAAGCCGGTATTTTCATGACCAATCACGCCACCCAGAGCACTGCTTTTGTGGCGGCCCTGCTATGCGCTATCTTCCTGGTGCAGGAACCGCTAACCCCTCGTTGGAAATATGCCGTGTGGGCGGGAATTGCCATATTTTTATTCAATATTTTCTTCATCAGTACCGGTAGGAGTGGCTATTTGGCCGTACCCATCGCCGCGGTTTTTGCATTGGGCTCGATATATGGCTACAGCAAACTACCACAAATTATTGGGATAGCCGCCATCGTGCTGGTGGCCTTTGGCCTGAGCTCCAACACCTTGCAAGACCGATTCAGACTGGCCTGGGACGAACAAGCAAGCTATCAAAGCAGCCAGGATTTAACATCGGTAGGCATTCGGGTGGTCTTTTACAAAAACACCGTGGAACTCATCGAGAAAGCGCCTTGGTTTGGCTATGGCACGTCATCGTTCAAGCCGACCTACAGTAATTATGCCTTGGCCAAAAGCCAGGGATGGCAAGGCACCAGCACTAGCGACCCGCATAATCAATACCTGTTTATTTGGCTGGAAAACGGCTTGGTCGGCTTGCTGTTGTTCTTTGCTTATATTGTCGTCGCATTGCGCCAGGGCATGAATAACAAGCCCTACGGGCCGATTGCCGCCAGTTTTTTGGTGGCAATTTGTGCTTCAAGCCTGTTCAACTCGCATTTCAAAACTTTTGCTGAAGGCTATTTGCTGGCGTTTTTTCTCGGTGCCTTACTCAGTCATCCTGCCGACTCCACCCTTCGTCAGGCCAATGCTTAGCGTTATCGTCATCACCAAAAACGAGGCGCAACATATCGGCCGCTGCCTGGCATCGGTTGCTTGGGCCGATGAAATCATTGTTCTCGACTCGGGTAGTAGCGATGAGACTGTCGCGATTTGCCGACAATTTACCAACAAAGTCTTCATCACCGACTGGCCCGGATTTGGGCCGCAAAAGCAAAGAGCACTGGATAAAGCCCTCGGCGACTGGGTGTTGTCTATCGATGCCGACGAGGAAATCGGGCCGGCGTTAAAAGCCGAAATCCTGCAAGCCATGCAGCAAAACGAGGTGCAGGGCTTCGAAATCCCCCGCTTATCCAGCTACTGCGGCAAGCCAATCAAGCATGGCGGCTGGTGGCCGGATTACGTGCTTAGGCTGTTTCGCCGCGATGTCGGACGCTTCAGCAGCGAAGTCGTGCATGAGCGTATTGAGGTTAAAGGGGTTATCGGTCGGCTCAAAAACCCGCTTTGGCACGAAGCCTTCGTCGATCCCGCCGAGGTGCTGCATAAGATCAACGCTTATTCCTCGCTGGGCGCCGAGAAAATGTTCAATCACGGTAAGCGCTCCAGCTTGGGCAAAGCTATCGGCAAGGGCCTGTGGACCTTCATCCGCACCTACTTCGTCCAGGCAGCCATTTTGGATGGCGCGGAAGGCTTAATGTTGGCCATATCCAACGCCGAGGGCAGTTATTACAAATACCTGAAACTACGCGAGCTTTGCCGCAACCCGGCAAACAAATGAAGGGCTTGATTTCTGTCATCGTCACCACCTATAACTGGCCGGAAGCGCTTTCCGCCTGTTTGCGCGCACTGATGGCTCAACAAGATCGCCGGTTTGAAATCATCATCGCCGATGACGGTTCCGGTACTGCAAC
The DNA here is from genome assembly GCF_013141865.1 of Methylomonas sp. ZR1. Taxonomy (NCBI): domain Bacteria; kingdom Pseudomonadati; phylum Pseudomonadota; class Gammaproteobacteria; order Methylococcales; family Methylococcaceae; genus Methylomonas; species Methylomonas sp. ZR1. Next base: position 4,674,695 of record NZ_RCST01000001.1, on the reverse strand, counting down.
GCAGGAATTGATCAAAGGCTTTATCGAAACCAGCGAAATTCCACTAGGGCACGTTTGGCATGAGGATAAGGGATTTCGGGCCGGCACCATCCGTAACAAAGCGGTTGCAGCCAGTCGCGGCGATTATCTGCTGTTTATGGACGGCGATTGCGTCGCGCTACCGGATTTTATTAGAAATCATCGGCAATTGGCCGAAACCGGTTATTTCGTTCCGGGCAACCGGCTGTTATTGAACGAAGCTTACACATCACTGGTACTAAAGCAAAAAATCCCGCTACATGAGCAGTCGTTTGGCTTTTTTTTATGGCAACGGCTGCGAGGTCGCATCAATCGTCTACTGCCTTTACTGTATTTACCGCTTTACGGCTGGCGTTATTGGCAATCGCAGAATTGGCAAAAAGCCATGACCTGCAATCTGGCAGTCTGGAAAGACGATTTCCTGGCAACAAATGGTTTTGATGAAGTCTTCGAAGGCTGGGGATATGAAGATTCGGACTTGGTGATCCGCCTGATTCATCAAGGCATCAAACGGAAAGAAGGCCGCTTTGCGGCACCGGTATTACATCTTTGGCACCGGCATAACGATAGAAGTCAACACGATGAAAATTACCGGCGTTTGTTACAGAGGGTAGCGGATATATCGATAACTCGTGCGGAACGGGGCGTGGACCAGTATCTGGAAACGACCAGCGCCTAACCCAAACCGGAACGTTTGCCGCCGCCATGCAAACGCATTAATAAAACCGCTTCATCACGGGTCAAGCCGCAATCCCGGACCAGCGCCTCAATGCCAACCCCACTACGGATTTTTTGAATCACATCTTCATAGCCGCCTGCGGGGATAGGTTCAGCGGGCGCCACCTCAGCAACGGTTTGCCGTTGCGTGTTGACTTGATCGACAATGCTATTCAATCGCGAGTCGTTCGCCGCCAGCCGCCGATCAACAGCCACAGCGGCAGAGCAAAGGCCGGCCACATCCTCGTTGCTACGCTGCACCCGCTCTTCAAGACGCTGAAATTGTTGTTTTAGTGTTTGCTGCTGGCGCAACAGCCGAACTAACACCGCTAGCATAAATACGACTACCCCCGCCAAAACCAGCACTAAATATTCGCTCATCACACTATTTCGTCAACATGCTCGGCAGGCTGTTTATCGTCTTTGTTTGGGTCGGGTTTGGTCTGCGGTTGTTTTTGCGGCTGGCGCTTTTCACGCTCTTCGCGCTCGACCTTGTATATCGTGTGTACTGGGGAAAAAGGCGTGATCGGTGTTATTTCGGTCATGTTGCACCTCGCATGCCTAGTCAGGCAATCAAAACATATCCAGCTCGGCTTTTTCGTCGTCGCTGAGGAATTTATTCAAATCCACCAGAATTAACAACTGATTATCGCGGCTGGTGACACCTTGAATGTATTTTGAGCTTTCTTCGTTCCCGACATTGGGCGCAGTCTCAATTTCAGAAGCCCGCATCTCGACCACTTCAGCGACGCTATCAACCAAAATGCCGATGATATGCCGGTCGGTTTCGATGATCACTACCCGTGACGCATCATCGGTGTCTTTGGAAGGTAAGCCGAAACGGTTACGGGTATCGATGACCGTCACCACATTACCGCGTAAATTGATAATCCCCAATACATAGGACGGCGCGCCGGGCACCGGGGCAATTTCGGTAATCCGCAACACCTCTTGCACTTGCATGACATTGATACCGTACTTTTCGTCACCTAGACAAAAAGTCACCCATTGCATGATAGGGTCGCCTTGTTTTTTATCTTCGCTCATTTTGCTGTATCCAGATGGTGTTTAACTATTTTTTCTATGCGGTACCAGCTGTTTAACATCGATAATCGCTGTCAACTCGTCTATTACCGTGCCGATTAACCAAGGTTTTTTTTGTCTGGCCGTTCGCCATCTGACCCCATCGGGCTTTACTTTACCGATGGAGAGAATTTCATCACACACCAAACCCCATTTTTTATCCTGGGTGATTAAAATGCGCTCGAACGGATATTCTTCACTATCCGGTTGCAGGCCACGGCTTTTGCCAAAAATGAGCTGCCGAGTATCAAGCACGCCGATACGGCTATCATGCTCGTCCAGCAACCCCAGAAACCAAGAGGGTTGTCCGGGAATTTTCGTGGGCTTGCGGTCGATTTTGATCGTTCTCGACAACTCGATCAGCGGCGTTGCCAATATCAGCTTATCAACCTTAAAAAACAAAGCCTGAAACTCGTACTGCGACCAATCCGGCATGATAGACAGTGCCTGTAGTTTAGCCGGGATTTCCGGCTCTACAAGCTTGGATTGTCGGTTCCTGACCAGTGCTTTGGAGCTTGCTTTTGGACTGCCGGTCACGACCGGAGCAGGATCCGGCAATTTGATAGGCTCCTCAACAACAAGCTGTTCCAGCAATATTGCCGACTTTACGTTAACAGCTTCCTCAGCCTCGGGCACCTCATCCAATAGCGTCTGCAGATACGCATCAAGCGCTAACTGTTGATGAACGATACTGGGGGGTGGTTTTGCCTGAGTCATTTATGCGGTGCCAAGTTTTTGTCTGGACTCTTATCAAGCAATAACAGTTCCAACAATTCGGCATAGGCTTCGGCCGCACGCGCGCTTTTGTCGTAAAGGGGTAAGGGAATACCGGCCTGGCTGGCATCCCGCACTTTAGTATCCACCGGGACGACCGAACTCCAGGCATTGTCTGGATACTGTTGATGTAAGGCCGCTAAGCTGTCGCGAGCCGCCTTGGTGCGTTTGTCAAACATGGTCGGCACGATAGTGAATTTGGGCGGCGTTTTCCGGGAATGGAACACCATTTTTATGGTGTGCACCATGCGATCCAGGCCTTTTAAGGCCAGAAATTCGGCTAAAACCGGAATGATTAAATGATCGCAGGCCGCCAGTGCATTGATCATTAATACTCCCAACATCGGCGGGCTATCGATAATCACATAGTCGTATTGGTCGGCCACTTTGTGTAATGCGGTAGCAACCACCAAGCCCATGCCGCCGATTGCGGCGACCTGCCTATCCAAGGTGGCTATAGCAGTGGATGCGGGCAAGACATCGATACCGTCGAAGTCTGTTTTGGCGATATAGACCTGAGGATCGACGTTTTTCTTTTTCTCGCTGGCGTCGAGAAATAAATTGTAAACGCCAAGCTCGATCTCATCCGGATTCATCTTGAAATAGCTGGTCAACGAACCATGCGGATCTAAATCGACCAGCAAAGTCCTGAACCCCCAGGACGACAATAAGCCACCCAGTGTCACCACGGTAGTCGTTTTACCGACGCCGCCTTTTTGATTGGAAACTGACCATATTTTCATAACTGAGCCGGCGTTTCCGGCGTTTTTTCAACTGCGGTTTCAGGTGGCGAACTGGGCTGCGACGGCGCCAAATTCAGCACTTTCGCGCGTTCGTCGTCAGTCATGCCGTAACGAGCAAAGGCTTGCGACATCAGCACCAATACAACTCGCCGATTTTTAAAACGCCCCTCCTCGTCTTTGTTATCGGCGATCGGATGAAATTCTCCATAGCCCACCGCCGATAATCGTGTCGCCGGAATATTGTTTTTCACCAATTCTTTGACCACGCTGGTCGCCCTGGCTGAGGACAAGTCCCAATTGGATGGATAAAAGCCGGTGGAAATCGGTACGTTGTCGGTATATCCCTCGACATTGATCACATTGGGTACGTCGCGCACGGCCTCTGCAACTTTCTGCAACACCGGAACGGCCTTGCTCGAAAGCTCGGCCTTACCGCTGGCAAACAGTAACTCGCTATTCATTTCCAGTTCCACCCAGAAATCGTGCTGTTTGATACCCACCAACTGGCTTTCCACAAAAGGCTGCAAGGCTCGTTGAAACTCCTGCGACACTTCATCCAGCCGGCGTTTTTCCTGCATGATTTCTTCGCTCAGCTCTCTTTCCTCGGCCGTCATCAAATTTGGCAATTCAATCGGCTGGATCGTGGTGGGAATCGTGCCAACCTGAATCGGCTCGGCTTCTTTTTGAATCTTCTCGTTGTGAAACAGAGCCTGGTCCAGCGATTCGGAGAATGTTTCGTACTTACCCTTATTTACCGAGGAAATCGAATACATCACCACAAAAAACGCAAACAGCAAGGTCACGAAATCCGCGTAAGACACCATCCAGCGGTCGTGATTATCGGCCTGTTGCAATGGTCTACGTCTGCGCCGACTCATAAGGCCTCCCTTATTTTTCCAATAAAAAGCCGGATAATTTCAACTCGATATTACGCGGGTTTTCGCCCTCGGCTATCGACGAAATGCCTTCTATCACCATTTCCCTGGCTTGCGATGCTTCGAAAATCAGACTCTTCAGCTTATTGGCGATAGGAATAAACAACAGATTGGCCAAGCCGACACCGTAAATAGTCGCCACGAAAGCTGTCGCGATGCCGCTGCCCAATAACTCCGGCTTGGCGAGGTTCTGCATCACATGAATCAAGCCTATTACCGCGCCGATAATGCCGATCGTCGGCGCATACCCACCCATCGCCTCGAAAACCCTGGCCGCTTGAGTATCCAAATGCTCCTTTGTAGTCAGTTCAACCTCAAGGCAATCGCGTATCACTTCCGGCTCGTTGCCATCGACCAGCAACTGCAAACCTTTTTTGGCAAAACTGTCTTTTTCGGTTTCGATAACCGATTCCAAGCCCAGCAAGCCTTCCTTACGGGCCAGAGAGCTCCAGCGCACAATCTTGTCGATTTGCTTTTTAAGCTGCAAATTTTGCGGCACAAAAATCCAACTCAAAATACGTAAGCTGCGCAGAAATACCTTGGGCGGAAATTGCAACAGTGTCGCTCCCAGCGTACCACCCACCACAATAATGAAGGCATGAAAATTGATCAGTGACCCGAGTTCTCCTCCGCCCATTAGGTTACCGCCGATAATCGCGGCAAAGCCTATCAACACACCCAAAATACTGAGAATATCCATCAATGTAATTTTTTAAATTGGTTGGCAATCTCTTCCAGAGAATAAATATGATCCGCCAGACCGGCTTCTGCGATGGCTTTCGGCATGCCGTAGATAGTACTTGTCGCCTCGTCCTGCGCCCAGATTTGCGCGCCGCGCTGCCTTAACTTCATAGCGCCAGCCTTGCCGTCTGCGCCCATGCCGGTCAACACCACCGCCAACACATGCCCGGCGAATACCTCGGCAAGCGAGTCAAAAGTAATATCTACACAGGGACTATAAATTTCCCCACTTTGCTTGGCCCGCAACACAATCCGCCGCTCACCGGCTACTTGCTTAACTTGCATCTGCATTGCACCTGGCCCCAATAACGCGGTCCCCGGCTGCAATACGTCACCATCCCGCGCCTCCCTGACATTAATATTGCAAAGCAAATTCAAGCGTTCGGCAAAGCTTTTGGTGAAATTAGGCGGCATGTGTTGCACCAGCAATATGGGTATCGAACACTCAGCCGGAATTTTGCTCAGCACGTATTGCATGGCGACCGGCCCGCCAGTCGAGGCAGCAACCACCAAAAGCTCGATTTTGCTGCTGGTTGCAGTTTTGGGCCACGCGGACGCAGCGCGTATCGGCTTAACTACGGGGTTTTCGGCGGTTGAGCTCTGATGTTCTTCTTGATTCACGCGCGGCAGAGGTCGTGGGGAAGACATCCTAGTCGCCTGAGAAGCCACCATCCTCACCCGATACCTCAGCAAGTAGCGGGCCGTTTCACGATTAGCATCAATGTCTTCCAACTGCTTGGGCAAAAAGTCGATAGCGCCGGCATTCAACGCATCCAGAGTGGCTTGAGCGCCGACTTGCGTCATTGCCGAAAACATTAGTATCGGACAGGGCCGGGTGCCCATGATTTTTTTGACTGCCGTGATACCATCCATGATTGGCATCTCCACATCCATGGTGATAACGTCCGGCTGCAGACTTGCCGCAAGTTCTATGGCTTCGCGACCGTCGTGAGCGACGCCAATCACTTTAAACTCTTGATCCTCTTCTAAAATTTCCCGAATTCTTTTACAGATAAAACTGGAGTCGTCGACGATCAGCACCCGAATGGTCATATTGCCGCGTCACATCGCATACTTCTTCATCAGACCAGGCACATCGAGTATCAGCGCTATCTTGCCGTCACCGGTGATGGTTGCTCCCGCCAATCCTTCCAATCCATGTAACTTGGCACCCAGCGCTTTAATCACCACTTCTTCCTGACCGATTAATTGATCCACCACGAATCCAACATGCCTGCCGCCAGCGTTGACGACCACCACATGATTGGTCGGCTGCGTTTCGCCTGTGAAATAAGAACCTCTGACCAGCCATTCACTTAAATAAAACAGCGGTAAGGCCTTATTTCTGACCATTACCACCAATTGACCATCTACCTTATTGGTTTTGCTCAAATCCAGATCGAGTATTTCCAAGACGCTGGCCAAGGGTAACGCGAAAGCCTGCCCGCGCAACTTCACCATAAGGGTCGGCATAATAGCCAAAGTCAACGGCACCTTAATGATAATGGTGCTGCCCTTGCCTTCGACCGAATCAATTTCCACCACGCCGTTCATTTGCGCGATCCGTGTTTTCACCACGTCCATGCCGACACCGCGACCGGACACGTCGGAAATTTCAGTTTTGGTGGAAAATCCGGGCAGAAAAATCAGGTTGTAACACTCTTTATCGTCAAGACGGGCGGCGCTTTCTTCATCCATCAAGCCTTTTTCCACTACTTTGGCGCGCAGTATGTCGGGGTTCATGCCCTTGCCGTCGTCTTTGATGGACAACTGGATATGATCGCCTTCCTGGGAGGCCTTCAATATCACCACGCCTTCCCGAGGTTTGCCGTTGGCTTCGCGCTCATCCGGCGATTCGATTCCGTGATCTACCGCGTTTCTGACCAAATGCACTAAAGGATCCGCCAGGGCCTCGACCAGGTTTTTATCGAGATCGGTTTCTTCACCCACCAACTCCAGCCTGATTTCTTTTTTCAGACTTCTAGCCAAATCACGTACCACACGCGGAAAACGCCCAAAGACTTTTTTGATTGGCTGCATCCGGGTTTTCATGACCGCCAATTGCAAATCGGCAGTCACCACGTCCAGATTGGATATCGCCTTGGACAACTGCTCTCCGGCTTCAGCATTGGCTTTAAGCGTCTGGAAACGGTTACGCACCAGAACCAGCTCGCCGACCATATTCATAATATCGTCCAAAATCTGGGTATCTACCCTGACGGTGGTATCGGCTTGGGGCGTGGCGGCTTTACTCTTGTCGGAAACGGAATCTACTACCGACGCTACTTTACCTAAGCTATTTTCCGGATCCACATCGAAGGACGGTTTCGCGACCGGCTCGGGTTTAGCAGCCACGAACGGTTTCTCGACAGGCAACTCTACATTTTTAATTGGTGGGTTTTTTTCACCCGCAGCCGGCTCATCAATCTTGCCCAAATTGGCAGCATCGAATTTACCTTTGCCGTGCAAAGCATCAAGTACCTTATCGAACTCCTCATCGGTAATATCGCCGGAATCGCTGGCGGGCACAGACGGCTCGGCTTTTACTGAAAATTTGCCTTTGCCATGCAACTCGTCCAGCAGGTTTTCAAACTCGTCTTCGCTAATTTCGTCATCCGCCGCAGACACTGCCGATTGCGCCGCGATGTTCGCGGTCGGAGAACCGCCCTTACCATGCAGAGCATCCAGCAAATCTTCGAATTCCTGCTCGGTAATTTCATCGCCATCTTCCGAGCCAGATTCGCTGGCCAATAACTCCTCTGGATCGAGCATTGCGTCATAGGCTTGCGCTGCGGATTCTTGAGGGGATAGCGGCAGGGTGGATTCGACGGTTTCGTTGATGACAGCGGCTTCAACCGCTATCTCAGCAGGCGCGGCAGCTTCGGCCGGCCCCGCGTAAGATTTCAAGCGTTTTAATAGACCTTGATCGGCCGATTTTGGCGTATTACCGGAACGGACTTGCCCGAACATCTCGTTGACGATGTCCACGACTTGCAAAATCACGTCCATCAAATCCGGCGTGACTTGGCGATCACCCTGTCTGAGCACGTTAAAAACGTCTTCGGCGTTGTGACAGACATCGACTAAGGCGCTAATAGCCAAAAAACCGGCGCCGCCCTTTATGGTGTGGAACCCGCGAAATATGGAATTCAGAAGATCGAGATCGCCAGGCGATTGCTCCAGTTCCACCAGCTGCTCACCCAGAGAATCGAGAATCTCCCCGGCCTCGACCAGGAAGTCTTGCAATATTTCGTCGTCCAGATCGATCGCCATGTTGTTTTCCTCAGAAACCTAGACTAGACAGTAAATCGTCAACATCGACCTGACTGGTAGCCACATCACCGGCTCTGTCATCTACTCCGGGAACAACCGGCCCGGGCACTTCGGGCTGCAACGCGGCCCCACTGCTTGGCGTAATTTTGCGACTGGAAATTTTGATCAGATTAACCATGCTGCCTTCAAGATCCTGCACCAAATCGATAACCCGGCGGATAATCTGCCCGGTAATATCTTGAAACCCTTGAGCCATCAATATATCGTTTAAACCCGCCTGGATTTTCTCCAGAGACACTTGCGACTGCTCAAAATACTGACTGAGATCGGCGCTCATGGCCTTAAACTCGTCGAACGGCATTTCCCGATCCAAAAAGCGATTCCATTGCGCCGACAATTGTTTAACCTGGCCGTTTAGCTCATCCGATACCGGCAATAACTCTTCAACGGCGGTTAAGGTTTGATCTGCGGCTTGCTCCGTCATCGCGATCACATAATGCAGACGCTCCTTGGCATCCGGTATATCGTGCTCAGCCATGGCTGCTATTTTTGAGTCGACGGAAAAACTCACCATGGTGTCGTGCAATTGGCGAGTTAGGCGGCCAATTTCTTTAAACAATTGTGTTTCTCTTAATCCAGCTACTTGATCAAGAATTTCATCGGCAGCCGCTTCGTCGCACTTTTCTAATGCTGCGACCAAATCTCGGGCCAAACTCAGCAGGTCAGTATTCATGGTAATCTCCCTGTGCTTCAGCCGTCGATGCGTTCAAAAATCTTTTCGATTTTCTCTTTAAGCGTAGCAGCCGTAAAAGGCTTGATGACATAACCATTTACACCGGCCTGTGCAGCCATAATGATTTGCTCGCGCTTGGCTTCGGCTGTGACCATCAACACCGGCAGATTGGCCAAACTGGGAGTAGACCTGACGGCCTTCAATAAATCGATGCCGGTCATGCCCGGCATATTCCAGTCAGTAATCAAAAAATCGATACCGCCTTTTTCCAGAATAGGCAGTGCTGTTTTACCGTCGTCCGCTTCCACGGTGTTGGTAAAACCCAGATCTTTCAACAGGTTTTTTACTATTCTCCGCATTGTCGAAAAGTCATCGACAACCAGAATACGCATATTTTTATCCAAGGATAATCTCCACCCAGATTACTTTATTGTTAAGAAACCGCTAAATTGTGACCAATAATTGCGAAAAATTCCTGCAATAACCACACATTAGCTGCACTTTTCATTATCTTTCCCTTCCACCCAATCCGCAAGTCTAGCGCGTAAGCGCAACATCGCCTGACTACAAATTTGGCTAACCCGCGATTCGCTGACATCAAGCACCTTGCCTATCTCACGCAAATTCAGCTCTTCGTCGTAATACAGCGATATGACTAAGCGCTCCCGTTCCGGTAATTCCGAGATGGCCTTGGCCAGGGCTTTTTGAAAATTCTGTTGGATCAGCACATCTTCCGGCTGCTGATTGCCGTGCACATCATCTATAACACTGTCTTCGCCTTGCACCAATTCTTCGACGCTAAAGGTCTTACAAGACACCGCGTCCTGCAAAATATGATGGTATTCAGTCAGGTCGATACCCATATGCCCGGCCACTTCGGTATCTTTGGCATCACGTCCCAGTTGATTCTCAACCTCGCGTATCGCCTCCGCTACCATCCGGGCTTTCTTATGCACGGAACGCGGCGTCCAATCCGAACGGCGCAATTCGTCCAGCATAGCCCCGCGAATCCGGATGCCGGCATAGGTATCGAAACTAGCACCCTGCCCAGCATCATAATGTTTCAGCGCTTCCAGCAAGCCCAGCATGCCGGATTGAATCAAATCATCGAGCTGCACCGTATCGGGCAGTCGTCCCATTAAGTGGTAGGCAATGCGTTTTACCAGCGGCGCATGTTGAATGACTAAGGCATCAACATTTCCAGCCTGCACAGCAGCATACATTGCCGCTCCACTCATGCAACATCCTCTTTCGCGCTGTACTGAATCATCCGTTCGACAAAAAACTCCAGGTAGCCGCCCGCTTTGGGCTTGATCGGCCAGCTGTCGATTTTCCGCGCCAAATTCTTGATCGCCAGTGCCGCTTTACTTTGCGGAAATGCCTCTACCACCGGGGTTTGTTTTTGCACGGATTTTTTCAAATATTCATCTTGCGGCACTGCGCCGACAAACTGCAAGGCCACATCCAAATAACGGTCCGTCACTTTACTCAGCTTATTGAACAAAGCCTGGCCATGCTCAGCCGACTGCACCATATTCGTAATGATATGAAAGCTGTTCAACCCGTAATCTCTGTTCAACAGCTTGATATACGCATAAGCATCAGCCAACGAGGTGGGTTCGTCACAAACCACCACGATGATTTCCTGGCAGGCGCGAGCAAAGTTCACCACACTTGCCGAAATACCGGCAGCGGTATCGACGATCAACACATCCAACTCTCGGTCGATTTCGCTAAAGGCCCGAATGACGCCAGCTTGCTCGATACTCGATAAATCGGACATCCGCTGTATGCCTGACGAAGCCGGAATAATTTTCAGCCCGGCGGGCCCGGTCATCATGATGTCCTTCAAGCTTTTTTCGCCGCTCAATACATGCGACAAATTGAATTCGGGAAACATGCCCAGCAAAATATCGACATTAGCCAAGCCCATATCGGCATCGAGTATAGCCACCCGCCTACCCATTTTAGACAGCGCCACGCCGATATTCACGGAAAGGTTGGTTTTGCCAACCCCGCCCTTGCCACTTGTTACCGCGATTACTCGCACCGGTTTCATATGTCTCATTTGTCTAATTCCAGCTGCCTGATCGAATGACTTATGCATGGCTTTCCGCCAGCCAGTCTTCAACATTCACATCGTCGCCATAGCCATGGTCCTGATCGACACTTTCCATACACTGCCGAATCAAAGCATCGGCATCGGGCAAGTAAATATCTTCCGGAACCTGCTGACCGTCAGTGATAAATGACAATGGCATACGCCGCTCGATAATCGCCGACAACGCGGTACCTTTGCTAACTGCCTCATCAAACTTGGTTAGTATAGTCGCTTGTGGTTCGAGTATTCGGAACGCATCCATAATTTCCAGCATTGCTTTGTATTGCGTGGTGGCGGACATCACCAGATAAGAGCGTATAGGCAAATCGCCGTGTTGCAAGGTTTTCAGCTGCTCGGCCAAACGCATATCGCGCTGACTCATGCCGGCGGTGTCGATCAAAATCAGGCGTTTATCGGAAAAACTATTGATATGCCTGCGCAACTCTTCCGCATCCCCAGCCACTCTAACCGGTACATCCAAAATTCTGCCGTAAGTATTGATTTGCTCGTGCGCGCCTATCCGATAATTGTCGGTAGTAATCAGCGCAATCTGCCGGGAGCCGTGTTTTAAAATAAACTGCGCGGCCAATTTAGCGACTGTCGTGGTTTTACCGACCCCGGTGGAGCCAACCAACGCGGCGATACCGCCTTGATCCAACAAGTTGTCGTCGGCTATCGGCACCAGTCTGGCCAACATTTCTTGAGCTTTGCCGATGGCCAAATCGAATTGCTTGTGGCTACCCAGCCGGTTGGCTATCTTGCCCGCCAGATTTTTCGAGAAACCACACTCCAACATCCGATCGCGCAAATCATCGTGTAAAGGTAGCCCGTGTTGCGGCATTTGCATGACGATATTCGACAGTTTGCTGTCCAACATCGTCCGCAGTTCTTTCATTTCCGCACGCATTTCGTCGAGGAATTTATCGCCGTTGTGCGATTGCACCGGCCGTGGCTCGGTCAACGGTTTGATTTTGGGATCGGCACTTGCCCAGGCTGGTTTTTCAGTTTTTTCAACTTGGCGAACTTTTTCGGCGATTTTCTGCGCGTTGTTATGCCCAACCTGCAATTTTTCGGCATAACCGACGTATTGATCCAGGTTGCGACGAATCGGATTTTCCGGAATGCTGCCTTCCGCGCCGCGTTTTCTGGCGCTGCTTAAAACATGCAACGATTTTTTTTCGACTTCCAGATCAGGCAAATCGACTTTTTTAACTTCATTGGGCGGCGATTTTTCGTCTTCGCGTTGCTTGAGATTTTTATGAATGACCTGTTCGTCAAAGTCGCGGGCCGCCACGATTTCCACGCCGCCATCCACAGAACGGTTGGACATAATCACTGCATCGGCGCCCAATTCTTCTTTGACCATGCGCATGGCCTGCCGTATGTCTGCTGCAAAAAAGCGTTTAATTTTCATCGCGCAACCTCTGTTTTATTGTCCCCGCTGTCCCACTGTGGAAACCACCCTGATCTGCCGATCTTGCGGGATTTCATTATAGGCCAGCACATGTAAGCCGGATATCGAATGACGAACGAAGCGAGCCAACCAAGGACGAATATAAGAAGACACCAACAACACTGCGGTTTGTCCTTCCATTTCCATCCTTTGCGCACTTTCCTCAAGGGATTTGTGCATCTGCTCGGCCAAGCCAGGCTCTAAACCTGCACCACCTTCGCCCGCCGTCTGCAATGACCTATGCAATATCTGTTCCAATCCTGGATCGAGGGTAATAACCGGGATTTCCGTCTGTACACCATTGATTTCATGGACAATTGAGCGCCCCAAGGCCGCCCGTACCGCCGAGGTCAAGATGTCCGGATCTTGACTCTTCACCCCGTACTCCGCCAAAGTTTCGGCGATGGTTCGTAAATCGCGAATTGAAACCCGCTCTTGCAGCAGATTTTGCAGAACCTTGACCAAAATACCCAAGGGCAAGGTTTTCGGCACCAGATCCTCGACCAGCTTCGGTGCCACTTTGGACAAATTATCCAGCAACTGCTGCGCCTCCTCGTAACCGAACAATTCATGCGCATTACTTTGCAAAATATGACTGAGATGCGTGGCCACCACGGTGCTGGGATCGACGACCGTATAACCCAAAGTTTGCGCTTGGTCTTTTTGATTGGCGTCGATCCAGATCGCATCCAAACCAAACGCCGGATCCTTACAAGGCGCGCCTTGCAAAGTACCGAACACCCGACCGGGATTAATCGCCATTTCTTTCTCGGGCATGATATTGGCCTCGCCAACGCTCACGCCCATCAAGGAAATGCGGTATTCGGTAGGCGACAAATCCAGGTTATCCCGGATATGCACCGACGGAATCAGAAAGCCCAGTTCTTGCGATAACTTCTTGCGCACACCTTTGATGCGCATCATCAATTGGCCGCCCTGATTTCTATCCACTAGCGGAATCAAGCGATACCCCACCTCCAGACCAATGGCATCGACCGGCATCACATCGTCCCAGCCCAATTCCTTGATCTCGGTTTTGGCCAGTTGCTGCGGCGAAACGATACGTTCCATTTCCAGGGCTTTTTCTTCCTCCAACTTACGGCGTCTGTCGATCAAATAAGCGCCACCGACCAATGTCAGCGCTAACAGGATAAACACCAGATTCGGCATGCCGGGAATGATACCCAGGATACCCATCACCGCCGCCGTCACCAGCAGCGTGCGCGGATCTTCGAACAGCTGTGAACTTAACTGTTTACCAATATCCTGCTTGCTGCCGCGAACCCGCGTCACCACCATCGCCGCGGCCACCGACAACAACAGCGATGGAATCTGCGCCACCAAACCGTCACCGATGGTCAGCAACACATAAATATTGGCGGCGTCGGCAAAGCTCATGCCGTGTTGGCCCACGCCTATCGCCAAGCCGCCTATCATATTCACGAACAGAATGATGATGCCGGCTACCGCGTCACCCCGCACGAATTTACTGGCACCATCCATGGAACCGTAGAAATCGGCTTCGGCGGCCACTTCTTCGCGGCGGGCACGCGCTTCATCCTGATTGATCAACCCCGAATTCAAATCGGCGTCGATAGCCATCTGCTTACCCGGCATCGCATCCAAGGTAAAACGGGCGCTCACTTCCGCGACCCGTCCGGCACCTTTGGTGACCACCATAAAATTAATGACCACCAAAATCGCAAACACCACGATACCGACCGCGAAATTGCCGCCGATGACGAACGAACCGAAGGCTTCGATGACTTTGCCGGCGGCATCTCCGCCCTCATGTCCGCGAATCAATACGACCCGGGTGGACGCCACGTTCAGGGATAGCCGCAACAAGGTTGCGACCAGAATGACGGTAGGAAATGAGGCAAACTCCAGCGGCTTGAGGGTGTAAATCACCACCAACAAGATGATCAGCGAAAACGCGATATTGAAGGTAAAAAACAGATCCAGCACAAACGGCGGCAGCGGCAAAATCAACAATGCCAGCAACATCACGATCAATAGTGGCGCGCCCAAGCCCAAGCCGGTCAGCGCCTTAAGTGAGTTGAGTATTTTCGTAAAATCCATAATTCAGCTCGATACCGGGCTATTGCTTAAAGTCGTCGGGTACTTGCACATCGGTAGGCGGAACCGGTTTGTTCCAGCCGTATTGCGTCGAAGCCCGTAATTGAAAAACATAGGCCAATACTTGAGCGACGGCTAAGAATAAGCCGCGCGGTATTTCCTGATTCAGGTCTGTGGAATAGTATAAAGCCCTGGCCAGCGACGGCGCTGCCACCAAGGGTACTTGCGAGGCCATGGCCAGCTGACGAATCTGCGCGGCAACTAAATCGGTACCTTTGGCAACCAGCAAAGGTGCGCCATTGCCGTTCTGATCGTATTTTAAGGCTACCGCGAAATGAGTAGGATTGGTGACGATGACGTCGGCACTAGGCACCGCGTCCATCATCCGCCGCTGCGCGGCCTCCATCTGCATCCTGCGGATTTTGCCTTTAACTTCCGGATTACCCTCTTGATCCTTGGCCTCGTCCCGAACTTCCTGCTTGGTCATTTTCAGTTGGCGCTGGTGATTCCACAACTGATAGGGCGCATCCAGCATCACCAACAATAAGAAGGTAGCGCTCAAAATCACCAAACAGAAGGAAATAATATCGCCGACATGATGGATGGCTTGATCGAGCGGCAAGCGGCTCAAGCCCATGAAATCGTCGAAGTACAGTTTGAATAAATTCCAGGAGACAATCGCAACCAGTATGGTTTTGATGATGGCCTTGACCAATTCGACCAAGCCTTGAATTCCGATGATTTTTTTTATCCCAGTCAGCGGATTGAGCTTGGAAAACTTCATTTCGAAGGCTTCGCTGGTAAAGTTCCATCCACCCAACATCATCGCCGCCGCCAAATCGGCAACCACCAATACCACCAAAAACGGCAGGATCACCCACAAACCTTCGGCAAACGCTACCTTCAGATAAATCAGCGGAGTCGCCGGATCGAACACAGCCTCCCGCGACAACTGCAAGGGATGCTTCATCATCTCCAGCATACTGCGCCACATGCCTTGCCCGAAATAGAAAAACAGCGCCGAACTGGTAATCAACGTTACAAAAGTGTTGAGTTCCTTGGAACGGGGAATCTGGCCTTTTTTACGCGACTCGCTAAGTCGCTTGCCGGTGGGGTCTTCGGTTTTATCTTGACCGGAATCTTCCGCCATTTATTGCAACCTCAATAATGCATGGACCAGCGCGAAGCCGTTGTGCAGCATATCGCTAAAACCTTCCAGCATGGTCGGCAGGCCAATCCAGATTAAGCCCATACCCAGCATGATGGTGATAGGGAAGCCGACGCCGAATATCTGTAGCTGCGGCGCGGCTTTTGACGCCACACCGAAGCTGATGTTGACGAATAACAAGGTCGCCATCACCGGCATAGCCAGTAGCAGACCGTCAGCAAATATCAGACTGCTCCAACTGATTACTCGCCACACATCGCTCTTATCCATACCCATACTGCCGACCGGTAATGTATGGAAGCTTTGCGCCAACATCTCGATCAGCAATAAATGGCCATCCACCGCTAAAAACAACAAGCTGCCGCTAATCACAAATAGTTGGGCGATCACCGGCACCTGCACACCGGTTGCCGGATCGACCATGGAGGCAAAGCCCAGGCCCATGCTGTAAGCGATAGTCTGTCCGGCAAACAACATGATGGAAAACACCATTTGCAGGATGAAGCCTGTGGTCAGCCCCAAGGCGACTTGCTGTACCGCTACCATAAACCCTTGGTAGCCAAATATTTCAATATCCGGCATCGCCGGCAAAGTTGGCATAATGACCCAGGTAATCAATAGGCTGGCGATCAATCTTACTTTGGCCGGCACCGCTTTCACGCTAAAAACCGGCACGGTGATGAACATGGAACTGATGCGAAAGAATGGCCAGACAAACGAAGCAACATACCGCAGCAGCTCGTCTTCGCCGAAGTTCATCCTATTAGCGTAGGAATATCGCGCATCAAATCTTGGAAATAATCGATGAGCATTTGCAGCATGCCGGGACCGGCTATCATCAATACCGCGATAATAGTCGCCAGCTTGGGGATAAAGGTCAGAGTCTGTTCTTGAATCGAAGTCGCCGCCTGGAACATGGACACCAGCAAACCCACAACCAAGGAGGCAATCAGGATAGGACCCATTAATTTCAGGGAAATCAATACGGTGTCCTGGGCAATTGCCGAGATGGTTTCCGGTGTCATCATCGGCTTGGCCTATACGTAAAAGCTGGCCGCCAACATTTCCATCACCATGGTCCAACCGTCCGCCAGCACAAACAACATAATCTTGAACGGCAACGACACGATCATCGGTGACAGCATCATCATACCCATAGACATCAATACACTGGCTACCACTAGATCAATGACCAGGAACGGCAGAAAAATTAGAAAGCCTATCTGAAACGCGGTTTTCAATTCGCTAGTCACATAAGCCGGCACCAACAAGGAAAACGGCACATCTTCCGGTTTGTCAATTTGCTCACGGCCAGAGATACGTACAAAGGTATCCAAATCCGCCTCGCGGGTTTGCTTGAGCATGAACTGCTTGAATGGCTCGGAGGCATTTTGTAAGGCAGTCACTGCGTCAATTTTTTCTTCCATGTACGGCTGCACGGCGGTTTCGTTAACTTTTTCCAACACCGGCATCATAATGAAAATAGTTAGAAATAGAGATAGCCCCAATAATACTTGGTTACTTGGCGCTTGTGCGGCACCTATGGCTTGGCGTAGCAAGCCTAGTACAATCATGATGCGAGTAAACGAAGTCATCGATAACAACAATGCCGGCAATAAGGTCAGCATAGTCATCAACGCTAAAATCTGGATGGTAACCGTATAGGTTTCGCCGCCTTTGGGGTTGCTAGTTACCGTAATAGCATCTATGCCTACTGCGGCGTAAACAGCTTCCGGCAAAAACAGTAAGCCTATTATCAGGCAAGAAAAAATCAACTTAATCATGGTGCTTACCTTGCATGACCTGCAGCAATTTCTTGGCAAATACGCTGGTTTCCTGCCCGTCTGCGCTATTCATAAACAAGCGCTGGTCGCCTTCAAGCTCAAGCAGTTTATCGATACGCCCGCTACTAACGCCTAACAGTAGCTGTTTTTCACCGACTTTAACCAACACCAATTTTTCACGCATACCCAATGACAATCCGGCCAGCACTGCCAACTGACTTTTACCGACAAAAGCCAAACTGCCGCTTTTACGTAATAGCCACACCGACAGAAAAAATAGCGCCAACACCAATATCAACGCCAACAGCCATTGTGCGACATCCCCGGAAGTCACCACTTTGGCGGTCTGCCTGGGCAACGTAGCCGCTTCGTCAGCCCATGCAACAGGTGCAATCAATACCGAAATAATTTGGGTAGTCAGGCGAGATACAGTCATCAGCCGAGCTTTCTGACTCGCTCCGACGGACTGATAATATCGGTCAGCCGAATACCAAATTTGTCGTTAACCACCACAACTTCGCCGTGAGCAACTAAAGTACCATTCACCAATACATCCATCGGTTCGCCGGCAAAACGATCCAGCTCTACAACCGAGCCCTGGTTTAGCTGCAATAAATTGCGGATATTAATTTTGGTTCGACCGATCTCCAGCGACACGGTCACCGGCACATCGAGAATGACGTCCAGCTTGACTTCATCACTGCTGGGACCGTTATTTCTGGATTTTTGCTCGCTAAATTCGGGAAACTCCGCTGCGGCAAAACCTTGCTGAGAGCTCTTTGCCGCGTTTGCTTGTTCCTTCAGTGCATCGCCCCAATCAGCTTCAGCATCAGCTTGCTCATTCATCGCTGCGGCCCAGTCGTCACCGATTTCGTCGTTTTCACTCATGCTTATCCTTCCCTGCTGTCAAATATTATCCAGCGTCATTTTTTCTGTAATTTCGATGGCGTAGTTACCATCGGAAAGCCCTAATTTGCCCCGAAAAACCGGCACATCCTCAACTTCGAGTAATACGGTTTCCGGCATTTCTATAGGAATCACATCGCCTTTTTTAAGCTCAATCACTTCGCTGATAGACATTTCTTTTTCTATCAGTTTACTGTTGACGACCACTTCGCTACGCATAATTTCAACTCTTAGCGAATCTTGCCAACGGCCATCCACCTCACCCCGGTCGCTGGTTACCGCATCCAGCAATTCTCTGATAGGTTCAATCATGGAGTAAGGCATTGCAATATTGATATCGCCACCGCCGCCCTCCAACTCCACATGGATAGTGGAAATCACCACGATTTCCGAAGGACTGACAATGTTGGCGAACTGCGGATTGACTTCTGAATTGATGTATTCAAAGTCAATATCCATCACGGGTTTCCAGGCTTCGGCTAAATCCTTGAAAATCATGTCGATGATCAGCCGAATAATGCGCATTTCGGTCGGCGTGAACTCCCTGCCCTCAACCTTGTTATAAAACTGACCGCCACCGCCGAAAAAGTTATCGACAGCGGTAAACACCAATCGCGGCTCCATCACGATCAATGCCCGCCCGCGTAAAGGCGACATCCGAATCACATTCAAATTAGTCGGTACGAATAAGCCCTGAATGAATTCAGAAAACTTCTGTACTTGAATCCCGGAAACAGATATTTCCGCAGCACGCCTTAAAAAGTTAAATAACGCTATCCGAAAATGGCGAGCGAAGCGCTCGTTGACCATTTCCAAGGTGGGCATTCGCCCCCGAACAATCCGTTCCTGACTGTTAAAATCATAGACTCTGGCTGTACCTCGACTGTAATCTTCATCAGCCCCTGTATCGACGTCGCCGTCGTCCACGCCATGCAGTAGCGCATCGATTTCGTCTTGTGATAATAGATCGGCGGTTGACATTTATTGCATTACAAATTCAGTGAAGTACACATCTTTAACGGTGTTTTTACCGGCCATTTTTTCCAAAACTTTACCAATTTCGGCTTGCATCATGGCTTTTAACTCTTGTTTTCCTTCCAAGGTTTTCGCCTTTTCCGCACCCACTGCACTGATGGCCATCAACAAATTGTTGCGTATCATCGGCTCATGCTTTTTCATCGCATCCTTACTCGCCTCACCTTTCATCAATATTGTCAGGGATATTCTGATCACTTTTGCGCCGGAGCCGGCGGGAAAATTAACCAATAAGGGGCTTGGTAAATCATAATAAACATCAGGCTCAGCGACTTTTTCGTGGCCGGCCTCTTCTTCATGCGCGGCTTCATCCTTGTGCTCCGCCTTGTCATGCTTGGCATCGCCTTCTTCCTTATGCTCGGCGTCGGCCGGCTTATTCAGAAAGAAATAAGCCCAACCTCCCGCGCCAGCCAAAACCAAGACAACCGCGACGATTATTATGATTATTTTCTTGGAAGACTTCTTACCTTCTTCTTTCCCATGGGCTTCTGCCATTTTCCACCTTTTAAATTTTTACAGCACAATACGCGCCAAAATATTCAAGCTCAATCAGACCACTGTACGAAAATCAGCTGGATTTGATCATACAAGAAAAAACATCGTTTTAGAATAATAGTATAGCCGTCACTGGAAAGCAGTTAGGCAAAAAGCGGAGCTCAGGTATGCGAAAAATACCTGGAGGAATTGTAGCTGTTAAGTCAAATTTTTGACTCAGCTTGTGGATGTTTTGCAGAAAGAACTGCAAAGACCTCACGGCCTTTGCAGCTTTATCAAGATATTACAGCGAATTAACTGCGTTTAATTCTTGGAAGGCTTGCTCTAAACGAGTCACCATGCCAACTTGGCCGGCGCGTTGCCAGACACGTGGGTCATAGTATTTTTTGTTCGGTTTATCGGCACCTTCTGGATTGCCTATTTGACTTTGCAAATAGCCTTCGTTCTTTTTGTAAAACTCCATCACACCGGCCCAGCTAGCCCATTGGGTGTCGGTATCGATGTTCATTTTAATAACGCCGTAGCTGATAGATTCTTTAATTTCTTCAGGAGAAGAACCTGAACCGCCATGGAACACGAAGTTCAAACTGTTATGCGGCAGACCGAATTTCTCTGAAACATACTTTTGTGAGTTGTCCAAAATTTTCGGCGTCAATTTGACGTTGCCTGGAGAGTAAACACCATGCACGTTACCGAACGATGCGGCAATTGTGAAACGATGGCTGATTTTGCTCAGGTGCTCGTAAGCGTAAGCAACATCTTCCGGCTGGGTATACAAAGCAGAATGATCCATACCGCTGTTGTCGACGCCGTCTTCCTCGCCGCCGGTACAACCCAGTTCGATTTCCAGAGTCATACCCATTTTGGACATGCGCTCCAGATACTTACCGCAGATTTCAATGTTTTCTTGCAAACTTTCTTCGGAAAGATCCAGCATGTGCGAGCTGAACAAAGGCTTGCCGGTTTCAGCGAAGAATTTTTCACCTTCATCCAGCATGCCGTCTACCCATGGCAGCAATTTTTTTGCCGCGTGATCTGTATGCAAAATAACAGGTACGCCATACAGCTCCGCCATGCGGTGAACATGGTGAGCACCGGAAATGGCGCCAACGATAGAACAGCCTTGGCCTTCCAGTTTCAGACCTTTACCAGCAACGAATGCGGCGCCGCCATTAGAAAATTGAATGACGACAGGTGACTTGGCTTTTGCTGCCGCTTCCAATACCGAGTTAATGGTATCGGTGCTGATGACGTTTACAGCCGGCAACGCAAAATTATTTTCTTTGCAGATAGCAAAGATTTTTTGTACATCTTCACCGGTGACAACACCCGGCTTAACAACATCAAATATTTTTTGTGGCATAAATTTTATCCTGTTAATAACAAATCAAGGCCGCGTACTCGATTCGGCGGCCTTGCAAATCTTAAACAACCGAGCGCCTGCACTCGGCGGCTAGACCAAGATTAGGCTTCCAAGGCAGCCAAACGGTCCGACAACAATTTTTCCAGTGCTTCCAGCGCTTTGGCGAAACCATCGATACCTTCGGCCAATTTTTCTTTAGCCATCCGGTTTTCTTCATGCATGCGGTCAAAAGTGGCTTTGTCGACTGAAATTTTTTCGATTGAAGAAGCTGTTGCTGCTTTGGCAGGATCCAGTTTGCGCGGCAAGTCACCCTCAACGGATTGCAACTCTGCCAATAAAGACGGCGCGATGGTCAACAAATCGCAGCCCGCCAATTCGGTGATCTCGCCGATGTTACGGAAGCTGGCGCCCATGACTTCGGTTTTGTAGCCGAATTTTTTGTAGTAGTTATAGACTTCGGTCACTGACAATACACCTGGATCTTCAGCAGGCGCATAAGAATCACGGCCTGTGTCTTTTTTATACCAGTCTAAGATACGGCCAACGAATGGTGAAATCAGTGTGATACCGTTTTCCGCACAAGCAATCGCTTGGTGCAAACCGAACAACAATGTCAGGTTGGTGTGAATACCTTCTTTTTCCAATACGGCGGCAGCTTGAATGCCTTCCCAGGTAGCAGCGATTTTAATTAAAACGCGCTCTTTGGAAATGCCTGCAGCTTCGTATTGAGCGATCAAGTCGCGACCTTTAGCGATGGTGGCTTCGGTATCGTAAGACAAACGCGCATCAACTTCAGTCGATACACGCCCTTCGACGATTTCCAGAATTTTCAAGCCAAAAGACACGGCCAAACGATCAAATGCCAGGGTCACAACTTCTGCAGCCGAAGCAGCGGCACCCAATGTTGCTCTCGCACCTTTCAAAGTATCGTCAACAATTCCTTGATATTGCGGCATTTGTGCAGCAGCGGTGATCAAAGAGGGATTGGTGGTTGCATCGCGCGGTTTGAAAGTTTCGATCGCTTGAATATCACCGGTATCGGCGACAACCACAGTTATTTCACGGAGTTGTTCGAGTAAATTTTTTGCCATAGGATTATCCTCAGATGTGTTGTTAATTCTTCCCCCTCGTTTGAACTGAGCTTTACAAGCAAAAGATGTTCAGCAATTCTTGCAGGAGATTGATTGCAAAAGAGTCCCTGGTGATGAAACTCTATTTTTAGCTATATTGATAAGACTGAATCGCCACTTGGCATATATTCAAAGCCGAAACACACGCTTTAAAAAATACGAAGTGGCGATCATTTAAATCTGCCGGTTCAGAGTTAACGTTTAACCCTTAAGTTCCAGCAATCCGCATCAGAAATCAGATGCTATTAAGCTTTATCACGTAAATACTTTTCCACGCCAGTCGCTTTCGCAGCGGCCGCTTCCCGATCTCTTACGATTTGCTTTGCCATGTATTTGGCAACACCGGTAGCAGGATTGGAATCTTGTTTTTCCAAGTATTTGGCAACGCCGGTTTTATTCGCACCCATTTTTTCCAGATACTTTTCAACGCCGGTTGCGCCAGATGCAACTTGGTAATCATCAGCTGAAGAACCTTTGGCACTTTTAGGCGATTTTTTGTTGTAGATAAAAAATCCGGCTACAGCCAACAAAATTAAACCAATGTAGGAAAAATCAGAGGAGGCAGCCTTTTCTGTTTGTATCACATCTACCGCTGCTTCCGCAGAAGTTGTGGAGGCAGATGACGAGCTTGACGATTTAGCCGCACTTGGTGCTGCAGAGCTGTGCTTGTAGTCAGCATCGCTGTATAACACTTTAGGTTGAAAATTCGTCGCTGGGAAAGCTGGATCCGCTTCAACTTCTTTTACAGCTGGTTTCGCTGCAGGTGCTGTGGCAGCCGCAGGGGCAGCTTTGCTGTCGTTATATTCAGGATTGGTATAGAGCACCTTTGGCTGATAATCAGCCGCCGGATAATCCGATCCCGCCATAGCTAAGGAACTGGTCAGCATTAGAGCTGCCATCACGCCTTTCGTTAATTCATTTCTTTTCACGTCTATCACCTATGCTGTTAGAAACGTGAGGCTTCGATCATTTAATCCAAACCTCACCTAAGTTTACAAAATTAAAGAACGGCTTCCACATTAGCGACGACATTGTCCACGGTAAAGCCGAACTCTTTGAAGAGCTGACCTGCCGGGGCCGATTCGCCGAAACGGTCCAATCCTACGACTCTACCCGCGCTGCCGGCGTATTTCCACCAGCTGTCGGTTACTCCCGCTTCTACTACCACGCGCTGAGTCACGCTTGGCGGCAATACGCTGTCTTTGTAAGCTTGGTCTTGCGCTTCGAAGACGTTGGTAGACGGTAATGACACCACGCGGATTTTTTTGCCTTTCGCAGCCAGTGCATCGGCCGCTTTCAATGCCAATTCCACTTCGGATCCGGTGGCAATGATGATCGCGTCCGGTGTGCCATCGCTGTCTTTCAGGATGTAGCCCCCTTTGCTGATCGCGTCAATTTGTGCGTTGGTACGGGGCACGTGCGGCAGGTTTTGACGAGAGAAGATCAGAGTGCTCGGTCCGTCTTGACGTTCGATGGCGGCTTTCCAGCACACGGCCGACTCGACCGCGTCGCAAGGGCGCCAGACGTGCATGTTGGGGATCATGCGCAGGGTGGCGGTTTGTTCGACCGGTTGATGGGTGGGGCCGTCTTCGCCCAGACCAATGGAGTCGTGGGTGTAAACGAAGATGGTCGGGATTTTCATCAACGCGGCCATGCGCAGGGCGTTACGGGCGTATTCGCTGAACATCAGGAAGGTGGCGCCGTAGGGTTTGAAGCCGCCGTGCAGGGTGATGCCGTTCATGATGGCGGACATACCGAATTCACGCACACCGTAGTAGGCGTAGTTGCCATCGAAGCCCGGTTGGTTGACGTCTTTGCAGCCGGACCACAGGGTCAGGTTGGAGCCCGCCAAGTCGGCAGAGCCGCCCAGTAATTCGGGCAACAAGGGGCCAAAGCCGTTCAGGGTGTTTTGTGAGGCTTTGCGGCTGGCGATGGTTTCGCCTTTGGCATCCACCGCAGCGATAAACGCTTTGGATTTTTCAGCCCAATCGGCAGGCAGTTCGTTTTTGATCACGCGACGTTCAAATTCGGCCGCGAGTTCAGGGTGTGCGGCTTTGTAGGCCGCAAATTTGTCGTTCCAGGCGCTTTCCAGTTTGGCGCCTTTGGCATTGGCGTCCCAACCGGCTTTGATGTCGGCAGGGATTTCGAACGGCGCATGCGGCCAGCCCAGGTTTTCACGGGTCAGGGCGATTTCCGCTTCACCCAAGGCCGCACCGTGACATTCTTCTTTGCCTTGTTTGTTCGGCGAGCCAAAACCGATGGTGGTTTGGCAACAGATGATGGTCGGTTTGTCGGTGACTTTTTTCGCGGCTTCGATAGCGGCTTTCACAGCATCGGCATCGTGGCCGTCGACTTTAGGAATGACGTGCCAGCCGTAGGCTTCAAAGCGTTTTGGGGTGTCATCCAGGAACCAGCCGGCAACGTTGCCGTGACCACGGACTTCACCATCGATGGAGATGTTGTTGTCGTCGTAGAAGGCGATCAGTTTACCCAGTTTCATGGAGCCGGCCAGAGAGCAGGCTTCGTGGGAGATACCTTCCATCAAGCAGCCATCACCCAGGAACACGTAGGTGTGGTGGTCGACGATGTCGTGACCGGGACGGTTGAATTGACCGGCCAAGGTACGTTCGGCCAAAGCAAAGCCTACCGCGTTGGTAATGCCTTGTCCCAAGGGACCTGTGGTGGTTTCCACACCTTCGGTGTAGCCGTATTCAGGATGACCCGGGGTTTGCGAGTGCAGTTGGCGGAACTGTTTCAGTTCTTCGATCGGCAGGTTGTAGCCGGCCAAGTGCAGCAAGGAATAAATCAGCATGGAGCCGTGGCCGTTGGACAGGATGAAGCGGTCGCGGTTCGGCCATTTAGGGTTGCTGGGATTATGTTGCAGAAAATCGTTCCACAATACTTCTGCGATGTCGGCCATCCCCATCGGGGCACCGGGGTGCCCGGAGTTGGCTTTCTGTACGGCGTCCATGCTAAGTGCGCGGATGGCGTTCGCTAAGTCTCGGCGCGAAGGCATGTTGGTCTCCTTTTTATTTTGTTATTTTAGTTGCGACATTCAATTACTCAAATATCACTCTGGCTGAGGCTGGTAAATACAAGGAAGACCAAAACCACACTCTCGTTCATTCAGACTGCTGGAATCGGTATCGCCTTGACACCCGAATGTAATGTAAAAAACCTGTGACCGAAATGCTCCGGCCACAGGTTTGCACGCTAAGTTATTCCAAATTGGCGTGTCTTGATCTCATTTCTTCTTCTGCAATACCTTTGTCATGGATTACATGCGAAATTGTCGCTTCCAGGAAAAACAAGGTAGATAATTCAAACACAGTACCCATAGGCATTCCTTTGACTTTACCGTATTGTTCGGATCTGCCGATTTGCAAAGTGACATCAGCCATATCGCCAATCGTTGAATCGTCCTTAGCCGAAATCAACACAATCTTTGCGCCGACTTCTTTGGCTTTTTTGGTAAAGGCAATCAACTGCTCGGTTTCACCGGAGCCGGAAATAATGATCAACAAATCGCCAGCTTTGATGCTTGGCGTAACAATTTCACCGACAACGCTAACGTCGTAGCCGCCATGCATCAAACGCATTGCAAAGAAATTGCCGACCAGCTTTGAACGGCCAGCGCCCGATATAAAAATACGCTTAGCCTGATCCAGCATGTCCACCAAGGTCTTGTCATGCGAGTCGGGTGTCGCTTCCAGAATCCCTGAGATTTTGTCAATAATTAACTGCTGATGCATGACTTATACCGCCGCCGCGTCAACCAATTCACGGATTTCACGAGCCGCTTCAGCAGGTGAAGGCGCGCCGTAGATAGCTGCACCAACAACGATGATGTTAGCGCCAGCTTCAACGACTTGTTGTACAGTCGCTTGTTTGATACCGCCTGCAACAGAGATACGCACATTCAAGCCCAAACGAGCGATGTCGTTCAGATCGGTAAACGGTGTGTGACCGGCTGCTTGCGCGTCCAGACCAGTGTGAATACCAACGATTTGCGCGCCCAATTTGACAGACTCTCTCGCGCAATCGGCTTTGTCGGCCACGTTGATCAAGTCAATTTGAGTTTCAGCGCCGTGTTTTTTTGCAGCTTTGATAACGCCAGCGATAGTGGCCAAACCGGATACGCCCAATACAGTGCAGATGTCCGCGCCAGCAGCATAGAAAGCGCCCGCTTCGTATTCGCCAGCGTCCATGGTTTTCAGGTCAACCAACAACAATTTGTCAGGGTAACGTTGTCTCAGTTCTTTAACCAGGTTGATACCGTTGTATTTAATGCAAGGAGTGCCGATTTCAAAAATATCGACATAGGGTGCTACTTGATCTGCCAACGCAACGGTTTGGTTGAAATCCAGTGAATCCAACGCCATTTGAATTAATGGTCTTGCCATGTGATGTGCTCCGAAAGTTTTAATTTTTAGTAATAGCCGATTCTTGCAAATTGCCACAACCCGCTAGGCTTGTCACGTACGTGTGATGCATTTGTAACTGTAAGGTAGAAATGGGATATATGTCAATGCTTAGCAACTGCGCGCAGCCTACAGGTTATGCGAACAAATTGTTACTAGACAAGTCCGCGGCGTAAGCTTAGGCTGAACAAAACCGCAGGCAAACCGAGCAAAATTCAATTTCAATTTTAGGATTCATCGCTTACGAACTGATAAATCTGGATATTTTTTTGGCTAATTGTCTATCCTCGCCGCAATAACACAACATCCTTTAGCCTGATCACCAGCTTTCGACACCCAAATCGCAGCTTTTTGCCTGCCATCGAAAAGATGAAAAAGTCATAGCTCGATCTCACAACAACCGGAGAGGAACAGCTTGAAACGTCTCTTTTTTGCCTTATGGCCGGAACAAAACGCCAGGCAACAATGCGCGGCTTTAATCAGCCAACTAAACCGAACCGGAAAACCTGTTAAGGAAGCAAACTTACATGTCACCGTGTTGTTTTTAGGGAGAATTTCTGCAGAACAACAGGCCATAATCACCAAGGAGGCAGGAAAAATGCCAACATCGCTGATAATGTTAAATTTTGACCGCCTGAGTTTCTGGAAAAAACCTGCCGTGCTATGCCTGACCGCCAGCCAATTCGATCAAAGCGTGTCGACATTAAACGAAAACTTGGCCCGCATAGCCAAACAACAAGGGATACCCATCGAAAACAGACTATTCAAGCCGCATGTCACTTTAGTTAAAAAGGCTAGTTCGGCAATCGATTTCGATTTCGCCCCCATACTTTGGCAATCAATAGGATTCTGCTTGGTAGAATCCTGCTCAGGTCCGGATGGCGTTGAATATCGAATTATCCAACGCTGGCCGGCAATTTAGCACCCCAAAACAGGAGACTGATCATGCCCTTTTTAAAATTGAACACCAACTCAGTGCTCGATACCGAACTGAAATCAAAATTGTTAGGCGAACTGTCGCAATTGGCGTCCAAAGAGACCGGCAAACCGGAGCGCTACGTCATGATTAGCATTGAGCAAAACGACGCCATGCTGTTTGCCGGTAGCACTACCCCTTTGGCATATCTGGAATGCAAGAGCATTGGCCTGAGCAGTAGCCAAGCCAAAAACTTGTCTGCATCGATATGCCAATTGCTCAATACCCGGCTTTCAATCCCTCAGGATCGGATCTATATCGAATTCAGTAACTGTCAGGCTGATTTTTGGGGCTGGAACGGCTCGACATTTGGCTAAACGACCCGGACGTCGAATAAATACGACCGTGTATTTCAGACAAAACAGACTCAATGAGTTGGCGCACCAAGTCCAAGCGCGCCAACTCAGTCGCCTTATTTGGGCTTTTTAGTTTCTTGAGGCTTTTCCGGCTTCTCTGGCTTAGCAATTTTTTCAGCCGTAGCGGGAGCAGAATCCCCAAACAAAATATTCTTCTCATTCTGTTGCGCGGTTTTCTCCCCAATTCCAGATACATTTTCCAGATCTTTCAATGTCTTAAAATCGCCATGTTCCTTACGGTATTGAACCACCGCCTCGGCCTTCTTCGGGCCTATCCCGGTCAAGGCCTTGGAAATGGTTTCGGCATCCGCTTGGTTGATATTGATTGGTTCAGCAAATACGGCAAAAGAATACAGCATAAAAAGTACAAATAACTTTTTCATGGATTTTCTCCGATTGGATTTTAGGGCTGCCTGGACTAATCAGCACACACTTAATCAGCTGACTTTTCAAGCTAGCCAATCTTAGTCTGTTCTTTAAATTTTACAATTCAAAAACAAAAATCCACTGAATTAATCGACGTTAGCCACAATCACCGCGCGAACGGGCGCCGGCAAGCCTTCGCAAGTTAAATCCGGAGAATGCGGATCGAGAAAATCCGCCAAGGAATGAAACCGCATCCATTCGGTACTGCACTGCTCTTCGACGGAAGTTTTGGAAACATCCACCAAGCGGACATTTTTAAACCCACAGCGGCGCATCCATAACATCAAAGCTGCGCCGCTCGGCAAAAACCAAACATTACGCATTTGCGCATAACGCCCCTCAGGCACCAACACTTGCGCGGCATCGCCCTCCACCACCAGAGTCTCCAAAATCAATTCGCCGCCCGAACGCAAACAGCCCTTTAATTCCAGCAAATGATCGATAGGCGAGCGACGGTGATACAACACCCCCATCGAAAACACCGTATCGAACAAGCCCATGTTGGGCGGCACATCTTCTATCCCCAGCGGCAACAGATAAATCGGCGCTTCGCCGTGTATTTTACGGATAGCCTGAAACTGCATCACGCTGAGCAAAGTGGGGTCAATGCCAACCACCAGTCTCGCTCCCGCACCGAGCATGCGCCAACAATGATAACCATTGCCACACCCGACATCCAAAACCAGTCGATTCCTTAGCGGTGCAATCTGTTCTTTCACCCTATCCCATTTCCAATCCGAGCGCCATTCGGTATCGATGTCGATGCCAAATATCCGATAAGGCCCTTTCCGCCAAGGATGCAGCTGCATCAATTGTTCGCGCAAACCGGCCCGCACCTCTTCGGAAATATCCTCTGCCTGACCTATTCTGACACTCTCCAACAAGTCGACACTGGACGGCATCAAGTCCGGCAAATCCTCTACCGCCTGTTGCCAGCGCCTTAGATCGCCATGCGACGAATCCGCAAAAGCCGCCGCCAATTGCTCAGGCAAACGGTTTACCCAGATTTCGTCGCCGGCCGCCGCCAATGCTTGATAAAGACCTTCGTAAAGCGTCATTTCAATGCAATCATCGAAGCGAAGTTGAAATACTGAAACCAGACTTCCGCGCTGGCGAAACCCGCTGCTTTCAAGCGCTGTTGATGCGCAGCAAAGGTTTCCGGTATCAACACATTCTCGAGGGCGCTGCGCTTTTGGCTGATTTCCAGCTCGCTATAGCCTTGGGCTTTTTTGAATAAATGATGCATATCGATCTGCAAAGCCTGCTGTCTAACATCATCGAACGCCAGTTTTTCGGACAAAATCAAAATCCCGCCCGGCAACAAACCTTGATAGATCGTGGTCAAAAAAGCCTGCCGATCAGCCAGCGGAATAAACTGAAGCGTAAAATTCAGCACCACTACAGAGGCATTGCTAATCGCAATATCGCGAACATCGGCACATAAAATTTCTATCTCGGCCCCACCACCGGATGCAACCGCCAGATTTTGCCGGCATTGCTCGACCATTGCAGCCGAACAATCCACAGCAAAGATCCGACAATTTTTAGCCGTGATTTGCTGGTGCATAGCCAAGGTCGCCGCCCCCAACGAGCAGCCCAAGTCGTAGCAAACGCTGTCTTCCTTGGCAAAACGTGCCGCCAATAAACCGATCGCCGAGATAATAGTGTTGTAACCGGGAACAGAGCGCTGGATCATGTCCGGAAAGACTTTGACGACAGTTTCGTCGAAAGCAAATGCGTTGATTTCGCCTAGCGGACTGGCGTATAGAGAGTCTTTAGCGGATTGCATACTGATGGTCATTCCCGGCTGCCCCTAAACGGCACACCCGGGAACACTAAGAGAGGGAAAAGCTTATGAATTATTTTTGCTGTTTAATGCTTCGGTATTGCGTTTAGCCAATTGGTTGATGACCTCTTGCAACGAACCGGTGCGCTCCACTTCGTTTTTGAAGCTAGTACGATAGTTGGTCACCAAACTGACGCCTTCGATCATGATGTCGTAAGCTTTCCATTGGCCTTTGACGTTCAGCATCCGATAGTTAACAGCGATAGGCTGCAAACCGGGTTGCAGCACTTCAGTTTTAATCAGGACTTTTCTTTCGTCTTCTTCCGGGGTGATCGGCAAAAACCGTACAGACCAGTCTTTAAACTCAAAGAAGGCTCGAGAGTAGGTTCTGATCAACAACACTTGAAACTCCTTTTTAAAGCTCTCCTTTTCCGCCGGCGAAGCATCCTTCCACATTTTCCCCAACACCAGGGAAGAAATCAGATCGAAATCCACATTCGGATAAATGACTTCCTGGACGAAGGCATTGATTTTTTGGAAATCATGCGGAAAGGCAGGATCCTGTAAGCGTTGCTTCAACTTGTTGGACGCATCCTCAATGGTGCGTTGCGGCTCGCTCAAATCGGCCGCGCTAGCGGGCAAGGACAAAAACACGCCGGCAAACAAGCTAAAAACCACAACAAATATAAAATGCATATGACGTTTGATATTCATAAAAACCATCTCAAAAAGGTATCGCCGGCTAATTTCAACCGCCTTCATTCGATACACTGCTAAAATAAAGGCCGAAGCGCTAACCCGGCTCCAGATTCCAGCCAGCCCATCGGGCCAGCGAGTACCCTATTATATTACTATGGAAGAGATGTCACACCCTAACGACTTTTTCCCGGCCACCCGGATGCGTCGCATGCGTTATCAGGCCTTTTCAAGGCGGCTGATGCGGGAAAATCGCTTAAGCAGCGACGACTTAATCTGCCCGCTATTTGTTATCGAGGGCAATAACAAACAAGAAGCCGTCGCTTCCATGCCGGGCGTCAACCGATTATCCATCGACCTGGTGCTGCGCGAAGCCGAAAGCTTATTAAATCTGGGCGTACCCGCCATTGCTCTATTCCCGGTAACGGATCCGAACAAAAAATCCTTAAGCGCGGAAGAAGCTTATAACCCTGACGGCTTGGCACAACGCTGCGTTCGGGCCTTGAAAGACGCCCTGCCGGAACTCGGGATCATCACCGACGTTGCCTTGGATCCTTTTACCTCGCACGGTCAAGACGGATTGTTGAATAGTCAAGGTTATGTCGTCAACGACGAAACCGTCGAAGTCCTGTGCAAACAGGCCTTGTCGCATGCCGAAGCCGGCGCCGACATCGTCGCCCCTTCCGACATGATGGACGGCCGCATCGGTGCGATCAGAGCCGTGTTGGAATCTCATGGCCATACCAACACCCGAATATTGGCCTATTCCGCCAAATACGCCTCCAGTTTCTATGGCCCTTTCCGCGATGCGGTCGGCTCGGCCGGTAATCTGGGCGGCGGGAATAAATACAGCTATCAAATGGACCCGGCCAATTCAGATGAAGCCTTGCGGGAAATTGCGCTGGATTTACGCGAAGGCGCCGATATGATCATGGTCAAACCCGGCATGCCCTATCTGGACATCATCCGCCGCGCCAAGGAACAATTCGGTGTACCGACCTTTGCTTATCAGGTCAGCGGCGAATATGCGATGCTGAAAGCCACGTCGCAAAACGGCTGGCTGAACGAACAACAAGTGGTGATGGAATCCCTGCTGGCATTCAAGCGCGCCGGCTGCGACGCGATACTGACTTATTACGCTAAATCCGCTGCCCAGTGGCTAAAACAACTATAACAACCAGACAAACGGACCCGGCATGAGCGAAGACTTTGATTTTGATGACAGTCATTCGACTGACGATCCACCCCAACAGCGCCGACGTTACTTCGGCCTGGAACAGGCGGTATTTATCCTGCTGGTCGTTTTATCGCTGACCGGCATCGCGATTACCGAATTCAACCCGCACGATGGCTATGGTTATTGGCTATTCATGGTGATCGTGTTTGGCATGCTGTCGATTTTCGTCTCCTGGTTACAAACCCGAACCAACGACAACGACTTTGGCGACATCGTCAAGGCCCAAGGGCTGCATTGGCTGCATACGCTGGTTGTGGTGATAGCCGCCGCATTGCTTAACAAATCCGAGCAGTTATCCGACAGAAGCGCCAGCCTGGTTATCTTGCTGATCCTGGCCTTAGCCACCCTGCTGGATGGCATTCGCATCGGCTGGCAGTACAGCTTACTCGGCTTTTTCCTGGCAGCCTGCGCGCTGATCGTGGCTTATTTCGAGAACTTTATGCCCATCAGTATAGGGCTGGGAGTGCTGGTGATAGCCTGCACTTTCCTCTGGGAATATTGGCGCAGCAAATACAGTACCGATGATGAAAATTGATAATTACGCGGTATTCGGCCAACCGATCAGCCACAGTAAATCACCGCGTATCCATAAATTATTTGCCGAGCAAACAGGTCAACTGATGGACTATAGGGCCCAAGAGGTGCCTGCGGAAACTTTTGCCGCGGCTACCAGCCGTTTTTTTGCCGATGGCGGCAAAGGCCTGAATTGCACCGTCCCGCTCAAGGAACTGGCTTGGCAATATGCCGACCAACTGACGGAACGCGCTCGTCAAGCAAAAGCCGTCAACACCTTATTGCGCCAAGCGGACGACAGCATTTTGGGCGACAACACCGATGGCATCGGCTTGCTTAACGACTTAACCATAAACCATGGCATCACGCTGAAGGACGCCGAGATTTTGATTCTAGGGGCAGGAGGAGCCACACGCGGCATCGTCCCTCCCCTACTGGAACAGCAGCCGTCGGGATTGGTCATCGTCAATCGCAATGTGAGCAAAGCCCACGCAATTGCCGAGGATTTCGCGGCACTAGGCGCGGTGCATGCTTGCGATTACGCTAATCTTATGGGTCGCCAATTTGATTTGATCATCAACGCCACGTCGGCCAGCCTCAGCGGCGATTTGCCGCCCTTGCCCGAAGCATTGTTGAAAACCGGCGGCAGTTGCTACGACTTGGCTTACGCCAACCAAGCCACCGCATTTGTGAAATGGGGCTTGGCAAATAGCGCCGCGCACAGCCTGGACGGCTTGGGCATGTTGGTAGAGCAGGCCGCCGAAGCGTTCTTTATTTGGCGAGGCGTGCGTCCGCAAACCTCGCCGGTGATTAGCCTGCTAAACGCTGAAAGAGCATTAAACAACACGAACGGATGAAATTATTGACCGGGGCGATGTCCATGGTAACAATCTCCCCAAACCGCCCGCTATTAACGTTTACTGGAATACTATGAGTGGAATTAGAGCTTTTTTTGAAAAATCCCATGCTAAAGGCAAACCGCAGCGCGGTGGGCAACGCATTACCCCGGAAACTCTAAAACAGTTATTCCCCATCAGGAATTTAAGCGACGAGATATTACAAACTTTCGCCACTGAAAATCACGTCGAAACCCTGGCAGCCGGCAGCACTTTGTTCAGCGTCAATCAACAGGCGACTTGCGCAATGTATTTGTTGCGCGGCACGGTGATTTTGGCCGATCACAACGGCAAAAGCTATGAAATATCGGCAGGCAGCGCACAAGCGAAATTCCCGATATGCAGCGGTATTAAGCACACCGCCACCGCCACCGCAAAAACCGAGATAGACCTGTTGCGGGTATCCCTGAAAATCATGCTGACGCCCAGCCGCCAAGACCACGGCAAATTATCTATTCCGGAAGAATTGCACCACAACCGGCTATTGAGCTTATTCGTAGAACATTTCGAAAATAACGACCACGAGATAGAAATCCCCTCATTACCCGAAGTGGCGATCAATTTGCGCAAAGCCATCCAAAGAGATGTCAACATCGACGAAGCCGTCAAGATCATCCAATTGGACCCTGCCATCTCCGCAAAATTGATAGAAGTCGCCAATTGCCCGTTATATCTAACCAACGTGCCAGCGAAAAACTGCAAAGACGCGGTGGTGCGTATCGGCTTAAACGCCACACGCAACCTGGTAACGGCGCTGAGTATGAAGCAGATTTTCAAAAGCAAATCGCCGCTGATTAAAAATCATTTGGAAGATCTGTGGAAACAAAGCCTTTATCTGTCCGGCCTCTGCCATGTGCTGGCCAGCCACAGCATGCAGCAAAATCCGGAAAATGCCTTACTGGCCGGACTGGTCTGCGACATCGGCGTAATTCCCTTTCTAAGTTTTACCGCCAACTTACCACCCGAATACCATAATGACGCCGAAATCCTGGAAGCCATGCCCATCATCAAAGGCCCGGTCGGCGCCGTAGTGTTGAAGGAATGGGATTTTGCCGAAGAGTTCATCGACGTAGCCAAATCGTCCAGCGACTGGTTTCAAAACAGCGGCGATACCTTGACGGTGACCGATATAGTGGTCCTGTCCAGGCTCCACGCCCTGATCGGCAAAACAGCGACCGCCGATCTACCAGCGATTACCGCCATTCCGGCGGCGGCCAAATTGAAAAACTTCTCTTTGTCTCCGGAAAATACGCTGGCCATCCTGCACGATGCCAAAACTAAAATTCACGAAGCTTTGAGCATCTTTTCTTCCTAGCCGCATGATCTGGAAATTTTTAAAAAAATCCCCGGACAAAACGCCGACAGAGAGCAGCCCCACTCCAGCAGCCGTCAACCAATTGCCCTTGAGCTATCTGCAAAAGCTCATCCCGCTGGGGGACTTACCGGCGGCGGACTTGCTGGCGATACCGGTGACCATGCGAAACTTTAACCCCGGCGACATCATATTTAACCGCGGCGCCGAGGCGGAACAACTAAGCTATCTCTACACCGGCAACGTCTATCTGGAAGCGAATAATGGCGCCGGTTATACGGTCGAAGCCGACACCTTTAAAGCCTGTTATCCTCTGGCAACATCCGGCGAACACGCCTTCAGCGCGATAGCCAAATCGCCTACCCAAATCATCTACATGCCGCTGTCCAACTTGCAGCACAGCAGCAAACCCGTCAACAATCCGCTGATCAACCCAAAGAGCATTCCGCCCCAGCTGCGAAACAGCTTTTTTTTCGATAGCTTTTGCGATGCGTTCAGAGCCGACAACCTGCATGTTCCCAGCCTGCCGGATGTTGCCTTGCGTTTGCGTAGCGCCTTGCAAAAGGACATCAGCATCGCCGATGCGGTGAAGATTTTAAACCTGGACCCGGTTATATCCTCCAAACTGATTCAAGTCGCAAATAGCCCGATCTACCGCGGCAGCAACCCCATCACCAGCAGCCATGATGCCGTGAATCGGCTAGGATTTAAAACCACGCAAAACCTGGTTACCAGCATCAGCCTGCACCAGCTGTTCAGAAGCCGCAACCGGCAACTGAACAACATTATTCAGACACTTTGGAAACAAAGCATCCAGATTGCCAGCCTCAGCCACACGCTGGCCGGGCTTACCCGAAAAGTAAACGCCGACGAAGCTTTACTGGCTGGGCTAATTCACAACATCGGCGCCTTACCGATTGTCACTTTTGCCGAAAGCATGGACATGTCGCGCTATACCGAAGAAGAGTTACAGGCCAGCATCGTCTGCCTGCAAGGTTTGTTGGGCACCCATATTTTGAAAAAATGGCATTTCCCCGATAGTTTCCAGCAAATTCCCGTCAATACCACAAATTGGTACTTTGACGACGGCCAGGGCCTGCAACTCTATGACGTTGTGCTGTTAGCTAAATTTCACAGCCAACTCGGCGGCACCAATACCCAGAAACTGCCGCCGCTAAACACCTTGCCTGCCTTTCAAAAACTGGACGATAGCGCACTGACGCCGGATATGTCTCTGAAGGCATTACAGGACGCAAAACAACAAATTGCCGAGGCCATCAACTTTTTCAGGACATAAGATGAATTGGTTTTCCAAGCTACTGGAAAAAAACACCACCGCCAACAAACCAAGCCGGAAAGCCTTGCCGCCTGGTGCAGAACACCGGGGTAGCCTACCAACCGACAACACAGTATCCAAACCCAGCAGCACTCATCGGCAAGCGCTTAGCGTCGCACAGCTGAAAAAATTCGCACCCTTACGCGATCTCGATGACGCAGCCCTAAGCTCGCTGCCGCATCTCAGTTTGGCCTACGCCAAAGGGGCGATTATTTTTACCCTGGGGCAACCGACCAGCAGTGTTCTGTATTTGTTGGCCGGCCAACTATCGATGCAACCGGATAGCGATAGCCACTATCAAATCGACGCCGATTCCACGCTAGCCAATCTGCCGCTGAACAGCGGTAGCCGCTGCGGCGCTACCGCCACGGCGCTCAGCGATGTGCGTATTTTGGAAATCCCTATCCAACTCAACCGCTTATGGACAGATAAAAGTCAGGAAAGCGCCAATTGCGTGGAACTGGTCGACATTCAACTACCGGAGCCGATCAACGGCAGCCGCTTTTTCAACAGCTTCGCCCAAGCCTATCGGGAAAACAAACTGCGCCTGCCTTCTTTGCCGGATGTCGCCCTGAAACTAAAAGATGCGGTGCAAAAAGACATCGGTATCCGCGGGGCCGCTGAGATTATTCAGCTGGACCCGCCTATCGTGGCAAAATTAATCCAGGTGGCGAACAGCCCTTTGTACGCCACAGAAATACCGATCAACAATTGCCATGACGCGGTAGCTCGCATCGGCCTGAATGCGACGCGGAATCTGGTGATGGGCATCAGTATGAAACAATTATTCAGTTGCACCGACCCGGAACTCATGAAAGGCATGCAGGCCTTATGGAAAAACAGCCTGTATGTCTCAAGTTTAAGCTTTGTCTTGGCCCAGGAGTGCAGCAACATCAACCCGGAGGACGCCCTGCTGGGCGGCTTGATTGCCGACATCGGCGCGATTCCCTTACTGCATTTTGCCGAACAATTTCCCGACGGCGGCCCCAGCTTTCAGGAACTAAAAACCGCACTGCCCTATTTACGCGGCCCGGTCGGCGTACTGATGCTGCACACGCTGGGTTTTCCCGAACAACTGGGCAACGTTCCGCATCAAGCAGAAAACTGGCTGTACGACAGCGGCCCTGAACTAACGATGACCGACATCGTCATCCTCGCCAAATTACACAGCTATTTCGGTTCCGGCAATGCCCGAGATCTGCCTTATATCAACTCGATTCCGTCTTACAGCAAACTAAATCACGGTAAACTCAACCCTGATTTTTCCTTGATGGTGTTGAAAAAAGCCCAAAATCGGGTCAACGCCGCCATGCATTTATTATCCTAATTTTCCCGATATTCATATCAGACTGGCTACCGACATGACCAATCCTTTGCTCGAAAACACCGAACTACCGCAATTTTCTAAAATCCTGCCCGAACACGTGGAGCCGGCCATCAGCCAGTTACTCACCGAAGCCCGGCAAACCATAGACCGGCAACTGCAAGCCGGCGGTCCCTACACCTGGCAAAACCTGATCGAACCGATCGAAGCCGCCGAAGACCGCTTGAACAAGGCTTGGTCGCCGGTCAGCCACATGAATTCGGTAGTCAACAGCGAAGCGATGCGCGATGCCTACAATGCCTGCCTCGGCAAACTCAGCGAATATGCCACAGAAACCGGCCAAAACCGCGCCTTGTACGAGGCCTACCAAGCCATACACGACAGCGCGGACTTTGCCAAGCTCGACCGCGCCCAACAAAAAATCGTCAACAACGCCCTGCGCGACTTTCATTTGTCCGGCGTGGATTTGCCGCCCGAACAACAGGCGCGTTATAAAGAAATCAACCAGCAATTATCGAAACTAGCCAGTCAATACGAAGAACATTTACTGGACGCCACCAACGCCTGGCACAAACAGATTACCCATCTCGACGATTTGGCCGGCCTGCCGGAATCGGCTCTGGCCCAAGCCAAACAAGCCGCCGAAGCGGAAGGCAAAGACGGCTGGTTGATCAACCTGCAATTCCCGTCGTATCTGGCGGTGATGACCTACGCTGACAACCGCGAACTGCGCCGCGAACATTATGAGGCCTTCTGCACCCGAGCCTCCGATCAAGGCCCGCATGCCGGACAATGGGATAATTCCGAATTGATGGAACAAATCCTGGCGCTGCGCCACGAGAAAGCCCAATTGCTGGGCTTTAACAACTACGCCGAATATTCGCTGGCTACTAAAATGGCCAAATCCACCGAAGATGTGGTGAAGTTTCTGGAAGATTTGGCCGACAAATCCTGGCGCCAAGCCCGCCGGGATTTGACTGAATTGAAAGAGTTTGCTGCCGCCGAGCACGGCCTAAACGACTTGCAAGCCTGGGACATCGGCTATTACTCGGAAAAAATGCGCCAGCATTTCTACCAACTGTCGCAAGAAGAAGTGAAAGCCTATTTCCCCGACAACAAAGTCGTGCCCGGCCTGTTTGCCATCGTCGAAAAACTCTATGGTCTGCAAATCAGCGAAATCAAAGACTTCGATACCTGGCACCCCGACGCCCGCTTTTATCAAATCCTGGATAAACACGGCCAGTTGCGCGGACGTTTCTTCCTGGACCTTTACGCCCGCGCCAAAAAACGCGGCGGCGCCTGGATGGACGACTGCGTCTGCCGTAAAAAAGTCGGCGATACACTACAAACACCGGTGGCGTATCTGACCTGCAACTTTACGCCACCAACAGGTAAGGATCCGGCCCTGCTGACCCACGACGAAGTGGAAACCTTGTTCCACGAGTTCGGCCACGGCCTACACCATATGCTGACCCAAATCGACCACCTCGGTGTCTCGGGCATTAACGGCGTCGAGTGGGATGCGGTGGAATTGCCTAGCCAATTCATGGAAAACTGGTGCTGGGAAAAAGAAGCGCTGGGCCTGATCTCGGGCCATTATCAAACCGGCGAACCGCTGCCCGATACGTTGTACGACAAAATGTTGGCGGCGAAGAACTTCCAAGCCGGCATGATGATGGTGCGGCAACTTGAATTCAGCCTATTCGATTTCAAGATGCATCGGGATTACGACCCTGCCAAGGGTGGCCAGATTTACAGCATCCTCAAACAGGTGCGCGATCAGGTAGCCGTAGTCAAGGTACCGGAATTCAACCGTTTCGCCCATAGCTTCTCGCATATTTTCGCCGGCGGTTATGCGGCCGGTTATTACAGCTACAAATGGGCGGAAGTGTTGTCGGCGGATGCTTTTTCCTTATTCGAGGAAAAAGGCATCT
Source organism: Methylomonas sp. ZR1 (assembly GCF_013141865.1). Classification (NCBI taxonomy): domain Bacteria; kingdom Pseudomonadati; phylum Pseudomonadota; class Gammaproteobacteria; order Methylococcales; family Methylococcaceae; genus Methylomonas; species Methylomonas sp. ZR1. The sequence goes on along the minus strand of NZ_RCST01000001.1, from coordinate 4,634,951 downwards.
TCGACCGAGCCACTGGCGAAGCATTCTTGCATAACATTTTGGAACAAGGCGGCAGTAGCGACGCGATGACGCTGTTCAAAAACTTCCGCGGCCGCGAACCCAATATCGACGCCCTGCTCAGACATAACGGTATCGCCGCGTAAATGTTTCCTGGATTGCCTTGATGCTCGTCATCAAGGCAATCGAGTTTTTCAGGAGCGAAAATGAAAAACTGCCCACAATGCGGCCAGCCCAGGTTGGGCGAGGCATTTAAATGTCCGAGTTACGACGTGTTTTATTCCCAGCTCGACGAATTGCTGTACGCAGAACAGCAAAAACAGGAAAGCCAAACACTAAAAGGCACGCTTAAACGCATTCGCGCCGCCGAAGACCGCTCACAAGCCCTGAGAGCCGCGTTGAAAACCCTGGGGCTCAACACGCCCTTAAAAACCAAGATCGTGATTTGGACCTTAATCGCGTTCGTGTTTGTGCTGGTGGTGCCGGTTTTTTAATTGCTTAAAACGCTCAGGGACTAAAAGCTAACCCATAGTCCCTGTCGTTATTCCCCACTTAATCTTCTTTAGGTGCTGCGGGTGCGGGTTCCGTTGGCGTATTGGTCACGGTTAGACTATTGGCATCCAGCTTCAGTAACACCGCATTGTTCTGATGAGCCTTCAACTCGGTCAAAGTGCGCCAGCCGGCATTATCCAATTTACGAAAAGCCGCAAAAAACCCCAATACCCGGGTATCCGCAGCCGGCTCGATCCGCAAGGATTTATTCTCGCCGGGCTTTATCACCAACTCTTGTTTGCGTACCAAATCGGCGGCCAAAGTAGCCTGCTCTTTATCGAATATGGCAAAAAAATCGGCACCGTTAAAACCACTTTGCTCCCGCAATTCGTAAATTCTTAACACCACCGGCGAGGCTTTACCGTCGGCGTCGGGGTTAATTGAGGCGGTGCTGTTTAGCGTAAGCTCAACGACTGTTGGCGGTGGCGGAGCCGGTTGCTCAGGCACCTCTGCACACGCAGCCAACAACGAGGCAAAAAAAACTGGCAGTAATCTGGCTAACAACATACGACTATCCCTTTAAAAATTAGTTAACGCCATTCTGCCATAGGCACACAGTCACAGTACAAGGATTCATTTCCGGTAATTACTCGCCCAGCGTCGGCTAGTTTTTCAACTTGGTTAGATGCGGTTGCGCTGGCTCAAGGGCGCCCTAGCGGTATTGCGTCGTGCCATTCGGTATTTCGGCGTGAATGAGGCGGTTGTCGCTATCGTATTGGTAGCGGCTGACAATGAGGCCGGCCTTGCCGCGCTTTTCTTAAATCACGTGCCCGCCGAAAGAGGGCTAAGCCATCTAATTCAGGACTTCACAGCGAATCAGTGCATTTCCAGGCTTACGATTGCGCTGAAGTAACAGTATCTACGCAGGCTTTATTAGTTACCACTGCAAATCATAGGCTATTGTGGGCTTAATATTGGAAGTTACCCTATTCATACTTGCACCATTCACTAGTCTATAAATGCATCATTTTCTAAATACAAAAAAACAGCCTCTATAAATTCCTGCAATGTTGCATTTGGCACATGCTCAACCTTATGTAAAATAATATCACTGAAATTTGGAGACTCAAGCCAGGAGTAATACCCCTGCCCAGCAAGTTGACTGGGAATAAGCCCACCACTTTCTTTGGAATAACCTTCAACTTCGTCACTTGAAATAACAACAAACTCAGCCGCGACAATATTATCTTTATTGATCTTTGGCTTGGTATAGATCCTACCCGCCATGGGAAACTCGTTAATTTCATTTTTTAAAGTTTCAAATCCTAAATAGCTTTTTAACATAACCACTCCTCTAAATAATTTTCTACTTGAAATCGGTGACGCCGCCCCATTTGTTTCGCCCCCCTTCCAACGGGATGATATATTTTGCAGCACTTGGCATGGTGCGCCTTACCAACAAGCTGTCAAGAGCCAGGTTCATCACCATGATGCCAAGTCATTCTAGGAGGAGAATCACCACTGAATGCGCCGCTGGCTTTAGGAGGATGGTTAGGGTGGTAGTGGTAGGTGTTGCGGCTGCGCAGGCTGTCAGTTTCCGCCAGCAGGAGCGGGCAGTTGTATTGAAGCGGGTTTCGCCTTACGCGGTGCGTTTGGTGATGCACCGCCCCACGGAGTCGTAGCGGTATTCGCCGATTCCTTGACGCGCTATTCTTCGATCAGGTTATCGGCCGTAAGCGGGAGAAGCGTTTTGAATCAACACTTGGCAACACGTCACCGTGTACGATTACGCTAACAGTATCTTGTATTATCCACCCGTGTTTTTCAGGAGATAATGAAATCTCGCAAAACATGCCTGAGGGGCACCTCAGGTTTGGGTCACTGGATGCCGTATCGGACCTTGGACTATTGAAGCCCGAGACGTAGACCCCTGCAGCAGTGACCCACCCTCGATCAACGATCGGACAGTCTCTTCGGCCCGGATTCCGGCAGCCTGCATTCACAAGGTAGATCATTTGAGGTTTTCAATGTCCCATTTTTATCTCGGTATCGATGTTTCAAAAGCCAAGCTGGATTGCTCATTACGCTTGTCCAACGGTAAGTTTCGCGCCAAAGTGGTTCCCAATTCGCTTGAAGGCTTTACAGCTTTGTTGACGTGGCTAAACGCCCAAAAAGCTGAATCCGTGCAGGTCTGCATGGAAGCGACCGGCATTTATTGGGAAGACGTTGCTCAGCATCTGGCAACCAACGGCTTAACTGTCAGCGTCGTCAATCCGGCACAAATCAAAGCTTATGGCGCTTCACGGCTCACCCGCAGCAAGACCGATACGGTCGATGCTAAACTCATTGCCGATTTCTGCGCCGAACGCAAACCATCCGCTTGGCAACCCCGTTGCGAGGCGGAAGTCACGTTACGCGCACTAGTGCTGCGCCTGGACGCCCTGCAAACCATGCGCACCCAAGAAAGCAACCGTTTGCAGGTGGCTCGCGAAGCGGTGCGCGAGGACATTCAGCAGCATCTGAATTGGCTGGATACCGCTATCCAACAATTGATCGACGCCATCAATGATCACATTGATCGCCATCCCGATCTCAAGCAACAGCGCGAATTACTCGACAGCATCCCCGGCATTGGCGAGCGCACCAGCGCTATTATCCTAGCGTTCTACGCCGATACCTCGCGCTTCGCCAATAGCCGACAAGCCGCAGCCTTTGCCGGACTCGATCCTAGGCAATACGAATCGGGTAGTAGTATTAAGGGCAAACCCAGACTCTCCAAAATAGGCCACTCGTTCTTGCGAAAAGCCATGTATATGCCAGCCATGGTCACATTGTATAAAACCGCCTGGGGGAAACAATTCAGGAACCGATTAGCCTGCGCCGGTAAGCCCAATAAACTCATTATCGGCGCCATGATGCGAAAATTGATTCATGTGGCGTTCGGCGTCTTAAAATCCGCCAAACCCTTCGATTCGGCTATTCATTTGGCTTGACTTGGATAACAGTATCTACGCGGACTTCAAAGCACGCATAATATTAAGAGATTTTTTGTTTTTCCTAAAGTTAGTTTTGCGTTCGCGAGGGAATGCGGCAGATCCACCAATATCTCCATTGCAATATCAAAATCTTCAGGAGCTTTTGTTTTAATGGTTGTGGTGTCCGGCCATATGATAAGAATATTACTATCCGGTAGGCTATCTAGCCCCGACCACAATGAATCAGCGAGCGCATCCCAGCTCTTCTTGTTTTGTAGTGGAGGTTCCAATGGCAAATTGTCGCGGACCGCTTTAAAGAACTGATCTTTAGAGCAAATGTTGGAAGGAAGTGTGTAAATCAGCCACCCATTTTGCTGACACTCGTAAACTATTAATTCGGCGTTTATTGAATCAGCAGTAATAAATCCTTGATTATCTGACATCGTAATTATCTGATTTGCACAAACGCTGGATTTCCAGCCTCTCCATAGCGAGCCCACGTGTAGTAATTTCTCCTGCTTGACTGTTTACGACTCGCGTTCATGCTTACTATTACTCAAGAGCTGCATCGCGCATAAGTAGGTTTTCTTCAGCCTACAACTTATTCATAGCTCTTTATAGAAAAGCAATATGCCCCCTATTTCACATTCGTTTAAGTTTCTAAGCTTAATACCCAGTCCGTGCTCGGGGTCCCAATAACAATCAAAGGACAAGCCTATGTTACTGGGACAATCGGCTTCCAGATCAATATATATCTTAACAAGCCTTATAAGCCGTCCCACCTCTTCTGCCAAGCTTAAAGGATCAATTGTAATTTCGAATACTTGTTCGTACAGCGACTTCTTAGTTAAAATATTATCACAATAGTATTCAAAAGCCTTATCTATAACTAATTTTTCAATTCCTTCTTTATGGCTTATAAAATAATTAACAGCATCCAAGAATCTAGAGACTTCGGCATCAATATTATCAAACCTTTCTGCTTCGATAAAAATATCTATTTTTTTAGAGTCAGATAAGAATGTTTCATTGATTACCGACGACAGAACATCATCATCCACGCGAATTTGATTTATCTCGAGCATACACATACCCCTAAAATTTTTCTTTAAGACAACCAGAGGATTTTGATCTAGAAAAATTGAGTCGCTTCGCCAAAGCCTTATAGATTGCTCCCGCCCAACAGTCCAATCGGATCCTGATGAATAAGCTGCCCTGCATTAGGATCGTAATACCGGTTCAGGTTGTAATGCAAACCGGTTTCTTGGTCGTAATACTGACCTTGAAAGCGCAGGGGGTTGTCGATGGCTTCCACGTCGGCCAGGGCCAGGTTGCAGTAGGCGCGGTAGCGGGCGGACCAGACGATTTTACCTTGGCTGTCGGTCAGCTCCCTGGGCGTGCCGAGATGGTCCAGGTGGTAGAGGTAGGTGGTGCCGCTGGCTTGGGTGTTGTCCTGTTCGTGCAGCGCCAAGGGCCGGAAGCTGCCGGGTTCGAATAAGTAGGTACGGCTACGCTGGCTATCGGTTTCCGCCAACAGGCGTGGGCCGTCGTATTGAAAGCGGGTTTCGCCTTGCGCGGTGTGTTTGGCGATGCGCCGGCCTAGGGCGTCGTAGCGGTATTGCGTCGTGCCATTCGGCGTTTCGGCGCGGACTAGGCGGTTGTCGCTATTGTATTGGTGGCGGGTGACGATTTGGTCGTTCGTGAAAGCTTTCTGATTTAGGATTTGGCGGCGAATCAGTGTGCTTACATGAGTACGATTACGCTGCCACTACGGGGGCTTGACTTAAAAAGCCTCCCTAAGCTCTGTATCCAGGAAAGACTTCTTTTTTTAACAAATCCAAATCTTCACCCTTATCAAAAAAATGAATAAGACGATCCCTCACGTCATTATCGCCCCACATATTCGTCAATTCATATTTCTCTATAATTTCCTTATCGGCTGGAAGCGATAGGTCTTCTTCCACCACTCGCCCCGCCGTTGTGCTGATATTTCCTTCCGTACCAATATCGATAAGGTTGCCTCCCTTGAAGGGGTAACCTCCATCAAAATTAAGTTTCGGCTTAATCCAGTAGGGTTCACAGGACGCGGCGCTCGGCTTTACATCTTTATCTGAAACTTTTTTGTCAGCCAAATTATGTAACACGATATTTCCAATAAATAACGTAAATATTGGATCGACTTGATTTAAATCTATACCGTGCCAATTTCCGTCGCGACTAGTAATATTGAAAAACCGCATGGCAGCTCGACCCAACATTTGCCCCAACGAGTAAAGGTCCTCGCGAAGCTTAAGGCTTACAACATTATTGTGCTTCCACACGATTCTTTTGGCCATTTCTCGGTCTAATTGTTTCCGGGCCGGTTGGCGATTTGGCTGGCCTTCCGGCGCTTTTCTTCGATCAGGTTACCTGCAGCAAGTCGGCAAAGCTTTGCTAATTCAGGGTTTCGTTACGAATCAGCTTCCCTCTGTACCATTACACTTCCGCAAATCCTAACTACGCAGACTATTTAGCATTTCCAAGTTGGATACGAACAATACCACCTACTGGTAACATATCAACACCTGATTGGAATAATCTCAGCGCACCATCTGTATATCGATGACTCTTCATTACCGACGTTTCTCCGCTTTGCGGATTTATTGCGACAGCACCACACTTTGTTTTTTTCTTAATGATTGTGGCAAATTCTTTCCATTTCGACAACGAAGCTTCATCGTCAGTTTTGCATGATAACCATGATCGTTTGAGCCCGTCTTTCGTCAACTGTCCAACATCGAGAACTAACGCGTTTGGGTTGTGGATTACAAAGTCGTAGCGACTTACACAATTTAAGTCGACGGGATAAAGTGTAAAACCCAAGCTGATTTCGCCTGCATTTTCAAATGCGAGACTTCTACCATCCCAAGCTTCGGCGCGAAAAGGCGTTCCCCCCATCAACGTTATATTTAAACCTTCCAGAGACCTTATTGCCATAACCATGTCGTTGACCTCTTCTGGTAACGCATGGAACTGTATAGATAAGCTTCCCATATACCACCTAATCGTATGGAACAAAATTGGTTGGAATCCCTGCTTTATCGGTCAAATCTTTCATCGCGTCTATCTCCCGAGAAACCGGGCTACCATCAGCTTTGGTTCTACCAACATTTGTAGCACGTATTTCACCTTCTGGTGTTCTATACAAAATATCTGGACGCCTCCCAGACTTAATACCTCCGGGGGTTGCAATTAACTCTTCCTTACCGCCTCCACCTGAGAGAATTGTATTCCCCTCGTCTTGAAGTCGAGCTGCTTCAGCTCGAATTTTGGCATTGTGCGGCGCGTTAGGATCAGTTTTGGGACCTCTTTTCGCCCCACAATCCTTTCCAGTCAGACCCAAAGGATCAATCCAATTCAAAGGATTAGGCGCATACCGGTAAACGTTACTTCCGCCTTCCAACCCAATCGGATCCTGATGAATAAACCGCCCCGCATTCGGATCGTAATACCGGTTAAGGTTGTAATGCAAACCGGTTTCTTGGTCGTAATACTGGCCTTGGAAACGTAGCGGGTTGTCGATGGTTTCGACGTCGGCCAGGGCCAGGTTGCCGTAGGCGCGGTAGCGGGCGGACCAGACGATTCTGCCATCGGTATCGGTCAGCTCCCTGGGCGTGCCGAGATGGTCCAGGTGGTAGTGGTAGGTGCTGCCGCTGGCTTGGGTGTTGTCTTGTTCGTGCAGCGCCAAGGGCCGGAAACTGCCGGGCTCAAACAGGTAGGTACGGCTGCGCTGGCTATCGGTTTCCGCCAGCAACCGCGGGCCGTCGTATTGAAAGCGGGTTTCGCCTTGCGCGGTGTGTTTGGCGATGCGCCGGCCCAGGGCGTCGTAGCGGTATTCACTGATTCCTTGCGGGGTTTCGGCGCGAATCAGGCGGTTGTCGCTATCGTACTGGTAGCGGGTGACGATTTGGCCGGCCTTGCCGCGTTTTTCTTCGATCAGGTTGCCGGCGGCGTCGTAGCTGTAGTGGCGGTCGCCCATCATCAGCAAGCGGTCGCCTTCGACGCGGCCGGCTTCGGCACTAGCGCCCAGCAGGTTGCCGGCCGGGTCGTGGACGAAGCTTTCCGGGCTGAGGCCTTCGCTGCGGATCAGGCGGGCGGCGGGATCGTAGTGGTATTGGCTGCGGCCCTGGCGCAGGTCGTCCAGTTCGCGGAGCTTGCCGGCCGCATCGTAGCTGTACTGGCGACCGATGAGCACCGCTTGGCCTTTGAGCGCGGCGCGTTGCCGCAACAAGCGCCCCAGCGGATCGTAGTCGTAGTCGGTGTTGAGTTGGCCTTGGCTACGGCCGATTTCCCGGCCCAGTTCGTCGTAACGGTGGCTGGTCAGGGTTTGGCCGTCGAATTCGATGCTGTCCAGGTAGCGCTCGCCGAAACGGTAGTCGATGCGATGCCGGTCCGGGGTTTCGGTGTGGATGCGCCGGCCCAGCAGGTCGTATTTGTGGCGGACGATGGTGCCGTTCTGGTTTTCCTGGTTGATCTGGCCCAGGGCGTTGTAACCCAAAAGCACCAGGCTGTCGGCATTTTTGGCTAGTTGCAAGCGGCCCAGCGGATCGTAGCCGTATTGGCTCAGACTGCCGTCGGCGGCGTGTTTTTTCAGCAGCCGGCCGAGGCGGTCGCGTTCGAAGCGGGTGACGCTCCAATCGCCGTCGGCGCCGGGTTGCAGGTAGGCTTCCAGCGCGCCGGCGGCGTTGTAGCGGTAGCGTTGGATGCGGCCGTCGAAGCCGATTTCTTCGACGAGGTTTTCGTCGTGGTCGTAGTTAAGGCTGTAGGTTTCGCCTTTGGGGTTGATCAGGCCGATCAGGTTGCGTTCGCTGTCGTAGCGATAACGCATTTCGTGGCCCAGCGGATCGATGCGGGCGGTGGGTTGGGACAGGCCGTCGTCGTAGCGGTATTCGGTGGTGTGGCCCAGGCCGTCGATGTAATGGGTCAATAAACCGGCGGCGTTGTAGCGCAGTTGCACGGTGCTGCCGTCCGCGTGTTGCACTGCGATAACGCGGCCGGCCGCGTCGTAGCCGTAACGGGTGGTGCGTTTGTCTTGATCGACGATGGCGACGATACGATCATCATCATCGTATTGGTAGCGGGTCTTGATGCCCTCAAAGCCGATCTCGCCGACCAGGCGCAACTGTTCGTCCCACAACAGCGAGCGGGTGCGGCCCAGTGCATCGGTGATACGCACCGGCACGCCTTGGGCGTTGTATTGGTAGTGGGTGACCGCGCCGTTGGCGGCGACGGTTTCTTCCAGGCGGCCGCTAGCGTCGTAGCGGCGCAGCCAGCGCTGATCCAAGGCATCGATCAGTTCGACCGGACGGCCTTGTTTGTCGTATTTGACGCGCTGACTAAAACCCAGCGCATCGGAGACGCCGATCAGACGGCCTTCGTTATCGTAGTTAAAGCGGGTGACGCCGCCGTCCGGTGCCACGGTTTGCGCCAGTTGATTGTCGGCGTTGTAGCTATGGCGGGTTTCCCGGCCTTCCGGGCTGCGCTCCAGGAGCAACAAACCTTGCGGATCGTGGCGATACACCGCGACGCCACCGCGCGAGTCGATGGCATGGCTGACGCCGTCCGGCAACCATTCGAAACGGTAATCGTAAACGCCGTTATCGCCCCAGTTGTGCAGGCATTTGCCTTGCGGCGTGTCTTGATCCCATTCGAAATAAAAGTTAAAGCCGCTGGGCAGGATGCGGCGGGCGATAACGTGGTTGCGATAGGCGTAGGTTTCGCCTTGCTCAAGCCGGTCGCGAGCACCGATTAAATCGCCTTCTTCGCTATAAAGATAATTTACCAGCGGCACGCCGGCCGCTTCGAATCCGCTTCCGACACGTTTGCCGGGACGAATAGAAACGATGCGCCGGCCTTGGCGTTCCAACAGTAAATGCTTGTTCCAGCTGGCGGAGATGCGCTCGACGTCGCCGTTGGCGTCGCGGTGAAAATACAGGCTTTGGCCCTGGCTGTTGTGCCAGGCCCGCAGAGGGCAACGGCCAGAACGACCGGTGAAGGTTCTTGCTAAGCCGCTAGGATCGACGATGCGATACTGGCCGTTTTCCCGGTACAAGCGAACCTGTTCCGGCAGATTAATGCTATGGGCTCCTGGCTTGGGCAAGGGCAAATCGATACGCTGACCATCGGCATTGCAGAACGTCACGCGCTCGCCGATTTCCAGCCACTCGTCCAAAGGCGTCAGCCAGCCGTAACCCAATTGATGATCGACATCGGATTGGCTGCTACGGTAATAACGCCGCCAAGCCAAGGGCAATGGGCCATCCCAAGTAAAGTCGATTTTTTCCAGCATTTCCTCGCCGGTGAGCATGCTGATCGGCTCGCCGGCGGTTTTGCAATCCTTGCCCGGACATGCGGTTTGTTTAGAGGTGGAGGCCCCGCCGGCGGCTTCTCCCTCCGCCGCCGCACCCGCGCGAGCCGGCGCTTTACCGGATGCCGATTTGCCGGTTGCTTGCGATGGCGTTACTGCTTCCGAGGCGGCTCCCGATTCGCGGGCCAAGCCTTTTTTTCCGCGTAAAGAACGCACTTTTGCCAACAGCGCGACGAAGGCCGCAACACCGATCACCGCGATGGCGTCTGCCAGATGCGTGGCAGCTTCGTCTAGATCTTGTTCGTTTCCGGCAGTGGCGGTGATCGCCAAAAATTCGCCCAGGTCGCGGGCGACGCCGAATACCGCGAGCCCGAACATCAGGATGCCGCCGACCAGCATCAGAATATCGACGATTTCGCCAACGCCAAACACGTGGGCGCCAGCCCAAATAACCAATGTTGCGGCCATGATCGCCAAGCTTTCCGGACTGAGCAGCGCTTCAAACTCGCGGCGCATACTGCCGGGCAGTTTGGGTGCGGTTAAACGCAAGGCTTCGGAGAATTTGCGCTCCAGCGTCCAGCTCCCCACCGTTTCCACCGGTATCGGCATAGGCATATTAGGTGCAGGAGCCGGTTGGACTGCGCTACTACTGGCAGTTGCGGGTGGCGATGGAGGCATCGGCGCAGCGACTTTCGCTTTGTCCCCCTTCAGCAGATAAAACCAGGTGTCTTTACCGACGATACCGTCAGCGTTAATGCCGACGCTTTGTTGATACTGGCGCACGGCATTCGCGGTAGCCTGAGCAAACCGCCCATCAAGGACCAAGTTTGGCGATGGACTAAGACAGGCGTTAAGTAAGCCTTGCAACTGCCGAACCTCAGCACCTTGCGAGCCCGGCTTTAATGTCGGTAAACCGCTACGAGTCGGTACTATGCGCGGTGCTGCCTTGGCCGGTTGTCCGGGTAATACGCCTATGGGTGTCGGCCGTGGCGTAGCATCGCGGATCGTCGTGCCGGCATCGATGTTGCGCGGCCGGATCTCGGAGCCCGTTGGCCTGGGATCTTTCCATCCGGCCATCTATACCTCCATCCAGGCACACGCTGTAGTCTGGATGGACGCATTGTCGTCGCGACCCAGCTCGACGCCGGCCCGGCGTCCCTTATCCCTGTAGTATTCCAGCATTATCCTTACTCTATCCGGTTGGTTTCGCGCGGCGGAAAAAATGATCATCAGTTGATCATCACCATCCCGCCTTTAAGGGTCAGCATGCCATCGCCACTCACCGTGGTCTGCAAGCCCTTCAATTCGGCCTGGGTGTCTGCCTGGATTTTAACGGTCATGCCTTTGATCGTGACGCCACTATTGTCGATTTTAATGCTGTTGGAGCCCACTTTAAGCTCTATGGACTGCCCGGCTTCTTCGGAAATGCTGCCGGCGTTGACTTTGACGGTCCGGTTCCCTTGGGTGACGGTCAAACTGTCGTTGCCTTTGTCGATTTCCACGGTGTGATTGCCGGTCTTGACCGTCAATTTGTCGTTGCCTTGATCCAGCGTGATGGTGCGGTGATTGTAGATGTCCACGGTTTGGTCGCCGGCATCTTTTTTCTCAAAGCCGATTTTTTGCACGTCGTTGTTTTCAACAATGCGCGTAAAGTTTTTCTCGGCGTGCATGTAGAGCTCTTCGTTACCTTTCTTGTCTTCGAAGCGAATTTCGTTGAAATTTTCAGCCGCCCCATTAGGCGTGCTGCGGGTTTTGATCCCGCTTTGGGTTTTGTTGGCATCCAAGCTATAAGGCGGCATTTGTTGGGCGTTATACACGCGCCCGGTGATGATGGGATTGTCCGGATTGCCTTCCAGAAAATCGACGATCACTTCCTGGCCGACGCGCGGAATAAACATCGATCCCCAATTATTGCCGGCCCAAATCTGCGCAACCCGCACCCAAAATGAGCTATTTTCATTTTTTGTGCCAAGCCGATCCCAGTGAAATTGCACCTTAACCCGGCCATATTGATCGGTCAGGATTTCGTCGCCGCTGCCGCCGACGACTATGGCGGTTTGCACACCCTGCACTACCGGCACACGGGTACGCCGAGGCGGACGGTAGGCGTATTCGGTACTGATAACGGAATAGGTACATTGAAACTCGTCCATGCCGCCCGCTTCGGCAATACCGTAGTCGTTGTTTTGGATCTGGAATTGGGTGGATACCGTCAGATATTCACGGTTTTGATCGGCGCGCGGAAATTCCGACAAGGTGAATTTTTGTCCTACCGCCAGCGTGCGCAAATTGCCGAGCGCAACGGTTTGCTCGTGCTCCGCGCGTAGCTCTTCCATGCGCAGGCGCGAGTATCGCTCACCCTCGCTGTCTACTTTGAACTCCCCCGGATAGTCGTAGACGGTTTTGCTGGCTTGAGCATGTTCGCCAGGCAAATCTTTGACTTTGTCCAAAGGCGCGGTTGTCGCCTCGAAATCGAAATCCTTTAAGCGGTAACTGCCGGAACGAATTTGCCGTCCAAGCCGCCATTCATAAAAATGCTCCTCGTCGCGCCCGCCCTGGTTTGCGGCAGGGTAGTATTTGACCGTGGCCGGTGTCGCTGCCGCCAACTTGGTAATGTCATCGCACAACACTAGCGAATGAATGCTGTCGGTATGCGTGAAGTAATAGTAGATACCTTCTTCTTCTAGCAGCCGGCTAATAAAATTGAAGTCGGTCTCCCGATACTGTACGCAAAAATCGCGGGGCTGGTAGGTGGTGGAAAATTTTGTCGTTACGTCGGTATAACCATGCTCGGCGAGGACAGCCTTGACCATGTCCGGTACATTTTTGGTTGCCGGCGCCGGCGATAAAACCCGGCAGTTACTGGCTTGCGTCAGTAACCACACTTTCGGATGCACAATAGCTCGGTAGAAATACAGGTCGCCGAGCATACCGAATTGGTTAATCTGCGTGACAATGCCGTTGAACGGGCGTAGCGCACCGTTATCCAGTTGCAATTTAACGGTAATGCTGGTGCCCAACACCGTTTGCAGATCAATATCGCCGTTCTCGCTCAGCAATTCCAACTCGTACTCGAACAAACTGCTCAATTGTTCTTTACCAGTCATCCGATACAGCACAAAGGTATCCGCACCGGCGGCTGTCACCACCGAAGCGGTGCGAGATTCTTGAGAAAGTGGCATGGTGAAATCCTAACGCTAAAACGATAATTTTGAGATAAAGCCGGCGTCAGCCACCGATCAGTACCGTAGGGTAACCGAGGATAATGGTGCCGCCATGGGCGCACATATCACCCATCCTGGCGGCCGGCATGTTGGCTATCATCACGGTTGTCGACCCTTTTGCGATGGTATCTGGCGGCCCGACGCATGTCGCCATGTCGGTAGCGCGTGCGGCCGGCATTTTGCCTATCATTACCGTGGGCGCACCAGGAGGCAAAATCGGGCCACCGACATGCGGGACCGGTCCCGTAAACATTGGACAAACATGCATGTCAGTTATACGTGCAGCCGGCTGTCCCATCGTAATCTCCTTAAGCCGCCTGCCAAAGTCGGCCGTTACCGCCGTTGGCAATATCAATAGCCTGATCGATAAAAAATTGGTATTTCTCATAGGCCTTTTCCGGCTGAGTCAATACCGCCGCCAACATTACCGCCCCTGCCACCGCCTTGGCCGTCAGATTATCCGCAGGAGGAACCGATGGTGCGTCTTCCGGCGCCATACTGCCATCACTCCAAAACGCGGCCATGGCTGCCCATGCGGCAGGGTTTTCGAAAGATGCGCTGTGAGCGGCAGCATTAGCGGCCCGGCGATTCGGCTCGGTTGGCTTAAATACCCACAACTCTGCGGCATCGAGCGCTTTAACGACTTCAGGGGGCGTTTGCGGGCTCACCACACTGCGCGCAGAAAGGCAGGCCCACCAGGTCGCTTCGCGCTTGGGTAACGCTCTGGCCATAAAACGCACGGCATCGGGATAAAGTTGCTGTTCGAGCAATTTATTCAAAAAATCAACCGGCGCAGGGTCGGCAAGTAGGCCTGCAGTTGCCTGCTGATCCAGTTGAATATCCTGGCAAATCGCCGAGGCTTTAGGTATCGATACTTTAGTTAATGACACTGCGCCAGCCATGTATTCCCCACTTTCCGTTCACCTTTCAAATATAAATCGAAAAACCGTTCAGCTTATTATGCAGTTTCTCTCACTGCGCAGACCCATCATCGTCACTCCATTCTTTTTCATATCCGGCGTTAACCAGATAAGATCTTAGTGTGTTCATGATGTACTCATCATAGGCTTGAAGATCGCGATGACCCGCGGCATCCACACCTTGCTCAGCATCTTTAACCGACTCGTCGACCATCTGCCAGAAAAATGCCGTCAGCAGTTTGGCCTCGTGGGCGTTTTTTACATATCCTTTGTCAATAATCTCGATGATGCCATTTGCTTGTAGTTTATGAGCATAGTGCATGAGTATTTCTTTTTCCTCAGGATACTTGTAGGCAATCATTTCAAGAACCTTTCCACATGCGGATATACTGCCATTCTATCGGCAATCATCAATAATTTTGCCACTAAGGCGTCGATGGTCATACGCTCGGTAACTGTTAACAAATAGTGCTGATTATCCCGAGTATCTTGTACAAACTTTAGCCCTGCCGGCAATTCAAAGCTCGCCAATAACCAGTTAATATCAATCGACTTATCTTTATTCTATTTACGTTTTAATGTGATCCGATCTTTTAAATGATTCCATTCAGCCGAAAATAAAAGCCCCATTTGTTCATGCGGTTCCACCCAGTTTTTGCACGGCGAAAAAAGATAATCTTTTTCTCGTATGCCTTTAATTATAGCTCCTTGACTTTGATCCAAATACAAAGTCGGATGCTGTCCGGCAACAATAGGCCGAGCCCGAAACTCCCCCAGCCCCTTAATATATTCCCGCAAATCATTGACTGAATTTAAATGTGTCATCTTTAGTACAAAGGGAATTTACGTAGAAAACCAAAGGGCACTACTTATCACCAAGTTTTCAAAGATGCGACGCACCTACTCATACTCCAAAAAAATCCAAACTTCGGCATTGCTAATTTGACAGCCCGCGGAGCTCCGAATAATGAAGACTCTAAATTCGTCAGAATATGTATCACTATTCGAACCTACGGCACTTTTACCTTTTTTGGTGTGGCTGACCTTTCCTACGTATCAATGCTCGATTTCCCCACATTAACTTAGTGTTGAAATCATTTAACGACATCCGAGAGTTTGGCGCATTTTCTGGATCGTGATAGATGACTTGATTCTTATCAGTGTCCACACCGATGACAACGGAAACATGCGCCCCAGGAGCTCTCCACGACATCATCAATGGTCCATATTCCTTAAGCAGTGTAGCAAGCTGCCAACCTTTCCATTTTTTGTCAGCGGGCTCAGGAACTTCTTCCAACCCTTCGTTCTGCATCATTTTCAATTCAGCAGCGCCGCCAATAGGAAAATGACCAACATCTGTGCCGTGAATATTTTTATCAAGTGGCTTCTTGAATAACTCAGGATTTCCTAAACGAGGGCCTGCTTCAAAGTAATAACCCACCATACATAAACTAGCATACCAGCACCCAGTAGGGTCATCTCTAGCTGTGGCGGGATCGACATGTGCGCCAATGCCGAGTTGCGTTACAAAAGGTACATCTAAATAAAAAGACATGGCAGTTCTCCAAATTTATAACAAACTAATGGGGGTGCCCCAGTTGGTTTAGCCCCAAAAATAGCCTTATCGGCTACCAATAAAAAACGGATTTAATCCGTAAGGCAGTTTCACGACAGCAAATCGCTATCCAATCTAAAAATAAATCCATACGGTTTGAGAAAACAGCCTGAACAAATTGCAGCCAGCCTATCCTCTGGCGGATTCTCGTTCGGCAAAACCACTTTACGAACGTTTTAAAAAACTTGCAGCCAGTTCGCGCACTTTCCATGTATGTTCAGTTTTCGTGCCTGAAACACACTCTCCAAACATAAGCAGAAAACCTCATGTTATCTGCCTTTGTTTCGGAGCATGCCTAATCCATTTATCCAAAAACATGTACAAACTCATACACATAAAGCCTGATGAGCAAGAACGGCTCGCCAATCAGCCCAATACGCAACCTTTAGAAGAAGACCGAGCTGTTATTTCAATACGGCTTTGCCGTCTATGTAGTTTTTGGATGCGGGAAAGTGCGTCACTATTTGCGCGTTGGCCGCTCCGCCGCCTGTTTCAATCACTACGGCGATATAATCACAAGGCGTGTCCCCTCTTTCATCATTGTAAAGGGTCCACCCCCCGTATCCCTCAGGAAACTCCGTAGCAACAACAACTCGTGTGCCGGCATCTCCCTCCCTGAATTCACCATTACTTATCGAAGCCTGCCCCAAGGCATGGCTAAGGAGCCTCCAGCAATCGTTTATCCCGACAGCGTGGAAGGATATTTCCTTCGCCTGTGTATACAGCTTGAGCTTCTTGGGCGTGGGCTTTTCATACGTTGAATCGCTTTGATCTCCCTTTTTGGTCCACTTTTCCTTGACCTCTTTTCTCCAGTAGTAGCCACACACCGGTTTGTAATTCAAGGCAGCAATCGCGTTCTGCTTGCTCCAATGACTCTTGTCATGGTACTTAGCATTATTGACTACAGCATTGACAGAGCCGTTAAGCGCCTTGGCTGCCGCGATTGCATCACTTTTAGATACTGGCATCTCAACCTCCCTTATAAAAAATTCTTAGTATTCGCATTACAAAGATTCAAAGTCATAGCCAAACTCCCCACCAATAACCTGCACATGTACCCGCCCAATCTCGCGGCCCTCCATCATCCTTGTTAAAAACTCCTCGCTAATCTTCGGCAACACGGTATTGGTCAAAATGGCGTCTATCATCCGTCCGCCGCTTTCCAACTCAGTGCAGCGACTGGCAATCAGTTTGATGACTTCGTCGTCGTAACTGAACGGGACTTTGTGCGATTCTTCGACGCGCTTTTTGATTCGGCCCAATTGCAACCGGGCGATTGCGCCTATCATTTCGTCGTTGAGCGGGTAGTACGGAATCACTACCAAACGACCCAGCAACGCAGGCGGAAACACTTTTAACAAGGGTTCGCGCAAAGCCTTGGCAATGCCTTCCGGCTCCGGCATTAAATCCGGGTCTTTGCACAAGTTGGCAATCAGGTCGGTGCCGGCATTGGTGGTCAGCAAGATCAAGGTATTTTTGAAATCTATCACCCGACCTTCGCCGTCTTCCATCCAGCCTTTGTCGAACACCTGGAAGAATATCTCGTGCACATCGGGGTGGGCTTTTTCCACTTCGTCCAGCAATACCACGCTGTAGGGGCGGCGCCTTACCGCTTCGGTCAACACCCCACCTTCGCCGTAACCGACATAGCCCGGAGGCGCGCCTTTCAGGGTGGAAACGGTATGCGCTTCCTGGTATTCGCTCATGTTGATGGTGATGACGTTTTGCTCGCCGCCATATAAGGTTTCGGCTAGCGCCAACGCGGTTTCGGTCTTACCCACACCGGAAGTACCGGCCAGCATGAATACGCCGATGGGCTTGTTCGGATTATCCAGCCCGGCGCGCGAAGTCTGGATGCGCTTGGCTATCATCTCCAGTGCGTGGCGTTGGCCGATGATGCGCTGCTCCAGCAAATCCGGCAGCTTCAGTACCGTTTCGATTTCATTTTTGACCATCCGGCCAACCGGAATGCCGGTCCAATCTTGCACAACAGCGCCTACAGCCTGCTGATCGACGGTTGGCAAAATTAGCGGCGACTCGCCTTGTTGTGCGTGGAGTTGAGCCTGCAAGGCTTTTAATTCGGTCAGCCAGGCGTCGCGATCATTGGCTTCGCTACCAGCATCGCCTTCCGCCGGTTCGGCTGTATCGACAGCGTGTCCAGCCGATCTGAGTTTGCCGCGCAATTCCAAAATCTTGCCGACCAATTCCTTCTCGGCATTCCAACGCTGTTCCAGACCAGCCAGCCGTTCCTGTTCGGCAGCCAATTTTTCGTTAGCCACTTGCTCCCGCGCAGCCACTTCGACACCGACGGCTTTTTCCCGGCCGATAATCGCCAACTCAGTTTCCAAAGCTTCTATGCGTTTACGGCAGTCGTCCACTTCGGCGGGCACCGCGTGTTGGCTGATGCCGACCCGGGCACAGGCGGTGTCCAGTAAACTGACGGCCTTGTCCGGTAATTGTCGGGCCGGGATATAGCGATGGGATAGTTTGACGGCCGCTTCCAGCGCTTCATCCAGAATCAACACCTGGTGATGTTTTTCCTGCACCGAGACCACGCCGCGCATCATGCCGATGGCTTTAGCTTCGCTAGGCTCCAACACTTGCACGACCTGAAAACGTCGGGTCAAGGCCGGGTCTTTTTCGATATGTTTTTTATATTCCGCCCAGGTAGTGGCCGCCACGGTACGCAATTGACCGCGTGCCAGCGCCGGTTTTAATAGATTGGCCGCATCGCCGGTACCTGCCGCGCCGCCCGCACCGACCAAGGTATGGGCTTCGTCGATAAACAGAATAATGGGTTTTGGCGAGGCTTGCACTTCTTCGATGACTTGCCGCAGGCGGTTTTCGAATTCGCCTTTCATACTGGCGCCGGCTTGCAACAAGCCGACATCCAAAGTCCGCAAGCTCACATCGCGTAATGACGGCGGCACGTCGCCGGCGACGATCTTCAGCGCAAAGCCTTCGACGACTGCGGTTTTGCCGACACCGGCCTCACCGGTCAGAATCGGATTGTTCTGCCGGCGGCGCATCAGAATATCGATGACCTGCCGAATCTCTTCCTCACGGCCCACGATAGGATCTATTTTGCCGTTACGCGCCTGCTCGGTCAGGTCAACGGTAAATTGTTTCAGCGCCTCCTGCTTGCCCATCGCTGCCGGTGCAATCGCACCGCTGGCTTCGCCGGGCGTAGCGCCAACCAGCGAACCATCATTGGCAACCAATCCATCTTCGGGTGAACCGGACACAATCTTCGGCAACTCGTCGGAAACCGTATCCGGTTTGAGTTTTTCGAACTCTTTGGAAATTCCCAGCAACTCGTTGCGCAAGGATTTGGTTTTCAACATACCGACCAATAAATGGCCGCTGCGCACCTGAGACTCACCGAACAACAATGTGCCGAAGACCCAGCCGCGTTCGACACTATCCTCGATATGCGGCGAAAAATCGGAAATAGCCGTAGAACCGCGCGGCAAGCGGTCCAGCGCGTTAGTCACGTCCTTGGCAATCACCGAGGCATCCAAACCGTAATGCTTCACCAAGCGGTGCAAATCGGAGTCTTGCAGTTGTAGCAGTTGGCTTAACCAATGCACCAACTCGACATAGGGGTTGCCTCTTAGTTTGCAAAACACCGTCGCACCCTCGACGGCTTTGTAACAAACCTTGTTCAATTTCCCAAACAACTTGACTCGGCTAATTTCCGCCATGGTGTTTATTCCTCGCTAAAGTTTAAGTGTGGTTCAGCAGGCAGCATCAGCCTGTATAAACGGATTAAGCGTTAAATCATCGGCATCGCCTGCACCGCGGCGCGGTCCCAACCAAGTACTCCAACCCAATTGCGCATCGCCGTTCATACTATTCGCGCCGGTCGTTTCGGGTTTTCCTAAGGCCAGCTCTTCCGGTACTTCGGCTTTTTCCAAAATCAATTGTGCGTCCCAGACCATTTCGTCGCCGACATAATTGCGGACGATGGCCACCAACTTGGGCAATAACGCCCCACCCGGCAGCAAGGCCAAATATAGGCTGCGACGCAACGGCCCGATAACGACACGAAACTTATGCTGGCAACCCCAAACGCTAGCGCCGATCACAACAGAGCTCCCCAGAGAACAGGTGTCTTTGCTCCAGCCCAAACGAGTTTGCTCACGGGGTTGAATGTCCATCCATTCGCCAACAAATTCGGCGACGCGGACCGGCACTTTAAAAATATCCGAGACAATGGCCTGTAAACCCCCTGGATGTTTGGTCTGCGCGGCAAAATGCCCGGCATAAAACAATTTGCCTCGGTCGGTCAGTGCGTCCCGGTTCTGAAACGGCGCCCCGGAAATACCCAGCATGGCACCCACGTAAAAACCAAAGCGGTCTGTATCCGGCCGGTCGTAATGCACTTCCGGGCGGGCATTGGCCCAGGCCCGGTAAAACAAACTAATCATGCGATGATGAAAAACATCGGCAAAACGAGCAAAGGTCGGATCGTGATGGTGGCGCTGCCGTTCTCGGGCATACTCGGTCAAATGC
Organism: Methylomonas sp. ZR1; assembly: GCF_013141865.1. Taxonomy (NCBI): domain Bacteria; kingdom Pseudomonadati; phylum Pseudomonadota; class Gammaproteobacteria; order Methylococcales; family Methylococcaceae; genus Methylomonas; species Methylomonas sp. ZR1. The sequence goes on along the minus strand of NZ_RCST01000001.1, from coordinate 4,614,867 downwards.
AGCGGCAGCGGGCCGTTGGGACCGAACAAACCCATAAAATTCACCGCCAATCTCGGTTTACCCAGCCCCGTCCCGCCCGGCGAATAGTAATCGACAGCGGTAGCAGGAAATTCCAGTTCCGGCTCCTGGGAAAAACGCACGGCATCGTCAGCCGCTTTTACACTGGTACCGAAACGCGGCTTATCGCTATTCAGACATTCGATTAACCGCACCGCCTCGAAAAAATCGAAGCGCGACGCATCCTTCGTCAATTCACCGATTAAATCGTGTGGCGACATCCCATCCTCGCAGGCCAACGCGCCACTTCACCGCGGTCGCTGGTACGTATCACCGTCTCGACGAAAGAATTGATCGATACATACCGAGCGAAAAACCGCTCCAATACCGTTGCCAACAGAAAATAGCCGCCACCTTCAAACGCCGACTCGTCCAGCATGACGGTAATTTCCAAGCCGCGCCCAAACACCATCGGCCCCTTGGCATCAATTCGTCTGACCACATTTTTCGCAGCAACGGAAAGCACGCCCTCAACCTGTTTCTTGATGGCCGGTTCGCGCTGGTCGGCATACAGGCCCAACAATTCACGCAATGCCGCCGCACCGCTCTTGGCATCGGTATCCAGCAGCGACAGATAGTTCAGTGACAAATGATTGATCAGGCGCCACACAGTATCCGCCTCATACGCAGCCGGCAGCGGCCGGGTCGGGCCGGCGATACAACGCACCGATTTCACCGGCGCACTAACTTGCAAGGTAAAATCGGTATCACCTTGGCCTACCGGCATCACCAGCGGCAAATCACGATTGGTACATAAGGTATCCAGCCCCAATTGCGCCAACTTGCCGGAATACGGCGCCTGGGCCGCATCGACCAAGGACACAAAAACTTCGCTGCCGATATAACTGGAACGCACGCCCTTGCGACGTTGATTTGAAGACAGCACGCGATTCAATCGCCGTAAGCTGAAAAACGCAGTTTCCCCGGCGTGCTGGTAGGACGCTTTAGAACCGTAAAAAGGCAGAAAGGCCTGTTCGCTCTCCTGATCGGCACCGAAACCGGTGGCTTCATTGACGCTATGCACTTCATAATCCATCGGCCTACTGCGATCCACCACGATGTGATATTCAGACTGACGCTGGTCGATATGGATCCGGTCGGCACGTTTAGGGAACAAATTGATAGCCGGCACGCAGAACAAGGCCAAATTGTTCTGATCCAACACATTAATCAGTTGCGGTTCGCTGCGGTCGAATAGCACGAACAACTCAATCTGTTCACTGTCACAGTTACTTGCTAGCTCTCCCAGTCCACCGAGTTCGACAAACAGGTAACGGTCCGGGAATGCGAAATATTCCTGCAATATTCGATAACCGTCGAACGAGCGCGGCGTCTGTCTGAGTAAAGCCTCGTCCGGTTCGAACCCCAGACCGCGTACCCCCCCAGCAGACAGCGTGCGAATTTCCGTCGAGACCCCGTTATGGAAACTGCCGACGATGCCGCTTACATTTGCCAACAGTTGTTCGTACAAGCGATACGGGATATTGCCGACACCGCGCAGAAACAACGGCAGCCGGTCCAGGGCGATTTCGTTGAACTTTAAACCGCCCACACTATTCAAGACGATACGTAAGGCCGCTTTGACCGGTCCGCGAAAATGTTTGGCCGTCAAGCCGCGACTGGACACGGCAGCCAGACTCGGCAGATATTCAATTTGGCCTATCTGCAACGGTAACAGTTGCAAGTCTTGCGCAGTACGGTACTCGCAGGCCGTTTGTTCGCCTCTGGCGATCTGGCTGCGCAACACCGTATCCTTGGCTATCGTGATCCCGTCTGCCAGAGCCGCTTCGGCAAAATCGGGTCTCATCTCCACCACCGTCATCGATGGCGTAGCCGACAAATAGTGCGGATAGATAATCTGCAATAATTGCTGGGTAAAGTTGGGAAACTCGGAGTCGACCTTCAATTGCACCCGAGCCGCCATAAAAGCGAAGCCTTCGAATAAGCGCTCTACATACGGGTCGGAACATTCGAAAGTATCCAAGCCCAAGCGATTGGCTATTTTCGGAAACTCTGCGGCAAACTCCGCGCCTACTTCACGGACGTATTGCAACTCGCGGTTATAGTATTTAAGCAGCCGGGGATCCATGGTTAACCGTCCAGTTCCTTGACGCTGATTTCGCCGGTTTCCAGATCCAGGTCGCTGCGAATGTATAAATGTATCGGCAACGGCTGCGCCCACAAATCGCCTTCGATACGAAACGACAGTGCCTTGTGATTCATTTGATCATCGGCTTTTGCCAATTCTACCGACAGCGAGTCCGCCAAGATTCTGGGCTCGAAATCGTTAATTGCCTGCCGGACTTTACGTTCGATCTTTTTAACGTCAATCCCGGTCAGCGATACGCCGGACAAGACCGGTGTCCCGTAATTCAATACGGAACGAGCCACAAACGGATAGTCGGTCAAATTGACCATGCTCTCGAACGCTGCGGTATTCAGCAGCCAGCTTAAATCGCGCAATACGCTCTGCCGCAACTGGCGCAGAGACATGACACGTTGCTCGCGGGTTTCCGCGCGTTTGTCGGGAGCTTCGTCGGTCAACCGATCCAGCAAGGACGGTTGGAGACGTTCCGCGTGCAGTAAATCGGCCATTATTCCAGCCCTGCCGGCGCATTGAATTCAATAGTACGGACATCTAACAGCGCGTAATCGTCGACGTCGGTGGCCAATAGGCGCTGCCCCTTGCCATGCATTAAACCGTCTGCGACTTCATTCCATTCGGTTAAACGGGACAGGCGGATGCGAGCGTCCGAGTCGGCTTCCGAACCCGGATAACGGCAAGGTATCAAGCCGCTGGCTTCGCCACCATTGATCCAGGTAAATTGCGCCGGTATCCATACCAAATCGCGTAAATCGGTGGGTTTTTCCAGCTGTATTTTGCTGATCTGCATAAACGGCACCCAGTAATAGCGGCCATTGACGACAGCCTCCAACACCGGTCCCAAACGGCTATCAGCGTCTGCTAACCATTCAAACGGCGTACCGTCCAACGCTCCAGCGGTAGCCGGCGCCTGCTGTAAGGCCTCAGTTCGTAATGCCACGGCCTGCTGAAAATCGCCGCTGTTTTCCCGTATTAGCGCTTCTAACAGTAAAGCCAACCATGCTGGCGGCTCGCCAAAAATCAAAGGCGTTTTGCGTGCGGCAAACACGTCCTTACGTAAGGCTTCACAGAGTAAAACTTGTTCGTAAGTACTAACCATCAACAAGGTGGAGGCATCCAAGTCGCGCAACACATTAAGTTGATTTAGCGCCTTATCCCAAAGGCCCTGCACGCAATACAGCTGAAACAGCAGGATCCGCGATTTAGGATCGGCCGGATTTTGCCTGATGTACTGCTGGGTTTGCTGCAATGCCGCATCCAGCTCGCCTTCGGCGATAAGACGTGAAACATCCTGCATACGATTCTCCGATGAGTGCAAAAATAACCCCAGTGGTGTTGATTCCACCGGGGTCGGGGATTACACGGTTTCGTTTTTCATCAAGTTCCAACCTTTGAATGCGCCGGCGGCTGGTGCTTCGCCTTCGCCGAAAGTGTTGTACTTCATTTTAACTTCGTTGAAGTTGATGGATATGCTCTCGTGAGGGCGGTCACCGCCGCTGGATTGGCTGTAGCCGCTGATGATAGCGTCGGCCAGTTCGATTTCCAGATACACTTGACCCTTGGCATCCGCGCCGCCGGTTTGGATGAAATGGAATGTTGCTGTACCCAAGCTTTTGCCGCAGATGGACTGCATCCACAGGTCGACGGACGCGATGTCCATGCTTTTAGTCAGGGTGACTTCGGAAAACGAAGGATTGCTGGTATCGCGGTCTTTGCCGACGCCGCTGGTCGAAATGGCACGACCTACGCCCATTTGCAAACTGTCTACGGTAATCCAGTCCGTATGGCTGGCTACGGTGCTATCGCCTTTAATTTCGGTCGCGAATTTTAATAAGATCATAGTGCTCTCCTTTCGAAGTTAGTGATAAAAATACAAACGGGCATCCACCCACAGATTTACAGCTCCGGCAAGCCGGGATATAAAACGACTAACCGCCACCGCCGGGAATTTCGTATTGCTGCCCCGGCAAATAGCGTACTTCCTAGCCTTATTCAACGAATAGGACTTAACCTTTTTGCGACGGTAATTTAGATGTCAGTCGCAAGGAAACCGTCAACCCTTCCAACTGATAGTGCGGTCTAAGGAAAAACTTAGATTGATAATATCCAGGATTACCCTCGACTTCCTCGACCACCACTTCCGCACCGGCCAATGGCCGACGCGCTTTGTCTTTTTCGGTGGCCACTGCTGGATTGGTCAACACGTATTGGCTGATCCAGGTGTTCAACCACGCCTGCATGTCTTGGCGCTCCTTGAACGATCCGATTTTGTCTCGAACGATGCATTTCAGATAGTGCGCAAACCGGCAGGTAGCAAACAAATACGGCAGGCGCGCAGCCAAGTTGGCGTTGGCGGTGGCATCCGGATCGGTGTATTCAGCCGGTTTTTGCAGCGATTGCGCACCGATGAACGCGGCGAAATCGGTATTTTTTTTGTGCAACAAGGGCATGAAACCGCTTTTGGCCAATTCCGCTTCACGGCGGTCGGTAATGGCGATCTCGGTCGGGCACTTCATGTCGACGCCGCCTTCATCGGTCGGAAACGAATGCACCGGTAATCCTTCCACTGCGCCACCGGATTCAATACCGCGAATCTGCGAACACCAGCCGTAATATTTGAACGAGCGATTGATGTTGACTGCCATCGCGTAAGCCGCGTTAGACCACGTATATTTACTGCTATCAGCGCCCGAGGTATCTTCCTCGAAATCAAACTCTTCGACCGGATCGGTTTTCGAGCCATAAGGTAAACGGCTCAGGAAGCGCGGCATAGCCAAACCGAGGTAACGGGAATCTTCGGACTCGCGCAACGAGCGCCAAGCCGCGTATTCCGGCGTTTGAAAAATTTTGGTCAAATCACGCGGATTGGCCAATTCGGACCAACTTTCCATTTGCAGCACCGATGGCGCCACGCCGGAAATGAACGGGGTATGCGCGGAGGCACTGATTTTTGCCATCTCGCCCAACAATTCCACATCTTGCGGACTGTGATCGAAATGGTAGTCGCCCACCAAGCAACCGAAGGGTTCGCCGCCAAACGTGCCGTATTCTTCTTCGTACAGTTTTTTGAACAGCGGGCTTTGGTCCCAGGCGGTACCTTTGAACTTTTTCAGGGTTTTACCCAACTCGTTTTTGGTGATATTCAACACGCGAATTTTCAACATTTCGTCGGTTTCGGTGTTGTTGACCAAGTAATGCAAGCCGCGCCAGGCGCCTTCCAGTTTTTGAAAATCGGGATGGTGTATGACGAGATTCAATTGTTCGGTGATTTTCTGATCCAGGCTGGCGATAATCGACTGGATCGTTTTAATGGCATCGTCGGATACTTTGGAAACATCCTGTAACGCATATTGCGCCAACGTTGTTACTGCGGTATTGACCTGATTGGCTGCCTCGGTGCCTGGCTTGAACTCCTTGGACAATAATGCGGAAAAATCGTCCAACTCCAGGGTTTGTGTTGCGCCTTGTCCGCCTTGGGTTTCTAATTCGGCCATGGCTTACTCCCCTTTTCCTTCAGCGGCATCACCGCCTGCTTCCGCCGGTTTCGCTGACGCCGCCAAGGTTTGTAGCAACGCGGGGTCGTTAACTAACTTCGCGATTAATTCCTCCGCGCCGGTTTTACCGTCCATATAGGTAATCAAATTGGACAACTGGGTTCTGGCTTCCAAGACTTTATCCAAGCCCGCCACTTTTTTGGCAACCGCTGCGGGAGAAAAGTCATCCATACTTTCAAAGGTGATATCGACATTCAAATTACCTTCGCCGGTCAAGGTATTGGGAACTTGGAATGCGACCCGTGGTTTCATCGATTTCAATCGATCATTGAAATTATCGACATCGATTTCCAACAATTTGCGATCCGCCACTGGTGCTAAAGGTTCGGCTGGCTTACCCGACAAATCCGACATGACGCCCATCACGAACGGCAACTGCACCTTTTTCTCGGAACCGTAGAGTTCAACATCGTATTCAATCTGTACCCGGGGTGCCCGGTTTCGTTGTATAAACTTCTGACTACTTTCAGCCATTGTATTCTCCGCTTGACATTAAGAAGGACTACCAAAAATCAGTTTCTAACTTGGGTCGGGACCCTTTATCGCACTTATTTGGGAAAGCGCATCCGGCATTAAGTTTTGGACGATTTCCAAGAAATCTGCAGTTGCCAGATGCTTGGCCCGACGCAACAAAATGGGCACGGGGCTAGACGGCTCGTAGTCCGCATAATATTTACAAAGCGCATCCAACGTTCTCACCACATCTTGGCGCGACTCAATGGCGCCGCTCACCGCTTTGGATTTAACGGGCTTTACCTCATCACCCGCCTCAGCGCTGCTGCCATCGTCGCCTGCCTCAGTCTCGGCGTCGCTGGACAACCGCGACCCCGCGTAATGATCGAAATCATCCCTGACTTCCTTCAGTAAAGCTTTCAACGGCGTCAATACCGCGCCTTGGCTGGCTCCGACTTTTTCGTTGACGAAAGCATCGATCCGCTCGACGATCTTGATACTGTCGACCAATGCCTGATAATTATCAGCTAACGCCGCGTCATCCATATCCAGAAAAGCCGCGTTGATAGCGCCGTTGTCTGGCTTTGTCATGCCCTTGGGCACTTCCAGCCGGTCGGTTGCGTACTGAATGTCACGCAAACAAAACCTGCCGATGGCTTTCGACTCGACCAGCACCGCCAAACTTAGAGGCCTGATTATCAGGTCGAAGCTGGCAAGCTCTTCCAAAATATTGATTCGCGACGTCGGATCCATGCCGTCGTCGGGATCGAGTTGAGGGTGTATGGAATCCCAATAACGGGTCAAGGACTCTTCCAGAAAGCTCAGTCCATCGCGAAAACCTCTCCAACCTTCAACATTGATCAGTGTCCGGATCAAGTACAAAATGACTTGCAAATCTTTGGAACGCTGCAATAACGCCAAAGCCTCCTTGTAGACCTCGCGCCAGTTAGGCGGCAACGCCTTCTCGCCAGAAAACTGATTTTCCGGGGTCCCTAAGATATTGGTGTCCAATGCCACCCTGGCATTGTCATACTCAAGGTTATCACCACAAGGCTGCTCCGCCGAAACGGGTTCTAGTAATCCGGACAAATCCGCCATTTTTAAGCCTCTATGGTAATCCAATTGTTAACATCAACCGATTGAAAAGCGGTAACGAAACCTTGTGCCTTGCGCCCCGTTTCTTACAATCGACCCAATTCTATAGTGCCCCGGACTTGTTACGCCTATATTAAGCCCAAAACCAATTCGCATTAGTCTAGTCGGTTTTTCATGTCACGCTTTAAACTAAAAAACCCTAAATGTCGCGGAATCTTATACCTATCAAGTTGCATTTGCTCATCAATAGATAAGGCATCGGGATCATTTAACATGCCAACTCATGAACCCTACGCCTACAAAACCGTAAGACATTGATATAACATAATTAAAAATTCAAACGGCGTGCTAAATCACAACATGCACACACCATTGCAGCGCCAAGTCGGCACGATATTTCGTAACGGATACGATATTCGGTACTTGCGGTGCCTGGCTACCGCGAGGGGAAATACCGTTTTCCATTCAAAAAATCCGTCCATTGTTTCGTGGTGCAAAAGCCTCTCGCGTTCTAGCGTCGCCGAATGCTCACATCGGCTGCTTCACATCTTGGGTCTATCTATACTAAGCGCACGTTGACAGCCATTCCCCAAAGACACTACCGACCACAGCCGTCCATCTGAGAATCTACGCGCTTATAAGATTGTTGAAGCGTATTTCTTCCAAAAGATACCGAGACCCAAGAATCCGGACGTAAGGGCAGCATCCTGATTTCGGCTTAACCACTAAATTCGGCGACTAATACGGTAATATTATCTCGACCGCTTCTGCTCAAAGCTTGGTTAATCAGGGCTTCAGCGGCCGACTGGCAACTGCCTGAGCCCATCAATTCCGCAATTTCGGCTTCCGATAATTCTTTATCCAAGCCGTCGCTACAGAGCAGATAACGATCACCGCCGGCAGCCTGAAAGCGCAGCACATCCAACGCCAGCGTCAATTGCCCACCCACCGCGCGGGTAATCACATTCGCTCCCACTTGCTGGGCCGCCACTTCCCGGGTCATCACACCAGAATCCATCAATTCGTCGATCAAGGTATGGTCGCGGGTAATCTGCGTAAACTCGCCTTGGCGTAATTGGTATAAACGGCTATCTCCCGCCCAAATGGCCGCGCACTGGTCGCCCTTGGCCAGCAAGGCGACTACAGTGGTTCCGACAATACTGCCTTGCTGAATGCCCGAAGCAAAACGGCATAAATCGTCGTTAATCTTATGTAATTTGCGGGAAACGGCTTCGACCTGATTATCCAGGTTTTCGGTAAATTCCAAGGTCGATAAAGAATCCACCACCAAGCGGCTGGCAACATCGCCGGATTGATGCCCACCCATGCCATCAGCAACCACCCACAGTCCCAGTGACGGGCAATCGAGCAAGGCATCCTCATTGTGCTTACGCTTATTGCCGACCACCGTAACCCCGTAGGAAGCCCACTTTGTCGAGTTTGGAAGCGTTATGTCCTGGCTCGCCGTTGCGCCTACCGCAGAGGCGCTCGGCTCTCTCTCGATTTTTTTGACGCTTTGGTCTTGGCGATAGCTCTGCACCTGCCAAGATCTGCCAGCCTGCGGCATACCCTGCAAAAAACTCGCGTAAGCATCGATAGGCGGCAAGCCTTCGCAAATCAGCAGATTGGGGCGATTCGACTGGCCGCCTTCACTCGCCCAAATGCTGTAACCCGGCATAAAGCGATCCAACAAACGCTGACTCAAGTGCGGAAACACTACATCCGTCTGATCCAGGCCCTCCAAATCGAAACGAAATGCGAGCTTGCCGTTAGATACCCCTAATCCGCCGCTAGAATCAGCTTGAAAATACTGCGGTGTCAGGCTGTCAGCCGAACCGATTTCCATCAGCCCCTTATCAAACCGGTCCAGATCGCAGGAGTCATTCAACACTGATAGCGCAGCGTCTTCCAATTGTGCAAACCATGCCGATTCCGGCGAAAACAATGACAACAAAGACTCCGCACTGACGGCTTGCGCCAACGTCAACGGATAATAGCGACCGACCCTATCCACACTGGGCATCATGACACCGGCCCAAGCACTCGCACCGCACACACCAGGTCTCAAAGCAAAGCGCCAAAGCGGGCTAACCAAAAACAAGGATAACCAACTCTCTCCCAATGTTTCCTGACTGGAACGCATCGACGCCTGTAACCACTGGTCCCATGGCTCGATAAAGTGCCTGGGCAGCCGCCGACTGACAAAATCGCCAAGGCCCGGCACTTTTCCGAAAAAGCCGACGCTCAACCCATCCATAGAACTCATAGTGACTCCGGACAACGAAAGCTTTGATATTCGCTGATGCCAAATGGATTATTGACACTGGCCGCGCGCAACTCAAATTTCGCGGTATAACCTTCCAGTTGTACGGTCAAATTAAAGCGGTCCGGCAGGCCAGTGGGTTGGATGTTGAATTCGTCGAACATCCTGAACAATGCCCAGGCCCCTTCCTTAGATTTGCTGACTTGTTTGCCGTCCAAACCTTCGAACACCACTCTGACCCCGGCACTATTATTGGTGCCGGGCCACTGAAACTTGGTGAGTTGCTCAGGACCGTGGCGGTAAACCAACTCCTGGCCTTCGACATTTAATCTGAAGGTGCTGACTTTGTCGTCCAAGGCCAAGGGTTTTAACTCGAATTGCACTTGCGGCACCGCGCCGCCACCAGGAAAAAATGCGTCACGAATTTTCGATGCAATCTGAAACTGGCGAATACTAGCCGCCGATAAGCCTAAAGCCTTATCCGAATTAAGCTCCTGCCACTGCACCGCCGCAGTATCAACAAATGCCTTGAGGTTAGCGTTAAAAAACTGATCGACAATCCCGTTAGCGGCAAAAACTTTGCCGAAATCAGCCATCAACACGTCCTGCTGAGTATTTTTTGCAAACGGATAACGGCCGGCCAAAGCGCTTTTGCAGGGCATCGTCACCGCGGTTTTCAACATTTCGTTGAGTTGCCCTTTCGCGCCGGTTTTGATTTGTTGCCCGCCCGTGCTGGTCAACGCATTCAGCGAGGCTGCAACCGGACCGGGCAAACGGGCAAATTCCATTTTGGCTGCTTGCAGAGGGTCAACACCGCCGCCGGCAAATCGCGCCGCTTCGGTAGACAAGGCTTGACCGCCACTATTAGGTGCCGACCCAATCTGCATCAGATAATCGTGCAGATTTTTGATACTCGCCATCGTCGCATTGATCGGAGCAGGCCTGTCGGCAGCGCCCCGCACTTGCATATTGTAAGGTTCGAAGTAAGTTTCCAATGCCTTGACCGGATCGACGCCACCGTCGCTTTGTTTAGCCATCGCCAGCAGTTTTTGGGTAGCGGCCTCCGGAACCGCCAAAGCACCGCCGGTGGATTTTGCCAACGCATCGGCCAATTCGGACGAGAGCTTACTTAACGCGGTATTTTTTTCGACCAACTCCAACAAGAGCTTCAATGGCGAATCGGGTCGCGACAGCAGATCCAGCGTATCTACCAACTGATTATTGCTGGGCTGCGGGCGGAACTTAACCGCCGTCAGCACGCTATCCCAGGTCTTTTGGTAATCTCCCAAATACAGGCGTTTGAAATCGCTATATAAACGATCAATTTCGACAGGCGTACTTGCGCCGTTTACGCCAAGTACCCAATTTTGTTCGCTGGCTTCCTTGACGTAAACCATGCCTTTTTTCAGAAACAACTCCGTATAACCGTAACTGCTAAACAAGCCGGGGACCACCAATGTATCCAATTCCTTGCCGTTCGCGGTAAACACTCGGCCGCCATTCGGCGCTAATTGTCCGGCAACCGAAATGTCGTGGCTGCGATCAAACAGCGCCTCACTTTTAAAACGGCTATAAAGTTGATTGACCAGAGGAATTTGCGTCAATTTATTACGCACTGCGTCGACAAAACTGTTATCGATAGCAGCTGGATCCAAATTCAAAGCCAACAAATTATCCAGATGTAACTGTAATTTGGCTTGGGTCTCCGGGTCGGTGGCAAACATTTGCTCCCAATCCAATTTCACCCAAGGCTGGGCAACCTTGGCATCCATCCGTTGCGGCTCGCCGAACATCAGATAAACACGCAATAATTGGTAAAGTACATCCAGATTTTTGCCTTCATCGCTTTGCATACGCTCTTTCAAGCGCAGCGTAATCAAGGCCTGAAAATTTTCACGAAGCAAGCGCTGATAGGCAATATCGATGGCTGAATCGATTTTGTCGCCTTGGTATAAACCAAAACCACTGCTCCAGCCGGTTTGTGCATACACGTCTTTGGCGGCTTGTAAGGCATTAAGCTTGGGCAACAAGGCCAAAAAACCGGAGCGCGAATCGGTGGGAACAAGATTACTGGCTCGGTAAATTTCTACCTGTTTTTCGACATCGGCAATCGCCGACTTATTCGTGGCAAAACTGACCATCCACACCACTACCGCTATCGCCACAAGCGCAAAGGTGGCGGCAAAGCCGGCGAGGTTCATCAAACGAAAACGCCGCTCTACCTTTGGGTCCACGCCAACCAATTCGGCTTCGGGAAACACGACTTGCTTCAGAAGCTTAGTCAAAAAATAGCTTTTACCGCGCCCGCTCATTAACGGTGTTGCTTGCCTTTCCAATCTAAAGCTTGAGGCCAACGCCGCCATCACTCTATCTATCGGCGTACCCTCTTGGGTGCCGCTGCTGAAATAAACGCCGCGTAACAGGAAAGGCTCTTCGTAGCGATTGGTGGCAAATGCAGCGTCCAGAAACCCGGTTGCCACGGATTTGAACAGCATCATTTGTTGAGGAAAATCGAAAATAGCCGTACGCCGCTGCACATCGCGCTCTTCCTGGATACGCTTCAAACGGCGTTGTACCAACCTCTCGGTCAATTCGTCATAGGCCTTTTCAAATTGCACCAAGTGAGCGGCCAGATCTTCTTTATCGTTGTCGGCACGAATAAACGTCTCACCCCACACCTGGCTTCGCTCGTCTTCGGTTAAATTGGCAAAAAAATCGCTAAATCCCGCCACGAGGTCTACTTTCGTGAACAGCACGTAGACTGGCAATTGCACACCCAATTGCGCATTAAGTTCCGTAATCCGCCGCCTGATTGCTGCGGCATGTTGGCGTAATTCTTCCTCGGTCTGCTGAATTAAATCACTGACACTCACCGCCACAAATACCCCGTTCAGAGGGCGGCGTGGTCGATATTTTTTTAACAACTGCAAGAAACCATGCCAGGCGGTAGCATCCACTTCTTGATGGCTATCTTGGGTGGTATAGCGACCGGCAGTATCCAATAACACCGCTTCGTCGGCGAACCACCAATCACAATCTCGCGTGCCGCTGACGCCTTTTACCGAATGCTTGCCCAAGCGTTCGGCCAAGGGGAAATGTAATCCGGAATTGATTAATGCTGTGGTTTTGCCGGAGCCTGGCGCACCGATAATGGCGTACCAAGGTAATTCGTAAAGATACTGCTTCCGACCGTGTTGTTTAGCACTGGTAGTTTTCAGTAAAGCCAAAGCCTCATCGAAGCCGCGATTCAATACATCCAACTCGGCTGCGGAGGCCGTTTGCGCATCGTTTGCATCGGCGCCGCCAGCCAAATCGGCCATCAAACGCTGCTCGCGCTTACGCGATAACAGCCACGCGGCCAAGCGGTAAAGCAACCAACATCCGACTATGACGCTTATCGTTATAATCCGGCTTAAATCGGTTTCCAACGGCACACTGCCGGCAATTGCGATTAAAGGCCCGATAAACCAAATCAGTACCGACAAAATCACGATACCGATCAGTTCAAGTACCCACTTTGTTTTAAAAAAACTGATTATCCGTTCCACGCGGTATTCTCACTTAATCAAGATGTCGACGCGCCGATTTAAGGCTCGATGTTCAGGCGTATCATTGGGTTCCAGAGGCTCGCCGTCAGCCCTGCCTTCCGCTCTGGCCGAACCTTTTAGTTGGGCGGACGCAGTCAAAATTGCCAAGACGTTTTTAGCGCGTGCCGCAGACAAATGCCAATTGGACGGAAAGCGGGCCGACACAATGGGCTTGTCGTCGGTATGCCCGGTTACCAAAATCGAGTCTTGTTCATTCTCAAGTTCTTTGGCGATTTTTTTCAACATCGGTAAAAACTCCGGTTTGACTTGATCGCTACCGGAGGGGAAGGAATTACGAACGCGAATGATGCTATCGTCGACCGCTTCGACCATATTCTGGGCGATTTCATCGCGTAATAACGGTTTAAAGCGTTCCAATCTGTTGGCGATAACCGGTGCAGACGGAGTGATCGTAGCGGCCGCTGCCGCTTGTACCGGCTCCTTGGCCAATTTCAGTAATTCCCGATAGGCAGGATCGGATACCGAATTAATAAAAAACGCAAACCCCAGATAACAAAGCAGCAACAGGCCACCAGCTACGCTGGCAAAAACCCATAAGGGCACTTGCGTTATCAACGAGCTATTACCACTTTTTTGCCCGTGCCAGCGCGGCGACAGCTCCGTTGGGAAATCCCCTCTTACTCGCTGAATCAGTTGATACAACTCAAGACGTTGTTTTTCCAATTCGTTGGCACCATTGGCCATGACCCGATATTTACCTTCGAACCCAAAACTTAACAACACATAGCAAAGCTCGATGAGCGGTAAATTTTGCGCGGGTTGTTTCACCAGATGTTCGAGTATTTGGAAAAAGCGTTCGCCGCCCCAGGCTTCTTTATGAAATAGGATAAGCAGGCTTTGATGCCCCCAATTACTTTGTGAGCCCCAAGGCGTGTTTTGGATAATTTCATCCAGAAAAGTACACAAATCGTAGCTCGCCATACGCATGGTTTCTTGCTGAAACCCTGCATTCAAGCCACGGTTCTCGAATTCTCTGACTTCTTTAGCCAACTTTTGCTTTAGTTCATCAACTCCAGAATAGCTAACGGTTGTTCTGAGCCTAGCCGCCAAGGACAGAATGCCGGCTGATAAAGTCAATAATGAACCGCTATCCGCTCCGGAAAGCACACTGAGCGACGGAATGTTGATATTTGAGGTCTGCTGCTGGGGCGGCGGAGATGGCGGTATTTGTGTCACTGATGGCTGCTGCGGCATCCGTCCACCTGGCGAAGGCCGCAACACTGTTTTGTCGTCATCGCCGAAAGGTCCTTGTTGCACCATGTCATCACCCTTTTTTTATTGCCCAGAATTCCAACTCCAATCCCGGAAAATTACCACCAATATGAAAGGCAAAACCGCCGGAATCCATCATCTTCTTCCAGTATGGGCTTTGCTTATCCAATTCGAAATAAGAACATCCGGCGTGATACGGCAATTGCCTTGGGGCAACGGGCAAAGGATGAATTGAAATACCGGGCAGGGCAGCAGTGACCAATTGCGTGATCTCTTCCACCGGGCCAATTTTCACCTGCGGAGGGAAATGCGTGCGCAACATCTCCGAAGATACTTGCGCACTGGCAGCCAATACGTAGATTGCCTGCTCCAATAATTTCACATCGGGGCGACCCGAGTAATAAACCGACTGGCTATGTTTGGTTAACGGAATTTGAATCGCATTTTGTTCAAGCACCATGCTTAACAGGCGCCGTAGCTCATCAATTAACGGGATAAAGCAAATACGCAAGTCGTCATGCCTATATTCGGGCAACACTGCGGGTCGCTTATTTTGACGGTAGAAGGTTGCTAGATCTCCCATCAACTGCAGGCCCAAGGAAAACAAAGTTTCCGGATGTAGCAGCGCATCCCCCGCCAAATGTGCCAGCAAGGGTTCGTAACGATTGATGGTTTGCAGCAACATAAAGTCTGCAACCTCTGCGACGCCTGCACCTTGAGACGTTCCCGCCACGCGGGCTGCCAACGCCTCCCCTCTGGTATGCAGCAGACCTTGCAACTCCCGGACGAAGCCGTTCAAAATACTACTGGCTGAAGACTGCAGCACCACGGGAATGTATTTCTCATCCAGTACGACTGTTTTGTCGGCGCGCACCTCAACGATATTGGCGACCCCTAAGCACAGATAGCCTGATCTTTCTTGGTTGCCAAGCATAAGTCTCGGACGAATACTGCCTATTTGCACGGGATAACGAGCGTCGTACCCTGCATTGTTGTCTCTGACATCCCTATGAGTGATGCGGTATCTCGCCAATCCATCGGGGTTATTGTCGCTATCAACTTCAACAGAGTCAGGACGACTCAGCGGCAATGCTAAATACACTACTTCATTTGCAACGTCTTCAGAGACATCAAGTGGTAGCGGTAGTTCGTCCTCGTTTGGCAAATGGAATGGGGTACCATCCTGGAAAATCCCTCTAGCAGCTGCCAGAGTGATTTTTCCTATCGCCAATTGTCCTGCATCTAGTTTTAGCGACGAAAATCCCCAATCATAAGCCCTGATTCCATAGCAACGACCATCAATACGACTTTCAAGATAACGATCATGTTGTTGAAAGTGCTGAGGTCTAAGGAACATGCCTTCTGACCAAACAATCCGGTTATTGATTGACATACTCTATTCGGTACCGTTTATTATTTATTAACAATGACTTATGAAATTTTCGCTACCAATTCAATTGAGTTGCAAACTTTCACCGCCTCGCAAATAGACGCATCTGCTTTTCATAAGCTTCAGCGAACTCTTCCCCAAAAAATCCTTCAATTGCTTGTGTTTTCAGTTCCGGATATTTTTCGCAAAAAAGCTCCCAACACTTGGCTTTTCGCTGAAAAACAATCCCTTCGCCCAACACCTTTTCGAAGGTGTCTGGGTCGAAACGATGCAAAATCTCCCCTAGTGCAGCCTGAATACCTGCCGTCATCGCCAATTGATGAAACTTAACATCCCTGAACGCTTCAGTTACCGCATCATTTGAATTTATAAACGCGGGATTATTCGGTGCGAGCATCAGCTTCAGTACGCTTTCCACATCTGGGTTGAATTTTAGCGGGTTATTGTCAAATGAGCGGATTGTGGTGACGGAAACTCGAAATTCACTTTTCATTTCCGCGCGTGCGCGTAGAACGTCCATCAAGCCTTCGATCAAATTTCGGAATAACACACCAGTCGCTTTCATCGCCTCCGGCCACTGCTCTTCCGTCAAAAACGATTGATCTTTTATTCCCGCACCATCCAGAAACATCTTCATGAGCGTCGCATCACCCGATTTGGACCCAATAAATGGTTCCGTATTGGGTGCTAGCGTAATCTCTACACTGGCTCGCGAAGCCGCCTGCCCATCTTCACGCTCAATATTAGGCGTATTTTGGAATACGTCTTTAGAATCTAACGCTATGCTCGAAGGGATAGGCTCGGATAAATTTATTGCTTCCAAACTCGGGAACTCTAACCCGGAAGACTCGCTGAGGGGTGCATCCAACGCACCTAAGGAATCTAAGCCTTTTAAGAATTCGGCAATATCTTTACCATCTCTCTGGGGAGGTAGCACCTCAGGCGCGGTAAAGCTATCGTGAAAAGGGGAAGCAGGAGGACGCTCTCCGAAGGGAGAACTCGCTACGTTGTGCGGAATCGAGAAATTCAGAGGTTCGTTGACTATTGACTGTTGATCATTTTGAAACGGTTGGGCAAATGGTGAAGGCGAAATACTCTCGACGCTAATGGGTGAAGCTGGTGATATTTCGGCTGATGGCAGTTCTACAATAATCTCATATTCTCCGATCCGCAAAATTTCACTATCTAATAACCTTGCTTGTGCATCGTTTATATTCAGTCCGGCATTTGATAAATATGTACCATTTTTACTTGTGTCTTTTATTAAGTAAGCACCGTCCTCATAAATGATTTCAGCATGGTGGCCTGATACAAAGTTTTCCGCATCAGGCAATACCAAGGTATTTCCTGCTTTTCTGCCTATTGTTCCGCCTAACTGACCGAATTCGGCACTCAATTCAGTAGATAGTGGTAAACCTTTGTAAGAAAGTACTTTTAAGATAATTGGCACGATTGTCGTCCTACCGTTAACATTAGTTAAATAGCTTAGCAACTTACGTCAGCTTTTATCTAAAAACTTAGTCATTTTATAGCAGTCTAATCTTATCAATTGCGCGATTCTCAATCAGAAGAACAGTCATCGCAAATTGTTAGTTGTCGAAATTATAGTTATGTGATGAACGGAAAACTCGTGCTTTTGTAGCTTCTAGAATATGTCGCCTTTCAAACGAGGAATGCAAACTCAATCCGCCGACTTTGCCACTTTAATCTCATTGTAGGAACGCATTTCTATATAAAGAGATTCCTGTCGTTACTTAATATCCCGGCGAGTTGAGCCGGGATATTACAGGATCAGATTATCTTATGCGCTTGAGAAGCACCCAAACATCAAAGTAAGTAATTTACAGTTCTGTAAGATTAAGGATAACAACGGCGGTGATGCATTAAACTAGCGGCAGTTTCGGTAACGTTTCGAGCCATTAGTTACCTTTCTGATGTCGTCGCTTTGGGAGTCTCTGATTAATTCGTAACATCGAATTTCAGCGTAAATTAAATCAATGATGGGCACCTAGTTGTCTTGCAAAACCGAAGTAATCAGAGGTTCTTTGCAACATAAACTCCTTTTTATTTCATTTTTTCCTGAATATACCAACAACCCTCCTAAGACTCGCCTTGCTCATATTTGGGTTTGCATTTCACTTTTGAGTAATAACCAAAATAGCTTTCGTTAAAACGTCATCCTATTTTTTATTTTTTAACTTTTCCTCTCCGCCAGTCACTAAACCAGACATACATTCGACTACGCTTTCGACATAATTTGAATGTGCTTCTGCAAGCTCTTTGGCTGCACCGAAACTTTCTCGTAATTCGATTAATGTTTTTTGTGGGTCCGTTGACTTATTAATATCCAACATTTTCGCGTAATTTTTATATGCTTTACGCCTTTCAGGATCTAATATGAATAACCCTGGCATAGCATTCGACGAAGTATCGACGACACATTTTGTCATTAATTCCGGCTCAATTCCGTAGTCCTTAATATCTTTATCTTGCTTCATCTGTTCCAATACTACGGACTGATATTCTTCTTTTTCCGAGCAACCGCTCAGCACTAAAACCCCCAAAATTACTAGCACTTTTTTCATTTTTAACATTTTCCTGCGGTTTCCTAGCATATTACCTAAAAAAAACCCCCGCTATCTTTCAATAGCGAGGGCTTTCAATTTCTTCCTAAGTATTTCGACTTAGAACACTTTCACTATTAGATGAAAGTTGGGATCAGAGGAGCATCAACTGTTACCAATTGACGGTTACCTTTTTCATCCCAGAAGAACAACAGACCTGCGAAACGGCTGTCTGGATCGTAGATCAAGTCAGCTAAACGATATACTTCCCATGCAGCGTCAGAAGCAGTAACTTCGATTGTGCGTGTTTCGCCTGGAGCCAGAGGGCTGTTATCGCTAACAGTTAAACCTTCTTCAGCCAGCAAATCGTCTGGGTAAGCTGTATCATCTTCATGAACAGCTGGATCCAAGAAACGTACACCTGCAGTGTTGAACTCGCCCAAACGTACAGCTGAGTCGCCGTTGTTTGTGATGGTCAAGGTCATTTGCATTGCACGACCTGGTACACGGTATGTAGCGTCATCAACTTTAACTGAAACGTTAGCTTCAGGCATTTGATAAGTTTTCATGCCGCGCAACAAACCAGCTTGCAAAGGAGTTGTTACAGGGTATTTTTCGTTGGTTGCACCCATAGAGGCAGCAACGATTACCATCGTACCGACAGCGAAGATCATACCAACTTTTTTGTCGCCAGCTGAGATCAGAGAATCTGCTTTGCCTGTGCTAACAGCGATATGACGTGGAACGAACAATGGACGTTTGATCCAGAACAACAACCATGCGAACGCGATAGCAAACCATACTGCGTGCCAGAAATAAACGTTGTCCAGAGCATAGTTTTCCAAGTTGATTGTTTGACCAGTCAAAGTAGTAACTGGGTTAACAAACTCGCTCATAGAACCAGTAATGGTTACCCATTTACCTGGACCGATGATAGGGCCACCGCCTTGTACGTTCATCATAGAGTGAACGTGCCAGTCACCTGGACGACGAGCTTTCAACAGAACTTTAAACTCATAAACTTCGCCCAATTCCAGAGACACTGAACGAGGAACCAATTGACCGCCGATCCAAGAACCTGCACGGATAAATACAGGACCAGGAATACCAACGTTCAAAAATGAAACTTCTGGTTTATCAACAGTTTCCGGCCAGCCTGCGAATACCAGGAATTTACCGGAAATTGTCATAGTTTCATTAACAGGCACTTCTTCTTTTGACCAGTTCAGGTCAAACCAGTGAATCGTCCGCATACGCATGAACGCAGCCTGTGATTTTTCACCGTGAGCAGATGCTGTTGGAGCATAGAACATCGCTGCTGTCATTGCGACCAACAGTGCGACAAAGGACAGTTTTGCAACTTTGTCTTTAATTATTTTCATATTTCCTCCTCTATTACTAGAGAATCTTGTAATTAAGATCTACTGACAAACTTGTTAATTCAAATTCGTCAGATGTCATTTTCAATCAAAACTTCAGATTAGGATGCGTCGTCAGCGATGAAGTCGGTTTTAGCGAACCATCTGCCGAAGAAGTGCCACAAGAAGTAAATGATGATAGAAACGAATCCAGAGAAGAACGCTGATACAGGAGCAACGTCTTTACCGAAGGTTCTTAATGTACCTTTCTCTACCATACGGATGTACTCAGGTGTACCGGTACGTACATAGTGATAACCTTGCAAGTCAGCCAAAGTCATCATCATGCCATTGTACTCTACAGGAACGTGCAGAGGAGCAATGATTGGCCAGTTACCTGGGTAGAACAACAAGCCATAAGCCAAACCACCAACAACAGCAGTTAATGTCATGCTGTTACCCAACATCAGGACAACGTCAAGAACGATTGCGCCTGGCAGCAGGTTAGATGGGAAGCAGATGTTTACTGGGAAGTAAGTCCAACCCCAGAAGTTCATGTAACGGTTGATCCACTCACCAACCATCAGAGCAACAACAGAAATAGTTGCGCCGATTGGCAAACGGTATCTCCACCACAAGCACGCTTGAACAGCCGCAGGGAATGTAATAGAAACGATAGGTGCTACGGTTACCCACAGACGTCTATCTTTCCAGTCGGTCCAGAAGTCCCAGTCACCACCAGTCAACATATAGTGAATGTGATAACCGCCCAGAACCGTTACGAACAGTGTAAAAAGAATCATCCAGTCAAACGTACGGGAAACTTGTACCGCTTCCGCACGAGAACGTACAGCTGATTGAGATGCGCTCATTAGCTTACCTCCTAAAGAATTAAAATTATATTTTTTTTACTTTCCCTTATCCTGCCCCACCTAAGCGGGGCAAGAAAGGAGATAGTATTTACTTTTACAGACTTGACTTATTAAGCCAGATCTTTTTTCAGCAATTTGGTAATTGCCATTACTTCGGTATTCACCACACCCAGAATACCCAGAGCAGCCCAACCAAAGAATACGAAACCGTAATGCAATGGTGCAACGAACAACTCTTCCATAAACCAGAATGTGTGACCCCATTCATTCAAACCAACATTAGGCAAAATCATGAATGGACCGACAACAACAACCATATACATCAGGTGAAGACCTTCATGGTATGTAGGCAATCTTGTTTTTGCATACATGAAAGAAGCAGTACCAGTGATGATATAGATTGGGTAAGACAGATAAAATTCGATGATGTGACTTGGTGTAAAGTCAGTATCACGAACGATGGTTTGGTGCCAAGTACCGTCTTGCTCTGTGAAGTAAGAAGCGCCCCAGTAGATAGCCCAACCGTAGCAAACCAACCAGATCCAGTGTGTGAAATGACGACGCAGTTCTTCACGTGGAGTGATTGACATTACTTTACGATCACGAGTTTTCCATAGATAGCCGTTGATACCTGCGAACAGGACAACTTCACAAACGATCTCGATGTACAGCATGTTCATCCAGTAAGTTTCAAACTCTGGAGCAAACGAGTCAAGACCAGCTGACCAGCCGTAGACGCCTTCGTACCAACGAATGAAAGAATAAAAAACCAAGTACAGGGTGATACCTGCCCACAGGTTTTTTTGATTTAAAAGCGGTGCTTCCGCAGCATCAGCCTTAACTGATTCAGTTGTAGCAGCCATTTCTACCTCCTAAAAGATTATCTAAATCCCCGATCAAATCGGGAGTTCTTTGTTTTTCCATGTTATTAGCCTTCATTTCGAAGACACCCCGGTCCCTTGAGGTGCGTGGCAGTCTACCACTTGCCAAATCCTTGTCAAGATAAATTAAGCTAATTTAGCTGGGTGCGCGCTGTCACCCATTTGCAATTTTACTGTTAACAAAACTCGAACACCTATTTAAGCGACGTTTCGATAAAATTCCCGTTCGAATTCAATTAGGATAGATAGGTTACCAAATACTGTGCATGTGATAAGTCGCAGCCTAATTGATTGGATCCAAACTCCGCCATCTATCGCCTCGCATTTTTTCTTACCCCCCCACTTGTGTTTCAGGCACCAAAAAAACATCTAGCTCAAAACGTAGCGATCCAGTAAAAATTCACACCCAAGTAGTTTAATAAACCTTCACTTTGCGAAATGGATGAAACAGAATGACGGCATTATGAAGCTGTATTCAAACTGCAATTAGGGAAAACGATTCAGGAGCAACGGCTGAACGGTGACCCAGATTTGCCTGGACCTCTAGCAGAATGAGAAGATAGGGGGCGATGGGGCAAGCAGGTGTAAGCCGAGCAATCGGACCAACCGCGAATCAGCAATTGCGGACGGATAATAAATTACTAAAATAGATCTCGGCTTCTTATGCATTGTAGCGGCCGCCGACAGCAAGAATAGCCTACCACTGTAAGATGTTGCACAGCGCGACAACTACCAATCACGCCGAGACTATCCGAGACGCAACCGACTATATCGTCAATTTCTAGAACAACCAGACTTGCATTCGTTATCGGATTAACTGCTCCCTTAGCGCCTCTCAGAAAAAAGGCGCCCGAAGGATCAAAGTTATATCCTCACATTAGATCTAACCTGAGCTTTTGAAAAAATCAGTTTCAAAAATTGCTCAAAGGCGAGCTAGTAACGGGATTGCGCTTGACGTGATGCTCCCAAAGATGCTGTTGGATGGATTCCGGAATGTCGAGTTGATCGCGGATGCGCTTGTAAGGCCGTTGCGGGGCGTAGTATTTTTATTGATTTTGACTCCGTCGTGGCGTTTTTCTCTGTAGTGGCTGAGGACAGGGTGTCGAGGGTGGTCGGTAAGATAGCGAACCGAGTGATGATTGAGAAATTCAGAACCATTGCTCGAGTCCGGGTATCGCAATCGAAGCCCTTCAACGGGAACAGCTACAAACCGGATCTACTCCAGAACACCTTGAGAGCTCTTATTCCAAGTGCCCATACTTCGGTTCAGCCAGCTAAAAACCCAGTCATGGCTAAGGTCCAGACGAAATCCCAGGCCACCAAATTGCCGCAGTGAGCAACCGTACCGACCTCTACTAAGCTTGGCGGAGCTTCGTCTAAATGATGCTTGCGAATGGGATTTTGAGCGGTTAACAGCTAGCCAGGCTTAATGCCGGACAAACCCTTGGGATGTAGGACGCGCAAATGATTGGGTAAGCGCCCAGGATCGCCGCCTTCAAGCGCCTGCCAAACGGTTGACGCTGTTGAACCCGATGCACTTCAACGGTCCTGGCAACACCTCGGCTTGATATTTTCGCTTGGGTCCAGGCCGTTTGGCTGGCGAAGCGGCTGGTTTGGCATTTCGATTCAGCAAACGAACGCCGCGAAACCGTGGAAACGAAACATTATCAAACGCAGGTTGAATAGCCCCCAGAAGCCGCAGGCCGGGCAGGTTTTCGCAGCAAAATGTAAAAAACTTGCATGGCATCGCGACACCACTTCAAGTCATGCGACAGTGAACATCCTACCTCGTGCTGGGTCGGAACGAGGTGACGTGGACAAAATCGGAGCACTGAAGGCATAAACGGTCGCGTCATTTTTGCCGATTTTTCTAACAAGATGCCTAAAAAAACTGCCGGCAAAATAGCGACTCTCCTGTAGCGTTTTCTTTAATTGGCACACAGAACCAAGACTGCAGACCTATAGCTTTGCGGTCACGCTCGCCAGCATATTATTAAGCTCACCTTTATTAAAGAGATCGATGACGATGTCGCAGCCACCGATTAATTCGCCGTTGATATACAGTTGGGGATAGGTAGGCCAGTGCGAGTATTCTTTTAAGGCTTCACGCACTTCAGGGTCTTCGAAGATATTGATGTGGGCATAATCCGCATTGCAAGCCTGCAAGACTTGCACCACCCGGCTGGAAAATCCACACTGAGGGAAGTCCGGGGTGCCTTTCATGTATAAGACCACAGGATGGCTGGCTAATTGGGCTTGGATTCTGTCTATTGCACTCATGCGTTTTCTCGTTAAACATTGATGAGAGGGGATTCTAACAACCCCGTCCGCAAAAGAGAAGAGAGCAGCAGTGGGGTGATTTTGGGTCAAAAAAAAGCCCTGCTATGGGTAAGCAGGGCTTTTGGTTTAAGAGCTTGGCGATGACCTACTTTCACATGGCAACCTGCCACACTATCATCGGCGCTAAGCGGTTTCACTTCCGAGTTCGGGATGGGATCGGGTGGTTCACGCTTGCTATGTTCACCAAGCAAACTGGTTAGGCTGTTGTAGCAGCCGTCATGCGCAGGTTTTAAGCGTTTCGCTTTGACCTGCTTTCATGGAAATCTGTATCGAGTGTGTCGTTATCTTGCGTTTATCAGCGTGTCAGTGACACCCAAACGCATTGGGTGTTATATGGTCAAGCCTCACGGGCAATTAGTACACGTTAGCTACGCCCATTACTGGACTTCCACACCGTGCCTATCAACGTCGTAGTCTCCGACGGCCCTTCAGGGGACTTAAAGTCCCAGTGAGATCTCATCTTGGGAGGGGCTTCCCGCTTAGATGCTTTCAGCGGTTATCCTGTCCGAACGTGGCTACCCGGCAATGCCATTGGCATGACAACCGGAACACCAGAGGTTCGTCCACTTCGGTCCTCTCGTACTAGAAGCAGCTTCCCTCAAATCTCAAACGCCCACGGCAGATAGGGACCGAACTGTCTCACGACGTTCTGAACCCAGCTCGCGTACCACTTTAAATGGCGAACAGCCATACCCTTGGGACCTGCTTCAGCCCCAGGATGTGATGAGCCGACATCGAGGTGCCAAACACCGCCGTCGATATGAACTCTTGGGCGGTATCAGCCTGTTATCCCCGGCGTACCTTTTATCCGTTGAGCGATGGCCCTTCCATACAGAACCACCGGATCACTAAGACCTACTTTCGTACCTGCTCGACTTGTCCGTCTCGCAGTCAAGCACCCTTATGCCTTTGCACTCATTGCCTGATTTCCGACCAGGCTGAGGGTACCTTCGTGCTCCTCCGTTACTCTTTAGGAGGAGACCGCCCCAGTCAAACTACCCACCAGACACTGTCCCTAATCCAGATAATGGATCGAGGTTAGAACTCCAAACATACCAGGGTGGTATTTCAAGGTTGGCTCCACGAGAACTGGCGTTCCCGCTTCAAAGCCTCCCACCTATCCTACACAAGTAGGTTCAAAGTCCAGTGTCAAGCTATAGTAAAGGTGCACGGGGTCTTTCCGTCTAGCCGCGGGTACACTGCATCTTCACAGCGATTTCAATTTCACTGAGTCCCAGGTGGAGACAGTGTGGCCATCGTTACGCCATTCGTGCAGGTCGGAACTTACCCGACAAGGAATTTCGCTACCTTAGGACCGTTATAGTTACGGCCGCCGTTTACTGGGGCTTCGATCAAGAGCTTCTCCGAAGATAACCCCATCAATTAACCTTCCAGCACCGGGCAGGCGTCACACCCTATACGTCCACTTTCGTGTTTGCAGAGTGCTATGTTTTTGCTAAACAGTCGCAGCCACCGATTTTTTGCAACCCCCTTCCGCTCCAGTCGCGAGGACCTTCACGTAATGAGGGCATACCTTCTCCCGAAGTTACGGTATCATTTTGCCTAGTTCCTTCACCTGGGTTCTCTCAAGCGCCTTAGAATTTTCATCCCACCCACCTGTGTCGGTTTAGGGTACGGCCACTAGTAACCTGAAGCTTAGAGGTTTTTCCTGGAAGCAGGGCATCTATCACTTCGCTGTTCTTTCGAACCGCTCGTCATCACGTCTCGGCATAGAGCACCCCGGATTTGCCTAAGATGCATGCCTACCTGCTTAAACGGCCACTTCCAACCGACCGCTGATATAGCCTTCTCCGTCACCCCATCGCAGTTACTACTGGTACAGGAATATTAACCTGTTTTCCATCGACTACGCTTTTCAGCCTCGCCTTAGGTGCCGACTAACCCTGCGTCGATTAACGTTGCGCAGGAAACCTTGGGTTTTCGGCGAGGGGGTTTTTCACCCCCTTTATCGTTACTTATGTCAGCATTCGCACTTCCGATACCTCCAGCCGACTTCTCAATCGACCTTCGCAGGCGTACGGAACGCTCCTCTACCACTCACACTTACGTGTAAATCCGTAGCTTCGGTACTATGCTTAGCCCCGGTAAATCTTCCGCGCAGACCGACTCGACCAGTGAGCTATTACGCTTTCTTTAAAGGATGGCTGCTTCTAAGCCAACCTCCTGGCTGTCTGTGCCTTTCCACATCGTTTCCCACTGAGCATAGATTTGGGGACCTTAGCTGACGGTCTGGGCTGTTTCCCTTTTCACGACGGACCTTATCACCCGCCGTGTGTCTCCCGTGCTGGCACTTGCTGGTATTCGGAGTTTGCATCGGGTTGGTAAGTCGGGATGACCCCCTAGCCGAAACAGTGCTCTACCCCCAGCAGTGATACACGAGGCGCTACCTAAATAGCTTTCGAGGAGAACCAGCTATCTCCGAGCTTGATTAGCCTTTCACTCCGATCCACAGCTCATCCCCGTCTTTTTCAACAGACGTGGGTTCGGCCCTCCAGTTAGTATTACCCAACCTTCAGCCTGGCCATGGATAGATCGCCCGGTTTCGGGTCTACACCTTGCGACTAAACGCCCTATTAAGACTCGCTTTCGCTACGCCTCCCCTATTCGGTTAAGCTTGCCACAAAATGTAAGTCGCTGACCCATTATACAAAAGGTACGCAGTCACCCCACGAAGGGGCTCCCACTGCTTGTACGCATACGGTTTCAGGTTCTATTTCACTCCGCTCTCCGCGGTTCTTTTCGCCTTTCCCTCACGGTACTAGTTCACTATCGGTCAGTAAGGAGTATTTAGCCTTGGAGGATGGTCCCCCCATATTCAGTCAAAGTTTCACGTGCTCCGACCTACTCGATTTCACTAGAAAAAGGTTTTCGTGTACGGGGCTATCACCCTGTATCGCCGGACTTTCCAGACCGTTCCACTAACCTTATCCTAGCTTAAGGGCTAGTCCCCGTTCGCTCGCCACTACTTAGGGAATCTCGGTTGATTTCTTTTCCTCCGGGTACTTAGATGTTTCAGTTCTCCGGGTTCGCTTCAGTGAGCTATGTATTCACTCAAAGATGACGCGCTTATGCACGCCGGGTTTCCCCATTCGGACATCTCTGGATCACAGCCGGTTTGCAGGCTCCCCAAAGCTTTTCGCATGCTACAACGTCCTTCATCGCCTCTTACTGCCTAGGCATTCACCGTATGCGCTTATTCACTTGACCATATAACCCGAATACGTCTGTACTTTGGCTATACTGTCAGCTGACATTTTCGCTGATTTTTTCTGCTTGAGAACGACATGCTGTTTGCTTTCCGCCTTTCCCTTTCGAGACAGACCTCATTCAAACCGCAACTCGTTTTAGTGTTGATCATTGCTGATCATTACTATAGTTACAGATTTCCATATTGTTAAAGAGCTATCGGTACGAGTACCAATGCTATAAAGTCTTTATCTGCTACCACCGAAAAACCCTATAGCGTTGATGTTCACCCACTATTTTTCTTACATTTGACGAACTGGTTAACCCTCAGCGTTCAGCATGATGGTGGAGCCAGGGAGGATCGAACTCCCGACCTCCTGCGTGCAAGGCAGGCGCTCTCCCAGCTGAGCTATGGCCCCTAAAGCAGACTAAAGCCAAGACTCAAGCCGAAACGTGACTAAGCACAGCGCCAGTTATTCTAACCAGGCGTGTGGTCTGATTGTGTTTCGCCTTATTGCTTTCGCCTTTTATGCGTTGGTGGGTCTGGGAGGAGTTGAACCTCCGACCTCACCCTTATCAGGGGTGCGCTCTAACCAACTGAGCTACAGACCCAGGTGCGTCTTTCAATCGAAATAATTTGTTGTGAGTACGTGTAACGGTGTGCCGTCTTTGTAAGGAGGTGATCCAGCCCCAGGTTCCCCTAGGGCTACCTTGTTACGACTTCACCCCAGTCATGAATCACAAAGTGGTAAGCGCCCTCCCGAAGGTTAAACTACCTACTTCTTTTGCAACCCACTCCCATGGTGTGACGGGCGGTGTGTACAAGGCCCGGGAACGTATTCACCGCGGCATTCTGATCCGCGATTACTAGCGATTCCGACTTCACGCAGTCGAGTTGCAGACTGCGATCCGGACTGGGACCGGCTTTTTGGGATTCGCTTACTCTCGCGAGTTCGCAGCCCTCTGTACCGGCCATTGTAGCACGTGTGTAGCCCTACCCATAAGGGCCATGATGACTTGACGTCGTCCCCACCTTCCTCCGGTTTATCACCGGCAGTCTCCCTAGAGTTCCCGGCATGACCCGCTGGCAACTAAGGATAAGGGTTGCGCTCGTTACGGGACTTAACCCAACATTTCACAACACGAGCTGACGACAGCCATGCAGCACCTGTCTCAGAGTTCCCGAAGGCACTCCGCTATCTCTAACAGATTCTCTGGATGTCAAGGGTAGGTAAGGTTCTTCGCGTTGCATCGAATTAAACCACATGCTCCACCGCTTGTGCGGGCCCCCGTCAATTCATTTGAGTTTTAGCCTTGCGGCCGTACTCCCCAGGCGGTCAACTTAATACGTTAGCTCCACTACTAAGTTCTTTAAGAACCCAACAGTTAGTTGACATCGTTTACGGCGTGGACTACCAGGGTATCTAATCCTGTTTGCTACCCACGCTTTCGTACCTCAGCGTCAGTTTTAGTCCAGGGAGCCGCCTTCGCCACTGGTGTTCCTTCAGATCTCTACGCATTTCACCGCTACACCTGAAATTCCACTCCCCTCTACTAAACTCTAGTTGCCCAGTATCAAATGCAGTTCCCAGGTTAAGCCCAGGGCTTTCACATCTGACTTAAACAACCGCCTACGCACGCTTTACGCCCAGTAATTCCGATTAACGCTTGCACCCTCCGTATTACCGCGGCTGCTGGCACGGAGTTAGCCGGTGCTTCTTGTATAGGTAATGTCAGTCTACCGGGTATTAACCGATAGGTATTCCTTCCTATTGAAAGTGCTTTACAACCCTCAGGCCTTCTTCACACACGCGGTATTGCTGGATCAGGCTTTCGCCCATTGTCCAATATTCCCCACTGCTGCCTCCCGTAGGAGTCTGGGCCGTGTCTCAGTCCCAGTGTGGCTGATCATCCTCTCAGACCAGCTACGGATCGTCGCCTTGGTAGGCCTTTACCCCACCAACTAGCTAATCCGACATAGGCTCATCTATTAGCGCCAGGCCCGAAGGTCCCCAGCTTTCCCCCGTAGGGCGTATGCGGTATTAGCGTGAGTTTCCCCACGTTGTCCCCCACTAATAGGCAGATTCCTATGCATTACTCACCCGTCCGCCACTCGTCAGCGCCCGAAGGCCTGCTACCGTTCGACTTGCATGTGTTAAGCATACCGCCAGCGTTCAATCTGAGCCATGATCAAACTCTTCAGTTTAATTTTAACTTGTCACTAAATAAGATTAGTGACCAATCTTGACTCGACTACAGAACATCTTTTCTTGCGAATTGACGTGGTGTCTGTGTCGACTATTTTTAAACAGCACATAGTCGCTACACATACCCACACAAATTATTTCGATTTCGTTTGTTAAAGAGCCAGAGCATTTCGCCCTGTTGAGCCGACATATTTTACAGCGTTTTCAGTGTTTGTCAAATTTATTTTTAAGTCGCTTCAAAAACCGAAACCAAAAAAACAAACCCGCCAATCAACAACCTCAAACCCGCCGAACTAAGCCGACCGCTTCACCACCAAAACTTAAAAGCCAGAGCAGTGAAGAGCCGCTCATTCTAATCACACAACATACTCGCGTCAAGAACTTTTTTATTCAACAGCCTTCAACCCTTGCGCGAGCGCGGATGTGCTTGATCATAAACAGCCGCTAAATGTTGAAAATCCAGGTGCGTGTATATCTGAGTAGTCGATATATTGCTATGCCCTAACAACTCTTGCACAGCCCTAATATCTTTACTGGCTTCAAGCAAATGGCTTGCGAACGAATGCCTCAACATATGAGGATGAAGGTGCTCGGCTATTCCGTTTTTTTTGCCCCAACGATCCAATCTAAGTTGCACGCTTCTTTGAGATAATCGAAGCCCCTTCAGGGAAACAAACACTGCCTGCCACT
The DNA here is from genome assembly GCF_013141865.1 of Methylomonas sp. ZR1. Lineage (NCBI taxonomy): Bacteria > Pseudomonadati > Pseudomonadota > Gammaproteobacteria > Methylococcales > Methylococcaceae > Methylomonas > Methylomonas sp. ZR1. The sequence continues at coordinate 4,585,012 of NZ_RCST01000001.1, read as the reverse complement.
CCCCATCAGGCCGACTTGCCAGCCAAACCTTAAGCGCATCAAGTGCTTTACTACCAACCGGCAATTGCCTTTGCTTGCCGCCTTTACCAAACCGCACCCTCAAAAAGCCTTCGCTAAGATTGATGTCTGACAAATCAAGCATTACCAACTCGCTCAGTCGCAACCCAGATGAGTAAAACAATTCAAACATCGCCAAATCGCGGATTTCCAAAATCGAATCCGGCGTCGCATTTAACATCCCCACAACCTGATCGACATCCAAAACATGTGGCAGCCTTTTTGAAACTTTGGGCGCTTGCACATGCTGGGCAGGGTTATGCTCCACTTGCTTGGCTTTAAGTAAAAATCGATAAAAACTGCGTAAAGCAGCGAGTTCGCGCTGAATCGTCTTGCTACCGATACCGTTTTTATGACGCCCGGCAATATAATTCCGTACATCACGATCCTGAACTTGCTGCCAAAACATGAGCTCTTGCCCAGAGCAAAAACTTTGAAAACGTTTTAAATCCCTTTGGTAGTTTGTTGACGTATGATCTGCAACGCGCTTTTCCGAAACCAAATAGCGAAAATACCGCAGCAAGGCCTCATCCGCTTCGGCATGCATGACAATCAATCCGTTTGGTGTAGCAATGATATAAGACGAGTCCCGATAATCTCACTCATTTGAGTAAGAAATATGCTGCCCATACTATAGTGAAAGCGCGACTCATCGCGACTGCCGATCGCCAACAACCCATCAAGCTGCGTAAACACCATAGGAATGATCGCACACGAGCGAACTTCCGCGGCCACGTCGCCAAACAAAAACCTCGCTTGCGCTAAGGTCGGCCGACCGCATTTCGGCTGGTTTGTGGTTAATTCATTGGAAAAATGCTTCAAGTTAGCATCATCAGCCCCAACGAATAAATTACTGATAGGCGAGAGCGGTTGTTCTTTGATGATTTTAATGGATACGAAATCAGTGAAAAAACATTCAGCCAACACCTCACTTAAATTTGCTACCGCGTCCTCCAGGGTATTTGCTTCCAACATGGCCAGAGTCAACTCATGCATGCGATTGAACGAAGCGTCATTTTCCCGGGCAATATCGATCAACGCGGTCAATTGATTTTCTTGCTCCTGATGCTTCGCCCGAAAAATTTCAAGTTGCTTGGATATTAGCGATATTGCATTACCACTGGGATGTGGGATATGCATCTTCTCCAGCAAATCCAAATGATTTTGGAAAAACTCGGGATGTTCTTGCAGATAGGCCTTAACGAGGGCTTCGGTCAATAAGACTTTTGGTTCACTGCTCATAACTTTATTTGTCCTTCGAATACCGTAGTCGCGGCCCCCGTCATCATGACAGGATGACCACTACCAAGCCAGCTAACGATTAATTCCCCGCCAGGCAGTTGAACCTGAACATCCTGCTCCAACAAACCTTGCTCGATACCGGCCACAACAGCAGCGCAAGCCCCGCTGCCACAAGCCAGCGTTTCGGCTGCGCCACGCTCGTAAACTCGCAACTTGATTTGTCGACGATTAACAATTTGCATGAAACCAATATTAGCTCGCTCCGGAAACAGCTCATGACTCTCCAACCTAGCGCCGATAGATGAAACGGGCGCGCTGATCACATCATCAACCTGGATAACCGCATGAGGATTCCCCATAGAAACAGCTGCGAATGCAACTTCTGTGTCCGCCAAAGTCACTTTATATAACGTGGACTGTTCGGAAACCTTTAGCGGTATTTGCTCAGGCTCCAGTGCGGGAACTCCCATGTCAACGGTGATCAAACCGCCCGCATCGAATCGAAGCGTCAGTTGTCTCGCGTCTGTATCAACAATAATTTCGTCTTTATTACTTAATCCTTTGTCGCGCACAAAGCGTGCGAAGCAACGCGCACCGTTTCCACATTGCGCAACCTCGCTACCGTCAGCATTGAAAATCCGGTATTTAAACTCGGCGTTATCGCTAACCGGCTTTTCCACCAATAACAATTGATCGCAGCCCACGCCAAAATGGCGATCCGCCAAAAATCGAATCTGTGATGTCGTCAATTGTATTGGCTGGTTTATAGCGTCGATCACGACAAAATCATTGCCCAAGCCCTGCATTTTGGTGAAATTAATCATCATCGCTACTCAGGTAAAAGCTGCTCGCCAACCCATAGTTGCTCCAGAGTTTCTCGGGATCGAATAAGATGCGTTTTATCGCCATCCACCATTACCTCCGCCGCTCGTGGCCTCGAGTTATAGTTTGAACTCATCGTAAACCCGTAGGCTCCCGCTGAACGAACCGCCAATAAGTCGCCTTGTTTCAATTTTAACGACCGCGCCTTGCCCAGAAAGTCACCGGTCTCGCAAACCGGCCCCACGATGTCCCAATCCAACTCGACCTGATCGCTTTCGGCATTCGCCGGAATGATTGCCTGCCACGCCCCGTATAAAGCCGGCCTAACCAGATCATTCATCGCCGCATCGACAATGGCAAAGTTTTTATTGTCTGTTGGCTTAAGGTACTCCACTCTGGTTAACAATATTCCCGCATTGCCGACGATGGCGCGCCCCGGCTCCAATAGAATTTCAAAGCTCCGTCCCGCCAAACGCTGCAGCAGAGCTGAAATATATTCAGAAGGTTGCGGTGGGTGCTCATCGCGATAACAAATACCCAGCCCGCCTCCTAAATCGAGATGGTGCAATTCAATACCTTCCTCTTGCAGCTCATCGACTAACGCCAACACCCTATCCAATGCATCCAAAAACGGCACTGTTTCAGTTAATTGAGAGCCAATATGGCAATCGATACCGACTATTTGGATATTCGGCATCTGCGCGGCGCGCCGATATTCATGAATGGCTTGCTTGATATCGATCCCGAATTTATTTTCTTTCAAGCCGGTGGAAATATAGGGATGCGTCTTAGCATCAACATCCGGATTGACCCGGAAAGACACGGGAGCAATAACACCCAGCTCACCGGCTAAACGGTTGATCCGATCAAGTTCGCCACTGACTTCAACATTAAAACAGCGTATACCTATTTTCAGCGCCGCTAAGATTTCGTCCTCGCGTTTACCGACACCGGAAAACACAATTTTGTCAGGACTGCCGCCCGCAGCTAGCACGCGCTGCATTTCGCCAAGCGACACGATGTCGAACCCAGACCCAAGTCGCGCCAGCACGTTGAGAATCGCAATATTTGAATTGGCTTTTACGGCATAACAAATAAGGTGCGGGTGCCCGGCAAAGCCTTGATCGAAGGCTTGCCAATGCCTCTCCAAGGTCGCACGCGAATAGACATAGCAGGGAGTACCGTAGTTTTCGGCAATTTTGTCAACAGGAATGCTTTCGGCAAACAGCTCGTGTTGCCGATAATTAAAAAAATCCATGGTTTATTTATCTTGTTTCGGTACGTAAATTGGCGGCGGGCTATCCGGCATATATAAGGGCCCGGTTTGACCGCAGGCTTGCAACAACAGCGCCCAAAGAACTAGAGTTAAAATTTTGTTTGTCGTCATGTTCGTAACGATTATCGGGTGAATGCGGAATATAGCATAGCCGACAGCTTAAAAGAACGAACGCAAGACAGCCAACCAATCTCGGCAAGCCACAAAAAAAAGGGGCATGAAGCCCCTTTTTGTCGCTAGGCCAGACGAAGACTCACTTTATCGTCATCGACTCTTTCACCACTTTAGGCGTAATAAACACCAACAACTCTTTTTTGGTATCGTTTTTTACACTTTTCTTGAACATCCAGCCAATCACCGGCAAATCCGACACCCAAGGCACAGTATTATAAGATTCCTGAACAGTCGACTCATAGATGCCGCCCAACACTACCGTCTCGCCATCTTCAACTTGAACTTTGGTTTTCAACTGCCGGGTATCGATAGGTACCGTTGCGTTACCGCCTGTAGCCAAAGGTGTTCCCGGCGAATCTTTTTTGATGTCGAGCAGCATGATAACACTGCCGCTTGGCGTAATCTGCGGCGTGACATTCAGCTCCAACACCGCATCGACCAGCTCCGTCACCGGACCAGTCGCCTGACTTTGGGTTTGATACGGAATCTGCACACCTTGTTTGATTGAGGCTTGTACCATGTCGCTAGTCATTACCCGCGGATTGGATACCAACTCGCCTTTACCATCGTCTTGCAATGCACTGATCTCTAGGTTCAAAAGATAATCCGCTCCGCGTGCCAAGGTCAAGGCCAAAGCACCTCCGCTGGAAGCTGCCAATGCAGATCCCAAATCCGACAGAATTTGCGAATTTTCGCTGGTTTCCGCACCACTGGCCGTCATTCCGTATTGCGTTCCGCTATTTACGTCGGCTTTATGAGCCACCCCAAATTTGGTACCCAAGTTCTGCGCAAACGAAGTATCCGCTATGACGATTCGCGATTCGATCAACACTTGGCGCACAGGCACGTCCAATAGTTTGATCATTCTGCGTACATCTTCCATAGCCTTTGCCGTATCCTTGACAATCAGCGTATTGGTTCTGGCATCGACAATCGCCGTACCGCGTGGCGATAGCAATCGCATACTTGCTGGACCGCCACCTTGGCTATTCTGGCCGGAACCGGCCTGTTGCGACGCGACGGAACTACCACTACCACCGCCGCAACCACCACCTCCGCCACTGCTTGCACCTGCACCGGACTGACCACCTTGCGAGCTATTCCCCACCCCCATTAATACACCGCAAATCTCCCCTGCTTTTGCGTAATTGATCTGAATATTTTCGGTTTTTAACGGTTCCAACTCTTCGAATATTTTTTTCGAATCCAGCTCCTCCTGCTCGATTTTCATGATCTCAGCAACCGGCGCCACCATCACCACATTGCCGTTCTGTCTTTTTGCCAAACCTTTGGATTTTAAAATCAACTCCAACGCCTGATCCCAAGGTACATCGTTCAATCTAAGCGTGACATTGCCCGCCACCGAATCAGCAGCAATGATATTCAGCTCGGTAAAGTCGGCCAGAATTTGCAACACCGAACGCACTTCAATATCTTGAAAATTCAATGACAACTTATTGCCGATATACGGGAATTTTTCTTTTTGCTGCGCTTCTTTTTCCGCCGGTGTCAACGGCCGAAACTCAACCGTCAATAAATTATCGGACTGATAGGACGAGTAATCGTAATTACCATTGTTGGGTGTTATGACAATGTTGACGCTATCGCCTCTGGGAGAGGCTTCGATTTTTTGTACAGGTGTCGCAAAATCGGATACGTCAAAACTTTTAACTAAAGACTCCGGCAACTTGGTGTTTAGGAAACTTAAAACCACTTTACCGGCATTTTGTTTAGCGTCCACGACAGTATTTGCCGCAGATAAACCCAGTAGCAAACGTCCCTCACCGTTTGGCCCGCGTCGAAAATCAATACTTTTTATGTTTTGTTCCGGCAAAAATTTACTAATCACCGAATCCTTCGCGACAGGCGCTTGCTGTACGGCTCGGTTTACCGCAGCAACGGTCCCGCTGGACTTCAACACCACATAAAATTTATTGCCCTCGATTTTGGTTTCGTAAGGCACTTTTTCTACCAAATTGATAATAACCCGAGTCCGCCCCGAAGCCTCAACCACATATACCGTGCCTGCAGCACCTTGATTGATCGGAAAGCTTTTTTTTGCCAGATTACTTTTTACGCCGGCAAAGTCCAATGCGATTCTGGAAGGTTTATCGGTCTGAAAGATTTTCGGCTCCACTACCGGAGCATCCATTTCCAGTTGCACTTGCACTTGGTTTCCGGCCAAGGTGGAAAACTCTAAGTTGTTTATCGCTCGGTCGTCGGCGTGCACCAGCGCAACATGCACAAAACAACTCAGCAACACTGAACACCAGAAACCGAAGCCGGCCACTTTCCATCCGTTTTTATTTTGTTTAATACTCATTTCTATAACCCTTTTTCATCGGCCAATGCTAGTGAAGACTGTTGTTCGCGCCAAGTGCCCGGTTTATCAGGTACGATTTCCATTAGCTCTATTTTGTCGTCAAGAATACGCAGTATCTTGCCGTAATTTTGCCCCATGTGATGCCCAACCTGTACGCGGTGGATAGTCCCATCTCTAGCTCTTACCAAACCCCAATAGCCTTTGTCGTTACGTAGCGTTCCAACCATGCGCAGACTGTCCAGAGGGTAGGCTTCCAACTCTTCCTTCCGGCGTTCTATATCAGGTCTAATACCGTTGATACCGGAGACGTCGACATTGCTATCGTCATCTTTTCTTTCAATTGACCTAAACGGATCCCTCAATCCATCGGGCTTGAATATAAACGATTCAACCACTTTAATTTCAGGCAAGGGTTCGATAGCAGACTTGGGACGAGCTTTTACCTCTTCAATATATTTGGTCAAATCGCTGACATCGTCGCCACCGCATCCGACCATCCCAACCAAAAGCAAACTCAACATCGGCAGGGTCGGAAAAACTTTCACACCGACGCACCTCATTGTCCTCTCCTTTTCTTAGCAGCCGGTCCGCCGGCGGCTTGCGCTGTTTCGCCCTCGTTATAGGTTTTTATCGTTGCCGTCATGCTCATACCATCTTTGCCTTCTTTACCCATCGGCGTCATGACCACATCGTGCACCGTCACAATCCGGGGTAGGGAAGCTAAACCGCTGACAAATAGTCCCAGCTCTTCATACTTCCCGACGACATGGATACCAATTGGTAATTCGGAATAAAACTCTCTGTTAATTTCGGTACTGGGTTGGAACAATTTAAACTCTAGGCCACTTGCCAATCCGGTTTGGGAAATATCAACCAACAAGCTGGCAACTTCAGCTTTGGTAGGCATCTGCTTCAGCATCTCACCTAGCGACGCTTCGATTTGATCCAGCTGATCGCGGTAATCCTGGAGATTGACAGCCTTTTTTTGCTTAACTTCAAACGCACTTTTCAAACTCTCTTCTTGTTTTTCAAGCACATCCAATTCATCCAACTGCGGCACCGTCACAAAGTAAATGCCAGCCGCCGCTGTTAATACCGCAAACATAAGAATGACGATGATTTTTAGTGGCGTTGGCCAGCTGCCCGCCGAATTAATGTCCCAATTGATTTCAGACAAATTCATTTGACGGCTCCTGGTTGAGGCTTATCGACCTTCTTACCTTGCTTGGCAGTTAGGGTGAAGTCATTCATCTGCCCATCCTTCTTACCCTCGCCCTTGATAACAGTCAGTACCGAGGTATTCATCCACGGCGAGTTATCGATAGCCCGCATATAAGCGGACACCCGCGCATTCGATTCCGCCTTCCCATCCAGCGTCAAAACCGCTCCTGCCTGGGCAAACTTCGTCAGGTAAATACCATCCGGCGTGGTTTTGGCCAATTCATCGAATAAATGCACCACCTCGGGACGGCTTTCCTGCAACTTTTGGATGACTTCAATTTTGGTCAATAACCGGTTTTTCTTATCTTCAATTTCTTTGATTTCTTGAATTCGCTTATCCAAGATGGCTATTTCGTTTTGTAGTAGCGTGTTTCTGCGGGTCTGATACTCTTTGATCCCTTCGATATACATATAGACCACGACCAAAATCAGTGCTGTCACCAAAATACCGGCACCAATACCCGCCACAAAATCCTGCTGCTTTTTTTTACGCAGCTCTTCTCGCCAGGGGAGTAAATTAATTCTTGCCATTAATCGAAACTCCTTAGCGCTAAACCGCACGCTATCATCATCGCAGGCGTATCGTTGCTCAGACTTTGCGGTTTGACCCGATTAGAAAGCGCCATATTGATAAATGGATTGGCAATGTAAGAAGGGATGCCGAGGTCGCGTTCCACCAATTTGTCCAAACCCGCGATTGACGCGCAACCACCGGCAAGTACCAAGGCATCGACGCCGCGATTGGCGCTAGAGGAAACAAAGAATTGCAACGATCTGGCGATTTGCTGCAACATGGCTTTTTTGAAGGGCTCCAGCACATCCGTGACGTAATTGTCCGGCAAGCCGCCGTGCTTCTTGGCCAAACCGGCTTCTTCATACGACAGGCCATAGCGGCGCTGAATCTCTTCAGTTAGCTGTTTTCCGCCAAAGCCCTGCTCCCGGGTATAAACAGTTTTACCTTCATGCAGAATGTTCAGAGAGGTCATGGTTGCGCCAATATCGGCAATGGCGACAGTCATATTGCCGGCACCTTCCGGCAACTGATCGGCCAACAAGGAAAACGCATTTTCCATCGCGAAAGCTTCCACATCGACGACGACAGCCTTAAGGCCGGCATAGGCCAGCGCAGCCACCCTGTCTTCAATGTTTTCCCGTCGAGAAGCCGCCAGCAACACATCAACCATATCCGGGTTATTTTTGGTGATACCCTGAACTTCGAAATCGAGATTAACCTCGTCCAGCGAATAAGGAATGTATTGATCCGCTTCCACCATGATCTGCTCCTCCATGTCCCTGTCGGACAAGGAGGCGGGCATCGAAATGATTTTGGTCATCACCGAGGAACCGGCAACCGCAACGCTCGCCTGCTTTGCCCGAGTACCGGATTGCTTGACCGCCGCTTTTATTACCGCGCCGATTTGCTCTATATTGGTGATGTTCTTATCGACTATCGCATCTTGAGGTAAGGGCGCCACCGAGTAACTTTCTACCCGGTAACGAGCACCGACCCGGCTCAATTCCAACAATTTAACCGCAGCTGTACTAATATCCACACCCAGCACAGCCGACGGATTCCTGCTCAACCAGCTCATGAATGAACCCTTTTTAGATCGAATATGATTGAATTTGGCTCAAGCATGCTCAGACGAGGTGCAGAACCCACATGGGTCAGAAGTATAGTAGGTTTTTTTAATTTCATCCTCTTAGATAAACCACTTTATAAGTAACTTTAGGTTGTTCCTATTATCAAAAGGGTTTATTTTGACCGGCAATTTGTATTTTAGCAGTGCGTTTGAATTTCAGTGCCCATTAAGAAAGCTCCCAAACCCAAGTCTCTGATCAAGACACTTTTTAAGTGGCTGGCCTTCTTCTTTTTCGCTTTTATCGGCACATTTCTGATCGCCACTTATTTTTTCCTAATCGAACTCGATAAGGAACTGCCGGACATCGACCAGTTACAACATGTTCAATATCAAATGCCGTTGAACATCTACAGCCAAGACAAGCTATTGATAGCTCAGTTTGGCGAGAAGCGCCGAATCCCGATCAACATTGAGCAAGTACCGCCGCAATTGATCAAAGCGTTTATCGCTGCGGAAGACGACCGCTTTTACAAACACAACGGCGTGGATTTCAAAGGCCTGCTGCGAGCGGTAAGCCAATTAGCCCTCACCGGCAAGAAGCGCCAAGGCGGCAGCACCATCACCATGCAAGTTGCCCGCAATTTCCTGCTGAGTAACGAAAGAACCTATTTACGTAAGCTCAAGGAGATCATTCTTGCCCTGAAAATAGAGCGGCAATATTCCAAAGATCAGATTATGGATCTTTATTTGAACAAAATTTATATGGGTCAACGTGCCTATGGCGTCGCAGCAGCCGCACAAACCTACTACGGTAAAGATATTTCCGAGTTAACTCTGCATCAACAAGCGATGATTGCCGGCCTGCCGAAAGCGCCGTCCATTTACAATCCCATAGCCAATCCTCAGCGCGCTATAGAGCGACGGAACTACGTGTTGCGCCGAATGCTGGATTTAAACTATATAAGCCAGAGCGATTACGAAATTGCCGTGCAAGCAGTTGATAATGCGGAGATTCAGCCGATAAATGTCGAGCTACAGGCGCCATACATCGCGGAAATGGTTAGGCAAGAAGTTATGTCCAAGTATGGCGAGACAGCCTATACCTTGGGTTTGAAAATTTTCACCACCGTCCCTAGCCAATTTCAGTTAGCCGCAGAAGACGCTTTGCAAAAAACCTTGCATGAATATGACGAGCGCCACGGCTATCGCGGTTTTCCACATAAAAATACACAAAAAGGCGGCGCTCAACTGACCGACAACGTTATCGGAGACACTCGGCAAGCCCTGATAACAGCAGTGGCCGATTCCGGGGTTACCGCAAGACTTTATGACAACACACAGATTGTCATCGCCTGGAAAAATATTGAATGGGCAAGACCTTATCCGGAAAAAAATATTGGCTCCGCCAAGGCTTTTCTTAAACCGAACGACATCATCTGGGTTAGAGAATTAGCAAAAGACGAATGGGCGCTGACGCAGATTCCGGGAGCTGAGGCTGCTTTCGTAGCACTCAATCCTAACAATGGCGCGATTCTGGCACTATGCGGCGGCTTTGATTTTTATCACAGCAAATATAACAGGGCTACGCAGTCCAAACGCCAGCCTGGCTCGGGATTCAAGCCTATTATTTATACTGCCGCCTTGGAGAAAGGCTTCACTGCGGCCAGCATCATTAATGACGCCCCCATCGTAATCGAGGACCCTTCGCAAGAAAACGATTGGCGTCCGGAAAACTATAGCCGCCGCTTTCTGGGGCCGACATCATTGCGGGTTGCGCTCCGGGAATCGATCAATCTGGTCTCAGTGCGATTGCTGCAGGAAATCGGAATACCTCAGGCAATCGATACAGCTATGCGCTTTGGTTTCGATAAAGAACAATTACCCGGCACACTGTCTCTGGCTTTGGGTAGCGGCTATGCATCACCGTTGCGTATGGCGTCGGCCTACGCGGTCTTTGCCAATGGCGGTTTTTTGGTAAAACCCTACCTCATCGAACGCATCGAAGATCACAAAGGTAACCTGTTGTTCCAGGCCAACCCACCCCTGGCATGCGCCGATTGCCCAGACCAAGACCCACCGTCACCAAACCGCGCGCCGCTCGCTATTTCAGCAAAAATTAATTTCCTGGCAAACAGCCTGCTGAGAGATGTTGTACAGCGCGGCACGGCAACTCAGGCCAAACAATTGGGCCGTAACGATTTGGCGGGTAAAACAGGCACCACGAACGAACAGAGAGACGCTTGGTTTAACGGTTTTGCTACCGATATAGTGGCATCTGCATGGATAGGCTTCGATAATTCATTACCACTTGGACATGGTGAGACTGGCGGCAAAGCCGCCTTACCGATGTGGATTAAATTCATGAAAGCCGTACAAGAAAATTTCCCTGAAAAACCATTAACCCAACCGAATGGGATAGTCCAGGCTTACATCAACCCAGCAGACGGGTTATTGCTAGATCAAGAAGCGAGAGGAGGCATTTGGGAATATTTCAGCGAAGAAACCGTACCAACGGCAAAATCGGCACCAAAAACTGAAGAACCCGAAGAGGATGAATTATTTGCAGAAGAAGCGTTATTTTAAAACACTTCGTATAACGGGGAAGAATCTGGCCGCCAGTTGACCGACGGCCGAACAAGACTTCTCGAAAACTATTATTTTCCGAATTTTTTGCGGAATTTATCAACACGGCCCGACGTATCAACGACGCGTTGTTTACCGGTATAAAACGGATGGCAAGAAGAACACACCTCAATGTGTAAATCAGAAGCCAGCACAGAACCGGTTTGAAAAGTATTGCCGCACCCGCAAGTAACGGTAATTTGTTTATATTCTGGATGTATTTCTGGTTTCATAGCGCTCACATACCCGTTCCGGGCTACATACTTGATAGAGAACTGCTTATGATACGATCTCGGCAAGCAATCTGCAACACAAAAACAAAGTTAAACACTAACTTAGCGCCTCAGACCATCACCACCACTCACCAGTCCGTGTCAATAACATTACTAAAACCCTACAGTCCACCTGAGCCTTGAAATCTCCCTCAATAACGGCATCACGAACAGACGCTCAGAACAAGGATAGCGCTTTTAAAAACCTACTTACTATTTCGTGTAATTTGCTATCAAATCAGGCGCTATCGATACTTTGGTCACAAGAACTATCGCTTGATGTTCTGCACGCGCCAAAGCAGCAGCAACAGCAGCAGCGGCGGTAATGCGGTCAGGCCAGTAGCCACAAACGCAGTAGCATAGGCTCCGGGTAACCCGTATATGGGCGTGAGCGTTTCGACCGCAACCCCGGAGAATCCTTTCAGGAATTTGCCAAGCAAGGCGTAAGTTGACGACAGCATGGCGTACTGAGTGGCGGTGTAGCCCAAACTGGTCAGGCTCGACATATAAATTACCAAGGCGACGCCCGCGAAGGACTGGGCAAAAGCGTCGAGCGTCATGACTGCGGCGAAAATCGCTGTGTCAGCGTTGACGCTGAGCAAGGCGAATGCCGCCGTGCCACACCCCTCGAACACAAGCCCCGCGATCAGCGTTGGTAACAGGCCGAATCGCACGGCACTGAGACCCGCCGAGGCAATACCGAAAAAGGTTGCAACCAGCCCGAATGAGCCTCGCACCCAGGCCACCGTGTCCTTGGAAAGCCCGAGATCATGATAATACGGGTTGTACATTGGCCCCATCACGAAATCAGGCAGGCGATAGAGCGCCACCATCAGCAGCATAAGCAGTCCTGCAACCTTGTGATTGACGAAAAAGTCGATAAACGGGCCGATGATCGCATCGGCGAGGCCGCGCAAGGTCCATAGCGGAGACTTCTGGCGCCGCACCACATCAGCGCGGGCTGGCTCAGAGGCACACAGGGTTGCTACGGTGCAAAGTGCCATCAATACCGCCATGGCAACATACGACATGCTCCACCCGACACGGGCCGCCGCAGCAATGATTAAGGCGTCAGTAATAATGAGAGCGACACGGTATCCGACCTGCGCTGCCGAAGTCATCAACCCCGCGTCGGCGTCGTCGGACGCGGATTCGATTCGCCAAGCGTCGATGGCGATGTCCTGCGTAGCTGACGCGAAGGCCGTCAACAACGCAAAGACTCCAATAGCCGCCAGCCCGCCTGCTGTCCCGACAGCGGCCATACCCAGCAGACCGATGGCGATCAAAATTTGGCACAGCAGTATCCAACCGCGACGACGCCCCAGACGGCCCAGCAGCGGCACATCGATATGATCCACCAGCGGCGACCAGTACACCTTAAAGGCGTAAGCAAAGCCAACCCAGGACATGAAACCGATGGCAACCAGGCTCGTGCCGTCATCCCGCAACCAGTAGCCAAAGGTGTTGGCTGTCAGCAGGAAGGGCAAGCCCGAGGCAAAGCCCAGCGCCAACATGACGGCCACCTTAGGCTGCTTGAGCTCATGAAACACTTCCAAAGCGGAGCGCTTGCGGCGCACAACGAGGGTTGATTGGATTGTCGGCGACGGCTTATCTGCCGAATTAGGGGGGACGGGCGTCGGTGTGCTCATGCAGGAATAGTACTCTAATCGAGTAAGGCCCTACGCCCACCAGAATGAAAAAGCTTATGACCGATAGAGAAACCTGTCCATCGACCAGCCAAACCGATACAGGCGAAGAAACCAACGAGAAAGGAAGTCCGGCTGAAACCGAGAAATACCACACTCAGAACACGCCACTGCGTAAAAGTAGAGAAAGCGCTACGCCAACTATCAATAGTCTTTGTCACGCGCTTTCCCTTACTTTATTGCAGTTTTATCAAAAATCGACGAATTAACCGTTGATCAGATAGTGGGTAACGATACTCGCCGCATAGCCTGCAGCAATAACCGGCGTCCACTTCAAGTGACTGAAGAAGGTGTATTTGTGATTGGATTGCCCCATCAACGCTACGCCTGCCGCAGAACCCACCGAGAACAATGAACCACCCACACCGGCAGTCAATGTCACCAACAACCATTGATACAAATCCATATCCAGATTCATATTCAGTACCGCGAACATCACCGGGATGTTATCAACTATTGCTGAAATTATACCGACCAGGATGTTGGCGGTGGTTTGACCCAAGCCGTCGTACATCGCGCCGGACAACAATTCGAGGTACCCGATATAACCTAAACCACCTACCGCGAAGACCACACCAAAGAAGAACAGCAACGTATCCCATTCAGCTTCCTTTACGCGATCAAATACATCAAGATGCACCGCATCAGCTGAGGCGAAGCGCATCTTTATGTAGTAGATGAATAACATCAATATGGACAACCCTGCCATCATGCCCATGAACGGTGGCAAATGCAGAAATTGTTTGAAGCTGACCGCCAAACCGATGGTAACGCCGAACAAACCGCAAACCACCCAACCACCGGGCTTCAATTCAACAGCAGCCTCGTTGGTTGCTTTCGGCTGACCACTTGGAATCGCTTGCGCCATGAAGAAGGCGGGCACGACGAAATTGACGACAGATGGAATGAACAACTTGAAGAAATCGAAAAACTCAGCATAACCGGCTTGCCACACCATTAATGTAGTGATGTCACCGAATGGGCAAAACGCGCCACCGGCATTTGCCGCGATCACCAAGTTGACGAAACCGATAGAAACGAATTTTTCGTTATCCGCGCCCACCGCCATCACCACGGCGCCAACCAGCAGAGCAGAAGTCAGGTTGTCAGCTACCGAAGACAGGAAGAAGGTAATGATGCCGGTGATCCAGAACAATTGCTTGTAGCCAAATTGTTTACGAATCAACCAGGAGCGCAGCGCTTCAAACACATTACGTTCCGCCATGGTGTTGATATAGGTCATCGCCACCAGCAAGAACAACATCAACTCTGCGTACTCTTTCAAATCATGTTCGAAAGCTTTATGCAGTTCTTCACCGGAAACACCGGCCTCTTGAGCCAATATCGCCACATGCCCCCAAATGACGGCAGCGGCAAAGATAACCGGCTTGGATTTACGCAAATGCGTAAATTCTTCTGCCATCACAAATCCATAGGCCACCAAAAAGATCAGAACGGTATAAATGCCCCGCTCCGTTCCGGTTAAGCCGAGATTGTGAAACTCTTCAGCCATGGCGATTTCCGGCAAAAACAGCAAGCCGGCCAAAATTAACAGTAAGCGCAACAAGATAGCCCCCTTTATCCTCTATGTTTTAGTCATTATTGAAAGCGGAAAAAACTAACCGGGCATGTTATCACCATACAATATTCTTTGTCATTTAATCCCGGCCAGTATATTATTCAGATACCTAGCAAAATAGTATGTAAACCAAGCATCGCCCTTAAATGTATCAATATAACAAGCAAGATCAAACACTTATAGAAGAGCGCGTTAACGAGTTTCGCGGACAAACCCAACGTTTTTTAAACGGCGAACTCGGCCCGGACCAATTCAGAGCCTTGCGACTGATGAATGGTTTGTACGTGCAAACCCATGCCCCCATGCTCCGTGTTGCAGTGCCGTATGGATTGCTTTCGTCCAAGCAATTACGCAAACTGGCTTCCGTCGCCCGAGACTATGACAAGGGCTATTGTCATTTCACAACCCGCCAAAACGTGCAATACAACTGGCCGGAACTTAGTCGGGTGCCCGACCTGCTTGCCGAACTGGCGACCGTGCAAATGCACGCCATTCAAACCAGCGGCAACTGCCTGAGAAATACAACCTCAGACCCCTTAGCTGGCGTCTGCAAAGACGAAATCGAAGATCCGCGCCCCTACTGCGAAATCATCAGACAGTGGACGACACTGCATCCGGAATTTGCTTTTCTGCCGCGCAAATTCAAGATCGCCGTTAGCGGCGCGGCGCATGATCGCGCCGCCGTGCAATTTCATGACATTGGCGTCTATTTGGTTAAAAACGAAGTTGGTGAAATCGGCTTCAGAATTTTGGCCGGCGGCGGCCTGGGCAGAACTCCCATCATTGGTCAAACCGTTAGACCTTTTCTTGAAAAACAACATCTATTGTCGTATTTGGAAGCGATCTTACGGATCTACAACCTATTCGGCAGGCGCGACAACAAATATAAAGCGCGCATCAAAATCCTGGTCAAGGAAACCGGATTGGAGAAATTTACCGCCATGGTCGAAAAGGAATGGCTACGCATTAAGGAAGATATGATCCTGAGCAATGAACGCATTGAGGAAATCAAAGCGCAGTTTTTACCACCCGCTTACGATCCTAGCGCTGCCAATGACACCGCCCTGACCGCGCAGTTGGCCGACAACACCGATTTTGCAAAATGGTTTAAATACAATACCGTCGAACACAAAATCGCCGGCTATCGCGGCGTCTACGTTTCACTAAAAGCCCCGGATTCTCCTCCTGGCGACATGACTGATAAACAGCTTGAAGCGGTAGCAGATTTGGCCGACCAATTCAGCTTTGGCGAAATTAGAAGCACTCATAGACAGAATTTGGTCTTGGCTGACGTGAAACAAGCCGACCTGTTGACAGTATGGCAGCAACTAAACGTCATTAAATTGGCTACACCCAACATCGGCACCGTCACCGACATGATCTGTTGCCCGGGCCTGGATTTTTGCTCGCTGGCCAATGCCGGCTCTATTGGCGTAGCAAAGGAACTCAACGAAGCATTGGATGATTTGGATTACATCCACGACATCGGCGACATCAAAATTAATATGTCTGGCTGCATGAACGGCTGCGCCCATCAAAGTGTCGGCCACATCGGCATTCTGGGCGTCGATAAACATGGTGAGGAGTGGTATCAAATCACCTTGGGCGGCTCTTCTGAAAACGAAGCAGCGATAGGCGAACGCCTGGGACCATCAGTTCCCAAAGACCAAATCACCTCGACCATCACAACGATATTAGACGTTTACATCAAGCAACGCCTTGAAGACGAAGCATTTTTAGAGACCGTCAAGCGTGTTGGCCTGGAACCATTCAAAGAAAGAGTTTATGCAAATCATTAAAGATCGACAGTTGGTAGAAAACACCTGGACTTTTGTTGCCGACGACAATCCGTTACCAGAAAATGGTGACATTACAGTCACATTAGCGCGTTGGCTGACAGATAGAGAACAACTACTCAAACGCTCCAGCCAAACCGGCGTTCGGCTCATTCCCAGCGATCAAATTGAACCGCTGACTAACGACTTAAGCAAAATTGGCGTGATAGAACTTAATTTTCCGATATTCGGCGATGGCAGGCTTTTTTCGCAAGCACGCTTACTAAGGAGCCGCGACGGCTATCAAGGGGAAATTAGAGCCGTCGGCGATTATCTGCCTGATCAGGTATTTTATTTGGCGCGGGTGGGCGTGAATGCGTTTGAGTTTTCTGACCCAAACCATATTCAAGAGGCTCTGGCAGCCATGAACAATTTCTCAGTACGCTATCAGGCATCGACAAACTAAGCCAAAACCGGCGACTTGTCTTAAGTACCTGACAAGAAACAAAAGCCACACAATAAAAAACCCGCTTGACGAATATCGTCAAGCGGGTTTTTCTTTGCCCTATATCTGAGCTACTTTTTCATAATGCTGATACCTTTCAGCAGATTCAACGCTTCATGCAAAGGATAGTCGCGAATTTCCGCTTCTGAAGATTCGTTGGTATCGCCATCTTTTTCAGACGGGTCTTTCGCATCATCTTTATCCTCTTCTTCGGATTTTTTCTCCGGCTTCGCGTTACCGTTAGTCAAGTGGTGCGTCAGATCGGCTTCTTTAATCGACTCGATCTTAGCTTTTTCCAATGATTCCAGCTTAACTCTCGCCAAAGTCACATCAGGCTCGATGCCCTGCGCCTGAATTGAGCGACCGGAAGGCGTGAAGTAGCGGGCTGTAGTCAATTTCACCGCGGCACCGTTGCTGGTCGGCAGAATGGTTTGCACCGAACCCTTCCCGAAAGATTTTTCACCCATGATGATGGCTCGTTTGTGATCTTGCAACGCACCAGCAACAATTTCGGATGCCGATGCCGAACCGCCATTAATCAACACCACAATCGGCGCACCATTAATAATGTCATCCGGTGTTGCACTAAAACGCATTTCTGAGTTTTTGATTCTGCCTTCGGTGTAAACGATCAAACCGGACTCGATAAACGCATCACTGACATCAACAGCAGCATTCAATACACCGCCGGGGTTATTACGCAAATCCAGCACAATACCTTTCAGTGGGCCTTCGTTTTCTTTTTTCAGCTCCTCGACCGCATCCAACAAACCTTGACCGGTACCGGATTGAAAACTACTGATCCTCAAGTAACCGTAATTTTTTTCCAGCAGTTTGTTTTTAACACTTTTGACTTTGATGATGTCGCGGGTCAAGGTAAATTTCAGCGGCGCTTCTTCGCCTTCCCGAACAACAGTCAACACGATGTCGCTACCTGGCTCGCCACGCATAATTTTCACTGCGTCAGCCAGAGTCATGCCTTTAACCGGCTTGTCATCCAAGCGTACAATCAAATCGCCCGCCTTGATGCCGGCGCGCTGAGCAGGTGTATCATCAATCGGCGAAACGACTTTAACAAAGCCATTTTCCATACCCACCTCAATTCCCAAACCGCCGAACTGACCAGTGGTGCCTTCTTGCAACTCTTTATATTCTTCGCTAGCCAAATAAGCCGAGTGCGGATCAAGGCCGGACAACATACCGCGAATCGCATCTTCCAACAGTTTTTTGTCGGATACAGGCTCGACATAATCCTGTTTGATACGCCCGAATATCTCGGTAAATGTCCGCAACTCATCAAACGGCAAAGCCTGTAAATCATCTACCTTGGTCGAAACAGGTGCTTCCTTTTCCGCCAGGACACTGCTGCACAAACTCAGCGTCGCACCCAAAATAAACCCGACCAATAAAATCACTATATTTCTGTTTTTTAGCATGTGTTTTAAAACTCCAACAACCTGTTCCTGTAAATGATTAACCCTTGCCCGGCTTACGGCACCATTGCTCGGGATCTATGGGCCGACCTTGTTTCCTAATGCCGAAGTACAATGCCGCATCAGCACGCCCCCCGCTACGCCCAACCGAAGCCAATATCTCACCGGCTCTAACATGCTCTCCCACGCTTTTATGCAAGCTTTGATTGAATGCATACAAACTCATATAACCCTTACCGTGATCAACAATGATCATCAAACCATAACCCCGCAACCAATCGGCGTAAACAACTCTCCCGGCATTGACCGCATGAATATCGGCACCTTCGCGAGCGCTAATCACCACGCCGTCCCAGGTTGTTTCGTAGCGGCGACTGCCGAAACGATCGGTTATCGCCCCTTGCACCGGCCAAGGCAGCTTTCCTTGCAACTCGGAAAAAGAAAGACCCGCCGGTTCGCGAACAGGATTGACTTCGGATTTTTTTGGCGGCTCGGGTTGTTCGACAGGCTTTTCGTGCTTATCAAGCACGCGCTCCGGTGCAACCGCTGGTTCATTATCATCAGTTTTCTGCAATGATGCTACCAAGGCTTGCAATTTTTTCTCGTCACGCATCAAGCCAGCCAGCAGGGCACTTTTCGACGCATAGTCTTGCTGAATGTCGGCAAGCAAGGCTTCTCGCTGTTTTTTCAGCGTCTGCATCGCCTCGGTTTCTTGTTGTTTCTTGTCGAGAGACACTTGCAATAACTGAGTTTCCGTGTCTTTTTGGGCTTCCAACTGCCGCAAAACCTTGAAATCCTCAGCCATGGCCTGAAGCTTTTGTAAGCGGGCCTTACTAATGTAATCGTAGTAAACCAACATGCGACTCGATAACGCGGGATTACGTTGGTTAAGAATAACTTTCAGCCCTTCTTTATCGCCACCCATCGCATAAACCGACTTAATCAGCCCCTCAAGTTCCTTCTCCTGACTACGCATGTCTTTTTGCGTGGCAACGCTTTTATTCCGAACTTCCTGCAATGCCTGTTCTTGCTGCCTGATTTCAGCTTTGATAGCTCGCAGACTATTCGCAAGCTCCCCGTATTGCCGCTCCAGCTTTTGCAACTGCTCTAACAACCGAGACTTTTCAACCCCCAGGCTTTTGACGTCATCGCCAACTTGCTGGATTTGCGATTTCACTTCTCCCAAGCTACGGGCATTTACGGGGTCGCCCTTAGCCGGCAATGCGCAGACAATCGCAATCCAAGCGATCAAAAAATATTGGTAAACACGCATCAACTAGGCTACCAGCAATAACCGTCCAATCATTTCCGCGGGGAGCAGCGATAACGGTTTTGCTAGACTGACCATTTATTACAGACTCCAAACATTAGTTTTGCGGGCGTTAAGGCAGATAAAATTTGGCCTAGTCAAAAAACGAGCCAACCCAAGCAGCTCCGAGCTATTTTCCCAAGCCTCTAGCCGAGGGTATTGAACAATAAAGCCCACTCTGTTAGATTTGCTCACCTTTTATTGCGTTAGCGCAAGCGATTAAACCCACTTGCGCCGTAGCGACATTATACCAGCACAAGGGTGTCGTCATAGTTCGAAAAGTGCCATTGCTCTCTCACTGCTCTTAACTTTTGCCACAATCATCGTTATTAAATGGAAGACAAAAACGATACCATCCTCTACGACGACAACGATATTAATCGGGCCGCGCGCTGCTTGAAAGCGATGTCTCATCCGTTGCGCCTGAAAATCCTTTGCGTACTCGGCAATAACTCGATTAGCGTACAAGAGATCGTTGAGCAAGTTGGCACGAGTCAAAGCAATATTTCCCAGCACTTGGCAATACTGCGAGACAAGGGCATTCTCGATTACAAAAAAGAAGCCAATCGGGTTTACTATTTTATCGACGATGAGCGTGTAACACACCTGATTCAAATGATGCGCAGCGTTTTTTGCGGCACGTAAACAGCATTCAATAACCACTAAAATAAACCCACGCGATGGACCAATATATAGAATTTGCCACCAATCACTATTTGCTAGCATTCTCGCTGGTATGCGTTATTTTTTTGCTAATCCAGGATTTGCTCGCGAACTCATTCAATAAGTACGAAAGCATTTCTCCGTTGATTGCAGTCACCAAAATGAACAGTGACGATGTCGTTGTGCTTGACGTGCGAGAAACCAACGAATTCGCCAAAAGCCACATCGAAAACGCGATCAACATTCCCTTAGGCAAAGTAGAAGAACAACTGGGCTCTCTGGAAAAGCATAAAAATCATCCTATGATCGTGACCTGCCAGACTGGTGCCCGCTCGGTAGCCGCTTGCAAAACACTGACCAAAGCAGGGTTTGAGCATGTATTCAATATGACGGGCGGCATGCAATCCTGGGAAGATAACAAGCTCCCCATCAAAGTCAGCAGTAAAAACTAAAGATTAATCAACCAACCTTAACAAGTAATCATCATGGCCGAAATCAACGCATCCAGCGAAAAGCAGTTCGCGATTCAAAAGATCTATACCAAAGACATTTCTTTTGAAACCCCCAATGCTCCAAAAATATTCACGCAAAAGTGGGAACCCGCGCTGGATCTTAATCTCGGCACGCACGTTCAACCCATCGAAAACTCGATGTACGAAGTATCGCTGACATTAACTGTCACCGTAAAAATTGCCGACACAACGGCCTATTTAGTTGAAGTCAATCAATCCGGAATTTTTTCAATAGCCGGTTTCAGCGAACAAGAAATGGGACCAATGCTAGGCAGCTTTTGCCCCAACGTCTTGTTCCCTTATGCGAGAGAGGTCATTTCCGACCTAGTGAATAAAGGCGGTTTTCCACAGTTAATCTTGGCGCCGGTCAATTTCGACGCATTGTATATGCAGCACCTGCAACAAGCGCAAACTCAACAGGAACCTGAAGCGAAGACGCTAAATTAAGCGGGATGCCACCATCTATCAGTATCCTTGGCGCCGGCTCATGGGGAACCGCTTTAGCGGTACAGGCAGCCAGAAATGGCTGCAACACCCTGTTGTGGGGCCATAATCCCAAACACATAGCCGCATTAAAGCAAACCGGCGAAAATGCACGCTACTTACCCGGCGTCCATTTTCCAGAAAACCTGCAATTCACCGACAATCTTGCGGAAGCCGTGGAGTTCAGCGCGGTATTGCTTATTTCGGTCCCCAGCCACGCCTTTAGGGACTTATTGGCGCAAATCAAACCCACGCTCAGTGAAAGCTCCCGCATCGCATGGGCCACCAAGGGTTTCGATTCCCAAAACGGCGCCTTGTTAAGCGAGGTGGCAGCACAAATACTGGGGGCGAATATCGAATGCGCCGCACTCTCCGGCCCGACATTTGCCCAAGAAGTAGCTGCCGACCTTCCGACCGCGCTCACTATCGCCTCTAACTCGGAAGGCTTCGCCGCCCAACTTAGCGAACGATTGCATAACCAACGATTTAGGATCTACACCAGCAACGATATTATTGGCGTTCAAGTAGGCGGAGCCTGCAAAAATGTTCTGGCGATCGCGGCAGGCATAGCCGACGGCCTTGGCTTTGGCGCGAACACAAGGGCAGCACTAATCACGCGCGGCCTAACGGAAATCATGAGACTGGGCATCAAGCTTGGCGGCCAAGCCGACACTTTTATGGGCCTAGCCGGTCTGGGCGACCTGATTTTGACTTGTACCGACAATCAATCCAGAAACCGCCGCTTTGGCTTGGCATTAGGCCAAGGCAAAGACCAAAGGTACGCATTAAGCGAAATCAATCAGGAAGTCGAAGGCGTATCCGCAGCCCGAGAAGCGCACCGTTTATCGCAAAAATACGGTGTCGAAATGCCAATCACCGAACAAGTTTACAAAGTCTTATTCGAACAACTCTCCCCCAAACAAGCCGTCCAAAACCTGCTGACACGCGATCAAAAGCCGGAAAGTCTGTAAGCTTTGCCTTACTATTCAACGATATTACGATCCAAGCGGCACAATAGCCACTACCCAGAACCCGCTGGCCACCAGGCTTATACTAAGCAAAGCCAGTCTCGCGCCAAGCGATTCAATCTGCTCACTACAACAAATCGCCTTCAAAAAAGTGAGAATTAGCACTTAATAATTCCAATCCACATCAAAAACCATCATTAACTTTTTGATAAAAATCATTTTTACCCAAAACCCTTACCCCTAGCACCCAACACACCTCAACCCTGCGTAAGTCCTTGTAGAAAAAGAAAGAATTTAATTTAAATGCCTCTTGACTAAGCCCCCTTTGAAAACTATAGTGGTGCAAAAGTGATGTAAAGTGGTTAGAAATGGATTTTTTTGGAATTTTTGAGGTTCATCTTGTTTCGAGGCATAAGTTCAATCAGTTTGGATGCGAAAGGGCGCATTGCAATTCCTACCCGCTATCGGGAGGAGTTACAGGAGTCCTGCGACCGCCAAATGGTTGTGACTGTTGCAGTTGACGACAAATGCGTCGGCGAACCGGGTTGCCTATGGCTATACCCCTTACCCGAATGGGAAAAGCTCGAACAAACCATCAGCAAACTACCGACATTAAACAAAATGGCCGGCAAGCTGCGGCGTTTTGTGATCGGCAATGCCTCGGAATGTGAAATGGACAGCCAAGGACGCCTGCTGCTACCGGAAACCCTTCGGGAGTTTGCCGGCATGGAAAAACACATCATGCTGGTGGGCCAGCTCAACAAATTTGAAATATGGAACGAAGCAGCCTGGAAGGCCAAAGAACAGGAATGGATGGACGGTAACGACACAGAGGGCCTTGAAGAACTTGGCTCGCTGTCGTTTTGACGGAGATGACCGCCCATCAGACGGTTTTGTACGAAGAGGCCTTAGAGCAGCTCAACATAAAACCGAACGGTATTTATCTGGACTGCACCTTCGGGCGTGGCGGACACAGCAGCGGCATTCTGAAAGCACTGAATAGCTCCGGCAGGTTGCTGGCGCTTGACAGAGACATGGATGCGATTGCTAGCAACGAAGCCAAGCGCTTGCTGGAAGACAGCCGTTTTAGTTTGCATCACGCCAGTTTTTTGGAACTGAGCTCCATTATTGAACAACAAGGCTATAAGGGTAAAGTCGACGGCATTCTGATGGACCTGGGCGTATCGTCCCCGCAACTAGACAATGCGGAGCGTGGCTTCAGTTTTTTGCGTGACGGTCCTTTGGACATGCGCATGGATAGCAATCACGGCCTGTCGGCTGCAGAGTATTTGGCGCAAGTCGACGAAAAAGAATTGGTTCGCGTACTGTTTGAATATGGCGAAGAGCGTTTTGCCAGGCGAATTGCCAACGCGGTTATCTGTCAACGCCAACAGCAACCGTTGCAGACAACCTTACAGTTGGCAAAACTGATCGAAAACAGTGTGCCGTTTCGCGACAAGCACAAACATCCTGCAACCCGCAGTTTTCAGGCGATCAGGATAGAGATTAACCAAGAACTCGAACAGATTAAAACCGGATTGAAACAAGCCGTGGACATATTGGCACCGAGCGGACGTTTAGTCGTGATCGCCTTTCACTCATTGGAAGACCGCATCGTCAAACGCTTCATTCGCGACCAAGCCGGCCCGAAAACCAATCCAGGCAAGTTGCCGATTAAAGAGCAAGACATAGAACAAGGCCAATTACGCAAAATAGGCAAGTCGATAAGGGCGCAACAACAGGAATTGCAACAAAACCCACGCGCACGTAGCGCGGTCATGCGAGTTGGGGAGAAACGTTAATGGCGATTGCAAGAAATATCCTGCTGACACTGTTGGTGGCGATGCTGATGATCTCCGGCATTGCCGTGATCTACAGCAAATACCAATCGCGCCTGCTGTTTATCGACATTCAGAAAAAAGAAAAAGAGCTCGACGACTACGAAGTGGAATGGGGCCGATTACAACTCGAATTGACCACGCTGACCGAAGAAAACCGGGTTGAAATCGAAGCAAGAACGCGGCTGATGCTGACTTTGCCGGCCCAAGACAAAATTATTTATATAAAGCCGTAAATGCGAATTGCCTCCGGCGCGGGCACGATACCGCGCCACAATACAGATTTTGTGATCCGCCGCAGAGTGCTGCTGTCGGTAATGTTGTTGGCCATGCTCGGATTGGTTGCGCGCGCGGTTTACCTGCAAATTCTCGATAAAGAGTTCCTGCAGGACAAAGGCGATATGCAGCACGTCGGCGTAGTGTCGGTATCGGCTTATCGTGGGCAGATCAAGGACCGCAACGGTGAGCCTTTGGCGATCAGCACCCCGGTACAATCGATTTGGGTCAATCCGCGTCAACTAAGAGATGCTGAACAGGACAAATTGACACCGATGGCGAAAATCCTCGGTTTCCCGGAAAAGGAACTGCGGTCGCTGTTAAAAAAGGAAAAAGACGCCAATAAGCGTTTCGTCTATTTGCGCCGGCAGATTAACCCGGATATAGCCGAAAAGGTCAAAGCACTGGAAATTACCGGTGTGTATTTCGAGCGGGAGTTCAAGCGTTACTATCCAGCCGGCGCGGTATCGGGCCATTTATTGGGCTTTACCAATATCGACGACATTGGCCAGGAAGGCATAGAACACGGCTACGAACACATTCTGCGCGGCCAGCCCGGCAAAAAGCGCGTGATCAAGGACGGCAAGGGCCAGATCATCAAGGACGTAGAAAATATTGAGGAAGCCATCCCGGGCCGCGACCTGGTGTTGACTATCGATGAACGCCTGCAATACCTGGCTTATCGGGAATTGCAGAATGCAATGATCCAGAACAAAGCACATTCGGCATCCTTGGTGGTACTGGATGCCAAGAACGGTGATGTATTGGCGACGGTCAGCCAACCGGCTTTCAATCCCAACAACCGTAAGGAATTGAGCAGTAACCGCTATCGGAATCGGGCTATGGTGGATAGCTTCGAACCCGGCTCGACGGTCAAGCCCTTCGTGGTAGCGGCGGCACTGGATGGTGGCTATATCAAACCCAACGTGTTGATAGAAACCCATGGTGTCTATCACTTGGGTCGCAACGTCGTTAAGGACGTGCATAACTACGGCACAATGGATTTGACCCACGTACTGCAAAAATCCAGCAATATCGCGGTCACGCAAATCGCGATGAGCATGCCGCCGGAGTATTTTTGGGGCGTATACAGCAGGCTGGGGTTCGGAACCTCCGCCGGTGTTGGCTTTCCGGGAGAAGCCAGCGGCTCTTTGCTGGATTATCAGGGCTGGCACGAATTCGACCAGGCGATTTTATCGTTCGGTTACGGGGTTTCCACCTCGATTTTACAATTGGCCAGAGCGTATACCGCTTTGGCGGACGACGGCATCATTCATTCCGTGACTTTACTCAAGCGCGATGAAGATCCCGATGCCCAACGGATTTTCAAACCCGAAACCGCCAGAAAGGTCAGGGAAATGCTGGAGCACGTGATCAGCAAAGAAGGTACGGCATACCAAGCCAGAGTCGAAGGTTACCGGGTAGCAGGTAAAACCGGCACCGTGAAAAAAGCCGCAGCCGGCGGTTACAGCGAAGACAAATATTTATCGGTATTTGTGGGCATGGCGCCGGCCAGCAATCCGCGTTTCATTATCGCGATTGTGGTGGACGAACCTACCACCGGCCAATATTACGGCGGCC
Organism: Methylomonas sp. ZR1; assembly: GCF_013141865.1. Taxonomy (NCBI): domain Bacteria; kingdom Pseudomonadati; phylum Pseudomonadota; class Gammaproteobacteria; order Methylococcales; family Methylococcaceae; genus Methylomonas; species Methylomonas sp. ZR1. Next base: position 4,558,792 of record NZ_RCST01000001.1, on the reverse strand, counting down.
TGGTGGCGGCACCGGCTTTCTCGAAAGTGATGGCGGGCGCATTACGAGTATACGGCGTTGAGCCGGACGGCATGGACAACATGCATTTATTGTTGAGCAAACAATGAAGCTAGCCCAATTGCTACACGGAATGACCGTAAATCCGCCGGATTTGGCAATCAGCGGATTGTGTTTGGACAGCCGAAACATCCAAGCTGGCGACGCATTCATTGCGTTGAACGGTGCCGTCCAGCATGGTATTGCGCATGCGGAACAAGCTGTTGCGAACGGCGCGGTCGCGGTGATTTACGACCCAAGCGGCGCGGAGACGCAGATCGTCAGCAAAGTAACAGTGCCAAGCAGGGCAATAACCGATTTAGCGCAAAAACTGGGAGAGATCGCCGCAAGATTTTACGGCAACCCGTCGCAACTATTGAATGTAATCGGTGTAACAGGCACCAATGGCAAGACCACCTGCAGCCAATTAATTGCACAGGCTTTGCCGGCTTGCGGCGTGATAGGCACACTGGGTTGGGGCGATGTCGGCAATTTGCAGCCGACCGCCAACACCACGCCGGATGCATTGGCCGTGCAGCGGATGCTGAACGAATTTGTAAAGCAGGATAAGCGTAACGCGGCCATGGAAGTGTCCTCGCACGGCTTACACCAAGGCCGGGTTAACGGGGTTAGCTTTAAAGGCGCGGTTTTTACCAATTTGAGCAGGGACCACTTGGATTATCACGGCAGTATGGCGGAATACCTGCAAGCCAAACTGACGTTATTTAAAACACCGGGCCTGCAGTTTGCCGTGGTCAACCTGGACGACGCCAGCAGCGCCGAGGTATTGCAAAGCCTGCCGGACGCCGTGCAAAGCTGGACCTATAGCGCGACCGGCCAACGCGGAACTGCTAAGGAAGCCGTAAGTGCCGAGCAAGTAAAACATAGCGCCGCCGGCATCGAATTCGATGTGATATGGCGCGAGCAAAGACGCCGGGCAACGACAACGCTGGTTGGCGGCTTTAACCTGGATAACGTGCTGGCCGTGCTTTGTGTGCTGCTGGCGACCGGCAGCGAATTCGACGCCGCCGTCGCGCAACTGGCCAAATTAAACGCCATTGCCGGCCGCATGGAAAAATTCGGCGGCAACGGCAAACCCACGATATTTGTGGATTATGCGCATAGCCCGGACGCGCTGGAGAAAGTGCTGAAAGCCGCCAAAGGCGCGAACCGACTGAGAGTCGTATTCGGCTGCGGCGGCGACCGGGACAAGGGCAAGCGTCCGCAGATGGGCAAAATTGCCGAAACCTGGGCGGATCAAGTCATCGTCACCGACGACAATCCGCGCAGCGAAGCATCGGCAGCGATTATTAAAGACATTTTGAGCGGCTGCCAAAGCCAAAAAATAACGGTCATTAACGATAGAACCACGGCCATAAACACAGTGATACGACAAGCAGACCCAGACGATTGCGTGGTGATAGCCGGCAAGGGCCACGAGGACTACCAAGAAATCGGCGGCGTAAAGCAGCCGTTCAGCGATAGCGCTGTCGTCAAGCAAGCACTGGCGGCGTGGAGCAAACCATGAAGCTGCAACTCAGCGAAATAGCCCAAGCCGTCAACGGCAAGCTAATCGGGGAAGACAAAGAAATTCGCGCCACCGGCATCGATACCCGCACCTTACAAGCCAGCGCGCTGTACATCGCAATAAAAGGCAAAAACTTCGACGGCCACAGCTTTATCGATAAAGCCGAGCAAGCCGGTGCGGCAGCGCTGTTACTCGAGCGAGCCGCGCCATCCGCTTTACCGCAAATCATCGTCGCCGATACGCATTTGGCGTTGGCGGAATTGGCTGGATACTGGCGCAAAACCTTGTCGGTCAAAGTAGCCGGCGTCACCGGCAGCAACGGCAAAACCACCGTCAAGGAAATGATTGCGGCGATTTTCGCCACCCAAGGCCACACCCTATCGACCCAAGGCAATCTGAACAACGACATCGGCGTGCCGCTGACACTGCTCAAACTGGATGACTCTCATCGCTACGCAGTCATTGAAATGGGCGCCAATCATCCCGGTGAAATTGCCTATACCAGCCGCTACGCGCAAGCCGATGTCAGCGTCATCACCAATATTGGCGCCGCCCATATCGAAGGTTTCGGCAGCATCGAAGGCGTGGCTAAAACCAAAAGCGAAATCGTCAAAAGCCTCGGTGAGGGCGGCGTGGCGGTATTAAATCGCGATGACGCTTTTTACGATTTCTTGCTGACCATGGCCGGCAACCATCGCAGCGTATCCTTCGGCTTGCACCCCGCAGCCGACGTCACGGCGTTAAATATTGCCACAGCTTTGGACGCACAAGGCTTTAACACCTATTTCGAATTAAAAACGGCGACCGACACCTTACCAATCCGCTTGCATCTGGCCGGCGCTCACAATGTGAAAAACGCTTTGGCCGCAGCGGCAGTAGCGTTGCAATTCGGTATCAGCCTGTCAGACATTAAACAAGGCCTGGAACAACTCCAACCGGTCACCGGCCGCATGCAACCTTTATTAGGCCGCAAGGGCAACATCGTCATCGACGACACCTACAACGCCAACCCCAACTCCTTGAAAGCCGCGCTGGACGTACTGAGCGATTGCGGCAGCGAAGCGTGGGTAGCATTGGGCGCTTTCGGCGAACTCGGCCCGGACAGCCCGGCGATACACCAGGAAATGGGCGAATTAATCAAAGCAAAATCAGTGAAGCGTTTGTTCGCGACCGGCGCATTGGCAAAACATGCCGTTGAAGCCTTTGGCGACGGCGGCCAGTTTTTCGACGATCAGGAACAATTAATAGACACACTGACAACAGCCGTCACAGGTAAGGAAACCCTATTGGTTAAAGGCTCGCGCGCCCAAAAAATGGAAAACGTGGTGGCGGCGATGGTCAACAATTTCAGAGCAGCCTAATGTTACTTTTACTCGCGGATTATTTAAGCAATATCGACAGCGGCTTCAGGGTGCTACATTACCTGACCTTTCGCGCCATCTTAGGCGTGCTGACCGCGCTCATTATTTCCCTGATGGTCGGCCCGGCCATGATCGAAAAATTGACTCGCAAAAAAATCGGCCAAAGCGTGCGCGACGACGGCCCGCAAAGCCATTTCTCCAAGTCCGGCACACCAACCATGGGCGGTGCGATGATTTTGTTCGCCGTAGCGATCAGCACCCTGCTCTGCGCGGATTTGAGCAATCGTTATGTCTGGGTGGTGTTGCTGGTGACACTGGCCCACGGCGTAATCGGCTTTATCGACGACTATAAAAAAGTCCTGCTCGGCAATAGCGACGGCCTATCCGCCCGCGCCAAATATTTCTGGCAATCGCTGGTGGCACTGAGCGCCGCCTTGTATTTGTACAACACCGCTCAAGTAGCGGCGGAAACCCAATTCATCGTGCCGTTTTTCAAAAACGTCACCGTGGACATCGGCTGGGGCTACGTCGTACTGACCTATTTCGTCATCGTCGGCTCCAGCAATGCCGTCAACTTGACTGACGGCCTGGATGGCCTGGCCATCATGCCGACCGTGATGATCGCCGCCGCCTTGGCGATTTTTGCTTATTTGTCCGGCCACGTGAATTTCTCGCAATACCTGGCTATTCCGCACATCCCCAAAGCCGGCGAGCTGGTGGTGTTCTGCGCGGCCCTGGTCGGTTCCGGCTTGGGCTTTTTGTGGTTCAACACTTATCCTGCCATGGTGTTCATGGGCGACGTCGGCGCACTGGCCCTGGGTGCTGCGCTGGGCATCGTCGCGGTATTGGTTAGACAAGAAATCGTGCTGGTGATTATGGGCGGTATTTTCGTGATGGAAACCATCTCGGTGATTATCCAGGTTGCCTCCTTCAAAACCCGTAAAAAGCGGGTGTTTCTGATGGCGCCGATTCACCATCATTACGAATTGAAAGGCTGGCCGGAGCCGCGCATCATCGTGCGTTTCTGGATTATCTCGGTCATCTTGGTGTTGATCGGTCTGGCCACTTTGAAACTGAGATAAGCATGAACACCACCGCCCTACTCAGCAATCTGGAAACCCATTTCAACTTAAATCCGGATAACGCTCGCCTATTGATCGTCGGTCTAGGCGCTACCGGCTATTCGGCTGCTCAATTTTTGCAAAAGACCCCGATTAAATTCGCCGTAATCGACAGCCGGAAAAATCCGCCGCTGATCGATAATTTGCGCGAACAAATGCCGGACGTACCGGTGTTTTCCGGCGGTTTCGACCAATCCGCGCTGGATGTCGCCACTCACTTGCTGGTCAGCCCTGGCGTGTCTTTACACGAAGCGGCCATCCAAAAAGCCGTACAGGCGGGCGTTACCGTACTCAGCGACATCGACTTATTCGCTTGCGCCACTGATAAACCGGTTATCGCCATCACCGGCTCCAACGGTAAAAGCACGGTTACCACCATGCTGGGCGAAATGGCTAACGCCGCTGGCGTCAAAACCGCCATCGGCGGCAACCTCGGCACACCGGCGCTGGATTTGCTGCAACAAGACGCCGAACTTTACGTATTGGAACTGTCTAGCTTCCAATTGGAGCGCACCACCGCTTTAAACGCCAAAGTCGCCACGGTATTAAACGTCAGTCCGGACCATCTGGATCGCCATGACGGCATGGCCGGTTATGCGGCGGAAAAGCAGCGGGTGTTTCGGGGTGACGGCGTGATGATCTTGAATGCCGACGACCCGATGGTCATGGACATGCGCGATCCCGCCCGGCAAACATTGACTTTTTCCACCCAAACTCAAGCCGATTTTTATCTGCGTCGCGGCGAAATCGATACTTTAATGCAAGGCGAACAAGCCTTGATGGCAGCCAGTAAATTGCGCCTGGAAGGTAGCCACAACATCGCCAATGCGTTGGCGGCGCTGGCCCTGGGCACGGCTGCCGGTCTAAGCATCACCAAAATGTGCGATGCGCTCAGAAAATTCAAAGGTCTTCCGCACCGCATGCAAAAAGTCGCGGAAAAAGGCGGCATCAATTGGGTTAACGATTCCAAAGCCACCAACATCGGTGCGTGTATCGCCGCGCTAAACGGCTACGAGCATAAAGTTGTTTTAATTGCCGGCGGCGAAACTAAAGGCGCAGACATGACTGAACTAGTGCCTGCCGTCACCGAAAAAACCAAGGCCGTGGTCCTGATAGGCAAAGATGCGCCATTGATTGCGCAGGCTTTGAATAACTGTGTGCCTGTCCATTTCGCCGGCAACATGAAAGAAGCGGTCACCATCGCCGCCAGTTTGGCCAGCGAAGGCGACAGCGTGCTGCTGTCACCGGCCTGCGCCAGCCTGGATCAATACCGCAGCTATGTTGACCGCGGCAATAAGTTCGCGGAAGCCGTGATGAGTCTGCCCTTATGTTGAAACCGACGCCCAAGCCCCGCGCGCAAAACCGCCTGCACGTCGACCCGGTGTTGATGTTGGCGTGCTTCAGCCTGCTGGGCATCGGTTTTATGCTGGTCACGTCGTCCTCTTTGCATCTGGGCGTCAAAATGGCCGACGACATTTCGCACTATCCCTTCAAGCAACTCATTCATATTGCTTTTGGCTTGGGCTTTTCCGCGATCATTTTGAACATCCCGATGCAAAGCTGGGAAAGAATGGGCCAAACCCTGTTCATCGCCGGCCTGGCCTTGCTGCTGGTGGTATTGATTCCCGGCGTCGGCATCAGGGTTAACGGCAGTATCCGCTGGCTATCGATTCTGGGCTTACGGATCCAGGTATCGGAAGTCGTGAAATTCATCTCGGTGATTTATATGGCCGGTTACGTCACCCGTCATGCCGACCACGTCCGCCGCTCCGCGTTCGGCTTGGTCAAGCCGTTGATGCTGTTTTCGGTAGCTTGCGTACTGTTATTGCTCGAGCCCGACTTCGGCTCGGCGGTGGTGATTCTGATCATTGCCATGGGCATGATGTTTCTGGGCGGCGCCCGAATTTCTCAATTCATTATATTATTGGGTTTGGTCGCCAGTTTAGCGGTGATCTTGGTCATTGAATCGCCCTATCGACTGGCGCGGGTCACCAGCTTCATGGATCCGTGGGCCGATGCCAGAGATACCGGCTTTCAGCTCACCCAGGCTTTGATTTCTTTCGGTCGCGGCGAATTTTTCGGCGTTGGCTTGGGCAACGGTCTGCAAAAACTGTTTTACCTGCCGGAAGCGCATACCGACTTTTTGTTCTCCGTATTGGGTGAAGAACTCGGCCTGCTCGGCGTGCTGCTGATCATCGGCCTATTCGCCGCCCTGGTCGTGCGCGCCTTTGCGATTGGCGAGCAAGCCGAGCAAGCCGGTCTGAAATTTTCTGCCTTGGCGGCTTATGGCTTGGGTATCTGGTTTGGCTTCCAATCCTTCGTGAATATGGGCGTCAACATGGGCATGCTGCCCACCAAAGGTTTGACCTTGCCACTGATGAGCTACGGTGGCGGCAGTATGATCGTGATGTGCGGCGCGATGGCGGTATTGTTTCGGATTCACTACGAAGTGACCGAAAACAATAAAAGCAATGTGAAGGGGAAACACGCATGAGCGGCCGCATCGTCATCATGGCAGGCGGCACCGGCGGACACGTGTTTCCAGCACTGGCGGTCGCCCAGGAAATGCGCGAGCGTGGCTGGCAAGTCAGCTGGCTGGGTACCGAGAAAGGCCTGGAAAGCCGGGTGGTGCCCGCCAACAACATCGACATCGACTGGCTGGCAGTAGCGGGTATGCGCGGCAAGGGACTACTGTCCAAACTCGGCGCAGGTTTTAAATTGATTCAAGCCTGTCTGCAGGCCAGGCACATACTGAAACAGCGTCAACCGAATGTGGTATTGGGCATGGGCGGCTTTGTGGCTGGTCCGGGCGGCCTGATGGCGAAATGGCTGGGTATCCCGTTGGTAATACACGAGCAAAACCGGGTACCCGGCACCACCAACCGCTTGTTGGTAAAGCTCGCTGCCCGCAAAGTATTGGAAGCATTTCCGGACAGCTTCGCCAAGTCGGTACAAGCGATCTGCACCGGCAACCCGTTAAGAGATGCGTTCATTAATCTGCCGGAAAAATCCGAATGGCACCCGCAAGCCGGACGCAATTTAAGGGTTTTGATCCTGGGTGGTAGCCAGGGCGCAAAAGTCCTAAACGAAACTGTGCCCGAGGCATTGGCCGGATTGAGCAATCTTGACGTAAAGCACCAGACCGGCAGCGCCATGCAAGCTGAAGTGGCCGAGCGCTACCGCAAGCTGGGTCTGAACGCCGAAGCCCTGGCCTTTATCGAGGATATGGCCGGTGCTTACCAATGGGCCGATTTGATCATCTGCAGAGCCGGCGCGATGACAGTCAGCGAAGTAGCGGCCTGCGGTTTACCGGCGATTTTTGTGCCCTTGCTGCACGCCATCGACGATCATCAAACCGCCAATGCCAAATATTTAAGCGAAGCCGGTGCAGCCATCTTGCTGCCGCAACCCGAATTAAACGCGGACAATCTGCGTAAAACCCTAGAACAAGCCATGACATCATTGACATCCATGAGCCGGGCCGCCAAAGCCAAGGCCAGACTCGCCGCCACTCAGACCGTGGCCGATATTTGCGTTGCGGAGGCTGCCGTATGAACCGCCCCCACATCGACAACCAAGCGCTGGGCGACATCGACAAAATCCATTTTGTCGGCATCGGCGGCACCGGCATGAGCGGCATCGCCGAAGTGCTATCCAACTTGGGCTATAGCGTGTCCGGCTCGGATATTAAAGGCTCGGCGGTTACCGATCGCCTGCAAGCGATGGGCGTCAAGGTTTATTTTGGCCATCACGCCGACAATGTGACTGATGTCGATGTGGTCGTCACCTCCACCGCTGTCGATAGAACCAACCCGGAAATCGTCACCGCCTATGAGAACCGTATCCCGGTGATTCCGCGCGCGGAAATGCTGGCGGAACTGATGCGTTTTCGCTTCGGCATCGCTGTAGCCGGTACCCACGGTAAAACCACCACAACCAGCCTGACCACGATGATGCTGGCCGAAGGCGGCCTGGACCCCACTTTTGTGATCGGCGGCCGTTTGAATAGCGCCGGCGCCAACGCCAAACTGGGTTTGGGTAAATATTTGGTGGCTGAGGCCGACGAAAGCGATGCGTCGTTCTTGTTCCTGCAGCCAATGATGGCGATTGTCACCAACATCGACCAAGACCATATGGAGACCTATGGCGGCAGCTACAGCAAACTCAAGGACACTTTCCTGAAATTCCTGCATCAATTGCCGTTCTACGGTTTGGCGGTGATGTGCATAGACGATCCGGGCGTCTGCGACGTGCTGCCTAATGTATCCAAGCCGGTGAAGACCTACGGCGTCAGTAGTTACGCCGACGTACGCGCTGTGGATATTCGCCAGGACGGCTTACGCACTCATTTCACGGTGTTGCGCTGGGGTGATTTACCGCCCTTGCAAGTCACGCTGAACCTGCCCGGCTGGCACAACATGCTGAACGCCTTAGCTGCGACGACTATCGCCACCGCCCTGGGTGTGGACGATGCGGCTATTGTAAAGAGTCTGGCGGAATTCAAAGGTGTGGGCAGGCGTTTTCAAATCAACGGCGACGTGGATTTCCAAGGCGGCAAGCTGACCTTGGTTGACGATTATGGCCACCATCCGCGCGAATTGGCCGCCACGCTGGAAGCCTTGCGCCAAGCCTGGCCGAGCCGCCGTAAAGTCGTCGTGTTTCAACCGCACCGCTACACCCGCACCCGCGACTTATTCGAAGATTTCGTCGAAGTATTGTCCAGCGTCGATGTACTGATTTTGCTGGACGTGTATTCGGCCGGCGAAGCGCCGATTACCGGTGCTGATGGCAAAGCCTTGAGCCGCTCGATCAGGGTGCGCGGCCAGGTTGACCCGGTATTCGTGCAAAACCGTGAAGACTTGGCGACCATCCTGGCCGGCATCGTCGAAAAAGACGACGTGGTATTGACCATGGGCGCCGGCAACGTCGGCCAGATCGCTGCCGAATTGCCGCAACAATTGGCCGAGGCCCTAAAGTGATGGTGGCTAGAGGCACTTTATTAAATAACGAGCCACTGGCGAAATACACCAGCTGGCGGGTCGGCGGTCCGGCCCAGCACCTGTACATCCCGGAAAACAAGGCCGATCTGATCGAATTTATCGCCAGCCTGCCGGCCGGCGAACCGCTGTACTGGATGGGTTTGGGTAGCAATTTATTGGTGCGCGACGGCGGCATTCGCGGCACTGTGATCAACACCCGCGGCCGACTGAAGGAAATGTATCTCGCCGACTCCGAACGGGTTTACGTGGAAGCCGGCGTACCTTGCGCCCATGTCGCCCGCTTTTGCGCGGACTTAGGCTTGACCGGCGCCGAGTTTTTAGCCGGCATCCCCGGCACGATGGGCGGCGCACTGAAAATGAATGCCGGCGCGTTTGGCGGCGAGACCTGGAGCATTGTGGAACGGGTTGAAATGATCAACCCGCGCGGTGAAGTCATTCTGCGCGACCATCACGAATTTGAAGTGGCCTACCGTTCAGTCAAAGGTCTGGCTGACGAATGGTTTTTGTCAGCCCAGTTGAAATTGAGCAAAGGCAACAGCGAAGCCAGCCAACAACACATCAAAGCGCTGTTGGAAAAACGTAACGCCTCGCAACCGACCAATAAGCCGACTTGCGGCTCGGTATTCAAGAATCCGCCCGGCGATTACGCGGCGCGCTTGATCGAAGCCTGCGGCCTGAAAGGCTTTGCTATCGGCGGCGCGGTGGTGTCGGAAAAACACGCCAATTTTATCGAAAATCGCGGCAACGCCAGCTCGGAAGATATAGAAGCCTTGATCGAACATATTCAAACCCAAGTACGAACGCAATTCGGCATCAGTCTGCAAACTGAAGTCTGCCGGGTAGGTGAAAAAGCATGAAGCCATTACGCATCAAAAATGCCGCCGATTTCGGCAAAGTCGCCGTGCTGTTGGGCGGCTCCGCTGCCGAACGCGAAATATCCTTGAACAGCGGCAACGCGGTATATCAAGCCTTGAAAGCGCAAGGCATCGACGCGGTAGCGATAGACGTGACCGGCAGCCCGATTGAGGCTTTAACCAATCTCAAAGTCGACAGAGTATTCAACGTGATCCACGGCCGCGGCGGCGAAGACGGCGTACTGCAAGCGGTTTTGCAAGTTTTGGACTTGCCGTATACCGGTTCCGGGGTGATGGCTTCGGCATTGAGCATGGATAAATTGCGTACCAAGTTGTGCTGGCAAGGTTTAGGCTTGAGTACGCCGCTATGGTTTGTACTGAAAAGCGAAACCGATATTGAAGCCTGCATCGCCAAACTGGGTTTTCCGGTGATCGTCAAACCTGCGCAGGAAGGCTCCAGCATCGGCATGAGCAAAGCCACTAACCGCGATGAACTGGCGGCCGCTTTGGAGCTCGCCAGCCAATTTCGTTGCGACGTGTATGCCGAGCAATGGGTACAGGGCCAGGAATACACCGTCGGTGTGCTGGACGGTGAAGCGCTGCCAGCCATCCGTTTGGAAACGCCGAATACCTTTTACGATTTCGACGCCAAGTACCGGGCCAATACCACGAAATACCATTGCCCCTGCGGCTTGAGCGCGGAGCGCGAACAACAATTGCAAGCCTTGGCGGTACAAGCCTGCCAGGCCTTGAACGTAAAAGGCTGGGCGCGGGTGGATGTGTTTATCGACAGCAATGGCCAATCGCAACTGATCGAAGTGAATACCGTACCCGGCATGACCGACCACAGTTTGGTGCCGATGGCTGCAAAAGCGGTGGGCATCAGTTTCGAGGAATTGGTCTGGCGGATTTTGGAAACCAGCATGGCGGGTACAGGTGAGCCGGTTTAGTGTGATTTTAATGACCGCGCTGTTGATCGGCGGCGGCTGGTGGACTTGGCAGCAATTCGGTGTCAGCGCACTGAGCAGCAAGCCGATCCGCTACGTCAAGATTGAAGGCGCGTTCCAATACACCAGCAAGGATAGGCTGAAAGAAGTATTGGCGCCGCAAATGAAACAGGGCTATTACCAGGCCGACATGAACGCGATTCATCAAGCGATCAAAGCGCTGCCATTGGTGGATAAGGTCGATGTGAAGCGGGTGTGGCCGGATGCGGTGCATATCAAAATCACCGAGCAAAAGCCGGTGGTACGCTGGGGCAAATCGGCGCTGCTGAACAAACAAGGCGATTTATTGGTGCCGGACAATATCGACGAATTTAAAAATTTGCCGCTGATTACCGGCCCGGACGGCCAGGAAAAGAAGCTGCTGGAGATCATGAAAGGCGTCTACATCGTGCTGAAGGATAAATCGATGCAGCTCGCGGAATTTCATGTCAACGAACGGCGAGCCTGGCGGATTAAGTTAGCCAGCGGCATGGAAATGCAATTGGGTAGAAAAGCACCGCTGGAAAATATGCAACGCTTTTTAAAAACCATGGATTTATTGGGCGAGGAACAGCTGGCGCAAATAGCCAGCGTGGATACCCGGTACCCGAACGGCTTTGCAGTGACCTGGAAACCGGAAGTCACCAACATCGATTGGAAAGCAATCGTGGAAAAAAATAAAAACCTGATTTAAACGCTTACTGAGCATAAACAATGGCCAAAAAGACAGATCGAAATTTATTAGTGGGGCTGGATATAGGCACGTCGAAAGTGGCTGCTATCGTTGGTGAATACCGCGGTGGCGACGAAATCGAAGTGATTGGCATCGGCACCGCACCGTCCAAGGGCTTGAAAAAAGGCATCGTGGTCAATCTGGAATCGACCGTGCACTCCATCCAGCGGGCGATAGAAGAAGCCGAATTGATGGCGGGCTGCCAGATCAAATCGGTATTTGCCGGGATTGCCGGCAGCCATATCAAAAGCCTGAATTCGCACGGCATCGTCGCCATCAAGGAAAAGGAAGTGACCCAGCACGACATCGATAGAGTGATCGATTCGGCGCGGGCAGTGGCGATTCCGGCCGATCAGAAAATCCTGCACATCCTGCCGCAGGAGTTTGTGATCGACCAGCAGGAAGGCATCAAGGAGCCCATCGGCATGTCCGGCATTCGTTTGGAAGCCAAGGTGCACATGGTCACCAGCAGCGTCAGTGCCGAACAGAACATCGTCAAATGTATCCGTAAATGCGGGCTGGATGTGGACGACATCGTGTTGGAGCAACTGGCCTCCTGCGCGGCGGTATTGACTGACGATGAAAAAGATCTGGGCGTCTGCCTGATCGACATCGGCGGCGGCACGACCGATATTGCGATTTTCTCGGAAGGCGCGATCAAGCACACGGCGGTGATTCCCATCGCCGGCGATCAGGTGACCAACGACATCGCCGTGGCGCTGCGCACACCGACCAAAAACGCGGAGGAGATCAAACGCCAATACGCTTGCGCGTTGACGCAATTGGCCGATCCGCAACAAACCATCGCGGTGCCCAGCATCGGCGACCGCGAGCCGCGCAAAATTTCCGCGCAGAATCTGGCGGAAATCGTCGAGCCGCGTTATGAAGAATTGATGTTGTTGGTGCAAGCAGAGTTAAGAAGAAGTGGTTATGAAGATTTAATTGCCGCCGGCATGGTGATTACCGGTGGCAGTTCGCAAGTGAGGGGATTGGTCGAATTGGCGGAGGAAATCTTCCATATGCCGGTTCGCATGGGGGTACCGCTGCATGTATCCGGATTGACCGATGTAGCGGAAAACCCGATTTATTCGACCGCGGTGGGTTTGTTGCTGTACGGCAAGGATCATCACGGCCGGGCGTTAGGCATGAACGATGATGGCGCGGATCTGTTGTCAAAAATCAAAAGCTGGTTTCAAGGAAATTTTTAATTTTTTGTCTGGAGGGTGTGAAAATGAAATATGAATTATTGGATAGTAGCGGCACCGCGGTTATCAAAGTCATCGGCGTGGGTGGCGGTGGCGGCAACGCGGTTAACCACATGGTGGAAGACGGTATCGACGGCGTGCAGTTTATCTGCGCCAACACCGATGCCCAAGCCCTGCGGGAAATGAATGTAGAGTCCATCGTGCAATTGGGTGTTGAACTCACCAAAGGCCTGGGAGCGGGCACTCGCCCTGAAGTCGGTAGAGCGGCGGCTGAAGAAAATCGCGACCGCATCCGCGAAGTCATTGCCGGCGCCGACATGGTGTTTCTGACCGCTGGTATGGGCGGCGGTACCGGTACCGGTGCCATCGCGGTATTTGCCGAAGTGGCGAAAGAACTGGGCGTGTTGACAGTCGCTGTCGTATCCAAACCTTTTGATTTTGAAGGTTCCAAGAAAAAAGGCGTGGCCGATGCCGGTTTACGCGAACTGGAAAAACTGGTCGATTCCTTGATCATCATTCCTAACCAAAAACTGCTGCCGACTTTGGGCAACAATAAATCGCTGGTAGAAGCCTTCCGCGCCGCTAACGACGTGTTGCGCGACGCGGTACAAGGCATTACCGAGCTAATCACTCACCCCGGCCTGATGAACGTCGACTTTGCCGACGTCAAGACTGTGATGTCCAATATGGGCAGCGCCATCATGGGCACCGGCGTCGCCAGCGGCGAAAATCGCGCCCGTTTAGCGGCGGAAAAAGCCATTGCCTGCCCATTGTTGGATGACAACAATCTGCAAGGCGCGCGCGGCATTTTGGTGAACGTCACCTCCAACGGCGACTTGGGCTTGAACGAGTTCGACGAAATCGGCAGCATCATGCACGCCTTCGCTTCCGAAGACGCCGACATGAAAATCGGTATGGCAGTTAATCCAGCGATGGGGCAGGAAATTAAAGTCACCGTCGTCGCCACCGGTATGGGTGAAAAAGCCAAGCAAGCGGCTTCGCCTATCAGTCTGGTGAAAAAAGTCGCGGCCGGCGAGATCAATTACGATCAATTGGACAAACCGACCATCGTCCGCCAGCAAAAACAGGAATCGACTCGGGAATCCCGCTTCGGCGCGCAACCTAGAAACGACGTCGATTTGGATTACTTGGATGTACCGGCTTTCTTGAGACGTCAAGCAGACTAAGGTCCGCTTGCGACGAGTCCTTATGAGGCTGCACAACCAAGTTCGGGGGGAGCTATCGCATAATCTGTGATAGACTCCCCGGCTTTGTTTTACCTATTTGTCGGCATTTCATGATTAAACAGCGTACTTTAAAAAACACCATCAGAGCCACCGGCGTTGGTTTGCATACCGGCGATAAAGTGTATCTGACCTTGCACCCCTCCGAGCCCGATACCGGCATCCGTTTTCGCCGCGTGGATTTGGAAACCCCGGTGATGATAGCCGCGCGCCCTGAAAATGTCGGCGAAACCAAGCTGTCCACGACTTTGGTCCGCGACGGCGTTAAGGTGTCCACCGTCGAACATTTGCTGTCAGCTTTGGCCGGTTTGGGCATAGACAATGCGATTGTCGATGTCAGCGCCGCCGAAGTGCCTATCATGGACGGCAGCGCCGGTCCGTTTGTGTTTCTGTTGCAATCGGCCGGCGTGGTCGAACAGGACGTCCCCAAACAATATATCCGTATCAAGCGCGCAATCCGCGTGGAAGACGGCGACAAGTGGGCCGCGTTCGAACCCTTCGAGGGTTTTAAAGTGACCTTTACCATCGATTTCGAACATCCGGCGTTTTCCGAGCATTTGAAAACAGCGGTGATGGATTTCTCTTCGACGACCTTCGTTAAAGAAGTCAGCCGAGCCCGTACTTTCGGCTTTATGAAGGACATCGAGTTTTTACGCGAGAACAATCTGGCGCTGGGCGGCAGTCTGGATAACGCCATCGTGGTGGACGACGATAAAGTGTTGAACGAAGACGGTCTGCGTTATGCCGACGAATTCGTGAAACACAAAATTCTCGACGCCATCGGCGACTTGTATTTGTTGGGTTACAGCCTGATTGGCGAATACCAGGGTTTTAAATCCGGCCACGCGCTGAACAACAAGTTGCTGCTGAGCCTGATGAACGACAAAGACGCCTGGGAAATGGTGACTTTCGAAAATGCCGAGGACGCACCGATTTCCTTTATGCATTCCGCGCAAACATCAGCACGCGCGACAGGATAATCCCGCATCACACAGACATTAAGCTGTGCCGTGGCCGGTCAACTTGATCGGCCACAATCCTGCCAAAACCTACTAATCTTCCCGCAAGCGTTTCGCCAACGTAGCACCCAAACGCGCCAAAGCCGCCGCCAAAACATCCTGTTCATCCGCCTGCTTAATCTGCTGTGCGATCAAACCGACATTTTCCGCTGACGGCAAGCGCGGTGTGCGTTTTGGCCGAATCGGCTCGCCTGTCGGCGGGACAATCCGTACTTGCAAGCGGACAATATAGGGATGCCCCGCATCATGCAATTTGTCTAAAATCGCTCGATTGAAAAACCGAATTTGCGATGCCCAGCTGGCCGAATCGCAGTACAACAGTATCTGCGCACCTGACGCCACGCAATGTTGAGCATGCGGAGCAATCTCAGCCGGTAACGCCGTCCTGACAATGGTCAGCAAGGCCTGTTGCGCGTTAATTTTGGCCACACACAGATTCAACTGCTTGTTGTCAAAATCCAGCGCGGTCTTAAACACATTTTTGCGATAACGAGTCATTGCAAATTCATTTGCTCTGAGCCGACTTTTGGATATTCCAGAATCAGGCCCTGTTGATCGTTTTTAATAATATGCCAGCCATTTGCCACTATTTGCCGTTCATCAACGGCTGACAAAGGCAAATTTTCAGATTCCACACCGAATCGGCCCGGAAATAAACCGACGCGAATTGGTCTGCTGCCGGCTTGCTGTTTTATGTCACTGACAGCTTCGAGCACTGACATATACCCATCACCTGCGGACATGAACGCTCGCATTTCACCACCCTTTGTCCCTGCGGCAATGGCTTCAATCTGGCGGACTCGTGCGCCGCACTCTATCCGAAACACATGCGCCCAGTTCGATACCAAGTAAGTATCTGCCTGATTGCCGCACAAATAGGCTTTTCCAATTGAAAATGCCTGCGCCAATTTCGGGTAGTCGTTATCGCTGTTGCGGAAACTCTCCGAATTGACCGCATAGCTAGCATGGAAAAACACCAAGCAAACAGAAATCGCCAATTTGGCCTGCTTCCAGGCAATAATAGCGGGCTGCCTGCCATGATCAGCCAACAGCGCAAACATTCCAGCCCATAAAAAAGGCGAATATTGCAGGGTGTGGCGAAGATTAATCACCTCGCCCCATTGATAGCGGGTACGGGCAGCAACGACCACACAGGACCCCATGACCAGATAAATAGTTGAAATAGCCAAGGTTTTTTTACCGAAAGTCGGTAGATTGGAGCAACGGTATTTATAAGCCGCGTAGGCAGAGGCAACAATCAAA
The DNA here is from genome assembly GCF_013141865.1 of Methylomonas sp. ZR1. Lineage (NCBI taxonomy): Bacteria > Pseudomonadati > Pseudomonadota > Gammaproteobacteria > Methylococcales > Methylococcaceae > Methylomonas > Methylomonas sp. ZR1. The sequence goes on along the minus strand of NZ_RCST01000001.1, from coordinate 4,542,442 downwards.
ACCCCGAATCCCAGTAAACCAGGCAGCGACCAAGCCACATACCGGGCACATTCGCTACAAGCCGTTGCATCCTTTAGCAAAGCCTCGATATAGGTGCGTAAATTCTCGACAAAACCTATCGTGCTTGGCCCCATCACATAGGGATTCAGCGACCCAAACATCACTATATTTCTGAGCAGCAGCGGCGCTACGACCACGGCCATGCCAAACATCGCCGCAATAGCGCGCAGCAAAACAACGCGCCGTTCCCCAGCGGCACTGCTTAACCAGCAGTAGCAAAAATAACAAATAACGCTAGCCAGCAGCGCTAAATGCGCATTTCTGATTGCGTAAGCCATACCGGCAAGCAAACCAGCGAAGATAAAGCCGACGATGGACCGCGAGTTAAGCGTCAACCCAATAACAGCCACCGCTAACCATAAACCGAATACATCGGTCAGCCCCATCAGCGAATGCTTGAGCACACCGGGTGATAATGCTGCTAATCCGGCCAGCAGCAAAGCATAAAGAGGTCCAAGGCTCTGCCGAAAACTAAAAAATAATAACCACGGCAATGTAATGGCAGAAAAATGCGCCAAACCTATCGCGGCATCTTTCGCATCGATACCGAAACTGGAAACGGCCGCCAGAACGACAGCAAAACCCACGGGAAACAAACGATTCTCGACCTGATCCTGATCTCCCGGCGCCAAGCCATACGGAGTAATCAGCAAGCTGCCTGAATTGAGAAAATTTCTGGCTTGTTCGATATAGCTGGCGCTGTCAGGCGTAAACGGAAAACTCGGCGACCGGTAGTGCATATGCACCATCATCACTAGCGATATCGCCGACAGAATGCATAATTGATGTAAAAGAGCTCTGAGTTGCCAAGTCATACTTATTAGTTATCTCGTAATAGGGTCAGGAATTGGCTACCAGCCAAACGCCCTCGCAAATCAGCAAAATGCCCAAGACGCGGAAAGCAGTGACAGTCTCGCCGAGCAGCATGCCGATCAGCACAGTTAATGCGAAACCCAGTCCTACCAAGGGATAGGCTTTACTGACATCCCAGGATGCCAAAACCTTCAACCAAACTATGGCGCCGACACCGTATAAGGTAAACCCGGCAAACACAAATTTGTTGGTAAATACGATCCAAGGCAGGCGTGGTGTCAGCGGCCCGGCCATCGCCTGCTTGACATCCACACTGGACATGCCGAGTTTCAGCATAAACTGCGCGGCGACAGACAGGACGATGCTAAAAATAGCGATCAGTAGAATTTGCATGGCTTATTCCCAATGTGAAAAATGAGCGGCTAATGTGGCGAACAGCATCAAGAGCACTGTGATCCGGCTACCGAAGTCGCGAACCGCAAACACCAGCGGGTCGTCGTGCATTTCCCCGCGAGCGGTTTTAATCCACAGGCGTGCTAACCAATAAATCAAGCCTATCGCCACAAACCATAACAGCTGCGGATTTAGGTAACGTATCTGAGTCTCCGCCGAGGTAATAAATAAACCAAACACCACCACCGCGCACAACGCGGAACTGACACCCAAGGGCCAAAGCACTACCAGATCCACCGCCCGATAATCGCGGCCGTGTGTGGTTTCCCGGCCTTTTTGTTGCAAAGCGACCAGTTCGGAACAACGCTTGACTAAAGCCAGACTGAAAAAGATAAACACCGAAAAAGCCAACAGCCAGGAACTGGTCGCTACCGACGCGGCCACGGAACCGGCAATAATCCTGAGCGTATACAGCAGAGATAGCACCATTACATCGATCAATACATAGGATTTCAATAGCCATGTATAAGTAGTGGTGACGAATAAATACAGCAGCAACATACCCAAAAAGGCCTGCGACACGGCGAGCGCTAACACCAGGCCGGTCAGCAATAACCCGCAAGCGGCTGCCAGACCTTTCAGAATGGGCAATTCAGCGCTGGCAAACGGCCTAAATTTCTTACGCGGATGATTACGGTCGCTGTCCAGGTCCCACAAATCGTTACCCATATACGTGGCGGACGCGGCCAAGGAAAACCCGAAGAAGCCCAGTACAACGGTACCCAACTTATCCAAATCATCAAACGAAAAAGCCGTTAGCAGCGGCACGAATATCAACAAATTTTTCAGCCATTGGTGCACCCGCAGCGCGCGCAACCACAACCGGATTTGGTTCAGGTTGGCAGTAAATTCCTGTTCTATCGGTGTATGTTCCCGCACAAATTTCGCGACCGGCTTTGAGGTATTAACCAGGATTGCGGCTTGCGCGGCTCGCCAAATCGGCAAATCGGCCTTGCTGTCGCCGGCGTAAATGAAATTCGGCCCCACTGCCTGGCGGATGGCCTCCAGCTTGTTGACACCTTTTAAATTTCGGCTTTCGTCGCTGCCTAACACCTTATCGAACAAATCCAAATGCTTGGCAACCGCATCGGCAATATCGGTATGCGCCGCGGTAGCCAACACCAACTGTCTACCTTTGCGTTTTTCCGCGCGCAGATAGTCCAGCAAATCGGTTCGATAAGGCAAATTCTCGACATCAAGGGCCGATGCTTGCGCCACGCGCGCTTTAAACGCCGCTCGCCCCTTCGCTAACCAAAACGGCAATTTGAATATAGCGTGCGGCTGCCGTTTACAGACCTGTAATACCGATTCGACCAAGGTGTCGGTGGGCGTCAGCGTGCCATCCAAATCAACGACAAGCGCGGCTAGCGAAGTTTCTGTCATGTTATGTTTCTTTTAGAGTGATTGGTGCAACGCTGAAAAAATCGAAAATATCTGGCTCATCGAAGGCATTGTAATGTAACAGCAATTCCGCAAGCTACGTTTAACTGGGGCCGCGCGGCCACCCACAACCTCCCTTGGCCGCGTCCCGCTTAATCCCCAGAAAAATCCAAGTACAATCCCGGCAGCATTTTTCTCGTTGAGTCTGTCTGTGACCCTGTTACTATCAACGACAATACGGTCCTGCCAAGCGGATTATCCGAATCAACAATGACAATATTGCGGAGGTTTTAATGACAAACTTATCGATCAAAACATTTCTAGCGCTATTTCTGGCGAGTCAAAGCATAGCCCATGCCGCCGATCTCACCCGCGCCCAAGTCGAGCAAATGCTGGCCAAGGCCGACAAGCAACACCCCGCCGACCTGCGCCGTAAGGATCTAACCGACCTGGACTTGTCGAATCTGGATTTTCGCAATGCCGACTTATGGGGCGCCGACCTGCGACGCTCCAATCTGAATAAAAGCAATCTGCAAGGCCTGACGCTGGATTTGACGGTGATGACCAATATCAAGCTGAGCGCCGCTAATCTAGCCAACACCAGCATCTTCGGCGTCAGCCTGATGCACGCCGACCTGAGCAACGCCGATATGAGCGGCAGCCGGGTAGTGGCGATCATGGATGGCGCGAATTTAAGCCACGCCAATCTCAGCAATGTGCAATGGGCGGCGGACATGAAGAATCAATCGATGGGCCTGATGCGCGCCAGCTTGAAAGGCGCCAATTTGACCGGTGCCAATCTCAGCAACGCCCAGCTTGGCCGGGCCATGTTAAAACACGCCAAACTGAATAACGCCAACTTACAAAACGCCGATCTGTATTCCGCCGAAATGGACGGCGCCAATCTGACCGGTGCCAATCTGACCAACGCCAATTTCTCGCAAGCCAAATTGCACGACGCGATTTTTACCGAGGCCGTGACGACCGGAACGCGCTTCGACGGCGCCCAAAACCTGCCCGATTCCGTCAAGCCCACCTCTTCCAAATAATCGAGACCACTTCATGCAAATCCCCAAGCAATTACTGCAACGCAAATCCGTCGAAGCCCTAACCGACGTGGAACACGGCTTAAAGCAAACCCTCACCGCCAAGGACTTGACCATCCTGGGCATCGGCGCGGTCATCGGCGCCGGCATCTTTGTGCTGACCGGCATCGCCGCCGCCAAATATGCCGGACCTGCCATCGTAGTGTCGTTCATTTTGGCCGGCATCGCCTGCGGCCTGGCGGCCATGTGTTACAGCGAACTGGCGGCGATGATTCCGGTTTCCGGCAGTGCCTACAGTTACGCTTACGCGACGATGGGCGAACTGATGGCCTGGATCATAGGCTGGGATTTAATCCTGGAATACGCCCTGGCCAGCAGCACGGTGGCAATAGGCTGGGCCGGCTACCTCACCAGTTTTCTGGAAAACTTTGGCGTGCATTTACCCACCTATCTCACCACCGCCTATCTGGCCAACCCCGCAGCCGGCTTCATCAATCTGCCGGCGGTGGCAATTATTTTATTGCTGACCGGCCTGTTGGTGATCGGCATCCGCCAATCGGCCATCTTCAATTTCGTCATGGTGTTAATCAAACTGTCGGTAATTGTCGTCTTCATCATCGCCGGCTCCCAACACATAGAAACAGGAGAAAATTGGTCGAACTTCATGCCTTTCGGCTTCGGTGGCGTATTGACCGGGGCCGGGGTAATTTTCTTTGCGTACATCGGCTTCGACGCCGTTTCCACCGCCGCCCAGGAAGCCATCAACCCGCAGCGCGACGTACCTATCGGCATCATAGGTTCGCTGGCAGTCTGCACCTTGCTTTACATTCTGGTGGCAGGCGTATTGACCGGCATCATTTCCTACACCGAACTCAACGTCCCAGCACCCATTGCGCTGGCGGTCGACCATGTCGGCATGGGCTGGCTGTCACCGATCATTAAAATAGCCGCCATCGCCGGCTTGACTTCGGTGATGTTGGTGCTGTTGATGGGGCAGAGCCGGATTTTCTTCTCAATGGCCAAGGATCAATTGTTACCGCCGCTATTCGCGCAGGTGCATCCGAAATACCAAACACCGCATTTATCGACCATCCTGGTCGGCGTCGCGGTCTCCTTACTCGCCGGTTTCATGCCTATCGAGAAGCTTGGCGAGTTGGTCAGTATCGGCACTTTGTTCGCGTTCGTGTTGGTGTGCGGCGGCGTCTGGATTTTACGTAACAGCCATCCGGAAATGGAACGCCACTTCAAATGCCCAGCCGTGCCTTACGTGCCGATTGGCGGGATTTTGGTGTGTTTGAGTTTGATGGCGGGATTGCCGGTGGATACCTGGATTCGCTTGTTTGTTTGGCTGCTGATTGGGTTTTTGATTTATTTTGGGTATGGGGTGAAGCATAGTCAGCTTCGGTCTTCCTAACTTTTTGGACTGAACTGGTCCGTTCGAACTGATCTGGTCTAAGGACTAATGTGATGTGTCGCTGGCGCGACGGGTTGTTTGTAAGTCGGGTCTCGGCCCGACAGCCGAGATACTTTCTTTTGCGTGGCCAAAAGAAAGTATCCAAAGAAAAGGCCACCCGGATGCCGCTCATTCCCTGCGCTCCTTGCTTTTGAACGGGGTTGCCAAAAGGGGCTTCCTGCCCCTTCGGCAACGCGATGCATCCCTGCATCGCCCCTAACGGGCTAATCCGTTCAAAAGCTCCGGTGCTCGGCGCGGCATACGGGAGAGAACCACGCTGCGTTAGCCATGGCTGAACTTTGACAGCAGGAATTGTTCCACGAAACCCAATACGCTGCTTACATCTGGTTCGGCGATTTTGTCCCACTCAGCATGCATAGAAAGGTTTCTAATTCTAGGCATCGCGTCCAGCAGAGTCTTCTGAGCACCCACAACAAGGCCTGCCGACTTCAATGCATTTACTACTTCTTGCATGGTCTTGTCTCCGACAACAAGTCCATTGGCATCAGCAAATCGCTTAAGGGCATCTTCGAGTGCAGCACAGGCAAGAACGGCTGCAACGTCTTTGTGTCCTTCAGTAAGAGATTTGCGGGCGAGCGCTATAAAGTCGCCGAATACCTCACCGGAAACCCTTAACTCAACATCGAATACATAACCGCCCTCAAAGTCCTCTTTTGCGCTGAGAAATAGTGCATTCAAAGTTCTTACACTGTGTTCTGCTCCACGGCAGTTCCCATATGCCTTGAGAAAGTTTTGATAGTGAGGAGATGGCTCCCCAAATACTGCACGAATTAGGCTTTGTGCGCTTGTCGCCCATTTTTCCCATTGCCCGTCGGCAACCCGCCTGTCAGACCTTCCCGCGCCATAAGGCGTGAAAATGATGGAAGAAAAGCTCGCCTCCAATTCAGTAAAACGGCGTGCAAAGGTTTCTCTAAGCATAATTTATGGCTAACAATTAGTTAAAAGAACAAGCAATAAAAGCGGAACCGCATAAGCCTCAATGCATAGGATATGATAGGCGTTAGCCGTATGACACCGAATATTGGCCTTCAAATGAGTGCAATACGTTGGCGCTATGTACCCTATAGCTTCCAATTCTACACAACCTCCAAATCAATGGATGGTTTTCTCCCGTATGCCGCGCCGAGCACCGGAGCTTTCGGCGGGAATAGCCCGAAGGGGTGCGGCAAGGCCATAAGGCGCAATTCGTAGGGCGTCAATAGGCGCAGCCGTATTGCGCCGTATGTTGGCCTTAAAGCATTCGGATCGGCTCGGGATGACGGGATTGCGCCCGTCACCTCTGCCACACCACCGGACATGCGGTTTTCCGCATCCGGCGGTTGAATCCAACAGCCCAAGCTGTTGAGAGTTCTGATGGCACAACTAAACCATAACGCCTCAACGTGCCATTGCCCAGGACTTTGTGTAGGACAATGCTTTTCGCAACACCCCAAGCTCCGCCTGTACGATTGACCTCGTTTGATAGCTTGGTCTAATGTTACCGCTGGCGCGGATAGTCTGCATTCCCACGCGGCGCGTGGGAACGAGGGAATCAACCGACTTTCAATTCCGGGACGGTTTTTTCCCGTATGCCGCGCCGAGCACCGGAGCTTTTGAACGGAACAGCCCGTAGGGGCGATGCAGGGATGCATCGCGTTGCCGAAGGGGCAGGAAGCCCCTTTCGGCGACCCCGTTCAAAAGCGAGGAGCGCAGGGAATAAGCGGCATCCGGGCCGCCTTTTCTTTGGGTACTTTCTTTTGGCGGAGCAAAAGAAAGTACCTCGGCTGTCGGGCCGAGACCCGACATTAAATTAAAGCCGTCGCGCCAGCGACACCTTCCAAGAAAAACAATGAGGCATGATTTTAATTCTCCTCACCCCGCCCCTCTCCTGCAAGAGAGGGAGAGAGTTACCGTCCAATCGCGTAATACTGCAACCCAAACTGCTTAACCAACCTCGGCTCATACATATTCCGCCCATCGAATATCACCTTGTCTTTCAACAAGCGACCCAAATCGTCGAAATCCGGGCTGCGGAACTGCTTCCATTCGGTGACGATGATCAATGCATCCACGTCGCTTAGAGTGTCCGCCTGCTTGGCGCAGTACACCAATCCGGCTTTATCGCCGTAAATACGGTGCGCTTCTTCCATTGCTTCCGGGTCGTAGGCTCGGACTGTGGCACCGGCATCAATCAAGGCTTCCAGCAATACCCGGCTGGGTGCTTCGCGCATGTCGTCGGTGTTGGGTTTAAACGCCAGGCCCCACAAGGCAAAGGTTTTGCCTTTCACTCCGTTCGGATAATGCGTGGAAACTTTTTCAAACAGACGGTGCTTTTGCCGGTCATTGACGTTTTCCACCGCACTGAGCAATTCGGCTTGATAACCGTAATCGCGCGCGGTGCGTTCCAACGCTTTCACATCTTTCGGAAAACAGGAGCCGCCATAGCCGCAGCCAGGATAAATAAAGCTATAACCGATACGACTGTCGGAGCCTATGCCGTGCCGGACGTTTTCAATATCCGCACCCAATCGCTCCGCAAGGTTGGCCAATTCGTTCATGAAACTGATTTTGGTGGCCAGCATCGCGTTAGCGGCGTATTTGGTGAGTTCAGCGGAACGGATGTCCATGGTGATGACCCGCTCCCGGCTGCGGTTGAACGGTGCGTACAGCGCTTTCAACAATTCGGCGGTTCTAGGGTTGTCGGTGCCGATGATAATGCGGTCCGGTTTCATGAAATCGTCCAGTGCCGAGCCTTCTTTCAAAAACTCCGGATTGGAGACGACGTCAAACTCCAATTCCTGACTGCGCTCGGCCAATACATCCTTGATGGCCTGTTTGACTTTGTCGGCAGTGCCGACCGGCACGGTGGATTTATCGACGACGATTTTGTAATCGCTCATGTGTTCGGCGATGCTTTTCGCCACTGCCAACACATATTTCAAGTCGGCCGAACCGTCCTCGTCCGGTGGCGTACCAACGGCGATGAATTGAAACAAGCCAAAATCCACGGCCTCTTTAACATCAGTGGTAAAGCTCAAGCGGCCGGCGGCGACATTATCCTTGACCATTTCATCCAAACCCGGTTCGTAAATCGGGATGATGCCTTGTTTAAGTTGGTCGATTTTGCGCTGGTCGACATCCATGCACAGCACTTGATTACCCACTTCGGCCAGACAGGCGCCCGTCACCAAACCCACATATCCACTGCCAAACACCGTAATTTTCATCGTTACACCTTGTAAACTAATTGGAAGATCGTTTCTGTTTTAATCGATACAACGCGGAAATATCCTCGTCGCCATAACCTTTGGCCATCAGTTTGGCATAATCCGCCAGCGTGGCGACGGTTAGCGGACAACCTACGCCGGCATGCTGCGCCATATGCTGGGCTATTTTTAAGTCTTTATGATGAAGCGCCAGTTTAAATCCTGGCGGGAATTGGTGTTGCGTCATGCTCTTGCCGCGATGCTGTAAAAACCAGTTACCAGCCGCCCCGCCGCTGACGACCTCAATGACTTTGTCCATCGGCAAACCTTGCGCTTCCGCAAACGCCAAAGCTTCGGTCACCGCTTGGTTAATCCCCGCACACATAATCTGGTTCACTGCCTTGCAGGCTTGCCCGGCACCGACATCGCCCAGGTGTTCGATACGTGCGGTCATGGCCGCCAACACGGGCCGAACCAGCTCCAAGGTTTGCGCACTGCCACCGACCATCATGGCCAACGTGCCTTTGTTGGCGCCTTCCACGCCGCCGGACACTGGCGCATCCAGAAATGCGGCATTCTTCTCCGCAAGTTTTTGCGCCGCGACAATCGCTGTTTCACTGCTGACCGTGGACATATCCACCACCACACTACCAGGGCGAACGGTTTTAGCGACTGCATCCACCACCATCAATACGTCTTTATCCGCCGACACACAGATCAACACGACGTCGACTTGACCGGCCAGTTGTTCGATAGTCTCGCAAGCCTGGACTTGCAATTCCGCCGCCAATGCCTCGGCTTTACTAAAGGTCCGGTTATAAATCGCGGTTAAGTAGCCGGCCTTGGCAAGATTACGCGCCATGCCTAGGCCCATTGCCCCCAATCCGATCAAGCCTACCCGCATGTTATATCCCCCGTAATATTGTCTGGGCCATTATAGCGTCTTAGTTGGGTCCTAACAGACCGTGCGGGCGATTATAACGCTCCGTGTTTTTGTAATAACGCGACAACATTTTCCGCCAAAAGCCGATACCCCCTATCATTAGGATGGACGGTATCCGACTTAAGCTCGTTATTTGCCAGAATCTTAGGCAAACTATCCAGATCGCTCGGCACGCCTTCAGATGCAGCCAGCTCTTCATAAACTTTCGCACTGTGCAAAAACACGATCCCAAACGCCGGCACACCCAACATTACGACCGGAATATGGCGTTGCCTGGCTTCGGCTATCATGGCTTTCAGATTATCGCGGGTTTGCTCCGCCGCGATTTGTTGCAAAATATCGTTGCCGCCGTGTATCAAAATTAATAGATCGGGCCGATGTTCATCCAGCAATGCCGGTAAACGCTGCCGGCCTGCACTGCTGATTTCTCCAGGAACGCCTTCATTAATGACCTCGCGGCCGGTCAGTTGCGTGAGTATGCTGGGGTAATCATGCTGGGCCGAAGCACCGGTTCCATAAGTCAAGCTATCGCCAAAGGCCAGAATGACGGCGTTATCCGGCAGCTTGCTTAAGGCTGGCTTTGATTTATTACAAGCCATACCACCGAATAGCAATGCCACAACCATCAGAACTATTTTCATGCTCGCCCTCAATCCTTTAAGCGCCTGGGGCGCAGCACCCTTATCTATCCTTCTATCGCCTTAGCTATTTTTCCAGGTAGGTATAAGCATTCAATCCGGCCAACAGTTCCTGCTCGAAAGCCTGCTTTTGCGCAGCCGTTAATCCGCTGACGCCCAACTTTTGCCGGTAGGCGGTTTTTAACGCTTCGGTATTGATATGCACATAATCCAGCAGTTCGCTGACATCCTCGCCTTCCATGAAGTCGCCGAAAATATAGCCTTGCTCGTCCAACTGCACGTTAATCGAATGCGTGTCGCCGAATAGATTGTGCATATCACCCAAAATTTCCTGATAGGCGCCGACCATGAAAAAGCCGATCAGATAGTCCTGATCTTCGGCAATGCTATGCAGCGGCATGGTGTTGGCGATGTTCTGATGATCGACGTATTGATCGATACGGCCATCCGAATCGCAGGTTAAGTCTTGCAGGACCGCACGCCGGTTGGGTTGCTGCTGCAGATTATGAATAGGCATGATCGGGAAAATCTGATCGATACCCCAAATGTCCGGCATCGATTGAAACAAGGAGAAATTGCAGAACACCTTGTCCGCCAGTTTTTCATCCAGCTCCTGCAAAATTTCGCGGTGATGGTGATTATCCAGGTTCAACTTGCGCTGAATTTGCTGACACAAACTGACATAGTGCTTTTCGGCTTCGGCCAGTTCGGTCAAAGACAAATCGCCTTGCACGAACTGGGCACGGGCTTCAGCCATGTTGAATTGGGCATTGTGATAAGCCTCGGCGATATTTTGCCCGCTGATGGTCACCGCCGTCGCCGCACCTTGCAGGCTTTCAACTTCGGTAACATTAGTAATCAACACCGCATGATGCGCGGTGATGGCCCGGCCGGATTCGGTGATGATATTGGGCTGCGGCAGACCGTGCTGCTGAGCCACGTCCGCAAAGGCGCGGACGATGTTTTCCGCGTACTCGTTGACGCTGTAGTTGATCGAACATTCCCGCCGCGAACCGCTGCCGTCGTAATCCACGCCCAGGCCGCCGCCGGCATCGACCGTGGTAATGTTTGCGCCAAGCTGATGCAATTGCAGGTAAAACTGGCCGGCTTCTTTCAAGGCCAATTTGATGTCGTGGATATTGGCAATCTGCGAACCCATATGAAAGTGCATCAACTGCAAACAGTGCAGCATGTCCACTTGTTGCAAACGGGCAATCAGTTGCAACACTTCGCTGGCGTGCAAACCAAACTTGGATTTCTCGCCGCCGCTGTTCTGCCATTTGCCGGCGCTGATAGTCGATAAACGCACCCGCAAACCGATCAACGGTGTGACTTGTAGCTTAGCGGCTTCTTCGATGATCATCTCCAGCTCGGACGGCTTTTCGATGACAATGAACACCGACAAGCCCATTAATTGGCCCATCAACGCCATGCGGATATAAGCCCGGTCCTTGTAACCGTTGCAGACGATGGTGCCGCCAGGTTTGGCCAAGCCTAAAATCGCCAATAACTCTGGTTTGCTGCCGGCCTCCAGGCCGATATGCTCGGCGGCAACGATGCTTTCCACCACATTACCTTGCTGATTGACCTTGATCGGATAGACCGGCGTGTAATGGCCGCTGTAATGGTTCGCGGCTCTGGCTTGGTCGAAGGCCTGCTGCAGCTGGCGGATGCGGTCGCACAAAATATCGGTAAACCGCACCAGCACCGGGAAGTTCAAGCCCTTGCCCCGCAAGGCCTGGGCAATATCGAACAGATCGATTTCGGTCGCGCAATCGGCTTGCGGCTTCACGCAGACATGGCCTTGGTCGTTAATTGAAAAATAACCGTTACCCCATTGCTGGATAGCGTAAAGCTGTTTGGATTGTTCAATCGACCAGGGTTGTGTCGGCACGCGCGGTATCCTAACTGTCATAAAGAGGTAGAAATTCTAAAGTATAATGATGAACGTTATATGACTTTTTATAGGACTTTCCCATGCTCGACGATCAATGGTTTAGCGAAGCCCAAGAGCCTTCCGGTTCGGCCTTCTCGTTAAAAATCAAACGCAAACTGCACGAGGAGCAATCCGAATTTCAGTTTCTGGAAATCTACGAAACCGAACAGTTCGGCAATCTGATGGTAATCGACGGCTGCACCATGGTCTCGACTCGGGATAATTTCTTTTATCACGAAATGATCAGCCATCCGGTGTTGTTCACCCATCCCAACCCGAAAAACGTGTTGATCATCGGCGGCGGCGACTGCGGCACCCTGCGTGAGGTATTGAAACATCCCAGCGTTGAATCGGCCGTGCAAATCGACATCGACGAGCGCGTCACCCGCTTGGCGGAAATCTATTTTCCGGAGTTGTGCGAATCCAACAACGATCCGCGCGCCGACCTGAAATTCATCGACGGCATCAAATGGGTAAAGGAAGCCGCGCCGAATAGCGTGGACATCATCATCGTCGACAGCACCGATCCTGTCGGCCCTGCTGAGGGCTTGTTCTGCGCCGATTTTTACAAGGATTGCTTCAGAGCGTTGAGTGAGAGCGGTATCGTCGTGCAACAAAGCGAATCAGCCCTGCTACATATGAAAATTCTCAAGGAAATGCGCGATGAAATGAAAGCAGGCGGATTTGCAAACTTCCAAACCGTATTCTTCCCGCAATGCATTTATCCATCCGGCTGGTGGAGCGCGACGATGGCCAGCAAAGCCGACTTGTCGAAGTTCCGCGAGCAGGACGCGGTCAACAAGGGTTTTGAGACTGTTTATTACAACAGCGACATCCACAAAGCCAGTCTGGCAATGCCGGAGTTTTTCAAAAAAGCCTTCGCTTAACCATTGCTCGAGCCGAAGCCACGCGCTTCGGCTCTGCTGAGCAGTTCTTACCGCACCACGCTGAACATGGCATCAAATCGTTTGGCCACGTGCTCACATCCCTTGCTAGCCATCCGCCTATCTGCGAAACTGACCCCTGTAGGAGGTTTCTTACAGCGCGCCTGATCGACAAGATAATCTCGCAATTGCCCGAGTAACCCCCAAAAACATATTTCATTACCCAAGCCAGGAGATGATTAGGACTCGCCCGATGACCACGCCTCCCGACAAAACTCAGTTAATCTTGTCCAACACCTTAATCGGCAAATTATCCGAAAACAGTCGTGACACTTCGGAGCTTGAGCCGTATTTGGTGGTGTTATCCGGTAGCGATCAAGGCAAGCAATACAAATTGCACCATCATCAGCATGTGTTGGGCCGCGAACCGGCCGTGGACATTCTGATTCCCGATCCTAAGGTCTCCCGGCGCCACGGCCGGCTCTGGGTACAAAACCGGCATATCCTGCTGGAAGACTTAAACTCCACCAACGGCACCTACGTCAATGGCAAGCGGGTCGCAAAACATAAACTCGAATTACTCGACCGAATCCTGTTGGGCGACACTTACTTAAAAATCGATTACAAACGCGCCAACGAAGCCAAATCCGAACAGGCGCTATACGCGGCGGCGAATCTGGATGCGATGACCAACATTCTGAACCGCAACGCCTTCATGCTGCGCGCGCAACAGGAATTGTCGTTTTGTAAACGCAACGAAACCCGATTAACGGTGATGATGTGCGACGCCGACCATTTCAAGCGCACCAACGACAATTTCGGCCATCTCGCCGGCGATCAGGTCCTTAAAGAACTGGCGAAAATCCTGAATGCGGAAATGCGCCAGGAGGATTTCCTGGCCCGCTACGGCGGCGAAGAATTCATCATGTTGTTGCGGGATATTTCCAGCGATGCTGCAACCACCTTGGCGGAGCGCATCAGACTGACGGTGATGCGGCATGCGTTTCAACACCAAAATCAGCCCATACCGACCACCCTGTCGATTGGCGTCTGCTCGTGCCGGATAATGGCCGACACCTCCCTGGAAGCCATTATTCAAGCAGCCGACGACGCCCTTTACCGCGCCAAGAAAAACGGCCGAAATCGCGTAGAAATCGACGCCCGATAACTTTAGCTTGCCAGCCGGCCAATACAAACACCTGGCTTCATAAGGTATTTGCATTTATCCGCGCCGTGCGTTACTGTCCAACTTCCAGTGTTTTCGGCGTTCTGCTGCTATGCTTAGGCATGCTACGTAGAATTAAATTTGTAACACCACGGGAGTATCTAACATGAATAAAAATAAATTCCTCACCACCTGTTTGCTGTCAGGTGCATTATTGGCCAGCCAAATGGCAAATGCGGACGAAAACCATCCGGGTTATCTGGCAGGTTTCACTTCCAGAGTTAGCCAAGGCTTTGCTAACACCACCTTCAGTTTTATTGAAATCCCTAAAAACGTGGTCAACATCACTCACGACCAAAACATTCTGCTGGGTTCAAGTTGGGGTCTGCTGCGTGGCGTAGCTCACACCGTCAGCCGCACCGTAATAGGCGTAGCGGAGCTGATTGCCTCGCCGATTCCCACCGATGAATTTATCTCTCCGCCCTACGTCTGGGATCGTTTTAGCGAAGATACCCGTTACTTCGGTCTGCATTACCCCGGCTACTGGACTCATTTCGGCCCGCTGGATCACGGCTATACCGACACGCTGGATCATGGCAAGTAACGCGGACGATACCGCTCGATATTGAGGATAAGATCATGACAAAAAAATACGTATACATCCCGCTTGCCGTTATGGCTCTGTCGCTGGCCGCCTGTTCCACTCCGAAAAAGGATGTGGCCGGGCTCAGCGCTGAGATTGATGCTGCATCCAAAGGTCATTACGGCCAAGCTTTGCTCCATGCTTCAGCGGCTGAACAGGACTTGAAAACCGCCAATCATGTGTTGAAACATTGGCAAAACGATTATTACTGGAACATCGACGAGACTCTGAAAGCGCAAGAGGCCGCAAAGTCGGCCGCGGCACACGTTTTGGCCTCGGAAAAAGAGTATTGCCAATGGCTGACCGAAGTCCATTCGCAAAACCACCATCACGTGGAAACCATTCACGAAACCGTGGCCTACTTTAAAACCGGCAGCCATGTGCCGTTTAAAACCAAGGAAGACACCATCAGCCATATCGGTCACTTTTTACACGACCATCCCGATGCGACAGCGACGGTCACTGCTTCCACCGACACAGTGGGTAAACCTGCGGCTAACCAAGCCTTATCGGAAAGAAGGGCCAAATCCGTTACCGAACTGCTGATTAAAAACGGTGCCAGAGCCTCGCAACTGGTCTCCAAAGCAATCGGCGAAGCGGGTGGCCCCGATAACACGGCGGATCAGAATCACCGGGTTGCCGTGGTTATTTCCGCACATCCCGACTATCTCGACTGCCCTAAATTTAAGTAAGCCCAACCCACCCTGCTCGCGCCAGCGGCAGGGTAATTGGCGGCAGAGATTCAATAACATCGGTTATCGAATCTCTGCCCCACCTTACATCTCGTCTGCCTGCTGTTTCTGCCGATCCGCGCTTTCAAAAATTTGCTTTTCCGCATCCCTGGCCTGATCCATGGGTTGCTTGATTGCATCAGCCAGCGGCGGCTGGACTGCTGTAGGCTGGCTGGATTTACCGACGGGTGTCGAGTCGCAAGCCTGTAAACCGCCAGCTATTAGTAAAAAAATCAAAGCGTTTTTCATGGCTTTACCGAATCGGCGACGTCAAAGGTTAAGGGCAAAAACTCAATCATTGCGGTGTTCGCGAGGCCGGCGCAAAACCTGCTGTATCGCCTGCTCCACCGCCAGATCGACAGCACCGGCCATCTCCTGATATTGCTGCTCGCTGACATTAATACCCTTATCGATGGTGTTCCGCACATAACACGGCGGTAATTGGTTCAGCGCCAGACAGGCCACGTCTTCCTGAAACGCTTGACTGAAAGGCTCGTCGGCCTGCTCAGCAAGCTTCCAAAGCCGGTCTATCACCAATCGCTCGTAATAATTACTAATATTCAGCATAAAGGCCTCTTGAAAAACATTGGCTACCAATGCTGATAAGCATAGCCCAGAATCCAACTTGGCCGAATCCATTCGCCACGCTGACAGAGGCCCTGATTACCCTCATTTTTTACAGCGGGCATAGCTCATTCCGCCCGCAACGCTTCCAGCGGGTTCAATCTAGCGGCCTTGATGGCCGGCACCACACCGGCCGCAACGCCGATAAACAAGGAAATCGCAAAAGCGGCAACGATGTAATTCCAGGCCAATTGCACCGGTAATGCCGGCACGAAAGCAGCGGCGAGTTTTACCAGTGCCACGCCCAATAAAACGCCGCCGAAACCGCCGACCAGACTCAACAACATCGCTTCGCCGAGAAACAGCTTAAACACCATGCCACGCTCGGCACCAATAGCCCGCAACAAACCAATCTCCGATACCCGTTCCGACACGGCGATGGTCATGATGGTAAGAATACCGACCGAGCCCACCAGTAACGAGATACTACCCAGCGCCGCCACCGCCAAGGTCAATACACTCAATACCGAATCCATTTTTTCCAACATTTGGTTTTGGGTAACTATCGTAAAATCCTCGGCACCGTGCCGCGCTATCAAGCGGCGTTTGATGGCTTGCTCCACCGTTTCCGCGCTGGTCTCACTGCTGTATAGCAGATCGATTTCCATCAAACTCTGCCGATCAAACATCTCCATGGCCTTGCCGGCGGCAACGAACACCGTATCGTCCAGGTCAAAACCCAGCATCTGCCCTTTAGCCTGCATCACCCCGATCACCCGAAACCGGTCACTACCGATGCGAATCCGTTGCCCCAGCGGATGGGTATTGCCGAATAATTCCGTGCGCATCTTACTGCCCAACACCGCGAACGCGCGCGGATTATCCAAACCGTCGTCGGGTAAAAAGCGGCCGCTATCGACTTTTAATTGCCATACTTGCGGCAAGGCGGCGCCGACGCCAAACACATTGGCCCGGCGCTGTTTGTTGCCGGCCTCGATCCGAGCATTGCCCTGTACCATGGGCATGGCGGCCAACACGTGATCGAGATTTTCCAGGCTGGCGGCATCGGCCGTGGACAAAGGCCGCACCGTGCTGATGGTGGCGCCGGACAAGCCAAAGGTGGTGGTTTTACCGGGATAAACCGCGATCAGATGCGTGCCGAACTGGGTAAATTCCGCCAACACGAAACTATGAATGCCGCGGCCGATGGAGGTCAAAATCACCACTGCGGCGATGCCGATGATCAGGCCCAAGGCAGTGAGTAAAGAGCGCTGCTTATGGCTGCTGATGCTGCGTAACGCCAGCTTGGCTAAATCCAGCCAGATCATCTCAGCGCCTCGCCAAAGCCGCGACTGGGTCGAGTCGCGCAGCCTTGCGAGCCGGCAACACCCCAAAAACCAGCCCCGTTACTAAAGCGACGGCCAAGGCCGACACTCTGGCCCAAATCGGTAGAGCAACTGGAAAGTTCGGATACAACCACTGCAAGATCAAAATACCGAACTGACCGAGTACGCTGCCGACCAGCGCGCCGGCCAGCGACAACAAGGCCGCTTCGCATAAAAACCAGCGTTGCAGTTGGCTTTGCGTGGCGCCCAAGGCTTTCAGCAAGCCAATTTCGGCAGTGCGTTGACTGACGCTGACCAACATCACATTCATCACCAACACCCCGGCCACCGCCAGACTGACCGCGGCGATACCGGCCACGGTAAAAGTCAACGCGGTGAGGATTTTATCGAAGGTATTGACCACGCTGTCCTGGGTAATCACCGTCACATCGTCCTCGCCTTCGTGTCGCAATTTGATGATATTGCGGACCTCGTCGACGGCCTTATACATGGCCGCTTCAGAGTGGGCTTCAATTAAAATCCGAAACAAGGAATGGCTGTCGAACAAGGCTTGCGCGGAAGCCACCGGTACGATGACTAGTTCATCAAAGCCGGTGCCTATCGATTGGCCTTCCTTAGCCAACACACCAATCACCCGAAACCGCCGGTCGTTGATGCGCAGCCATTGCCCGACCGCTTGCTGATGGGCAAACAATTCCTCGCTGATTTTTTTGCCGATCACGCACACCGAGATTTCCTTATCCGCGTCGGCCTCCGGCAGAAACTGGCCTTGGGCCATGGTGAGATGCCGCACGCGCAGCAAGGCATGCGTGGAGCCCATGATATTGGTTTCCCGCTCCAGACCGCCAACCGATACCGGCGCGGAGCCGATACTGACCGGGGCAATCGCCGCGACGTGCTTGCTGCGGAATAAGGCAGCGGCATCGTCCAGCGTCAAATCGCGCGGGGTTTCGCCGAACAGGGGCGGGTGGCCGCCAGTGGTTTCGGTGCGGCCGGGCAAGACGATAAGCAGATGGGTGCCCAACGATTCGAATTCGTGGACCACATAATTGCGGGCGCTGTCGCCCAATGCAGTCAACACGTTCACGGCAGCCACGCCTATGCTCATCGCCAAAATAATCAGTGCGGCGCGCAGGGGTTGAGTCTGGATGGCTTTGCCGGCCTGAAGAAGTAAGTCTTTACTGAGCATGGCGATTGGGTAGCAAGCTTAGCCGGCAGTTTAGCCGGAACCGCCAACAAATACCCAGCTAAAACGCACGCACTCCATAGACCTCGGGGTTAGAGCCTTGAACTTTGGTTTTCCAGAGGCTGAGCAGAGCCACTATAGAACCGGGACCGATCAATTTTCGAAGTAATTGATTATCAGCTTGCCGCCGGACATCACTAAATCAGGGTATTCCAACAATTTAAGCTTTTGCGTCGGATCACCTCTTACCGCGATCAGATCGGCCGGTGCGCCAGGTAATAAGCTGCCAAGTAAAGGCACATTTAGGTATTGGCCGGCTTTGGCGGTTGCGGTCCGCAGTACGTCCAACGGCGCCATACCTGCCAGATGTTGTAAGTACAGTAATTCCTGCCCATCTATGCCCCAGGGAATGTCAGGGTGGGCGATTTCCGCGCCATATAAAAACTCCGCGCCCAACTCGGCCAAGCGCCTGACATTGCTGCTCACGCCCGGACATTTCGACAAGGTATCGATGGTACCGACGATTCTGACTTGTTGCGCCGCGGCCCGTTGCAATTGCGCGTCCGGCAAGCTGTCGCAGGGCGCGTGCGCCCATTCGTCGACACCGGCATCCAAGGCCAATTGCGCACCTTTGGGCTCGGCAAGATGCGCCGCCACCCGGCGACCTAGTAGATGGGCTTCATCGACAATGGCCGCCAACACCGCCGGTGCTAACATCGGCCAACTACGGGGCTTATCGTGGGTTTTACTGTGAGGGGCGTGGGAATGTGCATGCGTGTGTCCGCCAGACCAAGGCGCGCCCGCTTCGCCGCCGGGCTCCAGCGCCACTTTAATCACTACCGCGCCGCCGGCCACTAGTTTACGCACCGCTTGCCGCGCTTGCTGCGCGTCGGCTACCGGCATGGCAATGTCGGTTTCGCCCAAGTTAGAGATCGGATAGCCTGCCGGGGCGGTGATAATCGGCCCGGACGTCATCAGTCTTAAGCTGCCGTCGCCGCCGTAAGGCTGATGCAGCGGCCCGCCGACATCGCGCACTGTGGTAATGCCATGGCGCAGCACGGTATCAGCCGGTACGTGTTGGTAGCTAAGATGCGCGTGCAATTCGATAAAGCCCGGCAATAAGGTGGCATCGCCTAGCTCAAGCCGAGACGCATCGCTATCGTTAAACGCTTCCCGGCTGTCTATCCTGACGACCTTACCTTCGCTTATCAGCACCGCAGCATCGCTTCTGAGCGTATAGCCATCGAAAACCCGCGCTGCCGCGATGAGCAAATTTCGGTCATGGGCGTAGGCGACGCTGCCCGGCAACGTCAACAGCAAAACCAAGAGTAATCGGTAGCAGTGCTTTAAACTAGATTGAGATTTCATGGCTATTTCAAAAAAGCAGCGCCGGCAAAAGCCGGCGCTGTCGAGTGGATATGGATTAACTCGCCTAGAAGCTGGCGGCAATACCGATTTGCCCCCAAATACCCGGCATTTGATAACCAGGGCGATAGACATAGCGCTTGTCGAACAAATTTTCCACACTGACAAACACTTCGCCTTTTTTGCCTAACTCGGCAATCGGATAGGCCAGCCGGGTATTCGCCACAGTAAAGGCTTCAACACGTTGGTTATTCACCTCGGCGACATTCCGGGCGCGGTTCAACGCCCAGGTTCTTGATTGATATTGCAGATCGAAGGAAAAACGTAACGGGCCAATCGGACCGTTGATGCCGGCGGTCACCGCTTGTTCCGGGGTGTAGGGCAAATTTGGGATACTGGGGTTGAGTAGCGTCAATCCGGCAAATAGACTCCAGTCGGCGATCAAGTCTTGTTTTACCGACGCTTCCAAGCCACGCATCCAGTACGAGCCGTAATTGATATAAGCGCCTTGGGTTAAATCGAACACGTAGCGATTCTTGACGTTATCGATGAAAAAGCTCAGATCGATTTGCGTACTTTTAAAGGGCGAAGCTTTCAAACCCACTTCAGCATGATCGACGTTTTCCGGCGACAAGTTTTGCCAACCATCGGCTGAAAAATTCGGCAAAAAGCCGCCGGAAAATAGATTTAACGGCACGTTCGACAAGGCGCCTGAGTTAGCCGCCGCGTCAATACCGGGATAGTTGACGCCGTTTGAGACGTTGCCGAACACGGTTAAATCATCGGAGACAAATGACAAGCCGGCATGCGGCGAGGCTTTGGATTGGTAATGGCTATGGTCGTAAAAGCGCACACCTATAGACGGCACCATCACCCAGTCTTTGCTCAGCACCATGTCGTGACTCAAGGCCAGGTAAGGACTGGTGAGTCTAAAAGTGGGGGTAGCGAATTGATAGACTTGGTTGCCGGTCTGGCTGCCCAAGTTAGTCACTTTACCGTTCAGCCACTCGTTATCTATCCCAGCCGTTAAGGTGCCGCCCTGCCAGGGCGAAAACTGTTCTTTCCAGCGAAAGCCGTCCATGCTGTATTGACTGAGCAGATTCGAGCGGTTGTCGGCAAAGCCGGTGAAGTAGGTATTTTGTCTCAACCAGTTACCGTCGCCGCCGTTATGGTAGAGAGTAAATTTGCCCTGCCAATCGCCGTGCGCGTGGCTGACGCTGGCGGCGACCATACCCGCAACCGTATCGTACTCGCCGATAGGCGGCGTTACCCCGTATTGTCCCGGATCGCCGGCTCGGTTATCCGCGTAGAGAAACGTCACATCCGAGCGCCATTGCGGATTTAGCTGATAGCCGGCTTTTCCCATCACATTGCGTAACTCGCCGTAGCCGTTTTGGCGGTGGCCGTCTGATTTGGCGTAGCCTTGCGCCAACGAGAAATCGAAATCGCCGTACTTGCCTTGCACATCGGCTTGCTCGGTAATCGTGCCGAAAAAGCCGCCGGACAATCGGCCGCTACCGTGCAAACCGTCCTCCGCCGCAGCCTTGGTTTGCAGATTGATAGAACCGAAATTGTTGCCGTTGATAGCTGGCTGCGGGCCCTTGTAAACCGTAATCGATTGCATGCCGTTGACGGGCAACAAATCCAGCAAAGGATGGTTCCAGGTAGCCATATACATAGGAATATCGTCGATATAGGTCTTGATCTCGCTACCAGGCCGGCCGGCACCCTGGCCACGAATCGCCACCGCACCGCCCTGGTCGCCGCCGAACGCACCGACGGGGTTGTAACGCGAGATCTGCACGCCCGGCGTTCTTTTCAGGACCGACGCCAGATCCAATGCATTTTGGTCGCGGATTTGTTCTTCAGTGACGACCGCAGATACGCCGGAGAACTCGTCAACGTGGTTTTCTTCGATAACAGGGTTGGCGACTACCTCGGTGGAATCGAGCTGGTCAGTCTTTTCCCCTGCCAGGACGGCAGTACCGGCTTGCAGTAGCGCAAAAAAAACCAGCAAGGATTTGGGTAAATTCAGTAAGGGCGGCACGGCGTATTTCATGATCATTCCAGTCAACATTCGGCAAATATAAAACCCTATCCACTGAACATTTATCGCTGAATGTTCGAATATGGAAAGCGTTTATCACAATGCTGATTTTAACGAATCACTCGCAACCGCCTGAGTTACTTTCATATGCTAAAAGTAATATTTTTTATGCTATAAGTAGCAGCCGGTAATATCCGAATTTTCGACTACTTCATCCAAAAAAACTCAGCGGCCTATTTAGCAACCATTAATTAAGCCAAATAACATAGTTTAAATAAAAATTGCTTATTAGTACCAACACAGGGATTTCCATGACGAAGAAAACGGCGGGACGCTGGCGCATCAAAAACGACGAATTGCAATCCCGCCAGCAAGGCAACTGCCTGACTGAGTATCTGCCGGATGACATAGGCAAAGGCTACTCGACATTATTTCCTCTCGACCCAGACTTGAACTATATCGAAACCCATTATCAGCCCAGTCAGGATCTAGCTATTCTGACCCGAATGGATCAGCACAACCCTCGCCTGGTGGTGACTTTGGGCATGCAAGGGCAATCGCGATTCGTTGATGCGCAGGGCCAGGAAATTACTTTTAATGAAGGCTATACGTCGATCACCGCATTCAGCTCCAGTATTGGCGAGCGCCAATATCAAGCCAATAATCCAATGGCCCAAGTGCGGTTCTCGATGAGTAAATCTTGGTTGAGTCGATACTTCGGCGAAAATACCGCAACGCGATTTTTTAATAAGAACGGCATTAGTTTAATAAGTTATAAACCCATTTCAAATACGGCATTAATAGCCACGCGACAGCTATTAAATTGCGACCCGAATAATCCGGCAAGACATGTATTTATGCACGGTCAAGCCTTGTCGATATTAGCCGCGGAAATGACCCATCTATGGCAAGATAATCGAAAGACATCGCCGATCTTTTCAAAAAAAGACCAATCCATTGCCCAAGCCGCGCATAACATTCTGTTAAATGAATATAAAAACCCGCCATCGGTTGCCGAATTATCCAAACGTGTCGGCACCAATCAATTTAAATTAAAACAATTGTTTCATCACTTTTTTAATACGACGCCGTATGGCTTATTATTAGATATTCGCATGAAAACCGCCTATCAGTTATTAGAATCCAGCCGCTGTCAAATCGATGTTGCCGCCGCCTATGTCGGCTACAATCACGCCAGCAATTTCAGCACTGCTTTTAGCAAATATTTCGGCATATCCCCCCGCAGTATCGCCAAAAACCACACATCTAAACCTTAAGAGGTTAATATACCCGCGACGCTGACCATCCATGCGTCGGTAGCCGGCGCAATGATGTGCATTTTGGACTCGCAAGCCGTCAGGCCGAACCGATACGGCCCTATCCTCAACCTATTCGCCCTTACCGACGCTCTTAAGCCAAGCCACCAGTGCCCGCCGACACTAATCAGCCGCAAACCATCCAAACTCCCACGCCTATCTTGCCGCTGCCTAACAGCCGCCTCGGTCTGAGTTATATGCTGGTCGCTTGTGTCTTGTTTTCGGTCATGAACGCCGGCGCATACGCCATCGGCCTATTCGATACCGGCTTGCCGCCCAGCATGATCAGCTTTATCCGCATCCTGGCCAATTTCTTGATCCTGACAATTCCGGCGCTGATCGGCGGCCGACTGCTCGGCCTGTTCGGCGACGCCCGCCCCTCGCTGTGGTTGCGCGGCTTGTTCGGCAGCACGGCCTTGATGCTGTCGTTTGCGGCCATCGTCCGCATCGGCCCCGGCGAGAGCGCATTTCTGACCGCCAGCAGCGGTGTGTTCGTCATGTTGTTAGGGCCACTGGTTTTGGGCCAAAAAAACTCGCTATTGGTTTGGCTGGCCATTATCGGCTCGTTCAGTGGGGTATCGCTGCTATTTGATTTCGAAAATAGCCACAACTTATTCGGACAAGCCATGGCCTTGCTGGCCGGCCTGTTGTCGGCGCTGGCCTATTTGATGGTGGCGCGTGCCGGGCGCAGCAATACCCCGCAAACGGTAATTTTCTATTTTTGCCTGGTGGGCTTGGCGTTACACGGCATTTATTTTGCGCGGTATGGCTATCGCCTGCCGGGCTCGGCGGAAAGCTGGGGCTTATTGCTCCTGGTAGGCGTGTCGGGCAGCGGCGCGCAACATTATATGACTCGGGCTTATCAAGCCGCGCCAGCAGCCTTGGTGAGCTCCATAGGGTATTTGGCCCCGGTATTAAGCTTAGCCTGGAGCGTCTTGCTATTCGAACAAATTCCCGGCCAAACGGCCCTGATCGGCACTACGCTGATTTTGGTGTTTGGGGTGATGTTGCCGTTTCTGCGTTAAGCCAAACTGGCTAAACGCCTGTTCTTCAGATACCGAGTTGCTTGCAACGCTTGACCAAAGGTATGTCATTGCTGAATTGGCAGTCGCTTTCGAGACCCGTTTTTAAGCGGCAACCTTGCAATAAGAAGGAACCCAACTGCGGGCGACCATGTAGTCCGGCAATTGATTAAAATCAAACGCTTCGCCGTGAGCGATCATTTGCTTGACATCGAATAATTCGCCCACTTCCGGAATGTCCTGATAAAACAGTATGTAAAACGGCTTAACCAGATAGCGGGCAATCTTAATACCCAACGGCCCGATGAAATTACGGCGTTGCCCGACGTGCGCGACTTCGTCGATGGTGATTTCGTCCAGCAAGGCTTTCAGACGATCTCTAACTTCCGGCTCGTCGGCCAATAACTCGTCGAATAACGGATACAAATGGCAATAGAAGCTGACGCCCATTAACTCGGTGACGAAGGCCGGCGTATCCATCAATACCCCCGGCAACTTCGGAAATTGTTCGTAGATCATTTCCTTAAACGGGGTCAACGGTTCCCATACCACCCGCTCTAATCCGCAGGTTTTCAGCATTTCATCAAACAAACGCCAATGGCAAAACTCTTCGGCCAGATGCACTCGGGAAATTTTGTCTTCCACGCTATGCGAATTAGCCATATCCGGCACCACATCCCAAGCACCTTTAATACCCACCCACTCGTGACGTGCAAATTTATAGATACCGCAGAGTAACAAAGTCAGCTTGTCCAGGGACTTGGGGTCATCCACCATCTTCACATAATTGCGATAAAACGCCTCCGGGTCTGCCAAAGGCTTGTGCAAGTGCACCGGATTATTTTGAAAATACGCCAATCGTTCGCGTTTTTTTGCCAAATCCCGGTCCGCTTCCAATAACTCACCGCCATGTTGTTGGGTAAACAGCCAATAATCAGCAAAATTTTCCTGCCGTTGCACGTCGCTGGCTGGCGTAAAAATAGAACGATATTTGAGCTGAGTCACAAAAAATTTCCCAATCTGTGGCTAAAGACACAGATTCTAACGAATTAATGACTTGGAGGTGGATTTTAAAATTTTTCCGTCGTGATCGTTCGATTCCCGCTGCATTCCCAACCACATCAACGCATCGTCACGATTATTGAAAATCCGATAAACCCAATCGGCATCCCGCGGCATTGACAGCATAACTTGGGTGGTTAGCTGACTGATATGGGTATACACCACAAATGCCGCCGCTTTAATACCAAGCAAAGTACCCATAGCAGTTTGCGAGGCAAAGTCATAGTGGTAGGCGTTTACTTTGTGCACCAGCAGCAGATAGGGCCTCTGCAAATGCGCCACGATCCAAGCATGATATTCGTCCACCAGCGCCAAGTTGAGCTCCACTCCCTCATCGACAATAAACTCCGCCAAGTCCTCATCCAGCTTGATGGCATTACAAAAACTTAATCTATATCGCTCCATCATCCCTCCTCAGCCTACTGGCGTGTCAACTCTGTTGACAGTATCGCACAACCAGGAAAACTCTAACGACAAAGTTATCGCCGCCAAGCTTTTTTAGCACCGTTCTAAATGAAAAACTAAACCGCGCCGTCCGCCAAACGGCCGTCCACAATGCGCAACTGCCGCTTGGCTCTACCGCCGATATTTTGATCGTGAGTGATGATGATTAACGTCACACCTTGCTGATTTAAATTCTCCAGCAGCTCGATGATGTCCCGACCGGATTGGCTGTCCAGATTGCCGGTCGGCTCGTCGGCCAGCAAAATACCGGGTTGCATGATCATCGCCCTGGCAATGGCAATGCGCTGCAACTGGCCGCCGGACAATTGATTGGGCTTGTGCTCGGCACGCTCCAGCAAACTCACGGACGTCAGCGCCTGTAACACCCGCCGCTTGCGCTGCTTACTATCGACCCCGGCCAAAATCATCGGCATTTCGATGTTTTCGGCTGCGGTGAGCCTGGGGATCAAATGAAAAAACTGAAACACAAAGCCGATATTGTCGCGGCGAATCCGCGCCAACTCGTCATCGCTTTGCCGGGTGACATCGGTGCCGTTTAATAAGTATTGACCGGCCGAGGGCTGATCAAGCAGCGCAACAATGTTTAACAGCGTCGATTTGCCCGATCCTGACGGCCCCATCACCGACACATATTCGCCGGGCCCGATAGACAGGTCTATCCCGTTCAAAGCCTGTACGGTCTGCTCGCCGACCTGAAATACCCGGCGAATGCCACTGAGCTGAATCATGGCTTGACACGGACCGTTACGCCGGCCGCCACGCCTTCCTTGCCAACCGACGTCACTACCTGATCGCCCGCTTTCAGCCCGGACAGTACTTCCGTAAAACTCCAGTTGGATAAACCAGGCTGGAAGCTCTGTTCATGCAATACATGGTCTGCGTCTATCAACAATACGCGATGATTCTCCAGAATCGCCTCGGCCGGCAAACGCAGTGTGCGTTCTTTTTGACTGAGCAACACTTCAATGTCGGCGCTGTAACCCGGCAACAGCTCCGCGAGATCTTTGGGATCGCGCAAGGTCACTTCCACTTCCACCGTGCGCGCCTGTTTTTCCTTTTCCAACACGTAGGGCGCGACGCGGGTGACAATGCCGGAACAACGCTTATCTGGAAACGCATCCAGCGACACACAAGCACTCATGCCGGTCTTGATGCTGGCAGCATCCACTTCATCGATAGGCGCGGAAACGGTCAAACAGCTGACATCCAGCAAGTCAATGGGCGGCAAGGTTGGAATCCCCGGCGGCGATGGCGTGACAAACTCGCCTAATTCGGCATTCACTTCCGCCACCGTGCCGTCGAACGGCGCTTTCACCAAGGTACGCAGCACCGCCGCTTCCGCCACGCCCAATTGCGCCTCCGCCACCTCAATGGCTTGCAGCGCGGCCCGGCATGCCGCGCGCTGCGACTTGCCGCCCGTCACTGATTTATCGACTTGCTCCACAGACACCACGTTTTTGTGTTTTTGCAATTGCGTCATCCTGGCCGCTTCCCGCTCCGCACCACCGGCCAATTGGCAAGCTTGTTCGGCGCTGGCTCGGCTGGCATTGATCTGGGCTTTTTGCAGTTCAACCTGGGCTTTTAAGTCCTGGTTCCACACCTCCAATAACACCTGACCCTGCTTGACTTTGTCGCCCTCCTTAACCCGCAGCTGCGCCACTTGCCCGCCGGTTGCCGGCGCCAGATAGGCCCGCCGACACGCTTTGACCGTACCCACCCGGGTATTCGCTACCGTCGCCCGCACCTCGCCTTCCGCCAAAGTGTAAGCCTCCACTGCCACCGGCTGCGGGCGGCGGCCATAGAGAAATAGTGCGGTGACAGCTATAAGCAAGGCGGCAACAATCAGCGTTTTACTTTTCATGGCGCGAGAGGGCGGATGCGTTGTACAAATTGGGATTCCACTTTTCTAAGCTTTGCTTTGGTTGGCGATAACCGGGGCGAAGTCCTCGTTGCATTTTCTAGTTCGCCACGTGACCACCCTACATTTTGTGGGTAGTAATCGCCAGTTGGGCTTGCTGGTAATGCCGGTAACGCTGGCGGCCGGCCTGTTTGCACGCTTCGCTGTTGTCCAATATTTCCAGGATACGCTCGGTCGGGGCGGTGGTCGGCGGGTACAAACTAGACAGGTTGACGACGATTTTCTGCCAGCCCTCAGGAATGTTTTCGCCACCAATTAGGATGGTGCTGGTAAATGCCGGGATTTCTCCGCGATAGGTTTGGTGCGGAATAAAACTGCCGGCCCGGAAGGTCCACAAGGCTTTATCGATTTGCTCGGCTTGCTCCGCCGAGTCGGTCAGCACATAGGGAAAATGGCCGCTGCGGTAGATTTTCTCGATCAGCTTGCAGGCGAAATCCTGGCGTTGTTGCTGGTCATGGGTCGCCAGCACGTAGAAGCCGACTTCGGGGAGGGATGGCGAATGACTGGGGGCGGTCATGTCGTTTTAAGCCTGCGGAAAGTAGCAGGGACTTTCGCGACACCGGATCACCGCGAAAGCCTCTGTTACGCTCGGTCTTAAGCCGAGGCGCGGTTTAGCAAATACTGGCTTACCAGCGGGACCGGCCGGCCAGTGGCGCCTTTGTTGGCGCCGGTGCGCCAAGCGGTGCCGGCGATGTCGATATGCGCCCAGCGGTATTCTTCGGCAAATTTGGATAAAAACACCGCTGCCGTGATGCTGCCGCCATCCGGGCCGCCGATGTTGGCCAGATCGGCGAAGTTGGATTTTAGTTGCTCCTGATATTCTTCCCAGATCGGCATGCGCCACACCAAGTCGCAGGCGGCATCGCCGGCGCTCAGCAAATCGTTGCAGAGTTTGTCGTCGTTGCCGAACAAGCCGCTCGGTACCCGGCCCAAGGCGACGATACAGGCGCCGGTCAAGGTCGCCATATCAATGACCACATCCGGGTTATATTTCTTTGCGTAGGTGAGCGTGTCGCACAAAATCAAGCGGCCTTCGGCGTCGGTGTTCAGGATTTCGATGGTTTTGCCGGCCATGCTGGTCCAGATGTCGCCGGGTTTGTTGGCCGCGCCATCCGGCAGGTTTTCCGAGGCAGGAATCAAGCCGACGATGTTTAGTTTTAGATTCAACAATGTCGCCATGCGCACCAGACCCAACACGCTGGCGCCGCCGCACATGTCGTATTTCATTTCGTCCATGCCCAGGCCGGGTTTCAAGGAAATACCGCCGGCATCGAAAGTTAGACCTTTACCGATCAAGACAATGGGTTTGGCGTTGCTGTCGCCGCCTTGGTAATCCAGACAAATCAATTTAGCAGGCTGGCGGCTGCCGCGCGATACCGACAGAAAGGAGCCCATGCCCAGGGCTTCCATGTCGCTTTCTTCCAAAATCTCGCAGGTGAGTTTGTCGTGCTCGCCGGCCAGAGCCAGGGCTTGTTCGGCCAGGTGAGTAGGCGTACAGATATTGCCGGGCAGGTCGGCCAAGTGTTTAGCCAGTTCCATGCCTCTGGCGATGGCGATGCCTTGTTGCAGACCCGATTCGGCCAAACCTTGTTGACTATCGTCGGCCACTACAGCCAGCTTTTGCAGCGGATTTTTGTCGTCGACTTTTTTGGTGGCGCTGTATTGGTACAGGCCATCGTTAAATACTTCCACCACTTGGCGGGCTTTCCATTGGCTATCCGCACCGTTGACGTCTATATCCAGCAGTGCGCAGCTGGCGGCGCTGACTTTGCTGTCCTTGACGATTTTAATCGCAGCCGCCAAAGCTTTACGGTATTGCTTGCGCGTGACCTTGCCGCGCTCACCAAACCCGAGCAGCACGATGCGGGCGATATTGCCGTCGGGCAGGTTATTGATCATTAGGGTTTCGGCGTTTTTGCCCCTGATGTCGCCGCGGCCGATTAATTTGCTCAACAAACCGCCGAATTGGCTGTCCAGTTGGGTTGCCGCCGGGCTGAGTTGTTGATTTTCGTAGATTCCGACCAGCAGACAGTCGCTTTGCAGTTTGTCTAAGGGTGAGCTTTCTATAGAATAGTCCATGAGAGTAGTCTGTAAGTATCTGGGATTGAGGGGTTGCGCCGGATGCAGCGGTCTGTGGTTCGATTATACCTTAGAAATTAGGAGTGAGTTGTTGAGCATTGAGCGAGGATTACCCAGCGCGGGCCGGCCTTTCCGGCTGTTGACGGTGCTGGATAAAATGATAATCAAGGAGCTGTTTCACACCGTCAGCGCCGTGTTGGTCGTGTTGGTGGTGATCATCGTCAGCCGTAAATTTATCAAGGTATTGGCGCAAGCTATCGAGGGCAATATCGCCAACGATACGGTGATGACCTTATTGGGTTTGAAAATCGTCGTCGCCACGACCACCTTCCTGCCCGCCGCGCTGTTCATGGCGGTATTGATGGTATTGGGCCGCATGTACCGCGAGCAGGAGATGGCGGCAATTTCCTCGGCCGGCGGCAGCGTGTTTACCATTTATCGGGCGATATTCATGCTGGTCATACCGTTAAGTCTGGCGGGTATGGCGCTATCGATGCTGGCTTCGCCGTGGGCGGAGGCCAAAACCGAGCAGTTGATGCATCAGGATAAACAAAATGCCGATATTCGCGGCATCGCTGCCGGCCGCTTCAGCGAGTACAGCGACGGCGAGTTGATTTTTTACACCGAAAACGTCGATGACGAAGGCCGCATGCACAAGGTGTTCGTGCAAAACAAACAAGGCGACAAAGCCGGCGTGGTAAACGCCGAATACGGTTGGTTGAAAAATTTGCCCGGCGGCTTGTATCTGGTGTTGGAAAATGGCGAACGGATTCAAGGCGTACCGGGTAACAAGGACTTCACCATTGAGACATTTAAAGAATATGCCGTGCTGATCGAAAAAAAGGTCACCATTTTGAATTTGGGCCGCGAGGCTACTACTACCGAGAATTTATGGCTGTCTCCGGAACTGCGCGATGTCGCCGAGTTACAGGATCGTTTCAGCACGCCGTTAGGGGTTATTTTATTGGCTTTTCTGGCAGTGCCCTTAGCTAAGCTGTCGCCGCGCGGCGGTATATACGGCAGTATGCTGGTAGCTTTTGGGATTTATTTCGTTTACGGCAATTTGCAGCGGGTCAATCACAGTTGGGTAATCAGCGGGGCGCTGCCGTCCTGGCTGGGCTATTTCTGGGTGGACGCCTTATTACTGGTCTTGGGTTTGTTAATGTTGATGCGTTTGTACGGCTGGCAATGGTTGTCGCAAAGTCTTAAGGAGAAGCTGTCATGATCAACGTATTGACCATTTACATCGTCAAAGAAGTCGTCAAGGGCTCCTTAATTGCGGTGATATTGTTATTGACGCTGTTCAATCTGTTCAGCTTCAGCGACGAGTTAAAAGATTTGGGGCAAGGCGGTTACGGCTTGAAACAGATTTTATGGTTTTTGACCTTAACCTCACCACGGGTATTTTACGAATTGGTACCGTCGGCGGCGTTGCTGGGTAGCTTGTTCGTCGTGGGCTCGATGGCGAATAACCGCGAGATTGTGGCGATGCGCGGCGCCGGTTTATCCATCGCCTGGATTATCAGAACGATTATGCTGGCAGGCTTGCTGTTGGTAAGCGTTGCCGTACTGGTGGGCGAGTTCGTCGCGCCGTCTTGCGAACGCGCCGCGCAAGTGCTGAAAACCACGGCGCTGCACGACGGCGTGGTGATGCGCTCGCAATACGGGATGTGGCTGAGAGAAGGCAACAGCTTTATCAACGTCCGCAAAATTCTCGACGACGGCTCGCTGGCCGATGTACGCATTTACGATGTCGACGATGCACATAAACTCAACCGCATCACTCAGGCCGAGCATGCGCAGTTTTTAGGCGACAAACAATGGCGCTTGGAAAGCGTCAAACAATCCGAAATCAATCGGCAGCAAATTTATGCCGGCACTCAAGCAGAACAAAACTGGAAATCCAGTATCGACTCGGATTTGTTGAAAGTGGCCGTCGTTAAATCCGACAACCTGTCACTTTACGATTTGTTCATGTACATCGACTTCCTGAAGCAGAACAATCAAAAGTCGCAAAGTTACGAGTTGGCATTTTGGAGCCGTTTAATCAACCCGTTTGTGACCTTTGTGATGTTGATGGTGTCGGCGCCGTTTGTGATTGGCATCGGTCGCGGCACCAGCACCGGCGCGCGGATCATGATGGGCATCGTGATCGGGATGACATTTAACATTTTCGACAAGATTGCCGGCCATGTCGGTTTGGTTTACGACATGAATCCGATGTTGATGGCGATATTGCCGAGTGCTTTGGTGTTTTTAGGCGCGCTGATCGCGGTTAAGCGGGTCAGCTAGGCGGCATAGTTGCCTCTCCACGGAACGGAAAACCCTTGCTTCCGTTCCGTGGAGCGTTATGACGGCGGTTATTTGCGCGTCATGAACAAATAAAGAAACTTACATTTCAAAATCGCATCTTTTTCGTCCATTTCCACCACCGCGCAATCTTCGTATTTTTCCCGGCCAGGTGTGACTTGCTTTTTTATCACGCCGTCGGCGACGCTATATTTGATTGGGATAGTCATTTCACCGATGCCGCTACGCGCATCTTCGCCGGTGGTTATCAACGTACCGTCTTTCTGAAATTCCCAAGTGACGTGCAAGGGCTTTTTTTCGCGATCAAGTGCGAGAGCTTCGTGTGTCACCTGCCATTTACCCAGCAGTTTGGAATTGTCTTGCAGCTTAATTTCGGCACTGGCTGTGGAGACGCCCAATGCTGCAAACAGGGATAAAAGTATTGTTATTGTTTTCATTGTATGCTCCCGGGTGAGAGATTAATCGAGCGGCGAATATAGCATATCCGCTTTTGCCGTCAGCGCTTTTCTTCCTGAAAAACCAGCCGGGTTTTTGATAGATAATCGTGCCAGCATTGTCCGTTTTTATCGAACAGGCACCAGACAAATCCCAGCCCCAAGCAAGCCCAGGATAATAAGCCGCCAAGGAAGCGGATGCCGGCTTGCCGCCAATCGGGAGGCCGGCCATCCAAGGCGCTGACTTTAACTTTCCAGGCGCGCAAACCCAGGGTCTGGCCGCCGTGGGTCCAAAACCAGCCGTAAAAAACAAAGCTGATGCCGAGCAGATAAAGTGGATAAAAAAACTGATCGCTAGCGAATGCCTGGCCGGCGTTAAAAGGCAGAGCGATGGCCGTGGCGAAAAACCATATCGCCAGCAGTAAGAAAGCATCGTAACCAGCAGCGGCCAGCCGACGCAAAAAACCCGGCGCGGAGGGTAAATCCACGCCGGGCTTTGGGGTGTTTGCTTTAGCAGATTGTCGCAATTATTTGTCGAAAATCGCCAGTTTTTGCCCCATGTACATGCTCATGGCCACCAGCGCGCCCATCATGACAATTGAAAATAAAAAGGGCGGTCTATGGAAAACCAATAATGCGAAATCGGCGACGAATAGACTAGTAAATACAGGCTGGTCTACAAAACCCAGTAAAATTTTTTTAAACATACGCTCCACTCTCCGATATAAATTCCCCGTCACCGGCCTAAGGGCGACAAGTACAGCCAATTTTTATGTTATTACACCAAAAATATTCGGCGAATGGCGAAATTCTACATTTAACCCAAGGGAATGTAAAAGAATGTGCTGGATTGAGCTTAAATCTGGCGAGGTGTTATGATAAGACCGCTAGGACGTTCGCGCCCGAAGCCTCGAAAAAGCTGGCACACGTCATTCTAAATTAAGGGATAAAGTCATTTTTAGTTTCTTCAAAAAAATCTTTTCACCGGTTGAGCAAATTGCCGAATCGGTTAATGAATCGGCGGGGTCGAGTGCCGTGAAGATTTATCCGCGATCAGAGCATTGCATTTCTCGTGCACAAATCAGCGAAAACGCCCTGAAAGTGCTGCAGCGCTTGAAAAAAGCCGATTACGAGGCCTATTTGGTGGGCGGCTGCGTCAGGGATTTGCTGCTGGGGCGGGAGCCTAAGGATTTCGACGTGGCCACTAACGCCAGCCCGGAGCAAATCAAGCAAGTATTTCGTAATTGCCGAATTATTGGCCGGCGCTTTCGACTGGCGCATGTTTTTTTCGGCCGCGAAATTATCGAGGTGGCGACGTTTCGCGGCTCGGAAACGGAAGAATCCGACCAGCAAGTCGTGCATGAAGACGGCCGATTATTGCGCGATAACGTGTTCGGCACACTGGAACAGGATGTCTGGCGCCGAGATTTCACCGTCAACGCTCTTTATTACAACATCCGCGATTTTTCCGTGGTGGATTATACCGGCGGCATGCAGGATCACGCGGCGGCGGTCATGCGTCTCATCGGCGACCCGGAAGTACGCTATAGAGAAGACCCGGTGCGGATGCTGCGCGCCATCCGTTTTGCCGTGAAGCTGGGTTTTACGTTGCATCCAGATACCGAAAAACCGATTTACGCCCAAGCCGATTTATTGAAGAGCATCCCCTCGGCGCGTCTTTACGATGAAGTCATTAAATTGTTTTTGTCCGGTTACGGTCTGCAATCCTTCGAAATGCTCAGACATTACGGTTTGTTTGCGATTTTGTTTCCGGAAACCGACCGCTGCCTCGCCAGCGAAGACCACGATTTTCCGCGATTGTTCTTGATCCGGGCCTTGGAAAACTCCGACACCCGCTTCAACGACGGCAAAACGCTGACACCTTATTTTTTATTAGCCGCCCTGTTGTGGGAGCCGCTGCAATTAGCCGCGCAAAGACGCATCGCCCACGGCGAAAACGAAACGCTGGCCTATCAGAACGCCGCCAACGAAGTGCTGACCAGACAAATCAAGGTCACTGCGCTACCGCGCCACATCACGCAATCGATGCGCGAAGTTTGGTTCTTGCAAAACAAATTCTCCAGAACGGTTGGGCCAAGGCCTTATCGTTTGCTGGAGCAGCCTAAATTCAGAGCAGCGTACGACTTTTTGCGGCTACGCGCGGAAACCGGCGGCGCCGATCCGGAACTGGTCGAATGGTGGACACGTTTTCAGGAAGCCGACGATGCGGAGCGGGAAAGAATGACCGCGCCGCCAAAATCCGGTGGCGGTAAACCCCGTAACCGTAAAACCGGCCGTTACCGTTCTCGAGGCAAACCCTCCCCCGTCGGCAATGACGCTAGCTAAGTCAGCTGTCGAGGCCTATGTAGGCTTTGGCAGCAATCTCGAAGACTCTGTCGATCATGTCAATCGGGCCAGACAGGAAATCGCGGCCTTGCCGGGTGTGGTCGAAATTGCCTTCTCGCCCTTGTACCGCAGCTTGCCGGTTGGGCCGCAAGATCAGCCCGATTACGTGAATGCGGTGCTGCGAATTTCGACCGAGCTGGAACCTTTGGTTTTGCTCAGACAATTACAGAAAATCGAAAACCAGCATGGCCGGCTGCGCAACGTGCGTTGGGGAGCCAGAACCCTGGATTTGGATGTATTGCTTTACGCACAACAGCGCATTAACGAACCGGACTTGATTGTGCCGCATCCGGAGCTGCCCAAGCGGGCATTTGTGTTGTATCCCTTGGCCGATGTGGCAAGCAGCGATTTGCAAATTCCGGGCCTGGATTCATTGTCGCAACTCTTAGCGGCTTGTCCGCCCGACGGCTTGCGGGAAATAACAGTATGAACTTATATGCCGATGCCTTAAAGGCGCTGACGATCAGTGATCTGGCGGCAATGAAACGAGCCGGCGAGAAAATCAGTTGTCTGACGGCTTACGATGCCAGCTTCAGCGCGCTGTTGGACAGAGCGGGTATCGACGTACTGCTGATCGGCGATTCGTTGGGCATGGTGATTCAAGGACACGGCAGCACCTTGCCGGTCACACTGAGCGATATGGTGTATCACAGCCGTAGCGTGGCAATGGCCAGGAAGCGAGCTTTTGTGGTTACCGACTTGCCGTTTGCCAGTTACGCTACACAGGAGCAGGCATTGCTGAATGCGGCAAGCTTGATGCAGTTGGGTGGCGCGCAAATGGTCAAGCTGGAAGGCGCCAAGCTCGACGTCATTCGCTTTCTGGTGGATCAAGGCATTCCGGTCTGCGGCCATCTAGGTCTGTTACCGCAATCCGTAAATCGCTTAGGCGGTTATAAAGTGCAGGGTCGTGAAGAACAGCAAGCCCGGCAAATTGTGGCGGATGCGGAAAAAATCGAACAAGCCGGCGCCGGTCTTTTAGTGCTGGAATGCGTGCCAGCGCAGCTAGCCGCCGAAATAAGTCAGCGCCTAAGTATTCCGACTATCGGCATCGGCGCTGGTGTTGATTGCGATGGCCAGGTGTTGGTGCTGTACGATATGTTGAATATCAGCACCGGCAAGCGCCCACGCTTTTCCAAAGACTTTATGGCCGACGCCTCCAGCATAGAAGAGGCGGTACGCCTGTATCATCAAGCGGTTAAATCCGTGCAGTTTCCAGCGTCCGAACACAGTTATTAAGCGTATGCAAATAGTCACCAGCATCGCCGCCTTGCGAGAGGTAATCCGCCAATGGCGGCAAAACGGGCAAAGCGTCGGTTTCGTGCCGACCATGGGCAATCTGCATGCCGGGCATATCAAACTGGTTAGCACGGCCAAGCAACAGACCGATAAAGCGGTGGTCAGTATTTTCGTCAATCCCACCCAATTTGGGCCAAACGAAGATTTTGCCAGTTACCCGCGCACCGAGCAGCAGGATCAGGAAAAGCTGATAGCCAGCGACGCCGATTTACTATTCTTGCCGTCGGTGACGGAAATGTATCCGCAAGCCACGCAAACCGGCATTTCAGTTAGCGGCTTGTCGGCCCTGCATTGCGGGGCCAGCCGGCCCGGACATTTTGACGGCGTAGCCTTGGTTGTTTGCAAGCTGTTGAACATGGTCCAGCCCGACCTGTTGTTGTTGGGCGAGAAGGATTTTCAACAACTGACGCTGATTCGGCAAATGGTCGCCGATTTGAATATACCCGTTGCAGTCCAGGGCGTGGCAACGGTTAGGGAGGACGATGGCTTGGCGATGAGTTCCCGCAACGGCTATCTGACCGACCAACAAAGACAGCACGCGCCCAAGCTCTATCAAGCCTTGATCGCTGCACGCGACGAGATTTTAGCGGGACATGTCGATTATCCAGCCGTGACAGAACGGCAGCGCCAAAATCTGCAGCAAGCCGGTTTTGCCGTCGACTATTTCAGCATTTGCCGTAGCAAGGATTTATTGCCGGCCAGCACCTGCGACGCTAATCTGCTGATTTTGGCTGCTGCCAAGCTGGGCACTACACGCCTGATCGATAACCTGTATTTTTCTACAATAAACAACTGACTGCATTGGTTTTTACCTTTAAAAGCTAATGCTTAAATTTGATAGCAGAGTCAATTTCAGGCATAATCGCCGGCCCTAGTATTCGACCTTGTTTACCATGAACATAAACATGCTTAAAGCTAAGTTACACCGTGCGCGGGTAACGCATTCCGAGCTGGATTACGAAGGATCGTGTGCTATAGACGGTAAAATTTTGGATTTTTCCGGCATCAGGGAGTACGAGCAAATCCATATTTACAATATTAACAATGGTCAACGCTTTACCACCTATGCGATTCGCGCCGAAGAAGATTCCGGCGTATTTTCGATTAACGGTGCAGCTGCAAGGTTGGCGTGCCCTGGCGATTTGATTATCGTTTGTGCGTTCGCCAGCTTAGATGAGAAGGAACTGACGAACTACAAGCCGACTTTGGTGTATTTCGACGGCAACAATCGTATTAGCCATTCCAGTCATTCCATTCCTGTTCAGGCCGCCTGATTTAAACATCCGCCGGCGAACTCAATCGCCGGCGGATGTTTGCATTTTTTAAGCTTCAGATACATCTATCTCACTGACCTTCTCGGTCAGGGTGATGCTTTGTTCGATTGCCACCAATACTTTTTGCATGCCGATGCGTTTGTTGGCGTTGATTAAGATTGGCGATTTGATCGAGCCTTTAATGGTCGGCTTGCCATTATCCTGCTCGTTGTCTTTGTGCAGCAGAATTAATATCACCAGTTCGTCGCCCGGCTCTAGTTGCAGCAGCGCTTCTTCGGGGTCGGTTACCGTAAAGTTATAATTGATGTTGAAGTGCGACGGATGAGCCGCGGAAAAAGTCAGCTCCGCGTTATCGACCGATTGCAGCCAATAGACAATCTCGCTGCCTTCCTGATGAAATAATTTAAAGCGGGTCTGATCTTCAAAACCGGGTAGGCCGCGCGGAAAATTGATGATAGTGTCCGGATTGATGTCTTGGTTGCCTAACAATTTCGATTGAATTTCCATGATCCCGCCCGCATTTGTTGAAGTCTAAGTTAACAGCATTAATCAATGCACCAATGTATAGCACGGAAAGGGGTATTTGCAATGCCGATTGTGGGTGACCCGCTCGGACACTCTTGCTTTATCATGCCCGACTCCCTAAAATTGCACGCTTCTTTCAGGTGTTTGCGCCGCTTTCTCGGCCAAGCTTAAACAGGAAGTCGGTGCGGCGGTTTTATCCGCTCATGCCGGCGCTGCCCCCGCAACGGTAGATAAGTAAAGAGCTGCGTTTTTGCCACTGTGCGCTTTGCATGGGAAGGTCGCAGATCAGGCGTCAAGCCACTTATAAGCCCGGAGACTGGCCCGGAAGATCATTCGAGACAGCGGAGGGCTGTTGACGGAATGGTCTGAGTCCATGCCTAGCCTGCCTCCGTCTTTTTCGTTTTCCGTTTTTCCTCTGTCCTTTTTCACCCGGATGCGCGGCGGGCGCAGAGGACAATATGCAAACAATTCTATACAGATCTTTATTGCTGGCGAGTACGCCTTTTACCGTGTGGGCGGCAACCGGCGATGAGGCTATCAACCTTGCCGAAACAGTCGTGACGGCTACCCGAACCGAGACTAGACAGAACGAATTAGCCACGGCGATGACGGTTTATAATCGCCAGGACATCGAGAAACTTCAGGTTAGAACCCTTCCTGAGTTACTAAAAGGCACGCCGGGCGTTGATATGGTGCAAAGCGGCGGTTACGGCAAGGATACCAATGTCTATCTGCGCGGCACTAACTCCGATCATGTACTGGTTTTAATCGACGGCATCAAGGCCGGCTCGGTGACCACCGGCACCAGCGCATTTCAGTTTATTCCTATCGATCAAATCGAACGTGTGGAAATCACTCGAGGCCCGCAGTCCAGCCTGTATGGCTCGGAAGCGATCGGCGGGGTGATTCAGATATTTACTCGCAAGGGCGGCACCAGTGAACGGCCGAACATTGCGCTGGAAGCCGGCGGCGGCTCATACGACACCTATAACGGCTCGGCGGCCGTCAACGGTAAATGGGGCAAGGCTTGGTATAGCTTGAGCGCCGCTCAACTCGGTAGCCAGGGCATCAATGCGCTGAGCGGTGTCAGCGTCGCGAGCGGCTATAATCCGGACCGCGACGGCTATAACAACACCAGTCTGAATGCCAAAGCCGGTTACCGCTTCGACAACGGCGCGGAACTGGAAGCATTTTTCCTGCGAGCCGAAGGCGAAACCGAGATCGACAATTCCATCAGTAGCACCACTGAGTTTGTCAATCAGACGCTGGGAGCCACAGCCAGCGCAAATTTCAGCGATAGGTGGAAATCCACTTTGCGGGTGGGACAAAGCATGGACGATGCCGATCAGTTTCGGCATAACGGTCGGTTTACCAGTCGTTTCAACACCACACGCTGGAACGCCAGTTGGCTGAACGAACTGGCCTTGCATAAGGATCACCAGTTGACAGTGGGTGCCGATTACCGCTTCGACGAAGTCGACAGCACCACACGCTATGTCGAAACCTCGCGTTACGATGTCGGAGTGTTCGCTGATTTGCACAGCCGGATTTTCGACAAGCATTTTTTGAACGCTTCCTTGCGGTGGGACGAAAACCAGGCTTTCGGCGATAGTGTCACCGGCAATTTCGGCTGGCGGTTTAATTGGGATTACGGTCTCAGCGCTTTTGCCAGTTTCGGCAATGCGTTTAAGGCGCCGACCTTTAACCAGTTATACTTCCCAGGCTTCGGCAACCCCGGCTTGCGTCCGGAAAAGTCCACCAGCTTCGAAGCCGGTTTTGCCGGCCATCACGATTGGGCCAACTGGGAACTGCGCGCTTATCACACCAATATCGAGGATTTGATTGTATTTAGCGGCACGCCGTCCACCGCCAGAAATATCGGCAAGGCGCAGATAGATGGCATAGAAGCCGAAGTGTCCACGCAAATTCTCGGCTGGAACAACAAACTAAGCATTAACCTGATGACACCGAAGGACAGGCAGACCAATTTGCGTCTGCCGCGTCGAGTGACGGAAAGCTTGTCCTATGATGTCTCGCGCTCGTTCGGTGACATTGATATTGGTGCCTCCGTGTTGGCTCAGGGCGAACGATTCGACGACGCCGCGAACCGGGTCCGTCTGGGCAGCTTTATGACCGCCGATCTGCGTACCGCTTATCGCATCGACAAAAATTGGATGTTAAGCGCCAAACTGAATAATATGTTCGACAAACGCTATCAAACGGTTAACACCTATAACAGCTTCGGTAGAAATTTCTATTTTTCTATCCATTACAATTACTAAACCTTTTTTGGAGAACCCTATGAGTTTGAATCAAACCTTGGCTGTTAAACCCGGCGCGGTCGCGTTGATGGCCCTGATGGCCGCCACCCGCTTTCACCATTTCGGTACGCCGTTTGCGTTGCCGGACGCTTCGCTGGCGGTGTTTTTTTTCGCCGGCTTATGGCTGGGCGGACGCTATTTGTTCGCCTTACTGCTGGCGGAAGCGGTGCTGATTGATTACTTGGCGATCACTAAACTTGGTGTCAGCGATTTTTGCGTCTCCAAAGCCTACGTATTTCTGGTCGGCTCTTACGGCGCGATGTGGTTGGGTGGCAAATGGTGCCGACAATTCACTGGGTTGTCGATAGCCACCGCCGCGCAACGCCTGATGGCTCTAGTAGCGGCTACATCCATCGCGTTTCTGTTTTCCAACGGCAGCTTTTACTGGCTATCCGGACGCTATCCCAACGGCTCATTCACACAATATATTGAGCGCGTTGCCATGTATTACCCGCCTTACCTGACGAATACCTTGATCTATGGCGTGGTCATTTTTGGCTTGGTAACTGTCGTAAAATCCTTACTGGCTGCCAAAGCCACTCGCGAAGCCCTCTAACAGCATTCCAGAATCCAGCGCGGTGATTCTCATCGCCGCGCTGGTCAGGACTATGTCGGCAAGCATGCCCTTCCGCTCTCCCAGATTTGCAATACCTGTTTATCCAACGTAAATCATGATTCTCACCCTCAGCATTTTGCTGGCTGTAGCCATCGATTTTTGGCTGGGCGAGCCGCGCAATACTTATCACCCGCTAGTGATGTTCGGCAAATGGGCTAGCGCTATAGAAATGCGGCTGTTAAACAACGAGCAATCGGTTTTTCGTCAACGAGTCAGCGGCTTTTTGGCGGTGACGATAGTCTTAATTCCCTGCCTGCTCTGGTTGTGGCTTGTACCGAGTTGGCCACCGCTGCAAACTACAATCGATGTAATGGTTTTGTATTTTTGTATCGCGGCCCGCAGTTTGCAGCAACATGCGCTGGCCGTTCATTCCGCCTTATCGGATAGCGATTTACCGTTAGCGCGGCAACAGGTGGGTAAAATCGTCAGTCGTCAAACCGAAGCGATGTCCGAGGCCGACGTACGCCGTGCAACTATCGAATCGGTGCTGGAAAACGGTGCCGACGCGGTGTTTGCGCCCTTGTTCTGGTTCGTCGTATTGGGGCCGTTCGGCGCCTTGCTCTACCGTTTCAGTAATACCCTGGATGCGATGTGGGGCTATAAAAATCAACGCTATTTATACTTCGGCTGGGCCGCCGCGCGCTTCGACGACCTGCTGAATTGGTTGCCGGCACGCTTGACGGCCTTGAGCTATGCCCTGCTCGGCAACACTGCACAGGCTATCAAGTCTTGGCGGACGCAAGCCCATCTACTGGACAGCCCTAACGCCGGACCGGTGATGACAGCTGGCGGTGGCGCACTGCAGCTGCAGCTGGGCGGGCCGGCTTGTTATCACGGCCAACTGAAACAAAAACCTTGGTTCGGCGGCCCACAACTACCGGAAAACGGCGATATTGAACGCGCCAGCGCATTGATGTACCGGACTCTACTGTTGTGGTTGATCGTGATCGCTGCGGGAGATGCCCTTGCTTGAACACGGCGGACGCTTGCGGCAAGCCGCAAGCCAATACGACATTCCTTTGGCCGACTGGCTGGATTTGTCCACCGGCATCAACCCTAACGGCTGGCCGGTACCTGCCATTCCTGCCGAATGCTGGCAACGCCTACCGGAAGATGATGACGACTTATTAGCAGCAGCGCGGGTCTACTATCAAAACGATTCCTTGCTGGCGGTGGCCGGCTCGCAAGCGGCGATTCAAGCGTTACCTTTGTTACGGCCGAAATCACGAGTGGGCTTGCTGCACCCTGCCTATGCCGAGCATGCCGGCAGTTGGCAAAAAGCCGGGCATCACGTTACCAGAGTCGAAGCGGAGGCAATTGATGACCGGCTGGATGAGTTGGATGTGTTGATTTTGGTCAATCCCAATAATCCCACTGGCCGGCTGTGGAACCGGCAACAGCTATTGAATTGGCATGAAAGTCTTAGCCGGCGTGGCGGCTGGCTACTAGTCGACGAAGCATTTATCGATAGTTTGCCCGCCGAATACAGTCTGGCACCACTACCTGTGCGGCCGGGTTTGATAATATTACGGTCTGTCGGTAAATTTTTTGGCTTGGCCGGCATCCGTTGCGGCTTCGTGATTACCCAGTCGGACTTATTGGCGAAACTTGCTGAGCGGCTTGGGCCCTGGGCTATCAGCCATCCCGGCCGTTATGT
Organism: Methylomonas sp. ZR1; assembly: GCF_013141865.1. Lineage (NCBI taxonomy): Bacteria > Pseudomonadati > Pseudomonadota > Gammaproteobacteria > Methylococcales > Methylococcaceae > Methylomonas > Methylomonas sp. ZR1. The sequence continues at coordinate 4,499,882 of NZ_RCST01000001.1, read as the reverse complement.
CGCGGCACTGGCCTTGGCTGATCAAAGCTGGCAATCCGCCGCTGCTGCATCGTTAGCGAAGCAGGGGCAACGACTACAGCAGCTATTGACCGACAGCGGTTGGCCACCCAGCGGTGGATGCGATTTATTTCAATGGGTGAAGTGCGAGCAGGCAGCTAAGCTGCACGATTTATTGGCTGGGCAGGGTATTCTGACCCGCTTGTTTCAGGAGCCGGCGAGCGTGCGTTTCGGTTTGCCGAAAGACGAGTCAGCCTGGCAACGCTTGCCCCAGGCAATGACTCATCCTGATATCAGGCAATTAAGCGTGTTTGCGCATCCGCAAACCTAATCCGGCGATAACGCTTGCAAATAACCACGCCGCGCCAGGTAGCGGCACAGGAGTAAACACGTGAGTGTCGACTATGTCACTGGCGGTAATGACACCAGCGCCACGAAAATCTTCGCTGTCGCCTAATTTTCGGTTAACTTCAAAAACCAAAAACTTCAAATTATCGGCAAATGCTAAGCCAAACAGGCTGGGCAGTTTAGTCGGATCAAGGTCTACCCCGCCCAGTAATAGCTGATCAAAAAAAGCTGTCACCGAAAATTCCGCACCGGATACCAACATTCCACTGTCATCGTATTGGTTGCTAGCCGATTCCATATGAAGGGTCAGGATGTCATAAGTGCCCGGCATTACTTGGGTACTGGTAAACCCCTGACTGTTTATCTGAGTTTCGCTGACGGTGGTGTTGTCGACGATATTTAGCACAGCGTGGTCGTTATCTATCGCCAACGCTTGTCCATTAGCTAATATGGAAAGCGGAGCGCTTAGCGAGTAGCCCAAACGTAAACTGGCGGATTCGCTGCCTGACGCCGGAAAAACGTCGCTGGAGCTCGGTGACAAAGCATCGACCGTTACTTGTCCTGAAAAATTGCCGGTGCTGAAATTGACGAAATCGCCTGAAAAAGTAAATTCAAGAGCCGCAATCGCGTTAGCCGAATACAAAAACGTCGCTAATAGGGCAGATAGTATTTTCATGGTTTGTCCTTAAAGTAAATTTAGTGATGCGACTTCTTATACTTAGCAGCAAGACTAAGTGGAGACGCAGGGGATACCAATATTTTTGTGAGCGAGTTCAATCTCTGAACCGATTATCGCGGCAGCCGGTCGATACCGTCAACCCTTGATTTTCCTGGGCAAGCGTTAGCTTGCTGCAAACCCGGTGCCGAATTGGGCCGCTGAGAGTTGGGCTCACTAAAAAAGCTTGTCCAAAATCGACATCACAATCTCCACGGCAATCAGCCAGATAATGATCCACTCCAAGGCCGAGGAATGCTGGTGTTTTTGTTCATCTGCCAGCATTTCCAGCAGCTCGTGTATCGTCTCAAGCTTTTTTGACAATACGTCGGTGCGTTGCTGAATTTCCAGATAATTGGCCGCCATTGAATAAATATGCTGGTATTCGGGATGTTCCCAAAAAAATTCCGGTGTATCCAGCAGATCGTAATTAAGGATGATGTCGCTCTTGGTAAGAAACAACTGGCCGCGGATCATCGCCATGGTTTTGCGATTGAGCTTGATTTTGCCTTCCCGCGCCAGCGACTGCGGCAAATGGCTGGTGGCGCGGATGGTGTCGATGGCGTGGCCTTCGAACGCCGCTAATTTGATCGATTGCGCCATCGCGTGCGAAAGAGCCAACAGCACTTTGAAGTCGGCAGATTGCAATTCGATATGATCGTGCTGAATCCGGTCCTGCTCGCAACCTATTTCATAGCTGAAGTTATCTTCCTGCGGTTCGGCATCGGGTTTGATTGCATAATCCAGCAATAAGTCCTGCAAGGCGCGGCGGTCGTCGAGATTCAGGTTCCAGCAGACCATCACGCCATAAGCAAACACAATCGCGCAGCCGGTTTTGTAATCCACCACCAGAGCGTTTCTAAACAGCTGGGCGCGGGTAGTATCCAGCAGTTTTTCCCGCAATTGCGCGAATTCGAACGATTGCGCCAGGCACACCGTCAAGCAGCGTTTAATGGGTCTGTCGTCTGTCATGTCCGTATTTTCTCAAGTCGGTTTCGGCATTAGTTTGTAACACCGACAGGCAAAACGGTTAAAATAGCCAATTAATTCCTCTACTGAAAGCGTATTGCTGAGTGTCATGCCAACTAACTATAACACCGATGATTTAAGAATTTGTGAAACCAAGGACGTGGTGGCGCCGATTCAGGTTCACGAAGAAATCCCGATGACCGAGCAAGCCGCAGCCACCATTCTGCATGCCAGGGCAGCGATTCACAACATTCTGACCGGTGCCGACGACAGATTGTTGGTGATTATCGGTCCTTGCTCCATCCACGATCCGGCAGCGGCAGTGGAATATGCAGGGCGCTTGAAACTGATCATGGACGAGTTGAAAGACGACCTGGTGATCGTGATGCGGGTTTACTTCGAAAAGCCGCGAACCACGGTAGGTTGGAAAGGCTTGATCAACGATCCGGATTTAAACTCCAGCTTCAACATCAACAAAGGCCTACGGATGGCCCGTCAAGTATTGTTGGATGTGAATAATCTTGGTGTGCCGGCCGCCACCGAGTATCTGGACTTGATCACACCGCAATACGTCTCGGACTTGATTTCCTGGGGCGCCATCGGTGCCAGAACTACTGAAAGCCAGGTGCATCGCGAGTTGGCATCCGGCTTGTCTTGTCCGGTCGGCTTCAAAAACGCCACTGATGGCGGGATACAAATTGCGATTGACGCGATCAATGCGGCAATGAGTCCGCATCATTTCTTGTCGCTCACCAAAGAAGGTCGCTCGGCGATTTTCTCGACGCGCGGCAACGAAGATGCCCACATCATTCTGCGCGGCGGCAACAGCCGGCCGAACTATGACGAAGTCAGCGTCGATCAAGTCGCCGAAGGTCTGGAGAAAGCCGGGTTACGCCCAAACATCATGATTGATTTCAGTCACGCCAACAGCCTGAAAAAATACCAGCGGCAAATGTTGGTGTCCGAGGATGTGGCCAGCCAAATTCGCGGCGGCGACAACCGCATCATCGGCGCAATGGTGGAGAGCCACTTGGTGGGCGGCCGTCAGGATGTCGAAGAAGGTAAACCGCTGACTTACGGCCAAAGCATCACCGACGCCTGCCTGGGTTGGGACGATAGCGCCGAATTGTTACATCATCTGGCCGGCGCCGTGGAACGCCGCCGTGCCGCCAAAACACACAAGGTTTAACGCATGAAAATACAGGTCAATGGCGATCATCGCGAGTATGGCGAAAACGCCACCGTTGCCGACGTAATTGCTGATTTGGGCTTGACCGGCAAACGCATCGCCGTGGAATTGAACAAGGAAATTTTGCCGTTTACCCAGCACGCCAGCCAACGCTTGCAAGCTGACGATAGATTGGAAATCGTACAGGCTATCGGCGGCGGCGAAGACGATTATTTCACGCTGGCCGGCAAACAATACCGCTCGCGTTTGTTGGTCGGTAGCGGCAAATACAAGGACCTGGAAGAAACCCGCCTGGCCACCGAAGCCAGCGGCGCCGAGATTATCACTGTCGCGATTCGCCGCACCAACATCGGCCAGAACCCCGGCGAACCCAGCTTGCTGGACGTGATTTCGCCGGACAAATACACCATCCTTCCCAACACCGCCGGCTGCTACACCGCAGACGATGCGGTACGCACCTGCCGCTTGGCGCGCGAATTGTTGGGCGGCCACAAACTGGTCAAACTGGAAGTATTGGCTGATCAACTGACCTTGTTTCCGGACGTTGCCGAAACTTATGTCGCCGCCGAATTGCTGGTCAAGGAAGGCTTTGATGTGATGGTTTACACCAACGACGACCCTATCGCCGCCAAACGACTGGAAGAGATCGGCTGCGTGGCCGTGATGCCGCTGGCTGCGCCGATAGGTTCCGGTTTGGGCATCCGCAACCCCTACAACATTTTGACCATCGTCGAAAACGCCAAGGTACCTATCTTGGTCGATGCTGGCGTCGGCACCGCCTCCGATGCAGCCATCGCCATGGAACTGGGCTGCGACGGTGTGTTGATGAACACCGCGATAGCCGCTGCGAAAAATCCTGTATTGATGGCTTCGGCGATGAAAAAAGGCATCGAAGCCGGCCGCGAAGCCTTCCTGGCTGGACGGATGCCGCGTAAACGTTTTGCTTCGGCCTCTTCGCCGATTGATGGGTTGTTTTTGTAATCTCGTATTAGATTAGGTAATGGAGGAAACTGTAAAATTTGTTTTAAAGTTGATCCATTTAGCTTTTACTGTTTTTTGCAGAAACCAGGCTATTCCGAAAACGATGCTGAAAAAATCGCCAACCGAATTGGTTGGGCCATTTTCGGTGTTTTTATCGCATTATCATTTGTGACAATCAAATACGGAACGTAGAACGCAGGTTGGGTTAGCCCGATAGGGCGTAACCCAACGAATGGGCCAACATACCAGTTTACGCACCGTTAACACGATCATCTGATACGCTTAAACCTTTCATCATGAACGCCACGAAGCTTGACACCGAAAACGAAGTAATTTGCTACTGCAGCGGCACCACCGAGCAGCAAATCAAACAACTACTTGACGAGGGCGTCACCGATCCGGAACGAATCTCCCGCATTACCGGCGCGGCATCCGGCTGCGGTGGCTGCGAATTCGAATTTCAGCAGCTAATCTCCGAGCATAATCAAGACACGTAACGCCGATGGCTTGCTGCGACGATCCCACCGAACCGAAAAAACTCGACCGCCGGGAGTTGATCCGACTCCAAGAGCAATATGGCGAATTGGTGAGGGATTTGTTTACCGAAGATCCGGAAAAAGTCGTTTTGAAGCTGTTAAACGACGCCAATACTTATTTGACAGAGTTGGCGGCCTTGCATGCCCATCATCCTTCTGTGCGCTTAAAAGCTATTGAGTTGTTGGCAAAACCTAGCATTCCTGTGTTGCAACAAATTTTAGAAAACGAGCCGGATTCCCCGTTCGGCATGGCTGCGCAAACCCGGTTGGCACAATTACGATAGATCATTCGCTTACAAGCGCGTTGAATAGCTTGATACTTGTATTATCTCAACTACATTAGTGAAGCGCTCAACGTAGACTGGTCAAAATCTTGGTAGCATTCTATCGAGTAGTTCGCGCACGGCTTGTGGTGATACCGGCAAAAGATCAGTCGCCTCTCCCATCTTAAAGTCTTAAGGATTTCATCATGAAATTGTCGACAGTTACAATTGCGGTGCTAACGTCTCTAGTATCCGGAAATTTATATGCAGACCAATATATATGCAAAAATATTAGCGGGACAATACAGCCGTCCACCGCTGACCCGGATTGCAATATTCTAAAATTCAAGGATCGCCAGTTTCCCGATTTAACTTTTTTGGGACCACTACCTCCCGGCGCACCACCGGTGTGTTTCATCGGCACCTTAACCGCCACACTTGGTAAAAACCTGAAGCTGACCGGAACGGCGTTCTCCGGGCTGTTTGCAAATGGGCTTGGTCAATTAACCGGGGCGTCGGCAATTAAGCTGAGTGCCGGGGCAGTTGACCTGGGGCGGGTTTTTACTAAGGATCTGATTTTTAACCCTGAAGGTGCGACGACAGAATTATTAACGGTAGTTGGTGGCAGCAAAACTTTTAAAGACGGTAGGGGACAATTTGAAATTGCCGGCAACATTCTTTACGAGAGCGCACCATTTACCGGCCAGTTGTGTATAGAGGACGACTGATTCGGTTTGTACAATTTAGATAAATGCGTTTTTAATTTGTGTTTTTCGGCGACTTATCGTTGACGAAAAACACACTCTTTTGCTATCGGAATACAGCACTAATTTGATGGTCAAACTGAAATAGTTACAGGAAATCCTTCTCGCTTACATGGGCAGACTGATGTTTAAACTTCAGCTGATATACTCAGCTACCATTATTTAGCTTCACCTGATTAATCTTCGCTATTCCAATGATTGAACCCCAAAAAATCGACCCCGCCCGCATCAAAAGCTTCATCCGCCGCCAAGGCCGGGCTACCGCCGGCCAGAAACAGGCACTGGAAAGCCATTGGGATAAATATTGCCTGTCGCCGCAAGCCAGCTTTGATACCGAGCAAGCCTTCGGCCGGCAAGCGCCGTTGATTGTCGAGATCGGTTTCGGCAACGGTGACAGCCTGGCGGCGATGGCGGCGGCCAATCCGGATTTGAATTATCTGGGAATTGAAGTGCATCGGCCCGGCGTCGGCCATTTGATGATGTTGCTGGAGCAGCGCGGCATTAACAACGTGCGGATTTACCATCACGACGCGATCGAGATTCTAGAGCAAAAAATTGCCGATCACAGCCTGGCCGGCGTACATCTATTCTTCCCCGATCCTTGGCAAAAGCGCCGCCATCACAAACGCCGCATCGTCCGCCCCAGTTTCGTGGAATTGCTGAACAAAAAATTGATGGCCGGCGGCTATTTTCACGCTGCTACCGATTGGGAGCATTACGCCAAGGACATGCTGGGGATTTTGTCTGCGGGCAACGGTTTGCAAAACAGCAGCGCCAGCAACGATTTCTGCGAACGCCCGACTTATCGGCCTTTAACCAAGTTCGAAAATCGCGGCCTGGGTTTGGGGCACGGAGTTTGGGATTTGATTTTCCGGAAGATCTAGCGCTTTACCACATCAAATCGTCCGGAATCTGAAACTCGGCATACGGGTCGTCGGCGGCAGAGACATCTTGCGTCGCTTCGTTCAATACCACGATACTGGCAGCGTCCCGAGCCTGCACTTTGCGGGCAACCTCCGCCGGCACTATCTCGTAATGTCCGTCTACTTTGGCGATGCCGGCCCGACCGTTGATCAAGGCCTCTCGCACCTTTTCCGCCACGTATAAGGTTTTGACCTTGCTATCGTCGGTGAAATTATAAGCCAGGCCGTTCGGGTCCTGAGCGATAAGGTTCATTTCGACGATTTGCTTGATTTGCGCGCCCAAGGCTTTTTGTTCCTCGGCCAGCTTGCGTTGCCGATTCAGTTCTCGGTCGCGCTCCACCTGTTCCTGGCGCAATTGCTCCGCACTGAGCTTCACCTCATCGACGATCTCAACGCCGTTATTGCGTTCCAGTTTGGTTTGTTTACGCTTCTCGGCTTTGACTTGCTTGAGCTTGGCGTCGTTGCTCAGACCGGATTTAAGCAGTTGTTCTTGCAGGGATAGATTTTGCGGTTTTTTCATGGCTAGACAATGGTTTAGCAAGGTTAAAATTCGCGGTCAGCATAGCATAAAGCGTTACTGGCCCAGCATCTTGCCGGTAGCGTATTGCCACCAGCTTAGCAGCTTGGTCAGCGGCACCTCGCAGCGGTCGTAACCTTGGTATTCAATGCCGCGGAAGATGTCCTCGCGTAGCCATTGATAAGCGGCCGGCGCGCTTTGTTGCAAACGTTCCGGAATTAAAATGTATTGCGCCACCAGTTCGGCCAACTTTTCCTGGGTGGTGCCATCGTAACGGCCTTCATTGACTTCGCCTAAAGCCTCAAAGGCCTCGAACCATTTCGACGGCCACAACGCTAATTTAGACTCAGCGATGATTTTCATAATGTCTTCGTCGTTGGAAATTTTGTGGTACTTGTAGAAAAAATACAGATCGTCCTGGCCATTCCAGAAATGAAAATTATCGATGGTGTGGGCGATTTCATGCACGACGATAGGCAGCCGAAAATCCACCAGGTACTGCACGCCGATGTCCCGGTAAGTGCCGCCTTCCTTGCCTTTGTCGAAAGCCTTGACGGTAAACACGATCAGGTTCTGACCGCTGAACACTTGTGCCACGGTCTGCGAGCGAAAGCCTATGCCCGGCACCAGCGTCAACGGATGAGTGTGATCTTGCCAGATGCTGTTTTTGTAATCTTCTTGAAAAGCATCGCGAATCAACTCTTGCATCACCGTGGGCTTATCGGCGATTTCCTGTTCCAGATTATCAACCGGCTTGGCTTTGCTGATGCTTTGTCTTAAAAAGGCCGGGATTTTACGAATGGCTTTTTCGAACAGACGCAGATGGTCTACGTTGAAGCGCCGTACTTCGTAGCGATAGTCATCGCTGTGTTTGACCACGGTTTTGGTATCGTAGAACAAGGCCAAGGCCCGCCAGGCGGCTTCACGGTCGTCCCAATATTTTTCCAATACGCAGAGTTCGCCGGCGATATTGTTGGCGCAGTCTTCGCGGTAATCGGCCAAGTCGTCGAGATGGTCCTGGTTTTTATGATCGGTCAGTACCGCCACAGCCTGTTTGCGCAAACCGGGATGGTTTGTTTCGTAAAAGCGGATGATGTCCGCCAGTACCGGTGTGGGTGTAAATTGTTGTTGGCTGGTGGCGCAAACCAATTCGGTGTTTTGCGACAGCGTGAAAAAGCGGTTTTGAAACAGCGTTACCGGCTCGGCTGCGTATCCAAAGCCGACATTTAACAGCAGCCAGCCTAAGCAAGCAGGCCGCAACAAGGTCAAACGGCGCAAATTTTATTTATCCAGGCCCATGGCGTCCCACACTTTTTGAATGGCGCCTTCATCCTTGTAATTGGCTTGCGGTGCGCCGGCCGGGTAATTCAAGGTATAAATCCGTTCGGCGTCTGCGGCCAACTCGTCCATCCCCAACTGCCGGTACCCGTCCTGCATGATTTGCAAGGCAAACGGCACCGCCGGGGTGCGCTGATATTCCTTGATGATGTAGTTGGCGCGGTTAACGGCGGCGACATAGGCTTTACGGCGCATGTAAAAGTCGGCGACATGGACTTCGTACATCGCCATATTGTTGCGGAGAGCGATCATCCGCAGTTTGGCGTCGGCGACATATTGGCTATTGGGATAGCGGCGGATCAATTCCTGGAAATTATCATAAGAATCTTTGGCCGGACCGGGATCGCGTTGCGAAGAGTCCGTGGGCAGAAAGCGGTCTATAAAGCCGATGCCGCGGTTGTAATTGATCAGGCCTTTTAGATAATAGGCATAATCGACATTGGGGTTGCGTGGATGGATTTTAATGAAGCGGTCTGCGGCGGCTAAGCCGGCTTCCGGATCGTCGTTTTTATAGTAAGCGTAAGCAACATTTAATTGCGCCTGAGCCGCATAGTCGCCGAACGGATAACGCGATTCCAGCGCTTCGTAAAGAGTCACCGCTTTTTGATAGTTTTTATTGTCCAGCGCTTCCTTGGCTTTTTCATGGAACATCTTATCGTCCCAGCCGGCGTATTCTTCATCTTTATTATTAGCCGAAGAATCCTTGCTCATAAAGGCATCCAGGGTCTCGCAGCCTTGCAGCGTCCAAGCCAGACAGGCGATAAAAACGGTTTTTACTAAAACTAATCGCATACGTTTATCAACACGTTGTAATATTGCGGGTTTTTTGCAGCTTTTGGCGGCATTCTGGCCGCGAGTATAACTTAAAAACGACTATGACGATATTGACGGCAAGGGTTCCCGAGGAACTGGCGGGTATGCGACTGGACCAGTGTCTGGCCGAAGTGTTTCCGGATTATTCGCGCAGCAAACTGCAAACCTGGATCAAAGCCGGCCGGGTATTGGTGGATGGTGAGGTTATGAAAGGCCGCGAGAAATTGGACGGCGGCGAGGAAATCGAGCTGGATGCCGAAGCTGAGCGCGTCATCGAATATGCGCCTCAGGAAATCCCGCTAGATATTATTTATGAAGACAATGCCTTATTGATCGTCAACAAACCGGCGGGCCTGGTGGTACATCCGGCGGTGGGCAACTGGGATGGCACCTTAGTTAATGCCTTGCTCAATCACGCCCCCAATCTGGATACTCTGCCCCGCGCCGGCATAGTGCACCGCATCGACAAGGATACCAGCGGCTTGCTGATGATCGCCAAAACCTTGCAGGCTCATAACAGCCTGGTCGAGCAGCTACAGGCACGCAGCATCCATCGTGAATATCTGGCGCTGGTAAAAGGCTGGATGACGGCTGGCGGCACCGTCGACGAACCAATCGGCCGGCATCCGGTGGATCGTAAACGCAATGCCGTAGTGCGGCGCGGCGGTAAAGAAGCGATTACCCATTACCGGCTGGAACAACGCTTTAAGCGCCATACGCTGATTCGCGTCAAGCTGGAAACCGGCCGGACGCATCAAATTAGAGTACATATGTCGCATATCAATTATCCGCTGGTCGGCGATCAAGTCTACGGCGGCCGCTTCCAAATGCCGGCTGACTGTAATCCCGCGTTGGCAGAGGCCTTGCGCAACTTTAAGCGTCAAGCCCTGCATGCCGCGAAATTGGGTTTGGAGCATCCGGAAACCGGCGAATACTGCGAATGGGAACAACCCATCCCCGAAGACATGCAAAATCTGTTGAAATTATTGGCCGAAAATGAATTGGATCAAGCCTGATTGGCCGCTGCCGGCGCATGTGCATGCCGCCGTCACCTTGCGCACCGGCGGTGTCAGTACCGGCCCTTACGCCAGTTTGAATCCGGCCAGTCACGTTAATGACAACCCGCAGCACGTCAAAACCAACCGCTACATCATCAAGGACATGCTGCAACTGCCGTCCGAACCGGTCTGGCTGCAACAAGTGCACGGGACGCGCGTGGTGAACGCCGACGAAACCGAGGGCCAGGTGGAAGCCGACGCCAGCTTTGCCGATCAATCCGGCACGGTATGCGCGATTCTGACGGCGGATTGCCTGCCAGTGCTGTTCTGCGGAGACGACGGCGAAGTGGTTGCCGCCGCCCACGCCGGCTGGCGCGGCTTGCAGGCCGGCATCATCGCCGAAACCCTGTATGCGATGAGTTGTGAAGATGTGCATGTTTGGCTGGGGCCGGCGATAGGTCCTGATAATTTCGAAGTCGGCGACGAGGTACGCGATGCGTTTATTAAGGACAATCCGATTACGTCCGTAGCGTTTCGTGCCGGCCAGCCTGGCAAATGGCTGGCGGATATTTACCGGCTGGCGCGTATTAAACTGGCGGAACTGGGTGTGGAACACGTTTATGGCGGTGACCTATGCACCGTCGCCGATCCTCAACGTTTTTACTCGTATCGCCGTGACGGCGCGAATACTGGCCGCATGGCCAGTTTGATCTGGAGAGACTAATTTGACTGTATTGTTGTCGATTATCTTGTTTACCGCGCTGGGTGGCGTGCTTAGTGTTCTGGCTGCTGCGGTGTTTTTATTACTGCCGGAACACAAACAAAAGCATGTACTGCCGCACGGCATCAGTTTTGCAATTGGCGCGTTGTTGACCGGCGCATTTTGCGGCTTGATCCCGCACGCTTTCGAAGAAGTACCGGTCGAGGATATGTCAGCACTCTCGGCTACAATTCTGGCGGGCATTCTGTTGTTTTTTGTCTTGGAAAAACTGCTGGTCTGGCGCCATTGTCATTCCCACGCCTGCGAAGCCCACGGCGAAGAATCGCATGAAGACCATCACCACGAACACGGCCATACGCATGCAATCCAAGCGGCCGGCCACCGCCCCGCCGGGATGTTTATTATCCTCGGCGACAGCATCCATAATTTTGTCGATGGCGTGTTAATCGGCGCAGCGTTTTTAACCGACGTGCAACTGGGTATCGTCACCAGCTTGGCGGTGGCCGCGCATGAAATTCCGCAAGAAGTCGGTGACTTCGCGATTTTGCTGCATAGCGGTTACAAGCGCGGCGAGGCTTTGTTTTACAACATTCTTGCCAGCTTGAGCACGGTAGTTGGCGGCGTTTTGGCGTATTTCAGTCTTGGCGACCTACATCACATCTTGCCCTACTTTTTAACCCTAGCGGCTTCCAGTTTTATTTATATCGCGGTTGCCGATTTAATCCCGTCTTTGCATCAGAAGACCGATATTAAAACTTCATTACAACAGATTGGTTTTATTTTGGCTGGGGTGGTGTTGATTTTGGTGATGCAAGGCATAGCGCATCGGTTTGAAGGGAAAATTGACGGGGATAGAGTCGAGCAAACTGGCATCGTTTGATCCAGTCTTTATAAGGTCACAAGTCAACTGTCTCTTCGCCATGCGAACGAAATTTAGGTCGCCGGCACCGCGACTCAGTAATCATAAGCGTCATCTCGTAATCGGCGGCTAATTTGATAGATGTTTTCGGTATCGAATACATTCGTGTAAGCGGCGGCTTGCCCTTCATGCTTGATATTGCAACGCCGTTCGCCTTTACGCTTTTCCAGTATGTCTGTCGATACCGGCTGCTGCGTTAAGCGTCTGTCGTTTTTATGCGAACGAATAAAATATTCTCTGACCTCGACGATTTTATTTTTGAAGCGCTTGCCATGCAGTTTTTTGATGGCAAGCTTACCGGCTTTGTCATCATCAATAAAAATACGGCCATGAAACGACAGTACATTGGTCTTGATATTTTTAAGACAAAAGATGTCGGTTTTTAGAATATTGCCAAGCTTGAAGGGAAGTAACAGGCAAAACCTGAGAGCGGGGGCGACAAAGTCTCCCAACTCACTTTCTTGCGTAATCGACGGGATATTTTTAATAATCAATATCATAGAGACACTCTGGTAGTACTTAGCTGTATACCAAGGCTGGTTAATACGGTTTGGGCCAACGCTCACCAACCTTGATGCTGAAACCATGAAAATCAAGTCTCCAGACTGCCGGTAAATTGATTGGCTTTGACCATCTTGCTTACCCTATATAGCGTCAACCAGTTGCTTTACTTTAGGTGTTGGAAACATAGTCCACGTTGCAGATAAATACAACTAACGCGACCTTTCCCTTTGGACAGACCACTTACACCGTTTTGCGATGTCTTGCCGACTCTCCCCCCAGGCTGTTTGAAACGCGATGGTTTTGGTCACCGCACCGGAAAGCTTAACTAATCGGCCTCCCTTCTCCTCTGCCGAAGCCATCCTTTATCCCATTGTTTAGAGCTAGAACGAAACTAATGGTTCCAAGCCCGCGTTCTGATCCCGTCGGTGAACTGTTTGAGATATTTCCGCTGGCGATTTGGGATTGTGTATAGACCAGGCGTGTTTCGGCAACACACTACCATTCAATCAATTCGTCCCGCAAAGCTGCACTGCCGCGAAAAATAAAATAAATTTTTTTGCTGCTTATAATCCTTTGATAGTAGAAGCGACTTGAATAACTAATTGATTTTCCATAGAACGTATTCTGTTATTTGTCTCAGGGCTATACAGGCTATCCGTTTCAATTTATATACAAATTAGTAGGTATTTAATAAGTCTTGCAAAGCCCATTTTAATGGGTGTAAGGTTCGATACGACGGCATGAAAAAACAAATTTAAGACTACAAAATTGCAACGGCTTGTGTAAAAAAGCAGCGTTATTGTAGTTAATTAGCAACGAATATTTGCCGGAGCTAAATATTATCTTTGTTCTATGTCGCGTTTAAAAATGACAGCGTAACAACTAGCTGCGCGTCTATAAAAATAATGTCCTCACCATGAGATTAGTTATGTCCAAATTTCCAATCGATCTTGGCGCTTATCAGCGCATCAACTTAGATCCAAAAAACCCAACTTTAACCGATGCACAACGTGCCAGCCTGAAAGCCAACATTCAGTTGTGCCGTGATGCTATTGTCTATTTCACAGCCAACGGCGCAGCCCGTGGTGTGGGCGGCCATACCGGCGGTCCATACGATACCGTGCCGGAAGTCATGATCATGGATGCGCTGTTCCACAGCTCCAATGATTTTGTACCCATCTTTTTTGACGAAGCCGGCCACCGCGTCGCCACCCAGTATCTGATGTCCACCCTGAACGGCGATTTGCCGGCAGAACGCTTGATCGAGTACCGTGCCGCGCATTCACATTTGCCCGGCCATCCTGAATTGGATTTCACCCCCGGCGTGAAATTCAGCTCCGGCCGTTTGGGCCACATGTGGCCGTATGTCAACGGCGTAGCCATCGCCAACCCGGCCAAAACTGTGTTCTGCCTGGGATCGGACGGCTCGCAGCAGGAAGGTAACGATGCCGAAGCGGCCCGTCTGGCTGTGGCGCAAGGCCTGAACGTTAAACTGATCATCGACGACAACAACGTCACCATCGCCGGCCACCCATCCGAGTACTTAAAAGGCTGCAGCACCGCCAAAACCTTGGCTGGTCAAGGTGTCACCGTACTGGAAGGCGACGGCGAAGATCTGGACGATTTGTACAAACGCATCATTACCGCCATTAACACCCCTGGCCCGGTTGCGGTTATCAACCACCGCCCGATGTGCCCTGGCATTGTCGGCCTGGAAGGCTCAACCCACGGCCACGACGTTGTGTCGGTGAAAGTGGCATTGGAATACCTGGAGTCACATGGCCAACAAGCCGCTGCCGATGCATTGCGCGAAGTCAAAGCACCGAAAAACGACGCGGTATTTTTGGGTTCCAGCGACAAATGGGATGCCAACCGCAACGTCTTCGGCGATGCGTGCGTGGAAGTCTTGGGCCGTTTGAGCGAAGCAGAACGGGTTGCCAAAGTGCGGGTTGTGGATAGTGACTTGGAAGGCTCTTGTGGTCTGTTCAAAATCCACAAAGCTTTCCCGGAAGTGTTTATCTCCTCCGGCATCATGGAGCGCGGTAACTTCTCCGCGGCAGCCGGTTTTGGTATGGAAGCAGGCAAACAAGGTATTTTCGGTACCTTCAGCGCGTTCTTAGAAATGCTGATGTCCGAAATCACCATGGCCCGGTTGAACAAATCCAACGTGCTCAGTCACTTCTCGCATTCCGGTATCGACGACATGGCCGACAACACCTGCCATTTCGGTCTGAACAACATGTTCGCCGATAACGGTTTGAGCGACGGTTACGAAACCAAACTGTATTTCCCTGCAGATCCTCTGCAAATGAAAGCCTGCGTAGAAAAAGTCTTCTTCGATCCAGGCTTGCGTTTCATCTTCTCCACTCGTTCCAAAGTGCCGACCATTCTGGACAGTAACGGCAACGAGTTTTTTGGTGGCGACTATAAGTTCGTGCCCGGCAAAGACGAAGTCATTCGCGAAGGCACGGCCGGTTATATCGTCAGCTTCGGTGAAGCCTTGTACCGAGCACTGGATGCAGTCGAACGCCTGAAACAACAAGGCGTGGATGTAGGCTTGATCAACAAACCGACCTTGAACGTCATCGATGAAGACATGCTGGCCAAAATCGGTAAGTCACCGAAAGTGCTGGTGGTTGAGTCCTTCAACCGTAAAACCGGTTTGGGTAGCCGCATGGGCACATGGTTGTTGGAACGCGGTTACACACCAAAATACAACTATATTGCCACGCATAAAGAAGGTTGCGGCGGCCTGTGGGAGCAATTCCCGCATCAAGGTATTGACCCGGCTGGCATCATGGCCAGCTTTTTAAAGGGTTAAGCCTCCCTCTCGACCTGGGGCGCAGGGAAGCGCCCATATTTTTCGGCTGGGGTTTGGGAGCAACAGCCATTTGTAATCAGCAATTGCCATCAGGCAATTTCGCAGTAAAACACTCAGCTCTCACCGGGACCTAGCCATGCCGACATTCCTTGTTTCCAAACAGCCGGACGCTAGGCATGCGGTGCCTGCCTATCCAATTACGGAGCAATCGCACTCAAGTTAAAGATTTCAATCAGTCCCGACAAACAAAAACCGGATTCAAACCATTTCGACCGATTAATACAGTCCTACGCCAGGTAAACCATGCAAAAACGAATTATCGGTGACAGTCGGCCCAACAAAGCCAGCTCAATGACAGAGCCGTTAAATCTGGAAGCGCTTGCTGACGTTGAAGTGTCATCCGAGGCTAAGGAGCACACTATCGAAGCCGCGCTACTGCCTGGTTTTAGCGGCGGGTGGCGAGCGGGCATGCCCGGCCCGCAAGTTATCCGCTTACTGTTTAAGCAGGCCCAGCCTGTGCAATCTATTCAACTGGATTTTTTGGAATCGGCTATAGCCAGAACACAAGAATACGTCCTTCGTATTTCTGCGGATAACGGACAGCCGTTTCGCGAAATCGTCCGCCAACAATGGCATTTTAATCCGCAAGGGTGCACAGCGGAGTCGGAACTACACGTTGTCGACTTGCCCGCGGTAAGTATTATCGAACTACATATCACTCCGGATATTAACAACTCAAGCGCGTTTGCTTCGCTTGAAACAATGCGTGTATTTTGAGTTTTCGCCGTTAATTTTTAGGTTTGAAAAAGCCTTGGGAAAACTTGATATGCCCTATAAAACCTATTCGGCCAACAGTTTATTTTTCTAAAGATTTAACCATGTCAGCGCCCACACACAATATCCATCAATTAACCAAAAATACTATTGCTTTAATTCTTGCCGGCGGACGCGGTTCGCGCTTAATGAATATGACGGATTGGCGCGCCAAGCCCGCCGTGCCTTTTGGCGGCAAGTTTCGGATTATCGATTTTCCGTTATCCAATTGCGTGAATTCCGGTATCCGTAAAATCGGCGTGATGACGCAATATAAGGCCGATTCGCTGATTCGGCATATCCAAAAAGGCTGGGGATTCATGCGCGGCGAATTTGGCGAATACGTCGACATCATGCCGGCACAACAACGGATAGACGAGACCTCCTGGTATAAAGGCACCGCCGACGCCGTGTTGCAGAATATCGATATTCTGCGGGCTCGTAAACCGGATCATATTTTAATCCTGGCCGGCGACCATATTTATAAAATGGATTACGCGGCCATGTTAATCGACCACGTCGAAAAAAACGCCGACCTAACCATAGGTTGTCTGGAAGTATCCTTAAAAGACGCCTCCGCTTTTGGCGTAATGGACGTGGATAGCAATCGCCGGGTCAGGGCTTTTGTCGAAAAACCCGCCAACCCACCCGTGATGCCGGGTAGAACCAATACCGCATTGGCCTCGATGGGTATTTATATCTTTAACGCCGATTTTTTATGGGAGCAATTAATTAAAGATTCTCTCACTGAAAATTCTACCAACGACTTTGGCAAAGATATTATTCCCGCCGTCATTGACGATCATATTGTTAATGCCTATCCGTTTTTGGATTTACAAAGCGGCCAGCAAAGTTATTGGCGCGATGTCGGGACCATAGACGCCTACTGGGCTTCCAATTTGGAGTTAATCGGCGTCAAGCCGGATTTGAATTTATACGATGCGTCCTGGCCGATATGGACCTATCAGGAACAAACACCGCCGGCCAAGTTTGTGTTCGACGACAACGGCCGGCGTGGTCTGGCCGTCGATTCGATGATTGCCGGCGGCTCTATTATTTCCGGCGCAACCATTCAGCATTCCATGGTGTTTTCCAATGTCACCGTAAACGAGTCAGCGCTTATCAAAGACAGCATTCTGTTGCCGCAAGTCTGCATAGGCCAAAATTGCCGAATTACCAAAGCCATCGTTGAAAAAGGTTGCGAGGTGCCGACAGGCACGGTGATTGGCGAGAATCTTAACGACGACAAAAACAGATTTTATGTCAGCGAGGGCGGGGTAGTGCTGGTAACTGCCGAAATGTTGGGGCAAAAACTACATTACGTCAGGTAATTAAGTATGCAAACGCCCGTTTATCCGATTGAATGATAACGGGCGCCTGAGCGCGTTAGCCGCCAAATAATTGATGATCGATTAAATCGCATAGGCAATGCGAGATCAACAAATGCACTTCCTGAATGCGGGCGGTGGAATAAGACGGTACGCGGATTTCAATATCGGCTTCGTTCAACGCGCCGGCCAGCACACCGCCGTCTTTACCGCTTAGCGCGATAACCGTCATATCCCGGTCATGCGCCACTTTCACGGCTTTAATGATATTGCCGGAGTTACCGCTACTGGTGTAGACCAGCAAAATATCGCCAGCCTGCCCCAAAGCGCGCAATTGCTTGGCAAAGATTTCGTCGTAGTGGTAGTCGTTGGCGATAGAGGTGATGGTTGAGGTATCGGTGCTCAAGGCAATCGCCGGCAACGCGGGGCGTTCCCGTTCGAAACGGTTGAGCATTTCCGAAGAAAAATGCTGCGCATCACCCGCCGAACCGCCGTTGCCGCAAGTCAGCACTTTTTTGTCGTTCACCAAAGCCTCGACAATTTTTTGCGAGGCGAACTCAATCAGCTCGCACAAGCTGGCCATCGCATCCTGTTTGGTTTGAATGCTGTCGGAAAAGTGGGCGATGATGCGGTCTTGTAAACTCATAATACTCAGGTTTGAAATGCGTTTTTAATCCAGTCCAGGCGGTTGTCGCCGGATACAGCAACCACGTCGAAACGAATCGAGAGCTGGCTCAGGTTGTTGATTATGACATAGTGTTGGGTAGCGGCGACGATGCGCGCCTGTTTTTGCCGGGTGACGCTGGCCACGGCGCCGCCAAATTGCTCGGATTTGCGAAAGCGTACTTCCACAATCACCAGCGCCGCGCCGTCTTTCATCACCAGATCCAACTCACCCATTTTGCAGCGGAAGTTGCTGCACACCCATTCCAAACCTTGTTTTTGCAAATAAGCCAAAGCTAATTGTTCGGCGCTATCGCCCTTTTGCAAATGCAGCGGCTTGGTTTTGCCGAATAACATGCTATTCGACAAAGCCGGAGGCGACCGGCACGCCGCCTTTAAACTGGGCACAGACTAGTTTGCGGGTAATGCGATTTTCATCGTTCACTGACAAGCGGCCGGTGGCGCCGGCGTAAGACGCTCCGGCCAACTGCGGTAATTGACCAATGATGTTGTAAGCATCTATGCCTAACGCGACCAGCTTAACCTGGCTGTCGCTGAGGCCTTGCCAGGTATTCTGCACGGCTTGCTGGCTGAGTGCGCCGGTGTAGGCGTCGCCGAACACCCAAGGAAGATCGCAGAAATTAATCTTGCCCAACTCGCTATCCCGCACCGGATTTTGCCGGCCGCTGTAGATATTCGGCATCGCATAAACCGACAACTCGCTGCTTTGCGAGTACTTGAGTTGCGGCGCCAACTCTCTGGCCAATTCCGAGCTGGCGCTAACGAATAAGGCCAAGGGTTGCTTCTGGCCATTCGCGCTGACGCTGTTGCTGAGCAAGGTTTTTACAATGGCGGCGAAATCGTGTTGTTTCGGGTCGTAGCTTTCCACACCCACCACGGCGCCGCCGACCGCTTGCCAAGCCGACATTAGATAATGGCGCACCCGCTCACCTTGCGTGGTATTCGGCGTCAGCAATACGGCATTCTGTTGGCCATCGCGCTTGGCTTTTTGTACCAATTGTTCCGCGTCGTCTATCGGGCTGAGGCCGAATTGATAGAGATTGGGGTTGCTGAGGTTTTCCACATGATTCAACGCCAGTACCGGTACGCTTAATTCGGCGGATTGCGCCAAATTTTGGATCTGTTCCTTCACCAAGGGCCCTATCACCTGTTTGGCGCCGTCGCTGACAGCTTGCTTATATATGTTGGCTATATCGTCTTTTTCACTGTCGTAATACTTTAGTGGCATTTGCGGCGCGGCGCTGGCGGCCAGTCGATGGGCTACCGTCAACCCTTCCCTGATGGCTTTAGCCGCGCTGGCGTAAGAGCCCGAGCCAGGCAGCAACACGGCAATGGTTGCACCCGGAGCAGGTGGTTGCGCAGCTTGCTCCGGTTCTTGAACGGTTTGCTGACTGACGGGCGGCGGATTCAGATAGGCTTGCAGGTAATCGGCGTTGGCCGGATGGCCGGGAAACATTTGCCGCCATTGCATGATTTGACCGGCTGTGTCGAAACCGGCCACGTTGCGTTGCTTAAGAACTTTAGCCAAGGCCATCCAGCCGCTCAGTTCGTCAACGATGGGGGACGGGCCGCTAAGGGTTTCCAGCGGCAACACGCTAAGCGCATCCAGGATGGCGATAATGTTTTGCTTTTGCTGCTCGGGTTTTTGCAACAGTCGGCCCAGTTTCAGGCGCGCCCTGACGCTGGGTACAACATCGCCCAACAAAGCATGCACAAAGGCCACGGATTGGTAATAAGCAATTTGATCGGCGTCGGCCAGTATGGCGGGCCGCACACCCTCCAGCTTTTTCAAGGCTTGTTCCGCATCGCCCATGCTCAACGCTACTTGAGCTTGGAGCAATTTGTATTTGCTGAACAACTCCGGCGGCAACTGTTCGGCGTTGATTTTATCCAGGGCTTTTTGCGCGGCCTGACTATCGCCGGCTTGCAGGCGGGTGTCGGCATCCAGCAGATGCAGGCTGTTTTGATTGTCGGCCATCCGGTAACTGCGCGGCGGCTCGGCCGGTTTGGCTTTGCGGGCGCTGGTCTGCGGACGCACTTCCAGCTGGGTTTTATTTTTGACCGGTTGTTCGCTGCACGCAGCCAGCAGCAACAGGCCGAAAAACCAGCGGTTTAAAACACGACGCGGCATAATGGCGGCAAATTTGCGATGAGACATAGCACGGGGACCGAAGAATAAATGTACGGAAAATTATACGTGGTTGCCACGCCAATCGGTAATCTGGCCGATTTCAGTTTTCGGGCGGTGGACATATTGAAACAAGTGGACTTGATCGCCGCCGAAGATACCCGCCACGTCAAGATGTTGCTGCAACATTACGGCATCAATAAGCCGCTGCAATCACTGCATCAACATAACGAAGAACATGCTTCGCAAGGCCTAATCGATAAAATCCGCGAAGGATTATCGGTGGCGCTGGTATCCGATGCCGGCACGCCGATGATCAGCGATCCCGGCTTTCCTCTGGTCAAATTGGCCAGACAGCAAGGCGTAGATGTGTGTCCGATACCCGGCGCCTGCGCGCTGATCGCCGCCTTGTCGGTGGCGGGTTTACCGACCAGCCGTTTCAGTTTCGAAGGCTTTTTGCCACGCACCGGCTCGGCGCGGCGCAGCTTCTTCGAACATAAACTGGCTGACTGCTCGACTTGGGCTTTTTACGAATCCAGCCATCGTATCCAGGCCGCCTTGGAAGATATGCTGACGGTATTTCCGGCTAATCACCAAATTGTCGTTGCTCGGGAGCTCACGAAATTGCATGAAACGATTGTCGGCGACAAACTGGTCAAGGTGTTGGAGAAAGTGCAGACCGACGAAAACATGCGCAAGGGCGAATTCGTGGTATTGGTAGCCGGCCGCGAAGCTGGTGAGCAAGACGATGAATTAACCGACGAACAACGGCGGATTTTGGGTATATTGCTGGCGGAATGTTCTACCAAAACCGCCGCGGCACTGGCGGCCGAAATTACCGGCCAGCGTAAAAAGACCTTGTATCAGGCTGCGCTGGCGATGCAGGACAAGCAAGGCAGCTAAGTTCCAGCAATCTTCCGCCGCTCAAACCCGGACATCGATACCGTTCGCCGGTACGCTGGCCGACTCCAATAACTTTAAGGCGTTTTGGCCTTGTTGTTCCTGCATCTCCTTGGCTTTTACCAGCATCGCAACTTCGACTTGTTGCGCGGTTTTTTGGGTGGACATTTGTGTCGCCAGCGCGGCGACGGAAGAGACGGAATCAAGCATGGCGAGGCCTCGTCGGGTTGGTTTTGGAAAGCGGTTGCCGTAACGGCTAAAAAGGTTATCGAACCGCAAGCCGATAACTTTAGGCTATCGATAAAAATAACTGCTTAACTGCGTTCCGCCTACGCCTTGGGGCATACACTATAATGTCCTGCGGCATCAGCTATGCGGCCCCTTCAAAATCGAACGGCGTCCGAATGGTTTCGAACGACCTAGCGCTCCGGCGCATCGCAACCGATATGAGCCAGCCCCCGTATTGCCTCATAGAAAAAGGTAACCGAAGGATCAGAGTCGTTGCCTCACATTAGAGGTAACCTGGATTTGTGAAAAAATGAGTTTCAATTGTTGCTCAATGGCGGCCTTAAGAGCAAATGGATTGAGTTTGGCATGATGTTCCTGGAGAGTCTGTTTGGTGGTTTCCGGAATGTCAGGATGATTGATCACCCGTTGGTAAGGGGTTTGCGGGGCATGGTATTTTTTCACGACTTTGGCGCCGTCTCGGTGTTTTTTCTGAAGTTTCAGACTGGGGCAGAAATGATTCTGCAAAGGACACCCAAGCGTGCTGTAGACCTCGTTCATCAACGGCACCAGCGCGGCATTATCCAGCCGGTCGTAGCCGAATAATTGCCTGGCGTGAGTCCAGTTTTTCTGCTCGACGTGGGCATTGTCGTTTTTCTTGTAAGGCCTGGAGCGGGTAAACGCAGGCTTTTGCGGGTGGTCGGTGAAATAGCGAACCAGGTGATGATTGAGAAATTCAGAACCATTGTCGCAATCGAAGCCTTTCAAAGGGAATGGCAACAGGTTCTCGATGGCCTGAATCTGTTCCAGGATACCTTGCGAGCCTTTATTCCAGGTGGCCCGGCATTCGGTCCAGCCGGTGACAATGTCCGTCATCGTCAGGCTCTAGACGAAATCGCCGGCCAGCGAATTGCCACAGTGAGCGACAGTATCGGCTTCGACAAAACCGGGCTGGGTCTCGTCCCAGTGATGAGTTCGGATGGGAATCTGGGTTTTCAACAGAGACCCGGGTTTGGTGCCGGACAAGCCTTTGGGGTGCTGGACGCGCAAGGGTTTGAGCAAGCGATCCAAGGTCGCCGCCGAAACCTTTAGCAAGTCGGCACGAACCTGAGCCGTACTGCGTTTCGTAGTGCGGCAGCCAGATCGGTATCGCTGCTTTCAGGCGCTTGCCGCACAGTTGATCGCTAGCGAACCAGATGCGCTTCAATGGCTCCAGCAACACCTCGGCTTGATATTTCCGCTTGGGGCCGGGCCGTTTGCTAGGCGAAGCGGTTGGCTTGGCTTTTCGATTCAGCAAACGAATCGCGTACTTACGGGCGTAGCCGCAGACTTCGCAAAACTCGTTTAGGATCGTTTGTTTCGTTGCCCTATCGCTTTGTCGATAGCGCTTTTGGATAGCCTGTAAATAGGCTCGTCGTTCGTGTTTTCCCATGGTGGCAACCCGCTTGATTTCGGTTACACACAATGTGAGGCAACGACCCGTTTTTAATGACCCCTTGGGTTACTTTTAATTTGAGGCAATTCGGCCCCGGAAAACCTTGGCATATTTTGCTGAAAACTGCGTTTGGCAGGGTATCCTGGCAGCATTCAGGCAAACCGATTAAAGAGTTTTATGACATATAAAGGCAACATTCTCGCCGTTGACGACACCCCTGCCTCCTTAAAGTTGTTAACGGATATTCTGAAGGACGAAGGCTACGAAGTCCGTTCTGCTATTAGCGGCGAATTAGCCTTAAATTCCGCTTTCAAACACCCGCCGGAACTGGTGCTGTTGGATATTCGCATGCCGGAGATGGATGGCTTCGAAGTTTGCCGGCAACTCAAAGCTAACCCGAATACATGCGATGTGCCGGTCATCTTCGTCAGCGCGATCATGGATACCGACGAAAAAGTGCGCGGCTTTGACTTGGGTGCAGTGGATTTCGTCACCAAGCCCTATCAGCGCGATGAATTGCTGGTTAGGGTGCGTACTCATTTGGAGTTTGACCGCCTGCGCAACCATCTGGAAGAACAGGTGGAAGAGCGAACCCGTAAACTGATGGAAAGCGAGAGAAATTTGCGCGCCGGCATGCTGGATTTCGTGACCGCGATTGCGGCCACTATCGAAGCGCGCGATCCCTACACCGCCGGCCATCAACGCCGCGTCGCCCACCTCGCCACGGCTATCGCCCGCGGCTTGCAATTGCCGGAAGAGCGGATAGAGGGGCTGACGTTGGCGAGCGTGGTACACGATATAGGCAAAATTCGGATCCCCGCCGAAATACTGTGCAAGCCCGGTCGGTTGGACGATTTGGAGTTCAGCCTGATCAAGCGGCACGCCGAAACCGGCTACGACATCCTCA
Source organism: Methylomonas sp. ZR1 (assembly GCF_013141865.1). Classification (NCBI taxonomy): domain Bacteria; kingdom Pseudomonadati; phylum Pseudomonadota; class Gammaproteobacteria; order Methylococcales; family Methylococcaceae; genus Methylomonas; species Methylomonas sp. ZR1. The sequence goes on along the minus strand of NZ_RCST01000001.1, from coordinate 4,476,146 downwards.
AATCCATCAACTTCCCTTGGCCTATCGCGCAAATCGTCTTGCAACATCACGAACGCCCCAACGGTAGTGGCTACCCGTGCGGCCTAAAGAAGGGAGAGATATTGCTGGAAGCGGAGATTCTGGCGGTTGCCGATGTGGTGGAAGCGATGAAGTCTCATCGCCCTTACCGCGCCGGTTTAGGGCTGGATGCAGCACTGCAGGAGATTTCCGACAATCGCGGTGTGCTGTATAACGCCGAAGTAGTCGAGATTTGTTTAAAGCTTTTTCGGGAACGGGATTATTGCTTGCCCGCTTGAGCGGCTCCTTAGAATTCCGCTAAAAATAACTTCCCGAAATGACTATTCCCGGCAAACCGTTCGTGCTCGACTGGCCTGGATGCCTGAGCAATTGCCGAGAGCGCATTCGAAGCATGAACGGTTAAGGGCTATGAAGGCCCGGATTTCCCCTGCGATCCTTCGACAAGCACGGGAAAGTTCCGCTAATCCGCACTAGAAAAGTTACTTAACCCTATCCTTAGGTGTTTAGCAGCGCATTTAAGGAATACGAAGGGACCGTTTGCCCGCGCACACTTACGGGCCGCCAATACACCACAACAGTCTTGTGAGTTCAGCTATGCCAGGTCAGCTTGATTTTCCAAACAATGTCTCGAGGCGGCTGATTGCCGGGGCGGTAATCCTTAACCTGTTGGTTATCGCCACCGTGGGGTTTGCGCTGTATCGCAGCTTCGACAAATATCAACAGCGCGCCGAAATCACGACGCAGAATCTGGCCAAGGTTATCGCGCAAAACTTAGATAGCCTTATCGAAAAGGTCGACTTAGGCGTGTTGGTGGCCGTGGAGGAAATCCAGCGGCAACAGGCTTTGGGGAGCGTTGACGCCGAGGCGCTGTCGGTTTTTATGCAGCGCTTACAAGCGCGTTTGCCATGGGTTATCGGACTTAGAGCTACCGACGCGCAAGGTTGGCTAGCCTATGGCGTGGATGTACCAAAAGATAAGCCGCTCAGCATGGCGGATCGGCTCTATTTTTCTAGTTTGCGGGATAATCCGGCGCTTGGGCTATTTATCAACAAACCGGTGATGTCTCATATCAATAAGGTTTGGGTGCTAAATTTTGCGCGCCGCCTTAACCGCGCCGACGGCAGTTTTGCCGGCGTGGTTTTTGCCAATGTTTCACTGGATAACTTGAGTAAAGCGATTTCCAACGTTGATATTGGCAGTCGCGGGGCGATTAACCTAAGAGATGCCGATATGGGCTTGATCGTTCGCTATCCCGCCCATGCCGAGCCCGGCAACATGATTGGCGATAAAACCATTTCGCCGGAATTTCGCCGGATGCTCGCATCCGGACACACCTCGGGTGTGTTCCACACGCCTTTCAGCTTCGACAATACCGCCAGGGTGGTATCTTTTCGCAAACTGGACACCTACCCGTTATGGGTCAGCGTCGGCCTGGCTCGGGACGACTTTCTGGCGGAGTGGTGGAATGAAGTCCTGGAAATGGCCGGACTGGTCCTGCTGTTTGCTTTGATTTCGGCTAGCAGCGCCCGGTTCATCATCGGTGCGTGGCGAAAGCAATTGCAGGTTGCCGCCAAGTTGGCGGCAGAGGAGGAAAAGTTCCATACCGTCGCGGACTACACCTTCGACTGGGAATATTGGGAAGGCGATGATCAGCAGATTTTGTATATGACGCCTTCCAGCTTGCGGGTTACCGGTTATGCGGCCGAGGAGTTTATGGCCGATGCCGGGCTGTTGCCGCGCATCATACATGCCGACGACCGGCACTTAATGACCGATCATCGCCACGATGTCGAGCATTTACGCCTGGCTGAAGTGGATTTCCGGATTGTCCGCCGCGATGGTGAAATACGCTGGATCTCGCATTGTTGCCAGGCCGTGTTCGGGGCGGACAATAACTACCGAGGCCGGCGCATCACTAACCGCGACATTACAGAACGCCATCTATTCGCCACCGAAATCAATCGGCTGGCGCAAGCGGCGGATCAGAATCCGACCGGCATCCAGATTACCGACCTGCAGGGCGTATTGACCTATACCAACCACGCTTATACGCGGATTACCGGGTATACGTTCGGCGAGGCTTACAAAATGACGCCTCGCGCATTATTGTCCAGTGAAATAACTGCCGATACGTACCAAGCCTGCCAGGCACAATTGGCAGCAGGCAAACTATGGAAATCTTCGCTGACCAATCGCCACAAAAACGGCGAGTTGCGCTGGGAACAGATCACCGCCTCACCGATTTACGACGAAGCTTATCAGGTTTGCAATTATCTATATTTACGCACGGACATCACCGAAGCCAAGCAAACGGAAGCGGCCTTATATAAGCTCAATCGCGAATTGCGCGCGATCAGCAATTGCAATCAGGCCTTGCTGCGACATGACAACGAACCAAGCCTGCTCAAAGAAATCTGCCGTATCGTCTGCGATGAAGCCGAATATCGCATGGCTTGGGTCGGCTACTTGGAAAACGGCCCTCCCAAAACAATACGCCCGGTGGCCTGGGCCGGTTTTGAAAACGGCTATCTGGCCGTCACCGATCACAGCGGCGGGGATGCGGCGGGCGCCCACAGTCCCGCTGCCGCCGCCATTTGCAGCGGCGAAAAAGTCTATGTTCAGGATGTCTGCACCGATGCACTGATGGCTTTGGCACGAGACGCAGCGTTAGCGCGCGGCTATCGCTCGGTTATTGCCTTGCCTTTGGCCGATCAGAACGCGGATATTTTCGGTGCGCTGACGATTTATTCCGCAGAACCCAATGCGATCACGGCAGCAGAGATTCGTTTGCTAGAGGAGCTGGCCGGAGATTTGGCCTTTGGCATTTCCGTGCTCCGCGATAAGGCTGAGCGCTTACGCACGGAAGAGCATTTACGCGACTCGGAGGAGCGCTTGCGGTTGACGTTGGAAGCCGCGCAGGTCGGCGTTTGGGACTGGGATGTAAAAAACGACCAATGGTACGCTTCGCCCACCTATTACACGATGCTCGGCTATCCAGTTCGGACCGGCATGGCTGATCGGCGCGCATGGTTCGAAAGCGTTCATCCGGATGATCAAACGGAAGTCAGCGACAAAATGAGCGACGTGTTGTCCAGGGATTTCACGGAATATCAATATCAAGCGCGCATGCGCCACGCCGACGGCTGTTATCGTTGGCAATATGTGCGCGGTTTCGGTATTCAGCGCGATTCGGACGGCAAGGTCATACGCATGTTGGGTATTCGTATGGACATCCATGATCGCAAGCAAAACGAGGAAGAATTACGGCGCTATAAAGAACACCTCGAAGATGAAATCCAGCAACGTACCGCCGACTTGATAATAGCGCGCGATGCGGCGGAAGCGGCCAATAGGGCCAAGAGCGTATTCCTGGCCAATATGAGCCACGAATTGCGTACCCCGCTGAACGCCATTCTCGGTTTCTCGAAATTGATGCGGAAAAACCCCCAACTGTCGGAGGAGCAAAGGCAAAACCTGGATATTATCAATCGCAGCGGCGAGCATCTGTTGATGTTGATTAACGATGTATTGGAAATGGCTAAAATCGAAGTAGGCCGGCTACACTTGGAAAACGCGCCTTTCGATTTGGGCAATATGGTGCGCGATATTACCGATATGATGAGTGTCCGCGCCGCCGAAAAAGGCCTGAGGTTGTTGGTCGATCAGGCATCGCAGTTTCCGCGCTTCATTGTCGGCGACGAAGCCCGCTTGCGGCAAGTGCTGATTAATCTGGTGGGCAATGCTATTAAATTTACGCAGCAAGGCGGTGTTACCTTGCGCCTAGGCACTCGCAAAAATCGCATTTCGCATCTACAGATCGAGGTCGAAGATTCCGGTGTGGGGATCCCGCTGGCCGATCAGCAACGTATATTCGAACCATTCGTACAGCTAGGCGAGCAAAGGGATAGCCAAGGCACCGGCTTGGGATTAACCATTACCCGCCAGTTTGTGGAATTGATGGGCGGTACGCTTACCTTGGAAAGCCACCCGAATCAAGGCGCTTTATTTAGAATAGACCTGCCGCTCGCGGAGGTGAATCAGGCGGATATTACCGACCGCAGTGTCGACAAAGCGGAAGCCGGTGCCGTCATCGGCTTAGTGGAAGGGCAAAGCGACTACCGCATATTAATCGTTGAAGATCAGCTGGAAAATCAGTTATTGCTGGCAAAATTGATGGAATCGGTCGGTTTCTCCTGCAAAGTGGCCGGCAACGGCGCAGAAGGCATAGCGCTATTTCAAACCTGGCGACCGCAATTTATCTGGATGGATAGGCAAATGCCGGTAATGGATGGTTTGGAAGCCACGAAAAGAATTCGGGAGTTGCCTGGCGGGCAGGAGGTCGTCATTGTTGCCGTCACAGCCTCGGCATTCCTGGAGCAGCGTAGCGAGCTTCTGGAAGCCGGTATGAACGATTTTGTACGCAAGCCTTATCGCTTCAACGAAATCTACGAATGTCTGGCCAAGCACTTGGGGGTGCGTTATGTTTACGAGGGTGTTCCAGAACAAACCCCGCCAATCGCGCCATTAACGCCGAACATGTTAGCCGGCTTGCCGGCATCGGCACGGGATGAATTGAAAAATGCACTGGAGAGTCTGGAGCCGGAACGTATAGCAAATGCCATAGTTCTGGCAACGGCGCAGGATCCTCAATTGCGCAAAACCCTGGCCTATCTGGCTGATAACTTTGACTATCCTGCCATTCTGAGGGCTTTGCCTAGCTGATTTTATAGTTCGCCGTTTTGAGTTGCACTGTTCCGGCACGTGCGATTCGGCGACCGCCAAACCGATACTAGGTCCGGCGTGCTGACTGGCATTCGCTTGGATCGATGGCGATGCTGAATGCTTTTAATTGCAGGCTGTCGAACGGCCAATTAAGTTGCTTTTGGCTTGGGGCATGCCACAACACCGGGATCAATAAGCCGTAGTCGGCCTGCCATTGTTCATTAGCCATAATGTCCCGGCTCGTAAAATCCAACCCGGCGGCGACCAATAGCTCCTCAGCTTCTTCGCACAAATGACAGCCTTCGGTGCCGAACAGGATAAAATCAGCCACGGTTGAATCGATCAATGATTCAAATGCGCAGCCAACCAACGTTCGGCCACTTCAAGCTTTAGGCCTTTACGCCGCGCGTAGTCTTCTAACTGGTCCTGATCGATCTTGCCGACATTGAAATACTGCGAGTCCGGATGCGAGAAATACCAGCCGCTAACCGCCGCAGTCGGATACATCGCGAAGTTTTCGGTTAGTTCGATCGTGGTGTTTTCAGTGACATTCAGCAATTCGAACAACTTGGCTTTTTCGGTGTGGTCCGGGCAGGCTGGATAGCCTGGCGCTGGACGGATGCCTTGATAGGCCTCTTCGATCAATGCGTGATTGTCGTAATTTTCCTCTTCGGCATAGCCCCAGTATTCGCGGCGTACGGCTTGATGCATGTATTCCGCAAACGCTTCGGCCAGCCGGTCGGCCAGAGCTTTCAGCATGATGGCGCTGTAGTCGTCGTGATCTTTTTCGAACTCTGCTAACTTGGTTTCGATACCGATACCGGACGTGACCGCAAAGCCGCCCAGATAATCGGCAATGCCGCTACCGACCGGGGCAATGAAGTCGGACAAACAGTAGTTGGGCCGGCCCGGCGCCTTGACGTTTTGCTGGCGCAAATGATGCAGCGTTTCGCGTGGCTGGCTGCGACTGTCGTCGGTATACAACACGATGTCATCGCCATCGCTGTTGGCAGGAAAGAAACCGATGACGGCCTTGGCTGTCAGCCATTGTTCGCGAATCAAGTGTTTCAACATCTCTTGCGCATCTTCGAACAATTTAGTCGCTTCGACACCAACCACATGGTCGCTAAGAATGGCCGGATAGCTGCCGGACAATTCCCACGTTTGGAAGAACGGCGTCCAGTCGATATACCAAACCAGCGTATCCAGCGGGAAATTATCGATGACTTTGATACCGAGAAATTTAGGCTTAACCGGCTGATGGCTGGCGTAATCGAATTTGTTAAGCCGGGCTTTTTCCAGATTATGCTGCGGATTCTTGGCGTGCCGCCCCTTGTGACGTTCACGTACCACTTCATACTCGGCGCGGGTTTTCTCCACGAAATCGGCTTTTAACTCGTCGCTGAGCAGGGCGCTGACCACGCCGACACTGCGCGATGCATCCGTGACATAGACGGTCGGCGATTGATAGTGCGGCTCGATTTTCACGGCAGTATGGGCGCGCGAAGTAGTCGCACCGCCTATCATCAACGGGATCGTAAAGCCTTGCCGCTGCATTTCCTTGGCGACATGCACCATTTCATCCAGCGACGGCGTGATCAAGCCGCTCAGGCCAATCACATCGACGTTTTGTTCGCGGGCGGTTTTCAAAATAGTTTCGGCCGGCACCATCACGCCCAGATCAATGACTTCGTAGTTGTTGCATTGCAGTACCACGCCGACGATATTTTTGCCGATGTCGTGCACGTCGCCCTTCACAGTGGCCATCAGCACTTTGCCGTTGGTTTGCCGCTCGCTGCCGTCTATTTCGGCATCCATGAACGGCATCAGATAGGCCACGGCTTTTTTCATGACCCGCGCCGATTTCACGACTTGCGGCAGGAACATCTTGCCTTCGCCGAACAAGTCGCCAACAACGTTCATACCGTCCATCAACGGCCCTTCGATGACGTGCAGCGTTTTTTCCGCTTCCAGCCGCGCGGCTTCGGTGTCTTCTTCGATGTAATCGGCGATGCCTTTCACCAGCGCATGTTCCAGGCGCTTGCTGACCGGCCATTCACGCCATTCCAAGGTTTCCTGTTTCGCTGTCTGACCGCTACCACGATATTTCTCGGCGATTTCCAGCAGCTTTTCGGTGCCTTCCGGGGTGCGATTCAAAATCACGTCTTCGACGGAATTGCGCAGTTCTTCCGGAATATCGGCGTAAATCGCCAACTGCCCGGCGTTGACGATACCCATGTCCATGCCGGCATGTACGGCGTGGTACAGAAATACGGCGTGGATCGCTTCGCGCACCGGATTGTTGCCGCGGAACGAGAACGATACATTCGATACGCCGCCGGAAATCAAGGCATGCGGCAAGGTCTGCTTGATGATACGGGTGGCTTCGATGAAATCGACACCGTAGTTGTTGTGTTCCTCGATGCCAGTGGCGACCGCGAAAATGTTGGGGTCGAAGATGATGTCTTCTGGCGGGAAGCCGATTTGTTCGGTCAATATTTTGTAGGCGCGGGTGCAGATTTCCACCTTGCGCGCCATCGTGTCGGCCTGGCCTTGTTCGTCGAAGGCCATCACGATCACGGCAGCGCCATAACGGCGCACCAGCTTGGCGTGTTCGATGAACAGTTCTTCGCCTTCCTTGATCGAAATCGAGTTGACGACGCCCTTGCCTTGGATGCATTTCAGGCCGGCTTCCAGAATCTCCCATTTTGAGGAGTCCAGCATGATCGGTACTTTGGCAATATCCGGCTCGGCGGCCAGCAGATTCAAAAAGCGCACCATCGCCGCTTTCGAATCCAGCATGCCTTCGTCCATGTTGATGTCGATAATCTGCGCGCCGTTTTCGACCTGTTGCTTGGCCACTTCCAGGGCTTCTTCGTAACGTTCTTCGACGATCATTTTCTTGAAGATCGCCGAACCGGTAACGTTGGTACGTTCGCCGACGTTCACGAACAAAGTTTCCGGACCGATGCTCATCGCTTCCAGGCCGGCCAGGTGACAGCGTTTTTCCAACTCGGGTATCTTACGCGGCGGATATTTTTCCAGCGCGGCAACGATGGCGCGGATGGTGTCCGGTGAAGTGCCGCAGCAACCGCCGATGATATTCAAATAGCCGCTGGCGGCCCAGTCAGCCAATTCGGCGGCCATCATTTCCGGGGTTTCGTCGTATTCGCCGAATTCGTTGGGCAGGCCAGCGTTCGGGTGGGCGGAAACGTAGGTGTCGGCGATGTTGGATAATTCTTCAATGTATTGGCGCAGTTCCTGCGCACCGAGCGCGCAGTTGAAGCCGATCGAGACGGGTTGCACGTGTTTCAACGAATACCAGAACGCGGCGGCGGTTTGACCTGAAAGCGTGCGGCCGGAGGCGTCGGTAATGGTGCCGGAAATCATTACCGGCAGTTTGTAACCTAGTTTGTCGAAAGTCTGTTCGACCGCGAAAATCGCCGCTTTGGCGTTCAGCGTATCGAACACCGTTTCGATCAGGATGATGTCGGCGCCGCCGTCGATCAAGCCTTGAGTGGCTTCGCTGTAGGCGCTTACCAAATCGTCGAACGTGATGTTACGGAAGCCGGGATCGTTGACATCCGGCGACATTGATGACGTGCGATTGGTGGGGCCCAAGACGCCGGCGACGAAACGCGGCTTGTCCGGCGTTAACGCGCTGACTTCGTTGGCCGCCTGTTTAGCGACGCGAGCCGAAGCGACGTTGATCTCGTAAGCCAGGTCTTCCATCCGATAATCGGCCATCGCGATACGGGTGGAATTGAAGGTATTGGTTTCCAGAATATCCGAGCCGGCATCCAGATAGGCGCGATGAATCGCCTTGATTACCTCGGGCTGGGTAATCGATAATAAATCGTTGTTGCCCTTAAGATCGACAGGCCAGTCGGCAAAGCGTACGCCGCGATAATCCTTCTCCTCCAGTTTGTAGCTCTGAATCATGGTGCCCATCGCACCGTCCAGAAACAAAATCCGTTGAGATAATAACTGGTGTAATCTTTGTGTGCTGTTCATACTGCCTGAGGGTCGTAAGGGTGAATATCGGTGGGCTAGTCCGCTTTATTATCAAACCAAATTTTGAGGGAAATCATGTCTAAACCCAGTCTATTGCATGTCATAAAAAGCGTGTTTGCCGCCGTGATCGGCGTGCAAAGCAATAAGAATAGAGAGCTTGATTTTCAGCACGGCTCTTTGCCTGCCTATATTGTCGTCGGGCTGATTGCGACTGTGCTGTTTATTTTAACGATAGTCAGCATCGTATCCGCAGTTACCGGCGGCTGAGGAATTTCGACGGTAACGAAGCCCAAGCGGCCTTGGGCTTCGGAGCCAGCCAAGTTAGTTGCTGGAGGTTTTGAAGCTGTTTTTGATGCTGACAAACAACTCTTTGATGCCGCTGAACAGGTTGGCTGGTGTCAGCGCTTGTTTCAAAATAAACTGACAGCGAATCAGAGCGACAGCCAACACACCGGCAAACGGCGGTAGTAATTCGAAGAAAACCGGCATGAACCAGCCGCCGGCGCCTTCCTGGGTTTTTCTATCGCCGACGCTGGTCAGGTCGCGATCATATTCGCCGCCGACATCTTTACCGTCTAAGCCGTCGATGATCATAATGTTGATGTTGTAGAACAACACCTGAATGACCAAGAACACTATGGCACAGCCGGCAACCCACATCAGCACATTACCCGTTTTGGCTTTTATCAGGGTTTGATATACCCAGATTGCCGTCAAAATCATTATTACGCCACCAATCATCTCTATTCCCCTTGTTGAAACTGTTTTTATAATTCTCAAAATTCAGGTTGAGAAAGCATACTACCATAATCCACCTGGATGGCAATTGCGGTCGGATGTTTCCGCGATAGCCATGAATCGCTTGACTTTGAAGGTAGCTAAAGTAACATATGAAGCTCGACCGCCAAAGACATGGCAAATTTTATAACAACTAACTAAAGGTAGGAGGCACCCATGGGAGCGATCTTAGATTTAACAGAAATGCTGAAAGAACCGTCGGGCATGATTGGAGCGGTAGTTATCATCGCTGCAGGATACTTCTTTGTAAAATGGGTTTTTGCTGAGCCTAAAGACGAAGAGTAAGCTACACCCCCTCGCTTACAAAGCTTTTCTGGAAAAAGCGGCTACGGATAGATCCCGTAGCCGCTTTTTTTTTGCCTGACGCATACCATTTTCAAATCCCTTATAATCTGTGGACTTTTAGCCTGCCGACCCGCCATGTACAAACTGTTAGTTCAGAAAGTCAATGCTCTTTATTCTAAAAAAGTACCCGCTACCGGCGTAGGCCTTTTCAGGCTTTTGTTTGGGGTGGTGACACTGCAGGAAGTTTTTTTTCTGCTGTATTTCAACCACTTGATATTCGACCCCATCCCATTCATGGATGTCGAATTTCCGATGATTCCGTTCTTCCTTTGGCTATGGGCCGCGGTGGCGTTTTGTCTAGCCATCGGTTACCGCTGCCAGGTGGCCAGTGTTGCTAACTACGTTTTTTGGCTGCTATTCGTTAATTTCACGCCTATGCAGCGCGATTTCGACGGCGGCTTCGATTTGTTCATGATTGGCGCCAATTTCTTTCTGATCTTCATGCCTATGGACCAAGCCTTTTCTATTGATGGCCTTAGGAAAAAATTGCTGCGCCCCTTCACGCATTATTCTCAATACCAGGCTCCGGAAGTGTCTGCACTGACTTATTATCTACCGGTCGCGATTTGTCTGGGCTTTTTGTATTTCGATTCGGCGATACACAAGATGTTTGCCGAGCATTGGCGCAACGGCTTGGGTGCTTGGTTGCCGTCTTCGATTCCGTATTACATGTCCGCGCTGGATTTGTCCTGGCTGCTGAATATCGAGATTTTGCAAAAAATCATCGGCTACACCATCATCGCATTCCAGTTTACTTTCCTGTTGTTTTTTCATCGCCGCCAGTTCAGATGGCTGTACTTTCTGATCGGGATTTCCTTGCATTTGGGCATTACCCTGTCCTTCAATATTTACCCGTTCGGAATGGGAATGCTGATTTTCTATGCATTGGTGATGCCATTTGCCTGGTATAGAAAAATCGGGGCACTTCTACGGATCAAACAACCACTATTGACGGTGTTTTACGACCAACAATGCCCATTGTGCAATCGTACGGTTTTGACACTGAATCATTTCGACGTTTTGCGCGGTGTTGATTTCAAGCCCGCACAAGTGTTTGCAATCGATTATCCAGCTCTAGCCGAATTGGGCGAAAAGCAATTGCTGACCGATTTGTACGCGGTGGATGGTGATGGGCGGGTTTATGCCGGCGTTGATACTTACGCGCAAATTTTAATCTCGATGCGCTACACCGCGATGATAGGTTGGGCCATGAAACTGCCGCTGCTTTATCAATGGATATGCGGGCGCTATCGGGCGATTGCCGATTCGCGCACGCGATTGGCGTGCGATGTGAGCTGTCTGCCGGCATCAGCTGAAAACCTGCCGCCGAGTTTGTATGAGCGAATTTTCGAAGCGGAGCATGCCTTAGTGGCTAGAAGTCGCGTACACAAAATCAGCAAAGTGTTGCTGGTGTTGATCTTGTTTCAGTTCAACTGCAGTTTTCACTATGGTTTGCTGTACCGCCTGCATGTCGATACCCGCCAGTCGCCGATAACCAGCATGCTGGCGGATATGAGCAACGCGGTTTTGATGATGTCTCACACGTTTTTGGGCATCACCCCCCACGCGCTGTATCTTCACGACCATTTCGAAGGCTATGACCGTTTACTGGCTATTACCTATTTGGATGCCAACGGCGAAGAGCAATGGTTACCGTTTGTTAATCGCCAAGGCCGCCTGTTGGCGCCGAATTGGGGGCGGGTGCATTCCATGTGGGCCAACATTGCGGTAACCCCAAATATCGACGAGCTCCGCTTGAAAAAATTCATCATGAAAGTCACGGCGTTCTGGGGAAAAAAGAGTGGTTTAGAGCTCGATAGCACGCAATTTATCGTCAAAATGAAGAGAATTCGAGCACCGTTTGTGTGGGAAAAAGACCTCAGGAACAGCAACTTGACCGGAGAATGGCAAGCAATAGGCTCCGCACAATGGACTGGAAAGGACATAAAGATCAACTTGCCGAAAGACATCGATATTTTGTAAACATCTAGGGTATTGCATACTCGGTTTTGTCATGCTATAAATTTTGCGTGCTTGAATTTGAGTACACACAAAAATAAAAACCTTTAAATCGGAGGATGTTATGAAAAAAGTATTTTCTGTCTTGGCTATGGTAATGATGATTGTAAGCTTGAGCGGTTGCATGGACGACCCAGACCAAGGCAACCCAAAACCAAAAGGCTATGGCTCACCTAACCAACAAGGTTCAGGGGTTAAATAATCCTAGCCCTGGCAGGATATTCCTTCCTGAGTAAGGCCCACCCTGTGGGCCTTATATCCCGATTTCTTTTCCTCCAAACAGATTTAGTTTGCGCCAAACTGGTTCGGCATGTTTAAATCTCGCTGTGCTTAATTTTTTGTTTAGATTCAGCACACGCAAAAATATAAAAAACTTTTATTTGGAGGATGTTATGAAAAAAGTATTATCTCTTTTAGCTATGACCCTGATGATTGCTGGCCTGAGCGGTTGCATGGACGATCCAGATGCATCAAAGCAAAAAGTTTCTAGCTCTACTTCTGTAGCGCTTTAATCTTTAAGCTTGAAGAAAAAGGCCCGCGAATGCGGGCCTTTTTTTTGCAGCTTAAATTTTAGCTCCCTAATTCGAATTACCCTGCTATTCGTTCTGCATCGATTTGCAACATCGCTTTATTAATCCAGGCTTCGGCCTCTGCGTTAATATCCTTCGATTTTTTATCAATGCTACTGATAACCGGCCCAATTTTGACCTTAATCACGCCCGGATATTTCAAAAAACTGTTACGCGGCCAATATTCTCCTGCATTGTGCGCCAGCGGAATCACCGGAAAACCGGATTTTTGCGCCAGCATTGCACCGCCCGCATTAAATTTTTTATGCGCTCCCGGCGCCACTCGGGTTCCCTCCGGAAACACCACCACGAACAAGCCTTCCTGCAAACGCTGGATGCCCTGATCGATCAACATCTTTAGTGCTTCTTTCTGATTTTGCCGGTCTATCGCGATGGGTTTTAATGTCGCCAGCGCCCAACCGCCAAACGGGATTTGCAGCAACGATTTTTTCAAAACCGCGGTTTGCGGCGAGATAAACTGTCTTAAAGCCACGGTTTCCCAGGCCGACTGATGTTTGCTGAGAATAATCGCCGCTTGATCGCGCGGAATGTTCTCCAGCCCGTCCACCTCATAACTTAAACCGCAACACAGCTTCAACATGAACAGCAGGCAATCGATCCAAATATCGGCAATTTTATAGCGCATCGGAAACGGCAGGAAATAACCGCCCAAGATGGCTACACCAACAATCAGCGTCGAAAACACGATGTAGATGAATAACAATGTCGAGCCCAAATAGACTCTGAAATCAGCTTGTCGAAACGATGTGCGTGGCTGCGTCATAAAGATTATCGAAAATAGGAACGTTAAGTTGTGGATTATTAATAGCGGTTTTTTTGCCTTTGCCGGTTTTGACCAGAATCGGTTTGGCACCGGCCGATTCGGCGGCCCGAATATCGCGCAAGGAATCGCCAATCGCATAAGTCCGGCTCAAATTGGCTTGCGTATCGGCGGCAAAACGCCGAAACAGACCGTCCAGAGGTTTGCGGCAGTCACAAGTGTCGTTTGGGCCGTGAGGGCAAAAATAAATGGCTTCTATGTGTCCGTCGGCCAGGGACGCCAATTGCAGCATTTTGGCATGTATCGCCGCCAGCGTTGCCAAATCGAATAAGCCCCTGGCAATCCCGGACTGATTGGTGATCACCACGACTTTGTAGCCATGCCGATTTAACAGCGCAATGGCTTCCAGGCTGCCGGCCAGCGGCAGCCATTCTTCCGGTGATTTGATAAAGTCGTCGGAATCGACATTGATGGTGCCGTCGCGATCGAGAATAACGTAACGCTCGGTCACGATTGCAGTTTGGAAATATCGGCGATTTTCAGGAATTGATTGGACAATTTGGCCAGCAATGCCAAACGACTGTTGCGTAAAACTTCGTCGTCGGTATTGACCATCACGTTATCGAAAAACGCATCGACGCTATCGCGTAACTGCGCCAGCCGGCTCAAGGCCAGCGGGTAATTCTGTTCGGCCAACAACGGCAAAATATCGGTTTCCGATTGCTCAGCGACAGCCAACAAGTTTTTCTCGGCGATCTCAACCAAAGTGCCAATGATCTCCTTAGGCGCTTGATCCGATTTTTTCAGGATGTTGATAATGCGTTTGTTTGCAGCCGCCAGACTTTCTGCTTCCGGCAAGGCTCTAAAACCTTGCACAGCGCGAATACGCAGCATGAAATCCAACGGACTAGTCGGATTAACCGCCAATACCGCTTCGAACTCGTGGCTGGTATAGCCTTGATCCAGACAATAGCCTTTTAGACGGTCAAACAGAAAACCTATCACTTTTTGCCGGATTTCGGCTTTATTAAAGTCGTGACTGAACTGATCCAGCGCAGCATCCAGCAGTTCGACGACATCCAATGCAATACCGTTTTCGATCAGCACCCGCAAAATGCCCAGCGTGGCTCGACGCAAGGCGTATGGGTCTTTGTCGCCGGTTGGAATCAAGCCTGCGCTGAAAATACCGGCCAGGGTGTCGATTTTTTCCGCCAGCGCCAACGCCTGCCCGATTTGACCACTCGGGGTCGCACCGCCAGACTGCTTGGGATAATAATGTTCTTCCAAGGCTAAAGCCACGTCGGCATGTTCGCCGTCCGCAGCGGCGTAATAGCGGCCCATCGTGCCTTGCAGATTGGCGAATTCGCCGACCATATTGGTCATCAAATCGGTTTTGGCCAACAGTGCGGCTCGCCTGGCAAGCTCCACGTCGGCGCCCAATTTTTCGGCAACCAAAGCCGCAAGCTTGGCTACGCGCTCGGTTTTATCGAACAAGGTACCCAAGTCTTTTTGGAAAACGATGCTTTTCAGGCTCTCGACCCGATCGGCCAGCGATTGTTTTCTATCTTGTTTCCAGAAAAACTCCGCGTCGACCAAGCGTGGCAACACCACGCGCTCATTGCCTTGCCGGATGGAATCGGGGTTGGAGCTTTCGATATTAGCGAAAGTAATGAAATGCGGCAACAATCGGCCTGCAGCATTTTTAACCGGAAAATATTTCTGGTTGGCCTGCATGGTGGTGATCAGCACTTCTTGCGGCAATTCCAGAAAACGCGCGTCAAAATTACCCACGACCGGCACCGGCCACTCGTTTAATGCCGCCACTTCTTCCAGCAAATCGTCTTCGATATGGGCAATGCCGCCAACATTGCTGGCCGCCTGATTGGCAGCATCGCGGATGATGGTCATGCGTTCTTCGAAGTCGGCCAGCACCTTGCCGTGTTGTTTGAGAATATCCAGATATTCGTGCGGACTGCCGATGCTCAAATCCAGTGGTGAATGAAAGCGGTGACCACGGGTGACGCGACCGGTCGTGCGGCCGAGAATATCGGTAATCAGAATTTCAGAACCCAACAGCAAAACCGCCCAATGTACCGGCCGGGCAAATTCGGCATCGAAACTTCCCCAGCGCATCCGTTTGGCAATCGGTAAATTGGCCAGACTTTTGCGGATAATGTCGGGGATCAACTCGGCAGTGGCTTGGCCTTTTACCGCTTGTTTGAAAATCAACCAAGAACCTTTGTCGGTTTCCAATTTTTCAAGTTGATCAAAGCCGACACCGCAACTGGCCGCAAAACCCAGTGCGGCCTTGCTCGGTGAACCGTCGGGACCATAAGCCGCCTGAATGGCCGGTCCGCGCTTTTCCAAGACTTTATCAGCCTGAAAGGTTTGCAGATCGTCTATCAATACCGCCAAGCGGCGCGGCGTGGCATAAGCGCGGGTTTGGTCGTAGCTCAAGCCGGCTTCTTGCAAGCCGGCCGAAATGTTGTCCAGCAAGGCCTGGCTGAGTTTTTTCAAAGACTTCGGCGGCAATTCCTCGCAGCCCAGTTCGAACAGTAAATTTTGTGTCATAGTCACAGCGTTTGCCTATATTGCAAGGTTTATAAATGTTGTAAATGTTCGATACAGGCATCGTAAGGATGCCGTTTTAAATAACTTAGCCAATTCGACAAACGGCTAAAGCTTTCGCGACTTTTTAGGTCGCGGAATAATCTTTTAAAGCGTGGATCGTGTTTGCTGGTAGTCGTTTTGGTTTGTTTTTGCAAGGCGCTACGCTCGCCGGGTAATTGGTAGTTACTCAAGTCGATATTGGCTGTGTTCGCTTCATCTAATAGCCATTGCTCAATCGGCGGATGCAAAATCAGATAATGGTGTTTATCTGGATGCTTGTACAGTTTTAAACCGGACTTATCTGAAATTAAGTTCAATTCATTTAAATAAGGTGTTTGTTTTTTGTCATCATCTAACACGCCTACCGCAAAACTGTCGGCAAAACGTTCGCGCATGACTTTGGTTACTGTGCTGCAACCATATTGATGATTGGATTTGAAAATGTCTTGCACCAAAGCTTCGGTCAACATAGTGTCGATAAAACACTCAGGCAAAATATGATTATCCATGTTGCGTGAATCGCTCGTAGTTAAAAAATACGTCAATACCATAATCGTAGACTTCGTTTAATTCGGTATCGGTTAAACGGTTTATAACGGTTTGGCCATCACGATAATCGACAATAAATATGGCTAATTCCTCGCGACTTTGCTCCAAAAACGCATTCAGCACATAAGGACTATGAGTGGCGATAAAGAACTGGTTGGTTTGCGCGGCAATCACTTCCTGAGTGATATGGGTAATATAAGGCGGAAAACAATGCGCTTCAGGTTCTTCGAATAACAGAATCGAATCGGTGTTCGAGGCGATCGCGGCTTTGAAAAAGACAATACGCTGTAATGTGTCGGCCATTGAATTGAATGGTAGAGATACAAGCGAATTGTCATCCAGTTCTTTAACGATTCTTAATGTGTGACTGGTTTTATCGAAAAGAAGTTTTAAACGATACTCTTGGAATAGCTTGGACAGTTCTTGTTTGAGCGGATCTTTTTGTGCCATGTCAAACAAGTTAATGCCATGGGGCGGTATTAACCCAGCAATTTTGATTAAAGGATCTTGTTCCTTTGTTGAAAAAGAATGCGGAAATTTAAAACATCTTACTTTAGGCGAAGGATAATCACGTTTTTTATATGGATGAAAAATGCTTAGCTTATTATCTATATTGAGTGTGTGTCCTTCAGAGGTCGGCATTTCAACAGAAGGAAGGTTTCCATAAAGCTCATAAGTGACTTTTTGGTTTTCTAAATTAATTTCAATTTCAGTAAGATTGGTTTCTTGGTTATATTTAGCAATACAGTAGCTGCCATCATCAACATCTATTTGTATGTCTGTATGAATGCTTGCATCAAAAAACATTTCCTCAATATTTTCCAACTTAACGAATTGAGTGAGCTTCTTACCTTTGTTGTACTTGACATAAGGCAGTGAAAATAACCCAATCGCCTCCAATATATTCGATTTACCGACATTAGGTTTTCCAATCAGTACATTAATTCGCTTACAATCCGGCAATGTCACGTCTTTCAGTGACTTGAAATTACGAATTCTTACTGAATTGAAAAATACGCTCACGCTAAGTTCCGCTTAATTGCCGCACATCGGAAAGCCCAAGCTTTCGCGCCGCGCGTAATAGGCTTCGGCGACCGATTTGGCCATGTTGCGTACCCGTAAGATGTAGCGTTGCCGCTCGGTGACCGAAATGGCGTGGCGGGCATCGAGTAGATTAAAGGAGTGGGAGGCTTTCAAGACCATTTCGTAAGCCGGCAGCGGCAGGTTTTTCTCCAGCAGCATCAGGCATTCGCGCTCGTAGGTGTCGAAGCACTGGAACAGGAAATCGACATTAGCGTGATCGAAGTTGAATTCGGACATTTCTACTTCGTTTTGATGGAACACGTCGCCATAGGTCACAACGCCTTGCGGACCGCGGGTCCAGACCAAATCGTAAACGCTTTCCACGCCTTGTAGATACATCGCAATCCGCTCCAGGCCGTAAGTAATTTCACCGCTTACCGGCCGACATTCCAGGCCGCCGACTTGTTGGAAATAGGTAAACTGGGTGACTTCCATGCCGTTCAACCACACTTCCCAGCCCAATCCCCAGGCACCCAGCGTTGGCGACTCCCAGTTGTCTTCCACAAAACGGATGTCGTGTTCCAGCAAATCCAGGCCCAGATGCCGCAATGATCCCAGGTACAACTCCTGAATATTGTCCGGCGACGGCTTCATGATTACCTGAAATTGGTAATAATGCTGCAAGCGGTTGGGATTTTCCCCGAAACGGCCGTCGGTCGGGCGCCGCGAAGGTTGTACGTAAGCGCTGTTCCAAGGCTCTGGACCAATGGCGCGCAAGAACGTGGCGGGGTGGAAAGTGCCGGCACCGACTTCCTGATCCAAAGGCTGCAACAACACACAACCTTGATTCGACCAGTATTCCTGCAAGGTCAGAATCAAGCCCTGAAAAGTAGAGACATCGTTTTTGCTAATCGACACGTCGGGAGCCACTTGATAGATAAAAAATGAGTTTATTGTACCTGAAAAGTACTCGCTAGACAGGCGCCAAGGGGGCTTTAAAGAATCCCGCTCAAGCCTGCTAACATCGCTCCAGGCAAGCGGAATCTGTGCGCTCTGGCTCCCCACTAGCGTCCTCACAAGCCGGAATGCCATACCGACTTACTCAACCGCCAATAATAGTAGTTTTCCGTTGCAAGACATTCAGCCAATATTCCTTCTCCGCCAATAACCGGTTAAGATCAGCCCCAGAAAATAATAACTATAAAAAATAAGAGGGTGGATTATGCAAAACCCCAGCCGGAATCTTCCGGGTTACAGGCCGCTAAAACGCCTACGCACCGCGCTGGCTATTGCCCAAGGCGCCGGACTGTTGTCGACCTTGTTGCAAGAGCTGGAAATCACCGTCTCGCACGACCAGACCAAGCGCGTCACTTATATGACCGGCTTGTACTCGCGCATTCATCGCGAAATGTTCAGCGATTGGAAGGAGCAGCCCACGGTCATGCACCGGCCCGGCACGATGCCGGATGCCGATAAGCGCAAACAGTTTCGCGTCGCCATCGAGCGCTTGGTGCTGGATGGCGACAGCAATAGCGATACGGCGATTTTCGATAACAACGGCTTTGTGATCCACAGCGAGGACATCGCCGAGCGACTGGCCAACTTTTATCATTCCTTGCGGATCATTCGGCCGTATGGCTACGGCAATCGGATGACGCTGGATTTTTTCATTACCGCGCTGGGTAACCTGCCGGCCTTCAAGGCCGTCTACGAACAAGGCATCGATTTTCGCCGCCTAGCTGCCGAAGACGCTTTGGTGCTGCACGATCATAATAGTCAACACCGGGCGCTGAGCCGCGCCTTTACGCACGCCCTCGATCCCAGGCGGATTAAAAGCCTGCACAACCAAGCCAACCGCTACGGCAAATGGCCGGAGAACAAACGCTTTTTGCTGGGGATACCGTTTCTGTCGCATACCACCGGCGACGGTGTGGAATGCTTGATCACCGTGACCGGCGGCCTGGTGCCCTTGAACAGCATTACCGCTGAACAACTCATTGCCGGCCAGCATTTTGCCGATAATCCGTTAAGCGTGTCCGAACACATCATCGGCTATCTGCCGGGTACTGAAGATTTGCGCGCCCCCGGCAAATTCGAGATCGATGCGATCCCGATTCGTGAAGACGGCGTTGCGCCGCTGTTTTGCCTGGACGTGAATATGCTCACCGGCTTGCGCTCCCCCAGCCAGGCCGAATTGATGGATTTGTTGAAGCAGTGCGCCGGCGAGCAAGCCAATCTGTTTTTATTGGCGGACAACGAAGCCCTAAAACAAAAAATGCTGGTCGCCGCCCGTCACGAAGTGCGCTTGCGCCGTACCGTGGAAATTGCCTACGAGCGTTTAGCCAAGATTAGCCGCATTTTAATCGCCGCCCGAGACGCGATTTTTGCGGGCAAAACTCCGGTGGACCAACCGCATTTTCTGATGAGCATGGGCGGCGCCGGTGCCGGCAAAACCGCAGTCGAAGAAATTGCCACGGCGCAGTGTGGCGACAATTTCGTGATCGCTTCCCTGGACGAATTCAGAAAGCTCAGCGATCTGTACCGTTTGCTGACCGCCGCCAATCATCATAGCGACGACTACGTGTACGTCGAACCGTTCGCCAACCGCCTGCGCGACCTGGTAGCGCAACAGGCCCGCGAGCTGCGGATCAATATCCTCTACGACGGCACAGGTATTCCCTATTCGCCGCGCTATTCAACTGCAATTAAACAATTTCAAGCTGCCGGCTTTCGCACTCAGATTGCCGCGGTCGATGCCTTTTTAGTTAAGCCAGTCGGGCGCGAGCTGGAGTTGTCGCGCTCCGGCGTGATCGGCAGCGTCAAATCGCGCTTTGAAGCGACGGGGCGGGCTTTACCCTGGGTAGTCACCATCGACAAACACATCCGTTCGCCGCAAGAATTTCTAAATGCCCTTGAAGACACAGCGCTGGCGAAAATTTCGCTGTTTGCCAACGACGGTGAGCGGGATAAGCATTATTTGGTGGCGGAAAGTGTTTTGCTTAGCGATGCCGAGCTGGAGCAATTGCAACAGCAACAGTTGGCCGGCCACTTGGTCGGGCATCTACTTGAGTTTATCCGCCGGCATCCGGATTCGGTGTTGAAAAGCCTGGCCGGCGATTGCGAAACCCGATTGACCGCGCTGATCGCCCGGAACCCGGACTTGAGTGAAGACAACGTCGGCTATTTAATCTACAAAGGCAGCGAAAGCAATCGGGTATTACTGGTTTACCATCTGCGGCGCTTGATCGATTTTATCGAGAAACGCCAGCTCAACCCCAATGCGTCCGGCGAGGACGGCCTGCTTCACAAACCGGTGGCGCTGGCGTTTCATGTTGACCCGAATGCGAAAGACGCTTGGATTACCCGTTTGCAGGGCAGCGTCGAGTGACTAAATAGATTCGCAAAATGTTGGGCCACGACCAATCTGATGCTGAAACGCGGTCCAGCAGATTTGCCGTTAGCCGATTTGCTTGCTACATTTCCAGCACTGATTAAATCCCCTAGCCCAATGGAGGCCTGGATGCGGAAACCTCAATTGTTCGATGCCCGCCGGCTGGGAAGCCATGTTGTCTTGTGGCTATCTTTATCGGCTCAAAGCCTTGCCGCGCCCAGCGATGACCCGGATATTCTGGCCCGCCGCGGCCAGCAGCATCCCGTGGCAACCGGACCAGCCACTGCGCCAACCTTAACACTGAACAAGCCGGCCGGCGGCTGGACCAGCGGCTTGCAAATCACCGTGGCCGGCAGCTGTTCCGATCCGACTGCCGATCCGATTGTGGTAAATATCAATGGCGTGCGTTACTACGTCCGCAACGCTAACGGCAGCTTCTCCCGCGCCTTCCCGGCTGCCAAGGGCAAGAATACCGTGATCGCCGAATGCGCCAACAGCGCCGGTGTCGCCAAGGCTTCTACCACCGTCGATGCGGTGATTGCTTCGATAGGTTTGAAAGTGGTGCTCACCAGCGATAGCGACGGCGTGTATACCGATTTGCACATTTACGAGCCGGACAACAGCCATGTGTATTGGGCCGACACCAATTCCAACAGCGGCGGCATCTTCTTTTTAAATCAAAACGGCGACAACTTCGACCAGCCTGGCTACGGGCCTTATTTGTATGTGCATCCGGCCCCGCCGCTCGGCGTGTTCCGCATCGACACTAATTATTGGCCGGGCGGTGCGGTGCAACATACTCTAGCCAATCTGGATATTATCCTCGACGAAGGTTTGCCCACAGAAAGTCGGCGCCGCGTGCAAAAACCGCTGGCGCGACCGGGCGAAACCAAAACCCTGGCGTATTTGGTGGTCCAAGGCAACCGCCAGCCGGCAAAAATCTATGTGCCCGGACAGGATGCCGAGCGCGACATGCCAGCAGAAGTAAGGGAATACATCAAGCACGAGCCCAAGCGCGAAGGCGAGGCGGAGGATAGTGCGGAAGAATTGGGCTATCTGCCGCCGCAAGACGCCAGCGCGCTGCGCCAGGTCGTCACCGACGTCGCCTTGCTGCAAGCCCGCAAACTCAGTCCACTCTGGGAACCCAAACAACGCGACTGCGCCGGCCTGGTACGTTTTGCGTACCGCACCGCTCTGGAGCCGCGCGACGCGGCCCGCACCGCCAAACTCGGTGTGCCGGCCAAACTAATGCTGCCGCCTTTATCCGAACAGGCCCGCAAAGCCATTCCGGACTATCCGCAAATCTGGCAAACCGGCCTGAGCAACGGCCAACCGCGCTACGGCCATTTTGCCGATGCCGAAACCCTGATCGGCTACAACTTTCGTTTGAAATCCCGTGACCTGGCGGCGGCGCAAAGCGGCGATTTGCTGGTCTACCAAAAACCCTTAGTCAACGACGAGCCCTACCACTTGATGCTGTTCGCCGCCGGTCATCCAGAAAATCTGGCTGTGTACCACAACGGCGCTCAGGGCGACGAAGCCCAAGTGCGCGTGGTTAGCGTCGCCGAGTTATTGCAATCGCCCGATCCGGTGTGGGTCCCCCGCGCTGAAAACCCCTATTTCCTTGGAGTGTACGAATGGAACCGCTTAGCCCCGCAAAACGCCTGACCGTGATTGCCTCGGCGGCGGTGCTGACCGCTACCGCCGGCATCGTCGCTTATCAGGATTATTCCCGGCAGCCGATAAGCCGCTTGATGCGCGCCGGTCTGCCGCTGTTGGATTTGACCGTAAAATTGCGCGATTCCGCCAACAACAATTTGGACGCCAGCACTTCGCTGGTGGGCAGCAACGACGAGGTGCCGGCCGGTGACGACCATTGCCCGGCCTTGACCGGTGGCGATGTTGGCTCTGGTACTACGATGGACGTGACTGTGCAGCGCCCGGCCGATTGTCCGAAGCAAGCGACCTGGTATGTAAAGAAACATCCGGTGGCTTTTACCCTTAACTTCAATCAGGGCGAAGCGTTTTTAAACTGGTGGGACGCGCAGCCGCAGTTGCAAAATTTGGTGGGTAACCGTTTCGTGCAAGGCCTGTTTTTCGGCTTGCTGCAAAGCCTGAAAGTCAAAGCCGAGCAACTCAACCTGGAAGGGCTGCAAGGCGAGTTTCTGGCGCAACTGCTGCGCGATGCCGTCGCTGCCAACGCCGAGCTGCATTACGACATGGCCCATGCCAGCCAGGGTTGGGTGATCAGTTATTCGCGTAGCGATAGCCAGTTTGCCGATCAAGCCATCCGGGCCTTGGCCGGCATTTTGGCAACTAGTGGTTACCGTCTCAACAAACTGCCGGAGCCTATCCTGGAAACCCGCATCGGTTTGCAAAAGCTGTTTTTCACCCAATTCCGCGAGCGGATCTATCTGGCGCAAAGTCTGGAAGCCCTACTGAATGTGATCGACAGCATTCCCCCGCAAAGCCGCCGCAGCGCTGCGCCCTTGAGTTTAACGCTGCGATCCGAAGCCTTTATCGATAATTTGTTGCCGGTGCTGACCGGCGCGCCGACCTATCCGCTGCAATGGGATTTTGCGTTGAAAGACGGCGAACTGGGTACGCTGAATCTGCCGACCGCAGTCTGGCAAAGCCAATTGCACGGACAATTATTCGAAGGTGTGTTAGCCAGCATCCCGCATGATGCCTTTGCCGGCGTGGCTGCCAGCCTGGCCTTATCGCCTGATTTAACCACAGCCGACTGGCAAACACTGGCTTCAAACGGCCCGTCTACCAATCCCCCCGGTGCCGAGCCGGCTGGCGTGGGTTTAGTTTGGGATTTCACCGCCGACAGCCCGAGCGGCGCGGTCGGCATCATCGTCGCCAACCCCCAGCAGCCGCAAGCCAGCGCCGCTTATGCGCAATATTTAAAAGACCCGGACTTGGGCGCGGAATGCGCGGGCGGCAGTTTATTCCTGGCTGCCAGTTCGGAGAGCTTGCTGACGAGGATGAAGGATGCTTGCAACAAACAGTCCTTAAGTCCGCTGGATTGGCAACGCGGCATCGAAAAACAACGCTGGCAAGCCGCGCAACTGACGGCTTTCGTCAGCCCCGGCGCGGCAGTGCGCGAACTGTTTCTAGCAGGCGGCGCGGGGAATGCGCCGGAAGCCAATGAGTTTGCCCCGCGCTGGCAGCAAGACTATGAAGCCGCCAAGGCGGCGATGCGGCAGGAGGGGGATAAGTTGTTTTATGGTTTGCCGATATTGAGTTATGCGGGGCGGGTTGAGGGGGGGTCTGGGGCTGTTTTGGAAGGTAAGTTGGTAGCTCAGGAAGGTGGGAAATGAGTGGGTTTTTGATCTTGTTGTGTAGTTGGGTTTGGCGTGTTTTTGAGTTGTTTGGGAGAGGTGTCGCTAACGCGACGGGTGTTTTAATGTCGGTTTTCGGACCGACAGCCGAGGTACTTTTCTTTGTTTGGCCAAAGAAAAGTACCCAAAAGAAAAGCCACCCGAATGCCGCTTATCCCCTGCGCTCCTCACTTTTGGCGGGGGTTCCCGAAAGGGGCTTCCTGCCCCTTCGGCAACTCGATGCATCCCTGCATCGCCCCTTCGGGCTATTCCCACCAAAAGCTCCGGTGCTCGGCGCGGCATACGGGGTGAACCCCACCCGTTTTTACAGCTATTGTAATTTTGTTACGTTACGCTCCGCTAACCCAAGCTACGCTTTTGACTTATCGAAAGGTCGCACCAATTCCATTCAATCTTCTTTCATGGAGAGGTTTTTGTCCCATATGCCGCGCCGAGCACCGGAGGCTTGGAACGGATCAGCCCGGCAGGGGCGATGCAGGGATGCATCGCGTTTTACGCAGGGGCTGGGAAGCCCCTTCGGAAAACCCCGTTCCAAGCCTTCGGCGCGCAGGAAAAAAGCGGCGTCCGGGTGGCCTTTTCTTTGGATACTTTCTTTTGGCGATGCAAAAGAAAGTATCTCGGCTGTCGGTCCGAGAACCGACGTTAAAACACCCGTCGCGGTAGCGACACCAAATCTATTTGCTGTGATTGTTAGCTATCTACTTCTGCTAGCTTCATTGCTGAGTCCAACATGTGCCTTGGCCGGCAGCCCATTCTATTTAACCGCCGAACGCAGCTTCTCCAACACCGAAGCCCCCAATATCCGCCTGGATTACACCCTCACCGACCAGCCCATGCTGATCCGAGTGCTGAAAGCCAACAACCTGGAAACCTTCCTGGACGGCCAGTTCAACGTCAGCCGTAGTTACGAACAGCCGGTCAGCGAGCTGAATCCCGGCCATTATTTCGCGAAGGGCCTGAACAATGCGCAATCGCCGTTCAAGTTGTTGCGCAGGATGCTGGATGTCGAGTTTCGTAAATCCTTAAAGGGAACCAATTTCAGCGGCTCGGTGCTGACCGTGACCGAAAAACCGCTGGTGTCTGTGCCGCAGCAGGTATTGGTGGCGCCGCCGAAGGGTTTTACGGTGGTGAAGGAAAGCTATCTGGATCTACTGCGCAACGGTCAGCAAACCCATGATTTGGGTTGGTGGTTTAACGAAGACACCTGGAGCGAGCATCGTTATAAAGTTCGGCAAATTGCGCTTGATCCGTTGCCGGACGGCATTTATTTGCTACAAGCGGTGCAAGGCAAGAACGAAGCGCAGTGCTTGATTCAGGTCAGCAGCCTGGCGGTGCAGGTCAAGCAATCCAGCGAGCAGTTGCTGGTGCGGGCGATGAACCGCGATTTGCAACCGCTGGCTGGAGCCAAAGTCAGTTATCGCGATGGCCGTGGCCATTGGCAAACCTTGCCGGCCAGCACCAATGCCGCCGGCGAACTGAGCTTTAATAATCCCGACGGCGTGCTGGACGGCAAATTGCTGGTGAGGGTAGACGCGCCAGCCGCCAAACCCGGCGAAGCGGCGCGCACCGCGCTGACCGCCACCGACTTCTTGCCGACGCAAGCCAAGGACGACGCGGTATTCGTGATGACCGACCGGCCGATATTCAAACCGGGCGAGACTTTTTTCTACAAAGGCATCGTCCGCAATTTGCAGGACGGCCAGTTGCGGATTCCGGCTTTTCAATCCAAGCAAACCGATGTGTCGTTGATTCGCGCCGACGGCAACGCCACCGGTTTGCAAGGCCAAACTCAGCTTACCGATTTTGGCTCGTTTTCCGGCAGTTTCGATCTCGATCCCAGCCAGACGCCAGGCTTGTATCGCTTACTGGCCGAGATAGATCACAAAGCCTACGGCGGCGAATTTCGGGTGCGCGATTACATTAAACCGACGTTTTATCTGGAATGGCTGGATCGGAGTCCGGTGGTGCAAGCAGGTCAACCGTTTAAACTAAAATTCCGCGCCAAACGCTACAGCGGCGGCGTGCCGCAGAACGTCAAATTCGAAGTGTTTCTGTACCGGAAAAAATTTGAAGCCCCGCAATTTGTCACGGAAGCCGGCGCGGGCTTAGCCGCCGGCAACGACTATTTCGGCCAGGTTAAATCCGCCGCGCCATTAACTCAGCCGCAACGCTTGTACAGCTCCATCGAAGAACGCCAGGCGGTCGATGCCAGCAACCCTTGGGAAACCGCCGCCAAGCTGGACGAAAGCGGCGACGGCAGTTTTGAATTTACCGTGCCGGCCTCAGACAAAGAAACGCCGGATCAGGAATGGATTTATTCCCTGATGGTGCGCGCTCAGGACGCGGCGGGTGGCAATGCGATTTTGACCGACAGCATTTACGCCACCTTGTCCGAGGCGCAACCGGCCGTGCGTTTTAACAAAACCGTGGCGGCGGTTGGCGATCAAGATTTGCAATTGCTGTTGCAATCCAGCTATGCCGACGGCAAACCGGCTGCTAAAGCCGGCGGGGTGGTCGATGTGATGTTGGAGCAGCCCGGCAGCGGCAAGCGCAGCCTGGTGAAACTGGATTTTGCTACCGACGAGCGCGGTCAGCAAAAACTCACCATCCCGGCTCTGAAGGAATTCGGCCGGCTCACCGCCGTGGCTCGCTTGGAAAGCCTGGATGGCCGTAACTTGAACCATCCGGCCAGTTCTCAACCCAGCACCTTAATCGTGGCCGGCAGCGGCGGCGAAGCGGTGGCTGATAATCCGGAATTGGAACTGTACACACCCACCACCATCCTCAGCCCTGGCGAGCAAGCCAAGGTGTTTGCCTTATTACCCAAGGCCTGGGGCAATAACGAGAGCGGCGCGATTTGGGAAACCGTGGCCGGCGCGCGTTTGTTCGATAGCCGCAGCGCTCAGGCTCAAGGTCGCAGCCGCTGGTTTGAAGTGACCGCCAAACCCGAATACGGCACCGGCTTTTACCACACCGTGACGGTGCCGGTGGCCGGCGGCAAATACAAGGAACAGACGCTGGGTTTTAGAATCGTGCCGTGGGAAAAGCGTCTGCAGATTGCCATTGAGCCGGAAAAAGCCGAAACCGAGCCGCTAAAACCCACCAAAATCAAACTGCAAGTCAAACGCGCCGATGGCAGCCCGGCAGCGAACACCGAAATCGCCGTGTCCATCGTCGACCGCGCCGTGTACGCTGTGCAAGCCGAATTCCGTCCCGGCATTTTCGATTTTTTCTATCCGCTGCAACGCAGCAATTTAGCGACTTTCTATTCCGACGATCTGCAAGGCTACGGTTACGCCGACTTGCTGCGTAAACCCAATTTCTCGCTCAGCGCCTTGAAAAGCCAAAGCAAGTTGGCGAAAAAAGCCATGCGCGACACGGCCGGCTGGTTTCCGCATGTGGTTACCGACGCCAAAGGCAATGCCACTATCGACGTCGATATGCCGGCCAACGTCACCGAATGGCTGGTGACAGCGGTCGCCAGCGACAAGGATGGCCGTATCGGCGAAACCACCGGCCAATTCCGCAGCGTCACCGATGTGGCAGTGGACATGGTTGGGCCACAATTTTTGCGGCAGGGCGACGAAGTGGACGTAGCGGTGAAACTGACCAATCACTTGGCCCAGCCGGTGAAACTTGCCGGCAGCATCAGCCTGCCGGACACCCTGCCTTTGCAAAGCGGCGAACCAGAACCGCAAGCTGAACTGGCGGCCAAAGCCGAGCAACTATGGCCGTTGCGCTTGAGCGCCAACGACCGGCAAGGTGCGCCGGCATTGAAGGTGGCATTGACTGCGCCAGCTGGGGTGCGGGTAGGTGGTGCCGAGGAATTTGAGATTCCCTTAAAAGCCGCCGCGCTGCCGCAGGTGTTTAGCAGCGTGCAACAGGACAATCTGCTGCGAGTCGATTTACCGGCGCAATCTCAGCCACGGCAAGTAACGGTGCGAGTCAATTCCGGCCTGCTGGGGGCCGCGCTGCAAGCGGCGGCCATGCTGGTGCAATATCCTTACGGCTGCACCGAGCAGCTGGCGCACAGCACCGTGCCGAACCTGGTATTGCTGGATTTGATCGAGCGCGCCGGTCTGAAACCCGAGCAATTGGGACCGCTGGAAAAGACTTTGCAACGTGCCAAACAGAATGCGGCATTGGGTGTGCGCAAATTGATTCAAAATCAAAAATCCGACGGCGGTTTTGCCTTGTGGTCCAGCGACAGCGAAGCCACCGTGCCGGTGACTTTGATCGCATTACAAGCCTTGAAATATGCCAACGAACTGCAACTGGAGGGGGTGAATAACGCCTACTACAAAGGCATGGAATGGCTGAATCTGCACGGCGAAGGCAATACCCTACTGGATGGGTTTGTGTTGAGCGGTTTCGCGACGGTGGGTTATGCCTACAACGCGCCTTGGCAACAGCAAGCCGATTTTGTCGAAAAAGTCCTGTCTAATGCGCACGCTGGGGCCGGCGACTTGGTCGCTGCGTTGCGTACGGTCAAGGCCTACGAAAATCAAAACTGGCACAGTTTTAATCAACAGTTCAAAGACCGGCCGCAGCTGAAAAACGACTTGGTCAAACGCTTACAAATTGCGTTGGATGCCATTGAGCCGGCCAGTTATCAGCAGCAGCGCGGCGAGTTGTATAACAGCTTGGGTTTTGGTTTTGGGCTGCCCAGTCTGGTGGCGTCTGGCTTAGGTACGTTAAACGATGTGCAGGCCTTGCCGCCGGCACTGGAAGCCAAGCTGAAACGCCTACTGCTGCAAACCCAGCAAAACGACTATTGGCAATCCACTTACGACACCGCGCAGGTGATTTTCAACAGCCGCGAATTGTTGTCTAAGGAAGCGGCTGCAGCGGCCAAACAGAGCGCCCGCAGTATTTCGGTCAGCAGTAAAGACGGTTTTGCCTTGGGTGCCTTGCAGCGCATACCCGGCGGCTATCTGGGCAACTTCAACCGCTTTGGCGACACGCCCGATCTCAGCGAAATCCGGCTCGCCGAGCTGAATGCGGACGAGGTCGCCAGCGCCACTGTCGCTGTTGAAGTGCCCTATCCAGCCGTCGCCGCCCGCGCCGCCGGTCTGGAGGTGCAGCGCAACTTCCGCCGCATCACCGCCAAAGGCAGCGAGTTTATCGACATGAGCCAGGCCTTGAAACCCGGCGATGTGGTGGTCAGCGAAGTGCGCGTCAAACGCAGCGCCGATGCCGGTCGGCCAGCGCCTGGTAGCGAATTTGTGGTCATCGAAGACGGTATCCCCAGCTTGGCGGAAGGCCAGGAAAACGATGAAACCTATTTAGCCGACGCCAAAATCCAGCCCAAAGATGACAGCTATTGGGCCAGTATCAAGGAAACCCAACGCTACCCGGACCGCATCGTCCGCGTCGCCAAACTGCAAGCCGGCGGCGAATTGACCTTGTATCAGGTTTGGCGCGTCGCCAGAGCCGGTAGTGCGTCGATCCCCCCTGCTAGCGGGTTTGATATGTATAACGAGGCGGTGCAAGGGAATAGTTTGGCGGGGAGGGTGAGTGTTCAGTAGTCTCGTTCGGCGGAACGGCTTTGGTTTTGCGCGTTAAGGTTACGGGTTGGGCGCCCCCAAAGCTTAACTGCGTCCTCGTCGTTGCTGTACGCAAATATACCGGTACGGCACGGATAATCTGAAAAAGTGGAATTGCCTTAAAAAACTTAACTATATCACCCAAAGAAAATTGAAAATCTCTTTTCAGTTCTTCCTAAAAAAGGTAGATATTCATGAATTCCAAATACAAAAAAAGCGCCGCTTAGGCGCTGCCTTTGCCATTGCGAGCATCGCGTCAACAGGGCTGGCCTCTACTAGAGTTTAGGTCAGCGCTACCGGTATCAATGATAGCGGTAACGTGGTCGGTTATTAGACAATTCGCAGCAATTACAGGCATGGCTTCAGACCATTCGCTTAATACTTACACCATACTCGACCATCCTAGCGCTTGCTTGCATTATTAAGCGCTAAATTTCGCCTTTCTCGACCACCGGCATGATCCAGTAATGGATACCGGATCCGGCAAATTCGGACTTCAATTTTTCCAGCAAGGCGGAAATAGCCATTTTCTCGGCGTAAATCTGAAAGCGCGCTGTTTGCTGATCGGCATCGTCGGCTTCGGTGAGAAATTTGGTGATCTTATGCTCACCGGTATCGCTATGAAGCAGCTCTTCCTCAAAACTGGTCAGGCACTCCATCATCGGCCCCTCCATGACAGGCGGCACGATAAATGAAATGGAGAACTGTTGATGATGCACGGTTCGAAAAAAATCATCTTCACTGTTAAAACGATCAGACGCATTTTTGATCACTTGCAGATACTTACCGCGCCTGCGATCACACTTGCGCTTTTCGATAATATCCGCAGACACAGGCGTCTGATTTTGGCGAGGGTCGTTGTACCAACTACGGTGGTAATAAGGCCTAACCACCACCATTCTGCCGTTAAACCGCCGATTTTTTAAACCTTTAACAACTCTTTGCACGGAAAGCTCAGAATCCAGCGTTACCACACCGTGATATTCGATAGTGCCTATGCGGGTATCCTGTAAGGCCAGAATCTGCACATCGACTATACGGCCGGATTTTCTGAACAAGCCGCGTTTCAAAGCAGGGGCCACAAATTCGGAAATTTCAGTATGCCTGGTATTAGCAGGAATGCGACGCAAAAAGATATTCATAGGGCTATGTGTGGCAAGGAAAATAGCTCATTCAAAAATGTTTAACCGCTGTTCGTCCGAACTGTAGCATCCCCAGTCGCTTTCTGCATGCTTTATGCTTAGATGATGCCTTGTTCGATAGCCGGTACCAGCCAATAATGCAGGCCGGAACCGGTAAAATCCGCCTTTAGCTTAGTCAATAATGCAGAAATGTTTTGTCTTTCGACATACATTTGAAAACGAATTTTGCGTTGATGTCCGGCAACCTGCTCTGCCAGCGACAAACCCTGCTGATTGTGATCGTGAACATTGGCCGGAAAACTGGTGAAACCCTGCGACCATTCCAATGACAGCAAACAATCGACCAGTGCCTCCTCCAAGCTGGGAGGCGCATTGACAGTTAATAAAAACGCTTCGTGACTCATCAGCAACGCTCCGGGTGGCGGCCAAACAGTTGGTAAAGTATCGGCAGCAAAATCAGTGTTAACAAGGTTGATGACAATAGACCGCCGGTAACCACAATAGCCAATGGCCGTTGAATTTCCGAGCCGGGGCCCGACGCAAACAATAACGGAATCAAGCCGAAGGCGGCGATGCTGGCCGTCATCAGTACCGGCCGCAACCGCCGCCCGGAACCGATAATCACCACCCGTGACAATTCCATACCGGTTGCGCACAGCTGATTAAAATAGCTGACCATCACCACCCCATTCAATACCGCAATGCCGAGCAGGGCGATGAAACCCACCGAAGCCGGCACCGACAGATATTCACCGGACAACCACAGCGCGAACACCCCACCTATCATGGCCAGCGGGATATTGGACAGCACCAGCACCGCCTGCCGCACCGAGCCGAAGGTGGAAAACAGCAACAAAAATATCAAACCTAAAGATAATGGAATCACTAGAGAAAGACGCGCGGAAGCGCGTTGTTGATTTTCAAACTGACCGCCGAACGCCACATGAAAACCGCTGGGTAATTGAACACGCTCGGCCACCGCCTTGCGCGCCTCGTCAACAAAACCAACCAAATCGCGGCCCTCAACATTACAGCGGATCACCACGAAACGCTGGCCTTTTTCCCGGTCTATAGACACCACGCCTTCCACCGCTTGAATTTTCGCCACTGCGGTAATCGGCACATGCTCGCCATTCGGCAAACTGATTTGTAAATTCTCGAAGTTGGCGGTGTTACTGTCGCCGCGCAGCAGCAGAGGCGTACGTTTCACCCCCTCTTGGACAATACCCAGTTGCACGCCTTCAATCTGCGCGCGCAACATATCTTCGATGCTATTACTATCCAACCCGAACCGGCCGACCGCTTCTCGATCAATGCTCAACTGCAGAAACTGCATGCCTTCATTTTTACGGGTAAACACATCACTGGCACCGGGGATGGTCTTCAGCACCGCTTCGATTTGCTCGGCTTTATGATTTAAAGTATCCAGCTCAGCGCCGAATAATTTGATCGCCACGTCACCGCGCGTTCCCGTCAACATCTCCGAAACCCGCATCTCGATGGGCTGAGTAAAACCAAAGGCTATGCCCGGGGTGTGGTCCATAATCTTGCGAATCTCCTCGATCAGCGCTTCCTTGGTTTCCATCCGCCATTCCGCTTTAGGCTTCAGGATCAAAAACGTGTCGGTATCGTTCAAGCTCATCGGGTCCAGGCCCAATTCGTCGGTACCCACCCTGGACACCACGGTCTGCACTTCCGGGATATGCTCGAGGATGTTTTTCTGCACACGGCCGTCCAAGGCCACCGAATCCAGCAAGGTAATCGACGGCAATTTTTCCAACTGCACGATGATGTCACCTTCGTCCATCGTCGGCATAAAAGTGCTGCCGATCTGGGTAAACACCAATACGCTTGCCGCCAACATCGCACCGGCGCCGATAAAAACTTTTGTGCTATTAGCCAGACACCAGGCCAGAATAGGCTGATACCACTGCAACAGTTTGCGCGGCAACCAAGGCTCCTCATGCGACACCTGTTTCAGCAACAGCGATGCCAGTACCGGAATCACCGTCAATGACAAAATCAAGGAGCCCGTTAATGCAAACACGATAGTCATCGCCACCGGCCCGAACAACTTGCCTTCCAGCCCTTGCAAGGTCAGCAGCGGTAAGAACACGATGACAATGATCAAGATGCCCGACGTCACCGGCACCGCTACTTCGCGGGTAGCGCGATAAATTAGATGCAGCCGCGGTAACCTCTCGGCCTTTTGATGATCGGCCAGTTGCGTAATCACGTTTTCCACGACCACCACCGCACCATCCACCAACATCCCGATAGCGATAGCCAGACCGCCCAGACTCATCAAGTTGGCGGACATACCGAAAGCGTGCATCAGGATGAAGGTCACCAGCGCCGCCAACGGCAAAGCCAATGCGACGGTCAAAGCCGCGCGCAAATCGCCTAAAAACAGAATCAGCAGCACCACTACCAAAACAATGGCTTCCAGCAGGGCTTTGGAAACGGTGTTCACCGCCTTGCCCACCAACACCCCCCGGTTGTAGAACACATTCAGGCGCACGCCTTCCGGCAAGCTTGGTTGCAATTCCGCCATCTTACTTTCCAGTTGCTCGATAGTTTGCCGAGCATTGGCGCCGCGCAAACTGAGCACAACCGCTGTCACGGCTTCGCCGTCACCGTCCTTGCTGACCGCGCCATAACGTGTCAACGCGCCGATTCTGACCTCGGCTATATCGTCCACTCGCGTCGGCAGGCCCTCGTGCTGCGCCACTACAATGGCTTTCACATCCTGCTCGTTCTTGATCCGGCCTTCGGCGCGCACAATCAACGCTTCCTCGCCTTCGCTCAACCGACCGGCACCGTCGTTGCGGTTATTATTTTGCAAAGCCGCTTTTAATTGCTCTGTATCGATATTGCGAGACGCCATGCGGATATTGTCGGGCACCACTTCAAAGCTGCGCACCAGTCCGCCCAGCGCATTCACATCCGCCACGCCGCTGACGGTACGCAGAGCAGGGCGGATGGTCCAATCCAGTAATTCTCGCCGTTGCATCAGCGTTAAATCGCCACCCTCGATGGCGAACATGAACATCTCCCCCAGCGGCGTGGTCATCGGCGCGATACCGCCCTGCACACCCTCCGGCAAACTACTCCACAAAGCGTTCAACCGTTCCGCGACTTGTTGCCTGGCCCAATAAATATCGGTGCCTTCTTCAAAGTCCAGCGTAATATCGGTAATGGCATATTTAGCCAGCGAGCGCAGCATGGTTTGATGCGGAATGCCCAGTAACTCAACTTCAATCGGCGCGGTAATTCTGGCTTCCACTTCTTCCGGCGTCATGCCGTTGGCCTTGACGATGATCTTGACCTGCGTCGGCGATACCTCGGGAAAGGCATCGATAGGAATGTGTTTAACGGCATAATAGCCGCCGCCCACCAGCAACAATACGCCGAGTAAAATCAGTAGCCGCTGGGTCAACGCAAAGCGAATTAACCCCGCCATTACTCGTCGCCTCCCAAACCTAACCAATTGGCTTTCAAGGCCACCGCGCCTTTTATGGCGATTTGCTCGTTGCCGGACAACGGTCCGCTAATCAAGGAATTGGATTCTTGTTTACCGGTAATAGTCACTTCGGTCACCACAAAACCGTCTTGATTGCGCACAAACACATAGGCGTGCCCTTCGTTCTGCGCAATGGCGGTATTGGGTACGACGAAGCCGGTCTCTGCGCTATTTTGCATGATCTGCACATTGACGTTCTGTCCCACGCGCAAGCCCTCGGCTTTGCCGTCAATCACCGCCCTGGCCAATACCGTCTGATTGTCGCGGTTGACGCTTTGGCCCAGCAGACTAATTTTGGCAGTGGTCTCGCTGCCTTTCAGCCGCACCGAATCGCCTAACCTGATGCCGCTCAAGCGCTCCTGCGGAATATTGATTTCCAGCCACAGTTCAGACAAATCGGCAATCCGATACAGCGGTGCCTGCACATCCAAGCGGGCGCCCAAATTGGCCACACGCTCCAATACCACCCCATCGATGGGTGCGCGAATAGTCAAACGGTTGTCCAGCTTATGGCTTTGCCCCAAACTTTTAATCTCGGCGGCCGACATGCCGGCCAACAATAACAACTGCCGGGCCTCGTCGGCCTTGGCCGATTTGCTGCTGTGCAGCATTTGGGTTTCCTGCCAGCGCCGCTGCGCAATTACACCTTCCTGCAATAATTTTTGATCGCGGTTGCGCTCTTGGCCGGATAAATTCAGTTCGCCGACAGCGGTTAAAAATGCTTGTTGTAATCCGACGAGTTCCGGGCTGTTCAACTGCGCCAATAGCTGGCCTTTATGGATCTTGTCGCCGATATTGACCGGCAATTGGGTAACCAGACCGGGCTGGCTGCTACTGATCAACACTTCCCGATCAGCCGGCACCACCACTTTGCCCGGCGCGTAAAACAACGGAATCTGCTGGCTAGCGGTAAGCGGCGCGACTTTTATATCCAAATTGTCGATCTGCTGCTGGGTAATTTTGATCTGGGTATCTTGAGCAAACGCGCTTAAGGCCTGTGTCAAAAACAGGCCGAAGATTAACCGCCTCATGGCTGTATGCCTACCGCTTGATTGTAGAAAGCGATGTTGCGCTGTAATTTAACCTCCTGCAATTTGGCGTTGCGAATCGCTTCCAGACTACGGGCCTGGATTTTTAAGAGGTCTAACAGGTTAATTTCGCCGGCCGAGAAGCTGATTTCGGTCATTTTTAGATGGGTTTCGGCGATTTGTTTCAGCTCGTTGGCGATTGCCAGCTCGGCTCGCGTTACTTCCAGAGCATGCTCGGCTTCGTGCAGATTTTTCTCCAATTGCCGGTAAAGATGCTCGCGTTGGGCTTTGGCATTGTTCAGTTCCAGATTAACTTTGGCGATTTCCGGCGCGTTATAGGCCTCGCCGCCGAATAGCATCACCACACCGACACCGACACTCTCAATGTCTTGCCCGCTGCGGCCATCCCGCTGGCTTTTCGCACCTACACTGAGCTTCGGTTGATTGATGGGATCAGTGGTTTTGGTCCATTCAATTTCCGCCTGTTTCCGGTCAATAATGGCGTTGATAGCTTCCAGCATCGGATGGTTGCCGCTCACCGAGGTAATATCGCTTAGTTTTTCCTGATAATTGCCCGGCACCCGCGACAAGGTAGTCAAGCTGGCATAGGCTTTACGGCTATGCATCACTTCCGCTTCGGCTTGGGTGACCAACCCCCGGTTTTGCAGATATTCACCCTTGGCCAGCAACAAATCCGCACGTGGCAAATCGCCCAATTCCACCCGGCGCTCGACTTTCTTCATCAATTGCTCGGAAATCGACAAGGCATTTTGCGCTTGTTGCAAACCGATATTGGCGATTTCCATATTCCACAAAGCGTCTCTGATCAAGCGCGTGACTTCCAGCTTAACCGCCGCCGACTGCTTTTGCGCGGCGACGCCGGCCCGTTCCGCTACCGCCTGACCGGCATCGCGTTGCCCCCATTTCCAGGTAGTGATTTCGACTTGAGCAGAGGCTTCGCGCGAACCCAGGTCGTCGGCAATTCGGTCATCCATGTAATTCAATCCAACAGCCGTAGAGCCGGCCACCCAAGCGTCACTGCGTTCGGCTAAGGCATTGGCTTCCTGGGCCAAGGCTTCGCCGACCAGGCGATCCGGATATTTTTCCACGGTTATTTCGACTAATTGCGACAAACTTAGCGACGGATCGGTTTCGATAGGATCCATGTGTTCGACAATCAAATTCTCCGAAAACATTTCGCCGCGAGTCGCCGCCAAACTCTCTCCGACAGGATTCATTTCGGCCAGGCAAGGCGCCGTAACCAGCAGTAATACAGGTAAACCGCATTTTAGATAACGGTATCCATTCATGGAGCACTCCAAAGCAGTAATTGAATAGAACTAGCAGCCAAACGCCTAACGGGCTGTTGGCCAATTTTTGGGACGAGGGGCTGCCAGGTGTTGACCAAGCCTGCTGCGACAGCGAAGCCAGCCCCTTTCAGAGCGGCGGCGCGCGGGATGGATTGTGACTAAGTACGGGGTCGGGCGCGAACAGCGGTATGTGCGGAGAAAACTTAACGGCTTGGATTTGCCGCGTAACCGCCAAATCGGCAACCACGCTGACCAGCAGGTAGAAAACCGGCGCCAGCCTGTCCAGCCATTGCTGCTGTTTAATCGCAGAGCCCAGATTGACAATGCTATTTTGGGTTTGCAGGTCGTGCTCGACAGCCATCAAGGCGGGGTCGCCATCATGATCGATATGCAGCACTTCGAATTCGTGCAAATGCAGGCCGCCCTGCATGGCATCTCTACCGATATGGGCATGCACCAGCGGCGCTGCCACTTGCAAAAGCAGCAAAAACATAACTAGAAATTGACGCAAATATGCAACCATTTATGTTTTCAGAATGTCTGTGGGGTGTCGTTAATCAGTAGACGGCGGTTGTATAGGACCATGCGAAAGGCTATTCTACTTGAATTACGCGATTTTACCCCGAATATCGGCATACATTTATTCACTTTAGGCAAACACCTATGAACAGAAAGATCGGTACCTTGGCAACATTATTCATTGCGCTGGCCTTACTGCTAGGCAGTGTCCAGGAAGCGCAGGCTAAACGCATGGGCGGCGGCAAGTCTTTCGGTAGCAAGCCGAGCTACAGCACACCGTTTCAACGTTCTACCTCTCCCAGTGGAGCCAGCAGCCAGCCGACCCGTTCGGCCAGCCAGCAACAAGCGGCTGCACAAAATCAAACAGCCAGACAAAACTGGGCTGGTCGCGGCGGCCTGATGGGCATGCTGGGCGGCTTGGCTTTAGGCGGATTATTGGGCTCATTGTTCTTCGGCGGCGCATTCGAAAACATCAATCTGATGGACATGCTGCTGTTTGCCGGCGTCGCTTATCTGCTGTATCGCTTGTTTGCGGCCAGATCACGTCAGCAACCCGCCGCGCCGGCCGGTTATGGGCCCGCGCACTCGCAACCAGCGGAATCGCAAAATTATTATCGCGAGAACCAGCAACCGGCAGCCGGCGGCTCGGGTTTCGATACCGATGTGCTGTTCAAAAAAGGCAGAACAGCAGGATCAAGCAACAATGACTATCAACAAGCGGCCAGTTTCGATGCAAACAAGCTGCCGGCGGGATTCGATCAGCGCGCCTTTTTAAGCGGTGCTGAAAGTGCCTACCGCTACCTGCAAGCAGCTTGGGATAGACGCGACTTGGCGGAAATCCGCGGCTTAACTACCGACAAGGTATTTGTCGAAATTCAAGAGCAACTACGTGCATCGAATGATATTAATAAAACCGATGTACTCAAACTGAGCGCCGAATTAATTGATGTCCGCGAAGCCGGCACCGAACTCGAAGCGGTGGTCTTGTTCGACGCGCTGATCAGCGAAGACGGTGGCAAGGCAGAAGCCATTAAAGAAGTATGGCATTTCGTCAAACCCATCAACAGCAATCAAACCCGCTGGTTCCTGGACGGCATTCAGCAATTTGCAGAATAATCCGGCATGACGGCGGACAGCACAAAAGTCAGACAGCGCTACGATAGGCTTGCGCCTTATTTCGATGGCCTGGAAGGCTTTCTGGAAGGCTTGCTGTTCCGCCGTTTACGTAAAAAGCTCTGGTCGCAAGCTAGCGGCGCCCACATTTTGGAAGTTGGGGTAGGAACGGGGAAAAACTTCCCGTTCTATCCTGATGACGCCCGAATTACCGCTATCGATTTCAGCCCGAACATGCTGGAAATGGCCCGCCGCAAACAACAGCGTAAACAGATTGCGGTTGATCTGGCTTTGATGGACGTGCAAGCGCTGGATTATGCCGATAACAGTTTTGACACGGTCATCGCCAGTTTTGTGTTTTGTTCGGTACCGAAACCCAGAAAAGGCCTGAAAGAGCTCTATCGCGTTTGCAAACCCGGCGGTCAAGTGCTGCTGTTGGAACACGTTTTAAGTTCCAACAAAGCTTTGGCGATGATGATGAATTTGTTCAACCCGCTGATTTTGAATGCTTTTGGCGCCAATATTAACCGACAGACGTTAAAAAGCGTGCAAGCTTGCCCGTTCCAAAAAATATTCGTCGATCCCGCCAGCAGCGACATGATCAAACTGATCCGCGCCATCAAATAAACCCTTCGTCGCAGCGCCGTTAATTGGGGCTGTTTTTACTATTCAATCGCCGGCGTCTACAATGCGCGCGTGCTTAATCGGGCGTAATAGACGGAAGTTATGGCAAACAAGTTAAAATTGACGGGCAACACTCAGCGCTTGACGCTTATCTGTATTGCACTGCAAGCAGCCGCCCCAGCCGGGGCGGACGACACCCTATCCCATTTAAAGGCCTTATCTCTCCAAGAGCTGAGTGCGACCACCGTTTCCATCGCCTCGAAAAATCAACAACCTATCAGCGAAACCCCATCGGCGGTATTCGTCATCAGCCACGAAGAAATCAGGCGTTCCGGGATGCAGTCCATTCCGGAACTGCTGCGCAAAGTGCCCGGCCTGGAAGTCGCGCGGGTGGATGGCAATCAATGGGCGATCAGTAGCCGCGGCTTTAACGGGATAAATGCCAACAAGCTGTTGGTGATGATGGACGGCCGCACCGTTTACGACCCACTGAACTCCGGCGTTTACTGGAACGAGCAAGACTACCCGCTGGAAGACATCGACCGCATCGAGGTGATTCGCGGCCCCGGCGCAACGCTGTGGGGCTCCAACGCCGTCAATGGCGTCATCAACATCGTTACTCGTTCCGCCCAGGAATCACAAGGCGTATTGCTGTCAGGCGGCACCAGCAAGGAAGAACCCGGATTCGGCACCTTTCGTTATGGCGGCCAACTCAGTCCGGATTTTAATTATCGCGTCTACGGCAAATACAATCATCGCGAGGATTTTCATTTCGGTAACGGCGAAAAAGCCAACGACAGCCTGGATATGGGCCGCGCGGGTTTTCGCAGCGATTGGACCCCGGACGCCCGCAAAAACCTGATCGTGCAGGGCGATTATTTCAATGGCGACATGCAGCAATCGCTGAATAGCCTCGACCCGGCATCGCCCATTAGCCCCGACAGCACCAAAAAATATGGCGGTAACCTGCTGTTACGTTGGCAACAAACCCTGGAAAACGATAGCCGCCTACAAATCCGCAGTTATTTCGATCATGCCGTCCGCAACCAAAGCCGACTGGATTATCGGCGCAGCACTTTCGACCTGGATTTACAGCATGATTTCAATTGGCACGCTCATCACGTAACATGGGGAGCAGGTTATCGCTTCAATAGCGATCAACTTCAGCAAAAACAGGTGCTACTTCACTTCGATCCGTCCGAACGCGATGTGCACTTGTTCAACGTCTTTGCTCAGGACGAATGGCGATTTCTGGCAGACGAACTGCGTTTGATATACGGCAGTAAAGTCGAGCATAACGATTTTACCGGTTTTGAGATCCAGCCTTCCGCTCGGCTGTTGTGGGTGCCCAATCAACAACACAGCCTGTGGGGCGCGGTGTCCAGAGCAGTTCGCGTACCGGCCAGGGCCGACCACGACGTCAATGTCTTATTCAACGTAGGCCCCGGAACCACAGCCAACGTCTTGGGCGACGATAATTTCGACTCGGAGAGCGCAATCACTTACGAATTGGGCTACCGCTTTTTCCCCAACGACATCTTTAACCTGGATACAACGCTGTTTTATAGCGATTACGGCCGACTAAGCACCACAGAACCGCAAACACCGCTGGTAAACGGCGATAACATCACTATCCCGTTTCTGATTGCCAACAAGGCAAAAGGTGAAGCCTACGGCTGGGAAACCGCATTGAATTGGCGGATGTCCGAACGCTGGCGCGTGCAAGGTAGTTACAGTCTGTTTGCAATTGCCTTGCACCAGCGCGACGGCAGCCTGGATAGCGCAGCAACAGTTGCTGAAGGCAATAGCGCCCGCAACCGTTTCAACCTCAGTTCCTACTTCAATCTGCCGTATCAATTGGAATTTGATGCGCATTGGTATTACACCGACCACCTAATCAATCAGGTGCCGGCCTATCATCGGCTGGATCTGCGCCTGGGCTGGCAGCCGAATCTGCATTTTGAATTGGCTGTCGGCGCGCAGAATTTGCTGGACAACCGGCACCTGGAATTCAGCCCAAATATAGATAACGCGGTGATCAGTAGCGAATTCGAACGCAATTATTACCTTAAAGCCACGGTACGCTACTAGATGCGGCGTCCAAGCCTACACAGCGTTTTGACAAGCAGCGGCGTCGTTGCGCGGCGGTGCCTGTTAATGCTGCTGTTGGCCTGTTTACCGCCGCTGCAATCATCGGGCACAGCGGGTGAACCGCGCTTTAACGAGACGGAACTTAAAGCGGCGTACTTATATAACTTTGCCTATTTCGTTACTTGGCCGACCACCCACAAGGAATTTTTGTTTTGCAGTTACGCCAATTCGCCGGTCACTGGCGTACTGGCCAAGCTGATCGAAGGTGAGCGGGTAAACGATCTACCGATGCAGATGGTTATCGACCCAATACCCGAACAATTGCACGAATGCCAGGTGATTTATATTCCGGCACAGCAGGAAAGAATTCTCGCGGCGACCCTGGAGTTTGTCAGGCCGTTTCCGGTGTTGACGGTCAGCGATATTACCGATTTCGAACACCGGGGCGGCATGATCCGACTGGCTAACGACGGCC
This sequence comes from Methylomonas sp. ZR1, assembly GCF_013141865.1. NCBI lineage: Bacteria > Pseudomonadati > Pseudomonadota > Gammaproteobacteria > Methylococcales > Methylococcaceae > Methylomonas > Methylomonas sp. ZR1. Next base: position 4,434,589 of record NZ_RCST01000001.1, on the reverse strand, counting down.
TCCGTGTTCAACCGGTCATACAACTGAAAAATGTAACGCGAACAGGTTTGACGATTAGTTCCAAGCTATTGCGCAGTTCGCGACTGATTGAGTAGTTGCCGGCAGCAATTTTCCGGGCAATTTTGAACATGGCTTGATGAGTTACTGAACTCGCCACTGCGCAAGGATCTGCATCGGCGCCGTCGAATGATTTTGAAACTGGTGGGCGGCACCCCCAAGCATCCAAACCAGTAAAGCAGGGTAAAGGATTAACCGTTACCCTGAATCAAATTGACCTTATCGCTAGCGAGCCGAATTAACAGTACGCTCCAATTCTTCACGGCTAAGATGACGCACATCCTTGCCTTTCACCATGTATATTACCTGCTCGCAGACATTGCAGGAGTGGTCGCCTATCCGTTCCAGCGCGCGCGCAGCCCATAACATATCCAGAGCTCGGGTGATGTTACGCGGGTTTTCCATCATCTGTGTGATCAACTGCCGGGTGATACTGGTGTATTCCCGGTCAACCTTGGCGTCCTGCTCGGTGATCGCAATCACCTCTTCGACATCGTTTCTGGCATAGGCATCCAGCGCGCCGTTCAGCATGTCCTTGACCAAGTTCAGCAGATGTTCGATTTCGTAGTACTTGTCTTGATAATAATCGGCGCCTTCCAGACGCATGGTCATTTTGGCGATACGCGCCGCTTCGTCGCCAATCCGCTCCAGGTCGGTGATGATTTTGATGGTGGCGATCAACATGCGTAAATCAAAAGCCGCCGGCTGACGCTTGGCCATGATTTCAGTGCATTCGTGGTCGATGTCTTTTTCCATCTCGTTGACATACTGATCCTGCAGCACCACTTTTTCGGCATTTTCCATGTCGTTACCCATGAAAGCCTTGGTCGCCAGATCGACTTGCTGTTCCACCAGACCGCCCATGGTCAGCACCTTGTTGCGAATATCTTCCATCTCCTCGTTGAATTGGCGGGAAATGTGCGATTTGATTTTGCTGTTATCCATTGTTTACCTCCTAGCCGTACCTGCCGGTAATGTAATCTTCAGTTTGTTTTTTTGCCGGATTGGTAAACAACTCGCTGGTTTCACCAAATTCGATTAATTCGCCCATGTACATAAAAGCGGTGAAATCGGATACCCGCGCCGCCTGTTGCATATTGTGGGTAACGATCACTATCGTATATTTTTCTTTCAATTCGTTAATCAATTCTTCAATTTTTAGCGTCGAGATCGGGTCCAGCGCCGAGGCAGGTTCGTCCAGCAGAATCACTTCCGGCTCGATAGCAATGGCGCGGGCGATGACCAGCCGCTGTTGCTGCCCCCCCGACATGCCCAAGGCATTATCGTTCAAGCGGTCTTTCATCTCGTCCCATAACGCGGCGCCACGTAGGGACTTTTCCACAACTTCATCAAGGATGCGCCGGTCATTAATCCCCTGAATCCGCAGCCCGTACGCCACATTTTCGTAAATGGTCTTCGGAAACGGATTGGGTTTTTGAAACACCATGCCCACGCGCCGGCGCAAAGCCGCGACGTTTACCGATTTATCGTAAATATCCTCGCCATCCAGCAGAATCTTGCCTTTGATGCTGACGCCGTCGACCAAATCGTTCATCCGGTTGATGCAGCGTAATAAGGTGGATTTACCGCAGCCGCTGGGACCAATATAGGCCGTCACTTTCTTACGCGGCATTTCCATGTTCACGCCATGCAAGGCCTGCTTCTGGCCGTAAAACAAATCCAGATTTTCAACTTTGATGCAGGTTTCCAATTGCTCAACGCTCTTTCTGTCTTCCCTTTTCAACGCGCTAATGTCAATGGCGTGGGTATTCTTTTGGGCTGTTGTCATGATATAGGGTCCAGTCTTCCGGATGGATATGCGAATTTAATTTTCCAGGGCGCGGTATTTTTCCCGCAAATTGTTACGTATCGAGATAGCGAACATATTCAGACCGATAATAACCATCACCAGTAACAGCGACGTCGCGTAAACCAAAGGTCTGGCCGCTTCGACATTCGGGCTCTGGAAGCCGACGTCGTAAATATGAAATCCCAAATGCATAAACTTTCTGTCCAGATGCAGATAAGGAAAGTTGCCGTCCAAAGGCAAGGTCGGCGCCAATTTCACCACACCAACCAGCATCAAGGGCGCCACTTCACCGGCGGCGCGCGCCACCGCTAGAATCAAGCCGGTCATGATCGCCGGACTAGCCATCGGCAATACCGTGCGCCACAGCGTTTCGGCTTTAGTCGCGCCTAGCGCTAAACTGCCTTCACGTATCGATTTGGGAATCCGCGACAAACCTTCCTCGGTAGCAACAATCACAACCGGCAAGGTCATCAAAGCCAGCGTCAATGAGGCCCACAGCAAGCCCGGCGTACCGAACACCGGTGCCGGGGCCGCTTCCGGGAAAAACAGGCGGTCGATGTTGCCGCCGATGATATACACGAAAAAGCCCAAACCAAACACGCCGTAAACGATGGACGGCACGCCGGCCAGATTATTCACGGCAATGCGGATCACTCGGGTGATAAAGCCCTGCTTGGCATATTCCCGTAGATAAACCGCCGCGATCACTCCAAACGGCGTCACCACTACGGCCATCAGCATCACCATCAACACGGTACCGAAAATAGCCGGAAAGATACCGCCCTCGGTATTGGCTTCACGCGGTTCGTCGCTGACAAACGTGGCGAAATTACCGACATATTCGATACATTTGTCCAGCACGCTCATCGTGTTGGGGCGGGTCATTTTCACCACCCGATTCAAGGGCAGGCTAATTTCTTTTTGTCCGGCTTCCGCCACCACCAGGCTGTAGCGTTTGCTTTCCTTGCTCAACTTGCCGATTTGTTGCTGGATGGCTTGGTATTGTTTTTCGTATGTCTGCTTTTGCGCGGCAAACTCCTGCTTGGCCGCATCGTTCCAGGCATTTTTCAGTTCCAGCGCGCGTTGCTTCAAGCGCAAGCGCTCCAATTCATAGTTGATCGCCCCAACTTCGTGGTCTTGTAAGCTATCGATTTCGTCGTGCTGCTCCAACACTGTCGCCAGTTTCTGTTGCGCCACCTGCCAGGCTTGCTCGCCTTGGGCAATCACCGCGCCGTCTTCCTTAACCGCCAGCAAGCGGCCGTAGAAATTACCCCACTCGCGGCGTTCGACCATGATCAAATCATCCGGCGTGGATTGGCTGTGAATATATTGCTGCTGAATCCAGCGAAAATCGCTACCGAGAATATCGCGGTTACCGGTTTTTACCAGATGCTGCACCAGGTATTCGCCGTTATCCAACAACTCATGGCCGGCAGCCCTGGCTTGCGCGGCCGGTAATAAGGAGGTAGCTACTGCTTCACCGATAATGGAACTCTCCGGGCCATCGCGATCTTGATAGCGATATTCGATAATGTCGGCCGGCCAAAAATGCCCCAAGCCCCGGACCGCAATCAGCAGCAGCAAGCCCACCACCAATATCAGATTCAAACTGACCGCGCCGGCGGTCATCCATATCCAGGGCGAACCGCTCTTAAACCATGCTTTAATCATAATGAGCTGTATTTTTGTCTTAGATTCTGCCGAATGACTTCAGCCAGCGTGTTGACTACAAAAGTAAACATGAACAATACCAAGGCCGCCAGGAACAACACCCGATAGTGGGTGCTGTTGACTTCCGATTCCGGCATTTCCACCGCGATGTTAGCCGACAGTGTGCGCAGACCCTGGAAAATACTCAAATCCATAACAGCGGTATTACCGGTGGCCATCAACACGATCATCGTCTCCCCAACCGCGCGGCCGAAACCGATCATGATCGCTGAGAAAATACCGGGGCTGGCAGTCAGCAACACCACCTTGGTCATGGTTTGCCAAGGCGTGGCACCCAGCGCCAAAGAGCCGGTAGTCAAATGCTTGGGCACACTGAAAATCGCGTCTTCGGCGATGGAAAAAATCATCGGAATGACCGCAAAACCCATGGCCAAACCAACAACCAAGGTGTTGCGCTGGTCGTAACCGATACCAAATTCCTCGCGCATCCAGGTGCGCAGATCGCCTTTAAAACACAAGGCTTCGATAGTCGGACTTAACTGAAAAGCCAGCCAGGCGCCGAATATCACCACAGGGATCAGCACTACCGCATCCCAGCCGTCGGGGATTTTGTGGCGGGTTTGTTCCGGTACGAATTGCCAGAAATAGGCAAAAATCATCACGGACAGCGGCACAACCATCAATAATGCAAAAATCCCGGTGAGATTGGCTTCCACGAAAGGCGCCAGCCACAAGCCGGCTAAAAAGCCCAAAATCACAGTCGGCAAGGCACCCATGATTTCCACGCCCGGCTTTACGTACTGCCGCACGCTGGGCGCCATGAAATAGCCGGTATAAATCGCTCCAAATAAGGCCAACGGCACGCCCATCAGCATCGCGTAGAACGAAGCTTTTAAGGTGCCGAACACCAGCGGCGTCAAGCTCATTTTCGGCTCGAAATCGTTGCTGGCCGCCGAGGATTGCCAAATGTAATCCGGTTTTGGATAGCTTTCGTACCAGACTTTGTTCCATAACGAACGCCACGATACTTCCGGATGTTCGTTTTCGATAGTCCAGTGATTGATTTTGCCGTCTTCGGTTTGCAGTAACATGGCATTGGCGCGCGGCGATAAGGTGACGGCAACAGGTTTTCCGCCAGCGATTTTTTCCTTGATCAATTCCCGCTCGGCGGTGGAACTGTAAATGCCGATCTCGCCGTTGGCGTCAGCCGCCAGCATACCTTTGCGGCGTTGTTCCGGATTGATGGTAATAATCGGCGCGTCGGATACTTTAAACGCCCGTAGCTTCTCGATACTGAAATGGTTTTGCTGGTCGCGGACCATGGACCACTGAGCCATCACGCCGCTAGTATCGCCGATCAGCAGAGAAATATCGCCGTTCAAAAACTCCATGCTGCTGATTTGCACGCCTTGGTTTAGCACATTCAATTTATGTTTGATCTCGGGTTTGCTCTTGTCGAGAATATCAACGACAGTCAAATCCCCTGCGCGGCTGGCCAGGTAGAGGTTGCGCAACTCTTTATCCAACAGGATGAAATCCACGTCATCCGCGGCCAGCTCAACCAGTGAATCGGTGGCTTCCCACGTGCCTTCGTCGTCGAACAGCGATTCTTTCTTACTGAGACTGCTCAGCACCATGCGGTTATCAGCAGTTTTAGCCAGCAAAGTACTGTTTTTATCGCCTAACTTCACCGCCAGCTTGGTTAGCGCCTGGCCCTGCTTATCTACCACCAGCGGTTCGACACCCAGCGGATATTGAATAGCCGGGGTAATGACCCGCTTGCCGCCGGGATAAGACAATTTGTAATCATGCTTGACGACCACGGCACGGCCATCGGATAAACCAAAGGCGATTACCCCTTTATCGACACCGCCGTGCGCGTAACTGGTGATTTGTACTTGCTCGGGGATAGGTAGGGTATCCACGCGAATCAGTTGACCCGTGGCAACGCTAAAAAATATCGCTTTGCCGGTGTCGGTAAACCGCACTGCCACTTCGTTCTGTTCTTCCATCGACAGGAAAACGGTATTGCCCAGCACCTGCTCGGGCACGTCGTAACGGCCGACCACTTCCGCGTGGGAGGGCATCAGTATAGGGAAAACCACATACAGCAGATAGAAAAAGATTAACACCACCGCCAGGATAATACTCAACCCGCCGGCTACGACGCCACGAGCCACCATTTTGTCCTTTACTAGCCGCCAACGCTGATAGCGCTCACTGGTCGCCGTCTGAAACAGCGTGGCTTTCGCTTGAGTGGAATGGACTTCAGTCATAACTAGGTATCGTGAGTTAACAAAAAGCGGCGCCGAACAATCGCAACGCCTTCAGAGACAAAAAAGCCGATAAAACTACAGAATTATCGGCTTGATAGTATACAAGATCATCCACCATTACTTGGCGAGAGGGGCAATGACATTGTTGGTATTAGCCAATCCCTTGCTGCATCCATGCAGAATTGTCCCTTTATCAGGCATCCTTGGCTGATGTAATTACTGAATCAGAGTTAGAGCTTTTTCGACTGCCTTGGCTGGCAGCGGAATGTAGCCGTCCTTGATCACGACTTGTTGGCCGGTTTTAGACAACACCATTTTGATGAACTCTTTTTCCATGGGGGCCAGCGGCTCATTAGGTTTTTTGTTGACGTAAACGTACAAGAAACGAGACAGCGGGTACGCGCCGGATGTGGCATTTTCCGGAGTGGCCTCAACAAACGGCTGGCCATCCTTCAATGCCAAAGGCACGGCTTTTACGCCCGAGGTGGAATAACCGATACCGGAATAACCGATGCCGTTTGCCGACGTCGTAACCGATTGCACGACCGACGCGGAACCGGGCTGTTCGTTGACGTTACTTTTGAAATCACCTTTGCACAGTGCTTCGTCTTTGAAGAAACCGTAAGTACCGGACACTGAGTTACGGCCATACAGCTGAATAGGTTTGTTTGCCCAGCCGCCCGTCAGGCCAGCTTGACCCCAAGTGGTGATGTCAGTGGCATAACCGCATTTACGGGTTGAAGACAAAATCGCATCCACTTGCGGAAGGCTCAAGCCTTTAACCGGATTGTCCTTGTTGACGAAAACCGCCAGCGCATCGATAGCAACCGGAATCGCAGTGGGTTTGTATCCGTATTTGCTTTCGAAATCGTCGATTTCATTGTCTTTCATTTTCCGACTCATCGGACCCAGGTTAGCGGTACCTTCGGTCAAAGCTGGCGGCGCGGTTGAAGAACCGGCTGCTTGAATCTGAATGTTGACGTTGGGGTAAATCTTGCCGAATTCTTCGGCCCACAAGGTCATCAAGTTAGCTAAAGTATCCGAGCCAACGCTGGAGATATTGCCGGACACGCCGCTAGCTGCCGCGTATTCGGGCAAAGCGGGGTCCAAAGTCGCGGGAGCCGCCACAGCTTCGCCGCCGACTAAAGCGGCCGATGCAAAACCAAATCCTAAAACCAGCGATTTCAGCTTGAATGTATTTTTCATATATTTTCTCGAAATGTTTAAAACTTAAGATTCATATTGCCAACCTAGCGTGACAATAGTATGAAGCAAATGTGACAGTTTTATGACAACGCGCCTAATCCTGAGCGGCCGCGCAAATCCAGCACGCCACTAAGGCCAGCCCGGACGTTTTCCAACTTTAAAAAACTGTAACTGAAATCAACGGCTTGATCATTTTCAACATCCTCTCTGGCAAGCTCCCGCCATTGCCTGGCATCAATCTCCGGGAAAAAAGTGTCACCCTCGAAGGTTTTGTGGATTTCGGTCAGATACAAATAATCGGCATACGCCAGCATGGCTTCATATAAGGTGGCGCCGCCAATCACGAATAGCTCCGGGTGATCGGCATAGCATTGCAACACGCTATCGATGTCGCCAAACACTCGGCAACCGGGTTGTTGATAACTCGGATCGCGGCTGATAATGATATTCTCCCGTCCCGGCAAGGGCCGACCGATGGCCTCAAACGTCTTACGCCCCATCAATATCGGCGCGCCCATGGTGATTTGTTTGAAGCGTTTCAAGTCGGCCGAGAGATGCCAAGGCATTTGGCCGTTCAGGCCAATGGCGCGATTACTGGCCATCGCCACGATCAGTGATATTTTCATGCGGAGTGTTTAAGATGGGCTTTGTGAGCAAAACATCATACTAGAAACCATCGTTTATGAAGAAAAACATCCTGCTGGTATTTACCGGCGGCACCATCGGTTCGCAGCTCAGCGGCGACACCATCAATACCGACGGCAGCGCCGGTTTTAAGTTATTGCAACGCTTTGCGGAACACGACGCCAAGCCGGATTCGGTAAGCTTCAAAACCTTGCAGCCCTTGCAGATTCTCAGCGAAAACCTGCATCCCAGCCACTGGCCCCAGATCATCACTGCGATTGAAGCCGAGGACTTAAGCCAATTCGCCGGCATCATCGTCACCCACGGTACCGACAGCCTGGCCTTTAGTGCTGCCGCACTAAGCCTGTATTTCAATGGATTGTCGATTCCGCTGCTGCTGGTTTCCAGCGATTTGCCGCTGAACAACCCGCAAGCCAACGGCGTGGCGAACTTTCTATGTGCGGTGGAATTTATCCGCCAAATTGGTCTGGCCGGCGTGTTTGTGCCTTACCGCAATCCAGGCCAAACGACGCTGATTCATCTCGGCAGTCGACTATCGTCCTGCCTGCCCTTAAGTAGCAATTTTATCAGCGTGCAGTCGCAGGCCTGGATGCGCTTCGAGAACGGATGCTTCTACTCTCTGCAAAATTTGGCGCCCAGCGTGCGCTCGCCGATTACGCTTAAACCCGACTTTTCCAAACGCATTTTACTGATCAGACCTTACCCAGGCCTGGATTACGCTGCTTACAGTCTCGATAAGGTCGATGCAGTACTGCACGACCTCTACCACTCCGGGACGGCTTGCGCCTCTGCCGCAGCAGGAGAGCAATACAGCTTGGTGGAATTCGTCAAACGCTGCACCGGGCAAGGCATCAAAATTTATCTGGCACCGGCGCTATATTCGGAAAGCGCATACGCCTCGACTCGCGAGCTACTGGATGTGGGCGCGGAAATGATCTGGAATACGTCGTTGGAAGCGGCTTACGCTAAATTGTTATTGGCTTACGGCAATTTCGATACGCCGCAGGCAATTTCTGGGTATTTGGCACAGAACTTGGCCCACGAGCAACTGGGTAATTAGAGGGGGACTTTAGTGCGTCGAGCCTGATGGCTAAACTATAGCGAGGAGCGGATTGCCTAAAGGCAATCCGCTTAATATCTGAGTGCTATGGCTTAGCTGGCGCGGGTGCTGGCGGCTTTTTAACCAAAACTTTGGCATCCGGCCCCATCGACACGGAATAGTCGGTGGAAGAAATCACGTTCTGACTGGCGATGTCCACAACTCTTAGCGACACATAGACATTGTTGTAGCCAGGAGCAAACGATCCTACAACGACCGCTTTAGCCCCGACGTTATTTAAAGCTTCCTTGGTTTTATCAGGCAGTTGCAGGATACCGGCTTCGTTTTTAGCAAAAATTTCGGTAGGCAGTTCCATACCCATCACCCGGTAACCGGAACGATGAAAGGCCGAGGAAATTTGATCGGAGACAATTCGGCCAAACGCCAGTGTTTGCTCCAGTTCTCCGAGATTAACCAGCGAATTGATAACCACCAGACTACCTCTGGGCAAAGGCTCGCGCAAATCGAGAAGGAGCTGATCGACAGCCTCGTAGCTTACCTCGACCAAATCGTCATCTTTGACTTCGCTAGCCCGAAAACCCCGGCTACAACCGCTCAGCATGATCAGCGCCAAAGCCATCAGCGCCATCGTCTTTTTGTTAACCATAAGACCTCTCCTCTCGTAATTGTTGAAGTTATCAGAGCTTAAAACAGCAAGCCAGTCAATCTAATTTACTACCGCAGTATACACAGCATTGCGCTGGAGAATTGCTTGAACAATGCCAGGCAAATCCCTGGATTTTTTTGAACGCTTATTGACCGCTTTCGGTAACAATCACACCGATGCCGTTTTTCTGCAGCAATTCCTTAATCGTGGAAACGCTGGCGGGATTATCGTAGGGACCGACCTTAACCCGATGCCAGATAACATTGCCGACTTTAGCCTTTTCGACCCGGGACTCTATGCCGAGCGATGCCAGCTTGGCCTTATGGCGATCAGCCTCCGCTGCCTCCCGGAAGGAACCTGCCTGCATAATGTATTTGGCCGCCTTGGTTTTACCAACTAGCTGCTCGCGCACCCGGGTTTTGATTTCGTAGTCGGGCACCACTACTTCCGCTTGTGGCAGTATGGTATAAAAATCGTAACGCGGTTCTTCCGGCTCCGCTGGTTGCGGCGGCTCCGCCGGTTTTTCCGGCTCAACGACCGCTTGAGTTTGCGGTTTGACCGGTAACTCTTGCTTTAACTTCTCCACTACTTGCGGGATATCAGCCTCCGACTTGCCCGCCACCAACTCAGGTACCATTTTGCGGATCATGTTCAAAAACACCCCAAAAGCTACAATCAGCGCGATGACCAGCAACCAGCGCCAAGGTGCGACCGAGGACTTTTTCGGCTTTCTGCGACTGTTAGCGTAACTGGGACTTTGAACGCGGTGCTTATAGTCTCTGGCCATTACATCGCTTCAGGTGCATTGATTTTCAATAGGGATAGGGCGTTGACCAATACCTGCTTGACGGCGCAAATCAAATTAATGCGCGCGTTGCAAAGCTTGTCGTCGTCTACCAGGAACTGATGTGCGTTGTAATAACTGTGGAACTGATTGGCCAGTTCACGCAAGTAATGAATCAATTGATGAGGTTCGTAATTCACAGCAGCACGTTCCAAAGTTTCCGGGTACTTGGAAAGTGTAGTCAGTAACGCGGCTTCCTGCTCTTCGGTCAACAGATTCAGATGCTCCATACCTAACTGCGGATTGCGTTGCCGGCCTTTTTCGTCGAGCTGGCGCAACACGCTGCACACCCTGGCATGCGCATACTGCACATAATAAACCGGATTTTCGTTACTTCTGGAAGTAGCCAATTTCAAGTCGAAATCCATATGTTGTTCGGATTTACGCATCACATAAAAGAAGCGGCACGCATCTCTACCCACTTCGCTGCGCAGTTGTCTTAGGGTGACAAATTCGCCGGAGCGGGTCGACATTTGTACTTTTTCGTCGCCGCGATACAAGATCGCAAATTGCACCAGCAATACTTTCAGTTTGGATTCGTCGGCGCCCAAGGCTTGCATCGCCGCTTTTACGCGCGGAATATAGCCGTGGTGATCAGCGCCCCAGATGTTAACAATCTGATCGAAGCCCCGATCCAATTTGTGCATGTGATAGGCAATATCAGAAGCAAAATAGGTGGTCTGGCCGTTATCTCGCACCACGACTCTATCTTTTTCGTCGCCCAAACGGCTGGAAGCAAACCAAGTGGCGCCTTCCTGCTGGTAAAGATAGCCGACCGCATCCAGACGCTGCAAAGCCTGCTCAACGGAATGATCGTCCATCAGCGAACGCTCGGAAAACCACTGTTGATAACTCACGCCGAATTCAGCCAAGTCGTCTTTGATGTCGTCCAGAATTTCGTCCAGACCGGCTTGAAATACCTCTTTATAAGCGTCGCCGAGCAAGGCTTTGGCACGGTCGATCAACGCATCAATGTGTTTTTCCTTATCGCCGCCTTGCGGTTCGTCGGCGGGCAAATCCGCCATCACTAGCGCGGCAGCTCTGCGGTAAGCGTCGCCGGCTTTCTTATGCAACTTCGCGGAAATATCTCGGACATACTCGCCGCGATAGCCATTGCTAGGGAAAGGCAGAACTTCGCCACAGGCTTCCAGATAACGCAACCAGACGCTGGTGGCGAGAATATCCATCTGCCGGCCGGCATCGTTCACATAGTATTCGCGTTCGACTTCAAAACCGGCTGCCGCCAGCAAATCCGCCACCGCAGAACCATAAGCTGCGCCGCGGCCGTGGCCGACATGTAAAGGCCCGGTGGGATTAGCGGAAACGAATTCGACTTGCACTCGCTTGCCAACGCCGATCTTGCTCAAACCGTATTCCGACCCAGTATCGAGTATCTGTTTGACGACCTGAAATTGGCTATCGGGATTGATGAAGAAATTGATAAATCCGGGGCCGGCGATATCAACCTTGGTGATCAGCGCATCGCTCGGCAGCGCCGCGACGATTTTTTCGGCCAGCTGTCTAGGATTAAGTTTGGCCGGCTTGGCCAGCAACATCGCCAGATTGGTGGCGAAATCGCCGTGTTGCACATCGCGGGTGCGCTCCAAATTGATTTGCGCAATAAAATCGTTTTCGAGAATACCTTGATTTTTAAGGGCTGTAACGGCTTGTTGTAACAGGGATTCCAGCTTTTGTTTCATCGCGTTGAAAAATGGGGATTTATCGGAAAATACCCTGCATTATCCATGAAAAACAAATTATTGGCTAGGACGCTCGCCGAACAGCGCCGTGCCGATCCGCACCAGCGTTGAGCCTTCGGCAACCGCCGCCTGTAAATCGCCACTCATGCCAAACGAAAAAGTATCGAGATCGTGACGATCAAGTTGCCGCACTGCCTGATAGAGCCGCCGATACGGCAGGCATTGCGCCTGATAATCCTGTTGCGGCTCCGGAATCGCCATCACGCCGCGTAAACGCAAATTGGGCAGCTTACCGACTTGTTCGATCAGCACCGGCAAATCCGCCAATTCAATGCCGGATTTGCTCGCTTCATCGCTGATATTGACCTGCAAGCAGATATTCAAAGGCGGCAAATAGTCCGGACGCTGCTCGCTGAGGCGTTCGGCTATTTTTAGGCGATCAACACTGTGCACCCAGGCAAAGTGCTGGGCAATAGGCTTGGTTTTATTGGATTGAATCGGCCCGATGAAATGCCAGCTAATATTGAATGCCGCCAATTCCTGCTGTTTTTTCAGCGCTTCCTGTAAATAATTTTCGCCAAAATGGCGCTGACCGAAACGGTAGGCTGCAGCAATATCGGCGGCGGGCTTGGTCTTGCTGACCGCCAATAACTGCACACTCCCCGGTGAACGCTGCGCATCGATTTCGGCCTGGCGGAGCTGCTTGCGTACCGTGGTGAATCGCTGAGCAATACTATTCACGATCCTCAGCCGCCGACTCTTTTTTGACGAACAATCGTGAAAACAGCAATCCGGATTCAAACAACAACCACATCGGCACCGCTAACAGAGTTTGCGACAAAGCGTCGGGCGGCGTCAAAAACATCGCGATGACAAACACCCCAACGATGACATACGGCCTTTTTTCAGACAGCGTTTCCGGGGTGATGATGCCGGTCCAGACCAATACAATAGTGAAAATCGGAATTTCGAACGATAAGCCGAAGGCAAAAAACATTGCCAATACAAAATCCAGATAAGTGGCTATATCTGTCATCACCGCCACGCCGGCCGGCGCCGCCGACGTGAGATAGCCGAATACCAGAGGAAATACCAAAAAATAGGCGAAGGCCGCACCACTGTAAAACAACAGCGTACTAGCCAATAACAGTGGCGCCACCATCAGTTTTTCATGGCGATATAAGCCGGGCGCCACAAAACCCCAGAACTGGTAAAGAATGAAAGGAATGGAAACGAACACCGCCACCACAAACGCAAGCTTGAACGGCGTGAAAAACGGCGAGGCCACATCGATGGCAATCATCGTACTGTTTTTCGGCATGTGCACTAACAGCGGCTCGGCCAGATAGGCGTAAATCTCGTTGGCGTAGCTTGCGGTACCAACAAATACCAGCAGCACGCATAACACGACCTTTAACAGGCGGTCGCGCAGCTCGACTAAATGGCTAAAAAATGACTGCTCGTTATCCAGCGGCGCTTGGCTTGTCATCGTCCTGATTGATTTCTGTCGCTGCCTGAGCATTGAAGTTAATATCGTCGAGAGCTGACTGAGTATCCTGCACCACTTTCTGCAATTCGCCGGCTATGGACTGCTGCTGGATTAACTGGCGCATTTCCTCAGCGTGCAATTCCTGTTTAATTTCCGCCTTAGCAGTGGCCAACACAGTACGGGCTTTTCCCACCCAAAACCCAGCCAAGCGGGCCGCTTTCGGCAATTTTTCCGGGCCCAGCACCAATAGTGCCACCAAACCCACCATCAACAATTCTGAAAAACCGACGTCGAACATATCGCAGACTAAGCTCGGTCTTTTTCTTTATTAGTGACTTCGCCTTCCAAAGGCTCCTCTTCCTTGCTTGCAATCGCCTTATCTTCACTGCCTTCCTTAACGGCAGAACGAAAGCCCTTAATCGCTTCGCCAAGATCGGCGCCGATATTTTTCAGGCGCTTGGTGCCAAACACCAAGATCACGATAACCAAAACCACTAATAAATGAGGGATGCTTAAACCCATTGTTCACTCCTTAATTTTTACTATCAGGAAATATCGCGCTGCGCTTTTTCCTGTAAACCGGACAATCCGAAGCGCCTTTGCAACTCACTGATCACATGTTCCGGGCCGAGTTCCTGATGCGCCAACATCACCATGCAATGAAACCAAAGATCGGCAGTTTCATACACAATTTTATCCTTATCGCCATCTTTGGCGGCAATCACCGTCTCGGTAGCCTCTTCGCCGATTTTTTTCAAAATATGATCCAAGCCCTTGGCGTATAAACTGGCTACGTAGGACTGATCGGCGGTTTGCAACTTGCGCTGCTCAAGAACCTCGGCCAATTGCTGTAAAACTTCGCTCATTAGCTTTTGTTTGGATTGAAAATTGCAAAATCATAGCACGTTGCCGAGGCAGCCCAAAAAAATCTATCGGCAAAAAAAAGCCTCCCTATGCTTGCGCAGAGGAAGGCAAAAAAACCAGCGGAGTGCTTAGAAGGAGGTTCCGCTCGTTATTACAACACCAGGAGGTAGTTACAAATTCTTGGATCAGCTATTCAGCAGCGCCTTAGTCGACATATTGCTAAATATGGAGGTGACAGCGAACAGCATAGTAGAGATGACGAACAAGCCGGAAATAAAGCTCCAAACACCGACAATAAAAAGAGCGCCTATTAAGATGTCTTTTTTAAAGTCGTTCATTGTGCTCAAATTCTCTATTTTTAAATCTTGCGCTTGACAAGACTTCATGTGCTTGCTCTTCAGTTGCAGCGCACTATACAGGATAGAAAAAAGTTTACAATTAGGCTTTTACTAAATAAATTGTATACAATTTAGAAACAATAAAAATGTCAACGCTTTTTGGTGAATTTTTTACTTTCCAGGAGATACCATGGACAAACTAACCAGCATGAATGTCTTTGTCCGCGTCGCCAAAGCAGGCAGCTTTGCCGGGGCCGCCAAGGATCTCGACATTTCCAGGGCCATGGCGACCAAACATATCATGCAATTGGAAAGCGAGCTGAATACGCGACTGTTCAACCGTACGACCCGCAGCTTAAGTTTAACCGAAGCCGGCGAGGCATACCTCGAGCGTTGTCAGCAGGTTTTACTCGATGTGGCCGAGATGGAATCGGCAATCACGCACTTGCAAACGGAACCTCGCGGCACCCTAAAAATTCTCGCACCGCCGGTCATTGGCGCCAGCCATATTTCGCCGGGCTTGACCGAATACCTAAAAAACTACCCCGACCTGTCTGTGGAGATGGTGTTGAAAGGTGGGCAGGTCGATTTGATCGATGAGGGCGTGGACTTAGCGATTTATCTGGGACAGTTGAACGATACCAGCCTGGTGGCCCGAAAGCTGGCCAGCTCGTCACTGGTCGTTTGCGCGTCCCCGGAATATCTTAAAGCACATGGCACTCCACAAGACCCTGAAGACCTGGAAGACCACAGCTGCCTGATTAACTGGGCGATTCCACCCCGTAACAAGTGGCGATTCAAGGGCATTCTGGGGGAACGCACCGTTACCGTCACGGGCAGGATGCAAGCCAACATGGCCGATCCGATCCGCAACGCTGCGGTGAATGGCTTAGGCCTGATCATGTTGCCGCGCTACATCGTCGGTCGCGACATCGAACAAGGCCGTTTACAAGTGGTCATGGAGCAATACGGCATCGCGCCGTTGGAGATTTATGCGGTTTACCCACACCGCAAATATTTGTCCGCCAAAGTCCGTTCGTTTCTGGAGTTTATTCAAGCCTGGCTACCGCATCGGATCGGCATGAACCCATGACCGATCTACAAAGTAAGTGGGACGCCATTTATCGAGATTCTGCCGCCTCACCTGCGCCAGCCGAGGTGTTGGTGCAGCATCGATATTTGCTACCCAAGCAAGGCAAAGCGCTGGATTTGGCCTGCGGCCTGGGCGGCAACGCCGTCCTCCTCGCCGAATCCGGCCTTGATGTGGATGCCTGGGATATTTCCTCGGTCGCTTTACAAATATTGCAACAACAAGCTGCCGAAAAAGGCTTGCCAATCGCCACTCGGCAATGCCATATCAGTGCAGAAACGCTGGTGCAGCAGACTTACGATGTGATTGTCATCTGTCGTTTTCTTGACCGAACCCTGTGTAATGCGATAATGGCGGCCTTGAAACCGGGCGGCCTGCTGTTTTATCAAACATTTACCCGCAACAAACTTGACCAACAAGGCCCCAGCAATCCCGAGTATTTACTGGCAAACAACGAATTATTGCGGCTATTCAGCCCCTTAAGCGTGGTTTTTTACCAAGAATACGCAAAACTCGGTGATGCGCGATTCGGCAATAGAAACGAAGCCTGTTTTATTGGGCAAAAATAAAGCGGTAAATTAATGATAGAAAATCTCGACCCCAAACAATCCTGGGCGGTATTACAAAGCAATCCGGCAGCGGTACTGATCGATGTCAGGACAGCCATTGAGCACAGCTTTGTCGGCCACCCGCCGCAAGCCATTCATGTGGCCTGGAAAGAATTTCCCGGCATGCAGTTAAATACGGGTTTTGTGGAGCAAGTACAACAGTACGCCCCAGATAAAGCCGCGCCGATACTGCTCTTATGCCGCAGCGGACAACGCTCTGTAGACGCCGCCAAAGCCCTGGAAGCGGCAGGTTATCAGCATCTGATCAACATTCTAGAAGGCTTCGAAGGCCCGCTGGATGAAAACAAACACCGCGGCAATACCGGTGGCTGGCGTTTTCACGGCTTGCCTTGGCAACAAAGTTAATCCCTCAGCCAACCGGTCCGCGCCCGCGCGCGAACCAAAACTAAATCCCGCTGGGCGGCTTGTCCGTTCGGCCTATCTGTTCCTTAAAAATCATCTAGTAAATTATTGTGATAGAAAAACTCAGAAACATCGCGATCATCGCCCACGTCGACCACGGCAAAACCACCCTGGTTGACCAACTTTTACAGCAATCCGGCACCTTCGACGCGCACACCAAAGTCGACGAACGGGTGATGGACTCCAACGCGCTGGAAAAAGAACGCGGCATTACCATTCTGGCGAAAAACACCGCGATCGACTGGAACGGCTATCACATCAACATCGTCGACACCCCAGGACACGCCGACTTCGGCGGCGAAGTTGAACGGGTTTTATCGATGGTGGATTCAGTTTTATTGTTAGTTGACGCGGTCGACGGCCCGATGCCGCAAACCCGCTTTGTTACCAAAAAAGCCTTTGCCTTGGGTTTAAAACCGATTGTGGTGATCAATAAAGTAGACCGTCCCGGCGCGCGCCCTGATTGGGTCGTCGACCAAACTTTCGACTTGTTCGATAACCTCGGCGCCACCGATGAACAATTGGATTTCCCAATTGTTTATGCCTCCGCGTTAAATGGTTTCGCCGGCCTGGAAGCCGACGTATCCGGCGGCGATATGACACCGCTGTTCCAAACTATTGTCGATAAAGTAGCGCCGCCGCCGGTTGATGTGGACGCACCGTTCCAAATGCAAGTCATCAGTCTGGATTACAACTCCTACGTCGGCGTAATCGGCATCGGTCGTATCAAGCAAGGCAAAGTCTCGCGCAACATGCCATTGACCATTATCGATAACGAAGGCAAAACCCGTAGTGGCCGCATGCTGAAACTGTATGGTTTCCATGGCTTGGAGCGCGTCGAAGTGGAAACCGCGCAAGCGGGCGACATCATTGCCTTCTGCGGTATCGAGAATCTGAAAATCTCGGAAACCTTGTGCGACCCTAACAATGTAGTTGCCTTGCCGCCGCTATCGGTCGACGAACCGACCGTGAGCATGACCTTTCAGGTCAACAATTCGCCGTTTGCCGGTAGAGAAGGCAAATTCATTACCACTCGCCAAATTTACGACCGCTTACAAAAAGAGCTGCAGCACAACGTGGCCCTGCGTGTTGAAACCACCGACGATCCGGATAAATTTAAAGTGTCCGGTCGTGGCGAGTTGCACTTGTCGGTATTGATCGAAAATATGCGTCGCGAAGGGTTCGAGCTGGGCGTTTCGCGCCCGCAAGTGATCATCAAGGAAATCGACGGCATCAAACAAGAACCGTTTGAAAATGTCACGATTGAAGTGGAAGAGCAGCACCAAGGCACCATCATGGAAAAATTGGGTGACCGTAAAGGCGACCTGAAAGACATGGTGCCGGACGGTAAAGGCCGCATCCGTCTGGAATATGTCGTGCCTTCCCGCGGTTTGTTGGGCTTTCAAACGGAATTCCTGACCGCAACCTCCGGATCGGGCCTGTTCTATCACGTATTCGACCATTATGGCCCTGTGAAAGAAGGCGCGGTCGGCAATCGTGTGCGTGGCGTATTGATCTCCATGGCTAAAGGTAAAGCGGTCGATTATTCGCTGTATCCGCTGCAAGCTCGCGGTGAGTTGCTGGTGGTTAATGGCGATGAAATCTACGAAGGTCAATTGGTCGGTATCCATTCTCGCGGTAACGATTTAGTGGTTAACCCGACCAAGCCCAAACCTTTAACCAACATCCGCGCGGCGGGCTCTGACGACAGCTTGACCTGCGCCAAAATTCAAAAAATGACGCTGGAACAAGCTTTGGAATTTATCAGTGATGACGAGTTGGTCGAAGTGACACCTAAATCAATTCGTCTACGTAAAATCTTATTGACTGAAAACGAACGCAAACGCGCACCGAAATAGGCAAACAAAAAAAGCCGTGCTCGTCGCAAAGACGAGCACGGCTTTTTTATTCAGAAAACCAGATTGGGCTTATTGCAATACGAATTTTAAGCCTATCACCAGCAGTAAAGTCGCTAACACCGGACGCAAAAAATATTCGGGAATCTTCGCACTTAGATGACTGCCGACCCAAATACCCGGCACCGACCCCAGCAGCAAGCTGATCAGTAAATCCAGATCGAAATTCCCCAGGCTCAAATGTCCCAAACCGGCCACGGCGGTCAAAGGAATCGCGTGCGCCAAATCGGTACCGACAATTTTCAAGGTCGTCATTCTTGGATAAAGAAATAGCAAAGCAACGGTTCCCAAAGCTCCGGCACCAACCGACGACAATGTCACCAACACCCCCAGCACAGCACCAGTAAAAACCGTGGCAACTTTTTCCCAACGTGGTGAAAATCGGCCGCTATTTCCCTGGTTGCTGTGTTCGTCATCAATCTCCGCACTCTTGGACGCTTTGCGTAACAGAATACTGCGAACCAGCAAGGCCAGAGCGGTCAGCAACAAAGCCACACCCAAGGTAAAGGTAATTGCACCGGTCACTTCCTTGCCAACCTCCATCAGATTTTTCAACACATAAAGTGTTACACCTGCAAAAGGCAAGCTACCCAACGCCAACCAGCCGACGATTTTCCAATCTACCGAACCGTGCTTACCGTGATGAACAAACACCCCTGCGGTTTTCGTAATCGACGCATACAGTAAATCCGTGCCTACCGCGACGGCGGGTTTAAAGCCAAACAAAAACACCAGAAGCGGTGTCATCAACGAACCGCCGCCAACCCCGGTAACACCCACCAACATACCCACGGCAAAACCGGATGCCGTATACATTAAATTCATAGACAATCACCTTAAACTTCATAATATTCGATAAGTGACTTCATTATGCCAGCGCAATCACTCAGCTTATTAATGATTAAATTGCATATGTATATTTAATTTTTAGATATTTATCGGTCTGAGCGCACAATTGCTCAACACCTAAATGACTGAGTCCGACGCCATCTTTTAGTAAACTGACGAGTATTCACTAAAATCCAACTTTAGGAGGATTTATGGTTAGGCAGGCGATAGTTTTGGTATTTGGCTGGCTTTTGTCAGGCACGGCCTTCGGCGATCAAGATGACTGGGTCTACACGCCACGTCAGCAACCGCAGCAACGACAATACCGGCAGCAACCAGAACAGCGGCAATACAATCGCCGAGACGATTACAGCAATGACTATGATGACCAGGATCGTGATTTTCAAAACTATCAAAGAAATCAAGGCAATCAAGGTTTTCAGGGCTATCGAGGTGGCTATCGCGGCTACGTTCCTCAGCCTCCGACCGGCTATCAGGCTCCTGCCGACTATTATGGGTTACCGCCAGTAAGGGGTTTCGTCTACCCACCGCAACCTCAGCAAATGCCGGGATTCGAGAATCACCAACGCGGACGCTGGTAGCCGCAAAACGAATTATTGATCTTTAGCATGAAAAGGGGCATCAGGCTTTCGACATCTCTTCACTCAGATTGACCTTACGATACTGAGCGTTTTTGTCGGGAATTCGATAAATTGTCGGACAGCTGGCAAGCGTTTCCGAAGATAGCGCTTTTTGCGAGCTTTGAGATAGCGATGAAAGGGCTGGGTTTGTATTTACAAGGAAACTCTTAACACATTGATTGCACTGGCGGCCCGACAAATTTACCACGAACGGAATCAATAACATATGCTTCGCCTTGAGCCTGCCGGAAGACTTACTCGAAGCGGCCTTAAGTTTTAAAAACAAACAGTTATTGCCGAATTTTGGCGCCGGCGGAAATTGGTCATGATTTTGCTTGGCGGTTAATGCCTGTCCAAATCAAATCGACTAAGGGGAATAAAATGTTTGAACACAAAAATCTTGACGGCACGTGGAACCGCGTTGTTTCAACAAGCGATGCGTATCTGAGTGGTGATATTCTGGAAACGCGGGATATGGTCGGCACCGAACCCGAGAAAATAGCGCGCATGCAATTTGCTGTGATCGGCCAGCGCCTGGTCGAACGTTGCCTGCCGCCGGAAGCCTTAAGTGAAACTTGGGCGCAGGATGCCGGCAAACTGCCTTGGTGGGATTCGGTAAAAAACCCGCCGCATATGGGTATTATCGCCGACTTCAACAGCCACAACGGCGGTTTGCATCGTATTCCTTTCGACGCCAATCATAACGTCGTTGGCTTTGCCAGTGATGGCGAGGAAATCGTTCTCGGTAAAGGCGTGTACACAGTCACCCGCAAAAGCGATGGCAAAGAGTTGAGCGCTGCATCGCAAAGTGAGCTGCGCGCGTTGTATTTCGCATAAGCGGTGGATTGATCGGCACTGGACCCGGTTAACCCGGTTTTATTAACCCGGCCCTCAAACATCGTTGCTCCCGCTTAAGCGGGAGCCCCGTTTTCTCACTCCCGCTCACCGGTATGCTAAGTTTTAGGTAATAATCGGCGCTAGCTGAGAATGCTACGAGTTTTTTCGCTGAACGCAGATTGTCGGAACGGAACATGGGCATACAGGATCGCGACTACTACCGGGAAAAATATCAACCAGGGTCTAATATTGCCGGCCCTGATGTGGTCGCTCATCGGACGACGCAGCGGGATCGCGGAAAATCCGGTCACAGCGGCATTCGCTATCTTTTGTTTCCGGTCTTAACCATTGCCGCCCTGTGGTACGGCGCCGATGCCTTTTTGAGGTTCCAACAGTCCAAAAGGCAGACGGAGATACCGCTTCCGGTGGCTATGGCTCCGCAAGCCCAACCGCAATCTAATCTGATTACTCCCAAAGCCGGCGGCGTGGTTTTAAAAACCGACCCGCAAGGCCATTTTCGCGGTACGGTGTTAGTCAATAATGTGCCTATGCCTTTTCTAATCGACACCGGAGCGACCAAAACCGTGATTCCGAGCAGTATGGCAATCCAAGCCGGTTTGCCCTTCGGCGGCGTGGTGCAATCCAATACTGCCGGCGGCAAAGTAGCGGATCGCGCGACTCAAATCACCAGCTTGGTTCTGGGTAGTGCTGTCATTAAAAATCTTGATGCGCACATCAACGACCACCTGGATGAAGTGTTGATTGGCATGAATACTTTAAAATATTTCCAGATCACGCAAACCGGCAATACGCTGACTTTGTTAGCCAATAACCAAGCCGGCATCAGACCGGCGAGCCAATACGTGGACAGCCCGGAGAACTTGGCCGCCAATCAATCTGCCAAAAAGCCCACGACCATCAAAAAAACCGTGCATTGCGATGAACGCAAAGTCTGCACCACAACCTATAGCGATCATTAATGCCAGCCATTAGCAGCAGCTTCTATGCGTACCTATCGCGCTTGCGCTGGATCAAGCGCTGGGGTTTGAAGCGCAACGCCCATGAAGAAAATGTCATGGAGCATAGCTGGGAAGTGGCGGTGATTGCCCACACGCTGGCCTTAATCAAAAATCGCTATTTTGACGGCCAACTCGACGCCAATGTGGTTGCCACCGCCGCGCTGTATCATGATGTGACGGAAGTGATTACCGGCGATTTGCCGACACCGATCAAATACCACTCACCGGCGATACTCGGCGCTTACAAGCAAATCGAACAACAGGCCGAAACCGAGCTGTTGAACTTGTTGCCGGACGCATTGCGCGAGGATTTTCGCTCGTTTATTCAACACGAAAGCCTGCCTGAGACTCATCAGCACATCATCAAAGCAGCCGACAAGATTTCCGCTTATCTAAAATGCCAGGCCGAACTCAAAGCCGGCAACACCGAGTTTGAAATGGCCGCCGCGCAGTTGGCTCAGAATATTCATGAATTGCAACAGCCGGAAGTAGTGTTTTTTATGCAGGCGTTTGCGCCGAGTTGCGGCTTGACGCTGGATGGCTTAATGCAAAAAAGCGATGCCGAAACAGGTCGGCACTAAGCTACAAGATCGGGCGCTATAATCCGCGCACCAATAGTTTTAACTGATTTTTAAATTCGCTTTTCAACCGATAAAGCTGCGCGGGTCTGTGTGCACCGGCGGCTTCGGTTTGCCCTTCTACTGTTTCCAGCACTCCCAGTTCCTCCATTTTTCGTCGAAAACTGACTTTGTTCAACGTTTCGCCTAAGCAAGCCTCGTAAATTTTCTGCAATCTCGGCAGGCTAAAGGTTTCACCGGCCAAGTAACAAGGCAAGGAGGAATACTGCGACTTGTTACGAATCCGCTCCACCGCCGTGGCAATGATGTCGTTATGGTCAAACGGTAAACGCCGCAAGGCATCCACTGCACAAACGGTCAGGCCGGGATTATTTGCGGACAGGATCAAATCGGCATCGACCAAAGCAAAATACGCCACCGAGATTGACCAGCCGCGCGGGTCCCGCGCTGCGCCGGCAAAGGTTTTCAGTTGCTCTAAATAGGGCGGCAGCAAACCGGTTTTTTGTTGCAGGATGCGTACCGCGGCGTCCAGGCAATCCCTATCGTCTTGCGCGTGAATATACCCGCCGGGCAAGGCTTCCTGGTTTGCGTAAGGTTCTTTGTCGCGTTTGGACAGCGTGACGCACAAGCGATCTTCTTGGATGATCAGCAAGACAATATCAACAGTTGAAATAATGGGTTCGAGCATAGCAATATTGAGTTGGGCGATGGGAGGCAACTTACTTAGTAAATAATTATAACTATACCTGCATAAAAATAGCGCACGATAAATTTCTGTTAGTTGCATTATGCAACTAACAGGGTTAAGCTAAGCCCATCTCAAATATCGTCGCAGGTTAAAGCTCATGGCAAATATTCAATTAATGATCATTGATGCGCAAAACGACTTTTGCGATCACGCGACCGAAGGCTATGCTCCGGCCCTGCCCGTGCCGGGCGCCTATCAGGATTGCCTGAGACTGGCGCAGCTGATTGAGCAGGCCGGACTTGCCATTGCCAACGTTATCGCCACGCTCGACACCCATCACATGATCGATCTGGCACACAACAGCTCTTGGCTAACTGAAGAGGGTGTAGCCCCACCCCCATTTTCCCGGGTGACCGCCGCTGACTTTTTAGCAGGCCGTTATCGCCTGGCCGTCACACCGGTGTCACCGGCGCAAAACGATTATGTTCTAAACTACCTGCAACAACTGGAGCAGATGCAGCGGCCTTTTATCCTTTGGCCGCCGCATTGTTTAATCGGGACGCCGGGACACAAGCTTAACCCCGAGTTGGCGCAAGCCTTAAGCCATTGGGAAACGCGAACCTGCAAACCCGTTACGCTGGTGCAAAAAGGCGAAAACATTTGGACGGAAAGCTTTTCCGCACTGAAAGCCGTCATTCCTGATCCCGCCGATCCGGCAACGCAGTTGAATCGGGCCATACTGGAAATGCTCGCTCAGTCGGATCGTTTGTTAATCGCCGGCCAAGCCAGCAGCCATTGCGTCAAAGAAACGATTAACGACATTTTGCAGTTCGGCGCCGCCGGGCTAAAAGGCAAGCTGGTGATCCTGACTGACTGCATGAGTCCTGTCAGTGGATTCGAAGCGGCGGTCGAACAATTTTTTACCGAACTGCGCGCACAAGGCGTTCGTCTGGCAACCAGCGCCGAAATGGCTTTGGAACTGGTCCCCGAAAATAACCCATACTAAGGAATGCACATGACTCCCATCGTCAAAAGCCTGCTTGAAAACGACTTGTACAAATTTCCGATGTGGCAAACCATGCTGCATAAACGGCCGGAAGCCAGCGCCGAATACGATTTTATCTGCCGGAGCACGCCGGAATATCCGCTGGCCGACTTGCTGGATGATGTCAAACAAGAACTGGATCACCTGTGTTCCCTGCAATTTGCCGATGACGAACTGGCCTATTTAGCCGGGCTGCGGTACTTAAAGCCGGATTTCATCGAGTTCCTGTCCTTGTTTCGGTTTAGAAGCAAATACATCAAGGCATTTGCCGAAGGCGACACCCTGAGAATTCAAGCCCAGGGTCCGCAAGTGCATGTGATGAATTTCGAGATATTTTGTTTGTACATCGTCTCGGAACTGTATTTTCGCCGCTTCGACCAGGCGGCGTTATTGGCGGAAGGCCGCCGCCGCTTGCAGGCAAAATTG
Source organism: Methylomonas sp. ZR1 (assembly GCF_013141865.1). NCBI lineage: Bacteria > Pseudomonadati > Pseudomonadota > Gammaproteobacteria > Methylococcales > Methylococcaceae > Methylomonas > Methylomonas sp. ZR1. The sequence goes on along the minus strand of NZ_RCST01000001.1, from coordinate 4,409,884 downwards.
GCCACTCTTAAAGCCTTTGCCGAGCAACCCGCAAAAACCCATGCCTTTGAAATTTTCGATTTTGGTTTGCGCCGGCGCGCCTGGGGTAGCTGGCAAGAAGAAGTGGTGCGGACCTTTCAAGCCGAAGTGCCGAGCTTGTTCAAAGGCACATCCAATGTGTATCTGGCCAAAAAATTCGGTTTAACGCCGATCGGCACGATGGCGCACGAGTATCTGCAATCTTACCAAGCGCACGTGGTAAGGCTGCGCGAGTTTCAACGCATGGCTTTGGAAGATTGGGCGCAGGAGTTTCGCGGCGATTTGGGTGTGGCGTTGACCGACACCATTGGCATGGATGCCTTTCTGCGCGATTTTGATTTGTATTTTGCCAAATTGTTTGACGGCCTGCGCCATGACTCCGGCGACCCGGTGGTTTGGGGCGAAAAAGCCATCGGCCATTATCAAAAACTACGCATCAATCCGCACGGCAAACGCTTGGTGTTCTCGGATGGACTGGATATTCCCAAGGCAATCAGTCTTTATCAGCACTTTGCTGACCGCATTCAGTTGGGCTTTGGGATAGGCACAAATTTAACCAACGATCTTGGCGGCCCCAAGCCTTTGAATATTGTGATGAAGCTGGTGCGCTGCAACGGCGATCCGGTGGCGAAATTGTCCGATGCCCCCGGCAAAACTTTATGCAACGACCAAACCTTTATTGCCTATTTGCGACAGATTTTTAATCACTACGCCTAAATTCTGCATAGGAATTGTTATGTCTACACGTCCCTTGACCGTCGCCATCGCCCAAATCAATCCCATGGTCGGCGATTTTGCCGGCAACTTGGCGATTGCCAAAGATGCTTATCGCCAAGCCGCCGCGCAGCAGGCGCAATTGTTAGTGTTCCCGGAGTTGTCCTTGTGCGGGTATTACCCTGGCGACCTGTTAAACGAATCGACCTTTATTCGCAAAGCCTACGAAGCGCTGGCAGAGCTGACTGCTTTTTCAACGCAGTTTCCGGACCTCGTTGCGATTGTCGGCACGCCGATAAAAGCAAACGGCCCCGGTAAGCCGCTGTATAACGCGCTGATCGCCATCCGTAACGGCGAGACTATTGCGGAATATCACAAGCAACTGTTGCCCACCTACAATATTTTCGATGAGCGCCGTCATTTCGAGCCGGGTCAACAGGGCGCGGTGAGTATAGATGTCGGGGGTTATAAAGTAGGGCTGATGATTTGCGAGGACGGTTGGAACGACAATGCCGACGATTATCCGGTTAATCCTTACGAAGCACTTGCCCGGATGCGCCCGGACTTGGTGGTCAGCATCAATGCCAGCCCGTCCAATATCGGCAAACGCGCGCAACGCCAACAAGTGATTTGCGGCGCCGCCCGCCGGCATGGCTTACCGATACTGTATGTCAATCAAGTCGGCGGACAAGACAGCATTGTGTTTGACGGGGCTTCCTTTGCCGTGAATGCCGATGGTGAGATTGCGCGGGAATGGCCGGCTTTCCAAACGGTGATAGATACGCTGCGTTTTGCAGAAGGCGGATTTCAAACCATTGCGCAATCGGCCCAGCCCCAAATTGATAATGATCAGGAATTCATTCTGCAACATATCCTGCTGGGCTTACGCGATTATGTGCGGCGCTGCGGCTTCAAAAAAGTGGTGGTGGGTTCGTCGGGCGGTATTGATTCGGCGTTGACGATTGCGATTGCCGCCGAGGCCTTGGGACCGGAAAATGTCATCGCCATCACGATGCCGTCGGCATTTTCCAGCAGCGGTTCGGTGAGCGACTCGCAACTGCTCTGCGATGCCTTGGGCGTACCGCTTTACAGCTATCCGATCAAGACGCTGGTGAATGATTTTGGCGAGCAATTTCACAGCAGTTTTTCCGAGGAATTACGCGGTTTGAGCTTGGAAAATTTGCAGGCTCGTCTACGCGGCACCATCCTGATGGCATATTCCAATCAGTCCGGTGCGATGGTTCTTACCACCGGTAACAAAAGCGAAATATCGGTGGGTTATTGCACGCTGTACGGCGACACCAACGGCGGCCTGGGCCTAATTGGTGACTTGTACAAAACCGAGGTGTATCGCCTGTCCGCTTACATTAACCAACGCGCCAATCGTGAGATTATTCCAGCGGCGATTTTAACAAAACCGCCTTCCGCCGAATTGGCGCCCGATCAGAAAGATACCGATAGTTTGCCGCCTTACGAGGTGTTGGATGAAATCTTGAAACTGTTGATCGAAGGCAAGCAGCTGGCTGATCGGGAATATCAACAAGCCCAAGAGTTTGTGGCTGGCTTTCGAGCCACCACTGCCGGTGAAGCGGTGTACCAACGCATCGTCGGCATGATAGCGCGCAATGAATACAAACGCCGGCAAGCGCCGCCCATCATTCGGGTGCGGCCCAGAGCGTTTGGCGCCGGCCGGCAAATGCCGATAGCGGCCAAACATTAAGGCTAGAGCGATGACTAAATATCAAAAAGCCATTGTGATTGGCCGTTACCAAATTTATCACAAAGGACACGAGCAATTAACCCGCAGAGCCTTGGAGATTGCTGACGAGGTGCTGGTGATTGTCGGTTCGTCCTTTCAGTCCAGAAATATCCGCAATCCGTTTAAATGGACCGAGCGGGCGGCCATGATCGCCGCCACGCTGCAGGAGAGCGAGCAAACCCGCCTGACATTTTTACCGGTGCGGGATTATTACGACGATACGCTGTGGAATGCCGATGTCCGGCGGCAAGTTGGTGCATGTATCTCCGACCATGATCGGGTTGCGCTGGTGGGTTTTAACAAAGACGAGTCCACGTATTATCTGGATAATTTTCCCGATTGGGCGATGGAGGCGATAGAGTCCGAGCTGGATATTGATGCTACGGCACTGCGCCACCAGCTGTTTGCAGCAGAAAACACGGAGACCGCGTTGGCAAATATCGCCAGCCGGATTTCTGTGCCGGTACGGGATTTTTTAAACGATTGGGCAAAGAATCCCGAGTACGCGGTATTAAAAGCGGAATACGCCAAAATCCATGCAGAGAATCAAGTCTATGCTGGTATTCCCTGGGATGTTATTGCCACCACCGTCGATGCGGTAGTCACTGTCAACGATCATGTGTTGCTGGGCAAGCGCAAACATTATCCCGGCAAAGGCCTGTGGGCCATACCGGGCGGCTTTCTGGAGAAACGCGAATCCTTGCTGCAAGGCGCGATCCGCGAATTGAAGGAAGAAACCAGCCTGAACCTGCCGGATGCCGCTTTGCGAGACTGCCTGCAACAGGTTAAAGTGTTTTCCCACCCCAGAAGATCGTGCCGTGGCCGCGTCATCACGCATGCGCATCACTTTGCTTTGGCAACACCTTGGCCGGAGATAAAAGCAGCGGACGATCTTGAAAGCGTGGCCTGGATACCGATCACGCAGCTGCCGGCACTGGAAGAAGCGCTGTTTGAGGACCATTTCGCTATCTTGTGCAACTTCCTGTCATTTCAAACTAAGTAGGACGATGCACGTTATTTAAGCTTAACAGGGCAGAGGGAATAGCCAGGGAAACTTATCCATGAAACCCGAAGATTTACCAAAACTGGTCAGCGTTACTATGCCTTACGGCAAATACAAGGGCCGCGTTATCGCCGATTTGCCCGGCCACTACCTCAATTGGTTCGCGCGCGAGGGATTTCCTGCCGGTGAATTAGGCAGACTATTGGCATTGATGCAGGAAATGGATCACAACGGCCTAAAACTTTTGCTCGAGCCGCTCAGACAAATAAAGTCCTGACTATTAAGCTGGTCCTTAATATGACTGGTCTTTATTTGCCCGGTATCAGACGGCTGTATTTTAGGCAAAAAAATTCCGACACGAGGCCGGATTAAGGGAGGAAGTTATTGCGCTGAACATCTCTGCAATGGCGAGTATAGTATCAGTGTTTCCTAATGCCTGGAATGCGACATAATGTCACGCGCTACCTGGCTGAAACGCAGTTTAATGATGCCCGTGGTGACCAAAATGTCCGTGACCGTGATGCCCGCCATAGCCCCTATGGCCTCCGTATCCCCACCCACCGCGAAACATTGGCACAGGGACCGGCACAACAGGCGCCGAATAGCCGTAACTATAGCTACCGTAACCATACGGCGTATATGTCGCGGGATAAGACTCCGCATAGGGTGCGTAAGCCACACAACCGCTCAACGTCGTCAGACTCAAAAACATCAGGGCGAGGCGTATTCGCGTGTTCACGACTACCAACCTTGCCGTATATTCCGATCACACCGCGGTGCGGGGATGGGTTGTTGATAGACAAACCCTCTCACTGGCGGCAACCCGTAATAATCTGCCGGCGCCTGGTAATAGCCGACTGCGGGCGGCGGCACGTATGCGCGGTGATACGGATTGTTATAGTGATACCCGTAGTGCTCGCGCTGGTAACTATGATGATGTCTACCGCCCCAGTTGCCGTCATGCGCAAATGTTGCGCTCGAAAATAGCAAGATGGTTGCCAATAGTGTGGTAAGCCTGAACATAAATCCTCCTTATCCGGGATCTTCAGTTGCGGCTCATTGTTCACCCGCAGGCTTAAACATCTCTTAACTGACGACAATTCTTAATAAGACTTTTCCGCGCACAGCATGAACGGTGCCGCCTGATTGCATATTTCCATAAAATACCTGGCTGGATGGTATGTTGTCAGGTAAAACCGCTAAAAATTGCATTTAACATGGAGACGATATGAGCAACCTGTTTGAGCCCATCAAAGTGGGGGAAATCAATTTACCTAACCGCATCGTGCTGGCACCTTTGACACGCTGCCGAGCCAGCGCCGGCCGGGTGCCTAACGAGTTGATGGCCGAATACTACGCACAGCGAGCGGATGCCGGGCTGATTTTAAGCGAAGCCACCAGCGTGTCCGCGCAAGGTGTGGGCTATCCGAACACGCCCGGCATTTGGTCGGATGAGCAAGTGGCGGGCTGGACCAAGGTAACCCAAGCAGTACATGCCGCCGGCGGACGAATTTTCCTGCAACTCTGGCACGTCGGCCGAGTATCGCATCCGGACTACCTAAACGGCGAGTTGCCCGTCGCGCCCAGTGCGATTGCGCCCTTGGGGCATGTCAGCCTGCTCCGCCCGATTCGGGATTACGTGACTCCTAGAGCCTTGGACATCAGCGAAATCCCCGGGATTGTCGAGACTTACCGTAAAGGCGCGGAGAACGCCAAACTTGCCGGTTTTGACGGCGTGGAGATTCACGGCGCCAATGGCTATCTGTTAGACCAATTTTTGCAGGACAGCACCAATAAAAGAACCGATGCTTACGGCGGTTCGGTGGAAAACCGCGCCCGTCTGATGCTGGAAGTGACGGATGCGGCTATTTCGGTATGGGGACCGGGTCGCGTGGGCGTGCATCTTGCGCCCAGAGGCGACTCGCATTCGATGGGTGATTCCGATCCCTTAAATACCTTTGGCTATCTCGCCGAGCAATTGGGCAAACGCGGCATTGCGTTCATTTTTACCCGAGAATCGCTCGGAGAAAATCGTATCAGCCCGGCGTTGAAAAAGCGTTTTGGCGGCGTGCTGATTGCCAACGAAGGCTTTAATCGAGAAACCGCTCAGCAAGTCATTGCAGCCGGCGAAGCGGATGCCGTTTCGTTTGGTAAGGATTATATCGCCAATCCCGATTTAGTCCGGCGTCTGCAACTAAATGTGGCCCTTAACCCCTATCATGCTGAAACCTTTTATGGGGCCGCGGGGCAGGATCCGAGAGTTGGCTATACCGACTACCCGAGTTTGGTAGCGGAAGTGGGCTAAAAATCTTGTGGTTCCCGCGCAAGCGGGAACCACACATGTTACACGCCAGAGTTTTGCTAGGCCCACAGAGAAAGCTTAATCGCCACGCGGAACTTCAGACAACGCCATATCCTGCAATAATTCCAGCCAAATCTGGCGATATTTTAGACATCCAGCTTGGCAAACACAGTTGGTCAAGACGCGCCAACCAGCCATGCTGGGTTTCTTCAGCCAAAACGTCGCAGCTGTTCGCCCTCAACCGGATGGTGCCTGGACTAACCAGGCTCAAACCCACTCCGGTTGCACCGCCATGCAAGAGCTCACCCCACAATATTCGAACTTATCCGCGATTATTCCGGGTCGTTTTGAAAACCGGAACACAGCGGTATAGCGGGCATGCATGCTTGGGAAGAGCCACGTTTGGATCCCGCTCTGTAGCCGCCCTTCCCATTGATAAACCCTATCAGCCATAGCGAAAGTTTCCCCGGTAGTAATAACTCACACCCCACCAGGGATGGCGGATGCAAAAATCCAGATAGAACTCGTCTTCTGAAACAGCACGTTCGCTGATGCTGGCCGAACCTAGCAATAAGTAATCCGGAATATTCAGGCGTAGCGACCCGCATTGCCAGAAATGGCCGTTACTGCGATACAGCAATTCGCCGTTTTCGACGCTGACGTGCAAGCGCAAGCCAAAACCAAAGCCTATGAGTTCGACCAACTCGTGGTCAGCCGCATAACTCATCCTGGAACTAAAGCAATCAGTTTTACCATCGGCGTAAGTCATCGTCCTATGCCAATGCAATAGTTCGCCGTCGGCGGTCTTGTCCACTTCGGCTTGTGCCGCCTGCCCGCGCCACAGTAACAAGCCGCCGAACAAATGAATCAGCCAAATCAACGGAAACAGGTAAATTGGATAGCCAATTTCCATCGTTCCGACCAGGCGGCTTTGTTGGCCATTGCTAATTCGGTAATGTCTTTGAATAACCTCAGGCAATTGTTGCCAATCGGCGCCCAACACTTTTTGCATTAATGACACAGACATGGCTCAGCTCCAGAGTGAATTATGAAACACCATCAAGGTGGTGACGCCTATCATGCCGAAGAAAGCCGGCACGCCCAACCATAGCCAAATCTTGGAATAATAGTGATACAGGTACGGCAAAGTCCGGCCTTGAGCCAGTGATTCGGCGGCAATGTCGCGCATGCGGATCTGCAAAATTACCACCGGCAACCAGCACAGTCCGGTGATTAAATACAGCACCACTGTCCACCACAGCCAGCCGTCGCCGAACGAAGCCGACAATTGATCGGCCAATAACACGCCGGTTAACGGCTGGATAATCACAGTCGGCGTGGTGAACCACCAATCGGCCAGCACTACATGTTTGCTGGTCGAGGCGATTGCCGCGTGATCGCCGCTTTTATCGGCCATCACTTTGTAAAACACCGTACCGGAACCCAAGCCAAACAATACGATGGCGCTGAGGATATGGATCAATTTTAACGATAAATACATCATGACGGCTCTCCTTCCAATATTCTGACAAGCAACAAGCACATTAAAAACGGCAGGTTTTTCAACAGCGGACCGAACGGGTGGAATACAAATTCCGGTAAACAAACAGCCACTGTCAGGCTATAGCCGAGGACGATCCAGAACTGCCAAAGCATTAGCATGTTGATCCTAAACCGCGCCAAGGTCGCCAATCCCAAGCCCATATCCATGGCTGCCAAGCCGTATAAGGCAATTGGCGCGCCCATGCCGGTGATGCCAAGCGCTGCCAATAGCTGATAACTCAGTTGATGCGGGTAGAAAAACAGCGAGGTGATGCCGCTCCATAACCAGACGAAGGCAATCACGTATCGCAATAAAGGCTTGAGAAAATACAAACCCGCATGCCAACGCTCGGCTGGGCAGGCCGCTTGTTCGAACCATTGCTCGTTCACGTTGATGGGCGCTCGGCCCAAAAACTGAGTGAGGGGTTCTGGATCTGCGCAATTGCCGCGATTCAGCATCGCTACGTTGTCTTTGCTTAAAATCGGCTCGCCCAGCCATTTGCCCATCCCCGCCATGCTCAGCGCAAATGGGTAAGGCACAGAGCAAGTTCTGGCTGTTGGTTTGCCCAGTCGCCGCCTAAGCCCCCGAAGCCAGTCCGCATAACTTATCGGACTGGGGCCGACCAAAGCCAAGGTTTTACGACCGGAGACAGCCGGCTCAAGACAAGGGCAGACGATGGCGGCCACATCGGCAATATGAATGGGTTGCAAAAGCTGGCGGCCACCATCCGGCAGCAAATGCACGGGTAATGCCGCCAACGCATGAAACAAGCCGCTACTTTGCCCGCCGGGGCCATAAACCAGCGAGGGCTGCAATACAAACCAGTCCAGGGCCAATTCACGCAAGGCATCGTCGGCAGCTTTTTTGCTGAGATGGTAATTCGATTCGGCACCCGCGTCGGCACCCAAAGCCGAAACTTGCACGATCTTTTTTACCCCAGCACGTGCACCGGCTTGAAACAAGGCTATCGGTGCCTGACTATGCAACTGGGCAAAGCTTTGGTTATTGTTCTCGGCAATGATGCCCACGCAATTGACGATTGCGTCGGCAGCTTGCAGGTGCGGTAGCCAGTAGTCAATTACGCCGGCTTGGGCAAAATCCAAGTTTAATCGGGTCAGGTTTGGATTATCGATGAGTAGGCGTTCGGGGTGGCGGCAACAGGCCGTGACCTGATGACCCCGTCGCAGCAACTCGTGTAATACGGCGCTGCCGATAAAACCGGTCGCGCCGGTTAATAGAATGTTCATGGTTTTGCTCCAAATGTTGAGAGGCAGGAGCAGATTAACGACCGCGAAACGGCGGAACTTCCGAATTGATAGGACAGGAATAGAAATAATTTACGCGGGATATAACCCGATAAACTTCAAAGCGTTACGGATTTACAAAATGATAAAACTGGAGTTTTTTGTTTAGCCGGCGTGTGTTTTTCGATACTGTCCGGGCGCGACGCCGACGATGTCGCGAAACGCCGCGTAGAAATTGGACTGGGTGCTAAAGCCCACCGTCAAGCCTATCGACAACACCGACGCATTGGGTTCCGCCAATAGCAATTTTTTGGCGGCGGCGATACGTTGTTCGCGAATGTAGCGGGAAAAACCTTGTTGAAACTCGGTATTGATCAGTTCGGACAACTGATGCTGACTCAGCTCCAATTGCTCGGCCAGCAAACCTAGATTCAGGGTTTCCAGCGCATATAACTTGTCCTGTGTCATCAATGTATCCAGTTTGGCCAGCACTGCCGGCTTATCGATATTTTTTAAAGTCGATTCCGCATAAGCCGCCTGCACCGCTTCCGACACGTCGGCGGCGATGCCGGGAAAACGCAATAAGGTCAACGCCACCGCGAAAAAGGCCAAACCGATCAAGATGCTGTAAACAGCAATAAAGTCTGCTTCATCCAGTAGCGGCCAGATGAAGCCCAACACCAAAACCGCCACCGCTATGGCAAACAAAACCCCCAGCGCCAATAACTCCCAATGAAAGCGCTGCCTTTGTCCGCGTAGCGCATAGACTGTTTTCGCCAACCACAGCAAATAGCCGCCGCCAACCAAAAAAGCGCCGGGCAGGGCCAACCGATAAGGCAAAATCAGGCACAGCGCGAACGGCAGGACATGCAATACAACGTGCCGGCTATAACCGGCTGCATTACGCAACAGTTGCCGGCTGTAAAAATAGAAGCTGGGAGCAATCCCGTACAGCAGAAACAGGTACAGCGCGGAATGTACCAGCTCGTATCGATTCAGCAAGTAGCCTAAATGCAGGCTTTGGATGCCGGCCAAGCCGGCTATCAACAGAAAACCGGCCAATTTCGACGTAAAGCGTACGGGTTCCCTGGCTTGCAAGATATTGCCGGCCAGCAACAGCAAGGCCGCACCGAGCGAAAAACCGATAAATAACAGCGCAACGATAGACATGGATGACCAGGCGAAAAAGAGATTTGAGTTTAGCCCGTGTTTTTAGGCCGGCCAAGGTTTGGGCCGGCACTATCTATTGACGACTCTAGCCGTTAAAATCGCTGGCGGGTAAACACGAGGACATGCACATGGCTTTAGCGGAAAAATTATCGATCAGCGTCGCGGATTATCTGCAAGGCGAATTAGTCAGCGACATCAAGCATGAATATATTAATGGCGAGGTGTATGCGATGGTCGGCGTGAAACGGGCACACGACACCGTCACAACCAATTTAATCGCTTTTTTGCATACTTACCTGCGCGGAACACCTTGCCGGGTTCATTCCGGAGAAATGAAAGTTCGCGTGCAAACCGCCCACGACGACTGTTTCTTCTACCCGGATTTACACGTCACCTGCTCGGCAGCCGACACCGCCGAGCACTACAACAGCCAGCCGAAACTGATTATTGAAGTGTTATCGGACGCTACTGAGCGCTATGACCGAGCCGAAAAGTTTCATCACTACCGCAAGTTGCCCAGTTTGGAAGAGTATGTGCTGATCGCTCAGGACACGCAGCGCGTGGAGTGTTACCGCCGCGCCGAGCAATGGGATTTACGGCTATATCAAGCCGGGGAGCGGGCGTTGTTGCAATCCATCGGCCTGGAACTGCCGGTCGCCGAGATTTATGAAGGCATCGTGTTTGAAGGCCCGGCGTAAACTCCCTCTCGCACTAAAGCCTAAGCCAGCACCACCGGAATCTTCCCAATTTTTGATTGCCACTCTTTCGGCGCGGTCGCATGAATCGACTCGCCGCGACTATCCACCGCCACCGTTACCGGCATATCTTCCACCACAAACTCGTGAATCGCTTCCATGCCCAATTCCGGAAACGCCACGACCCGCGCTTGTTTGATGGCTTTTGACACCAAGTAAGCCGCGCCGCCGACCGCGATCAAATACACTGCTTTATGCTTGGCGATGGCTGCTATCGCTATCGGGCCGCGTTCGGATTTGCCTATCATGCCCAGCAGGCCTGTTTTTTCCAGTACCGTGTCGGTGAAACTGTCCATTCGCGTGGCGGTGGTGGGGCCGGCCGGGCCGACCACTTCATCGCGCACCGCATCGACCGGTCCGACGTAGTAAATGAATTTGTCTTTTAAGTCCACGCCATCCGGCAAGGGTTCTCCCTTGTTCAAAAGATCAACGATACGCTTGTGGGCGGCATCGCGGCCGGTCAATAAGGTGCCGCTCAGCAGCAAGGTTTCGCCGGGCTTCCAGTCGGCAACGTCTTGCTTGGTCAAACCATCGATATTGACCCGGCGAGCGCTACTGGCCGATTGGGTGATTGCCGGCCAGTCGCTTAGTTTGGGCTGCGTCAGCAACGCTGGACCGGAACCGTCTAACACGAAATGGGCGTGACGGGTGGCAGCGCAGTTGGGAATCATCGCCACCGGCTTGTTGGCGGCGTGAGTCGGGTAATCCAGGATTTTCACGTCCAACACCGTGGTCAGGCCGCCCAAGCCTTGCGCGCCGATGCCCAGCGCGTTGACCTTGTCGTATAGCTCCAGGCGCAACTCTTCAATAGCATTCGATGGGCCGCGGGCGATCAGCTCCTGAATGTCGATCGAGCCCATGCACGCCTGCTTAGCCAAAATCATGGCTTTCTCGGCGGTGCCGCCGATGCCGATGCCCAAAATGCCGGGCGGACACCAACCCGCGCCCATGGTCGGCACGGTTTTCATCACCCAATCGACGATGTTGTCGGCCGGGTTCAACATCACGAATTTGGACTTGGCTTCCGAACCCCCGCCCTTCGCGGCGACTTCCACGTCCACTTTGTCGCCAGGCACCAGTTCCATATGCACCACCGCCGGTGTGTTATCTTTGGTATTGATACGCTTGCCGGCCGGATCGGCCAGGATGGACGCCCGCAACACGTTGTCCGGATGCAGATAAGCCTGGCGCACACCTTCGTTAACCATCTCGGTCACGCTCAATGCCGCATCCCAGCGCACGTCCATACCAATTTTTAAAAAAACGGTGACAATGCCGGTATCCTGACAAATCGGCCGCTGGCCCTCGGCGCACATCCGCGAATTGATCAAAATCTGCGCCATCGCATCTTTCGCCGCCGGGCTTTCCTCCTTTTGGTAAGCCACATACAAGGCATCGATGAAATCCTTGGGGTGGTAATAGGAAATGAACTGCAAGGCATCAGCGATGCTTTGGATGAAATCGGCTTGGCGAATGGTGGTCATGGTGGTCATCGGGCTACGAAGAAGAATGTATGGAAATTTATCACGAACCGCTGCCGTCCTGAATCAAAAACTGGTAGCCCAAGCCGTCGGTATTGAAATATAGAACCACAACTTGGAAGTCAGGAGATTTCATCATCCACCCAGCACTGCGGGCGCTAAATTACCGGATTATCTGATTTACCCGTCAACCCCGGCGCATTGTTGGCTAAGGATGCAAGATTAATAATCGGCACAGCCTGTCCATTCTCAAAAGAGACGAACTCAGAAAAATGCTCGGACCTTGCAATAGGGTTGTCACGACGCATCGACGCCTTCACTTTAACGATGTCAGACACCTCATCAATGCCGATAGCTAGGTAATTGGCATCATGTTTGGCAAGCAGGACTAGGCGTCTTTGCAGGTCGACAACCAATTCAATCGTTGAGTCGAAAATATTCAAAAGCTCCGTTAACGTGCCGTGTTTAGCCTGATTCAAAGCCGACAAGGCTTCATCGACACGGCCGGTTTCCGCCATATTCAGCAATTTATCGGCTAGTTCATGTATGGCGGCGTGCGGCCTTTCGAAACAAGACAACAGCAAATGCAGCCTTTTGTGCCGGGGTGTGTAAGCGTAATACCACTTACCGAATGCGCATTCTCTGGGGTTTCTGGCCTTGCTGAAGGTGCCGTGGTTGCGGACCGAGTATTCCAGCTCGGCAATCCATTCCAGGTGATCCTTTCTGCGAATTTCCAAAAAAGACTTTAATTCCTCGTATTCAAAGTATTTCGACTTGATATCCAACAAATCCCAAAGCGACACATAAGGAAAAACCTCGCCATCGATACCGTAGAAGGGGTCGGAGTTCTGCCCGCTGTAGGGATAAACCGGGGAAATGGGCACAATCCGTTTGACGCTGGATAGCGGTAGGCAAAAATATTTTTCACCGATAAGAAAAAGTAACAGTTCCATGCTTGCTCCTCCCACCCGATGAACCGGTGGGCTTCGTTAATTTCCCAATAATTTGCAGGTCCTCTGCTTTCGAACGACATTACGGCGAATGCCCTTATAGATGCTGAGTCTCCCTGTGGGTGAGACGGGCCGGCCCATCGCCTTGGCGTAGATAGCGGATGCGTCTTTTGTCGTGGCTTAACCGTCAGCATAAGCACATGCAACCAGAGTCTAACCTAATTCGCCATTGTCTAACATCCAAAGCAAGTATAGATTAGCACGCACTAATATTTTGTGGGGATCATTGCGTCGCGGAGAGCAATCCGCGTGGGCACAAAAACCGTGCCCACCCTTGTATGATGAATTTTAACAACCGACAGCGCAGAAAAACCGATTAAGCTGTGATTGTTCATTGGGAGGCTGTCGCATCCTGAGGACGGGTCGTTGGCCCGAGCCTGTTCCGTAGATTGGCCCCCGCCCTATTCACCCATACCGTGGAGTATCCGAGGCTGAGAGCCTGCATACGCAAGGAAGGTAGGTGCATGCACAGGGTCGGGAACCGGTGAATAGTGTACTTCCCTTTAAACTGTATTTAAAAATGATGATGACGAACCGCTCGCTCAACACCCCCGCTGAATCTATCCCTCGCCTGTTTGCCGGCGTGGATGTCGGCGCCGACGAATTGGTTTTAGTGATCCGCAAGAACGGCAAGCCGTTCGACCCGCAAAAATTTGCCAATACCCGCGCTGACCGTGCGCGTTTGGTCAATAAACTGATCAAATTACCCGGCATCAAGGTATGCCTGGAAGCGACCGGTATTTACCACTTCGATCTGGCGATTGCGGTGCATGACGCCGGCATTCCGGTGATGGTGGTCAATCCCAAGGCCTCTCATAACTTCGCCAAGGTCTTGATGAAAAACAGTAAAACCGACGCCGTCGATGCCAACACCTTGGCCGAATATGTCGAGCGCATGGATTTCGTCGCCTGGACTCGTCCTTCGAATCAAGCGCTGGCTTTGCGCGGCTATGCTCGCCGTATCGACGCGCTAACCGGTCAGAAGGCCGCCGCGAAAAATCATCTACATGCGCTGAGTGCGACCGAGGAAACGCCGAAGGCCCTACTACGCGATGCCAAATTGGCGATTAGTCAGCTGGAAAAACGCATCGATACGTTGGCTGGCGAGGCGCTGGCGTTGATCGACCAGCATCCGGAACTGCAACGAATATTCGACCTGTTGACCGGCATCAAAGGCATTGCCCAAACCAGCGCCATTGCCTTGATGGGCGAACTACTGCTATTGCCGCCCAACCTGTCGCATCGCGAATGGGTCAAGTTTGCCGGACTCGATCCCAAGGCCTTTGAGTCGGGCAAAAGCGTACACAAGAAAATGCGGTTATCCAAGGCCGGTAACCGGCATATTCGTTCGGCGTTGTATATGCCGGCCTTGAGTGCCAAACAGCACGATCCGCATGTGCGAGCGTATTTCCAGCATTTGATCGACAATGGCAAGAAACCGTTACAAGCCGTCTGCTCCGTGATGCGTAAATTACTGCATGCGATCCATGGCATGTTGAAGCACGATCAGCCGTTCGATAACACGCGGTTTTATGCCATCCCTGAATCCATCATCGCCGAGTAAAAGATGATGAAATTTGTTGCTTTTGAACAGAGTATCTAAGAGACTACAGTGAAATCGGGATAGTTTTATTCCCGTATGCCGCGCCGAGCACCGGAACTTTTGAACGGAATAGCCCGAAGGGGTGCGGCATGGATGCCGCACGTTGACGAAGGGGCAGGAAGCCCCTTTCGGCAACCCCGTTCAAAAGCGAGGAGCACAGGGAATAAGCGGCATCCGGGTGTCTTTTCTTTTGGATACTTTTCTTTGGACAAGCAAAGAAAAGTATCTCGGCTGTCGGGCCGAGACCCGACATTAAAACCAGCCGTCGCGTTAGCGACACCAAACACAAAGGCCTATTGACAGCGTGGGTAAAAAACCGTGTCAACACTTCCCGGTTTCGTGGAAGCGAGACATTGTTTTCGCAGGACGACGCAGAGCGTCTAGGGATGCGTTACCACGCTGGAGCGTGGGAACGATAAATAGCGTAATGCGCCGAATGATTTAAGGCCAACATACGGCACAACACGGCAACGCCTATTGACGCCCTACCAATTGCGCCTTGGCCTTGGATTATATCCACCTGAATCCGGTAAATGCGGTTATGTTGATTTACCGGAGCATTGGCGTTATTCAAGTGCCTGGATTTATGCCGGGTAGGATGGAATCGGGATTGGTTTTAGCTCACCGCAGCGCGGTTGGTTTGCATTACCACGCGGCGCGTGGGAACGATGAAAAATCCGCAAAACCCTTCGACTCGGTTATTCATTTGGCTTGACTTGGATAACAGTGTCTACGGAACTAAGGCTTTGGCAAGCGTCGAGCAAGTAATAGAATGCTCGTAAATCCGTCCATGTCTGGTTCGTTACAACATACCGGCGTTTCAAAGTTTCGTTCCTTCAGATCGAGAATAATTTTGCCAGTATTATAAATGTGCAATTGCATGGCTGGCTCGAATAGTGGACGGCGTTTTGTTAAGTTCCTCAACCAATTTAGCGGGGGGAACACATATCGAAGACGAACTGCTGCTCTAATAAGCTTAGGGGCACTAGACGATGTTAAAAAGTGAACAGCTAAATAGCCGCCTGGCTCTACTCTATCTGCGAGTTGTTGTAATATTAGTCGACCACGTGCCCATGGGATATGTTGTAACACTATGCAAGAATGGACAAAACTGAATTCACCGACAACATTCGTAAGCGCGTCATCAGACAATACGAAACTGACATTGGTGATGCCGGCATACTTAGTATTATCGAGAGCCTCGGCAATCATGGAAGGCGAAATATCAATGCCGACAGTCCGTTCAGTGCGCTCAGCCAATGTTAAGACGAGCCGACCCACTCCACAGCCAAAATCAAGTGCTGTATTTGGAAAAAATGCGTGACCGAAGTTTTCGCTGATTAGTTGGAAGACACGTTCAATATGCCTCCTCCCTGAAGCAAAAAACTCGTCCTTTGCTCTGGCGTCGAGCCTGTCCTTACGAAATTCGTCGCTGCTAAGGACGCCAAAGTATGGGTCAGCCGCCCCCCATTGTTCCCAATCTTTATCAGTGCCCATGAATACTCCGAAAATTTGACATGCTACTAAACAACTTATTAGCTAGTCTGCACATAACTCTTAATTCGCAGGATATACAACATAAGTGCCTATAACTGCCACGGCACAAAAACCTCATCCTGCCCTCTCAATCATCCCCTCAGCCTGCTTGGCAAACGCCTTCAAATCGCCTTTCTTGACCGTAGCGCGCGGAATCACAATCGCTGCATCAATATCCACATAGATGTAAACGTAATCTTTATGTTTTTCCACCCGCAACATGTCTTTCCACGGAGTTTTGCTCTTAC
This sequence comes from Methylomonas sp. ZR1, assembly GCF_013141865.1. NCBI lineage: Bacteria > Pseudomonadati > Pseudomonadota > Gammaproteobacteria > Methylococcales > Methylococcaceae > Methylomonas > Methylomonas sp. ZR1. Next base: position 4,393,498 of record NZ_RCST01000001.1, on the reverse strand, counting down.
CGCCGGGAGCGCGTTCTTGCAGGAATTCCGGCTCGATGCTCAGCCAATGAATACCGAATAAAGCCTTTTTCTCCGCTTCGGTGTATTTGTTGAAAAACTGGCGGCGTAAATCCATCTTCATGATATACGGCGAAGCGAACGACCAGGCCAGCGCCAGGATGGTAATGTAGGCGGTGGTGGTCATATCCACGTAGTACACGTAATAAAACAAGCCGATGGCCATCATCACGCCGGGCGCGAAGATGCGGTTTTGGCGGATTTTTTTCTGCATTTCCGGGTCTTTTTTCAGCCTTTCCTCATTAAAGTGGACCAGGTCTTCTTCGCGGAATTCGTATTCGATTTCTAACATGTGTATCGCTCAATGGAGTTGTGGGTTAGTGCATTTTCATTTTGGCGTGGGTACTGCGCCGGAACAGATTGGATAAGGTCAGCATCGCGGTGCGGAAGTAACCGTGGATAGCCACTTGGTGCATTTTGTACAAGGACAAATACACGCCATAGGCAATCAAGCCGCCGACGCTGACCGTGCCCATCAAGCTACCCATCAAGCTGCCGACCGTGCTGAATTTACCCAGCGACACCAGCGAGCCGTAATCGCGATAAACAAATTTCGCCGCCGGTTTGCCTTTCAAGCGGTTGATGATGGTTTTGGCCACGGTAGAGGCCATTTGGTGGGCGGACTGAGCGCGCGGTGGTACGTTGCCGCCGTGGCCGACCCATTCGCAAGCGGCGCAATCGCCGATAGCAAAAATGTCGGGGTCGCTGGTTTGCAAAGTTTGATCGACCACTAATTGGTTGATGTGATTGGACTCCAAACCATCCAGGTCTTTCATCCAATCCGGGGCTTTGATGCCGGCGGCCCAGACTTTTAAGTCCGCATCGAATACTTCGCCATCGTAAGTGTGTACTTCGGTTTCGGTCACTTCCGTGACCTTGCGACCCAGCTTTAACTGGATGCCCAGCTTGATCAATTGCTCCTGGGTGGCTTGCGACAGCCGTGGCGGCAGGGCTGGCAACAATTTAGTCGCGGCTTCAATGATGGTAATGTTGACGTCTATCGAACCTTCCAGCCCGTAGGTGGCCAGCAATTTGGTCACTTCGTGTAACTCGGCTGACAATTCCACGCCCGTGGCGCCGGCGCCGATGATCACAATCGACAGCGGCTTGTCACGTTGATGGCTCTGGTTGGCGTAAGACTGAATGTAATAGGTTTCCACCAGTTGTTTTTGAAAGCGGAAGGCTTCCTTAGTGGTATCGATAAACCGGCAATATTTATCCACGCCCTTGATGCCGAAGGTGTTGCTGACACTGCCGACCGCCATCACCAGCGTGTCGTACTTGAAGCGGCGTTGCGGAATGATCTCTTCGCCTTTCTTGTTGGTAATCGCGCTGACGATAATTTCTTTATTGGCCCGATCCAAACCTTCCATTCTGCCGAACAAGAAGCGGAAGTGATTGCTGTGCGCTTGGGCCAAGTATTCGATTTCCTCGGCTTCTGCTAAGGTGCCGGACGCCACTTCGTGCAGCAAAGGTTTCCAGATATGGGTGGACGCGGCATCCAGCAATGTAATTTGCGCCTTGCCGGCTTTGCCAAGTTTTTGCCCCAATTCGCTGGCCAACTCCAATCCCGCCGCGCCGCCGCCAACAATCAAGATTTTATGTAATTCACCCGCCATGTATCTTTCCCCCTCAAGTGGCGTTTGCCGCGTCGGCAAACAAAGAAATCGCTATCCCGGCCCTAGTTGTCTATTTCCTGATGCCGGCATTATAACCAAACCGGTCAGGGCTGACCGATTTTGACGGGATGAACTCGCGGCGGCAACGGTCTGCCTGCGCGAAGACCGGAAAGGTGCGACCCAAGCGAACGGAGTTTAACGAGTGCTTTAAATTATGCTTAGATTATTGCCAGTGCATGCGCGCCAAATAAATTACGCCCTGTGGAGTTATCGAATGCCGCGAAACCAACTAATCCAGGCACTTGCCCATCCAGGTTTTTTATTGATTTTACTCAGCCTGCTGGCGGGTTGCGCATCCGAGCCGCCGCAGCCTTCCATGCCGGCCCGGTTGCCGGCGTATCAAAACAACGCCGCTTACAACAAGCCTTACACCGTCAAAGGCATCACGTATTACCCTTTGGCATCAGGAAATGGTTACCGGGAAACCGGTCTGGCTTCCTGGTACGGTGCGGAATCGGGCAATCGCACGGCCGACGGCAGCCGGTTCGATCCGCAAGGCTTTTCGGCAGCGCATAAAACCTTGCCGATTCCGTCGAAAGTGCGGGTTACCAATTTACGCAATGGCCGTTATGTGGATGTGCTGATTAATGATAGAGGTCCGTTCAGCCCGAATCGGTTGATCGATTTATCGCAAGGCGCGGCCAAGCAAATCGGCATCAGCGGCTTGACGGAGGTAGAGGTAAGTTATCTGGCAGCGCCGTCCGGCGAGGAATGAAGTCGCAAACCCGCTCAAGCCTCTATAAAACAACAGGAACGGGTTTGCCAGCTTTCAATGTGCTGCTATCAAATGGATTTTACTGTTACCGCAAAACGCTGCTTGCTGTTGCCGGCTAACTTGAACATAGCAAACACCGAACCAAACAGCCAAAACGCCCCGGGGAGCGGTACGACTTGCACGGTGGCGTTGATGGCATCGGGAGCGAAATCGGAGATTTGTCCAAAACCCGCCGGCAGAGCTCCGTCGCGCGGCCAGAGATTCCAGGTGTAGCTCGATTTGGCAAGACCATTCGAGGGCAGCAAGCTCGCGGCAATGTCGGCAATCAACTGGTTGTCTTTAATTTTGGCGGTCCCCGCGGCGAAGGCCGTAGTGGAAGAAGTCGGTGTCAACAGGCTTACCACGCCGCTGCCGTCCATGTTGAAACGCACGACCGAATCGAACAGTACTTGCGGCAAGCCGTTTGCGGTAAACCGCCCGGTACCGGCGCCCCGATCGAAGCCCCAAATGTAGAAACCGGACGGCGAGCCGCCGAGGTTACCGGCAAAGGTACTTTCGAAATGAAAAAGATCGCTGGCCGGATTGTAAGTAACCGAGGCACTGATCACATCCAGATCGCCGGTCTTACTGCCGAAATAAGTTGCCAGATAATCGCCGGCGGCATCATGCACGGCACTGGCATTCGCTGGCGCCGCACCGATTAACAAAACGGCGGCAATTACTGTTTTAGCAATGTTTAATCTCATACTTCTATCCTCTGTCGATAAGATCATTAAGGTACAGCTAACCAGCGGCAAGCCTCAGGTTGGCTGCGATTTTTGTTCCATGGGAACGATGCTGCGTCGGCATTGACCAACTGCCGAGGGTGAATGCGGCTCTGCCTTGAGGCAACTTAGGGGACTTGCTCAAAGCGAACTGCATTCCGAGGTTAATTCCGCTAAGTAGTTGCCAAGTTCAATGCGTTTGAAATTTATTTTTCGGATAATTGGTAGAGGGATAATTTCAGCAATGCGCTGACAACAACTATCGAGTAGGTCAAAACGGTAATTTGCCGGGAGCGTTATTAACCCGGCCCTTAAATAGCATTCGCCTGAATGCCTTTGCCCGGTCAATAAACGCCACCGATGCCGTAAACTCGTTTAGCGGTGCAGCACGATCAAATAATCACCAAACCGCGTTGAGCGCAGTTGCAGCGAGGTTTCCAAGGCCGCCAGCACCGATAGGGCTTGGTCGGTACGAAACACACCATTGACGCGGCGTTGGGCCAGTTCAGGATCGTTGATCAGCAAAAAGCCGCGATGATAGCGATTCAGCTCGGCAAGCACCTCGCCCAAGGGCCGGTTTTCGAACACCAGTTTGCCGCGTTGCCAGGCGGTAACGGCCTGGCTATCGATGTGTTGCAAATTGCCCAGTCCCGATTCGGCGCTATAGGCTATTTGCTGACCTTCGGCAACCACGGTGTGCAGCGTTTTGCCGTCGGCTTGTTGCAAGTCCACCGCCACGCTGTGTTCCGTGACACTGACTTCGGTTTTATCGTGATGCAGCCGCACATTAAAGGCCGTACCCAGCGCGGTCACGCTGCCGTGCGCGGTACCTACCCGGAAAGGCCTGGCTTTGTCGGGGCTGACTTCAAACCAGGCTTCGCCTTGTAGCAGGGTCAATTGCCGCTGTGCGCCGTCGATATGTACTTCCAATGCGCTGTTGCTGTTCAGATGCACCGTCGAGCCGTCGCTAAGATGCACGTCGCGCCGCTCGCCAAAGCCGGTATGAAAATCGGCGCGCAATATAAGCCATAGCGGATTGAACAACCACAAGGCCAGGCAGCCGCCGGCTAAAGCAGGCAGCGCCCACTGCCATCGCCAAGCAAGCTGCTTGGGTTTGCTGGCGGCCGGAATCGTTATTCTCGGCGCGATAGCGTCCAGCGCCCCCCATATCTCGCGTAATTGCTCGTAAGCCTGACGATGCAAAGGATCGGCAGCCAACCAGCGGGTAAATTCGGCGTGCTCATTAGGGCTAAGTTTGCCGCTATCCAGCCTGACCCACCAGTCGCGGGCAGCGGCTTTAATCTCGGCAGAGATTTTCATTGCCTATGTCCGTTTACAGCCGGCAGGCGGCAATGCATCCTGCTGCTTAGCGGTGAGCGATAAAGGCTGAAGTTTTTCATCGGGCGCAATTCAGGGTTGGTGGCTCGCCATTATAGGACGCATAACCCTGTGAAAACAGGAGCGAATCAGCTAAAAATCGTCGTGTTCTTGCAAGGCGGCCAAGGCATTGCGTAGATGCTTTTCCACCATATTGCGGGATATGCCTAGGCGCTGGGCGATTTCGGCGTGGCTCAGTTCCTCGAACTTGCGCAGCACGAAAACCGTCCGGCATTTGGCGGGGAGTCTATCTATCGCCGCGACCAAGCGGTCCAAGCGCTCGCACGCCAGACTGATTTGCTCCGGATCGATACCATCGCTAACCTGCAAGGCCGCGTCGCCGGTATCGTCATGCTCTACATGTTGATTGCGAGTATTGCGGCGGCGCTCGTAATCAGTGGCCAGATTGGCGGCGATGCGATGCAGCAAGGCGCGCGGGTTATCCGCTTGCTGCCACAAATTGCCGGTAAACATGCGCTGGTAGGTCTCCTGTACGATGTCGGCGGCGGTATCCAGGCAGCCACAGCGTCTAAACATCACCCGGCGTAATTCCTCGTCGTAAGCCTCAATCAGGCGGGAGATGTGGAGAGCGTTGCTCATGGTTAGGATATGCGGATTTTGGTGTCGTTAATTGGGCGAACAACCAAGATTCATGCCATAGCACTAAAATAGCGATATTTAGGGCATTTGGCGGCAAATTGCCCGGCATTACCGGAGCAACACGCTACAAATAATGCGGGATATGACCTAATTGGAAAAGTTATTTAACATAGTTAATTTCTATCCAGCGCAGTTGGAGCCGATAGCTTATTAACCCGGCAGTATTTTATCTCGGGTAATCCGTCCGGGCTGAGCTCGTCTGAGCCCAGGTGAGTGCGTCCATCGACAGGCTGAGTTCGCTCAAGAGCATAAGGCGAACGGTTTTTAAGAGCCCTGTCATAACACTAGAAGCAGCACCGCAAGGAACTCCGCATTTAAAATACTGTAATCAAATGCCTCCGCCAATGTAGCCATCCGCTGACATTCCTTTGCAAAATCCCAGGCAGGCCAAGTTGCAACCGTGTCGGAAATAAGACAAAAACCTGCACGGGAATATAGCTTTTAGCGCTAACTGACTGACAGGCAACTAAGTTATGGTGTTATCCACAAAAGCTGTGGATAACCTTGGGGATAAAAAGTTTTTTCGCGCTCTAAATGCCTAATTTTTGGGGCCTTTGCTTAAATTGACTCAATTTTAGACAACAGTTTATACAATTTAAAATCAATAACTTACATGCAATATACGAACATTAGAGCCCAAGACCAGGCAGTCTTTGGCCGCCGACAGTGTCAAGTAATTTTTTGTGCATAATTAAAATTAATCCCTTGCATTTTTGCCCAAATAATCTAACCGTTTTCCACCTGAAACCATTCTAAATGTGCCTGGGAGCATTCATCTTACTGTCATCAAATACCCAACAATTGCCGTATCGGACACAGGCTGTTATTCAATGGCTTTGACCAACGTCAATATCGTCAACAAATCGAGAATGACTGGTTGATTTGGCAAACCGTTACCAGCCACAAAGGAAATGATTTGGACAAACCCTCAACTTAAGGTTTTTTTCGCAACGTACAGCATAAACAGCCCAGTTACGAAACATCCAATACTCAAGAAAAGAAGCTGCCGGCATCGACATGACCCAGCCTATACCTACTAAGACCGGGGGGCGCCAATGATGGGTTGTTAGGCGAATGACGGACGTTTGCCTGTAAGAACCGGCGCAGGTTAAGCTGCGTTTTATTAACTTTAATTCGGCATGGCGACCGAGACTGCTCATTCATCGCAAAAAAAACCGGTAGTCAAAACAATTGACTACCGGCTTGGGAGAAACAATGAATAAGCTATTGCGCGGAGCAAATTTTCACACCCCGCGCTTGCGTTGACCGGAAGTCATTTTCAAAGTTCCATTTTAATTTGAGGCTATTACTCCCACTCTATCGTCGCGGGCGGCTTGCCGGAGATGTCGTAGGTGACGCGGGAAATGCCCGGCACTTCGTTGATGATGCGGCGTGAGATCAAATCGAGGAAATCGTAAGGCAGATGCGCCCAGCGCGCGGTCATGAAATCTATGGTTTCGACAGCGCGGATCGCGATGACATAGTCGTATTTTCGGCCGTCTCCCATCACACCCACCGATTTCACCGGCAAGAACACCGCGAAGGCCTGGCTGACTTTATGATACAGGTCGTGGCGATACAGCTCTTCGATGAAAATCGCATCGGCTTGGCGCAATAAGTCTGCATATTGCTTTTTGACTTCACCGAGGATACGTACGCCTAGGCCGGGGCCGGGGAAGGGGTGACGATGAATCATATCGGCCGGTAAGCCCAGCTCCAAGCCCAGCTTGCGTACTTCGTCCTTGAACAATTCGCGCAAGGGTTCGACCAGTTTCAACTTCATATTTTCCGGCAGGCCGCCGACATTGTGATGCGATTTGATCAAATGCGCCTTGCCGCTTTTCGCACCGGCCGATTCGATGACGTCCGGGTAAATGGTGCCTTGCGCCAGCCATTTAGCGTCGGTGAGTTTGCCGGCTTCTTCGTCGAAGATTTCCACGAACAGGCCGCCGATGATTTTGCGTTTTTGTTCAGGGTCGTTAACGCCGGCTAGTGCCGCCATGTAACGGGCTTCGGCATCGACACGGATTACCTTGATGCCCATATGTTGGGCGAACATCGCCATAACCTGATCGCCTTCGTGCAGACGCAGCAAGCCGGTATCTACGAACACGCAAGTCAGTTGCTCGCCGATGGCGCGGTGCAGCAGTGCGGCTACCACCGATGAGTCGACGCCGCCGGATAGGCCCAAAATAACTTGGTCGTTGCCGACTTTTTCGCGCACGGCAGTAATGCTGTCTTCAATGATATTGCTGGCATTCCACAACGCTTGGCAGCCGCAAATTTCCAACACAAACCGACTCAATATCCGGCCACCCTGCTTGGTGTGCGTCACTTCCGGATGAAATTGCAGAGCATAGAAGTGTTTGTCTTCATCGGCGATGCCGGCAATTGGCGCGCCGTCGGAGCTGGCGATCAATTTGAAGCCGGTCGGCAATTCGACGACACGGTCGCCGTGGCTCATCCAGACATCCAATAAGCCGAAACCTTCCGGTGAAGCGTGATCTTCGATGTTCAACAACAATTTGGAATGGCCGCGAGCGCGAATCTGCGCGTAGCCGAATTCGCGGTGATCGGAGGATTCCACTCTGCCGCCCAGCTGCTCGGCCATGGTTTGCATGCCGTAGCAAATACCCAAGACCGGTACGCCCAACTCAAAAACAATTTGCGGCGCGCGAGGGGTGTCGCTGCTGGTGACGGTTTCCGGGCCGCCGGAGAGGATGATGCCGTTGGGTGCGAAGTTTTTGACTTCATCGGCGCTGCAATCGCAGGAATATATCTCACAGTACACACCAATTTCACGGATGCGGCGGGCAATCAATTGCGTGTATTGCGAACCGAAATCGAGAATCAGGATCTTGTCGGAATGGATGTTGGCGGCGTGGGATGACATGACGGGAAACCTTTCAAAAATGTGGGGTGGGCCGACTAGCGTACCCACCGGAAAATCTAAGTGACGAGCGTACTATAAGCCCCGATACAATTGGTCAAGCAGGCTTTTATTGTTATCGAAACCTTTGACGTCCCGATTTTCGAACAGCGAACGACTCATGCGTTTGATAAACCGTAAATAGGGCGCCGCGCGCATGTAATGCCTTAAATTGGTGTGGCCGCGTACAATCGCGGAGATTCGTTCGGCATTTTCTGGGATTCCCCAACCCATAGCTTGGTCGGCCGGGTGTTCGGCTTTTTTGAAAAACAGCGTGACATTGCCGCCGTCTTCGGAAAACAAATGCATGTCTTCAACTAAGCCGGCTTTTTCACCCATGCGCCGCAGTGTCGCCAAATTGAAATTGTACAGATGCGCCTCATGAAAAGTGCTGCTGGGTGATTGACAGGTGGCCTCGATATTCGGTACTTCCACTACTAACACGCCGTCCGGTTTCAACAAGCTGCGCAACTTGCCCAATACAAAAAACGGGTCTTCGGTGTGTTCCAGTACATGCCAAATGGTGATCACATCAAAACTGTTTTCTGCAAACTGTGCATCTTGAATAAAGCCGAACTGTAAATTCAGATCGTATTGCGCAGCGGAATATTGGCCGTAACCCTTGTTCGGTTCGATGCCGTGCAAATCGTGGCCCAGCGATTTGATTAAATAAGCAAACTCGCCGCCGCCGGTGCCTACGTCCAGTAGGGTTTGCGGTTTATGCAGTAAGTGTTTGATTTTTTCATGCCTGGTCAGCGCAACTCGGCCGGCACGCAGGATGTGTTTGGCTTTGGGGGCATAGGTGTTTTTGTATGCCAGCCGATAATCTTCTTCGTAAAACTGGCGAGGATCGTGCGGAAACGGATCGCTCCAGACCAGTCCGCAGTCCTTGCAGATGACGCTGCGTAACTCTGCGCCGCTGCGGCTGCGCATGGATAACACGGCAACGTGGTTGCCGCCGCAAAGATTGCATGGAGTTGAAGACGTTTCGGACATTAAGCTACTTCTGTGATTTGTGTTCGATTAAAGCGGGTCGACGCGAAAGCGCAGACCCGAGAGCAACAGCCTGAGGGCCGGTTTAGTTCATATGGTAATTCGGCGCTTCCTTGGTAATCGTCACGTCATGCACATGGCTTTCACGCATGCCTGCACTGGTGACGCGCACAAACTGGGCATTCTCATGCATCGCCGCAATCGTGCTGTTGCCGGTGTAACCCATGCTGGAGCGGATACCACCTAACAATTGATGCACAATCGCCAGCACGCTGCCTTTATAGGGCACCCGGCCTTCAATACCTTCCGGCACCAATTTTTCGACTTGCTCGGTATCTTCCTGGAAATAGCGGTCACTGGAGCCCTGCTGCTGCGACATCGCACCCAAAGAGCCCATGCCGCGATAAGATTTGTAGGATCGGCCTTGGAACAATTCCACTTCACCCGGCGCCTCTTCAGTGCCGGCAAACAAGCCACCCAACATCACCGCATGCGCGCCGGCCGCCAAGGCTTTGGCAACGTCGCCGGAATAGCGGATGCCGCCGTCGGCAATCAGAGGTACGCCTGTTCCTCTTAACGCATCTGCGACATTGCTAACGGCAGTGATTTGCGGCACGCCGACACCGGCGACAATCCGCGTGGTACAGATAGAGCCCGGACCGATACCCACTTTGACGCCATCAGCGCCGGCTTCGACCAATGCCAAGGCGGCCGCAGCGGTGGCGATATTGCCGCCGATCACCTGGACTTGCGGGAAGTTTTGTTTTACCCAGCGCACTTTATCCAGCACGCCTTGCGAATGACCGTGAGCAGTATCGACGATGATGACATCGACGCCAGCTTCCACCAACGCGCCAACCCGTTCGCCGGTATCGGCACCGGTGCCAACCGCCGCACCGACGATCAGTCTTTCCTGTTCGTCCTTGCAGGCTTGCGGGTTGTCTTTGGCTTTTTGAATGTCTTTGACGGTGATCATGCCGCGCAAATGAAAGGCATCGTTGACGACCAGCACTTTCTCGATGCGGTGCTTGTGCAGCAAGTCTATGACTTCCTTGTGCTTAAACGACTCATGAACCGTTACCAGCTTGTCTTTCGGCGTCATGATGGAACGGATGGATTCGTCCAACCGAGTTTCGAAGCGCAGATCGCGGCTGGTGACGATGCCGACCAATTCTTCGCCATCCACCACCGGAACGCCGGAGATGTTTTTAGCGCGGGTTAATTCCATTACCTCGCGAACCGTCACGTTGGGAGAGACGGTAATCGGGTCTTTGATCACGCCGCTTTCGTATTTTTTAACCCTTCTGACTTCCGCTGCCTGCTGCTCGACAGTCATGTTTTTATGGATGATACCGATGCCGCCTTCCTGAGCAATCGCGATAGCCAGGCGGGCTTCGGTTACCGTATCCATTGCCGCGGACACCAGCGGGATGTTCAGCTTAATCTTGCGAGTCAGCTGGGTTTTTAGTTCGACTTCGCGCGGCAGTACGCTGGAGTGGGCGGGCACCAATAAAACATCGTCAAAGGTGAGAGCTTCTTGAATGATTTGCATAATCACACCGGGTGGCTAATCGTAAATAAGCCAGCCATTGTACAACTTAACCTGCAATCCGAAAAATCGGAAATAGTCAATGGTATTTAGGTCCGTGCTGGTTTTCGCTTGAGAGTGCCGCCGCAATCGCTAAATATTCGCTGGTATTGGGCTTATGCAGGAAAACTCCCAGCACGCCCATCGCACTGAAAATATACAAGGTGTTAAATCCATCGCCGAGAAAGAACATCGCGAAGCCGAACAAACTTACGAGTTCGATCAGAAACTGCGTGACTATTATCGTAGACAAGTAGCGCTGCTTAGCTGTTTTCGGTCCCGGCATGGTTTGATTCAGACGCAGCAGGATGTGCCGCAGCAGTTTAGTAACAGGAAACAACAAAATCGCTAAGCCGTAGAGCACACTCCTAATCAACACTCGTTGCGCTTCGTCAACGCCTAGTTGCAGTTCGCTGGCCCAGAAATGGCAAGCCAGATTGTAGCCCAATACCGTTAGCAACGCGCCTGCACAGATAAGCCAGTGCGGACGCAGATCTTCGGCTGATGGCTGGGTTTGAACGGACATCGATAACTCCTAACGAGCGCGGTTGCGGTAGTCGCGGAGGATAACAACAAACGCCACAAAGTCATAAACGGCATGAATCACCATGGGCATCAGCAGATTGCGTTCGCCGCCGTAATCCAGCATTACCCCCATATACAAGCCCATCAACATCGCTAAAACCGCGTAAAGCGGCGTAACCGCATGCACCAAGGCAAACAGCACATTGCTAACCCACAAGCCTACACTCGCACCCCAGCCATTTTCCAGCCAAGGCTGTAAAAACCCGCGAAACAGCGCTTCTTCGGCAAAGCCGGCAATCGCAGCCAGTATCAGCAAATCGGTCCAATGCCGATATGCCAGCCTAGCGCCCAAGGTTTCCAGCAGTAAATCGCGAATCTTTTGGATGGGCGGATAGCTAAGCTGTTGCATCGCAAAAAACAATACCAGTAGCGGCCCGGTTGCGAATAAGCCAATCCCTAATGCTGCCTCGGAAAACGCCAGATTGGCGAACGGATCGAGGTCGGCAAGCCAGCCCAAAGCCAGCGCCAATACCGCTAAAGAACCCTCGAAATAACAGGCAATTCTGAAAAAAGCGTTTGAAGCGGCGGACTGGTTTTCCATGATGTTGGGCTTTAGGCAAACGGGGGACTGAAAATTCTAAACAAAAACCATTAGAATTGGCAGCATTAGCGATCACTGGTCATCATCATGCAATGTTTCATCTATAAAAGCCTGAAAAAAGACGAACTCTATTTATATCTGGACAAAAAGGACGACTTTTCCGCGGTGCCGGAAGCCTTGTTCAAAAGCCTTGGCCGCTTAACATTTGTGATGGAGTTGCAGTTGAGCCCGGATCGCAAATTAGCCCGGGAAAATCCGGAAAAAGTCATTGCCAGCCTGCAAAGCAAAGGCTTTTTCGTGCAATTACCACCGACATTGATCAGTGCCATGCCGGCGTCGCTGGACAAGCAACTGCACTGAAATCGGGCGCGCCATATTGGTATATCCGTGCTAACATGGTCACAAAAAATCTTTATCGGAAAGCACGGTTTTTGCTCACTTATTTAGTCAGACCAGGATACGCACCACATGTCAGATAATCCATTAGCTTACGAAGACGCAAAGTCTAAGGGCATACTTTGGGGTTTTGGTTCGCTGTTAGGCGTTGTTCTGATTGTCATGCTGGTGTTAGGCGAATGGTGGAGCCGCGAGCCCGAGCAATTCAGCGTTCAGGACGAAGCGATCGAACGGATGAATGTCACGCATACCGATCAAATGCCGATTGGCTACGTGTATGCCAACACGCTGGCGCATATCGCCGACGTGATTCTGTTCAAATCCGGCGGTTACCTGTCCAACGACGTGGCGCCTCCCGGTCTGTTTTGCGATAACATTCAAAACTTCGAATACGGTGCACTGGTCATGTTGCGCGACGGCACCACCGCATTACGTAACCATTTCGCCCGCGACCAATCGCAATCCGCGGAAGACCCTGATTTGGCAAAAGCCGAACCTTATTTTTACTACGAACGCAATTCCTGGGCTTTGCCGTCCACCGAATCCGAATACGTAAAAGGTATCGAAGCACTGCACGCTTACATGGTTCGCCTGCAAAATCCGTCTTCCACTTCAAAGGCCGCGCAGTTTCACTCCAGAGCCGATAACCTTTGGCAATATACCGAAGTGGTGATTAAACGGCTGGGTGGTCTCTCGACCCGCTTGGCGGCCAGTACCGACAAATTTTCCGGCGCAACCCACGGCGATCCATCCAATCCGATCGACATCAATATGCCGACCATCGGCCAAACGCCCTGGATGGAAATCGATAACGTATTCTACGAAGCGCGCGGCTCCTGCTGGGCGTTATTACATATTCTGAAAGCCATCAAGCATGACTTTTCCGACATTTTGTTGGACAAGCGGGCGATGAATACCTTGGACAATATGATCCAGGCCCTGGAAAATGCCTTGTCGCCAACCCTGAGTCCGGTGGTCTTGAACGGCGACGGTTTTGGTATCTTCGCCAACTATTCGCTGGCGATGGCTAACTACATTGCTCGCGCCAATGCCGCTGCGCTGGACTTGCGGGACGTGATGAACAGAGGTTAATGCCATCATGCAGGAACAAATTAACGAAAACCTGAAAAAAATCGAGACGTGGAAACGCATCATTTTCATGCTGGTGTTCGCGGCCATCGACAGCTTGGTTAAACTGTTGTTGTGGCTGGTAATCTTGTTGCAGGTCGGTTCCGTGCTGTTTACCGGCGAAGCTAATGCCAACATCCTTAACTTCGGCCGTAGCCTGTCCACTTACCATTATCATATTCTGCTGTTTTTGACGTTCAACACCGAGCAACTGCCGTTCCCATTTTCCGATTGGAATGAAACCGCCAAACTGGAATTGCTCGGCAAGCAGTAAGCTCCATGGAGTCAGCGCCGCGCAAAATCATCCACATCGACATGGATGCATTTTATGCGGCGGTTGAACAACGCGACCATCCCCACTATCGAAATAAACCCATCATCGTCGGCGGCAAGCCCGATTCACGCGGTGTAGTCGCCACCTGTAGTTACGAAGCCCGCCAATTTGGCGTGCGATCCGCCATGCCTTCCTCGCATGCTTACCGGATTTGCCCGCAAGCCATTTTCGTTAAGCCGCGTTTTGATGTTTACCGGGAGGCCTCCGAGATTATCAGGGGTATTTTTGCTCGTTACTGTGAGCGTTTCGAACCCTTGTCGCTGGACGAAGCCTATCTGGATGTTAGTGATAGCGAACTATACCAAGGCTCCGCGACCTTGCTGGCCAAGCACATCAAGCAGGAGATACGCCGACAAACCGAGTTAGTGGCATCCGCCGGCATTTCCTACAATAAATTTCTCGCGAAAATCGCCTCGGATCTGGGCAAACCGGACGGCTTGTATCTGATTACGCCCGAACAAGGTCCGGAGTTTGTGGAAAATCTGGCTATCGGCAAGTTTCATGGCATCGGCCGCGCTACCGAACAGAAAATGTACGACTTGGGCATCGTGACCGGCAAAGATCTAAAGCAACTGCCGCTAATGGAATTGCAACGGCATTTCGGCAAAGCCGGCCAACATTATTACAATATCGCCCGGGGTATTGATCCGCGCCAGGTCAATGCCAATCGAGCCCGCAAATCGGTGGGTATCGAAACCACGTTCGACCACGATATAGCCGACTTGACCACCATTCTGCGCTATTTACAGGATTTGCTGGAAAAAGCCCTAATCAGATTGGCGGAAAAACAGCTGACAGCTTATACGCTAACTGTGAAAATCAAATATCAAAACTTTGTGCAAATTACCCGAGGACGCACCTTGGCGGAACCGATCAGCGATAGCCCGAACACTAGACTGCTATTGACCGAATTACTGAAAAATACCGGCATCGGCACCGCCAAAGTTCGATTACTGGGTGTGACCTTATCCGGGTTGGAAAATGGCGATAAGCGCTTGGGTCAGTATAGGCAGATGGATTTGTTCGACCTGGGCTGAAGCGGATTTGCCATAATACGAGGCTATCATCGGGGCAGTTCCTTTCTTCAAGATAGTGGCTTTCACGACAGTCTTAATCGGGGTGGGGATTGTTCGGCTCAACAAGCTTTGAACCCACCGGAAATACTTCGGTTTCAACATTGCGGTTTCAAATATTGTCAAACTTAATGTCATTGGCTCGAAAAATTAGCGCGGTGTCGGAAATGCGGCAGGCCGAATGGATTTTTATCTGCGGATTCCTTATCCATTTCGGCATCATGTATCCGGGCTTCATGTGTTATGACGCGGTCAATCAAATCCTCGAAGCTCGCGAAGGCGTCTATTCCGACTGGCATCCGCCGTTAATGGCTACTATCTGGCGCTTCACCGACAACATCGCACCAGGCCCTGCGGGCATGCTGTTTCTGCAACTTGGGTTGGTGTGGACCGGCGCCTACTTGACCTTTCAAGCCTTTTTTAAGCCCTATGGCGACAAGGCCTTAGCGCCATTGCTTTGCGCACTATTATTTTTGCCGCCGTTGTTCGGTATCAGCGGCGCGATTTTGAAAGACATGCTGATGTGGGGCGCGCTATTCACGGCTTTTGGCATGGCGGGACAGATAAAAACTCATGACGAACAACTCCCGCGCATTGCGTTTGTATTGTTCGCGCTGACAATTTTGGTTTTATGGTTAGCCATCCTGATCAGACACAATGCATTGTTCGCTGCAATACCCATACTCAGCTTTGCTTTATATCGCCTATATCCAAAAAATAGCCTATTCGGCTTGGTGCGCGCAGCCGTTCCCGGTGCGGCGCTTACGCTGATCTTATTTGTAGCGACCGGAGCGATAAACAACCGGCTTGCCGACCGACATACCTATCCCTGGGTCGCTAACGCCTCATTTGATATTGCCGGTGTCATCAAACGGCTTGAAGATAAAAGCAGGCAACAAGCTATTTTCGATCAATTGGCTGGTAGCCTAAATTCAACGGGCTCTGTCGAGCCATTGCTAAACGCCTATACGCCGATGTATTGGCGGGAGGTTTTCCGCACCAAGCCGCCCACCTTGCAACTGCCAAAAAATTCGATGGAATCGCAGATCCATGGCTTTGAAAGTATCTCCGACCAGCAACGGCAAACGCTGCATACGCTGTGGATAAACACCATACTCGCAGAGCCGGTTTTATGGGCGCGTCACCGCTTGGCTGTATCGAAGTATGTGCTGGGTTTGGTGCCGGATAGCAGTTGGAGCCCGGTGATGATGGCTAAAGATTTTCCCAGCGACTTAGAACGCTTTTATGGATCTCATCCAAAAGCGACCAAATTGCAAGAGTGGCTTGAGGCAGGTATGACCAAATATGTCGAATACTGGTTTTTTCAACCCTGGCCTTATTTTATGCTGACAATTTGTCTATTTTTTGCCGCTGTGTTTCTTGGCGTGACGGCTAATATCGAAGTCATTTGCCTAACTTCCAGCGCCATCCTGCATGAGCTGGGCTTGATGCTGGCAGCCCCATCGCCCGATTTTCGTTACTCACACTACATGGTTTTTTGCAGCCTGCTTAGTTTGCTATTGCTGGCGCGCCCCTGGTTGGCAAAACGGGAGTCTGTTCACTGGCAAGCGTTTAATGTTGTTGATAAACGGCGAGCGCGCGTTGAATAGCCTGTCTATAATATGCAAATTGATGATTTTATTGCCGATAAATCCGATGTCCATCTGCCTATCTTACCGCCGCGCTTTATTACTGTTGGTTCAGATAGTGGCGGTTGCCATGCTGAGTCAGCTGACCGGCTGCGCCAGTAAGGAAAAAGCACCGCTGACCGTGTTGCCGGCGCCCGAAGGCGGCAACCGGATCGCAGCGAATGATGCGCTGCAATTACAAGGTGCGCCTTATGTTTACGGAGGGGAGTCTCCCAGCCAGGGCTTTGACTGCAGCGGTTTGGTGTATTACGTGTATAACCGTCAGGGGGTGCGTCTGCCGCGCGATACCCAATCCTTAGCCAGACAATTGCCGGCTGTGCAACCGGAACAAAGACAGCCGGGTGATTTGTTGTTTTTTACTACCGACCGGCCGTTTTCGCATGTGGGGATTTATATCGGCGATGAAAGGTTCGTGCATGCACCGAGTAGCCGGACCGGGCAGGTGATGGTTTCCGACTTAAGGCAGCCGTATTGGCGGGAACGCTTTATCGGGGTGCGCCGTCCTGTGGCGCGTTATTCCTTGTCGCTGAACGACAGCGATTACAGCGGCTGTCGTCTGAATTAATCCAGCCAGCGCACCACTGCATCGCGCGATTGCCGGGTCTTCGGCCGCGCCGGCGGATTTTTCCGGTAGCCGAAGGCCACCATATACGCCGCGGACCAGTGTTCTAAATTTACGTTGGCGTCTTCCGCCAAGATCCGTTCTACTTCCAAGCGCTCGAAACCTTCTATCGGACAGGAATCGATACCAATCAGCGCCGCCGCCGTCATCATATTCGCCAGTGGCAGGTAGGTTTGCCGGGTGGCCCAGTCGGTGAGGGTGCGTTCGGAACCCAGCAAATCAAAATCGCTGCGCTGGAATTTTTCGATCAAACCGCTACGCAAGCTGATGATGTCTTCCGGAAACTGCTGCACCTCGCGCATGATGTGTTGCAGATAAGCGCTGTCGTAGCGCATGAAATGGCTTTTCCGCACCAGCGTCAACACCACATGACTGGCGGTAGGCAGTTGCTTTTGCCCACCCCAGGTAAACGCCCGCAGTTTTTCCCGCAAGTCCGGGTTTTGCACGACTAGAAACTGCCAAGGCTCCAGTCCAAACGAACTGGGCGAGAGTCTGGCAACTTCCAAAATAAAATCGAAATCCGCGCCGGCGATCTTGCGCTCGGCGTCGAATTCCTTACAGGCGTGACGAAATTGAAATGCGTCGAGAATATCCTGTTTACTGATAGTCATGTTACAAGCTGTCGCCTACTTCACGTTGATAGAACGGCCATTTCTTCACATGCAAATGTTTTCTGATCGGGGTTTTGATTACCGATACGCACAACGCAATCGAGAACAAACACCATACCGCACAATACTCGTTCGGATCGTTGGTGGTCACGTCGGAAATCCAGGGTCCGATCAAGTAGTGGAACCCTACAAAGCGCCACGAACCATAAATGATCGGCAAATAGAACGCCGCCAAAATATACGAAAACGCATGCAAGCCCCAATTAAACCCAAACAACCAAGTCACGGGTTGCGACATCAAACCGTTCAAAGGCATTTGCCAGGCAATGTGCCACTCGCCGGAGACTGAGCAGGTCTGTACTCCGCAAAAGCCTTCAGTACCGGGCACGCAGTCGCCGGCCCAGGCGAACGGATACATCTTGATCAGCATCGCCAACGAACTGATGGCACATAAGGTGTAAACCGTGGTTCTAATCTTTAATTTGACGCTTTCCGGAATGAAGTACATCGCCACCATATTCACGAAAAACGGCTGGAAGGCGATATGCAGATAACCGAGCAGGGTGAGCACCTGATTATTGGGGTTATCGCACAAATTGATATACACATACGTTGCCGCCTGCAGCAGTTCCATCAAGGCAAAATACGTTAATGGAATCCATAATTCCTTGGATTCGCCTTTGTAAGCCACGTAAACGGCGGTCGTTAAACCTGCGGCAGCCAGAACGCCTGACGCTTCTCCACTCCAACACATTGAAAAATACCTTCTTTATTTTAGTTATAGGCATAGACACCTAGTTTGTAAGCGTGCAATCCGACGGCGCTTAATTTAGTGATTCAGATGTCTATGGGTTTTGCTACGGTCCGTCGTAAAGGGCGGGAATTATTACATAAACCGGACTAAATCGCCGGATTTTGGCGGATCAGGCTAGTACAAATCCACCGGATCGACATCCAGCGACCAACGTACCTTTTTGGCTTCCTTCAACCCATAAATGGCGGGTAACAAATTGTCCAGCAACTGATGCAATTCTTTGCGCTGCGGACTCTGCAACAGCAACTGGTAACGGAATAAACCTGCGCGCCTAGCCATCGGTGCCGCCACCGGCCCCAGAACCTGCACTTTGCCGGGATTTAGCTCGCTGATTTTCTGACAAACCGCCTGTAAAAACTGTTGCGGTTCCTCGGCCTTGCCAGCTTGCACCCGCAGCAAGGCCTGATGGCCGAACGGTGGCAAACCAGCCTGCCGCCGCTCCTGCAGCGCACTTTGTGCGAAAGCCCGATAGCCTTTGCTTAGCAGGGTCTCCAGCAAGGGATGTTGCGGATGCCGAGTTTGCAATACCACCTTGCCGGGTTGATCGGCTCGCCCGGCCCGGCCCGCGACCTGCACGATCAATTGCGCCAGTCTTTCGCTACCGTGGTAATCGATACTGAACAGGCCGCTGTCTATATCCAGAATGGCGACCAGCGTCACCCCCGGAAAATGGTGGCCCTTGGCGAGCATTTGCGTCCCGAGAATTATATCGACCTGGCCATCGTTAATTCGCTCCAGATATTGTTCCAGGGAACCCTTGCGTTGTGTGGTGTCCCGGTCCAAACGCACCACCACCTTGTCCGGAAACAAGCTTGCCAGGGTCTGTTCGATACGTTCGGTACCCAAACCTAGCGCCTGTAGTTCGCCGGTTTTACAGGCCGGACACTGTTTGAGCAAGGGTTGTTCGCTGCCGCAGTGATGGCAGCGCAGCAAGCGGTCGGCGGCGTGAATCACCAGATTGGCATCGCAACGCCGGCAGCGCGACACCCAGCCGCAGCCATGGCAAATCTGCACCGGCGCGTAGCCGCGGCGGTTGAGAAAAATCAGCGCTTGTTGTTTTTTGGCCAGCGTGGCTTGGATTTCCGCCAGCAGCGGTTCGGACAGACCGGCTTGCATTCTTTTATTGCGCATGTCCAATAACTGAAAGCTCGGTACCGTGGCATTGCCGGCCCGATTGGGCAAATGCAGTAATTGGTAGCGGCGCTGGGCAACGTTCGCCATGCTCTCCAGCGACGGCGTCGCCGAACCCAATAACACCGGGATACCCAATCCCTTGGCTCTGGCAATGGCAACGTCCCGCGCGGAAAAGCGAAAACCTTCCTGTTGTTTGAACGAGCTGTCGTGCTCTTCATCGAGAATGATCAGGCCGGGGCGCGGCAGCGGCGTAAACAACGCGGACCGGGTACCGAGCATGATGGCGGCATGGCCTTGCTGCATACTCAGCCAGGCCTGCAAACGCTGGTTATCGGTTAATTTGGAATGGGTGGACACCATGTTCACGGCAAAACGCTTTAGAAAACGCTGCTCCAATTGCGGCGTCAGGCTGATCTCCGGCAGTAAAACCAGCACCTGTTTGCCCTGCGCCAACACCTCGGCGATGATCTGCATATACACTTCGGTTTTGCCGCTACCGGTCACGCCTTCCAGCAAGGATACGGCAAAGCGGCCCAGATTGGCGATGACCGCATCGATAGCCGCCTGCTGTTCGGGGTTGGCCGGTAACACGCTCTCAGTGAGGGCTAATCCGGTGCCCGGAACGGGTTCTTGCGCCGTGACCAAGCCCTTGTCGAGCAAGGCTTTCAACGCCGGCTTGTAGGCGCTAAGCGCGGCAGCTGTCATCGCACTCCCGGTGGACTGCAACAAAGCCAATAGTGCTTGTTGCTTGGGTGCGCGGCGTAATTGTTCCGGGGAAACCAGCCGACCCTGCGGGCTGAGGCCGAAACAGGGTTGGTGTTGCAGTAAAGCCGGCCGGCCTTGGCGCAAGGCCACCGGAAACGCCGCGGCCAGCACTTCACCAATCGGGTGGTGATAATAGCGGCTGGCCCAGCGTAATAACTGAATGTCTGTGTCCGCCAATAGCGGCTGGGTATCCAGAACGGCGATAGCCGGTTTGAGTTTATCCATCCGGACGCTGGAATTGTCCGCGACAGCCAGCAAAATCCCTACCTGCTGGCGCTTACCGAAAGGCACCAACACTCTGACACCTGCTTGCAATTCCGACACATTAACGCCAAGTGGCGGCAAATAATCGAATAAGCGGTCCAGCGGAACTGGCACGGCAACTTTCAAAATTAAATTGCCGGAAGTATCACAGTTAGGCATGTCTCGTGATGTTTTTTTGATATTAGATCGCTAAGTGGTTAACAGGATTGAGGAATCTGAGTTACCCACAAAAGCTGTGGATAACTCTGTGGATAGGCTTTTGAGAGAATCGCTTAGTGTCGGTTTTTATTACACATTTGTTAAATTGTGCAAATTTAAGCCAGCTGATTTGCCAATTATAAATCAATGACTTACGTAAAAAATTAATCTGTGTTAAATATCGCAGGCGCTATCGCAATGCCGCGCAGGCTATGCGCCGTTTTTGTGCATAACCTGTTGCGAAGCTGTGTCGATTCGACGCGGTAACTGCTGCAGTTGCAACAATTCGGTGCCTCGAAAAAATCAGGGGGCCGACACCGGCGACTTTTGACATAGCTGAACCAATTTGCGAATCCCGAAGCTAGACGGCATCGGCATCGTTAAAAAATTGCAGGCATGCCCAACCCGCCAACAACAAAAACGCGAATAAGGTCCAGGCCGGAATACTCAGGCCCAGCAAGGTCCAATCGACTTTCGCGCATTCGCCGGTACCGGTCAGCATTAATTTGATCGTATCCGCCAGCGGGAAATGCTGAAACACGTATTCCAGCCCCGGACTGCATTCCGGCA
Organism: Methylomonas sp. ZR1; assembly: GCF_013141865.1. Taxonomy (NCBI): domain Bacteria; kingdom Pseudomonadati; phylum Pseudomonadota; class Gammaproteobacteria; order Methylococcales; family Methylococcaceae; genus Methylomonas; species Methylomonas sp. ZR1. The sequence continues at coordinate 4,372,052 of NZ_RCST01000001.1, read as the reverse complement.
CCTCTTCGGGCGGCAGATGTTGCAACCAGACATGCCGGGCCGAGACGCTGGCGCCAATCAGCGCCGCGGCGGCACTGCACAGCGCGTAAATTTTGCGGCCGCGATTATGCAAACCAGCGATTAAAAAAATCACGCCTGTCGCCAAAATGGCCAAGCGCTGCGAAATACACAGCGGGCAAGGCTCCAGCTCTTCGACAAATTGCAAATACGCGCCAACCGCCAATAGCCCAGCGCAAGCGGCAAAGCCCAGGAAAAAACAAATACGCGGATTAAATTTTAAAAAATTCATTTTCTATGTCTTGGATTAATACGGAAACTGCAAAACTTCGGTTTAGGGTAAAAGCTGGCTCCAACCCTGTTCATGCCAAAGGAGAAACAAAACCGTCCGGCTTGACTGCGAGCACTGAACAGTGGATACCGTTAAGGATGACTTCGGCAGTGTTGCCAATGATCAAACCTTTGATGCCGGTACGCGCCACCGTTCCCATCACCAGTAAATTGACGTCCAATCTTGCCGCCAAAGCCGGAATATCGTCCCGCGCACTCCCCCTGACCAAGTGCAGCCTCGGCGATAAGTAATTGTAAGCCTCATCGCCTATCCAATGCCGTAATTTAGCAGCCAAGCCATCGAGCCCGGCCTGATAGCGGGCTCTTTCGGCTTCAATCTGCATTTCGACGGTTTTACTCGGAATTTCGCCTGCCCACGCGCTCAACATCGAGTCCCAAACGTGTACCAGATGCAGTTCGGCGAAATCGGCGAGCGCGAGAGAACTGGCGAGCTCCAAAATTCTGCGGTTCAAACCGTCGTCCGTCACCTCCGCGGACCACGGATCGAAATCGACGGCGGCCATGATTTTGGCATAATTGTTCGTTTCTTCAGACCGCATCAACCAGACCGGACGCGGACACTTGCGTAACAAATGCATATCCGTACTGCCGAACAAATGGTCATGGATACCATGGTCGCCGGCGGCCAATTTAATGACCAAATCATGGTCGCCATCCAGGGTCTGGCGCACGATTTCGATAAACGGGCTGCCAACCCGGATTTGCACATCAACGGGGTTCACGCTGCTGTAGCCAAGCAGTAAGGCTTCCAGCTTCTGGCGCTCCTGCTCGCGCAGCTGATTGTCGATTTGCTCCGGCGTATAAAGCTCAAGCAACGCGCCCAGACGCGGTTGTTCGACGACCTGTAAAAACGTCAATCTGGCTTGATTGTTTGCCGCCAACGCGATCACCCGCTCGATAGCCTGCCGCTGGTCGACGGCAAATTCGGCGACATACAGGATGTTTTTGAATCGGTTCATAGCCATGGTGTTGAGATCGTATAAATAGCCGAAATGCTTAGATTCCGGCTATATTGTCCGGGCAATCGAAAGCCACTTTGGCGGCGGATGCGCGTCCAGTACCAAAAAATTCCGTTTTCAGCGGGGCCATGCGCTTACACTCCGGCCTCAGACTTTACCGCGTCACGGCAAGTGAGGCAATCGCCGCTGTTCATCGGCACGGCACAAATCGACGTGGGAAGTAAGACACGATTTGCTTGGACCGAACATGCCGGCTCAAGCTTGCAAGACCGCTCATTTGCCCATACATCTTAACTACCGTAAATTCCTGATCACAGAGAATCGCCCATGCCCTCCATTGAATTGGTCAGTCTAGTTAGCGCCAGCCTGCTATTAATCAGCGTGTTTTCCAGCAAACTGGCCAGCAAAGTGGGCATTCCTTCGCTGCTGTTTTTTCTCTTGACCGGCTGGCTGATCGGCGAGTTCGGCGGACCGGAACTGCATAGCCCGGAAATTGCAAAATTTATCGGCGATTTTGCATTGATTTTTATTTTATTTACCGGCGGCCTGGACTCGCATTGGCCCAATATTCGCCCGGTGTTATGGCAGGGGTTATGCCTTTCCACACTGGGCGTGTTTATCACGATGCTGCTGTTAGGCAGCTTTGCTTGGTTTATCCTCGGCTCATTCAGCACCTTTTCGCTGGGCGTTCATGGCATTACGCTGACTCAAGGCCTGTTGCTGGCCGCTATTGTCTCTTCCACGGATGCTGCCGCGGTGTTTTCCGTGCTGCGCTCCAGTCACATTGTTTTGAAGGGCAAGTTGCAACCTTTGCTTGAGTTGGAATCCAGCAGCAACGATCCGATGGCCGTGCTACTGACTGTTACCTTGCTGAATTATGCGACCGGGGCCGAATCGGCTTTTCTGGAAGGCGGCATGTTTTTGGTTATGCAACTGTTGATCGGTGTGGCCGTGGGTTATGGCGGCGGGCGTTTCATGGTCTGGTTGCTGAATCACATGGGCTTAAGCTCGGCCGGCTTGTATGCCATAGCCTCCATAGCATTGGTGTTGCTGACGTATAGCGGCGCTACGTTTATGCATGGCAATGGCTTTTTGGCCGTTTACGTGGCCGGCATTGTGGCCGGAAACCGGGAAGTTACCCACCACCATTACATCAATGCCTTCCATGACAGCTTCGCCTGGCTGATGCAGATCATTATGTTTTTAACCTTGGGCATGCTGTCGGTACCCTATCGCGCCGAATTGTCGTCCTTGGCCAGTGTGGCCGTGGCGATTAGTTTGTTTCTGATGTTTGTAGCCCGCCCGGTCAGCGTCTTCATCAGTTTGCTGTGGGCCAAGATCAGTTTTAAGGAAAAGCTGCTGGTTTCCTGGGTGGGTTTGCGCGGTTCCGTACCTATCGTACTGGCAACGTTCCCGTTGGCGGCCGGCATCAAAGAAGCCGGGGAGATTTTTGTCCTGATCAGTTTTATTGTGGTGATGTCGGTGTTGATTCAGGGGTTTTCGCTAGCAGCTTTGGCGCGTTGGCTGGGATTGGCAGAGAAAAAATAAAATCGGCAGGGCGCAGTCCAAGTGCCGGCTAGATTTTACAAAACTCATTTTCAACGTCTTTCTTAAACGCTCTAATCTCCCGCGAGGGCCCCAAAATCACCAATATATCGCCAACACTCAAACGGCGATCAAATTCCTCCGCCACAAAATGCAGGCGTTCGCTGACTTGTTTATTGACGATACCGATCAGTATCAAATTGTACTGCGAACTTAAATGCAGCTGGCTGACATGGGCATTCTCCAGATAGCTGTTTTCCGGAATCGCCACCTCGGCCAGATGTAAATCGTGTCTGCCGAATACAGTGTGATCGAAAATATCATTAATGTCCGGCCGCTTCAGCATATCGTGAATTTTGCGCCCGCAGATTTCATACGGGTCGATAATTTTGTTGGCACCGGCCGCTATGAGTTTTTCCGCCGACTCCGGACTGTCGACAATCGCCACGATATTCAAGGCCTTATCGAGTGCCCGCGCTGATAGCGTCAGAAATACATTTTCCGAGTCCGTGTCGAAAAAGCAAAACAGCGTATCGATATGCGCCCCAATGCCGATCAGCTTCAAATCGTCGTCGCTACGGAAATCGATATTGGCGGTTTCGAAGCCGTTTTCCCGCGCCAGCGCCGCTTTGGCCGGATCGTGATCGATCACGGTGATTTGATATAGCTCTTTGTCCAGCCGGCTAATGGCCTCGAACGACAGCCGGTTGTAACCGAATACGGCGATGTTTTTCATTTGGGATGCCTGCTGAATAAACGGCGCTGTTCCACCTGATCCCGAAAATGATCGATACCGTACTTACGGCCCAATAACACCAGCATGTCGCCGTGCCGCAGGATAAAGTCCACTTCCGGATTGAAATAAAAATGTTGCTGGTTCACCTGGTATTTATTTTTATGTTTCAGATGAATCGGATTGTCGCTGATCACCCCCAACAAGGTGAGCTTGCGCTGCTGTAAATCCAGTTGGCCGATTTTTTGATTATCCAGCGGCGACTTTTCGCTGACCAATACCGACTCCATCACCGTCTCGGTTTGATTATGCAAAATACCGGAGATGGCCTCGAAAGCAACGGGCTGACCGACAAATTCCGCCGCCAGCAACCCGGCAATCTCAAACGGCCTGATGACATTATCAGCACCGGCCTGGTAGAGCTTATTGACGTTGTCATGCCGATTGGCACGGGAAATTATGCGCAGGTTTTTATTTAAGTGTCGGCTGGTTAAGGTCACATAAACGTTAATCACATCGTCGCCAGTGATGCACAGAATGGCGCTGGCACCGCGGCAAATACCGGCGTTGATCAACACTTCATTGTTACTGGCATCGCTTTCTATCGCCAAATAACCCCGTTTCTTAGCCAAATCAATCCGCGCCGGCACCCTATCGATGATTAAAAATTTTTGTCTGTCGTTGTGTAAATGCCGGGCAATTTCCTGCCCTACCCGGCCAAAACCGCAAATGATGATGAAATTGTCATAGCGGTCCAGTTCGGCGTAGGTTCTGGATTCACGCACCGATAGCATTTTCTCGCTGAAGGCGGCAATCAGGATGGAGGTGAAGAACGACAACACACCCAAACTGGCCAGTATCAAAAAAATTGTCACCCAGCGGCCGCCGGTGGTTTGCGGGGTAATGTCGCCAAAGCCCACCGTCGCCAAAGTCACGATGGTCCAATAAAAGGCGTCGAATAAATTATGGATGCCGCTATCGGTGGCCTGATACTCGAACATGTAAATCGACACGCTGGCGATAAACACCAAAAAGCAGGTGAATATCAACAAAGTCATCAATTCGAAGCGTTTGCTGGCCAAGGCGTCGGCGAACAACTTGGCGCTATTGGAGTAACGAAATAGCTTGAACAGCCGGAATATGATGAAGATACGCAGGATCGCCAACGGCCGGTAGCTGGGCAAAATGGCCAGAATATCGATAATCGCAAACGGCGAGGTGATGTACTCAATATCCCTGACGAAGGCTTTGCGAAACACCCCGAGCAGATTGAAATCCAGATTCAAATACAGCGCTTTCTCGTATTCCTCGATAATGACTTTATAGGTGTCCGAGTAAATCCAACCCCTGATCAGATATTCGATGATGAATATCATCAAAATCGCCAGCTCGAAATACCCCCCCATTTTGCTGTCTTCGTGCTCTATATCGTAAATCAGAAAAATCACGCTCAAAATCAGCAAGCCGATCATTGTCGCGTCGAAATATTTCTTTTTGCGGCTATGGCTGTTTTCTAACAAATCGTAAAAAAACAGCTTGGCTCTGCGATACCCGTCGGCGGATTTGAGGTAATAAGCGCAATAAACGATGAGTTTGGCTAGCATGTGGGGTTATTTCTTAAATTCGATCACTTTGCTGGAGGGGTTTAAATTGATTTCGTCGATGACGCAGTGCGGGCCGGCTTGCAGGATATAAGACACCGCGTCGGCAATATCCTCCGCCAGCAAGGCTTGGCCGGACTGTTTGCCGGGGGCGAATGACAAGGTAGCAAAAAATGCGGTATCGACCATGCCCGGATTAACCAAGGACACCCGCACCGAACTTTTACCGCACTCGTCACGCAAGGCCTGACTAAAGCCGCGTAAGGCAAATTTGCTGGCGCAATAGATGCTGCCGTTGCGGCTGCCTTTTAACGCGGCTTCCGAACCGATATACACCAGGTTGGCGTGTGCTTTTTGCTTCAATTTCGGTAACAACGCCCGCGTCAGATAGGCTTGGGCGGTAAAGTTGACGGTCATCAGCGTCTCAATTTGCGCGTAGGAAAACTGCTCCAAACCGCCGAATTGACCGTAACCGGCGGCAAATACCACCGCATCCAGTGCCGGGAAATCGCTTTGCAGTTGTTTGGCAAACGGCGGCAGGTCGGCCAATTGCGCTAAATCCAGCTCGCGGCCGATAAAATGGGGGTGATGTTTGGAAAACTTCCGGCAGTCGCGCGATGTGCCAATCACTTGATGACCTTGCGCCAGCAATTGCCTGGCTATCGCCCGACCAATTCCGGAACTGGCGCCGGTCACCAGTACCGTGCGCTTTACAGTGTGCATGGGAAATAAGCGCTGTGCGGGATGTATTCCAGCAACATTTGCGCGCAATCGGCCATCATCGCCTGCTCCAGGTCGGCGCGGTAAGACACCATGCCGGACGCGGTTTGCAGCGGGCTGGCGAACAATCTTTCATCCGGATATAGCTTATGCATTTTTTTGAAATATTGTTCCGGCAAACGAAACACCCCCAGACTGACAGAGTGCAGGGCTTGGGCATCGATGGCCGCAAAGACTTGCTCGAACAAGGCCCGGTATTGCTGCCGATAGTCGTGCTGATAAATCAACGGGTCGAAACGCAAACCGATTTGCCAGCCCTGTTGCTGCAATTTGGCAGCGGCTTCGATGCGCTTGGCTACGTTTGGCGCCTTGGCTTCCACTTTATCGGCCACCGCATCCGGCGACAGGCTAAACGCCACCACGCAGCGCGGCACCACCTCACGGTTTAATAGGCTTCTGATCTGTGTGCTCTTGGTACGCAGCTCCAGCCAGGCATTGGGCAAGTCCGCGAACACCGGCAAAAACTGTTCGGCAAAGTCGGTGACCGGCTCAAAAGCCAAGCTGTCGCAATCGTAACCCGAGAAAAAATACACATCCTGATTGGGCGTTTCTCGGCAGATTTGGCGAATCTGTTCCTGAAAGTCCTCGTAATTCACAAACAGCACATAGTTGGCCGACTGGTACATGCCCTGTAAAAAACAGTAGCGGCAGTCGTACAAGCAATTGAGCATGTGCGAAAAATAATAATTTTGCTGGCCGCCGATACCGTAACCGGCCGGCGCGGGCAACACGAACTTTTGGTATTTTTCCGCCAGAATCAGCGCCGGATGTTGCTTTTGTAAGCGAAAGTTTTGCGCCTTTGGATTAAACACCTCACCGTATCGCTCACAAACCACCGTCCGCGCTTGCGGAAAACGCCGCCGAATCGTCGCTACGCGCGGGTGCTGCTCGATAGCGGATTCGATGTATAGCGTGTCTATCATGATGGCTGAATGCGGCAAAAGGCGGGAGAGCATTATAAATGATTGCCGGCGACGGGGCGCCAGCTTGCGCCCGATAAATCTGCAAATCGGCGCGTTGCGGCCACTTGTCGCAACTGCCCGGCGCAAATGGTCCGTTGCCGGCACGCTAAATCCGTTATGATGGCGCTTGAAAAGCAATAACGTTTTTCAATTGGACCCAGTAGGAAAAAAGATACTTCCCATCAGCATGGATTTGCTTCAAGCCTTTTGCCGGCTATATGGCAAAGGGTGCTGTACCGGTGCTACTTCACGACGAACTTAGACCTATAAGTTGCCGGTGCAAAAAATCTATTCTGTGATGACGTGTTTTTTAGGGCATTGGACCTATTAACCATCACACGAAATCTACTTAATGAAATTATTTACAAAAGCAGTGTTAACTCTGTCATTGGCAACATCTTTGAGCCTGGTCAACGTTTGTGCCTTTGCTGCTGAAGAAGCGCCAGTTGCAGCAGCACAATCAGGCGCCGCAGGCATTATCGCTCACATCGAAAAAGCGCTGGTTGAAGTCAGCAAAAGCGATTTCTCCGCTGCGCAGATTCATCTGAAAGCCGCCAGAACCAGTTCCGAAGCGATTGCCGGCAACTCCGAAGCCGCGAAAAAAGCTCACGCCTCTTTGATGCAAGGACAGATCCAGTCTAAAGCCGGTAACGTAGCTAAAGCCACTGAAGAATTGACCAAGACTATCGAACTGTATAAAGCACTGTAAGGCTTGAATAGTGCTGGGCTGTTTCGCTAAAGCCCAGCGATTTTTTACAAACTTCGCCGTCCCCTAAACATAGGCATCAATTTCAGCCTATCCTGCAAAATCCAAAGCGACCACTTTATTCCAGGCTAATCGATCACGATGGCCGTGCCCAGAACATAAAAGTCCCCTGACTCCAGACAGCTTCTCCCGAGACTGATATTGCTGCAACACTGTTGACCAGTCATCACTTTCAAGGTCATCGATAGCCAGTCATTGGTACATTCGCCGCCTATGCGCTTTATATAAATCAATAAAAATCAATTGCTTGAAGTAAATAAAGCCTAGGCCATCCCGCTTGCGCACCAGAGTTTGCAGATGGTATGGAAGTTGCTGAATACTCATGATTAACGCGGTGGGGATGGCGAGTGCATAGCCCCTCACTGTTCGCCCCTTGGATTTTGCCGACTTTAATTAAGAGGAATAGGCTTCATGCTTAAAAAACACCCCCATTTCGCACTAATACCTCTGGTTTTGGCCTCGGCCACCGCGAATCTCTCCTTCGCAGCGCCGAGCATTTATCCCACCGGCGTTACCCGCTACGATCCAGGTAAAAGCTATAACAGTTATGTGTTGTTTTCCGGCGCGGACAAAAAGACCCATCTGATCGACTTGAACGGTAACGAGGTGCATCAATGGGCGAATACCGGTCAACCGCCTCTATTCCTTGACCCGCAATTGATCAACGGCCAGCAAGGCCATGTGTTGTTGCAGTTTTCCGGCCCTACCGGTGGCGGTAACAATAGCAAAGAGCCGCAATCGATAGGTGAAGTGGATTGGGATGGCAAGGTGGTTTGGCAGTGGGGCGGCGCCAAAGCCCAGGATTCCTATGCGGCGTCCGGTAACAGTAACGACACCAACGGTTACGGCACTGCCATCAGACAGCATCACGACTGGCACCGATTACCCAACGGCAATACCGTAATTTTGATTAACTACGAAAAGCCGGTCAAAGGCTTCAAGGCCGATAAATTGCTGGACGACGGTATTTACGAAGTCGACCCCAAAGGCCAGGCGGTCTGGAAATGGCATGCCTACGATCACTTGAACGAGTTTGGCTTTAGCAAGGCCTCACTTAAATATCTGCACGAAACTCTGGGCCGGGGCAACGATAAAACCAAGCCGTTCGACTATTTGCATTTCAACAATATGTCCGTCGTCGGCCCCAACAAATGGTTCGATGCCGGCGATCAGCGTTTTCATCCCGATAATTTATTGATCGATTCGCGCGAAGCCAACTTCATCGCCATCATCGAGAAAAAGACCGGCAAGGTCGTCTGGCGCATCGGTCCGGATTTTACGCCAGCAAGTTTCGAGAACAAAGTGCCTCGGCCGGTTGACCAGATCAGCGGTCAGCATGATGCGCACATCATTCCCAAAGGCCTGCCCGGCGAGGGCAATTTACTAGTGTTCGATAATCAAGGCGCCGCCGGCTATCCACCGGTAACATTGGGCGTTGGCGGCCAACTCGGTTCGCGGGTATTGGAGATAGACCCGGTCAAGAAGGAAATCGTCTGGCAATATACCGGTGCCGACTCCGGCCGGCCCAATTACAGCTTTTATAGCTCGTACATCAGCAGCGCGCGTCGTTTGCCCAACGGCAATACCCTGATCGATGAAGGCATGAATGGCCGCTTCTTGCAGGTAACCGCCAAGGGCGAAATCGTCTGGGAATATATCAGTCCCTATTTCAGCCAACTGCGTGCCGACGATCCTCAGCCAATATCCAGCAACACCGTGTACCGCGCGCAGCCGGTACCGTACGATTGGGCGCCAACCGGCACACCGCATTCCGAGAAGCCGGTTAAAGCTCAGGACGTCACCCACTATCGCGTTCCGGCCAATCCTTGAATTTAACTACGTAGAGCTTCCAAACCGTCACTTTGAACCATACATTGGAATAAGCTTTGAGCTCATTTAACAACAATCGTCGCCGCGTGCTGAAAGGGCTCTCGGCGCTCTCGCTGGCATCCATTGCCACTAGCTGGAATTTTCCGTTTGCCGCCGATAAAAAAGGCCAGCCCAATATCATTTTCATCCTGGCCGACGATCTGGGTTACGGCGACCTGAGCGTCTACGGTCAAACCGATTTTCAAACGCCGCAACTCGATAGGCTTGCCCAGCAAGGGCTGCGCTTTACTCAGGCCTACTCCAACTCGGCGGTGTGCTCGGCGACGCGCTTTGGTTTGATAACCGGCCGCTATCAATATCGTTTGCGCGGCGGTTTGGAAGAACCCATCGCCGGCGCATCGGACACCATCGGCCTGCCGCCGGAACATCCAACCCTACCTTCGTTACTAAAGAAAACCGGCTACACCACGGCTTTGTTCGGCAAATGGCATCTGGGTTCGTTGCCGAAATTCGGCCCGTTAAAAAGCGGCTACGATGTGTTTTTTGGCAACTACGGCGGCGCCATCGATTATTTCACCCACAAAGCCGGCAGCGGTGAAAATGCCAGGGAAGATTTGTTCGAAGGCGAAGTGCCGGTACATCAGGTGGGTTATTACACCGATCTGCTTGCCAACCGCGCCGTAGACTACATCGGCAAACAGGATGGCAACAAACCGTTTTTTCTGTCCCTGCATTTCACCGCGCCGCACTGGCCTTGGGAAGGGCCGCAAGACGAAGCTACTTCCCGGGAAATCAAAAGCCTATTTCATTACGACGGCGGCAATCTGGCAACCTACGCCAAGATGGTGACCACACTGGATGCCGCGATTGGCCGGGTTTTGCAAACCCTGGAACAACGCGGTCTGGATCAAAACACCATCGTGGTGTTCACCAGCGATAACGGCGGCGAGCGCTTCTCCAAGACCTGGCCATTTTCCGGCCAAAAAACCGAGTTACTCGAAGGCGGTATCCGGGTGCCGGCGCTGGTGCGCTGGCCGGAAAAAATCAAACCGGCTCAGGTGACGGAGCAAGTGGCGATTAGCATGGATTGGCTGCCCACTTTGCTGGCCGCCGCCAGTGGCACACCGGATGCCGCCTACAAGCCGGACGGTGAAAACCTGCTGCCGGTGATTTTAGGAGCCGAGAATCCGTATCCGCGCACTCTGTTCTGGCGCTACAAGGCCAACAAACAGCGCGCCGTGCGTTTGGGTAACTGGAAATATCTGAAAATCGCCGACAACGAATTTCTGTTCGATGTCGTCGCGGATCAGCGCGAACGCGCCAATCTGGCGGAAAAAAATCCCGAGGTGTTTACCCGGCTCAAACAACAATGGGATGAGTGGAATGCGTCGATGCTGCCCATTACTGACGATGTGGGCAGCCATGCCGTGGACGGCAAAGTCCAGGCGGATCGTTACCGTTCTTTGGTGGGAGATTAGCGACTGAGTGTACATTTACCTTTCAAACCAGCCTCCCTGTATACGGCAACAAAAATCGAATGCTGATCAAGAAAAATCCAGGATTTCCCTGCGGATTTTGGCGCAACGGGATCATCGTGCTGATGACAATACTGCTGTTGGGTTGTTCCTCAAATGGTGCTCGGTTGGTCGATAATTCCGGTGGTTTTGCGCGAGGACCTCAAGGAACGAAGTTAAAAGTACTAAAAATGGTGGCCCCTGAATTTCCTAGCAAATTTCAAATACCTGGTTCTAAAGACGTAGTCGTTATTCAACTATGCATTAAACCAAACGGAACTACATGTGGGACCAAAGTCTTAAAATCATCTCGCGAAGCGCTGAACCAGTATGCGGTGAAAGCCGTATCGCAATGGCAGTTTGAACCTTATGACGCATCGATAGCCCCGTTCCATTGGGTAGCAGTACCGCTGACCTTTTCCCTAGAATGAGCCTAGGAGCCATATCGATGGTCTGCTTGTATTCGATCAATGCACCAGCAATCGCTGTTCCCTGATCAGCACTTGGCAACGTTTTGCAGTCGCCAAAGTCGTTACGCCGCTCGACGTCAACTCACAACTTATTTCATAAAATCATTTGGTTAGCGGCATATAAGCAATGCGTCTCTAGCGCTGGCATGTCATTTGCGTTGACGAGTCATAACCCGTAATGACCAGTTATGACTTAAATGCTTGCCGACAAAGCCCACATCACACCGCCCGGTTCCTTATACGCCCGCATCCGCGATGAATTGCGGACGCGCATCGTGGCCGGCGTCTATAAACCTCACGCACGCCTACCGTCGGAAAGCGAGTTGATGAGCCGCTACGGCGTTAGCCGTATCACGGTACGCCAGGCCTTGGGCGAGTTGGAAAAGGAGGGTGTGTTGTTCAAGGTGGCCGGCAAAGGCATGTTCGTTTCCTTGCCCAAGCCATTTCAATCCTTGGCCCGTCTACAAGGGTTTGCCGAAGCTTTCTCGAAGCAAGGCCACGAAATCTACAACCGCGTGGTCGGCATCAAACATCTGCCGGCAGGCCCGGCTGTTGCGCAAAAGCTGGGTCTGGCGGAAGGCGAACCGGTTACCGAACTAAAGCGGGTCCGCCATCTGAATCGCCAGCCGGTATCTTTGGATGTGACTTATGTGACCGCTCCCCTCGGCAAGCGGCTAGCGCAGGAAAACCTCGCCACGCGCGACATCTTCCTGATTCTGGAAAACGACTACGCCATTGCATTGGGTTATGCCGATCTGAGCATAGACGCCGTGCTGGCCGATGCAGAACTCGCGGCCTTGCTGCAAATTGCGGACGGCTCGCCCGTTTTGCGTATCGAACGGCTGACGCACACCAAGGACGGGGCGCCGCTGGATTTCGAATACCTGTATTGCCGGGCGGATAACTTTCAACTACGCGCACGCATCGAGCGATAAACCATGAATACCATCGAACACGCAGTGGACGTACTAGTCATCGGCGGCGGCACGGCCGGGCCGATGGCGGCGGTCAAAGCCAAGCAAGCCAATCCGAATTTAAAGGTTTTGCTGCTGGAAAAAGCCAACGTCAAACGTAGTGGTGCCATCTCCATGGGCATGGACGGCCTGAACAACGCCGTGGTACCCGGTCATGCCACGCCGGAACAATACGTGCGGGAAATCACCGTCGCCAACGACGGCATCGTCAATCAGAAAACCGTGCTGGCCTATGCTCGCAACAGCTTTGCGATGATCGAAGAACTTGACCGCTGGGGCGTGAAATTCGAAAAGGACGAAACCGGCGATTATGCCGTAAAAAAAGTGCATCACATGGGCACCTACGTACTGCCGATGCCGGAAGGCCACGATATTAAAAAGATTCTATACCGGCAGTTAAAACGCAACCGCGTCGAAATCACTAATCGCCTGGTAGCCACGCGCTTGATTGTCGGCGCGGACGGCCGGATTGCCGGCGCGTTTGCATTCGACTGCCGCACGGCGGATTTTCATGTGATCAAGGCCAAATCGGTCGTGCTGGCCACCGGCGCCGCCGGCCGTTTGGGCTTACCGGCCTCCGGTTACTTGTTCGGCACCTACGAAAACCCGACCAACGCCGGCGACGGTTACAGCATGGCCTATCACGCCGGCGCGGAACTGTCCGGCATCGAATGCTTCCAGATCAACCCATTAATCAAGGATTACAACGGCCCGGCCTGCGCCTATGTTACCGGCCCATTCGGCGGCTATACCGCCAACAGCAAAGGCCAGCGTTTTATCGAATGCGATTACTGGTCCGGACAGATGATGCAGGAGTTTTATAACGAACTGGAAAGCGGCAACGGTCCGGTATTCCTGAAATTGGATCATCTGGCTGAGGAAACCATAGACACCATCGAAACCATCTTGCACGGCAACGAACGTCCCAGCCGCGGCCGCTTTCATGCCGGGCGCGGCACCAATTACCGCGAACGCATGGTCGAAATGCACATCTCCGAAATTGGCTTATGCAGCGGCCATTCGGCTTCCGGTGTCTGGGTGGACGAACACGCAGCCACCACCGTGCCGGGCCTGTATGCCGCCGGCGATCTGGCATGCGTACCGCACAATTACATGCTTGGCGCCTTTGTTTATGGCGGCTTTGCCGGCGAATCGGCGGCGCGCCATGCCAACGAACACGGGCAGGCGGAGGTCGATTCGGCGCAACTGGACGCCGAACGGCAACGGGTGTGGGCACCGTTAAAACGCGAATCCGGATTGCCGCCGGCCCAAGTCGAATACAAATTAAGGCGTATGGTCAACGATTATCTGCAGCCGCCTAAAGTCACCCGCAAGATGGAAATCGGCTTGGAACGCTTCGACAGCATCCGCGACGACCTGGAGGTATTGCACGCCAACCATCCCCACGAATTGATGCGGGCCATGGAAGTGCACGCGATCCGCGATTGCGCGGAAATGGCGGCGCGCGCCTCTCTATATCGCACCGAAAGCCGTTGGGGGCTTTACCACGCCAGAGTCGATTACCCGGCGCGCAACGACGCTGACTGGCTGGTGCACGTGCAATTGCACAAAAATGCCGGCGGCGACATGGCCTGTTTCAAACGACCGTTGGAACCTTACGTCATCCCGGTCGACGACCAGGAAAAAACCGCTTATCAGCGTTTACGCATCAATCCAACCCAAACATCGGAGGCGGTTGCACCATGAGCAAATCCTCATTCCCCAGCGCGATTCAGCGCAGCAATGTGCCGGTCACTATCGACGAGAACAAATGCATCGCCGACAAGGGTTGCACCGTGTGTGTGGAAGCCTGCCCGCTCGATGTGTTGGCGATCAATCCCCTGACGGGCAAGGCCCAGATGACCTTCGACGAGTGTTGGTACTGCTTGCCGTGTGAGAAGGATTGCCCAACCGGCGCGGTCAGCGTGGAAATTCCGTATTTGCTGCGTTAACACAAAACAGAGCCATTCAACCCTGCCGATTCTTGCGGCGTAGTGATAAAGATCGAGAGAAAACCTTATGGCAATTACATTGAAGGAACGACCGCTATTCATCATCGGCTCGGAGCGCTCCGGCACCACGCTGTTGATGGCCATGCTGGGCAATCACCCGCGCATCGCCGTGCCGGAAGTGGCCTGGTATTACCCGCGTTTCCGGCCTTATCTGTTCAGCTACGGCGATCTGTCACAAATCCAAAACCTACGTACTCTGGCCGATGAAATGGTGTTTGGTTTAAAGACACCGTTCTGGGATATGCCGGTTAATCCGGCGACTATCGTTGACGAGATTTTAGCCAGCGCGCCGCAGCCCAGCTTCGCCGGCATCTATACCGCGATGTTCGAACGCTATGCCCGCCTGCAAAACAAGCCGCGCTGGGGCGAAAAGACCCCGCACAACCTGTTTTATGTCGGGCAGATTCTGGAGGACTTTCCAAATGCGCAATTTGTGTTTCTGACCCGCGACGGCCGTGATGCCAGCGCCGAATATCTGCGTTCCGCATTCGGCCCCACCAATATTTACGCGGCGGCACGCACCTGGAAGCTTTGCCAGAACGCAGTAAAACCGTGGCGGGAAAAACTCGACAGCGGGCAATGGCTGGATGTCAGCTACGAACAGTTGGCCCGGGACCCGCTGCCGGTATTGCGGACGGTCTGCGAGTTTCTCGGCGAAGCGTTTTCTCCGGCCTTGCTGGACTTTCATCAAGGCACCATCGCCCAGCGCCGCGGCCAAACCCGCGATCACGCGCCATTGGGCCAGCCGGTCAGCACCCAATGGATAGGCCGCTATCGGCGCGAATTAAGCCTGGAAGAACAAGCCATTTTCGCCGCCATCGCCGGCCAAGAGTTAACGGAAGCCGGCTATTCAGTGGAGGTAGAACCGGCTCAGATCGACGACAAGGAATTAAACCTGTATTTGGAACGCGACCAACGCACCCGCGCGGCCTTGCTCGGCGCGCCGGACGGCCATCTGGTGCACGAAAGCTACAACGACTGGCTGATCGATCAGCGCCTGGAACGCAAACGGCTTGGCCTATGGTCGGATAGCGACGTACCCGCCGAGTTTCCGCACGGCCATACCCAGGAAGAGGAAATCGCCGGCTACCGCGCGCAACGGCGTTGGAAAGAGCACTTCGGCGTGAAGCGCGTCTATACCAGCAGCGAAGTCGTATTGTAAGGCCGGACGATGTTGAATTCCGCTTTAAGCCAACCCAATCCGGCGATAAACACAGCGCTTGCCGACAGCGCTTCGTCGCCGCGAAGCGGCCGGGGACGGATTGCTTTACGCGATGTGTCTATGGTGTTTCGCGGCTCGGAACGCGAGCATACCGCTCTGGACCGTGTCGATCTGGACTTGCACGCCGGCGCCTTTACAGCCTTGCTCGGCCCGTCCGGCTGCGGCAAATCGACATTGCTGAATATCGTCTCCGGCATGCTCAAGCCCACCACCGGCACGGTAAGTATCGATGGCGTGCCGGTCAAGGAACCGACGCCGTTATGTAACGTGGTTTTTCAACAGCACTCGCTGTTTCCCTGGCTGACCGCGTTGCAAAACGTAGCGTTCGGGCCGCGCATGCTGGGCCTGCCGGACCCGGAAAACATCGCCTTGGAACTGTTGCGAATGGTCGGACTGGAACGCTTCGCCAAAGCCTACCCCAAAGCGCTGTCCGGCGGCATGCAGCAGCGCGTGGCAATTGCCCGCGCCTTGGCGACAAAGCCGACTCTGCTGTTGATGGACGAACCCTTCGGCGCGCTGGATGCGCAAACCCGCAGCGTGATGCAGGAAGAACTGTTGAAAATATGGGACCGCTTCGGCACCAGCGTGGTGTTTATCACGCACGACGTCGACGAAGCAATCTATCTCGCCGACCGGGTGATCGTGATGCGTACGGAACCGGGCGGTGTCAAAGCCGACATCGCCATTGACCTCCCGCGTCCGCGCTCCCCGGAAACCCTAAGTTCGCCCGGATTCGAACGGCTGCGCAAAACCATCCACCGCGCGGTCAGGGAAGAAAGCCTGAAAGTGTTTAACCGTTGAGCTAAGCATGTCGGCAATCGAAGCAAACATCGCATTACACCAAGGTTATCGTAAAGCCAAGCGACTGCTTGCCGCCCTGGGCTGGCCGCTGGTCAGCTATGGCTTGTTCCTGCTGGTTTGGCTGCTGGCCGCCAAAATGGTCGCTAACCCGGTATTGCTGCCGGATTTGACCACGGTGATGGCCAGCCTCTGGCAGCTAATTGACGACAATAGTCTGGCCAAAGACATATTAGCCAGCCTGGAGCGGGTGCTGATCGGCTTCTTTTTAGCGGTGATATTGGCGGTGCCGCTAGCTCTGACCATGGCCTATTTCGCTACCTTGCGGCGCTTGCTCCTGCCCATCGTCACGCTGCTGCGGCCGATTCCGCCCATCGCCTGGATTCCGCTGGCGATTTTATGGTTTGGCATCAAGAACGGTTCCAGCTTTTTTATCACCGCGCTGGCGGCTTTTTTTCCGATTTTTCTGAATGCTTTCGCCGGCGGCCTGGGCGTCGAACCGCACTATATCCATGCCGCCCGTTTCATGGGCGCGGGCAAAACCGATTTATTGCTGCGGGTGTTCCTGCCGGCTGCTTTCCCACAGATCTGGACCGGTTTGAAGATTGGCCTGGGCCAATCCTGGATGGCCGTGGTGACTGCGGAACTGGTCGCTGCCCAGTCCGGCTTGGGTTACATGATTCAAATTCATCGCATCAATCTCGACACCGGCGCAGTGCTGGTGGGTATGGTCACCATCGGCGTGTTGGGATCGCTGATGAATTTCGCGCTGGTCCGCATCGAGCGGATCGTCTTGCCTTGGCAGGCTAATCACCCACACAAAACGTGAATCATGTCATTTTATACGCTGCGAATTCTTTCCACTCTGCTGCTGTTCACGGCCTCCTTGGGTGCTTCAGCTCAGGATGCAATCAAGATCAGAATCGGCTATCCATCCGGCATGAACGGCGTTTACCCGGTGGTAATGGAAATGGCCGGTATCGCCAATAAGCACGGGCTGGCTGCAGAATTTCAGGTATTCCAGAACGGTCCGCCGATGATGGAGGCGCTGGCCGCCGGCCAACTCGATGCGGTGGTGAGCAGTCCGTTACCGATCGCCACCTTCCTGGATAAACAGCCCAACAAAGCCGTGGTAGTCGGCCAGCTTGGCTACTCCAGTCATTCCTTGCTGGTGCCGGCAGCCAGCAATAGCAAATCCTTCCAGGACTTGAAAGGCAAGAAAATCGCGGCATCTTTCGGCTCCGATTCCTATGCCGACCTGCTACTCGCGCTCCAGCAAAATGGTCTGAAACCAGCCGACGTGGAACTGATCAACACGCCGCCCGCCGAGCTGCCGGCGTTGATCGCCCAAGCGCAGGTCGATGCGGCCGTGATCCGCGAACCGCAGGCGACAAGGGTTAAAGAACAATTCGGCGCCCGCCCGATTCAGCGCTGGCCGTTTCCTTTTCTGACCGTTTTGCGCAGCGAGTTTTTGCAAAAGCAGCCTAATGCCCGCGAGCTTTATCTGGCCGCGCTGCGGGAATCAGTGGTTTATACCGCGCAAAACCCGGAACAAGCCAGCCAATGGTTTGCCGAGAAGTTACGTATCGACGCCAAGTTTGTCCGGCAGACTTCGAACGAAGATCCGACCTTTACCAAAGCCGAGCAGGCCAATGCCGAACTGCTGGCTTTAACACCGGAACTGCGCCAGTTCTATCAAGCGCGCTGGCGACAATTTCATGAGTTGGGTTTGATAAAGCAGGCCCAAGATTTTCCAAAACAATAATCGATTTTTAGCCTAACGATCATGAAGTCACCTACCACTCCGGAAAATGAACGATAAGTAGGATGTGCTGAACAACGTGAAGCGCATCAATCGCGAAAGATGCGCTTCGTACCTCAGCACATCCTACACATTGTATTTTCACCGTAACCTTGCCAACTCTCTTAAAGTCCAATTCGAGCCGACCATGACCGATGTTTTTACTAATAACGCCAAGCTGACCGAGCTTTTACCCCGGCTTACCAGCACTGATGCCACGGTACGCCGACTCGCCTTGATCGAACTGGCGGATGCGGAAGACGAAAGCCAATTACCTTGGCTGATCCAAGCGACCAGCGATCCGGAAGCGAAAATTCGCGCCGAAGCTGCGACGCTGCTGGCCGGTTGGGAAGACGCCCCGGTGATTACCGCGTTGGCCGATTTGCTGCTCGATACCGATGATGCGGTGCGAGTGGCTGCGGCGCAAAGCCTATCAGGCATAAAGACCCGCGCCGCTGGTTTGCAGTTACTACCTTGGCTGGAACATAACGACGGTTTCGTACGCGCCGCCGCATTACGCGCGGTACGCGAGTTGCGTTTGTCTGAAGCGGCATTGCTGGCTTTGTCCGCGCTTGCCGATGGCGATGCCTCGGTACGGCGCGAGGCGGTGGGCGTTTTGGGGTGGTTGAAATTTGCTCAGGCCCTGCCGGAACTGGCGGATTTGGCCGAGCGCGACCGGGACATCGAAGTAAGACGCGCCGCGACCGGCGCGCTGGGCATGGCCAGCGATCAAACTGTACTGCCGGCCCTGCTTGCAGCCTTGCGGGATACCTCCTGGGTGGTGCGCGAAGAAGCCGCCACGACCTTGGGTAAATTGAAATTCAACGACGCCGTGCCGGAATTGATTACCGCATTAAACGACGACTACTGGCAGGTACGCCTGCGCGCGGCCCGCGCCCTGGGCCGCATCGGTCATACAGACGCGCTGCCGGCATTGATAGAAACGCTAACGCATCCGGTCAGCAATCTGCGCAAGGAGGCGGCCATCGCGCTCGGCGAAATCGGCGCCGATACCGCAATACCGGCACTGACCGCCGCCGAAGCCGATCCCGACCCGGAGGTTAGGAAACTGGCACGCATAGCCCTGACCCGTATCGATACCTTACTTGCTGCCAAGGGCGGATAAGCGCAGCGTCACCCGCCGAATCGATTTTGCCGACAATTGAAAGGTTATGGCTGGAAATAGCCAGGCATCAGCATATTTTCTACGTCATTCCAGAAAATTTCCGCAGCATTGCAGCTCTGAGCTGCATCAATGGCGTAATTTGCTAAAACAATTCAGCGCCAAGCTCGAACAACCGAGAAATTTTCTCGAATGACCGAGCTTTTAACTACATTAATCGAGAAAGTTTCTTGAAAATTGCAGTTCAGAACTAAACCATTCAAGCTTTTTTCTCGAACGATCCGGTTCAGAGCCGCAACGCCGGTGTTCGCCGTTAGAATGTCGGAGCTATTTTGGAGAATGATCGGGAAATGAGCTCGGTCGCCCGAGAAAATAAGGACAATGGTCGAGTTTGGCAACTCGACACACAGCATGTAAAGTGACATCAGCTGACATTCAATTTGGGTGAATTCAAAAAGCGTCAAAGTCTCTGGTCGACCCTAAGCTGTCCATGTGACCCCAATTACCTCATAGGCAGGCATCTGACAATTAGCCGCCATTCAAGATAATATTCATAGTTATTTGTTAATAGCTGGTAAGTGGTAAAACTGAGGGACAATAAAATCCCTTTAACATTGGGTTCAATGAAATGTCGCCTTTAACCATAGGCAAACTTGCCAAACATACCGAAGTCACCATTGAAACCATCCGTCACTATCAACGCATTGGCTTACTGACAGAGCCAGCGAAACCCCATGGCGGTTATCGCGTTTATTCAGCTGATTCGATTAAGCGAGTACGCTTTATCAAACGCGCTCAACAGGCCGGGTTTACCTTGAAGGAAATTGCCACCTTGTTATCGCTGGATGGGGCGCACTGTACTGATGTTCGACAACTCGCCGAGCACAAATGCCAGCAAATCGATCAGCAAATCAGGGATTTAACGGCTCTTCGCCAGGCGTTGGAAGGCCTGGTCAACGACTGTCAGAAAACCGCTCCCGCCGCTCATTGCGCTATCCTCGATGCGTTTAGCGATGATGCATCGCCTTTAGGTAAGACACCACCACCCACTTGACTCTGTTCTAAACAACAGGGTTTAGACTCCTTAGCCACATTGAGCATGGTTTGGCTTAGGAGAATGCTATGAATTCAGACCCTGAAACCCCCACCAAAAACCCGGCATGGTTGAGTATCGGTGCCCTTTTGGCCGCTGTCGGGGCTTCGGCCTGTTGTGTCGGGCCTTTTTTGCTGTTGTCGTTGGGTATTGGCGGCGCATGGATTAGCACCTTGACGGCGCTGGAGCCGGCCCGGCCATTTTTCATGATCCTGACCCTGATTTTTATAGGACTCGGCTATCGAAAACTCTATCTAACGCCTGATCGATGTGCGGTAGGTGAAATCTGCTTCCCATCTAACAACCAACGCCGACAGCGCCTACTGTTTTGGTTGGGTTCCGCATTCATTTTGATCCTGCTGGCCTTTCCCTGGTTGGCGCCATTTTTCATCGCTTGAGAGAAATCGATATGACCATTAAATCCGGGTTATTACTGATAAGTTTGTTGTTACCGGCCACTTTGTGGATGCCAGCGGCACAGGCTGAAACGACAGTTACACAGCCAAACCGGCAGCAAACGGTCACGCTGAACATAGAGAACATGACCTGCGCGATGTGCACCGTTACCATCAAGAAAGCTTTGCAGCAAGTCGAAGGCGTGCAAGCAGTGACGGTCGATTACGATACCAAAACGGCGGCGGTCACTTTCGATAGTATGAAAACCGATAGTGCAGCTTTGATCAAAGCCACGACGGATGCGGGTTATCCGGGTTCGCTCGCCACACCTGTTGCTCGATAAAGCCAAGGATACAGTCTATGTCCGATTGCTGCTGCCCCAATACATCCGCCAAAACCAAACAGATTTGTCCTGAATGTGGCACCACGTGCAAAAGCATCGGCATGCCGACGCTATACCATCAGGTACGGTTTCCTGAGAATCAGGTACTCATTATTGACCACTATTATTTTTGTCCGGCAAAAACATGCTCAATGGCTTACTTCTCCAAAGCGGGCAACAGTATTCCCAAACAACATTTACGCAGCTATCAAGCGATTCAGAACGACGCGCTTTGTTACTGCTTTGACATAGACGCCGAGCAGTATTTATCGGCGTTAAAAGTTCAACGGGCAGAACCGATCAAAGCTTTCGTCATGCAACGTACCCAAGCCAAAGAATGTGCCTGTGAAATCAGGAACCCGTCAGGCCAATGTTGCTTGGCGAATTTCAAGCGTTTGGAAAATGAGCACAATACAGTTCTCAAATGTTCGCTATAAACAACCAGCCATTCGGAAAACTGATTTTTTGTATTTTCCATAGGCCGCTTTTGGCCGGACTGGAGCATTCAAAATCTAATTTGTTCGTTGGTCGGCCATCACCAAAATCACCGCAACGGCAACTAGACACCCTGCAGATGCAATAACTGCAAACAATGCCGCTTCAAGTGCATGAAAGCCTGGGACGTAAGCAGTTCCGCATCGCGCGGCCGCTGAAAATCCAAAGCAAGGTCTTCGATGATCCGGCCCGGCCGGGCGCTCATCACCAGAATTCGGTCGGCCAGAAACAAGGCCTCGTCGATGTCGTGGGTGACGAAGACGATGGTGGTGTTGAAGCGTTCCCAAACCCGCAGCAGCAATTGTTGCATCATGATGCGGGTTTGCGCGTCCAGCGCGCCGAAGGGTTCGTCCATCAATATTACCTTGGGCGAATTGATTAATACCCTGGCGATTTCGACCCGCTGCTGCATGCCGCCGGATAATTGGGATGGATAGTGTTCTTCGAAACCGGCCAGTCCCACCAGTTTTAATAACTCGCGCGCTTGTTCACGGCGGGCGTCGCGCGGGATGCCTTGCATTTTCAAACCAAAAGCCACGTTGTCGATTACCGATTTCCATGGAAACAGTGTGTGTTGCTGAAACACGATGCCACGCTCCGCAGCGGGGCCGTTGATCGGTCGGGCATCGACCCGGATGCTGCCGCTACTGGCCGGCAAGTGGCCGGCCAATGCGCCCAGCATGGTCGATTTGCCGCAGCCCGACGGCCCCAACAGACAAATAAATTCGCCGGGGGCTATCGAGACACTGACGTTCTGTACCGCTGCAAAGGCTTGCTTGCCGTTGCCTAAAGTAATCGACAGGTTTTCGATGTCGACTCGGCCTAGTTCGGTGTGGCTCATAAGGGTTTTGCTTGGGGCCGATGCCAGGGGGTCAAGGCCTGGCCGAGCCTTTTGACTAACTGGCTGCTGAGCAGGCCCAAACCGCCGATCAGCAGCATGCCGACGACGATGCCGGCATAATTTTGAATGGTGTAAGCCGACCAGGTGTAGTAGCCGATACCGAATTGCCCGGCGATCATTTCTGCGGTGACCAGGCAAAACCAGGCGGTGCCCATGCCTATCGATAAGCCGGTGAAGATATTCGGCGCCGCGCCCGGCAATATCACTTCGTAAAATATCGCCGGTTGCTTGGCGCCCAGGCTGCGCGCCGAAGCCAGCAGCCTGGCATCGACACCGGCGACACCGTGGATGGTGTTGAGCAGGATCGGAAACAAGGCGCCGGTGAAGGTGATGTAGGCCATCGACAATTCGGTGGAGGGAAACATCAAAATCGCCAACGGTATCCAGGCCACGGCCGGAATGGGCCGCAGAATTTCCAGCGGCGGCAGCAATAGGTCGGCGGCCAAGTGGTAACTGCCTACGCACAGCCCCAAAGCAATGCCGACGATGCCGGCCAGCACAAAACCGCCAAACACCCGCGACAGGCTGGCCGTCAAATGCGCCAGGGTTTTCTTGGACTGCAGCAAATGCCAGCCTTCTGCAAGCACCTCGGTCGGCGTGGGCACGTTTTGAAAAGTGACGACGCCCAAATCAATATGCAATGTGGACAGCAAGTGCCAGGCGATCAGGCAAACCCCAAGCGAAACGGCGCGCAGTAACGGGCGTTTAAAGCTTGGATATTTCAACGCTTTTGTTACCGAACCGCAGTTGCTAACGCCGACGGGTTGGCAAAGGCTGTTTGCGCGCCGGCAAAATCCAAAACCCGACCGCCGCGTTGGCTGGCTTGGGCATCCGCTTGTGCCTTCGATAGGAAAGCGCTGAGGCGGTTTTGCTCCAGCACGAACCAGGCGTCGTTTGCCAGCAACTTGATGCCGCTGGCGCTATCCTGCAAATACACTGCGCGCGCCGTTTTGCCGGCTTTATGCAATTCATTCAGCGCGGTAAAAGCCGAGGCGGCGGAGGAGTAGCTGCGAACGGTCGGTTCGTCGTTAACCCAGATCTGCGCGGCTTGCTTGGCGTCGCTTATCGCTTGGCCGTTGGAAATAGGTGCCTGTGAATAATCCTTGAGCTGGGCATCGTAATCCAGCCCGGCTTGCTTGAAAGCGGTCCTCAGGTAACGGTCGTCGATGTATTGTTCGACATCCAAGTCAGTGCTGGTACGCTTCAGCAGTTTTAAGGTTTCGAAGGCGGTTTTCACAGCTTGCCGGTATTCCGGCTTCCAGGTGAAATCGCGGGTTTGCACGCCCAGCGGGCCGTGGAATAGGTAAGCCACTTCCGCTTCGATGCCGGTGTGTTTGGCGATCAACTCGCTGTATTTTTCCGGTTCCGCCGCCAGCAATTGGTTGGCTTCCAGCGCGGCGCGCAAAAAGGCCACGATCAGTTCGGGATACTTTTCCGCAAAATCGGCATCGGCCAGCGTACCGTGGAAGGTGGGGGTGTTGGATTGCGCGCCGTCGTAGATTTTTCTGGCAAAACCGCGGTACGGAAATAACTCGGCGAACGGCACGAAATCGGCATGGGCATCGACTTTATGCGTCAACAGCGCGGAACCGGCGATTTCCGGCGCTTGGGTAATGATGTTGACGTCTTCGTCCGGATTCCAACCCTGTTGGGCGACGGCTCTGAGCAGCATACCATGGGCGGTGGAGGCGAACGGTACCGAAATGGTTTTGCCTTTTAACTCAGCCAGCGACTGTACCGGCGAATCCTTGGGCACCACCACACCGTTACCGCTGCCGGCCGTGCTGCCGGATAGCACATTGATAAACAGACTTTTCTTGCCGGCTTTACGAAATGCTTCGATATTGAACGCGCCCGGAAAATCGGCCATCGAGCCAATATCCAGTTTGCCGGCCACCATTTCGTTGGTCAACGGCGCGCCGGAAGTAAAGTTGTGCCATTGGATGTCGTATTCGGCGTTTTGATATTTGCCGTCGTGCGGCAGATATTTTTCCAACAATTGCAATTCGCGGATCACTAGGCCGCCGGCGGCGCAGTTGATGGTGGTGTCCTGGGTGCCAATGGCGATGCGGATTTTTTCGGCAACAGCCCAATCGCTGGATAGCAGGCTGAGGAATAGAAGCAGATTGCGTAGTGCTACTTTCATAGATTGTTGAGTGCGAATGACGTTTGTCGGTAGTTTTATGCAGGTGTTTTAGCGGCGGCACTGTCGAAAGGTCGGGTCGCGAAGGGATGCGCGGCTTCGTATGCCCGCGAAGCTCGGAGCACCAGCGCGTCATTAAATTGAGCGCCGACGATATGCAAAGCGACCGGCAGGCCATGACTATCGAAGCCGATAGGCACCGATGCTGCTGGTTGTTGAGTTAGATTAAACGGCGACAAAAACGGCGCTTCCGGCGCGGTGCCCAGGGCTGGCACCGGTTTTGACGTGACCGGCGTAACCAGTAAATCGTAGCGCTGGTGAAAACGGCGCAGCGCTGCTCCCAGCGCGGCGCGGCGTTCATGCGCTTCCACCACTTCGGCCAGCGTGTGCTTCTCGGCTTTTGCTATGGAGGCCTGAATGGCCGGATCGAGCAGCGCCAAGCCGGCGTCGCCGATGTCGCGCCGCAGACGGATGGCGCGTTCCGCCGCCAGCGCCTCCAAGATGGGCGCCGGATTTTCGAAGCCGGGGTCGACGTTTTCGATGATCGCCCCCAGCTTGGCGAGCTCGGATACGGCTTTGTCGACCAAGGTTTGAATTTCCGGATCGACCGTCAGATAACCCAGCGTCCGGCTGTAGGCGATACGTAAGCCTTTGATGCCATTGTTCAGCTTATCGGTCCAGTTGCGGCCGTCGCTGGGGAGACTACTCCAGTCGCGAACATCCGGCGCGGCAATCACATTTAATAACAACGCCGCATCGGTGACGGTACGGGTCAGCGGGCCGATATGGAACAAGCTGCCGTTATGCGCGGCTGGAAAGCCTGCCACGCGGCCGTATGAGGGTTTAAAACCGTACACGCCATTCACGGCCGCGGGTTGGCGAATCGAGCCGCCGCCATCGGTCCCTACTTGCAAGGGTCCCAGGCCCAATGCAGCGGCTACCGCTGCGCCGCCGCTACTGCCGCCGCTGGCGTGTTGCCGATCCCAGGCATTGGGTGTGACGCCGGCCAGCTTGGTTTCGGTAAGACCTTTCCAACCGAATTCGGCGGTCTGGGTTTTTCCGAGCAGAATCGCTCCCGATTCGCGTAGCCGGGCAGCGGCAGGACTATCTTCGGTTTGCGGTTTGTCCGACGTCGCCAAGCTGCCTTTGCGGGTGGGGAAACCTTGTACGTTTAGTAAATCCTTAAAACCAACCGGCACACCGTCCAGCAAGCCTTGGGGCTTGCCTTTATGCCAGCGCGCTTCGGAGGCTTTGGCTTGCGCCAGCGCATTGTCCGGGTCTACTGCCCGATAAGCATTGAAGTAGGGCTGTAAGGTGTCGATGTGGCTGAGTACCGCTTTGCTTACTTCAACCGGCGAAGCGGCTTTGCGCTTATACAAGTTGAGCAATTCGTTGGCGCTAACTTGTGTTAAATCAGTTGGCATATGGCTATCCCTATTTCCGAGGCGAGAGAGCCTTTGTCAGTCAATTAACATGCCATAGCCTAAGGTGTTGTTTTAACAACAAAGCCGGGAGTTTGTTGGCGCAATATTGTTGATAGACAAACAGATGCTGTTGCCGGTGTGGTGGCTTGGCAGCTTTAGCAGTGCACAGATTCAAATAGCGAAATATCCGTAACAACCCACAGCGGCTAGCGTTATTCCGACAAACTTGATCTTGTCGGCCAAACTTTGCTCGCCCCAATAATAAAGACAACTGGCTTTTTTGCGGCACCAGAAGGCTATCAGGCTATTGCCGGCCCGCCGACAATGACGGGGAATAATGCGCCAAATGAAGTACAAGCCAACCAGGCCTAGCGTACACAGAATGTAAAAAACGATGACTTGGGTAGTATGCGTATCGGTATGGAATGCGTGTTCGATGACATGATCCAGATTATATTCGGCATACTCGAACATCAAGTGTGCCACATGCAAAACCACTTCGAGAACATGATGGATCAAGCCCATCAGCAGCCCGAATGCTGCATCCGGCATGGCCAGAATTAATAAGACCAGGCTTAACAGCAGGCCGTTCACGGCCCGCTGTTGTGTTTTGGTTTTGTCGATATGCTTGTTTAACAGCGCCGTGTCTTCAGGCGTCAAATTGACGAATTGGGCGCCGATTAAATACGGATAACGGTCGTTTTCGTAAGGGTTGCTGGGCTTGCAATACACCACCTTACAGCAGGTCATGATTGCGGTCATATTGGATAACAGCAATATTCGCAGCATTAGATAATCGCCGGCTTGCAGCGGCTCTTGCGCAGTAAAGGCGATACCGCTGGCGCTGATACTGACGTTGAGCGTGTCGTTTTCCCTGCTTTGCGAATCGGGTAGCGCTTGAGGCGAGACGGTATCGGGCGGATTGCTGTTGCCGAGTAAATCATGGAAATTTTCCGGCGCTTGCATTTGTCCATCATGATCAAGCTTGCGATAGAACAGATTGGCTTGCTCGTGGATGCGAAAAGCCACTCTGCGATTTAATTTCTTGCCGTTTACCTTAGCCATATTCATCAAACCCTAAAAATCGCCTGTTACGTACTGTCGATGATAGTCCAAGACCGTAAACTCTCAATCTGCATAAAAATAGCCCTGACGCAGACTGGCGCGATTGCTCAGGTGTCGTCTTTACTGACCCACTGTTTTACGGCGGGCGGCTGGTAATTGACATAGCGGTCCAGTAACAAATTTGGATCGGACTCGACCATCAACATGTCGCGATGATGCGGTTTGACGAATTGTTCCGCCGCGACGTGGTCCAGGAAATTAATCAAGGCATCGTAATAGCCCGCCACATTTAATACGCCGCAGGGCTTTTGATGAAAACCCAGCTGCGCCCAGGTCCAAATCTCGAATAATTCTTCAAGCGTGCCGATGCCGCCGGGTAGAGCGATAAAGCCGTCCGCCAGTTCGGCCATCAGCATTTTTCGCTCGTGCATGGATTGGGTAACGTGTAATTCGGTGAGATTGGGATGGGCGACCTCCTTGTGCGCCAAGGCTTTGGGAATAACACCAATGGCTTGGCCGCCGAGCTTTAACACCTGATCCGCCACCGTGCCCATGATGCCAATCCCGGCGCCGCCATAAATCAAGCGGATGTTGCGGCTGACCAGGGCTTGGGCCAGCGCCCGCGCGGCCTCGCTATACGCATCAAGCCGGCCGGGACTGGAGCCGCAATAGATGCAAATGCTGTTTATCGTTGTCATGTCGGGTATGCCGGAGAATTAGGGTGGCTTATATTCGGTGGAAAACCATGACGCGGCAAGACGAAATTTACTGCCGCCCCATGCACGGGCAACTGCCGGCATGTTCGCTCAAGGGCTGTTACTGATAGAATTAGGCTTTTTAGTCAGACAGCCATCATGCGCTTAATTAGGGGTTTGAATCATCTTGAGCCGTTACGTGACGGCTGCGTGTTGACCATAGGCAACTTCGACGGTCTGCATCTTGGGCACAAGTTGGTCATCGAAAAGCTGGCCGAGCATGGCCGGCGGTTGAATTTGCCAACGGTGGCAATGGTCTTTGAACCTCAACCGTTGGAGTATTTCCTCGGCGACCATGCGCCATCCAGACTGACCCGGTTGCGCGAAAAAACCATTCAGTTTGCTAAATTACCGGTCGACGAATTACTGGTTTTACCCTTTAACCGCAGCCTGGCCGATTGCGATGCGGAGCATTTCATTCGCGATATTTTGGTCGAGCGCTTGCGCGTCAAGCATTTGGTGGTTGGGGACGATTTTCACTTTGGCAAGGCGCGGCGCGGCAATTTTGCGCTGTTGCAGCATCGCGGTCAGGAGTATGGTTTTGCGGTGGAAGATAGCCATTCTTTCGAGCTGGCCGGTTTGCGAGTCAGCAGCACGCTGATTCGCGATGCCCTGGGCGAAGGCCAATTGGAGCAGGCCAAGCTGATGCTGGGCCGGGATTATTCTGTCTGCGGCCGGGTAGCACACGGCGATAAGCGCGGCCGGGAACTGGGCTTTCCGACGGCCAATGTGCGGATGTTTCGGAAAAATACGCCGGTCGTGGGCGTATTCGCGGTGACGATGACTGGTTTGAATGGCAACGAGTATCAAGGGGTCGCCAATGTCGGCACCCGCCCCACCTTCGACGGTGGCGCTAAAGTGGTCTTGGAAACGCATTTATTCAACTTCAATCAAGACATTTATGGGCATTACGTGGAAGTGCATTTTAAAAAGAAGCTGCGCGACGAAATCCGTTTTGCCTCGCTGAGCGAATTGAAACTGCAAATCAGCCGGGATGTCGAACAAGCTCAGCAGTTTTTCAGTGAAACATTGGATATGAAATGATTAACTCCGCAAACTTCCCGGCATCGCCTTGTGTCCGTAACTGTTGTCTGAACGATGACGATATTTGCTTGGGCTGTTACCGCTCACTGGATGAAATCCGCCTGTGGTCTAGCGCGGACACGCAGACTCGCGAACTGTTTTTGCAGCAGGCTGCCGAGCGGCGTAGCAAGATTTTGCAAGCCACTCGGTTGAGGTCTGTTTATGTCGAACAGTTGCCGAAAGCTTAAGCGCTACGCCGCCTTTGTAATATCGGCCTGACATCCAGCCAAGCCGCAATGCCTATGTAAGTAGCCAAGCCCAGGCTACCGGCCAGCCAGACATTCACCTGATAAATATCCAACACGTAGCGATTGGCAAAATATAGCGCCAGACCCAATGCAAAATAACCGGTGATCTTCATGAGCGGATAGCTCACCGGATAATAGTACCGGCCCAAAGCCCAAGAGCAAACCACCATAAACAAATAACAAGCCAGCGTTGCCCACGCCGAGCCGACATAGCCCCAAACCGGTATCCAACAGATATTCAAAACAATCGTCAGACCTGCTCCTGCCAGCGATACCCAGGCGCCCAGGCCGGTGCGGTCGCTCAGTTTGTACCAGACTGACAGATTGACATAAATCCCCAGCAGCAAATTAGCCATCAGTAATATCGGCACCACGTCCAGGCCGGCGCGGTACTCCTCGCCGATAAAATACTTGAACAGGTCGATGAACAGCGTCACCACTAAAAAGATAAACACCCCGGCGATGACGAAATACTGCATCACCAACGCATAAGCCCGCTTGGCATCGGCGCGGCCGGCATAGGAAAAGAAAAACGGTTCGCCGGCGTAGCGAAAGGCCTGCACGAACAAACTCATCAAAATCGACAGCTTGTAGCAGGCACCGTAGATGCCCAGCATCTTCAGGTTGGTGGGTAAATCGTAGGGCAACAAGACTTTCAGAATCGCCCTATCCAGCATTTCGTTGACCATGCCGGCAAAGCCGATGATGACCATGGGCAGAGAGTAACGCAGCATGGGCCTGAGCACGCACGGGGCTAGCTGGAAGCGCACCGCGCGAAATTGCGGCAGTAACAGCAGCAGCTTGCATACGCTGGCGGCCAGATTGGCCAGAAAGATATAGCCGACACCAAGCTCGGGTTGGTAATAAGCGACCAGAGCGCTATCCGGCCAGTAGCTTTTCAGCTTGGGCCAAACCAGCAAAAACAGCAGATTCAAGCCGATGGCGATGAATATCTCGGTCATTTTGATACCGGCAAAACGCCAGGCCCGGTTCTCGGCGCGCAATCGGGCAAACGGCAATGCCGACAGGGCATCCAGCGCCAGAATCCAACCGAACCACAGCAAATACTCCGGATGTCGCGGATATTGCAACCAGTCGGCCAATGGCTGTTGCCAATAGTAGATTGCCGCGATGAAGCCGAGATTGGCGATCAGCAAAAAGCTTAAAGCGCCGCGGTAAACCTCGTCGCCGCTAAACTCCGGCCGCTGCCGAAAGCGGAAATAACCGGTCTCCAAACCTAGCACCAACAACACCGCAAAAAATCCGGCATAGGCGTAAAACTCGGAGACCACGCCGTATTCACCGGCGCTGAAGGTGTAGGTGTACAGCGGCACCAGCAGATAATTCAAAAAACGGCCGACGATGCTGCTGAGACCGTAGATGGCGGTTTGGGAGACGAGTTGGCGTAGTGAGCTCAAAAGCAGTTGGATCCAAAGAATGATGAGACCTCTCGCTGAGGTCTAAGGTAGCCATATTGTAAGGTAGTTGCCGGCTTACCGCTCTAGACGACACAGCCAGCTGCCCGGGTTACGTTTATTCTGCGCAGGCTAAACTTTGTTCGATCAGGACTTTCGCCGCGGCGGCGGCGGTGCGCATTGCCCCGGATTCTCGGCGTCTCTGTTCGCTAACGATGGCCCCGGAAATCAGCATTGCCAATTGTTGGGACAGAGCTTCCGGATCCCGTGCGCCGGCTTGTCGGGCTAAATCTGTCAATACTTGTTGAAAGGTGTCGGAAAACTCTGCGGCGGCCCGTTGAACAGGATTGGCGGCCTCGGCAAATTCGGCAGCGGCATTGATAAACGGGCAGCCACGAAACTCCGGGCTGGATGATAATTCATCGAATACCGCAAACACCGCCAGCAACTTTTGCTTGGGTTCGCTGGCGCGCTGTTCCATACCGATAAGGATACGATTCAGCATGGCCTCTCTGCTTTTGCTTAGATGCGCCAAGACTAGATCGTCTTTTGACGGAAAGTACTTATACAGACTCATTTTGGTGGTGCCGGCGGCTTTTACTATTGCATCGACGCCGGTGGCCTTGATGCCTTGGCTGTAAAACAACGCAGAGGCAGTTTGCAAAATGTGATCTTGGAGATTACGGGCCATAATTTAAGTACCTGGAAAAAACAGCTTGCAACTATACAGACCGGTATGTATTATTTCAATAGACTGACCGGTCTGTTATAGCGCAGTCTTTAATTCAACTACTGGAGATTATTCGATGATTACTTTGTACGGCGTGGCAATCAGCAACTATTACAACAAAGTCAAATTTGCGTTGATGGAAAAGGATATAGCATTCATCGAAGAGTTTACGCCACCCAGCCAGAGCGAAGAGTTGTTACTGCGTTCGCCGCTGGGAAAAGTCCCGTTCATCAAAACCAGCGACGGTTATCTATCCGAATCGCAAGCGATACTGGAGTATCTGGAAGATGCATTTCCAGAACATCCGCTGTATCCGGCCGATGCTTATGAGCGCGGCAAATGCCGGGAGTTTATCCAACATCTTGAATTGAACGTTGAACTGATTGCGCGCCGCCTGTATGGGGAGTTTCTGTTCGGCAACACCGTATCGGCAGAAACCAAGGACGAAGTCAGAGCCAAGCTCGATACCGGATTAAAGGGCTTAGCCAAACTGCTGAAATTATCGCCCTATGCCCTGGGCGACCGTTTCAGTACGGCAGACATCGTGGCTTGGCCGCATCTGCAATTGGTGGGCTTTGCCACCCAAAAAATCTACGGCGAGAACTTAGTGAATACGCATATTCCGGGCATTGAAGCTTATATACAACTGATCGAAAGCCGGCCGCACGCGCAAATCGTCGGTGCCGACCGGGCAAAGGCGTTAGAAGCATTTTTTCGGAATAAATAGTCCCCGCTCTGCTATTCCTCAGGTGATTTAGCACAATACCCTCTCATAACTTTCTGGCATTAAGCCGTCGGCGTAGTGATGCCGGCGGCCATTCCCATAGTGATTTGCGTATACCGATCAAATCAGTCAAGGCGGACCGACCGAGTGGAGTCCCTGCTGTGCTAGGGCTTCGGCGCCTGCTATTCAGGACATTTACGCATAGACCAATTCAGAACTAATTGTCTATACTTCGCTTCCTAACGGCTATCACAATTTGTTTTCGAACATTTAGCGGGAGCCAAGCTCCGCAACCTTCAATTTAGGAATTTACTCATGCGACTATTAGCCACTGAACCCGCCAGTATTGCGAAAATTTTGGATGCCAGTATCAAACTGTACTCGGCCTGCTTCAGCAGACTATGGGGCATTCTTTCAATACTTGCCGTGCTGTATATCGCCATGGGTTTGCTGACTGCAACTTTGCAGCCCGATCCGGCCGCACCACAGACTGCGGCGCTGGAATTATTGTCTGAGAACCTGTTACTGATATTAGCGTTTGTCATTGTCTTCTCCTTGGTGTCTTTCGTGCTCTATGCCGCGCTTATTTACCGCTTGGATAATGTGACCAATAAACGGGAAGACAGTTTTTCCGAAGCGATAACGGCCGGATTCAGAGCCTTTCCCTCGATGTTGTTTGCCGCGCTCCTGTATATGGTTGCGATAATCGTGGGCTATATCCTGCTGCTGATACCGGGCTTGATCTTGACCTTATCGCTGATGTTTTATCTCTATTTCATCGTCATCGACGGCCTTGGCGGCTATAGAGCTCTTAGAGCCAGCCACTCTTTAGTTTGGGGACATTGGTGGCGGACTGCGACAATCTTTACCGTACCGATGATCATCTGGATGGCAGTGATGTTTGCGCTGGGGTTTTTGATGGCGTTTCTGGCGCCGGCAGACAATCAAGTCTTGATGCAGATTTTGATGAATTTATTGTCGGTGTTTTTCATGCCCTATTTTTTCGCGCTGGGTTACGTGCAGTTTCACGACTTGAAGTTGCGTAAATCGGGCAGCGACCTTGCCTCTCGCCTAGGCAGATAATGCGGTTTGCTGCTTTATTGCTGTTGTGTCTAGCCGGCTCATCCCAGGCGCAAGACAACAGCTTACAAGCCTGCCTGAACCTTGCCCGGCAACAATCCGGGCAACAGCTAGATATTAAAAAACACTGTCCGGCTCTGTTCAAGGAATTGGCAAACCAGGGCCTGTTGACCAGTTTCGATCCACCATTAACTGCCGACGTTAGTGCCACGCAACTGGCGCTTTTAGCCGACAGCCTGAATAATTCTGGGACCATCCGCCAGGAAGGCCTGACGCTATTGTTAGCTGAAATTTTGATCACGCCAACCGACGACTCGCAAGCGAATTGGTGGCAAGCCGTCCTGAACTGGCTGAATAGCCTCAAGCCGGCGGACCATGAAGACCAATACCAGCAGTTGCAGCGCTGGCTCGCGGCCTTGAAGCCATCGCAACAAGCGGCAGAGATTATCATCTAAGTGTCGATTGCCTTATTGCTGGCGCTATCGGCCTGGCTGGTGATTAGCGAGTTGTATCAGGCCGGGGTTTTTCGCAAATTTTCCGGCAAGCGCCAGCCCGTCACTCCCGCCGATAAGCTCGCTGAAACGCAGTCAGTAGCTTCGCATCCGGCGATTAAGACCGTAACCCCGCAAGCTCAAATCGGCGCATTGCTGACGCAACTGATAAACGCACTAATCCAGCGCCAACTGCTTCCGGCCGACCCCAGCCTGACCCATCGGCAACTCGTTAGTCATTTTCAACAACAAGCCCGACAAGCGGACTCGGCATTTTCCCGTTTGGTCCGCCAAGCCGAACCCTTGCTTTACGGCCATCGCCCTGTAGATGCGGACTTGGTCGGCAATTACCGGCGCGAGGTGCACGCGCTATTGGGCAATTTGCGCTCATGAAAGAACGCTTGATTACTCTTCTAACCGCACTGGCGGCATTGGGGCTGGTGATTTTGTTGTTGTCGCCGCACCATCCTGAAGCGCAAAAGCCGCTATCGCTACCGACCAGCGAAGACCGCGGAGCAGATGGTCTGAAAGGGCTTTTTACCTGGCTACAACGCGAAGGACTGAATGTCGTCAGTTTTCGCAAACGCTACAGCGATCTGCATAAGGACAAAACCCTTCCGGAGCGCGGCAATGTGCTGATTGCCAGCATGCCCGCTTCCAAAGAAATCCGAGAAACGGAGTGGCCGGCGCTGGCGGACTGGCTGGAGCAAGGCAACACGCTGATCGTTCTAGGCGCCGTGTATCAACACCCGGGCTGGGCCGCTGCCGAGGATTGCTTTTGCGATGTTAAGGAACTTTTGTCACGCTACGACTGGATCCTGGATTCCGCAGATCAACAAGACGAGCCAAACACCCCGGAAACACAGACGAATCAAACCCTGCAAAGCACCCTAAACACCCTACAAAACAGCCTCAAAGGC
Organism: Methylomonas sp. ZR1; assembly: GCF_013141865.1. Taxonomy (NCBI): domain Bacteria; kingdom Pseudomonadati; phylum Pseudomonadota; class Gammaproteobacteria; order Methylococcales; family Methylococcaceae; genus Methylomonas; species Methylomonas sp. ZR1. The sequence continues at coordinate 4,337,269 of NZ_RCST01000001.1, read as the reverse complement.
GCTCTCCCTCAAGACAGCCAGTTGCTTGCTCAATCCTCGCACCCCCTGCTGCAGGGCGTAACCAGCCTACAGACCCAAACCTCGGCAGACTTGTTAAAAGCCGCATGGACGCTAACCGGCAGCGAACCAGAGAATCTCTCGCTGCGCTTGCTGTCCGAGCGCGATAGCCATCTCACCACCGCCTGGTGGATGAATGCTGGCGACGGCCGGATCGTGTTGCTGCTGACCCCGGATTTGTTTAGTAACCAGCGGCTGGGGCAAGCAGACAACGCCCGGTTTATCGGCAATCTACTCAAGCAATCGCTGGCGCCGGCAGGCCGATTGTTGTTCGACGATTACCATTTCGGCTTGTCCGAACTATACGATCCCGAGCACTTTTTTAAAGACCAACGGCTACATCAAACCTTGTGGTGCTTTGGCATATTCTGGCTGCTTTACGTGGCCGGCTACACCAGCCGCCTGGCGCCGGTGCGCCAAGCCCGCAGTCAACTATCCACCCGGGATTTCATCAAGGTTACCGCCGAATTTTTCGCGCGCCGCCTGAACCAGCCTTTATTGGCCGAGGCCCTGGTCAAGCATCTGCTGGCGGATATTCATGCTCGGCGGGGAATGCGCAGCGAAGCGGAAGTCTGGCTTTGGCTGGAACAGCATAGCCGGGTAAGCAACGATCAGATCACACTATTAAAACGGGCGTTAGCCAAACAACGTCTTTCATTACTGCGTTTATCCAACACTATTACTTACATCAGGACAGTCACGCTATGAGCAACAACGCGGCGCAAAATTTGAATCTCCACCTGCGGCAACAAATAGGCAAGGTGGTATTCGGCATGGATGAGGTGCTGCACGGCTTGGTCATCGCCTGGATTGCCGACGGCCATGTGCTGTTGGAGGGTGCGCCGGGCCTGGGGAAAACCCTGTTGGCCAAATCACTGGCGCAATTGATGAGCGGCAGTTTCGGGCGCATCCAAGGTACCGCCGACCTGATGCCGTCCGACATTACCGGCCTGCATATCTTCAACACCGAGGCTAACATTTTCGAATTCGTCCCCGGCCCCTTGTTTAATGAAGTGGTACTGGTTGATGAAATCAACCGCGCCGGCCCCAAGACCCAATCGGCATTGTTGCAGGCGATGGAAGAAAAACTGGTGACGCTGGATAGAAAAACCTATCCGCTGGCGGAAAACTTTTTTCTGATTGCCGCTCAAAACCCCTTCGATTTCGAGGGCGTTTATCCCTTGCTGGAATCGCAACTGGATCGCTTTTTGGTGCGTCTGGACATTAACTATCCGCAACTGCCGGCGGAGGTGGCGGTGCTCAGGCACTACGATAAACCGGGCGGCGGGCACAGCACGGCGTTGCAACAAATCCAAGCCCTGCCCGATACGCTACTGCAGCAAGCGCGCCAAGAAGCCGCCGCTGTTCACGTTGAAGACTGTTTGTACCAATATGCCATCATGCTGGCGGAAGCCAGCCGTAACCATCCGCGTTTAAGCCTGGGCCTGTCCACCCGCGGCGCACTTGCCGTGATGCGCTGCGCACGGGTGGAAGCGGTTCTGGACGGCCGCGATTTTCTGATCCCCGATGACATCAAAGCGGTCGCGCCGCTGGTAGTCGGGCATCGTTTACTGCTCAGTTCCGAAGCCATGCTGGAAGGTTACTCCGCCATCCAAATCTACCGGGAAATCGAAAATCAGGTCGCCGTTCCCCGCAGTGCGGAAGCGAAATAATGTCGATATCGCGTTTGACACTGCTGCTGGCCGGCTTGATTGTTCTGCTGGCCATCATCGGAATCTGGAGCGGCGAACCGCTGCAAGGGTTCTGGCGATGGCTGGCGGCCTTGCTGATAACGCTGATGGCTTGGGAACGCTTCAGGTTGATGGACAATATTGAGTTGCATAGACAAGTTCCGGCCACTTTGGCACTGGGCGAGTCAGTCGGCTACAGCATTCAAGTCTGCAATCGGGCCGGCGCCAAGGTCCGCTTCGAAACCCAAAGCGACTACCCTGCCGCGATTGTCGGCGACAACTCGCTGCAGCGTTGGCTACTGGGCGCACATGAAACCCAAAGCCGGCAGTTTTCGATTACGCCCACCCGCTTGGGCGGCACGTCCTTGGGCAGTTTGTATTTAAAGCAGCTGGGCGCGTTCGGCTTGTGCTGGTGGACGCGACGGATAGACGACGATATCGCCATGCGGATAGAACCCGCCCGGCTGAACAACTTTGTAGACCTGTCCGGCATGCAGCAGCTTGGTAGCCGCGGCAGTGCCCAGGCTCGCAGTAGCGGCGTCGAGTTTTTGGATTTAAGCGAGTATCGGCGCGGCGATTCCTTGCGCAGCATAGACTGGAAGGCCACAGCCCGGCGCGGCAAGCCCATGGTGCGGCACTTCGAGCGCGAACATTTGCTGGAAATTGCGGTGCTGATCGATTGCGGCTTGAGCAGCCGCCTGCAAAGCGAACACATGGACCGCTTGCATCATTACATCAACGTCGCCGGCAAATTGACGGAATTTGCCAGCTACCAAGGCGACCGGATCGCTTGTCTGGCCTACGCCCAACAAACTGTCGATAAAACGCCGATGGCCGGCGGCATGAACTCGGTCCGGGCCATACGTCAGCTGTTGAGCCGGCTCACAGTGTTTAACGAGAACGCCAATGCCCTGAATGCCGCACTGGAGGTCAAGCAACTGCTGAAACGGCGCGGTCTGGTAATTTTTCTGACCGAACTGGAACAGCCGGAAGCCGCTTTGCAGCTGGTTCAGGCCGGGAAATTACTTTCCACCAAACATCAAGTCCTGGTCGCCACACTGGATGAACCGGCGATTGGCGACGATCTGAAACAAAACGGGGTCTACTGGCAGGACCCTTATCGGAAATTCGCCATTCTCGAATACCTGCGCGGCCGCGAGTTGACCCGCAAGCGTTTACAGGGCAGTGGGGTTGCGGTAACCAGCGCCACCGCCCAGAATCTGGACCGGCGGATACTGGCTTATTACCGGAACAAGCGCGACACCATCGCTGCGGCCTGATGGCGGATGTCCTGTTTCAATCTGTATAAACAACTGACCTGTTTTTAATAAGATGATGAATAGCACCCTGAATAAACCCGGTTCGTTCCAGGATTATCTGCACATACAATCGGCAGACGGTATGGATTACCAGTTGGAAATTGCCGGAATGGGCGCACGTACCTATGCCTTCGTCATCGATTGGCATATACGGCTGTTGTTGGCGATCAGTTGGGTAGCGATCTGCGGCGTGGCGTTTTTTAACTGGGAAGAACTGCGCAACGTGTTTAAACCGGGACATCCCGGCTACACTGGCCTGGTTTTAATCTTGCCGACCCTGCTGATATATTTTTTGTATCACCCGGTGCTGGAAATCCTGATGGCCGGACGAACGCCCGGCAAGCGCATGACCGGGGTTCGCCTGGTGGATTTACAAGGGCATACCCCCGGCATCGGCGCGCTGTTGTTGCGCAATGTGTTTCGCCTGATCGACTCGCTACCCGGCTTTTATTTTCTTGGCTTGGTGGCTGTCGCCTTCACCGGCAAACACCAGCGGATCGGCGATTTGGCGGCGGGCCTGGTACTGGTGTATGACAACGTCGACAAGACCCATTCCTTGCAGCAAATTTCCACGTTAACCCTGCATTCCCGTTTAAGCGGCGACGATCAGACCCTGCTGCTGGATCTGTTGAAACGCTGGGACGAACTGGCCTCCGAACGCCGGATCTTGTTCGCCACACAATTTTTAAGCCGAATCGGCCGCGACATTCCTGAAGCAAGTGACAAACAGACGCAAGAACAGGCCTTAAAACGGGCTCTGAAAAGCTTGTTAAGTGAACCCTGAGCCGACGATGCAGCAGTTAAACAACCAATCTCAAGCATTGTCTCACTGGTTAAATGCCCGGAAAAGCCAATGGGAAAGCCTGGAAAACACTCTTAAACCGACGGCTAGCCGCCGCGCCCAGGAAATCAGTGATGCCCGCCAGCTGCTGTCAGGCTATCGCGCCCTGTTGAGCGATTTGTCCTTGTCGCGCCGGGTAAACGGCAAAGCCATGATTACCCGTTACCTGGAAAACCTATTCTTAAAAGCCCACGAAGAAATCTACCGTCCCGCCAATCATCCTTTGGCGCGTTTGATCGATTTATATCATTGGGAAATACCGCGGCTGATGCGAGAATTGAAAACCGCAATCTTCAGCGCCTTTGCGCTGTTCGCGCTGGGTATTGCCGCCGGCTGGTGGCTGATTGGCAGCTATCCCGATTTGATCGGTCTGCTGGGCTCGCCGAAGATGATAGACCACGTTCAGAAAGGCGAATTATGGACCGACGGCCTGCTCAACGTCGCGCCGTCCTCGGTATTGTCCCTTAGCATTGCCGCCAACAACATCACGGTGACACTGTTCGCTTTTGGCTTAGGGGCATTCTACGGCGTCGGCACCCTCTACATCATCGGCTTCAACGGTTTCATGCTGGGCGGAATCTTTGCCTTTACCGCCGCTTACCAGCTGGACGGGCGGTTGTTTGCCTTCATCATTGGCCATGGTGTAGTCGAATTGAGCGTCATCATCATCGCCGGCGCGATGGGCTTGCAACTCGGCGAAGCCCTGATACGGCCCGGCGCCCGCAATCGACTGCAAGCGTTTCAGGAAACCAGCATCAGTGCCGGCAAAGTACTGCTTGCGGTAACCCCATTTCTGATTTTTGCCGGTTTGATCGAAGGCTTTGTCTCTCCCGATCAAGCCTTCAATTTGCCGCAAAGAGCGGTAATCGGCTGCTGCAGCGGCATGATATTCTGGCTGATTCTGTTGTTCGGCGTGCCGGGAAAATCCAGACAGCCGTGACATTACTTCGCTGCTATTCGGTATAGGCTAATACTGCTAAGGTATTGCCTTGCCGATAATAGCGATGGCTTGGTTGTCGAAACGATAGGTGGAGAGGTCGAGGTAGAGGCTTGCGGCTTTTTAAGCTCGGCTAGCGCCAGTCTTGTATTGAAAAGCCCGAGTAATAAGTCTGGCAAAAGCGGCGCGGACGGGCCTGTGAGGACGCCGGCCCGCGCCTTCTAAGGCTTAAGCTTCGTAATTGGCGCTGGCGAATTCCCAGTTAACCAAGGCCCAGAAAGCTTCCAGATATTTAGGACGCAGATTGCGGAAATCGATGTAATAAGCGTGTTCCCAAACATCGCAAGTCAACAACGGCGTTTGGCCGGCAGTTAACGGGCAACCGGCGTTGCTGGTGCTGACCAGTTCCAGACCACCCTTATCGTTTTTCACCAACCACGCCCAACCTGAGCCGAAAGTGGTGACCGCGCATTTGGTGAATTCTTCTTTGAATTTCTCGAAAGAACCGAAAGTTCTGTCAATGGCATTTGCCAAACCACCGGTAGGTTCGCCGCCGCCGTTGGGAGACAGGCTGTTCCAATAAAAGGTGTGGTTCCAGATTTGCGCTGCGTTGTTGAATACGCCGCCAGAGGATTTTTTCACGATCTCTTCCAGGGACAAGCCTTCAAACTCGGTGCCGGGAACCAGATTATTCAGGTTGGTGACATAAGTTTGGTGATGTTTGCCGTAGTGAAATTCGATCGTTTCTGCGGAAATGTGCGGCGCCAATGCGTCTTTTGCGTACGGTAATGCAGGTAATTCAAAAGCCATCTTTATTCTCCAGATTGATTGAACAGCAGCAGTGATTAGGCGCGGGCTTACCGCCCAAACCTAATTACCCAGCATTATAATAAAGAATTATTGCTTAACACTACCTAATCAAAGGAAAACAACGATGGCACTTGAGGTTGAACATAAGTTTTTGCTGGCGAACGACGACTGGCGCGGCGAAATCGATCATTCCGTACACTACAAACAAGGCTATTTAAGCAGCAGTCCGCTCAGTTCGGTTCGTGTGCGTATTTCCGACAAGCAAGCTTGGCTGAATATCAAGAGCGCCACTATCGGTAGTCATCGCCAGGAATTTGAGTATGAAATCCCGTTGAATGACGCCAACAGTATTCTCGACGAGCTATGCCATAAGCCGTTAGTGGAAAAAATCCGTCATTTTGTCTATCGCGACCGGCATGTTTGGGAAATTGACGAATTCATGGGCGATAACCAAGGTTTGATTGTCGCTGAAATCGAATTGTCGACAGTAGGAGAGGCCTTTGTTAGGCCGGACTGGGTCGGTATGGAAGTTACCGACGACATACGCTATTACAACAATAATCTCTGCAAGTATCCGTTCAAGGATTGGGATAAATAAGCGGCAACAATCCAAATAGGCGATAAAAACTGCCGTTTTCTGAGGTTTGCGGCGCTTGTTGCAAAACTGGGACAAGATATTTGCAGAGTCGCTACAGCGCTACAAACATAGACCTAAGCCGCCTCTCTAAAGCCTGGCGCTTAGCGAATTTTTGCGATAGGTAATACTTTGTTAAAACAATAATTTAAAGGACGTATTGAAATCCAAAATGCAATGCTCTATATTGAGTGTATGAGCAAAGCTACTTTTGTTGTTTTATTGATACTTTTCGCCGGCCCGCTGCATGCATCGGAGCTGGCGACCGCTATTGCCCGCTTGGAAAGCGAGTGGGCCAGCGTTTATTATCAAAGCGACGAAACCCGGCAAAGACAAACTTATCCGCAATTGCTGGAAACAGCCGCGGAATTAACCAAACGCTACCCGAATGCCGCCGAGCCGAAAATCTGGCAAGCGACGATTATCGCCACCAATGCGGCGTTTCAATCTTCGTTGAGCGCCTTGTCCAGCCTGCAAACCGCCAAGACACTGTTGGAAGAAGCCATCGCCCAAAATCCCAATGCGCTGGATGGCGCGGCCTATGTCACGCTGGGCACGCTGTATTACATGGTGCCTGGCTGGCCGGTATCTTTTGGGGATAATCAGCTTGCGGAGCAAATGTTGAAAGCCAGCCTGAAAATCAACCCTAACGGTATCGACGCCAATTACTTCTACGCCGATTATTTGCTGCAACAGGATCGCAGCGCGGAAGCTGAGGAATATTTGCACAAGGCCGTCCAGGCCCCGCTGCGCAAACAGCAAGTATTTGCCGATACCCAGTTGCAAAACGAAGCCAAAATGGCGCTGGCACATACCCAGCAACGTAAATCCAACGCCGGCAAAAATAAATTTCAATCGTTGTTCACTTCCGCGACAGCCGACTAAATCCGCCTGGCCAGTTTGCCTTTGGCTGTAGAATAACCCTACTTTCAAAACAGGCCACGACTGGCATTTATGAAAAAAACCATTTTCGGACTGTCCTCGGTATTTTTTTTACTGTTTTGTACGTCCAGCACCGCTGGCACACCCGCAGCAAATCAGCCGCTGGAACCAGTAGGGCTACAATTGAAATGGTTTCACCAATTCCAATTTGCCGGTTATTACGCAGCTATCGAGCAAGGCTATTATGCCGAGGAAGGTTTGCAGGTAGAAATACGCGAGCGCAATCCTGACCAAGACTACGTAGAACAGGTCGCATCCGGGGAAGCCGAATACGGCATCGGCGATTCCGGCATCATTGCCCAGTATGCCAACGGCAAGCCCATAGCGGCTCTAGCCGCCCTATTTCAGCACGATGCGCTGGCGCTGTTCAGCAAACAAGCTTCCGGCATCGTCAGCCCCTACGAAATGGCCGGCAAGCGCATCATGTACGATGTGGTGGGCGAGAATAATGCGCAGATTCGCGCCTTACTCGCCGAAGCCAATCTAAACGAAAGCCGCTATCAAAAAGTTGCCGAGACCTTTAACAACGCCGATTTTATCGCGGATAAAGTCGATGTGATGTCCGGCTATATCACCGACATGCCATTCAGCTTTCGCACAGCCGGCATCAAATTCAATATTATCAATCCGCAAAATTACGGTATCGACTTTTACGGCGACTTGCTTTTCACCAGCCGCAAAGAGCTACAACAACATCCCGGCCGCGCCGAGCGCTTCCTCCGGGCCAGCCTGAAAGGCTGGGAATATGCGCTGTCTCACCCCGATGTACTGATCGAACTTATCCAACGCAAATATCCAAGCAAACTTAGTCCGGAACAACTGCGCTACGAAGCCGAGGAAACCCGTAAGCTGATCATGCCGGACTACATCCCGCTGGGCCAGATAGAAGCTGCCCGCTTACGCCGGGTAGCCGACATTTATGCCAACCTGAAATTAGCGCGTCCTTTAAGCGACGGCCAACTCAATGAGTTTGTCTATGGCAACAGACAATCCGCCGATTTGCCATTGAACGACGCGGAACGGCAGTGGCTGGCCGAGCATCCAGAAATTCGGGTGGGCATAGACAGGAATTTTCCGCCATACGAATGGCTGGATGCCACCGGCCTGCATCAAGGCATGGTTGCAGAACACCTCAAGCTAATCGAGCAGAGATTGGGCGTGAAGTTCGTGCTGATCATGGACAAATCCTGGCAGGAAGTGCTGGACATGGCCAAACGCGGCGAACTGGACATGCTCGCCGGGGTGACCAAAACCCCGGATCGCGAGCAATATTTAAGCTTTACCCAGCCTTATATCAGCACACCGACGGTGATCATCGGCGACAAAAGCAGTGCTTATATCGATTCCCTGCCACTACTGACGGGGAGACGGGTCGCTATCGAGCAAGGGTATTTTGTGCAGGAATTGCTGAGCAGAGACTACCCAGGGATACGACTGCTGACCGCCCCCTCGGTACAAGAAGCGCTGAATCTGCTGGCCGAAGGCAAGGTGGATGCTTATATCGGCGATGCGGCTTCGGCCAGTTACGCCATCAAACAACAAGGCTTATTGAATCTGCATATTGCCGGCCAACCTGGCTACGTCAACGAAACCCGGATGGCCGCACTCACATCTCAGCCGCACTTGCGGTCGCTACTGGAGAAAGCTCTGTCCAGTATCAGCCAAGCCGAACACGATGCCATTATTAACCGCTGGATGGCTTTGAAGGTCGAGCAAGGCATTCAACTGGACGCGCTATTGCGATCCGCTACCGTTGCGCTGCTGGCCCTGTTGTTTTTCGTCTATTGGGTGTTCAGGCTGCGTAAGGAAATCAAGGCTCGCAAACGTAGCGAGGCCGACCTGGCGCGGCTTTACACCAATATGTCGCTGGGCTTTGCGCTACATCAGGTAATACGCGACGACAGCGGCAAAATCGTCGATTATCGCTATCTGGATATCAACCCGGCCTTTGAAAAAATGACCGGCATTGCCCGCGAAAACTGGATAGGCAAAACCGTGAAGCAGGTTTTGCCGAATACCGCGGGAGCCTGGATCGCCAGTTTTGACGGGCTGGATACCAGTGGCGAGCCGCAACATTTTGAAAACTGTGTGACCGATCTGGGCCGCTGGTATGCCATCGATAGCTATAAAGCCGGCCCCGACCGTTTCGTCGTGTTAGTCCAGGATATTACCGAGCGCAAACAGACCGAACTGGCACTAAAAGAGAGCGAAGAACGCTTTCGGATCAGCCAAATCTATGGCGGCGTCGGTATTTGGGAAGCAGATTTGTTGAAAAACCGCCAGTTCTGGTCGGAAATCGTCACAACTGAATTGGGTTTTCCGCATAAGCCACTCAATACCTGGAATGATTTCCTGGAAGTGGTTTGTCCGGAGGATAGGCCTTTAATTTTGGAAGCGACCCGCGAGCACCTAGAACGCGGCGCCAATTACGATGTGGAATACCGTATCCAAACCCCTAACGGCGAAAAGCGCTGGATGCGCTCGGTGGGCCAGGTCGAGCGCGACGGTAACGGCAAACCGGTGCGGATGCGCGGGATTGTCCATGATGTTAGTAAACGCAAAGCGGCCGAGGAAAAACTACGGCTATCGGCGCGGGTCTTTTCGGACGCCCACGAAGGCATCATCATTACCGACCTCAACGCCTGTATCATCGATGTCAACGCCGCCTTCACCGACATAACAGGCTACAGCCGCGAGGAAGCATTGGGACAAAATCCCAGCTTTTTGAAATCCGGCCGCCAAGCGCCGGAGTTTTATGAAGCTATGTGGGCGATCATAAACCAGACCGGGCATTGGCAAGGCGAAGTCTGGAATCGGCGGAAAAATGGGGATTTGTATGCCGAACTGTTAACGGTTTCGGCTTTGCGCGATGACGCCGGCAATATCATCAATTATCTGGGTTTGTTCTCGGACATCACCGAGAGTAAACAACAGCAGCAGGCGCTGGAAGTGCTGGCGCATTTCGATCCGCTTACCCAATTGCCCAATCGCGCCCTATTTGCCGACCGCTTTGCCCAGGCTATCGCCCACAGCAAACGCGCCGAATCGCTGTTGGCGGTGTGTTATCTGGATTTGGACGGATTCAAGCAGGTTAACGATAACTTCGGCCACGAAACCGGCGACCAGTTATTGGTAGAAGTCGCCAAACGCATCAAGTTAAAGCTGCGCGAAGGCGATACGGTTTGCCGGCTGGGCGGCGACGAATTTGCGTTGTTATTTGAAAATTTGCAATCGGTGCAGCAATGCGAAGATGCCTTGACCCGCATTCATCAGGCCATGGCCGAACCGTTCGAGTTGGAAAACCGCCATGTGCGGATTGCCGCCAGTAGCGGCGTGACCATCTATCCGCTGGATTTGGAAGATCCGGATATTCTATTGCGCCACGCCGACCAAGCCATGTATCAGGCCAAATTGGATGGCCGCAACCGCTATCGGATTTACGATCATTTGCCGGGACAATCGAGCAGCATCAATCATCGCCCCAGCCGTTTGGAGCAAGCTTTGGCCGAAGTCGGCCAGGCGCTGATGGATAACCAGTTTTGCATGTATTACCAGCCCAGAGTCAATATCAAAACCGGCGAAGTGGTCGGCGCAGAAGCGCTGATCCGCTGGCACCATCCGCAACGCGGCGTGTTGCCGCCGGCCGAATTTCTGCCCATAGTGGAAAACACTACCTTGGAAATTGACCTGAGCAACTGGGTGCTACGGCAAGCCTTTAAACAATTGCAGGTCTGGCACGATCTCGGCCTGAATCTACAAGTGAGCGTAAACATATCCCCGCGCCATCTGCAATGGCCGGATTTCATCAAAACCCTGGAAACCTTACTAACGGAATACCCGCAAATTCCTTCCTGGCAATTGGAATTGGAAGTGCTGGAGAGTAGCGTACTGGAGGATTTGATCTCGGTGGGGGAGACGCTGAAACAATGCTATCACGACCTGGGCGTACCCTGTGCGCTCGACGATTTCGGCACCGGTTATTCGTCGCTGGCGCATTTGCGGCATTTGACCATCAATACGGTAAAGATCGATCAGAGTTTTGTCCGCAACATGATAGACGACCCGGATGACATGGCCATCGTCGAAAGTGTGATTGCGCTGGCCAAAGCCTTCAAACGCGAAGCAGTTGCCGAAGGCGTGGAAGATATAGAACACGGGATTTTTCTGATCGATTTGGGATGCAGCATCGCCCAAGGTTCCGCCATCGCCGAAGCGATGCCGGCTGACGCGGTGTTGGCTTGGGTTAACAGCTATCGCAACCCTCAGGCCTGGACCGATTGCGCCAGACTTTCCCTGACTAATTGGCAAAACCAATTGGAATTACTGAAACTTCAGCAGCAGTATTGGCTGCGCCGTCTGGAACAATGTCTGCATCCCCCAACCGGCACGAGTCCGCGCTGGCCTATCCTGAACTCGAAAAAATCGCACCTGGGTAGATGGCTGGAACGGCTCAAACACGAACGCGGCATTGATGCGCGTTTACTGGAACAACTGGAGCGGGCGCAAGCCCGCCAACAAATTCTGGCGGAACAACTCCAACGTCATCGGCTGGACGGCAGAAGCGGCGACAGCGCAGATTTCAGCCAATTACGCGAGGCCAATCTGCAAATAGTGCAGCTACTGGAGCGCCTAGAACCCGCGGCCTAAGCCTATTCTGATCACGTCCAGCAAACTGCCGATACAAGCCCAGCCGGATTTGAACCCGTTAGACCAGCCACAATCCGCCTGACGAAACAAACACTTGACGGACCACCTCCACATGCTTAAGGGCAAAGCCACAAGCCTCGCGCGAATCGCTTATTAGCCTGCACACGAGGCTTTCAGGTTTGGGGTTGCGCCCATTTGGTTTAGCCGAATCGCTTTTTACCTGGCCCGCAACGTTATCGTGGTTTGCGATTAAAGCGATTTGCTATCGGCGAACACTGTTTCTGCTTACGCGCTTGCCCGGGCAGGTTTGCGATGGAAGCTCTTTGTACATTGAGGCTACTTGCTCATGGTTATTTTCATGAGAGCCACCCTGCTACTAGTCTTTCGACGTCCTCAATCATGGACCGTACATCTTTGTCATCAAAGTCGGTAAGCTTTCCATGCGCCGCACTATTTCGTATGGCAGCCAGCGTGGTAATTCGCTTCTGGACAAGCGAATTATAACGCCCAGCCTTAGCCAAATCTTCGTTCATCTTGTTGAGCTTCCCCACGCCCAAACCACACGCTTCACACAGAGCGCGCAGATTAGTCTCTAAAACAACGCCGCAGATGACTGCCGCCGGCATTCGATAGCCAGCGGCAAGAAGCTCATTTGCCTGTTCAAGTTCTGTTGAGAACACCTCTGCCTGAACCAAATTGCGAACAGACGAGAGGTAGCCGCCCTCAAAGTCTTCTTGTGCCGCGTGAAACACCGCCCGGAGGCGACTAAGCCGTACGGGATTTTCCTCAAAAGGCCCTGGTTTCTCAGCCTCCACGAAGGACTTGAAATACTCTGACTCTCGGCCGCAGGCGCTAGCGAGCAAATTACGTGCTTTGACGCACCAAGCAAGAGGTCTGGCTCAACTTGTTCATAAGAACCATAGACCTCACTGTGCTTTCGTTGTTTGGTGGCCGTTACTGCATCGGATTGGGAAAGCAACTCGTCAAAACGTTTCTTCAAATGCTCGGTCATCAAGAGGCTCCTAATAATAGGGCATGAGGCCGCTGCGCGGCTTTATTGCACAGCGCCCGTGTGGACTGACGGGTTTGACTTCGTTTCTTCATGGAATAGTAGTTTCACGAGATTGTTATTGATGTGTCCCCACGATGTCTTACGCTCATTTGTGTTATACGCCCTAACATTATTGGCATGTGAAATTTCCACGCCGTTTATGGCATATATCAAGGTGTTTTCAGCATGACTGATCTTGGCTTTACCCTTCGATATGACGAGGCTTCCATTACCTAAACTTCCGTCGTGACTGATATCTACATCACTGCCACAAACAACAACGCTATTACTGCTGTGAGCGATATGCACGGCACCGGTTGAAATGATGATGGAATTGGTTGCGAAAGCGATATTTGTATCTGCCCCTACAACTACAAGCTGATTATCTACTTGAGTCAATTTGAGAGGCTCGCTGTCACGAATAACGCTCTTTGGGGAAATGTTCCGAAGCGAGTTGTTTGCTTCTTCGGAAATTCCAAGGTTATCGAATATGTCAGACACGTCGCTTTTAGCTTTCGAAATAATGCTGCTCTGATCATAAACGCTCGCTTGCTCGGGGAGATTCAACAAACTATCTCCACTGTACTTTGTGCATGCGGTAACTGATGCGAGAGCAAAGGTTGCCGCAATGATCCGAAATGAAATATTCATACTTCTCCAAATTTGGCGTCCAACGTCTGCATAACCGATAAATGCCGATGGCAAAGCCAGGGCGTAGGCTGAGTAGAGCAATGCAAAACCCAGCAAATGCTTTAAATTCTTAACATTCCAACGGCTCTTTGGAGTAGTAAACTTATCAGCTTCTAAGCTGGGTTTCATTATCATTCAACCCAGCCTACTTCTGCTGTTGACCAACTAACTGCCTGATGGTGCTCGCTCATAAAGGCCTGCAATCGGATGATTCCGCACTTCCCTTTATTTCAATCCCGAACAAAGCTAATCGGCTCCAAATCGACAAAAAAGGGTTTACCGAGCAAGCCCGACACCCCCTTAACTTCCAACCTCAACGCCTCGGAATTGTGGGAAGGCACTTTATTACTCTCCCACAGGAATTGTAGGAAGGCAATAAAGTTTCATACCGATCCGAATAGCACTTAGACGGCATGGGAATCGACTATTGCATTTCATACCGCCCCGGAGCTCCCATAGTCAACGATGCATATTCAGATACCAAACAGCTGGTGACACCGATGATGAAGTGGGCTGTGCCAATGCTAACGTACCATTCAAACTTATCGCTCCCGCAAACTTTCTCCCACATGCTCAATCAATGGAGACAGGAAATATTCAATGACTCGTCTTTGCCCGGTTTTGACTTCCACCGTCACCGCCATGCCCGGCGTCAGGTTGACGGTTTTGTTTTCGACTTGCATCGTGGTGCGCGGCAGTTTGACGCGGGATGAGTAAATCAAACCGCGCTTCTCGTCGTTGATGGCGTCGCTGGACACATGCGTCACTTCGCCGTGCAGGGTGCCATATTTTGTGTAAGGGAAGGTTTCGATTTTGATTTCGGCTTCCTGGCCGGGATTCACAAAGCCGATGTCTTTGTTTTCGACGAAGGCTTCGATTTCCATCGCTTGATCGGCCGGGACTACGATCAGCAGCGGTTGCGCCGGGGTGACGACGCCGCCGACGGTGTGAATCGCCAGTTGCTGGACGATGCCGTCCACCGGCGCGGTCAGGGTCAGCAGTTGGCCGCGCTGGCGGGCCTTGATGCCGGCCTGGGTGTAGGTTTCGATTTTCTGTTCGCTGTCGTGCAGCCTATCCAATGCGGTGCGGCGGGCGGCGGCTAACAGTTCGCTTTGTTGTTTGGCGGCTTCCTGAATCGCGGCGCCAAGCTCCTGTTGCTTTTCCCGTTGCGTGGCCAATTCGCCTTCTTGCTCGATGCGTGCCTGTTCGCGTTCCAGGTAGTTGTGGCTGGAGACGAATTTCTTGGCTTGTAATTGTTGGTAATCCTCGGCCAAGCGGCGGGCAATCGGTGCGGACTGCGCCAGTTTAGCCACGGTGGCCTGTACCGAACGCAAAGCCGCCTGACGGCTGGATTTATCCGCTTCCAGCCGTTCCAGTTTGCTGGTCAGTTCCTGCCATTCGCCATCCAGCAAACGTTGTTCGTGTTGGACTTGCTCAGAAGGCATCGCGTCCGGCGCCTGGAGTTGCGGCTTGAGCGATTTACCGGTTTGTAGCGCTGCCAGACTCTGCAAAAAGGCGCCGTCTCGGGCCGCCGTCAGTTGCGCGGTGCGCAAATCGTTGGCGATGCTGGCGGTATCGGCATCGGCGGCGGTCGCATCCAGTTCGATCAGCACATCGCCAGCCTTAACCGATTGGCCGTCGTTGACGTGGATGGCTTTGACCGTGGCGGTTTCCAAGGGCTGTATGGTCTTGACCCTGTCGTTGGGGACGATCTTGCCTTGGGCGGTAGCGACGATGTCGATCCGGCCGAAACCGGCCCACAGCACTGCCAACAGCGCAAAGCCGATCAATAACCAGATCGCCACGCGCGGTGCCGGCGAAACCGGGGTTTCCTGTAAGGCCAGCGCGGCAGGCAGAAAAGCGCTTTCGTGCGCCAAACGAGGAACGCTGTCCAGTTCAGCCCGACGAGCCCAGGCGTGCCGAAAGGCTTGTCGGTAACGGTGTAACAGTTCTAAGATTGCTTGAAGTTTCAACATCGTATTATCCCATCTGCAGCCGATGCAGCCGGCTGTAATGGCCCAACTCGTGGGTCAACAATTCACTATGACTGCCGGCCTCAACGACCTGGCCGCGCTCCATGACGATAATACGGTTGGCATCGCGTACCGCGCTCAAGCGGTGGGCGATGATGATGACGGTTCTGCCTTGGCAGATGGCTTTCATATTGTTCTGGATGATGCGCTCGGATTCGTAGTCCAGCGCACTGGTGGCTTCGTCGAAGATCAGGATACGCGGATTGCTGATTAGGGCTCTGGCAATCGCGATACGCTGACGCTGACCGCCGGACAGGGTGGAGCCGTGTTCGCCGACCATGGTGTCGTAGGCTTCCGGCAGTTCCAGGATAAAGTCGTGGGCGCCGGCCAGTTTGGCGGCGGCAATAATTTGCGGTAAGGGTGCGCCGGGATCGGTCAAGGCAATGTTGTCGCGAATGCTGCGATTGAACAACACGTTTTCCTGCAATACCACGCCGATCTGCCGGCGCAGGGACGAGACGTCGGCCAAGGCCAAATCCATGCCGTCCACCAGCACCCGCCCGCGTTCGGGGACATAGAGGCGTTGCAGCAACTTGGTCAAGGTACTCTTGCCGGAACCTGAGCGGCCGACGATGCCGATCACTTCGCCGGCGGCGATGTCCAGACTGATGCCTTTCAGCACTTCCGAGCCGTCCGGGTTATAGCGGAACACCACTTGGTCGAACTCGATTTTGCCTTGAATCGGCGGCAGACTGCTCTTGTTGCCGGCCGCTTCGCCACGGCTATTGAGGATGTCGCCCAGCCGTTGCATGGAGATGCCGGTCTGCTGAAAGTCGGTCCACAGCTGCGACAAACGCATCACCGGTTGCGCCACATGGCCGGCCAGCATATTAAAGGCGATCAACTGACCGACGCTGAGTTCGCCATCAATGACCAGACGGGCGCCCAGCCACATGGTGGCGACGGTAACCAGTTTGCCTATCAAGGTGACGCCGGCATTGGCGAACAGGCCAACGCTGGCGGTACGAAACCCGGCCGAAACATAACCGGCCAATTGCTTGTCCCAATGCCGGGTCAGTTGCGGCTCCACCGCCATGGCCTTGACGATACCGATGCCGGAAATCGCCTCGACTAAAAATGCCTGATTCTCGGCGCCGCGATTGAATTTCTCGTGCAAGCGGCCCCGTAATAGCGGGGTGTACAATACCGACAGCAAGACATAACACGGTAAAGACACCAAGACGATCAAGGTCAGGTCCACGCTGTAATAGGCCATCACCGCCAGAAACACCACCGAGAACAGCAAGTCCAACACCACCGTTACCGCATTGCCGGTCAAAAAGGCCCGAATGTTTTCCAATTCGCGGACCCGCGCCACCGAATCACCGACTCGACGGGCTTCGAAGTAAGCCATCGGCAGATTCAACAGATGCCGGAATAGCCGGGCCCCCAGCTCGACATCAATCCGGCTGGTGGTGTGGGCAAACACATAGCCGCGTAAGCCGGTCAGCAGCACCTCGAACAAGGTTACTACCAGCAGACCGACGGCGATCACGTCCAGCGTGGTAAAACCTCTATGCACCAGGACCTTGTCCATCACCACCTGAAAGAACAAAGGCGTGACTAGGGCAAACAACTGCAAGACCAGACTGACCAACAACACTTCCAGTAACAGCTTGCGGTATTTGACGATGGCCGGGATAAACCAGGTGAAATCGAACTTGCCCAGCTCGGCGGCCAACGAGGCGCGCGAGGTGAATAAGATCAGTGCGCCGGACCAGCGCTCGGCGAGAGCCTCTAACGGCATTTGTTCGGGGCGAGCGGCAGCGGGGTCGTGAATTAACACTTGGCCGTTATCGACGCGGGCCAGGACGAAAAATGTTCCATCGCCACTGATCGCCACCGCAGGCAGCGGCGTCTTGTCCAAGCGGGCCAGCGAGGTCTTGACCCGTTTGGCCTGCAAACCCAGCGTTTTGGCGGCCAGCAGAATATCGTCACAGCCCAATAGCTTGCCGCTAGGCCGAAACTGGTGAGCTAGTTGGTCGGGATCGACGGCAACGCCGTGCAGACGGGCCAACATCGCCAGGCAGGCCAGGCCGGTATCGAGGGTAGCGGCGGGGGCAGCACTAGCGGGAGAGGGAGAAGAATTGGTCATTGCACGCAAAAACAGCTTGAAAGGAAAATGAGAGTAAAAATATTAAATGGGTAGGGACCCGGAGCACCAAACCAAGACCAAAGCCGCATCGAATCAGACTCGCCAATTCGCGCCGCTTTGGCCTTTAGCCGGTACCTCGAAAGGTCCTTTAGTGCCAATTAGCCGCAATCACCGGTGCCAATGCCGTCTGGTAATTAGTCGGCAACGTGGTTTGACCGGCAACCGGCGGCGCGAACGCGGCCATCGCCGACACCAGGTTTTCCACTTGGCTATCCAGCAGGGTCAATGCACCGTCGGTAGTTTTGAACTGCTCGACGTGGTTGGCGGTGCCGGTATACCAGTCCTTCATCACTAATTTATCGGAAGTACCAATAACGCTCGCTTCCAGATTGTTACCGACATGCTGGAACCAGAGCTGGTCGGCGGTGATACCGGACAGAAATTGCGCGATGTCGGTGTTACCCACTGTGGCATCGTTCTCAATAACGGTATCCGCAGCGTAACCCCGACCCAGGACGTAGGTATCATTACCGGTGCCGCCGGTCAGCGTATCCGCGCCGCCCAGACCATCCAAGGTATCATTGCCTGCCGCGCCGGATAAGCTGTTGACGGCGCTATTGCCCTTCAGCACGTTGTTCAAGGCATTGCCCGTGCCATTGATGGCGGTTGAGCCGGTCAAGGTCAGGTTTTCCAGTTCGGCGCCCAACGTCCATGAAACGGAAGATTCGACCGCATCGGTACCGCTATTGGCGTTTTCCGCTATCACATCGCTGCTGTTATCGACGACGTAGGTGTCATTACCTAAGCCGCCGGCCAATCGGTCGATGCCCAAGCCGCCATCCAGCCGGTTGTCCGCTATATTGCCCAGTAAGGTGTTGTCCAGCGCATTGCCGATGGCGTTGATGGTGGCCGAACCGGTCAAGGTCAGATTTTCCACGTTCGCCGCCTGGTTCAGGTCGTAGCTGATGCTGCTCTGAGTTAGGTCAATGCCGGCGTTTGCCGCTTCGATCACGCTATCGCCGGTTTCACCAACGATGTAGATGTCGTTGCCTAACCCACCCGCCATCGTATCCGCGCCGGTTCCACCGTCCAATCGGTCATTGCCATCCAGATTGAAACGTAGCGCGCCGTTCCACGGCATGACCCCTTGGCCGGCGATCAGGTTTTTACCGTCCAAAGCCGCAGCACCCGCACCAATATCGTAATAAACGCCGTCGGCTGAATTTGCAATACTCTGCCCGTTGACTCTGATGGTATTGATATACAGATTACGATCTTGAGGTGGAGAGGCAATCGCCGCGTCGTTGCTAAAGGCAATATCGATAAGATGCGCGCCGATGCCTAGCAAACCGGGATCAACGATGTAATCTTGATAAGCAGTGGTATTGGTGACGCTGAAGGTGGTTTTCAGCACGCCATCGATATACACGTCCATCCGAACACCGGCGCCGTCATTCAACAAATTGGCCTTGGCGTTAATCACCAATTGGTTAACAAGCGTGGCCGGTACGGCATCGATGACATCGCCGCCGTAGAGCATATCGTTGCCGGCTCCACCATTAACGCTGTCATTACCGGCTTGACCTTTCAGGGTGTCGTCACCGGCATCGCCATTCAGGGTGTTATTGGCGGCGTTACCTTCCAAGATATTATTCAGCGTATTACCGGTGGCATTAATTACGGCAGTACCGGTCAAGGAAAGATTTTCGACGTTGGCGGACAAGCTGTAACTCACCTCCGACAACACGGTATCGATGCCCTCGCCGCTGTTTTCCACGACGATATCGCCAATGTTGTCGACCAAATAGACGTCGTTGCCTTGGCCACCGGCCATACGATCCTTTCCAAGGCCACCGTCCAGCCAATTATCAACCAAATTGCCAAATAGAGTGTTGTTTAACGCATTGCCGACACCATCGTATGCCTCTGTTCCGATCAGCATAAGGTTTTCAACATTAGCAGCGTTTTTTAGGTCGTAGTCTATGCTGCTCTGCACCATGTCAATACCGCTATCGATATACTCGTCGATTACATCGGCAACATCGTCCACGATGTATAAATCGTTCCCTAATCCTCCTATCAGTGTGTCCGCGCCGATGCCTCCATCCAGCCAATCATTGCCATCCAGGTTAAAACGCAAGGCTCCGTTCCAGGGCATCGTCACTTGGCCGACAAGCAAATTTTGATAATCCAGCGCCGCAGCCCCAGCGCCAATATCATAATAAACACCACTAGCGCTAGAGGCGATAACCACGCCATTCAGAACGATACCGCTCACAAACAGATTGCGGTCTTGCCCCGGTTGGCCGGCAATTGCACTATCGTTGCTGAAAGCCACCTCAATTCGGTGCCCACCAATACCCAGCAATGCCGGATCGACCGTGTACGCCTGATAGTTTTGGGTATTGGTGACACTGAAGGTAGTTTTAAGAAGACCGTCTATATAAACATCCATTCGCGCGCCGACCGCGTCGTTTAACAGACTCGCCTTGGCATTGATCACTAACTGAGTAATCGGCGTGGCCACTGCGCTGTCTTCTAAAGCACCGCCATAGAGCAAATCATCACCAGCTCCACCGTTTAATATATCGTCACCCAAACCGCCGATCAGCTTATCCGTGCCGGCCCCACCCGCCAACATGTCAGAACCGACCAGACCGATTAGCTCATCGGCTAATGCGGTACCCGACAAAATATCTGCATTCTCAGTTCCCGTGATCTTATTAATAGGATTTGCAGTCAACATAAAACTATTACTGATCGAAGCACCGAATCGATCAGTGGCCGTAACTGTGACGTTCCACCAATTACTCGGTGAGTAAAGATCCGTAGCACCACTAAAAGGCGGTGTTCCGCTAAAAGTCCGGGTATCCGGATTAAAACTTAACCAATTTGGCCATTCATCGTAGCTATAACGCAAGCTGTCTCCGGCATCGAGATCGACAAATGCATCCTGTGGAATAGTGTAAGAAAAAGGCATATCTTCCGTGACCACTTGATCGATCAACGGTTTATTAATAACAGGACTATGCTCAGGTGATGGCCCAGCCAACAACAACATTTGTCCCATCGTCATCTGACTGCCATCGGCAAATTTGAAGTATTCAATGCCTATCTTCTCGGCGTCGTTTCTATCGGCGCGTGGCATGACGATTCTGACGGTAGAATTCGGTTGCCAGGTAATATCCAAGGTTTGATACCACTGAGTACTGCCATCAGCTGCTGAGGTCAGCGCTTCCTCGTTCCAAGCAAAATTGAAGTTAGATAGACTGATACCGTCACCGAACACGACAGTGTCGTTATTTCCGCCATAACCTCCGCCATAGTTTCCAGCATATCCCAAGTCATACAGCAAATCTGTCCCGACTTCATCCGCTAGAAAATAATAACTGTCATCACCCATCCCACCTTCCAGGCGATCATCACCGGCTCCGCCAAACAGCCAATCGTCGCCAGCGTTGCCAATCAGCGTATCCGCGCCAAAGCCACCATACAAATCGTCGGCCCCTGATAATCCTAGCAACTCGTCAGCGCCCACCGTACCAGCCACCATATTGTCACCTGGACGGCCCAGAGCAGGCCGAACCGGCACATTGGCCGATGCCAGCATCTCCGACATTCTCATGCGACTGCCATCGGCAAATTCAAAATACTCGATGCCGGTTTGCTCCCAATCGTTGCTGACGACGGTTGTTCCATTACTATTTACAAACGGTGTGGGCATGACAACTCTAGCAACAGAACCCGGCTGCCAAGTGATGTCCAGGGTTTGAAACATCCGGACGCGCGATTCGTCATATCCGCCGTAAGTGTAGCCGGGCAACATCTCGTTACTCCACGAGAAGCTAAGATCGGCCAGCGTTATACCTTCACCGAATACCACCGTATCATTGTCAACCGGTCCACCATAGCCCACGTCATACACTAAATCGGTGCCTGTATCGCCTGCCAGAAAGTAGTAACGATCATCCCCCGTTTCACCGCGTAGCATGTCGTCACCTCTACCGCCGACGATGGTATCGCTACCGAAACCACCGACGATCAAATCGTTACCGACACCACCATCCAAGAAAAGTTGGCTAGCGAACGACTGATTACCAACCGAGACACCATAACCATATACCCGAATGACATCATTGCCGGCCCCGCCTTGCACAATGCCTAAGTCGCCCGAATAACGAATGGTGTTATCGCTGTCGCCTGCCGTGACTTGGTCGATGATGATAGCCGAGTTCGCTACGGACATGGACAGCGTCGTCGGATAGCTGCCCAGTTGGAAAAAGTTTTGCGCCTGAACATTGTCTACGCTGTAACCAGTGCCATCCGCAGACGTCATAGACCGCACCGTGCCTGTATAGTGGGTTGTCGTGGTGGTGGCGGTATACAGCGGGGTTTCGGTAAACACATAAGGATTTTCCATACCGCTAACCCCTAGCGATAGAATAATATTAACTAATTGTTCCGTCGTGTACAGATAGTGTCCCGTTGTCGAGGAGTATAGGCGTGAGCTTGACGCCACTTCCGGCCCGCTCCAGTCCACAACTACGTTCTTAAGAATGGAGCCGGATGAATCGACTTCATAGGTGATATTAGCGTTGTCGCTCGCGTAAGGTATAAAACTGACGCCACCAATCGCCACTACCGGCTGATTAAACGTGTAGCTAGCCCCATTCGACGGAACCCACCCACCGTAACCATTGGCCCGAGTGTAACTGGTCGCCGTTTGGCTAATATCAAATTGAAAAGACATCTCTCCGGCGGTGCTTACCATGCCTGCCGCTTTTTGCGCCTGAGTGACGCTATCTCGAACACCCGCGAGCCAATGATCCCGCAAGCCTGTCAGCTCGCTACGACTGGCCAAATACGCTGCATTGTTGGATAGCAGCTCGGCAACGCTAAGCGAAGTACCTGACGGTGTTTTAACTTGCCAATTGTGACTTTGCGTATAAAAACCCGTCAAAGTCATGCTGTCACTAGCACCGCTGACACTCAGCAATAAATCGTCGCCGACGCGGGTACCGGTCAAGCGCGATAAATCGTAATCGTTAAGTTCGATGATAGAGGTTTCGCCGGCCACTTCGAATATTTGATCGGCGCCGCTGTTCATAGCAAACACATACCTATCGGTGCCAGCCTCGCCATACAAGTCGTCGTTGCCGCCATTTCCGCTCAACAGGTCGTTGCCGTTGCCGCCTCGCAGAATGTCGCGAAACGCGCTCCCGATCAAATTATCATCGCCGGCACCACCAAGCTGTGGCGCCAAAGGCAGTCCTAGCAGACTATCGGCGCTAATTTGTTGGCCATTGGCAAACACAAAATTTTCCACACGCTGAGCCGGATCCGCGTACCAGCCGACCACGGTGATTGCATCGGCCAGACCGGCGACGCTGAGCGACAGATCACCGTTGGCTCGATGATTAAAGACCACGTCGCTTACCTCGATGCCGGGACCGAACACGACGCGGTCTTGCGAGCTTTGGCTGGCATTGGCGCCATCGGTTTCTTGAATGATGTCGTGGCCGTCGCCCAGTCGATAGTGGTAGTCGTCGGCCCCCAAGCCGCCGAAAAGCAGGTCGTTGCCGCCACCGCCCCACAGCGTGTCGTTGCCGGCATTGCCGGAAAGACTGTCGGCGGCGCGTCCGCCGAATAAATTGTTGTCGCTGTCATTGCCGGTTTGGGTGACGACATCGGTGCGAAAATTCAACATGAATTCGTCCGCGCTCATCTGGCTACCGTCGGCCAATTCAAAGCGGTAAGTTGTCAGCCCTTGGGTGATAGTGGCCAGTTCGACGCCGGCTAGTTTCAAGGTGAGCGCGGTTTGGCCGGCAATGGTTAGAACCGAAACAGTCAGCGCGGCCTGATCGAGGTCGGCACCGAAACGGATCAGGTTTTGGCCTTGGCTATCGGTAATCAGATCGGGACCGGCATTGGCATCCAGTTGATACACGTCATTCCCGGCGCCGCCCAACAACAAATCCTGGCCGACACCGCCGATCAGAGTATCGTCACCGGCGCCGGCATCCAGGATGTCGTTACCGGCTCCGCCGTTCAGGGTGTCGTTGCCCGCATAGCCATAGAGTTTGTCAGCACCCAAGGCACCGCTAAGTGCGTCATTGCCCGCACCGCCGTATAAGTTATCCGCCCCGGCACCACCGTACAAGCGCCCGCCGTTGTCGTCCAGCCCCAGGGAAACGGCAGTAGTGAGGGTGTTGCCGATCATGGCCTCAAGGTCGATGATCGAACTATTGGCAAATTTTAGGTTGTAATGGGTGCCATAAAATGCATTGATCAGGTTTAGTGTGTCGCCGTTATCCAACGTGACGGCCACGCTTGAATTGCCGGTTTTGCTAAGGGCGCCAGTTCCAGCCAGCCCATTGACACCTAACAATTCGATAGTGTCGCTGCCTTGGTTGTCAAAAATTACGTCTTCCGCAGTGAGATCCAGGTAGGTGTCGTCACCGGCGCCACCATTGAAGAAATCCGCACCTGCGCCGCCGGTGAGCGTGTCGTTGCCTTCTCCGCCGCTCAGTTTATCGTCACCATCCCCACCTAATAGTCGATCATTGCCGGCTTCGCCAAACAGCAGATCGTCTTCCGTGCCGCCGTCGAGCAGGTCTTGGCCGTCTCCACCCACCAGTTCATCTTTCCCCGCACGACCATACATCGTATCATCACCGGCCCCACCCGAAAGACCGCCGTCAAACAGTGCGTTACCATTTTGGGTGCTAAGGTCATCGCCATCCCCGCCGTCAAGGTAATCATCCCCATCGTCACCCTGCAAATAATCCGCGCCGACGCCACCCAAAAGGGTGTCGTTGCCGGCGCCGCCAACCAACTGGTCATTGCCGTCCAACCCGTTGATGCGGTCGGTGGTATTGGTACCGAGAACGGTATCGTTCTGATCGGTACCGTCCAGGTCGAAGCCGCGCGCTAGGAGTTGGTCTATGCTGAGCGTGGTACCGTCGGCGAACTCAAAACTACTGACCGATGAGGTGTTGAACACGTCGGTCTGGTCAAAGTTTTCGATGTGCACGGCGTTGCCGTTGCCCAGATCGAGCATCAGCGAACCCAAACGCAATTTAACATCGCTCGACTTCACGCCATTACCGAAGATGATCTTGCTGTTTTTCTCGGAATCGCTATCGATGATGTGGTCGATACCGTCGCCGGCATTGATGATGTAGGTATCAAAACCCGAGCCGCCGTAGAGATCGTCATTTCCGGTTCCACCGATCAGAGTATCGTTGCCACCGTCGCCGTAGAGCTGGTCATTGCCTGCACCGCCGTCCAGCAAATCGTCGCCTTGTTCTTGGCTAATGGTTCCATTGCCATCCCCTTGCAGCCCATCATTTCCAGAGCCTCCCAGCAGCACATCATCGCCGCCGTCTCCCCATAACCTATCATCGCCGTCACCCCCATCAAGGTAGTCTGAACCATCGCCGAGTTGGCTGCTGATACCATGGTTGCCCAAGAGCAAATCATTGCCGTCCCGACCGAAAATAGTGTCCTGACCCAATCCGCCAAACACCACGTCATCGTCTATCCCCGCATCGACAACATCATCGCCCTGATTGCTAAAAATCCAGTCTTTACCAGCGCCACCGTAAATAGTGTCAGCAGAACCAATCCCTAGGTCTGTCGCATCCGCATTCGAGAATTGCACGCTTGCGGTCGTGGTAGTACCGACCGTGGTCAATTCGCGTATCACCGCCCAATTGCTGTTGGCGTAGCCGCTGGCATCACCGTAAAGGGTGTCGTCACCGCCGCCGCCATCGACCCAGTCCTGCCCATCGCCACCCAGCATCAAGTCGTTGCCGCCGGATTCCCCCGTGGAGGCATTGGATAGGGTGACACCGATCAACATGTCGTCGCCAAGACCGCCCGACAAAAAGTCGCCGCTCAGATTGGCCTGATCCGTCCCATTGGCGGCCTCGCTGTTTTGTTCGTCAGAGTAGAGAACGTCGTTGCCGTCGCCGCCTTGCAAAATATCGCGCCCGGCACCGCCATCCAGCACGTCGCTACCTTGGCCGCCGTTCAGGATATCGTTACCGGTACCGCCGTAAAGAATGTCATTGCCGCCCAGGGTTGAGGCCTGATAGTTGGCTCCGCTAAGTTGTACACTGGCATTGACACTCCATCCGCTGCCGACCCCGACGAAGCCGCCATCGCCGTAGAGCAAATCGTCGTCGCCGCCACCGAGCAAAATATCCGCACCATCGCCACCGGCCAGGGCGTCTCGGCCATTGCTGCCGTAGAGTTGATCGCTACCTGCACCGCTACTCAACAAGTCGCCGCGTTGTCCAGTTCCCGTTGTGGTTTGGCCTTGGCTATAGAGAGCTTGAAAGTCTTGTTGTTGGTCGGCGTAAAGCAGATTGTCGCCACCGCGATTCGCCAGCAGAATATCGCTGCCGGCATAGCCTTCCAACCGGTCGTTGCCGATGTCGTCGTAGAGAGTATCTTCATGGCCCGGATCGGCTTCTGTACCGACGATGACGTTGCCCAAGGCGTCCGTGCCAATCTGGATACCGTCGGTGTTGGGGTCTTGGTCGAGGGGTTTGATGTCACCGTGGGGAATAAGACTACCCGAAATATTGATTGCTGTTTCTTGCAGATGAAAGCCGAAGTCGTTATCTGCAAATGCACTAGCGCTAGTTTGGTTTAGAAAGGTTATGCTATCTTCGGCACTTAGCGTCAGATGGCCGGGTGAATGGAACTGTATAATCTCGCCGTCAAGAGAAGTAAAGGTTGTTCCACTACCGTTACCGACAAACAAACCGGAAATAAGTTTTCCCTGGTAAATAATCCTGTTTAGACCGCTGTCAACGATAATGTCGTCGCCTTCAATTACGTAGGTATCGATCCCGTCGCCGCCGATTAATGTATCGGCACCGGCGCCGCCCTCAAGCCGGTTGTCGCCAGCATTGCCGATCAAATGGTCGTCTTTGGAACCGCCGATAGCGTTTTCGATCCAGTTGTTTTCTTGGCCTGCAACTTGGTAGGCAATAGCTATTTGCTGTTGACTGCTGCCTTCGTCAGTGCCAACAAAACTAAAATGTCCGGGTCGCAGATCGATTGTGACAGAGTCGGTTTGCTCATGGGCATCAATGGTATCAGTGCCACCACTATCCCATATTGCTTGGATGGCATCCGCACCGGTTTTGAATTTGTAAGCTTTGTCCCCGGTATTATCAAGTTTTGGCTCAGTTGTATTTACACCATACAAGGTTTGTATCGCTAATATATCGTAGAGCATGGGTTTAGAAGCCCACCATTCCAAAAAGCCCGATATTCCCGTCACTGGTTTGTATGACATAACGGTGTAGCGTTGGCCCGGATCAGATGGCAGAAAAGGCAGTGACGAAGGTAAGCCCTTATCTAATGCGTCGTAATCTACAGGATGATTCAAACCTAATGCATGGCCCAATTCATGGAGAATCGTATTGAAACCAGTTTGGCCGGGCTGAAGGAGATTGTTTTTGTAAATTGCCGACCCGGTATTGCCAATAACAATATCTCCAGCGGAATCAGCAGATCGAGTACTTGTTGCTGATATAGTAGAACCTAAAATATTGTCTTTTAGCTCGCCGCCTACGACGACTATATCGCCAAACGATAATGTAGTTGATCCGTTGGTAACGGTATACGCGGTGTCAGGTTTTGTTGGTATTAGATTAATGTTTGCCACATTCATCCATAGCTTAACTGCAGTTTCAAAAGTAGCTTTTTGACCCGGTGATAGGCTACCAAATGTACCAGGCACAACTTCACCAATTGCATAATCAAGTCCATTCCAATAGGGAATCTTCTTTTCGCCAAAACTATAAGTCAGTTTTAGAGGGGTATTCAATTTTCCGCCGCCATTCCAGCCGTTGCTTCTAATAAGTGCAGCTTTTATTTGATCTTCGTTAACATCAGCCATGTGTTTGATCCAGATGAAAATTGTAAAAATTAAAATGAGTTACTTGAAAAAAGATTCGATAGTATCTGGGGCATCATCGCGAAGTAAACAAGTCTTGTATTCTGGATGATCTTTCGGAAAGCATACCCACTGTCGGATATTGATCAATTTATCTAATCTTTTTGTTAATACGGCGTAAAACACAGGGTCATTCATGTAGATGCTCATGTAAAAATCTTTGTAATTTATTCTGTGCCCAGTAATTTCATTACCTCTTTTCATTTCATATTTTTTAGAAAGCTCGAAGGGCATCGATAAAAAGTATACGATTAATTCATTTTGCTGCGTTTGTGTTAATTCGGCATAACGGTCACCGATAACACCAACCGATTGGGTTGATTTACCTCGTGCTAAGACCATATCACCATGGTAATAGACTTTACCATCACGATAAATTTTGATGACGTAATAAGGTTGTCCCATAAATGATTCTGTTAGCTCAAAAACAGGTATAGGTTCATCATTTGCTGATATTTTCTGATAAATAAATAGTCCTATTACCAAGGCCGTAAGGCGCAATAACCAGCGGGCATTGCGCCGTATTTTCAAACTATTCAAATTCATATCAATCTCAGTTATTCCCGTGATCGTCAAAATGGTTACCGTTTCCTAAAAGACCTGAAGGCATCAAATCGATTTATCGTACAAAAGGTTGTTGGTATACATATGGTAAGAACGTCCCCTATTAATAATCGGTTCCATAAAATGTAGTTAGAGGCTGTAAGTGAGTGGCTGTTGCGTTTTATTGCATCCGACTGATGTAGCCGATAACAATCCGCGTTAGCGCATTATCACGGAAAGCTTTTTAGGCTACGCCTGTCCAAAAGTCCAATCGGCAGCCATTTATTTAAATTATCTTTGAGCTAAGTCTCGGTTTTTGGCCTAGCGAACCGCTCTTGTGTGATTGGTTTTGCTTTTTTATTTGGCGTGTTCGGCTAGGGATATGAGTCGCATCTCAAAACGATAGGTGTGTGGAATCCACTAAAAGGCGCTTTACCGAGACGAATCCCTCAACGCCGAACATTAAATGCGCGGCATATGGCAATCGGATTAGGTTAGATGTCGAAACAGGCTGAATGCGATTCCTGACCCGTTGCTTCTAAAAAGTTGGGTAAACCAACATTGCGCCGATTTTTAGCAGAAAAGGGGGCGGCTGTGGGTAAAAATATCTAGCCTATAAATTCAGCAGCCAATGAGCTTTTGCTTGAAAAACAGCCGGAGATCACCCGTTATTTCGACAAGAAATCCATATCGACGCTTATCTGCAAGTTGAGTTGCACTGCCTTAGCTAGCATTCATGTCACTGCACGCCGACGTTTTTAAGGTGTTGTCGATCAACTGAATGACTTTATCTATGGTGCAGCCGGGCTCATAGCCGGCGTATTGTTGGGCAAACGCTTGTGCGGATTGCCGGTAACGCGATTTATTTAATACGTCTTCCAATAGCCAAGCGAAATCGTGTTCCTGACGGTTGTTCCTTACCGCTATGCCGGCGCCCAACGCCTCGACGCGCAGGCCCATCAGAAACTGCTCGACATTTTGCGGCAAAAGCAACAACGGGATGCCTGCCAATAGGCATTGACTCACGGTGCCCGCACCACCGGTGGTCACGGCGCAGTCTGTCATTTTAAAAAGTTGTTCGGTTTGGACGGGTTGTGTGAGGATGCGCAAGTTTGGCTTGGCAAATGCCTGAATGTGAGCGGGTTTGGTCCCAGGCGCAACCACAATGATTTCCGCCGAAAGTTTTGATAGGGCTTCAAGCAGGTTTTCAAAACCAGGCGCGTCAGGCCGCAAATAGGCGAAAACGTGGGGTTTGTCGATTAGGTGCCAAGTGATGGCGTGGCCTGTGCTACCTGTATATATTGGGCCAACGTAATTTTCGCCCTCGCGTATGCCGTAATGGTCCAATTCGGCGAAGGTTGCCAATACTTTGCGAGCGCCTTGGAATAAATCGGTGATGCGTTCGAGAGTACCGCCATGTAATGGGGTTGCAAGGGCATTCAGCCGCTCCAGGACGTATTGTTCGGCTCGTAGCAACCGATCCGTTGGGATGAATTCCCACGGACGGATGGACGGCAGTGGCAAATGACCGGGCGGTATTTCAAAACCGGTGCCGATGGTGATGGCGGGCAAACCGGTCAGGCGGGCGGCAACGAGGGCAGTGGGCGCGTGGTCTACAACTATGATATCTGCCTTGAACAACCGGATTAAACTAATCCAGCCCTGCACCAAGCCCAACAAAACCGCCGGGTCGGCATAGCCCGACGCAATCAGGATTTCGGCGTAGTTGACCGGGTGGGGAAGCCGCTTCTTGTCGACATTGACGGGGGCTTGGGCGTAAGCAAATCCCTCGGGCGTGAGTAGTTGGGCCGCCGCGGCGGTGTCCCGCACCACAAAGAAGACTTGGTGTCCCATTCGCCGCAGTTGCCGGGCTATCGGCAATTGGCGGGTAATATGCCCAAGGTTACCGCCCAATTCCCAGGCGAACAGGATACGGCTCATGTCAGTTTTACCTACTCTGTCAATATGCTAGTGGGCCAGGGGCGCGGTCGTAGCTAAAGTTGATGCCATAAAACTCGCATTACCCGGTTATATCGGCGATGACACGGCACTATAAACGAGTTCTTGAAAATTGCGAGCCCCCGTCCCTATGCACGATTAGGCAGATAGGTGTGGAAAACAGACTGCCTTAAACATGGTGACATCTCCAATATTTGTAGTCTCATCTACAAAGAGCGATGGGCGACAACAAGAATGCCACGGCTTGCCAGACTGCGTTAGCTTTCGCAGCATCATCAATCCAACAATCAGGTGACCGTTCTGTTGAAGGCTTTACGCCCCTAACACCTTGCGCACACACTGTTTTGAAATTGGGGCGACACCGAAAGCCCTGCAGCTAACGGTCGGACAGCTATTGGCTGCAGCGATTTGCCGTGTGCAAATGGCTCGGTGGCCAACGCGCAAGTACTGGAGGCTAGAATTTCAATCGATTTGGCTTACCCGATTAGCTTTTTACCCTGCGCGCAAGCGTTTCGTGGCTTGCGGCTAAGGTAATTTGCTATTGGCGAACACCGTTTCTGCCTGCGCGTTTGCTTAGTCCGGTTTGCGATTGACGCTATTTGCCGTGTACGAACGGCTTGTTGGCCTGCGCGCAAGGTCGTCGAGATTTGGGGTTGCACCAATGTGGCTTGCCCGAATCGCTTTTTACCTGGCGAACACGCTTATCTTGGCTTGCGCTTGAAGCTATTTGCCTTGCACGACCGGCTTTTTGGCTCGCCGCTCTACCGCAACGCTCGGCACTTAAAGATAAAAGGTATTGGGGTGGAGCGAACAGCCTGGCAACGGTAGCGTTGAAGCTAAGCGGCCTAGTATGACGGCTGGCCGTCCCCCACGGCCAGCTGTCAATTCCAGCGAAAAGCTTAGCCGGCGGCTGACTCGACTTTGCTCTTGGCACCGCGATTGAAGCGCACCGCCATCGCTTGCCGCAACGTTTCCACCGCGGCGCCCTTGCCGGCAATTTTCAGCGAGGCGTAGGCATCCAGGCAGAAGCTGTAAATATCGCTGCCCAGCGCCATATCGGTATCGTCCCCGCGCGCCTGCAAATCCCGCAGCCGATGTAACCTGGGCCGCAGTTGGTCAAGGCTGGTCATGTCCGCTTGCGCCTCTGCCATGTTCAAATTGGGCGGAATCGCTTGAGCGTTTTGTCCTGCCAACAGCATGGTCTGCCGACAGAACGCTTCGGTTTTATCGCCCATCTTCAGAATATTGCGGCGCTGGTCGGGCGACAGCGACGCGAAGCTGGCGCGAAACTTACCGCTGTGCAGACGCAATGCGCAATCCAACTTGGCTTTAGCAACATCGATACCGAGATAAAAATGGGACATGAAAACCTCAAATGATCTACCTTGTGAATGCAGGCTGCCGGAAACCGGGCCGAAGAGACTGTCCGATCGTTGATCGAGGGTGGGTCGCTGCTGCAAAGATCTACGCCGGGGATTTCGAAATCCAAGCTCCGATACGGCATCCAGCGACCCAAACCTGAGGTGCCCCTCAGGTGTGTTTTCACGAATTACTATTCTTTGAAAAGCACGCTTGGATAATACAAGCTCCGAATAGCAAAGCGTATTCGGAGGAATGAAGGGGACTTTCGATTATTGTTTGCCTTATTTGCGGGAGCGCATATTCCTAAAGTTTTTATTCAACATACGTCCGATTACGCTGCGCTAATCGGACCTTGTATTATCCACCCGTGTTTTTCAGGAGATAATGAAATCTCGCAAAACATGCCTGAGGGGCACCTCAGGTTTGGGTCACTGGATGCCGTATCGGACCTTGGACTATTGAAGCCCGAGACGTAGACCCCTGCAGCAGTGACCCACCCTCGATCAACGATCGGACAGTCTCTTCGGCCCGGATTCCGGCAGCCTGCATTCACAAGGTAGATCATTTGAGGTTTTCAATGTCCCATTTTTATCTCGGTATCGATGTTTCAAAAGCCAAGCTGGATTGCTCATTACGCTTGTCCAACGGTAAGTTTCGCGCCAAAGTGGTTCCCAATTCGCTTGAAGGCTTTACAGCTTTGTTGACGTGGCTAAACGCCCAAAAAGCTGAATCCGTGCAGGTCTGCATGGAAGCGACCGGCATTTATTGGGAAGACGTTGCTCAGCATCTGGCAACCAACGGCTTAACTGTCAGCGTCGTCAATCCGGCACAAATCAAAGCTTATGGCGCTTCACGGCTCACCCGCAGCAAGACCGATACGGTCGATGCTAAACTCATTGCCGATTTCTGCGCCGAACGCAAACCATCCGCTTGGCAACCCCGTTGCGAGGCGGAAGTCACGTTACGCGCACTAGTGCTGCGCCTGGACGCCCTGCAAACCATGCGCACCCAAGAAAGCAACCGTTTGCAGGTGGCTCGCGAAGCGGTGCGCGAGGACATTCAGCAGCATCTGAATTGGCTGGATACCGCTATCCAACAATTGATCGACGCCATCAATGATCACATTGATCGCCATCCCGATCTCAAGCAACAGCGCGAATTACTCGACAGCATCCCCGGCATTGGCGAGCGCACCAGCGCTATTATCCTAGCGTTCTACGCCGATACCTCGCGCTTCGCCAATAGCCGACAAGCCGCAGCCTTTGCCGGACTCGATCCTAGGCAATACGAATCGGGTAGTAGTATTAAGGGCAAACCCAGACTCTCCAAAATAGGCCACTCGTTCTTGCGAAAAGCCATGTATATGCCAGCCATGGTCACATTGTATAAAACCGCCTGGGGGAAACAATTCAGGAACCGATTAGCCTGCGCCGGTAAGCCCAATAAACTCATTATCGGCGCCATGATGCGAAAATTGATTCATGTGGCGTTCGGCGTCTTAAAATCCGCCAAACCCTTCGATTCGGCTATTCATTTGGCTTGACTTGGATAACAGTATCTACCGCGCTAGAACCACGCTACCGCGCTAGAACCACGCTCATTCCGACGACGCTGTACTTCAATGGCTCGCAATCCAGCCTTCTCCAGCTCTTGATGAAATGGAGATACTTCCACACCCTCTTCGCATGGAATCCATCGCGGAATACCTAAGCTCAATGCCAAATTTGAGAACATTGTAAATGCTTGCAACAACACCCTAGCCTTGGCTCTCTCACTCTCATCGATTTCAATATCTCGGAATCTCGACACCTCCGTATAACTTTCAGGTTGAGAACCTTGTGGTAGAGATATAACTGAATCAAGACACATCGGAGGGCCGTTTTTTTCAAAGCGCTCAACTACAGGCAAAATATCCAAGAACGGAACTGTCCTCCAAGCGTTGAGTATTTTTACTTTGACGTAATAGGCATCTGTCCATTTTGCGATTTTGCAAAGACGTTCCTGAATCTCCGCTACTCCTCTCAACACGTTAAAGAGATAGTTTAGGTCAACAATTCGGTACTTTTTAGCGGCATATTTATTCAAGATACCTATGAAGCGGTCGGTGTAATCGTAACCATCCAATTCAGTTTTCAAGCTTTGTATTGTCTCAACTTCATACAGAGGTAGCGGGATAATAATATCGCTTACAAGATCAAGGCCTAGCCTCCACGTAAGAGAAAGATTATTCGGGTCATTTCCATTTAGTTGTCGTCCAATGAACCCTTCAGCAGAGGTATGAACAGTGTCGAACGGGATAGTGCTTGCTCCGTCGAGAGTCGCTAAAACGGATCTTATTTCGTCCTCATTGGCATCTATCCATATACCCTGCTCAGCCCATCGGTCCGCTACAAGCATGACTCGAACATAAGGTTTCAACTTTTCATAGTCGGAGAACTCAGGGTCACGGTCATACCATTTTTTGTGCTGCTGTTTAATGTCGTCAGCACGTCGCCAGAGTTGATCTAATACGAACCTATCATTTTCGGGCTTTGGTTCTGAAGCATCAGAAACACGCCTGTAAATGACCCCGCTTTTGTGGACATGCGGAGCAGTGACGCTTTGAGGCACCCACGTGCAAATAACGCAACGGTCCTTTTCTAATCCAATTTTTTCGACCGGCCCCCACAGAACCTTTGTCTCAAAATACGGGGTTGGATTAATGTGATCTGCTGCGGACTTCCTCATGCGTTGTAGAACAGCATCAACTTCATTTCTTTCTACTCCTGGAAAAGCTCCAGCAACTGGATTTTCCTTAGAGTCTTCGTCGATACCAACAAAAAACCAACCACCATATGTATTTGCTAATGCGGACAGTGACTTGGCAATATTTGTCGAGGTTGGTGCTTCTCGCTTGTACTCTATGTACCAACCCTCGAATGTATGCTTGAGATTCAACAAGTCCGAACTTTCTAAATCGCGAATTGGTTTATTAAAGGGCGAGTATGTTTGCATAGCTATCGGTTTTGGGGGGTAATCCTAACATTTGGAAACCAAACTATATGAAGACCGGCAGAATCAGGGATCATCGCAGCCATCAATCCATTTTGCAGTTGCCCGGTATTTTCGAAAACAGGGATGGTTTTCTCCCGTATGCCGCGCCGAGCACCGGAGCTTTTGGTGAGAATTGCCCGAAGGGGTGCGGCAAGGATGCCGCACGTCGGCGGAGGGGCTGGGAAGCCCCTTCTGCCGACCCTCAGCAAAAGCGAGGAGCGCAGGGATTAAGCGGCGTCCGGGTAGCCTTTTCTTTGGATACTTTCTTTTGGCCACGCAAAAGAAAGTATCTCGGCTGTCGGGCCGAGACCCGACATTAAAAACCAGCCGTCGCGCTAGCGACACCTGATTGGAAAATCTCCCCTAGCCCCTCGGCAACCGTTCCGGACGTTGCCCTACCTCCTGAGTCCATGCAGTCGTCTTTTCCAAAGAGGGGAAATAAGCAGAATTCACAGTTTTTGGCTAACGTTTGATCAAAAAGTAATTCGAAAAGCCTATTCCAAAACATCCGCGGTTTTGCGCCCAACCCCAAAACTCTCCAACAACATTAACCCCACGCCAACACAAATCGCCGAATCGGCAATGTTAAACGCCGGCCAGTGCCAGTTTTGGTAATAAACATCCAGAAAATCGATGACATAGCCATAAGCCACCCGGTCGATCAGATTGCCGATAGCACCGCCCAATACCAGAGACAAGGCTACCGCCATCAGGGTTTCGTGTTTTTGCAGGCGATGCAGCCAAACCGCAATGATGCCGCTCATCACCACGGCTAAGCCGGCGAACAGCCAGCGCTGCCAGCCGCCGGCCTGGGCTAGAAAGCTGAATGCCGCACCGGTGTTATGCACGTAGGTCAGATTGAAATACGGAAGCAAGGGGATCGACTCAAATAGCTGCATCGAACCGTCCACCGCAAGCTTACTGGCTTGGTCCAACACCAGTGTGACTGCGGAAATCCACAACCACTTAAGCATAACGACGGGTCTCGCCATTGCCGGCGACGTTTTCCACGCAGCGGCCGCACAGTTCCGGATGCTCGGGGTTTTCGCCGATGTCGTAGCGTTGGTGCCAGCAGCGGACGCATTTTGGATGCTCGGACACCGTTACTTTCAGTTTCACGCCGTCCAGTTCGGTCGTTACCGCATCGTCCGGGCAGAATTGCATGTCGGCGACGCCGGCGTTGGAGGTGATAAAGACAAAATGCAGCTCGCTCGCCAGTTTGTTTAGCTCCGCGCCATAAGTCTCGTCGCAATACAATTCCACTTCCGCATTTAAAGAGGCACCGATGGCGCCTTTGCCACGCAACTGCTCCAGTTCTTTGGAGACCACGGTGCGCACCGCCATGACTTTGTCCCAAGTATCGCGACTGATCGTAGCGTTGGCGTCCAGCGGAAACAGGCCTTCGTACCAGGTTTCCAGAAACACCGACTCGCCGCGTTGACCGGGAATGACTTGCCAGATTTCGTCGGCGGTGTAACTGGTGATGGGCGCCAGCCAGCGGGTCAGTGCTTCAATGACATGGTACATCGCGGTTTGCGCGGAGCGGCGGGCCAGGCAATCTTCCTTGGCGGTGTATTGTCGGTCCTTGATGATGTCTAGATAAAAGCCGCCCAAGTCGATGCTGCAGAAAGTCAGCACTTTTTGGTAAATGCTTTGGAATTGATAGGCGCTGTAAGCGGCTTTGATCTCTTCCTGTAATTGCCAGGCTTTATCGACCGCCCAGCGGTCTAGGGCCAGCAAATCGTCCTTGGCCACCAAGTGATGGGCCGGGTCGAAGCCGTCCAAATTGGAGAGCAGGAAGCGCGCGGTGTTACGCAAACGGCGGTAGCCGTCGGAGGTGCGTTTCAGAATCTCGTCGGACACCGACATTTCGCCGCGATAATCGGTGCCGGCCACCCACAAGCGCAACACGTCCGCGCCCAGCGATTTCATCACAGTTTGTGGCAGTACCACGTTGCCTTTGGATTTGGACATTTTCTTGCCTTCGGCATCGACGGTAAAGCCGTGGGTCAAGACTTGTTTGTAAGGCGCGACATCGTTCATCGCTACCGATGCCAACAGGGAGGACTGGAACCAGCCGCGATGTTGATCCGAGCCTTCCAAATACAGGTCAGCCGGGAAGCGCAGTTGCTCGCGGCGCTCCAAAACCGCCGCATGGGTCACGCCGGAATCGAACCAGACATCCAGCGTGTCGGTCATTTTTTGGTAGTGCTCGGCATCGGCGCCGATCAGTTCCGCCGCGTCCAGTTCAAACCAGGCGTCTATGCCTTGTTGTTCGATGCGTTTGGCCACTTGTTCGATCAATTCGCCGGTACGTGGATGCAGTTCGCCGGTTTCTTTATGCACGAAAAAGGCAATTGGCACGCCCCAGGTACGCTGGCGAGAGATACACCAGTCCGGACGGTTATTCAGCATGGCTTCGATACGGGCCTGGCCCCAATCCGGTATCCACTCTACCCGCTTCACTTCATTCAAGGCGGTATCGCGCAGGCCGTTTTTCTCCATGGAGATGAACCATTGCGGGGTGGCGCGGAAAATGATCGGGGTTTTGTGGCGCCAGCAATGCGGATAGCTGTGCAGCAAGGCGTGGTGATGCAGCAGTTTGCCGCGTTCGCGCAACACTTCCAGCACTTTTTCGTTGGCGGTAAACACATGCAGGCCGGCGAACAATTCGGTGCTAGGCAAAAACACGCCGTTGCTGCCGACCGGATTGTCCACCGGCAAGCCGTATTTCATCCCTACCACATAGTCTTCCTGACCGTGGCCGGGAGCGGTGTGGACCGCGCCGGTACCGGCATCGGTGGTGACGTGGTCGCCCAAGATGACGGGCACTTGCCGGTCGTAAAACGGGTGTTGCAGCAGTTGATTTTCCAATGCTGCGCCTTTGCAGTAGCCAACGATGTGATGCTCGCCGATACCGTAACGGAGTACCGCGTCTTTCAACAACGCTTCGGCGATGACCAAGCGCTCGGTTTGGCCGTCGATCTCGCATTGCACGACCGCGTATTCCAGATCCGGATTCAAAGCCACGGCCTGGTTGGCTGGCAGTGTCCAGGGCGTGGTGGTCCAGATCACCACCGACAGCGGGCCTTTGCCTTCGCGGTCACCGGCGTGATGGCACTTGGCCATGAAAGCGTGTTCATCAACGACGGCGAAGCGCACATCAATGGCCGGCGAATGTTTGTCTTCATATTCCACTTCCGCCTCGGCGAGCGCCGAGCCGCAATCGGTACACCAATGCACCGGTTTGGCGCCCTTGCTAAGATGGCCGTTGGCGGCGATTTTGCCCAAAGCGCGGACGATGTCGGCTTCGAAGGCAAAATCCATGGTTAAGTAAGGGTTGTCCCAATCGCCCAAGACACCCAGGCGGATGAATTCTTCTTTCTGGATATTGACTTGTTTCTTGGCGTAGGCTCGGCACTCTTTACGGAATTCGGCCGGAGTGACTTTGACGCCGGCCTTGCCGACCGATTTTTCCACCATCAACTCAATCGGCAAGCCGTGGCAATCCCAGCCCGGCACATAAGGCGCATCGAAACCGCTGAGGGTTTTGGATTTGACGATGATGTCCTTCAACACTTTGTTGACGGCGTGGCCGATGTGAATCGCACCGTTGGCGTAGGGAGGGCCGTCATGCAGCACAAATTTAGGTCGGCCGGCGCAAACCTCGCGAATTTTTTGGTACAGCTGATTTTCGTTCCATTTTTTCAGCATCTCCGGTTCGCGTTGCGCCAGATTGGCTTTCATCGCAAACTCGGTCTTGGGGAGGTTCAGGGTTTGTTTGTAATCCATGGTCATGATGTTGTCTGCGTTGCATTCCAGCGGCTGGGTGCGGACTTAGGCCGCTGAAAATAACGGTTGCGCCGATTAGCCGAATGAGTCTAAGGATGATAGTAAACGCGCGATTTTAGCACCAAGTGCCAAGTGGCATAAAGCCTACTCGGCGCTGGACCTTGAACCGTGCTAAAAATAGACGGGACGGCGTCGGCGAGTTACCATCGGCTAGCGTATCCGGTTTGCTGATTTAGGAAATTTACCGACGGGTTTATGCGTGGCACAGAGCCGGCAAACTACTGGTCCGGCACGCGCAAAAAGTTACTTAAGCACACACAAGGGGCTCAACCATGCAACATAAACGCGCCACCACCCAGGTTCAGATTCACGACTTGATCGCCAGCCGTTGGAGCCCGCGGGCTTTTGCCGTGGATAAAATGGTCAGCCACCCGGATTTAACCGCGTGCCTGGAAGCGGCGCGCTGGGCGCCGTCTTGTTTTAACGACCAACCTTGGCGCTTTGTGGTTTGCGACAAATCCAGCAATCTCGCAGCCTGGGAAACCGCGCTATCGGTGATTGTCGAAAAAAACCAGCTCTGGGCCAAAAACGCCCCAGTGTTCATCTTGACGGTGGCGATGCAGAATTTTAATCACAACGGCAAAACCAACCGCTTTGCCGCTTACGACACCGGCGCCGCCACGCTGAGCTTATGCTTGCAAGCCAACGCCTTAGGTTTGATTACCCATCAAATGGGCGGGTTCGATGCCGATAAAGCCCGGCAAGTGCTGAATTTACCGGACGACAGCACGCCGATGGCGATGTTGGCGTTAGGCTATCAAGCCGAGGCGGATAACTTAGCCGAAGAGTTTCAAGCCGGCGAACAGGCGGAACGCAGCCGTGCGGCCCTGGAGCAACGGTTTTATCTCGGACAATGGGGCGAGGCATTTAAATAAGCGTCGCCGATATTCATGAACTGCGATTGCCTTGAGTCGCGCCAATGAAAAATCTTAAAACCTCCTATGCGCGCAGCCTGATCGAGGCCAGTCTCGATCCGCTGGTGACTATCAGCGCGGAAGGGAAGATCATGGACGTGAACAGCGCTACCGAAAAAGTCACCGGCGTACCGCGGCAGCAATTGATCGGCAGCGATTTTTCCACTTACTTTACCGATCCGCAAAAAGCCCGCGACGGTTATCGCCTGGCGTTTTCGCAAGGCAAAGTCACGGATTATCCGCTGGCTATCTGCCATACCTCCGGCCAGATCACCGAGGTGATGTACAACGCCTCGGTTTATCGGGATGAAAAAGGCGACGTCGCCGGGATTTTTGCTGCCGCGCGGGACGTTACCGCCTTAAAAAAAGCCCAAACCGAATTGGAAGCCGCGATTTTGCATATGCAATTAATCCGCGAGATGACTGATCTTTTACAGAGCTGCCAAAAAATGGACGAAGCTTATCCGATTATCAAAGCGGCATTGGTACGTTTGTTTGCCGATTCCGTCGGCGGTCTGTATATGCTGGACGCCGCTGGCAATTCACTGGTGCTGGCTGATGCTTGGGGAAGCGGCGAAAGCGAACTGGAAGCCGTGTTTACCCCGGACGAATGCTGGGGCATGCGGCGCGGCTGCATTCATATGGCGCGCGTCGGCCAGAGTATCAATCCGGTTTGCAGCCACGTAAAACCGGGAACCAGCCCTTATCTGTGCATTCCGTTGCTAGCGCATTCGCGCGCTTTGGGTTTGATTTACATCGAACACCGGTTTACCAGTGGCCACCCGGAAGATATTCAGCGCGAGCTGTCGATAGCCGAAGCCGCCGCCGATAGCGCCCGGCTGGCCTTGGCGAATTTGAGCTTGCGCGAGGAATTGCACGAGTTATCGATCCGCGATCCGCTCACCGGCTTGTTCAATCGGCGTTTTCTGGAAGAAGTGTTGGACCGGGAATTATTGCGGATGAGCCGTTGCGGCAAAATGCTGGCCGTGGCGATGGTAGACATCGATCATTTTAAAATTTTTAACGATAACTACGGCCATGACGCCGGTGACGAAGTTTTGAAAAAAACCGCGCAATTGATGAACGGCTTTCGGGAAGGCAGCGATATGGTTTGCCGCTTCGGCGGTGAAGAATTCGTGGTGGTCACGACTGAAATCCAGCCGGACAAAATCTTGCAACGTCTGGACGCTTTGCGTGTGGCTATCGAAAGCTTATCGCTGAAGTTTGGTAATCATCAGTTACCGCAGGTGACGGTATCGATAGGTGTGGCGATTTATCCGGTGCATGGCGGCACCCGGCTCGATCTGTTAACTCGTGCCGACCAAGCGCTTTACGTCGCCAAGGAAGCCGGCCGCAATCGGCTTGTCGTCGCGGATGAAGAGGCAGATGTGGGGTGACTGCTAAAATCCCACCTTCTAGGGGGAAAGGGTTTTTATGGATGCCTACTAAGGCGCCGGCGTTTGGCGCGGTTGATAAGCAAACGGTTTAGCCAGCGGTTCGCCGACAAAAATCCCCTGGCCGGGTTGGGCGACGCTTTTCCAGTAAGCTTCAATCACAGTGCTGCCGCGCAAGTAGAAATACATCAATACGCCCGGATTGGGAAACTTGGCCGGGAAATTACAGGGTTCCACCACCGCGCCATAACTGGCGGTAGCGCCGGCACGCAGCCATTCGGTGATGTTCATCTGGTCGCTGCCCGACATCACGCCGCCCGTGGACGTGAGATGGTCGGCAACAGCGCCCGGTAAATAGCGGTTATCCGCCAGATGCGGCACTTTGGTCAGTCCGGTGAAATAAAACATCACATCCTGTCGTCCCTCAATATACTCTTGCTCCAGATAATGCACAGGCCAAAAACTGGCCAGTGATTCGGCCACTTTCGGAAACATTACCGCTCGAGAACTGCGCGCCTGGTCCGAGGTTTTTAACAAGTATGCTGAGCCTTGCGGATGCGAATAATCCGAGGCGACACCGGTATCGATCAGTTTTTTCGCTTCCGCGAAGGTCTTGCCGGCCACGGCCATGGTGGGCCGCCAGCCGTGGGTTTTAAACGGTTTATCGGTTTCGGAGGTGAAATAAGGGCTGTTATGGGTTTGTACGCAGCCTTTGGCACAAAAGGATTCGCTAAAACCCGCTGCGAAGGCTGTGGTGATGGACATGCAATCGACGCGAAACGGTTGCAGCCAGGTCAGCGCGTAGGCCTGCACATGTGCCGGCGTTTTTTGATCGACTTCCTGCTTCACTTGCTCAAATTGTTGTTTGGACAACACGGCCTGATTCGGTGCAAAACGCACATGTATCATCTGCTCGGCTGGGATTTGCCGCTGCTTTTGGTAATACTCGGCAATTTGTACGCTCAAGGGATCGGCGTCGTTGACGATGACGGCCAGATCTTGGCCGGTCAGCGCCGAGGAAGGCCGGTACATCGGCGAGACCGGGGCGGCCAATGTGGGCGAGCAAAGCAGCTGGCTGAGGATAAGCCCGAGCAGGG
This sequence comes from Methylomonas sp. ZR1, assembly GCF_013141865.1. NCBI lineage: Bacteria > Pseudomonadati > Pseudomonadota > Gammaproteobacteria > Methylococcales > Methylococcaceae > Methylomonas > Methylomonas sp. ZR1. The sequence continues at coordinate 4,295,392 of NZ_RCST01000001.1, read as the reverse complement.
CAAATTTGCATGACTTAACGGGAAACACACGTTACTCCGTGAGGTTGGCGGTCGAATTTATCGGATCGGTCACTTTAACCGGACACACATTAAATGCAACACTCATTGTAAAATTTTTCGACAGTGGGCAAGGTGCGAGTTTAACTTGTCCGATTAAACCCGGCCTTTGAATGTCGCGGGAATCAGGAATCCGGGGCATTTAAAGCTTGGATGGATAAATACGTTAATTTTAATTTTGCGGATAGTCATTATGGATGCCATAGCCAACATACCGACAGTTGCTCATGTGATTCAACAAGCGGTCGCTCCGGTTTTTCTGCTGTCCGGCGTTGCCGGTATTTTGGCGGTATTGACCAACCGCCTGGGACGCACCGTGGACCGGTTTCGTTTGCTCAGTGAGCTTGATGGCGCGCAAGCCGAGCAACATCATCCGGAATTGCAAATCTTGACGCGGCGGGCACGTTGGAACCAATGGTCCATCATCCTGTGCACCAGCTGCGCCTTGCTGGTTTGCCTGTCCATCGTCGTCATGTTTGTTGGCGTGGAATTGGCCATCGATCTCTCGGATGCCGTCTCTCTTTTGTTTGTGGCATCAATGATGGCGCTAATAGCCGGTCTTTTGTGTTTTCTTAGAGAAATCATCTTGGCAACGGGCATTTTAGCCCTGCTCAAACGGCCTTAAGCTATCCAGCCATTCCGCAGATTATTGCCCAAGCATCAGCTAACCGAATGCGGCATAAGCGGCGTAGCCCAAATTAGCGACGGCTAGGCCTATCAGGGTGAAAATAGTGATTTGCATGCCAAGCACTCGTTGATCCAGATTCGCGCGCAGCAAGCCCCGGGCGTGGACTATTCGACCCAGGATGATCGCAAAACCGCCGATATGCAGCAGCGCGGCATGTCCGCCGCTTAATTCCAGCAGCGCCAATAAAATCAACAATATCGGTATGTATTCCGTAGCGTTGCCTTGGGCGCGGATGGCGATTTGCAAATCGGTCTCGCCGCCATCGCCGAAAATCACTTTTTTTGCCCGGCGCAATTTGATAACTCTCTGTGACAACCCGGCTATTAGCAAGGCCGCCAAAGCGGCATATACGGCACTGATCACATTATTCTCCCGCGGTTTTGCTGTTGAAATTTCAGTAGTTGAAATCCTGGAAAGTTCCTGCCATCAAACGAACCTTTAAATCTCACTCCACTGCTAACTGGACAATCGCCTGTGCCGGAGTGTCGTTATCAAGGGCAGGGCAATAACTAAAGTTTTTAGCAAGAACATTATTCATCCGTCACAGCCGACGTTTGCTGTAAACGCACCGCAAGCACCAGCGTCCAGATGGAAAGCACGCCGGTTGCCCAGTGTTCGAACAGGCCGGGGGTTTGGATAGGATTGGCCTCCCAAGTCATCAGCAGCAGCAAAGTCGTCGCCAGCAAGCCGCTACCAATCGAGTAAGCGCTAAGTATGCCCAGCCACGCATGGCGTCGGAATACCACACCGCAAACAAGCGTTGCCAGAATAGCCGCGGAAAACCCGGTCATCGCAAACAGCCGATGTAATTCCTGGCTGGACGACAAGCCATCGCAGCCGGGGTCGCAGGCGAATACGCCGGCCCCAATCCGCCCAATTCCGTCCAGACCAATCAGCGTGGCGAGCAGCGCCGACCGCCAACCTTCGCGCAAAGTGGTCGGGACGACGAATGCAAAGCACACATACAAAAAACCGGCGAACCCGAAGCCGATGTAGCGCATCGGTATTTCCGTAATACTGCCGCGTTCGCCCAATTCGCTGATGTACTGATAGCTGTGGCTGAACTCCGGGCGCATGGCACCCGCCAAACCAATCAGCGCTAGCCAAATGACCGGTGCCGCGATGCCGCTAAAGATGCCAAATCGGCCTGGATTCATCCGCAAATCTCGTCACGTAAAAATACTAGTTTATCCCGTCCAGCTTAGCCGTGCGTAGTGCATTGACTAACTGCATCTCTAAGGTAGCCTTCAGATCACGGGGGGCTAGTGGTGCAAAACTCAGTCTGTTACGGCGCATACAAGAAGAAATCATTAGCACCCCCACCGCAAACGACAGATTTTGTTTGGATTGATCGGCTGACAGAGGACAACATGGGTAATGTTTTGATTGTAGGAGCCAGTAGCGGGATTGGTGCCGCACTTGCGGGTTTGGCTCAGCCGCACTGTCAAATTTACTCGTTAAGCCGTTCTGCTGCGGTGCCGAACGTGTTCAAACATTTTAGTTGCGATGTAGCAAGCGACGCATTGCCGACCATTGATGAACCCTTGCAAGGCTTGGTGTATTGCCCCGGCAGTATCAACTTAAAGCCTTTCGTCAGGATCAAGCCCGAGGAATTTATCGCGGATTTTCAACTTAACTTGATCGGCGCCGTGCGCTGCTTGCAGCACTATCAGCGCAATCTGCAAGCGGCGGAGGGTGCTTCGGTCGTGCTGTTCAGCACGGTGGCCGTGCAAACCGGGTTTCCTTTCCATGCCACGGTCTCGGCATCCAAGGGCGCGATAGAGGGTTTGACCCGTGCCTTGGCGGCGGAATGGGCGCCAAAAATCCGAGTAAACGCAATTGCGCCGTCATTGACCGACACGCCGTTAGCGGAAAGTCTCTTGCGCGAAGACAGCAAAAAGCAGGCTGCTGCGGCGCGACACCCGCTGAAACGTCTGGGTGCAGCGGAGGATATTGCCCAGATGGCCTGGTTTTTACTGTCCGAAAATGCCGCCTGGATTACCGGGCAAGTCATGCATGTCGATGGGGGAATGTCTGCTATCAAGACTTGATAGCCGCTGAAAATTGCTTTGCAGCGCCAGGCTGCGCGGAGACTTGATGAATAAGCTCTATCATACCGTGGTGATTGGTGGTGGCTGCCTCGGCGCGGCATGCGCTTTTTCGGTACAACGCCGGCTGGGCAATAACAGACATAAAGTCGCCATTATCGAGAAAAAAGTTTTGGGTGCCGGTCTTAGCTCCCGGCATAGCGCCATCGTCCGCTCCGCCAATGCGTCGCCGATGGCGGCCAGGATGGCTAAAATGGCCACCCAATATTGGAAAAATCTCAAACCTCTTTGGGGCGTCAACATCCCCTACGAGCAACCGGGCGCTATCTGGATTGCAGAAAATACCCCCGACAGCCGTGCCGAAAGTTGGACGGCGCTGGAGCAAATGCTGCAACAGGAAGGCATAGGCTTTGCGATGCTTGCTCATCGCGACGTGATGGATCTGAGCCGCCAAGCCCTAAAAACCGTGCCGGACGAAATTTATTACTACGAACCGGACGTTCTGCAGTTGGACTCGCCGCAGATATTAAATGCCATGCAAACGGCGGCTAAAAAGAACCGCATCGATGTGCTGGAGCATTGCGAAGTCATAGACTTTGAACGTGCCGGGCAAGGTATCAGCGCCATTAATACTAGCCAGGGCAAAATATTTGCCGAACATGTGATCAACGCCGCCGGGGCTTGGAGCGCGGAATTATTTGCCGGTATCGGCTTAAGTATCCCGGTGGCTTTGGAACCGGTGTATGCCGCCAATTTTTTAGTGAGCGCCGATGACATTCCCGAAGGTATGCCCATCATTGCCGATTATGTCAATCAAGCCTATTTTCGGCGCTGGCGCGGCAGCATTTTGCACATGCACCAACCTCGTAGCCGCAACGGCAAGGATATTGCCCGCTCGTTTAGCAGAGCGGTGATGAATCCGGAGGGCGCCAACGTTTTTTATGACGCGCTGAGTTTCAATGTTACCCATCAACAGCTCGACAATTATCTGGGTAAAGTGATTAATCGTTTCCCGAAAATCGGCAAGCCGGTTTATGCCGGCGGCTATCATTCGTTTTTCGATATTACCCCGGATTTGAAGTTTATCTTAGGCCAAGACACCCAATTGACTAATTTGTACCACTGCTTGGGCGCCGGTCAGGCTTTGAAATATGCGCCAATTTTCGGAGAGCTCATTGCCGATTTAATTATTGAAGGCAATGTGACGGCAAAGTCTATTGATATTGCAGAATTTTCCATAGACAGGTTTTCGAATAACGATATATCCCAGTTTTGGCAGTCCAATGCACTGAAGAAAAACAGCTTGTAAATTCTAGTTATTATTAATCGAGGAGTTAATCCATAGAAGGGATTTATTTTGCCCATTATTTTTATTGAGTTTTTATAAATTTGCAGTTGATTTGTAAATATTCGACAAACCTATTTTTTATGGAATAGTGAGTGAGCGTAAGCTGGTAACTAAATACTCTAAAAGTCGAGTAATTTATTAGCGAGCCAAAAATATAGTTTTTAGTGATTAAATTATATTAAACATAAATATTAATTAGTGGGGATTGACTCATGAAAACATCAAGTAGTATTTACCGTTTTATCCGCACCTCAATTGCCATCGGCTCAATTGCATTGTTTTTTAATCCTGTGACAGTTCAAGCCTCCGACCATGAATCAGAATGCTTTAACTCGGTGCAAGGCAAAATCCCCTGGAATGACGAGAAAAATATGAATTGGGAGCCCAAAAACGTCAAGCAACTCTGTGCCGGAACGACTAAACCCGCAGAGCCTGGCGCATGCTTTCTAAGCGTACTGGACGGCCGAGTGAACTGGGGAAAGGGTATCAGTTGGGATTGGCAAAATATTATTAATCTCTGCGCCGGCACCAATAATGCCAAAAACACAGTAGAGTGCTTCCAGAATGCCACAGGAAAAGGTTTGGATTGGCGAGACGCAATATTGTTTTGTCAGCGCGCTGATAAGTAGTGCTTTAATTTACGCTATCAGTGTTGTTTAGCTTTATTACGGGTCTTGAGCTTGTCGGATAATAGTGAGCCGCTAACGCCGACAAGCTCAGTTTGAACTTTAAATTAGAGGGATCACAAAATATATGCGGTACGGGAAGTAAGATAAAAGTCTAAGCGCCTATATTGGTTGAGACTTCATTCAATATTTTGTATCTGCTCACGCATCTGTTCGATAAGCACTTTTAAATCGATAGAAATCTGCGTCATTTCCCGGTCAGCGGACTTGGAGCCCAGGGTGTTGGCTTCGCGGTTCATTTCCTGCATTAAGAAATCCAGGCGGCGGCCGGTGGGTTCCGGTTGTTTTAGGGTGCGCAGTACTTCGGCGACATGGGTTTCCAAGCGATCCAGCTCTTCGGCTACGTCAAGCTTTTGCGCCAGCAACACCAATTCCTGCTCCAAGCGATCAAAATTAGGTTCGGCGACCATTTCCAGCACCCGGCTGGTAAGCTTGCTACGCAGGTTATGCAGCACATCCGGCATGCGTTTGTGAGCCGCTTCCACCAGCAAATTAATCTTCTGACAGCGGTCTTCCAGAAGTTGCGCCAGTTGCGCACCTTCGCGGGCGCGGGTTTCCAGCATTTTGTCCAGGGTTGAGTCCAGCAACTGGACGATTTTATCGCGTAGCGCGTCCTTGTCGGTTTCGGTTTCTTGTTGCACCCCCGGAAACGCCAACACCTCCAGCGCGGAAAACGGCTGCGGGTTGTTCATCAACGCTTCGATACCGACTGTAGCGGACAACAGTTTTTCGACTATTTCCCGATTGATATTGAAGCTGTTGTCACTGGCTTGTTTTTTGTAACTCAAGGCGCATTCGATTTTGCCGCGCTTAAGTTTATCGGCAATCAGGCGGCGGGCGTCGGCTTCGACAAAGCGCAGTCGCTCCGGCAACTTGACGCTAACATCGCTGTAACGATGGTTGACCGAACGTAATTCGCAAAGGATGGTCAGATTGTCGGCGCTTATTTCGCCGTCCGCGAAAGCGGTCATGCTTCTTATCATTTTTCACCTATAATCGTTACGCTTAACCCGCGCAGCTTGCACATGGCCGAATACTACGATCCAGAAACTTATCCCAAGGAATGGAATTACCTTCAATCGGGAACCATTATAGATCAGTACATGATCGAGCGGGAATTGGCGCACGGCGGCTTCAGCTCGGTGTATCTGGCCAGACAACTGGCCGATCAAATTCAGGTGGCGATTAAAGAATATCTACCGCGCAAACTGGCGCACCGCACCTGGAACAACCTAGTCGTACCCAATAATGAGGAGGCCAAGACGCTGTTCATGCGCGGCCGCTCCTTATTCTTTGAAGAAGCCAAAGTACTGGCGATGCTCAAGCATCACAATATTGTCGATGTGATTAATTTCTTCCAGGCCAACGACACCGTGTATATGGTGATGACTTACGACTATGGCATCACGCTGGACAAAATCCTGCACAAACGCAGCCTGCCGATTAACGAAGCCTTCCTGCTGACGGTATTCAAGCTGTTGCTGACTGGTGTGGAAGCGGTGCATCAAAAAGGTCTGGTGCATCTGGACATCAAACCCGCCAATATTCTGATCCGCAGTGAAAACGACCCCTTGCTGCTGGATTTTGGGGCCATCCGCAAAATCACGCTGGACCCGCAACGTAACCGCGCCAAGGTGCTGACCAATGGTTATTCGCCTATCGAGCAATACGATAACAATGGCAATCTCGGGCCGTGGTCGGACATTTATGCGGTGGGCGCCAGCATGCGCGCCTGTCTGGATTATAAAATCCCGCAGCCCTCGCCGGACCGCATCAAACAGGACGATTTGGCGCCGGCTGTGAAAGCGCATAAACGGCATTTTCCGGAGTATTTACTCAAAGCGATCGATTGGGCCATGGCGGTTTTTCCGGAGAACAGACCGCAAAGCGTGGCGGAGTTACAGCAGGCTCTCAAGCCTGGCAATAGTTAAAAATCCGCCCGCTAAAGCCAGTATAATGCCCGCAATTTATATACCAGCGAGATGAATATGAGACCAAGCGGACGCAACCCCGATCAACTGCGCGAAATACGCTTTACCTGCAATTACACCAAACACGCCGAAGGTTCAGTGTTAGTGGAATTTGGCGATACTCGGGTTTTGTGCACCGCCAGCGTCGACAATAGCGTCCCGCGTTTTCTAAAAGGTAAAGGCGAAGGTTGGGTTACCGCTGAATACGGCATGCTGCCGCGCTCCACCCACAGCCGAATGGACCGCGAAGCCGGTCGCGGCAAACAAGGCGGCCGTACTTTGGAAATCCAACGTCTGATCGGCCGTTCCTTGCGCGCCGCCATCGACTTAAAAGCCCTCGGCGAAAACACCATCACTATCGATTGCGATGTGATCCAGGCCGACGGCGGCACTCGCACCGCATCCATCACCGGCGGTTTTGTCGCGCTGTCGATTGCGATCGAACACCTGTTAAAAACCCACAAGATCAAGAAAAACCCGCTACACGGCCAGGTCGCGTCGGTGTCGGTCGGCATTTATAACGGCGTGCCGGTGTTGGACTTGGACTATGCCGAAGACCACCAAGCCGAAACCGATATGAACGTGGTGATGAACGAAGCCGGCCACTTCATCGAAGTGCAAGGCACTGCGGAAGGCCATGCCTTTAGAAAAGACGAATTAAACGCCATGCTAGAGCTGGCTGAGTTGGGCATCAACCAATTGATCGAAAAACAGCAAGCCGCATTGCGGGAAGCCAAAAAGCCCGCGCCGCTGCGAGTCGTGCTGTAAAAAAATGAGTTCGATCGTTTTAGCCAGCGGTAATGCCGGCAAAATTCGGGAAATTCAGGCCATCCTGCAAAACGACCAGATCCTGCCGCAATCGCAATTCAAGGTGGTAGAGCCGGACGAAACCGGCGCGACCTTCATCGAAAACGCCATCATCAAGGCCCGCAACGCTGCATTACACTGCAACTTGCCGGCCATCGCCGACGATTCCGGTTTGGCGGTGGATGCGCTGGGCGGCTCGCCAGGAGTAATTTCGGCGCGTTATGCCGGCATCGGCGCTTCCGATCAAGCGAATCTGGACAAGTTAATAGAAGAAATGCGCGACGTGCCGGACGCAGAACGCAGCGCGCGTTTCATCTGCGTGATGGTTTATCTACGCCATGCGTTGGACCCGACGCCTATCATCGCTCAAGGCGTCTGGGAAGGCCGGATTCTGCGGCAAGCGGTGGGTGAAAACGGCTTTGGCTACGACCCGGTGTTCTGGGTCGAGCAATATCAATGCTCGTCGGCGCAGCTGGCCCCGGAATTAAAAAACGCCCTCAGCCATCGCGGCCAGGCTTTGCGGGCGCTTAGTCAACAACTTGCCGGGCTGTGAATCGGCTACAGCAGATAGCCGAACAATTTTCCGGCCTCGGCAGCAACCCGCAGATCAGCCCGCTGGGTAACGGCCTGATCAACGATACCTATCTCGTTACCCCGCACGACGGCAACCGCTTTGTGTTGCAAGGCCTGAACGGCCGGGTATTTCCGCAACCGGAACGGGTCATCGCCAATCTGCAACGGCTGAATCGGCACATCGGCTCTCAGCGTGCCGCCGATCTGCATCTGCAAATCCCCGCCATGCTTTCCACGGTGGCTGGAGCAGCGAGTTACCGCGACGACAGCGGCCAAGTCTGGCGAGCGTTGCAGTTAATTGAGCCCGCCGAAAGCCGCGAGCACATCAGCAATCCGGCGGAAGCCAGCCAAGTCGGTTTTGCCCTGGCGCACTTCCACAAGCTATGCGCCAATCTGCCCGCCGCTGAACTACACGACACTCTGCCGGGCTTTCATATCACGCCAAGCTATTTTGAAACTTATCGGCAACGGCTGGCGCAGCCGTTGCAAGTCACCGTCGATGCGGCATTTAACCAATGCCGGGATTTTATCGACCGGATGCAGCAACAAATCCCCGTCCTGGAACAGGCCAAGCAGCGCGGCGAACTGCGCGAACGGGTGATCCACGGCGACCCGAAACTGAACAACTTTCTATTCGAACCCGGCAGCGACCGCATCGTCAGCCTGATCGATCTGGACACCGTCAAACCCGGCCTAGTGCACTACGACATCGGCGACTGCCTGCGCTCCTGCTGCCACAACCCCAGCAACAACGAATTCGACCTGGCCCGCTGCCAGACCCTACTGGAAAGCTACCTGCAAGAAGCCGGCGAGTTTTTCAGCGCCGACGACTACGACTATCTCTACCCGGCCATCTGGCTGATTCCGTTCGAACTGGGCCTACGCTTTTTCAGCGATTACCTGGACGGCAACCAATACTTCAAAGTTAGCGCGCCCCGGCAAAACTTAGAACGGGCGCAGGCGCTATTTGAATTGTGCGGGAGTATCGAGCGGCAAAAAGGGGATTTACAGCAATTGTTAGCCAAGCGTATAGGCTAATTGCATAACTGCCTTGAGTTTTAAAACTTCTAAGGACAAATTTCCGTCGAAGGCTTGTTGCTGAACAATCAAAGTCACTAGGCCATTTCAATTTGCAACCCAACATAAGGATGTCAGAATTGAGTGGCTGAATTCAGCAACTTCGATTCGCCCGTCATCTGGTTGTGACTATTTTATCTCCAGTGTAAGTCATGATTTGGCTGGCGAAGAGGCCGTGTCAACATGCTGGTTTAAATTAGGAACTGCATGGTCTGGCGCTGGAAGAAGATTACCGTGAGCTATCCATTATCTGAGAACAGAGTTATAAAGTTATCTGGCGTTTGCTACGTATCTGATTGAGTGAAAAAATCAGGCGAGAGCCTCCGCTAAGGTCGAAATTAATCGATCATGAAATCTCCGTGCAACGGAAGAAAAAAGGATCTTGTGACAGCAACAAACCCCAACGAGACATTAACCCGAACCGAGTTGATTGATTCCCAGCTCGCCCGTGCCGGTTGGTCCAAGCAGCGCAAAATGCTGCTTGAAGAAGTGTTGTTGCAAATCGCCACGCCGGACCAACCTTACGGCAAAGACCAATTCGCCGATTACGTCTTGCTTGGTTCCGACGGTAAGCCGTTGGCAGTCGTTGAAGCCAAACGCACTTCGCGTGACGAGTTGGCAGGCAAACGCCAAGCGGCCGACTACGCCGAAGCCATAAAAGCCAAAACCGGCACCGACCCGTTTGTATTCTTGACCAACGGCAAGGAAATCCAGTTTTGGGATCGAGACCGCTACCCGCCGCGTAAGATCGCCGGTTTTTACACCCGCGATGATCTGGAACGTCTAAGGCACCAAAAGCAATACGCGCTGCCGGTGAGCGAAGTCGCTATCAGTGCCGAGATTGCCGGCCGCGATTATCAAAACGAAGCGATCCGTCGAGTGACCGAAGGCATCGATGCCGCCAAACGAAAATTTTTGTTGGTCATGGCAACCGGGACCGGTAAAACCCGCACCACCATTGCCTTGGTCGATACCCTGCTACGGGCCAAGCGTGTGCAAAAAGTGTTGTTTCTGGCAGACCGCCGGGAATTGGTTCGCCAAGCCATGTCCGAATTCAAAACCCATCTGCCTAACGAAAGCTTGAGCCGAATCGAAGGCGGAGCAACGTCCGGTGCGCGCATTCAATTCGCCACCTATCCCAGCATGATGCAGGTTTATCAACGTCTGTCGGTGGGGTGTTACGACCTAATCGTCGCCGACGAAAGCCATCGCTCCATCTATCAACGCTATAAAGCCATCTTCGATCATTTCGATGCTATCCAGCTGGGTCTTACCGCCACACCGACCGACTACATCGACCACAATACCTTCGAACTGTTCGACTGCGGTGACGGCCTGCCGTCCTATTACTACAGCTACGAACAAGCGGTCGCAGATAAGAATTTGGTTAATTACCGGGTATTGGATGCGCAAACCAATTTCCAGTTGCAAGGCATTCAGGGCGATGCGTTGCCCGAGCCGCTGCAACAAATGGCTCGCGACCAAGGCGTCGAACTCGACGAACTCAACTTCGACGGCAGCGACATTGAAAAAGGCGTCATCAACCAAGGCACTAACGACGCCATCGTCCGCGAATTCATGGACAAATGCCGAAAAGATGCGCGCGGCTTACCGCATAAAACCATCATCTTCGCCGTCAGCCATGCCCACGCCAAACGCTTGTACGAGAGCTTCAACCGCCTCTATCCGGAGTTACAACGCCAGGGCATGGCGGAAATCATCGACAGCCACATGGAACGCGCCGATGCCACGCTGGACGATTTCAAATACAAAACCATGCCGCGTGTTGCCATCTCGGTGGACATGCTCGATACCGGCGTTGACGTGCCGGCCATCCAAAATCTGGTGTTCGCCAAACCGGTATTCAGCCGGGTCAAGTTTTGGCAGATGATCGGACGCGGTACCCGGCTCCACATCGACAAAGCCACCGGAGAAGTTAAAAAAGACTTTCTGATCATCGATCATTGGAAAAACTTCGCCTATTTCAAACTCAAGCCGGACGGTGAGTTGGACCATCCCAGCGAACCGTTGCCGGTACGTTTATTCCGTTTGCGTTTGGAAAAATGGAGCACCTTGCACGCCCAACAGCTCGATACCCAGTCCGCCATTGATGAACTGCAAGCCATGCTGGCCGTGTTACCTCGGCAAAGCATCAACGTGCGGCCGCACTGGGACGAACTGGACCAACTACTCGCGCAGTGGCCGCAGCCCGATCATTTAGCGATCGAGCATCTCAGCAAAACCATCGCTCCACTGCTGCGCTTGGTATCGCTCTGCGGGCTCGACGAACTGCAATTTCGCGTTTGGTGCGAGCGTCTAACCGTGGCCTGGTTAAAATCGGATGAGACCGAACAGCTGACTGTAAAACAGCGCATTCAAGAGGCCATTGCCAGCTTGGCCGACAACATTCCGGAAGTCCGCAAAGTGCAGGAACAACGGGCTTGGATTGCTACCGCCGGATTTTGGGAGCATTTGGATTTGGCGCGCCTAAATAGTTTGCAAGCGACTTTCGCGCCATTGATGCGTTACCGCACGGCCGTGCCCAAAAATACCGTGGAAATTAACCTGCCGGATGCCATCAGCCAACGCAGTTGGATCATTTACGGCCCCAGCGGCGAAGGTGCCTTCGCGGAAAGCTACCGCGAGCAGGTCGAAGCCTGGGTCAAACGTCTGGCTGATGAACTCCCTGCTTTGGACAAACTAAAAAGCGGCGAAATCCTCAGCGACGACGAACTCGACAGCATCGCCGCCACCCTGAATCAAGCGGATTTGTTCGTCACCGAAGACACCTTGCGCAAAGCCTTTGAAAACCAAACCGCCGCGTTGCCGGATTTCCTGCGCCACATTCTGTGCGAAGATGCCCGCTTGCCGGACCGCGAACAGCGCATCAATCAAGCTTTCGATGCCTACATTGCCCAACACGGCTATTTGCGCGCCAACCAGCTTAACTATTTGCGCGCGGTCAAAGCCGCCGTATTACGCCACGGCCGGATCAGCCGAGCCGCCCTCAGCGAACCGCCGTTATCCCGCGTCGGCCGGGTGGAAGCTCTGTTTCCGCCGCAAGACATCGAAGAACTCGTCGCCTTCGCCAACCAATGGGTTGACGATGCGGCTTAACCCACCAGGAATAAACCGTTAATGCTAGCCCCGCATATCAAGAAAAAAGTCGATGAACTTTGGAACCGCTTTTGGGCGGCCGGCCTGACCAATCCCTTGGTCGCCGTCGAACAGATCACCTATCTGTTGTTTTTAAAACGTTTGGAAGACATCGACCGCAAGCGCGTCGAACGTAATCTGCCGTCCATCTATCAGCGCCGGGATAGCGATCCTGAGGACATGAATCCGGAAACCTGCCGCTGGAGTTACATCCGCCAGTCGGAAAAAACCAATCCGCGCCATCTCGCCGAGGTGGTGTTTCCCTGGTTGAGAACCATAGACAGCCGTTTGACCGATCAGGAAACCGATTCCGAATTGGGCGGTTTAGACAAACGCATGGCCGATGCCTATTTCCAGCTCGACCCCAACAAGGGCCAGGTGCTCGGTGACGCCATCGATAAAATCGACCAGCTGTTTGCCCGCGCCGGCGACGGTTCCGCCGCCCAGGACATCATGGGCGACACCTTCGAATACCTGCTTAGCGAAATGGCGACCGCCGGTAAAAACGGCCAGTTCCGCACCCCGCGGCATTTGATCCGCTTCATGGTCGAACTGCTCGATCCCGAACCCGGCGACAAAATCATCGACCCGGCGGCGGGAACCGGCGGCTTCCTGTTCAGCGCCCAGCAATACCTGATGCGCAAATTCACAATACCCGACACTGTCCGCTTGGAATGGGACGGCACGCCGCACCGTTTGGACGGCGCCGGCACCACCACGCGCGAATATGCCGAAATCCATAACGGAGCCAATTTCGTCGGCTTGGATAATGACCGCACCATGACCCGCATCGGCTGGATGAACCTGATCCTGCACGATATCGTCGACCCGCAACTGGTGCAAGGCGACTCTTTGAGCAAGCGCGAAGGCAAACCTAAGTTGGCCGAATTGCTGACGCCGGAAAGCTACCGCTTCGTACTCGCCAATCCGCCGTTTACCGGCACCGTCGATACCGCCGACCTGGAAAAAGACAGCATCTTATTCCCGCGCATCGGTGGCGGCGGTAAGAAAAAAGACGACTCCCTCACCAACAAAAGTGAATTGCTGTTTTTGTGGCTGATGCTGGATTTGCTGCAAATCGGCGGCCGTTGCGCGGTGATCATTCCCGAGGGCGTGCTATCCGGCAACACCGACGCCCACAAACGCCTGCGCCGCGAACTGCTAACCGAGCATGTGGTTGAGGGCGTTATTTCCCTGCCGGGCGGCGTATTTCAGCCTTATACCGGCGTCAAAACCTCGATCCTGATTTTCCGCAAGGAAACCCGCCGCGACGACAAACAAAATCTGACCGGGCAAGAGCCGCGCAGCAAATATGTCTGGTTCTACGAAATCGAAAACGACGGCTTTACGCTGGATGCCAAGCGCAACACCCGCCCCGGTCAAGCGAACGATTTGTGGGACGCCTTGGTGAAATTCAAAACTTGGCTGAACGAAGGCCGCGCCGGTTCGGTGAGATTGGAAAAAATCTATTTGCAACCGGCTTTCCACACCGAACGCTGGCGGCAAGCCCAGCTCCGCGATAGCGCCGACCAGTTGACGGCGGCCGGTCATGCCTTTGCCAACCAATCCGATAGCGGCATGTGGGACGGTCAGATTTGGGACATACACGAACTGTTTTCGGAAATGCCCAGCGATCCAAAAGCCGCCGAAGAACAGATCAAAGCCAAGATTCAACCCGCTTTATTAGATTTGGCGAAACGCTATTTGGCACCGGCAACCCGCGAAATTTGGGCTAAATGGCATCCGGCAATAGTTCAGGCCCCGCAACAAACTTTGGACGATTGGCAAAAAGCCATTAAAAATTTGCCCCAAGAATTTCGTCGGGCCGTAAGCGATGTCCAGCGCTTTTTCGAAAGTGAAGATTCCCCGGCTTTGCCGCTCTGGAAAGATTGGAGCAAAGCGGCGCTAAGTACCGCGCTAGCCGAATTTGAAACCATCCTTACCCAGGCCAACCGTAGCAGCTTCGGCGAATATCAGCCGGTCAATGATTTAACGCAGGAAATGGAAGCCTTGGCGCGCGAAGTCGCCAAACTGGACGGCTTCGACGTGGTGCTGCGCAGTCTTGCCATCGATCAGCAAACGGCTATAGCCACTGCCAAGCATTGGGTCATTCCGGTACGCCATTGGCTGCCAAAAGAAGATTGGCAATCGACGGACGGCAAACTGCTAGGTTCGCACGATGCCAACGGTTTGGTCAGGCCGGAATATGTCCGGACCATGCTGGACCAAGGGCTTTACGACGACAAAGGCAACCTGAAAGACGATTTGCTCGACCCGGATTGCATCGAAGCCCGCGACTGGAACCTGTCGGCTGGGCAATACAAACCCTTCGATTTCAGCCCGCTCAAGAGCGACAAGAGTGTCGTCGAGTTGATCGGTGAGCTTAGAGAGACCGAGCAGAAAATCATGAGTGGTTTGGATAAGTTGCTGACAATGGTTGAGGGGCAGGAATGAAATTGCCGGAAAGCTGGGTGGAGACAAGGCTGGGTGACGTCTTGGAACATGTCGATACCAAAATCGATCCTCAAACCTCCTCAATTTCATCGCACTTCTACATCGGACTGGAACACATCGAGAGTCATACGGGGCGCCTGCTTCTAGAAGCCGGGGACAAAACCGAAGGCGGTGACATATTAAGCATTAAAACCCAATTCAAAGCAGGAGATATTCTTTACGGCAAACTCCGTCCCAATCTCAATAAAGTATATTTGTCTGAACAGGACGGCATTTGCAGTACTGATATTTGGGCATTGCGCTCGACAGGCGCAATTCTTCCTGAATTTGCAGCTCATTATTTAAGAGCGCCAGCGGTTCATGTTCGCGCTTCCCAATTGGCTACCGGTGCAAATTTGCCTCGTGTACCGGCAAGTTCTTTTAATCGGATTCCAATTGTTCTTCCTACAATTCTTGAGCAACAACGCATCGTAGATATCTTAAGACTTCTTGACGATCTGGTTACCGCACGTAACACCCAAATAGCAAAGCTACATAGCTTAATATTCCTTTTGTTCGACGAGTATTTTCAAGATCCAGAAGTTAGTCGAGGAAATGAAAAATACGGATTGTTGGCAGATTTGGCATGGATCAATCCCCCTCTGGATAGTCCAGTAGATTTGCGACAAGACGTATCTTTTCTTCCGATGGCTGCGGTCGACGAGGTTTCTGGCAGAGTAACCAAATACGAAACCAAACTTTTTCAGGAAGTAAAAACTGGTTATACACGGTTTATAGAAAATGACGTGCTTTTTGCCAAAATCAGCCCTTGTATGGAAAACGGGAAAATTGCAATTGCCCTAGGGTTGGAAAATGGCATCGGCGCTGGATCGACGGAATTCCATGTATTGCGTCCGAAGCCAAATGCAACCGCTGAGTTTCTATGGGCGCTAACGAGAAGAACTGTATTTCGAAAAATGGCTGCGAGAGCATTTATTGGTACCAGCGGTCATCAACGTGTACCCGAAAGTTTTTTAAAGACATACAAGCTTAAAATTCCAACTTTCGAAGAACAATTGGCATTTTCAGAAAATGTTCGAAATATTTTTCAAGAGTTAGATCGACAAGAAAATCAGCAAATCCTGCTAAAAGAATCAAGCCAAGCACTGGTTATTTCTGCATTCAACGGGGAGCTTACTAAAGCATGGAGAGTTGCTCACATCAGAGAGATAACAACGTCAGCCATGGAACGCAAAGAAAGTTTGTTCGAACGAGGTTCAAAAGCCGCGCAATTTTATGCTGAGTCCAAATCAACTCCACTGCTCCAAAAAGATTTAGATCGCCCAGCCCGCCATTGGCTGATCAACGAACTCAGCGAATTTCAAGGTGCAGTTTGGACCATGTTGCGTCACGAATGGCCTCAAAAACTGGTGATCGTCGACGATCCCGAAGCGTTTAACGACTTCTGCACCAACCCGCAAACCACTGGGCCTATCGAACATTTCAACGCTTCGCCCAACCGCATCCGCCGTACGCTGGAACAACTGGCGGCCTTGGGCTTGATCGCCAAAGTCAGTGTGCCGCGCCAGAATGCGGCTACACAACAAACCGAATATTTAACTGCCTTTCGCTCGCTACGCGACGACGAAAACAGCCGCTTGCGTGATGCGGCGATGTTGAAAAACGCGCTAAATGGCGACGGGCCATTGGCCGGTCATTTAGCGGAGTAAGCGAGCTTAAGACATGACAATAAAGCACTTGCCGGAACATGGATTGTTCCGAATCACAAGATTGTTGCCCCCCTCTTTGAAAAAGAGGGGTTGGGGGAGATTTTTTAAATAAATCCCCCTTAATCCCCCTTTTTCAAAGGGGGAAGTTATTTGTAGCGAGATCCTCAATGAAACTGCGTTATCTACATCTGCGAGACTACCCACCGATCAACGACATCAAAGTGTTGTTCGCCAGCGGTTCGCCGCTGCAACGCGATTGCGCGATTCGTTTTGTAGTCGGCGTCAACGGCAGCGGTAAATCCAATTTGCTGCGCGCCTTGGCCGAGGTGTTTTTAGCGTTGTCAGAACAGCGCGTGCCGCCCTTTCCGGTCAGTTTGGTTTACGAATTGGGTCAAAAAGATACGGCCAATCACCGGACATTGTTTCTGCATTGTCCGGGTAAACGCACGGAATCGAGTCTTTGGATACGTGAGCGATTTGCTTTTGAAGACAATAGCCCAATTGAGTTATTTGAAGGATTAATTGAGCACTGTTCGTTTAAAATTTTTGGCGAAACATTCGTACCCAATATGTCACCGCTAATTGCGCCGGGAGGATGGCCTAGTCAAGCAAGCACCCCGCCATTGATGGCTCTGCCTAATGCCGTTTTGGCCTATACCACCGGCGCGATAGCGCCCTGGCAAGCGATTTGGAACCGAAGTTCAGTCGGCCAAGATAGCGAGGAATCCTTCAGCTTGAATGACGAACCTAACGATATGGAACGGCCGCCGGGTTGGAATACGACTTTGGAGTTGGCTAGTCAAAATCTGACTGGCCCGATCAGCGCAGTTGATAGTGGTCTAGGCGACATCTCGCCAGCAAGCGATCTATTCCGCCGGCCGATTCTGTTGACGCCGGCATTATTGAAGTGCGCTTTGTTGGTCGTCGCTTTGCCTCAAGCGTTTGTCGATACCGATGATAATCCTAACTTGCCGGTGCTTAATGGCTTGCTGGCCAAGATCGGTGGCCGGGATGGCGAATATCGTTCAGCGTTACAAGAAATGCTGAGACGCGGCGGTTGGCATCATTTGGTTTCGGTGGCTTTCCGTTGTCGCTTGCAACCCGAAGTTTGGCGGCGCAATCGTGTGCTGGAAATTGCCCACGATTGGCTGATGTGTGCCGGCGAGGTGATTACCGAGCCGCACCCGACCGAAGCTAGGCGAACGCTGCATTTCGATTTGCGGGGGGAGTTCAGCGGTTATGGCGAGACTTTCAATGACGATTTACAAAACAGCGGCACGCAAGGCGGCGCTTTAACTGGATTATTGGGCGGCGAAAACGCCACTGATTTCGAGTCGTTCAGCAAGCTGGTGGAGCTACACCAAGCCGGTTTGTTCGATGATGTCGAATTGCGCTTGCGCCGCTCCCCCAAGCCGGATGAATCGGCGGATCGTGACGTCGTTGAAAACGATGTCGGCGTATTACGTTACGAAGAATTATCCGACGGCGAGCAAATGGTTTTGGGCCGGATGGCCTTGTTTCATTTATTGGAAGGCCAGCACGATTCATTGCTGTTATTGGACGAGCCGGAGACGCATTTTAACGACCTGTGGAAGCGCGATGTGGTGTCCGTGGTTGATGCTGCATTGGGTAAAACTTCATGCGAGGTGATAGTCGCCACGCATGCCGCCTTGGTATTGACGGATGCCTTGAAAGACGAATTGGTGGTTTTGGAGCGCGCGGTTGACGACAATTCCGCGACTGCATCGCATTCGGTGATCCGCATATTGGACAACGATATTCATACCTTCGGCGCCACCGGCGATCATCCGTTGCGCGATATTTTCGGTGCGCCCGATACCGTGGGCCGCCGTGCGAGCCGGATTTTGGAAGTTTTGATTGCGGCCGCGACGCTGGCTGACCGGATTGAACCGAGTTGGGCCGGCGAAAATACCAGCCTTAACAACGATATTGTCGATCAGGTTTGGAAAGTTGTTTCGGTCACCGAACCAGCCATGACTAAAGTCGGTGTCCGCCAGACGCTAGATAGCATCGTCCATTTTGCCGAACATTTCGGCGCCGAGTGGCCTTTGACGATGCAAGCGGTGCTGGAAGCCTTCATCCGGCAAACCGGCCCCGGCTATTTTCAGGTGGAGCTAAAGCGTGCGTGGCGGCGCTTATTGAAAGAGGACGGCAATGTTGCACAAGCGTGAGTTGCCTGCTTCCGAGTTCGAGGATTTGAACAAGGTTTATCAAGTCAAGTTGAAATTACTGTTTTGGCTGTTGCGCACGCCGCCGGCAGGTCAAGTGACCAAAGAGGATTTGGAAACCTTATTCGGTAAAAACTCCAAACTGCTGAGTTGGTTTGGCGCTCGCCGTCTGGGAAAACCGGATAAGCGCACTCAATTTGGCAATTCCCTGGACGTCTTGGCAGACAAAGCCCGATCTGAGCCGTTGCAAGCAAATCAAGTCGCTAACGCTATAGAGCATGACGCGGCATTTCATCAACATTGGCACGATTCGAGCTTGGAATTGAAATTTCCGGGCGTTTTTACAGCGTGGCTTGACCCGGTTAAGGCGGTTGCCGAACCGTTTTACGACTGGTTGGCTTCGGAAAAGGGGTTCCCTAAAGACACTTTCGGCTTGAGCCATGGCGATATGACCCGTGCCAAAATTATGCAGGCATACCGCCCTCAAAGTCTTGGCATTTGTGGTTACTGCGACGGTCCTTTAGGCGAAATCGGCACCAAAGCCGACGCCAACGATTGCGAGCACTTCTTCCCAAAATCCAAATGGCCGCATTTGGCGATTCATCCAGCCAATTTGTTTGCTTCCTGCAAGGGTTGTAATGAAACCTGGAAGCTGGATAAAACCCCCATGGGTAACGCCGACGAGGCCGGAATTCGCGGAACCTATCATCCTTCTTTACTTAGCGGCGCTTCGTTAATTTCCGTTGTCGCCAAGCAGTCGCCAGAGCATCCGATGCGGGTGTCTATCGAAATTCGTGATGGAGCGGTGCCGAAACGCGCTCAAACGTTAGTTAATACACTTGATCTCGAAGCGCGTTGGTCAAACGACGTGAATGAAAAAATGGATGGTAGAGGTGTATCGGTATTCGTTTCCAAAGCGTTTCAGGATAGATTTCGGGGACAAACACCCGATGAAGCCGAGATTGGTGAGTTGCTCGACGATTCAATTATTTGGGCCAGGAAGAATATAGGTCAAGAAGAACGCTCGATTCGTCAGGCTGCCGCCTTGCAATATCAGAAAGATTGCCAATTGGCGCAAATCATTCAGGAGTTGCTGTGAACGAGCAAATCAAACCAGCATCGCTAATCGACACACCCACCGGCTACACCGACTGGCTAACCGAACTCAAAACTCGCATTCATTCCGCCCAGCAACGCGCGGCCTTATCCGTCAATCGCGAATTGATTTTGCTGTATTGGCAAATCGGTCGCGACATATTGGAACGGCAAGCGCAACAAGGTTGGGGAGCTAAAGTAATCGAACGGCTATCGCACGATTTGCGCACCGCGTTTCCGGACATGAAAGGCTTTTCGCGCGCCAACTTGATGTATATGCGCGCTTTCGCTGAAGCTTGGCCCGATGCCGAAATTGTCCAACAGCTTGTTGGACGATTGCCCTGGGGTCATAACTTGGTGTTACTCAGCAAACTAAAAGACGCTGAAAACCGTAAGCGCTACGCCGAGCGGGCTATCGAATACGCTTGGTCGCGCAATGTGTTGAACATCCACATCGAAACCCGTTTATTGGAACGGGAAGGAAATGCTGTCACCAATTTCGAAGCCAATTTACCAAAGCCCCATTCGGATTTGGCCCGCGAATCCTTGAAAGACCCTTACTTGTTCGATTTTCTCGGCATCGGCCAGGAAGCCGACGAGCGGGAGATCGAAAACGCGCTGGTTCAGCATATCACCCGTTTTCTGATCGAACTTGGCGCCGGCTTTGCTTTCGTCGGCCGGCAGTATCATCTGGAAGTAGGTGGCGACGATTTTTTCATCGACTTGTTGTTTTACCACCTGAAGCTGCGCTGCTACGTGGTGGTGGAACTCAAGACCGGTGCTTTCAAGCCGGAACACACCGGACAATTGAGCTTTTACCTGACGGCGGTAGATGCGCAACTGAAATCCGAGCACGACCAGCCAACCATCGGCTTATTGTTATGCAAAACCCAAAACCGGATCGTCGCCGAATATGCTTTGCGCGATACCAACAGGCCGATTGGCGTGGCTGAGTATCAATTAGTTGAAGCTTTGCCAGCCGAATTGCAAACCAGTTTGCCTAGTATTGAGGAAATTGAACAGGAGTTGGGTGATTTGTCGTGACGACGTTCAATGTCCAGGAAGCAACAACTCCGACACACTTTTTACAGATTTTTGAGAAAGCCGTTCATCAATGCTTGAGCATCAGAGAACACCAGTGACAGGGGCAACCAGGTTAATAGTGTAAGTATGAGGGACAGAGCACCCACATTGGCTCTATAACCGTGGCACGAAACGCAACACATCCCCAGCCGCCGCCGACTTCATTGGCAAGGCCACGCCATCCCGCCAATAATCCTGCTGGTCGCGGTAATGTGCCGATAGAGGGTGGCCGGACTGGCCGCCCGGCATGTGGAACAGGGCGTTTTCCGGGTGCGACGGCGACAGCACCAGCCGTTCGCTGGCGCCATGGGCGTTGTCCATGACCTTGACGCAAACGCTGGCGCAGCCGTCGCTGTCGAAGGCGGGCATGTCCAGCACGCCGCTCAAAGCAGACGCCACTTTGCTGAACGGGTGGCGTAAATTAACCGGGTGGGTCATGCCCCAGGTCAGTTGATTGGGCTCGACAGCAGGATATTTCTCACGCAGCGCTTGCACGGTTTGCCGCAAGGTTGCCACGATCATCGCCTGCCAATCGTCTTGATAACGCGGGTTCAGCACGCCTTTGGGCCGTTGCGTCAATAATTGCCGCAGCGGCGTTTCCATTTCCCGCCAGGCGTAACGAAATTGCGGGTCCAGCCTTTGGCCGGCCGCCACCACTTTTTCAAACACTGCGCCGGCCAGGCGGGTGCGGAATTCACTCAAGATTGGCGCGCCTATGCTGCCGGTTTTCATGTAACCGTCCCATGCGGCGATGGCGTTGCGGGCTTTTTGCAAGCTGTCGTCCGCCGCGCTCGGATTGCTCAGAGCGTCCAGCGCCAATTGCTGGTAAAACGCCAGAATTTCACTGCGGGTATCCAATTGGATTGCCAGCAAATCCGGCTCGGTCAGGCCGTCGCGATTTTTCAGCAACTCTTCAATCCGGTGCGCCCGATAGCTCAAGGACCAGTTATGGCCGATCACATAGGGGTAATCCCGCCCCAGAGTACGATTGTTGGCTGTGACGATAAAACCGTCCGCCGGATCGAACAGGCGCGGCAATTCATCGGGAGGGATAGAACCATCCCAAGCAAGCTTGCCGTCGGCCCACGACTGGCTGATCAGGCCGTCGAATCCGCGGCGTTTGGGGAAGCGGCCCATGTAAGTCCAGGCGATATGGCCGTCACGATCAGCAATCACTACGTTCTGCGGCGGTCCGCCGAATCGATTCATCACCGCCATGGCTTGCTGGGTATTGCGGGCTTGGTCCATATCCATCAGGCCCAGGTCCACAAAGTGCGGTTCCAGCGCAGTCCATTTGATCACCACGGGTTGGCCCAGCAAGTCCTGATCGGACACCGGTCCCCACTCGCTGTCGCGTAAGGTCAGCGTCACGTCAGGTTCGCCTTTAATCCGAATGGTTTCCTGGTGTTCGGTAAACGCTTGCCAGCCGTGCGGCGTGCGATATTGGCCGGGATGGGCGGGATCAGTTTCCAGGCGGATCAAATCCAGAAAGTCGCCGGTGACATTGGTAAAGCCCCAGGCCACATCATCGTTGCCACCCAGGATTACGGCAGGAGCACCAGGTAAGGTCACGCCGTAAATATGGCGATTGCCATAACTCAGATCGGCGCGGTACCAGATGTTGGGCACATTTAGCGCCAAGTGCATATCGCTGGCGATCATCGCCCGGCCATCGCGGGTTTTGCTGCCGGCAACCACCCAGTTGTTGGACCCGGATACCACGTTTTCGGCATCGACCGCTTGATTGAGGGCCAACGTTGAATCGGTGCCGGGCAGGCTGGCCAGTGCGGCAAGCGGGATTGACGGATTAAAGCGGCGCGGTAGGCTGCCGCCGATTAATGCCTTGGCATAGGGATCGGTATCCGGCGTCAAGAAGGTCACCAGCTCCTGAGGCAGCGCGCGGGCCATGACGCTGACCATGCGCTCGTCCTGTTCCTGGCCGTTCAGGGTTTGAAACATTGCCAACTCGACGAGGATGCTGTCTTCAGGGCGCCAAGGCTCGGGACGGTGGCGCAGCGCCAGAAATTCCGGCGGTAGAACACGGGCAGTGCCGATGAATTGATTCACGCCGTCGACATAAGCTTGCAGCGTCAAACGCTGAGCCGGGGGCAAATCGGCAACGATGCGTTGCGCGGCGCGATCCATTTGATAGACACGTTGCTTGCGGTCCGCGTCCAGTGCCTTGGCGCCGAACAATTCGGCCAGGCGTCCGGCGCTTTTGCTGCGCATCAATTCCATCTGAAACAATCGGTCGCGGGCATGCAAGTAGCCCAGCACGCGATAGGCGTCTTCCCGCTGGGTTGCTTCGATTTCCGGCACACCGAATGTATCGCTTTTGGCGGTGGCTTGACTGGAAAGGCCGGGTAAAACTACTTCGCCATTTTCGGCGGGTAGCGATGCCAGCAACAGCCCTGTTACCAAAGCAATTCCACCGACAATAACACCGGCAATCGACAGGGAGGCAACGCGCTTTTTGGACATGGTTGATATAGCCTCGGGGAGATTGGAAAAATTGGCGCGGAGAAAGTCGCCAACTGCCCCGGCTATTATAGGGCTAAGATTTCAAAAGGTGATTGAACGGATTTTTAGCAAAGCGGAGTTTAGCAATTAGACTCCGCTAGCAAAAATATTCGAAATTCATGCGTCAAAAAATCGGTTTCGCGGCACGGCGTTTTCCGAAACCGATTAGCAACTTTCCATTTGTAGCGGTTTAAAGAAATTGACTTTGTATCAGTGAGCGGACGAAGACACGTCGCACGAGACGCTAAAGCCCTGGATTTCCACATTAATACCGCGGTCCGGCGCGGCCAGCAGAAAATCCGCGATGGTTTCAATGATGTCTTGATCGATGAACAACGCTTTGGAGCCGTCAATCAGCAATTCGCAGTCATCGGTTACGGCAGATAGATGCTTACGTAGCAAGGCTTTATTCAAGAAGGAGACATCTTTATGTAAGCGCAACAAATAATGATCGCCGTGCTGAGTCAAGGTAATCGCCGCGTGGAAGTTGGCTTTCAAGACGAAGTAGAATCCAGCCGCCATACCAATCGCGATACCCAACAACAGGTCAGTGAATAAAATCGCCACCACGGTAATCGCAAAAGGCGCGAACTGATTCCAGCCCTTGCGATAAAACTCCACGAACAACGCCGGCTTCGCCAGTTTGTAGCCGGTTTGCAGCAGAATTGCCGCCAAACAGGCCAACGGAATCATATTCAAATATTTCGCAAAAAACAGCACACTGACCAATAGCAAAACGCCGTGTAAGAATGACGCGATTCTGGTCTGGCCCCCGGCATTGATATTGGCCGAACTACGTACGATCACGGCGGTAATCGGTAGGCCGCCCATCAAGCCGCTGACCATGTTGCCCAGGCCCTGCGCTTTCAGCTCCCGATTGGTCGGCGCAACCCGTTTGTGCGGGTCCAATTTATCGACCGCCTCTATGCTCAGCAAGGTTTCCAGGCTGGCGATAATCGCAATGGTCACCGCCACGCTGTAAATTTTCGGGTTACTGAAATAACTGAAATCCGGTAGACGCAATTGGTTGATAAAGTTGGCGGCACTGCCCAACTCGGGAAGCGACACCAAGTGCTTTTCGCCAATCATCATTTCCGGGGCAAAACGCACTGCCAGAGCGTTGAAACCGACACCCCAAATCACCGCCAGCAACGGACCGGGAATTAACTTTAAAAGCTTGAACTGCTTGATAAACCCGGAATCCCAGACCACCAAAATCAATAGTGCCACGGCACTGACGATGGTAACGCCGGGGGTAATCGCTTCCAAGGCTTCGGACAATTCGAAGAAGCTGGATTCAGCGCTCTCCTGCATATAACTTTCATCGCCTTCGAAGCTGGTATCGTAACCGGTGGCATGCGGCGTTTGCTTGATAATCAAAATCAAACCAATCGCCGCCAGCATGCCTTTAATCACCGAAGCCGGAAAAAATGCGCCAATTACCCCAGCTTTTAAATAGCCCAGAATTATTTGCAAGCCGCCGGCCAGCACCACGCTGAGTAAAAAACCACCAAAGCCGCCCAAGGTTTCGATGGCTTCGAAGACGATAACCGTCAATCCGGCTGCCGGTCCGGAAACGCTTAATTGCGAGCCGCTCGCCCAGGAAACCAGAATGCCGCCCACCAAGCCGGCGATAATGCCGGAGAACAACGGCGCACCGGAGGCTAGCGCAACCCCCAGGCATAACGGTAAAGCCACCAGAAAGACCACGATACCGGCCGGTAAGTCCTGGTGCAGATGTTTCATATAAGAATTCAATTGCGATGTCATTGGTTTACCCAGTCGTTGCGAAAATCCGGATGCTAGTCGGCATAGCGGTAAATCGGATTGATTTGCGTGTTATGGTCGAGCTTGATCAGTTCATTGATCAAGCCGTCGTTCAGGCCGTATACCCAGCCGTGTAAAGTGGGTTTGTGCCCATGTTTCCAGGCCGACTGAATAATCGAGGTATGCGCCAGACGATAAACTTGCTCGATGATATTCAGCTCGATCAGGCGATCGGTTTTTTTCTCCGGCGCAATAGACTCAAGCTCTTCCTGATGCAAACGGTAGACATCTTTAATATGCAGCAGCCATTTATTGGTGATAACCAGATCGGATTTTTGCGGCTGCAAGGCCGCTTTCACGCCACCGCAGCCGTAATGGCCGCAAACGATAACATGCTTAACTTTTAAGACGGAAATGGCGTATTGCAAGACGCTCAGGCAATTGAAATCGGTGACGATGACCTGATTGGCAATATTGCGATGCACAAAAATCTCGCCGGGCTTGGCGTTGACGACGGTCTCCGCGGGCACCCGGCTATCCGAGCAGCCTATCCATAAAAAGTCGGGCCTTTGCTCTTTGGCCAACTGGACAAAAAAATCAGGATCTTTCCTACTGACTTCTTCCGACCAGGCTTTGTTTTCCAGCAGTAATTTCGTGGGTGTAATCATAATGGGTGTCCTTATTTTCTATCACTATGCGTTCTGGAGCGGATCCGGAACGGGTTGTTCAAAAGAATGTGTCTTTACTGGCAATACTATATCGAATCGAAACTACATGGCAATTGCTTTACGCTTTAAATCTGGGTTAAAGCAAAATTTATATTGAACCATCGCTCAGCGCGCCTGAAATTGTGGTTCTCTGCGTGAGTATGGATGTTGGTGCCGCCCGCGGAGCCACCACGCTTAAGCGCTGCCACCAGGACTGCACACTGGTTTCTTGCCAGGACAACAGCCATTGCGGATACAGACCTATCACCAATACCAGCAGCGCCGGCACGACCAGCAATGCCAACTCGCGTGGGCGCAGATCCTGTACTTTGACTACGCTGTTGTGCACAAGCGGGCCGAAGAATGCCCGTCTGACAAAACCCAACAGATACGCCGCGCCCAAAACCGCGCCAAACAAAGCCACCATCGCCAGTGCCGGATAAGCCTGCAATGCGCCGAGTATCATCAGCAATTCCGCGGGGAAGCCATTGGTGCCGGGCACGCCGATACTGGATAGCGCAAACACGAAAAATAGCGTAGTTAAGCGCGGCATGGGTTTGGCCAAGCCGCCGAGATGAACCAGATCGTTGCTACCCAAGCGTTGCTGGATCATGCCGGCGATCAACATCAGGCTGCCGGCGACTATACCGAAATTCAGCAACTGCATGACCGCACCTTGTAAACCTTGCAAATTAAAAGCGGCGATACCAACGATGACCAGGCCGACATGGCTAATGCTGGAATAAGCCAGCAAACGGCGCAGATTGGTTTGCTGCAACGCGATCAAGGCGCCGTAAATCAGCGTCACCGCACCCAGTATCGCCAACAGCCAGCGATGTTCCAAGGCGGCTTGCGGCGCCAGCGGTATCGCAAAACGAATGATGCCGTAAACGCCCAGTTTCAAACCGACCAGCAAGGCGCTCAGAAAAGTCGGCGCCTCAATGGCAGTGGTCGGCAGCCAGGTATGAAACGGCAGCAGCGGCGCTTTCACCGCAAACCCCAAAAACAGCAGCAGAAAGATCAGACCCTGCGCCGACTCGGATATCGGCGTGTTGAGTAAAACCGGCAAACTGAACGTCAAGTCCTGCGGAATGGTCCCGCCGTTAGCCTGCGCGTGATTCATCGCCAGTAAAATGATCCCGAACAACAGCGGTACGCCGCCGAATAACATATACAAGGTATATTTCATCGCCGCGTACCGTCGCTCCGCGCCTACGCCCCATAAACCGATCAAGAAAAAAATCGGCGGCAAGGTCAGCTCCCAAAACAGGAAGAATAAGGCCAAGTCCAATGCAGTAAATACACCGATAGTTACGCTCTCCAGCGCCAGCATCAATGCCAACTGAAAGCGGTTTAATTGCCGCACGCTGTTCCAGCCGGCCAACAAAGCCATCAGGGTCAGCAAGGCCGTCATCGGCAGAAACAGTATGGAGATACCGTCTACACCGAGTTGATAGTGAATATTCAAGCCGGGTATCCAGGGATAGTTTTCCAGCAACTGAAAATCGCCGCGCGCGGTATCGAAAACCCAAGCCGCGGCAACGGTAAACAGCAATTCGACAACGGCTACCAGCAATGCGCCGCGCTTGGCTAACTGGCCATCCCGGATGAATACCAGCGACAGGGCTCCCAGCAGCGGCCAAGCCAGACACAAGGACAGCCAAGGGAAATTATCAATCATGGTGCGGGCCGTTCATATGGTGGCTGTGATGTTCCGGATAATGTTCGCCGATTTCCTTGGCTTCCTGATCGATATATTTCAGCCAGGGGGTGGTGTAAAAACCGGTGCCGATCAGCAAGCCGCAAATAGTCACAGCGATAATCCGTTCTTTTAACACCGGGTGATGAATGCTGCCGTAGGGCTGCACGAAGCGTTTGGGGTGCGCAATGAACAGCCGTTGAAACGCCCAGAGCAAAAAAGCCGCGCCCAGCACGTTACCCAGCAAAATCGCAATCGCGATATACCAACCGTGTTCCTCGATAGTGCCTTCGATCAACAAATGCGCCGCGTCGAACCCCGGCGTGCCCGGCATGACCATGGTGCTGAGCGCGGAAATCAAAAACAGCAAGGCGATAGTCGAATTGGTCTCGAACAAACCGCCCAAGCGCGGCAGGAACGAGGTACGAGTACGTTCGTAAATCAAACCGATACTGAACAGCATGCCGGCCGTCGCCAGACCGTAAGCTATCGACAGCAGAATACTGCCTTCCAGCGCAAAATCGTTGAAGGAAAACACGCCTATCACCAACATGCCGGTATGACTGATTACCGCAAACGCCAACAGTCGGCGCATATTGATCTGCATCAACGCCAGCAAGGCGCCATAAAAAATGCCGATCAAGCCCAGATCGACGACAAAATGCACCCACTGCTCGGCGGCGCCGGGCACTAGCGGCAGAATGAAGCGGATCAAGGCGTAAATGCCCAGTTTCAAGCCGGTCAAAAAAATCGCCGCGCTGGCAGCCGTGCCATGCTCGGCCAGCAAGGGCAGCCAGGCGTGAAACGGAAACAGAGGCATGCGAATGGCAAAGCCGAAAAACAGCAGGATAAAGATCAGGGTTTCGTTGGGAATCGCCAGGTTGTGATGTTTCAAGGTTAACCAATCAAAACTTAGATCCAGCCCGTTTTGCGCCAAACCAAAGCTCAACAGCACAAAACCGGCCAGACTCATCGCCAGACCGGACAGCCAGTATTGCAATACCGTTTTAACCACCTGGTTGCGCTGTTTGCCGGTACCGGCGAACACCGTCAATAACACCACCGGCACCAGTTCCAGCAAACACCAAAACCAGAATTGCAGGGTATTTAGCGCGGCAAACGCGCCGATTAAAATGCCTTGATAGGCCAGTAAGCAGGCGATAAACAGACGATCCTTGCGATGCCGGGTGATCAAGGTATACACCAGCGCCAGCAAGCCTAAAATCGCCGTTAGCGGAATAAACAGAATATTGGTGCCGTCCACGCCAACCCGATAGTTCATCCCCAGCAATTGAAAATGTTCGGCAAGATGGATGCCGGGCGTTTCCGAATCGAATATCAGCAACAGATAAATACTCAACAACACGTTCAGCAGCGCGCCGCCAAAGGCCAGCCGTACGCTATAAATCGGCTTGGCAGATACTACCACCAACATGGTCAGCAACGGCACCAACGTCAACACCGTTAACAGCGGCACCGCCGCCACTGCATGCCAGAAAACAATAGGGGTATTCATCGGTATCCCAGCGCTACCATCAAGGTAATCAACACAAACAAGGCCAGATAGCGCGGCTGTAACAATAATTGTTCGAAACGGTTGGCAGCCTGACCCAGGCGCCGGCCAAATCGAATCGAATCGCGGCCGATGCCGCGCAGAATGAAGTGATATTCAAACCAGTTCAGCAAGGCTGCGGTCCATTCCGCCAGTTTGCCGGCCAGACCGCTGCCTTGAGCGAAGCTGTCTTCCTGGCTATCCAGGTTGGCGCCCATTTTTTGCTCTTCCCATTGCGCCAAGGACGACACCGCTTTGATAGCCGGTGCCGGCGCGCCCAAGGCAGGATCGACGATGTGCTCGTCGATGTAGCGCGCATCCTTGGCCAGGCGCATAACCGGTTTCACCAACAACCAATCCATGGCCGGCTCCAGCCAGCCGCGCTGCAAGGAAGCGATAAAGGCCCAGCGGCAATTTGCCAGCGCCGGCGCCACCGGTCGAATCGGTTGTCCGTGGGTGTTGTGCAAGATGGACGGCGCGGTTAGCAGCAAATAGCACCGCACTACCGCATGCGCACCCAGATGCCAGGCCGCCAAAGTCCAAAATCCCAAACCGCATTCGACAAACATCAAGCCCAGTTGCGCGGAAGTGGCAAAGATTTGCGAGCTTTTAATATCGGTCTGGCTCAAGCCTACCCAATAACTGTAAATTGCCGTCAGTGCGCCAACCACCGTCAACACCAGCATGGCCAGCGGTACCTGCATGAACAGGGGCTGCAATTGAATCATCAAAAACACGCCGGCATGGATCATCGCCCCGCCGTAGAAAATAGCGCTGGACGGCGTTGGCCCTTCCATTGCCCGCGCCAGCCAGGGCGTGAACGGAATCTGCGCAGATTTGGCGCATGCCGCCACGGCAAAACTCAGGGCCAGCAAGGTAGCATCGCCCGCTTCCAGATCGGCCGCGCTGCTGTTGATGGTTTGCCAATCGGCGTTTTCCAACCAGGCCAGGGCCAGACCGATTGCCAAAATAAAACCGCCGTCGCCGATGCGGTTGGTCACAAATACGCGGGTGGCGTTATGCGCGGCGATGGGCCGGTCATAGGCGTAAGCAATCAGCCAATACGAGCAAACCCCGGCCATCTCCCAGGCGATAAAGGTAAACACCGCGTTGCCGGACAACACCAACAGCAGCATGGCCGCCGCGAATAAATTCAGGATGAAAAAAAAGCGGTGGAAGCCGGCCTCGCGGTGCAGGTAATTCACCGAAAAGCGCAACGCAACCAGCAATAGCAAGGAAAACAGACTCGCCAAAGCCAGATTGAAACCGCCGGTAGTCAGTTTGTAATCTATGATCAGCGAACCGCTTCGCAGCCAGGTACCGTATGAGACTGAGTCGGGAAGCTGGCCGGATAAATCAGCTATCAATAAGCTTAAGGCGGTCAACACCGATAGGCTAATAGCCGTTAAAGCCAGCCGGGCCGTAGTTTTCTCGCCGGCCTCGCCATCGATAATCCGGCAAAAATGCAGGCTGCCGATCAGCAGCGCGGCCAGCAACGGAAACAAGGGAATCAGGGTTGCGTAGGCCGCCATACTCAGACAACTCCCATTGGACCGGGCTGTTTGATCAGCATCGGCGCCACCGGCTGGGTTTCGTCGCGATAACAATCCGGCGAGTTGTCCCGTAGCGGCAGTTCGATGTTGTCCGGTTGCCAGCGCACGAAGCCGACACCGCGCTGAAACACAAATATCTCGCCGCTATCCTGGTCTTTGGCGCAGAGATGCACCCAACCGCCGCCGATCAATTCCCGCAGGCTTTCTTGCCTTCCGTAAATCTGCTCCAACACTGTGGTTTTCGCCTCGACAATAATTTGCAAACGCATGGCCTCGTGAATCTCGATCATTTGCCGGGGTAAGCCGGTGCGCAAGTCGCTGCTGGCACCTTCCATCACCGCACAGAAGCCAGTCAAATTGTGCGGCACTTTCGAACCGCAACCCAGCCGTTCGTTATTCACGGTGGAAAAATAATATTCCAGGTTGATGCCGGCCCCGACCGGACCGACCGCCAGCAAAATGCCTTCCAACACTGTCCCCTCCGGGTCCTGGCTCGGATCGTAGGAAATCAAAAACAGGCGACGGTCAAAAAATGCACCTTGCGTTAAAGAGCGTCTACCGACCAGTGCCGCAGCGTTGGTGGCATGGCCCAACTCCGGCCGAGCCTGGGAAAAATCGGCAGCGCGATTT
Source organism: Methylomonas sp. ZR1 (assembly GCF_013141865.1). Lineage (NCBI taxonomy): Bacteria > Pseudomonadati > Pseudomonadota > Gammaproteobacteria > Methylococcales > Methylococcaceae > Methylomonas > Methylomonas sp. ZR1. The sequence goes on along the minus strand of NZ_RCST01000001.1, from coordinate 4,264,024 downwards.
AGAAAATGCCGTAACGCCTGCTGCGGTTCCGGCCGGCGCGGCGCGGACGCCAAACGCCGGCAGCGCTCGTGAGCCGACATGCACTGCGCGTGTTGCATCTGCTGCATAAATTTGTTGAAGGCCGGTTGGCGCTCCGGCGGCACGGCGCTGCTGTCATACCAAGTGATGTCTTCGTCGCAGGTATTGTGTTCGGCGCCGATGAACCAGGTGTCGGCTGGAATGACGATCCCGCGCTCGGCCAGTAATTGCCTGACCTCGGGCCGGTTTGCCATTGCCGCGAACAACCGGGCGTTCGGTCCGCCGTGCCGGCCGCTGCAAGCGCCGCAATCGTACGCGGATAAATGCGGATTGTTCTGACTCATCGAACCATGGCCCATCAATACGACCAATTCGGCAAAGCCGTAAGTCAGGCCGGTATTACGCAAAAATCCGGCAATTCGGTCGGCTTGCTCCTGGTCGGTAAAGCCTAATCTGGGCTGTTGGGGCGAGGCCGGTGTCTCAGGGTTACCAGCGGTAAAATGCAATTGCGATGGCACGTCGGGTGCGATGCCTTTCGCCACCGCAGCCAGCAACTGCTGCTGCGTTTTGGGAATGAAGCTTTTCGCTAGCAAACCGAGCAAAGTAAACGGCGCCATGGCATTGATCATCGGATAGGCCAGCAGCGCATCCCGGCGCAAACCGTGCTGAAGCAAATCGGCAAGCCGTTGCTTTAGATTGCGGCCTTGCCGGCGCCGGGCCAAGGCTTTTTCCTGGCCGGGTTGACTGCATTCCTGAACGTTATGTGCCGGTACGACCACCACCGGACAAAGGGCCGTCAATTTGCTATCGTCAAGGCCTTGATAATTCATCGGTACGCCAAAAAAACCGGCGGCTCCCAGCGTTTCGATAGCCGGATTGAGTTCTTCCAAGTGACGGCGGATGCCTTCCTCGCGATCATCCATGCAAAACACGATTTGTGCTGCGGGGCGATTGTCTCGTTGCGCCCAGCGCCCGCGATTATGATTGGCGTGCAGGGCTTGCAGCAGCGCTTGTTGATAGTGGCGTTCGTAGGCGTTCAGCCAAATAGTGCTGCGATCCGTTTCGCTGAAAGCGTCGATGCTGGCCAAGCAATCCAACAGCGGGGCCGGCTCTGATCGCTGCACGTCACTGGCGGTTAATCCAAGCAATTGGCAAAGGCGAAACAAGCGCCAACCCTGGTTATAAATACTGAGGGCTGAGGGAGCCAACGGACTAAGTTGCCAGGTCCAGATCCGTTCGGCCACGGTCTGCCAGACCTGTTTGTCCCGCGCCGAATCTTTCAGTAAAGCCTGTGACGCAAGCGCCAGATACTCCGGCAATTGGCCTTGAAACAAAGTATGCCTGACCGAAAACTCGGCCAGGTTTTTCGAAAAATAACCGCGGAGTTTGTCCAGTTGCGCCTCGCAACCCCATTGCTGCCTGCATAGCTGTTCTGCGTACAGCCGATCCAGAATCAAGCGTATCGCCAGATAATCGGCCAATAGGGGCTGGGTGGCGTCATCCGCTTGATAATCGGGATGAGTTTGCCGCCAGTTGATCAAACCCGACCAACCCGGTAGTTCAAGGGCTAGCCTTTGCAGATAGCCAACCCAGCGGGATTCTGGGATTTTCAGTGCTACCAGCTCTTGCGCAATCGCATCTATGGGTTCCGCAGGTAATGCTCCCGTAACCGTTTGCCAATTATGTAGTTCCTGAAAAACCGGCTGGGCATCGTAGATCAAACTCTCGCGCCAGGCTTCGTACAAACCCAGTTCTTGGCGCTTAGGCAATCGCCAGGCCGCCAGACCTTCATCCAACAATGATGCACATAAGCGAATCAATTGCGGGCGTACCGAGTCCAGAATATCCTCGCCGGTCAACGCCAACAGCAAGCCGCGCAAGGTCAAACGGTCGCCGACCCGTGCAAAAAGGCTTTCCAGGCTCTCCATACAAGATTGGCGCATCTGCTGTTCCGCACCGGCATTCGCCGCATCCGGCAGCCATTGCCGGATTTGCTCGGCGGACAAATCCAGCAAATCTTCCGGATGCAAATTCGGCATTTGCAAACCAAGCTTGGCGAGCAAACCATCCCATAAATCGGCAGCCTTTTCGCCGTTGCTTAACATATTCTCCAACACCCGGAGTTCGCGCACTTGCCAATCGAATTGCGCAGGCTTCAGGGCCGCCAAATCGTGCAGCAAGGCCAGTCGGTAAAGCATGTGTTGCGTGATGGTTTTGCCATTGACCTTGAAAATCTCGGTGTCCAGCGCATCAGCAAACTGCCGCGCCAACGCAGCATCAATATCGTCATCGGCTATCCGGCCTTGCGCATAAAACTCGCGAAACTGTTCGGCCGGCAGGTAGCAACTGATACCCGTCAATTCGGTAAAGTCCGCCAGCGCTTGTTCGAACGGCAGGTGTTGAAAACCATGCAAGGTATTGTGATGCACAAAATCGTGAATCGGCGCCTGTCCCGGCAGCACATGATCCAGGTGATGGATCGCGTCTATGATGATGTCGCGCTGGGAAGCGATATTTGATAAGGAATCGTGCATGGTCAAATCAATTCCATATTCATTGACACGCCAAACGATTGGGGTCGTCCCTTGAAGTTGGTAACGGTGTTTATCCCGTATGCCGCGCCGAGCACCGGAGCGTTCGCCGAGAATAGCCCGATAGGGGCGGCGCATGGATGCGAAGCGTTGCCGAAGGGCCAAGGATGGCCCTTTCGGCAACCCTCGGCGAACGCTCTGGAGCGCAGGATAAAAGCGGCGTCCGGGCCGCCTTTTCTTTGGCTACTTTCTTTTGGCGGAGCAAAAGAAAGTAGCTCGGCTGTCGGTCCGAGAACCGACGTTAAAATGCCGTCGCGATAGCGACACATCATTATCCAAGCAACCGCACGTTCAACAAAAAACAACATCACGGCAACCTCTCCCCCATCACCAACAACATCTTCCCCACCGTCGCGGTAGACAAATCAATCAAAGGCGCCGGCAACAAACCGAACAACACGATACCCGCCACCAATACGCCGGACGCCATCAGTTCAAGCGGTTTCAGATCGGCAATATTAAGCATTTGCGACTTCACCGGACCGGTAAACAGCAAGCCGATGGTGCGCATCGCATAGGCGGCGCTGATCAGAATACTGAGGCTAAAAAACACCATCAAACCGCCCCATTCCTGAAAGCCGCCGATTAGGGTATGCAGTTCCGCGATAAAACCCACGGAGCCGGGCAAGCCCATGGCCGCCAGCAAGGTCAAGGTGGTTAAGGTGGCGAAGCGCGGCATGACCTGCACCAGCGAACTGTAATCTTGAATGTTACGGGTATGCGTGCGTTCGTAAAGCAGACCCACCAATAAAAACAACGCGCCGGCGATCAGGCCGTGCGCGGTCATTTGTAATATCGCACCGGTGAAGCCGGTTTGATTCAGCGCGGCGATGCCCAGCAGGACCACACCCATATGACTCAAAGAGGAGTAGGCCACCATGGCTTTCAGATCGCGTTGCCGCCAGGCCAGCAAGCCGCCGTAAAGCATGCCGAACAGGGCCAGAAATACCAGCAGCGGTTGAATCAATTTGGCGGCGACCGGCAGCATCACCACGCAGCGCAGCAAGCCGTAGGCGCCCATTTTTAAGAGAATGCCCGAGAGTAAAATGCTGATTGGACTAGGCGCTTCGACGTGAGCCAACGGTAGCCAGCCATGCAGCGGAAAAATCGGCATTTTCACGCCAAAGCCGATCAGGAAGCCCAGCAGAACCAAAACCTGTTCGATCTCCGGCATGTTTTGCGCGGCTTGGCCCATCGATGCCATCAAAGAGCCCTGGTTTTCCAGATCGTATTGACTGATCGCCAGCAAACTCAGCAACATAAACACCGAGCCGCCCATGGTATACAGCACGAAATTCAAACTGGCGGCATGCCGGCGTTTGCCGCCCCAGCGGTCGATCAGGAAAAACAGCGGGATCAAGGTCACTTCCCAGAAGATGTAAAACAGCGCCCAGTCTTGCGCCATAAACACGCCGAGCATGCCGAATTCCAACAATAGCACGGAAATATGATAGCCCTTGATGCTATCGGCCAAAGAAAAGGAAGCCAGCAGGGCAATGCAAGTCAACAGCGCAGCCAGCACCAGCATCGGCATGGACAGGCCGTCCACACCCAAAGCATAAGCACTGCCCAGTTTGGGGTTAAGCGGATAGAACTCGCTAAATTGCAGCGCGGTGTCGTCGGCGTCAAACTGGAGCAATAGCAAACCAGCCAGCAACAAAGCCGCCAAGCTGAATACATTAGCTACAATTCTGATCAATCGGCTATTCCGGCCGGAGACCAGTACCAGCAATATTGCCCCCAGCGCCGGGGTCCATAACAGCGCGCTTAGCATCACCATTGTTATCGTCTAAGTCCAATACAGCAAACATTCTAACGACATTTGGTTGAAAAAAGCCAATCCGACCAAGAATTGGTTTAAATAAACCAGACGGCCGTTTAGGGCTTGCACTATCGGACGGTAGAGCCGATTTCGCAAAGCCCGGCGCTTCGTGTAACCTAAGCGCAGCAAAAAATATCGGGATTTGGGGATCCTGCGCATGCCAAACATGGTCACGCTAGCGATTAGCGCCAATAGCTCGGCGACGTTTGTAAACGCTGTGCGTATGAATGCCACCCGAGTTCTTCACCCCGTTTTCCCGCGAATTGATAGCCTGTAACAACTATGCAAATCCACATGATAGCCGTCGGCAACAAAATGCCGGACTGGGTACAGCAAGGTTATAATGAATATGCCAAGCGGCTGCCGCGCGAATGCGAGTTGCTGCTAAAGGAAATTGCCCCGGACAAACGCCGTAGCGGCGACATTGCCCGAATCACCAAGGACGAAGGAGAACGCATGATAGCGGCATTGCCCAGCCGGGCGCACGTGGTGACGCTGGACATACCCGGCAAACCCTGGACCACGCCGAATTTGGCGCAAGCCTTGCAACGCTGGCTGGGCAACGGTCAGCCGGTCGCATTAATGATAGGCGGACCGGAAGGTTTATCCCAGCAAGTGCGCGACTTGGCACAGGAATCCTGGAGTTTATCGCCGCTGACCTTCCCGCATCCCTTGGTTCGAGTGATTGTCGCTGAACAAATCTACCGGGCCTGGAGTCTGTTGAATAACCACCCTTACCATCGTTAAGCGCATGCACCCACAACTGATCCTGGCCTCCGCCTCGCCGCGCCGCAGCGAATTGCTCAAGCAAATCGGCATCCGTCACAGTATCATGGCGGTCGATATTGACGAAACGCCGCGGCCGGGCGAAACACCGACTGCTTACGTCGAACGGGTAGCCGCAGAAAAATCGGCGCTCTGTCTGGCAACGGTCGACACTGATTTACCGGTACTGGCCGCGGATACCAGCGTGATTTGCGACGGCCGCATCCTCGGCAAACCGGACGATTTGCAGCACGCCATTGAAATGCTCAGTCATCTGTCCGGTCGCAGCCATCAAGTCTATAGCGCGGTATCCTTACGCGGTGAGCAACACTGGCAAGCGCTTAGCGTCAGCGAAGTACGCTTCCGATACTTGAGTCATCAGGAAATCGTCGCCTATTGGCAAACCGGGGAACCGTGCGACAAGGCTGGCGCCTATGCGATTCAAGGCTTGGCCAGCGTATTTATCGAATCGATCACCGGCAGTTTTTCCGGCGTAATGGGCTTACCGCTCTTCGAAACCGCGCAATTATTAAGCCTAGCAGGCATAGACATCATCCAATGAGCGAAGAAATATTAATCAACGTCACGCCGCCGGAAACCCGAGTCGCGGTGATCGAAAACGGCGTCCTGCAAGAGCTGATTATCGAACGGGTCCGGCAAAAAGGTTTGGTCGGTAACATTTACAAAGGCGAAGTGTGCCGGGTGTTGCCGGGCATGCAGGCGGCTTTTGTGGATATTGGTTTGGAAAAGGCGGCGTTTTTGCATCTCTCCGATTTCAGCAGCAAGGAACTGGCCGAAAGAGCCTCGGAAAATATCGAACACTATTTAAAGGAAGGCCAAAAATTGGTGGTGCAAGTCACCAAAGATCCGCTCGGCAACAAAGGGGCGCGGTTGACCACCGATATTTCCATCCCGTCCCGCTACCAAGTTTACATGCCCTATGCCGGTAACTCCGGCGTCTCGCAACGTATCGAATGCGAATCCGAACGCACCCGCTTGCGGGCTTGCATCGAAGCCTATCAGCTGAAACACCAGGTGCCGGGCGGCTTCATCGCTCGCACCGCCGCCGAATGTGTGGAAGACGTGATTTTGTATTCCGACATGACTTTTTTGCACAAACTCTGGGAATCCATCCTGGAAAAAAGCAGCAAGGCCAAAGTCAAAACCCTGATCCATGAAGACCTGCCGCTCAGCATCCGCACCTTGCGGGATTTGTACAAGGACGGCATCGAAAAAATCCGCGTCGATTCCAAGGAAACCTTTCTACGCTTGGTCGAATTCGCCGAAACCTTCGTGCCGGAAATCGTTTCTGTGATCGAGCATTATTCGGGCGAGCGGCCGGTGTTCGATATTTACAACGTGGAAGACGAAATCAGCAAGGCCCTGGACCGCAAGGTTAAACTCAAATCCGGCGGCCATCTGGTATTCGATCAGACCGAGTCGATGACTACTGTCGACGTCAATACCGGCGGCTACGTCGGCGGTCGCAATCTGGAAGAAACCATCTTCAAGACCAATCTGGAAGCGGCGCAGACCATTTCCCGGCAATTGCGGCTACGGAATTTGGGCGGCATCATCATCATCGATTTCATCGATATGCAGAGCGAAGACCATAAAAAGCAGGTGTTGCAGGCCTTGCAGCGCAACCTGGACAAGGACCACGCCAAGACCAAGATCACCGAAGTATCCGCGCTGGGCCTGGTGGAAATGACCCGCAAACGTACCCGCGAAAGTTTGGAACACATTCTCTGCGAGCCTTGCTCGACCTGCGGCGGCCGCGGCGTCTTGAAAACCGCCGAATCAATCTGCCTGGAAATATTTCGGGAAATTATTCGCGTGGTCAGGCAATACAATGTCCAGCAAATCCTGGTACTGGCTTCCGAACAAGTCGTGGAAATGTTGCTCGACGAAGAAGCCGATATGCTGGCGGAGCTGGAAATGTTCTTGAAAGTCGGCATTAAAATCCGCGCCGAAGCCGAATATAACCAGGAGCACTACGACGTGGTGTTGTTATAGGCGGCTATTTTGGTTATTCACCACGTTACCCGGGCTACCCGACACCTGTTGTTCTGGTCGCTGATCACGATTGCCCTCGTCTTGAGCGCGGTACGGGTTTTTTTGATCGACATTGCCGATTACCGCATCACGCTGGAACAAAAAGTCCGCGAGACCACCGGCATTCCGCTGCATATCGGCAAACTGGGCGCGAATATGCGCGGCTTCAGCCCGGAATTATTGTTGCGGGAAATCGCTATCGAAGGCGCCGAAGCCGGGGCGAAGCCGGCTATCCGTTTGCAAGAAGTTCGGATCGGTATCGATTTACTGGAATGGCTATTGACCCAGGACCCCATGGCCGCCAGTTGGGTGACACTGGTGGGCGCCAAACTGGATATTCTGCGTAATGAGGACGGCAGCCTCAGCATCAAAGGCCTGCAAAGCAGCGACGGGCAACCGCTGTGGCTGTTACAGGGCGGCAAATACGAGATCCTGCAAAGCCAGGTGACGTGGCAGGATCTGAAGCGGCATCGGCCGCCGGTAACGGTCGAACACTTCGATTTGCTGATCAAAAACCACTATCTGGATCAAAGCCACGAGATCCATCTAGTTAGCAGTTTACCGGAGCAATACGGCGATAACTTGCGCATTTCCGCCCAACTTGACGGCAATATCTTTCAGGCCAATGGCATCAACGGCCAAATTTATGTGGAAGGCAGCAATCTGCAAGGGCCGGCTTGGCTGATCGAGGATTTACCGCTGGGTTTGCATTTGGAATCCGGCTCGGGCGATATGCGGATCTGGAGCCAATGGCGCGACTCGATGCCTTACCAAGTTAGCGGTTATCTGCAAGGCCAACAGATTAAACTCGGCAGACAGCAAGGCAAACCGCTGCAACTCGACACCTTTGAAGGCAATCTGGCCTGGACCGAACAAAACGGCCGGCAACGTTGGAGTGCCTACGACGTCAACGTTTTCGCCAATCATCAGCGCTGGCGGGATGCCGAGCTCTATCTACAGCAGGATGCGCAAGGCAACCTCAGCGGCGTGATCAAACAGTTGAATCTGCAAGCCTTGATGCATTTGATACCGCCGTTTTTAACGGCAGAGCAAACGGATTGGGCTAAATGGCTGTCACTCAATCCACGCGGCACTTTGCGCGATCTGTCGTTTTACGCTGAGAGCAATCAGCAACGCTATGCGCTCAACGGCCATTTCAGCCAACTGGGCAACGATGCGCAAGGCGACGTGCCGCAATTACAAGAGCTAAGCGGCTCTATCATTGCCGGCGACCAGGGCGGGCAACTGATATTCGACAGTACCAACGCCAAATTCAATGCGCCGCAAATGTTTAGGAGTAGCCTGGACGTCCCGCGTTTACAAGGCCGAATCAACTGGCGGCAAACCGACAGCGACTGGCAAATCGCTAGCGAAAATCTGCAACTGGACAGCGCGGCCTTCCACACGCAGACCCATCTGCAACTCAGCATCCCCAAGAATGACGACAGCGCTGTCATCGATATGCGCACCCGTTTCGACAATTTCAAAGACATCAGTAATGTACCGCAATACCTGCCGGCCAAAATCATGGGTAAGGATGCGGTCGCCTGGCTGGACGATGCTTTTATCGGCGGGCATATCGACAAGGGCGAAATGCGCTTGAACGGAAGGTTAGCGGACTTCCCGTTCACTAACGGTCCCGGCCTATTTGAAGTAGTGTTTGAGATAGACGACGGCGAAATTCAGTTCAACGCCCTGTGGCCGCATTTGCGTGCGGTGCATGCCGATGTGCAATTCCTCGGCGCGGATCTGAACGTGGCGATTAACGGCGGCCATAGCGAAAACGTCGACATCAATCAAGCCGTGGTTTCGATTCCTGATCTGGCCAATAGCGATTATGTTTACGTGTTGGGCCAGGTGCAGAGTAAGCTGCCGCAAAGCTTGCAGTATCTGCAAAAAACCACGCTACGCGCCAAAATCGATCCGCTGGCTAAAGTGTTGGCCCCGGATGGTCATACCCAAGTCGACCTGGATCTGAAAATTGCTTACTACGAGACGTTGCCGACCACCGTCAAAGTCGATGCGCATCTGGATAAGGCTCGCTTGCTGGTCAAACCCGTCGATCTGGCCGTCAACGACATCAGCGGTGTGCTGCGCTTTACCGAAGACCGGGTCAGCAGCAACCGCCTGGAAGGCAGTACCCTGGGTTATCCGATACATGCCATCCTGCAAAGCGATGCCAGTGCCACGCAAATCCTGATAGACGGCACCACCGACATCAAGCGCTTGGAAAAACAATTCAGTTTCCTGAAAAACCAGGTTGCCGACGGCAGCTTGAATTATCAAACCGTATTGACGCTGCCTTACGATGCGGCTAAGCCGTCCACCCTGAGCATTAACAGCAACTTACAGGGCGTAACGATCAACACCCAGGATGCTCTGGCCAAATCGGCCGATCAAGAGCAAGCATTGAATCTAAGCTTTATTTTTAACAACAGCCCATACTTGCCACTAAAAATTACTTACGGTAAGGAGTTGAACGCTGCGCTGTTGATCGACGGCAAACAAAATCAACTGCATTCCGGGCATATAGTGTTCGGCCGGAACTCGGCGGACTTTTACGAACCGGTGGGGTTGAAGCTGGAAATCAAGCAGCCGCAATTCAAATTGTCCGACGCGCTTGCCGCATTCTCCGACAACGAAACCCAGCAACGTTTGCCGGCGTTAAAAGAAGTTATTCTGGATACCGAGCAACTGATCTGGCAAGGCCAGAACATCGGCGCGCTAAAATGCCGGTTGCAGCATATCAATCAAGCTTGGCAAGCCACGTTGGACAGCGCGATGGCACGCGGCAAATTGACGATCCCCGACCAGCGCGGCGGCACCAACATCATCAAGCTGCAAATGGATTATCTGAATTTGTCGGCGATGGATAGCCTGAATTTCGACGCGGCAGAAGAAGTCGTTACCGACTTGCCCTTGATCGACATCGACAGCAAGCAACTGCTATGGCGCGGCGTGGATTTGGGTAGCTTGAAGCTGAATACCGAGCGGCTGATCAACGGCATTCATTTCAAACACGTGCAACTGGCCAGCGTGGCCGGTACGATAGATTTCAGTGCGGACTGGATCAAACTGGTCGGCGGCAGTTCGACGCAATTAACCGGCAAGCTGAACATGAACGGTTTCGGCTTGTTTCTGTCGCAGCTAGGTTTTACCGACGATTTAAGAGGCACACACGCCGAAATCAATTTTAACGGCGGCTGGCGCGGCGCCCCGCAGCAATTTTCAGCGGCCAACCTGACCGGGCAAATGCAGTTGAAGTTCAGTGACGGCCGCATTTCCAGCATAGAGCCCGGCTTCGGCCGCTTGCTGGGTTTGATCGCCATGGAACAATGGGCTAAACGCTTGAGCCTGGATTTTACCGACGTCTACCGCCAGGGCTTGGCCTTTGATCAGATTACCGGCGACTTCAAAATCAGCAACGGCTTGGCATATACCGACAATTTATTGATAGACGCGGTATCGGCGAAACTCAGTATAGCCGGCACCGCCGACCTGGTAAAAAAGACCATGGACCACCGCGTTGCCGTCGTGCCCAAGAGTTCCGGGGCAGTGCCGATTGCTGGTACAATCGTGGGCGGTATCGCTGCCGTCATTACCCAAGTGGTGACTGACGATTACAAAGAAGGTTATTTTTTCGGCTCGCAATACAAGCTCGCCGGGCCCTGGGGCAATGTCGAGGTCACGCCGTTACACGATCAAGACGGCTTGGTGCAAAAGGCTTGGCGCGGCTTAACCGGCGGCTGGCTGGAGTCGCTGAGCAAATGAACGGCTCTGCCGAATAAACGGCTCCCCAACAGTTAAAACTATTGAAAACAATTAAAATCAGGGACACCTCATGACCATATGTGCCGCCATCCAGATGGCCTCCGGACCGCAAGTCAGCGCCAATTTGCTTGAAGCCGAGAAACAGATCGCCGAAGCCGTGAAAGCCGGCGCGAAACTGGTAGCCTTGCCGGAAAACTTTGCCATCATGGGTATGAACGAATACGACAAGGTTAAAGTCAGCGAGCAGGATGGAAACGGCCCGATTCAGGATTTTCTGGCCGCCACCGCCAAAAAATACGGCATATGGGTGATAGGCGGCACGATGCCCATGCAAGCCACTGCTCCCAATAAAGTCCGCGCGGCTTGTTTGATCTACAACGAGCAGGGCGAGCGAGTCGCCCGTTACGACAAAGTGCATTTATTCGACGTCAGCGTACCGGATACCGCCGAGGAATACCGCGAATCCGACTCCGTTGAAGCCGGCGACGCCTCCTGCGTGATCGATACGCCGTTCGGCCGGCTGGGTGTGGCGGTTTGCTACGACTTACGCTTTCCGGAATTTTTCCGGCCGATGACCCGGCAAGGCCTGGATATATTGGTGATACCTTCCGCGTTTACCGCCAAAACCGGCGCCGCGCACTGGGAAGTATTGTTGCGGGCCCGCGCCATCGAAAACCTCTGCTACGTCATCGCGCCAAACCAAGGCGGCTTTCATATGAACGGCCGGCAAACCTACGGCCACAGCATGGTAATCGATCCTTGGGGCGTGGTACTGGATTGTTACAAAACCGGCCCGGGCTTTGTCAGCGCCGAAGTCGATAAAAGCCGCCTGGAAAAAACCCGCCTGTCTTTCCCGGTGCTGGAACATAGACGCTTTTTTTGCGAGTGAGCCTTATGTTGTTGAGAACGCTGACTTACAGCCTGCCTTGCCTGTTGCTGGTAGCTTGCGCGGATGCGCCGGACAAATACCGCGACACCCACCACCTGGAACTACCGCCGGTTTTACCGATAGAACACGCCAATCCGCAACCGGCAGTGGCTGCCGACGATTTAAAGCCCAAGTCGGCTTTGGCCGATTTGATGGCGTTTACCGACGAAGGGGGCAAGCCTCTGCTTACCTTGAAAACCCGCCCCGACCGGGCTTGGGAAATGGTCGCCACGGCGCTGAAAATCAGCAATATCGAAGTGCTGGATAAAAGCCAGGAAGATCAACGCTTTCAGGTGCGTTATGACCCCGACACCAGCGGCAAAGATGTCGGCTTGTTGCGCGCTTTATTGAATAATGATTACGACGAAGCCGAATACACCATCAAGTTGAAAGAAGAGCGGCGTGGCTTAACCGTCAACGCCAGCCTGACAAAACCGGAAGATTTGGAGTTTGGCGAAGATGGCTCGGCGGAACTGATTCGTTTGCTACACAAAGCCATAGACGAAAAAATCATCAACCGTCCGCCTGACAAGAAGGCCGACGAGTAAGCGGCAAGGCTTGATTTAAGCGTCGTCCCGTCGCCAGTGCCCGGATTTGCCGCCGCTTTTTTCCAGCAAGCGCACCCCTTGAATCGTCATACCGCGATCCACGGCTTTGCACATATCGTAAATAGTCAGCAAAGCAATCTGGGTCGCGGTGAGGGCTTCCATTTCCACGCCGGTTTGGCCGGTAGTCTTGACGGTGGTTTGACAATACACGCGATGCAGGTCGGTTTGGGCCTGCAGGCTAAGCTCGACATGGCTGATCGGCAATGGGTGGCATAAGGGAATCAGGTCGGCGGTTTTTTTACTGGCCATGATGCCGGCAATGCGGGCGATGCCCAGCACGTCGCCCTTCTTGTGGGTGCCGGCCACAATCAGTGCCAAGGTTTCCGGCTGCATCTCGATGTACCCCTCGCAAACCGCCTGACGCTGGGTGATGGCCTTATCCCCGACATCCACCATATGGGCTTCTCCGGCGGCATTAAAATGAGTGAGCGGCGAATGGGACATGGCATACTAGGCAAGTGGAATCAGCCAAGCATTGTATTACCGGGTGAATAAAGATGTCGATTAAAGTGCTTTACTTTGCAAGCTTGAAGGATCGCGTCGGCCGCAGCTACGACGAGCTAACAATCGATGCGCCGTTGACAGTGCTCGAGGTCTGGCACCGCGCTAATCCAGACATGGACATACCCGATACGCTATTGGCGGCGGTGAATATGGAGTACGTCGGTCTGGATGCCAAGGTTAGCGACGGCGACGACGTGGCGTTTTTTCCACCGGTGACCGGAGGTTGAAATGAATACCATCAAACTCAGCGGCGAGATTTTCGACCCCTGGCAAGAACTGGCCGATTTTCAAACCCAGGCTGTCGACATGGCCGGCAAATACGGCGCCACCGGTGTCTTTGTCGGCACCATGCGTGACTTTAATCAAGGCGACGAGGTACGCGGTATGTACCTGGAGCATTATCCAGGGATGACCGAAAAACAATTACAGCGTATTGTCGAACAAGCCCAAAGTCAGTGGCAATTGTTGGAGGTGTTGCTGATTCATCGCATCGGCCAGGTATGGCCCAACGATACGCTGGTGCTGGTGGCAGTGTGGTCCGCGCATCGCGGTGACGCTTTTGACGCCAGCCGCTTCATTATGGAAAACTTGAAAAGCCAGGCACCGTTCTGGAAACGGGAAACCTTGGAATCCGGGCAAACACGCTGGGTCGAAAAGAACAGTGACGGCTATCTAAAGCAACCTTAGGTCTGTTAAGACTGACGCAAATTACCCGTGGACTTTGTCTCGGCAGCATAATTTACCGTTGGCATTTCGGCCAACGACTGGGCTTGTAGCTGCTGTTGCAGTTCGGCAATTTGCTGGTTGGACTGAGTAAGCTGCTGTTTCAGTTCATTGATGGTTTCATGCAGATATTCGAAGTGAACTTGAAAATAGCGCGCCGACGGGAAGCAGGCATCCAAGGCTTCCGGCGACATTTTGTCCAATTTGGTTCGAGATCGTCTTGTTTTCATATTACACCTAATCATCATTATCGGCTAAAGCATACCCATTCGGCATGATTGCTATGATGCTGTTAATAGTAAGACGTTCCAGAACGCAAATCCCCCACTTAAAATACCAAATATTTTAGCAATAGCCCCAAGCGTCAAGCATACTTACCCGGTAACCAGCCACGCTCGACGCATTCCCGAAAATTCCATTGCGGCATATTCTCGGTTTTATAACTCCAGAAAAACCAGCCCAGATACTTTTCGAACACGGCCAGTTGGGCGGCCGCGTAGCCGCGACAAGCGATATCGAACTGCATGTCGTCCATCTGCGTATGGACATGATCGAAAGGCCCCTCGGCCCAAAGCGCCGCCAGTTTTGCATCCAACCCCAAACTCCATTCGCCGACGTAGGTCGGCAAACCCAGGCCGCTGATAATCTCGTCAGCTTCTGCTTTCCAATCGCAAACCACTTTTTGCAGATGCCGATAAATATCCCTGTCGATATCGTCCTGTACAAAACATTGATAACGGTGTATGTCAAAGATCACATTACCATGCTCGGGCGACTGTAAAAAACCGGCGTATTCGCGAAACGACCGGAAACCATCATGAAATATCACCGCCACCTGTTCGGCCGGACAATGGCGGCGAATGCGCCAATAAGCGGCTTCGGTGTAACGTTTCAACAGTTCAGTATCCACATCCCAGCGCGGCTCGTTTAAGATCTCAATTCCGTGCAAAGCCGCGTGTTTGCCGTAACGCTGGGCCAATCTCTCGAGGGTCTCCAGGGAATAGTCGATATAGCTGTTTTGAGTATGCCACTCGCAAACGTCCTGGATGCCGCCATTATCGAAACCGTTCTGACAGCCGGGAGCGGCATGGAGATCGACAACGACCTTTAAGCCAAATTCTTCAGCCCAATCGAAAGCCCGGTCAAGCACCTGTATGCCGCCGCCGACAAAAGGAAATCGCACGGCGCCGAAACTATGATGATAGGGATAATCGGCTGCGAACAGCCAATAGCCAACCGGGATGCGTACCGCATTGATCCCGACTTGCGCCAACCAGGCAAAGTCGGCGCGGGTGATGAAGGTTTGCCAATGTTGCTGCAAACGGGTTTCGGCTTCGCGGCCCAATTCGACGCACCAACTGGTCTCGTCCCTGGCATTCAACCCGGCAAACAAACTGGGCGTCATCCATTTTTCTAAAACCAACCAACCGCCCAGATTGACCCCGCGCAGTTTATTGGCAGACATCCGGATAACCTCGGTAGTGCGGACGGCTTAGCGCGTTTTTTTTAGCAGAGCGTAATCCGCCGCTTGTACAAGGCCTGTATATTGGGCACCTTGGTGATGGTCAGGACAGCGGAATCCGTGAGCCTTTTATGGATTAGATTGACCATGTCCACTTCGCTGTCAGGGTCGAGCGAATCAAAGGCTTCCTGCATCAATATCCATTTGGGTTTGTGCAACAACAGCCGCACCAAGCCCAAGCGTTGTTGTTGTTCGCGCTCAAGATTCTTTTCCCAATCCGCAACCTGGTCGAGCTGTTCCTCCAACTCTTTCACTCCGGCCAGTTGAAGGGCATTTTCAAGTATCTGTTGATCGAAAGTGGAGGGATTGGATGGGTAGCAAATTGATGCGCGCAAGGTGCCGGTAGGCAGATAAGGACGCGGCGGCATAAAAAACATGGTTTCATCATCCGGCAATTCAATTATGCCTTCGCCCCATGGCCACAGACCTGCTATGGCTTTGAACAGCTTGTTACCGGAAAACGCATTGCCGGCAATCAACACCCGCTCTCCGGCCTTGATTTCTTCATTGAGAGTGGACACGCAGACGATTCTGTCCAACCGCGAAATGCATAAATCGCGAAACGCCAATACGGATTTGTCGCTTTTCACCAAGCGAATCCGATAGGGGTCGGGCTTGGCTATTTCGCGTTCCAATTGCTCCAGGGCCTTGCTCAATCCCAAAACTCGCTCGACAGAGGCCCGCCATTCCGCCACTTTACCCATATTGTCAACCGGCCAGGACAAAGCCGCGACCATTTGCTGGAACGCCTGCGCGGATTGCATCAACGCTCCCAGGCTGATCGTACCGAGAATAAAGCGCGGCGCCGACACCAAGATAGGAAATGCCATAGACAATATCGAATAACCGGAACTGAACATGGTGATCCGCTGCCAGGCATGGGTTTGTTGATTCCAGGCATCGACAATGTTTCCGAATAAATGATGAAAATGCGGATTCTCATGGCGCTCACCGTGGATCAAGGCAATGGCTTGCGCATTCTCCCGGGCTTTGACCAGCGCGAAGCGGAAATTGGCTTCCACGGTCTGTCTATTGTCGGTAGCCATGGTGAGCGGCTTACCTATCCACCAACCCAGCGTGGATGCGCTAGCGGCGTAAATCAGCGCCAACCAGACCAAATGGCCTTGAACCGGGATTTCGACCAAACCTAGATTTACCGTAACGGTCCCCGACAAGGTCCAAAGGATCTCGGTAAAACTGGTCAACAACAGCACGCAGTAAAAGAAAGTGTGTAACAGATCGATTGCGTATTCAGTGGAAATGCGGACATCTTCGGCGATGCGTCCGTCAGGATTATCGTGCTGACCCGGTAAGTGGGTAACCAGATAATGCCGGCCGTCGCGCATCCATTGCCCGATCAATTTATCGGTTAGCCACCCCCTCCAGCTCAGTTGCAAGCGACGTTTGACGACCAAATGGGTTGCCGTGATTGCCATATTCGCGATAAAAATCAAGACGATCAGCCCAACTTGGGTAAACAGCCTCGACATAGAGCGCTGCTCCAAGGCATCGAATAAATCCGCGCTCCATTCGGTAATAATGACCGACACCGCAATTTGCGCCACTGTTAACGCGACCAAAAACGCCGATAAGGTCCGAATGGTCGTCTTATTTTCCGAGCACCAGAAGGGGCCGGCTAATCGGACGAATTGCATAAAAAATTTGCTGGTTGTTCGCAAGGCCATACTCCTCGTTTAAGGTCGTCGCGCAATATAACAAAATTAATCGCATCGACAACCATCAAATGTGCTGGCGCGCTGCTGGCTGCGCATCAGAATGAGTCTAGGCTTCTGTGTTTTATGACAAAAAAGAGAAAAACAGCGGTGGGGATGTTTGACGAGTTTGTGACGAGCGCTGTAGCGCTCGTCGGTACAGAGGTTTTGCGCTCAGCGCTTCATCGAATCGAAAAATGCGGCGTTGGTTTTAAAGTCCTTGAGTTTGCCCAGCAAAAACTCGGATGCCGCCAATTCGTCCATTGGCTGTAGGATTTTGCGCAAAATCCAGGTTTTTTGCAGTTCGTCCGGATCGACCAGATATTCTTCGCGGCGCGTGCCGGAGCGGTTGATGTTAATGGCCGGATAGATACGTTTTTCAGCGATTTTCCGCTCAAGGTGCAACTCCATGTTACCGGTGCCTTTGAATTCCTCAAAGATCACCTCGTCCATCCTCGAGCCGGTTTCCACCAGCGCGGTTGCGATGATGGTCAAGCTGCCGCCTTCTTCGATATTCCGCGCCGCACCGAAAAAACGTTTAGGTTTTTCCAGCGCGTTGGCGTCGACACCACCGGACAACAGTTTGCCGGAAGACGGTACCACCATGTTGTAAGCGCGGGCCAGACGGGTAATCGAGTCTAACAGGATAACCACGTCGTGCTTGTGTTCAACCATGCGCCGGGCTTTTTCGATGACCATATCCGCCACTTGTACGTGGCGGGTAGCCGGCTCGTCGAAAGTACTGGACACTACTTCGCCGCGCACGCACCGTTCCATCTCAGTCACCTCTTCCGGGCGCTCGTCGATCAGTAGTACGATCAGATAACACTCGGGATTGTTCTCGGCAATCGCATGGGCGATGCTTTGCATAATCATGGTTTTACCGGCTTTCGGCGGCGAAACGATCAGGCCGCGCTGACCTTTACCGATAGGGGCAATCAAGTCGATGATACGGGCGGTTAAATCTTCACTGGTGCCGTTGCCTTGCTCCAGGCGGAAACGTTTATTGGCAAACAGCGGTGTCAGGTTGGAAAAGGAGATTTTGTTTTTGGATTGTTCTGGCGATTCGAAGTTGATGCTTTCGACCTTCAACATCGCGAAGTAGCGTTCGCCTTCCTTCGGCGGGCGGATTTTGCCGCTAACGGTGTCACCGGTGCGTAAACCGAAACGTCTGATCTGGCTGGGCGATACATAAATGTCGTCGGGGCCCGCCAAATAGGAGCACCCCGGTGTTCTTAAAAAACCGAATCCATCCGCCAATATCTCCAAAACCCCATCGCCAAAAATATCTTCCCCACTCTTCGCCTGTTTCTTCAAAATCGCAAAAATCAATTCCTGCTTTCGGGCTCTGTCGATGTTTTCGAGACCCAAGGATTCAGCGATTGCAATAATTTCAGTGGCTTGTTTAAGTTTTAACTCGGTAAGATTCATGTTGATTAAGGGAAATGAAAGAAATGCAAAACAGCAGAGTGCTGTTTACAGCGGCAGGTAGTTGTTGGATTTGTTAAGGACGTTCAGAATGCGAAGAAGCAAGCGGGGAAAATTCTAGCGCAATAACCGGACTTATCAAAAACATTTTTAATAAATCCGGTGATTCGGCTTGATTTATATGTTGCTATCGATAAACGCAGCCAATTGGGATTTGGTTAAGGCGCCGACTTTAGTCGCTTCCACTTCACCGCCTTTAAAAAGCATCAAGGTCGGGATGCCGCGCACACCATAGTGCTGCGGGGTTTTGGGGTTTTCGTCTATATTCAGCTTGGCAACGGTGAGTTTGCCTTGATATTCGGATGCAATTTCATCCAAAACCGGGGCAATCATTTTGCATGGACCACACCATTCTGCCCAATAATCGACCAACACCGGCGCACCGGCTTTCAACACAGTTTCATTAAAATCAGCGTCTGATACATGAAGGACTAGGTCGCTCACGCCATTCTCCATTAGTTTACAAAGTCAAGACTATAGTTTCGCGGCGCTTTAATTGTCAATCGATTTCAACCGCGCGGCTTTTTAGTTTATTCTATCGGGCTATGAAGAAAACACATTTGACGGAAACACGTTTTAGCAATTTGGAGCTGTCCGACTCCATCATTAAAGGTCTGAAAGAAGCAGGATTCATCAACTGCACACCCATTCAGGATAAATCCCTACCGCTGTCGCTAAGAGGCAAGGACATTGCCGGCCAAGCCCAAACCGGCACCGGTAAAACCGCTACGTTTCTATTGGCGACCTTTCAGCACCTGATCAACGACGAAAGCGAAAAAATCAAGAACCCGCGCGCGCTGATTCTCGCTCCAACCCGCGAGCTGGCGATCCAGATTCACAAAGACGCGGTGGCTCTGAGCAAATATCTGAATCTGAAATTTGCATTGATCTACGGCGGTACCGACTATCAAAAGCAGTTGGATAAAATCAAAGGCAATGTCGACATCATTATCGGCACACCGGGCCGCATTATCGATTTCTACCGGCAAGGCGCCTTCACTTTGGATAACATCCAGGTCACCGTGATGGACGAAGCCGACCGCATGTTCGATTTGGGCTTTATTAAAGACATCCGCTTCCTGCTGCGCCGCATGCCGCCAGCGGAAAAACGCTTGAACATGCTGTTTTCGGCCACACTGTCTTATAAAGTCACCGAACTGGCTTACGAACACATGAACAACCCGGTGCTGATTCGCATCGAATCCGAGGAAGTGACTTCCAAAGCCATCAATCAGGTGGCGTATTGCCCGGCCAATGAGCAAAAAATCCCGCTCTTACTGGGCTTGCTGAAACATCACCAACCGCAGCGCAGCATCGTTTTCGTCAACACCAAACGCTGCGCCGAGCAGCTCGACGATTACCTGGCTGCCAACGGCCACAAAGTGGCCATGCTTAGCGGTGATGTGCCGCAGGAAAAGCGCCAGCGCTTGCTAAATGATTTCCAGGAAAATCGGGTCACATTATTGATCGCGACCGACGTAGCGGCCCGCGGCCTGCACATTCCGGACGTCTCGCACGTGTTCAACTACGACTTGCCGCAAGACGTCGAAGATTATGTACATCGGATTGGCCGTACTGCCCGTTTCGGCGCCAGCGGCGAGGCGATCAGTTTTATTTGCGAGGAATACGCTTACTCGATGCCGGACATTGAGGATTACATTGGCGAGAAGGTGCCGGTGCAAAGCATCACGCCGGAATTGATGGTGGAAGAAGTGATCAAGCCCCACCGCCGCGAGCCGCGCGAACGGGTCATGCCGCGCGACAAACGCCCGCCGCGTTCAGAGCACAAACCCAGAGAGCACCGGCCGGTGCGTCCAGCACCCGCTACAAACCAGGCATCAACGCCCGAAAATCCTCCACCGCCGCAAACTCAGCAACCTGCTTAACCGGCCGTTGACTATCCGGCTTGCTGATCGACACCAGATGAGCAATGCCGAACGTCCGGGCGGACGCCAGCACCGCAACGCTATCGTCTACCAGTAGCGTTCTATCCTTTGCAAACAGATGCTGGTCTTGCAGGATTTGCCAAAAACCTTGCTGCTCCTTGGCAAAGCCAAAATCGTGCGACGAAACGATTTCGTCGAAAAACCCATGCAGACAGGTTTTTTCCATTTTCAGATTCAAGCTGTCGCGGTGCGCGTTCGTCACCAACAATAGCCGCTTGCCGCTGGCTCGCACCGCATCCAAAAACTCGGTGACATGTGGATGCACCGCAATCAAACCGGCCAACTCCTGCTTCAATCCGGCGATATTCAAAGCCAATTCCTGGGTCCAATAGTCCAGGCAATACCATTCCAACTTGCCTTCCATGGCCTTGAAACGCGGCGCCAACTGCTGTTTGGCGTCCTCAAGCGTTAGACTATGCAGTTCTGCAAAGCGCAAGGGTACAAACTCCTGCCAAAAATGATTATCGAAATTCAAATCCAGCAAAGTGCCGTCCATGTCCAGCAGTACGGTATCGATTTGTTTCCAGTCGAGCATTTCAGTTTATCCCTATCATTCAATAGCGCTTGTCATTCCCAAACACGGCCTAAATTAGTTTTTTATTCTAACCGGAAAATCCCTAAGTTCAGCTAGGCTTGATGTCTATTAGAAAAAGGATTAAAAGCTTTTATATCTGTTCTGTCACGGCATCAACCGTCGAAAGGAGTTAAATTCATGAGCACCATGAAAGTGAGAACCCGTTTAGGCTTGGGTTTTAGCGGGGTCTTGCTGCTGCTGGCCATGATTGCCGGCATCAGCATCAACAGCATGAACGACCTATTGTCCAACATCGACAACATGGTCAACGATAAATTTCCGAAAACAGTCTGGGCCAATGACGTCATCGGCAACATCAACGTTATTGCCCGCTCGATGCGCAATACCCTGATTATCAAAGACCGAGCCACCATCGATAAGGAACTCGCCCGCATTCAAGACGCACGGCGAGCTATCAAGGAAAACCTGGATAAACTCGACGAGACTATTAGCAGCGCGGAAGGTAAAGCCGCACTCAAAAAAGTGTTGGATGCCCGGACACCTTACGTAAATGCCCAGGATCAGTTCATCAAATTGGCCGGCGAGGGCAAGCAAGCGGAAGCGGCGGATTTTCTGCTGTCCCAAGTCAGGAAGTTGCAAACCGAGTATATAGATTCGGTAGACGCGCTAATTGATTTCCAAACCAAGCTAATGAAACAATCCGGATTAGAAGCCAAGGAAACGGTCAATCAAAGCGTGAATTTGATTACCACGCTGGCGCTAATTTCAGTGCTGATTGGTGGCGTTGCCGGCTATCTGATCACTAAAAGCTTAATGACCCAGCTTGGCGGAGAACCCGGCTATGCCGCCGAAGCGGTCAATACCATGGCCGCCGGCGACCTTTCCGTGGCGATAGAGCTGCGGGAAGGCGACACCAACAGTTTGTTGTACGATTTAAAAGGCATGCGCGATCAGCTTAGTAACGTTGTCCAGCAAGTTCTGGGTAATGCCGACGTGTTAAGTTCGGCCTCCAAGGAAGTCAGCGCAACCGCGCAATCGATCAGCCAAGCCACCACCGAGCAGGCGGCCAGTGTCGAAGAAACCACCAGTTCCATCGAACAACTCAGCGCCTCGGTGCAACAAAATACCGAAAATGCTCATGTCACCGAACAGATGGCCGGCAAATCCGCCAGCGAGGCCAAGCAAGGCGGCGAAGCGGTAATCGAAACCGTCAATGCTATGAAACATATCGCCAAAAAAATTGGGCTGATCGAAGACATTGCCTACAAAACCAATTTGTTGTCCTTAAATGCGGCAATCGAGGCCGCCTCGGCCGGCGAACACGGTAAAGGTTTTGCGGTGGTGGCGGCGGAAGTCCGTAAATTGGCGGAGAGTAGCCGCACGACGGCGGCGGAAATCAACGAATTGGCGTCCAACAGCGTCTCGATTGCCGAAAAAGCCGGGGTGCTCATCGGCCATGTGCTGCCGGACATTGTGAAAACAGCGGACTTGGTCCAAGAGATCAATGCCGCGTCAGCAGAACAAGCCAGCGGTATCAAACAAATCAGCGAGGCCATGCGGCAGCTGGATAGAGTGACGCAACAAAACGCAGCCGCCTCGGAAGAAATGGCCGCAACCGCCGAGGAATTGAACGGCCAAGCCGAACAACTGCAAAGCGTGGTGGGTTTTTTTAAGTTAGCGAACAGTTGAAAGTACTTTCACGCCGATCTTGGCATAGAAAGCAAACCCGCGTCAGCAACCCAACCAACAACCAAGCTGTAGACCCTGAGCCGATGCCCAACAGACCAAAAATCCTCAAACAAACCGTCATCGCCCAAACCCGACAATTCTGCATCGAAGCGCTGGACCTGGAGTTTAGTAACGGCGAGCGCCGCCAATACGAACGACTGGCCCGTAGCGCCTCGCACGGCGCGGTGCTGGTGGTGCCGATGCTGGATGCAGATACTGTGCTGCTGGTTCGGGAATACGCCGCCGGCATCCATCGTTACGAGCTGGGGTTACCGAAAGGCAAGCTGGATGCCGGCGAGGATATGCTGGACGCCGCCAACCGTGAGTTGAAAGAAGAAATCGGTTACGGCGCGGCCAAATTACACCATTTGCATCGTGTATCGCTGGCGCCGGCCTATCTGGAACACACGATAGATATTATTCTCGCTGAAGACCTGTATCCGGAAAAACTAGTCGGCGACGAACCCGAAGAGCTGCAAGTGGTGCCTTGGCCCTTGAATAGTATCGATACCTTGCTAGCCAGCGGCGAATGCAGTGAAGCCCGCTCGATTGCTGCCTTGTACATGGCGTTGGCGCATCTGAGCGGGCGCGGCTGAGGAATCGAACCTTAAATCTTGAACAAGGGCTCCAAACCGTCGTCGCTTTTCCCTTTGCCGCTGACCGCTGCCGGTTTAGTGGAAAACACCTGCCAAAGAGTCTGGCCTTGCCAGTCCTGACTTTGGCCGGAATATAACAAGCGATTCAGCGCCAAAATCTCTTCACGCAGCGCCTCGTGACAATGCGCCGCAATTGCCCCCAAACTTTCCGCGCCGAACTCGGCCTTACCCCATTGCAACAAGGCCTGTTTGGCGGCCTGCGGGTTATTTTCCCAACAAGCGCGTTTCAGCGTCTTTTCCATGGCAGTTTCCGGCACTCGTTCAACAGGCTTATTCGTTGGCACTTTGCCGGAAGGACGGCGATAAAGTACAACAATAGTCAGCAGCCAGCCCAGCGCCAAGGTCGCCGATACCGCTTGCCAAAAGCGGGTGTCGCTAGTGTTGGTGACGGTAATCGGTGACGTGGTCATCGGGCTAGTTACCGGCTCTTGAGGTGCATTTGATGTAGCGGGCAATGCGGAATTTTGGGTATCCGTGCTGCCGGCTAAGGCCGTGAGCTTGACGCTAGGCAGGTGCGCGGTTTCCATTTTTTGGGTTTTGGTGTTGAACCAAACGATGTCCAGCGCCGGCAAGGTATAGTCGCCGGGTTTGGAAGGGATGAAGGCGATTTTTTCCTCGCGCAGCGCGGTTAAGCCGTCGCTGTCTTTATCTTCCTTCAGCAGCGGTTGGTCGGGATAGGTTTTGATGCCGTCGATAGCGGTTTTATCGAGCAGCTCCGGCAACTGGCCGACCGTGGTGCCTTTCGCGCTCAGTGTGAGGGTGCGGGTCAAGGGTTCGCCCACTTTGGTTTGCAAGCCGGCGTCGGACCAAGCTTCGCTGAATGTTAATGACTCGGCACTCAACCAGTTCGGGCCTTTAAAGCCGGCCGGCACCGCTTGCACGTTCAACGTGATGGCTTTGGAAGCCACCCGCCGAGTTTCGGTATCCGGCCGATTGAAGAAGCCGTTGAAACGCGGTTGGCGTTGATTGCTCAGGTATTCGGCATTCAGAATCAGCGGCGCAATGGTAAATACCCCGCTCTGTTGCGGAAAAATGGCATATTTGCGCTCGGTCACCCAATAATCCACGCCCTTGACTTGGGTAGCGTAGGTGCTGTCCTCGCCCAGTTTTTCGACCAAGGCATCCTTAATTTCCGGCTCGCTAAGGCTGGCCTGGGTAATCTGTACTTTGCGGAACAACTTCAGCGTGTACAGCACCTGCGACTGCACATAAGGTTGCTCGGGCGTAGCGGTCACGTCCAGAAATATGTCGTCGTTGCCTTGCGGAGCCGCGGTATTTTCATTCACCAGCAGTTTTAACGGCTTGCTGCTATCGGCACCGAAGGCAATCGGCGGGATAAACAACTCGCCGGCTTGTTTGGCCATCGCCCGGACTATCCATTGTTCAGTCCGGCTACTTTTGCCGTTGACCCAAGAGGAACTGGTGCTGCGCTGCTGACTGAGAATTTCAAAATTCTCCTGCAAGGGCGCAAACTCCGGATTGCCGTCCGGCTCTTCGCTGGCGGTAAAGGTGATTTGAAACGATTCGTTAAGGCCGACCGGGTTGCGGTCAACCGCTACTTGAATCTCCGCCGCCTGTATCGCGACGCTGAGCAGCATTAACAGGCCATACAGCGGCCATGAGTAACTATGTCTATGCATACAAGGGATCATTTACTTCATTGAAAATGGTTTATGAACGTCAGGGCGGTCATCGAACCAGCCGTATAACACCGGCAATACCACCAAGGTCAGCAGCGTGGAACTAATCAAGCCGCCTATCACCACGATAGCCAAGGGCTTTTGCACTTCCGAACCTGGGCCGATGGCGAATAAAAACGGCACCAGACCCAGCAAGGCTACCGTGGCGGTCATCATCACCGGCCGAAAACGCTGTTCGCAACCGCGGCGTATCGCATACTCCAGACTCAGACCGCTTTCGCGCTGGGAGCGAATATACGAGACCAACACCACTCCGTTCAGCACCGCGATGCCCCACAAGGCGATGAATCCCACCGACGCTGGCACCGAAAGATACTCGCCACTGAGAAACAGCGTGATGATGCCGCCTATCGATGCAAACGGCAGCACTAGAATAATCAACGCGGCAAA
Source organism: Methylomonas sp. ZR1 (assembly GCF_013141865.1). Taxonomy (NCBI): domain Bacteria; kingdom Pseudomonadati; phylum Pseudomonadota; class Gammaproteobacteria; order Methylococcales; family Methylococcaceae; genus Methylomonas; species Methylomonas sp. ZR1. The sequence goes on along the minus strand of NZ_RCST01000001.1, from coordinate 4,238,562 downwards.
GCGCAGCGATTTAAACAACATAAACAGCAAAAAGAAAATCGCCGCGATGGTGACCGGAATGATCATTTGCAAATGCCCCAAAGCCCGTTCCATATTCTGAAATTGGCCGCCCCATTGCAGATAATAACCTTCCGGCAATTGCACTTTGTCGGCCACGGCTTTTTGCAGCTCGGCGACGAAACCGCCCAAATCCCGGTCGCGCACGTTAATCCCTACCACGATGCGGCGCTTACCCATTTCCCGACTGATCAAGGCCGGGCCGTCGTTTAAAGTGATATTGCTGACATCGCCGAGTGGCACGCGCGCGCCGTTCGCGGAGGTCAGCATCAACGCATCAATGGCACCGATATTGTTCCGAAATTGCTCCGGCAAGCGCACCGCCGCCGAAAAGCGCCGCTCGCCTTGATAAATCTCGGTAGCCACTTTGCCGGCTATCGCGGTTTCTATGACATCGTGAATGTCCGAGGCATTCAAACCGTGGCGGGCAATGGCCTGCCTATCGACGGTAATATTCAAATATTGCTGACCGGTGAGGCGTTCGACCCGAATATCGCGGGCACCGTTCACGTCGTTCGCCACCCCGGCAATGGCGTCTGCCAGGCGTTTCAGTTCAGCCAGATCGTCACCGAAGACTTTCACCGCCACGTCCGAGCGCACGCCGGTGACCATTTCATCCACCCGGTCGGAAATCGGCTGGGCCATCACCACCTGCATGCCAGGCAAGTTTTCGGTGAGTTTCGCGCTCATCGCATCGGCAATGTCGTCCTGAGTCCAGCCTTTCGGCCATTCTTCCCGCGGTTTCAATGTAACGATAGGCGTGGACTCGTTTTGCGCTTGCGGATCGGCGGGACTTTCGCCGCGCCCCACACCGCTGACCACGGTTTTTACGCCGGGGATTGCCATCACCATTTTCATCGCCTGCATCTCCACATTGATGCTTTCCTCAAGCGAAATGTTCGGCATCCGGTTAATGCCCGGCACGATGGAGCCTTCCTTCATTTCCGGAATGAACGATGTGCCCAGCAAGGGTAATAAGGCCAAGGTCGCGGCGAACACGCCAACCGCACCGCCCACCACCTTGAGCCGATTGGCCATCGCCCAATCCAGCATCCGTAAATAAATCCGCTTGATGAAAGCGATCAGCCGGGTGTCATGTTCGCCGTCGTGACCTTCCAGTAAAAAGGCACAGAGTACCGGGGATAAGGTCAGAGACACGATCAGTGAAATCAGCAAGGCAATCGCAATGGTATAAGCCAGCGGCGCGAACATCTTGCCCTCCATGCCTTGCAGCGTCATCAGCGGCAAAAATACCAGCACGATGATGCCGACACCGAACAATACCGGCGTCGCCACTTCCTGTGCCGCGGTCTGCACCACGCGCACCCGGCTGGTAGCACGGCCCTTGCGTTCGCCGAGCAAACGAAAAGCGTTTTCCACCACGACCACCGAGCCGTCGACCATTAAACCGATGGCAATCGCCAAGCCGCCCAGCGACATCAAATTGGCGGACAGACCCAGCTGATTCATCGCGATAAACGTCACCAAAGGCGTGACGATCAAGGTGCTGACCACGATCAGACTGGAGCGCACATCGCCCAGAAACAGGAACAATACGATCACCACCAGCACTATGCCTTCCAGCAGCACTTTGGTCACGGTATGCAAAGCCGCATCAACCAAATCGCTACGGTCGTAATAGGAGACAATTTTCAGGTCATGCGGCAGCATGCCTTTCGCGTTGATTTCCGCCACTCGCGCCTTGATCCGGCTGACGACTTCCTTGGCGTTGCCGCCGCGCAGCATCATGACAATGCCACCTACGGATTCGGTGTAGCCGTCCTTGAGTACTGCGCCCGCCCGAACTTCGTGGCCGATTTTGACTTCGGCAACGTCATGCATATGCACCGGTACCGAGTCTTCTTCCTTCAAGACGATATTGCCGATGTCTTTGACGTCGTTGATCAAACCGACGCCGCGAATCAGATATTGTTCGGCATAATGCGGCAGTACACCGCCGCCGCTGTTGGCGTTATTTCTGGCCAGCGCCTCGAATACTTCAGTTAATGAAATCCGGTAATGATGCAAGCGGTTGGGGTCAACCAACACCTGGTATTGCTTGACATAGCCGCCCTGGGAGTTGATTTCCGCGACGCCGGGAATTCCACGTAGCAACGGCCGCACCACCCAATCCTGGGCTTCGCGGCGCTGTTGCAATTCCTCCTGGGTCAAGGCGCGTTTCCCGTCGTCGTCGCGTTCCAAGGTATATTGATAGACCTCGCCCAAACCGGTGGACACCGGCCCCAGGACCGGATTGATGCCTTCCGGCATCTGCTGCTTCACCTCTATCAGCCGTTCCATCACCAACTGCCGGGCAAAGTAAACCTCGGTCTTATCGGTAAAGATTAAGGTGATCAAGGATAAGCCGTTCTTATTCATCGAACGCATTTCTTCCAGACCCGGCAGGCCGGCCATCGCTATTTCTAAGGGCACGGTGACCAATCGCTCCACTTCGTCCGGCGATTTGCCGGTCGCTTCGGTGGCGATTTGAACCTGGATATTGGTGACATCCGGAAATGCATCCACCGACAACTGCTGCACGGCGCGCACGCCGAACAGCGTGACCGCCACTGCCAGCACCGCCACCAGAACACGTTGATGCAGAGCGGCTGCTATTAGGCTATTAATCATGCTCTACTCCAATGTGCTGCGCAGGCGTTCGTTATTTAAATGAAACGCGCCGCCCACGACAATTTTTTCACCCGCTTTCAAGCCTTCCAGTAAGGGCCGTTTCTGCGCTTCTTCGCGGCCCAAACGTACCGGGCGCAATTCGAACCGGGCGGCCGCGGTTTCCACGAACACGAAATCCTTATCATTTTCTCTGACCACCGCCTGGCTGGGTACGATCAAAGATTGCGAACCGGGCTTGCTGATTTTTAAGGTGGCCAGCATTTGCGGCTTAAACAGACGCTGCGGATTGGCTAGGGCCATGCGCACCGTCACCGTGCGGGTGTCCGAATCGACCATATCGGCCACGTAAATCAACTTACCGCTAACTTCCTGCCCCGGCAGTGCAGGCACTTCGGCGAAGGCTTGATCGCCTTGCCGCGCCCAATGCGCTTGTTGCTCGGGAATTTCCGCCACCAGCCACAGCTGTGACAAGTCCGCAACGGTATACAAGGCGTCTGCCGGCTGTACCACCTGGCCGATGGCGACGTTACGTTCGATGACGACGCCGTCTATGCTGGCGGTAACCGGCGAAAAGGAGTGAATGCTGCGTTGTTTGTCTATGCGCTGCAAATCGGCATCCCTCATGCCCATGACCCGCAACTGGTCGGCGGCGGCGCGTAAATCCACATCCGCTTCAGTCAACACGCTCTGCCGCTCCTGAAACTCGGCTTCCGAGATCACGCCGCTTTCCAGTAGACGCTCGGCACGTTTGACGGTAATCCGCCGCAAATTGACTTGTGACGCGGCTTTTAGATAGTCGGACTGGGCTTTACCCAGCTCGGTGCTGTTCAGTAGCGCCAGACGTTCGCCTTTTTTTACCGCTTGGCCGAGCATGGCATCGATTTCGGTAATCCGCCCGGTTACCGAGGCGCCGATGCGTGCGACCCTATGTTGATCCAACTCCACCCGAGCCGAAAGATTCAACGACTCGCCGACTTCGCCGGGTTTGACTTCGGCGATGCTTAGCAGCTTTAACAGGGCGGGCGAGGCTTCCAATAAGGGTTTATGATCCGCGCCAAGGGCGGGCAAGGCAAAACTCAGCAAAAACAGCGTTGCCATAAGCGGCGAGGAGCGGAATGACGTATGGAGCTTGGCTTTCATGGTATGTCCTTTAAGCAAAAAATCTTTTCAAACAACTAACAAATCACGGGCTACTTCTACGTTGCCAGGTGATTTTCTAGGTCGTCAGGTAATCTAACGATGCAAAGCGAATGCCGATGCAAGCAATGTTGGCGTATAACTCAGGTGTCGCCTATTGCGCTTTAGGCCGACAAACCCAATTTGGCAAAGCGTTAAATTGCGGCCTCGGGCGGCTTGGCGCTGACCAACACCTTGTCGATACGGGTACCGTCGATATCGACGATTTCGAAACGCCACTGCCGATATTCGAAGTTGTCCGTTACTTGGGGAATTTTTTCCAGGTAAAACAAAATAAAGCCGCCGACGGTGTGGTAGGCGTTGTCGGCTTCGCCGGGCAAATTGCCGTCTATACCGATCACCGTCTTCAAACGCTGAATCGATAAGCCGCCATCCACCAACCATGAGCCGTCGCTACGTTGCACCACATCGACGTCCAGATTGGTGCGGCTGGGTAGATGGCCGACGATGGCTTTCAGCACATCACTCAGCGTGACCAAGCCTTCAATATCGCCATATTCGTCGACGACCAGCGCCAGATCGGCTCGCTTTTCCTGGAAAAACTCCAGTAATTGCCTTAGCGTCATGGCTTCCGGCACGTATAGCGGTGTATGCAGGATCGGCGCTATATCCAAGGTCTCGCCGGCCATCGCCAGTTTCAGCAGATCGCTTCTCTGCAAGATTCCGACCACATTTTCCAGACCGTCCCGGCAAATTACTGCCCGGGCGTAAGGACAGTCGGCGATTTCCGCGCGCACTGTCGCTTCCGGATCGCTTAAATCAATAGCGTATATTTGTTGCCGGGGCGTCATGGCCGCACCCAGCATTTGTTCATCCAGTTGCAAGACGTTACCGACCAAATGGCTTTCGCTGGCATGAAATACCCCTGACTCCGCACCGATTTCCATCAGCAGTTTAATTTCTTCGTTGGTGACACTGGTCTGCGGCGGCCGATGCGCGCCAAATACCCGCAGTATCAGCGTACTGGATGAAGACAGCAGCCAGACGATAGGGCTGGCAACCAGTGACAGGGTGTGCATGGGCCGGGCGATAAACACCGCAATCCGCTCCGGATGTAGCAAGGCCAGTCGCTTAGGCACCAGTTCACCTATGACTACCGAACAATAAGTAATCAGAAATACCGTGGCGATTAATGCAATGCTCTGGGCATAGGGCGCCAGCAGGGGAATGTTCAGCAGTTGCCGATACAGCGGCTCGGTCAAGGCATCCTCGCCCAGCGCGCCGCTGAGAATGCCGACCGAGGTAATGCCAACCTGCACGGTAGACAAAAACCGCGACGGATCCTGGTGCAATTTCAGCGCGGTGCGCGCCCCCCCGCGTTTTTCGCCGGCCAATTTCTGCAAGCGCGCCAGTCCGGAAGAGACCAGCGACATTTCCGACATTGCAAACACACCGTTGATCAGGATTAAAATCAGTATCAGGCCAATATCCATCGTTTCATCGCGTCCAAAATTAAAATGTGTCGGTCTTAGGCTAATTCATTCCGGATTCCCGATCCGTCAATTTACCAGGCCGGACCGGTCGGGTTAGCTCGATTGCGCTGACCGTATTGATATTTGAATTTACGCTTTAGTAAGCCCGTCGGCTCGTCGGGTATGCGCTTCAACAATTGCTCGTTGGCGCGCTCGGTTTCGTTTTTTTCCGTGGCTTGCGCGGCTTGTTCATGGTCTGTCGGCTCTTGCTTGGGCGGCTGCGGCTCAGCTTGCTGTTTGGCCTCGGCTTCGGATTGTTGGTCTTCTTTCGCCTTATTTTGTTCCGCGTCCTGCTTGGCGTCGGCTTTTTGCTGGTCTTGCGGTTTTTGCTCCTGCTGCGCATCTTTGTCGGCTTGATCGGACTTGCCATCCTGTTGTTGCTGTTCTTGCTGTTGCTCGGACGAATCCTGTTTGTCCTGCTTTTGCTGGTCTTGCTGTTGATTCTCCTGCTGCTGTTCCTGTTCTTTCAGCTTCTTCTCGACCAGCTCCTTATTGTATTTCGCATCCTGATGCTTAGGATCAAGTTGCAGCGCCTGCTGATAGGCTTGCACGGCTTCTTGCAACTGGCCGGCCTGAGCCAAGGCATTGCCGCGGTTGTAATGGCCTTCCGCGCTTTGGGTGTTTTTCAAGGTCTCGGCGGCTTCTTGGAATTTACCGGCCTTGTATTGGGCGGCGGCGCGCCAATCCGGATTGTCGAACTGCTCGGCGGCTTGTTGATATTGCTGTTGCTCGAAAGCCTGCTTGGCGCGTTGATCCGGCGTTTGCCACAAGCTCTGCCAGTCCAGCGCGTAGCTGTTTTTCGGCAACGGCAACAGGCACAGCAAGGCCAATAACAAACCTTTTCTAAATTGCAAAGCCGCCCACGGTAACACAAGCAATAACAGCCAGGGCCCCTTTTCATCCCATTGTTGCAGCAACAGATTGCTATCCAAATTTTCGTTACCGGTTTCGGCGCTATTGAATAAACGCCCCAAATTCTCGACATCCGCATCGTTTGCCGTCACCGGCTGATAAATGCCGCGACCGTGTTGCGCCAGCGTGTTCAGCGCGGCTTCGTCCAACTTGGCGACCACGATGGCGCCATTGCTATCTTTTAAAAATCCTGCGCCTTGTAGCTGGATAGGCGCACCTTCCGGCGTGCCCATCGCCAGTACCGAGAGCCGGTAATCGCCCAACCAGTGTTCGGCCTGCTCGGCGACATCGCTATCAACGCCGTCGGTGACCAGCAGGATATGGCCCTTGACCAAGCCAGCCTGACGCAGCAATGCCACCGCCGCATTCAATGCCGCACTGGTGTTGCTGCCCGGACTGGGCATGATGTCGGTGGTCAGCGCGCTTAGCTGGCTATCAATGGTCGCGGTATCGTTGGTCAACGGTGTGACGGTAAACGCATCGCCGCCGTAGACCAGCAGTGCGGTTTGGCCGTCTTTGCGCTGTTTTAATAAATCGGCAATTTTGTAACGGGCCTTGCCGATACGGCTGGGCTTGATGTCGGCGGCATCCATGGACTTGGACAAATCCAACGCAATCACCAGCGCGGCATCGTTTCTAAAGGCCGGGCCGGGCAAGCGCTGCCAAGTGGGGCCAGCCAAGGCGATTATGGTTAGCAACGCGGCAAAGCCGGCACCAAACAAAGGGCCACGCGATGCTTGCAACGGTTTGTCTTGCAAAATAAAGGGCAGCAACTCGGCATCGCATACCTCGCTCCAGTTACCGCGCCCTTGCCGATGCCGCACCAGCAAAATCAAAAACAGCGCGGCCGGCAATAATGCCAGCAACCACCAGGGCCGCAGGAAATGAAACTCGGCAAAATTCATGACCACCTCAAGCGCGCCAAGGTTAAGCATCCCGTCAATAACAAAGCCAATCCCAGCGGCCAATAAAACAGCTCACTGCGCGGCCGAAAATATTGTTTGTCTTTTTCAACCGGCTCCAGCTGATCCAGCATCCGGTAGATTTTTTCCAGTTCTTCGGTATTACGCGCCCGGAAATAATGGCCGCCGGTGGTATCGGCAATCGCAGTCAGGGTTTTTTCGTCCAGATCGGCGGACGGATTGACCCGGCGGGTACCGAACAGGCTGCGCACCAATACTTCATCGGCACCTATGCCTATCGTGTAGATTTTCAGCTTATGTTCGGCGGCCAGTTCAGCGGCTTTTATCGGCGTTAATTCACCGGCGGTATTGGCGCCGTCGGTTAATAAAATCAACACGCGGCTGGCATCTTGCTGTTGTTGCAGGCGCTTGATCGCCAAGCCGATGGCGTCGCCGATGGAGGTTTTCGGGTCATCCTCGGTGATGCCGATAAACGCCTCGTGCAACAAGGTTTGCACGGTCTTGCGATCAAAGGTTAACGGCACGTGCAAGTAAGCTTGCGTGCCGAACAGGATTAAGCCCAGGCGGTCGCCGACCCGGCGTTGTATAAAATCGCCGGCCACTTGCTTGATGGCGGTTAAGCGGTCCACGCGCTGCTTGCCGATGATGAAATCTTCTTCCTGCATGCTGCCGGAAACGTCCACCGCCAGCATCAAGTCGCGGCCGCTGACCGCTTGCTCAATGGGTTCGCCGAGCCATTGCGGACGCGCGGCGGCCAACAGTAAACAGGCCCAGGCAAAAGCTGCCAGCCATAAAGGCCAACGCCGTTCGCTGCTGACCACCCGCGTTTCGCTGGGACCAAGATCATCCAGAAACGGTACTTTCAATGCTGCCTGCTGGGCGATGGCGCGCGCGGGCAACAGCCAACGCAATAGCAGCGGTAGTGGCAATAGAGATAGCAACCAGGGCCAATACAATTCGATCATCGTTTTTTCGCCTGTTGTTTCAACCAGCGTTCGCACAATTCAAACAAGGCCTCCAGTTCGGTATCGGCGGGCGGCGTTTGCCGGTAATGGCCGTCGGCCAGGCAACGGCCGGGGCCTTGGCTAAACGGTGCATCCGGCAATGACTGATCCAAATAGCTAAGCCAGGCCTCGCCGCGTAAGCTGGCCGCATCGCTGCGCGGCGCAGTACTGATGGCTACGCGCCGCAACAGAGCCGATAAAGCTACCAAGGTCTGTCTGGCGTCGGCACCGCCATCCCGGCGAAGCGCGGATAACAATTTGCCGGCGGTTTTCACCGCTGTCTGCCGGCGGATACGTTTATAAAAATACCGGCACAAAAAAATCAACAACGGCAGCAATACCGCTAACAACCACCAGCCCGGCGCCGGCGGCCAAAAAGCCACCGAATCGGGCAAATGAATATCTTTTAAAGGCAATGGTTCCATATTGAATATCTACATCGCGTCCAAATTGGGGAGTGGGGTATACAAAATCAACATGTCGTCGATTTGCTGCTGAATAGCCCGCAGATCGTTAAAACCCGCCTGCGCGGCATCGCGCTGGCCGGTCTCGCAGCGTTTCAGCAAACTTTCGGCCAGGACATGCAATTGCCGCTGTAATTGTTCGATATGTTCCAGCCAATCCTGGGCATACTGTCGGTCGTGTTGTACTTGCTTCAGCCAGCGGCCCAGATGGGTACGACGCTGGTCCATGATGGGCCAACTTTTGACGGCAGCTTGCGGCTCTGCGAACAGGCAGGCCTGGACCCGCTGCAACCACTGCCGGGTGTCGAAGCGGCGAATCGCTATGTCAACCTGTTCCGCCGACAGCTCGGCATCCGCATAAATTTGCCAGTCGTCGAAAGGCCGGTAAGCAATCACCCAGTCGGCAATCGCCGAGGCAGGCATGGGCCGGGCAATGGCATAGCCTTGCAGCAGATGGCAGCCCAGCAGCAACAGCACGATACCTTGTTCCTGACTTTCCACGCCTTCCGCCACGACTTCCCGGCTAAAAGCCTGGCTGAGATTGATCACGCTGTCGATGATGGCGTAGTCGTCGGGATCGTCGAGCATGTCACGGACAAAGGTCTGATCGATTTTCACGGTATCTACCGACAGATGCCGCAAATGCGTCAACGAGGAGTAGCCGGTGCCGAAGTCGTCCAGGGCCACGCTGATGCCCAGTTGCTCGCGGCAGCTGGTGATAATTCGGTTTACTGCCGACAAATCATCCAATGCGGTACTTTCCAGAATTTCCAATTGCAGGTAGCGGGCATCCAGTTCCGGATGAAGGCGTAAAGTGTCTTCGATATAAGCGCCTATCCCGGACCACAGTAAATGATAGGAGGAGATGTTGACGCTGACCTCCAACGGCAAGCCGCGCGCATGCCAGCCCGCCAACTGCTCGCAAGCTTGCGCGATCACCCAATTGCCGATGCGGATTTCCAGATCGGTGGAGGCAATCACCGGTAGAAACTCCAACGGCGGCACCATGCCGCGCTGCGGATGCAGCCAACGGATCAAGGCCTCCACGCCTTTAACCTGGCCGGATTTAATATCCACCTTGGGCTGGTAATACATGCACAACTCGTTGTTTAAAAACGCCGCTTCGATGTCGCGCAGTTGTTGGTGGCGATGCATGATTTGTTGGTCGTGGCTGGCATCGAACAACTGGCAACGGTTTTTGCCGGCCAATTTAGCCTGGTACATCGCGTAGTCGGCATGCCGCAATAAGGCGTCGGCGTCGGCATCATCCAGCGGATATACGGTAAAACCGCTGCTGGCGCCGACCGAAATCGGCTGATCGTCGATGACATACGGCTGGGCAATCGCCCGGTGAATGCGCATGATGGCTTGCTCGCATTGTTCAATCGAGTCTATATCGCCCAGTAGTAGCGCGAATTCGTCGCCACCGTGGCGGGATACGCTGTCTTCCTCGCGAATCGCGCTTTTGATCCGTTCCGCCACTTCCACCAACACCCGGTCGCCGATGTCGTGGCCGAATTGGTCGTTGACCGGCTTGAAGCCGTCCAGGTCCAGGAAGCAAATCGCCAGCAAGGTGTTTTCCCGCTTGCTGTGGGCGATGGCCTGATTCAAGCGATCAGCGAATAAAATCCGGTTCGGCAGGCGGGTGAGCGGATCGTAATGGGCAAACAATTCCAGCATCTGTTGCTGCTGCTTGGCCTGGGTGACATCGGAAAATAGCCCGATATAGTGAGTGACCTTGCCGTCGGCATCACACAAAGCAGAAACCGTCAGCCACTCAGCATACAACTCGCCGTTTTTTTTGCGGTTCCACAATTCGCCTTGCCAATGTTGCGCTTCATGCAAGGCTTGCCACATATCCCGGTAAAAATCCGCACCGTATTTACCGGATTGCAAGAGGCTCGGGTTTCGGCATATCACTTCAGCGCGGCTATAGCCGGTAATCTCGGAAAAAGTCGGATTCACATCGACGATGATCCCGCCAGGATCGGTAATTAAAATACCTTCGTGCGCCTCGCTGAATACCCGCGCGGCCAGTTTCAGATGTTCCTCGGCCTGCTTGCGTTCGGTAATGTCTCGGGTCAAACCCAGCAGGGCTACGATATTGCCTTCCGCATCGCGCATTGGCACAGCGTGGGTATCGAACCAGCGTTGCCGGCCTTTCAGGCCGACGATTTCAAATTCCAGTGTGCCTGATGCGCCGGCAAACACCCGCCGAGTCAATTTTTTAAAGGCTGCCCGGTACTTAGGCAATACCAGATCCTCCATGCGTCCTTGTTGGGCTTGCTCCAGCGTCTCGGCTTCTATCATGTCCAGACCGGCGCGGTTCATTTGCACTAAACTGCCGTCCCGCCCCAGCAGTTTCACGCACTCCGGTTCGGAATCGACGATAGTGCGCAGCTTTAACTCCGATTCCTTGGCGATATTGGCGGCGGTTTCCAATTCCGCAACCGCGTCAGCCAATGCCTGGGTGCGCTCTTCCACCAAAGCTTGCACGGAGGCGGTTCTGCCGCTGATGATCAACAATAAAATACTCAGCAAGCTGGTAAAACAGAGCCCGCCGATCAAAGTAATCAAAGGTAGCGATGAACCTTGTTCGTTGACGAAATCGCTGTCCGGCGTGACGGTAATCTGCCAATTACGATCCACAAACGCAAAATTATGCTGCCATTTTTTTAAGTCGTAGTTTAACGACACCGGTTTGCGTACCGGTTTTACATACAAAGCCGTTTGTCCGGCGGGCGCGCTGAGGTCATCAATGCTGATACCCAGCGTATCGGTGTTGAGCCCCCTGGTGACTGTTTCCACCATTTTGGCCAGCAGTAAGATTGCCGAGACATAGCCGGTAATATCCAAGACGTCGCCGCCGGTGCTATGCCGGCGAACCGGAATGGACACCAAAATACCGGGATCGGTATCGTCACGCTGCATTAGCGTCAGTTTTTGCGAGGCGGTGGGTTTACCGCTGGCGCGGGCCAGGATTTTTGCTTGCCGGCTAAGAGGATTTGTCATGGAATCGAAGCCGAAGGCTTTTTCGTTGCCGGCCATCGGCTCCACAAACATGATCGGAAAATACTCCTGCCGGGCACTTGCATGCACCAATTGACCGGCACTATCCCGTTCGATGACGCGAAAATCAGGAAATCCTTCGGCGCGTACCGCTTGTTCGAAGGCCGGTAAATCGGCTTGAGTGATCAGCGGTAGCCATTCCAGGGCCTGGATTTCCGGATGACGTTGCAGGATACCCTGGGAAAACACGCTAAATTCGGCTCTGCTTACCTGCCCGGATGCCAGAAATACATCTCTTAGCGCCAACGTACTATCGATTACATCGATTGCATATTCCGCCAGCAGCCGGTCTAACTCGGCAGCCCGACTGTCGAAAGCTTGTTGAATGCGTGCGCGTTCCGCTTGAAAGGCTTGCAAAAATACCAGCACCAAGCCCAGCAGCGTGCCCAGTAACGGGAGCGCGACACTCAAACGCCGCGCCTGCCAAAGCGCACGGGGGCGTCCGAAATAACAAAACAAAAGCGGCGTCACAATCATCACGCCCAAACTGTCGCCAACCCACCAGTTTCGCCAGGACGACCAGAGTTGTGCCTGACTCATCAAGTCCAATGAATAAAGTACGGCTCCGCCTACGCTGGGCGCGATCAGACAGGCTACCGGCCCGGCCAGGACAAAAAACTTGAGGATGGCGGCCGGACTATCCAATTTGGGCAAACCCGGTTCTACGTAGGCTTTGGATAAAGCCAGAGCCGCCAACGCCTGCAAGGCGCTGCCGCCGCCAATGGCAAAAGACGACATCGCGGTTTGAGCGGTCAATTGACCGGAAAAATCAATAGTCACCAGAAAATTGCTGAACGCCGCACCCAGCCAGATTCCGGGCCAAAGCCTGCGGCCACCCATAAATAGCGCAGCCAGTGCGATGCCGGCTGGCGGCCATAGCGGACTGGCATAGCCGGGCGGAATGATCATTTTGCCGCCCAGCCAGCCGCCGGCAAACATCAGCAAACTCAGTACGCCGATTTGTATCAGTAAAACCAACGGGCTGACGAGCGTGATACTTTGTGTCTCGTTATCCGGCACCGGAAAATCTGTTGAATGAGACAAATTGGGGATGCGCATGGCCAGATTGAGAAGGTCTTAGGCCGCCGGACGCGCGCGGGTGCCGTTCAATGCGTCCAAAGGCATTTGCTGAGTCGTGCAGGGTATCAAGGTGAGACGCAGCTTATTGGCCAGCTTTTGCAGATACGCCTGCCGGTCTTGGAAGCGCTGCCGATAAGCTTGCAGGCGCTGTTTGTCACCGCTATCGAACAGCACTTCGCGCCAGCCGTCGGTAAAGCGGTAGCGGCCTTGGGTCGGTAAACTGCTTTCCAGCGGATCGGCGATGTGTACCAACACCACCTCGCAATGCCGGGCCAGATTGGCCAGATGATTTTCGGCCGCGCTATTCATCCCGCGAAAATCGCTGAGAATATACACCCGGCTGCCGGGCCGGGCATGATGCAGTAATCTGCCCAGAGGCTGCGCCAGATTGACCACGGCCGCGCCGTTGTAATCCGGATTGACCAGGGCGTTTAAGAAGCGTAACAGTGCCGGTTTGCCGGTTTGCGGTTTTACTTCCTGGCAACCGTCATCGCTGAAAATCTGCCCGCCGATGCGGTCGCCTTGCTTCAGTGCCGCCCAAGCCAGTAAACCGGCCAAGCGGGCAGCCTGCACGGATTTGAACACGCCGCGCGTAGCAAATGCCATGGTGGCGCGGTAATCCACGGCAATGAACATGGGCCTTTCCCGTTCTTCCTTGAAAATCTTGCTGTGGGGCTTATCGGTGCGGGCCGTGACGCGCCAATCGATGCGCCGAACGTCATCGCCGGGTTGGTAGAGCCGGGTTTCGTCGAAGGCCATGCCGCGGCCCTTCAGATGCGAGAGATAATTACCGCTTTGCGCGGCGCGGATATTGGCGTGCCCCAGACTGAGCATGCCGGCCGGCTTGGCCAGATCCACCAAGGCTTTTAGAGTGACCGTCACCCGGTGGTTGTCGGTCGCTGGCGATTTATTCATTTAGGGTACGGCAATTCTGGCTATCAATTCTTTGATCACATAATCGCTGCTAATGCCCTCGGCTTCAGCCTCGTAGGACAGAATCAGGCGGTGGCGCAACACGTCATAAGCCATATCTTGAATGTCGCCGGGATCAACAAAATCGCGTTGTTGCAGCCAGGCCTTGGCACGCGCGCAGCGGTCCAGGGCAATGCTGGCGCGCGGGCTGGCGCCGTATTGAATCCAGCCGGCCAAATCCTGACCATAAGCGCCGGGATTACGGGTCGCCAGCACGATTTGCAGCAGATATTGCTCCAAGCTGTCGGCCAGATACAAATCCAACACTTCGCCGCGCGCGGCGAATAAGGCTTGCTGGCTCACTTTAGGCGGTGCGCTGTCCTGGTTTTGCAAAGCACCCTTGGCCTCGGCACGGGCCAGATGCAGGATGGCTTGCTCGTGTTCGGCATTGGGATAATCGATTTTTACATGCAATAAAAATCTATCCAGTTGCGCTTCCGGTAAGGGGTAAGTGCCTTCCTGCTCAATAGGATTTTGCGTCGCCATCACCATGAACAAGGGCGGTAGCGGATACGTGGCTTTACCGACCGTGATCTGCCGTTCCGCCATGGCTTCCAGTAACGCGGCCTGGACTTTAGCCGGTGCGCGGTTGATTTCGTCGGCCAGGATTAAGTTATGAAACAACGGACCTTTCTGAAACTCGAAACTGCCTTGCTGCGGCCGGTAAATCTCGGTGCCGGTCAAATCGGCCGGTAATAAGTCCGGGGTAAATTGCACGCGATGAAAGTCGGCTTCTATGCCTTGGCTGAGTACGTTGATGGCGCGGGTTTTCGCTAGACCTGGTGCGCCTTCCACCAGCAAATGACCATCGGCCAGCAGGGCAATCAACATCCTTTCAACCAGCACTTCCTGGCCGATGATCTGGGTGTTGATGTGAGTTTTGAGATTTTGTAAGGCGGCTTGGCTGGGGCTGAGACTTGTCGCAGTCATGTGTGTAAAAAATCCTTATGTTTAACGAGGTTGTGACCGAGTTGAGTCCTGAAAGTTGCGCGGCGCTTAATTTTTGCGCTGCAAATCTTTCCACTCGCGATGCGCGACCATAATGTCGACCACTTCTTGCGGATCGTCGGTGACGGTAATCAGCTTTAAATCTTCCGCGGAAATGGTGCCGTATTCCATCATTTTGGCTTTCATCCAATCCATCAGACCGCTCCAGAAATCGCTCCCGAACAGTACCAATGGAATCGGATAGATCTTGTGGGTTTGCATCAAGGTCAATGCTTCGAAAAACTCATCCAGCGTGCCGAAACCGCCCGGCATACATACGTAACCGATCGAGTAGCGCACGAACATCACTTTGCGCACGAAAAAATAACGGAAATTCAGCGAAATGTTTTGGTAAGGATTGGGGGTTTGTTCCATCGGCAATTCGATGTTCAAGCCGATAGACGGTTGATCGTGCAGGATGGCGCCTTTGTTGGCGGCTTCCATCACGCCGGGCCCGCCACCGCTGATCACGGCAAAGCCTTCCTTGCTGAGCATTTCCGCCAGTTCCACGGTTTTTTGATAATAAAAATGCTCGGGCGGCAAGCGGGCGGAACCGAAAATCGAAATCGCGTCGCACAATCCGGACAGTTCGTCGAAGCCCTCGGTAAATTCGCTGATAATGCGAAAAATCCGCCAAGATTGATCGCCTTTCAGGTCGTCGATGATGCTGGACGAGGTCGAGCCGTCGGTGCGGCGGTTTTTGATGCAACTCATGATTTATTCCTTAATGAGCACGCTGTGCTACTTACAATGGGACGAAATAACCTGTTCACGGCAGCTCAACCAAGCGATACACCGGCTTACCGGCCAGCAAGGTATGGGTCACGCGCCCAGTCAAGGTCTGCTGCCAATACGGCGTATTGCAACCGGCGCTAAGCCAGTTGTCGCGATTAACCGGCCAATTGGCTTGCGGATCGAAAATACACACATCGGCCGCAGAACCCGGCGTTAATGTGCCGCTAGCCAGGCCTAAAATGTGTGCAGGTTTGCAGGTTAGATTGGCGATAGCTTGCGACAAACCGATGCGATGTTGTTGGGTCAGTGCCAGCGTCAATGGCAACAGGGTTTCCAGTGCAGCCACGCCCGCTTCGGTTTCCGGAAAAGCGCCGAGTTTGGCATCCAAGTCGTGCGGTTGGTGATCGGAGCAGATCGCGTCGATGGTGCCATTAACCAGACCCTCGCGCAGATATTGGCGGTCGATGGCGTTACGTAGCGGCGGCAACACATGGTAGTTGCTGTCGAATGGGGTGATGTGGTCTTCGGTTAAATGTAACTGGTGAATCGCCACATCGGCCGTCACATTCAGGCCGTATTTTTTGGCCTGCTGCAATTTGATCACCGATTGTTTGCAGCTGATTTGACTAATATGCACCCGGCAGCCGGTCAACTCCGCCAACTCCAGGCATTGGGCCAACGCAATCGATTCGGCCGCCTCCGGGATGCCAGGTAAACCGTAGCGGCTGGCCACCGCACCCTCGTGCGCGCAGCCCTTGCCGGACAGGGCGGGTTCATTGGCGCGATACATCAATAATAAATCGTGGGTGGCGGCATATTCCATCGCCCGCCGTAATATCAATAAATTGCCGAGCGGCTCGCTGGCGTTGCTGACGGCAATGCAGCCGGCCTGTTTCAACGCGAACATCGCACTGAGTTCGCTGCCCGCCAAGCGCTGCGTCAATGCACCGATGCTATAGATTTGCGGGTAGTCGGCCTTTTCCGCTTTGTCTTTGATGAACTCGACCACCGCCGGACTATCGATGCAGGGTTTGGTATCCGGCGGCAAGCACAATGAGGTGACGCCTGCGCTAAGCGCGGCGCGAGTTTCGCTGAGGATATTACCTTTTTGGGTATGGCCGGGTTCGCGCAAGCGCACACTTAGATCGACGAAGCCGGGGCAGACGATTTGACCGTTGGCATCGATAATCTGATCTGGCATGAAATCGGCGGATTGCTCCAACACCGAGACAATTTTGCCGTCAGCAATACAGACCGAGCCGATGGCGTCGATGTTGTTGGCCGGATCGATGATGCGGCCGTTTTGAATCAAAATCTTGGTCATGACGCACCTCCCTGTGCGTCACCCTTACGGGCCGCCGTAGGCGGTGCAAAAATCCTGTCCTGTATTTTTGTCATGCCGCACCTCCCTGACTGTGCATCGCCATCGACATAATCGCCATCCGCACAGCCACACCATTGCTGACTTGCTGCAAGATCACCGATTGCGGGCCGTCGGCGACGCTGGAGGCAATTTCCACACCCCGATTGATCGGTCCGGGATGCATCACAATGGCATCGGCTTTGGCGCGTTTAAGCTTGGCTTCGGTCAAACCAAAACAGCGGAAAAACTCGCTTTCGCTAGGCAAAAACGCCGAATTCATGCGTTCTTTTTGCAAACGCAGCATGATGACCACATCCACATCATCCAGGCCCTCGTCCATGTCATGCATGGGTATCACGCCCATAGTTTTGACTTGCGCCGGTAACAGCGTTTTGGGAGCTATTACCCGCACTTCTGATACCCCTAAGGTATTCAAAGCCAAAATCTGCGAACGCGCCACCCGCGAATGCAGGATGTCGCCAACGATGGCGACTTTCAGACCTTCGAATTGTTTCTTATGTTGGCGAATCGTAAACATATCCAGCATCGCCTGGGTGGGATGGGCGTGCTGGCCGTCGCCGGCGTTGATCACGCTGATATGCGGGGCGGTGTGTTGAGCGATAAAATGCGCCGCCCCGCTCAGGGCATGGCGAACCACGAACATGTCCACGTGCATCGCTTCCAGATTATGAATGGTATCCAGCAGGCTCTCGCCCTTGGAAGTCGCGGACGTGGCGATATTCATGCTCAGCACGTCCGCCGACAGCCGGGTGGCGGCTAATTCGAAGGTGGTGCGGGTGCGGGTGCTGTTTTCGAAAAACAGGTTGACGATGGTTTTGCCGCGCAGCAAGGGCACTTTTTTGACTTGATGTTCGGACATGCCGGCAAATGATTCGGCGGTATCCAGAATTTCGGTCAGCAGCTCCTTATCCAGGCCTTCGATCGTCAGAAAATGCTTGAGCTTGCCTTGTTCGGTAAGCTGGATGTGTCGGGTCATGCCACCACCACTTGCGGGGATTGAATCTCGATGCCCAGTGGGTCCGGACCGGTTAATTTAATGCGTTGATCGCCGGCCAGATCGATGCGGATACCGTAACAGTCCGGTTGCAGCGGAATTTGCCGGCCATTACGCTCTATCAATACGGCCAACACCACCTGGTTAGGGCGGCCATAATCAAATATTTCGTTCAGCGCGGCACGGATGGTGCGTCCGGTGTAAAACACGTCGTCGATCAAGATGATGTCGCGGCCTTCCAAGTGCGGCGGCAATTGGCTGGTCTTGACCTTGGGATGCATGCCGATTTGCGAAAAATCGTCGCGATAAAAGGTGATGTCCAGCATGCCCAAGGGTTCGCTCAAACCCAAACGCTGATGCATATGCCGGGCGATCCAAGCGCCACCGCTGTGTATGCCGATTAGCAAAGGATTATGCAGGTTACGCTCGCTAATCTGCCGGCGAATCGCGGCTTCCAGAGTGTCGAGCAGGTTATCGATATTCAGCGTGGTGATGGGCATGACGGTTACAGGGGGAATCTTGTTATTGTTATGAAATTCGGGAAAAAGCTGAAAGCGACGGGATAATAAGGCTGCATGGGCGTAAAACCGTTTTCGTCTTTTTACTGATCAAACCAGCTTTGCAGAATGATCTGTGCGGCCAGTTGATCTTGCACGGCCCATAGTTTAGCAGCGCTAACCTTCAAGTCGTCGAACAGCATTTGTTTAGCGGCGAACGTGGTCAGTGTTTCGTCGATTTGGTGCACCGGCAGATTGTAACGACCATTCAGCTGCCGACAGAATTTTTGCATGCGCGGGGTAATCACATTATCCGAGCCGTCTTGTTGCCGGGAAATGCCGACCACCAAGCCTATGGGCCGCCATTCGGCGATCAACTGACCGATTTTATGCCAGTCCGGCACTTGATTAAGCGACTGGATGGTTTGCAGCGGACTGGCAATGCCGGTATCGGCATGTCCCACCGCGACCCCAATTTTTTTGTTGCCGAAATCAAACCCTAAATACGCATCGCTGCTGAATTTTGCCGCCAGCGGATCGAGCTTAACCATGACCTGCCGGCGTGGTCAGGCGATTAATGTCGATACCTAATTGTCCCGCCGCCGCATTCCAGCGCTGGCTGATCGGCGTTTCGTAGAGTATCTCTTCACCGCATGGCGTGTTCAGCCAGGCGTTGTCGACCATTTCTTTTTCTAGTTGGCCGCTACCCCAGCCGGCGTAACCTAAGGCGATCAAATAGTGGTTGGGGCCTTTACCTTCGGCAATGGCCTCGAGAATGTCGCGAGAGCTGGTGAGGGTAATATTCTCGGCGGTACTGATACTGGAATCCCAGCGCTGTTCGCAGGCATCGTGGATGACAAAGCCGCGTTCCTGCTGTACCGGACCGCCGGCAAACACCGGGGTTTCCAATACATTTTCCAGCTCGGTTTTGATCCCCATTTGCTCGAAAATGTCGCGTAATTTCATGCCGGTCGGTCGGTTGATGACGATGCCGAGCGCGCCTTCTTCATTGTGCTGGCAAAGGTATGTCACCGTGTGAAAAAAATGCGGGTCGGCTAAGCCGGGCATCGCAATCAAAAACTGGTTATTTAAATAAGTAACGTCTGTCATTGGAGTGCTGTATGGGCTAGCGGGCAGTCATGCCGGTTTCGTCTGAGAATTTCCAGACCCTGGTAATCACCAAAACGTTCACTTCTCTCAACAAATCATCGGGTAAAGCGGCAAAGGGCGCACTCATCTTCACAATCCGTTTCGCGGCGTCGTCCAGTGCGGAATTGCCGGATGACCGGACAATCCGCATGCTGTAAATGCTGCCGTCGGCGTTAATCCCCACGTCCATGGTCAAGGATTGCGAAACGCCTTTTTTGCGCGCCGCCTCAGGATAATTCAGATTGCCGGTGCGCTCAACCTTGTCCTCCCAATCCTTGACATATTGCGCCGCGAGATACTTGTGCGTGCTAACCGCGTTGACGAATTTAATCTTAGTATCTTGTGCGCTTTGTTGGGTATTTCTGATGCGCTCGCCGAGTTGGGCGATTTGTTGCTGAAGCGCTTCCGGGGATAATTTGGGGGCGGACTCCGGAACTTCAACGGCTTCAGGTAATTCTACCGGTTGCTCGGGTTCCGTCACCACCTTAACCGGCGCTTTGGCTTGGGTAAGCAGTCTCTCGGTGACCGGTTTGACTTGTGTAACCACCGGATGCGGCGAGACTTTCTTTGCCGGCGGACTGATCGATTGTTCCTGAGTGGCTATTTTTTGCTGCGGCGGCTCCGGTTTGCGGGTTTCCTCGCCGGCACCTATTTGATGCTCCGTTGCCAGATGTTTCGCATCCTTGGGCGCCTTTTTCACCGGAGCATGGGCCACGGTGATTTCAATCGAGCGGTTGATCTTAGGTGGCTGCGGCGCGGTGAAATTAACGCCCAACAACACGATCACATGCAGTACCGCCGCCACAAACAACGCCGTCAGCAGCGAATCACCTTGCGACAACGGCGTGGGAGTCAAGTCCGGCGCATACATATCAGGCCTGGCATTGAGCCGCGATGTGGTCCATTAATTGAGCGCTGATATTAATGCCGAACTGTTTATCCAGCTCCTGCACGCAGGTTGGACTGGTGACGTTGACTTCGGTCAGATAGTCGCCGATGACATCCAGGCCGACAAATATCAGGCCTTTTTCGCGTAAGGTTGGCCCGACCTGTTCGGCAATCCAGCGATCACGGTCACTCAATGGTCGGCCTTCGCCGCGTCCGCCGGCTGCCAGATTGCCCCGACTTTCGCCGCTGGCCGGAATCCGTGCCAGACAATAAGGCACCGGTTCGCCATTGACCACCAAGATCCGTTTGTCGCCGTCTTTCACGGCAGGCAGGTATTTTTGCGCCATGATGTAACTGCTGCCATGTTGAGTCATGGTTTCCAGAATCACGCTAAGATTGTGGTCGTGTTCTTTGACGTAAAAGATCGAGGCTCCACCCATGCCGTCCAAGGGCTTCAGAATGATTTCCCGGTGCTCTTTTAAAAAGTCGCGGATTTTTTGCGGGTCTCGGGCTACCAAAGTATCGGTGCAACATTGCGGAAACCAGGCGGTGAACATTTTTTCGTTGGCGTCGCGCAGCGATTGCGGCTTGTTGACCACATAAACACCCTGGCGCTCAGCCTGTTCCAGCATATACGTGGCGTAGATATATTCCTGATTAAAGGGCGGGTCCTTACGCATGATGATCGCGTCCAATTCGGACAAGGCTATTTGCTGTTCACCGAGAAACCTATGCCACTGCTTGTCATCGCGTTCGACTTCCAGCACGCGGGAACGGGCATAAGCGTCGCCGTTGCGCATGTACAGGTCGGACAGTTCCATGTAATGCAACTCCCAACCGCGAGACTGGGCTTCCAGCAACATCGCGAAACTGGTGTCCTTTTTAATATTGATCTGGCCGATGGGGTCCATGACCATGCCGAGTTTAATAGCCATTAAAGTCCTGTAAATTCCGAAGCGAGGGGAAATAAAACCGATTTTATCAAATTTATTTTGCAGGCTGTTGTTTACCAACAAAAGTTTTTTTGTTATAAAGCGCGGCTATTTTGAATTAAAAGCTCGCATTGAGGTAGTCATGTCCAGAGTATGCCAAGTAACAGGTAAACGCCCAGTAACAGGGCACAACGTTTCACACGCGATGAACAGAACCAAAAGACGTTTTACGCCTAATCTGCATCACCACAGATTTTGGGTTGAAAGCGAAAACCGTTGGGTTCGTTTGAGAGTATCTTCCAAAGGTATGCGTATCATCGACAAAAACGGCATCGATGCTGTTCTGGCCGATATGCGTAAACGCGGCGAACAATATTAAGGAGACTGACAATGCGCGACAAAATCAAATTGGTATCTAGCGAAGGCACCGGCCATTTCTACACCACCACCAAAAACAAAAAAACCATGCCTGAAAAAATGGAGATCAAAAAATTTGATCCCGTGGTTCGTAAGCATGTGATGTACAAAGAAGCCAAGATCAAATAAACAGCGTTTTATTGATCCGCTTTCAGGCGTTGGCGGGCTAGTAGCAGGGTTTTTTCCGACTAGCCACCGCCACCGGCTTTCTTCATCGCTTCCAGCTCGGCTTTCAGCGATTCCGTAAATTTGGCAAGTGCCAAATATTTCATCTCCAAAGCTTTCTTCTCGGCTTCCAAAATATTATATTTGGTTTTAAGTTGCTGCAGAAAACGCCGCAAACGCTCCATATCATCTTGTATTGAGGATTGCTCGGTGAACGAGTGACTCGTCTCGCTCTCGCCGCTGCTCCCTCTAAAATTACTGGTCTCAATACCGTCGTCGATCGGAAACGATGAAGGTGCTTTCAGTTCGTCCGGGTTAATACTGTCGATACCACCGCTGAGAATCAGCGCATTGAATTTGTGCCGCATCAGGATAAAAGCCGCCGTTTCGCTAATCTTGCCGTTCTGGCAAACCACGACGATGGGATGCTGCCTATTCAAGGTTTTTAGCTGCATGCGCAAGGAAAAAAACGGCAGATTGATGCTGAACGGCAAATGCTTTGGCTTGTATTCATCGGGCTCGCGCACATCGATCAAATCCGCACCCTTGGTCACCAAGTCTTGAGCGTCTTTATAGCTGATATATTTAAGCGTCGGCTGTTTGATCAAGTTCAGAAACTGCTCCTTACCCAATCGCAACAGGCAAACATCTGTCAACGCACTGACCGTAACGTTGCGAGGCTCGCCTGAAATCAATGCATCCTCACCAAAAGTATCCTGATCGCTGAGTTGCGCCAGCTTAATCTCCTTGGCGTTGGGTGCAGGTTTCCTGCTCACCAAGCATTGCCCTCGTTTGATGATGTAGTAAAAGTCGCCCTGCTCACCTTGATTGACAATGACAGTGCCTGCATTCACGCGCACTTCCTCCATGCCCATCAAAATTTTTTGCAAATTAGCCGGAGGCAACGCTCGAAATACCGGCGACTTCAACAATGTCGTCATCCAGTCGTCATTATCCTCCACCTCTTCAGCTACCATAAAACTCTCTGCTTCTTCATACGGGACGTCTTGAACCGATTTCATCATATCAGCATTCAAACGCAAAAAACGAATTCGGCTATTGGCAACGGCATGCACTTTCCTGGGGATTTGATGCGCCAGCGCAAAGCGCGCCGAGGGGCTATCGGACTTGATCGTTTCGATCTTTAACAGATCGGTCTGTAAGGTCACGCTGCCATCGATCAAATACACCAGATCGTTAGGTTCATCCCCGCATTTGAACAAAAATTGGCCTTCTTCAGCATCCTCGACCTTGATTTGTGCGCACAGCGCCTCAAATTTACTGAAGGGCAAGGTGGATAGCGGAATTAATTGCCGAATCACACGGCCTTCAGCGGAATGGATGTCGACAGCCACGTATTCGTCGCGAATAAAAAGTGAAGGGAAACCAACAAGAAAACTTAATCTATGATAGTCGATTATTAAGTAAACTCTCAGTGAAACATTTTCCCGCCCAGCGAGTCCATGCTGGCAACTTAACTGCCTGGAATGCAAAAACCATGACGAACATGAACAAACTATTCCTGATTATCTTGTTTGGCCTGAGCAGCTGGCGAGCCAGCGCAGAATTGCCCGGACAAGTCGACGGCGCACCTTTGCCGTCCCTGGCGCCGATGCTGGAGCAAAGCATGCCCGCCGTCGTTAACATTTCCACCTCGACCAATGTGCGGGTGCAGGAAAATCCGTTAATGAACGATCCGATGTTTCGGCGTTTTTTCAACATCCCCAAAAACCAGCGGCAACAGCAAAAAAATAGCTTGGGTTCGGGTGTGATTATCGATAAAGATCAAGGCTATGTGCTGACCAATAATCATGTCATCGACAAAGCGGACAAAATCACCGTTACCCTTAGCGACGGCCGGCAGCTCAACGCCAAACTGCTGGGCACCGATCCGGAAGCCGACGTGGCGGTGATCCAAATCCCCGCCGACAACCTGAGTGCCTTGAAAATTGCCGACTCCAACCAACTGAAAGTCGGCGACTTCGTGGTTGCCATCGGCAACCCGTTCGGCTTGGGCCAAACCGTCACCTCTGGCATCGTTAGCGCGCTGGGCCGTTCCGGCTTGGGTATTGAAGGTTACGAAGATTTTATTCAGACCGACGCCTCGATCAACCCCGGCAATTCGGGCGGTGCCTTAGTGAATTTACGCGGCGAGTTTGTTGGCATGAATACCGCAATCCTCGCACCAAGCGGCGGTAACGTCGGCATCGGTTTTGCGATTCCCTCGAATATGGCGGTTCGCTTGATGGAATCCTTAGTGCAGCATGGGGAAGTGCGCCGCGGATTACTAGGGGTGACCACCCAGGATTTGACGCCGGAACTGGTGAAAGCCTTTGCTTTGAAAAGCCAGCACGGCGCGGTGGTTAGCCGAGTCGAAGCAGGATCGCCCGCCGAAAAAGCCGGTCTGGAACCGGGCGATATTATTCTGAACATCAACGGTCAGGACGTGAAAGGCGGCAGCGCCCAAATTCGTAACGCGGTGGGTTTGCTGCAAATCGGCGATACTGCCAGCCTGGAAATCATGCGCGGCGAAGAACGCAAGTCGCTGCAAGCTACCATCGGCAAACCGAAGCGGCCGGAGCTGGACGGCAGTAAACTGCATCCGACTTTAAGCGGCGCGGTGCTAGGCGTAACGCCCAAGGATCAAGTGGAAGGGGTGATGATAGAAAAAGTCGAACAAAACTCCAAAGCCTGGAAAACCGGCTTGCGGCCCGGTGACATCATCGTCACCGCCAACCGCTACCGGGTCAGAAATCTGGATGAGATCAAGCAGGTGGTCAATCCCAATGCACCGCTGTTAGTCAATCTGCAACGCGGCGGCGAAGGCTTTTTCGTGGTGTTGCAATAAACTCAATTCAGCATCGTTTTCAGCGCGGCCAGGCTGGCCTTGCCGCGCTGTTTAATTTCTTCCGGCGGCAACTGTTTTTTGTTGGCCCACTCCAAATCTTCTTCCGGCAACTCGTTTAAAAACCGGCTGGGTTCGCACTCGGTCAAGTCACCAAAACGCTTGCGGTGCGTGCAATAGCTAAAAGTCAAGGTCTGCTGGGCGCGGGTGATGCCCACATACGCCAAACGCCGCTCTTCTTCGATATTGTCAGTTTCGATGCTGTTCTGATGCGGCAACAGGTTTTCTTCCATGCCGATCAAAAACACGTGTGGAAACTCCAGGCCCTTGGCGGCGTGTAAGGTCATCAAGCTGACCTGGTCGCCGGCTTCGTCTTCTTGATTGCGGTCCAAAATATCCAGCAGCATCACCTTGGCAATCACATCGGCCAGCGACTGTTCACTGCCTTGCTCCTTGGTGGCGATACGCTGCAGCCATTCGATTAACTCATACACATTTTTCAGTTTACGCTCGGCCGAAGCGGGGGTTTTGCTGTTTTCCTGTAACCAAGCCGAATAGTTGATCTCGTCTATCATCCGGTTGATCACGACAAAGGTATCCTCGCGCTCGACCTTGATCGCCGTCTCTTTCAACCAATCGCAAAACTTGCTCAAGCGTTGTACCGACTTTTCCGGCAGCCGTTGTTGCAGGCCTAACTCGTTGCAGGCTGCAAAAAGACTGATATGCCGCTCGTTGGCGTAAGCTCCCAGCTTTTCCAGCGTGGTCGGTCCAATCTCCCGGCGCGGCGTGTTGATCACCCGCAAAAACGCCGCGTCGTCATCCCGATTAACCAATAACCGTAAATAGGCCAGTACGTCCTTGATTTCCGCATAGGAAAAAAATGAGGCACTGCCGCTGATGAAATAGGGCACGTTGTTCTCGCGCAATTCCTTCTCGAACAAGCGTGACTGGTGATTGCCGCGATACAGAATCGCATAGTCGCCGTAGCTGCCGCCGGTCTTGAAGCGATGATGCACAATCTCGGCAGTCACTTGCTTAGCTTCGGCCACGTCGTTTTTATGGCTCAGCACCCGTAGCGGGTCGCCATAGCCCAACTCGCTCCAGAGTTTTTTCTCGAAGGCGTGTGGATTATTGGCGATCAACTGGTTGGCCACTTTCAAAATCCGCCCGGCGGAACGGTAATTTTGTTCCAGCTTGATAACTTGCAAGCGGCTGTAATCTTTTTGCAACTGGCTGAGGTTTTCCGGCTGGGCGCCGCGCCAGGCGTAGATAGATTGGTCGTCGTCGCCCACCACGGTAAAGCGCCCCAAATTACCAGCGAGTAATTTCACGAGTTGATACTGAGTAATATTGGTGTCCTGATATTCGTCCACCAGCAGATAGCGAATCTTGTTCTGCCATTTCTCCAGCACTTCGGGATGTTGTTGAAACAGCAATACCGGCAACAAAATCAAATCGTCGAAGTCGGTGGCGTTATAGGCCTTTAAACTGCGGGTAAAAGCCTCGTAAAGCAGCGCAGCAGGCAAACTGTTGGCATCGGCTTGGCTCAAAGCCTGTATCGGCGTGACAAAGGCGTTTTTCCACTGGCCGATTTGCCAGTTGTACTGCTCCACATTATCAATGTCGCAGCCGCCCACGCCGTGACTGACCAGATTGCGCAGCAAGGTCAGCCGGTCCTGTTCGTCGAACAAGGTGATCGCCGCTTTGTAGCCCAGGGCCTTGTGTTCCTTGCGCAGAATATCCAAGCCCAGGGAATGAAAAGTCGATACCCGCAAGCCGCGACTGGCTTTGTCATCAATCAGCCTGCCGACCCGGCTCTTCATTTCCCGCGCCGCCTTGTTGGTAAAAGTCACCGCCGCGATATGTCGCGCAGGCGTACCTTGCTGCACCAGATAAGCGATTTTCTCGGTAATCACCCGCGTCTTGCCGCTACCGGCGCCAGCCAGCACCAACAAGGGATGATCGATGGTTTTAACGGCAGCGAGTTGTTGGGGGTTGAGTTTGGGGGACACGAAAACAAAGGGGTTATTGACAGGCCGGCCATTATCGCAGGGCTAGCTGAAATTGTGTGAACTTGGGCGAATGGGCGTTGGCTTAATGGGAGCTCGCGGAGCACATTGTCTTTTTGGAAATCGGAGACATAGCAACGAGAGTCGCGCAGCCTCAATGCAGCGTCAGCGAAATCGAGGACGTCGGCTTACCGACTACCAATTCTAAAGCGCATGATGAGAAAAGACGGTGCCTAACATGGCAGTCAAACGGACGGGCAAAAAGCTTCGCTTTGCTCTACGTGGCGCAACAAACAAATGAACATGACACACATCAATCTTGTTGCCATACTTTTTACTTGGCGCCGTTACGGCCTTATTCCCTGGGGCAACGCTGATTAAATCCCCCGCCAGGCTTTGAATCTGGTGTTCAGTAGTTGATCTGGCGACGATCCGAGCAGATTATTCATCTAGCGATCATAGTTAAGCCTTAATTTTGCTTGACCTTCCCATTATGTAAACCTTTAGATTGATGCCTCCGGATGGTCTCCGAGGTAAGGTGACTATCCATGACTAAAATTTGAATATTTTTTCAGGAGGTTGAAATGGAATCACATGGGGTAGCCAATCAGAAAACCGCACATGCTTATAACACAGCCGCCGATTTATTCGATCACCCGGCCAACACGTTTTGGAACCGTTTCGGTCATAGCACCATTGAGCGAATAGGTTTGAGGCAAGGTGACCAAGTATTGGATGTTTGTTCCGGAACCGGCGCTTCAGCCTTACCGGCCGCGCGGATGGTCGGCTCGGATGGCCGGGTGGTTGCGGTCGATTTGGCAGAAAAACTATTGACTCGGGCAGCCGATAAAGCCCAAGCCGATGGTCTTGAGAATCTGGAATTTCGGGTCCATGATATGCTTGCTCTAGGTTATCCCGATGGTTATTTCGACGCCGTCGTTTGCGTGTTTGGGATCTTTTTCGTACCTGATATGGCCGCCGCCGTCAAAGAATTATGGCGCCAGGTCCGGCCAGGCGGGCGATTGGCTATTACGACCTGGGGACCGGATTTATTCGAGCCAGCCAACACCTCGCTTTGGCAAGCCATCCGCCAACAACGCCCCGAACTCTATAAAGACTTTAATCCTTGGGATCGTATTTCCACACCGAAAGGACTGTTGGACATGCTGGCCGAAGCCGGTTTAACCGAAGTGCACATTTCTGCCGAAACCGCGACTCATGCTCTGTCTGAGCCTGAGGATTGGTGGACCCTGGCGATGGGTAGCGGTTATCGGGGAACCTTGGATCAGCTCAATAGCGAACAGCTACAGAAGGTGAAGCAGGCCAATCTCGACCAATTAGTGAGCCAATCGGTTACTGAGATTTCAGCCAATGTGATTTATGCCGTCGCCGATAAACCTGTCGTTTAGAGCCTTGCGTTTTTTTCATGAGCGATTTTTTCAAAAAATACCAGGGACTAAAAAAGCAAAAAAATCGCTTGTCCTTCCCATCGCGGTAACCCGCCGGCTTATTGCAATCCGTCAGGCATTAACCGAACCCGCTAGCGGGCAGCGAACTGGCCGCCCGCAACGCCGAGTCCCCCTATTGGAGAGTGAGCGATGAATATCAGCCAAGCTGCGAAAATGACCGGCGTATCCGCCAAAATGATTCGTCACTACGAAGGTATCGGACTGATCAGAAAATGCGTGCGCACCGCATCGGGCTACCGGACCTTGTATTATCCACCCGTGTTTTTCAGGAGATAATGAAATCTCGCAAAACATGCCTGAGGGGCACCTCAGGTTTGGGTCACTGGATGCCGTATCGGACCTTGGACTATTGAAGCCCGAGACGTAGACCCCTGCAGCAGTGACCCACCCTCGATCAACGATCGGACAGTCTCTTCGGCCCGGATTCCGGCAGCCTGCATTCACAAGGTAGATCATTTGAGGTTTTCAATGTCCCATTTTTATCTCGGTATCGATGTTTCAAAAGCCAAGCTGGATTGCTCATTACGCTTGTCCAACGGTAAGTTTCGCGCCAAAGTGGTTCCCAATTCGCTTGAAGGCTTTACAGCTTTGTTGACGTGGCTAAACGCCCAAAAAGCTGAATCCGTGCAGGTCTGCATGGAAGCGACCGGCATTTATTGGGAAGACGTTGCTCAGCATCTGGCAACCAACGGCTTAACTGTCAGCGTCGTCAATCCGGCACAAATCAAAGCTTATGGCGCTTCACGGCTCACCCGCAGCAAGACCGATACGGTCGATGCTAAACTCATTGCCGATTTCTGCGCCGAACGCAAACCATCCGCTTGGCAACCCCGTTGCGAGGCGGAAGTCACGTTACGCGCACTAGTGCTGCGCCTGGACGCCCTGCAAACCATGCGCACCCAAGAAAGCAACCGTTTGCAGGTGGCTCGCGAAGCGGTGCGCGAGGACATTCAGCAGCATCTGAATTGGCTGGATACCGCTATCCAACAATTGATCGACGCCATCAATGATCACATTGATCGCCATCCCGATCTCAAGCAACAGCGCGAATTACTCGACAGCATCCCCGGCATTGGCGAGCGCACCAGCGCTATTATCCTAGCGTTCTACGCCGATACCTCGCGCTTCGCCAATAGCCGACAAGCCGCAGCCTTTGCCGGACTCGATCCTAGGCAATACGAATCGGGTAGTAGTATTAAGGGCAAACCCAGACTCTCCAAAATAGGCCACTCGTTCTTGCGAAAAGCCATGTATATGCCAGCCATGGTCACATTGTATAAAACCGCCTGGGGGAAACAATTCAGGAACCGATTAGCCTGCGCCGGTAAGCCCAATAAACTCATTATCGGCGCCATGATGCGAAAATTGATTCATGTGGCGTTCGGCGTCTTAAAATCCGCCAAACCCTTCGATTCGGCTATTCATTTGGCTTGACTTGGATAACAGTATCTACAACGACACCGATTTGCAAGTGTTGCGGATGATCAAACGAGCTAGGGGGCTGGGGTTTTCGCTGGAGCAAATCCGCGATCTGGTTTCGCTGTGGCAAGACCCGGTAAGAGCCAGTGCCGATGTCAAAGCGCTGGCCCAATCCCATGTCGACGATTTGAATCGACGCATTGCCGAATTAACCGAAATGCGCGACATTCTGGCCCGGTTGGCTCAGACCTGTAGCGGGGACAATAAACCGGATTGCCCGATTATCGATACATTGGTACTCGGCCAGCAGCTGGTTTAAGACTACATAATCCAGCGATTATTCTCCCTTGGTTGCCTCCCCGTTTTGCTGGTTCCGGATCTGCAAATACGCGGAAATGACGAATGTTTAAGGATAATCAGTCCAAGTTATTTACCCGGCCCTCAAATATCGTCGCTCCCGCTTAGGCGGTAATGATGGAACCAGGGAATTTAACAGTCTGATTAATAAGGACAAAAATAGACGTTGTCGAATATGAGGTGTCTAAACCGGGGAAACCAGCGAAGGCTGAATCACGCATCCCCTAAAATCGAACACACTTGGAATCGAAGCACACTTACGGCGCACAACTAACGACCAGTTCATCGCTGTATTGGCCCACTTCCAAATCTTTCACCACATAAACCGCCGTATAACGGCGCAGCTCAGGCTTGCCGGCCACCAATAGCGGGCGGTTATCGACATAACGGGTTTGAGTGTCACGGGCAAGAAACACAAATTCGCTTTCATTCTCGCGCTGGGAATAGATATTGATGCCGTCGCTTTTGAATTTTTGAAAACTCAGTACCACATTACCACCGGTCTGATCGGCAGCCTTCAGCACCGGTTTGGCATCGGTGAGATCCGTATTGATTTCCGCACCGACGATACCCAACAGACTACCCAATGCCTCTGTATAACCAGGGTGAGCCTTGATGCGCCGCGCCAATGCTCTTACCTTATTCTCGAATTGGCCGCGATAAGCCTGCTTATCGGCGGTCGCATGATGCGCGGCCGCAGCGGCAATATTGGCGGCCGACACTTTGCCATGCAGTTCTTGGTTCTCGGTATTGCAGGCGGCAATGTCCTCGTCGGATAAACCCAGCTGGGTTTTCAACGCGGCGAGGTTGAGGATAAACCGGTCATGCCATATCAATAACTCGCCATCGGGACGGGGGAAATAATCTGATTTAGCCATCAGTGTGCTCCTTATAGATAAACGATAAGCAAGCCAGGCAACGGCCAACAGGCCGAATCGCCGGCGGAAGTATTGGAATAAATCGAAGGGAATAACTAGCGTTAAAACTATGTCGCCCAAGAGTATAGATAAGCTATCAACTTACACAAGTGCGGCTAAATGTCGCGCGTTTGGATTTTAAAATTACCCGAAGGCGTAGCTATAGGTTTTAAGGTAACTTCCAAAGCACCCGTGCGGGTTGCCGACCACTGCGAAGACATTCCCAACAATCCCGGCGGCATATAAAAATCCCCGGAAGGCATATCCCAATGTCCGGAATGCACCTACGCAAACCTGGAAGGCGCATCCACCGGACTCGAAGGTGCAGCCATGAAACGCGAAGGCACCACCGGACCTCTCGGGGATGCCGCCGGGAGATTTTTATATGCCAACGGGTTGGGTTTATATGCGGTCGGGGCTGAAGGGAGTGCGTTCGAAGCACTTTTTGAATCGTTACCACACGCCGTGTAGTAACGCCGGGCTTTTCCGCGTCGCGGACCATGCACCGTGACGCAGTTGAACTGTAATCCATATCTTAAGCGCAATTTCTATGTCGCCTAGTTATTAATTACACCTCTATATCGCCATCGTCACGCCAAATTTGGCGTGCCAATCCTGTGTAAAGCTTACCAGACAACCGAAGAACAGCTTCACCTTTCTGCAAAGGTTTATTTAGAGACTGCCCGAGTACTTTCTTCTGTTCATTGTCCGACAGCGTTTGAGGCGAAAAATGTATTCCACATTCTGCCAACTCAGCAAAATCTGTTGCGTTAGCTCCTTTTGTCAAAAAGGCATCCGCATCTTGAGACGCTAGCCAAACAGGAAAGCCCCATGAACGGCCCTGCCGAGCCAAAGAACCCAAAAGACCAGATTTCCCCTCCTTTGGTAGTAACAAATGCGCTTCGTCAACAAACAATACCATTTGCAAAGGCTGAACGCCTTCTTTAACCGCTAGGGCACGATTTAACTGCCGCATGATGCAGTTTAAAATGAAAGCGACAGCCAATACTTTAGTATCGTTGTCGTTA
Organism: Methylomonas sp. ZR1; assembly: GCF_013141865.1. NCBI lineage: Bacteria > Pseudomonadati > Pseudomonadota > Gammaproteobacteria > Methylococcales > Methylococcaceae > Methylomonas > Methylomonas sp. ZR1. Next base: position 4,206,589 of record NZ_RCST01000001.1, on the reverse strand, counting down.
CCGAGAGGCTTGAAGTCTATGACTTGTGACGAACTTAACCAGCGCTCAATCGGCTGCGCCCTGTTTGCGTTTGAAAACAGGTTGAATTTGGAAATTTTCTCCAATATTGAGAGCGCAACCCCTTCTTCTCCCCGTTGCTCCAATTCTGCTGCAAGCCCTTGAAAATCTGGACGTTCCAGACTTTCGAACGCATCGCGAATGGCTCTTTCCTGATTTGCACCAAGTTGCGGCGCAAATGCGCCCACCAGAGAAGCAACCTCAGAGGCAATCTGGGCATTTTCCGCCTCGGACTTCCCTCTAAACAAAGGATTGATGGGCAAACCCTCTGAAATGAGACGAATATAATGTGCCCCCGTAATTTGAAGAAAATTATTTCGGGTTTGCGTTTGTTGCGGGTTTGAAGGGTCCTCTTCCAACTCACCTTTCAAGTCGAAAAACAAAAATCTGACACCTTGGCGCGATATTTGGGCCAACAGGTCCAGAGCAAGTTGGCTTTTGCCTGAGCCGGGTTTACCTGAAATTACGGTAAGGCAGTTCCCGCCCGCCGCATTGATTGTCCAAGATTCAACGTCATCAAGTAACTTGATTCGAACCGGATGGTCCACAATCGCCAAAGGCGTTATTGCGGAGCCTTCTTTGGATTGAATAAGTTCAGGACCGGTTTTTGCCGTTTTGATCAACGCTGATGTGAACATGATTTGGTCGCCATTGTATTCGTCCCACAATTGCATGAGACGATGGCAACCGTACTCGAAATAAAGGCGAAACGCTTGCTTGTAGGCAGTTTCATCTAGGGTCGAACCATTGCGATAATTTAGAGCTGCTCTCACTACTGGAGCCAAGTCGTCGCCAACGATAGTTTCTTCAGCTAACTCAATACCCTGGGAATCGGCCACCTTAAATCCATTTGGTAAGCCTTCTCCCAAAGCCAGGAACATTCCAGCTCTGCCCAAGACTGCTTTATTTGGAGCATGGACGCGGCTCCAAACCAATTCCAAGAAATCACCTACAGCGGCACTTGTTTTTATTCTCATGGCAATAATCTCTAAAGCACTCGTTTGAAGTAGTCATTGCTGACTCTAACTTGGTACGAGTTCGATTCTGGATCACCTTGGGGATTTAAGGTGTAGACCCTGGATAAGTGGGGTGCGATTCGGTCAAAAAGATCGCTTTTGGGATCGATTTCTGCGTTAGTAGTCAGAATGATGCTTTGATGACCCGAAAGATATAGTCGTTCCAATACGTTTTCACGGACTTCTTTATCCAGACGCCCCAATGGCGTATCAACTACAAGCGGTGTTACGAAGCGGCCCAAACGACGCAACGCTTCGGTGAATGCCAAAATTCGAACTTGGCGCTGACCAGCCGAGGTATTGGCGCTTTCCCAGGATACGCGACTGCCATCAGACTTTTTCAGGAAGCAATTCCAGTGTTGATCAAACTCCATGCCGACGTATTCTAAGCCTCGGTCGGTTATATCGAGCCACAATCCTCCAACGATGTCAGCAATCTTCTCTCGAAGTGATATGGCTGCGCTGGACTTAATTTGGCTTACAGCGTCCCGATAGCGATGCGCCAAGCTATTGAGATCCCGTCCTTTCTGTACTTTTTGCACTTGCTCCGACAGATTGGTTTCCTCCTTACGAAGCTCGTGGAGTTTATTATTGATTAGGATGCGTTCGGCCTGAATATTGGAAATCTTTTCGTCGATCTGTTCTTTATGTTTTAGAAGGGAGCCTCTGCGCTCACGTAACTCATTGCCGAGAGCGATAGCAGTGCTGTCCGAGTTCAGTACTTTTAACGTTTGATCAAGCTCTCTGAGTTCAGATGTCTTGCGCTCTAATTCAGCACACAAGTTAGCAAGACCTTGTATCGCTGTAGCCTGAGTTCGTAGTTTTGATCTGATCTGAATGCTAAGCTCGTTACGTTCAGGAACAACAAAGATTGTCTCTGACATACCCTCAGGCGGGGGATTGAACAAACTTTGAAGTGCAACATCTATTTGGGCTTCATAGAAACTTCGAAGTAAATCATCCAGCACAAAGTTAGGCGGGACGTTTTCAAACACAGCTTGCTTTACTTGAGGGATTTTTGGCTCTACGCTAGCTTTTCGATTTTCGAAATCTCTTCGGCGTTCCTCCTTCAGTAAATATTCATGAAGCTCTGCGCGGAATCCACCTAACAGAGAAATGGGTAATGTCGATTCCCAGGCCGTGCCAAGATTGGCTTCCAGCTTGTCCTTGGTTGATTTTATTTCCTCGCGCTGTTTGGTCGCTTTAGTCAGTTGTTCAGGATCTACGGCCCCGATAGATTTGAGCTGATCTTCTACATCATCAAGTTCCGATATGTTGTCCCGAAGTTCTTGTTTTTGGTCTGACTCATCAATCGAAAGCGTTTTGAGATTGGACTCATGGCGAAGTATTTCAGCCGTGATGTCGTTTAAGCGACGTTCCGCCTCGGAGCCACTACCGTATATTTTGGGAATTTTATTGGCAGTCAGTTGGCGTAAGTCTTCCTCTAGTTCCGAATAGGAGTAAAGGCCAAGCACTCGGCTGATGCCTTCAGTTATTTCCCGCTCATTTAGCTGGATGCTTTGGCTACGCTCCGCGTCGAAAAAGAAAAAGCGTGTCAAATGGCGTGGCAAAAAAGCGTCGCGCAACTTTTGAACCTTGTCTTCGTCCTCTATCCATTGAGAATCTCCAGATAGATTGGCTTTAGAACTAAAAACCGGAGGTGAATTGGGTCGCCACCTCACCTGACGAACCAATGTCAATGTTCGACCAATACTGCCGGTTTCATCGCGCTGGCTTAATTGTAACGTCATTGAGCAACTGTCTTCGCCCTCGGATTTTGCTCGACGATTCAATGATTCAGCCAAATCAAATCGAGTCGCATCTGAACCCGATTCAACTTTTTTAAGATCAATAGCGCCACTTTCTCCGACAGTGGCTAGATATAGTGCTCGAAGCAGATGGGTTTTACCCGCACCATTCTTGCCACCGATAAGCGTGGCTCGACGGTATCCCTCAGTTCCAAGCTCGAAGGTATGCTCTCCGTAATATGGCCCGAAATTCTTGATAGACAGCGAATCAATATACACCTCAGGCATTCGTTTGTTCCTTTTCCAGTTGGCGCTCTCTCAAATCATCTTGCAATATCTGCAACAGTTCGTCTGGCAAGCCTACAGCACGGTGGCTTTCACCATATTCTTCGACCTTCGAAACAAGCCGTCGCAATGTTTCTATCGATATTTCCTTTTCCGTTGCTACGCGCTCCTCGATTTCTCGCAACTCAGCTTCATCCTTTCTGTCTGGCATGGCGTCACCCTTTTGCTGGAAGATAATATTGACGACCCCCGTACCGTCATCTGGATTGCGAGCGCTATTCCAAAAGGTTTGAATCCAATGCAGCTCTTCTTCACTGATGACAGGGAGACCCGATTCGTCTTGCAAAGCTAACAGTTTAGTTAAAAGCTCTTTCCGAGCCTCAATTTTCAGCGGTCCCGGTCCTTCTTGACCGTTTTTCCGCACCATATCGCGGTAACCGTTCTCTGGATCACGAAAATGCAATAGTGTTTCGCGAAACCGGAGCAGTGATTCCATACGCTGATCTCCAGTGGCTAGCAAACCCTCGCTGGCTTTATCTTTCTCTACTACCGTGCAAGTCCAGCAGCCAAATCTACTATTGCCACATGAGGGTGTAGATTGGTCAACCACCAGCGGGCACTCGCCGCCAGATGCATCCCTATAAAGCTGAAAAAGAGTTTGATTGTCGCCATCCCATGGACAAGGACGTTCCATCAAGTAATCCCAAACCTCGAAAGTAGAGATATGTTCAATCGGGGTCGAAATCCAACAACGAGGTAAGTCGTCATGGCGTCGCAAACCGAATTCGCTCTTAGCCCGAGCATCCAATGTTTGTGCACGTGAGCCGCTCTCGCTTCGACGGGCTCCCAACACAATAATGGCTTCCCCCCAATGCCCGAGCTTACCGCGAATGAATTCGCTGACGGGATCAATCTTTAACCGCTGAGTACACCAACGAAAGGTTCGATTAGGCGGCGGATACCCACGGCCAATAATATTTACCCAAAATGACTGTTGCGCCGTTGGTTTTAATAGATGTGAAGAAATGTTTAATCCATGTGTATCTGAGCAGGCTTGCATAAGGTCCAATTCGCTTTGAACCCTCGCTACAACAGCGGGAATTTCCACACGAGTGTCGGTACAAACAATACAAATCTCTTTATTACGTTGTTCAAGCGGTAGAGCCATCACTACCTCAAAGACCAGGGAAGCAATCATGGAGCTATCTTTGCCACCACTATAGCCCACAATCCATGGCCTAGAGTCCATAGAGTAAAGTCTATGGAGGTTTTCCAGTATTTTTTGAATCATTGCTTTTTAAATATAAGTATTAGTCAAACATCCAAATTCGCCACATCCAGCGCATTCTTCACAATAAAATCCCGACGCGGTTCCACCACATCGCCCATTAGGGTGGTGAAGATTTCGTCGGCGGCAACTACGTCGTTGATGGTGACTTGCAGCATGCGGCGGCCGTTGGCGTCGAGAGTGGTTTCCCAAAGCTGTTCCGGGTTCATTTCGCCCAAACCTTTGTAGCGCTGGATATGCTGGCCTTTTTTGACTTCTTTCATCATCCATTCGAATGCTTGCTTGAAGTTATCCACTTGCTGTTCGCGTTCGCCCATGCGCATGACAGAGGTTTCGCCGAACATGCTGAGGGTTTTTTCTACATAGCGGGCGATTTTTTGATAATCGTTGCCGGCGAAGAACGGCGCGTGCAAGACAAAGCTTTTGGTAATGCCGTGCAGACGCTTACTGACTTCCACATCGAAGTCGTCGCTGCCGCGATATTTTAACTCGGTGCTGAATATGGCTTTATGACCACCCTCGTTCAGATTTTTTTGCAGCAAATCCAACCAGGCTTGCAGCTTTTGCTGATCGGCTTTGATTTCGTCGCTTAACACCTGCATGTAGGTCATTTGCTCCAGATACAGGTCGTCGTAGCGTCTGGACAGGCGATTGATGATGCTCATCACGTCGGCAAATTCAGTCGCCAATTTTTCCAGACCTTGGCCTTGGATGACCGGGGTGTCGGCATCGGTTTGTAGTTGCGCTTTGTCCAAAGCCAATTGGATCAAGTATTGATTTAAGGCGTTGTCGTCTTTGACGTAATGCTCTTGTTTGCCTTTTTTGACTTTGTATAAGGGCGGTTGGGCGATGTAGATGTGGCCGCGCTCGACCAACTCCGGCAATTGCCGATAGAAAAACGTCAGTAACAGGGTGCGAATGTGCGAGCCGTCGACGTCCGCGTCGGTCATGATGATGATGCGGTGGTAGCGGAGTTTATCGATGTTGTATTCGTCTTTACCAATCCCGCAGCCCAAGGCGGTGATCAGGGTGCCGACTTCTTCCGATGAAATCATACGGTCGAAGCGGGCGCGTTCCACGTTAAGGATTTTACCTTTCAACGGCAGGATGGCTTGGGTGCGGCGATCACGGCCCTGTTTTGCGGAGCCGCCCGCCGAGTCCCCTTCCACGATGAACAGTTCGGACAAGGCCGGGTCTTTTTCCTGGCAATCGGCGAGTTTGCCGGGTAAACCGGCAATATCCAGGGTGGTTTTGCGGCGGGTCATTTCCCGAGCTTTTCTAGCCGCTTCACGTGCTCTGGCTGCATCGATAATTTTGGCGGCGATGGCTTTGGCGACTTGCGGTTGTTCCAGCAGGAACTCTTGCAGTTTTTCGTTCATGGTCGATTCGACCAAGGGTTTGACTTCCGATGACACTAATTTGTCTTTGGTCTGCGAGGAGAACTTGGGATCGGGGACTTTTACCGACAACACAGCGGTTAGACCTTCGCGGGCATCGTCACCGGTGGTGGCGACCTTTTCTTTTTTAGCCAGGCCGTTAGTTTCGATGTATTGGTTGATGGTGCGAGTCAAGGCGCCTCTAAAACCGGCCAAATGCGTACCGCCGTCGCGTTGTGGGATGTTGTTGGTATAGCAGAACACGTTCTCTTGGTAGGAGTCGTTCCATTGCATCGCCACTTCCACCGTTACGCCTTCTTTTTCGGCGATAAAGTGAAAGACTTTTTCAAACAACGGGGTTTTGTTTTTGTTCAGATGCTGCACAAAGGCGCTGATACCGCCCTCGAATTCGAATACATCTTCCTTGCCGGATCTTTCGTCGCGCAAGGAGATGCGCACACCGGAATTTAAAAACGACAGTTCCCGCAAACGTTTGGCAAGGATGTCGTAATGAAATTCGATATTGGTGAAGATAGTTGGGCTGGGCTTGAAGTTGATGTAGGTACCGCTACCTTCACAATCACCTATCACCGCTAAAGGCGCTACGGGTTCGCCGAGCACGTATTTTTGCATGTGTAGCTTACCGTTCTTACGAATCTTTAGGGTCAACTCTTCAGACAAGGCGTTTACTACCGAGACACCTACGCCGTGTAAACCGCCGGAGACTTTGTAGGCGTTATCGTCGAATTTACCGCCAGCATGCAGGATGGTCATGATGACTTCGGCGGCGGAACGGCCTTCTTCCTTGTGTATATCCACCGGAATACCGCGACCATCGTCGTAGACAGATACTGAACCGTTTTCATGGATCACGACATCGACGCCTTTGCAATAACCAGCCAATGCTTCGTCGATGGAGTTATCGACCACTTCGAACACCATGTGATGCAAGCCGGAACCGTCATCGGTGTCGCCAATGTACATGCCTGGACGTTTTCTGACCGCATCCAAGCCTTTAAGTACTGTGATATTCGAACTGTCGTAATTTTCACTCATGGGTATATCCATTGTGTTGTGTTTTACCGCAACGATGCCCGGCCTTCATGTCACTCATGAATCGGTTGTATCGTGTGTGATGGGAGTTGTTAATTTTTATTATTTGTTCCACGTGAAACATCAAAATTGTTTTACATCGCCGTGTTCCACGTGAAACCATTTATAGTTTTCTACCGAACTTAAGTCGCCAAAATCAGCTATATCGGTACTGCTGATAAAAACCTGGCAACTCAATCCAACGAGGTATTTTATCAATTTTGCCCGGTTTTCTGTATCCAATTCGGACGCTAGATCGTCAATGAGAATGCAGCACGAGTATGGGCTTTCCTGGTTTAATAAAGTCACTTGCGCTAACAACAAAGCCAAGACCAAAAGCTTTTGTTGTCCGCGTGACAGATAGTCTCTAGCCAGTCTTTTGTTTTGATACGTTTGAAAATCCGCTCGGTGCGGGCCGCTATGTGTAAAGCCATAGCGCATATCTCGGTCTAGATCGTTTTTCAAAATAAAGTCTAAGGCTTGTCTATCGTCCCAGCCTGGCAAGAAGCGTAAATCGACATCATCCCTATCCAAGAAATGGCCAGCCATTTCTAAAAACACCGGTTGCAGGCTGGCTACATAGGCCAAACGAAAATCGTTAATCACCTGCCCGTATTCCACAAGTTCTTTGTCCCAGGCAGGCAGCTGCTTGATTTGCCGGGTTTTCAACAAAGCGTTGCGTTGCTGCAAAGCCTTATTAAACTTGCGCCAACAGGGCAGAAAGTTTTTGTGCTGATTAAAAATCCCCCAGTCTAAAAACTCTCTACGGATTTGCGGCCCGGAGTCCAGCAAGCGATAACTCTTGGGATGAATCAATTGCACCGGCAATGCGTAAGCCAAATCCGCTTTTTGCCGATCTTCCTGATCGATGCGGATATGGCATTGTTTATTGTCAATCTGTATCCCCAGCGTACTGACCGAACCGGAGTGTTGCCGATTTTGCGCCGACACGGTCAATTGCGACTGTTCGAAAGAAATTGCCTGCTTGGTATGGGTCGTTCTAAACGAACGGGATCTACCCAAAATAAAAATAGCTTCCAGCAGCGAACTCTTGCCGCTGGCATTGGCGCCGGTGATGAAATTAATGGCAGGAGACGGCGAGATACTTGCGGAATGGATGTTTCTGACCGACAGCACATCCAGCTTTAATAAGGTCATAATCCCTGGACAACCTACATCCGCATCGGCATCACAATAAATTTAAATAAAGGCTGTTCGGGTTCTTCAATAAAACAACTGCTGGCATTGCCGGCTATGGTCAGCACCGCCATTTCGGAATCCAAATTGGACACAGCATCCAACATGTACTGCGAGTTAAACGAAATACTCAAGGGCTCACCTTGATAATCGATGATCAACTCTTCCTCGGCCTCGTCATGCTCGGGATTATGCGTACTGAGTTTCAGCAAATCGCCGGATATATCGAAAGTCACGCCCTTGTACTTTTCATTAGACAGAATCGCCACCCGCGTTAACGCATCTCGCAAGACTTGTTTTTGGATTAGCAAAGGACTCATAAAGCTTTGATTAAACACTTTACTGAAATCCGGAAACTTGGCATCGATCAGTTTGGAAGAAAACACCACATCCTTGTAATAAATTCGGATGTTGTTGCTGGAAAACTGGATGTTTAGTTCAGCGTCTGCATCGTCCAGCAAGCGGCTAAGTTCCTGCACCGCTTTTCTGGGCATGATGATGCGGGATTCATAACCGGTCGCCTGTCCAATATCGTCTTCATAAATCGACAAACGATGACCATCGGAAGCCACCAACTTCAGCCTGGAATTACTCACGTTCAACAACAAACCGTTCAGGTAATAGCGTACGTCCTGATTAGCCATGCAAAATACGGTTTTATCCAACGCCTTCTTAAATTTGCCGGCATTCAGCAAAAAGCTGTGCTCAAACTCTGACTCATTGAATTCAGGGTAATGCTCGGCCGGAAGGGTGCTCAACGAAAATCGGCTACGCCCGGCGACAATCTTGACTTTGTCATCTTGTAATTCGAAGTGAATTTCCGCGCCATTGGGTAATAAGCGGCAAATATCCAGAAATTTTCTGGCAGGAACCGTGATTTCTCCAGAATGTGCTATTGATTCGATATTTAACTTAGCAACGATCTGGATTTCCGTATCCGTACCGGTCATCACCAGCTGCTCGTCGCTGGCCTGCAACAACACATTGGACAGAATCGGCATGGTTTGCCGTTTCTCGATAACGCTGACGATTTGCTGCAACGGCGGCAAAATTTGATCTTTGCTAATAATAAATTTCATATAAATATCTTTTATATATTGTTACTACTATGTAAACAAAAAGCTGTGGAAAACAGGTTTTATCTAATTTAAATCAAAATCTTAGCATGTATCAAACATTGTTGTCGGATACCGTTATAGCTTGTATGGGGTTTGTGGATAAGCTGGATAGGCTATTTCCGGCACACTTTATCCACAACTTAAGCGCAATTAATGCGATAAGGTTCTCAACAGGTTTTTGTAATCTTCCGCCATCTTCACATCGTCATCTTTCAACTCAGCCACCCGCTTGCAGGCGTTGATGACTGTCGTGTGATCGCGTCCGCCAAACGCATCACCAATTTCCGGATAACTGTGAGAGGTCAACTCTCTAGCCAAACACATAGCCACCTGTCGTGGCCGAGTGATGGATTGTTTGCGATTTTTTGAGGATAAATCAGCCACCCTAATCTTGAAATATTCGGCCACGGTCTTTTGAATGTTATCGATACTGATCAACTTGTCTTGCAAGCTGATCAAATCGTGCAACGCTTCCTTGGTAAATTCCAGAGTGATGTCGCGGCCGGTAAATTGCGAGTTGGCTACCACCCGCCGTAACGCACCTTCCAAATCTCTAACATTGGAAGGTATGCGTTTAGCAATGAAAAAGGCAATGTCTTGATCCAGATCCACACCGACTTGCATGGCCTTTTTAATCAAGATAGCGGCACGGGTTTCCAGATCCGGCGGTTCGATAGCCACTGGCAAACCCCAACCGAAGCGCGATTTCAAACGATCTTCCAAACCATCGATTTCTTTCGGATATTTATCGCAGGTCAAAACCACCTGATGTTTGTTATCCAGCAGATTGTTAAAGGTGTGGAAAAACTCTTCTTGTGAGCGCTCCTTACCCGCCAGAAACTGGATGTCGTCCATCAATAAAATATCAATGCTGCGGTAGTACTCTTTAAATTGGTTGATGCTGTTTTGTTGCAGCGCCTTGACCATGTCCTGCACAAACTTCTCGGAATGCAGATAAACAATATTGGCGTCGGGTTTTTTCAACAACACCGCGTTGCCTATGGCATGCATCAAGTGGGTTTTACCCAAACCGGAACTGCCGTAGATAAACAGCGGGTTGTAAACTTTGCCGATATTGTCGGAAACTGTTACCGAAGCAGCTCTGGCCAATTGGTTGGATTTACCCTCCACAAAGCTCTCGAAAGTGAAAGCTTTGTTTAAAAAATTGGGTTGATTCTTCTTTTGCGTCGGACTCTTGCTGAGTGCCGGTGCTTTGATAGCCGGCGATTTTTTACTGCCTATTTCAAACTGCACCGCCAAGGTCGCATTGGAAAACTCGTTGACGGCGTCTTCGATGATCGCGAAAAAATGTTGTTTGATGTGGTCGATAATAAACCGGTTGGGAGCAAGCAATTTTAACTGGCTGTCGGTTTCCACTGCTTGCAGCGGCCTGATCCAGGTGCTGAAATCGGTACTGGGAATTTCATGTTCAAGCTTGGCCAGGCAGTTGTTCCAAATCACACTCATCGGCATTCAAGAAGGGGCTTAGAAAGGCCTTGCATGATACCACAGTGACCGCTTAGGGCTTGACTCTATGGACGTTATCAGAAAAGAATGACGGCCGCATGGATTACCCTCATTACTACACATGATTTCGGGCAAACTTTATATTATTTCCGCACCGTCCGGGGCAGGCAAAACCAGTCTTGTTAAACAACTGATTGCCGAGATGGACGATCTGGCTGTGTCGGTATCACACACGACGCGGGCGATGCGCAGCGGCGAACAGGATGGTGTCGATTATTTTTTCGTCTCGGTCGAGACTTTTAAAGCCATGATCGAGCGGCAATCCTTTTTAGAGCATGCACAAGTGTTCGACAACTTTTATGGCACCGCACAACAGACCGTAGAAGATAATCTGGCTAAAGGGCTGGATGTGATCTTGGAAATTGATTGGCAAGGCGCCCAGCAGGTCAGAAGGATGTTGCCGGAAAGCCTGTCGATCTTCATCCTGCCGCCGTCTATCGAGGTATTGAGCCAGCGTTTGCAAAACCGCGGCCAGGATAATCCGGAGGTGATTGCCCGGCGCATGAGCGATGCGGTGACGGAAATGAGCCATTATCCGGAGTACGATTATTTGATCGTTAACGACGATTTCAGTCTGGCTTTGCAGCAACTAAAAAGCATCGTGACCGCAAACCGCTTAACCCAAAATCAACAACAAAAAACCTTGGCAACATTGCTGCAAGATTTACTTAACTAATAGAACTAACAACACTTATGAAAACTAGAAAAACGTCTTATCTGTTTGCCACGCTGATTGTTTCGGCGTTGACCCTTGCCGGCTGCTCCAGCGATGAAGCGGAAACACCCAAAGCCAGTGCCCCGTCTGCAAGTAAAAAAGCTGTCCATCGCGTGGATAGCGGCGAAGCGACCGAACCTGAGAAACGCCAATTCGAAAAAGAGTTTTCGGCCAAATGCGTCGCGCGGGAACTGAAAAATTCGAATAACAAAGACGTCGACGAAAAACGCTTCCAAGAAAGCTGTGACTGTATCGCCGAACACATCATGAAAGATCTATCGGAAATTGATGCCGAGAAATATCTGGAAGACCACGAAGACACCCACACCTTGCAGATCAAATTCGATGCTGCGGCGTATTTCTGTTTGCAAAACAAACCGCAGCCCAAAGGGCCGCATTTGTTTGGCAAACCACAATAAGATCGTAGGTTGGGTTTGCCCGAAAGGGCATAAAAGGCGTTAGCCGTAACCCAACACGTCGGCCTCATATGTTGGGTTACCCGCTATCGAGCTTTTGTGTTTGAAGGGTAACCCAACCTACCGTTTTACCCAATCTATCATTCCCCATGACACTATCTTCCGAATTATTTTCTAAAGCCAAACAATACATTCCCGGCGGCGTCAACTCGCCGGTGCGTTCCTTCAGCGGTGTTGGCGGCACGCCGGTATATTTCGACCGCGCGGCCGGCGCTTACGTTTACGACAGCGAAGGTAAGCGCTACATCGATTATGTCGGTTCCTGGGGGCCAATGATTTTGGGGCATGCGCATCCGGCCGTGATCGAAGCCGTTAAGCACAGCGCCGAAAAAGGCTTGAGCTTCGGTGCCCCCACCGCGATAGAAACGCTGATGGCGCAAACAGTCTGCAAACTGTTGCCGTCCATAGAAATGGTGCGCATGGTCAGCTCCGGCACCGAAGCCACCATGAGCGCATTGCGCCTGGCGCGCGGTTATACCGGCCGCGACAAGATCGTTAAATTCGAAGGCTGCTACCACGGCCATTCTGATTCCTTGTTGGTCAAAGCCGGTTCCGGTGCGTTGACCTTTGGTGTACCCAGTTCACCCGGCGTGCCGGCCTCCGTCGCTGCCGACACCCTAACCCTGACTTACAATGACAGCGATGCGGTGCGCAGCACCTTCGCCGAATTTGGCGACAAAATCGCCTGCATCATCGTCGAACCGGTAGCCGGCAACATGAACTGCATTCCGCCCGAGCCGGGATTTCTGCAAACTTTGCGCGAGGTTTGCGATCAATACGGCAGCGTGTTGATTTTTGATGAAGTAATGACCGGCTTCCGCGTTGGTTTGCAAGGCGCGCAAGGCCTGTACGGCGTTAAACCGGATTTGACCACACTGGGTAAAATCATCGGCGGCGGCCTGCCGGTCGGCGCTTTCGGCGGCAGCCGCAAGATTATGGAATATCTGGCGCCGCTGGGTCCGGTTTATCAAGCCGGCACTTTGTCCGGCTGCCCGGTGGCGATGGCCGCTGGCTTGAAAACCCTGGAACTGATCAACCAGCCCGGCTTCTACGAGGCTTTGACCGCCCAAACCGCAAAATTATTGGCCGGCCTACAAACCGCTGCCGATCAGGCCGGCATCGCCTTCACTACCAACCAAGTCGGCGGCATGTTCGGTTTGTTCTTTAGCAATGAAAAATCGGTCAGCCGTTTTTCCCAGGTTATGGCTTGCGATGTAAATCGCTTTAAGCAATTTTTCCATGCGATGTTGGATAAAGGTGTGTACCTAGCGCCGTCGGCTTTTGAAGCTGGTTTTGTGTCTGCTGCGCATTCGGATCAGGATTTGCAGGCGACGGTGGATGCGGCAGCTGAGGTTTTTAACGGGTTGTGAGGTTGAGCAGAGTCAGCATGCAGAACCTTTTAATTTTGTTAGGCTAAATGGCAATACCCACTCTATTATTGGTTGTTCTGTTTGCTGGAACAGCCAGCGCAGCTAGCCTTCCAACTGATGTCGAAGGTTCGTTTCAGTGTAACTATGAAGGGAATCAGCAAGAAATGAATGCGTGTGCTTTGCGTGATTACAAGATGGCAGACGTTACTTTGAATAAGGTATACAAAGCTACCATATCCAAGTTGACTCTCGAGAAGCAAAAGGTACTTCGTCAGCAGCAACGATTTTGGCTTAAGGATCGGGATCCGCATTGCAAAGAAGAAGTAAAACAATCCGAAGGTGGTTCCATATGGCAGTTGGACTATTTCAGTTGTCTGAAAACAGCAACGGAACTCCGAACCAAAACTCTGGAAAACTGGACATCCAACCGGTGAGTCCGCTCCAGTTGGCGAAGCATAATCGGAGGCATGAAAGCCTTCCATTCGTGCGGTTACGCTCCGCTAACCGCACCTACCAAATCTTGTTTTTACAGTCTGACGCAGAGAATAGCAGAGTGGCTAGCATCGTTCATAACCGTAGCCCAATAACGACTTTCATCCTATAATGGTACGGAACTTCCGTACAGGAGAAAGCCATTATGGAAACCGTCAGCGTCAATCAATTTCGGGACAATTTAAAAAGCTACGTCGAGCAAGTGGTCGATAATCACGAGCCGCTGAAAGTCACGCGCCGAGCTGGAGAAGCGTTTGTGGTTATCAGCGCCGACGATTGGGAACGGGAGCAGGAAACGCTTTATGTGCTGCAAAACGCCAACCTGATGGCACAAATCGCTGCTTCCGCCGCCACACACACTCAACAGCAAGGCTACCGACCAAGCGAAGAGCAATTCATTGAGATCGCTGGCATTTGAAGGTAACACTTGGGTTGTCTACGAAGCGCTGAGAGACAAAGACAAAGTTTTACACAAAGCGCTTTGCAAACTGTTCAAGGAAATGCTGCGCGGTGATCCCGCAACTGGTTTGGGCAAACCGGAACCCTTACGTCACAATCTTTCCGGACTTTGGTCCAAGCGAATTTCGCATAAAGACCGGCTGATTTATAAGTTCGACGATAACTGCATTTATATTTTTGCTATCGGCGGACATTACGACCAACATTGAAAGTCAGTATCTGAGCGTCGCCATCGCTCGGCGGTACAATTTTGATTTTCGCCATTCCCACCCGCTAATCCCAAGCCTACAATCTCTCCTGATAACTCAAAGCAGGCTTTCCCAGCTTTGAAAACCAACGATTTGTGCTCTCTGGCCAAATCGTATATTCCGTGTCTAACTGATTTGGACGAAATAGATGAATAAACAGCCAACCCACTTGCCAACTCCAAAGAAACAGGGTTATAGCCTAATCCTGATTAACTCAGCCAAGTATAAGATTTCTGGTCGGATACTACTTTACGTTGCTTGTCTACTTGTCGGGTTTTCCAATATAAGCCACGCCGATTTTGTTACCCATCCGCTAACCGACGCACCGTCTCCAAAGCCATCGGAACCGGCAACACCGGCCGCGCCGGAAACCACTGATACCGGCCAGCCTAACCAGGCCGAGATTGACTTTAACGAGCAGTTTGGCGAAAAGAAACTGGGTACCTGCAGCATGACCTACAAGATGGAGGGCTTTTCGCTGGCTTATAAGCAATACGACGGTACTGGCGAAATCACCTGCCGTAATGGCCAAAAGGCAGCGGTAAAGCTGTCCTCAAAAAGCATAGGTTTTACGATTGGCTATTCGGTTATTGAAGGCGAAGGCCATTTCACCGATGTGAAATATATCAGCGAAATTTTTGGCGATTACATTTCGCTGGGTAATCACTTTGGGATTAAAAACTCGGTGGATAGGCAAGTATTGACCCGTGGCGAAATTTCCCTGGTGTTGATGGGTAAAGGCAAGGGCTTTGACATTGGTTTTACGATTGGGGATTTGTCGATCAAGCCGCGGTAAACCGTCTGCTTGATTTATTAAGAGGATTTCGATGGAAACAGAAATAGGGATGGCACTGGCGGCAATACCGTTGGCGGCTTTGCTTGGTTACCTGACTTGCGCCTGGCTGAGCGGTAAGCGGCAGCGCGAATTGCAAAGTCAGTTAGAGCATCAGCAACAGCAAGTCCAGCAACAAGCCGTTAAATTGGCCGTGGCGGAAGAGCGGGTTTTGCTGTTGGCGCAAAAAGAATCCGAGTTGCAGTTGCTACAGCAACAATTGTTGGAGTTGAAAACCGAAAACGCGGATCTCAACGCGCGTCAGCAAGAACAACACAAAAGCAACGCCGAGAAAATCCGCCTACTGCAAGATGCGGAAAATCAGTTAAAAACCCAGTTCGAGAATCTGGCGCATAAGATCTTCGAAGAACGCGGCAAGCAATTTACCGAACACAATAAAGTCAGTATCGAAAGTTTGGTTGCACCACTTAAGCAACAACTCGGTGAATTCAAAAGCCGCGTCGAAAGCGTTTACGATAACGAAACCAAAGACCGCATTTCCTTACGCGAGGAAATCGTCTCGCTACGCCGCGATACCGCGAAGATGAATCAGGACGCGCTGAACCTAACTCGCGCCTTGAAAGGCGATCATAAAACCCAGGGTAATTGGGGGGAGATGATCCTAGAAAAAGTCTTGGAACAATCCGGTTTACGCAAAGGTATCGAATACGAAACCCAAGGCGCGTTTCGCGATGAAGACAACCGCCTGTTCAAACCGGATGTCATCGTCCGCTTACCGGAAAACAAGGATGTCATCATCGATTCCAAAGTTTCATTGGTGGCCTACGAGCGCTATTGCTCGGCGGAAGACGATAACCAACGCATCGAAGCCCTGAAACAACACACCGAAGCGGTCAGAAATCACATCAAAGGTTTAAGCAATAAAGACTATTCCAGTTTGAAAGGTTTACGTTCACTGGATTTTGTATTGCTGTTCATGCCCATCGAAGCCGCCTTTATGGCAGCGTTCCAGGCCGACGAAAAATTATTCAACGATGCTTTCGAACACAAAATCGTCGTCGTCACCCCGACTACCTTGTTGGCAACTTTGCGCACCGTGCAAAACATCTGGCGTTACGAACAACAAAACGAAAACGCCCGCTTGATCGCTGATAAAGCCGGCAGCCTGTACGACAAGATCAGAGGTTTTGTCGAAGACATTGAAAAACTGGGTAACCAACTCAGCACGGTACAAAAAACCTACGACGGCATCGTCAACAAGCTCAGTAGCGGTAGCGGTAATTTGCTGCGTCAGGCCGGCGCATTAGAAGAATTGGGAGTGAAAGTTAAGAAGAAGTTGCCTAAAAGCCTAACCGAACAAATGTCATCGGAGGATTGATGTTTCCGTGATCTGAAATACTCAGGTCCAATTATCGTAGTAATAATAACTTTATATATATCTTTAGATTGTTATTACTACTAAGGCGGAAAAATCTGTGGAAAACACTGTTTATATGAATTTATTCATAGCCTTATTAAAAATTAACGCTGTTATACAGCGGCGTTTTAGCTTGTTTACAGTCTGGGGATAACTAGAATCCGGGTTTTTACAGACAACTTATCCACAAACTCCTAGCTGTTCGACCAACAAGTTTTCAACAGAAACCGTGTTTTTTGGCAGGCTTTTTCCGGCGATACTTGCAACAGCTCAATAGATAGGGGTAGCACTACAAGCGCCATCTCTTAACATCGCCCGTTGAAATACACTTATCCGGACACTATCTCCGGGTAGACTCAAGAAAACCATGTAGCGTGCTAACATGACTAAAATTTCCAAAAGCGGAATGTTTACTGAATTAGGCTAGAGATACTCATGGTCAACCCGGCAGAATTACGCCCCAAAATAAAAGCTTGTCTCAATGCACTGGATGCCACCCGACCGGTGGTATTCGGCAAGCATCCCTTGATTGCGGACGGCGTCAGCGAAGACCTTTACGTAGAAGGTTTACACGGGCCTGATCGGCCTCTGGTTAGGGTGTTGGCTGATCGCATAGATTTCGACGAAGGCGGCGGCACTTACTTATTTTCCGGTAACCGTGGCACCGGAAAAACCACCGAATTGATGCGTCTGGCGGAAATGCTGCGCGAGCAGGGCTGCGAAGTGTTTTATGTCGATATGGCCGAATACCTGAATTTAACCATGGCCGTGGAAATCACCGATTTTCTGATTAGCATGCTCGGCGGCTTATCGGAAAAAATCGAAGAACGCTACGGCCACGATCCCGCCAACATCGGCTTTTTCGAACGGGTTTGGAATTTTCTGCAAAGCGAAGTCAAAATCGAGGAACTTGGTTTGGAAGCCGGCGAGGATCTCAAAGCCAGCTTGAAAATGTCGCTGCGGGAAAACCCCACCTTCAAGAAAAAGCTCCAGGAAGGCACCCGCGGTCACGTCGCCAGATTGGTTCAAGAAGCGCGTAAATTCGTCGAAAACGTTGTGGCTGTCGCCCGCCGGAAAGCCGGTCAGCCGGATAAAAAAGTAGTGTTACTGTTGGATTCGGTGGAACGCTTGCGCGGGGTCGGCGACAGCGAAGACATAGGTAAAGTGTTCAAGAGCGTGGAAACCATTTTTTCCGGGCATGCCGACAAATTGCGTTTTCCGCCGTTGTATTTGGTTTGCACCATTCCACCGTATTTGACGGCCTTGGCCGGTAGCCTGGGGGCTTTGTATTCCGGCGGCAAAATCTATATGCTGCCCAGCGTGCATGTTTACGAAAGCCGTCCGCAAGACGGCGCTGCGCCGGTACCTTCCGAAACCGGCCTGAATGCGATGGTGGATATTGTCGGCCGGCGTTTTCCTGAATGGAGCACATTTTTTACCAGGGAGCAATTGCTACGTTTAGCCGCCAACTCCGGTGGCGATTTACGCGATTTTTTCCGGTTGGTGGGTTTATGCATCACCGAAGCGCTGTATCAGGAATCGCTACCGCTACCCGATACGGTATTAGCCAGCGCGGAAAGCGCCTTGCGTAACGATATGCCGCTGGCTCGCGACGACAAACAGGTGTTGGCGCGGGTGTTGGAAAAGCACGACCGGCAATTGGAAAGCCTGGACAAACTCCCGGACTTTGCCCGTCTGACCGAAGGCAAATACATCCTCAACTACCGCAACGGCGATGACTGGTTTGACGTGCATCCCCTGTTGCGCGACATCGTTGCCAAAGGTGATTGACACCGATTATCAAACCGAGCTGGACAGCATTTGGCGTAAGCTGCGCCCGCATCTGGAATGGGCGCGCGGCTTTGCGTTGGCGGTGTTGTTTAGTCGGCATCCCGCGCCGGTCCAGGCTTTGAAACAGCGCCTGCAAGACTTGCTGAGTATCAATACCCTGCCGTTACGGCAATTTGTTTTACAACATCCCGAACAACTGGACGCCACCTTGGCGGCGATACTCGCTGCCCGGCCTCTGGGCGACAAGCGCCCGCCCTTGTGGTTGGAGTTAAGGCTGGATGGCGATAGCCAGCGCCGGGCGGTCTGGCAATTGCTGGCCCGCCTTAACGAAAGACGCTTCTTATTGGAGCGCGACGTTGCCTGCCCGCTGATAGTGCTGCTGCCGGCCGAGTTTCGTATCGATGTGCCTAGCATGCTGCCGGATTTATGGAGTATTCGCAGTTATACCGCCGATTTACCGACGCCAGAACCTATAGTACTGGCCGGTTGCCCGGAGAATTTACCTGCTCCGGCCGGCTTGGCAGCCAGCCGGGAATTGTCAGCCGCTGAACTGGAATGGCGGCGCTTGTGGGAACACACTACCGACAAACAGCGGCTGTCGGCGGATGCGGCTTTCGCCGCGCTCGACGCGGCTATTGAGAGAACGGATTATGCCGCCGCCGGGCAAGTTGTCGAGCAAATATCGCCGGTGTTGCGGCGGTTGGCTAATAAACCTGATGCACCCGATGCCGTGCGTAATTTCAGCATAATTCTGGATTACACCGGCGATATAGGCCAAGCCCTGGGCCGCCTGGAAGCCGCGCGGGCGGCCTATGCCGAAAGCCTGAGTTTGTGCCGGCAACTGCGGGAGGTGCTGGGCGACAGTCCGCAAGTGCTGCGCGATTTGAGTGTGTCGCTGGATAACGTCGGCGAAGTGGATAATGCCCTGGGCCGTCTGGAAGCCGCGCGGGCGGCCTATGCCGAAAGCTTGGGCTTGCGCCGGCAACTACGGGGGGCGCTGGGCGACAGTCCGCAAGCGCTGCGCGGTTTGAGTATATCGCTGAACAACATCGGCGATGTGGATAAGGCTCTGGGTCGCTTGGAAGCCGCGCGGGCGGCCTATGCCGAAAGCCTGAGCTTGCGCCGGCAACTGCGGGAGGCGCTGGGCGACAGTCCGCAAGCGCTACGCGATTTGAGTGTGTCGCTGAACAAAGTCGGCGCGGTGGATCAAATCCTGGGCCGCCTGGAAGCCGCGCGGGCGGCCTATGCCGAAAGCTTGGGCTTGCGCCGGCAACTACGGGAGGCGCTGGGCGACAGTCCGCAAGCGCTACGCGATTTGAGTATATCGCTGGATAACGTCGGCGATGTGGATAATGCCCTGGGCCGCCTGGAACAGGCGCGGGCAGCCTATGCCGAAAGCCTGAGCTTGCGCCGGCAACTGCGGGAGGTGCTGGGCGACAGTCCGCAAGCGCTACGCGATTTGAGTGTGTCGCTGAACAAAGTCGGCGCGGTGGCTCAAATCCTGGGTCGCCTGGAAGAAGCGCGGGCGGCCTATGCCGAAAGCCTGAGCTTGCGCCGGCAACTGCGGGAGGTGCTGGGCGACAGTCCGCAAGCGCTACGCGATTTGAGTATATCGCTGGATAACGTCGGCAATGTGGAAAATGCCCTGGGCCGCCTGGAAGAGGCGCGGGCGGCTTATGCCGAAAGTCTGGGCTTGCGCCGGCAACTGCGGGAGGCGCTGGGCGACAGTCCGCAAGCGCTGCGCGATTTGAGTGTGTCGCTGGATAACGTCGGCAATCTGGAAAATGCCCTGAGCCGCCTGGAAGCCGCGAGGGCGGCCTATATCGAGAGCCTGGGCTTGCGCCGGCAACTGCGGGAAGCGCTGGGCGACAGTCCGCAAGCGCTGCGCGATTTGAGTGTGTCGCTGGATAACGTCGGCAATGTGGAAAATGCCCTGAGCCGTCTGGAAGAAGCGCGGGTGGCCTATGCCGAAAGCTTGGGCTTGCGCCGACAACTGCGGGAGGCGCTGGGCGACAGTCCGCAAGCGCTGCGCGACTTGAGTATTTCGCTGGACAACATCGGCGATGTGGGTAAAGCCCTGGGCCGCCCAGAAGAAGCGCGAGCGGCCTATGCCGAAAGCCTGAGCTTGCGCCGGCAACTGCGGGAGGCGCTGGGCGATAGTCCGCAAGCGCTAAGTGATTTGAATGTTTCGCTGAACAATGTCGGCATGGTGGAGCAAGTCCTCGGACGTTTGCCCCAGGCCATAGGTTGTTTTAAGGAAAGTAAGGAGTTAGCGGCGAAATTGGCTGAAGCTTTTCCCAATGTTCCGCAATACGCCAACGATCTGGCCTGGGTAAGCGCCCGTCTGAAAGCCCTGGATAGCGGCGATCAGCTAGACTAAGCTGCAAACGCAGTATGCCGCCTTTGCCAAGTTTGTGATGCCGATGATAGGTGGTAGCATGCGGCGAGTTGAATTGCCTTGTATCCAAAGCCCAGCGGAGGCCGCTTCTATGAATCCAATCAATCCGGACGCTTTCAGTCAGCTACATATCGACATCGCCCGCAATTCCACCGACGATTTCAATCTGTTCCACGATAGCCGGAAGTGGCAGAACATTAACGGCAATCCGTTTAATGGCCCGATTACCTTGGGGTTTCAGCTAGAGTCCTTGATCGAAGGCAAGATCGCCGACTATCGCCGGCAACATGACGAAGAAAAATTGCTGGCCGAACATAGCTTGAACTTCAGCAACTACCAGTTTGCCTTTGCCAATGCCATTAAGCCGAACCAGGCGATTGAAGTGGATATTAAAGAATCGGTATTTAAAAAAGAACCGTCGCCAAGCTTGAGCAATCGGATTATCGTCAAGGCCGACGGCAAACTGGCCCTGACCGGCTATAAAAAAGAAACCGCCGAACCGCTGTTTTTAGATCAGCCGGATTTGTCTCGGGTCGGCGAATTAAAAATCCAGCCTGACCGTTGTTTTTTGAGCAATGGTTTTTTTCTCAAACGCAAGTTCATGATGACCAGCAATGCCAAGAATTTTTTGTGTGCATCGCTACGTGATCAAACCCAGTATTTCGACGAGCTACAGGATAAGGTGATTTTCCCGGAGATGTTTCCGTGCGCATTGCTGTCCAGTGCCTTACTGGAAAAGGCCTTGAAATGGCTGCACGATTTCGAGCGTAACCCCATGGTCTATACTTCGCACAAAATTTCCATCGACAGACGTTGTTTGTCGCAGCTTAAAAGTAACGACGCGGTGCATATTTTGATCAAACCCGCAGCGGATTGTGCCGCGCACGATTTCGGCGATTTGAACGCCACACCCTTGGATTACGAATGTTACGGCCTAGTCAACAATCATAACGCCTTGTTGTTTAGAGCATTGATTTCGCTGGTGCCGCTGGAGTTAATCCGCAAGGCCATGGCATAAATAACTCTGGATGCAGCTAGTGCCATTTTTTAGGGGATAAGATGAAATATTTGTTGTTGACGTTGCCGCTATTGCTGGCCGCTTGCGAAAAACCAGCGCCCACAGCATCAGCGCCCAGACCGGCTTTAGTGGTGACAGTAGGCGAACAAACCACAGCCGCTCCTATCATATTGATAGGCGAAATTCGCTCCCGCTACGAAAGTGCTCAAGGTTTTCGCATCAACGGCAAAATTATCGAACGCAATGTCGATACAGGCGCAGTGGTGACTAAGGGTCAGCTGTTGGCCAAACTGGATAGTATGGATACCGGTTTATCCACCCAAGCGGCGCAGGCGGAAGTCCGGGCGGCGGAAGCCGATTTGGCCTTGGCCCAAGCTGAGCTGGACAGACAACGCCAATTACACGCCAGCAAATTCATTTCCAACCAGGCTTTGGATATTCAGGAAGCGCAATTCAAGGCGGCGGCGGCCAGGGTAAAGCAAACCCGCGCGCAAGCGGCGGTAACCGGCAATCAGTCGCGCTACACGCAGTTACTGGCGGAGCGGGATGGCGTGGTTACCCGCATTCAGGCCGAACCGGGCCAAGTGGTTGCCGCCGGCGAGCCTATTGTTCGTGTTGCCGTGCCGGAGAATAAGGAAGTTGAAATAGCCGTTCCCGAGTCGCGCATGCTGGGCATCGCTGTCGATGTGCCGGCGGAAATCAGATTGTGGGCCAACCCCACTACCGTATATCAAGGTAAAGTCCGGGAAGTGGCACCGGCGGCCGATAATCTCACACGTACTTTTCAAGTACGTGTGGTTTTCCTGGATGCCGACGATTCGGTGCGTTTGGGCATGACGGCCGGCGTCCGTTTTTATCATCAGGACACCAAGGATTTTTTATTACCCACCACAGCGCTTACTCAGCGCGATGGTCAATCCGTCGTCTGGGTGGTGAATCCGGCGAACGGTGAAGTTCAGCCTAGAACCGTTCAGGCCGGCGCGTTTCGCGAAGATGGTGTGTTGATTGCCGGCGGTATCCAAAAAGGCGAACAAGTAGTAGTGGCGGGGGTGCAAACTTTGATACCCGGCCAGAAAGTCCGGGCAACGCCGCTGCGGAGCCAACCATGAAATCGGGCTTCAATCTCTCCGAGTGGGCTTTGCGGCACCCGGCATTGGTGTTATATGCCATGTTGATGCTGACCTTGGTAGGCATGCTTTCGTATACCAGGCTGGGCCAGTCTGAAGATCCGCCGTTCACTTTCAAAGTGATGGTTATCCGCACCGGTTGGCCCGGTGCCAGCGCGCAGGAAGTGGAACAACAAGTCACCGATAAACTGGAGAAAAAGCTCCAGGAAGTACCCTGGCTGGATAATTTACGCAGCTATTCCAGGCCGGGCGAATCCTTAATTTTTCTGTCGGCCAAGGACTCCACACCCGCGGCGCAAGTCCCGGACATTTTTTATCAGGTTCGTAAAAAAATCGGCGATATTGCTTACACCCTGCCGGCCGGTGTTGAAGGGCCGACGTTCAACGATGAGTTTGGGGATGTATACGGAAACTTGTATGCCTTGACCGGCGACGGCTACGACTATGCGGAACTGAAGCGTCACGCGGAAACGTTGCGCGCCGAACTGCTCAGAGTGAACGATGTCGCCAAGGTTGACTTTTTCGGCGAGCAGAAACAACGCATTTACGTCGAATTGTCCAATGCCAAATTAGCGACCATCGGCATCGACGTTGCCACCTTGCTCCGCACCTTGCAAGCGCAAAATCTGGTGACGGGCAGCGGTAGTTTCGATTCTGAAAACGAGCATATTCGGATTGCGGTAACCGGTCGTTACGATAGATTGGAAGAACTGCGGGATGTACGTTTTCGCGCCAATAACAACGAATTTCGGTTGGGCGATGTCGCCAAAGTCAGCCGCGGCTTTGAAGATCCCCCCAAGGACCGGGTGCGTTATAAAGGTCATGACGCGCTGTTGATTGGCGTGGCGATGCGTGCTGGCGGCGATATCATCAAGCTGGGCCGCGATTTGGACCAGGCCGTGGTAACTACCCAAGCCCAATTGCCGGTGGGTTTGGAATTGCATACTGTGTCTTCGCAGCCGAAAGCGGTGCAGCGCTCGGTTAACGAGTTTGCCAAATCGCTGACCGAAGCGGTCGTCATAGTGCTGGGCGTTAGCTTGCTGTCGTTGGGTTTACGCACCGGCATCGTGGTCGCGATCACGATTCCGGTGGTGTTGGCAGTCACTTTTTGGCTGATGCATCTGTTTGGCGTTGGTTTGCACAAAATTTCTCTGGGTGCGTTGATTTTGGCTTTGGGTTTGTTGGTGGACGATGCCATTATTGCCGTGGAAATGATGGCGTCTAAGATGGAACAGGGTTGGGATAGAACCCGTGCTGCCGCATTTGCCTATACATCCACCGCGATGCCGATGCTGAGCGGCACATTGGTAACCGCGGCCGGCTTTTTGCCGATTGCCACGGCGGCGTCTTCTACCGGCGAATACACCCGCTCGATCTTTCAAGTGGTGGTTATCGCCTTGTTGGTCTCCTGGTTCGCGGCGGTAGTGTTTGTACCGTATTTGGGCCATCGCTTATTGCCTGACTTGAGCAAGGGACAAGAGCAAGCGTCGAGCTGGGCGCGGATTTGGGCCAAATTGCGGAACAAACCACATGCCGAACAGCCCAAGAACCACGCCCACGAGCTATATCAAACGCCGTTTTATCTGCGCTTCCGAAAACTGGTGGCTGCTTGCGTTATCCACCGCTGGCTGGTGATTGTTTTAACCATAGCCATGTTTATTACCGCGATCTTCGGTTTTAAGTTTGTTCAGCAACAGTTTTTTCCGGATTCCACTCGGCCGGAGTTAATTGTCGACTTGCGCTTGGCGGAAGGTGTGTCGTATGCCGCTACTGAAGCCGATGTGAAAAAACTGGAGGCCTGGCTGGATGACCAAAGCGGCATCGATAATTACGTGGCTTATGTCGGCAACGGCAGTCCGCGTTTTTATTTACCTTTGGATCAGCAATTACCGCAACGCAGCTTTGCGCAGTTTGTGGTGTTGACCAATGGCCCAGCGGAACGAGAACAACTGCGCGATAAACTCATACATTTGTTCGAACAGGATTTTCCGGATATGCGCGGCAGCGTATTACGTTTGGAGAACGGCCCGCCGGTAGGTTTTCCCGTGCAATTCAGAGTCTCCGGGCCGGATTTATCAACGCTACGCACGATTGCCCGCCAGGTGGCGGATGTGATGCGCGCCAACCCTTATCCGTCCAACGTGCAGTTGGATTGGGAAGAACCGGTGAAAGTCGTGCGCGTGAATGTTGACCAATCGAAAGCCAGACTGCTGGGGATTAGCTCCAGTGATATTGCCAATATTGTCAACGGTGCGCTACAAGGCTTGTATGTGACCGAATTTCGTGAAGGCATCGAGCGCATCGACTTATTGGTGCGTGGCGCCGAAATCGAACGTAAGCATTTATCGCGTCTGCAAAATTTGATGATACCTATCCCCGGCGGACGCAGTGTGCCCCTGTCGCAAGTCGCGGAACTGGAATACGGTTTTGAGGAAGGTTTGATTTGGCGGCGTAATCGCATTCCTACCGTCACGGTGCGCGCGAATTTGTATGGCAATATGCAGGCGCCGATGGTGTCGGCTCAGATAGAAGAACAACTGGTCGACATAAAGCGGCAATTACCGCCCGGCTACCGCCTGGAGACCGGCGGCGCGGTGGAAGAATCGGCCAAAGGCGGCGATTCGGTCGCGGCCGGTATGCCTTTGTTCTTTCTAACGGTATTGACTGTGCTGATGATTCAGTTGCAAAGCTTTTCGCGGATGGCCTTGGTGTTATTAACAGCGCCGCTGGGACTAATCGGCGTGACCTTGTTTTTGTTGATTTTTCAACAACCGTTCGGTTTTGTGGCGATGTTGGGTACCATCGCACTTTCCGGCATGATCATGCGCAACTCGGTAATTCTGGTCGATCAAATCGATCAGGATAAGCAGGCCGGGCGTTCGGATTTTGATGCGATTGTCGATTCGACGGTGCGCCGGTTTCGCCCCATCGTATTAACGGCGGCGGCGGCAATATTGGCTATGATTCCCCTCACCCACAGCGCGTTTTTCGGCCCGATGGCGGTGGCGATTATGGGAGGTTTGACCGTCGCGACTGCGTTGACGCTACTGTTTTTGCCGGCTTTATATGCAGCTTGGTTCAGAATCACTGTTTAATTTTTAAGGTTTAGAAACCGGTGTTTTCGGGTGGGTGAAATTCAGGTTTCGAATGCCCCGGTATGAACTGGAGAAAAGCATTACAGGAACGACCGATTAATGGCTGGTCAATGAGTTGATGTTTCCAGTTGTCTTTTACATATGCACTGGCATATCGGCAAAACTCAGTTTTGAAAATATCGATCATTTCAGTAGAGCAGTGACCATTTTATTTTGGTTATAAGCAACGTTGTAAACCGCTTATTCAAACGCGGTGATTACCTCGCTTTCCAACTTGCCGGCTTCCATCCAGGCGCTTACAGCCGGGCAAGCCAGCACCCAGTCCACATAGGCCTGAGCCTCTTTATTGGTTGCCAGTTGATAGCTGTGAAATCGCAAGGCGACGGGGGCGAACATCGCATCGACTATCGTAAAACGGCCGAATAACCACGGACCGTCGTGGCGGTGCAGTTGCCGGTAGTGTTGCCAAATTTCACCGATACGTTCGATGTCCGGATGCACCGCTTCCGGCAAGGGTTTGGCTGAGGGTGTTCGCTTGCAATTCATCCCGCAATAGGTTCGTAGCGCCGTAAATCCGGAATGCATTTCGGCAGCCAAGGAGCGGGCCGCAGCGCGTTCGGCAAAATCCTCCGGCCAGCCTTGGGTTTGCGGAAAGCGTTCCGCCAGATATTCCAATATTGCCAGCGAATCCCAAACCTTAAGCTCAGCATCCAGCAAAACCGGTACTTTACCGGTCGGCGAGTATTGCAGCAGTTTGTCTTTCGAATCCTCTCGATACAGCGGGATGCGGATTTCCGTGAAGTCGATGTCGTGATATTTCAAAAACAACCAAGGCCGTAACGACCAAGATGAGTAATTTTTGTTACCGATGACTAAGGACAGACTCATAAACGAAAACTCCTTTGCAGATTATGGATCGAGAATTTATTAAATCGGATATCGTCGTCCCAGAGAATGTGTGAACCCAGGGAAATGAGAAGTCCTGTTCCACTCTCGAAGGCTTGACAGCGAAGAACGCCTTTAGGTATCAGCGCATCATTCTCGCCGTTTTATAATAAATAACCGCATAGAGCAATGCCATTTTGTAAGGGATTTTTAGTTGGGTTCTACGGCTGTGCTATTCAACGGATAGAATCAGCGGCAAATCTCGGTTTAACAACAGTCCTCACCGATGTCTTCAAACCAAATCTTTGGCGATTGAGCAATAAAACGGCTCATCAACTCGATGCAGACGGGGTCGTTCAATTCCACAATCTTGACGCCGGCTTCTTTTAGCCAGTCCAGATGCCCGGAAAAGTTGCTTGATTCGCCGACAACCACCGTGCCGATATTGAATTGCCGAATCAATCCCGAGCAATACCAGCACGGTGCCAAGGTGGTGACCAAAATTTTGTCGCGGTAACTGGTCTGCCGGCCGGCATTGCGGAAGGCATCGGTTTCGCCGTGCACGGACGGATCGTTATCTTGCACGCGGCGGTTGCGGCCCCGGCCCAGCAAGCTGCCATCAGCATCGAACAAGGCCGCGCCGACCGGCACGCCGCCTTCGTCAAAACCGGCTTTTGCTTCGGCAAACGCCACGGCGAGCATCTCCTGATAGTTCATCGCAACTCCTAAAATCAATTGGGGTATGTTTGAAAATCCGTTCTACAAAGGCTGGGTAGATTTTCCAAACCTAAGCGCCTCGATCCGCTATTGCCAGTAAGCCAACACAATGCCAACAAACACTGCCAGACCGAACCAGTTATTGTTCAAAAACGCCTTGAAACAACTGGGTTTATCGAAATGAAAAATCAATTTTTGCTGGTAAACCGCCAGACCGCTGGCGACCAACAAGCCGGCGTAATAGGGCCAACTGAGCTGTTGCATCGTGCCCACTGTAAGCAACAAGCCGATAATCACAACTTGTAGACCAGCGGTAATTTCCCGCACCCGTTTGCCGAACAAAATGGCCGTCGATTTCACGCCGATTTTCAAATCGTCGTCAATGTCCACCATGGCGTACATGGTGTCGTACACCAGCGCCCAGAGCAGCACCGCTAAATATAAAATCCAGCCCACCAAGGGGATTTCGTTGATTTGCGCGGCAAACGCCATCGGCACAGCAAACCCAAACGCCGCGCCCAGGTAAGCCTGGGGCAAATGGGTAAAGCGCTTCATGAACGGATAACTGGCCGCCAGAAACGCGCCGATGAAGGACAAGCCAATCGTGTACCCATTCAGCAGCAGCACCAAACCGAACGCGGTCAGACACAATACCGCAAATACAATCAAAGCTTCCTTCGGGCTAACCTTGCCGGCTGCGATAGGCCGTAGCTTGCAACGATCCACATGCGGATCGAAATCCTTGTCGGCGTAATCGTTAATCACGCAACCCGCCGCTCGCATCAACACCACGCCCGCGACGAACACGGTCAGCACCAAACCGTCCGGCCTACCGTCACCGGCAATCCACAAGGCCCATAATGTCGGCCACAGCAAAATGAAAATGCCGATGGGTTTATCAAAGCGGGCCAGTAGCCAGTATTGGTGGAGGCGGTCTTTTAGGTTAATCATTCGAAAAGCAATTCTTTTGGGAGAGCGATTGTCTGTTATTGAAGTTCGCGGCAAATTCAGGAAAATTGTTCCCAATCCCGCTGAGCTAGGGCAGATAAAGATTCTACAGACTCGTTCGGCCAGAGTTGTTTTTGCCACTGAGTGTAATCGAATTTGTCGCGCTTAATCAGCATGATAAACCGCTCGGCATCAACCATGCCTAAGGTTGAAAAAATCGATTCGAATCCGCTATGGATGATTTCGGCGTCAGTTTTCATGAGTTGCCTTCAGCACATGATTTATTGATGTCGCGACACTTCTTAAGTTTCCAATCGTATTTTGCCCGTTGCATATTGATGTACCAGCGAAGAAATTAGCGTTTGATACGGGATACCAACATCTTGAGCCCGGTTTTTAATTAATGTCACATCGCCCAAACTAAGGCGAATAGTGACGTTTTTTGATTTTGATAGATATTCTTTAGCGGCCTGTTTTGCCAAAGCAATTTCTTCATCGGCATTGATGCTACGTACCAATTGGTCATTTTCCAATGCGTTTAATATCGACATCTCTTCATCATCGAACATGGCTTTACCCTTTGTAACGTTTTTTGGCTTTGCGACTTGGAATGATGGTTTTAAGAAAGATGCCGTCTTCGTTCCGCAAAAATGGCACCAAATACACATAATCAAGCGCTTCAACGACATAAATTTTTTGTTGCGGATAGCGTATTTGATCGGGATGCTCAAATACATCGAGTATTTTTCCTGCATTGATTGCCGCGATAATCTCCTCAAAGCCGATGCCTCGACTTTGCTTGAGCAATTCATTTTTCTCTTGCCCAAATGAAATCATAGAACGCCAGTCTTATACATACATTGTATTGACGGCATGGCCTAGTTGCCAGTTTTATCTCTAATCGTCTGAATAATCGAAGTCGTCGAATGCCCCTCAATAAACGACAAGATCTTCACCTCGCCGCCATTCGCCAATACACTTTCGTGGCCGGCGATGCTGGTGATGTCGGTGTAGTCGCCGCCTTTGACCAGAATGTCCGGCAGTAATTGGTCGATGACTTCCTTGGGGGTGTCTTGCTCAAATTCCACCACCCAGTCCACGCATTCCAGCGCGGCCAACATTTCCATGCGATGATCCAGTTTGTTGACCGGGCGCTCCGGGCCTTTCAGGCGTTGCACCGAGGCGTCACTGTTGACCAACACCACCAAGCGGTCGCCCAGGGTTTTAGCTTGTTGCAGGTAACGGACGTGGCCGGGATGCAGGATGTCGAAGCAGCCGTTGGTGGCGACGACTTTTTCGCCGTTTTGTTTGGCGGCGGCGCGCTCAGCCAGCAGGTCCGGTAGGCTGCAGACGCCTTTGTGATGGGCGCGTGGGCCTTGCAAAGCGGCATGCAATTCGTCAGTGTTGACGGTGGCGGTGCCCATTTTGCCGACGACGATGCCGGCGCCGATATTAGCCAGTTGCGTGGCTTCGGCCAGCGGTTTTTTCGCGGCCAGGCTGGCGGCCAGCACGGAAATGACGGTGTCGCCGGCGCCGGTGACATCGAAAACCTCGCGGGCGTGAGTCGGTAGGTGTAAGGGTTCGGCGTCCTTGCTGAGCAGGGTCATGCCATTTTCGCCGCGCGTGACCAACAGCGCTTGTAAATCCAACTCGGTCAACAAATTCATGCCGCGCTCGACGATTTGCTGCTGGTCGGCGCAGCGGCCCACCACCGCTTCAAATTCGCTGAGGTTGGGCGTAATCAGCGTGGCTTGCCGGTAAATCGAAAAATCGCTGCCTTTCGGATCGACCAATACCGGCTTGTGCAACTGCTTAGCCAATTTGATGAATTGTTGCACTTGGCTTAGGGTGCCTTTACCGTAATCGGAAAGCACGATCACTTGCGATTGCATCATCTCGGCATGGTATAGATGCAGTAACGCATCGCTATCGACATTGTTAAAACCGTCTTCAAAATCCAGCCGGATCAACTGCTGATGCCGGCTCATCACCCGCAATTTAGTAATGGTCGGATAGCCCGGCACCGCCTGAAACATACACAAGACCTTGGCTTGTTGCAGCAAAGCCTTCAACGCCATTGCCGCTTCGTCTTCGCCGGTAAAACCCAGCAGCGATACTTTTGCACCCAGCGCGGCGATATTTAGCGCCACGTTACCGGCGCCGCCCGCCCGTTGTTCGTCTTGTTTGACGTGCACCACCGGCACCGGCGCTTCCGGGGAAATCCGTGAAGTGGCGCCGTGCCAGTAACGATCCAGCATCAGGTCGCCGACCACCAGCACGCGGGCGGTTGAATAGTTGGGTAATTGCATGGCTTTGGGAGCTTATCCGTGATTCGAAGGGTGCTATTATAGCCGCAACCCGTCATGATTAAGGTGCAAACCATGAGCGTCAAAATCTACCATAACCCGCGTTGCGGCAAATCCCGCGACACTTTGAAACTACTGGAAGCGCAAGGCGTCACGCCGGAGGTTGTGGAATATCTTAAATCGCCGCCTACCGCCGCTGAATTGCAGGACATTCTGACCAAGCTCAACATCAAGCCGCGCGATTTGATGCGTACCAAAGAGCCGGAATATAAAGAGAACGGTTTGGACGACAAATCCCTCAGCGATGCGGACTTGATCGAAGCGATGATTAGAATCCCCAAATTGATCGAACGGCCTATCGTGCTGAAAGACGGTAAAGCCGCCGTCGGCCGGCCGCCGGAAAACGTGTTGGCGATACTCTGATGGCGAAAATCCTGATTGTTTATTACAGCCGCGACGGCAGCACCATGCGGATGGCGCAACAGATCGGCCGGGGCGTGGAATCGGTGCCCGGCGCGGCAGCGGTGTTGCGCACGGTGCCGGAAGTGTCGGCGGTGTGCGAGAAAATCGCTGACAGCATTCCCGATGCCGGCGCACCCTATGCAACTCTGCAGGATCTGGAAACCTGCGACGGTTTGGCGCTGGGCAGCCCAACGCACTTCGGCAATATGGCGGCGTCCTTAAAGCATTTTCTGGATGGCACGACCGCGTTATGGTTCTCCGGCGCCTTGTCCGGCAAACCGGCCGGCGTGTTTACGTCCACCGGCAGCATGCACGGCGGTCAGGAGACCACGCTGTTATCGATGATGCTGCCCTTGATGCATCACGGCATGTTGCTGATGAGCCTACCGTGCAACGAGATTGCGCTGCGCGAAACGGTCAGCGGCGGCACGCCTTACGGGCCCAGCCATGTCGCCGATACTGATGCCGAACTCACCGAGCATGAAAAACGCTTGTGCTGGGTGCTGGGGGAACGTCTGGCAAAAACCGCATTGGCGTTGCGAGCCAAATAAGACCCTGCGATTACAATATTCCCAAGGCCTTGAGACAGGCCTTGCCCAACTCTACCCGCTTGGGTGCGTCGGCGGCTTGAGTGATGTCGATGTTCAATGCAAAGCTGTACAGACGATTTCCGTGCATGATCCAGCCCACCCACCAGCCGATACCGGTATTGGGCGCGTTTAACCAGCCGGTTTTGCCGTATAAAACCCGTTCGCCGCTTTGCTCGAGCATGATGATTTCCCGGACTTTGCTCTGAACATCGGCAGAGAGCGGTAATTGATCCCGCGCCAAGCGGGCCAAAAATGCTGTCTGTTCCACCGCGCTGATTTGCAGCGGACCATCCAGCCAAAACCGATCAACCGTATCTCCTATATCGGCGTTACCGTAGCCCAGGTTGGCAACTCTCTCGCGCATCCGCTCATGGCCGATGCGCCGGGCCAGTGCTTGATAAATCGGCACGTTGGATAGTTTGATCGCCTCGCGCAAGCCCATATCCCGTTCCCAGTCTTTGATCATTTGTGCTTGGCCGCCGTATGGCAACGGTTCGTCTACGCTACTGACCGCGCCTACCGACAAGCCGATCAAACTATTGGCAATCTTGAACGTCGAGGCCGGGATGAAGCGGGTTTCCGCGCGAATTTGGTCGTGGCCGATTAGCCTATCCGCATCGACATCGTAGGCTACGAAAGTGCCATGCACGCCCGCTTCGCTGAACAGTGTGGCGAGCGCAGGACTATCCACCCATTCGATGGCGTTAACCCGGCCGGCAAGTAGTAATAGTAGAGTGGCGAATAGCGGTTTCATCAGGATTGTGCGTAGGCTAGTTTTAAGGTGTCTATGTCTATTTTGGTCATTTTCAGCATGGCCTGCATCACCCGTCCGGCTTTTTTACCGGGTCGGGATCGCTGATCAATTCAAGCAGCACATTCGGCACGATCTGCCAGGTTACGCCGAATTTGTCTTCCAGCCAGGCGCATTGATTCTGCTTGCCGCCCGCGGATAGTTTTTCCCAATAGTGGTCCACTTCTGCTTGAGTTTCGCAGTGTACGACAAAGGAAATTGCTGGGGAAAACGCTTGCATCGGGTACGTCGGGCCGCCGTTGAGCGCGGTAAATACCTGTCCGTCCAGCTCGAAATTGGCAGTCATCACGCTGCCCTTCGGTCCCGGCCCGCCATCGCCGTAGCGAGTAACGCTCAAGACTTTCGAATTTTTGAAAATGGATACGTAAAAATTCATCGCCTCTTCGGCTTGGTCGTCGAACCATAAAAATGGGGTGATTTTGGGCATGGTGTTTACTCGGTTAGTGTTAAAAAGTAATGACCGGTTTTCCCGTCTTAAAAGCCGGCTACCAGCTCGGCCAGTTGGTCGGTGGCCTTGCCCCAGCCTTCATGAAAGCCCATTTCCTCGTGGGCTTTCCGGTCTGCCGCGGTCCAATGCAACACGCGCGCGGTGTAGCGGGTTTTTCCGGCTTCAGGTGTAAACGTGATGATGCCGGTCATGAAGGGTTTGGCGGAGGGTTCCCAGGCGCTGGTATAGGCGTCGGTAAACACCAAACGCTCGTTTGGCACGACTTCAAGATAGATTCCTTGGTTTGGAAACTCCTCGCCGTCCGGGCCACGCATCACGATGATGCTGGTGCCGCCGGCTCTGACATCGAGTTCGGCTTCAGCCACGGTCCAGGGCTTCGGACAAAACCACTGCTTGAGCAGTGCCGGTTCGGTCCAGGCTTTATAGAGTTTCTCGGGTGGCGCATCGATCAGGCGCGTCAGCATTAATTCACGCGATTCAGCTGTTTGTTCTGTTGGCTTCATGGCTTGTCCTCTGAAATTGAAATAGATGATGACTTTTCGGCGATGGTCTTTAGCTCGGCTAAACCTTCCTCGAATTTGCCGCCTATCATTTTGTCCATGCTGAACACCAGGCTCATCACTTTAGAGAGGAAGGGGCTGGGGCCGTATATGGCCTGAGTGACATGAGTAACAACGCCTTCGGTTTGTAGCGTAAATTCCACGGTGTTTTCGGCTGGAAATGGCTTAATGAAAGTCAGCCGCAGCATCAGCTTTACCGGTGGATTGGTTTCCAGAATCTCCATGCGGCCCTGGCCTATCTCCTTGTTGCCTTCCCATTCGTAGACCGCGCCGGGACCGCTGGCTGCGCCGCTGTATGAGCGCTTCATGCCCGGATCGACTTTCTCCCAAGCCGACCAGGTTTGCATATTGTGCAAATCGCTGATCAACGGAAAAATCTTATCCGGGGCCGCTTTGATGGTGATCGAGCGTTGTACGCGGAAGGTATCGGGTTTGCTTGCCGCATAGATCAGTAGCGCGACGACTATGACGACGAGAACGATAAGGATGGTTTTGATCACGGTCTTCTCCTAAAGCATGGTAAGTTCAATCGCCGGGCAAACCCGGAATCTCAATCAGCGGCCGCACTTCGACGGTACCCTTGCGCGCCATCGGAATCTGTTCGGCGATAGCGAGAGCCGCGTCCAGATCCGGGACGTCGACCAGATAATAGCCGCCCAGTTGTTCGCGGGTTTCCGCGAACGGGCCATCGGTGATAAAGCGTTTGCCGTCGCGCACCCGCACGCTGGTAGCCATGGCTGTGGGTTGCAACGGACTGGCGGCCAGATATTGGCTGTTGGCTTTCAATTGGTGCGCGAGCTGGGTGGATTCGGCATAACAGGCCTGCCGGTCGGCTTCGTCCAGGCTGTGTTCTTCGAGATAAATCAGTAGCATATATTTCATCGCGTTCTCCGTTAGTTTTGGGATACCGCATCCGGTGCCATGTAGACCAGTTCCCAGATATGGCCATCCAAATCCTGAAAACCGTGCGCATACATAAAGCCATGGTCTTGCGGCTGGTTATAGGTGCTGCCGCCAGCGGCGACCGCCTTGCTTACCATGCCGTCCACCTCGTCGCGGCTTTGGCAGGATAAGCAGATCAGTACTTCCGTGCTTTTGGTGGCGTCGCAAATGCTATTAGGCGTAAACGTGCGGAACTTGTCTTCCGTCAACAGCATGACGAAGATGTTCTCGCTGACGATCATGCAGGTCGCGGTCTCATCGGTAAATTGCGCGTTAAAGGTGTAGCCGAGCGCGGTAAAAAACGCCACGGATTGATCGAGATGTTTTACCGCCAGATTGATGAATATTTGTTTGTTCATATTGCTTCCTTTAAAGGTGCGAGGATGCCGAAATCGGCCGATTTAAGGTTTACCGGCTGTTGCCTGAGCGGCGAAGAAAGCCTCCATTCTGCCCTGAAATTCGCTGGGGTCGACATCTTCGATGTGCGTGGCGATCAGCCATTTATGGCCGAATGGGTCGGTCACTGCGCCCATTCGGTCGCCCCAGAACTGGTTGGTGGGCGGCATGATTTCCGCCGCACCGGCTTGTATGGCGGCGGCGAACACCGCGTCGGTATCAGTGACGTAGAGATGCAATTTTACCGGCGTATCGCCCAGCGCCTGTGGCGATATGTCGCCGCAATTGGGACTTTCGTCGGCCAGCATGAAATGCGAATCGCCGATTTTGAATTCGGCGTGGGCAATCGCGCCGCCGGGTGCGTGCAGACGCAACAGCTCGGTGGCAGAAAAGGCTTTTGCATAAAATTCCAGTGCCGCCGCCGCGCCGCGCACTACCAGGTAAGGAGTTAAGGTGTGGTGACCGTCGGGGATAGGTTTGATGTTGTTCATGACTGTGCTCCTGGTTTTAGGTTTGTTGTGGAAAAAGACTGCTTACGCCTGTTGTCGAACCGCGAATGCCGAAATCGACAAGCCGCAGAAATTTTTTTCCACTAGTTGGCAAGCTTGCCGGCTAACGCAAATTGTCCGGTTCCAAAAAACCCAACGCTTGCAGCGTTTGCCGGTCTTCGGCTATCGGCCGAACTTCCACGCAACCGTGTTTTGCCCCTGGAATCCGCGCGGCCACCTGGATAGCCTCGTTTAAATCACTAGCCTCGATCAGATAATAGCCGCCGAGTTGTTCCTTGGTTTCCGCGAACGGGCCGTCGGTGATGCTGACTTTACCGCCGCGCACCCGCAACGTGATGGCCGCATTGGCCGGCAGCAGCCGATTGCAGCTCAGGTAATGGCCGCTGTTGCGGATAGCTTGGGTAAATTCGGCGTATTCGTCAAAGTGTTTGGCTGAATCATCGTCGGTC
Source organism: Methylomonas sp. ZR1 (assembly GCF_013141865.1). Taxonomy (NCBI): domain Bacteria; kingdom Pseudomonadati; phylum Pseudomonadota; class Gammaproteobacteria; order Methylococcales; family Methylococcaceae; genus Methylomonas; species Methylomonas sp. ZR1. The sequence goes on along the minus strand of NZ_RCST01000001.1, from coordinate 4,170,463 downwards.
ATCTGTTCCATCACGGTTTCGGCGCAAATCAGGCATAGGTATTTCATGGTCAACTCCTGGGTTAAAAATAATGTTCGCACTGAGTAGTCGTTCGGCGCCGGGCATATTCGACAATTGGAACGTTTTTATCGTTGAAACGAGCTATCGAAAGTGGTGTCGATGCATGGCGACAATTTCCAGTGCTTGCCCTGAGCCGAAGCCGGCTGTCGCTTACCATTGAAAGATCGACCTCAATTTTTCGCAACCTAACCGGAGATGAACTATGACGCTTTGCCCTTGCGGCTCCAAACTGGATTATGCCGAATGCTGCGGCCCGATTATCGACGGTGCGCCGGCGCCCACCACCGAAGCTTTGATGCGTTCGCGCTACACGGCTTTCGTGCAACGCATGCTGGACCATGTCGAACGCACCCATGCCCCTGAAATTTAGGAGGACTTCAATCGAGCGGAAGCCGAGCGGATGGCGGATGAATGCGAGTGGCGCAGCCTGGAAATTCGTAATGCCACGGAAATGGCGAATGGCTATATGTCACCAGCGGGGCGCCACGATAAAACTAGCCGACAGGAAAGAGTCGGCGGCATTGATAGTACCCACCGCCTATATTCCGCCATCCTTTCCGTGTCGGGCGCTGGCGCCTGATAATCCGTGCAGCATTCACCCCGATAAACCCTCGCGCTGCCTCACCATGCCGTTTTACCCTTATCGGGACGAGCAATTTCAAGCCGAGCTATTAAAACCGCAACCCGGTTGGGCCTGCGATACTTCCGAGTCGGCGCCGCTGGTATTTGCCGACAAGAAAATCGTGTTTCGTGAGGATTTTGATGCGGAACGTAAGGACTTAGAGGAACAGATTCCGCTGATTCGCCGCTATGCCGACTATATGTTGAAGTACACGCCGCAGCTGGTCGGTAACCTCGCCAAAGTGTCGCTTAAACCCAAAGGTGGCAAGTGGTGACTAGCCTTTCGTCGTTTCTGACCGCGTTCGCCACCCTAATGCCCAACAGATTGCCGAACAGCAACTAGCGGTTTTGAACGGTTATTTAGAAAAAACCGCATCGGAACCTGGCCTGGCGGAATTTCATCGGCATTACATTTCCGGCGTCAAAGAAATGCAGTATTTAGCTAGGCAAGTTAGATAGTTATCCACGGGTATCGGGCGACACAAACAATGAAAAAACCGATTAGGTTTGGTTCGTAGAGCTCGAATGGCAGACTAACTACGCAACTGTGTTGGTATGAAACCTACAAGGCCTGGACACTGGAGTTTTGAAAGCCAAAGTTCCGGAATGACTGTTTTCAGGTGCTCTGCATAACTGCTGCCGTCCCGTTGCGGACTGTCTCTCGATCTGATTAAATGGCAACAGTCTGGCCGTTACTGGTCATGAATGATATACAGAAAGAGCACATGCAGATCAATAAATTATCGTGTCGAAGATCATTTTTCGGTAGATATACAGGCCTATCTAATAACTAGTTATGGTCAATAAAAACTTGGATGAAGAGTTCGTTACTATCCACGGGGATAGCTGGAAGAAATCAGATATAAAAGAACCTGTTGATTGGGCTAAAGGCGAAGGATGGCAGAAGGAAGTATGGTCAGGTAAGAAAAACTGGGATCACGACCACTGCCAAATATGCTGGTGGAAGCTGTACGACAGTAAAGACACAGACCATGGCGTCGGTTATAGAAGCCAAAAAGACAATTGGATTTGCACAGAATGCTATGAGCAGTTTATTGAACAAAAACCATAATTTGTCGCTCCACCCGACCAAAAAACCGCTTCGCGGTTTTCGTCGGGTGAGCTAGGCGTTAGCGCTCACAAATGACCATTCCAGACGCATCACTCGGGCCAATGATTGCCGCTACGGTGGCGGGTGCAATTTCGTTGGTTAGCCTAATCATTAGCAAAGAAAACAAGACATCGGAATTCCGGCAACAATGGATTGATGCCCTTCGCCTAGAGCTTTCCACGTATATATCCCACTCGATGGAAATACATCGCCATCGCATTTGGGGAAGAGAAACCACCGATGAAAAATGGGACGCCATCAGCGAGAGCTATCAGAAGGTAAACGAGTCAATCACGAAAATTCGACTTCGGCTAAATCCAAAGGAAGATCAGTCAAAGAAGATTTTGGCGCTATTGAAGGAGTATGAAAGATTCTTTTCGAACAACGGCGTCCCAAGTCAAGAAGACTTTAGCAAACTCAATCACGAGTTCGTTGAAGCATCCCAAACGCTACTAAAGTTGGAATGGAACCGCGTTAGAAACGGGGAGGTAGTATTTCAGGTTGTTCGGGCTACATCCTTCGCTACCCTTCTTGCCGGACTCATCGCTCTCTTTTATCACCTCTGTCTCCAATGAGTGCTAACCCTTCCGTCAACCGGACGTCCTGCAGGCCATGCCGGCAGGTTCCCTCCGTGCTGCCTGCTCCAGTCGCCGGTTACGTTGAACGTTAGCAAGTAGCGTCGATGGAATCGAGGTTTCGAAGGCCAGCTTCTTTTAATTGCCGATGTGGGTTTGATGGCCGACAGGCCGACGCCCTCTACAATGGCCTGACTTCAATCAACGCAATTTCGTGGCGGTTGGAACCTATTTTTTACGTCGGGTGGGCTTTGGCCGAACTTGCTCTATCAAAATCAAGGGGCGCGAATCTTTTCATTTATTGCGTCAAAAGCGGGTATGTTGCGTGACTCAAATAATGAATATCACACTAAAATCAACCGCCCATGTTTCCGATTTCTGTCACTCGACACGGATTTCCCGCAGTCTACGCGCCAAAAAACGCCGCTCAGGTTCCTGCCGCGCTAAAGCCAGAGCTTGCTGGTAAGCCGCGACGGCTTCGTCGATTCTGCCCAAGCGTCGGTACAAGTCTGCCCGTGCCGCGTGCGCCAGATGATAATCGGTAAGGTTGCCATTCTGTAAAAGCGCATCGATCAAACCCAGCCCGGCTGCCGGTCCATCGCGCATCGCTACCGCGACGGCCCGGTTTAATTCGATCACCGGCGAGGCTTCGATGCGTAGCAAGACGTCATAGAGTGCGACGATTTGCGGCCAATCCGTGGCGGCGGCGTGGCTGGCGTTGGCGTGCAGCCCAGCGATGGCGGCTTGCAACGCATAAGGGCCGAAGCGCCGCGACCCTAAGGCCCGTTGTACCAGCGCCGAGCCTTCGGCGATGCGGTCGCTGTCCCACAAGCTGCGGTCTTGGTCGTCCAACAAAATCAGTTCGCCGTCGGCGCCGGCTCTGGCGGCGCGGCGCGATTCGTGCAGCAGCATCAGCGCTAATAAGCCTTGCGCTTCCGGTTCCGGCAGCAACTCGACCAACAAACGCCCCAAGCGTATCGCTTCTTCCGACAAATCGTGCCGGGTTAACGCAGCACCAGACGACGCGGAGTAACCTTCATTGAACACCAGATAAATTACCCGTAACACGGAATCCAAGCGTTGTGGTAGCTCGGCCGGCGCCGGCACTTGATAGGGAATCTTGGCATCACGGATCTTGGTTTTGGCGCGGACGATGCGTTGCGCCAGCGTCGGTGTCGGCGTCAGGAAGGCCCGGGCGATTTCCTCGGTGGCCAGGCCGCAGACCTCGCGCAACGTCAACGCCACTTGAGCATCCGGGGACAATGCTGGGTGGCAACAAGTAAAGATCAGCCGCAGGCGGTCGTCTTCCAGGCCTTCGTCATCCGTGTCGCCGGGTTCGCTGGCTGGATCCGCCAAGGTATCGGCATCTTCCAGCACGTCGAAGCGGGCTTGCCGGCGCAGGCCGTCTATGGCCTTGAAGCGACCGGCCGACACCAACCAGGCGCGCGGATTGGCCGGTAAGCCGTCGCGCGGCCATTGTTCGAGCGCGGCGCGAAAGGCATCGTGCAACGCTTCCTCGGCCACATCGAAATCGCCGAGCAGCCGAATCAAGGTGGCCAGCACATGGCGGGATTCGCTTTGGTAGATGGCGTCGATTTTTTCGCGCACTGTCGTTTCGCCTCCGTCGGCTTTCAGCCTTGTGCACTCAAGCTGCGCATCACTTCATGCCAGCCGGCTTCGGCTTCGGCGCCGACTTGCGCGAATACCGTTTGCAGTTGTTGCATTTGCGTGCCGGTCAGTTGCGCTTCCAATTCTGCGCCGTCCGGCGTTAAGCTGAGTTCGCGTACCCGTTTGTCGTGCACGGCCGTGTCTATCATGACCAACTGCATGTCCATTAACTGCCGCAATGGCGCGTTCAGAGCTTGTTTGCTGACGCTGAGCATGCCCAGCAGCGCGTTCACGGAAATCCGCGGATTGCGGCCGACGAAATACAAGATCCGGTGATGCACTCTCCCAAGCCCGCGCTCGGCCAGGATGCGGTCCGGCTGTACGGTAAAGGCGCGATAGCCGAAGTAAAATTGTTCGATCGCCAGACGTAACGCGGCTTCGCGCCTTTCCGGCGTCGGCATTTCATCAAGCGGGGAATTATCGATAGCGGCTATTTGGTCAACCATATTGACATTATAGGCAGGCAGCCGTTAGCATGGCTATAGGTCAACTTTATTGACATTTATCAATGCCCACCATGAACTCATTATCGCCGCAGCACCCTATCCGCTTTTCCGCCCGTACCCAAGACCTGCATCCGTCACCAATCCGCGAAATTCTGGCCGTTGTCGACAGACCGGGCATGATTTCCTTTGCCGGCGGATTGCCGTCGTTGGACAGCTTCCCGCAATTCACGCTAGAGGCCATGCCGCAGCACATGTTGCAATACGGCGCCAGCGAAGGCGAAGCGGAGTTGCGCGAGCGTATCGCCGCCGACATGCAAGGCCTGGGTGTTAAGTGCACGGCTGAACAAGTGTTGATCCTGTCCGGTTCGCAGCAAGGCATCGATCTGGTTGCCAAACTGTTCATCGATCCCGGCACGCCGGTGGCCGTGGAAGCGCCGACCTACCTGGCGGCTTTGCAGGTGTTCCGCTTTTTCGGCGCCCGCTTCGTGGCTTACGATGCCGGGGCGCCCGACCTGGATACGTTGCAACAGGAAAAGCCAGCGTTTGCCTATGCGATCCCCACGTTCCAGAATCCCAGTGGCCGCTGCCTGGATGCCGGGGAACGGGCCGCTCTGGCCGCCGCTTGCGATGCCGGCAATATTCCCCTATTCGAAGACGATCCCTATCGTGATCTGGTGTACGACGATTGCGAACGCACGCCGGTATGCGCCAGGTTGCAACAAGCGCCGTGGATTTATCAAGGCTCGTTTTCCAAAAGCCTGGCGCCGGGCTTGCGCTTGGGTTACCTGGTGGCGTCGCAGGAACTCATGCCTTTTTTGATCCGCTTGAAACAGGCGGCAGATTTGCACAGCAATCGCCTTAGCCAATGGCTGGTACTACAACAACTGAACAATCCTGAGCGCAGCCGGCAATTAGTGGCGCTGGCCGAACATTACCGCCAGCGCCGCGATGCGTTCGAAGCCGCGCTTCGTCGGCACTTTTCGGATTTGGCGGTTTGGCAAACCCCGCCCGGCGGCTTGTTTTTCTGGCTGACGCTGAATCGTCGCATCGATACCCGCCTGCTGTTGCCTAAGGCTATCGAAGCCGGCGTGGCGTTTATGCCCGGCGAACCCTTTCTACCGATGGCGGTGGACGCTTGCGGTCAGTTGCGTTTAAATTTCAGCCACGCCAGTAGCGAGGATGCCGAATCAGGCTTGCGGATTTTGGCTGATTTGGTGCGGGAGTTTAAGTAAGCTAAGGTTGCCGCCGCGCCAGATTATGCAAGCCCACCGTCGGCGCGGCACCGAAGGTCTTACGGAATTCATGGCTGAAATGGGAGGAATCGGAAAACCCGGTAGCGTGCGCGGCAGTCGTGAAGTTGTGGCCCTTGATCACCTCTTGTATCGCCTGCCGCATCCGGTTCCAGCTGCGATAACGGCGAAACGGCACGCCGATCTGCTGGCTGAACAGATGTTGTAGCCGGGACGCGGATAGGCCCACATTCGCGGCCAGCGTAATCACCGACGTTAGGTCGTCGCCTTGCGCGAATAAAAATTCGACGATTTGGCTGATGCGTGGATCTATCCTGTCGGCTTGAGACCGGCGTTTCGAAAAATCCAGCAAATCGGCCAGGGGCTGCGCGGTCCAATTTGGTTGATAGCGGTCTTCGTAAAGCTCACGCATGAAGTTGATTTCTCCGCCATTGCCGACCAAGGCACCGTTCACCGAGCGGGTATCGCGGATTAAAGGTAACAGCGCCTCGGTGCCGGCGATGGTCGGTTCAATGTAAAAGACCGCCACTGGGTCGCCGCCCACATCCAATTCGTGCCACACGCCTGCAGGAATCACCGCAGTGCGGCAAGACAGCCAATCGCTACCCGCCACTTTCAAACGAAATTTCCCATACAGACCGGCTAGAAACACCGGGGCGCCGTGTTGGTGGTTGGCGTTGTAAAACAGCGGGCCGCAAAAAAACGTGCGGCCGCCGCTGATGTCCCACAACGCATCGAACGGGGTGTCGATTGTCGCAGCACGTTCATACAAGCGTGGTGTATTGGTCATCGTTTATGCTTCCTGTCGCGTCCGGCTCGCCGGCAGTTTGCCAGGCAGTCTAGTCAATGCACAGGTTGTTGGCAACGGGCTTGGGGCGTTTGCCTTAACCGGCATTCAATCAGCGGGGCTAAGCTCCCCATCACTTTGAGGATAATCATGAGCAAGCAAACATTTCCACCCGAACCGATGACCAACGTATTCCTACTGGCGTTTGCCATATTTTGCCTGGCGATAGCCTTGAGCATTGCCTGGGTATTGGGCTTTACGCTGTTTTTTCCCGACGGCGCGTTGGCCGGCCATTTGGTCGAAAGGGCGGACATTATCCGCGCTCACATCGATTACCTGATGATGGCCCAGTTTCTGTTCATTTTCTTTTTGCTGTTTCGGCAGTATGCGGTCACGCCGCCGGTTTGGATGGTGAGTGCTTGCTGCTTTGGGGCGTTTTTCAACCCGCTGTCGTTTTTACTAAGGGGATTGTCGGCCAAGCCGGCGGCCTCCGCTTTACCGGTCGAACCGCACTTCCCGATTCAGGCCGGCGTCAGTTTTACCCTGACCACGGTCGGTTTTCTAACGGCGGCGATTCTGGTGGCCCGAGCGGCCTGGAAGTCGAGATCGGAACAGGATTAACTCAAATTGTATGGAGGCGCTTGGACAGCTAGGCAAACCGATTTGACAGAGGTTGAGCGTTGGAATGTACTTTGATTAGTTTGGGTCTTGGGTTATCTTTGCAAAAAACAAGGAACCAAAATGTTTATTTCCGTGAAAGTGATAGTTTGGGGTGGTTCTTAAGGTCCTTGACTGAATGTTGTATTTCTTGGGAAAGCCTAGTTTTTAATTTATAAATCAATGATTTAATTGTTTTAATATGAGGTTTGTACGACAGATGGCTGGGATTGTAAGACAAACGATGTCTTATGCATTACGTTGGGGTTCATGACGCTATGCCAGTTCCGGCGCCACCAGCAAATTGGGAAGTGAACGAGATTTCGAAATTCTTCGATGCCGCTCGTAACAACGAAATTGCGACGTTTGCGAATCACACGGAGTGGGTTGCTCGTCTGTCCGACGTTGATCTTGGGTATCGGAAATCAATCGACGGGTTTAATCACTCCCAGGATTGGTTTGCGGGTATCTTTTTGGTTCGGGCGCACTCCAACTTTCTTGCTGCGTGTCGGCTGTGTTGGAGCGTTCAACTTCCTGAGGGTTACGCGCTTCTTAGATCCTGTTTGGAAAACGCACTCTATGGGCTCTATCTGTCCAAACACCCAGATTCCTGCGAGACATGGTTGCGGCGTGGCGAAGACCCCATTGCGAAACAGAAGGTCAAGGATGAATTCACAGTCGGAGCACTGCTAAGGTTTGCTATTGCCCAAGATGCGGCAGAGGGTGCGGTGGCGAAAGCTCTGTATGAACGAACAATCGATTCCGGCGCGCACCCAAATGAGTTGGCCTTTATGCAGACACTCAAGATGGACAAGAACGCAGACCGCATCCAGTCCATGCAATACCTTGGCTCCGACTCTGTAGCACTATTGGCCGCGTTAAAGACCACGGCGCAGGTCGGCGCTTGCACGCTCTCGCTGTTTCGGGTGGTACATCCTGAGCGCTTCGACATCATGGGCGTGTCCGATTTGTTGCGCCATGTGAAGGTGGGCCTATGAGGTCCTCAGGTCCGATTATGCAACGCTAATCGGACCTAGGCGGGCTTTCGTCACCCCAATCCACGCTATGAATGCCGGCCACACCGAATAATCAAGTTGATGAGTTAGTCGTGCAAAAACTTAAATCGTCGGGCCGCTTATAAGTGTCGCTTTTGATTTTTACCAAAAATGGATACAGTATCCGCCATGAACAATATCTCTATTGCCGATATTTTGGAACTTCCGTTGCAGGAACGCATTCAGCTGGTTGAGCTTATTTGGGACAGCGTCGCCGCAGTGCCTGAAGCTGTGGAAGTATCGCCGGAGCTTAAAGCCGAACTGGAACGACGCATGACTGAGTTTGAGTGGAATCCGGAGTCCGGCTATTCCTGGGATCAAGTAAAATCGCGCCTTAAAGATGGCTCATGGCGTACCGCCTAAAGTTTTCCGCACGCGCTTTACGTGAAACGGGCGAAGCCCAAGAATGGTACGAGTCGCAAAGTTCCGGTCTCGGAGATGAATTTATTGCCGCTTTAGAACTGCAGCTAAAAAGGCTGGAACAAGCACCGTTGCTCTATGCCGAGGTAATTCCAAGCGTTCGCCGCGCACTCCTCCCGCGTTTTCCATTCGGCGTGTTTTATGTGGTGCGCGGCGATTTAGTACATGTGTTGGCTGTAGTGCATGATGCTCGAAATCCGAATCGATGGCCTAAAAAGCGCTAACCAAACGTTCCGCAGATACCCCGCGAATTTTCAGTTTTGCCCAAATAAAAGCCCGCCCCACGCAAACGCCTTTTCCGAAAATAAAACCAAACCCCCTTTGACAAAGTCCATAAATAGACTTATTTTAAGTTAAAGTTTAGGTAAGTTGTTTGGAGGACTTATGTTGTCTACCGCTCAAGTGTCATTACCGGCCGACAGTGCACTGGTGGCTGGTGCGGCATTACGGACCTTTTTCAATATTGCCGATGCTTGGGGTTTGAATGTCGAGCAGGCCATGGTTTTACTGGGGTTGGATTCGCGCAGCACTTATTTTAAATGGAAGAAAAACCCGGAAAGTGCCAGCCTTAACGCCGATAAACTGGAAAGGCTGTCTTACATCTTCGGGATTTATAAAGCCTTGCAGATTTTACTGCCCAAACCCGAAGCGGCGGACGGCTGGCTGCATCAAGCCAATCAGGCGGCGCTGTTTTCCGGGCAATCCGCGTTGCAACGCATGCTGTCCGGGCGGGTGGCGGATTTATATGTGGTGCGCCAATATCTCGATGCGCAGTGCGGTTGGGCCTAATGGTGGTAGCGAAAATCAGTCGGATAGATTGGCGGCCCTGCTGGCGCTTGGTACCCAGCAGGTTTCCGCCGACGGGTTTGTTCGATAGGGTGGCAGACCCGGCTGATCTGGAGGTGGTGTTCGCCATCGAAGCGCTGACTAACGATAGGCTGCGCGACGAAGCCGGTGAAATTAGCTTGGTCGCCTCGGCAGACCGGATTGCCGGGTCGGGGACTACGCCTATCATGGCGGCGTTCACCCATCTCAATCCGGAAGGCAGCCGGTTTTGCGACGGCAGTTACGGTGTCTATTACGCCGCCAAAGACATAGATACCGCGATTGCCGAGACCCGCTTTCATCGCAGCCGGTTTCTGGCCGCGACCCAACAGGCGCCGATTGACATAGACATGCGCAGTTATGCCTCCGATCTGGATGCCGATCTGCACGACATTCGCGGCCGGCAAACCGAATTGCCGGAAATTTACGACGCCGACACCGGCAATTACGCCGCCGCGCAGGCCTGGGCCAGGCAGTTACGCGCGGACGGTGCGGATGGTATCGTCTATTCCAGCGTGCGGGCGGCGGGCGGCGAATGCGTGGCGGTGTTTAAACCGCGTTTGCTGGCGCCGGTCAAACAAGGCGCGCATTATTGCTATGTGTGGGACGGCCGGCAAATCAGCGCGGTTTATAAAAAAGAACTTTACCAGCCCGGTGTGTAACGGATAGCCATGCTCGATTTGCCAGTACCCAGCCAAGAAAACGATTTTTACGAAACCCATATCCAATTGCTGCTCCAAAGCTATCAGCAATTGCTGGGCAAGCCGCTGTTGGAACAGTCCGCAAACATGGCGCTGGGCCGGCAAGTCTATGAAGCCGATTTTGCCTTGCTATCTCACGACACCACCGCCGATCCGGTTTTCAATTATGCCAACCTCACCGCGCAGGATTTATTCGAGCTAAGTTGGCCGGAATTTATCGGCATGCCGTCGCGCTTTTCGGCGGAACCGGTGAATCGAGAGGAACGCGAACGCTTGCTGAATCAAGTGACCAACCAGGGTTATATCGACAACTACAGCGGGGTGCGGATCGCCAAATCCGGCCAGCGTTTTTTGATCGAGCGCGCGGTGGTGTGGAATGTCTACGATAGCGCGCAACGGTATCTCGGCCAGGCGGCTTGTTTTAGCGACTGGCGCTTGTTACCCTGAGTCTAACTCTTTCGATCCACTCACTGTCTGCGAGAAATTTATGCTGAAAATATCCTTAAAACATAGCGGCCGCTTATGCTGCGGCTTGTTGCTCATGCTGGCCGGCGCGGCGCAGGCCGATGAAGTGGGTTGCGTGACTACGGCCTGGAAACTAATCGGTGCCAATCACAAGGTCTGTGTCGATGCGTTTGAAGATCCGAAAATCCCTAACGTGATTTGCCATATCAGCCAGGCCAGATCGGGGGGGATTTCCGGCGGCTTGGGTCTGTCGGAAGATCCGTCGGAATTTTCGCTGGCTTGCCGGCAAACCGGGCCGATCACATTGCCGGCTAAACTGAGCACGGAAGAAACCGTATTTTCGGAAAGCACCTCGCTGTTTTTCAAGTCCACCAACATTACCCGTTTATGGGATGCCAAACACAACACCCTGGTTTATCTGGCGATCAGCCGCAAAGTGATCGAGGGTGCGCCGGCCAACAGTGTATCGACGGTCCCGGTGATGCCTTGGGGTAAATAGGGCGTTGATTAATGCTATCCCAGGTCCAAAGGCTGGTCGGCAACCGGTTTAATCCATTTCAATAAGGTTTCGTAAAGCGTGGCCGGCAGAATCGGTTTGCCGATGAAGTCGTTCATGCCGGCGGCCAGACAGTGCTGATGATCGCCGTGCATCACGTTGGCGGTCATCGCAATGACGGGTAGGTCGCGGCAAGCCGGGATTTGCCGTAACAGCCGGGTGGCTTGATAGCCGTCCATCACCGGCATTTGTACATCCATCAGCACACAGTCGTAGTCGTGATGCCGCAACTTTTCCAAGGCCAGTTCGCCGTTTTCGGCAATATCCACCGCTAATTGCGCTTGTTCCAACAGCTCGATGGCGACGATGCGATTGATTTCATTATCTTCCACCAGCAACACCCGCCGCCCCTGCAGCCGCGCCAATTTACCGATGTCTATGCTGGTACGGTGACGGCGGATTTGGAAATTACGGATGGTATTCAAATCGGTGGCGCCCAGCAGCACATTAAAGGTAAAGGTGGAACCGATACCGGGTTCGCTGCTGACCTCTATCGTCCCTCCCATTTGTTCGATCAGCTGCTTGGAGATAATCAAGCCCAGGCCGGTACCGCCGTAGTTGCGGGTCACGCTGCTGTCGCCCTGGCTAAAAGCCTGGAACAATTTGGTTTGCTGTTCGGCGGTGATGCCGATGCCGGTGTCGCTGATGGCAAATTGCAGACGCACCGAGTGCGCATCGCGGCTGATTTCGTTGAAACTGACGGTTATCTCGCCGTGCTCGGTAAACTTGATGGCATTGCCGATCAGATTGATTAAAACCTGCCGCAGCCGTTGCGGATCGCCGATTACCGCATGATACTCGCCGACTGGCGGCCTGATTAGTTGAATCCCCTTGTTCGCGCTGAGTTGCAGCATGGTGGAAAACACATGCTCCAGCATCTCTTCCAGCAGAAAGGGTATGGTCTCCATCTGCATTTTGCCGGCTTCCATTTTGGAGAAATCCAGAATGTCGCCGATCAGTGTCATCAAGGACTGCGCGGACGACTCCACCCGTTTCAGATATTCGCGTTGTTTAAAGCTCAGTTCGCTATTCAGGCACAGCTCCACCAAGCCGACAATCGCGTTCATCGGCGTGCGAATTTCGTGGCTCATATTGGCCAGGAACTGGCCCTTGGCCTGATTGGCGGATTCCGCCTCCCGTTTGGCGAGCTCAAGCTCCTGCGTGCGGCTTCGCACCTGGCTTTCCAAGTCGGTCTCGTGCGCCTGGATTTGCGCCAGCATATTGTTAAAGGCTTCGGCCAAATCGCTGATTTCGTCGTTACCGGCATAATCCGAGCGCCGGCTGTAATCGTGGTCTTTTTCGATTTGCCGCGCGGTATTGGCCAATTTCAACAGCGGGCCTAAAAACGAACGTTGCAAGCGCTGCACATACAAGGCCACCACGCTAAAGGCGATCAAAATAATGCCGGTGTTAATCAGGGTATTGAACAGCAAGGAGTGGTAGGCGCGTTTCAGGTCGGCAACCAGGGTAATGTGGCCGACGATCTGTTTATTTTTATGCAAAATCGGCTGCGTGATCTGCCGGGTTTTCGACAGCCAGGCCGGCCACCAGCCGTGCCAATTGCTTGCCGGTTTTGCGTAACGGACCAGCGTGACCCCGCTGGGAGTTTGGATTTGCCCGGCGATGATGTCCGGATCGTGGGCCAGCGCATCCAATATTTCCTGGGCGGTTTGATTGTCGTCGAACAACAAGGCAAAGCTGCTGTTTTGACCGATCATATTCGCGGTCAAGGTTAGTTTTTGGCCGATGTTCTGCTGCAAAGCCGAATATTCCCGAATCGACAGCGACACCGTCGCCACCATCAGGCTTAACATCACCATCACTCGCAGGATTTTACCCAGCTTGCGGCTGATGGAAATGCGAGGATTTGTTGACGCTGTCATTCTATTATTTCGGCCATCCGCAGTAATTTCGAACTCAGCTTTAAATCGGCTGATTTCACCGCGGCTAAATTTACCACCAGTTTTAACCTGTTGTCGCGCAACGTAAATTGCACCATACCCCCGTGGTTAGCAAAGTTTTCCACGTCGCCGACCAACAACACATGATGCTGGCGGGCTTGCTCGGCTAATACCGGTGTTAAGCCGGCCAAGTCGCTTAGAAACAAGATGCTGCATTGGGTGATGTCGGGGGCGTCGGCCAAATTGACATGAACCGCGTTACCGTTGATTTGCTGGCCTTCCAAAACCGGCAAGTAGGCGCGTAACAGGCTGCGGCCTTGCAAACAAATCGTCACCGGCGCAGCGCTGGGCCACTGCGCCAGCTCGGCGAAATGAAACAGATAGGCAGTCTTTAATTGAAACTCCCGGCTTTGGCTATTTTCCTGTGCACGCGCGAAACCGGCGAACCAAACGCAGACACTGAGTAGCAAAAGGGTGTGCAGACGCATCGGCGCAATAACCTGTCTTAAAAATGCCAGGAGATTTGCGCCAGATAGCCGCGTTGAATCTGGCTGGCGACCGGTATGTACAGCACGTCGCTGAATTCAGGATGTTGATCATCCAGCAGATTTTGCCCGCTTATCGATAACTCCAGATTTTTGTGCGGATGCCAACCCAGCCGCAAGTCCAAGGAGATATAGGCCGGAATGCTGCGTCTATCGATATACACTTCATCGACATAGCGGGCCCAGGCATCCAGTTCGATTTCGCTGGTCAGGTTGTACAAAGAGCGCAGTGAGAGATTGTGTTGCGGATTGAAATGTTCTTCGGTGAGCGGATCGCGAAACCAGGGCTGGTTTTTATCGTAATTGACCGAGAATTGGTTGGCGCTGTAAGAGGCTTGTAGCCGCCAATCGTGGTTTACCCGGTAATTGAGCGCCAACTCCAGGCCGTAACTGTCCACTTGCCGGTAATTGGCCACAGTGGCCTGCTTGATGTTGCCGTACGTTGGGTTGTTATAGGTCACACTGGTAAATTTAGTGCCTTGCATCCGGTCATAGATGTTGTAAAACAAGGCGCTGTCGATATCCAGACTAGTGGAAACTTGCCAACGCCAGCCCAATTCGTAGGCCAGCAAGTTTTCCGTGAGCATGTCCGGGTTGGCTTTGGCTTCGAAAAATCGGTTGGTATCCGGGATTTGTTTGAATAAACGAATGCTGTGTTGCGCCCTATTCGGCAAGACTACGGCGCGCGACACCGCGGCCCACAGGCTGTGCTGTTTATTGGGTGTCCACAGTAGCCGGGCGTTGGGCTCGGTTTCCCAGCCGGTAAAGGTGAAATGCTCCACCCGGTTGCCCAGTGTTAGGGTCAGGTCGTCGGTCAAGCCGATTTGATCCTGTAAAAATACCCCGACATTGTGCTGCGTTAATTGCTCGGGTTCAAAACCCAGGGTCAGCGTGTTATCGAAACTATCGGAGATATTTTGATAGTTCACCCCCCACATCAGTTTGTGGTTGTCGATGATGGCCGGCAGGGTGTGTTGAAAGTCCAAATCGTAATGCGAGCGGCTCATCCGATTCACCGCCAGTTGCCATTCGGTTTGGGTAAACGCCATATTCAGTCGCCAGTCGTGGCCGCTGTCGGTGCGATGAGACCAATTGCCCTGCAAACTGCCCGTCACGCCGTCCCTGCCGAAATCATCGTTTTGCCACAGCGGCGCGTTCGTCGAGGTTTTGCCGATATAGTAACCGCCCAGCCGGTAACGGGAGACATTGGCTTCCAGCATCAATTTATCCTGGGCGCTGAGCTGGCTGTCCAGGCGGAAATTAGCGGTTTCGGTATCGCCGGTGTCGTGAGTGTCTTGCTGGCCGGCCAGATCGATACTGGCGTCGCGCACCATCGTGCTGATCGTACCGCGCAGGAAAGTGGATTCCGACAATTTCTGGCCGTAACGAATCCCGCCGAAACCGCGTTCCTCGGTGCCGCCGCCGGCATTGAGCAAGCCACCCTGGGTATCGCGGGCCGAACGGGTGATGATGTTGATAGTGCCGTTCACGGCATTGGCGCCCCACAAACTGCCGCTTGGGCCGCGCAATACTTCGATGCGCTCTATATCCGGCAGCGACGGGTTTTGCTGGCCCCAATACACGCCGCTGATCAACGGATCGTAGATGCTGCGGCCGTCTATCATCACTTGCAGTTTGTTGGCGTATAAATCGTTAAAGCCGCGCGCGCTGACCGCCCAATTCCAAGCATTGATTTTCGCTACATTCATGCCTGGCACCATGCGCAGCACTTCCGGGAGGCTGGTGGCGCCGGAGCGGCGGATGTCTTCCGAGGTAATCACGAACGCGGCGGCCGGGCTGTCTTTAACCGTTTGTTCTTGCCGCGCCAGGCTGGATACTTCCAGTTCGGTGAGTTCCTCCCAACTTAGCGGCAGCAATTCGTTGGTCGCTTCGATGTCGGCCGGGTTTCCTTGAGCAAGCACGTTGGCATGCACCAGGCAAAGCCCGCTGCATAGGTAGGCAAATTGACGCAGATAACGGTTAATCAGCATGACATTTGGGCTTGAAGAGGCAAGGTTCCCGTTATTATAAAAGCCTTAACCGTTAACTGGGCAAATCAGTTGATGATGGGTCAGGTCAATAGAGATCCATTACAAACTTGGCAGCTTGTGGGCTTTAAGAAAAGCTTCTCTCCTCGGGGGTATCGTAAAAGAGGGGTTTTGTTCCTTCTCCCTTCGGGAGAAGGTTAGGATGAGGGTTATAAATCAGTGGCTTACCGCCGTTCTATAAGCCTCTGCCGGGGGAGAGGCTTTTTTTTGGGAATTGGCTATTGATTCTTAGCGACGTCGAACCACGCTTAAAGCAAGGCTTCCACCGCCGCGCATTCCGCGCTAGTCAATTCAAACTCGAAAATAGCCAAATCCTCGCGGATATGCTCGGCGGATGTGGTGCCGGTTAAAGGCACGATGCCTATCTGCGTTAAATAGCGGAAGAATATTTGCGCCGGGCCACGCTGGTATTTTTCCGCCAGCGTTTTTACAGCCGTGTCAGCCAGGACTTTGGGGTTGGCCGTCAGCGTCCAAAAGCTTTGATAGACGATCTGCCGCTGCCGGCAAAACGCCCGCAGCTGTTTGTCGTAGCCGGTATCGGCATAAAACCGGTTCTGCAACACAGCGGGTTTAACCGTGGCGTTATCGTACAAAAATTCGAATAATTTAGGATCATAGCAATTGCTGATGCCCAGTTGCTTGGCACCGCCGCTTTGCTGAATCGCTTCCAATGCTTGCCAAACCTCCAGCAATTGCTTGCGGTCCGCCAGCGGCGAATGCAGCACCAGACCATCCAGATGATCGGTTTGCAGATTGTTTAACGAAACCTGGAAGGATTGCGCGACTTGCTCGGGCAGACTGGCTTTGGGGTCGTAAGGGATGCGTAACGGATCGTGGCCGTTCAGCGGCGTGAACTTGGTTTGCAAATATAGCTCGGACCGCGCCAAGCCCAACGTCCGGCAAGCCGCCAGTACACCTTCGCCAACCCCGGCCTCGTGGTAATGCTTGGGCTGGCAAGCCGTGTCGATGCCGCGAAACCCCAGCGTTAGCGCCTGTTCCACCAGCGCGGCGGTACGCTCCTGCTTCCAGGCCGTGCCGTAAATAATCCCCGGCATGCGCACCCCGGCGGCGGAGAGAATAAAGTCGTTGTCACTCATCACAGCTCCCGAAAAAGCCTTGATCTTCGGCGATCGCGGCCTAGGCGTCAATTACTGAGGTTTCTAAAAATACGTTCAGGTATCATCTGTGTTTGTTCAAAGGCATAACTTATTATGGTAGATTTATATGGCTTATAAATGCACGAGATTGAAGGCTATTCGATTGCCTACCTTTACTAGTTTAGATTGCCGGTTTGGTGTCAGATCGGCTTTTGGTTACATATTACTGTAATTTTTCTTTACCATCTGAAGGCTCCCTGAGGATAGTTTTATCCTCTGTTACCAAGGATTATCAGATACAAAATTTAATAAAGGACATGAAGAAATTATGTTGATCAAACATATCAATTTTAGCTTAATTCTATTAGCTTCCCTTGGTTCATCCGTTCAAGCTAGAGACTTGAGCTGGCAGTGTGAAAGTGGTAGTTGGGACAACGCTGAATGTTGGGCTCCCAATAATATACCGAATGCGGACGATAATATATTGATTTCCTCCGGGGCTAATATTTCAAGTAATTCGGTATATGTAAGTCATCCGGGGGCTATCTCCCATACCGGCGGGTATAATTCTATAGCTCATAACTTAATAAATACCGGGCGATATGCCTTAAGTGGTAATGCTGAGTTGCTGGCGGAACAGGAAATTATCGGTTATTTAGAAAGTGGTATATTCACTCAGCATGGTGGAACAAATAGAGTTACAAATCAACTTGATGTAGGCCTTTATACTAGCAATTCCACTCCTGGTTATTACACGCTTAACGATGGAAATCTGATAGTTTCTCAGGAAAATATTGGTATAGTAGGTTTTGGTGAGTTTACCCAAAATGGTGGTGTACATGACGTTGAGCATTTCCTTACTTTAGGATCTTACTATGGTAACAATGGCATCTATATTCAAAATTCCGGCCTTCTTAAGGCTGATTTTGAAAATATAGGCGACGCTGGGACAGGAAGGTTTGAACAAAACGGTGGTGTGAATACAGTAGGAGTATTAGGGATTGCGCAAAGTGGTGGTGGTTCAGGTAGCTATTTGCTAAATGGTCCAGGTCAATTATTGGCTAATAATGAATATATTGGTAACACCGGCGTTAGCGGCACATTTATCCAAAACGGTGGTTTAAATACTGTGAATGAACGTCTTGTAGTGGGGTTTCATACAAGCGGTAGTTATACTTTGAATGATGGATTAGTTTCAGCCTCCAATGAATATATCGGTATTTTTGGGGATGGTGTTTTTACACAACTTGGTGGGACTCACATTGTGAGCAACCAACTTATACTCGGTCTAAACGTCGGTAGCTCTGGGACCTACAACTTACAAGGCGGCTTACTGGATGTTTCTACTATTAATGCGGCGAATGAAGGAAATGCCAATTTCAACTTTACTGGTGGAAGGCTCGCAGTGGATACTTTCATTGGTAACCTAGTAAACAATGGAGGTGTGCTAGGACCGGGAAACTCCCCTGGAATCACGACGGTTCAAGGTGATTTTAGCCAATCTATCGATGGTACCTATGCCGTAGAGATAGGAGGGTTGCAGGCAGGCTCTGAATATGATGTTTTGAATGTTAGCGGTCGTGCAAGCCTGGGTGGTAGGCTGAGATTAAGTCTATTCGGTTTGGAAAATGGCTATGTATTGCAGGCTGGTCACAGCTTTGACATATTGACAGCGGTGGCTATTAGTGGGGCCTTTGACGACGTCACTTTTGATGATTTATCATCGAATCTCAGATGGAATATTGCCTATCTCGCCGATTTTGATGGTGATTTAGATGTCGTACGGTTAAATATTGCCGCAGTACCATTGCCACAATCTTGGCTAATGCTGTTGAGTGGTCTCGGCGTTTTTGTAGCATTAAAGCGCCGATCTGCTGGGGTGGCCTGAGTTAAGAGCCATAGGCTGGATATAGCAACGAGAAACCCAGTGAACTCTTTGAAATAACCGAGTTTATTTCCATCGTCACAGCTATTTGCATTAGAAAAATTTATCCGCTTCTCAGCTGGGTTTATTTGTCATTGAGCCCAGCAGCGGTAATGCAAACTCGCACCAGACTATATCAATTTGTGGAACTCGGCAAAGCTGGAGGCAATGCCGATTTTCGATTATGACTGATGTCGGCTAGGCCAATAGTCGACTTTCCGCCTCTCTAAAAGGCGCAAATCCGCGCCAGGTATCCTCTGAAAAGTCGATAATTATAGCTCATACAGAAGACTGGAAACAAAAGCATAACCGGTCACCTCATGCCCCCGCTGTTTTATAATGCCATTTTGAAGCATGGGCTATTGCCTGTACAGCCATGAAAAAAATCATCCAGAAAATTTCCGCCGGGCTCTCGGAATTGTCGTTACCGGAAAAAGCGCAGGCGCACTATGCCGCCGGGCGCTATAAGGAGGCAGGCGATTTATTCAAGGAACTGCTGAAGCAATCGGCCGACGCCGAAACCAAACGCTGCTTGGCCGATTGTTATCTGCAACGTGCTTGGGGAATGGCGGCCAAGGCCATGTTCAAGGAAGCCTGCGTGCTTTGGGAAAATTACGCGGCTAACGCGCAACCGCCGCTGCAAGCGCAAGACGCTTACCTGTTGTGGCTGTTGGCCGGCAAAAACGAGCGCAAAGCTTACGCCATATTGGATGGGTTGAATGCTCGGCAGTTGGACGAAGAGTTTCCAGTGCTTTCGGCATATCTGGGGATGCTACTGGTCTCCGGGGACACGGAGCTGTTGCCGCATTTGCCCGAGGATTCCGCGCTACGCAAACATTGGGAATGGGTCAGCGCGGCGCTGGCGGCTTATCGCAACGGCGAGCGGGAACCTTGCGAGCAGGCCTTGAAACCATTGCCGTTTCGTTCGGCGTTTCGCGATTTGCGCACCGTGCTGAAAGCCCAATTGCTGGAGGGCTCGGACATCGAACAAGCCCCGGCCCTGTTAGCCAAAATCCCCGATGAATCGCCTTATCAACCGCTGGCTAAGGCCTGCTTGGCTTATCGGCAATCCGGCGCGGATTTCGTCGCCAGCCTGTCGAGTCTGGAACACAATCAGCGCCGCATCGTTGCTCAGGCCAAAAGTCTCAATGCCCGTCAAAGCCAGTTATTGGAAGCGCTGGTCAAACTCAACGGCCAGCCGGACACCAAGACCCGCTTCAATCTGGTCCTGCAATATCGCGACGTATTCGGCAACGACGCCGCGCAAGTCTATTGCCTGGGCGCGTTGGCCGAGTATCCGGGCGGTGAAAAAGACTATTTCAAACACTTCGCCAGCAAGGACCCGTTCGAGGAAAACCGCTTGCAGGCCTTGTTGCACGAGCAAGCCGAAAACGCCTACGACGCCGGTTTTTTTTGGCAACGCTGCATCGATATTCTGAAACAAGACCGGCCGGCCAATGACCGAAAAATTGCGTTGATCCTCAGGCGCATGGCCGACAAGACTTATTCCGGCGAAGCGGCCGCAATGTTGGCCGACAGCCTGGAGTACGACCCCGACGACCGGCAAAGCTATCTAAAACTGTTAACGGTTTACCAGGAACAGCGGCCGAATGCGGCTCAGTACGAGCACTGGTTGGAACGTGGCCTGCAACGTTTTCCCGCCGATACCGACTTGTTGGTGCGGGCAGCCAAATCGGCCGCCGCCCGAAAAGCCTTTAAAAAGGCGGCGGCCTATGCCAAAGCCTTGTTGCAGATAGACCCCGTTAATACCTTGGCTAAACAGCTATTGTTTGCCAATCATATGGCCCATGCCCGCCGCTTGCTGAAAGCCGAAAAATTTCATTTGGTGGAAAAGGAGATTCAAGCAGCGGAACAATTAACCATCGATAAAAGCCTGCGCCGCCAAGCCGAGTTGTTACGCGGTTTTTATCTGTGGCAGGCCGAGGACAAAGCCCAAGGCTTGCAACGCATCGCCGATACGCTGGCAAGCCTGTATGACGATCCGGTCAATATGCATGTGCAGGCGCAGATCGAAGCCGGATTGCTGGAACTGCCGACACAGGGGCTTAGCCGCGCGCTGCCGGCGTTTAAGGACTATCTGCTGTCCGCCCCGCAATTGCAGCGGCTGATCGGCTTGCTGAATTATTACGACGAGCAATTGGACGATAACAGCCTCGTGCTGAAAGCCTTGGACAAAGTCAAAGCGCCGCTGAAAAAGTCGGTGGAATGGCTACTGGACCATGAAGCGCTGTTGCTCGCTTGGTGCGAGGCTTTAGAGAAGGTCGGTCATTTCGAGCTATTGAAGCACTGCGCCAAAATGGCTCAGGCTCGCCGACATACGCCGGCCTTGATGTATTACCGGACGCTGGCCGAATGCCAAGGCGATGCCAGCCATTTAGACTTAATGAGCTTATACCGCTTGGAAATCGGGTTGGCAGATGCGCGGGCGGATAACGACAACAGGACCGCCGGGTTGATCGCGCGCCTGCTCGAACGGGCCAGAGGCGTGCCTGAGTATTTGCCGATGCAGGATGAAGCGGACGACTTCGACCAGCCGCCGCTTAGCGACGATCCGATTGAAGATTTGTTCGGCCACATTCCGGACGCCGTGTTCAAGCGTATCGAAAAGAAAATCGAGGAACTGGTGCGAAAACGCGGTCCCGAGCAGTTCGTCGCCCAAATCATGCGTCAATACGGCAACGGCCGCGATGAGCAAAACCTGGCGATCTTGTTCATGAATCAAGACTTCCTATGGTGTGTGACGGTATGCGCCGCCGCAGAGGAGCTGAAACTCGAGATCGGCGTCGGTTTCGACGACATCGTCGCCCGCTTCAACCACGACTCACCGCAGTATTCGCTGCCTTTTAATTAACTGCTTATGATTTCACCGTATGACATTCTGGGCGTGCCCGAACAAACTAGCGACGCCGACATCAAACAAGCCTATTTGCAGCGGGTCAAGGACAATCCGCCCGACCGCGATCCCGCGCGCTTTCGCGAAATCCAGGAGGCTTTCGAAGCGATCAAGGACCAAGACAGTCGGCTACGCCACGCATTGTTTGCCGTGCCGCGTGTCGAATTCGACACGTTGCTGGCGCAAGCCTTCGGCCAATCGGCTACTGGCGAGACTATGCCCGCGGACGATTTCCTAAAGCTGGCGAGCACGCTGACCATCGAAAAATCGCTCGCTCAATTGACTAAAATGCCATCATGACCACAGAAACCCCGCAAGGCGAGTTGCTGACAGCCTTGCAGCACTATCTACAGGAAACCGACTTCGCCCATCTGACCGCAATCGACCAACCGGATTTGACTGCCCTATTCAGCGATTTGGCCGGCTTGAAAACCGAAGTCAAGGCCGAGTCGCGGCAATTCAAGGCTACGCTGGACAGCTTGAGCGATGCCGTCGAAACCTTGAAAGCCGACAATCGAGCCCTGGCGGACGAATTGGCGAAAGCCAACGAACGCCTGCAGCAACAACGCCGGGAGGACGAGCGAGCCCTGCTGCTGGAATGGCTGGATATTTACGACCGGCTCGATGCCGGCAATCGGGCCGTGCGGCAGTATCGGCCGGTCGATGGCTTGTTCCGGCATTCCAAACCACAGGACGTGCGCTTTATCGCCAGCGTCGGCGAAGGCCAGGAAATTACATTGAAGCGCTTGGAACAGATGCTGCAACGCCGGCGGGTGTTTGCCATCGATTGCGTCGGTCAGCCCTTCGACGCACGGACCATGGCGACCATCGCCATCGGCAACGATCCCGCGCAGGCAAACGCCGTCGTGCTGGAAGAACTGCGCAAGGGCTTTTTAATCGACGATCAAGTGCTGCGCTTGGCGGAAGTCAAGGTCAATAAACTTTAAGCATTCAGGGAACACATATGAACGACATCATCATCGGCATCGATCTAGGGACCACCAACTCGGAAGTCGCCATCGTCGAAAACGGCAAGGTCACCGTGATCGCCGACAGCGGCACAAAAATATTGCCGTCTTTCGTCGGGCTGGACGATAACGGCGAGATTCTGGTCGGCGCCAGCGCCCGCAATCAATACCTGATTTATCCGGAGCGCACCGTCAAGTCGATCAAGCGCCTGATGGGCCAGGATACCCGAGTCACGATGGCCGGTCAGGCCTACACGCCGCAGGAAATTTCCGCGATCATCCTGAAGCGCTTGAAAAGCATCGCAGAAGCCTATGTCGGCCGGCCTATAGCCAAGGCAGTGATTACCGTACCGGCCTATTTTTCCGATGCTCAGCGCCAGGCGACCCGCGAAGCCGGGGAAATCGCCGGATTGCAGGTGGTGCGGATGATCAACGAGCCGACCGCCGCCGCGCTGGTTTACGGCGCCGGCCAGCTCGAAGCCAAACGCATGCTGGTTTACGACTTGGGCGGCGGTACCTTCGATGTGTCGGCGGTCAGCGTGCAGAGCGGTGTCGTCGAGGTGCTGGCTAGCCATGGCGACAATCACCTGGGCGGCGACGATTTCGATCAACTGATCGTCGATCGCATCCTGGCGCATATTCGCCAGCAATTCGGCCTCGAAGTCGAGCCACACGGCAAGGCGATGGCGCGCATCGTAAGGGCGGCGGAGCAGGCAAAATTACAATTATCCGACGAACCCTACGCGATGATAGAGGAAGAATATTTGCTGGAGCGCCAAGGCACGCCGCTGCATTTGACGCTGGAACTGGCGCGTTCGGAATACGAAGACCTAATTGCCGACCACATAAATGCCACGCTGGACGCTACCCACATCGCGCTGAAGGGCGCGAAACTGATCGCCTCCGACATCGACGAAATCATACTGGTCGGCGGCTCGACGCGCATGCCGTGCATCCGCGAGCGCTTGTTCGACGAATTCGGTTTCGAGCCGCACGGCGAAGTCGATCCCGATCTGTGCGTGGCAATGGGCGCTGCAATGCAGGCGGCGATGATCAACGGCGAGGACATCGGCACGGTCTTGGTCGATGTGACGCCCTATACCTTCGGCACCTGCGCAGTTGGTAATCTTGACGGCATGCCGTATCCGTATCAGTACATCCCCATCGTGCATAAAAACAGCGTGTTGCCGGTGCGCAAGTCCGAAGCTTTCGAAACCTTTACCGACAATCAACGCGAAGTGAACGTGCGGATTTTTCAAGGCGAGGACCCGGATGCGTTGAACAACGTCGAAATCGGCGAATTTTTGGTCGAAGGCTTGTTGGACGTGCCGGCCGGCAACATCATCACCTTGACGCTGGACCTGGATTTGAACGGCATCTTGCATGTGTCGGCCCGGGAAAAAGCCTCCGGCAAGGAAAAAGCCATTACCATCAACAACGCGATTTCCCGCTTCGATAGCGGCGAACTGAGCAGCGCCAAACAGCGTATCGACGGCTTGTTCGGCGATTCGGCCGGTGGCGAGGCGGATTCGGTTCCGGAAAGCCCGGCCGTGGCTGCCGCGCGGCAAGTCATCAAGAAGGCCGAAGCCTTATTCGAAACCGTTTCCGCCGAAGACAAGGAAGACATGGTCGATTTGATCGAAACCATCTCGACTTGCCTGGAAAACGGCGACGAAGCAGGGCTAAGTGAGCCGGTCGAGCGCTTGAACGACATCATTTATTACCTGGAATCGTGATACCGCGCTGCCCGGCTTGCAACGCCCGGCTCGGTGCTGACACGCTGTGTCCTCGCTGCGGCGCCGAGTTGCAGTACATCTTCCGTAGCCAACGCTTGGCCGAGCAGTGGCTAGGCGTCGCATTACAAACCACGCGGGCCGGACGCTTGGCTATCGCGGTGCCGGCGGTGCTGCGCTCCTTGAGTTTCAAGCAAACGCCGGCAGCCAAGCTATTAAATGGCTTCTTGGTCCAGCAGTTGTATCGGGCGCTGTACGAAAATTTGGGCCGGCAGGATTGGCAAGAAGCGCGTGGCATGCTCAGTCTGTTACAAATGTTGCAAGCTGACAATGAAACCTTGCGCCGATTTGCCGAGATGATTGCCCAGTTGTCGGCGCAAACGGAATCAAATCATACTGTTGCTTAGGCTGTTAGCGGATTGCCGCTAAGCTACGCTTCCGGCTATTCAAATCCTTTAAGACTTAAATTGGCGACAAGCGCAAGTGCGCTTGGGTATAGTGTCTGCGTCTACTATCGGGAAATCACCATGAAAAAACTCCTGCTTACGCTGCTGGCCATCCTGCTGATCATCGAGGAATGGTTGTGGGATTTTCTGTCGGCTTGCGGGCACTATCTGGCGCTAATACTGAGGCTGGAAAGTGTTGAGCGTTGGTTGGCGCAAACTTCGCCGGCCATGGCTTTGCTGGCATTTACGATTCCGGTATTGATCGTCACTCCGCTGAATCTGGCTGCGCTGTCTTTGATAGTACATGGCCTGTTGTTGCAAGGCATTTTATTAGAGGTGTTCGCCAAGTTACTCGGTACCTTGCTGGTGTCGCGGGTGTTTAAATTGACCAAGCCGCAGTTGCTGACCTTCGGGCTTATCGCTTTTGTTTATCACGCCGTGATGGGTTGGCTGCAATGGGCGCACGCCAAGATTGTCGATACCGAGATTTACCGTTGGTCGCGGCAGGTAAAAGCGCAGGTGAAGGCGAAAGTGAAAGCGTGGTTGGGCTAAATTCTTGGTGGCTAATCGGGTTTCGGGCTCGTCAGCTTTTGCCGCTGTTTGAACAACACATAACCGCAGCTGATCAGCGCCGCTATCATCAACATTGCACCGAGTAACTGCGCGAGTTTAGCCAGCGCATGATCCTGGGCCAATAGGCCGGATTCGGTCAGTAAATATTCCCAATCGTGAAAACCGTAAGGGGCGGAATGGCCGAAATTGCCGCCCAGCAAGGGCAGTTGCCCGGCGCGAGCGTCATTGATATATGGGGCAATGTCCAAGAAGTTCTCGCCCACCCACCATAAACACAAGCCGGCGCCGAATGGATCGCGGGTTTTTAGCAGCAAGGTCAACATGCAAATCGTCGGCATCAGAATTTGGCCGAGGGTGCCGCCCAGCGAGGTGATAAATTGCCCGAACGGCCGGAAAATCACATGGCCGGCTTCGTGAAACGGCAGGTTGACCAGATGCAGAAACGATGCGCCGACCGCGTTGCTGGTCAGGCCCGGCGTAATCAGCAACCAGCTCCACAGCAAAAATCCTGGTAATAATAGGCAACGGCCCAGAAAAACGGCTTCGTTGTCCCGGTAGGCGTCGTCGCCAAATAGCGTGTCTGCGGGGTCTTCAAGAATAATGACAACTTGCGAGCGTTCCGCCGCCGGCATAGGTGTATCGCCGTGGTATTTGTAATATTTGGCAAAGACGATGCCGCAGTGCGGGCAGGTTTCCTCCGCGGGCAGCACATCCCGATGACACTTGGGGCATGGCTTCATGTTGGGGCTCCAGGCTTGGTGGGGGAAGATGAACGCAGCTTAGTGCCCATAAACCTTAGCAGCAAGGCTGGGTTTTTTCTGCTTCGGCAAGGTTTTATTTGTGCGTAAGTTAATTTGCCGAAGCAGCGAGTTTTTTGAGGTTAATCATGTTGGAACTGACATTTACCAGAGCCGAACCGGCTGATGCCGAGCAATTGGCGGAGTTTATCAATGCGGCGTATCGCGGCGAATCCAGCCGGCAGGGTTGGACCACCGAAGCCGATTTGCTGGATGGCCGACGCACCGATGCGGCGGATATTCTGGACTTAATCGCCGGTGCGGGGTCTATGATTTTGCAGTGTCGGCGGCAGGGAGATTTGTTAGGTTCGGTGCATTTACAAAAAGTCGATCAACAGGGGCATATCGGCATGTTGGCGGTCGCGCCGGCTATGCAAGGTTTGGGGATTGGCAAGCGTTTGTTGGCGGCGGCGGAAGCAGAGGCCGTGCAAACTTGGGGGGTTAATCATTTGGTGATGGCGGTGATCCCTTGTCGGGCCGAGCTGATGGCGTTTTACGAACGGCGCGGCTATCGGCGTACCGGCATCAGCAAAGCGTTTCCGATAAATCCCGAGATGTGGACGCCAAAAGTGGCGGATTTGTCTCTGGAGTTATTGGAAAAGTGCCTGTAAGCCAGCTTGTTTAAGCGCAGAACCTAGGTCGGTAAACTAAGGGTGGCAATCACTTGATTGCCGTTTCCAAGGTATTCCAGTGAGTCGAAACTCAGCATTCGCGACAAGGCTATGCCGCGGCCATGCAGATCGGAGGCGCGTTCCGGGGAGAAATCCAGGTAAGGAGATGGATCGAAGCCTTTGCCCTGGTCTTTGATGGTAAAGATGGTCTGAGTGGGTGTTCTAACGATTTTAACCTGCACGAATTTGTTTTTATATTCGGGCAAACCCAATCGGCGCTCGATTTCTTCCCGCCAACAACCTTGACCTACCAATTCGGTTTTTTCTTGATAACTAATGCCCAGATTGCCATGCTCGACGGCGTTGAGCAGCAATTCGGAAAGCCCGGTGGCGACCTTTTCCGGGTTGCATGATAACCCGGTCAGCAGTGCGGTCAAGCCATTGACCTCGCTCAAGGTCCGGAAAGAAAACTCCGCTTTTCTCAATAAACCCAGCGCCACCTTTTTGTTGCTAATCCGGGTTCTCAAAGTCTTGTGGCGGCGGCTGTCTTCCAGCGCTGCCGCTACGAAAGCCAGTAAAATTTTTTCGTCGTAGGGCTTGGTAAGGTAATGGTAAACCCCGGCTTGAATGCCTTCTACGATCGACTCCCGCGATGATTCACCGGTCTGGAAAATAACCGGCAGATCGCTAAAGCGCGGGTCAGCTTTGATCTTGGCCAATAAGGCCATGCCATCCATCTGCGGCATGTTGCGGTCGGTAACCACAATGTCAAACGGCTTTTCGCTGCTGTTCAACATCTGCCAGGCTTCGAGCCCGTCCTCGGCGGATTGAACTTCGTAACCGGCAGATTGCAGATATGTGCGGAGGATGTCCCGCATCAGTTTCACATCGTCGGCGATGAGGATGCTGGCTTTATAGTCGGAATTGGATTTCAACGCCAAATCTCCTTGAGGCTACGGATAATACAAACATTTTAGTAGCCCTGGCCTCATAGACAGTCTGCTGTGATAGAAAATAGCGTTTCGAAACAAAGTTTAGCGGCCAATCCCCATTTTGCCCACACAGTGAGTATCGATAATTTATTTTTGCGATTTTTCAAATATATGTTAAACGAATCACAAAAGCATACGGGCAAAAATGCCGCTTGCTTTTGGTGCGGCCCTGTTTGGCCTGTCATGGTTGAATCGCAAGCGCGATATGGCCTAGCTTGCGATAACTCTTTTGTATTCTAAGCTGCTTGGTTAGCCTTATCCGAATGTCTTCGATTAAGGCTAACCAGGTTTATTGAAGCCCGCGTTTTTAAGATCTAGCCCTCACGCATGTCTCAGCTGTAGTGAGCATTTTCAATCGGTTGCCACCGACTGCACGGGTTGTATCTTGCTGCAATCTTGGTTGATGAGCCGAGCGACGCGGCGTTATGCCCCGGTCTCGGTTTCCTTATCCTCGTCCACCGACATATCGGAAATTTCCTTTAAACGGGCGACGGCTTTGAAATTGACGCTGCCTTCCGGGTACTGGCCTTCCGCATTGATAGTGCCGGCTTCTTGTCCGGTGAGCAGGCTCAAGGCTTCATCGACGCTGGAAACACTGTAAATGGCAAATAGGCCTTGCTCGACGGCATCCACCACTTGCTGTTTCAGCATCAAATTGCGTTTGTTCGATGCCGGAATGATCACTGCTTGTTTGCCGGTCAAACCGCGCGCCGCACAGAGCTCAAAGAAGCCTTCAATTTTCTCGTTAACGCCGCCGATGGCTTGTACTTCGCCGTACTGATTGATCGAGCCGGTCATCGCAAAGCCTTGTTGAATCGGCGTGCGCGTCAGTGCCGAAATCAGACAGCACAACTCGGCCAAGGAGGCGCTGTCGCCGTCTATGTGGCCATAGGATTGTTCCATGGCAATGCTGGCGGAAATGGCTAGTGGAAATTGCTGAGCGTAACAGTGCCCCAGGTAACCGCTCAAAATCATCACGCCCTTGGAATGGATGGGTTGGCCCAGTTCCACTTCGCGCTCAATATCGACAATGCCTCTGGAGCCGGGGTGCACGGTGGCGGTGATCCGCGCCGGCGCACCGAAGCTGCTGCCGCCGATGTCCATCACGGTCAGGCCGTTCACCTTGCCGATGGCTTGGCCTTCGGTATCGATCAGGATCGTGCCTTCCAGCATTTCTTCCAGAATCGCTTCGGCGATGCGGCCATTGCGTTGTGCGCGGGCGGCTAAAGCCAGTTCAATTTCGGTTTTATCAATGTTGGTAGCGTTGGTTTGGCTGGCCAACAGATTGGCTTCGGCGATGATTTCCAGGCAGCTATTAACGTGCGCGGACAGGCGTTGTTGGTTTTCCGCCAGCCGGCAGCTGTATTCGATCAGTCGTAACAATGCGCCGTCGGTTAAGGTTTTGGCGCCGGAGTCGTTGGCGTGGCGCTTCAGCAATTGCACGAATTGGCTGACATTGTCAGGGCTGCGTTTGATGTGGTCGTCAAAGTCGGCCAGCACCCGAAACATCTCGTTGAACTCGCTATCCAGTTCTTCCAAGAGGTAATAAATATCACGCGAGCCGACCAGAATGACTTTGACATTCAGTGGAATCACGCCGGGTTTCAGGGTGATGGTATTTATGCCCAGCTCGGAATAAGGTGATTCGATTTCGACACGCCCAGCTTGCAGGGCTCGCTTCAGGCCTTCCCAAACGAAGGGATAGGTCAGCACTTTTTCCGCATCCAGGATCAGGTAACCGCCGTTGGCGCGGTGCAAGGAGCCGGGGCAGATGCGCCGGTAACTGGTCACCAAGGTGCCTTGGTCACTGATATATTCGATGCGGCCGAACAGGTTTTGGTAAATGGGGTGCGGTTCGTAGATCACCGGCGCGCCGTTGCCGTCGTGTTTGCAATCCACCAGGATGTTGGGCAGGTATTGCTCGATCAGTGCTAGACGCTTGGCGATGATCTCGCGGCTATCCTGGCTGCGGCTAGGCATCAGCAATTCGCCGATGGTGTTGCTCAGGCTTTTTTCGATTTCCGCCAAGTAAGTAATGACGTCATCGACATTTTGGTATTTGTCGTTCAGCTCGGCCAGCAGCGGCTCCAACGCTTGCTTGATGGTGTCGTTGTCGAGCTGGCGGGTTTCTTCCACCAGCGTACGCCGCCACTGCGGCAGTTCCAGCAATACGTCGCCGAGAAATTCTTCCAACTCTTCAGTGTGTTGGTGGAAGGCATCGCGCTCCGCTTGCGGCAGTAGAGTGAATTGGTCTTCGTCCAGCGCCTTGTCGTTGCGGATTGGTAGAAAAGTGATGGTGTCGCTGTCACGATACAGCGCCACGCTCATCTCGCGGGCTTTGGCGTCGACCAGGTCGATGGCGGCGTTGTAACGCTGGTTAAAGCGGCGCTCTATCGCGGTTTTCTTTTGTTGGTAACTCGGGCTTTCGAAGGCGGCGGGAAAGGTGGCCAGCACGTCGTCGATCAGCTTTTCGATGTCCTTGGCAAAAGCATGCCCTTCCCCGGATGGCAGTTCGATAGCCACTGGCTCGCGCTGATTCTCGAAATTATCGACGTAAGCGTAGGACAGCGGTGATTCCTGCTGTTCGGCGTAGATGTTGAGGTAATGGCTGACCATCGACAAGCGGCCGGTGCCGGGGTCGCCCATCACGAAGATGTTGTAGCCCGGCGCCTTCATCGCAATGCCAAACGCTAAAGCGGATTGAGCGCGAGTTTGGCCGAGGATGACGTTGTATTGTGCGCTTGGCGCTGCGCTGGGCAAGTCAATTGCCAGCTTCAGGGCCGAGACCGGCAATTTCAGTTGTTCAAGCATGATGCGGGTTATTTGCTGTTAGGCATCGACAGCATGTGGCTCATGCGTTCGGCTTTGGTTTTCAGATATTCAAGATTGTCTTGATGAATGCGGGTTTCGATGGCGATGCGGTTGTTCACCTTGATGCCCAACTTGGTCAGTTCGTCGATTTTCAATGGATTGTTGGTGATCAATTCGATAGAGCGGACTTGTAGGCTATTCAAAATCAGCGCGGCAATGTCGTATTGGCGTTCGTCGGCCAGGTGGCCAAGCTTGATGTTGGCATCGACGGTATCCAGCCCCTGGTCTTGCAGATTGTAAGCCTGGAGCTTTTTCAGCAAGCCGATGCCGCGGCCTTCCTGGCGTAGATAAATCAAAACGCCGCAGCCGGCGGTGTTGATCAAATCCAGGGCCATGTCCAGCTGTTCGCCGCAATCGCAACGCCGTGAGCCCAGCACATCGCCGGTGAAACACTCGGAATGGATGCGTACCGGAACGTCTTCCTTGCCGGCTACCTCGCCTTTCACAAAGGCGACATGTTCTTTTTTGTCGAGGCTATTGCTGTAGTAGTGCAGGATGAATTCGCCGTGCTTGGTGGGAATTCGGGTTTGAACTTTATCTTCTATGCTTGCTTTCACTGCTGTGGGAGTCCTCAATCTGCGGCATTAAGCGGCAATTGCCCGCGACTGCTTAGCGGCAGAAGCGATGTTCATATGCCTGGAGCCTTTCGTAATTGCTGAGTTGGCAACGATTACGAAAGGCTCCAGGCCAGCGTGTTTGGCTTTGCGGCGATAGCGAGTTTTGTCGGCGAAAACCTGCGCTTTGTTGAACTGATGGGCGAATTTCGCCACCGGGTTTTTATTGGGCTTGTCTTGCAAGTCCTTGTTGGGGTTTTGTTTTCTCATGCTTTTTTCTCCGCAAGCTATTAAAATAACGTTTTATTTGAACATAGATTGCCTGTGAAATTCCAGAAAGACTTTGATGTGATCGTAGTGGGTGGCGGCCATGCCGGTACCGAGGCAGCCTTGGCTGCTGCCCGTTCTGGTGCGCAAACTCTGTTGTTATCGCAAAACATTGAGACCTTGGGGCAGATGAGTTGCAACCCGGCGATAGGCGGGATTGGTAAGGGACATCTGGTCAAAGAAGTGGATGCGCTGGGCGGCATCATGGCGCAGGCCATCGATAAAGGCGGCATCCAGTTCCGCATTCTGAATGCCAGCAAAGGTCCAGCGGTACGGGCGACCCGGGCGCAGGCGGACCGGATGCTTTATAAGCAAGCGGTGCGTACTGCATTGGAAAATCAGTCCAACCTGGCGCTGTTTCAACAAACCGTATCCGATTTGATCGTGCAGGGTGACCGGGTGACTGGGGTCAAAACCCAGATGGGTCTGGAGTTCAACGCCCGGGCGGTGGTGTTGACCGCCGGTACCTTCTTGGCTGGCCGCATTCATATCGGTCTGGAAAATTACAGCGGCGGCCGCGCCGGCGACGCGGCATCGATTGCGTTGGCAGAACGTTTACGTGAGTTGCCGTTTCGGATTGGCCGCCTGAAAACCGGCACCCCGGCGCGCATCGACGGCCGCACTATCGATTACAGCAAGTTGCAGGAACAGCACGGCGACACGCCGCTGCCGGTATTTTCGTTCATGGGTAGCCGCGAACAGCATCCACGACAAATTTGCTGCCATATTACCCGCACTAATCAAGAAACCCACGACATCATTCGCTCCGGTCTGGATCGGTCGCCAATGTATTCCGGCATTATCGAAGGCGTGGGGCCACGTTACTGTCCGTCCATTGAAGATAAGGTAGTGCGTTTTGCCGACCGCGATTCACACCAGATTTTCGTCGAACCGGAAGGCTTGACGACCAATGAAGTTTACCCGAACGGCATTTCCACCAGCTTGCCGTTCGATATTCAGTATCGGTTTATCAGGACCATGCTCGGTTTTGAAAATGCCGAAATCGTCCGTCCCGGTTATGCCATCGAATACGATTTTTTCGATCCGCGCGATTTGAAAACCTCGCTGGAAACCAAGCATATGAACGCACTGTTCTTCGCCGGCCAGATCAATGGCACCACTGGCTACGAAGAAGCTGCTGCCCAAGGCTTGATCGCCGGTTTGAATGCGGCGCGTCTGGCCAAAGGCCTGGAAAGTTGGTGTCCCGGCCGTGACGAAGCCTACATCGGCGTGATGATCGATGATTTGATCACGCGCGGCACTGCCGAGCCTTACCGGATGTTCACCAGTCGCGCCGAATATCGTTTGCAACTGCGCGAGGACAATGCCGATTTGCGCTTGACCGAACAAGGTCGGGAGTTGGGTTTGGTCGACGACGAACGCTGGCGGCGCTTCGAGGAAAAGCGCGAAGCCATCGCCAATCTGCAGGGCAAGCTGGCGAAAAAATGGATACGCACCGAATCCGACGAAGCAGCGTTGGCAGAAGAGTTGTGGGGCAAAAAACTGTTGAAAGAAGCCAGCCTGATGGAAATGCTGCGCCGGCCGGAAGTGGATGTCGAGAATCTGCTGCGTTTCAGCGACGAAACCGAAGTGGATGAGCAAGTCGCGGAGCAGGTGGCGATCCAAGCCAAATATGCCGGTTATATCGATCGTCAGAAAACCGAAATCAACCGTACTCAACGTTACGAACACTTGAAGTTGCCGGAAAATGTCGATTACAGCCTGGTCTCTGGGCTCTCCAATGAGGTCAGCGAAAAGCTCAAAAAACAACGCCCGGAAACCTTAGGGCAAGCCTCGCGGATTCCGGGTATTACCCCGGCGGCGATTTCGTTGTTGTTGGTGCATTTGAAAAAGAAAAGCGCTTGATGGACGTCTGTCGCGAAAAACTGGAGCAAGGCTTAAGGGCCTTGTCGCTGGAGATTGGTGGCGAGCGAATCGACGCGCTGCTCAATTTCGTCAAATTAATCGTCAAGTGGAACAAAGCCTATAACCTAACGGCGGTGCGCGATCCGCTGGAGATGGTCAGTCTACACATTCTGGATAGTTTGGCGATTCTGCCGTATCTTCATGGTTCGCGTGTTGCCGACATCGGTACAGGTGCCGGCTTGCCGGGCATTCCTCTGGCGATTTGCCGGCCGGATTGTCATTTCACCTTAGTTGACTCTAATTCCAAAAAAACCCGCTTCGTTCAGCAGGCCGTACTTGAGTTAAAGCTGAAAAATGTCGAGGTCGTGCATAGCCGAGTTGAACTGCTGGAGCCGGCAGAATTATTTTCCACGGTGCTTTGCCGGGCGTTTGCCAGCATGCCCGACATTCTGCAACTCACCGGGCATTTGTTGGCGGAGGATGGTGTGCTGCTGGCGATGAAAGGTCAGCAGCCCGAGCAAGAGCTGATAGACTTGGCCGCAACATACAGCGTGATTTCGCTGACGGTGCCCGGCATAGACGCCGAACGCTGCCTGATTCGACTGGAGAAACCCAAGCATGGCTAAGATTATCGCGATTACCAACCAAAAAGGCGGCGTCGGCAAAACCACCACTAGCGTCAATCTGGCGGCGGCTTTGGCGGCAACCAAGCGCAAGGTGTTGTTAATCGATCTGGACCCGCAAGGCAATGCGGCGATGGGTTGTGGCGTGAATAAGGAAGAAATCGAATATTCCAGCTGCGAGCTGTTGCTGGAAGAAGTGCCGGTTTCCGAGATTGTCGTGAAAAACAAGCAACTGGGGTTTGATTTGATCCCCGGCAATGCCGATTTAACCGCTGCCGAAGTGCAATTGATGAGCGCACAGCATCGTGAACGGCGCCTGGCAGACGCTTTATTGGCTATAAAAGATCAGTACGACTACATCTTGATCGACTGTCCTCCGTCCCTAAATATGCTGACCCTAAACGCGATGGTCGCCGCCAACAGTGTGTTGATTCCGATGCAGTGCGAATATTATTCGCTGGAAGGTCTGTCGTCATTAATGTCGACCTTACGCAGTATCCGCGATAGTGTGAATCCCGGTTTGTATCTGGAAGGCATATTGCGAACCATGGTGGATAGCCGTAGCCGCTTGGGTAAGGATGTTTCCGACCAGTTAATCGAATATTTCGGTGACAAAGTCTTTAGGACTACTATCCCCAGAAACATTCGTCTGGCTGAGGCACCTAGCCATGGCGTGCCGGTGTTGGCTTACGATAAAGCTTCACGCGGCGCGATGGCATACATCGCGTTGGCGGGTGAAATGATCAGAAAAGAAAAAGCGGCAAAAAAATGATGCAAAAAAAACGCGGTTTAGGGCGAGGTTTGAGCGAGTTGCTGGGCGACGTGAGCGCGCCGGTGCCGGAAAAATCTCAAGACACGCAAAGTTTGCCTATCGAGTTTTTACAGCGCGGCAAGTATCAGCCGCGCAAGGATATGGATCCGGAGAAGCTGAAGGAGTTATCCGATTCGATTGCTGCGCAAGGCATTATCCAGCCCATCATCGTCCGCAAAATAAACGGCGAGAAATACGAAATTATTGCCGGAGAGCGCCGGTGGCGAGCGGCGCAATTGGCCGAGTTACAGGACGTGCCGGTATTAATCAAGGATTTGGATGATCGTTCGGTGATGGCAATCGCCTTGATCGAGAACATTCAGCGCGAGGATTTGAATGCGCTGGAAGAAGCCGAGGCTTTGCACCGCTTGCAGGACGAATTCGAACTCACCCATCAGCAGATCGCTACTGCGGTAGGCAAGTCGCGCACTACGGTCACTAACTTATTACGCTTGCTGGAACTGGCTGGCGAAGTGAAAGGCATGTTGGGCAAGGGTTTGCTGGAAATGGGACATGCCCGCGCCTTGCTGGGGTTGGACGAAGCCAAGCAAGTGGAAATTGCCAACAAAGCTGTGAAACAAGGCTTGACCGTCAGAGCGGTAGAAAAGCTGGTGCGCGAACAGCATGAAGATAAGCCTGCGGTAGTAAAAAAAATAGATCCGGATACCTTGCGTTTGCAACGCGATCTGAGCGAACGAACCGGTGCCAAGGTGGAAATCAATCATCAGAGCAGCGGCAAAGGTAAATTGATTTTTACTTACACCAGTTTGGAAGAGCTGGAAGGCATCATAAAGAAAATCAATTGAGTGCTTCGGGGCTGGCAAATGTCGTATTTCGGTCATGGTTCGGTGCTTTGTCGGATTTGCTACAATGCCGTTTTGGGTAACATTGCAGAAAATCAATATGTTACGAAATGGCATGCGTATTGCTATAAGCGTTGGGATTGAGCGTTTGGAATGCGTCTGTATTGGCTAGGTGTGGACAGTGGGCTCGTTGGGATAGTCTTGCCAAATCAACAAGGTGGCGACGCTGATTGCTTCTTGCTGAACGTGCTTACCTTGCTTTAGACGTGCTGGCTGGATATAATCGCCCAGCTCAAGACGAAAGGGGAAGTACATGACAGCTAGAAATGATTTTTCTACTGTCAGAAAAGTAGTTTTTGGACAGGTCCTGATGGCTGCATTAGTGGCGTCGGGATTTTTATTGATAGGCGGTTGGAAAAGTGCAGTGTCTCCGTTATTCGGAGGGTTTGTGGCTTTACTGCCCAATCTGTATTTTGCCTACAAAATCTATCTGGCCAAGGATTTGGGCGCGCAGGGTATCGTTAATGCATTTTATGCAGGCGAAACGGTTAAGTTAATTTTGACGGTAGCCCTGTTTTCAATTGTTTTACAGATTCCCTCTGTTGATTTCTTAACGCTGATGGTGGGTTACATCGCAGTGTTGTCGGTTTTTTGGTTTGCGCTGTTTTGGTGGCGTGATTAGTTTTTTAGCGAGGACAAATGAGTACTGAAGGTGGCGCAACCGGTTATATAGTCCATCACTTAACACCCTTGTCGGTGGGTGAGGGATTTTGGACATTGCATCTGGATACCTTGTTTTTCTCTGCATTTTTAGGCGGATTGTTCATTCTGTTCTTCAAAACGGTGGCGGAAAGAGCGACATCCGGCGTGCCGGGGTTGGCGCAAAATATTGCCGAGACCTTGGTCGAATTCGTTGATACGCAAGTTAAGGACAGTTTTCACGGCCGTAGTCCTTTAATTGCGCCGCTGTCGTTAACGATTTTTTGCTGGGTGTTCATGTGGAATGCCATGGACATGTTGCCGGTGGATTTGTTACCGATGATAGGCAGTTTGATGGGCATGGAATACATGCGTGTGGTGCCAAGTACCGATTTGAACGGTACCTTTGCCTTGTCTATCAGCGTATTTTTCCTGATCTTCTTTTATAGCATTAAGGTTAAAGGCTTGATGGGGTTTGCCAAGGAAATGACTTGCACACCTTTCGGCCCGAAAATGATGCCGTTCAATCTGCTGCTGAAAACAGTTGAAGAATTGGCGAAACCTATCTCGCTGGGTCTGCGGTTATTCGGTAACTTGTATGCCGGTGAGTTGGTATTTATCCTGATTGCCTTGTTGCCGCCTATCGTTCAGCCATTGCTGGGTTTTCCTTGGGCGGTATTTCACATCCTGGTTATTACCCTGCAAGCCTTCATATTCATGGTGTTAACCATTGTGTATTTGAGCTTGGCGCACGAAGATCATTAATAGTTTTATTTTCAACTTTCATATCAATATTTAGGAGACAC
This sequence comes from Methylomonas sp. ZR1, assembly GCF_013141865.1. Taxonomy (NCBI): domain Bacteria; kingdom Pseudomonadati; phylum Pseudomonadota; class Gammaproteobacteria; order Methylococcales; family Methylococcaceae; genus Methylomonas; species Methylomonas sp. ZR1. Next base: position 4,133,357 of record NZ_RCST01000001.1, on the reverse strand, counting down.
TATGGAACTCGCATCATTAATTGCCAACGTACAAGGCTTCACCGTTATCGCAGTTGGCATCATTTTGGGCTTGGGCGCAATCGGTACTGCTATCGGCTTCGGTCTGTTGGGCGGTAAATTCCTGGAAGGCGCTGCTCGTCAACCTGAGTTGGTTCCAATGTTGCAGGTCAAAATGTTCATCATCGCCGGTTTGCTTGACGCGGTAACCATGATCGGTGTTGGTCTGGCTCTGATGTTGACCTTCGCAAACCCATTCCTTTCAGCCGTTCAATCTGTTGCAGGTTAATTAGCAATTATCGGATTCATTTGAATAAGCTAAGCCTTATTCGCATACCGATAGAATGACAACGGCATTACGAGGAAAGCATCAATGAGCATCAATGCTACTCTGATCGGGCAGATGATAACTTTCACACTTCTGGTTTGGTTTACCATGAAGTATGTCTGGCCACCGATCATTGCCGCTCTGGAAGAGCGCAAAACCAAAATTTCCGAAGGTTTGGCCGCGGCCGAGAAGGGCCAGGAAGAGATTAAATTGGCCGAGAAAAAAGCCAAGAGCCTGCTGAAGGAAGCAAAAGAACAATCGGCGGAAATCGTCAGTGCAGCGCAAAAACGCGCCAATCAGCTGGTTGAAGAGTCGAAAGATCAAGCCAAAAAAGAAGGCGAGCGTTTGCTTGAAGCAGCAAAAGCCCAGATAGAGCAGGAAATGCTGCAAGCCAAAGAGAGCTTGCGCAAGGAAGTATCCTCACTGGCTTTGCGTGCCGCTGAACAGATTTTGAAAGAAGAAATCGACAAAGCCAAGCATCAAGACATTCTCAGCAAAGCAGCGGATCAATTGGGTTAAGCAATGGCTGAGTTATCGACATTAGCAAGACCTTACGCGGAAGCAGCTTTCAAGCGTGCCAAGGAAACGGGGTCGTCCAAACAATGGTCCGATTCGTTGACGTTTTTGTCTTTGGTCATCCAGGATGAGGCATTGGCTGCCATTGTCAAAAATCCTCGGGTTGGCAAACAGCATACAGCACAGCTGATTCTGGATATTTGCCAGGATCAAATACATGACGAAGCCAAGAATCTTCTGAAAGTGTTGATAGAAAATGACAAGCTGCCCCTACTGCCGCAAATTTCGGTGATGTTCGAGCAGTACAAAGCGGACGATGAAGGCTACGCCAATGTGGATTTATACAGCGCGTATTCTCTGACAAAAGCCGAGCAAGGCAAGTATGTCGCCATGCTGGAAAAGCTTTTGCATAAAAAGGTCAATGTATCCGTTTCTGTCGATAAATCGTTAATTGGGGGCATCCTCGCTAAAGCGGGCGATAAAGTCATCGACGGTTCTATCAAAGGCCAGCTTCATCAATTAGCTAAAAGACTTTAAGAGTTAGAGCGGGAAAATAAAATGCAATTAAATCCATCAGAAATAAGTGATCTGATCAAAAAGAAGATCGAGAACTTCGACGCCCATGTTGAGGCACATACCGAAGGCACCGTAGTCAGTGTCACCGACGGTATTGTTCGGGTTCACGGTCTGTCGGAAGCAATGCAAGGCGAAATGCTGGAATTCCCTGGCGGCTCTTACGGCATGGCTTTGAACCTGGAAAGAGACTCGGTCGGTGTGGTAATGCTCGGTGCTTATCAACACATCACCGAAGGCGATACTGTTAAATGTACCGGTAGAATTTTAGAAGTGCCGGTGGGTGAGGCATTGTTGGGCCGTGTGGTCGATGCCTTGGGTAACCCTATCGACGGCAAAGGCGCCATCGAAACTAAATTAAGTTCGCCTATCGAAAAAATTGCTCCAGGCGTTATCGCCAGACAATCGGTTGATCAACCGGTGCAAATTGGTTTGAAAGCGATTGACTCGATGATTCCCGTTGGTCGCGGTCAACGTGAGTTGATCATCGGTGACAGACAAACCGGTAAAACCGCCATTGCGATTGATGCGATCATCAATCAAAAAGGCACCGGCATCAAATGTATTTATGTGGCTATCGGTCAGAAGCGTTCTTCTATTGCCAACGTGGTTCGCAAACTGGAAGAACACGGCGCGATGGAGCACACTATCATCGTGGTGGCTTCGGCTTCTGAATCGGCAGCGCTGCAATTTATTGCACCCTACACCGGTTGCTCAATGGGCGAATATTTCCGCGACATTGGTGAAGATGCGCTGATCATTTATGACGATTTGACCAAGCAAGCTTGGGCGTATCGCCAAATTTCCTTGCTGTTGCGTCGTCCGCCAGGTCGTGAAGCCTACCCTGGTGACGTGTTTTACATCCACTCACGTTTGCTGGAACGCGCTGCGCGTATTAACGCGGTTGAAGTCGAAAAACTGACCAACGGAAAAGTAAAAGGCAAAACCGGTTCATTAACTGCATTGCCGATTATCGAAACCCAAGGCGGCGACGTATCGGCTTTCGTACCGACCAACGTAATCTCCATCACCGACGGCCAGATCTTCCTGGAAACCGGTCTGTTCAATTCGGGTATTCGTCCTGCGGTTAACGCCGGTCTGTCAGTATCTCGGGTTGGCGGCGCGGCACAAACCAAGATCATCAAAAAGCTGGGCGGCGGTATTCGTCTGGATTTGGCGCAGTTTCGCGAATTGGCGGCTTTTGCGCAGTTCGCTTCCGATTTGGACGAAAGTACACGCAAGCAAATCGAACGCGGCCAACGGGTTACCGAGCTGATGAAACAAAATCAATACGCGCCGATGTCGGTTGCGGACATGAGTGTTTCCTTGTACGCGGCAAATGCTGGATTCCTGGACAGCCTGGAAGTTAAAAAGGTCCGCGATTTCGAAGCGGCTTTGCTGGACTTCATGCACGCCGACGAATCTGCTTTGATGGCTAAAATCAACGAGAAAGGCGACTATAACGACGAGATTCAAAAAGGCATTCACAGTGCCATTGAACGTTTCGTCAAGACCGGTAGCTGGTAAAGGGTCCGCACATGGCTGTTGGCAAAGAGATACGTACCAAGATCGCGAGTATTAAGAATACTCAGAAGATTACTCGGGCCATGGAAATGGTGGCAGCGAGCAAGATGCGTAAAACCAAAGACAGAATGCAGGCCACCCGGCCTTACGCGAAGAAGATAGGCCAGATAATCAAACATCTGGCTTATGCCAATCCCGAATACAAGCATCCTTTTTTGATCGAACGCGAAGTGAAGCGCATCGGCATCATCGTAGTGAGCTCCGATAGAGGTTTGTGCGGTGGTCTGAATGCCAACTTGTTTCGAAAAGTTTTAGGCGAAATGCAGCAATGGCAAAGCCGCCAGATCGAAGTAGACGTCTGCACCATCGGTAGCAAAGCGGCGGGTTTTTTCAGCATGATCAAAGCTAACCTGATAGGACAAGTCTCGAAATTGGGGGATACACCGCATCAGAGCGAAATTATCGGCACGATCAAAATCATGCTGGATGCGTTTGCCGCTGGTGAAATTGACGAGTTGTTTTTGATTAGTAATGACTTTGTAAACACCATGACACAAAAACCGGTGGTGCAAAAATTGTTGCCGGTTGCCGTGGGTGATTTGGCTGAAGAGTCCAAAGGTCGCTGGGATTACTTATACGAACCTGATGCTAAAGAAGTATTGGACAGTTTATTGATCCGATATGTGGAATCCGCGGTTTTCCAAGGTTTAGTGGAAAACAACGCCTGCGAGCAGGCTGCCCGAATGGTGGCAATGAAAAGCGCATCCGATAACGCCGGGAATATCATTAAAGAATTGCAACTGGTTTATAACAAAGCCAGACAGGCGGCAATTACGCAAGAGATTTCCGAAATCGTGGCCGGCGCTGCCGCTGTTTAGTGCATCAAGACAAGTTTAGAGATTTTAAAAGAGGACGACATAATGAGTTTGGGTAAAATCGTTCAGATCATCGGTGCGGTCGTAGACGTGGAGTTTCCACGCGATAACCTGCCGAAAGTATATGATGCGTTAAATGTTAAGGGCGGTCTGGTTTTGGAAGTTCAGCAGCAATTGGGCGACGGCGTAGTCCGGACCATTGCGATGGGTTCCACCGACGGTTTGAGCCGTGGTGTTGAAGTCAGCAACTCTGGCGAAGCGATCAAGGTACCGGTCGGTCAAGCAACTCTGGGACGCATCATGAATGTCCTTGGCGAAGCTATCGATGAAAAAGGGCCTATCGGTGAGAAAGAGAAGTGGACTATCCACCGCGACGCCCCTTCCTACGACGAACAAGCGCCAGCTAACGAACTGTTGGAAACCGGTATCAAAGTTATCGACTTGGTTTGCCCGTTCGCAAAAGGCGGTAAAGTCGGTCTGTTCGGTGGCGCCGGCGTGGGCAAGACCGTTAACATGATGGAATTGATCCGTAACATCGCGATTGAGCACAGCGGTTTCTCGGTATTTGCTGGCGTCGGTGAGCGGACTCGTGAAGGTAACGACTTCTATCACGAGATGACCGACTCCAACGTTATCGACAAAGTATCACTGGTTTACGGGCAAATGAACGAACCACCTGGCAACCGTTTGCGCGTCGCGCTGACCGGTTTGACCATGGCGGAGTTTTTCCGCGACGAAGGTCGTGACGTACTGTTCTTCGTTGACAACATTTATCGTTACACTTTGGCGGGTACCGAAGTATCGGCGCTGCTTGGACGTATGCCTTCCGCGGTAGGTTATCAGCCTACACTGGCTGAAGAGATGGGTGTGTTGCAGGAACGGATTACCTCGACTAAAACCGGTTCCATCACTTCTATCCAAGCGGTATACGTACCAGCGGACGACTTGACCGACCCGTCGCCTGCTACAACCTTCGCTCACTTGGACGCGACCGTAGTATTGTCGCGGCAGATCGCCGAGTTGGGTATTTATCCGGCTATCGATCCGCTGGATTCCAGCAGTCGTCAGCTGGATCCATTGGTTATCGGCCAAGAGCATTATGAAGTAGCCCGTTCGGTACAAGGTATTTTGCAACGCTATAAAGAACTGCGCGACATTATCGCCATCTTGGGTATGGACGAGTTGTCGGAAGACGACAAACTGACCGTATCCAGAGCGCGTAAAATCCAACGCTTCTTGTCGCAGCCGTTCTTCGTTGCCGAAGTATTCACCGGTTCACCAGGTAAATACGTGTCCCTGAAAGATACCATTGCCGGTTTCAAAGGCATTATCAGCGGCGAATACGACAGTCTTCCCGAGCAAGCTTTCTACATGGTCGGCACAATCGACGAAGCCATTGAAAAAGCCAAAGGCATGTAAACCACCTCATAGGAGAGTTTTAACATGGCAATGACAATTCATGTGGACATCGTCAGCGCGGAGCAGGAAATTTTTTCCGGCTTGGCTGAAATGGTCTTTGCACCGGCGGAAATGGGTGATGTAGGCATTGCGCCGCGCCATGCGCCGTTAATCACCAAGCTTAAGCCCGGTGAAGTTCGGGTTAAGCTGAGCGATAAGGACTATCAAGCGTTTTACGTGTCCGGTGGCTTTCTGGAAGTGCAGCCGCATTTGGTGACCGTTTTGGCGGATACCGCGATCAGAGCAAAAGACATTGACGAAGCGGCGGCGTTACAAGCCAAAGCCAGAGCGGAAGAAATGCTCAGCGATAAATCGGGTAAATACGATTACGCGATTGCGCAAGCCGAATTGGCGCAAGCTGTAAACCAATTAAGAACCTTGGAAAGATTAAGAAAACGTGGTGCGTAAACCATTTATCGCGTAAAAATATAAGCCCGATGACGCAACGTTATCGGGCTTTTTTTGTTTTAAGGAATAGCAATGTCGATTAAAACCATCATCTTGGCGGCCGGCCAAGGCACCAGAATGCGTTCGTCGCGGCCTAAAGTACTGCACGAAATCGCCAATAAAGCGTTGTTGCAGCATGTCTACGAAACAAGTCTTTCGCTGGAAAATAATCAGATTTTTATCATCTACGGCCACGGCGGCGAGACTGTCAAACAAGCTTTGAGTAGCTTGGACGCTACCTGGATAGAGCAAAAGCAGCAACTAGGCACCGGGCACGCGGTACAGCAAGCCATTCACCACGTCGACGATCCGGACACCGTATTGATTCTATACGGCGATGTACCTTTATTAAAGGCCAAAACCATCCAAACCTTATTGCACAAGGTTAGCTTGACGTCCTTGGCATTGCTGACGGTTAACCTGGACGACCCCACCGGCTACGGCCGCATAGTCCGCGATAAAGATCATGCCGTTGTCAAAATAGTCGAGCAAAAAGATGCCAACGAAGTGGAATTGCAAATCAGCGAAGGCAATACCGGTATCCTGGCCTGCAAAGGCAGCCAGTTGAAGCAATGGTTGTCCAGGCTGAGCAATAACAACGCGCAAAACGAATATTATTTAACCGATATTATCGAAATGGCCGTGGAAGATGGCCTTACCGTCGAAACCACTCAAGCCGGTAGCCAGGATGAAGTGCTGGGTGTAAATAATCGCAGCCAATTGGCGCATCTAGAGCGCGTGTATCAAGCGGAACAGGCGCAAGCGCTGATGGAAAAAGGCGTGACACTGCGCGATCCGGCTCGGGTGGATGTCAGAGGCAATTTTGCCGAACTGGGTCAGGATATTGATGTGGACATCAACGTGATTTTCGAAGGCGTTAATCGCATCGGCTCAAACGTCAAAATCGGTCCCAATTGTCTGATTAAAAACGCCAGCATCGCCAACGATGTCGAAATTCTGGCTAACAGCGTGATCGAGGACGCCTCGGTCGGCGCCGGCAGCCGCATAGGCCCGTTCGCCCGGCTGCGGCCGCAAACCGAGCTGGCCGATCATGTGCATATCGGCAATTTCGTAGAAATCAAAAAATCCACTGTCGCTACCGGCAGCAAAATTAACCATTTAAGCTATATTGGCGATAGCGAAGTGGGTAGCAAGGTCAATATCGGCGCCGGCACCATCACGTGCAATTACGACGGCGTGAATAAATTTAAAACCATCATCGAAGACGGCGCGTTTATCGGCTCCGATACCCAATTGGTGGCACCGGTAACGGTCGGAAAAAACGCGACAATCGGCGCCGGTTCGACCATTACCCGGGATACGCCGGAAAATCAATTAACCCTTAGCCGGAGTAAACAGCTTAGCGTGCCTAGCTGGCAGCGTCCGGTCAAACTGGCGGAGATTGTTCCCGACAATTCTCCGCACTCGTTAGCTCCTAGTCAGTCGGAGAAATAGTATGTGTGGGATAGTCGCGGGCGTTGCCCAGCGTAATGTCGTGCCGATTTTGCTGGAAGGCCTGAAGCGCCTGGAATATCGCGGCTATGACTCAGCCGGTTTGGCCGTGGTAAGTCAGGGCGAAATATTCCGAAAACGTGAGTTAGGCAAAGTTAAAGGGCTGGAAGCCTTAATCGCCGCCGATCCTATAGAAGGCACTATCGGTATCGCTCATACCCGCTGGGCCACCCACGGCAAACCCAGCACCCGCAACGCTCATCCCCATGTTAGCTGCGACAAAGTGGCGGTAGTGCACAATGGTATTATCGAAAATCACGATCATCTGCGTACGGCCTTGCAACAGAACGGCTTCGAATTCACATCAGAAACTGATACCGAAGTCATCGTGCATAAAATAGCCGAAGACCTGCAAACCACCGACAGCCTATTAAGCGCGGTAAAAGCCACGGTCGCCACTTTGCGGGGTGCGTATGCACTGGGCGTGGTATTCATCGACTGCCCGGATATCTTGATCGCTTGCCGTAAGGGCAGCCCCTTGGTGATTGGCGTCGGTATCGGCGAATATTTCATAGCGTCCGACATCGCCGCCCTATTGCCGGTTACCCAGCGTTTCATTTTCCTGGAAGACGGCGATATTGCCGAACTGAAAATCGACAGTCTGGTGATTTATGATGAAAACGATCACCGCGTTGAACGCCCTATCGTCGAAAGCCAATTAAAAGCCGATTCGGTCGACAAAGGCAAATACCGCCACTACATGCTCAAGGAAATTTACGAGCAAGCCTGGGCGGTGTCCGAAACGCTGGAAGGCCGGTTCATCGACAACCGTTTGCAGGACAATGCGTTTGGCCATAACGCCGCCGAAGTATTCGACCAAATCAAATCGGTACAGATTCTGGCTTGCGGTACTAGCTATCATTCCGGCTTGGTGGCACGTTACTGGTTCGAGAAACTGGCACGGGTGCCATGCTCCATAGAAGTGGCTAGCGAATTCAGGTATCGCAATCCGGTTATTTCCCCGGATACCCTGGTCGTCACCATTTCCCAATCCGGGGAAACTGCCGATACCCTGGCGGCGCTATTGGAAGCCAAACGCCTGGGCGTCAAACATTCGCTGGTGATTTGCAACGCACCGGAAAGCTCGCTGGTGCGCGAATCCGATCTGGTCATGATGACCCGCGCCGGCCCGGAGATTGGTGTGGCTTCGACCAAAGCCTTCACTACCCAATTGGTGGCCTTGTTGATGTTGATCATTGCGGTCGGCCGCCGCTTTGCGTTGACCAAGGAAGCGGAAGAGGAAATCGTCTCCGAGTTATTCAGCTTACCCGGCCACATCGAAAAAGTGCTGAAACTCGACAATGCTATCGAATTGCTGTCGCAGCGCTTTGCCGACAAGCACAACGCGCTCTTCCTCGGTCGTGGTACCCATTACCCGATCGCGATGGAAGGGGCATTGAAGCTGAAGGAGATTTCCTACATCCACGCCGAAGCCTACCCAGCCGGCGAGTTGAAACACGGTCCCCTGGCTTTGATCGACGCGGAAATGCCTGTCGTGACCGTGGCGCCAAACAACAACCTGCTGGAAAAACTAAAATCAAATATTCAGGAAGTCAGCGCCCGCGGCGGCCAGTTGATCGTATTCATGGATGAAGAGCTGGCGGAAAGCAGCGACGAAAACGTGCAAATCGTCAAAATGCCCAGTGTCGCCAACATCATCTCGCCTATCGTCTACACGATACCGCTGCAACTGCTGTCCTACCACGTCGCCGTGCTGAAAGGCACCGACGTCGATCAGCCGCGCAACTTAGCCAAGTCGGTGACGGTGGAATAGCAGACAGTTGGAAGGATCTACTAGGGGCTGTTGCCATTTTGAAACGATAGCCTTGAAATCGAACGGCTCTGCCTCATTGATTGATTTTTCAATCAGAAGACAAGTGAGCTATGCCGCGACAAATGTTTACGGATGCATACTGGAATAAATTCAAAGCCATCCTGTTAAGCCTGGGGATTTATGACAAGCCTTCGCTCAGGCAAACGGTAGAAGGGATTTTTTATCGCATGCGAGTCGGCTGCCCCTGGCGAGACCTGCCTGCCACGTTTGGTAAGTGGAATGCAGTCTACAAACGGTTTAATGCGTGGTCACTGCAAGAAAAACTGATGGGCATCTTTCGAGGCCTGGTTGTGGCACCGGATTTGGAATGGACCTTTATTGACGGCAGTATCGTGAAAGCGCATCAGCATAGTAGCGGTGCGGCTCATGAACAGGATGCCGCGATTGGGAAATCCGTTGCGGGTAACACCACGAAAATCCATATGGCCGTTGATGCCTGTGGGCTGCCTATTCATTTCTCAATCACCGGTGGTGAAGTCCATGACTGCAAAGAAGCGCCGGAATTAGTGGCTAAACTGCCTTTGGCTGACTACACGGTCGCTGACAAAGGCTATGACAGTGAACCTCTACGGATTCAAATTCGAGAGAAAGGGAGTGTCCCTATCATTCCTAGAAAACAAAATTCAATCGTCGGGAATGACGGAATGGATTGGTGCCTCTACCAATATCGCCACCTCGTTGAAAATGTCTTTGCGCGATTGAAACATTTCAGAGCCATCGCGACGCGATATGACAAATTGAAACGCAATTTTGAAGGCGTTGTCGCTTTGGCCTGCGCTTTTATTTGGTTACCCATGTAAAACGGCAACAGCCCCTAGAATAACTATTACAGCGAGGTCGTTATGTTGAGTATTAAATCAAAAGAAAGAGGATTGGTGGTATGTCTTTGCACACTATCAGTACTGTTAACTCCAGTGCCAACCCAGGCAGACACAGTAATGTTATTGGCTGCGGCAGAAACCGGGTCGGTAGCTGCAAGACAGGCTGCTGATCAGAAGGCCGCGCTGGCAAAAAAGGCGGCAGAGAGAGGCAAAAAAGGCAGCTGAGGCACAAGTGCCGACTGAGGCGGTAGTGCCCGCGGAGAACAAGGCGCCTGCCGAGGTACAAAAGGAAAAATAATCGGTGTGTAGAAACCAATGGGGGCCAGACTCCATTGGTTTTGAGTAGTCGTCTAATTCAACGCGCCAGGGAACTGCGCTAAACTGTATTAGTCACGACTTGATCTGACACATCGACTTGAAAAGATGAGAGTTACCGGTTTTGATAGGGGTGTCGAATCCTTACACAAAACACAAAAGGTAACTCTCATGATCCATACAAACAATCCGATCATTAAACACAAAGCGGGGCTGTTAAATTTAGCCCAAGAACTGAATAACGTCTCCAGAGCCTGCAAGGTGATGGGTGTCTCGCGCGATACATTTTATCGTTATCAAGAGCTTGTGGCCGAAGGTGGCATTGATGCCTTAATCGACAAAAAACGCCGGTCTCCGAATCTGAAGAATCGCGTCGATGAAAGCATTGAACGGGCGGTGAAGTCCTATGCGGTTGAGTATCCGGCGCATGGACAGCATCGAACCAGTAATGAACTGCGTAAACAAGGGGTATTCGTATCCGGCAGCGGCGTTCGCTCTATCTGGTTACGGCATGACCTGGAGAACTTTAAAAAGAGGCTTAAAGCGCTGGAAGCCAAGGTAGCCGCCGAAGGGTTAATGCTGAGCGATGCGCAGATTGCGGCGTTGGAGAAAAAGCAGCAGGATGATCAAGCCTGCGGCGAAATCGAAACAGCCCACTTGTGCCCTGTGGGTATCCCGGTTACCTGGGTTCGCAGGATACCTTTTACGTTGGCAACCTCAAAGGGGTTGGGCGGATTTACCAGCAGACTTACGTGGACACCTACAGCAAAGTCGCTCACTGCAAACTGTACACCACCAAAACGCCGATTACTGCCGCGGACATCCTGAATGACAAAGTATTGCCGTTCTATGAAGCCAATGCATTACCTGTGCTACGCATTCTGACGGATCGCGGCACCGAATATTGTGGCAAGGTCGAACAGCATGATTATCAGCTATACCTGGCGATCAACGACATCGACCATACCAAAACCAAGGCCATGTCGCCGCAAACCAATGGGATTTGCGAACGCTTCCACAAGACCATCTTGCAGGAGTTCTATCAGGTCACGTTCCGCAAAAAGCTCTATAGCGACCTGGATGAACTCCAAAAAGATCTGGACGAATGGCTGGTTTATTACAACAATGACCGAACTCATCAGGGCAAAATGTGCAACGGCAGAACGCCGATGGATACCTTGCTGGATGGAAAACAGATTTGGGCTCAAAAAAATCTGAACCAAATCTAATCTGACAGACACCCCGCAAAAACGGTAACTGTCAGATCAGGTCTGAGCTAATACAGCTAAACATAGCGTTATTTCGAAGCCGATTTTAGTTTCAAGTCTGTGCTGAATGGCGGTTTATCTCACGGTTGCCAGCCGATCTATTGTCTCCGGATAAGATTTAATTTGCGGTGATAATAAAAGGCCAATGAGCTGTCATTCAAAATGTAAGTGCGATTAGCTTGCCTACTCGCGCATTTCGAAGTCAACCTTCCTCCGATTACGCTATCGCTAATCGGAGCTTGTATTATCCAAGCGTGCTTTTCAAAGGATAATAAACCATGAAAACACACCTGAGGGGCACCTCAGGTTTGGGTCGCTGGATGCCGTATCGGAGCTTGGATTTCGAAATCCCCGGCGTAGATCTTTGCAGCAGCGACCCACTCTCGATCAACGATCGGACAGTCTCTTCGGCCCGGTTTCCGGCAGCCTGCATTCACAAGGTAGATCATTTGAGGTTTTCATGTCCCATTTTTATCTCGGTATCGATGTTGCTAAAGCCAAGTTGGATTGCGCATTGCGTCTGCACAGCGGTAAGTTTCGCGCCAAAGTCATTCCCAATTCTCTCGACGGCTTCGCGACGTTGTTGACGTGGTTGGCCGCTCAAAAGGCCGAATCGCCTCATGTCTGCATGGAGGCGACCGGCATTTATTGGGAAGACGTTGCTCAGCATCTGGCAACCGCTGGTTTCACCGTGAGCGTCGTCAATCCAGCACAAATTAAGGCCTATGGCGCTTCACGGCTCACCCGCAGCAAAACCGATACGGTCGATGCTAAACTCATCGCCGATTTCTGCGCCGAGCGCCAACCGCCTACTTGGCAGCCCCGTAGCGAGGCGGAAGTCACACTGCGCGCACTAGTATTACGGCTGGACGCCTTACAAACCATGCGCACCCAGGAAAACAACCGCTTGCTAGTGGCGCGCGAGGCCGTGCGTGAGGACATTCAACAGCATCTGAATTGGCTGGATACTGCGATCCAACAATTGATCGACGCCATCAACGATCACATTGATCGCCATCCCGATCTCAAGCAACAGCGCGAACTGCTCGATAGCATTCCCGGCATTGGCGAGCGCACCAGCGCCATCATCCTCGCGTTCTACGCCGATACCTCGCGCTTCGCCAATAGCCGACAAGCCGCAGCCTTTGCCGGACTCGATCCTAGGCAATACGAATCGGGCAGCAGCCTCAAGGGCAAGCCCAGGCTCTCCAAAATAGGCCATGCCTTCCTGCGCAAAGCGCTCTATATGCCGGCCATGGTGACGCTTTATAAAACAGCCTGGGGTAAACAATTCCGTGGACGATTAGCCGGTGCTGGTAAACCCAATAAGCTGATTATCGGTGCCATGATGCGTAAATTGATTCATGTGGCATTCGGTGTCTTGAAATCCGCAAAACCCTTCGACTCGGCTATTCATCTGGCTTGACTTGGATAACAGTATCTACTCCAGTAAGGCTATATTTTTGCAAACTCAAAACTTGCAAATCGCGCGAGGGTTTTCTCCCGTATGCCGCGCCGAGCACCGGAGCTTTTGGCGAGAATTGCCCGAAGGGGTGCGGCAGGGATGCCGCACGTCGGCAGAGGGGCTGGGAAGCCCCTTCTGCCGACCCTCGATAAAAGCTTTGGATCGCAGGACAAATCGGCAGGATAGCCGATTTGCATGCATCGCACCCGAAGGGCGAGGCACTGGGATGTGCCGAGTGAGCTAAGCGGTATCCGGGTGGCCTTTCTTTTGGTGACTTTTCTTTGGCCAAACAAAGAAAAGTTACTCGGCCGTCGGGCCGAGACCCGACATTAAAACCAGCCGTCGCGCTAGCGACACCTATAACACTGACCGCATTGGCATCATCCCCGAAATCTCAAATCCCGCCCGCGGAACCGTCGCGCCGAAAAATTATTCTTATCCGTTGATAACCTAATCAGCTGGCAATCTTGAGCTTCGGCAAATTGGGAACGCAAACCCAGCCACGCTAAGGTCAAAAATCCCACGTCAAACAAGCCGCTAACCCTTCCGACCACCCACACAATTCCGCGAATTTGAATGACGGTAGCTATTTTGCGCTACAGATTACAAAAGTTCCGGGTAATTTGTTTCCATTAAGGAAACAAATCATGAATAAAATGCCTGATTGTAAATATTTTTGGCAGGTATATAGTGAAGTCGTACTTACAAAGCGACTAAACATAGTCAAGGTGGACCCCATGAATATTTCAAAAAACAAATATAGAGACGTGATGATTGGCTTGTTTTTTGTCACCGGCGTGCTCAGCTTCGTCTCCGGTCAATTTATCCTATCCACACTCTTATTTGGTTCCGCATCATTGGCCAGTAACTTGAATCAAGCAACACCGGCGCGGGTTTAAGAGTATAGGTCGACCGCTAGGCAACGTGTCGTGCAGACTTAAATGCGGGCATTGCTAATCATTGGCGGAACCTTATTGGAAGTTTTATAAACAAAGCCAAATGGCAGAAACATTAAAGATCCTTACTGTCATTCACTGCCAAGCATAAAGCCATAGGAGAAATACCATGAATTTACGTTACGCAAATATGAAAAGTGCGCTCGAATTTTTATACGCGCCTCCCGTCACCCTGGCGATTATCGAATCATGGAGCGATGACGAGTTTGATGATGTGTTGGACTGGATTGAACAAATGACTCGCCGCAATTGGCATCGAATACTTCAGCGACCAGAAGTGTTCGTGCAACAAAGGCCGGATGTTTTGAATGTATTGGATGTTGAAATGTAATGGAGAAATTCAAATACGGCGTTTTTCTGGGAGTTATTATTAACTCGCCCCCTAAATACCATTCGCCTTGAGTCTATCGAAGGGGGCGCCAGCCTGGGCTTCGACGGGCTCAGCTCGAACGGCACCCGTGTCACATTATTCCGCTCTAACCAGGGGTTTAGCTTAGATTCTCCCTCGACTTGGCGCTGCGGCGATCTAGGACTAAAAGTCTTCACCTCGCTGTCGCTGTGTTTCCAAAATTGAATACGCCAATCATCATCAATGTACTGAATGGTTCGTGATGAATGGATGTCATTTAACAGGGCTCTAACGATCCAGTATGGTGTTGCCTAACCCAACAACTTACTGGAGATAATAATGAACCGTGGAATCCTATTTTGCACCGCCATGGTGTTTGCAGCCTTTGAGGCTTTGGCGGATGGCAACTCTCATTTTGATGTATTCGCCAACCTCGATACCGGGCCCGGCAATGTCACGGCGACCGCCAACGGCCGGATCATCATGAGCCAGCATCAGTTTTATCAGCCGCAATACACGGTGGTGGAATACAAGGATCAAGCCTTGCTACCTTTTCCGAATAAGGAAATGTCGGCGGCCGATTCAACTGCGCCGATCAAACTCGACTCGGTGCTGGGTATCCGCTCCGATAGCAACGGTATCGTCTGGATGCTGGACAACGGCATGCGTAGCGGGGTGACGCCCAAACTGGTCGGCTGGAATACCAAAACCAACAAGCTCCAGCGTTTGATTTATCTGCCGGCGCCGATTGCGCCGAAAGATGCGTTCGTCAATGATTTTGCGTTGGACATCAAACACAATCATGCCTTCATCAGCGATCCGGCAGGTGGCGCGAATGCCGGCTTGATCGTGGTCAACTTGTCCACCGGCGCGGCGCGGCGGGTGCTGGAAGGACATAAAAGTGTGGTGCCGGAAAACGTCGATTTAGTCATCGATAATGTGCCGATTCAGGTGAAAACGCCGTCCGGCGAATTGGTGAAACCGCATATTGGCGTGAATCCGATTACCGAGGATTTAGCCAATGAGTGGGTCTATTTCGGGCCGATGCACGGCCTTAGCCTTTACCGGATCAAAGCTACCGACTTGATCAACGAGGCCTTAACGCCGCAAGAACTTGCTCAGCATGTTGAACGCTACAGCGACAAACCGATTTCGGATGGCATCAGCATTGATGAAAACAACAATATTTATCTGGGGGATTTAGCCAATAACGCGATTGGCGTGATCGCGCCTAACCGACAATACCGGCAATTGGCGCAATGTCCGCGGCTGTCATGGGTCGATTCCTTCAGTTTTGGCGCTAACGGCCAACTCTATGCGGTAGTGAATCGCTTGCATCGCTCGGCCACACTGAACGGCGGCGATAATCAATCCAAACCGCCTTACTTCCTGTTAAAGGTCAAAGCCTTGGCCGCAGGCCTGCCGGGACGTTAAAGCCGAATTTCACTCTCGGCAATTTTCCGGCCTATGGCGTTGATTTGTTCGCGCAACCAACCATGGGCCGGGTCTTTTTCCCATAACGGGTGCCAAATCATCGCCAAATCGTAGTCCGGCAAACTTACCGGCACCGGCAATACTTGCAGCGGCACCAGTTTCTGAAAGGCGATGGCCAAGCGATAAGGCAAAGACAAAATCATATGGGTCTGGGTCACGATCAACGGTGCCGATAGAAAATGCGGCACGATGAAATTAATCCGTCGCTCTAAATTCAACTCGGCGAGCTTCTCGTCTATCACGCCTAATTTATCGCCGGTTCGGGAGATCAGCATGTGCGTCGCCGCCAAATAGTCCTCCAGCGATGGCGCGGCTTGAATGCTGGGATGATCCCGCCTGACCACGCAAGCCATGCGATCCATGAATAAATGTTCGCAGTACAAATGCGCCGGTGGATTCAGTACCGAGGCAAAGCCCAACACCACATCCAGACTACCGTTTTCCAGCTGCGCCAACGGAAAAGCAGATTCCGTGCGTTTGACATGAATATCCACGCCCGGCGCGGTTTGCTCAATCAATTGCGACAACTCGGGCAAGATCAAAAACTCCATGTAATCGGTCGCGGCGATGGTGAAGCGGCGCTGACTGGAGGCCGGATCGAAGGCTTGAGGTGCTTCAAGCAAGCGTTCCATTTCCTGTAACAGACTGCGTACCGGTTCCACCAAGGCCAGCGCCAGCGCGGTCGGCTGCATACCGGCGGGCGATTTAACCAAGACCGGATCGTTCAGTTGCTGGCGTAAGCGATGCAAGGTATGACTCATCGCCGACTGCGTAACGAACATGCATTCCGCCGCGCGAGTGACATTGCGCTCCCGCATCAAAACATCGAACGCCAGTAACAGGTTTAAGTCGAAAGTGCGTAGGTTAGCCATCCTGAGTTCCTCAAAAAAATCGGCTGCATACTAATCAAAATCGCTGCTGGCCGGTATGAACAGTCTTGATGGTAGCGGATGAAATTTCACCATTTCACAGCCAAGCCGTTTCTCCCTACCTTATACCCCGAGCGCGTCGTCCAAGCCTAGAAGGTTTAACTCCCCCCAAGGGTAGCTTTTCGGTTGGCGGCGCGCCCAAAACTCAATGGCGATTGCCGTTTACTGAAACCTATATCGGGGGATTCTTACCATGTCTGCACAAATTCCAATTTCAACATTCAAACCTTATCGGGGCGAAAAAGCCCGGTTAGCCAGGGCTTACGATTATCTGATCCTGGTGCTGGCCCTATTCTTATTCATCGGCTCGTTCCATCTACATTTTGCCCTGACCGTCGGCGACTGGGACTTCTGGGTCGATTGGAAAGATCGGCAATGGTGGCCTTTGGTGACGCCGTTGATCGGTATTACCTTTCCAGCCGCCGTACAGGCGGTGTTGTGGGATAAATTCCGCCTGCCCTTGGGCGCCACGCTGTGCGTCGCGGCCTTATTGCTCGGCACCTGGGTCACCCGTGTGTTTGCCTACCACTACTGGAACTTCTTCCCCATCAACATGGTGCTGCCAGCGACCATGGTGCCGGGTGCCTTGGTATTGGACACCTTGTTGATGCTGACCAATAGCCTGACCATCACCTCCATTTTTGGTGGAGCTGCATTTGCCTTGTTGTTTTACCCCACCAACTGGCCGATTTTCGGTATGTTCCATCAAGCGGTCGATTATCACAATAGCCAGCTTTCGGTGGCCGACGTGTTTGGCTTCCAATACATACGCACCGGCATGCCCGAATACCTGCGCATCATCGAACGCGGCACCTTGCGCACCTATGGCCAGTACGCCACGCCATTGTCAGCATTTTGTTCAGCGTTGTTGTGCTCGTTGATGTATCCGCTGTGGTGGAAAATCGGCAAATTGTTCGCTGATACCCGTTATCTGAAAAGCATTTAAGGAGCACAGTCATGAAATTACTTTTTAAACCTTGGCTGTTGGCAGTGCTTTGCATCAACGTATTGTCGATATTTGCCGTACCCACCGCGCAGGCCCATGGCGAAAAAGCCCTGGAGCCATTCATCAGGATGCGGACCATCCAGTGGTACGACGTGCAATGGTCCACGCAAACATTCAACGTCAACGATGAAGTCAGCGTCAGCGGCAAGTTTCATGTTGCCGAAGATTGGCCGATCAGTGTGCCGAAACCGGAAGCCAGCTTCTTGAATATCTCCACCCCAGGACCGGTGCTGATTCGTACCGAACGCTACCTGAACGGTAAGCCCTGGACTAACTCGGTATCGCTGGAGCCGGGCGGCGATTACGAGTTCAAGGTGGTCATGAAAGGCCGCTTGCCGGGCCATTATCACATCCATCCGTTTTTTAATTTAAAAGACGCCGGTCAGGTGATGGGGCCTGGGGTGTGGCTGGACATTGGCGGCGATCCCGCGGACTTTAGCAATACCATTCAAACCATCAACGGTGAAATGATCGACATGGAAAGCTTCGGCTTTGCCAATGGCGTGTTCTGGCATCTGTTCTGGGGCGCGTTGGCGGCTGCCTGGTTGTTGTGGTGGGTGCGTCGGCCGTTGTTCATCAGCCGCTACCGCATGCTGGATGCCGGTTTGGAGCATGAGTTGATCACCGATCAGGACAAAACCATCGCCAAGGCCGTGTTAGTGGGCGTGCCGGTATTGGTATTGGCGCTGAATGCCGTTACCGCCAACCAGTACCCGGACGCCATCCCATTACAAGCGGGCTTGGATAGGATTTTGCCTCTGCCGGCGCAAGTCAATGCCGGACTGGTCAATGTCGACACCCTAAAAGCCGAATACAACGTGGCGCAACGCGCGATGCTGTTGCAGTTCAGTATCGACAATCGCAGCCAAGGCGCGGTTAGGATCGGCGAATTTTCCAGTTCCAACGTGCATTTCATAAACGCTGACTTAGCGAATGTCAACAGCAAACCCGGCAAGGATGACGTCAGTAATAACGGTATGAGCCTGAGTGACAACGCGCCCATCGCGCCCGGCGAACAGCGCACCGTCACGGTTGAAGTGCGCGATGCGGCCTGGGAATCGGAAAAACTGGATGGGCTGATCAAAGATGCGGACAGCCGGCTGGGTGGCCTGCTGTTTCTTTACGACGACGTGATGGGTAAACGCTATATCTCCAGCATTTCCGCCGCCGTCATTCCCAAATTCAATTAATTCAGGAGCACACATCATGGCTACCACGACAGAACACGTGCGCTTAAGCACCGAAAACCCGAAATCATTGCCTTGGTATTTGACCGACTTACCCAAATATTTAAAAGGCTTTGGCTTTTTAACCGTTATGTACATCAGTTTACGCCTGTATCAGGGTGCTTTTGCCATAGCACACGGTTTGGATTCCTCGGAGCCGGCGTTCGAACAATACTGGATGCGGCTGTTTTATATCGAACTGGTGGTGATCGCTGCCGTCGCCAGCGGCTTTTGGGGTTACTTATGGACCACACGCGACCGGAATCTGGAGCAACTGGCACCCAAGGAAGAAATCCGCCGCTATTTCACCTTGACGATGTGGATCAGCATTTACACCTTTGCGGTGTACTGGGCGGGCAGTTATTTTGCCGAACAGGACAATTCCTGGCATCAGGTGGCGATCCGCGATACGCCGTTTACCGCTAATCACATCATCGAGTTTTACTTCAACTTCCCGCTGTACGTGATCCTGGGCGGCTGCGCCTGGTTGTATGCTAGAACCCGCTTGCCCTTGTACGCCAAAGGCATCTCCTTGCCTTTGACCCTGGCGGTGTTCGGGCCGTTCATGATCTTGGTCAGCGTCGGCTTCAACGAATGGGGACATACCTTCTGGTTTAGAGAGGAATTCTTCGCCGCGCCGATTCATTGGGGCTTTGTGATCGGGGTTTGGTTTGCCTTGGGCGTCGGCGGCATCCTGCTGCAAGGCGTGACTCGACTGATCGAACTCATGGAAAAAATCGAAGACGCTGAATAGGTCTGTTTTCAAATAAACCCAAAAGACCATGTTTCAGTCCAAGTCCGATGTCGCCATGCCAAAGAGTCAAACTGATTCAGTTCATTATGCCTGGATCGTACTCGCGGTGACGTTTTTATGCTTGTTTATGGCATCGGCACTGCGCTCCGTTCCAGGGATCATCATGCTGTCCCTGGAACAGGAGTTTGCCTGGAACCGGGAAACCATTAGCGGCGCCATCTCACTAAATTTGCTGTTATTTGGCCTTGCCGGCCCCTTTCTAGGCCGGTTGATGGATGTCTACGGCGCTAAACGGATCAGCGTTATTACCTTGATTTTGTCGGTGGCAGGTGCCGGTGGCAGCGTTTTTATGCAGGAATCCTGGCAGCTGTATTTGCTTTGGGGATTGCTGATAGGCGCAGGGTCGGGCGGCACGTCCATGATTATGGGCTCGACGTTGATCAATCGTTGGTTTCATAAACACCGGGGGCTGGCATTAGGCATATTGGGGGCAGCCTTCTCCTCCGGTCAGTTGGTGTTCACCCCAGTGTTAATGCAGATCAATGTGCATGAAGGCTGGCGTGCGGCGACGCTGTTTATCGCCGTAGGCTTAGGCCTGGTGGCTCTACCGTTGGTGCTGAAATTTTTAAGAGACGATCCCGAATCAAAAGGCCTGTCGGCCTATGGCGACCATGGCGTTCATGGAGCAGTGCTTAAGCCTGATCAAAATCCCATGCGCTCGGCCATGAGCAGTCCGCAATTCTGGTTGTTGGCTTCGAGTTTTGGCATTTGTGGTTTAACCACCTCCGGGCTTTTTCAGACGCATTTGATTCCGCACGGCATCGAACACGGCTTCACCGAAATGACCATGGCCATGTCCTTAGGCGTCATGGGCGCGGCCGATGTGTTCGGCACCATTTTATCCGGTTGGTTATGCGACCGGTACGGCAAGCGTTGGCCGCTGGCGTTTTATTACGTCGTCAGAGGCGCGACGCTGATAGTACTGCCCAGCATCGATAGCACCGGACAATTAATGATTTTCTCGATTATTTACGGCATGAATTGGTTGTCCACGATTCCGGCAACCTCGGCCTTGACCGCCGATTTGTTCGGAAAACAAAACGTTGGTGTGGTGTTCGGCTGGATTTGCTTCGCTCATCAAATCGGCGCGGCCATTGCCGCCTACAGCGCCGGGTACGTCCATAGTCTGATGGGTGACTACCACCTGGCTTTTGTGGCGTCAGGCCTATTCGCTTTTGTCGCAACCGGCATCGTTCTTTTTATCAGAGAACCGCAAACTGTTCGGTTTTAACTTAATTTTGGAGGAATAACATGCCTTTAGTTCGAATATCGTTAATGAAACAAGAAAGTAAAGAGTTCGGGAGAAAGATTGGCAAAATCGTTCACCAGGAAATGGTGCATACCATCAGCGTACCCGAAAAAGATTGTTTTCAGGTTATTACCGAGCATGATAATAATTCTTTAATTTATGATTCCAATTATCTTGGTATACATCGAAGCGATGGCGTCATCTTTATCCAAATAACCTTGAATGAAGGCAGAGGTGTCGATTTAAAGAAATCACTTTATAAAAACATAGCCGATACCCTGCATAATCAGCTAGATATACGCAGAGAAGATGTCTTAATAAGTCTAGTTGAAGTCAAAAAGGAAAATTGGTCGTTTGGGAATGGCATTGCGCAGTATGCGTAATAAGCGGTCAATGCTTCTGCGTTTCATTAATCTGATTAAATGTTTTTAAAAATAGGGGGTTATTATGTCAATCGACATGTATCAAGCGTCAATATTAGTTTTTATCAAAATGCTGGGCAATTTATCAAAAATACTAGATAAAGCAGCAATCCATTCCGAAGCGAAAAACATTGATCAATCGGTCTTTATAAATTACCGTTTGGCCCCCGATATGTTTCCGCTCAGCAAACAAGTGCAAATTGCAACAGATATGGTTAAAGGCTGTGCCGCGCGCCTGGCGGGATTAGAGATTCCATGCTACGAAGACAATGAAACCACATTTGCCGATTTGCAGGCTCGTATATCCAAAACCATCGCTTTTATCCAAGATGTAACCCCGGCGCAAATAAATGGCAATGAGAACCTTGCTATTAATTTCAAGATTGGCGGCACCGAGAAAAACTTTGTCGGTCTTCCATACTTGTTAGATTTTGTCTTGCCAAATTTTTATTTCCACATCACGATGAGCTACGCGATACTTCGCCACAACGGGGTTGAATTAGGGAAATCGGATTTTTTGGGCGTGGATTAATTCCGCATTTGAATTATTCATGTCTTTTGTTTTCCATAGGTAGAATGCGGCGTTTTGCCTATGGAAGCGCTGTTCCTTAGCCTGGAATAGGCAGAGTCTTGATCACGGCTTGGATCTCAAGTTATGGCTGATTCGTAGCAAGGCAATCCAGATGGGAATAAACTAGTTCTTTGGCGTTAGCTATATAATCTGAATTGCAGCTCGTTTGAGAAAATAGTATTGAGCCATGCATTAACATGGCAATTTGTGATGCTAATTTTTTTGGCTGACTTACCCCGCATTGATTG
The DNA here is from genome assembly GCF_013141865.1 of Methylomonas sp. ZR1. Classification (NCBI taxonomy): domain Bacteria; kingdom Pseudomonadati; phylum Pseudomonadota; class Gammaproteobacteria; order Methylococcales; family Methylococcaceae; genus Methylomonas; species Methylomonas sp. ZR1. The sequence continues at coordinate 4,111,160 of NZ_RCST01000001.1, read as the reverse complement.
GCGAGGTTTAGTATATGCGTCCAAAAATTATGAATTATCCTGATCGCCGCTTGATGCACAGGATCGTCCTTAATTGGAAATTCTGAAAGCGCATTCAAAAACGGACTGCCTTTGAACTCTCCACTTTGAATTAAATCATTATAAACATCCAGCATCGCCAATAACTTATTTTTCGGATCAATCATTTCGACGGCTATGTTTTCGTATCGGGACATGAATAATGCTTCCTGACGCAGAAGATAGGCAACGATTAAGTCATTTTTCGATGAAAAATATTTATAAAGACTCATTTTAGACACTCCAGCTTCTTTCAAAATACCATCTATTCCGGTTGCGCGAATGCCTTGCTCATTAAAAAGATGAGTCGTAGCGGCTAAAATTTTATCCTGAGTTTTATTTGACATTTTTAATCAATATAAATCAAACGCTACATTATGGCGCCCAATAAAAATTCTGCATTCATTCTTTGTTCGCTGGAGTTTGAGTAAAAATTGTCATGAAACAACGGTGCATGCTAAATTTTTAAAAATCGCCTGGTAATAAATTAATGAAGTTTAATGGCGATATAGAAACTCGCCGCTAGGCGCGGATTGTTTGGTAATCCGCGCGACTAACGACTCGTTGCTCAGCCTACCTGTATCTGTGAAGAATGTCTGTCATACGCCAACCAGCCCCGTGCCTTTCCAGATGCGATTTATAGTGGTCTGTGGCGTTATCAAAAAACGGCGCATGTTATTCACATGGAAAACAATCAGGACGGCGTCGCTAGACGTGGCGCGGACTGGCCGGTTTGCGTCGCCGCGAAGAGTTCTGTCCGTTGAGCGTCGTATCGGTCCCAGTGCCCGGCGTCAGCCAGGGAGGGCCAGGTGACCAGCTCGCCTTGGTCGAAACCAGCCAGCGCGGCATCGACAAGATGCTCGGTAGTCATCACCGCTTCTTCTGGAAACGCGGTCAGTGGCATCCCGGCGGTATCCCAAAGTTCGGTGGCTGTGGCGGAAGGCAACACCACTTGCACTCTAATCCCAGTATTTGCCAGTTCTTGCTGTAGCCCGCGACTGAAATTGAGCACGAACGCTTTTGTGCCGCTGTATACCGAGCTCACCGGAAACGTATGAACAGCCAATACCGAGGCGATATTGATAATGACACCTTCGTTGCGCGCCTTGAACGCAGGCAGCACGGCATGCGTCAATCGCGTCAGCGCCGTGATATTCAACGCGATCTGCGACAAGGAGTCTTTCACTGGCGCTTCAGCCACCGGGCTGAGTCTGGCAATGCCGGCATTGTTGACCAATAGACTGATGGCGGGATCGGCAGCGAGAACGGCTTCAAGACCCGCGAGATCTGTTTCGTTCTCAAGATTAGCCATCCGCGTTTCGGCCTTGATGCCATAAGCCCGCTCTAGTTTGGCCGCGAGATTTTGCAAGCGGTCGCCGCGCCGGGCGACCAGCAAAAGGTCGTATCCGCGCTGAGCTAGACGATCGGCGTAAACTGATCCGATGCCGGAAGAAGCACCTGTTACAACAGCGATTTTTTTTGATGAAGTCATGGTTTTTTACCTTTGGAAGTGTTTGAAAAATGTGGAGCTTGGGTTGTCTTTTGTTCACAGCATCTTGACGACGACTTTCCCCTTCGAACGTCCCTGGGCGAGGTAGGCAAGCGCATCTTTGGCTTTCTCGAACGGAAACACCTTGTCGATCACAGGCTTGATACGCTCGGCTTCGAGGAGTTTGCCGATTTCGCCGAGTTGATCGCCATCGGGACGCACGAACAGAAATGAGTAAGTGACTGCCCGTTTTCTGGCAAGCCTCATGATCTTGCGGCTCATCAGCCCGAATACTAACCTGAGGAAAAAATTCAAGCGCTTGGCATCCGCGAACGCCGCATCCAGCGGCCCGATCAGAGAGACGATCTTGCTTCCCGGCTTGAGGATGCCGACCGATTTCTCGAGCTCGGCCCCTTTGAGCGTGCCAAGCACCGCATCGTAGCCGCCCAGCACTTTCTCGAAATCTTGCTTCTTGTAATCGACAACTTCGTCCGCACCCAGGCTGCGCACCAGTTCAACGTTGCCGGTGCTGGTGGTGGTTCCCACCGTGGCGCCAAGGTGCTTTGCCAACTGGATCGCAAACGTGCCGATCCCGCCCGATCCCGCCGGGATGAAAATCTTTTGGCCGGCCCGAAGATTGGCGCGTTCCTTCAGCGCGGCGGCGCTCTCCGGCACCACCGCGAATTCGGCAAGCGATCCTTTGCCAAGATCGAAGATACTGGCGAAGACGGCATCGCCGGGCTTAAAGCGCGTTACGCGGCTGCCGACCTCAACCACCACCCCGGCAAGATCGCTACCCAGCGTAGCCGGCAACTGGAAATGCAGGACCGGTTTGAACATCCCCGTTGGAATCATGTTGTCGATCGGGTTCAGGCCCGCGGCGTGGACTTTTACCAGCAGTTCGTCAGCCTTCGGTGTGGGACGAGAAATGTCGGAAAAACCGATCTCGGGCGACTTGCCGTAGCGTTTGAAAGTCAGTGCTTTCATAGTTAAGGTGCTATTCACAAAAAATTCCTTGTTGCTAAGTTCAGGCTAAATCGTTGTTGATTCGCATAGAGCGGAAGCAGTCGTGGCGCAGGCTAGGGGACGTTCGTCGACGGCATGCACCTGGACCAGTACTTCGATATTGACCAGTTTGGGCTCGGATATTTCGCTTATCCGTCATGCGACTTTGTTTCCATAACGCTGGACGACAAACGCCTTCATGACAGTTGTGGTTTTTTTATTGCGTCGAGCCGCAGATCTTTTCGGAGCCCTGCGTCCACCATGCGAGCAGGCGCAAATCTGCGCAGTAAGCTCAAGCGCTTAGCGAGACCGCCGGCGGTATATCGGAGCTTCGGGCGAGCCGCTCTGGCTGCTTTCAGCACAACATCGGCCACGACTTTCGGCTCGTCGGCAATCGCCATCACTTCCTCCAGCACCTTGTCCAAGGCCGCGCGGGTTTCGTGATACTCCTCAAGCTGCGAATCGGGCGCCAGTAGGTTCGCGTCAAACTTCGTTTTTGTGTATGCGGGCTCGATGACGGAGACTCGGATGCCTCTGGTACGCAACTCGTGGTCTAGCGATTCCGAATAGCCTTCGATCGCGTGCTTACTCGCGGCATAAATGGCCATATACGGCATCGGCAATACGCCAAGCACGGAGCCGATGTTGATGATACGACCGCTGCCTTGGCGCCGCATATGGGGTGTAACGGCGCGAGTCATGCGGACGATACCGAAAAAGTTCGTATCGAAAACCGACTGGGACTGTTCGATCGAACTTTCTTCCGCGCCAGCAGGCGCAACCCCGAAGCCTGCGTTGTTCACAAGCAGGTCAATGCGGCCTTCCCGTTGTATCACCTCGCTAACGGCGGCTTCGACGGAGGCATCGCTAGTCACGTCGAGAGACAGCATCTGAAAAGAACGTTGACCCGTTTGGACGGCGCCCCGTCTGCTGGTTCCATAGACCTTGTAGCCAGCCGCGGTCAGTCGCAGAGCGGTTGCTTCGCCGATGCCCGACGATGCGCCGGTAACCAGCGCGACACTAATATTTTGCTTAATACTCATAACTCAAATCTCCTTGCGGGGTGGATTGTCTATCATCTAAGTGTTACTATCATTTCGGTAGTCATGTTACTACCAATTTGAAATCAAGTCACTACCAAAATTGTATGAACGATAAAAATATTTGTGATGACCCTTGTCCAATCGCGCGCTGCTTGGCTTTTCTGGGCGACGCATGGAGTCTTTTGATTCTGCGGGACGCCCATTTCGGCCTCACCCGCTTTGACCAGTTTCGGAAAAATCTGGGTATCGGACCCGCGATCCTGACCCGAAGATTGACGACGCTAACGGAAGAAGGATTGTTGGAAAAAAGACTTTATTCGGAGCGCCCGCCGCGCGAGGAGTATGTGTTGACTGCCGCAGGCCGCGATTTTCTGCCGGTGCTGTTCACGATGGGTGCCTGGGGACGTCAATATCGTGGCGAGGGCCAACTGGTGCGCATCTTGGATGCCGAAACGGGGGCGGAAATCAGACCGGTGCTTGTGGATGAGGTCACCGGGATAAAGATTGGGGATCGGCCGATACGCATTGTCGAGCCGGATGGCGACTAGGGGTTATTGCCGCTTTGGCCTGCGCTTTTATTTGGTTGCCCAGTTAAAACGGCAACAGCCTTAATCAAACAAAGGGGGTTATGCAAAAAAACCGCTGTCGGAAATGGCACATATTTCAGCCATTCGCCGCAATGGCTGAGCGTCAGCAAGCTTGTCGGGTAGATGCCGCTAACGCTTCCAGCAAGGTGAAATTGCAATGTGTTGCCAGACAATCAGCCAGACGCTCGATGCCGGCTTCGCGCACTGCGTTGAAATCCAGGGCTTGCGCTTGCCGATAGCCTGCCCAATGCAACAGCGCATCGCAGGCGGCGGGCAAATCGAATAAACCGTGCAGATAACTGCCCGCTACCTGCCCGTCTGCCGAAACGGCGCCATCGTGACCATCCGCTAGCGAAAATAAGGGTTTTGCCAGCGCCGGACCACTACTGACACCCATATGAATCTCGTAGCCCGCCACCTGTGTCGCTTGCCCATAAAACGTGCCGGAAGTTTGTTTCAAGCATTTTTCCGCTTGCAAAACCGTCTGCATATCCAACAAATCCAGACCGGCAGCACTACCGGCCGGACCTTCAAGTCCGAGTGGGTCGTCTATGCTTTTGCCCAGCATCTGAAAGCCGCCGCAAATCCCCAGCAGTTTGCCGCCGTAACGCAAATGGCGAGCAATAAATTTGTCCCAGCCTTGCTCTCTAAGACGCGCTAAATCGCTACGCACCGATTTACTGCCGGGCAGCACAATCAAGTCTGCGCCGGCAACTTGGTCCGGACTTTTCGCAAAGCTGACCTGAACGCCGGGGTGCAATTGCAATGGATCGAAGTCGGTATGATTGCTGAAGCTGGGCAAATGCGGCACGACGATATGAAACGCGCCGGTTTGGCCTTGTTGGGCATGCCGAGTGGATAAAGCATCTTCGGCTTCCAGATAAAGATCTTGCAGATACGGTAGCACGGCCAGCACCGGCTTGCCGGTACGCTGTTCCAGCCAATCCAAGCCGGGTTTTAACAACGCAATATCGCCCCGGAAACGGTTGATGACAAAACCGATCACGCGCTGTTGTTCGCTTGCTGATAGCAATTCCAGTGTGCCGACCAAGTGGGCAAACACGCCGCCACGGTCAATATCGGCGATCAGAATCACCGGACAATCCACTGCTTCGGCAAAGCCCATGTTGGCGATGTCGCCGGCGCGCAAATTGATTTCGGCCGGACTGCCGGCACCCTCGACGATCAGCATCTGGTACTGAGCGCCCAAGCGTTGCCATGATTCCAGAACCGCTTGCTTGGCGACTTTTTTATAATCGTGGTATTGGCTGGCCGATTGGTTTTGCAGGACTTTGCCGTGAATAATCACTTGCGCGGTGGTATCGGTATTGGGCTTGAGCAGCACTGGATTCATATCGCTGTGCGGCGGCAAACCGCAGGCCGCGGCTTGCGCGGCTTGGGCGCGGCCGATCTCGCCGCCGTCTATGGTTACCGCGCTATTCAATGCCATGTTTTGCGGTTTGAATGGCGCGACGGCGATGCCTTGACGCCGGTAATAACGGCACAAGGCCGTCACCAAGGTACTTTTGCCGGCATCGGAGGTGGTGCCTTGCACCATCAGGGCCTGGAAAGGCGGTTTAGGATGCATCGGGCCAGCCGTTTTCATAGACAAACGCCGATAAAGGTTGCGGCGTTGCCCAGTTTTCCAGTTCCAACATGGGTTTGGAATAAAACTCGGCGACATTGCCCAGACAAAGCACCGCAATCGGCCGGCTGCCGGTAGGCATTTTCAATAGTTGCGCCAATGCGCCCGGATCGAATAGCGATACCCAGCCCAGTCCCAGGCCTTCGGCGCGGGCCGCCAGCCACAGGTTTTGAATCGCGCAGGCCGCCGAGGCCAGATCCATTTCCGGCAGGGTCCGGCGGCCGAAAATGTGTTGCTCGCGTCGATCAGGTAAAGCGACGATCAGCAATTCGCCGCAATCGAGTATGCCTTCCACTTTAAGCTTCATGAATTCGTCGTGCCGTTCGGCGAGGGCTTCGGCGGTAAGTTTGCGTTCCTGTTCGACCAGCGCGTAAATATCGTTACGTATGCGGCGATCAGTAATGCGGATAAAGCGCCAAGGCTGCATTAAGCCGACGCTACCGGCCTGGTGCGCGGCTTGTAACAGACGAGCCAAGACTTCGGCATCGACCGGATCGGAAAGAAAATGCCGCATATCGCGGCGTTCGGCGATGGCACGATAGACGCCGGCGAGTTGTTGGTCAGGGAAGCGGTGCGCGGCAGAGGCGTCTTGCGGTGCAGATTTGTGCTCGGGAGTTGCCGGCGAACGCGGCGATTGCTGTGTCATTGCAGCATGGCAACCATTAGCACGGCGGCTTCCGTTAGCTCGACCGCCGCACCGTAAACGTCGCCGGTTACCCCGCCCAAGCGCGAGACCGCGGTTTGCCGTACCCAAAATAGTACACCACCGGCGAACAGTACAGCCGGTAAACCTAAAAACACCGCGGCAGTCAGGACGCTAATCACCAACACCGCTTGGATATGCGCTCTTGGCAATTGTTGCAATAGTGCCTCGGCCAGGCCTTTTGGGCGAATATAGTCAGTTGTCAGCATCAAACCCAGAATTGCGGTTCGGCCTAAAACCGGGGCCAGCAGCAAGGGGGCGAGGCGAGTTTGCTCGAACATGGCGGTCAGTGCAGCAAACTTCAGGACTAAAACCAGCACCAGCAAACTAACCGCAATCGGCCCGGAGGCCGGGTCTTTCATGATTTGCAGGCTACGCTGTTTGTCGCCGTAGCCGCCGACCCAAGCATCGGCGCAATCGGCCAAACCGTCCAAATGCAGGCCGCCGGTCAGTAATACCCAGCCGGTCAAGACGATAGCCGCCAACAGCATGGGCGCACTGCCGGCAAACAGTATCGGCGGCAGGCTTAGGAGAACACCCAGTAGCAGGCCGACCGCTGGATAGTACAAAACCGAACGCCCCAGCAAGGGAGCGCCAGCCGCGTCACGACAGCTAACAGGTATGCGGGTCAGGAATTGCAAGGCAAGCAGAAAAGCATCCACGATTATTTAAGATGACGTCCCTTGGCATCTTTGTAGATATGGCCGGTTGCAATCAACACGCCTTCGATGAAGCCCCACATGACGCCAAAACCGCCGGTAACCAGCGTGACTACGGCTTGGGTGAAGCCGAGGAAATAGAAGCCCAGATAAATGCGATGCAAGCCGATCGCGCCGAACGCAATCCCCAACAAAGCCGCGACCAACTTGCTTTTGACTGGCTTGGCTTCCATCAAATATGCGCCGACCAGGCTGACGTCGGTGACTTTATCTTCGTCGTGATCGAAATCTACATCGTCGCCGACTTTGGGCGGCGCTTCCGATGTCCATTGATCCAGGTGGAATTCGTAGAATTGACCTTCGTATTTGATCACGCCGGTCTGGCATCTTTCATCGTAACTTTCTATGTGTCCTAGCATGTTGTTTACCAAATCAGTTGTATGTTTTTATTATTATGTGCACCTGCCGTTAGGACAGTTGCCGGTCGCAAAGCAAGCTCGACGTCAGCCCAGCTTATTTTTCGCGGCTAATGATACGGGAAAGCCCAAGGCCCCGCCATTGCGCCTGACGCAGATTGCCAACGTAAAACCTATTTCAGGCAGTAGAGACTTGCGCTTGACTGAATGTGGCCATTTCATTGTGTAAACGACAGGCCATTTGCAGTAAGGGTACCGCCAACACCGCGCCGCTACCCTCGCCCAGGCGCATCTGTAGATTCAACAACGGCTGAGCGTTCAAGGCTTGCAGGATGCGGGCATGGCCTTTTTCCGCAGAACAATGGCCGTAAAAAAACCAGTCCACGCAGCCGGGATTGATTCCCACCGCCAGCAACGCCGCGACACTGCTGATAAAGCCATCTATCAACACCGGCAAACCTTGCTGGGCGGCGCTGATATAGGCTGCGGTGAGAGCGGCGATTTCAAAACCGCCCAAGGTTTTTAAAATATCCAAAGGCGTCTGCAAAGCAGCTTGGTGGTGCTGCAAGGCCGAGTCGATAACACCGGCTTTGTGGTCGATTTGTCCAGCGTTCAAACCGGTGCCGGCACCGGTAATCTCGGCGGCCGGTATCCGCAAACTGGCGGCCGCCAAAGCGCTGGCGCTGGTGGTATTGGCGATGCCCATTTCCCCGCCGATAAACAAATCGGCGCCGTTCGCCACCGCCCGCTCGACGGCAGCCCGGCCGGCGGCCAAGGCGATAGTTAACTGTTCGTCGTTCATCGCCGCTGTCCGGGAGAAATTGGCGGTGCCGGCACCGGCTCGATGGCTGATTACATTGGGTAAGGCCATTGGCTGCAATAGACCGACATCGACGACTTCGAAATAGGCATCGACATGCCGGGCCAGCACATTCACCGCGGCACCGCCGGCCGCGAAGTTTTTGACCATTTCCATCGTTACCACTTGCGGAAATGCCGAGACGCCTTCCTCGGCAATGCCGTGATCGGCGGCAAATACGCTGATATGGATTTTTTCCAGTTTAGGCATTGCCCGGCGCTGCATCGCCGCCAACCTGACCGCGCAATCCTCCAGCAACCCTAGGGAGCCGGGCGGCTTGGTTAATTGCGCTTGCCTGCTTAAAGCTTGTTGGTAATAAGCGGCATCAGGCGCGGCAATCGGCGCGGATAAACTGTTCATAATCAAATTACAGGGTTTTGAGGATTTGCGGCAAACCGGCGGTGACCAGCACCACCTTGTCGCTGATTTGCGCGAGTCTTTGATGTAAAAAGCCGGCTTCATCGACGAATCGGCGCGTCGTGGCGTCGGCGGCTACGACACCCAGGCCCACTTCGTTGCTGACCATAATCACCCGTTGCCTGCCGGCCGCCAGTACGGCGCATAAGGCATCGGCTTGTTGCTGATAGCGCTGTTCTTGCAGATTGCCTTGTTTATCGAACAACACATTGCATAACCACAACGTCAGACAGTCCACCAGCAAGCAATGTTGTTTGCCGGCATATTCGTTAATCACATCCGCCAAGGCGATGGGTTCTTCAACGGTTAACCAATGCGACGGCCGGCGTTGTTGATGGTGCTGGATGCGGCTGTGCATTTCGTCGTCGCCGGCTTCAGCGGTGGCGATGTAGACCACGGGCAGGCCGGAGGCCAAGGCCTGTTGCTCGGCATAGCGGCTTTTACCGGAACGGGCGCCGCCTAAAACCAGCTCAATCATCCGCTAAGCGCACCGCCAGTACGTCGCATTTGGCGTGATGCAGCACCCCGTTGGCAGTCGAACCTAGCAACAAGGCAAAACCATGACGGCCATGAGAACCTACGACGATTAAATCGGCCTGATTTTCTTCGGCTACCCGGACGATTTCCAATTTGGGGCTACCCATTTCCAAATATTGGCGTTCGGCGGGGACATTCAGTTTTTCGCCCAGCTCGTGCAGGCGTTTCTTGGTGGCATCCATCAGTTCCTGGGTCAGATCCACATCGAAGGGAATGATGGGGCCATAGGCCGGATCGGTAATCGGCAAATTATCGACCACATGTACCAAGCTCAGTTGGGCAGCGTTTTGCGCGGCCATTTGCCTGGCTTTTTCCGCAACTTGACCGCCATGTTCAAAAAAATCGGCCGCCAATAAAACATGTTTATAAATCGACATAATTCCTCCTAATCGCTAACAGCGATCTCGGTAAACAACAAAGTCATGACCTGTGTGGAAATCAGTATATATAAAAAAGCCAACGCCAAGCCGAACATCAACGGCCTATCCAGGGCATGCCGAAAAATATTGCCGTTAACCAGCCAATGCCAGCCCATCAGAGCTATCATCGCGATATATGCCACCTGACTGATCTGGGTATACAGACTGGCGACCGCCGGAATGGCGCACAGACTAATCACCACATCGGAACCCAGTAATGCCGTCAGAGTTTGCGGAAAACGGGCGGTTTTCCCGGAAAAATAGAGTAGCGGATAGCAGAAACCTATCATCAACACCGTCTCGGCGGCAATTTGCAGCAGGGCATGCGACCAATCGCTATCCAGCAGCAAAATCAATAGATTAACCAGCAAATAGGGTACGAACATCAGCCGCATTAACCAAGGCGACGCCGGCACATCCTGCGGGCCTTTGCGCATAATGCAAATCTCAAAAAACAACACCATCAGTTGGTACATGATCACTCCGCTTGTTGTAGGTTTTCCTCCGCTGCCAGCCAATCCATTTCTGCCTGTTCCAGCGCGCTATCGATTTGGCCTTTCCGGCTCAGTAACTGCTTTAATTGTTCCTTATATTCTTCGGCATAAATGGCCGGATCGGCCAATTGTTCTTCCAGATCGCGCTGTTGCTGATGAAACTTTTCCACTGCCGCTTCGGCTTTTTTCACCGCGTCCAACAATGGCTTTAAACGCTGCCGGCGCTCCGCATCGAGTTTACGCTGATCCTTGCGCGACACCCCGCCGCCATTGTCGTTGGCGACCGGTTCGTCGCCCGCTTTCTTTTGTTCGGCAAGCCATTGCTTATAATCGTCCAAATCCCCGTCGAACGGCTGGATTTTGCCGCCGGCCACCAATAACAGTTGGTCGGTCACGGAACGCAGTAAATGCCTGTCATGCGAAACCACAACCAGAGCCCCCTGGTATTCCTGCAAAGCCACGCTCAGCGCGTGGCGCATTTCCAAATCCAGATGGTTGGTCGGTTCGTCCAACAGCAGCAAATTCGGATTTTGATAAACCAACATGGCTAGTACCAAGCGGGCTTTTTCGCCGCCGGAAAACGGTCCGACCGGATCGTTGACCTTGTCGCCGCGAAAATCGAAGCCGCCCAAAAAATTGCGCAAATCTTTTTCAGTCGCTTGTTTATCCAGCTTTTGCAGATGCCAGAGCGGGCTTTCTTCCAGGCTTAGCAATTCCAATTGATGCTGAGCGAAATAGCCGATATGCAAATCCTGAGCGGTTTGTAGCTTACCAGTCAATGCCGGCATTTGCCCGGAAAGTACTTTGATCAAGCTGGACTTGCCGGCGCCGTTGGGTCCGAGCAGGCCGATGCGGTCGCCTGGCGCAATCGACAGGCTGGCGTTTTTAATCACTACTTTATCGCCGTAGCCGATGTCGGCTTCTTCAATTTTCAGCAGTGGATTGGGCATTTTCTTCGGCGGCGGAAAACTGAAACCAAACGGCGAATCGACATGAGCCTGAGCGATCAATTCCATGCGCTCCAACGCTTTGATCCGGCTTTGCGCCTGTCTGGCTTTGGTGGCTTGCGCTTTAAACCGGTCGACAAAACTTTGGATATGGGCAATTTCGCGCTGCTGCTTTTCGTAGGCGGTTTGCTGTTGGGCCAGTTTTTCGGCGCGCATGCGTTCGAAGTCGGAATAATTGCCCGTGTATATTTCGGCTCTGTTTTGCTCGATATGCACGATGTGGTCGGTGATGGTGTCCAGAAAATCGCGGTCATGGGAAATCAACAGCAGCGTGCCGGGGTACTTGCCGAGCCAATCCTGTAGATAAATCACTGCGTCCAAGTCCAAGTGGTTGGTGGGTTCGTCCAAAAGTAAAACATCGGACCGACACATCAGCGCTTGCGCCAAATTTAGACGCATACGCCAACCACCGGAGAATGAGCTGACCGGCCGGCTTTCTTGCTCGGTGCTAAACCCCAGACCGTTTAACAAACGCGAGGCCCGAGCTTGCGCCGTGTATCCACCGACATGATCCAAAGCGGCATGTAGCTCCGCTAATTTTATGCCGTCGTGGGCTTGTTCGGCCGTATGTAATTTTGCCTGCAACGCACGTAACTCTCTGTCGCCGTCCAGTACGTAGTCGATGGCTGAACATTCCAAGGCCGGGGTTTCCTGGGCGACATGAGCAATTTCCAGATTCGGCGGCATGGAAAAATCACCTTCGTCGGCATGCAATTCGCCGCGCAATAATGCAAAAAGGCTGGATTTGCCGGCACCATTGGCTCCGGTCAGACCGATTTTTTGGCCTTTATGTATCGTGAAAGAGGCCTCGCTAAACAGCAAACGGTTGCCGCGACGGATGGCGATGTTTTTGAAATTGAGCATGATGGTCAAAAGTTGGCTGGGTGCGACGCCGCACAATAGGGGAATTTTAGCGCGGCAGGGGGTTGCGCGTCTTTGGCAGTTTACATGACGACGCAGAGCCGACTATTTGCGGGCTTGTTGTTGAGCAGGGCAATAGAAGCTTTTGGGAGAGGAGGGATAAGCCGCTAGGGGATGTAAGCGGGAGCGGCAATGTTTTTAAGGTTATCCAGATTTCGGATGAATTATCGTCAACCGGGACAACTCCGGAATACGTCGGGGACGGCCAAGAACCAGCCGCCCCCGAGCATTAAATTACCAGGACAAACTGCGTGAAATAGCGCCACTACCATCGTACAAGTAGCCATTTTTAACTACCTTGGTGACGGTGAACGCGCAAGTACCCTTGCTGTTGCTAGGTAACAGGGCACTGCTCAAACTGGTCGAGCCCTTTGTACCGGTAATGGAATAGCTTGCCCCGGTCACATTAGTTTTGCTGGTGCCCGAGGTGACTGAGCCACTCCAAGTACCATAAACGCCGGCACCGGTAATGGTCGATGTTCCGGATTTAACGGTAATGTTGGCGACACATTGCGATTTACCTCCGCTTAACAATTTTCGAGTCATCACGGTACTGGCAACTTTCATATTCATCGCTACGACACTTTGCGCCGCCTGAATACTTTGTGTGGTGCTGGTTTTCAAACCGCTGCTATCGGTAACGGTTAGTGTTGCGGTATAGGCGCCTGGGGTATTGTAGATGTGGCTGACCGATGTGCCAGTAGTTGCCGCAGAACCATCGCCGAAATTCCAGGCGTATGAAGAGATCGAGCCGTTTTTAGTGCTTGAGCCGGCACCATTCAACGTAACATTAAGCGGAGCGTCGCCGACAGTTGGCAGGGCCGTGATCACCGCTGAGGGTGGCACCAAAGCTACAACCGGGTAATTGCCGGTAATTTGGTATTGACCAAGGCTGCCGTAGTCAGAGTAACCCGTAGTTAAGTCGCCTTTGCCTACTCCTTCGATTTTCAGGAAATATTTTCCGGCGTTGAGCGAGACGTTTAAGGATGCCGCCAAGCTGTCCACCGGATTGGCTTGGGCCACCGTTTTGCCTTGCGCGTCAATTAACGTTAACAACACATCCAAATTGGGCGCTATTGCATCGGGTGTAACATTCAACTGCGCGCTGCCCCCGCCGGTTGAAAATACGAAAACGTCGACGTCCGTTGTGCGCTCGATGATGCCACTTTGTGAAACCGCACTGGCGTCGCCGGCTAATGGTGCCGCACTGGCAGTTGTGTCAGGGAAGTCATCGGGCCGCACAGAAGCACCCGCAGCGTTTATTACTGCAAGATCATCCTGCAGATTGTTGGCGCCCGGATACTCGCCTTTACTCCATTGTGCGACAGGTTTGTAATAGCCCACCCCCATGATCGGCGCCCAGCCGGTAGTACCGCTACCATGGCCGGCATAGTAGCCGGTGCTGGCATTGCCATCATGATTGAGGTTTAAGTTATGCCCTACTTCGTGTGAAATAGCTTCTGCAACATATTTGGGATAACCGTTGCCCAGTTTGTCGAAGAATACCCAGGCGGGCCGATAGCGTTCCGGGTAGGCGGCTGAATAATATGAAAACACATTAACGTAAGCGACGCCGCCGCAAGTTTGGTTGCAAAGTTCCGGCATAGACCGGGTAACCACGGCTCGAGTGCCGTACTGAATGTCACTGGTGCTAGTGCGCCTCAAGGCATCCAAAGTGGGCTCCTGGGTCGTCACGTCAACATCGAAGGGGGCGTAGTCTTCCGCTACCCGTTGCCATATTTCCCGAATGTTATTTAATTCCGTAGTGCTGAAAGCGCCCGGGTTGCCATCTATATCATAGGCTTGAGCGGTAAGCGTAGTCATACTCCAGGCCGTGTTGGTTGCGACGTGGCCATTGAAGTCCAAATAAATAACCCGATTGGAATCAGGCTTGCTGTGCAGGGCGAATGGGTCGGCAGTTGCCGTACTGGCTACGCCGCTACCTGTGCTGGTGACCGTGGCGGTTTCTTGCTCGCCTTGTCCTTGAGTGATTTTGGTATGCTCGTCGATATAAAGCAGGCGGCCGCTTTCATCGATCCAGGCGGACGCATCGGTGCGCAATATATCTTCCAGGCGTTCGCTGGACATGTCGTAGGCTTTAGCCACATCCCCCAGCTTGTCGCCCAATGCGTCGATAGCTGCCTGACCGTTCTTTTTGCCTGTTAGGGTAATTTGCGGAAATGCCATTTCAGTTTCCGCCTCGGCCAGGTCGGTAATCTTGGCTGATGAACTTTGCGATTTTGCCCTGACCACGTCGAATGGGTTTTCCATGCCCGACCCGTTTAAACCCGAGACAAATGCTTGAACCCGGCCATCGGCAAGCAGGGTCAGCCCGTAGTTATAACCGATCAAAGCGCTTTCGGCTTCTTGTTGCGAAGAAAAGTACAGTGGCTCTGCAGATATGCCGGCGGCTGAAGCGGGTAATTCGGTACTCAAATCATTTTCGATGGTCGCTTTCTGCTCAATCGGCGGCGTGGCGCAACCCACTAAGGTAGTGATGACGGCGGATGCGATGAATGTCTGTTTGTTCATGGTGGACTCCCGTGTATGGAAAGATCACTGTACCCATTCTCAAAATCGGCAGGCACAGGCGAGTAATACTGACGACAAAGTAAAGAACAATGTGTCCAAAAATTCTGAGATCAGAGTGGCTATTTTAAAAAGAACGGAAAAAACTGAACGGCGCCGACCTTTCCCAAGGTAACTCATAATAACACCTAAGCGCCCCTCCCCTGAAAGCGCGGGCCCTTTGCAATCACCTTACTAGATCCGCGCATACACAACGATGACAAATGTTTTCAGACCTCCCTAAAGCTATGTTTTAGTAAATGAAAATACCCGTCACTGCCACCGTACCTCGCAGCATAACACCGGCTTGATAGGATTGTCTTACAACGCGAATCCGCCGCTAATTTAGTAAGCGGTAGCAACATCGCTACCTGCCAAAAACCCCCGCCACCAATGTATCAGGCCAAACTTACCGCTTTGGTTTTTACATCGATACCACCTACCGTCTGGCCCCCAAAATCGCATAACAAACCGGCGTCAAAATCAAGCTGGCTGCCATGCCGATCAACAGACCGGCCGACAGCGACAAAGTCATCGGAATCAGGAACTGCGCTTGCTGGCTGGTTTCCAGTAAGGTCGGCAAAAAACCGGCAAAGTTGGTTAGAAAGGCCAGCAAGATCGGCCGAAAACGGGCGATACAGGCGGCGCTGATCAGGTGTTCCACCGAGCTATCCTCGTCGCCGTGCTGACGAATATAATCCAGCAGCACCAGGCTGTCGTTTACCACCACGCCGCTAGCCGCAATCATGCCTACTAACGATTCCATCGACAAGGGCAGTCCGGCCGCCCAATGCGCCAGCACCGCGCCGCTCCAGGCCACCGGCGCGGCCAGCAGAAAGATCAGCGGTTTGCTGTAAGATTTAAACGGCACCGCGATCAAAGCATAGATCACCAACAGCGCGATCAAGGTATTTTTACCGAAGGCCGCCAGCATCGCTTCCTGTTCCTGGCGCTGTTGGCCGATTTGCACATTCAAGCCGGGAAACGCCTGCTCCAGACGCGGCAAGGCACTGTTCTCCAGCTCGGCGTAAATGCCGTTGACATCGGCCTTGGTCGGATCGACGCGGGCCTGCACCTTCAATACCCGATGCCGGTCTTCGCGATTCAGCCGGGAATACCCTTGCACCAGCTTGATCTCGGCCAGATCGTTCAGCGGTACGCTGCTGCCGTTCGGCAGGCGCACCGGTTGCGCCTTCAACGCATCCAGCGATTGCCGTTGTTCCAGAGGATAGCGCACCATCACTTTCACTTCGCGGCGGCCGCGCAGGAAGCGGTGTACCTCCTCGCCGTAATAACCCTGGCGAACTTGCTCGGCCAGTTGTTCCAGGCGCAAGCCCAGGCGTTCGGCTTCCGGCTTTAACGCCAGCCGTACTTCCGGTTTGCCCGGTTCGGACGAGTCGATCACATCGTAAACCCCGGGAAACGCCGCCAATGCCGTTTTGAGTTGCTCGGCGGCGGGTTGCAGCAGACTTGGGTCGCCGGCGCCCAGCAGCAACTCGATGTCGTAAGGCACATCGCCTTCTTTATAAATAAAATCCACCTTGCCCCGGCCAATATCGCCGATACGTTGCCGCCAGTCGCGGATGAAGTCTTCAACTTTCAAACGCCGGCGGCCTTCTGCCGAAAACTCCAACCAAATGCCGGCGCCATGCTCCCAAATAATCGTTTCCACACCGACGATCACACTCTGGTCGTTGGCATGAGCGGCGTGCATATTTTGCCGGCCTGCTGGATCCACGCCGTCCAGTTCGTCGCGTAAAGCAAACAGGGCTTTTTCCACTTGGGTTGCCAGTGCTTGAGCCTCGCTGTAAGGCGCACTCTGCGGCAATTGCATCGATACCCAAAAACTATCCTTGGTGACGTCCGGATTAATCGACTGCCGCACCCGGTCGCTCAGCACCAAGGCCGTGCAAATTGCCAGCAGGGCGATGAACAAGGCCACGGTCAAATAGCGCCAAGCCAGTGCCGTTTCCAACAGCGGCTGGTAAACACGCACGACGAAACGATCCAAGCTCTGATTCATTCGCTCGCGCAAGCGTTGTAAACGGCCGGGTTTGGCCTGGGTATCGATGTCGCCGACCAGATGCGACGGCAAAATCAGCAAGGCTTCGATTAGCGAGAACACCAGCGTCAAGATCATCACCAGGCAAATCGGCCGCATCAGTTGCCCTGCCCAACCCGGTAAAAATAGGCCGGGCAAAAACGCTACCAGTACGATTAATACCGACAGGCTCACCGGCAGCGCTACCTCCTGTACCCCCTTTATCGTAGCTTGCAGCGGCGAATACCGGCCTTCTATCTGCCGGCTATGCACACTTTCGCCGATGATGATGGCGTCGTCCACCAAGATGCCCATCGCCAGCAAGAAACCGAATAAGGACAGCATATTCAAGGAAATATCCAGGGCCGGCATCAGCCAAAACGCACCCAGCACCGAAGTAAAAATGCCGACGCCGGCCCACAGCGCCACCCGCAGCCTTAAGAACAAGGTCAGCACCAAACAGACCAGCACAAAGCCGCTCAAGCCATCTTCCAATAGCGTGCCGATGCGCTCGTCGTAAGCTTGTGAATCGTCCCACCAGGTAATCAGACGCAAGCCGTCCGGCAATTGCCCGCGCATTTCTTCGACATACGCTTTGACGCGCCGCGCCACCGCCACGCTGTCCTGTTCGGCGTGAATCTCCCAACCCTGCGCGGTTTGGCCATTGTGATGCCAGGCCCATAAGCGTTCTTCCAGGCCGTCTTTGATGGTGGCGATTTGCTCAAGCCGCACCCGGTTGCCGTCCGGCAAAGTCTTGAGGATCAACGCGCCGACGGCGTCGGCATCGCGGGCCCGGCCGCTGACTCGCAGTTGCAACTCGCCGTCGGGATTCTTGATCAGGCCGCCCGGCAGATCGACCGAGGCCTTACGCAAGGCTTGTGCTACGTCGTCCAGCGTCAGCTGATATTTGCGTAATTGGTGCGGCAACACTTCGATGTCGATTTCATAGGCCAGCTCACCGTAGTTACGCGCGCGGCTGACGCCCGGAATCGCCGCTAGTTGTTCCTGAATCCGGTCGCCGTAGCGTTGCAAGGTGGCGGCATCGGTGGCCCCGTGCAAGGCCAGCCAGATCACACCGTCGTCGTCGTCCCGGCCAGCCGGCAACACCTGGATTTTTTCCAGCTGTTTCGGCAGGCGCGGAATAGCTTCCACCCGGCTTTGCAGGGTTGCCATCATCTGGTTTCGGTCATGGTCCGGCAGAATTTCAACTTCGATCTTGCAGTTATCGCCCCTAATCTCGGCGTGCAGATGTTTAACGCCCGGTACATCATGGATCGCTTCCTCAATGGGTACGCATACCGATTCCTCGACTTCCGAGGGGCCAGCGCCAGGGAATACAGCTTCGATCACGATGATATTAGGGCTGAAACGCGGAAATACTTCTTTATCGATACCGAGCACACCCAGCACGCCGCCGGTCAGAATCAGCAGCATCAATAGATTGGCCGCGACCGGATTGCCGGCGAACCAAGCCAATAAACCCAATCGCTGGTTGGTGGGCATCATGGGGCAGCGTCAGGCTGCGCTTCGACTGCGGTGACTTTCATGCCGGCCACCGCCACCGGCAATTCCGACACCACTACCCGCTCGCCGGGATTTAATCCGGCCTTGACGACGACACGCTCGGCGTCGTGGCGCAGCACTTGCAGCTGGCGGATTTCCAAGCGTTGCTCGGCGTCGACCAATTTGGCTTGTTGCAAGCCGTTCAAAGCCGTGCGCGGCAAGCTAAACAAACCTTCCCGGAACACGCCTTCGATCTCGGCTTGCACGAATAATCCGCTCAGCAAGGGCGGCCTATCCGCGCTTTCCCGGAACGGCTCGGCGACTTGCGCGACCAGATAAAGCTGGCCGCTGTTGTCGTCCAGCGCCGCTTCGCTGCGGACGATGCGGCCTTGCCAGCTATGCGGTTTGCCGGCCAGTTCCGCGCGCAAAGTCACCGCCGGCCAGTGGCCGGTCTTGCCATGTTGCCCCAAAGGCAGCTCCAAAAAGGCCAGTTGCTCGGTGCTTATGGGTAGACGTACCTCGGCGACATCGCTGGCATAAATCCGTGCTATCACTGCGCCTGATGGCAGATATTGACCCAAGCCTGCTTGCTTGCTGAGCACCCGCCCGGCAAACGGTGCCCTCAATTCGCAGCGGCTGCGATTGAGTTTGGCCTTGGCCAGATCGGCTTCGGCGGCCTTGAGCTTGGCTTGCGCCTCGGCGAGTTGCGGCTTGCGTAGCGCCAACGCAGTAGGTTCGCCTTCGCCCAATGCTTGCCATTCGCTCTGTGCCTGCTCTACTTGCGCCTGTTCGTTGATCAAGACCCGTTGGGCCTCGGCCAGCTGGGCTTCGGCGGCGACGATGGCGTAATCGTAATCGCGCGGGTCTATGGTCAGCAGCAATTCGTTGGCGGCAAAGAAACCGCCGGCAGCCATCGCCGAATGTACCTGCGCTACTTTACCGCCCACTTCGGTGACCAAGTCAATAGTCTCGCGCGGCGCGACCACGCCTTGGGACATGACGTTCAGTCGCAAGCTTTGCGGCTCGACACGAACCACATTGACCTTGGGAACAGTCGGTTCGGCGCTCTGCTGAACGGTTTGCGGCTTGCCGGCGATGATCGCCCAGGCCGCGCCGGCCGCCGCCAGCAATACCAGAATCGGTAACAGGATTTTTAAATTGAGTGCTTGCGGATTCAAACGCCACCGCCTAATGCCAGATAGAGGTTGATACGATTGTTTAATAATTGCCGCTGTACGGCCAGGTGAGCGCTTTGCGCATTGAGGGTGCTGCGGTAGCTGTCGAGTAAAGTCAGGATTTCGATCAAACCCTGCCGGTAGGAATACACCGCCAGCTTACGGCTGGCCTCGGTTTGCTCGACGGCTTCGCGCAAGGCCTGTTCCTGGGTGCGCAGCCAGGCTTCGGCGGCCAGCGCTTGCTCGACTTCGCGAAAGGCGTTTAAGGCCACACTTTGGTATTGGTTAAACGCTTCCTGGACTTTAGCTTCATTAAAGCGAATTTCGCCTTGCAGCCGGCCGCCGGTAAATAGCGGCTGGGCCAGGCCGGCGGCTAAATTCCAGGCCGCCGCGCGCGGGTCGATGATCTCGGTCAAGGCCGCGCTGCTGGAGCCGCCGGCGCCGGTTAGCGTCACCCGCGGCAGCAAGGCTTTTTCGGCGCTTTCCAGGCGCGAGTCGGCGGCCCGCAAGCGTTTGAATGCGGCGATGACGTCCGGGCGGCGTTCCAATAGCTCGGCCGGCAAACCGGCGCTCAAGGTTTCCGGCGGCTGCGGTAATTGGAATGTCGCGTCGAATTCTTGTTTAGCTGGATCATTACCCGGATACCGGCCCAGCAAGGTTTGCAGGCGCTTACCGATTAATTGCGCATCATTTCTAGCCTGCGCCAGTTGCGCTTGGGCATTTGCCAGATCGGTCAGCACCAAGCGCAAATCCAGGCCGCGGGTCAAACCCTTGTTGAAGCGGCCGCGCACCAAGTCGACGATCACGCCTCTATCCTTGACCGATTGCGCCGCCACCGCCGCTTGCAGCCGCGCTTCGCTGAACTCGAAATAAGTCTGGGCGATTCGCGCCGCCAACGACAGTTGCGCGGCGCGATAATCGTACCCGGCGGCCTCGGCTTCGGTTTCCGCCGCTTGTTGTCCGGCCTTAATCCGACCCCAGACATCCAGTTCCCAGCTCAGGTTGAACAGCGCCGTAAACGCGCCGGATTCGCTGCTTTCGCCACCTATATTAGTCTTTGCGCGTTGATAGCCGGGTGTTAACGACAATTGCGGCCAGCGGCCGGATCCGGCGATAACCGCTTGTTCGCGCGCCGCATCGACCCGGGCCGCGGCAGTTTTTAAATCAAAGTTATCGGCCAGACCGCTGCTTACCAAGCCCGTCAGATGCTCATCATTAAAGGCGGCCAACCAGCTCGTTGCGGCCGCTTCGGCAAAATGGCCGTTGCTGCTCCAGTGTGGTGGTGCCTGAAAAGCCAAAGCATGTGGGTCCCGAGGCGCGGGCGCTTCGCAGCCAACGGTCCATAGCGCCGATAGAGCTGACAAAATCCATAACATCGGGCGGCAAGATTTGGCGGGCATTAGGGCGGGAATGGCAGAAAAAATCCGATGAATAGAGGCGCGGTTATTGAGTAAGACGTTCAAACAGGCCAAATCCCCACCGCAAGCGAAAAATAATAGAGGCAATCCACTCGCCGCGATAGCTTGGGACCGACTAATTGTTCAGCAAGCCCGCTGGGCTTTGTTTTTACTGCGTTACAATCCATACTTTGCGCATCGCGCACGTTTCCCGTCAAATCTTTTAACTACCCAGCCACACGATGAATATTTCGTTTGAAATCGTACCGCGCAGCCTAGAGGCTTTCGACCAGCAATACGCCTTTGTGCAAACCTTGGACAAAGGCATCAACATCATTAATGTCCCGGACATCCAACGCTTCGATACCCGCAGCTGGGAATTGGCAACCCGCGTTGATCGGAGCAAATACCGCTTTATTCCGCATTTTCGGGCGATAGACTTCAAAATCGACAGCGGCGAACTCTACCGCATCATCGAAGAATATGCCCTGGACAGCGTGTTGTTGGTATCCGGCGATCCACCGGAAGGTCTGAAGCGGTCGTTTTACAATACCGATGTGGTGGATTTGATTCGAGCCGTGCGCCAGCGTTTCCCCAGTTTACATATTTATGCCGGCTTCGATCCGCATCGCAGCGGCGTTCAGGATGAATGCGATTACATCCAACGCAAGGTCGATGCCGGCGCCGGCGGGTTCTTCTCGCAGCCGTTCTACGACAGCCGCATGATCGACATCTACGCCGAGCATATGCAAGACCTGGAAACCTATATCGGCATTAGTCCCATCACCAGCAAGGCCTCCATGAACTATTGGGAAGTGAAAAATAAGGTGAAGTTTCCGAAGCGTTTTCGGCCGGATTACGACTGGAACGTCGAATTTGCCAATGGCGTGATTGCCTCGGCGGCGGCGAATGGCTTGAATGTCTATTTCATGCCGATACGGATTGATTTGGCGCGGTATTTTGGGGCGATTAAATTGGGTGGGTAATGTTGACACCAGCAATAGTTCCCTCTCCTACTGGGAGAGGGTTAGGGTGAGGGGATAAATTAGAAAAAACTTTATTCTGATCCGCTCATCCCAACCTTCTCCCGGTGGGAGAAGGGGCTGACGCTGGCGTGAGGTATCGCGTGGGAACGCCGCCATGGACGCTCTGTGTCGTCCGGTAGATACTTTGATTTACTATCCCTAAACCCGGTTGAATGCCGCTTCCAGCATCGGCAGCCGGCATCAATCTAAGCCAAGAGTTAACCTAAAAAAACAACTCGCGCATTTTTTGCCCCGGCGATTCGGCGCGCATAAACGCTTCACCAACCAAGAAGGTGTAAATGCCGTTTTCCTGCATCAACTTCACATCTGCCGGGGTGTGAATGCCGCTTTCGGTGACAATCAACTTGTCCACCGGAATGGTGTTTTTCAAATCCAGCGTGGTTTGCAACGATACATCAAACGTACGCAGGTTGCGGTTGTTGATGCCTATCATATTGGTGTTGAGCTTTAGGGCCCGTTCCAATTCCTCCGCGTCGTGGACTTCGGTCAATACATCCATGCCCAAGCCGGTGGCGGTGTCGGCCAATTCCTTCAGCATCGCGTCGTCCAGTGCTGCGACGATCAACAAGATACAATCGGCGCCCAAAGCTCGCGATTCGTGAATTTGATACGGATCGATCATGAAGTCCTTGCGAATCGCCGGCAGCGGGCAGTTTTGCCGCACCATTTGCAGATTGGCTTCCGAACCCTGGAAAAACTCCTTGTCGGTCAGCACCGACAAACAAGTCGCGCCGCTGAACGCATAATCCACGGCAATTTCCACCGGCTTGAAGTTCTCGCGGATCACGCCCTGGCTGGGCGAGGCTTTCTTGATTTCGGCGATGATCGCCGGTTTTTTTTGATCCGCTTTACTGCGCAACGCCGAATAAAAGCCGCGCGGGCCTTGCACGGTGCCGGCTAATTCTTCCAGCATCGACAATGGCGTATTGCTTTTGCGGCGGGCTACTTCTTCAGCTTTTTTGCTTAGGATGGTTTTTAGGATGTCGGGTGTGTCGTTTGTCATTGTTTGATTTTTATGTGGTGTCGCTATAGCGACCTATTATATTTGAAGTCGGGTCTCGGCCCGACAGCCGAGATACTTTCTTTTGCGTGGCCAAAAGAAAGTATCCAAAGAAAAAGCCACCCCGATGCCGCTTTGATCCTGCGCGCCGAAGGGTTTGAACGGGGTTTTTGGAAGGGCTATCCATAGCCCTCCAAAAACGAGCGGCATCCCTGCCGCTCCCCTTCGGGCTGATCCGTCCAAACCCTCCGGTGCTCGGCGCGGCATAGGGGAGAAAACCGTCTCTGATTAAAATTCGCTTGTTCTGCAAATCATGTAGCCTCGATGGAGTGAAACGAAATCGAGGTTTTGACGACTTGAATTATCTCGGATTTCGCTGCGCTTCATCCAGGTTAATAAGTTGACAGTAAAAATAGGTCCCGTCAGGATGCCAAATTCACCAGCAATCCATTTGTTTAGTATTAATTTATGGTATAGATAAGGCGAAATATCCGTTGGTTATTGCATTTGCGGCCTTTTAATAATAGCTAACAGGGGCATGTATAATCGCTTTCAATGCCTCCACTCGACTACCTTTATATTCAAAAATTATATAAAACATAATCTGTTTTTCGTATTTGCTTAGCGGTATTTTCAAATGAATTTCAGTAAGTATTTCTGGATGGTTGCTATTTAGCTCAAAGCCACCATTAATTAATTCGGTCACTAAGGCCTTTACATCGCAATCAAGTGGAATATAGTTACTAATTTTCTGGCTAACATCCGTATAAAGACCAAATTTATTCCTATCTCTATAATTATATGTATCCCTAGCTTCTTTAATTATTGCTATAACATCAATAGAATGACAGCTTGCCACTCTATGTTCTTCGGCAAACGTGGGCGAAACTACTAAAGACAAAATAGACAAGACAGTAAGGCGCAACAACCAACGGGTATTGCGCCATATTTCTATTTTTTTCGAATTATTCAAGCTCAAATAAATCTCCGCCAATTCCTGCACAATTTTAACCCGTTAACGTGCGCTGACTGCCTGATAGATGCTAAATAAAGTGAAGCGCATCAGTCGCGAACGATGCGCCTCCTAACGTCGGCAGCATCCTACATCAGAACACTTACCCAAACTCTCCGGTGCGCAGGATCAAAGCGGCATCGGGGTGGCTTTTTCTTTGGATACTTTCTTTTGGCCAAACACAAATTCGTCTCGAACGAATTTGAACAGCCGATAGGTTGGCCCGTAGGGCGAAAACCAAGGATGGTTTTCGTAGCGAAAGTATCTCGGCTGTCGGGCCGAGACCCGACTTCTAAATAACCCGTTGCGATAGCGACACAAAACTTCAACTACTTCCGACATCAAGTGTCTCGCTTTGATCGATAAATAAACCTGAGTAAACCTCTCAAACCGTTCGAAAAACCAGACCTAGACAATAGACCGGCTAATCAAGCGAATCAACCCGCCAGGCCAAAAAACACTATTTGGCAATCTATTGGTTTGAACGAGAATTTAAGCTGGAAGGTTTCTCTACTAAGCGACCTGAAACATATTTGTGCAAAACACTGGCAATCAGTGTTTGATACGGAATACCTTCTTCCAACGCACGAGCCTGAATATCCATCAGATCGGGAGAAGACAATCGGATATTGACTCGTTTATCTTTGATGGTGGTGGCTAAGGCTGCGGTCTTGAATTTAGCCAAATCGGCTTTCGATGGCTTTGTCGATTCAAGTTCGCCCTGTTCATAGGCTGTCAGAAGATCTTGTTCAAAGTCATCAAGTTTTATCATTGGGTTTTTTCCTGGTCAGATAATCTCGGGTTGCTTTTCTGCTTGGAATGACTGTCTTCAAGAAAAAATAATTGGCTTCCTCGACGTAAGGTACCAAGTAAACATAACCATCCAGCGCTACCACGAGCACAAATTGATTGGGATATTTTTCCTGGTTGGGGTGGCTTAATTCATCCAGCAATCCGTCAGCTTCGATAGCCAATACTATTTCTTCGAAAGAGATGCTGCGTTCTTTCTTCAATAGTTCATTTTTCTCATGATTCCAGCGAAACGGTTTCATGGATAGAGTTTACGCCGGCGTGTGCCTATTGTCATCATTTATAGGGCAAATGCTGCCGCTCAAGAGTAAGCAATCAACGCCTCAAACTTAGCCAACGCACTCCCATCCGCCAACACCTGATGCGCCCGGCGAATCCCCGCATCCAGCGAATCGGCCAAATCGGCGGCATAAATCGCTGCGCCGGCGTTTAATGCCACAATGTCGCGGGCCGGGCCGGCTTGATTATTTAATACCGCGCGCATAATTGCCAGGCTATCGGCTGCGCAAGTAATCGACAAGGTTGCCAGGCTGGCGCGCGGCATGCCGAATTGTTCCGGGGTGACGGTGTAGCTGTGCACGATGCCGTCGATCAACTCGGCGACGTCGGTGGGTGCGGCGATGCTGATTTCATCCAGGCCGTCGCGCGCATGCACCACCAGCACATGCTTGCTGCCCAGTTTTTTCAAGACTTCCGCGACCGGCACCAACCATTGTTTATCGAACACGCCGATCAATTGATGCGGCGCATTGGCCGGATTGGAGAGCGGGCCGATCAGGTTGAACAGGGTGCGCACGCCCATTTCCTTGCGCGGACCAACCGTGTGGCGCACCGCGCTGTGGTGCTTGGCGGCAAACAAAAAGCCGACGCCGATGTCGTTGACGCATTGCGCCACTTGTTCGGCGGGCTTATCCAGATTGATGCCGGCGGCTTCCAATACATCGGCGCTGCCGCAACTACTGGATACCGAGCGATTGCCGTGTTTGGCCACCTTGCCGCCGGCCGCCGCGACCACGAAGGCGGCGGTGGTGGAAATATTGAAAGTATTGGCACCGTCGCCGCCCGTGCCGCAGGTGTCGATAACATGTTCACCGTGCACCGGTACTGGCCGCACCAACTCGCGCAATACGCTGACCGCCGCGGCGATTTCCTCGATGGTCTCGCCCTTGCAACGCAACGCGATCAAAAAGCCGGCGATTTGCGCGTCGGTCAGCTCGCCTTGCATCATGGTACGCATCACATCGCGCATTTCCTCGGTGCTGAGGTCTTGTTTATCCAGAAGTTTTTGCAGCGTGGCTTGGATTTGCATGGAGTGAATAGCCGGTGTTTTGGTCAAGGCAGGGATGATAACAAACGACGGCTCATATCGAAAACCTTGCGGGCCGTCAATCCCTCGCGAGCGAGGTCACTTGCTTACACCATCTCGAGAACGGGTAGATAAAAAGGCGATTTTATTCCAAGCCAGCTTATAAATTTCAAGTTTTATTGACGTAGCACATTGATTAAGCCGTTATGTTTTTATGGTAATTGACGGTGGTTAACTTAGCTGTTAAATGACGCTCAAGACTAGCATTTTAAATAAGCGGCTTATCGCAAAGAGCTAGTCTTGATCAGCATGGCAACGGTTTTTGGCCGTTTGGCCGTGCGCTGAAAATTTGTGCTCGTTAATCAATGGAGACATTACCATGAAACACCTTGCCAAGCCGATTCGGCGACCTTACTTTAAGACTAATCTGTTCAGCATTCTGGTGCTATCGCTTTGCCTTGCCCAATCTGCTGAGGCGGCGACGGTTTCTGCGAGCGCGGTCATTGACTGGAGTACCTTTAAAATTACCGCCATTGATATTGGCAATGGCCTGCCAACTGTGACCTGGAGTAATCAGTACGACACTAGCCAAGTGAATAATGGCTACTACAATAACGCCTATGATAGCGCGGCAAATTGGAGCTCAGGGACTTCGACTACAGAGTCACTGTCCACATCGACCTATAGCAGATCTGCTTCCAGCGCTACATCGATTAATCAAATCAACGCCAATGCCGCTCTAAACGGTTCTTTTCCGTATCAAAGCTTATCGGCCAGCAGCAGTAGCCAGCGATCCGGCAGTTTTACCGTGCAAGGCAGCGGACTGTTAATTTTCGAAGCGAACTACAGTTTGATGGGGGACCTGGGGGCCTCAAGTAATGCGTCGGCAAGCTTCAATTTGAGTTACTACAATGGCGGAAACTCCGGGTCAGTCAACCAAAATGTAAATCAGTACCTGTCAACCGGCTCCGCGGCCGTGACGGAAAACGATATATTGTCTGTTGCTTTGGTCTTTAAAGACGGTTGGAGCGGAAGTTTTTCCGCGAATACCAGTGCATCGGTTTACGGGTACGACTACGGAACCGGAGGCGGCGGCAGCGTGCCTCTACCGGGGGCTTTCTGGCTATTTGGCAGTGTATTGGCCGGAGCCGCCTCGTTGCGGTCGGCTAATACAATGCGCAGAATGCGGCCATTCGCAGAAGTCGCACGCTAAACAAGATGTTGAAGGGGTGGCGCCGGCTACCCCTTTTTTGCGTCCGGCTACGGAGTGGGGAGTTCTTTAAAACTTTTGATGCCGGTTTAGCCAGTCGCACACGCCCAGTCCGGCACTGCGGCCGGTAGCGAAGCAAGCCGAGAGCAAATATCCCCCGGTCGGCGCTTCCCAATCCAGCATCTCGCCGGCGACAAAAACGCCGGGTAGCGCGGTAAGCATAAGATTTTGATCAAGACTGTTAAAACTCACGCCGCCGGCGCTGCTGATCGCTTCGGCGATGGGCCGGGTGGCATTGACAGTGATGGGCAAGGCTTTGATCGTCTTCGTCAGAATGGTGGCATCGGCAAATTGCGCCTGGCTGAGCACTTCGCGTAGCAAGGCTGCTTTGACGCCGGAAATGCCAACCCGGCTCTGTAAATGGCTGGACAAGGACCGGGAACCCCTGGGGCGGCTGATTTCGGCCAACACCCGTTCCGCATCGCGTCCTGGCAGCAGGTCAACGGTGAAGGTGGCGCTGCCGTGAACATGCAGATATTCGCGCAGCCGCCGCGAAAATGCGTAAATCAGGCTGCCTTCCACGCCGTGCGTGCTAATCACCATTTCGCCTAGCCTGCGTTCGGTGTGGCCCTGGATGTCGGTAAAGGTTAGTGTGATCGATTTGAGCGGCGCGCCGGCAAACTTCTCGCGCAGATGCGCACTCCACGCTACTTCAAATCCGCAATTTGCGCTGCGCAAGGGTGCAACTTCCACACCGCGGGCCTGTAACCAAGTCACCCAAGCGCCATCCGACCCTAGTTGCGGCCAGCTGGCACCGCCCAAGGCCAACACGGTTGCCCGTGGCTTGACCGAAATTTCGCCATCCGGATTGCGCAGGCGCAACGCCCCATCGTCATCCCAGCCCAGCCAGCGGTGGCGCATATGAAAATGCACACCGTTTGAACGCAAGCGGTGCAGCCAGGCGCGCAGCAGCGGTGCGGCCTTCATCTCCGTTGGAAACACGCGGCCGGATGTGCCGACAAAGGTGGCTATGCCCAAGCCTTGCACCCAGGCTCTCAGGGCCTCTGGAGAAAAGGCGTTCAGCATCGGTTTCAGTGCGGCACGCTGTGTGCCGTAGCGAGACAAAAACGGCTCGAACGGTTCAGAATGGGTAATGTTTAATCCACCTTTGCCGGCCATCAAAAACTTACGCCCGGCAGAGGGCATTGCGTCATACACAGCGACGCTCAAGCCGGCCTGGCTTAGCACTTCGGCGGCCATCAATCCGGCGGGGCCGGCGCCGATGATAATTGCTGAATAGCTAATGGCGGCCACTTTGGGATCAGCGGTAATGATATTTACACGCGACAATTAGGCACTCACCATTTTGCACCCGGTAAACCAAACGATGTTCCTGATCGATTCTCCTAGACCAAAATCCTTGCAGCTGATGCTTCAAAGGCTCAGGTTTACCCAATCCACTATGAGGATTGCGGGCTATGTCGTTAATCAGCGAAACGATACGCTGGTAGATTTTTCTGTCGGTTTGCGCCCATTCATTGAAGTCTTGAAATGCACTTTGCTCGAAAGCGATTTTCATAGCTCGGATAGGTCAACGCGAACGATATTTTGCTTTTGCTCGATATTGTTAATGGCTGTTAGCAAGCGTTCGCTGTTAACCGGATTTTTCAGCAAATATGTGGTTTCGTCTTCTTCGGCCTCCAAGCTATCG
This sequence comes from Methylomonas sp. ZR1, assembly GCF_013141865.1. Classification (NCBI taxonomy): domain Bacteria; kingdom Pseudomonadati; phylum Pseudomonadota; class Gammaproteobacteria; order Methylococcales; family Methylococcaceae; genus Methylomonas; species Methylomonas sp. ZR1. The sequence continues at coordinate 4,082,123 of NZ_RCST01000001.1, read as the reverse complement.
CAAATGGCGATTTCCACTACTTTATCGTGGAACAAGGCTTTAACAGATTGCAGAAAATCGTCGTTAAGCTCGCTGGCTTTGAGTTTGTAAGTCGTGTACATGTTAATGCGCTCCGGAAATTTTGAGTTGGCGGTAACAAAGTCAGCATTAGTAACAGGAATTGCCGTTACTCCCTAATTCAAGAAGAGACTGGTTTTTAAAACTTGGGAAATCAGCATATGACATGTACAAGGTATTTTCCCTAGTTTTCAACCAAAGGCCATGACTGGAAATTTGGGTTACTTCAACGCTGAAAGCTGTATCGCTATCCGGAGCATCCGATCTGGGTGCCGTAGAATTTCTTCGGAGCTTTGAAATTTCCTGCCAAATAACAGGTATTGCGGCTAAACCCAAAATGAATTGAAACCAAAAAGCAAACCAGAACCATTCGGGACGTTTGTCAATATGAATAATCGAGCTACTGCGACCAAAACCGATTTCGCCGGTAAACAATGCTGTCAGACAGCTGTATACGAAATATAAGTCCCAAGCGAAAATCAAGAACCAAAAGCTCAAGCCAAGCAATGTTGGAATGCGGGACCTAGCTCCTGTAATTCCAATTTTACCGCGCCAAAAAATTCCGCAACATATCATGTCCATGCTCGGTCAGGATCGACTCGGGGTGGAATTGCACGCCTTCAATATCCAGCGTTTTATGTCTTACGCCCATGATTTCGTCGATGTTGCCGGCCTCGTCCTGGGTCCAGGCGGTCACTTCCAGGCAATCCGGCATGGTCGCTTGTTCGATCACCAGCGAGTGGTAACGGGTGGCGGTGAACGGATTGCTCAAGCCTGTGAACACGCCCAAATCTTTGTGATACACCGGCGATACTTTGCCGTGCATGATCTGCTTGGCGTGGATGATGTTGCCGCCGAAGGCGTAGCCTATGCTCTGGTGACCCAGGCAGACGCCAAGAATCGGGTATTTGCCGGCGTACCGGTGGATGGTTTCGACCGAGATGCCGGCCTCTTTGGGGGTGCAGGGGCCGGGGGAAATGACGATTTTGTCCGGGCGCAGCCCTTCGATGTCTTCCACCGTCACTTCGTCGTTACGCACCACCACCACCTCGGCACCCAGTTCGCCGAAATATTGCACCAGGTTGTAGGTGAACGAATCGTAGTTGTCGACCATCACCAATCTGACGCCGCTCATGTTTGTGCTCCTTTAGATTGAGCCGCGCTGCTCAGGATGCCGGCTTCGGCCATGCTGACGGCGCGGAACACCGCGCGGCCTTTGTTCATTGTTTCATCCCATTCGTTGCGCGGCACGGAATCGTAAACGATGCCGGCGCCGGCTTGAATGTGTAAGGTTTGGTCTTTGATGATGGCGGTGCGGATCGCGATCGCGGTATCCAGATTGCCGGACCAGGAGATGTAACCCACCGCGCCGGAATAAATCCCGCGCTTGACCGGCTCCAGTTCGTCGATGATTTCCATGGCCCGGATTTTCGGCGCGCCGCTGACGGTGCCGGCCGGGAAGGTGGCCGCCAACACGTCGAAGGCATTTTTACCTTCCTGCAATTCGCCGGTGACGTTGGAAACGATGTGCATCACGTGCGAATAGCGCTCCACGATCATTTTGTCGGTGAGTTTGACGCTACCGATTTTGGCGACTCGTCCGGTGTCGTTGCGGCCCAGGTCGATTAGCATCAAATGCTCGGCGATTTCTTTGGGGTCGGCCAGCAGTTCCTTTTCCAGCTCCAGATCCTGCTCGTGGGTTTCGCCGCGTTTGCGGGTGCCGGCAATCGGTCTGACAGTGACTTCATTGTCTTCCAGGCGCACCAGAATTTCCGGCGACGAGCCCACTACATATAGATCGTCCAGGTTCATGAAAAACATATACGGCGACGGATTCAAGCACCGCAAAGCCCGATACAAATCCAGCGGCGCGGCTTCAAACGGAATCGACATGCGCTGCGACAACACCACCTGCATGCAATCGCCGTCGGTGATGTATTGTTTGGCTTTTAACACCGCGTCTTCGTAGCCTTGCTGGGTAAAGCCGGAGACAAAATCGTGTTCGAGCACGTGTTTAACGGCAGGATGCGCTTGCGGATTGGCTTGCAGTTCGCGCAGTTTCACCACCAGTTCGTCGAGTCTGGCTTTGGCGTTTTCGTAGGCATTGGTTTGCGATGGATCTGCGTGGGTCAGCAACAGCATTTTGCCGGACAGGTTGTCGAATACCAGCAGGTCTTGCGACACCATCAACAAAATGTCCGGCGCGCCGATAGGGTCCGGCTTGCCGCTGGGCTTTAAACGCGGCTCGATATAGCCGATGGTTTCATACCCGAAATAACCGACCAGGCCGCCGTTGAAGCGCGGTAAACCCGGCACATCCGGCACATTGTAGTTCTGCCGAAATTCTTCTATCCATTCCAGCGGTTGAGCGTGCTCAAAAACTTGGGTGTCCTGGCCGTCTTTTTCGACCGTGATGCGGTGGTCGCTGATTTTGATCCGGGTTTTGCAAGGTAAGCCGATGATCGAATACCGTCCCCACTGCTCGCCGCCGTGTACGGACTCAAACAAATAGGAATAAGGGCCGTCGGCCAGCTTTAAGTAAGCGCTGAGCGGCGTGTCCAGATCGGCCAGCACTTCGCGGCAGATCGGGATGCGGTTGTAGCCTTGTTGGGCGTATGCGGTAAATTCGGCGGGTGTCATTATTATTCTCTTGAAGCAACCGGTTGTGCGACTCGCGATTGTAACGCACAACGCGCCCAGCAGCGACCCGCGCGGCTGAAAACTGAGCCTACTGCGAAATTGTAAACTGCTTGGACGTCCAAAATTAAACTGGCTGCACGTTGACAGCCTTATATTTTGCACCTCTATCTATCGGGCTGATAAAAATGGAGTTGTTACAGCGTGACATTGAGGCGCTGGAGCAGGAAAGGCATCAGCGCTTGGGACAAGACGCGGCAGCAGCTGATCAAGGGCCTTCGGCAGCTGATAGCCCTGTCGGCAAGGTTAAAACATTGGCGGTGAATAAAGAGTTTGGCGAATCCATGCGCATTTCGGGCATTGCACTTCGGTTTTGAATCTGCAGTTTGTGCCGAGCCATGCAAGGCGCAACGGTCGCGAACGATGCGCCTGTCGGCAGCATCCTATAGATCAGCGCACGTTATCGCGTTGGAACCAAAACTATAGCGAGGAAGATTTGATTTGACGGGCAAGGCCGTAAGACATACGGCGCAAACGCCCTACCGATTGCGACTTACGGCCTTGTCGTACTGGTGCTGGGTGGCATGGCCGTTAGCGTCCGTGACCTGGGTCAGGTTGCCGTTGGCGTCGTATTGGTAGCGTGTGGTCTGGTTGTAGGCGCCGATGTCTTGGGCCAGGCGGTTCAAGGCGTCGTAGACGCGGCGACGCTTCTTGAAATGCGGCTTATTCGCCGTAAACATGGTTAGTAGAAAAAGCACAATAAATTAGCCATGAGGAAAGGTTTTATCGTTTGCATCTGGTTATTTCCTATCACTAAGCCATGAAATTCCCGATTCGGTCAACGGCCATCCCCACAAACGTCTGCGGATTGTCTGGTGAATACCGGCATACGGGGGTGCCCAACATCCCTCCGATTACGCTATCGCTAATCGGAGCTTGTATTATCCAAGCGTGCTTTTCAAAGGATAATAAACCATGAAAACACACCTGAGGGGCACCTCAGGTTTGGGTCGCTGGATGCCGTATCGGAGCTTGGATTTCGAAATCCCCGGCGTAGATCTTTGCAGCAGCGACCCACTCTCGATCAACGATCGGACAGTCTCTTCGGCCCGGTTTCCGGCAGCCTGCATTCACAAGGTAGATCATTTGAGGTTTTCATGTCCCATTTTTATCTCGGTATCGATGTTGCTAAAGCCAAGTTGGATTGCGCATTGCGTCTGCACAGCGGTAAGTTTCGCGCCAAAGTCATTCCCAATTCTCTCGACGGCTTCGCGACGTTGTTGACGTGGTTGGCCGCTCAAAAGGCCGAATCGCCTCATGTCTGCATGGAGGCGACCGGCATTTATTGGGAAGACGTTGCTCAGCATCTGGCAACCGCTGGTTTCACCGTGAGCGTCGTCAATCCAGCACAAATTAAGGCCTATGGCGCTTCACGGCTCACCCGCAGCAAAACCGATACGGTCGATGCTAAACTCATCGCCGATTTCTGCGCCGAGCGCCAACCGCCTACTTGGCAGCCCCGTAGCGAGGCGGAAGTCACACTGCGCGCACTAGTATTACGGCTGGACGCCTTACAAACCATGCGCACCCAGGAAAACAACCGCTTGCTAGTGGCGCGCGAGGCCGTGCGTGAGGACATTCAACAGCATCTGAATTGGCTGGATACTGCGATCCAACAATTGATCGACGCCATCAACGATCACATTGATCGCCATCCCGATCTCAAGCAACAGCGCGAACTGCTCGATAGCATTCCCGGCATTGGCGAGCGCACCAGCGCCATCATCCTCGCGTTCTACGCCGATACCTCGCGCTTCGCCAATAGCCGACAAGCCGCAGCCTTTGCCGGACTCGATCCTAGGCAATACGAATCGGGCAGCAGCCTCAAGGGCAAGCCCAGGCTCTCCAAAATAGGCCATGCCTTCCTGCGCAAAGCGCTCTATATGCCGGCCATGGTGACGCTTTATAAAACAGCCTGGGGTAAACAATTCCGTGGACGATTAGCCGGTGCTGGTAAACCCAATAAGCTGATTATCGGTGCCATGATGCGTAAATTGATTCATGTGGCATTCGGTGTCTTGAAATCCGCAAAACCCTTCGACTCGGCTATTCATCTGGCTTGACTTGGATAACAGTATCTACGGCCCTAAGAAGACTCCAAGGCTATTTAATTCCAGTGTTGGGCAATGAGATTACCACCTCTCCTGTCGATTGTTCTTTTACTTGTCGAGCAGGTGGGACTGTGGGATTTTCTGGATATGTTTTGCCGTTAAATATGAGTTCCGCGTCGTAACCTGTTTTGATACTTCCACCCTGTACCCAGATACTAATGTTATGCCATCCATGTGATGTATTTGATAACACGCGAATAGGGGGGCGGCTAATAGTTATCTTTGTTACGATTTTCCAAGAGCTTTTGCCTTGCGTTAGGATTAATGTTGTACAACCACCACTTCCACACCATTTACTACCGGTCAAATAAACTATAGCTTCTGGTGTACCATCAGTATTAAGGTCTTGGAAAGCAGCGATATATCGTGTCGCCTTATCTCCATCCCAAGTTTGAATAAAGTCCTTAATCGATTCTTCTGTTGAAGATGTTTTGAAATCAGGTTGCGCCTGCACTCCTGCAAAACAAGTATTCATCAACAGTAATGAACAAATCATAGTAATAAGGAAAGCTATCAAGTATTGGGGAACAATTTTCATAGAATCCTAGCCTTTAAGGATTAAAACAATTAAACATTATATTTAGCACGTTGCTCCCGTAGTTATTGCCCGTACTTCCTATGTCTATAGTGTTCGGGTTGCCACTAATATTTCCAGTACCAAAATTGTAAGACGCAGCAGTAGCCTGTAACAGTTGAGACGAGTTTAGATTCGGGTGTGCAGCCGCTAAGGTACTCATATTCGTAGCCAGCATGTTCGCAGCAAAATTTGCGGAAAATGAAATGTTGTAAGCCTGAGATTGCGTGACAGATGGGTTTTGTCCTAAATCAATCTGAAATACCCCAGCACCAAGGCCACCGCCACTCTGCGGAATGTTTTGGAAACCAGACTCGCGAATGCCTATTGCTGCTAACAAATTGGGATTTATTCCATTAGCATCAGCGGCCCCTTGAATCGTAGCCCAGTTGTCATTGACTCGCGTAAGTGCGCTACTATTCGTATTGGCAACTAACAATGCATTCAAGCAGTTTTGAGAAGGGTTTGACGTAGCGCAAAGTCCAAGCAGATCAATGTAACGTAGTGGATTATTCCGTACATAGGTGTAGGTATTAATGCCCCCCGCCAAGCCAATCGGATCGGATTGCAGGTAGCGCCCGAGGTTAGGATCGTAGAAACGGGCGATATTGTAATGCAGGCCGGTTTCTTCATCGTAGTATTGACCGGGGAAACGCAGGTTCTGGGTGATGAAGGCCGTGGTCGGCGTGGCCTTGCCGAACGGATCGAAATCTGCTGCCCAACTGACGTTGCCCGTGCGGTCCGTGGTTTTTTGGGGCGTGCCCAACCGGTCGTTGTGGTAATAATGGATAGGCCAGGGTGTCTGGTTTGGATCCGAGTCCACGTCATAGTTGATCCGCGCCAGCGGCTCGCCTTCCAAGTAAACATAACTGTGTGAGAAGGCCGTCCCTCCCCACTTGGTTTCATCCAGCAGCGTTCCGCTCAGCACGTCATAATCAAACGCGACGTTACCGCTGTTTGTCAGTTTCATGCTGCGATAGCCGAAGGCGTCGTACTTATTAGCCTGAACCGAGACTAGGCTTCCGCCCGCCTCATCCTTGATGGCCGTCACCAAATGGTCGGTGGCCTGGTAAAAATGCCGGCTGCCTTTCTGGCTCGCGTCGCCGTTCGCGTCGTACTGGTAGCTGGCCTGCTGCGCGCCCGTGAGCGCCAGCAGTTTCTGGCTGCCGAGGTCGTAGGTATACGAGGTCTGTGCGCCATTCCGCTCGCTGCTCAGACGGTTGCCTACATCGTCATAGCTAAAGGTATGGGTGTTCACGCCGGTGGCGCTGGACAGCCGGTCCAGCGGGTCGTAACCGAAATTTCGATGACGCCCCGAGGGGCTTAATTCGTCGGCCACACTGTCGAGGTTACCGTTCAAGTCATAGCCATAGGTGGCGGCCATGACGCCCGGCACGGTGCGCCCGGTTTCCCGGTAGTCTAAGTCGTAGCGACGGCTGATCTGTTTGCCATTGCCGTAGGTGAGCGATTTGACCGGGCCGAACGGCAGATGGGTGATGTGAGTTGCTAGCGGTGTTGTTATGTCGTAGACCCAGCTAACGGTACCATCATCCCAGTCGTGCAGCGATACCGAGTCGACTTGGCCGGCCGCATCAAAGCCATAAAGAACTTCACGGTATCCCGAATGCGATATTTTTTCTACCTTGCCATCGGCGTCGTAGGCATAGTAAATAAAGCTATCGTAGGTATGCGGCAAACCCTTGGCGGTGATGGAAGTCAACCGTCCTGCCCGGTCGTACTTGAGAGTCCGGTTACCGTTGAAGCCCGAACGTAAGGCGCGCGACAGCTTGCCCAGGTTGCCGTTTTCGTCGTAATAAAACTGCGCGCCGCCATCGCCACTTTTAATCCGATTCAGCGCATCGTAGGTATATGTTACCGACACATTGGCCGCATCCGTTTTACCGATCCGGTTACCGGCGCTGTCGTAGCCGTATTGAGTAATCCCGGTATTGGGACTGTCCAGTTGCATCAGGTCGCCGAGGCCGTTGTAGCTGTAGACGGTGTCGTGGTTGTTGGCATCGGTGACTTGGGTGAGGCGGTCTTGGCCGTCGTAGCGATAGTCGGTCAAGCCGGCGAGAGCATCGGTGCTGCGGATCAGCCGGTTCAGGCTGTCGTATTGGTGCTGGGTGGCATGGCCGTTAGCGTCCGTGACCTGGGTCAGGTTGCCGTTGGCGTCGAATTCGTAGCGCGTGGTCTGGTTGTAGGCGCCCATGTCTTGGGCCAGGCGGTTCAAGGCGTCGTAGACGCGACTGCGGGTTTTAACCACTGCGCCGCTGCTATCGAGAATTTCCTCTTTGGTGCGGTTCCCCATCGCATCCAGCGTGTAATGAATCTTGCCGCCCAGGGCGTCGGTGATGTCGGTCAGGCGGTGCGCAGCGTCGTAGGTAAACGTATGGGTCACACCGGCTGCCGAGGTAGTTTGAGTCAGGTTGCCGGCTTTGTCGTAGGTGTAGGCGGTGGTGTTGCCGTCGACGGTTTTTTGGGTCAGGCGGCCGCGGGCGTCGTAAGCAAAGCCAATCACCAAGCCGTTAGGATCGGTCAGGCTCAGCAGGCGGCCGTTGGCATCGTAGGCGGTAAAGGTGGTGGTGTGGCCCAGGGCATTGGTGATTTTCCACAGGTCGCCGGGATGGTGAGTGGCCGTGGTATCCGAGTAATAGCTATAGGCGGTGATGTCGCTAACGTCGGTACGCGGGCCGTCGGCGCTCAGCACTTGGCCGAGGTTGTTGTAGGTGTAGGCCCATGTGCGGCTTTGCCCGGTCGCGGTATCGGTGACGGTTCTACTCAGCAGGTTGCCACCCGCGTCGTAATTGAAGGCGGTGCGCCGGCCGGCCTCGTCGATTTGGGTGGGCAGGCGGTAGTTGGCGTGCCACTGGGTACTGCGTTTGCGTTCGATGCTGTTCGGCGCCGGCGTGTAAGCACTGAGGTTGGCCGGGCAACTCGAACTGGGCGCCAGGCCTTCCACCCGGACGGTTTCCAGGTTGCGGCTCAGGTCGTAGGCATAGCAGCTGAGGTTGCCGTTGAAGTCGGTGCGGCTGGCAAGGTTGCCGTTGGCGTCGTAACTTTGGGTGTGGGTTGCCGCAACACTACCGGCTCCGGCGGGCTGGCTAATAGCGGTTAGTTTCTGAACGTTTAAGATAGTCTGAAACGTGTAATGCCGGCTGGCATTGAAGCTATCGACGACATCGGTGCTATTGTCGTTGTTATAGCTCAGCGCTACTTGTTCAACGTCGCCGGCATGTTTGGATAAATTGGCGCGGCCTTGGCTGTCGTAAGCCCAAGTCGCATAGCGGCTACCGTTTTCATCGGTGATGCCGGTCAGGGCATGCGGGAGGGAGGTGTTTTCGTAATGGTAAAGTTTGAAGCTGCCATCCTGATAGATCACTTTGCTGAGATTGCCGGCGCTATCGTATTGATATTGGCTACTCAGGCCGTCTGGGTAGGTGACGCTGCCGATTCGGTTGGCGCTGTCGTAAGCCAGTTGCAGGCTGTGGCCGAAGGGACCGGTGACCGTAGCCAAGCGTTGGCTGCCGTCATAGCTGTATGTAGTGGCGCGACCATTGGCTTCGGTGCGAGACACAATGCGACCGGCGGTATTGTAGCGTTCCACCGCACCCAGTTGATTGGTTAGGGTGTAGCCGCTAGCGTCTTGCGTCAGTCTTAACTGACTATCGGCATCGCCTTGCCAAAGGCCGTTGCTCAAAACAAACCATTCGGCGCGGCCATCCGCCTGATGGATAAAAATCTTGCCGGTTAGAATTTCCAGGCTGGGCGCTAGTTGGTGGCTCCAGCCGTAGCCTAGTGGACTATTTACGTTGAAAGCACCGCTGTTGTAATGGCGGGTGAAACCCAGGTCAATGACATCGCTATCAAAATCGGTTTCGGCTTGGTATTTGTTGCCGGTTGCTGGGTTACAAGGGTTGCCAACGCAGATTTGGGGTTTGCCTATGGTTTTGGGTGGGACGCTATAAGCGGTGTAGCATTGGTTGGTGGCAGGGTCTAGGGTTTGGCCGGTAGGGCAAGTAACAATGCATTGTGTACCCGATGCATCAAGAGTTTGATTTGCAATAGTACAGTTTGGTTTAAAACCATAAGCGCAAAATGTATGCGGTATGGAATATGCGGGATAGGCATAGTGCCAATATAGCCAAGCAGCGACTCGCCCGGTTGCACAAGACGGGCCAGAAGACCAGCCGCCGTACAACTTACATTCAGAAATATTCCAACCAATATTATTTCCAGTTGCTATGCAGGCATTATGGGCGCTAGATTCATCAACATATTCAGCCGGATATGCAAACGCGGTTGATGAGACTATTTGAATGATCAAGAAAAACAATTGTTTTGGGACAATCCGCACAAAAGCTCCTAATGCAATATTACTTTGCTTTTTCTAATAAAATGTTTAAAAAGTAGAACTCACCAACACCCCTTCTACGTTTTGTCAACTTAGCTTAGTCGCAAAAACTAATTTCAAGAGTGAGGTTACCCACTAACGGGTATTTTTGTGACTGAATCTACGCCAGGTCTATTATTATCAGCGCTTCAGCCAGCCCAACAAACAGAGAAAAAATCATGGGTAACAGCTCTGAAAACTAACCAAAAAACATATTAGCCAATTAACTAACGGGTAAAACGGGTCAAGCAACGGGGAATCAATGCGGTAGCTGAAAGGCAAAAATACGACCGAAAACTGTCACTTACGCGCCTCTCGAATCAGTGTGCTTCTTACCCGGCCTTAGAATGTTCCCGCCAGTCGATTTTATCCAGCCCGAAGCGCTCGATTTTTCGGTACAGCGTGGTGCGAGTTATGCCTAAGTTTTTCGCCGCCAAGGAAATATTGCCCGCGCATTCCCGCAGGCTGGCTTTAATGCCGTGTAACTCCCAGTCTTCCAGGGTCATGGTACGGCCCGCAGCCGCCGATATTGGATAAGTCAGCGTGTTGTCCAAAGCGTTATTGTCGTTCCCCGGCATCACCTTACCGAGTTCCTCGACAAAATCCAGCGGCAAATCCTGGCGGGTAATCAGCGTGTCGCCGGCGGTGTATAGCGTCGCCCTGATGACGTTGATCAGTTGGCGAATATTACCCGGCCACGGGTGCTGCTCGATCAAGGCAATGACGCTAGGGCAAATACTGATTGCCTGCGGATTGGGCAGATTAGCCAGTTCGCGCTGCAAGATGTGGTGAATGATGTCGAGTTTGTCTTCGCGTTCGCGCAAGGGCGGCAGATGAATTTGCGCGCCGTTCAAACGGTAATACAAATCGCGGCGGAAGCGGCCGGCTTCGACGGCTTCCAGCAAGGGTACGTTGGTGGCCGCGACTATCTGCACATCCACCTTGATCGGTTTGCTACCACCGACTGGCGTAAATTCCGAGGTTTCCAGCACTCGCAGTAAAGTCGACTGCAAATCCAGGCTCATATCGCCGATTTCGTCCAGAAACAGAATACCTTTGTCCGCTAACAGAAATTTCCCCGGTTTGCCGGCACTGCGCGCGCCGGTAAAGCTGCCGGCTTCGTAACCGAACAGCTCGCTTTCGATTAAGTCGTGCGGAATCGATGCACAGTTGATCGCAATCACAGACTGATTTTTCCGCGGTCCGGCGTGTTTCAGCAGATTGACGAAATGATCCTTGCCCACGCCCGATTCGCCGGTAATCAGCATGGGAATCTTATGGTGTTGCAGCTTCACCGCCTTCTCTACCAAGGCGGTTAATTGTTCGGACATTGCCGATTCGTATTGGCTGGGCGGCCTTTTGGCGGGTTTGAACGGGATTTTTTCCAACACCCGCGCTTGCGCAACCGGACTCCGGGTTAAGGGCAGATTGGTATTTAGGAGTACGCACAACAAATGCAAGAATGCGAACAAGGAGTTCATGCTTTCCTGTCTATCGCTGATCAAGCCGATCACGGCTTGGACGTTATCGTCCTCATCCAACAAGGGGTAACCGACCGTGGTGAAGGGGTGTAACAGGCTGACAAAATGCTCCATGCCCTGAAAAGCAATCGGTTTTTTCAGTTGCGCGGCGGTGCCGATGCCGTTATTGCCCAACACCGCTTCGCTCCAGCGGCTGTGCTTTTCGTACAAACTCAGCATGAAAGGGCTGGCAAACGGATTTTCGCCCAAGACTTGTAACAGGTGTCCGTCGGCATCGGTCAATACCAGCATGACGCCGGCTTCTTTCAAAAACACGTCGAACTGATGCCCCAAATGCCGGAGCATTTCGGCAATATCGTGAGCCGCACGGTTGATGCGCGGCTCCGGATCGGTGGTGAAACGCCAATGATCCCAGCGCGCGTAATTGCCCAATGGCAATTGGTATTCTTCCAGACAGCGGCGCCAGGATTCCGAGACTTCCGGGCGTACCCAGTCCGTGTGATCGGGCACGCAACGGCTCTGTGCCATCCAGCGCCAGGCCTGTATCGGGCGGTCAACTTCAAACGCTAGTGAGGTTTTGAACGCGCAGGCTTCTTTGATGATTTTAACGTTGTGGGGCAAGTGCAAGGCAATATCCATTTTTCCTCTTGTATTTTGGTGCGCCAATTTAGTATCGGCACAAAACAAAAATATAAAAAACAGAGGTTTAGCTGCTTTTTACGGCGATGTTGTCCAAAATAACAAAATCAAAAAAAGAGGCAATGCGACATAACGTCACATTGCCTTACTCCATTGCAGAATAATGGATAGCTCTAACTTTCGGAGAGAGGAGGTTGAGGTAGAAATAACAATTACATACGGGGATCTTCGCGGGTGGCGGCAGCCCATTCCGGCGAATAACCGGCCATGATGGACAAGTCCGGCACGTTCATGATCACCGTCTCGCTGCTGATCAAAGTAGCCACCACGCTCACTGCATTGCGCAAGGCGGTGCGCAACACTTTGACCGGATCGATAATCCCAATATCCAGAAAGTGCCCGTAGTGTAAATATTGCATATCCACGGCAAATGCCGGGTCAGCCTGGGTAGCTAAGCGCATCAGCACGTCTTCGTTGTTCAGGCCGCCATTGTTCAATAATTGCCGGAGCGGCGCGCCCAGTGCCTGCTTGACGATGGCGATGCCTTGCTGCTGCTCGGCATTTTCGGCAATCACTTCGTCCAGCACCGTGGTGCAACGCCACAAACCCACGCCGCCGCCGGGTAACACGCCTTCTTGCAGCGCAGCCTTGGCGGACAAATAGGCATTTTCGATGCGCACCAGCCGCTCTTTGATTTCCACGTCGGAGATACCGCCGACCTGGAAGCTGCCGGTTTTGCCGGACAGGATAGCGATGCGCTCTTCCAGCTCTTCGGCTTCGTGTAAATTGCCGGTGGCGGAACCTTCGCCGGGTTTACGGGCGCGAACTAGTGCCAACTCGCGCCGTAACGCCTCTATGCGCGTGTTAACCGGTTCGCGCGAACCCACGGCGCCGATGATAGTCGTATTACCTTCCAAGATGACCGCGCGCTGCGCCTGACCCAGTTGCGCCAGCGTGACGTCTTCCAGCCGCATGGCCCGCTCCTGCAAAATAGCGCTGCCGCCGGTCAACAGGGCCAAATCGTTCAGCCGATTGATACGATTGTCGCCAAAACCCGGCGGCTTGACCGCCACCACTTTAAAGACGCCGCGCACATGATTCAGCAATAAGCCCGTTAACGCTTTCTCGGCGACCGCTTCGGCGATGACCAATAAGGGCCGGCCTTCAGCAGCCACTTCTTCCAGAATAGGCACCAGATCCATAAAGTCACTGATTTCACGGTCGTACAACAGAATATAGGGCCGCTCCAAAACCGCTTCGGCGCGGGTTTTATCGGTGATGAAATAGGGCGATAAAAAGCCTTGCTCGTAATGGATGCCTTCCACAATTTCCAGCTGGTCTTCGCGGCCATTGCCCAGATGAAAGGTCAGGGTGCCCGCTTCGCCAAGCTCGGCCAAGGCCTGTTTCAACAACTTGCCGACACCGGCTTCGCCTTTAGTAGCGACCAGGGTGATTTTTTCGACCCAGTCATCCGTGCTGTCTGTGACAGCGGTTTTTTGCAAATGCTGCTCCACCAAAATCAGCGCCAACTCCATGCCTTTTTGCAATTGCAGGGGATGAAATCCGGCCGCGACGCTTTTCAAAGCTTCGACCGCCAGGCTGTGCGCCAGCACAATTGCCGTGGTGGTGCCGTCGCCCACTTCGCGAGACACCGCGCCGGCGACATCCCGCAACATGCGGGCACCCAAATCGGCAATCCGGTCTTCCATGACGATGGCATTGGCAACAGTGACGCCATCTCGGGTAAAGACGGGCATGATGCTGTCGGTTCGGTGTTGAATCATCACGGCAGGGCCGGCGCTACCCAGCGTAACGCTCGCCGCGCGTGCTACCGCATTGATGCCTTGCAGCAGACGTTGGCGAGCTTCCGGGTTGTAAATAACGTGTTTACTCATTTCTAGGGTGTTCCCATCGGTTAGAGGTGCGAATTTAATTTCATCAGGGTTTGCCCCACCTGGGCACGGGTTTGCCGAGCACGTTGCGCATTGGCCCAGGTACGCATCAAGATTTTGTCCCAGTAATCCAGGCTGCGTTTAAAGTCCTGCTCTTCTTCGGCAGTGAGTTCCTGATTCCAGAATTCCTTTAATTCCTGAACCCTGGCATCGCCCAATTTTTCAAAAATCTCCTGCTCATCTATCACCAGTTTTCTGATCGTTTCGTCTAGTTGCACCGCCATACCAACCAGAAACTCTACATCGTCGGCTTTCATAGTCGCCTCAGCGTGGTTGCGCGATTTTTCGATAGGAAAAAAAGGCTGATTTGGATCGGCAAACAGGGTGGCTGCGCAGAGAAACGGCAGCGCAGCACCCTGTTTGCCCGTGGCGTTAAGGCGAACCGCTAGGCAGGAATTTTTCAAGGTAGATACGTTCCTTAGGGATGCCCATTTCCGCGCACACCGCAAAGGTGGCGTCGACCATGCCCGGCGGCCCGCACAGATATAAATCGGGCTTGGCGCCGGTATCCTGCAAATCGCGGCGCAGGATGTCCACCACGCTGCCTTTTTCGCAATGCCAGTCGTCCGAACATTTCCAGACGCAGTTTCTCAGCTCCAGCGTCGGCATTTGTGCGGCCAGTTGATTCAGTTCATCCAGATGGAAAATTTCGGCTTCGGTGTTTACCCCAAAATAGATGATGCACTTTTGCGGTTCTTCCCATTCGTGCATCCGCCGCACCATCGATAATATCGGCGCCAGTCCGGTGCCGCCGGCCACAAAATAGCGCGGGGTAAAACCGTTTTCCTTCAAACCGAAAACGCCGGACGGGCCTTTGACGTTTAATTTCTGACCCAACTTGGCGTCGTTTTTTAAATATTCTGAAAATTTGCCGCCATCGACGATGCGAATCAAAAACTCCAGATCGCCGGTTTTATTGGACGTGTTGGCGGGGGAGTATGAACGGGTGATGGTGGTGCCGGGAATTTCCAAATCAAAAAACTGCCCGGAGTCGAACTTGATGGTTTGATCGTCGCCCGTGCGCCGCAGCAGCAGTTTCACCACATTGATGGAAATTGGCGTTAGCTCAATTACTTCCGCTACAAACGTCAAACCTTCCGGTGAGAATGAAATCCGGTCGTAGGTATAAGGTACTTCGACTTCTAAATCGCTTACGGGGTAACAGCGGCACAACAACACTTCGCCGGCCTCTTCTTCTTCGTAGGGCAAAGCCTGCGAACTGCATTTGCCCAAAACGTAATCGCCTTCCGCGCAAAATCCTTTGCAAGTCGCGCAACCGCCTTCGCGACACGACGACATCAAATAAATATCCTGCCGTACCGCCGCAGTGATGACATCCTCGTCTTCGTAACAATCAAAGCAAACGGATTCACCGTCTTGCGTAATGATTTTAATTTGATGGGCGCTCATATCATTCTCCAAGGCATTGGCTTTTGGCCGACACGCTGAAAAACGCCAATACGTGCTCAACCGCGCGCCGCGATGCGTCCAGGGTTAGCGAGCAACCTTCCTGCACCAATTTTTGGTCGCGGTAGATGGTCCAGCGCCACATGAACTCCAGATCTTCGCAGAAAGCAGCGTAAGGCGCGGTGTCGTATAGCGTGGTGAGTTTGTCGGCTTCACTGGGAAAAGCGGGCGCAACCGCCGACTTAAAATTTGAGAAAAAATCCATAATACTGATTCTATGAAATGGTTCGTTGAGATCGAAGCGCACACAAACGCCCTCTCGCTCACGGGGATGTAAGCGACGAGTAGGTTTTGTCCGCTATCGGTTTGTTGGCTATAAAGGATGCGCCACGCGCAAGTGCGGCGCATCCTGCCGAACGATTACTGCAAGGTGACCACTTTCACGCCGCGTTTCTGACGCAATGCCTCTAACGGCAAGGCGTAGTAGTCGGTGTTGCGCAGTTCCATCAACTTGGTCCCCAACTGGCGGTCGGTGTCCAGAAACACATTGACCGGCATCACAGGTGGTTTGCAGGCCAGTCTGAAATTGATGTGAATGCGCTCTGCTTCGTACATGTCCGTGCATGCCTCCATTTTGGCAATTACTTCATTTGCCACTTGCTGGGCATTGGCGCCGCAGGTGCAGTTGTTGAGCAGTTGAGTGTCATTGAATTCCTTGTGCTTCAATAGCGCCAGCTTCTCTTCGATTTTCAACTCAATCCACAGGCCATCCAATTCCAGCGACCAATCGGTTTTAAACGGGCTCATGTGCTTGGCGCGGAAGTCGGTAATGAAGGCGTGCGCTTTTGCCAGCGTATCCAGCGTGGCAATTTTGGCCATCCAGGCATTGCGGGTGGGGTTGTCATGAATATTTGCCATGGTGTTCTCCTACGCCGCAGCCAAGTCTTTCAGTTTCACGTCAAGACCCATTAACTCGGAAGTGATGGTGAAGGTCTCGCCCAGGGTATAAGCACGGCCGATGGTGGACGACACATCCACCAACAGGTCGTAAACACTGTAGTGCTTGCCCAGTAATTCCGAAACTTCGACGCAGTCGATCTCGATTTTGCCGGTCGCTTTCAGCCACCAGAAACCGGCGCGGTCTTCCACCACCAGCGTGGGGTTGTCCGCCTTGTGCGAACCTTGCAGAATTTCTTCCACCACGGTGTTGAGTTCATCGGATTTTTTTAAAACCAGCACCACTTCGTGGCTTTCATGCACGACCTGGTTATCTTCGGCAAAGTATTCATCGGCAAAGGCTTTGCCGGTTTTTTGCATAATGCCTGCGTTGTAAGCATTTGAACTTTTCGACATGAGTTTTCCTTATTTGAGTCCGCTTAACACGGTTTTGACGAGGGCATTGGTATCGACTTTAAAGTTGATCGGATCGGCAAAATCGCGTTTCCAATCGGCAAACACCCTAACCAGCGCCGCTTCGATGGCGGCTTTGTCGCTGACACCTTTGATTTCCGGAATGGTGGCGTAAATCGCCATGAAATCCTTCAGTGCATCGACGGTTCTGGGCAGCCACTTATTGGCCCAAGCCCGCATCAACCGGTTGTTGTAATCACCAAATTCCACGTCGGCACCGAGACAGGTATAGAACATGTCGGTGGTGATGCCTTTGGTTTGCGAGAAATACAACTGCATTTGATTGATAAAGAACGGGGTCAAGTTATCGCCGTAATAAGACGACAAACGCATAAAGAACTCTCTGCGTACAAATTGCCCGAAGATGGGGTCGCAAATCATATGGCCGGAGAACAGGATTTCGTTCCAGTCATAAGTCGCTTGCCAAATATCCTGGACCAGTTCCCTGGCGCCTTTGAAAATCGCCCCTTTAGTCCATTCCTGTTTAGGAATGTCGGTGGACTCGGGGAAACCCGGCACCAATTTAGACAAAAAGGTACGTTCCGCTTGAATCATTTGCGCGTTGTCGACCTTGTCCAAACCGATCATCGCGCTGCTCATCCGCAAGGTGTCGCCCAGGCAATCGCGCACCACCGAGGAATGCGCATTGAACAAGCCATACTCGTAAAAACCGAAAGCGCCGAGATAATCGCCCAATACTTCATCGCGCCAAACCGGATCGATCGAGCGCACATGGCCGTCGGCGGAATAGGCTTTCAGAAAGCGGTCGGTATAACGCCACTCTTCGGCTTTATCCTTGACATACAGCGCATGCCAACGGAAAGCCGGGTCGCGGTGCGCCAGCCAATCCGAGCTGCGCATTTCGGTGGACTCGTTACTCCAGGATGGGCGGCCGCCGTGGAATTTTTGGGTCCAATCGCCCCAGTCCAGGCCGCCGGGAATCCAGTCCGGCGTCGGTTGGCTATAGCAGCACAACACTTCGTATTCATTGATCCGCTTGCCGCGCGGCTTCATGAAGTAATTCATTTTGCGCTGGGTTTCCAGAGGCTTGTCCGGCACTGCGGCCATGATCACTGCGGCGATTTCCGGATCGGTCAGGCCGCGTCTGCCGCCATTTACTTCTATAGACATAAGCTATTTCCTTAAAGAATTGAAACGATTACAGGGCTTTCAACGGATCGGAAAACACGCAGTTAATCCGTTTGATGTCGTCCAGTGTCCACAGCTTGCCGTCCTTTTTGGTGTGCGGCTGGCTGATCAAGGTTTTGCCGTCGCTACGCACGCCAAAGCCTTCGGCAATCACTTCCGACAATTCGCGGCCTTCGTATTGTTCGAAGATGTTTTGGCACTCATAACGCTCGGGTTCGGACAGCCACATTCTTTCGCCCCATTGGTCGCTGAAGGAATGTTTTTTGCCGTTGTATTCCAGTACCCGCAAGGTGCTTTCGCCTTTGCAGTAACTAGGGCAGAACGGCACTTGCGAAACCCGGTCGATATAGATCGGATGGTTGTTTTCGATGAACCACTGGATGGGCAGGAAGCCGCTGCTGGGATCTTCGCAACCGCGCGCGCGCCATTCGTCGTAGACTTTGCCGTACATGTCGTACCAGCCAGGGTAATTGGCTTCGTACCACTCAGCCTCTTCCTGGGTTGGGAGGCTCAAACGGAAGAAACCGGTGGGCCACAAGGCATAAGCAATCAGGAACAAGTCGTGATGCGCCCAGTAAGCGTCTTTTTTGGCGTCGCGCAAGCTGCGTGGCGACTCGACGCCGTATTTGCCCAAACGGCCGATCCAGATACCGCCCCAATCTTCGTACACCCAGCGGTTCCAGGTTTTCACCCATGGCTCGACTTTGAAATGGCTGCCGTACTCGAACATCATGCCCAATACCGGGGTGAAGTATTTTTGTTGGGTCCAGAAGGCGTTGTTCAAATCGGTATTCAGATATTTCGAAGCCGCTTCGTCGTTGGCGATGGATACCACGGTTTGATAACCGTTAGCCATGTGGCGCAGCTCGTCGGTTTCGATGGACAAGAACACCGTCGGCGTCATTTCGTCGCCGTTGGCGGACGCCCATTCGGTCACGGCCACGATCAATGGATTGGTAAAGCAGGCTTCGCCGACCAATTGCAGATTGATGGAGCATTCCACCGCGTCGCCGGAAATAAAGCCGTCCGAGAATACCCGTTTCATGCCTTTCCACAGCGGACCAATCGCTCGAGTGCGGCGGGCATCGTTATGACCGGCGGCGTCTTGGCCTTGTTTGGCAAAGTAATAGTTGATGTAAGCGCATTGGTTGGTGTGGCGAATTTCGTCCAGCACTTGGCCCAAGTAACCGTTTTTTTGCTCGGGCGCGGTCGCCGAATCCCACAACATGCCGGTGGCGGCAATGGCGTTGTATTCGCCCACTTCCAGGAAGTTGGAGATGATCTTCATCGATTCATTCCATTTCGGATGCACGCGGTTCGCCGCATCCACCCGCGTCAAAACGTCTTGCAAGCTGCCGAATTGACGCTCGTCCTTCACCGATTCCATGCGCGCATATTCTTTAGCGATCAGCTTGAATTGCTCCTTGGTATCGTTGGCCATTTTGTATTTGGTCGAATACTTGGTGCGATTTTTATCAAAATCCCAGGTAAAGCTCTGCATCCAGCGGTGAACTTCCTGTGCACCCACACTGACGGGCGCCGGATTGGCGGCCAACGCATCGGTTGCGGCTTTTGTGGCGGTACTTATAGCCATATTGAATCCTCGTTGTGGTGTTATAAGAATGGCGAGGCTGTCGTCATTAAGCTAAGCGGTGACTTTCCGTTGCCTTAAAGCGCTGATTGGCCTGGACTGACGCCAGCCTCGGTGGTCAGATTGCAACACGTGTGCCAGTATTGCGTTATTTGATTAAGCCTTTTATTAACAATGCCTTAGGTGGCATTTCCTATAGCTCTGAGCCGGCGCTTTTTAAAGAATGAGCGTCCAATAACTGGACAGTGCTTAGAAATAAGACGTCCAGTTCGCGGGTTTTGCTGGGCGACACCGGCACTGCGATACAATGCGGATTTTGTTTGGGTGAAGAGTTGATTCGGTATGAAACTACTGAGCTATAAATACAATGGTCAAGTACATATAGGCGCACTGGTTGGCGCGCAAATCGTCCCGGCCGGCGCGGATTTGCCCGGCAATATGCTCGATTTTCTCGCGGCTGGAGAGTCGGCAAAACTAGCGTTGCAAAAGCAGATTGCTGCCGACGGCGAACGCATCGCTCTCAGCGACGTGCAGTTGTTGGCACCGATTCCGCGTCCCGGCAAGCTGTTGGGCGTTGGTTTGAATTACGCCGATCACATCGGTGAAACCGGAATGGAAAAACCGGAATATCCAACCTTTTTTACCAAGCAAAGTACCTGCGTCATCGCCGATGGCGAAGCGATTCATCTGCCGCCGGTGTCGGACAAGGTTGATTACGAGGGCGAGTTGGCGTTTGTGATTGGTAAGCGCTGCAAACAGGTGCCTGTCGAACAGGCGCATGAAGTCATCGCCGGCTACACCATTTGCAACGATGTGACGGTGCGCGATTGGCAGCAACGCACGCCAACCTGGACCTTGGGCAAATCCTTCGATACTCACGGCCCACTGGGGCCGTGGCTGGTGACGGCCGACGAAATCGCCGATCCGCATAATCTAAGTTTAAAAACCTGGGTGGGCGACGAGTTGCGGCAAAACGGTAATACCGGCGACATGATTTTTAATTGTTACGAGTTGATTGCTTATCTGACACAAGTGATGACGTTGGAGCCGGGCGATGTGATCAGTACGGGTACACCGGCCGGGGTGGGAGTAAAAATGAAGCCGCGCGGTTATCTCAAGCCGGGACAAACTGTGCGTATCGAGATAGAAGGCATCGGCGCGCTAAGCAATCCGGTGATTGCCGAGCCGGAACATTTTTTGGTCGGCGCCTCAGGTTAAGCATCGATTAAGTCTGCCTCGGATATGCTAAGCCTAACTTTACATTAGAGGGCCAACCAGCCAAGAGGCAGTCATGAAAACCATACAAGTCAGCATTCTTACCATCGCCGTATTAACCCTATCGGGTTGCGCGACCGGCTATTATCAGCGTGACTATGGTTATGGCAGTGCTTACTCGTCGCCCGGCTATTACCAAAGCTACGGACGTAGTTATGCCAGCCCAAGCACCAGTATTACTTACGGCCGCTATTATGTGCAGCCGAGTTATCGCCCGGAGCATCATCACGGCGATCATCATGACTGGCATCAACCAATGCCGCATTTCGATCATCGTGTTGGCGGTTGGCAGGGGCGGGACTTGGGGCGTCGGGACTTTGATCGTGAACGGCATGCCGAACAAAGATCCCTCCAACAACAATCGATGCCGGAGCGGCAGGAACGCGGTTTCGGGCGCAGGGACAGTGACGGCGACCATCAGCGCGGCGGCTGGGGCGGCCGTTTCGGCAGACGCGGAGACTAAGCGCGCCTAGGCAGTCAGTGGATTTCTACAATTCGATGCGGATTCCCAGCTCGATCACACGTTCGACGGGGATTTTGAAATACTCTATCGCACTACTGGAATTATGCGTTAAGAAACTGAACAAGGAGCGCCGCCATTTCGGCATCGGGCTTTTGCGGCGGAACGACAGTTTCTCGCTACCGATAAAAAACGATACGGTTTTTTGATCGATATCCAAGCCTTCGTGGCAGCAAAGTTGCAGGGCGCGGCGTACGTCCTGTTCCTCCTGAAATCCGAAATACAATTTCACCCGATAAAAGCCACCGCTATCGCCGAACATGCGGATTTTTACCCTATGCGCTTCATCGACATAAGGCTCTTCGCGGGTCACAATGGTCAGCACGATGAGTTTTTCGTGCATCACATGGTTGTGCTCCAGGTTGTGCAGCAAGACCTGCGGCACACCGTGTACGCTGCGGGCCATATAGATTGCCGTGCCGGGTACCGTAACCAGGGGCCGGTCTTTCAAACGTTCGTCCAAGTCCTCGAACAATACCCGTTTTTCGTCCAGGTATCTGGCTAATAATTCCTTGCCTTTGATCCAGGTGGTCATAATCAAGAAAAACACCGTACCCACCACCAGCGGCAACCAGCCACCGTGCGGGATTTTCAGACTGTTGGAAGACAGAAACAGCAGGTCGATAATCAAAAAGGTCGACAGAAAAGCAATGCTGGTGGCCTTGTTCCATTGCCATAGGGCTTGGATGACGATAAAGGCCAGGATGGTATCGACAATCATCGTGCCGGTTACGGCAATGCCGTATGCCGATGCCAATGCGGACGACGATCTGAAGCTCAACACTAAAATAAACACCGAGACCATTAGCAACCAATTGACGGCAGGTAAATAGACTTGGCCCATTTCGTCGCCGGAGGTGTGGCGAACATTCATCCTTGGACAGTAACCGAGTTGTATGGCTTGCCGGGTTACCGAAAACGCCCCGGAAATGACGGCTTGCGAGGCAATCACGGTGGACAGTGTCGCCAGGATCAGCAGCGGATACAGGGCCCAATGCGGTGCCATTAGATAAAACGGATTTTCAACGGCCTTGGGATTGCCGATCAACAACGCGCCTTGGCCAAAGTAATTGAGCAGTAAGGCCGGAAACACGAAATAGAACCAGGCGCGCCGAATTGGTTTCAAACCGAAATGTCCCATATCGGCATATAAGGCTTCGGCGCCGGTTATCGCCAACACCACTGCGCCCATGATTAAAAAGCCTTTCCAGCCCAATTCTATTAATAAGCTGACCGCGTAATAGGGGTTGACGGCCATCAATACATCCGGATGCTGGACAATACTGATGCCCCCCAAAAGACCCAGCGTGGCAAACCAGAAACACATGATGGGCGCAAACATTCTGCCGACTTTGCCGGTGCCTTTGGTCTGGATAAAAAACAGCACGCTGAGCACGATGATGGTGATCGGCAAAACGTAATGTTCCAGGCGCGGCGCCACGATTTGCAAACCTTCCACGGCGCTGAGTACCGAAATCGCCGGGGTAATCATGCTGTCGCCATAAAACAACGAGGCACCAAGCAGGCCGATGGTGACGATGAACGCTTTGCGTTCCGGATTATCTTTGGACCCCTGCAGCGCCAAGGCCATCAAGGCCATGATGCCACCTTCGCCTTTGTTGTCGGCGCGCATGATAAAAATGGCGTATTTGGTGGTTACCACCAAGGTGATGGCCCAAAAGATCAAGGACAGCACCCCGAGCACATGGGTGGCATCGGTCGGCAAGCCGCCGTGAAAAACCTCTTTTACCGCATACAAAGGACTGGTGCCGATGTCCCCAAACACCACGCCTATCGCGCTTAAAGCCAGTGTGTTGACTTGACCCTGGGGATGATCGGATTGTTTTACGGACATATGGAATCAATCGGAAATACAAGACGGGAGTGGAAATTATGCCACAGATTGTAATTTAGCCCGAAACCGTCATCAGCCAGTGGGGATTTTGACGGCTGAAACGTCTTAGTAAGGAATGGTTAGATAGTGTTGTTTCCTGTAAGGATGGCTGTCGCGCTAAGACGTATTAATTTACAATGCCCGGCTAAATTCGAATCGCGCTTAATTTTGTATTCAACAGTTTATATGTATTTATTTAAAAACCACGAGGATGCTTTGCAAAATAAAGAGTTAGCGTCGTTCGGCGGTTATCTGCCGGCAGTGGCAAGCGGTTCCGGCTCATTTTGGCGGACGCTATTGGGAGAAGAACGGCCCGCCAGCATGCTGAGGCTGTTAACGCTATTAGTCGCGTTGCTGCATGTTTGGGGTTTGCAGCAATTATTGAAACCCGAGGAAGAAGTCACGCCGGCGCAACCTTTGATGATGGAGGTGTCGATGATTGCGATGTCCGCGCCCAAGCCCGCCGCCGCGCCGCCGCCTCCGGCACCGCCGCCGCCCAAAAAAGAGCCGCCGCCGAAAAAGCCGCAGCCCAAGCCGGTTCCCAAAAAAGCGCCGCCCATCGTGCAAAAGGCGCCCGAATATGCGCCGGTTGAGCCGGTTTCCGAGCCGCCGCCGACACCGGTAAGCAATACAGCGAGCAGTGCGCCGGTAACGACTACGACGACCAATACGACCGCGACCAACGCCGAGCAGTTTACCGAAGCCAATTTTCGGGCAAACTACGCCCACAACCCCAAGCCGGAATATCCGATGATTGCGAAAAGCCGCGGATGGCAGGGCAAGGTGATGTTGCGGGTGCAAGTTTCGCCGGAGGGTTTAAGCGATTCGGTGGCGGTCGAGCACAGCAGCGGCCACGAGATGCTAGACGAATCGGCGGTGGAAGCCGTGAAAAAATGGAAATTCATTCCGGCCAAACGCGGCGAAACGCCGGTGGCCAGTTCGGTGATTGTGCCAATAATTTTTACTTTGCGTGAATAAAAATCGGAGAGATTAATGCCCTACCATATAGCCCCGGAAGCGGTTATCGACGCTACCCTTTACACATTGCTGGTGTTTTCGTTGATAACGTGGACGTTGATTTTTTTCAAAATCTGGCAGTTTGCCAAGAATAATTATTACAACAAACGATACGACAGCGCTTTTTGGGACACTACCGATTTAAATGCCGCCGAGCAACTGCCCGCCGAAACCGCGCGCGGCCCCAAAGCTCGGGTTGCAGCCTGCGGCTTTGCCTGGTTGGCGGAAATGACGCATCCGGAAACCTGCACCAGCCTGAAATTTCGTGGCTCTCCACAAGACTTGCTGGAACAAACCCTGCGTAAACAGACTCAGGACGAACAGCGCCGAATGGAAAGCGGCTTGACCATGCTGGCCAGCATTGGTAGCACCGCGCCGTTCGTCGGCCTGTTCGGTACCGTGCTTGGCATCATGCACGCCATGCACGACATCAGCGCCAGCGGTTCGGCCAGTTTGGACGTAGTGGCCGGGCCTATCGGCGATGCATTAATTGCTACTGCTATCGGTATCGCCGTAGCCGTACCAGCAGTGTTGGCCTATAATTTCTTCCAGCGTCGCGCCAAGCACCACCGGGCTTCGCTGGAAAATTTCGTCGAGGGTTTTCTCCACATCGCCTTCGGCGACTCAAACATCAATACCAGTAAAAACAAGGATTAATTACATGGGATTCAAAACAAACTCAGACGACGATGGGCCGGTTAGCGAGATTAATGTTACGCCGCTGGTAGATGTGATGTTGGTGTTGGTGATTATCTTGTTGGTCACCGCACCGTTGTTGACCCAATCGGTCAACGTGGCTTTGCCGAAAACGGCCTCCACGACCCCGGATTTGGAAAAGCAGCCTATGCAACTGGGTATCGACGCGCAAGGTGCCGTAACCCTGAATAAAAACGCCGTGGCCGATTTAGCGGCGTTGGATACCACGCTGAGGAACGAATTGGCCGGCAACCCCGAGCTAATCATTCACATTTATGCCGATCAAGGCGTGAATTACGGCAAGGTGGCGGAAGTGATGGCGACAGTACAGCATGCCGGGATTTCCAAGTTGGCATTCGTGACATTGGAAAAATAATCCATTTCGGCTGGGTTTCTCGCCCAACCCGCGATCCCCTCCAAAGCTTTAACGATTCTGTTGACTAAATCCGGGTTACCGATTACCCGGATTTATTTTTCCCGGCATTCTTTTCAATATATTCGATCATCAAGCCGGCAATATCCTTGTCGCTGGTTTTTTCTATGCCTTCCAAACCAGGGGAGGAATTGACTTCCATCACCAGCGGTCCGCGTTTGGAACGCAGCAAATCCACGCCGCAGACATTTAGACCCATGATTTTCGCGGCGCGCACTGCCGCCGAGCGCTCCTGCGGGGTCAGCCTAACCAGCGTGGCCGTGCCGCCACGATGAAGATTGGAACGAAATTCACCTTCACGGCCCTGGCGTTTCATTGCCGCCACTACCTTGTCGCCGATAACAAAGCAGCGAATATCACTACCCGCGGCTTCTTGAATGAACTCCTGCACCATGATGTTGGCGTTTAGGCCCATGAAGGCTTGAATCACACTATGCGCGGCGTTATGAGTTTCCGCCAGCACGACGCCTATGCCTTGCGAACCTTCCACCAGTTTGATCACCAGCGGCGCGCCGCCGACTTCGGCGATTAGATCTTCGATATTGTCCGGATTATGGGCAAACGCGGTAATGGGCAAATCGATACCCTTGCGGGCCAGCAACTGGCTGGACGCCAGTTTGTCGCGGGAGCGGCTGATCGATGCGGAATTGTTGAGAACAAAGGTGTTCATCACCTCGAATTGCCTAAGCACCGCCGTGCCGTAAAAGGTGATAGACGCACCGATGCGGGGAATGACCGCGTCGTAACCCACCAGATTTTCACCCATGTAATGAATGGACGGCTTCATGGAGGTGATATTCATGTAGCAGTGGGTCGGGTCCAGCACCCTGGCCTCGTGGCCGCGAGCGGCGGCGGCCTCCAGCAGCCGGACGCTGGAATACAGCGTCGCGTCGCGCGACAGAATTGCTATTTTCATAGGCAAATAGTGCGGAGTTTACAGATGAATGCCATCAAAATTGCTAACTTGCACATGATCAGTGCCGGAGTCGGGAAGCTGGTCGCGCACCAGCCAGCAAGTGGCGAAGCCGGCCTGGCGGGCGGCGTCCAATTCGTCCTTAATATCCGACAAAAACAGGATTTGTTCTGCCGGCAAGCCAAGCTCGGCGGCAATTCGCTCATACGATATTGCCTCTTTCTTGCCGCCGATGTGTGTATCGAAATAACCGGAAAATAAAGGGGTAAGATCGCCGAAGTCACTGTACCCGAACAACAGCTTTTGCGCCTGCACCGAGCCGGAGGAATAGACATAAAGCTTGTAGCCCAGGCCAAACCAGTTTCTCAAGTTGCGCACAGCGTCTTCATAGACATGGCCGGTGAAATCGCCGTTGCGATAGCCTTCCAGCCAGATCAAGCCCTGTAAAGATTTTAACGGCGTAATCTTTTGATCGGTATCTATCCAGTGGATGAGCTGTGCAATCAGTGCGTCGTCATCCAACTCACCGCCGGCTAACTGGTTGGCATCGGCCAATAATAGCTTGATCTCGGCTTGCTCTCGATGGCGTCTCACAAAATCCGGCAAGCGGGCGCGGGCATAAGGAAACAACACATCTTTGACGAACGACAATGACGACGTGGTTCCCTCAATGTCGGTAACAATAGCCTTGATCATAAGCCGGCGACGTATTGGTCCAGCGTCGGAAAACTTTCTGCAATCGGATTGCCGGTAAACTCCGCTACCCAACCGTCTTCGGTGGTGAACAAGCGTATGCATTTAAACGCCGGATTTTCCCCCATATCGAACCAATGTGTAGTATTGGCGGGTACGCTGATCAAATCGCCCTGCTCACAAAGCACCGCGTACACTTGGTCGCCGACGTGCAGATAAAACAGCCCTTTGCCTTCCACGAAGAAACGCACTTCAAAATCGCTGTGGGTATGCTCGGATAAAAACTTCTGCCGCAAGGCATCCTTATTGGGATGGTCGGCGTTCAGGCTGATGACGTCCACCGACTGAAAACCGTATTGCTGTTTGAGTTTGTCTATCGAGCTTTGATAAGCCTTTAGTACCGCATCGGCATCGTCTGCCGCCGAAAACTCGCAATCGGCCTGCCAGCGTTCGAACTGTACGCCTATGCCTTGCAGCTGCTCGGCGATGGCTGCAAAGTCGAGAAAGGTATGGCCTTGTTGCGGTTTATCGGCAGGGTAAAGGGTTAATGCGCTCATAATCGTGTTACTCCATGTAGGCGAATTTCAACGTCGAATAAAAATTCCAATGCTTCCAGGTGGCGCAAGGCATCATCTACCGATGCGCCCCAAGTATAAAAACCGTGGCCGGCAATAATATAGCCGTAAACGTCGTGCGTGTGATGGTCCAGGTAATTGTCCACCTTGTCGGCCAACCGGGGAATGTCCTGATCGTTAGCAAAAATCGGGATGGAAATGCGGGTCTCATGGGTATTGATGCCGGCAAACGCTTTGAGCAGTTCGTAATCTTTCAGCACGATCTCATGCTTGAACAAGCGCGCCGTTAACGTGGCGTTGATCGAATGCGGGTGCAGTACCGCCTGAACCTCCGGAAAACGTTGGTACAGCGAGGTGTGCAATAGCGTTTCCGCCGACGGTTTCTTACCGTCCAGCGAGTTGCCTTTGCTGTCGATCAGCATAATATCGTCGGCTTGCAAACGGCCTTTGTGCCGGCCGGATACGGTAATCGCAATATTGCCGTCGCTGAGTTTGGCGGAGAAATTACCGCTGGTGGCGGGCACCCAGCCCTTGCTGTCAATGAAGCGGCCGGCGGCAATCAACTGATCTGCCTTGCGGAAAAATTCGTCGGTTTTTGCTGTCATGGAGTATTTTGCGGATTGCAAAAGAAAAAGAAGAGAAAGAGTTGGCCTGTAAGCCGGGTTCTGTCTTGAACAGCCATTCATCTAGGCGTCAGATCACTCTGACGCTCAAGCAATCTACCCAGGAGCAGCGCGGGCCACGCCAATGCTCCTCTATTTGATCTTGCTCCGGGTGGGGTTTACCCTGCCACACCTGTTACCAGTTGCGCGGTGCGCTCTTACCGCACCATTTCACCCTTACCGGGTTCCGAAAAACCAGGCGGTATATTTTCTGCGGCACTTTCCGTAGGCTCACGCCTCCCAGGCATTACCTGGCACCCTGCCCTATGGAGCCCGGACTTTCCTCCCTTTTATTTGCATAAAACGGCGACTGTTCGGCCAACTCTGTTGTGGATTATACAGGCAAAGCCGGGAAATAGGGGTAATTGCACACTTTCGCTACCCAGAGAGGAATCAGACGGGATGTGAGGGATTCGGCAGCCGCAAAAATCGAGTATTGGAGATCGAGAAAGTTTGCTTGATGGGTGATCTCATCTTACCCGCATGTGGGAATGCTCTAAAGGCTGGAGCTTCCGGCCAATTTGAGCCTTAGAACATCTATAAGCCACTGACTACAACTTGGCTCAAATCCAACTAATAATGGTTTGGCTGGATCCATAGCCTAAATGCGTATCAAGCTTCAAATTACTGGACGGGGTTTTCTCCCGTATGCCGCGCCGAGTACCGGAGCTTTCGGCGGGATCAGCCCGTAGGGGCGACGCATGGAAGCGGCGCGTTGACGATGGGGCAGGAAGCCCCTTTCGTCAACCCCCGGCGAAAGCGAGGAACGCAGGGTGCAAGCGGCATCCGGGCCGCCTTTTCTTTGGATAC
Organism: Methylomonas sp. ZR1; assembly: GCF_013141865.1. Classification (NCBI taxonomy): domain Bacteria; kingdom Pseudomonadati; phylum Pseudomonadota; class Gammaproteobacteria; order Methylococcales; family Methylococcaceae; genus Methylomonas; species Methylomonas sp. ZR1. The sequence continues at coordinate 4,053,174 of NZ_RCST01000001.1, read as the reverse complement.
TTTCTTTTGGCGGAGCACAAATTCGCCTGGAGCGAATTTGAACAGCCGGTAGGCTGGCCCGGAGGGCGAAAACCATGGACGGTTTTCGTAGCGAAAGTATCGCGGTCGTCGGTCCGCGAACCGACATTAAATACAGCCGTCGCGTCAGCGACACATTATTTCGAAATGCTTAAAATCCGCGTGGGCACAAAAACCGTGCCCACCCTACGAACTACGAAACTAGCCGGATGGCTCCGCATTTTTACCACCAAAAACGAACCGATTTCGATAGTCGAGCAACCTTTGCCCACGGTCTCGGCATACGTCAAGCATTTCTTCATCTTCGATAGTAAAGGCGATGGAAAAGGTTGATAGCTCTTTATACAACGGCTTGGAGTAAGGCAACGAGTGACCAAACTCACCATCGATCTGAAAATGCACCGATGTCCTTGATAGATTCAAAACCATATCCATAGAGCAAATAAGAAAGGTCGAATGTCCTGAGTCGGTATCGGCTGCTGCGGCATAGCCTCGAAGACAATCCATTGACCCCAAGCGATCACCTTTGCAACTCAGACGAAATATTGGTTGTCTCCGGACTTCGTAGAGCCATCGCTCCAGAACATTAACATTGAATATCGAGAAATCAAATATGCCACCGTATGAGCTGGTATCTCCTGCGGGCCTAGAGATCGCAAAACTTGTCGGAGACAAGTGAACACTTGGGCTCTCGTAGGATAATTCGGGATGTTGATCGATAGTGACTTGGCCAGTGACATCAGTTGACACTATTTCTTCCTCCTAAAGTTGATTGCGGAATAAGCGGTAATTGGTCAGAGCAAGAAACTCACTCACAAACCTCCACCTCAAACACCGTCCCCTTCACCGCCACGACCTTCACCTTAGCCCCCATTGGACTGTCTGCCCCATGCACCTTCCAAACCGTATCGTCGGCCTTAATCTTGCCCTGGCCATTCTCGATAGGCGCGATCAGAAAAAAGGTGCGGCCAATATACTGTGCACCGCGTTGATTCAATAAAGGATGATCGGTGGCATCGACGGCACGGGTACGGGCGTATTTGCGCCAGCCCAATACCGACAATACCGCCAGCAAGGAAAACATCAATAACTGCACGTTGAACGGCGTGGCCGGCACTAACAGCACTACCGCGCCGACGATGAACGCCGACACCGCCAACCACAGAAAAAAGAAGCCGGTGACGACGATTTCCAAGGCCAAAAAGCCGACCGCTAGCACCCACCAGTACCAAAATACGATGTCTTGATCCCCCATAATCAGGCCTTTTTGTTTAAGGCTTCTTTAGCCAGTTCGCCGATGCCGCCCAGCGCGCCGATGACGCTGGAGGCTTCCAGCGGCATGAAGATCAGTTTGCTGTTGTTGGCGGAGGCGACGTCTTTTAAAGACTCGATATATTTTTGCGCGACGAAGTAATTGATGGCTTGTACATCGCCTTTGGAAATGGCTTCCGACACCATCATCGTGGCGCGGGCTTCCGCTTCTGCCAGACGTTCGCGGGCTTCGGCGTCGCGGAACGCGGCTTCTTTGCGGCCTTCCGCATCCAAAATCGCACCTTGTTTCAAACCTTCGGCTTTCAGAATTTCCGCTTGCCGCAAGCCTTCGGCTTCCAGAATCTGTGCGCGTTTTTCCCGCTCAGCTTTCATTTGCCGGGCCATGGAATCGACCAAGTCCTTGGGCGGGGCGATGTCTTTGATTTCGATACGGGTGACTTTAATCCCCCACGGCGAGGTGGCCTCGTCGACTACATTGAGCAGGCGGGCGTTGATTTCATCACGGCGCGACAGCAGTTCGTCCAGGTCCATGGAACCCATCACTGTTCGGATATTGGTCATCACCAAGTTGATGATTGCCACGTCGAGGAAATTGACTTCATACGCCGCTTTGGCGGCATCCATGATCTGGTAAAAAATCACCCCATCCACCCGCACCATAGCGTTGTCTTTGGTAATGACCTCTTGCGACGGCACGTCCAGCACCTGCTCCATCATATTCAGCTTGCGGCCGATGCGGTCGATGATCGGCATGATGATATTCAAGCCAGGCGTCAAAGTCGCGGTATATTTACCGAAGCGTTCGACGGTGTATTCCATGCCTTGCGGAACAGATTTGACGCTCATGAACACCATCAAAACCGCAAATACCAACAACATTATTGCGAATAAACCAAAGCCGCCCATAGCGCCTCCTAAATTATGAAAATGAATTGTGTATTGCCAACGGTCACGCGGCTAATAATAATGTATGTCTCTTTAACTTGCTGGAAACAGGGTTCCGATTCATGAATACTTTGATCTACTACAGTTTTAACGTGATGATTTTGGCGGCGATTATATTGGTCGTCGGTCTGATTAAACCGAAGTGGATATTGTTGTGGATGGATAAGCCTGGCCGCCTGCCTATCATCGCGATTGCCGGCGCCATATTCATGGCCGGCGCGGTGATGTTCGGCGAAGGCAATAAACAAAAACAGCAGGAACAAGCCGCTGCCGCCGCCAAACAACCGGCGCAAAAAGGGGCTGAAGAAGTGCCGGATTTACATTAATCCGTCGCATAAATTCGCGCTGCAAATTTCGCTTTTTGCTTCCCTCACGCCAGCCCGCTCCCTGATGGCTATCAAGCAAATATGCCGAAATTTGCGGTGGGAAAGGTATATTTAAATCCTAAAGCGCGCGACTAGTCCTTTTAGAACCTGCAAATCGCCGGCTTCGCTGTCGGCTTGGTAGCGTAAGCGAATATAAAGCGCGGTGATCCGCTCAATCGTTTCGGCCAAATCCGGGCGCAGTTTTTTGGCGCGCTCGGCGACGGTTTGGGGGCCATCGCCAATGTCAACGCTTAAGCCGGCTTTAGCCAGCTTGGCACAAAATTGCCGGTACAAGCGCAGCGCCGGATCTTGGCGACGCCGGTTAGGCCGCAACAAGCGCCAGGCCACGACACCACCGATACCGGCAACGCTAATCACCAGCCAATAGCCAAGCTTGACGAAATTATCGATTCCCAGGCTCTGTAAAAACGCTTTCTGATTAACCGTGTCGTAGTTGATAACCCAGCGTTGCCAGTTGTAATCGACGCTTTGCCACAATTGCCGGCCGCGTTGCAGCCAGGACAAAGTCTTGGCGTCGAGTTGCACCGGGCTGAAATTCACCGCGCCGCTGGCAATTTGTAAATCTACATTCACCCCGCGCTCGATGCGTTCTGGGGCGATAGCGGCAGTCGGATCGAATCTAACCCAGCCGCGTCCTTCCAGCCAGGCTTCCGCCCAGGCATGCGCGTCCGCTTGCCTGACCTCCAGAAAGCCGCCGACTTGGTTAATCTGCCCACCTTGATAGCCACCCACCACCCGCGCCGGAATCTCCGCCACCCGCAGCAAATACACGAAGGCTGTGGCGTAATGGCTGCAAAACCCGGCGCGGCGCTCGAACAAAAACGTCTCTATGGGTTTATCCGGCATCGCCTCCGGGCTTAAGGTGTAATGAAAGTTTTCCTGGCGAAAATGCTGCAACAAATTGGCGATAAACAACTCGGGGCCTGCCTGCCGCCCTTGTAACTGCTTCACCAATTCGACGATTTTTTCCGACGCTTTGCCGGGTAGTTGCAAATTTTCCCAGCGCTCGGATTTACTGATGCCGCCGGTGTTATAGGCAGGCGACGAGCTCAGCCGATACTCGGCGCGGTCGCCGGGATTTTTGCTGGTAATTAGCTGATACAAGCCGTTGCGCCGCAAGCCGTCAAACTGGCTGGGCATTTCCAGCGCGAATACCCAATTTTGTTTCTGTGGCTCCATCATCAGCGTGTAATCGTAAGTCGCGCCCGTAAAAACAGGTTGATCCGGATTGTACTCCCGCCCTAACACCGGCGGCGCTCGCCAACTTACGCCATCGGTACTGGCGTAAATAGGTCCGCGCCAATAGCGCTGCGCCGGCGGCGGCATTTCTCCGTCAAATTTAACCCTGAACACCAGTTCCGGCGACAGGCTTAGTTCAGCGATGGAGCCAGGCTCCAATGTATTGCTTAAACCGCTTTTAGCATGCGTATCATCGTCCAACCAACTCCAGTGCGGCGCTTCCAGTCGCGGGAACAATACAAACAACACCAGAGCCAACGGCAGGCTTTGTAGAATGATCGCCGCCGAGGTTTTTAAGGCTGCCAGAGTTTGCCGCGTGTGGCTGTTTTGCGTAATCAGGGTAGCCAGCAAGACTCCGCACACCAGCAGGATATAAAGCGCCATCAAGATGCTTTCTTCGTACAAAAACTGCGTCACGGCGACGATGAATGCCAGATAAACGATCACATACACATCGCGCCGGCCGTGAATTTCCAGCAACTTCAAACCCAAGGCCACCACAAACAGACTGGTGCCGGCATCGCGGCCGAATACCGAGTGCTGCTGACTGTATAACAAGCCTATTCCCAGCAGCATCAATAAAAACACGCCAAACCGGTTTGGCAAGTAGCGGGGTTGCCAAATACTCAGCAAGCGCCAGAGCAGCAGTAGGGTAAAAAAGCTGAACAATACTGGCGGAATATGCCAGGCATGCGGCAAGGTAATCAGCCCTATCGAACCCAGCATAAACGACATCAATCGTGTGGAGGGTAAAAACGGCATGCTCAAAACAGCGCCAAGGCTTGCAGGCAGTGACGGTAATGCACGGCACCGTTGTCCGGCGGCAGACGCAAGCCGGGCAGTACCAATCCGTAGCGTAAGCCGGCTTGTTCGGCGTCCACTAGCCAACGGCATAACTGGCTGAGGCGTTCTTCGGTGTGATGCCCTGGCGCCTGTTGATAATCCAACCACAATTCACTGGCACTGGCGCCGCTGTAATATTTACTGTGTACGCCCTGGCCTTTAGCAAAGGCTTTCCAATGGATTTGCCGAATCGCGTCGCCACGCTGATACACTCTTACCCCATCAAATTCATCGCCGCTACGGCGGTTTTGGCCGGGTTTATCTTGACCGCCGTCGCTGTCCGGAAACGGCAGTAATTTACTGGCCGGCTTGGGATACACCAGCAGCGGGCTATCGAAACGTAGTGGCGCCCAAGCCCGAAATAAACCCAAGGGGTAGGTGCTGGAAAGGGTCAGTGTACCCGGCAACTGCCAGCCACGTTGCCGGGTGGGTTGATATAGCGTCACCGTTTGGGTTTGCTCGGCGGCCAAGCTTATGGATAACTCGGATTGCAAAGCCAAATCCAACGCAAAGCGCGGCTGCGAACCCGGATTGCTGATCTGGAAATTAAACGGCCCGGCCTGGCCGGCAAACACTGCTTGCTGCCGGGACGGCTGAATCGTTAGTCCGGCTAAGGCTTTGAAGCTGTGCAGGATGGTCACGAAAAAGATGCTGGCCAGTAAAAATCCCAGTAAATAAGCCAGATTATTGTTGTAGACAAAGCCGATCAGCACCAGCAACAGAATCAACAGTACAAAAGCCAAGCCGCGTCGCGTCGGTAAGATAAATACCCGTCGCTGCGTCAACACAATCGGTTCTACGGTCGGCGCCTCGCCGGTAAAAAAGCGCGACAGTTTAAAGCGCTGTTTTATGGATAAGGCCGCTTCGTTCAAAGTACCGGTACGTGCTTGAGAATGGGCGCGACGATGGCGGCCGAATCATTGGCGCCCACGTTTAAACGATGCCCGGCCACTGCCGGCAAAACCGCTTGCAGATCTTCAGGCAACACGGCCTTGCGCTTATCGATAAGCGCCCATGCCTTGGCGGCGGCCAACAAACCCAAGCCCGCACGCGGCGACAGGCCGCTGGCAAAGTCGTTGGATTGGCGGCTAAAGGCCAAAATAGCTTGCAGATAATCCAGCAAGGCCGGCGACACATGCACCTGATCCGCCGCCTGTTGCAACTCGGCCAATTGCGCGGGCAGTAAAGCCACCGGCAACTCGTCGATTAAGACATGCCGGGGTTGACCGCTTAGTAATTCCCGTTCGGCTTGCCGGCTGGGATAACCTAACTCGATGCGCATCAAAAAACGGTCTACTTGCGATTCTGGTAAAGGGAAGGTGCCGATTTGATGTGCCGGATTTTGCGTAGCGATGACGAAAAACGGTTGCGGCAAGGGGTAAGTCCGGCCTTCGACGGTTACTTGCCGTTCTTCCATCGCTTCCAACAAGGCACTTTGCGCCTTGGGCGTGGCCCGGTTGATTTCGTCGGCTAGGATCATTTGTTTAAAAATCGGCCCCGGATGAAAGCTGAAGAGCTGTTGATGGGCATCGAATACCGAGGATCCGACGATGTCGGCCGGTAAAATATCGCTGGTGAATTGAATCCGTTGATATTCCAAACCGAACAAACGCGCCAGAGTGTGGGAGAGGGTGGTTTTGCCAACGCCGGGAATGTCCTCGATCAGTAAATGCCCGCGCGCTAATAAGCAGCAAACGGCTAGGCGAATTTGTGATTGTTTACCGAGAATGACTTGATTGGCGGCGGCGAGTAAGCGGTCGAGAGCAAGGTCCATTGTGCAAAAAGCTAGAAATGTCGATGACTCGAGTATAGATCAGCTTGGTTGCACCTGCTATCGGCTTCATTGTATAAACCAGGGATTGACATCCGGCCGACAGAAGCCGGTTATTAAACCATGCAGCCCTGCTGCGGAGAGCACCATGAAAGACTATACCGATGTACGCGACCAACTATTGAATATGCTGGAAGACTTGGACGACAGGCTGGGGAAAATCACCGAAGACGTCAGACACACCGAGAAACCGCTGGCCCAGGACTTTTCCGAACAGGCCGTCGAAACCGAAAATGACGAGGTATTGGACGCCTTGGGCAACGCCACGCGCGACGAAGTCGAAAAAATTAAACAAGCCATTTCCCGTATTGATGCCGGCACCTACGGCATTTGCCTGAGCTGCGGCGAACCCATAAAAAAGGAACGCTTGGCTGCGGTGCCGTATGCCAATCAATGTATTCATTGCGCCGAAAAAAGCCAGCACCGCTAGGCCGACCCACTATCCACTAGCATAAGGGTTGATGCTATGAAGGAATAAGCCGGCCGGTTTTGAATTGTGTACTATCCTTGCCGACGATCATTCCTTTTATTGTTGGGACATAAATCATGGATATCGCCGAACTCTTGACCTTTTCCGTCAAAAACAAAGCCTCCGACTTGCATCTTTCCGCCGGCCTGCCGCCGATGATTCGGGTGGACGGCGACATCCGCCGCATCAATATCCCATCCTTAAATCACAAAGAAGTGCATGCGCTGATTTACGACATCATGAACGACAAGCAGCGCCGCGATTACGAAGAGTTTCTGGAAACCGACTTCTCGTTCGCGCTGCCCGGCGTGGCCCGCTTCCGGGTGAATGCCTTCAATCAGGATAGAGGCGCCGGCGCGGTATTCCGGACCATTCCGTCCAAGGTGTTAACCCTGGAAGACCTGGATGCACCGAAGTTTTTTGCGGAGCTATGTACCAAACCGCGCGGCCTGATTCTGGTCACCGGCCCGACCGGTTCCGGCAAATCCACCACGCTGGCGGCGATGGTGAACCACATTAATACCAACGATTACGCGCATATCCTGACCGTCGAAGACCCTATCGAGTTTGTTCACGAAAGCCAAAAATGCCTGATCAACCAGCGCGAAGTACATCGCGATACCTTAGGTTTCAACGAAGCCTTGCGCTCGGCACTGCGGGAAGACCCGGACATCATTCTGGTGGGCGAGATGCGGGATTTGGAAACCATCCGCCTGGCCTTGACCGCTGCGGAAACCGGACACTTGGTGTTCGGCACCCTGCATACCACGTCTGCTGCCAAAACCATCGACCGGATTATCGACGTATTCCCGGCCGCCGAAAAAGACATGATCCGGGCCATGTTGTCGGAATCCTTGCAGGCGGTCATCTCGCAAACGCTATTGAAAAAAGTCGGCGGTGGCCGGATTGCCGCCCACGAAATCATGGTCGGTACCCCGGCCATCCGCAACCTGATCCGCGAAGCCAAGGTGGCGCAGATGTATTCGGCGATCCAAACCGGCCGCAAAGACGGCATGCAGACGCTGGATCAAAACCTGAAGGAGTTGGTTGATAAAGGCCTGATTACCGCGAAAGGCGCGATGGTTAAAGCTGTCAACAAAGACATGTTCCGTTAATTTTAAGGAGGCGTCATGGACTTTAAAGCCCTATTGGCCCTGATGGTGGAAAAGAAAGCGTCCGACTTGTTTATCACCGCCGGTCGGCCGCCGTCGATGAAAGTCAACGGCAAGGTCGTCGAAGTGTCCAAAACCGTTTTAACTAGCGAACAGACCATGATGCTGGTGCTCAGCATTATGTCGCAGCGCCAACGCGACGAGTTTGAAAACACTCACGAATGCCAGTTTGCCTTAAGCGCCCACAGTTTGGGCCGGTTCCGGGTCAGCGCCTTCACCCAGCGCGACTCGGCCGGCATGGTGTTACGCCGCATCGAAACCACCATCCCCAGCGCCGAGGAATTGCACCTGCCGCCGGTGTTGAAAGAACTGATCATGTACAAGCGCGGTCTGGTGATGTTTGTCGGTGCCACCGGTACCGGTAAATCCACCTCGCTGGCGGCTTTGATTCGGCACCGCAACGAAAACAGTAGCGGCCATATTATTTCCATCGAAGACCCTATCGAGTTTATCCATCCGCACAAGGGCTGCATCATTACCCAGCGCGAAGTGGGCCTGGATACCGAATCGTTCGAAGTGGCTTTAAAAAACACGCTGCGGCAAGCGCCGGATGTGATTCTAATTGGCGAGGTTAGGAGCCGGGAAACCATGCAACATGCGATCACCTTCGCGGAAACCGGCCATTTGTGCGTTTGCACCTTGCACGCCAATAACGCCAACCAGGCCATCGACCGGATCCTGCATTTTTTCCCGGAAGAAATGCACAGCCAGCTGTTCATGGATTTGTCTTTGAACTTGCGCGGTATCGTCGCCCAACAATTGATTCAGCGCGCCGACGGCAAGGGCCGCTACCCGGCTATTGAGATTTTGCTGAATACCCCGCTGGCATCAGACATGATCCGCAAGGGCGAAGTACACAAATTAAAAGAACTGATGAAAAGCTCCCGCGAGCATGGCATGCAGACTTTCGACCAAGCGCTTTACGATCTGTATACGGCGGGTAAAATTGGTTACGATGACGCCTTGCACGCTGCCGACTCCCGCAACGAGGTGCGCCTGATGATTAAACTGGGGGCCGAGAACGTCAACTTCGAAACCGCCGGCATGACCCTGGCCGAAAACGACGACGAGGGAGGCAGTCTTTTTAAATAGCCCTGGATATAACTCGCTTGTATACATTTAGTACTAGTAAAGTCTCTCTACAAACCGCCGGTTCGGCACTGTTAATTGCAGTATTGGCGGGTTGCGCCTCGCAGCCGCCGGCCGGTGATAAAGCCAATAACCGCGTCCGCACACCCACCCAACAAACCGCGCCCAACCAGTCGCGCCAAGCCACCCCGGATTTGCGGCCGTTCGCCAGCGTCGGCGCTTATCATGCCACCGCAGTCACCGGTGATTACGCCGGCTATCCGGCTTTGAACCAGTTCATCGAACAGATGGTGCAAAAGCACGGCTTTAACCGCGAGTATCTGCAAGGCCTGTTCTCGCAAGCCAAACGCAAGCAATGGACGTTGGATTATCTGGCCAAATCCGATCAGGGCATGAAAGGTAAACCCAGCAAAGGTGGCTGGACCCGCTACCGCGCGCAATTTCTGGACGACCGCCATATCAACTCCGGCATCAGCTTCTGGCAACAGCATCATACAGCCCTGCAACGCGCCAGCCAGCAATACGGCGTACCTGCCGAGTACATCCTCGGCATCATGGCGGTGGAAACCACCTTCGGCAGCTTCGTCGGCAACCATAGAATCATCGACGCCCTGACGACATTGGGTTTTGATTATCAGCGGCGCGGCGAATATTTCCGCAGCGAACTGGAAAATTTTCTGGTGATGAGCCGCAGCGAAGGCCTGGACCCCGGCAAACCGGTCGGCTCATTCGCCGGCGCGATGGGCCTGGGCCAATTCATGCCCGGCAGTTTTTTGCAATGGGCGGTGGACTTTAACGGCGACGGCCGCCGCGACCTGTGGAATCCGGAGGACGTGATCGGCAGCGTGGCCAATTATTTTGCTCAGCACGGCTGGCAAGCCGGTCAACCCATCGTCTCGGCCACACGCGGCAGCTTCCATGGCATCGACAGCCTGGAACCCGGCGCGGACCATGCTTATTCTTTGGATACCTTGGTTAAAGCAGGTGTGGAACCGGCTGACACATGTGCTTGCGATTATCCGTTGCGGCTGTTGTTGCTCAGGCATCAAAGCAAAGACGAATACTTGCTGGGACATCCTAACTTTTATGCGATTACCCGCTACAACCAGAGCACGCACTATGCGATGGCGGTGCATGAGTTGGCGTTGGCGATTAAGAGGGGGTATCAGAGGGTGGCTGTTAATCGGTCTGATGCTGGGTAGGATTTTTGTGTCGCTGGCGCGACGGCTTGATTTAATGTCGGTTCTTGGACCGACAACCGAGATACTTTTCTTTGCTTGTCCAAAGAAAAGTATCCAAAAGAAAAGACACCCGGATGCCGCTTTGATCCTCCGCTCCTCGCTTTTGAACGGGGTTGCCGAAAGGGGCTTCCTGCCCCTTCGGCAACGCGATGCATCCCTGCATCGCCCCTGCGGGCTATTCCGCTCAAAAGCTCCGGTGCTCGGCGCGGCATACGGGAACAAAACCATCCCGATTTCACGATACCCCGTAGATACTGTTATCCAAGTCAAGCCAAATGAATAGCCGAATCGAAGGGTTTGGCGGATTTTAAGACGCCGAACGCCACATGAATCAATTTTCGCATCATGGCGCCGATAATGAGTTTATTGGGCTTACCGGCGCAGGCTAATCGGTTCCTGAATTGTTTCCCCCAGGCGGTTTTATACAATGTGACCATGGCTGGCATATACATGGCTTTTCGCAAGAACGAGTGGCCTATTTTGGAGAGTCTGGGTTTGCCCTTAATACTACTACCCGATTCGTATTGCCTAGGATCGAGTCCGGCAAAGGCTGCGGCTTGTCGGCTATTGGCGAAGCGCGAGGTATCGGCGTAGAACGCTAGGATAATAGCGCTGGTGCGCTCGCCAATGCCGGGGATGCTGTCGAGTAATTCGCGCTGTTGCTTGAGATCGGGATGGCGATCAATGTGATCATTGATGGCGTCGATCAATTGTTGGATAGCGGTATCCAGCCAATTCAGATGCTGCTGAATGTCCTCGCGCACCGCTTCGCGAGCCACCTGCAAACGGTTGCTTTCTTGGGTGCGCATGGTTTGCAGGGCGTCCAGGCGCAGCACTAGTGCGCGTAACGTGACTTCCGCCTCGCAACGGGGTTGCCAAGCGGATGGTTTGCGTTCGGCGCAGAAATCGGCAATGAGTTTAGCATCGACCGTATCGGTCTTGCTGCGGGTGAGCCGTGAAGCGCCATAAGCTTTGATTTGTGCCGGATTGACGACGCTGACAGTTAAGCCGTTGGTTGCCAGATGCTGAGCAACGTCTTCCCAATAAATGCCGGTCGCTTCCATGCAGACCTGCACGGATTCAGCTTTTTGGGCGTTTAGCCACGTCAACAAAGCTGTAAAGCCTTCAAGCGAATTGGGAACCACTTTGGCGCGAAACTTACCGTTGGACAAGCGTAATGAGCAATCCAGCTTGGCTTTTGAAACATCGATACCGAGATAAAAATGGGACATTGAAAACCTCAAATGATCTACCTTGTGAATGCAGGCTGCCGGAATCCGGGCCGAAGAGACTGTCCGATCGTTGATCGAGGGTGGGTCACTGCTGCAGGGGTCTACGTCTCGGGCTTCAATAGTCCAAGGTCCGATACGGCATCCAGTGACCCAAACCTGAGGTGCCCCTCAGGCATGTTTTTCGAGATTTCATTATCTCCTGAAAAACACGGGTGGATAATACAAGGTACGATTAGCGGAGCGTAATCGTACGCAAGACTCACATCCCCCCGATTACGCTTCGCTAATCGGGGCTACGATGCTATAGATAAGTGTCAATCCTTTAGTCTCCATCGGGTAAAACCAGCTGGATTTAATGAGTTGGCCTTTTTGGTCATCGGTTACCGTTGTCATAGTTTTCCGCTGTTTGTATGTAAGTTAAAATTTAAAGTAAGCTTCATGGTTCCATGTATTTTCTAAGGCCCTGTAAATCATCGGGTATATTGGATACATTGGTGCCACATTCATCTTGATTGTTTTCACCGCAAAGCAATTGTTTTAGATTGCTATATTTACTCATTTTTTTTTCAAAAAATTGAAAAAAAATAGAGTCTTGAATAGTAATATTAATGAATTTATCTTTATAGGCGATAAAAACACGCCAAGGTACACTTACACTTTCCTTTGCCCGCTCAAGCTTTTTTGAGGCATCAAATGGAAGCGATAAAAATACATCCACCAGTTCATTCAACTGCTCTGCTGTCATCTGTGCATAGCGGTCTTCGGATTCACTACCAAAATCAGTTTTGTTGCGGTGAAAATGGACTTTGCCATCGGGATATATTTTGATAACGGAAGTAGGAACGCCGCCCCAGGTATGCGTCAACTCGAAAACAGGCTCGGGATTAGTTTCTGCCAAGCTGTTTTGGCATGACAATAAGGTGAAACAGAAGGCTGCAAGGCGCAATAACCAACAGGCATTGCGCTGTATTTTCAAACTATTCAAAATCATATAAAACTCCATCAATTACCGTTATCACGCGCAATAGGGGCCAGGTCTTGCATTAACGCATTATTATTTTTCATGCGGATAATCTCCAGGTTTTATCATTTGCCGCATTGCCAACGGCGGAGGCGTTGACTCCTGTCCATCCGTTGAGCCGATCAACGGTATTATCTCGTTCCCACGCGCCGCGTGGGAATGCAAACCAGCCGCGCTGCGGTCAGCTAAAACCAATCCCGATAAACCGGCAACAATCCATCCTGCCCCGCATAATTCCGGGCACTCGAATACCGCCAATGCTCCGGTAAATCGACATAGCCGCGTTTGACCGGATTCAGGTGGATATAGTCTAATTTCTGCCGCAAGACGTCGGGGTTGTCGATCAACTGCGGATGACTACCTTCTTCCCACAACTGATAATCCCGGTCGGTTTTATGAGCCTTGCGAAACCAGTTCAATTGCTTCAATAAGCGCTCGGCGTTAATGGCTTGCAAATAATCGATCAGCTGGCGCGCGGTGTATAATTTGAAGTGGGCCAATTGATGGGATAAATCGTCAACTTGTACCAGCAAATGCAAGTGATTTTCCAAAATGACGTAGCCGTAAATTCGCCAATTGTGCTGCTGTTGACGGTAAATCAAGGCGTCCAGCACGATTTGCACGGTAGCCGGGCGCGTGAATAACGGTATCCAGTTAAGTACGGTACAGGTTATGAAATGCGGCTGCTGGGATTGGAGAATGCGGTAACGACTGCGGCCCATGGGTTTGACCTCGTTTGCTTGCTTTGTCGTATGTTACCGCTGGCGCGGATAGTCTGCGTTCCCACGCGGCGCGTGGGAACGAGGAAATACTAAATAACATCCAAAGCGAGGTACGGTTTTCTCCCGTATACCGCGCCGAGCACCGCAGCTTTTGAACGGAGCAGCCCGTAGGGGCGATGCATGGATGCATCGCGTTGCCGAAGGGGCAGGAAGCCTCTTTCGGCGACCCCGTTCAAAAGCGAGGAGCACAGGGAATAAGCGGCATCCGGGTGGCCTTTTCTTTGGATACTTTCTTTTGGCGAAGCACAAATTCGCCGGGAGCGAATTTGAACAGCCGTCAGGCTGGCCCGAAGGGCAAAAACCAGGGATGGTTTTCGTAGCGAAAGTATCTCGGCTGTCGGGCCGAGACCCGACTTACAAATAACCCGTCGCGCCAGCGACACAAAAAAACCAAACTCCAGCAAAATCAGGCTTAACTTATTCGGACTGACCAGAGTCATCCAACAACTCAAACTCCTCCCCCTCCCGAGCCAAACAAACCGAAACCTCACCAGTCTGCAAAAGCGATGCAAAAATCGCCTCCAAATCTGCATCACTCCGCGTCGGCTCGTGGTGCGTCAAAAATAAGCGTTTAGCGCCCGCCTGGGCCGCGAAATTCATCGCCGAACGATAAGTACCGTGGCCCCAGCCATGCCGGTTGGCGTATTCGGCGTCGGTGTAGGAGCTGTCCATAATCAACGCATCGACACCTGCCATCGCCGCAATCACCTCTTCGTGCTTTTGTTCTATTAATTCCTGCATGGCCGGGTAGCCGGGATGATCGGGCTGATAAGGATTAAGCTGCGGCTCGTAATCGCCGGTGAAAAACAAGGAGCTGCCGTCAGCGTCATCCAGACGATAACCAAAGTTGTAAACCGGATGATTCAGTACCGTTGGCGTCACCCGTACGCTACCCACGGTAATCGGCGCGCCGGCTTTCAGTGTGAAATAACGCACCTCGGCCTTTAACTGCGCTTCGCTGATCGGGAAGTAACTGTGCTGCAACTGCACATGCATCGCCCGCTCGATGCCTTGATGCGTCAAAGGTTCCAGGCCGCCGTAGATGTTGATGATATTGCCGGCTTTGAACATCGGCAGGAAAAACGGCAAACCCTGGATGTGATCCCAATGGGTATGGGTAATCAGGATATGCGCTGTCAACGCTTGTTGGGGCAAGCTTTGCGCCAGTGCGTGGATGCCGGTGCCTGCATCCAGAATGATTAAATCGCCGGCACTGCTGGTGACTTCGATACAGGTGGTGTTACCGCCGTATTTAACCGTGCTTGGCCCCGGCGTGGCAATCGAGCCGCGCACTCCCCAGAACTTGAATTTCATGGCCCGACAGCCTCAGCAATGCTCAATGCGCTTCGTCCCAATTCTCGCCGCTACCCACTTCCACCAGCAAGGGTACATGCAGCTCGGCGGCGCCGGACATGATGCCGCGGATGGTTTCCATATGTTCGGTCAAGCGCACTTCGGCTACTTCGAACACCAATTCGTCGTGTACCTGCATGATCATTTTTACGTCCGGATTGTCTGCACCTATCCAGGCGTCGCAAGCCAGCATCGCCCGCTTGATGATGTCGGCGGCTGTACCTTGCATTGGCGCGTTGATCGCGGTGCGCTCGGCGTACTGGCGCATCGCGGCGTTGCGCGAGTTGATCTCCGGCAAATACAAACGCCGGCCGAAGATAGTTTCCACGTAGCCTTGCTGCTTGGCCAGTTCCCGGGTGTTGTCCATATATTGCTTCACGCCGGGATAACGGCTGAAGTACAGATCGATATACGCCTGGGCCTGGTTGCGGGGCAAGCCCAATTGCTGAGCCAGTCCAAACGCCGACATGCCGTAAATCAAACCAAAATTGATGGCCTTGGCCGAACGGCGCAAATCGTGAGTCACCTGATCCAGTTCCACTTCGAATACTTCCGCCGCCGTCGCGCGATGCACGTCCACACCTTGCGAAAACGCCGCCAGCAGGCCGGCATCGCCGGATAGATGGGCCATGATGCGCAGTTCGATCTGCGAATAGTCGGCGGCGACAATTTTATAGCCGGGCGGGGCGATAAAAGCCTGCCGAATTTTGCGACCTTCCTCGCTACGAATCGGGATGTTTTGCAGATTGGGGTCGGACGAGGACAAACGGCCGGTCGCGGCCACCGCTTGATGATAGGAGGTATGCACCCGGCCGGTGCGATCATTGATCTGCTGCGGCAATTTGTCGGTATACGTGGATTTCAGCTTGCTCATGCTGCGAAAATCCAAAATCAACCGGGGCAAAGCATAATCCACCGCCAGTTCCTGCAATACCGATTCGTCGGTGGAAGGCTGACCTTTCGGGGTTTTCTTTAACACCGGCAAGTTCAAGCGGTCGTACAATATTTCTTGAATCTGCTTGGGCGAACCCAGGTTGAACGCCGAGCCGGCCAGGTCGTGAGCTTGCTGTTCGATGCCTATCATCCGGTTCGCCAACTCCAGACTTTGCTGGGCCAGCATTGCACTGTCGATCAACACGCCGTTTTCCTCGATGCGCGCCAACACGCCGATCAGCGGCACTTCGATTTCGTTATACAACTCCCACAAACGAGGGTGTTGTTGCAATTGCGCGGACAGGGTTTGATGCAGGCGCAAGGTGATGTCGGCATCCTCGGCGGCATATTCGCTGGCTTGCTCGATAGCCACTTCGGCGAAGCCGATCTGCTTGGCGCCCTTGCCGGCCACGTCTTCGAAATGAATGGTATCCACCCCCAGGTAATGCTTGGCCAGATCATCCATATTGTGTTTGGTCGCGGTGCTGTTCAGCACATACGATTCCAGCATGGTGTCGTGTTGGATGCCGCGCAACGCGATGCCGTGATTGACCAACACATGGCTGTCGTATTTCAGGTTTTGGCCCAGCTTGGCTTTTTTTGGGTCTTCCAGCAAGGGCTTTAAGGCATCCAATACACTTTGCCGGTCAAGTTGGGCCGGTACGCCGGGATAATCGTGCGCCACCGGCAGATACGCCGCTTGACCGGCTTCCACTGCAAACGACACGCCGACGATTTGCGCGTCGCTGTAATTTAAACTGGTGGTTTCGGTGTCGAAGGCAAATAGATCGGCATTTTGCAGCTTGTTCAGCCAAGTATTGAAATCGGCTTGGGTCAGGATGGTTTGGTAATCCCTAGCTAACGCAGCCGTCGGCTCCTTCTCTCCAGCGTGAGAGAGCTGGACTGAGGATTCCGAAGAGTCGTTTTTTGCTTGCCCCCTCACCCCTCCCTCTCCCGCTGGAGAGGGGGTTGAACCGTCGCCATTCAAAGTCTTTAGCCAACTGCTAAACCCCAAATGCCCCAATTGATTTTTCAGGGCAGCCATGTCCGGCTCCTTGCGTTTCAAATCGTCCAGACTGTAATGCAAAGCCACGTCGCATTTAATCGTCGTCAACTCACGCGACAGCGGTAATTGGCCCAAGGCCTCGCGTAAGTTATCGCCGATCTTGCCCTTGATCTCGTCGGCGCGGGCGATCAGATTGTCCAGCGTGCCGTATTCCTGCAACCATTTGGCGGCGGTTTTCGGACCGACTTTCGGCACGCCGGGGATGTTATCCACCGCATCGCCCATCAGCGCCAGATAATCAATGATTTGCTCCGGCTTGACGCCGAATTTGTCCTGCACACCCTGAATATCCATGCGGGTGTTGGTCATGGTGTTTTCCAGCGTGATTTGCTCGTTGACCAGCTGCGCCATGTCCTTGTCGCCGGTGGAAATGATCACTTCAAAGCCTTGGCGCGCCGCGTTTTGCGCCAGACTGCCGAGCACGTCGTCGGCTTCCACGCCGTGTTCGATAATCAGCGGTAAACCCAAGGATCGGATCAAATCGTGCAAGGGCGCAATTTGCACCCGCAAGTCGTCCGGCATTGGTGGCCGATGCGCTTTGTATTGATCGTACAAATCATGTCTGAAAGTCTTGCCTGGCGCGTCGAACACCACGGTAATATAGGGCGTGTTGTAGTCATTGATCAGCTTGCGCAACATGTTGGAGACGCCGTAAACAGCGTTGGTCGGCTCACCCTGAGCATTGGTCAACGGTGGTACGGCGTGAAAGGCGCGAAACAGAAACGACGAGCCGTCGACCAGGATCAATTTGTTGGGAGCGGAATCGGACATGTAAAGTCAACAAGCAAGAATTAGGGTTCCCGCAACGATACAGGGCCACGCTGATGGCTGCAAGTGCGTTATTACCAGTTGGCGCCGGGACGCTTGACTGCCAGGCCGGCTATCGACTATGTTGCATCACACCGTTTGAAAACTGCTTTCCTCGTGAGTTCAGCCATGGCATTACCGCACTCCCAGCGCAGCATTAGCCCGGAAGAATATCTTCGGGGATAACTACAGCCCACAATCAAACATCAATTAATCGATGGTGAGGCTTATGGGATGGCGGACGCCAGCGAAAACCATAATTTACTCGCTGGCATCAGCCTCTTAAGCTTAATCCTGCAACACCGTTTTTTGCAGTCTGGCCCGGCGTTTTTTCAGCCAGATGACTACTCCGGTTACTGATAGCATCACAATCACCAGCCCCAGCAGACACACAAAAATCCGGTAAGGCATGCCGAACACGTTGGCCATGTGCAAGGCCCCCAACCAATTGGTCACTGTGTTGCCGGCATATTGGCCGCGGGGCAGTAACAGCAATTTTTCAGCACCGGTGGTTGCGTCGATTACCAAACGGGTAGTGCCGTGCTTGTCCTGTATATCCAGGCTAGTGCGCACCTGATAAACATAAAACCCTTTGGCCGGGTTATAGCGAAAGCCTGACGGTGACTGAATCACAAATCCTTGCTCACGCGCCGCTTGGCCCATCTGCTCGACGGCTATCCGGTAAGCGTCAGACCAGGCAATTGCTGGCTGCTCCAAGGGTTTGTCCAGATCAGGAAAATCGATCCAGGGTTCGTGATAATCGGTGAATACCGCCCGGGTGACCGGCGCGTAAACAGTATCTGCCAGATTCATATAAACGCTGGACCAGGCGAACACCAACAGCATGGCCCACACCCATAAACCACCGGCCCGATGCAAATCAAAGTTTATGCGGAAGCGGGAACCGCGCGCTTTGATTTTCCAGGCCGGCGCCCAGCGTTGCCAAAACGAACGCGGCTTTCCGTGGGCAGCCGGCGAGGTGTGTCGTTTTGCAACGGGCAGCGTCAGATAAAACCCCACGAAGCAATCCAAGGTCCACACCAGCGCGGTAACGCCCAAAATCCAGCCGCCGATTTCATCCAACGCCAGCGCATAATGCAACTTGTAAACAAAGGGCATCAGGTTGATCCAGCCTTCGGAAATCGCTCCCCAAGTGCGGCGGCCCAGTTCTTCGCCGGTATAGGGATTAAGGATCAACTGGGTGAAGCCGAGTTCATAAGGTTTACCGTTAGCAGGATTGCTAAGGGGCTCCAGGTCAACATTCGCGGCATCGTGCTCCAGCCATATTGCCACGACGCTAGCTTGCGGCACCAACTGTTCGGCCTTGGCTTTCAGCAACGGCGGACTCAAGCGCGGCGAAGCGGATGCCGGAGCGAATAACTGCGGACTGATCAGCTGTTCCAATTCGCTGTAAAACGCCAATAGACTGCCGGTCAAACCGACGATGATCAAAAACACCGTCATCGCCAGCCCGGCGTAACGATGCACAACTACCCAAAAGGGGCGGATTTTCATAGCGGCTCCAGGATTTCCATTTCAAGCCGGCAAAGTGCCGGCCATCAGCGGATAAGACGTATCAGACAGTGAAATTCCCACCGGGCTAGCCTAAAAATTTTTGGATCGGGGTTGGAAGCCCCGAGCCGCTATGGCGTGCGGCATCAAAACTCCACCCGCACCGAACCCAGAAACGTCAACGGTTCGCCGGGGCGAATATTCAGCCGATTGCTGGAATGGTCGTAATAGGTTTTGTCGAGTAAGTTGTAGACATTGAGTTGCGGGGTGATTTTGGTGCCACCGTGTTTGAAACTGTAACTAATGCTGGCATCCCAACGCGCATAGCCAGGCAATTGGAAGCTGTTGGCGTTATCGCCCTGCCGCTGGCCGCGGACATAAACGCCGGTACCGAAGTTCAAGCCCCGCAAAAGGCCGTTGTCTATGCCATATTTGGCCCACAGACTGCCAGAATGGCGCGGTGCCGTGGGCAGTTGGTGGCCGGTGTTGCCCGAGTTCGTGGCAATGGCGTTGCCGTCAGCATCATAGGTCGCCGCCGAATCCTTGGTGATTTTGGTATCGGTATAGGCATAAGTGCCGATCAAACTCAGGTTCTCGGTAACCCGGCCGGTTATGTCGAGCTCCACGCCACGGCTACGGGCTTCGCCCACCGCTACGCTAAACAAGGGGTTGTTGGGATCGGTGGCCAGCGTGTTTTGTTTGGTCAGATGATAATAGGCCAGTGTGGAACTCAGGCGGCCATCGAAAAATTCGGTTTTAATACCGCCCTCGAATTGGGTCGCGGTCTGCGGTCCGAACGGTTGGCCGGAGGCGGAGCGCCCGCCATTATTACTGCCTATGGACTCCACGTAATTACCGTATAGCGACAGCCATTGCCAAGGCTGATAGAGAATGCCGACCCGAGGGCTGAAAAATTCGCTACGGGTATTTTTCATCGAGATTGCGGCATGCGAATTCGACGATTCGCCGCTACCATTTTCCGCCCAGTCGTGGCGGCCGCCGCCCAGAATATGCAGTTTGTCCCACAAGGTGATCTGATCCTGAAAATAGACGCCGTACCAGTTATCTTGGGATTTATAGTAAAAGTTTTTCGCGCCGGCCAACGCCGATAGATCGACGCCGTACGCCGGGTTGTTGATATTGATATCCAGGTCCGAATAAGCATCGGCATAGCCCGAAAATCCGCCGCCGTCCTGACTGTTAAAGCGATTTAAATCGAAGCCGACCAATACATCGTGGTGGGCAAATCCGGTATCGAACTTGCCGGTCAAATCCAGATTGGTGCTGTAGGTCATCCGGTGGATGGGTGTATGCCACAGGCCGCGAGAAAGCGTTTGATTGTCATCCGCCAGGCTATCCGCCCAGAGTATCGATTGATGATATTGCGCGTCGATGTATTGGAAGCGGTTTTTCAGCTTCCAGTCTTGGTTGAACTGATACGACCAATCGAAACCCAACAACACCTTATCCTGAGTATTCGGGTTTTGGCGATTGAACACTGCATCGCCCAGATAGCGATTAATCGGGAGATTGGCCGGACGGTTGCCGATAGCCGGAATGCCGCTATCGCTACCGTCTTCCACCCAGGTATCGTGCTGATATTCGATGTCGAGATTGGTTTCGAAACGGTCGTTGGGACGCCAGGTTAGCGAAGGCGCGACAAACACATGCTCCTGATGCGCGAAATCCCGAAAGGTATCGTTGTCTTTGTATGCGATATTCATCCGGTACAACAGCGATTTATCCGCCAATAGCGGTCCCGTCGCATCGACCGTGGTGCGGAAGAGGTCGTAAGAGCCGAACTGCTGTTGAACGGAATAATAAGGGGTGTCGAGCGGACGCTTGGTCGCCAGGTTGACCAAACCGCCGGGTTCGATGCGGCCGAATAAGATCGATGCCGGCCCTTTCAGGACCTCCACCCGATCCAGATTGGCGGTTTCCAGGTTGGTGATATAAGGTTGGCGCAGACCGTTACGATAGGTGCTTTGCCCGGCATCGAAGCCTCGGATCGTGGCGTTGTCGTAAAAACTATAGCCCCCCGATTGCACGCCGCTGACGTTTTTTAAGGCATCGCCGACCGAAATCGCTTGTTGATCGTCCAGCACCGCGCGCGGAATCACTTGGATCGACATCGGCGTTTCCATGATGGGGGTATCGGTTTTGGTCGCGGTACTGGCGATGGGCCGATTGTAGTCGCGGCTATAAGGGTCCGTGAGGTCATACGCAGCCTTACCGGCCACCGTCACCGTCGGCAAGGTATTGGCGCCAGATTGCGGCTCGGGTGCGGCGATTTTTTCCAAAGTCACCGTGCCGTTGCGGCTGGATTGCACCGCCACACCGGTGCCCGCCAGCAATTTTCGTAAAGCCTGCTCCGGCGCATATTGGCCGGATACGCCAGGAGAAATAGCGCCGGCGGTCAATTTGCCGTCGGCCACCACTTGAATGCCGGATTTCAGCGAAAACTCCACCAAGGCCTTGTCCAGGGTTTGGGAGCGAATCCGGTAGTCGGCCGTTTGTTCGGCCAGGGCTGTCGAGGCCGGTTCTACACCGTGCGCGGCATGGAATGCCGCCAGCGAAAGTAGCAACAGGCCGCCGGGCAGCCGCGCAGGTGTTTCGGACTTGCGCCGTGGCAAGCGGGTGGCGATAGGTGTTTGATCAGGCATTTACATCTCCGCAAGATAAATCGTCATCAGGGTTGCTGGGCGATTCGGCCCATTAACCAGCAAGGACGATGGCTTAGCGCATATCCCTAGGCAAAATTAAAAATATTTCACCTCTACGCCACGCTGTGTTTATTGTGTTAAGAAACGCGAGTCATTAAACTGTTATTCACGATGTTTTTCGAACAACGGAAGAAGCCGCCATGCCTGTTACCTTACAAATAAATCCCGAACTAAAAGCCCAATTGAGCGCGCTTGCCAAGCAAACTCATCGAGATGAAACGGAGCTAGCGAATCAAGCCATCGGCAATTTCATTGCGTGGGAAAATGGCATGCTGGATAAAATCAAGGAAGGGCTTGCTCAAGCTGACCGTGGAGATTTCGTTGACGACGCGGAAATGGCCGCGTTTTTTGAACAACATTCGTTGCCATCAATGAAATGAGACTCCGCTATACCCGGCGAGCCAAGACCGATTTGAGCGAGATATACGACTTTGTGGCTCAAGACAACCGCAATGCTGCAACACGAATTATTACCAAAATTCACGACACGCTGAATAGCTTACTCGCAAATCCTTTCATGGGCCGTCCGGGCCGTATCGACGGCACCCGAGAACTGATCATTACGCATTTTCCGTTCATTGTTGTTTACCGTGTACAGGATAAGGACATTCATGTGCTTGCCATTATTCATACGGCCGGACTTTGGCCGGACACGCTCTAACTTTACCCCAGCAACACCCAATAATCGGCAATACGCCGGGCTCGAATGCCGAAGGTTTGCTCCAGCGCGGATACCGCATCGCCCAACTTGTCGATATTAAACACCGCCGTGATCGGCCGATTCTCCAATTGCGGGTCTGTGACGATCAAACGGCCGGGGCGATATCGATTGATTTGCGCCACCACCTCGGCCAGCGGCGCTTGCACGAATACCATTTGCCCTTGGCGCCAGGCCAATTCGCGCGGTATGTCGGCCGTGTGCTTGGCGGAGAGCCGGGCCCCTCTATAATGCGCCGACTCGCCCGGTGTCAAGGCTGTGATCTGTTCGGGATGGCTTTCGGTGCTGGTTTCCACTCGGCCCTCGGCGACGGTGACGGCAACATTTTCCGAACGGCGGCCGACGCTGAACGCGGTGCCGGTGACTCGGGCGCGGGCGTCGCCGGCCACCACCCAAAACGGCCGTTGCGGCGCGCGCGCCACTTCGAAAAACGCTTCGCCGCGCAGCAGCGTAACCCGGCGTTCAGCGGCGGTCATTTCGATGCCGACCGCGCTGTCGGTATTCAGCAGCAGCCGGGAGCCGTCGGTCAACGTGACTAGGCGCTGTTCGCCGGTGGCGGTGTGATAATCGCTTTGTAGGTTTTGCAGAAGTGTCGATTGCGGGAGCACGGCGATCAAGACCGCGCAAGCGGCCAAGGCCGCTGCCATGCTAGCGGTTCGCCGGCGTCGAGGACGCTTGGCGGTCAAGGGTGCCGCGGTTTGCAGGCGAACGGCCTTGGCGGGGGCTTCCAAATCCGCGAACAACGCTTGCACAGTGTCCCAGGCCTCCGCATGCAAGGGGCTGGCGGTCAGCCACGCGGCAAACCGTTCTCGCTCGGCGCGGCCGGCATCGTCCGCGCGCAGCCGAAAAAACCAGGCATTGGCTTCGGTAAAGATGCGGTCGGAAGCGGAGGATGATTCGATTGGGTGAATGGCGGGACTCCGGGTAGTCGGCGGCTAAAAGTTCGGTTGAGCGCGATTGTAAAGCAAAGCCCGAGCCGCTTCGACCGGGTATATTTTCAGCATGGATACTTGAATGGGGCGCGGCTGCGTCGAGTGCTATTTAAACAGCGCTAAGTATTGGTCAAAAAACGCCGGCACAGCAGCAGCGCTTGGCGCAGATGATATTCGACGGTGCGTTCGGAAATATCCAGTCGCGCGGCGATCTGTTTGTAGCTCAGCTCGTCGGCACGGTATAACAGAAAAATTTCCCTGGTTCTGTCCGGCAAGCTGGTGATGGCTTGTTGCAATTGTTCTCCCAGATATTGCCTGGCGACGATGTCTTCCGTGTGCGGTTTCGAGTCGGCTATGTCGGTATCCAGCGGCACCATCTCGCGATGTTGCTGGCGTTTGATACCGCGCAGATGGTCTCGCGCCAGATTGGCGGCAATGGTAAACATGAACGCATTCAAATCCAGAATTTGCCGGGGCTCTTGTTTCAAAAACCGCAGATAGGTTTCCTGCGCCAGCTCCTCTGCCACTTCCCGCGAGCGGACCTGCCAATACAGATATTTTTGCAGTTGCGGGTGGCTGGCGTTAAAAAAATCGGCCAATTCCTGACTGGTGGCGGCGTTGTGTGGTTGAGTCATGCCAAATCGAATTCATGCGAGAATTCAATTTTCAGCAAGCTACATGCCATGGTGGCGGAATGCCCGAAATGTAAGGTGTTCCGGAAGGCGAGGCAATTTAAGTTGGGGCTAAAACCAAGGCATATGACTAATGCAGTGCGTGATATGACATAGTTATTTTGTTAGCGCCGCTGCTGTTCGGGTTGGTCGACCAAGGCTGCAATCACCAAATCGCCGCTAACATTTAAAGTCGTGCGGCACATATCCAGGAAGCGGTCCACGCCCAAAATCAAACCCATGCCCTCGGCTGGAATCCCGACCTGTTGGGTCAATATCATGATCAGCGGTAACGAGCCGCCGGGTACTCCGGCCGTGCCGATACCGGCCAATATCGACATCAACACCACTTGTACCTGCTGCGCCAGCGATAAATCGACACCATATACCTGTGCCAGAAACAGCACGGTAATGCCTTCGAACAAGGCTGTACCGTTCTGATTGGCGGTGGAGCCTATCGTCAACACAAAGCGCGCCACTTCCGGCCTAAGTTTTAAATCCTGTTCCGCCAGTTCCAGCGAGCGCGGCAAGGTGGCGTTAGAGGATGCGGTGGCAAAGGCGTAAAGATAGACATCCCGGCATTGTCGGAAAAAACTCAGCGGCTTGATGCGGGTAAAAAAGCGCAGCAGCATGCTGTAAACCACGGTTTGCTGGATCAGTAAACCGGTCACCACCACCAGCACGTAAAACCCCAGCGAAAACAAAATGTGATGCCCAAACTTGAACGTCGATTGAAACACCAGCGCAAACACCGCAATTGGCGCCAGCTTCATCGCGGTATCGACGACCAACAAGCAGGCGGCATAAGTTTCTTCCAATAAGCCAACCCAACGCGACGGCTTGTCGCCATTCGTCGCGGCCAGGGCCGCACCGAAGGCCAAGGAAAAGAACATCAACGACAACATCTCGCCTTCCAATGCTTGAGTAGCACTGGCGAAGGGATTTTTGGGAATGATCTCCAATAAGGATTGCACCACCGGCTTGGCTTGGGCGACGTTTTGCTGGATTTTATTCACGCCGCTGCTATCGCCCAACATCTGCGAAATATCCAGCCCCATGCCCGGTTGCGCCAGATTGACCAGCGAAATCCCCACCGCCACCGATGCCGAACTGGCCAACAGTGTAAAAAACAAAGTGCGCTGGGCGACCCGTGCCAATCCGTGATGATTACTGAGCTGGTACACCCCCAACATCAAACCGCTCATCACCATCGGTACCACGATCATGAAAATCAAGCGCAGGAAGATTTGGCCGATGGGTTCCATCAAGTAAAGGTTAAAGATTTGCAATGCCTCGCTGTTGGCAAAGCCGTGGCAGACCAGTCCGGCGCACGCGCCCAGCACTAAACTCAGCAGTAATCGGTGGTGGTTTTTCATGACGGAATTAGAACAGTTAGCGGGGATGCTTTGATCTTAGGGGTTTTGCGGATGCTTTGCTTGATTTCTCGCCATGATGGGTTTTGGGTCGGATGAAAATGCTCTGACAATCGATACCACCCCCGCAGTTATTCGGGTCTGCATTTAGCGAGGTAAATGGCGGTGATCATGGCACCTGAATGACGGGAAACAACATTAAACCAATAAAACTAACGGGAGAAGTACCAAGCAGTCAGATGGAGAATGGGGTCGGAAGGGGCGTAAATGGTGGCAAAAGTACCGCCGTAGCGAGTGTCGAGGTGAATTATTAACTGCTAATAATGTAATCTTGGCGGGGTGTCACGAGCAGCCCTAAAAATAGAGTGTTCCGCGGAAATGCGGGTGGAGTTAGAGTGACGCGCAGCGAGCCGGCAGAAGCACGGGTGGTTCTGGGCGGTCTGGCGGGAGAGCAAGTCAGAGAGGTTGTAGCGAACAGCCTAACGCGAGCAAAGTGCAATCCAATGACTACATCTTTTCAATGGCGAAAACACGAGGGTCGTAGTGCGTAACCACGAAATACTATCGCTAACTTGCGGGATTAAGTGCTAGTGACTAGCGAGTGCTTTAACGCTGGGTTGAGCCCATGCCGGAAGGGCATGGGCTCGGTATTTCATTAATCAATGGCAGTTCTTACTTTTCCAACAACGCAAATTTACCGGGTTTGCCGTTCCATTCGTCGGCGTCTGGTAGAGAGTCTTTCACTTCCGTAATGATAGGCCATTGTTTGGCCAGTTCCGCGTTCAGCGCTGCGAAGTGTTCTTGGCCTTCCGGCAATTCGTCTTCCGCGTGGATGGCGTTGGCTGGGCACTCGGGTTCACAGAGGGTGCAATCGATACATTCGTCGGGATCGATAACCAGAAAATTGGGACCTTCATGAAAGCAATCGACGGGGCATACGTCAACGCAGTCGGTAAATTTGCATTTGATGCAGTTTTCGGTGATTACAAAAGCCATATTGTTCTTCCAAGGTTAGGTAAATGAACAAGCTGCCGTGCATGGCGGAAGCTTTATGGTTAAAAATGCACCTGCCGCTTAACGCGGCAGGTGGCTGATCGGCAATATTAAGCAGAATAAGGGCCGACAAGATCAGCCCGTATAATGCTTATTTGTCTTTGTTACGTTCCTTAACTTCCTTGATCACCTCTTCCGCGACATTGCGTGGGCAAGCGGTGTAATGCGAGAACTCCATGGAGAACTGGCCGCGACCGGAAGTCATGGTGCGCAAATCGCCAATGTAACCGAACATGTCGCTCAGCGGCACGTCGGCTTTAATACGCACACCGGTAACACCGGCATCTTGCGATTTGATCATGCCGCGGCGACGGTTCAAGTCACCGATTACGTCACCGACATGCGCATCCGGTGTGAATACGTCCACTTTCATGATCGGCTCCAGCAATTGCGGACTACCTTTTGGGATCGATTGACGGTACGCGGCACGGGCAGCGATTTCGAAAGCGATGGATGAGGAGTCGACCGCGTGGAAAGCACCGTCGGTCAGAATGACTTTGAAGTCCAAGCAAGGGAAGCCTGCCAACACACCTTTGTCGATACTGGCTTTAAAGCCTTTTTCGACAGCAGGCCAGTATTCGCGAGGTACGTTACCGCCGGTCACTTGTGATTCGAATACGAAACCGCTGCCTGCTTCGCCTGGCTCGATGACGTAATCGATTTTCGCGTATTGACCGGAACCGCCCGATTGTTTTTTGTGGGTGTAGCTGTCTTCGATGCGTTGGGTAATGGTTTCGCGGTAAGCCACCTGTGGTTTACCCACGTTGACGTCTACACCGTGGGTACGGCGCAAGATGTCGACTTTAATGTCAAGATGCAGCTCACCCATACCTTTGATGATGGTTTCGCCGGATTCTTGGTCGGTTTCAACGCGGAAAGAGGGATCTTCTTGCACCATTTTGCCCAGCGCAATACCCATTTTTTCGTTACTGCCTTTGTCTTTCGGTGCAATCGCAATGGAGATAACGGGATCCGGGAATACCATCGGCTCCAATGTGGCCGGTTTGTCGGGGTCGCACAGGGTGTGGCCGGTTTGCACGTTTTTCAAACCGATCAACGCGACGATGTCGCCGGCTTGTGCGGTTTCGATCTCGTTACGGTCGTTGGCGTGCATTTCCACCATCCGGCCCACACGTTCGGTTTTGCCGGTGTAGGTGTTCAATACGGAGTCGCCTTTTTTCAGCTTGCCGGAATAAACACGGACGAAGTTCAGGGCGCCGAAACGGTCGTCCATGATTTTGAAAACCAGCGCGCGGAACGGACGTTCTGGATCGACAATCGCGTGTTCGCCGGTTGGTACGCCTTCGATATCGGTTTCAGGCTGCGGGTTAACTTCGGTAGGATTCGGCAGATATTCGATAACACCGTCCAGTACCAATTGCACGCCTTTGTTTTTGAACGAAGAACCGCAATAGGTCGGGAAGAAATCCATCGCGATGGTACCTTTACGGATGCAGCGTTTGATTTCTTCGATGGTGGGTTCTTCGCCTTCCAGATATTTTTCCATGATGTCGTCATCTTGGTCGGCGACTGAATCGATCAGTTTCGCGCGCCATTCTTCGACTTGTTCCACCATGTTGGCGGGCACATCTTGGATTTCGTATTTCATTGGATCGCCGGAGTTATCCCAGACCCAGGCTTTGCGAGTCAACAGGTCGACCACGCCGACGAAATTGTCTTCTTCGCCGATAGGCAAGGTCATGACGACCGGTTTTGCACCGAGTACGTCTTCGACTTGCTTGACGACGCGGTAGAAATCCGCGCCCAATCTGTCCAGCTTGTTGACGTAAATGATACGAGAAACTTTGGAGTCGTTCGCATAGCGCCAGTTAGTTTCGGATTGCGGTTCAACGCCGCCGGAACCGCAGAATACGCCGATACCGCCGTCCAATACTTTCAAGGAACGATAAACTTCGATAGTAAAGTCAACGTGGCCCGGGGTGTCAATGATGTTGAAGCGGTGTGGTTCAAATTGCTTGGTGCTGCCCGCCCAAGAACAGGTAGTGGCCGCTGACTGAATGGTGATACCGCGCTCGGCTTCCTGAGCCATGAAGTCCATGGTTGATTCGCCTTCGTGAACTTCACCGATTTTGTGGATTTTTCCGGTCAGCTTCAAAATCCGCTCGGTTGTCGTGGTTTTACCGGCATCGACGTGAGCGAAGATGCCGATGTTTCTGTAAAGCGATAGATCAGTCATGGTTATACTCTAAAAATGGACATAAAAACTTTTAAACCCCAGCACCATTGCCACGGTTGGTTGTGGATCACATAGCTGCTAGTCTAGCGAAGTATGCGGCCGGTCTTCGCTTTGCAAGGTCTGAGGCGAAATTCACACGGCTTCTTCAAAGACAGGGTCAATGAAAATCTTCACATTCTAACCGAAAAATAACAAAAAGCAGAATGTCAATTGTGTGAATTAGCTAAGAAGGCTATTAGAACGGATTTGCAGCTCCCGGAGTTGCATCAATACATAAAGCGACTGCAGGCAAGGACAGTCTAAACCTTGCCGCTGGGCGGCGCGCACCGCGTTGCCGAGAATGGCTTCGGTTTCCATGGTCTGTCCGCGTTCGAAGTCCAGCAGCATGCTGGTTTTATAGGGTGGCATATCACAGGTCAGAGCAATGTGTTTTTCGACAATATCGGTCGGGAGCGGATGGCCGCAAGCCGCGGCAATACTGCAGACTTCCTGCATAACGCGGCGCACAAAATTTTCCTGATTCTGCAATATCGCCTGAGTTGCCAATCCGCCGGACAGTACCGATAGCGGATTAAACGGCGCATTCCACACGCATTTTTGCCAGCGGCTGGCGACAATATCTTCACTAATCGCGCATTCGATGCCGGCTTGTAGGAACAAATCGCGCAAATGCGATGTTTTAGGTTCGTGGCTATCTGACAGATTACCCAGAATCAACTTGCCGTAAGCCAAGTGGCTAATCTCGCCGGGAGCCAGCCGGTTACAGCAAATAAATGCCAAGCCGCTGATTAACAGATTGTCCGGGAAAGCTTGTTGCAGCTCCTGTTCAATCTCGACACCGTTTTGGATCAGCACAATCGCCGTGTGTGGAGCTACCGCATCGCGAAGCAGTGCCACCCGGTCGATATCCGGGGTTACCTTGCTGCATAAAATCAGGTAATCGGCTTGACCATCGTAATCGGCGGCATTGCGCAATACCTGACTAGGCATGAATTGCCAGCAACCCAAGTCATGGCTTTTTATACGGTAACCCTGTTGTTTGACGATGTGATAATCGGAGCGGCACACCACCGAGACCTCTGCGCCAACCTTAGCCAGCAGGCCACCGTAAAAGCCGCCGATAGCGCCGGCACCTACGATCAATACTTTGCTACTCATGTTTCGTCAGCCAGAATTTGCTTTAAAAACGGGATAGTTAGCTTGCGTTGCGCGGCCAAGGTAGCGCGGTCGATTTTTTCCAGAAGTAACCATAGCGCTGCTAAATCGTGAACATAATGATTCAATAAAAACCGCCCCACTGCCGGCGGAATGTCGAAGCCCAAAAAATGGGCTTTATAAGTCAGTGCCTCGATTAATTGATCGTCGCGCAAAGGCTGGATTTTTAAGGTCAGTCCCCAAGCCATCCGGGTTTTCAGGTCGGGTAAGTCAAAGCCCAAAAACTTTGGCGGGCAATCGGCAGCCAGCAGCAATTTATGATTGTTCTGCCGATGCGTATTATAAAAAGCAAACAGCGCGTGTTCCCAGTCGAGGTGGCCGGCCAGCGCTTGCATATTGTCGAAACAGACCAATTCCAGATCTTCCAGGCCGTCCAACAAGGTCGGTGCCGGCAAATGGTCGATGTCAAAAGCCAGATAGAACGGGTCTTTACCCGCCAGTTTGGCTTGCTGGCAACAGGCCTGCAACAAGTGGCTTTTCCCGCTGCCGGCATCGCCCCAGATAAAAATTTGCTGTTCCTGGCCGTTCTCTGCCAGGGCCTTTAATTGCGTGACGATTTCGGCGTTATTGCCGGGAAAAAAACTGGCAAAGGTCTGATCGTTCTGAAACTCGAATTGTAACGGGACTTGCATGCCGCCGGTGCTCAGGCTTTTTCCGCTTTGTAGACATACAGGCCGGCGCCGAAGCACAGCAGCAGGCTGAACAACACTTCCAGCAGCGCATAAGGCCGTTCTATTTGATTGACATAGGCTTCAGCGGCGCCATGCGCGAAATACGGTAGGCTCAAATAACACATCCAGGTGCAGCTTTTCAGGTTGCGGTTTAATAAACCTTTAAACGGCAGCAATAGCGGTCCGGCCGAGATTAACAACAGCAATGCAGTGGGCAACTTGTTCGATGGTGACAATAGCGTATGCCAAGCCATCATTAACAAAAACAGGCCGAAGAAGCCCATCAAGGCCGCGTAATAGTAATAGATTCGTTGCATGAGAGCGGCAAATGGCCAGAGTGATAGAGTTAAGCTGATCTATTATCACAAAGTCTCTGCAATAATGCAGTGTCGCTCGTTTTTTTAACCCACAAAGGACATAGTCATGATTCGAAAACTTTGCTCCATAACCGCTGCCGGCCTGATGAGTTTTAGCGTGTTGGCCGCCGATAGCTATACCATCGATAGCCATCACACCTTCCCCAGCTTTGAAATCAGCCATTTGGGTTTTTCCACGCAACGCGGCCGTTTTAACGAAACCAGCGGCAAAGTGACGCTGGATACCGCAGCGGGTAAAGGCAGCATAGACATCAGCGTCAACACCGCGTCTATCAGTACCGGTTTGAAGGAGTTGGAAGAGCATTTGCGTGGCAAGGAGTTTTTCGATAGCGGGCAATATCCGCTGATGGCCTTTAAATCTGACACGCTCAGTTTTCAAGGCGAAAAATTGGTCGGTGCGGATGGCATTTTGACCTTGCACGGCATCAGCAAGCCGGTGCATTTGGACGTTGAGCACTTTTACTGCGGGATGAATGTCATCAGATTAAAGTACACCTGTGGCGCCGATGCGGTCGGCACGATAAAACGCTCGGAGTTTGGTATCGACAAATATGTGCCGGCAGTGGGCGATGAGGTCAAGGTGCTCATCCAGGTTGAAGCTGTTAAGAATTAAGTTGCCCAGCGTTTTGCTCAATGCCGAACCAATCTTTACCTTGCGCCGAAATCGGGTGTTACACAATGCTTTTAATGCTTAGCCGGAGACGGGGATGGAAATAAGCTTAGCCAATGCGGCCGACATCCCGGCGCTTTGTCAGCTACTAGGCGAATTATTCAGTCAAGAAGCCGAGTTCCAGCCCGATTATGCCGCTCAGCATCGGGGCTTGGCGCGCATCATTGCCGACCCAAACATCGGCCATATTCTGGTGGCGCGGCATGAATGCCAAATTGTCGGTATGGTGAATCTGCTTTACACCGTCTCCACCGCGCTGGGCGAAAGGGTGGCCTGGCTGGAAGATATGGTCGTGTCAAGCGAGGTTCGCGGCCTAGGTCTTGGTAGCCGGTTGTTGGAACACGCGGTCGCGTTTGCCCGCCAAAATGGCTGTCGCCGGCTCAGCTTGTTGACCGACGCCGATAATCTGCAAGCTCAGCGCTTTTACCAGCGACAAGGTTTCAGCGCGTCTCAAATGTTGCCGATGCGCTTGTTTTTTTGAATAACAGTGCCGCATTGCGCAAAAATGGCCCGCTTTGGTGGTCGGGGGCAACGTGCGGATGGGTAATGATGTTTATCCCGCTTTATCCCTGGGTTGCAGAAAAACGGCTGGCGGCGATGTTTTTTCCATGTCGGCGGTGATCATCAAGGGCGTGCTGCCGGTCCTACTCAACAACTCGCCCGGTTTGTCGCCGATTACTACCCGGCCCTCAGCTCGAACGGAATGTTCGGGATAAATAGGGCCTGGTTAAGAGGATTTCGTAAAAAAATAACGTCCCGAATGACTTTTCCCGCCAAACCGTTCATGCTCGATTCGCATGGATGCAGGAGTGAGAGCAAGTGTCGAGAATTCAGTCGATACATGAACGGTTTGGGGCGGTGGATGCGCGGAGTTTTCCGTCCATCCTTATCCTTAGCGGCTTTTAGAACTCATATTTCAACGAACCCAATACGCTGATGGGTGAACCTGGAATGCTGGTGTGGCGTCCACCGGAGGTGTTTGCGTAGTAATCCTTATCCAAAACATTATTGATGTTCAGCTGCAAAGTAAGCTTGTGTTGACCAATGCGAGGGCTATACGCCGCCATCGCATCCACACGAGCGTAGCCGGGCAACGAGCAGGTATTGGCGGTGTCGCATGGCCGGCTACCAACTGCAACAGCACCTAAGCCCGCTTTAAAAGTATCGGTAAACTGCCAGGTGCCCCACAAGCTGCCCTGGTGCTCGGGTACATTCTCCAAGCGATTGCCTTTTAGTCCGCTGAAGCTTTGCACATAGTTGACCTGGGTATAGGCATACGTCCCCAACAAATGCAGCTGATCGGTAATTTGCCCGGCCAGATCCAACTCAATACCTTTACTGCGGATTTTGCCGGCCAGAATCTGGTAGTCGGGATTGGCTTCATTGGGATCGTCGGTTAGCAGATTGCTCTTGGTTAAATGAAAAAACGCCAGGGTCGATGAAAAGCGCTTGTCCTGCGACTCTGTCTTCAGGCCGATTTCATATTGCTTACCAATCTGCGGCTCAAAACTGGTGCCGCCGACGCTCACGCCATTGTTGCCGCTGAAAGATTTAGTGTAACTGCCGTAAATCGACAGCCAATCCTGGACTTGGTAAAGAATACCGGCTCTCGGGCTAAAAGCGTTGTCTTCCCGCTCTATCCGTCCGGCTTTGGCCGCATCCAGGGAGGCCGTCGAAGCGATAGCGCCGGTGGTGACGTTGTCGTAGCGGCCTCCCAACAAAATGTGCAGCTTATCAAATAGCGTTATCTGGTCCTGGGCGTATGCGCCCACCCACGATTCCTCGCGATAAAAGAATCTGTTGTAGGTCGACAAGGCGGCAAAGTTTACTTGCCCATAAACCGGATTATATATGTCGATAGAAGCAGCCGAGCCGTTTGCCGATGGCGCCTCGGTCGTGGCGTGAAAGCCGTCGACGCCAACCAACAGATTGTGCTTGCTGCCCAGGAGTTCGAATTTACCGTTCAAATCGATGTTGCCGGAATGGGTCCTTACATCTTGTACACCCACGGAGGCGGAACGATTCAGAATGCGGTTGTTAGCCTGTAAGCCACCGTTGAAAATGGCCGGACCGCTTAGCGACCAATCCTTAAACAGATAACGCTGGGTGATTTTCCAATCGTCGTTAAAGTGGTAAGTCCAGTCGTAGCCCACCAGCGTACTTTCCACGGTTTGGCGCTGAAAGCCATCTTTTAGGCTGCGGTCGAAGGGAATGGCTGCCGGGCGGTTGCCAATCGCGGGAATGCCGAAATCCGCGTTAAAGTTGTCATGCTTGTATTCAAGCTCGAGATTACTTTCGAACTTTTCATTCGGCCGCCAGGTAACGACCGGTGCCACAAACACGCGCTCGTTGCCGACAAAATCCCGGAACGACTGATTATCCGTGTAAGAGCCATTGAATCGATAAAGCAGCGTCTTGTCGTCATTAATTGGTCCGGTGGCATCGACCAAGGTGCGATATTGATCGTAAGAGCCGAACTGTTGTTGCAGA
This sequence comes from Methylomonas sp. ZR1, assembly GCF_013141865.1. Lineage (NCBI taxonomy): Bacteria > Pseudomonadati > Pseudomonadota > Gammaproteobacteria > Methylococcales > Methylococcaceae > Methylomonas > Methylomonas sp. ZR1. Next base: position 4,018,873 of record NZ_RCST01000001.1, on the reverse strand, counting down.
GAATAGTAAGCAGTATCCAGCGGTTTCTTGGTCACATAATTCACCAGGCCGCCGGGCTCGATCCGCCCGTAAAGCACTGCGGCCGGGCCTTTTAATATCTCCACCTGCTCGATATTGGCAATATCGTAAATGTCTTGGCGATTGAACAAGCCATTGCGGTAGGCATCGCCAAAACCGGAACCGGCAAGGCCGCGAATGATGAAGTTGTCGTACAAAAAGCCGCCGCCCGTGCGGCCCAATACGCCGCTGACATGGCCGTTGACCGCATCGGGCAAGGTCATGGACTGTTTGTCCGCCAGCACGGCTTTAGGCACTACCTGAATCGAAACCGGGGTTTCCATGATCGGGGTATCGGTCTTGGTGGCCGTCGTGGCATTGGGGCGGTTGTAATCGGTATTGTAGGGATCGGTGGCGTTGTAAACCGTCTGACCGATAACATTCACCGGTTGTAACATCGTCGCGTCCTTGCCCGCCGCCTTGATCGATACCGAACCGTCACCGGCAATCGCAAAACTCAGGCCGCTGGCCGACAGCAGTTTACTGAGTGCTTCGTTTAGCGTCATCGTGCCTCGTAACGCCGGTCCGTTGCGGCCTGCCACACTATCGTGAGCGTAAAAAATTTGTACGCCGGATTGCGCCGCCAGTTTCGGCAACGCCGCCGCCAGTTCCTGGGCCGGGATGTCAAAGCTGTAGGTAGTTTCGGTTGCCCGCACTTCGCAGGCAGTGGCCAATAAGGCGCCGAGCAACGCCGGTTGTATTAAAAACTTCATCCATCTTCTCCTTTTACTTGGGTTTCCAGAATGAAACGCACCAAGCCGAAAAAGACGCCAAAAATTATTGGAGGGGAAGACGCGCTGTGCGGTCTTGGCGGCCTCAGCGTCCGGCCAATATTACCTGTCCCGGCGAAGGCCGCTGAATATTGACCGGCAGCGTCATCGCGATCACATTCAGCGCGCCGTCGAGATTACCGATATGGAAGGTGCCGCTGACCCTTAGCTTGGCCAGGCTCGGGTCGGCCAGGGTCAAGCGCGTGTCGTGAAAGCGTTCCAGTTCGCTTAATACCTCATCCAGCCGCCGGTTTTCGAACACCAGTTGGCCGCGTAGCCAGGCTGTGATAGTGGCCGGTTTGTCTTGGCTTTCCAGAAAGTCGCCGCGCTGATCGTAAGCGAGTACTTGATTGGCGCTGATTTCCCGGCTGCCGCTCGTCACAATCTTTACCGCGCCTTCCAGCACCGCGACAGCGACCTGCCGATTTTGCAAGCGCACGTCAAACTCGGTGCCAATATCAACGATACTGCCATGGCCGGCCTGCACCTCAAACGGCTGTTGCGGGTTGTGGGCCACACTAAAAAATGCCTCGCCCTTGATCAATTCAACCGAGCGCCGCCAACGGTTGACTCGCAGAGTCAGCTCGGTATCGCCGCTCAGTTCCAAACGCGAGCCGTCGGCCAGATGTACGGTTTGGCGGCTGCCGCGCTCGGCCGCATAGTGGCGAGGGTAGCCGTACCAGCCGTACTCCGAAAAAGTGGCGATGCCCAAGCCCAATAGCAGCGAAGCGGCTAACGCCAGCGTGCTAAGGCGGCGCGTTCGCTTGTGAGGTGCCCGGTAGCTCAGCACTTGCCGACGCACCGGAAAATCCCGGCCCTTATAGCGATCCAGTTTGTTCCAACGGCTGGCCAACTGCTGATAAATGCGTCGCCGGTCTTCGCCTAGCGCCAGCCACTCTGCGAAGGCCTGGCGATCTGCAGGCGTGCAGGTAGCCGAATCCAGCCGCAGAATCCACTCTATGGCTTGTTGCTGGATAACGGTTGAGGTCTGGATGTTGGGCATGTTAAACAGAGGACATTAGGTTGCGCTTGGCGAGCATTATCACGTAGCCGCCCAACATTTAAAATCCGGCAAATGAAGCGGTGAGAAAAGCCGTTGCGCCGCCCATGCGCTCAGTCATCCAACGAAGCAAAGCGCAGCAGAACGTGTTGCGCGGCGATCCCGAGCAAGCGTACGGAATTACGTTCGGAAACGCCCAGTCGCCGGCCAATTTCCTTGTGTGACAACCCTTCCAGCCGGTAAAGCACGAAGACGTTGCGGGTTGCCTCCGGCAATTCCTGCAAAATGCTGTTTAAGGCATGCAACTCCTGTTGCGAGGCTAATTTATCTTCCGGTAATGGCTCGGGAGTCGGTATGTCATGCAGTACCTGGTCGTCGTCGTTGATTTCGGCATGAAAACGGTCGCGGACGTTTTGCCGGCGATGTTGATCGACGCTGAGATTGGCGATCGTTCGATATAGAAAGGCCCTGGCATTATCGATTGATTCCGGTTCGGGATGCTGCATCAGCCGCAAATAAGCTTCCTGTACCAAATCCTCGGCAAACTCATTGCCGCTACGCAGGCCGGCAAACACCCGGAGTTCCTGGCTATGCCGCTGAAATAGCCGATCAAACAGCGATGGTTTGGATTTTGGCACTAACAAGACTCGGTGACGAAAAAGATAACGGTTAGGCAAACTACCAAGCTGGACTTAACGGCGTGGCAGCCGGACCAATTCCGGTTTGGTGGGGTTGATCGAACGGAATACCTCGCAAAAAACATTCCATCCGGCCGAATTCAAATCGATAGACAGGTTTTGGCTGCGATTAAACCGTTTGCAAACAGTTGCTTGAGTTACCCGTAACGGTGGTTGCTTGTGTTTGGGCGGCGGGAGTTTTTGTGGAACCGGGTGCGTTAGATCACGCAAAATGGCTTTTAGATACGCCAAATCACACAGGTTTTTTTCCGCATTATCAATTTCAGGGGCAATTGCCGAGCGCGGCATGCTCAAACCTGAGCAATCCTGCTGCCGTTAGTCGAGAATTCCCCCTTGTATTCCCAGGCCAGGTCCCTAACAATATCTTCAAGCAACGCAAGCATAGTTGGGAGCGAGTCATGGCGTTACAGCAAGAACAAGACAGTTTTTATCTGAGCGAAGAGGAGTATCTGGCTACCGAGATACATTCCGACGTTAAGCGCGAATATATCGACGGCCGGATTTATGCGATGGCCGGGGCCGGCTATAACCACAACTGTATCTCGGCCAATATTTTGGGCGAATTCCGAAACCACTTAAAAGGCACGCCCTTTGCAACGTTCATGGCCGACATCAAAGTGCGGATGGGTAAGGATTACGTGTATCCCGATGTACTGGTGGATTGCAGCAAAATGGCCGGCGACGATGTTTTCTCTACGTCTCCTGTGATCATCGTCGAAGTACTGTCGCGCTCGACCCGCAAAACCGACACCACCACCAAACTGCTGCGCTACATCAATTTGCCGTCCTTGCAGGAGTATGTGTTGATAGAACAGGACATCGTTTCGGTGCAGGTGTTGCGCCGGAACAAGCACTGGCTGTCGGAATATTATTTTTTGGGCGATGCGGTCACATTCGAATCCATAGGTTTGACCTTAAACGTGGAAGACATTTACGACCGGGTCGATAACCGCGATATGAATGAATTCAGGCAAGATAAGCTTTGATCCGTCGCCGGCGTCAAAACGATGAAACGTAGGCCGAGTTGCGCTTTATCGAGCTAACCCGGCCTATGTGACTAAAACTCCACCTTTACCGAGCCCAAGAAAGTCCGTGGGGCACTGGGCATGGTTTGGTAAATAAAATTACCGTAACCGTTGCTGGATGCGATGTATTCCTTATTCAAAAGATTTTCTATATTAAATTGCCAGGTTATACGGGAAGGTCCGGCTTTGTGCTGGTACTTCAACATCGTATCGACGCGGGTATAGCCGGGTATTTCGAAGCTGTTATCGACATCCCCTGAGCGCTTGTCAACCACGTATACACCTGCCCCGGCGCTGAAGCCCTGTGCCCCCAGACCTGAAAAATCATAGGTGGACCATAAACTGGCGGTATTTCTGGGGATATTCTCCAGGCGATTGCCGGCTTTGCCCACGCCGCTGAACGGAGACTCGTTGCCGCTGGTGACAACTGCGCCGATGTAGGTATAAGTGCCAATGATGTTCCAGTAATCGGTCAACTGCCCTTGCAAGTCGAACTCGATGCCTCGACTGCGTGCCGCGCCGATTGTGGCGTAAAAGCTGTTGTTAGGGGCCGGCAGTTGCGATTTGATATTGCTTTTGGTCAATTCGAAGAACGCCAGATTGGCGCGCAATTGTCCATCCAACCATTCGCCTTTCAAGCCAAACTCCATTTCCTTGGATTTTTCCGGGGCGAAGGCGGAACCGTCGATAGGCCGTCCGGCATTAAAGGCGTTGAAGCCGTTGACGTAATTAACATAAGCACCCAGCCACGGCACGGGTTGGTACAACAAGCCTATGCGCGGACTAAAGTTGTCGTCGTCGGTGTGATTAGTTGAAACGCCTTGCGCATCGTAATTGCTGTGCATGGCATTATCGAAGCGTCCGCCCAGCAATAAATGCCATTGATTCCACAACGAGATTTGGTCCTGAATGTATATGCCATACCACTCATTGACGGTATCGTTCTGTCCTCCTAGTGGCAGGCCCAGCAACTCGGTATATCCGTATTGCGGGTTGAAGATATTGATATTGGGAGCGGTCGCATAAGCGCTAAACAGATTTCTGTTCTTGGAATGATAGTAATCAGCACCCAGCAAAACAGCATGTTTCAACGCTCCCGTCTCGAAGTGACCGGTTATATCCACGGTGCCATAGTGATTTTGAAAATCGTCGCTGGTTTTGATAAACCCTCTAGCCAAATTTCCCAAAAGATCGGTGTTTTCATTCGAAGAAGTCTGCGCGGTTAAAAACGTTTGGTTATGGGTTGAATATTTTGCCCGCACTTTCCAGTCTTGATTAAACTCGTGGGTCAGGGTTAAGCCGCCGGTATAAGCCTCTTTGTTGGCAAAGTCGGTTGGTTCGTTGCCGGAAAAGTGAAATGGAATTTTGCCGGGGATTGCTCCCGACTGCTGCAAGCTGTAAGGGATGCCGGAATCGGCGACATCTTTGATGTTCTGATACATAAAATCCAGATCAAGCCGGGTATGGTCGGTAATGTTCCAGCTTAGGCTGGGCGCCACAAAGTCGCGAGTGACCGGATGATTGTCCCTAAACGTCGCGCTGTCCAAATGCTCGTAATTCAGACGATAGGCCAATGCACCGTCTGCGGTGATTTTATTGGTGGCATCCAGCAGGGTGCGGTAAGTATCGAAGGAACCAAATTGCTGTTGAAGCGAATAATAAGCATCGGTACGGGGCCGTTTGGTGACGATATTGACCAGACCGCCCGGTTGGGCGCGGCCGTATAACATGGCCGAAGGCCCTTTAAGCACCTCAATGCGTTCGGCGTTAGCCAGTGAAATAGGCGTGTTGGGAGTTAAAACGCCGTCACGATAAATATTGTTGGTGTTGGCGAAGCCGCGAATATAGAGATTTTCGTCTTTGTCGTTACCGAATCCCCAGCCTTTCGCGACGCCGCTGACGTTTTTCAGGGCGTTTTCCAGGCCGATGGCTTGCTGGTCGTCGATGACGGCTTTGGGTAGCACTTGTACGGAAATCGGGGTATCGAACAGCGGCGTATCGGTTTTGGTGCCGGTCACGGCGTTGGAGACTGCGTAATCCTTGTTGTAAGGATCGCTCGGGTCACTCGTGCCTTTGACTAACACCGCGCCTAACGTTGTCGCATCGCTGCCGGAAGGTGCTGGTTTCAACGTCACAGTACCATCTGCGCCAATACTATAAGTCAAGCCGCTGCCGTTTATTAACTGACGGACGGCTTCCTCGACGCTAAATTCGCCTTGCAGCGCCGGGCTGGTCTTGCCGGCGGCGGATTGTTCGGCATACAGCATCGCTCTGCCGGATTGATTTGCCAGTTGTTGAAGCGCGGAGGCCAAACTTTGGGCGGGAATATCGAAATGGCGTTTGTCGTCCTCGGCGTAGGCTTGCGCCGAGATCAGCGCGATTGCGGTCGCCAGGCGTTTTATCGTCAATGTCATGTTCCATGTCTCCATTGGTTAAGGGGTCATGGGCATAGACGCAGTCGATCAAAAAAGCCGCCAGCAAAACGATAGTTTATTTTGCGACGACCAGGCGTTAGGGGCGAATGATTGAGTCGGCCTTAGGTATGGCAGCTATTCCCGTTTGGGCTGGGCGCTTTGGCTGTGCTCGTGGCTGGTGTTGTCAGTGCCCGTTGGGTCACGTCTTAAACGGGTATGTAGCTAAGCCGCATAAAGGCGAACAGTTTTCAAACCCCGAGTCAATCATTCGCCCTGCGCGATGATGCCGCTTCCAGCACGATTTCGCGCTCGCCGACATGTTTGACTTTGACCGGCAATAACATGGCAACCGCGTTCAGCATATTGTCCAGTTGCTCGGTGCGGAAGCTGCCGTTGACGCGCAGTTCGGCCAGTTTAGGATCGGGCAGGCGGATTTGTACGTCGTGATAACGGCCGATTTCCGCCAGCGCTTCGCCAAGAGGCCGGCCGCGAAAAATCAGCTGGCCCTGCCGCCAGGCAGTGACGGTGGCGATGTCGGATTGCAAGGCTTCGACGAAGCGCTGGTCATGGCTATACGCCAACTGCTGACCGGCGTGCAATTCGCGGCTGCTGCCTTGGCCGGTCATTTCCACCAAACCGTCCTGCACAGCGACGCTGACCCGGTCGGATTGTTTGTAGACATCGAATGCCGTACCGATGTCGCGCACGCTGAGATTGCCAACATGCACGGTGAATGGCCTTTCGGCATCGTGAGTCACGTTAAAAAAAGCCTCGCCGCGCACCAGATCGACATGGCGCTGACGACGGTTGAAATGCACTCGCACCTCGGTGTCGGTGTTGAGTTCCAGGCTGGAGCCGTCTGCTAGCGTCACGGTCTGTCTTTGGCCCTTGCCGGTGCCATAGCTATGGGGGAATCCGTACCAACCTTGCGGCGAGAATAACGCCAGGCCGACGCCCAGCAAGACAATCGCGGCAGCGCTATAGCTTGCCCAACGCAGCCAAACCGGCCTGCGAGTAGGCGGCCGGTAACGCAAGGCCTCGTTGCGCGCCAGGAAGGCCTGTTGTTTGAACGGTTCCATCCAGGCCCATTGCGCTTCAACCTGTTGGTAAGCCTGCCCATGCAGTGGATCGGCTGCCAGCCAATCAGCAAATTCCTGGCGGATTTGCGGGTTGCCGGGCGCATCGCGCAGACGCAGCAACCAGCTTATCGCTTGCTCGCGGGTCGCTTGGCTGCAAGATTGAATGCTGGTCACGCTGGTCTTCTGTTCAATTGAGTGGGGCAGCAGTTTACCGGACATAGGCATAGACGGGCTAGACGGCAATTACCGCCAAGCATGCTCCGGTTCTGCACTGAGCTTGGCGCTGATGTGCTGCATTGCCAGCATCACGTAACGCTCGGAGCAACGTACCGAAATGCCCAGGCGCTGGGCGATTTCGGCATGGGAACAGCCTTCTATGCGGTATAAAACAAAGGCGTGGCGGCGCAATTCCGGTAGTTCGTCCAACCAGCTGGAGAATTTCTCCAATTGCTGATGAGTTTGCCAATAATGCTCGGGCGAAAGGTTTTGGTCGGCAACATGCTCAATGTCGGCGTCGGCTTCATCGAAGCGTGCGCGCGTTGCGCGGCGGCGATGACGGTCAACCGTTAGATTGGCGGCGGTCTGAAATAAAAACGCCCTGGGGTTTTGAATGGTTTGCGGATCGGGATATTGCGATAAGCGCAGAAAAGTCTCCTGCACAATGTCGCTTACATCGGGCTCTCGCGGCCAACGGCCGCGTAAAAAGCTGCCGATTTCGTGCGCGTGTTGCAGAAACAGCGTGTGCAGAAATCCGGAAAGGTCTTTGGGCATTGGCGATTGTTTGCGGAGGGACGGCTGGCGCGAAACCAGCAATGTTCAGGCCATGACGCTGAAAACGACCTGAGGTAGCGGTTTGCGCCGACCGCTACGCTAGCTTGCGTCGGTGCTTGGCTATACCCACTGATTGAGCGCTGTGTGATATGCCGCAGTTTTTGAAAAAGTCGCGGCATATCACACGGCAAAATCTTTGCGGCTATTTTGGCCGGCTCTGCGCTTTTGCCGCCAGCGGATCACGCCGGTGACGAATAGAACCGGACAGGCCAGACCGGTGATGAACACCAGAATCCGTCCAGCCATGCCGAAGGCCTGGCCGGAGTGTAAGGGCCATTGCCAGTGGGTGAAGATTTCACCGGCCGTAGCAGTCGGCAAGCTAGGGTCGTCCAGGTCCAGAATCTTGCCGCTGTAGCGGTCGATCACCGTGCAACGCCTTTGCAGGATGCTGCCTGGCGCATCGACGCCGTCCTGACAAACCGTATAGGTCTTAGTAGGCTCGGTGGCACCGTATATCCAGTGCGGCCGGCCCGTTGGGTATTGTTTCAAGGCAATCGCCACCGCGTCATCCATTCCGATGGCCGGTGCATTTGGATAAGGCGGTTGGGATTGAAACCAGTAGCGGTAAGTCACCGGCGAGAACAGTTCCAGCACCGGCACCACGTTGTGCGGCAGCACCATGTAAATCCCTGAGAACAGAACCGGCAACATTACCAGCAAGGTGTAAAAACCGCTGGTTTTATGCAGATCGTAATTGAAGCGCACTTTACCGGCCTTGGCCTTGAAGGTTAATGCGTTGCGCCAATGGCCGGTCAACGGCCACCAGACGATCAGGCCGGTCAAGGTCGAAATAATTAATAACGCGGCGGACATACCGACTATCGGCTCGCTGAGTTCTCCCGGAATCAACAAGGCGAAATGCAATTCAAACATCAAGCCGATAAAAGTGCTGGGCAGCCAGTCGCTGGAGCGCCTCTTGAGTTGCTTACCCGAGATATTAGTCGTATACGGGTCAACGGCAACTTCCCAGTTTTCCAGCGAGCCGTCAGCACCAGCAACCGCGTACCGCAGTTTGAAGGCCGCGAATTCGTTGCGCGGATAAGTGGCGAAGGTATGCTTCGCGGCTGGCGGCATCGCCTGCTTGCCGGCTGCGAAAATTTCCGCCAAGGGTCGATATTCGGCATGCGCCAGTGGCTGCACCGTCAACATCTCGGGATGCAACCATTCGTCGATTTCGGCATGAAACACCAGGATGCTGCCGGTGATGCCGTAAATCGACAGGAGCAAACCCAGCGTCAGACCCAACCATAAATGAACGGTCAGCCAGCGTTGGCGGCGGGCTTTCAGGCGAGACAACTCTCGGTTTTGCGGCTTGGATTGGATAAGCGTGTCAGGTTGATAGAGATTACTGTTCATGATGGGAGTACGGTTATCGTCAATATTCGAAAAAGAAGCCAGGGAACCAGATACTGCTCTTGTCCGGATCAAGCGCTGGCTGCCTTTCTTGCATAAGACGTTTAGGCGTAGGAAATCCGCATCGTATCGACCGGGTTTGGCGGGAACTAAGTGCCATTCCCACCGTCATTTCGGGCCGGAGCGGTATGCCCCGGCACGTTTAGGCCTACTAATTGACAACCCGCCAGTGCTTAAAACCGGTATTCCACGCCACCGAATACCGAGCGGGTCGCGCCGGGATTGAACTGGTCCAAATCGGCACCATTCGCATTGCCTAGAACCCACACCGACGACGCATAATGCTCGTCGGTCAAATTTCGGCCATCGACGAACAACTTCCAATGTTTGCCGTCATCCCAACCCATGCGTGCGCCCAACAGCGCATAAGGTTTGGCGGCCAGGGTGTTGGCGAAGTCCGCATAATTGGAACTGACGATGCGGGCATTGGGGCCGATGTAAAAGCCGCTGGGATGCTGGTACAGCGCTTCGACGAAAGCATTGTGTTCGGGAATGCCGGGCAAGCGGTTATTGCGAAGCGCGGGGTCGCTGTCAAACGTAAAGTCATTCCAGGTGTAGTTGCCGCTGAGCCGTAAGTTATCGCCCGACGCCGCCAGATTTAGCGGTAAAGTGGTTTCCAAGCCGAGTTCGACACCACGATGCAAGGTCGTGCTATCGGCGTTGGTGGAGGAAAAGGCCGTTGGATTTCTGGGATTGGAAACAATCAAGTACTCGTTGTTAACCCAGGACTGATAAAAAGCCAAGTCCCATTTCAAGCGCTGGGCTTGCCCGCGCGTGCCAATTTCCACGGTGCTGGCAGTTTGCAGATTTCGTTTGGGTTGGAGATAAATGTTGGCAAGATCGGCCATTTTTGGCGGTTCAGCGCTACGGCTGACATTGCCGTAAATCTGTGCTTCGTCGGTGGCTTGCCAAGTAAAGCCCAGCTTGGGGTTAGCCGTGAAGAAATCTTGATTGGCTTGGTTGCTGGGTCTGGCGGCACTAGCCACATAACCTTCGTACCGTTCGTAATTCACATCGCGATAATTCAATTGAATGCCGGCAATCAAGGTAAACCTGTCGGTCAAACTCAATTGATCTTCCATAAACGCTTCGACATTCAGCCAGCGGTCACGCTCCGCCGTCAACAACGGCCCAAGCTGTCTGCCGACGATGCCGTAGTTTTTATCGTTGATAAATTGCCATTGGGTCAGACCGCCCCAAACTACCCGGTTATTTAAACCCAATAACTGGCCGTTGATCTCATGCCGCCAGTTAAAGCCGACATCCTGCCACTGGTCGTGATTGCCGCTATCGGTATAGTCGTAACGATAGTTATTGATCGAGTAATAAGTGCCGACATCGAGTCGATCGCCGCCATGCAATTTTACCGAATGCTTTAGATCGAAGCGGTAAGATGAAAAGCCGTTAGGTAAGGACCAATCGTTGGGGTTTTGCTGGGGATTTTGGTCGATTTGTCGCTTGCTCAGCGTTGCCGGCCACAAGAAATTATGGTTTTGCGCATCGAAATACAAACGGGTTTCGTGATTTTCGTTCCAGCGGTAGCCGACATTGCCATGGCCTAAAAACTGCTCTTGATGATTGTTTTCCCGGGTCGTATCGGTATTGACGTAGGAAAACGTGCCGAAAACATCCAATCCGTTTTCAAACGCTTTACCGCCGCTGAAATAAGGTCGGTAATAATCGTTGGTGCCGCCGACGATGCCGATTTTCAACCCATTGGCGGTATACCCGGTCGGCGTGATGTAGTTGATGGCGCCGCCCAAATTGCTGCCGCCGTATTCCAAGGCATTGGCACCGCGATAGACTTCGATATGCTCGATAGCATAAAGATTGAGCGCCTCGACATCGAACGTCCCGTTGGCGTGAGTAAACGGCATGCCGTTGCGCAGAAATTTTATTCCGCGAATCGGCGAAATATCGGAATTGCCGTCCGAACCGCGGATGGAGATGCGCGATCCACCGGTCGCGCCGGCACTAATGTCGCCCACATAAACGCCCGGCGCCGTCGCCAAGGCATCGCTGACCGACAAGGGCGCGCCTTCTTCGATCCGCTTGCCGTCGATCACCGACGTACCGCCCGCCACGCGATTCAGTTTGATTTGCGATTCTTGGAGCGATGGCGTAGTCAGGCTTGGGCTTTCGCTTGCTAAGGCTTTACCCGTCACCGTCATCGTCGGCAAGGTTGTCGTACCGGCGGCGGACTGCGGTTCCACCGCCGCCGCCTTTTCCAAGGTGACGGTATTGCCGTTGCTGAACCGGTACTGCAGCCCGGAGCCGCGCAGCAAGTTCCGCAGAGCCTGTTCCGGCGTATAACGGCCGATTAATTCCGGCGCGGTGATGCGCTCGGCAATGTCGCCTTCATACAGCACTTGCAAGCCGGTGAGTGCGGAAAACCGGATCAGCGCGGAGGACAGCGCTTGGGAGCGAATATCAAAGGTTTGCGCGGTTTGCTCGGCAGACAGGATAACAGTAGGCGTCAATAGGCCGGCAGCAAGTGCTAAGTAGAGTGGGGCACGGCAAGTGTGTGCGGGGTATTTCATGCGTCTATCTCCTTTGTCGATGGCAGGTGTTACCGACAAAGACGACGCGGGTTCGGGCTTACCCTTAGTGCCGAGAAAAATATTTTTATATTCGTTGGCTAACGGCGCAAGGCGCGCCCATCTATTACGTCAATACAACAACACCCAATCGCCCGGCATCCGCAAGGCCTTGGCTTGCAGCGTGGTGGTCAGCGCGGCCAGCACAGCATCGGGGTCGGCGTTGTTGAAGACACCGTTGACCACCCGCTCGGCCAACCGCGGATTGACCGCGACAATCCGGCCGCTGCGATAGCGGTTAATTTCTTCCAATACTTGCGTCAAAGGTTGGCGGTGAAACACAGTTTGGCGTCGTCGCCAGGCCAATGCATCGTCGTTGTCGAGCCGAGCAACGGCTTGCAGCCGGCCTTGCCGGTATTCGGCTTGCTCGGCGGCGTGCACCAACGCCTTAGCACTATCGGCGTCAACTTCTACGGTGCCTTCGCTAACAACGACGCGCAACTCGTCGGCTTGTTTACGAACGCTGTAGGCGGTACCGACGGCGCGCGCGGTCGCCTGACCGCCGTCGACGACGAACGGCCGTTGCTTATTAGGCGCGACTTCGAAATAGGCTTCGCCGCGCAACAATTCGATCTCCCGCAAGTTGTCGCTGTAACGGACCGCCAGTGCCGTATCGGTGTTCAAAGTCAGCCGAGAGCCGTCTTCCAATTCGATACTGAGTTGCTGACCGGCTGCGGTATGGTAATCGCTGCGCCAGTTTTGCCAGTGCTCCGGTAAGCGCCAGCCGGCCACCAGCAACAACAGCCCCAGGCAGGCTGAAGCAAAACGCAGCAGGTTTCGGCCGCTCGCCGACGATTGTAAGCGCCCCACACCCAGCGCCCTTCCGGTGGAAAAAGTCTCGGTTTTAAATTGGGCGGCATCCGCTTGCAGGCGTTGTTGAACCCGCTCCGCCGGCTGTTGCAGCAGGCTCCATAGCTTGCGGGATTTATCGTAGGCTTCGGCGTGCCGAGGATCGGCGTGGTACCAAATTTCAAATTGGCGGCGCACATCGTCGCTGACGTCATCCGCTTGCAAGCGGGCAAACCAGGCGAGTGCCTGGTCCGAGAGCAAATCGGAAGACGCGGATTGGAGCTTATCGGACATGGTTGGGAGCACGAAGCGTTGAGCCGAGGCAGGCATGATGCCACGATTTTAGAACGGGGTTAAGTTGCATGATACGAACGCACGGCGCATCAAAGGAAATCGATGCGGTCTTTCAAATGCTTCAAGGCCTTGTACATATGGGCCTCCACGGTACGTATCGATATGCCCAGCTCGGCGGCGATTTCGGAATAACGCTTGCCTTCCACTCGGCACGACAAGAACACCTTGCGGCATTGCGGCGGCAGTTCGTAGATGAGTTTTTCGAACAATTCCATTTGTTGCTGCCCCTCCAGCATGCTGTCCGGTTGCGGTTGTCTGCAAACGAGGTCTTCCTCGACCAAGCCGCCGTCGCGTTGCTCGTGTCTGGCCCGGCTGCGCAAATGGTCCAGGGCCAGATTGTCGGCGATGCGGAACACAAACGCCCGCTGGTTGACGATCTCGCCGTCGGCGGAATAGCGGGCGATGCGCAGATAGGTTTCCTGAATCAAATCGGCCGCGGTTTCCGCGCAATTGACCTTATGCGTCAAAAATTGCTGGAGCTCCTTCTGATAGAGCAGAAAGCTGGCCAGTAAATCGGAATCGGTAATTGCATCCATGAACACATAGTCGGCAATGAAACGTCTTCCGCTGCAGCAACTTTTAAGCCACTAACCTGGGAAGTCAGTGTTGTACGGCGCTTGATCCGTCAGTCGGCGGGATTGATGCCAAAACCCTCGAAAGCGCGACGAGCAAAGTGCGGCATATCACGCACTTTTAAATTGCGCATCCTGCTTCTAAGCACGCCTTGCGGAGCGGCAAATTCAGGCACCTCGTGTCGGTCGAAAATATTGACCACTCGTTTCGGCACCTGATAACGGATCGGAATCAGCCCTTCCGTACTTGCTTGGTCCTGGATTTTTGCCGCCAGCGAATCACCCCGGTGACGAATAGCACCGGGCAGGCCAGTCCGGTGATAAACACCAAAATCCGCCCGGTCATGCCGAAGGCCTGGCCGGAATGCAGCGGCCATTGCCAATGGGTGAAGATTTCGCCGGCCGTGGCGGTCGGCAGGCTGGGATCGTCCAAGTCCAGAATCTTGCCGCTGTAACGGTCGATTACCGTGCAGCGGCGTTGCAAGATACTGTCGGGTGCATCGACGCCGTCCTGGCATACAGTGTAAGTCTGGCTGGGATTCGGCGCGCCGTAAATCCAGTGTGGCCGGCCTGTTGGGTATTGTTTCAATGCAATAGCCACGGCTTGATCCATGCCGATGGTCGGCGCATCCGGCGTAGATGGCGTGGAATGAAACCAGTAGCGGTAAGTCACCGGCGAAAACAATTCCAGCACCGGCACCACGTTATGCGGCAACACCATGTAAACCCCGGAAAAAAGCACCGGAATCATCACCAACGCGGTGTAAAAGCCGCTGGTTTTATGCAGGTCGTAATTGAAGCGCACCTTGCCGGCACCGGCTTTAAATACCAGTGCTTGCCGCCATTTGCTGGTCAGCGGCCACCAGACGATTAGGCCGGTCAGCGTGGAGATGATCAATAATATGCCGGACAGGCCGACCACTACTGTGCTGATGTCTTTGGGCAACAATAAGGCATAGTGCAACTTGAACATTAGGCCGATGAAGGTGTTGGGCAACCAATCGCCGGATCGTTCCTGGAGCTGTTTACCGGTGACTTTCGCGGTGTAAGGATCAACGCCTACTTCCCAGCGTTCCACCGCACCGTTGGCATCCGCCACCGCGAAGCGCAGCTTGAAGCTCGCAAACTCGTTACGCGGATACGTGGCGAAGTTGTGTTTGGCTTGTGGTGGCATGGCAGCTTTGCCGGCCGCGAAAATTTCAGCCAGGGGCCGATACTCGGCATGTTCCGGCGGTTGTACCGTCAACATCTCGGGATGCAACGATTCGTCGATCTCGGGATAAAACACCAAGACGCTGCCGGTGATGCCGTAAATAGACAGTAACAAGCCAAGCGTCAGCCCCAACCAAAGATGCACGGTTAGCCAACGTTGGCGGCGGGCTTTGAGGCGGGCAAGCGAATGGTGCTCTGGTTCGCTGCGAACGATAAGGCCGGATTGAGGATTGGTTACATTCATCGCAGTAACAGATTTGAGTTGAGAATTTGAAGAGTCAGGGCTTTGTATCCAAGCTCACCAACCCTTGTTTTTATGTGTTTCATTTGGATAAGACGTTTCCCGGCCAAAATTCCTCACGCGCTACGAGTTAGACCGGCAAGGCGTTAATCGGAATTTCTCCAAGCCAAATACCTTTACCTTGAAACCAAGCCGATCATGGTTTGAACTGGCTCACCATGATCGGCTTGATAGGATTACCGAGCCATCCGGCGTCAGAACTCCACGCGGATCGAGCCCATGAAATTGCGCGGCGCGCCCGGCTGAGTCAAATAGCTGTTAAATGCCGATGTTTCGTAAATCGTCTTATCCAACAGATTATTGACGTTCAACTGCGCGGTCACTTTAGACTTGCCTATCTCCCAGGAATAGCCGAGCAAGGCATCGACTCTGACGTAGCCCGGCATTTGCCAATTATTCAAATTATTACCTTGGCGCTCGCCAACCAGATACGCGCCGGCGCCAACATTTAGGCCACGCAAAGCGGGATCTTGAAATGCGTATTTGGCCCAGAAGCTGCCCGAATTTGCCGGCACGTTCCATAGCTTGCGGCCTTGATTACCGCTGTTATCCTGTGTGATGACTGCGTCGGTATAGGCGTAAGTCGCGATCAAGTTCAGGCCATCGGTAATCTGGCCCGATATGTCTACTTCGATACCACGGCTGCGGGCCTCGCCGGTTTGCACGGAAAACCGGGTATTTACCGGGTCCGGCGTCGCGATGTTTTGTTTGGTCAATTCGTAAAAGGCAACGGTGGTCATCAGCCGCTTATCGAACCATTCGGTTTTGAATCCAACCTCGTGCTGCTGCGCGGTTTCGGCATCCAGCGGTTTGCCGGTTGATGCCAACGCGCTGTTCGCCCCGCCCAGCGATTCCGTATAATTTCCGTACAGTGATAGCCAGGGCCAGGGTTGATAGACCACACCCACGCGCGGACTGAAAGCCTCGTTTTTAACTTCAGTCTCACTGTTTCTGGCAGCTGCGATGGAAGTCGAGGCTGCGCCGCTGCTGCGCGTTGCCCAATCGTAGCGCCCGCCACCCATGATATGCAGCTTGTCAAACAGGGTGATTTGATCCTGAAAGTAAGCGCCGTACCAATATTGTTCTAAGGTGCTGAAATTATTGAAACCCCGGCTGGCAGCGGATGGAACCTGTCCGTAGACCGGATTAAAAATATCAACCACCGGCCTATGGCTGGCGGGAGCGGGCGCACCAAAGAACCCCTGACCTTCAAAGTCTTCCCAAAAGTAATCGAATCCCGCCAATACCCGATGCTCGGTTCCAAATAGTTTGAATTTGCCGGTGAGATCGATACTGGTCGCGACGGTATCGGTAATGTCGATGGGCCTATCGGTCACATTTCTTACCGAGGTGCGATTATTCGCGGGATTGACCGGTCCTGGGAAAAATGAAGAATTGTTGATTTGGTAATCCAGCTTGTAGTAGTGAAAGCGATGCTGGATTTTCCAATCGTCGTTGAATTGGTGCGACCAATCAAACCCGATCAAAAACTTGTCGAATACCGATTTTTCATTATCCGAGCCAAAACCGTAGTAACGGCTGATCGGTACATTGGCCGGACGGTTGCCCTGTACCGGCAAGCCGGTATAACTGGTGCGGGTATCGTAGAGATACTCCAAATTCAAATTGATTTCGGTGCGGTCGCTGGGCTTCCATGTGAGGGACGGCGCGAAAAACACCCGTTCCTGATCCATTTTATCGATGAAAAATTCATTGTTTTGATAGGCCAAATTGACTCTGTAAAGCAAGGAACGGTCTTGGTTGATCGGTCCGGTTGCATCGGCTGTAGTACGGAACATATCGTACGAACCAAACTGCTGCTCCAATGCGTAATAAGGGGTATCCAACGGTTTTTTGGTAACAATGTTGATCAAGCCGCCCGGCTCGATCCGACCATACGCCGCCGCAGCCGGACCTTTCAGAACTTCCAAGCGTTCCAGATCGGCAACCTCTTGTACGGCACGCCGGATGCGCAGTCCGTTCCGATAAACCGTGGTGGTGCCATCGGTCTGAAAACCGCGTAACTGAAAGCCTTCGTACATCGGGTCGGTCGCCCAGTTTATGCCGCTGACATTTTTCAGCGCATCCTTGATTCGAATTGCCTGTTGGTCTTTCAATATCTGCTTAGGAATGACCTGTACCGACATCGGTAATTCCATGATCGGCGTATCGGTTTTCGTGGCGGCGCTGGCGTTGGGTAGGTGATAGTCCGAGTTATAGGGATCGTTAGGGTCCGACAGGGTTTTGCCCAGCACCGTCACACTCGGCAAAGTTGTCGTACCGGCTGCCGATTGCGGTTCGATTGGCTTTGCCGACTTTTCCAGCGTCACGGTGCCATCGGTCGCGGTTTGTGGTGTCAGACCGGTTCCGCTCAACAGTTTGTCCAGCGCCTGTTGCGCTGTAAAGCGGCCTTGTACGGCGTTGCCGCGCAGGTTGCCGGCCAATTGAGAGCTGAAGAACACCTTGATGCCGCTGGTTTCGGAAAATTGCAGCAAGGCATCCGCCAACGGTGCGGCCGGGATGGCAAACTCGATGGCAGTTTCCGCCGCACACCAGGGGCTGGCGCTCATCGCGACGGCAAAAACGGTTAAACAGAACGGGTTAAAGGGCGGTATTGTGCGCTGACTCATTGGGCATCCTGGCTTGTGATTGTGATGACGGCGGTTGGCGAGGGAAGGTGTTCCGTCGGCGTATCCGCAGGGGTTCCAAAGCAAAGACGAAGGGAGGGATGGGTTTTATAACCTGGCTGAGAAAATATTTTTGGCCGAGGGCGCAGCGCAATGCCCTCAGCGACCGGATGGGGCCTAGGCTCGGCGCCACGCCGCTCCGTAAAAGCTATGAAATTCACCCGGTCAATAATCCCGTGTAGGCAGTACTGGCGAATTTATCCAGGGCTTATTGGCAGGGGCTAAAAATTATTAATCCGGCCCAAAAATGCCGTTCACCTTTATGCCCCTGAGGGTGCGAACGGCATTTCACCGATAAATAGGGCCGGGTCAATAATGGCGGTGCAGAACGATTAATGCGTCGGTCAGACGGGTTTCGCTAACCGCCAAGGTGGTCTCGATAACCGTCAACGCCGCTTCCGGGTCGTTGGCGTCGAATACGCCGGTCACCAAATGCGCGGCCAAGTCGGGATCGGCGATGACGATTTTTCCCGGACGGTAGCGGTTTAGATCGTCGATGACTTGTTGCAGCGGCTTTTCCTTAAACACCAGGCGCCGCTCCTGCCAAGCGGCGGCTTGCCTGAGATTGGCCTGTTCCGGCGCGCCGCTTTTACCGTCGAGCGACGCGACGCGCTGACCCTCCGGCAGGCGCTCGATGGTCGCGCCGTCGGCAAACGCAACGCGCACACTGTGCTCGTAAACGGTGACTGCCAGGTCGCCTTGCCACTGTTTGACGTCAAATGCCGTGCCCAAGGCGCGAACCCTACCGCCGCCGGCAACGACCTCAAACGGTCTTGCGGCATCGGCGGCCACTTTGAAATAGGCTTCGCCGCCGTGCAATCGAATCACCCGCTGCTGTTCGGAAAAATCCACCGACAGCGACGAAGCGGTATTCAGAATCACCATCGAGCCGTCGCTGAGCTGAATTCGGCGCTGCTCGCCGGTGCCGGTGCGGAAGTCGGCAAAATAGCCGGCGTTAAACGCCCAGCCCAAACATAATGCCAGCATCAGGCAGGCGGCAATGGGCCAGCGCCATAGACCCGCCCCGGCCGCAGCTGCTCTGCCGGCTTTTTGTACTGATCGTTCGATTCGGCGAACTTGGGCCGGATTCAAGGTCTCCACGCGCCGAAAAAAAAGCTGTGTTTGTTGCCAGGCTTCCCGATTCTCTCGGCTGGCCGCCAGCCAGGCCAGCCACAATTTTTCCTGCTCACTGTCGTAGAACGGCGATTCGCGCAGGGCCAGCCAGTATTCGGCTTGCTCTTCGGCGCTGGCGTCGGGAAAAGGCGGGAAGGAAGGGTTCATATCGAAAGTGGCTGTGCTGTCAACTCGGTGTCCTGATTATAAAACGCTTGTTGTTAAACTCAGGCCCGATGGGCAAAAACTATTCACCCGACCTGAAATGCCGCTGGCCCGGCGTGTGTTGAAGGACACAGGGTCAGCCGAGTGTCGGGAATGGTCATGGATGGCTTAATAAACAAACCCGGTCAATCCAGATCGCCAACCTTCGCTCGGCAATGGCGCATGGCCTGGGTCAAATATTTAAAGATCATGGTTTGTGATATGCCCAGCCTTTGTTCCACCTCTGCGTAACTGCAATGCTTGAGTTTGAGCAAGATAAACACTTCTCGGCATTTGGGCGATAAATCATCCAACGCAGTGACCAGTTGCTCTAGTTGTTGTTGCGACATGACAGTCCGTTCGGCGGATAGCGCAGATTGTACGCCTACTTCAGCCTCTTCATTTTCGGCGGCTTCCAGGTCTGGGCCGGCATGGCGGCTGTGGCTGCGCAGATAATCGGTAGCCAGATTGGCGGCGATGCGGAAAATGAAGGCGCGGGGATTTTCCACGCTATCTTTGCCGCCGTAACCAGCATAGCGAATGAAGGTTTCTTGAAAAATATCCTGCGCCGTATCCGTACAGCTGATGCGTTGCGATAAAAACCGCAATAACTCGTGGCGATGCTTGTGCATCAGATCGGCAATGTCGGCGGCAGTCAATTCAAGCATCGGATAGTTTAGGTAGGCGGCCAAATAGGGTGTTGATTAAACCGGCCCTATTTGTCGCGGGTATGCCGTTCGGGCTGGCTCAGTACCTTAAGAGCGCTAAGGCGAGCGACATTAAGGGCTGGGTTAATAAGCAAGCAATATTTGCACCCAAACTTAGAAAAGAGAGGTTTTTTAGCGTGAGATTGTCCGGAAAGCCCGCCGGGCTTGAGGGATGGCGCAAACCGCTAAAGGCAATTGGGAGAAGTCGGCGGGCAATACGCGGCGAAACAACTGGATAAACTGTGTCATATCCCGCGTTTGGGAATGCTGGCGAAGGGCTCGGGACGAGAATATCTCAAGACCAATCTGCTCTTTTAGGGGCTTGTTTAGTCGAGGGATAAACTGACCAGGCGTACTTTCTTCTGAAGCGGATCGGTCCAGGCGACAAAAGCATGCTTGCCGACGCGGGCCAGCGCCAGGTATTTGCTGGGCCATTTCGGGAAGCTGCCGCGATACACCGTGGTTTGCCGGCTGACTTTGCCCTTGCTGGTCACTTTCGCAACCCTTAGCTCATCGTCGGGACCATTGCGGCCGCGCCAGCTGACCAAGGCCGAGCCGTCGTCCAGCAGCAAGGCGTTGGTATAGCCGCTGGCGTCGGCATCCAGCTCGATAGGCGAATTAAAATGCGCGCCTTGGTCAGTGGAGAAAGCCAATTTCACCCGGCCTTTGCCGTCGGCGGCAGTGAACCAAGCCGCCACACCGGCGGTGGGCGTCAGATCAATGGATGGCCCATTACTGGGGCAACCGCCGATCACCCAGCCGTCCGCATGCACGTTAGCGATTTGCGGATTGCCGCCAGCCTGCCAGCGCACTGCGCTGATGTCGCGAATTTCCCCGGTGGCATGATCGCGGTAGACCGTGACCAATTGCTCGCCTTGTGCGTCGGTATAGCTGCGGCAGCAGGAGCAGACATCGTCATCCAGCACGATCTCCGGGCTGGCTTGCCAGTTTTTGTCGATGACGCTTGCCATCAGTTGATAGCGGTTGGTTTTCTTATCCGCCGCCGGGTCGTGGCTGGCGTGGCGCATGTCGGTCCAGACCAGCGCCAGCCGTGCATCGGGAAGCGCGGCCAAAGACATTTGTGCGTCATAAATTCGCGCCGCGTCGCCGTATGGTTTTAACGCCGGACTCCAGCTTAAACCACCGTCGATAGAACGTGCCAGTAAGATGTCCGCCGCATAGCGATCAGTAGCACCTTGCCGATAAGGCATCCAGGCCGCCGCCAGGCTACCGTCGCTCAAGCCGATCACCACCGGCGGATCGGCCAGCTTGCCTTTCACTTGGACGACGGCGAGCGGGATGCTCCAGCCCCCTTCTTCCAGTATCGCAAACTTGGCGGTACTGGTTTCGGCGTCGGTTTCCACCCAGCTGACAATCAAATGCTCATCGGCGGTCTTGGCCAAATGGTGCTGTTGGCTGAAACCGGCCACCGGCAGGTCCAATTCGCGGAACGGCAGCGGTTTGGCCAATAGCGATTGGCTGATGCCGGCAAACAGCAACAGGCCGGCAAGGATGTTTGTAATCAATTTGGCGTGGCGCATGATAGTTCTCGACGGTGGCGGACAGGTGGGCAATTTACCTCAATATTCCACCCGAATCGAGCCGATAGCCGTCAGCGGCGCACCGGGATAAACGCCGAGGGCCGGCGCGACGTTGGAATCGGGGTCGGTGGACTCGTAATATTCCTTGTCCAGCAAATTGCGGATGTTGAACTGGGCGGTGATGCGGGAACCGCCGACTTTTTGCTTATACGCCAAAAAAGCGTCCAGCCGCACATAGCCCGGCATCTGGAAAGTGTTGGTATTGTCTCCCTCGCGTTGGCCGGCAGCAACACCGCCAAAACCCGCGCTCAAACCGTCCTTGGCGGCGTAGCCATTCATGTCGTAACGCAGCCACAGGCTACCGGAATGCTCCGGCACGTTGCTCATTCGATTGCCCTGAGTGCCGCCGCTGTAGTCCTTGATGATCCTCGCATCAGTAAACGCATAGCTGCCGATCAAACTGAATTTGTCAGTCAAATACCCGGTGGCGTCCAACTCAATGCCTTGGCTGCGTTGCAGGTTGGCGATACGGTCGAAAGGATCGGGGGTTGCATTATTGGCAACCAGAATATTGTCTTTTTCCAGATGGAAATACGCCAAGGTTGCCAATAGCCGTTGGTCAAACAATTGAGTTTTCAAACCCACTTCGAATTGCTCGCCGATCTGCGGATCAAAACTGCGGCCATCAGCGGCTGGCGCGTTGTTAGCGCCGAACGAAGTGGTCCAGTTGCCGTATAAGCTGAGTTCGTCCATGGCCTCGTACAGGATGCCGACTTTGGGACTGAAACCCTGGTCCTCGCGTTTGAACTGGTTGATACGACTCTCGGCGGTAGCAAAATCAAAGCCGTTGCCGCGGCCGGTTTCGGTCCAGTCGTAACGGCCGCCGCCCATGATATGCAGTTTGTCCCAAAAGGTGATTTGATCTTGGAAATACACCCCGTACCAGCTGTTGTAGATTGAAGCGCGATTACCGATGCCGCCATTCGCTGCGGTGCCGAATGTGTCGCCAGTAGTCGCAAATGCGCTATTGAATGTCGACTGGGAAATGCCGTAGCTGGGATAGGGGTCGTAGATGTTGATCGCCAATGCCGGATTGGCGCTCTTCCAACGACCGTCGCCGCCATACTTGTTGAACGTGCGGTAAAAGTCGAATCCGACCAACACGTCGTGTTTTAGAGCACCGGTTTGAAATTTGCCGGTGAGATCCAGGTTGGTAGCGTAATGCTCTTGATCGGTGATTTGCCGGAAGATATTGCGTTGCATCAAGCCGGTAGTCTGGTTCAGCGCTGCTGCGGCATCAAATGCGGGCCCCGGATTGACAAACGTAGTACCTCCTTCCGCGAGACTGGCCAGAAAGCGGTTGTGTATCGCCCAGTCGTCGTTAAAACGATGATTGATTTCGCTGCCGATTTTGACGCCGGATTGCTCGCCGTTCGGCGTATTCGGATCGCCCAGGTTGCGGCTGATCGGAATTGAGGCGGGGCGATTGCCGATAAACGGAATCCCAAAGTCGGCCGGCGCGGTTTTATCTGTGCCCTCAATGTCAACGGTCACATCGGTGTCATCGCTGGGCCGCCAAGTGACGCTGGGGTTGAATACCATCCGGTCCACCGACACAAAGTCACGAAACGAACCGTTGCTTTGGTAAGCGCCGGAAAAACGATATACCAGCGATTTGTCGCTGGTCAGCGGCCCGCCGGCGTCCCATTGGGTCCGGTAGTGGTCGTAGTTGCCGAACTGCTGTTCCAGCGAGTAGTACGCCGTATCCAGGCCGCGTTTGGTGGTGAGATTGATCATGCCGCCGGGTTCGGTGCGGCCGTAAAGTTGTGCCGGGCCTTTGATTACTTCGATGTTTTCCAGGTTGGCGGCGTCGAAGTCGCCAAAAAAGGCCTCGCTGGCCATCAAGCCGTTACGGTAAATATTGTTGTTGCGAAAGCCGCGCACGATGAAGCCCACGCCACCACCCAGCGACGGATTGGCACGCACGCCACTGACGTTTTCCAACGCGTCCTTGACCTTGGTGGTTTTCTGGTCGTCCATCACTGCTCGCGACACCACTTGCACCGATGTCGGGTTTTCCATCAGCGGCGTGTCGGTTTTGGTGGCAGCGAAGGATTTTGTTACCACATAGTCCTTGCTGTAAGGATCGGCGGCATTGTTGCGGGTGCGATTGCCGGACACCGTGACCGCCGACAGCGTTGAAACGTCATTGTGTGAATCCGGCGCTCTTTGTAGCGTAATAGTGCCGTTACCGGTGGCACCGGCTACTACGCCGGTGCCGGCCAGCAGTTTTTGTAAGGCTTGCCGGACTGTCAATTGGCCGCTGACACCGGGCGATTTCAAGCCCGCCGTCATTTCCGCCGGATAACTGAGCTGTACATTGGCGGTGTCGGCAAAGGCATTTAATGCGCCGCTTAAGCTTTGTGCGGGGATGTCGAAAGCGATGTTTTGTTCGGCGGCCATGACGGCAGGTGTGCTGAGCACAGCGGCGATTGTCAGCGACAAAGGCCAACGATTATATTGCGTCGGCTTGCCTTTGCGGTGGGCATTGCGGAACGGATAAGATGCCATTAGATTCTCCCTTAGCGAATGAATTGATCCCCCGAAAGATTGGGGTTGCAATGGAGACGGGCGAAATGCGTTTTCCCTCAGCTTGACGGTAAAACTATTTTTTGAAGCTAAGAAGATATGGCTGAATGGCGGCTAGCTTTGTCGGGCGATTTGGCTAGGCGATAAGCTTTGCGATGCTCAAGCGATCACCACCAGCCACGGTGTAAATCGGTAAATCCGGATTGGCAGGGTTTGTTGTAACGACTCCAGGGTTTTATCGGTGTCGCGAATATCAAAGCGGCCGCTGACTTTCATGTCCTGCAATACCTGATTGCGGATTATCAGGCTACCGCGCCGATAGCGGCCAATTTCCGCAATCACCTTCTTGAGCGGCACATTATCGAACGAGACGCTGCCTTTTAACCATGCCGTGGCGTTGTCGGCGGGCTGGTGGCGGATTTCGCCTTGGTGGCGAGCGCCGACCTCCACGCTGTCATTGGCGTTCAATGTGGCCGGATTTTGCCGATCCCGGCTGACTTCCACCACCCCATTCACCACGCTGACCGTGTCGCTGTCGGCGTCTTCCTTAACCACGAAACGCGTACCCAATACCCGCGTGTTGCTATAACGGCCATCCACCTGAAAAGGATGTTGAGCGTCGTGTTGCACCTCAAAAAACGCTTCGCCCCGGGCTAGCTGGACATAGCGCTGGCCATTACGCATGTTAACGTTTAGCGCGGTACCGGAGTTTAAAGTGACTTGGCTGCCGTCGCCGAGCTGTACGGTTTTTATTTCGCCGACGGCGGTGCAGTAGTCGGCCTGCCAGCAGCTTAATGCCGGCTGATAAATAAGCGCGGCGATGACTAGACAGGCGGCTGCGGCTAACAACGGTTTGGTGCCGGGGGCGATACCTAAACGCCGCCTTGGGCTGTTGGCTGGTTTACTATTCAGCGAAATCTGTGGCGACAGCTTGGCGGCGTCCAGCGTGGCGTGGAAATCGGCATCCTCCCAAAATGCAGCGATTTCGGCATAGGCCTCGCGGTGAGCAGGGGCGGCTTGGTGCCAGATTTGAAATAGCCGGCGTTCGTCTGCCGCTACCGACTCGGCACGCAGCCTCACAAACCATGTCATCGCCTGCTCGCTAATGGCATCGGGCTTATCAGAGTCGGCGGACGGTTGGTTTTCAGTCATGGCTGCATTATAAGACGCTGGGGTAGGCGTATACCTTGGAGAAAAGGTAAGACGGTTTAGGCCGTAAAAACCTCAGTCGGTCCGATACGGGCGGCCGAAATGACTGCCTAGCTGTTTGCGGCAATACATTAAGCCTTTGAGGATGTGTTTCTCCACGGCGCTCTCGGAAATATCCAGAAAATTAGCCACTTCCCGGTAGCTTAATCCATGAATTTTATGCAGGATAAATGCATCACGGCAGCGCGGCGGCAATTCGTAGATAGTTTGGTGCAACAAGGTCCGCCATTGCTGATCGGCTAATTCGGCTTCCACTCCGGCCAGTTGCGGCTCGTCCAGATGCCGCGTCGCTTCCTGATGACGCTCGACGACTTTATGGTGGCGCAGGTGATCCATCGCCAGATTGCTGGCGGTGCGGTATAAAAATCCGCGCGGGTGGTCTATGGAGGTATCGTTGGCGGTGCGGGCCAAGATCAGATAGCTTTCTTGCAGCAAATCTTCCGCGGTTTCCGGGCATTTGACTATCCGCAGCAAATGGTGCAGCAGCTCCTTGCAATGCAGTCGATACAGCGAGCTGATGTCCGGGGTCATGAGGCAGGGTTGGGTTTCAGTGGTTTCAGAAGCTCCGTCCCATGCCTGATTCGTGCCAGTAATGATTCAAATGCCGGCCAAGGCGCCGAATATCCTGATATTGCTGGCTTGGAGCAAAGATCGGCGGTTCGCATTCGCGCTACCCGCACACATTTAACTGGTGTTGAATAGGTTATATGGCGCATCTGGCGCGGCATATAACCTATTTTTTGATGGTGGCCGGTACGATACCGGAAAGCAAAATAGGGGGCTGATTAGCGGCTTAGCGAAATGCCGAGAAAAGCGTTCGAAGTGTTGGAGCCTGCAATGTCAGCAGTAGCCACTTAGTTGCCATGAATTTTTGTGCCTCACCTCCTGTTTTATGCCTGTCGTGCGTCAAAACAACGATAGTCATTATTTAACAACAGCGAGGGAAATTCATGGCGTTGAAACAAACATTTAGCGGCGGCCTGTTTGGACATGCTTCGGCACTGGTATTGGGGGCTGTGTTGGCGGTTTCCGGTACCGCGGCGGCAGATAGTGTCAGTCGGGCTTTCAGTATCTCCGCGGGCTCTCTGTCTACCGCGCTGAATCGCTTGGCGGAATCGGGTGGCTTGCAACTGGTCTACGACACGGCAATCACTGAGGGTTTGCAAAGCAAGGGCCTTAGCGGCAATTACACGCCGGAAGCCGCGTTGCAACGTCTGCTGGGAGACAGCGGTTTGAGTTACCGCATTGCTGAAAACGGCAATATTTTGATCGAAAGGCAGTCTCTAAATTACAAACAGGACCCTACGGCGTTGCCGGCGGTGAATGTAGTGGGCAAAAAGCTATATGACCCTAACGATCCTTTCAGCCAAATCTATGCGGTGCCGAATGCCTCAACGGCGACCAAAACCGATATTGCGATTATGGACACCCCGGTATCTATCCAGGTTGTGCCCAAATCGATTATGAACGATCAGCAAGCGATCCGTATTGAAGACGCCTTGACGCAAAACGTCAGTGGGGTGCAACGGGCTTACGGTACGGCGGATATGTACGAAAGCTTCATTATTCGCGGCTTTGCTTCCGACGATCAAATGTACCGCAATGGTTTCAGGCGCTCGATGGGCAAGTTCGATCCGGCGAATATCGAACAGCTCGAGGTATTGAAAGGCCCGGCATCCGTGCTTTATGGAAGGTTGCAACCCGGCGGTATGGTTAATTACGTGACCAAAAAGGCGTTGGATG
Source organism: Methylomonas sp. ZR1 (assembly GCF_013141865.1). Classification (NCBI taxonomy): domain Bacteria; kingdom Pseudomonadati; phylum Pseudomonadota; class Gammaproteobacteria; order Methylococcales; family Methylococcaceae; genus Methylomonas; species Methylomonas sp. ZR1. The sequence continues at coordinate 3,991,968 of NZ_RCST01000001.1, read as the reverse complement.
TGCCTTACTATTCCTTGCAGCAGCAATTTGGCTCCTTCAGTGAATTTCGTACCACGGTGGATGCAACCGGGCCGCTGGATAAGGATAAAACCCTGTTGTACCGGTTTAATGCCGCTTACGACGAAGGTAATTCTTTCAGAGATTTTGTTGATCACGAGCGGGTATTTATTGCGCCGAAATTAACTTGGCGGCCCAACGACCGCTTCGAGGCCAATGTCGAAATAGAGAAACGCCATGAAAATTACACGGAAGATTATGGTGTGCCGGTATCGGGCAATCGGCCTATTACAAACCGCAGATCCTTATTTACCGGCGATCCGGCCATCAAACCCAGTCAGGACACTACGCTGATTTATGCGGATTGGAGCTTCAAATTTAATGATGACTGGGGGCTCAGGCATAAATTTCAGTGGGACGAGACCGACATCGTATTCGGCGGCGTTGCGCCTAATAGTAAAATTAACGCGGATGGGCATACTCTGGATCGATTTGGCATCCTCGGCACCAGTAACCGCCGCTCTTACTCTACCAGCCTGGATCTCACCGGAAAGTTTCAAACTTTCGGCCTCAAACATAATGTTTTAGTGGGGGGCGATTGGTTCTTTTTTAACCAGGATGCGCCGGACAATAACTTTAGTTACGGCACCATACCGACATTCGATATCAACAATCCCCAATACGGCAATTTCGACATGGCCGCCCTGCGCGCCGAGCCCGCCAATTGGTTTTGGCGCTCACGCGACGATTGGTACGGGGTGTATTTTCAAGACCAAATTACCTTGTGGGATAAGCTGCACATCATGGGCGGCGGGCGTTACGATATGGCAGGTTACGGCGGCTACGGCGGTACTTCCTGGGATGAAACCAAGGCTGGATTCAGTATGCAACACGAAGACAAATTCAGTCCGCGGGTAGGTATCGTTTACCAGCCTTGGGATTGGTTGTCTGTATATGGCAATTACGTTGAATCATTCGGTACGAATAACGGCCGTTCCGCTACCGGCGGCAATTTTGCACCGCAAGCTGCCGAGCAGTACGAAATCGGTTTCAAAACCGAGTTTTTCGATAAACGCCTGTCGTCAACAGTAGCGTATTATCATTTAACGAAAAATAATCTGATGACTTTCGACTTAAGCACGCCGGACCCCACCGATCAAAAAACTATCGGCGAAGCGCGTAGTCAGGGCATTGAAGTGGATATTAAAGGTCAGGTCACCGACGAATTCAGCCTGGTGACGACCTACGCTTACACTGATGCAAGATACACCAAGGATTACAGCGGCTTGCAGGGCAATCGGTTGTTGAATGTGCCTGAGCATCAAGCCAGTCTGTGGGGTACTTATCAATTCACTGAGCACTTCAAGGCTGGTCTCGGCGGTGTAGTCGTCGGCAAGCGCGAAGGCGACAACACCAATACCTATCAATTGCCAGGCTATACCCGGCTGGACGCCATGATGGCCTACGTGCAACCTATAGGTAAAACCCGTCTGACCGCGCAAGTCAATGTCTATAATCTGCTGGATAAGGAATACTACACCGGCTCAACTTCTTGGTTACCTACCGCCAACGTTGGCGCCCCTATTTCCGCCATGGGGTCATTGAAATTAGAATATTAATTCAATACGGGTTGATGGTGCTGCTGATAGAGCAGTGCCGTTAGCCCCTTTCGAATATCGTCGTGCAAGAGCTTTATTTGGGATAAAGGATGGGCATATGGACAATTCAGCCTTGCGGCTCACGCCAAGTTGATTTGGATATTTACTGATTGTTTGGAGCAGGCAGGAGGCATCGCGGGCTTGGCGTCATCCCTGCCCGGATAAAAGCGGTTTTCCGCGCTTTTATCCAGGTATCCTTGGCGTCTTGTTTTCCATGTTCACGGGGGAGAGAACTTAAACATCCTTGACACCGGTCTTTATATAACAATATCCATGCCAAACCCTAAAGGCTATGTGATTCAGGGGTTTTCGCTAAAATCGACGGCTACTCTATTAGTTTCTATGTTATTTGCCGCAATAAAGGCTTTGCTTTGCGGCATTTCCCGCAAAAGCCGCAGTTAGTCAATTCCGTGTTCAATCATGGATAATAAACATCCCAGTCACAACGCTCGAATCGCTCGTGAAGCATTTCCGCCATCCGGCCCGCTATCGCCAATTTTGGCGCCAACCCAAAACGGCGCTTTCTTTACCGCAACGTTGCAAGCGCGGACTGGTTTATGCGGCGCTGTTTTTTGTGCTCAGTTCGCTGCTGCTGGTAGGCGTATTGCGGTACCTGCCCGCGCCGACGTCGGCATTCATGCTACATCAGCATGTTGACGACCTGGTCGAAGGCCGACACTATAGAGGCATTGATCAGCGCTGGGTCAGTCGCCGGCATATTTCGCCGCACGCCTTTGCTGCGGTGGTCGCGTCTGAAGATCAATTGTTTTATCAGCATAACGGCTTTGATGTTGACGCCATCACCAAGGCTTTTAACCAATATTTGCGCGGCGGTAAACTGCGTGGGGCCAGTACGATCAGTCAGCAAGTCGCGAAGAATTTGTTTTTAAGCCCGGCTAAAAACTTCGGCCGTAAGGCGCTGGAGATCTGGTTTACGTTATTAATAGAGGCTATTTGGGACAAACAGCGGATTCTGGAAATGTATTTGAATATTGCCGAGTTCGGCGATCATTTATTTGGTATAGAAGCGGCCAGTCGCCGTTATTTCGGTATTTCCGCCCAGCAGTTATCTGCCAATCAGGCTGCGCTGTTGGCGGCCACACTGCCGAACCCTATACTGCTGAAGGCCGATCAGCCCAGCGCTTATGTACATAAACGCCAAAGCTGGATCTTGGGCCAGATGCGGGTATTGGGGAATTGATCGCGTGTTAATCCTCGGCATCCTGATTATCCTGCGCGTCCTCGTCAGAGGGCGGCAGGCCGGATGCATCGGCAATCAGTTCTTTCAGGTATTTGTATAACAAGCGCGCCGACTTAGGCGGTTTGGCTTCCTTGGCTTCTTTTTGCGCGTTGCGTTGCAATTGGCGCAAATGTTGGCTATTCGCGCCCGGAAATTCTTCCATAAATTGGGTCAGTTGCTGATTGCCATTGGCTGCCAGCAACAAATCGCGCCAGCGTTCGGCCTGATGATGTTCTCTGACTGCATGGGCGCTGCGGTTTTTCATCCGCGCCAATTTTTCATGAATCGCGGCGGTATCCAGCTTTCTGAGTTGCGCGGTGATGTATTTCAACAGGCGCTTTCTGGCGGAGTTTTGCCCCATTTTGCCGGCGTCGCGCAGGGCTTGTTCTATGCTCTCGGGAAATTCGAATTCGGCAATATGTGCAGGGGATAGAGCGCAAATTTCTTCAGCCATCGCAAATACTTCGGCTATTTCTTTTTTGATGCGGGTCTTGTTGGGACGTATCGCATAATATTCGACTTCTTCTTCGTCGATTTCGCCGTCGTCCTCCTCGTAATGGGTTTCGTCGTAATAATCTTCTTCTTCTTCGAATTCTTCTTGGTAATCTTCGTCGTTCATGTCAAACCATTGCTATTAAGAAAAGCACGAACATCACCACCATCAACAGAGGCACAATAACGCTGGGCCAATCGGACGGTGTTTGTTTGCTGCGCGCAATTGCGGCTTTGATGCCAGGCTGCATCCAGAACAAAAGCAGCAGCGCCAGGGCGCCGAGTATCAGGTTTTCCCAGGTTGACAGCATGATGTGACCGCTTTGTTGTGAGTGAGGGACTTTACTATGCGGCATTCTAACAAACCTTGCCACGCAATAAGACATTGCTTGCTGCGACAAATTAAAAGTTGTTTGTCTGGATTTATCGCTAAGTGATTATTGCGGTTGGGTAAATTCAGTTATTCACAGAAGCTGTGGATAACTCTGTGTATTAAATGTCGAAAGCCTTTGCTGGTCCCCGGTAGCTCTGGGCTGCGGTCAAATTGTATAGTATTAGGCCACTATCATTAGTTGATAATAATCAATGATTTACAAATGATGCTTTGTATTTCAACGAGTTATTTTGTCAAGCGTTTTATGACCTTGTCGTAAGCAGTTTAATGTGCATAACTTGTTTACACGCTAAGCAAATTTGCGGCCAAACTGTGTTTTTTAGCTAGTCTTTAGATGGGTCGGTTTATAAGGTGTGCGTAAATTTGCGATAATGGCCGGTTTTTAAAAAAGAGTCATTTCATGTGGTTTAAAAATCTTGCTGTCTACCGTTTTACCGAGCCATTTACTCTGGATGCTGTTGCTTTGGAGCAAAAACTGCAACAACAACCGTTCCGATCTTGTGGTAGCCACGATGAGTTCAGTTTTGGTTGGACTGCGCCGCTCGGCAGGGCCTCGGATGCGCTGGTGCATGCCAATAACGGTTTCTTGATGCTATGCGGCAAGAAGGAAGAAAAGGTCGTGCCGGCATCGGTGATCAACGAAATGCTGCAAGAGCGGATCAATGAAATTGAAGAACGCGAGGCGCGCAAATTACCTGCGAAAGAGCGTAGTCGGATCAAGGACGAATTGATATTCGAACTGCTACCGCGGGCGTTTTCGTTTTCCCGCAAAACCTATGCTTATATCGATAGCCAAGGTGGCTGGCTGGTCGTGGATGCGGCATCGGCTAAAAAAGCCGAAGACATGCTCAGCCAGTTGCGTAAATGTCTGGGTTCCTTGCCTATCGTACCGCTCACCGCTACCGCCAAACCGGCTAGCGTGATGACGCAATGGTTGATCGACAACACCTCGCCGAAAGATATTTTAATCGAAGACGAGTGCGAGTTGCGTTCGCCGGAGGAGGAAGGCTCGATTATTCGTTGCAAGCGTCACGACTTGGCTTTGCCGGAAATCAAGAATCATCTGGATAGCGGCAAGCAAGTGATTAAGTTGGCAATGAGCTGGGCCGAACGCATTTCGTTTGTGTTGGATGAGAATTTGGCGGTCAAACGGCTCAAGTTTCTTGATCTTATCCAGGAGCAAGCCGCCGATATTGAGGCATTCGACGAAGTCGAGCAGTTTGATGCCGATTTTTCTATTATGACTGCGGAACTTGCTCAGTTTTTGCCGCGTCTGCTTGAATTATTTACTGCTGAAGGTAACGCCTAATGAAAAACCGTTTGTTATTCAGCTTGCTGCTGACAGCCAGCACTGTGGCGTCTGCGCTGACGCTGCCGGCACCGGATAGGCCGGGTGACAGTCTGATAGGCAATCCACCGCATGAGGTCAAATATGTCGCTGCCAAGCAGGAAGATACTCTGATCGATATAGCGGTAAATTTTCGGCTTGGGCAAGATCATATAGTATTGGCCAACCCCTATGTGGATCGTTGGTTGCCCCGCGAAGGTACGCAAGTGCGCATCCCCAGCAGCTTTTTGTTGCCGAATGCGCCAAGAGAAGGAATTGTCGTTAATTTGCCGGAAATGCGGATCTACTTTTACCCGGATGCCAGTCGGGTTGTGACTTATGCCATCGGTATCGGCCGGGAAGATAACTGGAAAACGCCGTTAGGTAAAACGAAAATTACCGGCAAAACTGATAAGCCTTCCTGGACGCCGCCGCCATCCATTATTGCCGAGCATTTGGCTGATGGTGATGTGTTGGATCCTTATTACCCGCCTGGTCCGAATAATCCGTTAGGTCTGTTTGCGTTTAAATTGGGGATCCCCGGCTATCTGATTCACAGTACTAATGTTGTGAATGGTATTGGCATGCGGGTTAGTCATGGGTGTATGCGGATGTATCCTGCTGACATTGAGCAGTTTTTTCCAATGGTTAAAGTGGGCACCACGGTCAATATTGTCAACCAATCGATCAAGGTGGGCTGGTATCACGATACCTTGTATATGGAAGTGTATCCAGAGCTGGAAGAGACGCCGGCGACCTATGAGCAGCGCTTGCATACGGCATTGAATTTGATAGAGCAAGCCAATGGCGGGCAAATGCCGGTAATCAAAGGTTCTGTGCTAAAAGCGGCGGTAGAAAAAGCGGCGGGTATTCCGGTGGCTATTTATGAGCGTCCTACTCAGGCTGCTCCTGTCGTTCAAAGCCAAGCTGCGCCGGCAACAAAATAGAGGCAACAAAAAAGCCCGTGGCCTTGCGGCTCACGGGCTTTTTAAAATCAACAACAGCAATAATGCTTATTTGTGTTGTGATTTTTTGAACATACGGTCCAATTTGCTGTTGGTGTCTTGAGCATATTGAGCAGCACGGTTAGCAGCAGCTTCAGCAGCAGCAGCTTTTGCAGCAGCTTCAGCAGCAGCGGCTTTTGCAGAAGCAGCGTCAGCAGATGCAGTAGCAACTTTGCCTTCCAAAGTGCCAACTCTTGCGTCCAAAGCTTCCAGGTCTGAAGTGCTTGCGCAACCGGTTGCCAAAGCTGCAATTGCAACAACTGCTGATAATGTAATAGCTCTCATCATGGTTTTCCCCTTGATTGTGGTTTCAAAAAATAATAAATGAAAAACGGTGGTAATTGTCCAACATTTTTTTGGATTTTACCAACATTATTTCACCGTTACGAGTGTCCCTTTTTCTACCCATTGACTTAACTGATCGATTTGATCGTTAGTCAACGCGATACATCCGTGTGTCCAATTCATGGATCTGTGGATGGACAGACTACCGCTGCCCAAGCCATGAATACCGATTTGCCCACCGAGATCGGTATTTTGCGGCGGAATTTGTCCGGCAGAATGCGCTCTGGCAATAGCTTCGTAAGTGTCGAGATCGATTTTGCCTTTTTTCAAGGCATTATCGGCATTGTCTACATTGGGATAGGTCAGGCCGAAGAATTTACGGAAAGCGCTTCTTTCGTTGATCCAGCCGATCCGATAGTTACCGAGCGGTGTGATGTCATCGCCGCGATGATTTTTTTCGCCGGCGCCATTTCGGCCAATGGCGATATTTTCCAGTACGGCAACTGTCTTGTCGCCCTTCCTGACTTCCATGCTTTGCGTCTGCGTATCGACCAACAACCAAACATCCTGGTCAGCGAAACTGCGTGCTGATACGGTACAGCCCATCACAATCAAAACACCTAATAATTTTTTCTTTATCATGGCAATCTGTAAATAATCAAAGTTTTGGTGTAATTTAACCCTTTCGAAACGAGGTATTACAAAGGGTAGCATATGACAACAACAATCACCAAAACGACTCCCTACGATGATCAAAAACCCGGTACATCGGGCTTACGCAAAAAAGTCAAAGTCTTCCAGCAACCCAAATATCTGGAGAATTTCGTCCAATCCATCTTCGACAGTCTGGAGGATTTTCAGGGCAAAACCTTGGTGATTGGCGGCGATGGCCGCTACTTTAACCGTAAGGCTATCCAGATCATTATAAAAATGGCGGCAGCCAACGGCTTCGGTGAGCTCATTATAGGCCAAGGCGGCTTGTTGTCCACTCCTGCCGCATCAAATATTATTAGGAAATACAATGCGTTCGGAGGCATTGTTCTATCAGCTAGTCACAATCCCGGCGGCCCTGAAGAAGATTTTGGGATCAAGTACAACGTCGGCAACGGCGGCCCGGCTCCGGAAAAGTTTACCGACAAACTGTACGAGAATACCAAAACCATCACTGGCTACAAAAAGGCCCGTTTCGGCGATATAGATTTAGACGTTATCGGTGAAGTCGAGAAAGGTGGTGTGAAAATTCGAATTATCGATTCGGTAGCCGATTACGCTGAACTAATGGCAAAAATATTCGATTTCGACCTGCTCAAACAAAGCATCCATAACGGCTTTATCACCTTGCGTTTCGATGCGATGCATGCTATCACCGGCCCCTATGCCAAGCATATCTTGGAAGATACGTTGGGCGCAGCACCTGGCTCGGTATTTAATGCCGTGCCGCTGGAAGACTTCGGCGGCGGCCATCCCGATCCGAACATGGCTCACGCCCACGAACTTTGTGAAATCATGTTCGGCGCCGATGCACCCACATTCGGTGCTGCGTCAGACGGCGATGGTGACCGCAATATGGTGATGGGCGCGAACATATTCGTTACTCCCAGCGACAGTCTGGCGATCATGGCCGCCAACGCCAAGTTGATTCCGGCTTATGCTAAAGGCATCAGCGGCGTGGCCCGTTCCATGCCGACCAGCCAGGCGGTTGACCGCGTTGCCGATAAACTAAGTCTGCCTTGCTACGAAACACCAACCGGCTGGAAGTTTTTCGGTAACTTGCTGGATGCCGATAAGATTACTATCTGCGGCGAGGAAAGTTTCGGCTCCGGCTCCAATCATGTCCGCGAGAAAGATGGCTTATGGGCCGTATTGTTCTGGTTAAACCTGATCGCTCGCAAGCGCGAATCCGTGGCAGACATCGTCCATGAACATTGGCAGAAATACGGTCGGGACATTTACTGCCGCCACGATTACGAAGCGGTCGATTCCGAGATTGCCAACGGCATTGTCGCCCATTTGCGTAGCCAATTAAGCAGTCTGCCCGGTAAAAGCTGGGGCGATTATGAAGTCAAATATGCTGATGAGTTCAGTTACACCGATCCGGTCGATGGCAGTGTCAGCAGCAACCAAGGCATCCGCATCGGTTTTGTGAACGGCTCGCGCATCGTGTTCCGGCTGTCCGGTACCGGTACGGTCGGCGCTACTTTGCGTATTTATTTGGAACGCTACGAGCGTGATGTCAGCAAGCACGATCAGGATGCCCAAGTCGCGCTGGCGGAATTAATAGAGATTGCCGAGCAGCTCTGCGAAGTCAAAAAGCGTACCGGCAGGACCGAGCCTGACGTTATTACTTGATCGAACCCGGCGGCATAATACGTTAGGTCTGGCTGAAGCGCCTGATCTAACGGCTCTGCCCGTAAGCATCCCGTAAAATCTGCTCCGCAGTTCGACCGCCCTCCGCCAAAGCCTGAGCTCTGTCGATGGATAAGCCCAGGCCGTGTCCGGCGCCTATGCCTGCAAATTGCCAGGTCTGACCATCGGCAGCTGTTACCGAATCAGGGCAAGAAGGTAGCTTCAGGGTATTACGAAAAATCTCGCAACTGAGCAACTCTTCGCTGGTCGGATAAAATAGCCGGATAAACAACTCGCCGTCCTTGCGCCGTTCGCGGCGAATATCCAGAATTTGATTTTCCGCAAATGCCCGGCTTAGCTCCGCGCTTGAGAGCTGCCGTTGCCAGTGCTGATCACCGCCGTTGGCAAACGGTAACCAGTTCAATCCGGATTTGGCCGCCAGTTGGTCCAAAAGCGTCAGTAACGCAATATCGGTGTGGCTGCTGCGTCGCGGCTTGTCCTCAGGCAACTCGCCGAGATAGACCATGCAATGCGTGGTGTCGCAAAGTGAGCTGGATTCATTGTGCCTATGGCTGCCGTGACTGCCGTTCCAGGCAATCACAGCCCGCATCGCTTCGCGTGCACTGCCTGCTAAATTTTGGGCCTCGGCAGCCAATACGCCATCGACATAGCTGTCGAGATCAGTTTCCAGCACGGTTACTCCGTGTTCATCAGTTTGTCGTAGAACACCTTTCACCACCCGCTCGGATCGGCTGCCACGTGCGCTGGAAACGATCCTGATTTGCCCGCAAACCGTAAAGCGCCCGTGTTGGTTAGCCACTAACGGACAGTCCGGCTCCGCACTCCAGCTATCTGGATCGGTAGGCGTTAACAAACTAACCCTAACTGCCGCAAAGCGGCTGGGATAGTCGTGTTGCCAAGTGCTCAGCAAGGCGGCAGCTTTGCTTAATATTGCTGCGCCACTGACGCCGCGTTGCCGAAATATCGCCAGAAACACCGGGTGCGTAGCTGGCCAGGCTAGCATTAAGTGGCCTGCCAAGGGGTGGCCGTCAACAGTCGATACCGTGCCGGTTTTTGCTAGAACTTGAAGTTGGCGCAACAATTTTTTATCGGTTTCGCGTTGCCCCGCCAAGGTGGAGTTGGGCAGGATACCGTTTTGACTCAGGCCGCGAAAATATTCCGGCTTCGATAGCAAGGCCGCCCGCATTGTTAGTGCCAGTTCGGGCAAGTTGGTCTGTAAAGCAAAATCGCCGTCGGCGTTACGTTCGCCCAGGTAAGATCGCCAGGTCTGCAGGTCCGATGGTTCAGTTTGCGCCGGAAGTTTTTGGTCTTTAATGGGCGACAATAACAGACGATAGCGTTCGCCTTGAAATTGCTCGCGGCGCCGCAAAAGCTTTTCGGTATCGCTCGCCGCCAGTTCTGTACCTAGCAAATCCGGATCGGCTTGCGCCAATGCCGCCGCATAGGGAATTTTCAACAAGGAACCCGGGGGTAAGCGGCTGACTTGGTCGCCGCCGCTTACCAATATCCGCCCGGACAGCAGGCTCATCAACAGAAAGGAGCTATCCCCCGCATCATCAAATGCCTGACCAAGCATTTCATTTAATTTTGCCGACACGGCACACGGTTCGTTCGGCCAGCCGGTATTGACCAAGATTCGGGCCAATGCCTCGCGGTCATTGCTATCTAACTCGGCGCCTTGCCTAACCCGGTTTTTGATGCGTTGCAGTTCAAGCGATCCGGGCCAGTCTCCAGGTGCTAGGCTCGCCAATTCGCCGCTAAAATACATCGCCCCCGCTTCTTCAGCCCAAGCCGGTAAGCGGCCGCCACAGCTGCGATGACTGGCTTCGTGAAATAGTTCGTGACGCAGATATACCGCCTCGCTCAGCCCGCCTTGCGGTTGTTGCCGCAGATAAATACTGCCGGGCCGCCAGCCGCCGGCATGGCGGCCGCTGAACGCTCCACTGGTCAACGCGGGAAACACCCGCACCGGATCGTCCTCGCTAGGTATCTTGTAGCCTTGCGCCGCTAGTTCACTAACGGCAATAGTCGCGGCTTGTCTTAATTCAGCTTGCTGGGTTAGCGCCCCGAAAAACAAAATCGCCGCGCCAACATCAAACAAATATTGCCGTCTGATGCATCGCTTTAATGAAGCATTCATTGGTAGTTAAAGGTTTATGCTGAGCATGAGGAATCCCGCAAATTGCCGAATAGCGAAGATAAGTCCTGAAGTATCTAAATATTGGATTTTACGATTTAAATTGACAATCAGTCGAATCAGCCTAGAATGCAAGCCAGCTAGAAAATACGATTTACCCTTTGTCTACCAGCTCGATGTCTCTTCAGTAGTCCTTCGTCCTAGTTTTTCATTAAGTAATTTCCACATTTACCAGCGTGACCCGCCTTACTTTAGCTAGGGCATTATCTAAATTTTAATAGGACTTATTATGTCTACAATGACAACTGGCGTCGTAAAATGGTTTAACGCAGACAAAGGCTTCGGCTTTATCGAACAAAAACAAGGCCCTGACGTTTTCGTACATTTCAAAAACATTCTGAACCCAAACAACAGCTACAGAACGCTGGACGAAGGTCAGCATGTACAGTTCAAATTGGGCCGCGGCCCTAAAGGCCCACAAGCCGAAGAAGTAACCATCGTTTAAAGATTAAGCCGTAGTTGCCAATTGGTACCTACGGCTTTTTTGTTAGATAGAGTGGAAATCAAACGCGGTTTCCACTTTCGTTCTTCCCACCGTTTCATTTCAACGTACTGGATTGCTTTTAAAAGCTTCTAGCAAAGCATTCAGCAGACTAAACTTTAGTTGTCCGCAATGGTCCAAAGTCTTTGTAATTTTAATCAAGTAAAGAGGTGGGGCATGTCGTTAAAAAACGAATTTGAAAGTTTGCTCGTTAATCTGGATTCGGTTCGCGAGGAACTGCAACTGAAGTTGCATCTGGCTTCAATGGATGCCAAGGATGAATTTGCAGAAGCGGAAAAACAGTGGTTGCAGATTAAAAGTAAAGCCGCTGAAATTGCCGACGAATCGATAGAGACTTCCGAAGAGTACATCGCCAAGGCTAAAATCGTTGGAGAGGAGTTGAAGGAAGCTTATCAGCGAGTAGCCAAGCGCCTTTCCGAGTGATCTGCCAAAACTCAAAAAGCTGGCAAATTTAATTTGGTACCAGCCTTGCCGCTAGTGCGGGCTGGTTCATAAGGCTATTGCCTTTGGTATGCAATAAGTTGGAACAGGTAGCCGCCAATTGTGCTGACCATGGCGGCTTGGAGCCTATCAACTCAACGGCGGTTTTTGCAGTGTGGTTAAGCTATTGAATTAGCAACGCGACTTCAGCTGTAGATCTAGCTTCCTCAGCTGTCCGAAACTATTGTACTGCCAAGCTTAGATCCGCAATTTTGGCAATATTGTTGATCAACCGAAACCTTCGCTTCGCATGCGGGACATGTATTGGATGATTGGGTTTTATGTCCGCAGGCATTACAAAAATGAGTATTTGCGGTAATGTCGGCGCCGCATTGCTGACAGGCCGGGTTTTGCTGGGGGAGAAGCCTTGATAACATTTTAACCAGCTTGGCAATGGTATCGATCAGGTAAGTAGCATGGCTATAGGCCCTGAACACAAACCAAATGCTGACGCTTACAATCAGAATGATCGCGCTACTATGGTAAATCGTTCTTCCCAAGCTATCGACGAACGGCGCCAATAACTCCCAAAACAACGTCTGTACGGTAATCAAAATCAACAGAGCGGTTAACGGCTCCGCAATGCCTTTGGCAAACGACAACGCACCGCCGCTGTTGGGAATGGCCTCTATCACGTAGCCGGCAAAAAAATAAAACAAGATTAATGCTGCCAGCCTGGCAAAAAACCAGACTACGGCCGCGGCCTTGAATACGCCGGCCACTTCCAATTCCGTCATTACCGGTACTAGTGCAATTAGCTGGCCTATTGTCAGGATGCTGGCAATGGTAATGAATAGCTGGGCGGCCCGCTGCCATGCGTTGCTAGATGAGGAAATCAGAGAAAACATAAGCATTGCAACTCCTGTTTGTAGGGGACTGAATTTGATCAATCATTTAGCTCGTTGGACGGGCTTGATTCCTTAAATAGAGAATATCACACAAAAAAGCGGATAACCTTCCTTGCTAAACAACCTGGCAGGGTACTCAAGCATTGTCTGGCTATTTCCGGCTCGGATATCACTGGCGCAAAACGGCTTTTGCCTTATCTAAATCCTTTACGGTACTATCCGGTGGCTATGCCTAATTGATTTTTCCCTTTCACCCAAGCGACATGTCCCCCGAACAATTCCAACAAAAGCTCTTTAATTGGTTTGATAGCCATGGCCGCAAGGATTTGCCATGGCAACTGGACATTAATCCTTATCGAGTGTGGGTGTCGGAGATTATGTTGCAGCAAACGCAAGTAGTCAGCGTGATTGCATATTTCAATCGCTTCGTCGCCAGATTTCCGACGGTACAAAGCCTGGCAAGCGCAGAACTGGACGAAGTCTTACAATACTGGTCCGGGCTTGGCTATTATGCGCGCGCCAGAAATCTGTACAAAACTGCGCAAATCGTTGCCGGCAATGCCGGCGTATTCCCGCAAACCGTCGCAGAGCTAAGTGCCTTGCCTGGCATCGGCCGCTCCACTGCGGGGGCGATACTCAGCATCGCTTGCGGGCAAAGCCAGCCCATATTGGACGGCAACGTCAAGCGCGTGTTGGCGCGGTTTCATGCCGTGCATGGCTGGCCAGGTGACAATAAAGTGGCTGCGCAGCTTTGGCAAATTAGTCAGCGCTATACGCCGACGCAAAGAACCGGCGACTACACGCAAGCGATGATGGATTTAGGTGCCACGCTCTGCACCCGCAGTAAGCCGCTATGCGAGATCTGCCCCGTTGCAGAAGGCTGTCAGGCTAGGCAGTTGGCCTTAGTAAAACAGTTACCAGGCCCCAAGCCTCGCAAGGACGTACCGGTCAAACAACTATATTTTTTGCTGTTACTAGACAAGGAAAACCGGGTTTTATTGGAAAGGCGGCCACCGACCGGCATTTGGGGTGGGCTATGGAGTCTGCCGGAATTTGACGATCCGCAGGCTTTGCAAGATTGGTGTCTGCAACGCCATTACCAAATGCATGCTTTGCAGACTTTACCAGACCAGCGCCACAGTTTCTCGCATTATCATCTGGACTACACACCGATCCTGGCAAAGTTGGAAAACCCCATAAACAATGTGATGGAAGGCGAGCGGGCGGTTTGGTATAAAACCGCCGAGATTACTACTTTAGGTTTGCCGGCGCCGATCAAGCGTCTGCTGCAACAACATGTCACAGAGGATCAAAATGACGAGAATGATTACATGCGTAAAACTGGGCGTTGAGGCTGAGGGTCTGGATGCGCCACCGTTTCCGGGTGTCAACGGCCAACGCATTTTCGAGCATGTGTCGAAACAGGCCTGGAAGGACTGGTTAGCGATGCAAACCATGATAATTAACGAGCAGCGGCTGTCCAGTTTCGATCCGGCTGCGAAAAAAATATTGGAAGCCGAGCGCGAGAAATTTTTGTTTGCCGGTGGTTTCGAGTTGCCGGAAGGCTATGTGCCGAAAAAATAGTGCCGTTTGGGCTTTAGGCGCTTTGTCAGATGGTTAGTATTTGTAAAGTTGCGTGTATGGCTTTTGTATAGCGTTAATCCGGTTAAAAGGTTGACAAAAACACCGTGACTGGAAAGCTCGGGATGTCTATTAAAACTATCATCCGGAGAAAAATATGAACGCAACTGTAGCACCTCAGATCCATGCCTTGCGCGCAGCTCTCAGCGACCACGTCCTGATGGGTAAAATAGTCGATGTGTTTTATGCAAAAATGCTGGACGACTATCGGATTAACCGCTTCTTCTTTACCCGCCCGGCTGCTGAGCAGGCTGATGCGCTAAAAGCCTATTTGAAAGCTTACTTCAATAGCTTAAATAGTGACGATGATAGAGTATTAGAGGCATTGGATGGGTATTTTACGGCAGCGTTTGCCCGCACCAACGCCAAACCGAGTTTGGTTACCGGCAACGATTTTGCCTTCCTGCTGGATATCGTTGGCGGGCAAGAGATTAGAAGCATCACGTTGTTAACGCCGGCTCATAGTTTTTTGATCAAGCTCGGTCCTGACGATTTCCATTACGACATCGTGATGGAGCATTTGGCCGCCTCTTTAAAGCAATTGAATATCGCCGAAGATTTGGCTTATCAAATCCTGGCTTTGGCGGAGAAAGGTCGAGATGGCTTGTTGGCTAGAGGCGTAGAAGTTAAGAAAGCCGCTTGAATAGCGTTTTAGTGGTTCGGGTTTCGTTCGCTTAGGCATTGCCTAAGCGAACAATCACTAGCTGTCTTCCTTGATCATGGCAACAAGAAAATCTACGAAGCTCTGAATGGCTAAGCCGGTGCCCACTGCGGTTGCCATGTTTGCCAGTAATTTGCTGACAACACCCAAAAGTCTTTCAAGCAGTTTGTGGCCGCCGATAATTTCTATTCCGTACAGCAAAAATTCGCCTAAAAAATGATTGATGACGGCGAGCTTTAGATTTAGCTGGGTTCCCAATAAGCCTTGCGCTAACAAGGTGTGGGTTTCCGCACGTTGCAAGCCGTCTTTTAGCGCCGAAAAGTTTGGGTTAAGCTCAATCCAGGCTTTTTTATAATCGTCGCGAAATTTCGGCTGAAAATACTCGCCGTTATTTATCACCTTCTCTAAAAACTGCTGCAGAGCATCAACGAAATTCAGCAACCTTTTTCTGTCATCTTCGCCAGCCCCAAAGACAAATTTTTCCACTCGCTGTTCCTTCTATATGATGTCGGCGTTCTCACCAAAAAATGGCAGGCTGACGTTTAACTCACTCACGAATTTTGCGTTTAGCAAAATAAGCACTATTTCTTTACATACAGGTCGGTAATCGTTCCCTCTATCATTTCCGCTGCAAACGCAAAGGTTTCCGATAAAGTTGGATGCGGGTGGATGCTGAGGCTAATGTCTGTCGCATCCGCGCCCATTTCCAAAGCCAGCACGGCTTCTGCCACTAATTCTCCGGCACCGGGGCCGGTAAAGCCGGCGCCGAGAATACGGCCGGTGGTTTTGTCGGTCAGGATTTTAGTAATACCTTCGCTGCGGCCCAGTGCCAAAGAGCGGCCACTGGCGGCCCATGGGAATACGGCTTTGTTGAATTCCACGCCTTGCTGCTGCGCCTGGGTTTCGGTTAGGCCCATCCAAGCTACTTCCGGATCGGTGTAAGCGACCGAAGGAATGGTTAGTGCGTCGAAACCGGCTTTGTGCCCGGCAATGACTTCGGCGGCGATTTTGCCTTCGTGCGTGGCTTTGTGGGCCAGCATTGGATTGCCGACGATGTCGCCGATCGCAAAAATATTGCTGACATTGGTACGGCCTTGCTTGTCCACCGGGATGAAGCCACGCTCGTCTACATTGACGCCCGCCTTATCGGCGTCGATCAATTTACCGTTCGGCCGGCGGCCCACCGCCACTAAGACCGCATCGAACACTTCGGATTCCGGTGCGCCTTTGCCTTCCATCGTGACTTTAATGCCGGCATCGGTAGCTTCCATCGCCTTAACGCTGGTTTGTAGCCACAGATTCTCGTACTGCTTTTTGATTTTGCGTTGCAGTGGCGTGACCAAGTCTTTGTCGCAGCCGGGGATAATCTGATCCATCAATTCCACGACACTGATTTTCGAACCCAGCGCATGGTAAACAGTCGCCATTTCCAGGCCGATAATACCGCCGCCGACGATCAATAGTTTTTCCGGTACCGATTTCAGTTCCAGTGCGTCGGTGGAATCCCAAACGCGAGGATCGTCATGCGGAAAGCTGGGGATTTTAGTTGGCTGCGAGCCGGCGGCGATGATGGCATTGTCGAAGGTGACGGTTTGCACGCCGGCCTCGCTGGTCACCGTTAAGCTGTTGGCGGTGGCAAATTTACCCACGCCATGGATTACAGTGACTTTACGTTGCTTGGCCAGTTTGCCCAAGCCTTGATTCAGGCTTTGGCTGACGCTTTGTTTCCAGGCACGAATTTGGTCCAAGTCAATGTTTGGCTTGCCGAAACTGACGCCGTGTTCCGCCATCGCCTCGGCTTCGTGAATAATTTGCGCAGTGTGGAGCAGAGCTTTGGAGGGAATGCAGCCGACATTTAAGCAAACACCGCCTAAAACTGGATAGCGTTCGACCAATACGACTTGCTTCCCCAAATCGGCAGCGCGGAAGGCAGCGGTGTAACCGCCGGGGCCGCCGCCCAGAACCAAAACTTCGGCGTGTGTAACGGAATTAGTCATAGGATTTGTCTCCAGTGAGGATGTCTATTTAGGTTATTTTATCAATTCAAAATCGTCCGGCAGGCTTAAGCCGTCAGTGTAATGCCGGTAATTGTGCATTTATCATGGCCGAATATTCCGCCGTTGGTAATATCGCTTCGGCAATTATTTGTTTTGCTTGCGCGGCTACCGATTGAAGTTCAGTGTTTTCGAGTTGCTTGTTCGCAAGTTTTATCACCGCAATTAATTGATTAATCAACGCAAGGTGGCTACGCCGCTTTTCATTCAACGCTTCTCTATCTAATCCCACAACAGCAATCGTTGCTTTGCCGTAGATATTGCCGTCAATCGCATAGGGAATCTCTTGCCGAAAGCCGATATATTGCCGAGGATCGGTGGCGGAAGGGTTGATTAACAGTGGCTGTTCCAACGTAATGTCGTCGTGGTGGTTAAGTGCTCGCTCCTGCGGGTCCAACAAAGGAAACAGATTTTTCTTAAATTGTTGATTGCATAAGGTGCAGCTCAGTAACAAGTTTTCCCAAGTATAAGGCAACCAATAATAGCCAGGAGCATGAAATTCGTCCTGTTCCGCTTGTTTGTAGCCGCCCTTGGGCCGGTAATGCTCCACATCGCCATAACTAATATGGGAAATTTTCGACTCGCAAAAACAGCACTTGTCACACTGCATTTTTAATAACGCGGTTTTAACGGTGGGATTTCCGTAAATCGCACTATCGAATTTAAATTCGCGTTTGCCAGCATCATAAGCCTCACAAAAAGCCTGTTGTTCAGCTTTACCCTTGTTTTGCAATACGGCGGGTTCCTGGCTGCGCTGGATAAAAATCATCGGACCTATTTCAACAGCTCTGCCGCACGGCGAATAATATTCATCGCGTCAATATCTTCGGGGGTTTCCGCTGTGGGCAGTTCTCCTATTTGACATTCCAGTTCAGACAATTTGGCTTGATCGGTACCGGTCAATTGCGCTTGGCTCAAAATCTGCCGGCGTTGGTTCAACAGGTTTTCATAATGCGGCGAACGGGCGCTGGGCAAATCGAACAAGTCGCTGGTTAATAACTGGTCGATACGCCAACCTTTGACGTCTTGCGGATGTTGATGAATTTTAACCGAGTCGCCTTCGCGCTTAAGCACCACGATATTGGCATTTTCCGCAGCCTGCACGATTAAGGGGCTATGGGCGGTAACAATAAACTGAGTATTGACGAAGCGTTCGCTCAAATAAGCCATGATCGTTCGCTGCCATTTGGGATGCAGATGCAGGTCGATTTCGTCGATCAATACCACCGCAGGTTCGGCGATAGGGTTGGCGCTATTGGGATAATGCTTGAATAACTGTGCGGCCAGATCGACCATCCAGGCGGTCATGGTTTGATAGCCAAGACTGAGCTGAGATAACAACAGCCAGCCGTCGGGTAGATTGAATTCGACCCTGGGGTTTGGCGACTTTTCGCTGGGTGTCGAGATGCGAATATCGCTGACGTCCGGTAATAAAGCAATCAGCGTGTCTTTAATAATCGTCAGACGTTCTTGGTAACTCGCCTGAATCTCGGATGGTTTATTAGCAATATAATCGGTTTGGAGTAGCCATTCTTCGGCATTGATTAAATTGTCTGGTTCATCAATAGGTAGTTCGACATCCCCACCTCCAAAATCAAATTCATATTTCCTAGCTAACCTTCTGCTGGCGGAATAATAAAATATTGATTGGTAGTCAAATATTTCATCAAAATTTTTCTGCCCTTGCATCGTTTCACGAATATGTTGGCCTCGAATAAACGGTTTAAAGGCGTATTCTAGTTGTTGCGATACAACCGAATCCAAGCCATCGCTTTTCCCAAATTGTAAATTCGTATTAGCGGACGAGTTGTTTAACCTAATAAGATTTTTATCTAGCCAAGGTGTACTTTGTTTGATATTCAGCGCATCCAGCAAAGTAGATTTGCCCGTTCCATTTCCCCCCAAAATCACCGTCCACTGCGCCGGCCTAGCGTTGCCATCCGACAAATCCAGTGTCTGTTTCTCGGCAAAACAGCGCACGTTTTCCACCGATAACGACAGGAAATAAACGCCTTGATTGCTAGGATTTTCGGCCATGACTTTGACTATTCGCTATTAAAATGCCGATTTTTAGGAGATTGGGTTAAATAAAAGGATTGATTAGCTGTAAACCGTTTATGTTTAAACCACTAAGCATGTCTTCAGAGTAAATGCTTCGGCAATCGGTTACTATTGCGGAAGCGACCACCAAACTATCCCAATAGGACAAACTGAACGATTCGCGTAATTCGGAGGCCCGGCGTACATCATCCAATGTGACGGTATGTATCGGATAACGTTGCCGGAAATTATCCACGGTTTGTCGAATCTCTTGCTCGGTGTATCCGGCTTTTCGCAGCAGATTGTTGCAGATCTCGTTCACAACTTGAGTGCTAAGCATTACGCCGGGCTGTGCGATAACCTTTAAAGCTTGTTGGTGTTTGGGCGAACTCTCATCCATGAAAGCATAAAGCCAGACGTTGGAATCGACAAAACAGTTAACGCTCATACACCGCTTCGCGTGGCAGCGGCTCGAATGGTTTAACCAAGCGAGGCGCTAATGGCGCTGATTCCTTAAGGTCTTGTTGTTGCCCCGCGTATTTTTGCAACAAAAATTGATAAAAATCCTCCAATTCATGCCTGGCAAAATCCGGTAGTTTCTCTAAATTCAGTGTTTGCATACTGGGCCTCCCAAGAAAATTGATCCTTGCCGTTTACAACAACAAGCGCCGAATGTCGCCCAGATAAGATTTCAATGCTTCCATGAAACGTGCACCCTCGGCGCCGTCTATGACGCGGTGGTCGTAGGTGATGTCCAGCGGCAGCATCAGTTTCGGTTCGAATTCCTTGCCGTTCCACACCGGTTGTACCTTGGAGCGGGTGACGCCCAAAATCGCCACTTCCGGGGCGTTGACGATGGGCGTAAACGCGGTGCCGCCGATGCCGCCCAGGCTGGAGATGGTCATACAGCCGCCTTGCATATCGGCAGGTTTCAATTTGCCGGTTCTGGCCAGTTCGCTTTTTTCGGCTAGCTCGTTGGATAATTGGAAAATACCTTTTTTATCGACATCGCGAATCACCGGCACGACTAAGCCGTTCGGGGTATCCACGGCAATACCGATATGGAAGTAATGTTTGAAGATCAGTTTTTCGCCGTCTGGAGACAATGAGCTATTGAAGGATGGGTATTTTTGCATTGCCGCTACCAGCGCCTTCATGATGAAGATTAGGCCGGTGACTTTAACGGCGTCCTTCGCTAAGCCAGCGTTGACCGATTTGCGGAAGTCTTCCATCGCGTCGATGGCCACTTCGTCGTGATAGGTCACCAGAGGCAGGTTTAACCAGACACGGGTCAGGTTTTGGCCGGTCAGACGCTTGATTTTGCTGAGCGGTTTTTCCTCGATTTCGCCAAATTGGGTGAAATCTACTGCCGGAATGGCCGGTATGCCTGCGCCACCGCTGGTCGAACCTCCGGAGGCCATGACTTGCTTGACGAAGTTTTTCACATCGTCTTGCAGGATACGGCCTTTACGGCCGCTGCCGGTTTGGATTTTGCTCAGGTCCACGCCCAATTCGCGGGCAAACAGTCTGACGCTGGGGGTGGCGTGTGCTTTAAACCCTTCATTGCTACTTGCCACGGGCGCAACAGGCGCTGCGGCTGGTTGGGCAGGTTCTACTTTTGGGGCTTCCGCAACCGGTGCAGGGCTCGGTTCAACTGGGGCAGGTGTTACAGTCTGTGCCGGTTCGGCGGGAACTGCAGCGGCTGCCTCGCCTGCTTCAAGAGTAGCGATCAGTGTGCCTTCGGAGACTTTATCGCCGGGTTTGATATGCACGGTTTTGATGGTGCCGGCCGCGCTGGACGGTAAATCCATCGTCGCTTTGTCGGTCTCCATCACCGCCAGGGTTTGTTCCACCGCGACCACGTCGCCGGGCTTGATCAGCACCTCGACGATGTCGATTTCAGGGACATTGCCGACGTCGGGGACCTTTATTTCAATTACAGAACTCATATGTCGCTTTCCGTTAGATCAACCAAGGGGCGGTTGCGTCAGGGTTGATGTTGTATTTAGCAATGGCTACCTCGACTTTCGCGGCGTCGAACTCGCCGGCTTGCGCCAGGCTGTGCAAGGCGGCAACGGCAACGTGGTATCTGTCCACTTCGAAGAAGCTACGCAGCTTGGCGCGGGTGTCCGAGCGGCCGAAACCGTCAGTACCCAACACCGTGTAAGAGCGATTCACCCAAGGGCGAATTTGTTCGGCAAATGCGCGCATGTAATCGGTAGCGGCGATGATCGGACCCTTGGTGCTATCCAGGCAGTGTTCGATATGCGTGATGCGCGGCTTTTCGGTCGGATGCAAACGGTTCCAGCGCTCGCAGGTTTGGCCGTCGCGAGCCAGCTCGGTAAAGCTTGGGCAGCTCCAGATGTCGGCGTCCACGCCCCAATCATCGTGCAGCAGTTTGGCGGCTTCAATGACTTCGATAAAGATGGTGCCGGAGCCCAGCAATTGCACGCGCGGTTTTTTGCTGTTCGGGCCTTTTTTGAACAAATACATGCCTTTCAGGATGTCGGCCTCCGCGCCTTCCGGCATGGCCGGCTGGTCGTAGTTTTCGTTCATCAAGGTGATGTAGTAAAAGATGTCTTCCTGCTCGACATACATCCGGCGCAAACCGTCCTGAATGATCACCGCCAATTCGCAGGCGAAGGTCGGGTCGTAGGAATAGCAGTTCGGTACTGTGGCGGACATCAGATGGCTGTGGCCGTCTTCATGCTGCAAACCTTCGCCGTTCAAGGTGGTTCTGCCGGCGGTGCCGCCCAGCAGGAAACCGCGGGTACGTTGGTCGGCCGCGGCCCAAATCAGGTCGCCGACCCGTTGGAAACCGAACATCGAGTAATAGATGAAAAAGGGAATCATCGGTACGCCGTGGGTCGAATACGCAGTGCCGGCGGCGATCCAGTCGCACAAACCGCCGGCTTCGTTGATACCCTCCTGTAACACTTGGCCGTGCTTGTCTTCCTTGTAAAACATCAATTGTTCGGCGTCTTGCGGGGTGTAAAGCTGGCCGACTTGCGACCAGATACCCAATTGCCGGAACATGCCTTCCATACCGAAGGTGCGCGACTCGTCCGGGACAATCGGTACTACGCGCTTACCGATTTGTTTGTCCTTGACCAGGATGTTCAAAATGCGCACAAAGGCCATGGTGGTGGAAATCTCGTGACCTTCGCCGGTGCCGTCCAATAGCGCTTTGAAAGCGGATAAGGCCGGTACTTCGAGCGGGTAGGACTTGGCGCGGCGAGCCGGCAGATAACCGCCCAGATCGACGCGGCGTTGGCGCAGGTAATTCAGTTCGGCGGAGTCTTCCGCGAAACGCAGGTAGGGCAGATTGATCAATTCTTCGTCGCTGACCGGCAATTGATAGCGGTCGCGGATGTATTTGATCGATTCCATGCTCATCTTCTTTTGCTGATGGCTGGTGTTTTGCGCTTGTCCTGAGTCGCCCATCCCGTAACCTTTGATGGTTTTAGCCAGAACCACGGTGGGCTGACCGGTATGGTTGACCGCCGCGTTGAAGGCCGCGAAGACTTTGATCGGGTCGTGGCCGCCGCGATTCAATTCCCAGATGTCGCGGTCGGTGTAATCCTTGACTAGTTCCTGCAGTTCGGGGGTGTTGAAGAATTTTTCCCGGACGTAGGCGCCGTCCTTGGATTTGAAGGTTTGGTAATCGCCGTCCACGCATTCCATCATGCGTTTAACCACCAAACCGTCCTTGTCGCGGGACAGAATCGCGTCCCAGCGCCGGCCCCAGATTACTTTGATGACATTCCAGTTGGCGCCGCGGAAGTTGGCTTCCAGTTCCTGAATGATTTTGCCGTTGCCGCGTACCGGGCCGTCCAGACGTTGCAGGTTGCAGTTGACGACGAAAATCAGGTTATCCAGTTTTTCCCGGCCTGCCATGCCGATCGCGCCCAGAGTTTCCGGTTCGTCGGTTTCGCCGTCGCCCAGGAAGGCCCAGACTTTACGGCCTTCGGTGTTGGCAAAGCCGCGGTTTTGCATGTAGCGCATGAAGCGGGCTTGGTAGATTGCCATGATCGGGCCAAGGCCCATCGATACGGTGGGGAATTGCCAGAAGTCCGGCATCAACCACGGGTGCGGGTAAGACGATAAGCCGTTGCCGCCGACTTCTTGTCTAAAGCTGTCCATTTGCTCTTCGCTCAAGCGGCCCAGCAAGAAGGCGTGAGCATAAGTGCCGGGCGCGGAATGACCTTGCGAGAAAATCAGGTCGCCGCCGTGTTTGTCCGAGGGGGCGTTCCAGAAATGATTTTGCCCGACATCGTATAAGGTGACGGCGGAAGCGAAACTGGCGATATGGCCGCCGACATTGGTGTATTTGTTGGCGCGCAACACCATCATCATCGCATTCCAGCGCACGTAAGAGCGGATGGTGCGTTCGATGTCGGTGTTGCCGGGAAATTTGGGTTGCCTATCTATCGGGATGGTGTTGATGTAAGGCGTATTAGCCGAGAACGGAATGTCCATGCCGGCTTGTCTGGCGGTACTGAGCAGGGTTTCAATCAGAAAACTGGCGCGGTCGCCGCCTTCTTTTTCTATCACCGCTTGCAGTGCCTCCATCCATTCTAGGGTTTCAGCAGGATCAATATCGTGTTTGGCGGCAATATCGGTATTGTTGGTCATTACGGAACCTTGGAAAACGTTGGATTAGCTTAAAAAGGATACCCGAAATGGCTGGTTTGAGCATATTTTTTTAGTAATCCGCTGCCGGCAAATCCGGCTAGAATCCAGGTAAAACCTGGGTGTAGCCAAAAAACGCAGCGGTTTAGTTTTTCGAAGCAGGCAAAAGGTTATTGTATGGTCAGAATTGCATTGGATTTAATGAGCTTCAGCCCTTAAGTACAGGTGGCTTTGCAAGCCGACATGACGTAAAATTTGTGCCAGTACTCATTTTTAAGGAAATCCCTATGCGTAATCAACTAGTTAAACCCTTGGTTGCCTTGTTTCTTTCTACGGCAAGCATAGAAGCTAGTGCTGGGCTGGTCAGTTTTACCTCCACTGAGTTCCAGCAAACCCTGGATGGACAGGTTTTTACTTTCTCTATTGATAATGCGCCTTTGGCGGATTTAGTGGCCGGCAGCTTCACTGTCCATGCGCGCGGAGATTACTCTATCAACGCATCTACTGCCAATCCTGAAAACATCGCCGTTACATTCGAAAGTGTGATCAGCAATCTGAAATTCGCTCCTATTGCTCCACCCGTTAACTCTAGTGCTGTCTTTGTCGACGCCAACAATTACAGCACGGTTACAAACGCCGATTTGGTCGAGTGGTCGCGGAGCACGCTGCTACCGGGTGCTTTATTGCAGAGTTGGACACAGGACAACAAAATTCTTATCACCTTGGCGCTGTCACCTGATGTGACCGCGGACTTGAATGCGGGGCAAGGCAGCAACCCTTTTGTCCAAGCCACTATTACGTATACGACTTCGGCAGTACCTTTGCCGGCCGCAACATGGCTGTTTTTGTCTGGTCTGATTGGTATGGTAGGCTACGGAAAACAGCGCAAAGCAGCGCAAAGCAGATTAAAGCTTGTTCCCAGACAACAAAAAGCCGGCTTATGCCGGCTTTTTTTGTTGCGAAATGCGCTTGATTAATGAATAACGCTATCGGGGTGTTGCAAATCAGGCAGCACACTGCTGATGCCAGTATTGAGCAATGCGCCGGTATCGACGGTAAAGCTACCAACGCCGGTGCTATCGCCATCACCATCTGTTGCACTAAAACCAAACTGTAATTGCAGGTTTTGTGGCGCTACGCTGGTATATTGCAGGCCTCCCACCGCGAGTTTGCCAAAATTGACCTGGATTTCCAGCCTGTCGTATCCACCAACCACATTAATCGGATCCGTAAGCCCACCTCCAGCAGGCGTGCTAAATACAACCGTTCCAGTATCAACTTGGGTTAGCCCCCTATAAGCTGTCCAGCTAAAAACATCCAAAGCACTACCAACATCGGCTTCATTGAGTTGTACCGAGTTTACTAATTGCGGAGATGTAATATCGAAACCGCCGACAGTACCAAACCTGTAGGTTATTACTTCCGATGCATCCAAAAATCTATCACCCACACCGACGTCATTGTTTGCTGAGTCGATAAACAGGTTGCTGCCCTCAACAAGCAGAGAATTCCCTACAGCAACTTTTCCGGCACCGAAAGCCAGCGCGGCGCTGCCAAAATCTAGCGTGGTGCTCGGCGCAGCAGGCAAATCCAAAACATCGTGCAATTCCAATTTGTACGCACCATCTACGGCGCCGTTAACTGTCGGCAGCAGCGAAAATACCATGCGGTCAGCGCTGAGGTCGGCAAATGTGGTCGTCAGGGCACCGTTATCGACAAAAGCATAAAGTTCTTGTAACTGGTCGCCGTTGCTATCGACAATCAAATAAGAAATACCGTCTGCTCGAGACGTTAACGCCCCATTATTGTTTGTCAAATTTACACCACCGGCACTCCCAAAGCCGTCAAAACCCAGATCGTAATCAATCAAGCCCGTTAATGTTTGACCTGCGGCATCTTGTAAATTCCCGTTGCTGTTTTTGACGAAGGGCGCATCATCAAACACGTTCGCACTAAACGTCGTATTCGCGACCCTTCCGTCCTGATCGGTTAACGTCGCGGAAAATGTAAAGCCAATAGCTGGCGATTCCGGTGCGCCTGTGTTTATGTGGGTCAAAGCGTTTAGCAAGGTAAAGGTGTAACTGTCATTGTTCACAACTACCTGATAAGAACCGTCGCTGGCTGTCAGGGTTTGCGTAGCGGCGTCCCAGGTTGCCCCGCTGGCCGACAAGACAACCGATGTTGGTGCTTGGCCGTTAATACGCAGAGTGCCGGTCTCGGCAGGGGGTAAGCTAGCGTCACTTTCGTCCACGATGACGTCGCTGACAGTGACAGTAGGCACGTAAACAATGCTGACTTCGGCGGGATTGGACTCCAGGCCCAAATCATCCTCGACGGTGTAGGTGATCAGAGTCGGATTGCCGGTAAAACCGGGGGTTGGCGTAAAAGTGATGGAGCCTGTAGTCGTGTCGACAGTCCAAATACCCTGGCCAGGCACAACTAGTGGTTGACCGGGTCCGTTACTGCCGACGATTTGCACGCTGGCGGGGTTGAGCGTGCCATCCGGGTCATTGTCGTTGCCCAGCACGTTGATCGTAACACTGCTGCCGGGTGTTAAGCCTGTAACGCTGTCATTGCCTGCAATCGGCGGCTGGTTGCCGGAGGTTGCAGCGGCCTGCTCCGGATTCAAAATCAAAACTTCCGGCACAATCGGCGGAAATGCGACATTGGGACCGGTGGTATCGAAACCATTCGTGACCGGTGCTACAGGGTTGAGATATTCGACGATAACCGGCACATGGCCTTCGTTACCTGCCCCAGGCGCGCCTCCTGCTGCCGGCGCACCGCCAGCGGCAGTCGCTTCAGCTATTGTGGTTGGATCGGCGCCGGCCAGTAAGGCCGCCTGAATATCTTCCGCGCTGGGACCGGCGGGTGTAGGATTCTGGACGATCTGAGCCGGCTCGCCTTGTTCCTGCAGCGCTGCAGCAAGCTGCATGCTGTCGTTGCCGCCCATATCAATAAACGAGCCATTGGCAAGTTGTATCATCACCGTGCTGCCGTCGGCAGTGGTCAAAAGATCGGTTGGATAAACGCGGTCGCCGACCTGCAAAATACGTTTACTGCCGTCGGCGGCAATGGCGGTAACGGTGCCAGTTGCGATTTTAACGATGCCGATTTCTTTGGCCATGCTTTGCTCCGAAGTTTATTCCAAATAAATAACGTGATTTTGTGACCGAATAATAAGCTAATTTGAACAAGTTAACATAGTACCTTGGTTCGAAATTTGCCGAGACGAGTCGTTAGGAGCTGCAGGACAGCATGGAGCAGCCGGCGCGCTGCTTAGCCCAATCGGGCCGTTTAGCGGCAAAACTCTGTTTATCCGCTTGTTCGGCGTAAGGGTGGCGCAGCACTTCGAGTAACTCCTGGACCAAAGAAAAATCGCCTTGTTCAGCCTGATCAATAGCCAATTGCGCCAGATAATTACGCAATACGTATTTCGGATTGACCGAGTTCATTGCTGAGCTGCGATCCAGCGGTAGCCTGCCGTCGCGCTGACTGCGCAGGCGATAAATGGCGAACCAGCGGCTAGCTTGTTCCATGAGGTCGTCGTTCAACGGCTCGTAGCTGGTGCGCTGCAACAGCGCTAAAAATTGCGCCGGCGAATTCGATTCCGCGCTGACATCGACATCAGCCAACTGCCGATAAAACAAAGTCATATCGGTTTCAGCGGTTTGCATGAGCTGGGTTAAGTCGTTCACCAAGGCCTCGTCTTCGCTGGGCTCGAACCTTGTTAGGCCCAATTTGGCGGCCATCATCGCCTGCCAGCCGGCGTCGAAGGTGTCGGTATAAGCCGATAAAGCTTGTTGCAAACTTTCGGCGCGCATAATCAAGGGATACAGAGCGTTGGCGAGTTGTACCAAATTCCAATAGGCGATTTTCGCCTGATTGCCGAACCGGTAGCGCCGGCCTTGGGCGTCGGTGGTGTTAGGCGTCCAGTCCGGATCGTAATTTTCAAGCCAGCCGTAAGGACCATAATCGATGGTCAAGCCCAGGATCGACATATTGTCGGTGTTCATCACGCCGTGCACAAAGCCGACCCGCTGCCAGTGCACGATCATTTCGGCCGTCTTGCGGCAGACTTGTTTAAACCATTCCAGGTAGACGGGAATCGATGGCTCACCCAGCTCCGGAAAATCGGTGCGAATGGTGTAATCCACCAGTTTTTTCAGCGAATCGAGGTCATCGCGCGCGGTGAATAGTTGAAAATTGCCGAAGCGGACGAACGACGGCGCCACCCGGCACACCACCGCGCCAGGTTCCATTTGCGGATTACCGTCGTAAAACATATCACGCACCACCTGTTTGCCGGTCAGGATTACACTCAAGGCGCGGGTGGTCGGCACACCGAGATGATGCATGGCTTCGCTGCACAAAAACTCACGTATTGACGAACGCAGTACAGCCAAGCCGTCGGCGCTACGGGAATAAGGCGTCACGCCCGCGCCTTTCAGTTGCAAGGTGTAGCGTTGCTTACGCTGATTAACCACCTCGCCCAAGTTGATGGCTCGGCCGTCGCCGAGCTGGCCGGCCCAATGGCCGAATTGATGGCCGCCGTAGCACATCGCATACGCTTCCATGCCTTTTGCTAGCCGGCTGCCGGAGAATACTTGGCAAAAATCTTCCGATTCGCAGAGTTCGGCGGATAAGTCCAAGTCTTCCGCGACTTCTCTGGAATAAGCGACCAATCTGGGTTGCTGCGCCGGCGTCGGATTGGCCCGGGAATAGCAGGCTGCATAAACTTGGCGCCGAAAATTATCCGGTTCGGGATCACCAGGCAACTCGCGGATAAAACGATTGTCGAAGTTCAGATTATCGAGGGCTGAATTGTGGTTTTCGGTAGGCATGATGACATCTTATCGGAGGCTAAAAAATTTTCGAATCGCGGCTGGAACCGGCTAAGATAAGCCACTAACAGCTAGTTTATATCAATCAATTTTTCAATCAGGGAATACCAATGAACAATTTTCTTGCAAAACGCGGACCACGCGCTTTTGGCTTTAGTTCACTTCTATTAGTCGCCAGCCTTGCGACGACGCAACTGACCGGTTGCTTTACTGTCGGCCAAGAGTTTTCCCCCGTCCGAGTGCCGGAAATCAAGGTCGGCCAAACCCGTAAGCAAGATATTACCGAAATGTTCGGCACGCCTTGGCGCACCGGCATGGAAGATGGTAAGCCTACCTGGACTTACGGGATCTACAAATATGCCCTGTTCGGCGGTAACGATTCCCAGGATTTGCTGATTCGTTTCGACGCACAAGGCGTGGTGCGGTCTTACACCTTTAGTTCTACCCGCAAATAATCGTGGCGACCGGTGTTTGCTCGCGGTATTTTAGCGATTTCGCTGTTACTGGCGTCCAGTAGCGGCGTAGCTAAAAAGCTTTATAAATATCAGGATGCCGAAGGTACCTGGTTTTTTACCGATCAGGCCCCCGCATCGAATCAGCCGGTAGCAGTCAGGCAGTTAAAAGCCGCCAATCCTAAGCGCGTTTGGCTGGAAAAAACGGCCGATGATTTGCAACCGAGTTTTTTTGCGCTGAACGCCTATCCGGGGCCCATCGAACTGGCCGTCGATTGGCGTGAGCGGGAAAATGTCAGCGCCAATCCGGATTTGCCGCGCCGCTTTGTCGTTGAATCCGGCCAGTCCGGCAGCTTGTTCTCGCTTATTCCCAACCAGAGCGCCGGATTTTATAGTGTCAATCTGCAATACAGCTATGTGGTCGGGCGGCCTTTACCCGGCTATGTGAGTCAAACGCTTTATAAGCCACCCTTGCCGGCCGGTGCACAGTTTCAAATTACCCAAGCTTTTAATGGACCATACAGTCATAACGATGAACAGAATCGTTATGCGGTAGACATCATGATGCCGGTTGATACGCCGGTTTACGCAGCCCGGGGCGGTATCGTGCTGGAAGTGGAAAATGACTATACCAGTCATGGTACTAGCCAGGCTTACGCCAGCAAGGCTAACAGTATCAGGATCTTGCATGAGGACGGCTCCATGGCTGTGTACGCGCATTTGGCTCTGGAAAAAGCCCAAGTCACGCCAGGAATGCGGGTGGCAACCGGGCAGCTGATCGCTTACTCCGGCAATACCGGTTTGACGACCGGGCCGCATTTGCATTTTGCGGTGCAGATCAATCGCGGTATGGAGCTGATTTCCGTACCGTTTCAATTTACCGACGAGAACGGTCTGGCGGTAGAACCGAAGCTTGGCCTTTGGTTATCCGGACCGGCGGCTACCGTCGGTAATTAGCCATCGGCTTTGGGTCTGAAAAACCGAAAGCAGCCCCGCCCCGCGCATTTGGCTTGATACATGGCATTGTCGGCGTTTTTCATCAGGCTATTTGCCTCCAGGCCGTCATCGGGATAAACGGCAATGCCGATACTGGAAGAAATATCCAGCGTGTGTTGTTGAATCACAAACGGCTGATTCAGACTGCTTAAGATGTTTTCGGCCACCAGCCCGGCCGCGGAGTGTCGGTCCAATTGGCAGAGTAAAATTACAAACTCATCGCCGCCCAAACGCGATACGGTATCCGTTTCCCGCTTGACGCAAGCCTCCAGACGATTCGCCACCTCTTTCAGCAATAAGTCGCCGACATCGTGGCCGAAGCTGTCGTTGACCGGCTTGAATTTATCCAGATCCAGATAGAGCAAGGCCAGCAAACTGCGCTCGCGTCTGGCCTGAGCGATAGCCTGATGCAAACGGTCGATCAGCAAGGTGCGATTGGGCAAATCGGTCAGTGCGTCGAAGTGGGCCAGATGATGAATGTGTTGCTCTATGGCTTTACGTGCCGTTATGTCCATCATCGTGCCGACATAATGGGTTATCTTGCCATCCGGGCTTTTCACGGCGCTGATGGTGAGCCATTCCGGAAATATATTGCCGTTCTTGCGCCGATTCCAGATTTCACCTTGCCAGACACCTTTGCTATCAATGGATTGCCACATTTCGGCAAAAAACAGCGCATCGTGAATGCCGGAATTGAGGATATTCATTTTTTGACCGATGGCCTCTTCGCTGGCGTAGCCGGTAATCTCGGTAAAGGATTTATTCACCTTTAAAATGACGGCATCGGCATCGGTAATCATCATGCCCTCCTGCGATTCAAAAGCTGTCGCGGCAATTCGCAGTTCGGTGTCCAGGCGTTTGCGTTCGCTAATATTTTGCGCGAAGGTAAAACTCAGTTCCAAGCCATTGTGAGCGATATAGTGGCAGGTGAGCTCAACCGGGAAAATCGTGCCGTCCTTACGTCGATGGCGGCTTTCGTGGCTGACAATTTCACAGTCGCGCAAGCGCTGCCAGATGTTTGACCAGGCACTGGCCAAAAGGTCCGGATCGAATTCCCAGGGTGCCATACCCACCAGCTCGTCCCGCGAATAGCCCAAGGACTGACAAGCGTAATCGTTGACGTACGTCACCATGCCCTTGGAATCAAGACAGAAGAAAGCGGTCTTGCTTTTATCGACCATGGTTTTGGCCAGCCACAACTCGTTTTCGATCTTCTTTAGCTCGGTGATGTCATCGTATACTCCCAATACCCCGATGGTTTCGCCCAAACTATTGCGCAGTGGCGCTTTCGATGTTCTCAGTAGAATCTCTTTGCCCTCAGGCGTGGTTTGCGGCTCTTCGTAAGCCAGCTTAGGCAGATTGGATTGCATGACCTGGCGGTCGTCGGCACGATAGCGCAAAGCCTGGTTTCGCCAGGATAGTTGCTGATCGACTTTACCGAGGAGGTCTTCGGTTCTCGTGAAACCGCCATCTCGCGCGAACTGCGAGTTGCAGCCGAGATAGCGCGAGTGCAGGTCTTTCCAAAATACCCGCATGGGTATGGTTTCGATCACCGATTGCAGCAAGCTGCGCGACTCGGCGAGCGCATTCATCGCATTGATGCGTTTGGAAATATCGTAGAGCAATACCAGTTGCATTTTCTTGCCGGCCCCGCCTGTGCGGGTAGCGGTGGTCATGACGTGCTTGTTCAGGCCGTTTTTGCAACGAACTTTGATTTCCAGGGGCTGAAATTCTTGGTCGTCATTTTCGAAGCGCTTTTGCCATTCCGCGCCAATCGTTTCACGGTAAACAGGATCGGGGAAGGCCTGTAATTGCCACGCGGACAGGTTGGGAATATCCCGGAGCCGGTAGCCGAAGACCTTGGTAAATTCCGGGTTCAGCATTTGCAGATTGCGCTTGTCGTCGAATAGCGCCAGTGGAATGGGGAGTGCGGTGACAATAGTGCTTAATTGGATATTGTCGTCGTTCAAACTGTTCAACTGGTCTAAAAAAACAATGATCATCGCGCAGATCAGCGAGGCGACCAGTAGCGAAGCGACCAAGCCGGTAAGTAGATAATCGAAGCTGATTTCGCCTTTCAGCAGCCATTCCATTATCGCCACAATCGATTCGGTAAGCATTGTCGCCAGAACAACCGAAATCAGCCAAAGCTGGTATTTATTGATACGCTGTAACCGGCTGAGAAGGATGTATTTCAAACTAGGCTTTAAGTACTTATTCGGCTGAAACGCTCAGTCGTTGACGAGATTTTTTTGTACGCTAAAGCTTACATCTTTGTAGGTCTATTTCAAAATCTTTCGGGAGTTTTTCCGTTTTTAGTCTACGGCTGCTCCAATCCAATGGACGCTCAATGTCAATGAGCTGCTTTACCCCGGCGACGAGCGATGAGGATGCATAAGGCCATTAAACAAAATCCGGCCCCCGCGTAAAACGTAAACTCGGCGCCGTAGCTATCCCACAGCAACCCCGCCATGACGCTAGCCAACAGCATGGCGATGCCGCCGACCAGATTGAAAAATCCGTAAGCGGTGCCGCGCAGGTCGGCCGGTGACGTGTCCGCGACCATTTTGGCCAGCAGGCCTTGAGTCATGCCCATGTGCACCCCCCAAAGCCCAACGCCGGCCAACACTATCCGCCAATCGGCGCTACTGGCCAGTACCAAGTCGGCGGCGATCAGTACCAACAGCCCCCAAGCCAGCAGTTTCCGGTGCGATACGCGGTCGGACAGACGGCCAAACGGGTAAGCCGTGGCCGAATACACAACATTCATCGCCACCATTGCCAAGGGTAACAGCGCAATCGGAATGCCGCTTTGTTGGGCGCGCAGCACCAAAAAGGCCTCGCTGAATCGCGCCAGTGTGAACACCGCGCCTATCATCACTACTCGCCAATAGTCGGCATTTAAGCGTTGCAGATTGACGCGCTTGATGGGGTTGCCGTGTTGCGAACGCTGCAGATGCTTGGGTTCGCGCACACCAAACAGCAACATCAGCACCGACAACCCGCCGGGGATCACGGCCACCCAAAAAACCGCCCGAAAATCGTTGGCCCAAAGTAGCATCAGCGCCACCGCCAGCAATGGTCCCAGAAAAGAGCCGACCGTATCCAGCGATTGCCTGAGGCCAAAGGCCGCGCCGCGAATTTTCGGCGGGGTGATGTCGGCAACCAGTGCGTCGCGCGGTGCGCCGCGTATGCCCTTGCCCACCCGGTCCAGCAGTCGCGCGCTTAAAACCATGCCGCTGCTGCCGGCGATGGCAAACAGGGGTTTGGTCAAGGCTCCCAGGCTGTAACCTATCAAGGCCAGACTTTTGCGCTTGCCCAAATAATCGCTGAGCACCCCGGAAAATACTTTGACGATCAGCGCGGTCGCTTCCGCGGCGCCTTCGATCAAACCGATGCTCAAACTGCTGGCATGCAGAGTGGTGAGCATGAATACCGGCAGCAGGCTGTGGATCATTTCCGAGGAAATATCCATCAACATACTGACAAAGCCCAATGCCCAAACGCTTTTCGGGATTTGTCGCCAGATAGGTTTTGCGCCGGAATGCGTCATGGAGTTTATGTTTGCCGTTCGTTTAAAGGAAATCACAGCGCCTAGGTTGCCGTAAAACCCGCCGCCCCGATGGAATTTTATTGTCGCAAGGCCCTAGAGATTGACAATGCCCGTTAGCAGTGTAAACGTAAGGCCATTTTTCAACAGGAGGTTTTTATGATGCGTAGTTTATTCTTTTTGGCCTTATTGTTCAGTTCCGGTTTGCAAGCGGCATTGCAGGAGCAAGCCGTGAGTTATGCCGCCGGCGATACCACGCTAAAAGGCTATCTGGTTTGGGACGACACGAAAGGCGACAAGCAGCCCGGCGTGCTGGTGGTTCACGAATGGTGGGGCTTGAACGACTACGCCCGGCAGCGCGCGAAGATGTTGGCGGAACTGGGTTATACCGCGCTGGCGGTCGATATGTACGGCGACGGCAAATCCAGCGAGCATGCAGCCGAAGCCTCAACCTTCATGAACAGCGTCGTGGAGCGGGCGGGCGTTTCGCAATTACGTTTTACCGCGGCTTTAGCCTTTTTACAAAAACAAGCCAGTGTCGATAAGGGCAAGATTGCGGCGATAGGTTATTGTTTCGGCGGTGCGACAGTCTTGAATATGGCGCGCTTGGGTACCGATCTGGCGGCAGTGGTGAGTTTTCACGGCAATCTGTCCACGCAAACGCCGGCAAGACGTGGGCAGGTCAAATCGCGGGTATTGGTTTTGAACGGCGCGGCCGACGAGTTTGTCAGCGCCGACAGCATTGCGGCATTTGAAAAAGAAATGACCCAAGCCGGCGTGGACTATCGTTTGGTTAACTATCCCGGCGCGCGCCACGGCTTCACCAACCCCGACGCGGATAGGTTAGGCAAAGCCAATAATTTGCCTATTGCTTACGATGCCGACGCGGATAAACAATCCTGGGAAGCCATGCAACAGTTGTTTCGCGAAGTGTTCAAGCAATAGCTAATCGTCAGTCAAATCGGTGGCAGTCGGTGCATAGGCTCTGATAAACGCGCTGACGGCGCGCTCGACTGTGGCTTTAACTTGTTTGGGTTTCAATTCCCGGCGGGCGTTGAACAAGCCCGATTCGTAGACTTCCGATTCCAGCAAACCGCGAAAATGCGCGGCCACCACATGTGGGTCGGCATGCCGCAACTGGCCGGCATTCATCGCTTGTGCGAAAAATTGCGCAGTAAATTGCATGCCCTTGGCGGGGCCGTTTTCGAAAAACAGGCGGCCGGCTTCCGGATGAGTGGCGGCGGCTGCGATCAACATGCGTCGGGCCGCCAAACTTTTCAAGGACAGAAAGTTGCTCATCACGCCTTCGCCGAAACGTTGCAAAGTGGCCGGCAAGTCGTCGGAAGGTTGCAACAGTGCCAGGACTTGGTTGACCTGGTCTGGCAGTGTATCGAGAGGTGCACTGCCGCAGTCCGGCATCAGCAAGGAAAATAATTGCTCGCTGTGGCGATCAGCGGAACGGCGCGCCAATTCCAGAAACAACTGTTCCTTTGAGCTGAAATAGTTGTACAGCGTGGCCTTGGAGTGGCCGGCAGTAGCGGCGATTTCCGCCATCGTCGCTTGTTCGAAACCGACTTTTTCAAACAGGGTTTTTGCCGCATCCAGAATAGCTTGGCAACGTTCTCCACTTTTCTTTCTCATGGAACCTTCCTTATTCGAGCGAGTCGGCTGAGTTTCGAGCGCTAGGCCGCTATTTGGCTTATTCTAGACCCGATGGTTCAGTTTTAAATTGTCGTATAGACTTGGAGCTGAGTAATGTTTGCCGAGATTTTTCGTCATGATGACACACCTAGCCCGCCGTATAAGCTTTTATACCCTTTATTCCCAGCGTGGATTGGCACGCGGTTCATTGCTTATCGGGATTTTTACCGTACTAGCATGCTGTGCGGTGCTAATAGTTTGGTTGTTAAACCGGGAAAGTCCAGGCGCTGCCGCGCCGGGAAAAACGGTGCCGGCGCTGACGGTGACGCGGGCAGTGCCGCAATGGCGGCAGTGGCCAACCACCCTGGAAGCGTCGGGGGCGATTACGGCCTGGCAAGAAGCCGTCATCGGCGCCCAGCAATCCGGATTAAGGTTAATCGAAGTCAATGTCAATGTCGGCGATCAGGTCAAGCGCGGTCAGCTATTGGCGCGTTTCGACGCTGATATGCTGCGCGCCGATCTGGCGCAATTGCAGGCCAATCTGGCCCAGGCGCGGGCCACTGCCGCGCAAGCCGAAACCAACAAACAGCGGGTGCTGAAACTCAAAAACGCAGCGACGCTGAGTCAACAGGAGTTGTTGCGGTACGAAACCGAAGCGGAAACCTCCCGCATTCAGGTCGATGCGATCAAGGCCCAGTTGGCTGCTAAACAGTTGCAACTAAGCTATGCCGAGGTGCGGGCGCCTGACGACGGCGCGATTAGCGCGCGAATGGCAACCCTGGGCGCGGTGGCCGGCAGCGGGCAGGAGTTGTTTCGATTAATTCGGCAAAATCGCCTGGAATGGCGCGGTGAATTGACCGCCGGGCAAATCGCGCAAATTCAGGCGGGGCAAGCGATTCAACTGAGCCTGCCGGACGGCAGCGTTGCCCAAGCTAGGGTGCGGCAACTGGCGCCGGCCTTGGACGAGCAGTCGCGATTGGGCGTCGTGTACGCCGACATCCTGCCGGGCAGTCAGGCGCGGGCCGGCATGTATGCCAATGGTCGGATCGAGTTAAGTCAGCGTCCGGCATTGGTGGTGCCGGCCGCCAGCGTGGTGATCCGCGATGGCCGCAACTATGTGCTGACGCTACTCAGCGATGCCGATACCTCGCTGGTAAGTTTGCAGGCGGTCGAAATCGGCCGTCGATACGGCGTGGACATTGAAATCGTCCACGGTTTGAGCGAAGCAGAGCGCGTGGTATTGGAGGGGGCCGGCTTTCTCAATGATGGTGATCTCGTGCACATCGCGCCGACGAGGATTGATTAATGAGTTTTGCCTCTTGGTCGATTCGCAGCCCCATTCCATCGATTTTACTGTTTATCTTGCTGTCATTGGCCGGACTACGCGGCTTGCAGCAGTTGTCGATACAGAGCTTGCCGGATCTGGATTTACCCAGCGTCATTGTCAAACTTAATCAACCGGGCGCGGCGCCGGCACAACTTGAAACCGAAGTGGCGCGCAAAGTCGAGGATTCGATTGCCACGCTGTCCGGGTTGAAGCATATCCGCACCTCGATTACCGATGGTTTGGTGCAAATCAATGTCGAATTTATTCTGGAAAAAAAGCTTTCCGATGCCTTGATAGAAACCAAGGATGCGGTGGACAGGGTGCGCTCGGATTTGCCTAGCAGTGTGCTGCAACCTAGTATCAGTGCGGTGACCGTGGGTGGCGCGCCGATTTTGACCTATGCGATTGCCTCGACCAAACTGGACGAGGAAGCCTTATCCTGGCAGGTGGATGATAACGTCAGCAAGGTCATGTTGGGCGTGGCCGGCGTCGGCCGTTTCGAACGCCTGGGCGGAGTGCAGCGGGAAATACAACTGGAAGTCGATCCGGTGCGCTTGGCTTCGCTGGGCGTCACCGCGACCGATGTGTCGCGAGCCTTGAAACAGGCGCAGCAGGAGTCTTCCGGCGGCCGGGGTAATGTGGGCTTGGCGGAGCAATCGGTGCGCACACTGGCCACGGTGCGGCAGGCCAGCGAACTGGCGGCCTTGCCGGTGCCTATAGCCAACGGCGGCGAGGTGCGCTTGGAGCAAATCGCCACGGTCCGCGACACCGTTGCCGAGCGTACGCAATTGGCAGCCTTGGACGGCAAGCCGTTGATCGGTTTCAACATCTACAGGGCCAAGGGTTTTGACGAAACCCGCATCGCCAATGATGTGGAGCAGGCCTTGGCGCGGATGCGGGAAGCCGATCCTTCCTCGAGTTTTACCCTGATTTCCGGTTCGGTGGCGTATTCGCAAGAGCAGTATGAAGGCTCGATGATGATGCTCTACGAAGGCGCGCTGTTGGCGGTCTTGGTGGTGTGGTGGTTCTTGCGCGATTGGCGGGCAACTTTGGTGTCGGCGTCGGCCCTGCCTTTGTCGATTTTGCCGACGTTCGCGGTGATGCATTGGTTGGGGTTTTCCATGAACATGCTGACCATGCTGGCCTTGGCTATCGTGGTCGGGATATTGGTGGACGATGCGATTGTGGAAATCGAAAACATCGCCCGGCATGTGCGGATGGGCAAGGGCATCCGTCAGGCCGCCGCCGAGGCGGTCGACGAAATCGCACTGGCGGTCATCGCCACCACCTTAACGCTGGTGGTGGTGTTTATGCCTACTGCCCTGATGAGCGGGGTGTCGGGATTGTTTTTTCGGCAGTTCGGTTGGACCGCCGTGGTGGCGGTGCTGGCATCCTTGTTGGTGGCGCGCCTGCTGACGCCGATGCTGGCGGCTTATTTACTCACAGAAGGTCATCACCCGGCCAGCGTCGATGGCAGATTAATGCCCATTTACCTGAAAACCGTGCAGTGGACGCTACGTCATCGCCAGGCGACGATGCTGCTCTCCACGCTGTTTTTTATGGGTGCTTGCTTATTGCTGCCCTTGATCCCGGCGGGATTCGTGCCGCCCGCTGATCGTGGTTACACCACGGTGCAATTCGAGTTGCCGCCGGGTAGTTCGATAAACGATGCCGGTCGAGTCGCCGAAGCGGCGCGAGCGGTTCTGCAACCGCTGGCAGGTGTCGAACACATTTTTACCGCGGTCGGTAGCAGTCAAATAGTCGGTGGCGGCGTGACCAGACCGGGCGAACAACGTAAGGGCGCGCTGACCTTAACTTTGAGCGAGCGCGGGCAGCGGCCGCATCAAACGCAGATTGAACAGGCGGTGCGGGCAGTATTGCGCGAAGTGCCGGGCGCCCGCTTCTCCATTGGCATCGGGGGGCCGGGCGAGAAGATGTCTTTGATACTGTCTAGCGATAATGCGGCGGCCTTAAAGGCCAGCGCGCAGGCCTTAGAGCGCGATTTGCGTAATATGGGTAGCTTGAGCAGCATCAGCTCCACGGCCAGCCTGGAACGGCCGGAGATTGCGATTCGGCCGGACTGGCAGCGCGCTGCCGAATTAGGCGTGACAGCCGAACTGATCGGCGAAACGGTGCGCATTGCCACCACTGGTGATTTTGATGCCCAATTGGCCAAGCTGAATCTGGATAACCGCCAACTGGCGATTCGGGTAAGGATAGCCGATGCCGCACGGCAGAATTTGCAGGTCTTAGCCAATCTAAGAGTTAGGGCGGGGGATAGGTTGGTACCGCTGTCTAGTGTGGCCGAGCTATCGTTAGCCAGCGGTTCGGCGCAGGTGGACAGGTATGACCGTCGCCGCTATGTCACGGTCAACGCCGAACTGGGCGGCATGTCCCTGGGTGAGGCGCTGGCCGCCGCCAAAACTTTGCCGGCAGTGGTTAATATGCCGTCCAGCGTTAAATTGATTCGTACCGGCGACGCCGAAATCATGGCCGAATTGGCCAGCAGTTTTGGTATGGCGATGCTGACCGGATTGCTGTGCGTGTTTTGCGTATTGGTGTTGTTATTTAAGGATTTCTTTCAACCCTTGACCATCCTGTCGGCGATACCGTTGTCGATGGGCGGCGCGTTTGTCGCACTGTTGCTGACCGGCGGCGAGTTGAATATTCCGTCGATGATAGGCTTGATCATGCTGATGGGCATCGTCACCAAAAACTCGATCCTGCTGGTGGAATATGCGTTGCTGGCGATGCGAGAACATGGTCTGAGTCGGCACGAGGCCTTGCTGGATGCCTGCCATAAACGCGCCCGGCCTATAGTCATGACGACGGTGGCCATGATTGCCGGTATGTTGCCTATTGCGTTGGGATGGGGGGCGGACGCCAGTTTTCGCCAGCCGATGGCGGTGGCGGTGATTGGCGGCTTGATTAGCTCTACTTTGTTAAGTCTGCTGGTGGTGCCGGTGGTGTTTACCTATGTCGATGGTGCTCGGCAAAGTTTGGTAAAGCCGTTTTTCGGTAGTGTCTCAAAGGGCGAATGAATTCGCCCTTCACGCGGCGTTAACGTGTGCCGAATACCACGATGGTTTTACCGTGTGCGGTGATCAAGCCCTTGTCTTCCAGCTCTTTCAATACGCGCCCTGCCATCTCGCGGGAACAACCGACGATGCGGCCGATTTCCTGGCGGGTGATATGTAACTGCATGCCGTCCGGATGGGTAATTGCGTCCGGCTCCTTGGCCAAATCCAACAGGGTGCGGGCGATACGGCCTTCCACGTCCATAAACGCCAGATCGCGGTATTTGCGGCTGGTGATCAACAAACGGGTCGAGAGCTGTTCGCCGAGTACCGTCAAAATCTCCACCGCCTGATCGCGCAACTCGGCGTTTAACAGCATTTTGAAGCGTTCATAACCGATTTCCGCCATTTGGCATTTGGTGCGGGTTTTCACCAGTACGCTCCGCGTTTCGGCGTTTTTGAACACCCCGATCTCGCCGACGAAATCGTGTTTGTTCAAATACGCCAAAATCAACTCGCGGCCTTCCTCGTCCTCGACGCTGACGCTGACCGAGCCGTCGACCACAAACAACAGCTTGTCGCCTATATCGCCGGGGCGGACTATGGTGATTTTGGCCGGATAGCTTCTAACATGGCAGAAGCGTAAAAAGGCATCCAGGGCAGAGGGTGAAATCTTGTTTTGTTTAACAAAGCTCATAATTTGTAATAATTCTGTGAACTAGATTGGTTACCCTATCAAGGTGCAGTAGTTTTACAAAAAAATCAAGACATTTGACGGGTTCGTTGTAAAATTCGCGACAATTTTGAATTTGGTTGGGGTTTAACATGCAGGCAACGATTAAATGGGTCGACGGCAGATTATTCGTCGGCGAATCCGGCAGCGGGCACACGGTTGTGATGGACGGTCCGCCGGATCACGGCGGCCGTAATCTCGGGGTACGCCCCATGGAAATGCTGTTGTTGGGCGTGGGCGGCTGTTCGTCGTTCGACGTCGTGGATATTCTGCAAAAAGGCCGCCACGAGATCGTACATTGCACTGCCGAACTGACTGCGGAACGGGTGGACACAGTACCGGCCGTATTCAGCAAAATTCATTTGCACTTCAAGGTGACGGGTAAAAATCTGCCGGTTGCCGCAGTGGAACGGGCGGTGAAGTTATCCGCCGAAAAATATTGCTCGGCTTCCATTATGTTGGGCAAAGCGGGCGTGGAAATAAGTCATGATTTTGAAGTTATAGAGGGTTGATCGGTTGAGCAAATTACAGTTACACGGGTTTAATAACCTGACCAAATCGTTGAGTTTTAATATTTACGACGTTTGCTATGCACCCAAAGAGCAGGAAAAAGCCTACATCGAATATATCGACGAAGCCTATAACGCCAAGCGTTTGACGCAGATTTTAAAAGACGTAGCCAACATCATTGGCGCGCAAATTTTGAATATCGCCCATCAGGATTACGATCCACAGGGTGCCAGTGTGACGATGCTGATTTCCGAAGGTGCGGTTATTCCGGCCGGCATGAATTCCGAGTCACCCGGCCCGTTGCCGGAAACGGTTTTGGCGCATTTGGATAAAAGCCACATCACCGTACACACTTATCCGGAAAGCCATCCGGATACCGATATTTGTACGTTTCGGGCCGACATCGACGTGTCAACTTGTGGGCAAATTTCCCCGCTGAAAGCCTTGAATTATTTGATTCACAGTTTCGAGTCCGACATCGTCATCATGGACTACCGCGTGCGTGGCTTTACCCGCGATGTATCCGGGCAAAAACATTACATTGATCATAAAATCAATTCCATCCAGAATTACATCGCGGAAAGCACGAAAGAGCTGTACCAGATGATCGACGTCAATGTGTATCAGGAAAACATCTTCCACACCAAGATGATGTTGAAAGAAACCGAACTGGAAAATTACTTGTTCGAGAAAGAAAGTAATTTCAGCGACGAGGATCAGGAAGAAATCCAAGGCATGCTGCAGGAAGAAATGGCCGAGATTTTTTACGGCCGAAATTTTTCTTAAAGAATTTCTTATTCCCGGTAACAGCCTCGGCGGTACAAGCGACCGCCGAGGCTGTTTTGTTTATGGGGCCGGTTTACGAGGGGCTTGCTCGCGCATTTGTTCTTGATGTTGTTTGCGCAAGTCGTCCATTTTTTGCATTTGTTCCGGGCTTAATACTTCTTTCATTCGGCTGTGCGACTCTTCGTGGATGGCGCGGAATTTTTCGTGCTGTTCTTTAAAAATCGCTTCCAGTTTGGTTTTTTGCTCAGGGCTGAGTTGCAGCAGTTTATTCAAATGTTCTAGCTTGTGGTCCACCGGTTGGCCATAGTCGTTTTCACTAGGGTAAGCGAAGGCGGTTAATGGCAAGGCCAGGATGATGGCGACGAACAGGTTTTTTCGCATGGTCTAATCTCGAGTTAAATTGATGTGGTGCTTGGTGTGCGAGGGAGCTGATGCCGGAACGCCGGCAAAAGTTCACTATTCTGAAAAAGCCTTGGGGTTTTGCACGGGCGCGCAGTCGATGCTGAAACGTCTGGGTTGTTCTGACAGTTCCAGCGCCGTCAATTGTCCGCCCCACAAGCAGCCGGTGTCTATTGAGTAACAGTTATAGCCGGCGAAATAGCCCAGCGTGGACCAATGGCCGAAGATGATGCGCATATCGATACTTTTGCGGCCCGGCACTTCAAACCAGGGCATTAAGTGGTCGGGCTGGCTGCCGGGAGCGCCTTTGGGCCCAAAATCCATCACGCCGTCCAGGGTGCAATAGCGCAGCCGGCTGAAACAATTGATCGCAAAGCGCAGCTTTTCGGTTTTCAGTAAATCGTCGCGCCAGACTACGGGCTTGTTGCCATACATGGAGCGGAAAAAGCGTTCGTGATCCGGGCTTTGCATGGCTTGCTCGGTTTCACGCGCCATGCGCAATGTGGTTTCAAAATCCCACTGCGGTGGCAAACCGGCATGCAGCATGCAAAAATTATCATTGTGATGGAACAGCTTTTGATGGCGTAGCCAGGTTATCAGCTCTTCGCAATCCTCGGCCCTTAAAACGTCGCTCAGCGTGTCTTTTTTACCGGCCTTGCCCAGCGACACCACGGTCGCAATCAAGTGCAGATCGTGATTGCCCAGTACGGTAACGGCCGCAGAACCCAAGCCTTTCACAAAGCGTAGCGTTTCCAAGGATTTTGGGCCGCGGTTCACCAAGTCGCCGGCCAGCCAGAGTTGATCCTGATTCGGATCGAAGCTTATATGGTCCAGCAAACGACGGAACTCGTCGTAACAGCCTTGAATGTCACCAATTGCATAAATCGCCATTAGTGCAGCGTTCTAGGTATCGATAAAGTGAATTTGGGAATGGCTGCGTTAAAATTTTCGCCGGCGTCCGATTGCATTTGATACTTACCTTGCATCACCCCGACCGGAGTTTCTATCATCGCCGCGCTGGTATAGCGGAATGAGTCGCCAGGGCTAAGATGCGGGTTTTCTCCCACCACACCGTCGCCGTTGACTTCCTGCACCTTGCCGTTGGCATCGGTGATCAGCCAGTGGCGAGTCAGCAATTTGGCCGGTGTGGAACCGACGTTGGTGATGGTGATGGTATAGGCGAACACATAGCGGTTCTGTTCGGGGGACGATTGGGCCTCGATATAATAGGGTTGGGCTTCAACTAAAACTTTGTTTTTTTCGCTCATTGATAGATGATGTAAATCAGTATTTGCCTTATTTCAACCCAACTCATACCCAAACGCAAGCAAGCAATCCGATGAATATCCGCAGATTTCTAAGCGCCGGGCTAATCGCCTGGTCCCTGCAGGCGCTTGCCGAAGATACTAAAGATTTGTTTGCTGCCGCAGCCACCGGCAAGCTGGATCGCGTCGAGGCGCTATTGGCGCAAGGCTTGGACGTCAATGGCAAACTGGAGACCGACCGTACTGCGCTGATGGCAGCCAGTTTTAACGGCAATTTACGGATTGTCAAGGCGCTGCTGGCTTATGGCGCCGACGTCAATTTGGCGGATAAACTGGGTTCCACCGCATTAACGGATGCCGTGATGTTTGGCAATGCCGACATCGTTGGCGTGTTAATCGCGGCCGGTGCCAACGTCAACGCGGCGGACAGCCAGAGCGTGAAAATACTCGATAAAGCCAAAAAGCTTGGCCGGGAAAACATCGTAAAGCAGTTAGAAGCGGCTGGCGCCAAAGGTTCGGAAGCCAAAGTCGAAGAAAAAATCGAAGGCGAACCCAAAGCCGAGGAAGAAAAAAAGCCGGAAGAACCCAAAAAATGATCCAATTCGCTGACGATCCAATTCCGGATTTGAATCTCATTAAACCCGCTAAAATTATCAGAATGACAGAATTACAAAAGCCACTACACATCCACATCCTCGGCATTTGCGGTACCTTCATGGGCGGCTTGGCCTTGATCGCCCGCGAATTGGGTTATACCGTCAGCGGCTCCGATCAAAACGTCTACCCGCCGATGAGCACGCAACTGGAAGAGCAAGGTATTCGGCTGATGAACGGCTACAAGGCCGAAAATTTGGACGTTAAACCCGATCTGGTTGTGGTCGGCAACGCCATGTCACGCGGTAATCCGGAAGTGGAAGCGGTATTGAACTTAGGCTTGCCCTATATCTCCGGTCCGCAATGGTTGGCGGAACATGTGTTACAACATAAATGGGTATTGGCGGTGGCCGGTACGCACGGCAAGACCACCACCAGCAGCATGTTGGCTTGGGTGCTGGAATACAACGGTTTCAAACCGGGTTTTCTGATCGGCGGCATTCCGTTGAATTTCGGCATCTCCGCGCGCTTGGGCGAGTCGGATTTTTTCGTGATCGAAGCCGACGAATACGACTGCGCCTTTTTCGACAAACGCTCCAAATTCGTCCATTACCGGCCACGCACCGCGATTTTGAACAACCTGGAATACGATCACGCCGACATCTTCGAAAACCTGGACGCCATTAAAAAACAGTTTCACCATCTGGTGCGCACCATACCCAGCGAAGGTCTGATCATCGCGCCGGCTTGCGAACAA
Organism: Methylomonas sp. ZR1; assembly: GCF_013141865.1. Lineage (NCBI taxonomy): Bacteria > Pseudomonadati > Pseudomonadota > Gammaproteobacteria > Methylococcales > Methylococcaceae > Methylomonas > Methylomonas sp. ZR1. The sequence goes on along the minus strand of NZ_RCST01000001.1, from coordinate 3,947,278 downwards.
CATGTTACCGAAGTGCTGGAAACAGGCTGCTGGACGCCAGTTGTGAAAACTGCGATCGACGGTGAGGGCGATTGGCAAGCGCACTTGTTAAAAGCTGACGGCAGTCGCTTCAGCGTCAGTTTTGCCGGTGAAGAGCAAAGAGTAGTCGAGTGGACTTTGACCGGTCGCCATAGCGTCTACAACGCCTTGTCTGCCATCGCCGCCGCCCGGCATATCGGCATTCTGGCAAAAGATGCGATAGCGGCTTTGCAGCAGTTTCAAAATGTGAAACGGCGCATGGAAGTCATCGTCAAAAGTGCTGGTGTTACCGTTTACGACGACTTTGCCCACCATCCGACAGCGATAAAAACCACGCTGGACGGCTTGCGCCAACAAGTCGGTAACGAAAAAATCCTGGCCATCGTCGAGCCGCGCTCCAACACGATGCGGCTGGGCGTGCATACGCAATCGCTCGCAGAATCGTTGGGCCAAGCCGACCGGGCCATCGTTTATCAGCCCGACAACCTGGGTTGGGACTTAAGCCAGCTGCTGAAATACGCCGGCAATATCGAGATTTACAATGACCTGGAAAGCATCATTTCCACCATCAAAGCCCAAGCCGGCGGCGTTTGCCATGTGTTGCTGATGAGTAACGGCAGTTTCGGTGGCATATACAAACGCCTGCGGGACGAGTTGTAAGCCATGAACCGCGTCGAAATCCGCTACTGCACGCAATGTCGCTGGTTGCTGCGCGCTGCATGGATGGCGCAAGAATTGTTAAGCACTTTTGAACAGGAACTGGACGAGCTGGTGCTGCAGCCGGATACCGGCGGTATTTTCGAGGTGCGCGCCAACGGCGAATTAGTTTGGTCTCGCAAGCAGCAAGGCCGGTTTCCGGAGATTACCGAGTTAAAGCAATTGGTGCGCGACCAAATTGCCCCCGAGCGGGATCTGGGGCATGCCGACCGCAAGCCCGCGCCGCAGTCTTGATCAGGCTGCGCAAAGACTAAACAAGGCTAAGCTGTCTGAGATGATGCTCCCGGAAGACGACGACGCTACCCTCATCAAACCCAAAGACGACGATCTGACCCGGATCAAGCCTCGCCCCTACCCACAGGTGTTGAACGGCAGTTCGGAGCAGGACGGTAAATTCAACGATGATTATTCCTTGCGCGGCGCCGTGGGCGTGGGCGGCGGCGGTCAGGTGTTGCTGGGTTTTGACGAGCGCATCGGCCGCGAAGTGGCGATCAAGGAATTACTGGATCAGGCAGCGAATGATGATATCGAGCTGAGCGCACGTTTTCTGCGCGAAGCTCGCATCACCGGTCGCCTGGAGCATCCGGGGATTGTGCCGGTTTACGATCTGGGAACGAAGCAAAGCGGCGCGCCCTACTATGTGATGCGCTTGGTGCGTGGCGATACACTGGCCAAAGCCCTAAAAGCCTGTAATGACGAGGTGTTGGCCGAGCATGCCTTGTCGCGGCGCCTGAGTTTGCTGGACAGACTGATCGACGTTTGCGAAGCGGTGGCGTACGCCCACTCCAAAGGCGTGATTCATCGCGACATCAAACCCGGCAATATCGTGCTGGGCCCGTTCGGTGAAACCATTGTGTTGGACTGGGGCTTGGCCAAGGTGGAAAACGAAGCCGATCTGGCGCCGCTGCTGCATGCTGCATCCACTCAGGCTGCCGACGATGCGGATTTGACCCGGATCGGCGACATTCTCGGCACCCCGGCCTATATGGCGCCGGAACAAGCCAATCCCGATTTCGGTGCGGTAGATACGCGCTCCGATGTGTTCGCGCTTGGCTGTATTCTCTATTATTTATTGGCCGGCCATCCGCCGCTAAGCGGTAGCGCTGATGAAATATTGGCGCAACTCAGTTCGCTGGCGCCCATGCCCTCGGCGCGGGATCCGAAGCTGCCCATGCCGCCGGAATTGATCGCCATCTGCGACAAGGCCTTATCCAAGGACAAAACCTTACGGTTTCCGAATGCGGCTGCGTTAGCCGACGAATTGCGGGCCTATCGCGACGGCCGCTTGGTGAGTGCCTATGCCTATTCGCGTGGCGAACTGCTACGCCGCTTCATCGCCCGTAACAAAGTCGTGCTGGCGGCTAGTCTGGCGGTATTACTGGCGATTTTGATCGGCGCCGGGCTGGCCTTCAAATTTGGCGTGGAGGCGCATAAAGCCCGAGACTTGGCGGTGGCTGAAGGCGAACTCGTCAAGCAGGAAAAGCAGCAGGTGGAGCGTGCGCTAGCCGATGTCACCCGTATTTCCAATCAGAACCTGACGGCTGCCAATCAGATCGCGGACCGCATCTTGGGCAACCTGAACGAAATGCGCATGGGCATGCAGCAAACCGCCGAGTCCTTACACGGCAACGCCGATTTAGCCGCATCCAGCGGCTTACTGGAGAGCTTGCTGCAACGTTATCCGCGCGGTGAAAGTTTCGCTACCACCCGTGCGCCCGGCACTATCGTTGCGGTGGCGCCGGCCAAATATCGCCAAGCGCTGGGTGCCGATACCTCGCAACTTGAGCACAACCGGATGGTTTTGGAGCGGGGAGTGCCGATTCTGAGCCGGATTTATCAAGCCCCGGAAGGCTTTCCCGCCGTCACGATGGTGGTGCCGATCAAACAGGGTAAAACCATCCCGGGCTTTATTTCCATGCGCATCAAACCGGTCGATTTTCTGGGTGGTTTGCTGGCCGAGGATACTCAGACCCAAAAACGCACAGTGTGGGTCGTGCAAGATGATGGCCTGCTGCTTTACGATAGCGATCCGCAGGAGATTGGCCTTAATTTGTTCCGTGAGGAGCGCTTCAATCAGATACCGGAACTGCGCCAGCTCGCGGCTGAAATCGCCGATCAAGACGCCGGCGTGGGCTATTACCAAAGCCAATCAGCGGGTCAATCCGCGCCCTCAAGGCAGATCGCCGCCTGGGTAAGTTTAAGGCCGGCGGAGAATCGGGGCTGGAAAGTGGTGGTTTTAGAAGCTTGGTGACGCGGCTGTATTGCACAGTCTCGCCCTTGGAACTTATACAAGGCGTGGCGAAAGCATTGCGTTGAAACGTAGCCGGTTAGAGAAAGCTTTGAGGGTCATTGCGCGTAATAAAGCCCCCGGCTGTGCCGGGGGTATCTGCTATGTCAAGCTTCTGATTTCGGCACGGCCACTTGAGGCTGTGATTTTTTCCAAAGCCCACCACCGATAAAACAGTTCCAGCCCCAGCGCAGCCAATTCAACAAGGCTGCGGCCATCCACAACGACCAAGCCAGCATCAAAATCCGGTAGGCCAGTAAAGGCAGGCTGACTACCGTGGCAATGGCCAACTGCGGACCATTGCGATCCTGATACCAATTTAGCAAGGTCGCAGACGATTGATTCCCGGCAATTTGCATATCCGGATTACCCAACAAACCTTGCTCGACCGCTATTGCTATCAGCAACAAGGACAGCAGCGTCAAACCGGCCAAACAGATTTGCGCCAAATTGAACCAGCGCGGCCGTTCCGGTGCATGCTCGGCGCGGAAACCCAGAGCAAACAACCAGCCCACCACCAAAAATGCAGCGGTAATATGCAACTGGCTCAAGCCGATCAGCAACAAAAACCACTGCCAATGCTTTAGCGGCGTGATACTCAGCTTACCCAAGCCCAGCGCCAATACGGCCAGCACTATCAATAAGCCCCAGATCAACGCGGCCGGCCCGAACTTCGGCCCAAAGGTCCACAATAACCAACGCTCTTGCGGCATCAGCAACTGAATACGACTGTTCACGCTGGCAACGCCGAGATCAACCAGCGGCGTGCGTAACAGCAAACCGGGTTCTTGCGCTGTCTGCCAATTCAACACAATTTGCTGAGTGCCGGGATGTATCGGCAAACTCACCACAGCACCTTGCTGACGAATCGGCTGACTCACGCCGTCTATCGTCACACTTTGCAGTTCCGCCTGCTCCGGCAGTTTCACGGGGTGTTGTCCACCTTTGGAACTACGGATGCTCAAGGTCAATTCCACCGTTTCACTACGCTGCCCAGGTTTGACCATGAGCTCACTTCTATCGATGGTCAAGGTCGCCCCTGCCACCGCTTGCGGACGGCTGATAGTTAGATTGACCCGCTCGCCCGGCCAAGGCCGCCACTCCGGTAGCCATTGTCCTTGACTATCCTGATGATGCACCACCGCAATACCGTCAGCCTGCAAATGCCAGATTGGACTAACATCGGCACGCCAAACCTCGTGCCATTCCGGCGTATCGGCGGCCTGCAATAACAATTGCTCGGTTTTAGCCAATGCGGACTCCCATTCCATAGTCGCCTGGCCGGCCGCCATGTTGACTAATACTTTACCGTCCTTGATTCGCACTTGCGGACTGGTGACCGCTTCGCCCGGCAACAACGGTAGCTCCAGTAACACCGGACTGAGTGCGCCGGCCAATTGCTCGACGCGGGTGGTCACCCGCCAGTCCAAGCCCAAATGCAGGGTTCTTTCCACCCGCACGAATGCCGGCAAGGCAGTTTGTTGTAGTTTATTTTTCGGTCCACTATCGGGTTGCAATCGGCTGAACTCCAGTTGTGGACCCACCTTGCCGTCCTCGTATAAACCATCCACCCGCCAGCCGTCGGCGGTAACACCGGCGTGTTGCGGCGGCAATGGCAGCGGCAAACTAAATTTATCCTGCGCGGTATAGCGGCCCTGCATCGTCACTTTGTGTACTCCAGGCGACACAGCCAGCCACAAGCTGCCGTCATCCTGTCTGATCAAGGCTTGCGCCTCGCCGCCATCGACGCTGACCTGCTCCGGAAACCATTGCTCAAGCTGGGCCGGCAACGGTACTGCCAAATCTTGCTGAGCGTGCAATTGCAGTTCGATGCGCAACATCTCCGGCTTTACCATTAATTGCATGTCGGCGATCTGCGCGCAGTTGGGCAGGCATTGCGGTGCTTGCAGCAGGCGGGCTTTCAGTTGCTCCAGCATTGGCGCGTCGGGCAGATCGGCATAGGCCTTTTCACTGGGCGCCATCAACAACGGCAGCAGCAACAGGCAGGTCAAAGTCGGCAGGGACAAGCGCCAGTTGGCGGCGATGGCTCCCAGCATTTTTAACACCAACACCGCCACCAACAGGGCATGGGCAAAATGCAGCAACATCAGCATAAATGGCGACAAATACCACAGCCGGATTTGTTGGTCGCTATCAACCGCGCCGTTCCAGCTTAACTCCACGCGCTGCCAGCCCCAATGCGGCAAACCGGGACCGGTTTGCAGATTGGCGTCCGGGTCGATCCGCTGCAAACTGGCAGCGCTGCCACCATAAGCACTCGACATCTTGGGTTTAGCGGAATACTCGGACTCCGTTTTAGCAAGTTCTCTAAGTTCCGGCTCCGGCGCCATCGCCGAATCCGCCATTTGTTCTACTTGCATCGCCATTGGTGCGGCGGCGCTCACCATCGAATGCAAACGTTGAATAGGCTGCCGGGGCAGTTCCAGTTGCGGATAAATGCCGATACGAATCTGCGCTATCATGAATGGAATCGTCAGCATTAGCAGCGCCAGCCAGCTGGCGTTGCGATACCATTTCAACCATTGCCAAAAGCTACCCGCCGGTAATACCCGCAGCAACGCCAACACCGCCAGCATATTCAGCCAAATCAAGCGCGGCGCATCGGTTTCGTGCCAAATCAGCGCCAAACTGAGCAAGGCAAATGCGCCCCATTGTGGCGACCAGAGTCGGCCCGCGGCCAATGCAGCGATCAAGACCAAAAACAAGTCCAGCAAGGTCCAGCGGTTTAACCAGCTATTCGGCACATTATCCACGCCGCTGACCGCCAGCAGACGCCAGCCCGGCGGGATATTCAATTCAGCCTGTACTTGTTGAAAACGCTGTTGCCAGCCGCTGGCGCTCAAGCTACTTAAATCGGCTTCGATCCGGCTGTCGGCATTCAGCTGGATGGCACCGCGGCGCACTTCCACGCCCTGGTTGCCATCCGCCAGTTGCGTGATCAATTGGCTCTGACCGTCCAGTTGCACTTGGCCCAGTCCCAGCTCGGGCACCGCGTTCAAACGCCAGTCGCGACTCATCGTACCGGTGATGTTATCGCTGACCGTGTAACCGCCGCCCTCGAAGTCCAGCCACAGCGTGCGCTGCAGCTTGAGTTGATTCGGTTCGGGCTCAGGGTCGCCGCGGCGCATGACCTTAAACTTCATACTCTCGCCTTGCTGGAGTTGATAAGTAGGTAAATGCTGCCATTCGGCGGGCAGATTGGTTTGGCTGCCGTCTATCGCGGTCAAATTCTCGATCTCCACCAAACGCAAGGCAGGCACGGCCTGGAACGCCCACAACTCGTCCGCCGGCCAGTTCTGGTCAGTTACGGCCAAATCCAGTTGCGTCAAAGCTTGCGGATGGCGGGCATGAATGTCTATGCTCCAGCGTCCCGGCCGCACTTGCACCAAGAGCCGGCCGTTTCCGTCCAGACGAGCCGGCAACGGACTATTCAACGCCACCGGGATAAAATTAGGCAGTAAAGCATAAGGAAACTCAATCTCCCGCGCCTTGCCGGAGACTTCCAAATCCAGACGGGTAATGACTTGCAGCGGCACCTCGTCCTGCACCTGCCGGAATACTTGCAGGTCCAGCCTATCCTGCTCCCGGTCGGCAGTGTCGGCGTTCTCGGTATTCAGCCACAAGGCACCTTGCTTGATGGGTGGATACGCGACCGGCTTATCGTTGACGCTGAGCTGAATCAAGCCGCTGGCTTCGGGTAATGCCAGTTGCTCCGGCAAATTTTCCCAGAAAAATTCGCCGCTAATCTGGTAGCGGCCGGCGGGCAAGTGCAGGGCCGGCTTACCGTCTTTTTCTACGACCGGCTGGGTTTGTTTGTTGACGGTGACCGCCTGCGGCCAATGTTGCGTGTCGCCCGGCAAGCTAATCCAATCCTGGCGATACACGGTCCATTCGGCAACGAAGCTGCCGTGCTTAGCTTGTAAATTCAGGTGCAGAGCGCCCGGCCAGGCGCAGTGTTTTTGTTGAAAATCGTCGAAGATAAACGGGCAACGATACTGAGTTTCATCCGCCAATACCCAGTTGACCCAGGGTTTTAACGGCTCCGGAACGTCTTGCATGTCCAACGCTATTGCCGTTTGCAGCGGTGCCAGCCCAAGCAATAGCCACAGCATAAAAGCCAATCGTCCCATATTATCCTCCCGCCCTCATCCCATTTAAGGGATTTGATAAACATCACAGAAAACTCTCTCCCTCCGCACCCAGGGGCATAAAGGGATTTATGTATCTTAACATTCGTCATGCTTATCTAGCGTGGGGGCGATTTATCCCCAGCCGGGCTAAAGCTGGTGAAATTGAGCAATCTCCGGTTTTTGCTTTTAAGTCGCTGCGCCGTCTGCCTCTTGTAGCTATTTGTCTGATGGTGCCTGAGAAATCTTTATCAGCGGCGGATCAAGCGATTAACGACCCTAAGTAGCTGAGCTCCGAGAGCATGATCACTGCCCAAATCAGAATGCTGATGCCGGTCGCGGCTGCGGCAATATCCTTGATGACGCGGATTTTTTCATTTTGCCGAGTTTCCACGAAATCGCAGAGCGCCTCTATCGTGGTGTTAAACATTTCGCATATCAGCATCAGCCCGGTGGCGGTAAGTACCGAGATGAAATCCACCCATTGGCGAAAATAAAAGCATACGGCCAAAATCAACACGGACAGTACGACCTTATAGGCCACACTAAAATCATAAACAACCGCGTAGCGCAGACCTGACAAACAGACCTTCAATTTTCTTAAAGGGTGATAACCGCTTTGTCCGGTATTAAGAAACTTGTTTCGCATGACTCACCTGATGAATATGCCGCCGTTTTGCAGCAGATTAATTAAACCCAGCACCCACAATAGTCCCAGTAAGGCGCCAGCTAGTACATCCGAGGGGAAATGAACTTGCAGATAGACTCGTGAGACGGCAACCAGGGATACCGTCAATAGCGTAAACCCGGTCAAAGCGTAAAAGTTAAGCCCCAGTTTTTCGGGTTTGCACATCCAGCATAAGGCCGTAGCAAAGGCAACGATTTGCGCGGTGTGGGCACTTGGGAAGGAGGCGTCCAAGGGGATTTCACCCACAACGGGGAAAAAGTCGGGCCGCGGGCGAGCGAACCAAAGCTTGGCGAGACGACTGAACAGGGCAACACCCGTTAGGCTCAAGACCATCAGCCCTGCCTCTTTGATACGGCTGTTTCTCACCAGAACACCGCTTAGCACTGCGGTTATCGGGGCCAGAATGAACAGCGAACCAGTCCAGGTGATGGCGGCAAAAAAACGATCCAGCAAGATACTTCTAATGCTGTGCGCGGTACTCAGCAGAAAGCGATCCCATTGGTACCAGTGCGCACTGACGCGCTCGATAAAAACCAACAGTGCGATTGCCGTTAACCAACATCCAAACGTCGGGAGATATTTCAAGCCTAACATTTTCATTATTTTGCCTCCGCGTTAGCCAACCACTAATCCGGCCGTCGAATCTCGCTGTTTCCGGGCAGTAGAGAGCGTCATTGTTACCATGGATTCCGGCTTTTGCCGGAAACATCTACTTCCACACCGCGGCTTGCCGCTTCGCCTGTCATGCTCCTTGGCGTATTACCGACAAATTGTTGGGAAAACGGCAGGGTTTTAGGTGCTGATAAATTATTTGTTAATTATTTAACAATGACTTATGCGTTTTTAGTGGTGGCATTCTAATTGCTAAGCAAGAGTCGCCGGCACCGGCCTGGTTGACTTTGCAACCTGGTTTGGCCGGTATTCTTTATTAGTCATGAGGTGTTGATATGTTCGAAGCCATTGTATTGTTCATACTGACCGGCCTGGTCGCTGCGTGCGCATACTCGTCTCAGGGTTGCGAACTTTCCTTTTTCGGCAAACTATTTCGTTCCGCTAAAGGCCAAACGCCAGCAACTTCGACCAGCCAGTCTGTCGCTACTGACAGCACGGAACCAAGCTCCAGTTTTCTGGAACAGCTGCAAAGCGAAATTGAAGCCACTTTATTTCCGCGTCCTACGGACTCGGTATTGCGGCGTCATTACGATGCCTTGGTTGCTGTGGAAGTGAAAAACCGGTTGAGCTTTTTTAGCTGAGAGCCGAGGATTCTATATGCAGCCCAGGCGGGCTGCATATAGAGTCAGCCCAAAGCTTGGTCTCAGTGCCTCGCTGGTGGTAGCGAAAAAATCCCCGCATTTCTCTGGCTTAGAAATTGACATTGATATTGGTTAGCCAAACGTGATTGGTAACATCGGGCGAGCCGTAGTTATGGATGTATTGCAATTGATAGCCGGTATCGACATTCAAATTTTTGGTTACTTTGTAGCCCACCCCGACATAACTGCGATTTTGGTTGATACCGGTCTGCACGGATCGCGCCAGCCGGCCCTCGTCTATGGAATTGAAATACACAAACAGCTCATCAAGCGCGATTAGATAAGCTTGGCTGTCCGGTATTGAATAGACTAAACGGAAGCGGTGCCGCATGCGATGGCCGACGTCGCCTTCGTGGGCAAAGAAGCGTTGCTCGAGACGAAACCGGTACTGAAAATTCAATTGCGACGTCCAGTTGTCTATCCACTGCACCTGCTGCATCGCATCGTTAGTGGCCATTTCAAAGTCGGTTTGCTCGTTGTATTCGCCTTGCCAGGTATAGCCTAGCCAGAGCTGCAATTTGTTGGTTAGCTTATAGCCGAGCAGCGGACGGACAATAATTTGATTAAACAAGGTATTGTCGGTTTTGGTGCGCGGTGCCAATTCCAGAAAAGCTAAGTAGGGGCTGCCGCCGAAATCGGTTTGATAGGTATTGCTGATCCAGGTGCTGAAATCGTCTTGCACGGGGCCGGCTTCAACTGCGAACGATGTCAGCGTAAGGCCGGTGAACAGCAGGGATAAGTGAGTTTTTTGCATGTGTTGGTACCGAAGAACTTGATTTGAAACGAACGGCGTCACGGTCAGCGCGGCTTTGCGTGTGCGGGTGCACGGTTTATCTGCTGGCGATAAGCTTATCTCAATTCTTGATAAATGTGCTTACTCAGGGCAGGTATTCTGCGTGCTGCGCAGTGGCTCAGGTTTATAAGTTTGTTGATTCAGGGAGTCGAGCGTAAGTCATCTGCTTGCCGCCATGCGGCTTTGTAGCAGCGGGAAAACCCGAAAGAGGGGTTTGGCTGGATTACATTGCAGACAAGCTGTTTGCCAAAGAAGTCTGCAACAGCAAAAAGTATCAAACGATGACGTGATTTAGAGCGGTTTTAGACAAACCCTCCGGTTGCCGGAGGGGATGCGCTAGCAAACTGAATGCGGATTAGTCGGTCAATCCGCTTACACCTTCGACAGACCAATTTTCGAAATCGCTGGCTCCGGAGGTGTCGTCGCCTTTGCCGTATTGGATCCGGCAAGCGTAGTGACGCATCACGTTGGGGCTGTCTTTCCCGCTGATTTCCACGTCGGCATTGACAATATATTCGTAGTTGCCGAGAGTCCAGGCATTGGTCGGTTGGCTGGCAAATGACAGGCTTTGATCTTCGTCGGCTTCGTTTTTGATGTAGGTGTTGCAGTGGGCGAACGCCATAGCGGTCATGTCTGTGCTAATGGACATAGGGTTAGCCGCGTCCTTGCTTTCCACCAAAAATAAATCGGAAGCGGCGATGTCGTACATAAACGGCAGGAAAAACTTAATCTGAATGGCTAGCAGGCCTGCCAGACAGACGGCAAATATTATAATTTTCTTTTTATTCATGGCTCAAATGGTGGTTTTTATTGGTTTAATTATCTAGCGATCACCCGCGATTCTAACAAAGATCGTGGACAGTAGGAAATGCCAACCCTCTCCGCCTAATTTACCGTGAATTTAATATTGTCCAAGCGCGCAGTTTTACAGCGTCCGTTTCGGCAAACGCCGGTTTGGCTTGGCTTATCCTAGTGTTCGCGCCAGCTCGTGCCAAGCTGCTTGTTGATCGATTTCGTCCAGACCGTCGCTATTGTTGGTCAATACGAGGTTGTACGGCAGCTCTTCGGTTTGCAATGCTTCGGCGCCTGTCTTGGCTTTGTCCAATACGCTCAAGTCGGCTTCCGATGGGTCGCCGCCTTGTTCTTGTCTACGCTGTATGCGTTGCTGCAGCACCTTGTCCTTAGCCTGTATCGAAACAATGACGAAAGGAATTCCCAGGCTTTGTGCCAGTAACTGGAACGGGCGGCGTTGGGCGTGTTGCAAAAATGCGGCATCGACAATAACCGGGAACCCGAATTTAAGCAGAGTTTGTGCTAGGTCTAGCAAATGTTGGTAGGTTTTTTGGCCGGCTTGTGGATGGTATATGCCGCCATCGATTGCCGAACTGCTTTTTTGCAGGGCGCTTAACCCAAACAGCCGTTTTCTCTCGACATCCGAACGCAAGCGGATCAGCTGATGTTTTTCCAATAGTAATTGCGATACCGCGCTTTTACCGCAACCTGGCAGGCCATGGGTCAGAAGCAATGCCGGTTTGCGCGGGCTTAAACTGCTGTCGGCCAAATTTAAATAACTTAGGCATGCTTGTCTGGCCGATTCTGCGCCGGTTTGCGCAAACCTGAACCCGGCAATCTTCGCGCGCACCGCGGCCCGGTAACTGAGATAAAAGCGCAACACGCCGAGGCCAGCGTAATCGCCACTGATTTGCACATAGGCGTTCAAAAACCGGTACGCCAGATCGGCGCGCCCGCGATGGAGCAAGTCCATGATCAGGAATGCCGCATCGCTCATCGTATCTATCCAGCGCAATTCGGGCGAAAACTCGATACCGTCGAATGCGACCGGCCGACCTCTTAACAGCACGATATTGCCCAGATGCAGGTCTCCGTGGCATTCACGGATAAAGCCGGCTTGTTGCCGCTGCAAAAACAGGTTTTCGGCCGCCAAAAATGCTTGCCGACAGTTATCTTGCATTGACTTGATCAATGCGGCATCTTCGGGTTTCATCAACTCAAGCAATTGCTGAAAATTTTGCCGGGCCGGCGCTTCAATGGTGGCCGGAGAGCCGTAGTTCGAGTCCGGACTCGCCGGCGCCAAGCCCCTATGAAACCGGGCGATAGTGTCGGCCAAGCTGTCGATATGCGTTGGCGTAATTTCCTGATGGGGCAGCAAAGTATCCAGCAGCTTACCGGCGGCAAAGCGGCGCATTTTTACCGCATATTCAAACGCCGGCTCCACGTTGATTCGGGGTTGTTTGGGGCTCCCGCCAATAGCCGCCACCTGCAAATAAATGCCGGGCGCCAGACGCCGATTCAAGCGAATTTCTTCCTGACAGTAAAAGTGGCGCTGGCTAAGTTGGCTGAAATCCAAAAAGCCCAAATCGACCGGTTTTTTAATCTTGTAAGCATAGCGGCCGGCCAGCAATACCCAGGAAATATGAGTTTCCAGCACGGTGACCCGTTTGACCGGGTGCGGGAAACAGGCAGGATCGCAAAGAGCGCTTATCAGTGGAGGATATGCAATGGCCATGATTAAACACCTTCCCAGACTGAGCGGGATTAATACTGCAACGGCAGTGCCTGTACTGTCGGCGATTCTGGCAGACCGGAGAGCGCTATGCAAAGCACGCCCAAACCTAAATTGCTGCCAGGCACGTCGGTCATAAATGCCAGGATTTGCCGTGCCTTACAGCGTAAAGTTACGTAATGGTTGAGATTTCGACTATAATCCCGCCCAGCTTATATGGCTTTTTCATAGGCTTACCAAATTCGACTGGTTTACATCAACTTCATCGACATGCTGATTTCGACCCTGGTACCTGACTGGTACGGAGCCTGATAAAAAATGGACATTACCCTCATCATTAAATCCCTGATACTCGGCGTAGTTGAAGGTTTAACCGAATTTCTTCCCATTTCCAGCACCGGTCATTTGATTTTAGCCGGAGACTTGCTGAATTTTAACGACGATAAAGCCAAGCTGTTTACCATCGTCATTCAGGTCGGCGCGATTCTGGCGATTTGCTGGGAATACCGGGCCAAGATCGGCTCGGTATTGAGCGGATTGACCAGCGACAGGCAGGCGCAAAAATTTGTATTGAATCTGGCGATTGCGTTTATGCCGCTGGCGACGCTGGGCTTGTTGTTTGGCAAACATATCAAGGCCGCGCTGTTCAAGCCGGTGCCGGTGGCGTTGGCGTTTATCATCGGTGCGTTCGTGATTATCTGGGCGGAAAAGCGTGAGCACAAAATCCGGGTTGATAATGTTGACGATCTCAGTCCGCTGGATGCCTTGAAATTGGGTATCGCCCAAGCTTTTGCCTTGATCCCCGGCACCTCCCGTTCCGGCGCGACCATTATCGGCGGCTTGCTGTTCGGTTTGTCGCGTAAGGCGTCTACCGAGTTTTCTTTCTTTTTGGCGATTCCCACCTTGGTCGTCGCCAGTCTGTACGACTTATACAAGCACCGCGACTTGCTGCATATCGAAAGCGATGCACTGTCGTTCGCGGTCGGTTTAGTCGCGGCTTTTATCAGTGCCTTGCTGGCGGTAAAAGGTTTGCTGCGTTACATCAGTCATCACGATTTCATCATTTTTGCCTGGTATCGGATTGTGTTTGGCGTGGTGGTGATTGCCAGTGCTTACAGCGGTTTGGTGCAGTGGACGGTGGATTAGCATTCGGCGTCACGTAGGGCAGTATTTCGGTTTTTTGATCTTTAAAATTAAGGGTAGGTTATGGCTTTGCCACTGTTGATGATAGTCATCGGTCTGATTGTGTTGGTTTGGAGTGCCGATATTTTTGTCGAAGGAGCTGCGGCGATAGCGCGTTTTCTGGGCATGTCGCCGTTGTTAATAGGTATGGTGGTGATCGGTTTCGGCACCTCCGCGCCGGAGTTGTCCGTGTCCGCCTTGTCGGCCTGGCAAGGCAATCCGGGTATAGCGCTGGGCAATGCTTACGGGTCGAATATCACCAATATTGCCTTGATTCTGGGGATGGTCGCCTTGATCAGTCCCATTACCGTCCATTCGCAAATCGTTAAAAAAGAACTGCCGGTGTTGTTCGCGGTGACCTTGTTTGTGCTAGGTCAGGTATACGACGGCGATCTGTCGCGGATGGATGCGGTGCTGGAACTGGCGGTATTCGTTGGCGTGATGACCTGGATGGTCCGACAAGGGATGAGTAAAACAGCCGAGACGACCGACGTGTTAGGCGAAGAAGTTGCTGAAGAATTGGAAGAGCATGCGATGTCCTGCGCTCAGGCTGTCATCTGGCTGGTTTCCGGTTTGCTGTTATTGGTGATCAGCTCCCGCTTATTGGTTTGGGGAGCCGTATCGATTGCCCAGGATTTGGGCGTCAGCGATTTGGTGATTGGTTTGACCATCGTCGCCATCGGTACCTCCTTGCCTGAATTGGCGTCGTCGATTGCCGCCGCCCGTAAAGGCGAGCACGATCTGGCCTTGGGCAATATCATCGGTTCCAATTTATTCAACACGTTGGCGGTGGTGGGTTTGGCCGGGGTGATTCAGCCGATGTCGATTCCAGTGGAAATCGTTAATCGCGATTGGCCGCTGATGGCCTTGTTAACGGTGTCGCTGTTCTTTTTGGGCTACGCCAGAAAAGGCGAGCAAGGCCGCATCAATCGGGTTGAAGGCGGCATCTTGTTGGCCATTTACGCCAGTTACACCGTGTACTTGATTAACACCGTCGTGAGCGCTTAAGTATGTCCTTGGAAAAACGTTTGGGAAATATCGCTTTTCGATGGGGCAACTGGTTGCTGTATTCGCCGGGGTTAGTGTTACTGGCTTCGGTAATCTTGGCTTATCTGGCCGCGCAATACACCGGCAATCATCTGACCGTCAACACCGATACGGCGGAACTGATCGCTCCGGAAGCGCCGTTTCAGCAAAACCGCCGCAAATTCGAACAGCAGTTCGGCCAGGAAGTCCATACCTTGCTGCTGGTGATCGAGTCTTCCAGTCCGGAGTTGACCAAGGCCGCTGCCCAACGCTTGAGCCGGGAGCTTAGAGCGGATACCGAACATTTCACCAAAGTCTATCGGCCGGATGAAAATGCGTTTTTTCAGCGCAATGGCCTGCTGTATCTGGATACTGATAAGTTGCAGGATTTTTCGGTGACGCTGGCGCAAGCCCAGCCGTTTATCGGCCGCATCTCGCAAGATCCCAGCCTGAATGGCTTTTTCTCGATCTTCGAAGATGCGCTGAATGCAGAAACCAAAACCGAAGAAGTGCCCATCGATCTGATGTCTTTAATCGACAAGGTCAGCAACTCGCTGCATAAGACCCTGAACGGCGAAACCGACCTGCTGTCCTGGCAAAAACTGATTGCCGAAAACAAGATCAGCGAAGAGCAATCGGACAAAGCCTTTATCTTTGTCACGCCAAAATTCGATTACACCCAAATTTTGCCGGTAGAGCCGGCGATTAATGTCATCCGGCACGCCGCCGACAAAATTCAAGACCCCAACATGCCGGCCGTCAAAGTCTGGGTGACCGGCGAAGTCGGTTTGGAGCACGACGAAATGGCCGGCATGAGTGAGGGGACCTTTACCGCCAGCATTTTTTCGATTGTATTGGTCTGCGGCATTTTGCTGGTTGCCTACCGCTCCTGGCTGTTGATGCTGGCTACCTTGCTGACATTGGCTTTGGGCATGGTGTTTTGCGGTTTGTTCGCCTCCGTGGCGGTGAAACAACTCAATCTGATTTCTGTTGCCTTCGCGGTATCCAATATTGGTTTGGGCGTGGAGTATGCGATCCATTTTTGCCTGCGTTATCGCGACAATCTGGATTTGTACGGTAGCGACAAAGGCAAGGCAATCCGTTCGGCCTTGTTGGCAACCAGTCCGTCTTTGATTTTGTGCGCCGGCACTACCTCCATCGGTTTGTATGCCTTTATTCCCACCGACTACCAAGGCATTTCCGAGTTGGGTTTGCTGGCCGGTACCAGCTTGTTCATTTGCTTATTCATTACGCTGACTGTGCTGCCGGTGCTGCTTAAGGTGTTGCCGAATCCGCCCGTGCATCAATTGCATGGCGAGCAACCCGGCGAGTCGAAGTTTACCCACGTGTTGGCTCACTATACGTTGCACTATGCCAAACCGATTTCCTTGTTGACTTTGCTGGGCGCGGTGGTTGCCGTGTACTTTGTGTTTCAGGTGCAAACCGATTTCAATCCCTTGAATCTGCGCGATCCGCATACCGAGTCGGTGATTGCCTTCAAGGACTTGATGAAAGAGCGCGAAACTTCGCCGATGACCTTGACGGTTTTGGTGAAAAACGAAGACGAAGCCAGAGCGGCGCAGAAAAAGCTGGAGAGTCTGAAAACCGTAGATAAAACCGTCAGCTTGTTCGACTTTGTGCCTGACGATCAAGAAAGCAAATTGGGTATCATCGACGATATGGTGCTGACCCTGGGTCCGCAAAGCCAGTTTTTCCCGCAATTGAAAACCGGCACCGATCCGTTGCCGGCCATCAAGCGGATGATCGCCGCGATTGATGCCAACCTGCCGAAAAAAACCAATCCGGCGGACATCAAATCCCTGCAAACCTTTAAACAGCAGTTGCAAGACGTGATGGTGGAGTTGGAAGCCAGATTCCAGCCGGACCGCGGCGTGTTTATCGAGAAGATTCAAACCTCGTTGCTCGGCACTTTGCCCACTGTCATGAACCAGCTTCTGATCGGTTTCCATGCCGAGGAAATTGTACCGACCAGTATCCCGGCGGAAATCAAGGAACGCTGGTTGAGTAAAGACGGTTTATACCGTATCCAGATTTTTCCAAAGGAAGATTTGAACGATCTCGGTAACTTGCAGGCTTTCATCACCGACGTACAGGCCGTAGCGCCCAACGCCACCGATTTGCCGGTCATGTATTGGGAATCCATGAAAGCGGTGATCGGTGCCTTCCAGGAAGCCATCATCATTGCCCTGGTGGCGATTGCCTTGCTGCTGATGTTCATACGCCGCAGTATCGTCGACACGCTGTTGGTGATGACACCCTTAGTGTTGGCCGGCTTGTTCACAATGGCAACTACCGTGTTTACCGGCACGCCGATCAATTTTGCCAATATTATCGCTTTGCCTTTATTAATGGGGCTGGGTGTCGATAACGGCATCCATATGGTTGAAAAATTGCATCATTCGTTGTCCGAGGATCAGAATATTTATCAATCCAGTACCGCGCGCGGCATGTTCTACGGCGCGTTGACCACCATTTCCAGCTTTGTTGGTTTGGCATTTTCCCCGCATCAGGGCATCTCCAGCATGGGCTTGGTCATCACTATCGGCATTTTCTGGATCATGACGTGTACTTTTGTGGTGCTGCCGGCTATCAGCAAGCTGGTTTTAAAAAAAACTGAGCATTTAGCCTGAGAGTTTGAAAACCATAGCCTAGACTTATCCGGCAACTTACATGGCGGCCGGTAAAGGTAGCGAACCCAGGGTAAGTTTGATTTTTATAATTAACTTTTAGTTTTTTAGAGGCAACCATGTTTGTAATCATTGGTTATGTGATTATTTTAGGCTGTGTATTGGGCGGCTTTTTGATGGCCGGCGGCCATCTGGGCGTGCTTTGGCAGCCGGTTGAGGTGCTGATCATCGTCGGTGCCGCCTTCGGTTCCTTCCTGGCCAGTAACTCGCTGGCCACCAGTAAAGCAGCGATGGCCGGCGGAACCGCCACGCTGAAAGGTAGTACCTACACCAAGGAGTACTACATGGAACTGCTGATGAGCTTTAACGCGCTGAGTCAGAAGGCCCGCAAGGAAGGTTTGTTGTCCCTGGAAAAAGTGGTGGACGATCCGGAGGGTAGCTCCATATTCGGTGAAAAAATCGTCCACGATCACCATCTGATGGAGTTCATTTGCGACAAGCTCAGGCTGATCCTGACCGGGGTTGATGTCAACCAACTGGAAGACATCATGGACGCGGAAATCGAAGTACACCACGCCGAAGGCAACGAGCCGATCAAAGCCGTGCAAAAAGTCGGTGATGGCATGCCGGCTTTCGGTATCGTCGCGGCGGTAATGGGGGTGGTACATACGATGGAATCGGTGGGTATTCCGCCGGCGGAACTGGGCAAATTGATCGCGGCGGCGCTGGTCGGTACCTTCCTGGGTATTTTGGTGTCTTACGGCTTTATCGGCCCGGTAGCGTCGGTCATGGAAGCGCGGCTGGAAGAAGAAAGCAACGCCTATAAATGCACGCAAAAAGGCCTGCTGAATTGCGCGAAAGGTACTTCGCCGGCGATGACGGTGGAATTCATGCGTACCGCGATTCCACATCATGCCAGGCCGACCTTTACCGAGCTGGAAGAACAATTGAAAGCCGGCAAATAAGGTAAACGACAATGGCCGAACAACCCATAATCATCAAGAAAATCAAGAAGGGTGGTCACGGTGGGCATCACGGCGGGGCCTGGAAAATTGCCTATGCCGACTTCGTGACGGCGATGATGGCTTTCTTTCTGTTGATGTGGTTACTCGGTTCCACCGACGAGAAAACTAAAAAAGGCATTTCCGAATATTTCCAAAACCCGTTTGGCGTCGCGATTGTCAGTAACCCCGGTGAGGGCTCCGGCGACCGGACCAGCATCATTCAGGCCGGCGGCCAGGACTTGAAATCGCAAGACGAGGGGCAAGTGCATCAAGGGGAAAATACCCCGGCCGAGCCAACGCCTGAGGATATTGAAAAACTGGCGGAAGAGCAGGAAAAACTCAAGCTGGAAAAATTGCAGGAAAAAATCGAGGACATGCTGAAAGCCAATGACAAGTTGGCGGAATATAAAGATCAGATCAAGCTGGAAACCACCCCGGAAGGTTTGAAAATCCAGATTATCGATGCGCAAAATCGGCCGATGTTCAAACTGGCCAGTTCCGGTATCGAAACCTATGCGCAAGCCATCCTGCGCGAGTTGGCACCGGTGATCAACGAATTACCCAACAAAGTCACCATCAACGGCCATACCGACGCATTGCCGTTTCCCAGCAATCGCACCGGTTATTCCAACTGGGAGCTATCCAGCGATCGGGCCAATGTGGCGCGCCGTGAGTTAACCCAAGGCGGACTCAGTGAAGACAAGGTGCTGCGCGTGGTCGGCTTGGCATCCAGTATTCCCTACAAGGGCGACGTGCCTAACGATCCGATGAATCGGCGGATTTCCATCGTCGTGATGAATAAAAAGACCGAAAATCAGGTGCTGCACGATGGCGCTGAAGATAAGCCCGGCAGCAGCGATACCTCTGTGCCCGGTTTGCCGGCCATATCGCCGACTATTCAGCAAAATACCAAAATTACAGGGGCGGACGGCGCTGCGCATTAATTTGGCCCGGTCAGTACTAGGCTGAACGTACGGTAAGGATCTGATGCAGTTATTCAAGGCTCTCCTGAGTCAGCTAATGGCCTGTGTCGCTGTGATGGGCTTACGCGCACAAATCCTGCCCATTAGCGTTTGGCAAGCTGTCGCTATTCAGGCCGGCTTGGCCGCACTGTTCTCTCGCGGTTTTCGCCAGCCTGTCTGGTGGCTGCCGATTCATTTGCTATTTTTGCCGACCGTGTTAGTGGGGCTGAGCTGGCAATTGCCTGCTTGGCTGTATCTGCTGACATTGCTGCTGCTAACCCTATTATTTTGGGGGACAGTGAAAGGTGATGTGCCGTTGTTCTTATCGTCTTCCGCTGTCAGTCAGGCGCTGATCGAAATAGTAAGCCGCGAACGGGCGCAAGCGTTTATCGATATTGGCGCCGGTCTGGCTACCGTTGTCGTGCCGCTTGCAAAAGCCCGGCCGGACATGGCTGTGGTGGCCTTGGAGCGGGCGCCGCTACCCTGGCTGCTGGCAAGATGGCGTTGCCGCAATCTGGCTAATGTCCGGGTCGGCAGATCCAGTTTTTGGGAGCAGGATTTACGCGAGTTTGATGTGGTGTTCGCCTTCCTGTCGCCGCTGGTGATGGCGAAAATAGGCGAAAAAGTCCGACGGGAAATGCGGGACGGCTGTTTATTTATCTCGTCCTCTTTTCCGATACCGGATAGCCACCCTGAATCGGTGCTCGAACTGAACGATAGCCGCAAAACCAAGCTGTATTGCTATCGGATAGGCGGATCTCTGAAAAGTTAAGAACCCTTTGGCTTTCTTCAGCAGGAGGGGGCTTAGCTCAATGACATTGCCTGGAGCGAGTGATCTTTAGCGCTGATATTTAAGCCGTCGGCGTATTCGTAAATTCGGGGACCAACTGCTTCAAACCGGCCAACAGCTGTTGGTTATCGTAGCTCCTGCACTGCTTCTGCAAATCCTCAATCTGTTTAGCCCATTCCACCGAGTCGTAGAGTCGGGCTTTGGCCAGGCGCAATTTCGCATGGCTGGTTGCCATTAATTGTTCCTGATCGTGGAATAATTCTTCGTAGAGTTTTTCGCCGGGCCGCAAGCCGACAATCTTAATGGCAATGTCTTTATTCGGGACTTTGCCGCTCAGGCGGATCATCTGCTCCGCCAGGTAAGTAATTTTGACCGGTTCGCCCATATCCAATACAAACACTTCGCCGCCCTGGCCTATGGTTTCCGCTTGCATGATGAGCTGGCAGGCTTCCGGAATCGTCATGAAGTAGCGGGTAATATCCGGATGCGTGACCGTGATGGGGCCGCCGGCCTTGATTTGCTCTCTAAACAGCGGCACGACGCTACCGGCCGAATCGAGCACGTTGCCGAAGCGTACCGTGGTAAAGCGGGTGTTGCCGGTCTGATTCAGGTTTTGGCACAGGATTTCCGCCGCCCGCTTGGTGGCGCCCATCACGTTGGTCGGATTGACGGCTTTATCGGTGGAAATTAACACAAAGCGCGCCACTCCGGCGGCAATCGCCGCTTCCGCCAGGATCTTGGTGCCGATCAGGTTGTTATGCACCGCTTCGCGGATCTGATTTTCCAGCAAAGGCACATGTTTATAAGCGGCGGCGTGAAACACGATTTCCGGTTTTTGCCCGGCAATTAATTGCTGCACCGCAACGGGATCGGCGACATCGCCCAACACGGCTTGGTGCGATAACTCCGGAAACAGCCGATTCAAGTCGGCGTTGACTTTGTACAAATTAAACTCGCACTGATCGAATACGATCAGCTTGTGCGGCTGGGCTCTGGCCAATTGCTTGCAAAGCTCGGAACCTATCGAACCGCCGCCGCCTGTCACCAAAATGACTTTGCCGTGTAGATGGTTTTTTATGCCGGGCCAATCCAGCTTCACCGGCGTGCGGCCCAGAATATCTTCAATAGAGACGCTGCGCAGATTGGCGGTGGTGACCGCGCCGCTCAGCAGTTCCTTAACCGACGGCAGGGTCTGAAAATCCACAGAGCAGTTTTCGCAGATTTCCACGATACGGCGCATTTGCTGATCGCTGGCCGACGGCACGGCAATCAGCACCGTTTCGATATTCCAGCGTTCGATTAACTCCGGAATTTGCTCGACCGTGCCGGCGACGCGGATGCCGCGAATTTCGCGCTTGTATTTACCATGGTTGTCGTCGACGAACACTATCGGCACATAATCGCTATCGACATTGGCTAATAAATCTCTCACCAGCATTTCGCCGGCGGAACCGGCACCGACGATCAATGCGCGCTTACCCACGCGCTCGGCAAACGTCTGTTCCTTCCAAAAGCGATATACCAGACGCGGAATGCTGAGCAAGGAAAACAGGATCAGCACGTAAAGGGGGACGACCGAACGCGGCACGCCGTGTAGGCGGTCGTATAAAAACAAGGCGGAGGCAATAAAAAAAATCCCGGTCAACACCGCTTTGCCGATGCGGATCAGGTCCGGCAGCGAGGAAAACCGCCAAACGCCGCGGTACAAACCATACACCCAGAATAAACTGACTTGGATGGCTATGACCCAAGGCAGGAACAATAAGGCCGAATAAAAAAATTCGTCCGGGATGTTCTGCAGATTAAAGCGTAGCCAGTAAGCGCCAAACCAGGCCAGCGGGATCATGGCCAGGTCGTGTAAGAAAATGGTGGTGCGGGAGCGGAATCTTAAAGTCACGAATTAACCAACTCGGATTGGCCGGCCTTAAACCGGTAAGCCAGATAGATTAAGGGCAGATAAGCCACGATAACGCCGGCTAAAGCATGGCTGGGATGCTTGAATATCCATAGGGATATAGGCAGCAGCCAACCGCAATTAATTACCCAGCTTGCCAATAACACCGGTAAATGCCCGTAACGCTTGGCTGCATGCTGATAGGTATGCGAGCAATGCGCCGCGTACCATTTTTGTCCGCTGAACATTCTGACCGCCAGGGTATAGCTGGCATCCACGATAAACGCACCGAATAAAATCAGCCCGCAATACAGCAGCACGGCGGCCTGTTGTGCGGCCAGTAAAATTAATAAACCCAGCAACAGCCCTATAAAGCCGCTACCGACATCGCCCATGAAGATTTTCGCTTTCGGCCAATTCCACAGCAAAAAGCCGCCGCAAGCCGCCGCCAAACTCAAGGCAACACCGCATAAGCTTTGGTCGATAAAAAACAGATAGCCCGCCAATGCCGAGGATACAAACAGCGCTTCCGACGCGGCAATGCCGTCGGTACCGTCCATGAAATTGAACAGGTTTAAGGCCCACACCAAAAACAGTGCTCCCAAGGGGTAGCCCAACCAGCCTGGATTGACGCTTAAGCGCCCGAAGAGAGCGTCGAATGGCGCGGGGACCAATACCACGGGAAGGCCGCCCAACAATTCCAGGGCGATGATCGCCGCCAGCAAATGCGTCAAGAAACGCCAGCGCGCGGCCACTTCGCCGTGATCGTCACAAAAGCCGATAGCGGCTACCAATAGCGTGGAGCCCAGCAAGGCCAGGGATGTGCCAGTCAGTTGCCGGTCAAAAAACAACCAGAGCATCGCCACGCTGAAGGCCAGCACGATAGCCAAGCCGCCGCCGCGCGGGGTTGGCACGCTGTGTGAGCTGCGTTGGTTGGGAATGTCCAGTACCTTGTAAGTTAAGGCGTAACGGCGAATCAGGCCGGTCAATACGGCGGCGAGCAGCAAGGTAACAGTAGAAAGCAGTAGCACGCTGGATTTAACTTAGATGGCGAATAATATCGGGCAGGGCTTTCCAGAGAGTTTGGCGAGGTTGAAAACCCAATTCGCTGGCGATTTTAGCAGACGAATACCACGCCGAACCGGTTAATTTTTCCAGGCTATCGCTATCGATGGGAAAGCGTCGCCCCGTCAGCCGGCCAAAGCCATCGCCCAATTTGGCTAAACTGGTTAACAACGGCATCGGTATCGACCAGGCGACAGGCCCCTTGCCGAGCGCGGCTCTGATCGCGTCGTAAATCTGCCGGGTGGAATAACTTTGTTGATCCGTGACGATATAGACCTGCCCGGCTGCTTCGGGATTTTCTGCAGCCAACAATGCCGATGCCACCACATCATCGACATGCACCATGGAGCGCTGGTTACCGGATTCCGGTAGCGGCGGGAATATGCCGCGGCGAATTGCGTGGATCATGCGCGGCAGATTGCCTTTCCCGGTGTCGCCGTAGACCATGCTGGGCCGTAACACCACAGGATGCGGGACGTAGCCGCCGTTCAGCACCAGTTGTTCGGCTTCGTATTTGGACAAACCGTAGGGATCTGAGGCGGGGGCGTTGACCGTTTCATCCATGGCTTGTCGGCTAGTCTGGCTGACGGCTTTGACGCTGCTGAAGAACACAAAGGCTTTCACTCCGGCCTGTTGTGCGGCTTCCAGCAGTTTGCGCGTGCCTTCGGTGTTGATTTGCCGGTATTCGGCCTCATCCTGCCGACTTTCCGCCAAGGCGTGGGCTTTGCCGGCCAGATGAAATATTACGTCTATTCCGGCGCACAACTCCGGGGGGCAAGCTCCCGGTGCTGCCAAATCCAAAGCGATGTTGTTCTCATCATTCCCCGTGCGACTACATGTTCTGATCGTATAACCCTGATTGACCAAGGCTTGGCATAGGTGCGCGCCGATAAAACCGCTGGCACCGGTGACGAGGGCCTTAGTCATGCTATATGTTGGCGAAAAGACATAATGATTGGCAGCGATTTAAACGGACGGCGAGAGTACGTAAGTTGAGTTATTGCTTGCTGCCATGCTCTGCAAACACTTCATACTTACCTTCCTTATCGAAGGAAACCACCTTGTACGCATCTTGCTGCCCGCCCATTTCCATGCCGGGGCTGCCCATCGGCATGCCCGGCGCGGCGATACCGACTATGTTGGATTTGCTTTGCAAAAGCTTTTGAATATCGGTAGCAGGCACATGGCCTTCGATCACGTGGCCGTCCACGACCGCAGTATGGCAGGACGCCAGCTTCTCAGGGACACCGAAACGGGCTTTGATGGTTTCCATGTCATCGCTAACCATGTCGTTGATTTTAAAACCGTTTTGTTTGGCATGTTCCAGCCATTTACCGCAACAACCGCAAGTGGGGCTGCGATAGACTGTCATTTCCAGCGGCTTGCCGGCTTCCTCGGCGGACAGGCTTTGGCTGCAAGCCGCCAGTAATAAAACGATTAGTTTTGCTGCTCTCATAAATACCTCTTTATTCGCCGTGTAGTGTAACGATGATAGTGCGATTGCCTGCATGATTGCGATGCTCACATAGATAAATGCCCTGCCAAATCCCCAAGGCCAATTGGCCGTCGCTGATCGGAATGCTCAGCGAGCTGCCTAAAATAACGGTTTTAATATGAGCGGGCATATCGTCCGGCCCTTCGAGCGTGTGGCGGTAGTATGGTTCATTTTCCGTTACCGCTCGGGAGAAATAACTTTCCAGGTCTCGGCGCACGTCCGCGTCCGCGTTTTCGTTGATTGCCAGCGATGCCGAGGTATGTTGCAAAAACACATGCGCCAAGCCGATTTCAATTTTATCCAGCTCGGCTAGCTGGCCGACGATTTCCCGCGTGATCAAATGAAAACCGCGCGGTTTTGCGGCAAGCTGGATGCGTTTTTGAATCCACATGGCGAGAATGTTAAAAATTGATAAATGCTGGAAATTTGGATGGCTGCAAATTATTCAGCGAATCGTAAAACTCCGCCATTGGTCCTCTAATCCCGGAGCAATACCGCAAAGTTGAGGTAGATAATTCCTTCTCCCTCCGGGAGAAGGTTAGGATGAGGGAGATTAAAATCAATTATTTACACCCCTCACCCCAGCCCTCTCCCGGAGGGAGAGGGAGGCGTAACTTAGCGGCATTGTCCTTAAGTGTAAATGCCCTTATTTATCGATGATATTGCGGACTCAATTCCCGCACCGCATCGACCATGGCCTTGACGTGTTCCGGATTAATGTCCGGCAAAATGCCGTGACCCAGATTGAATACATGTCCCGAGCCATTGCCGAAACCTTGCAGCACTTTGCCGACTTTCTCGCGGATCACTTCCGGTTGCGCATATAGCGTGATCGGGTCCATATTGCCCTGCAACGCCACCCGGTCGCCGACTCGGGCGCGCGCTTGGCCGATGTCGGTTTGCCAGTCCAGGCCCAGTGCGTCGTAACCGGTATCGGCCATCGCTTCCAGCCACAGACCGCCGCCCTTGGTAAACAAAATGGTGGGGATTTTCTTGCCATCGTGGCGGGTATTTAACAGCTCGCGAACCTGCCGCGCATAGCGTAGCGAAAACTCCAGATAATCGTCGTGGCTGAGCATGCCCCCCCAGGTGTCGAACACCATCACCGCATCGGCGCCGGCGGCGATTTGCGCATTCAAATAAGAGGCGACCGATTGCGCCAGCTTATCCAGCATTTGGTGCATGAGTTGCGGTTGTTCGAACATCAGGCTTTTTACTTTCTGAAAGCTTTTGCTACTTTTGCCTTCCACCATGTAGGTGGCCAGCGTCCAGGGACTTCCGGAAAAACCGATCAATGGCACTCGCCCATGCAGATTGGTTTTGATCAAGCGCACTGCGTCGATCACGTAGCGCAATTCGGCTTCAGGATCGGGAATCGGCAGTTTGGCGATGTCAGCGGCGGTTCTAACCGGGTTTGAGAATTGCGGGCCTTCACCTTCGGCAAACGACAAGCCTAGGCCCATCGCATCGGGAATGGTCAGAATGTCGGAAAACAAGATGGCAGCGTCGAAATTAAAACGTTCCAGCGGTTGCAAGGTCACTTCGCAGGCCAGTTCCGGATTGGTGCATAGCTGCATGAAGCTGCCGGCCTTGGCGCGCACTTCCCGATACTCGGGTAAATAACGTCCGGCTTGGCGCATCATCCAGACCGGTGTGCGCTCGACAGGCTGTCTTAACAGGGCTTTTAAGAATAAGTCGTTTTGTAAGTTGGTCATTCGTTTGATTGGGGGTGAGAATCAGCGGCGGCTTTCTTTTTGTACGGCCCGGAAGCGCTTTTCCATGGCCTGCTTAAATTCGCCGGGCATCACGGCTTTAAGCTGGATCGCTTCGGCGGCGGTTTGAAAAGAGCCGTAAATTACCACGTATTTTTCCTGTTCGCCTTGTTTGATCGGATAGAACTTCAGGCCGTCGCGGTAATCGGCGTATTTTTTTTGGAAACGTAGCGCCGCATCTTTACTGGACAGTACCATGACTTGCAGCGTGAAGTTGCCGGCCGGTTGCGCCATTATCCAGTCCTGGTCGCTGCCTTCGAAGGCGGGTTTGGCAGGTTTACGTTCCACGGGCTTGGTCGCGGCTTGGATGGGCGGCGGCTCTGCTGCAGGGATTGGCTCTGCGACAGGCGTTGCTGGTTTTTCCGGCTGCGGCTCGGGTTTAGGTGACGCCGGGCTGGTGACGGTTGCTGCTGCACTGATAGTTTCGCTGGCAACAGGCTGGCTTGCCGGCTGTTTTTCCGTGTTATTTGGAACAGGATTGGCCGGCTTGGGCTTTTCCTGAACGGGGGCAACGGCGACCGCATCAATAGGTGGTGACGGTTCCGGCTCGGTAGCTTTAGGTTCGGGCAATGCTGCAACCGGGATTGGTGCTATTGGTATCTCATTTGCAGGAACCGATGGCTCTACGAGTGCAGGTGTTGCCGGAACGGGCAGGCTTTCGATCACAAGCTTGCTGGTGTTTTCGCTTTGGCTGGCAAGCGGCGCATTGACGGAGGGCTGTTCAATAATCCTGTCCAGCGGTAATAAAGATTGCACCGCATAGCCGGCTCCGGCTAAAACGCCGGCGATTGCCAACCATAATCCCACCTTGCTGCGTTTTTGGCTTTGGTAATTAGCCCATTTAGGCAATTGCGCCAGAATTTTGCCGGGGATGCCGTTGCTGGCGCGGTATAAATCCTCGATCAGGCTGTCGCTGATGGCGTTGAATGACACCACCGCGCCCGGTTGCGCCGACAGGTTTTGCAAATACTCGCCGCATTGCTTTTTGCTGAGCGGCGGTAGTTCGATGAAATGACATTCTTCCACCCGTTTGTCGGTACCGCTTTTGATGTGGAATTGATCGTGATTCATCGCCAACACCAGTCGCAAACCCGGTAGCGATTCGGCAAACTCGATCAGCATTGTGATCAAGCCGGGCACCAAGTTGCCGGCATCGTCGATCAACAGCACTACTTTTTGTTTGGCGCATTTGTCGCGCAATGCGCTTAGATCGAAAGCCGAGGCTTTGGCGAGGTTCAGACCGCGTAACACATCGTTGATCAGACTTTCGAAGCTGGAGTCTGCTGAGGCAGGCAACAACACGACCTCCCACATATCCTTGCGATTTTGCCTGACAGCCTCCAATAACGTGGTTTTACCGATGCCTTCCGGGCCACAGACGATCAGAGATTGCTGCAAATTGGCCAGCAAGTGCAGCAGCAAATCCAGCTTTTGCGAGCGCTCCAGCGTTATCAAGGCCCGTTCGGTATTGTTGACCACGGAGCGCTTTTGGTAACTGTAAGTCAGGTCGTCGTTATCCAGCATAGCTGTTCAAGGTTGCCTGCAATTGCGCCAGATCGACGTTGACGGGGAGAGAGGCTTTGCCGACCGCTTCCAGCAAAATCACCCGAATTTTGCCGTCGACATTTTTTTTGTCCACGGCCATCAAGTCCACATATTGTTCGGTCGTCATTTCCTTAGGCGGTGTGACGGGCAAATTGGCGGCCTTGAATACGGCGATAATGCGCTCGACGTCGGCATCGTTCAGCCAGCCCAGGCGCCGCGACAAATCGGCGGCAAAACAAGTGCCGATAGCCACCGCCTCGCCATGCAGATAATGACCATAACCGCTGCCGGTTTCGATGGCATGGCCGAAGGTGTGGCCTAGATTTAGCGTGGCGCGCACACCGGATTCGAACTCGTCTTCGCCGACCACTTCCGCTTTATTGATGCAGGAGCGCTCGATGGCATAAGCCAAGGCGTCTTTATCGCGCGCCAGCAATTTTGACATATTGGCTTCCAGCCATTCTAAAAAGCCGGGGTCGCGGATCAGACCGTATTTAATGACTTCCGCCAGGCCAGCCGAAAGTTGTCTGTCGTCAAGAGTATCCAGCACGTCAGCGTCGGCGATGACGCATTGCGGTTGATAAAACGCGCCTATCATATTTTTACCCAGCGGATGGTTCACGCCGGTTTTACCGCCGACGGAGGAATCGACCTGAGCCAATAGAGTGGTGGGGATTTGGATAAAGGCGATGCCGCGTTGATAACAGGCCGCCGCAAAGCCGCCCATGTCGCCGATCACTCCGCCGCCCAAGGCAATTAACGTGGCGTTGCGGCTAAATTTTTTGGCGAGCAATTGATCGAAGACTTTTTCTAAATATTCGAGCGTTTTGTATTGCTCGCCGTCTGGGAGAATGACTGCTTCGACTTGATAGTCGCCGCCCAATGCCGTCTGCAATTTGGCCAGATAAAGCGGGGCGATAGTCTCGTTAGTAACGATCAATACCTGCTTGGAGCGAATATGTTTAGTCACCAGTTCCGCCTGGGCCAGTAAGCCGGCACCAATGTAAATCGGATAACTTCTGTCGTTATTTAGTGCAACTTGCAATTCTTTCATGATCTTCTAAAGCAGCCTGATATTGCTGCAAAATGGTTTTAACCACGGTTTTAGTGGGCAGTACGCCGGAGTCGATTTTAAAATCGGCGCATTCGGTATACAGCGGGTCGCGTTGCGCCAGCAAGGTTTGCAGGCGTTGTCTGGGGTTGTCGGTACGTAGCAGCGGGCGTTGCGTATCGTGCTTGGTGCGGTGCAGGATTTTGTCGATAGAGCAATGCAGATACACGACAAAGCCGTTTTCCTTTAACGCAGTCCGATTTTCCGGCATTAACACCGCGCCGCCGCCGGTAGCCATTACTATCCCTTGCAACGCCGATAAATGACGGATCACGGTTTGCTCGCGCATCCGGAAGCCTTCTTCGCCTTCGTAAGAGAAGATCGTCGGAATATCGACGCCGGTGCATTCCTCGATGACTCTATCGCTGTCGTAGAACGGCCATTGCAAGGCTTTAGCAATCTGTTTGCCTATGGTGGTTTTACCCACACCCATCAGGCCGATCAAATAGATATTTGCCGCTGGTTTCATTGCATTGGCTGGTTTCGCGCATTAAAAACCGGAGCATTATGCCCACTTTTTGCAGGGAGTTAAATTTTAGATGCCGGGCGTTAGCTTTTGAAGGGCTCTAAAAATTAAAGGAATCCCCTTCTATCACGGGAGAAGGAGGGGGTGAGGAACATAAAAATAGGAAATTCACCTTATTTAATTCTCCTCACCCCAACCCTCTCCATCAGGAGAGGGAGTTTATTGGTCAACTACGCCCGACATTGCCCAGCCTCGTGCACCCATGCAGTCGTCAATCAGGAGAGGGAGTTATTTTTACTGTATCTCTTAACTCAAGAAAAGTCAGATGAATGGCTTCCATCACGGCAGATATGTCTTGTAAAACCTCGTGATTCCAAAATCTCAACACTCGATACCCCAGCTGTTGTAAATACTGACTTCTGTTTTGATCGTATTCCTGTTGCTCGGCATGCTGCCCGCCATCAACTTCAATTACCAACTTGGGTTCCAGGCAAACAAAATCAACGATGAATGGGCCGATAACCTGCTGTCTACGAAATTTACAGCCCAACAATTGCCGATTTCTGAGCTGTTGCCAAATCACTTGTTCTGAGTTGGTTTGATTTTTGCGTAGTGAACGGGCCAATTCTTTCATTGCAAAAGCCTTTTTTGGATTCCCTCACCCCAGCCCTCTCCCGGGGGGAGAGGGAGTTATCTTTCCGATCTAGATGGGGCGATCCTAATTTAGTCTAGCTAATAAAAATACCGGTATTCCCCCTCTCCCTCATGGAGAGGGCTGGGGTGAGGGGAGTTAAAAGTCCCGGCAAAATTAAATTTTTTACCCCTCAAGCTAACTAAACCCGGATTAACGCAAACACTCAACCAAACTGCGCCGCTATCTGCCCCTGAATTTTTTCCGCCATCGCTTTACGGTCGGCCGCATCGCGGATGGGTCTGCCCACCACTATATAGTCCGCGCCGTTTTGAATGGCCTGTTCGACGCTTACCGCACGTTTTTGATCGTCGTCTTCGCGGTTGTCCACCGGCCGGATACCGGGAGTGATGACCAGCAGCTTTTCGCCCAACTGTTCCCGAATCATCGCCACTTCCAGGCCGGAGGAAACAATGCCGTCGCAGCCGATTTGCAAAGCGCGTTTGGCGCGGGATAACACCAACTCACGCACATCGCACCGAAAGCCCAAGTCGTCCAAATCGCCGCGATCCAGGCTGGTTAACGCGGTGACGGCCAAAACCTTTAAGTCGCCTTTCGCTGCTGCTGCCGCTTCCATGATGGAATCGTTGCCATGGATAGTGGCCAGGTCCACGCCTTTATTACTCAGTGCTTTAATGGCGCGGCCCACCGTCGCCGGAATATCGAAAAACTTAAGATCGACAAACACTTTTTTATCACGTGCCTTTAGCCATTCAATAAAACCGAAATAATCACCCGACATGAACAACTCCATGCCTACTTTGTAAAAAATCACCGCATCACCCAACTCTTCGACCAAGGCTTGCGCCTCGGCGATGCTGGACACATCCAGGGCCATGATCAGGCGCTCGCGGACAGGAATGGCTTTAGCTGATATGAAAGAATCTGACATAGGAAATTATGAAATAGTCTGTTTACTTGGTTAAGGGTGGCGTTTTTATTGGTGAGCTTGGCAAGACCTGCTAAAGTGGCTTGCAAGCAACGTTGAATTTTCAGTCGGCATTCGAGTACCAAATGCTGCGCTTGCGATGTCGCTAAGAATTAGTGCCTAGCGGTTTACATGCCGCCGCAGGCGTTTCATTAAGCTTTCATTAAGCTGAAATAATTTTGGCTTAAAGTCCTATAATCAGGCAGGCAAATGATCCACTCATTAAGCTAA
Organism: Methylomonas sp. ZR1; assembly: GCF_013141865.1. Classification (NCBI taxonomy): domain Bacteria; kingdom Pseudomonadati; phylum Pseudomonadota; class Gammaproteobacteria; order Methylococcales; family Methylococcaceae; genus Methylomonas; species Methylomonas sp. ZR1. The sequence continues at coordinate 3,915,980 of NZ_RCST01000001.1, read as the reverse complement.
CCAGTATATTTGATATGAATCAGTTTCGCCCAAAAGGATTTATCAGGCCGCTACAGCCCGAATTGCAAAGCATTAAGCGGGCAATGGACACCGCGTTGATTTTTATCACGCTATACATCTCTCTGCATATTTATGGCGAGACGTTCAGTCGTGAATACCTAGGTTTATTCATTGTTTGCACGGTGCTGTTCGGTATTTTCGCCGAGCACCAGGAAATCTATCACGGCTGGCGGGGCGATCCCCTGTTTGACGACGCCGTACGGATATTGTTGTCGTGGATAGTGGCCTTTGCGCTGATTGCCAGCAGTTTTTTCGTGTTCGACCTTGGGTTTGAATACTCGCGGCAAGTATTGGAGCTTTGGCTGCCGCTGGCACCGCTCAGCATCATCATGCTGCACTCGCTGCGCCGCTCGACGTTGTCTTATTTGCGGATGCACGGGCTTAATACCCGAAACTACGCAATTTTGGGCGGCAATTCATTAGGTAAGCGCCTAAACGCCGCATTGACCGAAATGCCGTGGCTTGGATACAGCTTTGTGGGATTTTTCGACGACCGAATCGAGAACAAGCAGCGCAGGCAGGATGAAGACATGGTCGACGTCATCGTTGGTGACTTTAAAGAGCTATTGGAAAGAGCGCAACGCGGAGAAATCGATCATATCTACATCACCCTTCCCCTGCGTGCGGAAAAGCGAATCAACCAATTGATTCGAGAGCTGGCCGACAGCACCGTGTCGGTCAACATTGTCCCGGACTTTTTTACCTTTAACCTGATGCAGTCTAAACTCAGCAGCGTAAAAGGGATACCGGTGGTCAGCGTCTTCGATACGCCGTTAAATTCGTCGCTGGACGGCGCGGTCAAACGCCTTGAAGATTTACTGTTGTGCGCGATCATCTTACCGATTATCGCGATACCGATGCTGATCATCGCCATTGCGATCAAAATTACATCGCCGGGGCCGGTCATTTTCAAGCAAATGCGTTACGGGGTTAAGGGTGAGCAGATTGAGGTTTGGAAGTTTCGATCTATGTCGGTCTGTGAAAATGGCGACAGCATCAAACAAGCCACGGCCAATGACAGCAGGGTGACGCCGCTAGGCAGTTTTTTACGGCGCACTTCGCTAGACGAATTGCCGCAATTTCTAAACGTATTGAGCGGCACCATGTCCGTGGTTGGCCCACGGCCCCATGCAGTGGCGCACAATGAATACTACCGCAAACAGATCCAGGGCTATATGCTGCGGCACAAAATGAAACCCGGCATCACAGGCTTGGCGCAAATCAGCGGTTGTCGCGGCGAAACCGAAACCATCGACAAAATGGAAAGACGGATTCATCACGACCTGGAATACATCCGCCAATGGTCTGTGATTTTGGATTTAAAGATTGTGGTATTAACTATTTTTAAAGGATTTGTGGGGCAGCAGGCTTATTGACTAAAAGCTCCTCTCTTTTGAAAAAGGAAAGCTATTAAGTTTAGCCTCCTCTCCTTGCGGGAGAGGGTTGGGTTGAGGGGAATTAAAAAGGAAGCTCTGACTAAGTCCTTAGATAGGCTCACCACGAACAGTATTTTATTAATTCCGGTCGGGGTAACCTGTCGAACCACCTGTACTCTGAGGGGCTGATCGGAACCAAATTGTTTAGAGCGTCCTAAGGTGAGTTATTCGTTTTGGTTCCCTAACCCCAATTTTCCATTTTGTGCCTTTTGGGTATATATGAAGGCAATGTAGTTAAGTTAAGAGTTGAATATGTTGTAAGATCGAATTTATTCGACCTTTGGCGCCCATAGCGAGAATAAATTGGCACCTACAAGTTTTAGTTAGCGGCATTTAGTATGAAGGGAGAAAAGGGTTCTTTAATTTTTAAGCGGACCTTTTCATAAGCTTTAATTCTACTTTGTCAGATTTGGGGTATCACATTGCCGAAGGTCGTTATTCCGGCATGGATTGCCGGAACCCAGGCTCCATGGATGGTTAGAAGCTCGCCATTCATAACGCTGGATACCCGCTCTTGTGACCTTTGGGTGTCCCAGCGCGGATATGACGGACTTCCTTCTAATCTGACCAAGTAGAATTAAGAATGCCCAACAGAAATCGGTAGCTGGAGTGTGGGGGCCAAAAAAAATGAACCAAGGACATCCAAGGCCAATAGATGGCGCTGCCACATAAGGACATAAACCATGCGATTAACGCAACAACAAGCCGACATCTTAAAGAGCATTGCCGCTGACGTGTATGGAGCGCAAGCAAGTTTGCAAATTGTTTGGCCCTAGTACAAATGATACTAGACGTGGCTGAGACATAGATTTGTGGGAACCTCTAAAAATCTCCTCTCCCTCCGGGAGAGGGTTAGGGTGAGGGGGTGTAAATAAGTGATTTTAATCCGCTCATCCCAACCTTCCCCCCAAATAAGGAGAAGGAGGTTTTTTAATTTTTAGAGGTCCTCTTGTATGTAAAAGGATTTAATCAAAATCTTGAAAAAACTTTGGTTGCCAAACTGCGTTTTCTGGTTAAAGCCAAACAGGCACTGGGCGAACAGCGTCTCTACCTAGTATTTGCTCCGGCAAATAGGGGAAGAGCAACAGCCTATTCAGCGTATCGCGGAACAGACGGCCATCCCGTTATGAATAAACAAGAAGGCATCGAATTTAAACTTTGCCCAGCATCACAGGAGTGTTGGCAGCATCAGACTAGCTTGCATGCAGCTTGGCAGGAAGCTATTAATTTCCCCGCCATAAAAGATCTCGCAATCCAGGAGTTAATTGATGCGGAAGTTCGTACACTCGATCAACTAGTATTCCGTTTCGGCAGATTGCAGGATGCTATTGGCTCGAGGTTATTGCCTGCAATTTTACAAGTACTGCAAGAATGGCAGGAACACGACGCTTTCCTGGATAAGTCAAAACCAACGGAAAAAGTAGGTGTGTTACCTTCTTTAATATATTGGTTATTCTGGCAACAATTATACAATCCAACTGCTTACAGATACTCTGGAAAACCCGAAATTGTACCGTCAATCTTCGGAGCCTCATGAAGATCGCGCCAATAAATAAGAAAACGACATATTCAGCGGTTTCAGCCAATATAGAGTCTATATCCCAAATCAACAAATCAATGACGAAATCATTTAAAGGTAATCGAAGACTTGCAATACTTTTCATACTGCTCAGTATTGTTTGGATGGGGATCTTATTGACTGAGTCGTCACAGCCCCCAGCCCAACTCATGGGGGAAATATATGGGCTCGATAAATTAGCTCACTTTGTAGCTTTTGGAATGTTGGCCCTATTGATTTGTCTCGTTTCGTTCTGTCTTAACGGCAAAACATTGATACCTTATATGTCTACCCCTTTTTTAGTTGCAGCATTGTCGGGTGTAATTGAAGAGGGGTATCAAATGACGGTACCCTATCGCGCTGCTAGTTTGCCGGATTTGATCGCCGATATTTGCGGAGCTGTATTTGTAATTTATGTAATAAACAAAACTGGCATATTAAGTTTATTAAAACAATGGTTATGACCATCTAAAACGAGTGATTAATGGCCAATAAATTTTTCTCAATATTTCTATCCAAAGGGCACGACACAACAACGGAGTCAGGGCGTAGCAATGAACGATTACGTCGCATAGGCCATACAGCGCTAGCTTCTGCATGTTCCAGAGTGATTAATATATTAAGCGGATTGATTACCGTGCCGATAACACTGTCTTATTTGGGGGCAGAGCAATTTGGCTTATGGATGACCTTGACCGGTTTTGTGGCTTTTTTATCATTTACCGACATGGGGCTGGGAATTGGCTTGCAAAATGCGCTGACAGCTTGTCATGGCAAAGATGACAGAATAGAGCCAAGACGCTTTATATCCACAACGCTAATATTACTCTGCATAATATGTCTTATTTTATGTGGGTTTGCTTGGTATTTATTGCCATACCTTCCCTTAAATCAGTTAGTAAAAGTTTATTCCAAGGATGCTATAGAGGTTTTATTGCCTACTACTCAAGCAATAATTATAGTATTTGCATGTAGCCTACCGTTAGGGATTATTCAAAGAATATTGGATGCTTATCAGGAAGGGTTTCTATCAAATGTAATGCTTAGCGTCGGCAGGTTATTGGGCTTTGCCAGCATTTTTCTCAGTATCAATCAAGGATATGCCTTGCCGATAATGACCACTTTATATATGGGGCTCCCTTTTGTATTTATTGCTTTCGCCGGTTTGTTTATATTTTGGAAGCGTCCTTGGTTAAGGCCCGGGTTTAGATCCATCCATTTCAGCAAAGCGAAGCAAATCGGTAGCGTCGGCGGTTTAGCATTATTAGCGCAATTGGGAGCTTCTATTATGACAACCGGGCCGATGTTTTTGCTTTCGAGTCAATATGGAGCTCAAGCAGTGGCGCCCTTCGCTATTACACAGCGTATGTTAGGAGGTTTTTCTATGGTTTTATCCGTAGCGATGTCACCATTATGGCCAGCATATGGTGAGGCTTTAGCTCGGGGAGATATTGGGTGGATTAAAAAAACGTTTTTTAGATCCGTCAAGATTAGCGCAATAATTATTTTGCCAATTTTTATTATCACATCTCTATATGGACTAGAAATTATAGAGTGGTGGATTTCCGAGAAAAAAACTCTCCCTACTTGGCAGCTGTTAATGGCATGCAATGCTTGGATGGTGTTTATGGCTTGGAATAGAGTGTGTTCGATGATGCTTAATGGGTTGAACAAATTTAAAGGGCAATCTATATATGGAATAATGTTGCCGATAATTGCATTAGCTTCAGGATACTATGTGTCGATTAGTAAAGAGCTACCAATAACATTATGGGTCATTGTATTAATAGGCGAGATATTTAGGTCCGTTCTGTTCGGATTGGAATCGATGTATGTCTTGAAAAGAATGAAGCAAGTCAAGTCCCAAAAATAAAAGACATACTTAATAGAGAATAGAATGATGAGAAATAAAGCATTATTTGGAGTTATACCTTATGCATTTTTTAGGGGGCGTGAGGTTTTGAATAATTTTGTATCAAATGTATTTATGCAATGCTATGCGTATTGGTGGGGGGTGGAGCTAGGTAAAGATTGCGATTTCCATGGAATAACCTATTTAAAAAGGCATTATATTTCTGAAATCTCAATAGGTAGTAACTGTACATTTCGCTCTTCATTTTTATCCAATACTATTGGCTTAAAACAAAAATGTTTTTTATCTACTACGAAAGGCGCTCAAATAGTTATAGGGAATAGGTGCGGCTTTAGTGGAGTATCCATTGCGGCAAATCAGAGAATTAAAATAGGAAGTAATGTATTATGCGGCGCTAATGTTACTATTTCTGATAGTGATAGACATCCATTAGACGCAATAGAAAGAATAGCAGGGAAGGCCGGGAAGACTTCCCCTGTAACTATTGAAGATAACGTTTGGCTAGGAATGAATGTTGTTGTATTGAAGGGAGTAACAATAGGAAAAGGATCGGTCATTGCTGCAAATAGCGTTGTAACCAAGGATGTTCCTTGTAATGTAGTGGCCGGTGGAATTCCTGCAAAAGTTATTAGCCCATTACGGGGGGAGGTTTGATGATGAAGCTCATTAATATTATGCTTGTTTGCCTTATTATTTTTACGCTAACTTCTCAGAAAGCTCGTGCACAAAATATCTTTGTTTCACCAAACGGAGACGACAGGTACACTGGTTTAGAAGACCAGCCATTACGTACTCTCGAAGAGGCAAAAAACAGGGTCAGATTATTTAAGAGCCAATCTCAGAAAGAACCAATTACCGTCCAATTACGTGGTGGGAAATATTCATTAGGTAAGAGTTTTACGTTAGGTGCTACGGATTCTGGTGTCGATCTTTATCCAGTGACCTACCAAGCTTTTATGAATGAAAGAGTGGAAATACTTGGTAGCGAAACCATACAAGCCAGTATGATTAAAGAAGTGCCGGCAGTAGAATACAAATTTTTTTCAAAGCTAAAATCCAATAGTTTGCATATTTATTACATAGAGTCCGAAAAACTTTCTTTTGAACGAGGGAAAAATGATGGTCGCGGGCAGTTTTATCCTTACATTGCCGACCTAAATTATAACGGCAAAAAGTTAGTGAATGCTCACTGGCCTGAATCTAGTTGGAGTAAAACTGTAGCAACATCAAATCAGTCGGACGGTGATGATGGATTTTCTTATACAGATCTGTTTCCAGGTAATCCCAACGACTATCCAAATACGCTGCTGCATGGGTATTTCGAACAAAACTGGGCGGACGAATATTTAACCATTAAAAATATTAGCGAAAATCCTGGATTTATTGCTACTGAAAACCCTAATAGCTATCCAATTAAGTTTAAAGAGGGTCAGCGTTGGCGGGCGCTGAACCTTAGAAGCGCGATGGACGATAATGGTGAATACTATGTCGACTATCAACAAAAACGAATTTACTTTGTGGCCGGCACAGTAAATTTAAGTGATATTTTTGAAGTAAATTCTTTAACTGATCCAATTATTCTCATAAAAAACGCCACCAATATAAATTTTAAGAATATTAAGTTTGGTAATACATTGGGAACTGCTTTTAAGGTTGAAAGCAGTAAGGGTGTTAGTATAAGTAATTGCGATTTTACAAATATTAATGGTAGTGGAATAGAAATATCCGGTGGCGAGAATAATCAGCTAATTAACTCCAGTTTGGCGCATATTGGCGGAACCGGTGTTAATGTGTATGGTGGGGACCGCAAAACCTTAAGGTCATCAAGACATCTCATAGCAAACAATACAATTCAGAATTTCGGCTTAATAAGAAATACCTATGCGCCGGCGATCAATGTCGCCGGCGTGGGAGTAACTGTTGATGGAAACATAATCTTTAATGGACCTCATGCAGCAATATTATTGTCCGGCAACAACCATCTAGTTACCAAAAATGATATTTCAAAAGTGGTGCAGCAGACAGCAGATGCCGGGATGATTTATATTGGGCGAGACTGGTCTATGCGCGGCAGCATAATTACCGACAATTACTTGCATGATTCCATTTCATCAATGGGTGGCGAGATAAACGCAATTTATTTAGATGATCTAGCAAGCGGTATTACAGTTAGTAAAAATATCGTAAAAAATGTAGCGCGCGGCCTATTAATTGGTGGCGGTCGCGACAATGTCGTTGAAGGAAACTTGTTTATCAACACCGATAAACCAATTTGGTTTGACGCTAGGGGGCTAAATACCAAGCGAGACGTTATCCAAAAAGCGTCTCCTGGCTCAACTTGGGATTTAATTTCCAAGCTTAAGAATGTTGACTTTACCAGTCGAGTATATAAATCAGCGTATCCTGAGTTGGCAACGATATTAGATGAACAACCACTTGAACCAAGAGGTAACTCTATAAGCAATAATAACTATACTGGGGTGAATGGCTTCTACAATGGAAATGCACCAGAAAACCCATCGTGGTATTTATTAAAAAATAACCACAACATAAAAGATGCCGATATAAAGAATTTGGCGCCTAGTGGGAATGGTGAATGGTTTGCTTTCGCCAAGCTAGTGAAGGAGTAGGCCATGGACATCGTCAAAAAAAGAACGTCCTCTAAGAAACGTTTAGCTATAGCAATTGCAGGGGTAATGCTCGTGCAAAATGCATTGGCGAACGATTTGGAATTGATATGCCCCTCTGATGCGCCATTAAAAAATATATTGATTATTGGCGATTCTGTATCGAAATGTTATTCGAGTTATATTTGCGAATATATGCCAAAAGATTATGCGGTTTTCCATAATAAAAATAACGCTCTTGATAGTGGTAGCGGCAGAAGACGTTTAGATCTCTGGATCGATAAGAGGCATTGGGATCTAGTGTATTTCAATTTTGGTCTCCATGACATAATACATGACAGAGCAATAAATACGTCATGCAAGGATGTTAGCTGTAAATTGCAAAGAACGAGCGTTGAAAACTACAAGGCCAACCTGAAGTCAATATTATTTTCGGTAAAACAATATAGCTCAAATGTTGTGTACGCATTAACCACGCCTTTTTTACCCGATGTAAAGGATTCTTTTTGGGTATCGAGCGATGTTCCGCTTTATAACGCCATCGCCAGTGAGATTATGGAAGGGCAGGGTGTTCCAATAGATGATTTGTATTCAATAGTGATTAGTAATTTGCAGAAAATTCAGGTTAAACAAGATGTTCATTTTACACCAGATGGTTGTAAAGCACTTGCAAACCGGGTTGCACAAACTATTTCAGGTGTTTTGAAGTGAAGAGAAATATTACTGCCTCGCGGACCTGCTATCGAGAAATAATATGATGGATATTTATAATGTAAAAAATGTAGATAGGGGTGTCTTTATAGAGAAGGGTCAAGCAAAAAGTAAAACTTTCACTTTATTGTTAATCTTGATATGCATTCCGTTTATTCAATTAGGCCTGAACTATTATTTATCCGTACAGGTATTAGCATTTATATTAATATTTATTTTTCTACCAGTAAATGTTTTTTTATATGCGGCGCCAATTGGCTTTTTGGTGTTTGGTTTGATGTGTATACCAGTGTTGTTTGCAGTGAACTCGACTGAAGCAATGCATGATTTATTGAAAACAGCTAGAGAGTTTGTTTGTTATCTACCTATTTACTGCATAATTAAGTACAAAGATAATATTGTTAATGCCATTAAAATTAATGCAAAAATTTACAAAGTCATACCGCTGATATTGATTGGGCTAGCCCTATTTACGATTGTTCAGTATGTGGTTTTAAAAAGTGGTGTGTATTTGGCGTTGCCATACGAGCTTTATGTTAGAAATGCTGGGACTTTGCCTGGCGAACTTGACTTAATCTATTCTAAGATACGCCCATCCGCAACTTTTGGTGAGCCTTCTTATTTGGGGTTTGTTGACGCTTCATTTCTGATTATTGTTCTTCGTGCGTTTAAGAAGTCTTGGTTAAAATCTGTGATGATTGTTTGTATTGTTTTGACAGTTTATTTTTGCCAGTCAGCGTCCGGTCAATTAGCTGTGTTTCTGTTGCTTTTTATTGAATTAATGCAGTCTAAATCTAAGGGATTGACAAAAGTATCTATAATTTTTTCTGCTTGCTTCGTTGTGTTTATAGCCTGGGTGGCAGACTTTTCCACAATCGAAAGGTTGTCCAATTTTTCTGATAGAAAGCAGGAGTCGTCCGGGTACGCACGCTTAGCCGCGCCAGCGATAATAGCATCTGAAGTTTTGCTAAATAGTCCTTTTGGAGTAGTGAACAGTCAACTCGAGCAATTTGTAACAGGGACAAGGGCGATGTCAAAAAATGATTTGGCAGGGGCATTATCAAATGGATTTTACAATTTATTAATTAATTATGGTCTTACTGGCTTTTTACTTTTAGGGTTACTGTTGCACCCAGTATGGAAGGATTGGCTAATTATGTGCTATATCGTTTTGACGACTAGTTTTAATGGCGCTTTTTTGTGTTTCGATAAGTCGGCTGTTATTGTAACGACGCTTTATTTAATGTTTTATCTATCCGCCTCCAGTAATCAAAGGTTAAGTGCAGTTAATGTATAAAAGAATTTTTATGATAGCGGCTTATAGTCCACCGGGTAATTCCACTCTTTTTAATTTAGGTGCATCAAAAAAAATTGAAAGCATGTTGAGGGTTTTACGCCGAATGAATAAGAAGGTGGTGTTGATCAATACTGCCCATAATTCAGAGGAGCTAAAAAACTGTAGTGTTAAACGACAAAACATTGCAGATTGTAAAGTGATCACGATTACACCTTTTAGTTTATATAATCGAAAAATAGGAAAATTGTTCAACCTATTTTTTGCAATCTGGCTCGCGATGCGACTAAGAAAGCCGAGAAAGCAGTTTCTTCTCTGGTGCTATAACGGCTACGCATTTGAATGCTTGTTCGCGTTGTTTATGCCGAAAAACCAGCACATAGTCATTGAAATGGAAGATATGCCGTTTTCAAGAAAACGGGGTTTCATTGATATAAAAAACAGATTGGATAGTTTTTTATTATCCCTAGTACTAAAACGGGTCAAGCTAATTACTTGTGTAAATAATATTATTGCCGATAACTTTAAATACATACCCGCAGAAAAGGTTTTATTTCCCTCTATAATCGGCCAACAATTGGCTAGTCAACATTTTGACGTAGCATTTTCCAGGGCAACACGGACGGTAGGGTATTTTGGTGGGCTAAATACCGAGAAAGGAGCCGATATTGTCCTTGAATTATTAACAGACTTACCTGATGGGTGGCAAGTAATTGTTACAGGCAGTGGTGGCTTAGCGGAACAGTTTTTTAAGTTAGCCAATAGTAATCCTGATAAGCTACTGTTTGGCTACAACGTTCCTGAGAATGAACTGTATCAATTAATGGAAAAATGTGATGTTTTAGTGAATCCACACAAACCCATAGAGGAAATGGGTAACGGAATATTTCCCTTTAAGGTCTATGAGTATCTGTATACTAGGCGATTGGTTTTAACCACTCGATTACCTAAAGAGTCGGATATTATTGAGTCTGCCTTAGTATTTTTTGATGGGTCTGTCGAGTCGCTAAAACAACAACTATCAGAAGCAGACCGATTGTTCGCGGAAAAAATGCTTGCAATTGATATGGCTGCGAAATTTATTTCTGAAAGATATACGGTACAAGGCTTTAGTAACACAATCATTTCTAGCCTTGCTAAATTAAATTAGTGCCCTTTGCTTTCTCTAGTCAAACTGGCAACTTATCACCAGCTTCATTAAAATTCAAATAGACATAAATAGCCAATTCAAACAATGAAGATCTTGCGTATTATTACTACAGTAAATCCGGAGTCAGGCGGTCCTATTGAAGGACTTAAACAGCAGGCGAAGATCGCTATGGCTAAAGGACATACTACTGAAGTTGCATGTTTCGATGAGGAGAATGCAACGCACGTAAAGGAGTTTCCTTTACGTGTTCACGCTCTTGGTCCAATTTTTAGCAAGTACGCATATTCGCGGAAATTTAAGCCCTGGTTATTGGCTAATTACAATCAATACGACGCGATAGTAATCCATAACTTATGGCAATATCATAGTTTTGCTGCCCATGCGGCGCTCAAATCTGTCAATGCTCCTTATTATGTATTTACCCATGGCGCATTAGATCCATGGTTTAAGAAACAATACCCTCTTAAGCATTTAAAAAAATGTTTATATTGGTTCTGGGGAGAGTATCCGGTTATCCGCGATGCGAAAAAAGTGCTGTTTACTTGTGAAGAAGAAAAAGTCTTGGCGCGCCAGTCTTTTTGGCCATATCGTTGTAACGAGCACGTGGTTAATTATGGCACCGCAGGCCATATCGGTATCGCAGATGAACAGAGGAGCTTATTTTTAAATAGCTTTCCTAATTTGCGAGGAAAGCGTTTTCTATTGTTTTTAAGTCGGATTCATCCAAAAAAAGGTATTGATCTTCTGATTGAAGCATTTGCAAAAAATAAGCCGTATGAGTCGGATCTGGAATTAGTTATCGCCGGGCCAGACCAAATAGGTTGGCAGAAAGAGTTGCACGCATTAGCCGTCAGCCGAGGTGTTGCTGACAAAATTACGTGGACTGGTATGTTAGGGGGAGATATGAAATGGGGAGCTTATCTCACTGCTGATGCTTTTATCTTGCCTTCGCATGCGGAGAATTTTGGGATTGTTGTTGCCGAAGCGTTGTCTTGTTCCTTACCAGTTTTGATCAGCGATAAAGTAAATATCTGGCAAGAGGTTGAACAGAACGTAGCGGGCTTGGTAGCTGATGATACTATTGGCGGATGTAGTGATTTAATTGAACGGTGGATACAGATGGATGAATCGGCTAAAAGCCAAATCAGAGAAAATGCCAAGCAATGTTTTATGACACATTTTGAAATCAATGCAGCAGTAGATAGTTTAATGGCTGTATTCGCTCAAGGCGTCAAGTAATATTAGGTCTTTGCGATTGATTCTTAAAGGGAGCAGGTTAAATGAATGATCGTTCGGGCGTCTCTAAAAATTCCGGGGCGCGGTTAAAAGTTATGAAAAGCAATATTCATGCTTGCCTAAATCCAATTGGCGATGCTGCAATGTCCAGCAGGTATGATATTGTTTTCTTAGAGTTAAATATGCACCCTATTTCGGAATACTTTAGAGTGACCATTCCAAAAGATACTGCTTTGAAGAAAATAGAATATATATTTGCTCACTTGGTATTTTCGTGGAAATTATTTAAGAATCGCAGCAAGGATTTGATAATTGTTAGAGAGTTTTTAAATGTGCCTTTGGCATTGTCGTGGCCACTTTGTTTTTGGCTTAGAAAAAAGATATTATTTATTATAAATCACAATTTGCAAAGGGCCCATGCCAGTAAACTGGAAGCTATCTTTTTAAAACTATTATTTAAGTTAGGCATGCGTCCATTGTTTTTGGAAGCTGATGCCGGGCTTGTTGAATTGAACGTTGATCTATTAAATAGTTGTTTTTTAATATTGCCTATTCCCATACTGAAGCCATGCCTTAAAAGTACGCGTGATAACAATTTTACGGTAGGGATTATTGGTGATAACAGGAAGGAAAAAAAGGTTAGTGACGTACTGGAGATATTACACGAAATTTGTCAGAAGAATGGAATGGCTATATTGCTGGGCTCCACAGACGAATCGCTGCTTGAGGAATGGGGGCGGCGCGGGGCAAAGACTATTAATACCGTCGACCCCTCTAACTATGAATTGGCATTTTCCTTGGCAGATGTCATTGTTTTAAATTATGACAAGGCTGCCTACTATTATAGGAGCAGCGGCGTGATTTGCGATGCTATTGCGGCAAACACGGTCGTTGTTTGCCCGGACTATCCCGTTTTAAAAGAACAGATAAATCGCCTTGGCCTAGCCGGGATTTCATTTTCAGATACTACGGAGATAGAATCCATACTCCTAAACATACAAAGCAATTACAGTAAGTTTGAGGATGGGTTGTTATCCCAGCAAAGACATAGAGGACTGCAGAATATTACTCTGTTGCTTGAAAAATATGTAGAGTCTGTTATTTAACGATAAGGAGTAATCGGTTGTGATTGATATATCAGTGATTATACTAACGCATAACGAAGAACTGCATATTGAGCGTTGTATAACGAATTTGTTACCAATTGTTAGTCAGGTTTTTATTGTAGATTCCTTCTCTACCGATAATACGTTATCCATAGCAGAGTCTTTGGGGGCTGTTGTTGTTCAGCGCCCTTGGAAGAATTATGCCGATCAATTTCAATGGGGATTAGATAATTTCCCCATTAATACTGAATGGGTCATGAGGATGGATGCTGACGAATATTTGGAGCCAGATTTGGTTGCGGAAATTACTGAAAAGCTCCCTTGTCTACCCAGTGAAATTAGTGGAATTTGTTTAAAACGTAAACATCATTTCTTGGGACGGTGGATTAAATATGGAGATCGATATCCTCTTGTTTTGTTGCGTATCTGGAGGAATAAAAAAGCTCATATCGAAAATCGTTGGATGGACGAGCATATAGTCCTAGACTCTGGGAAATCAATTATTTTAGACGGCGACTTTGTAGACGATAATCTGAATACTATTGGTTGGTTTATCGCTAAGCATAATAATTATGCCAGCCGAGAAATGATTGACATCATTAATCAGAAATATAAATTATTTTCTCAAGACAAGTCTATTGAAATTTCTGATGCGGGTCAGGCGAAGTTGAAACGGTTTATTAAGGACATTATTTATAATAATCTGCCTTTATTTGTCAGGCCTATATTGTATTTTCTTTATAGATACTTTTTAAGGTTTGGTGTTTTTGATGGCAAGGAAGGTTTTGCTTATCATTTTATGCAAGGATTGTGGTATCGATGCTTGGTTGATCTAAAGTGTCTTGAAGCTGAAATTTCAATGAAAGGCACTACATCTAATAATCAGAAAATTGCGTGTCTAGAAAAATTGACTGGGTTAAAACTTCAATAAACTCTAGTTGGGTATTGAATGTAATTGTTTTTTATTTTCCTATTTAATAGCTTGCGCCTTTACATGTTCTCTTAGGGAACCTCTGATTAATGCAGTTTTTCAAGAAAAATAGATACGCAAGCCATTGATTTAATTGGCGCCTAAAATCGAGATAACGATTTAATCAGAGGTTCCTTAGCAAGGAAACGCCGCTAGACAAGCTATTTTTCGGTTTTCATTTAGTTTAATATCTTAGATATATATTCAATTATTTTTTAAATATTTTAAACGATAGCCAAGTACCCCACCGATTCGACGATCAAAATAATGAAGATATTGCTATATGGAATAAATTATTTGCCTGAGTTAACCGGTATAGGTAAGTACTCAGGGGAAATGTGCGAATGGCTGGCAGAACAAAAACATGATGTTCGGGTTATCTGTGCTCCGCCCTATTATCCGGAGTGGGCGGTTAGACAGGACTACTCAAGTTGGCAGTACCAAGCGGAGTCTCGAGGTGGAGTGACTGTTTATCGTTGTCCACTATTTGTTCCCAATCAACCTTCGACAGTCTCTCGTTTATTGCATCTACTGAGTTTCGCCGTTTCAAGCTTACCTGTTCTATTCGGGCAATTGTTTTGGAAGCCCGACGCGGTAATTTGTTTAGAGCCCACATTTTTCTGCGCACCGGCTGCATTAGTTTTTTGTAAGTTAGGTGGTAGTCGGTCTATGTTGCATATACAGGACTTTGAAATGGATGCGATGATAGGCTTGGGCATGGGCAAAGCCGGTTTCGCGGTCAGAATGGCTAAGGCTTTTGAAGGTTGGCTTATGCGCGGTTTTGATATTGTTTCTAGTATTTCGTACAGCATGTTGAAAAATGCCGCGATAAAAACAGGTCGGTCCGATAATTTGTTTTATTTCCCAAACTGGGTTGACACTGATTTTCTCAGGCCAAATTCCGATGCTAGTCAATTTAGGGAGCGTTGGGGGATTTCTGCTAAAACAAGAGTTGTACTTTATTCAGGCAATATGGGTAAAAAGCAAGGTCTAGAAATTGTTTTACAAGCTGCTGAAATATTGAAGAGTGAGCCTGATTTATTGTTTATCATGGTCGGCACTGGGGCAGCGCAGTTGGAGCTAATGCAATTGGCCAAGCAAAAGCAGTTGAAAAATTTAGAGTTTTACCCTTTACAAGCTTATGAAGATTTGCCGTCATTAATGGCATTAGGAAACATTCATTTAGTTGTTCAAAAACGGGGAGCAGCCGATGCTGTGTTGCCTTCGAAATTGACCGCAATTTTAGCGGTTGGTGGTGAGTGTGTGATTACTGCCGACGCCAATACTGAGTTGGGCTTGCTTTGTCAAAAATATCCCGGAATTGCCCGGTGCATAGAACCTGAAAATGCTGATGTACTTGCGGTAACACTTCGTGACATGCTCTTTAATTTACCGGAAAATAATTCTCGTAAATACAATAAAGTAGCACATCAATTCGCACTAGATAATCTTAAAAAAGACCAAATTCTAAGTAGGTTGGTTAGTAAGCTATCCGAGTATAATTCGTTGAATGTCTGAATATCTTTTGTCATATTAGTATTCAGCGGAGTTATTCTCATCCAAGTTAAAAATAGGGATTCTTTATGAAGTATAGAGCGGATATTGATGGTCTTAGAGCTATAGCTGTTATTTCAGTCGTATTTTTTCATTATTCTATTGGAAGGTATTTTGGTGGGGGTTATGTTGGTGTAGATATTTTCTTTGTAATATCAGGCTATTTAATTACGTCAATCATTTATTCGGATATAACTAATCAAAAATATTCGGTTGCTTACTTTTATTATCGGCGCGTTAGGCGTATTTTTCCAGCTTTATTCTTTGTGTTTTTCGCTTGTCTTATAGCATCTTTTTTTATGAACTTTCCAACGGAAGTTCAGGATATTGGGAAAAGCATTGCATCATCGATATTTTTTATATCAAATATCCTATTTTATGCCACCAGTAGTTATTTTGACCAAAAGATGGAACTCAATCCCGTCCTACACACTTGGTCACTTTCTGTAGAGGAGCAGTTTTACCTTTTATTCCCAGTGCTCGTGTTCGCTTTGCGATCACAATCAAGTTCGCGCCGTGTCGCGGCCTTATCTATCGTTGCAATACTTAGTTTTGCTGCCTCTGTCATTCAAGTGCATTTAGAGCCTACAGCTGCGTTTTACTTAGTTCAGTTTCGTGCGTGGGAGCTATTGATGGGCTCTCTTCTGGCGCTAGATGCATTGCCTAAGCTTAAAAAGCATTGGCAGCTTGAGATTATAGCTAGCTTTGGACTGCTTTTAATCTTGGCCAGTATTTATTTTTACTCGAAAAATACTCCATTTCCTGGACTCGCCGCGCTTGCTCCTTGCGCAGGCGCTGTTGCAATTATTTACGCTGGTGGGCTTCACAATACTGTTGTTTCTAAAATGCTTGGATTGGGCCTAACTCGCTTTGTTGGTTTGATTTCCTATTCCTTGTATCTCTGGCATTGGCCGTTGTTGGTTTTCACTCGGCTGTATCACCAGCCGAAAGGTGCTGTTGAAAAGCTTTCGCTGGTCATTATTTGTGTTCTTATAGCAACCTTTTCTTGGTGGTTTATTGAACGTCCTTTTCGCAAACCAGGTAGTCGTTTAAGTGTTAAAACTACGCTTAAAGCTTCGGCGGGGGTAATGATAGCAACAGCTGCATTGGCAATTTCGCTAGGGGGTATCAGCGCTCAATATTGGCAGTTGCCTGATAGAGTCGATAAAATATTAGCGTATGAAGATTACGATGTAGATAAAAATATGCGAGCGGGGACATGTTTCTTGACTTCGCAATACAATTCATTTTCGCTCTACCACGCTGAAGAATGTCTGAAGTTTTCAACAAATAAAAAGAACATCCTTATTTTTGGCGACAGTCATGCCGCACATCTTTGGTCAGGTTTTCAGGCTGAGTATTCACAGATAAATTTTCTTCAGGCGACGGCTTCTGGATGCTTGCCAACCATAGATTCAAGCGGCGAAAAGCATTGCACTGAGTTGAATAATTACATCTTTAGGGATTTTCTCCGCAAAAATCAAGTTGATGCTGTGGTTTTATCAGGACGTTGGAAGGCTTCAGATGCATCGTCTGTTGAGTCGACTGCTCTTGAGCTAAGCCAACTGACCAGTACCGTTTTAATCCTAGGTCCGATAGAAGAATACGATCAGTCTTTACCGCGTATTTTGGCTCGGGCTGTAGCTGAAAAGTCGGATGAAGATCAGATCGCAATGAAACATAGGCGATCTGAGCAAAAATTAACGGACGATGTTTTTCTTCAGCTTCAGTTCCCTAGAAATGTTAAATATATATCCGTATATAACCTTATGAGTACGCCGAAATGGAAGCTTTGGTCAGATAGTGGAGTTCCTGTTCAATTTGATTATGGGCATTTGACAAAAGAAGGAGCGATGTATTTAGCGGAGAGAATCGGGCCAGACGTTTTCGATGGTTTATAACATTGATTTTTTAATTTTTCGAAAGTTGTTGCCGCTAGTTCTGGATGTCGAAAAAGGCGGCAACAACATGTAAAGCTTATTGTAACAGTCCTATATCTATTGGAATCGGTTTAAAACCAATTTTCGATACAGGGGACTCTGTACAGGTAAAATTAATTGTGCTACCCGAAATATCCAGGCAAGGATCAACATACAAGCTTCCCCATTCTATACCCTGATTTATCCAATCTGTCCATAGTGCGGCCCCTTTTGCCGTTGCGGCATCTAAAATTTTGTAGTCCACTTTGAAGTTACGGGCAGTATGCCAGACTAGGTTGCTTCCTATGGTATTGGTTGCTTTTGGCAAAGTATATTGCAGAGATCTACCATCAGCTTTGCCTGAAATTACAATATTGTGCTGAATGCTATTTCCTTCCGCCCATTTTTCATTATTTATCGGTGCACCTAGCTTTGGATATTTCTCTCGCCAAATAGCGGTGTTAATTGGCATTGTCGATAAGCTGTTTTTTAGAGCAGACCAAGCAAAATACGCCCCTCTTTGGTCCACTAAAATGGCATATTTATTGGTTTTAATGACATTGTTTTCGATTCGGTTATCGCGCCCACCACCTAGTTGAATATCTATATAGCCAGAGTTGACAAGAATATTCCCATATACCGTTTGGCCGCTGACGGCGTCATCAAGATAAATACCTCGAGCGCCTTCATTCATATATTGAATGATATTGTTGGCTATATTGAGAGTGACGCCATTGAGCATATATCCGGTAACGTCGTGAACATAATTATAGCGAATTATGCTGCCTCGATATGTCAAGTCTCTTCCTGATGCATATATTGATCCGCAGTCGCCGCTTTTTTGACAGATATTAGTGATTTCGTTTTTTTCTACCAGATGATCATTTCCGGCCATTACAATTCCATTACCAAAAGCGTTTTTGACGAGGTTATGAGAAACAGTTGCTGCTACACCGCCTATTTCGATGGCTGGTGCGTAGTTGTATAGCACTGTGTCGTAATCGTGAAAAATGTTATTGTGAATTAGATTTCCGGATGCTTGCAAGGTTGGTCTATCACCGCCATAGAGTAGAACGCCACCTCGACCTGCATCATGCAAATGGTTATTGGTGACAGTGATATTGTTAGTGGCATAGCCTTCGATAGCTTTGCCCCCGACATTTCTTATTTCAAGGTTATCAAACACTACGTTTTCTGCATAGGTCAGCGTAATGGCTGTACTTGTACTATGTTGAAAAGTTATATTTCTGAAGTTGAGATAATTTGCTGAATATATTTTTAATAGTGTAGGTATAGAAGAGATTAATACTTGCTTAGCAAGACTAGCTTCAGGTGCTATAAATTTAATCTGGGAATTTGCTATATCGTAAAACCATTCTTTAGGGGTGTTGAGAGCAGATTGAAAATTTTCCAGGTAAAATAATCGACCGCTGGAGATTTTTTGAGTTGTTTCAGAGGCTAAATCTATTTGATTATTCGCAAAGTTAATTTGGGAGACACCAATATATTGGTCATAATAATCGCTGCCAGGTAAGGTATGTATTTGGGCATTACTCAAATCGCCGGTAAATAGAGGCAGTTTTTCAAACACGGTAAAGCTTGTGTTGTCTGTCAAGGGTAGTCTTATATGGGCCCAATCAGAATCAGGCCAACGGGCTAGCTGCATTTTGATTCCGTCTACAAACAGTTCGAACACGGGTGCGTTACCTGCTAGACGCTTTAGACTTTCAGACTTGATATTCGCTAAAGCATCATTGTTTACTGAGCAGCTCAATATTTTTCTTGGCGTTTGGGGGTCGAATGGTTGGCAATTAAGATTGATTGCGCCAGTAATGAATGTTGCGCCTTTTTCACCTTGCCATGTAATTTCCTGCCCAAGAAATCCAGAGTCATTATCGTTCAACTCTAGTGGAGCTTGTAGTTGGTAAGTCCCCCTCCCGACATGGACCGTGATAGCTTCATTGAATTTCCCCGCAGCTTTTAATTGCCGAATAGCGTTTCGGGCGCGAGTTAGCGTTTTGAAAGGGCCGGTTTTGGTCCAGAAATTGATGCTGGGGGACAGGCCATTCAGGCTGTCGCTGCCCGAGGGCGATACGTAGTAATCCTTTGCCGCCGCTGCGGAGCAGAGCGTTGCGAAGGTTAGAGTTATGACAAGTTTAATAAACATAGTTTTCTCCTTTTATTAACTCATGCTCCAATAGCCTGACAGACCACGGAATACAGTCAGCTAATTCAGTTAATATTTGAGGGGTAGTGTTCCGGTCCTTGGTTACGAAGATACTTTGGAATTGTTTCAGAATTGGGTCAACTGCGGGCTAGTCCATTCAACTTGCATCGCCAACACGGAATCAATACTAGCAGCTCTTTTCAATAACGAAATACGTAACCTCACGAATACCGCTTTTTCAACTTCAGTCAGAGTGTAATAAATATTGACGAGCCAAATTGGTGCGCTTGGCTAGCATCTGAACTAAAGCGCGCGGTTCTGACATACTGTTGAAATGTGTTGGTAACAGCCTATCTCGATTGCATGTGTCGACAATGGCTTTTTATGTGCCCATCCAAGCTTATTCGGCAGCCTCTAAAAATCCCTTTTCCTACGTAACCGCAAGGCATAAAGGAGAGGGCGAGGGATGAACATATTTCATATTTAATTCCCTCATCCCAACCTTCTCCCGGAGTGGGAAGGAGATTTTTTAATTTTTAAAGGTTCCCTGTAGCTATGTGCCACCAATGAGTAAATTCGTCAGGTTTGGCGAGAGTGGCGTTGTTGATGCGTGCATCAAGCTAACTGTTCCAGCCTGGCCAAGAGTGTCGAATTATAAGCGGATGATATTGGAGGCTAGGTACAGCCTAAAACATAATGGCTTGATAACCAAGCCATTTTTTTATTTTAATTAAATCTTAATGGTGTGCCTAAGCCTGCTTCATAGGCTGTTCTGGACGATGTGTGAGCATTCATAGATAACTCGTAGGCACGCTACAGGCCTTGATTGGCAACGTCGGGCGCTTGGTCGGTACCGATGAAGCGTCTGGAGTTACCGCCAAGAACTTTGTCGGCGCCGCTTAGCCTTTTGTGGGTACCACCAGAAGTTTTGTGGGCGCCAATGAACCTTCTGTGGTTGCCGCCAATTGGTTTGTCGGCAACCATGAGTTAGTCGTGGTTGCGGACGCGACATTTAGCCGCACCACCAGCGGCTTGTAGAGCTTCTTAAAATGTATATAGAATTAATTAAGCCGTTAGGGTTTTGCCGTCTAATGCGGTTGGTTCTACGGTGGAGTCTGCCGCGCCGATAACTGTGCGGTATTGTATTTTGGAAACCTCTATAAATCCTCTCTCCCTCCTGAAGAAGGCTTGGGTAAAGTATATAACTGATTGATTTTAAATGCATAATAAAAACATACTCCTTTATGCCCTGCGGGTACGGAGGGAGAAGGGAGATTTTTTTTGAGGTTCCAGCTAGTAACAATAAGGAGAATTCAAAATGGCTAAATCCGATTACTTTCCACATCCAGATAGCGATTTATTGATTTGGCATGATCGTTTTAAGGTCAATCTCGCCGCGCGTCAGGCTGAATTTGGTTTATCCGCCGAGGATATTGCCAGTGTCGATAGCGATAATCAGGAATTACATACCAAGATTGGCGAAGTAAATGCCGCTTCAGCGGCAGCAAGGCATGCCACGGCGGCTAAAACTGCCAGTCGCAATAATATCGAAAGCCGAGTGAGAGCCTTAGTCAGACGCATCAAGGCGCATCCGGCTTATTCCGATGCTTTGGGTAATTTGCTCGGTATCATCGGCTCGGAAGATACGACCAAGCTTTCCGAAGCCAAGCCGGTCTTGACCGGGGTAGATCAGACGGGTGGTGTGGTGGTGCTGAATTTTGTTAAATCTAAGAGTGACGGTATCAACATCTATTGTCAGCGCGAGGGTGAGTCGGAGTTTGTATTTTTGGCAAGGGATACGATACCGCCTTATGTCGATAACCGACCTTTACTGGTTGCCGGCAAGCCGGAATTGCGCCGCTATACAGCGGTTTATATCTTAAAAGACGCCGAGGTTGGTCAATATAGTGATGAGTTGGTGGTTAATTGTGCGCCCTGACCGCGTTGGTTTTCGGAGCGCTTTAGCTATGGCAGCGTTCCTCAAACTAATAGGCGGCTTTTAAAAGGCCCTCTCCTCGTGGGAGGAGAGGGTGGATGCGGAGGGACTGTCGTTAAGCTTTAGTCTTGTTATTTCCCCTCTTTGAAATAGAGGGGGCAGGGGAGATTTTCTGAATAAATCCCCCTCGATCCCCTTCATGCCCTGCGGGTACTTTTTCAAAGGGGGAAGCACCTTGACTTAACAGCATTGCCCGGGGGATAGGGAGTGAGCGTAGCAATCCACTCGGTTTATTTCTTCTCACCCCAACCCTCTCGGCAACTACTCCCAGCGTTGCCCTGTTGGTATCGCTTTGATTTAGTCGAATTGGACTGCTTTGAATTGACTCCGGGGGCAAATATAGCGATGCTAGGGTGACAAAATTAAAAGCATCAATTTTCAATTAACCGCCCGATGGAGCACGGAATGCAGTCAATCAAGTCAGTAGGTATTTTCGGAATACGCGTCCCTATTCTGGATTACGAGCTTACGTCAAAGCAATTTTAGGAGTGGATTGGTATTGGTCAATCTCATCAGGTCTGTATCGCCAATGTGCATACCACGGTGGCCTGTCTAACCGATAGAGAGTTGCGCGATATTTCCAACAAAACCTTATCTACCAAGGATGGCTTGCCCCTGGTGTGGTTTGCTAAACTGGTGCATCAAGCGGAGATTAAGACGCGGGTTTGCGGTCCGGATTTGATGTTGAAATGCCTGGATCATGGGCAGCAATTAGGTTGGCGGCATTTTTTTCTAGGCGGTAAAGATGAGGTCTTGGCGGACTTGGTTACCAACATCCGCAAGCGCTATCCACAAGCCGAGCTTGTAGGTTGGCATTCCCCGCTGTTTCGGCCTTTGTCTGACGAGGAAGATCAACAATTGGTGGATTTGATCAACGCCGCCAAGCCGGATTTTCTTTGGGTCGGCTTAGGCGCGCCCAAACAGGAAAAATGGATTGCGGCGCATCTGGATAGAGTGCATGTGCCGGTGCAATTGGGCGTTGGCGCGGCGTTTGATTTTCACTCGGGACACATCAAGCGGGCACCGCTATGGATGCAGAAAAGCGGTTTGGAATGGTGCTATCGGATGGCTAAGGATAGGCGGCTGGTTAAGCGTTATTTTTCCACCAACCCGGTGTTTCTACTACGTTTTGCCTGGGATTTTTTGCAGATTAGAGTGTTGAAGCGCTCGGCGGTTACTTCTTGAAGGTCATCAACCAATGCGCTAAATAACCTCCAAAAAATCCCCCTTACTAAGGGAGAGAGCTAGAGTTAATACCGTTTAGTTAAGCCCCCTCTCCTGCTGGAGAGGGTTGGGGTGAGGAGAATAAATAAGGCAAAGAACTTTATTGATCCCCTCATCCCAGCCTTCTCCTTTATGCCCAGTGGGTACTGAGGGAGAAGGGGCTGCCCGTCTTTAAGTTAGGTGCAGTTGTCCAGAAGGATAGGGGACTTAACTATTTGTTTTATCACCGATTAGAAATCGATTTCACGTCCCTAGTCGTCACACCTTTATATAACTGCCGCGGCCGGCCGATTTTCAATTCAGGGTCGGAGATCATTTCGTCCCATTGCGCTATCCAACCCACTGAACGGGCCAGCGCGAAGATCGCAGTGAACATTTCGGTGGGGATGCCCAGCGCTCTTAAAACGATGCCGGAATAAAAGTCCACGTTGGGGTAGAGTTTTTTCTCGACGAAGTACGGGTCTTCCAACGCAATCCGTTCCAGTTCCATCGCCAGTTTGAACAGGCGGTCGTCGTTCAGATTCAATTCGTCCAGCACTTCGTGGCAGGTTTGCCGCATCAGTTTGGCGCGCGGGTCGTAGTTTTTGTAAACCCGGTGGCCAAAACCCATCAGGCGGAACGGATCGTTTTTGTCCTTGGCTCGGGCGACATATTCGCCGATTTTCGACACGTCGCCGATTTCTTCCAACATGTTCAACACCGCCTCGTTAGCGCCGCCGTGTGCTGCGCCCCACAGACAGGCGATGCCGGCCGCCACGCAAGCATAAGGGTTTGCGCCGCTGGAGCCGGCCAGACGTACGGTGGACGTGGAAGCATTTTGTTCGTGATCGGCGTGCAGGATCAGGATTCTATCCAGCGCTCTAACCAAAACCGGGTTGGCCAGATAGTCTTCGCCGGCGTCGCCGTGCATCATGCGCATGAAGTTTTCGGCGTAGCCCAACTTGCGTTTGGGGTAGATAAACGGCATGCCGATGCTGTATTTGTAGCACATCGCCACCATGGTCGGCATTTTGGCGATCAGGCGGATGGCCGAAATATAGCGGTCTTCCTTGCAGGTGATGTCCATTACTTCGTGATAAAACGCCGACAGCGCGCCGACTACACCCACCAATACCGCCATCGGATGCGCGTCGCGGCGGAATCCGCTGTAAAATTTAATCAGCTGTTCGTGTACCATGACATGCTGGCTGATGGTGGTGACGAAGCCTTTCATTTCCGAGCCGTTGGGCAGGTCGCCGTTCAGCAGTAGATAACAGACTTCCAGAAAATCGCATTTTTCCGCCAGTTGTTCGATGGGGTAGCCCCGATACAACAGCACGCCGGCGTCGCCGTCTATAAATGTGATTTTTGAAGTGCAGCTGGCGGTGGAGGTGAAACCGGGATCGTAAGTAAAATGGCCGGTCTGCGCATACAAGGAACGAATATCGATGACGGACGGGCCCATGGTGCCTGGCGTGACCGGTAATTCGATAACGCGGTCCTGGTCATCCTGTTTTAACGTCACTTTTTTATCAGTCATGTCAAATTCTCCGGAGAGCTAGCTGTTGAAAAGGGGATGGTTTGTATTCTATTGCAAATAGCGAATAAACACAGCTTTAGATCAGGATTGTTTACAATTTAACGAAAAACGAAGGCCTGATTGATGGATTTCGCGTTGCGCTACCCGGCCTAAGGGACTGGGATGGCAAATTTCGAGGATGGGTAGCGCAATGCGAAACCCGTTGCCTGCGCTGTCACAGTTGAGGGCGCAGGCGTCTTTGCAGACGTCAATGGTCTTGGCTATTCAAGACGTCCCGGAATCGCTAAAATTCTGGGGCAACTCGGTGTTTGCCTCTTCTGATGCTAGGCACCCCCCCCTCAAGGGCGGTTTACAAAACCGTCCGCTCCAACAGCCAATAAGCCCCCATCAAGGCTACCATGGCGGAACAACCTTTCAAGAATTTCTCGGCAAATGCAGGCTTGTTGTTTAGCCACCAGATGATAGGCAACACCACCGACGCCACCGCGATTTGGCCGGTTTCTATGCCTAAGTTAAACGACAGCAAGGGCAACAAGATGCCGGTGTCGCCGCTGGAAATATTCATTTCCCGCAGCACACTGGCAAAGCCAAAGCCATGGATCAAGCCAAAGCCGAAGGTCAGCCATTGCCGGCCCTTGGGGTGGTCGCCGCGCATAATGTTTTCCACGGCCACATAAATAATGGTCAACGCAATAACAGGTTCGACGAAGCTGCTGGGTAGCTCAATGATGTTCAGCCCTGCACACGCCAAGGTGATGGAATGGGCGATGGTAAAGAAGGTGACGATCTTGATCGCCGGCCAGAAACTATGCGTGACTGCCAGCAAGGCAAACAAGAATAACAGGTGGTCGTAACCGGTGAGGATGTGCTCGATGCCCAGCTTCAAAAAATCGGCAAACGCGGAAAATCGGGAATCGTTTTGCGCCACGGATTGATCGGCAGGAGACAATGCCCATTGCAACTGGTCGTCGGCCCTGCTTAGCATTTTCTCGCTTAGCGTTTTACCGGCGGCGTCGCGCACCGTGACATACTGCTGATGCCCGTCAGGTAGCCAGGCCAATAACTTGGATTGCACCTGTAACTGTTGGTGCGGCACAGATTGAAAAATAAATTCGACATGGGCGTTGTTCTGTTCATCGTAAACGACAGTCCCTGGGGCCACGGCTTGCACATCAGCGCCATCAATATTGACCCGCAACTGCGCAGCCAGCATTTTGGCAATGTCCGGCTTGGCGGCTTCGCGCTCCGCGGCGCTGACTTCCGCATCCAGGTCGCTATCCATCGGCGCAAAGGCTTCGATGTCTTGCAGGGCAAAGGTCAATTTAACGATAACTTGGTCGGATTTGACAGTCACATCGATTGAGCTAAGGCCAGGGGCGTGCGCCGCTGCCCAGCCCGATGGCAGCAGCAAACAAACCAGCAGCAAGCATTGCCAGCGGGCAAACAACCTAAGCATTTTCCATCCGCTCGTCATTAGGGCTGTTCCCCATTTCCATTGGTTTGCGCGGCTTTTCTACGTTTGTGCAGGTAAACCAAAAATCCCAGCACCAGCAGCACCAAGGCCACCACGCCACCTATTGCCGCTAGTGGTAAATCGGCGCCCTTGGGATCGACACCCACTTCCAGCGCAATGCGGAATTTATCATCGTCTTCCATTGCTTCGCCGATCAACAGATACAGCACATAATCGCCGGTTTTATCCACATCGGCTTGCGCTTCTACCGCGCCTTTCGGATACAGCTTGGACGGGATTTCGGCGACAGTACGAATTTCACGCACATCATCCGGCGCTTTCTGGCCGGTTTTTTCCACTTCCACCAATTTAATGCCAATCGGCGTCGCACGAATATCGCGGTCGATCAAATCGGCGGTGAAAAACATCTTGCCGGCTCTGGGGATTTTCTGGCAAAACGGCACGAACGCCGCTTTAGGATCAGGATTTTTATCGTTTTTATCCGGCTGCAGATAAGCGCTGAAGTGCACCGCGTAAAAATCGTTGGCGATGATGCAATCCAAATCCGGACGATTGCCCAGTGCATTAGATTGTTTGGTACCGAAGCCAAGTTTGTCGCAACCGCTGAGTAAAACCACGCAGGCCACGAGCCCGGCGATAAAAAAGACGGGAAGTCGCTGAATATTCATAGAAATAAACCGATGGAAGAATGCAGACTAGGGTTTGACGGTAAATTCGAATTTACCGGTGACTATGTGAGTGTCCTCGGAAACCACGCGGTAGCGAATAGTGTAGGTGCCCGGCGCCAGTGTTGGCACAGTGGCGTAGATATTGGCACCATTGGTCAGACTTTGCGCGACGTCGTGGTTATCCACCCGCTTGCCGGTGCTGTCGATGACGGCCAGGGCTTTGTATTCGCTGCGGACTGCGTCGTTAAACCACAGATCGATTTGCTTGGGCGATTCGGTGACGGTCTCGTCCTTGGCGGGTTGCGATTTCACTAGAATCGCGTGCGCAAATACTGAGACCGGGCTGAATAACGCGAGCGCCAACAAGCCGGGTTTTATTATTTTTGTTATGTCTAACTTGGGCATGACCACCTCTTAAAGTATAAAAATCATTGTAAAACCGCCGCCGACCATTGCTTGCCGGTGGGCGTTTGCTCTAACCACATCGCCAGCAAACCGGTCGAGGTAGCGACGATGCGCGGGAAGGTCGCCGAGCCACTGGCCGACGATAGCTGCTTGCTTGTCGACCAATGCCCGCCATTATCAACGGATTCCGAGACGAATACTTTAGAACCGTCAGGACCGAGTGCATCCCACACCGCAACCAGGCGCCCGGCGCCGAAAGCAATATCCGCATGAAACGCGCCGGCCTCGCCTAAGCGTTGCGGTGGCGTCCAGCTTTTACCACTGTCGATGGATTGCATATGATAAAGCCCAACTTGATTGTCCGCGCCGGTCCACACCAGGCTATGCAAGGAACCATCGCCGGCTACCGCCAGGGCGCCACCGTTATGCGGACAACCGTCGAAAATCCAGTTGAACTCGCCCACCGTACTCAGGCGTTGCCAACTGGCGCAGCCATCGGAGCTTTGTGCCAGCGCCATATCACGCGGCTTCATATCCCGATACAACGTATTCAATTTACCGTCTGCACCCAGAATCATGCGGTTCCAACAGCACGAGCAACTGGAATCGTCGATAGTCTGTGCCAATTCCCAACTCTTACCGACATCGCTACTGCGCGCATACCGCACCCCCTGATAACCGTTTTCGTCCCTATCATCCAACCAGACAGCATGAAAACGACCTTCCTGATCTGCCAGCAATTCATGATGGGACTGATCCGCATCGCTGCCGGTCGGCTTGACGCCTTGCTGCCAGGTTTTGCCGGCATCATTCGAATAAACCGTGAATAACGGCCCCATGCCGGGCAATTCGCCGGTAGTTTGCCAGACGATCAACAATTTGTCGCCGGCTGCGGCAATTTGTATATCGTTGCCGATTTTCGCTTCAACGGGCTGGTTAAATTGCGCGCTCAAAGCGCTGGGCTGCGACCAATGCAGGCCGCCATCTTCGGAATGCAGATAGCCTATATAAGGTTGCTTACTGCCGGTTGGTGTCGCGACGAAGGCGGCATGCACGGTCTGCCTGTCGACATACACATCGAAACTG
The DNA here is from genome assembly GCF_013141865.1 of Methylomonas sp. ZR1. Lineage (NCBI taxonomy): Bacteria > Pseudomonadati > Pseudomonadota > Gammaproteobacteria > Methylococcales > Methylococcaceae > Methylomonas > Methylomonas sp. ZR1. Next base: position 3,887,947 of record NZ_RCST01000001.1, on the reverse strand, counting down.
ACCAAATTTTGTAAACCTAGCGTTTTGGCGTCGATAGGACTGAGAACACTTTGATCTAAAGCCAGCTTCGCCGTAACAAGTTTTTGCTCGCCACAACCAAACGACGCCAAACTGGTGAGCACGGCAACGCTCAAGTATATAGCCTTCAAGTTCGGCATGGGTATGACGCCTCTCTGACAAAAAAGGCGATGATTAGATCATATTGGCGCGCAAATCAGAACCGGGAAACACCCGCAACTTCGAGCAATGCAGGAGCCCAATGGATAGCAGCCGCGTCGATCAAATTTCGGCCCGCCGTTTGAAGGCCAAATTGCCCTACCCCGGCATTGCTGCCAGCCCACTTGGTTTAATGGCTAGCCATTGAAAAACTTAAAAATTGTATGATTGACCGTACCCATTAAAGCAAGTAACAATCCCATCGCCTTGTCGGGGGAAGGTAGCGGGCTGAAATATTTGGCAGACGTTTTTTCACACAAAATCTTTTAATTTTGCATTGGTATTTAGGGAGATTTACATGAAAAGCATTATGTTGTTACTAGCGTTACTATCGGCATGTTTAACCAGTGTTGGCGTGGCAGCTCACGAACTTAGTTATGCCGTCGTTTTATCCGGGCCAAACGAAGCGCCGCCCAATAGCTCTTTAGGTTTTGGCAGCGGTACTGTCACTTTCGATCTGGACTTGGTCACCATGCGGGTTAATTTTTCTTTCAGTGGGTTGCAGGGCAATACCACCGCCGCTCACATTCATTGCTGCACTTCCGTTGCGGGGGTAGCGACTGCCGGGGTCGCTAGTCAAACGCCAAGCTTTTTTGGATTTCCTTTGGGCGTAAAATCCGGCAGCATGGACGAGACGTTCGATCTTAGCCTCGCTAGCAGCTATAACGCGACATTCATCACCAATAACGGCGGCACCGTCAGCAGCGCAATGAATGCCCTACTGGCTGGCGCGGCGGCAGGCAAAGCCTATCTCAATATTCATACGTCGGCATTTCTCGGCGGTGAAATTCGCGGATTTCTGCAACCCGCCGCAGTACCAGTGCCGGCTGCAATTTGGTTATTTGGTAGTGTAGTCGGTATGTTCTCGTTAAGCCGCCGTCGTAGGCAAGTTTAAAGGCAACCGATTTGGCATTAGTTGAAATGTCGGGTTACGCGCTATCGAGCTAACCCGACTTACGAGACCGCAAGATAATCTGCTGGCTCTTCAAAACGGCATTCGTTTAACTGCAAGCATAGACTTGGACGTCAGTTGATTCGAATAAATTTGCCTCTATTTCACAGGCGCAGAACCGGCCAAATCCATGTGTAACCGTGCTTGCAAACCACCCAGCTCCGACTTGGCAAAATCAATATCCGCCGCATGTAACGCCACAATGCGCTGCACGATGGACAAACCCAAGCCGCTGCCTTCAACGCTATTGGCGGTTTCCACGCAACGGTAAAAGCGCTGCGTGATACGCTGATAATCGTCGTCGGCAACACCGGGGCCGCTGTCGTCCACAGTCAGCTGCAAGCGCTTGTTTTCGCGGCGACAAGCTACTTTGATATGCCCTTCAATCGGCGAATATTTGATGGCGTTATCGATCAAGTTGCGTAACAACACTTGAAATAACTGAGGATTGGCGACGATCACTAGAGCCGGCTCTCCTTGCAATTCAATATCGATACGCTTCTCGCGGGCGGCGTGATCCAAATCGGAAATCACCTCTATCAAGGCTTCGTTAACATCAACAGACTGCTTGGCAATCCCGGCCTGCTGATGCTGCACTCGCGACAAGGTCAGCAATTGTTGCACCGTATGCGTCATCCGCGATACCGCTTGCTGGGCTTTTTGCAAAGCCTGATCGCGCATCTGGGTATCGGTGGTTTTTTGCGCCACTTGAATTTGCGTCAACAGACCGGCCAATGGCGTGCGCAGTTCGTGGGAAGCGTCGGAGGTAAAATTGCGCTCGTTTGCAAAAGCCTGTTCCAGCATCGCAAACAAGCTATTGATTTGCGTGACAACAGGCAATACCTCGTCCGGCAGATTATCCACTGACAGCGGTTGCAGAAAGCCGGCTGCCCGGCTGGCCAATTGCTCCTTGACCTGGTTGACTGGCGACAAGGTGCGGCTGACGATCCACCAGATCATCATGCCCAATATCGGCAATGCGATCAAAAAACCAATCACTTGCTGGCCGGCGATGCCTTCCACCAATTCCCGGCGAATATCGTCGCGTTGACCGACATGAATCACATAATTGCCGTTTTCGGTGCTCAAGCTAAATACATGCCAAAGCTGACCATCCAGCATGGTTTCGCTGTAGCCGTTTCGCGTCAAGGACAAGGCAAATTCTGGCGCGCTTTCCGAGCGTAACACTAGCCCCTCTTTCACTGAGCGTAATTGAAAGGCAATTTTGCGTTCGTATTTGTGGCCGAGGATGGGCGTGTCGAACAGTTCTGGAGCTTTGTCGCGCTCCCAGAGTTTGGTCAGTGCACGTTGCCGGACCATATTCTCGACAAAGGCGTGTACCACCCGTGCCGATTGAGCTAATTCAGCGTTGAATAGTTCGGTGACTTCGTCGCGGGTTTGTTTGTAACTGAAGTAGGCGGTAACGCCCCAAACCAACAACAGCGAGGTTAGGAGCGACAGTAGCAGCTGCTTTTTCAGGGAGCGTGGCGCCAGACGAAAATGTTTGACCATCAGTTCTCGTCGATGATGTAACCGACCCCGCGGATGGTCCGAATCAGGTTGCTATCCAGTTTTTTACGCAGATGGTGAATATGTACTTCCACCGCATTGCTTTCCACTTCCGAGCCCCAGGCGTAGAGCGACTCTTCCAGACGGGCGCGGGAAATAACTTGGCCGATATGTCCCATTAGGTAACTCAGCACTTCAAATTCTTTTTGCGCCAGATCAACCGGCTTGCCGTTGAAATACACCTGGTGCGCGGCGGGATCGATGGTAACGCCTTTATGTTCGATCACTGGCAGGCTATGACCATCGTGGCGGCGGGCCAATGCGCGTAAGCGCGCGCAAATTTCCGCTAGGTCGAACGGTTTGGTGACAAAATCGTCGGCGCCATTGTCCAGGCCGGCCACCCGTTCGGCGACGCCTTCGCGGGCGGTCAATACCAAAACTGGAGTGCTGTCCTTACGTCGGCGCAGGTTCTTCAACACGCTCATCCCGTCCATGCGCGGCAAGTTCAAGTCCAACACCACCAGATCATAGTGGTTCAGTTTCAGCGCTTCGTCGGCCTGGGCGCCGTCGATTAACCAATCCACCGCATAACCTTCCAGCGTCAAGCCGGCTTTTAAACCATCACCAAGGATGGCGTCATCTTCTACCAATAATAAGCGCATGATGTTTGTGTACCTATGGGCTGAGTGATTAACTTAGCCTGGATTGTAGCAATGATTTCTCAGTGTTCTGTGAGCGAGTAAGCAACTTAAAAGTTCGCTGGGATTGCAACTAAAACCCAGCGAACGGCAAAAGCCTCATGACGCCGAAAGGCTGCGTTCCAGATTGGCTCGCAAGGTCTCCAGAAAATCCTCGGTCGTTAAATAATGCGAGTCGTTCAAATCGTCGTCGTAGATACACAAGGCCAAATCCTTGGTCATTTGCCCGGCCTCGACGGTATCGACGCAGACTTTCTCCAAGGTTTCGCAGAAGTTGATCAACTCGGCGTTGCCGTCCAGTTTGCCGCGAAACGCCAAACCGCGCGTCCAGGCAAAGATCGAAGCAATCGGATTGGTGGAGGTCTTTTTGCCTTGCTGGTGCATCCGGTAATGGCGGGTGACGGTGCCATGCGCCGCTTCGGCTTCCATGGTTTTGCCATCCGGCGTGACTAAGGTGGAGGTCATCAAACCCAGTGAACCAAAACCTTGGGCCACCGTGTCGGATTGCACATCGCCATCGTAGTTTTTGCAGGCCCAGACGAAGGCGCCGTTCCATTTCAAAGCCGAGGCCACCATGTCGTCGATCAGCTTATGCTCGTAGACAATGCCTTTGGCCTCGTATAACGCTTTGTATTCCGCTTGGTAAATTTCTTCGAAAATGTCTTTGAAGCGGCCGTCGTATTTTTTCAGGATGGTGTTTTTTGTGGAAAGATACAGCGGCCAGCCTCGATCCAAGGCCACATTGAAACAGCTGCGAGCGAAACCAGCGATGGACTCGTCGGTGTTGTACATCGCCAACGCGACGCCGTCGCCTTCGAAATGATAGACCTCGAAACTTTGCTCCGGGCCGCCGTCGTCCGGCATGAAGCTGATTTTTAGCTTGCCTTTGCCTTTGGTGACGAAATCGGTGGCTCGGTACTGGTCGCCAAACGCATGCCGGCCGATGCAGATCGGCTGGGTCCAATTCGGCACCAAGCGCGGCACGTTTTTGCAAATGATCGGTTCGCGGAACACGGTGCCGTCCAGGATGTTACGAATCGTGCCGTTTGGTGATTTGTACATTTTTTTCAATCCAAACTCTGCCACCCGCGCTTCGTCCGGGGTGATGGTCGCGCATTTGATGCCAACGCCGTGCTTTTGAATGGCGTGGGCCGCATCGATGGTAACTTGGTCGTCGGTAGCATCGCGCTGCTCGATGCCTAAATCGTAATAATCGATTTGCAGATCCAGGTAAGGCAGAATCAATTTGTCTTTAATGAAATGCCAGATAATGCGGGTCATTTCATCGCCGTCGATCTCCACTACCGGATTTTTGACGGATATTTTCTTCATAACGGCTCCTCACCTATCGCTAAAAGAGGCCTTCAGTATAGCCTGCCTACCCCTGAAACACGGAATGTTTAACGGCTTGCTCGGCTCTGTCTGCAGCGCGTCTCGCATTAATCGAATCACGGCAAAAACTAGGCTATACTGCCCAGGCGGCGTCTACGCATGCTGCCGTAAGACATTGTTCTGTACAGGGTTTTAGCAATAGCCTTTACCCGGCAACACCGTTTTTCTTCAACATCCGATAGCAGGGCAATGAGCCAATAATAATAAAAAATCATTCTTGAGGAGGTGTAAATGGCTAGTCAGCACTTCGATTACGAAGCGATAGTCATCGGTAGTGGTTTCGGCGGTTCCATCAGCTTTTGCCGGCTCGCGCAGAAGTGGGGTTCCAAAGTCTTGCTGTTGGAACGCGGCAGGCATTATCCAATGGGCTCTTTCGCCCGCTCGCCCAAACAAATTTCCGACAGTTTTTGGAGCGTGGAAGGCGAGGCGATAGACCGGCCACGCCACATTCAAAACAAAAATCTGCGCGGCTTGTTTGACGTCCGCAATTACAAAAAAATGGATGCAGTGATTTCGGCGGGCCTGGGCGGCGGCTCGTTGATTTACGCCAACGTCTTCCTCGAACCGCCCGAACAGGTCTTCGAGCAGGGCTGGCCAACCGGCCTGGATAAAGCCACCCTGGCCCCGTATTATCAAGTTGCCAAACAAGTCTTGGGCGCTCGCCCGGTGCCATCCTGGCAAACTGACGACCGCAGAAAAATCGTCCGCACCGAACTGTTTCAAGAATTTGCCGCCCACGATAATCGCACCAGCAAACTGGCCGACATCTGCGTGTTCTTTGGTAACGACTACAACTACCAAGGTTCGGACGCACCCATCCCCATCGGTTTGCAGGAAAAAAACCGTTACGGCGCCACGCAAACCTCGTGTACCTATTGCGGAGAATGCGATATCGGCTGTAACACTCACTCGAAAAACACGCTGGATCTGAACTACATTCACGCCGGCCAACACCAGCATGGCGGCCAGGTATTTACCGACTGCCAAGCCGAAAATATCATCCCGCTCAATCAGCATGGCGACGACGCCAGCTCCGCCAGCGGCGAATTCGGTTATCGGGTTGAATTTCAAAACTTTGCCACGGGAAAGCTGGAAAGCCTGAAAACCCGCCGCGTCGTGGTGTCGGCAGGCACCTTCGGCAGCAACGAGCTATTGCTGCGCTGCCGCGATGTGCATCACAGCCTGCCCAAACTCAGCGAGCAACTGGGACGCTGGTTCTCCGGCAACGGCGACTTTTTATCGTTCGCGATTGAAGGCAAAAAAGACGCCGACCCCAACTACGGCCCGGTAATCACCCAATACACCGATTACAACCTGTTCGACCGCTTCAACAGACAGCAAGCCTTCGTGCTGGAAGACGCTTCTTATCCGGCTTCACTGGCCTGGTATATCGAAGGCGTTTTCCCGACCAGCACTTTACTCAAACTGCTTCGCGCCGTGAAAGCGTTAATCGAGTGGCTGAAGAAATACGTGAGCAACGGCGTCTGGAACGGCACTTTGGGGTTCTCGCTACACGAGATGCTAAAGGATGATTTATCTTCAAAATCCGTGGTGATGCTGTGCATGGGCCTGGATCACGGCGACGGCACGCTGACACTCAACCAGGCAGACCGTATCGATCTGGACTGGCCGCAAGAGACCAGCATGAGCTTGTATCAAGCCATACTTGCGACCGGGGAGCGATTCAAAAAATTTGTCAAATCCCATTGGTTTTTCCCACTGCCGACTTGGGACTTGCCGATTCGCCACAACGTTACTGTACATCCTTTGGGCGGTTGCATTCTGGCCGACTCGCCGGACAAAGGCGTGGTCAGCGGCCATCCTGAGCAGCGCGGCCAAGCTTTCGGTTATCAGGGCTTGTATGTGGTAGACGGCTCGATCTTGCCGAGCGCGGTCGGCGCCAACCCGGTAGCCACCATATCCGCGACCGCGGAGTGGATTGCCGAAGGTATCACCGGCATCAAACCCGATGCCAGTCTGGGCGTGTAAACCCAATTCACAGGAATTACTGACATGACAACGACCAATAAAACCTCATTCGAATTCACCGAAGAAATGAAAGGCTATCTCAGCCTGGGCCAAACCGCTTTCGAAGACGGCTATAAGCAAGGCAAGGAAGATAACCATTACTTCATGTTTCATCTGACCATCCAGAGCGACGATCTGGATACGTTTCTGGAATCCGATGCCCACCAATCGGCGGCAATAGGCTACGTGGAAGGCGATTTGATCGGCGGCCGGCGTAACGTCGACAAAGGTGTGTTCAATCTGTTCGTCGACAGCGCTGACGCCGACCGCAAACAAATGCTCTACCGGCTGTTTTTTACCGATGCCAATGGTCAGGCCATGACCTTGAGCGGTCGCAAACAGATTCAAAACAACGTCGGCCCGGACCTGTGGGCCGACACTACCACCTTGTTCACCAATTTGTTCAAGGGCCATGTGGAAGCTGACAAGGAAGCCAAAGCCAAGGTCTACGCCACCGGTTTGTTGTATATCGAAGTGATGGACTTTGCCAAACAGCTGACGACGATCAAAGCGAGCGGCGATACATTGAAAGACCGTCTGCACGCCATCGAACGTTTCGGCGGCTTCTTTTTAGGCGCGTTGTGGGAAGTCTACAAACCATCCATGTTGCCAAAGATGGGCAGCTTCGAGCGGGAAATCCCACTGTATACCTTGGAAGGCGTCAAGGATGCGGAGGTCAGCACCCATCAGTTCACGACCGCCGACCGGCTGGGCCTGAGCTTATTGCGCTTCAAGCGTGCGGTTAGCGACGATGTGGTAGTGCTGGTGCCGGGCCTGACCGCCGCCAGCGATATGTTCATCATGCCGGAGCATTACAATCTGACCAGTTATCTGCTGGACCACGGTTTTGGCGACGTCTGGACTCTGGACGGTCGGATCAGTAACCGCTATTCCTATAATCTGCATAGACACAACTTCAATGTTGACGATCTGGCGCTATACGACATGCCGGCGGCCATCGCCACCGTGCGCGCGGCGGTCGGCCCTTCCGCCCGCATTCATGTCATCAGCCACTGCTTTGGGGCGTTGGCGTTTACCATGGGTTTGTTCGGCAAAGCGGTGACCGGCGTGCGCAGCCTGATCGCCAACGGCGTGGCGCTGACGCCTTGCGTGCCGCTGCCGGCCAAGATCAAGCTATATCTGGGCCCGCTGGCCGCCGATTATATTTTGGGCGTGGATTATCTGAACCCTTATTGGCGGCGCGAGCCGGGTTGGGGGGCGGGTAAATTGCTGGCGACGGCGATTTCGGCGTTTCATCACGAATGCGACTCGCCGGAGTGCCATATGCTCAGTTTCATGTGGGGCTGGGGCTTTCCTGTGTTGTACAAACATGAAAATCTGCAGGATGTGACGCATCGCCGCTGCGGTGATTTGTTTGGCGGCTGTAGCGTCAATTACTACCGACACGTGTTGAAAATGGTCAATGCCAACAATACCGCCGTGAAATACCAGCCCAACGAACCCCGCTACCGCAGCTTGCCGGACAATTATTTCCAGCATGCCGCCGAGATCGACACGCCGTGTCTGTTCGTCGCCGGCCAGGACAATGCCTTGTTCCGCAATTCCAATATCGTTTGCCACCAACGCCTGGAGCAAATCGTCCCCGGCCGCCATGAACTGGCGGTGATTCCGGATTACGGGCATGCGGACGTGATCATGGGCAAAAATGCCGCGCAGGACATCTTTCCGCGTTTCGTGGAATTTTTGAATAAACATCGCAATTGAGGAATGCAGTCATGACAAGTACCCAAGAAGATTTACAACTAACGTTGGATACGCTGCAACCGACCAGAACTCGACCAACGGCCGGGCTGAACCGGCTGTGCATCAGCATCAGCGATCTGCATTTCACCGATAACACGGTCGGCAATCAAAGCAGCGAGGAAATTGTCTGGGCGGAATTCTTCGCCGACATCGCCAGTACTTGCAAAACTCAGCAAGTCGACGAATTGACGCTGATCCTGGACGGCGACGTCGTGGATATGATTCGAAGCGCGGTGTGGGCCAAGCACGGTGTCTATCCGTGGGAGCGCGACAAACCGGAATTTGTCTTATGCCTGCGTGAAATCATGGCCGAGATTGTGAGCTTGCACGCCACCAACGCGGACGGCTTTTTCAATCATCTAAAACGGCTTCCCGACGACCTGAAAAATACCCGGCTGGAAGTGATTACCTTGCTGGGCAATCACGATAAGGAAATTTTCACCGATCCGGTCACCCTGCGGATGTATTACGACGAGTGTTTGGGGCCTAAGTTGGCGAATTTGTCAGCCGAGTATCGGCAGTGGGTTGGCAAGATGTATTTCGATGACGAACAACATTTTGCCGACCGAAACAGCGTACCGTGGCTGCCGTTTTATTGGGGCGATGCCGAGTTGCGGGTGTTTATTACCCACGGCCAATGGCGGGATCGGGAAAACAGCTTGGCATTTACGCCCGGCAACAATTTACCGGGCTGGAGTACCGGCGACGGTTGGCGAGCTAAGGTTTGGCAGCAACTCCATTATGCACCGTTCATCGAGGCCTGTTTCGGCGATACGGTTGCGGCCGGTGCGCTGTCCACGTTTATCTACCGTTGCAAACTCAAGCTGAACGATCAGGACCCGGATCAAGCCAATGTCAGCCGTATCAAACGCATTCTGGACGAATTGGATTTGTACCGGCCCACCTCGGCGGCAATTGCCCGGATTCTGCAAGAAACCCGTGACAAAAAAACCGGTAACGAACTGCGGGACATTATCGAGAACGAGTTATACGAAACCCTGTGCCTGTGGCTGAGCTGGGATTACACGCTGAGCAGCTCTCCGGCTTGGCGGCGCTTGGCGTTTCGCGTTGCCAGGGTGTGGTTGATGGTCACCGGCCCGCTGCATATGTTCCGGGTGCAATTGCACTTGGTACGCGGCGTGTTATGGCTTTATGACCAAGTACAAACACTGCTTGACTTGCTGGGACCCAGTTCGGTGTATCGAGAAGACGGTGCCAGTTTCAAAAATTTGCAGGTGTTTCCGACATTTCAGGATTTATTCCTGCAACAAGGATTTCGGCTTCACGGCGAAGGCCATACCCATATCCCGCTGCAAACCGAAGCGGATATCAAGCACACCGCGGACGGCGCACCAAGCCGAAACTTTACCTACATCAACTTCGGCACCTGGCGCGACCAGTTGGTAAGCAAAGAGAAAAAAGGCTACCGCCGTCGCGGCGTCGGCCGTAGTCTGTATGTGCTGAACAAGGTTACGGGCCCACAGCCGGGCTATCGTTTTTTCGTAAACGATAATTTGTCCTGGAGCGACAACATGGATCGACTGTAGCTTTTTTTGGCGACGGTGGCCGGATAGTTGCGTCCGGCAGCCGCCACGCTCGGAATTGGCGGGCCTGTGGTAGAATCGGTCCAATGCATGAACTAGACACATTCAAGCTGATCGAGCGGATCAGCGCCTTGCTACGTTCGGAAGAACGCAAAAAATACGCAGCAATCGGTTTGCAACCGGTACATGGTCAGGTGCTGGAGTATCTGGCCAAGTGTAATAAATACAGCAACACCCATGCGGCGGTGGCCGAGTATCTGGGTTTGACCAAAGGCACGGTGTCCCAGACTATTCAGATTTTGGAGCGTAAGCACTATCTGGATAAGACCACGTCCATTTTGGACGGCCGGGTGGTCCATCTGAGCCTGACCGAGGCCGGCAAGCGGTTGATCGAAGAGTTAAAGCCGCTGGATGTTTTTAAGCAGGCCGAATCCAAAGTCAGCCGCCAGGAGTTCGATACCATAGGCCAGGCGCTGCAAACCACGTTGGGCGTGCTGCAAAAAGTCAATGACTCGAAGAGTTTTGGTTTGTGTCGTTCCTGCCATTATTTTTCGGTGGAACAGCATCACTATCAATGCGGCTTAACCGAACAACCCTTGGATCGCGAGGATACTGATAAAATATGTCGTGACCATTTACCCGTTCCCAATTCATTCATAGACCAAGAGTAGCCACCATGTTTGATCCCAAAGCCATAGACAATCTTGCCGAGCGTATCGCCGGCGCAATCCCTCCCGGTTTGACCAATCTGAAAGACGATGTGGAAAAGAATGTCCACGCCTTGCTGCAAAGCGGTCTGTCCAAACTGGATCTGGTCAGCCGCGAAGAATTTGAAGTGCAAAAAGCCGTATTGGCGAAAACTCGCGCCCGTTTGGAAGAACTGGAAAAGCGCGTCGCCGAACTGGAACAACGGATTCCGCAAGCCTAAAAAGCCATGTCGCTGGCCGTCGTTTACAGCCGGGGCCGCTCCGGCATAGACGCCCCGCAAGTGACGGTGGAAGTGCATGTCAGTAGCGGCTTGCCGGCTCTAAACATAGTTGGCTTGCCCGAGACCGCAGTGAAAGAAAGCAAGGATAGGGTGCGCGGGGCGATCATTAATTCGCACTTCGAATTTCCGTTCCAGCGCATTACCATCAATCTGGCACCCGCCGATTTACCCAAGGAAGGCGGCCGCTTTGATTTGGCGATTGCATTAGGCATCCTGGCCGCCTCCGGGCAAATCCCCAAGGATGCCTTGCACGAGTACGAATGCATCGGCGAGTTATCGCTAGGCGGTGAGTTGCGGCCGATTCCCGGCGCGTTGCCGGTAGCGATTCATTGCCGCAATGCTTTTAGGCAACTGATTCTGCCTGCTGGTTGCGCGGCGGAGGCGTCGTTGATCAAAGATGCGCAACTGCTGCCGGCCAGGACACTGCTGGAAGTCTGTGCCCATTTGGCGGGCCGGCAAGCCATCGCGCCACCTGACGTTCATCTCTGCTTCGAGCAAGCGGTTCACACGGTCGATTTTGCCGACGTGCACGGCCAATTTCACGTCAAACGGGCCATGGAAATCGCCGCCGCCGGGAAGCATAATCTACTGATGCTGGGTCCGCCCGGCACCGGCAAATCGATGTTGGCTGCACGTTTGCCGACGATTCTGCCGGAGCTCAGCGAGCAGCAAGCCCAGGAAACCGCCGCGCTGGCCTCGATCAGCGACCAAGGCCTGGACGTCAGCCGTTGGCGGCAGCCGCCCTATAGAGCGCCGCACCATACGGCCTCAGCTGCGGCCTTGGTTGGCGGTGGTAGCAACCCCAAGCCAGGCGAAATATCCCTGTCGCACAACGGTGCGCTATTTTTGGACGAACTGCCTGAGTTTGATAGAAAAGTCCTGGAAGTGTTGCGCGAACCCTTGGAAACCGGCCACATCACCATTTCCCGTGCCAATCGCCAAGCCGATTTCCCGGCCAGTTTTCAGTTGATCGCGGCCATGAATCCCTGTCCCTGTGGTTACTTGGGCGATGCTTCCGGCCGTTGTCGCTGCACCTCCGAACAAGTGGCCCGCTATCGAGCCAGAGTTTCCGGGCCTTTGCTGGACAGAATAGACATGCATATGGAAGTGCCGCGCGTCGCGCTGGAAGTATTGCGCAAAGGTTCGGCGGCCGGTGAAGAAACCAGCGAAACGATTCGGCAACGTGTCGTCGCAGCCCGAGACATTGCTTACCGCCGCCAAGGCAAAGCCAATGCCGGACTAAGCGCCGCGGAGGTGAAGGTTATCTGCACTTTGTCCGAAGCCGGACATCAGTTGCTGGAACAAGCGCTGGAAAAATTCGGCCTGTCGCACCGGGCTTACCACCGAATATTGAAACTGGCGCGCACGATTGCCGATCTGGCGAATTCAAAGAACATCGAAATCGCCCATCTCAGCGAAGCCATAGGCTACCGCAAGCTGGATAGAACCCGATAAGCATGCAAAACCGGCAGCGTCATGCCGGGTTTTCGAAATAAACCGCCAACAAACCCGAGGCATTCATGACATCCAATTCTGCTTCGATTTCATTTTGAATCAACTCCAGATGATTCAGCTTGATTTCGGTACGGGTGCGCGATGAATCCAATCATTCAATCAGACCGGTTTGCCCCAAACGATAGGCATCTTCGGCCATTTGCTTTAAAGTGGGTAATGGAGCCACCACTTGTTTCTCGGTCTTTGCCAGCGTCGCCCGCCGTCTTGCGAGCACATCGACCGCGCGTTCCAATTCTTGGCGAGTGGCCGCCATCAGCAATTCGCGCTTTAATTTGCTGGCATGTACTTCGGCAGCCGCACGGGCTATGCCGCCTTGGCCGCGATCAAAAATCGGCAGATCGACCGATACGCCGGCAAAAGTGGTGTTGCCGTAGGGTTTATCGGTAAAAGCCGTACCGAACATCAGCGACGGCACCGGCCAGCGTTCCCGCGCAGCTTTTTCCAATCCGGAGTCCGCGGCGATCATTTCCCGGCGCGCCGTTTCCAGATCGGGATTACTGTGCTCGGTTTGTTGCCATAATTTATCCACGTCCACCGACACGCCAATCGGCTCCAGCGTACCGCTGGCTTGTGGCTTCCAGTTGGGGAAACCCAGCAAGCTTGCCAGTTCGCCAACGGTACTGGTTAGGTTGGTTTGGGCATTTTCCAAACGGGTATTTAGGCTCTGCACTTCCTGGGTGATGCGCAACACATCGTATTGGCTCGTGGTGCCGGCATTTTTAGAGGTGGTGCCGAAAAATTGAACAGCCAGTTAAGTGAAAAATCCTGCTACTTTTGATCGTCCGTAAGGACAAAGCAATGGAGCGGAAGATGTCCAAAAAACCGAGAAGAAAACATTCGGCCTTCAAGGCCAAAGTTGTGCTGGCGGCCTTGGCTGGCGATAAAACCTTGGCCCAATTGACCCAGGAATTCGAGATTCATCAGAACCAGATTGTCGATTGGAAGAAACAGCTAAGCGAGCGGGCTGCCGAAGTATTTGGGAAACCCGCGGAGTCCGAATCGCCACCCGTCGATTTGCAAGCCCTGCATGCGAAAATCGGCCAACTGACATTGGAGAACGATTTTTTACTTGTGCCCTTTGGGTAGAGGGCGCGCTCACCAAGGCGGGATTGCTGATACCCAAGGGGCACAAGGCGCAAAGCGATGATCGACCGTCAGTCCAAGTTGCCGCTTGGTCGGCAGGCCAAGCTACTGGGCATCAGTCGCGGCAGTGTGTACTACCTGCCTAAGCCGGTTTCGGAGCGCGATTTAGACATCATGCGCAGACTCGACGAACTGCACCGGAAGCACCCGTTCACTTGTGCCCTCGGGTATGGGCGCTCGCCCGTGACGGGATCAGCTGAATCTGCAAGGCATCCAAGTCGGCCGTAAGCGGGTGAAAACCTTGATGAAGACAGTGGGCATCAAGGCCGTGTACCGCAAGCCCAATACCAGCAAGAAGACGCCCGGCCGCGACTTGCTACGCGGCATGACCATCAATTGCGCCAATCAGGTCTGGGCGCTGGATACGACCTACATCCCGCTGGCCAAAGGCTTCGCGTATTTAACGGCGGTCGTTGACTGGGCTACTCGCAAAGTCCTGGCCGCCAAGGTCGCGATCACCCTGGAAGCTTGTCATGCGGTTGATGTGTTGGAGCAGGCTTTCAAGCGCTACGGCAGGCCGGACATCGTCAACACCGACAAAGGCAGCCAGTTTACCGCCAAAGCGTTTGTCGATGCCGTGAAAGGCCAGGGTTGCCTGCTCAGCATGGACGGACGCGGCGCCTGGCGTGATAATGTGTTTGTTGAGCGCCTATGGCGATCAGTCAAATACGAGCGGGTTTACCTGCATGCCTACGATTCCGTCGGCCAAGCCCGCGCTTCAATCCTGGAGTATTTCGAGTGGTACAACCACGAACGACCGCATTCCCAATTGAAACGCAAAACGCCGCATCAGGCGTATAACGAGGGGCTGCCAACACTCAAGTTGGCCGCCTAAATCATAGCGGTAACGGATATAAAAAATGCCGAGCGGCGATTAATGGAATTAGCGCCACACTGAATTCGCAGTCATGGGGCGAGAAACAGAGAAAATTCAGGCAATAAAAAAGGCGCATTGTCTAGACAATGCGCCTTGTCTCAGAGTAAAGCTAATGCTTACAGTTTGTCAGCATTTTTGCTCAGATATTCAGCCACGCCCGCTGGGTTGGCATTCATACCCGCATCACCTTTGTTCCAACCGGCTGGGCAAACTTCACCATGCTCTTCGTGGAATTGTAGTGCGTCGACCATGCGCAGCATTTCGTCAAAGTTACGACCCAGTGGCAAGTCGTTGACAACTTGATGGCGGACGACACCGGCTTTGTCGATCAAGAAACTACCGCGGAAAGCTACGCCACCAGCGGACTCTACGTCGTAATCTTGGGCAATAGTGTGTTTCAGGTCGGCAGCCAGAGTATAACGGACAGGGCCGATACCGCCTTGGTTGACAGGCGTGTTACGCCAAGCGTTGTGGGTAAAGTGTGAGTCAATAGAAACACCAATCACTTCAACGCCGCGGCTTTTAAATTCGTCGATACGATGATCCAAGGCAATCAATTCGCTTGGGCAAACGAATGTAAAATCCAATGGATAAAAGAAAAGTACTGCGTATTTGCCGCTAGTGGCCGCTGAGAAACTGAATGAATCAACAATTTGGCCATCGCCTAATACCGCAGGAACTGTAAAGTCAGGGGCTTGCTTACCTACTAAAACGCTCATCAATTTTCTCCAAAATTTTTTATAAAACAAAAGGTTAAGAGCATGTTTGCGCCTCTGCGAGAAGGCTGGCGCTTATTCTACACGAATTTAGTTGGTATTTGCCCAATAATCCCCTTAAATTCCGCTTGCAAGACGGCTGATTTCGCGCTAATTTGTAATCCATAGCTTACACAATTAACAGGCGGTCTGCGTGCTTCGCGATGCTTAAATTCACTATGCAGACCTTTGGTGAATTTTTTAGGGTACGTCAAATGGCAAAAGTAAAACACATTACAGAACCCGATACTTTCGGTTTTCAAGTTCGTATTGTTCGGCGGGGCAAGGAGAGCAGCCGTTATTTTTCTCACAAGCTCTGGGGCAGCAAAACCAAGTCGCTGAAAGCCGCGATTACTTGGCGCGATCAGATGCTGGTGGTATTAAAAGGCAGCAAGACTCGCTTCCTGAAACCACCCAAAAACAAAACGACTACCGGCGTAACCGGTGTGTCCAGAACCATCAAGTTTGATCACCGCAAAGACAAAAGCTATCTTTGCTACACGGTGTTTTGGGTGAAAGATGGAAAGTCCCGGAATAAAACCTTCCAAGTGGGCAATGTAGACACGGTAACCGCCGACGACGAATTGCATGCCTTTCGCACTGCGCGACTATTTCGGAGCTGCTACGAGCATGCGATCGACCACGATGCGCCGTTCGACGACAGCAAATTCGCCAACTGGAAAAAACTACGCTTATACGAAAACGAGATGCTGAACGCTGTCAACTGAGCGCACCAGCATGAGCTTAATCGATGCGCATCTCAATGCGCATCGACAGATCGACTGCAGCAACATTCTTCGTTAACGCGCCTATCGAGATAAAGTCCACCCCCGTTTCGGCCACGGTTCGGATATTGTCCAAAGTAATATTGCCCGATGCTTCCAGTTCGAGTAGTCCCTGGTTTTGTTGTACCGCTGTGCGCATATCGGCCAGTGAAAAATTATCCAGCATGATGCGATCCGGTTTCGCGGCAAATGCCTGGGCAAACTCGTCAAGAGTTTCCACCTCCACTTCGACCGGCACATTCCCATAGTCTCTAGCCAGCTTGACCGCGTTGGCAATTGAGCCGGCCGCGATAATATGGTTTTCCTTGATCAAGATGGCGTCGAATAAACCGATGCGATGATTGAAACAACCTCCGCATTTGACTGCATATTTTTGCGCCAAACGTAAACCGGGCAGGGTTTTACGGGTATCCAACACCTTGCAGCCGGTACCCGCCACGGCATCCGCATAGCGGCGGGCGATGGTCGCCGTCGCGGATAAGGTTTGCAGCAGATTCAACGCCGTGCGCTCGCCCGTCAGCAAAGCCCGAGCCGGACCGCGCAACTTGCAAAGTACGGTGTTCGCTGCGACACGTTCGCCTTCACTGCATTGCCAATCGACCATTACCTGGGGGCTTAATTGTCGAAACACCTCATCGAACCAAGCTCTACCGCACAGCACCATGGATTCGCGAGTTACCACTGCGGCATTGGCTTGAGTCTCGGCTGAGACGATGCTGGCGGTAATATCGCCGCTACCGATATCTTCAGCCAGATAAAGCGAGATTTCTGTGGAATTTGGTTGCATGGATATTTAGTTGAAGAGGACAAGGAGGGTAATTATAAACCGCATGCGGTGACAGCCGTGCCAAACTCTGACCAATGTGAGGCAAGTAAAAGTATAGGGGGTGGTTGGCAAAGCTTATAAAATACCGCATCACTGACAAAGCTTGAAAACCATGATAATTCGCGATCACTACTTGAGTAGCGCCTGCCAGGTCGCTTCGCCGAACTGCGACGACAGACCGGACCCCGAAGATGTTTCGTTATTGGTTATCCATTGCATCAGCCTGCCGCCTGAGCAATTCGCGGGCGACTATATCGACCAATTGTTTTGCAACTGCCTGAACCCAAACGACCATCCTTACTTCCAAGACATACACCAACTTAAGGTGTCCGCGCATTTACTGATTCGCCGGGATGGCAGCATTCGGCAATATGTGCCGTTCAACCGCAGGGCTTGGCATGCAGGCGTGTCAAAATATCAAGACAGGGAACGTTGTAACGATTTTTCTATTGGCATTGAACTCGAGGGAGCCATCAATGTGGCTTACACTGACGCGCAATATCAGTGCCTTGCCGATGTGTGTAGAACGCTACTGGCGAATTATCCGAAACTGTCGAGCCAGCGCATTGCCGGTCATAGCGATATTGCCCCAGGCCGAAAAACCGACCCTGGGCCATTTTTTGACTGGTGCCGCTTTAACGAATTGCTGAGTTCTAGCGCTGAAAGTCCTGCGGGGCAAACAACAAAAGGGCTGCCGTAACCTGCGACAACGGAGCAAAAATCGGCACTAATCGGTTTTAATTTCAAGATGCACGGCTTTAAGTATCTCTAGCAACTCTTGATACTGGACTTGTAGTGGTCCCAATTCGCCCTCCAACTGCGCAATGCTTTCATTGACATTACCTTTGGATTCATTGATCTTCCTGAGCATGATCAAGCGGCTTTCGATTTGCTTTTTGTGATCTTTGATCTGGTGCATAAGCGGCGACAGTACGCTATTACTCCAGGTAACCGCATCCCGTTGGGCTTGCTGCAGAATATTCCTTGCTTTGGCTATCAACGTACCATAGAGCTTGTTAACCACTATGCTTTGCTCAGTCATCGTGGTTTTAGCGCTATTGCGAAACGCTTCGCCTTCTTCAAAAATCTGCTCCAGCTCAAACTGGTGTTGTTTTATAGAAAACAACTGTGGCTCGATTTCCTTAAAACCGTATTCATCCTGAAATTTCTTATGGATCGCTTTAATCAAGCGCCGGGTTTCTTCGGTCATATCCACCGAGTCTTGCAGCAAATCCCGCAACTCGTCAAACAACCTACGCATATTCTGTTTCATGCCGTAAGTCGTCAGGCTTTTGCTCATGTCCTCCTTGGTACGGCGGATAATGTCGTCGATTTTTTCTTTGGCAAACGAATCGATCAACATCTTGGCCTGCACCGCAAACACTTTACGGCTGGCCTGAAAGTTTTCGATATTAGCCATATAGGCATTTTGCCGGTCGCGGGTTTCGGCCATCAATTTGCCGGTCAATTCCTGGTTCTCGAAATCGACTTGTTTGAATTCGTCGAGCTGCTTTTGGGCGTTAGCGATTTTTGACTCCATCAACTTGACCGACTCGCTGACCAAAAACCCGATTTCTTTATCGACAACACCCTTTAGAATATCGCGGCGCTGATCGAGAATGTCGTCCGACAGATAGCTTTCCAACAGATTGAGACGGCTTTTTTGCAGCAAAGCATCGTCGCCCTTCACCTTAGCCAATAAAGCTTGCTTCGCGGAGACCGGGAAAATAACTTCCTTCTCCAGATTCAGAATCATGGCACAGGTGTCGATTTGCTTTTGGATTGAAGCTTCGTACCCAGTCTCGCCGGCCAAATCGTCCCACATCGAGTCGATTTTATTCATTACCACCGCTAAGCCCTGGCGGCGATTACCTCTGGAGCTACAAACGTGGCTTTTCCACATTTCCAGGTCGCTTTTGGTCACGCCGGTATCGGCCGCCAACACGAAAATAATGGCTTGAGCGCTGGGCAACATGCTCAAGGTTAACTCCGGCTCGGTACCCAAGGCATTTAGGCCCGGCGTATCCAGAATGCACAAACCTTCTTTTAACAAAGGATGCGGAAAGCTGATCATCGCATGTCGCCAACATGGCACTTCCACGGTTTCCGGATTGATAATGCCTTGCTCGGCCGCTTCGCGTTCGTTCCACAAGCCCAGTTTATCGGCCATTTCCCGAGAAACCTTCTTCGTGGCAACCAACTCTCTGAACGCTTCCTGCATTTGCGTAGGCGATTCGCAATTCAACTCGATTTGTGTCCAACGATCCGGATTGCGCTTGTAATCCATCAAAGATATATCTTCCAAGCGGCTCTCAATGTTGAGCAGCCGAATGTAACTGCCGCCTTTTTCATCCCAGAATAGCTCGGTGGGCGACATCGTGGTCCGGCCCGGCGAAGACGGCAACAGGCGCACGCCGGTTTCCGCAAAAAACAGCGAGTTGATCAGTTCGGTTTTACCTCGGGAAAACTCCGCTACAAACGCCAAGGTGACGCGATCATTTTGCAAACCTTGCAATATATTCAGCAAGGTATCTGTGCTTTGCGGGTCACTGAAGCGATAGCGGTTACGCCAGTCCCGATACAATTCGATACCCTGAATCAGTTGTTCGCGCCACTGCGTGTATTCGTGCAACTGTTCTTTAAATTCCAGATTTCTCATGGCTCGCCTTTGTTCCGACTGTACTCAATATAAGGGGCAAATTGTAACGGCTAAGTGTAGACCAATAATCCATAAGCAAAAGCCTCGGGCACGCATGGATACTCAAATTCCGTACTGTTGTCGATAGGCCTGAATAATAGCCAACTTATCCGCCGAACCGCTCTGCTGGGAAATAAACTCGATGATGTCTGCCAAGCAGATTATCGCCAGCACCGGAATGCCGAATTGTGCCGACACTTCCTGCACGGCTGACAATTCGTTCTGACCTTTTTCCTGACGATCCAGCGCGATCAAGACACCTGCGACCGTAGCGCCGGCGGCATTGATGATTTCCACTGATTCACGCACCGACGTACCTGCGGTAATCACATCATCCAGAATCCAGACTTTGCCTTGCAAGGGCGCGCCGACCAATACGCCGCCCTCGCCATGATCCTTGGCTTCTTTGCGGTTAAACGCAAACGGAATGTCGCGTTGCAAGCGGGAATAGGCAATCGAGGTGGTGCTGACCAACGGGATACCTTTATAGGCAGGCCCGTACAATATATCGACCTCGACACCGGCGCTAATCAGTGCCTGCGCATAAAATTGCCCCAATTTATCCAGCTGAGCGCCGCTGTTGAATAGGCCGGTATTAAAGAAATAAGGACTGACACGTCCGGACTTTAAATGAAATTCGCCAAACTTTAATACGCCGCAATCCAAAGCGTACTGGATAAACTGTTTTTGGTAATCGAGCATCGTGGAGTGTTACAAATCTAAAATGAAAGCAATTATACCCGCGCGTATTTAATCGATGAATTTTTCTAGGACCACGTCCAGAAAATCCCAACCCTTTTCGCTACAGCGATAGACCAAGCCATCCCGACACAACAGGCCTTCAGCCACACAGCGCGATAAATTCGGCTCCAAGCTGTCTGCCGCCAATCCGGTAGTCAGTTCAAAATCCTTCAGACTAAAGCCGGCTTTTAGTCGCAACTGGTTCATCAGAAACTCTAACGGCAATTGTGCGACCTCAATCGCTTCGTATTTTGATCGACCGGGTTGCGATAAATACTGTTCCGGGCTTCTCGGCTTAACCGTGCGCATAATCTTATCCGGCAAGGCAAGGCTGATTTTGCCGTGCGCGCCAGCGCCTATCCCCAGATAATCGCCAAATTGCCAGTAATTGCGATTATGCAGGGATTGCTTACCAGGCTTTACATACGCAGACACTTCGTACTGCTGAAAGTCGTTCTCCGCCAATCGTTGCTGACAGCGCTTTTGAGCGGCGAATATCAGGTCGTCTTCCGGCAATTTCGGCGGAAACTTATAAAAATATGTATTGGGTTCCAGCGTCAGTTGGTAAAAGGAAATATGGGTTGGGGCCAAGCTGATTGCTGTTTCCACATCATCTAAGGCCTCGCGCTCGCTCTGATCCGGCAAACCAAACATCAAATCCAGATTGAAATTATCGAACCCGGCCGTAACGGCAATTTCCACCGCGGCCTTGGCTTCGGCGGCGGAATGCACCCGCCCCAATGTCCGCAAATGCCGGTTCTGAAAGCTTTGAATACCTATTGACAGGCGATTAATGCCTAAAGCCCGAAACTCATGAAATTTTGCGCTTTCGAAGGTGCCGGGATTGGCTTCCAAAGTGATTTCGCAATGTTCTGCAACAGGTGCCGACTGTCTGACGCCTGCCAACAAGCGGCCTAAGGCTTCCGGGGAAAACAAGCTGGGTGTGCCGCCCCCCATAAATATACTGTTGATTTTCCGCTGCTCGCCCAGCAATTCCAGATCAGCGCGCAGGTCGGTGAGCAAGGCGTCGATATAAGCCTGTTCGGGAATCGGGTGTTTAACGGCGTGGGAGTTGAAGTCGCAATACGGGCACTTCTGGATGCACCACGGAAAATGGATATAAAGACTCAGCGGTAACAATTCGACAGACCTTACCAAACGCCAACATTGGGCATGGAGGCCCACGGCTCTTGCGGCGGCAATGCCTGGCCTTTTTGTAACAATTCGATAGAAATTTGGTCGGGTGAGCGCAGAAATGCCATATGACCATCACGCGGCGGCCGGTTAATCGTTACTCCTTTCGCCGTTAAGTCTTGGCATACCGCATAAATGTCGTCTACTTCGAAGGCTAAATGTCCAAAATTACGGCCACCGCCGTAGTCCTCGGTATCCCAGTTGTAAGTCAGCTCCAGTAATGGCGCGTCAACCGCAACAGCGGTTTGCCGGTCGCCAGGTGCAGCCAGATACACCAAGGTAAAACGTCCGGTTTCGCTTTCCATGCGCCGCACTTCAATCAAACCTAGCTTATTGCAATAAAAATCCAGCGATTCGGTAAGATCCTTTACCCGAACCATGGTGTGTAAATAACGCATATTGGTCGCCCCAGAAAATAAAAGCGCGATTATGAACGAGTCGATGGCGGAGAATAAAGTTTCCTGATCAATAATTGGACTCAGCTAAACCAAGAAAGTCCGTCATGCCCGCCATCCAGTGCTACGGAGTAGGCAAGCTTCGTTCTAACCATTTGTCCGGGATTGCGATATGAGCTGCCGAGATGACGATTTTAAGTATGAGGGAGAGACACACTTGAAGCAGTTTGCCAAGCAGGTAGTTAGACACGAATGCCCGATTAGCTTGCTACAGCCCAATTAATCCAAGGCTTTGCGATACACCGACGGCATGATGGTTTGCAGCTCGGTTTTCATACCGCTTAAAGATTCTGAGTGACTGATAAAAAAATAGCCGCCGGGCCGCAGGTATTTCACAATTTTGTCCAGCAGGCGTTGCTTGGTTTCCATATCGAAGTAAATCATTACGTTACGTAAAAAAATCACGTCGAAGGTACCAAGGTCCGGCAACGTTCCTATCAAATTGGCATACTCGAACTTAACGTGGCTGCGCAGTTCAGGAGCAACCAGCAAAAAACCGTCATATTGACCTGTCCCTTTCAGGCAATACTTTTTCAGCAAGATTTGAGGGATTTTTTCGGCGGCATTGCTGGGGTACAAACCACGCCGGGCTTTTTCTAGAATCCGTGTGGAAATATCGGTCCCGACAATATCCCATTGCCGGGATCTCAAATATTCCGCCAACAGCATTGCCAGCGTGTAAGCTTCCTCACCGCTGGAACTGGCCGCGCTCCAAACTCGAAACGGCTTGGCTGCCGAGTGTTGCGGCAAAATTTTTTCAACTACAAAATCGAAATGCTTGGATTCACGGAAAAAATAGGTTTCATTGGTGGTTAGCAAATCGATAGCCATTGTCGTTTCATTTTCGAATCCCGGCTTACCGAATTGCCGAAAATACTCGCCATAGCTATCGATGCCATGATGACGCAAACGCTTCTCCAAACGTCCCATTACCATAGCCTGCTTACTATCGTTTAGGACAATGCCGGCGTGCTTGTAAAGATAGTCCCTGATCCAGGCAAACTCTTGCTTATGCAATATCGGCGCGCCGACACGATGGATTGACGACACTCTATACTCCTATTTGTGGGTTAGCCAACATGTCGATAAATTTAAACGCCTCAAGTCTTGGAACGATCAAGCGTTGATTGTATCCGGCAATGCTTGACGGTCTTGGCGAACTTTACTCAAAGCCGCCATTTCATCCACCGAAAGTACCTTGCTGACGTTCAACAAAATAACAAAGCGGCCATTCCGTTTGGCCATCCCGTTAATAAAGTCAGGCCGAATCCCCGCCCCAAAGCTGGGCGGCGGCTCTATATCCTGTTCACCGATTTCAACCACTTCGTTGACGGCGTCCACGATAATCCCCAAATCCTGGGATACGCCGTCTTCAGTTTCGCTGGCGGTTTCGACAATAACGATACCGGTGCGCTTGGCCACAGGCGTCGATCCCTTGCCAAAGCGCGCCAGCAAATCCACCACCGGCACCACGCTACCGCGCAGATTAATCACGCCGCGCACAAACACCGGCATCATGGGGACTTCGGTAAGATTGCCGTAATCGATGATTTCCTTACTACTCAAAATGCCCAGTGCGTAAAGTTCTCCCCCAAGCGTAAAGGTTAAGTATTGACCCGCCAGCGCAGTCTGTTTGCTCTGCGCGGCGGGTAGCTTTTCTTGAGTTGTTGCAAGTCCTGTCATGGCCCGCTCCTAGAAACGTTCGAACTGGTTTAAATCGAAGTCATGATCAATATTCGCACTTGCCTGAGCGACAGGCTTGATTTTGACAGCCTTTTTTGCTGATTTGACTTCGGCTGTGATCGTCGCTTTTCGACCGCCATTGTCGAGTCTAAAAAAGCTCATCAGCGATTGCAGTTGTTCAGCCTGACTGGTCATTTCTTCCGCAGTAGCCGCCAACTGTTCGCTGGCGGATGCATTCTGCTGAGTAATCTGATTCATCTGGTTCATGGCATTGTTGACTTGGCTGACACCGGCGGATTGTTCTTGGGAGGCGGCGGCAATCTCCTGCACCAAGTCGGAGGTTCTGGCAATGCTGGGGACAATTTCATCCAGCAGCTTGCCGGCACTTTCCGCTGTCTCGACGCTGTTTTCGGCCAACTCGCCAATCTCCTGCGCCGCCACCTGGCTGCGCTCGGCCAGCTTGCGCACTTCTGCCGCCACCACCGCAAAACCTTTGCCGTGATCGCCGGCTCGCGCCGCTTCGATGGCGGCGTTCAATGCCAGCATGTTGGTTTGATAGGCGATGTCGTCGATGATGCCGATTTTTTTGGCAATCTCGCGCATGGCGTCAACGGTCTGTTTCACCGCTTCACCGCCTTGGCTGGCTTCGGTAGCGGCTTTGCTGGCCATGCCGTCGGTGACTTTGGCATTGTCGGCATTCTGGTTGATGCTGGCCGCCATTTCCTCGATGCTGGCACTGGTGATCTCGACACTGCCTGCCTGTTCGCTGGCGGCTTGCGACAGCGATTGCGAAGTGGAACTGATCTGTTCGGAGGCATTACCCAGTTGATCCGCGGCGGAAATCACCTCGGCAATGGTTTGGGAGAGTTTGGCGACGGTGTTATTCACGGTGTCTTTAAATTCACCCAACTGGCCTTGGTAGTTACCGGTCACGTTGCGGGTCAGGTCGCCTTGTTCAACCAACGCCAGTACTTCGACCGCTTCATTCAGCGGCAAGATCACCCCATCCAGGGTGTCGTTGACGCCTTCGACGATTTTGCGGAAGTCGCCTTGGTGTTTGCTGGCGTCGGCACGGGTTTGCAGGCGCCCCTCAACCGCAGCGGTGGCCAGCATATTGGCGTCGGCCACCAGCGTATTGACCGCATCGATACAGGTGTTGAGGTTGTTTTTAATGGTGTTGAAATCACCGTTGTAGGTGTCGGTGATTTTGGCCGGAATGTGGCCTTTGGAAATGTTATCGACATAGTCAGCCGCCACATTCAACGGGCCGATCACCGCATTCAGGGTCAGGTTCACGCCCTCGACAATCTTGCGGAAATCACCTTGGTGCTTAGTGGCATCCGCGCGGGTGGCCAAACGCCCTTCGACGGCAGCGGTCGATAACATATTGGCATCGGCCACCAAGGCGTTCACCGCATCAATACAGGTGTTCAGATTGTTTTTGATGACATTGAAATCGCCGTTGTAGGTGTCGGTGATTTTGGCGGGGATCGCGCCTTTAGCGATGTTGTCCACGTACTCGGCCGCCACGTTCAAAGGCCCGATCACCGCATCCAGGGTGTTATTGACGCCTTGGACGATTTTCCGGTAGTCACCTTGGTATTGGCTGGCGTCGGCGCGGGTGGCTAAGCGGCCTTCGATAGCGGCTTTTTCCAAGGCCACCGCTTCGGCCACCATGCTGGAAATCGCGTCGATACAGTTGTTCAGGTTGTTTTTGATGGTGTTGAAGTCGCCGTTGTAGTGGTCGGTGATTTTCGCCGGAATCGCCCCGCGCGAGATGTTGTCCACGTACTCGGCGGCCACGTTCAAGGGCCCGATTACCGCATCCAGCGTGCTGTTGACCCCTTCGACGATTTTGCGGAAATCGCCTTGGTGCTTAGTGGCATCCGCGCGGGTGGCCAAACGCCCTTCGACGGCAGCAGTCGATAACATATTGGCATCGGCCACCAAGGCGTTCACCGCATCGATGCAGGTGTTCAAGTTGTTTTTGATGACATTGAAATCACCGTTGTAGGTGTCGGTGATTTTGGCGGGGATCGCGCCTTTAGAGATGTTGTCCACGTAGTCGGCCGCGACATTCAAAGGTCCAATCACGGCGTCCAGGGTGTTGTTGACGCCTTCGACAATTTTGCGGTAATCGCCTTGGTATTGGCTGGCGTCGGCGCGGGTGGCTAAGCGGCCTTCGATGGCGGCTTTTTCCAGCGCAGCGGCTTCGGCGACCATGCTGGAAATCGCATCGATACAGTTGTTCAGATTGTTCTTGATGGTGTTGAAATCACCGTTGTAGGTGTCGGTGATTTTCGCCGGAATCGCCCCGCGCGAGATGTTGTCGACGTACTCGGCAGCGACGTTCAAAGGTCCAATCACCGCATCCAGGGTGTTGTTGACGCCTTCGACAATCTTGCGGTAATCGCCTTGGTATTGGCTGGCGTCGGCGCGGGTGGCTAAGCGGCCTTCGATGGCGGCTTTTTCCAGCGCAGCGGCTTCGGCCACCATGTTGGAAATCGCATCGATACAGTTGTTCAGATTGTTTTTGATGGTGTTGAAATCACCGTTGTAGGTGTCGGTGATTTTCGCGGGGATCGCGCCTTTAGAGATGTTGTCCACGTACTCGGCCGCGACGTTCAAAGGTCCGATCACCGCATCCAGGGTGTTGTTGACGCCTTCGACAATCTTGCGGAAGTCGCCTTGGTGTTTTGTGGCATCCGCGCGGGTCGCTAATCGACCTTGGACGGCGGCGGTTGATAGCATGTCGGCATCCGCTACTAGGGCGTTCACCGCGTCGATGCAGGTATTAAGGTTGTTTTTAATAACGTTGAAGTCACCGTTGTAGTGGTCGGTGATTTTGGCCGGAATAGCTCCTTTAGCGATATTGTCCACATAGTCGGCGGCGACATTCAAGGGGCCGATGACTGCATCAAGGGTCTGATTGACACCATTCACAATTACCCTGAAGTCGCCTTGGTGTTTGCTAACATCCGCGCGGGTAGACAATCGGCCTTCTACAGCGGCAGTAGTTAGCATGCCTGCGTCGTCGATCAGCGCCTTGATGGCAGATACCATCTGGCTCATTCCGGACATGACACTGGTATTGTCACCCGGTTTAAGGTCGATTCGAGTACTTAGATCGCCTGTCGAGATTTTATAAGCCAAATCCGCAACAAAATCCGGTTCGCCACCCAATTGCCGTGTCAGGGTTCGGGCAATGAAAAAACCCAAGGTGCCGATAGCCAGTATCGTTAGCGCTGTAATAATGACGGAAATGGTAATGGCACTGGACTGAATCGAAACTGCTTCGTTCGATGAGTTTTTACCCAGACGCTGGTTATATTCGCTATGATTTTTGAACGCATCCAACAGCTTATCAACCACAGGCTGATTGCCCATCATCACAGTTCGGGCTTCGGCATTTTTATTCTGCCTGGATAAATCACGAATTTTGAGCCGTAATTTGTCGTATTCCGCCAAACTAGCTTTATCGTCCTGTAACAGTTTTTTGTCCTCATCATCGGCCAAAAGCTTTTCATAGTTGCTCAAAAGCTTATCGATATTCGCGCGTTTTTCGTCGATTTCTTGCTCGACGCCGGCCATGGCCGTATCGTCGGTTTCCGTTAAATGCTGCCAGACGTGCGCGCGGACTCCGGATATCTCCCCAACAATATCGTTAAGCAACAACACACTAGGCAAGGTATTGATAGTATTGAAGTTGGTGGCGGTATACACTTTGTCGATCTGCACATAATTGAAGCCGGCCAAACCAGCCAAGCCCAACACAGCGGAACCGATTAATAACAACAAACGTTGTGTGACTGTCATTTTTTTAACCCTCATGCAATTTAAAATTTTGATTCGCTCACGCGCTCCGTAAGTACCGCATCCTCTAAAAGCGCGGACTTCAAGTCGCCACGCTGCCAACTTCCCTTTTAGTCGCCAGTAGATTATTAACCAGGCCTTTAAACTCCCTGATTCCGTGATTCCCGCGTAAGCTGAAGTCCAGCGTGAAAACTGGGTTTGCGCTTACACGGGAGCGACGATATTTGAGGGCAGGGTTAATAAAAGTTGATACCAGCTTTTTCTAGCTCATAAAAAACCAGCTTGAGATGGCTCCGATTTTATAAATGTGCTTGTTTTTTTAATGTCACAATGGCAACACTGACTTGGCTGGAGGCCAATGCAAACGCGCTGCCCGCATCTAACAAGGACTCGGCGGTTTCATATTGGCCACTATTAATCACCTCGGCCACTTTTCCGGCTTCGCGATGAAACTGCGCATGTTTATGCAGACAGTCCTGAAAACCGGACAAATGTTTGTATTGCTTTTGACCGCCACCGTGCAACCATTTACCCAGCTTGCAGCAATCGTCCCGACCAATGGTGACGGCATCCATGTGCTCGTGTTGGCTGATACCCCGGCGCAGTTTCACCTTCCACTCGCTGTGCGCTTGAATGGCTGCATCCAAGTCGATGGCGTCATCCTCTGTGGTTTTCGCACTTGCCTGTTTCGCACTTTCTGACCGACGCGATGTTGCCTGGGTTGCAGAGCGGCTAGCAGCATGTCCGGAAGAGGTGATTTTGAAAAAGCTCATCAAACTTTGTAGTTGTTCCGTTTGCCCCATCATTTCTTCCGCAGTAGCCGCCAACTGTTCGCTGGCGGATGCATTCTGCTGAGTAATCTGGTTCATCTGGTTCATGGCATTGTTGACTTGGCTGACACCGGCGGATTGTTCTTGGGAGGCGGCGGCAATCTCCTGCACCAAGTCGGAGGTTCTGGCAATGCTGGGGACAATTTCATCCAGCAGCTTGCCGGCACTTTCCGCTGTCTCGACGCTGTTTTCGGCCAACTCGCCAATCTCCTGCGCCGCCACCTGGCTGCGCTCGGCCAGCTTGCGCACTTCTGCCGCCACCACCGCAAAACCTTTGCCGTGATCGCCGGCTCGCGCCGCTTCGATGGCGGCGTTCAATGCCAGCATGTTGGTTTGATAGGCGATGTCGTCGATGATGCCGATTTTTTTGGCAATCTCGCGCATGGCGTCAACGGTCTGTTTCACCGCTTCACCGCCTTGGCTGGCTTCGGTAGCGGCTTTGCTGGCCATGCCGTCGGTGACTTTGGCATTGTCGGCATTCTGGTTGATGCTGGCCGCCATTTCCTCGATGCTGGCACTGGTGATCTCGACACTGCCTGCCTGTTCGCTGGCGGCTTGCGACAGCGATTGCGAAGTGGAACTGATCTGTTCGGAGGCATTACCCAGTTGATCCGCGGCGGAAATCACCTCGGCAATGGTTTGGGAGAGTTTGGCGACGGTGTTATTCACGGTGTCTTTAAATTCACCCAACTGGCCTTGGTAGTTACCGGTCACGTTGCGGGTCAGGTCGCCTTGTTCAACCAACGCCAGTACTTCGACCGCTTCATTCAGCGGCAAGATCACCCCATCCAGGGTGTCGTTGACGCCTTCGACGATTTTGCGGAAGTCGCCTTGGTGTTTGCTGGCGTCGGCACGGGTTTGCAGGCGCCCCTCAACCGCAGCGGTGGCCAGCATATTGGCGTCGGCCACCAGCGTATTGACCGCATCGATACAGGTGTTGAGGTTGTTTTTAATGGTGTTGAAATCACCGTTGTAGGTGTCGGTGATTTTGGCCGGAATGTGGCCTTTGGAAATGTTATCGACATAGTCAGCCGCCACATTCAACGGGCCGATCACCGCATTCAGGGTCAGGTTCACGCCCTCGACAATCTTGCGGAAATCACCTTGGTGCTTAGTGGCATCCGCGCGGGTGGCCAAACGCCCTTCGACGGCAGCGGTCGATAACATATTGGCATCGGCCACCAAGGCGTTCACCGCATCAATACAGGTGTTCAGATTGTTTTTGATGACATTGAAATCGCCGTTGTAGGTGTCGGTGATTTTGGCGGGGATCGCGCCTTTAGCGATGTTGTCCACGTACTCGGCCGCCACGTTCAAAGGCCCGATCACCGCATCCAGGGTGTTATTGACGCCTTGGACGATTTTCCGGTAGTCACCTTGGTATTGGCTGGCGTCGGCGCGGGTGGCTAAGCGGCCTTCGATAGCGGCTTTTTCCAAGGCCACCGCTTCGGCCACCATGCTGGAAATCGCGTCGATACAGTTGTTCAGGTTGTTTTTGATGGTGTTGAAGTCGCCGTTGTAGTGGTCGGTGATTTTCGCCGGAATCGCCCCGCGCGAGATGTTGTCCACGTACTCGGCGGCCACGTTCAAGGGCCCGATTACCGCATCCAGCGTGCTGTTGACCCCTTCGACGATTTTGCGGAAATCGCCTTGGTGCTTAGTGGCATCCGCGCGGGTGGCCAAACGCCCTTCGACGGCAGCAGTCGATAACATATTGGCATCGGCCACCAAGGCGTTCACCGCATCGATGCAGGTGTTCAAGTTGTTTTTGATGACATTGAAATCACCGTTGTAGGTGTCGGTGATTTTGGCGGGGATCGCGCCTTTAGAGATGTTGTCCACGTAGTCGGCCGCGACATTCAAAGGTCCAATCACGGCGTCCAGGGTGTTGTTGACGCCTTCGACAATTTTGCGGTAATCGCCTTGGTATTGGCTGGCGTCGGCGCGGGTGGCTAAGCGGCCTTCGATGGCGGCTTTTTCCAGCGCAGCGGCTTCGGCGACCATGCTGGAAATCGCATCGATACAGTTGTTCAGATTGTTCTTGATGGTGTTGAAATCACCGTTGTAGGTGTCGGTGATTTTCGCCGGAATCGCCCCGCGCGAGATGTTGTCGACGTACTCGGCAGCGACGTTCAAAGGTCCAATCACCGCATCCAGGGTGTTGTTGACGCCTTCGACAATCTTGCGGTAATCGCCTTGGTATTGGCTGGCGTCGGCGCGGGTGGCTAAGCGGCCTTCGATGGCGGCTTTTTCCAGCGCAGCGGCTTCGGCCACCATGTTGGAAATCGCATCGATACAGTTGTTCAGATTGTTTTTGATGGTGTTGAAATCACCGTTGTAGGTGTCGGTGATTTTGGCGGGGATCGCGCCTTTAGAGATGTTGTCCACGTACTCGGCCGCGACATTCAAAGGTCCGATCACCGCATCCAGGGTGTTGTTGACGCCTTCAACAATCTTGCGGAAGTCGCCTTGGTATTGGCTGGCGTCGGCGCGGGTGGCTAAGCGGCCTTCGATGGCGGCTTTTTCCAAGGCAGCGGCTTCGGCCACCATGCTGCTGATCGCGTCGATACAGTTGTTCAGGTTGTTTTTGATGGTGTTGAAATCGCCGTTGTAGGTGTCGGTGATTTTTGCGGGGATGGCGCCTTTAGAGATGTTATCGACGTACTCGGCGGCGACGTTCAAAGGGCCGATCACGGCTTCCAGCGTGTCGTTAACACCTACGACGATTTTCCGATAATCACCCTGGTGTTTAGTCGCATCTGCACGGGTGGACAGCTGTCCTTCTACGGCTGAGTGGGACAGCATGACGGCATCGGCAATCAAGGATTGCACGGAGAATACTGCGGCTTTGACACCCTCATTCAGTTGATTGAATTCTAAGCCGTAGTTATGGCTATCGTTTTGCGGCATTTGGCCGCGCCCGAACAAGGTCATGGCATGAATCATGGCATTGACAGGGCGGAGCACCCCCATGACGATGTACCAACTCATCGCCAGGAAACCCAACAAGAATAAGGACACGACTATCATCGTAGTGTTGATAGTGCCGCCTAATCGCGCCAAACGGGCATCCAAACCGGCATATAGCAACTTGCTAAATCCGCCTGCTAACGAGAAGTTTTGTTGGATAGCCTGCGTCAAGCTGTTGAAATAATCGCTGCCGGCAAGCTCAAGTTGTCCGCGTTGCAAAATTTCCGTTTCAGTCACGCTCAGCGCTTGCTTGGCTAAGGCGGTGGCTTTTTGCAAATCCGTGCGGAGTGCGGGGTTCATGCTGCCGATTTTGGGAATATTCTCGTCGATCATCGCCAGGGTTTCTTCAGCATTCGCGATTAATGCTCGCAGGTAAGCGGCTTCTGCAACAGTCACGGTTTTTCGCTGCAAAATCGGAGATCCCACGCCTCTGAGCATACCCAATTGTTCGGACAGCTCAGGAAATAAACTGATTGCCAACACTTGGGCGTAATAGGTATCGGCTTCCGGATCCAATCCTAGTCCCGATGCATCAGCCACTTTGCGGTTAAAAGCGTGCAATTGACTAACGAATTCGCCATGCTTTGCAAGATTGGTTTGTGCATCAAATTTGCTAGCCGAAGCCGCTAGCTCTTGCCATTTTTCCCTAAGCGCTTGCCAGGCCAAAGTCAGCTTTAATTCTGCCAACCGTCCGTCCAATGCGGAGATACCGGCGATTTGCTGATTGACTTCGTTGCGTTTCGCCTCCCGGCGGCTCGCTTCCTGTGTGTTGCCGGCGATTACCATCGCGTTCAAGCCACGGTGCTCTACCACCAGTTGCATCAGTTTGATGGTTTCCGTAGCGTAATCGACACCTTGTTTTTCCTTTAATGCGAAATCCTTGTCTGCGATATTGTCATTTATCAAAAAGTAGGTTGGCACTGCGAACATAGCAATAGCCAGAACCACTAAGGCAACAAACTTTTGCCAGAGCTTAATTTTGCTAAATACGCTAGAAATCTTTCCCTCTTTAAAGGGGTTTTTAACGCGACCGGCTTTGATATCGGCATATAGCGCGGCAGCCGCATCAACTTCGCTGCGTGCTGGCTTGAAGCGGATAGACCGGTAACCAATCATCTGGCCTTCGTTGTAAATTGGCGCGACATTGGCTTCCACCCAATAAAAGTCGCCATTTTTGGAACGGTTTTTTACCAATCCGCGCCAAGTACAGCCGGACTCTATGGTTCGCCACATCCATTCATAGGCCTCTTCCGGCATATCCGGATGCCGTACAATGTTGTGCGGCTGCCCCAGCAGTTCCGATTCCGTGAAGCCACTCAGTTTGATGAAAGCCGGGCTGACGCTGGTGATATAGCCGTTCAAATCGGTGGTAGAGGTGAGAATGTCTTCTTCGGAAAAATGTAATTCGACGTCAGTAACGGGTTGATTATTTCTCATGGCTATTTTCCATAGTATGTAATTGGCTTTTTTCCAATTGGGCTCAAGCCTGGGCCAAGTGCATATTGCCCTGAAGCTTGTGTTCAAAGGCGCTCACCAAGACAGGTACATCCAAAATTAACGCCACTTCGCCACTGCCCAAGATCGTGGATCCTCCCAGCCCTTCCACATGTCCGAATAACTTGCCAAGCGGCTTGATAACCGTCTGAAACTCGCCGATTAAGCGATCAACGACCAGCCCGGTTTTGACACCCGCTGCATGCACCACGACGACATTCGGTCTGCGCGGTTGATCTCCGCTGATGTTGAACAGATCGCGCAAGCGGATAAAAGGCAATACTTCGCCGCGCAAATCCATGTAATCCCTGTCAATCAAATCGCCGGACAACTCCAGACACTCGACAACCCGGTCAAGAGGAATCACGTATGACGATTTACCTACACCCACCAAAAACCCATCAATGATGGCTAATGTCAGTGGTAAACGAATGCGGATAGTGGAACCTTGACCCGGCCTGCTTTCAACTTCGATGTCGCCGCGTAAATCGGTCACGTTCCGTTTGACCACATCCATGCCCACACCGCGCCCGGACAGATTGGAAATTTGGCTGGCGGTTGAAAAGCCGGGCTCGAAAATCAAGCTATAAATTTCATGGTCGCTTAGTTTGGCGTCGGCTTGCACCAAACCTTTTTCGATGGCTTTTGCCAAAATTCGATCACGATCCAGACCACCGCCATCATCGCTAACTTCTATGGCAATGCTGCCCGACTCGTGGTAGGCGTTTAATCTGAGTTCGCCGCGACTGGATTTGCCGCGCGCGGCGCGGACTTCGGCAGACTCGATACCGTGGTCCATTGCGTTGCGGACCAAGTGCATCAGCGGATCGCCGATTTTTTCGACAACCGATTTATCCACTTCGGTGTCGCCGCCGGTAATGACCAGGGCAATATCTTTGCCCAGTTCTTTGCCAACATCGCGCACCACTCGCTGAAAGCGGCTGAATGTGGCACCTATCGCCACCATCCGCAGTTGCAATGCACCGTCGCGCACTTCTTCGACCAAGCGCATCATTTCGCTGGTGGCTTCCAATAGCGCGGAATCGCTGGTCTGTAAGGCACGCAGATTGACACCCGCACCCGAAATAACCAGTTCGCCTATCACATCGATGAGTTTGTCCAAGCGCTCGGCGTCTACCCGTATGGTTTGGTTTTCTCGGGCTTTGTTATCTTTAATCTGCTGCTGCTTTTCCAGTGCCGCATTAACCAACGGCTGCTGTACCACTTGTTGATCGACCAAGATTTCGCCGAGGCGGGTATTCGGTTGCGGGACTTGCGCCTGCTGCGCGTTGAGGCCTTCTTGTAGTTCACGTTGGGTAATGACCCCGCTTTTCAGCAATAGCTCGCCGAGTTGGGCATTGTCTTCGCCCAGCGAATTGATCAGTTCGACGTAGTAGGGGATTTTGTCTTCCAGCGGCAAAATGTGGATGTAACTGCCTTCGCGAACAAAATCGAACACGCTTTCGATAGCGGCTTTGTCTGAGTCGCTTTTTAGGACAATTTCAAAACCCAGATAACTGCTCTCGGGATCCATGCTTTCGGCATCCGGCATTGCATGACTGAAAGTAGTCAGCGACATAATCTCGCCTAGCGTTGCCAAATAGCGGATGAAAGACAAGGGATCCATGCCGTCGCGTAGACAGTTTTCGCCGAATTGAATAAACAAATGCCAATTGCCGCTGTCGATTACGCCGCCACCGCTGGCTTCGAGCGGTTCGCCAGCTTGCTGCACAGTCGTCATCGCCTGCTTGGGCTCAGGCTTCAAAAAAGACTCCAAGCCATCCAGTAATTGTCGTTCGGCATTGGTCATCGCCGGGTTGGCGTTTACTTCGCCGTCGGCCACTGCTTGAATCAGCTCAATCATATGGTCGCAGCAAGGTAGCAGAATGGCGACCAGTTCCGGCGAAACGCTCAACTTTCCGTCGCGCAAGGTATCAAGCACGCTTTCCACCACGTGGGTGAAGGCAACGATATGATCCAGACCGAATAATCCCGCCGACCCCTTAATGGTATGTGCGGCTCGGAAAATGGCGTTAATCCGTTCGGACGGCTCCTGATCGTCTTCTAGCCCGAGTAAGCCGTCTTCCATGTCTTGCAATAACTCCAGACTTTCAATCACAAAAGTCTTCAGAGCATCCCGCATTTGATCATCAAAACTCATTTCGCATACTCCTTAGTTTTGGGTCAGCACGACCTGATCGCCAAAAGTACCCGTCAGATTCGCTAGTTCCAGCACATCCAACACGGCTTTGCTGTGCATCACGAAACGCAAGCTCTTACCTAAATGTGCGGCTTCGCGTTTAATTAGAATCAACAACTGTAGGCCGGCCGTATCGATTTCGGTGACGTTGGCAAGATTGATCTCCAAATCATCCCCAGCCGTTAGAAACATCAGCAGATTGGATTTCTGATCTGCCGCGTTGTAGATGGTTAATTCGTCTTTAATGGTTAGGCTGGGCATGGACGATCTCGCTAGACATAGACAGAGGTACTTATATGAATCGGCGGAAACGGGATGAACGACCGCTGTTCATACTCCGATCAAGGCAAAATTAACTTGGAAACGGCCGCTAACATTTGCGCCGGCTGGAACGGTTTAACCACCCAGGCTTTGGCGCCCGCTGCCTGGCCTTCCTGTTTTTTGCCTTCCTGAGATTCGGTGGTCAGCATAATGACCGGG
Organism: Methylomonas sp. ZR1; assembly: GCF_013141865.1. Classification (NCBI taxonomy): domain Bacteria; kingdom Pseudomonadati; phylum Pseudomonadota; class Gammaproteobacteria; order Methylococcales; family Methylococcaceae; genus Methylomonas; species Methylomonas sp. ZR1. The sequence goes on along the minus strand of NZ_RCST01000001.1, from coordinate 3,852,397 downwards.
GTAAATTTATAGGCCGGTAACTGTTTAAGTTCCTTCACGAAGGTAATGCCGTCCATATTCGGCATATTGACATCGGATATGATGAGGTGAATTTTCTGGCCGTTGAGCTTACTTAGCCCATCCTTGCCGTCGCACGCTTCTATTACTTCATAACCGGCGCCTTTCAGCGCAATACCTACTACCTGACGGACCGACGCCGCATCGTCTACTACCAATATCGTTTTTGCCATATGCTTAATATCCTAGAAAAAAGTAATCTCTTGTGTTTGAGGTTCAACGGCCCGATTGCCATGACCATGGGCGTGGTGTTCGGATTCCATGGTGTAGGTGCTGGTCAAGCCGCTTAAAATGTGGTCCGCATCTATCGGCCGCAACGCAAATACACCGCCGGCATGACTGCGATTGAGCTGTTTGGGGAAATCGGCAATGCTGTCTTTGACGTGTTGCAGAATTTGGCCGATCCGGTCTTGAAATTGAAAATGCACCAAGGATTCGTCTATCTCACCTTTTATGGCCTGCGCCGAATGGCTTAAGTTGCTTGAATAGCCCTGCAATTTGGTAAACACGTCATGCAGGTTATCCATTACCGATTGAATATTGCTGTTACAAGCGGAGACCGCTTCGGCCTCGTTTTGCGCGCTTTTTTCCACCGCTAGCAACGCGGTTTGAATAGCAGAGCTAACTTGCTCGACTTTGGAGCCGATCTGCTTACCGGTTTCACCGGACAAGTTGGATAGCTTTCTAACCTCGTCCGCCACCACGGCAAAACCGCGGCCTGCTTCGCCGGCCCGAGCCGCTTCGATAGCGGCGTTTAAGGCAATCAGATTGGTTTGTTCGGCAATCCGCGCCACTTCCTTGGCCATCTGCTTCAATTCATCAATAAAGCCCGCCAAGGAGCGAATTTTCTGCAAAACCGCCAAATTTTCCTGCAATGCCGCATCCATGGAGCTCACCACTTTTTGCAAATTGGTGTTGCTGTTTACGAATACTTCTTCGCCGTTGCCACCGAGAGTGGAATGGGAGGATCTTAAAGCCGCTTCCAGATTATTGGTAATCCCGGCAAAGCGTTGAGTCAACAACGTAATTGCCTGCTCGATTTGTTGCCGGGTCGAATCGATTTGTGCTGCCCATACCGGCGTGACTTGCTCGGCAAACCGATCCAGACCGGAAATATATTTTTCTATTTCGGCTACCGATAAGGCGGGGGCCTTGTCAGTCAAGGTATTTTGCGTAGCGGCAACACAGCGTTTTTTGGTCACCCAAGCGGCTATTCCTGCCGACATCAATGCAACGCAAATCATTACCGCAAATTGGAATATAGACATTTTGGCGTAATCTCCCTGGTTTTTTTTATGATTTCGCAGCCCTCTGCCGCCGATCATTTCGGTTCAGTGGCCTGGAAATTCAATGTGGAAAAAAGTATAGGCAGGAAAATTCGGTTTATCTAGAAAGCTACCGACAAATTGTAGGGTTAGTCCCACAACTGATGATTAATTTGCGAAACTGCTAACGGAAGTCGCTTGCAATGCGTGTTTAAGGCTTTTAAAGTGCCAAGCTGTTTTATTCCGTACTACAAGGACATCCGCTTTCATGACTGAATATCCCGAAAAATCTTGCAGCATCGACCGTTTGGTTCGACACCCCAAATTAGTGGCGGCAACGCTGGCCGGCGATAAAACCCAGCAACGCCGCGACGGTTTATATGCCTATCCCGGCGAAACTTTTGTACTGGAAGAGGTTGTATTTGAAGTAACTAGCGTGGAACGCCAAAGAATAGGCGACATGAGTGACGCGGACGCCCGGGCGGAGGGTTATCCGAATCTGGCAATGTATAAGGATTTAATATTGAAAATGCACAGCGGCATGGAGTGGAACGAGGACGGACTAGTCTGGGTGCATAGCTTTAAGCGGCAACAGCCGGAATAAGAATCCCTTTCTCAGCCAGCTCCCGCAGCATCGGCGGGCCGGCGGCCATTAAGGCTTGGCTATCCAGTTGCGGGAATTCCGTGGCAACCGCTTGCAAGCACTGTTCGCCGGTCATCGGCCCTTCATCCTGCAAAATTTGCAGCAAGCGTATGGTCAAACCGGTGGTTTTCAGAAAATGCACGCAGTCGAGATTGTCGCGGTAAACGATCAAGCAAGTGGTTTGCTCCGGCGGCTCTAGCGGCAAAAAGCCGGGGCCTATTGCCTGTACCGGATAACGGTAAAGCAACGGCCAGGCCAAGGGCGATAACGCGATGCTGCGCGGCAACAACTTATCCAGAAAATCGCTGTCACCCAATATTGGTGTGTCCTTGGCAATCGACAAAGCCATTTCCACCCATTCGTAATGTGCCAATTCCAACAGAAACGGATAATCGTCCGGATTATTTCGTTCGTTTTGTAAATACGCTAAAAACTCTTCGGCAATTTCCGAGAAATAGGGGGTATCGCAGCGATGCCGGGTAAAAAAATCCTGAGTGATTTCCTGCCATTGCGCATCATTCAGGATGGCTCGCAATACCGGAAAATTACTGGCAATAAAACTGTCGATATTGTTGAAAAACAATTCCCGATACATGGCCATACGCCGCGGCTCGACATCCGCCGGCGGCGGATTGTTTTGCGGATCGCGAATATACGCGGCAAACTGGCCTTGGGTAGCCTGAAAATCGGCAGCCATTAGGCTACCTGTTTTTGCCCGCCAGCCGCATAATGCTGCTGAATGGCTTGAATGGTATCGACTTCCTTGCTTAACTCAAGCAAGGAGGGAATGTTGAAATCCCGCTCCAGCAGGGTAGGGAACACGCCGAACAGCTCGTAAGCCTTGCCCAACAAAGTCCAGACCGGATCGATCACCGGCGCGCCGTGGGTATCGACCAGAAAATCCTCTGCTTCCATATAATGGCCAGCGATGTGCGCGTATGCGATGCGTTCGGCAGGCATGGCCCGCAGAAAGGTCTCGGCATCGTAACTATGATTGACACTGTTAACGTAGATATTGTTGATGTCGATCAGCACATCGCAGTCGGCTTCGGTAACTACCGCGTTGAAAAAATCGATCTCGGCCATTTCCTGGCCCGGCGCGGCGTAATAAGAAATGTTTTCGATGGCTATGCGCTGTTCCAGAATGTCCTGCACCCTGCGAATACGCGCGGCAACGTGCTTGACAGCATCTTCGGTGAACGGCATCGGCATCAAGTCGTATAAATGCCCGCCATGGCTGCAATAGCTAAGGTGTTCGCTGTAGAATTTGATCCCGTGCTCGCGCATGAACACTTTCAAATCTTGCACGAATTGCTCATCCAGCGGATCGCTGCTACCTATCGACAGCGACAGGCCATGACAGACAAAATCAAAACGCTCGGTCATGGCGCGAAACTGTTTGCCGAACTTGCCACCGATGGTCATCCAGTTTTCCGGCGCCACTTCGTAAAAACCCACATGGGCCAGCGGCGACTCGACAATCTCGCTCAAAAACGAGCGCCGCAAGCCTAAGCCGGCACCGTGAACGAGATTGCGAACGCTATCCATGACTTACTCTTCCGGTGCGTCCGGTGCGTCCGGTGTTTCCGGTTTGTGGGTAGAACGCCAGAAGAAGGCTAAACCAATCGCCACCAATACGCCCAGGATATACATTTCGTATTTTTTGACCTGACCCATGATGGACTCGGCAAATTGGCCGAAGGTGTAGCCCAGATAACCGACCGCTATTGCCCAAATGCCGGCGCCGAGAAAATTCAGCAAGAAAAACTTCAAGGGATGAATCTTGCTGGCCCCGATCACAAACGGCGTGACGTTACGTACGCCGTAGAGAAAGCGAAATCCCAAAATTACCGGGATCTGATGTTTGTGCAGCAAATCGAAAACCTTGTCGGTTTTGCTATGCCAAAGCGGACGTTTCTCCAGAAAGGCGATGCCTTTCCAACGGCCCAGATAGAAAAAGGTCTGGTCGCCGGCAAAGGTACCCAAAAACGCCGTCAGCATCACCCATTCCAATTGCAAATAGCCGCCGTGCGCTAAAAAGCCGGCGATGACCAGAATGGTTTCGCCTTCCAGATACGTACCGATAAACAAAGCTAAATAGCCGTAATCGATAACCAGCTGCTGTAAATCATTAAAATCCATAGTGTCGGTCTATTGGCGATGAGTCGAAATTAATGGCTGGCTGCTTTGTCTGCATCCATTTTGCTCCCGCAACTACCTTCTTCGTTTTTCATCATGGCGCCGCAGCTATGTTCGCCGGCTTTTTTGTCACCCCCCATCATGGCACCGCAACTGCCTTCTTCGGCTTTCTTAGGCTTGTCGGCGCCGTGATCCATGCCGCCCATGCTGCCCATACTCATCATGCCGCCGCCGGTCATCATGCCCATGCCGCAAGCGCCTTCTTTACCCTTCATCATCGCGCCGCAAGCGCTTTCCATGCCTTTTTTCATTTTGCCGCCGCTCATCATGCCGCCGCACATGCCTTCGCCGCATGAGCCTTCGGTTTTTTTCGCTTCAGCTTTTTTGGTCTCACTTTTTTTGATGCCATTGCCGTCCATTGCATTAGAGCCACACGCGCCCTGACTGATTTTGCCGTTTGAATGCTCTGCATGCGACGTCGCAACTTGCATATAGCCGCTAGACAACTCGGAAACGGCGAATGGGTTGGCATCGGCCTGCGCGTTGACAGCCATGCCGGACAAAAGCGCACCGCCCATCGCAGCGGCCAGCGGAGATTTATTAAATTTTTTCATGCGATTATCCTCTCGTGTGATTTTTTAATTATGTTGCTCCAGCATGCAACTGCCGGGGCTTACGACTGACGCGAAATATTTATGACTCTACTCCGATTATTGCATATTCAGTCTAAATTCTTTGCCTTAAATTCACAGACATCGGCGATGCAGCAAGCGCCGCAACGCGGCTTCCTGGCCACACAAATATATCGGCCGTGTAGAATCAGCAGATGGTGCGCGTCTTTCTTGTACTGCTTGGGCACGGTTTTATCCAGCTTCCGCTCCACTTCCAGGACATTTTTGCCCGGCGCCAGGCCGATGCGATTGGCGACCCGGAAAATATGCGTATCTACGGCGATGGTCGGCTCCCCAAATGCGGTGTTTAAAATCACATTCGCCGTTTTGCGGCCCACTCCGGCCAGCGCCTCTAGTGCTTCCCGCTGACGCGGCACTTCTCCTCCATGCTGTTCCAGTAGAGTCTGACAAAGTTTTATGACATTTGCCGCCTTGCTGTTGAATAAGCCGATGGTTTTGATGTGCTCCTTCAAACCGTCTTCACCCAAAGCCAGGATCGCCTGCGGTGTATTCGCCACGGGAAACAACTTGGCAGTCGCCTTGTTGACGCCCTTATCGGTCGCTTGCGCGGACAACACCACCGCCACCAGTAATTCGAACGGGGTAGTGAAATTCAGTTCGGTGGTCGGATTCGGCGTGGCTTCGGCCAAGCGCTGGAATATCTGTAGGCGTTTTTCGTTATTCATGCTCAAAAAGGGATGCAAAGCCAAGCTTTCCAGGATTCTCCCGGCTTGCAAGGCAAATATTGGTGGCGTCGTTACTTGTTCACTAAAGGAACTAAGTAACGAGTCAACTAAATTGTCGCATTTAGTTTGGAACCAAACTCGCGCGCATCAAGTCACTAGCTAGCACTCAGAATGGGTGCGGAAAACCACAACAATTCAATTCGGGGGAATTATGAAAACATTTACTGCCATTACCATTAGTGCATTACTGCTCGCGAGTGCCGGTGTATTCGCCGAAGAACATGCTACCGAAGCCTTGAAGCATGTCGAACAGGCTGTCACCCACGGCAAAGCCGGCCATAGCCCGATTTTGGTGGAACATGCCGAAGCGGCCTTAACCCATGCCAAGAAAGGTGCTGAAGTCGCCAAGGGCGAATCTAAAACGCATCTCGATGCCGGGGTAAAATCCCTGGAAAGCGCAATTGAACACGGCAAAATGGGCCATGCCGATGTCGCTACAAAAGCCGCCGAAGAAGCCGTTGACCATATCAAGGCGGGCAACAAGTAGATTCTTAACCGCTAATCAATAGATCCATTTGCGATCAAATAGATAGAGACGCAAATTCAGCGTCTCTATCTACTCACCTAAACTGAAACCGCACCGGCGATATGTCGATGTGCCTGATAATCCAGCAGTTCAAAGTCGGCAAATTCATAGGAAAATAGCGATTCCGGCCGGCGTTTTAATTGCAGCCGCGGCGGTGTCAAGGGTTGCCGGCTAAGTTGCAATGCAACTTGCTCAAAATGGTTGCGATAGATATGCACGTCACCGAACGACATGATTAACTCACCGACTTCTAAGTCGCATTGCTGTGCCAGCATATGCGTTAACAAGGCCACACTGGCTTGATTGTAAGGCACCCCTAAAAAGCAATCGGCACTGCGCTGCGTCATCATGCAGGACAATTTGCCGTTAGCGACATAGAATTGATACAACACATGGCACGGTGGCAGGGCCATTCGCCCGGCTGCGGCATTCTCGCGCGGACCAACGGTTTCATCCGGCAAAAATGCCACATTCCAGCCGCTGACGATGTGTCGGCGCGAATCCGGTTTGTTTTTTAAACCGTCCAACAAAATCTGCATCTGATCGTAGCTCTCGCCATTCGGCCCCAGCCAGTTACGCCATTGCGCACCATATACAGGCCCCAGCTCGCCGTCTGGCGTGGCCCACTCATCCCAAATCGTTACACCGTGATCGTTCAAATATTGGATATTGGTATCGCCGCGTAAAAACCACAACAATTCATACGCAATGGATTTGAAATGTAGCTTCTTGGTCGTCAGCAACGGAAAGCCGTCAGCCAAGTTGTAACGCATCTGCCGACCGAACACTGACCGAGTACCGGTGCCGGTGCGGTCGCTTTTGTCGATGCCGTTATTCATGATGTCGGCGAGAAGATCCAGGTAGGGTTGCATAGCGCTCTTAGGTCGAAAATTGGCGGGCAGTATAACTTGCCGGCTTGATGAATACGACTGTCATGGCGGTGTTTCATGAGTCGTGATGGAGGCAGCCGAGAGCTTTAGATGTGCGGCAAAATGGCTGGTCGATCACCATGAGAAGAGGTGCGTGGCTAGCACCCAGCTACACGGTTTTGTAAATGCCGGATAAGCTCGCGGCGCTGTATGCCTTTAACCGTCAGCGTGTTCAGTTTGAGATAAGGGGCTTTATCGCCCAAGGATTTCGGGAAAAAGCAGCTGGTATTTCGCTCAAGTGCTTTCGCGGCGAACATGGCGGCCTCTGCGTTTTAAGCGGCTGGATATTGCTGAAAAGACTGATACACTTCGCCGTCGAGCTCACTTCCGGAAATTAATAGCCGGCAAAAACCACCAATTTTTTGCGCGATGCCAGGCTGGGGCTGGCCAATAGAAAAAATTTATTTACACTGATCGCGAGCTGAGTAATAGTTTTGTTTCGGCGTTTAATCAACAGGAATCCAATGAAAAATCTGTTCTTCGTTTTTGCCCTGTGCCTGTCCGCGGATAGTTGGGCTGGGGTATTTAAATGCACTGATGTCAGCGGCCACACCAATTATCAATCGTCACCCTGCACGGTGGAGCACAAAGCGGTGCAAATGAATACCAAAACCGGCAGCAGTGTTGATTTAAATGCGCTGGAAAGGCAGCAAGCCGCAGAAGCCGAATTGAAAAAACAGCAGTCTGCGCAGGAACAAGCCGAGCACCAGGCCAAACTCGACGCCATCGCCAAAAATAAACAAGATGCCCGAGTTCAGAGTGAAATGACACAGACTCTGATCAAGCAAAACCCCATGCAATTTTCCGCATTCGCCATTCCACCTTACGATCCGGAAAAACTACCCGCGCAAGTCAAACCCTTCGAAACGCGCCTGCCGGATGTTGAAAAATTCCGCAGGCTGGCCGCACAAAAAGCCTTAGCCAGCGGCGAGTGTCAGCGAATTGAAACCGATGAGCTCACTGGGAAGAGCAAACCGGACCAGCTAAATTTTCTGATTAATTGCAGCAGCGGCAAAACCTTTTTGTTCAACGAGGCTGATCTCGTTCAACCATGATTGTCGGCAAAACGCTGTTTATCACCGGCTGCTCTTCCGGCATCGGTTATCACACTGCGCTGTTTTTGCAGCAGCGCGGTCATCGGGTAATTTGCTCCGCGCGTAAGCCTGAGGATGTAGAGCGTTTGCGCGGTGAAGGCTTCGAATGTCTGCAACTTGATTTGGCGGATTCGCGGAGCATTCAACGCGCGGTCAACGAATTAATCGCGCTGACCGACGGCAAGATCGATGCATTGTTCAATAACGGCGCCTTCGGCCAGCCCGGCGCCGTAGAAGATTTGAGCAGGGATGTGCTGCGCCACCAATTCGAAACCAATCTGTTCGGCACCCACGAATTGACCAATCTGCTATTACCGCTGATGCGCAAACAAGGCCATGGCCGGGTGATCTATAACAGCTCGGTACTGGGGTTCGTGGCGATGAAGTTTCGCGGCGCGTATAACGCCAGCAAATTCGCATTGGAAGGCTTGGCGGATACCTTGCGTTTGGAATTGCGCGGCACAGGCATTCATATCGTATTGATTGAACCGGGGCCGATAACGAGCCGTTTCCGGGAAAATGCCTTTGCTTTGTATCAAAAGCATATCGATGCCGAGGCCAGTTTTCACAAAGAAACTTATAAAGCGATGGAAGCAAGGCTACAAAAACCCGGCCCGGCGGCACCTTTCACGTTACCGGCTAGTGCAGTCGCTGAAAAAGTGGCGCATGCATTGGAGTCGAATAGGCCGAAAATTCGCTACCGGGTAACGGTACCCACGCATTTGTTTGCCTGGTTGAAACGGCTGCTGCCCAGCGCATGGCTGGACAAGCTGCTAGTCAGCGTCGAATAAGGCCGCAGCGGCATTTTTTCGTCACCGAAAAAACCATAAAAACCGCTATAAACAGGCTAGCAAACAGAATGAACTGTGCTATTATCCCGGCCCAACATGTAGTGGTTAAAGCGGTTGGGTTAGCAGCTATATGTTCTTATAAAAATAACTGTGAGGTTCAATACATGAAAATTTTAAAAAGTGCTGTTATCGCGTTCTCTTTAGCTGCTGCCATGGGTTCTTTTTCAACAGCTGCCGTTGCTGAATCTGATCCAGGTAGAACTGCTTACAAACCTACCGATGTAATCAATGAGGTTGTAGCGCGCATTACAGCTGCCGAGACAGCAATCAACAATGGTGCCGAAGGTGATGCCGTTGTCGATTTGATCAAAAAAGCGGCTGATTTTATCAAAGAACTCAACGCAAACGACAAAGTTGCTAGATATGCAGATAAAGCCAGAGGCCATTTGAAAGCAGCTATTACTTCTGCTAAAGCCGCTAACTTGCAAGAAGCCAAAGAACATTTGGCTACCGGCAAAGAAGGTGTCCAAGAATTGAAAAAAATGCTGTAATTCTGTCCCGGGGTGTCTTTCGGGGCACCCCGTATTTTTTCATTCCCCCGCGTTCGTCACCACTCCTGCAATAGTTACAAATAATACTGATGCTTCTCTAGCTGGGTTTCCAACCAAGCTAATAACGCCCTCGCATTTTCAAATTTTGTCCCAGCTAAATTGAGCATGGTCGCGTGGTTTAATGCTTGCCAACGATTCACCAGTGTGTGCAATTTAGCGGCGTTGGTCGCCGTGAAATGAAACTGTTCAAGCAGCTGTTTGTATAGCTCACTTTCCAATGTTGGTAGCGATCCTCTGAGTGTAGTCAGCACGGCGATCATACCTTCGACGTCAGCAATACGCGCCTGCACCCAAGCCACCACCAACTCCTCATTGATTTTCTCCAGTGCCGATTCGGCATTATCCGAAACCACTTTTAAACAGTGAATCAATTCGCTGGAACTGAATTTAACGGCTATTTCGTAAAACGCCGCAGCCTCCATATCGCGCAGATTCTCGTCGTTGTACTCGACGTCGGCTCGGGATAAAGTAATTAGCGGCAGGGTGGGGCACGGGGCATCGAAAGCCAGTTGCGGATAAAAACGGCGTTGGGTTTCGGCGTCGGTGATTTTATCGGCCAAAAAGCAACTGCCTAGCGCCTGGTGGCGATGTCCGGCGATGCCGAAATTGAGCAGGATAGGTTGGGTTGCCTCGGGAAAATGCGCCAGCGTATAAGCCACCGCGCCAGCCATGGCGATTTTGCCTACACCGCTAATCACCAAAACGATGTCGGCGTTTTTGTAAATCGCAAAGGGCTGCTTTTGTGGTAGTTTTTTTAGTCGCCATGCCTGAATTAACGGTTTGGCCTCACAGGGCAATGCGACAAAGATAAAAGTTGATGGTGCAAAGTCAATCACAGTTTTTAAGAAAAATTCCCTTATATTTTAATCAATTGTTGAATATTCATGATAATTCACATAAATTTAAGATTCGTCAATTTTCAAAGGGAGACGTGCCGTGACTGAAATGAATTCCGTAGCTAACAACACCAGTTCAAATAACTTGCACTTGGTGACAGCATTGCAGGAGGAGCGCTCTGCCGTCTGGGCTTTGTATTGTCAACTCGCCGAAATGAAGCCATTCTCCAGCGAGAACGCAATCAGGCCAATGTTGTCTGAGTTTTCGCAACTGCTGATAGATTACGTATCGTTTGGGCACTTCAGCATCTACGAGCATCTAATTGCTGAGAAGCAGCATCAAAGTTCAGCGTTGTCTCACGCGGAAAAGATATATCCGGCATTTTCCAGCACTACCGCGTCGGCTGTTACTTTTAGCGACACTTACGACGATGGCAGGCGTAAATTTAATACCGCGAATCTGGCTCAGGATTTATCCATGCTTGGCGAACGGCTGGCGGAACGCATGGAGCTGGAAGACCGGCTGTGCTCCATGCTGCTGCATTGATGCGCAGATATTGCCCCTGAAAAGCTCCGAATAGCCTATTTGCTTTCAGCTGCCGAAACGCCTGAAACAGGCCCAGCTGCGCCTTTAATAAACAAATCCTTCAAACGACTGAAGGCCGCCTGCAAGGTTTTGTCCATCACCACCTGATTGCCTATCGAAACAATTACCCGCGCCAGCTCAGGCATCTTGGTTTTGGTCGCCAGCATATAAATAGGCTGTACATATAAAATCGAATTACCCATCGTCAATATCACCATCCGGCCTTTTTTAACTTCCGAGCCTTGTTGATTCCATAGGGTAAACTGCGAGGCGATTTCCGGGTTTTGATCGATCAGCGCATTGACTTGCGAAGGTCCGTTAACCTGCACGGCCTTAGGGAATTTGAAAATAGTGATACCCGGCTTGTAACTGTGGTCGCAGCTTTTTTCGTCAACTGTGCCGGCAATGCCCACCATGCTTAAATTGTCCCTATGGATCGGGGTCATCGGATTAATCATCACAAACTCCTCCAAATCGTTGCAACGATCAAAGTCCATCGTAATGAAATACGGTAATACCGGCTGTCCATCCACGGAGGCGAACTGCCAGGTTTCCGCCTGTTCATAAAACAACTCCGGGCTGTTTTGATGATATTTAGCGTAAATTTTCATTTGCATATAGTACAAGTCGCGCGGATAACGCAGATGCTGCATTAGCTCGTCGGGCATTTCCCGCAAATTTTTGAAAACGCCGGGATACGCGCGGTTGTAAGCGTTGATGATCGGATCTTTTGGGTCGGAAATATAGTAATCGACGCTACCGTCATAGGCATCGACCACAATTTTGACCGAATTACGGATGTAATTGAACTTGTGCTGGCCGTCCAGATAATCGTCAGCTGCCGGTTTGGAGACCGGGTAATAATTGGATAAGGTATAGGCGTCCTGTATCCAGTAGAAGCGATCCTTGTCAACAACCAAATACGGATCTTTATCCAGGTGTAAAAACGGCGTCAGCGCGGTAATTCGCTCGTCGATATTGCGACGCAGAAGTAACTTGCTTTGCGCGGATATGTTGGGAGAGAAGAATATTTTTTCGTCTTTCAGGTAAAACGCGAACAACATTTTTCTGAACAGCGACGGAATCGGTATGCCGGAGATACCCTGATAATCCAGCGATTCGCCTGGCGCAGAGCCGGAAATATCGGTCACAGCCAAGTTGTTCGGTACGATCGCGTAGCGATATTTTTCCTGGCCGTAATAAATGTCGGGGTACTTCACGGAAAACCCAACATCCGAAGTCATGTTCAAATCGCGCAAGTACCAAACGATAGGAATGCCGGCATCCTGAGCGGCTGGAGATATGACCGCGCCGTAGCCATGGGTGTAGCGCAAATGGGTGTTTTCCCAGTTTTGCGCCTCCTTGGGCAATTTATCGATATTGACTTCACGGGCTGCCAGATTGACTTGTTGATGATGTCCGTTAATAAAATAACGGTCTTCATCGACAGTCGGAAAGCCATAATAAGGCCGAATGCCTTGTAACTGCATATAGCTGTCGATCAGAAATTCGCGATCCCAAACCGGAATGTTTTCGAAATGTTTTTTGGTCGACCAGGCTTCTATATCTTTGGTGGCGTCCAGATTGACCTGAAAATCGACGGTTTTAATATTGTTTAAATCGAATGCCGCCATGGTGGCGTCAATGTTATGCCGAATCGAATCACCTTCGGTGCGGGTAAAATTAGGCTTGACGATGAATTTTTCAATCAACTCCGGTAGGGTGTGAGAGCCTTGCAGGCCCCAAACAGCCAAAAAACCCAACGAGGCAACGATAATAGGCGTTTTACTACGATGTCTCTCCGACAGCGCGTAAAAAACTACCGATATGGCAATCGCCAAAAAGAACAAGACTTCAAGCCAAATCATAGGCAACTTGTAACGCAATTCGACAAAGCCGGGGCCAAAAAACACCGGTTCGTTACCCCCGGAATATAACAAGGCGAAGCGTTCCAGTAAAAATCCCCAGACCACAAACAGCACTACGAATGCAAACAGCACCGTCAAATGGATCTTCGCACCCAGTGGAAATTCCTTGCTTTGATTGGGGACAAATTCATGCTCCATCCAATACAGCACGCCGGTCGCCAAAAACACAATAACCGCTGTGGTTAACAACTCCTTCTGAATCAGCATGTAAATCGGATAGGAAAACATGTAGAAGCTGACGTCGTTGCCATATACCGGATCGACGATGCCCGATGCGCTGCCGAAGAAAAACAGCAGCGCCTGCTCCCATTGCAAATAGAACGGCACAGCAATCACTACGGCGAGTAGCAGTGAAATGGGAGTATAGATACGAGCCGAACCACTCATGAACACATCGGCAAAGCGTTGAAAACGCCGACGCTTGGAATCGTCCATCAATATTTCATCGGGCGGGTTCAGGCCCAGGTAGCGAGAGGCAATCCAGAAGTGAAATAAAAAAACAGCAAAGAAAAACGCAGTAACCGCACCGGAGAAAATAAATCGGTAGAGTAATTTCAACCAAAAGTAAGCTTCGAATTCCAGCGAACGGAACCACCATAAATCCACGAAAAAATCGAGAAACACGAAGTAGAACGCGACATATAGCACAATAGCAGTTGCGAGGGTCGCTAAAGTGATCGCCGGCAACAGTTTCCAGTTACGCATAATTTCCTCTTTTCTTAGATATCCGAGCGCCTACTTGCGGAACACGCCGCCAAACTATGGTCGGCAATGTCCCCTTAACATCAATGGCTGAGCATTCTAACACCCAAATCCGGATTGTGATTGTCCGGCATATTGTCTGGTTGTTGGCTGGATTACCGAGTTGTTTGTCGCGGCGAAAAGAGGCGAGTTCAATGCGCTACGAAATAGCTGATTGCCTCCGTCAAATGACAGGAAGGGCTGCTTGCCAACTGACGTCAACGGCAGTAGGTCGCAAATTTTTGCCGGATTTTAGATGGCGCAGGATTGCGCGCAATTCGCTTTGGTCATAACAATACAAGATTGCTTTGCATCACTCAGGACACGATGCGGAGTTACACGCGAGCCTATAGCAAAACGCCGCTGCCGAGGCTTTAGCTCGACAGCGGCGTTGGTCTGACGCAGAGCAGTTAGCGCTTACTTTTTGAACATCGCCATGATCCGCTGGCGATTGGCAAAGCCGACATAACTCAAACCGCCTAGTATCAAGCCATACAGCAATTGCCCAATAAAAGACGGCTGATTTCCGGCTGCTTCCGCTTTCGCAGCGGCGTCGCCCGTATTCAGCGGGGGAGGCGGTGGCGGCACAAAAGCTACTTGCTTTTTATTACTGATATCCGGCAAACCTAAGCTCTTCCAGGCATCGTAATCCTGCCAGGCTGGATATTTACCCTGCCAGAATTCTCTGGTGAAGTAAGGCGCTAGGCTCATACCATGGACTTTGGGGATGCCTTTCTCGTCGGAAAAACCTTTGTACACCACCAAACTGATGTCGCCGCCCTCGCCGATACCGTTAGTAGTGAAGGATTTCTCGACGTGGTCGTGAAACATCCAGACGCCTTGACCAAAACTGTTCAAGCCATCGTCAACACCGCTTAATTCCAGATCGATACGCTGGGCGGGTACCATGCCATGTACGTCGCGTTTGATATATGAATTCGGGCCGTTATCGACACCATCGTAATGCGTCACCATAGGCTTATGACCATGAATATGCATCGCAAAGGCTTCCTCGTGACCGTTCAATATCCGCAGCTTCACCTTTTTATTTTCTTCCATCAAGATCAGCGATTCCCTCAATGTGTAAGGGAATGAACGACCATTCAGCATGAAATAATCGGGGCTAGCATCAGTAATGTCATATTCCTGATTCATCCGCCGGGCAATAATCCGCGGATCATTGGCGGATCGCACCATTTCATGCAATTCCTTATCAACCGATTGATAGTGCAGATCGTACTCGGCCGCATATTTTTCTTTGACCGCTACCGATGGATGGCGAACCTGTCCGTTGCCGACGTTGAAAACCTGTACCCAGTTGTTGGGGCGATTTTCCTCGACCACAAACATGCCTTGCAAACCCATCGGAATATGAGTGTGTGGCTGTACGTGACAGTGGTAATACATAGTGCCGGGTTGGCGCGGTTTGATTACATAAGTTTTGCTCTGGCCGGGCAAAACATCCATCTGGCCGGTTTGACCGACACCATCGTTGCCTTCGCCGCTATGATCCATGTAAGGATGATCTACGCCATGCAAGTGGATTGAGTGCGGAAAGTAATGGCTGTTTTCCAGCACCAACCACACAATATCGCCTTGTTCGACCCGGATAGTTGGCGATGGCGCGCGCAATAAAGGATTGGCCACCGGCTCGTACAAGCTCAATGTAGACATATCGCGCGTTTTCGGCGCGTATACCCAGAAAGTCGGTTGAATGCCGGGGGCAATGTCAAAGGTGGTGGTGGGGTCTTTCATGTCCGGAGAATGGCCGTTCAATTCGGCAATTTCCAGCTTAATAATATAGTGGTCGGGGTCGCCGTCGCCGTCCATATCTTCGCCGAGTGTGATGGCATCAGCGGCGAGCTGTGTCTCCATTAAGGTAGACATTGAAATATTATTGGTGCCTTTAACAAAAGCAGCGATTTCAGCAGGATTATCGGGGTTACACATCCGTGATTCTTGTATTTCGACTCCGTCGATCACTTGCGCATCACGCCACTTGGCATCGGTAAATTCGGAACAAACTTCCTCTGCCGCACCCATCTTGACGCTATTGGTCGCCGGTAGTTTGTCTACCGCCGCCACAGCCCATTGCGACGCCGGAAGCAGCATGGCGCCACATAGAATGGGGATAACCTTTTTATGCATACAAAACCTCATAAAACAGACGAATTGACGGAAGCCTTAATAAGGTTTCCGAATATCAGAAAAGCCAGATACTGTAACCAGAACCCATGGGTAAAGTACAGTAAATATTTAATGAACTCGCGACAATCCTGACCGTTATTACTTAGCTGCCAAACGATGTAATTCGGGAATGCGGCTAATGCCTTATAATTCCATGACGAGCGATTATTGCCAGTCAATCCGCGTCATTTTTGCAACAGACCCCTCAGTCAGATTATGCCCAGCATCAGAGTATTGCTTTGTTTGATTTTCATTTTTTTAGTTCACGGCAGTTTCGCCTGGTTGAACAATCAGCCGCAAGACGCCGGCACGGACGTGCCCTCCGGCAAGTTGATGAGCCTCTCCTTCGCACCGTTTCGGGAGGGCTTTAGTCCGCTGGAAGAAAAATTCCCATTGCCGGAACATATCGATGAAGACTTGCGTCTGCTGGCAGACAAAACGGAAAGCATCCGCACTTACTCCAGTCTCGGCGGCCAACAACCCACTCCGGGGTTAGCTCGCAAACACGGATTGAAAATGATCCAGGGCGCCTGGCTTGGTTACGGGTACAAAGACAACAGTAATGAAGTTAATGCGTTGATCAAATCGGCCAATGAAAACCCCGACGTGGTGAAACGAGTGATTGTCGGCAACGAAGTGTTATTGCGCGGCGACATGGATGTTGACCGGCTGATAGGTTATATCCGCGAGGTGAAGAAAGCGGTCAAGCAACCCGTGTCTTATGCGGACGTCTGGTCGATGTATATGAAGTACCCCAAACTGATCAACGAAGTGGACTTCATCACCATTCACATCCTGCCTTATTGGGAGGATGAACCCATTTCGGTGGAGAATGCCTCGCAGCATCTGGAAAAAATTGTCAAACAGGTAGAAGACGAAGCCCGTGGCATTGCGCCCGGCAAACCTATATTGATAGGTGAGTCCGGTTGGCCCAGCGCCGGCAGACAGCGCGGCATGGCCATTCCTGGTGTCGTCAACGAAGCCACATTCATTCGCGGCATGATCCAGGTCGCCAATCGCCACGGCTTTGATTACAACATTGTCGAAGCCTTTAACCAACCCTGGAAAAGTGAACTGGAAGGCGTGGTGGGGGCCAACTGGGGCTTGTTCTCGGCGGACCGCGAACCAGTATTCCCGTTGACCGGCCCGGTCAACGAAGCACCCAATTGGCCGATCCGCTTTGCCGTCGCCACGCTGATCTGGCTGTTGGCAATCGCGAGGTATTCCAAAAAGCTGGAGCAAGTTTCGCTGATCCGCATGTTGGCGTTTTTCACCCTGGCGCAAGTCTTCAGCGTTTGCCTGGTGACATTGGCCGATTTTCTCTGGTACACCAGTTACAGCACTTGGCAAAGGCTTTATACCGTAGCCTTGGTGATCGCGAATACGATTCTCGGCGCGCTGCTGCTTGAACGTGGCAGCGATATTTTGATTGATAAACCAGGCAGTATTAAGTTGGCCAATAGCTTAAGAGCCGGTTATCTAGTCTTCATATTGTTGGCACTTTATAAAACTTACGGACTGGCTATGAATGGGCGCTATTTGAGCTTTCCGATCGAGCAGTTTGCCATTCCGGCTATTGGGGTGATCGGTTTGATTGCTTGCCTATGGCTAAAGGAGCATAAATTCAATGGCCGAGTTTTGGCGTTTGACAGTCTAATTGGCGGGAACTTGCAAAGCCGCCGTGATCGGTTCTTGGCTTATTTACTGAGTTTTGGCGCCATCGCGCTAATACTGGGAGAGGTCAAAGCCTTTATGGATGGCCGGGATTTCATTCAAGCTCACCCAGGCTTTTCAGAAGGTTTGCCCTTTGCGCTGAGCTACACCTTGTATAACCAACAGTTGCTTGGCTGGCTGGCTTGTTTGCTTATGCTGTCCTTGCCGTTCTGGACTAAGCATCGCAGTAAACAGGACGCTTAAGTTTTACGTTAATGGGTATGACGCCGTAATACCTGTTTTTTCAACCCGAAAAGTCGTTGTTATATCGAGTGACAGTTTGCCGCGCGTCAATTTGTCACATTTTCAAAACGCGCTTCCAGCATTAGACTGTATGCAACTCTTATGTATGCGCTCCCTCTCCTAAAGGGTAAAGAGTTTTAATATCCTTCCTCAATGCGGCCCTTGGGCCGCATCTTTTTTCTGGATGAGGTTGCTGTCTATGGAACGAAACTACTATTCAACTACGTCAACTTTCGTGCACCCTAACGAACTCAATTGGCGCACAGCTTTTCATGAAGCCGGTCATGCCGCGGCTATCCATCTTGGCAATCGCCAAAAACAATTACCTCCGGTATTTTTTGAAATACATGTCAAACGGCCTGTTAATGCTTACGACGATTTTTTTGCGAAAGTCGTAGACGGCAACTTAATCCAAAACTTGCCGATTGCTGTCGTGGAAAGCTTTAACGACTTATCCGACGATAAGCAGCAGCACGCCTGTCAACGCGCTTACGAAGCGGATGTTGTCAACTTATTGGTTGGGCCTTTGGCGGAAGCCAAATACGTGTCCATTCGCGATGACGAAGTTTTTAATATCAATCTAATAAGTTTCAATGCCTTACATAACTACGGCGGCTGCAGCGATCTGGAAAAGGCGCTCAGTTACCTGGATCACTTCATCGCGTCAAAAAGTCAGCGGGAAGAGAAAATGCAGGAATTGTTGCTTCAGGCTTTTCGCTTTATCGACAATCGCCGCCACTGGAAATGTATCCTTAATTTAGCCCACTATATCCTGGACAGTCAGCAGGAAATCATCTCCTGCGATGAGGCAATCGGCATATTCGACCGTTGCCTAACAGCCAATACACCGTTCAGATCGGTTAGCTATCCATTTTTATTTGGCTGAGAGTAAGCGAACAGATTGCTCAGTTGTGGGGAGCGCGTTTGTAGAGGCGATGCTAAAAAACTAACTTTTTGCGCTAGATAGCCAGTGTTCTAAAAGAGCCGCCAAAAAAGTGGGGACTCGTAAAGATTATCGTTCGAACACCGTACAGCGATTGCGCCCACCTTGTTTGGACTGATAGAGCGCCTGATCGGCCCGCACGAACACATCGTCATGCATGTCGCCGTCTATAAACTCACTGATACCGCAACTCAGAGTTAGATTGATATTTTCGCCGTTAGAATTAAATCCGCAGCTTTTAATCATCTTGCGGGTGTTTTCCGCCATTTCCAGCGCCTGAAGCGCACTAGTGTTGGGCATCAGCATGACAAATTCCTCGCCGCCGTAACGGGCGACGAAGTCCGTTTCCCGGCAGTTGTTCAACAATAGCTGAGCCACCAAAGCCAGGGTTTTATCGCCGGACTTGTGGCCGTAGGTGTCATTGATTTGCTTGAAAAAATCAATATCCCAAATGATCAGCGCTAGCGGCGCTTTATAACGCTTCCAACGTTTCAATTCCATTTCCGCACGATTGTTATACGCCAGACGATTCGGCAATCCGGTCAAGGAATCGCTCAGGGCTTTGTCGTGCTCTATTTTAAGTTTGACGCGCAGGGTCTCGGTCTCAGTTTCCAGCTCCTGTAATTTTTGCGTCATTGACTCAATTTTTTCTTGCGCATCCCGCTGCCTTTCATCTTCTATTTGTTTATGCTCAAGTAACCGCTCCAGCAAACGATCAAGATGCTCGGCTGTCTGGTTCTTCAGCAAATCGAGTTCTTCAGCCGCCTGTGTCGAGTCCTTTAGATTACCGACTTGCCTGTGAATTTCGGTGTTCATAATCTCGCGATCATCAATCAATGCGCGATTAGCTTGTCCAGCGGTTTCTACGTCTTGTCCGAGCTCGTCCAGCCTCTCGCTTAAATCGCCGAGAAATACATCGATACCTTTCTGCTCGGAGGCGCTGTAATCCTTGATGTTCAGCAACAATGTAATCGCTGAGTCGATGACTTTCTTATACGAATCCTCGCTGAGATTAGCTCTGACCCGTTGCTTTAATAGTGACGTCTGTTGCTGAAAACGTAAAGGCACCTCAGTTTCGCCAAGCAGTTCATCTAAACGCTCCAGCAAATAGTTGTGTTGTGACTCAGTAGCATCGTCTTCCCCGACGCTCACATTCTGCTTGGCTTGTTTGGAAATGTGTAACAAAGTTTTGGAAACCGCTTGCAACTCAGGCAGTAATTCCTGCGCATTAGCGCCGCTGCGCAACTTTGCACCTATTGCCAGAAGATGGGGCTCCAACAACTTGTGGCTGCCTTGGCAAAAAATCAGCAGCTGAATAACGAGCTTGTATAAAAACTTTTCGTTATCGAGTGGTGCGGAATAAGGGTTAGCAGTTGCCATGAATCAGACTTGGTTACACGACAACGCAGCGGTTACGGCCGGTTTGTTTGGCGCGGTACAAACCTGAGTCGGCTCGATTGAAAATCGATTCGTTAGTGTCGCCATCGATAAATTGGCTCATTCCGCAGGATAAGGTGATCGACACTTTGTTGCCATTGGCATTGAAGCTACTGTTTTCCAAGGTTTTTCGAAGCTTTTCCGCGATCACCAAGGCGGATTTGGCATCAGCGCCGGGTAATATCATCACAAACTCCTCGCCGCCGAAACGCGCCACGAAATCGGTTTCTCGGCAGTGTTTGAGTAATAATTCGGCTATCACAATCAGGGCCTTATCCCCGCTTTTATGGCCGTAAGTGTCGTTGATGCTCTTAAACAGATCCACGTCCCAAACCATTAGTGTCATCGGCGATTTATGCCGTCGGCAACGCGCCATCTCATCCGCCAATCGATCCTCGAACGCCAACCGATTGGGCAGATTAGTCAACGGATCGCGGGTCGCGCGATGTTGGGCCAGATCCAGTTTCGAGCGCAACTCAGAGGACTCGGACTCCATTTCCCGCAACCTTTGTGACAGGATCTGCATGTCCCGTTGGGTTTTATCGCGTTCCTGCTGTTCCTGGAGATTGTGTGCTTGGATCTGTTGCGTGATAGTGGTTAATCGACTGCTGACAATTTGCTTCAGCGGCTCAAGTTGCGTCGCGTTCTCGGACTTTTCGCGTAGCTCCATAATTTGCTCGGATACCGCTTGATCCAGCAGATTGCGCTTTTTAACCCTTATTTCGTTGGCGGCGTTAACACCGGTCGCTTTTACACCTAATTCGGTTAATTGCTCGGTCAATTTCGACAAAAATGCCGCCATCTCCTGCTGTTCGGATTCCAAATGTTTTTTTATCGCCAACAGCAATGCAACCGTATCGTCAAAAATAGGCCCTAAGGCTTGATCGGCATGCAGCCGGTTTTTGATCTTTTCGGCGTCTTCGGCAAAAACCAACGGAATTTCCGCATTGTCCAACAAACGAACCAGTTGAATATTGATGGCTTTAGCATCCGCTCCGGTTAGCTCCAAGGCCAAGTCCATGTTGGCAAGCGGCTTGTTGCCCTCTATAAGCTCCAACAGTGCCAGATAAAAGGTCTGATTGTTACTGAACAGGCGGTTTTCGTATTTTTCGCGAATCTCATCAAGCTGATCCGAGTGTTGGGGATATTGTTTGCCAAGAAACTCGAACAGCAATGAAGCGTCGATGAGAGTAGGCTCAGGCGATTCTTCCAGCATTATCAGCGCATTAGAAAAAGCCGATAGCTCTTTCTGCAATTGCTGACTTTGCAGGCCGCTTTTTAATAAATTGCGAATACGGTTTAAGTGAGGATCAAGTTGCCGGTTTAGGCCTTTAACGGCCAGCGCAAAACGGACGATAGTTTTGCACAACAACTCTTCGTTGGCTTTGTATTGTTTTTCAGTGTGTTCCTGGTCGTCCAACAGCTTGAGGTATTTTTCCTTCCACCTGTCCGGACCCTCATCCTTGTTTTTAAAAAAAACCATGAAACGTGCCCTAATTCTTAAATTCTTAGTCGCTTGATT
Organism: Methylomonas sp. ZR1; assembly: GCF_013141865.1. Classification (NCBI taxonomy): domain Bacteria; kingdom Pseudomonadati; phylum Pseudomonadota; class Gammaproteobacteria; order Methylococcales; family Methylococcaceae; genus Methylomonas; species Methylomonas sp. ZR1. The sequence continues at coordinate 3,830,789 of NZ_RCST01000001.1, read as the reverse complement.
ATAGACTATCGTTGAATTTGTGAAGAATATCCTACAATCAGCATTCGCCCCTCACGTCCTTGTGCGGCAATTCGTTAGTGGGGCGTTTATTTTTTCTGGCTTTCTTGTGCGATCAATTGATTGACTACGGTCAACATGTTGGCTTGAGATTTGGCCGATTGAGCGGTGACTTTGTATTTGCCGTTGACAATCAGTGCAGGTACCCCACTGATACCGTAACGAGGACCGGTAGATTCGGCTTGACGCAGCTTGGCATCGACCAAAAACGAGTTAAAAGCACTGCGAAAATCCTCGTCCTTAACGCCATGATCTGCAAAAAACTTAGCCAGTTCGTCTTCGCTGACTAATTTTTGCTTCTTGTTCTGAATTGCATCGAACAGATCGGCGTGGACTTTATCCAAAATACCTAACGCTTCGGCCGTAAAATAGGCCTTGGCATGCTTGCCCCACAGATCGCTGAATACCGCCGGCTGACGGATAAACTCAACATTGGCGGGTTTGGTTTTCAGCCATTCGACCATAGACGGTTCCAGGCTATAGCAATGCGGGCAGCCGTACCAAAAAAACTCGATCACTTCGATCTTGTCCGGATTTTGTACCGGCTGTGCCGGCGTTATGGCTTCGTAACCGCCTTCTGCATTTACCAGCGAAGAAAAGCCCAACAGTCCCAACAATGCGATTATTTTTAACATCAACGTTCTCCGTAATAATGTATTCCCGATAAAAAACCATGTTTACACCCAGATGCGTAAACAATTTGACAAAAAATCGAACGTATTCGCCCAGTCAATGACTGGTCCGCACCTCGTCAGCCCTCACTTCGTAACATTCAAGCAAACGCAGTTCTGTAATCTAACCCAATCTGTTGCGGAGCTGACCTTGTCCAGTTTTCAAGGCAACGCTTCCGCGCCGGCCTTCAGGAAGAGAGCTTTCAGAACGAGGAAGGCAGGTTGCGACAAGAGCGAGGAAGAGAATTTAATCCTTGTGAATCAAGGACTGGTCAAATCCGGCAGAGCAGCAACTCCGCCGGATAACGAAGGCTTATTTCATCGTGGAGATGTAATAAGCAACCGCTTTAATATCCTCGTCAGTCATTTTGGTGGCGATCATGTGCATCATGTTCTCCCGGTTGTTGCTGCGGGCACCGGTTTTGAAATCAGTCAGACTTTTAATCAGATAATCGGCGTGCTGCGAATGTAAGGACGGGAATGAGGCCGGTTTATTGCCTTCAGCATAAGGGCCGTGGCATGCCACGCATGCCGACACTTCGCGGCTGATATTGCCGTTACGGTATAAGTCGCTACCTTGCGTAATTAAGGCATCCAGCGCGGCTTTTTCTTGCTCAGGGGTTTTTGCGGGCGCATCGTCGTCATTCGCCGGCAGTTTGGGCGCCGGATTGGTGGAAATTTTGTTGCCGGCATAATAACTGGCAAGCTCTTGAATTGTTTGCTCGTCAAGGCCCGCCGCTAATGGCGCCATCATCGGGGCCAAGCGCGCGCCGCTCTTGAACGCTTGTAATTGCTTAACCAAATAAGTTTGATGCTGTCCCGCCAATTTCGGAAACGCCGGCATCGTGCTGTTACCGTCTTCGCCGTGGCAGCCCGCGCAACTGGCGGCTTTGGTTTTTCCGGCGCTGGCGCTGGCATTACCTTGCGCGTTTACATGGCCGGCAGCAGTTGCCAACAACAAAGAGATGGAAACAGTCAGCAATTTTTTTATCATTATGGGCCCCTGCTCAGGAAGGTTGATTCGATATAAAGCAAGCTGATGTCAGCCGCCGGACGTTATAATGCCCGGATTCTAACCGATTTATAAACACTAAGCGAGATTGTGATGAATCCCATCTACCACCAGGCCAAGTTCATCAACAGCGCTCCCAAACTGAAGGACGCGCCGCCCGACCAAGGCATGGAAATCGCTTTCGCCGGCCGCTCCAACGCCGGTAAATCCAGTGCAATCAATACGCTGGTGCAACAAAATGCCTTGGCCCGCGTCAGTAAAACCCCGGGCCGTACCCAATTGCTGAATTTTTTTGAAATAGACGCCCAACGCAAACTGGTCGACCTGCCCGGTTATGGCTACGCGAAAGTGCCGGAGGCCATCAAAAAAGATTGGCGGCAGATGATGGAACGCTACTTACACGACCGCCAAGCCCTGTGCGGTATCGTTCAAGTCATGGACATCCGCCACCCACTCACCGATTTCGATTGGCAAATGGTTGAATGGTGCGAACATCGCAAATTGCCCTTGCACATTTTGTTGACCAAATCCGACAAACTGAAATTCGGCGCGGCCAAGACTACTTTATTGCAGGTGCAGCGGGATTTGAGTCAAGCGGATATTGTGGTGACTTTGCAATTGTTTTCCGCTTTGAACAAAGTCGGCATTGACGATGTACACCAGGTTTTGGATGAGTGGTTTGGGTTCAGGAAGATGGTGGTGTCGGAGGATTAGGCTTCGCTGTTCTGACGAGAAACCCAAAGGTACGTTCGGCAGACTTTCAACTTCAAACGTAAGTTGAAACGGTCCAAAAAAACGCTAAGTATTTTACAACCCACCGCGAATGCAGTTATCGCCCGTTCTGTTTAATGACGAATCAGGGCCGTCAAGGTCGGTCAAGGATATGCCCAGATAATTGCTGATTTCGTTGCTTAACGGGCTAATCAGCGCGGCGAGATTCTTAATCCGATCATAATCTGCCCTTAATTCTGTTTTAAGCCAGTCTCCCTAGAATTTGCCGCAACTGAATAATTTCCCAACAAGGAGTCATATATGTTCAGAGTGACAAAAATCATGTTGATCGGTTTGTTGTTTTCTTCAGCGGCTTTGGCCGATGACGATTGGGGCGAGCATCGTCATCATCGGCACCACCACCATCACGGTCACGGTTATGGACGCGAGTATTACCCTGCTTACCCTGTGGAGCGGGTGTATGTGCCCGAGCGAGTAGTGGAATATGTGCCCATGCAACAGCGCTATTACGCGCCGCCGCCACCCCCGCCAGTTAGATATGGCGGTTACGACCAGCGTTCTCCGCAAGGTTTGGTTGGCGGTTTGGTGGGTAGTGCGATGGGTTATGAAATGGGTCGCGGTGACCCATTGGCGGCCGGTATCGGTGCTGCGGCCGGTTCGTGGATTGGCAATGGGATGAATAGATAATGACGAAGCTAACAGTCTGTTCAGTCACTGTCGTTTGTCTGTTGGTATCGGCTTGCGCTTCGCAAACCGGCTGGACGCCAACCGTCGATGCTTACAATAACCCAAATTCTTACCGCTTGAATCAGGATATGCATGAGTGCCAGCAATTGGCATCGCAAGCGTCCGGAGGCACTGCGAAAGAAGCTGCGATAGGTGCCGGCGTTGGCGGCCTGATTGGCGCGGCCGGTGGCGCCGCTTTGGGCGCAGTGCTCGGCAGCCCTGGAAAAGGCGCGGCTATCGGTGCAGCTGCCGGCGGTATCGGTGGTGCGTCCAAACAAGGTATTCAATCCGAAGACCGCTATAAAAACGCCTACAACAACTGCTTACGCCAACGCGGCCATCGGGTAGTTAACTGAGCAATCCGTCAGGATAAACCGGCTCGGCAATCTCGTCTGAATTTTTCAACTCTATCCATTGAAGACTGCTTGTTTAAGCAGTCTTCCACGCGGAGAAACAGTTATGTTCTTAAACACGGTATCGGTTTTTTCAAGCCGATTTAGCCTCAACGTGCGGCGATGGCATACAGTTATGCCGCTGATGTTTATTAGTCTACTTAGTGCCTGTTCCAGTGTTCCGACGCTGCAACGCACTGACGATCAAGCCGTGCTGACCGGTACGACTAAGACGACTTACACCAAATCCTATAAAGTCAAAGGTAAAACTTATTCCCCGCTGCACAGCGCGCTAGGGTACAAAGCGCAGGGCTTGGCTTCCTGGTATGGCGCAGAATCCGGTAATTTTACGGCCAATGGCGACCGCTTCGATCCGCGCGGCATGACGGCGGCGCATAAAACGCTGCCGATTCCCTCTAAAGTTCGGGTTACCAATCTGCGTAACGGCCGTTTTGTGGATGTGGTGATCAACGACAGGGGGCCATTCAAGGCTAATCGACTTATCGATCTGTCCCAGGGCGCGGCGGAACAGATCGGTATGCACGGATTAGCGGAAGTGACGGTGGAATATTTGGGAAGTTAGGCAGCTCAGTGCATGTTGCTGCGCTTTGCACCGAAGCGACTTGCGCTATGCGATTCTGTAAAGCGGTGGACTATATGTTTTTATGCCTTTCTTCCACCATCGCGTCGATATACTGCATCACCTCGGCGCTGGCGGCCTCGGCCAGTTGCATTTGCCGAATGATCTCATCAAGCATGCCTGGATCATCCACCCATTTGGATCGAGAGACTTCATAAGCCTTTTGCGTCGTCCTATGCACCTCTGCATGCGGCTGATTCAATTTGGCGTAAGCGCTGGTCGAGCGGAATTTTTCATAGCCCAGTCCTTCGTAATACCATTTTCCTAACCGGCAATTATGGTTGTCTACCATGATCGCTTGGTGATGCGGACACTCGCTGAAGGTTTCTATCGCCACATAGCCGTTTTGTTTGTAAACCACATGATCCAGTTTGGCCAGGACGCCGAAGGATTTGTCTTTGGCATAAGAAATGTAATCGACCGAAATTTTTGCCGACTGCGAGAGATTGGAAAACTGCTGGCGGAAGGAGTTGACCTGAGCCAGTATCTCTTGCGACAGCGATGACGAACTTTCAGCCTCGATTTGCATTTGTTCGACTCGTTTATTAAACGATTTCAATGTTCTGGAGACTTCCAACGCGGCGTTCTTGGTATGCTCGGAGAGATTTTTGACTTCGTCCGCGACTACCGCGAAGCCCCGTCCATGCTCGCCGGCGCGTGCCGCTTCTATGGAGGCGTTTAAGGCCAGCAGGTTGGTTTGATCGGCAATTCCGGTAATCATCGATAAGGATTCAGTAATTTTTTTGCTGTCGTTAATCAGCGCACCGATCACATCCGACACCGAATGTACATTGGCATTGATGTCGGACAGGGAGTTGCTGATGGTTTCGACGGCGGATAGGCTGGCGTTGGCGTTTTCACCCGTTTCCACAGCAATATTTTCTACTTTCTGCATTTGCTCGGTGATATTGAGCAAGTCGCTCTGATTACCTTTCAGATTGTTGAGCAGATTGTTGGTGTTGAGCGCATGCAGACCGGCCGATAAACGCCGCTTGATCGTTAATTTGTCGTTTTCATCCATTAATTTGATGGCGTCGTTCATATTCTTCGCCGATTTTTTCAGTATGCCCGGAAAGCCGTCAACCAAGGCATAACGGTCATAATTGCCTTCGGCTGCGTGCTGGAAACAGGAGTTCATTTCTTTGAAGTAAGACTCCATGATGTCCAGGGTTTCATTGAGCTCCCAGGCTATTTTGCCGACTTCGCCCATGCCTCGCGTTTTGGTGACGCGATGATAGAGTTGGCCTTGATTAGTGTGTCTCAGCACTTCTTCTATACGCTCTAATACCAGCAGGCATTGTTTGCCGGCGTGCCAGGCATCCAGAGCTATCACCGGCAACGGCAGCAGCAAGCCAAGCATGAGCCAGGAAAAGCCATGCGTGATAAGCGTGTAGACGAATGCCGCAACGGTAAAAAATATAACGGCTGCCACCGCATAATTCAGCTTGGTTCTTAAAAACGGAATATTGGCATTTGAATTCATGGCTTACACTCCGTTGGGCTTGTAAAGGCTTAGCACAAGGCTATTGTAATTTTTAGCGCCGGATTGCTGAACCACGTCAAATAGGTATTCCAGCGATTTATCCGGGGCATCTTTGACTGAATGGCGTTTCTCGATGGCCAACATTTCCTGATAAATCGGTATGATGACCCCCAGTGCGTTACGGGGCGGATTACGGCGCACCGAATAGTAACCCTGCAATTTACCGTCCTTGTCATAATCCGGCGTAATGTTGGCAAATACCCAATAAAATCCGCCATCCCGGCATAGATTTTTGGCAAACCCGAAAAACTCGTCACCGGCTTTTAAGGTATTCCACATAAATCTGAACACGCCGCGCGGCATGTCAGGGTGTCGGATGATGTTGTGCTGTATGCCCAGCAATTGGTGTTCCGGATAGCCGGCGATTTCCATAAAAATGCGATTAGCGTAAGTGATCCGCCCAGAGGTGTCGGTCTTGGAAACGATAAAATCATCGTCCGCGAGTTTTTTTTCGTTATTGTTAGGCGTGATAGTCGGCTTCATATTCCGTACCTTAATTTGGGGCTATTGGTGGTCAGTCCTGGCATATTTTGCGCGAAAACCGGATGAGCTCGATCATGGCCGCATCGGACATTGGTTCGATCCGGGATTCTCATAGCCGTGCATATTGTGGGGTATTCGCTCGCCACACAAGATTAGCTCAATTGAGCAAATTAATCAGAAGGCGCTTGATTGAAGTGGCTTCGAAGGGCTTGTCTAGTATGGCGGAGACTTCGGATTTTTCGATGGCCGCCAGGCGGCTTTCATTTTGCTCGCTGGTGACCATCAAAATAGGTACCGAGCCGCGTTCGGAATGGTTGCGAATGTGATCGACCAGTTGTAGGCCATCCATCTGCGGCATGTTGTAGTCGGTGACTACCAGATCGAAATACTGCTGATTGAACATTTGCAGCCCTTGTTTGCCGTCATGCGCGGTCACAATTTGCCCAACGCCAATATTTTCGAAAACCCGGGTCAAGTATTTCAACGAGAATTCGCTGTCGTCTACCAGCAGCACGCTCAGGTCCTCTATGTCCAGATGGGTGAGGTTAAGTTTTTCCGGGCGAACATACTCCAGCGTGGAATGCAGGGCGGTTTCCAGGGCCTGACGGGTAAACGGCTTGGGTAATATGGCGATGGCCCCGGCCTGGCGGATCGGTTCCAGATATTTGATATTGGTCTCGCTGGAAATCAGCAAAAAGGCCATTTCGTAGGACTCGTCGTGTTTGCGAAGCGAGGTTACCAACTCCACGCCGGTCATGTCGGGCAAATACATCGAGCTGATAATCAGATCGGGCCGGGAGTGCTGTAAACGCTCGAACAACTCCGCGCCGGTATTTAGGCAGGTAATGTCGTTGATATCGCAAGCATGTAAAAAATGGGAAATGATTTGCTGCTGAGTATGCGACGGCTCGACGAGAAAAACCTGAAGATTGGCAAGCTGATAGTCTGTCATGGATTAGTGGTTTTTCATGCAGTATAGGGTTAAGCCGATATGCGCTTGTTTGGCAAAATGCTTGGCTGCGGTGAAGTCCTCGCGCGTTAAGGGTAGTCCATGAATAGAATGGTCGCAATAAATGAGGCCCACGGTCTTTTTCTCCGCATAAACCGGGAAAACAAAGCACTCGTAATCGCCGATATGCTGGCGGATTTGCGGCGTGTAAAGCTCGCGATGCTGCTGGGGAAACAGCCAGACGCCTTCTTGCTGTTGCAAGGCGTGAAACAGTAAGTTCGCGGACGGTTCGGAATTGTAAATACGGATTTTTTGGTCAAGCCCGATTTTATGCCAGCCTAAGGAAAATTTTTCGTTTAGCGTCTGTTTATCCGGACTGAGCAGCATGAACAAAGTTCTGTCCATTTCTACGCCACGATGTATGCCTTCCAGCACCATTTCAAACAGGCCGTTTAGATCGATTTGCCCGCTGATGTGGCTACTGATGTCTTGCAAAATTTGAAATTGCAGCTGTTTCTTGTCGGCCTTTTCCTCTTCAGCGTCTTCGAATTTGGCAATGATGGCTTCGGTGCTGATGAATTTGGAGGCATCGTTGGCGCCAAACTGGCGGGCGATATGCACGGCTTCCGAGGTGTTTTTGTCGATCTTTGTTTTCAGGGTTTCCGTTGGCAGGCCGGTGAATGCGGCGACTTTCTGCAGACAAACCCGCATGGCGTCTGAATCGCGGCCGGCTTTTAGAGCCAAGCAAATCTGATGCCCTAGTTGCACCATTTGCACCCGTTTTTCCGCGGAATCCGGCTTGGCGATGGCGTCTTCTATCAGGCCGCCCAGGCTCCAGGATTTACTGAGCTTTTTGCCCAAGTCTTGCAAGGTGAAGCCCAGTATTTTTTTCTCAGCTTCGCGATTGTTCAGGCCGCTTTTTTCGATTTGCTCATGGACTTTTTTGGATTGCGGATTGCCGGAGCACCAGAAGGCAATGTGGCCGATATTGTGCAGTAGCGCCGCGACAAACACTTCCTCGGGCGAGGTATCTCCCATGCTGAGCGCCAAATCCTTGGCCTGCACGGCGGCATGCAAGGCTAACGCAATTTCTCGATTAGCCCTGTCCTTGTTGGTGGACGACAGCATCGCTTCGAAAAACGAGCAAGCCAGCGTCAGCTCTCTGATCACCTCCGCGCCCAATACCACGATGGCGCGCGATACGGTGCTCATCTTTTGTTTCGATGGATTGTAGTAAGGGCTGCTGCCCACCTTAAGCAGCTTGGCGGTGAGGTTGGGGTCTTGCAGAATTACCGTCGCCAGCTCGATGGCCCCCTTGTGCCTGTCGTCCAACGCCGCGTAGATATTATGCGCGGTGTTGGAGAAAATCGGCATTTCCTGCACGCGGAGTAGCTCTGTCCATTCGTCCAGAGTTTGCGGTGGCTTTTGTGGGGGAGCCGGATTCATGGCTTACACTACAGGGCTTTGATCTTGGCGTACTGTTCCTTCAGATTCGTCAATGATGATTGTAAACCGGCCAGTTTCTCGCGCTCTTTGTCGATGACTTCCGGCGGAGCTTTGTCGACGAAGGCGGCATTGCTCAATTTGCCTTCGATACGCGGCAGTTCCTTTTCGATGCGCTGAATTTCCTTGTCCAGGCGCGCCAATTCGGCGTCTTTGTCGATCAAACCGGCCATCGGGATCAGGATTTTCATGTCGCCGACCAGCGCAATCGCCGATTCCGGCGCGTCGTCGTCCGCCGCCAGCCAGGTAATACTTTCCAGGCGGCCCAGTTTCAGCAGATAACTTTCGCTGTCTTTCAAATAAGCTTGATCGGTGTCGCTGCCGTTTTGCAGTAACACATTCAGCGGCTTACCGGGGGCGATATTCATCTCGCCACGAATGCGGCGGATGCCAAGGATGAAGTCCATCGTCCATTGGATTTTGGTTTCCGCGTCGGTGTTGATAGCCGTGCTATCGCTTTCCGGGTAAGGCTGCAGCATGATAGTCGCTGCGGTGACACCGGCCAGCGGGCCAACCCGTTGCCAGATTTCCTCGGTGATGAAGGGCATGATCGGATGCGCCAAACGCAACACGGTTTCCAGTACTTTCAATAAAGTTTGGCGCGTGCCGCGTTGCAAGGTTTCGTCGTCGCTTTGCAGCGAGATTTTCGCCAGCTCCAGATACCAGTCGCAGTATTCGTTCCAGGTGAATTCGTAGATGGCTTGCGCGGCCAAATCGAATCGATAGCTGTTGATCGCATCGGTAGTCGTTGCGATGGTGCGGTTCAATCTGGACAGAATCCACAAGTCGGCCTGGCTGTATGTGCATTCCGCGCAATCGATGCCGTTATCCTGGTCTTCGGTGTTCATCAGCACGTAACGCGCGGCGTTCCACAATTTGTTGCAGAAGTTGCGATAGCCTTCGGTACGCTGCAAGTCAAAGCGAATGTCGCGGCCGGTCGAAGCCAGCGACGCAAAGGTAAAACGTAGCGCGTCAGTGCCGAACGATTGAATGCCGTCCGGGAATTGCTTGCGGGTGGCTTGTTCGATTTTTTTGGCCAGATGCGGCTGCATCATGCCGGACACCCGTTTAGCTACCAAGGCTTCCAAATCGATGCCGTCGATGATGTCGATAGGGTCTAGCACGTTACCTTTGGATTTAGACATTTTCTGGCCTTCCGCGTCGCGGACCAGACCGTGAATGTACACTTCCTTAAACGGTACTTCGCCCTGGAATTTCAGGCCCATCATGATCATCCTTGCCACCCAGAAGAAAATGATGTCGAAGCCGGTGACCAATACGCTGGTCGGGTAATGTTTCGCCAATTCCGGGGTTTGCTCCGGCCAACCCAGCGTCGAGAACGGCCATAGCGCCGACGAGAACCAGGTGTCCAACACGTCTTCGTCCTGCTTCAACGGATAATCGGCGGCCAAGCCATGCGTGGTGCGGATTTCGGCTTCATTATGGCCGACGTATGTATTGCCCTGATCGTCGTACCAGGCCGGAATCCGGTGGCCCCACCAGATTTGCCGGGAGATGCACCAGTCCTGGATGTTGCGCATCCATTCGAAATAGGTGTTTTTCCAGTTGTCCGGCACGAATTTGATGGCGCCGGTTTCGACGGCTTCGATGGCCGGCTTGGCCAACGGTTCGATTTTCACGTACCACTGATTGGTCAATAAAGGCTCGATCACAGCGCCGGTACGGTCGCCGCGCGGCACCATCAATTTATGGTCGGCGATTTTTTCCAGTAGGCCTTGTGCGTCCAAATCGGCAACGATTTTCTTGCGCGCTTCGAAGCGGTCCAGGCCAATATAGGCGTCAGGAATAATGGTAAAGCCATCATCGTTGCCGCGAATCGCCGCATCGACGGTAAAGATGTTGATCAAGCCGCCGTGCGGCAGGTCGGCGATGGCGGATATTTGTTTATGCCGCGACCAGACTTCGTAGTCGTTGAAATCGTGGGCCGGCGTGATTTTCACGCAGCCGGTACCGAATTCCGGATCGACATATTCATCGGCTATGATCGGTATGCGGCGACCAGTCAGCGGCAATTCGACGAATTCGCCGAGCAGATGTTTGTAACGCTCGTCATCGGGATGAATCGCCACTGCCGCGTCGCCGAGCAGGGTTTCCGGACGGGTGGTTGCCACCAATAAGTGGCCGGTGCCGTTGGTCAACGGGTAGCGCATATACCACATCGAGCCGTTTTCTTCTTCCGACAGCACTTCCAGGTCGGAAACAGCGGTGTGCAGCACCGGATCCCAGTTCACCAGACGTTTGCCGCGATAAATCAGGCCTTCTTCGTACAATTTGATGAACACTTCCTGCACCGCATCGGACATGCCGTCGTCCATGGTGAAGCGCTCCTTCTCCCAATCCAGCGACGAACCCATCCGCCGCAATTGTCGGGTGATGGTGCCGCCGGACTCTTCCTTCCATTCCCAGACTTTCTCGATAAACGCCTCGCGGCCCAAGTCGTGGCGGGTTTTACCGTCGGCGTTGATGATGCGTTCCACCACCATTTGCGTGGCGATGCCGGCATGATCGGTGCCCGGTTGCCACAGGGTGTTGTAACCTTTCATGCGGTGATAACGGGTCAGCGCATCCATGATGGTGTCCTGAAACGCATGCCCCATATGCAAACTGCCGGTGACGTTGGGCGGCGGAATCATGATGCAATAGGAGTCGCCATCTTGCTTGGTCGCGAAGTAGCCACTCTCTTCCCAAAGTTGATACCAGCGTTGTTCGATAGCGTGCGGGCAATAGGTTTTTTCCATGTTTTGTGTCGGATGCGCTTGGGTTTAAATTAGGGGTGGTATTTTAACCGTAAATGCGCGGCGGGATAGAGTTAAAGGCGATTCGAGGGATCGGTTGGCTGTTGCCGAATTTTTCTGTTTGGCAGTGACCTGCCTATCGGAGACAGGATGCTTGCTTTGGCGCAGGAAAATTATTGTTAGCGTCACGCACGAGCGTATATCATCGCGTCCTGGATGATATACAGAAACTACTTAATTACTTGTTAGAGCACACATGACTCCCCTTGCATCCGCCGCACCGACACTGATGTCCGAGGTAAGGTCTGCTCTCGCTAGCGCAGGCTACGAATCTGCCGCCTCGCAGGTTGAAAGCGGAGAAATTGAGCGTTGCACCTACGACGACGATGCTGAGGCTGGGTACGTATATTTTGTCAGTCCTAAGCCGAGCGCGCATTTCGCCAATCTCTCCGCGCCGATTGCGAAGACCCTGCCTTTCCTTGAGGTCGGCTTCAACGTCGATCTCGATCACGACGGAAACGTTTTTGGCGTTGAGTTTCTCGACCGTTCAGACTTCGTTAGCGAGCTAAGAGATGCAAGTGTGCTCTAACCCAGCAGTCGAGCGGACCTGCGCGAAAAGCCGCGCAGGCCGCTCACTTTCACGTTAAAGGCTTTCAGAGTCATGGGTAAGTTCAAGCATCACAGCTACTTTCAAAAAGACAAGCATATACAGAGCTATCTCTTTCCGAATTTATGCTTTAAATGCAGAAAGAGCTTTAAGAAACCTCAATCTTCAATCTCAAGAATTTGCCCAGAATGTGGTGGCACATTGATCGAGGTCAACCGAAAGTTTTCCGCTCCGAAAGCCGCAGATAAAGCGCAATGGGATAAAGTCAAATATCTCGTGGAGCATGGATTCCTATTTCATTCAGTCTATGAGCAGCGTGAGGATGGAGGCTACTATAAAATCTCTTACCCAGAATCACTTGATGAGGCAAAAGATTTTGTTACCAGATACAAAAAGCAAGCCATCAACCAAGCCTTTCAACACTGCGCTCAAGGCGACGCTTCGCTGCGCGCCCCTTAGCTAGGCGTTATGCCACAGATAAGCTCATGGATAATCATCGCGCTTTAGCAAGACAATTGGCTCAGATAGCAATCTCCGCAGGACATCCCCTTGATTGGTTTGAACAGCTATATGCCAAAGCCCGTTCAGACGGCACTCCTATCCCGTGGGCTGACTATACGCCAAATCCAAACATGATTGAGCTATTTCAAAAAACGAACAACCTTCTTACTTTTGGGCAAAAGGCTTTGAAGATTGGGTGCGGCTTAGGTGACGATGCAGAATGGCTTTCCTGCCTTGGCTTCGACGTGACTGCTTTTGATATTTCGCCAACCGCCATTTCCGAGTGTGGGAATCGGTTTCCAAATACCAATGTCAAGTATGTGGTTTGCGACCTTTTTCAAGCTCCTGATAACTGGCAGGGGGCTTTTGATTTGGTGCTCGAATCGTACACGCTTCAAGTGCTTCCGCCTGAGTTGCGCACTAAAGCATTACAGCAAATTTGCGGGCTTGTCTCGCTCGATGGTTATCTTATGCTCATTGCTAGGTTGAGGGATGAATCAGAATCAACTGGCTCAATGCCTTGGCCACTTGTGCGAAAAGAAATCGACATATTGAAGTCACAAGGCTTTGCAGAAAAGTACGCGGAAGATTATTTCGATGGCGAGCACCCCCCCAGTGCGCAGGTTTCGTGGATGCTATCAGCGAAAGGCATAACATGGCGCTCCAGCGGTCGGCTTAGCTCTACGCTAGCCTAGGGTGGGCACATGCTTTTTGTGCCCACGCGGCATTGGAATGCGGTTTACTCATTCGGAAATGACGGTGTGACGATAACTGGTGAATGCCGAAAAGCAGTATTTTTGGGTTTAGGTAGGAATTAGGCTGCGGAAAACCCCGCAGCCTGGACTTGCAAATTATTTGCGTGATCGTTTTTTCTTGCTTGGCGCCGATGGCTCGGCAACCGGTTCTGGCCTTGCGGTCGAAGGCAGGCGCGCGGAAACTTCGGTTAAAAAGTCGTTTTCAAGTTTGTTAGAGGACTGACATGTGACATTGGTTGGGCGATAACTGACATCGGCTTTTTGTGTGTCCGGTTCGCGGGAGCTGAAATTCCATACGCCGACCCGCTCGACTTTGTCGCCGATTTTTTTGTCGATTACCAAAGTGTATTGGCTGTTGATCTGAACCTGGGTCTTGTTATCTGCCACTGGACGAGCCATCACATTGGCTCTGCCCGAAAGATGCATAATCAGGTCGCTTATCGTCATATAGTTAATAACCGATTTGGGATCGGGATGGATAGTCTTTTGGGCGCTTTGATTACTTACAAATTCTCCGCAATTGACATAAGCGCCGATATTGCCACGGATATTGTCGTATTCGAGAGTCATCAAGCCGCTACCCTTGTCAAAGTTTTTGATATTGAAGAAGGTGGCGCCGGCGACATTAGTGATTGTTGACCAAGTTGAGTCGAAATCTGCATTCACTTCACGAGAATAATCCAAGGTTTGCGGCGCTTGCGGCGGTTGATAGACGCCGGTTGCGACGCAGCCAGCCAATAGGTTGCTAGCGACAAAAAGGGTGGCGGCAAGAAATTTATTCATAGAATTGTCATTATCCTTTGCTGATATTTGAGAAGCCGTTCGTTCCGAATGGCTCGATAGCTCCCAACTGAGTCTATCTGCTATGAATTATACACAAGCTTGAAAGGGCTAATGGCTCGTAGCGTCGACTAGCAAGCTCGACACCGGGGTAATGAAGTTTTTCATATTAGAGCGATTACGCTACGCTTTTACGCCTCAGATTAAATCGTCCTAACACTACGTTCAATTATGACTCTCCGCGATCTCACTCAACAATTCGCTTCGGAAGGCCGGATCGAAGCTATCATCCTGCGTCCCGAGCGAGGTAAACCGGCTGTTTCGGTTGCCGAGGTGCGGGCTGAGCCGGGGCAGGGGTTATTGGGAGATCGCCGGGCCAACGGAGCCCGTTCCGGACGGCAATCGGCAAAACGCGAACTGACCTTGTTTCAAGCCGAGCATTTACCGATCGTCGCCAACTGGTGCGGACTCGCGGAATTGCAGCCGACTCGGCTACGGCGCAATCTAGTGGTTTCGGGACTAAATCTTATCGGTATGCGTTCGCCGTTTCCTGATGTGATGTTGGAATGGGCTGTGGGCGATGAGGTGATTATTCAAGTCACCGGGCCTTGCGATCCGTGCTCAAAAATGGCGGCGGAATTGGGGATGGGGAGTTATAACGCGCTACGCGGACATGGTGGGATGACGGCGCGAATTTTGGCCGGGGGTTTGATTCGGGTGGGTGACCGGGTGCGCTTGAACGCGATCCGGCATGTGGAATAATGTAGGCTGGGTTGAGCAGCGCGAAACCCAGCATTGAAGGCGTTTTGCGGGGTATCGTTTCGCTCGACTCAGCCTGCAACGGTCAAGCCCTTTGCCGCTGCAACACCATTGCTGTTTTGGTGAAGGCCTGCAGTACCGGCCCCGCCCCGGCAATAGCCACCGCATCGACTAAGCAATACCAAGCCGCTACACCGCTAGGCGGGTTGCCTTGCGGCAGGTGCGAGGCGGGATCAATCTCGGCCCAGGCCCAGGTCCCGGCGCTGGTGCCGACGATTTCCAGCCAGGAGGTGATGAAGAACGCACCCAGATAAACCATCGGCGAGCGGCCTTTGAACAAGTAGCCCAAGAACACCACAAACAGCACCGCGCCGATGATGTCCAATCGCCCGAGGCCGCTCAACCCCCATGCCACCCAGGTGCTGCAAGCCGCCACAACCAAAACCGCAATGCGGCGGGCGTGTTGCTGAAATAGTCCGGAGCGGCCCAATGCGACGGCGGTGAGATACACCAGTCCGTGGCCGGCCGGTACGTAAGCCGGAACATTACCGAAGCGGTAGATATAGCCTTTCATGTACACGGACGCGAAATACTCGCCGATCACCGCAAAGGTTACCGCCACGGCCACCTGGGTGCGCACATACTTACATTCGCCGCGCAGCCAGGCTATCAAAAACAGCCAGCCGAAAAACGCCAAAACGTATTGCATAAATTGCGGCGCGAAGCCATCCATCGTCAAACAGATGGTGGTGGTGACAAAGGTAAACGCGGCAATCTGATAATCGCGTTTATTGTGCTCAGCGACTGTATTGACGGCGGGGAAGTGCGGTAAGGAAAACAAACTCATGGCTTAGACAAAGGCGTAGGCAACGGCGATATAACGCAACACTTTACCTAAAAAAATCGTCAACAGCGAGGATAGGATGGAAAGGCGTAGCCAGCCGCCGGCAAAACACAGGCCGTCGCCGACTAGCGGCAGCCAGGAAAACAGCAAGGCCCAACTGCCCCAGCGGCGCACGGTATTTAGCGATTTTTGATGTTGCTTGGCTAAAGCTTCGGCGGGATATTTTTTGGCGGCCCACAGGCCCAACCACCAGGTGGTCATGGCGCCCAAGGTGTTGCCGATGCTGGCGATAGCCACCAACTGGCTGACGGAATGTTGTTGGCTGTTAACCAGGTAGGCCAGTACCGCTTCCGAACCGCCGGGTGCGACGGTGGACGAAATGAAAGCACTGATAAATAATCCCAGAGGGCCGAGCGATTCTAACTGCATTTGTTTGGCTCATAAAAAAAGCCCCTGAAACTACTGTTTCAGGGGCTTTTTGCTTAGTCTTTATTTGTCCGGTAAGGCGATGACGTTTTTGCCGGATACCATTTTGATCAGCTTGCCGATCAGTTGCATGACATAGCCAACAGCGTGAGCGACTTGCTCCAGTACGGTAGCAACAATTTCGCCGGCGCTCATGCCTTTAAAGCGTTTTGCCAGCCAAGGTGCGGCAATAAAACCGATAGCCAAGCCGACTACGGTGGTGCCGGAAACAATCGAATCATCGACTGCGGCAACAGGCACGGGTGCCGCTGCCACTACTGGGGCTGCCACTGGAGTGCTGGGGGCTGGCGCGTCGAGTTTAGGATCGTAGGGTCTGCCGCTGTAATCATCCGGGAAAATCGCCGCGGTTACCCCAGGAATGCTGGGCAAGTCCTCGCTGCCTTTGCCGACCTTCAATTGGGCTTTCATACCTTTTTCCATGTGCTGCGCGATGTCGCAATGCACTAAGTAGGTTTTGTCGCCCGGCGGTAGGATTAGCGTGCCGGATACTTTGCCGGGACCGCTGACTTCCAAATGGAACATGCCTTTGGGGTACAAATATTTGGGTAAGCCGTGCATCATCCATTGATGACGGATTTCATCTTCATTGACGAAATGAACAGTCAGTTTGGTGCAAGGTTCGAATTGAAACTCCTGCTGATCGAACGCAAACATGGTGCCGGGGAATTTCTCGGAATATTTGTGCCCGGCATGCACGGTAATCTCCTTGGTCTCGGCAATTTTGTCGCAGCCGCCGGGCAAGGTGTCGGTGTTTTGGCCCATGACCATGCCGCCATCCATATCCATCAAATGACCGTCGCCGTGGTTCATCATCTGATTGTGATCCTGCATTTCTTTTGCGGACGCAGCAGTCACAGATAAGGCGCAGACCAGTGTGGCAAGTGATACGAATTTGAACATTATTGCATTACCTCAAAGGGGCTTCGTGTATAGCGTGGATTATGCCGCGATAGTTCTGATTGACAAGGCTGCCGGAAATGACGTTATTCCGCCGCGCAGCATCGGCGGAATAACGGTTCTTGCGGCGTAATTCTTAGATTTCTTTCGCTTTACCAATTATGCCGTCAACTTTGCGTTTGAAACCGGCGTTAGACAGATAAAGGACGTACAAGCCAGCGAACAACACCAATGCATACAAGGCATAACTACCTTTGCTGGTCGGTTGACCCGCACCGGCTTTAAAGCTCATGTGTGCATCCAATCTTTCGCCATTATCTTGCAGTAGCGTGATGTGGATCAAATGTTTGCCGGCTTCTGGCACGCCTTGTGGCAGGTTCAGAATGACGGTGCCTGATTTATGTTTTTCGGCTGCTTGGAAGAAAACCCGTTTGCCTTCAGGCTCTTTGGTCACTTCAAATTCTATAGCCATGCCGCGATAGCGTTGGTCTTGATAGTCGAATACCAATTGCGTCAACGAATTGATGTCGGGAATATTGCCGCAGAACTCTTCAGCCGGGTATGCGTTTGGCTGGTAGGCGGTGTAATGGATCCAGTGATCTTTTTCCAGTTCGAACTTACATTGGTCAGTATCAGTACCCGCGGCGCCACCGTGTGCCAATACTGTTGATGAAAAAATCAGGCCCAACAAGCCCAGTAAACCGTTTCTTAATATGCGAGAGCTTCTCATAAATACCCTTCCCGTGTTAATAAATGCTGTAGTTTTTATTATTTTTCATGTGGTTATACATGAACATGTTTAAATCATTGGCGAACGTAACTGCCTGATTTCGATCAAAACAGCGCTTAACTCTAGCACATCGCCCTAGCCAAAGAAAGGCTATCGTGCCGTAGTTGAGATGATCGATTCAAGCTGTAATTTTTTTTGTCAGCAATCAAAGACAATCCTTATAATGGGGTTATGAATCATCCCTTTAAATTGCCTCTGCCTGTTCAGGTCTACTGAAATATCCCCCCTATCCGGTTAATTAAATAACAACAATATGTCCAAATTAATAAACTCTGCCGAATGGAATGCCGTTAAGCAACATCACCGCGAGATTGCCGGCAAATTTTGCATGAAGGATGCGTTCGATAAAGATCCGCAACGCTTCGACAAGTTTTCCGTGACATTTGGCGATTTGCTGTTCGATTTCTCTAAAAATCTAATTACCGAAGAAACTTTGCCTTTGTTGATTGAATTGGCAAGCCGCGCGGAGCTTTCCGCCAAGACCGAAGCCATGTTTTCCGGTTCCATTATTAACACCACGGAAAAACGCGCTGTCTTGCATACCGCTTTGCGCAATCGCAGCAACAAGCCGGTATTGTTTCGCGGTAAGGACGTGATGCCGGAAATTAATAAAGTGTTGGCGAAAATGCGGGTATTTACGGAACAAGTCCGTTCCGGTGCCTGGACCGGCTACACCGGCAAAACCATTACCGACATCGTCAACATCGGCATCGGCGGTTCCGATTTGGGGCCGAAAATGGTCGATACTGCATTGGCGCCTTACGGTAAAGACGGTTTGAAAGCCCACTTCGTTTCGAATGTTGATCAAACCGACATCGTGGAAACCCTGAAACCGCTCAACCCCGAGACTACCTTATTTTTGATCTCGTCAAAAACATTTACGACTCAGGAAACGATGACCAACGCCCGGTCGGCGCGTAACTGGTTTTTAAAAGCTGCGGTTGACCCGGCCAATATTTCCAAACATTTCGTGGCGATCTCGACCAATGTCGAAAAGGTCAAGGAATTCGGCATAGACCCGGAGAACATGTTCGAGTTTTGGGATTGGGTCGGTGGCCGTTATTCCCTGTGGTCCGTGATCGGCATGTCCATTGCCCTATACATAGGCATGGACAATTTCGAAGAATTGCTGATGGGCGCGCATATCGCCGACGAACATTTTCGCAGTGCGCCATTCGAAAAAAACATCCCGGTCATCATGGGCTTGCTGGGCATCTGGTACAACAACTTCTTCGAAGCGGAAACCTACGCGATTCTGCCGTACGCGCAGTCCTTGAAATATTTTGCCGATTATTTCCAGCAGGGCGATATGGAAAGTAACGGCAAAAGCGCTACCATCAACGGTGAAAAAGTCGATTACAACACCGGTCCGATTATCTGGGGCCAGCCCGGTACTAATGGCCAGCATGCCTTTTTCCAATTGATTCATCAGGGCACCAAACTGATTCCCGGCGACTTTCTGGCGGCCGCGCAAAGCCAATACGACTTACCCGACCACCACGATATTCTGATTTCCAACTTCCTGGCCCAAGCCGAAGCGCTGATGCGCGGTAAAACCGAAGCGGAGGTTAGGGAGGATTTAAGCCATGAACCTAATCTGGATGACGCCCTGATTGCCTCCAAAATCTTCGAAGGCAACAAGCCATCCAACTCGTTTTTATTCAAAAAACTGACCCCCAGAACCTTGGGTACTTTGATTGCGTTTTACGAACACAAAATCTTCGTACAAGGCGTGATCTGGAATATCAATTCCTTTGATCAAATGGGTGTGGAATTGGGGAAAGTGTTAGCGCGGGCGATTCTGCCGCAGCTGAAAAACGACGAGATGGTCACAGACCACGACAGCTCCACCAACGGCTTGATCAACGCTTATAAGCGCCTGCGTAAATAAGCTTACACAATAGGCTGTTTTAGAAAACGAACATCCTGTCTTTGGTAGGCAAGCCGTTTTCCAAACCTGAAGGTTGCAGCATATTTTCGCAGCCTTCAGGTGTCTTAACCCATTCAAGCATGCTTTGTCTGGTTAACCTTCCGGTTCGCGCCCCTCACAGGCGCACAAATTGATTCAAAAAACAAAAGCTATGCTGAGTGACTACTGAGCATAATCCCGCTTATAGGGTATCGCATTGGGCTTGGTGTCATTCGGCTGTGTGCTCAACAAGACTTCGTGGATTGCGGAAATGACGGACTCCGGCTTCTCCAGCGGAATGACGTGACCGCTATCTACCCAGCGTTGAATTGCCCCCGGATATAGCCGCGCAATATCCTTGCGTTTTTGATTGGCATCGAGCGCCAGCTCAGAGGTATCCTCCAGAGGTTGCTCAGCGCTCAGCACTATGATCGGTCCGCCGCTGTAGGGCGGGGCAGCCAATACTTCGTCACCGGTCAGGTCCAGGGCGGCTAGCTCTTGTTTGGCAGTTGCCGATGTCATCAAATCTAACAGCCAGCGCACCCAGAGCGGCCAGTTTTCGATTGCCCCGGCGCCTTTGAGTTGAGCAGGATGAGTGGAATCAACCAGAATCAAGGCCGCCACTTCATCTGGATGATGCCGGGCATACCATTGCATATACAACCCGCCCAGCGAATGCCCCACCAGCACATAAGGCGGCGTTAGGCCTTGGCTGACAAGCAATCCGCGCAACTCTTCGACAATATGCCGGCCGTCCCTCGCGGTGGCCGCCTCTTCGCTATTCCCGTAGCCGGCGCGGTTGTAAACCAAGGCCGTGTTATCACGCGCTATCGTCGGATAAATTTCTGCCCACCCTTCTAAAGCCCCGCCCAGTCCGTTTTCGAAGATGACCGGTACAGTCTGGTGTTTGCTAAGCGCAAATTCCACCTGCCGGCCGGCGACTTCTGTCGTTGTTATGGCGGGGATGGTGGCGGCACAGCCGCCTAGCGCGATTAGCCATAGCAGAAAACTGACCGTTATTGATGGTCTAAATCTCATCGGCCGCGTCCTTTGTCAGTTGAATTAGCGCTGGGTGTGCTTCACGATGGTTATTCCTGGGGAAATTACAGGGGGCGATGATTTTGCCGACGCTTGCCGCGAGCCAGCAAACCGGCCAGACCCGCGCCGAACAGCCAAGCGGCGCCGGGCAACGGCACCGCCGCGACATCGCCGTCGCGCACCGCCCAGACGTAATAATTGGTGCCTTTGCTGATGTAGTTTTGCATGCCGGTTGCGGTGCTCAGGTACCAGGCTTTGCTGGCGTCGCCACCGTAACTGGTACCTAACCAGTAACCAAAGGATTGAATATGGCTAAACAGACTTTCGTCGTCGGCAGTCGCCGGATCGTCGACGATGCCGTAGCCGGACTGTGGCCCGCCACGTGAATCGAGGGAGCCTTTGTTACCGAAGTCGCCGTAATAAAGATGCGCGAGCTCCGAACTGGCCGTGGAGACGTTGAATCCGCAATCGCTACCGCTGTATCCATAGTCGCAACCGGGCACTCCCAGGTCGTTGAAGGTCGGCAAGCGCCAATCGCTGTAGGTGGTGCCGCGCACACTGTCCGAGTAGCTGAGACCGTCCACCCAGGCCACGGCGTTTTGCCAGCTCATCTTGCCTTCGGCGTCGAAGCCGCTGGTTTTGGCGTAGTTGGCGTCCGCCAGCCAGGTGACGTTTTGCGCGCTATCGTAGATCAGGCCGCCGCCGCGGTCGAACAACTGGGCTTCGGCGCTACCGGTCGCTAGCGTGCAGAGCGCGGATAACCCGGCGCATATAGCTTTATGTTTCATCATTTTTTTCCAAAAAGTTAGTTATCGAAGGCATGTAAATACTCGTAAACCTGCCTAGCGGCACCGAGCTTAAGGAGCATTATCGGAAGGTGCGTGTAGCCAGGGAACCCTACCGGAGTAGGGTGTTGGCGCGTTAGGAAGTTTTGTTAACATGTATTTTTAATTCAACTATTAGAGCGATAATTTCAAGAGGAATTTACAATGAAGCGCAGTCTGAAATGCCTTGCCCTGGGCTTAATGCTGCCGGTATTACCGGCACACGCCAGTGTTTTGTATACGTTGGTGGATCTCATGCCGGAGAGCCCGTTAGTCAATTCGGGGGCGCGCGCTATCAGCGATGCCGGGCATGTTCTGGGTTTTACGGGGGATGGTGAAAGCTTTGTTTACAAAAACAATAGTGTGAGCTGGCTGTCCGTACCCAGATATTCAAGTCCTACCGGGATCAATTCGAGCGGTGTGGTGGTGGGCAATTCCGGCGGGCGCGGGATTGTGTACAGTAATGGTGTCACGCAAATAATCGGTGGTTTCAGCGGCAGTCCTTATTCCAGTGTGGCCTACGGCATCAATGACGCCGGGCAAATAGTCGGCAGTGCATGGAATGCCGAGGGCAACCAACGAGCCACTATTGCCGGTAACGGCAGCTTGACTGATCTGGGAACCTTGAATGGTGGTCACTGGAGTGGGGGGAATGCGATCAACAATAGTGGTCAGGTCACTGGCGAGAGTCAAACGCCTAATGGAGGTCACGCTTTTATTACCCGTAATGGCCAAATGGTGGATCTGGGCGCGTTTGCCTGGGGTGTCAGCAGAGGTTATGCCATCAACGACCTCGGCCAGGTGGCCGGCACATCCTATGTCACCAACAATGAAAAGCACGCTTTCATTACAACGCTTGATGACCACATGGTTGATATAGGTTTGTCCGGCTATAGCAGCGAGGCATTCGGTATCAATAATGCCGGACAAGCCGTGGGATATTTCGGCGACAATTTTGGTGGATCCAAACGTGCGTTCGTTACGCTCAATGGCGTCATGACAGACTTGAACACGCTGATTGCAGCCAATATCGGTTGGACGCTGATGACGGCTTACGATGTCAACAATAGCGGACAAATCGTTGGGGTGGGGATTGCCGCGAATGGCGTGCAACGGGCCTTTCTATTAAATCCGATTGCTGCTGTGCCCATACCCGGCGCCATCTGGTTGTTTGGTTCTGCTTTACTCGGTTTCGTTCCGCTGCGCCTGCGGGCTCGAATCTGAAAGCGCATGGCGGTTGTGGAGCTAACGCTTAGCTGCAACTTGGACAAGCAGCTCGTTACCCGGATGTAGCAAGGTTGCCGGGGTTCTGAGGACGCGACAATCGGCTGCGCCTGCAAAAAAACAACCCATAACACTGCGTTAATCTTGAGCGCTTTGGCCTCTGGAAGCCACCAAAGCGCCTTTGCTTACCTGCGTTAGGCATATTTTTCGCTCCTGTGCCCAGCGCTTCTATCAATCGGAGCGCTGGAGAATCAAAATGCTGCAAAAATTTGTAACGGTAACTTTCTTCTTGATCCTTTCCGGCTGTGCCACAACGGCAAGCAACCCTCCCGTCCAGGGAAGCAACAAAGCGGAAGGCAAAATATCAATGGCTATTGGCCGTGAAATGGGCAACTTCAAAATCACCCATTCACAGGCAACCGAAGCCCCCGCCGGTTATAACGGCATGCAGTACACCGTTAAAACTGACGATGGCGCGACCTTTAAATGTGAGATTTTAGAGCCTTCGGGGTTTGGTAAATTCGCGACCTGGGGCATGGCAAGCGGAGCTGACGCCATGTGCACCGATTTCACCAAAGGATCGAGCGACGTAGGCAAAACCAACAAGGCAAGTTGCAACGCTTTGCTGCAGGCGGCGGGCAAATGCTGAAGTAATACTCGACACGGAGCTCAAGGTGACGCTCCGTGCTCCTCTGCCGCAGCACCGATGGCTAGTGGAAGGTTATAAAACCGCATGTTAACGAAGGAGTATCCGGACACGAAAACCTGACTAACCGCGCCAAGGCTGGGCGGCAACAGAATCGGAATAGCAAAATGGAAAAGCTTTTTTCTAATCCTCGCCAAGACGGGGCGGTTTGCTTCTCGGACATCAGTCCAAACGGTCAACTACGCCTACTGGACTTGAGTTTCGGGCGTATCGCCTTCGGTTTTGGCTTGATCCCCGTGGTCGCCGCACCGTTTATTGTCTGGCTGCATCAAATCGACCGGGACGCTCGCGCCTTTTGGGCTTGGGCCAGTATTTTTACATTGGTGGCGCTGGCCGTCCGTCTGTTGTTCCGCCGCTATCGGCGTGACTGCGCACAATTGGGCGCCGAACGGGCCATGCACCATTGGCTGCGCCAGGTGCATGCGTTGGCGCTGCTTTACGGATTCAGCCTGTCGGTACCGGTGATGATTATGTGCAGCGGCGACTATCCCTTTGAGTTTGCGATGCTGTTTCTGGTCACCTGTGCGTCGATAGTGGCGGGCAATGCCACCCACCAGTCGCCTATCCTGAGCGCATTCCAACGTTTCTTCGCTGCCAGTTGGGGCGTCTCGACATTGCTTATGCCGTGGGTATTTCCCGCTCATTGGCCCTACGTGATGCCGCTGACTGCGCTCTACATTCTGTCGATTTACAAACACGCGGTGCTCGTGCACCGGTTTTTTTTGCAACAGATATTCCTGGAAGAAGGCTACCGCGCCGCCAAGGATCTAGCCGAAGCCGCATTGCGCGCCAAGAACCAGTTCCTGACCACGGCCAGCCACGATTTGCGCCAGCCGGTGCATGCCATGGGCTTTTTGATCGAATCCATTTCCCGCCGCAACCGGGATTTACTGTTGGGCCCAGCCTTACAGGATTTGCGGCAAAGCGTGCAGTCGGTGACGCAGATGTTCAACTCGCTGTTGGATTTGTCCAGGATCGAGCTGGGCGCCCAGCCGGTAAATCTACAAACCGTGGCCTTGGACCCGTTGATGAACGACGTCGCGACGCTGTTCCGGGAAGAAGCGCGCGTCCGCCAAATCGAGCTGCGCGTGAGCACCAGCGCCGGTAAAGCCTTGGTGCGCGCCGACCCGCTATTGCTGCGCCAGTCGATGATCAACCTGATGCAGAATGCCTTGCGTTATACCCAAAGCGGCGGGGTACTGATGGCGGCTCGCCGCTACCGCGACGCCTGGCAGTTCGAGGTCTGGGATACCGGGGTCGGCATCGCGGAAGCCGATCAACCGCATATCTATTCGCCGTTCTTCCGCCCCGAACATGCCTGGCGCATCGACAACGCCGGCCACGGCTTGGGTTTGGCGGTAGTGGCGCGCTGCGCGGATTTGATGGGCGCCAGCCAGGGTTTGAGTTCGCGGGAAGGCCGAGGCTCGCGGTTTTGGCTGCGGCTGCCGTCCACGCGGATTGAGGAGCGGCGCGCGGTGGCGCGCGACCGGGATTTTGCGCCGGCCGGCCGTGGCGAAACGCTGAGCGGCCGTTGCCTGGTGATCGACGACGAACCGCAAGTACGTAACGCCTGGCAAGCCTTATTGAATTCGTGGGGCGTAGAAACGGCTTGCGCCGCGTCCGCCAACGATGCATTGGCCTTGCTCGACGCCGGCTTCGAACCGCAGGCCATCTTTTGCGACCAGCGCCTGCGCGCCGGCGAAAGCGGCTTCGAGTTGTTGCAAGTCTTGCAGGAACGCTGCCCGGACGCCGCCGGGGCGATGATCAGCGGCGAATTCGATTCGCCGGCCCTGGCCCAAGCCGAGCAGGAAGGTTACCTGGTACTGCATAAGCCCTTGGACCCGGAGGCCTTGTACGCCGTGCTGAGCCGGCTATTGCCATCCAATCCGCTAACAGGGATAACCAAGAAAAATGCAATCGCCTAATAATAGTCTTGCCGGATGGCTGGGGTTGGCTTCCTCGGGCCTGTTGGCTTGGGGTAACTGGCACTACGCCCAAACGCTCCCCAACTACGATGCCGTGCGCCATACTATTAGCGAATTGGCTGCGTTCGGAACGCCATTGGCGGACGAAATCAATTACGGACTTTTCCTGCCGGTGGGCTTGATGCAATGGCTGGCATTGGCCTGCCAGTACCGCACTCTCAAGCAGAACCCTACGCTACGCCGGGGTTTACTGGCGTTTTCCTGGGTGGGAACGGCTTATGTCTTTTGCGCGCTATTCCCGTGCGATCCCGGCTCTCCGCTGATTGGCTCTTGGCGCCAACAAATTCATAACCTGTTCGGTGCGCTTGAATATCTGGGAGGCGGTTATGGCTTAGTGCTGTTTGGGCGTATCCCTGGCTCCCGCGTCGCCATCCCCTTGAAAATTTCCGGCGTACTGGTACTGACGGTTCTGGTGTTGCTGGCCGTCCCTTTTCTGGCGGACTACAGGGGCCTGATTCAACGCGTTGCCGAAAGCGTGTTGTTCGGCTGGCTGACGTTAGCGAGCGCAGAGCAATTGGCCCGCCCCTACATTGACCGCATTGAAATCGCAAGGTGACCGAATAAAAGGCGCACGTGGTATTAAACGTTACACAACCTTAACTCTAGCCAGGCTTTTTTCGTAAAGCTACCAAGCGGAAAAAAGTCCTCCATCGGGCGGTCGGATAAAGCAAGCGATGCAACCAACATCTGGCCTAGCGGAATCAAGCGGCTCTCGATTGAACCACGAAAATATATTCAAAGCCGTTAACCGGCCGAGCCCAAAGTCATGCATTTTTATCAAGCCGACCGATGGCGCTAATGTTTGCCGACAGCCTGCTTTAGACGTCGAGCGAATTCGATGGATTTGCCTTCGGCTGGCAGCGAGTCCGGTACATAAATCCTAGCGTTCCAAATACTGTCGTCATCCGCCTCTTTACTCATGCATTGCTTTTTGCCGTCCGCGTTGACGACACATCGGCGCTGGTAACCGTTGGGAAGCGTATAGGTTTCCGTTTCTTGCGCGGGCCCGCTATCCGGCGCCCTGAGATTTTCCGGGGCAACCGCCAATTTGCGGCGATCGAACTTATTCCCCGCTTCAAGTTCGGCCGATTCTCGGGCGACTTGGCGCATATCGTCCAGTACCTTGGATAGGTCGAGTTTGGCAGGCTCTGGATGCGCGGGATTCGTTGACTTGTAGGTCAGCGGCGCGGCGTTGTTCGTTTGCCGCGGCGAAGAGTCGCCACGATCCGGCAAAATCGGCACCGGCTTTGGAAGCGTCCTTGATCTGCCTCCGGCCACCCTGGATGACGGACCTGGCGGCGACTGATTTTGCCTGCCTTGTTCCGCTAAGCGTAGGATCTTGAATTCCACCGATAGCGCTATCAAACGGTCAGCCGGTTTCCTCGGCCGGTCTATATCGGTCAACGCCAACACTATCCCAAGATGTATCGACAAAGAGACGATCAGGCATACGACAAACTTGCGTGGCGCCGATTTGATCATTGGCATCAGCTATTGCCATTCTTGTAACGTGTTGCTAAACGGCGCGTTGGTCTCGGAGGATGGGTTTCGACCGGGCAAACATCATAAATCGAGTTAACCATGGCGGGTAAAACCCAACCGCCCTAACTGGCTAGTTGGCTCGCGAGCTCACCCCGATAAACGCCTGATCGCCTCGGACATCGCATTTGAGCAAATAGGTTTGGCCTGCTTGTAAAACCAGGGTTTTCTTGGGTCTATGACTCGAAAATCCTTTAAAGCAATAGACTTGAATGTCGTACTCTCCAGGCAAGACATGAATCTCGCTGGGGTAGTCCGTAAAACCCGGCCAGCCAAATTCCTTTTGTTCGCCCGCGCCGTTGGCTTCGATCTTCGTATAGCCGATGATGGTCGCGTGATAGGCATCGGCAAAAGGGGTGCCCACAACACTTTGGATTACCGCAATCTCGTCAGCGCTAAGCGTGTCGCCCGCATATTGCTTGGCTGGCGTCATAAAACCGCATGAACAGAGCATGGACGTGGCAATCATGGTCATCACATTTTTCATGGATTCGCCTTGTCATTGCCGCGCAAACGTAAAACACGCCCACCAAGGGTTAAAACAACCATAACCGGTAATGATGGAAAGCACGTTTTCATAGCGTCGCCTCTTTTTAATTGATAAACCTAAGGTTGATGTAACGGCATCGTATGTCTTATAAAATTCGTCATTTGCCGTATCTTCGTCTTGGGCTGCTTTTATTGATTATTAAATCAGTGAGATCAAAAAGCGTTCTCCAAACAGCCGTTTTGCAGGGATGAAAATGCCCGGAGCCCTGATGAACGGCGACGAGCCTGGGCTGCATTATCGGAAGCGCGGTGCGGCGGCGTAACCCTACCGTAGTAGGGTATTGGGGCGCATCGGCTGTTTGTTAAGATGTAATTATTTTGCATGTTTTAGCGATAGCCTGGTTCGACGCAAAATGCCGAACCAGGCTATCGACCATTAGGGAGAGTTGAGCGTGACAAATTTGGCTAGCGCGTTGGTTATCGACGACCATCCGCTGTCGGCGAGCGGTATCGCCGATTTTTTGCTATCGCATTGCGGCTTCGGTCAGGCTCGGCCGGTATCCAGCATCGCCGAGTTTTGGGCGATTCTCGATGCCGCCCAGCCGCCGTCGTTGGCCGTGGTGGATTTTTGGCTGCCGGAAGGTGCGTCGCTGCCGTTGTTAGTGCAAATGAAACGCCAGTACCCAGCGACACGTTTGCTGGCAATCAGCGCGGACGACAATTCGGCCGTGTCGGACAAGGCACGCGAGGCCGGCGCCGACGGCTTTCTGCACAAGCAGGAAGCGCCGGAGATTTTCGGCCGTGCCGTGGCCGCGTTGCTACGGGGTGACACTTGGTTTCACAGCGGTCCATTTGCCGTGACAGGCAGCAATCAGCCGCTCAAGGAACTGCCGGTCACCGCCGCCGAGCTGGGTTTGACCGCCCGCCAAGGCCAGGTGCTGGCGATGATGCTGAAAGGCTTGCCCAACAAACGTATCGCCTTGAACCTGTCGCTGTCCGAGCAAACCGTCAAGGAGCACGTCACCGGTATTCTGGAGCGGCTGGGGGCCCGCAACCGGATCGAGGTGATTACAATGCTGCGCGGCAAAAAGCTGGAAGGCTCCTGATGCAAGCCACACTGGCCGATTCAACGGACAGCAAGCCGCTGCGCTTTGCCGACATCAGCCCGGCCGGCCAAGCTCGATTGCTGGACATGACGCATAACCGGCTGGTGTACGGTATCACCATTATCCCGTTTGTAGGCTTGCCCTTCGTGTACTGGAAGCATCAACTCGATCAAGACGTCTTGGGATTGCTGGCGTGGACGGTGTCGTATTTTCTGGTCGTGCTTGCCGTGCGCCTGCAACAGCGGCAATACTTGCGTGACAGGGCCAGCCTCGATCCGCATGCGGCAGTCGCCCATTGGCTACCCATCATTCTGCGCATGGCCTTGGCGCATGGGCTCGGCTTGGCGGCGCTGGTGCTTATCATCGCCGGTCGGGTCCCGTTCGAATATACCTTGCTGCTTTACATGAGTTTGGCGGCAATCATGGCGGCCAACGCCACCCACCAATCACCGGTATTCAGTGCGTTTCAGCGGTTTTTCGGTGCCGCTTGGGGCGGTTGCACACTGTTGACCCCATGGACGTTTCCCGAGCACTGGCATTTAATCATGCCTCTGTGCGTCAGTTATGTCTTATCGATACACCGGCACTCCTCAATTGCCCATGGCTTTTTCCTGCAGCAAATAAAACTGGAAGAAGATAGCGCCAAGTTGGCCGAGAATTATCGGCGTGCCAAGGAGGAAGCCGAAGCGGCCTTACGCGCCAAAAACCAATTCCTGACCACGGCCAGCCACGACTTGCGCCAGCCGGTGCATGCCATGGGCTTTTTAATAGAATCGATTTCCCGCCGCAATCAGGAACCGAGTTTGCAGCCTGCATTGCAAGATCTGCAACAAAGCGTGCAATCGATTACACAGATGTTCAATTCGTTGCTGGACTTGTCCAGGATCGAGCTGGGCGCCCAGCCGGTCAATCTGCAAACCGTGGCGCTGGACCCGCTGATGAACGATGTCGCCACGTTGTTTCGTGAAGAGGCCCGCTCACGGCAAATCGATCTCAGAGTGCGTTTGAGCGGCGGCAGGGCCTTAGTCACCGCCGATGCCATGTTGTTGCGCCAGTCCATGATCAACCTGATGCAAAATGCCTTGCGCTATACCCAAAGCGGCGGGGTATTGATGTCGGTGCGGCCGCGCAGTGCTTGCTGGCAGTTCGAGGTCTGGGATACCGGGGTCGGCATCGCCGAAGATGACCAACAGCGGATTTACTCGCCATTCTTCCGCCCCGAACATGCCTGGCGCATCGACAACGCCGGGCACGGTTTGGGTTTGGCGGTAGTGGCGCGTTGCGCCGATTTGATGGGCGCCAGCCAGGGCTTGAGTTCGCGGGAAGGCCGCGGTTCACGCTTCTGGTTGCGATTGCCGGTCGCCGCTCCCAGCCACGAGCGGTGGACTATGGCGGCTGACCAGCCGGTCGCACCGGTCGAGCAAGCCGCAGCGCTGAGCGGCCGCTGCCTGGTGATCGACGACGAACCGCAAGTGCGCAACGCCTGGCAAGCCTTATTGAATTCGTGGGGCGTGGAAACGGTTTGCGCCGCATCCGCCAACGACGCATTGGCCCTGCTTGATGCCGGCTTCGCACCCCACGCCATTTTTTGCGACCAGCGCTTGCGCTCCGGCGAAAGCGGCTTCGAGTTGCTGCAAGCCTTGCTGGAACGCTGCCCGGATGCCGCCGGGGCGATGGTCAGCGGCGAATTCAATTCCCCGGCTTTGGCGCAAGCCGAGCAGGAAGGTTACTTGGTGCTGCATAAGCCTTTGGACCCTGTGGCGTTACATGCCCTGCTGAGCCGGCTATTGCCGGCGGCCGACAATAACTACTCGTAAAAGACGCCAATTCGACAATCCCTAGCCTCAACAAATGGCGTCTATTTTGCTGTATGCGATGGACACACACCCTAAAACCAGGAGTTTACGATGAATATTTCGAACATAGGACCCAACCTTGCCGCTAGCCGCGCAGTCAGCGGAAAAACTTTGCCGTCGCCGGCAATCGCTAAAGCCGCCGAGGTAGCCGATCAAAGCCAAGCGCCGCGGACCGTCGATATGCGCCGGGTCTCGCTCAATGAAATCAACGCCTTGATCAAATCCGGCGTGGACGGTTTGCTGGATGTCGTGCCTTATATTCCCACCGCCACCATCAACTCGTCTGGCGCAGGGGATGCCGGCGACGTGAAGGTGGATTATTTGGGCCAGATCGAAGCGCAGATCGAATTTCAGAAAAGCCGTCACGAAGACACCGCTTTTCTGGAAAAAGTGTTGAGCAACGTTAAACGTCTCGACGGCATGGCCTTGCCGCCGAAACTGGATGTGATGGCTTGAGGCCCAGGACGCGGCCATCAACAGTTTAATAACCCAGTTCCAATCTATTTATCTTAACCATGTTGCTTAAAGTGGGCGATCTTGCCAAACGCTGCGGACTGACGGTCCGTACTTTGCACCACTATGACAGCATCGGTTTGCTTAAGCCTTCCGCGCGTTCCGATAGCGGCTACCGGCTGTATAACCGGGCGGACATTTCCAGATTGCATCAAATTCAAGCCTTACGGCGGTTTGGTTTGTCGTTGGCCGACATCGGAGACATTTTGGCAAACTCCGGACTGAATCTCGCGACTATCGTCGAGCGGCAGATTGAAGCCTTGGACCAGCAGATTGCGCAAAGCCAAGCCTTGCGCGACCGCTTGTCCGGTTTGCGACTGCAATTGACCCGCGGAGAAGAGCCGGAGCTTGCCGATTGGCTAACCACTTTGGAGATGATGACCATGTACGATAAATATTTTTCCACCAACGACTTAAAGCGCTTGCCGCTACTGGATATAGACGAGACCTCTACCGCCGGCGAATGGGCGGCACTGGTTCAAGCGGTGCACGAGGCGATGCAAGCCGGGTTTGCGCCGGAGAGTGCCGAGGCCCAGGAATTGGCAAGGCAATGGATCAGCATGCTGGAACTCGACACCCAAGGCGATCCTCGGCTACTCGTCAAACTCAACGCCATGATGGTCGGCGAGCCGACGATGCAAGCTAAAACCGGCGTGACGCCGGAGCTTGTTGCTTACATCCAAAGTGCATTCATCGAGACCAAATTGACGATCTACGAGAAATACCTCGCCGCCGATGAATTCAGCTTTATGCGCGAAAACTACGGTAAGCGCGCCGACGAGTGGCCGCCGCTGATCGCCGCGATACGTCAACATAGGGAAGACGGCACGCCGCCGAACGATCCGCGCATGCAGAAACTGGCGCGGACCTGGCTGGAATTGTTCCGCGCCTACGCAGGCGACAACCCGGAAACCCACGCCAAAATTCGCGCCGCCAACCAGGCCGAACCTTATCTGTTCTTTGGCACGTTTATCGACCAGCCGCTATTGGCTTACGTGTTTGAGTCGATGGCGGAATTGCACCGGTCGCCATTGCAGGGCAGCGGCGGAGCCTAAGGTGAATTGGGCAAGTGGGCCGTCTTCGACCGAGCATGGCGGCCCCGCCTAGCCTCAATTGCTATCCAAAACGTGCGGCTGACAGAAGCGCTAAATCAATAATGCGACTTGCTGTTAGGTGCGGTCCGAGGGGTGAGTTTTCCGGGGGTGTGGGGGCTGTTGCCCATTTGCTCAACATCGTGCTTTGGCTTCAGTGCCCGCCGTGGAATGGGTAGCCACGCTGATAGCGTTTATGACTGCACGGCCGGAGTTGGTCTTGGATAACAGTATCTACTTGCTCTGTATGGATCAAGCGGTCTTAAAGGACACCAACTTCAGTTAACGGGTTGATAGTATTGAGTCACGAACTGTTAGAATAGAAATATCAAAACCCAACTCATCGCTGGCTGATCTATGTATGAAGAAATTATCCAAGGAGCGGTACCGATTCATTCGACGCTATCATCAGCTTATTTTGAAGCGGAAAAGACGTAGAGCAAAACGAAAAAACGAATCGATTCGTAGACTTTTTCCCACGAAAATACCTCTTTCTGCACAAAGGCTAGTTGCTCCTGCCGCGTTCAATATTTTCGAACCAGCAATCCGTACAATTTTCCTCGCCTTTTTACGCGAATTGAGATCGTTTGTATTGTTGAAACATCAACCAGTGTTGATCGACTTTTCGTCTACAAAAACGATGTCTACCGGCGGTACATTGTTGTTCGTAGCCGAGCTACGACGTATCATTAGGTTGACGAATAATAAAATTCCAATTCGCTGTTTACCACCGAGAAACACAAAAGCTTGGCAGGTTCTGGAGCAAATCGGTGTTCTAGAACTGCTGAAATGTAGAAAACGAGTAATTCCTACTGACGGTGACGTGGTGCATTGGAGGTTTGCCTGGGGAAATAAGGTTCTTGGTGAAGAATACGACACTATTTTGCAGCATTATGACGGAAAATTGACCGATGGAATTGCAAAAGGTTTTTACCATGGCCTTACAGAGGCCATGACAAATAGTAGGCAACATGCTTATATTGAACCCCGTCAAGACGGGCTGCATATTTTCGATGAGCCAACAGATTGGTGGATGTTTTCTCAAGAAAAAGATGACATGTTAACTGTTGTGTTTTGTGATTTGGGAATTGGCATACCCGCTACTTTACCGATAAAGAAACCTCATCTTTGGCAAAAACTTATGACTATGTTTGGACAAGTTACGGATGGTCAAGCCATTTTAGAAGCAATAGCGGATAGTAAGTCTCGAACAGGAAAAAGCTACCGTGGTAAAGGACTTAAACAGTTACTTGAGGTTATCAGCGCATCAGAAAAAGGGATTCTCACTGTTCTCAGTAACCGTGGGTGTTATCGTTACCAGTCAGGCCTTGAGTTTCAACAAAATTATAAAGATTCAATTTTGGGTACGCTAATTGCTTGGCAAATACCAATTACCAAATTGTAAGGTAATCATTATGCGAACGATTAACATAGCAATACAATTTTCTCGATATCCAGCCGGAAGGGTTCCAGAAGATGGGCCTTTTAGTGGTGCCCGGTTTAGAGATGAGTGGTTGATTCCTATTTTAAAAGATGGAGAAAAGGCCATCATTGAAATGGATGGTACCAGAGGGTATGGCTCTTCATTTTTGGAAGAGGCCTTTGGTGGATTAGTCAGACAGGGTTATACGGAAGACCAAGTCCAATCGGCTTTCGAACTTCATTCGTCAGATCCCAGTATCGTCGAAGAAGTGAACGAATATATTACCCATGGTTCAGATGGCGCAACTGATTAAAGAGGGGAATAAGATCCATGGCTGAACAACAACCTTGGTGGTACATTCCCGTCATAAATGGCATATTTCAAACTATTACTTGGCTTACTGTTATATGCGGTTGGTTCATTGTCAATAGGCAAAACAATCATCGCGAACTGCGTAAGGAAACTCGCTCTACTATAGAAGAATTAAAAGAGCGTTTGGAGAAATTGGAACAGACCGCTATTACATTTCACTGCTCTGAATTTGATTCTAGCAAGTCGAAAGATATTGTTCGTGAAATACAACGATTGTCGCAGATAATTTCCCGGCTTAAGGTTTTATCTGACGAAGATCTCGGTGAGGCAACTAAGAGCCTTCGTCGTTCAATTACTCTAAAAAACTTTGATAAAAGCAGCCATAAATGTCTTTCAGAAGACAGTCCTGTTTTGGATAGAATTTATCGAACTATAAACGAATTGATTGATGATATTGAATACGGCTTTTCTCGGAGATTTCATTAACATAATTGGCGCTGAGGTGAGAATTGCATCTTTCTAACTTCGCTGACGGGCGGTTATGAGTTCAAATGTTGTCATTCATAAAGCTAACTTAACGGGTCGCTTACCACTTTAACTTCTCAAAATCAACGATCTTTTGATCGAATCGTCTGCGAGATTATTTAATCGATACGGCTTATCAGTAACTTTTCCGCTTGCCGAAAACTCAAGCCCAAAATACCCGATTTTTGCATGGATTGCTTCAGCGAATAGGCCAGCGTCGCGGCAAGTACTCGGGAATAGTAAGGCAGGGTTTCCATATAGACCGGCAATACATCGTCGATTTTTTCGGCTTGTTGCAGTGTCTGTTCCAGTTGCCGGCGCTGATCCGCAATCTCTTGGATAAACGCACCGTCATTGGCGCAAGCCTCGGATAAGGCCAAAGTCCAGGTTAAATCCGGCTGTAATTCGCAAGTGCCTATGAATCGGCCGGACTGGCTTGACAGCCATTGTTCCGGGGCAATCAACGATAGGCGACATTGCTCATCTTTAAAATACAGCCAATATGCTTGTCCCGTGGTCGGTTTAAACCGAATTTGGCTATTGAGAACAAACAGAGAGGTAAATAAATCGCTGCTGATTTGCTGAATGTTTTTGGCGGGGGCAATCAGCTGCTTTTTGGCTTGCTGCAAACTGTCCAATACAGCAACAGCTCCCTTTCCCTGAGGATTGGCCGGTTTAATTGTTAAATTCATCATTCCAAGTATTCGCTAAGTTTACAAAAACAGTATCCGGCAGGTTTAATCAACGCAGCGAATTCGAACGATCATTGATGGTTTTCCCCTCATCCTAGCCTTCTCCCGGAGGGAGAAGGAGAGTTTATATCACGCCTATAGCGATGAATCACCGAGCGGCGGCAATCGGGTATAGTCTTTGTTTTCAAAGCCTTTCCAAATCCGCTAACACTGTTTCCGCACGCCGGGCTATCGCCTCAAGCTCTGCAGCCGCAAACCGGTCCAGATTGCGATAGACCATACTCAGGCGCGGATTGCGGCTTAGCTTGTCGCGATGGCGGATAAAAAAATCCCAGTACAGCGCATTGAATGGACAGGCTCGCTCGCCAGTGCGGGCTTTTTTGTCGTAGTGGCAGCCCTTGCAATAATCGCTCATCCGGTCGATGTACGCGGCGCTGGATACATAAGGTTTGGTGGCCAGTAAGCCGCCATCGGCAAACTGGCTCATGCCCAGCGTGTTGGGCAATTCCACCCATTCAAAGGCGTCGATATACACGCCCAGATACCAACGATGCACGGCTTCCGGTGCCAGGCCTGCCAGCAGGGCGAAATTGCCGATCACCATTAGCCGCTGGATGTGGTGTGCGTAAGCATATTGCAGCGATTGGCCGATGGCTGCTGCCAGACAATTCATCCGGGTTTCGCCGGTCCAGAACCAGGCGGGTAAAGGTCTGTCATGGCCGAAATAGTTGTGCGCGGCATAGTCCGGCATCTTTGCCCAATACACGCCGCGCACATATTCGCGCCAACCGAGAATCTGCCGGATGAAGCCTTCCGCCGCCGCCAGTGGCGCATGGCCTTGGCGATAAGCCTGTTCGGAGCGTTCGACCACTTCACGCGGATTGAGCATTTTGGTGTTCAGCGCAAACGACAGCAGCGAATGAAACAGCCGCCAACTGCGCCGGCTCATCGCATCCTGAAAATCGCCGAACTGCGGCAAGCCTTCGGCGATAAAGGCTTCGAGTTGCTGCAAGGCTTCGTTGCGATTCAGCGGCCAGCGGAAATCCTCGGCGTCCGCTGCGCCGAAACTGTTCACGCCCGCCGCGACGATGCTTTGCCAAATCGCGCTATGGTCGTGACGGGGCCGAGTGTCAGCGGCCACCACCGGCGTGCCGGGCCAGGCTTTGCGGTTGTCGTGATCGTAATTCCATTGCCCGCCGGCCGGGCGCTGATTGTCTGCCAATAACACCCGGTGTTTGACGCGCATGCGCCGATAGAACATTTCCATCAGCCAATGCGGCCGAGACCCAAACAGCTCTGCGGCTTCCTCGCGCTGGCTATAGAAATGCTCACTGTCGCAGGCTCGGTTGCTGATGGCCAACTGTTGGCAATAGGTGCGTAATTGTTGATCCAAACGCCATTCGTCGGGAAGCTGGTATTCAAAATGCTGAACCCGATACTGCGTAATCAACACATCCAAATTAGCGGTCAGCGACTGCCGGTTGCCGCTATCGTCAATTGGCAGGTAGTGCAAGCGATGGCCTTGGACCGACAAATGCTGAGCAAAATCGCGCATTGCCGCGAAAATACCGATGATTTTTTGTGCATGGTGCAAGACGTAATCGGTTTCCTGGCGGATTTCCATCAGCGTATAAACTGTTTCGTCATCGGTTTGCGCAAACCAGCTGTGCAGCGGATTTAATTGGTCGCCCAGAATGAGCCGCAAGGTGGTCATGCGATCTTGGTCGTGCCGCGTTGCCGGCGGCAACGCTCTGAGCAATATTTCACCGCCTCCCAGTCTCGGGCCCATTTTTTACGCCACACGAAGGGTCGACCGCAGACGGCACAGAGCTTGGCAGGCAGCAAGGCTTTTTGGTGCATTAAAAATCCAGCTGGGTTTGTACCCAGTCGCCGGCTGCGGCTTGGGTTGGTCGGCGGCGGGTGGATTGCTTTCGCGAGCCGTGTTTCTCGCCGATAGCAGCCTTGGCGGCTTTCACGTCGGCGCGGCCACGTACTTCGTAAAGCCGGGCTTTCGCCTGCCGGGTAGCCGATTCCAGTTCGACCAGCGGTTCGGCAATATCCACTCCGATCCGACCCTCGTGCCGCGTTGTTGTTGCAGTTTCAGCGGCATGCGCCACGGTTCGAACAGCCATTCATTGGGCACGCGGCGTAAGGCCGGCAGCCAATGTCTGACAAAATGACCGTGTGGATCATGGTCGCGGGCCTGTTTGATCGGGTTATACACCCGCGTGGTGTTAATGCCGGTGGTGCCGGCCTGCATTTGCATTTGGCTCCAGTGGATGCCGGGTTCGTAATCCAGAAATTGTTGGGCCAGCCAAGCGCCAACCGGTTGCCAATGCAGCCACAAAGGATAACTGGCTACCGATACCAGCATCGCCCGCATGCGGAAATTCAGCCAGCCGGTTTGCTGCAACATCGCCACACAGGCATCGACCAGCGGCCAACCCGTTTGGCCTGCGCTTAAGGCCTGAAAATGCGCCGGATTCCAGTCCGCTTCGCGCAAGCCGTCATAGCCGCGATGCAGATTGGTAAACTCCAGTTCCGGTTCGCTTTCCAGCTTTTGCATGAAATGGCAATGCCAGTACAAGCGGCTGACGAAGGCCGTCAAACCGGCACGACGGGCATCGCCGCGCGGTAAAGCAGCCAACTGGCGGCGGGTGGCTTGCACGACCTCCCGTAAACTCAAACAGCCGAAGGCCAAATAAGCAGAAAGGCGCGAACAGGCCGTCGGTGCGGACAAGGGCGAGGAGATGCCGCCTCGGTAAGCACCGCAACGGTCGAACAGAAAGTCACGCAAGGTTTCGATGCCTTGGCGGCGGCCGCCTCTTTGGCGCTGCGGCGGGTCGGGATGGATTAAGCCCAGGGTTTGCGGCTCGGGCAAGATCGCCAGTTTAGGGGCTGCTATCCAATCGCAAGCGGGAGGTTCCAGGCAGGGTTCGGCCATCAGTGCGTCCCAATGTGCTTTCCACGCATCGCGATCACGCAACCGGCGTACCACACCAAATTGTGCAAACTCGTGCCAAGGCAAGCCGTGTTCCCGGCACCAGCGTTGCACGGCCAAGTCGCGCTGAAAGCTCAGCCAGTTGCCGGTTTCCTGGTGCGAATACATCGCCAGAAAGGGCGCTTCCTGCCAGAGCCGCTGCAAAACCGGCACTGCTCCGCCCACTTCGATACGTAAGCCGCCGCCGCGTTTGCGCAAGGCAAGTTCCAAATCAAGCAGGCTTTCGCGTAAAAATTGGTAGTGTTGCGTGGCAACGTCGTCGGCCGCCCACAAGCTGGGTTCGATGATGAACAAACACAGCACCGGCGCCTTGCGGCTGGCGTAAAGCAGCGGTGCATGGTCGTGTACCCGCAGATCGCGCTTGAACCAGATCAGGTTGTAGCTCATCGCTCAGTGCCAACCCTGGCGCCAGTTGTTGGTATTAAGCAAATCCCGCCAGGGCATGATTTGCACCCGTTTGCTAAACACCGCCTCCAGTTCGATCATTTCCAGCGGCGCGTCCGGCTCGTCCGGCAGTAGCAATTTACTGACGATAAAGTGCTTTTCCTTATTTTGCGGGGTAACGGCGGTCCATTTGCTGAGCAGTAATTTGTTCGGGTTCAGCCTGGGTGATTTGGCGGTCGGCATGGCTTGGTCTGCTTAAGAAATATAGCTTCCGATCATACCAGCCGATCCCGAAATGGCGAGATCGGCACCATGCCGAAGAATCAATTTCCTGGCTGTAAGATTACTTCGACTTCCCGGGTCTGGCCATTGTTGAATACCTTGACTTTGACGACATCGCCAACCTTCTGGTCGTCCAGGCGGGCGAACAGTTTTGAGAGCGTATCGACGTCCTTACCGTTAATGGCGACGATGATGTCGCCCGGCACCATGCCGTTGGCCGTTATCGATACGCCTTGTAGGCCGGCTTTATCCGCCGCCGAACCGGGCTGCACCCGCAATACCGCGACACCGGCCGTGCCGGTCAAAGCCGCCAATTGCTCGTTCATCTGTTGGTCTATTTCGATACCCAGGGCCGGGCGGATGTATTTGCCTTGTTTAATCAGTTCCGGCACCACCCGCATCACCGTATCCACCGGCACCGCAAAACCGATGCCGGCGGAGGCACCACTCGGGCTGTAAATTGCGGTATTGATGCCGATCAACCGGCCGGCGGAATCGAGGAGCGGGCCGCCGGAGTTGCCGGGATTAATCGCGGCGTCGGTCTGGATCAAATGTTCGACGGCCGGACCTTCCTGACCGCCCAGGGAGCGGTCCAGCGCGGAGACGATGCCGCTGGTCAAGGTCCAGTCCAAACCAAACGGGTTGCCGATAGCGAATACTTTTTGGCCAACTTTTAGATCGCGGCTGGTGCCGACCGGTACCGGTGGCGGCCGTTTGAAGCCGACGCCGATTTTCAATACCGCAATATCATGCACCTGGCTGGCGCCAACCAGAGTGGCCTTGTAATCGCGGCCGTCGGCCAGTTTTACCGTGGCTTCGTTTGCGCCGGCAATGACGTGAAAGTTGGTGACGACATGGCCGGCTTCGTCCCAGATAAATCCGGAACCCGTGCCTTTCGGCACTGAAAATACGTCGCGAGTCCAGACATTGCGCACTAGCGCGGCGGTGCTGATGTAAACCACCGAATCTCGCGATTTTTCGAACAGTTCGATGGTGCTTTTTTCGTCCGCTGCCAAATCGCCGCGCGCGGCGACGGTTCTGACCGGGGCGGATTCGGTCGCCGGTGCTCCCGGCTGCCAATGCCAAAGGACTATCAGCGCTGCGGCGACTGCACCGGCGGCGAATACACGTTTAATGAATACATCGGGCGAATCGGGATGATTGGGATGTTGCATGTCGGCCTCCGGTTTGTTGGTTCCTACCCAGAATCGTGCGAACGGATTAATGCTGTTTTAAACGGCGGCAGCGCGGGATATTCAATTCCACTGAGCCGCTACGTCGGCAAAATGGGAGCGCGTTTAGCAAATTTCAAGCGAGTCAGTTACGTGTGTTTTTAATCAACAGTGGATTTAGGAACTATCGTCAAATCGCAAAGTCTCGAAAACGCCTGGATCGTTTGCTACTGGATAGGAGTGATCATCATGAAACGAGTTAAAAACACGATAAAACTCGCCATATTTGCCGTTTTGAGTATGGGATTAACAGGTGCCGCTATTGCGGAACATCATGAAAATGCCACCCAAAAAGCGCCATTGCAAACCGAGGAAGAATCTGAAGTGGAGATTTACGATTACCACTCGGGTGTGACGTATACCGGTACGCTACAACGTTTTATGTTTCATCGGCATTTGGAAAATGTAGCGGAAGAGCCTGAGAATAGACATTCAGAATCGACGCAAATGAAGTAAACAGGCTGTGTAATTGAGAGTTGAAGACAGTTTAGGCAGGCATAATCAATAAAAAATCCTGCTCGCCAAAGCATAAAAGAGTTAAGAGGGGTGTTATCAAGGTACTTTACGCATCAATAACTGCAAGCGGATCCAGGCAATCGGCAGGCAGCTATTCAACACGTTAGCAGACAGGCCAATTGAATAATTTGTTTGGGTAGGATGTATTATCGGCCTCTCGACTGCTGGCGTCTGGCCTTGAAAAAATCGCTGAGCAGTTCCGCGCAATCCGCCTCCAGAATCCCCCCCGTCCATTCCACGCGATGATTTAAGAACGCCGCGTCGCTGAGTTGCAGCGCATGGCAGACCGCGCCGCGTTTGGGATCGTAAGCGCCGAATACCAAACGTTTGACGCGGGCGTGGGCGATGGCGCCCATGCACATCACGCAGGGTTCCAGTGTCACATAGAGGGTAGTGTCAATCAGGCGATAATTGTTCAGGGCTGCCCCGGCCTTTCGCAGAGCGACAATTTCGGCATGAGCGGTGGGATCGTTCTGCTGGATGGGTTGATTCCAGCCCTCGGCTACGCAGACATTATCAAGCACCAATACGGCGCCGACCGGGACTTCGCCTTGGTCTTCGGCGCGCTGTGCCAGGCGGATGGCATGGCGCAGCCATTCCTCGTCGGTCATCTTAAACCGTGGCTTTATTCAGGCGGTCGTTGACCGCTGCCCAGGCTTCGTTGTCGGGCGGCTGCTCGATCAGAATGGTGTCGAGTTGCAGGTTATCCAACGCGCGTAAGGAGCTGTACAACGCCGGTTCGTAGAGTTCGGCATCGGCCGGTAATCTGAGTAGGTGCAGGCAGGGAATTTCGGCGATTTCCGTGCTGAAGGCCAGGATGCCGATGTGTTTGCCTTGCGCGCACAAATCGTCGGTCATTGCGATCAGGGTGTCGGCCGGGCACAGCAAGGCCATGGTATTGGGTGCGTAATGTACCGCCATCATGCCGGGCGCGCGAATCTTGGTTTGCGACGACAGCCGAATGTCGGTATGCAGCACGGCTTTCAGTTGGCTGCGGGTAATCCGGCCGGGTCTGAGAATGGCGGGGATGCCGTCGCTGAGATCGATAATGGTCGATTCCACGCCCACCGAACAAGCTCCGCCGTCCAGGATGCAACCCACGCTGTCGCCGAGTTCCTCCGCGACATGCTCGGCTTGCGTCGGGCTGATATGGCCGAAGCGATTGGCCGACGGCGCCGCGATGCCGCCGCCGAAGGCTTGCAATAATTGCAGCGCGACCGGATTAGCCGGCACCCGCAAACCCACCGTATCCTGACCGCCGGTAACGGCGGCCGGTACGGTCGATTTTTTATTCAATATCATGGTCAGCGGGCCGGGCCAGAAGTGTTCAGCCAACCTTAATGCCGCCTCCGGCACGGCTTCCGCCCAATCGTTGATTTGCGCGGCGCTGGCGATATGCACGATCAGGGGATGATCGGCCGGCCGGCCTTTCGCGGCAAATATTTTGGCAACCGCATCGGGATTGGCGGCATCCGCGCCCAGTCCGTAAACGGTCTCGGTCGGAAAGGCGACCAATTGCCCCTGCCGTAATAGCTCGACGGCGTGGCGGATGGATTCTTCGGTGACGGGTTTAGGATTCAAAGTAATCAGGCGAAAGATAAAAATCTAAAAAGACGAGCAGCCGACATAATTGTAGTGGCGAATTCATTTGCCAAAGTAAGCAGCTATAAATATATGGAAGCCATCCTCACGGCAAACACGCCATTTTACCTTTCGCCTTTAGTCTTTTCTCCTAATTAATTTCGACCAGCACCTCATTAGGGTTAACCGCATCACCTTTTGCCACATAAATGGCTTTGACGATACCGGCTATCGGTGCCGTGATCTCGGTTTCCATTTTCATGGCTTCAGTCACCAGCAAAGATTGACCGGCATTGACTTTTTGACCTTCTTTGACCAATACGTCGATGATATTGCAGGGCATGCTGGTCACCACATCGCCCGGCTCGCTGGGGCGGCGGCGTTTGCTGGCGATAGCACTCTGTACTGCGCCTTGGGCGCCGCCATCCAACACGATTTCGTCCAGGGTTTCGATGACGATTTCTTCCGGCATGCCGTCCACGGTGAAGTAAAAATGCCGCAAGCTTTGATTTTTCGGCCCGGCACCGGTGACTTTCACGTGATATTGCTCGCCGTGTAGCGCTACGTTGAATTCGGTCGGGGCTTTTTTGACTTCGGCGGACGCAGGTGCTTCGTCCAACTCCAGGGGTTCTGCGACCAAGCTGTCGGTGGAGCGCAGCTCCAAAAATTGTTTACCGATTTCCGGGAACATTGCGAAGCTCAGCACGTCTTCGTCATTCATCGCCAGGTGGGCGATTTCGTTGCGCAGATGCTCGAATTCCGGTTTGAGTAAATCGGCCGGACGGCACTCGATGACTTCTTCCTTGCCGACGGCCTTGGCTTGCAGTTGGGCGTTAACCGGCGCCGGGGCTTTGCCGTAGCCACCGTGCAGGTAACGCTTCACTTCATTGCTGATGGTGTCGTAACGCTTGCCGGTCAGCACATTCAACACGGCCTGGGTGCCGACGATTTGCGACGTAGGGGTGACTAGCGGCGGGTAGCCCAAGTCTTTACGGACTTCGGGGATTTCTTTGTACACCTCGGCCATGCGATCCAAAGCATTGCGCTCTTTTAACTGGTTGGCCAGGTTGGAGATCATGCCGCCCGGTACTTGGAAGATGTGGACGCGGGTGTCGATGCCGGTAAATTCGCTTTCGAAGCGGTGGTATTTTTTTCGAACGTCCAGGAAATATTGATTCACGGCTTGCAGTTTATCCAAATCCAGGCCGGTGTCGAAATCAGTGCCGCGGAGGGCGGTGACCAATGATTCGGTAGGCGGGTGGCTGGTGCCGCCGGCCCAGGAGGACAGCGCGGTATCGACATGTTCGCAGCCGGCTTCAATAGCCTTGAGCTGGCACATTTCCGCCAAGCCGGCAGTAGCGTGGCAATGCAGGTGCAGCGGCAAATCGACGGCATCTTTCAGCGCTTTGACCAATTCGCCGGCGACGTAAGGGGTCAACAGACCGGCCATGTCTTTGATGGCAATCGAATTGCAGCCCAAGTCGGCCAGGCCTTTACCCAATTTGATGAAACTGGCGATGTCATGTACCGGGCTGGTGGTGTAACAAATGGTGCCTTGCGCATGTTTGCCGGCCTTGCGGGTGGCCTCGATAGCGGTTTCCAAGTTGCGGATGTCATTCAGTGCGTCAAAGATACGAAACACGTCCATGCCGTTGCGCGCGGCCGTTTCTACAAACTTTCGCACCACATCGTCGGAATAATGTCGGTAGCCGAGCAGGTTTTGGCCGCGCAGCAGCATTTGCAAGCGGGTATTGGGCAGCGCGGCTTTCAGCTTGCTCAGGCGTTCCCAGGGGTCTTCCTTCAAGAAACGCAGACAGGCGTCGAAGGTCGCGCCGCCCCAGCATTCCAACGACCAATAGCCGATGTCGTCCAGCATGGCGCAGGCCGGCAGCATGTCTTCGGTGCGCATGCGGGTTGCGATGAGGGATTGGTGGGCGTCGCGGAGGATAACGTCGGTTACGTAAACTTTGCTCATGGGGTTTCCTTGGGTTTACAGGCCAGTATGAGAGGCGACAACTGCCGCCAGCACGCTGGCCAGAATTTCCGGTCGCGGCTTGTTGGAATAATTGATCAGGTCGGGATTGGCTTCGACAAAGCCGGTGTTGAAGCGGCCGCGGCGAAAATCCGGATGACCGAGAATTTTTAAGTAATAGGGGATCGTGGTTTTGATGCCGAACAAGCCCATATCTTTCAAGGCTCGCTCGCCGCGATTGATCGCGTCTTCCCAGGTCATCGCGCTGACGATGACTTTGGCCAGCATCGAGTCATAAAAGGGCGGGACTTCGTAGCCGGTATAAATAGCGGTGTCGGTACGTACGCCGGGACCGCCGGGGGCGTAGTAACGGGAAATGTGGCCGAAGCTGGGCAGGAAATTGTTTTTAGGGTCTTCGGCGTTGACGCGAAATTGAATCGCATAGCCGCGACGAACAATCTCTTCTTGTTTGAAACGCAGCGGTAAACCGGCCGCAACGCGAATTTGTTCTTCGACAATGTCCACACCGGTGATGGTTTCGGTGATGGTGTGCTCGACTTGTACCCGGGTGTTCATTTCCATGAAATAAA
Organism: Methylomonas sp. ZR1; assembly: GCF_013141865.1. Taxonomy (NCBI): domain Bacteria; kingdom Pseudomonadati; phylum Pseudomonadota; class Gammaproteobacteria; order Methylococcales; family Methylococcaceae; genus Methylomonas; species Methylomonas sp. ZR1. The sequence goes on along the minus strand of NZ_RCST01000001.1, from coordinate 3,786,116 downwards.
AACGACCGTTGGCGTCCAGCAGAAATTCAACGGTGCCGGCATTGGTGTAACCGACCGCTTTGGCCGCCATCACCGCCAAACCGCCCAGGTACTGGCGTTGTGCTTCATCCAGTTGCGGTGAAGGAGCGATTTCGATCAATTTCTGGTTGCGGCGCTGCACCGAGCAATCGCGCTCGTATAGATGGATGGTGTTGCCGAAGTGATCGGCCAACACTTGCACTTCGATGTGAATCGGGTTAACGACGCATTTTTCCAAAAACACGTCGGCGCTGCCAAAGGCCTTGGTGGCTTCGGAAATCACCCGCTGATAGTTCTGTCGCAATTCGTTGGGGGTGTCGCAACGCCGGATGCCGCGCCCGCCGCCACCTGAAGTGGCCTTCAGCATGATCGGATAACCGATTTGTTCGGCCACCTGCAAGGCATGCTCGACGCTATCCAGATTACCGTCCGAGCCCGGCGTGACGGGTAAGCCGGCGGCTATCATCGCGCTGCGGGCTTCGGTTTTGTCGCCCATGCGTTGGATCACTTCGGCGGAGGGGCCGATAAACACCAAGCCGCGTTCCTGGCAGGCTTTGGCGAACTGGGCGTTTTCTGACAGGAAACCGTAGCCGGGATGAATGGCATCGCAGCCGGTGCGCAAGGCTAAATCCACCAAGCCGTAGATGTTTAAATAGCCGGCCAGCGGCTCGCTGCCTATGTAATGCGATTCGTCAGCTTTTTTGACGTGCAAGGCAAAGCGGTCGGCTTCCGAATAAATAGCCGCTGAACGAATGCCCATTTCCGCGCAGGCCCGAATGATCCGGACAGCAATTTCGCCGCGATTGGCGATCAGTATTTTGCGTAACATGATGCTCCCGAGTCTTAGTGTTCAGTCACTTGCCTACTACTCTAACAATTTATGGCTATCTTTCAACAGGAAAACCGCCGCTTGCCGATGGAAGCTTAGCCTTTAGCTTGGGTGGTGGCGGTGTTGCCGGCCACTGGATTCGAACAGAATAAGCCGGAAAATTTCGCGATATTGGCTCCTACAACTTTGATGAAGTCGCTAGCCGCTAAGTTGTTGTGTTAGCAGCATTTAATTGGCTTTTTGTGGCTTCTATACCAACAAGTTTAATGGGTGGATGGGAAATGTTGATATAAAACAGCCTCTTGCAATTGGCACGCATAGTGCTATTCTCCTGTGTATGGATGCCTATACCATAAGCCGCTGTTTGCCGTAATCGGTCCGGTTTGTGCGAATAGGGTTTCACCTCTTAACTAATTGATTAATTCTGGGGTTTTAATATGGACACAAACAAGCCGTTATTTTCCGCGTTATTTTTTATTGGTCTATCGTTTTGGGGGATGCAGTTTGCGCAAGCAGCTACGACCGAAAATACGTTAAACCCGCTCGAATCCTTCCAAACGATTTTGCCGGATTTGCCAAGCGCTTATCAGGAGCAGCCATTGAATCCACTAGCGGATAAGCCCTTGCAGGACTATGCGCTAACATTGTTTACACGGGTCAAGACCCGTGCGGTCGTAACATTTCAGCAAGCCTTGTCGGACATAGCAGGGCTTGGCGATATGGTTTCGCAAATGGGTTTACTCAGTCTGCTTGGCACGGTTTTCCAGCCAGTGATAGACGAAAGCAAAACAGCTGAATTGAAAGCTGCCTTACCCACCGCGGCCTGGTTTTTTCTTAGCGGCATGCTGGGTGTTCTGGGCTTGAAAAAACGCAGCAGATTGCTGGATGCCAAAGCGGTTTTGAATTCAGTCCGGTAAGCGCCGTTATAGATGTGCTGAGGGTTTGGGCAGTGCGCGTGTTGCCCAAGCCTCAACTTTTCCTGCTCCTTCAATCCTGTTAAAACGACGCTGTCGTTTGGTATTGCGGCAAGTTTGCACCGATAATAGTTTTCGATTGTCGCTGATGCCTTTGCTAACGATAGTTAGGCCTCGCTAATCATTTCCCGCACTTTTTCGAGAAAGCCTATGTCCGCTGTTGCAGACCATTTTGTTTATGGACCTATCCAACCGGCGGATATTCCGGATTGCATTCTGATTGCCGTTGCCAATTTCGAGGAGTTTCAGCAACACCCCGAATATATCCAGCAATGGTTCGAATCCCGTATCGTGCATAACCCATGGCAGAACGCCTTGCCGTGCGCCGGCGTCGGGGTTTGGCACAATGGGCGTTTGGCGGGTTTCCGGGCCATGTTCGTGCAACCCTGGTGGTTGAACGGCCAATCCGTAACGCTTGCCTTCGGTTCCAATACCTGTGTCGATGAAGAGTTTCGTGGGCAGGGCTTAGCCACCAAGCTGATCGAACACAGCCTCGAATTTGCGCGATTCAACGGCACGGTGACTGCCGGCGTGATTACCCAGAAAGCCTTCAAAAAATGCGGCTTCGTACCGATCGGCGGTAGCGATAATGACTTTTATCGTTTGCGCGTCGGTTATCGCGGTTCTTGGCAGAAACGCGCCGGCAAATCGTTGGGCCATTTGCTGGGCAGCATGTTCGACATCAACTTGCGCTTACGCAATGTCAAATTACGTAGCGGCGGTTTTACATTGGCGGAGGTTTGGCATTGCGACACCGAGTTTGATGCGTTGTGGGAACGGGCGAAAGCGGGCTATGTCTCTTGTCTGGAACGTAGCAGCCGCTATTTGAATTGGCGTTTATTTGATTTTCCTACCTGTCCTTTAAGGCTTTTCGCGCTGCGCGATGCTGCTGGCAAATTGCGCGCCTACGCAATTTGGCATCAGCAAGGCTTTGGGGATGCTATCAGCATGGCAGTATTGCGTGACGTGTTTTATCCCTTGGACGATGAGCCGGCCATACAGACACTGTTGTATTACCTATTTGCTTATTGGCGGGAGAACGGGATTAGCTGGGGCAGTCTGGAAGTCGCCTCGCCGTCATTGACCAGTCTGTTCCGCTGTCTTGGCTATGAAGCAGTGCCGTCGCGCGGTAACCGCTATCTGATTTATCGCGAGCCGCCGCTAGCCGACAATATTTCGCAAAATTGGTACCGCAGCGGGATCGATGGCGATTATTTCGATCATCCGCTGTAATATTGCTTAACCCAAAATTCAAAATTAGGTCTGCAACCTATGTTAAACGCCTCCGTGATTATCAGCACCCGCAACAGAGCGTCGATATTGCCGCGCTTGTTCGACGCATTGGCCGCAATGCGCCTGAATAGCCAGACCCGCTGGGAATTGCTGATGGTTGATAACGGCAGCAGCGACGACACTGTGGCGGTGATCGCCGCCGAAGCTGAGCGTGGTCGGCTGCCGGTGCATTGCGTCTCCGAGCCGATTCCCGGTAAGTCCCGCGCTTTGAATCGCGCCATCAAGCAAGCGCAAGGTGAATTATTGGTGTTCACCGACGACGATGTCGAACCGCAAGCGAGCTGGTTACAGGCTTACATCGATGCCGCTGTGCTGCATCCGGAAATCGACGGTTTTGCCGGCAAAGTATTACCCAAATGGCTGGGCGACATCCCCGCCTGGTTGCATACCGAAGGTGAGTTTGCATTGCCGCGCGGCATTACCAATACTCGCGATTTCGGCATGTCCCAGCAGTTTTTGGATGAACAGGTGATTCCGGGCGGCGTCAATACGGCGTTAAGAACCGGGGCCGTAGCCAAAAATGGCTGGTTTCGCGAAGAGCTTGGGCCGGGTACTTCGGTGCCGTTTACGGAAGACACCGAATACATGGGCCGTTTTCGGCGCGGCGGCGGCGAGTTTTGGTATGTGCCGGAAGCATTGCTGTATCACTGTAACATCCCGGAGCGGATGACGAAAGCCTACGTCTGCCGCTGGATGTTCGACGTGGCCCGTTGTCAGGTGCTGGCGTATGCTGATGTACCCACCGGAAAAAATATCGCTGGCATCCCACTGTATTTGCTGCGGCATTATCTTAGCCGATTCGCGAGTTTTTGGCTGGAACCACGTGAGCAGCAGCGCTTACAAAAAAAAATGAAATGGATGTTTACGGCCGGCGAAATCGCCGGTTATAGGCAACTGCCGGCGTTTAAGCAAACCTTGACGGCAAATTAGCGCGTCGCGTCTACAGCAAGGCTTGTAAATATCCCCAAATCTTTTCGGCAATCAATGGTTGCGCCAGCTCATTCGGGTGCAGGCTGTCGGCCTGCATCATCTCCGGGTTTAATGCTACCTCTTCCAGGATAAACGGCACATACGGGATCTTCAATTCCGCGGATAGCTGCGGAAAAACCTCGTAAAACATCTCGACATAACGCTTGCCGTAATTGGGGGGGATCTTCATCCCCAGCAGCATCACTTTGGCGCCGACGTTTTGCGAACGCCGAGTGATTTCGGTCAGATTATTTTTCATTTCCGCTGGCGATAAACCGCGCAAGCCGTCGTTGGCGCCCAGTTCCACCAACACAATATCCGGTTTATGCCGCGATAAAATTTGCTCCAGTCGCGCCAGGCCGCCAGCGGAAGTATCGCCGCTGATGCTTTCGTTACTGATAACATAGTCGCTATGCAGGTCGGTTAGCTTGTTTTGCAACAAAGCCACCCAGCCAAGCTGAACTTCGATGCCGTAACCGGCACTAATACTGTCACCCAATACCACTATCGATTTCGCCATGGCGTTTATCGGTAGTAAACCCAGAATTACGGCAAGGACCACGCTATACATGTTGAATACTCATATTGATAAGACCAGTTCCCCGATTATCGTTACCGAACAGCTCGGCAAATCGGTGCCAACTTCCGAGGGCATTTTACACATCTTGTCCTCAGTGAATTTAATCATCAATTCGGGCGAGAGTCTGGCCATTGTCGGCGAGTCCGGTTCCGGTAAATCCACCCTGCTCAGTTTGCTGGCTGGATTGGATACGCCCAGTACCGGCAGAGTGGTTGTCAATGGCCGCGATCTGACCAAGCTCGACGAAGACGGCCGCGCATTGTTGCGCAACGAATTGGTCGGTTTCGTGTTTCAATCCTTTCAACTGCTGCCGGGGTTGACGGCTCTGGAAAACGTCATGCTGCCGCTGGAACTCAGCGGACATGCTCAAGCGGCGAGCGCTGCCCGCGCCTTGCTGGACAGAGTGGGCTTGTCGCAGCGCTTGACGCATACCCCCAAACAATTGTCTGGCGGCGAACAGCAACGGGTGGCTTTAGCGCGGGCTTTTGTCACCCAGCCGGCTATCCTGTTTGCCGACGAACCGACCGGTAATCTGGACAGCAAAACCGGTGCGCACATCATCGATCTGCTGTTCGAGCTCAATCAAGAACAACATACCACTTTGATTTTGGTGACTCACGACATGACTTTGGCCGGGCGTTGTCAACGCACCATTCGCCTGGATGCCGGGAGCGTGGTATGAAACGTGTCAATCTGGCCATGAAACTGTTATGGCGCGATAGTCGTTCCGGAGAGCTGACCTTACTGCTCCTAGCTTTGCTGATTGCGGTCAGCAGTTCCACCGCTATATCGCTATTTGCCGACCGTTTGCATCGGACCATGACGGTGCAAGCCGCCGAGTTTTTAGCCGGTGATCTGGTGGTGGCTGCGCCGGCGCTCATAGCCGAAACCTGGTTGGCCAAGGCCGGCGAATTGGGCTTATCCCATTCTCAAACCAGCGAGTTTGCCAGCGTTTTGTTGGAAAACCAGGAAATGCTGTTGGCTTCGGTAAAATCCGTCAGCAGCGGCTACCCGCTGCGCGGGAAATTGAAAACCAGCGATGCCGAGTCACAGGATGAAATCGTCGCCAGCCAGGGTCCGGAACCCGGCTCGGCCTGGGTGGACAAGCGCATACTACCGGCTCTACATCTAAAAATCGGCGATACGTTGACCGTAGGCGAAAAACCTCTGACCATCGGCCGGGTGTTGAGCTACGAGCCGGATAAACGCGGCGACTTTTATAGCTTTTCGCCGCGGGTGATGATTAATCAAAGCGACTTGGCCGCCACCGGTGTGATTCAACCTGGCAGTCATGTGCGTTACGCCTTCCAGTTCAGCGGCGACGAACAGGCTTTGGTCGCCTTTAAAACCTGGTTGAAGCCGCAACTTAACAGTTCGCAAAATATCCTGGATATACACGAGGACCGCCCGGAATTGGGATCGGCATTGCAGCGCGCCGAGCGTTATCTGGGTTTGTCCAGCATCGTGGTGATCTTGATTGCCGGCGTGGCGATTGCGATGGCTACCCGCCGTTACACCGAGCGGCATTTCAACGCCACTGCCTTGTTGCGTTGCCTGGGGTGTAAACAAGCGGAAATTGTCTGGCTGTACGGTTTGCAGTTCTTGGTGCTGGGCCTATTAGCCAGCAGCGTCGGCTGCGGCTTGGGCTGGTTGGCGCAATTTGGTTTATTCGAGCTGTTAAAATCCTTGTTGCCGGAAGAGTTGGCCAGTCCCAGCTGGTTGGCGGTATTTTTTGGCTTGACTTCGGGCTTGGCAATCTTGCTGGGTTTTGCTTTACCGCCATTGCTGCGTTTGCAAAAAGTCTCGCCATTGCGGGTATTGCGCCGTGAGTTGGAACCCTTACCCACCAGTGGTTGGTTGATTTACGGTTTGGCGCTGGCGATTATCGGCAGTTTGATTTGGCGCTATACCCAAGACCCGAAAATGACCTCCATCATATTGGGTTTGGGTACGTTGACACTATTGGGTGTAGGTGGGGCGATATACGGTTTGTTATTGCTGGCGCGCAAGCTGTTGCCGAAGATGGGCTTGAGTTGGCGTTTTGGCTTGCAGGGATTGCTGAGGAACAGCCAGGCCAGCGTCAGCCAGATATTGGCTTTCAGCATCACGCTCACCGCCATGGCCCTGAGTTTTACGGTGCGCAGCGATTTGATTGACAACTGGCAACAGCAATTGCCGGAACAGGCGCCGAATCATTTTGCCTTGAATATCCTGCCGGAACGCCAGCAGGCATTTCAAGACGAATTGCAGCAAGCGCAGATTGTCAGCAGCCGGTTTTATCCGGTGGTACGCGGACGCCTGGTGACGATTAATAACGAAGCGGTGCAAGGCCGGGTCAGCAAAGACACCCAGGGCGAAGGCGCCACTCAACGCGAATTGAGCCTGACCTGGGCGGTGCAATTGCCGGACGATAACAAAGCCACCGATGGCGGTGCCTGGCAAGCCGATCGGCCGGGTCTGGTATCGGTGGAGCAAAAACTGGCGGAAAGCTTGAAAATCAAGGTGGGCGATGAATTGACCTTTACGGTGGGGAGCGCGCAATTCAACGCCAAGGTAGCTCAACTCCGCAGCGTGCAGTGGGATACGATGCGGCCCAATTTTTACATGATCTTCTCGCCCGGCACGCTGGATAACTTTCCGACCATGTACATGACCAGCTTCTATTTGGCCGATACCCAAAAAATTCTTTTGAATACGTTGCTGAAAAAATATCCGGCGATCACGATATTGGAAGTTGATCAGATCTTGAAACAATTCAAGATGATCCTGACGCAGTTGACCAAGGCCATCAATCTACTACTGTATTTTGCCTTGGCGGCCGGTTTTACCGTGTTGTTTGCCGCCGTCTACGCCACGTTGGATCAACGAATCTACGAAGGTGGGCTGATGCGGACTTTGGGTGCCCGGCGCGGCTTTTTACGTACCACGCACGTGATTGAGTTTGGCTTGCTCGGCACCTTGGCTGGCGTCATGGCGGCTCTGGCTAGCGAAGCGATTCTGTATGCGTTGTATACCCGCGTGATGCAGATCGACTATCGTCCGGGCTACCATTTGTGGGGCGCATTGCCGGCGATAGGTGCGATAACGGTGGGGCTGGCAGGGTACTGGGGGGTTAGGCAGGTGGTTAATCAACCACCGCTACAAGTGTTGAGGCGTTGATGGTTGATCAGTAAATTTTTCGCGATGGTTGCGATATGTCAAACGGCTTTGAAAAGTTTCCAGTAAAGAGCGTCCAATAGTTTCCAGTTAGCTTGTATGGTTATGGATTTTTCACATTCGGAGTACATCGCGCCGAGGGTGCTACTTATTGCCATCGGCACAAAAGTGCCTTCACTACGCTGGACGTTAGTGCTTTTTACCAGGGTCTATCGACGATAACCGCTTTGTAAATTCCAGACGAAGTTTTAGAAAAGCCATTATAAAAAATCGCAGACTTACCCAATCTAATCCAATTACGGTAGACATAGCGTAACTCTCGGGTCGTGACGTTGTAATTAAAATCGCCTAACTTATTCAAAAGGTCGCTAATATCTCCCATCCCATCTAAATGAAAGTGAATACGTCCTCCATTTTTAACGGTATGTTCTAAAGCCACTTTAGACCAGCGAGTACCCAACTGAAACATGGCGCCTTCACTATTATCGTCGGAAATACTAGAAGTTTTTTTGTTGGTCGCGCCGAACTTATATTTTTCATCTCCTCCTACATCGACGCCGCTAATCTTCGCTCCTACCGGATATTGCGTGTTCTTTGGGGCCTTTCTGCCACCTACTTCTTCAAAAAAAGTCAAAAAACCTGATACGTCACTATCAGATGGATTGTCTTGCCACTTATTCCAAAGCGTTTCGGCAACAATACCCCCGCGTTGATTCAAATCGATTGCGCGAGGGCCGTATGTATTAATATCGCCATCATTGACAATCGCCGATACGTCCCCATTGATGCCGAAGTGGGTGTCGAATTTTCCTAGCCCTCCGCTCGCCAAGTCTTTTTCTGGAATTGGACGTCCCGCATAAGTTGCAGGACGAAAGCCACATACATCAGTTAATGCAAATCCCATAACAAATCTCCACGAATAAAATTAAACCTTTCTTTCGGGACTAGCTCTCAAATGCTGCTCCGACATCTACGACTGTTAACGCGGCAAGCTGACCCCTCGTCAAAAGTATGGCACGGGTTCGATTTCTGGCAATGGAATAATCAAATGTAAACGGTTCGGATTAAAAAAATTAGCTCATAAGAGATCATAGTCTAATTACTTGTCTCTTTGGTTTTCTCGTCTAGCTTAACTCGGCGTATGATTGCCGCTTTAATTTTGCATCCCATGGCACGAAGTTCGGCCACCCCCTTTAAGGACCATGCATGAAATATAGAGATTTACGAGACTTTATCGCGCAACTGGAAAAGCAGGGCGAACTGAAGCGCATCAAACAGGAAGTCGATCCGGTGTTGGAAATGACGGTGATATGCGACCGGGTGTTGAAGCAGGGCGGTCCGGCTTTGCTGTTTGAAAATCCGAAAGGGTCCAACATTGCCGTGCTCGGTAACTTGTTCGGCACGCCGAAGAGGGTCGCGATGGGCATGGGAGCCAAAGATGTGTCCGAATTGCGCGGTATCGGCGAGTTACTGGCTTATCTGAAAGAGCCGGAGCCGCCGAAGGGCATGAAAGACGCGCTGGAAAAATTCCCGGTATTCAAACAAGTGCTGAATATGGCCCCAAAAATAGTCAGCTCCGCACCCTGTCAGGAAGTGATTCGGGTCGGTGACGAAGTCGATTTAAGCGTTTATCCGATTCAAACCTGTTGGCCGGAAGACGCCGCGCCTTTGATCACCTGGCCGCTGGTGATTACCAAAGGGCCGAACAAAGACCGGCAGAACCTGGGAATTTACCGCCAGCAAGTCATCGGCAAAAACAAAGTCATCATGCGCTGGCTGGCGCATCGCGGCGGCGCATTGGATTTCAAGGAATGGCAGCAAGCGCATCCTGGCAAGCCGTTTCCGGTTGCAGTGGCTCTAGGAGCGGACCCGGCGACGATATTGGCGTCGGTCACACCCGTGCCGGATTCTCTGTCCGAGTATGCCTTCGCGGGTTTGTTGCGCGGCAGTAAGACCGAAGTGGTCAAATGTTTGTCCAACGATTTACAAGTGCCGGCCAGTGCGGAAATCGTGCTGGAAGGCTTCATCTATCCTGGCGAAACCGCGCCGGAAGGGCCGTACGGCGATCACACCGGTTATTACAACGAAGTCGATGAGTTTCCGGTGTTTACCATCGAGCGTATCACCCAACGGCAGGTGCCGATTTACCATAGCACCTACACCGGCCGCCCGCCCGATGAACCGGCTATTTTGGGTGTGGCCTTAAATGAAGTCTTCGTGCCCATCCTGCAAAAGCAGTTTCCGGAAATCGTTGATTTCTATCTGCCGCCGGAAGGCTGTTCCTATCGGATGGCGGTGATCAGCATGAAGAAACAATACGCCGGTCACGCCAAGCGGGTGATGCTGGGCACCTGGTCGTATTTGCGCCAATTTATGTACACCAAATTTGTGATCGTGGTGGATGACGATGTCGATGTACGCAATTGGCAGGACGTGATTTGGGCGATTACCACCCGCATGGACCCGGCACGCGATTTGACGATTTTGGAAAACACGCCTATAGATTATCTGGACTTTGCTTCGCCGGTGTCGGGCTTGGGGTCCAAGGTCGGTTTCGATGCGACCAACAAATGGCCGGGCGAAACCAGCCGGGAGTGGGGACGTCCGATTGTAATGAGTGAGGATGTCATCAAAAAAGTCGATTCTATGTGGGATACCCTATTTAACTAGGGTAGACTGCCGGTTCGATTGAATAACGGTACAGTTCCTAATGAAAATATTGGTTGTCGACGATATCTACGAAAACAGGCTATTGCTCGACAAATTACTGAGCAGGATGCAGCATGAAGTCATTTTGGTCGAAAATGGGGAGCAGGCGGTTCACGCTCTGGCCAGTGTAAATCCCGATCTGATTCTGATGGATATTATGATGCCGGTCATGGATGGCCTGGAGGCTATCAAAGCGATTAGAGAGCGAACCCTGGACAAGTGGGTGCCCATTTTTGTGCTCAGCGCGCTAGCCGATGACCAAAATGTCTTGGATGGGCTGCAAGCCGGTGCTGACGACTATCTGCAAAAACCGTTCAGTCGCGCTGTTCTTGCCGCTAAATTGGGTTCGGTGCAGCGTGTGATCGATATGCAAAATCTGATTATTGCCGATACTCAGCTACTTAAAGCCTATCGCGACGAAAACGAAGCGGAGCAGCAGTTTTTACAGAGTATTTTTGAGAGGTTAATTAAACAGAGCGATCTGAAAGACGATCATTTGCAGTTTTGGTTATTGCCGGCCAAACGCTTTAGCGGCGATTTGATTTGCGCCAGGCGCGTCAGTAAGCAACAAATTTATTTTATGCTCGCCGATTCGACCGGCCACGGCTTGGCGGCAGCGTTACCGACGGTGATTGTCAATCAGGCATTCCAGGCGATGACGAAAAAGGGCTTGGCCGTACCCATAATCGTCCGCGAGATCAATCGCCTGGTGCACAGCCAGATGCCGACGGGCCGTTTCGTGGCTTTGGTATTGGGCATGATAGATGCTGAAAAAAAGTCGGTGGAGTTGTGGAATGGCGGCTTACCCGATGTTTATGCGCTGGATGGCGATGGCAAGCCGGTTCACACCTTTCGTTCCTCACACCCCTCTGCCGGCATTCTCGATAACCGGCAATTCGACGATACTTGCGAAATCTGGCATTGGCGGGAGCCTTGCGAGTTATTTATGTACTCTGATGGCTTGACCGACACCCTGGGTCCTGACGGCGGTTTATTCGGCCAAGAGCGCGTCCTGCAGATTCTCAGAACGGCGCCGCCTGGCGCTGAAGTGGCGGCGATCCAACAGGCCCTGGAAGCGCATATGCTGAACCGGGAAGCGCAAGACGATATTTCCTGTATGGCCATTCGCTGCCGCTGAATATTTCGACGTTGGGCCGGCTGGTTTTTATTTCTGGAATCTTTTCGGCTGTTAGATTGAATGCTGGCGTCAGGCGGTAAAAAGCAGACTCAACTAATTTGTCTATACTGAGAATCTCGCGGATAACCCATTCAGCAGGCACGGCTCGGTACGAGTCGGACTGCTAGGTTTTCGCTCCCAACTTCATGATTCTTTGAAAACAGCAACGTGGACTTAAAACAGCATATTCTGCAAGCCGCCATTCTCATCGTCGACGACGAACCCGCTAACGTCAAATTGTTGGAAAAAATTTTGCAGCGCCAGGGTTATCGGAATATTCAATCGACCTGCGATTCTCGCGAAGTGACTTCTCTGTGTGATACCACGCGATTCGATGCCTTTTTGTTAGACATCCGCATGCCGCATTTAAGCGGCTTCGATGTCATGGAACAATTGCAACAGCGTTTCAGAGACGACTATTTACCCGTGTTGGTGCTCAGTGCGCAACCGGACATGGAGACCCGCTTGAAAGCCTTGAGTTTGGGGGCTAAGGACTTTTTGACCAAGCCCTTCGATCAACTGGAAGCCGTTACCCGCATCCACAATCTGCTGGAAGTGCGCTTGATGCATAATCAGATACGCGATCAAAACCGTCTTCTTGAACAACAGGTTAAAACCAGAACCGACGAATTGTATCGTACTCGTCAGGAAGTCATACGCAGACTGGGGCTGGCCGCCGAGTATCGGGATAACGAAACCGGCAACCATATCATTCGCATGAGTAAATATGCGCAGTTGTTGGCTTTGGCGTATGGCTTAACTGAGCAGGAGGCGGAAATTGTTCTGAATGCGGCGCCGATGCACGATATTGGTAAGATCGGTATTCCGGACCGGATTCTGTTAAAAACCGGCAAGCTCGACCCCGAAGAATGGCGGATCATGCAGACCCATGTGCAAATAGGCGCCAATATTTTATCCGGCTCGCCGACCGAGTTGATGCGGGCCGCGCGTACCATAGCGCAACATCATCATGAAAAGTGGGATGGCACCGGCTATCCGAATGGCTTGCGGGAAGAAGATATATCGATTGCCGGCAGAATTTGCGCGCTAGCCGACGTATTTGACGCGCTGACGTCGCAACGACCGTATAAGCCGGCCTGGGCGGTAGAAGAAACGTTAGCTTATATCGCCTCGGAATCCGGCAAACACTTCGACCCTAAATTAGCGCCGCTGTTAAAAAAGAATTTGCCGGAAATTTTGATTATCAAAAGCGAATATGCAGACGCCGAGGTTATTCGGGATTTGAACTGATCGCGGGTTGTTTTAAGTATTTAAGCTGTGCGAATCGATTCCACACCGCTGATCAGCTCGGCTGACGCCAACTCCATGCCGCGTTTGAAATAATCGCAGGCTTGATCCTTGTCGCCTTTGCTAAACAATAATTCGCCCAATAATTGATAGGTCGCCACCGACGCTTCGGTATTCAGGCTTTTCAACAAATATTGTTCGGCTTTCTCCATTTGCTCGGCTTTCAAAGCCAACTTGCCCAGCACTCTTAACAATACAGCGTTGCTGGGGTAAACCGCCAGCCATTGTTCGACCGACTGCAATTGCTTGGCCTTATCGTCGGCTTCAATATTGGAAACCAACACCAGCAAGGTGTCGTCCCAATGCCGGCCCAATTGCTTGAGCATCGCCGATTCCACGCTACTGCCGGCGCCGGCGGCAATCATTGCCGCAAAATAGATGTTGGCGATACCCGGTAGCACTTTAATGTGATCAGGGATGCCTTCCCAGCAGGTTTGGATCGCTTGGCGGTCACCTTGGGCGATGGTTTGTTTCAGCAGGCGGCTGAAGGTTTCGGTTTCCAGCAATTTTACTTCGGTTTCCATCAACACTTTATGCTGTTGCAGCGAAGGCAGTATCTTGCTCAAGCCTTCCCAGTCGCCCAGATGTTGATACGCCTGATGCATCATTTTCAACACCCGCGCATGGCCCGGATTGATTGAGTGCAATTTGCCCAGGGTTTCCAAGGCTTGCTCGAATTGTTTTTCAGACAGATGCAGTTCGGCTTGGGTCAAGCCGACGGTCATATTGGTGTCCGAGGATTGTTCGCTGGCTTTTTGCAGATACTCGTCGCGCTTGTCCAGTGCGCCGCGCGATTGCGCTGCTCTGGCGGCAGTCAGATAATGCAGCAAAGGTGCGCCACTATGCGCGGCATGCTTGATCAGCACTTTCTCCGCGCGCTCCCAATTACCGTCTGCCGCATCGAATAAGCCGGCCACCAGGGCTTCCTGCGAGCGGTTGAAACGAATATTGCGGCGGCGCTTGGCAAATTGGTTGGGCATGCGAATCAACACGCCCATCAAGCGGAAAAAATTGTAAAGAACGAAAAAACCGATTACTTGCGCGACGGCGAATACGGTCAAAGAGGTTTCCAGCGACCAGTGGCCGAAACCGATTAACACATAACCGGGATCGTTTTGTTTGACCAGCCAGCTGTGCAGCAAAAACGCCACCAGAACGGCGCAAAGCAAGGAGCCTAGAAAATACATGAGATTTTTCATAATGCCACTCGCTTATTGCTGGCCGGCAGAGGGTATTGCCGGCGAGGCCGTTTCCGCTGGCGGATTATTCAGCACGGCTTTATCGGATTCGATACGCAATTTACTAATGTCTTTCAATAGCTTCAACGACCCGCTGACATCCGGATATTGGCTGCGGATTTGCACACTCGCCAGTTTGTCGAGTTCAGCCACGAAGTTATCGGTTTGCTGATTTTCCGCGAAATTTTTCTTTAGCCATTGTTTGGCGTCGGCGATGCTGCTGGCAAACAAGGTGTCGTTTTGTTGCACCAGGGCAATTTCGATCATTTCCAGCCTGACTTTCAGCTGCTGCTTGATAAAGTGCGCTTCTTCCGGGGTCAGGATGGCGTTGACAGGTTGTTCGGTGTGACGCAGCACCACGTAACCTTCCAGTTGTTTGGCTACGGTGCTTAAAATTTCATGACCGTGTTCGGACAGGTCGCTGTTGGGTTCAGGTTTTTCCGGCTGCTTGCCGGCATGCGGCAGAAACACCGATAAGCTTTCTACGGCATCCTGTAAATGTTGAATGCCGCTGTAGATGCCGACGATATCCGGCACGGTGGCGCCGTTTAACAAGGCAATTTCCTTGGCAATTTGCTCGCGAACTTTAAATACCGCCGCATCGCCACTTTCTCTAAGCCTTTGGTCGGCCGCTTCCAGCGCTTCGCGGGTGGTGGTGACGTCACCGACCAAATGCAAACGCTGATTGGCAACGGTCAACAGATATTCGGCATCGGCCAGTAGCCAGTCGCCGCGGGTTTTACCCAGCTGCCGTTGCAAAGCCACAATGGAGGCTTCCAGCTCTTTGCGAGTGGTGCCCAGGCGTTCTTCATGCAGTTTGGAAAAGTCGGCCAAGGTTTCGTTGAAATGGTTGTCTTTGCCGGTCATTTCGGCATTGACGTTGGCGATTTGCGTTTGCACGCCATTCAACTGTTCGCGCAGGCCGTTAAGTTCTTTGTCCAGTTCCAGTATCTTCAGGTTATCTTGATTGTTTTCGGTATCTTGACTGAAGCGCAATTGCTGGAAAAAGAAAAAACCCGCACCCGCCAAAGCAATCACCAATACGATAGAGGTGATGCCTATCCACAATCCGGCGTGAGACTTTTTAACCACCACTACCGGAGCTGGATTTTCTTGTTGTTCTTCAATTACTTCGGCCACTGTTTTCCCCGTTCAATAACGTCGTCAAGGTCTCTAAAATCGCTGCATCCGTGGGCTGTGCGCTCACTGCAATCTGTTTAAATCCGAAATCTTCGGCCGCTTGGCCGATCCGCTCGCTCATGACGACTAAAAGTATCGATTTC
This sequence comes from Methylomonas sp. ZR1, assembly GCF_013141865.1. Lineage (NCBI taxonomy): Bacteria > Pseudomonadati > Pseudomonadota > Gammaproteobacteria > Methylococcales > Methylococcaceae > Methylomonas > Methylomonas sp. ZR1. Next base: position 3,770,582 of record NZ_RCST01000001.1, on the reverse strand, counting down.
AATAATACTATCGACTCATCATCCAGCATCGCCAACAAATTTTGTAACGCTTCGACGCTGGTGATCGTCACGGCATCCAGCCGCCCTTGGGCTATGTCTGTCCGCAATTCCGTGTTGTCCGCAATCGGCTGTTGGCGGCTATACACTTCCAGATAACTCGCTTCCGCGCCGCGGCTGCGCAAGCTCTCCGCCAGTTTCTCCCGGCCACCGACACCACGCACAATGACGCAACGCATGCCGGATACAGCTTGTAATTCAGGTTCAGCCAACAAGCCTTCGCTGTTGAATGCGCTGGCCGGCACGCAATCCACCGGCCATGCCGCTTGCTGCAATGCGTTGGCGGTTGCGGCGCCGACAGCCGCGACTTTGAATTTGCGCAAGGCCGGCATTTTGCCACCGAACGCCTTGATAGCAAAATCCACCGCGTTGGTGCTGGTAAAAATCAGCCAGTCGCTGGCGACGGCTTGGCTTAACAACTGCGGATCGGGCTGGGTTTCGACGATTTCCAGTGTTGGAAAGCGTATTGGCACGCCGCCCTGTTGTTCAATCAAATGACATAAATTCTCAGCCTGCGCGGCGGGCCGCGTTACTAGAATGCGTGCGCCGTTTAAAGCCGAATTCACTGGTATAGCTCGCGCAATATCCTGTCCGCGCCTTGCGCTAATAAATCCTCGGCCACGGTTTTGCCCAACGCTTCGAAGTCACTGAGGCTGCTTTCCGCCTCGGCTCTATATAACAAAGTGCCGTCGGGGCTGCCGACCAGGCCGCGCATCAATAATCGCTCGCCTTTGATTTCGGCAAAACCGGCAATCGGTACTTGGCAGCCGCCGTTGAGCCGGGCGTTCATCGCCCGCTCGGCGCCGACCCGGATGCTGGTGTCCTCGTCGTGCAATACCTTTAAATACTCGTGAATCTCGGCGTCGTCGATCCGGCACTCGATACCGATAGCGCCTTGGCCCATCGCTGGCAGGCTTTCTGTCGGCTGCAATTGAGCGGTGATTCGTTCGCCCATTCCCAAACGTTTCAAACCGGCCGACGCCAGTATGATTGCATCGTATTCGCCGGCATCCAGTTTAGCTAGCCGCGTGTTGACGTTGCCGCGCAAACTCAGGATTTCCGCATGCGGGAATTTTTCCTTGATTTGGCATTGGCGGCGCAAGCTGGAGGTGCCAATGCGCGCGTTAGCGGGCAATTCGGCTAGGCTGCGATAGTGATTGGAAACAAAAGCGTCAGTCGGATCTTCGCGGTCCATGATGACTGCTAGATGTAAGCCTTCCGGAAACTCCACAGGCACGTCTTTCATGGAATGCACCGCGATGTCGGCTGTACCTTCCAGCATGCCTTGTTCCAATTCTTTCACGAACAAGCCCTTGCCGCCGACTTTGGCTAGCGGTGCGTCGAGAATTTTATCGCCGCGGGTGACCATTTTGACCAATTCGGTTTGTAAGCCGGGAAATGCTTGTTGCAACCGGGCCGCGACATGCTCGGCCTGCCACAAGGCCAGCGGGCTTTGCCGGGTAGCGATACGAATAATTCTGTCTGCCAAAAGTGCTCCTGCCGATTGCTGGCGGGCGTCTAAACTGCGCCCTTTGTTGAGAATAAATGTTCGCTATTGTAATCCGATTTGGGTGGGAAGGTGCTTAGAAGTTGTTTGCATAGATAACTAGTAGGAAACCGTTTGCTAGGTTAAAGATTGAGACGCGGTTATTGATTTGATCGAATCAAAATTTCACGCATTCTCATGCCTGACATCAGAGCAACTATCTAACCTCAAACGCCTCAAAGTGCTCGCCAGCATCATAAGAGTTGGCGAGCACTTCGGAAACCTTGGCCAATATCGGCCCTTTATGGCACCACGTCACCAGTTTTTGCAGGTCGTCAGGATGGCCGCCGGCGACGATTTCCACCGAGCCATCGGCCAGATTTCTGACAAAACCTTTTATATTCAATTTCACAGCCTGCTTCTGGGTATAGGCGCGAAAATATACGCCCTGCACCCGGCCCTTGACGATGATGTGTAGACACTCGCTCATCGGCTAATCCTCCAGCAATAATGAATTTTTTGATCGCGGGCGAAATCTTCCGGAATGGTTTGCGCGCTGATGTCTGCTATCCGCAAATCCGCCAAAGCCTGTCTGTCCAGCTTGAAGCGGCGGAAGTTGGTGGAAAAATACAGTACGCCATCCGTCGCAAGCAGGCTGGCCGCATGGCGTAGCAAGTGCAGATGATCGTTCTGAATATCAAACGCTTCGTCCATTTTCTTGGAATTGGAAAAGGTCGGCGGATCGAGAAAGATCAGATCGAACTGCGGCTTGTCTTTGGCGCCGGCTTGCTCCGCCAGCCATTCCACGCAATTGGCGCGCAGCAGTTTGTGATCGCCTTGAATGCCGTTCAAATCAAAATTGCGCTTGGCCCAGTCCAGATAGGTATTGGACATATCCACCGTGACGCTGGATGCCGCGCCGCCCACCGCTGCATGCACGCTGGCGCTGCCGGTGTAAGCAAACAGATTCAGGAAGCGCTTGCCCTTGGCTTGTTGTTGTATCATCAAGCGGATTGGCCGGTGATCCAGAAACAGGCCGGTGTCCAGATAATCTTCGAAGTTCACCCAAAACTTGCAGCCACCTTCTTCGACCACATGAAAGCGGCCGGACTCGCCCTGCTTTTCGTATTGATCGGTACTTTTCTGCTTGCGGCGGATTTTTAAAAACACCTGCTCCTTGGGTATCTCCAATACTTTGGGAATTTCCACCATCGCCCCGGCCAGGCGTTGGTTGGCTTTGGCCGGATCAATGGTTTTCGGCGATTCGTATTCCTGGACGTTGACCCAAGTCTTGTCCCCCTGATAAACGTCAACCGCCACCGCGTATTCCGGCAAATCGGCATCGTACAGCCGGTAGCAACTGACCTGATTTTGCTTGGCCCATTTGCCGATTTTTTTCAGATTCTTGCGCAGGCGATTGGCGAACATCTCCGCCTGATTGTCAGGCTGCTCGGTTTCGGTGCGCCGGCTGATTTGTGCTATGCGTTCTTGCTGGGATTTGGCTTTGGGTTCGAAAAACGTTTGCTCTTCGATATTAAAGCGTAGCAACTTGCACTCCAGCGCGCCGTTGAACAAGGTAATCGGCTTTTGCGAACGTACGCCCAATCTAAAACCCAATTCCGGATTGCTGATGATCATCGCCACCTGCCAGCCGACGAAACGCTGTTTCAGTACCTCTCCAAAGCGGCGATACAGCTCAGAGGTTTCCGCCTCGTCGCCCAGTCGTTCGCCGTAGGGCGGGTTACAGGCGATCAGGCCTTTGGGCCAACTTTCCGCCGCTGTGGCATCGCCGATGTCGCGCCGTTCGATATGAATCTTGCCTGCCAAGCCGGCGTTTTCAACATGCTGTAAGGCGGCTACCACGGTACGCCGGTCCTGATCGAACCCGACGATCACCGGCATTTTACTCAAGCCAACATCCCGGCGCTGCTTGGCTTCGTCCAGCAGGCTTTGCCAAAGCGCGGCGTCGTGTTTTTTCCAACCCAAAAAGCCGAAATAATCGCGCTGCAAGCCCGGCGCATAATCGGCGGCAATCATCGCGCCTTCTAACAACATGGTGCCGGAGCCGCACATCGGGTCGAGTAGCGAACCGCCTTGTTCGGCGATTTTCGGCCAGCCGGCGCGCAGCAAAATTGCTGCCGCCAGGTTTTCCTTGATGGGCGCAGCAATGTTGACGTCACGGTAACCGCGTCTGTGCAAACTCTCGCCGGATAAGTCCAGACTGAGTTGGGCGGTTTCGTTGTGTAGATAAACATTGACGCGAATGCTGGGCCGGTCGGTGTCGATATTAGGTCGTTTATTAAACTTGGCACGCATCTGATCGACGATGGCGTCCTTGACTTTCAAGGCGCCGAAATGAGTGTTGTTGATGGCCGGATTGTTTTTACTGCTGAATGATACCGCCAGACTGTCGTCGGGCTTGATATGCTCGAACCAGTTGATTTTTTTGACGCCATCGTACAAGTCTTGCTGCGACTTGACCTCGAAACTGCTCAAGGGCAGAAACACCCGGTTAGCCGTACGCGACCACAAACAAACCCGGTAAGCCAGCGCCAGATCGCCATCGAAGGAAACGCCGGCCATTTTTTCGCGGACGTTTTGGCCGCCCAGGGCTTTGATTTCGTTGGCAAGGATGCCTTCCATCGCTTTAGGCGTGGTGGCAAAAAGTGGGTATTGGCTCATGGTTGACGGCTGGGTACGGAATGGCTGGCTAGGATACTAAAATGTGCTGCGACTGCGGCGGATATTTTTATAACAAAATTGCAAACCACGGTTCCATTCGACATCGTTCGCCCGGTCTGCCGAACGATATGCCGGTGATGACTTGGGTTGGGGTAATAGCAAGTGCGCCAATCGCGAGCGCTACGCACCACTCCGGCTCGTTGCTCGTTCTGACTGTCGATAGCCCGGGTGCTTGTGTCTCGGCGCGCTGAGACAGATACCCAATCAATCAATAGTTGTCGAAGCGGTTTACAATCGCTTCGGCAAGGTCGCGCGCTGAAATGCTAAAGATTTGAGGTGGAAACCAAATTTTATAGTGGCCGGCTTATTGCTTGATAAGTATTAATGTTCTGCAACTCTCAAGATGGTCCTGGCTATGCACCCGCAAAAATACTCCGAAACCTACTACGACCCGCACCAACGCATCCGCGCCTGCAAAATCACTCCCGGCGAATATTGTGTCACCAATTCCGGCGAGCTTATTGTTACCGTGTTGGGGTCCTGCGTGATTGCCTGTATTCGAGATAGGCGGCGGGGCATAGGCGGCATGTATCAATTCATGGTGGTGAACGTCAACGAAGACCAGCCGCTCAATCAACGCATGGAGAACATGGCTAGTAACGGCATGGACAATTTCATCAAGCACCTGGTCGGCATGGGTGCGGAAGAGAGCGAGCTGGAAGCCAAAGTGTTTGGCGGCGGTAATATTCTTAACGGCATGCAACGCAACAATGTCGGCGCGCGTAGTGCTCAGTTCTTACGCAGTTATTTGGCCGGTCGGAACATTCCGGTCCTCGCTGACGACATGCTCGGTATCTATCCCCGCAAGGTGTATTTCTTTCCGGAAACCGGGGAAGTGTTGGTGAAAAAGCTCAAGGATATAAAAAACGAAACTATCTTGCAGCGGGAGCAGGAATATTCTCACAGGCTGTTTGCTAGGGTGTTGGCGTAGGGGTGTTTTTTTTGGTTAGGCTTGTTGGGGTTGTGTCGCTGGCGCGACGGCTTGATTTAATGTCGGGTCTCGGCCCGACAGCCGAGATACTTTCTTTTGCTCCGCCAAAAGAAAGTATCCAAAGAAAAGGCGGCCCGGATGCCGCTTGTTCCCTGCGCTCCGAAGCTTTCGACGGGGGTTGCCGAAAGGGGCTTCCTGCCCCTTCGTCAACGCGCCGCATCCCTGCGGCGCCCCTACGGGCTGATCCCGTCAAAAGCTCCGGTGCTCGGCGCGGCATACGGGAGACGCCCACTGGTAAGCTCGAAAGCTTTAACAATATTTTTGTATGTGGCGGAGTAGCTCCGAATAGCGAAGCGTATTCGGAGGAAGGAGGAGTATTCCAAGCATTCTTTGGCAGGGCATACCCTAGATGGGCTTTAATTCAACATGCGTCCGATTACGCTGCGCTAATCGGACCTTGTATTATCCACCCGTGTTTTTCAGGAGATAATGAAATCTCGCAAAACATGCCTGAGGGGCACCTCAGGTTTGGGTCACTGGATGCCGTATCGGACCTTGGACTATTGAAGCCCGAGACGTAGACCCCTGCAGCAGTGACCCACCCTCGATCAACGATCGGACAGTCTCTTCGGCCCGGATTCCGGCAGCCTGCATTCACAAGGTAGATCATTTGAGGTTTTCAATGTCCCATTTTTATCTCGGTATCGATGTTTCAAAAGCCAAGCTGGATTGCTCATTACGCTTGTCCAACGGTAAGTTTCGCGCCAAAGTGGTTCCCAATTCGCTTGAAGGCTTTACAGCTTTGTTGACGTGGCTAAACGCCCAAAAAGCTGAATCCGTGCAGGTCTGCATGGAAGCGACCGGCATTTATTGGGAAGACGTTGCTCAGCATCTGGCAACCAACGGCTTAACTGTCAGCGTCGTCAATCCGGCACAAATCAAAGCTTATGGCGCTTCACGGCTCACCCGCAGCAAGACCGATACGGTCGATGCTAAACTCATTGCCGATTTCTGCGCCGAACGCAAACCATCCGCTTGGCAACCCCGTTGCGAGGCGGAAGTCACGTTACGCGCACTAGTGCTGCGCCTGGACGCCCTGCAAACCATGCGCACCCAAGAAAGCAACCGTTTGCAGGTGGCTCGCGAAGCGGTGCGCGAGGACATTCAGCAGCATCTGAATTGGCTGGATACCGCTATCCAACAATTGATCGACGCCATCAATGATCACATTGATCGCCATCCCGATCTCAAGCAACAGCGCGAATTACTCGACAGCATCCCCGGCATTGGCGAGCGCACCAGCGCTATTATCCTAGCGTTCTACGCCGATACCTCGCGCTTCGCCAATAGCCGACAAGCCGCAGCCTTTGCCGGACTCGATCCTAGGCAATACGAATCGGGTAGTAGTATTAAGGGCAAACCCAGACTCTCCAAAATAGGCCACTCGTTCTTGCGAAAAGCCATGTATATGCCAGCCATGGTCACATTGTATAAAACCGCCTGGGGGAAACAATTCAGGAACCGATTAGCCTGCGCCGGTAAGCCCAATAAACTCATTATCGGCGCCATGATGCGAAAATTGATTCATGTGGCGTTCGGCGTCTTAAAATCCGCCAAACCCTTCGATTCGGCTATTCATTTGGCTTGACTTGGATAACAGTATCTACCGTGCTACCGTGCTACCGTGCTACCGTGCTGCGGGCTAAGGCCATTTTTTCTTTCTAAGAACATATGCTCTATCGTCCCAAACCCATTCGAGAAACTCTTGCATTTGAGGAAATGGAGGCTCTCGGTTTTCGCACGCATACGCCTTGTGGCTAATGTCGGATGTTAGGTCGCGCAGTTCTGTAAGCATCTTTATTATGTAAAGGACGGCGTAGCGAGCCGCTTGATCATGAAGTCCGGGAAGGGCCAATGCTTGCTCCGTCGTGAGCGCCTGTTTGTCTAGTCCTTGCATTAAAGTAAACGCCTTCCCAGCAAGCGCGTTGGATGCTGCGTTTGCTTGCGAGAGTATCCGGTCCCGCTTCGTTTTGGATACGTCTTTCCTGAGAATTGACATCATCACATTGTTCCAGTGCTCAAGAGGATCTATCTGCGTTTGCAGTCCGCTCAAGGCATCTAGGTTGTGATATCTGGTTGTTTGTGCAAAGTCGTTTAGTAAAGCCAGAATCTCGGCAGATATTGGCTCAAGGTTTTGTATTGGAGTGAGTTTCGAGTTTTCTGCTGCTGAAATTGAGACACACGAATCATACAGACTGACAATGTCGTGACCGTATTCCTTCAATTTTTTTCGAGACGGAACTGCAAGCTGGTTCATTATCATGTGGTCCATGATGATGATTGCTTTCATCAGTCGTTCCAAGCCTACCGATATATTCAACAATGCTGCGTAGAAGGCTCCTTTGTTGTGGACGTTGGCTCGTCGAAGTTCTGATAAGCCCGTCGCTAGGCATGAGCTGATGAGGTAACCCTCTTGCTGGAGTAATAGGAATGAGGGTGGAAATATTGGAGGGCTGGTCATGTTTGTTCGTATGTCAAACGGGAGATTAGATGGTTTCTTTATATATTCCTTGGTTGGACAATTTTCCCTTTCTGCGAATTCAAGGGGGCAGTCTAGCTAGAAATTTGTTTTTAATAGCCGAATTGTCTTTCGTCCCTAAAACAACATGTTTTCATAAGGAGGGTTAAAAATCGATTTAGACTGGGCAGACTTTCGATTTTGGGATAGGTTTTACCCCGTATGCCGCGCCGAGCACCGGAGCTTTTGACGGGATCAGCCCGAAGGGGCGCCGCAGGGATGCGGCGCGTTGACGAAGGGGCAGGAAGCCCCTTTCGTCAACCCCCGGCAAAAGCGAGGAGCGCAGGGAATAAGCGGCGTCCGGGCCGCCTTTTCTTTGGATACTTTCTTTTGGCGGAGCAAAAGAAAGTGTCTCGGCTGTCGGGCCGAGACCCGACATTAAATCAAACCGTCGCGTCAGCGACACCGCAACTAAAGTCTTAAGTCAGCAAACAAACCGTTAGCTAAAAAGACCAAACAAACTCAGTTGACCTTAATCAACTCAACATCAAAAATCAACGCCGCATTAGGCCCAATATCCCGTCCCGCACCACGCTCACCATAAGCCAGGTTAGAAGGAATAAAGAAACGGTATTTCGCGCCTTCTTTCATCAACTGCACGCCTTCGGTCCAGCCCGCGATAACGCGGTTCAGAGGGAATGTGGCGGGTTCGCCGCGGCCGTAGGAGCTGTCGAACTCCTTGCCGTCGATGGTGGTGCCTTTGTAATGGACGGTGACGTTATCGGTGGCTTTGGGTTGGGCGCCGGTTCCTTCGGTGAAGACCACATATTGCAGGCCACTGGCGGTGGTTACCACGCCGGCGGTTTTGGCGTTGTCGGCCAGAAATTTTTCCCCGGCGGCTTTATTTTCGGCTGGGGTTGGGGCGTTGGCGTTGGCCAGTGAGAACATAGCAAATCCTGTAATAAATGCGATTAAAATGGCGATGACACGTTGTTTCGTGGATTTCATGAAAACTCCCGATAGATGATTGGGGCGGCTAGTTTATCAGTTTTTTTGTTCCAGCTCCTGCCGGCAGCTTGCCAGTTGCGCGTCGTAACGCAAGGCGCGCTGATGGACTTTTTGCGCGGTATTCATCAGCCATTGCTTGGATAAAAAGCTGTTGCGCTGATAGCCGCCTAAGCCTTCGTGATAGGTTAAATACAGATTGTTGGCGTCTGAGGTGGGGATGCCCAGCTTGCGGTTGCTGGTGGCGCAATACCAAGCCACAAAGTCGCAGCTGTCGGCAAAATCTTCTCTATCGGCCCAGCCGTTGCCGGCTTTTTGCTGATAGTCCGCCCAGGTTTCGTCCTTGGCTTGCGGGTAACCGTAAGCGCTGCTGGAACGAAACCAAGGGATAAAGCCGAGAATCAATGGCCGGGGCGGTTGGGCGTCAGCGACGAAGCTGGATTCCTGATGGATGATGGCCATCTGCACCGCAATGGGCACGCCCCAGCGCCGCGCGGAGCTTAAGGTTGCTTGATACCAGTCGTCTTTTTCCCGGAAGATTTGACAGATATTTTCCGGGTTTTTTGGTGGCATGGTTGTACACGCCGATAAAACGGCTAGACTAGCCAGACAAATTAATCTGCTTTTCATATCCCAATAAATTAGATTGCTAAAAGGATTTACCTTTAAAAAGCCCTGCCAAACAGAAGGATTATTATGCCAACAACCGAAAAACGCGCCTATCGCAAAAACCTGGCTAGCCAAGGATTGCTGTATTTGGGCTTTGAAGAGCACGAAATTTGGGTCGTGAATCTGTCGCTTTCCGGCTTGCTGGCAGTGCTGAAGGTCGAGCCGCAGGTCAATGGCATCAAAGACATTTTTAATGCTTTGCAAGTTTCGCCGATAGTCGATTTTTATCTGCCGAGCATGCGCTTGGCTGGAGAGGCGGAAATGGTGCGCGCTGAAGCTACCGAGGGCGGATTTGAAATTGCCATCGAGTTTCGCAACCTGTCTTACGATACCGATAATTTACTCTACAGCCGCCGCGCTTACCGCAAAAACATGACCGCGCCCGGGCATATTGTCTTCAACGGCAATGATTATGCGTTTAATACCGAAAATGTCTCGGTGGACGGTTTGATGATACGCATGCTGGGCAGAATTGAAGTGGTGGACGGTACGGTGGCCAAATTCGATTACAAGCACTTGAATCTGGAAGGCGAGGTTAAGGTAGTTTGGGTCGATCACGACGAGATTTCCACGCTGATGGGCTTGCAGTATCTGCATTTGCAGCGCGACTATATCAAGGGTATTCCAAACTTTAGCTACCCGCCTCTGGAAGCCGGCTAGAACTGCGGGTTAAACCGTCGGCCACTCAAAAACGTTGCCGGTTACGCGCCTGCCAAAATTCGGTCGCCAATTGCTGAGCTTGTGCTTGGTCATCGGCTTTGTCCAGCAGCTTCAACGCAACGGCGGCAGTCGCTATCACGGTTGCTTCGCCGAATTCGTCGTTAAGCTCTCCGCGCCAGCATTGCGCCAATAACTTCGGGTCCATGTCTTCGGCTTTCATGTGCCGGCGTTCGAATAGGGCCGGCCAGGTCTCGTCGTTAAGTTCGCCGTTATTGACACTTTGCACCAGACACTCGACGTCCGGATTGCGCTCGGTTTCGCCGCCTTCGCCTTTTAACACCGCCATGTATTTCTGGTCCAGTAACAGCGCGGCTTTTTGATGAACCTGTCGGTAGCTGGGATGAAAGATGCCTTGAATGCTGGCCGTGGCGTCGAACGGATTCAACAATCTGACCAATGTATGCACCGGCGAACGCAAGCCCATCACCGGCCGCAGATTGATCATGTCGAACAGTTTCGGGCATATATATTCCAGCGAGAGATAGCTGAAATTGTCTTGCTGCAATTGCTGGCCGGCTTCGGTTATTGACGTGGCAGCCTTGATGCCTAATGCTTGCAGCACATTTTCGGTGTACAAACGCCCTTCGGTATGGCCGCCGGCGCCGTGCATGAAGACCCTGATGCCGTTCTCGGCCAGCAGTGATGTGGATAATAAAAACCAGGGCAGATGGCGGCGTTTGCCTGCGTAGGACGACCAATCCAGATCGACAGCTACTTTGGATTCGAAGGCGAAGCTTTCCCGCGCGGCTTGCACGAAGCCGGCCAGCTCTTCACAGGTTTCTTCCTTCACCCGCATCAGCATCAAAAATGCGCCGAGTTGAATCGGCTCGACCTGGCCGTCGGCCAAGATCATTTGCATCGCCCGATAGGCCTCGTCTTGGGTTAGAGGCCGGGCGCCTTTTTTGCCCTTGCCGAGTATCTTGATAAATTCCGCGAACGGATGTTCCTGGGTCAACAAGCTCATGAGAATGACAGTGGAAAATAATGATCGATCAGCAATGCCGCGAAAATCAGCATCAGATAAACAATGGAGTAGCCGAAGGTGCGCATCGCGGTTTTATTGTCTTTTTTACGCATCATTTGCACGGCGTAATAGATAAAACCCAAGCCTAATACCACGGCGGCCAGCAAATAAATCACGCCGCTCATGCCGGTTAGATAGGGCAGCAGCGTACTAATCAGCAACAAAATGGTGTAAAGCAAAATCTGTAGGCGGGTGAATTCGACGCCATGCGTCACCGGCAGCATCGGGATGGCAACTTTGGCGTATTCGTCTCGTTTGGCGATAGCCAAAGCCCAGAAATGCGGTGGGGTCCAAACGAAGATAATTAAAAACAGCAACAACGCATGCGGATGCACTTCGCCGGTAATCGCCGCCCAGCCCAACACCGGCGGCGCTGCGCCGGCCGCGCCGCCGATGACGATATTCTGTGGCGTTAATTTTTTAAGGTATACCGTATAAATCAGCGCGTAGCCGATCAGCGACAAAAAGGTCAGAAAGGCGGTCAATACGTTGATTTTGATGGTCAATATCGCCATCGCTACAAGGCCGATAAAGCTGGCGAATACCAATACCTGATGAGAGTTCAAATGACCGGTGGGTAGTGGTCTATTCTTGGTGCGGCCCATTTGCGCATCGGCTTTTTGGTCGATGAAGTGATTGATCGCCGCTGCCGAGGATGCTGCTAGGGCGATGCCTATGCTGCCGTAGAAAAAGTTATCCAGCGGCGGCATGCCCGGCACGGCCAGCAACATGCCGACGATGGCGGTAAACACGATCAATGCCACAACTCTGGGCTTACAGAGTTCTAAGTAGTCTTTCCAGGATAGCGCTGAAGTGGTGTCGGTCATCAAGTACCAAATAGATTTGCGGGTCTTTAAACATATAGAATAACAGTGAACCATTGATTATTAAAATAATCACAAGCGCTCACCATCTTTTAGTCAACGAGGGATTTATGAACTATAGGCTCGCGGCGTTAGCGCTGCTTTGCCCTGCTGTCGCGGCGCATGCCGAGGCCGGCAAGGTACACGAACATGTTTTCAGCAACGGCTTGAAACTGCTGGTAAAGGAGGACCATCGTTCGCCGGTGGTAGTATCGCAAGTTTGGTACAAGGTCGGGTCCAGCTATGAACCCGGTGGCATCACCGGTATCTCACATATGTTGGAACACATGATGTTCAAGGGCACCGCAAAATATCCGGCCGGCGAGTTTTCCCGGATCATCGCCGAAAACGGCGGTAACGAGAATGCCTTTACCGGCCAGGATTACACGGCTTATTTCCAAACCCTGGAAAAATCGCGCCTGGAAATCAGCTTTAAACTGGAAAGCGACAGGATGCGCAATCTGGATTTGAAAGCCGAAGAATTAAAAAAAGAACTGGAAGTGGTTACCGAAGAAAGGCGGATGCGTACCGACGACCAGCCGCGTTCCAAAGTGCATGAGCAGTTCATGGCGACGGCGTTCACCAACAGCCCCTACCAAAACCCGGTAATCGGGTGGCCGTCCGACATCGCCAATTATAAAGTCGAAGACCTGCAAGCTTGGTATCAGCAATGGTACGCGCCGAATAACGCCACGCTGGTGGTGGTGGGCGATGTCGATGCGCTGCAAGTGGAAAAACTGGCCGAGCAATATTTCGCGCCGCTGCAACCCAGCGTGTTGAAACCGGTAAAACCGCAAGACGAAAGTGAGCAACACGGCGTACGTCGGATTACCGTAAAAGCCCCCGCCAAACTGCCCTACCTGATGATGGGCTATAAAGTCCCGGTACTGAAAACCGCCAAGCCGGAATGGGAGGCGTACGCGCTGGAAGTGCTGGCGGGTGTGCTGGACGGCGGCGATAGTGCCCGCTTGTCTTCGCGGTTGGTCAGGGGCAAACAAATCGCGGTATCGGCCGGTGCGGGTTACGACTTCACTTCGCGCTTGCCTGAGGTGTTCCTGTTGGAAGCGACCCCCGCCGAAGGCAAAACCGTATTTGATCTGGAATACGCTTTGCTGGACGAGGTATATCAACTCAAGAACCAGTTGATCGACAAGGACGAATTGCAACGCATCAAGGCTCAAGTATTGGCCAGCGCGGTCTATCAGAAAGACTCCAACTTCTATCAAGCCATGCAATTGGGCACGCTGGAAACCGTGGGTATCGGTTGGCAAAAAGCTGACGAGTATGTCGATAAGATCAATCAAGTCACCGCCGAGCAGGTCAGGGAAGTGGCGCGTAAATACTTGATCGAAGACACGCTCACCGTCGCTTATCTCGATCCGCAGCCGATAACTCAAGCCGCCAAACCTGCAAAAGCCATAGGAGGCCATCATGCGTTTTAATTTAATGGGTTTGGTACTATTGCTGTTGAGCCAGACCGTCTGGTCCGCCGCCAAAATCGAAAACTGGCAAACCCCGCAGGGCAGCCGGGTTTACTACGTGCGCACCGCCGGTTTGCCGATGGTGGATGTGCGGGTGGTATTCGATGCCGGCAGCGCCCGCGACGAGGCGAAGTTCGGCGTCGCCGCGTTGACTTCCGCCTTGCTGGATAGTGGGGCCGGCGACTTGAGCGCCGATGACATCGCCCAGCGCTTCGAATCGGTAGGCGCCAACTATTCAGCTGGTGTCAATGAAGATATGGCTTGGCTGGCGATACGGACCTTGACCGAAAAAGCCTTGTTCGACAAAGCTTTGGCGACCTTCGAAACCGTATTGAGCAAGCCGGCCTTTAATCAAGCCGATTTCGAGCGGGAAAAAGCCCGCACCTTGGCTGGTTTGAAACACCGGGAAGAATCACCGGGCGAATTGGCCGGCATCGCGTTTAACAAAGCCTTGTATGGCGATCATCCCTACGCCCATCCCGAGACCGGCGTGGTGGAAACCGTGGCCGGTTTTAGCGCTGACGATTTGAAAAGCTTTTATCAAAAATACTATGTGGCTGCTAACGCGATGGTGGTCATCGTCGGTGACGTCAGTCGCGAGCAAGCCGAGCAGACCGCTAACCAGTTACTGAGCAAGTTACCGGTTGGCAGTAAGCCTGCCGAAATTCCGGTGGTGACGATGCCTAGCAAAGCCAGCAAACAGCACATCGAGTTTCCGTCCACGCAAACCCACGTACTGGTTGGCTTGCCCGGCACCTATCGTAAGGACCCGGACTATTTCGCCTTGTATGTAGGTAACCATATTTTGGGGGGCGGCAGTATGGTGTCAAGGTTATTCGAAGAAGTGCGGGAGAAGCGCGGTTTGGCGTATGGTGCTTATAGCGTGTTTGCGCCCTTATACCGGCAGGGGCCGTTCATGATGAGTTTGCAAACCCGAAACGATCAAACCGAACAGGCTTTGGATGTGTTGCTGAAGACCTTCAACGAGTTTCTGGATACAGGCCCCAGCGATAAGGAACTGACCGCCGCCAAGCAAAACATCACAGGTGGTTTTGCGATGCGCTTCGATACCAACAGCAAGCTGACCGATTACGTAGCGATGATTGGGTTTTATCAGCAGCCGCTGGACTATCTGGATACCTTTCAGAGCAATGTCGAAGCTGTCAGCATCGAGCAAATCAAGGATGCGTTCAAGCGCCGGGTAAAACCGGAGTTGTTGCAAACCGTGACGGTCGGTGCCGGTAAATAAAATGTCTAACCAAATCCGCATCATCGGCGGCGAATGGCGCAGCCGGCAAATCGTATTCGACGACGCGCCGGGTTTGCGGCCGACGCCGTCGCGGGTGCGGGAAACCTTGTTCAACTGGCTGCAAGCCGACATCCTGAATAGCCGCTGCCTGGACCTTTACGCCGGTAGCGGCGCGCTTGGGGTGGAAGCTGCCTCGCGGGGTGCCAAGCACGTGGTGCAAGTGGAAAACAACCCTGGCAGTTGCCAAAAGCTGCGCGAGAACATCGCCAAATTGGCGGCGACACAGATTGAGGTGGTGCAGCAAGACGTTGGGCAATTTCTAAACGCGCCGGCTCAACCGTTCGACTTGGTGTTCCTCGATCCGCCGTTCGGGCAAGGTTTGATCGGGCAGACCTGCCGACTATTGGACGCCCAAGGCTGGCTGGCCGATTACGCCAAAATCTACCTGGAATGTGAGCGCAAGCGGCCGTTGGATGATCTGCCGGCCGGCTGGCGATTGTTGAAAGCCAAGACGGCCGGCGAAGTCAGCTACCACCTGCTGCAAAAGCAATCGGATACTTTTGCCGCGGCGAATGGTTTAAAATAAGCCGCTTTTGCCTGTTTCCAAAGCCGATGAACATTACCGCGATTTATCCCGGCACCTTCGATCCCATCACCAACGGTCATCTGGATCTGATCCACCGCGCCTCCCGGCTTTACCAACATGTGATTGTTGCCGTCGCGGTCAGCCGCGGCAAACAGCCACTGTTTTCCTTGGAAGAGCGCGTGGCGTTGATTCAGGAAGTGGTCACGGAATTCAGCAACGTCCGCGTGATTGGCTTCGACACCTTGTTGGTCGAATGTGCCAAGCAACATCAAGCCAGCGTCATCATCCGCGGCTTGCGTGCAGTGTCGGATTTTGAATACGAATTTCAATTGGCCGGCATGAACCGCCGTTTGTCGCCCGATATTGAAACGGTGTTTCTGACCCCGGCCGAACAATACGAATTTATCTCGTCCAGCATGATCCGCGAGATCGCCCAATTGAACGGCGATGTGTCCAGCTTCGTGCCCGATGTGGTCAAACAACGCTTAACCGAAAAATTTTCCGAGGAGTAATTATGGCGCTCATTATCAGCGACGACTGTATCAACTGCGATGTCTGCGAACCGGAGTGCCCGAACGGCGCCATTTCGCAAGGCGATGATATATACGTGATCAACCCGTCCCTATGCACCGAGTGCGTCGGTCATCATGACAAGCCGCAGTGCATGGAAGTTTGTCCGGTGGATTGTATCGATAAAGATCCGGATGTGGTCGAGGACAAGGACAGTCTGTACAAGAAGTATTTGAAACTGACGAGTTGACATGCGTTAGCAGCGTCAGGCGCGTATTTGCACCTGACGCAAACAAAATCAATCGACGGGCTGAGCCCTGGTGCAGGCACCGTACAATCTAAATTTAGGGGATCGATATGCTCAAAAGTGTTGGCTATGCCGCCTATAACCCGCAAACGCCGCTACGCTCGTTTCATTTCGAACGCCGGCAACCCGGTTCCGAGGATGTGCGTATCGAAATTCTGTATTGCGGGGTTTGCCATAGCGATTTGCATCAGGTGCGCAACGAATGGCGCGGCACGACGTTTCCGATAGTGCCGGGCCACGAAATTGTCGGTCGGGTCGTGGAAGTCGGTTCCCAAGTGACTCATTTTAAGGTGGGTGATTTGGCCGGGGTAGGCTGCATGGTGGATTCCTGCGGCGTCTGTCCCGATTGCCTTGATCATCAGGAACAGTTTTGCGACCAAACGGTGTTCACTTACAACAGTCCGGACAAATACACCGGCAAAATGACTTACGGCGGCTACTCGAATCAGATCGTGGTCGATCAGGGGTTTGTGTTGCAAGTGTCCGATAAGCTGGAGTTGGCGGCGGTAGCGCCCCTGCTGTGCGCCGGTATTACGACCTATTCGCCGTTGCGGCATTGGCAAATCGGCAAGGGCCATAAGGTTGGCATCGTCGGTTTGGGCGGTCTGGGGCATATGGGCGTGAAGTTTGCCCACGCCTTTGGTGCAGAGGTCGTGCTGTTTACGACTTCGCCAGGTAAAGAAGCGGATGCCAAACGCTTGGGCGCGAGCGAGGTGGTGATCTCAAAAAACACCGACGAAATGGAAAAGCATTTAAACAGCTTTGATTTCATTTTAAATACCGTCGCCGCGCAGCACGATTTGGATCAATATTTAAGCCTGTTGAAGCGCGACGGCACGATGTGTCTGGTCGGCGTACCGTCCGAGCCGCATCCCTCGCCGAACGTCGGCAACCTGATATTTCGCCGCCGCGCGTTGGCGGGTTCGTTGATCGGCGGTATTCGCGAGACTCAGGAAATGCTGGATTTCTGCGCCGAGCACGGCATCGTGTCCGACATTGAGCTGATTCCGATGGCCGGCATCAATGACGCCTATCAACGCATGTTGAAAAGCGACGTGAAATACCGCTTTGTGATCGATATGGCGACCCTGCCGGGCTGACGCACTATCCCAACCTCCTAAATATCGTCGCTCCCGCGCAGCCGGGAGCCCAGTGGCTAAACTGGATTAGCGATGAGTCCTCGCAATGCCGGATGGCCCAGGTTTTGGCCTATCCGCATCCCTAGCAAAACATTTGACCTATAATCACCTTCTCTCACTTTTCTTGGCTTGTTGGGCAGAGAAGGAATGCGTTTGAGCTTTTACCGATTTATTTTTCTGACAGCAATTATTGCCGTGGCGGGTTGGGCTGGGTTGCGCCTGGCCTTACCGCCAGGCTATGCCAGTCCGATTTGGCCGCCGGCCGGCATTGCGCTGGCAGCGGTGTTGCTCTGGGGTAAGAAAATCTGGCCGGCGATAGGGTGCGGCTCGTTCCTGACCAATCTCTCGCAAGGATATGAGTTAAGCGGCGAATTAACGCCGCCGACGGTCTTCGTCGCGATGGGCATCGCGATCGGCAGCACATTGCAAGCATTGACCGGTGCTTGGCTGTCGCAACGCTTTCTAGGGACCGGCGTACCGCGTTTGGATAAAGGAAAAAACATTTTTCGGTATGTGTTACTAGTCGGGCCTTTGACTTGCTTGATCGCCGCCACCGTCGGGGTCAGCACCTTGCTTGGATTCGGTGTTTTAACCGATGCCAATGTTTTGGTGGCTTGGTGGAATTGGTGGATAGGCGATTGTCTCGGGGCCATCATCATATCGCCTTTGGTTTTTTGCGGGTTTGCAGAACCAAGAGCGCTTTGGCGTCCCCGGCTGGTAGGTGTGGCTATGCCGCTGGTAGCCATGTTGGCCGGGCTGATCATTACTTTTCTATTGGTTTTGCGAGCGGAAGACAGTCGGCTACAACTGCAATTTGACAGCAATGCCGGCGCGGTTAATAAAGCCTTGGCAGACAATTTTTCCGCCGTGTTGAAAGCGTCTTTTTCGCTCAATAGTTTCTTCCAAGCGGCCGGACCGGTAGACCGGGATAAATTCGGCGTTTTTGCCAATGGCGTGCTGGCACAGAATCCGCACATTCAAGCGCTGAGCTGGGTATCGCAGATCCCCAGCGAACAGCGGGCGTCTTACGAACAATCGATCCGCGACGAAGGATATAAAGATTTTACGATCAAGGAACTAGGTGCGGATCGCCAGTTCATCAAGGCTCAGGAGCGTACCGAGTATTTCCCCGTTACCTTTATCGAGCCTTTATCAACCAATAAGCTGGCGCTGGGCTTTGACTTGAATTCCGAGGCCAATCGCCGAGCAGCGCTGACGGAAGCCAGGGCCAGCCAAGCAGTCAGCGTCACCCGGCCTATTCAACTGGTGCAGGACGGGCAAGCCAATCAAGCCTTATTGCTGATGATGCCTGTATACCTGGCTAATGCCAATAGTTCGGAGCCGGCGTTTAGCGGGTTTTTGTCTACAGTGGTGCGTATCGATTCCCTGGTGAAGGCGGCCATGCAAGACTTAAATCTTGACGATATGAACGTGGCGCTACTGTATTACGATGCGGAAAACCACGCTATACCGTTATACGGAGCGCTGAAAGCATTGACGACCGGTGTTAATGAGTCCAGGCATTCCATCCGTTTTGGCAATCGCTTGTTGGAAGTGATTGTCCAGCCGGAAGCCGTATTCATTGCGACGCATGCCTCCTGGTTACCGTGGCTGGTGTTGTTGGGAGGATTGCTGTTTACCATGCTACTAAGCGTGTACTTGTTATCCGCCACCGGCAGGGCGGCTATAGTGGCGGCACTGGTCGATCAGCGCACCGCTCAGCTTGATGCGGCAAACTCAAGTTTAAAGGATGCGTATATTCGTTTGGCGGAAAAAGGCCAAAAGCTCCGCGACTTATACGAGCTGTCGCCCTTAGGCATCGCTTTGCTGGATGTGCACGGCAAATTCGTTGAATTCAATCATGCTTTTCAACGCATGACCGGGTATACGGAAGAAGAACTTCAACGGCTCGATTACATGAGTTTATCCGCCGATAAAGACCAGAGTTTGGCCGAACAATTAAGTTGGTTAGCCAGAACCGGGCAGTATGGTTCGGACGAAGCGACGTTTATCCATAAAAGAGGGCGACCGGTATCGTTACAACTAAGCGGCACCAAAGTCGCCGGTACCGAGGATCAGGATTATATTTGGTTTATTGCCGAAGACGTTACCCAAGCCAAAGCCAATAAAGAAGTGCTGCGACAAAGTGAGTTGAAGTATCGAAAGCTGTTCAACAGTTCCAGCGATGCGGTCATGATGGCCGATAGCAGCGGATTTCTGGATTGTAATCAGGCCACCTTGGATTTATTTGGTTACGACGCTGTGTCCGAGTTCTGCCGCTTGCACCCCGGTAAAGTTTCGCCGCCAAATCAGGCAAACGGCAGGGATTCGGTAGAATTGGCGAACGAGTATATGGCTACGGCGATCAAAAACGGCCACTTGGAATTCGAGTGGCTGCATAAGCGTGCCGACGGTCGTATTTTTCCGGCTTTGGTGACGCTGGCGCGGGTTAGTCTGGACGGCCACCTGGTATTACAAAGCGTGGTGCGCGATCTAAGCGAACAGAAGCGGGTGGAACAGGCCTTGATCGAAGCCAAAGAAACCGCCGAGAGCATGGCGGCCTTCAAATCGGAGTTTCTGGCGAACATGTCCCACGAAATCCGCACGCCGATGAACGCGGTGATCGGGTTGTCGCAGTTGGCATTGAATAAGCCGGTATCCGCTGAGGTAAGGGATTATCTGCAAAAGATTTACAGCAGTTCCGTCAGTTTACTCGGCATACTCAACGACATTCTCGACTTCTCCAAAATGGAGGCCGGTAAACTGGGACTCGAACAGGTCGAATTCAACCTGAATACCGTATTGGATAACCTGCATAATCTGTTTGCCTTGTACGCGGCGGAAAAATGCCTGGACATCAAGATAGACGTTGCGCCGGATGTGCCCTTAGGTTTGGTCGGTGATGCACTGCGTTTGCAACAGATTCTCTCCAATCTGGTGGGAAATGCGCTGAAGTTTACTGAGCAAGGCAGTGTCACATTGCAAGTGGCTTTGCTGGAATGGCAGGACGCTCAGGCCAAGCTGCGTTTCAGCGTGATGGATACCGGTATCGGTATTCCCGAAGCGGATCTGCCTAAGTTGTTCCATTCCTTCAGTCAGTTGGATGCGTCGATTACTCGCCGCTTCGGTGGTACAGGTTTGGGCTTGAGCATCAGCCAAAAGTTGCTGCAACTAATGGGCAGCGATTTTCATGTCGAAAGTAAGCCGGGGCAGGGTTCGAATTTTAGTTTTGAGTTAATGCTGGGCGTTAGCGCGCAGCAAGCCGATTTGCCGGCGGCGCGGCCGGATACCGACACCCAGGCCGGTGGCTTGTCTAAGACTCTTGCCGATCAAGGTAGCGCATTGCGGGGCATGCGTATTCTGGTGGCCGAAGACCATGCTATCAATCAGAAAATTTTGCAGGAATTTTTGGCCTTATGCGGGGTTAGTGTCGATCTTGCCGGTAACGGCCGCGACGCCTTGGCCATGCTGGCAGAGCACGCTTATGATGCAGTGCTGATGGATATTCATATGCCGGTGATGAGCGGTCTGGCCGCCACCGAACAGATCCGCCAAAATCCCGAGTATCACTCCCTGCCGATTATCGCGCTGAGCGCCGGCGTGACCCAAGAGGAACGGGACAAATGCCTGGCCAGCGGTATGAACGAGTTTGTGGTCAAGCCGATTCAACCGATGCAGTTGGTTAAGGTGTTGTGCCAGCAGATAGGTCGAAGTCCGGTTGGCGCTTCGGTAAACGGGCCTGTTACAAATGCGCGTGACGTTTCAGCGTTTTGCTTACGAGATTTGCCCGGTTTTGATTTCAGCAACACGCTGGATTTGCTGGATGGCGACGAAAGCTTTTTGAGCGAGTTGCTGGGTAGTTTTAAAAATAGCACCGCAAGCACCTTGATAGCGCTGGATGATTTGCTGGAGAAGCGCGATTTGCAAAAGGCGCGAGACGTGCTGCACGGTTTGAAAGGCGTCGCCGCTAACTTGGGGGCAAATCGTGTGGAGCAGGCCGCGACGAGATTTTGTCTGTCACTCAAGCAGGACAGTTTAAATCCTGCTGACTATGCCGAATTCAAACGGATAATGACCGAAGCGCTGACTGCACTGGAACCGTTGGGATAGTCGCTCGACATTGTTCCTGATGGAACAGTGTCTACAGCCGGTCCCAAAACATCGTCTGAGTCCGGTCCGGTTTATCGGTGTAAAATCCGCCGCCATATTGCCTTTAGTAAAACATCCCGCCAAGGAGAACGCACAATGAACGATCTGGTGTTTTATACCAATCCGCAGTCGCGTGGGCGCATCGCTCACTGGATGCTGGAAGAAATCGGCGAGCCTTACGAAACGGTCTGGCTGGCGTTCGGCGCCGCGATGAAAAATGCCGACTATCTGGCTGTCAATCCAATGGGCAAGGTGCCGGCGCTGAAACACGGTACTGCGTTCGTCACCGAAACCGCGGCCATTTGCGCGTATTTGGCGGATCGTTTTCCGGAGAAAAATCTGCTGCCGGCCGCAAACCATCCCGCGCGCGCGGACTATTTCCGTTGGCTGTTTTTCGCGGCCGGTCCGCTGGAACAGGCCGTTACCGCCAAGACGCTGGGTTGGCAAGTGCCCGAGGGCAAAAGCGGCTTTGTCGGTTTCGGTAGTTACGAAGCGACCTTAGCCGCCGTCGAAACAGCCCTGCAGCCCGGACCTTACATTTGCGGCGAGCAATTTACCGCCGCGGACGTGTATGTCGGCTCGCAGCTGGGTTGGGGGATGATGTTTGGCAGCATCGACAAGCGTCCGTTGTTCGAAGATTATGTGGCGCGGATCTACGCGCGCCCGGCAGCCCTGCAAGCCATTCGTCTCAACGAAGAATATTTGCAACAGCGCCAGGCCTGATCGATTGGATAATAGACAGCATCCATCCATGACAGCCTTGCGCACCGAGGCCCCCATTGGCGTATTCGATTCCGGCGTCGGCGGCCTGTCCGTGCTGCGAGCCATCCGTGCGGAACTGCCCATGGAAGACTTGCTGTATGTGGCCGATTCCGGCTACGCGCCCTACGGCGACCGGGATGCGGAGTTTATTGCGGATAGGGCGAAAACCATCACCGAGCGGCTGCTGGATGCCGGCGTGAAGGCCATCGTGGTTGCCTGCAACACCGCCACCGTGGTCGCAATCGAAAAACTGCGCGCCTGGTGTCCTGTGCCGGTGGTGGCGATGGAGCCGGCCATCAAGCCGGCGGCGCAAACCACCCAATCCGGAGTGGTCGGCGTACTGGCCACCAGCCGCACGCTGGCCAGCCCCAGCGTCGCCAGGCTGTGCGCGGCCTACGGTAAAGACATTGAAATATTGTTGCAGCCTTGTCCCGGTCTGGTCGAACAAGTTGAAAAAGTCCAATTGCACAGCGATACGACGCGCGAGCTTTTGGTCGGTTACCTGTCGCCATTGCTGCTGGCTGGTGCCGATACCATCGTATTAGGCTGCACGCATTACCCGTTTCTGGCGCCGCTGATTCGGGACATTGTGGGGCCGGATCTGACGATAATCGACCCGGCCACCGCCGTGGCAAAAGAGCTGGTGCGGCGTTTGCAAGGCCATCTTAGGCCTGTTTCCCGAGAGCGGGCGGCAGAGGTCCGCTTTTTTTCCAGCACCGCGGTCGAAGAAGCAAGTCCGATCATATCCGCGCTCTGGGGTAGCCCTGTGCTTGTTCAGGCGCTTGCTCGGAGCGCTAAGGGCAAGCAGATCGGTTCGGCAGCTTTGGGCTAGTCTCCGCCGGATTTTTAATAAACCGTTCGAGCCGGTTTTCTTCCATTTGCAGGCCACCATGAACGATAAACACACTCCAATAGCCGTGTCTGCGGCAGATGTCGAGCCACGCACCACATCGCTGTATCCGGAACCGTTTGCCTCGCGCATGGCGGGAAGGGAGAAACGCCGCCTAGGCGAGGTATTCAATCTGGCAAATTTTGGCGTCAATCTAAGCACGCTAGCACCCGGCGCCAGATCGGCGTTGCGGCATAGCCATTCGCGGCAAGACGAGTTTATTTACATATTGCAAGGCCATCCGACATTGGTGACGGATGCAGGCGAAACCGAGCTGGCGCCGGGTATGTGCGCGGGATTTAAAGCCGGCACCGGTAATGCGCACCAGTTGCTGAATCGCTCGAACGCAGACGTGCAGTACCTGGAAGTTGGCGACAGGACGGCCGGAGACGCAGTCATTTATCCGGACGACGATTTACAAGCGATGTCAGTCGACGGGGGCTGGCGTTTTGCCCACAAAGGCGGCGAGCCATACTAAAAAACGGAGTCTGCATGCCACACGTATTAATCATCCATGAGGTCGCCGACTATCCGGCCTGGAAGCGGATTTTCGATCAGGCCGCCGAGATCAGAAAACGCGCCGGAGAAATCAGCTACCAACTGCTGCGCTACGACGACGATGCCAATAATATCGTGCATTTTTCTGCCTGGACCTCGCTGGACAACGCCCGGCGATTTTTCGACTCCCCCGAGTTGGTGGAAATCAGAAAACAGGCCGGCGTAAAAGCCCCGGAATTTATCTATTTGCAAGAGATAGAGCAGGGCGTGCTTTAATCGCGGCCTTGCTCAATGCTACTGGTATAAGCGTTGCTGCCTCTGTTAGCAACGAACTGTAATCGGTAGCGCTGACGAAGATGTGCTAGCGCAATGAAACCCCAGATTAGTATTGTCATTCCGGTAGTCAACGAGGCGGCGCGGCTTGCCGATACATTGCAAGCCTTGCAGGTGCTGAGATCGCGCTGCGAATTATTGGTGGTCGATGGCGGCAGTCGTGATGCCAGCCCGCTTATTGCGAAGCCTTTGGTCGATCAGATTTTGCCCAGTCTGCCTGGCCGGGCCAGGCAGATGAACCTGGGTGCGCAACAAGCCCAAGCCGACGTGTTGCTGTTTTTGCATGCCGATACCCGGCTGCCGGATCAGGCTATCGCTTTAATTTTGTCGGCGGTCGAGCAAGGCTGGTCGTGGGGGCGTTTTGATGTGCAATTCGACAGCCCACAAGCCATTTTTAAATTGATCGCCGGCATGATGAACGCGCGCTCCCGCTTGACCGGTATTGCTACCGGCGATCAGGCCATCTTCATCACCCGTCAGGCATTTCAGGCTGTGGGCGGTTTTCCGGAGATTGCCTTGATGGAAGATATTGCCATCAGCGCGGCGCTGAAAAAGCTCGGTAAACCTTGCTGTTTAAAGACTAAGGTCGTCACTGCCGCGCGGCGTTGGCAACAACACGGTATCCTCAGAACGATCTTATTGATGTGGTGCTTGCGGCTGCGGTATTTTTTCGGAGCCCATCCGGATGAACTGGCAGCGCAGTATTATCGGAGACGGTGATGGAAGCAATGGTGCGCTTGGGCGTGTTTTTGGGGATATTTTTGCTAATGGCGGCTTGGGAGTGGCTGCGGCCCAAGCGGCGATTGGCCGCAAAGCGCCGCCGCCGTTGGCCGGTCAATTTGGGTTTGGCGATTCTGAATGTCGGCGTGATGCGGCTCAGCATCGGTGCCGCGGCCTGGCTGGCGGCGAACTGGGCTGCCGAGCAACAAATCGGCGTATTCAATACGTTGTCGGTGCCGAATTGGCTGTCAATAACACTGAGTTTGCTGCTGCTGGATCTGGCCATTTACGCTCAACATATCGCCGCCCATCGCTGGCGCTGGTTCTGGCGGCTGCATCAGGTGCACCATAGCGATATGGATTTCGATACGACGACTGCCGTGCGCTTTCATCCTTTGGAGATCATGCTGTCGATGCTTTATAAGGTCGCGCTGGTGGTGTTACTCGGCGCCGATCCGCTCGCGGTGATCGCTTTTGAAGTGATATTGAACGGTTGCGCGTTATTCAATCACGGTAATGTCGGCTTGCCGCCTGCGCTGGAGCGCGGCTTGCGCTATTTGATAGTGACACCCGACATGCACCGCATTCATCACTCGGCATTTCAACCGGAAACCGACAGCAACTACGGCTTCTCGCTGTCATGCTGGGATAGATTGTTCAAAACCTATTGTCCACAAGCGCGCGAAGCACAGACTGCCATGATGATAGGTTTGTCCGAGTTTCAAGATAGTAACCAAATGGGATTTGTCGGCCTGTTGATGCTGCCGTTTCGCCGTCTACGCAGTCGATAAGCCGAGGTAAACCGGCTTGCGGTTTGGCTTATTGGGTTGTTTCCTTTTAGCGATTAATCAATGTGTTTTTAGTGTCATTGTTAATTAATGTGGGCGGGCATATAGTCTAAATGCCTTAATTACTTCGGGAAGCGACCATGAAACGCTTACATAAAGACATTTTGATCGGGCTGGTGTTTGTGACCGGCGTTATCGAGTTTATTTCGGGCGATTTTATTGTTTCCTCGGCCTTGTTCGCGGCGACCACTTTTGCCAGTACTATGGGTTCGAGCCGCAAAAAACCGTAGGACTGGATTGTTCTGCGGTGTAGCCGAACCGGCAGATGTTTTGATAAATGCGTTCAGCGTTAGGTTTCCTGGGTAAGAT
The DNA here is from genome assembly GCF_013141865.1 of Methylomonas sp. ZR1. Lineage (NCBI taxonomy): Bacteria > Pseudomonadati > Pseudomonadota > Gammaproteobacteria > Methylococcales > Methylococcaceae > Methylomonas > Methylomonas sp. ZR1. The sequence goes on along the minus strand of NZ_RCST01000001.1, from coordinate 3,744,787 downwards.
CGGATTATCCGAACCACTTGCATAAGCAATGTTTTACAATATTGCGATGCAATTAAACTTTGACCGGCTACGGTAAATGGCTGACGCGAAAACTTATCTGAATGTACCCTATGCCGAAAAGGATGCGGCGAAAGCGCTTGGCGCCAGGTGGGATGCGGCTGTCAAGAAATGGTATGTCCCCGCCAATAAAGACGTGGCGCTGTTTGCCAAATGGCAGGTGGAGTCCGGGCTTGGGCAATTGCCCAACGGCGAGGCGAAAAATTCAAAAGCCGACAGTGTCGTCGGCGGCACAACCCGGTCAAGCGATAAAAACTTCGTAGCCTATGACGGAGACGAGCCGCCATGGGATTGAAGCAAGCGGTGCGTGGTTTTAGCTTGTGCGCCCGTTAAAATACCTGGCTGGCTATGCGCCTGCCATCACGGTGCAAGTGCATGCGCTGATCGACAGCGACAAACTGCCCGAGTTGCTGCTGAAAAAATACCCCCGGCCGCATGATATAAAGACCGACAAAGCGCTTTATGTCTACACGATGGATCTTAAAAATCAATTTCTGCGGCAATCCAGCCCTCTCAGTAAAGTTGTTTACGACGACAAAATCGATGTCTTGCATCAGGCCTTGGGCTTACATTCCGCGGTCTCGCGGGTGCAGGGCGGCAATTTAAAAGCAAAAAATGAAATTCGTATCGGTGCGATCTTTAAAATTGCGCCGCCGGAGTTTTTGCAGATGATCGTCGTTCATGAGCTCGCGCATCTACGTGAAAAACAGCATAACAAGGCTTTTTACAAATTATGCGAGCACATGGCGCCGGACTATCACCAATGGGAATTTGATATGCGGCTTTATCTGACCTGTCTGGATTTGGGTCGGGCGATTTATTGAGTCGATCCAAGTGCCGCGGGCGAAGGATTCACGGCCGTGCTTCGCGAATGAATGGTTGTGTGCAGCCATCAAGCAGCGTATTTCTTAATTTTGCCTGGCTATAGTGGCACTATTGCGTCAGAATTTACTTACTTTTATACAGACATTTTTATGGGAGAAACAGCATGCGCGTAGCAGAGTTAATGACCACCAAGGTATTTACCGTCGAACCTCACGATCTGATCGATCGCGTGTTCTTTTTGATCCATTACGAGAAAATCCGCCACCTGCCTGTCGTTGAAAAAGGCAAATTGGTCGGTATCGTTTCCGACCGGGATTTATATAAAGCCTTGGGCCCCAAAAGTAATTCCAATGCGGTGGAAGCTAGTAAAGACAGCACCCAATTGCATGTGGTCACGCAAAAAGTCGTGCACATCATGCATCGCGGCGTTTATACCGTGACCCCGGAAACGCCTGCGTCGGAAGCGGCGGCGATGATGGCGGAACACCGCGTCGGCGCGCTGCCGGTGGTGGAAAAAGACAAACTGGTAGGCATATTGTCCGCTACCGATATTTTAAGAGTGTTTGCCAAGTTGGAACGCGCGCACGAAAAGCTGGAACAACAAATCAAGGAAGGCGCCGCGCACGGCTAAGATCGGATGGGTTTGCGGCGCAAACCGTCTGAAAGTAAATGGGGCGATGCTTATTGTTTCGCCCCGGGCCAAAGCCTCAACCGGTAATCGCGGCTCTTTTATCCACTAAGTAAATCCAGTCGTCTTGTTCTTTGACTTTCAGCGCGGTCAGTTTTTTGCCCAGGCAAATTTCGCTTAAAGACTCGCCGCTGATCGGGTCATAGCAAATACTGTGCATGGAACACTGCAAATAGCGTCCCGATTCGTCGAAAATGTTGCTGTTCTCACAATCCAATGCCCTAGGCATGTGGACGCATTGGTTCAGATAAGCGTATACCTCACCTTGGAAACGCACCAGAACCGCAGCGCGTGGCGAGCCGCGATAGAGCAGTTCAAACGGAAATTTGCCGAGCTCGGGAACTTGTTGAGCAGGGCAGATGGCAAATGGGTGTTTCACCGACATGGTTGTTTATCCTCCTCCACGATTGCTAGCAAACCTTGGGCCACAATGCTGTATTTTTTCGATGGATTTTCGGCAATTGAGCAAGCGGACGGCGTTACTCGGCAAATCAAACTGACAGCGGGTATTTAGCAGTCTTTACCTTCAGTGTTCGCTTGGCTGTCCAGCTCCTGCTGTTCATTGCGAATCAGCCAGTCCAGCACCAAGGCATAGCTGGTGGCCAGTAGGGTCGGGCCGATAAATACGCCGATAAAGCCAAACGCTAACAGCCCACCGAAGATGCCGAACACGATCAACACGAACGGCAATTCCACTTCCCGGCTGATCAAAATCGGCCGCAGCCAGTTGTCGATGGTGCCGACGAACAGCAAAAACCACAATGCGATAAAAACCGCCCAGCCGGTCTCGCCTTCAGCTAACAACCACAGGGCGATGGGCAGCCAAATCACCGTGCCGGCCGCAGGGATAATCATCGAAAAGAAGGCGATGACGCCTAGCACAAAGGCGTAAGGCACGCCGGCAATCACAAAGCCCAGGATGGAAGCCAGTGCTTGTACCAGCGCGGTGCCGAGGATGCCGTATACCACCGCCCTCAGACTGGAGCGGACGATATGCAGGATGCGCTGGGTGCGCTCGCCGGCCAAGCGTTCGACGCCAATCACCACATGCTGAGCAACGTGTTCGCCGTCGCGATAGAAAAAAAATAGCACCAAAATAGCCAGGCCCATATGCATCAGTTCGCCGGCCAAGCCAATGCCTTGTTGCAGCAACCAGCTACTGGCGCCCAGCGCATATTGCCGGGCCAGATTGACGAGGCGGCTGGAGTCTTCGCCGACACTCTGCCAGGCCGAGACAGCGTTGTCGCCGACTAAGGGCAACGATTGCAGCCAAGCCGGAGGTTCCGGCCACACATGCCGGCTTTGATTAAGCCACTGCAGCAAGTGGTTAATATCTTCGGTAAATGTCAGCGTGGCGGCGACGAACGGCGTTAGCAGCAATATGCCTATCGGCAGGACCATGGCAGTGGCCGCCCAGTTGGAAGTCAGCTTCCAATCGCGCAAACGCAGATACAGCGGCCAGGTGACAAAACACAGAATGGCCGCCCACAACAAATCGAAAATAAACGGTTTTAATACCTGATAACAGGCAAACAGCAGCAGGCACAAGGCCGCCAGACTGGCGATTTTTTCGTAACGGGAAATCTGGATAGGCATGATCGAGGGGGCGGCAGCTAACTGAATTGGAATCAATATCCGGAGTTTACGGCATTATCGGTTAAGCCGGTATGACAGCCGTTGAATTAAACAATGCTTGCTTGTCCGGCGGCGCTTTACATAGAATGCGGTAGCCTTTATCTGGAGCCGCACTGTGAGCCAAGCCCGAGAGTTTATTCCGATTAATATCGCCGTATTGACTGTCTCCGATACTCGTACCGAACTGGACGACGTATCCGGGCAAACCTTGGTCACCGGTTTGACTGCGGCCGGGCATAACTTGATCGACAAAAAAATCGTTCCCGATGATATTTACCAAATCCGCGCCGCCGTCAGTCAATGGATCGCCGATCCGCAGGTCAATGCGGTTATCACCACCGGCGGCACCGGCGTGACGGGCCGCGACGGTACGCCGGAAGCGATTCAACCGCTGTTGGATAAAGTATTGGATGGCTTTGGCGAAGTGTTTCGGACGATTTCCTACCAGGACATCAAAAGCTCGACGATGCAATCGCGGGCTATCGCCGGCGTGGCCAACGCCACTTATATTTTCTGCGTGCCCGGTTCGTCCGGTGCTTGCCGGACTGCCTGGGATTCCTTAATCAAGGAACAATTGGATTACCGCACCCGGCCGTGTAATCTGGTGCAACTGATGCCGCGCCTGCTGGAGAAATAATGCGTCCGCCTTTTTTGTTTCTGGCCGCGGTTGGCGGTTTTATCGGCGTAGCGATGGGCGCGTTCGGTGCGCACGGCTTGAAGCATTTATTATCCGAGCATCTGCTGGATGTTTACAAAACCGCGGTAAGCTACCAGATGTGGCATGTGTTGGTTCTGGCTTTGATCGCAGTGTTACCGGAACATAAATTGCTGCGCTGGGCCGGCTGGTGTTTGGTGGCGGGCATTGTGCTGTTTTCCGGCAGTCTATACTTACTGGCGATATTGAATATCGGTTGGCTGGGTATGATCACGCCGTTGGGCGGCCTGGCTTTTTTAGCCGCATGGGCCTTGTTGGCTTATTTGGCTTGGCAGAAAAACCAGGAGTTGTAGATGGACAGTAAACCGCCCGTTCGACCTTCCGTGCCGCCACCGGCATCTTCCCGGCCCAGCGCTAACCGCAATTTGCGCGAGGAAGGCCACGAAGTAAAAGTACCGCCGATTCCGGAAGATGCCATGCTCAAAGTCCTGCACGCGGTCATTCATTTCGCGGTCAGAATATTGGCGGTGCTGATGGTGTTGGTGATTTTGTGGGGCGTGGCTGATGTGGGCTATGTGATGTATCAGCGTGTGGTCGCAGCGCCGTTTTTGATGCTGACGGTGTCCGACATACTGGTGATTTTTGGTTCGTTCATGGCGGTGTTGATCGCGATAGAGATATTTATCAACATCACGCTGTACATCAAACACGATACGCTACCGATTAAAATGGTCATAGCCACGGCTTTGATGGCCGTGGCCCGAAAAGTCATCATGCTGGATTTCAAGGATTTGGATCCGGCTTATATTACGGCTATCGCTGCGGTCATCGTGGCGCTGGGTCTTACTTACTGGCTGATTTCTTATAAACCGCCACAACCTGTCAAACAAGACGAGCGATAAATGATGCGCGATGCAAGCCCGCAAACGGTTTTCCTGAAAGACTATACCCCGCCCGAGTATCTGATCGAGCAGATTGAACTGAATTTCGACTTGGACGAGCAACACACTCAGGTCCGCTCAACCTTGAATTTACGCCGCAATCCGCAAAGCCAAGACAGCAGTACCGCATTAACCTTGCTCGGCGAGGAATTGCAGTTGGTGAGTATCGCGATAGACGGCCAGGCTCTGGAGCAAAACCAGTATGCACTGGGCGAGGAAGCCTTGGTCGTGCATGAAGTGCCGCAGGATAGGCCGTTTCAAATCGTCATCGAAAATGTCATCAATCCCCAAGCCAATACCGCGCTGGAAGGGTTGTACTTGTCCAGCAGCATGCTGTGTACGCAATGCGAGGCGCAGGGTTTTCGGAAAATCACCTGGTTTTTGGACCGGCCGGATGTGATGAGCCGTTTTAAAACCACGTTGACTGGCGATAAGAGCAAATATCCGGTCTTGCTGTCCAACGGAAATAAAACCGGCAGCGGTGATTTGGAAAACAACCGGCATTGGGTGAGTTGGGAAGATCCCTTCGCCAAGCCTTGCTATTTGTTTGCGCTGGTGGCAGGACAACTGGAGTGCGTGGCTGACGAGTTCATCACGATGAGCGGTCGCCGTATCGCGTTGGAGATATTCGTCGAGCAGCATAACGTCGACAAATGCGCGCACGCCATGCAGTCTTTAAAAAACGCCATGCGTTGGGATGAAGAAACTTACGGTTTGGAATACGACCTGGATTTGTACATGATCGTCGCGGTCGACCATTTCAATATGGGCGCGATGGAAAACAAAGGCTTGAACGTATTCAACACCAAATTCGTGCTGGCCCGGCCCGACACCGCCACCGACAGCGATTACGAACACATCGAAGGCGTAATCGGCCACGAGTATTTTCACAACTGGTCCGGGAACCGGGTGACTTGCCGCGACTGGTTTCAATTGAGTTTGAAAGAAGGTTTTACCGTATTTCGCGACCAGCAATTCAGCGGTGATCGGACTTCGCCGGCCGTAAAACGCATAGAAGATGTCAACGCCTTGCGCACGCGGCAGTTTGCCGAAGATGCCGGCCCGTTGGCGCATCCGATTCGTCCGGAAGCCTATATCGAAATCAACAATTTCTACACGCTAACCGTCTATGAAAAAGGCGCGGAAGTAGTGCGGATGCTGCACACCTTGCTGGGCGCGGCTGGTTTCAGAAAAGGCTGTGATTTATATTTTCAACGCCATGACGGCCAGGCGGTGACTTGCGAGGATTTTGTCAAGGCGCTGGAAGACGCCAACGGCGTGGAGTTGAAGCAGTTTCGACTTTGGTATTCGCAAGCCGGTACGCCGGTGTTGATGGTGAGCCAGCAATACGATTCCAAATCTCAACAACTGCATTTGACCATTCAACAAAATTGTCCGCCTACGCCTAATCAACCGGTGAAAGCGCCGCTACATATCCCGGTGAAGCTGGGTTTGCTGGCTGCCGACGGTTCGGCTGCGCAGATTCATTACAACGATTCCAGTCAGGCGGAAATCACGTTGAATGTCACCGAAGCTGAGCAAACCTTTAGCTTTGCTCAGCTGCCGCAGCCGCCGGTTGTGTCGCTGCTAAGAGGTTTTTCGGCGCCGGTCACGCTAAAAATGGAGCGTAGCCTGGACGAATTGGCGTTTCTGCTGCGGCACGACAGCGATACCTTTAACCGCTGGGAAGCGGGACAGCAACTGGCTGTGCAGGTGATTTTCAAGTTGATCGACGCGATTGAGTTGGGCCGGCCTTTGCAGTTGGAGCCGGTTATTGTCGATGCCTATCGCAGCGTGTTGACCGATAGCGGCGGTGATTTGTCTTATCAAGCGCTGTTGTTGGCGCTGCCGGAAGAAAGTTATTTGTCCGGGCAGATGGCTGTTATTGATGTTGAAGCCATTCATCAAGCCCGCGAATTTGTGAAAAAAACTCTGGCCGAGCAATTGCAAACCGAGTTTAAGCAACTGTATGTGCAACATCACCGCGACGAATCCGGTAGTTTCGATGCCGGAGCGGTGGGGCGGCGGCGCTTGAAAAATGCCTGTTTGAGTTATTTGAGCAAGCTGGAAAATGCGGACGTTTATCATATTGCCGAGCAGCAATTTTACAGCGCCCGGAATATGACCGATCAGTTGGCGGCGTTGTCGGCTATCGTCAACAGTAACCATCCGGCCAAGGCCAGAAGTCTGGATAGTTTTTACGTACAATGGCGGCAAGAAGCGCTGGTCATCGACAAATGGTTTACCTTGCAAGCTACAAGCAGCATGCCCAACACCTTTGCCACCGTGCAGGCCTTGATGAAACATCCGGCTTTTGATATGAAAACGCCCAACCGCGTGCGCTCATTGATTGGCGCCTTCAGCCAGGCCAATCCACTGCATTTCCATGCCATTAACGGCGAGGGCTACCGCTTCCTGGCCGACCAAGTGTTGGCGCTAAATACCCTCAATCCGCAAATCGCCTCGCGGATGGTAACCGGATTGGCGCAATGGCGGCGTTATGACGCAGCCCGGCAGGGCTTGATGAAACAGCAATTACAGCGTATCGTCGCTACCGAGCATCTGTCCAAGGATGTCTATGAGATCGCCAGCAAGAGTTTGGCGTAGTTGTCACAATCACGTAAACTAGCGCCGAAATAAGCCATCCGCATCAAGCATGAACCCACGCACCGCCCAGGTTGAGCGCAATACGCTCGAAACCCAGATCAAAGTTTCCATTAATCTCGACGGTAACGGCTCGGCTTCGTTTACCACCGGTTTGCCGTTTTTGGACCACATGCTGGATCAGATAGCCCGGCACGGCTTGATAGACATAGAGGTTGTCTCGCACGGCGACCTGCACATTGATGCCCATCACAGCGTGGAAGACATCGGCATTACGCTCGGTCAAGCCTTTGCCAAAGCACTGGGCGATAAAAAAGGCATTTACCGTTACGGCCACGCTTATTGCCCGCTGGATGAATCGTTATCGCGGGTGGTGGTAGATTTCTCCGGCCGTCCGGGCTTGTTCTATCAAGTGGAATTCAAACGCGCGTTCATCGGTAATTTCGACGTGGATTTGTTTAAAGAGTTTTTTCAAGGTTTTGTGAATCATGCCGGCGTGACCTTGCATATCGATAATATCAAGGGCGGCAATCCGCATCATATTGCCGAAACCGTATTCAAGGCATTCGGCCGGGCCGTCAGGATGGCGATCAGCCATGACGAGCGGATGGCCGGTATCATGCCTTCCACTAAAGGCAGTCTATAATTCCCCCATTTTTCGCCTAGAAACCCCGACCTTGTATCTCTAGTTTTATGTCATCAGTAGCCGTTATCGATTACGGAATGGGAAATCTGCATTCCATTGCCAAAGCGCTTCAACATGCCGATAGCCGGGTAAACGTACAAATAACGGCTGATGCCGCAGTGATTCGCTCGGCGGATCGCGTGGTGTTTCCAGGCGTCGGCGCGATACGCGATTGTATGCAAGCCTTGAACGAGAGTGGTTTGGCGGATGTGATCCGTGAAGTAGCGCAAAGCAAGCCTTTTCTGGGCATCTGCCTGGGGATGCAGGCCTTGCTAACCGACAGCGAGGAAAACGATGGCATCGCTTGTCTGAATATATTCCCCGGTCATGCCCGCCGTTTTGCCGATCACATGTTGGATGCCGAGGGTAATGTTTTGAAAATCCCGCATATGGGCTGGAATCAGGTTAAGCAAAACCCGCATCCGCTCTGGCACGACATCCCGGACCATAGCCGCTTTTATTTCGTACACAGCTATTATGCAGCGCCGGACGATGTGCGCCACAGCGCTGCGACGGCCGATTATCCGCAAGCCTTTACCTGCGCACTGGCAAAAGACAATATGTTTGCCGTGCAATTTCATCCCGAAAAAAGCCAGACTGTCGGATTGCAGCTATTGCAAAACTTCCTGGCGTGGGATGGAACCGCGTAACTCCCCAACCCTTAGATGTTGGCTTTACTAACCTTTAGATTTAGTGTTTTAACTGTCGAGATTTAAATATGTTGCTGATACCCGCAATTGACTTGAAGGAAGGAAAATGTGTCCGTTTGCGCCAGGGTCGTATGGAAGACGATACCGTATTCTCCGACGATCCGGTGGCTGTGGCCGGGCGCTGGGTTGAAGCAGGGGCAAAACGATTGCACCTAGTCGATTTAGACGGCGCCTTCGCCGGTAAACCGAAAAATGCCCAGGTTATTAACGAGATTGTTCAGGCTTATCCCGATGTGCCGGTGCAAATCGGCGGCGGTATCCGCGATGAAGACACCATCCAGGCGTATCTGGAAGCCGGTGTGCAGTATGTGATTATCGGCACCAAGGCCGTCAGCGAACCGCATTTCGTGCGCGACGTATCGATTGAGTTTCCCGGTCATATCATCATTGGCCTGGACGCCAGAGACGGTAAGGTAGCGATCGATGGCTGGTCGAAACTGTCCCGCCACGACGTGATTGACCTGGCGCAAAAATTTGAGTCCAACGGCGTTGCCGCCATTATCTACACCGATATTTCCCGCGACGGCATGATGCAAGGCGTCAATGTCGAAGCCACTGCAAAATTGGCGCGCTCGGTGCACATCCCGGTCATTGCCTCCGGTGGCATTACTAATTTGGACGACATTCGCGCGTTGGGTGAAGTAGCCCACGAAGGCATCATGGGAGCCATCACCGGCCGGGCCATCTACGAAGGTACGCTGGATTTTGCCGAAGGCGAAAAGCTCGCCGAGTCTTTCGGTGGAGCCGATGTCTGAGCTAATGCTGCTAAATCGTAAACCATGAGCCTAGCCAAACGTATTATTCCCTGCCTGGATGTCGATAACGGCCGCGTCGTGAAAGGCGTAAAATTTGTCGACATCCGCGATGCCGGCGACCCGGTGGAAATCGCCCGTCGCTACGACCGAGAGGGCGCCGACGAGATCACCTTCCTGGACATCACCGCCACCCACGACAACCGCGACACCATCGTCCATGTCGTCGAACAAGTGGCCAGCGAAGTATTCATTCCGCTGACTGTCGGCGGCGGCATCCGGGTGTTGGAAGACATCCGCCGCATGCTCAACGCCGGCGCGGACAAAGTGGGCATCAACAGCGCTGCGGTATTTCGCCCGGAGTTTGTTAAGGAAGCGGCTGAAAAGTTTGGTTCGCAATGTATTGTGGTGGCTATCGACGCCAAAAAAGTCAGTCAGGAAGGCGAGGAAAACCGTTGGGAGATATTTACCCACGGCGGCCGTAAACCGACCGGTATCAATGCCGTCGAATGGGCTGCCAGAATGAAAGACTACGGGGCGGGTGAAATTTTATTGACCAGCATGGACCGCGACGGCACCAAATCCGGCTTCGACTTGGCTTTGACCCGTGCGATCAGCGAAGCGGTCAGCATCCCGGTCATCGCTTCCGGCGGTGTCGGCAATCTGGACCATCTAGCCGACGGCATTACCCAAGGTAAAGCCGATGCGGTCTTGGCCGCCAGCATTTTCCATTTTGCCGAATATACGATAGAACAGGCCAAAAAACACATGCAAGCCAGAGGTATAGAGGTACGACTGTGAGTGAAAGCTGGTTGGAGGAAATCCAATGGACCGCAGACGGCTTGGTGCCGGTCATCGCCCAACTGCATGACAGCGGCCGCGTGGTGATGTTTGCCTGGATGAATCGCGAGTCACTGGCCTTAACGGTCGCCGAAGGTTATGCGGTATATTGGTCCCGCTCCCGCAACCGCTTGTGGCGCAAGGGCGAGGAGTCCGGGCATAGGCAAAAAGTCATCGATATGCAATTGGATTGCGATGCTGATGTAATATTGCTTAAAATTGAACAGGAAGGCGGCATCGCCTGCCACACCGGTCGGGAAAGCTGTTTTTACCGCAGCCTGAAAGATGGTGCATGGCAAGCCACCGAGCCGGTACTGAAAGACCCCAAAGCCATCTACAAATAGACAATCACACGCCGGCATAGCTCAGCAGGTAGAGCAGCGCACTCGTAACGCGAAGGTCGTAGGTTCGATTCCTATTGCCGGCACCATTTAAATCAACACTCTATCCTTTTTAGACATTTGCAAAAGTTGCTTCGTTATACTCGCGCGCGGGATGTCGGGGAGTTTGATAGCGCGTGCAAAGATGCGGATAGTCTATAGACTTATACCGTTTTGGCCGGCCAGTTTTGGTTAGTTCCGACCCTATAGGCCGCAACCGCTAATTTTAAGCGCCGTCCGGACGCTTTAAATCCTGACTTTTTATCCGAAGGTATTCAAATCCTTTCCTTGCACTTTACAGAGACAACACATTTTGAGTTTAAATAGTTACCAGTCGGTTGATCGCGAACAATTAGCCAAAGACATCAGCCAAATTCATAAACAAGCGTTAGCCGATATTGGTCCTGCCGATTTCGAACATTTAAAAAAAGTCGAGCGCTGGGGCAAGGTTTGTTCTCTCGTGGGTTACGCGACCGCCTGGATTCTTCCCAACCCGGTTTCCGCGTTGTTGATCAGTCAGGGCAGTTTTTCCCGCTGGACCGGGGTAGGTCATCCCATCGTGCATAAAGCCTTCGATAAAATGCGGGATGTGGACAAAAACTACACCAGCAAGAAGTTTGCAAAGGGTTGGCGGCGGTTTTTGGATTGGCCGGATTGGATGACCCCGGCCGGCTGGCATCACGAACACGATTTATTGCATCATTACAACCTGGGTGAGGAGACCGATCCCAACAATGCCCAGCACAATATGGAATGGCTACGGCAATCCACGCTGCCGATGTGGCAACGCTATGCCATCGTGGCTTTGTTTTCCGGTATCTGGAAAATCATTTATTACACCCCGCGCACGCATAAAGAATTGGTTTTAAATGCCGCCCGCCTGCAAGGTAAACCCAAGCCCGAGACCACACGTATCGGTGCCTGGAGCCTGTTTACCCCGCAAGGTAAGGCGCTATGGCTGCAAAGCGTATTGCCTTATAGCGCGTATCGTTTTGTATTAATACCGCTGCTATTCTTACCGCTGGGCGGGTTTGCCGCTGTCAGCGTATTGATCAATTCGATTCTGGCTGAAATTTTCACCAATATGCATAGCTTTCTGGTGATGATCCCCAATCATGCCGGCGACGACGTGATGATGTTCGATGAAAAATCGCATAGTAAAGGCGAGTTTTATCTGCGGCAGATTTTGGGTTCGGTCAATTATCCAACCGGGTCTAATTTCAATGACTTTTTCTACGGTTGGTTGAATTATCAAATTGAGCACCATTTATGGCCGGATTTGCCGCTAAGCCAATACCAAAAATTGCAGCCGCAAGTGAAAGCGCTGTGCGAGAAACATAATATTCCTTACTGCCAGGAATCGGTATTTAAGCGCATGCTGAAAGCCGCGGATATTATGGTAGGCAAAACCTCAATGCTGAAGCCGGCGGCTGTTTAATACATCCAGCGCGAGTTGTTTAAATAACCCACTGAATCAAACTTTATGTTTTAGGCGAAGAGCCTATGCGATTCTGGGTGACTGGCGATGCGCGCTAATTTATGTCAATGCAGTTAATCTGCCCACAAACGAGTGTAATCAACGAAAATACTATGAGCGACATCAGAGATACCAAGCCCGAACCCATCGCAGCAAAACCAAACTGGAATTACGACTCGTACTTTCTAGCCCAGCTTGAACGGATCAATCAGCAGACCGCTATTAAGAAGCCGAAAAAGCGCGTTGTCGATGCCGCCCCGAAAGACGACAACGACACTGTGGACGAGCAGAATAAATAGTTAACCCGGGTAAACCGTGCAACCCGGTTTAGTCGTGTTACGCCGCCTTTTGGCGGAGGACTGCCAGCGATTTTGTGGTAAACGCATTCAGGCAAGGTTTCACCTGCTTTTTCTGAGTCTTACCGTGTCGTGGAAAATGGCGATAAACCTGGTGAGGCGGTGCGTTCGCTATTTGTCGGGATTGCTTTATTTGCTGGCGTGCATTGCAAGCATGGTCACTGGTCAGCATTGCAAAGTGTTTGATCCCTATCGTCAAAGCCGCTAAACGAAACTAAATGAAAAATGTGCGAACGGGCTACACATTTTTCCATATCGCAGTAATATCGTCACTTAAAGAGTCTGTCGGAGCGCACAATGTACTGCCCAAACTGTGGAAAACAAAATCCGGACAATGCAAATTTCTGCCTTGAGTGTGGCGCAGCCATGCAAGCGAATAGCGGCTATCGCGGGCCAATGGCTAACGGACGGGGTATGACGTTTACCGAATCGGTGTCCGGCTGTTTTGCAAAGGCATTTGTTTTTACAGGTAGAGCATCACGCGCTGAATACTGGTGGTTTGCGCTTTTCACGTTATTGGTATCGATGATGGCGGGAATCATCGATCAATCGTCCTACGGCGAGCCGGCAACCGTTACGGCGATCACCAATTTGGTAATTCTATTTCCGTCGCTGGCTGTTAATATCCGCCGATTACACGATACCGGGCATAGCGGCTGGTGGTATCTGATTATTCTGACCATCATCGGCATCATTCCGTATTTCATCTGGATGGTGTCAAAAGGCGATGACCGAGCAAACGAGTATGGGGCGCCACCTGTTTAACCCCCTTCATTTTAAATTTCGTCGATCAGTCAATTAGCCGGGATGATGATCAATATTGTTTTGTCCGCATCGCTAATATTGAACATTATTTTGGTCGCGCTGCTGGTCTTCAAGGCCCGAAAAGTTCGACGCAAACATCAAAATCAAAAGCAGCCCACCCTTAGAACGCCTACCAATGTAAGGACAATTTCCTGTCCATCCTGTGCGCAACACATTAAATTTACGTTACCCATCGAAGGCAACAAAGCGCGATGCCGAAAGTGCCACGCACAATTCAAATTGGATATCGACGAACATCGCAATGTGTATATAACCGAAATAAAACTGCCTGAAGACGATCAACACATCAAATCGTTAGCGGATTGTTATTTAATTCTCGGTCTAACTGCCGATGCCATACCGATAGACATCAAAGCAGCATACAAAAAGAAAATTTCCGAATACCACCCGGACCGAGTCGGCGTGTTTGGCGAAAAAATCAAACAACTCGCCGAGGAAGAAACCCGGCAAATCAACGCCGCCTACGCCATGCTGCAAGAGCAGGGCATGGTGTGACATCGCCAAGTTGGTTTTAGGATGATTGGCGCTGACAACGGCTAAACGATTTTAACCGGCCATCGATTTTTAACCTTGGCGTGTAATCATCACCAGTGGCGTAGCACTTAACAAACGCCGAACTCTTGCTGTGCCGGGTCGATTCAGCATTGATGAATACCTGCAAACGACTACACTACCTGGCGGCGTAGCATATCTGTCGGATATGGGTTTCAATCAAATCAAGGACTGAGCGTGACAGCACCGTATTTCCAATATTGGGGTAAAGCCAAACCGGAAACCGATGACGGCCTGGCTTACCATTGTGTGGATGTGGTGGTGGAGTGGAAATTGTTTAAGTTACTGACCGGCAACGATGGTTCACTGAAGTTGCGTATTTCGACCCAATGCAGTCAAATCATAACGAAAAAAAATCTGACTGCTGCGAAATTCAAAGCTGACCTTGCTAACTGTTTTTCTTATGGCTTGCTAGTAAGCGTCAATTCGGGCGGCCAATTGTGCGTTTCAGCTTGGCAATGTTGGCACCAAGCGAATAGCGCATCGTACATGACCATTCCATGTGCAAGCATTTCCAGATCATCTTTAAAAACGTGTGATAGCCCCAAAGAGATGGCATACAAACCCGAAGATTGCGGTGTCAAATCCAATTTCGATGTATCAGCCCCACGTACAATGGCCGCTAATTGTTTTAAGGCCGGATCGTCGAGCTGATAGTGGTTCAAAAAGGCATCGAAACTGCATAACTCATCGACATGACTGAGTTCCGCACCAGGAATGTCATAAGGAATGGCACCTGTTTCTTCGGCGATTTGGAAAACCTGATCACCAAGCACATAGAGAAATTCCGCCTCGGCATCGATAAATCGGGCAATCAGCCAGGGACAAGCGATGCGGTCAATTTTGGGCCGTTCACGGGTAATCCACTTCATGACGATGCCTCAGTTTTTGGCTTGTAATTCCAAAGCGGTTTTAAAGGCTTTCGCCAAATCGTTGGCTCGGCCTTCGCCCCAATAGTGCAGGAAGACGATTCTGGGCGATTCACCCACCATGTGATTATGGATCGTGGTAATGGCAATGCCAGAACCCCGCAATGACTTCAAGACGCCTTGCAGTTCGGCTTCCAACACAGCGAAGTCGCCTTCAACAATCGCTTTGTCGTCACTGCCCGCGAATACCGCCCAGGTGTTGACGCCCATGGTTTTGCCGACGCTATGCCCATCCATTTGTGTGGTGCGGCCTATCGTTACCTTATAAACTTCTCCGGCCTTTTCGAGCGGGACGCCAAGGATTTGTTCGAGTGGTTTGGGATCGAGCGAGGTTTTGGCGGCATCGAATGCTTTGGGCTTGCTTTTCGGTTTAGTGCTACTGGTTTCCTGAATTTTGGTAAAGACTTTGCCAATGCCGATTGCCAAGGCATCGACATCGCCCATACCGCCGATGTGCATGAACATCACTTTGGGCGTATCCCACAGAAAATGGTTATGTAAGGCCGTTACTTCGATGCCATTGTCCAGTGCGGTACTCATCACCGGATTGATCTGGTCTTCCGCCAACACCATGTCGCCCATGACCATGGTTTTATCGCCTGTCGGCGTAAAGCTGGCCCATGATGTGAAACCGGTGGCGGCCGTCATTTTGACTCCGGCTACGCTGACAGCGAGATCGCTACGCGGCACAGCCACTCGAAACACATTTTCGGCGCTATCCAGTTTGCCTTTGGCGCCGGTGAGTAGTTCGATTTTAGCGGTATCCAACGATACGGCTACCGCATGTTGACTGGACTCCTGAGCGACAGCGTTTCCCACCAGTAGAGGTGCCATGAGCAACGGTAAAACGGAAAATTGATGTAAGCGTTTCATAAAACGACTCCTTGCTGGGCAAGCCAGATTTTGACGAAATGGAACAATAAGCCCGTGATGCCGCAGGCCATAATCACGGGAATGACATTCACCTTGTAACGGAACAGTGCCCAGAATGCACATAGACTGATGAGTGCCGAAAACGCATCAAAAACTCCTGAGAATCCTTGTGGCCAGAATACGTGCCAGGCAAAAAAAACCGCCAGATTCAGGATGACGCCGACCACGGCAGCGGTAATGCCGGTCAACGGCGCGGTGAATTTCAGGTTGCCGTGGGTCGATTCCACGATCGGACCACCGGCCAGGATGAACAAAAAACTGGGCAGGAAGGTGAAGTAGGTCACCACGGTTGCCGCCACCGCACCCGCCAGCAGCAAGTGCTCGTCGCCGAACACTTGCTGGCTCCATCCTGCGACAAAGCCAACGAAAGTCACCACCATGATCAAAGGGCCGGGCGTGGTTTCGCCGAGCGCCAGGCCATCGATCATTTGCTGCGGCGTCAGCCAGTGGAAATGTTCGACCGCACCTTGATAGACATAAGGCAACACCGCATACGCGCCGCCAAAAGTCAGCAAGGCGGCCTTGGTGAAAAACCAGCCCATTTGCGTCAATGCGTCGTGCCAGCCGTACTCGGTACATAACCAGCCGATGACAGCACCCCATAAAATTAACCCGACGACGATTACTTTGATTAGGCCGGACCAGGAAAACAGCGCATGGGTTGGTGTCGGCGTATCGTCATCGATCAACGCCGGCCCATAACTCTGCTTGCCTGCACCATGACCGCCGCCTAGCGCAAATTTGCCCGGCAACCATTTGCCACCCACGGCTCCCAGCATGGCGGCAATCAGCACAATCAACGGAAACGGCGCATTCAGTAAGAAGATGGCTAAAAACGCCAAGGCCGCCATGGCCCACAACAGCCCATTTTTCAAAGCGCGCGAGCCAATGCGATAGGCGGCAAACAACACGATCGCCGTGACTGCGGGTTTGATGCCATACAACACACCGGCCACCGCCGTGACATGACCATACGCCAGATATAGCCAGCTCAAACCAATCAGAATCAACAGCGACGGCAACACAAACAAGCCGCCGGCGACAATACCGCCAATACTACGGTGCATTAACCAACCTATATAGGTAGCCAATTGCTGGGCTTCCGGCCCCGGCAACAACATGCAGTAATTCAAAGCATGTAGAAAACGTTGCTCAGAAATCCAGCGGCGGCGCTCCACCAATTCCTGATGCATGATGGCGATTTGTCCTGCGGGGCCGCCAAAGCTGATAAAGCCCAGTTTCAGCCAGAAGCGGAAAGCTTGCCAAAAACCAACGGGGTCAGGCCGGTTTTGTTGATTATCGGGAGACCGTTTATCTGGTTGTGTCATGAATTGTTCACTCCTTTTTCGAAGGTCACCAGCAAGCTGTCAAATACCGCGCTGGCCACCGCCAATAATTGATCGTCGTCGGCGATGGCATCGCGCAAGCCAGCCAGCACGCTTTCGATACCCACCGCTTCCGGCGGTTGTACGCCACCGACATCCAGAAAATGCACCAGGCTTCCTAAACGCTTGAGGGCCGGTGTTTCCAAGTCAAAACTGGCGAGCAGCACTTCAAACGTGACACGGCCATCGATATGACTGAAGCGCGCGCCGTCGAAATCGAAACCCATAGCGTCGTTGGGACAAGCATCGGGCGAAGGCAGCCAAAGCAGATGCGCCTGCGGGTCAATAAACCGACGAATCAACCAGGCGCAGGCTAGCCTATCCACCCAGGGACGTTGCCGAGTTGCCCAGGTTTTACCTTGAAAGTCGGCAATCGATAACGTGGCGATAGTTCCCTCGGCGGGATGGGGTTCGTCGGGCGATAACAAACGGGCGATAGCCAATTCAAGCTGACGTAAAGCCGTGTCAGTTTGTTGCTGCGCTTCGCCCGGAAAAAAGTCGATGGCAGCAAGACTGGTAAATGCTTTGCGCAGTTTGCGGACTTGTTTGAGTTGGTCTTGCGCGGAATCAATTACCAAATCAGAGCTCAACTTGGAAATATCGGCCAATAACGAAGCGTAATCTGCACTGCGGTCAAAGAGCGCAATGAAACTTTCAGATGCCGGCTCGTCGGTTTTCAACACTAAGGCTGTGCCACCCGATGCCTTGACCTCTAAGGCTAGGCTTTCGAAGGTTTCCAGGCAATCCGCTCGATCCGGCATCAAGTAGACGCCATCACGCAGCACGGCAGCGCCGGACGCTTTCAGGGATCGCCAAATGCGCATCCGGGCGGTAGCGTTCTCTGTGGGCAGGCTTGTTATCAGTAGATACCATTTTTTCATGTAAATAACTATACAGTTATGTAAGTTATATTACAAAAAATAAAATCAAGGTATCACCCACCAAAACTTAAGATGAGGCAAAGAAGATCGGCGCGGGTCAGCTTTGGGCCATTAAGCGGGCACTGGTTGATCTGATTTATTAAGGGATAAAGGTCCGCTTATGGCCGGTCGGCGACGTTGACGGGTTTCGATTGGAATGCGCTGTTGGTTTAGGCATTGGAGTCGGTGGCGGATTTCATCGGAATACTCAAGCTGCAAAACGCTAAGCTTTGTATGGTCTACAGCAAAAGGCCGCCCAAAAAGGCGGAAAAATCCGGCTTCAGCTCCGTCAATTTCACAGGGGAACTGCAAATCACCGACCCTGAAAAATTCCGTTAACTCCCTTTTGGTGGCCAGGGTTGGAACAAGGCCTTAGATTATGTCTGGCTGATGGTAATACAACCGGGTAATGGGTAGTCATTGGGGGGCAACGCTTTGTGCGGGCTTACAGAGGGATTGTCGGTGCGCACAAGCGTTTCGGAGGTGCCGACGCGCGTTCTGTGGACGCCCCCAAACGGTCTGTGCGTGCGTCCAGACCTCCCGTGAGTGCCCCAACCGTTTCGGGCGTACATCTGAGTCTCCCGTGCGTACACTAGAATGCTTCGTTGGTACGCTCGAACCTTCTATGGTTGCCCATGAAGGCTTCGTTAGTGTCGCTTTTTCCGGATTGATTTTGCTCGTACCGCGAACAAGAAATGAAACCGGCGATACGCTTTCGGTTGCGTGCCAATCCGATCAAAACTATCAAAGACAGCAGCAAAGGTACGGTCGAAAAACAGGGCAAGACCTTTACCAAAACCGTCCGTGTGCCGTTGTTGCATGAAGAGCAACAACAAGCCTGGTTGGAACGTAAGCTTCAGGATTTTGCTCTGTTGGAAACTTTGATCCTCCAACCTGAACCGGTGACGTATTTTCGCAAAGCCAAGGAAGGTCGTAGTGGCAAAATTCAAACAGTGTTGTTCGACGGTATCCTGACAGTCACTGATCCGGCGGAATTTGAAGCGCAAGTGATGCAAGGCATAGGCCCCGCCAAAGCCTTCGGCTGCGGTCTACTATCGATTGCCAGAGTGTGAGTCGACTTATGCAAATCATCTTCCGCCAAACCCTATTCACCGGCCTGGGTCGGGCCAAGGCATTTGGTTGTGGTTTGCTGATGGTGTGGCGGCTATAATTCGGACTTAATTCAGTCCTAATTTATTTTTTTGTGAGAAAAAACTAAATGAAACTATCCGAAAATATAAAACCCATCAGTTACTTAAAAGCCAACGCCGCCGAGGTGATCGAAAAATTGAAAACCGATCACCAGCCTATGGTCATCACCCAAAACGGCGAGGCGGCGATGGTGGTTCAGTCGGTAGCCGATTACGAGCAAACTCAGGAAACCCTGGCCTTGCTGAAAATGTTGGCGCAAAGTCAGCAAGCGCTAGCGGAAGGCAAAACGGTGTCCAGCGCAGAGGCGTTTAGTCGTTTACGTAAGCGGCGCGGTTTGGCATGAGTGTACCGGTACGGTTGACCGAACCGGCCTTGGCCGATTTACTGGCCATCAATGATTATTTCTTGCTGGAAGTCAGCGAAAAGGGGGCGGCAAAAATCATCGATGCACTCGAAGCGGCCGTTAATAGTCTTGCCAATTTGAACGAGCGTGGAACCGTACCTAAAGAGTTACTGGGTTTGGGCATTCGCCAATATCGACAAATCATTGTAAAACCCTATCGCATCATCTATCAACGCATGCCTAAACAAGTGGTCGTTCATGCCATTCTGGATGGGCGCCGCGATATGCAAACGCTGTTAACCCAGCGATTGATCGGCGCTCTCTAGCCGAACGATCCCCAAAATTAAGGATGATTTACCCATGCTCCCACCCCTAAAACCCATCGCCATGAAAGAACGTGTCTCGCTGGTCTTTATCGAAAAAGGCCAGATAGATGTCAAGGACGGCGCCTTTGTCGTCATCGACGAAACCGGGATCCGCACCCACATCCCGGTCGGTTCGATCGCCTGCATCATGCTGGAACCCGGCACCCGCGTCTCCCATCACGCCGCCGCGCTGGCGGCCCGAGCAGGGACGTTGCTGGTTTGGGTCGGCGAGGCCGGCGTCAGGCTGTATGCCGCCGGTCAGCCGGGCGGCGCGCGTTCCGACCGCTTGTTGTATCAAGCCAAACTGGCGCTGGATGACGCCGCGCGCTTGAAGGTGGTACGCAAGATGTACGAAATCCGTTTCGGCGAAAAGCCGCCCGAGCGCCGTAGCGTCGAACAATTGCGCGGCATCGAAGGCGCCAGAGTCAGGAAGTTGTACCAGTTGCTGGCCAAGCAGGCCGGCGTGGACTGGAAGGGCCGCAATTACGACTATACGGCGTGGGACAACAGCGACACCGCCAACCGCTGTCTCAGTGCCGCCACCGCCTGCCTATACGGCATCTGCGAAGCGGCCGTGCTGGCCGCCGGTTACGCGCCGGCCATCGGCTTTATCCATACCGGCAAGCCGTTGTCTTTCGTTTACGACATCGCCGACCTGTTCAAATTCGACGACATCGTCCCGCATGCCTTCAAAATCGCCGCCAAAAACTACTCCAACCCGGAACGCGAAGTGCGGCTGATGTGCCGCGACGTGTTTCGTCAATCCAAAATCCTGCGCAAGATCATCCCCACCATCGAAGAAGTGCTGGCGGCCGGCGAACTGGAAATTCCCAAACCGGCCGAGGAAAACATCGCCCCGGCCATTCCCAATGCGGAGGGCATCGGCGATGTTGGTCATCGTAGTTGAAAACGTCCCGCCCAGGTTGCGCGGGCGTTTGGCGGTATGGTTGATCGAAATTCGCGCCGGGGTTTACGTCGGCGACTTGTCGGCCAAGGTACGGGACATGATCTGGTCGCAAGTCGAGCAGGGCTTGGAGGAGGGCAACGCCGTGATGGCCTGGTCCACCAATACCGAATCCGGTTTTGATTTTATGACTTTAGGAAAGAATAGACGGCTACCGGTAGAGCTTGACGGCTTGAAACTGGTGTCGTTTTTTCCGCCGGAAGAGGCCGATTTGTCTCCCTCGCCCTCCGGGCGAGGGGCGGGGTGAAGGTGCACTAAATTCCTGTTGGGATATAGGGCGCTGTAAGGGTAGTCGCCAGCTTTTTAACAACTTGGAAAATACCGAAAAATTTGGTGGAAATTTAGCCAGGTTATTTTTATATGCGTAACAATAAGTTACGATTAGTGTGTTCCCCGCACCCGCGGGAATGAACCCGTAGAAAGGTTTCCTTGGAATCGACGCGGATTGTGTTCCCCGCACCCGCGGGGATGAACCGATCGTCGCCTCCCTGCCGTGTTATCTGGAAGAGTGTTCCCCGCACCCGCGGGGATGAACCGACGGCTGCTGCGGGTCCAGGCCGACATGAAACGTGTTCCCCGCACCCGCGGGGATGAACCGTTGTTTTTCCAATTGCAAGCGGCGTTCCTGCTGTGTTCCCCGCACCCGCGGGGATGAACCGCCAAACTGGAAGCAGTGGAAGCCGGCATTACCGAGTGTTCCACGCACCCGCGGGGATGAACCGGATGTCTCGCTGCATAAGCCGGTGCAAAGCAAGTGTTCCCCGCACCCGCGGGGATGAATGACTTGTTGTTGACCATCCTCATGTCGACTCGTGGCGTTGGTGCAAGTGTCGAGGTGTGGAATGCGGAGGATATTCTAGCGGAACGGGTATCTCTGATCGGCTTGCCGGCAGGGAAATTGCTAAAATGGCCTGTTGGTAGGCGAAGTGGATGTTTTTCGGTATTCGTTGATTTGGTTTGTATTAGCTCGGTTCCCCGGGATTAGAAGAGGATTTTATATGATGTTGCAGCAAGGCTTCGCCGATGTTACCAGGGTCGATGCGCGGGAGATGGTGGTCTTAAACAGCCGCAAATGTCGCGGATTTGCTGGTGTCATTAACTGATATGAACAAGATTCCACCCAAACGCGGCCTGGGCCGCGGGCTTGAAGCATTGTTAACCGATATGCCGGCTAAATCGGCAGCGGATAAACCAAGCATTAAGGCGGAAACCGTTCCGGGGCCAGCCGTCCGCGGGGAAAATAGCGATTTGCTTCAAGAAGCCGAAGTGTTAAAGACCCTGTTGGAGGAACTTGAAAACGCCTTGAGTGACTTCAATCCGGATTAGCCTGTTTATTAGTCTTTAAGTATC
Organism: Methylomonas sp. ZR1; assembly: GCF_013141865.1. Lineage (NCBI taxonomy): Bacteria > Pseudomonadati > Pseudomonadota > Gammaproteobacteria > Methylococcales > Methylococcaceae > Methylomonas > Methylomonas sp. ZR1. The sequence goes on along the minus strand of NZ_RCST01000001.1, from coordinate 3,722,464 downwards.
GATTTTCCAGCTATAACCATAACCCACCGGCTATTTTGGATTTCCGCTTTCGCGGGTATGGCGACTCCAGAGACGTTAAGGGGCAGGCTAATATTAAATGCCCATTTGATCAGGGTTTCGGAAGCGGGTTTGCCGGGCATGGCAAAAGACTATTTGCTACTAGAGGCCTCTCAGCACCATCGCACGCAGAGTCAAGATAGGGTGGGAAACATGTCAAATGGCGCGCCCGAGAGGATTCGAACCTCTGGCCTCAGCCTCCGGAGGGCTGCGCTCTATCCAGCTGAGCTACGGGCGCAATGTGATTTGCGGTCAAGCGGTGTAGGCTTTTTACCCTAATCCTGAAACCCTAAGAGAATTTCCTTTCAGGATACGTATCGGCTACTGGGCCGAATCGGGTAAGCGCGCCATTATAAGATTAAATGTTGTTAAAGTCATTGCCAATCCGGGTTTAAACGCTGGTTTTTCCTTTATTGAGTTTCGCCAGCAGTTGTTTTTGCCGATTCAGCCGTTCGGATTTTTCTGCTTCCGCTTTGGCTTGGCGGCGGTTTTTGGCTTGGTGACGCCGTCTGGATTGGTCCGCATTCTCGGTGGTCCATTCGGCGTTTGCCGGGATCATGCTGATGCAGTTGACCGGGCAGGGGGCAATGCATAATTCGCAGCCGGTACACAAGGCGGCGATAACGGTATGCATGTGCTTGGATGCGCCCAGGATGGCGTCTGTCGGGCAGGGCGGCAGGCATTTGGTGCAGCCTATGCAAGCTGCCTCGTCTATCACGGCTACCTGTAGCGGGCGATGGACACCGAATGCCGGATTTAAAGGCTTGGCGGGTACTTTTAGTAATTCGGCCAGTAATTGGATGCCTGAGTCACCGCCCGGTGGGCACTGGTCTATGTCTGCTTCGCCGCTAGCGATGGCTTCCGCATAAGGTCGGCAGCCCTGATAGCCGCATTTACGGCATTGGGTTTGCGGTAGTAGTGCGTCGATTTGTTCGGCCAGGGATGCCTCGTGTTGCTCGCTCATTGTCAATAAGCTGTTCTTCGGAATTTGGCTTTATTTAACCCGCATGCCCGGCTGCGCGCCTTGGTCCGGCGATAGCACCCAGATGTCCTTACCGCCGGGGCCGGCCGCCAGCACCATGCCTTCCGAGGTGCCGAAGCGCATTTTGCGCGGCTTGAGGTTAGCCACTACCACGGTCAATTTGCCTTCCAGTTCTTCCGGGGCGTAGGCCGATTTGATACCGGCGAAAATATTGCGCGTTTCGCTGCCCAGATCGACAGTGAGTTGCAGCAGTTTCTCCGCGCCTTCCACCGATTCGGCTTTGACGATGCGACCGATGCGCAAATCAATTTTGGCAAAGTCTTCGATCTCTATCGCTTCGGCAATTGGCTCGGCTATCGATTTTGCTACTTGCTCGGGATTGTTTTCCACGGCGGCGGCTGGTTTGACCGGCTTGGCTGCCACCGGCGGCGTCTTTTCCAGATTTTCCTTGGAAGCCTCTACAATCGCGGCGATTTTGTCCGGCTCTACCCGGGTCATCAGCGGTGTAAAGCTGTTGATTTTGTGGCCGAGCAGCGGCTGGGCATCGCTAGGCCAGCTTTGCGCCGGGATGTTTAAAAAGCTTTCGGCATTGCTTGCTAGCGTTGGAATCACCGGGCGTAGATATACAACCAGTAGTCGAAACAGATTGATGCCCATGCTGCACACTACGTGTAGCTCGGTGTCCCGACCTTCTTCCTTGGCGATCAGCCAGGGTTTTTTCTCGTCGATGTACTGATTGGCCTTGTCGGCTAGCGCCATGATTTCCCGCATCGCCTTGCCGAATTCGCGGCTTTCATATAGATCGGCGATGGTGCTATTGGCGTCGACAAACTGTTGAAATAACGCCGGCTCGGCGCATTCTTCAGAAAGTACGCCGTCGAAACGCTTGGCGATGAAGCCGCTGCAACGGCTGGCGATGTTGACGACTTTGCCGACCAAGTCGGAGTTGACGCGTTGGCTGAAATCGTCGAAGTTCAGGTCGATGTCATCAACGCCGGCGCTGAGTTTGGCGGCGAAGTAATAGCGCAGATATTCCGGGTTCAGATGGTCCAGGTAGGTGCGGGCCTTGATGAAGGTGCCGCGCGATTTGGACATTTTCTCGCCGTTGACGGTTAAAAAGCCGTGGGCGAAGATCGCGCTGGGTGTTCTAAAGTCTGCGCCGTGCAGCATGGCCGGCCAGAACAGGGCGTGGAAGTAAATGATGTCCTTGCCGATGAAATGGTAAAGCTCGGTGGTGCTGTCTTTTTGCCAAAACTGGTCGAAATCCAGGCCTTGACGGTCGCAGAAGTGCTTGAAGCTGGCCATGTAACCGATCGGTGCATCCAGCCAGACATAGAAATACTTGCCCGGCGCATCGGGAATTTCAAAGCCGAAATACGGCGCATCGCGGGAAATATCCCACTGCTGCAAGCCGTTCTCCAGCCATTCCGCCATCTTGTTGCTGACTTCCGGTTGCAAGTGGCCGGCGGTGGTCCAGTCGCGCAGCATCTCGGCAAAATGGCCGAGTTCGAAAAAGTAATGCTCGGAATCTTTTTCGATGGGGCGCTCGCCGGAAATGGCGGAGACGGCGTTTTTCAGTTCGGTGGGCGAATAGGTGGCGCCGCAGGCTTCGCAGCTGTCGCCGTATTGGTCGGTCGCGCCGCATTTCGGGCATTCGCCCTTGATGAAACGGTCCGGTAGGAACATATTTTTCACCGGATCGTAAGCCTGAGTGATGCTGCGTTGGCTGATATGGCCGCCGGCGCGCAGGCGTTTGTAGATCAGCGCCGAGTATTCTTTGTTTTCCGGCGAATGGGTGCTGTGGTAATGATCGAAAGCAACACCAAATTCCTGGAAATCGGCGCGATGTTGTTTTTCCACATCGGCGATCAGTTGTTCCGGGGTAATGCCTTCCTTGTCAGCGCGTAGCATGATCGGCGTGCCGTGGGTGTCGTCGGCGCAGACGTAGTAGCAATTGTGCCCGCGTTGTTTCTGGAACCGCACCCAGATGTCGGTTTGGATGTATTCGACAAGGTGGCCCAAGTGGATAGGGCCGTTGGCATACGGTAAGGCGCTGGTAACAAGGATTTTTCGGTTAGACATGGGGTTAAAACAGCCTGGGAAAATGAGGGCGGATTATGGCATAAATCGCCAGGGCTTTCATGGTTTGGGCAGCGGTTTGCCGATTGCCGGCGCGTTACCCTGATGCGGGGGCTAGGGATGTTTGGTAATAGGGATCAGTAAGGTACAATCCCAACCAAGCCTCCAGCTTAAGCGCTATACCGTCCGGCATGGCATACTTAAAGTCGGATCGGCCTTAGCCCTTTTTGAACCACTTAAACTAATAAGAAGAGGTAACATCATGAGAAAAACGTTGTTTCTGGCCATCGCGATGCTGGCTTCCGGTACTGCCGGGGCGGCTACCGATCATTTTCTGTTGCGCGACGGCAATCATGTACAGCATTTGAAGATTACGACCTTGGGTAAAGACATTAACGCCACGGTGGATGTGGATTTCGAACCCAATCCCGATGAGGCCGGCAAGCACGCCTGTTCCGCAACGGTATCCGATGAGGCTAAAAGTGTTGGTGAAAACGAATTGGTCTTGAAAAAGCACATTGAGGGCGAAGCGCGCTCGTGCTCAGTGAAAATTCATCTGACGCCTAACGGTGCCAAGCTGGAGCAATCGGACGAATGTACTTATTTCGCAGCCGGTATCTGCAGTTTCTCCAGCAATGGTAAGGAACTGGTCAAAATCAAATAAATCCCTGGGCGCAATGGCTTTGGCTTATTGCGCCGTCTTTTCTCCAACAAACCTGCCTGGGCTGTCCCGCTGTGTTTTGCGGTCATTTGTTATTAACGCTTTTTGTCAGCCGCATTTAGGGGTATTTGTGCAAAATTGTGTGATATGCCGCACTGTAGAGACATATTGTCGCGCGGCAATCGGCCACATTTTAAACGTTAGGATTCTTTGCTAGATTATCGCCAGCTCATGCGGGTTTGCATGGGCGTTAATCGTTCCCCCCCGATAATCGAGAAGCCAAGGAGTTTTTATGAAAAAAGCACACATGATGATAATAGCCGCTGCTGTTGCCGCGCTGGGTTTGACCACGGCGTTGAATGTTACTAATGCCAATGAAGCGGCTGGCGAGGATGTCAAAACCGTCGCTTGGTATGTGGCCAACATTAAAGAGGCGCGTACCCAAAACCAAGCTTGTCACGATGATCCGGCTATTCAAGGCAGCGCTAATTGCGCTAATGCCTTGCACGCGCTGGAAATTACCTTCAAAGGTGGCAACTGATACCCGTTGAACCTATTCGGTTCGACAACTTGCCGGCCAAGACTTTACGAAATGATTAATCCAATTCTTACATATCGTCGCTCCCGCGAAGGCGGGAGCCCAGCGGCTATGCCGGATTCGCTGAGAATTCTTTAACGGTTGCGACCTTCTCGGGAATGACGAATCCAGGGAGTTTAAGAGTCGGTTTGATAGAGGGTTTTGAGCGGTTTGGTTTGAACCGAGATAATTGTTTTTGGCGGTCACTGCCGCCTGTTTTGTGACCGGATAATCTCCCCTCGATTGTCCGGATAGCGTTTACCGGTTTGCTTGGTTGACAGCTGTCGTCTAATTAAGCAAGCCGGCAAACGCAATGCAAATTCCCTCTTTCCGAGTGCTTTCTTTGGTGCTGCGGATAAATAGTCGCTAAAGCGCATGATTTTAGCGGTAACTTTTAAGTCCTTCCTTTCTTCATTTCCATAGCACGTGGTCGAGCGGCAAGTGAAGTCTCTGACCTAGCGTTGGCTGCTACTGAAATAATTCTCAAAACTGAAAATCTGCTAAATTAACCTTTCAATTTGTCAGATAATTCGGCCAATAGACCATGTACAAAGCCAGCCAAAATCAAATTCATATTTCTGCCAACTTGGGCGAATACGCTATTCCGCCGTTAAAAGATATGTTGGTGTTAGGCAAGGAGTCTCCGATTGGCTGCATCGCCATGCGCCGGGCAATCGAACTATTGGTAAAAGCGCCGTTTGAGCATATTGAGTTTGATGACGATGTGATCAGTGATCTTTTGGTAAGACAGAGCTTGCTAAAACGTATCAGCAAGGCTGCGTTAATCGATTTCGTGTTGACTCAGATAAAGCCCTTGATGAGTGCCGATGAAATATTGCATGCGGAGATGGATATTTCCGTTCAGCTAAATACCAAGTTATGAAACAACTGGCGGTTGGCGATTGTTTATGGCCGCACGTTCGTCGGGTTATGGAGGAGGAGCGGCCTTGCAGCGTTGAGCGCAATATCGTTTTTGCCGTTTTTCGGGAAGCGCTGGTGGAAGAGTTTTGCGGTTTGGCCACCGATCACGATATATCAAAACATCCCAATTGGATTTTTGCAGATTTGGTCGAGCATCGGCCTATGCTTAGTGTCGCTCCTAAGCTTGGCGTCCGCAAAGCGCTATGTCTGATGGATGAAAATCAGCTGGGAGCCTTGGCTGTGCTCAACAAAGGTCAATTCGTTGGCGTGGTTACCCGGCAAAGTATTTTGGAAGTTCTACTGAACCGTGAGCGACTGCTGCTGAAAGAGACTATGCGCCTTAAAATTGCGGCGGAAACTAACCACGAGCAAACGGTGGTTTGGGTTGGGCGTCTGGCCGCATTGAACGACGCTGCGCGCAGCTTGCTGGGGGTGCTGGCCCATACATCAATCGAAACCGAGTTATTGCAGGCCGGCATTGATGCGCTTTGTAATTTGTTGGATGCTCGTTATGGTGCTATTGGGATAGTTGACAACGGCGGCGCGTTGACGGAGTTTATTTATGCCGGTATCAGCGACGAGCAAGCTCAGCAAATCGGGCATTTACCTGAGGGGAGGGGCTTGTTGGGGGTAGTCATTGAGGAAAACGTCTCCTTGAGGCTTGCGGATATGGGCAAGGACCCGCGCAGCGCCGGCTTTCCACCACATCATCCGCAGATGACATCCTTATTGGCGGTGCCTATATCTCATCAAGGTCGGGTGTATGGGCGTATCTATCTCAGCGATAAATACAGTGGTGAGCTATTTACCAAGAACGATGAAGAGTTGGCGTTGAGTTTTGCGCATTCGTTGTCCTTGGTAATCGATAACGCCCGGGAAATTGAGGAAGTGAAACGCGCACGGCAACGCCTGGATTATATTGCCCATTTCGATGCGCTTACCGAGTTGCCGAACCGGACTTTGTTAACCGATAGAGCCTTGCAGTTCATTACGCAAGCGCAGCGCAGGCAAGGCATTATCGCGTTTCTATTTCTCGATCTGGATAATTTCAAGGCGATCAACGATACCTTTGGGCATGCCGTGGGTGATGAATTACTCAGAGCTGTTGCCAAGCGAATTTCCGGTTGTTTGAGGGAAGGCGATACGCCCTCCAGGATGGGCGGGGATGAGTTTATTATTATGCTGCCCAATATTGCAGATAGTCTGGATGCCGCCAAAGTGGCCATCAAAATATTACATGCCTTGAACGAGCCTTTACAGGTTCAACAGCATCAAATCTATTCCCGGGCCAGTATCGGTATCAGTATTTATCCGGATAATTCGCTTTCGTTCGACGAATTGCTGGCGCAGGCCGATTCTGCTTTGTATCACGCCAAAAAACTGGGCAAAAATAATTATCAGTTTTTTACCCCGGAAATGAACAGTGCGGCTCAGCATTATCTGAAGCTGGAGCATCATTTGCGTCAGGCCTTGGAGTTGGAGGAGCTGGTATTGCATTATCAGCCGCAGGTGAAAATCGATAACGGTTGCATCATTGGTATGGAGGCCTTGATTCGTTGGCACAATCACGCCTTGGGTATCGTCATGCCGGATCAATTTATCGGCTTGGCTGAAGAAACCGGGCTGATCGTGCCAATTGGGGCTTGGGTATTGCGAACTGCATGCAAACAGGCACGGGCCTGGCAGTTGGCCGGTATGCCGATTCGAATTGCGGTCAATTTGTCTGGACGGCAGTTTCACCGTTTCCAAGATCAGCGTCAGCTGCTGGATGTGGTGTTGGATGTGCTGAAAGAAACCGAACTTTCGCCGGAGTTGTTGGAGTTAGAGATTACCGAAAGCATCTTGATGCATAAGCTGGATACGACGCTGGACACGCTGAATCAGATCAAGCAGCTGGGAGTGCGGATTTCGGTGGATGACTTCGGTACCGGTTATTCTTCGCTCAGTTATTTGAAGCGATTTCCGCTCGATACCTTAAAAATCGATAAGTCGTTCGTGAAGGATATTTGCACCGATGCCAACGATAGAGCGATTGTGTCGGCTATTTCGGCCATGGCGGGCCAGCTGAAACTGGAGCTGGTGGCCGAAGGCGTCGAAGACCAGAGTCAGTTGGATTTTTTGGGCGGACAGCAGTGCAATTACGGACAAGGGTATTTTTTCAGCAAACCCGTGCCGGCCGAGCAGGCTTCAGTCTTGTTGCGGCAGTCTTTGCAGGGCCGGGAATAAGTCCTGGCCGCACTTAGTTTCTTGCAGCCTGTTTCGGATCGATGGCTTTAACGTCCATGTCGAAATTCAGCTTGATGCGTTGCGCTACGGTTTTGGCTTCTTTCTTATTCTTAAACGGTCCGGCTACCACTTGAAAGCCGCCATCTTTGGCAATTTTTCGGGCAGGAATCGGCGGTCCTTGGTGATTGAGCATGGCTGCCAGCTTTTGGGCGTCGGTCTCATTTTCGAAGCTGGCGGCCAGAATCGACCAGTCGCTGTCGCTCAATTCATTGATAACCGGTTGGCCGTAGAATTGCTCGGGATGGGCAAGTTGCACTGCATCGGCTGTTAATTCGGGTAGATCCGCACTGTCCGGCAATACGGGAGTGGGGACGCCGTCGGCACGTTGCAAGATGCGCTCGACTTTGCTCCAATCAACCGTTGCTTGCTTTTCGCTTGCCAGTTGTTGCAGTTTTTTCCGAATATCTTTTTGCAGCTGTTTTTGTTGTTTTTCCCATTTGTCTAAGGGGCGATGAGCTTCCAGATAAAGCATGTCATCTTGCCAGGTTGCCATGTACGGCTGGTGGACGATGCGAACCGGGGTGCCGACTTCTACTTTGTTGAATAGGACTTCTATATCTTCAGGATATAGCTGTACGCAGCCATGACTGACTTGTAAGCCAATCCCGTAAGGCTTGTTGGTGCCGTGGATCAAATAGCCGCTGAAACCCAAGGGCATGGCGTAGCTGCCCAAGGGATTGTCCGGGCCGGAACGTATCACTTTCGGCAGTGGGTCGCCCAATGCCTGATGTTCGCGGTGAATCGATTCCGGCACCGTCCAGTCCGGATTGGCCTTTTTTGCGACAATTTGGGTTTGTCCTAACGGCGTGTTCCAGCCTTGGCGGCCAATGCCGACCGGATAAGTCAGTACTGTATTGGCTTGATTTTTGGGGTAATAGAACATGCGCATATTGGCCAGATTCAACACGATGCCTTTGCGTGGGGCGTCTGGGAGTACGAAACGCAATGGCAGCAACACGGTTTGCTCGGCAGGCAAGGTCCAAGGATCAAGATTGGCATTGGCGATGGTAATGTCGTTGTAACCCAAGCCGTAATGACGGCCGATGTCGGACAGCGTATCGTTTTCGCGGCTGCTGATACTGGCTAGCGTGCCGACCATGCCTTGGCCGCTGCTCAGGTTAAACTCATGACTGGCAATACTGTCCGGTTTGGAGTTCCAGACGATGTGTTCCGGCTGGTTGTCGGAAAACAACGGTATGCTTTGACAGCCGCTAAGCAGGGCGCTGACTACTGCTACAACGAAGACTAGCGGTATCGGTGAAACAGTACGGTTTTGAATGACTGCTGACATGTTTATGATAGGCGCATGTAGTGACGGAGCGGATGGTTGAAGGTAAGCGATCCAAATTAAAATCAGATTAAGGCGGCATTAAGTCCTAATTAAGAATTAACTATTAAGGCTAATAGTTAAGTCATTACGATAAAGCATTATTCTTAAAGAGAAAACTATTTTTTAACAATGGCGCGGATTTAATGGCATCCTGTTAAGGTGTTATCATATTCGCACTATTTTACTTGGTTATTATTTCCCCTTACTTCGGAGTTCCGCATGGCGAGCATTGACAAAACGGCTGTCGAAAATTTACTTAAACACTTTATCGATCCAAATGTGGAAACCGATTTGGTGTCGGCAAAATCCGTTAAGAAAATCAGTGTGGATGGCAATGATGTCAGCATCGTTATCGAGTTGGGTTACCCCGCTAAAAGTTATCTTGAAGAACTGAAGGCGGCGGTAACACAGCGGCTGCAAACTTTGCCTGGTGTGGGCAAACTAGATGTGTCGGTCAGTTTCAATATCGTTTCGCATTCGGTACAAAAAGCGTTAAAGCCTTTGCCGAATGTGAAAAATATTATTGCGGTGGCCTCCGGCAAGGGTGGGGTGGGCAAGTCCACCACTTCCGTGAATCTAGCTCTGGCCTTGGCGGCGGAAGGCGCCAATGTCGGTATTCTGGATGCGGATATTTACGGCCCTAGCATTCCGACCATGTTGGGCTTGTCCGGTAAGCTCGACAGTCCGGATGGCAAAAGCATGTTGCCGAAAATCTCGTTCGGCGTGCAGACTATTTCGATCGGTTATTTGATCGACCCTGACCAACCGATGATCTGGCGTGGCCCCATGGTTACTGGTGCTTTGCAGCAATTACTGAATCAAACCCAATGGCACGATGTGGATTACTTGATCATCGATTTGCCGCCCGGCACGGGTGATATTCAGCTGACGCTGGCGCAACAGATTCCGGTCAGCGGTGCGGTGATTGTTACCACGCCACAGGATATTGCGCTAATCGATGCGCAACGCGGCTTGGGGATGTTCGAAAAGGTCAATGTGCCGATATTGGGGCTAGTGGAAAATATGAGTGTGCATATTTGCAGTAACTGCGGGCATGAAGAAGCGATTTTCGGCCAAGGCGGCGGCGTAGCGATGGCAATCAAGAATAAGCTGGATTTGTTGGGCTCTTTACCGCTGGATATTCACATCCGCGAGTATGCCGACAGCGGCAGGCCTACAGTGGTGGCCGATCCGGATGGCCGGCCGGCGCAAATCTACAAAGCGATTGCCCGGAAAATGGCCGCCAAGCTGGCGATGCGTGCGCGGGATTACAGTGGCAGGTTTCCAAATATAGTCATCCAGAATACCTGAGATTGATGGTAGACGACTTGGCTAGTAGCGAAGTCGTCTAGCCTTAGACCAACACTAAATTATCGCGATGGATAAGTTCGTCTTCGTCGGCGTAGCCCAGCAAACTTTCGAATTCGCTGCTAGGTTTGCCGGCGATTTTATTGGCGTCGTCCGCACCGTAATTGATTAAGCCGCGGGCGATTTCAGTGCCTTGCAAATCCAGGCAAGAGACCAGGTCCCCACGTTTAAACGAACCTTGTACGCTTTTAACGCCGACCGCGAGTAGGCTTTTGCCTGCATCTTTCAGGATTTTTACCGCGCCATCGTCCAATACCACGCTGCCTTTCAACTGCAGTTGTCCGGCCAGCCATTGTTTGCGCGCCGCCAGTGGTGCAATGTTGGGTATTAAATAAGTACCTAAGTCATTGCCGTCGAATACCGCGTGGATGACGTTGTCAATTTTGCCGGACACGATCACTGTCGCTGCGCCAGAGCGCGCGGCCAGCCTGGCGGCCCGGACTTTGGTGTACATGCCGCCACGTCCCAGGCCGCTGATGCTGCCGCCGGCAACGTCGTCAAGCAGGCTTTCGTTAACGCTAATACTGGAAATCAGCCTAGCGTTTGGATTCAAGCTAGGGTTGGCGTCGAATAAGCCGGTTTGGTCGGTAAGAATGATCAACAAATCGGCTTCTACCAGATTGGCAACCAACGCGCCCAAGGTATCGTTGTCGCCGAAGCGGATTTCTTCAGTAGCGACGGCATCGTTCTCATTGATGACCGGCACGACACCGAAATCCAGCAGTGTGAGTAAAGTACTGCGGGCATTCAGGTAGCGCTGGCGGTCTGAAAGGTCGTCATGGGTCAGCAATACTTGCGCGGCCAGCAGACCGTGTATTTGAAATTCATCTTCAAAGCGTCTGACCAAGCCCATTTGCCCTACTGATGCGGCGGCTTGCAATTCATGCAGAGTTTTCGGGCGGGTTTTTAGCTTTAAGCGGGACATGCCTTCCGCAACGGAGCCGGACGATACCAATACCACGTCGACGCCTTGGCGTTTGAGGGCGGCCATTTGCGCGACCCAGCCGGCGATGGCCTGTTTATTGAGGCCGCGCCCGCCGTCGGTCAGCAACGAGCTGCCGATTTTGACGACAACGCGCTGGGCTTGCGAAAACTCAGAACGGCTCATGGCGCGGCTCCTGTGCTTGCTGATCCTGCTCGGCCTTTTGTTGGTCGAGAAAGTCCATGATGGCGTACATCAGTGCTTGGGTGCCTTGATTTTTTAACGCGGAAATCAGGAATACCGGGCCGGTCCAATCGAGCTCTTCGACGATGGCTTGGCAATGTTGCTCGACTTCGTCGTCAGGCACATTGTCGATCTTATTTAATACCAGCCAGCGCGGTTTGCTGGATAGATCGTCGCTCCATTTTTCCACTTCGTGGATGATTTTACGCGCGGCGCTGACGGGTGTTTCGTCGCTTTCGTAGGGGGCAATGTCTACGATGTGCAACAACAAGCCGGTTCTGGACAGATGTTTTAAAAATTGCAAGCCAAGGCCCGCTCCTTCTGCGGCGCCTTCGATGACGCCGGGGATATCGGCGATGACGAAGCTGCGTAAATCATCGACACGCACGACACCCAGGTTGGGGTGTAAGGTTGTGAATGGGTAGTCCGCGACTTTGGGGCGTGCGGAAGAGACGGTGCGAATCAGGCTGGATTTGCCGGCATTGGGCATGCCTAGCAAGCCAACATCGGCGATGACCATTAATTCCAGGCGCAACATCCGGTGCTCGCCTGCAGAGCCTTTGCTGGTTTGTTGGGGCGCGCGATTGACGCTGCTCTTGAAGCGGGTGTTGCCGAGGCCGTGGAAGCCACCTTTGGCGACTAATAGCTGCTGACCGGGTTTGGTTAGATCGCCGATTTTTTCGCCCGTGTCGGCTTCGTAAACGATGGTGCCGGGTGGGACCGGGACGAAGCAGTCGTCGCCTTTCTTGCCGGTGCAATCGCGGCTGCCGCCGTTTTGTCCGCGTTGGGCGCGATGTGTCGAGTGATAGCGAAAATCCACTAGCGTGTTGGCGTTTTCGGTAGCGACCAAGTAAACGCTACCGCCGTCACCGCCGTCACCACCGTCCGGGCCGCCCAAGGGAATATATTTCTCGCGGCGAAATGAGGCCTTGCCATTGCCGCCGTCGCCTGCTTCTACGCGGATTTCCGCTTCGTCAACAAATCTCATAATCTACCGGTATAAACAAAAAAGCCCCGCTGAAAACGAGGCTTTTATTTTTAGTTGTGCCACTCAGCACAGCCAAAGAAACTTACGCTGCTGCAATGCTGACGTATTTGCGGTTTTTAGGACCTTTTTCTTCAAATACCACTTTGCCATCGACGGTTGCAAACAAGGTGTGGTCTTTGCCGATGCCGACGTTGGTGCCAGGGTGAAACTGGGTGCCGCGTTGGCGAACCAGGATGTTGCCTGCTTTTACGACTTGACCACCGAAACGTTTGACGCCCAAGCGCTGCGCTTGTGAATCGCGGCCGTTACGAGTACTACCGCCTGCCTTCTTATGAGCCATTTTTTATCCTCGTTATATTAAGCAGAAATGCCAGTAATCTGGATTTCTGTGTAGTATTGACGGTGCCCCATTTGTTTCATGTGGTGCTTACGTCTTCTGAATTTAATGATTCTGACTTTTTTGTGTCTGCCTTGGGAAACCACAGTTGCAGTCACTTTGCCGCCTTCGACAAATGGCTGGCCTACTTTTACGGAGTCGCCGGATTGGACCATCAGTACTTTGTCGAACTCTACGCTGTCGCCTGCGCCCAACTCAAGTTTTTCTATTTTTAAGGTAGTACCCTCTGCGACCCGATACTGTTTACCACCTGTTTGAATTACCGCATACATCAGCGTAAGCTCCATCAAGCATAATCTGTTAATAGTGAACAGAGGATTATATTTTTTATTTAAGCCACAGTCAAACTAAAATTCCAGAAGAAACCTGCGGTCTAACAGGTCTATGCGGGGAGTACTATTGACACTAATCAGTATTCTTCATAGCATGACCGGTTATTCACGTTATACGCTAACGAGCGACAAGTTCACAACATCACATGATAGCTAAAGTTTCAACGCCAGCGTCAGTCACTATAGACTTCGATTCCATCAAAAATTTAACCAGTGCGGAAACTCAAGCCGTCGACCGGTTGATTTTAGAGGAACTGAGTTCCGATGTTGTGCTGATTAATCAAATTGGGCATTACATAATCGGTAATGGCGGAAAAAGATTACGACCGATGCTGTTGCTGTTGGCGGCAAAAGCCTTGGGCAAGGTTGATGACCATCATCTGATTTTGGCAGCAGTGATCGAATTCATCCATACCGCGACGTTGTTGCACGACGATGTTGTCGACGAATCGGCTCTGAGGCGCGGCAAGGAGTCGGCGAATGCGGTGTGGGGCAACGCGGCTAGCGTGCTTGTAGGTGATTATTTGTACTCCAGTGCCTTCGAAATGATGGTTCGTACCGATAATATGCGGGTGATGGCCATTATGTCCAAAACCACTACCGCGATTGCCGAGGGTGAGGTGTTGCAATTGTTAAATTGCAACAATCCGGAGACCAGCGAAGCCCGGTATTTGGAAGTTATTGCTCGCAAAACCGCCATTTTGTTCAGTACCGCCACGCGCTTGGCGGCAGTCGTTTCTGCGACAGACCCGGCTACGGAAGAAGCGTTGGCGGTTTATGGTCAGCAATTGGGCGTGGCGTTTCAGTTGATAGACGATGCATTGGATTACAAAGCCAATAGCGAAGAACTGGGTAAAAACTTGGGTGACGACCTGGCTGAAGGTAAGCCTACCTTGCCGTTGATCTATGCCATCCAGCACGGGAACGAGCAGCAGGCTAAAATTGTGGTCGATGCGATCCGGCAAGGTTCGCGCGAGGCGTTTAACGATGTCTATGAAGTAGTTAAGGCCACCAATGCCATAGAATACACAGAGCAATGTGCGGACAGGGCCGCTGCAAAGGCGATTGCCGCACTACAATGCCTGCCTGATTCCGATTACAAACAGGCTCTTGAAGAGTTAGCGCGCTTCTCGGTGCAACGTAGTCACTGAGCGTTTACAGCTTATCCGGCATCGCAGTTAGTTGCTGGATGGACGACAGTAGCGGCGAATACAGTTTTTCGATTTTATCGAGCAACTGTTGGAAAAACTCACCTACTTCGCCCGATTCTTGATCAGCATGAGCTGCAAACAGTCGTTGTTCCAGTGTGCTGATCGGATCGCTATCGATTAGTTCGTCCAATATCTCCAGTATCTCCGATTCTGCCAGGGTGGCGTTAAATTCTGCCTTTTTTAAGCCGGCTAATTGTTGGTTTAATGTCTCGATGTTTGTTTTTAGGTTTAGCGCCAGTTTGTTTGTGTCTGCAAGCAAACTCAAATCGCTGGTCAAAAATACTAACTGATTTACTGAGTCCTCTATGTCGTTCAGCAGGCGTTTGCTTTGCTTTTTTTGGGATGCCATGTTTTCTCCTGTTTTTTAGTGCGTTGATTGCTGCGGCGGCATATGCTCGGGTTTGGCTGTGAATGCTTATGATAGCAAGAGCGCCGGGAGGGATTGATAGGCTTTAAAGCCCATTGTTTTATAAGCTTTTTGCGCCTTGGGAGCTTGGCGCTGCGCTTGCAATTGGCTCGATTATCATTTAACTTAGCAAGTCACCTGAAAGGCTAGGGGTGCTTTCCGCTGTATGCAAGCCCGGAAAGCTGAGAAAAACCCTTCGAACCTGAACCGGTTAACACCGGCGTAGGAAAGCCCTATCTTCCCTGCGCTTGCGATTTATTGAGATTTTGGAGATAAGCATGAGCGCTGTCCGCAATGAGATTACTACCGATACCGGTAGTAGTGTAAGAATCGATTCCTACCCCGCTTCCGAGAAAATTTATATCCAGGGCAGTCGCGCGGATATTCAAGTGCCGATGCGTAAGATCAGCATGTCGGACACGCCGGCGCACTTCGGTGCGGAAAAAAATCCACCGATTTATGTTTACGATACCTCCGGGGTTTACACCGATCCTAATGTGGATGTGAATTTACATAAAGGCTTGGGTTCGATTCGTGGTAACTGGATTGCGGAGCGCGGCGACACAGAATTATTGAAAGGTCCGACCTCAAAGTATGGTCACGAGCGCTTACACGACCCGAAAACCGCGCACCTGCGTTTCGAATTGACCCGAAACCCGCGCCGCGCCAAGTCCGGTCACAATGTCAGCCAGATGCATTACGCCCGCAAAGGCATCATTACCCCGGAAATGGAATACATCGCCATCCGCGAAAACCAAAATCTCGAAGCAATGCGTGATCGTTACCAAGGTCAGCACCCCGGTTTTTCCTATGGCGCGAACATTCAGTCGTTTATCACGCCAGAATTTGTCCGTTCTGAAGTTGCCAGAGGCCGTGCGATTATACCTGCCAACATCAACCATCCCGAATTGGAGCCGATGATTATCGGCCGCAACTTTCTGGTCAAGATCAACGGTAACCTAGGTAACTCTGCCGTGACGTCTTCTATCGAAGAAGAGGTCGAGAAAATGCTGTGGGGCATCCGCTGGGGCGCTGATACCATCATGGATTTATCCACCGGCAAAAACATCCACGAAACCCGCGAATGGATACTGCGCAATTCGCCGGTACCTATTGGCACGGTGCCGATTTACCAAGCCCTGGAAAAAGTCGATGGTAAAGCCGAGGAATTAACTTGGGAAATCTTCCGCGACACGCTGATTGAACAAGCTGAGCAGGGCGTGGATTACTTCACCATCCATGCCGGCGTGCGTCTGCATCACGTACCGTTAACCGCCAAACGCCTGACCGGCATCGTTTCGCGTGGCGGCTCCATCATGGCCAAATGGTGTCTAGCTCACCATACCGAAAGTTTCCTTTACACCAACTTTGAGGAAATCTGCGAAATCATGAAAGCCTACGACGTGTCGTTCTCGTTGGGCGACGGTCTGCGTCCGGGCTCGATTTACGACGCCAACGACGAAGCGCAATTCGGCGAACTGGAAACCCTGGGAGAACTCACGCAAATCGCCTGGAAACATGACGTACAAACCATGATCGAAGGCCCCGGACATGTGCCGTTGCAAATGATCAAGGTTAACATGGACAAGCAATTGGAAGATTGTTACGAAGCGCCGTTCTACACCCTGGGTCCATTGACCACCGACATTGCCCCCGGCTATGACCACATTACTTCGGCGATTGGTGCCGCCAACATCGGTTGGTATGGCTGTGCGATGCTGTGCTACGTGACTCAGAAGGAACACTTGGGTCTGCCCAATAAGCAGGATGTGCGCGAAGGTATTGTGACCTACAAAATCGCTGCGCATGCCGCCGACTTGGCCAAAGGGCATCCCGGTGCGCAGATTCGCGACAACGCCATGTCTAAAGCGCGCTTTGAATTTCGTTGGGAAGACCAGTTCAATCTGGCGCTCGATCCCGAGAAAGCCCGCTCTTTCCATGATGAAACCCTGCCGAAAGATTCCGCAAAAGTGGCGCATTTTTGCTCGATGTGTGGTCCGCATTTCTGCTCGATGAAAATCACCCAGGACGTGCGCAATTACGCCGAGCAAAAAGGTCTGGAAGAAGCCGAGGCCTTGAAAATTGGTATGGAAGAAAAATCCAAGCAGTTCCTGGAAGAAGGTGCTGCGATTTATCACGAAATCTGATTCTTGTCCCATTCGTCGGCGGTGCTGTTCTTGGCACCGCCGGCCGTTCCAAATGATCGCCAGCTTAAAAACAGCGCTTGGCGGCATGCCAATATAACCATGTCAAAGTCCTGGGCATGGCTTGATGAGTTTGGATAAAATCCTTACTTCATCTATAGTTGCAGCACTTAGTTGCAGTAAAACCAATCCAGACTTTTTTTCATGGCGACAGCACCCACTAACATCCATTTCAGCGGCTTGGTCAAATGCCTGATTCAAAAAGGTTTGTTGACCGAGGAATCGGCGGCGACCTGTTTGCAGGAGGCGCAGAAGCGTAAACAAGCGTTTATCAGCTATTTGGTGGAACATAAGTATGCGGACAGCAAAACCGTGGCTACGCTGGCTTCGGCGGAGTTTGGTGTGCCGTTTTTCGATCTGGATGCCATAGACCCTTCATTCTTGCCGATCAAACTAGTCAGCGAGAAATTGATTCGCCAGCATCATGCCTTACCTTTATTCAAGCGCGGCAACCGCTTGTTTGTCGCCACCGCCGATCCGACCAATTTTCAGGCGCTGGACGAGATCAAGTTTCATACCCGGCACAATACCGAAAATATTCTGGTTGAAGAAGACAAGCTGATCCGCATGATAGACACGGCGCTGGAGGCTGCCGATACGTCGATGAAGGATCTGTTGGACGACGATCTGGACAATATCGATATTTCCGCAGGCGACGACAGCAAACCGGCCGACGAAGCAATAGGCTCGGATATTGATGACGCGCCTATCGTCCGTTTTGTAAATAAAATCCTGCTGGACTCGATCAAACGCGGGGTGTCGGACATACACCTGGAGCCTTTCGAGAAGAAATTCCGTATCCGTTTTCGGGCCGACGGTATTTTATCGGAGGTGGCCAGTCCGCCGGTGGGCATTGCCAACCGGATTATTTCCCGGCTGAAAGTCATGTCGAAAATGGACATTGCCGAACGGCGGGTGCCGCAGGACGGCCGGATCAAGATGCAGATTTCCAAGAACCGGGCCATCGATTTTCGGGTAAACACCTGCCCGACGTTGTTCGGTGAAAAAGTGGTAATGCGGATTCTCGATCCGACCAGCGCGCAAATTGGTATCGAGAAACTCGGCTTCGAACCCGACCAGCAGAAAAATTTTCTGGAGGCGATCCACAAGCCTTACGGTATGGTGCTGGTCACCGGGCCGACCGGTAGCGGTAAAACAGTATCGCTGTATACCGGGCTGAATATTCTGAACAGCATCGAAACCAATATTTCCACCGCCGAAGATCCCGTAGAGATCACCGTGGAAGGCATCAACCAAGTCAATGTCAATCCCAAGGCCGGCCTGACCTTTGCCGAAGCGCTACGGGCATTTTTGCGGCAAGACCCGGATATCATCATGGTTGGCGAGATTCGCGACCTGGAAACCGCCAGTATCGCGGTCAAGGCGGCGCAAACCGGTCACATGGTGTTGTCTACGTTGCATACCAATGATGCGCCGCAAACCATCAACCGTTTGGTGCAAATGGGCATAGAACCGTTCAATATTGTTTCGGCGGTGATTTTGATCATGGCACAACGGCTGGCGCGGCGCTTATGCGAGCATTGCAAGCAAGAAGTTGATTATCCGGAAAGCACCTTGCTGTCGGCCGGGTTTAAGCAGGAGGAAATCGGTACGTTTAAAGTCTACGGTCCAGTGGGTTGTGAACATTGCAATAACGGTTACAAGGGCAGGGTAGGGATCTACCAGGTAATGCCTATCACTGAAAAAATGCGTGCGCTGATTTTGAACGGCGGTAATTCCATGCAAATGGCGGAATTGTCGAAAAGTGAAGGAATCAACGATTTAAGAATGTCGGGGCTGTTAAAAATTAAGCAAGGCGTCACTTCGCTGCAAGAAATTGACCGGGTCACCAAGGAATAATCATGGCAAAGCAAGACGAACAAATCGAGTTCAATTGGGACGGTTTCGATAGGCAAAACAAGAAAACCAAAGGTACCATCAGCGCCAAGAGCGAGGTCATTGCGCGCACCGAATTAAGGCGGATGGGCATTCGGGTCATCGGTATCAAAGCCAAGTCCAAGCCCTTGTTCGGTGCCAGAGTGCAGAAAATCACGCCCGGCGACATCGCGGTGTTCGCCAGGCAGTTGGCGACTATGCTGGCCGCTGGTGTGCCTTTGGTGCAATCGTTCGATATTATCGGCAAGGGACACGACAACGCCAGTATGTCGGAGTTGCTGTTATCGATAAAAGCCGATGTGGAAGGTGGCGATACCCTGGCCCAGGCCTTAAACCGTAAGCCACTGTATTTTGATGCGCTGTTCTGCAATTTGGTCGAAGCCGGCGAACATGCCGGGGTATTGGAAACTTTGCTCGACAAGATTGCCACCTACAAAGAAAAAACCGAATCGATCAAAAAGAAGGTTAAAAAAGCATTGACCTACCCGATTGCAGTGTTGGTCGTCGCGTTTATCGTCACCGCGATTTTGCTGATTTTCGTGGTGCCGGTGTTTGAGGATTTGTTTAAAGGCTTTGGCGCCGACCTACCGGCATTTACCCAATTTGTTATTGAGCTGTCGGCGTGGGTGCAGGAATGGTGGTGGGCGGTGATTGGCGTGATCGCCATTACCGCTTACGTGTTCAATTATTTTAAAAAGCGCTCGAAGGCGTTTAACCATTTTCTCGATAAAACTTTGCTGAAAATCCCGGTTGTCGGGATGATTCTGGAAAAATCGGCCATCGCTCGTTTTGCGAGAACGCTGTCAACGATGTCTGCGGCTGGCGTACCCTTGGTTGAAGCACTGGTTTCGGTGGCAGGGGCTTGCGGCAATATTTTATTTTACGAAGCGGTGATGGCTGTGCGCGACGACGTTTCCACCGGCCAGCAATTGAAGTTTGCTTTGGAGACCACCGGCATGTTTCCGAATATGGTGGTGCAAATGGTCGCGATTGGCGAGGAGTCCGGTTCCATTGATGCGATGCTGGACAAAGTAGCCGATTTTTACGAAGAGGAGGTCGATAACCTGGTCGATAACTTGAGCAGTTTGATGGAGCCTATCATCATGGTGATCCTGGGTATCCTGGTCGGCGGCTTGATCGTCGCGATGTATCTGCCTATCTTCAAGTTGGGCGCGGCTATTTAGTTTTTGTTATTCCCCGGCTGCTTGCCATCGTTGGGCCGAGCGCCGGGGCCGAATTACGGATATTCTCTCTTCCCCATGGTTTTTGCCACTCTACAACACTATCCGCTGTTTCTGATCAGCGTCGTTTGCGTGCTGGGCCTTCTGGTCGGCAGCTTCCTAAACGTGGTTATCTACCGTTTGCCGGTCATGATGCAGACGGGTTGGCGGCGCGAATGCCGGGAATATTTGCAGCTCCCGCAGGATGAAGCAAGCGAAGTGTTCAACCTGATGTTGCCGGCCTCGCATTGCCCGTCGTGCAAAACCGAAATCAAAGCCTATCAAAACATTCCGGTCATCAGTTACCTGTTGTTGGGCGGCAAATGCGCACATTGTGGGGTGAAAATCGCCATCCGTTACCCGCTTATCGAAGCGTTTACCGGTTTATGTTCGGCCGTGGTGGCTTGGCATTTCGGTTACGGTTGGGCTTTAGCGTTTGCATTACCTCTGACTTGGTGTTTGATCGCATTGAGTTTTATCGACATCGATCAGCAATTATTACCGGATTCGATCACGCTGCCGATGCTGTGGCTGGGCCTGTTGTTAAGCCTGTTTGATATATACACGAATAGCCACGACGCGATCATCGGCGCGGTGGCAGGCTATTTGAGCCTGTGGAGCGTTTATCAACTTTTTAAATTGCTGACCGGCAAGGAAGGGATGGGCTACGGCGATTTCAAGCTGCTGGCACTATTCGGGGCCTGGCTGGGCTGGCAATATCTGCCGCTGATCATTCTTCTGTCATCTTTGGTGGGTGCGGTCATCGGTATCGCGATGATCGTATTCGGCAAACGCGATGCCGGCAAACCGATACCCTTCGGGCCTTATCTGGCCATGGCCGGCTGGTTGGCAATGTTGTTCGGGCCGGAGCTGAATGCCTTATATCTGCATACTGCCGGTTTGTAGGCGATGCTGAAGATTGGTCTGACGGGCGGCATAGGCAGCGGTAAATCCACGGTTTGCCGGTTGTTTGCCGAATTTGGCGTTCCCATTGTCGACGCAGATCTGATTGCCCGACAGTTGGTCGAGCCGGGGCAGCCTGCTCTGTCGATGATCGCTAGATCTTTTGGGCAACAGATGCTTAACCAGGACGGTAGCCTGAATCGCGCCAGACTGCGCGATGCGGTATTCACTGATGCGGACAAAAAGCGTGAATTGGATGGCATCATGCATCCCTTGGTGTACGGGAAGATCGCGGAGGATGTCCGCGAGTTAACCGCCGACTATTGCATTATTGCCGTGCCGCTGCTGCTGGAGTCGAAAAATCCTTATGTCGTGGATCGGGTTTTATTGATCGATTGCCCGGTGGATTTGCAAATAGCCCGGGTTACCGCGCGCGATAAACTCACTCGCCAGCAAGTGCAAGCCATCATCGACAGTCAGATGTCGCGGCCAGAACGTTTAAGCAAAGCGGACGATGTCATCAAGAATATCGCCGGCCCGGAGCAACTTGCAGAACAGGTTAAAAGACTGCACAATTCCTACACTTTATTAGCCACCGTCAGGACACAATAGGCTTGAATACACAAACTATCTACGAATTCCCTCTCAATGAACGAATTCGGGTGTTTATGCGCTTGGAGCAACTCTTTCAACAGCTCAGTCACTTCATGTTGGGCGCTTCGGTTTTCGATAAACGCGCCGCCATTTCGGTTTTACTCGACATCTTGATGATCTTCAGCCGAAGCGACTTGAAATCCGAGTTGATCAAAGAGCTGGATAGACACACCAAAGTACTGAATCAACTGGCGCATAGCCATGGCGTCGATGATGAAAAATTGCAGGAAATACTGCTTGAGCTGAATCAAGCCAGCCGTAATTTGTATAGCGCCAACGGCAAAATCGGCATCAGCGTGATGGAAAGCGATTTGTTTCAAAGTATCTCGCAGCGCAACTCCATCCCCGGTGGCAGCTGTTCCTTTGATTTGCCGGCCTTTCATTACTGGCTGGAGCAGCATGAGGCCGAGCAGCAAAAAGACCTGGAACGCTGGACCCAGCCTTTCGTGGACATTCGGGTAGCGATCGATTTGATCCTGGGTTTTATTCGGCAAAGCAGCGTGCCCACGCAGGAGCTTGCCAAGGCCGGATTTTTCCAGTTAGCGCTGGACAATAAAAATCATCCGGTGCAATTGCTTCGAGTTGGCTTAGCGGCTGACACCCCGTGTTTTGCCGAAATCAGCGGTGGCAAGCATCGGTTCAGCATCCGGTTTATGAATCCATCGGTGGACGAAAACCGGCCCAGCCAGACGTTGGACGATATTGAATTTTCTTTGACCCGCTGCATGTTCTGATGAACACGAATACTCCGACTATGGTGGCATGTCCCACATGCCGAAAGCCGGTAGCCTGGATAGCCGCCGAACCATTCAAGCCGTTCTGCTCGGAACGTTGCAAATTAATCGATTTAGGCGATTGGGCTACCGAAGCCCATAAAATCCCCGGCCCGCCGCTGCTTGACGAAGACGGCGAAAATTCGGATTTCGAATCCTACTAAGCCGGAATTTATCCGGCTAATCTGCCGCTAAAAAGGTGCTGATGCCGGCTATCCCCTGAGCGCCGGCGGCAAGGGCGCGATTCAGATCGTGCTTCCCCAAACCCCCCAAGGCAAACACCGGTAAATTGATGTGCTCGAGCAGTTCGCTCAAAGCCTGCCAGCCTAGCGGCGTGGCGTCCGGATGGGATGCGGTCGCTTGGATGGGCGCTAAAACCGCAAAGTCCAGGCCCAGCGCTTCTGCGTGTTTCAGTTCCTCAAGGTTATGACACGATGCCGCTACCCAGCGATAGCCGTTTGGCCGTTCATGACAGGCCAGCAAGGCGCGGCTGCTCAGGTGCAGGCCTTGCGCATGAACCGTATCGACAGGCAAATCGGCGTTGACCAGCAAGCTAACCTGTTGCTGCCGGCAAAGCTGAGAAACCTGCTCGAAGACAGTTTGCAAATCGGCAATAGGTAAAGACTTGACGCGAAATTGCAGCAGCTTGACACCGTTTGCCAAAATCCGTTGGCAATTGTCTAGCGCTTCCGTCGCGCTGCGGCCTTCCAGGATGGCGTAATAATGCGGAAGTTGCGCGGCGGCGATGATGGGGATGTTGGCGGCCGGAAAGGTAAACTCCTGTAGTTGCCCGGCATCAACCCAGCGCATCGCCTGACCTTCGCAGCCTCTGGCTTGGCCGGCAAAGGCGCTGACATTCCAAACATCCAGCAACACATGCCTGTCGCCATAATCGTGGTTGATTTTGATCAGCGGTGTTGCGGTTTCTACCTGAATACCAACTTCTTCCGCCAGCTCACGGGCTAGTGCTTGCTGTACCGGTTCATCTGTTTCCAGTTTGCCGCCCGGAAATTCCCACAATCCGCCTTGATGCGCGTGTTTGGCACGCTGGGTAATCAAAATCTTGCCGTCGCCGTCGCGGATTACGCCGACCGCGACATGCAGACGCTGGTTATGGGTGGACATGGTTTTAGCGGCTTAGGTACGGTATTCGGCGTTGATTTTGACGTAATCGTAGGAAAAATCGCAGGTCAACACTTCCTCGCTAGCTGTGCCTCGTCCCAGTCTGACCGTGACGACGATTTCCTCCTGATTCATCACACGTTGGCCATCTTGCTCGGTGTAAGAGCGGGCTCGGCCGCCGTTTTCGACGATGCACACGGTACCCAGATAAATTTCGATTTTATCCAGGTCCATGTTTTCGACCCCGGCCCGACCAACCGCCGCTAAAATTCGCCCCCAGTTAGGGTCGCTGGCGAAAAAGGCGGTTTTCACCAAGGGCGAATGGGCGATGGTTTTGGCGACTTGCACCGCCTCGGCACTGTCGCGGGCTTGCTCGACGACGATGCGCATCAGCTTGGTGGCCCCTTCGCCGTCGCGAATAATCAGCTCCGCCAGGCGTTTGCAAATCGCCATAACTGCCTTGGCGAAGGCCGCATATTGCGCGCTGTCGGCCAGAATCTCCGGCGCCGAGCTACTACCGCTGGCCAGTAATACGCAGGCGTCGTTAGTCGAGGTATCACCATCCACAGTGATACGATTAAACGATTTTTCCGCTGCTGCGGACAAGCATTGTTGCAACAGAGACTGCTCGATATTGGCATCGGTAGCGACAAAACCCAGCATGGTGGCCATATTGGGTTGAATCATGCCGGCTCCCTTTGAAATCCCGGTAATCGTCACCGGGTGGCCGGCGATATTGATGATGATCGAAGCGCCCTTGGGGAAGGTGTCGGTGGTCATGATCGCGCGCGCGGCTTTGTCCCAATGCGCTTCGGCCAAATTCGCGACGGCGCTCGGCAACGCTGCCGTGAGCTTTTCCACGGGCAGCGGTTCGCCGATGACACCAGTGGAGAAGGGCAAAACCTGCTGTGCCAAGGCCTCGACTTCGCCGGCCAGATTGGCGCAACAAGCGAAGGCATCCTGCAGGCCTTGCTTACCGGTACCGGCATTGGCGTTGCCGGAATTGATCAGCAACCAGCGCGGGTTTTGCGATAAGTGCGCTTTGGCGATATGTACTGGCGCCGCGCAAAAGGCATTTTGGGTAAACACCGCCGCGCAACTGCCACCGTCCGCCATTTCGAGCACTAAAATATCGTCGCGGACGGTTTGTTTGATGCCGGCATTGCAGGTGCCGAGTTTGATGCCTTTGACGGCATGCATGGTGGGGAAGTCGATTTGTCCTACTGCCATTGTTGTAACCTGTTAATTTGTGTCGCTGTCGCGACGGCTTGATTTAACGTCGGTTCTCGGACCGACGGCCGAGATACTTTTCTTTGCTTGTCCAAAGAAAAGTACCCAAAAGAAAAGACACCCGGATGCCGCTTTGATCCTGCGCGCCGAAGCTTTCGACGGGGATCGACAGAAGGGGCTTCCTGCCCCTCTGTCGATGTGCGGCATCCATGCCGCACCCCTGCGGGCTGTTCCCGCCGAAAGCTCCGGTGCTCGGCGCGGCATACGGGACAAAACCATCCCGGAATTTAGATGCACTTTGTGGCATCAACCTTAATACGACATTCAAATGTCGGGTGGGCAACGCTTTTTTGCCCACCGTGTTAAATCGATAACCATAAATCTGCGTGGGCACAAACAGCCGTGCCCACCCTACTGGGCTCGGAATTTAGTGCAAACCAAAGAGTTTTGTTTATCCCTCGTAGGGTGCATTAGCGATAGCGTAATGCACCGAATAATCGAAGATCAACATTCGGCGCAATACGGCTTCGCCTATTGACGCCCTACGGATTGCACCTTACCGCGTTGTTCCGCTCAAAAGCTCCGGTGCTCGGCGCGGCATACGGGAAAAACCATCCCAGAATTTGGCAAGTAATTCATGCCCCAAAGCCTTTTATTTAAGCCTCGTAGGGTGCGTTAGCGATAGCGTAATGCACCGAATAGTCGAATGCCAACATGCGGCGCAATACGGCTTCGCCTATTGACGCCCTACGGATTGCAACTTACCGCGTTGCCCCTTCGGCAACGCGATGCATCCCTGCATCGCCCCTACGGGCTATTCCGTCCAAAAGCTCCGGTGCTCGGCGCGGCATACGGGACAAAACCATCCCGGAATTTAGCAAGTAATGAATGTTCAAAAGCCTGTTGACTATTCCCAGTAGGGTGCATTGGCGATAGCGTAATGCAGCGAAGAGTTAGTTAATAGCATCAAATTGGTCCATAAAATACTTGCCATTGCTGTCATTGAACCCTAAAAACTCTTTTAATTTATCCTTGGGTACAAGAAATTTGGCCCTTACGTTTAGTGGCTGTAGTTTTTCTTCCGATGTTTCCTTTGCGATGTAGCAAACCTCTCTGCCACGACTTGTATTTACTTCAATTTCAATATCTAGTCCTTCCTTGCGATACTTACCAGAAATGGAGGCCGTAAGGACTGTGTAAATTTCAAACTCGCCATCGCCGGGATGACCTAAAGGACCATTGGAATAACCTCCAAGCGAACTTCCTTGCATGTTGATTTGATATCCGTTTTCCAAGGCTGGGCTCCAAAACATTTTGGGACTAAACGGTGCAACAATAAGCTTCTTTCCACGATGCATTCCAGCAATGTGTTTGCTCAGCGAAATCTCATATTCAGTTACAAAGACAGCTAAAGCCCCTTGCACGATTACCGTGCCACTTTCTATGATTTCTCCGGTGAATATGAAATTGGTTCCCGACATATTGTTTTGCCTAAATAGTGATTAAATGATTTCGGTAAAACCGTTTGTTGCTAGCGCGACGGTTTTTATCCCGTATGCCGCGCCGAGCACCGGAGCTTTCGGCGGGAATAGCCCGTAGGGGTGCGGCATGGATGCCGCACATCGACAGAGGGGCAGGAAGCCCCTTCTGTCGATCCCCGTCGAAAGCTTCGGCGCGCAGGATCAAAGCGGCATCCGGGTGGCGTTTCTTTTGGTGACTTTTCTTTGGCCAAACAAAGAAAAGTCACTCGGCTGTCGGGCCGAGACCCGACGTTAAATCAACCCGTCGCGACAGCGACACAACCAACTTAGTTGACTATAAAACCGCGTGTTTACAAACAGCAGTGCTCAGCTACATGGCTTTAACTTTATAGAAGAATGCGACCAAAAAATTTAACCTAACTTACTTGCCGTAACGCAACGTAAATGGGGTGGCTTGAGAGTCGTATTATGCCGTTACATATTTAGCGGGTTGTTCAAAAAGAGTGTATTGAATTGGACGCTCAATTATTTTATCAACAGGTGCGCTAAGAAAATTTGTAACCAATGCCTCAACAACCGGATTTCTATTCTCTTCTTTTCCACCCAGATGATAGAAGTGTTCACGGGTAATAACGTTATATTTTGACCACAATTTCTTTATATATTCGTTTTCTCGGTAATCATTATGGTGCCACGTCGATAAAATAAATTTGCCTTTAAACTCGGAAAGTTTATTAAATAACTCGCGTTCGTGGCTTTCATCCCAGCCGTTATAATAATCAACATGCCTATCGATGTAAGGAGGGTCGCAATAAATTATGTCTTGTGATGAAGCCTCACCAATTGTTTTGGTGAAATCCTGGCATTTAAACGAGAGGTGTTTTGCTTTAATAATTTTACTCGCCCAATCCACTTGATTGACAATTTTTGTTACATACGCTTGGGCAAAACGCTGAGGTTTACGGCAAAACGGAATGTTGAAGCCACCTTTTCTATTGAAACGGATCATTCCGTTAAAACCTGCCCGATTGACAAAAAGAAAATCAAGCGGTGAGTGCTCGGCGTTAAATCGGTCTCTGATGAAGTAATAGTGGTCTTCACCTTTTTCTAAAAGCAATGCGCCTTCGCGTGTCAGATAGTCTTTAACCACTTCGGTAGTTATTTCTCCAGAAGCAACGCTAGAGTAAAAATTAATAAGGTGAGGATTCGTGTCGCTTAATAGCGAATGTTGCGAAGCGACATTAAAAGCGACCGCACCGGTTCCCATGAAAGGCTCAATCCACAAGCCATCAAAATCGTTAGGTACAATGCTTTTTATCCAAGGTACAAGTTTGGTTTTAATGCCTTGGGATTTTATCGGAGGAACGTATATTTTGGTGCTCATTATTCACCGTTCCTTTTATCGACCACCAACGAAATATCGCCGTTTTTGTACGCGACAAACTCACGCAATGTGGAGATTTTTTTCGTACCTCCTTTCCCATCTTGAATGGTGATTTTACGGTAATTCATCCAATATTCATCGAACCAGTTTTCGCCTAACTTTGAAAACATGCCTTGACCTGAGATGATGTCGGCAATGTTATTGATACTTCCAATATTCGCAGTATTCCCGCTACCGCCTTTATCGCTGGCGATTTTCCATTTTTCGGCAATAAAGAACTGAAAGTTTTTTACAACTGATGCAATGGATTGTAATTCGTCTATCCGATGAATTTTAGTTTCATCAATGGTTGCTCCGTCAGCTCTATCATAAATAATGCCCAGGCAAAAATGGCCTGAATATGAACTGTAAGGGAACTGGATATTTTTAGTGCTGGTACGATTTTCGAAATACGCGCCGTGTGAACCAAGTGTAAACCCGTTGCATAAATGCAGTTTCTTTGGGTTTCTATAGGTAGTCTTAAAATCGACCGCAAATTTAATAGATTCATTATCCGTTTTTACAAACGAAATGTCTGGGTAATAGTTTTGGTGTTCTGCAAGTACGACTTTGTAACCAATTGATTGGGCAAAGTGCAAAATCTTAGGGAATAAATGAATTTCAAGAATTTTTGAAACAATCTTGGTGTCGGCTGAGATGGTGTATATGTTTTTAAATATATCTACGAAACCTTTTACATTCCATTGCCCATCTTCCGCGCTGACATAATCCTTAAGTTCAAGGACAAATTTTTCAAGATTTTCTGCGAAAATTTCTTTTTCGGTCATTTGGTTACAGCTTTGGTTTTGATTGGTTGCAAAATTGTACAGGCTATGTATCCTGATGAAATATGGTGATTATTCAAACGCATGGCAAATGATTAAATGATCCTACATAGCATCCCATGCTCTTATATAAACCGTTTCTTACTATCGCGACGGTTTTCCTCCCGTATGCCGCGCCGAGCACCGGAGCTTTTGGCGGGAATAGCCCGTAGGGGTGCGGCATGGATGCCGCACATCGACAGAGGGGCAGTAAGCCCCTTCTGTCGATCCCCGTCGAAAGCTTCGGCGCGCAGGATCAAAGCGGCATCCGGATGGTGTTTCTTTTGGTGACTTTTCTTTGGTCAAACAAAGAAAAGTTACTCGGCTGTCGGGCCGACAAATCGGCAGGATAGTCGATTTGCATGCGTTAGCACCCGAAGGGCGAAAAACAAGGACGTTTTTCGTGAAACCGACATCAAATCAGCCCGTCGCGACAGCGACACAACCAATCAAATAACTCAACCTACTTCCAAAACAATCACATACTCCCCATCACCCGTACGAGTGTCCAAAACCTTATGCCCATTAATCCGACACCAAGCCGGAATATCCTGCATCACCCCAGGATCGGTGCATTCCACGGTCAACACGTCACCGGTCAGCAGGGTTTTGACTTTGTCCTGAGTGCGGATTACCGGCAAGGGGCAGAGCAGGCGACGGGCGTTCAAAACATGTTCACTCATACGAACCACTCCTGTGGAATTTCGTCGGCGAGCAAAGGCTTAACGAACACATTGCGTTCTGCTCCGTCCCGCTCGCGGATGGTCACTTCCACTTGTTCGGCTTCGCGGCCTTGGCCGTAGCGGGCGGTAATCTGCGCGGCCTGCAGCAAATCGTCTTCGCTGGGCGTGCCGTCGATCAAGGCCAGCGGGCCGCGATGGCTGGCGCAGTTCATGCTGATAAATTCTTTTTTATAACCGCTCATGAAGCGGGCTTCGCCGTCCTCGCGCGCTATGATGACTTTGAAATGTGGTTTGGGGCGGATATGCCGTCCCACTTTCAGCAGCATCACATCGTCCAGATCGTAATCGCGTTCGCCGTGCGCTTTCCATAGATCAACCAGCTTTAACGAGTAGGCTTCGTCGGTCAAGAAACAACAGCCGCCGGCGGGTTGGGCGTAGTCGGTAAAGCCGTATTCTTTCGCCAAGGTCATTTGCGGTTTGCGTGACCGGCCGCTGAAACCAAACATTTTCTCGCGACTGATCCAGCCTTCGCGTTCCGGCAAAGTGGCGGGTAGGTTTTGCGCGGACAAGGGTCTTACCAGTAAATCGTCGGCACCGGACTGGGCCGCGACGATGGGCATGGTCTGCTTGCGCTGCGACATGGGTCGTTGGCCGACCACTTCGCCGGTGATGATGAAATCGAAGCCGTTTTCCACCATCCACTGTTTGGCCTTGTTGACCATGAAAATCTTGCAATCCAGGCAAGGGTTTAGGTTGGCACCGTAACCGTGCTTGGGGTTTAGAAGGACGTTTTTGTATTCTTCGATGACATCGATGATATGCAGTTTGATACCCAATTGCTCGGCCACCCACAGCGAGTTGTTGCGTTTGACCTTGTCGGCGTCTTGCTTGCGTATCGCGTGCGTGTGGCCTTCCACGCAAAAGCCGGTGAAAAAATTGATGCCCTCGACGTGGATACCTTGCTCAAGGATGGCTTGGGTAGCCAGCATGGAGTCCAGGCCGCCGGAAATCAGCGCCACCGCTTTTCTTTGTTGACTCATAACTCAGATGTCTAGCAGGAAAAACGCCGCATTATACTGTGGATTTCAGCAATATGCGGCTGTCAGCAACGTGGGCAAACAATTAATTGGGCAACTTTCGGCGGGAAAATCCACCAAAAAATCAGGGGTTTGCCTTGGTGGGTCGGTGATTCGCCGGCCGCTGACGGCCGGCGAAGCGATGGCTTTAAATTCTAAAATGGCCAACCGTCTGGCGTAATTGATTTGCCAGCTCAAGCAACTCATGGCAGGCATCGGCGGTGTGTTTGGCGCCGCTGGAGGTTTCTTGGGACACATGGCTGATATTGCTGACATTACGGTTAATTTCTTCCGCGACCGCTGTCTGTTGCTCTGCGGCGGTGGCGATCTGATTATTCATGTCGTTGATGGTAAATATTCTCTCGCTGATGGTATTGATCGAATCACCTGCCGAAGCGGCTTGCTCAACACTGGAGGCGGCGCGTTTTCTGCCGTTTTCCATCACCGAAACCGCTTGTTTCGCCCGGCCTTGCAACCTTTCTATGGTTTGGCGGATTTCCAGCGTCGAGTTTTGCGTGCGGCTGGCCAAGGTGCGGACTTCATCCGCCACCACTGCAAAGCCGCGGCCTTGCTCGCCGGCGCGGGCCGCTTCAATGGCTGCATTCAACGCCAATAAATTGGTTTGCTCGGCGATGCCCTGAATCACGCTTAATACTTCGCCTATGCTGTTGCTGTCGGTTTCCAGATCGTGAATCACATTGGCGGCATTTTCCACTTCGGTGGCTAATTCGTTAATACCGCCAACTGCTTGCGTGACGATATTTTTGCCTGACGTCGCTTCCCGGTCCGCATTTTCGGCGGCTTCGGATGCTTTGACCGCGTTTTTGGCAACCTCTTGTACAGTCGATGTCATTTGTTTCATCGCATTGGCCACCAGCGTGGTTTCTTGCAATTGCCGCTCGACGCCTTGTTGGGTGGATTGGGTGATGGTTGCCAGTTTGTTGGCGGCCTCCGCCAGTCGGTCGCTGGTCACGCTGATTTCTTCAACGGTTTTGGCGATTTTCTTCACGAAGGCATTAAAACTGGAAGCCACCCAGGCAAACTCGGATTTACCCGACGCGCTGAGCCTGGCGCGCAAATCGCCGTCTCCGCTGCAAATGGCTTGCAGGTTCAGCGCCAATGCGGTCAGTGGGCCGATGATGATTTTGCTCATCACCAGATAACCGGTGATACCGATGATTAAAAGCGTCAAACCCAAAAAGCCGACAGCGTAAAACACGGTTTGCTTCAACTCGCTAAAGGCGTTGCTAAAGGGAGTGATGATTTCGAATGCGCCGTGCAAGTCGCCGGTCCGGCGGTTTTCCATGGCATAACCGAGTAAATCCTGGCCCTTGCCGTTGCCCCATAAGGCTTGCGAGGTTTGCGGGTCGCCGTGACAAAGCTCGCATTGTTTGGTCATTTTCACCGGTCTGAAATAGCGAATTTCTTGTTTCTCTTCGTCGACCATGGCGTATTCGCTTAGCGCCGGGTCTTTTTTGAATTTGTCCAAAACCTGTTGTTCCAGTTGGTCCGGCATGTTTCTGGGCGGATTGCGGGGATTCAGTGCCGGCGCTTTAAAACGAAAACCGCCTTCCTTGGCTTTGGCTTCTATCACGTCCCAGGCATTGGCGGTGGGGACGGTCGCGATAATCAACGACCGGCGGCTGGCTTCATCCTTGCCTTGCACCAACTGCCGGAGGTACTCCGGCGAGTAAAGGCCGCTTTCCCAATTTTTGGCTACATTGTCGCGAATCGATTCGGAAAGCAGCAGCAATTGCCGGGACGATTCAATCTTGCGGTCTATCAGTTTTTGTTTTTCGATGTTGGCAAACATCAACAACAAGCCCAAGCTCAGGACGAAGAGTATGCCCGTGGTAATGGCTACCACTTTGACTCCCACCGAATGCCAGTTCATTAAGAACATAAGATTTCCCCCGTTAAATTTATTGTTATAAGAGTGAGTGAAACGGCAGATGGATGATCAAACATGCCATGTCGCCAAGTCGTGTAGAAAATCAATGAGGGCTTAAAATGACGGCCATTTAGCTGCCGTTGCGGATGTTTTTCGGTCGAATCGCCCGGTTCAAGCTGTGTATTACACGTTCGAATTCAGGTAAGGGCATGGGTTTGCCGAACAGGTAGCCTTGAAAGGCATCGCAGCCTATACGCTCCAGGCAGATGCGTTGATCCTGGGTTTCCACCCCTTCCGCAATCACATTCAGGCCCAGGTTGTGGCCCATGCCGATAATGGTTTGGGCAATGACCGCATCGTTAGGGTCAACGATAAGGTCACGCACAAAGCTTTGATCGATTTTGAGTTGGCTCAGAGGCAGCTTTTTCAGATAACTCAGTGAGGAATAACCGGTGCCGAAGTCGTCCATCGAAAAACGTACGCCCAATGATTTCAGCGTTTGCATTTTTTCGATGGCATCTTCGACATCGTGCAATACCATGCTTTCGGTCAATTCCAGTTTGAGTTTTGCCGAGTTGGCGCCCGAGTTGTTAAGAATTCGGCAGATCGATTCGACGAAATCGGCTTGACGGAACTGTCTGGCGCTTACATTGACGGCAAGCTGTAAATGCTGGGTGAGCGGATTCTGTTCCCAGGCCTTGAGTTGCTCGCAGGCGCATTGCAACACCCATTCGCCGATGGGCAGAATCAAGCCGGATTCTTCGGCTAGCGGGATAAACTCGGCCGGCGAAATCATGCCTTTTTGCGGATGTTTCCAGCGTAATAGCACTTCTGCGCCAAAAATCTGGGCGTTTTTATCGACCTGGGGTTGGTAATGCAGGCTCAGCTGATCTTGGGCCTGGGCATGGCGCAAATCGAACTCCAGCAGTACGCGCGATTCCAATAAGGCCTGCATCTGTGGATCGAAGAAGCGCAGCGTGTTGCGGCCGGCATCCTTGGCCTGGTACAGCGCCGCGTCGGCGCGCCTCAGCGTGTCGTCGAACGAGTTATTGTGTTCGTCGAATATGGCAATGCCGATACTGATGGAGCCGAGATGTTCCTTACCGTTTAACAACATGCCGGTATTGATGGCGCACAATATTTTGTGTGCAACGTCTTCGGCATTCGCGGTTGCCTCGGCTTGCGCGCTGCCCAGATTTTCCAGCAGCACGATAA
Source organism: Methylomonas sp. ZR1 (assembly GCF_013141865.1). Taxonomy (NCBI): domain Bacteria; kingdom Pseudomonadati; phylum Pseudomonadota; class Gammaproteobacteria; order Methylococcales; family Methylococcaceae; genus Methylomonas; species Methylomonas sp. ZR1. Next base: position 3,689,109 of record NZ_RCST01000001.1, on the reverse strand, counting down.
ATTCGTCGCCGCCCAGCCGGGCAACGGTATCGCCTTGACGGACGCAGGCTTTTAGGCGCGAGGCAATTTCTATTAGTAGCTGATCGCCGATTTGGTGGCCCTGGGTATCGTTAATCGTTTTGAAATTATCGACATCAATCATCAACACCGCGCCATGTTTGCCCACGCAACGGCTATTGTGTAAGGCCTGCTGTAGCCGGTCTTGCAACAGGCGGCGATTGGGCAGGTCGGTGAGCGGATCGTAATAAGCCAGGCGGTGAATGGCGGCTTGCGCTTCCTTGTGTTGGCTAATGTCGGTAAAGGCCGCGACGTAGTTGCAAGTGTGGCCGTCCGCGCCGGTTACTACACTGATTGTCAGCCACTTCGGGTAAACGTCGCCGTTTTTACGCCTGTCCCAAACCTCGCCTTGCCAGAATTTTTCGCGCTTCAGAGCGGCCCACATTTCCCGGTAAAACTCTTGGCCGTGACGGCCGGATTTTAAAATCGAGGGTTTGTTGCCGATGACTTCGTCCGGCTGATAACCGGTCAGTCGGGTGAAGGCGTTGTTGACGCGCAAGATGATATTATTTTCATCGGTAATCATGATCCCTTCCTGGGACTCGATAGCGCGCTCGGCGATGCGCAATTGGCTCTCCGCCCAGCGGATGTTGCTGATGTCCCGGCTAATCACCACCATGCCTTTGCGTTGGCCGTTTTCCTGGTAAATCGGCGTTTTGCGTACCTCTATTTCGATCAAGCGGCCCTCGTCGTTGAGAATATGATCTTCGAACATGATCAAGTGTCCGGCCTTCCATACCGCTTCTTCATCCGAAAATAGTTTTATATGCTTGTCCAGTGCGTCCGGCTGTTGATCGGCCAGTTCCAGATAGGTCTTGCCCTGCCAATCCATACCGTCAAATCGGAATAACTGTTGCGCGTGCTCATTGGCGAATAACAAGCGGCCGTCGCCGTCTTTGAACAGAATAGCGTCGGGAATGGCTTCTATCAGGCTGATGAGTTGCTGGCTGAGGGCTTTTAGCTTGCTTTCGCTTTCCTGTAGATCCTGTTGCGCCTGCGTGCGCACGGCAATTTCGGCTGCCAGTTGCCGATTGCTCGGTAGTTTCAATGCATGCGGTACTAATTTGACCAGCAATATTGCCGCTGCCAGGGAGATGGTCGCCGTCAAGGCTTTTATGGCGGTATCCAACCAATACAAGGGTTGCCAGATCAGGAAGATGGACATCAAGTGCGATGCCCCGCAGGCCAGAATAAATGAGCTGAACATCAAATAGATGCCGCGAAATTTCAGGTCTCGGCGCTGTGATACGACATAAGCCAGAATGACGGCAATCGCGAAATAGGCCAGAGTGATTAAGGCATCGGAAATCACATACGACCACAGCAGGCCGGGCGTCCACTTTAGGCAAAACCCGTGCGGCATCAGTCCGCCCGCACTGAAAAAATCGAAGAATGGTGTTTTCACGCTAATTTTCCAGCACGGTTTGGTCCGGACGTAACCGTGGGCGGGTTTTGCGTATCGGGCAATCCTTGGCTAAACGCGGCTTTGTGCGCTCCAGGCACATGGTGGGCGGTGCGAATGTAGGGTGTGTGTTTGCTGAAGTATTTATCGAATATGCCGGTATCGAAAATCTGATGTACGTCGCCGCCACAGCCTTGCAGATTCAGCTCGACGCCGGCCTGCATCCAATCGCAGATTAGCGAGATGGTGGCGATGCCGCACATATTGAATGTAGGGATATTCTCGAGTGTTATCCTGGCGCCGGCGCGCGTATTGACTTTGGTGTGAGCCTTGCATGACGCCAGTAATTCATGGCATTTTGCAAACTCCAACGTGTTACGGATAGTCACCTCAAACCATTCACCTGTTACCGATACTTGCATAGATGAACCCCGATGCATTCAAAATTCTGGATCCTGCATCATATTTAAATGTAGAGCGGCTGAATATCAGTCAATCCGAAATTTCAGGCAGGTAAAGATGTAATTTGTTGTAGGTCATTTCCTGCTTATGCGGGCATAGGACTACATATTCAGGCGGTGTGCATCATAGTAGCGGATCAATTCGGCGTTATTGCTGATGTGCAATTTTTCAAACAGCCGGGCTTTGTATGTACTGACAGTCTTGTTGCTGATTGCTAGGTCCCTGCCGATGTCGTTCAGGCTTTGGCCTTTAGCCAGTAACTGCAAGATTTGAAACTCGCGTTCGGATAGTTTTTCATGCGGTTTGCTTGGCTCGGAGCTCTCGAATTCAAATACCATTTTTTCGGCGAGTTTAGGGTCGATAAATCGGCCGTCGCCAGCGACTCGGCGGATGGCTGTCAGTAAGGTTTCCGGGTCGTTATCCTTGGTTAGATAGCCATTCGCACCGGTTTTTAATGCGCGCGAGACGATTTGCAATTCGTTGTGCATACTCAAAATCAGGATGGGCAATGCCGGATATTGGCTGCGAATCCGGCTGATCATCTCCACGCCGCCAAGATCGGGCATGGTCAGATCCAGTAGCACCAGATCAACGGCGTTTTCATCGAGAAAACTCAACAGTTGCTGGCTATTTTCGGCTTCGCCGACGACGGTAATATCGGTGGAGAGTGCGAATAGTTGTTTCAGACCGCCCCGCACAATGGCATGGTCGTCGGCAATAATTAATCGGATCATAGTTCTGGTCTTTTAGGGTTAGCCGGGATACGTACCTGGATAGAGGTACCTTGGCCCGGGGCACTGGAAATACTGGTTTCTCCGCCCAACATCAAGGAGCGTTCACGTATGCCGATCAGGCCAAAAGACTTGGTCTTAGTGGGCGCATGGGTGTCGAAACCACGACCATTATCGTCAATTTTCAGGCAATAGTGGTCCTTATCCAAATTGACGGCAATTTTTACCTTGCTGGCTGCCGCATGCCGCAGCACATTGGTCAGCGATTCTTGGGCGATGCGAAAAATCACGATTGCGCATTCTTCGTCCATATCGAAATCATCTTCCGGATATAACAGATCGCACTGAATCCCGGATTGTTCCGCGAATTTCCTTACCAGCCACTCCAAAGCCGGCACGATTCCCATTTCTATCGCCGAGGGACGTAACGAGGTTGCCACATCGCGGGTAACTTGGATGGTTTGGTCCAGTAATTCCATGATGTTGCGGATTTGTTCGGCCAGCTCTCGGTTGTTGATGGCGAATTTCATGCGCAGCAGCGACATTTCCATGCGCAGGGCAGTCAACATTTGTCCCAGCTCGTCGTGAACTTCACGGGCCATGTGCTTGCGCTCTTCTTCACGGGCCTTTTCCCGACGAGCGGCCAGTTGCCGTAATTGCAAGCGGGACGATTCCAGGTCTTTTTCTATTATTTTCAGTTCGGTGATGTCCTGCGATGTGCCTATGCCGCGCACGAAACTGCCATCCCCGGCAAATACCAGATCGGCGCGTTCCCTCAGCCATTTTATTTTACCGTTCGCCACGATACGGTGTTGGATGTCGTAAGGCGCGCCACGCATGGCCGCTTCCCAGGCGTGGCGCACGTAATGTCGGTCAGCCGGATGCACACATTTCAAGAAGCGCTCGTAGCTTATCGGCGTGCCCAAAGGCATGCCGAAAATGCGGTAATTTTCGTCAGACCATTTCAGAGAATGCTCTCTAAGGTTTAATGACCAACTGCCCAAATGCGCCTGGGCTTGGGCGTGAGCCAGATGTGCTTCGCTTTCGCGCAAGGCATTTTCGATCAACTTAAAATTGCTGACATCTCTGTTAACCCCGACGATTTTTTGCCCGCCGCTCTTGGGATCGCCGGCTATGATGGCTGACGCCTGAATGAAGCGTAAGGCGCCGTCGCTCTGGCGGCGAATCCTAAACTCCCAATGCTTTTCCTGCTGGTCTCGAATCAGCTTGCGAAGTGTGGCTTCGGTACGCGGTAAGTCTTCGACTACCACCAAGGCTGCCCAGGTCTGATAGTCTATGGGCGTCCCCACAGGAATACCGAACATCTCGTACATGCGTTCATCCCAATCCCCGACGCCCAACGCCAGATCCCACTCGCAAATGCCGATTGCGGCGGCTTTGGTGGCCAAGCTCAAGCGTTCGCTGTAATTGCGGAGTCGCTCCTCCGCGCTGCGGCTTTCGGTTATATCGCGTGCCAGACCGATGGTGCCCAGCACATCGTTTTTATCGTCGACGATGGGGGCTTTGATCGTTTCGGTCCAGGTTTCCCGTCCAGCGTCGAAGGCCCTCTCGGTCAGCGATATTTGTTGCCGAGTCAGCATCACTTCTTGGTCAACCGCGCGGTAATGCTCGGCCAGGCCTTCCGGCCAGATATCGAAATCAGTCACATCGTTTGAATCGTGCAGATGGTCGATGCCCACGGCGTTTAGCCAATGTTTGTTGGCTTGAATATATTTCCCGTTTCTGTCCTTCATCCAGGCCAAGAACGGCAAGCTATCGTACATGGCACGCAGACGGGCTTCCGATTCGCTAACCCGTTTTTGTGCAGACTTCAATGCGGTAATGTCGGTCACCAAGACGAAAAATCCTTTTACTTGCCCTTCCGTACCGTCGGGCAAATAAGCGGCTTGCGTATAGCGCGTTTCACCCGCGAAATTGACGATGGTACGCTCAAAATACTGCGGTTCTCCTTTCAGAACGGCATCGATAAACGGCTTATTCAGCGTGTATAGATGATCGCCGATGACTTCGCGAATATGTTTGCCGAGCAAGTTTTCCGAAGTAAAGCCGAACCATTCTTCATAGGCTTTGTTGCCAAATTTGTTGATAAGATTTTTGTCCCAGTAGCCGATCATCGCCGGCATATGGTTGAGGACGGAGCCCAAGTTATGTTGGCACTCTAAAATTTCGGCATGTTTCTCCGGGTTATTGGGCACCGGAATGTCCGAAAGTATCGTTAGCCACGCCGATATAGTGCCATGCCGGTCTACTAGGCCTCGACCGCTAACGCTGACGCAGACTGCGCTGCCGTCTGCGCGCTTTACAATTAATTCGATAGCCTCTTCCGTCATGCCTGGGTCAACTGGCTGGAAACACGGTAAAAGCGCAACGGGAAAAGGCGTGTTGCCGTCGGCGGTAAACAGGTAATGTCGATTCTCCCAATCGGCTGTTGAGCCAATCCCCAGCATAAGTTCAGCGGCGCGGTTGACGCAGACGATTGTGTGCGTCGTGTCGAAAACAATGACGGCTTCTTTAATGCTGTCTATGATCCCGTAAAGCAAGTCGGTTTCATGGGCAAAATTACTCAAGTTGAGTCGGCGGTTTGGCATCTCGACGAATTAGTAATGGTTTGGGAAGGCAAGCATAAACGAGCTACTACATTTTTCGGCGAAGAAATTAACAGGCATTTTTGGGTAAGCGAGCGAATAGCGTCCCGGCTTCACTTGTGGGCGGATTGGCCTACACTTTGGGCATTATCAATTCGAGAGCCGCCCGCATGGAATTTAAAGACTATCTAAAAATCCTCGTCCAACACGATGGTTCGGACCTTTATCTGACGGCGGGCGCTCCACCGGCGGCCAAGTTCCAAGGCAGCTTAAAACCGTTGGAAAACGTCAAACTTAGCCGTGAACGCATCAAGGAAATTGCTGACGGTATCATGGACGCCGAGCAACGCGCTGCCTTCGAACAGGTGCCGGAAATGAATCTGGCGATCACCGAAGAAGGAATCGGACGGTTTCGGGTGAATATTTTTAAACAGCGCAATTGCCATGCCTTGGTAATCCGCAACATCAAGGTCGATATTCCCAGTGCCGATGCCTTGGGCTTGCCGCAAATCCTCAAAGATAAAATCATGGAAAAGCGCGGGCTGATTTTGTTTGTTGGCGGCACCGGTTCCGGTAAATCCACGTCCTTGGCGGCCTTGATAGATTATCGCAATAGCAACTCATCCGGGCATATCATTACCATCGAAGATCCTATCGAGTTTGTGCATCCGCATAAAAAATCCTTGGTCAATCAACGCGAAGTGGGTGTCGATACCCTCAGTTATGAAGATGCATTGAAAAACACTCTGCGGCAGGCGCCGGATGTGATTCTGATTGGCGAAATTCGCAGTCAGGAGACCATGGAACACGCTTTGGCTTTTGCCGAAACCGGGCATCTGTGCTTGTCCACATTACACGCCAATAATGCCAATCAAGCTTTGGACCGAATCATCAATTTTTTCCCGGAAGAGCGCCGTCCGCAGTTGTTGATGGACTTGTCCTTGAATCTGCAAGCGTTTATTTCCCAGCGCCTCGTGCCCACCGTGGAAGGTAAGCGGGTGGCGGCTATCGAAATTTTGCTGGGCACTAAATTGGTCAGCGATTTAATCCATAAAGGCGATATTCACGCCATTAAGGAAGCGATGGAAAAATCCGAAAATATCGGCATGCAGACTTTTGACAGTCATTTACTCAAGCTCTATAAAGGCGGCGTGATCACCTTGGAGGAGGCCTTGCGCAATTCGGATTCGCCGAACAATTTAAAACTTAAAATCAATTTGAGCGAAGGTTTGGGGTCGGCGACCAAAAAACCCAGTTCGTTGGCCGGCGGTCTTGCTTTGGAAGAAATCACCAAGAAAGAGGGTGATGAGGAAAGTGGGGGGCATTAAGGAAATTCCAACGAATGTCCCAAACATCTTTGCTTTGTCGTACAACGAAAGCGGGAAGCCGGGAAATTCAAAAAACTGGATTCCCTATTGTGGGAATGACGGGTCTATCAAGACATAAAAACCGACGATAGGCCATTTTACCAGCGAGTGGCAATCGATAGATTTCGTCTGGATGGCTTGGAGTCCCAATGGAATCAGCTTGTGCACAGATCCTAAAACTGATTTGAACAGGCTAGGATAAGTCTGCGACGCTGAGGATCTTATAAACCTCGTAGGCCGGCTGCTGATAGGGATGGCAAGCCAGCAAGGTTCGCACCACCGTTTTTATCAAATCATCGGCGCAGACCATTTCTATCTTATATTCGGCGACCTGCTCAATTTTACCGATACTGCCCAGATAGGGTTCGCTACCGGTAAGAGGCCGGAATTGGCCCTCTCCCAGCACTTGCCAGGCGCAACTATCATAATCGCCGATACGCCCGGCGCCCTGCTCGAACAACGCTTGTTTCAGCTGTTCGGCATGGCTCACCGGCACATAAAAACTCAGCTTATACATCGTGCTGGGTGCCAGGTGACCATGCCATGCAGCTTATGGTTACGAACATCAGCCGGTAGCCAGTAAAAACACGCCCCACAGTACCACTACCAACGTAATTTCCTCGATCATGTTGATGGCGGCCTGTCGGTCCGCTCTGTTCAGCATGGCTGTTTGATTGGCTTTTTGATCGCGCATATGAACGGATTGATGAAGCATAATCTCCTCCTAGTGGTGGTTGGTATAGCTACGCATTTGTCCGACTAATACCCCTTGTATTTCCACTTGCTCGGGCCGGTAACGCATGGCCTGCATCGTGGAATTGGCGGGGATTAGCAGGGTTTCGTGTGGATACTGTTCAATAAATTTCAATGTTGCTTCGGCTTTTTCGACCAATGCTACGACGATTTCGCCGTTACGGGCATGGCTGCGTTGTTCGATGATGACCCAGTCACCGTCGAAGATGCCTTCTTCCTGCATCGAATCGCCCTTTACTTTCAGTACATAACAAGGGTTCTCGGTTTTCAATTCTTCCGGCACTGCCATATAAGAAATGTTTTCGATCGCTTCTATCGGCCGGCCGGCGGCTATGGTGCCGACAAAAGGCAGCATGCCGGATGCCTCGGTTTTGTTGACCAGCGATTTGGCATGCTCGGTCAGGCGGATGCCGCGTTGCTTGCGCTGCGGTGCTTCGATCAAATCGGCATCGATTAGCGCCTTAATCTGACTATGCAATGAACCGCGTGATTTCAAGCCCATCGCCGCGCACAATTCTTCCAATGTCGGCGGATGACTGAATCGCTCCTGATTTTGTAGCAGGAAGTCGAAAATTTCTTGTTGTTTACGGGTAAGCGTCATATTTGTTCTGTGTTTGTTTTAATAAAGCATACAACTAAAACAAATGCAGAACAAATAATTTTTTTCGTTACCGGAAAAATTTTCTATCGATGGGCTGTTGCTGCTTGGGTGAGGTAAGGCGGTCTTCTCGAAACCGCTATGGTTAATCCGCTTCTTAAGTTTCTTGAGGTCGTCATTCCCGAGAAGAGGGGGCTCCAGTGCGGCAACTGGGCTCCCGGCTTTGCGGGAGCGAGCTTATTGAGGCGCGGCGTTAATAGCTGTTGCGTATATGTCAGTGGGACTGAAACACGTCATTCCACAAAAAACGTATTTTCGGAGTGATTGCAACTATGGGGGCAAGCAGATATTCGTTGCTGGCGTTCCTGAGGGACGGAGGACTCGCGTTTATCGAAAGTGCTATTTATTTGTGTCAGTGACGCATTTTTTGGTGAAGCTGTTTTTGGCCGCTCCTTTCAAGGTTTTCTCGGCCGCTTTTGCATCGCAACTGGCTTTGGCGGCAGCGATCTTGGCGTCTTTCTCGCATTTTTTAAGAAAGCTATTTTTGGCGGCGCCGGCCAGCTTTTTTTCAGTCGCCTTCGCTTCGCAATCTGCGTCGGCCGCATACGCCGTTTGGCCTAAGAACAATAAAGCTACGATTGCCAAAATAATGTTTTTCATTGTTTATCCTCCGAATAATTGATAGTGCGCTTATTCGGTCATTGCTGAGGTTTGGATGGCTCTCGCAATTGACCGTCTGTTGCTTGTCGTTTAAAGCCAGAGGTCTTTATGCCTCAACAATCGTTATTTTCATGGCAAGCGGCTAAGTGTTGCGTGAGGAACGATTTTCTCAGCCGCAAAATACTAGCCCTTCAGCACGATGGTTTCGACTTGGTCACCACCTCTGGCCGACAGCGTGATTTTGTCCTCTTGAGCTAACCAACCGATACTTCTTTGAATGACGGCCTCTTCCTCCGGCAGTACATAAACTAATTTGGCAACCGGTGTCGCGCCGTTTTCAGCCAAATGATGCCAGATAACGCCAGCGGTCAAACCTATGCGTTCAAGCATGGAAATCTCGACTGGCGCAGTGCCACTTGGCTCGGCTTCCACATTAGGCTCTACTTTGGCGGCCTTTGGTTTTGGATTGGCTTTTTTCGTGGCTGCTTTGGCTGCGGCAGCTTCCGGCGCTTTTTCGATACTTTCCGGGGCAGCCGGTGCTTCAGCCGTTGTTTTTACGGCTTTAGGCGTTGTAGTTGCTTTGGGTTTAGCTTTGGTTTTGCCCGGTGCGGCGGAGGCTTCTTGTGCTGTTTTAACGGCAACGGATTTGGCAGGGGATTTTTTAGTCGCTTTCGCTGGAGCGGGCTTTTCAGCGGTAGAGACTGGTGTTTCGGAGGTAGGCGTAGTTTTTTTCATATTAGCTTTCGACGGTCAAGGATAGAGTTGTTTCCAGCGTTAGAGCTTAGCGCATGGCTATACTGGGAGTTTAACCGAGATTTTAACCGGATTTACAAATCGATTGCTTGTTAAACCCTTGGTCATAAAAAAACCGGTATCAGCTTAGCCGATACCGGTTTGATATAACGCGCTTAAGCTGTGATTAGTGTACGTCTTTCCAGTACTCTTTTTTCAGCAGATAAGCTAGAGCGATAAACATCAGGATAAAGAACAGCACGTATTTACCCATTTGTTGTCTTTCCAACTGTACCGGTTCACCGACGTAAACCAGGAAGTTGACCAGATCGTTGACCATTTTGTCGAATTCCTGGGGTGTCATTTGGCCGGGTTGATCCAGTTTCAGACCAGTAATCACGTCATGGCCGTCGATTTTCTGCGTAATTGCCGACTGCGTACCTTGCAGTTGCCAGAACACGTTGGGCATACCGACATCAGGGAATACCGCGTTGTTAACGCCTAAAGGTTTTCCCGGTTCCGCATAGAAGCTGCGCAGGTAGGTATATAGCCAGTCGGCACCGCGCGAACGGGCGATCAGCGATAAATCCGGCGGTGTGGTGCCGAACCATTTTTCCGCGTCGTGCGCGTTCATGGCTGAATGCATCTGATCGTAAATGCCGGCCCCGAAAGGCGCCACCACTTTCAGAACTTCCGCTTCATCTAGTTTCAAATCGATCGCGATACGTTTGTAGCGGATGTGTTTTGCCGAATGACAGCCCAAACAATAAGTGACGTAATACTTCGCGCCGCGCTCCATCGACAGGTTGTCGCTCAAGTCGATGTCGGCGCTATCCAGTTTGACGCCGCCACTGGCCAGCACGTTGAAAGGCAGCAAAAACAAAAGAGTGTAGAGTATTTTTTTCATGGCTTAATCCAGGCTCTTTTTTAGGTTTTTTGCAAAACGAATCAGCACGGCTGAGATGCCGGACCAGTTCGGCCTTTTCTTAGCGATAGTGCCCCCCATATTGTCGGGAACTTGCTGTACCTCAACGACTTCATCGACTAAGGCCAGCAGAGCGGGAATGCGATCCTCCAGGCTAGGCTGGTTGGTCAGGCGATTCGGTACCGGTTTGGTTTTTTCCCAGCGGGTATATAAAGGCATCAACAGGAAAAATCCGAAGTAAACGGCGGTCAATATCCGCGCAACCGTCGTGGCGCCTGGCGTAGCAGGCTGGGTACCCAAATAACCCAAGCCGATAAACGCCACTACAAACAATGCCACGGCTTTTTTGAAGATGCCGCCACGGTAACGGATAGACTTGACCGGGCTACGATCCAGCCAAGGCAGCATGAACAGCACCACAATCGCGCCGCCCATCGCAATCACGCCGGCAAACTTATCCGGTACCGCGCGCAAAATGGCGTAGAACGGGGTGAAATACCAGACCGGGGCGATATGTTCCGGGGTTTTCAATGGGTCAGCCGGGATAAAGTTGGCATGCTCCAGAAAGTAGCCGCCTAATTCCGGCATGTAGAAAATCACCGTGGCGAAGAAGAACATGAACACGCCGACGCCGACGATGTCCTTGACCGTGTAGTACGGATGGAAGGGAATGCCGTCGACAGGATGTCCCCAAGGGTCCTTTGATTGCTTGATTTCAACGCCGTCGGGGTTGTTGGAACCCACTTCGTGCAAAGCCACGATGTGCAGGAATACCAGGATCAGCAATACCAGCGGCACAGCGATGACGTGAAACGCAAAAAAGCGGTTCAAGGTGGCGTCGGAAACTACATAGTCGCCACGTACCCACAGCGATAACTCGTCGCCGATCACTGGAATCGCGCTAAACAAGGAGATAATTACCTGCGCGCCCCAGTAAGACATTTGGCCCCAAGGCAGCAGGTAACCCATAAACGCTTCGGCCATCAAACAGACGAAGATCAGCATGCCGAAAATCCAGATCAGTTCGCGCGGTTGCTTGAACGAGCCGTAAATCAGGCCGCGGAACATGTGCAGATAGACGACGATGAAGAACGCCGAGGCGCCGGTGGAATGCATGTAACGCACCAGCCAACCCCAGTTGACGTCGCGCATGATGTATTCGACCGAATCGAAAGCCAGTTTGGCGTCCGGCTTGTAGTTCATGGTCAGCAAAATGCCGGTGATGAACTGGTTGACGAGCACGAACAGAGCCAGAGACCCAAAGAAATACCAGATGTTAAAGTTTTTGGGCGCGTAGTAGTGCGCCATGTGTTCATTCCACAAATCGGAGAGTGGAAAGCGCTCCAGCAGCCATTCGCTGCATTGATTCATTTTACGCTTCATGCTTTGTCTGCCTCGCTGTCTTCGCCCACGACAATCAGATTGTCTGTTTCATATCGATAAGGCGGTATTTCAAGATTGGTAGGGGCGGGAACGCCACGATACACACGACCGGCCAGATCGAACCAGGAGCCATGACACGGGCAAAAGAAACCACCTTTCCAGTCCGGGCCTAAATCATTAGGGGCAATTTCCGGGCGAAACGTAGGCGAGCAGCCTAAGTGCGTGCATAGGCCGACCGCGACAAAAATTTCCGGTTTAATGGAGCGCAGCGGATTTTTGCTGTTCTCCGGCTGCATGGATTCGTTGGATACCGGGTCAGCCAGTTTGCTGTCCAGCGTCGCCAGAGTGGATATAACCTCCGGCGTCCGGTTCAAGACCCACACCGGCTTCCCTCGCCAAGCTACACGAATTAGCTGGCCGGGTTCCATCTTGCTGATATCGACATCGACGGGGGCTCCTGCTGCCATGGCCTTGGCGCTAGGTTGCATTTGCGAGAGAAAAGGGACGGCTAAATAGCCGGCACCCACTGCACCAACCACCGACAGTGCCGAGGTCAGAAACTGGCGTTTGGAATGATCGACGCCTTCGTGGTTCATAAGTAACACTCCTGATGATGTGATGTATATCGCGATACATCGATTATTATAATTTTCAGCAAATATACCCTACTGTCCGTGATTATTGAAATTGTTCTTGCGACAGCGCTATTCAAGGGTTTCAGGCGTTTGCGGATGCTGAGAATTATCACTTTAAAGCAACTGCCAGCGCGTTTAGAAAGGCTTGATTTTCTTCCGGTTTCCCGATGGTGACGCGCAGGCAATTGTGTAACAGCCCGCCTTGCGGGGACAGATTCTTGATCAACACGCCTTGCGACTTCAATGAAGCAAATACGTCGTCTGCGGCTTTGTTGAGGGTGCGGAACAATATGAAGTTAGCGGCGCTGGGGTAGGCGTGGACGCCGGGTGTCTCGTCTAAGGCTTGAAGAACTAAAGCGCGCTCCGCTCGCAGCGTTTGGGTTTGTTCTAACAGAAACTCGCCATGATCCAACGCAAAGCCCACCGTGATTTGGGTCAGACTATTGATATTGTATGGTAAGCGGACTTTATGCAGCTGCTCCACAATGGCCGCATCGCCGGCCAGAAACCCCAGGCGTAAGCCGGCCAGCCCCAGTTTGGAAACGGTACGCATCACCAGTAAATTAGGATAATGTCCTAGCTCGCCGATAAAACTGGCGTCGGCAAACGGCGCATACGCTTCGTCGACCACGACCAAGCCCGGTGCAAGGCTGAGTATTTCCTTGATGGCGTCGGCATCGAATAAGTTGCCGGTGGGGTTGTTGGGATAGGCGATAAAAATCAGGGAGGGTCGCGATTCGGCAATCGCTGCGCGCATAGCCGGCATGTCCAGTTCAAAACTGTTTGCCTGCAACGGCACGCCAAGGTAACGCAGGCCCAGGCTTTGCGCCACTTGCTTGTACATCACAAATCCGGGTTCCGGTGCCAACACAGTGGCATCGGCGCTCAGAGCCATCAGCAATATTTGAATGATCTCGTCCGAGCCGTTGCCGAGCAGCAAGGCCGCTTGCTCCGGTATGCCGTTCGCTCGGCGCAATGCGGCCGCCAGGGCCTTGGCTTCCGGGTCCGGGTAGCGGTTGATCGGGCAGGTTTTCAGTGATTCCAACCAGCGTGTTTGAATGTCTTCCGGCCAGCTATAAGGATTTTCCATGGCATCGAGTTTGATGAAGTTACTGGCATCGGCGACATGGTAGGCCGACATGGAGAGAACTTCTGAGCGGAACAGCGTTTCGAGCGGTTGGGTTGGCATGTGGTCAAACTCTGCGGAATTGGAACGAGCGGCATGGATATTACACCCTAGCAAACTGGGCTGGCCGCGAGGGCAAAAAAATCGGCGGATTTTAACAAAGCGGAGGGCGAACGTATAAACTTGAAAACCAGCCTCTTGCGTCTCCGTTGACGCGAATCGCTCGCTGCGGTGCGGGCGGATACGGCGCGGGATAATAACACTGCTTGCTGGAGGTGGCAAAGGGATTAGGCTGCAGAGCGGGCGGATTAGCCTGTGAATGCGATGATGCTTGGACAATACGCTTCTATGATGAATCAAGCAGTCAGGTTGCCGCTATTGCGGCAACCTTAGGAATTGCTTTATAAGCCTACCACTGTGATTCGCCAGTTTCCGGGTCGTACATTTCGTGGAATATTTTGTGGCGGTTGGCGATCAATTCGTCGATGCTCGGCGAGTTGCTCATCGCTCGGGAAATTGCCAGCTTCATGGCTTCATAGTTGGTGCGGTACAAATCCTTGCGGTCCAGCTCTGGGTTTTCCGCGCAGGAGGGATCTATCCAGATCATGGCGATGATGCACAACTCGTTGGCTTGCAGGCGCGGAATGACGCCGTCGGCGACGCTATCGATGACTGCGTCGGCGACCGCCGACTGTACCGGACCGCCCAACAAATTGACGTAAGCCGAGGATTTGATTGTGACTTTCGGCACCATGATGGTGGCCGGACGCACTTGTTGGTTGGTGGCGCGGATCGCAAACATGCGCGTGTGGCCGGCGGTTTGGCCCATCAGATTGGCAAAAGCATGGCCGGCCGGGCCTTTGACGTCGCCAATCAGAATTTCCGGCATGGCGTCGGTACCTTGCCCTTCGCTGGAAAATACGGTGGCTTCGCCGGTTCTAAACCAATAAGAGTCTGACATGGTGCGTCCTCGGAGTATGTTGAGAAAGGCCGCATTCTATGCCCGCGCTGGGATCGCGGCAATAGGCGGACTCCGGCTTAGGGTTTAGATTGGTGGCTAAGCATGCGGGTGTAGCGCTGTTATTGCATGCGATCCCGATACGCGCAGGTAAGGCTGGAAGGTTGTGAGACGGCGCAACCACTCCAGCGTAGCTGCTGGTCTCCCGCCTTCGCGAGAGTGCCACTATTTAGGGTAAGAGTGAATAATGTCCGGTTACGCTATGCCTGCACGGCTTTCATCGCACTACGCAACAACTGCAAACATTGGCGATTGGCGGCTAGGTCCAGCGCGCTGAAATCGTCCTGCGTGGTCAGTAGCGGATCGGCGCCGGCTTCCAGTAATTGCTTGACCACCGCGTGCTTGCCACTGGATGATGCATAAGTCAGCGCGCTGGCACCGCTCGGGTTTTGATAGTTAATATCGATGCCGGCTCCCAGTAACAAGCCGATGCAATCGCCGGCTTCGGCAAAACATGCGGCCCACAGCGCGTTGTTGCCGTAAGTGTCCAGCGCCGTAAGATCTGCACCTTGCTCCAACAGATAGGTCAGCACGTCGCTCCGGCCTTGTTGGGCGGACAGAATCAATGGGTGTTTGCCGTGTGGGTTGAGGCCTAATTGAAAGCCATTTTCCAGTAGCCAGGCATCTATTTCGGGCGTAAGAGGCATACAGATCAGACCAGAGAAGGGCGGTGGAGTAAGGACAGATGGCCGACACCGGCGGTTTTCAGTTTGTCGGCCAATTCGTGACGGGCTAGTTCGCCTTTGCCGCGCAGATACTTCAATTCGCTACCGGTCAGCAAGGTGATGGCAACCAGTTTTATCTCTCCACCCGCCAGCGCTAGGGTTTTGCCAGGTTCGCTGTTAGCGCCTAGCAGTGCGCCGATTTGCCCGCGGCCGTCCTTGATATGGTCGATTGCGAATTCCATCGATAATAGCTCGCCGTTCAACAGCCGTTCGCTCAAACGCGGAAAGCCGGCCAGGGTGTGGCTAACTTCGGCGGTTAAAGGAAATAACCAGGTGTCGGCGAGTTTGCTGAGCGGCGCATCGGTGGCGGTGCCGGAGTCCGGACTTTCGATAAACACTTCCAGGCCCAGGCCGGTTTCCGGTCGGTCGCGCTCAACCCAGGGATCGGATAAACCATCCGAGATCACGCAGGCGTTCTGGCCATGCCGTGCCGCCAGCCAGGCTGCGCCGGCCGGCCATTCCGGCCCGTCGCTCATCGGCCCCATCAGCGAGGTCAGGGCCGCCAATTCAGAACCCAGTTGTTCCTGCAGCGCTTGATGGCGAGATTCGGTCGCCATGCGCAATCGATCCGCATAAGTCAGGCCGACGATGTGTTCAGTTTGCTGCATGCGCCGTCTCCATGGTTAGGGCTTCCCAGCGCTCGCGGGCGGTAAAGCTGACTTCTTCGTCGGCATCGTCGAGCATCTGTTTCAGCAGTTCCGGCTCGGCGCGCAAGGCCACCTCGTAACGTACGGTCCAGTCTTCGTCTTTACTCATCATGACCAGATCGTCGACGTCCATGCGCTGCGCGACGATGCGGCGGATGTTGACTTCGTGATCTTCGGCCATCAAGCCCAAACTGACACTGGGTATGCGTTCGGCGACGGTGCGGCGCACCTCATTGTCCGGGTCGGCGACCAGGCGGAACAGCCGCCCGGCGGGCAAGCGCTTGGCCACGTAGGTTCGCACCAAATAATCCGGGTCGTTGGCCATCAGTTCAAGTTGCGTTTCGGGCAGACGATCAGCTACGGTGACCCGGACTTCTCTGTCGCTGTCCTGACTCAGCTCCAGTAGCCAGTCAACGGGGATGCGGTAGGCCAATACCCGGCGCACCGCTTCGTCGGGATCGGTTAGTAGCGGGCGTAAATGATTGGTGGGGAGATAGCGGGCGGCGATTGCCCGGCGTTCCCAGAACGGATCATTGGCGTAATTCGGCGCGAAGCCCGGATGAACTTTAAAAAAACGGTCGATTTGCCGGCCGCTTTCGGCGACCACACAGCGGTCGCCCGGTTTGCAAGTGCCGGCAGCCAATAAGCTATCCCGGTAAGTACAAGTCGAGCAGTCGGCTAACGGGGTTAGATCCACGGAATCGTGCTCTGCTAGGGATGAGGCCACCATTTAGGCGGCCTCCGCTAAGACCGGCAGTAGCTGTGGCGTGATTTGCGCCAGCCAGATTCGAATGCGCTCGTCGGTCAAATGCGGTTGACCGCGTTGATCCAGCACTAGGCCGACGAATTGGTTGTCGATTATCGAGTCGGAATGTTCGAAAGTGTAGCCTTCGGTACTCCAGCGGCCGATCATTTCGGCACCGTAGCCGTAAAACACCCGGTAAAGCTGGATCAGCGAGCTGGCGAAACGCGAAGCGTAGCGTTCTTGATGGCCCAAGCCGAACAGCGCGATGCGTTTGCCGGAGAGATCGGCGCCGTCCAGGGAAGGTACGAACTCTTGCCAGCTGCGTTCCTGGCATCCGGCTCCCAGGCCCGGCAAGTCGCCTATGCCATAGCTCGGGGTGCCTAAAATCAGCGCGTCGTACTGCAATAATTCTTCGGGTTTTACTCGATTGATATTTTTGGGCTTGTCGGCCAGCTCTTCGCCCAACAGACTAAAAATTTTTTTTGCCACCAGTCGGGTGCTGCCGGTATCCGTTCCGAAAAAAATGCCGATTTTGCTCATAAATCACCTGTGATCGAGAGTGCGGGATAAGGCTTGTGCAGCCGTTTTAAACTTCTCAGCAAATTTTGATCCAGATTCAAAAATAACCGGCGCATCTGGTTTTTTGTTTTATATCAGTTAGATAGGATTTTTTGCCGTATTTTCAGGTTGAGGTCTGTGCAGGCATGTCTACAATTGCCAGACCGATGGGGTGATTTGTGACACGGCGGCCGGCGTTATCCGTTAGGTTCAGGGTGGATTGTTAGCGTCAAGATGCGGCTCTTCAGTGAGCTAAACGCCAGTTTTTAGTGCAAGCTGATTGCGTGGTTATTTTGAATTTAGCCAAGTACATTCATTACCGTAATAAATATTCAAGGACGCCATATGGCAATTCTGCGCTGTAACAATTGTGCCTATTTACGTGAGGTGACGAACGAGCATGTGGGCAAAACGGTTAAGTGTCCGGTTTGCGAACAAGCCTCGGCAATTCACGATACCGTGGTTTTTGTGAAGAAACTGATCGATAAATACGGGGTGCTACTGGCTAAATACCGTGAGTTGGAACAGGCGAGTAATCCTGTAACGGAAATGGCGCCATCCGATATTCGCTTGCCTAAAGACGAAGAGGTGGATTTGCACAACACTGCTGTGATGACTAACAGTATGCAGTACAAACCCATCATCAGCTGGTTCGAACGTAAAAATATCCAGGTCGAAGTAAATCATAACGCCTTGGATACGCAAGGTTTTTATGATGAAGTAGCGGTTGAATTGGGCGATAACTTTCCGGTTTTGCAGGATGTACTGGATAGAATTAGGAAAGCCCAAAGAAATAACTACGCATCGGTTGTTTTGAATTTAAGCGATTACAGTCAAAATCAAATTAAAACCATTACCGGCTTTTGTAAAAACCTTTACGAATTCTCGTTTGTCGCCAAGTATTTTTATAATAAAAATGAAAAGAGAGTCCATCTGACATTACAGAGTATGTCGGCCATTGTCGGGTTTTTTAATGGTGAATGGTTGGAGTGGTACGTGTTTATGAAATTGCTGAAACATTTCTACGAAAGCAAAGGGCTTTTCTCTTGCTTAAGAAGCTTTAATATTCAGTTTGCGAACGAAGATAAATATGAAGTGGATGTATTTTTTCTAATTAATGGGCGTATACCGGTATTTATAGAATGTAAATCCGGAGAATTTCGTTCCTTTATCGACAAGTACTGCAAAATGCGGCGCAGGCTGGATATTGCCAAGGAAAACTTTCTGTTACTGGTCTTGGGTGTTAGTGATGAGCAGGTGTTGGGATTGACTAAAATGTACGATATTACCTTCGTCAATGAAGCCGGCTTTATCAAACATATTGCCGGCTTGGCGTCGCAATAAATTATACCTCTTAATATTTGTGGTAATTAGGCTATTTTTCCCGGTTTTGCTGCTATTTTCAGAATCTATGGTAGGATGAAAAGGCTTTGAGCAAGCAACCGGATTAAAATATACAGTCATAAATTTGTAATTTTAATGTGGTTTAAAAAAACACTTAGTTATCAATTGATAGGATTTGTATGAACACAGTAAAAAAAACCTTGGCTTCATTTTTGGTGATCGCCGCAGCATTGGTTTCCACATCCGCTAATGCAAACAGCGCTGGCGACGCCAAAGTACGTGCAGCCGGTGAAGCTACCGTTGCCAAAGTAGAAGAAGCTGTAAGCTTGTTGGAAAAAGGCGACAAAGAAGGTACTTTGAAAGCGCTGGGCGACGTTCGCCAGTCGCAAAAAGAGTTCCGTTATGAGCAAACCGAGCGTTTGCGTCAAAGAGCTGGCGACAAACTGAAAGTTGCCCGCGATGAGATCGAAAAAGGTGATGCCAACGCCGTAGCCAGCTTGAAAGCGACTCTGGACCTTTACAAAGAAATGATGAAAGTTTACAGCGCCGCTCACTAAGGACGCATCTAATTAATCCAATCCGGATTGATTAACGGCTGCCACCGGAAGACGTGTTTTCTCGGTGGCTCCCAACTAAACTGTTTTCGATGTTCATGCCTGCTTGGCATACTTCCCTTACTCCCTCCGCTGCCGATCTTTCAAAGCTTGCAATCGGCAAACAATTGCTCAAATTCCTGGGCCGGTAACGGTTTGGCGAACAAATAACCCTGTCCAAAATCGCAACCTGCCGCAGTAAGCAAATCCCGTTGGCTTGAGGTTTCTATGCCTTCGGCAATCACTTTTATGCCCAATTTGTGAGCCATCACGATGATCGCCTCGCATAAGGCCATGTCATCGGAGCCGGTCGCCAGATTGCGGACGAAGCTCTGATCTATTTTCAGATAATCGATGTCGAATTTTTTCAGATAAGACAACGAGGAATAGCCGGTGCCGAAATCATCCAGCGACACCTGAATGCCGGCGTCGCGGAACGACAACAGTTGCTCGGCCACGCTGCTATTGGCATCCAGTAACAGACCTTCGGTAATTTCGATGACGACACTTTGCCCGGAAAGACTCAGTGCCTCCAGCCTATCCAGCCAATCGCGATGACTGTCGCGTTCATTCCGAAACTGCACCGGCGATTTATTGATACTGATCTGGAATTTTTCGTGTATCGATTGCCGCCAGCGGCTGGTTTGCTCGGCGGCTTCCTGAAAAATCCAATTCCCGATGCTGCTGATCAAACCGGTTTCTTCGGCAATCGGAATAAAATCCGCTGGGTTGATCAGGCCGCGTGTTGGATGTTGCCAGCGGATCAGCGCTTCCGCTTTGCGTACAGTATTAGTAGCGAGTTCGACGATGGGTTGGTAGCACAAATAAAACTGCTGCCCGGCCAGAGCCTGTCGTAGGTCGTTACTGAGCCGCAGCCGCGCTTGTGCGGATTCCTGCATGGTAGGGATGAAAAAACAATATTGGTTCCGGCCCTGGCGCTTGGCGGCATACATCGCCTGGTCCGCATGCTTTAACAGCGATTTCAGGTTGTCGGCGTCATCCGGGAAAAAAGCGATGCCGATACTGGTGGAAATATAAGCAATTTCGTTACCCAACTGAAAACATTCCGTCATTTTGTGCAACAGCTTGCCGGCTATACGCTCGGCGTTGTCGGGGTCGCCGACATCGCTCAGAATCACAGTAAACTCGTCGCCGCCCAGGCGGGCTACCGTGTCGGTTTCCCGCACGCTGGTCAAAATCCGTTGGGCGGCAATTTGCAGCAGCTCGTCGCCCATGTCGTGTCCCAGGGTGTCGTTCACTTCCTTGAATAAGTCCAGGTCGATAAACAACAGCGCCAGACGCTTGTGTTCCCGGTGGGCTTTTTTGATCTCCTGACTCAGCCGGTCGTAAAACATGCGCCGATTCGGCAATTGGGTTAATGGGTCGAAATTGGCTTGTTGCCAGATCACGCCTTCGGTTTTTTTCTTTTCGGTAATATCGGAAAACAAAGCCACCCGCCGCTGCATGGTCTGTTGAGCATCAAAGATGGTATTGACGGTTAACCACTTGGCGTATAACTCGCCGTTCTTACGTTTGTCCCAAATTTCGCCTTGCCAGCTGCCCTTGCTATGAATGGCTTGCCACATAGCTTCGCTGTGGATGCTGCTGTTTAAAATGCCAATGTGCTTACCGACTACTTCATCGGATTGGTAGCCGGTAATGGTGGTGAAGGCGGCGTTGACTGTCAGGATGCGATCATCCGAGTCTGCCAACAACATGGCTTCGCTGCTGTTTTGATAAATCAGTGCGGCCTGTTGCAGGGCTTCTTCGATACGCTTACGTTCGCTAATGTCCCGAGCAATAGCCAAGTTATAACCGACATTGGCGTATTCAAAATAATTGGCCACGACTTCCACCGGAAACAACCTGCCATCCTTGGTTTTGTGGATGGTTTCCAACTTGTTCGAGCGCTTAATTTTCAGCTCCGCCCAGTGCGCGGCCCAGACTTGGCGCGGAAAGCAAGGGTCTACATCGAATACGCTCAAGCGCAGCAGCTCTTGATGACTATAGCCCAAAGCCTTGCAGGATTGGTTGTTGATATAAATGAAGCTGGCATTCTCGGTAATCAAATAAGCGCTGTCATGCATTTGATCCATACCAAAGCTTAATTGGGCTAAGCGCCTGCGCGAGTTTTTTTGCTCGGTGATGTCCCGAAAACTCCAAACCCGGCCCGCCGGTTGTCCGTCCAGATATTGTGGTTGGCAATAGCTTTCGATAAAGCGGCCGTCTTTAAACTCCAGTTCGCTGGCGTAACGTTGCTTAGGGTATTTATAAATCTCTTCGATTCGGTTTAGGAAGGCGGTTCGGTCTTTTAGCAGTTTCAGGGCATAGCTCAGGGATTTCTCATCGTCGCCGATCTTTAAAGAACCTGGCGTGATGCCCCAAATCCGCATGAATTGCGGGTTGAAAGTGGCGATCTTGCCGAACAGATCGACTACCAATATAGCGTCGGTGCTGGAGTCGAGCGCGGCTTGAAGGATTGATAGCGATTTTTGCAAACTGGCTTGTTTCTGCTTGGGTTGGACCATGACTCGGCTACACTGCTAGCAAGTAAATCTAGCAAAGGCATATTTAAAAGGTTGATTTATAAGCCTAGCCGATTCCGACGCTGCCGTACCTTTTTCTATAGCTTGATACGAAATGCTTATTGCGCGGCAAAGTAGTGCATTGCTCCCAGCAAAGGTGTGCGCGGATTCAAAGCCAGTTTGACCGATAATTTGGCGAGCATGGGCTGAAACCGGCCTTTGGCGACAAAAGCCTGGATAAATTCCCCGGATTCCAGCACCGATCTGATTTTGGGGCCGATGCCGCCGCCGATGAATACGCCGCCGGTAGCGAAGGCTTTTAAGGCCAAGTTACCCGCTTCGGCGCCGTAAAGTTCCGCAAACAAGCGCACGGTTTCGCGGCACAAGGGATCTTCGTCGTCCACGCCCAAGCGCGAAATCAGCGCATTGCGATCAACGCCGCTGGCATTGGCGGGTGCGGGCACCGCCGGGCAGGGCGGGGCGAAGCGGGCTTGGACCAGGAAGTCGTAGATATTACTGAAGCCGATACCGGACAATATCCGTTCGCAGCTGACATGCGCAGGATAACGGCCGCGCAGGAAAGTCAGCAGTTGATCTTGTTGCGGGTTTTGCGGGGCAAAATCGCAATGACCGCCCTCTGTGGCGATGGGGTGATACTGTTCGCCGTCCCAATGCAGCATCGCTTCGCCCAAACCGGTGCCGGCGGCGATCACCGCAATATTGCCGATTTGCGGCTCGGCGTTGGGATTTAGCTCGACGAAGTCCTGTTCCTGTAGGTGCAGCATGCCGATTGCCATGGCTTCCAGATCGTTCAGCAATTTCACCCGGTCGGTGCCCAGTCGAGCTTTAAGTTGTGCGCCATCCAATAGCCAGGGCAGATTGGTGGTCTGGCAGCGTTGATTGACGACGGGTCCGGCAATACCGAAGCAAGCCGATGCCACCGTTGGGGTGTCGGTCAAAAACAGATCCAGGATTTCCTCAAAAGTCTGAAACTCGCCGCTGGCAAAAGTTTGTTCCTGCAAACAGCTCAGCGTGCCGTCGGCTTGTCTGTCGAGTAAGGCCAGAACCGTTTTGGTTCCGCCGATGTCGCCGGCTAGAATCATATGCGTCCTCATGAGGTTGGGGTGGCGTTGTTGAGCAAGTGGATCAAGGCATCGAGTATCGCGTTGGCCAGCGCATGCGGCGGCAGTTGGTAAAACGCTTGCCAAGCCAGCGACACGCATTCTTCGTAGTGGTCGCGGTAGTGCGGGTGCTGTTGTAGCCAGCTAATTCTGACCGCATGTCCGATCAAAATATCCGTGACCAAGGTGTCGTCAATGTAAAGATCGGGATAATCGCGAACGATGGATGCCAAGGCTCGCAGGGCTTCCACGCTCAATTGCCGATACACCGGCGCCTGAATTTTATTCAGAATATGGTTGATATGTAATCTAAAGCTTTGTTCGCCGGCGGTCATCTGTGCCAGCATGATCTCGCTGTCGATCCGGCGTTTGCTGTTGTATTTTTCGCCGACCATCAAACCCTTGCAGTGATGCAACAACTCCCATACGCCAGCGAAGAAGGCTTCGTTCTCGCGGCCGACGCTGCCTTGCTGTTCACGCCAGGCATACCAATCGTCGGCATCGCCGCGGTCTTTCGGATTCATCGACTCCGGAAAGCGCGCGGCGGTCAGATCGCGCTGCGGGCCTTCGCAATGCAAGGTTTCGACTTGTCCCAGCTGGTTTTCGCTGTTGTTGTAATCTTCCAGGGTTTCCTGCAACAGGTCCGCCAACTGATGTGGCGGCAGCGACAAAATATCGCTAAACGCCTGGTCCAGCGAGGTGCTGCTCAGGCGTTTTTGTCTGGCAATGATCAATTGCAGAATGTGGCCGACGCGAATGGTGTGCATATCGGCGAACAATTCCGGCTTTAACTTGATCAGCATGCCCAGGTAGATGATCAACTCCTGGACGATGATTTGCTGGCTATTGTCGTTGGGGTTAAAGGTGCGGATAGTGTCCAGGATTTGCCAGGAGTCGGTGGGGCGGCGCAAGGTGGCTTTGCCGCTGTAAGCGCGGCCTACCGTCAAGCCATGCTGGCGCACCAGAATCTCGGTGGCGGCTTGTTCCAGGTTGATATCGTACTTGCCCAGTAAGCTGGCGCAACGCCGCACCACATACCAAGCGTGGCGGTCGCCGGCTCGGGCATACACTTCTTCTAGCAAGTCGCGCACGTACCCTGGCTGGTTTTCGTCGTTGCGTAAGCCAGTGTCGTAATCAAGTCCGTGGCGTTGGCAGAGCAAGGTGAGGGCTTCAAGTTGCGCGTAGAGATTGGGATTATCTCGCAAACGCTTCACTAATTGGCCGTCGTCACCAATTTCCCACTCGGTCAATACGAAGCTATCCAGTGCTTGTGGCGCTTGGTCGTCGTGGGCCAGCAAATTAGCGAAAGGCCGTTCGACCTCTTCCCAACTCGCTTCCGAAAAGCTAAAGCCATGTAAGTTGCCGATTTTTTCGTGGCTGGCCGTTTGCACAAAATCAGTCAAGCGTCCCAGTTTCACCGGTGTGCCTTGCACATTGCCTTGGCTGAGTTGCTCGATAAAACCCAACAATACTTGGCGGTCTTCGTTGCCGAGCATGTTGTGCTTGATGTTGATGACCAACAAGGGCTGAGCGGGATTGTCCCAGTGGCGGATAATGTAGGCCAGTTCAGTGCGCAGCCGTTGAATCAGCAACTGGTTGTCCATGGCAATATAAAAACCTTTTTGGTTCATGAATTGCGGTAAAAACAATAAAGGCTCGCCCGCCAGCACGTAAAGCTTGGAGGTGGCTAGCGTGCGTAATTGTCTTAGGGGTCGTCCAGTGAGTCCAATGCGGTCGTTGCGGCCCACTTGGGTGTAAGCAGCGGCTAATTCGCTGGCATCTCGCACTTGGATAGGCGCGATTTCAGTTAAAGTTTGCGACGGAATACCGCGCTCACGCAATTCGTCTTGCACCTGTTCGTCTTCGGCCAGCAGGGCAATCTGCAGGGTGGAGTTCGGGTGCAAACGGGTGGCCTTGTAACGGCCCAGCGGGTCGATGTCGTCCAGGCCAATCAAACCGTCTTGCAACAGTCCACCCAAGATATACAAGCTTTGCGCCCAAACCAGCGGGACATTTTCATTGGGAACGCGAGTTTGGCTGTGCGGGTGGCGTTTTTCGGCGGCGATGGCACTTTCCGGCACGATGTAAAGTTCCGGCAACAGCCATTGGCCGTTCTGCTCGACCAGCAGATCTTCCAGACGGCGTCGATAATCGCACACCCCGTCGGTGTCGCCGGCAAACAGTTTATTTAGTAGTAAGTAGCAGAAAAACAGCGGCCATTCGCATTCGATGTCCATGAATTGTTTCAACTCATTGGGTTCGTAATGCAGGCGCTGATGGTCTTCGATGACGGTTTGATGGCCGTCCAGTAGGAAGCGTTTGCAACCGTAACGGCCTTGCAGTTTGTCGATAATCAAAGCCTCGGTGCGTTCGCGTAGCGCTTTATTGTCTACCGCGAAGGCCGGAAAGCCGGTGACGCTGAGCACCGCCGAATCGACTTCCTTGGAGATAGACTCGCGCGGCAGCAAGGCTTCCAGGGTAATGCGGGTGCGGGCAATGTCGTCGCTAATCACGTGAATGATCGCGGTCTGGCCGCCGTTCTTACCGAACAGATTGCAGCCGGACATGGCTTCTAGCGCGGCTTTGGCCATGCCTATCGAACTAGCGTTCAATTCCGCCAGACCGTGATTCATCTTATTGCCGCGCTCCCAGATGCCGTAATCCGGTGTGCGATAGGCGCGGCTGACATAATGCACCAGGTTTTGCACGAAATTGACTTCGTCGATGCTGAACACAATCCGCAAACCGGAGGCAGTCATTTGCGCCAGCATCAGCAAGAATAAGGAGGTCGCGTCCAGTTGCAAATGGCCCCATTCGCTGTCGCCGACGACCACTTCGCCGCTGGTGGTCTTGTATTTAGCGTGCAGCGCGTCCAGCGGGTCCTGGCTGTGCTTGAACTTTTCCACTTTCGCCGCTTGCCGCATCATCGCCGTCAACAGACCGCGCATTAGTTTGACGACGCTTTGTTCCAATAAATAAGTGCGTTCCTGTTGACCTTCAATTTTGCGGTAAGCCAGCCCCAGGCCCCAGGCTGCCAAGATGCTGTAGACATTGTCGCGAACCCAAGCATCCGTGTAATTGCCGTGGGTGGTGACGGCGGTACTGGCCGGTAGCAGGCCGCTTATCCAATCCTGACGTTTCAGGATAATGTCGTGAACTTGTTGGTAATACTGGTCGAGCGTCTCGGTTTGACTGGTCGGCATCATGTATTTAGTGGGATTTGATGTGGCGTTTAAGGAATCGGGCACTCAAGCCTTGGGCAAGGTTACTCCGGTTTGGCCTTGATACTTGCCGCCGCGATCTCGATAAGAGGTTTCGCAGACTTCGTCGCCGCCGAAAAACAGCATCTGCGCGACGCCTTCGTTGGCGTAGATTTTCGCTGGCAGCGGGGTGGTGTTGGAAAACTCCAGCGTCACATGGCCTTCCCACTCTGGTTCTAGCGGGGTGACGTTGACGATAATGCCGCAGCGAGCGTAGGTCGATTTCCCTAAGCAGATGACGAGCACATCGCGCGGAATCCGGAAAAACTCCACGGTGCGCGCCAGCGCAAACGAATTGGGCGGAATAATGCAGACGTCGGATTTCACATCCACGAAGCTGCCTTCGTCAAAGTCTTTGGGATCGACGATGGTGGAATTGATGTTGGTGAAGATTTTAAATTCGTTGGAGCAACGGACGTCGTAGCCGTAACTGGAGGTGCCGTAAGAAATGATCCTGCCTTGCGCGGATTCACGGACTTGCCCGGCCTGAAACGGCTCTATCATGCCGTGTTGCTCGGACATGCGGCGTATCCATTTGTCTGATTTTATGCTCATGTTGCTGGTTGGGTAGGGAAAAATAACAGAGGCTTCAAAATAGCATATTAGGCGGGAAAAATCGCTAGTTGCCTTGCCGAAAGGCGCTAATTTGTTGAGGTTTGGCGGTTGCTGTGCTGGGTTATGGGGTAAGAAGCAGTATCAGCTAGGTCAGGTTGCCGCGAAAGCGGTTAATTGACAGGCTTAAATTGTCAGAGAGCGCCGTCTCCCACCTCGACTTGTAAGGATCGAACGGTTATTCTTCTAAATTAGAAAAAACTTATTTACAAAATAAGACGACCGGTCGCATAATGCGGCCCATGGCGAAATTGGCACCCAAACAGATCAAAAAAGACAAACTCCTGGAGCAGGGCGTGAGCTTGCTGTTGGAAAAAGGCTACCACGCCACCGGCTTGAAAGAGATTCTGGACACGGTACAAATCCCGAAAGGCTCGTTTTACAGTTATTTCGGCAGCAAGGAACAGTTTGCCGCCCAGGCGATACACCACTACATCGAGCCGTTTATCCTGCGCTTGTCCGGGCATTTGCAAAACCCGGAAACGGACGGCTTGGCAGCCTTGAAAGCCTATTACACTGGCTTGATCGGCGAAGTCGCGATAAGTGGTTTCAAAGGCGGTTGCTTGCTGGGCAATCTGATGGGCGAGATTGGCGACACCAGTCCCTTATGCCGCGATGCTTTATTGGATGCGGTCGGTCGCTACAGTGCCTTGCAGCAAGCGGCGTTGGAACGCGGACAAAAGCAAGGCTCGGTAAGGCTGGATCGTTCGGCGAAGAGCATGGCGGATTTGATGCTGAACGGTTGGCAGGGGGCGTTGCTGCGGATGAAGGTCGAGCAATCGGTGGAGCCTTTGCAGGCGGTTTGTCGGGATTTGTTGGATGATTATTTTAGGGCTTGATGCTAGCTTGTTGCTTGGGGCAAAGTTATTTGTTGGGTTGTGACGAATGCCTAAGCCGGCCTAAGAGACCTCAGGTGATATTATAAGGACTGACAGGAATATGACTCGCAAGCGATTTATAGAATCTCAAGGAGCAACATGTGACAATTGGACCTGGAGTTGGTCATTCAAAAACGAATCCGAGAAATTCATAATATTTGGCGCTTGGAATGTCTTTGATGATGGGAACTTAACACTCATTTTTAGTGATGATTGGTCAATAAGTCGGAAAGGGAAAGGACAATCTGGATATTCCCAATCACGAGAGCATATACGGCTTATTGAAGAAGAAGGTTATCAGCTTAAAACTTTTCCAATGGAGTACATGGCGGCAGATGAAAACGATGAAGGAGCGCCCGCTAAAATTAAAGGCTTCACTCCGAAGCTCAGTGATAAAAAGTTAATTCGAATTGAAAACAGTTGGTATGCCTCTGACCAGTCGTATGGGGCGCGATTACCTGAAGAAGTAGACCCAAAAGAGGTTTTTAAAGAAGGTGCGTCTAAAACTGTAACTGTAAATCAATATGAGCGTAGTGCGTTGGCTAGAGCGAAGTGTTTAGAGCATCATGGGTATAAATGTGCTGTTTGTTCATTCGATTTTGAAAGTTTGTACGGTGAAATTGGAAAACAATATATTCATGTCCATCATATTATTCCAATTTCAGAAATTGGGAGACAATATGAGCTCAACCCAGTAAAAGATTTAATTCCAATATGTCCAAATTGTCATGCGATGATTCATATTACACGTCCTGCGTTGAGTGTAGGGCAATTAAAACAAATCATAAACAACAATAAAAATTGCACATAACGCGGTTGCTCAAAGGAACGCACCGTGCCTTTAGCGGTTTCAAAGTAAAAGTAACTTTTTGGTTTTTAATTATGAATATTCAATCGATTGAACAAGAAGTTTTGCATCTACCTGTTGAAGAAAGGGCTCGGCTTGCCGAGAAATTGCTTTCAAGCTTGGATGATTTGTCAGAACAAGAAATTGAAAAGCTCTGGCTTTTAGAAGCACAACGTCGGGCAGCAGAGATTGATAACGGAACTGTCCAGCTTATTTCCGTTGAAGAAATGGAACAAAGAGTCCAAGCCATCTTGCAATGAAATATGCTTTTCACCCTGAAGCTGCGGATGAATATGCGGAAACCGTTGCCTACTATAAATCCTTGCGTACGGAACTAGGTATGCGCTTCGATAAGGCAATTAAATCGGTTATTGCTAGCGCTTGTGAATTGCCGGCACGCTACCGGTTAGAGCTCCCGCCAACCATACACAAAGGAAGAGTTCAGGGATTTCCTTACAATGTTATTTTTCGTGAAGTTGAAGACGGCATTCAGATTCTTGCGGTTGCGCATCATCGCCGTCGTCCGCTTTATTGGTTGGGGAGGGTTTAAATTGCACCAAATCACAGCCATAACTTAGCCCAAGGATGTGAGCGCATCGTTTTCGTCAGAAGTTCGATCAGACGCAGGCGCATTCATTATTGACTAAGCAATCCGCTGCCCAAGTAGGCAGCATTTTTTAACGCCGGAAAATTAGACGACCGGTCATTTATTAGGAGATTATCATGCCCAAGTACATCATCGAACGCGACATTCCCGGCGCTGGCCAGTTGACGCCAGCTGAGCTGCAAGGCATTTCCCAAAAATCCTGCGGCGTGTTGCGCGACATGGGGCCGCGCATTCAATGGCTGCACAGCTACGTGACCGGCGACAAAGTGTATTGCGTGTATATTGCCGACAGCGAACAAGCAATACGCGAACACGCCGAGCAAGGCGGGTTTCCGGCCAATCGCATCGAACAAATTACCACCATTATCGACCCGACCACGGGCGATTGATACACCACCAATTTATGGTTCCCACGCTCCGGCGTTGGAACCGAGCTAGGGACGCTCCAGCGTCCCGAACCGCAGGAGCGGTTCAACATGCATTCCCACGCTGGAGCGTGGGAACGATAACAACGACAATTAACGGGGATAACAATCATGACATTTAAACTAAGCACCTTTACCGCCGCGCTATTGCTCGGCACCGCCAGCCTGTCGGCCAACGCCGACGAAACCTGCGCCTCGCCGTACATGGCGAAAATCACCGGCCAGGAGGATTTTGTATACATCTGGACCTTGGGCGCAGAAGGCGTCGGCGACGAGCAGGACAAACTGGTCACCGTCGACGTCAATCCAAAATCCAAACAATACGGCAAGGTGATCGGCAGTCTGTCGGTGGGTGGCCGCAACGAAGCGCACCATTCCGACTTTACCGACGACCGTAAATTTCTCTGGGCCGGCGGCTTGGATACCAACAAAATTTTCATCTTCGATGTGTCTACCGACCCGGCCAAGCCCAAGCTGACTAAAACCATCACCGATTTCGTCGCCAAAAGCGGCGGCGTAGTTGGCCCGCACAGCTTGTACGCCTTGCCGGGGCGAATGATCATCACCGGTTTGTCAAACAACAAAGACCACGGCGGCCGCACCGCGATTGTGGAATACAGCAACGCCGGCGATTACATCGCCACCTACTGGCTGCCGACCGACAGCAACCTGGAAGGCGCGATCAAATCCGGCAAATACGCCGACGGCTATAACTACGACGTGCGGGTACTGCCGCGTAAAAACTTGATGCTGACTTCGTCGTTCACCGGCTGGTCGAACTACATGATGGATTTCGGCAAAATGCTGGCCGACCCGGAAGCGATGAAACGCTTCGGCAACACCGTGGTGCAATGGGATTTACACAGCCGTCAACCGAAAAAGGTGTTCGACGTGCCCGGCGCGCCGCTGGAAATCCGCTGTGCCTGGGCGGAAGACCACAATTACTGCTTCACCAGCACCGCGCTGACTTCAAAAATCTGGCTGATTCATCAAGACGACAAAGGCGAATGGCAAGCCAAGGATGTTGCCGACATCGGCGAACCGGCCAAAATCCCGCTGCCGGTGGACATCTCGATCTCCAGCGACGACAAAACTTTATGGGTCAACACCTTCATGGACGGCATGACCCGCCGCTTCGACATCAGTGATCCGTTCCACCCCAAACAAGTGTTCGAACAAAAAATCGGTGCGCAGGTGAATATGGTGTCCTCAAGCTGGGACGGCAAGCGCTTGTATTACACTTCGTCGCTGTTGGCGAACTGGGACAAGAAGGGCGCGGATAACGAGCAATTCTTCAAGGCGTATAGCTGGGATGGCAGCAAGTTGACCGAGCAGTTCTCGATTGATTTTACAAAAGAGAAATTGGGTAGGGCGCATCAAATGCGGTTTGGGGCGTATGCTTTGTATGGCGGTTCGCCCAAGTAGTTGTTTGCTCGGTGGCCGTTCGGGTTTGTTGTATTTGTGTCGCTGGCGCGACGGCTTTATTTGAAGTCGGGTCTCGGCCCGACGGCCGAGATACTTTCTTTTGCTTGGCCAAAAGAAAGTATCCAAAGAAAACGCCACCCGAACGCCGCTTTGATCCTGCGCTCCGAAGCTTTTATCGAGGGTCGGCAGAAGGGGCTTCCCAGCCCCTCCGCCGACGCAGCGCATCCATGCGCTGCCCCTTCGGGCTGATCTCGATAAAAGCTTCGGTGCTCGGCGCGGCATACGGGAGGAAAACCCACCGGGGATTTGAAACTCAATCAGTTGCAATCAGATAGGATGCTGCCGACGTAAGGAGGCGCATCGTATGGCCGTACTTGATAATGAAAAGGGATCCTATGGTTTTCTGCATATATTCAAATTCTCATATCTCAGATAACGATTCAAACGAAGAACATATATTTCCTTTAACTCTTGGAGGAAGCAATGCATTCACAATTCAAGTCTCAAAGATTTCCAACACTCGTTCTAACAGGGAATTAGACGAGAAACTAAAGTCCTGCCTGTTCTTGGCAACAAATAGGAAAAAGCATGATGCTCGTGGACACAAGAATAAGGCGATAACGCCGCCTAAAGCCAAAATAACCGTTGGAACTGACAAGTCGGTGGTTTTTAAATTTGATGAAAATGGTTTGTTGCAACTCTATAGCCATCTAAGGGCGAAGTCATTAACAAGTGATGACCTGAAAGGACAGAGAGTCACTATCGGGATTTGCCAAGAAAGAAGTCTCCGGCTCAAATTCACCGCAAAAGTTGCGCTTGCATCAGGCTATTTCGTGTATGGAGACGCTTTTATTGCAAATACAGAAACGTCGGAGCTTCGGGCTTTGATGCATTATGGAGGCGAGCTTCACGATGAGGTGTTGATCAACAATATAGTTTCAACAGGTTGGTATTGGCCTAAACCTGTCGGTGATGGCGATGCCGAAATGCATAGTATTTTCGAGCGAATCAATGACATGTTCGGTTGCTCTTTTGTCGCGATAATTACCAGTGCAGTTCCCGATAAAATTATTATTGTTGTTGGCGTCTTAGGGCATTTGACAGGTGTAATTAGTTGTCCGGCCAATTGCGACGCTTTTCCAAGAACCGGCGACTATGACTTAGGCCACGTCGTCGCGCTGGGAGATAGGCAGCTAAAAAGAATGTCATTTCGTAGCTGCTTGAAGGAGTTGGATGGCCTTTCGAATAATTGCTTTTAGACGCAAGGGTTTAGCCAAATTTTAGGATGGTTTCTTCCCGTATGCCGCGCCGAGCACCGGAGTTTTTGAACGGATCAGCCCGCAGGGGCGATGCAGGGATGCATCGCGTTGCCGAAGGGGCAGGAGCCCCTTTCGGCAACCCCGTTCAAAAGCTACGGAGCGCAGGGAATAAGCGGCGTCCGGGTGGCTTTTTCTTTGGATACTTTCTTTTGGCCAAGCAAAAGAAAGTATCGCGGTTGTCGGTCCGCGAACCGACATTAAAATAAGCCGTCGCGACAGCGACACCTATCCCAAAAGTAAACAGCAATCATGAAACTTCCTTATCGCCTCAGTCTACTTTGTCTGAAAGCGGACGCTAGAGCGTCCGCAGCGGCATTCCCACGCTGGAGCATGGGAACGATAGGGTTCCTGTGCTTTCTCTTTAACTTGATAACGCCATTAAGCCAAGCTCAAGAAACCAAACCCATCGCCCCCGGCTACACCGCATTACCTTTCGAACCCGCAAAACCCGGCACCTACACCCTGCCAGTCATCACCCAAGCCGCCGACGGCGAAATCCTAACCACCAACAACCAGCCCAAACACCTCCACGACTTAATGGGGGGCAAGCTGGTATTGCTGAGCTTCATTTACGCGGCCTGCAGCGACGTCAACGGCTGCCCGCTGGCAACTCAGGTGTTGCACAAAATCAGCCGGCAATTACAAAAACAGCCGGAATTGGCCGACAAACTCAGATTGTTGACGTTGAGCTTTAACCCGGCCCAGGACACCCCGGAAATGATGCGCCAGTACGGCGAGGGATTTAAAACCGGCGATTTCGATTGGCAATTTCTGACCACCAAAGACGAGGCCAGCTTGCAGCCCATCCTCGACGGCTACCAGCAAAATGTGCAAAAAGTCTACGACGACAAAGGCCAGTTTACCGGTACGTTTTCGCATTTGCTGCGAGTGTATCTGATCGATAAGGATAAAAACGTCCGCAATATTTATAGCGTGGATTTTCTGCATGCCGACACGCTGATCAACGATGTGAAAACGCTACTGGCAGACGCAAGGCCGCAAGTCGCCGCAGTGCTAGCAGTCAAGCCCGAAATGTTGTTCCAGCCTGGCGACAATAAACAAAACTACCAGCAAGCCGATTACCAAACCCGCTCGCTGGCGCTGGCGCAACGTATGGGTCAGCCGGCTAATTTGCTGGCGTTTGCGCAACAACCGCCGCTGGGTTTGCCGAAATTACCGGTGCCCAAAGACAACCCGCTCACGCCTGCCAAGATCGCGTTGGGTCGCAAGCTGTTCTTCGACCGGCGGCTCTCCCTGAACAATACCTTTTCCTGTGCCATCTGCCACATCCCGGAACAAGGCTTTAGTAATAACGAAATGACCACGGCGGTGGGTATTGAAGGGCGCAGTGTGCGGCGCAATAGCCCGTCTTTGTATAACGTAGGTTACGCGCAATTGCTGTTTCACGATGGTCGAGAGAACAGCCTGGAGCAACAAGCCTGGGGCCCATTGCTGGCGCACAACGAGATGGCGAATCCGTCAATTGGCTATGTGGTGGAAAAGCTAAAAGCCAGCGCCGATTATCGCGGACTGTTTGAAAAAGCCTTTAACAAAGGGCCGACGATGGAAACCATCGGTCAGGCCTTGGCTAGCTATCAGCGCACGTTAAATGCCGCCGATTCGCCATTCGACCGCTGGTATTTTGGCAAACAAAAAACGGCGATTAGCGAGGCGGCGCAACGGGGTTTTGCTTTGTTTACCGGTAAAGCCGCTTGCAGCAGTTGTCACGTGATTGGCGACAAGTCTGCCTTATTTACCGATCAAAAACGCCATAACACCGGTATTGGCTATGCCGAATCCATGCAAAAGTCGCCGGAAAAACAAAGAGTGCAAGTGGCGCCGGGCGTATTTGTGGAGGTGGATAGCGAGCATCTGAAAGGTGTAAATACCGAGAAACCCGGCGATTTGGGTTATTACGAGGTCAGTCAAAATCCCGCCGACCGCTGGGCTTACAAAACCCCGTCGCTACGCAACGTCGCGCTCAGCGCGCCTTATATGCATAACGGTTCCTTGCCTAGTCTGGCGGGGGTGCTGAAGTTTTATAATCAAGGCGGCGTAGCCAACGAAAATTTGTCGCCCTTGCTCAAGCCGCTGGGCTTGTCTGATCGGGAAATCGCTGATCTTGTAGCGTTTCTGGAAGCGCTGAGCGGCGGCAATATAAGTACTTTAGTGTCGGACGCCTTTGCCGCTCCTGTTGGGGATAGCGGCGTGACGGCGCGGCCGATGCCGGACTCTGGCAAGGGACGATAGCTCGGGGATTGGCCGGCTTTTTTTGTCACAAAACGGTAATATAGCGCTGCTAAATTAGCCTAATCCTTGGACCCTTTAGACTAAACATGCTTATGTCGAACTTGAAAATCCTGGTCGTGGAAGACGAAGAAGCGATCAGGGAGATGCTGGTCATGGTGCTGGAACAGGCCAATTTGACGGTGATCGCCGTTGGCAGTGCCGAGCAGGCCCGGGAGAGTTTGGCCGATAATATGGTGGATTTGATTATTCTGGACTGGATGCTGCCGGGGATCAGCGGCGTGGAATTGGCCAGACGCTTGAAAAATGAGCCGGGTTACAAGGAGTTGCCTATTATTTTGCTCACCGCGCGCGGCGAGGAAGAAGACAAAATTCGCGGCTTGGAAATTGGTGCGGACGATTATGTGACCAAGCCTTTTTCGCCGAAAGAACTGATCGCCCGGATCAAGGCCGTGATGCGTCGCAGCGGTAAGTTGTCGGAATCCGGACAGCTCAGCGTCGGCGATCTCACTTTGGATGCCGAGCAACACAAACTGACTATCGCCGGCCGCAGTCTGGAAGTCAGTCCTACCGAGTTTAGATTGATGCAGTTTTTTATGACCAATCCCGACAAGGTCTACAGTCGAACCCATTTGCTGGATCAGGTCTGGGGGCGTAGCGTGTACATAGAGGAGCGTACCGTGGATGTGCATATTCGCCGCTTGCGCAAAATTCTGGCCGAATACGGCCGCGAGGAATTGATCCAGACCGTGCGCGGATTCGGTTACCGTTTTTCGATGGCAAACTGATTATTCATGCAGCGTTGGCAGCGGGAAATAAATATTGCTATTGCTTTACTGATACCGGCTTTACTGCTGAGTTTTATTGTCGGGCACCTCAGCTATTTCTTATGGGCAATCACCCTTTTTCTCTACATTAAGCAATCGATCAACGTGAGCCGCCTGGAGCGTTGGTTAAGCCAGGGCGGCCGAGGAGAGCGTCCCGATTTTAAAGGGATCTGGGGCGACATCTACTACCACTTTTATAAAATTCGCAAAAGCCAAAAACGCCAGAAGAAGAAGTTGGGCAAAATGCTGGATGGGTTTCGCAAATCGACCAGCGCCTTGCCTGACGCCATTGTGGTACTAGGCAGCTATGGCGAAATCGAGTGGAGCAACAAAGTGGCCTATGACTATCTGGGCCTGAAGCGTTCCGATAACGGACAGCGGATTCCTAACTTGGTCCGGCACCCGCTGTTTATTCAGTACCTGAAGGATCAGGATTACCACAACAAGGTTTGTATTCCCTCGCCTATCAACGAAAACATGATTTTGCAAATCGGCATCTTCCCTTACGGTGCCGGCTTACGTTTGTTGATGGCGCAGGATGTCACCCATCTAAAGAATATCGAACGGATGCGTACCGACTTTGTGGCCAATGTCTCGCACGAATTACGCACGCCGATTACCGTGTTGCGTGGTTATCTGGAGACCTTGCAGGAACTTGACGACGGTAGCAGTCCTTACACGCGCTCATTCCAAAACATGGCGGCACAGACCGAGCGCATGCAAGCCTTGATCGATGATTTACTGCTACTGGCGCGCCTGGAGAGCAAAACCAAGAAATTCGAATGCGTGAATATTCCTGATTTGCTCGTGCAGGTTTGCCAGGAAAGCGATTTGTTGGAAAAGGATGAGCGCCGGGTCGAGCTGGTGTTGGATAGCCGAGCCAATGTGCGTGGCGATATGGAGGAGTTGCGTAGCGCTTTCAGCAATCTGTTGGTCAATGCCATGAAATATTCGCAGCCTAGCTCGCCGGTTAAAGTGAGTTGGCGGGGCAAGCCCGACGGCAGCGTTTATTTTGAAGTGGAAGATTTTGGCGACGGCATCTCCAGTGTGGATATTCCCCGGATTACCGAACGCTTTTACCGCGCCGAAGTGAAACGCAATCAAAAAATCCCCGGCACGGGTTTGGGGCTGGCCATCGTCAAGCATGTGTTGGTCAGGCACGATGCCAAGCTGGACATTGAAAGCCAACTGGGCAGAGGCAGTAAATTCCGCTGCGTGTTTCCGCGGCAGCGCGTGTGTTGAGGCTTGGCTGAATCGCGGTTAAAACGCGGTCGGCGGATTGGCGAATCGGTAAGTTTGTGAGGCGGCTTTTTTGGCGGCATTCATAGCGGCTTGTTTCAGCGCTTCGGTATTGTCGGCATGGTCAGGGCAGATGGCGATACCGATACGGCAATTGAGTTGGGCTGTATCGTGTTCCAGCGTAAACGGTTCGGCGAGTTTTTCGATAATTAATTGCGCGACGCGCTCAGTGCTGTCGGTTTTTTCCAGCTCGGTAAGGATGACCGCAAATTCAGCACCATCCATTCGCGCCACCAAATCGGTTTCCCGCACATTCGCCAGCACGCGCTGCGCGGCTTCCTGCAAAATGCTGTCGCCTTGCGCATAACCAAAGCGCTCGTTAATGTCTTTGAAGTGCTCGATGTCCACCACCAGCAACGCCAAAAACCAGCCGCCGCGCTGCGCTTTTTTAATGTCTTGCTCCAGTCTGTCGTAAAACAGGCGGCGATTGCCAACACCCGTGAGCGGATCTAAATTAACCTGTTTCCACAGTTGTTCTTCACCAAGCTTACGTTGGGTGATGTCGAAAAACAGGCCAATACGCTTTAGCGGTAGTCCGTTGCGGTCGAAAATGGTGTTGATGTTGAGCTGCTCGACATAAAGTTCGCCGTTTTTACGTCGATTCCAGATTTCGCCCTGCCATTTTCCTTTGCTATTGATGATTTGCCACATGGATTGAAAAAAACTATCGTCATGCCGGCCGGAGCCCAGAATCCGGGCGTTCTTGCCGATTATTTCTTCGGCGGAGTAACCGGTAATGCGACTGAATGCCGGGTTAATCGAGACGATGGTGGCATCCGCTTCGGTGATCATCATCGCTTCGCTGCAATTTTGGTAAAACAACATCCCTAGTTGCCGATCTTCTTCAGCCAATTTGTGTGCCGTGATGTCTTGCAGAATACCGGTCATGCGCGGGCTATTGCCGATTTGGTGGCAACCGGAGCCGCGAATCCAGCGGATTGCGCCGTCGATGCGGCGGATGCGGCATTCGAAATTCCAATTGCTGTGTTGGGTGCAGGCAGTTTGGAAACCGGCATTGACCATATCTCGATGTTCCGGTGTGACATGGCCGAGAAATGTATGATAGGTCCAATGCGGCAGCAGTTGGCTGTAGCCGAAAATTTGATCGTGTATGGCCGTGCGTTGCACCGAATAATCTTGCAAATCCAGATCCCAGGCGCCGGTATCGATGGTTTCCAATGCAAAACTCAAGCGGGCCTCACTTTGTTGTAAGGCCTGGTTGATTTGTTGTTGATGGAATAAAGTCAGGGCCAACGGTATGCCCACGCTAGCCAGGATGAACAGGTAAAACCAGATGTTTAGCAGGCCGCTTTGCAGGTGTATGGTGGCGAATGCGCCCAACTGATGTTGCAATCCCCACAGGGATTGAATGGCGGTCATGGTCACCAAAAGCAGCACGCCGTGACGGCCGAATCTGACAGCCGCCCAAACCACAAACAGGAAGGCCCAATAGGTTTCGCCGTAAGCGTTCAGCAGGTTGGGAAACCAGCTTAAAAACACCGCCTGGCCGCTCAAAAAACTCGTTGCTATGAAGGCCAGCGTTTCCAGTAAGCGTTTGGGGGCGAACCAGTCTTTCGGCCAGTGTCGCCAGATCAGAATTAAAGGCGTGACCAAGGCGATTCCCAATACGTCGGCCATCCACCAGTGCCGCATACTGGGCAGCAGGGCTTCGGCAGGCAGATACTTGCTTAAAAACAAGGTCATGGGGCCGATCAGTGCGCTGAAACAGGCGGCGATGATGCCTGTCAAAGTCAGCCAGGCAAAATCCCGCGGGTGCCGTAGCGATAGCGAAAAGCCTGGGTTGCCAAGCAGTAGCCAGGCGCCAAGCCAGGATTCCAGGATATTGCCGGTAGCGATGCAGGCGGAGATTAACCAGGAGTCGCCGACCAGCATGCCGGCCAGAAACGCGCCGATGAATACGCCCGGCCAATAGCGCTTGCCGCCCAACAGAAAAGTGGCCATCCCCAGGCCGGCTGGAAACCAAACCAGCGTGACATTGCCGTTGTCGGAAAAAAAAGCCAATACCAGTTTGGCCAGCATGGCGTAGAGCAGGGCTATAGCGACTATTTTCAGTCCAACGATGTGGCGCGGAGTAAAGCCCATGAGGTTTTGGAATGTGTACTTGTAAGTTGAAAAGTGTATATCAGTCGTCTGTATTCTCCAGTTTTTCACGCGGGTTTTAATGCGAATCGGTCGAGAAAAATCGCAGACAAACAAGCGGATAACTCTATAATTGCCCGCATTTTTGAGCTTGACCGAGGAGTGGGGATGATTTCCGAAACGGTTGTTGAGTTATCGCGGGCGCAGTTTGCGCTACATGCGGTGCAATATTTTCTATTCGTACCTTTGACGCTGGGTTTATCGCTCTTGTTGGCGGCTATGGATTCCTGGTTTGTATTCAGCGGGCAGAGCGTTTATCAACGTATCACGCAGTTCTGGGGAAAGTTGTTCGCGATTGGTTTTGGCTTGAATATGGCTTCTTCTCTGGTGATGGCGAGTCAATTCGGCTCTCATTGGTCGTATTTTGCGCATTATGTCGGCGATGTGTTTGCCTTGCCTTTATTGTTGGGGTTTGCCGGTTTGTTTATAGCTGCCAACGGCCTGGGCTGGTTTTTATTTGGCTGGCAGCGCCTGGGTAAAGGCACACATTTGGCGGTAACTTGGCTAATCGCGATTGGCTGTCACTTGAGTTTTTTCGGTTTTCTGATCGCCAGCGGCTGGATGCAAAATCCCGTGGGTGCGGAATTGAACACCCAAACGCTGCGCCTGGAGTTGCTCGATGTGTCGTTGGTGCTGAGCAATCCGCTGGCTTGGGCGAAATTTGTGCATAGTTTGCTGGCCGGTTATGTGGTGGCGGCTGGTTTTGTGTTGGCTATCAGCGCTTACTATTTACTGAAGCAGCGCGAAACCGAATTGGCGCAACGTTCTTACCGGATGGCGGCCGCTTTGGGTTTGGCGAGTGTGATCGCTACGATGGCGATAGGCGATGCCAGTGTTTATGGCGCCGGCGCGATGCAGCATAACAAATTGGCGGCCATTAACGGTCTGCCCAATGCTGCGATTTTGGCACAAAATCGTCAGCGCATAGGCAATGGCATAAAAGCTTACGCGCTGTTGCAAGAATTGCGCGACGACAAAAAAGAGCCGGAACTGTTGGCGGCATTTGCCGCCGCCAAAGTTGATTTGGGTTATGGCTTATTGCTGAAGCGTTGGCGGGAGAGCGTGACCGATGCCAGTCCAGCGCAGATAGAACAAGCCGTCAGCGCCAGCGTGCCGGCTAGCGGGCGTTTGTATTGGGGATATAGACTGATGATTGCGGCCGGCGCTTTACTGGCGCTGCTGTTTGTAGCGGCAAACGCGGTCAATATCGTCGGGTGGCAGCATGCCTGGTTATTCAAGGCCAGTGTTTACGCTTTACCGTTGCCGTGGTTGGCAAGTGCCAGCGGCTGGTTTATCTCGGAGTTCGGCCGGCAGCCTTGGCTGGTGGCCGATATGCTGCCCATCTGGCAAGGGGTATCCACATTGGCTGTCGCCGATCTGGCGGTCAGTCTGGCGGCTTACGGTTTGACCTATGCCGGCCTGCTGGCGTTGGCCGTCATGTTAACTTTAAAGTTTATCGGGCAGGGCTGCGCCACCGCGTTGCCGATTAACCAGGAGCCGAGTTATGTTGCTTGATTATGAAATGCTGCGCTTGATCTGTTGGGGCGTGTTGGGCTTGTTC
This sequence comes from Methylomonas sp. ZR1, assembly GCF_013141865.1. Taxonomy (NCBI): domain Bacteria; kingdom Pseudomonadati; phylum Pseudomonadota; class Gammaproteobacteria; order Methylococcales; family Methylococcaceae; genus Methylomonas; species Methylomonas sp. ZR1. Next base: position 3,648,929 of record NZ_RCST01000001.1, on the reverse strand, counting down.
GTGATCGGTTTTGTGCTGAGCAGCGGTATCGAGATCGGCGTCAGCCTGTTGTTGCCCTTTTTGCATGCCTCCGAGGTGCAGCGCGCCGAGCTGGTCGCCAGGTTGGCGCCAACCAGCGCCGGGAATCAGGTCTGGCTATTGGTAACTATCGGTGTATTGTTTGTCGGTTGGCCGACAGTGTATGCGGCGACGTTTGCCAGCTTTCAACCTTTGCTATTGTTGATGGTGTTATCGCTATTCGTGCGGCCTTTGGGCTGGTATTTCAGAGCTAGCGTGACGCGCGAGGATAGTCTGAAAAAATGGGATAAGGCCTTGTTTATTTGTGGCTTGTTGCCGGCGGCGCTGTTGGGGGTGATGGCCGGCAATCTGTTGAAAGGCGTGCCGTTTCATTTAGCCAGTGATATGCACATTGCTTTTCTGGGCAGTTTTTCCGGGCTGTTCAGTCCGTTTGCGTCCTTGGTCGGCGCTACCTGCGTAGCCTTATTGGCAGTGCATGGCGCGATTTATCTGCAAACGCATAGCCAAGACGAGCTATACCAGCGCAGTAAGGCGCTGGCCATGTCCAGTGGTCTGGCATTTTTGGTGTTGTTTGCGTTGGCCGGCGGTTGGATTACTCATCTGGAGGGTTATCACGTCAGCACCGAGATTATGCCGAATGGGGTTTCCAACCCATTGACCAAATTTGTGAAACGCGGCGACGGTTTGTGGCTGGACAATTACGAGCACGAACCGGCTCTATGGGCCTTGCCTGCTTTGGCCTTTGTCTGCGGGATAGCCGCGTTGGTGTTGTCCCGTCTGGATAGAGCGCATTGGGCGTTGCTGGCGAGTGCCGTGATGGTGGTGATGGTGATTTTAACCATGGGAGTGTCCTTGTTTCCGTTCTTGGCGCCGTCCAATATCTCTTTAAATAGTTCTTTGACTATTTGGGATGCCAGCGCCAGTCTGACGACCTTGAGCGCGCTGCTGTGCCTGACGGGAGTAATGCTGCCGCTGATGGCGATTGCCACGCGCGGCCTTTATAAAATGTTACCTTGAGTGCGGCTCGGGGTGTTTCGCAGGTAATGCATGCATCGAGACTTCCTTAACCGGCGTAACTCTGCTAAAACCTAGTTTCCTAACAACTATAATTAATAAAGGTAGGCGCATCATGAAGAAAATCCTTAACCACACCCTGATCGGCATTCTGGCGTTTATACCGGTTATGGTGATTGTACAAATCGTGTTGTTCGTGAAAGACCGACTTACCGATTTGTTTCAATTCGTTTACGGTTATTCCGATAATTATCTGGTGACATTTTTGTTGTTTGCCGCCAGTTTCGCGACCATTACCTATGTGGGGAGTCGGGTTAGTCTGGGCCGGTTTTCCATCATCGCGATGTTCGAACACCTGATCGAGCGCATCCCGCTGTTAAGTACGATTTACCGGGTGACCAAGAAACTGGTGAACATGATTGCCGGCCATCAATTGCAAGAGCCGCGCGAAGTGGTGTACATCGAATATCCAAAGGAGGGCATTTGGGTGCCTGCCTACGTAACCAACAAGACCGACGACCGTTATGTGTTGTTTGTGCCGACATCGCCCAATCCTACTTCAGGGTTTGCGGTGATTGTGCACGAATCGAAAGTGGTTAAATCGGATATGAGTATCGAGCAAGTGACCAGCTTTATCATCAGCGTCGGCGCCGATTTCGAAAAAGTCTCGGAAATCGCCAAATTACCTAAGTAAATTGGCCCGTCTGTTGCAGCGATGACCTTTTCGCTGCAACAAAATCCCTTCTCGGCTTGATGCCGTATCAGCTAACCGGACTGCTATGCACGATCCAAGCTATTTACTCGCCGAAGCGCTCGGCAATCGACTAAACACTCTGAGTCTACGTCTGGCTTTGGCGGAATCCTGCACCGGCGGCGGCATTGCCAAGGCAATTACTGATGTGCCGGGCAGTTCCGGATGGTTTGACCGGGGTTTCGTCACCTACAGCAACGATGCCAAAATCGATATGCTGGGTGTCAAACCGGAGACTTTGGCGAGAGTGGGGGCGGTTAGCGAAGAGACTGCTTTGGAAATGGTGGCGGGCACTTTGACCAATAGCCTGGCCGATCTGGCTTTGGCCGTCACCGGTATTGCCGGACCGGATGGCGGCACGCCGGTAAAGCCGGTCGGAACCGTATTTATCGCCTGGCAAATGCGCGGCGCTAACGGCGCTTGTTTGCAGAAACAATTCAGCGGCGACCGGCAGTCGATACGCCAGCAGGCAACGCTGTTTTGCTTGCAGCAACTTTTACACATGCTGGAAAACGCCTAGGGGCTGTTGCCGTTTTACATGGGTAACCAAATAAAAGCGCAGGCCAAAGCGACAACGCCTTCAAAATTGCGTTTCAATTTGTCATATCGCGTCGCGATGGCTCTGAAATGTTTCAATCGCGCAAAGACATTTTCAACGAGGTGGCGATATTGGTAGAGGCACCAATCCATTCCGTCATTCCCGACGATTGAATTTTGTTTTCTAGGAATGATAGGGACACTCCCTTTCTCTCGAATTTGAATCCGTAGAGGTTCACTGTCATAGCCTTTGTCAGCGACCGTGTAGTCAGCCAAAGGCAGTTTAGCCACTAATTCCGGCGCTTCTTTGCAGTCATGGACTTCACCACCGGTGATTGAGAAATGAATAGGCAGCCCACAGGCATCAACGGCCATATGGATTTTCGTGGTGTTACCCGCAACGGATTTCCCAATCGCGGCATCCTGTTCATGAGCCGCACCGCTACTATGCTGATGCGCTTTCACGATACTGCCGTCAATAAAGGTCCATTCCAAATCCGGTGCCACAACCAGGCCTCGAAAGATGCCCATCAGTTTTTCTTGCAGTGACCACGCATTAAACCGTTTGTAGACTGCATTCCACTTACCAAACGTGGCAGGCAGGTCTCGCCAGGGGCAGCCGACTCGCATGCGATAAAAAATCCCTTCTACCGTTTGCCTGAGCGAAGGCTTGTCATAAATCCCCAGGCTTAACAGGATGGCTTTGAATTTATTCCAGTATGCATCCGTAAACATTTGTCGCGGCATAGCTCACTTGTCTTCTGATTGAAAAATCAATCAATGAGGCAGAGCCGTTCGATTTCAAGGCTATCGTTTCAAAATGGCAACAGCCCCTAATCCCGGCGATTTTTATTTCTTCGGCAGCGTCTGATCCAAGTATTTTCAAGAGCTGTTCTGTAAATAGCCTGGGTTCAGTCCGGAGTCGGAACAAGGCTTGATCGGCCAAAAAGCTTTTAACTCCGGCTCACAAGTTACGTTAAAATGCCGCTTCTTTTGCTTGCGGATGTTGTCGCCATGTTGAAAAAATTCCTGCTTTCCACGGCTGTTTCCTTAGCGGTAACTGCTTGCGCTACTAGCCCTACCGGCCGTTCCCAGTTTATCTACATGTCCGATAATCAGGTCGATCAAATGGGTTTGCAATCCTTCAGCGACATGAAAAGCAAAAACCCTATTACGCAAAACCCACGCTACAGTCAATTTGCCAGCTGTGTGGCGCAAGCCATTACCCAACAAACCGGCGGGCAATGGGAAGTGGTGGTGTTTGAAGATGAAACCCTGAATGCGTTTGCATTGCCTGGCAACAAAATTGGTGTACATACCGGTCTGATCAATCTGGTCGACAATCAAGATCAACTGGCGGCTGTCATAGGTCACGAGGTAGGCCACGTCCTGGCGCGCCACAGTAATGAGCGTTTGTCGCAGGAAACCGCGGTCAGCACCGGATTATCGATGGTGCAAGCCGTGTCGCAGCCGCAAACCGCATTGGGGCAAACTGCGCTGGGCTTATTAGGCGTTGGCGCCCAATACGGTGTCATCCTGCCGTTCAGCCGGGTGCATGAAACCGAAGCCGATACCATCGGTTTGGATTTAATGGCCAAAGCGGGATTTGATCCGCGGCAGAGCGTGAATTTGTGGTTGAAAATGGATAAGGCTGCGCAGGGCGGCCAACCTATCGAATTTATGTCCACCCATCCATCGCACGGTAGCCGTATCGAGAATTTGAATCAGCATATGAATCAAGCGCTGCAAATGCAGCAACAAGCCAAAAACAATGGCAGACAGCCGCATTGCAGTAAATAATGAATCCGCATTTATCCCAGTTACATCCTTACCCATTTGAAAAGCTGGCCGCGCTGAAACAAGGCATCACGCCGCCAGCCGAGAAAACGCATATCGCCCTGTCGATTGGCGAACCCAAACACGCTACCCCGCACTTTATCCAGGAGGCCTTGCTAAGGCATTTGCACGGTTTGACCCAATACCCCACTACCAAAGGTTTGCCGGAATTGCGCCAGACCATTGCCGAATGGACGTGTCGCCGCTTTGGTATTCCGTTGGGCGGAGTAGATGCCGAAACCCAGGTATTGCCGGTTAACGGCACTCGCGAGGCCTTGTTTTCCTTGGTGCAGGCTGTGATCGATCCGGCTGAGAAGCCGGTGGTGATCATGCCCAATCCTTTTTATCAGATCTACGAAGGCGCCGCTCTGCTGGCAGGCGCCGAGCCGTATTATCTGAATACCGTGGAAGCCGATGGTTATTTGCCGGATTTCGACAGCGTGCCGGAGGCGATTTGGCAACGCTGCCAATTGATGTTTATTTGCTCGCCGGGCAATCCAACCGGTACGGTGTTGACACCAGCCGATCATCTGAAATTATTGGCTTTGGCCGACCAGTACGATTTTGTCATCGCCTCCGACGAGTGTTATACAGAACTCTACGACGACGAGGCCAATCCGCCGCAAGGCTTGCTGCAAAGCGCTTATCAGGCCGGCATTACCGATTTCAAACGCTGCGTGATTTTTCAGAGTCTGTCCAAACGTTCCAATGCGCCCGGCTTGCGCTCCGGCTTTGTGGCCGGCGACGCCGAGGTGCTGAAACAATATTTCAAATACCGCACCTACCACGGCTGCCCGATGCCGGTGCCGACCCAGCACGCCAGCATCGCCGCCTGGAACGATGAGGAACACGTCAAGCATAACCGCCAGTTGTACCGCGACAAGTTCACCGCTTTCATCGATATTCTCAAGGACGTCTGCGACATCAGCCGGCCGCCGGCCAGTTTTTATATTTGGTTAAAGACGCCGATTGCAGATACCGAATTTGCGCGGAAATTGTTCGCCGAGCAAAACATTACCGTGCTGCCGGGCAGTTATCTGTCGCGCGATAGCGGCGGCATCAATCCCGGCGCTAACCATGTGCGCATTGCCTTGGTCGCGCCGATTGAGGAATGTGTTGAGGCTGCGCAGCGGATTAAAGCATTTCTCAATGAAAACAAGCCGTAGGAATTTCCCCTCTTTGAAAAAGAGGGGCTAGGGGAGATTTTTAGATAAATCCCCCTCGACCCCCCTTTTACAAAGGGGGAAGAAACCCAGACCCTTTTTTAAAACCATTCCAAGAAGTGAAACCATGTCAAACCTGGAAACCATCATCAACGACGCCTTTGAAAACCGCGCCGAAATCAGCCCGTCCACCGTCTCAACCGAAGTGCGTAACGCGGTTACCGAAGCCTTGAATATGCTTGATAAAGGCGAAGCCCGCGTCGCCGAGAAAAAAGACGGCGATTGGGTGACCAATCAATGGCTGAAAAAAGCCGTGCTGCTGTCGTTTCGCATCAACGAAAACAAAGTCATCGAAAGCGGCGACGTGCGCTATTACGACAAAGTGCCGACCAAATTCGGCCAGTACAGCGAAGCCGACTTTGCTCAAGCCGGCGTCCGCGTGGTGCCCAACGCAGTAGCCCGTTACGGTTCTTACATAGCGCCCGGCGCGATCCTGATGCCGTCTTACGTCAACATCGGCGCTTACGTCGATAGCGGCACGATGGTCGACACCTGGGTAACGGTCGGTTCCTGCGCGCAAATCGGTAAAAACGTGCATCTGTCCGGCGGCGTCGGCATCGGCGGGGTACTGGAACCCTTGCAAGCCAACCCCACCATCATCGGCGATAACTGCTTCATCGGCGCCCGCTCCGAGATCGTCGAAGGCGTGATCGTCGAAGATAATTGCGTGGTATCGATGGGCGTCTACATCGGCCAAAGCACCAAGATCTTCAACCGCATGACCGGCGAAGTGACTTATGGCCGCATTCCAGCCGGCTCCGTGGTCGTCTCCGGCAACCTGCCATCCAAAGACGGCAGCTACAGCTTGTATTGCGCGGTGATCATTAAGCAGGTGGACGAGAAAACTCGCAGCAAAACCGGGATTAATGAGTTGTTGCGGGATTAACCGCTCGCTCTCTGATGCATGGCGCTGGTTTGGCGCCATGCGTTACAATGCTGGCACCGCTTTTTCTTTGAGGGCGTAGGGCATGAACGCAATTCCATTCGATACCTTAAAATTTGCGCTGCGTTTAAAGGCGGCGGGTTTTACCGAGGCCCAAGCCGAAGTAATCACCGAAATGCAAAAGGAAGTCGTCGACAACACGCTGGAACAAGCCAGGCACGATTTTCATCTCGACGATGTCTCCACCAAACGCGATTTAAAAGACTTGGAAGTCGTATTGCGTACCGAAATCAAAGCGTTGGAATCCGAGTTAAGCCACAAAATCGAATTACTCCGAGCAGACACTCGACGCGATCAAGCGGAAACCAAAGCCGATTTAACTCGCTGGATTGTCGCCGCCGGGTTCTTGCAAACTACAGTCATTGTGGCGGTGTTGCTGAAAATAGCACATTTGGTTTGATTCTTCACGGAGACAGTTGCTAACCGGCCAAGATTTTTTCCTTGTTACTCCAGTCCCGGCATAGTGGTTCTGGTTGGCCTGTATACTCCAAGCTGCTTAACAAAACGCCATGAGGGAGTGCGATGTCCAAAGCAAACAAAGTGGGGTTTTGGAGCTTATATGCTGTGTGCCTGCTGAGCTCGGGCGTCAGAGCCATCGAAAACTGCCCCATAGAACGTGCCCGTTATGAATTGATGGGGGACGAAAAGTTCTCCGCCGTTTTTGACATTAAGCCTACGCGAGTTAATCCGGCCGGAGAGCTTGTGGTATTTGTCTCGTCGTTAGCCAGTCAATACACCTACTGGTTCAGATTGAACTCGGGAAACGGTTACTCAACACTGTCCATGACGCCTTTGGAGCAGCCCAAGCCCGGTTCGGAGTCTATACCGCTCCGTGACGCGCCAACGACGCAGCACGAGTTGACCGAGTTTCAACCGATATTCTTGATCGACGAAAATCTGGTGTTTTTTCCTCCAGAGTCCGCTCGGCCGGGTTTGGCTGCACCAATGTACCTGTTTCCAGCAGCTCTCGCTCCAAGTCTTTGGTACCACAGTGGATCGCTCGGCAATCCCGAAAATACCCGCGAATCGATGCTCCGTGCTTTGTTTAAATATAAGGATTGTCGGCAAAGTTAAATTTTATTCGCCCTGATGGTAAACACCATCACCAACTCTTCATCCTGTTGCAATGTCAGCGGCGTCGGCAGGCCATCCGGGCCTGGTTGCAGGCCGATGATCGGCTCGATGCAGACATACTCGGCTTTTTTGTCGCTCCAAATGCCAAACGCTAATGCCAGATCCGCCGACAACGGCGAGATGTGGCAAGTCATCGTCACCGTGTAATCGGTTGTGCTTAACTTTATCGGTGCCGCTGGCGAGTTGGCGTGATGTACTCTCAAGCTATCGTGCGGGAGAGCCGAGACCTCAATATGCGTATCCGCAATCTCGATAAAACTGTTGGGCGAAATCGAAAAATAGGGGTGAAAGCCAGGGCGAACCAAGGCGGTTTCCGACATCGCGCGAATGCGGGTGCTGACGGTCAGGGTTTTGCTGTTTGCTTCCGTCTGCTCTTGCCAATCGGTGATTACTGCGACGCTGCCCCAGTTAGTTTCGTCAGGCGCCGTGAGGTTTTTTTGGTGCGGTAGATCAGTCTCGCAAGGCGTTATGCGGTATTCGCCGTGTTTAAGCGCAAAAGGCGGTGTTAGTTCTTCAAAATTGGGTATGCACAGATACACACCGCCGCGCGAACCGCCGTCGGCTTTATCGTGTAAGGGTTGGATAATATGAATGTCGTCTAACTGCCAATTGACTAGGGTGCCTGTGTCGGTGAATTTCATGGGGAAAATGTATCCTGTGCTGGAATGGTTTTACGGTATTGGGTATGGCGATAATTGAGTGAGTTTTTAGGGGGCGCGATGTGGCATAAGTTGCCAGTCTGCGGTCATGGGTCTCAAAAATAAGTGCCTTGAGGGCTATTGTAAACAACGGGGCAGGGAATATGGGGGATTTCAGGTTGCCTTGATGATGTTTCTGTAACCGGGCGCTGCTGATAGACTCAGGATTGTCGAATTTTCGACTGTAATAAAATTAAGCGGTAACCTTGTTTTATCCAGGTCGAGACGATGCAAACAACCGATATTTTTTCCTTGAAAAGTCACGCCGGCGAATATCAAGATTGGCCATTGCAGACCCAATTGCTGATAAATGGTTTGCCGAGCTCGTCTTATGTGCCCGGCTATCGGCTTTTGCATCAATTTCAAACTCCCGCGCATGAATACCTGTTAATTTGCGATTGGGATTGCCCCTTTGAAGAAGCGACAGAGATAATCTTGCTGGATAGCCAGTTCAACGTGCTGGCGGTGCGTTCGTTTGGCGTGCCCTACGGCTCTTTCTGGCTGGACAAGGTGTGGGTGTTGGACGATGCCAACCTCAAGCTTAGGTTTTTTCGAGATGAGGATTGGCAAGTGACTATTACGCCGCAAAACGTCCCTTGCCTGCATTTTTCAAGCAGAAGCTGGCTGCCGGTGTTTAGAACGCGGATACAGTTAAAACGGCTTTAAGCGGATAGATCGACCGGACGCGGTCTGCCGCTCGGGTTTGTGCGGCTATGCAGCCCCAGGTAGGAATTTTCCGAACCAACCGATGTAATTGCAAATGTAGCTGGTAAGCTGGTCCTGAGAATCGAAACGGGAGTATGCCCGGCGGAAAATAGCCGATCAGGGAAAGTATGACGGCGCGCGAGGGAGTTTTAACGCATGGCAAGGATGAGCGGCTATGCGTTACAATGCGGGCATAAGTTTCAAGGAGGCAACACAGCATGAATGCGAACCCTTTCGATACGCTGCCTACGCGCAGTTGATTTAATTGCCGCCAGTTGCCGGCCCCGTTTTTCTCTTCAATCCTAACCTGCGAGCACACCATGCCAGAAAATATTTCCAATAATGCCCTAATCCTCGCCCTGTTATCTCTGAACGGCGAGATCGCTATTCAAAAAGACTACCTGGAATCCGATGAAATTCCGGAAGACGAGGTAGCCGATGAGGAAGAAGTGCTGGACGATTTGGAGCAGGCTTTCATGGAGTTTGTGGACGTTTACAAAGCGCGTGCCCACGCCGATAAAACCTTGCCTAGCCTGGAAGAATTGTTGGCCGGCGAAGAAGGCTAATAATCCATGTTGGTAATGTACGGCATCAAGAACTGCGATAGCGTTAAAAAGGCGCGCACTTGGCTGGAGGCGCGGCACATTGCCTACCGCTTCCACGACTATCGAATCGATGGTCTGGATGCGGCTTTGCTGCAACGCTTTGTCGATGCGCTGGGCCTGGATGCCGTGCTTAACCAGCGCAGCACCAGCTGGCGTCAGTTGGACGATGCCCAAAAATCCGATTTAACCCCAGACAAAGCCGTGCAACTGATGTTGGCGGTGCCGACCCTGATCAAGCGCCCGATTCTGGATGATGGCCGGCAACTGATCGTTGGCTTCAATCCCGATCAGTACCCTACCGAATAATGAGCGAAACCCTTTCTTTGTTAGAAGCGTTGATTCGTCGCGAATCAGTGACCCCCCACGACGCCGGTTGCCAGGATTTGCTGGCGCAGCGCTTGACCAAGCTTGGCTTTGTTGACGAGCGCCTGAATTTTGCCGATACCCAAAACCTCTGGCTGCGAAAAGGGCAACAGGCGCCGCTGTTTGTGTTCTTAGGGCATACCGACGTGGTGCCGACCGGGCCTTTGGCGGCGTGGGATTCCCCGCCGTTCGAACCGACCATCCGCTATGGCAAACTTTACGGCCGTGGCGCGGCGGACATGAAAGGCGGCATCGCCGCGTTTGTCACAGCCGTCGAGCGTTTCCTGGCCGAATATCCCGAACATAAAGGCTCGATAGCGATCATGATGACCAGCGACGAGGAGGGCATTGCCACCCACGGCGTGGTTAAAGTGGTAGAGGTGCTGGAACAACGGGGCGAAAAGATCGACTGGTGCTTAGTCGGCGAGCCGTCTAGCGACAAGAAAATCGGCGACGTGATTCGGGTCGGCCGGCGCGGATCCTTATGCGCCAAACTGACAGTGCTGGGCATTCAAGGCCACGTGGCTTATCCGGAATTGGCGGAAAACCCGATTCATATGTTTGCGCCGGCTTTAAAAGAGTTGACCGAGGAAGTTTGGGACCACGGCAATCAATTTTTCCCGCCAACCCGCTTGCAGGTTTCCAATATCAACGGCGGCACCGGCGCGGAAAACATCATTCCCGGCCAGGTGGAAGTGCAGTTCAATCTGCGGTTTTGTACCGAATTGGACGAAGCCACAATCAAAAGCCGCACTCAGGCAATCCTGGACAAACACGGTTTCAAATACGATCTGCAATGGCGCTTGTCCGGCAATCCATTCCTGACCTCGCAAGGTGCATTGATCGACGCCACCCATGCGGCCATCGAAAGTGTATGCGGTTTTCAGACCTTGGACGATACCGGCGGCGGCACCTCCGACGGCCGTTTCATCGCCCCGACGGGTGCGCAAGTGATTGAGCTGGGGCCGTTGAACGCCAGTATTCATAAGGTCAACGAGCACATTGGCCTGGACGAGCTGGAAGTTTTAAGCCGAATTTACCAACAGATTTTGGTCAATTTACTGGCGCATTAAGCAGGTTCTTAAAATACAGGCACTCCCGCTTCTGCGGGAGCCCAACTGCCTACGCTGCGAGGCCCGGAAAGCAAAGCGCTAGCGAGCGAAGGCCGAGTAGCCCCTGGAAGCCGTAGCGCCGGGCGGTTTTTCGATTAGAAAAACTGCAAGGCCTCGCGACACGGCGTCGAGTCATGCGAGAGCCAAGGCTTTGAACCCCTTGCTGGGTCAAAGCCGGGGTGACGCGGACGGCCAGGGCCGCCGAAGGCAATCACGTGGCGGTGGAGGCGCGATTGCTAGCCAGGGATGGCTAGCAATCTTTCCCGCCGGAAGCCGGCACTCGCCGAAACAGGGTTCGCACCGGGCCCGTGTAAACAATTGTCTTCTCCCAGTCGTCACCCCTCGGCCTCTAATACTCTGCCCAAACCGCTGGCAAGTTAGAGAAAAGCCGGTCCATGATTGAGCTATGCCGAAGCGCTCAAGGGGGGTATCTTCAAGTACTGATGACCGAAGGTTTGATGCTGAAATTTCGCCGGATACTAATCCCTACGACCACGCTATACTTTTAAGCCTAGATTGTGGCGCAAGCTTGGCCGACGGTCTGAAACGGAATATTCCGATATCAACAGGGGAAAGCATGACTACTAGCCCTGCTCCACGAAAGTTATTGGCGCGCTACCGGCATTACTATCCGGCTCTCCTGATTTTGCTGATTTCGCTGTCTGCCTTGTTTGTGGCTTGGCAAGATCTGAATTGGCGCTATCAACAGCGCTTACAGGAATATTTCGATTTTGAAACCCAACGCCTTACCAGCGACATCAGCAAACGTATGGCTTTACATGGCCAAACACTACGTAGCGCCGCCGGCTTGTTTGCCGCAAGCTATGAGGTTACCCGCGAGGACTGGCGTGCTTTTGTTGAAATGCTGGAGTTGGATCGCAGTCATCCGGGGGTGCAAGGCGTGGGCTATACGGTCTGGATTCCCGCCGGACAGCTCGAACAGCATATTGCCGATATTCGCCGCCAGGGCTTTCCTGACTATGTAGTTAATCCGTTAGAACCGCGCAGCGAATATTCCAGCATTATCTACTTGGAGCCGTTCGGCGGCCGCAATCTCCGCGCCTTTGGCTACGATATGTACTCTGAACCGATTCGGCGCAAAGCGATGGAGCGCGCGCGGGACAACGGCGAGTTGGCCTATACCGGTAAGTTGGTTCTAATCCAGGAAACCAAGGCCGATTTACAAGCCGGGATGTTGGCGTATTTTCCGGTGTATCGCAACGGCAGCATCCCACAAACCTTAGAGCAGCGCCGTTCCGCGCTACTGGGCTGGGTATACATTCCTTATCGCATGAATGACTTGCTGAAAGCTATCCTGGGACAGGATTTATTGGCCTTGCGCCTGGAAATTTTTGATCAGGACGATCTCAGTGCCGAGGGCCTGCTTTTCGATAGTCAGGCCAGCTTGGTGCCGGCAGCGTTTAAAACCGATGCCGGTGCCATGACTCGCATACAGCGCCTGGATTTGGGCGGACATTTTTGGACCTTGCGTTACAGTGCCATGCCAGCCTTCAGTAAGACCGCCAGGTTCGAGCCGCCCTGGGTTGAAGTGTTGGCGTTGGTGCTGATCAGCTTTTTGCTGTTTTTTATTACCTGGGCCTATATCAATGCACGCCGAAACGCGGCGATTGCGCTGCAATTGACCGAGTCGTTACGGCAAAGCGAAAGCCGGTTCCGCAGCTTGTTCGAAAACTCGCCGGTGGCCTATCTGGCAATGGATAGGCAAGGTAATTTGTTGGATGTCAATCCGCAATTGTGTGCGCTGCTGGACTACGACATTGATGAACTGATAGGCCGCAAACTGTTTGAGTTCATTTCGCCGGAAACCGGACAGGATTTTCGGCTAAAACTGCACCTGCTGAATCACTACGGTTTGCTGGAATGCGAATTGTCGCTGCTGACAAAATTGGGTCATATGTTGACCGTGATTCTGGACGGCCGCTTGCAGGGCGATAAGGCCCGACCTGCCGTTATTCATTGCATTTTGACCAATATTACTGAGCGCAAGCGCGCCGAAGATAAATTGCAATTGGCGGCCCGGGTGTTTAGCGATGCGCATGAAGGCATCACCATCACCGATGCGGCCGGCAATATTATCGATGCCAACCCGACTTTTTGCGCGATAACCGGCTATGCCCGCGAGGAAGTGATCGGCCGCAATCACAGTATTTTGCAGTCGGGAAAACACGATGCGCAATTCTATAAAGACTTGTGGCAAACCCTGCAAACCGAGGGTTGCTGGCAAGGCGAGATATGGAATCGCAAGAAAAGCGGCGAGTTATATGTCGAATTGCTGACGATCTCGGCCATGCGCAACCGCACCGGCGAAATTCTGAATTATGTCGGTTTGTTTTCCGACATCACCCAAGCCAAACTTCAGCAGCAGGAACTGGAACGCTTGGCGCATCACGATCCGTTGACGCAATTGCCTAACCGGATATTGTTCAACGATAGATTTTGTCAGGCCTTGGCGCGCTGTAAACGCGACAGTACCTTATTGGGTGTCGTGTATATGGATCTGGACGGGTTCAAACAGGTCAACGACCAGTTCGGCCACGAGGCTGGTGATACATTGCTGATCGAGGTGGCTAAGCGGATAAAGGCCAATTTGCGCGAGGACGACACGGTGTGCCGATTAGGCGGCGATGAATTTGCCTTATTGATGGGCGGTCTGGAATCCAAACCGCAGTGTGAGCAAGCCTTGCTGCGTGTTCATCAGGCGATTTCCCAGCCCTACTATATCGGCGGGCAAACCGCGAAAATTGGCGTCAGTAGCGGTATTACCTTATGTCCGCTGGATGTGGGTACGCCGGATTGCTTACTCAGTCACGCCGATCAGGCCATGTATCTTGCCAAACAGCAGGGCCGAGGCAGCTATGAATTTTTTCAGCCCGGTTGAGTCTGTTCAGCGAGCGTTTAATTTTTCAACTAAATAAGAGGAGATACCTATGCGTTGCCATCAAGTCGATTATCAGATTATCGGTCATGATATTCAAATGGTCGAAGTCGAGCTCGACCCCAAAGAAACCGTGATCGCCGAAGCGGGGGCGATGACGTATCTGGAGCAGGATATAGACTTCGAAGCCAAGATGGGCGACGGTTCCGGTGGGGTGATGGATAAGCTGTTTGGTATCGGCAAACGCATGCTAACCGGCGAGTCGGTATTTTTGACCCATTTCACCAATCACGGTGCGCAAAAACGCCGGGTGGCCTTTGCCGCGCCGTTTCCGGGCTCAATCGCGGCATTGAATATGGCTGAATTGGGTGAAGAAGTGATTTGCCAGAAATCGGCGTTTTTAGCGGCGGCTTACGGCACCCAAGTGGATATCGCTTTCAACAAACGCTTGGGTAGCGGCTTTTTCGGTGGCGAAGGTTTTATTCTGCAACGTCTGCGCGGTGACGGCATGGCCTTTATCCACGCCGGCGGCACGGTGATCCGTAAGGAATTGCGTAACGAAACCTTGCGTCTGGATACCGGCTGTCTGGTGGCGTTCAGCGGCGACATCGATTACAACATTGGCATGAGTGGCGGCTTGAAAAGCATGCTGTTCGGCGGTGAGGGCTTGTTTCTGGCGACGCTGACAGGCACCGGTTCGGTGTGGATCCAGAGCATGCCGTTTTCACGCTTGGCGGAGCGGGTGTTAAGCCAATATAAGCCAACTATCGGTCAAGATAGCCAGTAGCGGCGGTCAAGCGCTAAAGCAAGCCATGTTCGGCAAACGAAAAGGGTTGGCCGTCGCCGACGATGAAATGATCCAGTACGCGGATGTCGAACAGGCCCAAGGCCTGTTTGAGTTTGTCGGTAATTTGCCGGTCGGCTTGGCTGGGTTCGTTGATGCCGGACGGATGATTGTGAGCAAATATGACCGCCGCCGCATGATGAAATAAGGCCCTTTTTGCCACTTCGCGCGGATAGACGCTGGCACCGTCGATGGTGCCGCGAAACAGCTCTTCCCATTGAATCACCCGATGCTGGTTGTCCAGAAACAGGCAGGCGAACACTTCGAAACTGTAGCTACGCAATTGGGCGCTGAGATAAGCGCGAGTGATGTCCGGGCTGGTCAAGGCGCTGCCGCGTTGCAATATCTCGGCGAAATGGCGGCGGGCCATTTCCAGTACGGCTTGTAATTGGGCGTACTTTGCATCGCCTAAACCGTTGCTCCGGCAAAAGCGTTGTTGATCGGCACCAAGCAGCGCCTGCAAGGAGCCGTATTCGCTCAACAAATCCCGGGCCATATCCACCGCCGACTTGCCGGGCGTGCCGGTGCGCAGAAAAATCGCCAGTAGCTCGGCGTCCGTCAGCGCGGTAGCGCCACGCTGCAAGAGTTTTTCACGGGGTCGCTCGTCTGTGGGCCAATTCTTGATGCTCATCAACTCCTCCCGGCCGTTAATAATTGATTTTAAGCATAGAAGAAGCAGAAGGAGTTTGCCATGAAGCAAACTGAAAAGATTAAATGGCTAATTGCGCCGAGACTTTAGGTGCGCTGCACGCAAAGTTAGCGATGAAGGGAATGTTTGCAAGGCGTTGGCATGCTTGCCGCAGCTTGGCGAAGGGGGCGGGTGCTCCTTTCGCCAAGCGTATTCGATAGCAATCCTTACTGCAAAATGCCCAATCAGGAACTAGCCAGCAAGCCCAGCGCACTCAAACTAGGTAAAAAGAAATAACTGCCGCCTCGTGTCGTCACAAATTGCTGAAATCCGCAAACCCGCCGCCGCAATGGTTCATCCTGAATCGTAAAGTTGCGATTTTCCGCTACGCCGCTACCGATCAATGGATCGTCTTCGTCGTAAAGGCCGGCGAATTTGACGCTGTTGATCCAGGTGTGTTGCACAAACTCGAATTGGCGTTCGATATTGGCGTTTAAACAAATGAACAAAAGACCGCGCTCTTTGCCGTCGTCCTTCGTCGGGTTTTCCAGGAAGTTGCCGTAGCTGCGGCCGCGGCGCAGGATGCGGTGGCGGTTGGCGACTTTCAAAGCTTCTTCGGCAGTGGCGCCCAAGCCGACTGCTCTGGGATTGGCCCTACGAATGTGCGAGCCCAGCGGGCAACCGGTGCCGTGTGGGTCTTTGGTGAAATTGAAGCTGTTATCAATCTTATTCGGATCGCTGTCCTGATTAGGCTCCACCACCGCACCGCTTTTCCAGCGGCCGACAAATTTGGCGGCCAGATAATCGGCGGTAATACCTTGCCGCGCTGCTTCATCTTCCATGAATTGCCAGAACGCGCCGACATCCTGTTTCAATTGCCGTAGCACCAGATAAGTACCGTTTTTGCCGAACGCTTCGCCGGCACTACCCAACTGCGGCATTTTGGTGAGTTTGCCGTCGTATTGATTCGGATAACCCAGCAAAAACTCGCCGGTAGCGATTTCGCCGGTGCCGCTGGTGGTCGGGAAGCCGTCTACGACGGGATCGGAAATACCGTCGGCAAAGCCGAAATGCTCCAAGGTAAAGCCGTTGGCGTCCTGCTTTTTCTCGCCGGCATCCAGGCGTTGTACGACGCTTAAGCCCGCGCCTTTAAAGGCTTTTTCATGATATTTCTGGCTGGCGTTGTGGATGGCGTCGTTTTTGGAGAACAGCATAAACAACAGGTCCACCCGTTTTTGGCCGCTGCCCCAATCCCAGGCGCTGGGATCGTTGATGCCGCGGTCGCCCAATAGCGCCGAGCGATGCTCAGAATCCATGCCTTCCCGGAAGGACAGTTCGAAGCTGTAAAGGCTGTCTTTATCCAGGTTGAGCTGTTCGAAACCGGAATAACTGATCGCCAGGTTGATACGGTTTTCAGTTTCATCGGTCGGTTTGTCCGCGCCATGGCTGATTTGATTTTGATCGACCAGATTTTTCAGCCAAGGTTTCGTTTTGCCGGCATCGTCGATTTTTAACAGGTAATAACTACAGTGGGCCATATGTTTGTTATAGCCGCTAAATACGATGCCTTGTACGTCGTCTAATTTATCGATGGTGGTCATTGTGGGAGTCCTTTTATAAGCATCTCAGCCAAGCAGCCAGATTGGTCGTGGAAAACAAGCCTTCGTGTATCGCCCGGTTATTGGCGACATTTTTCACGGACAAATCGATGTAGGCGCTATACCAAACCAACTCGGCAAGCTGGCTGTTTCTGGCGAAATTTTTGAAGCGCTGCTCGTCGCGGGAGCCGCCGCGCAAGGCCAGCCATTGGGTATCCGGAAAGCCCCGGTCCTTGCCTAATTGCGTGTTGCTCCAAACGGCGGTCAAGCCGACACTGGCGTGGTCGATAAATTCGCCCAGGTAGTTTTCCCAGCTACCGTCGTAATTGCTCATGAACAACAGGCGTTTATTGCCGGGCAGAATCACCCAGCGGGCAAAATGGATGGTGACGATGCCGCTGAGGTCGCCTTTGGTCGCCACCAGTTTGGCAACTAGATTGATGCCGGCCAGCACTATTTTTAAAGTGGTCAACCGAAACCAGCCGGGTTTGATTTCGATGACGCTGGTCAGATGGTTTTGTAATTGCCGGTCTTCCACTCGCTGGATGGCTTGCATCTGTTCGGAGACTGTCCAGGGTTTGTCGTCCTGCTTATCGCGCATTTCGTTCCAGCGCAACAGCACTGCGAATGCGACGCCGGCTATTAGTGCCAGTACCGCCAAAAACTCCACCAGCGGTCCAAACACGCCGAAGAAGCCGCCGACCAATAAAATACCCAACGCTGCCAGTAAGCCGTTGAAGATCATTTGTCCGGCGCTGTTTAAAAACGGTTGCGGGGTGGGTTTGTTGATGGCGCCTAGATGCTTGACGATGTCGGCGTGAATTTCGGCCGGTTGCTTGGCCGCCAGTTCCGCGCGATTGGCGTCGATATAGGCTTCGATGCGTTCGCGGATTTGCCGCTGCTCGACAATCGTATTGCGCGTTTGGCCGGGATGGGCGACGTAAAAGGCATTGGCGCCATGGTCGTTCTTTAATAGATAGTCAGCCAGTTGGCTGGCGTTGTTGCCCGGATAATCCTTGCAACAGCCGTAAACGGTATTCACAAACTCCGGATTGCCAGCAATCAGGTCGTTGATAAATTGCTTCACCTCGCCGTCGATATTGGCTTCAAACGCCAGCAGGGCGGGCTCGCCAGTTTCGACCTCGGAGGGATGTTTGCCGGGAATGACGAAAAAAGTGCAATAGTGCAGCTGTTGATAATTGGAAAATTTAATCACCGGATTGTTTTTAATATCCGTGCCTATCGGCGCCAGATACGCTTCCAGCTTTTGTAGCTGGTCCGGCAATATTTCCGTGATAACGGTCATGGGGTTTTGTTGCATACACACGTCCTCTTGAAATTATTATCGTGCTGGTAAAAAGTTACCGATCAAAACTCAGGACAAATTGATCGGGAAACGGTCCATCGTACAAGATGCCGCGGCTTATTTTTAAGTTGTTCAAGCGCAGCAAACTGGCTACCAAGGTCGGGATTTGGATGCGATTGATGTATTCACCAAAACAGCGGTGCATACCATCGCCAAAGTGCATATAGCGATCCAGCGCGCGATCATCACGCACAGTAAATGGCTCCGGCCAAGCGCTCTCGTCGAACATCGCCGAGGCGGTAAAGGCGAAGACTTCGGTGCCGGGCGGAATCTTCACGCCGGCAATCTCCGCGCCGTTTTTACAATGCCGGCGCATGGCCGCCGCCATGGTGTTGAAACGGAACACGTCGAAGCAAAGATGCAATAGCTTGTCTTCGTCATCGGCAGCCTGTTTGGCCTGTTGCAATACATCGGGCTTGCTAAGCAATTGCTCGACAATCAAGGTAGTAGCCATCGAGGTGGTATCCAAAGCGCCAACAATCAAGCCGGAGATGTTGCGGCGGATACCGTCGTCGTCCAGATCGTGCTCGCCATCCATGCCCATTTTGATGAGACGCGATAGAAAATCTTCAAATTGCTCGCCTTGCTTGATGCGCTGCCGGCGTTCCGCGATCAGATTTAACAGGTACGGCCCCATTTCTTGGAAAGACTGCTCGGCGGTGATGTGTATGCTGCGCTGATTACTGAGATTTAAAAACAGGTCGTGAAACAGGGAGCGCATCCAGCGCATCATCGTCACTTCGTCCGGCCCCGGCACACCGAGATAATCGCGGATAAAACGCCGCGCTACCGGTCGGGTCAATTGCGACACCATGTCGATTCGGCCCACCGGCAGCGCAGCCTGGATCATGTCCTCGCAATGTTGGCGGACGATGCGGCGAATCAATTGGTCTTCGCCGGGCTTGATTACCCGGCGCAGCGCGCCTTGCTCATTGCTGTAGGCTTCGGAACGATCCATCCCCAAAAAGAATGGCCCGTTCAGACGCTGCATATTGGGCGCGTTGATCTCGGCAATCGTAAACTCGGTATCTCGAGCCAGCGTTTCGCGGACATCGCTGTCACGAGTCACCAAAGCGCGTTTGCCCAGGACCAATACCGGTTTATGTTTTCGTAACAATCCGAATAGCCAACGTTGCACCGTGGCGCCGGTCAGCATCGCGACGCCACGCGCCAGGTAATAGCTGACGATATTTTGCGGGGTCGTGGACGTGGGGTGATGATCTGGGATGGGTGCCGGCGCGGGCCGGTGCTCACGGTACATTTTCAAGGCCAGGGCGCCGGTGGGGGTAGCTGCCAATTGCTCGACAAAAGCCTGGTATGCGGCCGGTAATTCTGCTTTGCTAGGCTGTACGCCGCCGAATTGGGCCGGCAACAGCACTGGTGCGGACAGTGCTGCCAGGCAATAATCGGCGATGCTGGGCTGGTTGCCCAGCAAATAGGTTCTGCCATCGGCCAGCAGAGTGTCCAGCTCCGAAAAGATCGCCTCGATTTGTTGTTTGCAGGGTTCGATTTGTCCGGGATCGGCAGGTAGGGATTTTTCCATGGCTTGAGCCAATAGCGGATAAGCGCGTTCGGCTAACCATTTTTGCCAGGCTGGCACCCGCTGCTGCCAGAACGACAGCACGGTTTCTTTGTGTGGCAGCAACATCGCATAGCCGTAATTGCGTGTCGCCAAGCCTAATTTGTCCACCAGCAAGGCCAGCAAGCGTTCGGTTTCCGCCTTGCCTTTCTCGTCGCGCGGATACAGCCGCAGTTCGGCGGGCAAACGGGCGTCGATGTATTGCAGCGATTCGTGCATGGTACATAAGGTTGCTTCGCTGGTGATCAGCACCGGCATGGCCTTAGCATCGGCTCCCGCCAACAAGAAGGCGGGTAAATGCAGCATCGGCACGCTACCTTCTTCCCGGTACGGCACCCCGCCGTAGTCGAGCATCCAACGTACTAATTCGCTGATATGGGATACTGGAATCGTCAATAAACGATTCAGTTGTTTGGACTTGGCTCCACGCCGCGTACTGCCGGGTTTGATCATGATTCCTTCCTCTTGCTTGCTATTGTTATAGTTATTAATGCTATAGCTGGCATACACCGATGACTGTTTAGTCATGTCGGCTTGAATGGCATGTTGGTATGCGCGCTAGGTAAAACAACTTGCCGGGCTGCTTACGTGTGCCGTTATTGGCAGCTAAGCAATTGTTAATCCACCCGTGAACCAAGCGCCGAGCTTTAACGGAGTATCAATAATAGACCAATCGTAACTAATTGAAATAAAAAGCGAAAGGCAAAATGTTGCTTAGCAACAACCGTGCCTAAATGCGAAGCACGTCACAAAACGCGCTGGGCTGCGCCCGCCTGGTACCTAGCAAACGGAAAGCTTCTCTGTCGCCGGAATCCGCTGCAAATCTTCTCTGCGGACCTTAATCAGATTGTCATTTACCGCTGCCTATAATCCCGGCCTCTTCACAACGCTTAGGAGCAGTCACAATGCAATTCATAAAGCCAACCAAACTGGCACTGGCAATAGCCGGCTTGTTAACGCTTAACACGCCGGTATTTGCGGAAACCGATGCTGTGCCGCAAATGGAGCAAGGTATTCAGATCGGTGATTTAGCGCCTGGACGCGCTATCGTTTGGAGCCGCGCAGATCGCCCGGCGCGTATGATGCTGAAATATGCTTATAACCCGCAGTTCAAGGACGCGATTAGTGTCCGCGGCCCGTATGCCTTGGCAGAAACCGACTTTACCGCCCGCCAGGACTTGACCGGGTTGGCTGATGGAAAAGATGTGTATGTCAAAGTCTGGTTTGAAGATTTGACTAATGCTCGCGGCAAAAGCGCACCGGTGGTTGGCCATTTCCATAATATCGGCAAGCGCGACGATATTCGTTTTGTTTGGGGCGGCGACACCGCCGGCCAAGGCTGGGGTATCAACGAAAGCTTTGGCGGTATGAAGATTTATGAAGCCATGCGCCAAGTTCAGCCGCAGTTTTTCATTCAAAGCGGCGACAACGTGTATTCGGACGGGCCGATTCCGGAGAGTAAACTGGCCGAGAACGGCCAGACTTGGACTAACCTGGTCACGCCGGAAGTGAGCAAAGTCGCTGAAACCTTGGACGAGTTCCGTGGCCGCTACAAGTACAATCTGTTAGACGAAAATGTTCGCCGCTTCAATGCCGAAGTGCCGCAAATCTGGCAGTGGGACGATCATGAAGTGGTGAATAACTGGTCAGATTCCAAAGACCTGAGCGCCGATCCGCGCTACACCGAAAAAAATGTACCGACGTTGATTGCTCACGCCACCAAAGCCTTCTTGGAGTATGCGCCGTTGCGTCCGCACGACGCCGAAGAATCCGAACGGATTTATCGCAAAATTTCTTACGGCAAGCTGCTGGATGTATTTGTATTGGATATGCGCAGCTATCGCGGCCCCAACACCGCCAATCTGCAATCTCAAGAAAATGCCGAAACCGCTTTCCTCGGTGCCGAGCAAATGGCTTGGTTGCAGGACGAATTGAAACACTCCAAAGCCACCTGGAAAGTCATCTCCGCCGACATGCCGATTGGTTTGAATATCGGCGACGGTAACACGGCCCAAGGCCAAGCGCGTTGGGAGGCCGTAGCCAACGGCAATGATGGGCCGGCAGCGGGTCGTGAACTGGAAATGGCTCGTTTGTTGAGTTTTATCAAGCATGAGCAAATCAACAACCTGGTTTGGCTGACTGCCGATGTCCATTATGCCGCCGCGCATTATTACGATCCTGCCAAAGCGGCATCCAAGGACTTCGCACCGTTCTGGGAATTCGTCGCGGGTCCGTTAAATGCCGGTTCCTTCGGGCCCAACAGTACCGACGGTACATTTGGTCCGCAAGTGGTTTTCTCCAAAGCGCCGCCAGCCGGCCAAGCCAATCTGTCGCCTTACGCCGGCCTGCAATTTTTTGGCGAAGTGCATATCGACAAGAAAAGCCGCGCCATGACGGTGGATTTTAAGGACATCGACGGCGCCGTGGTCTTCAGCAAAACTCTTGCGGCGGAAGCCGAACGTGAACGCGAGCAGGATCATCACGACCGCGATCACGACTAAAGCCAAGTTGCCGGGGGGTATTTGCCGCCCGGCAATTTCTCTGGTTAAGCCATTTAACTTCAAGCAAAATAAGGACTTTATTCATGTTGAAACCCACGTTATTGACTATGGCCATGCTGGCTGCAATCGGTACGCAAAACACTGCCCAGGCACTGCCGCACAGCGAACATCACGAACATGCTAGTGCCGGCCCGCTGGTTATTGGCCATCGCGGTGCGTCCGGCTATCGCCCGGAACATACATTGGCCGGCTACCAATTAGCTATCGAATTGGGTGCCGATTTCATCGAGCCCGATTTAGTGCTGACCAAAGACGGTCAGATGATCGCCCGTCACGAACCCATCATAGGCGGCACTACCGATGTAGCCAGCCACCCGGAATTTGCGGATCGCAAAACCACCCGGATGTTAGATGGCGTAGCGGTGACTGATTGGTTTGCCAGCGACTTTACTTTGAAAGAAATCAAAACCCTGCGCGCCATCCAAACCCGCGGCCGGGATAATTCTTATGACGGCGAGTTTGAAATCCCAACCTTGAACGAAGTGATTGCGCTGGCCAAGCAGCAAAGCGAAAAAACCGGCCGCCGCATTGGCATCTATCCTGAAATCAAGCATTCCACTTATCACGCCGAACTGAAGAACGCTAAGGGTAAGCCGTTATTTGGTAAGAATTTTTTCGAAGATAAACTGCTGAAAAAACTGCATAAGGCATACGGCAATAGCGCTTGCGCACCGGTGTTCATCCAGTCGTTTGAAGTCAGCAATCTGCAATATTTGAGCCGTAAGACCGACATCAAATTGGTGCAGCTGATCGATGCGGACGACGTCAACGCCGACGGCTCAATATCGCTGGTCACACCTTACAAGCAGCCTTATGACTTTGTAATAAAAGGCGATCAACGTACTTTCGCCGATTTGCTGAGCAGCGACGGCCTGGATTTTGTTAAATCCTATGCCGATGCTGTCGGTCCCTGGAAACCGTATCTGGTAAAAACCGTAGCCGTCGATTTTGACCGCAATGGCGACGGCAAAATAAACATTAACGACCGAATTGTCGAAGGCAGCACCGGCGTAGTGGAAATGGCCCACGACAAAGGCTTGCTGGTGCACACCTGGACGTTCCGCAACGACGCTAGCGGCTACGGTTTCGCCGATCCGCAACAGGAAATGACCTATTACTATGATTTAGGTGTGGATGGCTTGTTTACCGACTTTGCCGACACCGGAGTTGCGGCCCGTGATGCCTCGGTGCACGGGGATGGCACGCAGGCTGGAGAATGTTGCGGATTGGAGTGGAGTCACCTAGGGCGTCATCGTTAGCGCTAGTCGATGATTGTTATTATGTTCTGCAAGCTCCATGGCTTGCGGAGCATCGCCTTGGTGTTAGGCGAACAAGCGCCGGAACGAGTTGTACTTTAATTATTGATACGTCAGCGGCGAGCTTGTTCCGGTGGATGGTGGTAGTCATTAGTTGGCCTAGCGTGCCGTGCCCGGGCATAACCTCTTCCCCGAAAGGTTAACTACGCATGGCAAAGCGTATATGATTTGGATAGCTGGCAAGTTTGTCGGTGTCACGTGATGCCGGCTTGGAGTGGCTAAAATTCTTGACCAGCACGCAACGAATTTGGCTTTGTTTGGGTTGATTCATCGAATCCACCCAGAGAAGGCCAATGTCCAGCACCCATCATGCTACGACTGTGGTATTTTAGCCGCCCTCTATTTCGTCGCGGTTCGGCGGCTTTCAACACAGGATTACTCGCAAAACCATGGGTGTACAGGAAAACTTCGAACAACTCCCGCTAAAAGAATTCACCGAAAAAGCTTATCTGGATTATTCCATGTATGTAATTTTGGATCGGGCTTTACCGCACATCGGTGACGGTCTAAAGCCAGTACAGCGCCGTATTGTGTACGCGATGTCCGAGTTGGGCCTAACGGCGTTGGCCAAATACAAAAAATCGGCCCGTACCGTCGGTGACGTGCTGGGTAAATACCATCCGCATGGCGATTCGGCTTGTTACGAAGCCATGGTGTTGATGGCTCAGGACTTTTCTTACCGCTATCCTTTGATTGACGGCCAGGGCAACTGGGGTTCGCCGGATGATCCAAAATCTTTTGCCGCCATGCGGTACACCGAGTCACGGCTGACCGCTTACGCGCAAACCTTGCTTAGCGAATTGGGGCAGGGCACGGTAGATTGGACCGACAATTTCGACGGCACCTTAAAAGAGCCCAGCCTCATGCCGGCCCGCTTGCCGAATGTGCTGCTGAACGGCACGATGGGTATCGCCGTGGGGATGGCAACCGATATTCCGCCGCACAATCTTCGCGAAGTCGCCAATGCTTGTCTGCAATTACTGGACGATCCGGAAACGCCACTCGAAAACTTGCTGACGCATATCAAAGGACCGGATTATCCAACGGATGCCGAGATTGTGACGGCTAGCGCCGATATTCAAAAAATGTATGCGACCGGCAACGGTTCGATAAAAATGCGTGCCAAATACGAGCTGGAAGACGGCAATATCGTCATCACGGCTTTGCCGCATCAAGTCTCCGGCGCTAAGTTGCTGGAGCAGATTGCCGCGCAAATGCTGGCGAAAAAGTTACCAATGATCGAGGATTTGCGCGACGAATCCGATCATGAAAATCCGACACGGTTGTTAGTTATTCCCAAGACCAAGCGTATTGATGTCGATGCGGTGATGTCGCATTTATTCGCCACGACTGACCTGGAAAAAAATTATCGGGTCAATATGAATATGATCGGCTTGAACGGTAAGCCGCAGGTCAAAAATCTACGAATGATTTTGTCTGAATGGATCAGCTTTAGAACCGAAACTGTGCGTCGTCGTCTGCAATATCGTTTGGATAAAGTGCTGGCGCGTTTGCATATTCTGGAAGGTTTGCTAATTGCCTATCTGAATATCGACGAAGTGATTGCGATTATTAGAAGCGAAGATCATCCTAAGCCGGTTCTGATGGCGCGGTTTGGCCTCAGCGATCTGCAAGCGGAAGCGATCCTTGAGCTGAAATTGCGGCACTTGGCCAAGCTCGAGGAAATGAAGATTCGCGGTGAACAGGACGAACTTGAGCAGGAGAGACAGGCCTTGGAAAAAACCTTGGGCTCTGAACGCTTGTTGAATCGACTGATCCGCAGGGAAATCGAACGCGATGCGGAAAAATACGGCGATGATCGGCGTTCGCCCATCGTTGCGCGGGATGCGGCTCAGGCCCTGGATACCACTGAGCTGATTGCGAATGAACCGGTGACGATTATCTTGTCGCAAAAAGGTTGGATCAGGGCGGCCAAAGGCTATGATATAGAAGTCGAAAGTTTGAGCTATCGCGCCGGCGATGCGTATTTATCGTCAGCGAAAGGCCGGACCACTCAATCGGCGTATGTATTGGACTCCACCGGCCGAGTCTATACCATTACGACTCATGATTTGCCCTCTGCACGGAGTCAGGGTGAACCGCTGACCGGTCGGCTTAATCCGCCGCCAGGTAGTTTGTTTACCGATGTATTTACTGGGCAACCCGAAGATTGGTTATTGATTGCCAGTAATGCCGGTTACGGTTTTCGAGTGCAGTTAAAAGAGCTGCAAAGTAAAAATAAAGCTGGGAAGGCGTTGTTGAGCTTGCCAACTGGCGCCAAAGTTTTAACGCCGGCGCCGATTCCAACTGGTCACGACTTGCTGGCGGTTGCGACCTTCCAGGGTAGATTGTTGATATTTCCAGCGTTGGATCTGCCCGAGTTGGCGAAAGGCAAGGGTAATAAACTAATTCAGATTCCTGGCGGGGACTTGGTTTCCGGTAAGGATGCTGTGGTAGCGGTAACGGCGTTGTCGGCGAGCAGCGAATTGAAAATCGTCTCCGGCAAGCGGCATGTCACCCTGAAAGCCATGGATATTGCCCAATACACTGGCAATCGTGCGAATCGTGGCACAGCATTGCCGCGTGGTTTCCAAAAAGTGGATGGGTTGGAGTGTATTGTTGCTTAATACTTTGCGGTGCTGGACATATTATTGGGAGTTTAAAAGCTTTTTTTGGGATTTTTTGTGCCAACTATTTGAGGCTCAAAATCGGTTTATCAGATCAGTTTGAAAAAATCTGTTGACGTAAGCAATCAATGTCTTTATCATAGTCATCTTTCTGGAGCGCTTCTGCTCTTCGGGATAATAAGAAGGTCAATTCGGGGTATAGCGCAGTCTGGTAGCGCGTCTGCTTTGGGAGCAGAATGTCGGGAGTTCGAATCTCTCTACCCCGACCAAGATTTGCGCTTGTAGCTCAGCTGGATAGAGCATCGGCCTTCTAAGCCGAGGGTCGCAGGTTCGAGTCCTGCCAAGCGTGCCATCGCAAAAAATCATCATTATGGTGAGCGTAGCTCAGTTGGTAGAGTCCCGGATTGTGATTCCGGTTGTCGTGGGTTCGAGCCCCATCGTTCACCCCAATAAATTCAATAACTTATCATTCAAAGGCGGTTGCTATGAGTGATAAAGTGTCAAAAGAAAGTCATCATTTACAATGATTGCTCTCTATTTCTGTGTCGCGTGCTTCGGTGTCTAATGAAAAAGGACAACAAATGAGGACGGCTATTTCATGTGCTTATTAAGCGCGGTTGGAATTTTATGCTTTTAGGCGTTGGATGGCGCGGTTTCGAGTTGGCTACTGTTTTGCTGCATAAGTCTATTGATGAATATTTCCCGTTGAAGTCGTCTGGTTCTTAGTTTGAAATTAGCCTTCTTTTTCCGGGTTTTGAATTGGCGGGCGGCCAGTTCGAGCTAGACAAAGCCGAAGCTTGTTCTGTGGTCGAAAACTCCCAAGGGTAATACGCGCGCCGTTGACAGTCTCTGCGCAACATTACCCGGCATGCCATCAGTTCCGCCTCAGGAAAAAATACGCTGTTTGCGCTGGGGGCGGTGTTTAGTGCGGTGCTGGCGACCGGTAAGGCGCTGAAGGTTTTTGCAGTATATTTAAGGGTTTGCCTCTCTGTAAAAATCCCCGGCCTTCTAAAGGCGCGCGAATATCTGTAGGGATAGGGGGGCGGCCTCAGTAAGTGGTAGTGCAGGGGCTGTGCCGAGCACGATTGCCAACGAAACGGTCAGCAAGTGGCTCTGCGCCAATGCCGGGTTGGTGGAGGTTTTGGTGCGCGGCAGCAAGGTGGAAAGTCCAGCGTTCCGAATAGAAATAGTCGCCGAAGACTTTCGGCACCTCCCGCCCCGCCAATAACACCGATATGCTCAGCTATACCCAGACGATGTAAGCCGACGTCAGTCGTTGCGCAGAGGTGGGGCGGAGCGGGCCTACAGTGTCGTATTTAAGCTATGGCACGGAGCTGGGCGCTAGGCTTCGATCTTGCCGTCCGCCATCTTTGCCGTGCCGTCGATCAAACCGGCCCAGCTCTTCATGTTGGTGGCTGGCTGTCAGTATTGCCTTGCGCCTGTGCGGGGCGCGAGTCAGCGCCAGGCCCTGCGGCTCCCCGTCGGAAGGCTTGATGCCTCGTTCGCCAATGGAGGTATTCAGGTCAAGCGATAGCTTTTCGATAAGTCAGGACGAGGCGGATCGCTCGAGTATGCTCCAGATTTCATCGTCGGTCAGTGCAGTGTTGCTCTAGAGCAGATTGTCGCGGAAGGTGCTGGCCTGAATCAGTATTTCCTCTGGAATATAAGCAATGCTTTTTCGCCATCCCGGAAGTGCAGTCAGTGCGCCTAGTCAATCCAAATGGTGCTGCTATTCGGTGCTATCAGCCTGATGAGTGAGTTGATCCGGGTGGTTTTGCCGGTGCCGGAAACGCAGGTGATGGTTGTGGTCTATTTGGCAGGTATTGCCAAGTGCTTGGCCGTCAACGCGAAGTGCGACTGGGGGTGACTGAAAGTAGGATAATCAGGTCTTGTGGCTGTGCAGGCTCGTCGCGGGGAGGCGGAAAGTCTGGGTTTGCCATGCAATCGCCAATAGGTTATGCCGGGCCGAAAACGCTGGAAGCATGTGCGGCAATTGCTGTCGAGCGTCGGCGATTTCGGAAGAGTCGGGTAGCTTAGGGGGTATACGTCAATCATTACCAGCAAATGATCGGCGACGTGTAATTGCAGCGAGTGACTTTCCCGGTCTCGGAACGGCATGGGTCTGCACCGCGATCAGCCAACAAAAAACACTAGAGCGGTTTCGAAATCCCAGTTTGGCGTCAGGCTGGAAAGGAGGTTGTGAGTCGCTGTAAAATGCCTTCCGCGTCAAACACGCCCGATAAGGGGAGTGGTGGCAACGCAGCTTGCAATTCCGAGCCTGCCGACATAATGCTGAGCAATACAATGTGCCGGATTGTCGGCGGATCGAACGTAATAACTCTCGTGGATAGGCGAGAAAATGCCAGTTGTCCTGGTTGGGGGCTTGATTGTTCGATGCCATTGTCGGGCATGATGGTACGCTACGCCAATCGCTTACGTCATTCTGAAGCTAGGCACGATTTGCGTGCTATGCTCGATCTCGCGAGCACGAGGGCGTTTGGTTTTGGGGGTGTTGCGTCAGCAGGCTGTTTTCACTAGTGAGATCCTCAGGTTATTGATAGCCTGAGTAAGGCCTCGAACAATTCCGTTAGAATGGATTTTGATACGGTCATTTTTTCTGTTTTAATCGCCAGAAGCCTTCGAACTTAAAACTGTCTCTTGCCGGGGTGTAGGTGGAAGCGGGCGAGATTGAGTTCATATGGTCTAGGCTCGTTGTACAAATATGCTTGGTTAATTTTGACGATTCAAGGCTGATCGATCATGGTTGTATCTAGTGAAGTAAGTCATGGCTCTTATTAAATTGGTTGGCAACGTAGATTGCTTTTTTACAAAAAACATTTTAAGCTCTTAATAATGTGTGGAATAAATAAAATATTAAGAGATAAAGTATTTTGTATTTATTAGGCTTGGCTCATGGGGATTTTCTGGTCAAATACGTAACTTTTATCTTCATGATAATCGCCTTTTCAGCAGGCGGTTGAAATTATTTTCGACGTTGAGTATCCATAAGTATGGTTACTACAAAACATTGTCGACAAGTTATTGATTTTTTGTTGTCGATGAGTAAACTTTAATGATTAGGCTGTGTTTTGAGGGTGATTTTCTGACTGAATTGTGTTTTTAACGGGGTCTTAAATCAACTGGTGTCAGAAGCTAGTCAATGATGCTATTATTGGCTTGACGTCGATCCGAATAATTAAATAGATTGAGTTATCAACTTTAAAGAGAAGTGGGTGGATGTGCCGTAATACATAACATTACGACCGCTTCGGCAGGTAGTGGAAGGGTGTTTTATCGTGTACAAGTCGGTCTTTTCTGAAAAGGCTTTTTTACAACGTTTAACAATTGATGCCGTAGAAATTGAAGCGCAATTACATAAGCAGAATTGCTTTAGATTATGTTTTTTCGGTTACCTAAATGAGTCGCAACAGACCTTAGTCTCACATAATAATTAAATACTAGATGGATGTATTGTTCATAAACCCCGATTCGTCTACTAAGGCTTATCAGGATCTCGCTAAAACCTATTCAGCTATCGAGCCCCCTACATGGGCACTTTTACTGGCGGAGTCATGCCGAAGCAAGGGATTTGATGTAGCCTTAATGGATTGCGACGCTGAGCGTTTGACGCTTGAACAATCGGTTCAGCGCATTGATGAGCTCAACCCCCGTTTGGTAGTGTTTGTTGTTTACGGGCAAAACCCCAATTCCGGAACAACCAGTATGATCGGCGCATTGGCCTTGGCTAGCGCGTTTAAGGATGCTGCTGGTAATCAAACGCCGATTGCCTTTGTTGGGTCGCATACGAGCGCTTTGCCTCTAGACGTTCTGGCTCATGAGTGCGTCGATATTGTGTTGCTCAACGAAGGTGTTTACGCATTGCACAACCTGTTGAAAGGCAATCTCAAGAGCGACTTGGCGCATGTCAAGGGCATCGGCTATAAACAAAGCTCTTCGGCTTTGCCCGTGCTCAACCCACCTCAGTCCGTGGTGCCGCAGGAACGAATGGACGAAGACCTGCCGGGTTATGCCTGGGATTTGCTGCCTTACCGCGAAAAACCACTCGATCTTTATCGGGCGCATTTCTGGCATGCAGAGTTCAGCCACGACAAACGCACACCGTTCGCGGCTATTTACACCTCGCTAGGTTGCAATTTCGGTTGCGATTTCTGCATGATCAACATTGTCAATCGGTCCGATAACGGCGCCGGCATTGATGCCTCGCACTCCCGCGGCATGCGTTTCTGGTCGCCAGCCTGGGTAATTCGCGAAATGGAAAAACTGGCGACGCTTGGCGTTCGCACACTACGCATCAGCGACGAAATGTTCTTCCTCAATCGTAAGTACTACGAGCCGATACTGCAAAACGTGGTCGATAGAGGTTTCGACTTTAACATGTGGACTTATTCCCGCGTCGATACCGTCAGGCGCGATGCGCTCGATTTATTTAAACGCGCCGGCGTAAATTGGCTGGCATTGGGCATCGAGGCGGGTAATCAAATGGTGCGCCAAGAAGTTTCCAAGGGGTCGTTCAAGGAAGTCAATATCCGTGACGTGTGCGACACGATTGGCGATGCCGGCATCAGCATTATCAGCAACTATATCTTCGGCTTCCCGGATGATACGCTGGAAACGATGCAGCAAACGCTCGATCTTGCCATCGAGCTCAATACCGAGATGGCCAACATGTATCCTTGTCAGGCCTTGCCGGGCAGTCCTATGTACCATATTGCCAAACGCAACGGCTGGAAACTGCCCGAGACTTACGAAGGCTTTGCCTTCCTGTCGTATGAATGCGAACCGTTGCCGACTAAGTATTTGCGTTCGGAGGATGTGTTGCGTTTCCGTGATCAGGCATGGCAAACCTACTTTTCAAATCCCGCCTATCTCGGGCTTGCCGAGCGCCGTTTTGGCGTGCAGGAGCGCAAGAATATCGAGGACATGGCGAGCATCCGCCTTAAGCGAAAATTGTTGGGAGATTGAGCACTTGATTATCACCAGAACCCCGTTCAGGATTTCGTTTTTTGGGGGGGGCACCGATTACCCGGGTTGGTATCGCGAGCATGGCGGCGCCGTGCTGTCGACCTCCATCGATAAATATTGCTACATCAGTTGCCGTCGCCTGCCGCCGTTTTTCGACCATAAACACCGCATCGTCTATTCCTTGATCGAAAACGTCAAACATAACGACGAAATTCAACATCCCGCGGTGCGCGCGGTGCTTAACTGGGCAAATGTTGCAGAAGGCCTGGAAATTCATCACGATGGCGACCTGCCTGCTCGTTCCGGTTTGGGTTCCAGTTCGTCGTTTACCGTGGGCTTATTGAACGCCTTGCAAGCCTTGCAAGGGCGAATGACCAACAAGGATGAATTGGCTAGCGATGCGATTCACATCGAACAAAACTTGATTGGTGAGAATGTCGGCTCCCAGGATCAAGTGTCCGCCGCCTTCGGTGGCTTCAACCGGATTGAGTTTCATACCAATGATACCTTCGACGTTGCACCGTTGATTCTGCCGCAACAGCGCCAACAAGAGCTCCGTCAACATTTGATGCTGTGCTTTACCGGCTTCTCGCGTATCGCCTCCGAAGTCGCGAAGTCGAAAATCGACAATTTGAAAAATCGCGAAAAAGAGCTGAAGTTGATGCGGGCAATGGTTGACGAGGCTATTGCATTGCTGCAGGACGGCCGCGAACCCATCGAATCCTTTGGTAAGCTGTTGGATGCCAGTTGGCATTACAAACGTAGCTTGTCCGAGCGGGTGTCCACCCCAGAGATCGACGAAATATACAATGCGGCCATGGACGCTGGCGCCATCGGCGGCAAAATTTTGGGCGCGGGGGGCGGTGGTTTCTTATTGTTGTTTGCTAAACCGGAGAAACAGGCCGTGATTCGCGAACGGCTCAACAACTTGATTCACGTGCCGTTCAATTTCGAAGACTCCGGCAGCCGAGTGGTTCTCTACCAACCCAACGGACTT
Source organism: Methylomonas sp. ZR1 (assembly GCF_013141865.1). Classification (NCBI taxonomy): domain Bacteria; kingdom Pseudomonadati; phylum Pseudomonadota; class Gammaproteobacteria; order Methylococcales; family Methylococcaceae; genus Methylomonas; species Methylomonas sp. ZR1. The sequence goes on along the minus strand of NZ_RCST01000001.1, from coordinate 3,616,595 downwards.
TAATTGTGATGCACCAGTTTTTATGTCTTGGCCTTTATGCCGGGGTGGCCAACGGTTCGCCCCGTTCTCGAACCAACGCCGAAACGGAGGCGCTGCTTTGAATTCCGAACCCCTTGATTTACGCGCCAAGGCCCATTGGGTCTGGAGAGAGACGCTAGCGATTCACCGTCGCGCGCCCGAGACTCGGTTGGCTTCGTCGCTATCAGCCGTTGAAATTTTCGTCGCCTTGTATTACGGAGGCGTCTTGCGTTTCGATGCCTCTCAGCCATTGGCGGCGCATCGTGACCGTTGCGTGATCAGTAAGGGCCACGGTTCAATTTGCATGTATCCGATTTTGGCCGATCTCGGTTTTTTTTCGAAAGATGAATTGTTGCGAGTTTGCCATAGCGGCGGTTTTTTGGGCGGTATTCCCGATCCGGTGATTCCCGGTTATGAGACCGTCAACGGTTCGCTCGGTCATGGTCTGGGCGTAGCCACCGGTATGGCTCTGGGCTTGAAGCGGCTCGACAGTGATCGACAAGTGTTCGTTGTGTCGGGCGACGGTGAATTGCACGAAGGCGCCAATTGGGAGGCAGCGATGTTTGCCTCTCAGCACAGGCTCGACAATCTGAATCTCGTCATCGACGACAACGGTATCAGCATGCTCGGCTATACCGATGACATCGTCAGCCACCATTCGCTAAGCGAGCGCTTAACCGCGTTTGGCTGGGATTGCCGCCGAGTCGATGGTCACGATGTGTTGGCTGTGCAGGCTGGCTTGTTGGAGATGAAGGCGACGACGGCTGGTAAACCGAAAGCACTGATCGCCAAAACCTTGAAAGGTCGCGGTGTGCCGGGTTTGGAGAATGCGCCTTTGTCCCACATTCTTAATCCCAAGCCGGAATTAATTGACAGTCTACTGGAGCAATTGCCATGACGACCAAGCCGCTACCGATGCGCGACGTTCTGCTTGATCGGATTTGGCAAGCGATGGGGCAGGATGCAAAAATATTTTTCGTCAGTGCGGATTTTGGTTCGCCGATACTGGATAAAATACGCGCCGATTTCCCCTCCCGGTTTGTCAACGTCGGCATCGCCGAGCAAAATTTGATCAACGTGTCTGCTGGTCTGGCGCTCGAAGGGTTTACCGTGTTTGCTTACGCGATCGCGCCGTTCATAACCATGCGCTGTTACGAACAGATTCGTGTCAGCTTGGCATTGCTGTCGGAGGTGCGGCCGATTAACGTTAATTTGATCGGCGTCGGCGCCGGGTATAGTTACGTGGTTTCCGGGCCGACGCACCAGTGCTACGAAGACTTGACCCTTATGCGCGCGATGCCGAATTTTCAGGTGTTTTCCCCCGCCGACCATGTAACCGCTGGAGCATTGTTCGAGCGCTGCGTATCGGCTACAGGCCCCAAATATTTGCGCTTTGACGCTCAGGTATTGCCGGTAATCTACGAACAAACGGCACCTGATTTGCGATTGGGTTTTCACGTTCACCGTCGAGGGCGGCGCATATGTTTGCTGGCGACCGGCTACATGTTACATACCGCGCTGAAGGTGGCGGCTCAGCAAGACCCCGAGCACGATGTCGGTGTCATCGATTTGGTGGACATTGCGCGTTTCGATGAGGATAGCTTAGCTGACGAACTCGCTGGCTATCAAGGCTTGGTCAGTTTGGAAGAAGGCTTCAGTGGCCGCGGTGGGGTTGATGCCATGCTATTCGATTTTCTGGCTCGACGGAACCTGCCTTTGACGCTGCTCAATCTGGGGGTCAATGGCGGCTACCGTTTTGAGCTGGGTACACGGGCCGAATTGCACGAACAAGTCGGCATAGGGCCGGAAGCCGTGCAACGGCGCGTTGCGGCCTTCATTCAATCACTTTCTCACTAACCGGGTATTCGACAACATGAAATTCCCCCTGATGCGTAACAACATTCTGCGCGAAGATCTCGACGCAGTGATCGAACATCTCAAACAAGACGATCCGATTTTGACTCATGGTGTGAACGTGCGCGCGTTCGAGGCCGAGTGGTCGGAGTGGCTGGGCGTGAAATACAGTGTTTTCCTGAATTCCGGTGCATCGGCCAACCTGCTGACCATGGCGGTGTTGAAAATACGCCACCCCGAAGGCGGCGAAGTCATCGTGCCGCCGCTGGCCTGGGTATCCGATGTCGCATCGGTGTTGCAGAACGGCTTTACCCCGATATTTGCCGACATCAATCCGGCGACGCTGGCGATGGATACGCAACAAATTCTGAGTAAGATTACCGATAAAACCCGCGCCGTATTTCTGACTCACGTCCAAGGTTTCGATGGCCTGACCGACGAACTGGTCGCGGAACTCGAACGCCGCCACATTCCGTTGATCGAAGATGTCTGCGAATCGCACGGAGCCCGGCATAACGGTAAATTGCTGGGTAGTATCGGCTGGATTTCCAATTTTTCCTATTACTACGCCCACCACATGAGCACCATTGAGGGCGGCATGGTTTGCACCAACGACCCCGAGGTCTACCAGCAAGTGCGCATGTTGCGTTCGCACGGCATGGTGCGCGAGGCGACCGACAATGATTTGAAGGCACGCTACATCGACGAAAATCCGCAGCTCAACCCGGATTTTATTTTTGCCTATCCGGCCTATAACACCCGTAATACCGAAATCGGCGGCATAATGGGCCGTAGCCAACTCAAACGCCTCGATATGATCGTACAACGGCGTACCGAAAATTTGCTGCGCTTTCTCGATAAAATTGATGCGTCCAAATACCGCACCGATTTCAAACTTGAGGGGTCGAGCAATTACGCTTTTAATCTGATCCTCAAAGAGGCCGACGATAATTTGGTTCAACGAGTGATGAAAAAAATGCGCGAATCCGGCATCGAATTCCGCCGAGGTAGCGCCGGCGGCGGCAACCAGATCCGTCAGCCGTATTTGCGCGGCATCGTGCCGGAAGGCCATCATCTGGAATATCCGAATACCGAACACGTTCATTTTTACGGTTTTTACATCGGCAATTTCCCCGACTTGAGCTCTGCCGAAGTCGACGAACTGTGCGCGTTGCTCAACGCGGTTTGACGGCGACATCGTGACCACGGCAATTGTTCTGGCAGGCGGCTTGGGCACTCGTTTGCGTGACGCGGTACCCGATTTGCCGAAACCGATGGCCCCAATTAATGGTCGGCCGTTTCTCGAATTTTTATTCGAGTATTGGCGTACCCAGGGTGTGGAGCGTTTCATTCTATCGGTTGGCTACCGTTCGGATGCAATCACTGATTACTTCGGTGAGAATTACCGTGGTGCGATGATCGAATACGTGCTCGAACAAACTCCTCTGGGTACCGGTGGGGGGGTGCTGTTAGCCGCACGCAACATCCCGGCCCGCGAACGTTTTCTGTTGCTCAACGGCGATACTTTCTTCGCTGTGGATTTGGAGCAGTTAATGTGTTTCGCACAACGTAACGACGCGGATTGCTGTTTTTCGTTGTTTCGTTCCAACGAAGAAGGCCGCTATATGGCGCTGGAAGTAGCGGACGACGGGCGCATCGAGTCCTTGCAGTCAGGTAAGGGCGGCATCGGCAGTTTGGCCAACGGCGGCGTGTATTGCCTGCGCCGTAGCGCATTGTTGGAAGAACAATTTACGCCAAACGCCAAATGGTCTCTCGAAGACGATATTTTTCCGGCGGCTTTGACGGCCGGTCGGCGTTTAACCGGTATAGAGTTTCCGGGCACTTTCATCGACATTGGCATTCCAGACGATTACGCACGCGCCGCGCAAGTGTTGAACCAGGAGGCAGCGTGGATATAGTTTCGCGCATCAGGATCAATGTTCAAGCCTCGATTGATGCCAAGATCAGTCTATTGGCGGATACCGAGGCTTTAACCGAATTCGGCGCAGCGGTGGAAGCCGTCATTGCCTGTTATCGCAACGGTGGCCGCATTTATATCGCCGGTAACGGCGGCTCGGCGGCCGATGCTCAGCATTTGGCGGCGGAGTTTGTCAGTAAACTAGCGCGGGAACGTGACGCTTTGCCCGCAGAAGCCCTGACTGTCGATAGTTCCATCCTGACCGCAATCGGCAACGACTACGGATTTGAACACGTATTTTCCAGGCAGCTGGCCGGTAAAGCCTGCGGCAACGACATCTTTTTAGGCATCAGCACGTCGGGCCAGTCGCCGAACATCTTGCAAGCGCTGGCGCAATGCCGCGCTATGTCGATACCCAGCATCGTATTTTGCGGCCGCGATGGCGGCAAAGCGCGCGAACTTGCGATGTATGCAGTAGTCGTTCCGGGAACTGCGACCAGCACTATTCAGGAATTACACATAGTCCTGGCGCATACGCTGTGCGAGTGCGTCGAAGCGGCAATCTTTGGCGAATGAATTTTTTCGAACCGAAAGGAGAGTTATGAGTTACAACATTTTAGTGACCGGCGGTGCCGGCTATCTGGGTTCTACCATGGTACCCGACTTGCTGGCGGCGGGACATAAAGTTACGGTGCTCGACAACTTCATGTTCAAGCAAAGCAGTTTGAACCACGTCTGCCACCACCCGAATTTCTCGGTCGTAAAGGGTGACATCCGCTTGGAAAAAAATGTCGCACCATTGCTTAAAAATGCCGATATTGTGATTCCGTTGGCTGCGCTGGTGGGGGCGCCGCTGTGCAATCTGGATCCAATCGGCGCAACCACTACCAACCACGACGCGATAACGCTGATGCTGAAGTTGTTGGCCAAGGATCAAATCGTGTTGATGCCGACCACGAACAGCGCTTACGGCACCGGCGATGAAAACAACTTTTGTACCGAGGAGTCACCGTTGCGTCCGATTTCGCAATATGCAATCGAAAAGGTCAAAATCGAACAGGAATTGATGCAGCGCGAAAACGCAATCAGCTTCCGTTTGGCGACCGTATTTGGCATGTCGCCAAGGATGCGCGTTGATTTGCTGGTTAACGACTTTACCTATCGCGCTGTCAACGACCGTTTTGTCGTGCTGTTCGAAGGTTATTTCAAACGCAATTACGTACACGTGCGTGACGTTTCAAGGGCTTTCCAGCATGCGATTGCCAATTATGACGCGATGAAGGGCCAGATTTACAATGTGGGGCTCTCCGAAGCCAATGTGTCTAAAAAGGAATTGTGCGAAACAATCAAAAAACAGATACCCGACTTCGTGTTTATCGACGCACCGGTCGGTAAAGATCCCGATCAGCGCAACTACATCGTCTCCAATGCAAAAATTGAGGCAACCGGCTATAAAACTTCTGTCAGCCTTGATGCTGGTATTGCTGAATTGATCAAAGGTTTCACGATGATCAAGAACTCGATGTACGGCAACGTTTGATCTAACACCAAACTAAACCTCAGCGCCGGCATGCAACACGAAAATAACGTAAAGGACGAAAACTTTCGGATCGAACTTTTGGGGCGGCAAGAGGTATTCGAAAATACGTTATTTCGGGTTTATGCCGATCACGTCGTCGATTCTCACGGCAACGAAGTGCCGCGCTATCTGAGCGTCGTACCTCGCTGCTTAGTCGAGGGCTCTGTCGCTGGCGTTGCTGTACTTCCGGTTGCAAGGCACTGTATTGGCTTGATCCGAGTGTTAAGACATCCCTTGCAGCGCTGGTCTTGGGAAGTGGTCAAGGGGCATGGGGAGCCCGGCGAAAGCCCCGCCGCCTCAGCGGAACGCGAGCTGATGGAAGAGACGGGGTTGGTGCTATTGGACGGTGGTTTGAGCGATATGGGGGCGCTGTCGCCGGAAGCAGGCGTTATCCAGGCTCGCTCTCGGCTGTTTGCCGCTTCGGTCGATGCCGGTGCAACCGCCAAGTTCGAACCGGAGTTCGGTCACGGCGAGCTTCAATTTTTCGACCGATCTAAGGTATTACAAATGATTGCCGAGGGTGAAATCGAAGACGCCAGTTCGTTGGTGCTGGTTTACAAATGGTTGATGACGCATGATTTCAATGTTTGAAGACATTTTTGATTTGTTGCTCCGCTACGGCTTTTTAAATGTGCTATCAGCTAGTTTGAGTTCAATTCGCCGCCCAAACTAATTTGCCCGGTAATCTAATCTCCGCCTTGATTCCATGTTGGATATTGTCAGTAATATTATGAAGTATCGTTCACTAATTGGCGCACTTGCCTTGCGTGATTTGCAAAGCAGATACGTTGGGACTATGGGTGGGGCATTATGGTCTATCATCCAGCCAGCCTCTACGGTGGCGGTGTTTTATTTTGTGTTCTCGGTAGGTTTTAAAGCGGCCGCGCCCGCCGGTTCGCCTTTCATTATGTGGTTTATCACCGGACTGATGGTTTGGTTTTATTTCAATGAAACTTTGATCACCATTACCGGATCGGTGACCGGTAACGCTCATCTGATTAAGAAAACCGTTTTTCCGACCGAAATACTCCCCTTCGTATTCATCACGGCAGGTATTGTGCCGCATATGATCTTCATGATCTTTGTGATAGGAATGCAAGTTTGGTATGACATTGCATTTTCGCCGGTGCGTTTGTTGGTGGTCTATTTCATGCTGTGCAACGCCACATTGCTACTCGGTCTGGGTTGGTTGTTTTCCGCGCTACAAGTGTTTTACCGGGACATAGCGCAAGCCCTATCCGTGATATTGAATGTTCTGTTTTGGTTAACGCCGATTGTGTGGTCAATGGAACTGCTGCCGGAAAATTATCGCCATTTATTATCTTATAATCCAATTTACTATATTGTTGAAGGGTATCGTGGCTTACTTATATTTCCGGAGCCGAAATTACCAAATTTAGCTGAGACTGCTTTTTTTTGGATTGTGACAATTTCGATTCTATTTTTCGGTGCTTATATTTTTCGGCGGCTTAAGCCTGAGTTTGCCGATATGCTTTGAAAATAATGGAGCATAATGTGATTAATAAGCGTTATTTAACTGAAATGGAGGGGGCTTAATGGAGTCGTTGCCCGCAATATCAGTTTGCAACGTTAGTAAGAAATTCAGATTGTTTTCTTCTCCGAAGCAACGGTTAATTGAGGCTATTCATCCATTCCGTAAGCAGTACCACAAAGAGTTTTGGGCGCTGAGGAATATTAGTTTCGATGTGCATCGCGGGGAAATCTTCGGTATTTTGGGGCGTAACGGTTCAGGCAAGTCGACGTTATTGCAAATCATCTGCGCAGTGATGCAGGCTACCGGAGGAGAGGTTAAGTCGAGCGGCAGAATTTCCGCATTACTGGAGTTGGGAGCTGGTTTCAATCCCGAATTCACCGGGCGTGAAAATGTCATTTTAAATGGTGCCATTCAAGGTTTTTCGAAACAGGAAATGCAAGAGCGTATCGACGATATCGAAGCATTTGCCGACATCGGCGAATTCTTTGATCAGCCGGTTAAGCTTTATTCTTCTGGAATGTTTGTCCGGGTTGCATTTGCGGCCGCGATTCATATAGACCCCGAAATCCTTGTCGTCGACGAGGCGCTGAGCGTTGGTGATTCCAAATTCCAACACCGTTGTTTCCAACGCATCCGAAACTTCATGGAGCAAGGCAAGACTATTTTGGTTGTCTCGCACAGTACGGACACCCTGTTAAGGATTTGCAACCGTGGCGTCGTTTTGGATCGGGGAGAGTTGGTACACATCGGCCCGATCGCTGGTGCTGTCAATCACTACCAAAAGTTGTTGTTCGGAGAGGCTCAAAACATATCGAAGAACAACGGTAAGCGAAAGAAGGAAATGGTCAAGGGAATGTCGGAGATGCCCAAAAAGGAAAGGGCGGACAAAACCGATAAAATCCCCTTAAAACCTACCTATAACCGCCACGAAACCCGAATGGGCTCGGGTAAGGCCCGGATTGTCGATTTCGATCTGGTGGTCGATGGTGAATTGAATCCTCCCGAGATTGCCTCGCATGCCAATTGCGAGTTGATTGTCAAATTAGTCGGCAACGAGTTCGTGCAACTCTCGGTTGGTTTTGCCATCGTCTCGCTAGAAGGCACTTATGTTTTTGGCACTAACCTGGCAATGATGGGACATCCTCCCGCTCAAATCGAAGCTGACGGCTATGCGGTGTTAAGATTCCATTGGCAAGCGCATCTTACCGGGGGCGAATATTTTCTCAATCTCGGTTGTAACGAATTTGTCGATGGGCAAGATAGTTTTGTCGATGTGCGACGCTCGGTGGCACGATTGAAATTTTCGGATACACCGCAGTCGGTCGGTTTTGTTGACCTTCAGGTCGTACCTGAATTAGTGGCTGTAGAGATTCCGGATGAGCAGGTAGTTTAATGACAGCTCCACGACCGTTGGTGGTAGGTTATCCCCGTAGCGGTTTCTCTTTACTCATCAGTGTGATTGCTGAACTTGTCGGTCCGGCACGGGATAGACGTACGCTTAGCATCAAAGCGCTGTGCGACACTGCCGGATTCCAGATTTTCCGGCGAATAGAAGATGTGTTCATGCGCCGCGGTCTGTCGCACGATCTCATTTACAATTACAACTTTCGACAATTGGCCGGAGGACCTAAATGGTTGGCCGGTTCCGAGTTTCGCGATGCTCGATTTCGAAAATATATCGGCCTGCGTGGTGGCGGGGATTTCACACTAATTACTTCTCATCCCCGAGAGATTCTCAATTATTACGAGGTTGTCCATTCGCATGTTGGGCCGGCGACTTGGTTGAGCGCGCTTGATGTCCCGAAGGGCTTGCGTTTTGCATCAATGCGTCATCCCGCGGGAACGCTAACATCTGCCTGTTTTTCGATCAATGCGCTGGCCAGTGAATATATCCAACGTTTTGTTCCCTGTCAGGAGGATAACGACTTTCTAAGACAACGCCTTGCTCTTTACAAGCTTAGCGATCTTAACTTTTTCGAAGCGCTACTGCCGCCTTTTAAGGCTTACCTTGAAGAATTCACTCAGCAAGATCACCACTACTATTTGATGCGCTGGGAAGACTTGATTGATAGTCCGGTCAAGACCATTCTCGGTATTGCGGATGAATTGGGTTGCGGCACAAGCGTACCTCAGGCGCAAGCCTTATGGGCAAAACTCGACCACGTGAATCTAACCGGCGCCCACAAGCACAATCTACGTCGGGGGCATGGCATCGTTGAGGGTTGGAAGGACTGGATAACCAATACCCATCTCGATATTTTGCGCGACCACGGGATCGAAACGTATGCGGTTCGCTACGGTTACGGCCCCATGTCGCCTTTAGACGAAAGTACGTATACGCCATTTCAGCAAATGCTCGAAGACTATATTCGACGGGGCGAGGTATTTCGTGATTACGGTGACGAAGATTTGTTTGGATTTGCTTTCAACAAGTCCAATATCGATTTTTCTCGTTTTGGTTTTCGCCAATATCCTTGGCGAACCCATACGGCCATTGAGCGGTCCTCGTGCCGCGACGAAAGCTTGGTCATGGAAGTGTCGGATGTGGCGGAGGAGGCGTGCGGCATTTTCAATGAAGCAGCCTCAATCTGGATCGACGCGGTGCATAATGACGATTTAGATTCGGCCATGATAGATTCGATAACGCCAGTCGTATCAAGACTTTACGATAATGATGCGGAGCTGGCCTCGTTTGTATCCGCTATGACCGCTGCGGTCAATGCTGGCCAGTGCTCCTACGCCGGTAAGAAGGAGAAATACTCTGAGCCTCTGTTGCTGGATAGCGTGGGAACGACAAATATCGTACTTTTTCAAGGCAAGTATTATGCGGTTCCACAGGCGTTGGGGCCTGTCGATTTTAGCCTGCCGAACCTCTCCGGCATTGCTTTTACGGGAATTGCAGATTCTTTTTCCGAACTCATTTTGATGGTGAATAAATGAAAGGAAACAGCAGCGAACTTAGATTTCTCGAGCCGACTGCGCGAGCCTTTGCAGAAGCCTTTCGCGACAATCCGCCATTAAACGGGCCTGTTTATCTTGTGGGTCACGGCGAGCTTGCGGATACCATCGTGCGGGATGCTGCTAACGAAGGCGTATCGGTTATTGCGCACGCGGATATTCCGCCAATGGAAGTTTTAAAACAAGCTCGCGTGTTGTTGTTTACGGAAACTCGCGGCGAGCAACTTGGGGATCTGTTGTTGGCATGTTTGGATCTGCAACAGGTACGGATTTTTGCGCCGAAAAGTGATTGGCACATGAGTCGCAAACCCTTGTTTATAGTTTCTATCCCCAAAGCCGGAACGCATTTGGCCTACGAGTTTGCTCGAGCGTTGGGATATGCTGCTGGTATTCAAATACCTGATTTTCCCAAGCCAGGCACTTGGTATTGTATCGAATACAGTAACTCACATACGGTTGCTCGCGATTTCTTTATCGACTCGGTGCGCCGAGCGCCATTTGGCAATCGGCACCATCCGGTTACTCAATCCCCTGTGCTCTTTGTTTACCGGCACCCGTTGGATATTCTGGTCTCTGAGGCGCATTACTACCATCGCGAAGGTAAAACGGTTTTCGCAGGCTATTTTTCCGGTGAGGATTTTGAACATCGGGTGCGCCAATTGGTAGACGACGAATGGTTGTTGGGTTCCTTACGGCAGCGTGTGGGAGGTTTTTTGCCATGGCTGAATTTTCCGAATGTCATCCCGGTCGCTTTCGAGGAACTGGTGGGGGGAGCCGGCGGCGGTTCGGCACGCGCTCAACTTAAATCGATTTGGGCCATACAATTAAAACTTCAGGCGGACGGTATTACCAAAGACATTGCTGCTCAGGTCTTCAATCAGAATTCGGCGACCTTTCGTGAAGGTCGTATAGGTGGCTATCTTTCGCAATTGCCTTCAAATCTGATCGACGAATTGGCCGATCGATGCGCTGATGTTCTTTCCGGCTTCGGCTACACGGTAAGGGGTGATTCGTTGATTCCTAGCCGGGTGGCTGAATTTCAGTCGCGTCCGTTGCGGTATTCGGCCAAAGACTTCAACGAGATGCCTTTGACCGTGGAACAAGACTTCATGGGCTGCAATCTTGTCCGCTATGCCCGCCGTTTTTATGCCGTCCCCCTTTCGGCGGGTGTTATTGCTCTGGATGAATGCGCGCCCCAGCAGCTTGCGCGCTTGCCTTCGGCAACGACGCTTGCCGAATTAAAGTCCGTATTGTTGATTGGCCGTAAGGCTTATGATCTGCAATTGGCGCAGCTTAACCATACGGGGCTTGAGTTGCATTCCAACACGGCGAACAACGTTTCCCTGGCCTACTGGATGGAATCCGAAGAGCCTTGTCTCTTTGATGCTTACAAAGGCTTCAATTTGGTGGCCTGGAAGGGACGTTATTTCGCTTTGCGTCAGTCTGTTGGCACGATCAATTTAGCGCAAAATTTACAGACTTTGCTGACCCTTTACACGCCGGACGCTATTCTAATGGCAAGGGATGTCGACACTCTGATGGATGATATAGATGGTATCTCGACGGCGGTTCGCCTGACGAATAATGTCAACGGAAATATTGCCGGTTTGCAAGCTCAGCTCGACGACTGTGCGCGTTCGATTCAAACGCAATCGGAACAGTTACAGTTACAGAATGTTTATGATATGGCCCGTTTATACGGGGAAAAAATCGAAGGTTCTCTACAGGCTTTGAGTCTGCAGATTGAAGACTCCGTGGTCAAAGGTTTGCAACATACGCTAACTAGCATCATTCAACAGCATGTTTATGATATGTCCCGTTTATACGGAGAAAAAATCGAAGGTTCTCTACAGGGATTGAGCCTGCAAATTGAGGACTCTGTGGTCAAAAGTTTGCAGAATACGTTAACTAGCATTATTCAACAGCACGCAGGCTTGCAAGGTGAAGTACACAAACAAGAAGAACGAATTATGGACTTGAATAATAAGCTCAACATTCGTAATGCGAGTTTCCTATCGCGTCTGTTTCGGAGAAAACCTTGATGAGCGAACAGATGCTGAATGTCGCAATTCCCTGGAGCCTGACACACTATATTCCGCTGAATGGCTTTCATCCCCTCTACCGGGCGTTGTTCGAAGAGAAGCCCGACTGGTTGAATATCGCGGCATGGGATAACATCGAGTTATCGCAATCTTTGCGCGGCGACGAGGCGTTCAGAGAATCCTTACTCGCCGAAGTTGCGAAAGAGGCCGTCAAGTTGGAAAACGTTTCCTTATCGCCTATCGAGAAGGATTACTTTGCACATTATTGGTCTGCCAATCAGGGATTAACCCGTTTATTGCCCGGTGAGATTGAAGTTCATCACACTGCACCGTTTCCGAGTCTGTGTCGCCCTTTTGTATTTCACTGCGAATCGTTCGCGCCGGTTTTTTTTCCATTCGCGCATCAAGGAACCGGTAGCATGGAATCGCAAGAACAGGTACGAGCGCATTACAAGCAAATATTCGAAAATCCGCTGTGTCTTGGAGTTTTTTCCCATTTACCTGAGACGATCACGGATTTGAGCCGTTTTTTTGCGTCGCCTATCATCGATGCCAAGCTTCATTTGTCGCGCATTGGTTTAATGGAGGGGGCGGAAGAAAATAAACAATTATCCAAAGGTCCTCTATCGTCAACCAGATTCCTGTTTGTCAATTCGGCCAATCAGAATCCCGCAAATTTTTTCTTGCGCGGCGGGCATATTGTCTTGCGTTTTTGGCAAGCCTTTTGTCGCGATCCGGAGAATAAACGATTGTTTATGCGTTGCGGACGCCCCTCGGATGCAATGTTGCGACAATATGGTGTTGATTTAGATTGGTTGGGCTGTCACGAAGGTCATAGCATTATATGGATTGAGGATTATCTGACAGCGCATGAACTGGAGAAGCTAATGTGCGCCGCGCATTTTCTGCTGCTTCCGAGCGCTTCCTTGCATTCGGTTTCGATCATGCAGGCTATGGACGCGGGCGCTGTGCCGGTTGTCTCCGATACCATTGGGACCAGCCTCTATGTCGTGGATGGGAAGGATGGAATAATCTTATCCGGAGTATATGCCAACAATTGGCGACGAGATCCTGAATGCGGAGTAATGATTGATCAATATGCTCGAAATCCAGATTTGGAAGACGCCCTTGTTGAACAACTCTTAAGGCGCATAACGGAACTGTTCCAAAATCCAAAAAAATACGCAGAATTGTCTGCCAACGTGTGCAGAAAAGCTCGTATGGAGTTTTCAGGGCGCCTATTCAGCGAAGCCTTTTGGTCTGACGTATATGGTTTATATCAGGATTTTCTTAAAGATAATCTTGTGTCGAATGGGGCAACAGATTTATCGCCAGCGAAGCATCATCTTTTAATTGACGACAGCGATTGGGGCAGGGTTTTCACGAGTCCGCCGCAACCGGTAGCCAGATTGCATACCGGTCAAGGATGCGTCACCGAAATGGGAGGGTGTTTTATTGCCTCTCCTGGCGATCAAGCGGTGGGGTTGCATGACTGGTCTCCAATCACTGAGTATGTCGAGCCGTCATTGCCCATCCCTCTCGCGTTTTCAACGGAAATAAAAGGGCTAGGCGGATGTTATCTCAGAGTCCCAATCACGGAGGCCGAGCGCCGCAATACAAAACGGTTTATTGAAGTCGTAGCCAACAAATTAATGCCTTTTCCCCTTGTTTACGCGCTCTCATCCAAATTTCTTAAGTTGTTAAGGCGTTTATATCGAGCATGGAGGCAATTCTTTGGCGAAATAGTTGCGGAGCAAAAAATAGCCCAGCCGGAAGCCAATATTGAACTTGTTGCACAAGATATGCATGGGCTGAATATTATACGTTGCAATCATCAGTTTTATGCCATCTCCAAGAATGGAGGAGAATTCAACAAGCAGCGCGCAGATGCTGGAGATTACGAAGTTTGCATTAAAGGAACAAGTCTTAAGGACATTCTGCGTAAAGTTGAAGAGTTATCGACTGTATCGCAAGAAAGCATTGAGTTAGTTGAAGAGGGGGTTTGCGGCTTCAATTTGATCCGTGTTGGAAATTCTTTTTTTGCAATCATGCAAGCCGAAGGGGCATTTGATATGAATCGTGTAAATACAAACGGCTATAGCCAGCTCTATACCGGCGACTCGCTTGAGGATGTAAGAATGGCTGTAGAGCGCAGTTTGTCATGACCGGGCATTCCAAGAGTCGGTCGATTCACCTTTGGTTATATAACCATCCTTTACAAGGCGTAACTGATCAGATCGAGTTCTTTTTTCTGATAATGCAGCAACATGGTTATTCCGTGACTATGGGGCGCACGCCAAAGGATAGTGCGCTAAATGTAGTCATCGAGAATTTTTCGGAAATGACCAGCAGGACACTCATTGATTATTGCGAACGCACTGGCAAGCGAGTGGCGGTTATTATGACCGAGCACCTTGATCTGGTTGGAAACGAATTGTTCATCCATGGCGACCGATTATGGAGCAATAATGACTACATGCATCCTGCAACTCAGGTGGCGAGAATCAAGAATCTCATGGATTGCGTACCTTATTTTCGGGCTATTTTTGTGTTGGGGGACCTGCCTGAGTTAGTAGGGTCTGAGAGAATGTTTCCCGGCCTTACAGTCAGAACGCTTCCGTTTCCCGAATTAGTGCGTGTTGAATTGACGGGTCAAAACCCGACGCATGAAGTCGTTTTTTCCGGCGCACTTACTGCGTTTCGGGATCAAACGCTACGGGCGATTGCCGAACGTTTTGTGTTAGCGCAAACCTCGAACTTTTTACCGAGAAAGGGGCGTGACCGACTTAATGAATCCGCGCGCATCGTGTTGAATATTCCCCAGCGACCCAATTGGCGTTGGCTTTCATTGATGCGTATCATTGCCGCGTTGCGTTGCGGCCGAGCAACGGTTTCGATTGGAACGCAAGACCGATCCTGCATTGCTGAATGCTGTATTCAATTGCATGAAACTGGCTGGGAAGATGAATTAAGGCGGGTGGTGAATAATTGGCCCCAGGCCTATGAAGATTGTTTGACGCAATATGAAGGCATGCGGCAATCTTTTCTCGCAAAGCATCGGTTTCCACATGATTTGTTAGAGTATTGGAGTTTATTGGAGCGCTTGGACACCTGATTAATGGGCATGAACTATTTATACAAAAGATAAATATTGATGGATTATAAGATGGCGCATCAGCTTCCTAAAAAGTGATATTTTTCTTGCCGGCAGAAGTTTCAAGGGAATTCTGAAATAACTAAAGTCTCGTGGTGCTATTTATTCCGTTAAGGAACCTCTGATTAATTGCACACCAGGGATATAATTTGGCATTCACCTGGTTTTCGCGACGACGCGCATGGACCCTTAACGATAACTCAGTTTTGCCGATGCCGAATACGCTAACAGAGGCAAAGTCACCCGGCACGAGAAGTTTCTCGGTTAGCTCGAAGCTTTATTGCCGTGGGCCGTCATGCCAGCGAAGATCGAACCGCATTACGCTTCAGGTAAAGGACGTGGGCGCAAACCGTTTCCGTTGAATGCCATGTTGCATGTTCACGTCGCACAGATTCTCTATAACTACTCCGATCCGGCATACCCATAGGGAACAAGTGGAAGAGGCGCTGTATGAGATTGAATCGCTGCGGCGTTTTTGCGGTATCTGCCTGGAAGCCGTGCTGGATGAAAGCACGATTTTGCAGTTCCGGCACCGACCTCGACTAGAAATCAGGACAAAGCGCACGATCCCGAGATGCATGCCTGCAAGAAAGGCATTCAATGGTTAAATTCCACATTGTTGTCGATAGCGAAACCGGCTTGGTGCATACCTTCAAAGTCACCTCGGGCAACGTCAGCGACATCGCGGAAGCAGCCTCGTTGTTGCACGGCGAGGAACAGTTTGTCCACGGCGATGCGGGTTATCAGGCCCGTTGGCCTTTCTGGTAGCGATTGCCAATGTCCTGCGCGGGGATGCCTACTAACGTCGTAGCCTGATTGCGTCTGCAATTGCCAAATAAGGCGCATTGCGAGCACAAAACGGACTGTTTTAGATCAATCATCAGTCAGTTTTTGAGTTTTGACCGGCTATTGAAACTGATGTATTTCAAAACAGCTATTATTCAGAGGTTCCATAACGAAAATGCAGAAGTGTGGAGCGTTAAAAAATTAAAACGCTAACATTGGTTCGGTATTTAAAGTTAGAAATTATTTTTAATTGCGGCAATGTTGATTTTTTGACTTTGCGAGGGCTTAAATTTGAATAGTTCGCTTTTGCACACTGCGGGCACGCAATATAGCACTTATTACAAAGAAATTGATGGTATCCGTGCCATCGCAGTCATATTAGTTGTTTTATTTCATCTTGAGATCGCTGGCTTTAAGGGCGGTTTTGTCGGTGTTGATATATTTTTTGTAATAAGTGGCTACCTAATAACCGGATTGTTGTTGGATGAGTTGTATCAGTCCCGTGTAAAAAATATTGACTATGGGTTGTTTTTGATTAGACGAGCTAAACGCATATTTCCGGCGTTGGCGTTTACTCTTTTTTTATCATTTTTTATAGCGGAGATATCGTTTAGACCGGACGATTTTGAACATCTTGGCGGTTCTATTTTTTATGCTTTGGTCGGATTGTCAAATATATTATTTTGGAGTCAATCTGGCTATTTCGACAAAGTGGCTTATCTAAAGCCCGCGTTGCATACTTGGTCTCTTAGCGTCGAGCTACAGTTTTACTTGATTTGGCCGATAATTGTTTTATTTTTGTTTCGCAGAGTCCCAAGAGCGCATTTAACTCAAGCATTTTTTTTGATTTCCGCTTTCAGTGTTTTATTAAATATCGCTTATGTCAATAATCTTTTTGAAATTCAAAATAAACTCGGATTATATTTGTCCGTATCGTTTTCCAACGTTGAATCCTCGGCATTTTTTCTTATGCCATTTCGTATATTTGAATTTTCACTAGGAGCTGCTTTATTGGGTGTTGAACACAGTCAAAATCGTTCTGATTGGGTAAAAGAGGCTGCTGTATTTATTGGATTTTTAACAATTATGTATGCGGCTACGCAGCATAAAGATGAGCATGCTTATACTTGCACTTTTGCGCTACTCCCGTGTTTTGGCGCCGCATTAATAATATATGGCGCAAAAACATCTAGACTTTTCGGTGCGCTTTTGAGGCATTCGTTAGTTTCTGGCTTGGGTCTAATCAGTTATTCAGTATACCTTATTCACTGGCCGACGATTGTATTTTATAAATATATAAAACCGGAGTCATGGAGCTTGCTTGATAAGGTCGCTGTATTGATTTTATCGATAGCTATCGCCGCTTTACTATACAAATTTATTGAAGCGCCTTTTAGAAGGATCGATTTTCAAAGCACTTCCTCCGGGCGACGTAAATTCTGGTCTGCTGTTTCATTGTCTTTAGTAATTGTTGGAGCTCCAGCATTGCATGTTTACTCTCATGATGGTTGGCGATGGCGTTTCCCTAAAAATGTCTCGTACTTATTATCAGGAACAAAAGATTCGTTAAGTACCTTGAAACCTCGGGCGCCAGGTTGCTCGTTCACAAATTTTAAAAACTTTGATCAAGCAGAATGTATTCAGCCTGTTAATGGTAAGGTCAATATATTGCTGATGGGAGATTCTGTGGCAAGTTATAGTTGGATGGGGTTGAATGAGAATTTGCCTAGAGAGCGATTTAATCTTCTTCAAGCAACACCGTCAAATTGTAGGCCTGGTGTTAATTGGGGAATGGATTACTGTCTTCAATCTAATCAATTTATGTTTGACTTTATTGAAAAAAACGCTATCGATTTGACGATATTTGCGTCGCTTGGCCCGGATTATAATAATTTCCGGGAAACTATTAGATACATGAAGGCAATTGGTAAGCCAGTTTTAGTGGTTGGGCAGCCATTTATATTTAAAGAGAAGCTAATTGATATAGTTGCTCGAGAGGCAAGTGAGAAATCCACCGAGTATGAGATTCAGTCTATTGCGCGAGACGGATTACTTTCTAATACTGTCGATTTGCGCCGGGCAATTCAGAAAATTGCAAATGAAGAAAATGTTGACTACTTCGACATTCAAGAACAGTTATGTGATGTTGTCGATGATTTATCTACTTGCAGCTTTATTATCGGAAATAGCTTGATTACAGCTGACAATAATCATTTAACGCCAGCTGCGTCAACTAAAATCTTTAAAAAGCTTGGAGGGATCATTCGTGCAAAATACCAAAATTTGAATGTGTTTTGAGTTTGACTGTAATAGAACGCTCATATGGTAATGAATTGAGTATGAATTCATTTAAGCCGCTAGTTTTAGGCGCTCCGCGTAGCGGTTTTGCCTTGCTTGCTAGCGTCGTTATTCATTTCTGCCGCTACTTGATTGCTATGCCTGCCAGCGCCAAAGAAGCGGGTGTGGACTTCGGTTATCCAGGCGTCGAGGTACCCGGGGTCGCGATTTACAAAGCCCGGCAAAAACGCGGCGTGGATACCCGACGACTCAAAGGTGCCCTGAAACGCCGCAACGCCATCGAACCGATCATCGGCCACCTACAGAACGACGGACTAATGGGGCGCAACTACCTGAAAGGCGAAATGGGCGATGCGTTGCGTGCCATCCTGTGCGGTGCAGGCCACAACATCCGTTTGATCCTCAGGCGGTTGAGGATTTTTTGGCGTCATTTTGGGCAGTCGCTGTTTCGGCTAAGGGGCACATTTTCATCAGAGCAATTTTTATCGTTCGTGTGAGGGCGGTCCTCCCTGAAAAATTTTGGCTTTTTCAGGGAGGGCTATTTAATTCGTAACATTGAATTCACTGTATATTAATCAATGGCTTACACATCGATTTTTCTTGATAAACTGCATTAATCAGAGGTTCCCTAGAGTGGCTATTAATATTCCGGTTAGTTATTGCTGGGCTTTTATGATGTAAGTCGATATTATATTGAGTTATAGATTTAAAAATAATTTGACGGCGTGTTGTTGCTTGATTTTTATTAAAGGCTAAGAAAAGAACAGCAAGCTGCATTTATAATGCGGCTGTTTATTTGAAGAATAAAATGGATAATTCGAAATTAAAATTTATAACAACGCTTTTTATTCCTGTAAAAAATGAAATAGATGCATTGAAAGTTATAATGCCGCGGATAGACAAAAGTTGGTGTGACGAGATATTGATTCTTGATGGTAGTTCTGATGATGGCTCAAAAGAATATCTTATTTCTAAAGGATATAATGTGGTTCGCCAAAAATCAAAAGGAGTTAAAGCGGCTTTTTGGGAAGCGTTTGAATTGGCTAGAGGTGATGTCATTATTCCGTTTTCGCCGGACGGTAACTCGATTCCAGAAGATATTCCAAGGCTAATTGAAAAGATAAACGCCGGTTATGATATAGTTGTAGCATCGAGATACAAAGGTGATGCAATTTCGGAAGATGATGATTTCGTATCGGGAATTGCTAATAAGTTTTTTACCGGTCTTATTAATATACTTTTCTCAACAAAATACACAGATGGGCTCGTGATGTATAAAGCATTCAAAAAGTCTCATCTATACACATTGGAAATAGATAAATTCAAGAGTGATTTTTCGGAAATAATGTTATTAACCCGTGGTGCTAGGTACGGCTTGAAGATAACGGAAATTTCTTCTTCTGAGCCCCCTAGAATAGGCGTGCAAGGAAGTCGGGCCCATCCTGGGGTGCTAGGAAAATATAAGAGCGCTCTTGTTTTATTAAAATCCATATTGCGAGATGCATTGTTTTATCATCCTAGTCTGAATAGATAACAAAACATACCGTAAAGAAACAGGTTGTATTATTCTAAGGAGCCTCTGATTAATTCAGTTTTTCAATAAAAATCAATGCGCAAGCCATTGGATTTAATTGGTACGGAAATTCATGTTAACGAATTAATCAGAGGCTCCCTAATGCAACAGGCTAACGAGTAAAATTCATCCGGTTTTGCATCTTTAGTTCATACATGATTTGAGTGTCGTATTCAATTTTCTTGTTTCTGGCGTACTTTTTTATATTGCCTGTCAGGGAAATCAAATAATAAAAAGGAAAAAGTTTGACGATCATCGCTTTGGTTGTCGTCATGCCGCGGGATTGGGGTGTTGATCAGTATCGATTCGTGGCATTTGGGTGAGGCGTCGAGCAATGGGATGGCGTTGTTCGCCAGTTTATCGGCCACTTTTACCAGCGTTTAAATGCCGTATCGGTCAGTGCCGCTAGTAGTTAAAATCTATGAGAAAATCCACTTATAAACGATCAGGTTACGTGCTTGAAAACTCGCGCCAAGAAGAGAATGCAGAAAAACCAACTGAACGCGGATTTGGAATAACTTTTTCTGTCGTATTTTTAATGATTGCCTTTATAAGGCTATATCGAGTCCGTGACTTTTATGATTATTGGTGGCTGACGGGGCTATCCCTTGCCGCCATTTTTCTGTTCCTGGCTTATTTTTGGATGGCGCCACTACGTCCTCTTAATAATCTTTGGTACCGTCTGGGTCTCATTTTATCTTATTTAATTAATCCCGTCATAATGGGAGCCGTTTTCTTATTGACTATTCTGCCTGTTGGGCTATTAATGCGCCTCCTCAAAAGAGATTTACTCAAGCTGAGATTTGATCGCAAAGCGCCAACATATTGGCAAAATCGACCGCTTATTGTGGTTAAACAACAAAATATGAACAATCAATTCTAATGTGGAATTAGTAATGCTGAATATCTTACGAGAACTTTGGGTCTTCCTCTCCATGCGAAAGAAATATTGGCTATTACCGATCATATTCGTACTAGCCTTGGTCGGCGGTCTGGTCGTTTTAAGCCAAGGCTCCGCGATCGCGCCATTTATCTACGCCATATTTTGAAGTTTGCCGAAGAAAGCGTGAATATATTAGGTATCTCGGCGTTTTATCACGATAGCGCGGCCTGTGTGATTGTAGACGGTCGGATAATCGCCGCGGCGCAAGAAGAGCGGTTTACCCGCAAAAAACATGATGCAGCTTTTCCTAAAAATGCAATTGAATATTGCCTGAACGCGGCTGGTAAAAATCTGGATCAAATTGAGTATGTTGTATTTTACGACAAGCCTTTTTTAAAATTCGAACGACTTCTTGAAACCTATATTGCTTTTGCTCCACGTGGTTTTCAATCATTTTTAACGGCAATGCCGATTTGGCTCAAAGAAAAGCTGTTTCAAAAGCTATTACTGCGGGATGAGTTGAAAAACCTGGGTGCGGATTCGAATATAGAAAGTCGTTTGCTATTCGCCGAACATCACCAAAGTCACGCGGCCTCCGCTTTTTTTGCCTCACCATACGAGGAAGCCGTTGTATTAACTATGGATGGCGTCGGCGAATGGACAACGACTTCAGTAGCAATCGGATGCGGCAACCGTTTGGAGGCAGTGAAGGAAATTCATTTCCCTCATTCGATTGGTCTTTTATATTCGGCATTTACCTATTATCTTGGCTTTAAAGTCAACTCTGGCGAATACAAGGTAATGGGACTGGCGCCCTACGGCGAAACAAAATATGTCGACGTTATCCTGAGTAAGCTCCTTGATCTAAAAGCCGATGGGAGTTTTCGGCTGGATATGCAATATTTTGATTATTGCACTGGCCTCAAGATGACTAACAAAAAGTTCGACGCGCTTTTTGGTGATCCGCCGCGAAAGCCCGAGCAGCCTTTGACCCAGAAGCACATGGATATTGCCGCATCTATTCAATGGGTTACGGAAGAAATAGTGCTTCGCTTGACGCGAGCCCTATTCAATGAAACCGGCCGTAAAAATCTTTGCCTTGCCGGCGGCGTCGCACTTAATTGTGTGGCTAACGGCAGAATCTTGCGCGATGGTAAATTCGAAAACATTTGGATTCAACCGGCCGCGGGTGACGCCGGAGGTGCGGTTGGCGCCGCTTTGGCCGCTTATTACACGCATTGCGACAAACCGCGCCGGACAAATGGAAAAGATGCAATGTCCGGCACGTACCTTGGGCCGAGTTACAATGATAGTGAGATTGAACAACAGCTCTCCAGCGCAGGCGCGCGCTTCGAAAGGCTAAGCGACGCCGATTTGATTACGGCCACCGTAGATGCGTTGGTAGCGGGAAAAGCCGTTGGATGGTTTCAGGGGTGCATGGAATTTGGCCCTCGAGCGCTGGGAGCTCGCTCCATCCTTGGCGATCCGCGTAATCCGGCGATGCAGAAAACATTAAACCTAAAAGTAAAGTATCGCGAAAGCTTTCGTCCTTTTGCGCCGGCTATATTGCGTGAGGATATGGCTGAGTGGTTTGAACTCGATTGCGACAGCCCATATATGCTTTTCGTCGCCAATGTAGCCAAAGACAAGCGAACGGAAGTAACGGAACAGGAGTCGGCGCTGTTCGGGATCGATAAACTTAATATACCGCGCTCCGAAATACCCGCAGTGACCCATGTAGACTATTCAGCAAGAATCCAATCCGTGGATCGCGAAACCAATCCGAGGTTTCATGAACTCCTCTCCGCATTCAAAGCCCGCACTGGATGCCCTGTACTCATTAACACCAGCTTCAACATTCGAGGGGAACCCATCGTTTGCAGCCCGGAGGATGCGTTTCGTTGTTTCATGGGCTCCGAGATCGAATTACTGGTCATTGAGAACTACATTCTCTACAAAGAAAAACAGGATAACCGTCTGAAAACAAATTACAGCACCACTCTTGAGCCGGATTAACCACGGCTTGATTATTAGAAAACCAACGCATTACTTGAATAGCAACTGATTTTTGAATTAAAAACTGCCAATGAAAACAAGTCTTTCCTCCCTGTCTTGTTTGAGAAATAGATTTTCCCAATACACACCAGTTGGCCAGCCGCCAAAAATAACGACGGCACTCCAAAGTCAAGTGATTGGAATTTCATAGATCAAACTTTCGCTAAGGTTGCCATGCCACAAACTAATAAAAAATTCCTATCGATAATTTTGCTCTGCCTGTCGTCGGCAATCGCTCTCGGTCTCGCAGAAGGTCTCCTGCGCATAAAAAACAGTTCAATGACCAACTACGATATCGAGATGTGGCGCTACGGCAAGGAACTAAAAACCCGCCGCCCTGAGCCTATGCTTGACTTCGATCATGTCAGGTCAAAATCGGCGATATTGCAGAATGTCGAAATTCGCCTCAACGAGCATGGGTTGCGCGGTGCCCCGCTTTCTGCTTTGCCGCCTGGCGGACGAAGAATTCTCTTTCTCGGTGCCTCCATCACATTTGGCTGGGGAGTTTCTGAACAGGACACCCTTGAAGCCAGACTTGAGACGGCGTTAAGCGCTATCGACAAACAGCCCGTACAGGTGCTTAACGCCGGCGTCGGCAACTACAACACAGAGCGCTACGTTTCCCGTTTTTTTGATGAGCTTACCGGCCTGCATCCGACCGATATCGTCGTGCATTATTGTCTGCGCGACGCTGAAGACCTGCCTGCTGGCGGAGATAATTTGTTGTTACGTCACAGTCAACTGGCGGTGATCTTATGGGGCGTCTATCACCGGTTCTTCGATAAGAACGGAGAACAATCAATGGTGCAGTACTATCGCGACGTCTATCAGCCAGAAGCGCCCGGCATGCTCAAAATGAAAGAAAAGCTCAGACAACTTTCGGAGTATGCCAAAGCGAATAATATTCGGATATATCTGGCTATGACGCCAGCCACATTCAATTTAGTTGACTATAAATTCGATTTTGCCCATGACATTATGAAACAGGTAGCCGCCGAGTACGGCTACATTTATTGCGACCAACTGCCCACAATGAAAGGTTTGCCTCCGAAAGACATTTGGGCAATGCCGACCGATCCGCACCCCAATGCACTAGGCCACCGGCTGATGGCCGAGGCAATCCTGCCAACGCTTTCGCAATCAGGCAGCTCCTCAGTGAACAAGTAAACAGGATGGGGAATGCTATTTAGTTCACCGATATTTTTTGTATTTTTTTCCGTTTACTTCCTGCTCCACTTCATCATTCCCAAGCAATTTAGAATTTACCTGATCATTCTTGGCAGTACGATTTTTTATGGATGGTGGCGAATCGAATACATATGGCTGCCTTACTTATTGACGGCAATCGCCTACCTCGGCGTCATTTGGATGAATGGCGCGGTCAATCCAGTCGCACGCAAACGCCGGGCGGTTGCGTGCGTCATCGGTTTATTTTTGCCGCTGGTTTTCTACAAGTACACGGATTTTTTCTTTAGGGAACTGATCGGACCGTTCGTTGGTATGCAAGACAATTTGCTCAATCTGCCGCTGCCGCTTGGTTTGTCTTTCGTCACCTTTACCCTCACGGCCTATGTCATCGATATCTACAAAGGCAAGTTTCCGGCAACGTCATCCGCATCGGCAGTGCTCGCCTATGTCTTATTCTTTCCGCATCTGATTGCCGGACCGATTCTTCGGCCCTACGAACTGCTGCCGCAACTCGAACGTCAGCGCATGGCGACCCTACGCCGGTTTGCCGTGCCGCTGGCGATTTTTTCGCTTGGTTTGGTCAAAAAGCTGGTATTTGCGGATCAGGTCGGTTTTGCGGTTAATGATGTTTATAACCAAAACGGGACGCTTGGGGCTCTGGACGCGCTGTTGGTGATTTACGGATTCTCGGTTCAAATTTATTGCGACTTCAGCGGATATACCGACATGGCGATTGGACTTGCGCTCGCCATCGGAATCCGTCTACCTAATAACTTCCGTCGGCCTTACGCCGCGCGTTCGCTTAGCGACTTATGGGGCCGGTGGCATATTACGCTGTCATTTTGGTTTCGTGACTATCTTTTCCAGCCGCTCGGCGGCTACCGGTACGGACGGTTCAAGGCTGTCCGAAATATATTGATCACCATGCTGTTAAGCGGTTTATGGCATGGTGCGAATTGGACCTTTTTGATTTGGGGCTTGCTGCACGGCATCGGTATATCGGTTAATTATTTGTTGCGGCCCGCCTTACGCAGATTGCCATCCGGCAAAATGCCCGATTGGATTGGGGTGTTGCTGACATTTCATTTTTTCGCTTTTGCAGCGGTCTTCTTTCGTAGCCCGACTATTGCAAAAGCGCTAGACATCTGGGCGGCCCCCTTTATCGGTGGTTGGGGCGGGATTGATTCGTTCGCCAACAATAATGTTTTTCCGTTGTTGTTGATCTTGGTGTTCTTCGCGCTACACCGGTTTGACGACATCAGGCGGATCAAAATTGCGGTTCATTACGCTCAGCCTGAATTTATATGGATTGCGCTGGCTTTCTGTTGGCTTGTGGCGATCACAATAAGTCAAGGAAATACTGCGGCTTTTATCTATTTCGATTTCTGACGAATTGCACGAAACAAGGCTTACCCATAAGCCGCCTACGACCCAAAACCGGGTATTAAGCACAGAGACTGGAAACTTCGAATCAACCGATAAGTTTGAGGATGTTGCTTATAGGTATGATTGGAGTCAAGCCCTTTAAAGAACAATAACAAACCTTACAAGAGGACGTGTTGATGGCGGTGAAATTCGACAGAATATCCAATTTGATCATTGTCCTTGTGACTCTTATAGTTACGAGTTATTTAATAGAAATATGTAGTCAGCTCATCATAAAAAAACTACCGGCATATGATTCCCGGTGGGTTTTCAGGGCAAAAAAACCACCGGCATATTCTGATTCGCCTTACTTTAGCGCGGAATTCATGCGTGAATCCTCTAACGGAGAAAAAGGAAAATTTGATGATAAAGTCCGTAGATTAGTAAATTTTGAAGGTAAGTATATCAATGTGATTGACGGGCATCGCCGGACGGCGTTTGTCCCGGAAGACGCGAAAAATACTGTATACATTTATGGCGCGTCCACAATATATTCTCAGGAAGTACCGGACGAATACACTATCCCGAGCATAGTGCAGCGCAAGATCAACGAAATTACGACTCAATATAAAGTCGTGAATTACGGTGTCTCATCCATGAACTCCGAGCAGCAACTTTTTTTCTTACACGAAACAACGCTAAAAGAAGGTGATATTGTAATATTTTTCGATGGTGGCTGCGATATTATATATAAAGTATACAGCGATTATAAATATGGTCTCAATATAAACACTCTACGGAATTCAGAAAAACCGGGTGTCCTTGAATCACGAATATTGCCGGTTTTAGAGAAATTAAAATTAATACACTTTGCCGAACTTCTCAAATATATCAAACAGCAGTCGCCCCCTCTACATACGCGCAATGCCGAAGAGGTAAACGCAAGGGCGATTAAGGCGAGCGAGAATTTTGCCAATAATATTCGCTTAGCGCATCAATACAGCAAAGCGTCTGGCGCTGATTTTTATCATTTTCTTCAACCGTCCATCTTTTCTCTTAAATCTCGCACTAAACACGAGCAATTTCTTATTGATAACTTCTTGTTGACCCCTCCAGGAATGGAGTTTGTATATACGCACAGCATTGACAAGTTTGCTAACCAGAGTGACGCATTGAATGCCGATGGAATTATATCGGTAGATTTGAGAAGTGTTCTTGATAATAGACAAGGTGAGGTATTTCTGGATTTCGCCCATACGACCGAACGCGCAAATGAAATTATTGCTACAGCTATTTTTTCAATGGTCAGGTGGAAACGGTAGTAAGGCATGACTGAAACTGCTCCTAAATATGTTACAGGCAACTACTTCCCTTCTGACCTAGTCATCATTCTGAGTCTGCATGCCTGTCTATTCTGGACTCTTGCAGCAGCCAATCTGCCATTGGCCCACGACACGATGATTAACTTCCAGATGTTTGGCACGGTCTATCGCGAATTTTTACTCTCGGATGAGTTTCCACTTTGGTTACCATTTACCAGTCAGGGTGTCACGGCGGATTTTGCCTATGCATTCACGTTCACGCCGGCCTTTTATGCTGCCGTTTTTTTGGGAAAACTCTTTTCCGTCACTGACACGCTATTACTGTTTCGGTTCGGACTTTATCTCGAAGAAACTTTGCTGATCTATGGCCTCTACCAGCTGTCCTCACTTTTCCATAGGCACCGCATCAGCCCTATCATCATTGGCATCACTGGTGTGCTGTCAGTTTCTTGGGGGACGCAGATTCATTGGAACTTCCACCTGATTTATCTGTATCCATTGTTGTTGTATCACACCGCCCGGTATCTACGTGGTGAAGGCTTGGAACATTTAGCGTTCGCGCTGATTGTGATGACTCTAGGCGGGCTTTTTTATACGCAGATATTCATTGCGGCCACGCTGGGCGCATTCGTCTGTATCTGGCTGCTTCTATTCCGGCCTCAAATGCCGTCACTTCTACGCTTCGCGATTCCGAATCCAGGAGGGCGGGTAATCGTCTGCGTAGCGCTGGTCATCGCTTTTATGAACGTTCAATTTGCCCGGCATGTAATCGACGGCATGCAAAGCTTCACTTCCCTGCGGCAGGCCAACGGGTCTGTCGGGCTGGATATCTTCTTGACTTATGGGGGATATGTATCACCCGTGAAATTTATGGAGTTCATCTATGCGGCACCGGTTCGTTTTGCTTTTGTTGCCTACAGCGGTCTCTTCACCATACTGTTCGTGACGTTTGCCCTGATACACGCAAGGACAAAGGCCTTTGGGGTGTTCGTGCTTTTAGTGGGGTTGGTGCTGCTATTTTCTCTGGGGGCTTCTGGGGGGGTGGCGGAAATTGCCTATAGGTTTTTCCCCACGATGGATAAATTTCGCCACATCGGATTTGTCACGCCGGTCGCGAAGATTCTGCTTATCGTTGCTTCGGGATTTGGTATTGATCATTATCTGGAAAATAGGTCCGCACGTGGCCGTAACACATTGTTCCTTACCTCGCTCACTATTGCATTGGGTGCGGTTTTTGTCATGGTCGATGCTGAGCATGGATGGCAGTATGCCTACGCGAGCGATTCCAGCCTGGATATACCTTTCGCCTTTCATTATTGGCAGTGGGCTATCGTTGTATTATTTGTCCTGGCATTTGGGCTTGGGACTAAGCGCGTTACGCGCGATATACTGGGCCCCGGTCTTCTGGTTTGCGTTTTGCTGGAAATGATGAGTTATAAGTTCATGCTGGAGTGGCGCGCCCCGGCCATGGCGCCAAATTGGTTCAGGCATTGGCAGTCTCTCCGTCACGCCTACGATGTGCGTCCCTTGCTTTATAGCTCGATGCGCCGAAGAGAAATCGAGCAGGACATCATTCATCAGTTATCCCTGATGGAGGTATGGGGGGCTCGCAACAGCTTGGGATACGGAAGCTTGTCGCTCGATCTGTGTTTTCCGGTTCACCGCGTGGATATGATAAGTACGCCATTTGATTCGCTTATTCGGACACGTCTTGCCGTAACGGACGGGCAGTCTCCGCAGGAATATTTCACACTTGGAAGCGTCGTTAACGATACTGCGCTAATGGCTGCAATTGGCTGTGAAACGCCAAAACTCTATTTAGCTCGTACGCCGGTTCTCACAGATAACGACGCCCAGGTGAGACATATCATCAATACTGCGGCGACTCTGTACGAAACGCCGGTCGTCCGGACTAGTCATCCAGGTTGGTCCGACGCGATGCCAACTTCATCATCGGCCATTTCTGCGGACGTAATTACAATTCGCCGTTTCAGTGCCAACCAACTGATAGCCAATACTGAGATACCTGTTGGTTCAAACAGATTCCTGATTTATTTGGATAGCCTGCATCCAGGCTGGCAAGCCCAGATCGATGGTCATCCCGCGCCAATTCTTCCGGCCAATATTGCCTTTAAGGCCTTAGAATTGACTCCCGGGTACCATGAGGTGACATTCCGCTTTACCGGAGGCTCCCGATGGACCGCTGCGACGATTTGGATCAATTATCTTTTAACGATTGTTCTACTCTTGACGATTGTAGGCGTCTACGGGAGGTATATGTTGTCAAGGATATCCTCGCTTTTCTTGCGGCCTGATTCAGTTTGTAGCCAAAATCCCGAAGATGCCTCGAAAAAGCCTTCGCAATAAGAGTATCGAAACGGTCGAAACCGATTGCAATCCAACAGGTTGCGCTCCATCAACGGCTTCGCAAAGGCAGGTAGAGTTTTTACAATCTCTCGGTTTTTGATTTGTCCATATTTGACGTTGGGGGATCGATCTGGTTGTTTTTATTGAGTATTGGCTATAAAAAGTGCGATCTGTCTTCAAGTCTGATTCCAGTTACAATTTGAAATTCCAACTCGTGTTGTCTAACTAAGGCTGTTATGATTCAGTTCATGTTGCCGAAGGGCAAATTTTTTTGGTGCCAATATTGTTGCGTGCTAAAACTACCTTAGTTTATGGAAAAACGGAATATCAAATCTCTAATTCGAGAGAGGGGAATATCTGATCGTCAACTTTAAATTTTGTTTAATGGCTTATTCAAGATCGGCTGGATTTCTTGGAAGTTTAGATGGTATCGAGGCGTTATGAAAAATGCGCTCATTTCCCTCCTATTACCTAGCCGCGGCCGCTTGCAACGCGCCAACGACTTTTTACAAAGCGTTCTCGAGAATAGCGAGTATCCGGAATATGTGGAAGTTATTGTTTACCTGGACGAGGATGATTTTGCTAGCCACTCGATGGAATGCCCCGGGTTAACCATTAAACGTATTATAGGACCTCGGGCAACCATGGGCGCCTACAATACCGCCTGTTATGAAATGGCGCGTGGAGATATTGTCGTTCTTGCCAACGACGATATGATTATTCGCACTCGTGGTTGGGACAGCATAATACGCCAATTACATGACAGTATTCCGGATCGTATCTATCTGGCCTATGGAAACGATTTATTTAAGAAAGGAAATCTTTGCACATTCCCTATCCTTTCCCGAAAAACTTGCGAGATTTTAAGAGAGCCTTTTCCAATGATTTATAAAGGTGCCTTCATCGATTATCACCTTATGGACATTTTTAAGCGTTTGGAGAAACTGGGCCTTAAACGTATTCGCTATTTACCTGAGCTTATATTCGAGCATATGCATTATCGGGCAGGAAAGGCGCCCATGGATGATACCTACCGGCAGCGAGGAAGGTTTGCAGATGATGGCGATTTCTTGTCGCTAATCACCATGCGGGCAAATGGTGCCAGGGCATTATCTGAAGTGAGTCAGAAGGAAACGGTGCCGGCCGCTTTGGATGATTGTGTTCCGAGTTCAGTGCCTCATGGAATGCTGGGTGTCGCAAGCTATATCACACGTTTTATTTTTTTGGATAAAGGTTTGCCGTTGCGCTGGCGCTTATCGTTATGGATATGGTTTTTGGGCAGGCAACTGGCCGCTCACGGTTTGCTGAAACCGTTTGTTTGACGGGTTAGTCGTTCTATGACGAAAACTTACGCAAAACCTGCATTGTTCCTGGATCGCGACGGCGTTATCAACGTCGAAAAGAATTACGTCCACCGTATCGAAGATTTTGAATTTGTTGACGGCATTTTCGACCTATGCCGTCTGGCAACCCGCTTGGGCTTGGTGTTGGTGGTGGTGACCAATCAGGCCGGCATCGGACGGGGCTTTTATACGGAAGCGCAATTTCACGCGCTTACGGCCTGGATGAGTGAGCGCTTCGCGGCGGAAGGTGCGCCGTTGGCAGCGGTGTATTTTTGTCCGTTTCATCCCGAGCACGGTGTTGGCGACTACAAACGTGAGTCTTTCGAACGCAAACCCAATCCGGGGATGATGTTGCGGGCTCGCGACGAACTTGGTTTGGATCTGTCCCGTTCCCTGCTTTTGGGCGACAAACATTCCGATATCGTTGCCGCAAAAGCGGCGGGGGTTGGCGTGACGCTGTTGCTGGGAGAGGATGCCAACGACGCCCGACCGACTGTGGCTATATATTCGCTTGCCGAGGCTTGCTCAGTTCTCGATCAGCATTATTTGAAGGGGCAACATGACGACGTTTTCTGATTTTTGCATTATCGGCGGGGGTATCGTCGGTTTCGCAACTGCACTGACGCTGCAGGAACGCCATCCCGACGCTCGCATTGTGTTGTTGGAAAAAGAGGAGATGCCCGGTCGACATCAGACCGGTCACAACAGCGGCGTCATACATGCAGGTATTTATTATGAGCCGGGGAGCCTGAAGGCGCGTCTGTGTAGGGAGGGGTTGGTGGCGACCAAGGATTTTTGCCGCACGCATGGGATTCCCTACGACGAATGCGGCAAGCTTATCGTAGCGACTGACAGCGTGGAGCACGAACGGATCAATACACTGTATGACCGCGCGATTGCTAACGGATTGCAATTAGAACGCCTCGACGGAGCTGAGCTTGCACGCAGTGAGCCAAATATTCGTGGGATTGCTGCCTTGTATAGCCGGGAAACGGCGATTGTCGATTACGGCTTGGTATGCCGTAAAATGGCCGAACAAGTGGTGCAAGGCGGTGTGGTGGTGCGTTACGGTTTGCAGGTGGATCGTATTGAGGAGAGTACCCACTACGTTGAGGTCGGGGGCGGCGGAGAGCTCTTTCGCGCAGGCCAATTGATCGTCTGCGGCGGTTTGCAAGCCGACCGGTTGGCCCGCTTGGCAGGCCTGGATGTTGATTTTCGTATCGTGCCCTTTCGCGGCGAATATTTTCAATTGCCTCAAGCCAAAAACGCGGTCGTCAACCACCTCATTTATCCGGCGCCCGACCCGGCGCTGCCGTTCCTGGGGATTCACTTGACCCGTATGATAGACGGGAGCGTGACTGTGGGGCCAAACGCGGTGATTGGTTTCGCCCGCGAAGGCTATCCCAAGTTATCGTTTTCCCGGCGAGATTGCGCAGATTTTTTAGGATTTCCTGGGTTCTGGAAATTGATTTATCGCTACCGCCACCACGCGCGGCAAGAGTTGGTGACGTCGTTGAGCAAACGGGCTTACCTTCGGAAATGCCGCAAATATTGCCCGTCGTTAAGCGTTGAAGATTTATTGCCGTTCCGGGCGGGTATCCGTGCTCAGGTTGTTACCAATGAAGGCCAGGCCGTCCACGATTTTCTGTTTAAGCAGACCGAGCGCATGCTGCACGTCTGCAATGCACCTTCGCCGGCCGCGACTTCAGCACTTCCCATCGGCAGAATGATTGCGGAACGTTGCCAAGCCATTTAGCGGGCCTTGAATAAATGGGTCTTCATCGGCGCGGGCTGCCAATTTGCGGATTATGGTTTTATCATCCGATTTCGATTAGTTGCTTTTTGTAAAGCAACTCCCGGCGTAATAACGCCGCTTTGCGTTCCAAACCCCAGCGATAACCCGATAATTTTCCGTCAATCCTTAATACCCGGTGGCATGGTATGGCTATGGCCAAAGGATTGGCGGGGCAAGCGCTTGCCACCGCACGCGCCGAATTCGGCGAACCTATGCGCCGAGCAATCTCGCTGTAACTAGCGGTGGCACCGACAGGGATTTCCCGTAA
This sequence comes from Methylomonas sp. ZR1, assembly GCF_013141865.1. Taxonomy (NCBI): domain Bacteria; kingdom Pseudomonadati; phylum Pseudomonadota; class Gammaproteobacteria; order Methylococcales; family Methylococcaceae; genus Methylomonas; species Methylomonas sp. ZR1. Next base: position 3,584,334 of record NZ_RCST01000001.1, on the reverse strand, counting down.
TGCCTGCCAAACGCGCTGTTGGAACGGCGTTCCGCCTGTATCCAATGTCAGCGCCAGTCCTTGCTCCGGTATGTCGATAAATTGTCGCAATGCGGCGAAAATGCGTTCGAATTCGAGTGAGCCGTCTATAAACTCCGCTTCAGGATATTTATCCTGGAAGGCTGTGGTTAAATCCTCCGGAGCATCGCCCAAGGCTATTGCGCAAACGCCGGTTGGTTTAACCGCCACTAGCAGCCAGCCCAACGGACACATCCCGGTTGCAAATCGAATTTGGTTGCCGGGTTCACCGTTATGGTTCGGAGAAATAGTATTGTTCATATTTAGTCCCAATTTATGCTGGCCTACGGCAACAGTGTTTGGCAAAATTTGCTGTTAGCATGTTACTTAACAAAATAATGAAAAAATTACTGAATCAAAGCTTTTTAACCAACTTTATCTCCCTGCTGATTATCGCTGTCGGCTATGTCAGCCCGTTTTATCCGGAAACGCTGAAAGCAATTGGTTTTTTTGCATTTTCCGGGGCAATTACCAATTGGTTGGCTATTCATATGCTGTTCGAAAAGGTGCCGTTTTTGTATGGCTCGGGGATTATCCCGGCGCGTTTCGAAGAGTTTAAAGCATCGATCAAGGCCTTGATGATGCAGCAATTTTTCACGGTGGAAAATATCGAACAGTTCATCGAAACGGAAGAGCAGCAGGGCGGCAAGGTGTTGAATTTGCAACCTTTGCTAAATGCTGTCGATTACGACAAGGTTTACGAAGGCTTGGTATCTTCCATTATGGCTTCTTCGTTTGGTGGCATGTTGTTGATGATGGGCGGCGAAGAGGCGTTATTGCCGCTAAAACAACCTTTTACCGAAAAAATGCAGCATACCCTCTCGGAAATGGTGGAGTCAGAACGGTTTAAACACGCTTTACAGCAAGGATTGAATGCGCACAAGATTGGCGAGGATTTGACCGGCAAAATCGAAATGGTGATCGACAGGCGTTTGAGCGAATTAACGCCGCAATTGGTCAAGGAAATGGTGCAATCCATCATCAAGCAACATTTGGGTTGGCTGGTGGTGTGGGGCGGCGTATTCGGTGGGATATTGGGCGCAATCTTCGGTTTTGCTTGAGCGCAGTGACGATGACGACCATCGAACTGGCTTACGATAGTTTCGGCGAACCCGGCGACACGCCATTACTGATTGTGCATGGTTTTCTGGCCGCCTCGCGTAACTGGCGTTCGGTGGCCAAACGCCTAGCGGAGCAGCGGCATGTTTATGTGTTGGATATGCGCAACCACGGCAGTTCGCCGCATGCCGAGGTGCTGGATTATCCCAGTATGGCCGCCGACTTGTTGGCTTTTATGGATAGCCATGAGATTCCCTGTGCTCATTTACTCGGGCATAGCATGGGGGGCAAGGCGGTGATGTGGTTTGCCTTGCATCATCCGCAACGAGTCGCTGGTTTAATCGTTGCGGACATCGCTCCGGTCAGTTATCAGCATAGCTTCGACGATCTGGTCGACGCTCTGAGCCGTTTGCCAGTCAATAGCATCGGCAACCGAAAGCAGGCCGAAGAGGCGCTAGCCGAGGCGGTTCCGGATCTGGCCTACCGGCAGTTTTTGCTGCAAAATCTGCTGCTGAAAGACGGCAATTACTACTGGCGGATCAATCTGGATATTATTCAAAAAAATGCCCATCACATTGTCGGCTTTCCGGAAGTCGGCGAACGCCGGTTCGTCCGGTCGGTGTTATTCATCGGTGGCGGCAATTCCAAATATCTGGATGAAGAAGCGATTTATGCAGTGTTTCCGCAAGCAAAGATCGCGAAAATTCCAGATACCGGCCATTGGTTATACGTTGAGGCGCCGGATGCGTTTTGTCGCTTGGTGGAGGATTGGTTGCTGGCCGCTTAGCGCTTAAGTGCTTGATCTAGGCTGGTTTAGAACCTTGGTACACTGGCGATAAATCGCAAGGACGATAAGCTTGCTACCGCAATTTAGCTAGTTCAGTGCGGAGCGGTAACAGATGACAGATAGTTCATATCAACACATTCAAGGTATCAAACGAGGCAAACTTGCGGTGCCGCTTGAGGATTTGTTGCTCACACAGGCCGAACACGGGCTCAGCGATTATTTGTCGCTTTCGCTAAGCCATTGCGGTGAATTAACCAAAGTTAGTATCACTACGACCGATGTCGAGCCGCTAACCTACTCCGCTTTTATTCGAGCCTCTGCGCCACTGGATTTTGCTGCGGTAGTGTTTGTGGCGCAGCCGGTTAAGCTGGGTGAGCTGAGCGATCATCGAACGTTGCCTGATAAAAGAAAAGCTTGTGTTAGAATCGCGCGGCTTGCACCGTTTTGGCGAGTGTTGCGGCAAAAGGGATCGCAACGCCGGCGCTGAGACGCGGCGATAGCTGATGGTTGGTACGCCGAGCCATCACACTTTTTCTTAACTTTTTATTTGAAACGCCCATGAACAAACCCAAAAAAGTTGCAATCCTCACGGCCGGCGGTTTGGCGCCTTGCCTGAACTCCGCTATCGGCAGCCTGATTGAACGCTACACAGAAATTGATCCTAGCATCGAAATTATTTGCTACCGTGGCGGCTACAAAGGTCTGCTGCTGGGTGACTCCTATGTTGTGACCGATGAAGTCCGCAAAAAAGCCGGCTTGCTGCAACGTTTCGGCGGTTCAGTGATCGGCAACAGCCGCGTCAAGCTGACCAATATCAAAGACTGCGTGAAACGCGGTTTGGTGAAAGAAGGCGAAGACCCGCAAAAAGTCGCTGCCGACCAGTTAATTAAAGACGGCGTCGATATTCTGCACACTATCGGCGGTGACGATACCAATACTGCGGCGGCCGATTTGGCCGCATTTCTGGCGAAAAACAACTACGGTCTGACCGTGATCGGTTTGCCAAAAACCGTCGATAACGACGTATTCCCGATCAAACAATCCCTGGGTGCCTGGACTGCCGCCGAACAAGGCGCACGTTACTTCATGAACGTGGTGGCCGAGAACAATTCCAACCCACGCATGCTGATCGTCCACGAAGTCATGGGCCGTAACTGTGGTTGGTTGACCGCTGCGACTGCACAGGAATACCGTAAATTGTTGGACCGCGCCGAGTGGTTGCCCGAGTTGGGCTTGAGCCGCGAGTCGTATGAAGTACACGCGGTTTTCGTTCCCGAGATGGCGATTGATTTAGAAGCTGAAGCGACTCGGTTGCGTGCGGTGATGGACAAAGTCGATTGCGTGAATATCTTCGTGTCCGAAGGCGCCGGTGTGGAAGCTATCGTTGCCGAACTGCAAGCTAAAGGCCAAGAAGTGCCGCGTGATGCGTTCGGCCACATCAAGCTGGATGCAGTCAATCCGGGCAAATGGTTTGGCGAGCAATTCGCGCAAATGATCGGGGCGGAAAAAACCCTGGTGCAGAAATCCGGTTATTTCGCCCGCGCTGCTGCTGCTAATGTTGATGATATGCGTCTGATCAAATCTTGCGCTGACCTGGCCGTGGAATGTGCCTTCCGCCGCGAATCCGGCGTGATGGGCCACGACGAAGATAACGGCAACATATTGCGCGCTATCGAGTTTCCACGCATCAAAGGCGGCAAGCCGTTCAATATCGATACCGACTGGTTCACCCAAACGCTGGCGGAAATTGGTCAGAAAAAGGGCGGCAAAGTCGAAGTCAGCCATTAATAAAGTTTTGGCTTGATCATAGGGGCGGATTTATCCGCCCTTTTTTATTTACTGGAAGCGAATAAATTCGCCTCCACCGCCAAGTTTCACAAGCCCAATTCGCTTAAGCCGGCATGATCGTCGGGTCGCCGGCCCAGCGGCCAATGGAATAAACGATCATCGGCCTTAATCAGCAAATCGTTGATGCTGGCAAAGCGACGCTGCATTAATCCGTATTCGTTAAACTCCCAATTTTCGTTGCCGTAGCTGCGAAACCAGTTGCCGGCATCGTCATGCCACTCGTAAGCGAAGCGCACCGCGATACGGTTGTCGGCAAAAGCCCATAATTCTTTGATTAGTCGATAATCCAATTCCTTGGCCCATTTGCGCTGTAAAAACTCACGAATTTGCCCGCGACCTACCGGAAACTCGGCGCGATTGCGCCAGCGGCTGTCTTCGGTATACACCTGCACGACGCGATCCGGATCGCGGCTATTCCAGGCATCTTCTGCCATGCGGACTTTTTGCGTGGCAGTGTCGGCGGTAAAGGGCGGTAAAGGCGGTTTGCTGTCCATCGTTAAGCTCCTGACTAGGGTGAGAAAGTAAGTAGACAGGTTTGTCTACTTGTGGCGATGGTAGCAATTGTAGACAGACTTGTCTACAATCGAAACATGATCTCTGATTCCACCACCATTCTGTCGGACCGCCCGCCTCGCGAGCGGATATTACTGGCCGCGCATGATTTGTTTTATCGCGACGGCATCCGCGCCACCGGCATCGACAAAGTAATTGCCGAGTCCGGAGTGACGAAGGTGACGTTTTACCGGTATTTTCCCAGTAAGAATGATTTGATCCGGGCGTTTTTGGATTACCGGCACGACCTGTGGATGGCCTGGTTTAACGATGCCTTACAGCGTCACGGCGGGCAAGCGGGTGCGGGATTGATGCCGCTGGTGGCGACTATGGCAGAATGGTTTCGCAAGCCTATTTATCGCGGCTGCGCGTTTATCAATACCGTCGCCGAATTGGGCGGCGTGTTGCCCGATGTGCTGGAAATTTGCTACCAGCATAAACAAGATATGGTGCGGGTAATTGCCGAACTGTTGCCGGATGGCCCAAACCGGCAGCAGCTGGCGAATGCGGCTGCGGTGGCGATAGACGGCGCGATTGTTAAAGCGCAGCTGGAAGCGCCAGAGGTCGCGGAAAAGCAGTCCCTAAAAAGCTTGGAGACGCTATTAGTTGCACTGAATGCCTTCGCGCAATCAACGCCGGCGGTTAAAGCGCCGGACGACTAGTTTTTCCAGGCCTATCGCTACGTAAATAACCGAGCTAACCCCCAAAATCAACAGCCACTCCTCCCGACCGATTGCCTCGCTGCCGAATAAGGCCTGCATCGTTGGCCAATAGGTAAACAGCAGTTGCAGCAAAATCATGCTGACGACACCAAAAATCAGCCATAAATTGGAAAAAACGCCGACTCGGAACATCGAGTAATTTAGCGAGCGACAGTTGAATAGGTAAAACAATTCGCCAAACACAAACACATTGACGGCGACTGTGCGGGCCTTAGCTAGGGTTGCGTTTTGCGATAGTTCCCATTCAAACAAGCCGAATGCGCCGGCCAGCAACAACAGGCCGACCAGACAGATACGAAACATTAGACGTTTGGTCAGGATAGCTTGCTTGGGATTGCGTGGCTTATGGAGCATCAGACCCGGTTCCTTGGGTTCGAAAGCCAACATTAAACCCAGCAGTACTGCGGTGGTCATATTGATCCAGAGAATTTGCAGGGGTGTAATCGGCAACGCCACATTGGCGAACACCGCGGCGGTAATCACCAGGCCCTCACCGAGATTGGTCGGTAAGGTCCAGGCGATGAATTTCACCAGATTGTCGAACACGCCGCGGCCTTCTTCGACGGCGGCTTCGATGGTGGCGAAATGATCGTCAGTCAGCACCATGGCCGCCGCTTCTTTGGCGACTTCGGTGCCGCCCATGCCCATCGCCACGCCGATGTTGGCTTGCCGTAGTGCCGGGGCATCGTTGACGCCGTCGCCGGTCATGGCTACCACGTGACCGTTGGCCTGCAAGGCTTGCACCAATTGCAACTTTTGCTCCGGCGCGATGCGGGCAAAGACATCGCAGTCTTTGACGTGTTTGCGATAGTCGGCTTCGCTGTAGTGTTGCAAGTCGGCGCCGCTGATCACACGTTCGGTATGGCGCATGTTGAGCTGCTTAGCGATGGCCAGCGCGGTGACGGGATGGTCGCCAGTGATCATCTTCACCGAGATGCCGGCCTTATAACAGGCGGCAATGGCCCGGGCAGCTTCGGGGCGCGGTGGATCGATCATGGCTTGCAAGCCCAAAAAGGTCAGGCCACCACCCACTTCGCGATGTTCAACCGCATCGTCATCATGCTCAGCGCGCGCAAAAGCCAGGACTCTCAAGCCTTGTGCGGCAAACGCTTCAGCTTGCTGGTTCAGGCAGTCTCTATCCAGTGGTACGAGTTGCATGTCGGCGGCAAAGGCTTTGTCGCAGCGCTGTAGCAGGCTTTCCAGCGAGCCTTTTAAATAAATATGCCGGGCGTCTTCGGCCAGGTTGTGATGCAGAGTGGCCATGAATTGGTACGCGGATTCGAACGGAATGGCGTCCAGGCGCGGATGGTCGCCGCTGACGCTGGCTTGATGCAGACCGGCTTTGTGGGCGGCTACCAGCAAGGCGGCCTCGGTAGGGTCGCCTTCGATACGCCAGTTGTCGGTGTCGGCGATTAATCGGGCGTCGTTGCACAGCAGGCCGGCTTTTAAACATTCCAATAGTGCTGGTTTAAGGGACGGGTCGACCGCTTGGTTATGGCTGGTAAATTCACCGTCCGGCGTGTAGCCGCTGCCGCTGACCTCGAATATTTCACCGCCTGCCTGCACGAATTGCACGGTCATTTGGTTTTGCGTCAAGGTGCCGGTTTTGTCGGAGCAAATCACCGTGGTGCTGCCCAGGGTTTCCACCGCCGGCAGTTTGCGGATGATGGCGTTGCGTTTGGCCATACGCGAGACGCCGATAGCCAGCGTAATCGTCAGCGCCGCGGGCAGACCTTCCGGGATGGCGCCGACAGCCAACGCCACGGAGGCCATGAACATGTCCAACATGGTTTCGCCGCGCCAGACGCCGACCGCAAAGGTAATGGCCGCGCAGCCGACGATCACCCAGAGCAACAATTGACTGAATTGGCTCATTTTTAGCGTTAGCGGCGTTTCCAGCGGTTCGGCGCTGCCGATCAGCTTGTTGATGCGGCCAATCTCGGTGTTATCGCCGGTACTGACTACCACGGCCAGTGCACTGCCGTAACTGACCAGCGTCGAGGAATACGCCATATTGGCGCGATCAGCCAATAAGGTGGCCGAGGGTAGAGTCTGTGCCTGCTTTTCCACCGGTACCGATTCGCCGGTTAGCGCGGATTCGTCGATTTTCAGTTCGCGGCTTTGCAAGAGGCGCAGATCGGCAGGCACCTTGTCGCCGGATTGCAGGAATACCAAATCGCCGGGAACTAACTCGGCAGCAGCAATACTTCGGCGCTGGCCGTCACGCAGGACGTTGCTGCTGATATTCAAGGTCTGAGCCAGGGCGTTAATGGCTTTCAGCGCGTTCGCTTCCTGAACGAAGCCGATCACCGCATTGATAATGACCACACCGAAGATGACGCTACTGTCGGTCCATTCCTCTAAAAAAGCGGTGGTGGCCGCGGAAAACAGCAGGATGTAGATCAAGGGCTGATGAAATTGCGCCAATAGCAAAAGCAAAGGGCCTTTGCCGCGGCGAGCGGTCAGGCGGTTGGCGCCGCTAGTCGCTCGGCGTTTTTGCGCTTCCTCGCTGCTCAGGCCTTGACCCAGCTCTACGCCGAAATGCGTTAATACGGTTTCCGGCGTTTGGCTGTGCCAGTTGGCTTTAGGGTAATGGTCCATATGCTCAGATTGATAGTTGAAAATGGCGTTGGCGTAGTTGCCCCAAGGCTAAATTAGCCTGAGGTTAAAACCATAAGTTGACAAAGAATACTTTGTGCTTGTTCCCTAAAAGGGATGGGGTTATAGTCCATTCCCGAGGTCTATGGCCTCATTCTAAATTAAAATAAAAACAAATAGTTGGAGGTATATATGGGCGGAGTTATCGAATTAGTGGTGTTGATGTTGATTATTGCCATCTTCGCTTTCGCACCGTTGGGGTATTTCATTTACATGTACACCATGAAGAATGGCGAACCGTTCGGCGACATCGAGCCGCACGGCGATAGCGATTCGGCGCTATTGAGAAATGTCAGCAAAGCCATTCTGATGGTTAAAGGCAAACTGGGAAAAAATTAATTACGTCTTATTTGCCAGCAATAGAAAGCCGGGATTAGCCCGGCTTTTTTGTGCGGATTAGCTTATTTCGCGCCGCAGCTCGGGCAGTGTGGGTTTTTCTTCAAGCGCATGCTGTGCCATTCCATACTCAGGCCGTCCAGCAACAGCAAGCGGCCTGTTAATGTGCTGCCGGTGTTGACTATCAGCTTTATCGTTTCCAAGGCCTGTATGCTGCCGACGATGCCGGTGATCGGCGCAATCACGCCATTGTGGGCGCAATTTTGCAATTCCTCGCCATCGCTTTGATAAAGACAGTTATAGCACGGGCTATCGTTTAACCCAGGGGTAAATACGCTGACTTGACCCTCAAAGCGGATCGCCGCGCCGGATACCAATGGGGTTTTTTTCTCGACGCAAGCCTTATTGATGGCAAAGCGGGTGGTGAAGTTATCGCTGCAGTCCAGCACCACATCGGCCTCCGTCACTTCTTTAAGTAATTGCTCGTCAGCCAGGCGTTGCTTGTGAGCAAACACTTTTACGCCCGGATTAATTTTTTCCAAAGTCTGTTGGGTTGAAATAACTTTATCCAACCCTATATCGCTGGTGTAGTGAGCAATCTGGCGTTGCAAATTGGTCAAATCGACTTGGTCGTCGTCGTAGACGGTGATCTGGCCGACACCGGCCGCAGCCAGGTACATTGAGGCAGGCGAGCCCAAACCGCCGGCACCGACGATTAATACTTTGGCATCGAGCAATTTTTGCTGACCGGCAATATCGATTTGCGGCAGCATGATTTGCCGGCTGTAACGGAGTAATTGTTCGTCGTTCATAGTGTGTATGGCTTGGGTAAGGCGCAGATGATGCCAAAGAGCTTGACAGAGTGCAAAAGCCGGATATTATTAGCACTCGTTGCTAGAGAGTGCTAATAAAACTGAGGCCGCTTAAAAGCTCGCTTCCTCCGTAAGGGGTAGCTGTTTTTTAAATTGCTTTACACAGTTTTTAACCTTTAACTTTATCTACATTAAGGAGACATTGATGAAAATTCGTCCGTTACATGACCGTATCGTCGTAAAACGTGTTGAGGAAGAAACCAAAACCGCAGGCGGCATCGTGTTGCCGGGTTCAGCTGCTGAAAAACCTAGCGAAGGCGAAGTGTTGGCAGTAGGTTCAGGTAAACCGTTAGACAACGGCCAAGTACGTGCCCTGGAAGTTAAAGTTGGCGACCGCGTGTTGTTCGGCAAATATTCCGGCACCGAAGTTAAAGTCGATGGCGAGCAATACATCGTCATGCGCGAAGAAGACATCATGGGTGTTTTGGGTTAAGCCCAATTCGTTCGACACACTCTTTTTCAATTTAACCAATATCTCAGGAATAAGAAATGGCAGCAAAAGACGTAAAATTTGGTGGCGACGCGCGTGCACTGATGGTGGCAGGCGTTAACGTTCTGGCAAATGCAGTAAAAGTGACTTTGGGTCCTAAAGGCCGCAACGCTGTATTGGATAAAAGCTTCGGCGCACCAACCATCACCAAAGACGGTGTATCGGTCGCGAAAGAAATCGAATTGAAAGACAAATTCGAAAACATGGGCGCGCAAATGGTCAAAGAAGTGGCTTCAAAAACTTCTGACGTAGCCGGCGACGGTACTACGACTGCGACCGTTCTGGCGCAAGCCATCGTTAACGAAGGTTTGAAATCAGTCGCAGCGGGCATGAACCCAATGGACCTGAAACGCGGCATTGATTTGGCAGTCACCACAGCGGTTGCGGCGATCGAAAAAGCGGCTACGCCTTGCAGCGACAGCAAAGCGATCGCGCAAGTAGGTACCATCTCGGCTAACTCCGACGAATCAGTCGGTGCGATCATTGCTGAAGCGATGGAAAAAGTCGGTAAAGAAGGCGTCATCACCGTTGAAGAAGGCACCGGCCTGAACAACGAGCTGGACGTTGTAGAAGGTATGCAGTTCGACCGCGGCTACTTGTCTCCATACTTCATCAACAAACAAGAAAGCATGAGCGTCGAATTGGACGATCCTTTCGTGCTGTTGTACGACAAAAAAATCTCCAACATTCGCGAAATGTTGCCAATTTTGGAAGGCGTGGCTAAATCCGGCCGCTCTTTATTGATCATCGCGGAAGACGTAGAAGGCGAAGCCTTGGCAACGCTGGTTGTCAACAACATGCGCGGCATCGTTAAAGTGGCTGCGGTTAAAGCACCTGGTTTCGGCGATCGTCGTAAAGCCATGCTGGAAGACATCGCAGTTCTGACCGGCGGCGTGGTGATTTCTGAAGAAGTAGGTCTGTCTTTGGAAAAAGCCGACATCAGCCAATTGGGTACTGCAAAGCGCGTCCAAATCAACAAAGAAAACACCACCATCATCGACGGTGCTGGCGACGAAACCCAAATCAAAGGCCGCGTCGCACAAATCCGCGCTCAAGCTGATGATGCGACTTCCGATTACGACCGTGAGAAATTGCAAGAGCGTCTGGCCAAACTGGCTGGCGGTGTCGCGGTGATCAAAGTCGGCGCTGCGACCGAAGTGGAAATGAAAGAGAAGAAAGCTCGCGTTGAAGACGCGCTGCATTCAACTCGCGCCGCGGTTGAAGAAGGCGTAGTTGCCGGCGGTGGTACAGCTCTGATCCGCGCATTGTCTGCTCTGGACGGCCTGAAAGGCATCAACCACGACCAAGACGTAGGTATCAGCATCCTGCGTCGTGCGATGGAAGAGCCTTTGCGTCAAATCGTCAGCAACGCCGGAGACGAAGCGTCTGTGGTGCTGAACGAAGTTAAAAAAGGCACCGGTAACTTCGGTTACAACGCTGCTACCGGCGAATACGGCGACATGATCGCCATGGGTATTTTGGACCCTGCGAAAGTAACCCGTTCTGCCTTGCAAAACGCCGCATCGGTTGCTGGCTTGATGATCACCACCGAGGTGATGATTGCTGATGCACCATCCGACAGCAAAGCCCCTGCAATGCCTGATATGGGCGGCATGGGTGGTATGGGCGGCATGATGTAATCGCCTTCGGCCTCGGCCTGAAAACCCCGGTTGCCGCAAGGTGCCGGGGTTTTTTATTGCCTGGCGCTTTGGGTGTGGAACGGTTTACGATGGTTTGCCTCACTATAGATTGATTTTTGCCGCGAAACATTCGATAACGGCATCAGCAAATTATTCACAGCTCGAAGCTATTAACCATGACCAACGATTTTTCGATTCTGATTGCCGACGATAATGAAATCAATCTGTGGTTGTTGCGCGAACAGTTGGAATACTGGACGACCAATATCACCTCGGCAAAAGACGGGCGGGAGGCCTGGCAATTGTTGCAAGAACGCCGCTACGACTTCATCTTCCTGGATGTGAACATGCCGTTTTTGAGTGGTTTCGATGTCGCCGCCAATTTGCGCGGCACCGAAAACTACAATCGGCAAACGCCGGCAGTCGCCGTCACGGCTCACGCGCAAAATCAGCAGCAGGAACGGGCAATCGCCGCCGGGTTCAACGAATGTTTGGTCAAGCCGGTTCGCCTTTACCAGTTGGAGCAATTGCTGGTGCGTTGGCGGCAACATGAGCCGGTGAACGCCGAGTATTATGCAGTGCAACTTTTGCGCAAAGCCCAGCATAACCGGCAGTTGAGCCAAGTCTTGATGGGCAAATTATTTGAGCAGTTGCCGGGATTAATACTCGACATCGAGCGGGCCTTGGACAATGGATTGCTGCAACAGGCGTGGGATTTGAACCATAAACTGCATGGCACCTTTTGTTTTTACGATTTTGCCGATTGTCTGGCGGTCGTCGAGAACTTGCAAAAAGCGTTGGCACAAGCCGACGCAGAGTTGGCGCAACAGCGCTTTAATACAATGAAAATTAAGCTGATTCGGCTGTTGGATAACCAGGATCAAGTTCTGAAGTGTCTCGGTGACGATGACGCCATATTATGACCAAGGTGACACTCGCGTGGCTCTAATTTGGCCGCTTTTATCGGCTGCGGCGCTTTGGCGTTCGACGCGCCCGCGCAAATGATGCAAACTGCACCCTATATTGCAAAGTAAAGACAAGGTGGCTTTTATGAATACAGACCCCTGCACTTACGTCATTTTTGGTGCTACCGGCAATTTGGCGCGCTTGAAGCTCATGCCCGGCTTCTATCATCTGGAATTGGAAAAAAAACTGCCGGAAGGCACACGCATCCTGGCCGTGGGTCGCCGTCCCTGGGATAGAGCAACCTGGCTGGCGGAAGTGAAGGCCTTGCTACTTGAACAGGCCAATACGCCGCTGGACGAGGCCGTATTCAACCGGTTTAGCGAACGGCTGGATTATCATCGCGGCGATCTCGACCAGCCGGAATGCTATAAATCCCTGGCGGAAACGCTAAACACTCAGCCGCAATTTTCCCGCAATATGGCCTTCTATCTGGCCATCGGTCCCAGCGATTTCGGCAATGTCATCGAGTCCTTGAGCCAGGTGGAGTTGCTGAACGAAGAATACGGTTGGCGGCGAGTAGTGATCGAAAAGCCGTTTGGTTACGATCTGGAAAGCGCGCAGGCCTTGCAAAAACGCCTGAGCCGGTACTTGAGCGAAGACCAGATTTACCGGATCGACCATTACCTGGGCAAGGGCATGGTGCAGAACGTATTGGTGTTTCGTTTCGCCAATGTCATGCTGGAACCCTTGTGGAATCGCAATTACATCGACCATGTGCAGATCACCCACTCCGAAGAGCTGGGCATTGGCAGCCGCGGTGAGTATTACGATAGCGCCGGGGCGATGCGCGACATGTTGCAAAGCCACCTGTTACAGCTGTTAACCTTGGTGGCGATGGAGCCGCCGGTGTCCATGGACGCCGAATCGCTGCGCGACGAAAAAGTTAAAGTGCTGAAGTCCATTCGGCCGATCCCGAAATCGGCCGTACACGCGCATGCCTTTCGTGGCCAATATGCCCGAGGCAATATCGACGGTCATAAGGTGGTTGGCTACCTGGAGGAAGCCAATATTCCCGCTGACAGCAGTACCGAAACCTACGCGGCAATGAAATTGTTGATCGACAACTGGCGCTGGCGCGGCGTGCCATTTTATCTGCGCACCGGCAAGCGCATGGCCAAGGGCCAATCCTCGATTTCGATCTGCTTTCGCCATCCGCCGTTTCAGTTTTTCCGGGATACCCATGTGCAGTGCATGACGCCGAACTGGATATTGCTGGGGATTCAACCCGAAGAATGCATCCGCATCGAAATGACCGTCAAGGAGCCGGGCCTGGAAATGCGTACCCGTACTACCAGCCTGGACGCCAGCTTCCGCAATCCCGACGAACGCCGCGTGGATGCTTACGAAGATTTGTTATTGGATGTGATGAAAGGCGACCGTTCGCTATTTTTGCGTTTCGACGAAGTGGAATACGCCTGGCGCATCGTTGACCCGATTTTGCAAAATTGGGTCACCGAGCGGGACTACATTGCCACCTATCCGGCTGGCTCCTGGGGACCGGAAGAAAGCCGCCGCTTGTTCGAGAAGGAAGACCAGTACTGGCGCAGTTCCTTGATGCCGGAGTGTCAGCCGTAACAAAGGCTGCTGCGGTTTCTGTTAACCATTCTTACCATGATGCGGTAGCGCCCGGTTTCTTCCGCCTAGCGGATTATTCCTCGACCCTTAATTGCCGTTTGCCCTGTCGAAGGGCAAACCAGCTTGAGCTTCGACACGCTAGACTCGAACGGAATATCAAAGCTAAATAGGGCCGGGTTGATAAGCGTTTCGAGCCAACGAAAAATAAAAACTGCGTGAAATGCCGAGCGAGTGTGGCATTTCACGCGGTTTTATGAATACCGCCAAGCCTCAGATTTTTTCGAATCCGAAAAAAATCCATTATTATCAGTCACTTAAGTCTATGAATCCAGTCATGGCGTAAACTTTGCTGCGTCAAATGCCACGATTAACTCCAGCATGGCCTGGCTTCGCGCATGGCATTTTCAGACCACGATATTTACCGAATTTTTTTAAGTACCCGCCCGCAAATCCAGCGTTTTTTGCAGCAGCGCATTCGGTGCGACGACACTGCGGCTGATCTGATTCAAGACATTTTTTTGAGATTGACGCTGCTGAAGCCACCTCCCGCCAGTGAGATCGAAGTCCAGGCCTGGCTGTTTAAAGTGGCATCCAATCTATCTCTCGATCATCTGCGCACGCAAAAACGCCGTTGTGAATTGCTTGATCAATATCTGGGCGACGAAACCGACATCGACGCTTCGGCAGCGCCGGAACGAACGGCGGAAGCGCAAGATCAATTGCGGCACATTCAGCTGGCACTGGCCGATTTGCCTGATCAATGCGCCGAGATTTTATACTTAAGCCGTATCGAGGGCTTAAGCCATATTGAGATTGCCAAGCAACTGAAAATCTCGACCAGTTGGGTGGAAAAACAGCTGGCAAAAGCGTTGCTGCACTGCCGGCAGGCTGTTGATAGCCAATGCGCTTAGTGTGGATTTAAGCGCCGTGGATCGTTATAGTAAATATCCCGCTCCAAACAACACCGTAATGAACGAAACTTCTTCAACTCGCCGAGAAGCCCTGCAGCAACAAGCCGTTGCCTGGCATGTGCGCCTAAAGTCCGGTGCTGCCGATGACACGGTATTGGCTGAGTTCGAAAACTGGCGGTCGCAAACTCCCGAACACGAGCAAGCCTATCGTGATGTCGAGACCCTTTGGCAACAGCTACCGCAGCCGCTGCTCGCCGATCGGCAACGCCGCCGCGCGCTGGCGACAAGGCAGCGGCGAGGGCGCAGTCTAAAGCGCGGATTGGGCTTGGCTGCGGCCGCTTCGCTGCTGCTGAGCGTGATGAGTGGTTTTTATCCGGATTACTTGCGACATCCGCTGGCAGACTACCGTACCCGGATCGGCGAGCGGACCTCAATTACGCTGGCCGATGGTAGCATCGCCCATCTGAATACCGATACCGCTATCGATGTGTCAATCAATGCTAATGAGCGGCGCATTGAATTGCTGCGCGGCGAGGCTGAATTTGACGTGGCGCATGACGAGCACAAGCCGTTTCGGGTCGTATCCGGTGCTACGTCCACAGAAGCGTTGGGCACCCGCTTCATCGTCCGTTACGACGGCCAAGCCGGCGCGGTTACGCTATTGCAAGGCAAAGTGCGCAGCAGTCGGCCGTCCGCGCACGGCGCGCAAGCCGATAGCGCCACACTGCAACCCGGCCAACAACTCACCTTCAATGCCGAGATGCTGGGCGTGCCGCAAGCAGTCGAATTAAGCAACGCCGACGCCTGGCGCCGTGGCCGCTTGTTGATGAATTTCGTACCGTTAAAACAGGTTATCGCCGAAATCAACCGCTACCGGCGCAGCCAAATCCGTTTATTGGACGACAGGCTGGCGGAGCGGGAAGTCAACATCGCCGTCGACATCCAGCAAATCGATGCCTGGCTGGAAGCCCTGCAACAGACCTTGCCGGTTAAAGTCATCCATGCCGGGCCGCTGGTGTTTTTGCAGTCCTGATGGCCCGCTTTGCTGCCTGCGACAATTTGCCACACATCCTTTAGTACGGCTCAGCCAGCCGCCAATCGTTCTCAGCTAAAACCCACTCAAACTGAGGACACATCATGAGAAAAACCGGAAACCCAAGCCGGACGCGAACAGCCCAAACTAAAGGCTCATCGATCATCGGCGCATTGCCGCTTTGTCTGGGCTTGATAAGCGCTGCGACGCTGCCGACGGCTCAGGCCGAAAGCCCCAGCGCCACTAGCGAAAGTCGCACCTACAACATCGCTGCGCAGCCTTTGTATTCCGCACTCAGTGCGCTGGCCGAACAGTCCGGCGTGCAGTTTGTTTACAACTCGGAGTTGGTCAAGGGTATCGACTCGCAAGGCGTCAGCGGACAGTATTCGCTGGAAGGCGCGTTGAAACGCTTACTGTCCGGGTCTGGGATTAGTTATCGATTCAGTAGCGGTAACACCGTCACGCTGCAAAATACGGCCGAGTTGGAGCCGCAATCGGCTGCAACGATGCCGGCTGTGACGGTCGTTGGCAAAACCGATCTAAACTCCGATGATCCCTACAACTTGAGTTATACCCGCACCAACACGGCGCTGGCGACCAAAACCGACACACCCATCATGGAGACGCCTGCCTCCATTCAAGTCGTCAATAAGGCGGTGCTGCACGACCAACAATCCTACCGCTTACAGGATGCGATCAAGAACGTCAGCGGTGTGCAGTCCTATCACTCTTACGGCGGCGACCACGAACAATTCGTGATGCGCGGTTTTCTGCAAAGCACCGTCAACTATCGCAACGGCATCCGCATACCGTTCACCAAATTCGATCTGGCCAACGTCGAGCGCGTGGAAGTGATTAAAGGCGCATCGGCCATGCTGTTCGGCTTTGGCGATCCCGGCGGCTTGATCAGTACCGTGACCAAACAGCCCAGCTCGACGCCTTACTATTCGCTGGAACAACGCTTCGGCTCCTACGATTTCTACCGTACCGAAGCCAGCGCCACCGGACCGGTCAGCAAGGAAGCCGGCCTGAATTACCGGTTTGACATGTCGTACCTGGATACCGGTTCGTTCCGCCAAAACATGGGTAACGACCGGATCTTTTTCGCGCCCACCCTGAGTTGGGAGGCCACGGAAGATACCAAATTCACCTTGTCTTACGAGTATTTCGACGAGAACAACGCCTACGACTACGGCGTTCCGGCAGTCGGCAACCAATTGGCCAGAATTCCCATTTCCAGAACCTTCGTCGGCCGTTCGGATTTAAGAAATTCCACGACCAACAATTTGGTCGATTTCAGAATCGACCACCGCGTCAACGACAGGATTAAACTAAACGCCGGCGTGGTGTCGTCGCAGTATCAAAAGTATTGGCAGGGTTTCTATACCGGCCGTGTCAACGAAACCGCCGGCAACGCCTTCGGCAACGTGTCGCGCAATTACTGGTTTAGCCCGGAAAACGCTGAGTCACTGACCGCTTGGGTGAATGGCACGTTCGACTTCGAAACCTACGGCATCAAGCATAAACTGTTGCTCGGCGGCGAGTACTACAACAGTCAATTGAAATACGAGGTTGCCAGCGGCAGCGTGGATACGATCAACATCTTCAATCCGAATATTGCAGCCGTTTCCGATGCTCAGGTAAGCCGAATCCGGGGTGCGTCATACAACGACGTCATCGCTACCGAGAATACCTCCAAGGCCATCTACTTTCAGGATCAAATGACGCTCTGGGATAAGCTGCACATCATGGGCGGCTTTCGCTACGACTGGGTGGATAGGATGCAAGACCTGAGCTGGTGGGCGCCGGACGGCAAGGATGCTCGCAACGACGATGTGGTCAGCCCCAGGGTCGGCATCGTTTACCAGCCGGTCAACTGGCTGTCGTTGTTCGGCAGTTTCACCGAGTCGTTCGGTCCGGCCAACGATTACGACAACGGCGGCGCCAAGTTGTACGATCTATTCGATGCCACCCAGTTCGAGGGCGGGGTAAAAACCCAGTTTTTCGACGGCAAGTTCAACGCCAGCGTGGCTTACTTCGACCTGGAAAGAACCCAATTTTTCCAAGATCCCAACAGCGATGTGATCTATGCGCAAGTGCCGGTTAAGGGCAGCAGTAAAGGCGTCGAACTGGACGTACAAGGTCAGCTGTACGAGGGCTTGAGTGTCATCGGCACCTACGCTTACACCAACGCCAAGGTCATTGACGACACGGGGACACCAGCCAACATCGGCAACCGTATGCCTTTTGCGCCCAACCATCAAGGCAGCGCTTGGTTGAAGTATGACTTCGACGGCGACATGCTGAAAGGCTTTAGTGTCGGTGCCGGGGTCTACGTTTCCGGACGCCGTTACGGCGATGCCGCGAACAGCTATTTCGACCGGTCCTATGCTCGGCTGGATTTGATGGCGGCCTACAAGCGCAAACTGGGCGGCATGAATTTGACCACCCAAGTCAACATCAATAACGTCAACGATGCCGAGTATTATGTGCTGCGCTCACGGCGGACCAATCTGCCCGCCGAGCCGTTGGCGGTCATGGGCTCAATCAAGCTGGAGTATTAGACCGTTCTATGGGTCACGTTGGGGTGAGGTAACGAACCCCAACATTTTTGGCCTCTAAATTACCGGTATCGTTGATGTTCTGTTGCCGATAGCTGGAGGATGGTTTTGAGGTTGTTGTGTTGGGGTTCCTTTAATCACCCCAACCTACGCTGGCCTGGCAAAATGGGACTGGGATTTTCCGGGGCCTAAACGTCTTATTCAGGCATCGACGTTTTTTGTTTTCGCACCGTTTACCCGATCTTTTCGCTATCGCTATGACTGCCATCTCCCAACAACCGCGCTCGACCATTCCGGCGACTCCGCAAAACTCGGCCTTGTCCCGCCTGAAAACCCGCCGTAAACGCTGGCTGGACGTGCACTTGTGGCTGGGTTTGAGCTTGGGATTTTTGCTGTCGATTTACGGCATCACCGGCAGTTTTCTGGTGTTCTACGCCGAGATCGACGAATGGCTGCATCCCGACTTGCTGACGGTTGAACGTCCGCTGGACGGTCAATACAGGCCGCTGGCCGAAATCTTCGCCGCCGGTAAAACCGTCATGCCGCCGACGGCGAAACACGTGTTTTCAGTGTATCCGCGCAATGCGGAGGCCGCTTTCAAACTGCGTTACCAATTTCCAACCACCGATACCGAAAACGAGCGCTGGATCGTCGGCGTTAATCCCTATACCGCCCACGTCACCGGAAAAATGTTGCTGACCCGCTCCGGCGATTGGTTGCCGGCAACCTTCATCGATTGCGTGTTCGAGTTGCACTACGCCTTGTTGATTCCGTCCGAGGACATCAGCGCCGTCATCGTCGGTGTCTCGGCGGCGCTGCTGATTATCTCGACGCTGACCGGCCTGATCGTCTGGTGGCCGTTGACCGGACATTGGCGCAACGCATTAACCTTCAAGGCCAAGGCCGGCAAAGTACGCTTCAATTACGACCTGCATAAAACCAGCGGCTTTTACACTTTGTTGGTGATGCTGCCGGTACTGTTTTCGGGGATTTACATGGTGCTGCCGCACAACGTGGTGCCGGTGCTGGAACTGTTCTCACCGGTGACTTACCGCTACTGGTTTCAATCCCAACCGCCTTATCCAAATGCTCCGGCCATCGGTATGGATCAGGCGGTGGCGATTGCCTTTAAGCAGTATCCGCAAGGCCGGCCGCATTGGATTTACGGCGCCAGCGAACCCACTAAAACCTATACGGTGTGCCAGGACGGTGTCGATGCGCCGGACAGTATTTTGCAACGCCGTTGCACAGTGATCGACCGCTACACCGGCAAGATTCTGGATCTGGACGACCCCAGCCTGCCGACCGCCACAGCCGGCGAAATCTTTACTCATTGGCAGTGGCCGCTGCATTCCGGCCAGGCCTTCGGTATGACTGGGCGGATTTTGGTGTTTATCACCGGTCTGGCTTGTCCGGTGTTGTTTGTCACCGGCGTGATCCGCTGGCGGCAAAAAGCCGCAACCCGGCGCAAACGGAAGGGCTGAAACTGATCGGTGATCAGGTACTGCAACGATTGGGCAATAGGCAAAACTTCTGCCATTGTATTGCTGACAATGTTTTCCGAATGTTGCAATCTTGTCGCATCACTGTCTCAAAACAATACATACAAACTGTGACACATCCCTGAAAGTCCTTGTGTTTCCAGGCTTGCGGGCATTGCGTTCCATGGCATTGATATTGCTGCGGGTCAATTGAAAACCATTGGGATTTTCAAGAGGGCGTCAGGTGTGTGCCAAAGCCTGTCGCCGATTTTTTGGCAATGTCATTAAGGTGATGAGATGAGTGAAGTGATATGGGTCGGTTTGATTATGTTGATTGTGGCGGCCTGCGCATTCGCGCCCTTGGGTTGCATGCTGTCGGCTTATGCAAAGTCCGTTAAATCCAGCGGCGCTAGTAAAGCAGCAGGCGATGTCAGTGGTTCAGCGCCGGGACTGCCCGAGGATTCGGTCCTCAAGCGGCATTTTTTGACGCAATTGCAAAGCGAGATTGAGGCAACCTTGTTTCCGCGGCCAACCGATTCGATGCTGCAACGGCATTACGATGCCTTGGTGGCGGCCAAGCTGGAAAACCGTTTGCAGATTATTGGAAAGTAAGCCCTGGTTGTTAAGGTCGCTTTGATGTTCCTGAGGGTACTGAGTCTGTCGAAGGGCGAACCAGCCTGGGCTTCGACAAGCTCAGTCCAAACGATCATTAGGGCTTGATTGAGAATCAGGCCAGGCGCTGACCAAGCAGCGCCTATTTTGCCGATACCCGTCATACCAGCAGTTTTTCTAAAAGCCAATGCGTATTTTGCTGGCGTTCTACCCGTCCGATTAGCGAAAATAGACGGCAGATGTGTCGCCTAGTAGCGATTTTCCCGTCACTCAGACCAAGCCTGCATGCTAAACGCCGCCGATCTCGATACCTTGTTTTTGACTTTTCGCGTGGCCAGTCTGGCCACCCTGCTGTTGTTATTGCTGGGCACACCGCTGGCGTGGAAGTTGGCGCGCAGCCGTTCGCGCTGGAAAGGCGTCATCAATAGCGTGGTGGCATTGCCGCTGGTATTGCCGCCGACGGTATTGGGTTTTTACTTATTGGTGTTGATGGGGCCGGCCGGGCTGGTGGGAAAATTTACCCAATGGCTGGGTATCGGCACTTTACCGTTCAGCTTTGGTGGTTTGGTGGTGGCGTCGGTGTTGTATTCGTTGCCGTTTGTGGTGCAGCCTTTGCAGAACGCCTTCGTGGCAATGGGCGATGCGCCATTGGAAGCCGCCGCAACTTTGGGAGCCGGGCCGCTGGATCGATTTTTCAGCGTGGCGCTGCCTTTGGCGAAACCGGGGTTTTTAACCGCCGGGGTGCTGGGTTTTACCCATACCGTCGGCGAATTCGGCGTGGTATTGATGGTGGGCGGTAATATTCCCGACAAAACCCGCGTGGTATCCGTGCAAATTTACAATCATGTCGAAGCCTTGGAATACGGCCAGGCACATTGGCTGGCCGGCGGCTTGCTGATCTTTTCTTTCTTGGTGTTACTGCTGCTGTACAGCAGCCAACAAACCCAAACGCTGACGCAATCCTTGAAATGACTATGTCCCCAGCGCCCAGCATTCAGGCGCGCCTGCGCTTGGCGTACGACCAATTTGCTTTGGATGTCGATTTAAACCTGCCCGCCAGCGGCGTGACGGTGCTGTTCGGGCATTCCGGTTCCGGCAAGACCACATTGTTGCGGTGCATCGCCGGCTTGGAACGGCCGACGCAGGGCTTTTTGAAAATCGGCGCAACGCTTTGGCAAGACAGTGAACACGATTTTTTCCTGCCTACGCATCGGCGTAATTTGGCCTATGTGTTTCAAGAAGCCAATCTGTTTCCGCATCTTTCGGTGCGCGGCAATCTGGATTATGCCGTGCGGCGTTTGCGAACTAAAGATAGGCTGTTTTCCCTGGAGCAAGCGATTGAATTACTGGCGATAGGACCGTTGCTGGAGCGTTTGCCGGACCGCTTATCCGGCGGCGAACGGCAACGGGTAGCGATAGCCAGGGCCTTGGCCGCCAGTCCGGATGTGTTGTTGATGGATGAGCCACTGGCCGCGCTGGATGAGCAACGCAAGCAGGACATCCTGCCTTACCTGACCGGCTTGCATCAGAATCTGCAAATCCCGATTCTGTATGTCACCCACTCCTTGCAAGAGGTGAATCAACTCGCAGACCATCTATTGGTGATGGCTTCCGGTAAAGCCTTAGCCTGCGGGCCGCTGGCGGAAACCCTGACTCGGCTGGATGGGCCCATGGCCTTGGACCGGCAAGCGGCCAGCGTCTGGCAGGGCAAGTTGATCAGCCACGAAGCCGAGTATCATCTCAGCCATGCCGAATTCGCCGGCGGCAGTCTGAGTTTGCCGTATTTGGATATGCCGGTCGGCAGCCCGGTCCGGATCAGAATTTACGCCCGCGACGTCAGTATTACCCTGCAACCGCCGGAAGCCTCCAGCATCCTGAATATTCTGCCGGCCAGGGTGCTGGCGCTCAGCGAAATGGGGCAAGGCCAAACCGTCGTGCAGCTGGCGGTCGGCGACGAGGTTTTATTGGCGCATATCACCCAAAAATCGGCGATGTTATTAGATGTGCAGCCAGGTATGGCCGTCTACGTACAAATCAAGGGTACTTCCATAGTCCGGTAAGGATTACCACTCACTTTTACGGGTCGGCTGCAAATTGCGCTGCCTTAGCGCCGAGCCGATTACTTGTCGCTGGTGCGCAATTCTGCCGCATGAAATGTGATAGCCCTCAAAAAACGCAATGAATTTGTCGATGTTGGCGCGTTGCGGACGCCTTATCGGCATTTAGCGACTATCTTGATAAACGGTTTGCCGGAGAAGGTATCGCTGGATGGATAGCCGACGGCCCTCCGCGTCAAAATAGTTGTCACCTCAAAATAATAAAAAAAATGAAATCAACGATATGGCTGACTGGCCGGTATCAAACACAAGCGACGAATCGATTAAACCTGTTCCTGTTCGGTGTGGCGCTTAACGTCAATATCTTCGGTAGCGCGGTGGCCGATAACGCGCCGGATATCGAAGCTTTTTCCATCAACGAACTGATGCAAATGGAAGTGTCCTCGGCGTCCAGAAAGTCGCAGACCGTATCCGATACCGCGGCCGCGGCGTTCGTGATCAGTCAGGAAGATATTCGCCGTTCCGGTGCCACCAGTATCCCCGATGCACTGCGCCTGGCGCCCGGTCTTGAGGTAGCGCAAATCAACGCCAGTGTCTGGGCAGTTACCGCGCGCGGCTTCAATGGCCGTTACGCCAATAAATTGCTGGTACTGATGGACGGCCGCAGTGTTTATACTCCCTTATTTTCCGGGGTATTTTGGGATTTGCAGGATACCTTGATGGAAGACATCGAGCGTATCGAGGTGATACGCGGGCCGGGCGCGGTGATGTGGGGCGCGAACGCGGTAAACGGTGTCATCAATATCATTACCAAGAAAGCCAAGGACACCCAAGGCAATCTGTTGGTGGCCGGCGGCGGCAACCAGGAGCGCGGCTTCGCCGGTTACCGCCACGGTGGTCGTACTGGCGACGACGGCAGTTACCGGGTGTATGCCAAAACCTTCGAGCGCGATACTTTTGTTAATGCGGCCGGAGAAAGGCTGCACGACGACTGGCGCTCGGTGCAGGGCGGTTTTCGTATCGATGACCGGATCTCCAACGACAGCCGTTACACAGTACAAGGCGACGTTTACCGCAAGACCATAGGCAACACCGTGGTGCCGCAAACGGTTCTGCCGCCGTTCAACCGCGAATTCAATTTCGACGACCATGCCGACGGCGCTAACCTGCTGGCGCGTTGGGAAGGTAATTTCAGCGACGGTTCTGAATTCATGCTGCAAGGCTATTACGACCGGGTCGCTTTCAGTGCCGCAGCGTTGTCCGACAGTCAGGACATGGTGGACATCGATTTTCAGCATCGCCTGCATCCCAATGCCGACCACGATTTGATGTGGGGCGCCAGTTACCGATTCATTCACAGTACCACGGTCAACACTTCGGCTATCGCCTTCACACCCAACAGCTTGGGTTACCACAACGGCAGTGTGTTCGTACAAGACGACATCACGTTGATCGACAACACCTTGCGCCTGACGCTGGGTACCAAGTTGGAAGAAAGCCATTTCGGTAACACGCAAGTGCAGCCCAACGCCCGTTTAATGTGGACGCCGGACCAAGTGCATTCGGTATGGGCTTCGGTTTCCAGGGCGTCGCGCACCCCGGCGCGCGGCGAAGCGCAGGCCAATGTGGGGCTGGGTGGGGTCCCTACCGGTTTGCCGGCGCCTTTTGATCAGATCCAGGTCATCGCGCAGCCCGACCCCAAGCTACGCGCAGAAAAAATCTTTGCCGCCGAAATCGGTTACCGCACCCAGTGGACCGAAAAATTCTCCACCGACATTACCGCCTTCAGCAATCATTATTCCGACTTGGTGATGTTCCGCCGCGGCGAGTTGGTGGGGCTGACCCAGTCTTTGATTTGGAGTAACGCCCAGCAAGACTTCACCACACGCGGCATCGAGATTGCCAGCGAATGGCATGTGTTGGATTGGATGCGCTTCAGCGGCAATTACAGCCACCTGAAAATGGAAATCCCCCAGGACCCGCTCAATCCGGATATCGCCGGTCTGAGTCCTCGCCATCGCGGCTCTTTGCGCTGGCAGATGGATTTGCCGGAAAAAATCAAGTTGGACTTTACCCTAAGGCATGTCGGCCGCTTGCATTCCAACAGCCAGGCCGTACCGGCCTATACCACCTTCGACGCCAGACTGGCTTACGAACCCTATAACGGCGTGGAGTTTGCCGTTATCGCCCAAAACCTGTTCTCGCCCAGCCATCCGGAATATAAAGACTCATCCGCACTGTCCTTGCCGAGTAGCGCGGTGGAAGTCCCGCGCTCGATCTACGGCAAACTCAGCTGGCGCTTTTGATTTTTCAACCCGTAAAGAGTATCGACCATGCGTAAGCTCTGGAAAAAATTGCCCTGGATTATTGCCGGGATTGTGTTGATTGTCGGCCTCTTGAAGCCGCCTTTATTGCCTTGGCTGTTGTTAGTATTAACCGTGCTCGCGTGTTTGTTCCTGCCGCGCCGCGGGCTGATCGGCCCGGTCGAATTACCGGCCGACGATGCGTTTTTACCCAGCGAACAAGTGCAGTGGTGGTATTGGACCGGGCATTTATTCACCGACGACGGCCGCCGCTTCGGCTTTGAAATCGTGTTTTTCTCGTTCGACAGTTTGGTGATTTTTCGCGATCAGCTGGTGCAGGCGGCGGTGACCGATGTGAATGGTCAACGTTTCTCGTTTGAAGAGTTCGTCGAATTCCATTTGCCCAAGCGTATTCCCAACGGCTTTAACCTGACTTCCGGCACCGACAATAAAGTGACGGCGGTTGGCGGCGACGGCCATGACCGATTGCACGCGCAAGTCGGCGACTATGTGCTGGATCTGGAATTGAAAGCCACGCAGGCTCCGGCTTTGCATTACGGCGGCGATCCCCATCCTTACCGTTTCGGCGGCTACACTTATTATTACTCGCGGCCGAAAATGGCGACTACCGGCACTATCAGTATCGGCGGCCAGACTTTTCAAGTCACCGGCAACAGCTGGTTCGACAGACAATACGGCGAACTCTATCAAGCCATTCTGCAGGGTTGGCAATGGTTTGCGATCGAACTGGATGACAACCGGCAAATCATGTTGTTCGACTTCAAGGGCAGCGACACGTCGGTCGAAAAATCCGGCTCGATTACCGATGCCCAAGGGCAAACCGTCACGCTGGCGGCACACGAATTTGCGGTTACCGTGCTGGGCGAATGGGTCAGTCCGAATACCGGCTGTACCTATCCTTCCGGTTGGGAAGTCGAGGTGCGCGGCGAAAAATTTACCGTGCAACCCTTGGTGCTGGACCAGGAATTACACGCGCAGCATACTTTTTGGGTGGGGCCTACATACTGGGAAGGTGCGTGCAGCGTAGCCGGTGCCGCCGCCGGAAATGCCTACGTAGAATTGAACGGTTTTTGCCGTTGCCCCGGCAGAGGCGGTTAAACTATTAAATCATTCGACATCAAGCGTAGAAACGCTAGCCGGTCCCCGACAGGACTACTGGGGTTTGCGTTTCTACTTTCACAAACTTGATTGCCGGCTTCCGCCAAACCACATCGTCGTAAAGCTACCCGGACGGTTCTTAACCAAAGCCCGATGCAAAAAGGATCTCGCATACATTCCGAAATGGCCGGACAGAAACGTTTAGCTGACGCGATGGGCGTGATGCGGGGTATTGTCAAAAACTATCTGCGCCCGCGTTTTTTCGCGCCGCAATCCAGACGCTATCTGGCGCGCCAATGGGTTTTCGCCTGTCTTTGCCTAGTGGTGCCAGGCTGGCAGGTATTGCCGGCCGCCAGCCTGTCGGAGGCGCAGATCAAAGCCGCCTATCTCTACAATTTTGCCAAATTCGTGGAATGGCCCGCCGACGTATTGCCGCCTGGTGCGGACATTTTGTTGTGTGCGGTCGGCAATAGTGTGCTGGACAGCGAGTTGCAAGCCCTGGACGGGCGCAAGGCCGGCGAACGCATTTTGCGGTTTGTCCAACATAACAATACCGATCCCGACTTGACTACTTGCCATCTGTTGTTTCTCGGCAGCTCCGAGAAATCTCACTTTGTGGTGACCTTAAAAGCACTAGGCGATGCGCCGGTGCTGACCCTATCCGACATCGACGACTTTGCCGAAAAAGGCGGCGGTATCAGCTTGCTGTTTCGCGAAAACAAGGTGGTATTTGAAGTGAATCTGGAACCGATTCGTAACGCCCGGCTGCATTTGCCCGGCCAACTGTTGAATATTGCCGCCATTGTTTACGGGAGATAGTGTGATGCGTGTGTTGCCCAATTTTGCCGACTGGTCTCTACGGCGCAAACTGGTGTCCATCATCATGTTCAGTTGTGCGGTATGCCTGTTCGTCAGTCTATCGGTGATGGTGGTTAGCTCGGTGGTGAGCCGCTATCGCAGCGTATTGCACGAATTGTCCAGTTTGGCGGACGTGTTGGCCGAAAACGGCCAAGCCGCGTTGGTGTTTGCCGATAAATCCGAAGCCAGCCGTTTGCTGGAGTCGTTGAAAGACCGGCCGGAGCTGTATGCGGCCTGGATGGTGTCTGTCGATGGCAGCGTACTCGCTTCATGGAGCCGGGGAACGGCGAATATTGATGTACCCAGTGACTTTCGCCGGCCGTTCCGTGAACTGCGCACCAACTTCTGGAGCCGGCGCGCCGAGCTATTCACGCCGGTGATCAAAAATACCGAGTTGGTCGGTTATGTGTTGTTGCAAGCCGATTTCACCGCGCAATGGAACGATCAACTGGTCGATTTGGGCAAGAGTTTGGGGGCGGCGGGGCTGGCGCTGATATTGGTTTATCTGTTGGCAATCCGCTTGCAGCGCATCATTTCCAGACCGATAGAGGAGTTGGCGACGGCCGCGCGGCTTATCGCCGAGGATAAAAATTACACTTTGCGGGTGGCGCAGCGCGACCGAGACGAGATTGGCGATTTGGTGCAGGCGTTTAATGCCATGTTGGGCGAGATCCAATTGCGCGATGAAACCCTTACCGGGCATCGGGACCGCCTGGAAGCCGAAGTGGCGCAGCGTACCGAAGAATTATTGCAAGCCAAAGACGAAGCGGAAGCCGCCTCGCGCTCCAAAGGTATGTTCCTGGCAAATATGAGTCATGAAATCCGTACACCGATGAACGCGATCATCGGCTTGTCGGATTTGGCCTTGAACAGCGATCTGTCGCCCAAGCTGCGCGATTATCTGCGGAAAATTCACACCTCATCGCTGGCCTTGCTGGGGATTACCAACGACATTCTCGATTATTCCAAGGTCGAAGCCGGCCGCATGGAATTGCAGGCCGAAGCGTTTAGTTTGGAGGATGTGCTGGAGAATGTGCTGAATCTGTTCATCGTCCGCGCCGAGGAAAAAGGCCTGGAACTGGTGCTGGAACTGGATTCCGCTTTGCCGCCGCGCTTGATTGGCGATGCGTTGCGCTTGGGGCAGATATTGAACAATCTGGTGGGCAATGCGGTGAAATTTACCGAGGCCGGGGAAATTCATATCAAAGTTTCCCAGTTGGCAAAAACCCACGGCTACTCCACTTTGAGTTTTTCGGTACGTGATACCGGTATCGGCATGTCTGCGGAGCAGCTCGAGCATTTGTTTCATGCCTTTACCCAGGCCGACGGTTCGATTACCCGCCGCTTCGGCGGCACCGGGCTGGGATTGACCATCAGCAAGCGGTTGGTGGAAATGATGGGCGGTAATTTAGCCGTGCAGAGCCAGCTTGGCGAAGGCAGTCTATTCGAGTTTACGCTGCTGCTGCCGTTTCCGTCCGAGCAGAAAGCCCGACAAATTCCCGGCCATCTGCAAAGCATGCGGGTGTTGATCGTCGACGATTTGGACATTTCCCGGCAGATGTTGCGCGATATTTTGCTGGCCTGGGGCTTTCAGGTCGAGGAAGCGGCATCCGGCGCACAAGCCTTGGAAGCGCTGCGCGCGGCCAACGACGCTGATCGGGACTTCGAATTGGTGTTGCTGGATTGGAAAATGCCCGGTCTGGATGGTGTGCAGGTCACCCGGGAGATTCGGGAGATGGTGCGCCGCACCGAAATCCGCAGCGCCCCGGTGGTGATTATGGTGACTGCCTTCAGTCGTGAGAAATTATTGAGTGCGGCCGGCGATGCGGTACCCGATGATATTTTGGTCAAGCCGGTGATGCCATCCACCTTGCTGGAAGCCTTGACGCGCTTGCAGGGCGGCAACCCCGAGCAGGGCAATGAAAAAAGCCGGCCGCTGCTGGCGGGTATGGCCGCTTCGATACGCGGGGCGCGCATTTTGTTGGTGGAAGACAACGAGGTCAACCAAATGGTAGCCAGGGAATATCTGGAAAGCTCCGGCTTGCGCGTCACCGTGGTTAACAACGGCCGGGAAGGGGTGGAGGCGGTCAGGAAAAATCGTTACGACGCGGTGCTGATGGACTTACAAATGCCGGAGATGAGCGGTATCGAAGCGACCCGGCTGATCCGCCAGGATGCGCGCTTTGCCGATTTGCCCATCATTGCCATGACGGCAGCGGTGCAGGAGCGTGAGCGCAACGATTGTTACGCCGCCGGCATGAACGATCATATCGGCAAGCCGGTGTTGCCGCAGACTTTGATGGCGGCCCTGTTGCGCTGGATAAAGCCGTCCGAACGAAGTGTGGCGGTCGAGCCGGTGCTGCCGAAACCGGAGTCTATAGTCTCCGGCTTATCGAGGGAGCTGCCTGGATTCGATATGGGGTATATTCGGATTATGATTGGCGAGGACAGCCATAAATTGCAACTTTTGTTCGAGTGCTTTCGAGATAAATTTGCCGATACCATGCAACGCCTCAGAGCGTTGCATGGCGCCGGAAAAACCGAGCAGGCGGTTGATTTGCTGCACAATTTGAAGGGCGCAGCCGGCGTGCTTGGCGCTGTAGAACTGAGCCGGGCCGCGGCGAATCTGGAGGAAGCTTTGCATGTCGGTATGCCGTTTGACGCTTGCCTCCCCGCTTGCGAGGCCAGTCTGACGGCCACCCTGAACACGATTGCCGATTTCACCGCTATGGGCGCCGTTGCCGAGCTACAGAATCAAGCCGCCGATTGGTCGGCGGCAGACGAGTTGGCCGGCCAGTTGCGCGACTTGTTGGAAGGTAGCGATTTTGTCCCCAATGACTTGATCGAGCAATTGAAGGCCGCGCTACCTTGTCCGGAAACCCGGCTACTGATAAAAAAAATAGAAAAACAGGTTGGCAATATCGATTACGGTCAGGCTAGAGTGACCTTGGCGGAGTTGTTGGCCTTGATAGCGTCACAGCGACAAAACGGAGGATAGTCATGACTACCGAGATCTCCAAGCCCTTGATTTTGATCGTAGATGATACGCCGACCAACATTCAGGTGTTGGCGGAAAATTTGATCGACGAGTATCGCATCAAGGTGGCAGTCAGCGGCGAGGCGGCGCTGGAGGCCATCGACCGGCAAGGACCGCCCGATCTGATCCTGTTGGATGTAATGATACCGGGCATGGACGGTTATGAAGTCTGCCGGCGTCTGAAAAGCGACCCGCAAACTGCGGCAATCCCGGTGATATTTGTGACGGCTATGAACGCGGCGACCAACGAAGAATACGGGCTGAATTTGGGGGCGATGGACTACATTACCAAGCCGTTTTATTTGCCGGTGGTTAAGGCGCGGATCCGCAATCATATCCGCCTGAAACGGATGACGGACATGTTGGAAGCGATGGCCTGGATGGATGGCCTCACCGGTATACCCAATCGGCGGCGCTTCGATCAGGTCTTGGAAAACGAATGGAAGCGCGCGCAGCGCAATCAGTTGCCCTTGGCTTTAGTGATGGTGGATGTCGATTATTTTAAAGCCTATAACGATTGCCACGGCCACGGCGCGGGCGACATTTGTCTGCGGCAGGTGGCCACCATATTGGCGGCTTCGGTGAGTCGCTCCGGCGATTTGGTGGCGCGTTACGGCGGGGAGGAGTTTGTGATGCTGATGCCGGAAACCGACATTGAAGGCGCGCAGCGCGTATCCGAATTGCTGTGCCGACGTGTTGAAGCGCAGCACATTTCACATACCCGCTCCAGCGTTTCGCCTTGGGTGACGATTAGCGCCGGTTTTGCGGTGGTGGTGCCGGCGCTGCAACAATTGCCGTCCGAATTACTGGACGAGGCTGATCGGCAGTTGTATTTGGCTAAAGAAAACGGTCGAAACGGCGCCCGCGGAAGCTATTCGACCGTTTAGTCCGGCCGCGTGTCCTCACCGGCCGAGCTGCGGGATTTTTTAAGCAGCCACAGCCGAAGCTTGCACCGATTGCAGGAAGTCCTGGCAGTCGGCGTTAATCAGTTCAAAGCCCATTTTCGCACTAAAGCGTTTTTCCTTGTCGGTAGGGTTTTTTCTTAAAAACCAGCCTCTATGTTCGTCGGCGCCATAGGTGATGTCGCTCATCACCATCCGCTCGGAATCGCGATTGAGTGGCAAACCCAACAACAGGTATTTTTTGCCTTTGCGGTACTCCTTTAAAAAGTCCGGAATCGCGAAACCGCCCATCAGCTCAGTGATGTAATCCACATAGTCGGCATCGGAGGCGATGTAATTGGCTTCGGGTTTTGGCGTGCCCATCGGTTTAAACAAAATCGGCAGATTTCTATCGACTTGTTCCTGCGGAATCTCAAAATATTGGCTGCCGTCGTAATGATAAATTTTGAAGCGAAAGGCGGTAGCGACGATGCGGGCTACGCCGACAATCAAGGTGTGTTCTTCGTCGGCATAACTGTCTTGCAATTGGGTATCCCGATTAATGTCGATCACATACTTGGGCCGCCATTCTTTCAGCCAGTCGTGCATTGATGCGCGGGTGTATTGAATTTGTCCGTAGGTTTTGTCAAGAAACTGCGATACATAGTTGCGGCCGCGCTTCAGTTCCTGGTTCATTGCTGCGCGCGGAAACTCGTACATCAGTTTCGGCGCCATCGGTTTACCGCCGTTCATCGCCAAAATCAGGCTGTCGCTGTCGGCGGGCATCGGCTCTTGCGTCAGTTTGCTTTTGGCGTCGAACACCGCTCCCGGCCCCAGATAGGGAATGACTTGGTTATCGTACAAACCGCTTAGAATTTCGGAAAATACCGTATTTGACATGGTTGGCCCCAGCTAAATGAAAAGTAATGCTTAGCCGAAGCAAAATTCAATCCACTTTAGCAGGATGGGCCACCAAGCCCCAATGAACCTGAGATGTGGCCCGAGTGGTCAGTCGGAGATTAAGGTAACAACCGTACGAATTGGCGGTGATTTGTCGTAAGCCCGACAATTGCCACTGTTACCGGGGTAGTGCGTTAATGCCAGCCGCCATACTGAGTGGTAGGATCGCCGCGAAAACCGGCTGTGGTTTTGTTGGCATCCGGCACATGGGCGGTACTTTCCGCGGCTTGCACCATATTGTTATGGGTATAACCGCCCATGGCCTTGGCGTGTTTGGCAATGGCTGTGGTCGTGGGGTTGATGTCGTATTTGCTGGCGTCGGGATGGATCACCACGCTGATTAATTGCGCGTCTTTCGGCGCGTTGGGGGCGGGCGTGTAACTGAGAACGACCGGAAGCTCGGTGCCGGCGGGTACTTGAATTTCATAGCGCTGGCTATTGTTGAGCTCGGTACTGGCAAGCGTTTTTCCGGTTTCGGACAGTAAGCAGACGGTGCCGGTTTTGAGCGGTCCGGCGTTGTCGCTGACTGCACCGAGCAATGATGTGGTTCGCAGGGTTTGTTTGACCGCGGCTTTGCCTGAAGTGCTTGATTTTGCTTGGTCCTGGCCGCAACCGGACATTATCGGCAGGCTGAGGCAGGCGATCAGGGTAAGTGTGAATGTGGTCGGGTTTTTCATCGGTATCTCCGTCGGCGTTAGTTAAAGATACCCG
Source organism: Methylomonas sp. ZR1 (assembly GCF_013141865.1). Taxonomy (NCBI): domain Bacteria; kingdom Pseudomonadati; phylum Pseudomonadota; class Gammaproteobacteria; order Methylococcales; family Methylococcaceae; genus Methylomonas; species Methylomonas sp. ZR1. The sequence continues at coordinate 3,552,248 of NZ_RCST01000001.1, read as the reverse complement.
CTAAACCGGCCACCGACAAGTGGGCTTTACGCGCCATCAATCGACATTGGGCGCTTATATAGCAGTTGAATAAAGCCGCTAAGGCCGTTATAGTTGCCCCACTTTTATACTTGTAAATCAATGCTATGCCATCATTCGACATCGTTTCAGAACTCGACAGCCACGAAGTAACCAACGCACTGGACCAAGCCAATAAAGAAGTCTCCACCCGGTTTGATTTTAAAGGCTCCAATGCCTGTTTCGAGCAGCAGGAAGACAGCATCCTGATGAAAGCCGAATCGACCTTTCAACTGCAACAAATGTTGCCGATTTTGTATGCCAAAATGGGTAAACGCGGCATCGATATTTCCAGTTTGGAAAGCGGCAAGATTCAGGATACCGGCAAAACCGCTCAGCAATCCATCACCTTGAAGCAGGGTGTGGGTAGCGATCTGGCGAAAAAAATCGTCAAGCTGATCAAGGATAAAAAGCTCAAAGTGCAGGCCGCGATCAATGGCGATAAGGTGCGCGTGACCGGTAAAAAGCGCGACGATTTGCAGGAAGTCATTCAAATGTTGCGCACGGAAGATTTGGAGCAGCCTTTGCAATTCAATAACTTTCGGGATTAGTCCTCACCATTACGCCGACGAGCTTATTCGGCGTTGCAGCTATGGTCTCGCGGGTGTGGATTCCTCAGGGAGTTTTCAGTTAAATTCTCTCGGTTGGCACAAGGCGTCCGGTAAGCTAATGATGTTGGTTGACGGACGCTGAGCAACATAAATTTGGTCGGGACTTGGTTAAAGCTATCGGGGGAGAGCGATATGAAAACGGTAATGATTGGTCAAAAAGTACCGCCCCTATCGGTTTCCGACTGGGTGCAGGGACAGTCTGTCAATTTCGAACAATTGCTTGGACAAGTCGTGTTGGTGGCGGTGTTTCAAGTCAACTGCCCAGGCTGTTTCTTGTCATGTCTGCCGCAGGTGTTGGCGTTAAAACAACGTTATGCCGAGCGCGGTTTGACCGTACTGGGGCTGGCCACCGCCTTTGAAGACTTCGATAAAAATAATCTGCAAAATCTAAAGCGTTTGGTTGAGACCGGTGAGGTGATCGGCGAAACCTTGAGGGTTTTAACGGAGCGAGGACTGCTACAGGACGGCAAGTTGCCGTATCGTATTGATTTTCCGGTAGCCATGGATAGATTGACCAAGCGCGAATTCGGCAGTATCGAAAGCGAAATTGACGCTTTTATCAGCCAACGCTTGAGCGATTTGGAACAAGACATCGGCTTACGCCAACCGCATGTGCGAGCGCAGGTAAAACAATATTTACAAACCCTGGATTATCATGCCGAAACCTTCGAGTTTTTCCAGTTACAGGGTACCCCATCTTATATTCTGGTTGATAGAGCAGGCTTGCTGGTCCAATGCAGGTTTGGCGCGTATCCCGATCTGGAAACCGATATTCTCAAGCTGTTGTAGTTCCCGTTCCGGCTTCGTAGGACCGTGCTAGCGGCGAATGCCGCACCCGCTTTCGCAAGGGGCTTTAGACGAAGCAGTTACAAGGCTGGCGACTGCTTGTGACGAAATCTTAAGGCGACATCCGTGTCTATTGTTAACGTTTTTTTAGCTGGCCCGACACGCCGTTTTAGGCAGCGTTAAGCCGGGGTGTAGCAATACCGTATTAAGCGATTGTTTTGCGACGCAAACCCATCAGGCCAGCCAATGCCGAGCCAAATAACCAAACCGCACCGGGAACAGGCACTGCGGTAGTTCCGCCTTCAATAAACGGTGTAAATACCAGACTTTGTGATGACTGTTTTTTCTCGATCAATGCAGAATCACCCACATTGAAAGCTTCGGCGGTCAAGTCGTTTTGAATCCTGACACGCACATCCGCGTTACCCCATGCGACAGGCGTATCCAGTGTTGCGGCAGCCGACCAAGTGCTTAGCGGGCAGCCGGACGATGTGGCGCATGAGTCTGTCAACGGACCGGCGGAAAAGTTGGTCGCGATATGATCCACGCCATTCCACAGATTGGTTAAACGCAATTGACCGGAAGCATCGACCGAAGGTGCCAGGGTGACGCTACCGGAGCGATTGACCAGGCGGTAATCACCGTTTTCCACCAGGCTTACGCTGCTTAAACTTAGATCCGCATCGGGTCTAATATCGAACTGCACATTGCTGTTGGCGAAGACCGTGCCCTGAGTACCGGTTGCTTGGGCTTTAAAATTTAACGGCGAGAATAAAACGCTCTTGCCGTCGCCCGATAAAGTCGGCGCGCCAAACAAGCCCAGATTCGTATCGTCATAGATGGCAGTAAAGCCGTTGCCGTCCAACGAAATTAATGCCGCCGAGGCATGCCCGCTTAACATTGAAATAACCCCGGCGCTTGCCAGGAACAAAGTCTTGATTTTCATAGGATCTCTAAATAATTCATGAATAGACAAGGTAACGAGCCGCCACAATAGCTTTACCTATCGGCTTATCGAAGCGGGTTAAAGTTTGCTGGCCGCATTATGTTTGGGGTTTGTCTAATGCGTTGCCGCGTCCATTGCCAGCTACCTGCTACCCGTCTTTGGTCGAGATAAGCTCGAATAAAAACAAAGTTATAGGCTTCTTCCTGTGAGTTCTGTCTCAGCGACCTGGCAGAGTTCCGGTCGGTGCGCAATCGTACGAATTGTCTAAGTCAAAACAGTTACCGGTCCGTGAAGGTTTGAAGAAATGTATTACAAAGGTATTCTGCCCATTGATGGATGGCGGTACTGAAAGCCTGAGGCTGGCCTTTGTTTCACTGATACAAAACCGCTTCAGCGACGGAACATAATGCCAACCTATACCTAACAATTCAGGTCATGGTATGGTTGCGCGACCTTTTTATCCTTGTCGCTTTTTCAGGAAACGCCCATGACCGAACCCTTGCTGATTGCCAAATCCCAGACTGCCGAACTTTGTCTGCTACCGAGCATGGCTAACCGCCACGGCTTGATCGCCGGCGCGACCGGCACCGGCAAAACCATCACCCTGCAAACCCTGGCCGAGGCGTTTTCGCAAATCGGCGTGCCGGTATTCATGGCGGATGTGAAGGGCGATTTATCCGGCATCAGCAGGACGGGGGGCGGCAATGCCAAAGTCGAGGCGCGGCTGGCCGAGCTGGGGTTAGCCGCTGACTATGCGGCGATGCCGACGCTGTTCTGGGACGTGTTGGGAAAAAAAGGCCATCCCTTGCGCTCGACGGTGTCGGAAATGGGACCGCTGTTGCTGGCGCGGATGCTGGATTTGAACGAGGTGCAAAGCGGCGTCCTCACCGCAGCCTTTAAAATTGCCGACGACAACGGTTGGCTGCTGCTGGATTTGAAAGACCTGCGGGCTTTGCTGCAATACGCCTCCGAGAATGCCTCCGAGTTGTCCGGCGAATACGGCAGTATCTCGGCGGCCAGCGTCGGCGCCATTCAGCGCGGCTTATTGCAACTGGAACACGAAGGCGGCGAGGATCTGTTTGGCGAGCCTGCGTTGGATTTTAACGACTTTCTGCAAACCGACGGCGGCCGGGGCGTGATCAATATTCTGGCGGCTGACACGCTCTATAACTCGCCGCGCGTCTACGCCACCTTGCTGTTGTGGTTGTTGTCCGAGTTATTCGAGAATCTGCCGGAAGCCGGCGATCTGGACAAGCCTAAATTGGTATTTTTCTTCGACGAAGCGCATTTGCTGTTCAACGACGCCCCGGCCGCGTTGCTGCAAAAAATCGAACAAGTGGTGCGTTTGATTCGTTCCAAGGGCGTGGGCGTGTATTTTGTCAGTCAAAACCCGCTGGATATTCCGGACGTGATTCTCGGTCAACTTGGCAACCGTGTGCAACACGCCTTGCGGGCGTTTACCCCGCGCGATCAAAAAGCCGTGAAAGCGGCGGCGGAAACCTTTAGAGCCAATCCGGACGTGGATGTCGAAACGGCTATCACCGAACTGGGTGTGGGCGAAGCCTTGGTATCCTTTCTGGATGAAAAAGGTACGCCTTTGCCGGTGCAGCGGGCGATGATCAAGCCGCCAAGCTCCCATGTCGGTGCGGTCAGCGAGGCCGAGCGGCAGGAATCGATCAATACTTCCGTCATCGCCGGCCATTACGAAAAACAGGTAGATCGCGAATCGGCCTACGAAATTCTGAAAGGCCGCGCGGAAAAAGTCGCGCCGCCCGAATCTGCCAGCGACAGCGGCGATTCCGGATCCGGTTTCAATTGGGGTGAAGTTTTATTGGGCGGCGTCGGTGCCGCCACCAAATCCCGGCGCGGCCGCAGCAGCGGGCAAAGCGTACTCGAAGCCGCCGCGAAAAGTGCCGCCCGCAGTATCGGTCAGGAAGTGGGTAAGCAAATCATTCGCGGCGTGTTGGGATCGTTATTGGGTGGTCGGCGCTAAGGCCCAAAACATTGCTGACATAACGCTGTCAGGAGGGCTGTTTTAGGATGACGGCTCTTTTAACCACAACGAGGACAACATCATGATCAACAACGTCGCAACCTGGTTTGAATTACCCGTCGTCGATATGCCGCGCGCGCAGGGTTTTTACCGCAGCATTTTGAATGCGTCTTTCAAGGAAGAAGAAATGAGCGGCTATGAAATGGCGATTTTCGACGCTGAAGAAGGCGCGGTTAGCGGTATGTTGATATTGGGTGAACACTATCAACCCAGCGCAACCGGCGCGGTGGTGTATTTCAACGGCGGTGCCGATTTGAACGAGCCGTTGGCCAAGGTGGAAGCAAACGGCGGCAGCGTGTTGATGCCGAAAACCCCCATCCACGACGGCGAATGTGGTTACTTTGCGATGCTACTCGACAGCGAAGGTAACCGGGTTGGCCTGTATTCCCAAGCTTAACGGCAATTAAAACAGCGGGCAGTCTCAATCCTAACTGCCCGTTCTGCCAATGCGCCGCGCTGATCGTCTATTTCAAATCGTCCAAATCCTGCGTAACCGAAGGCTGGTTACCGCCAAGGCGCTCGCCGAACGTCTGGAAGTATCCGAGCGCACCATCTATCGAGACATCCAGGTGTTAAGCCTGTCCGGCATTCCTATCGAAGGCGAGGCCGGCGTCGGCTATATGCTGCGTCATAGTCTGGATATACCGCCCATTATGTTCAGTGCCGCCGAACTGGAAGCCTTGGTTATCGGCGCACGGATGGTGAAAACCTGGGCCGGCAAGGAGCTGGGGCATTCCGCGCAGTCGGTGCTGGACAAGGTAACGGCAGTGGTGCCGGCCGAATTGCGCGAGCAACTGGAGCGCAGCAAATTATTCGCGCTACGTTTTTCGCCGCGCGAAGATTTGGATGTGACCATGGATATTTGCCGCAAGGCGCTGGACGGTAAGCGCTTGCTGTGCATGGATTACCGCCGTGCCGACGGCACATTCAGCCAGCGGCGTATCAGGCCGCTGGGCCTGTATTTTTGGGGCAACGTCTGGACCTTGGTGGGTTGGTGCGAACTGCGCGGCGACTTTCGTAATTTTCGGCTGGACCGTATCTCGCGGGCGCTGGTGCTGGACGAAGTGTTTACCGACGACGCCGGGCAAACCTTACAGGATTTTATTCGGCGGATGCAGTGTGTGCCACAGTGATGTTACTGGTCAGCATTACATGAGCAGTTGATGTTAATAACAGATTTTCTGCAGTTAAATCGATAAATGGCTATATTATTTAGCGAATAATGCTGTCTAATTGCGAGATTTCTGCATGTTAATTGAATTTTCCGTCAGTAACTTTCGATCCTTCCGTGAGAAGCAGACCTTTTCGATGGTTGCTGCGCCTAGATTGCGGAAACGTGAGAATCTGATCAAACCGGTAGTCAAAGGTGAGAAACTGCCGGACTTATTGAAGGTGGCGGCTATTTATGGACCCAATGCTTCAGGGAAAAGTAACTTAATTAAGGCGCTAGATCTTGTTCGTGATGTTTCTTCTCGCCAGCCAACTGCTCATCCGATGCCTCTTCCTGTTGTTCCTTTTCGGTTTGATCCCGCATTAATCGATAAACCAACAAAAATTGATTTGCACTTTATTTGTTTTGAGCGGCGCTATCAATTTGAGTTGGCATTAACTCAACAGCGCATTGTTGAAGAACGCCTGATTATGTTTCCCGAAGGCAAAGAAACCCTTTTATACGAAAGAAAGCATGAAGCTGGGGGTGATATTTATCGATTCGGCGCGGCGTTAGAAGGTGGAACGGATTTGCATGAGCTATGGAGGAAAGCTACTGGCCCCCAGACATTGTTTATTTCCCAAGCCGTTGCCAATAGTAGCGAAGAATTAAAGCAACTTAGAATGCCATTTTTATGGTTTCAGGGGGGATTGGCAGTCTTCTTTACCCACAGTTCAACGGCTTTGGCCCAAATTACACAACAACGAGCCGAAACAGATAGTGAATTCGCAACAGCTCTATCTTCATTTCTGCGAGAAGTCGATGTTCCAATCACGGCTATTCGTTTTGATGGGTTTGAATCGGATGTCGCTAATTTTCCGCGTACTTTGTTAAACCCACCGCAGGATGGAAACCAAACAAAAACGATATTAACTCACCGAACGGCATTAGGCGATGCTGAATTTGATTTTGAGGAAGAGTCCGACGGGACAAAAAATTTGATAGGTTTCTGGACGCCGTGGCAATTTCTCACCCGCTTTTCGAAACAGGGATTAGCGTTAATTGTTGATGAGCTTGATACGAGTTTGCACCCTGAGATTGTCGCATCTCTGGTAACGAGACATCTGCATGCCGAATCTCCAGGGCAACTGATATTTACCACTCATGACACTCACGTGATGGATGCCAAATTACTTCGTCGCGACCAATTCTGGCTAACCGAGCGAGATGCCAACGGCGCAACCCAACTCCGATCCATCCACGATTTTGAGGGTAGGGAAGGCGAGGATCTGGAAAAGCGCTATTACGAAGGCCGCTACCGTGCTCTGCCGATAATTCGCCGAAGTTAAAATGTCTCGTAACGCCGCGTCTTTTAATCGGAGCAAGCCGCGTTTCAAACCGCAACCGACTGTCTTGGTGATTTGCGAAGACAGCAAATCGGGCAAGTGCTATTTGGAAGATGCCAGTGGGTATTTTCGGGTAAAGGTACAAGTCGAAATCTGCCATTGCGGTAAAACCGACCCCTTGAGCATTGTCAATGAAGCGATTGGCAGAAAAGGCAAGTTCGACCGGGTGTTTTGCGTGATAGACCGCGATACCCACGCCAACTTCGAAAAAGCGTTGGACGCAGCGAAAAGCCAGGCAAAGATCGAGGCGATTGTTTCCTATCCCTGTTTTGAGTTTTGGTTGTTGCTGCATTTTGGATACAGCCGAAAGCCGCATTCGCCTGACTCTTTGCTCAAGGACTTGCGCGCTTGTCCCGATTTCTTGGATTATGACAAAGGCAGTGATCGAAATATTTTCCGGAGCCTGGAAAGCCGGCTTCCTGAAGCCAGACACTTCGCGCCAAAAGCCTTAACCGAGGCACTCGATAGTGGCGAAATGAATCCGAGCACTCGCCTGCATGAATTGCTGGCGTATTTCGAAGAATTATCTCAACCACAAAAAATTCGTTAAATTCAACTTATCTCAATATCCCATGACAACAATCAACATCCAACAAATGATGGCCGACAGCGGCGTGGCGTTCGGCACCAGTGGCGCGCGCGGTCTGGTTAGTCAGATGACCGGCGAAGTCTGCGCCGCTTATACACTGGCGTTTATCCAAGCTTTAAATTTGGCGCGGCCCGGCCAGAAAATTGCGTTGGGCATGGATCTCAGGCCATCCAGTCCGGACATCGCCCAGGCTTGCGTGGCCGGCATTCGCCAGGCGGGTTGCGAAGTGGAATTTTGCGGGGTGTTGCCGACGCCTGCGCTGGCCTTGTATGCGTTGGCGAACGGGCTGCCGGCGATCATGGTCACCGGTAGTCATATTCCGTTTGATCGTAATGGCATCAAGTTTTATCGGGCCGATGGCGAGATCAGCAAAGCCGACGAAGCGGCGATGACCGGTGCGACGGTGGATGTGCAAAACGTTTCCGCCGAATTGCCGGCCGTGAATCCAGCCGCGTTGACGCAATTTCAGCAACGTTACACTCGCTTGTTTGGAAAGGATTTGTTAAACGGCTGGCGAGTTGGCGTTTACGAGCATTCCAGCGCGGCTCGCGACCTGTTGAAGGAGATCTTGGCCGAATTGGGCGCCGAAGTCGTCGGATTGGAACGCACCGATACCTTCGTACCTATCGACACCGAAGCCGTCGGCGAGGCGGATCGGCAACGCGGCCGCAACTGGGCCGCCGAATACAAATTGGATGCTTTGATCTCCACCGACGGCGACGGCGACCGTCCCTTGATCGGCGACGAGACCGGCGAATGGCTGCGCGGCGACATTGTCGGTTTGCTGTGCGCCAAGTTTCTGGGCGCCGACACGGTGGTGACGCCGGTGAGCTGTAATACCGCCATCGAAGCGTCCGGTTGGTTCAAGCAGGTAATCCGCACCCGGATCGGTTCGCCTTATGTGATTGCCGGCATGGAAGAGGTGCAAAGCGGTGGCGTGGCAGGCTTCGAGGCCAACGGTGGCTTCCTGGCCGGTAAAGGCTTGTCCGTGAATGGTAAAGCCCTGGCGCCACTGCCGACTCGCGATTCGCTGCTGCCGGCGCTGGCTTTGTTAGCCATGGCGCGTTCCCAAGGTTTGAAACTGTCGGCGCTGTTGCAAGGCTTACCGCAACGCTACACCGCCAGTGACCGCATCCAGGCGTTTCCGGTCGCCAATAGTCGGGCCTTGCTGGACCGATTGCAAGCCGATGAGACCGCTTATCGCGGGCTATGGGGCGACACGCTTGGGGCTCCGGTTAATCGCGATACGACGGACGGCCTGCGCTTGACCTTCGCCAACGGCGAGATCGTGCATCTGCGTCCCTCCGGCAATGCGCCGGAATTGCGTTGCTACGCCGAGGCCGACGCTATGGCGCGCGCGGAAGAGTTGGTGGCTTCGACGTTAAAACGGATTGCCGGCTAGCGGTTAATCCGCCGTTAAGTTTCCTTGTAGTATTGTCTAATCTCGATAACAACGAAGTACGAGGGTAACACCATGCAACATAAAGCGATTTTATTCAGTTCTTTAGTCTTGGTTTCCGGCGCCGCGTTTGCGCAGTCGGCGGTATTGGAAGGCGTGGCCAAACAAGCGGCGAAAGATACCGCGACAGCCGTTGCCCCAGGCGCTGTGCAGCGTGCGGAGCAGGCCGACGAAGCATTGCAGCGTGCCCAGGAAGTCAAGCAAGGCGCGGAAAATGCACCGGGCCAGTTGAAAAGCCAGGCCCAAGAAGCCGTTAAAGACGCTGCCCAACAAAAACTGGAACAAGCTGTGCCGTCCGAGGTTAAGCAAGGCGCCGAAACCCTGAAGGCTGGTAAGGAAACGGCAAAACAGTTGAAAGGTAAGGTCGACGCGGCGCCCAAATCAACCGGCGAAGCGGTCAAAGCCGCGAAAGGCAAAGCCAAACAAAAAGCCGCGGCAAAAGCGCTGGATTTGTTGAACTAATCGACAGCAAAACGGGCGGCGGCTATTCGCCGCCCGTTCTAAATATCGCCAAGACCAGAGCTTGGCGAATACATCACTAGCGAATCACTTCCCGATTTTTCAACGCAACGTAGATGTCATCGACGCTGTATTGATCGCAATCGAAACTTAGATCGGCCACAGCCGGTTTTTCGTCCAGGCACAGGCATAATAAACCAGCGTTTTTGATCGCGGTAGCCAGCGCATCGTTCGCTTGTTCCAATACCGTGGTGGCGTGGCCGGTATCAAACAGTTTGCGTTCCAGCTGATAAGCTGCTTGTTGGGCATTGGCGCCGCTCAAGGCGATGATGCTGGCGGTTTGGCTGAAGCGTATCGCCCGCTCTGCCGCGGACACCGGCGACCAGTCTTCCGCGCTGGCGTCGCCGGTGATCATGCCGGCGCCGACCGTGACGTTGGTCAAGCGGTCTATGACGATGAAGGAGCCGGTAGTTTTGTTGCGTTTATACGGATCGAACACCACTGGCGCATTGACCGCAACGGTGCAGGAGCCGATTTCGTTGAGTTTCAACTCCATGGCATCGTGGTGTTCCAGCGTGTTAACGTCGATACGGTGGTGAATCATCGACACCGAGCCGGACACACTGCGCGTTGCCAGTTTGATGACGTACTGCCGGCCGGGTACCATGGCTTGCTCGGTCATCCAGACGATAGTGGCTTTGAATTTGTCGGCGATGCTGGGCGCGGCTTGTTGCTGGCCCAGGATGATGTCGCCGCGGCTAACGTCTATTTCATCTTCAAGTGTCAACGTGACCGCCATGGCCGCAAACGCTTCGTCCAACTCGCCATCGAAGGTGACGATGGATTTGATCTTGCTGGTTTTGCCGGACGGCAGCGCAGTAATGGCATCGCCTTTATGAAATACGCCGGATGCGACGGTGCCGCAAAAGCCGCGGAAATCCAGGTTGGGGCGGTTGACGTATTGCACCGGGAAACGGGCGTCGGCGAAGTTGTGGTCGCTGGCGATTTCTATGCTATTCAGCAACTCCATCATCGGCATGCCGGTGAACCAGGGCATGTTGGCGCTGGGGTTGACTACGTTATCGCCGTCCAATGCAGACATCGGAATGAAATGCACGTCGTGTAGATCCAGTGATTTGATGAACGCCAGATAATCGTCCTGAATCTTGCGGAAGGTTTCTTCGCTGTAACCGACCAGGTCCATCTTGTTGATAGCGACGATAATATGTTTCAAACCCAGTAAGGAGGCGATGAAGCTATGGCGCTTGGTTTGGGTTTGCACGCCGTAGCGGGCGTCGATCAAAATCACCGCCAAATCGCAAGTCGAAGCGCCGGTGGCCATGTTGCGGGTGTATTGCTCGTGGCCCGGGGTGTCGGCGATGATGAATTTGCGCGTCGAAGTGGAGAAATAACGATAGGCCACGTCGATGGTGATGCCTTGCTCGCGCTCGGCTTGCAAGCCGTCGACCAGCAAGGCCAAGTCAATCTTGCCGGCGCCGGTGGTGCCGGACTTGACGCTGTCGGCCTGCACGGCGGCCAACTGGTCTTCGTAAATCATTTTCGAGTCGTGCAACAAGCGGCCGATCAAGGTGCTTTTGCCGTCGTCGACGTTACCGCAGGTTAAAAACCGCAGTAATTCCTTGCGTTCGTGTTGCGCCAGATAGGCGTTGATGTCGGTGCTGATGAGGTCGGATTGGTGGGACATGGGGTTCCTAAATGCCTTATTTGTAATAAAAGGTGCCGCGCTGTTAAAGCGCTTACTTGCAATGTTGTTTTAATAATTCGGCTAGTTCGTCACGACTCAATTGCCGGGTTGCTACACTGATCACCCACTCGTAGAGCTGGGGATTGTCCATGGCCGGCTGCTTGCGATTGGCCGTCAGAAAAACCAGCATACAGGCCGCAGCGACTCGCTTGTTACCGTCCAGAAACGGATGGTTATTGGCCAGCGAATAGCAGTATTGAGCGGCGGTTTGAAAAATGTCGCCGCTGTAGTGCCAGGTTTGCCGGGCTGCGCCTAGCGCCGATTCCAGCAAGGCTTCATCTCTGATGCCCAGTGTGCCGCCGAAGTGTTCTATCTGTTGCCGATGTATCGTCAATGCCAAGGTTTTCGAGATAAAAAACAGTTCGGGCATTTTACTGCGCTAATTTGGCAAAGGCATCGGCATATTGATCCATCATTTGTTGATGAATCTTTAAGGCCTCTTCATCATTAATTACTGTATCGGGTAACGATTGCTGTTGTTTTTGTTCCAAAAACAAGACGAAATCCAATACCTCGGCTTGCAGACGGGGCTCCAGTCTCACAAGGTGTTCTTGTATTTCTTCATGTAATTGCATGAGTCACCTGTAAAAAGACTTATCGACACCACTGCTTTTCGCAGGGAACACCGTCATTGTTGCCATCCATTTTGGTGTCAGGGCAGTTATTGATGAAGTATGTCGCCTCTTCGCACGATCTCATTTGCGAACAATAGACGCGCCCATCGCAAACGAAGTTTTGGGCATTGCGTTCTGCGGAGCCGGCTGCTGGATTGTTAGGCTCTGGTTTCGGGGCACTTTCGGAAAGGCCTTTAACTTTGTCGGTTAGTTTTGAGGAAAGCGGCTGTTCTGCTTTCATTTCCGCAAGCGGTTTTAAATCCGGTGTCTTGCGATCCGCTTTGTGATCGCAAGCGGTATCGGAATAGACTACATGACCTTTAGCATCGGTACATTTATAAACACCGGCCAAGCTTTCCGCGGAGTTAAACAGGATAAACAAGCACAAGAATTTCTTCACTATTCGTGTTTCCTCATTCGCTAACCGTGCCAGCGTTTAGAAGTAACCTTCACGTTTCTTCTGTTCCATAGATCCAGCCTGGTCATGGTCGATCAAGCGCCCTTGGCGCTCGGAGGTAGTAGTCAACAACATTTCCTGGATGATTTCCGGCAAGGTGGTGGCGGTGGATTCAACCGCGCCGGTCAAGGGGTAGCAACCCAAGGTGCGGAAACGCACCATTTTCATTTCGACTTTGTCGTTGGGGCCAATCGGCATTCTGTCGTCGTCGACCATAATCAGCATGCCGTCTTTTTCGACCACTGGCCGTTCTTTGGCAAAATACAGCGGCACGATGGGGATGTTTTCCAAGTGAATGTATTGCCAGATGTCCAGCTCGGTCCAGTTGGATAGCGGGAACACGCGGATGGACTCGCCTTTATCGACTTTGCCGTTATAAATGTTCCAGAGTTCCGGGCGTTGGTTTTTCGGGTCCCAACGGTGGTTTTTATCGCGGAATGAATAGACACGTTCCTTGGCCCGGGATTTTTCCTCGTCGCGGCGCGCACCGCCGAAGGCCGCGTCGAACTGGTATTTGTTCAAGGCTTGTTTCAGCGCATCGGTTTTCATCACGTCGGTATGTTTTTTACTGCCGTGCGTGAACGGGCCTATGCCCTGGGCGACGCCTTCTTCGTTGATATGCACGATTAAATCCCAACCCAGATCTTTCGCCATGTTGTTACGAAACTCGATCATTTCCCGGAATTTCCAGGTGGTATCGACATGCAATAAGGGGAAGGGCGGTTTGCCGGGGAAGAATGCCTTGCGGGTCAGATGCAGCATGACCGCGGAGTCCTTGCCGATGGAATACAGCATGACCGGCTTTTCAAATTCCGCCGCCACTTCGCGAATGATATGGATGCTTTCTGCTTCGAGCTGTTTCAGATGGGTTAATTTATAATCGGTCATCAATTATCCGGGGCGCACGGCCATGTTTGCTGTGGAGTGTAAGCCCGCTATTTTAAAGGCAAACCCCCATCGACGCTATCGGCAAAGCTTATGAGACAGATACACGGACTGGAAAAACTGGCCGGGCAGCAGTCCGGTCGGCTCAATGCGCCAAAACTGGCCGACCTATTACTGATGGATTTGCGCCAGTGCCTTTGCAGTATTTACGGCACTATCGGCGATGACGACAAGGTGTTGTTGGCGGAGCTGGCGCTGTTGCCGGAAAGCCTTGAATACGAAATGTTCGATCAGCGCATTGATTTCATCGTCGCCGGGCCGATACTGCGCAACGACTGCGTACCGTTAATTTATCGCCTGCAGGGCGAGCAGTTTGCGCTCAGCGGCCGCTGCTCGATGATCGCTCGGGTGTGCGGTGTGGATTTGTATCTACAGCGCAGTTATACCGGCGTGATTGGCGATGTCGCCAGGCAAAAGTTCTCCATATCGTTACCGCCGCTACTGAAAATGCGGTAGTGCTTCCCCTTGGGCGTTGACTGCTGCGATAGCACATCCGAAAACCCTTATAGCCGGCTATTCGCCCAGCGCACGATGTCCGGTGCGCTCAAGGCGCCGGACTGTCTGGCCAACTCTTGGCCGCTCTTAAATAAAATCAGCGTCGGAATGCTGCGAATATTGTGTCGGGCGCTGAGCTGTTGCTCGGCTTCGGTGTCGACTTTGCCCAAACGCACGCGCGGTTCCAACGCTTGCGCTGCTTGGGCAAAAGCCGGCGCCATCATTTTGCAGGGGCCGCACCAATCCGCCCAGAAATCCACCAGCAGCGGAATGTCGTTTCGCACTAAATGAGTTTCAAAACTTTTCGCAGTCAGCGCCAACGGATGGCTGCTGAATAAGGCTTGATGGCATTGCCCGCATTTTGGATTTTGCGACAAACGGGTGGCCGGTAAGCGGTTGACAGCCAGGCAATCTGGGCAGACTAAATGTAGGGATTCACTCATATGGTGTTCTCGAAATATAGGTTTCGGCGAATCTATTCGCCCCTAAAAATTAACCAACTATCGCCACAAACCGCCGATGCGCCAACGAACTGGCCGAACAACCACCCGGTTACCGAAACTCGGAGCGATGAACGGTTCGTGCCAAAGCGTTTGCGGCCGGCTGGGGCTTAAGGCTTGCAGGCGGCGTACCCGTTCAGCGGTGGGCGGATGAGTGCGCAGCCAAGAAGGCTCCGGATTGCCCCAGCCCGGTAGCAGTATCGACTTCCAGCCGCCACTGACTCGTTCGATATGCGCCAAGGCTGTCGCCAAACCCAAGGGGTCGCCGGTCAGCGCCGCCGCATTCAGGTCGGCATCGTATTCGCGGATGCGTGATAAGCCCAGCTGCATCAATAAGGCCACATGCGGCGAAAACAACAGCAGCAACAAACCCGGCCAATTGATTTGAAAACTGATCTCACCGAACAGCAGCAAAGGGATGGACAGCAACAAAAACAACTGTCCGGTGGCGGCGAATAAAGCGGTAATCCGGCTAATCGCATCGGCCAAGCCCATCACCCGCAAATCGTTATTGGCAATATGCGCCATTTCGTGCGCCAACACGCCGGCCAGTTCCCGCGAGTTAAGTTGTTTGAATAAACCGTCGGTCAACGCAATGGCCGATTGTTGGCGGCTGCCGACCGCAAAGGCATTGATAAGCGGGCTGGGAATGTAATACGGCGCCGGAACGCTCGGCAGTTCGGCGCGTTCGGTCAGTACCTGCAGCATTTGCCACAGCGCCGGCGCTTCTTGCGGATGGATAGGCCTCGCCCGGTAAAGACTTAGCGTCAAGCGCCAGGCTGCCGCCGGTTCGAAGATCAGCGCAATCGCGCCGGTCGCCAACGCAATCCAGATACCTTCTTCGCCGAACAACAGGCTGCCGGCCAAGGTGCAGATTACCAGTAGCGCCAACATTAAAAGTAATGTCTGCAGGCGGTTGAGCCAACTGTGGCGATGCCATTCGATAGTTTGCATGGTTACTCCAGGCCTGCCCGGCGTAATCGGCGGCGTAAGTCGTCAATTTCTTCTTGCATGTCCGCGACCAGTGCCGCTAGCTCAGGCAAGGCTTCGAAATTGCGTTCCAGGCTAACGATACGCCGCACCCGCACCAAGTGGGCGCTGGAAAAACGCCATTCGCTTTGCTGTTGCGGCAGCGGATTGAGCCAGCCTTCTTCTATATGCCGGGTAATCCATTCCGGTTCTACTGCGCAGATGGCCGCCAGTTGCTGCAAAGTCAGGCCGCTGTCTTCCAGAACGGCGTCGATCAAGTTCTCGGCTGATGACATGCTTTAGCTCCTGTGGTTTGTGCGCGGGTCGAAAGCCAGTTCGCGCGCCATGGTTTCGTAAAGTGCTTTAGCTTTGGCCGTGTTGGCCGGCGGCAATACCACCTGAATATCCAACAGCAAATCGCCGGGTGTCGTGCTGGGTATGCCCTTGCCGCGCAGCCGCAGTTGCTGGCCGCTTTGCGTGCCTTCCGGGATACGCACTTTCAGGCCGGTATCGAATAAATTCACTGGCACCATCGCGCCAAGCGCCGCTTCCCAAGGTGTGACCGGCAAGCTCATATGCAGATTGCTGCCGTCCACCCGTAAACGCGGATGCGGATTGAAATGCACCTCCAGCAGTAAGTCGCCAGATTTGCCGTTGCCCATGCCCGGCGCGCCCTGGCCGGCTAAGCGGATAATCTGTCCCTCGTACACGCCCTTGGGGATTTTCACATTCAAGGTGCGGGTGTCCAACACTACATGGCCGCCGGCATCCATGCGCGGCACGCGCAAGCTGATTTGCCGGGCCGCGCCGTTAAAAGCGTCGGCTATATCCAGCAGCACTTTGGCGTGGTGATCTTCGCCTTGGGCATGAAAGCCGGCTTGGCCCTCAAAGGGTCCGCCGCGAGCTCGGCCGGCGCCCATCTTGCCGAATAATTCGCTGAAAAAGTCGCCGAAATCGGCAGTGTCGGTGCTGGAAAACTCGAAGCCGGCATCCCAATTGGGCGGGGGATGGAACTCCTGGCCGGGCCGATAACCGCGTCCGAGTTGGTCGTAAGCTGCGCGTTTTTCCGTATCAGAGAGCACCGCGTAGGCTTCGTTGATCTCTTTCATGTGCGACTCGGCATCCGCTTCCTTGGAAATGTCCGGATGATATTTGCGCGCCAGTTTGCGGTAGGCTTTTTTGATGTCCGCAAGCACCGCGTCGCGATTGACGCCGAGAATTTGATAATAGTCTTTGTATTGCACGTCATGCCTCCTGTGACCGACGTTGACCAAGCTAAATCTAACTGCCGCCCGGCTCTAATTTACCGCAGACATACTGTTCTGGCGGAACTTGTCGAAGCCCACGGTGGGCTGCCTTCCGACGAACTCTAGGCGAACGCTGCTTAAGGCCCGAGTTGATAACGGTTTTATAGCGGATTGCCTGGAGTGCGACAATCTTAAATAAAACCCGTCAAGTGAATATGCCTGAAAAATGGTGGTGCGCTCTTGCAAAAACAAGAGGCTTTGCCCTGCGGTTATTTTTTGGAATAACTTGAAATCGTTGATTTCAAACCCATCTTAATGACAATTATTTTATCGATTTGATAAGATATAACTTCTTGGGGGTGACATGGCTTCGACGTGGGTAGCAAAACCTCAGGTGCATGCCGAGCACAGTACAGCTCGTAAAACCTACTGAAAACAAGTATTCGCAAACGACGAAAACTACTCAGTGGCCTTAGCAGCTTAAAACCTGCACCACTTCTCTGACCAGATGTACTTATGCGTCTGGAGTCTCCTTCGGGGGGCGCTCAGGGATCATATTACATAAGATCGCGCCAGGGCTTAGTTCGGAGCCTAAAGCGCTAAATCCAATCGAAATCGCTGTTGATCCTCTTGGCCCGACGGGTAGTCAACAGTTAAATCAAAAGCGCGGGATAAGCATGTAGAGCTTGTGGCGGAGTGCTTGCGGACGGGGGTTCAATTCCCCCCACCTCCACCAAGAAAATCACGGTTTCCGGGGCCTAGCGTCCTTTTAGCTACCCTGGAAACCCTCTGAAATACCCATTAAAAGGACGTATTTGGGGTAGAAAAGGACGCATAAAAGGACGCATTTTTCTTACGTCCCTTTAAACAGATCGACACCTTTTTCACCGGCATCCGGATGAGTTCCCTCGATATACTTCGCATAAGCCTTTTCCGTTTGAGTGATCGTTGAGTGACCTAAGTGATGCGACAGCCATCTTAAAGACTCGCCGGCCGACAACATTCTTGATGCAAATGTGTGTCTGGTTTGATAGGGGCGCCGGTATCTCACCTCCGCATCTCGGCAGATTAAAATAAAGGCTCGTCTGATTGGTTGGTCACCTTTCCACGGACGATCATCATATGGGTTGAGAAATATGATGCCTTTTGGCCCAGAGAGCTTTCTTTGTTCCACCAACGCATCGTGAGCTGGCCCGAGTAGACGAACGATCCTTTTTCCGGAGTAGGTCTTGGTTGTTTCAGCGATGGTGGCTTTTTGAGTCTTGGCGCGCTTGATATGAATTCTCATACCCTTGAAATCAATATCCTCCCAAGTAAGTGCTACCATCTCTGACGTTCTCATCCCGGTCCAAAATGCAAACTGAATAAAGTTGTGAATATGGCCGCTACAGTTCGCTAGAATCAAACTCTCTTCTTCTACGGTAAAGGGGTCTAATTCTTTATCCTCACTTGGAGCCTCTGTTCGCTTGAATTTAAAATTAGCCAGAGGATTAATTGGGATTAAATCCAATTCGCAAGCAGATTGAAGTGCCGACCTGAGCGGCGAGATGATATTGGAGATGGTTTTGTTGCTGGCTTTTTTTGATTTACACCAATCGCGCACATGCTCTTTGCGAAGATCTGCCAATTTAATATGGCCGAACGCGGCAGTTAATTGTTTGGTGTATTTAACGTAGCTGTCGAAACTGGATGATTTTAAATGTGCCTCTTTTTCATCGAGACAGGTTTTTAACCACTGGTCTACCGTTAGATCGGATGAGGTTTCTATTTTTTGAAATTGCTTACTGCCGGGGAAGGTTACTGCGTAATCAAATGTGCCAGCGGCAATGGCGTGAGTAATCGCTACTCGGTGAAGCTCGGCCTTTTTTAACGCTACATCAATTGGAGTGGTGCTGGGGTTGAATCTGATTCTCTCCCGACACCTTTCGCCTCTGTAGAGGAATTCGATTTGAATGCTGGTGTTCGAGACTTGCCGGACACCATTACCTTCTCTACCCATAAGTTGTAACCGATAACACTAATTAATACACGACCATCGGGCGCCTTTACCCACAGCGAGCCCTCAAGCCAATCGCCGCGATCTATTTTATTGCGAATGGCTTTTGGAGTATAACCCGATTCATGAGCAAACCGCTCGATGGTCTTATATTGAAGCATTATGCAATCAGCGCCAGATATTCGTCTTCAGTTAATATCGTGGTGCCGAATTTGCCGGCCGCCTGTGTTTTATTCGCGCCGACGTTCGCACCCACCACCAAGTAATCGGTTTTAGCCGACACCGAGCTGCCGACTTTTGCGCCCAATGCCTTTGCTTGTTTCTCCATATCCTCGCGTTTGCTGCGCTGCATTGAGCCGGTGAACACAATAGTCTTGCTGGAAATAGCCGAATTACCGACGCTGGCCGCGCCTGTTGTCCGTTTGAGATTAAAGCGGGGCATGAGTGCAGTAACCTGTGACTTAACCTTAGCGAGCGAATTTACGAGACTCTTGGCGGTTTTCTCAGCAAAGCCATCGATCTGCACGATGTCATCCACCGTGAGGCCGAACACATCTTCAATCCGGTGATGCTTGAGTAGCTTTTCACAGCCACCTTTGCCGACGTTCGGGATTGAGAATGCGGCAAGGAATCGCCAGTCTTCGATCTGAACTCTTTCGCTATTCGTCAGTGCGTCACATAAATTGGAGGCGATACCTGCGCTAATACCGCATGCCTCAAAGTCGCGATGATCCATTCCGTAAATTCCCGACATTGGCCCATAGCCGACAACACCGCCATATCTTCCTCTTGGCCAATGGCTCTAACACCAACATAGATGTTTTTCGAGTTTTCGATAGAGTCATTGGTGCGGTGGTCAGGAGCCATCAAATCAAGATAGTCGACCACCAATAAATCAAAACGAATACCGTTGGTGTTACCGGTTGCGACAAAGCGGAAGTTGGGGTGAGGGCGAATGACGCGATTAGCGGCGTCTGCCTCTTTAATAACCAGTGACTTACCTTCCAGCACAGACTGATAGACCGCAAGCACACTTGGCATGCCGAAGTCGTATTCGTCGGCCATATAAATGTGACCTTCTTTCATCGCTACTGCTAACGGCCCCAGTTCAAATACTGTCGCGCCGTCACGCACCGTCCATTGACCCACGATGTGAGACTCTTCGGTGCCGATGGTATGCTGAACCCGAATAAGCGGGCGATTGGTTCTCGCGCAAACCTGCTCAAATAAGGATGACTTACCGGTGCCGGCGTGACCCCACAGCAGAATAGGGCGGTTGATGGCGAAACCCAGCAGGATGTTTTTCAGGATGTCGATGTCAAAAACGAAGTTTTCATCAATATCAGGAATCATGATTTCGTCACTGCCTTTTGACCGGGCGAAGACGGTGATCATAATGGGGTCGCCATTACCATTTAGCGCCGCTTTGGTGCTACCCAACTTAAATACGCTGCTGAGCGACTGCTGAGTTTCCAATCCGGAGTTGGCGGTCATCGGAATGACATTGGCCGAATTGATGTGGCCAATCTTGCTTTTCTCTTCGCGGTTTTGACGAACCTTCGCCTCCATCGCCTCACTCAGCAAAGGTGAGTCGGGGAAGTCTTCCTTGTATTGGTCGACCGTGTAATCTGGGTGCTCATCGCGAATATGAATTTGGACAGAGTGAATCAGCGCACCGCAGATTTGGCATGCGATTTTCTTATTGGCAACAGGTTGTTCTTTTTCGGCAGTTTGGGTCATATTAATCCTCTTAAGATCGTTGAATGGGTTTGCTCTGAATCTCTAAAAACATATGATACAAGAGATTCAGAGGGTATTATAGTCACCACTTAGTTACTTTGCACCCGCCAATAACATTTGCTTTAACTGCCTCGCGACGACGGTTGGTAATTGGCTGATGTCCTCTACAAGAATAAACTTGCTATAGAAGGACTCAACCGCTTTACTGTTGATGCCGATTCCCACAACATTAATACCTGAAGCCTCAATCTGCCTCACAGTCTCTCTGAGATGGTGATTTAGATCGGCATTACCGTAAGAGGCGGGCATGCCGTCGGATAACACGATCATAATCTTGCCTTTACCCTTTTGAGCCATTAATCGCTTTGCCGCGATCATGACCGACTCGCCATCAAGATTGTCGCCCATTTCGCCGTTGTCGCCGGCAACCGAGGCTAAGCGCTTCTTCACGGTCATTGTCATCTTCTCACCAAAGCGCTTGAATATAGGCATGACAATTTTGCGATACCTGGCGTATCTTACGCCCAGATTGCGCTCATCCTCTCGCATCTTTTCATAAACGCCATACGGCGATTCTGCGGTAGTGAAGCCAATAACCTCGTTATTTATGCCGAGCCTCTCCAACACTGTTGAAAGAGTGAATGCCGCTGTTGCTGCCAAAGCGATCTTGCCGTGACTCATTGAGCCACTACAGTCAATCACTAATTCCACATCCACATCTTTAGTGGTGTTGATTTGCTTGCGGCGAAACACTCTATCATCGCCAAACTTCAAGCGGGATAGGGCGGCCGCGTGTAATTTACCACTACGGAATCCGCCAGTATGTGTGGATGCTGATTTAGCGCAAACCGCGCGCTCGATGTCCTTTTCAATCGGCGCCATCATGTGCTGAACGGCATCCTCAAAGGTCGAGACTTCTCTGTCGTTCGCCAATCGCCCAAAATCAATATCCTCATACGGCCCAATTTTATCAAACTCGTCAGTGTAGATCAGGTAGTCTGATGACTTCGCCGTTTCAGCGACCGACTCAGCCAAACAAGTGCCGAGATTGCCATTGAGACCGCCGGCAACAATATCTGCCATTGATGTTCCGGATTCCTCCTCTTCCTCTTCCTCTTCCTCTTCCTCTTCTGGGTTTACTGAGCTCTCACCCTCCCCCTCATCAGCTTCACCCTGATTACCGGATTCGTCATCCTCACCGGATTCATCGTCACTCTGACCATCTTCATCATGGCCTTCAGATGAATCACCATCATCGTTGTCTCCTTCAGATGAATCAGATTCCCCCTCATTCTCATCCGATTCACTTTCTTCCTCGTCAGCGGAGTCGCCATCTTCCTCATTCTCCGCACCCTCAGATTCATCTTCGGGCTCCTCAGACTCAGCATTTTCGTCTTCATCCTCTTCTTCAGCGCTCTGTGGTTCATTTTCTTGCTCATCATTTTCGCTTTCATCCTCGGCATCGGGTTGACTAGAGGGTTGGGTTTCCGTGCCGGATTCATCCGGTTCGCCTTCGCCGTCATCACTTTCGTCATCGGGCTGTGGTGGGCCGGGCTGTGCCGGTGGTGTGTCGCCGTGCAGAATCTTTTTGATTTGCTTGGCCATCTCCAAACAATCTTTGGTGCTTTGTGTGGTTGACAGCTTGGCCGATAGCGGCTCGATCTTTTTCTTGAAGTCACCGAGGTGATGCCACTTGTCGTCCATGTAATCGATAAATGATTGCTGACCTGATAGTGCGCGGATACCGGCAACAGCTAATCCTCTTTTGATCATGTCGGAGTCGCCATCGGCAATCAATTTGTCGAGGTATTTTTCCCGGTAGAAAGCCGAAACATTGCCCAGGTTATAAGCGCAGCCTCTAAACTTCTCAGCCATCTTGCGCTCAACGAAGGCGTCTTCGACGATATTATGCAGACTTTTGGTTGAGTCATCGGTGACTGACTTTATAACGGAAAAATCAGTGAATAAGGCATGACCGACTTCGTGATCCAAATAGCCCTGAACGGCTTGAATCAACTGCTCACTGGCATCATCGGGCAGATAGGGGAGGTTTATCTCCTCTATCACACCGGTTCTGGCGTTACACTTGGTATAAGCGTCAACCCCTCTTTGTGTGACCTTTACGTTACTCTCGGTGAGAATTTGGGTTATCGCCCGAATGCTCTGGCGAAGGGTTTCGACATCGCGGTTTATCATAATTAGCTCCTCTTAAGTATCTCTCGATAAAACAAATTATACCCCGCCGGGGCAGGGTATCTTTCGGTTCATCACATAGCCAACAATGTCACCTGATCGCCCGTTCCTTGTATCGACACATTCAACCCACCATCGCCGGACTCCCAAATATTGATGACGTGATCGTCACCATCGATAGTTTTAACCAATTCGCAATTCGCAATAATATTTGAGATTTCGCCTATATTTGATTGCGAAACACTTACGTCCTTAATTTTCATTTCATTTTCCACTGTTAGCGTTAAAAGCATAATCTTACCGGCTCACTTTGTGGATAGCAAAGTAAGTCAGTGATTATTTTATGGTGATTATTTTAAAAAAGAATCGCTTGGATGGGCAATACATTATTTTTTTGTTGATGCTAGTGGCGCACCCGCGAATACCACACTTTTTACGCTGATTCTAAAAATATTACCACTTGTAAAGTAACTCATTCGTGAATTAGAATGCAGTCAGGTTTACCAGCATTAATAGACCACACATTCGGGCTGTAACCAAATGATTAATAGAGGATTATAAAAATGAACGATGTTAGCAAAGAGGCTAAAGCTAAGGTGGCTGCGTTTGTAGAAAAGCACGTCAACCGCAGCAAATACAGCCAAAAAGAAATTGCCGAAATATGCGGCTTTAATACCCCCAATATCATCACAATGATCAAACAGGGTATGACTAAGGTGCCCATAGAGAAGATTCCTAAGTTGGCCCAGGCTCTTGACATAGACAGAGTGGAGTTTTTTGACTTCGTAATGAGAAGTTACAAGCCAAAGGAATACGAGGCTATCTTGGAGATCATTGGTGAGCCCATCACCGAAGCCGAGCACAAGGTAATTAGACTTTTGAGAAGACACATTCCAGAAGGTGACCTAATCAACCGGACAGATCACTACCTTGACAAAATCAGAGAAGCAATCACCACATAAACGCAGTTTTGCACTAAACCCCATCATCGTGATAAGTTCTTCAATAAAGAGAATTGCTCACGATGACCCACACATCAAACATCTGGCTTCAGCCAATCACCGACATTGAGCTCTTAGAGGCTTTATCTAAATTCAACCTCCCGACACAGTCGGCGATCACGCTTACCGTGGTTACCGATATTAAGCCAAGTGAGATCATTGATCTAACCTGGTTCAAGCTAAAATCCAAACCCATAAATAAAAAAGCGATCAAGCTGCTATCGGCAATGCCTCGACACATTTTCTCAGACCTGGTGTTTTGGGAGACTGTCAATGGCGGTGTTGAGCCACTACGATCTTTCGAAAATAACTTGGCATTGTTTTTGAATGGTAAAACTTTAGCAGAGTTCAATTCCCTTTACCGGAACATGATTTACATTCAAGAATCCAGCACACAATTCATGAGGGATGTCAACGATAATATTTTCTTCACCCTTTTGTGAAAATTAAAAGGACGCATAAAAGGACGCATGGTGTCGAAGGCTACGGTATTCGTAACCAGGACGGGGGTTCAATTCCCCCCACCTCCACCACCTAAGATTAAGAACGGGGCTAAGGCCCCGTTTTTTATGGGTTAAAGAAAATTTTATATTGCTGGATTTTTCTAATCCAATATTGAGGTCACTAACAGGGCCACATGATCGGGCAAGCAAGCTTGGGACAATTAGCTTATTTATGGAAAAACAATCGTGCTTCCTAAATCTTGGTGCAATGCTTTAAAGCTAACGAGCAAACCATAGTAGTTATAAATACTCATCAATGGCCATCAAAAAATCCGATCTCTATTCCTCCCTTTGGGCCTCGTGCGACCAATTGCGTGGCGGCATGGACGCCAGTCAGTACAAGGACTATGTCCTGTTCATGCTGTTCATCAAATACATTACCGACAAATACGCCGACAGCGACGACTTTGCGCCGCCGGTGGTGATTCCGCCCGGCGCCAGTTTCAAGGACATGATTGCCCTCAAAGGCAAATCCGACATCGGTGACAAGATCAACACCCAGATCATCGGCCCCTTGGTCAATGCCAACGCCCGCTTATCGAAAAGTGACTTCCCGGACTTCAACGACCCCAACAAACTCGGTGAAGGCAAGGACATGGTGGAGAAGCTCTCCAACCTGATCGGTATC
Organism: Methylomonas sp. ZR1; assembly: GCF_013141865.1. Classification (NCBI taxonomy): domain Bacteria; kingdom Pseudomonadati; phylum Pseudomonadota; class Gammaproteobacteria; order Methylococcales; family Methylococcaceae; genus Methylomonas; species Methylomonas sp. ZR1. The sequence goes on along the minus strand of NZ_RCST01000001.1, from coordinate 3,527,679 downwards.
TTCCAAAAGCCCGAGCTGGATTTCTCCAAGAACCGCGCCGAGCACGACGACATTCTCGGCGACGCTTACGAATACCTGATGCGCCACTTCGCCACCGAAAGCGGCAAGAGCAAAGGCCAGTTTTATACGCCATCTGAAGTCAGCCGGGTCATCGCCAAAGTGGTCGGCATTTCTCCAGACAATACCAATGCCCGTACTACTGCTTACGATCCGACCTGCGGCTCCGGCTCGTTGCTGCTGAAAGTCGCCGCCGAAGCTGGGAAACCACCAATTAATCTGGAAGGCCAGGAAAAGGATGTCACCACCGCCGGTCTGGCGAGGATGAACATGATCTTGCACGACTTCCCGACCGCCACCATCCTGTCCGGCAACACGCTGGCCTCGCCCAAGTTCAAAGACGGCGAAAACCTGCGCACTTACGATTACGTGGTCGCCAATCCGCCGTTTTCCGACAAGACCTGGAGCACCGGCCTGACGCCGGGCGACGATGCTTACCAGCGCTTTGTTTGGGGCGAGCCGCCGGCCAAACAAGGCGACTACGCCTATCTGCTGCACATCATCCGCAGCCTGAAAGCCAACGGCAAAGCCGCCTGCATTCTGCCGCACGGCGTGCTGTTTCGCGGCAATGCCGAAGCGGTGATTCGCCAGCAACTGGTGCGCTCCGGCTATTTGAAAGGCATCATCGGCCTGCCGGCCAACCTGTTTTACGGTACCGGCATCCCGGCCTGTATTCTGGTCATCGACAAGGAAAACGCTCCCGCCCGCAAAGGCGTGTTCATGATCGACGCCAGCAAGGGCTACATCAAGGACAGCAACAAAAACCGCCTGCGCGAGCAGGACATCCACAAAATTGTCGACACCTTCAGCAAGCAAGCCGACGTGCCGCGCTACGCCCGCATGGTGGCGTTCGATGAAATCGCCGATCCGAAAAACGACTTCAACCTTAACCTGCCGCGCTACATCGACAGCAGTGAGCCGGAAGATATTCAGGACATCAACGGCCACCTCAACGGCGGCATCCCCGAACGCGACCTGGATGCGCTGGCCGACTACTGGCAAGTGCTGCCCGGCGTCCGCGCCAGCTTGTTTGCATCACTGCGCCCAGGTTATGCGCAACTGACGCTGCCGCTGGCCGAAGTCAAACCAGCCATATTCCGCCACGCTGAATTCACCGCCTTCAACACCCAAGCGACTGAACGCTTTCAAGGTTGGCGCGACGCTACCACGCCACAACTGACCGGCTTTGGTAAAGAAGGCCACCCCAAAGCCTTGATCGAAACCATCGCCGAAGACTTGCTGAACACATTCAAGCCCGCGCCGCTGCTGGACGCCTACGACATTTACCAGCATCTGATGGACTACTGGGCCGAAACCATGCAGGACGATTGCTACCTGATTTCCGCCGATGGCTGGGTCGCCCAACCCACACGTATCGTCGAAACCGACAAGAAAGGCAAAACCAAGGACAAGGGCTGGGTCTGCGATCTGATCCCCAAGCCCTACATCGTCGCCCGCTACTTTGCCGAGGAGCAGGCCGCGATAGAGGCCAAACAGGCCGAACTGGAAGCCGTCAGCGCCAGCCTCGCCGAACTGGAAGAAGAACATAGCAGCGAAGACGCCATCTTTTCCGGTTACGACAATATTAATGTCGCCGCCGTTAAAGATCGGATCAAAGAGCTAGGCAAAGACTCGGATGGCGCCGACGAATTAAAAGTATTGAAACAGTGGCTTGAACTGGGTAATCAGATCAGCATGCTGAAAAAGCAGATCAAGGAAGCCGAAACCGCGCTCGACCAACTGGCCTACGACAAATATCCAAAGCTGAGCGAAGCTGAAATCAAGACCCTAGTCATAGCCGACAAGTGGATGGCGCACCTGTCCGCAGCCGTGCAGGGCGAACTGGATAGAGTCTCGCAAACCTTGACCGGCCGCATCCGGCAATTGGCCGAACGCTACGCCACACCGCTGCCTCTACTGGAAGACGAGGCGGCGGCCCTGGCCGTTCGCGTGGCAGAACACCTCAAAAAAATGGGCGTGGTATGGCCATGAATGAGCATAACGTAGGGTGGATAAGCGCTAGCGCATCCGCCGATATTCCTACACCGGCAACATGAGCGATTACCAACGCATCCGGATTCCCGGCGCTTGTTATTTCTTTACCGTCGTCACTTGGCGGCGCAAGCCGGTTTTTATTGATGATGCGCGGGTTTCGCTGTTTCGAGAGGCCTTGCGTAAAGTCAAGGCAAGCCGCCCGTTTCAAATCGACGCAATGGTCATTTTACCGGATCACCTGCATTGTATTTGGCGGTTGCCGGAGGACGACGCGGATTATTCCGGTCGTTGGCGCGAAATCAAAAAAGCCTTTTCCCGCCAAATCGATACCACCACCAATGCCAGAAACGAGCGATTGGTCTGGCAACGGCGGTTTTGGGAGCATACGATTCGCGACGCGGACGATTGGCGGCGCCACGTGGATTACATTCATTACAACCCGGTCAAACACCGATTAGCGCAGCGCCCCAGCGATTGGCCGTGGTCGTCGTTTGCCGGCGCCGTCAAAAAAGGTTGGTACGATGCCGAATGGGGCGCCACACCGCCAAGCCACATCATCGACATGGAGCACGAATGACCGCAAAAATACCCAACGTAGGGTGGATAAGCGAATGCGCATCCACCATTATTTGCCGAGGTCCGGTGGATGCGCTGGCGCTTATCCACCCTACTACTATTTGCCCAAGGTTCAACGGTTCAACGATGCCGTGGAAAATGCAACCCAATGAGTAATCAACCAACAAACCATGCCGAGGCGGTCAACGAAGCTAGCGCGGCTTATGGCTTGCGGATCGACAAGGAAGCGCGGTATGACGAATCCTCCCGTAGGGCGGATAAGCAAAGCGCATCCACCGAGTCATTGAAGCCTCCGGTGGATGCGCGTTCGCTTATCCACCCTACTACTGGTAAGGCGGCTTTGCTTAGGCCGGGGTACAAGATGACGGAGGTGGGGGTCATTCCAGAGGATTGGAAAGTCTCTACCGTGAGCGACGAGTTTGAAGTCAAACTTGGAAAAATGCTTGATGCAGAGAAAAACACTGGCGTTCCTAAACCTTACCTCGGCAATAGAGCAATTCAGTGGGGAAGGATAGATATCTCAGAGTTGCCGACAGTCCCAATGTCTCGTGCAGACATTGAAAAGTACCGCCTTTACAAAGGTGATCTGCTCGTTTGTGAAGGGGGCGAAGTAGGTCGAGCCGCAATTTGGGATGCCCCTATATCAGAGTGCTACTATCAAAAAGCGCTTCATCGCTTGAGGCCACTGAACGGATTCAACGCTAAAGTCATGGTTGCATATTTGCAACTATGGTCTGATCGCGGCCTGCTCAAGAATTATGTGACGCAGACGAGTATTGCGCATCTGCCGCGTGAAAAGTTTATGGAAATCCCAATACCGGTGCCTCCAGTCGCTGAACAACGCGCCATCGCGGCGGCATTGAGCGATGTGGATGCGCTGCTGGACGGGTTGGAGCGGCTCATCGCCAAGAAGCGCGACCTCAAGCAGGCCGCCATGCAACAACTCCTCACCGGCCAAACCCGCTTGCCGGGATTCAGTGGGGATTGGGAGGTTAAGGGATTGGGAGAACTTGCGAAGATTCAGCGTGGCGCATCGCCTCGACCGATTGATAGCCCAATTTGGTTTGACGAAAACTCTTCAATTGGTTGGGTTAGAATTTCTGATGTGACAAGTTCGGGAATGTTCCTTCACGAGACGACTCAGCGACTTTCCGCTCTCGGCGTGAAAAACAGTCGCCCTGTTGCAGCAGGAAGTCTGATCATGAGCATCTGTGCGACGGTTGGCAGACCGATCATCACAAAAATTGATGTTTGTATTCACGACGGATTCGTCTTGTTCGACAATCTTGAAGCAGATCAGTTGTTTGTTTACTACGTTCTAAAATGGATCGAGCCTGATTGGTCGAAGCACGGGCAAACTGGCTCTCAGATGAATTTGAACACGGGACTTATCAACGGCACGCCAATCAAGCTTCCTCCGCATGACGAACAAACCGCAATCGCCACCATCCTTTCCGACATGGACGCCGAAATCGCCACGCTGGAAGCCCGCCGCGACAAAACCCGCGCCCTCAAACAGGGCATGATGCAGGAACTGCTCACCGGCAAGACCAGGCTGCTATGATCATGCCTGCTAAATCCTTTTTTACCCATGGAGCTCTCGATGAACGTACTTGACGAAGACAGCTTGCGGTTTCAGGAAGTCTTTATTCCGGAATTGGCCGAGGGCGCCATCAAACAGGCTTATTACCAGACACTGGCCGCCGGTTGTTCGGTGCTGGAAGCGGTGGATGGACAATTGATCGAATCCTCGCCGGATGGCTCGCGCCGGGTAGTGAAGTCATTGCCCAAGCCCATTCCCGTCAAGCCCGGCCAGCGCTTGCGGCGTCGGCAAAAATGACTTCGGCAACGCCGCGGCTAAGGATGTTCGCCGGGCCGAATGGGTCAGGTAGCCGCAGGCCGATATACTACCGTTAGTATGAGTAGCTATCAGCCTCCGTTCCAGCTCAGTCATACCATGCTTGCCAAAGTGGCGGAGATCGCCGAGTTACTGGGGCGCTGGAAACAGGCAGGCCAGGACACTCTGGCGCCGCAACTGCGGCGGGGGAACCGTATTCGCACCATTCAAGCATCGTTGGCTATCGAACAGAACACACTGTCGGTGGAACAGGTGACGGCCGTGCTGGCCGGTAAAACCGTGCTGGGATTGCCGCGAGAAATTCAGGAGGTGAAGAATGCCTTTGCCGCCTATGAGGCGCTTCCCGATTGGCGCCCGGATAGGCTGGATGATCTGTTAGCCGCCCATGGCTTGTTGTTGCGAGGCTTGGCCGACGACGCAGGCTGTTTGCGTGAAGGTGGAGTCGGCATTTATCAAGGTCAGCGACTGGTGCATATGGCGCCGCCACCCAGTCAGTTAACCCGCCTGATGAATGATCTACTGGATTGGCTGGCTCACAGCGATGCCCATCCGCTGATTGCTTCGTCCGCTTTGCATTATGAACTGGAATTTATTCATCCTTTTAGCGACGGTAATGGACGCATGGGCCGCTTGTGGCAAACGCTGATACTGAGCCGTTGGCAATCGATTTTGGCTTATTTGCCGGTCGAGACGGTGATTAAAAGCCGGCAGGATGATTACTACCGTGTGCTGGGCGAGGCCGATCAAGCCACCGATTGCAGTGATTTCATCCTGTTTATGCTTGATGCGATCGGCGAAGCTCTGCAACAAGCGATCACCAGCGAAACGCCGGTTAAAACGCTGGTTAAAACGCCGGTGAAAACTCCAGAACAGATTTTAGCCCTGCTGCGGGAGCAGCCGACTTTAACCCTGGCGGAGGTTGCTGTTCGTTTGGGTAAATCGACCAGCGCTGTGGAACGCGCCGCTCGCAAACTTCGAGAGCAAGAGCGTTTGCGCTATGTGGGCCCGCAAAAAGGTGGGCATTGGGAGATAAAGGAATAATGGATCAAAACACCCGCTCCGAACGTAACACTCAAAACCGAATCGTCAGTCTGTTCACCGATCCGTCACAGCTCAATTGCCTGGGTTACCGCTATCTTGGCGAATGGAGTAAACGCCAGAACAATCGCCCTATCGAAACCGCACTGCTTCGCGATAACCTGATGGCACGCGGCTATTCCGCCGCCCACATCAGTGCTGCTTTGCAAAAACTGGACACTGCTGCCGACGTCAGCGGCATCACGCTTTATCAAGCCAATCTTCGCACCTATCAGTTATTGCGCTACGGCATTCCGGTGCAAATCGCCGCCGGTCAGGCGCACGAGACGGTGCATTTGATCGATTGGGAACGTCCAGAGCTTAACGACTTTGCGCTGGCCGAGGAAGTGACTCTTAAGGGCGGCCACGAGCGGCGGCCGGACATTGTGCTGTATATCAACGGTATCGCCATCGCGGTGATCGAGTTAAAGCGCAGTTCGGTGGATGTGGCGGACGGCATACGCCAGCTCATCACCAATCAGGAAGCTATTTTCAACCAAGGCTTTTTCAGCACGGTGCAACTGGTGTTGGCGGGCAGCGATGCGCAAGGTCTGCGTTACGGCACCACCGGCACGCCCGAGCAGTTCTTCGTGGAGTGGAAAGATCAAACGCCTGCCGAAGCGGGCTCGGTGCCGAGTGCTGGCGCCTTGCTGGATAAGCAGTTGGGGCAGTTATGTAACAAGGCCACGCTGCTGGATTTGCTCCATAACTTCATCATCTTCGATGCCGGCCAGAAGAAAGTGCCGCGCCAACACCAGTTTTTCGGTGTAAAAGCCGCGCAGGAGCGCATGGCCAAGCGCGAGGGCGGGGTGATTTGGCATACCCAGGGTAGCGGCAAGAGCATCTTGATGGTGCTGATCGCCAAGTGGTTGCTGGAGCACGATCCCGAGGCGCGGATATTGGTGGTCACCGACCGCGACGAGCTGGACAAGCAGATTGTCGGCGTGATGCGCAATGCCGGGGTGATTGGCGAAAACTCAGCGTCGCCGCGCATCACCTCGCGGGCCGATTTCGTGAATAAACTGGCCGCGACTACGCCGCGTTTGCTGTGCGCGTTGATCCATAAGTTCGACGTGTCTGATCTGAAAGGCGCGCCGCCGAAGGTGGCAGGGCGCTTTTATGTGTTTGTGGACGAATGCCACCGCACTCAGGGCGGCGACATGAACAAGCAGATGAAGCGCTGGCTGGAGAGCGCGATCTTCATCGGTTTTACCGGCACGCCGCTACTGCGCAAGGACAAGCAAATGACGCGGGACGTGTTCGGCACCTATATCCATACCTACAAGTTTCATCAGGCGGTGGCCGATAAAGTGGTGCTGGATTTGAAATACGAGGCCCGCGACGTGCCCGAACGGCTGACCTCGCAGAAAAAAATCGACGAATGGTTCGAACAAAAAACCCAAAACCTCAACAACTTTCAGAAGGCGGCGTTGCGTAAACGCTGGGCGACGATGGAAGAGTTGATGAGCGCCGAAGGTCGTAAACGCGAGGTGGTCGCTGAAATCATCTCCGATTTCGCTCTTAAACCGAGACTGAATAACGACCGCGGCACCGCTATTCTGGTGGCCGCCTCCATCTACGATGCCTGTCATTATTTCAGGCTGTTCAGAAATACCCACTTTGGCCCCCACTGCGGCATCATTACCTCGTACGAACCGAATACCAATGCCATCTCGAAAGAACCCGCCAACAGCGATGAACGCTATAAGTTTGATACCTATAGTCAGTTGGTATTGAAGGATTTTCCGACCACCGAGAAATACGAAACGGAGATGAAGCGCCGCTTCATCGACGAGCCGGCCAATCTTAAATTGCTGATCGTGGTGAGCAAGCTGCTGACCGGCTTCGACGCGCCCAGCTGCACCTACATCTATCTCGACAACGAGCTGCGTGACCACAATCTGTTCCAGGCGATCTGCCGCACTAACCGGCTGGATGGCGACGACAAGGACTACGGCCATATCGTCGACTTCAAAAAGCTCTTTGGCGACGTGCAACAAGCCATCGCCGTGTACAGTTCCGACGAACTGGACATCGACCAGGGCAACGGCGGCGAAAACAACGTGCGCCTGAAAAACTGGCTGGAAGAAGGCAAGAGGCAACTGGACGATGCCCGTCAAGCACTGCACTACCTGTGCGAACCGGTACTGCCGCCGCGAGAAGTCGAACAGTACCTGCATTATTTCTGCGGCGATGCCGCCAACCCCGACGCGCTAACCGAAACCGAAGCATTGCGGGTGACGTTCTACAAGGCGGTGGCGATCTTTGCCCGTGCCTACGCCGACATTGCCCAGGAACTGACCGAGGCGGGTTATTCCGAGGCTGAGGTCGAGGCATTGAAAAAGGCAGTGGAATTCTACGCCGAGATTAGGGCCGCCATTAAGAAGCACTCGGGTGAAGAGCTGGACATCAAGCCTTACGAGGCTGACATGCGCCACCTGATCAATACTTACATCCAGGCCGACCCGGCGGAGGAATTAGGGGAACTGGGTGAAATGTCGCTGACCGAGCTGATCATCAAGACCGGTATCCACGATGCCATTGCCAAGAAACTGAACCAGAAAGGCAAGTTGTCGAAGAACGCTATCGCCGAGGGGATTATCAACAACGTCCGCAAGACCATCATCCGCGACCAGCTCACCGACCCCAGGTTCTACGCGCAAATGTCCAAGCTGCTCGACGATCTGATCAAGCAAAGCCGAGCGGATACCGCCGCTTATGAGGCGTTTTTGCGCAAGGCTGAAGAGCTGGTCAAACGCTTGGCGGCAAAACAACCCGAGGCCGGCATTCCCGCCATGTTGCATGGCAGGCACGAGGCCATCGTCATTTACAACAATCTGGCAGACCTGATGCCCGAAGCCACGCCGACGTCTCAGGTGCAGGAACCCACGACCGACTATAGCGATCAGCGTGCGCAACTGGCCCTAAAAATTGATCATGCCATGAGGGAGCAAGCGCCGGCGGGCTGGAAGGGTGATGAAACCAAAGAGCGCGTCGTTCAGAATTTCTTGTACCCAATGCTGAACAAGAACCCGAATGCCACGCTGGCCCTATTCGAGATCATCAAGAACCAGCCGGGATATTGATGTCGGAAACAATCGAGCTTGGCGACATAAGCATCGCTGTTACCCGCAAGGCCATCAAGAACGTGCATCTGTCGGTGCATCCGCCGGAAGGCCGCGTCACGTTGGCCGCGCCGCTGGAAACCCGTTTGGAAGTGGCCAGGGCTTACGCGATTTCAAAGTTGGGATGGATATGCGATCAGCAGGCCAAACTGCGTAATCAGGCCAGAGAGACCCCCAGGCAGTTTGTCGAGCGAGAGACCCACTATCTTTGGGGGCGACGGCATTTGCTGACCATCATCGAGCGCGGCGGCAAGCCGTTTGTGAAGGTCGATCATCGGCGTATTACGCTGTACCTACCGGCAGACAGTGCATTAGAAAATCGTGCAGAGCTGATTCACGAATGGCACAAGGTATTGTTGCATCAAGCCATCCCCCCATTGATTGCCAAATGGCAAGTAAAGCTGGGGGTCGAAGTGGCGCACTATTTTTTGCAACGTATGAAAACTAAATGGGGCAGTTGCAATCCGCGAGCGCGTAATATCCGTTTAAACACCGAATTGGTCAAAAAGCCTAAGCACTTGTTGGATTATGTCGTTTTGCACGAAATGGTGCATCTATTGGAGCCAACCCATAATGAGCGCTTTCTAAGCATTTTGAGTAAGCATTGTCCTAATTGGCAGGAAGTGCGAGCGGAGTTGAATGAATTACCGTTGTCTGCTGAAAATTGGAAAGAGTAATAGTAATCTTCAATATTGGGGCATGAAGAAATGCGGTTCTTATAATTTTTATGTAAAACAATGCCTGCAGAGCTTAATAAAATAGTCCCCACCCACCAAATTATCAAAGCCCAACTGGTCTCGGTTGGGCTTTTTTATTGCCTGTTGGTTTTGGCACCTGGCACTAATTAATTCGCTGTCGATTTTGAGTCAACTTGGTGCGTATTTTTGTGAACTCCAACGGGAAGTTCGTCCTTTTGGTGCGTCGCACCCTTATTTGGCTTAGGAAGTATCGGACAATTTTGCTGGCGAGAAAATTGCTGGTAGATCGGCATGTCTAAACTGAAGGCGCATCAAAATGTCCGTATTGCTGGTTAACTCGTTTCTCGGTCGCTTCAAGCTAAAAAATAAATTTGCTCTGATATTGACGCTAATTGTGTTGGCCAGTGTGCTGCCCTTGGCTATGTTCGTCGATGCGGGCGTGTCAATTTCCGGGCCGCAATGGTTGGTGATTGTATCCGCTAATCTGGCTTGGATACTGGTGTTGTCAGCATTATATTCGTCCCTATCGGGTGCGATTGCGGCATTGATCGGCGCACATAGGCAGTTAGAGCTTGGCAACTTTAATATGCGACTACAGCTTACCGGTCAGGACGAGCTGTCACAGTTATATAGCGGTTTTAACGAAGCCGCCAAAGCCTTGGGCCGGCGCATAGGCGATGTACATGCGTCTATTCAAGAAGTGACTTATGCCGCCGACCAACTCAACCAGGGTGCCGGTTTCGTCGCCGAAAAACTCGATAACCAACGCGAAAGAACCACGATGATGGCGGCGGCCATCGAACAAATGTCGGCCAGTATCATGGGCGTGGCGGGGCAATGCCGGGATGCCGAAAAAATATCGTCGACCACGCAGCAGCTTTCCCAGCAAGGCCATCGGGCCATCGAAAGCTTTATCGCCGATATGAACGCGCTGTTTGGCGAAATTCAGGACCTGGCTCAATTGATGCAGAATCTGGAATTGCATTCCCAACAGGTTGCCAGTATCTCGGAAGTAATTAAGGCCATTTCCGATCAGACCAACCTCCTGGCTCTGAATGCGGCGATAGAAGCGGCGCGAGCCGGAGAATACGGTCGCGGCTTTGCCGTGGTAGCCGACGAAGTACGCTCGCTGGCAAAACGGGTGCGACAGTCTGCCGAGGAAATAACCGGTACCACTGAAGCCGTCCGGGAAAAAATTCATCTAGCCGTTCAATCCATCGCTGCTACTCGCGATCAAACGGAACAAGGCATTAACAAAGCGTTTGAGGTAGAAAAATCGCTGGCCGGGATTAGACAGTATGCGGATCAAGCCTTAAATAACGTAACGATGATAGCAACCAGCGCTGAACAGCAAACCCAGGTAAGCCAGGAAATCGGCCGCAACATCGAGACGATTGCGCATAGCGTTGAACAAAACAGCAATGCGGCCCAGGAATCAGCTGAAATAGCCAGGCATCTGGCTAAATTGGCGCAAATCGTTGCTCATTAACCAATAAAAGGGGAATTAGACGTGCCCGATTATGTTTGTGTATTGTTTTTGTTGGCGGCGGTGATCGCCAGTGCTGCTGCATTTATGTGCTACAAAAATCGCCGGACGCGCCTTGAGCATCTACGTGGGCAACTGCATTACCTGGAAATGACCGGCGCTTTGAAAAACCTATTGACGCAGATACAACAACATCGCGGCATGGTGAGCGCTTATTTGAACGGCGATCTGAGCTTTAAATACAAAATCACGGTCTTGCAATCCGACATTGATCGGCAGCTCGAGCAACTCTCCGGGCAGTTTAAGCAGTCGCCGGAATCGTTGCAGTCGTTCGTTGGTATCCGCGAAGCCTGGAAACAACTACACCCTTCCGTACTGCATCTGACCAAGGAAGCAAGTTTTGAACGACACTGTTTATTGGCCGGCACTATTCTCAATTTGATTCGAGATATAGCGGAGCATAGCCAATTACACCAGGAAAGTATTTGTCCGTTCAGCTTTATAGAAATTCTGTGGCATCTCTTGCCGGATACCGCGGAGGCAATAGGTCAGGCGCGGGCTATCGGCACCGGTATCGCTGCGGCCGGCCGCTGCCGGATCACCGATAGGATTAAGCTGGGTTTTCTGATTACCCGCATCCGTCAGGCCATCGAACGGGTTGAAGCCGGCATGGGTAACGCTAACATGTCCATGGTTGCCGACAGCAGTTTCCAGCAGGCTTCGGCTGCGGTTCATGTGCACATCACCGGTTTTATTGGTCATATCGAGCAAAAATTGCTGACCGCGGATAAGCCGGCGATTGATCCGGCGGCTTTCTTTGACACCGCCACGGGGACATTGAACAGTATTTTTGCGCTTTACGATCAGGGCGAAGTGATTACAAATCATGCCCTGCAAAACCAGCTTGCAAGTGCCAGACGCAGTAGCAATCAGTCTTTCGCCATCGTGTTGGTGAGCTTGGTATTTTTGATGGCTTCCCTGGTGTTGCAGCACGGAGTCGTTTAACCGGCGAGACCAAGAGCCACGCTTTCGATGGCGGCAAACTACTTTTAGGGAGGCTGTAGTACAAAATAAGAGGTGTCATTTCGAATTTGTCTGGTTAAAGTAAGCCGTCTATACCTTCTTTATTGGGAAAAAATCCTGGAAAAGGCAGGATGTCAGTGCGCTTGGTCAAGCTAACCTAGGCAAGACCCGTTTGTTGCGCTATGGTTAAGCCCCATTTCCCCGGCCCCTGTAGCTTCGCGTATAGCGGGTCGGCCGAATAGCACAAAGCGTCGCTAACCTAAACATCCACGTTCATCCCCATTCCCCGACACAATGGCTCAACCATCCGATAGAATCCGAGCCAAGTGCCTGTGCATCGACATTGAAACCGCCCGGCAGGATAGCCTAAAGCTGCGGGAGATTGGCGCGTATCGACCGGACACCGATGCCCGTTTGCGTTTATCCGGCAAGGCTGCCGATCTGACACAAAAGCTGGATCACATCAGCGAAGGCGCGGCGTTTGTGTTGGGGCATAACGTGATTGCCTTCGATCAGCCAGCTTTATCCGTGTTGCATCCCGATCTTGCTTTGCACCGCTTGCCTTTGGTCGATACGCTGGAGCTGTCGCCGGTGGCCTTTCCGCAGAATCCTTATCACCGCCTGGTGAAGGACTACAAACTCTGCACCACTACCCGCAACGACCCGGTCCGCGACGCGGAACTGGCTTATGAGCTGTTTTTGGATCAGGCCGACGCCTTGCGCCAGCGGGTGGCTGAACATCCTGACGAGGCGTTGTGCCTGCATTTTTTATTGGCGCCGGAAAACGGCAAGGGCGTAGCGAATTTCTTCGCGACCTTGCGCGCGGCGCTAAGGCCGTCGTTAATCGATGCGCAAGCGGCTTGGCGGCGGGCTACCGACGGCAAGGTGTGCCGGGCCGGGCAGCAACACATCGTCAACGACTATTTGCCGGAGCCGGATTGGCACAAGCCGTTGGCTTACGTACTGGCCTGGTTGCGGGTTTCGGGCGGCAATTCCGTACTGCCGCCTTGGGTGAGTTTGGCCTTTCCAAAAACCAGAGAGTTGATCGCCTCCTTGCGCGATGTGCCGTGCGGTGACGCCGAATGTGATTGGTGCAGTGAACAACACGATCTGTCGCAACTGTTGCCGCGCTATTTTCCGGGCATCACGCAGTTTAGGCCGACGCCGACTACCGAGGATGGCAAGTCCCTGCAACAGACTATCGTCGAACACGGCTTTGCCGGCACGCCGACGCTGGCGATTTTACCGACCGGTGGCGGCAAATCGCTGTGTTACCAATTGCCGGCGCTGGCGCGGTTTTACCGCAACGGTAGTCTGACGGTGATCATCTCGCCGTTGTAATCCTTGATGAAGGATCAGGTCGATAACCTGGAAGCGCGCGGCATCACTTGCGCCGGTTACATCAACAGTTTGCTCAACCCCATGGAGCGGCAGGTGATGCTGGATAAGTTGCGGCTGGGCGATTTGGGTCTGATCTTTGTCGCGCCGGAACAATTTCGCAGTAGCGCATTTGCCAAGGCCTTGCTGCATCGGGAAGTCGGCGCCTGGGTGTTCGACGAGGCGCATTGCCTGTCCAAATGGGGCCACGATTTTCGTCCGGATTATTTGTACGTGTCGCGCTTTATCAAGGCCCGGCAAAAGGACAAGCCGTCGCCGGTGTTTTGTTTTACCGCTACCGCCAAACCGGATGTGGTGCAAGACATCGTTGAGCATTTTCGCAAGCGCCTCGGCATTTCGCTGGCCTGCTTGACCGGCGGTGTCAGTCGGGAAAACCTGTTGTACGAAGTGCATGCGGTGCCTGCCCAAGCCAAATATCCGGAAGTGCTGCGTTTGCTGGAGCAAAGCTTGCGCGATGAGGGCGGCGCCATCGTGTTTTGCGCCCGGCAGAAGACCGTGGAGGAAATGGCCGAATTTTTAAAACAGGCCGGCCTGGATTGCGGCTACTTTCACGGCGGCATGCAGCCCGAGCAAAAGCGCCAGGTGCAGGAAGCTTTTATCGCCGGCGAACTGCGCGTCATCGCCGCCACCAATGCCTTTGGTATGGGTGTGGATAAAGCCGATGTGCGGCTGGTGATCCATTTGGATACGCCGGGTTCCTTGGAAAATTATCTACAGGAAGCGGGCCGGGCGGGCCGCGATCAAGACTTGGCGCGCTGTGTGTTGCTGTACGACGATGCTGATCTGGATGTGCAGTTTCGGCTGTTGCGCAATTCCAGGCTGACGCAACATGACATTTCCGCCATTCTAAAAGCCTTGCGTGGGATCGAGCGCAAGGATCGCAGCGAAGGTTCGGTGGTGGTCACCAGCGGCGAAATTTTGTTGGAAATTCCGGACAAGCATGGCATCGATCCCGACGCCGCCGATGCCGACACCAAAGTCCGCATCGCCGTGGCCTGGCTGGAAGAGGCGCGTTTGCTGGAGCGCCAGGAAAATCATACCCGGGTATTTCCGGGCAGTTTGCAGGTGGTCAGCATCGATGAAGCCAGAGTGTTGCTGCAGAAAAAACTGGGGCCGAACACCGACATCGAGCCATACATCGCGCTGCTGTCGCAATTGTTTTATAGCGAAGACGACGAAGGCATCAGCACCGACGATTTGATGCTGGCTACTGGCCGTAATTCGCACGACGTGCAGAGCATGTTGCGGGACTTGGATCGTTTCAAACTGGTTTCCAACGATACCGAAATCGGCGTGACGCTGTACCGAGACCCCGATACCGCCGACAGGCTGGACGACTTGCGCAAACTGGAAGACGCTTTGATTGCCAGTCTGCGCGAGGCCGCGCCGGATGCTGATCGCGAGCAATGGCAGATTTTGAATGTGCGGTGGCTATGCGACAGCTTGCGCCGCGAGGCTGGCGTGGAATTGACGCCGGACAAATTGACCCGTTTGATGAAGTCGTTCGCCGAAGCCTTTGGCGATGGCACCGGCCTGCGCGGTTTTTTCGCGTTGCGTCCGGCCGGACAGGATAATCGCTATCTGAAATTGCTGCGCAGCTGGCAGGACATCGACACCATCCGCCACAAACGCATGCGGCTGGCTCAGGCGTTGCTGAATTACTTTCTAGCAAAGCGCCAGGGCAATAATCTGCTGGTCACTTGCAAGCAGGGCGATTTGGAAGCGGCTTTGCAAGCCGATCTGACTTTGCAGTATCTGGATGTGCGGGATTGGCAACTGGCCTTGGCGGCGGCGCTGATTTATCTGGACAGCAACGAAGTTTTGCATCTGGCGCGCGGCAAGGCGGTGTTCCGCGCGGCGATGAGCATTCAGCTGAATGCCGAAGCCCGGCGCCGGCAGTTTAAAAAGTCCGACTACGCCGAACTGGCTTTGCATTACAAGGACAAGATTATCCAGGTGCATGTGATGGCCGAATACGCCCGGCTGGCGCTGGGTAAGATTCAGGCGGCGATGGCGTTTATCGTCGATTACTTTGGCATGGATAGACACGAATTCGTGCGCCGCTATTTCGCCGGTCGCCAGGATATTCTGGAAATGGCGACCACCGAAGCCGCGCATAGGCGCATCCTCACCGACTTGCAAAACCCCGAGCAACAGGCCATCGTCGCCGCGCCGCCGGAAGGCAGTCAATTGGTATTGGCCGGCCCCGGCTCCGGCAAGACCAAGGTGATTGTGCATCGGGTGGCTTGGTTGCTGCGGGAATGCATGGTGTTGCCGGAAGACATTATGGTGTTGAGCTATAACCGCTCGGCTGCCGTCGAAATCCGTAAGCGTTTGTGGGCCCTAATCGGCGCCGATGCGGCCGGGGTGACCGTGCAAACCCTGCACAGCCTGGCGATGCGGCTGACCGGCACCAGTTACGCGGTAGCCGCCGAGCATGGCGAGACGGTCGATTTTTCTGCCGTTATCAAAAACGCCACCGCGCTTTTAAAACAAGCGGAGCAGGGCGACGAGCTGGGGCCGGGTATCCAACGCGACCGCTTGTTGTCCGGTTTGCGCTATTTGCTGGTGGATGAATATCAGGACATCAATGCCGACCATTACCAGCTGATTAGCGCGCTGGCCGGTCGGGCGATCAACAGCGAGGAAGACAAATTGTCGTTGTTGGCGGTGGGCGACGATGACCAAAATATTTATGCCTTTGACGGTGCCAATGTGCGCTTCATTAAACAGTTTGCCACGGACTATCAGGCCAAAACCTACTATTTGACTGAAAATTATCGGTCCACCGTGCAGATCATCCATTGTGCAAACCGGGTGATTGCGCCGGCTCGGGAGCGGATGAAAACGCAGCACGCTATCCAAATTAATTACGCGCGCCGGGATGCGGCGGACGGCGGCGAATTTGCCGAACTGGATAGTTTGACGCAAGGCCGGGTACATATCCTGGAAACGCCGGGGCTAATCAATGGGGAAGTCGAAGTGGCGTTGGCCGAGCTGGTGCGGCTGAATCATTTGGCAAACGCGGGCCAAGTCAGCCATTGGGGCCGGTTTGCGGTGATTGCCAGACATTGGGAAACATTGGAGCCTCTGGCCGAATTATGTCGTCTACAAGGGATCCCGGTGAGGCTGCTGCGTGACAGTGCTTTGCTGAATTTGCACGGCACAAGGGAAGGCCACAGCTTACTGGCTTTGTTGAACAAGCTGCGGAGCAAGTCCGGTAAATCCAGAGTATTGCTGCGCTACGGAACCTTGTCGCGCTGGTTTAAGCGCCGCTACCGGCAATCAGTCGATGAGCTGATCGAACATCCTTATCGAGCCATGCTGGCGCAATTCATCATTGCCTCCGAGGCGGTCGCTCCGGGTTGTCAGCATGTGGTTAGCAACGTTGTCGAAGCGCTTTACGAATTCGGTTCCGGTAGCCAGTCCGGGGCAAACGATAGCCGGCACGCCCCATTACTGTTATTGACAGCGCATCGAGCCAAGGGTTTGGAGTTTGACCATGTGCTGATTCTGGACGGCGGCGGCTGGCAGCACAGCAGCGATGACGAGCGACGGCTGTTTTACGTGGCGATGACCCGTGCTCGCAAAACCCTGACTTTGTGCGTCAAGCTGGGCGGGCGGCATGCTTTTATCCGGGACTGCGAGGCGCTTTGCGTTAAAACCCAACCGCAATTCGGTCGAGAATTTCCAGTGCTGGGTCAACGTACTTGGGTGGCTAACCTTGAACAAGTTTGGCTTGATTGGCCGGGATACTATGGGCCGGATAAGCCTATTCATCGGGCGATTGCGGCATTGGAGCTTGGTAGCGAGTTGATATTGCGAACCAGAAGCGATGGGCAAAGCGGCTGGGAACTTGCCGATTTAAACGGCATGGCCGTCACGCGGATGGCCAAGGCTTTTATGCCGCCAGCAGGTAGGATAGTGGCGGTGCGGGTTGCCGCCTTTTCGGTAAGGCATAAAACCGCCGGCGATACCGAAAGTCTGCGTTGCGAGCATTGGGAATTGGTATTGCCGGAAATTCTGTACGTACCGAGTTCAATCGACGGAACGGTCTAAGTTTTTCGGAGCCGCTCCCGTTGTTCCCGTGTAGGCGGGAACCCAGAAAAGTCAAAATTCCGAATCCCCGCCTGCACGGGGATGAAGATTAATTCAGCGATGCTCCGGGAGGCGCCGGCCTTAGCTTTTCAGCTTGGCAATCAACATCTTGTTCACTTCACCCGGGTTGGCCTTGCCTTGGGTTTCTTTCATGATCTGCCCGACCAAAGCCATCAACGCTTTGTCCTTGCCGGCCCGATATTGCTCGACTGGCACCGGGTTGGCGGCTATCACTTTATCGACGATGGCTTCTATCGCACCGCTGTCGGTGATCTGCTTCAAGCCTTCTTTTTCGATGATTTCGTCGGCGCTGTCGGTGCTGTTCCAGAGCTTATCGAATACCTGTTTGGCGGTTTTGCCGGAAATGGTGTTGTCGGCAATGCGTTTGAGCAGGCCGGCCAGGCGCTCGGCATTGACCGGGCAATCGCCGATTTCTAATCCGGCTTTGTTCAATGCGCCCAACACGTCGCCGGTCAGCCAGTTGCCGGCCAGCTTGGCTTCGTCGCCCGAGGCTTTGACGACTGTTTCGTAAAAGTCGGCCAATTCGCGCGACGACGTCAAGGTAGTAGCGCTTTCGTTATCCAGGGCGTATTGCTCGATGAAACGCTGTTTCTTGGCATCCGGCAGTTCTGGTAGCGAGGCGCGAATTTCGGTTTTCAACGCTTCTTCGATCAATACCGGCAGCAAGTCTGGATCGGGGAAGTAACGGTAATCGTTGGCTTCTTCCTTGCTGCGCATCGAGCGGGTTTCGTCCTTGTTGGCGTCGTAGAGGCGGGTTTCCTGAACCACTTTGCCGCCGCCTTCGATCACATCGATCTGCCGCTCGATTTCGTGATTGATGGCTTTTTCAACGAATTTGAAGGAGTTGATGTTCTTGATTTCTGCACGGGTGCCGAATTCGGCTTGGCCTTTCGGGCGCACCGAGACGTTGGCGTCGCAGCGAAACGAGCCTTCCTGCATGTTGCCATCGCAGATTTCCAGGTAGCGCACCAGTTCGTGTAGTTTGCGCATGTAGGCCACGGCTTCCTTGGCGGAGCGCATGTCCGGCTCGGAAACGATTTCCAGCAGGGGTGTGCCGGCGCGGTTCAAGTCGATGCCGGTCAGGCCGTGAAAATCTTCGTGGAGGGATTTGCCGGCGTCCTCTTCCAGATGGGCGCGGGTGATGCCGATGCGTTTGCTGACACCATCGACTTCGATGTCCAGATGGCCATTGCCGACGATAGGCAGTTCGAACTGGCTGATCTGGTAGCCTTTCGGTAAGTCCGGGTAAAAATAGTTTTTGCGGGCGAACACCGAATGCGGGGCAATCTCGGCATCAATCGCCAAGCCAAAGGTGACGGCTTTACGCACGGCGTCTTTATTCAATACGGGCAAAACCCCCGGCAAGCCCAAGTCGACCGCGCAGGCCTGGGTATTGGGTTCCGCGCCGTAAGCGGTGGCGGCACCGGAGAATATTTTCGATTTCGTGGAGAGTTGGGTGTGGATTTCCAGGCCAATGACGGCTTCCCATTGTGAGTTCATTTGTGGTTCCTTTAAAGCTTATTCGGCAAAAACGTCGTTCAAGTCGATTTGCAGGTCGGGGAATAAATGCGGAGCGGCGATTTCGTTGCCCGGATATAAGCCGCGCAATTGATATTTATCCTGCTCGTCCAGCACGAATTGCTGCACGATTTGTTCGTAGGGAAATACCAGCCAGTATTCTCTTACGCCGCTTTCTTCGTATAAGTCGTATTTCAGGCGCACTTCTTTTCGGCTGTTACCGGGCGACAAGACTTCAATGATCCAGTCCGGCGCGCCGTCGCAGCCTTGTTCGGTGAGTTTGTCCTGATCGCAAATCACGCATAAATCGGGTTGCACCACGCTATATGCGTCGCCGTTCGCAAGCAGCGATTTGCGGCGGTCGTAGAGTTTGACGTCGAAGGGTGCCACGTAAACGTTACAAGGTTTGTGTTTGAAGTGGCTGCCCAAACTCAAAAACAAGTTACCGGTGACAGTTTGATGTTTCCTGCTCGGCGCCGGCGACATCGCCACTATCTTGCCCTTGATCAACTCGACACTTTCCTCCAATCGCCAGGTCAGGTAATCGGCGTAACTGTAAGTGCCGTTCAAATCCAATTGCGAAAGTTGCGTAATAGGCGCCATGTGCCTCTCCCGTGTTATTCGAAACCCTTTGGTGCTTGCAAATGCCAGTCGGTGACTTGCTGGTAGCGGTGGCCGACATTCAGCAACTTGGCTTCGCTGAAATAATTGCCTATCACGTGTAAGCCCACAGGTTTGCCGTCCATGAATCCGGCCGGAATCGACATCGCCGGCAAACCCGCCAAGTTGATGGCAATGGTGTAAATATCTTCCAGATACATCTGAATCGGATCGCTGGTTTTTTCGCCGATTTTGAATGCCGTGCTTGGCGTGACCGGGCCCATTAGTACGTCGACTTCGCTCAAAGCGCGTTTGAAGTCGTCACTGATCAGGCGGCGCACTTGCTGGGCTTTTAAATAATAAGCGTCGTAATAGCCGGCAGACAGTGCGTAAGTGCCCATCAGTATCCGGCGTTTGACTTCCGCGCCGAAGGCTTCACCGCGCGAGCGAGTGTAGAGGTCGGTCAGATCGGCCGGGTTCTGGCAGCGGTAGCCGAAACGCACGCCATCGTAGCGCGACAGGTTGGACGAGCATTCGGCCGAGGCGATCACATAGTAGGCCGGGATTGCCAAGTTCAGATTGGGCATGTCCACTTCTTTGACCTCCACGCCCAGTTTTTGATATTCAGCAACGGCGGCGTGGATGGCGGCGGCCATTTGGCTGTCCAATTCGGCGCTGAAAAACTGTTTCGGCAGGCCGATTTTCATGCCTTGCAAACTATCGTTCAGGCTGGCGCTGTAGTCAGGTACGGGGTGATCGACGCTGGTCGAATCTTTGGGGTCGAAGCCCGCCATGACTTGCAGCAATAGGGCGGCATCCTCGGCGCTACGGGCCATCGGTCCGCCTTGGTCCAAGCTGGATGCATAAGCGATCATGCCGTAGCGCGATACCCGGCCGTAAGTCGGCTTTAATCCGGTGATGCCGCACAGCGCGGCTGGTTGGCGAATCGAGCCGCCGGTGTCTGTGCCGGTTACCGCAGGCGCCAGACGCGCCGCGACAGCCGCCGCCGAGCCGCCGGACGAGCCACCGGGGACGCAATCGGTCGCCCAAGGGTTGCGCACCGGGCCGTAGAAACTGTTTTCGTTGGACGAGCCCATCGCAAATTCGTCCATGTTCAATTTGCCCAGCATCACCGCGCCGGCACTATTGAAGTGTTCAACCACCGTGGCATCGTAAGGGGCTATGAAGTTATCCAGCATTTTCGAGCCGCAGCTGGTTTTAGTGCCTAGCGTGCAGAAAATATCTTTTTGGGCGATGGGGGTGCCGGCCAATGGCCCAGCGTTGCCGGCAGCAAGCAGTTGATCGGCGGCCTGGGCTTGTTGCAAGGCGCTGTCGGCGCTGACGGTAATAAATGCGTTCAAGTCCTGGTGCTGCTTGATGCGTTCCAGGAAATGTTGGGTCAGCTCGACACTGGAAAATTCTTTGCTGCGCAGCCCGGCTGCCAGTTCGCTAAGGGGTTTGGTATGCATAATCGTCCTTAATCGATGACTTTGGGAACCAGGTACAATCCGGCTTCGGTTTGCGGGGCGATGGTTTGGAAATGGTCGCGGTGATCGCTCTCGGTCACAGCATCTTCGCGCAGGCGCTGCATTTGATCCAGCGGGTGCGCCATGGGTGTCACGCCGGTCGTGTCTAATTGGCCCATTTGCGTCATTAATTCCAGTACGCCCGATAGGTCTTTTGCATAGTGTTCGACATCTTGTTCCGCAATGCCCAGCCTCGCCAGGTGAGCGATTTTTTTAACGTCATTCGCCGTTAACGACATTCTTGTAACTCCAGGTTTTCTTAGTAAAACTATGATACTTTATATCTTGCTCAAATACCTGCTTGATTGTTAAAGTAGCGGGATTTTCCGTGTGCGCTTAGGGTACTGCATAAAATGTTTAAAAGAATTCGTGGCCTGTTTTCCAATGATTTGTCGATCGATTTGGGTACGGCAAATACGCTGATTTATGTTCCGGGCCAGGGAATCGTACTCAACGAGCCTTCCGTGGTGGCGATTAAAGAAGACAAAATTCGCGGCCAAAAAACCATCGCGGCTATCGGTGCCGACGCCAAAAGCATGTTGGGCCGTACGCCCGGCAATATTACCGCTATTCGGCCGTTGAAAGACGGCGTGATTGCCGACTTTGCGGTCACCGAGCGCATGCTGCGGTTTTTTATCAAAAAAGTCCACGAAAACAAACTGTTGCGGCCCAGTCCGCGGATTCTGATCTGCGTGCCTTGCGGCTCTACGCAAGTGGAACGGCGGGCAATTCGTGAATCGGCGGCCATGGCGGGTGCTAGAGAAGTATATTTGATTGAAGAGCCGATGTCGGCTGCAGTCGGTGCCGGATTGCCGGTGGATACTGCACACGGTTCGATGGTGCTGGATATTGGCGGCGGCACTTCAGAGGTGGCGGTGATTTCCTTGAATGGTATCGTTTATTCGGCGTCGGTCCGAATCGGCGGCGACCGCTTCGACGACGCCATCATCAGCTATGTGCGCCGTAATTACGGCACTTTGATTGGCGAAGCGACTGCCGAAAAAATCAAACATCAAATCGGCGCGGCCTATCCTGGCAGCGAAGTGCGGGAGATGCAGGTCACCGGCCGCAATTTGGCCGAGGGCGTGCCGCGCAGCTTTTCATTGAACAGCAATGAAATTCTGGAAGCCTTGCAAGAACCCTTATCGGGCATCGTTAGCGCTGTTAAAGTGGCCTTGGAACAAACTCCGCCTGAACTGGGTGCGGATGTGGCCAGTCGCGGTATCGTGTTGACCGGAGGTGGCGCATTGTTGAAAGACATCGACCGCTTGATTTCCGAGGAAACCGGCCTGCCGGTGTATATCGCCGACGATCCTTTGACTTGCGTAGCCCGCGGCGGCGGCATGGTGTTGGAAATGTTGGACTCTAAAGGTGCTTCAGCGTTTTCTTTGGAATAAACGCTGTACCGAAATATCTCTGAAAGGCCGATGTGACCGCGTAAAGCGGCTACAGCGGCCTTTTCTACGAATTTATGCCGCTCGGCACATGAACTGCCCATGAGCGGAGCTTGATTGTTCTTGCTGTCGCGTCGATGGGTGCCGGTCTTGCCCGTCGCGTTTTGATTGTTAGAGGTTTGCCATAAAACTCTTATTTGCCAAAGGCCCTTCACTTAATACCCGCTTACTGGTGGCATTGCTGGTATCAATTTCGATGTTAGTGATTGATTATCGCAGTGAACGCCTGGACCGGTTGCGCTCCTTGTTATCGGTGTTCACCTATCCCTTACAATCGCTGGCCAGTCTACCTGTCGATTTTTATCAGACCGTGTCCGGAACGGTGATTTCTTTTGTGGAGCTGCAAAAGGAAAACCGCCGCTTGAAAGAGGCTCAGTTCGTCAACGATGCGAAATTGTTGAAATTCGCAGCCTTGGAAAAGGAAAACACCCGGCTGCGAATGTTGCTGGAAAACTCCTTTCAGCTGGGCGAACAGGTGCTGGTAGCGGAACTGGTGTCGGTAAAACTGGCGCCTTACGAACACACCGTGGTGGTCAACAAAGGCTCGCGTTTTGGCGTGCATCCGGAACAGCCTGTTTTGGATGCCAACGGCATCGTCGGCCAGGTGGTGCGGGCCTTGCCGTCCAGCTCGGAAGTGATGCTGATCACCGATCCCGACCATGCCGTCCCGGTACAGGTTAACCGCAACGGTTTGCGTACCATCGCTTTCGGTACCGGCCAGCCCAATCGTCTGCATTTGCCGTTTCTGGCTAATAACGCGGACATCGTGCCAGGGGATTTGCTGGTTACCTCCGGACTTGGCGGCGTATTTCCGGCCGGTTATCCGGTCGCGGTAGTGGATAAATTCGAAGCCAGGCCAGACAAATCCTTTGCCAATATTTACGCCACGCCCAAGGCGGAATTGGATAAAAGCCGCGAGTTTTTGATCGTCTGGAGTCATTCCACGCCGGTGGTGTTAGGCGAGCAGGGTAAAGCGCCAGCCGAGCCGGAAGCCAAGGAAGCCGAGCATGTCGCGCCTTGATTTTGCCGCTACCATTTACTTCATCGTTACCATAGGCGCGGCGATGGTGCTGCGGGTAATGTCACTGTTTCCCAGTATGGATGTATTCAATCCGGACTGGATTGTATTGGTGTTAATTTATTGGTCCATTGCCTTGCCGGAACGGTTTGGCGTATTCAGCGCTTGGTCGATAGGTTTGTTGACTGACGTATTAACCGGCCGTTTGCTGGGGCAGTACGCCTTGATTTATGCGCTGATTTGCTATTTCAGTATCAACGAGCATCGGCGTTTGCGGCAATTTCCGATGGTGCAGCAATGCTTGTTTGTGTTTTTGTGCTTGTTTGCATCGCAGAGCATTATTTTCGGCACCGAAAGCATGCAAGCCGGCAATCGCCTATCCCTGGCGTTTTGGTATCCGGTATTATCCGGCACCTTGGTGTGGCCGCTGGTGTTTGTGGTGCTGCGTTATATCCGGGTAATGGCACGCATCGTCTAACGGAGCATGGATAGAAAATTCGCCATTAAAGATCCGCTCGCCGAAAGTCGCTTATTTTTAAGCCGCATCGTCGCGGCGTTTATCTTGATCCTGTTTTTGATCGCCGGTTTGGTTACCCGTTTGGTGTATTTGCAGGTGGTCGGTCACGAGCACTATGCAACCTTGTCCAAGGACAACCGCATCAAAATTTCGCCCTTGCCACCCACCCGTGGCGTGATTTACGACCGCAAGGGCCGGATGCTAGCGGAAAATGTGCCGACCTACAGCTTGGAGTTGATTCCAGAGCAAATCGAAAATCTCGACGACACGCTAGTCAGATTGCAAAAGCTGCTGGATATTTCCGAGGAAAAAATCGATTTGTTTCAAAAGCAGCGTAAGCGCAACAAATCCTTCACCAGTACGCCGTTGCTGCAGAATCTCAGCGACGAGGAAGTCGCTAAATTTGCCGTGGTCAGGCCGTATTTCCCCGGTGTCGATGTCTACGCTCGCTTGGTGCGGCATTATCCTTACGGCGACTTGGCTTCTCATGTGGTCGGCTATGTCGGTCGGATCAACGAAAAGGAAATGCAAACTTTGCCGCTGGCCAAATATCGCGGCACCAACCACATCGGCAAAACCGGCATCGAAAAAACCTATGAAGAGCATTTGCTGGGCACCGCCGGCTACGAGGAAATAGAAACCAATGCGCAGGCCAGGGCCGTCAATACTGTAGCGACGGTGGAGCCGGTGGCCGGTTCCAATATCTACCTGACGCTGGACATCGATTTGCAAAAAATCGCCTACGATGCCTTGTCGGAATACAACGGCGCCGCGGTGGCGATAGAAATCAAAACCGGCGGGGTGCTGGTGTTCGCCAGCCGGCCCGGTTTCGATCCCAATCCGTTTGTTTCCGGGATTTCCGGCAAAGAATACAAAGCCTTGCAGGATTCGCCGGATCAGCCTTTATACAACCGGGCCTTGCGCGGCCAGTATCCGCCGGGTTCCACCGTCAAGCCGTTTCTAGGCTTGGCCGGTCTGGAATATGGCGTCACCGATTTTAACCACCGTTTGTTCTGTCCGGGTTATTACAAGCTGCCGAATGTCGATCACAAGTATCGCGACTGGAAAAAGTGGGGGCACGGTATGGTGGATATGAACGAGGCTATTACCCAGTCTTGCGACGTGTATTTTTATGACCTGGCCTTAGCATTGGGTATCGATAAGATGCACGACTTTATGGACAAATTCAGTTTCGGTCGAAAAACCGGTATCGATTTGGTCGGCGAGGTCGATGGATTGATGCCGTCTAAGGAATGGAAAAAACATTACCGTAGCCAGGCCTGGTTTCCGGGCGAAACGCTCATTACCGGCATCGGTCAGGGTTACACGCAGGCCACGCCGCTGCAGTTGGCTCACGCTACTGCTACGCTGGCTAACTACGGCAAAGTGATCACACCGCATTTGGTGCACAGTATTATCAGCGCTGATTACGCGGACATGATAGGCGGTAAAGCCGATGCACTAATTCCGCTGAAAACCCAAAATGTCGATAACATCATCAAAGGCATGACCAACGTGGTGCACGGAGCGCGGGGTACCGCCGGCCGTTTGGCTAAGGCCATCACCTATCAAATTGCCGGCAAGACCGGCACCGCGCAAGTGTTTACCATCAAGCAGGAAGAGAAATACAACGAGGACGCCATCGATTTTAAAATGCGCGACCATGCTTTGTTCATAGCCTTTGCGCCAGTCCACGACCCGCAAATTGCGGTGGCGATCATTGCCGAGCACGGCGGCCACGGCGGCTCGGTGGCGGCGCCGATTGCCGGCGAAATTATCGATGCCTATCTGAATCAAAAAAAGGAGCCGTAGCCATGAGAACCGAAATGCGCAATGAGCAGTTTCAGCCGCCGTCGCTGCTAGGCAATTTACTCAGAAAGCTGCATATCGACATCCCGCTGT
Source organism: Methylomonas sp. ZR1 (assembly GCF_013141865.1). NCBI lineage: Bacteria > Pseudomonadati > Pseudomonadota > Gammaproteobacteria > Methylococcales > Methylococcaceae > Methylomonas > Methylomonas sp. ZR1. The sequence goes on along the minus strand of NZ_RCST01000001.1, from coordinate 3,501,732 downwards.
TCATCGGCTTGTTGCTGATTTGCGCCACCAGTTTTGTGATTTTATACAGTGCCGGCGGCCAGGAAGTGCCGTTGCTGATTCGGCACGCCACCCGTATGGGTTTCGCCATTTTATTGATGATCGTGTTGGCGCACGTCAATCCGCGTCGTTTCCAGAGTTTTTCGGTGGCCTTGTTCTCGATTTGCGTGTTGTTGTTACTGGCAGTGGCGGTAATGGGGCAGATCAGTATGGGCGCTCAGCGTTGGCTGGATCTGGGTTTCTTTCGTTTTCAACCGTCCGAATTTACCAAAATCAGTGCGCCGATGATGGTGGCCTGGTATCTGTCGGAACGGGCCTTGCCGCCCAAGCCCAAGCATGTGTTGGGCGCGGCGACGTTGTTGATTGTGCCGGTTTTGCTGATTGCAAAACAGCCGGATTTGGGGACCTCCTTGCTGGTAGCCAGTTCCGGGGCCGCAGTGTTGTTCTTCGCTGGCTTGTCGTGGTGGTTCATGCTAGGCATTGTGGCTTTACTGGCGTCCTTGACCCCGGTGTTGTGGCATTTCATGCGCGACTATCAGCGCAACCGCGTATTGACGTTTATGAATCCGGAAGCGGACCCCATGGGCGCCGGTTACCATATCATTCAATCCAAGATTGCCATCGGTTCCGGCGGCATCAATGGCAAGGGCTGGTTGGGCAGTAGTCAAGCGGAACTGGATTTTTTACCGGAAAGCTCCACGGACTTTATCTTTGCGGTGTTTGCCGAGGAGTTTGGCTTGTTCGGCTGCGTCGGGCTGCTGGTTTTGTATCTGCTGGTCATCAGCCGGTGTTTCTACATTGCCGTGCAAGCCCAGGATACCTACTCGCGCTTGTTAGCCGGCAGTTTGGCCTTTACTTTTTTTGTCTACGTTTTTGTGAATATCGGCATGGTGATCGGCGTGCTGCCGGTGGTCGGCGTGCCGCTACCATTGATTAGCTACGGCGGCACCTCGATGGTGACGCTGATGGCCGGCTTCGGTATTCTGATGTCCATCCATACCCACCGTAAATTACTACCTGTTTAATTGGCTTATGAATATGCACACGAAACTATCCGCTTGGCTTTTAGCTGCTACGCTACTGGGTCCGGTTTCCGCCTCCGCTGAAGTTGCCGAAACAGACAGCTTCAAACAGTTTATCCACAACATGGTCAAACAGCAGCATTTCAACGAAGCTGAATTGCGGAATTTGTTCAAGGCCGTGCAAATCCAGCAGCCGATTTTGGATGCGATGTCCAAACCGGCGGAGGGCAAGCCCTGGTTTCAGTATCGCGAGATATTCATGACCGAGGCGCGTATTGCGGGCGGTGTGCAGTTTTGGAAAGACAACGAGGCAACCCTAAAAGCCGTGGAAAGCCAATACGGCGTGCCGGCGGAAATCATCATCGCCATCATCGGCGTGGAAACCAAATACGGCGCGCATACCGGTAAATATCGGGTGATTGACGCCCTGGCGACTTTGGGTTTTGCCTATCCGCCCCGCAGCGAATTCTTCCTGAAGGAACTGGAGCAATTTCTGGTGCTGGCCCGCGAAGAGCACATGGACCCGCTGCAGCCCATGGGGTCGTACGCGGGTGCCATGGGACTGCCGCAATTCATGCCCAGCAGTTTTCGGGGCTACGCCAAGGATTTTGATCTGGACGGCAAACGGAATATCTGGACTAACAGCGCCGATGCGATTGCCAGCGTGGCCAATTATTTCGTGCGCAACCAGTGGCAACCGGGCGGGGCTGTCGCTTACCCGGTTAGTGCCCGTGGCGAAGCCTATCGGCAAGCATTGAGCAAGGGCGTCAAGCCGGATACGAATGTCGGCGAATTGCGTCGTTTAGGAGTCGATGTGCCGACGCAGTTGGCCGCCAGTGAAACCGTCAAACTGCTGGCTTACCAGCAACAGGTGGGCGAAGATTTATGGGTGGGCCTGCATAACTTTTATGTCATCACACGCTATAACCACAGCCCGCTTTACGCTATGGCGGTGTATCAACTCAGCCAGGCTATTGCCGCCCGCAAGGCTTCGTAAGCGTGATTGCCATTGTTGGACTATTCTTGTCCGGCACTGGCAAATACAAGCTTGCCAGCGCGTCCATCTGACTTTACACGGCCGATTCTGTCGGCCCTGTTTCAACTGGCAGCCGGCCTATGCAATTTGATTCGTTTTTATTTCTGATTTTTTGGCTAATCGTTTTAGCCCTGCATTATTCGATACGCAATTGGCGAACGCAAAAAATCGTTCTGCTAATCGCCAGTTATTTGTTCTACGCCGCCTGGAATCCGCCATTCGTGGTGCTGTTATGGATTTCCACCACCGTAGACTTTTTTCTGGCCAAAACCATGGCGGCGGCAAAAAGCCAGGAACGCCGCAAAGGTTTGCTGACGATTAGTTTGTTGGTGAATCTTGGTTTTCTGGGTTTTTTCAAATACGCGGATTTCTTGAACCAAAGTTTTGCCGGTTTGCTCGGGTTGGCCGGAATAAACTATCAACCGCTGCCTTTGGGCATTGTGTTGCCGATCGGTATTTCCTTTTATACCTTCCAAACTTTGTCCTACACGCTGGACGTTTATCAACGCAAAACGCCAGCCGAAACCAGCTTTCTGGATTTTTCCTTGTTTGTGACCTTTTTTCCGCAACTGGTGGCCGGGCCAATTGTCCGCGCACCCCAGTTTCTGCCCCAGTGTAAAGCCCCGCAAAAAGCCACCAGTCAGCAATTCGTTTGGGGGCTGACGCTATTTTTATTCGGAATTTTCGCCAAAGCCATTTTGGCTGACACTGCCTTAGCGCCGGTAGTCGATCAGATTTACGCTACGCCCAGTGCGTTTGCCGCGCAGGATGTTTGGCTGGGTGTGTTGGCGTTTTCCGGGCAAATCTTTTTCGACTTTGCAGGCTACTCCTTATGCGCCATCGGTGCTGCGCTGACTTTGGGTTTTAGCCTGCCCGATAATTTTCATTGTCCTTATGGCGCGCTGGGCTTTTCGGATTTCTGGAAGCGCTGGCATATCTCGCTGTCCAGCTGGTTACGGGATTACCTGTATTTTAGTCTCGGCGGCAGCAGAGGTAAGCCCGTTAGGACCGTCTTCAATCTGGTATTGGTGATGATCTTGGGTGGGCTATGGCATGGTGCGGCCTGGACTTTTGCGGTATGGGGATGTTTGCACGGCTTGTTTTTAGTGGTCGAACACGGCATCAAGCAAGTCACGGCTTATCGTCCGCTTGGGCTTGCGCCAAAACTGGTGCTGATTGTGCTGACCTTTTTGCTGGTGTCGCTGACCTGGATTCCGTTTCGTGCGCAAGGCTTCGACAACTTAGCGGCAATATTAGGGGCACTGACCAATACCACGGGCAGTAGTGAATTGGGGATGCTCAGCCGGATTGTCGTCGTGACCGTCATGGCAACAACGTTGATTTGGCATATCGTCAGCCGGGACATCAGGCTTGAACAACGATTCGACAGTTTTTCGCCCATGGTCAAAACCAGCCTCGTCGCCTTGTTGATGGTTTGTGTGGGTATTTTTTCTACGGGTGATAGTCGTGCATTCATATACTTCCAATTCTAGTGATCGTTTGCCCCAGCAAGCCCTTAAACGCAGCGTTCTGGCGGGGATGGCGATTGCCGTGCTGCTGTTGACGGTTGTCGAGCTGAGGTTACGGCAAATCGGCTTTCAGCCCACTGTGCAGGACAGCAAGGAGTTGTGGGCCACCGAACGCACTAAAGCCGCGTTGCTGGGTAAGCAGGCCCTGATCCTGGTTGGCGACTCGCGCATGCAACTGGATGTGGATTTGGATGTATTGGCTGCCGCAACCGGCTTAACCCCAGTGCAACTGGCGATAGACGGTTCGGAGTTTTTGCCGGTGTTGGCTGATTTGGCCGCCGATGACAGTATTACCGGCACCGTACTGGTGTCCGGCGATGTCTGGAAATTGGTGGAAAAATCGCACACCGATCGCGCCAACGAATGGATCAGCTTTTACCACAAAGAATACAAAGACCTGGTGGCGCCCAAGCTGGAAACGCTACTGAAAAGTCGGGTGCAACAATGGTCTGCGTTATACGCCAGCGGCATGCCGGCCAGCGATTTGTTGATACGGTTGATTACGCCGGGCAAAGTCAGGCCGCTTTATCTCAGCACAAAGCCCAATCGGCAACGCGATGCAGATTATCAATTGGTCGACCAGCCGATGTTTTATATTCAGCGGGTGTTGCGTAACCTTGGGCAAACGGTCGATCTCGCTAAAGTAGCCTCGCAAGCCGATTTCGAACGTCTGGTGATTGACGCTTTGCAGCAATCGGCACCGACCCATTACGCGCCGGAGCAGTTTTTCTACGTCAATCGCCTGACAGACCGGATTTTGGAGCGGGGCGGCAAAATCGCCTTTATCAACTTCCCGATGGCAGGATTGATTTTCGCCATTGATGAGTATAGAAGCCCACGTGAATTTGGTTGGGATGTATTTGCCGCTCATAGCCGAGCAATAACTTTTAATTCTCAGGATTATCCGGCGTTAAACTTTGCATTGCCGGACGGCTCGCATTTGGATATGCGAGATAAACAGGCATTTACCACACAGCTGGTTTCGGGATTAAAAGCTAAAGCGGTTTTTTGAAATCGCCTATACATAAGAGCGATTATTAACCCCGTCCTTAAATTCTTTGCGGCTGGCATTCCCAAGGCGGGAAACCATTGTCGCAAGTCAAGCACACAGTCGCCCGCGGGAGTTAAGGGTGGGATAGCAAGATTCTGCGCAGGCAATGTAACGATGAGGCAAATTGATGGAAGACGATAAAACCGTTTTCATGGGTGTCGGTCCGTTTAACGTAGCGGAAGTAGATGCTGATCGCACCGTATTGGTCAAGCCGGAAACGCTACTGGTCGATTTGCTGAATATTAGCGGACAAGTGATAGCCAATTACGTCTTCGAGAACAGTTTCAGCGTGGGGCGTGCCCAAGAGAACTCGGTGGTCGTCAACGATCAATCCATCAGCCGGCATCATTTGCAAATCAAGCGCGAAGCGGACGGCTGGTGGCTTTATGATTTAAACAGTACGCACGGCGTGTATCTGGATAAGCAAAGACTGGCCGCCAAAACCAAGTTGCAGTTGCCGGTGTTGTTGGGTCTGGGCGTTTCACCGTTTGAACTAAAAATCGCCTCGGCAAATGCAAGACCCGTTTTGCCCACGCCTAAAGACGACGCCACTTTATTTGCCGCTGCGCAAACGCCGGTTTTAAATCAGCCCATAGCCCCACCACCCAAGCCGCAACGGAATTTATCTGCCGACGCCATCAAAAACCGCCTGTTGTCCGAAGAAGAATCGGCGGATATGGGCGATTACACGCGCATGGTGCGGCGGGTGATCCGCGAGGATAGAACCGTCAGAACCAAAAACTATAAAAAACTGATTTGGTCCTTGGGAATCTTGTTTGTGATAGCCGCCGGCTTGGTCACTTACCAATACCTGGCGCTGGACAATGCCCGTAAGCTGGCGATCAACATGTTTTACGACGTCAAAACCCTGGAAGTCAGTTTGTCGCAAGCCGATATTCGCTTGGCGGAAAATATCGAATCTCTGGGTAAGGCTCTGGAGGAGTTAAAGGACGAAAAACTAAAGGTCTCGCAGGAGCGCATCAAAGCCGAACAGGCGAAAATTCTGGAAGAAAAAAAACGCCTGGCCGAGGAGCGGCAAAAGCTGAAGCTAATGAAAGCCAAGTATCAGGAATACCTGAAAGAAATCGATTTTCTACGCCTGAGCTTCCCGACCGACGAACAATACGAACGCGAGTTAATCACGCGGGTGGTCAGAGGCTTTGGCGAAAGTGAGCTGGAACTGCCTGAAGAATTTGTCACGCAAGTGCGGCAATACATCAAAAATTGGCAAGATACCGGCAGATTGCGCCTGGCTATTAAAAACATGCAAGACAACCAATACGGCCCGATGGTGCTGGAAGCCTTGGATAAGGAAGGTCTGCCCGCTTATTTTATGTATTTGCCGCTGCAGGAAAGCAATTACGACACGAAAGCGATAGGGCCGGAAACGCGCTTTGGCATTGCCAAGGGGGCCTGGCAATTCTTAGCCACCACCGGCCAGGAATACGGTTTACTGCCCGGACCGCTAGCAAATGTCAGAGAATACGACGAGCAGGATGCGCGTTTTGATTTTGCGCAGGCCACCCAAGCTGGCGCCAAATACCTGAAATACATCTACAGCAAGCAGGCGCAGGCATCGGGCTTGTTGGTGATGGCCAGTTATAACTACGGCCACAATAAGGTACGCGGGATGGTGGAAAAAATGCCGGATAACCCGCGCGACCGCAACTTCTGGAAATTCATCCAGCAATACGAAATTCCAGTAGAAACCTATGATTACGTGTTTTACATCGTCTCGGCGGCGGTGATAGGCGAAGACCCTAAGCATTTCGGTTTCGACTTTAGCCCGCCACTTCTACAGCTAACTCAGGCCGTCAATTGAGTTTCTGTTTTTGTTCCAGCGCAACGCCCAATGATTTGCATCGGCTAATGAACGGGCACTAAAGCGGAAATTTTTGCCAAGCTGTTTTATCATGGTGTCGACAAGGATGTGTCTGCTCCCGGGCTGGGCTCGGGTGTTTATAACTGACAAGGATTTTCGATGCCTCCCCGCACTATATCCCTTCGGCTGTTTTCGGTTTCCGCGCGCTGCATTTTTACCTGTCTGCTGGCAATTGCCGCTCCTGGTGCGAGCCAGGCCGGATTAAATGACGCAACTCATAATCTTCCCATTAATCCGACGCCGCAGCACCCGGCCTTCTTGCTTGAGTTGGGCAGTGCGCCTTCTGCACTATCTCATACCCTGCCCGGTGTCCAGATCGTGCAAGGCCAAGCGCTGCCGGAACCGCAAGCCGGCGTCAGTTGGCAAGTCGAACCTGATGCTGTCAACGTGTTGCATGCCGGCTTTGGCGCATGGCCGGCGGCTTTTCGGTTCAACTTAACCCAGCCTGCGGCGGGTGATTTTAAATTTTGGGCGCGCTGGCGGCAGGGCGGCGATCCAAATGTTTGCGTACAGACTTTTGAAATCTGGGCGGGACCGGATACCGGTCAGTTGGCGTTGCGCGGCAGCTTTGCGCTGAAACCCAGCGGCTGGGAATACGCCTGGATGACCGGTGATAAGCCGGTGCCGCTGAAAGCCGGTGATACGGTGATCGAAATTCGCAACAGCGGCAATGGTCACGATGCCAAAGTGTTCGATGCGTTTTTGTTGGCTCCGCCGTGGGCGGCGTTGCCCTGGGAGGGTCGTGCGGATCAACCGGCAGTGCTCTTGGAATTAGGCAAGGCGCCAATCTTGGCGGCGTTGCCCAAGCCGCGCTATCTCGACGTTGTTACTGGTAGCGCCACGGCAGGCCACAATACCGGCGCACTGGCCATCGAGCAGGATGAAGCATTATTGTTTCATCAAGGGTTTGGCGATTGGGGCGGTAGTTTTCGTTTTGCATTGCCGACAGCCCTTAAGCCCGGGGAATATCGATTGCTGGCCCGCTATAAAAGCGGCGGCGAAGTGTCTCAGGTCAAACAACGCTTCATCGTCAAGGCCGGTGCAAAACCTGAAGAACTGGCGACTCGCACCGAGTTTGACCTGACTAACAACACCCCGTGGGAATACCAATGGTTGCCGGCATCCGCCGGTGTGACATTGTTGCCTGGCGACCGTTGGCTGGACATCGAAAATAGCGGCAAGGCCGACGGGGCCAAAGTTTTCGACGCATTTTTATTAATACTTGATAAGCCGGTCGGCGATTGGATGTCCGCCGAGCAAGCGCAGGCCAGAAATCGCTTTTTGGCGTTGACCAAACCTGCCGCCGCAGGCCCGCGACGCCTCTATCTGTTGGATGGCAAGGGCGAACATGCCGAGAGGTTATTTCGCGGTTTGGCTGCGGATGCGGCGCGACCGGTCTATGAAAATTTGCCGGTCACTTATTTGCTCGGCCCCGCAGCCGAAGCGATGGCCGGGCAGTTAAATATTAAGACTCTGCCCGCCGCAGTAATCGCCGACGACCATTTCACCGTGCTCGGCGTCTTGACTCAACCGGCCGCAGCAGCGGAGGTGCTCAAGTTTCTGACTGAACCCGGCAAATTCGGCACTATGCCGATACCCGCCCAAGTGAATCCACTGCCGCCGACACCGTTGCAAAACGGTGTGCCAATGGCTTGGCTGGTCGGCGGTTTGCAGGACGGCCAAGCCGGCGTATCGGTGTTTGGCCTGGATACGGAAACTATCTTACGGCCCAATCCTGAGCAAGCCTATCTGAGCCTGGAAATGATGGGCGGCAAAATGCGCGATTGGCGCATCGCGCCAACCCAAGCCAACGGTGACGCCGACATTGAAGCCAACACTGCACATGCCTACGGTTGGTCGCGCGGTACTGGCTATGCGCAGCTTTACATTCATGCCCAGCAAGCAAGGCCAACGCTGTTGCATCTAAGGCAATCCGGTATCAAATCAGCCGGCTGGCTGGATGGTCAATCTATTACGTTTACCGATGATCCAAGCCCACCCGCCGGCTTTGCGAAATCCATGGGTGCTCAAGCCAAAACGCTATTGCATGGCTTGACCACCGAAGGCTTGCTGGCCACCGCCAGCGCCGAGCGCATGCAATCGCCGCAAGTGGCGACGCTAAACCTGACTCCTGGCTGGCATAGCCTGCTGCTGAAACTGGTAATGCAACATGAGCAAGGACAGCGCTTTTATTTCTCCGGTGTATTCACCGATCCGGCCGGGCAGACATTGACAGGCTTGACAACCCAAGTTAGCGATCCCGATGCCGATCTGGCTTTACAACAGATTGCCACAAAGTTACGGCCCATCGTGTTCGTTGATGCACCTGCCAACCTGCTGCATCCGGGGGATGCACTGAAGTTAAAGGTGGATTTACGCTGGCAGCCGATTTTGGAAGAAACGACTTTAGCGGCGCCGCTACTGCGCTTCCCGGCAAAATGCCGTCTGCGCCTAGTGGATTACAGCGGCAAACAAATCGCCGAACGGGAAGTCAGCGATACTTTTCCCGGTCAGATTGAAGCCGATTTTGGCAAGCTTCTTGAGCCGGGTTATTACGCGGTCTATCCGTCCTTGTATACGACCGACGGCCGCTTGATCATGCATTATCCAGCCGACGGTTTTAGTGTGGTCGGCGGCAATGCCGCCCAAAAGCAAAGGCTGGCGCAAAAGAAACTCTGGAACAACGATTATTACGCGCTGGCCGACGGGGACAAAAGTTTCAAGCAGTCTGGCGGCTATTTTGCTTGGCTGGAACGGATGGGGATTTTCAGAAGCTACGGCAGCTATCCGGGTTTTGCTCCTGACTATAAGCCGCTGTGGGAACAAGCCAAACAGCGCGGTTTGCAGTTATTTGCCGATTCGTCAGGCGACAGCAATTGGTTGAACGACAAGCCTACTGACGGCCAAAGCTTTATCCAATCTGCGGCGGCTTACACCCGCTATTTTAAAGCCACAAACGAAATAGACATCCGCCATGAAGCCGATTGGCAAGTGCTGCGCGAGCCGGCGCATTGGGTCGAACGAGCGAAATGGGAATATCAACAAGCCCATCAAGCCCGCAGCGATGCGCATTATGTCGGCGGCAGCTTGGTCAGGCCGGGCGAGGGCGATTGGTTTAAACAGGTATTGCAATTGGGTTTGGATAACTACCACGACGCTTGGGACGTGCACGCCTATCCGCAGCAGCCACCGCGTTTTGGCGGGCCGATTGGTAATGGTTCCAACGAAGATGAGCGGGGCGTGTTGGCAAGCTATGCCAGCCTGGGCCGCAGCAACAAATTGCCGTTCTGGCTTGGCGAAACCGGTGCCAAGGCCATGCACGGTTTCAGCGGCCGGCGCTGGCAGGCCGAGCAGGTGGCGAAAATCATCGCCTGGGTCAACAGCCGTCAGGATTATCTGGGCTTAGCGTTTTGCATCGCCCACGAATATGACCTGGCGTACGGCCGAATCTGGGACTATTCCTTGGGCCATAAGCCCGGCGAAGCAGCGATGTATACTGCCGGGGCGCTGATCGACGGTTGGCCTTATCGAGCCGTCGATACCCACGACGATAAGGTCCAGGCTGCCTATTTCGGCGAGACTTTGATGATCTGGCGAACAGATGACGCCCGCAGTGACTGGCCAATACGGCTGGACCCGAGCAAAGCCTGGGTGGCGGTGGATGTCGTCGGGCATGCGCGGGAACTGGCCGTCGACAATGTAGGTCAGGCCATCGTCTCAATTTCCTCCAGCCCCTTGTATCTGTTATCGCGGGCGCATTATCTCCAGGCGATTGCCGATTGACGGACTGCGGAATGGCCGTGTTGGTGGAACGCAACACTGCTTTTTCGAAAATTGCCAAACGATATTGCGTGCGGCATTAATGCTAAATACCTTGGTTTGGCCGCACTACGCGGCTAGACTTGCACCATTACTAATCCACACGGGATGTCCAGGTGAATAGTTCAAAGCAAACTCCCTTATACGATTTACATCGGCAACTAGGTGCCAAGATGACCACGTTTGCCGGTTACCAGATGCCGGTGCAATACAAAAACGGCATCATTCACGAGCATTTGCACTGCCGCAGCCAGGCCGGTTTCTTCGATATTTCCCATATGGGCCAGTGCCGAATATTGGGCGAAGGCGCGGCAGAGGCCTTAGAAAAACTCACGCCCGGCGGCATCGTCGATTTAAAGTGCGGCGCGCAGAAATATACGGTGTTGACTAATGCCGACGGCGGCGTTATCGACGACATCATCGTCACCCGCATCGAATCCGGCTTATCCCTCATCGTCAATGCCGGTTGCAAGGACAAGGATTTTGCTTATCTGCGCAGCCAATTACCGGCCGATTGCGTATTCGAAGCGTTAGCTGAGCTAGCCTTGTTTGCCTTACAAGGGCCGGCTGCGGCAGCGGTGCTGGCCAAGTTTGCGCCGCAGACTGGCGAGCTGAAATTTATGCAAGCGTGCGCCACCGATATTGCCGGAACCCTATGCCACATCAGCCGTAGCGGCTACACTGGCGAAGACGGCTTTGAAATATCCTTGCCGCAAGCCGACGCCGAGCACATCGCCCGTTTGCTGTTGGCGGACGACTGTGTTGAACCGATTGGCTTGGGTGCTAGAGATACGCTGCGTTTGGAAGCCGGTTTGTGCCTGTATGGACACGAACTCAGCGAATCGATTACGCCTATCGAGGCGGGCTTGCAATGGATATTCAAAAAAGGCCACAGCGATTTTCCCGGCGCGGAAAAAATTCTGCCGCAACGGCAGGATGGCGCGGAGCGAGTGCGCGTCGGCTTACTGGTGGATGGCCGTATTCCAGTGCGGGACGGCTGTGAGATTGTGCATCAGGAACAGTCAATCGGCACGGTGACCAGCGGCAGTTTCTCGCCGAGTCTAAATCGGCCGGTGGCGATGGCGCTGTTGGATCGCCGATTTGCCGAGCCGAGTACCGGATTAACCGCGCTGGTGCGGAACTCTGCTATTTCGGTGACGGTCACTTCGCTACCTTTCGTTCCGCACCGTTACCGGAGAACATAAAGCCATGTCTGCAAAAAACGCCCGTCTCGATCAACTGGAAATGCGCGGTAACTTCATTCAACGCCACATCGGTCCCAATGCTCAACAGACTCAGGAGATGCTGGCCGAGCTGGGTTTGAGCGATCTGGAACAGATTGTCGGCCAAGTGATTCCGGCCAATATTTTGAATCACGAACCGCTGAAACTTACCAATACCATCAGCGAGCGGGCGGTGATCAAATACCTGCGCAAAATGCGCGAGCGCAACAAGGTGCTGGTATCGATGATAGGTATGGGTTACTACGACACCATCATGCCGGCGGTGATCAAGCGTAACGTGTTGGAAAACCCCGGCTGGTATACCGCCTACACCCCATATCAAGCCGAAGTCGGGCAGGGTAGGCTGGAGGCTTTGCTGAATTTTCAGCAAATGATCATCGATTTGACCGGCATGGACATCGCCAATGCATCCTTATTGGACGAAGCGACTGCGGCGGCGGAAGCAATGACCATGTCGCGGCGGCTAGCAAAAAGCCCGTCCAACACTGTGTTGATCGATAAAGATTGTCACCCGCAGACCATCGCGGTGGTGCAGACACGGGCCGGTTCCTTGGGCTACAACGTGGTGGTCGCCGATCCGTTCGACAATCTGGCCCAACACGATTTCTTTGCCTTGATTCTGCAATATCCGGGCTCCAGCGGCGAAATCCGCGATCTGACCGAGGCGACCGCGATTGCCCACGGCAAACAAGCATTGGTCACGGTAGCGGCTGATTTACTGAGTTTGGTTCTGCTTAAACCGCCCGCAGCCTTCGATGTGGACATTGCGGTAGGCAGCGCTCAGAGGTTTGGTGTGCCTATGGGTTACGGCGGTCCGCACGCGGCGTTTTTTGCCACCCGCGACGAATTCAAGCGCTCGATGCCCGGGCGCTTGATTGGTGTGTCCAAAGACAGTCACGGCCAGATCGCTTTGCGAATGGCCCTGCAAACCCGCGAGCAACACATTCGCCGCGATAAGGCCACCAGTAATATCTGTACATCCCAGGTGTTATTGGCGGTGATTGCCGGGTTTTACGCGGTCTATCACGGCGCTGAAGGTCTGCGGCTGATCGCCGGCCGGGTGCATCGCTATGCGCAGATTCTGGCTGCGGGCTTGGTGCAAAGCGGCCATCGCGTGCTGAGCCAGTGCTATTTCGATACCGTGCTGGTCAGTGTGCCGAATCGGGCCCGCCGCATCGCCGCGCAGGCGGCTGATGTGAATATCAATCTGCGGGTTATCGACGCCGATACGCTGGGAATTTCCCTGGACGAAACCACCAACCGCGAGCATTTACGCACCTTATGGCAGGTGTTCGCTTCGCCGATTGCCGAATTGCCGGACATCGCCGCGTTGGATGCGACGTTGGGCGAATGCATCCCGGATACGCTATTGCGTGACGACGCAATTCTGAGCCATCCAGTGTTCAGTCTGTACCATTCGGAAACCGAGATGATGCGTTACATGCGCCGGCTGGCGCGCCGCGATATTGCCTTGGACCGGGCGATGATCCCGCTAGGCTCGTGCACGATGAAACTGAACGCTGCCACCGAAATGCAAGCCATCTCGTTCTACGAATTCAATGCCATGCATCCGTTTGTGCCGCTGTATCAAGCCCAAGGCTATCAGCAGTTGTTCGCGGAACTGGAAGATATGCTCTGCGACCTGACCGGCTTCGATGCCTTCTCGTTGCAGCCCAATGCCGGTTCGCAAGGTGAGTACACCGGTTTGCTGGTGATACGTAAGTATCATCAAGTCAATGGTCAGGGCCAACGCACTGTCTGTCTGATCCCGGCGTCCGCGCATGGCACCAATCCGGCCAGCGCCAGTCTGGCCGGATTGACTGTGGTGGTGGTGGCTTGCGACGAGCAAGGCAATGTCAGTGTTGACGATTTGCGCGCCAAAGCCGAGCAGTTTAAGGATACGCTGGCGGCCTTGATGATTACCTACCCGTCCACCCACGGGGTCTACGAACAAGCGTTTCGGGAGATCTGCGACATCGTTCATCAACACGGCGGCCAGGTGTATATGGATGGCGCTAATTTCAACGCCCTGGTCGGCCTATGTCGGCCCGGCAAGATCGGCGCGGACGTGGCGCATTTGAATTTGCACAAGACGTTTTGCATTCCGCATGGCGGCGGCGGTCCTGGCGTAGGGCCTATCGGCGTGGGTGCGCATCTGGCGCCGTACTTGCCGGATCACCCACTCGTGGAAGGCGTCAATCCCGCCAAGGGCGAACACGGCACGGTCGGTACCGTATCGGCGGCGCCGTGGGGCTCGGCGAGTATTTTGACGATTTCCTGGGCCTACATCGCGATGATGGGCGCTACCGGCCTGCGCCGCGCCACGTTAACCGCGATCATGAACGCCAATTACATCGCTCGCCGCCTGGCTTCGCATTACCCGATTCTGTACACCGACGCCAACGGCTGGGTCGCGCACGAATGCATCATCGATTGCCACGCCTTTAAAAAAACCGCCAACGTCACGGTCGAAGACATCGCCAAACGCCTGATCGATTACGGTTTCCATGCCCCGACCGTATCATTTCCGGTGCCGGATACCTTGATGATCGAACCCACCGAAAGCGAGAACAAAACCGAAATCGACCGCTTTTGCGCGGCGATGATCGCGATCCGCGAGGAAATCCACGAGATCGAGACCGGCACAGCCGACCCGGAGCACAACGTGTTGCACAACGCGCCGCATACCCACCGCCTGTTGCTGGAGGACTGGCATTTGCCGTATTCCCGGCAAAAAGCCTTTTTCCCGGATAGCCACCAGCACGATGACAAGTACTGGCCGCCGGTCGGCCGCATCGACAGTGTCTACGGCGACCGCCATGTGTTTTGCAGTTGCCCGCTGGATTGGGCGCAAGCCGCGACGGAGTGCGATGCCGAAACTCGTTAACCAGCCGCTGGCCTTCGTCGACCTGGAAACTACCGGCGCGACTGCCACTAAGGATCGCATCACCGAAATCGGTATCGTGTTGGTCGATGCAGACGGCGTGCGGGAATGGAACCAACTGGTCAACCCGCAAACCCGTATTCCGTTGTTCATCGAACAAATGACCGGCATCAGCAACCAGATGGTCGCCGAGATGCCCAGCTTTGCCCAAGTGGCCGGTGAAGTGGCGGAATTACTGGAAGGCCGGCTGTTCATCGCTCACAACGCCCGCTTCGATTACGGCTTTTTGAAGAACGAATTTAGCCGGATCGGCCTGACCTTTCGGCCGCAAGTGTTATGTACCGTCAAACTGTCGCGGGCTTTGTATCCGCAGTACCACCGGCATAATCTGGATAGCCTGATCGAACGCCACGGTTTAAAAGCCAAAGACCGGCATCGGGCGTTAGCCGACGCCCAGTTGATCCACCAATTCTGGACTCAGGCTTGCGAACAGTTTTCCGAGGCGGTGGTCGATCAAGCCGCCCAGCGTCTGGTCGGCCGCTCCAGCCTACCGTCCAACATCGACCCAAACTTGATCCACGATTTGCCGGAAACCCCCGGCGTTTACCTGTTCTACGGCGAAAACGATCTGCCGCTGTACATCGGTAAAAGCGTGAATATTCGTAACCGGGTATTGGCGCATTTCGGCGCCGACCACAAGAACAGCAAGGAGATGAGTCTGGCTCAGCAATTACGCCGAATTGACTGGATCGAAACCGCCGGCGAGTTGGGCGCGCTACTGCTGGAAGCGCGCTTGATCAAGGAAAAAACGCCGGTGCATAACCAGCGCCTGCGCCGTAAAAACGCCTTGTGTGCCTGGCAGTTGCAACAACAGGGCGAACAGCTTAAGCCGGTATTGATCTGGGCCGGCGAGCTGGATTTTGGCGCTCAGGATAATCTGTACGGCCTGTACCACAACCTGCGAGACGCCCAGAAAGCCTTACGCGGCGTCGCCGAGCAGCACGGCCTGTGTTTAAGCGTACTGGGCCTGGAGAAAACCGCCGCCGGCCGGCCCTGCTTTGGCCACCAGATCAAAAAATGCCGCGGTGCCTGCGTCGGTTTGGAAGCGCCGCTGGCCCACGCGGCGCGGCTATTGATTGCAATGCAAAAACTCAAACTCGCCGTCTGGCCGTATCGGGGCGCGATTGGTGTGCGCGAAGGCGAAGAACTGCATGTGATAGATCGTTGGTGTTATCTAGGCACAGCCAAAAACGAAGCCGACATCGAGGAGCTTTTGCAGAACGGTCGCCCAGCATTTGATCGGGACACTTACATGCTGCTGAGTAAGTCGTTGAAAAAGGCGGAGGTTGTAGTGTTGTCGCGAATGTTGGAAATGGTAGGTAAATGACTATTTTCCGCCGTTAACACTTTCCCAATTGAAAGGCGCATTAAAAATAGGATTCTGTTGTGGCTATTGTTTTACTAATGGTGTTTATCGGAATTGGGCTTGCTGTTTTGGGGTGGCGCTCTTTACTGGTATCCATAATCGCTATGATTTTTATCGTTCAAATATTACATGTTGTGAACATAGGAAGCGGGGGGGCCGGAGGGGCAGCAGGAATCGGGGCAATTGTTATCGTTTTTGCCGTTGGTTTGGTTCTAGGTACAATCTTTCGCGTAGTAATATTTGGGCTGAATAAATTTAAAAAAAGCCGCAAGGCGCAATAACCAGCCCGTAGCCAGTAGCGTGTGGTGAGGCAACGAACCGCACAGAACGTATGTCAGTCAATTCGCGGTCGAGGGCGTGTGATAAACCACCCCAAAATGTTCGGCCTGTCTCGCCAATCGTTTTTCCAGCGTCCATAACTTTGCGCCAGACGTCATCAATACCGATGCCAACCGTTGCAAATCAATCAGAGCCATAGCGTGTGTTGAACAAAGTGACGCGCACAGATTTTCTCGTTCCCACGCGCTGCGTGGGGATGTCTGGCTTGGCCGCGCTGCGGAGTGCGTGACCGCAGTGCGGAACATTGTGGTTCCCACGCAGCGCGTGGGAACCAGATAACAATGAAAAACCAGATATTGACGGCATTGAGTAACTCAACAGGTGCGCCTTCTAACATCAGCACATCAGATTTAGCGCACCCTATCGCGTCAATGGGGAGCCAAGAAAAATTGACTAAGTTGCAACCGTTCATTGGGAGGCCGTTTGTCCGTTGAACGGAGGATAGGGCTTTGCGCATCCGCCCAATGATGCGTTCGATGCTTTCTTGAATTTCTTGTTCGGATCGTTGCGAGAGAAATTCCGGCTGGACCGTGCTTTGCCCGTTGGCGAACGGCCAAGCTTGGGCGCCATAGCATGCTTGCTAAGCATTCTTTCGCGTCAATGCCATGCCTGTAAAGCTTGCCGGGTATTTATCGCTAGCCAAAATCCAGTGTTTTTCAGTTCCGCTTCACGGGAATGCTGCTATTATCAAGCTCACACGACAGACTGTTAACTTCACTGCTCGATTCCACACCAGCTGATGTCCGAAAACACCATCAAATACGCCCAACTTGTCGATCTTGCCAGTCTGCAAACGCTGATGGACGATTTGTACCGGGTGATCGGCATACCTAACGCCATTATCGATACCGACGGCGTTGTTATCACCAACGCCGGCTGGCAAGAGGCCTGCGTAAAATTTCATCGGGTCAACCACAACACCTGCAGTAACTGCATAGAAAGCGATACGGCCTTGGTTGAAAGCATGTTGAAGGGGGAGCAGTTTGCAATCTACAAATGTCTGAACGGGTTGGTAGATTCGGCTATGCCGATTATCGTCGAGGGCCAGCACGTCGCCAATATTTTTACCGGTCAATGTTTTATTGATCCTCCGGATCTGGAATTCTTCCGCAGCCAGGCCAGGCGATATGGATTCGAGGAATCTAGTTATCTGCAAAGCATCAGCAAGGTGCCGGTCATTGCGAAGCAGCGGCTGGAAATCATCACGGAAATGTACGCGCAACTCGCGCAAGCCTTTGCCAAACACGGTGCGGACCGGTTGCAGCAAAAACTGGCGGCGACGGAACTGGCGGAGCTTAATAACGAACTGAATCGGCGCGTCGAGGAAAGAACCGAGCAACTGTTTCAAAACAATCAGCAGTTGCTGCTGGAAAAACGCGCCCTGGCCGCCAGCGAAGCACGCTTATCGGCATTATTCAAACACATGAGTAGCGGCGTGGCGGTATACCGGGCCAGTGAGGACGGCCGGGATTTCATTATCATCGGCTTTAACAAGGCTGCCGAGCAGATCGAAAAAATCACCCGCAAAGAATTGATCGGTAAAAAACTGACCGAGATGTTTCCGGGGGTATTCGAATTCGGGCTGTTGGATGTATTGCGGCGGGTCGCCAAAACCGGGACGCCGGAGGCTTTTCCGCCCTCATATTACCGTGATGA
This sequence comes from Methylomonas sp. ZR1, assembly GCF_013141865.1. NCBI lineage: Bacteria > Pseudomonadati > Pseudomonadota > Gammaproteobacteria > Methylococcales > Methylococcaceae > Methylomonas > Methylomonas sp. ZR1. The sequence goes on along the minus strand of NZ_RCST01000001.1, from coordinate 3,483,826 downwards.
GCGGATTCAGGGTTGGCGGGAAAATTATGTGTATAAATTGCCCGGCGGCGAAATTGTCTCGATTTACAACGATGTTACCGAACGCAAGCTGGCGGAAAAGGCTTTGCATCTGACGCAGTTTTCGGTGGATAGAGCCACTGAATGTTTGTACTGGATAACCGCTGACGCCAGATTCCAATTTGTAAACAACACCGCCTGCCAAGTATTGGGCTATAGCCGCGAGGAGTTGCTGACATTTTCGGTAATGGATATAGACAAGGATTTAACGGCGGAAAATTGGCCCGCGCACTGGCAGGAAGTCAAACAAAAAGGCGCGTTAAAAATGGAAGCTATCCATCGCTGTAAAGACGGTCGGGAAATTCCGGTGGAAGTGGCCGCGAATTATCTGGTTTTCGAAGGTCTGGAATATAACTGTGCGTTCGTGCGCGACATCAGCGAGCGCAAAGCCCTGCAAGCGGAACTGGAGCGCCAGGCGCGTATCGATTATCTAACCGGCATCGCCAATCGCCGCTATTTCATGGAGCAGGGTGAAGCGGAGCTGGCGCGCAGTGATCGTTACGGCAACCCGTTGTCGGTACTGATGCTGGACATCGACTATTTTAAAGCCGTCAACGACAACTACGGCCATGCTGCCGGCGATCAGGCCTTGCAAAAACTGGGCTGCATTTTGGTGGAGGTTTTGCGGGAAATCGACATCCCCGGGCGCATGGGCGGCGAGGAATTTGCGATCTTATTACCGGAAACCGGCTTGCTTAAAGCCCTTGAGGTGGCGGAACGACTCCGAAGTGTAGTGGCGGATAGCGTGATTCCGGTTGAATCGGGGTTGGAATTGCAATTTACCGTATCAATTGGCGTGGCTACGCTGACGGATAAAAACAGCAGCATCGGCGATTTGCTGAATTTGGCCGATAAGGGTTTGTATCAAGCCAAACACAGCGGTCGGAATAAGGTCTGTCGTTTTTCGCCGCAAGATTAGGATTGCATCGGCTAGTCAAAATCCGCTCAACTCCGCGCTGCTTCGATAAACTGCGCCAAGGCCGCCACGGAACCGAAGATTTTCACCACATCGTCGCGTTCGGCATCAATTTTTACCTGATACTTTTTACGTATCGCCAATCCCAGTTCCAGTGCGTCTATAGAGTCCAGGCCCAGGCCGTCGTTGAACAGCGCGGCGTGGCTGTCGATGTCCGCCGCATCGACATCTTCCAGCGCCAGCGTGTCGATAATCAGGTGCTTTAATTCAGTTTCCATCTCGCTCATGGCGTTCTCGTTGTTGAGTAAAATAATCCTGTAAATACCGCGTTAAACGCCGCACCGCTATCGAGCGCGGTTGCAACTCCCGGAAAGGCTGCAATTCCACATCCTCGCCGACGATCATTTGCAAATGAAAACGCCGCTGCGGGATTTGGTACCAGGCTTGAGTTTTGGTGAGGGTGCTGGGTTTACACGTCAGCGTTACCGGCGTGATTATACTATCGGCTTGTAAAGCAATGGCTGCGGCGCCACGTTGAAAACGATAAGGCTGGCCTGGCACCGAGCGAGTGCCTTCCGGAAAAATAATCATGGTGCCGCCGTTTTGCAGCCAAGCGGCGCAGTCATTGACCATCGTTTCAGAATCGGCGTTGCTGATATAGCCGGCATTCAAGATTGGGCCGCGCATCGCCGGGTTGTGCCACAGGCTGGCCTTGACGATGCAGTTGGCTTGTTTGATTCGGCTGATTAAAAACACCACATCCACCAGCGTCGGGTGGTTGGCGACAATCAGCTGGCGGGGACGGTTGAGTTTTTCCAAGCCGATCACTTCATAGCTCATGACGCCCAATCTGTGCATCAAGCCTATAAACATATAAAAACTCAGATGCACCGTGTATTGGCCGCGGCCGGCTTTTTCGGCGCGGCTGCCCGGCCATATTGCCAAGAGCGGAAACACCAACAGCCACAGCATCACGCCGCCGATTCCGAAGCTGGTAAAGCTGATCGCAGTGGCCAGTAAACGCCAGCCGTAATCGATTTTTTGAATTAGAGTTTGTGCCATCGCCAGCTGCGGTTCTGATCGCCGAACTGCAACATGGTTGGGTCGGCGGGCAGGAATTGGATTAGGGTCGGCAATTGTAGCGGTTACTGGCTATTGTGACGAGTTATCGACGATAAACCTGAAATCAGTTGCGGCGGTTGTAAACCTTGCATGGATGCGATAGGTAGAGCACTCTGGGGTAGTTTCTGAGCAGAACCCCCACCCACCCTGCCTCAGGGCGAACGGGATTGGCTATGCCCAACATAAATGAAGCCGCTTGGAACTATGATCTGTGTGCCATAGCCCCAAGTTAGGATGAAGCGTGGACGTTATATGCAGCCCGGCAGCGGACGGGAATCCTCTTTGCTGAACTGCGGTAAGGTGGCGAAGGCTTCTTTCAGCTTTTCGTGCCACATCTTGCGGATTTTGCTTAAGTATTCGTTGTCTTCCTGGAAGCAATAGTACTCGTCCAGCGTCAGCGTATCCCGGTGATAAATCAACAGCTCCACCGGCGCGCCGACGCTGGCATTACTGCGCATCGTTGAGTCCATCGAAATTAAGCAGCAACGCCCGGCTTCGTGCAGTGCGGTATCGATTTTTAAAAACCGGTCCAGCACCGGTTTGCCGTATTTGTTTTCGCCGATTTGCAGATAAGGGGTCTGCCGCGAGGTAGTGATGCAATTGCCTTCCGGATAAATCAAATAAGCGCCGTGCGGCTCCTGGCCGATTTGCCCCGCCAAAATAAAAGTGGCGGACGGATTGAAGCTGCTTTGTCCGGCATCCACATGACGGCGCTGCTTTTCGACGCTGATCCGCCCCAGATAGGCGGCGGCTTCCGACAGATAGTTGACCGTATCCAGATTCACTTCGGTCTCTTCTTTCATATCGCGTTTTAACTGGTCGATCACGGCCTGCGTGGTAGCCAGATTGCCGGCACTGAGCAGCACGATTTTCCGATCAGATGCGGTACAAAATGGGTGCATTTTGCCGTAAATGCTGACATTGTCGATGCCGGCGTTGGTTCTGGAATCCGACGTTAATACCAGTCCGTCTTTTAGAGAGACAGCAATACAATAAGTCATACGCTCTGCGCCTGAAAAATAAGGTTGCCCGCAGTGTACTAAAGAAGCTGCGTAAAGGCCAAGGACAGTATCGATTAACTGGCGGGGTAAGTTGTTAGATGCATCTCAGGCTCGGCTTTCAGTATACTGAGCCGACACGTTTAAATCAGCGGCGGGTAATTCATAGATGATTAGTAAACCAGGCCTGTATCTCGTTGGGGGAGTAGCCGCCGTTGTGCTGGTCGCCAGCGGTTTTTATCTGAAGGAGGGAAATCGGCATACCGATGCCTTGATCCTATACGGCAACATAGATATTCGCCAAGTTGAACTGAGTTTTCACGATCCGGAGCGCGTCGAGCAGATCCTGGTTCAGGAAGGCGAGCGGGTCAAACGCGGTCAATTGTTGGCGACGCAAGCGTTGGAGCGCTTTGAATACAGCCGCGACCAGGCCGCAGCCAAAGTGGATGTGCAACAACATCAGCTGGATAAGCTGCTGCACGGTTCGCGGCCGCAGGAAATCGGCAAGGCCGGCAATGATGTCAAAGCGGCGGAAGCGGCGGTGGTGCTGGCTAAGAAAGAGTTGGCCCGTTTACAAGTGCTGGTTAAACGCAAACTAAGCTCCGCCGAGTCCCTGGATCGGGCGCAAGCCCAATACGACGCGGCCCAGCAGAGTTTGCAAGCCTTGAAACAGCAATATGCGCTGACTGAAATCGGCCCGCGCCGGGAAGATATTCAAGCGGCGCAAGCACAACTGAAAGCTGATCAGGCCGCGTTACAGCTGGCTGATAAAGTCTTAGCCGATGCGCGCTTGTATGCGCCGCAGGATGGTGTCGTCCAGAACCGCATCCTGGAGCCCGGCGACATGGCCAATGCGCAAAAGCCGGTATTGACGTTGGCCTTGCGCGAGCCGTTTTGGGCTAGAACCTATGTGGCGGAAGCTGATTTGGGACGACTGCGTTATGGTCTGCCGGCTAGTTTGGCCAGCGACAGCTTTCCGGATAAAAGCTATCGGGGTTGGGTAGGGTACATGTCGCCGACGGCCGAATTTACGCCGAAATCGGTGGAAACCACCGAGCTGCGCACCAGCCTGGTCTATCAGGTGCGGATCTACGCCTGCGACCCGGACGATCAATTGCGGCTGGGGATGCCGGTCACCGTGACGATAGACACCCGGCAAGCACCGATGGCACAACCGAGCTGCGAACCCGCGCCGTGATTGCCATCGCGGCCGATGCCGCACCGGCGCCGTTGATCTTCACGGCGGTAAACAAACGCTTTACCGCCGGTGAACGGGTCGTGCCGGCCTTGCGGGATGTTTCCTTGAGGCTGTCGCTCGGCCAAGTCACGGCCTTGGTTGGCCCGGACGGTGCCGGTAAAACTACCTTATTATGCTTGGCGGCCGGCTTGTTGTTGCCCAATAGCGGCAGCATAAGCAGTTTTGGTTTGGATACGGCCGTAGCCAGCGCCCAATTGCACCAAATAATCGGCTATATGCCCCAGCGTTTTGGTCTTTATGAGGACTTGAGCGTGCTGGAAAACCTCAATCTTTACGCCGACCTTTACGGCATATCGCCGCAGGACAGGCAGCAGCGCTTCGCTGAGTTGATGCGCATGACCAATCTGCAAAAATTCAATCAGCGTCTGGCCGGCCGGCTATCCGGCGGTATGAAACAAAAACTGGGTTTGGCCTGCACCTTGTTGAATCGGCCAAAATTATTGCTGCTGGACGAACCGTCGGTTGGTGTCGATCCCTTGTCGCGCCGCGAGTTGTGGCAAATTATCGAGTCCTTGGTAGCAGAATTCGGCACCACGGTCTTACTTAGCACGGCGTACATGGATGAAGCCGAGCGTTGCCAGCAGGTGGTATTGCTGGATAGTGGCGAAATTCTGCATCAGGATGCACCGGCCGGCTTTCATCGTCTGGCGGAGGCTTGCAGTTACCAGCTGTCCAGTCCGGTACTGGGTAAACGCATGCTGCAACAGCGTTTGCAGATGCATGCCGATCTAATCGACTCGGTGGTACAGGGGGACGCGGTGCGGGCCGTGGCGCGTCCTGCTTGCCAGCCGGATTGGAAGGCGATATTCGATACTGCCGAGCAAGTGCGAATTACCCCGGTGCCGCCGCGTTTGGAAGATGCTTTTATCATGCTGTTGCTGGCTCGGCACGAGGAAAAGTCGCCAGTGGAAACCGTCTGTTTTGTACCCGGCAATGGTTCGCGGTTTTTGGCGACAGAGCACGCAGCAGTGATTGAAGTCGAGCAAGTTGACCGTTGGTTCGGTAATTTTCAGGCGGTTAAGAAACTGTCTTTCGAGGTGAGGCACGGCGAGATTTTCGGCTTGCTTGGTGCCAACGGCGCCGGTAAGACCACGACATTCCGAATGTTATGCGGCTTGCTACCAGCCAGCAACGGCCGCTTGCGGGTGGCCGGCCTGGATTTGCGCAATGCGGCAGCCCAGGCCAGGGCCAGACTGGGCTATATGTCGCAGAAGTTTTCCTTATATGGACAATTGTCGGTCAAACAAAATCTACAGTTTTTCAGCCATGCCTACGGTTTACGCCATAAGCGGCGAACAGAGCGTATAGCCTGGGCGCTTCAAGAGTTTGATCTGACGGAATTTGCCGACACCAATAGCGTCGATCTGCCGCTGGGTTACAAACAACGGCTGGCGCTGGCTTGCGCGCTGATGCACGAGCCCGAGATTCTGTTTCTCGACGAACCGACTTCCGGCATCGATCCGCTGGCGCGCCGCGAGTTTTGGAATCGCATCAATAGCCTGGCGGCGCAAGGCGTGACGATATTGGTCACTACGCATTTCATGGAAGAAGCCGAATATTGCGACCGGCTGTTAATCATGCGCGAGGGCGACATCCTGGCCGCCGGCACGCCGGCCGAGATTCGTAGCCGCAGTCAGTCCGCCGAGCAAGCGCCGGCCGAGACGATGGAAGAAGCTTTCATTCGCTTGCTGGAACTTACAGGAGCGTCGGCCGGATGAGTGCCGCCAGCCAGCGCCTGTTGGGCTTGATTCGCAAGGAGTTTTTACAAGTGCTGCGCGACCCAAGCAGCCTGGCGATTGCGTTTGCGATGCCGGTGTTCTTGCTGTTGCTGTTCGGTTACGGGGTGTCGCTGGATGCCCGCCGCGTGCCAGTAGGCCTGGTCATCGAGCAGGTCTCGCCGGCGTCGCGCAGTTTTAGCGCCGGCTTCGATTATTCGGACTATTTTCAGGCGCATTACTTCCGCGACCTGCGCGAGGCTCGGCAGGCCTTACTGACCCGAAAAATCAACGCCATCGTGCATTTGCAGGCCGATTTCGAAAAGCGGCTGAGCGGCAACGAACCGGCGCCGATTCAGGTCATTGTCAATGGCGTGGACGCCAATACCGCCCGCCTGACCAGCGGTTATGTGCAGGGTGTCTGGGAAACCTGGATCAACGCTCGTGCCGCTTGGCAGGGGCAGGAAGTGCCGCAGCCAGTGCAATTGGCCGCCCGAGTTTGGTACAACAGCGCCTTGCGTAGCCGCAATTTTCTGGTGCCGGGCTTGATTGCGGTGATTATGACTTTGATCGGCGCCTTGCTGACCGCTTTGGTGATGGCCCGCGAATGGGAGCGCGGCACCATGGAGGCCCTGATTTCCACACCGGTCAGTGTCCGCGAAGTGCTGCTCGGCAAATTGATTCCGTATTACCTGCTGGGCATGGGCGGCATGTTGCTGTCGATAGGCATGGCGGTGTTTTTGTTTCAGGTGCCCTTGATCGGTTCTTTGTGGGTGTTGCTGGTGGCGGGCACATTATTTTTGCTGGCGGCGCTAGGCATGGGTTTGCTGATTTCGATTGCGGCGAAGAATCAGTTTGTCGCCGGGCAGATTGCGATTGTCGTCACCTTCCTGCCGGCCTTTATCCTGTCTGGATTCATTTTTAATATAGACAGTATGCCGTGGCCGGTGCAACTGTTTACCCATCTGGTGGCGGCGCGTTATTTTGTGGCAATTTTGCAGACCGTATTTCTGGCTGGCGATATTTGGGAAGTGATTTTGCCCAACGCATTGGCCTTATTTCTGATGGCGTCGGCGTTTTTGGCGTTGGCCTTGTGGCGGGCGCCGCGCCGCCTGGAGTGACGAGTATGTGGTGGCGCATCCAGGCCTTATTGATCAAGGAATTCCTCAGTCTGCTCAAGGATAAAAAAAGCCGCTTTGTATTGATCGTGCCGCCGCTGGTGCAGTTATTCGTACTTAGCTACGCCGCCACCTACGATCTAAACCAACTGCCGATCGCGATTTACAACGAAGACCGTGGCAGCGCCGCCCGCGATTTGATTGCCCGCTTCAACGGCGCGCCGGCGTTTCGGGAGGTGTTGCGCATCGAGCGCCAGGCGCAAATCGCCGCAGCACTGGACAGCAAGCAGGTGTTGATGGTGTTGCATATCGGCCAAACATTCAGCCGCGATTTGCTGGGTGGCCGGCAATCGGCACCGGTGCAGATATTACTGGACGGCCGCGATTCCAATACGGCCCAGATTGCCTTGGGCTATGCCCGTAACGTGATCAGCCAGTTCAACAGCGATTGGGCGCGCCAGCACAACCAAACCGGGCCGCCGGCGGAATTGCGCATCAGGGCCTGGTTTAATCCCAATCTGGAAAGCCGCTGGTTTATTGTGCCCGGTATCGTCGGCTTGCTGACTTTGGTGGTGACGATGACGGTGGCCGCATTGTCGGTGGCGCGCGAACGCGAACAGGGCACGTTCGACCAACTGCTGGTGACACCATTCACCCCGGCGGAAATTCTGATCGGCAAAGCCATTCCCGGCCTGATCATCGGCGTAGCCGAAGCGTCGTTCAGTATCTTCATGGTGGTCTTCTGGTTTCAGGTGCCGTTGTTGGGCAGCTTGGCCGCGTTGTATATCGGCATCGTGTTGTATGTGTTTTCGGTGATCGGCGCCGGTTTGATGATTTCCTCGCTATCAGTCACCCAACAACAGGGCTTGCTGGGCGGATTTCTGGTGATTGTGCCGGGCGTAATCTTGTCCGGCTACGCCACGCCCATCGAGAACATGCCGGAACTGGTGCAGCAGCTGACGCTGGTTAATCCGCTACGTTATTTTTTGATCATTATCCGCGGCGTATTTCTGGAAGGCTTGGGTATCGCCGATTTAATCGACCAATACTGGCCGCTGGCGCTGATCGGTCTGTGCTGTTTGAGTTGCGCCGGCTGGCTATTTCGCAAGCGTATGTACTGAACGATGCCTTGCGTCTGAGTTGCCTCTGAAATTGCCTGCTTTCAGGCCTTTGGCGCTTTGTCCAAATCCTGACAATCGGCCGGCGGGGATTGTGCCGTTACAAACATTAGGCGGCCGTATATTGGGGTGTTTGGTAGTTTATCTTAAAAAAGAATTTATATATCAGTAAGTTAAATTGATTTCATAACTGGCATGGCCTGTGCTTTCTCACTGCATAACCAATCAAGTGAGGTGAAGAATATGGAACTGCCAGTAATCAACGAAACTCCAGCAGCCAGCGCAGGCGGCTGCTCCTCCCATTCTTGCGGTACAAGTGACGATCAACTCGGGCATTTGTCCGACGAGATTCGCTCCAAGGTAGAAAATCATCCTTGTTACTCGGAAGACGCGCACCACTATTTTGCCCGCATGCACGTGGCAGTAGCGCCGGCTTGTAACATCCAATGCCACTATTGCAACCGCAAATACGATTGCTCCAACGAGTCGCGTCCCGGTGTGGTGTCCGAGTTGCTGACGCCTGATCAAGCCGTGAAAAAAACCATGGCGGTGGCGGCCAACATTCCGCAAATGACCGTGCTGGGTATCGCCGGCCCTGGTGATCCATTGGCCAATCCGGAGCGTACTTTCGAAACCTTCCGCCGTTTGAGCGCAGAAGCGCCGGACATCAAGCTCTGCGTTTCCACCAACGGTCTGGCTTTGCCGGAATCGGTCGAGGAACTGGCCAAGCACAACATCGATCACGTCACGATCACGATCAACTGTGTTGATCCGGAAATCGGTGCGCAAATTTATCCGTGGATTTTCTGGGAAAACAAACGCATCAAAGGCGTGAAAGGCGCGAAGATCCTGATCGAACAGCAACAAAAAGGCCTGGAAATGCTGACTGCCAGAGGCATTTTGGTCAAGGTCAACTCGGTGATGATTCCTGGCGTCAATGACAAACACTTGGCTGAAGTCAGCAAAATCGTCAAAGCCAAAGGCGCCTTCTTGCACAACGTCATGCCGTTGATCGCCGAAGCCGAGCACGGCACCTTCTACGGCGTGATGGGTCAACGCGGTCCGACTCAGGACGAGTTGATGGATCTGCAAGACTCGTGCTCCGGCGACATGAATATGATGCGTCACTGCCGGCAGTGCCGGGCCGACGCGGTTGGCCTATTGGGCGAAGACCGTGGCGACGAGTTCACCATGGACAAAATCGAGGCGATGGAAATCGATTACCAATCGGCGATGGAAAAACGCAAAGTGATCCACGAAGCGATTGCCGAGGAAATGCACAGCAAGCGCGCCGCGAAAGCCGAAAAAGCTGCCGGCCACGCCGACGAGCCCAAGCTGAATACCCGTCCCGTGTTGATGGCCATCGCCACCAGCGGTCAAGGTGTCATCAATATGCACTTCGGACATGCCAAAGAGTTTCTTATCTACGAAGCCTCCCCGAACGGCGTGCGTTTCATGAGTCATCGCAAGACAGACTTGTATTGCGGCGGCGACGATACCTGCGGCGACGGCGAGAGCGTGTTGCAACAAACCATTCGCTCTCTGGCCGGCTGTGAAGCGGTACTGTGCTCCAAAATCGGCTATGAGCCTTGGGACTTGCTGGAAAAAGCCGGCATCGTACCCAACGGCGAGCATGCGATGGAGCCTATCGAAGAAGCGGTGATGGCGGTTTACAAGGAAATGGCTGCAGCCGGCAAGTTGGATGAGGCTGCGCCGCAAGAAGAGCGGGCGACGGCATAGCCCAATATTTCCTCTCCGGCCGGAGAGGGTAGGGCGAGGTGAATCAAAAAGCTTTTGCTTATTCAATTCTCCTCACCCCAGCCCTCTCTATCAGGAGAGGGAGATTGTTAGAACTGATTAACCATCGAATACAAAGGTAACGTCATGGCCTTACAAATCATTGAATCCTGCGTCAACTGTTATGCCTGCGAGCCGTTGTGCCCCAGCAAAGCCATCTACATGTCGGAAAAAGCCGGGCATTTCAGGATCAACCCGAAAAAATGCACCGAATGCGAGGGCGATTATAAAGACACGCAATGCGCCAGCATTTGCCCGATTGAAGGCGCGATTCTCGACGCACTGGGTGTGCCTATCAACCCGCCCGGCTCGCTGACCGGTATCCCGCCCGAAAAAATGGCCGAGGCGATGGCGGAACTACAAGCCCATTAACGGCTATGGCCACCGTGCATTTCTATGAAAAGCCGGGCTGCTTGAACAATACCCGGCAAAAGCAATTGCTGAGTGCCGCCGGCCATTTGCTGGTGGTTTACGATCTATTGCAGCAGCCGTGGGGCAGGGAACCGGGCAAGTTGCGCTCGTTTTTCGGCGACATGCCGGTGGCGGATTGGTTTAACCGCAGCGCGCCGGCTGTCAAACAAGGGTTGGTCGATCCGAATGCCGTCAGTGCAGACGAAGCAATCGCGCTGATGGTGGCGCAGCCGTTGTTGATTCGGCGGCCTTTGATGGAGGTCAACGAACAGCGCGTCTGCGGGTTCGACCAACAACAGGTCGATGCCTGGTTGGGCTTGGCTGCCTTGGCTTCGCAAAAGGATTTGGAAACCTGTCCCAAGCAGTCACGCTCTGAGGCCTGCAAGCCATGAACAGCGTCAGATTGGAGAGCGAAGACGGCGTACCGCTGGCGGTGGCCTTGTCGGAGCGCGTGCATTGGGTCGGTGCGCTGGATCCGAATTTGCGCACTTTCGACATCATCCTGAAGACCGCCAACGGCACCAGCTATAACGCTTATGTGATTCGCGGCAGCGAAGGTGTGGCGGTGATCGATACCGTCAAGGAAGGCTTTGCCAACGCCTTTTTCGCCCGCCTGGAAAGCGTTGCAGACTATTCGGAAATCAAAGTCATCGTCCTCAATCATTTGGAACCCGATCATACCGGCGCCTTGCCGGAGTTGATGAAACGGGCGCCGCACGCGCAGCTGTTCATTTCCCAAAAAGCTCAGTCCATGCTCAAAGGCCTGCTAAAGCAGGACGAGTTGAGCTTTACCCCGGTGCTGACCGGCGACAAGGTCTCGCTGGGCGACCGAAGTCTGGAGTTTTTGCACACCCCGTATTTGCATTGGCCGGACACGCAATGCACCTACGCGCCGGAAGAAGCGATGCTGTTTTCCGGCGACGTGTTTGGCTGCCATTTTTGCGATAACCGTTTGTACAACGACAAGGTCGGCGATTTTCGGTTTTCCTTTGAATACTACTACGCCCACATCATGCGGCCGTTCAAGGAATACGTGGTCAGGGCTCTGGAGTTGATCGAACCCTTGCCGCTGAAACTGATTGCGCCCACCCACGGCCCGATTTTGCGTGACCGCCCGCAGCATTACATCCAGCGTTATCGGCAGTTATCCAGCCCTGCTTTGCATAACGAGCTGCGGCCCAATCAAAAAACCCTGCTGATTTTTTACATTAGCTCTTACGGCAATACCCGGCGCATGGCGGAAGCGATTTACCAAGGCGCGATGCAGGTCGAGGACGTGCGGGTGTCGCTTTACGACCTGGAAGGTGGCGAGGTGGCGCCGTTTGTCGATTTGATCGAGGAAGCCGACGGTTTGGTATTGGGCACGCCCACCATCAACGGCGATGCGGTCAAGCCGATTTGGGATCTGCTCTCGTCGCTCGCGGTGGTCAATCTGAAAAACAAACTCGGCGGCGTGTTCGGTTCTTACGGCTGGACCGGCGAAGGGGTGCGCCTGGTGGAAGACCGCTTGCGCGGCTTGAAACTGCGGGTACCGATTCAAGGCCTGCGCGTCAAGCTGATTCCTACCGACGACGAGATACTCGAGTGCAAGGCCTTTGGCTTGGAGCTGGCTCAGGAGCTCACCGGGGCCAGAGAATCACGGGTGATTAATTTTGCGGACCTGTAAACCGGATTAAACAGACGCTTGCTATTGAGTCTACAGCGGTATTCGTAGGCTAAACCGATTCATGGACGGATTGGTGACCTCATCGGCCGCAAGGCCGGTGAAAATCAGGAATCGTTGCGGTTCCAAACCGGTGGTCCTCAGATTAGAGGCTGCCGAGATGACTTTTAATACCTTATGGAGTTTTTACAATGGCCAAAGCGACCATTACATTTGAAGATATAAACGTGACGGTTACCGTCCCCGCCGGCACCCGGGTGATTGAGGTGTCCGAGAAAGTAGGTTCCGGCATTACTTACGGTTGCCGGGAAGGCGATTGCGGAACCTGCATCATGAAAGTGACTGCCGGTTGGAACAACTTGACCGAGCCGTCCGTACTGGAAGACAAAATTTTGCGGGAAAACATGGCCGGCAAACACAACCGTCTGGCTTGCCAAGCGCAAGTATTGGGCGGCGAAATTTCCCTTAAACCAGTTTAAAAAACGCAAAAGGAGTAACACATGGCATTAGTCACATTTACCAGTCCCGAATACCGGGATAAAACCGTTTACGCCGTTGCCGGCAGTCACACCCAGACTATTTTGAAGCTGGCTCTGGAAAACAAGATCCCCATCAATTTCGAATGCGAAGATGGCGAATGCGGCACTTGCGTGGTCCGCGTCACCAGCATCGATAAAAAGCTGGAGCGCATGGGTGGCACGATGACCGAGAAGGAAAAAGCCCTGCTGAAACAAATCGGTAAAGTCACTACCGAACAGTTGGAGCAAATGATCGTCGACGATCTGCCGCCGGAATGGCGTCTGGCTTGTCAGATGATCGTTAGGGATGAAGATATTCGCGTCGAATATTAATCGTCTGCGTCATCGTTAAATAGGCCGGAGAATCGAGTATGAGTTGCACACTTAGCATGGCATCGAATGACAGGGTAGAGCCCTTGGTTATGAAGTCGCGGCAACACATTTATGAGGATCTACTGGCCTGTGCCGACCAGTCGCCCAACAGCGTCTGGTTGGCGCAAATTATCGCCAGTTGGTGTGTCGGTGATGGTGTGCTTCCCGATAGATTGGGCTTGAGCCCAGTACAATTTGAACAGCTTATCGACCGCTACTTTCCCGGCTATTCCTTGGCGCCGAAAGCCTTTTCCGGTAGCAGTCTGGATTACAGCCGCATGTTGGAAAAACAGGATTTGGAAATCCTGCTGGGGCAATTCGCCGCCAATCCCGGCGCGGAAACCGAATGGCTAATCGCATTGATTGTGGCGGCCTGTTTGGGCAGCGATCATTTGTGGCAGGATTTGGGCTTATGGTCGCGCAGCGATTTGTCGGCCATGCTGGGCTACAACTTTCCGGAATTGCTGGTGAGCAACAGCAAAGATATGAAATGGAAAAAATTTTTGTACAAACAACTGTGCGAAGCGGAAGGCTTATACGTTTGCCGGGCGCCATCCTGCGAGGTTTGTAAGGATTATCCGCAGTGCTTTGGGCCGGAAGACTAAACGTTTTCGTTTGTTGGCATCCCCCGTTTTGATGTCAGTCAGCTTGGTTTCCTTGAGCCGATGGTTTTAGATCACATCAAGCCCAAAATCCGATAAGCCCCTTTCGTATTTAAAACCACAGTAACCGGCGCGTTGGATTTGTTTTCCCAATACCAGCCGTGCGAGCCTTCAAAGGGCGCGCTTAACGAGCCACTGGATTGGCTATCGGTCGTTTCTTTGTAACTTTTGAAATAGCCGGTTTTATCGCCTTGCGGCTCGCCGTGAAAATCAAAATATAGCGCCGCGCCGTTAGTGGACCACGAATATTCCAGGTTTGCGCCTTTGGCGAGATGAAATTTGTATTCCAGTCCTTCGCCAGCCGGCACCACGATTTTTACCGTATCCTGCCATTGCGAGGGCGCTGCTGGTTGCGCGGCGCTCACCGCCGGCTCCGCGCAAGCGCTGCCTGTTTCACTTGGCGACGCTAAGCTAGTTAAACCGGTCATTTGCCCAAACCCGGTCGGATCTATGCCGTATTCAGCGGGCAACACCGCAGTGATCAGCACAACGCCCGCCAATAGCGTTGCCGACAGGCTGGCGATGGTCAGCGATTTAGTTGATTGAACTGGCGGATTGCTGTCTTGCATCGAGTTATCCATGGATGATGTAGCCCGTGATTTGGTAACCGAACAGAATCAAGCCTCCGGACATTAACAGGGTGTTGGTGGTTGCTGAAAAGGCGTAATAACTGCGGTGGCGGCGCCAGAAGTCCAACGCGATCAGGATAAACAGCAGAGCCAGAAACTGGCCGATTTCCACGCCAACATTAAACGCCAATAAGTTCTTCCAAAGCCCGGTTTCTGGCAGCGAAAAATCCTGCAATTTGGTCGCCAGGCCAAAGCCGTGGAACAAGCCAAAAATCATCACTGCCCATTTGGTATTGGGTTGAAACCCCAATAGGCGCTGAAAACCGCCCAGGTTGTCGAAACCTTTATACACAATGGATAAGCCGATAATGGCGTCGATCAAAAACGGATTGACCGAGATGCTGCTTAACACGCCGAACAGCAGCGTCAAGCTATGTCCCAAGGTAAACAGGCTGACATAGACCAGCACGTCGCGAGTGCGGAATAAAAAGAAAATCACCCCCACCAAAAACAACAAATGATCGTAGCCGGTGACCATGTGCTTGGCGCCGATGTACAAAAACGGCCCGATGGCAACGCCTTGGTTAGCCAGCAAAAACCGTTCGGTATTGGCATCGACGCCGTGGGCGTAGACGGTGGAGTTGAGCAGCGTCAATAACGATAAAAAGCCGATAACACAGGCATTACGTGATATTGCGGAAAACATGTTTAAAGGGTTGGGTTTAATGTGGCAATGATTTCCGAGCTGATAGATACCAGCGCGAAGGCGGCAGAATACCCCGATTAAGCCGCTCGTGGAAAGGGGCGGCCTCTAAGATTAACTTTCGATACGGTTACTTCTTGGGTATGGCCGGATGCCGATTGCCCAAGTGATCAATGTCGTCCAAGCTCATAATCGGCGAATACATCAGATCTTTAATGTCGCTGGAGCGTTCCCAACCCAAAACCATTTGACCGATGGCGCGTTTGGTCATTTTCACGAAGCGCGATTCGAGATACTGGCGGCTACCAGGCGAATTTTCGGGTTCCGGATGCATGCGCGCAGCCGAAACCACTGAACAGCGGCAGACCTTGTCGTGGAAGGAGAACTGGAAACGAAAATTCCGGGCGCGGCTGTTGATGTCGCGGTTGGTCAGAAAAATAAAATAGGTGCTGCTGTCTGCTTCCGGCAAACGCTGCATCACGGTTTTAGCGTGTTCGAAGATGTCTTCCGCCGCGAATTGTTGTGTGCCCGGCATCGGCATCAGTCCTTGCGTGCCCATCGCCACCGTGCCCTTAACCCGCAGCCCGAATTCCTTACTAAAATTCATGCCGATTTGCGCCGCAATATCTTCCGAGAAATCATTCAACGGAATCAGATAAACATTCACGGGACCGGTTTTTTCAGTCGCTGTTGATGGGTAGAGCGAGGTGGTCGATAGGGGTTTTGGCGTTGGCGCCGGGTCGGCTACGGCTAATGGCTGGGTATATCGAGAGCTTGTTGTGCAGCCGCCCAAGTTGGTCAACAAAATAATCGTCATTGATAAATGTTTCATTCGGGTTGTCCTTAAGTTTACATATGCTGAATTGTCGGTGTTGAAGGGGGCGCTTGATTAGTGATGTTTGCAGCAATGTAAATACAGCTATTGGCATAAGGCAAATAGCAATGTTTCATTACAGGGGGCTTGCGTTCCTGGGGCACGGTATCTTCACGGCCATCATTCATAAAGTCGGAGGGTAATGAGGCCAACGTGTCGAATATTGTGGCGGCACTAGTGGTTTGCCTGCCTTGGCAATCAGGAACGGTTCGCCTTTCGCGGCTTGTTCGACCAACCGAGATAATTGAGTTTTTGCTTTACGTATATTCACTGTTTGCACGATGACTCCATGTAAACCAAGTTGATTTAGTAATCAGCGGTTATCAGCAAATTATTCAATTCGGTATAAGACGGAAATACCGAATCAAAGCTGATCAATTTACTTTGATTGACAATGCTGGTGGCAATGATGAGCCGGTCAGCCGGATCTTTGTGATGTTCGGGGAGGTTACCTGCCAAGTGGGCGATTTAGAGGGTAATCGGCAACACCTGGACATCCGAGCCAAGTAAAGCTGCGTCGAGCCATTGATCGAGCGGAACCGGCAATTCAATACGTTGGCGTTTTTGCAATAAGACGACTTCCCAAACAGAAATGGCCGAAACAGCTATAGCATCGTTGGTTTCAATCATTTCGATGATGCGTTCCGGTAGCGGATCGTTGCCAACGAGCCAGCGTACCCAAATATGCGTATCCAGCAGAATCAATTTAGAGCGTCCCATTCACTCTCAGGTACGGCGGATGAAATGATATCGCCAACGATTTTGCCTTTCCCGGCTATAAGCGCAGAAGGTTTGCGTCTTTTGGGTGGTGGTGGCAACTGATTCAATACCAGGAAGATGGCCTCCAATTGAGCATTGGGCGGCAATTTTGGTATTTGCAGCAAGTTGCCTTGTTGATCGGTTTCTAAAATGATTTTCTCGGCATGCATGGATTTAATTCCGGATTGCTAAAGCCTTAGCTTACGCCGAGCAGCCTTATTTTTCACCTTGTTCGCCGGAACTAAGGATACGCCGATTGTAGCTCAGCGCATCCATTCCCAAACAAACCTACTCGTCGTCCTGGCAGCCAAAATGGTATTGATAATCCGCGATTGCACGTTTGATGACTTCATGTGCTTCTTCGCGGCCGTAGACGTGGGTAATTTCGCAGACACTTTTTTCGCTGGGTAGGTGTTTGTAAGTCAGGAAGTAGTGCTTCAAACGGTTGATATACGATTCCGGGCAGTCGGAGACGTCGCGCCATTGCCGGTAGAATTCGTCGCCTTTCATCACCGCGATGATTTTGTCGTCCGCTTCGCCACCGTCCAGTAAACGAAAGCCGCCGATCGGGATGGCTTGTAATAGGATGTCGCCGTGAGTCACGCTACGTTCGCTTAATACACAAATATCCAATGGGTCGCCGTCGCCCTTGCTGACCGGTTTGCCGGATCGCGCGGCGGCATATTCGGCGATTTTTTCTGCGCAATAACTGCGCGGAATAAAGCCGTAAAGAGTAGGGATCATGTTGGAGAATTTTTGCGGCCGGTCGATTTTCAAATAGCCGCTGTCTTTGTCGATTTCGTATTTCACCGTGTCGGACGGCACGATTTCTATGAAGGCGGTGACGATGTCCGGGGTATTGTCGCCGGGCGAGATACCATGCCAGGGGTGGGCTTTGTGTTTTATATTCATCTAAGATTCAGTAGCTTTGGGGAATAAGGTTATAGGGATATTTACCAGGATGGGGGCAATCCGCAAGACAATCAAGCTTAATACTAGTATCTGATTGGGCTTGCGCTACACGCCGTTGCATGTGGTTATCGACATTATTCTTCGCTAGCCACTGCCGCAGGTTTGAGTTTCATGTCTTTATTTAGCCGTTGCAGGCGCTTGATCATTTCTTTTTTCATCTGTTCGCGGCCTATCGAATGCTTCAGGCTACTGCCCATGCCCGCAACTTGATCGGTGGAGCTGCGGATTGAGTAAAACACCAGCGTGCCGTCTTTATAAGGTAGGCCGCCGGCGACCACGTGGCTGGAGTTGTAGGAGTGGCCGACGTAAAATTGCCGGGAAACCACAATCCCGCCGCCCTCGCTGATGGCGATGACGCGATGATTAAGTATGGCGGTGGGGCGGTCTTCCACGCGCCGATTCAGCCACAAAAACTGTTCGCTGGCATTGGCCGGCAACGCGGCCGGGTAGTTCAACCAGGCTTGTTGCAATTCCGGAAAGTAACGCGCCCAGGCTTTGCTGTTCACGGCGTCGTTGCGCAGTTCCGCGGCCGGGTCGGCTGTGCCGCCATCTCGGCTGTAAGGGGCAATCCCGGCCAAGCCGCTTTTTTTATAGGCTTGCAGGCGTTGCAGTAAAAATTCGCGGTATTTTTGATTGGCGGTTTTCAGCAAGATTTTGTTGTCGGCATCTTCCAGCCCGGCTTGCAGGCTTTTCAAGCTGTCCAGTTCGGCTTTGGAGAGGTTGAATTCGTCGCCCGGTTCCGCTTCCAGAAAGGCCTTGGCTTCGTCCAGTTGCTTTTCGGTAAACGCAAACTTCTTAAAACTATCGACGCTGGCGTTATCGCCCAGCATGCCGGTGGCGACGATGTCGCTCTCGCCGGCATTGAGTTTGCCCTTTTTGATGTAGTCGGCCAGTTGCGGCAAGCCTACCGGTATGATCATCGCTACGCCAATGGCGAGTTCTTTTTGGCTGGTTTCGCTGACGTCGTAACCGACGATTTCGCCGCGTTCCAATGGCGGGATTTGCGCGGCGCTGATGCCGAAGTTCTGTAGCGCTTGCTGTGGGCTGGGCGCTTCTTGAGCGCATGCCGCTTGCTGAATTAGCGCAGCGGCGCTCAGTAAAATAATCGGAAAAGACAGTTTGTGGATCAGCATAAAAGCTCCGTTTCAAATAGGTATTCTGATAAAAGTATGAGGCTTTCGGCTGCAGATTGCCGAAAGCGTTCATTCTAAAAACGTGTGCGCATCGCCGCCTGCCGTTTATTTGTCCGAACCGAACAATTTAGAAATACTGGAATCGCCGCGTCCGGCTGGTTTTGTTGCCCTTGAGGCGGACGCCGGCTGCTGATTTTTCGTATCGAACAGCCGCACAAACTCAGCAGCAGGCAGTGGTTTGGAAAACAGATAGCCTTGGCCGTAGTCACAGCCGGCGGCAGTCAGCAATTCCAGTTGCTGCGCGGTTTCGATGCCTTCGGCTATCACTTTCAAGCCCAGTTTATGCGCCATCACAATAATCGCTTCGCACAGCGCCAGGTCGCTGGAATCGGCTTCCAGATTGCGTACGAAACTCTGGTCTATCTTCAGATAATCGATGTCGAATTTTTTTAGATAAGACAGTGACGAATAGCCGGTGCCGAAATCGTCAATAGCCACCTGGATGCCGGCATCTCGGTAAGCAAATAAATGGTCGCGGACAATATTGTCGACATCCAGCAAGAGGCTTTCAGTAATTTCGATGACGACACATTGGCCGGATAAGCCCAGCTCATGCAAATAGTCTATCCATTTGCTGTCGCCCAGATTGCTGCGGGTAAATTGCACCGGCGACTTGTTAATACCCAGTTGCAAATCCGGGAGAAATTGGGCACGCCATTCGGCAACCTGTTTTGCCGCCATCCTAAATACCCAATCGCCAATCTCCACTATCAGGCCGGTCTCTTCCGCCAACGGAATAAATTCCGCCGGGCTGATCATGCCGCGCGTGGGATGTTGCCAGCGGATCAGGGCTTCGGCTTTATGCATTTTGCGGCTGCTCAGTTCGATTATCGGTTGATAGAACAGGCAAAACTCTTGATTGGTCAGCGCTTGGCGCAGGTCGCTGGTCAGGCGCATCCGGTTTTGCGCGGTTTGCTCCATCTCGCTGGTGAAGAAATTGTAACGGTTGCGGCCTTGTTGCTTGGCGGAATACATGGCTTGATCGGCGTTTTTGATCAGTTGCTCGGCTTCCTGTGCGTCTTGCGGATAGAAGGTGATGCCGATGCTGACCGAAATGTAGGCTAATTCCTCGCCTAAACGAAATGGTTCGGCAAGCTGGTGCAGGATGGCTTGCGCGACCCGGTCTATATTGGTTTCCGAGTCCAATTCGCCCAGGATGATGGTGAACTCGTCGCCACCGAGCCGAGCCACCGTATCCACATTGCGTACGCAAGCCAAAATGCGCCGCGCCGTTTCCTGCAGCAAAATGTCGCCCATGCCGTGGCCCAGGGTGTCGTTAATTTCCTTGAAACGGTCCAGATCCAGCAGCATGACCGCCAGACTGTTTTTGTCGCGCTGGGCTTTTTTGATTTCCTGGTTCAAGCGATCCTGGAACATGCGCCGGTTGGCCAAATCGGTAAGCGGGTCGAAATTGGCTTGGCGCCAGATGGTTTGTTCGACATGTTTTTGCTCGGTAATTTCCGAGAACATCGCCACCCGGCGCTCTACTTCGCCGTGTTCGCCGTAGATGGTGTTGATCACCAGCCATTCTTGGTAAATATCGCCGTTTTTGCGTTTATTCCAAATTTCGCCTTGCCAGTGGCCGGTTTGTAACAGCGAGTGCCACATGGTTTGATAAAAATCCGGATCGTGGCGGCCCGATTTTAGAATGTCTGTGGACTTCCCTATCGCGTCTTCCGCGGTATAGCCGGTCAGGCGGGTAAACGCTTCGTTAATCGCGATGATGCGGTTGTCGGTGTCCGCGACCATCACCGCTTCGCCGATGGCTTGGTAAATCATCGCCATCAACTGCATTTCATGTTCTAGCCGCTTGCGTTCGCTGATGTCCAAAACGGATACGAGTATGTAACGCCGGTTGTCTATATCGATAGGTGTCAAACTGATTTCGACCGGAAATTCCGTGCCGTCGCCGCGTATTGCGGTTAGGGAGCGGCTGGCGCTCATCGGCCGGGCTTTATTCTCTTGTAAAAATCGCGCGCGCTGTTCCGGGTGTTTGGCGCGGGCCCGTTCCGGTACCAGCGCTTCGACACTCAGACCTATCAACTCATCCAGCGTGTAGATAAATGCTTTCGCGGCGGGCGGGTTGGCGAGTTTGATGAGGCCGTTTTCGCCAACTAAAAACGTGGCTTCCGGCGAACCATCGACAATCTTGGACAATTGCAGCCATTGCAGCTGTTTGCGTTCGGTAATGTCGGTTTGGGTGCCGATCATGCGCAAAGCCTTGCCCTGGGCATCGCGGCTGATCACCAGACCGCGCGTTAAAATCCAGCGCCATTGGTTGTCGCCGTGCTTTACGCGGTGTTCGTTGCTGAAGCGTGAGCTGCGATTTTCCAGATGCGTTTGCAAGTCGGCCATCATCCGGGCGCTGTCTTCCGGGTGTATCGTGGCTTCCCAATTACGGTAATCGTTGTCTCGGTCTTGTTCGCTGAAATTCAGAATCTCCATGCAGCGTGGCGACAGAAACACTTTACCGTTGGTCAAATCCCAATCCCAGACGCCATCACCGCCACTTTCCAGCGCAAATTTCCAGCGCAATTCGCTTTCCTGCAATAATTTTTCCGATAGCTTGCGCTCGCTGATGTCCGTGGAAATGCCGCACACCGCGTAGATTTCGCCTTGCCCATTACGTAGCGGAAACTTATGCGACAAATACGTATGAATATTACCGTCATGATGGGTGATCTTTTCTTCAAAAATCTGTGCCTGGCCGCTATTAGCGACCTCTAAATCGTTTTTCCACAGGAGTTCGGTGTCGTCGCCCGGAAATAAGTCGATATCCCGTTTGCCTCTGACAGTCTTATTGTCAACCGCGAACAGTTTTTCAAATTGGCGGTTGATCAGCAGGTATTGGCCTTGCAGATCTTTGCTGTAAATCACCGTGGGGGTATTGTCCAGGATGCTTTGAAACCGCAATTCGCTGACCGACAGGGATTTGCCGAACTCGACGTTTAAGGATTCGTCTTTGACCAGTTCGATAACGCCGACAATCCGTTCCTGGTCGTCGCGTATGGGCATTTGCATCGAACTGATCCAGCGGCCGTCGCCTGCGGTAAAGGGGGGTTGATAGACCGTTTCGCCTTGCAACGCCTTTTGAATGCCGTCAGGAATTGGCGTTTGCGCCAGCCAGGGAAATATTTCAACAGGGTATTTTCCCAGGCAAGCGGCTTGCGGCCATCCCGTCAGGGTTTCCATATAACGGTTCCAGAGTTCGATACGGCCCTGCAGATCGTAAACAATCACGCCTTCCTGAACTGAACGCAGTATGTGTTTGTTGAAATCGCCTAGGGCTTTGCTGAATTGTTCTGAGCGCTGGTAGCGCTCGATAGCCAGCGCCAGGGAAATGCCGACGCTGGACAGCACCAGCAAAAACGACCATTGCAGCAATAGCCCGGTCTCACTGCTGTCGGCTGCAAAAAAGCCTACCTGAAAAATCGCACCGAATATGCTTTGCAGCATGACCATGCT
The DNA here is from genome assembly GCF_013141865.1 of Methylomonas sp. ZR1. NCBI lineage: Bacteria > Pseudomonadati > Pseudomonadota > Gammaproteobacteria > Methylococcales > Methylococcaceae > Methylomonas > Methylomonas sp. ZR1. Next base: position 3,461,566 of record NZ_RCST01000001.1, on the reverse strand, counting down.
GATCAGTAACAAGGTGCCATGCAAGCCAAAGTAGAGTGCGCCGTAAACCAGAAAAGCGAACATATAAAATGCTTTGCCGTAGTGGCCAAGATGCCACGGCCACTCCAGGAAAATCATTTGTCCCGCCAGAAACGCCGTTGATACATAAAGTAACGCGCGCCAAACTTGATACGGGTTCCAGTCAAAACTTGGCGGCTGCCGCCAGACCAAAATAAGCGGCGTGACAATCGCAATACCCAAGACGTCGCCCATCCACCAATGCGCTAGACTGATCGGCCATTGCTGCGCCGTTATTGCGTTGAAATGTAACAGAATTAAGGAACCCGCTATGGCCTCAACGACCGAAGCCAAGGCGCTGGCAAACAGGATGCGTAAGTAGTCTTGCGGCTGTTGCAGTTTGCGAATCTCGCCCAGCAGATAGCAGCCGGCAAGTGCTTCCACGGTATTGCCGCAAGCGATAGGCAAGGCTTGCTCCAGCGGGTTGCCTGCCCACAAATTGCCAAGTAATGCGCCCAGGAACACGCCGGGCCACAGTTTTTTACCGCCGAGCAGCAAGGCTGCCAGTGCGATGCCGCTAGGCGGCCAGATGACGGATATTACGTGATTGGCGGCGAAAAACATCAACACCAGTTTGGCAACCAGCGCGTAGGCGACAGCCAAGCCGATAAGGTGGACTAGTGCTGAGGTGGAAAAGGTCGAAAAACGGCGCAAGAGATTACCTTGATGTATTGAAAGCAGGTGAAGGGACAAGCCCAATATCTTGGTTTATCTCACGAAATGCAAGGTTTTGTCACGGGCTAAGTACGGGGATTTTCGGGCATTCCTAACGGATGAAACGTGGTTTTATGCGGGTGATTTTCTTCGGTATCCGCTTAGGGTTACGCGCCCAGGTTTTCCACTTCCACCGCCACTTTCAATTCGTGGTTCTGGCCGCCGAAAATCACCCCTTTCAATGGCGTAACATCGCTATAGTCCCGACCCCAGGCGACGATGATGTGCCTGTCCCCCGGCAATTGGTTGTTGGTAGGGTCAAAGTCCATCCAGCCCAGTTCCGGTAAATACACCGAGAACCAGGCGTGCGAGGCGTCGGCGCCCACCAGTTTTTTCTTGCCGGGCGGCGGCAGGGTTTCGATATAACCGCTGACGTAGCGGGCCGCCAGGCCTTGCGAGCGGATGCAACCTATGGCCAGATGGGCGAAATCCTGGCAGACGCCGCGCCGATGTTCCAGTACGGTGGTCAGCGGGGTGGCCAGGTTGGTAAATTCCGGGTCGAAGGTAAAATCGCGGTGAATGCGTTGCATCAGATCGTGTATCGCTTCAATCAGCGCCTTGCCGGGTGTGAATGAGGCTTGAGCGTAAGCGGCCAGCTCGGCGTCGGCGGTGATGAACGGCGAATCTAAGGCAAATTGCCGTGCCTCCAGTAGTGGTTCGCTTCTGTCGTTCCAGAGCGCTTCCTTGACCAGTTCCCAGCTCATGCCGTGGCTGAAATCCAACTGCACCGGTTGCGGAAAAATCTGTACTTCGCTGCTGGCGGTGACCACAAACTCCCGATGCGGCTCCCTAATCGAAAACCAGGCCACTTGATTGCCGAAAAAATCGGTACGGGTCCGATAGTCGCAGGGCAAGGGGGTAATTTTCAGCTGCGAGCTGAGCAGTTGCTGATTCGGGCAGGGGCGCGGCTGCATCCGCACTTCGTTGTAAGACAATCCCACCGGTTGTTGGTAGCGGTAGGTAGTGGTATGGGTAACCCGATAACGCATGGTGACTCCCTTAGGACAGCGATTGCGGCGCGTCCCCGTGGCGGAAATAATTGGCGGTCAAAGTATCGGACAACGCGGCCAATAGGGCGTAAATCTTGCTGAGCTGTTGGTCCAGCGCTTCGCGAATCCCGGATTCCGAGACGCTCAATAAGTCGTCGATATTGGCGATATTCAGCAGACAACTAGCCTCTAATAGCAAGCGCTCTTCGGCGCTAATCCGGCGGGTACTGGGTTCGCGCGGCAGTTTGCCGACATGCTCCTGCAAACGGGCGATTTGATAAGCTAGTGAGCGGGGATTGTTGGGGTCCATCAGCAGCAGTTCCAAAAACGAGGCTAACTCCAGGTTGCTACGATAATGTTGGCGGTAGCAAATCAGGTTGTCGCTGGTATCCAGCAGGGATTCCAGCAAGCGGGTTTCCGCCGCTTCGCTTTGCGGCATCGCAAACGCGGTTCTCAATACCGATACCAACTGCAAGCCGCGCTCCAGGCGCCGGCCGATGTCCAGAAACAGCCAGCCGTTGCCGCGCGTCATGCTCTCCATCACCAGGCCGCTGAAGGCGGAGAGCGTGGTGATCAGCTGATCCATTTGCTCCTGCATCGACCACAAACCGACTTTGCCCAGGCGGCGCGCTTCGGAAACCTGTTCCTCGATTTCGTCAATGACCCGCCAGGTATCCGACGACCATAAATCGCGTACCGCATAACCGGATTGGGTCATCCTGTTTACCGTGTTGGCCAGGCTGCCTGCCCGGCTTTCGTCGGCGACCACTGCCAGTAATTCGGCTTCCGGCGACTGCAGCAAGCTTTCGTTATCCTCGGCAAAAAAACCGGGGTAGGTGCCGGTCATGCTGGTGACGCAACGCAGCAGGGTTTCCAGGCTGAGCTGATAGTCCGGGCTATCGAGGTCAGGGTTGCTGAACAGCTTCTTGATCGTGGCGCGCAACAAGCGTACGCCGCCTTCCGCGCGTTCAGCGTTGCGGCCCACCCAAAAAATATTGTCCGCCGCGCGGCTGGGAAGGGCATTGCCGTGGCCTGCCAAACTGGCGCTGCGCTTGGCCGGAATGGCCGGATGTTGGGGCTCGGTAGCGACCACCCAGGTATCTTTACTGATGCCGCCGGTTTGGTTGCTGATCATCATGTTGCCATATTGCGGTGCGCTGCGACTCAAACCGCCAGGCATCAGTGTATAACCGTCCGCCCGCGCCACCATGAAGCAGCGCAGCACGGTTTGCCGCGGTTCGTAGCCGCCCGCCACCAGCGCCGGCACGGTGGAAAAGCTCTCGTATTCCTGGCCGACGTAAAGCGCCGGGCGGGCCTTGATGCGCGCGCGCCAATCAGCGAGTTGTGCTCGGCTCAGCTGATGGCCGAACACCGAACGTTCGCCGGGTTTGCGGTAGATCGGTTTGATGACCAGGCGTTCCAGATTGGCGAGGACGTAACTTAACTCGCGGGCTTGGCCGCACCACCAGGTGGCGATCGAATTTAACTTTAGGGTTTGGCCCAGGAAGTATTTGGCGATGCCCGGCAGGAACGGCATGATGCCGGGATTTTCCAATATGCCGCTACCTAGCGGGTTGGCAATCGCCACATTGCCGCGCCTGACCACTTCCAACAGGCCGGGGACGCCTAGCCGCGAGTCTTCGCGCAGTTCCAGCGGGTCGCAGTAATTGTCGTCCACCCGACGCAAGATCACATCCACCCGCTGCAAGCCGACCAGCGATTTCAGCCAGACATAGCCGTCGCGAATCGTCAGGTCGTCACCCTGTACCAGGGGGTAACCCAGATAGGAGGCCAAATAGGCGTGTTCGAAGAAGGTTTCGTTCAGTGGGCCGGGGGTCAGGACCACTACACGCGGGGTGTCGGCGTCGCCGGGGGCGACGGCATTCAGGCCGGCGCGCAGGGATTGAAAGAAACGCGCCAAACGATGGACATGAGTGTCGCGGAACAAGCTGGGCAACACCCGTGACATGGCCAAGCGGTTTTCCAACGCATAACCGGCGCCGGATGGCGCTTGCGTACGATCACCGAGTACCCACATTTTTTTGTCCGGGCCGCGGGCCAGGTCGGCGGCGCACAATACCAACTGATGCTGGCCGGGCAAGCTAACTTGATCACAAACGCGCAGAAAGCCGCCGTGGTTGTAGATCAGTTCCAGCGGCAGCAGGTTTTTCTTGATGAGCTGGCGCGGGCCGTACAGGTCGGCCAAAATCAGATTCAACAGTTCGGCGCGTTGCAGCAGTCCTGCCTCAATGTCGAACCACTCGTCGCCGGAAAGCAATAGCGGTATCGGGTCGAGTTGCCAGGGGCGGTTGATACCATCCGGGTCGTCATAAACGTTGTAGGTGACGCCGTTTTCGCGCAGCAGTCTTAGCGCTTCCTGGTGGCGTTCGCCGACTTCGCGGGGGCCAAGCTGTTGCAACGCCTGCATCAGGTGGGCCCAATGCGGTCTAACCCGGCCCGTCTCGTCCAGCATTTCGTCGTGGGCCCCCTTATCGAGGCGGTATCCCGGCGCGAAAGCTTCTGGTGTGCTTAAGGTTTTCATAGGTTTAGTTTGCCGGTTTACCGGGTATAGCGCAATTGATCAAAGCTAATCTCGTTTTTTTTATGTTTTCTAAGCTGGTTTTTTAGTGCAGATGCCGATTCTGACGAGACTTTGGATGAATGCGTAGTCCAAGAGACTGGCAAAAAGTATGCCGTTACGATCAGAAAGAGCGGAGTGCGGCATAGATCTTTTGGATTCGGTAGCTCTGCCTAGAGTCGTCCAATGTAAAGCATTGGCTTGCTTCAAGCTTCTGAACTAAAGGGTATTTGCCAGTGCTAAGGCACGATAAGTCGGTCAGGGCCGAGCAAGTGATAGCCGTAGGCGCGCAACTTGGCATTGCTATTGCTTTATATCGGGTAAATCATTAGAACCGGTTTGCGTTGAAATGGTGCGGTCGTTTTTGCACCAATTCCGCGCGGACTTGCACCATAAAAGCAAATATCACGGATGCATACAGCATGGTTACTTCGACAATTTGGGCGGATTACAGCGCCGATAAGGCTTACGACGAGATGATTGCTGCGGGCGGCAAGCCGCGTGATACCTGCGCCAGTTTGAGTCAATACTTACAATCTTTGGGCATGGATGCAATTAAGGGCCGGTTGTCGGCGGCGGAGGCGGCCATCATGGAGATGGGCATCACCTTCACCGTCTATAGCGACGAGGGCAATATCGACCGGGCTTGGCCGTTCGACATCATCCCGCGGCTGATTGATTTTCAGGAATGGCAAGCCGTGGAAGCAGGCCTGAAACAGCGTCTGAAAGCCTTGAATTGTTTTATTAACGATGTTTATAACCAGCAGCAGATTATCAAAGATGGTTTGGTGCCGGCTGATCTGATCAACAGTTCCAGCAATTTTCGTAAGGAATGTTTGGGCATGCAGCCCAAATTCGGCACATGGGCCAATATCTGCGGCAGCGATCTGGTGCGGGCTGGCGACGGCAAGCTGTATGTACTGGAAGACAATTTGCGGGTGCCATCCGGCGTGTCGTACATGATCGAAAACCGGGTAATTACCAAACGGATCTTTCCGGAGTTGTTGGAAAATCTGAATATTCTGCCGGTGGACGATTATCCGACCCAGTTGTTCGAAATGCTGGCGTCACTGGCACCGGATACCGATGACACCCCGCAAATTGCCGTCTTGACGCCCGGTATCTACAACTCGGCCTATTTCGAACATGCGTTCCTGGCGCAGCAAATGGGTGCGGAATTGGTGGAAGGCGGCGACTTGCTGGTCAAGGACGACGATTGCGTTTATATGCGTACCATCAAGGGTTTGGAAAAAGTCGATGTGATTTATCGGCGCATCGACGATCTGTTTCTCGACCCTGAAGTCTTTCATAAGGATTCGGTATTGGGCGTGAAGGGCTTGATGCGGGCCTGGAAAGCCGGCAATGTGGCGCTGGCTAATGCGCCAGGCGCCGGGGTAGCGGACGACAAAGTGGTGTATGCCTATGTGCCTGAAATGATTCGCTATTATCTGAATGAAGAGCCGATTTTGCCGAACGTGCCGACTTATCTCTGTAGCGATCCAGAACAATGCGCCTACGTGCTGGCGCATTTGCCGGAGTTGGTAGTTAAGCCGGCCAACGAGTCCGGCGGCTATGGCATGTTGGTCGGCCCGCACGCCAGCCAAAAGGAAATCAAGCAATTTCATAAGCTGATTAAAAACAATCCGCGTAATTACATCGCCCAGCCAACTTTGGCTTTATCAACCTGCCCGACCTTGTGCGGTGATAGTCTGGAGCCCAGGCACATCGACTTGCGCCCCTTCATCCTGCAAGGTGAGAACAGCTTTGTCACCGCTGGCGGCTTGACCCGCGTGGCGCTCAGGGCCGGTTCGCTGGTGGTGAATTCATCGCAGGGCGGCGGCAGTAAAGACACTTGGATTATCAACAGGGAGCAATAAGATGTTATCGCGATCCGCCGAACGTTTGTACTGGATGGCCCGTTATCTGGAGCGCACCGAAAACACCGCCCGCCTGATCAGCGCCACGATGCATTTGATCTACGACTTGCCGTATGGTGTGGAATTAGGCTGGCGCAATTTATTAAATATTTGCGGCGTCGAAGAGGCGTTTTATCAACGCTTTAAAAATCCCAGCGAGCAGAACACCACCCGGTTTTTATTAGCCGATATGAGCAATCCCGGCTCCTTATTGGCGTCTTTGTCGTTTGCCCGTGAGAATATCCGCACCAGCCGCGAGCTGATGCCCGACGAAGCCTGGCAGCAGGTCAACGAAATGTATCTGTATGCTAATAACAATCTGGATAGCTTGTCCAATCGGCGGGGGCGTGCGCTGTTCTTGCAGGAAATCATGGCCGGCTGCCAGCGCTTTACCGGTTTTATGGCCGGGTCTATGAGCCGCAGCGACAGTGCCCGGTTTATCTGTATCGGCCGCAATTTGGAACGGGCCGATATGACCAGCCGGATCATGGATTTCGGCACCGTGCTGTTGGCGGAAAATCGCAGCACCAAAATGCGCGAGTACGAGACTATCCTGTGGATCAACGTTTTGAAGTCCTTGAGTGCGGTCTTGATGTATCGCAAACACGTCCGCAACCGAATTAAAGGTGAGGATGTTTTGAACTATCTGTTAAAAAACCCGGATTTTCCCAGGGCCGTGGTGCATTGCATCGAGGAGATTACGCATTGCATCAAACGCTTGCCGCATGCTGTCGAACTATTCCCGCAGCTGGAACAATTGGAACAGCAGGTGCTGGGCATTGAGATTAAGCAGACTACCCCGGAGCAATTGCATCAAGTGCTGGACGGCTTGCAAGCGAAGTTCGATGATTTACACCAGCAAATCGCGGCCATGTGGTTTTTGAACAATCTTGGCGAGGCCGAAGCCGAGAAAAATTGACACTATTGCCGACAGGAAGATTTTCACCAGCCAGGCCTCTGCAGCGCTGAGCACCCGCTTGGTTGAGCGCAATCGCTCTGGGTCGAGGGCGCGCTGCTTGGATTGCTACTGACCCAAACCCCCAAGTTTGCTATATCATGGAAGCATCGTTTTCTAAAACTAAAAGGGGGAGGATTATGGATAAGCTAAGGGCGCTGGGTCTGGGGTCGGTGGGGCAAGACGAGCAAGCTGTTAAACAACAGTTGCATCTTTATATCAATCTGAAACTGGCTTCATGCGGGCAGCCGACTTGTATCGATACCGAGTCAGCGCAGTTTATGGATACCGCTCAGGACTTGCTGAATAGCTATCTGGAAAAAAGCCGCTTGTTGGCCAGTTCCTCCCTTTATCCCGCCGATAGACGGATTCAAGATTTCTTGGAACGCTATTGCGCGGATCTGGGCTTTGCCAAAATCCCCAGTTTGCCGACGATGACTTTCGAGTTGGATAAGCACGGCGTGGCGCGTGAATTATCGTTGCCTTTGGGCGAAGATGAATTTCGTTCCGAAATCGTCTCCAGCTTTCGGGTGAAGCAAGGCATTTTGCACAATCCAGCCAGCGACCGGCGTACCACGCAAGGCTCGTTTCATGTGGCCGAGGGAGGCCTACCCGTCCCCGGCGATAAGAAGCAGGTCCCCAAGCTGACGTTTGCTTTGATGCTGGGTGAGGCTTTAAATCCACCTGACGATTTGATGGTGCTGCCGTTTACCGCTCATCAACCCAAGCCGGCACGCATGTTTGCATCATTATTGATGCGGCCGGTAGTCTGTCCGGAAATCCCGGGTGTTGCCGCCGAAAAATCCATGGAAATCCGCTTTTTTGCGCCGGGCAATCTGGTCAGTAATCTGGATTTCGTCGAAAGTATTTTTGGCAACGGCGGCAATCCCGCTTTGCCGGAATGCGATGCGGCCCTGGATGTCGAACATTGGTCAGGCCACAGCGGCTGCGTGATTCTGGCGCCGCATTTAACCAAGCTCACTAAAAAACAGTTGGGTCTGCCGCATTGGGATGAAGCCACCGAACGGCAACGCGCCGATGGCATGTGCTGGCAAAATCCCGAGGAACTTTATAACGACGGTCAGGCCTTTAAACTGACTGCGCGTGACCGCAGCGGTGTGATCGTCACTTTGCTGGCCGACAACTACTACGGTTATTGCAAGAAGGAAGTCAAAACCCAGATCAGCTATGCCGCCAATTTGTTCGGTTTGGCAGAAGAGGAGCATGCCGGCGGCGCGTTGGCATTTCGTCGTGTCAATCATGGTGATGAGTTTGGCATTGGCAGTCTGACCCGCGAGCCGGGCTACGATTTCGACGAGATGACCTATCACTACGGCGCGATCATGGATGTGCATCCGGAAGGTTATGCGGTGGACAGGCATTTTCCGGAAATTATTTATGTGCCGCAGGATTTGCGGATGAGTCTGGCGACGCAGAAAATTACCTGGATCAGAAACGGCCAAAGCCATAGCATTCGCTTGCAACCGGGCAAAATTTACGTGCAGCCCAACGGTTATAAAATCGAGATGTGCAAGCATCCCGGCGCGCCGTCCTGGCGTTTGATCGGCACCGTCGCGGAAGGTACCTTTTGCCACAAGCCCTGTACGGTGTCCGGCGGCGGCAAATCGGAAATTTCCAAATCCATCGAAGACGCGGCAATCTACGGCCCGTTGTTCGTGGACGATCTACAGCACGATCTGGATCGGGTGCAGGCGATTTTCGATAAAGACTATACCGGCCGCTTCTTGCCGGGCTTCGAGCGCGATGATCGCGGGCCTAGCCGGACCGTGCTCAGTTCGGAGCGCAGTCTGGGTTCCGTGATCAAGTTATTGACGCCTTCTCCCAACCATGTGCCGGAATTTAACGATTGGCTGCGGTCCATTCCGCCCAGTATTCTGGCTTTGGTATTTTTGATCAAGCGCTTTTACCGGCCGGAATGGGGCAACAATTGGCGCGACAATTTGTCGGTGGATATTATCGATGGCGCGCCCGGTCACGAGTTGAAACTGAACCAGCGCAAGATCGTCGCCACTTATTTACGGGTAGGTTTTGACCTAGACGGCGGCTGGCGCACTTTCAAAGTGCGGCAAGACTATATCGCTTGCGAGAAAGTGCAGATGGAAGACGACATCAGTGCCTCGGTGGTGGTGCCGACCGCGGCGGTACGCGCTTGGCTGCCGGACGATGGTTACGAAACGAGTCTGAAACTGGTCAGCAACTGCGAATACCGGCTGTTTCAACGCCCGGACGACGCGATTATTCCCGGTTACGACAAACAAACCGAGCTGAACATGTCCGGGCCGGGTAATTTCATGGCCAATTTCGAGCCTTTGGATCACGAACAGTTATCGGCGGTGGTCGAAGATGTGATGACTTTTTCCAAATTCACCGCGCCCATGCAAAAGCTATTGAGCGATGCTTACCAGGATGGGAAAGGCTATGTGGTGTGTTCCGCGCATCCGCGTTTGGTGAACGGCAAACCGTCGAAAAATCCGCGCTACCTGGAAACCCGTGTCGATGTGGTGAAACCCTTACGGAAATACGTGGCCGAAGTGGGCGCGCGTTTACATCGCAAGATTCCACTCAATCAACCGCTCTGTCATCCGGTGGACGCGGTATTGACCGGCCGCCGCAACAATCCTCCCGAACCGGGCATCCGCGCGCTGGCGGTTTACAATCCGATTCATTACCAAGAGTTGCCGGAACTGTTCATGGATTTTGTCTGTTCCTTGACCGGCAAATCGCCGTCTACTACCGGAGCGGGTAGTGAAGGTGCGCTGACTAAAGGGCCGTTCAATGCCTTGCGCGGTACCGCCGATTTGAACAATGCCCTGGTCTCGTTCATTTTGACCGGCTATCCCGGCTTTTCCAGTTCGGCCGGGTTTATCGGTCCGGATACTCGCGTCGATCACGACATCAGCTTGTTGATTCCGGAGATTTGGGCGCGGCTGTCGCGCGAAGAGCGCCACCCGGCATTTTTGTTGGAACATGGCTATCTGGAACTGTTAACCGATTTTGAACACAAGGGCCAAATCGTCTTGGCCAGCCGTTTGGGTTATCGCATCACCAGTCATTTCGTGCACGGCTTGATGGGTAAGATCTTCGATAACCCGTATGCGGTTTTTACCGACGAGATTTTGCAACCCGAGCGTCAGGACCTGGAGGTGTTTGTCGACGGCATCAACAATATCGTCGAAACCCAGCAGCGCGTGGCCCAGCAATATCTTGATGACGGCAGTATAGAAGACGCCTGTCCGCCGCTGTATGCTTTGCTGCATATCATGGCCGACGGTCATTATCAGGGTAAGGATGCGCATCATCCGGAGATACGGGCGATGTTTACCCGCGATTACTTGTTGGCTTCGGATTGGTATCAGGAACGGCTGCGGATCAAGCAGCAGCGCGACATCGCGTTATGGCAACGGCATGTCGATTATTTGGGCAGGTTCTTGCACGAAAGCAGTCACCAGACTTTGATCGACGAGCTGAAGTTGGTCGAACGGCATAGGCAGGCGCAACAGAAACTGGTGGAACTGGCCTCGCCGGAATATTTGCAGTCTTTGGTGGGTACTTTGGGTGCCGACCCTTTAGGGCCATACTCGGCGGGCGCGGTTTAGATTCGGCTATACCTAAAAAAACAGGGATACCGGTCTTGTGGCCGGTATCCCTGTTTTTATATGGGGCAAGCCCGCTTGATTTAACCTTTGCGTTTGGTTTTGGTCTTGCCTTTGGGATTTTCGTGGGCGATCAGCGAGCGGGCCAGTTTCCGCAAGCCGTTGGAGGATACTTCCAGCCCAAGTGGCGAGCCTATCGATTCCAACTCGTACATCAAGTCTGTCGCGGCAATCAACGTCACATAGCGTAGGCTGCTATTACCCGGTAACTGGGTTGAAGCGTCACGCAGTAGCGGGGCTAGCACGTCCCAGGAACTGTTGAAGAACTTACGCACCGGATCGTTTTCCGCCACATATTCCGCCGTCAGACCTTGTTCAAAGGCGACGCCGGCTTTTTGCAGGACATCGCGCAAGCTTGCCCGGCTGGCGTCAGCGTTGGTGGCGATAGGGGCTTTCTCAATATTCTTTTCCAAAGACATCTGCCAACCTTGCCAGAGCTTGCGCCATTGGTTCAATTCCGCTTCGTTCAATACCGGGGCCGCTTTTAAGCCGCCGGCATTTTGGTTGGTAGCGGTGTAGCCCACGTTGATTAAAATACCTTTCTCATCGGCTTTGACCTGATTGAAGCGCAGGCTGTTGATGGTGTCGTGCAACTCCTCGCTATCGTCGGCGGCGATGAAGGGGAGCAGGGTTTTCGTAATGTCCGGGCGGGATTGGTTTAAGTCGATTTTCAGGGCGGCCAGTTTGGGCTCGGCGGCTTTTTTGATCAGCGATTGCAATTGGGCAATGTTCAATGGTTGGCCGTTGCGATCAAACGCATTCAGTTGGGTGACCGGGAAGCTCAGCACATTACCGGAGGCGTCCAATGTCGGCTGTTGCAGGGTTTGCAAAATACCTGACCATTCGATCAAGGTCATGCATTTGCCGCCCAGCGCGGTACCCACGCGGGCTTGTACATTGTTCTGAATTTTGACCTGGCCTTGCTCGCCGCTGATTTGCGGATGGTCCAGATCCAAAAAGCTGCATTGCTTGCCGTCTTTCCAGGCTCTTACCGATTCATTCGGGCCGTCGTAGAGCTCGCTAACCAGCACACTTTTGATTAAACCGTACTCCATGGGCACCGGAATATTAATTTCGCGGGCCATACCGGTCTGTGCCGTCAGCAGCAAGCCGGTGGTAAGTAACAGGGTACGCATTTTTGACATGATTTACTCCTTAACGTTGTCGGGCGCTGGTTGATTAAGCGCGGCCGTGCCGCGATAAGCGGATGAAATAGGGTAGCGGCGGTCACGACCAAACGCTCTGGGTGTGATGCGAATGCCGGGCGGCGATTGCCGACGTTTATATTCGTTTCTATCCACCAGCGAAATCGCTCTGTGCACATCGGCAACCGTGAAGCCTTGTGCCACGATCTCGGCGGCGGATTTGTCCTGTTCCACATACAAAGTAAGTATAGGATCCAACACAGAATAAGGTGGCAGGGAATCTTCGTCCTTTTGGTCCGGCGCCAATTCCGCCGATGGTGCGCGGGTGATAACCCGTTGCGGAATGACCGGCGACAAGGTGTTGCGGTATTCGGCGAGTTGGTAGACCAATAATTTGGATACGTCTTTTAAAGGCGCAAAGCCGCCGGCCATGTCGCCATAAAGTGTGGCGTAGCCCACGCTCATTTCGCTTTTGTTGCCGGTTGTCAGAAGCAGTTTGCCTTGTTTATTGGAAATTGCCATCAGTAACACGCCACGGCAGCGGGCTTGGATGTTTTCTTCGGTCGTGTCTTTTTGACTGCCGGCAAACAGCGGGGCCAGCATGCAGTTGAAGGCAGTTACCGCCGGTTCGATGGGCAACACGTGATATTTGACACCCAGCGCCTCGGCTTCCAGGATCGCGTCCTGGTTGCTCATGTCTTGGGTATAGCGCGATGGCATCAACACGGCTTCGACATGATCGGCGCCCAGCGCATCCACCGCCAACGCCAATACCAGTGCGGAGTCGATACCGCCGGACAAGCCGAGAATCGCGCCTTGAAAGCCGTTTTTGCGCACGTAGTCTTGAATACCCAAGACCAGCGCTTTGTATTCGCTGACCACGGGTTGATACAAGTCGGCGATGGTGGAAATTTGCGGCTGATGGTCGACAAACTCGACGATGCTGAGTTGCTCAGCAAATTCGGCCGCACGAAATACAACGTCACCGTTATGATCGGCGACAAACGAAGCACCGTCGAACACTAACTCGTCCTGGCCACCGATTTGATTGACATAAACCAAGGGTATCTGCTCGGCTTTAATTTGCGAACAAATAATGTCCTCACGCTGCTGCATCTTGCCGGCATGAAATGGCGAGGCGTTCAGGGTCAGGATGATGTCTGCCCCGGCAGCGCAGTTTTTAGCGATGATGCCGGGTTGCCAGATGTCTTCGCAAATCGTCAATGCCAACTGACTGTCTTTAACCGTAAACAGACAGGTTTGGTTGCCCGCGCTGAAGTAACGTTGTTCATCGAATACACCGTAGTTGGGCAGGGCCTGTTTATAGTACTCGGCGAGCGTTTCGCCGTCGCGTAAGGCTATTGCGGTGTTGTAGAGGCTGTCGTCGCACTGTTCGGGGTAACCGATCACAACCGTTATGCCGGCAATCTTCTTGGCAATTTCGGCAACCGCTTGTTGCGCCTGGTGAATAAAATCCGGTCGAAACAGTAGGTCTTCAGGTGGGTAACCGGTGACACATAGCTCCGGAAACACCACCAAATCGGCCTGCCGCTGTTTGGCTTGTTCAGCGGCGGCCAGAATTTTGCCGGTGTTGGTTTGAATGTCGGCAACTGTTAAGTTCAGTTGGGCTAGCGCTATTTTTATCGACATTATGTTTTGGAAAAACAATCCCGCATCGCGACGCCTATATCCGAAGGCGAGCTGACCATACTGACGCCGGCCGCTTGCATCGCCGCAATTTTGCCTGCTGCTGTGCCGGCTCCACCGGTGACAATCGCACCCGCATGGCCCATGCGTTTACCGGGAGGCGCGGTTTGGCCGGCGATGTAGCCGACCACAGGTTTGCTGACATGGGCTTTGATAAAGTCCGCCGCTTGTTCTTCGTCGCTACCGCCGATTTCGCCGACCATGACGATACCATGGGTGTCCGGGTCGTCTTGGAAACGGCTCAGCACGTCGATGAAATTCATGCCATGGATCGGATCGCCGCCGATGCCGACACAGGTGCTTTGCCCCAAGCCTTCCCGGGTAGTTTGATGTACCGCTTCGTAAGTCAGGGTGCCGGACCGGGAAACGATGCCGATTTTGCCGGGTAGATGAATATGGCCGGGCATGATGCCGATCTTGCACTGCCCCGGCGTGATCACGCCGGGGCAGTTGGGGCCGACCAGTAATGAACTCGTGCCTTGCATTGCGGCTTTGACCTTTAACATTTGCAGCACCGGGATGCCTTCTGTGATGCAGACGATCAGCTCGATGCCGGCGTCGACCGCTTCCAAAATCGCGTCGGCGGCAAAAAACGGCGGTACGTAGATCATCGTTGCCGTGGCGCCGGTGGTTTTAACGGCTTGTTCGACGGTGTCGAATACCGGTAAATCCAGATGCTTGGAGCCGCCGCGTCCCGGCGTGACGCCGCCAACTAATTGCGTGCCGTAAGCGAGCGCTTGTTCGGAGTGAAATGTACCCTGTTTGCCGGTGAAGCCTTGGCAAATGACTTTAGTCTGTTTGTCGATCAAAATAGACATTAAGCTACCTCTTGCGCCAGTTTTACCGCCAATTCGGCAGCATGATTTAGATTATCCGCAGCTACCAGGCCCAGTCCCGATTGGCTTAGCATGGCTTTGCCCTGTTCGACGTTAGTCCCTTCCAGGCGCACCACGACCGGTATTGTTAAGTGCATTTCCTCGACTGCGGCCAGGATGCCGGCAGCAATCACATCGCATTTGACGATGCCGCCGAAAATATTCACCAGTACCGCTTTGGTGGTGCCGTCGGACAAAATCAATTTAAACGCGGCTTTAACTTTATCTTTATTGGTGCCGCCACCCACATCCAGGAAGTTGGCTGGCGCGCCGCCTTTCAGTTTGACCATGTCCATCGTTGCCATGGCCAAGCCGGCGCCGTTGACCATGCAGCCAATATTGCCGTCCAGCGTGATGTAGTTAAGATCGAACTGTTTGGCTTCCGCTTCCTTGGCGTCTTCTTGCGAGGCATCGCGCATCGCGGCTATGTCAGGATGTAAGGCGATGGCGTTGTCGTCGAAATTGATTTTGCCGTCCAGCGCTACGAGTTTGCCGTCATCGGTTTGGATCAGTGGATTGATTTCGATCTGGCTGGCGTCCTTGGCTAAAAACAGTTGATACAGGCCGGTCATAATGGTTTGTAGCTGACTTTGCTGTTCCTTGCCCAAGCCTAGTGCAGCGGCTACTTGGCGACATTGATAAGGTTGTAAACCTGCTGCGGGGTGCACTGGCACCTTGACTATTTTTTCAGGTGTTTCAGCGGCCACCGCTTCGATGTCCATGCCGCCTGAGGCCGAGGCAATAAATATCAGCCGTTCACTTTCCCGGTCCAGCAACAGGCTCAAATAATATTCTTGATTGATTGCCGAAGCCTCTTCCACCCAAACGCTATTGACCGGCAGGCCGGCGGCATCGGTTTGATGCGTCACTAAACGTGTACCCAGCATCGCCGCGCTGTAAGCCTTTACTTCCTCCAGGGTCCGGGCAACTTTTACGCCGCCGGCTTTACCTCGGGCGCCGGCATGAATTTGCGCCTTTACCACCCAGGCAGAGCTGCTTAAGGACTGTGCGGCTTGCTGCGCTTGTTCGGCTGTGGTCGCCACGGCGCCTTGTGGCGCGGGGATCGAAAACGCTTTAAAGAGTTGTTTCGCCTGGTATTCGTGAATATTCATTTAGTGCTCCATGGATGGCTTAAATCGCGTCTCAAGTTGGTGCTATGATTGAACTGACAAACATTCTAACTAACTCTGCATAAAAACTCGGGCAATGCTTTCTTCATCGGTCGATACTATTTATCCCTGCCCTTTTTCCAAGGGGTACGGCATTCCCGTTCGGCAAGCATGGTTGATGTTGAAGATTTTCGCCCTCTATCGGTTTGTTACCGCCTGCCTGTTTGTAATGCTGTTTTATTTGCGCT
Source organism: Methylomonas sp. ZR1 (assembly GCF_013141865.1). Classification (NCBI taxonomy): domain Bacteria; kingdom Pseudomonadati; phylum Pseudomonadota; class Gammaproteobacteria; order Methylococcales; family Methylococcaceae; genus Methylomonas; species Methylomonas sp. ZR1. The sequence goes on along the minus strand of NZ_RCST01000001.1, from coordinate 3,445,599 downwards.
TTGGGCCGTCGTTATTGGGTTCCTACGACGCATCATTGTACCAGTTCACCAGTGTTGCCTATCTGGGGATTTCGCTGATTGCCGCGCCGGTCGCATTTAGACCGCGTTGGGCTTATGCCAGTCTGGCACAGTTATTTATTTTTACCGATATAGTCTTCATTACCTTGCTGATGCACGCCAGCGGCGGCATCGGCAGCGGCATTGGCATCTTGCTGGCTATCTCGATAGCGGCGGGTGGTTTGTTAATTGGCGGGCGCTGCGCGATGTTGTTTGCGGCCTTGGCTAGTCTGGCAATTCTTGCTGAAGAGGTGTATGCGATAGAAACGCATGCCTTCGAAAATACTACCTTGACTTATGCCGGCATGCTGGGAGTGGCGTTTTTTTCGATAGCGTTTTTATCGGTAATCCTGGCACAGCGTGCCGAACAATCAGCGGTGTTGGCCAGACGGCACGAGCATACTATCGCCAGGCTGGAGAGTCTTAACCGCTATATCATCCAGCATTTGCAATCGGGCATCATGATCGTCGATGAACGGCAGGTGACTCAACTGTCCAATCAATCGGCGTTGCGTTTGCTGGGTTTGGTCTTGCATCCGGAGGAACTGGCCGAGGTGGCGCCGGAACTGAAGCAGGCATTCGAGTTGTGGCGCGCCAATCGGGATCAGGATTTTGCCATTATCCAATTAGCCAATCGCAACGAAGTGCAAGTGCGATTTTCCGAATTAAGTATGGATGACGAAGCGTTGTACATGCTGATTTTCGAGGACATTGCCTTGTATAACCAACGCCTACAACAGAGCAAGTTGGCGTCTCTGGGCCGGTTGACCGCCAGTATTGCCCACGAAATTCGCAATCCGCTCAGCGCCATTAGCCATGCCGGACAATTGTTATCCGAAGCACCGGATTTGGATGTGCAAGAGCTGCGTTTGACGGAAATCATCCAGCACCATTGTCAGCGGGTAAACAGCATCATCGAGGACATTCTCAAGTTGTCGCGGCGCAACCCGTCGCAAAAACAAAAAATCGCTTTGGACCAGTGGTTGCCGGCCTACCTTGACGAGCAGAAATTGAATCTGGGCGAGCGGGCGGAGTGTTTTAAATTGATTTTTAAAGCGCAAGGCTTGAATGCCTGTATTGATAGTGGCCACTTGAAGCAAATTCTCGACAATCTCTGCGCCAATGCTTTGCAATACGGTAAGCCTGAGCTAGGGGCCATCGTGCTTGAAGTGTCGCAGATGCAGGAGGCGCCGTGCATTAAAATTATCGATAATGGCGCCGGAATTGCCGCAGAGTACCGGCAGCATTTGTTCGAACCGTTTTTTACCACTTCCCACCAAGGTACCGGGTTAGGGTTGTATATTTCCAGGGAATTGGCCGAACTGAATCAAGCGGAGTTAAGTTACGCCGCCCATTCCGGAAAACCTTGTTTCACTTTGTTGCTGGCTAATGCCGATCACGCCGTCATTGAAATATGAATATGCCTGTCACCCTGGTTGTCGACGACGAACCCGACATCCGAGAATTACTCGAAATAACCCTGAACCGCATGCACATTCAAACCCGTTGCGCGGCCAATTTGGCCGAGGCCAAACAGCTACTGGCCGTTGAGGTGTTTGATTTGTGTCTTACCGATATGAAGCTGCCGGACGGCGACGGGCTGGATTTGGTCGATCATATTCAATCGGCCGGTTTGCAATTGCCGGTGGCGGTGATTACTGCGCATGGCAGCATGGATATTGCGATCAAAGCCATGAAAAAAGGCGCCTTCGATTTCCTGTCTAAGCCGGTCGATTTGGGGGTATTGCGGCAACTAGTCAGTCATGCGCTGCAAGCCTCGCTGACCCGGGTTTCCGACAAGGAGCGCCGTACCCGCGACATCTTGCTAGGCGAATCGGCATTAATGTGCGCTATTCGCTCGAAGATCGACAAGGTGGCGCGCAACCAGGCGCCGGTTTATATCAGCGGAGAGTCCGGTTCGGGCAAGGAGTTGGTGGCCAGATTGATACACCAGCAAAGCCCGCGCGGCGAGAAACCGTTTATTGCGATTAACTGCGGAGCGATTCCGCCTGAATTGATGGAAAGCGAATTCTTCGGGCATAAAAAAGGCAGTTTCACCGGCGCGGTAGCCGACAAGCAAGGCTTGTTTCAGGCGGCCGATGGCGGTACCTTGTTTTTGGATGAAGTGGCTGATTTGCCTTTGCCCTTGCAAGTTAAATTGTTGCGGGCGATTCAGGAGAAAAAAGTCCGCCCGGTCGGCGAACAGCGGGAAGTGCCTGTCGATGTGCGCTTATTGAGCGCAACCCACAAGGATTTGACCAAGATGGTCCAAGAAGGCAGTTTTAGGCAGGATTTGTACTACCGGATCAATGTCATCGAGCTGAGTTTGCCACCCCTGCGCGCCCGGTCCGCCGATATTCCTCAGCTTACCGAGCACTTATTGGCGGGCTTGGCTAATGCCAACGGTATGGATTTGCCCAAACTCAGCGACTCTGCGCTAAATGCGTTAAAGCACTACTATTTTCCCGGCAATGTTCGGGAGCTGGAAAATATATTGGAGCGGGCGCTGGCCTTGCACGATGGCGGCGTGATTGAAGCCGACGATCTGAACTTGCCGTTGGGGATGGAATTGGCTGCGGTCGAAGATTTCGACGCCGAGAAAATGTCGCTGGAAGCCTATCTCGAAGACATAGAGAAAAAAGCCTTGAGTGCGGCGCTGGAGGAAAATCGTTGGAACAAAACCGCTACCGCTAAATACTTGGGCCTAAGCTTCCGTTCGCTGCGGTATCGCTTGAAAAAGTTGGGTCTTGAATAACAGAAAATAAACTGTAAGCGAGTAGGGGCGTGCTACTCGCCTAAATATCCACAGGCATGCTTATTGATACTTGCTCATGCCTTTCAATTGTTGCAGCGCGACTTGAATTTTGGCGTTTGCGGCATCGTCTAGTTCGTTGTTTTTATACACTTTGTCCAACAGGCCTTCTTCTACCAACGCATCTTTGATCCAGCGTTTGGCAAAGGCATAACTCGCTGGGATTTTGGCGACTTCACCTGTTTTTGGATTTTTCAGACTATCGACTGGCGCTGCTGGCGCAGGGGTGGCGGCTTTTTTGGCCGTGGCGGATTTACTGGCTTTGGGTGCGGCGGGTTTGGGTGTGGCGGCTTTGGCTGGAGCGGATTTTTCGGCGGTTTTTACAGCTGCGGGAGGAGGCGGTGTCAGTTCGGTTTGGATGGCCGGTTTAGTCGCTTCCGGCTTGGCGGGCTCGGGTTTACTAGTTTCCGGTTTTTCCTTTTTGCCACCCATGACTACAAATACTACATAAGCTACAAAAATAGTTGTCGCTATAAAAAGCAATTCAGCCATAACCCTTCCCCTTTTGTTTGTTTTATTTATTAAGATTCAGAACAATGTGATGACACGTTTTAAACACCGCGAGCGAATATACCAGAGCTAATCAAGTCGGTAAACTAATACCCCAATTGCTAAAAAGTTCGCGAATTACGTTTAATCCGTTTCAAGTGATTAGACTGGTCACCTGATTGCTGCCCAGCAAAAGGTTAAGCGAAACCTTCTGACCATCCAGTAGATTCTGCTCGGGTTTGCCGAATGCGTAGCCCTGGCCGAAGTTTACGCCGATTTCCTTCAGCTTTACCGCTGTACCTGCCGATTCGACGAATTCGGCGATGGTTTTCTTGCCGAGTTTTGAGGCAATTTCCACCATGGATTTGACAAGTATTTGATCGGTTTCGTTGTCGAGCAGGTTTCTGATGAATTGACCGTCGATTTTCACGTAATCGACCGGAAAGGTTTTGAGATAGTTGAACGAACAAAAGCCGGCGCCGAAATCGTCTAGCGCGAATTTGCAGCCTAAGGCTCTGATTTTGTTAATCATGTGCCGGGTTTTTTCAAAATTGTCCACGGCGGCTGTTTCGGTGATTTCGAAGGTCAAACGGTTGGCGTCTATCCAGGTCATTTCCAGTTTATCCTTAATAGTGGATAGTAAATCCGGATACTGAAACGCGGTACTTGAAAGGTTCACGGCCAGGGAAATATAAGACATGTAAGTGGGCAGTGCCGCCAGAAAGTCGATGGCATTTTCCACGACCCATAGGTCTATCGCGTGAATCAAGCCGGTTCTTTCAGCTACCGGAATAAACTGATCCGGCGTGATGACTTCATTGCCTTCGCCGCGCATGCGCAATAACACTTCATAGTGCGAAACATTGCCATCAGACAGCTGTACCACCGGCTGGAACACCAGAAATAGCTGATTATCCCGCAAGGCCTTACGAATCAGCGGCACCCAGTAAATGTCGCGGCGTCTTTCCTTGACGATGAGATCATCGCTGTTGTAAACGCAGATTTTGTCTCTGCCGGTGCTTTTGGCAAAGTTGCAGGCTTGGCGGGCATGTAAAATCATTTCGCCCGGATGAAACGCGGAAACGGTATTGTCCAGCGCGGCAATGCCGATGGAAACCGAGGCGCTGTAAGACACTTCGCCGGTGAAGAAACGGAAGTTATCCACGGTGGTTTTGATGGTTTCCGCGAGAATCTGTGCTTGCTTTTTGGTTTTGTTTTCCAGGAATAAACAAAACTCGTCAGCGCCGATACGAGCGAATAAACTGCCGGCCGGTAATAGTTTTCGGACCAGAATGGCCATTTCGACCAGTAAACGATCACCTACTTCAAAGCCTTCCAGTTCGTTAATCAGGCTGAAGCGGTCTACATCAATGAATAATAAAGACCCGTCTTTTTGCGTTTTATTGCTGTGATTTAATACCAATCTCAGCTGACGTTCGAAACTGCTGCGATTGAATAAGCCGGTTAATTCGTCGTGGGCGACCAGAAACTTGAGTTTGGCATCAATAACGTTTTTGGCGGCCAATTCATTGATCAATTGTTCTTCCTGACGGTGGCGCAGTTGGCGTTCCTGTTTCAGGCTCAGCAAAAATTTTACTGCCAGTATCAATTCCTGGGTATTGACGGGGGTGTTGATTTTGTAAGTTAGACAATTGTCCTGTTGCGGTTGACAACTGTCGAGCTCACAGGCAAAGCTGTCGTCGTTCAGAATTACTACCGGAATGACCGATACCGAATTGGCGCTGGATAAACTCTGGCACATTTCCCGAGCTTGGCAAAGCGGCAGCCTTGCGTTCAGCACGATCAGACCGATCCTGTCGGGTTGATCGGCGTAAGGCTTTAATATCTCGTAAATTTGTTCGCCATTTTCAGCTACACGAATATCGGTAAAACCCTTCGTTTTCAATGTGGAAACGATTTTTTGAGCGGAGACTTCATTATGCTCCGCAACGACAATCAGTTTTTCTTTGAGCGCGTCATTGGCAATCATCTAATACCATCCAGGTATTGGCATAAAATCGGGAGCAGTCGGCATAAGGTCAGGAGGAGGGCAGCATTTAATAAGCTTGTATTTTCATATAATTGGTCTAGGTTTAAGCGCAGCCTTTAATGCTATTTCTATGCTATTGGTTTTCAGTATAGGTGTAAATTTAATTTTTTAGAATTATTGATGATAGCTTACTCACCGTCCACATTAACTGTTGCCGATTTGCTGAGAGGTGATTTGCAACTCGCCTCGCCGCCGAATGCCTATTTTTTGTTGAAAAAAATAGTCGAAGACCCGAATAAGACCGCGAAAGACGCGGCTGTGGTGCTCGAAGCCGATGCGGCATTGGCGGTAAAGCTGCTGAAGATAGTGAATAGTGCTTTCTATGGTTTTCCGTCCCAAATCAGTTCGATTACCAAAGCCATCACCATGATTGGCACTCGTGAGTTACAGAACCTGGTGTTGGGTACCTTGATTGTCGAACGCTTTTCCGATTTACCCGGACAACATTTTTCCATTCACGATTTTTGGGCCAGAAATTTGCGTTGCGCGTTGATTGCACGCGAATTGGATATTCATTTCGGCAAGCACTATGCCGACACCGCATTTCTGTGCGGTTTGGTCCACAACATCGGACAATTGGTGTTTTATCGGCGGATTCCGGTATTGGCCCGGGAAGTCGACTTATTACTGCAATCGCAAATTCCGCTCGCGGTGGACGAAGAGGTCACGGTAGAGCAGAACGTGATCGGTTTCGACCACTTTCAGGCCGGGGCCGAGTTGTGCAAACAATGGATGTTACCCGACGTTATTGTGGAAAGTATTCGCTTGCATTGCTTTCCTGATTTGATCGGGCCTTACGCCGATTTGGCCGCCATGGTCAGACTGGCGAACTGCTTGAGCCGAATCGAAAACCCCTACGACGCTCATGCGGTAAGTGCATTGAATCTGACACCGGAGCAAATCAGTTTCATACTGGACAAAATCAGCGACGAGTTCGAAGTCATTTTTAAATTGTTCTATCCCACTGTCTAAGCCCGCTTGGGTTCTTATCATTATCGGAATATCTGTTGCTTAGAGGTGACAGGGGCCGAGCTCGACTATCCCATCATCAAGCTGCCGATACGCTAACGACTTGTATCGAATGCGGTTTTTGTCGCAAAAAAACAACGGATAGGCCAACTAAATTCGTTTTGTCATAAAGTTGTCATATTGCCTCCATACAATGCGCTCAAGCTTTTTGGTCATCGTGATCATTGAGTTAACGCATTGATTTATATAATTATTGGAGAAATTTGATGAGACTTTCTAAGCTGAGCCTGGCAGTGGTCGCCATTATTGGCTCGGGTATCTGCGCCGAGGCGATGGCGCTGGATTTGTATGTTGATGCCAAAACCAAGCAGATTTTCGCCGAGCCGGGTCCGGGGCGTGTCAAGTTGGGTTCTTTTGAAAAAGTCGAAGATACGGTTGCTAAAAAAGTTGAAGTCGACAATCAAACACAAAAAGCTGAGATCGACAAAATCAAGCAGGATCTTGAGCTGAAAACCAACGAATTGAAAGCGCTCGACGAGCATATCGTTGCGCAACGCGAAGACAAAGCCAAGAACGACGAAAAATGGTTTAATAAAATCAATGTTCGCGGCTATACCCAGTTGCGGTATAACCAAGCACTATCCGGCGATAGAACAGCGGGCGAGCCGGAGTTGAAGTCGGTGGGTGATGGCTCGATAGGTAACAATCAAGGTTTTTCTTTGCGTCGAGTGCGTTTGGTATTTTCCGGCGACATCAATGAGTATATCTCCTTGTATCTGCAACCGGATTTCGCAACCACCAACGGTGATTTGAACTTTGCGCAGTTGCGGGATGCCTATGCCGACTTGGCTTTTGATAAGGCTCACGAATATCGAATCCGTGCCGGTCAATCCAAAGTCCCGTTTGGTTGGGAAAACCTGCAATCCTCGCAAAACCGCCTGACGCTGGATCGTGACGACGCATTGAACAGCGCGGTGCCCAGCGAACGTGACCTGGGTTTGTTTGCCTATTGGTCGCCTAGCGATGTGCAAAAACTTTGGAAAGACCTAGCCAAGAAAAATCTGAAAACCTCCGGTGATTACGGCGTCTTGGGCTTGGGTGTTTATAACGGTCAGGGTATTAACAAAGCGGAAGCTAACGACAACTTATATTTGGTCGCTCATTCGACTTATCCGTTTGATTTAGGTTTCATGGGCTTGCGTGGGCAAGTCATCGAAGTGGGGGCGGATGCAATGTCGGGAAGATTCAACCGGTCCACCAGTGCCTATACCAGCAGATTTGGGTCAGGCACGCCGACCGCAAGAGATAATAGCGAAGATAGAGTTGGCGTTCACGCCGTGTTGTTCCCGCAACCGTTTGGTTTGCAGGCGGAATGGAATTGGGGTGCAGGCCCTACGCTAAATCCATCTGCCAATCGCATTGAGAGACAAAATCTGGAAGGTGGCTACGTACAAGCGATGTATAAAATCGATAACGTATTCGGTACTAAAGGTAGCATGATGCCTTATGTCAAATGGCAAACCTATGATGGTGCCTGGAAGGGTGTCGCCAACGCTCCAAGAGTCAATGTGGACGAGGTCGAAGCCGGTGTCGAGTATCAAATCAACAAGGCGCTGGAGTTAACCGTGGCTTATGCGACGATGAATCGTACTCAAATTCAGACGCAAACAACGGCAGCTGGATTCTTGCAGCAAGCCAGCGGCGATTTGATCCGTACCCAGTTGCAGTTCAACTATTAATCGATGGCGGAGCGCTGATTCTCGGCGCTCCAAAAGAATTTCTGGTTTAAAAATAAAAGCCCCGTTTCTTGCGAATCGGGGCTTTTTTGTTATCACTATATTTTCGAGTACTCACGTTGACCCTGATTATCACGCAGCGACGTGAATATATCCGCACAAGGTGAGTGCTGAGTCAGACAGTCTGCTAGACTGATCAGCCTATCAAAAAACTCCGAAAGTTATGAGTGAACACTCTCTAGCCCGTTACGGTTGGCTCTCTATTGCTGCCGCAATCAGTACTATCGCATTAAAAAGCTACGCCTATTGGCTGACTGGTTCCGTGGGCTTGCTGTCCGATGCGTTGGAGTCGCTGATCAATTTGGTGGCGGCGATCATCATGCTGGTGGTGCTGACTATTTCGGCGCGGCCGCCGGACGATACCCATGCCTACGGCCACGAAAAAGTCGAATATTTCTCCAGCGGTGCGGAAGGTATCATGATTCTGTTGGCGGCTTTTAGTATCGGCTATGCGGCCTGGGAACGGTTGTGGAACCCGCTGCTGCTGCAGCAACTTGATCTGGGTATTGCGGTTTCGGTGTTTGCTTCGTTGATCAATTTGGCGGTTGCCCGAGTTTTGATTGGTGTCGGCCGGCGCCGGCAGTCGATCACGTTGGAAGCCGACGGTAAGCACTTAATGACCGATGTCTGGACGACGGTCGGGATTTTGGTCGGTATCGCCATCATCTCTGTGGCAAACCGTTTCGAGCCGAGCCTGGCGTTTGCCAAGCAATTGGGCCTGAACGGCTGGGAAATACTCGACCCGATTATTGCCATCGGCGTGGCGTTCAATATCGTCTGGGCCGGCTTGCAATTGATTCGCCGGACAGTGTCCGGTTTATTGGATGCGGCCTTATCGCCGGAGGAAATTGCGGAAATCGTCGCTGTGTTGGATGAATATGTGGCCGGCCAACGTATTGCTTATCATGCGTTACGGACTCGTTACGCCGGCGCCAGACGTTTCATGTCAGTGCATGTGTTGGTACCTGGGAGTTGGACAGTGCAGCAGGGTCATGATTTGCTGGAAGCCATCGAGCAGCGAATCAAGGACAGGTTCGACAACATCGACATCGACACGCATCTAGAACCTATCGAAGATGCCGCGTCTTGGGAGCATTGAGCATGCGGTTTGGGCTGCAACGGCTTGGATTAAGCTTCAATCAGATTTAATTCCACTTCTTCCGCGCTGTCTCCGGCAATTTTAAAGCCACGCATTTCTAATACGCCCTTGGTATTTAAGGAAATAATCAAATGCAGTGCATCCGGATAGCTGGCTTCCTGGATGTCGATCACTGACGGTTGGGCCGGCGTGTGCGGGTGCGAGTGGTAGATGGCAAATAGCGTTTCGCCTTTTTCGCGGATTTGGCGCATAGCTTCGATTTGTTGACTGGCGTCCAATAAGAAGCGGGTCGCCGGCGTGGCGGCGCTGTTGTCCACCGGATAACAACACACCGGCATACCGGTACTGTCCGCGCCGATTAGGCCGCAAACCTCGGTATCCGGGGATAGTTGCGCCAAGTGCAGCAGCTGGTTGGTGAGCTTGCGCGGTAGAGAAATTTCTTTGTGGTTCATAGTGGTTTCCATATTCCCGATGTCACTCGTGGATTGCCGGATAAATCAGCATGGGTGTTGACCTGCTGGTAGCCAAATTCGTGAAAAATGGCTTGTACCTCGGATTGCTGATTGTAGCCGTGTTCGACCAATAATTGGCCATTGTCTTTTAAATGCAGACGCGCTTGCTCGGCAAGCTGACGAATGTCTTGCAGGCCGTTGTTGGGGCTGATCAACGCGCTGTCAGGCTCAAAGCGCACGTCGCCGATGGTTAGATGCGGGTCGTTATCGGCGATGTAGGGTGGATTACTAACGACCAAATCAAAGTCTGTTTCTTCGATGTTTTTGAACCAATTAGAATGCACAAAACACAGATTGCCAACCTTGAGTTGCTGCGCATTGCATTGGGCCAGCTCTAAAGCCGCCGAGCTTAGATCGCTGGCAAATACCTGGGCTAATGGTCGTTCGGCGGCCAGCGTGATGGCAATTATCCCGGAGCCGGTGCCGAGATCAATGATTTTACAGGGCTGGTCGGCAGGTAATAGCGACAGGCTGAGCTCTATCAGCAACTCGGTGTCGGGTCTGGGGATCAACACATCCGGGCTGACTTTGAAATTGCGCGACCAGAATTCGCGTTGGCCGGTTAAATAGGCAACAGGTGTGCCTTGCGCGCGCTGTTCTACCAGTGCTTGATACTGAGCGATCTGTTCAGCGCTGGGCCGGTGTTCCGGCCAAGCTCTTAGAAACGAGCGGTTTTTGTTCAGGCAGTGGCAAAGCAATACTTCGGCGTCAAGCATTGCGGTTTCGGATGTGGTGCTTAGCTTTGCGTTTGCAGAGGCTACCAGGCTATGAATCGTATTGCTGGTATCTGTCCATATAGGTTGCTTAGACATTACCCAGCTGAGTCAACAATTCTGCCTGATGTTCATGAATCAGCGGTTGAATCACATGCTCCAATCCGCCTTCCATGATTTCTTCCAGCTTATAAAGCGTCAGGTTGATGCGGTGGTCGGTGAGTCGGCCTTGCGGGTAGTTATAGGTGCGGATACGTTCGGATCGGTCGCCGCTGCCCACTTGTAATTTGCGGCTTTCCGATTGTTCCGCGTGTTGCTTTTCCTGGGCCGCCGACATCAAACGGGCCTGCAATACCGACATCGCGCGGGCGCGGTTCTTGTGTTGAGAGCGTTCGTCCTGGCATTCGACGACCACACCGGACGGGATGTGGGTAATACGGATCGCCGATTCGGTGCGGTTGACGTGTTGGCCGCCGGCGCCGGAGGCGCGGTAGGTATCGATGCGCAGATCGGCGGGATTAATGTCGATTTCGTCTACAGCATCGACTTCCGGCATGATCGCCACGGTGCAGGCCGAGGTATGCACACGGCCCTGCGATTCGGTTTCCGGTACGCGCTGCACGCGGTGGGTGCCCGATTCGAACTTTAATTGCGAATACACGTTTTGGCCGGCCACGCGCATGATGACTTCTTTAAAGCCGCCGTGTTCGCCGCGGTTCTCGTTGATAATCTCGGTGTTCCAGCCTTGTCGTTCTGCATAGCGTTGGTACATCCGTGCAAGGTCGCCGGAAAAGATCGCCGCTTCGTCGCCGCCGGTCCCTGCGCGTACTTCCAAAAACACATTGCGATTGTCATTCGGGTCTTTCGGTAGCAGCAGGATTTGCAGTTGTTGGGTCAATTCCTCGCGTTGGGCTTCGGCGGCCTGGATTTCTTCTTTGGCCATTTCCCGTAACTCCGGGTCGCTGTCTTTAGCCATTTCCTGGGCCGATTCCAGATTGGCTTCGTTTTCCTGATAGATTTTGTAACAGGCGACCAGCGGCTCGATTTGCGCGTATTCTTGGCTCAGGCTGCGGAATTGGTTTTGATTGCTTTGTACTTCCGGTTGCGACAATAAGGCGGTGATTTCTTCGAAGCGTTCGCCGAGGTTTTCCAGTTTGGTTTGTATCGAGGGTTTCATTCAGTGGCTTATCGTAATTTGAAAATTTCGCGGGAAGCCGCGATCAGGTCGTGGCGTTCGTTGGCGCCGGCTTCGCGTAGTTGTGCGCAGGGGGTGTGAATCAGTTTATTGGTCAAGCTGTACGCGAGGCGCTGCAATACTTCATCGGCCGCTGCGCCGCTGTTGAGTTGGGCTAAAGCTTTTTGCAAGGCTTCGTCGCGAGTTTGTTCGGCTTGGGTGCGGAAGTCGCGGATAGTTTCCTGGGCGCCTTGAGAGCGCAGCCAGGCCATAAAGTGTTCGACTTGAGTGTCGATGATTTCCTCAGCCTGTTCGGCGGCGCGGCGGCGCGAGTCCATGTTTTGATTGACGGTGTTTTGCAGGTCGTCGACGGTGTACAAATAAACATCGCGTAGCTGCGCAACTTCGGCCTCAATGTCGCGCGGCACGGCCAAATCGACCATGAACATCGGTTTGTGCTTGCGGATTTTGATCGCGCTTTCTACGCGGCCTTTACCAAGGATCGGCAATTGGCTAGCGGTGGACGACACCACAATGTCTGCTTCCGCCAAATGATTCGGCAGCTCGGCGAGGTTGATCGCGTAGCCGTTGAACTGCATCGCCAAGGCATGGGCTTTGTCGTAAGTGCGGTTGGCAATGATGATACGGCCGATGCCGTGTTGGTATAGATGGCGGGCGGTGAGTTCTATCGTTTCGCCGGCACCTATCAATAAAGCGGTTTGTTCGCTGAGTTTGTCGAAAATCTGTTGGGCCAGTTGCACGGCGGCAAATGCGACAGACACCGGGCTGGAGCCGATAGCGGTGTCGGTGCGGACTTTTTTGGCTGCGGAAAAGGTGTGTTGAAATAATTTGCTGAGATTTCTGCCCAGCGTGCCGGCTTGTGAAGCGGCATGGTAGGCGGTTTTCATTTGGCCGAGAATTTGCGGTTCGCCCAGGATCATCGAATCCAGTCCGCAGGCCACGCGGAACATATGTCTTATCGATTGGCTATCTTTGTAGCTGTAAAGATAAGGGGTGAAGTCGGCTGGTTTGATCTGTTTGGTGTCCGCTATCCAGTTTACCAACGAAGATTGGTTGTCGCTGTCCGCCTGGTAGTAAAACTCGGTGCGGTTGCAAGTCGATAGAATGGCCGCCTCGCTGATTTCGCGAAGATTCCACAAGTTTTTCAGCGTGTTATCGAGCATGTCCGTCGGGAACGCCAAGCGTTCGCGGATGGCGACCGGCGCTGTATTGTAATTTATCCCTACGGCAAGAAGAGTCATCAGTTGCGAACAATAGCACAAGAAAAGTGCACTATTTTAAGGAATGCGCTGTTTTTGTCCAAATACAATGAAACGACAGTCCGATTCAGGGGCTTTTTCTGGTAATCTATCGTCAATAGTTTTTCAAAAGTGGGTCAATTGATTGCATGAAAAAATGGATAGCCATCGCAATGTTTTTATCGATGTCAGGATGTGCGGTTTCTCCTGAGAAAGAGCCTGAGGCAGAAGGTTTGCCAGTCAAGCCTGAGGGTTTGGAAAGCAGAGTTAATCGCAACACGGTGATCGACGAAGAGGTGCTGTATTTGCTGATGGCCGCGGAATTGGCAGGGCAGCGTAATCAGTACCATTTGGCCATGGATGCTTATTTGCAGGCCGCTAAGCGAGTGGATGATCCGCGGATTGCGGAGCGGGCAGTCAAAATCGGTTTGTTTTTAAAAGACGAGCAGCGTACCCGTGAGGCCTTGACGGTTTGGTTGTCCAAGGACGGAAAGAATTTAGCGGCGAGAAAGTTTGCCGTGTTGCTGGCGATTAAAAACTCAGATCAAAAGGCGGCTGTCGAAAATCTCAATGCCATGCTGGCAGATGATCCGGCCGGTTTTGAGGCTGGTGTGCTGGAAATGACCAAGTTGATGGAAAAAGAAGGTCGCACACAATTTACCTACGACGTGTTGGAAGAGTTGGCTGTTGAGCATCCTAATCAAGCCAGTGTGTTTTTCTTGCAGGCAGTTTTGGCGTCGGTTCTGCAAAATAACGAGTTGGCCCAGCAGAAAGTTAATCAAGCATTGTTAATCCAGCCTGATTGGAATAAGGCTGTGATCTTGCAGGCACAGCTGGCCGGACGCTCCGGCGACTTGACCAAGGCGCGCGCCTCTTTGGAAAAAGCGCTTAAGGCTGCTCCAGAAGATAAAATGCTGAGAAAGATGTTGTTAGAGGTGTTGGTTAACGGTCACGACTATGACGATGCGATAAAGCTTTGCCAGAATGTGTTGGAAGACAAGCCGGATGATGCTGAAACGCTGTTTACCTTGGCTTTGGTGTATATGCAGCAAAGCCAGATCGATAAGGCTGAAAACGTACTTGAGAAGTTGCTGAATAATCCCGAGTGGGAAGGGCAGGCTAGTTTTTACTTGGGTAAGATTGAAGTTGATCAACAACATCCGGATAAGGCGTTAAATTGGTTTGATCGGGTGAGCGACGGCAATTACGCATTCGACGCGGATATGGCGGCGGTGTCTTTGTTGATGAATCAAAAACGCTTCGACGAGATTGAGGCGCGCATCAAACGCATGGATAACAAATATCCTGAGCAGCATTTGCGAGTCTTGATGGTTAAGGCAGAGCTTTATAATCAATTGGGTAAATACCAAGAAGCCTTCGATGTTCTGACACTGGCTTTAAAAGACATGCCCGATAATCGCGAAGTGCTATATGCCAGGGCATTGGTTGCCGAGCGCTTGGACAAGTTGGATGTGCTTGAGTCCGACCTTCAAAAAATTTTAGAGAAAAAGCCGGACGATGTGGGTGCGTTGAATGCATTGGGTTATACGTTGACCGATAGAACACAACGCTATGAGGAGGCGGCCAAATATTTGGAGCGCGCCCTCAGTTTGCAGCCTGATGAGGCAGTGGTGATAGACAGCTACGGATGGTTGCAGTTTAAGCTTGGAAAGCCCGAGCGAGCCCTGGAGTTTTTGCGTAGAGCCTACGAGAAGCAGCCGGAAAATGAAATTGCCGCGCATATTGCAGAAGTGCTTTGGTCTTTAGGTGAGAAAAAGGAAGCAAAAGAGCTTTTCGACAGTGTCTATAAAAAATCTCCTGATGACGAATATTTGTTGGAGTTTAAAAAGCGCTTTTTGCAAAACGGGCAATGATTTTTCAGGGTAGTGTATTTTTGTTGGTTGTGATGTTTTTGTCCGGCTGTTCTTTATTGTCAGAAAAGCCGGGCGATGCCTACCGTTTGCAAGATATGAGGGTGTTGCAGCGGCAACAGCAATGGTATTTTGAGGGGCGTTTGGCTCTCGCTGATGGGAAGGATTCGTTTTCTGCGTCGGTGAGTTGGCGGCATCGCACTGAAAGAGATGAGATTGAGCTTTCGGGGCCATTGGCTCAGGGTAAGCTGATGATCACTGTCGAAGCTGATTTCGTGAAGGTGGATGACGGCGACAATCACAAAGAGTTTCGCGGGCCCGCAGAAGAGGTGCTGGCGGAGCAGTTAGGTGTCGCGATTCCTGTGAGCGTTTTGAGGTATTGGGTGCTTGGTTTGCCTGACCCGGAGCAGTCGTTTGTCGAGCAGGTTGATGGATTTTTTCAGTCTGGGTGGCGGGTTGGTTTCAGAGAAATGCAGCATGTTAACGCCTTAGTACTGCCGAGAAAAATCAATGCGGAAAAAGATAAGACAAGAATCAAATTAATAGTGGACCAATGGGATTTGTCGTGACGGGAATGCAAGAACATGTGGTGGGTTGGGGTGAGAAATGGCCTGCGCCGGCTAAGTTGAATCTAATGCTGAGAATCACCGGGCGTCGCCCAGATGGCTATCATTTACTGCAAACAGTATTTCAGATTATTGATTTGTGTGACTGGATAACATTTTATCCTGCGGAAAATGGCAGGGTTTATTTGCGTCATCCGATTCCTGGTGTCCCGGAACACGAAGACTTAACCGTTCGCGCCGCCAACTTATTGAGACAATATACTGGGTGTGCATCCGGGGTGTGTATCGACGTCGAAAAGAATCTGCCTATGGGTGGTGGCTTGGGTGGTGGTAGTTCCGATGCCGCTACTACGCTGGTGGTGCTGAATAGGTTGTGGAATCTGCATTTACCATTAGAAGCGTTGATGGAGTTGGGCTTGCAGCTTGGTGCCGATGTGCCTGTTTTTGTCTATGGATACACCGCTTGGGGTGAGGGGGTTGGTGAGGAATTAAAGCCCATAACGATTCCGGAACAATGGGTCGTGGTAATCAAGCCGGATTGTCATGTGAACACGAAACAGATTTTTTTGACGGAAGAGTTGACAAGAGATAGCAAACCCATCACAATGCGCGACTTCATTGCAGGCGATTGGCGGAATGATTGCCTTCCGGTCGTTAGCAAGTTATATAAGCCGGTGAGTAATGCATTGGATGCATTATCTCAATATGCAGAAGCAAGATTGACGGGGACTGGGGGTTGTGTGTTTGCCCAGTTCGATTCGGAAGAGTCGGCGCGTGAGGCATTTTCTGTGTTGAGTCAGAGTTGGTTAGTTTATTTGGCTCGAGGACTTAATGTTTCGCCTCTGCATGAAAAATTAAGACAAGGATCTGTTTAATCAATTTAATGGGCTGTCGCCAAGCGGTAAGGCACGAGGTTTTGATCCTCGCATACCAAGGTTCGAATCCTTGCAGCCCAGCCATAATCTCCACACAATAGTTCCTTAGGAGTGCTTGAATGCGTGAGGCCTCGGTAATGGTATTTTCCGGGAATGCCAATAAGGCGTTGTCTGAAGGTATTGTGAAGAAGCTCAATATGCGCCTCGGCATGGCCACGGTTGGTCGTTTCAGTGATGGCGAGATTTTTGTTGAGATAGAAGAAAATGTTAGGGGTAGGGATGTATTTGTCATACAGCCTACCTGCGCGCCTACCAACGAAAATCTAATGGAATTGTTGGTAATGATCGATGCTATGAGGCGAGCGTCTGCGGCGAGAATAACAGCCGTTATGCCGTATTATGGTTACGCGCGGCAAGATAGGCGCTCGAGGTCGGCTAGGGTGCCCATTACTGCAAGATTGGTTGCGGATATGATAGGTAATGCTGGGGCTGACAGGGCGTTGACTGTTGACTTGCATGCAGATCAAATCATGGGATTCTTTGGGATTCCGGTTGATAATGTCTATGCTTCGCCAATTTTGCTAGGTGATATTTGGCGGCAAGAATACGAAGATTTGATTGTGGTTTCGCCGGATGTTGGTGGTGTTGTGAGGGCTAGAGCCATTGCAAAGCGTCTGGGTGATGCTGATTTGGCGATAATCGACAAGCGAAGGCCGCGTCCGAATGTGTCGGAGATAATGCATATCATCGGCGATGTAGAGGGTCGTACCTGTGTTATGGTGGATGACTTGGTTGATACGGCAGGTACTTTGTGTCACGCGGCAGGGGCGCTCAAGAAAAATGGTGCCAAAAAGGTTGTTGCATACTGTACTCACCCGGTGTTGTCTGGTGCAGCCGCGGAAAATGTTAAAAATTCCGTTCTTGATGAGTTGGTAGTTACGGATACGATACCGTTGACTACAGAATTGTCCGGGATTGATAAGATTAGGCAGCTAAGCGTTGCGGAAATGTTGGCGGAAACAATACGTCGGATAGCTGTGGGCGAGTCTGTAAGCTCGCTTTATGTTGACTGATAAGAATTAAAGTAGTGCTTGTGGAACAAGCTTTTGGAGAAAAAAATGGCTAACGTGTTTGAATTTGTTGCAGAAGCTCGCAGTGCCTCGGGCAGTAGCGCGGCCAAAGTTGTTCGTCGTCAGGGTAAGGTCCCGGCAGTAGTATATGGTGGTAGTGGTGCCCCTGAGATGTTATTGCTGGATCATAACGAAGTGGTTAAGCATTTGGTGCATGAGGCCGTTTATTCTCATGTGCTTGATCTTAAAATCGACGGCAAAACAGAAAAAGCTGTTCTTAAACATATACAAAGGCACCCTGCAAAGCCGATAGTGTTGCATATGGACTTTATGCGTGTTGATGATACGCATAAATTGAAGGTTCATGTTCCTTTGCATTTTATCAATGAAGCTATTTCGGTAGGCGTTAAAAAAGGTGGTTTGGTCAATCATGCAATGGTTGATGTGGAGGTGTTGTGTATGCCTTCTGCTTTGCCGGAATTCATTGAAGTAGATTTGGCTAGTGTAGATGTTGGTTCGACAATACATTTGTCTGATTTGATTTTGCCGGCTGGTGTTGAGATTGCAGCGTTGCAGCATGGTGCTGAGCATGATCATCCGGTTGCTCAAATAGTCAAGCCAAGATCTGTGGAATCTGCTGACTAATAGTGTTTGAAGTCTTGTTTGAATGATTAAGCTGATTGTTGGTCTGGGTAATCCTGGGCGGCAGTACGAAAAAACCCGGCACAATGCCGGGTTTTTGTTTGTGGAGTATCTGGCGGGGCTTGCTAGTGCTGGTTGGTCGAGCAGTAGTCAGTTTTCCGGTGAGGTGGCTGAATGCAATATTGGCGGATACGGGCTTGTATTGCTAAAGCCGATGACTTTTATGAATAAAAGTGGCCTGTCTGTCGGTAAGTTTTTGCGGTATTACAAGTTTAAGTCCGAAGAAATGCTTGTGGTTCATGATGAGCTTGAGCTTCCCGAGGGAGTCGTCAAGATAAAAAAAGACGGGGGGCACGGTGGGCATAACGGGTTGCGTGACATTATTGCTAATATCGACACCCGTGATTTCTACAGGTTGAGAATTGGTATAGGTCGTCCTGTCGCGGGGGGGGGTGTGGCGGACTATGTGTTGTCCAGTTTGTCTTGTGATGGTCAGGCTCGAATGCTGGGTTTGTTTGGCGAGTTAGCGAAAAGCATGGATGCGTTGGTTTTGGGTGATTTGAATTCAATTGGAGCTTGATTGTTACTTCAGTTGAATTAAAAAAACACTTGACTGGGGTTTTTGAAACAAGGATAATTGATCGAATAAGTAACGGAGGGGTTCCCGAGCGGCCAAAGGGATCAGACTGTAAATCTGCCGGTTCTACCTTCGGAGGTTCGAATCCTCCCCCCTCCACCACCAAATTTATGGGATCTGCGGGTGTAGTTCAATGGTAGAACTCCAGCCTTCCAAGCTGATTGCGTGGGTTCGATTCCCATCACCCGCTCCATTTCGGGGTAAATTACTCGCTCATATAGCTCAGTAGGTAGAGCACTTCCTTGGTAAGGAAGAGGTCACCGGTTCAAATCCGGTTATGAGCTCCAGATTTAGGTTTGTTTTTGTCGTAGTTAGGGTGTTCCAAAATGGCTAAAGAAAAATTTGAAAGAAAGAAACCGCACGTAAACGTAGGCACTATTGGTCACGTTGACCACGGTAAAACCACATTGACAGCGGCATTAACAAAAGTCATGGCGGAGCTGCAAGGCGGCGAAGTTAAGGCTTTTGATCAAATCGACAACGCCCCGGAAGAACGTGCGCGCGGTATAACCATTTCTACGTCACACGTAGAGTACGAATCAGCCAACCGCCACTATGCCCACGTTGACTGCCCTGGTCACGCTGACTACGTTAAAAACATGATTACCGGTGCTGCCCAAATGGATGGCGCGATTTTGGTTTGCTCTGCTGCGGACGGTCCTATGCCACAAACGCGCGAGCACATTCTGTTGTCACGTCAAGTCGGTGTGCCTTACATTGTTGTGTTCTTGAACAAGGCCGATATGGTAGATGACGCTGAGTTGATTGAGCTGGTTGAAATGGAAATTCGGGAGCTGTTGAATCAATACGAATTCCCAGGAGACGACACGCCCATTATCGTTGGTTCCGCATTGAAAGCTTTAGAAGGCGAGCAAAGTGAAATTGGTGTACAATCCGTAGTTCGCTTGGTTGAAGCGTTGGACAGTTACATTCCTGAGCCAGAGCGTGCGATCGACGGCAAATTCTTGATGCCTATCGAAGACGTGTTCTCAATTTCAGGTCGCGGTACCGTAGTAACCGGACGTGTTGAGCGGGGCATCATCAAAGTAGGCGAAGCCGTCGAGATCGTCGGCATCAAAGATACCGTTCAAACAACCTGCACAGGTGTAGAAATGTTCCGCAAACTGCTTGATCAAGGTCAAGCGGGCGATAACGTCGGTGTACTGTTGCGTGGTACTAAAAGAGAAGACGTGGAACGTGGTCAAGTATTGGCGCATGTGAATACCATCAAGCCACATGCTCACTTTAAAGCAGAAATATATGTGCTGTCTAAAGAAGAGGGTGGTCGTCATACTCCATTCTTTAATGGCTACCGTCCGCAGTTCTACTTCAGAACGACCGACGTAACCGGTGCGGTAGATTTGCCAGAAGGCGTGGAAATGGTTATGCCCGGCGATAACATCGCCGTTACCGTAAAACTTATCTCACCGATTGCGATGGAAGACGGCTTGCGTTTTGCGATTCGCGAAGGTGGTCGCACCGTGGGTGCGGGTGTTGTTGCTTCTATTATCGAGTAATAGCCGTTTTTGATTCAAAAAATATTTTCTGAATAGGTCAGTAGTTCAATTGGTAGAGCAGCGGTCTCCAAAACCGCAAGTTGGGGGTTCGAGTCCCTCCTGGCCTGCCATTCAGAAAATCTTCATAATTTAATTCAAGTTAACTAAATGAACGCACAGGCAGAAGAAGTCTCCTCAGTGGTGGACATCGTAAAGTTGGCTT
The DNA here is from genome assembly GCF_013141865.1 of Methylomonas sp. ZR1. Lineage (NCBI taxonomy): Bacteria > Pseudomonadati > Pseudomonadota > Gammaproteobacteria > Methylococcales > Methylococcaceae > Methylomonas > Methylomonas sp. ZR1. The sequence goes on along the minus strand of NZ_RCST01000001.1, from coordinate 3,425,289 downwards.
TATCTTTGGTTTTTGTTGTTGTCGGCATATCAGCGTTCTATTATTTTTCTGATTTGCAGCTTCTTTACCGCGTTTTAGTTTTGGTGGCTGTTTTAGCGGCTGCTATAGCTGTTGCTTTTACTACTGCTAAGGGTCGCGGTCTATGGGGCTTTATGCTGGAGTCCAAGCAAGAATTCAAAAGGATAGTGTGGCCCACTAAAGACGAGGCGGTTCGTACTACGCTGATGGTTTTTTTGATGGTATTCATAGTCGGCTTAATACTGTGGTTGCTAGATATGTTTTTGTTTTGGGGTGTTCAGCTTTTGATGAGCCAGGGGATTAAATAATGTCGCTTCGCTGGTATGTCGTTCATGCGTATTCCAACTTTGAAAATAAAGTCAAGCAGGCTCTTGAAGAGCGTATAAAACGCGAAGGTCTGGAAGAGTTTTTTGGAAAAATTCTGGTACCTACTGAAGAGGTTGTTGAAATGCGCATGGGTCAGCAGCGTAAAAGTGAAAGGAAATTCTTTCCCGGATACGTACTTGTGCAAATGGAATTGAATGACGAAACATGGCATTTAGTAAGAAATGTTCCTAGGGTGTTGGGCTTTATAGGCGGAGCATCAGATAGGCCGTCACCAATCTCAGAAAAGGAAGCAATGGCAATATTAAACCGCGTTGAAGAGGGTGTGAATAAGCCGCGGCCCAAAGTACTGTTCGAAGTTGGGGAGGTTGTTCGGATTACCGATGGCCCATTTAAAGACTTTAATGGCAATATAGAAGAAGTCAATTACGAGAAAAGCCGGTTGCGCGTATCGGTTCTTATTTTTGGTCGATCTACACCGGTTGAATTAGAATTTGGACAGGTTGAAAAAGTCTAGCCTACAATTTGAGATTTTTACGAATCCCTGTCATTTGCATGGCCGGGATTTTTGTTTGTTGGGGAGCTGAAAAGCGTTCGCACCCGTTAGGAGTATAAAATGGCAAAAAAAATTGATTCGTACATCAAGCTGCAAGTTAAAGCAGGTGAGGCTAATCCTAGCCCACCAATTGGTCCTGCATTGGGTCAGCGTGGTGTCAATATTATGGAGTTCTGCAAGGCGTTTAATGCAAGAACTCAAGAAGTTGAGAAAGGCCTGCCTTTGCCTGTTGTTATCACCGTCTATAGTGATAAAAGCTTTACTTTTATCACCAAGACGCCACCTGCTTCGGTTTTGTTGAAAAAAGCAGTGGGTATTAAAAGCGGAAGTAGCAAGCCTAATTCTAATAAAGTGGGCACCGTTTCGCGTGCGCAGTTGGAAGAAATCGCTAAAACCAAAATGGAAGACTTGAACGCAGCTAATTTGGAAGCGGCGATAAGAATTATTGCGGGAAGCGCTCGCAGCATGGGTTTGAACGTGGAGGGCGTGTAAAATGGCAAAAGTAACTAAGAAAGCAAAGGCTATCAAAGAAAAGGTAGTTAGAAGTAAACAATATTCGGTTGCCGAAGCAGTGGCTCTTTTAAAAGAGTTTGCAAATAGCAAGTTTGATGAGTCTGTGGATGTCAGTGTTAACTTGGGCGTTGATCCACGTAAATCTGATCAAAACGTGCGTGGCGCTTCCGTGTTACCAAACGGCACCGGCAAAACAGTAAAAGTTGCTGTATTTACGCAAGGCCCAAATGCGGATGCGGCTCGCGAAGCAGGCGCGGACATCGTTGGTATGGACGATTTAGCTGAGCAAGTAAAACGCGGCGAAATGAACTTTGATGTGGTTATCGCTTCACCTGACGCAATGCGCGTGGTTGGTCAATTGGGTCAAATTTTGGGCCCAAGAGGCCTGATGCCTAACCCAAAAGTCGGTACCGTAACCCCAGACGTCGTTACCGCAGTGAAGAATGCTAAATCTGGGCAGGTCAGATATCGTACAGATAAATCAGGCATTATTCATTGCTCTATCGGTAAAGTGTCTTTTGATGAAACCTCGCTTAAGCAAAATCTGGAGTTTTTGATTTCAGATCTGAAAAAAGCCAAGCCTACGGCAGCGAAAGGTGTGTATCTAAAAAAGATTGCCCTGTCGTCGACTATGGGGCCAGGTTTGTGGATCGATCAAGGCAGTATCGATATTTAAGAAATTAACAGTTGTAAGGCTTTGGGTTGTTGAGTGATCGACAACCGTCAAAGACCGTAGGTGCGAAAGCTTAATTTTCCTACGCAGACGGGAGCTGGAGCCGCAAAGTTGGTGAAAGGGACCGTGAAAGGGGCATCGAAAGATGCGTTTCATAGATCCGATGGATAATCGGAAAGTACCGGAGGTAGATGTGGCACTCAATTTAGATAGCAAAAAAGTTGTCGTAGAGGAAGTTGCTGAATTCGCCGCTAAAGCCCATTCCGCGATCGCTGCGGAATATCGGGGTCTGACAGTTACCGAATTGACGGAACTGCGTAAAACCGCGAGAGAAACGGGCGTTTATTTGCGCGTAGTCAAAAATACACTGGCTAAACGTGCTGTCGCTGGGACTGAGTTTGAATGTATGCAGGAAGGGCTGGTCGGTCCTTTAATACTGGCATTTTCCATGGAAGATCCAGGCTGCGCTGCACGGCTCATCAGCGAATTCTCCAAGGGCCATAACAAACTGATCGCGAAAGTAGTGGCAATCGGTGGTCAGGCTTTTGACGGATCGGAGTTGGATAGATTGGCAAGATTGCCAACCCGTGACCAAGGTATCAGCATGCTGATGTCGGTCATGAAAGCACCGGTTGAGAAACTCGCACGTACTCTGGCTGCAATCAGAGACGAGAAAGAAGCGGCATAATCTCGCGTTAACCAGTTAAAACTCATTAATTTTAGAGGAATATACAATGGCAATTTCACAACAAGACATCTTGGAAGCAGTCTCTAACATGACTGTGATGGAAATCGTTGATCTGATTTCAGCGATGGAAGAAAAGTTTGGCGTTTCTGCTGCTGCGGCAGTAGCGGTTGCAGCTCCTGTAGCGGCGGCTGTTGTTGAAGAGCAAACCGAGTTCGATGTTATCTTGACCGGTTTCGGCGAAAACAAAGTAGCGGTTATTAAAGCTGTTCGCGGTTTGACAGGCTTGGGCTTGAAAGAAGCGAAAGACGCTGTTGAAGGCGCACCTACTACTGTTAAAGAAGGTGTCAACAAAGCCGAAGCCGAAGCGGCGAAAAAAGAGCTTGAAGAAGCTGGCGCAACTGCCGAAATCAAATAAGCATCTTGACTGCATACCAGGCATAAGCCTATCAAACCGGGCTGACGGCATTTTGCCGTCGGCCTTTTACTGTTTCTAAAACAGTAGTAAATAATCTCTGACGACGAAGGTATAGAAGCAATATGGCCTATTCTTTTACCGAAAAAAAGCGTATCCGTAATAATTTTGGGAAGGGTTCCGAAGTATTGGAAGTTCCCTATCTTTTGGCAACACAAATTGATTCGTATGCAAATTTTTTGCAGTCCGGCATAGATCCGGATAAACGGCGCAATCAAGGGCTGCATGCCGCATTCTCCAGTGTTTTTCCGGTAGTAAGTCATTCCGGCTATGCCGTATTGGAGTATGTTAAATATCGCTTGGGGGAACCCGCATTCGATGTAAGAGAGTGTCAACAGCGCGGCGCTACATTTTCAGCGCCGTTGCGTGTTTTAGTGCGTCTAGTTATTTATGATAAAGACGCGCCTGCTAATACCAAGGTCGTTAAGGATATTAGAGAGCAGGAAGTTTACATGGGTGAGCTGCCTCTGATGACCGACAACGGTACGTTCGTGATTAACGGCACTGAACGGGTCATTGTGTCGCAGTTGCACAGATCGCCCGGTGTATTTTACGACCATGACAAAGGTAAAACCCATTCGTCCGGTAAGTTGCTGTTCAACGCACGGGTAATTCCTTATCGTGGTTCATGGTTGGATTTCGAATTTGATCATAAAGACGCCGTTTACGTGCGTATAGACAGACGGAGAAAAATTCCGGCGACTATTTTGTTACGGGCTTTGGGATATGAAAACGAAGAAATGATCAAAATTTTCTTCGAAACCAATAAGTTCTCATTGAGCGCCGAAAAATTAATGTTTCACGTGATCCCGGATAGGTTGCGCGGTGAAATGGCTGTTTTCGATATTAAGCACGACGGTAGCGTCGTTATCGAAGAGGGGCGCAGAATTACTGCCAAACATGTTCGCCAACTGGAAAAATCCGGTGTCACTGAAATCGAAGTGCCTAGGGACTATTTGTACGGAAAAATTCTAGGCCACAATGTTGTCGATACATCCACCGGCGAGTTGTTGGCCAGCGTTAATGACGAGATCACCGACAATTTATTACAGAAGTTGATCGATGCGGGTGTTCGCGAGATCGATACACTGTATGTTAACGATTTGGATAGAGGACCTTACATTTCCAATTCGATGCGTTTGGATACCACCACAAATCGCTTGGAAGCATTGGTGGAAATCTACAGAATGATGCGTCCTGGCGAGCCGCCTACCGTAGAGTCTGCGGAAAACCTATTCGAAAACCTGTTCTTTACCGACGAACGTTACGACCTATCCGCCGTTGGCCGGATGAAATTCAATCGTCGATTGGGACGTGAAGAAACCGAAGGCCCTGGCACGCTAAGCAAAGAAGACATCATCGATGTTTTGAAAGAACTGATCAAAATCAGAAATGGTAACGGTACCGTGGACGATATCGACCATTTGGGTAACAGGCGTGTACGATCTGTTGGCGAAATGATCGAAAACCAGTTCCGCATCGGTTTGGTTCGAGTCGAACGGGCTGTCAGAGAGCGTTTGACCTTGGCGGATTCTGAGGGCTATATGCCGCAGGAAATCATCAACGCTAAACCTGTTTCTGCGGCAGTCAAGGAATTCTTTGGTTCCAGCCAGTTGTCGCAATTTATGGACCAAAACAATCCGTTATCGCAAGTTACCCACAAACGCCGAGTTTCGGCACTGGGTCCTGGCGGTTTAGCCAGAGAACGTGCCGGGTTCGAGGTTCGTGACGTTCATACCACTCACTATGGTCGAGTTTGCCCTATCGAAACGCCAGAGGGGCCGAACATTGGTTTGATTAACTCATTGTCTGTCTACGCCAGAACCAACGAATACGGCTTCTTGGAAACTCCGTACCGGAAAGTGGTCGACGGTAAAGTAACCGATCAGGTCGATTACATTTCCGCAATCGAAGAAGGCGAATACGTTATCGCGCAGTCCAGCGTGGCGGTTGACGAAAACGGTAAATTGGTTGAAGGCTTGGTGTCTTGCCGTTACAAAGACGAATTCACCTTGGCTTCGTCCGAAACCGTGCAATATATGGACGTATCGTCCAAGCAGATCGTATCCGTGGCAGCATCTATCATTCCGTTCTTGGAACACGACGACGCGAACCGGGCGTTGATGGGTTCGAACATGCAACGTCAAGCGGTTCCCACTTTACGTGCAGAGAAGCCTTTGGTTGGCACCGGTATGGAGCGTGTCGTCGCGAAAGACTCGGGTGTAACCGTGGTAGCAACTCGTGGCGGTCGTATCGAAGCGGTTGATGCGGGGCGTATCGTAGTACGTGCGAATGACGAAGAGACCGTTGCGGGTGTGCCAGGCGTGGATATTTACAACTTGATTAAATATACCCGTTCTAACCAAAACACCTGTATCAACCAAAAACCACTGGTTAAACTCGGCGACATCGTCAGAGCCGGTGATATTCTGGCGGACGGTCCCTCGACCGACATCGGCGAATTGGCCTTGGGTCAAAACATGCTGATAGCATTCATGCCCTGGAATGGCTATAACTTTGAAGACTCGATTTTGGTGTCCGAGCGTGTGGTAAAAGAAGATCGTTTTACCACTATTCATATCGAAGAAAAAACTTGCGTCGCTCGCGAAACCAAGCACAGTCCGGAAGAGATTACCGCGGACATTCCAAACGTTAGTGAAGAAGCCTTATCCAAATTGGATGAATCCGGGATTGTATACGTCGGTGCGGAAGTGAAAGGCGGCGACATTCTAGTGGGTAAAGTGACGCCGAAAGGTGAAACGCAATTAACGCCAGAAGAGAAATTGCTGAGAGCCATCTTCGGCGAAAAAGCAGCCGATGTGAAAGACACGTCGCTACGTGTGCCGGGCAACGTGCGCGGTACTGTGATCGATGTTCAGGTTTTCACTCGTGATGGTGTGAAAAAAGACAAGCGAGCCCTGGAAATCGAAGATGCGGAAATCAAGCGTTACCGGAAAGACTTGGATGACCAGCTGAAAATCGTCGAGCACGATATTTTCGCTCGGGTAAAAACCTTGTTAGCGGGTAAAAAAGCCGAAAAGGGTCCGAATGGTTTGAAAAAAGGCGAAGAAATTACCGCTGATTATCTGGATGGCTTGGTGCCTTCCGAGTTGTTGAAAATCCGCACACAAGACGAAGATGTCAACGTGCAATTGGAGACCGTTGCCGAGCATGTCGAGCAGCAACGTAAAGAGTTCGACGAGCGTTTCGAGCAGAAAAAGAAAAAAATCACCATGGGCGACGACTTGGCGCCGGGTGTGTTGAAGATGGTCAAAGTTTATTTGGCTGTTAAAAAACGTATTCAGCCGGGCGATAAGATGGCCGGTCGTCACGGTAACAAGGGTGTTATCTCCCAAATCGTGCCGATTGAAGACATGCCGTATACCGCTGACGGTAACCCCGTCGACATTTTGTTAAATCCTCTTGGCGTACCATCGCGGATGAACGTTGGTCAGGTGTTGGAAACGCATTTGGGTTGGGCATCTAAAGGCTTAGGTATCAAAATCGGTAAGATGCTGGAAGCTCAAGCAAAAGTCGCGGAAATACGTGGTTTCATGGAGAAAATTTACAATTGCAGCGGCCGAAAGGAAGATCTGAATTCGTTTACCGATAAAGAAATTCTAGAGATGGCGGTCAACTTGGTTGCCGGTGTACCGATGGCGACCCCAGTCTTCGACGGGGCTTCGGAAGAAGATATTCGTACCATGTTGCGTTTGGCCGATTTACCGGAGCACGGGCAAACCGTACTGTACGATGGCCTAACAGGCGAACCGTTTGAGCGTGAAGTTACTGTGGGTTACATGTATATGCTGAAACTGAATCACTTGGTGGACGACAAAATGCATGCGCGTTCGACCGGCCCTTACAGTTTGGTAACGCAGCAACCGTTGGGTGGTAAAGCGCAATTCGGTGGTCAGCGTTTTGGTGAGATGGAGGTCTGGGCCCTGGAAGCTTATGGCGCCGCGTACACATTGCAAGAAATGTTGACTGTCAAATCCGATGACGTGACAGGTAGAACCAGAATGTATAAAAACATTGTCGATGGCAACCATTCAATGGAAGCCGGCATGCCGGAATCATTCAATGTCTTAGTGAAAGAGATTCGTTCGCTGGCAGTGAATATCGAAATGGAACAAGACTAATTCTGTTCTTTGCGAGATAGATTCTGGACAGTATCGGATAACATTTAAAGAGGATAAGCTCTTGAAAGATTTAATGAATTTCTTAAAACGTCAAGGTCGTACAGACGATTTTGACAATATCCGGATTGGATTGGCTTCACCTGACATGATTCGTTCATGGTCTTATGGTGAAGTGAAAAAGCCTGAGACAATCAATTACCGTACCTTTAAACCGGAACGTGACGGTCTTTTTTGCGCCAAGATTTTTGGACCCATCAGCGATTACGAGTGCTTGTGCGGTAAATACAAGCGCCTAAAGCATCGCGGCGTCATCTGCGAAAAATGCGGCGTCGAAGTTACCTTGTCTAAAGTTCGCCGCGAACGAATGGGCCATATCGATTTGGCCAGCCCGGTGGCGCATATTTGGTTTCTGAAATCACTGCCTTCCCGGATTGCTTTGCTGTTGGATATGACATTGCGTTCGATAGAGCGGGTGTTGTATTTCGAAACATTCGTCGTGATCGATCCGGGCATGTCTCCGTTGGAGAAAGGCCAGCTTCTGACCGACGAAGAATATTTGAACGCCGTTGAAGAACACGGCGACGATTTCGTTGCAAAAATGGGTGCCGAGGCAATCTATGATTTGCTCAAATCAATTGATTTAAAAGAAGAAATCAACACGTTACGTGAAGAAATCAACGCGACGAATTCAGATACCAAAATCAAAAAATATTCGAAACGTCTGAAAGTTATTGATTCTTTGCTGGCTTCTAACAATCGTCCGGAATGGATGATTATGACGGTGTTGCCAGTGCTGCCGCCCGAGTTGCGCCCATTGGTGCCACTGGATGGCGGTCGTTTCGCGACGTCCGATTTGAACGATTTGTATCGCCGGGTGATTAACCGAAACAATCGTTTGACCCGTTTGTTGGATTTGAATGCGCCGGACATTATCGTCCGCAACGAAAAGCGTATGCTGCAAGAGGCCGTCGATGCATTGTTGGATAACGGTCGCCGCGGTCGTGCTATCACCGGTAGCAACAGACGTCCTTTGAAATCTTTGGCCGATATGATCAAAGGTAAGCAAGGTCGTTTCCGGCAAAACCTGCTGGGCAAGCGCGTCGATTATTCCGGTCGTTCGGTTATCGTGGTGGGGCCGACATTAAGGCTCCATCAGTGCGGTTTGCCGAAAAAAATGGCTTTGGAGTTGTTTAAACCTTTCATATTCAGCAAATTGCAATTGCGTGGCTTAGCGACGACGATCAAAGCAGCCAAGAAAATGGTGGAGCGTGAAGGTGCGGAAGTATGGGATATTCTTGAAGAAGTAATTCGTGAGCATCCGGTATTACTAAACCGTGCTCCGACGTTGCATAGATTAGGTATTCAAGCATTTGAGCCGATTTTGATCGAAGGTAAAGCCATTCAGTTGCATCCCTTGGTCTGTAGTGCGTTCAACGCCGACTTCGACGGCGACCAAATGGCCGTGCATATTCCGTTGTCTATCGAGGCGCAGTTGGAAGCGCGTACCTTGATGATGGCAACTAACAATATTTTATCTCCCGCCAACGGTGAGCCAGTAATCAATCCCTCCCAGGACGTGGTTTTGGGCTTGTATTACATTACACGTGAGAAAATTAATGCGGTAGGCGAGGGTAGTGTATTTGGCGATTTGTCAGAGGTAATGTTAGCGCTTGACGCTAAAGCTGTTGAATTGCAAAGTAAAATTGAAGTGCGCGTCACCGAGAAATTGAAAACTCCGGAAGGCGACTTCGAAACCATTGTCAGTAGAAAGAAAACTACGGTAGGGCGCGCAATCGTTTGGGGTATTGTGCCGGACGGTATGCCTTACGAATTGGTCAACGTCGACATGACCAAGAAGAATATTTCCCGGCTGATCAACTATAGCTACCGCTATCTCGGTATCAAAGAAACCGTGATGTTGGCAGATAAGATCATGTACCTCGGATTTAAATATGCCACGCGCTCCGGGGTGTCTTTCGGTATCGAAGACATGGAAATTCCCGTCAAGAAAGCCGACATCATTCGTTCCGCCGACGCCGAGGTTAATGAAATTCAAAACCAGTACGCCTCCGGTTTGGTTACGGACGGTGAGCGTTACAATAAGGTCGTTGATATTTGGTCTCGCGCCAATGATCAGGTCGCGAAAGTAATGATGGAAGGTTTGGGTGAAGACGAAGTTGTCAACTCAAAAGGCGAGAATGTAAAGCAAAAATCGTTCAACTCCATCTTTATGATGGCCGAGTCCGGTGCGCGGGGTTCCGCCGCACAGATTCGCCAGTTGGCGGGTATGCGGGGTTTGATGGCTAAACCGGATGGCTCCATTATTGAGACGCCGATTACTGCGAACTTCCGTGAAGGCTTGGACGTATTGCAGTACTTTATTTCAACCCACGGTGCTCGCAAAGGCTTGGCGGATACCGCGCTGAAAACCGCTAACTCGGGTTATTTGACTCGACGTTTGGTCGACGTCGCACAGGATTTGGTGATTGCTGAATCTGATTGTGGTACACAAAACGGTCTAACCATGATGCCGATTATTGAAGGCGGGGACGTGGTTGAGCCTTTGGCTGATCGCGTGTTGGGAAGAGTCGCGGCGATAGACGTAACCGATCCCGCCGGCAATAATATTTTGATTCCTGCCGGCACCATGATTGACGAAAATTTGGTCACGGTTCTGGAAGATAACGGCGTTGACAAGATGTTGGTGCGCTCTGTGATTACTTGCGAATCGCGGCAAGGTGTTTGTGCCAAATGTTACGGGCGTGATTTAGGGCGCGGTCATTTAGTTAACATCGGTGAAGCCGTGGGCGTTGTGGCGGCACAGTCAATTGGTGAACCTGGTACTCAGCTGACGATGCGGACCTTCCACATCGGTGGTGCTGCTTCGCGGTCTGCTGCGGTTAGCAACGTGCAAGTTAAATCCAGCGGTACCGCAAAGCTCAATAACCTAAAAACCGTCAAGAACAGAGAGAGCAATCTTGTTGCGGTATCTCGGTCTGGCGAGGTTGGGGTTATGGATGATTACGGTCGTGAGCGTGAGCGTTACAAAATTCCCTACGGTGCCGTATTGTCGGTGGGTGATGGTAGCCCGGTCAGTGCTGGGGATATTATCGTGAACTGGGATCCGCATACTCACCCGGTTATCACCGAGGTAGACGGTTTTATTCAGCTGATTGATTTCATGGACGGGATCACCGTTCAAGAGCAGTCAGATGATGTCACTGGCTTAACCTCGCGAGTGGTTACGGATCCTAAGCAAAGAAGCTCAGCCGGTAAAGAGTTGCGCCCTATGGTTCGTCTTCTTGATGAGCAAGGTGGGCAAATCAATTTGCCGGGTACTGATATTCCAGCTCAATACTTTTTACCTGCGGGCGCTATCGTTGGGGTTAAGGACGGAGGGGAAGTAAAGGTTGGTGACGTTTTAGCGAGAATTCCGCAAGAATCCAGTAAAACGAGGGATATTACCGGTGGTTTGCCACGGGTTGCTGATTTGTTTGAAGCGCGTAAAACCAAAGACCCTGCTATTTTGGCGGAGGCAACCGGTATGGTCTCCTTTGGTAAAGAAACTAAGGGTAAGCAGCGCGTCATCATCACGGATTCGGAAGGCGAGCAATACGAAACCTTAATTCCAAAGTGGCGGCATATCACCGTATTCGAGGGTGAGTTTGTTGATAAAGGCGAAACCATCGCTGAAGGTGAGCTGACCCCGCATGATATTTTAAGACTGCGCGGTATCGAAGAATTGGCCGACTATCTGGTAAAAGAAATTCAAGATGTATATCGTCTGCAAGGTGTAAAAATCAACGACAAGCATATTGAGGCAATCATTCGCCAAATGCTCCGAAAAGTCGAGATTACCGCCTCTGGAGACACGGATTTCGTCAAAGGAGAACAGGTCGAACGTACCATGATTAACTTAGTGAACGACCAAGTTGAACGTGAAGGTAAGATTCCGGCTAGTTACGATTCTTTGTTGCTGGGTATCACGAAAGCATCGTTGGCCACCGAGTCATTTATTTCGGCGGCGTCGTTCCAAGAGACGACTCGGGTGTTGACAGATGCGGCGGTAAGAGGTATCAGCGATAGCTTGAATGGCTTAAAAGAGAACGTCATTGTTGGTCGTCTCATACCCGCGGGTACTGGTTTGGCTTACCATGAACAACGACGTAAGAGAAGAGCGGCGGACTCTGGTTCCGGTTCAGAAGCTTCTACCCAGACCATTGAAGCGGTCGATGTGGAGGAAGCGTTGAAACAAGCTTTGAATGTAGAGTAGAGAACCTTAAAAACGCTTGACCTAGGTCTATTGTAAAGGTATTATGCTCTGCTCACATCAGCCAATAGGTTTGGGCGGAGCTGTATTGATCTGTGATCGCGCAGATTCCTTTATTGCTTATTAAACATTGCATATTTGGAGTAGTTAAGAATGGCCACGATCAATCAATTGGTCCGTAAGCCTCGTGCTAAAAAAATAGAAAAGACTAACGTTCCGGCGTTGGAGGCTTGTCCGCAAAGGCGCGGGGTTTGTACCAGGGTTTACACCACAACCCCGAAGAAGCCGAACTCGGCTTTGCGTAAGGTTGCGAGGGTGCGGCTGACCAATGGAGCCGAAGTAAGTAGCTATATCGGTGGTGAAGGGCACAATCTTCAGGAGCACTCTGTGGTGCTGATTCGAGGTGGTCGTGTGAAAGATTTGCCTGGTGTGCGTTATCACGTGGTTCGGGGGAGTCTCGATACTTCTGGTGTTAAGGATAGAAAATGTGGTCGCTCCAAGTATGGCGCGAAAAGACCTAAGAAATAAAGGTTGATAACAGATGTCAAGAAGAAGAGTTGCTGCAAAAAGAGTCATCAATCCAGATCCGCGTTTTGGTAGCGATATGCTGTCAAAATTCATGAACATGATTATGGAGGATGGTAAGAAGTCTGTCGCTGAGAAAATTGTTTACGGTGCATTGGACGTTATTGAAGGTAAGGGTCATAAAGAATCTTTAGATTTGGTTGCAAAAGCACTGGAAAACGTTCAGCCGCGTGTTGAGGTTAAGTCGCGCCGGGTTGGCGGTGCTACTTATCAGGTGCCTGTCGAAGTGCGTCCTGCCAGAAGGTTGGCGCTGTCGATGCGCTGGTTGATTGATGCGGCGCGTAAGCGTAACGAAAGAACCATGGCGGCTAAGTTGGCGGGTGAGTTGTTGGATGCCTCTGAGGGTCGAGGAGCGGCTGCAAAGAAACGCGAAGACACGCATAGAATGGCTGAAGCTAATAAAGCGTTTGCTCATTATCGCTGGTAAGAAAAGTTAAGCAGGGTAGTTGTTGTGGCTCGTAAGACGCCTATAGAGCGTTATCGTAATATAGGCATTATGGCGCATATAGATGCTGGAAAAACAACCACGACCGAGCGGATACTGTTTTACACCGGGGTTTCGCACAAGATGGGCGAGGTCCACGATGGTGCTGCGACAATGGATTGGATGGAGCAAGAGCAGGAGAGGGGTATAACAATTACTTCTGCTGCGACTACGTGTTTCTGGTTGGGGATGGAAAAACAATACCCGGAGCATCGAATCAATATTATAGATACGCCTGGGCATGTCGATTTCACTATAGAAGTGGAACGGTCTTTGCGTGTTTTGGATGGTGCGTGCGCTGTTTTTTGTGCTGTGGGCGGGGTGGAGCCTCAGTCGGAAACGGTCTGGCGCCAGGCAAACAAATACCATGTGCCAAGGCTGGCATTTGTAAACAAGATGGATCGTTCCGGCGCAAATTTTTTGCGCGTTGTTGAGCAAATTAAATCTCGGCTTGGTAGCAATGTAATCCCAATGCAGTTGCCGATCGGGGCGGAAGAGGGCTTTAAAGGCGTTGTAGATTTGCTGAAAATGAAGGCAATCTATTGGGAAGATGCCAACATGGGTGTGAGTTTTACGGAAACGGAAATTCCAGTAGAAATGGAAGAATCTGCTGTAAATTGGCGCGAGCGAATAATTGAAGCCGCTGCAGATGCGTCCGAAGAATTAATGGATAAATATCTTGAAAAAGGTGTTTTGACAAACGAAGAAATAAAACTGGGTATAAGGGCGCAGGTTCTGCAGAATAAGTTGGTTCCGGCTTATTGTGGGTCGGCCTTTAAGAACAAAGGTGTGCAGTGTGTTCTTGATGGTGTGATTGATTTTTTGCCATCCCCTCTCGATATAAAGCCCGTAGAAGGTCTGTCAGATGCTGGCATTAGTTCGACTCGTGGTGCTTCTGATGATGAGTCCTTCTCAGCGTTAGCATTTAAAATAGCCACTGACCCATTTGTTGGGACCTTGACATTTTTTAGGGTTTACTCCGGTTTGGTAAAGTCTGGAGATGCGGTTTTAAATGTCGGTAAAGGTAAAAAAGAAAGAATTGGACGCATTGTTCAGATGCACGCCAATAGTCGCGTCGAAATCAATGAGGTGAGGGCTGGCGAGATCGCTGCGCTGATCGGGCTGAAAGACGTCACCACTGGTGATACTCTTTGTGATATTGAAAAGCCAATTCTGCTTGAGAAAATGGAGTTTCCTGAGCCTGTAATTGCTGTTGCTGTTGAGCCTAGGACAAAAGCTGATCAAGATAAAATGGGCGCTGCGCTAGCTAAGCTTGCGCAAGAAGACCCGTCCTTTAGAGTGGGTAGCGACCCTGAGTCGGGTCAGACAATAATTTCAGGAATGGGCGAATTGCATCTTGAAATTATCGTTGACCGGATGAGAAGAGAGTTTAATGTTGCCGCAAATGTTGGGGCTCCCCAAGTTGCTTATAGGGAAACTATAAAGCGTGCTGTGGAATGCGAAGGAAAATTCATCAGGCAATCTGGAGGCAAGGGTCAATACGGGCATGTATGGCTCCGGTTGGAGCCAAAAGAGCCGGGCACGGGTTATGAATTTGTGAGTGAGTTGGTTGGCGGTGCTATTCCCAAGGAGTATATCCCGGCCATAGACAAGGGTGTGCAAGAGCAAATGGAAAATGGCGTTTTGGCAGGTTTTCCGGTTGTTGATGTAAAGGTTAGTTTATTCGATGGTTCATATCATGATGTCGATTCGAATGAAATGGCTTTCAAGATAGCAGGATCTATGTGTTTCAGGGATGGGGCTAAGACTGCAAATCCTGCGTTGCTTGAACCTATTATGAAAGTCGAGGTGGTAACGCCCGAGGATTATATGGGTGAGGTAGTGGGTGACATTAATCGACGGAGAGGTGTCATTCATGGAATGGAAGATGTTCCGGCCGGAAAGGTAATAGAGTGCGAAGTCCCTCTTGCCGAAATGTTCGGTTATGCCACGGATCTTAGGTCGGCGACTCAGGGCAGAGCAACGTACAGTATGCAGTTTGAAAGATATAACGAAGCACCTGCAAGCATTGCGGAAGCGATTATTAGAAAAGTATCTTAAATTTTTTACATATCAGGTATTGAATCATGGCTAAAGAAAAATTTGAAAGAAAGAAACCGCACGTAAACGTAGGCACTATTGGTCACGTTGACCACGGTAAAACCACATTGACAGCGGCATTAACAAAAGTCATGGCGGAGCTGCAAGGCGGCGAAGTTAAGGCTTTTGATCAAATCGACAACGCCCCGGAAGAACGTGCGCGCGGTATAACCATTTCTACGTCACACGTAGAGTACGAATCAGCCAACCGCCACTATGCCCACGTTGACTGCCCTGGTCACGCTGACTACGTTAAAAACATGATTACCGGTGCTGCCCAAATGGATGGCGCGATTTTGGTTTGCTCTGCTGCGGACGGTCCTATGCCACAAACGCGCGAGCACATTCTGTTGTCACGTCAAGTCGGTGTGCCTTACATTGTTGTGTTCTTGAACAAGGCCGATATGGTAGATGACGCTGAGTTGATTGAGCTGGTTGAAATGGAAATTCGGGAGCTGTTGAATCAATACGAATTCCCAGGAGACGACACGCCCATTATCGTTGGTTCCGCATTGAAAGCTTTAGAAGGCGAGCAAAGTGAAATTGGTGTACAATCCGTAGTTCGCTTGGTTGAAGCGTTGGACAGTTACATTCCTGAGCCAGAGCGTGCGATCGACGGCAAATTCTTGATGCCTATCGAAGACGTGTTCTCAATTTCAGGTCGCGGTACCGTAGTAACCGGACGTGTTGAGCGGGGCATCATCAAAGTAGGCGAAGCCGTCGAGATCGTCGGCATCAAAGATACCGTTCAAACAACCTGCACAGGTGTAGAAATGTTCCGCAAACTGCTTGATCAAGGTCAAGCGGGCGATAACGTCGGTGTACTGTTGCGTGGTACTAAAAGAGAAGACGTGGAACGTGGTCAAGTATTGGCGCATGTGAATACCATCAAGCCACATGCTCACTTTAAAGCAGAAATATATGTGCTGTCTAAAGAAGAGGGTGGTCGTCATACTCCATTCTTTAATGGCTACCGTCCGCAGTTCTACTTCAGAACGACCGACGTAACCGGTGCGGTAGATTTGCCAGAAGGCGTGGAAATGGTTATGCCCGGCGATAACATCGCCGTTACCGTAAAACTTATCTCACCGATTGCGATGGAAGACGGCTTGCGTTTTGCGATTCGCGAAGGTGGTCGCACCGTGGGTGCGGGTGTTGTTGCTTCTATTATCGAGTAATCAAGATGGCTAATCAAACTATCAGAATCCAATTAAAAGCCTTTGATCATAAATTGATTGATCAGTCGGCGGGTGAGATAGTAGAAACAGCAAAGAGAACTGGCGCCCAAGTAAAGGGCCCCATTCCTTTGCCTACTAGAAAAGAACGTTTTACTGTATTGATTTCACCGCATGTTAACAAAGATGCTCGTGATCAATATGAATTGAGAACTTACAAGAGGTTGCTTGATATAGTTGAGCCAACCGATAAGACCGTTGACGCCCTGATGAAGTTGGATCTGGCGGCTGGGGTTGATGTTCAAATTAAGCTTAAATAGCAGCAAGTAATAATTTAGAGGGATTGGCAGATGTCAATAGGTCTTATTGGTCGTAAATGTGGTATGACCAGAATATTTTGCGAAGATGGCTCTTCGGTACCAGTTACCGTACTTCATATAGACTCCAATAGAGTCATACAGGTGAAGAGCGTTGAAACTGATGGTTATCGCGCTATTCAGGTAGCGGCGGGTGATGTGAAGTCTTCAAAAGTCAACAAAGCAATGGCTGGGCATTACGCATCTGCCAATGTGACCGCTGGACGTGGTTTGTGGGAGTTTAGACTGAGCGAGAGCGAAGCCGCCGAGTTTTCGGCAGGTGCAGAGTTAAAAGTTAACGTGTTTGAGGCTGGGCAGGTAGTAGATGTGTCCGGTACAAGTATCGGTAAAGGCTTTGCAGGTACTGTCAAGCGCCATAACTTCAGAACGCAAGACGCGACGCACGGTAATTCACGCTCCCATCGGGTGCCTGGATCTAGTGGTATGAACCAAACTCCGGGCCGCGTGTTTAAGGGTAAAAAAATGTGCGGGCATATGGGAGCGGTTAAAACTACGATACAGAATTTGACTATCCATGCTGTAGATGCTGAGCGGAACCTGATTTTAGTCAGAGGCGCTGTGCCTGGTGCCAAGGGTGGTGATGTAGTGATCACGCCTGCAGTAAAAATGTTAAATAAAGGTTAATTTATGACTTTGCAAATACCTGCAATCAATAATCAAGAGTCTGTACAGGCGCTAGATGTCTCCGAATTAGTGTTCGGACAGGATTTTAACGAAACCCTGGTGCATCAACTGGTAACCAAATATCTTTCAGCAGCAAGAGCGGGTACTAAAGGCCAGAAGAATCGTGCTGCTGTGAGTGGCGGCGGCGCTAAGCCATTCCGCCAAAAAGGTACAGGTCGTGCGCGAGCTGGCACAACCAGAAGCCCGGTGTGGCGGACAGGTGGTGTTGCATTTGCTGCTCAACCAAGATCTTTTGATCAGAAATTGAACAAAAAAATGTACAAGGTTGGTATTAGATCTATTTTTTCTGAGTTGTTGAGGCAGGGTAGATTGGCTGTGTGCAACGACATAACGCCGGTAACACCAAAAACAAAAGACTTTTTAAGCAAGATAAAGGGTATCGATGCAAAAAGACTGCTGGTGGTTGCGGACGACCTAAATGAAAATTTGATTTTGGCGGCGAGAAATATTCCTTATATAGCGGTAGTCACTCCAAGTAGTGTGGATCCGGTGTCTTTGGTTTCAGCGGATAAGGTGATTGCTACGGCAACAGCGCTGAAACAGATTGAGGAGCGTTTGGCATGAGTATTGAGCAGATCAAATTAGCAAGTGTTTTGCATGCGCCAATTGTGTCGGAGAAAAGTTCCAACGCAGCGGACCAAAGTAATCAGTTTGTATTCAAAGTTAAAAAATCTGCAACAAAATTGCAGATTAAAAATGCTGTTGAACTGATGTTTGGTGTTGAAGTAGCTGCCGTTCGCGTTCTGAATGTTAAAGGAAAAGTAAAACGATTCGGACGAACATTGGGTAAGCGATCCGACTGGAAAAAAGCTTATGTTAAGCTTCAGCCCGGTCATAACATTGAATTAGCGACAGCATAATACTTTAAAGCAAATAAGGAGCGGTAGAAGAGCATGGCTATTCTAAAATCAAAACCGACATCTCCGGGTTCTCGGTTTGTAGTGCGTGTACAAAATAATGATTTGCATAAGGGTAAGCCATTTGCGCAACTACTTGAAAAAAAAAGCAACACTGGCGGTCGTAATAATCTCGGCAGGATAACCACTCGACATATTGGTGGTGGACACAAAAAATTCTACCGGATAGTAGACTTTAAGCGGGACAAAACTGATATCCCCGCATTGGTAGAGCGCATCGAGTACGATCCTAACCGAACTGCGAATATAGCGCTGATTCTTTTTAAAGATGGTGAGCGCAAATACATAATCGCCCCAAAAGGGATAGAGGTTGGTCAAGAGATATTGAGTGGGGAAACAACGCCGGTTAAACCTGGCAACTGTATGCCTCTGCGAAATATGCCTTTGGGTACCACAATTCATTGTATCGAGCTAAAGCCAGGAAAAGGCGCACAAATAGCTAGAAGCGCAGGAACCTCTGTTCAATTGGTTGCTAAAGACGGCGCATACGTCACTATCCGGCTACGCTCTGGAGAGATGAGAAAAGTTCCGTCAGATTGTAAAGGCGTAGTTGGTGAGGTCTCAAACTCTGAGCACAATCTTATTTCGTTAGGAAAAGCAGGTGCGAAAAGATGGCGCGGTGTTAGACCTACTGTTAGAGGTGTGGCGATGAACCCCGTAGATCATCCTCATGGTGGTGGTGAAGGCAGAACCTCGGGTGGAAGACACCCTGTTTCTCCTTGGGGAACGCCAACAAAAGGCTATAAAACTCGAAAAAACAAACGTACTGATAATATGATTGTCAGACGCCGTAAGCAAAAATAAGAGGTATTTGACGTGCCACGTTCAATTAAAAAAGGTCCATTTATAGATCATCACTTGCTTAAAAAAATCGAAGAAGCGGTGAGAGCGAATAATAGGAAACCGATTAAAACCTGGTCTAGAAGGTCAATGATCAGCCCTGATATGCTGGGATTGACTATTGCGGTACATAATGGGAAGCAGCATGTGCCGGTATTGATTTCAGAAAATATGGTCGGGCATAAGCTGGGTGAGTTTTCACCTACAAGGACTTATAAAGGCCATATAGCAGACAAGAAATCAAGATAAGGAGTGAATGTGGAAGTTTCGGCTAAATTAAGTAATGCTCCTCTTTCTGCGCAAAAAGCAAGGCTTGTGGGGGATCAAATACGCGGGTTACCTGTTGAAAAAGCATTGAATTTGCTTAGTTTCAGCTCTAAGAAAGCTGCTGCGATAATCAAAAAAGTTCTAGAGTCGGCAATAGCTAACGCGGAACATAACGAAAATGCGGACGTTGACGAATTAAAGGTTTCGACTGTATTCGTTAATGAAGGCAGAACGTTAAAGAGAGTTAGCGCAAGGGCGAAAGGACGTGCAAATCACATCCTAAAAAGAACTTGTCACATAACAATTAAAGTAGCAGAGAAATAGAGGTAGCAAATGGGACAAAAGGTACATCCCACTGGGATTCGTCTCGGGATAGTAAAAGATTGGACTTCGAGATGGTATGCAAATAGCCAGAATTACCCTGTATTTCTATTGCAGGATTTGAAGGTTAGAGAATATATCAAACAAAAGTTAGCTCACGCATCTGTTAGCAGGGTGCAAATAAATCGCCCTGCGAATAATGCCAATATTACTGTGCACACCGCTCGTCCTGGGATTGTGATAGGTAAAAAAGGCGAAGATATCGATGTGTTAAGGCAGAGCATATCCGCGATGATGGGGGTTCCTGTCCAATTAAACGTCGAAGAGATTCGTAAGCCAGAGCTTGATGCGTATTTAGTCGCAGAAAGCATAGCTCAACAGTTAGAAAAGCGGATCATGTACCGCCGAGCGATGAAGCGAGCTGTGACGAACACCATGCGTTTAGGCGCTGAAGGCATAAAAATCACTGTTGCTGGCAGGCTAAATGGAGCTGAAATTGCCAGAACGGAATGGTATCGCGAAGGTCGTGTGCCGCTTCATACGTTGCGGGCTGATATTGATTACGGAACAGCTGAAGCGAAAACCACTTACGGAATTATCGGTATTAAGGTTTGGATATTTAAGGGTGAGGTATTTGATATGGATGCTCATGCAGCATCATTAAACGCCGACTCAAAAAAATAGTTGAAGGGGTATATAAGAGATGCTTCAGCCAAAAAGAACAAAATTTCGCAAACAACATACCGGTAGAAATAACGGTACGGCATTGCGTGGTTCGTCAGTGAGCTTCGGGGAGTATGGTTTGAAGTCAGTTAGCCGTGGTAGAATGACCGCCCGGCAAATTGAGGCCGCGAGGAGAGCTATTAGTCGTCACGTGAAACGGGGTGGGAAAATTTGGATCAGAATTTTTCCAGATAAACCTATTACGAAAAAACCATTAGAAGTTCGTATGGGTAAAGGTAAAGGTAGTGTAGAATACTGGGTTGCTCAGATCAAACCCGGCACGATGCTGTTTGAAATTGAGGGTGTTTCCGAGGAATTAGCGCGAGAGGCCTTTGAACTGGCCGCTGCTAAGCTGCCGGTGAAAACTACGTTCTCTACACGGACAATAATGTAATGAAAGCGAAAGATTTAAGAAGCAAAACAAAAGAAGAGTTGAATTCCAATCTTTTGGAGTTGTCTCGCGAACAGTTCAATTTGAGAATGCAAAAGGGAACTGGACAGCTTAGCAAGTCGAGTCAAATTAAGCAGGTGAGGCGAGACATTGCCCGCATTAGTACTATTCTAAGTGAAATGGCAAGAGTATAGATATGAGCGAAAATCTAGATACTGTACGTAAAGTAACTGGTCGTGTTGTTAGTAATAAAATGGATAAGACTGCTTCGGTTTTGGTAGAGCGCCTGGTTAAGCACCCTGTGTACGGAAAGTATATAAAGCGATCCACTAAGCTTCTCGTTCACGACGAAAACAATATATGCCAAGAAGGCGATGTGGTTTCTATTACCTCGTGTCGTCCTATTTCTAAGAATAAGGCGTTCAAGCTGTTGGAAGTCTTAGAAGCTGCCAATAGATAATCAATAATTTTAGTTGGGATTTTAAAAATGATTCAGATGCAAACTAGCCTTGACGTCGCCGATAACAGTGGCGCAAAAAAGGTCATGTGTATCAAGGTCCTTGGAGGTTCGCACCGCCGCTACGCTGGTATTGGCGACATCATCAAGGTGAGCGTCAAAGACGCAATGCCGCGCACTAGGGTTAAAAAAGGCGATGTATATAATGCCTTGGTTGTAAGAACTCGTAAAGGTGTTCGTAGGGCCGATGGTTCGGTTATACGCTTTGACGGTAATGCCGCGGTAATTTTAAATAACCAACTACAACCAATTGGTACTCGTATCTTTGGGCCGGTTACTCGTGAATTAAGAGGCGATAAATTCATGAAGATTATCTCTCTAGCGCCAGAAGTATTGTAGAGGTCCAAAGATGCAAAAGATTAAGCAAGGCGATGAGGTCATCGTAATAGTCGGAAAAGATAAAGGCAAGCTAGGGAAAGTTAGTAAGGTGCTTGAAGGCCACAAGATATTAGTCGAAGGTATTAACTTAGTTAAGAAGCATCAGCGAGGTAACCCAAATCTCGGTGTTTCTGGCGGTATTGTTGATAAAAACATGCCAATTGACATTTCAAATGTTGCTTTATTTAATCCAAAAACAAAAAAAGGCGACAGAGTGGGTTTTAGAATTCTTGATGATGGGAAAAAAGTCAGATTTTTTAAATCTACGAACGAAAACGTTGGTCTCTAAGGTAATAAGGCTATGGCTAGACTACAAAATAAATATAAAACCGAAATTGTTCCTGCTCTGCAGGAGCAATTTGGCTACAAAACAATAATGCAAGTCCCGAAGCTCACCAAAATAACGCTTAATATGGGCGTTGGCGGGGCTATCGCAGACAAAAAAGTTCTGCAGTCCGCTGTTTCTGATATGGAAAAAATATCAGGACAAAAGGCAGTGATTACATTGGCTAGAAAATCTATTGCTGGGTTTAAGATTCGCGACGACATGCCAATCGGTTGTAAGGTTACGTTACGTGCCGATAAAATGTATGAATTTCTGGACAGGTTAATTACGATCTCAATACCTAGAATACGTGATTTTAGAGGCATGAGTTCTAAGAGCTTCGACGGTCGTGGTAACTATTCTATGGGAATAAAAGAACAAATTATTTTCCCGGAAATAGATTATGACAAGATTGATGCGCTTCGTGGTATGGATATTTGTATCACAACAACGGCTAAAACAGATGAAGAAGGTTTAGCGCTGTTGAAATTATTCAATTTTCCATTTAAAAACTAAGGCGTATCGGCATGGCTAAAAAATCAATGATTGCGCGCGAAGTAAAGCGTGAAGGCTTGATAAAAAAATATCAGGCAAAAAGAAGCGAATTAAAAGAAATAATTAGGTCTCCAAATAGCTCCTTTGAAGAGAAAGAGAGCGCTCAAGTTCAACTTCAAAAACTACCTAGAGACTCCAGTCAGTCCAGATTGCGTAATAGATGCAATCTGACAGGGCGTCCTCATGGATACTACAGAAAATTTGGTCTTAGTAGAAATAAATTGAGGGAGGCCACAATGCGTGGCGACGTGCCCGGTTTATCAAAGGCTAGCTGGTAGTTCTGTTTAAGTTTTGGAGAATTGAAAAATGAGTATGACAGATCCAATAGCAGATATGCTAACCAGAATTAGAAATGGTCAATCTGCTGGCAAAAAGAGTGTAAAAATCCCTTCATCGAAGTTAAAGCTGGCTATCGCTAAAGTATTGAAAGAAGAGGGATATATTACTGACTTTAAAACCGAAATTACCGGGTGCCATACAGAAATGACCGTTGAGCTAAAATATTACAACGGGGTTCCTGTTATAGAGAGCGTTAAACGAGTTAGCCGTCCCGGGCTTAGAATATACAAGTCTAAAGACGAGTTGCCGAAAGTGCTAGGTGGTCTAGGCATAGCCATAGTTTCAACCTCTAATGGTGTGATGACTGATCGCGCTGCGCGTGCTATAGGGCACGGCGGCGAAGTCATTTGCACTGTCTGTTAATTAAAGAGGTATATCATGTCTAGAGTAGCTAATGCGCCTATAACTTTGCCGTCAGGCGTTGATGTAAGAGTCGACGGCAAGCAAATGATAGTTAACGGTAAACTTGGTCGGCTTTCGTTTGATCTGTGTGACGCAGTTGATCTTGAAATCGAATCTAACGTAATCAGAATCAAATGGGACGATAGTGTAAAAGGAGCTAAGGCCCACGCAGGTACAGCTAGGGCGTCAATTAACAATATGGTAAAAGGCGTCTCCGAGGGATTCGTCAAAAAGATGTTGTTGGTTGGGGTCGGCTATAGGGCGCAAGTTAAAGACAATCTTTTAACTCTATCCTTGGGTTATTCAAACCCTGTCGAATATTTAATTCCCGAAGGCGTTACCGTTGAAGCACCAACGCAAACTGAGTTGCATGTGAAGAGCAGTGATAAGCAGAAAGTCGGCCAAGTCGCATCTGAAATCAGAGCTTTTCGCCCGCCCGAGCCTTACAAAGGGAAGGGTGTGAGGATAGCCGACGAATACGTGGCTAGAAAAGAAGCCAAAAAGAAATAGGTGAAGTGATGGATAAGAAGTCATCGAGATTAAAAAGAGCGTTGAGATTACGCTGCAAAATCAAAAAGTTAAATGTAAATAGACTTACCATACATAGAACTTCCCAGCATATTTACGCGCAGGTTCTCAGTGTTGATGGTACATCTACGCTCGCGGCAGCGTCTACATTACAACTTGATGTAAAGGCGGGTTTGAATAACACGAGTAATATTAAAGCCGCCACTGAGGTAGGGCGTATCGTTGCTGAAAGAGCGATTGCGGCTGGTGTAACTGAGGTCGCATTTGACCGCTCTGGTTTTAAATATCATGGCCGCGTAAAGGCGTTAGCCGACGCTGCGCGTGAAGCTGGCTTGAAGTTTTAGGGGAATAGCATGGCAACAGCACCATCTCAAGGTAGTACAGACGGATTACAGGAAAAATTGGTTTCGGTAAGACGTGTTGCAAAAGTAGTTAAAGGCGGTCGAGTTTTTGGTTTTGCTGCGCTTACGGTCGTCGGTGACGGCGACGGGCGTGTTGGTTATGGCGTTTCAAAAGCAAGAGAAGTGCCTGTAGCGATTCAAAAGTCGCTTGAGCAGGCAAGGAAGAACATGCGCAAAGTAGCGTTGAAAGAAGGTACGTTACAATATTCAATTATGTCTAACACTGGTGCGGCTAAGGTTTACATGCAACCGGCTTCAGAAGGTACCGGAATCATTGCCGGCGGTGCTATGCGCGCCGTATTCGAGGTCGTCGGTGTGCATAATGTATTGGCTAAATGTATCGGTACGAGTAACCCGATCAATGTTGTGCGCGCGACAATTAATGGTTTGACCGCAATGCATGACGCTAAGAAAATCGCAGCAAAGCGCGGTTTATCTGTTGATCAAATAACAGGGTAAAACGATATGAGTGGCAAAAAATTAAGCGTAATGATGACAAAAAGTAAAAATGGTCGCTTAAAGAGTCATCAGCAGTGTTTAAAAGGATTGGGTTTGAGCAGAATCCGGCAGGTGGTTGAGGTTATCGACACGCCTGAGAATCGCGGGATGATCAATAAAATCGCATATATGCTAAAGGTTGAGGAAGTTTAATGTATCTGAACACAATACAATCTGCATGCGGCGCCAGAAAAAAGGCAAAGCGCGTTGGGCGTGGTATAGGATCTACTGATGGTAAAACCTGCGGTAGAGGTCATAAAGGTCAAAAGGCCCGTTCCGGGGGGTTTCATAAAGTGGGCTTTGAGGGTGGTCAGATGCCTTTGCAGCGTAGACTTCCAAAGGTTGGCTTTACGTCCAGAACAAAGAAATTTACTGCCGAGGTTCGTTTGGCTGAAATTGATGCTCTTCAGGCTGATGTTGTAGATATTCAATTACTGATCAGTGAGAACATTATCCCGGTGTTTTCAAAACAAGTTAAAGTAGTGAATACTGGAACAGTTACTCGGCCTTTGGTTTTAAAAGGACTTGGCGTTACGGCTGGTGCAAAGTTAACTATTGAAGCTGCTGGTGGCAAAGTCGAGGCTTAAGTGAGTGCTAAAGGAGTTGATGTTGCTGCGGGCACATTTCGGTTTGGTGAGCTCAAGTCAAGACTATTGTTTGTTTTAGGCGCATTTGTCGTATACAGAATCGGCGCTCATATCCCTGTTCCGGGGATAGATCCAAAAGCATTGTCAATAATGTTTGAGCAGCAGTCGGGTTCTATATTAAACATGTTTAACATGTTTTCCGGTGGTGCGTTGATGCGTTTGAGTCTGTTTGCGCTGGGTATAATGCCATACATCTCAGCGTCTATCATTATGCAGCTTATGACTATTGTCATACCTGCTATGGAGCAGCTAAAAAAAGAAGGTGAGTCCGGGCGTAGAAAAATTTCTCAGTACACTCGCTATGGCACCGTCGTTTTGGCGATGTTTCAATCGATAGGCATCTCGGTAGCCTTGCAAAACCAAACTGCGGGTGGTCTAGCTGTTGTTATCCAGCCTGGTATCAGTTTCGTTCTTATAACAACGATTACTTTAGTCACCGGTACGATATTCTTAATGTGGCTTGGGGAGCAGGTTACGGAAAGGGGGATAGGCAATGGTATATCGCTAATTATATTTGCCGGTATCGTATCTGGATTGCCTTCCGCAATTGGCGGAACCCTAGAGCTTGCGCGTACTGGTGAAATGAATGGGGCGTTTATTGTTGTGTTGTTCGCTTTATCTGTAGTTGTAACGGGTGTTGTTGTTTTTGTTGAAAGAGGGCAAAGACGGATAACCATTAATTATCCAAAAAGGCAGCAAGGCAACAAGGTCTATTCAGGGCAGAGTTCCTTTTTGCCGCTTAAGTTGAATATGGCAGGCGTTATACCGCCCATTTTTGCATCAAGCATTATTTTATTTCCCGCGACAATAGCAGGATGGTTCGGGAATGTTGATGGCTTTTCTTGGCTTCAGGATATTTCGTCGGTGCTTTCTCCCGGTCAGCCTGTGTACGTTCTATGCTATGCGTTGGCTATTGTGTTCTTTTGTTTCTTTTATACCGCTCTGGTTTTCAATTCAAAGGAAACCGCGGAAAACCTTAAGAAATCAGGCGCTTATTTGCCTGGAATTAGGCCGGGGGCTCACACTACCAGTTATATCGATAAGGTAATGACGCGGCTCACTTTGATAGGCGCTGTTTACATCACATTGATATGTTTGTTGCCTGAGTTTCTGATCGTCTATTGGAATGTGCCCTTTTCTTTTGGTGGCACATCTTTGCTTATCATTGTGGTTGTTGTGATGGACTTTATTTCGCAAATGCAGACGCATTTAATGTCGCAGCAATACGAAGGCTTGATGAAAAAAGCCAATTTGAAAAAATCTTAAAATTTCCAGGAGTTTGCCGTGAAAGTACGAGCTTCAATAAAAGCCATATGCAAAAGTTGTAAAGTAATTAAAAGAAACGGCGTTGTGCGAGTTATCTGTAAAGATGGCAGACACAAACAGCGTCAAGGCTAACTTGTTTTTGTGATTTATTTTGCAGGGTGATATAATCCCCTGTTTAACCTTATAGTACTGTTTTTGGAGTATATGAATGGCTCGTATTGCCGGTATAAACGTGGCTGACCATAAGCATGCGGAGATAGCGTTGACTGCTATCTATGGAATTGGCAGACAAACTGCTAGAAATATCTGCGATGAAGTTGGGGTTCAGCCAACCGTCAAGATTCGAGACCTTTCTGAGGATCAAGTTGAATCTATACGTAAGGTTATTTCTGCGATGACTGTAGAAGGTGATCTTCGCAGAGAAGTCTCAATGAATATTAAAAGATTAATGGATCTGGGTTGTTATCGTGGTATCAGGCATCGCCGTGGTTTGCCATTGAGAGGACAAAGAACCAGAACAAATGCTCGGACTCGTAAAGGTCCGCGCAAGTCAGTTACTAAATAAATACATCTAGATAGGCATTTTTGATGGCAACCCAGAATCGAGTTAAAAAGCGTATTAAGAAAGAAGTAGCGGACGGTATCGTTCATGTCCACGCTTCCTTTAACAATACAATCGTTACTATTACAGACAGAAAAGGTAACGCGTTATCTTGGGCTACATCTGGTGGATCCGGTTTCCGTGGCTCACGCAAAAGCACACCTTTCGCAGCGCAGGTGGCTGCTGAGAAAGCAGGAGCGGTAGCTCAGGAATACGGGATGAAAAATCTGGATGTTATGATTAAGGGCCCCGGCCCTGGTAGGGAATCTGCTGTTCGCTCTTTGAACAGTATGGGGTTCAAAATTTCAAATATCGTGGACGTTACTCCCATACCTCATAATGGTTGTCGTCCACCCAAAAAACGTCGTGTTTAGGATAGTGGAGTAAATTTAATGGCAAGATATCTTGGTCCTGCTTGCAAGCTGAGTCGTAGGGAAGGTACTGATTTATTTTTGAAAAGCAGAGGTAAATCTCTAGAAAGCAAATGTAAATTAGAACAAAGACCTGGTCAACATGGCGCTAAGCGTACAAGGAATTCTGATTATGCTATGCAGCTCCGCGCTAAACAGCGCTTGCGCCGCATATACGGGGTTTTGGAAAAGCAATTCCGGAACTATTACAAAGCTGCTGACCTACAAAAAGGCGCTACTGGTCAAAATTTACTTGATTTTTTAGAGTCTCGATTGGATAACGTCGTTTACCGTATGGGGTACGCTGCTACCCGAGCGGAAGCAAGGCAGTTGGTATCTCACAAAGCGATTTTGGTAAACGATAGGTTAATTAATATACCTTCATACCAAGTCGCTGCCGGCGATGTAATTAAGGTTAGAGAAAAAGCTAAGAGCCAACAACGTATTAAAGACTCGCTGGTTGTTGCCGAGCAGTATGGCTTTCCAGTTTGGGTAGAAGTTAATTCCAAAGAGATGAGTGGAACATTCAAGTCTGTGCCTGATCGCGTGGATTTAGGCTCTGACATCAACGAGCAGCTGGTTGTTGAGCTTTATTCTAAGTAATAAATAAGTCCAGGATTTAAATTATGCAGAGTTCTATTGTTGGCCTACTTAAGCCTAGACTTGTCGAGGTGATTAACGAATCGGCCAACCACTCGAGAATCGTTATCGAGCCTCTGGAGCGCGGCTTCGGGCATTCTTTAGGCAATGCTTTGAGGCGGGTCATGCTGTCTTCAATTCCAGGTTGCGCAGTTACAGAAATTTCTATCGAAGGCGTGTTGCATGAATTCACCACGATAGAAGGTGTTCAAGAAGATGTCATAGACATCATACTGAACCTTAAGAAACTTGCTGTCGTTGTTCATTCTAAGGATGAAGTGACTCTCACGCTGGCTAAATCGGGTGTTGGTGTCGTAACTGCTCGGGATATTGAACTACCCCATAATGTGGAGTTAGTAAACCCGGATCTGATAATCGCAAATATCAACAATCAAGACTGCTCACTCAACATCAAGATTAAGGTCGAGAGAGGTCGGGGTTATGTTCCTGCCAGTCTGAGGAAAGAGATGAATGACGACGCGCCGGTCGGTGTGTTAATGGTTGATGCGGCATTTAGTCCTATAGTAAAGGTCGCTTATCATGTAGAAAGCACTCGTGTCGAACAACGCACTAATCTGGATAGGCTCGTTATAGAATTGGAGACAAATGGTACGGTTGATCCTGAGCAGGCGATCAAATTAGCCGCTTCGATTCTTCATGACCAGTTATCTGTGTTCGTAGATTTTGAAAAAGTTAACGAACAGATACATGAGGAGGTAGCAATTGAGGAAGAGTCGTTCGATCCAGTCCTGCTACGTCCTGTAGATGATTTGGAGTTGACGGTTCGTTCTGCCAACTGCCTAAAGGCGGAAAACATTTTCTATATCGGTGATCTGATTCAGCGGACCGAAGTGGAGTTGTTGAGGACACCTAATCTGGGTAAGAAGTCGTTAACGGAAATTAAAGATATTCTTGCAATTAAAGGTCTGTCATTGGGTATGCGCTTGGAAAACTGGCCACCTGAAAATCTGGCTGATCAATCGCAAGCTGGAATTTGAATATAAGGCATTTGAAAAATGAGACACCGTAAATCTGGAAGACAGTTAAATAAAAATAGTAGCCACAGAAAAGCGCTATTTAGCAACATGGCTTGCTCTTTGTTTAGACACGAGTTAATCAAGACTACGTTACCAAAAGCAAAAGAGTTGCGCGTGATCGCCGAGCCTTTGATTACATTATCTAAAAACGACTCTGTCGCGAAACGTCGCCAGGCGTTCTCTAAGTTGCGCGATAGAGATGTTGTGACGAAATTATTTAACGAGCTTGGTCCAAGGTATCAATCCAGAAACGGTGGGTATTTGAGGATTATAAAGTGCGGATTCCGGCCTGGTGATGACGCACCTATGGCTTACGTCGAGTTGGTAGATAGACCAGAGCCTGTACAAACTGAAGAATAAATGCCTTAATATTGGGCTTGTAGCGGCAGATTAGCTAGACGGCTTCTCTGCCGTTTTTGTTTGTGTACTGTTCAGCGTTAATTTATATTCCTAGAATATATTTCTTGGTCTGGTTGTTTGGTTTGTTTTTGAAGTCTCTATTGTTTCGCTGTAAGTGGCTTCTGCTATTGCTGTTGTTAATATGCGCCAACTTTCCAGCTTTTGTTGAAAAGCCATCGCTGCATGCGCCGGGCTTGTAGAGGGTAATCGGTGGTACGTAAACCGATCTGTGCATATATAAGGTTGAACATGCTTTTGAAAGGTTTTTTCTGCAGTTAAGCCATTAAAGAATATATGCGTAATATAGGGGTGGTTTAGGAAAAATCCTGGAAAATCATTTGTAACGATACTGTTTTTGTCTATTTTTGCATCGAGACTGCTGTTGTGCCGATGGCATGACTTAACTACATCCCATAGTGCAATGCCGGCTAATTTTAGTGATTCTATTCTCGCTAAGTATGAGCTACTAGGATTGAGTTCCAGAAGTTCGGTTATGATAGGCCAAAATTGATTCTGTGGATGCGCGTAATATCGATTAGCCTCCAGTGATGCTTTTCCAGGGATGCTGCCCAGAATCAAAACTGTTGCATCCGGTGAAGAGGCCGCTGAGAAGCTTGTTATTCGGTTCATTCTGCCAGAATGTGATCGGGTTTCATTGAGTGTTCGGTAAACTTGCTGGCACTAGTTTTATAAAATGCCCAATACGTCTAATACTCGGCAGCAATATGCGTGCTCATTGTCATGCATTAAAGATAGGCCGAGATGGTGGCCTTGGCTGACAGTCAGATGATGCATCAACAATATTGAGGAATATTGGGTTTCCATATAGTCGATGCTAGCCTTTTGATGGCCCCATGCGCCATAGTCACAATGAATAATTCCTGCTAATTGTTTGTTGGCGTAGTCTTCAAACAGTTCTACACATTCTTCTAGTGACGTTTTCCTAGAAAGAGTGGCTGTTAAATCAATAACTGAGACAATTGCAGTTGGCACTCTGTAGGACATAGCGTCCAATTTGCCTTCCAGTCTTGGTAATACCAATGTCGTGGATTTACCTACATTCGTGCTGGTTGGGATAATGGAAGACGCGCACCCACGGCCAAGTTGGGATGATGCGTGATAACCATCCAATACACGTTGATCTGAAAGTTGCGGATGGATAGTGATGGCTCGGGCGAAATTGATGCCAATGTGCTTATCAAGTACATGACAGATAGGAACCAGAGCGTTACCCGTGCAGGTACTGGCAGAGATGACGTCATGGTGTAATGGATCGTATGCCGAATGATTTACTCCGAACACCACACTAATATCGCAACCGCTGACATTCCAAGTGCAAAGGATTTTTTTAGCGACTTCCTGCGTTATCAATGAGCGGAAATCGTGGATCGTGGCGGTGCCCGTGGCGTCAAATAATACATCGAGATCAAATTGGCGCAATACTCCCCAGCTGCCGTCATCGGGCGAACTACGGCGCCGGTCTACCTTCTGATAGCGAACTCTTTTGCCGTCTATGATTAAATCGTCGCCATCGCAATCTACATTAAATGGGGGGCGGCCATAGGTGCTATCGT
The DNA here is from genome assembly GCF_013141865.1 of Methylomonas sp. ZR1. Taxonomy (NCBI): domain Bacteria; kingdom Pseudomonadati; phylum Pseudomonadota; class Gammaproteobacteria; order Methylococcales; family Methylococcaceae; genus Methylomonas; species Methylomonas sp. ZR1. Next base: position 3,394,253 of record NZ_RCST01000001.1, on the reverse strand, counting down.
TTGCTAATAGGTAAGCAACGTGATCGATAGCCATTACGTCACAGACTACACGTATATCGAATCTGCCGCCTTTTTCTTGTGCGAAATTTCCTCTTAATACCCCGCGACCAATTCTGCCTAAACCCACGATCCCAATGTTAAGGCTCATTGTTGAAAATCCCCGCTTCGACAGTGCTTTGCATAGAAACGCCAATTTCTCCTGTGGTTTGGAGAGGTCGCTGGTGTAGGTTTGTGGTCATGGCGTTGGTTTCGTTATTATTTTCATGATAAGGAGCAGCAATGCTGAAAAACTAGAGCAACAAGCCGGACAAGTCAAGGCAAAGCAAAATATAACGAACGGGGTTGCGTTTGTTTGGGTAGAGGCGGGAGATTTTGGAGTAGCGCTAAAGGGGCGTTATTGAGGCTCGTCTTCGGATGTCACAAATTTTTCTGATAAGCGTAACAGTACGAACAAGGCACCGGTACCGCCAGCCTTGGGGGGAGCGGAGCAAAACGCCAGGACATCTTTATGTTGGCGTAGCCAGAGATTAATATCATTTTTTAAGACTGGCTGATTGTCCGTAGAGTTGTACCCCTTGCCGTGAATGATTTGTACGCAGCGATAACCGTCTTCAACGCAATAGTGTAAAAATCGTAATAGCTGCAGTTGTGCATCTCGGCTACTTAAGCCATGTAAATCTATATCGGCATCCAGGCCGTAATATCCCTTCCGAAGTTTTTTGATGACGCTTTTTTGCATGCCTGGCACCAGGAAGGCGATCTTGTCTTCTTGGAACAGGGTCTCCAAGCTACCCTCAACATCTTTTTGTAACGGATCAACCTGCTCGAGCGGCTTAAATGAAGGTATTGGCCGCGGTTTCTTATCAGGCTTAAGAATAACGGTATTGGTGTCTATGGTTTGGACTTTGCCGATCGAGTTTCGAAACAAGAGGACATCGTCTGCGGAAGTGGTTTTTTTTGTCACGTAAGCTGCTGGTTTTGCGCTTTTTTTGCTACTATGCGGGAATTTTAAAGCGTTTCACGGCAGTATGCACATACTAATCAGCAACGACGACGGTTATTTAGCGCAAGGCATCAACACATTGGCCGAAGCTCTGCGTCAACACGCCAACGTATCAGTAGTGGCGCCAGATAAAAACCGGAGTGCCGCAAGCAATTCTTTAACCCTGGATATGCCTTTGCGCGCCACTCAATGTGAAAACGGTTTTGTCAGGGTGGATGGTACGCCGACGGATTGCGTTCATCTGGCGATTACAGGATTATTAGCGAACGAACCGGATATGGTATTCGCCGGTATCAATCATGGCGCCAATCTTGGTGACGATGTGCTTTATTCTGGCACCGTGGCTGCGGCTACCGAAGGGCGTTTTCTTGGGCTGCCTGCGGTGGCTATCTCTTTAGCATCCAGCGACCCTAAACATTTCGATACGGCGGCACATGTGGCTGTGACATTAATGCAAAAAATCCTCGCTCATCCCTTGCCGGAAGACACTTTATTGAACGTCAACGTGCCTGATTTACCGATTGCTGAATTAAAAGGTTATCAATCTACCCGACTCGGGCAGCGGCACAAAGCGGAAGCAGTGATACGTTCCCATGATCCGCGGGGGCAGGATATTTACTGGGTGGGACCGCCCGGCAGCGAACAAGACGCCGGGCCAGGTACCGATTTTGATGCGATAAGAAACGGATACGTGTCCGTAACGCCGTTACAGTTGGATTTAACGCGATATGAACGATTAGAGGGATTGAGCGAATGGCTGGCAATGGAGGCGCTCGCATGAGTAGACGCATCCAGGGTATAGGCATGACTTCTCGGCGGACCAGGGAGCGGATGATTTCTCGGCTGCGCGAGCAAGGCATCTATAACAGTAAAGTCCTGGCGGTAATGTCTGACACACCTAGGCATATTTTTGTCGACGAAGCTTTGGAGAGTCGTGCTTATGAGGATACTGCCTTACCTATCGGCCACAATCAAACTATATCGCAGCCGTATATCGTCGCCAAAATGACGGAATTGCTATTGGAAAAAGGTCCGCTGCTCAAAGTACTGGAAATTGGTACGGGTTGCGGCTACCAAACCGCAATATTGTCGAAGCTGGTAGCGCAAGTTTATTCGGTGGAACGGATTGCGCCGTTGATGAAAAAAGCCCGAGATACCCTATGGGAGTTGGGTATCAAGACTGTGGGTTTTAAGCATAGCGATGGTGGCTGGGGCTGGCCGGAGCACGCGCCATATGATGGGATATTAGCTGCCGCCGCACCGGCGGAAATTCCGGAAGCCTTACTTGAGCAAATGGCTGTGGGGGGCGTGATGGTGATTCCGGTCGGGCTGGAAGGGATGCAGGAATTGCATCGGGTTACCCGGACAGAGCACGGTTTTGAAGATGAAGTAATAGAGCGGGTAAGTTTTGTGCCGTTTTTATCAGGTGTCAGTCAATAAGTTTTAATTGCTTTATCGCGCCGGTTTTGTTTGCGAATTGGCGTGTCCGGCGCGACGGCGATGATTTTGCTAGAAATTCAGAAGCTGCTTACGTTTGCTGGCAATAAAACCCAATAAAGCAGAGCCAAATAGCCAAACGGCGGAAGGAACCGGCACAGCGGTTACCGAAACTTGCCAGCCCACATCTTTCAGCGCGGCGAGGTCGAGTTGCGTAAATACTTTGCGCGTGCCGACGCGCAAAGTAGGGTCCATGGCGGCTTCTTGCTCAATCCCGTTTACCGTGCTTTTGGTGCCCTCTAACCAATGAACCTTATCGCCCTCCAGTGGTACATTGCCGCCATAAGCCGCTACCGCATTGGCACCGGTAAAGCCGGTGCCTGAGGCTTGATTATCCCACGAGTCCGAACTGCCTAGGCCTAATAAGTGGCCTAACTCATGCAGTGCCACCGAATAAAAATCATTACCGCTGAATGTCTCGGTGGTAGAAAGATCCGTGTCGAAATACCAGTTTGCCGAACTGCTGAAGGTCAATTGACCACCCCATGGCGCAAAATCAGTTGCTGACGGGCCGGTCGTATTTGACTGTCCTCGTTGTGCTGCATTGGTCAAAAAATCTTGGGTGCCGCTGACGCTGTAACCGCCATAGCCGCCATAGCCCAGGTTGCCTGCTCCCATGGCTTGTCCGCCAACAAACACTGTCAGTGTGTCGGCTGCCACGCTGAAATTGCTCAGAGTCGTGCTGGCGCCGGTATCAGGACGTTGAAATACCGCGCTGAAATTATTGATGCCGCCGGATGTAATCGCAGTCAAGCTGTCGGTTAAGATACCTCCCAAAAACCCGCCTGCGGCATCCAGGATGTCTCGTCTACTTGCGTTGCTGCCGGAGAAAAATCCGCCGTCGTAGGTGTAGTCGAAATTGATGACGACTGCCTCTGTTGATTGGCTGGCGGCCAGCAACACGACGCCGGCTAATGCGGATGGTTTAATAAGCATGAATTTAACTCGTTCAAGTTGGTTAATAATTGCTGCGGTGCCTGGTCTTGATTCAGACTCGACTACTTTACAGCGCTAGATCTTGTTCTCGGTGGGCGCATTCAGTAATGCAATGCACTGATGGTTGCCGTAGGCGGAAAGTAACATCGCAAACATTAGGCGCGCAAGCATTTTATTCGAAACACATCGAAAGATTGTTCTTTGTGGAAATTTATTTTACCTGGCAACCACGGTTTGGATAGTGCTATCTAGAAAAACGAGAGTGTTCGATCAGAAAGCCGACTAAAATAGGCGCTCGCGCGCCTGCTTGAATACTCGGCAGGCAGCCCTACATAATTAGAATAAACATACTAAGTCCTTTTGAAAAACTACACTGCTACTTATTCGGTCGGAATCGATCTAGGTACCACCCATACGGTGGTCGCGTACTCCGATATAGGCGATCCTGCTAAAGCTATTCACTTGTTCGAAATTCCTCAGTTGATCGCGCCAGGCGAAGTGAGCGCCAAGCCGCTATTACCGTCGGTGCGATACCATCCCGCGCCAGGCGAAATAACGGAAGAAGCCGGGTTTTTGACTCAGGAAAAAGGCGCTGTGCTTGGCGAAGCGGCGCGCTTGCTGGGTGCAAAGTCGCAAGGTCGATTGGTTACTAGCGCTAAAAGCTGGTTGTCGCACACCTCGGTCGATCACAGCGCGGCCATTTTGCCCTGGGGCAGTGACGAATCGGTATTTAAAGTCTCGCCGCTGGAAGCCAGTGCTAGTTATTTGCGACATGTCTGCGCCGTTTGGGAGCACCGTTTTCCCAAAGCACCACTTGCGCTTCAGGAAGTAGTGATTACGGTGCCAGCGTCCTTTGACGAGTCCGCGCGATCCTTAACATTGGAGGCGGCCAAAATGGCTGGCTTGAGTGCTGTCAGGTTGTTGGAGGAGCCTCAAGCGGTTTGTTACGACTGGCTGCGCCGGCATGCCGGTACCATCAAATCCAGTCTGGCCGATAGCCGGTTATTGCTGGTTTGCGATGTCGGTGGTGGTACTACCGATTTGACCTTGATCAAGATTGAGCAGGGGGCTGAGGAGCCTAAGCTGACGCGCATAGGTGTCGGCGACCACCTGATGTTGGGGGGCGACAATATTGACCTGACTCTGGCGCATCTAGCGGAAAGCCGCTTGCGAACCGGCGATAAAAAACTCTCGACAGCCGATTTATCGCAATTGCTGGAGCAATGTCGGGTCGCCAAGGAACAGCTATTAGCCGATGACGCGCCCGAGCAGGTTGCCATAACCTTGTTGGGTGGCGGCTCCAGGTTGATTGGCGGCACAAAAAGTACGTCGCTGAGCAAAGAAGAGGTTAAGCAAATTGCATTGGATGGCTTTTTACCTATGTCCGGCTTGCAAGACCTGCCGGATAGGAAGCGTAGCGGCGTAGTGGAGTTTGGCTTGCCCTATGCGGCGGAGCCGGCTATCAGTAAGCATATTGCCGCCTTTTTGCAAATGCATGCCCAGGCTGCGCAAATGGCGTTGCGAGGAACCGGAGCAGAGCATCAAATTGTCCCCGACGCCTTATTACTGAACGGCGGCGTGTTTCGCAGTTCGGCCATGGTGCAACGCTTAATCGATTTATTAGCCAATTGGCGCGGCGGGCAACCCCCCTTATTGCTGGATAACAGCCATCCGGAATTGGCGGTGGCTTACGGCGCGGTCAGTTATGCGGTTGCCCGCCGCGATAAGAAGTTGAAAATCGGCGGTGGCGCCGCCCGTAGTTATTTTCTGCTGGTTGATGCCGCGGCCAAAAGTGGTGATGGGAAGCTTGGCGGGCATGGCGTTTGTATCTTGCCGAAAGGTAGCGAGGAAGGTCATGAGATTCTGTTGAACGATCGGCAATTCGCTCTTAGGGTTGGGCAACCGGTACGTTTTCATTTGTTGTCCAGTAGCGGAGACAGTACTTATCAGCCAGGCGACATTGTCGAACTCGATGACGAACGTTTTCATAGCTTGCCTCCCCTAGCGGTGGCATTCGAAGGCCAACAAAAAACCGAAGTGGCGGTGCAATTACTGGCAACTTATACGGAAGTCGGTACCTTGCAAATACAGTGCGTGGCGGTGGACGATTCCAGCCAGCGATGGGACGTAGAGTTTCAGATTCGTAAAAAGGCCCAAATTATCGCCAACGCCGAACTGCCTGGCCAATTACCGCAAGCGCTGGAAAAAATTCAGGCCGTATTCGGCGCCAAATCCAAACAAGTCGATCCGCAGGCTGTAAAAATTTTGCGCGCCGAGCTGGAAAAAGTGCTCGCTGCACCGCGCGGCGACTGGCAAACCCCGTTGCTGCGCGAGTTGTTTACGGCCTTGTTGGAAGGCAGTAAATATCGGCGGAGGAGCGAACAGCACGAACGCCTCTGGTTAAGTCTGGCCGGTTTTTGCTTGCGGCCAGGTTTTGGCTACCCGCTTGACGATTGGCGGGTAGAGCAGCTTTGGAAGCTATATGCGGAAGGCTTGCAATTCGTCAACGAAAAGCAAAACTGGGCCGAATGGTGGACCTTATGGCGGCGCGTTGCCGGCGGCTTGAGTGCGGATGCCCAGCAACGCATCTTTAACGACATCGCTAAATACATTAACCCGGCTGCCGCGCGCCAGCCCGGCGTCTCTAAGCAACTGGCGACACGCGGTTACGAAGATATGGTGCGTTTGGCGGCGGCGCTGGAAAGACTGACAATTACCGATAAAATTCAACTGGGCGAATGGCTGCTAAAGCGTCTGGAAAAAGCCGGGGAACCCGAGCAAAGTTGGTGGGCGGTCGGCCGTATCGGCGGACGGATTTTGTTTCACGGCAGCAATCATCAGGTTATTCCAGCCGCCACGGTAGAGAGTTGGCTGCAACAGCTACTGAAAGCTGACTGGAAAAAGCTAACTCAGGCCGGCTTTGCTGCCACCTTGCTGGCCAGGCGATGCGATGATCGGGCCAGGGACATCGACGATCAGCTGCGCACGCAGGTTATCGACAAGCTCAAACAAACTAAATCCCCATCTTCCTGGATAGACATGGTCGCCGAATTCAAACAACTGGACGAACAACAGGAAAAACAAGTCTTCGGTGAGGCGTTACCTCCGGGCTTGAAACTAATCGTTTAATGCTAAGCTTTGTGATGCCGATATAACAATCAACAGCGGCAGGCTACCTGAACCGGAAACTGGCATAGAAATCGCATTATCCTGTTCTGTAGCGGTTTTTCACTCTGAAAGCATATTAAACGACAAAAACATGGCAGATAAATACGGCATAGACAGTCATAAACTGGTGTATCACCCGCAACGGGTGGCGCAATGGTTGGATGGCAAGCATGATTGGCAGCTCGCGAAAGCCGTATATCCCATCTACATGGAAGTCTCCCCGGTAGGGGCCTGCAACCATCGTTGCACCTTCTGTGCTGTCGATTACATCGGATATAAAGCGCAGCGCCTGGATGTCAAAATTCTGGCGGAGCGTTTGGCCGAGATGGGTAAGCTTGGTGTGAAAAGCATCATGTACGCCGGCGAAGGCGAGCCAATGTTGCACAAGGAGATTAACGACATCGTCAAATGGACTTTCGATGCCGGTATCGATGTGTCTTTCACCACCAACGGCACCTTGATGAATCAACGTTTTGTCGAGCAATCCTTGCCGCTGGTATCGTGGATCAAGGTGTCGCTAAATGCCGGCAGCGCCGAAAATTATGCAGCCATCCATCAATCCAAGGCATCCGATTTTGACTTGGTGCTGAACAATCTGCGTCGCGCGGTCGAACATAAAAAAGCCCAGCAATTATCCTGTGCTTTGGGCGCACAAATTCTATTGTTGCCGGAAAATCAGCACGAAGTAACCACGCTGGCAAAAATCTGCCGAGAAATCGGTTTGGATTATCTGGTCGTCAAGCCGTATTCCCAACATCTATTCAGCGAAACCCGCCGCTACGAAAGTTTGCGCTACGACAATCTGTTAGGCATGGCCGAAGAACTGGCCCAATTCAATGGCGACGGTTTTAACGTGGTCTTTCGCGAGCAGACCATGAAGAACTACAGCCAATCGGAAACCGAACGCTATAAAACTTGCCACGCCACGCCTTATTTTTGGGGCTATATCATGGCTGACGGCGAAGTCTACGGCTGCAGCGCTTATTTGACCGATCAACGCTTTGCCTACGGCAATATCCAGGAGCATTCTTTTCAGGACATCTGGGAAGGCGAGAAGCGCCGGCAGAACTGGCAGTACATCAGCCAGGAACTGGATATCAGCCAATGCCGCAAAAATTGCCGGATGGAAGCGGTCAACCAATATCTGGACAAACTCACGGCCAATCAGCCGGCCCATATCAATTTTATCTAGGACAGACGCATGAAAGTATTGGTTACCGGCGGCGCGGGATTTATTGGCAGTCATTTGAGTCGCGAGTTATGGCAACAAGGCCATCAGGTCAGCGTTATTGATAGTCTGGTTGGCGGCCGCAAAGAAACCATCGCCGATTTGCTCGGCCAGGAACGTTTCGAATTCCATCACGCCGATATTCGCGATGCTGACGCCATCGCACCTTTGTTCTCTGGGATCGACTGGGTATTCCACTTAGCCGGCCTAGCCGACATCGTTCCGTCCATCGAGCAGCCACGCGCGTATTACGAGACCAATGTCAGCGGTACATTTAACGTATTGGAAGGCGCGCGCGCCGCCGGTATCAAGCGATTTGTCTATGCGGCTTCGTCGTCCTGTTACGGCATTCCAGATCAATTTCCCACGCCGGAATCCACGCCCGTTCAGCCACAGTATCCTTATGCTTTAACCAAATACTTGGGTGAGGAGCTGGTGATGCACTGGGCACAGCTCTATGACTTGCCTGCTGTGTCGCTGCGTTTATTCAACGTTTATGGCCCGCATGCCCGGACTACCGGCGCTTACGGCGCGGTGTTCGGGGTATTTCTGGCGCAAAAGATTAACGGTAAACCCTTTACCGTGGTCGGCGACGGCACACAGACTCGGGACTTTACCTATGTCACCGATGTGGCCAACGCCTTTATTGCAGCCGCCGAATCGGCGCTTTGCGGAGAGATCATGAATGTCGGTAGCGGCGGTACTTATAGCGTCAACCAGTTGGTGGGATTGTTGGGCGGCCCTATCGAATACATCCCCAAGCGGCCGGGCGAGCCCGATTGCACCTTTGCCGATACCGGCAAAATCAAGGCAAAACTCGGTTGGCAGCCGCAAGTCAGTTTCGAGCAAGGCGTCGCCAACATGCTGGCGCATATCGATTACTGGCGAAACGCGCCGTTGTGGACTTCGACATCGATAGCCGCTGCTACTGCCGACTGGTTTAAATACCTGGACAAATAAGGAGAGGCTGATGGCTATCGGACTAGCGGCAGCGGATTTTGCAAACTTATTGAATAACAGCGTATTTACCGATGCGCAGGCTCAAACCCTGGACGGCGAATCGGTGATTCAGCAATTGCTTGCCGAATTTGCCAGAGTGCGCGAACAGCAGGCCAAAATCATGGTGCTGGGCAACGGCGGCAGCGCGGCGATTGCCAGTCACGTGATCACCGATTTGCGTAATGTCGGCGGTTTGTGCGCGTTGACCTTGCACGAAGCCGCGCCCTTGACCTGTTTTACCAACGATTTTGGTTATGAGCAGGCTTTTGCCAAACAAATCGCCGCATTTGCCAACCCCGACGATTTATTGATCGCGATCAGCAGTTCCGGGCAATCCTTGAATATCGTCAATGCGGTGCAGGCTGCTAATGCCAAAGGCTTGCCGGTCATGACCTTAAGTGGCTTCAAAGCCGACAATCCGCTCCGTAAACTGGGGCGCTGGAATTGCTGGCTGGACAGCAGTCATTACGGCATGGTCGAGTTGGGGCATCTGTTCGTGTTGCACCATATTACCGATCATCTGCTCAGGAAATAAGCTCATGTCCACGGAAAAAATCGTTTCTATCGAACAACTGGCGCAGCGTGCCGCCGAACTGAAAGCGCAAGGCAAAACCGTGGCTTTATGCCATGGAACTTTTGATTTACTGCATATCGGCCATATCCGTCATCTGCAAAGCGGAGCAAGGCAGGCAGATGCATTATTGGTTAGCGTCACCGCCGACGAATATGTCAATAAAGGCCCCGGTCGGCCGGTGTTCAACCAATATTTGCGTGCTGAAAACATTGCGGCACTGGCTTGCGTCGATAGTGTGGCGATCAACCATGCGATTACCGCCGTGGAAGTATTGGATCAGGTGAAGCCTGATTTATATGTGAAGGGTAGCGATTACAAAAGCACCAGCGACGATCTGACCGGCAATATCCAGCACGAAAAAGACGCCGTGGAACGGCACGGCGGCAGGATTTACTTTACCGACGAACTCACGTCTAGTTCGACGCGCTTATTAAACGAATATTTTGAGGTGTTCTCCCCGGAAATCTCAGCGTACCTGGATCAGTTCAAGGAAACGGTCGGCGCCAACGAGATTATCGACAAACTCAAGGCCTTAAGCGGTTTGAATGTACTGGTGGTCGGCGAAGCGATAGTCGACGAATACCATTACACCTCGCCCTTGGGGCAGACCGGCAAAGGCAATGTGTTTTCGGTGAAATACAACGACTACGAACGCTTTGCCGGCGGCGCTATCGCGGTGGCGAATCACGTTGCGGAATTTGCCCATAACGTGACTTTGCTGTCCGGTCTAGGCGCTACCAAAAGTCACGAAGATTTTATTCGTACCAATTTGAACCCGGCCATCGATCCAGTGTTTTTCTTTAGCCAGGATCGGCCGACGATTGTGAAGCGACGCTATGTCGATGCCGACATCGCCAAGTTATTTGAAGTGTATTTTTATAACGATGCGCCGTTGCCGGAGGACACCAATCGCAAGATCGTGGCTTGGCTGGACAAACATTTGCGCGATTACGATGTGGTGATCGTGCCGGATTTCGGTAACGGCTTTATCTCCAATCAAATGGTTGCGGCCTTGTCCAAAGGCGCTAAATATCTGGCGGTGAATGCGCAGGTTAACAGCGGCAATCGGGGGTATCACTTGATCACACGTTATCCGAACGCGGATTTCTTGTCATTGAACGAGCCGGAGTTACGGCTAGCGAGCCACGATAGAGGTGCTGCCATTGAGGAATTGGCCGGCCAGTTGGCCGACAAATTAAGTGCACAGCATATCGCCATCACCCGCGGTACTAAAGGTGCGTTGATGCTGGATCAAACCAAAACCGCATACAAGATTCCCGCCTTGTCCTCCAAAGTGGTGGATCGGATTGGGGCCGGCGACGCCTTCCTGTCCGTAGCTGGCTTGTGCTTGGGTGGCGGGCTGTCGCCGGAGCAAGCCTTGTTCGCCGGTAGCGCCGCGGCCGCGCTGGATGTGCAGATTGTCTGTAACCGCGAACCGGTGCGGGCAGTGGCTTTATTCAAATACATTACCACCTTGTTGAAATGACAGACATGAACTCCGCGCCTGCCGATTTGAAGCAGCTGTATTATCAAATGTTGCGCATCCGCCGTGCCGAGGAAGCGATTGCCCGGCGCTATGCCGAACAGCAAATGCGTTGTCCCACCCATCTTTGCATCGGTGAAGAAGCTATTGCAGTGGGGGTTAGCGCGCATTTGACCAACCAGGACAAGGTGTTCAGCAATCATCGCGGCCACGGCCATTATTTGGCTAAAGGCGGTGATTTGCCGCGCCTGCTGGCGGAGTTGTACGGCTATGCCGAAGGCTGCTGCGGCGGCCGGGGTGGGTCGATGCATTTGACCGACCTGAAAGCCGGGTTTGTTGCGTCCACGCCTATCGTCGGCGGCACCGTGCCATTAGCCGCCGGTTATGCCTGGGCCGAGCAGATGAAAAAATCCGGCGCCGCACTGGGATGTGCCAGTGTCGCGGGAGGCAGGATGCCGGAAGCGACCAACGTGGTGGTGATTTTCTTCGGGGACGGCTGCTTTGAAGAAGGCGTGATGCACGAAACGATGAATTTTGCGGTGTTGAAACAATTGCCGTTGCTGTTTATCTGCGAGAACAATCAATACTCGGTGATGACACCGTTGGCCGAACGCCAACCCAAACGCGATATTTATAAAATAGCCGCCGCCCACGGCTTGAACGCGGTTAGCGGCGACGGTAATCGGGTCGATGAAGTATATGAACTGGCGCGAATAGCGGTTGGCAACACCAGGAATGGCTTGGGCCCGCAGTTTTTGGAATTGCATACTCACCGCTGGCCGGAACACTGCGGGCCCAACGAAGACGACGATTTGGGCTATCGCAGCCCCGGTGAATTGGCCGAGTGGAAATTGCGCTGTCCCCTGCTGCAAACCCGGCAGACCTTGCTTGATGCGCAGTTGAGTGATGATGCCGAACTAGCGCAAATGGAAACCCGCTTGGCCGATGAAATCGAGCAAGCATTTTCCTGGGCCTTGCAAGGTACTCGCCCAACTATAGAAAGTATGAGGCAGCATCTGTATGCGTGATGTAAGGATGATGACGTACGGCGAGGCGATCCGCGAAGCCTTGGACGATGCCTTAGCCAAGCATCCGGAGATGTTGTTGATTGGTGAGGGCGTGCCGGACCCGAAGACCATCTTTGCTACAACTCAGGGTTTGCGCGAGAAGTACGGCGCCGAGCGGGTGTTTGACATGCCTTTGGCGGAAAACGGCATGACTGGTATTTGTATCGGCGCGGCCTTGGCCGGCATGCGGCCGGTGCTGGTACATCAGCGTATCGATTTTGCCTTGCTGTCGGTCGATCAGTTGATCAATAACGCCGCCAAGTGGCATTACATGTTTGACGGCCAACAAAAAGTGCCGTTGGTAATTCGCGTCATCATTGGTCGCGGTTGGGGGCAGGGGCCGCAACATTCGCAAAGTCTGCAAGCCATGTTTGCGCAAGTGCCGGGCTTGAAAGTGGTGATGCCGACCACGGCTGGCGATGCCTACCATTTTATGCTGGACGCGATTGCCGATAATAGTCCGGTGCTGTTTATCGAACACCGCTGGTTACACCATGTCCAAGGTGAGGTCGACAAACATCGTCCGGCGGCCGAGTTGTCCGGCGCGGCTTTGCTGCGGCAAGGCACCGATATTACCTTGGTAGCATTCTCGCACATGAGCATAGAAGCCTTGAAAGCCGCCACGGTATTGGCTAGGTATGGTGTCGACGCCGAAGTCTTGGATATGCGTTGCGTCAGCAGCTTGGATGTGGATAGCGTTGCCGGATCGCTGGCAAAAACCGGCGGCAAATTGCTAGTAGCGGATTGCGCGCCGGAAATGGCGTCAATTGGTCATCAGTTGCTATCCAAACTGGTGTTGGCCCATGGACATGGTTTACAACAAGCGCCGCGCTTGATTGCTTATCCCAACCATCCGGTGCCGACCTCGCATTTTGTCGCCAACGAGTACTATCCTGGCGCCGAGCAGATCGCCAGTGCCGTGTTGGACATGGTAGGTCGATCAGAATTAACAGCCTCGGTAATCGGTGCTTTGCAGTCCGATTTGCCCAAAGATCAACCCGACCGCAGTTTCGTCGGCCCGTTTTAACGCATAAAAAAGAGCATCAGACCATGGCTAAAATTGAACAAACCAATCGTTTCGGCAACAGCGCCGTGACCGATATACCCGACAATGTGCCGATGTTCAGTCAACCCGGGCATAAATTGCGTACCTCCAATAACATCGTGGACCGCAGCGCCTTGTCGAACGAATATCAGGTGATCGACACCAGCCAGTTGGCGAAATTGCCCGGACAAAAATTGCAGAGTATTTCGCACGACGACCAGGAGGGTATCATTCGCCTGGAAGCGGGTAATGAACATGAACAGCATGTCCCCAACCAGTTTACCGGCCCCAGTTTCCGCACTCAGCGCGAACGCTTCCGTTTCGACGGACACAAAATGATACATCATTTGGATAGGGTGCAGGCCTGGCAAAACGGCCAACGCTTTGCACCAGTGCATATCGATATGGGGCTGACCAAGTTTTGCAATACCGCCTGTCTGTATTGCTATGCGGTGGTACAGAACATGACCAAGGGCACCATGATTGGCCGCGAAGCGCTGCTCAATTTTGTCCGCGACTGCGGCAAATTGGGGGTGCGCTCCTTGGGATTTATCGGCGACGGCGAACCGACGCTGAACCCGACCCTCTACGATGCTACTGTGCTGGCCGGCGAACTGGGTATCGATACCGCGATGGCCACGAATGGTTTGTTGTTGGATATGGATCGGGCTCACGACTTACTGAAAAATATGAGTTACATCCGCTTTAATCTATCCGCCGGTACCCCGGAAGGCTTCAGGCGAGTGCATCAATCCAAGGAAGTCAATTTTCACTTGTTGATCGATAAGATCCGCGAATTGGTGAAAATCAAAAAAGAAAACAACTACAAATGCACACTGGGTTTGCAGATGGTGCTGATTCCGGAATGCTTCGATGAGGTGTTGGCTGAAGCCAAGCTGGGCGCCGAATTGGGCGTCGATTACTTTGTGATCAAGCATTGTTCCGACTCTGAATACAAAGAGATCGGCATCGACTATGACGCCTACCTAAAAATCGGCGATATCCTGAAACAAGCCGAGGCGCTGAGTAATGACACCTACGTGGTTCAAGCCAAATGGAACAAGATCAATGCGGCTGGCGAAACCAATCTTTACAAGGATGGCTACCGCAAATACGACCAATGTTTCGGCACACCGTTCTTATTGCAGATTTCCGGCAACGGCAAAATCTATCCTTGCGGACCGTTTTTTAACAAAGAGCGTTTTTACATAGGCGATTTGCACACCGATTCCTTTTACGACTTGGTTGCAACCAGCGAACGATATTGGCAGGTACATAGAGACGTGGCAGAGTCGGTGGATGTGCATAAAGACTGCGCCATCGGTTGCCGGCAGGATTATGTGAACAAGTTTTTGTGGGATTTGAAGAATCCGCCGGAACACATTAACTTCATTTGATTGCGCTGGAATGCACGATGAATTCGGCGGTTAAGGACATATTTTTTCTGAATATAGAGGACGCCTACGCGGAGGCGTCCAAGCAACAGAGCATCGTCGACGAATCCGGCAGTGTGCGCCGGCAATATTGCTATTACGACGGGCTGTTGACCGATATTGTGTTGCCGAATTTTATTCAGGTTCCCGCCGACAAGTTTGTCGAGTTTTTTTCGCACAACTCATTACCGATACCGCAACTGATCGCCATTTCTCAAGACGGCGCCGTACATTTCAACGACATGCCCCGCGATGTCATTGACGAAGTGATGCAGTACCGCAATCAATACCGCGTGCCGGACTATGTGCATTTCGATACCTATTTTATCGATCCGCTCCAGGCGTTAAACGTGGCAAAGCAGGCCAATCGAGTGTCTTGCGGCCATCCCACCATAGACGGTTTGCAGATTTGCTATTACCGGGGCGAGTTGCCCGAATCGGACTTACCGAACTTGATACATCTGGAATTGCCGGATTACGAGGAATTTTTCATCCGCTCCCGTTTGCGTATTCCGGAAAATATTGATATTCCCGACGGCTTGGAAGAGGTGGTTAAGGCCGCCATCCGGCAGGATATTGCCGCAGCCGGTGAATCGATCAAGCGCAGGCGACTGTGGTTGATCCAACAATTGCTGAACAAAGCCAAGGCCTTGCCACCGCGTTGGGTCGGCAATCGGCCGCCGCGGATATTTATCCCGACGAGTCGTTTGACCACCGTTATGCAATATAGCTCGCAAGGCTTGGCCAAGGCCTTTGCCGCTCTGGGTTGGGAGGTGCTGTTTTACATTCAGGATAACGACATGGAAGGCAGCAATATGGTCGATATGCTGGAAAAATATATCGATTTCGACCCGCATGCCTGCTTGTACGTCAATAGCTTGAACAACAGTTTCATGCACGACGATATTGTCAATATCGTCTGGTGGCAGGATTTGATGCCGCAATTGAAAGATTCCCAGCCGCTGAAATGGCGAGCCAGGGATTTCAATTTCTCGATTTCGCCGTTGTTTGATCGTTATCTGGAGCAACGCCAGGCCGCCTTGGTGCAACGCTTACATTTTGTGATAGACGATGTGGTGTTTCATGCCGGTAACAATCAGGCGCGAGCCGACAAGATTGTGTTCGTCGGCAGTTCCTATCTGCCGGTGATCAATATCGACAATAGCCAACATCGGCAGGCTTTGGATAGCTTGATTGCGGCGATGGAATCCGGCGCTTGCTTTGACGAAGCGAGCGTGCGGCAAATTGCCGAGACCAGCGGGCTAAGTTATGAATTTGTGTTCTGGAAATTACTGCATTATGTGATTCGCGATTATTCGGTGAAGTGGCTATGCGCCGATCCCGACCTGCCGGTGGATGTTTACGGACGCTACTGGGACCAGGATGCCGAAGTGGCACCGTTTTATCGAGGCGAATTGCCGCACGGCGAAGCAGTGGCAGAGGTTTACCGTTCTGCCCGCTATGCCTTGGTTTGCCATCCATTCGAAATCAATTCGCAAAGGTTGGCTGAAGCGGCCGCCTGCGGCTGCATCCCTGTGGTTTACGATTGCCGGGATGTAGCCGAACCGCCGTATTGGGACGACTATTGCTTGTTCTTCAAGACGGCCGATCAGTTGCGAAATATTCTGCATAGCCGCTTGCAACCGGCCAAGCCGCCGGAGGGCCTGGCCCGACAGTTTACGTACAAGGCCGCAGTCCGGCGTTTAATCGATTTAACCGATTTACGCGCGCTGAGTAATGCCGAGCATATCAGAGCACTGGAGTCGGTAGCCGTTTTGCCGGCACTCTGTGGCGAGAGCGTATTGCTAATCAGTAACTTGGAGTTTGGGCGGCAAACGTGTCTTGCCAATCTGCAAAACAATCTGTTGTGCCTGGCCGAATCTCGCCCCGAGTTAGGCCAAGCCCTATTGGCCGCCTGGCCGCACCAGCAAATAGCCATCACGGTCGATCAAGATATCGCCGGCGAATACTGGCGGATTTCGGTGGAGAGGGATGGCAAAGAAAGCTATCGGCTCGATAATATTGCACTGCTCGAGCATAAAGGCTTGATCGAGAACAACGTTGCCGAGATGACCCGTGAAAATACCTGCTGCTATGCTTTGGTTGGGTTAGGTTCTGGTTACGAGTTATTGGCAGCATTTGACGCGACTGCTCTACCGATCACTGAGATGGCAGAATTTGAAGTACCTGTTTATCTGATCGAATCCAAGCCGGAGATATGGCTATTGAATCTGCTATTGCATGATTTACGGCCTCTATTATTTGCCCCGCGAGTACGCATTTATCACGATGAACATGCCGAGGCCGATTTATTTGTCGAGTTTTCGAAATTCGAAGCCGCTGTACCGGACGTGTTGTTCAATCTTGATCCGCAAGCGCAGATTGCGGCAGAGCGAGTTTATCAATTATCCACGCTAGCCAAGCAAGATAAAGCCGAGCGGCACCTTGTAAATTTGCAACAAATTGCCGATTACTATCGCGGTATCACAGCAGATGAGTGGCGACGGAAATTTAATCCGGAACATGCCGGCCAATTGCGCGTACTGGGGTATATCTCGCGTTTCTCCAGTTTTCTCAAATACTGCATGCGCGACTGGCTGGACGGCTTCGAGCGCTTGGGCGCGACGATCCGCTTTTGTAGCGAAACTGAAAATTATTACTTAAGCAATATCGAGCATTTAATAGACGAGATCAATAGTTTCAAGCCGGACATTATCCTGACCATAGATCATTTTCGGCATGAATTTGCTGGCATTCCCGAGTCCGTGCCATTTGTAAACTGGATACAGGATATGTTGCCCAATATCACCGGTAACACATTGGGGATGACTAAAATGGATTTTACCTTCGTGTTTTCTCAACATTGGTTGGCAATGAACGGAGGGTCTTTGTACAAAGACTTCCCGGTCGAGTATCTGCCTGTGGGATTTAATGATCATTATTATCATCCGGAGCAGACCAAAGTTTTCGAATACGACTTTCTGGTGATCAGTCATTTGGTCGATGCGGAACGGACGTTTCTAGCGTTTGAAAATGTTCCCTTCGAAGATTGGCGTTTCGATCATCATGAAGTTGCGCTATTGGATCAGGGAAAATTCGAGCGTGCCGAGTTAGTCGACATCTACCGATGCGTAATGGCTTATTTGCAAGAATTGTCGGCCAACCAGTTTCATCAGCTCAGAGTAGATAGTCAAAGTAACGGCTTTTCCGCCATTGTGGCGTTTTTGAAAAGCCAAGGCGTTTTAGTGGACGCCGAGGCAGTCAATTTATTGTTGGCTGGAAGCGCTACCCGGTTTCATTTTGACTATTTGCTGAGAATGAAAACGGCACCGATTGCCGCCTTGATCGATGCGGACTTGAATATTAAATTGGCGCTCTATGGCAGAAATTGGGACAGATTTGACCGGTTTTCGCCTTATGCCAAAGGTATTGCCGACAACGGCGAATTTATTAACCGCCTAATGAATTGCTCGAAAATCTGTTTTAACGGCAGTCCGGGGACGACGCTACATATGCATGCTCTGGAAATAATGGCATCCGGAGCCTTCATGCTGTCCCGGGCCATCTACAAAGATGGCGCGCCACTAGCCGATTACTATGACGAGTATGAAGTGGCCTATTACAACGATGAAGCCGATCTCGTCGAGAAGGTTAAGTATTATCTAGCCAACGGCGAAATACGCGGGAAAATGGCCGAGCGAGCTTATCAAAAAACTATCGGGTTGTTTTCTTATCAGGCTATTTCCGGGCGGGTTTTGGATTCTATATGTAATAGATTCGGTGGTAATTAGCCGGTTAGTTTGTTTCAGGATAGCGGAGTAATGGTATGTTGATGAGTGGTCAAGAGTTTGGCGAGTTATTGGGGGTGAAACCCTTGCCAAACTTACATCTGGAAATATCGTTGGGCTGCAATATCAGTTGTGCCATGTGTACTTTTCACGATAATTTGAAAAAATTCCGAGTGATGTCCGCTGCTCAAGTTAAAAATTTGAAATCGGGTTTCGACTATTTCGGTCAAATTCATATTGGCGACGGTAGTGAACCGTATATCAATCCGGATTTATTCGAAATCGTCCGCTATTTAAGCGATATGGGTGCCAAAGTTTCGGTCCAGACTAATGCCAAGTTGATCAGGACCGCTGCCGATGCCGAGAAATTGGTTAAATCCGGATTGATGCTGTTGTCGCTTTCGGTCGACGGCGTCAACGACGCTACGGTGCGTAAAATCCGAGGCGGCCTGGGATTTAGTGAAATTTCCCGGGCTATAGATTTAATCAACGAGGCTAAATTGCGTTTGAATTCAAGTACTCCGCATTTGGCAAGTAACGCTGTTGCCATGCGCTGTAATTTGGATGAACTGCCAGACCTGGCGAGCTATCTGCTTGATAACGGTTTTTGCTCATTTCGCATTGGTTTTTTGGAGTTACGGAAACCCAATAACGACTTGGTCGGAGAACTGCTGATTTACGATATTCCGAAGGCGATAGAGACTGTGGCGCGGGTCAGAAAACTTGTGGAGTGCCATCCAAAAGCCATGCATTTTGATGACAGCATTTTTCAAGTCGGCGTCGGTTTGTTAAGGCGCGAACAATGCACCGGATATCAGGACAGATTATACGTCAATCATGCCGGCGATCTTTGGACCTGCTATGGCAAACAGAAATTAGGCAATATATTTGAAAACGGCCTGGAAGGGCTGATAGTTTCCGATACTTACGCTACTTATAAGCGACAAGTGACAGAGCCCGGGAATCCGATTTGTCAGGCCTGCACTTTTTGCCAGATTATGTCCTTAGATAAAGTAACCGATCATTTTGGAAAAAAAGCGCTGGAGTATTATTCTCTTGAGAAAATAGATGAATCCATTAGCTATGCTAACTCAGGCGGTGAAGTGAGAGATTTTTGGCGAGATGCGGCTTTAACCGCTTAAGCTATTTTACAAACATAATAAGAAGCAGACTGGATACTCGTTAAATAAGTCAGATATTACAGGAATGATTAAGCATATTTCTATTTTCATGCCCACCGAAAGTGCGTTTCATCGGCGGTTGTTCGGCTTTATAGGTTTAGCGTTTCAAAAGCAAGGCTTATTAGTCAGCGGAGCTTGCAAACTATTGAATGAGACGGAAATAAGGGACTGGGTCAGGGAGAAAAAGCCTTGTGCTATTTTTGAAATGAACCGGGTTAAGGATGAAATTCCGGTATTGCACGAGCTGAATATTTTACATATTTCCTGGGTGGTCGATATGCAAGGCCGTTGTGAAAGTGACATTACCGGTAGCGATATTACCTATGCCTTGGACCCTGGATGGCTGGCAAACTTTAAACCTGGCGGATATTTGGATTGGATGCCGCCCGGTACCTGTGTCGAGACCTATTTTCCTGAAAATATTGCGAGCGATAGCAATACTGAGTTCAGCTTTATTGGTCATATTCCTCAACCGTGGACGACACAAGAGTTATCGAGGGTTTTGCATCCGGATAATCCGCGCGTCACTTTTGAGATGTTGCTCAAACGATATAGCGAATATATGGATATCAATACTTATTGTGAGCAAACTCACGAGTCCTGTGTCGGTATAATTGATCGGATCGCAAGCGAATTGCTGGGGTATTCGTGCGCGCTGAGTGATGATATTTATTACGATCTACTAATTCGCATAAAACGCATGAGTAATCGTACCGAATTGATCGATTTTGCATTGCGATATTCCGAGTCAATTGCTATTTACGGTAGTCAGAACTGGCGTGTGTGGAGTAAGTACCGGCAGTATTATCGCCGTTTTATAGAGAATCCGTTGGAACTCAACAGAGTTCATCAAAAATCTAATATCAATTTGCACGATGGGATTTCCTTTCATTTTCGTGCTATCGATTGCATGGCTTCGGGCGGATTGTTGATGTGGTATGACTATCGCGATGGCGATAAGTACGATAGCTATAATCCCGGAAGAGCAATTTATACTCGCGGACTTTCGGATTTTTTTACACCGCAATTTCATTATTACGAGTTTAAATGGCTGGATTTTGACGATGTTTACCAGCAATTGAAAAGTATCCGCTATCAAGGCAGTCAGGCGCAAAAACAAACGCTGGAACTTATTAAAAACCATCATACTTGGGGCGTCCGCGCCGAGCAGATTCTCGAACATATTCAAGCGTTGTAGTACGTCCGGACTAGTTATTAATTTTTTAATTTGAATCGCCACCGCGTGTTAATAGATTATTCAAAAAACAATTTACAGGAATATCACGTTAGTGCTGTTCCCTTCGTCGGCCTACAGCAGGAGTTTGCCGAACGCCGACAATTGCTGACAGCCGCTTTCGAGTCGGTAGGGCATTCCGCAAACTATATTTTGCGAGATGACGTAAGAGCGTTCGAGACGGCCATCGCCGATAAACTGGCGGTGAAGTTTGCGATAGGCGTCAATAGTGGTACCGACGCATTGTTTTTGGCGTTGAAAGCCTTGGGTATTGGTGCCGGCGACGAAGTGATAACCGTTGCGCATACTTTTGTGGCAACACTGGCGGCTATCGTGCATTGCGGTGCCAAGCCGGTGCTTATCGATATCGGCCAGGACTTTAATCTCGCGCCCGACGTTTTACAGGCGGCAATTACGCCAGCTACCAAGGCGATCATTCCTGTGCACATGAATGGCCGTTGCTGCGATATGCCGGCTATATTGGCAATAGCCGAACAATATGGGGTGCCGGTGGTTGAAGACGCAGCCCAAGCGCTGGGAGCGCATATTGATGGTCGGTATGCCGGTAGTTTCGGCAAATTGGGCGCCTTTAGTTTGCATCCGATGAAAAACCTGCATTGTTACGGAGACGGAGGGTTGGTGATCACTAACGATCCGTTACTGGCGGAGAAAATCCGGATACTGCGCAACCACGGCCAGAATGAAAACAAGGATTTGATGACATTTGGTTTCAATTCCCGGTTGGATAATCTGCAAGCCGCCTTGTTGAATGTGAATTTGCGGTATTTTGCGGATGATATCGATAGACGTCGGCAGATAGCTGCTCGCTACCATGCCGGGCTTAGCGATTGCCGTGGTGTGGATTTGCCGGTTTCCTGTCAGTCCAGTGGGTATTTTGATGTGTTCAGCGCTTATCCGCTACTTTGCCGGGATCGGGCTGGATTGATCAGACATTTGCAATCACGGCACATAGAATGCTTCGTTCATTGGCCGCAGCCCTTACACCTAAATCCGCATTTGCGGCTGGCACCGGTTTCCCTGCCCATGACCGAGAGGGTGGCCCGCGAAGTGTTGTCATTGCCGATACATCCATTTCTGGACGATGCGCAATGCGATTATGTGATTGCGTCAGTCAGGGAGTTTGCCGGTGGCCGTTAATTATTTCATTACCGGAATCTGCGGCTTCGTCGGCAGTGAACTGGCTATCGCGTTGGCGAAAGCAGGCTATCGGGTTGCGGGCGTAGACAGAATGATGCCGCATGCTGACACGGCCGGCGAGTTTGCCACGCTAGGTATTCGGTATCATCATTTGGATTTACTGGACAGGAGTGGCTTAGCGCCGTTACTGACCGATATAGACATTGTGGTGCATGCTGCCGGCGTATCACGGGTTAGCGATGCACGAGCCAACCCAATGGAATGCGTCAACTCCACGGTTCTGGCGACTACTAACTTAATAGAATTACTCGCCGGAGCGGCTCACAAGCCTTTGATTATCTATCTTAGCACCCGCGAAGTTAGTTACTACGATACGTTGGACGACACTCAGGTCAATGTCGATCATATCTATGCAATATCCAAAAAATCTGCCGAGCAATTGCTGTTGGCGTTCGCCAATAGCTACGAGATGCCGTTAGCGATTTGCCGGCTGTCGGATGTTTACGGTGGAAAGCGCGATCACGTCAACAAGTTGTTGCCGACGTTTGTAAAGCGCGCCAAGCAAAATCAGGCGGTAAGAGTGTTGAATAACCAAACCCGCTTTCATTTCACTCACATCCAGGATGTCATCGATTCGATTTTGGATATTGTTATGTTGTTGCAAACATCAGGACATAGGCAGCGGTGTTTCGAATTGTGGTCGGATGAGTCATACACCGCCGAAGAGTTGGCGGCCTTGGTAGTATCTAGTTTTAAGTCCAACTCGCGTATCGATTACGCTGTGCACGGTGTGGTGCAGGATATCGGGCGAATTCGGCTTGAGTCTCGGACCTGGCAGTTCTCACCCAAATTCAGTCTGAAGGAAGAATTGAATCGCCTTTCGGAAAGTTATTAGCCGGGCGGCTCTAAAAGGTATTGTTTTAGCCGGTAAATTAGCCCTGAAAGCCCATCTACCTGAATGGATTTGTTGTTGCTGTAAGCTGCGAGCTCGGCAAATCTATCCAGCAAAGTATCAATATCGTGCAACGGATAGCGGAAAATGTTTTCCTCGGGGTAATCGCCTTGCAGCGCAGCAAAATTCAAGTCAACTTTTAAGACATCTGCCAGATCTATGGCGGTACGCATCTCAGCCAAGGTGCTGTTCATCACCACATAGTTCCAACGGACCAGTTTACGGCCGCTCCGATTAGTCGCTTGAGCCGATGCCAAAAAGTGCAATGTCGCCATCACTTGCCGGTAACTCAGCCCTAGCCGTATTTTTTCGAATGTCGATTGCTGAACGCCGTCTATCGACAGCAGAAAAAACACCGGATTGTCATGCTCGGTCAGCGCGGCAATTCGCTCCTCGGTCAGCAGGCTGCCGTTGGTGATCACATATTTGACGAGATCGGGATTGTCGGTCGTGTCGAATTGACGCAGATAATTGAAAAAGCTCTTGCTGCTGAATACCTCGCCACCTTGCCAGCGGAATACCTTGGCTGTTGGTCGCAGTATTTCCAGTTTTTGCAATATTTCCTCCGAATGCCGCATGTCGCTCATGTGTGGTTGCGGACACATGATGCAGTCGGCATTGCAGCGTAATACCGGCTGGGTGTCGACATAGATTGGCAAGCCGGACAGCACTTGCGCCTTGTTGCTGTATTCGCCGATGACCGCGGCGATATTTCGATTTAGGGCAGAGTCTGTGGCGGGCAGTTCAAAGTCCAAGTTAATCAATTCGTTAGCTGGCGGCGGCTTATCCGGTCCGTCTTTACGGCCACGCAAATAGGGACATTCTATTTCGCAGCCGGCGGCTATGTAATCCCCCTCCGCTATCAGCCGTCGAACAGTTTGTGCGGCGCCAGAATTCCAGAGTTGCGCAATACTGTGTTGATGAATATTTCCGAAGCGGCTACGGTTTTGCGGACAGCAGGTGACGTGCCCTGCGGCATTGATCCAGAGATCTGCCCAGGGGTGTATGCAATGATGATGCTCGGCCGTATTTTGCAAATCCGAGAATGTTGCCGGTTTGTTCATTTCATACTGTTTTAAGAGTGACTCAAAAACAGATTGGGTGGACTAAATACCCAATCAACGGCGCCATGTTCGAGCGCTTTGATGATGTCTTCGGCACTATTAACGATGGGGTCTTCGTGCATATTGAAAGACGTATTCAATAGGCATAATCCACCTGTTCTTTTGTGCCAGGCCATCAACAAATCATAAAAAAATGGGTTGGCTTTACGGGTCACGATTTGTGGTCTGACGGTTTGGTCTACATGAATTGCTGCGGGCGAATTTAATCTGAATTCATCTGTCACTGGAAAACTCAAAGTCATAAATTCAGCGGATAAACAGGTGTTCTGATAATTTTTTAGGCATCGGTCGGCTAAATCTTCCGCGATGCTGGGTGCAAAAGGCATGAAATCATCGCGTTGCAATTTAAGATTGATCTGGGCAGTGATATTTCTATCGCAGGCCGAAGCCAGAATACTCCTATGACCCAAAGCCCGCGGGCCGAATTCGCTGCGACCCGATACGATGCCGACGATAGCCTGTTTCTGCAAAATGCTTGTCAGTTTTTCGATTGCATTGACTTCTACCACGGCGCGAATGCCATGTTTGAGCCAGACATTGGAATCGGTCGACAATTCGCACTTGGGTCCCAGATAGACATGATCAAGCAAGGCCGGAGCTTCGGCCTTAGTTAACAAATAGTGATAAACGCTGCCGGCACAGATGCCGGCATCGCTCATGGCTGGGTAGACGAACAATTCGTCGACACAGTCGAGCTGGCGGATTTTCTGGTTCAACTTGACGTTGGCAAAGACGCCGCCTGCCAAGCAGATGTGCTTCAAACCGGTGGATTTGACATGTGTTTCAATCAAGTGGCAGACGATATTCTCTAGCTGTTGCTGCGCGGCGGCGGCCAGATCGTCGCGCTTAAAGCGCGAAGCTTGTTCGGTCAATGCCGCCGAATAATTACTGAAAAACGGCGTGTAGAGTTCGCCGAACGCCGGACAAATGACCTCATCCTCCAGACGAATGATCTGCCCGATAAAGTCTCGCGCGGCTTGTGGGTTGCCTAAAGCGGCCAAGCCGGTGACTTTGCCCTCATGGCGATTGGCGCTGAAGCCGCACAAATGGGTGATACGCCCGTAAAAATAACCCAGGCTGCGCCAACTGGGGCTGACATACAGCTCTTCGATACCGTTGCTGCGGTCGGCGCGGCTAATCGTCAGTGATTTGAAGTCGCCGCGGCCATCGGCAGTAACCACAAGGGCGTCAGCAAACGGAGAGGGGGCAAAAGCCGCTGCTTGGTGTGATTGATGGTGGCTACAGTTGTAAATCGGTGTATCCGGAAACAGGTCACGAATCTCGGTGAAAAATGCCTGGCGTTTGGTTTTATCGATTTGCCGCTCGGTGTTGATGCGTTGTTCGATGATGGCGCGGCTGGTTTCGTCCCCAAGCGTTTCCGTCGACAATAAGTTGTCGATGTAGGCTTGCTCGGCCTGAGCATCAGCAAATGTCAGGCTAAAGCCGTAACAGATCAAGTCAATGTCGGTATGCGATAAGCCACTCTCCTGAAGTATCCAGGTAATCGATAGGGCGGGAAAGTGATCGTCAAATTTCTTACGAGTCAAGCGTTCTTCACTCACCGCTAGCACCATACGGCCGTTTTGAAACAGGCAAGCACCGCTTTCGCTGCCGGAAGTAATACCCAGTATGTTCATCGGTTTAGCCAGTCTTGGAAGTGGGTGATGGATGCATGTAGTTGCGCGATACGCCAATCCTCCAGGTTGGGGTTGCTGGTGGCGGTGGCGATTTCGCCGCGAAATGCATCAGTACTGTTGTGATTTCTAACCAAAAAATACAAGGCTACGAGTACAGTCGCAGCGTCGCGCTTGGCGTAGTTACTGAGACTGTCCATAAAACTGGCCAATTTGTCGGCCAAATCTGCGATTTTGGATTCGCTAGTAACAGCCGCTTCTGAATGGGCGCGGCCTGTTTCGATCATCGTGTGATCAAGTTTGGTGGCGGCCGGATTCTCTAGATGCCATTTCACCCGAAAGTTTTCGTCCTGCTCCGAAAAATCGAAGTCGAACTCAGGCCCGAAACACTGGCTTGTTATCGCGAGTGTTAGGGCGTCGGCGTTAAACTGTTGTGGGCGGAATGCGAGCCATTCCGGGGTAAGGAGATCATCGATCAAGTCTCCAATAAATTGATTATCGTGTCCGAAAGGGTGCAAGAGCCCGTAAGCGCTCAGCAAATCTTCAGGCGCTAAACGGCCGACACTGGCCGTTCTTAAAATTGCTACTAGCCAGCGGCTCCAGGTACCGGCTCGATAAACTCGAAATAAAATGTCGCTGTTTTTTGCCATCTTGGGGAGAAGGTGGCGCAGAAACCCTTCGCGGTCCGCCAGGTGGTGGTACACCCCTGCCACGAAGGCCAAATCAATGTTTTGTGCGGAACCGAGTGAACGGCTGATGTCGGTTTGTTCACTGGTAACATTCCTTATGCCGTGTCTGGCTAGGTAACTATTTAAAAATTCGACATGTTTGGCATTGATGTCCAGGTGGTAAACCTGCCGGCAGCCCAACTCTTGGAATACGATGGCCTGCCAGCCCGAACCGATATCAAGGACGGTTTTGTCGCGGAGTTGTTCGATAGACATGCCGAATTTTGCAAGTTCGGAGTGAATCCTGCGCCGATACTTTTGCAAAGTCTGCTGCGGATCAGCGTGTATATGACTGTGCACATGTTCGGCGTAAAACTCGGCCATGTCCCATTGCCCGGTTAGTACGGAATTAGCGCACACGGTGATAATCCTTAATGATCTTACTGGCTCGGTGCGTCCAAGTGTGATGGGCCTGGATTTGTTTGGCGGCATTATTGACGATTCTTTGCCGCGCGGGAGCGTCATGCAGGTATTTGTCAGCGTGCTCGGTAAAATCGTGTTCCGAAAACGGTACGTAGTGTTCGAAGGGATCAAAGATTTCCAGGATGCCGCCTTCGGCTTTATCGTCGGGCGTTCGTTTAACGAACATCAAACCACCGGCCGACATCGCATCAAATACCCGAAAATGCGGGCCAACACCTTCGTGCAGATTCAATTTGGTGGACTGATAAATCTGCTTTAACTCATGACTGTGATCGACAAAGTGATGATAGTGCGGGCGGTATTGTGGCCAGTCCGTCCAATTTTCCGAGCCGTAAATTCTCACTGACGTTGAATTTTCCAGGACTAGCGACATCAACTGATGACGATTTCGTAGTCTGATCATGCGACAGCCCAGATCGTAACGCAGCCTTTGGTCGGCGATCTCAACCGCATGGCCGTAACGTTCTTCGATCAATTGGTAGGCAGAATTAAGATAGGTTACGTTTTCAAAGTTTTCGAAACTGATGTTTTGCCAATACTCGATCAGTTCGTCGTGCAGCCTGCCGAAATTGATGAGTTCTTGCTGATGTCGGCAAATTTCTCGCGACAACTCTTCTTCGGTCCAGGGTTTTGGAATATGGCCGACAAACGAAAAATCCGAGAGTGGTTGTTGTGGTTGAAAGTTATAACTAATTTCGCAAGTGCCCGGCGGCAACCAGTCAATCAGGCCACCGTCAGCAGTAAACGCCCGCTTCCAATTGCCGCCGAAAAAATAGGTTATGTCGCTGCCATGGTAGTAATCTACGGTATGACCCAGGGTGTCAACAATCCAGGCGATATGCTTAATGTGGGCCGGCAGATTGGGTAAGGCGCTGCGGGCACGATTCATTTCAAAAATCAGGTCGGGTTTGAATTGATGGCAAAATTCCAACAGGCAGGGTTCGTCATAATGACCGGCGGAGGCAAAGACCTCGACGTGGTGTTGTTCCAGTCCTCTTTTTAAACCGAATAGTAAAGATATGTAGAATGAATTGGCGCGGGGCATGAATATCGCCGCGCGTAAGGGTCGCGAAGTCATAACTGTGGTGTATCAAATCCAATTTTGATGGAGCCGGATGTGGCGCCGCAGGCTAAAGCAGATAAGTCTATCCTTGTAGGGAATTTTAGTTTTCCTGGACAAATTAAAACACGGCTATGCAAATTAACACACTCATCGTTATTCCTGCACGTAGTGGTTCTAAGGGAGTAACCGACAAAAATATCAAGTTGCTTGGCGGTAAGCCATTACTATCGTGGACTGCCACGGCACTATCGGAAGCGAATTTATCCGATTGCCTTGCCATTCTATCGACCGATTCCGCAAATTATGCAGACGTAGCCGAGCAAATAGGTTTGTCGGCGCCGTTCTTGCGACCGGCAGATTTTTCCACGGATACTGCTTCCGCCATTCAAGTGGCGGAGCACGCTCTTGATTGGTTTCTACACACCTACGGTTACCTACCCGATTGGCTGATGTGGTTGCAACCCACTTCGCCATTTCGTTCCCCGGCTATAATTCGTCAGGCTTGGTCGATTCTACAGTTAGGACAAGCGGAGGCCGTGGTGGGTTGTAAGGAAATCCACCGCGACTTGACTACATTGTTTCGCCTTGAGAGCGGCTTTATGCAGCCCTTGGATAAACAAAAACCCACCCAGACGTCGCGTCAACAAAGCCAGCCGCTGCTGACGCCGAATGGCGCAATGTACTTATGCAAGACCGATTACTTGCTGGAGCGCAAATCGTTTTACCCGCCAAAGACGGTGCCGCTGGTGATGAATGCGATCCAAAGTTTGGACATAGATACCGAAGAAGATTGGGCCATCGCTGAGGCGTACATTAAACAAGGATTGGTATGAACAAGGTTTTAGTCACCGGCGCCGACGGTTTTATCGGCTCGCATCTGGTGGAAATGCTTGCGGCGCGCGGCTTTCAGGTGCGTGCACTCACCCAATACAACTCTTTTAATAGTTGGGGTTGGCTGGAGGAGGCGGCCTGTAAAAATGAGATAGAGGTGATCTGCGGCGATGTCCGTGATCCGCAGTTTTGCCGGATTGCTTGTCGGGATATTGATGTTGTGTTTCATTTGGCGGCATTAATTGCCATCCCGTATTCCTATCAGGCGCCGGACAGCTATGTCGAGACCAACATTCGCGGCACGCTGAACATCTGTCAGGCCGCTCGGGATAATGGCGTTAAACGCCTAATTCATACCTCAACCAGTGAAGTGTACGGCACCGCGCAATACGTGCCTATTGACGAAAAGCACCCGCTGCAGCCGCAGTCTCCGTATAGTGCGTCGAAAATTGCCGCCGATGCGATGGCGATGAGTTTTTTCAATGCCTTCAATATGCCTGTCACCATTGCACGACCCTTCAATACCTATGGTCCCCGGCAATCGGCGCGCGCGGTGATTCCGACCATCATTACGCAAATTGCCGCCGGTAAAAAACAGATTCAACTGGGTGATGTCGCGCCGACGCGCGATTTTAATTATGTAGAAGACACTTGCCGGGGTTTTATCGCGTTGGCCGAGTCGGCGCAAGCCATCGGCGAGACCGTGAATATCGGCTCCAATTTCGAAATTTCTGTCGGCG
The DNA here is from genome assembly GCF_013141865.1 of Methylomonas sp. ZR1. NCBI lineage: Bacteria > Pseudomonadati > Pseudomonadota > Gammaproteobacteria > Methylococcales > Methylococcaceae > Methylomonas > Methylomonas sp. ZR1. The sequence continues at coordinate 3,364,964 of NZ_RCST01000001.1, read as the reverse complement.
AAACGCTGAATCTGATCAAAAGCATCATGGCCAGCGATGTCGAATTTTTGGTGGACGAGCAAAGGTTGCGGCCGGAGAAGTCCGAAGTGAACCGCTTGTGGTGCGACAACAGCAAGATCAAACAACTGACCGGTTTTGCCCCGCAAGTGACTTTAGAGGAAGGTCTGCAACGCACCGTGGCCTGGTTTACCAAGCCGGATAATCTGAAACGATACAAAGCGGATATTTACAATGTTTGACAGCTTTATCCGCTTGGTCCGGGAGATCTATCAAACCGAACAATTCATCCCCTTGCACGAACCGCGCTTCGCCGGTAACGAAAAACAGTATCTGTTGGATGTGATCGACAGTACCTTCGTGTCCAGCGTCGGGCCCTATGTCACCGAATTCGAAAGCAAAATTGCCGAATACACCGGTGCCAAGCATGCGATAGCCACCGTCAACGGCACCGCCGCGCTGCACGTTGCCCTGTTGCTGGCCGGCGTTCAGCCCGGCGAAGAAGTGATTACTCAAGCGGTGACTTTTGTCGCCACCTGCAATGCGATTCATTACTGCGGTGCCGAGCCGGTGTTTGTGGACGTTGATGCGGCAACGCTGGGTTTGTCGCCGCTGGCCTTGGCGGAGTTTTTGGATCGATTCGGCGAACGCCGCGATGATGGCGTTTACAACAAAACCAGCGGCAAGCGCATCGCCGCCTGTTTGCCGATGCATACCTTCGGCCATCCTTGCAATCTGGCTGGGTTGATTCGAGTATGCGACGACTTCGGCATGCCGTTGGTGGAAGATGCCGCGGAAGCGTTGGGTAGCCGACTCAATGGCCAGCATTGCGGCACTTTCGGCAAACTTGGGGTGCTTAGCTTCAACGGTAACAAGATCATCACCACGGGCGGCGGCGGCATGATTTTGACCGACAACGAGGAACTGGCGCGTCGGGCCAAACACCTGACGACCACGGCTAAATTACCGCATGCCTGGAAATTCGAACACGACCAAATCGGTTACAACTACCGGATGCCGAATTTGAATGCCGCCCTGGGGCTGGCGCAACTCGAGCAATTGCCGAGATTTGTCGAACTTAAACGTGGATTGGCACGACGCTATTTGGATTGGGCGCAAATCAGCGGCGCGCACTTCGTCGAAGAACCTGCCGGAACTGATGCCAATTACTGGCTCAACGCCTTGTTGCTTGATGACATTACGCAGCGCGACGCCTTTCTGGAATTTAGTAATGCTCGCGGGGTGATGACTCGGCCGCTGTGGGAGCTGATGTCTGATTTGCCGATGTACCAACATTGCCAGCGCGATAATCTGCTGCAATCGCGCCGGCTGGCCGAGCGGCTGGTCAATGTGCCCAGCAGTGTGGTTTCGTGATGGCTGGCGCGCCGCGCAAAATCTGTGTTGTCACCGGCTCACGCGCTGAGTACGGTTTGCTGTATTGGTTACTGAAGGAAATTCAAGCGGACCCGGACCTAGAATTACAGTTAGTCGTGACCGGCATGCATTTGTCGCCGGAGTTCGGTTTGACTTGGCAGCAAATTGCCGCCGACGGCTTCACGATCAACCGCAAGGTGGAGATGTTGTTGTCGTCGGATACGCCGGTGGGCATCAGCAAGGCCATGGGTTTGGGCTTGATCGGTTTCGCCGATGCCTTAGACGATTTACAACCGGATATCGTTGTGGTGCTCGGCGATCGATTCGAGATATTCGCGGCGGCGCAAGCGGCGATGAATTTACGCATCCCAATTGCCCATATTCATGGCGGCGAACTCACCGAAGGCGTGGTCGACGACGCGATTCGCCATGCTATCAGCAAGATGGCTCATCTGCATTTCACGTCAACCGAAATTTATCGGCAGCGGGTGATTCAACTCGGCGAACAACCGGACCGGGTGTTCAACGTTGGCGCACCGGGGTTGGATAGCGTTTATAAGTTGCCATTGCTGGACAAAGCTGAGCTGGAACAAGCGCTGGATTTCAAGTTTGGGACACGCAACCTGTTGGTCACCTTTCACCCGGTGACTTTGGAAGCGGCGACGGCGGCCGAGCAGTTTGCCCAGCTGCTGCAGGCTTTGGATGAGTTTGACGATGTGCATATCATATTTACTCATGCCAATGCCGATGCCGATGGCCGGGTTATCGCCAGCATGATAGAGGAGTATCGACGACGCCATTCCCGCCGAGTAAGTAGCTATGTTTCCCTGGGTTCTCTGCGTTATTTGTCGACCCTGAAGTTGGTCGATGCGGTAGTCGGCAATTCGTCCAGCGGTATCATAGAAGCGCCGGCTTTTCATGTGGCCACCGTGAATATCGGTGATCGCCAGCTGGGACGGATTTGTGCGGATAGCGTATTGCATTGCCAGCCGCAGGCCGATGCGATCCGGGCTGCTTTGCACACGGTATTTTCCGGGGCGTTTACTGATACCTTGGCGCAGGTTGAAAATCCCTACGGGCGAGGCGGTGCATCATTGAAGATCAAAGAGTTACTGAAACATACGTCGATGAATGGGCTGCTGAAGAAGCGTTTTTTCGATTTAGAGGTGCTTGAATGAGTGTGTTCATCATTGCCGAGGCGGGGGTTAACCATAACGGCAGCTTGCAAACCGCGATGCAACTGGTCGATGCCGCTGTGGCGGCGGGTGCCGATGCCGTGAAGTTCCAGACCTTTAAAGCCGAAAAACTGGTCACCCAGTCCGCGAGCAAGGCGGAATATCAAAAACACACGACAGGCGCGGCCGAGAGCCAGTTGGATATGCTGCGCAAGCTGGAGTTGAAATATGAATTTCATTTTCAGTTGCGTGATTATTGCCAAAGCCAAGGTATTGAGTTTTTGTCGACCGCATTTGATTTCGATAGTTTGGCGTTTTTGGTGGACGAGCTTGGTCTATGCAAACTGAAAATCCCGTCGGGTGAGATTACCAATGGTCCGTTTTTGCTGGCCCACGCCCAAACCGGCAAGGACATCATTGTCTCTACCGGCATGGCTACGCTAGGTGAGGTGGAAACCGCGCTGGGGGTTTTGGCGTTTGGCTTGTTGGGTGGGAAGCAACCGTCTTTGGCGGCATTTCAACAAGCCTACAGTTCGGAAGCGGGGCAAGCGGTTTTACATGAAAAAATCACCTTGCTGCATTGCACCAGCGAATATCCGACACCGATGAAGGATGTAAATTTGCGGGCGATGGACGTGTTGCAGCAGGCTTTTTGCCTGCCGGTCGGTTATTCGGATCACACCGAAGGGCTGGTCGTGCCGATTGCCGCCGTGGCGCGGGGCGCGGTATTAATAGAAAAACATTTCACCTTGGACCGAAATCAAAAAGGCCCTGATCACCAAGTGTCACTTGAGCCCGCTGAATTAAAGCAAATGGTGCATGATATTCGCGCGATCGAACAAGCGCTCGGCCGCCCAAACAAAATGCCGCAAGTCGTGGAGCTACAAAATCGCGCGATAGCTCGAAAGAGTTTAGTTGCAATGCAGCCGATTGCTGCAGGTGAAACATTTAGTGCCGAAAATTTGACGACCAAGCGGCCGGGAACAGGTCTAAGTCCGATGGAATATTGGCGATTGCTTGGCCAAACCAGTCGTCGTCATTATGACGTGGATGACTTGATCGAATGAGTACGCCGGTCATTTTGCTGGGAAGCGGCGGACATGCGCGGGTGCTGCTCGACATGTTACGGCGGTTGGAGATTGAGATATTGGGCATCACCGATCCTCACCGACTGCCCGGAAGCGAGCACTTCGGAGTCAGGGTATTGGGCGACGACTCGGCAATACGGGCTTATGCAGCGGATGGTATCGCGTTACTCAACGGCATTGGTTCTCTGCCGCGCGATGGCGGCTTGCGCGCGAACTTGTACCAGCGCTTTCTGGCGCAAGGTTACAGGTTTAAAACCGTGGTCGACCCTCGCGCGTTTACAGCAAGCGACGTACAACTGGCCGACGGCGTGCAGGTCATGGCGGGCGCCATTATTCAGACAGGCACGCAAATTGCTGAAAACTGCATAATTAATAGCGGAGCGATTGTCGAGCACGATTGCCGTATTGGTCGCGATGCGCATATTGCACCCGGTGCGGTGCTGAGTGGCGGGGTGGAATTGGGCGACAAGGTGCACATCGGCACCGGCGCTACCATCATTCAAGGCCTACGTATCGGTTCCGGCAGCGTGGTGGGCGCGGGCAGCGTGGTGACGCGCGATGTCGGTTGCAAGCAGATCGTCTATCCGCCGCGTTCGCACATACAGAATTTGCAACAGGATTGATAAATGAAACAGCATTGGCAGCAGGTATTGATTCGCCCGGAAGCGACGTTGCGAGCAACCATTGAGGTGATTGATCGCGCGGCCTTGCAGATTGCGTTGGTCGTGGACGACCAAGAAAAATTGCTGGGTGTGGTGACGGATGGTGATATTCGTCGCGCCTTGATTCGCGGCTTATCCCTGGAACATCCGGTTTTCGAGGTGATGAATAAGCGGCCGAAAGTTGCCGCTTTAAATGACAGTAAGACCCAGTTGATTGCCATGATGGAGGGGCATCATCTCTACCAATTGCCGGTTGTCGATGAACAAGGCCGGGTGGTGCGCCTGGAGTCGTTGCAGGCGCTGTATAAGCAGCCGGCATTCCCCAATCCGGTGTTTTTGATGGCGGGTGGCTTCGGTACTCGTTTGCGGCCCTATACGGACGAATGTCCCAAGCCGCTGTTAGAAATCGGCGGCAAGCCGATTTTGGAAACCATCATTGAGAATTTCGTTAAGTCAGGGTTTCGACAGTTTTATATAGCCGTGCATTACCGAGCGCAGCAAATCAAAGACTACTTTGGCGATGGCGGACGTTGGGGAATTAAGATCGACTATATTGATGAGACCGAACCGATGGGGACTGCCGGCGCAATCGGTTTAATGCCGGACAATTTGCCGGATGTGCCGTTGATTGTGATGAATGGCGATATTCTGACCCAGATCGACTTTTCCAGATTGTTGGCCTATCACAACGAACAGCAAGCGATCGCTACCTTGTGCGTACGCCAATACGAGTATCAAATTCCTTACGGTGTCGTGAGATTGGAGCAGCAAAGAGTGGTGGGGATTGAAGAAAAACCCTTGCAAAGCTGCTTGGCCAACGCGGGAATTTATGTGCTGGATCACAGTTTGATTAATAGCATCTCAGCCCAGAAAAAGCTGGATATGCCGACCTTATTAAACCAGCAAGTGGCTGCAGGCGAGATAGTCTCTATGTTTCCGGTCAATGACTATTGGTTGGACATAGGACGCGAAGCCGATTTTCTAAGGGCACAGGGCGAATTCGCCAAGTATTTCTGAATGAGAGGGTTAAAGTTCTCCAAATTCGGGCCGATACATCATTCGAGTTTGAAACAAATCTTTTTAATTCAACACAACACAAAATCTTCGAAGCGCTGAACGTTCTCGAAATTTGGAGGGTAACATCATGGCAATGGTAATCAACACAAACGTCAATTCGTTGAACAGTCAACGTTTTTTAAATAAAACCAACGATTCACTGGCGACATCAATGGAGCGTTTGTCTTCGGGTTTGCGGATTAACTCTGCAAAAGACGACGCAGCAGGTTTAGCCATCAGCGATAAAATGACATCGCAAATTCGCGGTATGACCGTAGCAGTGAGAAACGCCAACGACGGCATTTCGATGGCGCAAACAGCTGAATCCGGGATGGGAGCTATTACCGATACATTGCAACGTATGCGTGACCTTGCGGTTCAAGCGGCCAACAGGGCTGCGGTGAGTGGTTCCGACCGGGACAAACTTCAAACCGAATTTAAACAACTGGGCCTTGAGATTAAAAGGATTATTCAGAATACCGAATTTAACGGTAAAAAAATCTTGAACGGCTCATTGGCGGGTGCTAACTTCCAAGTGGGTGCCAATACCACGACAGACAACCAAGTCTCTGTTACTGTTTCTAACTTGGAAAAAGTTAACAGTCTTAGTGCCTTGTTTGGCGCTGCGGGATATTCGATCGGCTCGGGTGCGGCTTCCGCCAAAGTGAGATCGGCAATTTCAGCTATTGATAGTGCGATCAAAAAGATCGATACTTTCAGGTCAACTTTGGGTGCTATTCAAAACAGGTTCACTACTACTGTAGCCAATCTGCAGTCTTCGATAGAAAACCAAAGCGCCGCTAGATCCCGTATCTTGGATGCCGATTTTGCCACAGAGACATCCAATTTGAGCAAAACGCAAATATTGCAACAAGCCGGTACAGCGATGCTGGCTCAGGCTAATCAGTCCGGTCAATCCGTGTTGAGTTTGCTAAGGTAGTTTTGATTGGGGGGTTGCGGACCGTAACCTCCCGTTTAATACGAAAAGCATAAGGTGAATGTCATGAACAGTGAGATTTCAAATGTGTTAAAGCTATCTCCCGTGACTGTTGCTAAAGCTGATAAGCAAACGGATGAAAAATCATTTGCGGGAGCCAGGGTCGATGCTGACAAGCGTAACCCTGGTGTTTCCGCGTTGCAAAATGACTCGACTGTATCCTCTTCAGTTTCGAACCAAGATCAGGACAAACAGAATGAAGTTAAGCCTTCTTTCGATTCGGTAAAAAAAGCGGCGGATAAAGGAAATTCGTTGCTCCAATCGGTTAACCGTAATCTCCAATTCAAAGTAGATGATTCAACCAAGGAATTAGTGGTGAAAGTCGTTGATAGTGAAACGGGTGATGTCGTACGGCAAATTCCGTCCGAAGAAATGCTGGCGTTTATCAGAAGAATGCAGGAGTTAGATGGCCAACAAGGCTCTATGATTCAGGATCGTGCTTAGTAAGTTAGTCGGATGAGGAGAGTGTCATGAGCATAGTTTCGTCGACGGGTATTGGTAGCGGTATCGATATTGGCACCCTCGTGTCGCAATTGGTGACAGCTGAAGGTCAGCCGGCACTGAATGCGATACAGCGGCAACAAGACACAACGAATACGCGCTTGAGTGGGTTGGGGACCTTGAAAAGCGCGTTGTCCGATTTCCAGACGGTCGTAAGCAAACTTAAAGATGGGAATCTGTTTAAAACGCATAAAGCCGCGTCTGCCGACGAATCTATCCTAAAAGTCGCGGCGGGTGCAGGATCCGTGGCCGGGTCTTATGCCGTCGAAGTTACCCAGTTGGCGAAGGCGCAAAAATCTATTTCGGGGGAGTTTGCCAACTCGGCTGCCACCGTTGGAACTGGATCTTTGACTATCGCAACCACCGCCGGAGCTTCGTTCAATGTGACGGTTGCTTCGGGCAATAACACGTTGCTGGGAATCAGGGACGCTATCAACAACGCTTCCGGCAATACCTCCGTTACCGCAAGTATCGTTAACGTCGACAACTCGACCGGCACCGGCACGATTTCCAAGTTAGTCCTCACAGCCAAAAATTCAGGACTCGCCAACGCATTTACTGTGACGGGTACCGATGACGATGGTAACAACGCCGATACGTCAGGGTTGTCACAAATTTTTTCTTCTAACTTGAGCGCTCAGACAACGGCTACCGACGCTATTATCAAAGTCGATGGTCAAACCGCGACACGAAGCACCAATTCCATAACCGATGTCATCCAAGGTCTGACCTTAGATTTGAAATCTGCTCAAGTGGGTACCAAAGTAAACGTCGATGTTAGTTTGGACAATGAGGCTGTCAATAAAACGCTGACAAGTTTCGTCACTGCGTACAACAAGTTACATACCACTTCCAAAGATTTGGGCAAATACGGTGGAGGTACTGGCGGTAGTAGTTCCGGAAATGGTGCGTTAATCGGCGATGCTACCCTGCGTTACGTGACTTCTCAAGTCAGGCAGGATTCGGCAAATCCGGTTTCTTCAGCAACGGGCAGCTATAACTCGCTAGCCATGATCGGCATAAAAATAGATAAAGATGGCGTGATGTCATTGGATAGCACGCAGCTTAACACCGCATTGAGTGCCAGTTTACAATCTGTAAGTGACGTGTTTTCGTCGTCTGATGGCGTGGCGACCCGGCTTTATTCAAAATTGGATAACGTATTGCAATCGGGTGGGCCGTTGGATAGTCAGCAAACATCGCTGAAAAAACAATTGTCAGCCTTGGATAGCCGTAAAGCCGACGTGCAGGTTAGGCTGGATAATTTGCAAAAGACTTTGCAAAAACAATTCACAGCCATGGACGTCAATGTAGGTAAATTTAAATCAACCGGTTCTTTTCTAAGTAACTGGATCAGCAAATTGTAATGAAGAGGTTTTCCCATGTACGTTGATGCTCATAGAAAAGGCGCTAGACAATACGCAGAGGTCCATACCTCCAGCAATTTTGGCGAGGAATCTCCCCATCGGCTGATTCAAATGTTGATGGAAGGGTTCTTGGCTCGAATCAATTCTGCTAAAGGTGCAATTACTCACGGGGATATGGAAGCGAAAAGTATCTATATATCCAAGGCAATTGGCATAGTTGGTGGTCTGAATGAGGTGCTTGACCTAGAGCAGGGTGGCGAAATTGCCGTCAATCTTCGCCAATTGTACGATTACATCAACTTTCGGCTGTTACAGGCAAGCAGTGAAAACAGCGAGGACATATTAAACGAGGTAACTGTATTGATGAAAGACGTCAAAGAAGCCTGGGATGCGATTGCCTGATGTCTCTTGATTTCCCGGATCCTAAGTTCTTGGAGTGGCAGCAACAATTACAAGGTTTTGCCGACAATATCCAAGAGTGCATACTAAAGGCGGAATGGGAGGGTCTGGCTGATATTTTGGATAAAAGGCAAGTTTGTTTAGAACAGTTTTTTGCGGGCGTAGCGTCCTTACCCGAGCATAAAAAACTACTTGTCAAGCAAGCAGCTCAGTCGATGCTTGAGCAGGATGCGGTTTTTATTTCTTATATCGAAGAGCAAAAGTCGCTCTCGGCTGCTCAGCAATCAGTCTTGGATCGCGGCCGCAAGGCAATGCAGGCTTATAACAGTTACTAAGTCATCTGATTCAGACTTATCCCCGTTTTCCCCCGGGTCATCCCGTTCCAACACGCTGTTCAGCGTATCGATATACCCCTTAATTTCTTGATTGTTGTTCTGGCGGCAATGAAATGCCGCACCTCCGTGTGTTCTTCTAAGGTTCTCAATTGTTTGCCTGATTTCAGCTTGCAGCATTCTTCGACGTTTTTGTAATCCTGTCGTATATTGAAATAGCGATCCTTAAGTTATGTGTGTTTATGTATGTTGTTGATTTAATTTAATATTTTGTATTTTTATTGGCGGCGTTTGGTATGTGGTTCTTCTAGGTAAAGTATTTCGGAGGGGCGAGTCAAAAAAATGTCGTTCTAATTGGCTTAAGGCTGTTTAATTGGCGAAACGGCCTTTGATCGGGTGTGTTTTAGCCGTTCTTGATGATGCTAATAGCGTATTATTTTTTTAATTATTGAATTTAAAAGGGATTTTTATACATTGGCATGAAAAGTGATTGATGTTTAGTGGCGGCAATAATGCCTATTCCATTTAGTATCAACCGGGAGAACGATCATGCCATCATCAATGGTCATCAATACAAACATCGCGTCATTGAATAGTCAGAAGTTTCTGACGCGGACTAACGATAGCCTGCAAATGTCTATGGAGCGCTTATCATCAGGTCTCAGAGTCAACAGTGCTAAAGACGATGCCGCCGGTTTGGCGATTGCCGACCGGATGACATCGCAAATTCGCGGTATGACTGTTGCTATGCGCAATGCCAACGACGGTATCTCCATGGCGCAAACTGCGGAAGCTGGGATGGGTACAATCACTGAAACGTTGCAAAGGATGAGGGATTTAGCAATTCAGGCGGCCAACAGAGCGGCTGTTAGCGGTGAAGATAGGCAAAAGCTTCATACCGAATTTAAGCAATTGGGTGCAGAGGTTAAAAGGATTATTCAAAACACTGAATTCAACGGCAAAAAAATTCTAAACGGTTCTTTAAAGAATGCGAACTTTCAAATTGGCGCTAACACGGCGGCAGACAATCAAATATCGGTTACCGTATCCGATCTGCTGGCTGTGACAAGTTTAAGCGCGCTTTTTGGAAACAAGCATTCAATTGGATCAGCGGCTACCTCGGGAAATGTGCGCTCAGCAATCAACGCTATTGATACGGCAATCAGAAGAATCGATACATTTCGTTCGAATTTAGGTGCAATTCAAAATCGGTTTTCCACCACTATATCGAATCTGCAATCTTCTATTGAAAATCAAAGCTCTGCACGTTCGCGGATCATGGACGCCGATTTCGCTGCCGAAACTGCGAATTTAAGCCGCAGTCAGATTCTGCAGCAGGCCGGTACGGCAATGTTGGCTCAGGCTAATCAGGTAACCCAAGGCGTATTGCAGCTATTGAAATAAAAGTAGCCGCAGAATTTAGTCTGAATTCACGGTGTATTTGAATAAAGGAATGCTAAGCTGATACATCGCTAGTGAGATTCCGTAAACTTTAATCAAGAAGTAGCAAATGGATGATGAACTTGATCAGGTGAGACAATATGACTTAGGGCCAATAAGCGTAAATAATTTTGGTGAAAAATATTTTTTCAACCTGAATAGAAACAGCTTCGATAGAGTGAGTGCTGGAGTATTGTTTGACGCGAAGTTTGGTAAGGATCTGTTTGCAGAAGATACGCTTAATGTGGTTATCGGCACGGATTCAGGGTTATTGCCAAAATACTTGCAAAGCAAGTTTTTACCAAAGGGTACGCGCTACCTCTTCATTGAGCCGGAAGGTGTTTTGCAGGCTTTAAAACAAAACCAATTGCTTGATGGCTTGGATGAGAAGATTCTGTGTGTTGGTTTGGAGCAATGGCCGGAGGCTATTAAAAATTTCAAAATAAACGACTATTTGTATATCAACGCAGTACGCTCCTACAATGCAATTTGTGCGCAAGACGATTATATAGAGGAGTATGCAGAGCTAAGTTGGCATATCACGGAAGTTCTATCGCAACTGCATTGGCAAATTAGCGTCGAGCTGGGTAGCGAGGCGTTTATTGCTAGACAGATTATTAACCTAGCCGATAACCAACGGCCGGCAAAAGTGCTGGAAAAGGCCTTTGTCGATAAGACGGTATTAATTTTGGCGGGTGGTCCCTCGCTTGATGAGGTTTTACCATGGCTCAGATCGCATCGGAACGACGTTGTGGTTTTTGCGGTTTCCAGAATTTCTCGCCAGTTATTACAAGCCAATATCGAGCCGGATTTTGTGTTTTCGGTGGATCCGACTGATCTGAGCTTTGATATCAGCAAGGAAATGCTTGAGTTCAGCAGCAAGCCGATTTTTGTCTATTCCTACCACGCTGTCCCCACTTTAGTTAACCAATGGCATGGTCTTGGGTTCTATCTTGGTCCGCGACTGCCTTGGCCGTCGCCACTGAATGTAGCGAATATTGGCAGTGCGGGTCCGACCGTGACCAATACTGCGCTGAGTGTGGCGTATCATTTTGGCTTCAAAAGAATGGTGCTCGCCGGCGTAGACTTATGCTTCACCAGGGAAGGCTTCACTCACGCCACCGGTAGCGACGAGCAACTGGCCGGGCCACGCTTTAATTTGACATCGTTGCAAGTAGAGACAAATGCCGGATTTATGGCGCCTACTAGTTGCGACTTTTCACAGGCTATTCTCTCGCTGGGTTTTCAGGCGAAACAGTTGTCTGGCATGGGATGTCGGATTTTCAATATTTCCGGTGGTTCTGCCAAAGTCGAAAATATCGAGTATTTACCCATATCCGAAATTGAATTTGGGGGTGGCTCCATTAATGTGGCTGAAATCGTAGCCGAGCGCGTTAGCGAATCTGCTGAACATAGTAAATATCACAAACAAATTCTTGATGAGTTGGGGCGCGCCCAATTTCAGATCAAAGGAATTGCCCGTCTGGCGGAGAATGCGCGCCGTATCAACGACGAGATGTATAGTGCCGATGGGGTCATTGGAAACTATAAGGATAAAAAAAGACTGGATCAGATCGAGAAGAAGTTTAAGCGAGAACATAGGCATTACAGCAAGTTGGTAAAAAGCTTTGGTATCAGAAGTTTTATAAAGTTGACGAAGGCATTTAACGATGAGGCATGGAGTGCTGAAGAAGCCAAGCAACTTGGCAATGTTTTCTATGACGCCTATCGGGAAGGTGCAGCAAAATTGATGTGTTTGTTGGATGACGCTGTCGAAAGAGTTAAGGCCAGGCAACAGGAATATGCGGATGTGCCGGATTTTGGTTTGATAATGGAGCAATATCGAAAAGACAGAAGTTTTGGGCGCGTAAGATTGTGGAAAGTTACTGCTGCTGAGGTGCCGGTAGATGTTCGGGCTCAATTTTCCGATTTTGAAAAACGCTTCTTAGATATTGTTCATGATAAACATACTCGGCATTTTGCGAAGGCCAAAAGCCAGGGAAATCTTTCAAGTCTAAAGCAAAGGGCGGGCTTGTTATTCAAGCATAAAAAAATCGAAGAATTGAGTGATTTGCTGATTTGTCTGAGTAAGCATCAGGATCAGCAGGCGGTTGAGCCGTATCACCATTTGATTACTGGTTACTTGGCCGAATTGCAACACGCATCGGCCCAGGCGCTGGATGCATATCGACAAATTGTTGACGGTGGTGGTGTGTTGGTAGAGCAGGCTCTGATAAGAATTGCGGATATCGGTATCGATAGCGATGACGCTCATACCGCCAATTTAGCGTTACAGTGTTTGTCGCAATTGAATCCCGTCTACTTACCCTTATATGCGGAAATGCAAAGGCTGCATGGCGATGTGATGGTCGCTATAGACGCCTACAATAATTACATCGGTCAATTCCCCAGCGATACGTTGGCGCAAATAAAATTGGCTAACTTGTATACGGAGCAAGGAATCTATGATGCGGCTATCATGATGCTGGATTATATTTTGGCTCAAAAGCCTGATCTGGAAGTTGCTCTCACCATGAAGGCTGCGTTGGTTTCCGCTGGATTTTAACTGCGGATGTGGTGCTGCGTGGTCTCGGGCTATTTTTAAAGGGTCAAACTTTTTTCAATATCAATTCCAAAACCAATTTACTGCCGAAATAGGCTAATAATAATGAAGTAAAGCCTATGAGGGTCCACTGAATTGCGCTTTGCCCACGCCAGCCATAGCGAATCCTGCCGAACAGTAGTGCGGAAAAAATTATCCAGGCCAGTATCGATAGTACGGTTTTATGAACCAAATGCTGCGCAAATAAATCCTCTACGAAAAAGAAGCCGGTGACCAAGGACGCGGTCAAAAACAGTAATCCCGTTGCAATCATTTGAAACAACAGTGATTCCATGGCTTGCAAAGGTGGTAAAGCCAACATAAAGCGTTTGGGGTGGCGATGACGCAATTGTTGATCCTGAACGGCCAATAAAATGGCTTGTAAGGCAGCGATATTTAAAAGGCTGAATGCCAATATCGATGTCAGTATGTGAGTGCTCATCTGCCAGTTGTGGTTCACAAGCAGGCGTGGCGTAGCTGGATAATGAATATCTAAAGCCAGCATGGCTGCAGCGACTGGAAAAATCAACACGCCCAGTTTTGCCACAGGTTTGTCCAGCGAGGCAATTAACAGCAGAAGGCAAATAACCAAGCCTGCCAGCGATGCGGTACTGAAAAAACTGAAGTTGAATCCGTCATGGTTTTGTACGTTTAAGACGGTGTAGGCGCAATGCAAGCCTGCGCCAAGCCAAGCCAGTTGCATGGATAGCCGGTGCTGTTTGGCGCCAAAAATTTCTTTAACGATCAATGTTGCGGCAATCGCATAGCTTAATATCGAAAATAGGCCGACGGGTGTGGTGTACATGGCGATGGCAGGGGAATAATCAAAAGGTGTTGCGATTCGGTTATGTTAAACTAAGCAGACCAATTGTTGTAATCCGTTTGTGTTGGCAGACATCCGCCGGAACCCTAGAAAAATAAAGACGCAGCTATGTTTGATAATTTATCTGATCGCCTCAGTGGCACACTAAAAAAAATTAAAGGCCAAGGTCGTCTGACCGAGAGCAATATCCAGGACACCATGCGCGAAGTAAGAATGGCTTTGCTGGAAGCCGATGTTGCTTTGCCGGTGGTGACCGATTTTATCGATCAAGTTACTCAGCGCGCGTTGGGTCAGGAAGTGCAAACCAGTTTGACGCCTGGGCAGGCGATGATCAAAGTGGTGCAGTCCGAACTTGTCAAAGTGATGGGTTCGGCTAACGAAGAGCTGAATTTACGCATTAATCCGCCGGCAATCGTATTGATGGCAGGTCTTCAGGGCGCGGGTAAAACGACTACGGTGGCAAAATTAGGTCGCCATCTAAAAGAAAAGAAAAAGAAAAAGGTAGGCGTGGTGAGTGTTGACGTTTATCGTCCTGCCGCGATTAAGCAATTGGAGACGTTGGCCGCCGATGTTGGATTAAAATTTTTCGAAAGCGATGTCAGCGAAAATCCTGTCGATATTGTCAACAGGGCTATAGATGCAGCAAAGCGCCAATTTTTAGATGTGGTAATTGTCGACACCGCCGGACGTTTGCATGTCGATGACGAGATGATGGCAGAGATCAAAGCTTTGCACGCCGCAATCAAGCCGATTGAGACCTTATTTGTGGTTGATAGTATGACCGGTCAAGATGCTGCAAACACTGCCAAGGCTTTTCATGATGCCTTGCCATTGACCGGTGTCATTCTGACCAAGGCCGACGGCGACGCGCGAGGCGGAGCGGCGCTTTCCATTCGGCATATAACCGGCAAGCCGATTAAGTTTATCGGTGTCGGCGAAAAAACCGATGCCTTAGAGCCTTTCTATCCTGATCGGTTGGCTTCGCGTATTCTCGGTATGGGCGACATGTTGTCGCTGATTGAGAATATCGAGCAAAATGTCGACAAAAAAAAGGCCGAGCAATTAGCCAAAAAGCTGCAAAAAGGCAAAAGCTTCGATTTGAACGATCTGAAGGAGCAGCTTGAACAAATGCAGAATATGGGCGGGCTTGGCGCGATGATGGATAAGCTGCCGGGTATGGGCGGAGTGCCCAAAGATATTAAGGATAAAGTCAACGACAAAGATCTGGCGCATCAGATTGCCGTAATCAACTCAATGACCAAACAAGAGCGGCGTTTTCCCGATCTGATTAAAGGCGGTCGGAAGCAGCGTATCGCCGATGGTTGCGGCTTGGATTTGCAAGCTGTAAATCGTGTGTTGAAGCAGCATCAAATGATGGAAAAGATGATGAAAAAATTCAGCAAAGGGAATATCGCCAACATGATGCGCGGTTTGAAGAGCAATATGCGCGGCATGAGAATGTGATTGTCGTAATTTGTCCTTCACTTATTGTAAAAATCGCGTAGAATAGTTTGATTAAGTTTTTTGATTCAATGTTATTTAAGGTATCCAAATGGTAAGCATTCGTTTGTCCAGAGGCGGCGCTAAGAATCGTCCTTTCTATCATGTTGTTGTTACCGACAGCAGAAGCAGTCGCGATGGTCGTTACATTGAGCGCGTAGGTTTTTTCAATCCTTTAGCTCGCGGTGGTGAGCAAAGATTGGTATTGGATAGCGAACGAGTCCAATACTGGAAAGCCAATGGAGCGCAACCTACTGATCGCGTCGCTAGATTGATTAAAGACGCCGATAAAGCAGCCGCTTAATTTTAGCTTTGTCAGAAGGGGATTTTTTGAACGTCGGCCAAGTGTCCGGCGTTTTTGGTGTAAAAGGATGGGTAAAAGTCTATTCCTTCACAGATCCCCGTGAAAACATATTGCAGTATTCCCCATGGATTCTGCGAAAAAATAGCCACTTCCACGAAGTTAAATTGCTTGGAGGTCGGCGGCAAGGCAGTTTGGTCGTCGCAGAGTTGCAAGATATTACTGACAGAGATGTCGCAGCAGGGTTGATGGGCGCGGATATTTTGATTCGCAAGCAACAATTACCCAAAGCGAGCGATGGCGAATATTATTGGGCGGATCTGATTGGGTTGGAAGTACGCAATCTAGAGGGTTGCCAATTAGGTAAAGTTGATCATTTGTTGGAAACCGGTGCTAACGATGTTTTGGTCGTAGTTGACGGGGAGTTAGAGCGTCTGATTCCGTTTTTGCAGCAGAGTACTGTTTTAAAAATTGATCTTGACGAAGGCTTGATTCTCGTCGATTGGGATCCGGACTTTTAACTAAAGGCATGCGTTTTGATGTTATCAGTCTCTTCCCTGAGATGGTATCCGATGCCGCTAGTTACGGAGTAACCGGCAGGGCGATTGAACGAGGCTTGGTCGGTTTGTCGGTTTGGAATCCCCGCGATTACACGCTCGATAAACACCGGACCGTCGATGATAGACCTTATGGTGGCGGGCCGGGCATGGTGATGAAATGCCAACCTTTGCTCGACGCAGTGGATGCAGCCAAACAGCATAATGTCTTGGTTAACCGCAAAGTAATTTGCTTGAGTCCGCAGGGTCGTTTGCTTAGTCAAGAGTTGTTGCTGGATGCGAGTCGCTACGATCAATTGATCCTCGTATCCGGTCGTTATGAAGGTATAGACGAGCGTTTTATCCAGCATGCTTGCGACGAAGAATGGTCGCTGGGCGATTATGTCATCAGCGGTGGCGAGCTGGCAGCCTTGATAGTAATCGACGCGGTTACCAGGTTAATTCCTGGCGTACTTGGTGACGATGAATCTGCTAAACAAGATTCGCATTTTGATGGACTGTTGGATTGCCCGCATTACACGCGACCCGAGCATAGCGATATTGGCGACGTCCCTGATGTGTTGCTCGGCGGAAATCACGCCGACATCAAGCGGTGGAGGATGAAACAAGCGTTGGGGCGGACTTGGTCGAGGCGGCCGGATATGCTTGAAAAAGTAACGTTAAGCGCAGAGCAGGATGCTTTGTTGAAAGAATTTAGAACTGAAGTTGTTTAATAGGGTGTGGTTATGAGTAAAATTATTGAAGAATTGGAAGCTGAACAGCTGAAAAAAGATGTACCGGAATTCGGACCTGGCGACACTGTCGTGGTGCAAGTTAGAGTAACTGAAGGCACGCGGGAAAGGTTACAGGCTTTTGAAGGCATTGTGATTGCAAAACGTAATCGCGGTTTGAATTCAGCATTTACTGTCAGAAAAATTTCGCATGGCGTGGGTGTTGAGCGGGTTTTCCAAACTCACAGTCCATCAGTTGGCAGTATCGAAGTAAAACGTCGCGGTGACGTTCGTCGCGCTAAACTTTATTATCTGCGCGATTTGGCTGGTAAAGCCGCACGTATCAAAGAGAAACTTTCTTAATACGCTGCAATCTGGTTCGTTTATAGCGAATCAGGTAATGAGAAAAGGCGGCCTGCTCAGCTGCCTTTTTTTTTGCCGATAGCAAAAGAGAGATGTGATGCCTTTACATATCGTTTGGCAAAATGTTGCGGATGGTGAAGAGTCCCTGCTTGCCGTGCCACTACTCAATGCGGAATTGATATTAACCATGGCCGGTGAAATCATTACGGATGCATCTTGGCACGTTGGCGGAGACTTAACTAAGACTTTGTCACCACAGGCTGTTAGTGTGCAAAGTTATCTGTTAAACCCGATGCAAACCGAACTGCATGTTACCTTGCTAAGCCAGGGTAGCGTGTACGCTAATACGGTTTGGAGTGCGTTATTGGCTATTCCCGTCGGGCAAGTGGAAACATATTCGGGGTTGGCGGAAACGCTGGGTTCAGGACCTAGAGCAATAGCGGGGGCTTGCCGAAATAACCCTTATGCCGGGATTATCCCGTGTCATCGGGTGGTGGCAAAGCGTGGCATCGGCGGTTTTATGGGGCAGGGCGACGGCGAGTTTGTGGCGCTTAAACACCGTTTACTCGAGTACGAGCGTGGTTTGGGATTGGACAGGGAATGAATTCGGCGCAGACCATAGAGGCATTCTTAAACGCATTGTGGCTGGAATTCGGATTAAGCGACAATACGCTATCGGCTTACGGCAGCGATCTTAAATTGTTTGCGAAGTGGCTGAAGGATAAGGATATAACCGCTGTTGACGACACGACGATCAAGAGTTTTTTGGCTAACCGACAGCAACAAGGTATAACCAGCCGTTCGTCGGCCAGAATTGTCTCTTGTTTGCGGCGCTTTTACGGTTATTTGCTGCGCGAAGGTAAGATTAATATCGATCCTACCCAATTGATAGACTCGCCACAGCTTGGCCGCACGTTGCCGGATTCATTGTCAGAAACCGACGTCGAATTGTTGTTAAATGCTCCGGAAGTTACCGACAAGTTGGGTTTCAGGGATAGAACGATGCTTGAAATGCTTTACGCCACAGGGCTGAGGGTGTCCGAGTTAGTCGAACTGAAGTTTAGCCAAATTAATTTTCGGCAAGGTTGTGTGCGCATCGTCGGCAAAGGCGACAAGGAACGCCTGGTGCCGGTTGGTGAAGAAGCCATGGATTGGGCCGAACGTTATCTGAATACTGCCAGACAAGCAATCTTGGGAAATAGGCAAAGCGACTATTTGTTTGTTACCAGCCGGGGCACTTCTATGACCAGACAGGCTTTTTGGCACATTATCAAACGCTATGCCGCGCTAGCCGGTATCGACAAGCATTTGTCCCCGCATACGCTGCGTCATGCGTTTGCCACGCATTTGTTGAACCATGGTGCTGACCTTCGAGTCGTGCAGCTATTGCTCGGTCACTCCGATTTATCCACTACCCAAATTTATACGCATATTGCCCAACAGCGCTTGAAGGCGTTACACAACCAACATCATCCAAGAGGCTAACCATGACTACACCGATTCATCCCACCGCTTTTATCGAAACCGGCGCCATACTTGGAGAAAATGTCAGCGTTGGCCCGTTTGCGGTGATAGAGGCGGGCGCGGTAATTGGCGCGAATAGTCGAATAGGTGCGCATGCCGTAGTGCATGCGCATGTCAAAATGGGCGACGGTAATGTGTTACACCCGCACGCTGTACTAGGCGGCTTACCTCAAGATTTGGGGTTTGATGCGCAAACCGAGTCGTGGCTAGAGATTGGGGACAATAACGTGTTTCGAGAAGGATTTACCGCCCATAGGGCTACAGTAGCTGGCAGCGCTACCAGGATCGGTTCAGGTTGCTATTTCATGAACAACAGCCACGTTGCCCATGATTGCGCGGTTGGTGACAAAACGATTTTTGCCAATAATGTGGCGATTGGCGGTCATGTAGAGGTGGGGCATAACGTGTTTATGGGCGGGGCGGTAGTTGTGCATCAATTTTGCCGGATCGGCGCTTATGCCATTGTGCAAGGCACTACGGGGATTAACATGGACGTGATCCCGTTTATGCTGATAGGTGGCCGGCCCGCGAAACATTATCGGCTAAACATCGTGGGCTTACGGCGAGCCGGCATAGTAGGGGAGAATTACAAAGTGCTCTCAGCCGCGTTCAGATTGTTAAAAAATAAAAAAAGCCTTGAAGAATTGCAATCTACCGAAGAGCTGCAATACTTAAGGCGTTGGCTGGCGGTCGATTCCAAGCGTGGATTACACGGATTTATCGATGTTACCAACTGAATTCAATAGTCAGGGGCAATGCCGTAGGAATTTAACAAATTAGTTCCAGAGGTCAAAGTGGCAAGCCAGTCAGCTAACAGACAGCAAGATTTATCATGAAAATACAAGTAATCGATAACATCGACCAAATCCAGCCACTGATGTTGATGGCGGAAGCGGATGTTGCGTTTTATTCGGATGAGATCCAAGCTCTTAATGCTGCCGAACAGCTCCAACCCAACATCATTTTGCTGAATTTTGCGTTGCGCGGTAGCCAAACGCCCGACTATACCAACTTGTTATTGGCGGCCAGTCCTGCCAGTAATATCGTGATCATCGGCGATGACTTGCATGAAGAGCAAATTCTGCACTGCGTGTTGGCCGGCGCCAAGGGCTATCAGAATAGTCAGTCACTGGCGGCCTATATCAACAGAATGATCCACGCAGTCGCGGCTGGCGAAGCTTGGTTGAGCCGTAAGATCGTTGCTTATCTTCTGGATGCCATCCACCGGAATTATTCGCTGCAAGCAAGCAGCTAAAAGTGTAAACCAGCCTCGAAATAAAAAGTTTGTCCGGCGATGGGCAAATTATAAGGATAACTGGAGGTAGCCGGTTCCTTGCCGTGGCTATCGAACAGGTTCCGAGCCGATGCCGTCAGATCCAGATATCCCATCAGTTTTTTCGCATTTAAAGTTAGGTCGACCGTTTCATAATCTTTTAAAACTCGCGTATCTTCCGGGCTGCTAAGGCGGTGACCTATCCAGTTAATTTGGGTTTGAATCTGCCATTTCGGCATAAAATTCCAGGCGAGTGCGGTGTAAACATGATGCTCGGGGACATTGCTAACCCGGGTGTGCGTCGCTTCGCTACGGGCAAATTGCCAAGCGTAGTTACCGCGCAGATTCCAATCTGCGTGAAATTTCCAATCCCATTCAAACTCGCTGCCATAGCCGTCTTGACCTGACGTGTTACGCTCGGTTAGCGTGCCGGCGCCGGAAATCGGGCCGCTAATCAAATCGCGGATCTCATAATGGTACAAATTCAACGCGGTTCTCAGATTCTTCGTTGGACGATAATCGAATGCCAGCTCGGTAGTTGAGATGGTTTCCGGGCTCAAAGACGGGTTACCAAGGAAAAGCGGACTGTTTTGCTGATATTGTTCTACGAAGCTTGGCGCTCTGTAAGCTTGTCCATAGAGCAATTTAGCAGTCAATTCAGAATTGATGTTCCAGATCAACGCAGCGCGGGGGTTCAATGTGCCGCCAAAGTCGGAATAGTGGTCAAAGCGCAAACCGGTGGTCAGGTGCCAGTCCTTGGCAAATTGCCATTCGTCTTGTATCGCCGCGGACCAGATGTCGCGATGATGGTCGTCAATGAATGTGAGAGGGGTTCCAGTTAAGTCTTGTAAACCGCCAGCAACATTGATGGCGGGAAATGCCGATAGCCCGGACCCGTTGATAACACCTACGCCGTAATTGCGCGCTTCCTGGGTGTTCATCTCCTCATAGCGGAAGCCGGCGATCATGCGGATTAAATGATCGGAAAAGCCTTTGTAAATACTGGTTAACTCAAAACTGGGTACCGTGTTTTTAAAACCGGCGACAAAGCGCAGCCCCTCCGGAAATAGCACCAAGCCACGGGTCGCCGCCAGTTGATCGGTGACGTTGCTGTCCGCGCTAATCGGTAAAATTGAGCCGGCCGGAAATCCGTAAATATTGGCGGATACATCGCTATGTAAAAAGCTGGCGTGTGCTTGTAGTTCCCAGTTCTCCAAATCATCCTCAGTGGAATAACGCACATCCGCCAAGTAATTGCTGCCATTGCCCTTGCCCTTGTTATCCAGCGCGCCATAAGCGCCGGAACGAAACCCGTAGTCGCTTTCGTTAAAAGCCCAAAATCCCAAATCCCAATGTTTGCGCTGTAAACTGAGATGACCGTTCCAGCGTTCGTTTTGGGTTTGCATGGGGCCGGGAGCGAGCGATATATTCGTTCCCAACGCTTGGTCGACTTGGGTTTGCGCGTCGGCGGCGATGATTCGCTCGGGATCGACCCCGTTATGGCTATATTGCAGGCTACCCGCTACATCCCAGCCTTGCCATTTACCGCCGTATTGGCCCCAAGCGCTTTTCGTATCGGCATTGCCGCCGCGTGCGCCGACCGTGACGCCATCAATATCCGCGGCCTTTTTGGTGACAATATTAATCACCCCCGCGAAGGCGTCGGCACCGTAAAGCGCGGAGCCCGGCCCGCGAATCACCTCGACACGTTGAATATTTTCGACGGGAATAATCATTCCCGCCATATGCGTACCCTGATAGGGCACTGAGAAACGTGTGCCGTTGAGCATCAGCAAAACTTCGGCATTGGTTTCATTGCGCATGCCACGCATCGTGTAACTATAGTCGTTAGTCACCGGTTGGATCGTCACATGCATGCCAGGTACGGTTTCCAGCACCTCGTGCAGATCGGTAGCGCCCATCGTGGCAATTTGCTCAGCGGTGATAACGGTGGTCACCGCCGCTGATTGCGATACCGATTTAGCGGTACCCGAGGCAATACTGACTGAAATATTAGCTAATTCCGCTGGCGATAAATCCAGAAAATCGTTGACGGTTTGGTCGGCATAGGCCTGCTGACCAATGAGGCTAAGGACTAGAGAGTGTTTGAAAAGCCGTTTCTTCACTGTTTTCAGCATAGGATTTCTCATAATTCCCGCAGAGGTACCGGTTTGGCAATGCCGTAGCCTTGCGCGTAATTCACTCCCAAGGTTTGTAGTAGATCGAAAATACTCTGGTTTTCCACAAATTCGGCGATGGTTTTTTTGCCCATCACGTGGGCCACCTCATTGATCGCTTTAACCATAGTCAAATCCACCCGATCATCCAGTATGTCTTTTACAAACAGCCCGTCTATCTTTAAATAATCCACCGGTAGGTTCTTTAGGTAAGCAAAAGACGATAGGCCACTACCAAAATCATCCAGGGAGAACGAGCAGCCTTTTTGGCGCAGCGAATCGATAAATTGCCGGGCATAGGAAAGATTGCTAATGGCGGCTGTTTCGGTGATTTCGAAACAAATCTTGTGGGTGGGTATCTGCCATGTGCGGAATTGCTCATCGATAAAGCCCAGCATGGCTTGGTCCGACAGCGACAATCCTGACAGATTGACCGAGCACATTTCCAGTCGGTCCAGAAAGCCTGGCGTCGTTGCCAAGTGCTCGAACAATCGGGAGATTACCCAACGGTCTAACGGAGAAGCCATATTGTAGCGTTCCGCAGCAGGTAGAAAGGCGCCTGGCGGAATCACCTTATCTTGATCGTCTCGGTAGCGTATTAAGGTCTCGAAATGCAGGCCACCACGATTAGCGGCTATGGGTACGATCAATTGACCGAACAGCTGGAAGCGGTCTCGCTCGATTCCCAGGCGGATTTTTTCCACCCATTGCATTTCGCCTTGGCGCAGCGTGAGTTCTTCATCGTCCGGACTGAATATATGTACTCGGTTGCGGCCTTTTTCCTTGGCGGCATAACAGGCGGCATCGGCTTCCTTCAATACATCCACGGCATTGCCGCAGGCGCGATTGATGGGGGCGATACCAATACTTACGCCGATATTGAAACTGCGATTTTCCCAGGCAAATTGGAAGTCGCATACCGCATTACGTAACTTTTCGCCGGTGATGATGGCTTGTTCCAGAGAACAATACGACATCAGGATGCCAAACTCGTCGCCGCCAAGTCTAGCCAATATGTCCATTCTACGCACTTGTTGTCGCAGTACTTCGCCGAGCTGCCGCAGCAGTTCGTCGCCCGCCAGATGGCCGCAGGTATCATTGACGATTTTGAATTGATCCAGATCTAAATAACACAGAACGTGATGGCTATCGTTGGCTTGCGCCTCCAACACCAAATTCTGAATATGGATGTCGAATTGGCGGCGGTTGACTAGGCCGGTTAATTCGTCGTGGCTGGCCTGATAAGCGATTTTTTCCGAGAGGCGTCGGGTTTCGGTAATGTCTTCGCAAACCAGCAACAGGTGCGAACGATTGTTTTCGTCCTTCACCAGACGCGCGGTTTCCCTGGCCCAGATGATGTTGCCGTTGCGGCAGATGATGCGGCTTTCCAGCTTATGTACTTGCTCGGGATGATTACGGCAGATTTGGAAGAACTGGTTGCAGTTACCTATATCTTCGGGATGGGCGAAGTTGAAAATAGAGCAGCCTTGCAGTTCCTCAACGCTCAAACCCAGCTGGCGGGCGCCGAAGCGGTTTACCGAGATGATTTGCCCTTGCATATCCAGGTTAAACACCATGGTCGGGTTGTTGTCGTACAAGGCCTGGAAGTTATTTTTGACACTAATCAAGGCTTTGTTTTGAATCTCCACGGTATCCAGCATACCGTTGAACGCATCGACCAAAATGCCCATTTCATCATTGCTGTGCTTGGCTGCGCGCAAGGAATAGTCGTGTTCCTGGCTGACTTTCTGCGCGGTTTTAGCCAGTTGTGCGATGGGTTTCGCCACCCGGTTTAATAAGGGGGCAGTCAGCAAAAAGGTAATCGATAACGCCACAAACAATACAATCAGCACCACACCGATAAATTGCAGTTCTCGCCAGAAGGCCGCACTGAGGTCCGACGACAGAAAGATTCCGCCGACAATTTCGTCGTCCAGGCGCATGGGCTGATAAACATAAAGGTTGAGTTTATCGAAATAATTACGCAAGCCATGCGATACGATCGGGCAGGTGGCGGATTGCTTGTCCAGCGAGGTGAATAACTGACCTCTTTTGGTGTAGACGCAAGCGCTGCGCAAATCGGGGAGATTATTCAAGGACACCAAGTTTTCCTTGGCCAAATTGGCGTCGTCGAACATCACTGCGGCCACACTTCGGTTGGCGATCAGGCTGGCCACGGCGATTAAGTCGCTTTGGGCCTTGCGCTTTACTTCGGTGACGTTCACCGTTACCAAAATCACCAAGGCCAACAGCATGGAAAACAGGCTGGAGGTGATGGCGATGCTGAACAATTTGCCTTTGATGGATAGCCGCGAGAAGAATCTACTCATGCTCGCCCCCCTCCACCAGCGTGGCAACTTCGATGAGTTTGGCGCTGACGTTAAAACCGCTTTGTTTCAAAGCCTTGAGGTTGAGGTGCAGTTTGACTTTGCCGTCGTCGAGTGCAAAGCCGATCATGCCGCCGGATTCGGCAAAAAACGGCTCACTACTGACCGTCAGTGATTTTTTCAGCGATCCGACCAGTAATACACCCGATAAAGCAAGGTCCGCCCGCTGTTCGGGATTGTCGAAATAGACGATGTCGCAATCTTTCGCCTGTTTGGGCGTATCGAATTTGAACAACCGAATCGGTTTTTCCTGAACGGTCTTGCTCTCCAGCGGGCTCAGCAGACTGCCGAAAGGGTCGTGGCCGATGATACAGATATTAAAGGTGGGGCTGGCTTTTTCCGGCCAAGTGATGAATTTGGTGAAGTTATAGAGATAGGCAGCCTTGACCTTATATTCCAGGTTCAGTTCGTCTGCCGACGACGGCTGACTGACAAGGCAACATAGGATTACCCACTTTACGAGCTCGAAAGCGCGCCGCAACGACAATGCGTCATCAGTGGAAAAGACGGAAACCAAGGTTATTCCCTACCGGATAAAATCATCAGGCAAGGATAGTTGAAAAATTATCGGTTGCTGAAAAATCCCCGCAAGGCCCGAATCATATAGGCATGGTCGAGTACGCCGGCACTCTCGCGAATGCTGTGCATGGCCCACATAGGGGAGCCGACATCGACACTGCGGATGCCTAATTTCGCCGACGCTATCGGGCCTATCGTACTGCCGCAAGGTAGATCGCCGTGATGCGCGTATTTTTGATAAGGCACCCCGGCTTGCTGGCAAACGCGGATGAAAGTCGCCTCTGAAATGCATTCGGAGGCATAACGATGGTTAACATTTACCTTGATGACCGGCCCATGGTTGACGATAACTTTGTGGCCGGGTTCGTAGGCACCGGGAAAGTTGGGTTGATAGGCATGCGCCATATCCGCGCTAACCATAAAACTATTAGCTAGCGAACGCCGGTAGTCGTCCGGGTTACTGCCTACCGCATTGGCGATACGCTCAAGCACATCCGGCAGGAAACTGCCGGCCGCGCCTTTGCAGCTTTCGCTGCCGATTTCCTCGTGATCGAAAAACGCACAGATCAGCGTGCTGTCGGAATCCAGTGTCGGTGCATCCAGCAAAGCCGTCAGTCCGGCATGGCAAGACGCCAAATTATCCAATTGGCTATCGGCATAAAACAGTTGCCCGTCACCCCACAGATTGCCTTTCTGGGTGTCGTAGGCATTGAGCTCCCAACTTAAAATTCGCTCGGCGGCAATGTTGCCGGCTTGTTCCAGCAATTGCCGAAACCGGTCGGCGGGTAATTGTTGCTCGACACTGGCTGAGAAAATGAGTGGCAACTCACTTTGTTTTTTTAGCTTCAGGCCGTCTTCGTTGACGCCGCGGTTCATATGAATCGCAAGATTCGGCAGACGCAGCAACGGTTCTTCAAATCGCAGTAGCCGGCTGGCAATGTTGCCGTTTTTATCCAGGTAGGCAATACGGCCGGCCAGACTCAGATCCCGATCAGTAAACGTAGCGAGAATTGGCCCGCCGTATACTTCCACGGCCAGCCGCAGCAATTTGTCCGAGTCGATCAGCGGCTGCGGTTTGACGCGCAGCCCCGGCGAATCGGTATGGGCGCCGAGTATTTTGAAGCCGGTTTCTGCCAAGGCTTGTTTGCCGATAACAAATGCGGCGATGGAAGAATCGTCTCTGATCACATAATAGCGACCACCGCTAACCAATGACCATGTGTTGCTTTCTTGGATGCGTTGGAACTGATGCGCCTGCAAGCGTTCTTCTATGCTGGCAACCGCATGCCAAGGGCTGGGGCTGGCGTCGATGAAGTCCAGCAAATCTTGCACTTGTTGCTGAGCGGAGATCATGATTTTTCCAGTGTCAGCGCCACGGAATTAATGCAATAGCGCAGGCCTGTTGGTTGCGGTCCGTCTTCGAATACGTGGCCAAGGTGAGCGCCACAGGACTGGCAGGTCACTTCAGTCCGCCGCATGCCGTGGCTGTTATCGGGGTGCTGATCCAGGCTTTCCGAGCTCAGCGGATTCCAAAAACTGGGCCAGCCGCAGCCGGAATGGAATTTATGTTCAGAAGTAAACAGGGCGTGACCGCAGCAGACACAGCGGTACACGCCGGCTTCGTCGCAATCGGTATATTTGCCGGTAAAGGGCGGCTCGGTACCTTTTTCCCGGCAGACATGATATTGCTCGGGAGTTAGCTTCTCGCGCCAGGCTTGTTCAGTATCGTGTTTCTCGGTCATGGTAGTGTTCCGCATGCTGTAATTAGTGGGCATTGTACCCAGTCTACCTCGGCATCAAAAGCAATCAAAAGCTGGGAATATTTCAGTTCATTGCATCAGGAGGTCCTAATGTTCTTGAGCCGTAAGGTTTTGAAGCATATAACACCACTATAAAAATAATTAATATGCAGAGTGTGTTCATCTAAACAGCAGCGAGGAGAAGGTCATGGCAAGAATTGTAGTGTTGGGTGCGGGGATCGGCGGTGTGCCGATGGCTTACGAAATGAAGGAAACAGTGGGGAATGCGCATGAAGTCGTGGTGATTTCCGATTCGCCGACTTTCCACTTTGTGCCGTCCAATCCCTGGGTGCCGCCGAAATGGCGCAAACCGGAGGATTTGAAAATCGAGCTGGCGCCGGTGATGGCGAAAAAAGGCATCAACTTCATTCAAAAGGCCGCGACCAAAGTCGATCCGGCCAACAACAAAATTGATCTGGCGGATGGCTCTTCGGTTGAATACGACTATTTGATTATCGCCACTGGTCCACGCCTGGCCTTCGATGAAGTACCGGGTTTGGGGCCGCACGGTGGGCATACCTCGTCGGTCTGCCATGTCGATCATGCTGCATTGGCTGCCGAGGATTGGGACAAATTTATGGCCGATCCCGGTCCAATTGTCGTTGGCGCGGTGCAAGGAGCGTCCTGTTTCGGCCCGGCTTACGAATATCTGATGATTCTGGAAACCGAACTGCGTAAACGCAAAATCCGCGACAAAGTGCCGATGACTTTTGTCACCTCCGAGCCATATATCGGCCACCTGGGCCTCGGCGGGGTCGGCGACACCAAAGGCTTGCTGGAAAGCGCGCTGCGCGACAAGACCATTAGATGGATCGCCAACGCCAAAGTGGATCGCATCGAAGCCGGCATGATGTATGTCACCGAAGTGGATGAAGACGGTAACGACAAGAAAAAACATGAAGTGCCGTTCAAGCATTCGATGATGCTGCCGGCGTTTACCGGCGTAGATGCGGTGCGCCATTGCGGCGCGGAAGGTTTGACCAATCCCCGCGGTTTCGTGATTGTCGATCAATATCAACGTAATCCCACCTACAAAAACATTTACTCGGTCGGGGTCTGCATCGCCTTGCCGCCGGTGGAAAAAACTCCGGTGCCGACCGGTACCCCTAAAACCGGTTACATGATCGAATCCATGGTGACGGCTACCGCCCACAACATCCGCGACGAACTGGCCGGCAAACAGCCGTCGGACATGCCGAGTTTAAGCGCTTTGTGCCTGGCGGACTTGGGCGACACCGGCGTGGCGTTCTTGGCCGTGCCGCAAATCCCGCCCCGAAATACCACTTGGTCCAACCATGGCAAATGGGTGCATCTTGCCAAAATCGGTTTTGAGAAATACTTCATGCGCAAGATTAAAAACGGCATCAGCGAGCCGTTTTACGAACGCATGATCTTGAAATTCCTCGGCGTGGTGCGTTTGAAATAGCAGGCTATATGTCTATTGATCGTCTGGTAATGGCGTTTGCCGGCTCGTTCGTTCTGATCAGTCTGGCGCTGCGCTGGCGCACTGGCATTCGCCGAATGGGCTGTGGTTTACCGCGTTTGTGGGGGCTAATTTAGTGCAAGCGTCGTTCAGTGGTTTTTGACCGCTAGCGATTATTTTGAAGAAGCTTGGGTTTAAATCGGGCTGTGCATTCTGATAGCTTGGGTCAAAGTGCCGGATCGTTGCCAGACGGCGATTCGGCTGTTTTCTGTTCGGCCTAATCAAACTTAGTCCTCGCACAGAGCATAGCGGTCTACTTTAAATAGGCCGCTACTGTTCGCGACTCCCAACCCCCTTCCGGCAATTCACCCGGTGGATTGACCAGCCAATCCCAACAGGCCAATTGATCGGCATTTTGAAGATAGTCACTCAAAACGGGCCGGTAATCCGTTCGATCAAGCAAGCCGGCGCGGCTATGGCGTTGATCCGCAATTTCCGTGATCAGACAAACCGGCGTTTGCCAGCTATCCAGCCAATATAGGTGGGCAAGCATCAAGGCCTGGCCGAAAGCTTCCAATTGTCGTGGCTCGGCGGCGGTATTTGCCAACCAGTCCAGCGGAAGCAGAGGCAATTGTGTCAGGCAATTGACCGACGCGACCCAACGCGGTTTGACCGCTAACTTGGGCGCTATCGGATTCTGCACCAACGCTGCTGGCGGGATTTGCCGATGCTGAGCCAGCCAGTTCACGATGCCGGTGGCGTCATGCGGACAACAAAACACTCGGTTTGGCCAACATTTGGTAAGGCGTCGGCTTGGGTAACTAAAGGCGATGTCCAACAACACTATCTGATCGAAATGCTGCAATAACTCGGCGATGGGTAGATCGTGTGCGCTGCCACCGCCGATAATCAGGGCGCCACCACCCGTATCGCCTAGCAATTGTGCGGCACTCAGCAAAGCCTGCTGAGTGGCTTGGATATGCGGTCGCCAAGCTTGGCGACAGCGGCGGTGCCTGACTTGCAAAGCGGCCATTTCCCGAGCGTAACCCAATAAGCGCGCTTGGCGGCTGGCGGTGCGCACGCCCAAATAATGCCAAAACTCTTCCAGCATTAGCTGTGTTGCGTTACAAGTAGTTTAAGGGATAGCGCAGCCACTATTCGTCCAAGCGATGCCCGCAATACTTGCAATGCGCCGCGTCGAAATCGTGGCTGGCGGCGCCGCAATCCGGGCAGGCGCGGTTATCCAGATTCTGGTTTTTGCGGGTGTTGAGCAATTCGGCGCTATAAATGCCGGTCGGTACGGCGATAATGCCGTAGCCCATGATCATAATGGTAGAAGCGATCATCTGCCCGAACGGTGTTTTCGGCGCGATGTCACCATACCCGACCGTGGTGATGGTGACAATGGCCCAGTACACGGCTTTGGGAATACTGGTAAAGCCGGCCGCCGGGCCTTCCACCACATACATTAAAGTGCCGAATACCACCACCAAGGTCAGCACCGCGTATAAGAACACGGTGATTTTTCGTACGCTATTAACCAAAGCCACCACCAGAATGTCGGCTTCTTCCAGATATTCGGAAAGCTTTAGCACCCGGAAAATCCGTAATAGCCGCAAAATCCGCAAAGTTAGCATGTATTCCGCGCCGGGTAGCAGCAAACCCAGATAAGCCGGCAGTATCGATAACAAGTCAACAATCCCGAAAAAGCTGCGGGCATACAGCCAAGGGCGCCGTACGCATATCAAACGCAGCGCGTATTCCAACGTAAACAAACCGGTAAACAGCCATTCCGCCCAGAACAGCGCCGTCGCGTAACGTTGTTGAAAATCGGCCACGCTGTCCAGCATCACTACCACGATGCTCAGCAAAATCGCCACGATCAAGGCGATATCGAAGCGCCGCCCGGCGGCGGTTTCCGAACCAAACACGATTTGGTTCAGCGCCTCGCGCCACGCGGAAAGTGTCGTGCCTTGATTGTAGCGGTGCTGGCGTTTGGGCTTAGCGGTCATGGTTCTCGATGGTGAACGGTAGGGGGTGCTGCTTGGCGGGCAAAGTATAAATCCGGTCCCGGCGGTCGGGCTAACTCAGACAATATTTTGTTTGGCGCCCGCGGTCGATTGTCGGGTTTGCTACAAATGAGCTTGGCTCAAAGCATAGAAAATTCAAGCGTTTATAAGTTGGCACAACCGTTGCAAAAGCATTAATAAAAACGTGAGGTTGTGTTATGAAATCGACCAAAGATATTGCGGAACTGCTGGACGAACCGGCTTGCGAGCACAACAAGAAGGAAAAATCCGGCTGCGCCAAACCTAAACCCGGCTCGGCGGCGGGCGGTTGCGCTTTCGACGGCGCGCAGATTGCGTTGCTGCCGATCGCCGATGTGGCTCATATCGTCCACGGGCCCATCGCCTGCGCGGGTAGTTCTTGGGACAACCGCGGCACCCGCTCTTCCGGTTCGGAACTGTATCGGATTGGCATGACCACCGATCTGACCGAGCAAGACGTGGTGATGGGGCGTAGCGAAAAACGCCTGTTTCATGCGATTAAACAAGCCATCGAAACCTACAATCCGCCGGCGGTGTTTATCTACAACACTTGCGTACCGGCTCTGGTGGGCGACGACATCAACGCGACTTGCAAATCCGCCGCCGAACGCTGGGGCGTGCCGGTCGTACCTATTGATTGCGCCGGCTTCTACGGCACCAAAAACCTGGGTAACCGCATCGCCGGCGACGCAATGGTCAATCACGTGATCGGCACCCGCGATCCTGATCCGTTGCCGCCCGGCACCGAGCGCCCGGGTATCAAGGTACATGACGTGAATCTGGTGGGCGAATACAACATCGCCGGCGAGTTTTGGCACGTGCTACCGCTACTCGACGAAATGGGCTTGCGCGTATTGTGTACCTTGTCCGGCGACGCCCGCTTCCGCGAAGTACAAACCATGCATAAGGCCGAAGTCAATATGATGGTCTGCTCCAAAGCCATGGTCAATGTCGCTCGTAAACTACAACAAAGCTATGGCACGCCGTGGTTCGAAGGCAGTTTTTACGGCATTACCGATACCAGCCAGGCTTTGCGCGATTTCGCCAGGGTAATCAACGACCCCGATTTAATCGAACGCACCGAAGCCATCATCGCCCGCGAGGAGAACCGCATCCGCGAAGCCTTGGCGCCTTGGCGAGAGCGGCTAAAAGGCAAACGGGTATTGTTGTTTACCGGCGGCGTGAAAAGCTGGTCGGTGATCTCGGCACTGCAGGAT
Organism: Methylomonas sp. ZR1; assembly: GCF_013141865.1. Taxonomy (NCBI): domain Bacteria; kingdom Pseudomonadati; phylum Pseudomonadota; class Gammaproteobacteria; order Methylococcales; family Methylococcaceae; genus Methylomonas; species Methylomonas sp. ZR1. Next base: position 3,333,353 of record NZ_RCST01000001.1, on the reverse strand, counting down.
TTGGGTATGGTCGTGGTGGCCACCGGTACCAAGAAATCTACCGAGGAAGACAAGGCCCGTATCCGCGAGCTGATGGGCGAGGACACGCTGATGATCGAAGACGGCAGCCCGAAAGCCTTGTTAAAAGTCGTTGCCGATTACAAAGCCGACATCCTGATCGCCGGCGGCCGGAACATGTACACCGCTTTGAAAGCGCGGATTCCGTTCCTGGACATCAACCAAGAGCGTGAATTCGGTTACGAAGGTTATCAAGGCATGCTGGAACTGGTCCGGCAATTGGCTTTGACTTTGGAAAGCCCGGTTTGGGAAGCTGTGCGGGCCACGCCGCCCTGGCGGACCGGAGGCCTGAAAAAATCGGCCACTATCGAGGCGCCAGCAGAGCCTTTAGCGGCTCAGGCGGCATAGCATGGCCGACATCGTCAAACGCAATAAAGCCCTGTCGGTTAATCCGCTAAAGGCCAGTCAACCTACCGGCGGTTCCTTGGCCTGCCTGGGTTTTGACCGGGCGATTCCGATGCTGCACGGCTCGCAAGGTTGCACGGCGTTTGCCAAGGTGTTCTTTGTCCGACATTTCCGCGAGCCGATTCCGCTGCAAACCACCGCGATGGATCAAGCCAGCTCCGTGTTGGGTGCCGACGAAAATGTCATCGAAGGCATCAAAGCGATTGCCGAAAAATCCAACCCAGCTTTGATCGCGGTGTTGACTACCGGATTGGCGGAAACCCAGGGCTGCGATGTGCATCGCAACGTCCGCGAATTTCGCGACCGTTACCCGGAATATGCCCACGTGGCGGTGGTCGCGGTGAACACGCCTGATTTCACCGGTTGTGTGGAAACCGGCTATGCGGCGACGATTTACGAAATCGTCAAAGCCTTGGTGCCGGACGCGGAAACGGCCGGGACCAAACCGGGCAATCGCCAACGTCAGCTCAATTGTTTGGTTAGCCCTATGTTGACGCCCGGCGATCTGGAAGCGCTGCGCGATTTGATTGAACAATTCAATCTTCGCCCTGTGCTGGTGCCGGACTTGTCCGATTCGCTGGACGGCAGCTTGACCGACGACGATTTCTCGCCGGTGACCATCGGCGGTACGCCAGTGTCCGAGTTGGCGACTTTGGGTGAAGCCAGAGCCAGCTTAATTATCGGCGCATCTCTGCGTAAATCCGGTGAACTGTTGCAGGAAAAAACCGGTGTGCCCAGTTTCTATTTCGATCATCTTTACGGTCTTCAGGCTAACGACGCCTTGATTACAACCTTGGCCGACATCAGCGAAATGCCGGTGCCGCAAAAGATTGAACGGCAGCGCGCGCAATTGCAAGACGCGATGTTGGATACTCATTTTATGCTCGGCCAACTGCGGGTGGCTATCGCTGCTGATCCAGATCAACTCAATGCCCTGATTCATCTGGTACAAGGCATGGGGGCGGAAGTGGTCACAGCCATCTGTGCCGGCAATACGCCAGTGTTGGCGACGGCACCGGTGGACAGCATCAAGATCGGCGACCTGGAAGATTTGGAAGTGATGGCTAAAGAGCGCAAGGCGCAACTGCTGATCGGTAACTCGCATGCCGTGGCTAGCGCCGAACGACTGGGCATACCGATTCTGCGTATCGGTTTTCCGTTGTACGACATCATCGGCGGTTATCAGAAAACCTGGATAGGCTATCGCGGCACTCGGCAAACCTTGTTTGATTTAGCCAATTTGGTAATCAACTTTGCCCACGAGGAGATCGAGCCGTACTACTCGCCGTATGCGCAAAAACCCGAATCCGAACGTCAAGCGTGCTCGCCGTCATGTCATTAGCCCGCCGCATGCACGTTTTGCATACCCACGAACAGAGGATGCCTATGGAAACCGCTATTAAAGTCGCTTTTGCCACTACCGACATGGTGCACGTTGATCAGCATTTTGGCTCAGCCAAATCGTTTGCTGTCTACGCAGTGGATCCGGAGCAGTCCGAATTCATGGAAGCCGCGCAATTTGGCGAACTCGCACAGGATGGTAACGAAGACAAGTTGTCGGTGAAGATTCAGTTGCTGGAAGGCTGCGCGGCCGTGTATTGCCTGGCGATTGGTGCCTCTGCAGTGAAACAAATCGTCGCGCAAGGCATTCAGCCGGTCAAAGTCCACGAAGGCAGCACCGTCAAGGATCTGATCGCGGATTTACAAGCCGAAATGAAAGCCGGCCCATCCAGTTGGCTGGCCAAAGCCATCAACCAACACAAAGGCCCCAATCCGGAGCGGTTTAACGCGATGGAAGAGGAGGGGTGGGATGAATGATTTTGTCGCGGCTACTTAACGGCCGGATTTTTGAGTTGCTGACGCAACGACTGATTTTAATGTCGGTTCGCGGACCGACGACCGCGATACTTTTCTTTGCTTGTCCAAAGAAAAGTATCCAAAAGAAACGACACCCGAAATGCCGCTTTGATCCTGCGCGCCGAAGCGTTTATCGAGGGTCGGCAGAAGGGGCTTCCCAGCCCCTCCGCCGACGTGCGGCATCCTTGCCGCACCCCTTCGGGCAATTCTCGATAAACGCTTCGGTGCTCGGCGCGGCATACGGGATTTAGCGCCTAGCGCGATTAAATGTATTCAAATTGATCAAACATTAAATTAGGAGAACCACCATGGCCCAACCCGCATTAGTCGTCGAAGCAGGCGACCCGTTCATGAACTCGGAAATCGTCGTCGAGATGGTCAAACAACTGCGCGCACTCGATACCTACGACACTTACGAAGGCTGGTCGGAAGAAAAGATCATCGATCCCTTGGTCATGACTAAAGAACGTAAGCGCGAGATTCCGATTATTGGCGATCCGGACGAAATTACTTTGGCGCGGGTCAAAGCCTATTACAACTCCATTGCCTCGCTGATTGAGAAGAAAGGCGGCTTGATGGCGGTACCGGTCATCAACATCACCCACGAAGGTTTCGGCCGGGCTTTGGTATTGGTCGGCAAATTGATCGTGGTGGATAAAGTCTTGCGCGACGTGCATCGTTTTGGTTTTCCCAGCCTGGAAGATTTGGCCGCCAAAACCGACGCCACGATTGAGAAAGCGCTGGGTTTGATCACCACGTATAGAGAAGTAGCCGAAGCTTGAGGTGTGCGATGAGCGACGAAGAACTGAAAGTATTGGAAAAAGACGTGAAGAAAGCCAAGCGTATTGCTAGCGAGGCGGCCTCGGTATTGCACGATTTGATCGAAGACAGATTGCCGGATGCCTATGGTGAGCTGATGGGTATTGCGCAAGCCACTTACGACGCCTGCAAAGCCTGGGATGATGCCAACAAGAAGTTCTTGGCTGCAAGCAAAGAAACGGCCTAGGAGACGATCATGAGCGAATTTGTAACCGGCGTGACCTTTGGCGGCACCGTCTGGACACCGTCTTACGTTACCGACATTAATCAGCGTACTTGTATCGGTTGCGGCCGTTGTTTCAAGGTTTGTCCGCGCGACGTATTTGATTTGGTCGAAAAAGACGAAGCCTTATCAGCCGAAGATTTTGGCGACGATTACGGCGACTTTGAGGACGATGACGATAACAGCATGGTGATGAGCTTGAAAAATGCTGCCGACTGCATTGGTTGCGAGGCGTGCTCCAAGGTTTGTCCTAAGGATTGTTTTACGCATCAGCATAAGGCGGCGGCTTAGTTTGTGTCGCTGGCGCGACGGCCTTTTTAATGTCGGTTCTCGGACCGACAGCCGAGTGACTTTTCTTTGCTTGGCCAAAGAAAAGTCACCAAAAGAAAGGCCACCCCGATGCCGCTTTGATCCTGCGCGCCGCAGCGTTTATCGAGGGTCGGCAGAAGGGGCTTCCCAGCCCCTCCGCCGACGTGCGGCATCCCTGCCGCACCCCTTCGGGCTAATCTCGATAAACGCTGCGGTGCTCGGCGCGGCATAGGGGATCTGGCTTGTCCCGGAATTGCTAAGTTATTGGAGTTAATTCGGGGGTGAGCTGTCGCCAGCTGTTTTAGGTTCACAATGCTTTGTAAAAGCCCTTTTTAGTTTTCTGGTGCTGGATGTAAATCTAGGAGCATCGAGAGTAGAACGGTCGTCTCCCGTATGCCGCGCCGAGCACCGGAGCTTTTGAACGGACAAATCGGCAGGATAGCCGATTTGCATGCGCAGCACCCGAAGGGCGAGGCACATGGATGTGCCGAGTGAGCAGCCCGCAGGGGCGCCGCAGGGATGCGGCGCGTTGCCGAAGGGGCGGGGAGCCCCTTTCGGCAACCCCGTTCAAAAGCGAGGAGCGCAGGGAACAAGTGGCATCCGGGCCGCCTTTTCTTTGGATACTTTCTTTTGGCGGAGCAAAAGAAAGTGTCTCGGTTGTCGGTCCGAGAACCGACATCAATGAATTCGTCGCGATAGCGACACCTTATTTTTAGTTAAACCATAAGGAATCCCACTATGCCTCGTCCCGATAAACACGTATTCGTCTGCACTCAAGCCCGTCCGCAAGGCCATCCGCGCGGCTCCTGTACCGCCAGTGGTTGTGCCGAGGTGATGAACGAGTTCATGAACCAAATTCAAGCTCGCAACCTGTTCGAGAAAATCGGCCTGACCAACACCGGTTGCATGGGCCCTTGCATGCTGGGACCCAGCGTGTTGGTCTATCCGGAAGGGGTGATGTACGGCAAAGTCACCAAGGATGATGTCAAAACCATCATCGATCAGCATTTGTTGGGTGGCGAGCCGGTCGCCGCGTTGGTTGCGCCCGCCGAGGTCTGGTAATCCATGAGTCAGCTCGGCTTTTTTGAAGAACGGGTGTTATTCAGTCCGGATGTGCCGGAAGAGGTGAATAAACTGTTGCAGATGGCGGTAGCGGCCAGTCATGCGGACAAGCCTTTGGCGGAAAAATATTTCAGACAGGCTCAGGCTTTGGACGCTACTTGCCTGCAAACCTATTTTGCCTTGTATAAGTTCTATTTTTACCAAGGCCGTTTGCTGGAAGCCGAGCTTGAAGTGATGGCGGCGCTAAACGAAGCGGCCCGGCAGGGTGGTTTTCCGGCCGACTATCGGCAATTGGGCCGCGAGTTGGCGCAGTGGGATATGTACGCCAGCGACGTCGCGCTGTTTTATCTCTACAGTTTAAAAGCGCTAGCCTTTATCAAACTGCGGCGGCAATTGGATGCGGAAGCCCAGTCCATACTGGTGTTGATGCGCGCGCTTGATCCGGAAGACCGTTCCGGCGCCTCGGTGATTATGGATTTGGCCGACGCCGTGCTGGAGGATGCCGCATGACCAGCGAACAGGTTGCCGAGCAGGTCTCGGCGCGGCGGGCTTTCGGCGAGACAGTCTGTCAACGCATTATAGAAAATATCGTCAAGCTGGGCTTTCCACTGCAAACCGAACTCAGTTTGCCGAAATTCGATAGCGCCGAGTTCAGTTTAGTCACCGACCCGTTTACCCAAACTCAGGATCTGGTGGGTTATTGGTACAATGCCGGTAAGCAGCGCATCGGTCAGATTAAATTTCATGGCGACGGCAGTTTTTATGCCGAATACGATGTTGTGCAGCCGCACCCGACCAAAAAACAATGGTTCGTCGAGGCCATTAATGCCTGGGGCCAGCAAGACAACATTAAAACCGAAGCAAAATTGCTAGACATCCCGCAATAAGGGGGGGCAATGGCTAACCCAAAACGCTTGTACGAACTGCTGCTGGACTATTGCAGCAGCGATGCCGTGGTGGACAACCTGATGATCGGTTTGGTTTGGACAGTGTGCCAAAGTCAGGGCCGGGCGACCGCCGGTTTGGCGATGAGTCCGGGGCAGAACACGCGCACCTTGCCGTGGTCCGGCACCTTGGTGGGCAAACCGGTGACGGATTTAGCCGCCTGGATTACCGAATGGGAACCGTATAAAGCCACGGTTGCCATGGCAGCCATCAACAGTTGCATCAACGCCCGGCCTTTGCCGGATTCGCTGGTGTTGGACAGTCACGACGAACATGCCAATCTGGCGGTGTTCGAGCATTTTTTGCCGCAGCTGCATGGCAAAAACGTGGTGGTGATCGGCCGTTATCCGGGCATCGAACGCTATCAAGACAAAATGCATTTAACCATTTTGGAGCGACAACCGTCTGCTGCCGATCTGCCGGATTCCGCGTGCGAGTTTTTATTGCCGCAAGCTGACTGGGTGTTTTTGACCGCCAGCAGTATTCCGAATAAAACCTTTCCGCGGCTGGTAGAGCTATCCAGTCACGCCAAAACCGTGTTGATGGGCCCCACCGTACCGTGGCTGCCGCAGTTGCATGAGTTTGGCATCGATTATCTGGCCGGGGTGGAAGTTGTCGATCAAGCGGCCTTGTATCACACCGCCGCGCAAGGCGGAGGCGTGCGGATCTTTAATAATGGCTTACGCTACCGCGTGGCGGAACTGGCCCCGCAAAGCAGTATTAGCTGGTTGAAGCAGCAAATCGCCGATTGTTTTAACGAAAGAACCCAGCTGACCGAAGCGATGGAGCAATGGTATCGCGACGGTAATAAGGCGCGCTTCCCGCAGTACTCATTGTTGGACCAAATCAACAGCCGGCTGTCGCGCTTGGATAGCAGCTTTAAATCGCTGTGGGACAATTGTGCGCCTGGCTAAGCAATGAACAACGCAGTACCGGAGGCATTTAATAGCCACCGATTATTATTGATGTACAAAGGCGATATCAGCGCTTTGACCTTGTTTGCCCAGCAGGCCGGCGGCAGCGTGTGCTTTCCGCAGTCCTTGCCGCCGCTGTCGGTTGCCTTCGATGAAGATGCGACGGTAAACGACGGAAAAATCACCGTGCATCCGGCAACGCTGGTTAACGCCATCAATCGTCTGCTGGGGTTTGATAACGACTTACTCTATGCCGAAGCCGGTTTTAAGGAATATGTCGATACCCCAAAAGGCACCGTCACGGTGTATATGGCGCGTTTCAAGCTGCTGGATCCGCCGCACCGCTTGATGCAGGCCTTGGGTTGCCAGATGCGCACTTTGCCGGAGTTACGCGGTCGGCCGCCAGCCGAAATGGAGTTGTTGCGCCGGGCTTACACCAAAATGATGGAGGGCTAACATGTTCGATATGATGGATTTTGGCATGGGCGAATTTACGGGCGATAACGGCTCACAGTCACCTGCGCCCAACGGTCCGTATATCCCGGAAGCCAGCGAATGCATGCGCTGCGGCATGTGTGTCAGCAGCTGCCCGACTTTTCGTTTGTTCGAAATCGACGCCGAAACGCCCCGGCAACGCATCCGCACCATCAGCAAAATTTTGGTTGAGGATGCGCCGATTAGCGCCGAAGAACGCGCCCATTTGGACAACTGTCTGCAATGTCGGGCCTGCGAAACTGCCTGTCCCAGCCGGATGAGTTACGGCGCCTTGTTCGATCAGGCCCGAGCCAAATTGCAGGAAGCGGCGGCTCACCCTTGGTTAGCCAAGTTGGCGATGTACTTTATCGAACACAAACGCCGGCGGCGGATGTTATTGCCCATGCTGTCTTTGTATTTACGTTCCGGTTTGCGAAAACCGCTGCGAGCCAGCGGTTTGTTACGTAAATTAAAGCTGGCTACCGCCGAAAGTCTGCTGAACGAGCCGGCCTTGGGCAGTTTGGCCGGGATTTATCCGGTCGGCAGGCGGCAGCGGCAGCGCGGGCGGGTGGCCTTGTTTACCGGCTGTCTCGCGGAACATTTCGACCGCGCCACGCAACGGGCCGCGATCAAATTGCTCAATACCATAGGCTACGAAGTGGTGGTGCCGGAAGGCCAGGGCTGTTGCGGGGCGATTCATCAGCACAACGGCTGCTCCGCGCAAACTCTGAAAGATAAAAATATCGAAGCGTTTTATGAGTTGGAAGTCGATGCGGTGATTTACGTCGCCAGCGGCTGCGGCGCAATGTTGAGCGAATACCAAGGCGATAATAGCGAAACCGCCGGTTGGTTTGCCAAACGCTTGCAGGACATCAACGAATTTTTATTGGAACATTGGCCGAAGAACTTGGAGCCTGCCGCGTCTAATATGAATGTGGCGGTGCACGAGCCGTGCAGCCAGCGCAATGTGTTGAAAAACGGCCGCGCCGTTCACGATCTGTTGCGGAAAATCCCCGGTTTAAATATCGAAGCCTTGCCGGACAATCAACTCTGTTGCGGTGCCGGTGGCAGTTACATGCTCAGCCACCCGGACAATGCCCAGCAACTGCGCAATGCCAAACGCCAGGCCATCGAAGGCTCCGGTGCGGATGTGGTGGTTAGCAGTAATTTCAGCTGTGCGTTTTACCTGAACGCCGAACGCGCCGAAACCGCGCGCAAGCTAGTGCATCCGATCCGCTTATTGGCGGACAGGCTGTAGGTTTACCACTTCATACCTTGGCTTCATAGCCAATCTTGGCACCGTAGAGTAGCCAACCGCTTAGCCGATACTGCTCAGGTTGCAGTTTGCTAGGCGGGCTGGATCACTGGTAAAGTGGCTGCGCAACCTCTTCAGCGCTCCCTATGACCTGTTTCGATGACCCAAGATGACCGGTAACTATCGATTCCACTTGTACGCGGTGGTTTTGGTCGGCCTGTTTGAGACGTTAGAGGCCTCGGCCGATGTCCTGATTCAGGGCATAGACGGTGAGTTATTAAGGAATGTTGAAATCAGCTTGTCTTTGCGTGAACAGGACTGCAAGGCGCCTGATTGGAAAATCAATAGTCTGTTCCTCAAGGCCGATCAGGAGATCGACGATGCGTTGCGCGCGTTAGGTTACTACCACGTCAGCTTAGAAAAAAATCTCGATATTAAGCCCGACTGCTGGAAGGCGCGCTTTGCCATTAAGCCCGGCGAGCCGATGCGCGTGACTGCGATTGACGTGCAATTTCTCGGTGAAGCGGTTGACGATCCGGCATTCGCGAGCTTACGGGAAAAGTTATCCGCCAAAGTAGGCAGCCCGCTGCATCACGGGCATTATGAAGCCTTGAAAAAACAAATCGAGGCATTGGCCTTAGAGCGTGGTTACTTGCAAGGGCGCTTTGCCACGAGTCAATTGCGCGTCGATCCTTCTCAAGATCGGGCCGATATTGTGCTGCATTACGATGCGGGACCGCGTCTTTATTTTGGCGAAGTCAAGATTGACCAGGCTGTTCTTGATCCCGCGTTTGTTGCCAAGTTGGTCAAAGTCAAAACCGGCGAGTATTACGATAGTCATAAGCTAGCCGATACGCACAATGCGCTGTCCAACAGCGGCTATTTCAAATCGGTGGATATTCATCCGGATTTAGCCGGCATAGCCGATAGGCAGGTGCCCGTCATGCTGAGTCTGTATCCGAACAAGCGCCATCATTACGGGATGGGTTTGGGCTACGACACCGATAAGGGTCCTTTGGTCAGTGGGACCTATCTCAATCGTCTAATCAATCCGCAGGGCCATTATTTCAACGCCGAACTCGATCTATCGCCGGTCTTGGCTACAGCCGGTGCTGAATACACCGTACCGCTGGATGATCCGCTCAACGATTCCTTGAGCTTTGGTGCGGGTGTGAAACGCGAAGACACGACCAGTTATACCTCGTGGGCAGGGAAATTATCGGCGCGCTTGAAGCACGCATTCACCAGTGGCTGGAAGCAGACATTGTTCATCGACTACAGTTACGAGAAGTATACGGCGGCGAATACGACCGACACGACGCTATTGCTGTTACCCGGCGGCAGTTGGTTGCGTTCGGTATCGGACAATCCGCTTCGACCGACACGTGGCTATCGGTTGGAGTTCTCAGTGGATGGCAGCTACAAAAGCCCGCTGTCCCATATCAGTATGCTGCAAGGGTTTGTGGCGGGCGTGTGGATGCACCCCGTTGGCGACGTGGGACGCATTGTGCTGCGTGGCGAGCAAGGCGCCACGCTGGTGGATAATTTCGACAAGCTACCCACTACTTATCGTTATTTTGCCGGCGGTATGAACAGCATACGTGGTTACAGTTACAAAGAACTGGGACCTAAGGACGCTACGGGCGCGGTAGTGGGCGGGCGTTTTTTGAGTGTGGTCAGCGTTGAATATGAACACTCGGTACTCGACAATTGGGGGGCGGCCGCCTTTATCGATGCCGGCAATGCCTATAATTTGGACGGCATTCAAGTGAAGACCGGTGTGGGTTTGGGGGTGCGTTGGTACTCGCCGATTGGTTTGGTACGCCTGGATTTTGCCGTGCCCCTGCAACCCGCCGACTCCTCGTTTCAAGTCCATTTTGCCGCAGGGACACGTTTATGAGCCTATGGCGCTGGCCTGGGAGGTATCTGCGGAGGCTACTACTGGTACTGCCTTTGCTGTTGCTGCTGTTGGCGGTCGTGCTGGCTATGGCCAACAGCCAGTCGGGAAGTCGCTGGCTGATTCAGCAAGTATTGCCGACCGAGACCAGCATTAACAACATCGACGGCACCCTGTTGCATCGTTTGCAGTTGGCAGGGGTGCAGTACCATGCCGATGGCACTCAACTCAAACTCCGCTACCTCTCGCTGGCTTGGTCTCCGCTTGCTTTGTTGAAAGGCGCATTGCAGATCGACGAGATCGCCACCGAGGGCCTGGAATTGACCCTGGAGCCGGGCACTCAGCAGGCGGATAGCAGCAGTCATTTTGACCCGGAAGCCTCGTTACCCGTGCCGCTGGCGCTGCGCTTGGATCGTTTGACGGTTAACGATGCTACATTCATCCAGTCCGGGCAACGTCACGATCTCCCAAATCTCACTTTGTCTGCCAACACCGAAGGCGGCCGCTTGCATTTAACCCATATGGTCGCTGAGGCTGCGGACTATCAGCTTGATCTAAATGGATGGTTGGGCTTAGGTGGCGGCTATCCACTGGCGCTGAACGCGAAGTGTCAGTTGCGTTCGGCCGAATATGGCAACTGGCAGGCAGCGAGCAAATTCAGCGGCGATCTGAAGCGCTTGGTACTGGACATCAACGCTTCAGGACCATTCGCTGCGACCTTGCACGGTCAGATTGATGAGCTGTTACAAGCCCCCGGCTTTACATTGCAAGGCGATTGGGTCGATGCGCGCTGGCCCTTGGTCGGCGATCTTCCGCATTTGACAAGTCCGCAGGGTTCGCTGGCGTTGCAGGGTAATTTCTCAGCCTATCAGGCCAAGCTGACCGCCGATGTGCGGCGAGCCGAGTTACCGGATGCACACGTGGAGCTGGCGATGGACGGTACGCCGACGTCTGCCAAACTCCAACGATTCCTGGTGGCGTCCAAGGCAGGCAGCTTGGCTGTCGACGGCGCGATTGCCTGGCAGGACGCCGTCGAATTTGCTTTGCACGCGCACGCCAGAGATTTTAACCCGGCGGTATTGGTGCCGGATTTGCCGGGGCGCTTATCGCTTGATGGGGATGTCGAGGGAAATTTGAACACGGGCGCGCCGCAGTTTAAGGCGCAACTGCATAGGCTGGATGGTCAATTGCTCGGCAAGCCGTTGAGCGGTGGGGGAAAATTTGCGCTGGACGGGCAGGTTGTGGCGGTCGATCAGTTACAACTGTCGTCAGGTGCCAATCGGTTACACGCTGATGGCCGTTTGGGTCCGGCTGAATCCGCGCTTCGCTTTGATTTGCATACGCCGGCTTTAGCCGGTTTGTGGCCCGGTCTGCGCGGCAAAGCGCATGTTAACGGTCTTCTGCGCGGCGATTGGCATTTGCCGGATATTGAGTTGACGGCGCAGGCTGCGGGGCTTGGCTATGCGCAACAGCAAGTCGGCGCATTTGATCTGACCTTGGATTTTCAGCCAAACGCCCAAATCCGGCTACAAATGCATGCCCAACATGTACTTAGCGGTCACGACACAATCGACAGCGTGGCGATAGCCGCCAGCGGCAGTTCAGCAAAACACAGCGTTAGCCTGGATGTCCGTGCGCCGCAGGGGCAATTGGCGCTGGCGCTGGCCGGCGGCTGGCAAGCACCGCGCTGGCAAGGGGCGTTGCAGGCTTTATCCTTGCAAGTCCCTCGACTCGGTGCCTGGGAATTGCGCCAAGCCGCTGCCCTGACGATAGAGCAGCGGCCTGCCGGTGCCGATGTGCGCTTGGCCGATACCTGTCTGACGCAAGCGAGTGCGTTAATCTGTTTGCAGGGCGATTATCTGGCAAATGGCGATCTGAGCGGTCAGGGGCGGGTCAGCGACTATCCGTTGGATTTGCTAAGCGCTTATCTGCCGGCGCATTGGCAACTTTTTGGCAGCTTAGCCGCGACTGCGGAGGTTCGCAAACGCGGGAGCGGTTTGCAGGGGGATTATCGATTGGCGCTGGCAGACGCCGGCGTGTCGCTGCCGGTTGGCCGGAATGGGTAGGTGGTGCCGTTTCGCAAGGCCGTTCTGTTCGGCAATCTCGCTGGCGAGCGTCTGACTGCCGATCTTGATTTGGCGACTGACGGTAGCGACTTTATCCGCGCTCAGTTGCAACTGGATCAAGGTCCCGGACAGAGCTTGGCCGGAAATCTGGCGGCAAAAATCAACGATCTTGGTTTGTTTCAGGATCTGGTGCCCAATATGTCCGGGCTTAAGGGGCGATTCGGTGCCGATCTGAAATTGGGGGGCACGCTGCCTCAGCCAGTTGCTCAGGGGCGTCTGAGTTTGGAGGATGGCCGCTTACAAATTGATGAACTGGGTATTGTTTTGTCCGATATTCAGTTGCATGCCGATGCCGTGAATGATGATCAGCAACTTCAAGTACACGGCAGCCTTCGTTCTGGCGGCGGTCGGCTTGCCATCGATGGTTTGTTGGGCCTGGATGGCATTGCCGATCTTGATGTGCTTGGCAATGACTTTGAGGTGGCTAAGTTGCCAGAAGCCGAAGTGACCATCGCACCGCATCTTAAGCTGGGCCGCTCGGCCCGTGGTGATACCAAAGTGACCGGAGCGTTGGGAATTGACAAAGCCATGGTTAAAATCAAAGAGCTGCCGGCCAGTGCGGTGGCGGTCAGTCGCGATGAGGTGATCGTCGGCAAAACGGACTCGGATCAGGCTATCGAAGCGCCACCGGGTATCGACGCTGACGTGGCGATTCAATTGGGGCGGCAAGTCACTTTTTCCGGGCTTGGTTTGGATACAAAACTGACCGGACAGCTGCAATTTCTGAAACTTGATAGACGTCTTGCCTTGCATGGCGCCATCGATATGGCCGACGGCCGTTACCGAAGTTATGGACAAGACTTGAAGTTGCGTAAGGGCCGGTTTTTATTTAATGGCCCGATCGATCGCCCATGGCTGGATGTCGAAGCCTATCGGGTTTCCAAGGATCAGAAAGTGACGGCCGTGTTGCAGGTCAGCGGTTCGGCCACTGCGCCGCAGACCAAGATTTATACCGAGCCCAGCCTGCCGGAGTCCGATGCGCTGGCGTATTTGATAACCGGGGCTTCGCTGAACCAAGCCGGTAAGGATGAAGGCAATATGATCGCGAGCGCCGCTTTATCCTATGGCGCGGGGCGGCTGTCGTGGCTGACCGAGAAACTGGGTATAGACGAGTTTGAAGTGCAGCAAGGCAAGTCGTTTGCCGATACGCTGGTCACGGCAGGACAGTATCTGACGGCTAATACCTATGTGGGCACCAAACTGGGCCTGTTCAGTAAGCAGGCGCTGCTGGTTTTGAAATACAAACTCACCGACAGCATCAATCTGGAAACCCAAACCGGCACATCGCAGCGCGTCAAAGTCAATTATGAGTTTGACACTGACTAAAGCTCGCTGCGTCATTGGCCATAATTCATTCGCTTAAAATCCCTTTCATCCAAAGTTAAGCCGTTTCTAATACATTCTTAATTAAACCCTCAGGCTTTCTCTCATCTTGTCTCGGTAATCTACTACCCAAGCGAATAGGGATTAACAACCCGTTCGCATCAGGTTGGGTTTCCAGGGACGGTGACCCTTAGTCATTGGATCAAGACGATTTAGGGGTTAAGCCATCATGCCACTCGGTTTGGGAAATATTTTCAACGGGCTTTTTAAACAGTACGGTCACACGGTGATTTTGTTGCTGCGCGTCATCGACGTCGCCATGTTGTTTGCTGCCGCTTGGGTGACTCACTATTTTTGGTTGCGCGAGTACGTTGTCGATCAGGATTACCGGATCGTCATCGCGCTGGGCATCCTGGGCGCCATCATCTTCTTCGAAATCGGCCAGGTCTATCGGCCCTGGCGTAACGATGCGATGCGCGGCGAAATTGCCCGTATCGTCAGAGCCTGGATTTCGGCGTTAGTGGCGGTGGTGTCCATCGTCGCCTTAATCAGATTACATTTTTGGTTTGGTTCCAGTTACCGCTGGATCGCATCCTGGGGCGTGCTGGGTTTGGCTTTTGTGTTGGTGGCGCGCGGGGTGTTGTCGCAAGTGCTGCGTTTCTTAAGGGCTCGTGGTTGGTCGCAGGGTCGTATCGTCATGGTCGGATTGAATCAAATGGCGGTTGCGGTGGCGCGGCAGTTGAATCATTCGTCCTGGGCTGGCCTGCAAGTGGTCGGTTATGTTGACGACAGGGGCGATGACAGAAATTCAATTAATGATTTCGCACTGCCGTGTCTCGGTAAGTTGGAAGACCTGCCGGGCATCATCTCGGCTCAAGCTATCGATGAAGTATGGGTAGCCTATCAAGGCGAATCGTTGACCGAACGTGCTCAATATCAACTGCGCCATCTGCCGGTCAGCATCCGCTTGGTGATCGACTGTTTCGCCTTCAAACAAAGCAAATTCCTGAGCTTGAACACTGTGGCTGGTATTCCGACCCTGGATTTCTCAGTATCGCCGTTGCATGGCATCAATCGTTATATCAAAGAAATCGAAGATCGACTTTTGGCTTTGATTTTGTTGCTGCTGATTAGCCCGCTGATGTTGGTTTTAGCGGTGGGTGTGAAGCTGAGTTCGCGTGGCCCGGTGTTTTATCGTCAGGAGCGCGTGGGTTGGAATAATCGTTCGTTCACGATGTTGAAGTTCCGCTCGATGCCGGTCGATGCCGAAGCCAAAACCGGCGCGGTGTGGGCCAAGCCCGGCGAAAATCGCGCCACCCCGTTCGGTGCTTTCCTGCGCAAAACCAGCCTGGACGAACTGCCGCAATTGATCAATGTGTTACGCGGCGATATGTCGCTGGTCGGTCCACGCCCCGAGCGTCCGGATTTCGTCGAAGTGTTCAAGGACCAAGTTCCCAACTACATGAAAAAACACATGGTCAAAGCCGGCATCACCGGTTGGGCGCAAGTCAACGGCTGGCGCGGCGACACCGACCTCAACCGTCGCATCGAACACGATTTGTATTACATCCAGCATTGGTCGCTGTGGTTTGATTTGGAGATCGCCTTCCGCACCGTGCTGACCGGTTTTATCAATAAAAACGCCTACTAAGGACACGCTTACATGTTTAGATTGATTCCCATCATGCTGATCTTAACCTTGCCCGGTTGTTTCCTGGCGCCAGGCATGGATATGAATACCGATAATGGTTTGACCGAAATCGAGATGCCGATGAAAAAAGACGGGCAATTGGTCAAGGAGAAAGTCCGCATTGTGCCGATTACCGCCGATTTGATTATCGAACGGGAGGCGAACCGTCGCCAGGCCATTAACAATTTGCCGCCGGTGGACCCCAACAAAACCAGCTACCGCATTGGCCCGCAGGATAGATTACAAATCACCGTTTGGGAGCATCCGGAACTGAACGATCCCGGCGGCGAGAAAATCATGCCGGAGCTAGCCGGTAAAGTGGTGGATGAGAATGGCGACTTGTATTACCCCTACGTCGGCAGTATCCACGTGGCCGGTAAAACCGTCAGCGAAGCCCGCGCGGATTTGACGCGCGAGCTGTCCAAATATTTCAAAAAGGTCAAACTCGACATTCGCGTGCTGTCCTTCCAGGCGCACCGCGTAGCGGTGGTCGGTGAAGTCGTGCGTCCCGGCGTGCAAACCATGAACGAAACGCCATTGACGGTCGCTGAAGCCATCACCCGCGCCGGCGGCTCGACCAAGGACTCCGATTTTGCCAACGTAGCGCTGGCCCGCGACGGCAAACTCTACAAGCTGGATGTGCAATCGATGTACGAAAAAGGTTTGACCACTCAAAACTTGCTATTGAAGGATGGCGACGTGCTGAATGTCGGCGATCAAAAAGACAGCAAAGTGTTCGTGATGGGCGAGGCCAACCGCCAGCAAGCCATCCAGATCAACAAAGGCCGGATGAGTTTGTCGCAAGCCTTGGCCGAAGCGTCCGGGGTTGATTTCAATACCTCGCGGCCCGGCGACATCTACGTGATCCGCGCCGGCGACATGCAGCCGGAAATTTTCCAACTGGATGCAGAATCGCCCGATGCGATGATTCTGGCCGACCAGTTTCCGCTGCAAGCCCACGACACGTTGTTCATCGGTACCGCCGGTGTCACGCAATGGTCTAGGGTCCTGAACCAAATTTTACCCGGCTCGTTTACCGCAATCATGTCGCAAGCCGCGATGATGGGGATGTAACTGATGATTTACACACAAAACGAAGCTACGCCGGTCGTGCAACCGCTGAATCAGGCGAGAATGCCAGAGCCTAGCGTCAGTATTCGCGACTACGTCGATTTGCTGATCGAAGGCCGCAAAACCATTTTTATCGCGCTGTGCTCGGTGTTGCTAGTCACCACCGTGTATCTGGTGTTGGCGCCGCGTACCTACAAAGCCGATGCTCTGCTGCGAATCGACAAAAACAAGGCCTTGCTGTCCGCCACGCTACGCAGCGAAAACAACCAAGCGCCGGCGGAAGCGGAAAGCCCCCGCGCGCAACGGGAAGTGGAGATTTTGCGTTCGCGTTCGGTGTTGGGCAAAGTCGTGGATAACCTGAATTTGACCATCGAAACCGAGCCGTACTTTTTTCCATTGATCGGCGAAACCCTGGCGCGCCGCCACGATGAGCATGACGGCATAGCGGATGCCTGGTGGGGCTTTAGCCGTTGGGCTTGGGGCGGCGAAAAGCTGAAAATCGCCGCGTTCAGTGTGCCGGATCGTTATCTGGAAAAAGAATTTACCTTGATCGCGTTGGAAGCCGGGCGTTTTCAACTGCTCGACCCGCGCGGCGACGAATTGCTGGCTGGCCAGGTCGGTGAAGTGTTGAGTGCCGAGATTGGCGAGAAAACCCCGGTGACGATTAAAGTTGAAACGCTGGAAGCGCATCCGGGTACGCATTTTGAATTAACCCGCCGCACCGCACTGTCAGCTATCGAAACTCTGCAAAAAGCTTTTGCGGTCAAAGAAGTATCCAAAGACACCGATATTCTGAGCGTGGAATTGAAAGGCAGCGACCCGGAGCAACTGGCTAAGTCGGTGAACGATATTGCGGCGATTTACGTCAACGCCACGGTGAATTGGGAATCGGCGGAAGCCTCGCAAAAACTGGGTTTTCTGGAAAGCCAGTTGCCTATCGTCAAGGAGCGTCTGGAAAAAGCCGAGCAAGGTTTGAGCGCGTATCGCCAGCAACACGGCGCGGTGGATATTTCCGCCGAAGCCGAGATTCTGTTGAAACAGGCCTCCGATATGGAAACCCTGGGCATTCAGCTCAAGCAAAAATACGACGAACAAAGCCAGCGTTTGGAATCCGAGCATCCGGACATGATCTCCACCAATGCCCAGATCAAGCGCGTGAACAATAAGCTGGCGGCTTTGGAAAAACGTATTAAGGATTTACCGAAAACCCAGCAAAACATGGTGAGTTTGTCGCGCGACGTGCAGGTCAACACCGAGTTGTACACTTCTTTGTTGAACAGCGCCCAGGAACAACGCATCGCCGCCGCAGGTTCTTTGGGCAACTCACGCATCGTCGACTTCGCGGTGACGCCGGAAAAACCTTACTGGCCTAAGCCTGGTTTGTTGTTGGCGATAGCCGGTTTGCTTGGCTTGAGCTTGGGTTCAGCGTTGATTTTCCTGAGACATTCGCTGCAACGCCACGACAACTACCCGGCCTTGCTGGAATATCAAGTGGGCTTGCCCTTGTTTGCGGCGATTCCGCATAGCAAAAAGCAGCATAAATTGGGGCGTTTGCTGGGTAAGGATAAAGACAACGGTATTCTGGTCTCTCAGGATCCATTGGATATTTCCGTCGAGTCGCTGCGCGGCCTGCGCACCACGCTGGAAGCCACGTTGGCTCAGCACGAAAGCAAGGTGATCATGGTCAGCAGCCCGGCGCCAGGCATGGGCAAGTCCTTTGTTAGCTCTAACTTGGCGGCCTTGTTGGCTAGCATCAAAAAACGGGTGCTGGTGATCGACGCCGACATGCGCAACGGCCGTTTGCACGATACCTTTTCGATAGGTAAGCAACCGGGTTTGTCCGATTTGTTGTCAGGCCGGGCAACGCTGGGCGAAGTGATCGTCAGCTTACCGGATGTGGGTATCGATTTGATTCCGCGCGGCAATATGGTGCTGAATCCGGCGGAATTGCTGGTGCTGGGCGAATTGTCGGAAACCCTGGAGCAGCTGAAAAGCTTTTACAACCACATCGTCATCGACTCGCCGCCGATTCTGGGTGCGACCGACGCGGCGATTCTGGGTAAGCATGCCGATGCTACTTTCCTGGTGGTGAAAGAAGGCCGCTATACCGCGCAAGAACTGGAAGTCAGTGCCCGCCGTTTCCAACAAGTCGGCATCAAACCTAACGGTTTCATCATCAATGATATGAAGGAAGGCTCGTCTTACTATCCGTATTACGGTTACGCCTACCAACGCGCGGATCAGGAACCGAAGGACGAATCCAGCTGGAGCGATAAATATCACGCAGTGGGTGACTGGTTAGGTAAACAGCTGGATAGGGAGCTGTTGCCGGTTCCTGCCGAAAGCGACGAGCGGGTTTAAACAATAACGATGAGAATCCGCCTGGAAAAAGACCTGCCGGTGCTGCTGATTGCGCTGGTTGGTGCGTCAATGGTGGCCTCGCTGCCGCAGGTCGAATCGGCTTGGGCAGGTATTAAGGAAGTCTACGGCGAGCAGGAAATGGGATTGCGGATTCTGCGCGAGGCTTTGTTGGGCGTGCTGATCGTTTACGCCTGGCTGGAGCCGCGTTTGCGTAACGGAATTTTTACCAGTTCGGTGCTGGCGTTTCTGGGGGTGATTTGTAGCTATGTCCTGTTTGAAGTGGGCTACGCCCTTTATCTGGATTTGCCGCTAGTCGTGCCGCTGACCGGCTTGCGGGTGTTTGAATATCTGCCGGTCGCCTTGATCGGTTTCGTCACCAGTCGTTTGGGTGCCGGCGATTACGTGTTGTACAAGTTCGCCAGCTATCTGCGCTATTACCTGGTGTTGCAAACCGGTTTGGCGCTAGCCCAGGCTTTGTGGGCGCCACCGCTGTTCGGTGTATCGATGTTGGGTGGCGGTCGGCCCTTCGGCACCTTCGTCAGTCCTAATTTATTCGGGGCGACGATGGCAACTTGCGCGTTGGTGTTTGCCTTGGTGCCAGGCATGCGCCGTTGGTTAGCGCTGAGCGTATTTTTAGCGTTGTTGAGCGGCTCGCGTACCGCCTTTATTAGTTCCTTGCTGGTGGTGTTTTTTCAGGTTTATGCCGCGCTGCGGCCGCGTGATCGCTGGGCTTTGGTGATGCCAGCGCCTATCCTGGCGGTGGGGGCGTTGATTTTGGCTTCCAGCCCCTTGTTGAGCGGCCGCGACGATGCCGACCCAACTCAAGACGGCCGGATTGACTTGTGGCAACGGGTGTTTACCAATCATGTGCACGATCCGATGGATGTGTTGTTCGGGTGGGGCTTGGGCCTGAGTTCCAATACTGTCAATCTGCTGTTCGGTGCCGAGTATTTTCCGGGGCAGTTCGATTCCGACAGCCTGTATTTGTTCTTGTTGAACGGCTACGGCGTGATCGGCTTACTGGCGTATCTGACGTTTTTATGGATCACGACACGGATGTCTGTCCACCCCAATAAGGGTCTGGTGACGATGTTTATCTTCGCGGCAGGGCTGACATTCAATATGTGGGAGTATTTTCCGCAGAACGCCTTGTTAATGATGCTGTGGGGCATGGTATTGGGCTGCACGGCTAAAGCCGGGGTAATGGTTCAGCCCATGCCGGCCAGAACCGATTACTCCCCGCGTTTACCTTAGGAAGTCTGCGATGTTCGGTGCATTGAAACAGAGCAAATTATTTGGCGATGCCTTCTGGGCCTTGTTCGGCCAGGCGGCCTCGGCCTTAGCCTTATTGCTGGGTACGCGCTTATTGACCGAACTGGTTAGCCCGGCGGTTTACGGCCAAGTGGCCTTATTGAACGGCTTTGTCGCGCTGGGTGTGGCGGTGTTTTCGTATCCGTTTATCTGCGCCGGCATGCGTATCGTCCCGGAATGCGAAACCGCTGGCCAGCGTAGTGGTTTGCATGCTGCCGTCGCCGGTTTGACGCTGCAAGCCACCATGTTAGCCATTGGCTTACTGGTGCTGGGTGGCTTTGCCTACGGCTATTTTGTCGAGGTCAGCAGCGTGTTGTTCTTGCTGACCGGCGTGTTGTTGGCTATTACGGTACAACGCGAACTGGGCATACAGTTGGCGATAGGCGAGCGCAAACAGCGCCTGGCTAGTCTTTGGCAAACCAGCGACAGCGTGTTGAGACCCGCTTTGGCGATAGCGCTGGTCTGGTGGCTGGGCGGCAATCCGGAATGGGTGTTGCTGGGTTATATCCTGGCCAGCTTGCTATCCAATCTGGTTTGGATCGTGGTTAAACGCCGTAATGCCGTGCGGATGCCAGCGACCGCTAGTCGGTCTTTTCGCCGCGAAGTCTGGGTTTATGCCTTGCCTTTAATTCCGATGGAATTGATTTTCTGGATCAACGGTCTGGGCGATCGTTATGTGATTGGTTATTTGCTGACCGCTGCGGACGTAGGCTTGTATGCCGCAACGTATATGATCGTCAACGAGGCCTTTAATCGCAGCGCGATGGTGCTGCTGCGTACGTTTCAGCCCGCCTATTTTCAAGCCTTCTCCGCACAGCACTTGCAAAAGGCCTTTTCGATTTTATGGGTCTGGATAACCAGTGTCGCTGCCTTGGGTGCCCTCGGTTTGTTGCTCTTACTGCTGACTAAGGATTGGGTGGCTTCTATGGTGTTGGCAAAATCTTATCACGCCGCGGTGGATTTAATGCCGGCGATGGCGCTGGGCTGTGCTTTGCATGCCTTGGGTACGGCGCTGGCGCAACCGCTGCTGGCGCATAAGCGTACCAAAACCTTGTTGAAAGGACGTCTGTGCGGTGCGGTAGCGGCGGCGATGACTATTCCCGTTCTGGTCAGCCAATACGGATTGCCCGGCGCGGCCTGGGCCAATCCGGTTTATTTCGGTATCGAAGCCGTGGTGTTGGCAATCTTGGCAAAACCTTGGCAAGCCGATAGCAGCGCCAAGCCTGGAACGATTCAAACATTGAGACAACAGCCGCTCGCGGCGGATGCTTAAAAGTGACAACGGTGAACACGATGACATACGCAACAATGACAACAGAAATATATGGCGAAGTGCTGCGCGCCTGCGTGGCTTGCGGCGCGGAAAAAATCGGTTTTTGGCGGGAAAAAGACTATCTGTATACCGATAGCGCCAGCAGAAAAGCCTTCCGGATTTACCGCTGTGCCTGCTGCGGCACCGGATTTTTGAATCAACCGCCGCATCGGCAATGGTTGCAAGTCATCTATCAATACTCCGGGCAGGCGTTGACGCAAGCGATTACGCTGGACGAAGTGCTGGATCGGGAGCTTGCATTTCCTAATTGCACCGTCGATGCCAAGCGCATGGCGCTGCAAGCCGATCAGTTGAACAAATCCGGCAATCACCGGGCTTTGGACATTGGTTCCGGGTTTGGTTTTTATACCCGCGCCTTGCGCTTGTTGGGTTATCGCACTGTCAGCATCAATCCCGGCCAGTATGAAAACCGGGTGTTCCAGGATTTAAACGGTGACGAGCCCTTGCCCATCATGTTCGAGCAGTATCAGCCCGAGCAGGCGTTTGGCGTGGTAGTGATGTCGCAAGTGCTGGAACACATACTCGAACCGGACCGCACTATTGCCAAAGTGGCCGATCTGCTGGAGAGCGGCGGCGTGCTGGCTTGCGCGGTGCCCAACTATGCGTCGTTTTTGGTAAAGCTATTGGGTACCAAGGAAAACGCCTGCCTGTGGGTGCCGGAACACGTCAATTACTTTACCGAAAAAGGTCTGAAAAGTTTGTTGGAGCGTCACGGCTTGCGCGTGGTTAAAACCGAGCAAGTCACCCGGATTCAGTACAACGCGCTATCCAGGCGTTTGGGTCTAACCGGCAGCTTGGCCAAGCTGGCCGACACCTTGGTTAAGTATGCGCAGATACCGTTTGCGGCGTTAATGGATACCTTGGGTTTGGGCATTTACCTGAACGTGTACGCGGTGAAGCAATAAGCCATGTTGACCGTCGTTATTCTGACCCAAAACGAGGAAGCCAATCTGCCGAGCTGTTTGGCCGGTATCCCCGAACGCTACCCCATCGCGATTGTCGACTCCGGCAGTACCGATAACACGCTGACCATTGCCCAAGAGCGGGGCTGCGCGATTCATCGTAACCCCTGGCCGGGTTTTGCAGAGCAACGCAATTTCGCGATTCGTCAATGCGGCATAGACACGCCGTGGATTTTGTTCGTCGATGCCGACGAAATTTATCCGCAGGCCTTTTACGACTGGTTTGAAGCCAAATTATCCGAAACTCACAGTATCGACGTGTTGATGGTGCCTTCGGTGTTGTATCTGCGTGGCAAACGCTTGAACCATGCGCCCGGTTATCCCATTTATCACCCCCGACTGGTGCGCCGCGAGACTACCCGGTTTGTACGCAACCACACCGGGCATGGCGAAGCGGTGTTGGATAGCTGCCGCATCGGCTATTCCGATATTCCTTACGAGCATTATTTTTACCACGGCGAAATTATCGAGTGGATGCACAAGCACGTCGGTAAGGCTGCGCAGGAAGTGCAATTGCAACCCACCGCCGGGGCGGTGATGACCACGCGCGGCCGCTTAAGCGTATTACTGGGACGTTCCTGGCTGCGAATACTGGCGAGGTTCTGTTATCACTATTTGTTACGTGGCGGCTTTTTGGACGGTGCGGCCGGGTTGGAGTTTGCGCTGATGTTCACCTGGTATGAAGCCTCGATTTATTTGCAAGCAAAAGCCGGTAACTGGGCAAGGAGTGCGGTATGAAAATTTCGTTGGTGTTGGCAACCTTGGGCAGGGACGCGGAAGTCTTGGATTTTTTGAAATCCCTGCTGTTTCAGACCTATAAAAACTTCGAGCTGATTGTTATCGATCAAAATCGTGACGGCAAGATCGACGCTATTTTGGACTCTTATCGAGCGTTGATGGACATCAAGCACGTCAAGGTGGATTTCACCGGCAACGCCCGGGCCAGGGATTACGGCATCGGTTTGGCGCAAGGCCGCATCGTCGCTTTTCCCGACGACGATTGTGCCTATGACCAGGATGTGTTGGAAAAAGTGGTCGCGGAATTTAAGCGGCGCGCAGATATGGCCATTCTGGTGGCCGGTTCCTACGACTTTTCCGCCACCCGGTTCAGCATCGGCGTGAATAGCCACAAAGCCGGCTATTTCAACCGCTTCCGGATGATGGGCGTGGAGTTTACCCAGTTTTTTGATCTGCAACGGGTCGACAGGCAGCAGTTTCATTTGGATCACGATTTTGGCATCGGTTCAAAATATTCGGGGGCGGAAGGTTTTGAGCTGCTGTACCGCTTGCTGCGCGCCGGCGGCAATGCGTTTTACACGCCCGAGATCAAGATTTTTCACGCTAACAAGGATCATTACAAACTCGGCACGGCCAGGATGTTGATGTATTCCACCGGCATCGGCGCTTATATTCGCAAGTTTACCAATCAGCATGATGTGTTTATTTGGTATTACATCGTCCGCAAGATGATGGTCGCGCCACTGTTAAAAATGGCCTTGGCGCTGGTCACCTTCAATCCGCAAAAACTGGCGTATTCGTTTTACAACTTGGTCGGGATCTGGCGCGGGTTTTTGACCTACGGCAAATCGGAAAAATGTATTTAAAGACTGTTTCAGGAGAAATGAAATGGATGTAGGTATTGTCACGACGCATGTGCCGCCGGCCAAAGGCTATGGCGGCGTATCGGTGACCTGCGGCGTATTGACCAAAGCCTGGTCGGAACGCGGCCACGGCATGGCGCTGGTCGCTGCTGATGAGTCGATAGACGGTCGCTTGCGCGCCGAGGATGTAAAGCTGGGCAAGCAAGTCGATGTCAGACTTTACCGCTGTTACGGGTTTCGGCGCTGGGGCTTTGGATTGGGCGCCATTCCAAAGATTTTCAAGCTCTGTTGGCAGGCACCCCGGATCTATATCCACGGCATTGCTACTTGGCCTTCCACGCTGGCGGCACTGTTTTGCGTATTGCTGCGCCGGCCATTCATGGTGGCTGTGCACGGTGGCTTGATGCCGGAACATGTGGCGCTGATTCGGCGGCAGAAGCCGCATAAATGGTTGTTTTACAAGTGGTTGACTTTTCCGACCTTGCGCCGGGCCATTGCGGTGCATTGCACCAGCGATACCGAAGCGGCGGGCGTCACCGACGTTTTGGGGCCGGACGCCAAGGTTTTATTGGTGCCGAACGGCATCGACAGTCGCGAGTTTCAAGTCGCCGGCTATCCGCAAGGCGAGGGCACCCAATTGTGTTTTCTGGGGCACGTGCAGCAAGAAAAAGGCATCAATGCGTTTATCCGGGCCTGGTTAAAAACGCGCCGGCCAAATGACCGTTTGGTGGTCGCCGGCCGCAGTGTCGATGGGGCTTATTTTGAAGAATTTCAGGCTTTGCTGGCGCAGGCTGGCGGTGCTATCAGTTATAAAGGCTATTTGCCGGTTGCCGAAGTGAAGCAGTTGTTGGCCGACAGTCATTTCCTGGTGTTGCCGTCCGGCCTGGAGGAAACGGGCGGTATGCGCGAAAATTTTGGCAATGTGGTTGCGGAGGCCATGGCAGCCGGTCGACCGGTGCTGGTCGCGAAAGGTTTGGCTTGGGATCATTTGGCAATGTATGGCGCCGGTTTGGTGTTCGAGCGCAATGAGGCTTCGGTTTGTGCGGTGTTGCGGCAAACGCAAGTGGTGACTCAAGCGACTTGGCAAGACATGGCGCTGCGTAGCCGTGAATATGTCGAACAGCAGCTGGACCCGGTTAAATTAGGCGATAAAGTCTGGAAAGTGATGACAAAAGCCGATCACGTTAAATTGCCGCAGTCCTTAATAGAAGGTTCGTCTTATGAATAAAAAAGTGGGTCTGATCGTGCCGACTCTGAATGCCGGCGAGCTTTGGGAATCGTGGTTACAAGCTTTTGCCGCACAAACCGTGAAGCCGGATTATCGGCTGTTGGTAGATTCCTCGTCTGATGACAATACGGTGGTTTTGGCCCGCGACGCAGGTTTTGACGTGCAAGTGATAGCCAAGTCCGAGTTTAATCATGGCGGCACCCGACAACTAGGCGTGAATTGGTTGGCGGATGCCGATATTCTGGTGTTTTTGACTCAGGATGCCTTGCTGGCGGCCCCCGATGCCATCGAAAAATTACTGGCAGCGTTTACAGACGACAGCGTCGGCGCTGCTTACGGCAGGCAATTGCCGCACCGCAATGCCGGGCCGATCGGCGCGCATGCCCGTTTATTCAATTATCCGCCGCAAAGTCAGGTGCGCAGTTTGCAAGATAAGGTGCAATTCGGCATCAAGACGGCGTTTATTTCCAATTCGTTTGCTGCGTATCGGCGTAGTGCATTAATGGGCGTTGGCGGGTTTCCGCTGAATACCATCATGAACGAAGATACTTTTGTGGTCGGCAAGATGTTGCTAAACGGCTGGAAAGTGGCTTATTGCGGCGATGCCGCTGTGTTTCATTCGCACGATTACGGATTTGTCGACGAATTTAAGCGCTATTTCGATATTGGCGTTTTTCACGCCCATACGCCTTGGTTGCAGCAGACCTTTGGCGGTGCTTCCGGCGAAGGCTGGCGTTTTGTCGTGTCGGAGCTGAAGTATCTATTGAAAAATGCGCCTTGGCTGCTGCCGTCGGCCTGTTTGCGCACCGGTCTGAAATGGCTGGGCTATAAAATGGGCGGGGGAATGCACGCTAGAATGCCGCAGAGCTTGAACAGACGCTTTAGTTTGCATAAAGCTTATTGGGCGGGCGCTATTTCTGAAAATAGCCTTAACGGCAGATCGTAATTCGATAATTTCCTGGCAGCGATTAAGCCAGTATTTTCGCGGAATAACGGCAAAACTGGTTCTAAAATTAATCCAATCTTCATCTTATCCTAATCTAAATTACAGTTTTTCTTCATCTTGACTCTGTAGATTCCTAACCAACATTGTGTTTTTCCGGTCAGAACCGGTTTTTTTGTTAATTGTACGTAGGCGTCGCGCCGGTATGGTTCAGCAAAAATTCGGAAAAAATACAAGGTTGGATTTGCAAAAGACCGACAGGGTCTTTCACCGATAGAGCGGGGATAACAGCAACAGTTGTTATCAATTCTTTGAGTTTGAAGAGTAGTGCCCGGATGTTTAGGGAATTTGATTAATTACGTTATGGAGTTTCATCTTGATTTCTGAAAAGCATTCATTTGATAGTTGTTTTGAGGTTTTTTTAGCTGACACGCCTGAAAGCAAACGCATTCATTACAATCTCAGATACCAAGTCTATTGCGACGAAATGGGTTATGAGGACAAAGAAAATTTTCCGGAACAAATGGAGTTTGACGAATGGGACCGCCATTCCGTGCATTTCATGGTTCGGCACCGATACACCGGGCAGTGGCTGGGCGCGTTACGCTTGGTTTATCAGAACCAAGCCGTTTTCCCTTTCGAAGCCAAGTGCGTTCCCGACCAGCCTATAACCCCTCAACAATACCAACAATCCATAGAAATATCCCGCCTCTGCGTATTGAGAGAAGCCAGACGCTTTGCCCCGAGGGCTTTCCCGCAACAGGAGCAAGACGCTGAACAAGTTGCCAAGGACAGCGGTAACATCCGTTATCTGCATACCATTAAAAATCAGACTCGCAGCATTATGTGGGGTTTGTATCGGGCGGCGGTTGTCTACTCGGCGCGGAACGATATTAAACAGTGGTACATATTGGTAACGCCGTCTTTGGCTTACGCGGTTAAGAAAGAGGGGTTTGAAATGCAACAGGTAGGCGGCGCCTGCGACCATCGCGGTCAGCGTATTCCTTATGCATTGGATGTTGAGCATATTCTTGCCAATCCTTTGTGGCAAAAAGACTATCAGTTGGATTACCGCAAATATTCAGAACTGCTAGAGCAATCGGTGGCTAAGCGGCAAAGAGCTTAAAGTATCGGCGCGCGATCATGCCCAGTTTCAGATACTAAGCGGTTTGCAGGGCAACTTTATCGCAAAAAAAAGCCCGGTTTGCGCTGGCGATCTATTAAATCTGGGCGGCGCGGCTGCCGGATTGGAGTAAACCGCTAGTGTCGTTACCGATGCCAGGCCACAGCGTGAAAACAGCCCTAAGTCATGCTGCAGTTGCCGTGCGGGCGTGTCGGCGGTGTTTAAACCCTGCTAGGTTATTCCCGGAAACTTCCCTCTTCTGAAAGTCATTACGTCGCGGCTCGTCGTTAAGCCTTTACTTTCCCCGTTCCTCTAAAGCCAGACCGAGCAGGCTTGAGCTGTTGAATTAGCGCCAGTCGAAAAGAACCACACACGTCAAACAGAAAACTTGATGCCTCAGGGCAAGCCGAACCGGGAATCTATATAAGATACAGCCCGCACGTAAACAATCCATTTTGAATTTGCCGAGGCTGCCGGCCACCGTTGCAGACGCTGTGCAGCCGTTTTTGGGTGGGCGTTTTTCTGTCCTATTCCAGCAGCTTACGGTAAAGTTGCGGAGTCAAACTGATATACTGGCTTTCGTCTGTCTCAGCTTAGCTATCTGCTGTTCCGGGTCGGAAACCTACGTCATTATTATAAAAACTATATTAGCCAGGATTATTTATGGAAGCTTATTTGCCCATGATTCAAAGCATACTGTCGGATTGGTATCGGATTACGCTGGAAAACCAGGAATATGCCGGTGCGTTAGCGCTTGCCGTGTGGTTGCTGACGGCGATGTTTTACAGCATCAGGATTTATTTTTTAAAGAAAACCAATGCCATCAATTTAAAAGCGCGCCTTGCCTTACAAACTGATTTCGAGGCGGCGCAACAGCAACAGCAAGCCTTGCAAGAGCAATTGACTGCCAATACCGAGCAGTTGGAGGCTGCCAAAACTGTTGCCGATAACGAAGCGCAACGGGCAGCCGGTCTGGAAGAAAAATTGGTACAGGCAAATCGGCAGGTGATCGACAGCATCAAAACCTTGGCTACCAGTTTCGAATTGACCGAGCCGGCCTTACCGGCGGCCAACGATCTGCAATCGACCGATCTGTGGCCCCGATATTTCGCGCTCACCGCGCAAATTACCGAGCGCTTTAAAGCCGAACAACAAGGCAAAACCGAGCTGCAACTGGCACTTTGGGCGGAAACTTCCAAAGTTGCTGAAAAAGATGCGCTATTGGGGCCATTGCAATTACGTTTGGAATCGCAAACCGAACAGTTGAATAAACTGGAATTGGCGGTGGAAGAGCAAAAAATTCTGCGCGAGCGCGAACAAGCCAACGCGGAAAAACTACTGGCGGAGGCCCAAGCCAAACATCAAGCCGAATTGGCGCGTTACACCGACTCAGCCAAACATTCGGCGACGCCAGCCCCTGCTTACTCGCAGCCGGCATCTCAACAGGAGACAAAAGTTGTTATCAACGAAGCGCCCGCCGTCATTCAACCCGCCCCGGCTGTTGTTGCTGAACCTGTTGTGATTCAGGCGCCTTTAGAGCCGCCAAAGCCAGTGGAGCGTGAAATTGCGCAGGTTGTAGATAATCCGAAACCTGTAGTTGCCGAGCCGGCACCGGCGAAACAGTCGTCCGTTGATAAATTGGCCGAAAAAAGCGGCGGTTTCGGCAAGTTCAAGCAAATGTTGAACAACACCATGCAGCAAATGGCCAAGTTGGATCAAAAGCTGGGAACACAGACAGAAGTTGCTGCCGAGGCTATCCGGGAAGAGTTGGAAGAGGTCGCCGCACCTGTCGTGGAGGCGGCCGCTGAACTTAAGGAAAATGTGGTGGAAATCGCGGAAACTGCCGCGGAAGCGATCAAAGAACCGGCCGCCGGCGTTGGCGGTAAGCTGAAAGGTTTATTCGGTAAAAAATCGGCAGAGCCTGCCGTTGCGCCTGAGCCGGTAGCATCGGAACCCGAGCCGATTCCCGAAGCAGTTGCCGCAGTCGAGCCCGCCAAGCCTGCCGGGTTAAAAGGGCTGCTTAAAAAGTGGAAATGATAGTTTCCGCTGTTTAAACATCAGCCGGGTGAGCGTTGTTTGTCCGGCTGATCAATCTGTCTGCGTATTCCAATAAATCCGCCAACGATTCCTGATTCTAAACTGCAGGTACTCCAAATCGAAGCCCACCGTTGGCAGTGATCGGCCAAAACTCACCGTGCCTCAAGGAACGAAACTTTCAATGGTAAATGTCCAGCAAAAGCGGGTGTAGGGTGAGTTACGAACCGCACTAATCGCGAACGATACGCTTCACACTGTTCAGCACATCCTATGACCCAGGTCTTGCGTAGCGTTGATGCAGCGTTAGCGGAATCGAGAGTGTTGACCATCCGTCATCAGACTAACCTCGCCAAATTTTAAGGGTGTTGGCCTTCGACTCCTCGATTCCATCGAGGCTACTTGCTGCGCCGCCATGCGTAAGCTCATTCACCTGGCTTTCGCTATCTTGAAATCCGGGAAACCTTTTGATCCTGATTTTTCGCTTGCATGAACGGGGTTAAAACGGTATCTATCTGGCTTCATTGAGAAACCCAAGCTTGATTAGCCGCAGCTTTACTACGGTTCGCGAAACCTGGAACATTTTCATCAGAGGAGCTGTTACTTTATGAAATGTATCGATATTGCATCGCTGGTCATCTAAATACAGCAACCCGAACCCGCGATCAGAGAGCTCATATCTCTGTGCTTGCCAAAATACCTCTTTCTCAAATTGTTCTTTTGGCAATAACAAGCATGAGGCAAAGTAATTTGCTTGCCACTCCAAACGGCGAATATCTTTTAAGTCGATGGCATCGAAATCATCAATGGCTATATCTTCTTCATGGCAACTTTCTCGCGCCATAAACTTGCCATGCTCCAACAGATAGTGACCTAGCTCATGAGCTAGTGTAAACCGAGTTCGTTCGTTTGTTGACGCCTGATCATTGTCGATGGAAATAATGTCTGGTCCAAACGCAATCTGGCCGAGGACTCCGCTGGGTAGGTTTGCGTTTGTCTTCACAACAAGCGTCGAATTTACTTTTAGGTAATCACAAATAGAGTTAATTGAGACAACGCCTGACACGTACTCTATTTCAGAAAGAATGGCAACAGCCCGACTTTCTACCTCTTCCCTCTCCAGATATGGCACGCACAAGCGAGATTCCTTCGTTGATTGCTCAACTGCTGCAAGCGCTTTGAGGAAATCTGGATCAGCGTCGGTTCGAGCTAAAGAGGAAAAAAATTGGTTTGATGAAACTGTATATGTATCGTTTACACAACCATAAAAATCAAAATACCTGCTACCGAAAGTCTCATCATGGAGAGCTTGATAACTATTGGACCGTTCCGATGAAGCAATCGAACTTGACGCCATACTTGACGGAGAACGGGTAAGCACCCATTCCAGCCGCTCTTTACTAAAATACCTAAGCAGGCCAATCCCTTTTGACCTAGAGAATTTGAAGGCTCCATCTTGAAAAGAATTTGTAGATACAATAATTCCTTTAGCACCCGCACCCGATATTTGTTGTATTTTAGTAAAAAACTCCTCTGCGTCGTCAACGGGTACGCTGTGACCATAGTTTTTACATTCGATAAGAAACAACAATGAATAACATTCTTGTCCCGGAAGTGTTACTTCGATAGAAACGTCAAAGATTATGTTCTTCTCTCGATCTTTCGAGTAATACCCTTTCTTCCGAAAAATCTTACAAAATTCGCGTTTCGAAAAAAAGCAGTCCTCGGCAATCTGGCTTTCAAATACTTCGAAAACCTGATCTTCGAGTTTATCGCCCTTCTTCGTTGTATCCATGAGTTCTCAGTTTCCCTTGCCAGCCCAACAAGGAATTAGATAGTTTCCGTATAGCTACCGAAAAACGCTCTCCGGCACGATAATTTATTGATCTGCATATGATCTTCCTTTTGTATATTACTCGACGGAGAAATGATAGGCCGCAACGGGTCGGCTGTGACAGTTCGTGACTTCCAAAAACCTAAATCACTACCCGCATAATCCTATCGAGTTTAGTGGCCGACCATTCATCGGAATAGATGGTGGTTTCCAGTCTGAATAGCCAATCCGCCTAAACTTCCGGCACAAAAAAGAACGGGCTGCCTTCGTGGCCTGCGTGCTGTAAGGGGGCGTATTGTGGCATTTGTTCGAAACCGCCGCGAGCCGCCGATGCACGTACTTGATTGGCGACATCCCGGAAGATGTCGTAATCTTCAATGATGCGTTTGTTGCCGCGCAATACTTTCAAAAACGCATTGGCGAACACCGAATGGTCACCGCCACCCTGGTCCATAACCGGTTTCACCCCGCCGGAAGTCAGCACGGTGCGGGCTTTGCGGCTGTTCATGGCTTTTAACCAGCGTTCGCGCTTGGCATCGTCCATACCTTCCGGCAATTTGGCCACCGCCGAGCCGGTCAATGCGCCGGAATAACAGGAGTCGGCTACCACCATAATGTGCTTGGCCGGCATGATGCTCAAAAATTCCGTGATGCTTTGGCTGGAAATCCAATTGGCGCTATTGCCGGTTTCCGAATCGACCGGTAGCCAATAAGCGGTCTGACTTTTCTTGTCGATCTCGCCGTGGCCGGCGTAATAAACCAGTAAATTATCTTGTTCGGTGAGTTTTTGATTCAGTTCGTTGAACGCCGACATGATCGTGTGGCGATTGGCATTGATCAGCAATTTGGTTTTGAAGCCATAGCGTTCGCGTAAAAGCAATTCCAGGCTTTTCGCGTCGGCGATGGGGGTTTTCAAAGACGGATAAGCGCCGTACTCGTTATTGCCGATGATGATTGCGTAGAATTTGCCGAATTGAATGTCACCCGAGCGCTTGATTTCACTGCTATTGCTGCTTGGGAATACCTCCTCTGCCGAATTTCCAGAAGCCAGCAGGCGCAAGCTCAAGTCACTGCTTTGATTGCGTTTGTCAGTAGCGACGATGCGCACCAAGGTTTCGTCGCCTTTCAAACTCACGTCGGTTTCAAAACGGCCGTTGGCATCGACTTTTATCGCTTTGTCGTTTAACAGCAAGCGGCTCAGGCCGGTGGCTG
Organism: Methylomonas sp. ZR1; assembly: GCF_013141865.1. Classification (NCBI taxonomy): domain Bacteria; kingdom Pseudomonadati; phylum Pseudomonadota; class Gammaproteobacteria; order Methylococcales; family Methylococcaceae; genus Methylomonas; species Methylomonas sp. ZR1. The sequence goes on along the minus strand of NZ_RCST01000001.1, from coordinate 3,300,984 downwards.
CGTCGATTTTGCCGACGATGCGTTTGCTGCTCTCACCCAAGCCAAATTGAATGCTGGGAATACCCCGGGTGACGGTGACGGCGGGTTCCAGCAATTCGATATTCGGACCGTTGCCCGAAGCCACCACGTTGGATGATTGTTGCTGTAATTTTTCTTTCAGCGCGGCAATCTCCTTGGCTTGCTGTTGCAAGGCCTGCTTGCGCAAATCTATTTGATTTCTGTCCAGTTTATCCTGTGAGGTCAGCCAGCCGGTCAGTTCTGCCGATTGTTTTTGGTAGGTTTCGATTTTTTCGTTGAGCTTGTTTTCGATGTCGTTGGTTTTACTTTCGACAGCTTTAGCGCTGGGGCTTTGCTGGCGCGCCGCTTCCACTTCGCGTTTCATGCGCTGCCTTTCCTGGCTGAGAGATTGCGTCAAGCTGCCCAATTTGGCTTGTTGGTCTTTTAATTGGCTTTCTTTTTCGCGCAATTGCTTTTCCAGCGATTCGATGTCGCTGGAGCCGCCGGGCGTGGTGGATTTTTGTTGTTGCAGTTTGTTACGCAAGGCTTCCAGCTCGTCTTGAGCCTTGCGCAAACTCTCTTGTTGGTCCAGGGTTTGCTGGCGGGTGCTTTGCAGTTGCTCGCGCAGTTGTTCCGCTTCACGGCGGGATTCGGCTACTTCGCTGCGCAAGGTGGCCAATTCTTCGCTATTGGCGATGGCTTGGGCATTGACGGCGGGAGCGAACTGGATGCCGGCGTCTTCCAGGCCGGCCGATTTGCGGTACCAGCGTAGCGCGGTTTCCTTGTCTTCGGTAACGCCCAGACCTTTTTCGTAAAGATGGCCCAAGTTTAATTGTGCTTGAGAGTTACCCTGATTGGCGGCTTTTTCGTACCACTGCGCGGCGGCTTTGTAGTCGGCTGGCGTACCCAAGCCTTTTTCGAAAATCTCGCCGACATACAGTTGGGCGGCGGCATCGCCCTCCTGAGCTTTGGGTAGCCAGATATTTAAGGCGCTGGCGTAGTTGGCGCGGTCGTAAGCGACATATTCGCCGCCGCGTACTTCGCAATCGGCGGCGGTCGTGCGGATGGGGCGGCGGGCGCTGAGATAAGTCATCTGCGAACCTAGCTTACGTACCTGACCGGGCAGCAGGCAATCGACGACAAACAGTTTGCTGGTGTCGGCCACGATATAGCCTTCGGTGGCTTTGGCCATTTCTTCCTGGCTGACGTCGCGGGCGCAGGCGGACATTAAAATACCGCTGATTGCCAATGCCAGCGTACGGTTCAATACTCTTTTTGTCGCCATGGTGTGCCGCCTCGAATGATTGATTTTATCCGGCAACCATAGCAGAAATCCGCTAGCCCGCAAATGGCTAGGGCAGGTGGTCGAGGCGTTTTAGTATGTGCGGCCAAATGGCTTGCCAGCCATTGGTGTGATCGGCATCAACGATTTGTACGTGGCTGTTGGGGCGTTGCTGTAAGGCTTGTTGGAATAATGCCGGGGGAATGTTGTTATCGCGCTGGCCCAGCAGATGCCATTCCGCGATGCCGGGTTTGCCGGCGCGCTTAGCCGGGTTTAGAGAGTCATGCAAATGCTGGTAGCCGTGATGATCGGCCCAAATATCGATGTCATAATTCCCCGCCAGCGTCACCAACGCGACGGTTTGCGGCAAGCGCTCGGCTATCAATAGAGCCAACGTGCCGCCGCCGCTGTGGCCGATCAATACCACTTCACTGTAACCGTTTAGGGTGCAGAATTCTGTTAATGCTTGGGTCATAGCCGTTACCACTCTTTCGCTATAGCGGGCGCCGGTCCACAAGCTTTGCGAGCAGCCGGGGTCGCCGGCGTGGCCGTTGTAGCATGGCCGTCCCAGGTACAAAGCCGGCTTCGGGTCGGAAGACATTAATGACAGAACGGTAGCTGTGCGGGTGGTCGGGTCAGAGGCTGGAAATAGTCCACGTTCCCAAGGGTAGCCGTCACCTTCGAGATAAACATGCAGGCGTTTACCGGCGGATGGTGGCAAATGGGTAAACGATGTGAGATTGAATCCGGCTACTTTGGATTCTAAGGCCTGAAAGCCGAATGCCGTGGCTTGCTCATGTAGGCGCATGGCCGGGGTACTGCAAGCTGCCAGGAAAAGCAGCAGACTCAGTTTAATCAGCAAATGTAGCCGCTTGACAGGCATGAGGTACAGGCGATTTAGAATAGGCCACGCTGCATGCGGGGCATGCAGCGTGGCCAGGAGGCTTGGTCGTCCGGCAATCGACCGTTTGCCAGGTTGTTTAAAACGACAGCCGCAAGCCGCTGGAAAAGGCGTGGTTTGACACGTTTGCCCGGTCGATGATGGTGTTGTAGGCCACGAAAGCGGACATGCCATCGGCAAATTGGCCGGCCACGTTAAATCCTAATTGCATGAAATCGCGGTCCGGATTGTCGGAGCGGATGTTAAAGCCGGCATTGTTTTGCACGAAGCGCACGACGCTGACTTGGGCGTTATAGCTGGATTCATGTACCCATTCAGCATTAACTTGCGGCACGATGACGCCCCAAGGCAAGCTCCATGCGTACGAAGCCCTGGCGCCGGCTTTGGTTAGCATGGATTCTATGTTTTGTTCGCCGTAGCTGGTGCCGAAGCTGGAGCCACCTGTTTCGCGGTAGCCGTCCACTTCGGTTTTGGCGTAGTCGAAACCGATATAAGGTCCGACCACTACCTTGTCGATGTGGTAGTTATAACCCGCGCCCAAGCTGGAGGCATACTGCATGCCCGAGGTGCTGCCTTTTGCCGAGGTGTTGAAAAAGCTCATTGCCCGCTCGGATTCGTAATCGATGCCGCCGACACTGGCCAGCGCGTCGATATAGAAATCCTGAATATTCAAAGTGCTGTATAGCGAGCCAGTATAGGCTGCGGTATAAAGCTGGCCGGCGCGGTTGCTGAAATCGGCTTTGTTGTGAGCGTTATTAAAGGCCACCCCCACAAAAAAATTATCGGTGAACGCATAATCCGCACCGACTGTGACACCTTGATTGTCGAAGCTGTAACCCTGTTCGTTGGCAGTGCGGTTCCGGCTACCGAAACTGCCGTCGATATTGCCGTATAGGCCCAGGCGTTGAAATATTTCCGGTAGTTCATCGCCGCTGCCGCCGCCGATTTTGGTGCCGCCCAGGTTGATGCCGCCCGCATTGCCGGCGCGCAAGGTGGCGATGCGATCCATTACGCTGCTGAAATTCGCTCGCGAAGTGGCAACCGTGGTGGCTGCAATCGTATTGATCTCTTCAGGGGTAATTTGATCGATAACATCGGCTTTGGCAGCCGCGCCCAGGCCGGCGATTCTGGCGCAGTCGCTGATAACAGCACTGCTGGTGGGCGATGCGCACAAGCTGTTGATTGCCAGAGAGGTAGCGCTGGCGTTGGACGTAGATTCGATAATTTGCGATTGGGAAATGACCGCGCCGCCGCTGCCGGCATAGCTAATCAATCTCGCACTGCCCGAGCCGGTGCCGGTGCCGGGAATGATCAGTCCCGAGTCGCCGACTATCAGTAACACATTGCCTGTGTCGCTGTTTATATTGGAACCCGCGATAGCGTCGGTTGATGCAAACGGGTAGTTTGCCAACGCGACAGTATAGCTGCCGGGGCTCAAGGGGTAGTCGTTAATCAGCGAGTTAAAATTCGGAGAAACGCCCGCCGCGCCGCAGTCTATCTGGTTGCAACCGTCGTCGTTCTGAGTGAGTACGGAGAGGCTGGTAAAATTGCCGGTGCCGCTCAGCAGGAAAATATAGGGGTCCGTTGTGGGGCCGCTGGTGGCAATATCGACCAGTGTGGTTTGTGATAGCGAGAAGGGCAGGTAGCCCACCGATCCCGCCCCGGAGCCGGTTAGATTGAATGTGCCGCTCGCGAATTCCACGCCTGCCGCGAGTGGCGACGCCAGCAGCAACGTCACTAACGAGCCTGCGGTTAGGGATTGCCGTTTGCTTAATCGCGCAACAGCGGTTTTAGAGCAGAATAGTTCAAAAAAAAACAGTGATTTCATGAGCATTTATTCCAAATAATTTTTGCAACTTATTATAGATGCATGTTGATGTTTTCAATAGTAATTAAATTTTTCTGGAGATTGGGTGCCGGCCACTCGCGCTTTTTCTTATTGAATCGTGGTCAGTAAATTTCTGATGACCGTCGGGCTTGGGAGAGCTCAAATGCAGCGGTGGCGAGAATTTGCCGGACCTGGACGGGATTTATCCCGGTCGATTTTGGGGCTTGGCGGTTTTTAGACCATCAAGGGCAATTGCAGCGACACGAACAAGCTCTTCGGCTAAAATCCTTACACTTTCCCTGACTGTCGTTTGCCATGTCCAGATTTGAGCTCGCATTGAAAGCCTTTCAGCAGGCTCAACTAGCCTATGAAGATTTATTGGCCGTAGCGGCCGCGTTAAGCGCGGAACCCGAACCGGTTTTAGATGCGGCTCGGCAATTTTTGGAAAACGAATATCGGAGCGGAAACATTGGCGCGGATGTTTATCGCGGTTTGCAATCGGTCATGCAAGACGAAACCCGGTTTGTCGACGACCAAACCCAAATGGCGCCTTCACGGGTCTCCGCTCCAGACGATGCAACCAGCATAGTTTCGGCGCCGACTACGGCGACGACGATACTGCCGGTTTCACCCGCTACGCAAACACCTACCCTGACCACCGAATCCTTGCTGCAAGGCTTGGATCCCTCGCAGCCGCGCGCCGAGCTGACAGTCGGTAGTACCTTGAAAGGTCGTTTTGTGCTCGAAGAGTTGCTCGGGGTGGGCGGCATGGGTATGGTGTTTAAAGCCACCGACTTGCGCAAAGTAGAAGCCTCGGATAAAGAGCCTTTTGTCGCTTTAAAGGTGTTAAATCAGGATTTTCAATTCAATCCGATGGCGCTGGTGGCTTTGCAGCGGGAGACCAAACGTGCGCAAACCCTGTCTCACCCCAATATTATTAAAGTCTACGATTTTGATCGGGACGGCACGCACGTGTTTATGTCGATGGAATACCTGCAGGGTAGGCCGCTCAGTCATCTGATCCGTGAGCATGTCGACAGCGGATTACCCTTCAAAAAAGCCTGGCCTATCATCAGTGCGATGGCTGAAGCCTTGGCGCATGCGCATAAGAAAAATATCGTGCATTCCGACTTTAAACCGGGGAATGTGTTTGTCGGCGACGACGGCGAAATCAGAGTGCTGGATTTCGGGATTGCTTGCGCCATTGGCCGCAGCGAAACAGACGGCCACGACGCGACGATTTTTAATGCGCGGTCGCTGGGCGCTATGACTCCGGCCTATGCCAGTTTGGAGCAACTGCAAAATAGCGATCCCGATCCGCGCGACGATATTTATGCCTTGGCTTGCATCACTTACGAACTGTTGAGCGGCAAGCATCCGTTTGGCCGGTTATCGGCGGAAAAGGCCACGGAAGTCAATCTACAGCCCAAACCCATTGCCCAGCTTAAACGCCGGCAATGGAAAGGATTGCAAAAGGCCCTGGCTTTTAGACAGGAGGATCGCTGTGCCACTATCGACGAATTTTTAGCGGCTATCGGACCGCATACGTCTGTCTATTACGGACTGTGGTCAACGGGTGTGTTGCTGGCTTGTTTGATCGGGTTGAACGTCTATTGGACTCTCAATGAAAAGCAAACCGCTACCGAAGTGGTAAAGGTCGCCGTTGAGCTCAATCCCGAGCAAAACCAAAAAATTAAGGATTTGCTGGAATTGGCGGATATTCATTTTGATGTCGGTTACCTAACCGCGCCGACCGGCAGCAATGCGTTCTGGGCTTATCAGGAAGTTTTGAAAATTGATCCATACAACAAAGCAGCAATAGACGGTATCAATAAAATTGCCGATACGCTGGAACAGCAGGCGTGGGAGTTTTACGAAAAGAACGACCGCTCGGAGGCTTTGAAAAAAGTACAGGAAGGTTTGGAAGTCAACCCTGTGCACAAGGGCTTACAGAGTTTGCGAGATAAGCTCAGGTTTAATTGATTTAGTTTTCCGATCTTTGCGGAGGGATTTTCAAAGAGCGGTGAATCTGGGGGAAGAGGTGTGTTTACGCAGATTATCAGCAGAAGTAATTCTGATTGGGCTATTTGTCGCGGCTAAGCCTGCTAAAGCCGGTCTGTGACCGAGTTTAGCAGGATGAAAGCCCAGCTTAGTGTTGATTATGCAGCTTTACGGCGGCGAGACATGGCGATGCCAAACAAGCCCAGCCCGGTCAAGGCCAAGCTTGCTGGTTCGGGTACAGTATTATTTGGTTGGGTCACAACGCGAATTTTGTTTTCAATCGCGGCTGCGTAAGCAGTCGCGTTAGCAACGCCAATGTAAAAGCCTTGAGTTGGGAAATTGTAAGGTGAGGTTGTGTCGCAAGGACCCGGGTAGCAAATGCTGTTTTGCAGATAGGCAGTATCCACCCCGCTACCAATGCCTTCGATACTGATGTTATCCACGCCGGCAGCAATCAAATTATTGCGCGCGGTAATTGCGGTTGCTTCGTTGCTTGTGACTCCGTCTGTTGCAAAATTTACGTAAGAAAAATCGATATTCAAAGTAGACGCCGCCAGAGTGGTTCGCATGGTGTCGAATGCCGCTGTAAAGTTTGTGCCGCCACCACTATAACCTAGGTTGGCGATACTCGTGGCCAGTGATGTGCGGCTGGCCGCGTCTGTGACGAGGAAGTTTTGAATGTCCGCGGTCGCAGAGCTGCTAAATGTCACGACAGAGATTTCATAGTTGCTGTTCAGCGGAATCAAATTATTAACAGCGTTGGATAATCCATTTTTGATGATATTCCAGTTAGATGAGCCAATGCTGCCTGATTCGTCGAGAATAAAGCCAAGTTGGATGGTGCCGGCATTGGCTGAGCTGGACGCAAATGCGCTTAGTGCGAAGGTGGCCGCCATTGACGCAGCCAAAGTGAGTTTGCGGATTTTTCTCATGTGATCTCCAAAAAGTGTTCCATTCAAGTTAACTCCCCAGCAGTTCGGAGCGTTTTTACCTGGCAAAGCGTTTTCGTTGGACGAGTCCCGATTGCTAGGTAGTGTCTCTTAGTTGGGGAAAGCAATTCATAAAAAGCAAGTATTGGGCCACCTTATTATTTTCAATAATTTGCACTTGAACGGATTGTTCGACGTATTTTTTTTGTAAAAAAAATCGACACTATTTTAGGCGGCGGACTATCGATTGGTTTTAGATTTCAAGACCGGAAGTTCGATGGTTTTCAATTTGTTGTTTTGAAATAAACAAAAGACTCGCCGTGCCGGTTACAAGGCAAATTGGTAAATTGGCAAACAGGTGGTTTTTTTGATGATCGGTGGCCTCCTGGTGCAGGTGGATATTTAAGGGGTTGGCGCGGATGACATGCTAAAATTCGGCGCATTATGACTTCCTATGCGCCGATTGCCAGTGGCTTCTCAATTATTCCCAGTATCCGATGATGCAACGCCCGCGCGACTGCGGGAAATTCCTTATAACTACACCTCGTTTTCTGATCGTGAAATCGTCATCCGTCTGCTCGGCGAAGACATGTGGTGGGTGCTTGAGTCGTTACGCGGTGAGAGAATTACCGGGCGCTCCGCGCGGATGTTGTATGAAGTATTGGGCGACATTTGGGCGGTACAGCGTAACCCTTATCTCGAAGACGATTTGCTCGATAATGCCAAGCGGCGGCGCGCCTTGCTGCAAGCCTTGCGGCATCGTTTGGGGCAGATGGAGGGTCGGCAAGCCGAACTGGAGAATCAGCATACCGGGCGGGCCGAGCGAGTGGGGCAATTGATTGCTGCTGCCCATCAGGCTGTAAATGAATTCGAAGCCCATTTCGAACGTACCGCGCAATTGCGACGTAGCGTGCTATCCCTGCTGTCGCAATTCACCCGCAAGGACAACATCAGCTTCGACGGTTTCGCCCGCGTCAGCCATGTCACCGATGCCACCGACTGGCGGGTGGAGTATCCGTTTGTGGTGCTGTACCCAACCGCGGAAGATGAAGTCGGGCATTTGGTGCGCGGCTGTATCGAGCTGGGCTTGACTATCATCCCTCGCGGCGGTGGCACGGGTTACACCGGTGGTGCGGTGCCGCTCAATGCTTATTCGGCGGTGATCAATACCGAAAAGCTGTTGGTGATGGGGGCGGTAGAGCGGCATACGCTATTACCGGGCGTGGAGTGTTCGTATGCGACGATTTACACCGGCGCCGGCGTAGTGACTCGACGGGTGATGGAAACCGCCGAACAGGCCGGTTTGGTGTTTGCCTGCGACCCGACTTCTGCGGACGCATCCTGCATCGGCGGCAATATTGCGATGAACGCCGGCGGCAAAAAGGCCGTGCTGTGGGGAACGGCGCTGGACAACTTGGCTTCCTGGCGGATGGTGACGCCCGATGGAAATTGGCTGGAAGTCGAGCGGCTGAATCACAATTTGGGCAAGATCCATGAGCAAGACAAAGCCGCATTTTTGCTGAAACGCTTCGATGCCGGCGGCAAGCAATTGCTGGGTGAAGAAACGCTGGAGATCTCCGGCAGTTTTTTCCGCAAGACCGGGCTGGGTAAGGACGTGACCGACAAGTTTCTCGGGGGGTTGCCCGGTATTCAAAAAGAGGGTTGTGACGGCATTATCACCTCCGCACGCTGGATTCTGCACGAAATGCCGCCGGTTAGCCGCACGTTTTGTCTGGAATTCTTCGGGCAGGTGCGCGAGGCGGTGCCTTCTATCGTCGAAATTCGCGATTACCTGGCGGATTTGCCGAAAGAGGGCGCTAGCCGCGTGATGCTGGCTGGTTTGGAGCATCTGGACGAACGCTACGTCAAAGCAGTCGGCTATGCCACCAAAGCCAAACGCCACGGCCGGCCGAAAATGGTGCTGATCGGCGACATTGTCGGTGACGATGAAAACCAAGTCGCGATGGCGGCGTCCGAAGTTGTGCGCATATGTAATGCGCGCGGCGCCGAGGGCTTTATCGCCGTGAACCCGGAAACCCGCAAGAAATTCTGGCTGGATCGCGGCCGCACCGCGGCGATTGCCCGGCATACCAATGCCTTCAAAATCAACGAAGACGTGGTGATTCCGCTGCCGAGGATGGGCGATTATTGCGACGGCATCGAGCGCATCAACATCGAATTGTCACTGAATAATAAATTGCGCTTATGCAGTGCCTTAATTGAACTGCTGGGCGGCGACTTGCCGCTTAGAGCCTACGAAGAAGGCGTGAATAAAGCCGAATTGTTGGACGAGCGGCGGGCCTTGGCGTTGGATGCGGTAGACACAGTAAAGCAGCGCTGGCAATGGATTTACGATAATTTGGATTTGCCGTTGGCCGAAGCCGAAAAAGCCTTCGCGTCACAAGGTATCCAGGCCGGCGAACTGAGCAATCGTGCCGTCGAGCCGATTTTGTTTCATCGCTTGCAGGATTATTCGTTACGGGTGTCGTGGAAGCAGGAATTGCTGCCCCGGTTGCGGGAAATTTTCGAAGGCGATAATTTCCGGCCCATCGTCGAGCGCATCGAGGCTTTGCATAAAGAGGTGCTGCGCGGTCGCGTATTCGTGGCTCTGCACATGCACGCCGGCGACGGCAACGTGCATACGAATTTGCCGATCAACTCCGATCATTACGAAATGCTGCAAGAAGCCAATGCCGCCGTAGCGCGGATTATGGCCCTGGCGCGTTCATTGGGCGGGGCGATTTCCGGCGAACATGGCATCGGCATCACCAAATACGAATTCTTGACCGAGGACGAGTTGGCGGATTTTCATGCCTATAAAAACCGTATCGATCCGGAAGGGCGTTTTAATCGCGGCAAGTTGATGCCGGGTGCCGATTTGCGTTCGGCTTATACCACGTCATTTAGTTTGATGGGTTTTGAGTCCTTAATCATGCAGCAAAGCGATATTGGCGCGATTTCCGATTCGGTGAAAGACTGTCTGCGTTGCGGCAAGTGTAAACCGGTCTGCGCCACGCATGTGCCGCCGGCCAATTTGTTGTATTCGCCGCGCAATAAGATTTTGGCGACTTCATTATTGATCGAAGCGTTTTTGTACGAAGAACAAACCCGGCGCGGGATTTCGATTACCCATTGGAAGGAGTTCGAAGACGTTGCCGACCATTGCACGGTCTGCCACAAATGCTTCAATCCATGTCCGGTGGACATCGATTTCGGCGATGTGTCGATGAATATGCGCAATTTGTTGCGCAAGATGGGCAAGCAAAGTTTCAATCCGGCCAAAACCATGGCGATTGCTTTTCTGACTGCGTCCAGTCCGAATACGGTCAAGGCGATGCGCACGGCGATGATCGATTGGACCTACAAGGCGCAACGCATCGGCAATACGCTGTTGAAGCCTTGGAGCAAAGCGCAGATCGCGCAGCCGCCGGCCACGGTCGGCAAGCCGCCGGTGCGCGAGCAGGTGATTCATTTCATGAATCGGAAAATGCCTGGCGATTTGCCGACCAAAACCGCGCGGGCGCTGCTGGACATCGAAGACGGCCAGATTGTGCCCATTATTCGCGACCATGCCAAAACCCGCACCGATTCCGAGGCGGTGTTTTATTTCCCCGGCTGCGGTTCCGAGCGCCTGTTCTCGCAGGTCGGATTGGCGACCCAGGCAATGCTGTACGAGATTGGCGTGCAAACTGTATTGCCTCCCGGTTATTTGTGCTGCGGCTATCCGCAGCGTGCCGGCGGGCAGTTTGATAAGGCGCAAAAAATTACCACTGACAACCGGGTGTTGTTCCACCGGGTAGCCAATACCTTGAATTATCTGGATATTAAGACCGTGGTGGTCAGCTGCGGTACTTGCCAGGACCAGTTGCAGGATTATGAATTCGAGAAAATATTTCCCGGTTGCCGCCTGATCGATATTCACGAATATCTGCTGGAAAAAGGCGTGCGGCTGGATGGCGTGAATGGCGCGCGTTATCTATATCATGACCCGTGTCATAGCCCGTTCAAGCAGCAAGATCCGATCAAAGTGGTCAATCAGTTGATCGGTGCGCCGGTTGCGAAATCAGAGCGCTGTTGCGGCGAGTCGGGCACTTTGGCGGTGGCGCGGCCGGATATTTCCACGCAGATTCGTTTTCGTAAGGCGGAAGAATTGCAGAAAGACACGGCTAAATTACGGTCAGACGGCTACGACGGCGCGGTGAAGATGTTGACCTCTTGTCCCTCGTGCATGCAAGGTTTACAGCGGTTCGAAGACGAAGTCGAGCAAATGGAAGTCGATTACATTGTCGTGGAAATCGCCAAGCATATATTGGGTGAAAACTGGATGACCGGGTATTTGGATCAGGTCACCAAAGGCGGTATTGAGCGGGTTTTGGTGTAGGGGAATATTGTTGAGGGCGGCCGACTGATATTTCAGTCGGCTTTGCTATAAAGACGAAAGCCCTCTTTTCCGCAAAGGCTGTGCTTGCCCAATCTTCGATGATGAGGGATGTACTTATCTTCGGACAACAAAAAGCCGCGATAAATCGCGGCTTTTTAAATTTGGAGCGGGAAACGAGACTCGAACTCGCGACCCCGACCTTGGCAAGGTCGTGCTCTACCAACTGAGCTATTCCCGCAAAATATCGTAATGGAGGCTGCGACCGGAATCGAACCGGTATATACGGCTTTGCAGGCCGCTGCATAACCATTTTGCTACGCAGCCTTTATAAGGACAATAAAAAAGCCGCGATTTGCCGCGGCTTTTCAAATTTGGAGCGGGAAACGAGACTCGAACTCGCGACCCCGACCTTGGCAAGGTCGTGCTCTACCAACTGAGCTATTCCCGCTTGGCTTACTATCCTGCGTATTATAAAAAGATATTTTTTTGTGTCAACAGTTATTGCAGGTTTATTGCCGAAGTCCAGGCTTTTCGGCCTTGGCATTCGCCGGATTCAGTGATCTCAACTTCCGCCCACAGAACATTTTTGTCGGTGGTGTCAGCTTGAGATTGAATCAGTTTTACAGGAGTGTTAAGCGGCATGTGTTTGCAAGCGCCGTCGCGGTCATTTTCTTCGGTATCATCGTAAGCGGCCATGGAGCCGGGAACGGAGACCAATCTTACAGTTGCATTTGGGTCATAGGTGTTGGGGCTTTTCAACACGTAGTTCTGACCGGGAACCATGGCTTTGGCTTGGTGAACAGGCAATTTGGCATCGGAGCCACCACCAAAAATCAAGGCGACCAAGACCAGCGCCGCAGCGCCCACGCCGCCAAAAAATACTTTAGGATTGGATTCTTTCAGTGCCAACAGGTTGGCGACAATATTGCCGGCCGCATCTTTTGCCGCTACGGCGGAATCAGCGGCTGAACTTGTTTCCGGTTGCTTAGGCTCTTCAGCTTGATTTTGGGCTTCAGTCTCGTTGTTGTTTTCGTCAAGGCTCATGCGATGTTTCCTCTTAAGCTAGTTATTATTATGGTTAAGTGGTTAAAGTTACCACGCCGTTCGAACATTTCAAGCATTCATTTTTTTAGTCATTTGGTCGTATCTTAAGGGGAACTGTAGCAAAAATGAACAGGCTGGGATAAAAAAGCTAATTGGATCGCTGGTTTGCTGTCTTTGCATGGGGTTAGTCGATGTGATTGTCCTGTTCGGAGTTGCCGGTTTATATCTGGATTCTTTGACAGTGCTTGTTGTGGTACTCGGGGCTGTGATGATAGGAGTCAGATCTTTTTTGGTCTGATCATGAATGCGATTTTTGCTTTGACTTGTTCTTTTTGGAGGCTATCTCTAGGGTGTGTTTTTGACTAATCGGGAGTTGGCTAAGGTTGTGGAGGCGGAAGATTACGATGGACTGGTTAATCCATCAATCTTGGAGGAAAACTGGCTTTCCTCCGAGCCAGTCTGCGGTCCTATTTCGATACCCAAGTTTCACCTTTTGCTTCTTCAATGTTTTTTCTAAAAAGGCTCAAAATATATTGTTTGTAAGTGTCATTTTTCCAATCCACATCCATCGTTGATACCGCGCTTATCCATACATCCTTATTTGGCCTGTTGTAAAACCAATGGAATTCATTATCAAAGATCATGTTTTGAATCTTCTTTGGATAGATTTTAATTCGCTGAAGAATTTTGGCATCCTGTTCCGGAGAGTTATAAAAATACAAGGATATAATGCCGCCATAGCAAGTAAAATTTGCCAGGTTTTCATCTTTGGAAAGACAGGCTTTTTCAATAATATTTAGTGTTGTTTCTAAGACATGAGAGGAGGAAATGGATTGGAGTGTTTTTTTTCCTTCCATAACCTCGTTATAAGCTTTCAAACATTGCGTGTCATTATATTGAATGCATCTATTTAAAATGTCTAATGTTTTAGGAAAGTCCAGGCCAAATTTGGCGAGATATATTTGCTCAAAGGATTTTGGTAAAAGAAGTTCAAGATTTTTTTGTTCGGTATTTACAGCATCGCAGCTGAAGCTAAGTATTAAAAGCAGCGCGAAAATGATGGTTTTCACAAGGACTGTTATATACATTATTTGTATTCCGTCCAGTCGGGATTACCGAGTGAAGTGGGTGTTTTTTCAATCCGTTCCATTATATTTGTTATGTTAGATGGAGTATCGACAACGCCAAAATCGATTTTATTTTTTGCCCCCGCGCTAGCTACGCCGAAAACTCCATTCCAGGTTTTTGCGAAGCCTTCGGTATAGCATCCATAAAATTTTGAAACCTGCTTGGGTTTTTTGATGAACTTCTTAACTAGGGCGCTATTTTTTAAAATATCTGCTTTATATATCATATCAGTAGCAAAGGCAGCCGCTTGACATGCCGAATTATGAGTAAGCGCTAGCATTAATCCATCCCCGCTAGCATGTCCGCTATACCAAACCCGGCTAATAGAGTTATCGCTCAGTGATAGCAGATAGCTCCAAAAGTCTTCTGGTTGATTAATTCCTTTGTATTGAATGCTGTAGGTTTTAGCAATAGTTTGAATTTTATTTATATAGCTGGTGCCGCCCGCTGCTATTAATTTATCTGTTGCCATTTTTCGGATACTGTGTAGGTTATATCCGTCATCTTCCTTTTCTTCGGCTTTGGTGATAACTGAGTCAGCATCCCATCTTTTTTTATAAGGCGGCTCGTATAATACCCAATGAATCAACTCCTTGGGTTGTTTATTGTATAAGTTCTTCATCGCAGCCAACTGCAATGGCACAATATAATTTGACCAACGCTGGTCATGAGCTTTATCACAACCCATAAATAAACCTGGGCCGCCAATCAATATAACAAAGTTTTCCATTTTAATTTTCCAATATTATTTGAGTGTTATTTTGTGAAGTGTATGTAGCAAGTAATGATGCGGTGTCTGTGCATCGCCCTAACCAGGGTGATATACAAGGCGGGTTCGAGTCGCCTGCTCAAATACGCTTTGTTATTGAAGCGCTTCCGGATGGAAGTAGAAATATTCAAAGCGGGGCGTTTTTTACCTTATTTAATTCGAATCTAAAAACCGGGTATTTCCCTTAAAGCCCCACAGAAACGCATTGAAAGTTTTTCTTGTCCTTGCTCTCGTCGCTTAGCAGTGCGATCTGGTTTTCATTATTCGGAAAAAAGAACGCGGCTTGGATATTCAGCTCCTCGAGATCGGCGGGATTTTGCGTCAGATGGTCGAGCACGCTTAGTTCGTTGTCTTCGTCGTCCGCAGTGATGGAGTAACGGTCATTTAGGGCTATTGCGCCGGATACATTCGATCAGCCCTGGTAGGTTTTTATATCCATATCAGAATCGCTGGCGAAATGTTGATTTCAAGATAGCTGGCCGGCTGGCGATGCCTGAATTAATCCGGCCCTAATATTGTCGCTGACGCGCAGCAGGTAGCCATGTTGCCAAAATGGATTCCCGCATTCGCGGGAATGACGAAGGCTTGCTGAACCGCGCTGAAGTAAGCTCGGGGGTTACTCGTCCGGGCTGCCGATAAAGCGATAAATCAATGCGCCCAAAACCGCGCCAATAATCGGCGCCAGCCAGAACAGCCAAAGTTGTGCCAAGGCCCAATCGCCGACATAAACCGCTACACCCAGGCTGCGAGCCGGATTTACCGAGGTGTTGGTGACCGGGATGCTGATCAAGTGAATCAAGGTTAATCCCAAGCCAATCGCGATAGGCGCCAGGCCGGCAGGGGCGCGGGCGTCGGTGGCGCCGAGGATGATCAGTAAAAACATCATGGTCATCACCACTTCTGTAACTAATGCGGACAATAGGGAGTAGCCGCCCGGCGAATGTTCTCCGTAACCGTTGGAGGCGAAGCCGGCGGCTACGTCGAATCCGGCTTTGCCGCTGGCGATCAGATACAACACGCCGCCGGCCGCAATCGCGCCGACCACTTGAGAGACGATGTAAGGCAACAATTGGTTGGCCGGAAAGCGGCCGCCCATCCACAAGCCAACCGATACAGCCGGATTGAGGTGGCAGCCGGAAATATGGCCGATGGCATAGGCCATGGTCAGTACTGTCAAACCGAACGCCAGCGAAACGCCGAGCAAGCCGATGCCCACATTCGGAAATGCGGCGGCTAATACCGCACTACCGCAGCCACCAAGAACCAACCAAAATGTCCCGAAGGACTCGGCTACATACTTTTTCATATGACTCTCCTGTGTGTTGTTATTGTTTTGCCTGTTATTGATCGCTTGTTTTTTGTTTAATAATCAATTGGCTAGCGCACTGTATTCTCTGTCTTTGTGTGATGTCAATCACAAAAAACGGCTAGGTTCTTGCTTGGTGCTTGCTATTTCCAGCTAGCTAGCCGGTTGCGCGGAATCGAGAGTGTTTTGTGGTACCGGGAATTCCGGAAGAATAGTTCGGGAAAGTTTATTTCGTATGGCTAATTTCCCTATTCGATGTGAGAATTAGGGCTAATCAGTGTCCGACATTCTTCTCAGTTAGCCCCCATGCCCGATATTTCCCAGCACGGCCACAGTACCAATTTGATCGGCATGGCGACGGCGTGTTTGGCCAGTCACCTATTTAACGAATACCCCAAGCCCTTGCATATCGCCGGAACCCGGGAGTCCGCGCCCGGACTGTTTGAGCAGTTGGCCGGACAAGCCTCGTTGGCGGATTGCGGGCGGATATTTCAAGACTACATGTGCGTGGTATTCGGCTTCGAAACCGAGCAGCGTTTACGCGACGATGCCGACGGCCGGCGGCGTTACCGCAACAGCTATCTGCGCCTGATTCAAGATTGGGGTCTGGATTCCAATAACGCTCAAGGTGCGGTACTGAAGGGTTGGGTGGAAAGCCGCTTTGGCCTGTTCCCCAATTACCATAAACAACAAATCAGCAGTTTCATGAGTAAGGACTGGGTAACTTACATCGAAGAAAAGATGAACAGCCGCTACCACAATAATTGCATCTACATGCAGTTGGATTTGTTATATGAGTTTTGCCAGTGGGTGATCGAGCGCTTTCAGGTGCCGGCTGCAACCCACAAAACCCTTTATCGAGGGGTCAATGCCTTGGGCGATTGGAGCCGCGAGCACAAGATTGTGCATTTCAACAGCATTGTGTCGTTTACCGACCGCTACAGTATCGCCAGCGAATTTGGCAGCTATGTTTTGGAGGTTGAGGTGCCGATGGTGAAGCTGGTGTTTTTTAACGATTTGTTGCCGCATCACGCCTTGCGCGGCGAGGCCGAATATTTGGTGATTGGCGGCGATTATCGAGTGAAGGTGTTGCGATGAATGAGCAATTAATGGATCGGGCCCTGGGTGCTTACCTGGGTTTTGCTTGTGGTGACGCGCTGGGGGCGACGGTGGAATTCATGTCGCCGAAGCAAATTCAGAGTCGTTACGGCGTGCATACCGAAATGATAGGCGGCGGCTGGCTGGGTTTGGAGCCGGGGCAGGTGACAGACGATACGCAAATGTCGCAGGCCTTGGGGCGAGCCATCATTGAGCATCAAGGTTGGAATTTGAAGTCTGTGGCCGACAATTTTCTCGCCTGGTTGGAAAGCGATCCGCCGGATGTGGGCAATACGTGCCGACGCGGCCTCGTGCGGTATCGTGATGAAGGTGTATTGATGGGGTTGCCGCGTGAAGATGACGCCGGTAACGGCGCCTGTATGCGTAATTTGCCGGTGGTGTTGGCGACGCTAAATCGGCCGGATGATTTCGAATTATGGAGTCTGGAGCAGAGCCACATCACCCACCATAATCCATTCTCCGACGCTGCTACGCTGGCATTGGGTCGAATGACTAACCGGTTGATTCATGGACAACCTGTTGAAGCCTGTTTACTGGAGGCCAAACGCTTGATCAACCAATACAGCGAATTTGCCTACCACCCTTATCCGAGTAAAGCCTCGGCCTACATCGTCGATACCACACAGACGGTGCTGCATTATTTCTTCGATACCGATAATTTCGAATCCTGCCTGATTGCTACCGTGAATCAGGGCGGCGATGCGGATACGACGGGGGCCTTGGCCGGGATGTTGGCAGGGGCCAAATATGGATTGGCGCAGATTCCGGGACGGTGGTTGGGTCAATTGGATAGTCGGGTGGGTGCAGAAATACGCGGGCAGGTAGCGGCACTTATCAATATGAATAACTGATAAGCACACCGGCGGTTTTTGTGTCATTAAATATGCAGATGGCTTGTCGTTAATCAAGTTAGTAAGGCTATGTCGATAGTAAGCTGATTTCCGGTCCAGGCCGGGGATTGTTGTCGGCTCAGAACAAGCTGGTTGGGTGCGTTATTTCCTGATTTACCGCAATCAGCCTAGAATAGCCGGCTCATATCTACTGTCATTGGTCATCGATGAAAGATAAATCGTTTACTTTCGAACAAATTCATATCGAAGTCGCCCGCAACGCATCTGACGATTTCAACTTGTTTCACGACAAGCATAAATGGCTGCAGGTCACGCACAACCCGTTTAAAGGCCCGATCGTGTTGGGCTTTCAGTTAAATACTTTGATCGAATATCAGATGCGCTTATACCGGGAGGCGCATCACGAAGACCAGATTATCGCCGACAATCAGCTGCGTTTTAGTAATTATCAGATCATCTTTGTTAATGCCTTGCGGCCGCGGCAAGAGATGACGCTGGATATTAAAAAGACCTTGATTGCGACAATACCCGAGCTGACTTTGACCAATCGCATCGCGATCAAGTCGCAAGGCAAAACCATTTTGCTGGGGTATAAAAAAGAAACCAAACAGCCTTTGTTTTTAGCGGATACTGATTTAAGCGGCCTGCCGGATTTGAATGCGTTACCCGATAAAACTGTGGTGCCCGGCACCGAGTTTTTTTTAAAGCGCAAGTGGATGAATAACGGCAACGTCAAGAACTTTCTGTCGGGTTCGTTTGCGGAACAGTCGGATTATTTCGACGAGTTGTTGCAGGTGGCGCAGTATCCGGAAGTGTTTCCCTGCAGTTTGACGTCCGGCGCGTTGTTGGAGAAGGCGCAGTTGGAAAACCACGACTTCAAACGCAATCCGATGGTATACACCTCGCACGACATTTCAGTGGATCGCGTACATCTGGCGACGTTGAAAAACAACGATAAGTTGCATATTCTGGTCAAACAACTGCCGGAGTCCCCGGATAAAACCCTGAATCACACCAGTATCATGCTGCGTACCTACGAATGTTTTGGCGTGTTGGAGAACCAGGCGGTTTTGTTCCGGATCAAACTGAATTTGGTGCCGTTGGAAGAAATTATTAAAAATTTGAGCGGGAAAACATAGCCTCAGGCCGCGAATCGCCTAGTCGCGGGCGAATGTTGTGAATTTTTTGGAACATAAAGTATAATCCGCGCTGTCGTTAGGCAAGGCCAGTGACGAGATTGCAAATTCAATTAATACAACACTAAAGATAAGGTAAGTGCTCGCAGTCAGGCATTTGCATTGTTCGAGGAAAAAAATATGAGTAATATCGAAGAACGAGTAAAAAAGATTGTCGCAGAACAATTAGGCGTAAAAGAAGAAATCGCGAACGATGCGTCTTTTGTTGACGATCTTGGTGCTGATTCTTTAGACACAGTTGAACTCGTCATGGCTCTGGAAGAAGAATTCGAATGCGAAATTCCAGACGAAGAAGCTGAAAAAATCACCACAGTCCAATTGGCTATCGATTACATCAACGCCAATCTGCAGTAAGTTGTTTCCAAAAGTTAGTGGGTGCTTGCCATCCACTAGCCGGTTTATCTCCCTTCTCTGGTTGTCTTCTTTTTTTACCGGTAGTTTACTGTGAGCACACGTCGAGTTGTTATAACGGGCTTAGGCGCCATTACGCCGTTAGCCAATAATGTTGCCGATACCTGGGATGGCATTGTCAACGGGAAGAGCGGCATTAGTCCGATCGATTCATTTGACATATCCCCTTTTGCAACGACGTTCGGCGGTGTCATCAGAAATTTCAATATCGGCGACTATATTGCCGAGAAGGATGCCAAACGCATGGACGGTTTCGTGCATTACGGCATTGCAGCGGGTTGCCAGGCGATTGAGGATTCCGGTTTTGAAGTCACCGAAGAAAATGCCGAGCGGATCGGTGTGGCTATCGGCGCCGGCATCGGCGGCATTACCGGTATTGAAGAATGCTATGCCACCTACGTGGCCGGCGGACCAAGACGGATTTCGCCTTTCTTTGTGCCGGGCAACATCATTAATATGATTTCCGGTAATCTGTCGATCAAATATGGTTTGAAAGGCCCCAACTTTGCCATCGTCACCGCCTGTTCGACGGGTACGCATAATATTGGCGACGCTGCGCGACTGATCAAATACGGCGATGCCGATGTGATGGTGGCCGGTGGTGCAGAGCGCTGCACGACTTCGCCGACCGCGATGGGTGGATTTGCTTCGGCAAAAGCCTTGTCGCGCCGTAATGACAGCCCTACCACCGCTAGCCGCCCCTGGGACCGCGACCGCGACGGTTTCGTACTCAGCGACGGCGCCGGCGTAGTAGTCCTGGAAGAACTGGAACATGCCAAGGCGCGCGGGGCGAAAATCTACGCGGAACTGGTCGGTTACGGCATGAGCGGCGATGCTTATCACATCACCTCGCCATCCGAGGGAGGCGAAGGCGCGGCACGCTGCATGCGTAATGCGATGCGTGACGCTAAAGTTAATCCGCAAGACGTGCAATATATCAACGCCCACGGTACTTCAACACCGGCCGGCGATATTGGCGAAACGCATGCGATGAAATTGGCGCTGGGCGATCACGCTTATAAATTGGCCGTTAGTTCCACCAAGTCGATGATCGGTCATTTGTTGGGTGCTGCCGGGGGTATCGAAGCAGTATTGACGGCCCTGGCTATTCAGCATCAAATCGCGCCACCCACCATCAATTTGGAAAATCCGGATCCCGAGTGCGATCTGGATTACGTCCCGAATATCGCCAGAAACATGCACATCGACGTCGCTATTTCCAACTCGTTTGGCTTTGGCGGTACCAATGGCTCTCTGGTTTTCAAACGTTACCAATAAGCGCTTCCGCTTCCGCAGTGTCTGGCTATGTTTTTATTAAACGGCGAGCACAGACACTGTGTCGATGTTTCTGACCGAGGTTTTCAATACGGCGACGGTCTGTTTGAGACCATCGAAGTCTTGCAGGGCAAGCCGCTGTTTTTTGACCGGCACCTAAAACGCTTGGCCGAAGGTTGTCGGCGATTGCTGATCCCGATGCCGGATAGCGCCTTGCTCGATGCTGAAGCCCGACAATTGAGCAAATCCAGCGAGCGGGCCGTGCTGAAGTTGATAGTGACGCGCGGCAGCGGTGGCCGAGGTTACCGGCAGCCAGAGCAAGTTATCCCTACCAGGCTGTTCAGCCTGCATCCTTACCCCGATTATCCCCTGCAACTTCAAACAGACGGCATCGCCGCGCGTTTTTGCGAACAGCGTTTGTCTTTGAATCCGAGCTTGGCCGGTATCAAACACATGAATCGACTCGAGCAGATTTTAGCCAGAGCGGAATGGCAAGATGATTCGATTCAAGAGGGTTTGATGTTGGATACTCAAGACCAGGTCGTGGAAGGCACGATGAGTAATCTATTCATCGTCAAGTCAGGCAGTTTATACACGCCGCCGCTAGGGCAATGTGGCGTTGCGGGTATTGTGCGGCAGTTGATTACGGAGTTCGCGCAGCACAGCAAGCTACCGTTATTTGAGCAAGCAATCGATCAAACTGCCGTTTTGCGCGCTGACGAGCTATTTGTCAGCAACTCGGTAATCGGTATCTGGCCGATTAAACGGCTGGAAGCGCAGGTTTTTAATGTCGGTGCCATCACTCGGCGTTTGCAAGACCTGCTCAACACAGCCCGCATGGCAGAGGTATAGCAGTGTTTAGAAGCATCATCGCATTTACATTACTGATGGTATTGGGCTTGGTGTCGATTTGGGCCGGCATGCACTATCAACTGATTCTCAAGAAGCCGGTCGTCATGACCGAGACCGTGATTGAAATTAAAAAAGGCGATACGCTGGAATCGGTGGTGAAAAATCTGCGTGCCCAGCAGGTGACGGTGAATCGCTTGTGGTTTCGGTTGTTTGCCTATCGGAAAAATCTCGATCATTTGTTGAAGGTGGGCGAGTATGTGTTGGCTAAAGGTTCTACCGCCGCCGACATTCTGCAACAATTGACCGATGGTAAAACCCGCAAGTATTCGATTACGTTTCCGGAGGGTTGGTCCTTCAAGCAAATGTTCAATACCATCAAAAACAACCCCAACCTGCAACACACGCTGACCGATAATCAATTGGAAGATCTGATGGCGCAAATCGGCTCGGATAAGAATCATCCGGAGGGCTTGTTTTTTCCCGATACCTATTTCTTTGAAAAAAACACCTCGGATGTCGATTTGCTCAAGCGCGCGCATGATCGCATGCAGGCGGTGTTGAACGAAGAATGGCAAAAACGCGACGACGGTGTGCCCTTGGAAAACCCTTACGAGGCGCTGATTTTGGCGTCTATCGTCGAAAAAGAGACCGGCGCCGGCGAAGAGCGCAGAAAGATCGCCGGGGTATTTGCGCGGCGTTTAAAGAAAGGCATGTTGTTGCAAACCGATCCTACCGTCATTTATGGCATGGGCGACGATTACCATGGCGATATCCGGCATAAAGATTTGCGCGAACCCACACCCTACAACACCTATATCATCGAAGGCCTGCCGCCCACACCGATTGCAATGCCGGGCAAGCAGGCGATTGTAGCCGCTTTGCATCCGGATAATAGTGATGCCTTGTTTTTTGTCGCCCGCGGCAATGGCCGCCATGCGTTTTCTTCGACCTTGGCGGAACACGAAAAATACGTCGATCAATATCAACGATGACACACGGACGATTTATTACGCTGGAAGGTGGTGAAGGCGTTGGCAAGTCCACCAATCTGCAATTTATCAAACAGCTGCTGGAAGAACGAGGCATCCCGTTGGTACTGACCCGCGAGCCGGGTGGTACCGGCATTGCCGAAAAGATTCGCGGGATTTTGTTGGAACGGCAAGCGGAAAGTTTGACCGAGCAAGCCGAGTTGTTGTTGGTGTTTGCCGCTCGCGCTCAACATGTTCAACAAGTGATCTTGCCGGCGTTGCAGCAAGGCCAGTGGGTGGTGTGCGACCGTTTCACTGACGCTACTTATGCGTACCAGGGCGGTGGCCGCAATATGGATTTACAGACCATAGCCTGGCTGGAAAACACGGTGCAGGGCACGCTTCGGCCGGATTTGACCTTTGTCTTCGATGCGCCGATAGAAATCGGCATGCAGCGCGCCAAGCATCGGGGTGAACTGGACCGCTTTGAAACCGAACAGTTGGCGTTTTTCGACCGAGTCCGGCAAGCATATTTGCAACGTGCCGCGACGGATATGCGCCGCTACAAGATTATTGATGCCAGCTTGCCTTTAAACGAGGTGCAACAACAGTTGCGCTTTGAGTTGGCCGGCTTGTGGGCGGACTGATGCCTACCCAAATGCAGGTTTATCCTTGGCAACAGGATAATTGGCGGCAGTTGCGCGGTTATATCGAGCAGCAGCGCATCCCGCAAGCCTTGCTGTTTTCCGGGGCCGCCGGTCAAGGCAAGCGGCATTTGGCCGGATACTACGCTCGAACCCTGTTGTGCCATACACCGCGAACCGATGCGAGTGCATGTGGTCATTGCGTGGCTTGTAAATTATTCGATGCGCAAACCCATCCCGATTTTCTGACGATAGAACCCGACGAACCGGGCAAGGCCATTGGTATTGACAAAATCAGACAGTTAATCGTCAAGCTGGCTTTGAAGCCGCAGTACGACCATGCCTACCGCGTGGTGATTATTCAGCCGGCAGACGCCTTGAACACGGCTTCGGCGAATGCGTTTTTGAAATGTCTGGAAGAGCCGACCGAACGCACGTGCTTATTGTTGATCAGCGAGCAACCGAGCCGTTTGCCGGCGACGATTCGCAGTCGTTGTCAGAAAATCGATTGCGTAACCCCCGCTCACGAACTGGCAATGACTTGGTTGCGGCAGCAGCGCAGTGTCGGAGAGCAGGCCGATCTGCTCTTAACGCTGGCCCAAGGCTCGCCGCTATTGGCCCAGCAATACGCCGAGCTTAATATGATTCAGCTCCGGCAGCAGTATTTCGACGCCTGGTTGCAAGTGGCACAAGGCAAAGAGAATCTGTTAACCGTCGCCGAACTCTGGCAAAAGCAGGAAAAGATTGATTTGGCCGTGGTGTTACGCTGGATGGCAAGCTGGATTGCTGACATTGTTAAATGTGCTTACCGGGCGGAATCGCCGGCGCTTAGCAATCCGGATCTGAAAAATGCCTTGCAAGCCCTCGCCGAGCGGCTAGAATTGAAAAGCCTCTATCGGTTTTACGATAATGTGCTTACCACCAAGTCGCAATTGAACACGCAACTTAATAAACAATTGATGGTCGAGCAGCTATTGATTAGCTGGTCGCAACTGAACAGACACTGAGCGTATGGCAGAATCAGCAGCACCCAGACAAGGTATCCTGTCCTTATCGATCAAGGATAAAAACGCGCTGTATGCGGCGTACATGCCCTTCGTGAAAAATGGCGGCTTGTTCATCCCGACCAAACGCGAATACGAGATGGGTGAGGAAGTGTTCATGTTGCTGAATTTAATGGACGAAACTGAACGCTTGCCGATTGCCGGTAAAATTATCTGGAAAACGCCGTCCGGCGCGGAAGGCTACCGCGCCGCAGGTATTGGCGTGCAATTCAGTGATCAGGATGGTGGTGCGGCGCGCAATAAAATCGAAACCTATCTGGCCGGCGCATTAGAATCTGATCGCTCCACGCACACCA
Organism: Methylomonas sp. ZR1; assembly: GCF_013141865.1. NCBI lineage: Bacteria > Pseudomonadati > Pseudomonadota > Gammaproteobacteria > Methylococcales > Methylococcaceae > Methylomonas > Methylomonas sp. ZR1. The sequence continues at coordinate 3,276,742 of NZ_RCST01000001.1, read as the reverse complement.
TGTAAACACTTTTGCGGGCGGACTTTGCCGCTTGTCTTTACTTTTCTAAACTCATGTTTATCGACTCACACTGCCATCTTGATCGTATCGACTTGGCGCCTTACGCTAATGATTTCAATACCTTTGTGCAAGCGGCACGCGCGGCCCAGATCAGGCATATGCTGTGTATTGCTATCGATATGGAAGCCTATCCGGCTATGCTGGAGCAAGTCATGCCGTATTCGGACATCTCCTTGTCGGTGGGCGTGCATCCCAATGTTAACGACGGACGCGAGCCCACGCTGGATGACTTGCTGCAGTTGGCCGATAACGAAAAAGTGATCGCCATTGGTGAGACGGGCTTAGACTATTTTCGTAGCGAGGGCGATTTGGAATGGCAGTTTCAACGGTTTCGCACCCATATCGCCGCCGCCAAGACACTCAACAAGCCTTTAATTATCCATACTCGCGAGGCTGGGCAGGATTCCTTGGATGTGTTGCGGCAAGAAGGCGCGGACCAAGTGGGCGGGATTATCCACTGTTTTACCGAGGATTGGGCTTATGCGGAAAAGGCGTTGGATTTGAATTTCTATATCTCTTTTTCCGGCATCGTGACCTTCAAAAACGCGGAAGCCATCAAGGATGTGGCGCGTAAAATACCAGCCGACCGTTTTCTGATTGAAACCGACTCACCGTATCTGGCGCCGGTTCCGTATCGCGGTAAACCGAATTATCCGACCTATGTCCGCTATGTTGCGGAACATATTGCGGATTTGCGCGGGACCTCTGTCGAAGCCATTGCCGAGCAATCGACCGAGAACTTTTATCGCCTGTTTTCCGGCTCTTCGGCCGATAAGCTACGCCGGGCCAGCTAAAAAAAACGACCGGGTCCATGTTGCGATGGACCGGCCGTTCGGAGAGGTGGGGTATAACTCTCATTCCCCATAGGGGCGCATACAAGAGTTGCTTGCAGTTTACTGAAGCGGCACTGTCCTGAAAATGTGGCATTTTGCCGCGTGGCAAATTGTCGCTGCCCTGGTGGTTAACCTAATTCCTTGAAATGCCGTCATGACATCAATCTACCTTTTATGCCCTGGGGTATAGCAACTTTATTTTTCTCGGAATATGGATCTGGAATTAGCTAGTCCGCTAGGAGTTTTTCAACTCCAGCGCTTACCCTTTCGCAAAAATGAACTGCTACGGGCTTGGGATGCTGCTGACGAATATCTGTTAAATCACCTGGCTGCCGCAGGCATTGCCGAGCATGGCAGTATCGTTATCCTCAATGACAGCTTCGGTGCGTTGGCAGTTTCGCTCAGCGCTTACCGGCCAACCGCTATGTCCGATTCCTGGCTTTCGCAGCAGGCGACACGTATTAATCTGGCATTGAATCGCATAGACCACGAGCGAGTGCGCTTGTTGGATAGCTTGTCGCTACCGGAAGCGGACATTGATTACCTACTGATTAAAATCCCCAAGACCATGGCTTTGCTGGAATATCAATTGCATAGGCTTAAACCGTTGTTGAAGGCTGATTGTCGGGTAATCGCTGCCGGTATGGTAAAGACCTTGCCGCCAAACGCCTGGAAATTGCTGGAGCGCTTGGTCGGGCCCACGCAGCCTTCCTTGGCGGTAAAAAAAGCCCGGCTGATTTTTGCCCAGGTGGACCCAAATCTGCAACTGCCGGAAAACCCTTATCCCACGCGCTATCAGTTGGAGAATAGCGATCTTTCGGTCTGCAATCACGCCAACGTATTTTCTCGCGATAGCCTAGACATAGGCACTCGTTTTTTATTGGAGCATCTGCCGCAAAATCCCGAATATTATGATTTTATCGATTTGGGTTGTGGTAACGGCATCGTCGGCGTGATGTTGGCAAAACAAAACCCAAATGCGCGAATAGGGTTTATCGACGAATCGTTTATGGCTATCGCCTCGGCCAAAGAAAATTTTGCGGCGGCTTTTGCCGATAGTCGGCAGGCCAATTTTTTAGTTGCCGACTGTTTGAGCGATTACCCGGAGAACAGTGCAGACTGCATAGTCTGTAACCCGCCGTTCCATCAACAGCACACCATAGGCGATCATATTGCCTGGCAGATGTTCCGGCAGTCACATAAGGTCTTGCGTAAGGGCGGTGAGTTACGGGTAATCGGTAATCGCCATTTGAACTATCATCTGGCGCTGAAGAAATTATTCGGCAATTGCCGACAAGTGGCGGCTAATGCCAAGTTCGTGATTTTCAGCAGCGAGAAGGTTTGAGCTATTCGATATTTTTATAATGTAAGGATGAAATCTGTTCGGAAACGATGCCGATCAGAAAGATAAACAAGGACGACAAAAACAGTACCGCGCTCATATTGGTAAATCGGTTTTCGGTAAAATAAGTGTAGCCGTAATAGCCGGCGCCCAAGCTAAATACTATGCTGCTGATGGGTAAAAACAGCCGCATGGGTGAGAACAGCACCCCAATCCGTAAGATAATAATAAAAAATCGAAAACCGTCATGCATCAGCCGGATATGGCTTTTGCCGCTGCGTTTGCCGGCGTGGATAGGAATGTAGGCTACCGGGAAGCCGGAACGAAAAAACGCCATTGTGCTGGTGGTCGGATAAGAAAAACCGTTGGGTAAGAGGTAAAGAAATTTGCGGAATTTGTTGGCTCGGGCCGCACGAAATCCGGACGTAAGATCTTCTATTTTGTGCCCAGTCATCACTGATGCCAGCTTATTGTAGAACTTATTCGCCAGACGTCGGAATAATGAGGCATGGCTACCGGCGTTTCGGGCACCGACCACCATATCGTAGCCGTCGTTCAGTTTGTTAAGCAACGCCGGAATGTCGCCGGGGTCGTGTTGGCCGTCGGCATCCATAAACACCAAAATATCGTTTTTTGCATGTCTGGCGCCGGTCTTGATAGCCGCACCGTTGCCCATGCTGTAAGGATGATCAATCACCGTGACGCCGGCCGCGCGAGCGATGGCGGCAGTATCGTCCGTCGAGCCATCGTTTATCAGCAGAATCTCCGCATCAGGGTACAGCAGATGTAACATCGGTAAAAAGGACGGCAGATTTCTAGACTCGTTTTTCGCGGGGATGACGATGCTGATCGAGGGGATGTTATTCATGAAAATCCAAAGGTTGGCAAGGAAACATGCCGAAATGTGAACAACAGTCTAGCAGAATTAAAGGGTATCGACAGCTGGGGTCGATTTATCGAAACTGGTCTTTCAATAGGCGTAATTGCCTGAAAACCGCCAAGTCGGATTGGTCTGTCATGCCGATAGTGCTGCGAATACCGAGGTCGTGCGCCCTAAAAAAGGGGTTGGTTGCCAGTTCCAGGCCGATAGTCGAGGGAAGGGTGGGGCGGTTTTGTTGGCGAAGTTCGGCGACTTGATCGATCCGCTGCAGCAGCTGCGGATTGTCCGGATCAACCGACAACGCAAAGCGGCCATTCGCGGCGGTATATTCGTGGGCGCAGTAGATGCGGGTTTCGGCCGGCAAGGCTTTCAGTTTTCCCAACGAATGCCACATCTGTTCGGCGCTGCCTTCGAACAACCGACCGCAGCCTAGCGAAAACAAAGTGTCGCCGCAAAACAAAGCCTGGCTATCGGCGCTGTAATAAACGATATGCCCTACGGTATGGCCGGGTGTGTCGATGACCTGAAAGCACTGATTGCCGAGTTTAACTACATCCCCGTCGCCGAGCAGTATGTCAATGCCGGGGATACGCGCCTGGTCGGCTGCCGAGCCAACGATCTTGCAGCCGGTTTGCTGCTTGAGTTGTAAATTGGCGCCTATATGGTCGCTGTGATGATGGGTATTAAAAATGTAATCAAGTTGCCAGGATTTTTCGACTAAAACATCGATAACCGGATCGGCAACGGCGGGGTCAATCACGGCGGTCAATCCGGAATACGTGTCTTGTAATAGATAAATGTAATTGTCTTGTAGAACCGGTATTTGCAGGATTTCTAACATTTATCTATGTGCAATAGTTAATCAATACTTATTTTCTGGCAATGAAGACCATTTGGTGACAATGGTAAGGATCGATTTTTTCAAAAACAGGCTGAATGAAGTTTGGCAGCGGATATAAGCCAAAGCCATACCCCGTGACTTGTGAGAAACCAATAGTGTTTAGATATTTTTTCAGCGTCAAGTAACTGAATACCACTAAATGGCGGTGAACAGGTGTATCGGACTCGGTATCCCAGTGAAGTTCATCTGTGCTGACCTTAAAAACTTCCTCTGATTTCATCAAGATATCCGAGTCGGGGTGAGGGCCGCTAGAGGGCATTTTTCCGGCAAGAATCAGTGCGGCGGTGAAATAAGTGCTGATGTTTGGGGTTAAAAGCACCAGTTTGCCCCCAGGCTTTAATGTTCTGTGCGTCTCCTTCAGAAAATGACAGCCATTTAGTAAATGTTCCAAAACAGACAGCGCAAACACACAACTGAACTGATCGTTTTCAAAAGGCAGCTTTTTATTCAAATCGCCCTGCTGAACATTAAGCTGCTTTAACCGGGCCGCATTGACGCTGTCACTATCCCACTCGATGCCGTGATATTGAGCGTGGGTTAAACCTATTTCGGTAGCAAGGCGATCAAACCAATAGCCGCTGTTGGCACCACAGTCAAGACATGCTCCGCCATTCTCTTTTAGTGCCGATACTATTTCCCTGGCCGCCAACGCATACGCTTCCGACATCGTGCGTTGGTACAAGGACTTGAAATAGCTCTGTAACATCGGGCTGTTTACGCACAAACCGCCTGAATCTTAGCCAAGATACCCTTAGTATCCAGGCCGCATAATGCCAGCAACTCCTCGCGACTACCTTGCTCGACGAAGCGATCCGGCAGGCCGATGTTCAACACCGGCATCAGAATGTTTTGCGCCTGCAAGAACTCGTTCACCGCACTGCCGGCACCGCCGGCAATCACGTTCTCTTCAACCGTGACGATCACATCGTGACTTTTCGCCAACTCCAAAATCAAGGCTTCATCCAGCGGTTTCACAAAGCGCATATTCGCCACCGTGGCGCCCAGTTGTTTGCCGGCTTCCACCGACGGTGTCACCATACTGCCCCAGGCCAGAATCGCAATCCGGCTGCCTTGATGGCGGATTTCGCCCTTGCCGATGGGGAGTTCGGTCAAGGCCTTATCGACCGTGGCCCCCGGCCCCTTGCCGCGCGGATAGCGCACCGAGGCCGGGCCATGGTGTTTGAAACCGGTGGTCAGCATCTGCCGGCACTCGTTCTCGTCGGCGGGAGCCATCACCAGCATATTCGGAATACAGCGCATATAACTGTAATCAAACGCACCGGCATGGGTGGGACCGTCCGGCCCCACGAGACCCGCTCGATCCAGGGCAAACAACACATCCAGATTCTGCAAAGCGACATCGTGGATTAACTGATCGTAAGCGCGTTGCAAGAAGGTCGAATAAATCGCCACCACCGGCTTGGCCCCCTGACAAGCTTGACCAGCCGCCAAGGTCACCGCGTGCTGCTCGGCAATCGCTACATCGAAATAGCGTTTCGGAAACTGCTGGGAAAACGCCACCAAGCCCGACCCTTCGCGCATCGCCGGGGTAATCCCCAGCAGCCGCTCATCCTGTTTGGCCATATCGCACAGCCAAGTCCCGAATACTTCTGTATAGGTCGGATGCGGCGACGGTGCGGCTTTGGGTAAATAATCCTTGCTCGGATCGAAAGCCGGCACCCCGTGATAGGCCAAGGGATCTTTCTCCGCCGGTGCATAGCCTTTGCCTTTCTTGGTGACCACATGCAAAAACACCGGCCCGGATAAATCCTTCAACTTTTCTAAAGTCGAAACCAGCATCGCCACATCGTGGCCGTCGATCGGCCCGAAATAATTAAAGCCCAACTCCTCGAACAGCGTGCCCGGCACAATCATGCCCTTCACATGCTCTTCCGTCTTCCGGGCCAGTTCCCACACCGACGGCATACTGGCTAAAGCCTTCTTACTTTCTTCCCGTACCGACGAATAAAACTTGCTCGACAACACCTTGGTCAGATAATTATTCATCGCCCCGACCGGCGGCGAAATCGACATATCGTTATCGTTCAAAATCACCAACAGATTCGCGTTCACATCGCCGGCATGATTCATCGCCTCATAAGCCATGCCGCCGGTAATCGAACCGTCACCGATGATCGCCACCATCTTCTTATCTTCCCCGCGCAACTGCGAAGCAATCGCCATGCCCAGGGCCGCGCTGATCGACGTCGACGAATGACCGACCCCAAAGGCATCGTACTCGCTCTCCGTCCGGCACGGAAACGCCGACACCCCGCCCAAGGTGCGAATCGTCGGCATCCTATCTTTCCGCCCCGTCAAAATCTTATGCGGATAAGCCTGATGGCCCACATCCCACACCAACTGATCCGAAGGCGTATCGAACACATAATGCAGCGCCACCGTCAGTTCCACCGTGCCCAGGCCAGCCGAGAAATGGCCGCCGGAGATACTGACGGTATGGGTCAGATAGCGACGCAACTCATCGGCCAGCGGTTCGAGTTGTTCAGGCTTCAGGGCCCGAACGTCGGCGGGGGTCTGGATGGTGTCTAGTAACGGAAATTCGTTAGTCTGTTTCATGATCAGTACAGGGGTTCACGATAGAACATCAGGATGACGCCTATCTGGAATAAAGCGAACACTGAAATAAATCCGGCTACGTTTTTACCGGGCGAATCTAGTTTGAGTTCCAGCCAGCGGCCGCAAGCCAGGATCAGCGAGAATACGCCCATCATGGTATGACCGACCTGAATCAGGAAGGCAGTTTTTGCCTCGAAACCGACATGCGAATGCGCCAACAGCATCATGCCGCCAAATGCCGCCAGCAACGGAAACATGTAGGGCATAAAGCCACTGTTGTTGTTCAGCCGTGCTCGCACTTCGATCAAACCCAGTACAAACACCAATAGCGTGGCGATCCGATGTTGCAGAATTTCGCCATTGTTAAAGGTACTTTCCCAGAAACCGATAGGACCCAGCGGCCAGCTTTCGGCGTCGCTACGGAAAAACAGGAACACGCCCAATGCCATGAAACCAACCGGCCAGAAGCGCGCCCAACGATGGAAGCGGTTGGAGAACGACAACATCGCGAAGAAGCTCATGGTCGCCAGGAAGATGCCGGAAATGTTGTGGTTGTAATCGGACCAGGCAGTAGCAGCTTCCGACGGAATCTGACCGACGATGGCTACCCGTCCGGCTTCGCCGGCGATCAAGGCTTCGTGAGTCGGCGATTCCCAGCGCGGTACGCGCGGATGGAACATGTTCAAGACTTCTTCGAAACTCGCAGTCAAATGCGGAATGTCGACAGCTGGCGGTTGCGAGGCCAAACTGGCGGCAGTGAACAGGATAGTCAGCAGTATCAGGGTTTCCGCTTCGATATAGTAGGGCACGCGCGCGGTCAGGGCATACAGGCTGCGGCTGGTGAAATAGGCATTCACGGCTTGCCTATTCAACCAGGCAAAGCCTAATGCCAGACCCAGCATGATAATTTTTACCAACAACAGATTGCCGTAACCGGCGCCGATGAAGCCTTGGAAAGTGCGGATGTAATACCAGGCTAGCGGCGTGCCGGTGACCAGCAATATGACGACTGAGCCGATGCCCACTGCCGAGAAGCGTTTTAATAACAAAGGCCAAACTTCAACGGCTATGGCATTACGTTTTTTCAAGCCCCATAACGTCAGAATTTGAAATATGCCGCCCACCCAAGTGGCCGCAGCGATCTGATGCGTGACAGTTAACGTCATTAACAGGCCGCGATCCTCCAAACGACTCGCGCCGTGTACCAGCCAAGCTGCGGAAATGACCAGCGGCACAATAATCGCCGTGGACAGCACCCAGAATTGTTTGGAGCGTGGATTGCTTTTTAACGCTTGCCGGATGAACACCGCCAAAATAAAAGCGCAGGTAGCGCGCGCTAAACCGGCCTGGAATTGCACGGTTTGGAAAAACGCCGGGAACGGCGATTTGCCTAAGGTCACGGCCATCAGCCATATTTTCAGGCCAATTTTCGACAATTGGGTGATGACCAGGGCTTTGCTGCCGAAATGAATCAGGTTGACGGTTTTGCTCAGTAAGGCCGAGTTATACAGCGCTTCTTCATGCCAGGGGCGCAGGACTAACAGGCCCCACAGTAAGCCACCGATGGTGATTGAATAAAACGTGAGATCGACGCCGCCTATCAATGAGTCTAAATAATTTGCAATGCCTTCCATGCGGATCACTTAGCCTGTTTGACAAAAAAACGCAGCAGGTCTTCGCTGAGATGACCGTCGGCGGCGAATATTTTTAATTTGATGGCATATTCGCCGGGTTCCAAAGCTGGTAGATGCAGCAAGACTTGGCCGGGTTTTTCGCCCGGCGTGGCCGTAATGGTTTGCATTTTATCCCCGGCACTGACCAGGAATACTTCCGATAAATCCAATTCCACTTTGGAATTGAACGATAGCTCCACGTCACTGGCCAAATTGACCGGTACCGGTTTGAGTTTTAAAGAATTATGCGTGACAACGGCGTGGCCGAAAGCGCTGTTACTGGCGACCAGTGCCAAGGCTAACAAAGCAGGTTTGAAAAAATTCATGTAGGGCACCTTATTTTTTGTTTTTCAGAGCATGGCCGGCCAGGTTTTTACCCAGCGTCCAGATCGAACCGGTGACGTTGTGCGTATCGGCAATGGTTTTTTCCACGGAATTGACAATCCAATCGCGGTCTTTTTGAGTCAGCGTTAGCGGCGGTAAAAATTTCACCACGTTCATGCCGTGGCCGGCCACCTGCGCTAGTACCCGATGTTCCTTGAACAGCGGGATCAGGATCATCTGGCAGAACAGGCCTTTGTTGGCTGCTTCCAGCATGGCCCAAGCGGCTTTCAATCCCAAGCTTTTCGGGGCATGGAATTCGATGGCAATCATTGAACCTTTGCCGCGCGCTTCTTTCAGGAATTCGTATTTCGGCGCCATCGCATTGATAGTGGCGATGATGTCTTCACCGACTTTAGCGCTGTTTTCAACCAGTTTTTCTTCGTGGACGACATGCAATGCGGACAGACCGGCGGCCATGGCCATATTGTTTTTCGAGAAGGTTGAACCATGCACGACGGCTCGGTCCATGCGGTTGAACACGGTGTCCATGATGTGAGTGGTCATTGCGACGCCGCCGACGGGTATGAAGCCGCCGGACAAGGCTTTTGCCATCAAAATCATGTCCGGTTTAACACCCCAGTGCTCGATAGCCCAGAACTTGCCGGTACGGCCTATGCCGGTCTGAATTTCGTCGGCAACGAACAGGGTGCCGTATTTTTTGCACAAGCGTTCCACTTCCGGCAGGTAGTTATCGTCCGGAATGTTGACGCCTTTGCCTTGGATGGGCTCGACGATGAAGGCCGCCACATCTTTGCTGCTCAAGGCTTGTTCCAGTGCGGCCAAGTCATTGAACGGCACCGAAGTGCATTCCGGTAACAGCGGGCCGAAGCCCTCGCGGAAGATGTGTTCGCCGGTCAGTGACAATGAGCCCATCGTCAGGCCGTGATAGCCGTGGTCGCAATGGACGATGCGCGAACGCTTGGTGGTGTAGCGGGCGAATTTGATCGCCGCTTCGACGGCTTCGGTGCCGGAATTGCAGAAAAACATTTTTTCCAGATTGTCCGGGCAGGTCGCCAGAATTTCCTTCGCCAACAGACCGCTGAGCAAGGACACATCCATCTGTACCAGGCTGGGTAATTCCAGCGTTAGGGTTTCTTGTAGGGCTTTGATGATGGTCGGATGGTTGCGTCCCATCGCAAACACGCCGAAACCACTTAGCAAGTCCAGGTATTCGTTACCGTCTTCGTCGTAAAGATATTGGCCGATCGCTTTTTTATAGTTTCTGTCGTAACCAATGGTACGTAAGACGCGCACCATCTGGTTGTTAAGATAATGCTCATGCAGGTCGAATTTCTCGTCGAAATGCTGAGTAAAAAGATCGGCAATGCTAAAAGACATGTAATACCTCGTAAGTGCTTGGTTTATTTCCGGATTACGCTATGTTCCCGCTGCTTAACCCTTCAATAATTCACGGTTTTCTGCTAAAAAACGATGATTTCGTTTAGTTGTTTGGCAATGATTTTCAAGGTTTTTTGCGCGGCATGAAAATGTAAGCCCAACTTGATGAGGCTGGGCGCTTCCCATGGGTGGGTTGCCAAAAAACGCAAGAGTTTGCTGGTTTCTACCTGCCCCTGGCCATTTAAGGCTTGAGTAACCGCTTGGGGTAGGCTCATGCTTACCGGATCGGCAATCGTACGAATTGCTAAGCAAGGTAAGTTTGATTGCTCGGCAATTTTGGCCATGGCGCAGCTTTCCATGTCCAAGGCAATCGCACCGGTTTGTCGGTATAGTTTGTGCTTATCGCTACTGTTGCTGACGATATGGCTGCTTTCAGCCAACTTACCATTGGAAATCGGAAACTGCTTATCCAGCAACTCATGCAGACGCTTACGCCAGCGCGGATCGGTATCGAACACCTGTTGTTGCTCCGATAACAACTGCTCGGCCAGCATCAGATCGCCCGGTTTCAATTGTGGCGACAATGCGGCTGCGCAGCCCCAACTGATCAGTTTTTTAGCGCCTTTGGCGATTAACAGGCGCGTGGCCCGCTCCGCATTGACCGGTCCGGCGCCGGCAAATGCCAGGAGAATGTTGTCGGCGATTCTGACGCAATCACCCTGAACCAACTTTAGGCGGGTCAGGGTGGAGAGCTCTTCCGGTAAGGCAACAAGAATTCCTATGGTCACTGTTTGGCTAATTCGTTACGGTATCTAGCCAATGCCCATAATGGGAAGAACTTGTCATAGCCGTGATACTTCAAATAAAACACCTTTGGAAAGCCCGGTGCGGTAAAGCAGGGGTCATTCCAAACCCCGTCCGCCTGCTGGCTGCGCAGCAAGAAGTCGATGCCGGCTTTGACTTCCTGGCTGTGGACTTCGCCGGCAGCGATCAAGCCCAACACGGCCCAAGCGGTTTGGAAGGCGGTGCTGAAATGGTAGCGGCCGCGAAATTTCTTATCGTCGTGATAACTCAAGTTGTCTTCACCCCAGCCGCCGTCTTCGCGTTGGACGCTTTTCAGCCACGCCGCAGCTTTGGTGTACATCGGGTCGGTTTTCGGTACATCGGTTTGTTCCAGGCCCAGCAAGGCCGACCAGGTGCCGTAAATATAATTGGTGCCCCAGCGGCCGAACCACGAACCGTCGGCTTCTTGATCGCCGCGGATGTATTCGATAGTGCGTTTCAGGGCTGGTAAATATTCGTCGTGATCCTTCGCCACTCGGGCCATCAGCATCGCGCAGCGGGCGCTGACGTCGACAGTCGGTGGGTCGAGCAGGGCGCCGTGGTCGGCGAATGGAATTTCGTTCAGATAGTAATAGGTGTTGTCGACATCGAACGCGCCGTAGCCGCCGTTTTGCGATTGCATACCGACAATCCAGCGTGTCGCTCTGTGAATGGACTCGTCCAATTCAGGCAGATTGGAGTCTGCCATCGCAAAGCCCACTACTGCTGTGTCGTCGACATCCGGGTAATGCGGGTTGGCGAATTGAAACGCCCAGCCGCCACCAGCCAGATTAGGGCGGCGAACGCGCCAATCGCCCGGTTCGTCAGACAGTTGTACGCTCTTGAGCCATTCGTAAGCTTTGCTTAGCTGCGGCGCGTTAGCGGTTTTGTCGGATTCCTGCAGAGCCAATGCCGCCAATGCCGTATCCCAAACTGGCGATAAGCAGGGTTGGCAATAGGCGTAGTCATCTTTGATAACCAGCAGTTTATCGATTGATTGGCGAGCGATCACCACGTTGGGGTGGTCGGCTGGAAAGCCTAGTAACAACATGGCTTGGTAGGCGTTAACCATGGCGGGGAATATGCCGCCCAAACCATCCTCGCCATTCAGGCGTTCGGTAAACCAATCAACGGCTTTTTGAATGGCGTGTTCGCGCATGCGTTGTGGAATCAACGGCTCGGTGACGCGGCCCAGTTTATCCAGGCCTAGGAAGAACTTATTCAGTAAAGTCCGTTCTGGAAAGTAATGTTTTTCCTCGTCCGGATGAACGACAAACAATTCCAAGACGTTGACCTTGTGCGGATTTTTGGCTTTAGCCTTTAGGGTGCACATGATGAACAGCGGTACCATCACGGTGCGCGACCAATAGGATACTTTGTCCAGATGAAACGGAAACCAGCTGGGTAGCAGCATAATTTCCACAGGAATATACGGCACCCCGCGCCAGGGTAATTGTTCGAATATCGCCAGTGCGATTCGGGTGAAGACGTTGGCGCGCGCCGCACCGCCTTGGCTGAGTATCCAGTCGCGTAATTTGACCATATGCGTCGCATCGATGGCGTCGCCGGCCATTTTTAAGGCGTAATAAGCTTTGACGCTACCGCTGATGTCGCCGGGGCCGCCGGTAAATAGCGGATAGCTGCCGTCTTCGGCCTGGCGGCTGCGCAGGTAAACGGCCATTTTGCGCTGCAATTCTTCATCGATGTCGTCCAGGTAGTGCATCATCATGATGTATTCGGACGGGATAGTGCAGTCGGCTTCCAGCTCAAATACCCAATAACCTTCCGGGCTTTGCAGGCTAAGTAATTTTTCCTGGGCGCGTGCGATAGCGGCATTCAGTAAGCCAAGGCCGCTTTTACTGCTGCTGGTATTGTTCGTGTCGTGGCTGCTGGTATCTATATGGGCTTCAGTAAACATAGTGATTCCTTATTGTCCAGTGTGCGATATAGGTGAATAGTGCCAATCCGGCGATTTCAAATTACGGCTGGTCAGGTTAAACAGTAGGGATAGCAGCAAATTGCTGCGCACGGTCAATTTGGTCGCGACAATAGTGGCTTTCACACTATTACGGCTGATTTTGACCTGATTCGATTCGTTGAAATTAAGGTTTGCCTTGATTTTCTTCAAGGTCAGTACGGCCATGCCCAGCGCCCAAAGGCAAAAGTTGCGGATGCCGGTTTCGTGGCTGGGCAGGAGCTGGGTGTAAGTTAATGCATTTTGCAAGTGCCCGTGAGCGATAGCCACCAGATGGCTCAGGCCGAGGCGGAAACGCTCGTCGTCGGTTTCCGGCGTCAGCTCGGCCAGATTGAAGCCGGTTTCGGTGAAAATGTCTTGCGGTAACCAGCATACGCCGCGTTTGGCGTCGTCCCAAATATCTTTCAGGATATTGGTCATTTGCAGACCTTGACCAAAGGAGACTGAGAGTCTTAATAGTTCTTCGCGATGTGCGGCGATTTCCGGGGAATAATGGCAGAACAATTTTGCCAGCATCTCACCGACGCAGCCGGCTACGTAGTAGCAGTAGTCGTCCATGTCTTTCAGGGTTTTCAAGCCGGCATGTAAATCCAACGCCTGATAGACCAGCATGCCGTTCGCCATGGTTTCCACGCAACACGCCAGGGCTTCTATTTGCGGAGCGTCCAGTGAGCGGGTTATGGCAATCACGCGAGGCACCAGCTGGATCAGGCTATGTTCGGCCGGAATGGTTTGCTCCGAGAGCAGTGGAGCCAGCTCGGCGCTGAATACATCTGCGTTATTGCCGGTCTTGACTATGTCTATAAAAGCGCTGCAAAAGTATTTCTTTTGTTCGGCGCTAAGGGATATTTCGTCTTCTATGGTGTCGACAATCCGGCATAGCAAATAAGCATTCGCCACAGCCGGATACAGTTCATCCGGGAGTTGCGGGATAGTTAGCGCAAACGTGCGCGACACGCCTTCAAGCAAGGTGGCTTGCAGTTCGGCGTCGGTTAGTTGTCTGAGCAACTCCGGATTATTGATTAGTGTTTGAGATCCGTTCATCTGTATCAAGGCTAACTATTAGTTGCCCAAATGATAGACTGTTTGTTGGTGTTTTGCAAAGTGATGTTGCTTTATGGCAAATTTGTCGAAATGGTGCTGGCAAAAGCAATATATGAGTTCATGTTTCTGATCTTTGTTGTTGTTTTAGAAAAATAATTATGGTTTTTTAGGGGTTAGGCTTTTTTGTGGTTGCTAAGCGGCTTTGTGTGGCTTTCAGGAAATGTGCGCATGTTCTTGTTGTTTTTTGCGTATTTTATCTGGAGTATGTTGTTGGAAAGTGGTATTCTGACCACATCTAATTGTGCGCCTCGAGCCTAATTGATGGTCTAAATTGGCCGCAGCAGGTGTCACTTCTAAGATGGTTATCGGTTTGCGGCTGTTGTTTTTTTGTAACAGCTGTGGTCGCTGGATGTCGTGATAGTTTTTGGAGAATAATGCTGTGAGTGTTCCTTTACGTCAGCAATTGGCTGTAGGTAGTTATCTGATCAAGCAAAAGATCAAAGGTGTAAAAAAGTATCCTTTGGTTTTGATGCTGGAGCCCCTGTTCAGATGCAATTTAGCATGCGCGGGCTGCGGTAAAATCGATTATCCCGATGATATTCTCGACAAGCGGCTTTCTGTTGAGGAGTGTTTGGCTGCGGTTGATGAATGCGGCGCACCGATGGTGTCCATTCCAGGCGGCGAACCCTTGATTCATAAAGAAATGCCGCAGATTGTGGCCGGTATCGTTGCTAGAAAGAAGTTTGTTTATCTTTGCACCAATGCCTTGCTGTTAAGAAAACGAATTAACGATTACACGCCATCGCCTTATTTGACCTTTTCCGTGCATCTGGATGGTTTAAAAGAGCGGCATGATACTTCCGTTTGCCAGGAAGGCGTTTTCGACATCGCTGTCGAAGCGATCAAATTAGCCTTGAGTAAAGGTTTCAGGGTTACCGTCAACTGCACCCTGTTCCAAGGTGAAACCCCGGAAGAAGTGGCGGAGTTTTTGGATTACGCGATGGAGTTGGGTGTAGAGGGCGTCACTATTGCGCCTGGATTCAGCTACGAGCGCGCGCCTAAGCAGGACGTGTTTATTAAAGGCCTTGACGTTAAAAACCTGTTTCGCGGTATTTTCAAAATCGGCAAGAACCGTAAGTGGAAATTGAACCATTCGTCGCTGTATTTGGATTATCTGGCCGGCAATCAGAATTACGACTGTACGCCATGGGGTAATCCAACGCGCAACGTATTCGGCTGGCAAAAACCTTGCTATTTGTTGGCTGACGAAGGTAATGCCAATTCTTTTCAAGAGTTGCTGAATGACACGCCTTGGGACAAATACGGTACAGTGAAAAATCCTAAATGCGCTAATTGCATGGCGCATTGCGGCTACGAAGCAACAGCGGTTGAGGATACCTTGGCGCATCCATTGAAAGCATTGTGGGCGGCGGTGCGCGGTCCCAAAACTTCAGGTGAAATGGTTGCCGAAAAGCAGCCTGAGTTTGTTGCTTCTTTCAAAAAATCGGCAATTTCCGAGATTCCGGTAAAAGTAGAGTCTTAAGACTAACCCAGGAAGTCATCCTCATTAACAGGTTTTTATAACGATTATGTTTAAAAAATTGTATTTCGGTCTTAGTTTGCTAGTGCTTGTCTGCCTGTCGTCCTTGGCTAATGCTGAAGAGATTTCTGCTCGTCAGGTTGTCGAAGAGTTTCAAAATCAGCTGCTGAGCGTAATGAAGGCGGGCAAAGAGCTTGGCTTTCAAGGGCGCTACGACAAGCTGGATGTGGCGGTAAAAAAGAGCCATGATTTGCCTAAAATCGCCAGAATCGTGGTGGGCAAGCAATGGGAAGAGTTGACAACGGAGCAGCAGAATAAACTGGAAAGCGTATTCAGCAAGCTTAGTGTGTCGGCATATGCTCATAACTTTAAAGACTATTCGGGCGAATCGTTTACCTTTGCTTCTGAAGAGGAGACCGGTAGGGGGGGCGTGGTGATTCATACCAACTTGCATATTCCCGGCGAAAAGGATGTCAAGTTCGATTATATGATGAAGAAAAAAGACGATGGCTGGCAAATTATCAATATAATAGCCGATGGCGTCAGTGATTTGGCATTGAAAAGATCGGATTACACTAGTGTATTAAGCCGTGATGGCTTTGATGCCTTGATCGTTAAAATCACTGAGAAAATTGAAAGTTACGCAAAGCAATAAGTTTGTTAGGAATCGTCAGTAATGTATAGCCCTCGTTATCAAGGCAGCAGCCAGGCATCCCTGTTTTGGGTGGTGTTATTTTCAAGCGCATTATCGGTAACCGGGTGTGCTACCACGGATAAGCATCCGGTCGATGCTAACAGAGCGTCTAAAGCTAAGTCAGACGCAGCGGATCCTTACGAGGGTTTCAATCGCTCCATGTACGGTTTTAACATGGGCTTGGATAAGCATTTGCTGAAGCCCATCGCTAATGGGTATAAGACTGTAACGCCCAATTTCATGCAAACTGGAGTTAGCAATTTTTTTACCAATCTTAAAGGTATCAATGTTGTTTTGAACGATGTTCTGCAAGGTAAGTTTGAACAAGGGGCTTCCGATACTGGGCGGTTCCTGACCAATTCCACGGTGGGTCTGCTCGGCTTGTTTGATGTGGCCAGCGATCTAGGCTTGCAAAATAATGTTGAGGATTTTGGGCAAACGCTCGCGGTCTGGGGAGTCGATCAGGGCCCTTATTTGGTGCTGCCGGTTTTGGGGCCGACTACTGTGCGTGACGGCGCGGCAATTGTGGTGGATAAAGCCGCCAATCCAGGAACTTACGTGCCGGGTACCGGCATTGTAGAAGGGATTAACGATAGGGCGAATGCCGAAGGCGCGTTGAATTTTATCGACGAAGCAGCCTTGGATCCTTATGTGTTTACCCGTGAGTCATTTTTGCAATATCGCAAGAACTTGATTAATGACGGCAAGAGTAATTCGACTGACTATGATCTCGATATAGATGCGGATGTTGATGTTGGCGAAATTTCTTCAGCAAAGCCTAAAGAAACTAGTGCGACGCAAAAACCAAAAGCCGATACAGCCAAAAAACTACCCGGTCACGTGCAAAATGGCATTGAGGTAGTTCCTGGCAACATAAAGCCCAGTGGTGCGGCGTTCGATAGCATGTCCAAATCGTTCGATAATGCTGCTTTGGAATTTGAAAAAGCCTCGGACAAAATGGACCAAATGAGTAAAAAAAAAAGACCGCTTAATCGCCGTTAAATTTGTTTGAAGAGACGCAGGGAGGCGTCTCTGTAGTATTTCTCAGTAATGTAGCAAGGCATGCACTTCGTAGTTACCCAGTTTTTCCCGCCCTTGTAAGAAGTCCAGTTCCACCACAAAAGCACAGGCTACCACGGTAGCGCCCAGCTTTTCGATCAGTTCGCAACTAGCCTTGGCGGTCCCGCCAGTGGCCAATAGATCGTCGATCAACAACACTTTGTCGTTACTGTCCACTGCATCGATATGCACTTCCAGTTCAGCCGAGCCGTATTCCAGGTCGTAAGAAACGCTTTGTACACCATAAGGTAGTTTGCCGGGTTTGCGGAGTGGGATAAACGGAATGCCCAGTTCCCATGCCACCAGCGAACCGAAAATAAAGCCGCGTGCTTCCATGCCGGCCACTGCGGTGATGTCGCGGCCTAAGAAAGGATGTAGCAGTTGATGGACCGCTAGACGTAATGTGGCGGGGTCTTTGACCAGCGGTGTTATATCTTTGAAGATAATGCCGGGTTTTGGAAAATCCGGAATATCCCGAATCTTGTTTCTCAATCTATCCATTTCTGTCCTCCAGATTTACGCACACACCGCCTGAATCTTAGCCAAGATACCCTTAGTATCCAGGCCGCATAATGCCAGCAACTCCTCGCGACTACCTTGCTCGACGAAGCGATCCGGCAGGCCGATGTTCAACACCGGCATCAGAATGTTTTGCGCCTGCAAGAACTCGTTCACCGCACTGCCGGCACCGCCGGCAATCACGTTCTCTTCAACCGTGACGATCACATCGTGACTTTTCGCCAACTCCAAAATCAAGGCTTCATCCAGCGGTTTCACAAAGCGCATATTCGCCACCGTGGCGCCCAGTTGTTTGCCGGCTTCCACCGACGGTGTCACCATACTGCCCCAGGCCAGAATCGCAATCCGGCTGCCTTGATGGCGGATTTCGCCTTTGCCAATGGGGAGTTCGGTCAAGGCCTTGTCAACCGTGGCCCCCGGCCCCTTGCCGCGCGGATAGCGCACCGAGGCCGGACCATGGTGTTTGAAACCGGTGGTCAGCATCTGCCGGCACTCGTTCTCGTCGGCGGGTGCCATCACCAGCATATTCGGAATACAGCGCATATAACTGTAATCAAACGCCCCCGCGTGGGTTGGGCCGTCCGGTCCCACCAAGCCCGCTCGATCTAGAGCAAACAACACATCCAGATTCTGCAAAGCCACATCATGAATCAACTGATCGTAAGCCCGTTGCAAAAAGGTCGAATAAATCGCCACCACCGGCTTGGCCCCCTGACAAGCTTGACCAGCCGCCAAGGTCACCGCGTGCTGCTCGGCAATCGCTACATCGAAATAGCGTTTCGGAAACTGCTGGGAAAACGCCACCAAGCCCGACCCTTCGCGCATCGCCGGGGTAATCCCCAGCAGCCGCTCATCCTGTTTGGCCATATCGCACAGCCAAGTCCCGAATACTTCTGTATAGGTCGGATGCGGCGACGGTGCGGCTTTGGGTAAATAATCCTTGCTCGGATCGAAAGCCGGCACCCCGTGATAGGCCAAGGGATCTTTCTCCGCCGGTGCATAGCCTTTGCCTTTCTTGGTGACCACATGCAAAAACACCGGCCCGGATAAATCCTTCAACTTTTCTAAAGTCGAAACCAGCATCTCCACATCGTGGCCGTCGATCGGCCCGAAATAATTAAAGCCCAACTCCTCGAACAGCGTGCCCGGCACAATCATGCCCTTCACATGCTCTTCCGTCTTCCGGGCCAGTTCCCACACCGACGGCATACTGGCTAAAGCCTTCTTACTTTCTTCCCGTACCGACGAATAAAACTTGCTCGACAACACCTTGGTCAGATAATTATTCATCGCGCCTACTGGGGGCGAAATCGACATATCGTTATCGTTCAGAATCACCAACAGATTGGCATTGACATCGCCGGCATGATTCATCGCTTCATAGGCCATGCCGCCGGTGATCGAACCGTCACCGATGATCGCCACCATCTTCTTATCTTCCCCGCGCAACTGCGAGGCAATCGCCATGCCCAGCGCCGCGCTGATCGACGTTGACGAATGACCGACCCCAAACGCATCGTACTCGCTCTCCGTCCGGCACGGAAACGCCGACACCCCGCCCAAGGTGCGAATCGTCGGCATCCGCTCTTTCCGCCCCGTCAAAATCTTATGCGGATAAGCCTGATGTCCCACATCCCACACCAACTGATCCGAAGGCGTATCGAACACATAATGCAGCGCCACCGTCAGCTCCACCGTGCCCAGGCCTGCCGAGAAATGGCCGCCGGAGATACTGACGGTATGGGTCAGATAGCGACGCAACTCATCGGCCAGCGGCTCCAGTTGTTCAGGCTTCAGGGCCCGAACGTCGGCGGGGGTCTGGATGGTATTGAGGAGCGGGAAATCAGAGGCTGTCATGGGTTAAAAAATTCCTTTATATGTTTGCGCCACAATATTCCGCGCCAGCCCAGTAGACGCAAGCGGAAAACCGGAAGGATTTTGGCGCAAGAAGTATAAATCGTGCAGTTCGCTACGCTTAGTGCGTACGTTCGATGATATACAGCGACAAATCGCGTAACAAATCCGCTTCGCTGCCAAAGCCGGCTAGGCTGGCGACGGCTTGTTCATGCAGCTCCTGAGCTTTTTCCTTGGCGCCGGCCATTCCCAGTAGTGCCGGGTAAGTCGGTTTGTCGTTATCGACATCTTTCCCTTGGGTTTTACCCAGTGTAGCGGTATCGCTTTCTACATCCAGAATGTCGTCTTTGACTTGGAAGGACAGGCCTATGCATTTGGCGTAGTGATCCAGTTTTTTAGCGACTTCGGCATCGAGATCCGGTTTGGATAGCGAAGCCAGATTGACGCTGGCGCGAATCAACGCGCCGGTCTTGTGGATGTGCATGTTTTCCAGTTCCGGCAGAGTCAGCTTGCGGCCGACAGAGCCCAAGTCGATGGCTTGGCCGCCAACCATGCCTTGCGAGCCGCTGGCGCGGGTCAATGCCGCGATCATTTTGACTCGGGCTTCCGCGCCGGCTTGAATGGCTGGGTCGTTGGCTAATATGTCAAAAGCCAGTGCTTGCAATGCATCGCCTGCCAAAATCGCCGTCGCTTCGTCGTAAGCCTTATGGCAGGTCGGTTTGCCGCGGCGTAAGTCGTCGTTGTCCATCGCCGGCAAATCGTCATGAATTAAGGAGTAAACATGGATAAATTCCACCGCACAAGCCTGAGCGTCCAGCAGGTCTTCACTCAAGCCCAAGGCTTGGCCGGTGGCATAAGTCAGTAATGGGCGAGTGCGTTTGCCGCCGTCCAGTACGCTGTAACGCATGGCTTGATGCAAGGTTTGCGGCAGAATGTTCTCGCCGGGTAGCCGGGCGTCCAACGCCCGTTCGACGCGGTTCTGGCAGGCGGAAAGGTAGGCTTTTAAGTTACTCATCGGTGAATGGCTCCAAAGTTTGCTGGCCGTTTTTTTCTAATAAAATTTGGACTTTCTGCTCGGCGTCTTGCAGTGCTTGCTGGCAGGTACGAGTTAGTCTGATGCCGCGTTCGAAGGATTTTAAGGATTCTTCCAGGGAAATATCGCCGCGTTCCATCAGCTCGACCAATTTCTCCAGTTCTTCCATCGCTTCCTCAAATTGGGATGCGCTTTTACGTCTCGACATATTATAAAGTGGCTTGCGGTGCTCAAAAAATGACCAAGCATTATAGTATGAATTGCTCTGCCATTGAGTTTGGATTGCATCTGTTGTTTTCGATTTAGTGGCAGCAATTCGGTTCGTTCAGTTGTTCGCTAACACTGAGGCGTCAGCGGCTGCAGTTACAGTGACATTTTTGAGGTTGCCCAGGTTTGCCTGGATTCCAAGGCTCCAGCTTCCCGAGCCATTCACGTGCTCCGAACCTAAACACTCAGCGGGGGGCATCCGAAATGTCACGTTGCAATTATCCCTATCCCGTTTCCGCCGGAACCGCTCTCCGCTTACGCCATTATGCGATAGCTATTACGCCGCTCGGTACGAACCGTTCGCAAGCCAGACCAATTAACCTTTCGAAGTTTTACGATATTTCGTGCAAAAAACGATATGCCGTGGGCGATAGGCTGTATTAGCGGTCCTGTTTGTCGATGGCGGTTTAAAAATAATTGTTTTTATTCAATGATTTATTTTGTTGTTACTTGGGTTTTTGGAAAGTGGCATTCCATTTGCCATTACAAGTCGAAGTTCATCGATTTTTACGACAGATTGTTTAAACATCGGATCGGTGGCTTTCTTCTAAACCAAATTATCGAACCGTTCGGCCGCCGTTTAGGCGCACCGAATCAAACTTTTTGAGGATATATCATGAAAACAACCAGCCGTTTTATCAGCGTTTTATTCGGTGCAGTCGTGGTCTCGTCAGCCAGCGGCGGAGCCGTTGAGAATGTCATAGACAATTCCGCCCCGTTGGTCTATTACGAATTCAGCGCCGGAGGAGTCACCACTTATTTCACCGATTGCAAAGGCATGGGTTCGCAGAACGAAGTGGAGCAAACCAGGGTTAGTGCGCGGGGAGAGAACCTTACAGTTAAGATACCCGGACGCTTATCGGCTAAAAATATTACCTGCAGTAAAGGTTTGACCAAGTCGATGGATCTCTGGACTTGGCGACAACAGTTTGTCAGCGGTAGGTCAGGCCGGTCGCGGGTCGATGCGACGCTGATAGCCTATGACCAGGCGATGACGCCCATCGCGGAGTGGAGCTTCAATGGCTTGTGGCCTGCTGCTATCGATTTCAACGAAACAACGCCCGGCAAAGAAACCATTGTGTTCGCCGTCGACCAAGTTCTACGTATGCGCTGATCGAAACCGGGGCTGGCGCCAAACAGTTGGCTTGTCGTCAAAAATCGGTGGCGGCGCCCTGGAAAACGCCGTGGGTCCGGCTTTTCCTGCACTTAGATAATTTCAGATGGCGCTTGCGGAAGTTGGGACATGGTGAGCCCGGGGATGAAGACCGGCTTTCCGGAGCCTCCCTGGCGCGCGTTGCTGACATATAATGGTCAGCCGACACTCTGTTATTACCTATTACGAGACATCATGACCCAAGAATATAACGCGGCCGCTATAGAAGTACTGAGCGGCCTGGACCCGGTGCGCAAGCGCCCCGGTATGTATACCGATACCACCCGCCCCAACCATTTGGTGCAGGAAGTGGTGGACAACAGCGTGGACGAAGCCTTGGCCGGCCACGCCGATACCATCAATGTTGTACTGTATAAAGACGGCTCGGTGCGGGTGGATGATAACGGCCGGGGCATGCCGGTGGACATACATCCCGAGCAGGGCATCCCTGGTGTGGAAGTGATCCTGACGCAGTTGCATGCCGGCGGTAAATTCTCCAACAAAAACTATCAATTTTCCGGTGGTCTGCACGGTGTCGGCGTGTCGGTAGTGAATGCCCTGTCGGAAAAACTGCTGGTGGAGATTAAGCGTGGCGGCGGTGTCTATCAAATGGAATTTGCCGGCGGCGACAAGGTTGGCGAATTACAGCAGAGCGGTACGGTCGGTAAAAACAACACCGGTACTAGCGTGCATTTTTGGCCGGATGGCAAATATTTCGATTCCAATCGGGTATCTGTCAGCAAGCTCAAACATGTGTTGCGAGCCAAGGCGGTACTGTGTCCGGGCTTGAAAATTACTTTAAACTCCGAACTCAGCGATGAGCAGTTCGAATGGTGTTATCAAAACGGCTTGCAGGAATATCTGCTGGATAGGGTGGGCGATGCCGAAATTTTTCCGCAGCCGCCGTTCATGGCCAACATGGCGGCCAGCAACGAAGCGGTGGAATGGGGCATAGTCTGGACGCCGGACAGTTTGCCGGAAACCATCGCCGAAAGTTATGTGAATCTGGTGCCGACTGCCCAAGGCGGTACTCATGTCAACGGCTTACGCGCCGGCTTGACCGAAGCGATGCGCGAATTTCTGGATTTTCGCAATCTATTGCCGCGCGGCGTGAAAATCGCCCCGGAAGATGTCTGGGAAAGCTGCCATTTTGTATTGTCGGTAAAACTGGAAGATCCTCAATTTTCCGGGCAAACCAAGGAAAGGCTAAGCTCGCGCGAATGCGTGACCTTTGTATCCGGCGTCGCCAAAGATACGTTCAGCCTGTGGCTGAATCAGCATCCGCAGGAAGGCGAAAAGATCGCTGAAATCATCCTGGCCAGTGCCCAAAAACGGCTGCGCGCCGGCAAGAAAATCGTCCGCAAAAAAATCACCAGCGGCCCGGCTTTGCCCGGCAAGTTGGCGGATTGTTCCGGTCAGGATCTGAGCCGGACAGAGCTGTTCCTGGTCGAGGGCGATTCGGCCGGTGGCTCGGCCAAGCAGGCGCGGGACCGCGAATTCCAGGCCATCATGCCGTTGCGCGGTAAAATTCTGAATACTTGGGAAGTTGATTCCGGCGAGGTGATGGCTTCGCAGGAGGTACACGACATCGCGGTGGCGCTGGGTATAGAGCCGGACAGCAACGACCTGCAAAATCTGCGTTACGGCAAAATCTGCATCCTGGCCGATGCCGATTCCGACGGCAACCACATCGCGACTTTGATTTGCGCGTTGTTTTACCAGCATTTCAATGCCTTGGTCAGGGCAGGGCATGTGTTCGTGGCGATGCCGCCGTTGTACCGAATCGACGTCGGCAAGAAGGTGTTTTATGCACTGGACGAGTCGGAACGCTTGGGCGTGTTGGCGCGCATCGAAGCCGAAAAACTCACCGGCAAGATCAACATCCAGCGCTTTAAAGGTTTGGGAGAGATGAATCCCTCGCAATTGCGGGAAACAACGATGAATCCGGACACGCGCCGTTTGGTGCAATTGACCATCGCGGAAAATGACGATACCCGCGAACAGATGGATCTATTATTGGCGAAGAAGCGTGCCGGCGATAGGAAAAGCTGGCTGGAAGATCGGGGCAACTTAGCGCAAATATAAGCGACACTCTGGCCGGGGTTAGAGGGCTCCGGCTGGCTTGACCGTCAAATATCCATCAACAGCATTGGGATGCCGTAGGTCAGTATGAAGTAACTAAATGCGTAAACTACGCTGACGCTGGTTGGGTAACTGAAGAAAGCCCGAAAGATATAGCTGACGATGGAGATATACCAAATCACCAGAAACACCGCGATGCCGATGCCAATTTCTTCGCGGTAGATATGGTGTTGCAATACCAGCCAATAGTCGAGCGCTTCGGCTGCGACAGCCAAAGTCATGATGAAATTCTCGCAGACGAAAATCGAGGTATACAGCTGATTAAAACAGCCCCATTTTTTTTCTATTAGCAATAAGATCGCCACCGAGCCGAAAGCCATTGTGGTGCGACCTAAAACTTCCAAGGTGCCGTCCGCCGGATCGGAGATCAAGCCTTCAACGATCATCCCGGAAATCAGATAGAACGCCACGTTTTTCCACATAAACGAGTTGGGCGGGACTAACTCGGACGGGTTGTTCAGAAACCAGCAAGAGGATAGATACTTCAGGAGTAAATTCATAATCGACACTTATATTCGATAAAAGCAGGTTTTATCGAATTGAAAAAACCGTCCATTATAGACGGGTGGCAGCATAACGGGGTTTTGACTTCGTTTTAGGTGCGTATTTGGAGTATATGGTGCCGCCGTTTAAGGCGATGCAGCCTGCGGTTTTACCGATTCGTTTGTATAATAGCCCTTCATTTCTCCGCGTGTGGCTAGCAAGTGCCAACGCTCACACCCAATCAAACTCCGGAATCTTCATGATCGAACTAGGCAAATTCAACATTTTAACCGTCGTCAGCCAGCGTGATAATCAGTATGGTCTGGATGGTGGGGAGCTTGGCGAGATTGGCTTGGCGGACAAAGATGCCGCGGATAATCTAAAGGTTGGCGATACCGTAAACGCCTTTGTCTACATTGACGGCAAGAATCAAACCATCGCTACCTTGCAAACTCCGCTTGCGCAAGTCGATCAGGTGGTCTGGTTGAAATGCGTGTCTCTCAGCCATGCCGGTGCGTTTTTGGGGTGGGGATTGCCAAAGGATTTGTTGCTGCCGTTCAGCGAACAGAAGGGGAAAGTCGTCGAAGGCCGTTCTTATCTGGTGCGTCTGTTTTTAGACGAAAACAACCGCATCGCCGCCACGATGATGCTGGATGATTTTATTCAGGATCAGGCGTTTTATTACAAAGACGGCCAGGCGGTGCAACTCATTATCGCCGACGAAACCGACTTGGGCTTTAAAGCGGTGGTGGATAATCAATATTGGGGCGTGTTGTATAAATGCGAGACTTTTCAGCCCTTGCAAAAAGGCCAGTCATTGACCGGCTATATCAAAAAAGTCCGCCCCGACAATAAGCTGGATTTGGTCCTGAGCCAGGAAAAATACGGCCAGAAAGTCGATGGCACGTCTGAGAAGATTTTGACGATACTGGCAAAGCGCGGCGGTTATGTGGCGCTAACCGACAAAAGTGCGCCTGAGATTATTTACGATACCTTCGGCGTCAGCAAAAAAGTCTTCAAGCAGGCGATTGGCGGCTTGTATAAGCAGCGGCGGATCGTCATCGAAGAAACCGGTATCCGTTTGGTCGAACAAGCTTAAAGCAAATGGAGAGACGCAATAGTTTGCGTCTCTCCCGAGGATCAGCTTTAGAGACTAAGGCCGATATTGCGAGAACACGTAATCGGTTTTTTGCTCGGAGGCATGGCAGGCAAAGCACGAAGTGCCGCCGTCTTTCACTAGCCGCTCGGTTTTACTGTTGCCGGCAAAGCCTTCAAAGCCCCAGCCGCCGGTTGCAGCAAATTTTTTCGCGTCTTTTAACATCACGCCCACCAGCTTGCGTTCGCCTTCCTGAATGGTTTTATCCTTTTCCTGATATTGCAGTAAGTCGAACACCAGCACCGAGCCGTCTGCGTATTTACCGGTTTTCAAACCCGCTTCCGCTTGTTTATTGGCGTAGACATGATGCAGGCCTTGAAACGGATTTTCCAGGGCGTGGCCGGGTTGAATCAGCATGCTTTTGGCGTGCAGCCAATTGCGATAGCCCTCCGGAAACGGTACGGCCTGATCTGCGGCGAACGCGGTAACGGCAACTGTGCTTAGCAGGCCCGCCATCAGTAACGAAATGCTTTTTTTCATGATCGTATCCCCCATAAAAGTAAATGCATACATAATTTCGAATCGAAACTACATGGCCTTTTTAAGTGGATTTGCGGATTTTGTCAAACAAATAGTGATGCGCTATTAGTTTGTGTGGCGCGGCTGGACATTAGGTCCGGTGTTAAGCGGTAATGGCGGTTAAGACGACAGCAGGGGCGGGAAAGACGGCGTGGTGTTGGGCTGCAAAAGGCTCGCAGCCCAAGCGACTCGATAATTAAATCTTGCCGTCCAATCCCATCTGAAAATACTTGTGGGTGATTTTTTCCTGATTTTCCAGCAACCAATCAATGTCCGGCGTGTTGGTCATGGCTTTATGAATAGCTTTGGCCATGGCCTCGCGGTGGATGTTGAACAAAATTTGATGATCCAAATTATCGTCCTTAATCACGCTGGGGTTCAGCCACACCGAGCAAATAATGCCCAGATCGTTGGCTTTTTCTTTGGGAATATCACCCGCGCGCACCGCATCCAATACGCCATTGGCAATCGCCGCCTGCACGGTGCCCATCAAAATATTGGTGTAACGGCTATTTTTAACTGTCACCTTGCTGACCATCAGCGTGACCGGGCGCACCTGAATATCGGTATTTAAAATCGCGAATACTCGGGTGTGGCCTTGCACTTGATCGCCGGTTAAAGTGGCAATCGCGGTGCCGACCGGTCCGTCCAGTTCGCCGATGATGATTTCCGGTTCTGCCGCCGTACCGGCCGGGCCGCCCGCTACCAAGGCTTCGCCGGTGCGCATAATGATTCTTTCGCTCATGTGGGTCTCCAAATGTATGTTGAGGTTAGTAATTTTCCTGGGAGGGGGCTAAGCGTCACCGCTGAACACCATCGCCCCATATTCTTCCGGCGTAATGATCCCGCCCAAACTTGCGGCAACGTGACTATCGCCAGCCGGCAACACATCCTGCACCGCATCAATACGCTTCCATTGCGGTAACGGCGTGTCTTGATGGGCTTGCGGCACGTATTTCGAGCTGGCAAGCCGGCTCATGCGGTGGATATAACGCGGACAGTTGATGAATATCTCGCTAATCGCCACCCGCACGATCAACTCCGCGCCCGGATATTCGGTCAGCAACGGATCGTTGGCTTCAATGCGGGCATCGCCATGTACCCGAATTCGATGCGGTGTTTCAAAATCGATGAACAACATGCCGATTTTCGAGTTGCCGGTGATATTGCCCATCGACAAAAACATGCCGTTGCCGTCGTAACTGGGGAAGGCCAGTTCTCGTGGATTAACCACTTTCACCAAGCCGGGATTGCCGCCCTTGTAAGAGCAAGTCGGATAACCGCGTTGGTCGATAGTCGTCAGAAAGAAAAAATCCCGGCTCTCGATAAATGGTTGATGCTGCTCACCAATTTGCTGTTCCACGATCATTTGTTCCAGACGGTCCGCGAGCTTGACGGTGTCGTGTTGAGATTGCAATTGGCGGTGCTGCGGGCTGTAAAAGTCGCTCATGGGCGATGCTCCTTGATGGGGTGTGCGGCGATTCTAACAGGAATGCTGGCTAGTCAGGTTTTACGGTTGCATGAAACAGAACGCCGGGTTGGATTGCTAAGAGGAGCGTGGGAACGATAAAAAACGCCTTATTTTCTCAGCCAGTTGAACGCCGCGCTTAATTGGCGCTTGGCGTCGTTTTCGATGATTCGGTCGTGAGCCAGCACAATCCGCTCAACATCCAGTGCCAGCAGCGCATCCACCGTGCGTGCCAAAGCAGCTTTATCTTTAACCAGCAGTTTCATGGTTCGCGACATTGCCAGTTGATCGTAGACGCCGAGCAGCCTCGCTACCACGCGCGCCAATCCGAAGTGTTCAGCGCCGAAGCAAAATAGCAGGTCGGTAAGAATCAAAGTACCGGTTGCGCTGTGAAACCAAGCCGTCTCGTTAATGATGGGCAGGCCTTCCACAAATACGGGGATTAACTCGGTCGTCCAGGCCGGCTTTTCCAATGGTGGCAGCACCGGGTAAGCGCTGAGGTCCGGCCGCTTTTCTGCTAACCCTGGCGCGATATAGCCTTCGGCATTCGGGAACGCCTTTATGAATGGCGTAAAAAACAGGTGGTGGCTCTTGTTCGGTGCAAGCACATAACGCACCGGGCCGATTTCGGCAATTTCAGCGACCAGTTGGGCCGACGGTTCGATCGGCGAATGTACCCAAACCAAGCCGTCCCGCAGTTTGATGAAAGTGGCTCTGGTGCTTAGATTTAACGGACCGAATTTAATGGCTTGCTGTGCATACCAGATTTGGCCGGAAACGAGAGTTTTTAGGAGCACTTGGTCTTGGGGCTAAGTAAAACTGGATATGCTAAAAGACGAAAAGTACGGTGTCAAAGCCTTGAATGGACAAGAAGATTAAGTCCGCGTGGGCACAAAAACCGTGCCCACCCAGCTGGTTTTACAGTTGGATGACGCAGAGCGTATGAACGATAAATTAAAGTTAAGTTAGTCTATTCAAGAAAGTAGCTTCAAAAGCATGACCACGGTGAATACCAAATTAACCCCGATTGTCCACTTGAGCGTCTTAAACTCCTGTTCCATGTACATTTGATATTTCAGCATCTGTTTCTGTACAAAATGAAGACGATTTTCCTGGCTGTGCTGTTGGATGGCTTCCACAGCTTTGATTGCTTTACACTCGCTGACGCCAGCATTTTTAAGCAGTTCGTAGACTTCTGTGGCGATCTTTGACATGTTTTAACTCCGAAATCGTGCAGGGTTTTCTCCCGTATGCCGCGCCGAGTACCGGAGCTTTCGCCGGGGGCAGCCCGAAGGGGCGATGCAGGGATGCATCGCGTTGCCGAAAGGGGCAGGAAGCCCCTTTCGGCAACCCCCGGCGAAAGCGAGGAACGCAGGGGATAAGCGGCATCCGGGCCGCCTTTTCTTTGGATACTTTCTTTTGGCGGAGCAAAAGAAAGTATCTCGGTTGTCGGTCCGAGAACCGACATTAAAATATCCGTCGCGATAGCGACACAAATCCCAATCCTCTGCGTGGGCACAAAAAGCCGTGCCCACTCTACGAAACTATTCTCTCGCAAAACTATCGGGTTCAAGATAGTTTTAAGTGGTGGTTCAGCCACCGTGTTTTTCTTCTAACGCAGACATAAAGTTAAAAAACCGTTCGATTAACCAAGTAACGTCCTCACGGAGTTCTTCCCATATATCGTCTGGAATATTGAGGTCAGAGGGGCTCTTCGGATGCATAAGAAGATGTCGCTTTTCAAGTATGCGTTGAGCGCGAGGCCATTCAGGTCCGCCAAAGTTTGGCGTGGACTGCAATTCAAAGAGTTTGTATGCTGCGCGAAGAGTGAGTCTTATTCGATCATTTGCATCGAAGATACGCTCAGAGCGAATGACTTTCTCTTCTTTTTGACTGATGTCAGGTGCAATGCATTCGAAACTAATTGAGCACATTTCGCGAAGACAATGTGCGTAGCCCTCAATGAGCGATGCACTGACGCGAATGTAGTTGCGGCGCCAATGCTGAGCGTCAGATTCGCTATTACCTAAGGCCAGTAGATCTTCATTCAAAATAGCAGTCAACGCGAGGTAGTTTTCGAACGCAGCGTCCATCCGTTCCTGAGGGGAGAGTTGTATTTCCATGACCTACTTCTTAACATTCCCCCCATGCAACCCACATTCCTTCTTGGCCGCATCCTCCCACCACCAACGCCCGGCGCGCTCGTGCTGGTTCGGCAGCACCGGCCGGGTGCACGGCTCGCAGCCGATGCTGATATAGCCGTGCTGGTGTAGTTCATTAAACGGCACCTGATAGGCTTCAATGTAATCCCAAACTTGCGCGGATGACCAGTTCAGTAGCGGGTTGAATTTGACTAAATGCTTGCCGGAGCCGGAGAAGCCGGCGTCCAGTTGCACTTCCGGGATGTCGCCGCGGGTGTCCAGGCTTTGGTCTTTGCGTTGGCCGGTGATCCAGGCGTCCAGCGTCGCCAGCTTGCGTTTTAAAGGCTCAACCTTGCGGATGCCGCAGCATTGTTGGTGACCGTCTTCGTAGAAACTGAACAGGCCTTTTTCTTTGACAAAGGCGTCCAACTGTTCTCGATCAGGGCTCAAAATCTCGATGCTAATCCCGTAATGCTTACGCACTTGTTCGATAAAGCGGTAGGTTTCCGGATGCAGGCGGCCGGTGTCCAGCGAGAATACTTGAATGTCTTTTCTGATTTGCAAGGCCATGTCGATCAGCACCACGTCTTCCGCACCACTGAAGGAGATGGCAATGTTATCGAAATGGGCTAGCGCGGCTTTTAAGATGGTGCGCGGATTTTTGCCTTGCAACTCGGTTTGGGCGGTGATTAAGTCGAATTCAGTCATGGATTTAGCTCTGGGCAAAGTAACGGGATAAATACTCGTCAAAGTCCAACTTGTCGTTGGCTTCGATGTCGGCTTGTTTTTGTAACGATGCGGCAGCCATGTCTTCGAACTGCCGTTGCGTTTCATCGTCCAGCGGTTCGGCGTTGAAATAATGTTTATGCAAGGCCGAGGTGTTGCTGGCGAAGCAGCCAAACTCCTGGCCGTTTTCGCGCATGCAAGCCAGGATGCGGGCAGACGGGGTCAAGGCCGGGTTGTCCACGACCGCCAACTGGTGTTGCAAAGCCAATTGATACGGGCGATCCAAACTGCCTCTGTCCAGCACCGCGCAGATCGGTTGCATGGCATACAAGATGCTGTGCGCCCATTGCTGTAAGGTGACGGTGTCGCCGCCTCGATTTAACTGCAAACCGGGGCGCCGGCCTTGATTGGCGACTAGCAATTGGTTGCTGTTGTTAACCTGGAATTCGTCCGGGCCTTGCGGGGGGCTGTCCTGCAATAAACAATACAGTAAGAAGGCCTCGATAAAGCGGGCGGTACTCTCGTCTATGCCGATAGGATTCAGCAGATTCAAATCCAGCGAGCGCATTTCTACATACAGCACGCCGCGCCGTTTAAGGGCCAGCGTCGGTTTTTCGCCAGATTTGGCGATTTGTTTGGGGCGCATGGTGCTGTAAAACTCGTTTTCGATTTGCAGGATGTTGGCGTTCAGCTGTTGATACTCGCCGTCCACTTTCACGCCAATGGCTTCGTAGTCTGGATAAGGGGTGTTGATGGCTGCGCTCAGGCTGTCCACGTAGCCGTCCAGCGAGTTGTAATCGATCTTCAAACCCGCCTGGTTCTTACTCTTGTAACCGATGTCGCTCATGCGCAGCGAGGTCGCATAGGGGTGGAACACGGTGTGCTCGTCAAACTCCTTGAATTGCTCCATCAATTGCGGGCGGCTTTTGAAAAAAGTTTTGCAAATCGCCGGCGAGGCGCCGAACAGATACAAAATCAACCAGCCTTGGCGGTGGAAGTTACGGATCAAACCGAAATAAGCGTTGGAGATAAAGTCTTCCAGGCCTACCGTGCAGCCGCTTTGCTGGTACAGCGCCGGCCACAACGCTTCCGGCACCGAATAATTGAAATGGATGCCGGCGATGGCTTGCATGGTGCGGCCGTAACGGTGCCACAAACCTTTACGGTAAACGTGCTTCATCTTGCCAATGTTGGACGTGCCATATTCGGCGATGGGTATGCTCAAGTCGCCGTCGATACCGCAGGGCATGCTGGTGGCCAGCAGCATTTCCTCGCCTAGATGCGGATAGACAAACTGGTGGAGCTGGTGCATGTAATCAAGGGTTTGGCGGATGTCGGCAAACGGCGGGGTGATAAATTCCAGTAGCGCTTCCGAATAATCGGTGGTGATGTAAGGGTGGGTCAATGCCGAACCCAGCGCCGTGGGGTGAGGCGTTTGCGCTATCTCGCCATGCTCGGTGATGCGCAGGCTTTCTTTCTCGATGCCTTTCAGGCCTTGCTTTAACAGGTATTGTTGATCGTTATCGATCAGATATTTAAGACGGTCGGGTAAACGGCAGTAAGTAATGAGCATAGAAAATTAGGCGCCTTCCGCGGCTTGGTTAAGCGCGGCATTATATAGGGTGGATTTTGAATTGTTGAAATCGGCGTGCTGTAAAGTGAATCAAGGAGATTGGGGATGTGCGTGACTATTTCAAGGCGTAGAAGGCCGTAGCGGATTTCGCATGGATCGGGCGGTTGCGGATGATGGCCTGATCTATGGTCTAATACCTCGACAACTTTTTTGCCGGTTTAGATTTAGCAAGTAATGATTTATGACCAATAACCCCGCCCTGCAAACCCTGCGTAGCGTGTTCGGCTACGACAGTTTTCGCGGCCAGCAGCAACAGATTATCGAACAATTGATCGGCGGCCGGGATGTGTTGGTATTGATGCCGACCGGCGGCGGCAAGTCCTTGTGCTATCAGATTCCGGCCCTGGTGATGGACGGCGTCGGCATCGTCATTTCGCCGCTGATTGCGCTGATGCAAGATCAGGTCAGCGCCTTGCATCAAGTGGGCGTGCGAGCGGCCTATTTAAATTCGACGCTGGCGCTGGAGCAGGTGCGCGAGATCGAACAGAAGTTGCAGAACGGCGAGTTGGATTTGCTGTACATTGCCCCTGAGCGCTTATCCAACGCCAGAACCCAGGCCTTGTTCGCCCGCTGCAAGATCGCTTTGTTTGCCATCGACGAGGCGCATTGCGTATCGCAATGGGGCCACGATTTTCGCGCCGATTATTTGTTGTTGTCGGTGTTGCACGAACAGTTTCCGCAAGTACCGCGCATCGCTTTAACCGCCACAGCGGACGAGCGTACCCGCCAGGAAATCATTACCCGGCTGGCGCTGGAACAGGCTCAGGTGTTCGTCAGCGGTTTCGACCGGCCGAATATTCGCTATCGGATCATTCAAAAAGACAATGCCCGTCAGCAATTATTGACCTTTATCCGCAGCGAACACCCCGGCGACACCGGCATCGTTTATTGCTTGTCGCGTAAAAAAGTCGAGGAAACCGCCGAGTGGCTGAACGGTAAGGGCTTGAAAGCCCTGCCGTATCATGCCGGCATGGAGCATAGAGAGCGGCAGAAGAATCAACATCAGTTTTTGATGGAAGACGGTTTGATCATCGTCGCCACCATTGCTTTTGGCATGGGCATAGACAAGCCTAACGTGCGCTTCGTGGCGCATCTGGACTTGCCGAAAAGCGTGGAAGCCTATTATCAAGAGACGGGCCGGGCCGGCCGCGACGGCCTGCCGGCCAACGCCTGGATGGCTTACGGCTTGCAGGACGTATTGACGCTAAGGCAAATGCTCGGTTCATCCAATGCCGACGAGGCGCACAAGCGGATTGAATTGCACAAACTGGATGCGATGCTGGCCTTGTGCGAAATGGTCAGTTGCCGGCGGCAGGCGCTGCTTGGCTACTTTGGTGACGTTCTGGAGCAGGGCTGCGGCAATTGCGATACTTGCCTGGAGCCGGTGGAAACCTGGGATGGCAGCGTTGCCGCGCAGCAAGCCTTGTCGTGCATCTATCGCACCGGCCAGCGTTTTGGCGTGACCTATTTGATTGATGTGTTGCTGGGCAAAAGCGACGACCGGATGCGCCAGTTCGGCCATGACAAGCAGTCCACCTTCGGGATCGGTAAAGCGCTGGACGAAAAACAATGGCGCTCGGTGTTTCGGCAATTGGTCGCCAAGTCTTTGGTGGAAATCGATTTCGAAGGTCACGGTAGTTTGAAATTGACCGACGCCTGCCGGCCGGTGTTGCGGGGTGAGCAAACTTTGATGTTGCGCAAGGATGCGCAGATCGCCAAGACCCGCCGCGAAAAACCCGAAAAACGCCAACCGGGTGGCGCGGCGGACAGCGCCTTGTGGAATGCTTTGCGAGCCAAACGCAAAGAATTGGCCGACGAGCAGGACGTGCCGCCCTATGTGATTTTTCACGATGCGACTTTGATGGCGATGGTCGATGCCCGGCCGCGCGATCATCAGCAACTGAGCATGTTGTCCGGCATCGGCCAGCGCAAGCTGGAGCTATACGGCGATGAGTTTTTGGCGGTGTTAGCCCAATTCGACGACGAGCCGCCGGTGTCAGCCACCGACACGGTTGCGGAAAGTCTGGATTTATTCAGATTGGGCTATAGCGTCGAGCAAGTGGCGAAACAGCGTGGCCTGAGCGAGGACACGATTTACAATCACATGGCCAAAAGTCTGGAACTGGGGCTGGTGGCGCTGGGCGATGTGTTGAGCTTGTCGCCGGCGGAAGTCAGTGAAATCGAAGCGGTGTTGTTAAGCTTGCCGGAAGAACAACGCAATGCCTTGAAGCCGGTCTACGAGCAACTGGGCGGCGCTTACAGTTACGGCGTGTTGCGTTGTGTCAGAGCGGCTTTACAGCAGCAGCTTGGTTGAGTTTGTCGTGCGTGAAGCGGTAATCAGTCTTAAGGCAATGATCCAGCCACTTTTGCAGGAAATAGTTTAAGCGCCATTTGTAGTTTCTGATTTCCACTAGACTGCCGGGATCTTGGTAAACCTTATCGACTGTCGGCCGGTCAATGTCGCGCAGCACTTCCGCCAATTGCGCATCCAGATAAATCCGAATTTTCACCGCCGGCACGATGTGCTCTGACAGTTGTTGGTCGAAGCAATGGCTAAGTTCTATCGTCAAGGTGTAGGGGTTACGCTCCAGCACTCGCAGATACAGCGCCGGTTTGTTTTGAGTCAGGCCGACGGCGGTTTTATCAAAAGAGCGCAGATTCGGAATCAGCCTGAACAACTTCTGATAATTGGATTCGCAGATCTTTTCCAGGCAGAGTGCGGTGTTGACCGGTTGCACCAAGCTCATGCTTAGTCTTCCCGATAGCAAGCATTGGCGCTGGCGGTTTCCCACAACACCACTTGATCGACATTAAAGCCTTGTTGTTTGACGTGCTGGTAAATCATCTTACTCAGTACTTCGGCGGTGGGATGTTCGTCGATTGCCAAAAACTGTTCGTGGTTGGCGACCAGGGCCGGGATGATAGGGTCGTCTTTATGCAGTAAAAAGTTGTGATCCAGCACTTTATTGATAAAGCCATCCACGCAGTCTTTCACGTCGGAAAAATCGCAGACCATGCCTTGGTCGTTTAGGCTGTTTTGTTTGATGGAGATGCTGGCTTTGACGCTGTGGCCGTGCAAGTTGCGGCACTTGCCCGGATGGTTCATCAGGCGGTGGCCGTAGCAAAAATAAACTTCTTTGGTGATGATATACATAGCGTGCTACGTCCTTGTCAGGAGCGGGTGTTGTCCTTAATTGCCTTTAATGCTTTTGATTGATGCGGCTATTTCAAAGCTGCCGTCGCCTTGTTTGACGCTACGCACCACTTCGATGAAGGCCGTCATCGGTGGGGTGATTTGGGTTTTCGGCATGATGCTGACTTCCATGGCTAAACCGACATCGAACGGCCGGTTGGCAATAAACGATACGCCGGCGCCGCTCAGCGTTGTGCATTTACCGGTACTGACCTCGCTGGAATCGGCCAGCTTATAGGTAATGTCACAGTCCACATCCATACGGATGTAATCGCGTTTTTCATCATGATTCAGCATTGGCTTCCCCCGATTCGGATTGGCAGTGGTTGGGTAA
The DNA here is from genome assembly GCF_013141865.1 of Methylomonas sp. ZR1. Taxonomy (NCBI): domain Bacteria; kingdom Pseudomonadati; phylum Pseudomonadota; class Gammaproteobacteria; order Methylococcales; family Methylococcaceae; genus Methylomonas; species Methylomonas sp. ZR1. Next base: position 3,240,999 of record NZ_RCST01000001.1, on the reverse strand, counting down.
AAAATCAGTCGCAGGGAGTTTACTATAAAAATCCGTGGCTCTGGTTAGGAAATAGTGGCTCATATCGCCCGAATCAGCGGATTTTTTGGGCGGGCTGTGACGCAGTTGGCATCCAGGCAATTGCCAGGTTCGGCGGTTTTATTGCCTGACTATCCCAGGCTATTTGTGTAAAATTCCGCCACTTTTTCATTACAGACAGCGCAGGCAGCAGCATGAGTAAATCCATTGTCCTTACCGGTATCACCACCACCGGCACGCCGCATCTTGGCAATTACGCCGGGGCGATCCGGCCGGCGATCAATGCCAGCAAAGACGAGCAGGTCAGACCGTTTTATTTTCTGGCCGACTACCATGCGCTGATCAAATGCAACGAGCCTGCCAGGGTCAAGCAATCCAGCCTGGAAATCGCCGCGACCTGGCTGGCGCTGGGATTGGATACCTCCAACGCGGTGTTTTACCGCCAGTCCGATGTGCCGGAAATTCTGGAACTGACCTGGATGCTGACTTGCGTGACCGCCAAGGGCTTGATGAATCGCGCCCATGCTTATAAAGCCGCCGTCGCCGAAAACGAAGAAACCGAAGGCAACGATCCGGACAAAGGCATCACGATGGGCTTGTTCAGTTACCCCATCCTGATGGCCGCCGATATTTTGATGTTCAACGCCAACAAGGTGCCGGTGGGCAAGGATCAAATCCAGCATATCGAAATGGCCCGCGACATCGCCAGCCGCTTTAACCATATTTACGGTGAACATTTTGTCTTGCCGGAAGCGGTGCTGGACGACAACGCCGCTACCTTGCTAGGCCTGGATGGCCGCAAGATGAGCAAAAGCTACAACAACACCATCCCGTTGTTCGAGCCGGAAAAGAAACTGCGGAAACTGATCAACAAGATCAAAACCAACTCGCTGGAACCGGGCGAACCCAAGGATACGGAAGGTTGCACCTTGTTTGGTATCTATCAGGCCTTTGCCAATCACCACGAAGTCGAAGCGATCCGCCAACGCTACGCCGAAGGCATAGGCTGGGGCGAGATGAAGCAGGTGTTGTTCGAGAAAATCAACGATGAAATCGCCCCGGCTCGCGAGCGTTACGAAGCCTTAATGGAAGCGCCGGAGCATATCGAGCAGCAATTGCAGGAAGGCGCCGAGAAAGCCCGTGCCATCACCCGGCCGTTTATCAATACCTTGCGGGAAGCGGTGGGGATTTCCAGATTGGCGATATAACCGCGCTAAGCCTTTAGAGACGCAAAAACCTTGCGTCTCTAGTTCACTCCCAATGTGGTTTGTCTATAGCCATATTGACTAATACTTGCTCAAGGATGATCGTGTCCCATGTCCATCATCGCTATCTACGTTATCAAGCTGCTGTTGTTGCCGCCAACCTCTTTGGCGATGCTGGCGCTGGTTGGCTTGCTTTTGCGCAAGCGTAAATGGGGAAAGAACATGGCGATAGTCTGTCTGGCACTGTTGTGGTTATTGAGTTTGCCGATTGTGGTTAAGCACTGGGCCATGCTCTGGGAAAGGGTTCCGCCTCTTTCTACCGAAGCCGTGCAGCAATTTAAACCGCAGGTCTTGGTGGTGATAGGAGGCGGCATCGAAACGTCAGCGCCGGAATATCCTGGGCAGGTTACTTTACATGTCAGAACCTTGCTGCGTGTGCGCTATGCTGCCAAGTTGGCCGGGGAGCTGGGTTTGCCGATTTTGGCTTCCGGGGGCGGTATGCTGGAGCCGGATGAAATTCCCGAAGCGGATTTGATGGCGCAAACCTTGGAGAGCGAGTTTAAAACTCCAGTGGCCTGGCGGGAGCCGCGCAGCAGCAATACTGCCGAAAATGCCCGTTTCAGTCGCGAGCTGTTGAATGAGTTAGGTATTAATAAGATTGTCCTGGTCACCCAGGCCTACCACATGCCGCGCGCTGCCTTGGAGTTTCGCAAAGCCGGTTTTGAGGTATTGCCGGCGCCGACGGCCTTTATCGGCCATGCAGGCAAATCCCGCTGGCCGGATTGGTTGCCGTCGCCGACCGCATGGTCCAACAGCTTCTTGCTGGCCCACGAGATGGTTGGTATGTGGTGGTATCGAATTCGTTACTGATATAACTCCGCTTCACTTGGCCCGTTCCGCAACGACGCGGCCGCCGGGCTATTGGCTATAATGGCCGTCCGCTTTCTTACCTGATGCCGTCATGCCCAAATCCTCCACCAAGGAAGGTCTCCGCCGCGCCGCGGACGCACCGCCATTACCCGCCAACCCCTGGCGTTTCATCCTGTTTTGCTTAAAGCCGTTCCGCTGGCTGTTGCTGTTGATGCTGATACTGGAAACCGGCCAAGCCGCCGGCAGCATTTTGGTGCCGTACGCGGTTAAGGCGCTGATGGACGCGGTTGCTAGTCAGCCCGTGCCGGTTGTTGATTGGCTGGAGACTTTCAAGCAACCCTTGCTATTGCTCGCCGGCCTGAATCTGGCTGAAATCATTTTCAGCCGTAGTAGCGGCGCGGTGCTGATCATCATGGGTCCGCGCTTGCGGCAAGGCACGGCGCGGTCTTTGTTTGCTTATCTGCAAAACCACGCGCCGCGCTATTTTGGTAATCATTTCGCCGGCGCGCTGGCGCATCGCATCAGCGAAACGGCGATGAGCGTCAATCACACCACTTGGTCCATCATCTGCGATTTTTGGCCGATAGCCGTGACCTTTTCAGTGTCGGTGACGCTATTGCTGGGCGTGCATCAGGGCTTGGGCTTGTTCGTGGCGTCCTGGGTGTTGATGTACGTGTTGATCTCCTATTGGCTGGCGACTCGCTGCCAACCCTACGCGCAGGATTTTGCCGCGACCCGCAGCATGGTCAATGGCAAGATCGTCGATGCGGTCACTAATATTCTCAATGCCAAGCTGTTTGCCCGCTTGCCGCACGAACGTGAGTATCTCGACGGGTTTTTGGCTACCGAATTAAAAAGCGCCCGCCGCACCTTTTGGTATATGGAGCGGGTACGCTGGTTTCAATTTACCGCAGCGGCCATATTAAAAATTGGCACTATCGGCTACGCCTTGCAACTGTGGCAGGCCGGGGAAATCAGCGTCGGTGCGTTTGCGATGAGTACCGGCTTAGCGATTTTGGTGATCGGCGACGCCCGCAATTTGAGCCGGCGCTTTCTGGAGTTTTTCGAGTATGTCGGCAACGTTGCTAACGGCGTGGATACCATCATCCAAAGCCACGAAATCATCGACGTACCGGACGCCAAACCCCTGCAAATCAGCCAGGGCCGGATCGAGTTTAAGGATGTGTGCTTCAGCTACGAACCGGGGCGACAAGTGTTCGACCGTCTGAATGTGGTGATCGAGCCGGGGCAGCGGGTGGGCTTGGTTGGCTTCTCCGGTTCCGGCAAATCCACCTTTGTGAACTTGATCCTGCGCAACTTCGAGGCGCAAGCCGGTCAGATTCTGGTCGACGGCCAGGATATTTTATTGGCGACCCAGGATTCCCTGCATGCGCAAATCAGCCTGATACCGCAAGATCCCAGTCTGTTCCACCGTAGCCTGAAGGAAAATATCGGTTACGGCAAACTGGATGCCGACGACGCGCAGATCAGCTTCGCCGCCAAACTGGCGCACGCCGAGGAGTTCATAGAGGCGATGCCGGAAGGCTACGAGTCGCTGGTCGGCGAGCGCGGTGTGAAACTGTCCGGCGGCCAGCGCCAGCGCATCGCCATCGCCCGGGTGATGCTGAAAGACGCCCCCATCCTGATCCTGGACGAAGCCACCTCCAGCCTGGACTCGGTCACCGAAAAAACCATCCAGGAAAACCTGGAGCGGGTCATGGGCCGCAAAACCGTCATCGCCATCGCCCACCGTCTCTCTACCATCGCGCATTTGGATAGGGTGTTAGTGTTCGATCAAGGCCGGATTGTCGAGGATGGCAGTCATCAGGAATTGCTGGATAAGCAGGGCTTTTACTATCGACTATGGACCATGCAGGCTGGCGGGTTTTTGCCGGATGAGGTGGTTTAGTTGATTGAAATTGGAAATCAAAAGGGTGGGCTATGCTGTTCTGTCCACCGTTTCATCGGTGTGAGGTTAGTTCCGCGTGGGCACAGAAGGCGTGCCCAACCTACAAGGCTTTAGCGCCTAGAAGCCAAGTGTCAGGGATGGTATAGTTTTCTCTAAGTTTATGGGGGTCGTATTTTTCACCGCCACTTGGAATGTTAAATTTCCACTCACACTAAAAAATCAATCATTTGAGCGCAAACAGTAAGAGTTATACGATACATGCGCCCGTTTATTTGACAACTGATGTCATAGGCTACGTTAGGGATCACGTTCATACATCATGACAACTGCCACAACAGCACTGGACGAATTGATTAGCTTCTTGAATGAGCATGTTGCGCGACTCATTGCTGCATCTGAAATTGATGCTGCGGGGCAATTGGACCTGAGGGATGAAATTGCCCGCCAGCAACTAAGCCGCACAGCAGAACTAGTGCGCGGAGCGGCTGCATTGGGTGCTACCCATAATGCTGCTTGCTTAGGCATTATGGGGCGCTGTCTACTTGAGCAACTGATCACAGTCCTGTGGGCTATCCGTTCGATTGAAAATGCTCAAGAACATCAGAGCTCGGCAACTGCAGAACTCGCCAAAGCGCTCAAGATCAACCTGAAGGCCGGAACGGCAAAAATCAAGAACAGGCATACAGGAGAAGACGCTACCGCAGAGTTTCTAGAAACCGAGCAAATGAAAAACATTCCCAAACGGAGGAGCGTAAAAGAGTTAGCCAGGGAAGCTGAGGTTTCGGATTTGTACACAGTCTTCTATCGGTTCATGTCACTAGAGACGCATGGCCATCATGACGTGTCTACGGAAGCCTCAGATCCAATCTCTCTATGCGAAATGCATCTCCAAAGCATTGGTGCTATCAGCCGAGCAATTGGGCAGGCCTGCGTTTGGTGGCTTTTGCATCGGAGCGGGCCAGACAATGAATCCATACGTGATGTTTTGGGGCTCAATAGCAAGTAGCCTCGATGGAATCGAGGTTTCGAAGGCCAATATCCTGCAATTGCCAATATGTGTTTGGTGGTCGGTAAGCCGACGCCCTCGATTCCGCTGACGCTGCATCGAGGCTACAATGGCTCATCGCTACGAAAAGCTAATCTAACAAACAACAAAAACCTTATCCGTGATTCCGCACATATCGATACGTCTTGCTATTCCGGCCGATGCAAAAGCCATTGGTCAAATTCGTGTGGCGGCTTGGCGCGCTGCTTACCAGCCATTCATGCCGCCGGACTTCTTGGCGTCATTAGATCCTTACGCAAACCTGGGCGCACTAACAGAACGGTTAACTAATCCAACAAGAGAGTTCATGGTGTTCGTCGCCGAGGACGAAGGCAATACGGTTGGCTTTTCAATTATCGGCGCACCTCGTTATCCGACACAGGAACTGACTGTTGAACTTTGGGCGCTCAATGTGTCGCCTGCCCATTGGCGCCAAGGATTAGGGAGAAAACTCGTTGATCATTCAGTGGCGGAATCATTCAATTTAGGTTTTGCCGGCATCGAGCTGTGGTGCATCAAAGGCAATTCCCCAGCCGAAGCTGCGTATGCGGGTTGTGGTTTTACACTCACCGATAAAGAGCGCACATCGTCGGCGTTGACGGGACATCCATTGCACGAAGTTCTTTACTCAAAGATACTCTAAGATCACTTCGAAATGGATGTGACAGTAAAGTAACCGTCCAGGCTGCTATCTAAAACAAGTAGCCTCAATGAAATCCAGGTTTCGAAGGTTATTTCCTCCCAATTGCGAACAAGAGTTTGGCGGTCGGTAAGCCGACGCCCTCTTTCAGGGCTGTGGATGTGTTGAACAGCGTGCAGCGCATCGTTCGTGATTGCTCAGGGTTGGAAATTCGGTATGAGCTAAGCGATATTTCTGGTCGTCTTGGCTGGTAGGATTCATTCCGGTAGGTCGGGATAGGCATAAGCCGCAACCCGACCTAGTCATCTTTTATGCCTCAGCCGGCGCGTTCAGTCCTTTGATAATATCTAACACCGCCTGTGCATGCCCTTCATGGTTGACGCCATACATGGCTTCGATCAGTTTGCCGTCTTTGCCGATGATGAAGGTCGAGCGGACGATTTTCCATTTTTTCACCCCGTCTTTTTCCACTTCCTGCCAGACGCCGTAAGCTTCGCACAGGTCGCCGGAGGTGTCGGCCAGCAGTTGTACGTTCAGGCCGTATTTGGCGATGAAGTCGCGGTGGCTTTGGCAATCGTCTTTACTGACGCCGATGATCACGGTGTCCTGGGCGTCGAATTCGCCGGCCAGCGCGGTAAAGTCGTTGGCTTCAATGGTGCAGCCGGGGGTGTCGTCTTTGGGATAGAAGTACAACACCACATTTTTGTCCTCTTGGTAATCGGACAGGTAAATGAGTTTGTTGTCTTGATTGGCGGATCTAAAAAAGGGCGCTTCCTGGTTTTTTTGTAATTGTGACATGCGATTCTCCTCTTGATTTCGGCCGAATAAGCTCCGGCACTTGGGCTGTCGGCGGCGTTTTGCGGCGCCAGGTTTTCACGACGCTGGGTCGTTGAAACTGAAAGGCTTTCTCAGAAAAGGCTACTTGAACGGATTATGACCCAGGATCACGGCGGCATCTACCACAAAAGTGTTGGGATAAAGCTTAATCCTTGCAGTTAAGCCATTCGCGTTGAGCACTGCCCAACCGCGAGCTGCTTTTTCCGATATGGCGCTAAACTGCGTTGATTGTAGAATTTGATGCGAGCGCTCTGCCAGTGTTCATTAACCGATCAAGCTAGGAAAAAAACATGCGAATTTTATTAGTCGAAGATGACGCCGCATTGGGGGACGGCTTGTCGCGAACCCTGAGCGATTGGGGCTTCGACACCACGCTGGCCAAGACGGGGAGTTACGCAGGTAGCGCGCTGATGACGCAACCCTACGATCTGGTGATTCTGGATTTGGGCCTGCCTGACATCGACGGACGGGAGGTATTGCGGCAGTTACGGGCGCGCAAATCGGTGATCCCGGTGTTGATATTGACCGCCCGCGATGCGCTGAACGATAGGGTTAGCGGTCTGGAACTGGGCGCCGACGATTACATGACCAAACCCTTCGAACTGCGGGAGTTGGAAGCCAGGGTCAGGGCGTTGTTGCGCCGCAGTCACGGCGGCTTTAATCATGACATTCGTTTCGGGGCATTGACTTTGGATACCCGCAATCAGCAGATCAGCGCCAACGACATGCCGATGGCGCTGCCGCCGCGGGAATATGGCGTATTGGAGGCCTTGCTGTTGAGCAGCGGCCGGGTGGTCAGCAAGGACAATATTGCGCAACGGCTGGCGGCCCATGCCGAGGAACTGGCCGACAATGCCATCGAAGTGTATGTGCATAGGCTGCGCAAGCGTCTGGAACCCTTGGGGATCAATATCAGAACCCTACGCGGGCTGGGTTATCTGCTGGAGAAAAGTCAGGATGAATAAACCGCAAAGTCTTAGGGCCCAGCTGCTTTCCAAGCTGACTTTGCCCCTGCTTTTCGTGGTATTGCTGGATGCCGCTGCTTCTTATTTCGTGGCGATGCACTATACCGATCTGGCCTACGACCGCTGGTTGCTGGATTCGGTGAAGTCGTTGACGCAAGAGGTGCATGCCCAACAAAACCACGTCACTTTCGAATTGCCGCCCATCGCTGTCGAAGTATTTCGTTGGGACGACGTCGATAAAACCTTTTTTAAAGTGGAGTCGCAAGCAGAGGGCTTCATGGCCGGCGACGCCGACTTGCCCAGTCCAGCGATTAACACGTTAACCAGTAATGAACCGTTTTTTTCGAACGGCGAGATAGCCGGCCACGAAGTGCGGATTGTTTCGGTGCTGACCACGCCGACGCCAAGCTCGGAGCACGTGTTGGTGTCGGTGGCGGAAACTCTGAACAAGCGCCGCAGCATGATGACCGAGATTTTGCTGGCCGTGGTTTTGCCGCAATTTCTGCTGCTGTTCATCACTGGCTTTCATGTCTGGACCGGCGTCAATCGCGGACTTAAGTCCTTGAACGATCTTGCCGCGCACCTTTCCGAGCGTTCGGCAAGAGACTTCAACCCCATTCTGGATGCCGACGTGCCCTTGGAAGTACGCTCGCTGACGCATACCATCAACGATTTATTGCAACGGCTGGGTTCGACCTTAATCACCCAACAGCGTTTCATCGAAAATGCCGCGCATCAATTACGTACACCGCTGGCCGGTCTAAAATTACAGGCCGAGCGTGCTCTCGGTGCCGACAACCCGGAAGCGATGAAAGCGGCGCTTGGACATATCAAAAATGCCGCCGACCGCGTTGCTCATCTCAGTACGCAATTGCTGGTTCTCGCCCGGTCGGAATCGGTGTCGCACAGTGCTCCGGAATTCAAACCGGTCGATTTGGTCAAGCTGGCGCGGGAATCGTGTATGGATTGGGTGACCAGGGCTTTGGATCGGAATATTGAACTGGGATTCGACGCGCCGGATGCCGCCGTGATGGTCGCCGGTGACGCGGTCTTGTTGCGCGAATTGCTCAGCAATCTGTTGGACAATGCGATTTGCTACGGCAACAGCGGCGGGCATATCAATGTTGGCGTTCGGGCCTTGCCGCATGTGGCGCTGATTGTCGAGGACGACGGTCCCGGCATTTCGATTATCGAGCAGGAGAAGATTTTCGAACGCTTTTATCGAATCCAGGGCAGCCAAGGGGAGGGGTGCGGTTTGGGTCTGGCCATCGTCAAAGAAATTGCCGATTTGCATGCGGCACGGGTCACGGTAGTCAGTGGCGGCCAGGGTAGGCAGGGTACTCGCTTCGAGATTGTTTTTAATGCTGACGAAAGTGTATTAAATAGTTAGCAGATGCTTTTGGGATAGCCAGCCGTTCTTTGAAAGGTTGATGAAAGGTTAAGCCTTTAATTTAGCCTCACCATCAACTCAATAAGGAATGTGCGTGCCATGCCCAACAAACTGCTTTTAGAAAACAAAGCTTGGTCTCAACAACTGGTAAGCAGAAATCCGGACTATTTCCTCAATTTGGCCAAGGAGCAACGTCCCGAGTTTTTATGGATAGGTTGCGCCGACAGCCGGGTGCCGGCGGAGACCGTGGTCAACGCCCAGCCGGGAGAAATTTTTGTGCACCGCAACATCGCCAACCAAGTCGTTACCACCGACTTTAATTGCCTCAGCGTGTTGCAGTACGCGATTGAAGTGCTGAAGGTCAAACATGTGATTGTCTGCGGCCATTACGGTTGCGGCGGCGTTAAAGCGGCATTGCAAGCGCAAAATGTCGATTTGGCGATCACCAATAAGTGGCTGATGCACATCAAGGATGTCTATCGTCTGCATATGGACGAGTTGGATCATATCAATCCGGAGAAGCAGCTCGACCGGATGGTTGAGTTGAACATTATCGAACAGGTGTATCGCCTGGCGCATACCTCCATCATCCAATCGGCCTGGAAACAGGGCCATAAACCAACCTTGCGCGGCTGGGTGTATGGGCTTGACGATGGCTTGATTGAAGAGCTGATCAAGCTCGACCATAACACCCCAATCAACCCCATTTACCGTTACGCGGCTTGATTACGGCTGCTTTTTAAACAAAAAACCAGCGTTTGCAATGGCTAACTGATAGGAAGAATGGCAACGGTGTTGCTATTAAGATAGCGATTCGCTATCTTAATGACGTGTGAAGGGGCATTTTCAAAAATCAAAACTGGGTCAGGCCAGATAACAACAGGAGCCGCAATTCATGTTTATTCCATTAGCTTCGGGAAAAAGCGCTGCACGGATAAGTGCCGCGTATTTAATCAGCGTTAGTTTGCTGATGTCCGCTTGTGCAACTAGGGAAGATGCCGAGTATCCCCATGCTGTTGGTGTGAAGACTGTCTTATCCACTGTGGCGTCATCCACAACGGCCGCTGACAGCACATCTTCGACGCCGCAAGTTAACGCACTTGCCGCAACGCTTACTCCGCATTCCGACGATATGCTGCAATCCTTTGAGCGAGCGTCGATGAAGATGGATCAATTGCATCGGCAAAAGGGCGAATGGAGTTTCTAACTTTTTTACTCCCTCGTACCTTTGCCGAATCAGGGAGTTGGTGAAGAGTGATTGTAAAAACAGCACATTGCATTAGAAAACATTGTGATCACAAATAATAAGAAAGGAGACCATCAATGAAAACTAAACACTTAGCATCGCTACTGATTGCCGCTGGATTGCTGTCTGCCTGTGCGACAGAGTCTGGCCCTAAACCGCAAAGTTGGGCAAAAGCGGTACAGACCGCTGATACCCGAGATGCGCATATACGTCTTGCGGATCATTACGAAGATGTGGCTAAAACGCTGGATGCGGATGCCCAGGAAGAGCGGGAAATGCTGGATCAATATATAGCCAAACCCTGGAAGTATGGAAAACGCATTCAGGATTTGAAGGCGCGTGCTGACGCGATGGTCAGAGATTTGGAGATGGCAGCTAAAGAAAGCCGGCAAATGGCGGAATACCACAGGCAGATGGCCATGGAAGAGCGCTAACCAGCCTGTTTTCACGTGTCTTCGAATCTAAATCCTGGAGAATTGAGATGATTAAAGAGCATCTTGACTTGGTTATCGTGGGGCTGATCGCGCTATCTATCGCCATGTATGACATGGTGATTGATTTGTTTCTGAATGTGCTGCATCTGTGTTTCGAGCTACTGCATTTTCTGTACGAATGGTTCGAGCTAGGCATAGAGCACACGGTTGAACACCTATTTCATACCTCCCGGCACGGTAGCCAGATCGTCACGTTCTATATTCTGTTATTGATCGCCGGTTTGTTGTTGTACGGCTTATGGCGGCTTATGCCGCGCCTGTGCCGGAAGTGTGTCGAGTGTTTGCGGTTGACTTGGGAACGCCGAAAAACCGAATGCCATTATTACTGGCTGTCGCTGCCTTTGCTGAATAAAGTGCGGCTGATTTCCACGGCAACCGGGGTTTTTAGTTTGACGTTTTATTTCGTAACGTGAGGGTAAACCGCCGAATGGGTGAGAATTTACCTATTCGGCGGGATTGCTTGGGGTGGCTGTTGTCAGCTCGCAGGCACTAAGCCCACTGCTCTTCAATCAGGCCGTCTTGACCGCAAAATACTGCGTGGGTCAGGCCGCAGAAAATGCCGTGTTCGATTATGCCCGGAATCGCATTCAGTTGCTCGTTCAGGGTTTTACCGTCCGGATTGGGTTCGAACGCCACGTCCAATACCAGGCTGCCGTGCGAGGTAACTACCAGGCCATCCTGATTGGCGGTTTGCCGCAACGAACCGTGGCCGCCAATCGCCGCAACACTGTGTTGCACCAGTCGCCAGGCAAATGGGCTGACTTCGATAGGAATCGGAAAATTCTCGCCGATGCGTTTGACTTTCTTGCTGGCATCAATCAACACCAGAAACTGGTCGGCAGCCTTGGCCAACAATTTTTCTCGCACCAGGTCGTAACCGCGGCCTTTCAGCAAAGTCAGGTCTGGGCTTACTTCGTCAGCGCCATCCACATATAAATCCAAGCCGTCGATATGTTCGATGCCGAGTAAGGACAAGCCCAGTTGTTTGGCTTTATTGGCGCTGACTACCGAGCTGGAAACCACCTTGAACTGCAGGCCTTCCTCATTTTGCCGACGCGCCAGCGCTTCGATGAAAAAATTGGCGGTGGAACCGGTGCCCAGTCCCACTATCATGCCCGGTTTGACATGTTGTACCGCGTGTTCCGCGACCCGCTGTTTGTCGTTCATGATTCTGTCCTGTTGAGTGGTATAGAAATATGCCAAGTTGTAGGGGCGAATTGATGCGCTTTGGGCGATTTAAAGCGCGCCTACAAACCTGCTTACTCTTCCAGTTTGAGCACCCGAGCTTCCAGCGCCTTAAATTTTTGCAGCAACTCCGGCAATTTGGCCAAAGCGGCCAATTCTTTCCAGGCCACCTTACGATCCTTGGCCGGGCTGCCGAACACCTGCGCGCCGGGGTCGATGTCGCCGGAGATGCCGCTGCGGGCCATCACGACTGCCCGCGCACCGATCTTCACGTGGTCCGCCACGCCGGTGCTGCCGGCTAGAATCGCGCCGTCTTCGATGGTGCAAGAGCCGGAGATGCCGGACTGGCCGCAGATAATCACGTTGCGGCCGACGATATTGTTATGCCCCAGTTGCACCAGATTGTCGATTTTGCTACCCCAGCCGATTTTGGTAGCGCCCAGCGCGCCGCGGTCGATGCAGGTGTTGGCGCCGATTTCGACGTTATCGGCAATTTCCACATGACCGACATGCGGCACTTTCACATGCTGATTGTCTCGGAATTTATAGCCAAAGCCGTCGGCACCGATTACCGCGCCGGCGTGAATAATCACGTTGTTACCGATGATGCTGTGATCGTAGATCACCGCGTTGGGGTGGATATGGCAGTGCTTGCCTATCATCACATGATTGCCGATGCGGGCGCCGGCCTCGATAGTGCTGCTGTCGCCGATGCTGCTTTGTTGGCCCACGGTAGCGAACGGCCCGACATGTACGTCAAAACCCAAAGTCGATGTTTCAGCCAATACCGCGTGCTCAGACACCTGGCGTTTAAAAACCGGTTCCGGATGCAGCAGTTTTACCGCATTTAAAAAGCTGATTTCCGGGTCTTTGCAGACCAACAAGGTCAGATTTTCCGGAATCTCGCCATCAAGCAATTGCTCGGCGATAAAGCAGGCCGAAGCCTTGGAGTCTTTCAAATATTTTTTGTATTTACCGTCGCTAAGCACGGTGACTTGATGAGGGGTGGCTGACATGATGTCGGCCGCAGAATTAATAAAAGTGGTCGAGTCGCCGCCCTGGGCGGTGGCGCCGCAACGTTGGGCAAGATCCGTAATGAGCATGTCCTATCCTATTTCCAAATGCCAATAATATGAGTGAAGTCGTCGGTCCAAGGCTGCAGACCGAACGTCAGCGGCAGTTTCTGCCAATGCCCGAGCCGGCTTTGCTGCAAGCGTTGCAGGCGCTCGGGCTGTTTCGCAATCACTACCCAGTCGGTAGCGATGACCAGAGGGACATCGGTTTCCGGTTTAAATTCCTGCAACAGGGCCGCCAAATGCAATTGGTTGACATGGTCGGCCATGACTTTTTTCAAGGCCAGATGGCGGTTGGTGATATGAAAAGCCAGTAAACCGTTGTCTTTCAGCTTGCTAAAGTATAGCTGCAAAGCCTCGCGCGTCAGCAGATGCGTGGGTACGGCATCCGAGCTGAAGGCGTCCATGATCAATAAATCGAAGCTGCCATCGGCTTCCTTCAGCAAGGATTGCCGGGCATCGCCGACGATCATTTCCGCCTGCTTGTTGCAGCGGCTTAGGTAGGTAAACCAGGCCGGGTTTTGCGCGACTTCCACCACCAGTGGATCGATTTCATAGAATTTCCACAATTGGCCTTCCTTGGTGTAACACGCCAGCGCGCCGGCGCCTAAACCTACCGCGCCGATGTGCCAGTGTTGGTTTTCGCCGTCAAATTCCGCAAACAGCTGGCCGATGGGGCCGGGACGGCTGTAGTAGGTTAATGGCGTAGTGACGTTGGCGGCGGTCAGCCGTTGCGCGCCGTGTTTGGTGGTGCCGTGATAAAGCTCGCGGACGGTTTCCGGCCGTTGGTTTTCATCGGGGATGACGGTGTCGCGCACCGACATCACGCCGAAGAAGCTGCGCTCCTGGTAAATGGTGTTGGAGGCCATGCTGTGCAAGCCCAGCGTGAACAACAAAATCACCCCGGTCAATGCGCCCAAACCGATGGGGCTATGCCGTAGCGAATAGCTCAAGCCGGCCAACAGAATCAGCGCGCCGCCGATCAAGTCCAGATAATCGAACAACTGCTGGGTAGTGAAATAAATCGTCAGGCCTGTAATCAGTACCAACACTGGAAAAATCGGTTGCAAAAACCAACGGCCGTTGAAAAAACCCGGACGGAGCAGCAAGGCGGCGGCGATCATGATCGGATATTCGTACACCGCATTAAAGATAAACGGCGCGACGAAGGTATTGAACAAACCGCCCAGCATGCCGGCAAACGACATCACCAGATAAAAGCGAGTCAGATATTGCGGGTGCGGCCGGCTTTTGGCCAATTCGCCGTGGCACACCATCACCGCCAGAAAGAATGCGACCAAGTGCAGGATCAAATCCAGCCAATAAGGCAAGGTGGCCGGGTTGATGAAGGAATAAGCGATAAACACCGTCAATACCGCCGGCTGCGCGGCCAACATCCAGGGGCGGATACGCTCGGCCCAGGTGCTGAACACCAGGATGAAGGTCAGCAAATACAGGGTCAGCGGCACGATCCACAACAAGGGCACGGCGGCGATGTCGGTGCTGATGAATTGGGTCAAGCCCAGCAACAAGCTGGACGGTACGAAAGCCAGTGCCAGCCAGCGCAATTGTTGCAACGTCGATGGCGGCTCGATGCCGGCATCGCTTAACACTTCGTCGTCTTCCTTATCGGCTTGGCTGCGCCAGAAACTAACCCCGCATACCAAAATCAACGCACACAAACCAATATATCCCCCGCTCCAGATCAGTCTTTGATTAGCTAAACCCAGATTCGGCTCGATCAAAAACGGATAGCTCAACAAAGCCAGCAAACTGCCGGCGTTGCTGGCGGCATATAAATAATAAGGATCGTCGCTGCTGTGGTGGCCGCTATGCGAAAACCATTTTTGCAGCAGCGGCGCGGTAGTGGAGACCACGAAGAACGGTAAGCCGATCGCCAGAAATAGCGTCCAGACCAGCCATAAAGTCGGATCGCCATCGGTGGGCGGTGCGGCATTTTCCGGCAGCGCCACCGGCAATGCAATCACGCTGAACACCAGCAAAGCGGTATGAATCTGAATCTGCCGTTGGCTGCCCAGCCGCGAACTCAGCCAATGCGCGTACAAATAGCCTAGAAACAATAGCGTTTGGTAAAACACCATGCAGGTATTCCACACCGCCGGAGTACCGCCCAGCAGCGGCAGCAGCAGCTTGCCGAACATCGGTTGCAGCACGAACATCAGCGTGGCGCTGATAAACAGGGTGGCGGCGAATAAAATAACGGGAGAAATCAAAGATTTGGCGGTGGGTTGCGGAGTGTTATTCATTGTAATTATGCGGGTTCCGTACGTGTCCTGGCCCAATGATAAAGCATTTGGCTTTTAAAGTGGTTTTGGATGAGGTTGGGCTAGTGTTTTGCAGTTGACGTTGCAGTCGACCCGAACCGGAGTTTTGCGATTCTTATATAATCGACAATCCGGCTTATTCGGCAGAGACGATAATCAAAAAGCGGGCTATCGAGCTTATTCCCAAATCTGATGAATCCAGTCAATATCGAGTATTTCAAAATCCATCATTCCGAAACTATATGTTTAATTGCTCCATCCAAACCATCGCCCAACAAAGCCGCGTCGCATCGCGCCAATTAGCATCAGCCTCGGAATCGGCGCGCAATCTGGCACTGGCGAAAATGGCCGAAGCGCTGGACTCGGTCAGGCAGAAGGTGCTGGAGGTCAACGCCCAGGAAATCGTCAAAGCCCGCGACGAAGGGCAGTCGGAGGCGATGGTCAAGCGCCTGACGATAGACGACAAAACCTTTGATTACATGCTGTCGCGCCTGAAAAAAGTGGCGCAATTGCCGGACCCGTTAAACCGGATACTGACCGGGCATACCAATCCGGCCGGGCTGCGGGTTTACAAAAAATCGGTGCCGCTCGGCGTGATCGGCATCATTTACGAATCGCGCCCCAACGTCACCACCGATGCCGCCGGGGTGTGCATCAAAAGCGGTAATGCGGTGATTTTGCGCGGTGGTTCGGAAGCCTTGCAAACCAACGCGATACTCACCGATGCGATGATAGCCGGCGCGGTCGCGGCTGGTCTGCCGGAACATGCGATACAGATCATCCGCACCCCCGGCCACGAAGCGGTGGGCGAGTTGCTGAAAATGGACGAATATATCGACGTGCTGATTCCGCGCGGCGGCAAAGGCTTGATCAAGCGCATCGCCGAAGGCACGCGGATTCCGGTCATCAAGCATTACGACGGCATTTGCCACCTGTATCTCGCCGCCGATGCCGATCCGGAGCAAGCCGTCGCGCTGGCGGTCAATTCCAAATGCCAAAGTGTGCAAGTCTGTAACGCACTGGAAACCTTGCTGGTGGACAGTGCATGCGCCGCACAACTGTTGCCGTTGCTGCACACCGCATTTGCCGAAAACCGCATCGAACTGCGCGGCTGCGAACAAACCCAAAAGCTGTTGCCCGGTGTTGTTCCAGCGATGGAAGAAGACTGGCATAGCGAATACCTGGCGCCGATACTGTCGGTGAAGGTCGTGGACGGCATTCAACAAGCCATAGACCATATCAACCGCTACGGTTCCGGCCATACCGACGGCATCGTCACGCAAAGCCTAAGCCTGGCTCGGCAGTTTGAGGAACAGGTGGATTCGGCGTCGGTGATGATTAACGCCTCGACCAGATTATCGGGCGGTGGCGATTACGGCTTGGGTTCGGTGGTCGGTATCAGCACCGATAAACTCCACGTCCGCGGCCCGGTTGGACCAGATGAACTCACCACCTACAAGTGGGTGGCGTATGGGGATGGACATTTGCGCGGCTAGGTAGCAACGCTAGAGACCTGTCCGCGATGTAACTATAGGAAATGCCGATTATTTTTCTATCCTTAAACCGATACCCATGTGATCGGTAACAGCCGCTGTATATCTGCCGCCGCCGCTCACCGGCGTCGATTGTGAGAGGTAGACGACTTCCGCCAGTTTCAGGCTAGTGGTGTTAAAAACGGCTACATCGTATTTTTTAGTGGCCGTGCTGTTAGTGCCTTCAAAGCTGCGTTGATGCGAGTCGAAGGGATTTATGCTGTCACCGGGGTGGGCGTCGCTAAATTTGATGCCCAACGCTCGACTAAGCACTCTGGCGGTAAAATCGTTGGTCGGCTGATTCGTATCGCCCATTACCACGTCAATCGGCCCCAGTCCGGCTTGAATCACCACGCTGTTAATTTTTTGGTAATAGCTCATCAGGCTATTTTCATCTTTGGCGATGGAATTTGGCACGTGTACGAATACCACGATGATGTTGTAACACGCTATCGCCAGCCAACCGTCGCCTTCGCCCAGAAACTTGTTGGCCGCATCTTTAGTGGAATGGACGCTAAAGCAATTACAAGCCTTGGCAGGCGAGGATGTATGAATCAATTGCCCGGCGTTACTATGCAGGGATGTCCAGTCCGAATGGCTGCTGTCCAGTTCGCCGCATACCAGTAAATCGGCGCCGCCGAAAGCGCGTATCAGGTTTTGGTAAATTTGCCGGACCTTATTGGCAACCATACTCGAAAAACTGTCGTTGCTGTGTTGGCCTTTATCCATGTATCCGGACGACGCTGTCGAACGCAGTTCGGCCGGACCTTGTACCGGAATGTCCGGCGAAATATCGGGCGCGGTCGGCAGAACCAGATTCCAGGGGGCCGAATTTTGCGCCATATGCTCATGTGTCATTCTCGTGAAGTACTGAGAATTGGAGGCGCTGATACCGTGCTCGGAACTGGAGTTAGAGTTAAGGGATTGATACGCAATAATCGGCATGTTTAGGTCCTTAAATCCGCTGAGATTTTGTTTGGAAGCAAAGAGAATATCGCGCTGAGATAGATCAATGAGGATATTGTCCGCCGATGGTAGCAGTTTGTCAGGCGGCTCTCAACAGCCTGTTTGGCGGCTTGGATAACCGGTCTTTGCGCAAATGGATTAACCAGGACTTTGCAGTCCGGAGCCTTTGGACCACGCCGCGATCCGGTATAGTCACTGTGCTCCCGCCTGCGCGGGAGCGACGATACTGGCCTGGGCCGGATTAATAATCAGTTTTCGCCTCTACTAATATTA
Organism: Methylomonas sp. ZR1; assembly: GCF_013141865.1. Taxonomy (NCBI): domain Bacteria; kingdom Pseudomonadati; phylum Pseudomonadota; class Gammaproteobacteria; order Methylococcales; family Methylococcaceae; genus Methylomonas; species Methylomonas sp. ZR1. The sequence continues at coordinate 3,223,066 of NZ_RCST01000001.1, read as the reverse complement.
TGCTGATGCTCAATAGATTCGGTTAAGTTATAGCCGTTGTCATTAAATAAATCGCCGGTAAAAAATAAGCGCATATCGATAATCCAGCCTATTTTTCTTTGCTTATTATTTTCGACAATAATAGTCGCCAGCTTTTGGTTGTTATCAATAACCTGCGTCACAATGGTCTTTGGATAATCAGGATCTTCTTTTAAAGCTCCGGATACTATGCGCTGAGCCGATTCTATGGTTAGTATCTGGGTGATATTAGGGGTTGCCGAGTTTTTATCGTTTATTAACGATTGCGCTTTAAAATAACCAATATCGTAAGCCAGTTTGGCAATCAGGCTAATGACAATAGCCACGCCCCAAACGGACAGGCCAATTTTTAATCGTCTTCTAACGCGAGGATGAGATAGTCTTTGCAGAAAAACTCTAAATTTCATTTTGATGTGATTATCCGGCCTTATCGGCCACTATTGAATATTAATGGTTGCAGTTTTTGCCCAATAACGCCCGAGCAACTGATATAACGCCAGTGCAAGGCGGGGTATTGGAATCTTGGTTTAGTTCGGCAGTTGCACAAAACCGTGTTGGTCGATTGGAAAAAAAGGATTGAAACAAACTTCCCAAAGAAAGCCGTCAGGGTCGGAAAAATAACCTCTGAAGCCGCCCCAAGCCGCTTTTTCGCCAGGACGAACCAGCTTACCTCCCGCCGAAACCGCTTCAAGCAAGGTCGCGTCAACTTCTTTTGCCGATGCGACGTTGTGAGCCAGCGAAAATCCGGCAAAGCCTGAGCCATCGGCCGATACCATTGCGTCGTCTGCTAATGCTTCGCGGCCATACAACGCAAATGCCAGGCTCCCCACCTGAAAGAATGCCACTTCCTGCTGGCTGCCGGACGATTCTTGCCAACCCAGCGCCTTATAAAAACGCCGGCTTCTAGCCAAATCGGCTACGCCTAGTGTGACAAAACTAATGGTCTGTTTCATGACGCTCCCTGTTACGTAAAAAGGCCGTCTAGTCGGCCAGTGCGGCGCCGACTAGCTATAACCGTCAGCGCAGACCGTAAGCTTAACCAATTGGTTCCACTCTGCCAACAACCGGACGGTCCGGTTTCAACGTAACGCTGAATGCTTCTTTGACGGAAATGTCGGTTTCGAACGTAAATGCCTTGAAAAAACTGGCTATGACCAACAGCATTTCCAGCTCGGCAAAATGACGCCCTATGCAATTATGCAAACCGCCGCCGAACGGAAAAAAGGCGTATTTGTGTCCGCCGGGCGTCGCAGTTTCCAGAAATCTGTCGGGATTAAAAGCGTCCGGGCTGTCCCAAAGCCGGGCGCTATGGTGAGTGGCGTGCATGCTCAATAACACGATGGTGCCGGCGGGAATCGCGTAATCGCCCAGCTCTATGTCCTGAACGGTTTGCGTGGACAGCGCCGATGTGGGCGGATACAGGCGCAGGGTTTCGTACAACGCGGCTTTGGTATAACTCAGCTGGCCTAAGTGCGCGGAGCTTAAGGTTTCGTTCGGCAAGCTGCGGATTTCGGCGGCGATCTTGTCGCGTACATCCGGGCGCCTGCCGGTTAAATAAAAAAACCACACCAAGGTATTGATGGTGGTTTCCTGGCCGGCGAAGAACAGATTGACGGCTTCGTCTTGCAGCAAATTGTCGGGCATTGTGTAACCGGTACTGCGGTCGCTGGCTTGCATTAACTGCGATATCAGACTTTGTCCCGGATTCGTCCGCGTCTGCGCAATTTCCGCACCGATAAAGGTTTGCAGATAGTTCACGGCGGCGAGATAACGCTTGGATTTTAGCGGGATGAAACGTTTCAAACGGCGGCCAAGCACAATTTCGCTGCCCAACTGTACAGGCAACTCCTGACAGATGATTTCAATCACCTTGATCAGCTCCGCGCCGTTGCTCAGCTGATCCACGGACTTGCCCAGCAGGATGCGGATAAAAATCCGCTGAATCAGCCGCTTTATCTCCGTGCTTAAATCAACTTGGCCGGACGCCGCCTTTTTCAACTCTTCCGCCATCGCCGCCGCTTCTTCGACCATGATCAACTCATAGTTTTTTACCGTGTCCTTGGTAAACAACGGTTGCATCAAGCGGCGCTGTTTACTCCAAACCTGGCTTTCGCTATTGACCAGGCCGTTACCGAACAGCGATTTCTTGGCGCCATAAAGAAAACTTCGGTTCAACTGGCCCTTGCCCTCCAGATTGAAAATCTGCTCTATATATTCCGGGTCGCAGACGAACAGAATATTTCTGCCCAACAGCCGTCCCAACACCAGCTCGCCGTATTGCTTATGAATTCCGGCCAGCGTCGCCAACGGCCGCCAGATCAACTGCATCATCGGTAAAAGCACCGAATGTTCCGGCAGTGAGGTTTTTTTCGAACGGTTCAATAAAGTCGAGTTTTCCATGGTTTCAATCGATCATAGACTGCAGTTTTAACGAGCATTCAGCCCGCGGCCCGCATGTTAAGCGGACGCCGTTGAATTGCCTTCCTCATATGCAAGCGGGCTGGAGTCAGGCACGTAAAGTAAGGTTAAAGCTTTGTTGAGCCCATTATCACCAGCTTCTCCCAAAGGGCAATGGCAGTTTTTGCCTGTCTTAAGCAAGGCTGGTAAGACAAGGCATCACTTTGCCAAGTGTAGCGGGTAAAAGTGTCATCATGCGGCTGGGTTTATAGGTTTTGGCAAACTCAGTCCGGCCCGTAAAGGTCAGCCCGGTCACGCTTGAAAAACTGGTCTAAGCTGTTAGCGACAAATCATCAGGGATAGAGATTTCCGCCATGCATCACCTCGACAAAATCGTCAAACTCCACGGCTTGCTGAAAAACCGCCGCACGCCCATTTCCGGACCGCAAATAGACAAAGAACTGGGTTGCTCCAAAGCCACCCGCCAGCGCTTGGTGGACGACTTACGCGACCGTTTGAACGCGCCGCTGGTCTGCGACCGCAGCGCCGGCGGTTACTACTACGACCGCGACGACCCGCGCCATCCTTTCGAACTGCCCGGCATCTGGCTCACCGCCGAAGAACTGCAAGCCCTGATCGCTTGCCAACACCTGCTCGGCAACCTGGCGCCGGGCTTATTGCAAAATGAAATCGGCCAACTCCGCGACCATTTGCAAAAACTGCTGGACCGCTCGCCGGGCGTCAAAACTCCGCAATTGGGCCGCATCAAAATCCTCAGCCAAGCCTACCGCAGCCGCAACGACGCCTTGTTTCTGATCTTGGTCCAAGCCCTGTTCAATCAACACCGGCTAATTATTCAGTATCACGCCCGCAGCGACGACCAAACCAGCGAAAGACAGGTATCGCCGCAAAACCTGGTCTTGTACAAAGACAACTGGTACCTCGACGCCTACTGCCACCAGCGCAACGAACCGCGTACCTTCGCGCTGGACCGCATCAGATCGGCAACCACCAGCGGCGAACCGGCGCAACTGCTGGACCCGGCCACGCTGCAACAACATTTTGGCTCCTCCTACGGCATCTTCGCCGGCACGCCCAAACACACCGCCATCCTCAATTTCTCCGCCAAAGCCGGCCGCTGGGTCGCCGACGAAACCTGGCACAGCCAACAAGAATCCGAGTGGCTAACCGACGGCCGCTACCAACTACGCATCCCCTTCAACCGCCACGAAGAGCTACTGATGGATATTTTGAAATACGGTGCGGAGGTGGAGGTAGTGGAGCCGGGGTTTTTGCGGGAGTTGGTCAGGCAGAAAGCGGAGAAGTTGCTGGCAGTTTACAGATGAATTGAAAAATATTTGAACGAAAAAAATCTCGGCCTCAGGTTCTGAGACCGAGCCATGTTAGAAAACGTTTACCCTGATTCAAAAGGTTTGCCATGAGCGACTACAGCGCATTTTTCAGACACGCAACATTGTTAGCGGAGCCGTTTCCGTATCAACAAACCCTGGCCCAAGCTGCTTGGCCGGATTTCCTGGAAATTCCAACCGGCCTCGGCAAAACCGCCGCAATCATATTGGCGTGGCTTTATAAACGCCAAGTCGCGCATGATGCCGACACGCCGCGCCGACTGGTGTACTGCTTACCGATGCGGGTTTTGGTCGAGCAAACCCAAGCCAACATCGATTGCTGGCTGGAACGCTTGAATCTGCAAGATCAAGTCAATGTTCACATTTTGATGGGCGGCGAAGACGGCCAATCCTGGGTTATGCAACCGGAAAAAGACGCCATTCTGATCGGCACGCAAGACATGCTATTGTCCCGCGCCTTGATGCGCGGTTACGGCGTTAGTCGTTACCAATGGCCGGTGCATTTTGCCTTAATGCATAACGATGCGCTGTGGGTGTACGACGAAGTGCAGTTGATGGGTGCGGGCTTATCGACCAGCGCGCAAGTGGAAGCCTTCCGGCGTACGCTGACAACCAGTGTCGTCACAAAAAGCCTTTGGGTTTCCGCCACCTTAAATCGCGATTCGTTGAATACAGTAGACTTTGCCGATTATTTGCCAAAGACAATCAGCTTGCCATTGAGCAGCGCCGAACAAGCCCTGCCAGAGTTACAACGACGCATTAAGGCGACAAAGCGCCTTTCCAAAGCGGCATGCCTGCTAAGCACCGAAACCAAAAAAAACTACGTCGCGCAACTCGCCGAACTGGTTAGCCAACAGCATCAACTAGGGACGAACAGTTTGGTGATCGTCAATCGGGTCGAACGCGCGCAGCAGATATATGCTCAACTGAAAAAGCAAAAGCCGGCGGCGGAATTATTGTTGGTTCATGCCCGATTCCGGCTGCAAGAGCGGCGGCAACTCAACCAGCGTTTACAGCAAGTGGCACCGGAAGCGGGCCGCATCATCATCGCCACCCAAGCCATCGAAGCCGGGGTGGATATTTCCAGCAAGACCTTGTTTACCGAGATTGCGCCGTGGTCGTCGTTGGTCCAACGCTTCGGGCGCTGCAACCGTTACGGCGAATATAACCAAACCGGCGGTGCTGATATTTTCTGGATCGACATCGAAGACGATACCTTGCCCTACGCGCCGGAGGATTTTGCAGTTAGCCGCAGACATTTGCTGAGTCTGGAGAGCGCCGCGCCGTCCGAACTGCCGAAAGTGACCACCGAACAGGCAATTCATCCCGTCCTGCGCAAAAAGGATTTTCTGGATTTGTTCAACACCGACGCCGACCTGAGCGGCTTCGACACCGACATTTCCCAATTCATCCGTGACCAAGGCATGCCGCAACTGCGAGTGTTTTGGCGCGACATCGAAAAGCCGCAGACTGATGAACCGCAACCTTTGCATAGCGAGCTTTGCCCGGTGTCGATAGGACAAATCAAAGACTATTTCAAGGACAAGGAGCGAGCCGCTTTCGTCTGGGACGGCTTGGCAAAAACCTGGAAAAAGATCGATCAGCCATTTCCCGGCATGACCTTGCTCTTGCTGGCCCGACACGGCGGTTACGATCTGGAATCAGGCTTCGATCCCATCAAAAAACCAGCGGTACCGGTCGTGTTGTCGGAAACGGCGCAAACCGACGATAGCTATACCGGCGACCAAGATAGCCGTAAAACCAAGGCGATAGAACTGCCTGCTCATTTGCGGCATGTTTTCGAACATGCCCAACACTTGGTAGATCAGGTGCAGGCCCAAGCAATTGGAAAACACGCGGTAGTTACAGCCGCTGCTTGGCATGACGTGGGTAAATCGCACAAAGTATTTCAACACACCATGCTGCAAGATGAACGGCTGAGCGATGAAAAGCATTGGGCCAAATCCGCGGCAAACGCCAGTCACCAACGCCGATATTTCCGCCACGAACTGGCCTCCATGCTGGCGTGGCTAATCAACAACGTCGATCACCCGCAACGCGACCTGATTGCTTATTTGATCGTCGCCCACCACGGCAAAGTGCGCTTAAGCCTCAGAGCCATGCCGGACGAAAAGCCGCCCAAGGACAAGCCGCATATTCTCTATGCCCGTGGTATTTACCAAGGCGACTGTTTGCCGGAAGTTGCCGTCCTAGACCAAGTCATGCCGGCTACCGAATTGCGGCTGGAATTGATGCAGCTGGGCGAAACCGAAGTGATGGGGCCGTCGTGGACCACGCGCGTGCAAACCCTATTGCGCGAACACGGCCCATTCGAACTGGCCTGGTACGAAATCCTGGTCCGCATCGCCGACTGGCGCGCCTCGGAAGCCGAACAACAAGAGGGTACGGAGAATCCGCTATGAGCCACGAAATCGAGTTAAAAGGCTGCGCACCTACGCCGCTGGCCCATTACCTGAAGGCGCTGGGCATATTACGTTTGGTCGCGGAGCAGAAAGACCCGAATGCCAAAGGTTGCTGGCGGGATGAGGCCTTTGTGTTGCAAAGCAGTTTGGATAAAGAAAGTCTGTTGCGGTTTTTTCTGGAGGAGTATCAACCTACACCGATTACCGCGCCTTGGAATGCTGGAAGCGGATTTTATTTTGAAGAAGGTAAAGCTGCAGCTATTGATCCTGAGACGGGAAAGTCGTTTAAAACAGGGAAAAAACTTAAAACTGGTATACGAGATAAAGACACTGAGGCCACACGCACTTTAGACAAGCTCTTGCAAAGCCAATGTGACCGTTTCAAAGGTTACAGGGAGTTGCTGGGAAAAACTCGTCAAATATTGGATGAAAAGGGACTCCAAGAGGCTCCAAAAGAGAACCAAAAATCCCTGTTAATACAAACCATTAGAAATGCTTATCCAGATAAATTTTTAAAATGGCTTGATGCTGTTTTACTAATTGGTTCGGACAAAGTTTCTTATCCTCCGTTACTTGGTACAGGAGGGAATGATGGGCGCTTGGATTTTACGAATAATTACATGCAACGCTTGTTGCGATTATTTGACGCGCTTACCGGGGAGCCAAATTCTTTCGTATCAAATTGGTTGGAAGATTCACTTTTTCTTCAGCCTACCCCACAAATGTTAAAAGAGGCTGCTATAGGACAATTTTTACCAGGAAATGCTGGTAGTCCAAATGGAATATCTGGGTTTGAATCAAAATCCTTGGTTAATCCTTGGGATTTTATTTTGATGTTAGAGGGGGGATTGTTTTTTTCAACTAATGCTGTCAGGCGATTAAGTTCCGATACTGGGAGTGGGACACTTGGTTTTCCATTCACAGTCAGAATGATTGGCGCCGGAAGCGGTGCAGGTAATCAGAAAGATGAATCTAACTCGCGTAATGAAATATGGCTGCCGATATGGAATAAAATCACCTCCTTCGAGGAGGTTTGCTGCTTATTTCAAGAGGGTCGGGCAACTGTTGACAGGCGTTTCGCCAAAGATGGATTAGATTTTGCGAGAGCAATTTCTGCATTCGGCGTTGATCGCGGGATCAGTGAGTTTCAAAGATATAGTTTTGTTAAACGTAACGGTGATGCTTATTTAGCGACACCAGTTAATCGTATTGCAGTTCGCAATAATCCCACAGTCGAAATCATCAATGAATTAGAGCGTAGTCGTTTTTTAGATCAGATTCGCCGCTTTGCCCGCAGTGACAAAGCGGCGGCGCGATTGGCCGCATTGGCGCATCAACTGGAAAACCGTTTGTTCGACCTCACGCGCGGCGCAGATCGTCGGGTTTGCCAAGACATTTTGATTTTACTCGGCAAAATTCAACGCGCTGTCGGCATCAGTTCGAAAGCGAAAGAAGATATTCACCAACCGATACCTTTACTAAGCTCGCAATGGCTGGTCGCCAGCGACGATGCCAGCTCGGAATTTCGTTTGGCCTGCGCTTTGGCCGGCTTAAAAGCCGTTGGCGGCGGATCAACAAAATCCTCAGAGCAAGAAAGCCCTATCGCATCGGTTTTCGAGACATATGCCGGTTTGCCTATGCGCTTACATTTTGCCGGTATCAAACTCGACAAGAAACGCTATGTTTGGGACAACGAATCGCGGCTGGCCGTTTGGGGCGAAGGGTCTCTCACGCAAAATCTTAACGAAACCCTGCGTTGCCGCTGGCTGGCGGCGCAGAGGTTCTCGCATAACGACAAACCCTTTGCCTATGGTGTCGGCGCCAATCAAGCCGATATAGCCGCATTTTTGGCTGGCTCAGTGGATGAACGGCGGATCAGCGATTTGGCGCAAGGCTTGGCATTGCTCAAGGAATTCAACTCAAGCGAACTTCAAACGCCAACAACGCGGCATGCCGCATTGCCCGCCGCCTATGCCTTGCTTAAGCCGTTTTTCGTGCCGGATCGCGAATTGGTCAGAATCGGTTTTTTGGCGGCGGATGCCAAGCTACCGCTACGCGGCGAATTGCTGTCCTGGCTGGCCGCCAATCAAACGCAAAAAGCCGTCGATTGGGCTTGGGCCAAGCTGCGGCAGGTCGGCGTCGGTTTGCCGCATTTCCCGCAGCAAGCGCCAAGCGCAGTTGGAATCGATGGGCCTCGCCTGTTGGCGGCGTTGGCATTTCCGCTCGCATACGGCCAAATGAAAAATCTGTTGCTGACGCTGGGCGCCGGTGAAAAAGCAACAGAACAGCAAGCCGAATCGGCCCAATGACATTTACCTCACATGTTCCTCGTTCCAACGCGCCGCGTTGGAATACCGGGCTTGACCGCGCGGCGGTCAGCCTAGGCACCGCAGCGCGGTGCATTCGGATTACCACGCAGCGCATGGTAACCAGGGAATTGCATATTTTAATTTTGTTACCAGGAGATAAACCATGAGTATCGACTTTTCCGCTCTACACGCCGCCCCAAGACTGTTGATCGATGCCGAATTACAACCCCTGCAAGGCGCGCGTTTTCAGCCCACCGGTTTTCCCGACTTGGGCGCCGCCGTTTACGATGGGCCTAACGGTAATCGACTGCTGCTGGTGGAATCGGCGCAGAGTATGGCTAACCGGATGGAGACCGTTTGCTGGGATGCGCCGAACGATGATTGGGTTGATGCGTTAAAGGGCTTACCATTGATTAAGGTGATTGATAATCAAGGGAAACCTTTAACCAACACAGTACAGGAAGCCCACCGCCTAAACTCGGCATACGTCCTTGAGGGTAAAGACCAAACAGTTTTCGATAAATTGAAAGCCGAATTGGCGGACATGGACGAGGGAGCAGTAGATCTCAAAAAACTCGCTGCGGTCGTTCTGAGATACGACGCAAACGCCTTACTCCACGGTTTGTTTCTTGCGAAAAAAGAATTGGCCGGCGGCCGCTTACGCTTGCCGCGTGTCGTGTCTTCGTTCATCGAAGCGGAAGATGTAAATTTGGCGCAAAGCGGCGGCGTCAAAAACGACCACGTTAATCCGTCCGGTGATACCGCGAAAGGTTTCGGGAACGTTCCGTATTCGCGCAGCGACTACACCGCCCCCAAAATCACCGCTTACTTCAACATCGACCTCGCCCAAATACGCGGTTTCGGCCTGGGCAATGCAGTCGAGCAATTGCTGATCGCCTTGGCGCTTTACAAAATCCGCGCGGTTTTGGACTTCGGTTTGCGCTTGCGCACCGCCTGCGATTTGGATGTGAAAAAACTGACCGTTACCCGTCCGACCGGCTGGGAACTGCCCGAACGTAATACCCTGGAAGCCGCGATACCGGGTTTGATTGCTGCGGTTGCCGCCGAAGGCCGTTTCGCCGAACCTCGTGTGACCCAAGTATCTTGGGGTAAAAAGTAATCCCACCCGCGAGGACTAACCCATGCTTACGCTATCACTCAGCTTTCCCGGCGGGCGTTATCACGCCACACCGTGGGGTCGGCACGTCAACGAGGCCGACGTGGCTTGGCCGCCCGACCCATGGCGCTTGACCCGCGCCTTGATTGCCACCTGGTATCGCAAACTCGACCATCAGCTTTACCCTGAGACCTTGCTGACAAGCTTGCTCGGATTGCTGGCAGCCGAACCGCCGCATTACCGGCTGCCGACGGCGGTACACAGCCATACCCGGCACTACATGCCCAATCGCCAAAAATCCACGTTGATTTTCGACGCCTTTGCCCGCATCGATCCAACTGAAGCGCTGATCGTGCACTGGCCCGGATGCCAACTGAACGACGCACAAACCGCATTGCTGGACGAGCTTTTAAACTGCATCGGCTATGTCGGACGCGCCGAATCCTGGGTAGAGGCAAAACGCCTAGGCGATTGGAGCGGAGAACCAAACTGTTTTCCGGGAAGCACCCAAATCGATCAGGAAACCGGCGAGATACAGACCGAACCGGTGCATTTATACGCACCGCTTACTCCCGATGCCTACGCCAATTTCCAGCAGCAAATGCAATCCGGTTTGGCCTTACGCAAGTTGAAAACCTCCGAATTGAAAAGCATCAAGAAAACCCTGCCGATCAGTTGGTTGGCGGCGGTCGGCCTGGACACCGCCGACTTGCAAAACGCCGGCTGGAGCGCGCCGCCGGCCGCGCAAAAAATTCTTTATCAGCGCCCGATTCAGGCATTGAAAAGCAGCGTTGCCAGCCGCGCCAAACCTAAACCAAGCCCGTCCGCCGACACGGTGCGTTACGCCGTTTACGGCAAGCCGCTGATGCGCGAATTGGATACCATCAGATTTGCCGAGCACGTGCGCCGAGCGGTGATGGGTAAAGCCAAATGGACATTGGGCGAAACCGCGATTCCGCCGTTGCTGTCCGGGCATGGCTTGAATACCGATAACCGCCACTGCCACGCCTTTTTCCTGCCGCAAGCCGACTCCAACGGCCGGCTCGATCACGTGCTGATTCACGTCCCGGCCGGTATCGACGGCGACATGCGCCGGGTTTTCGGCGCTTTAAAATTGGTCAAAGGCTTTGACGGCCAGGAATGGCGCTTAATGCTGGAGCATATCGGCCAGCGTGAAGATTTTGAAAACGTCTCGCCTATCGTTCAGTCCGCCAGTGTTTGGCAATCGCGAACACCGTATCTACATCCGTGGCACTGCAAAAAAGATTTCGACATACCGGCACAGATTCGGCGGGAATTCCGAGAACGCCAGTTGGCCGAACCGACGGAAATCCGGCTGTTGCCGACCATTAAGCCTCATGGCCGCGAACTTCGGCCGATTGACTTTCAGCGCTTTCGAAGCAAAAGGGGGCTAGCGCAGCCCGATACCCGAGGCTCATTCTGGCAACTGATTTTCGCCGAACCGGTTACCGGCCCGCTGGCATTGGGCTTTGGTTGCCATTTTGGCTTGGGTTTGTTTACTCCGGTAAAAGCAAATGAATAATGGCTCACCACAACCCCATCACCCCCCGCAAACTCTTCTCCACCGCCGCCAGTTCCTCGGCGGTGACGGTGGTGAGGGGGCCTTCGCCGAAGCGGGAGCGGTCGATGGCACGCAGTTGTTCTGCCATGACGTAACTGGCGGCTTTCAACCGGCCTTGCGGTGCAATCGGTATCCGCAACGGGGCCAGGTTTGGCCGAAACTGGCTGGTCAGCGGCACCACCACGATGGTGGGCAGGCCGCCGGTATTCAGCGTATCGCCCTGCAACACCAACACCGGCCTGATTTTGCCGATTTCGGCGCCCTTGTCGGGGTTCAGATTGGCGGTCCACACCTCACCGCGTTTCATCATTCCCACCATTTTTCGTCGGGGTCGATACCGGCGGCGCGTTCATCAGCAATTATTCGGTCGAGACCATCGTCCACCGTGTCGAAATCCGCGGCAATTTGCAGCGCTTCCGCCCTGGCTTGCGGATCGTTAGCCAAAGCGCGTGCCGCCGCCACCATTTCCGCCATAAACCGCTCGCGTTTGCGGCGGGCCAGGTATTCGGTGATCGCCAGGCGGGCGATTTCCGACTGGCTTTTGCCTTCCAATTGGGCTTCGGCTTTTAGGTTGGCTTCCACATCGTCGGGTAACCGCAGGCTGATGGCAGGCATGATGGACTCCTTCAAAAGACAAAATGACAGACAAATTGTATGACAAAACGTATAACAAACCTGGTTTTTTAACATGTGCGATGTAACGACAAGCGATTGGCCCGAAGAAGCGCCTGTGCCTTTAGATCATCCGGAGATTCCGCCGTTAATCCTCGAAGCCGTTTTACAGTATTGGCAACCGGGGTATGCTTTGCATCGAATGGTCACCAAGCAAGGCTTGGAGTGGTGGCTGCTAGATACCGAAGGCGGATTGATCGAAGCGTTTTGGCTTGACTAAATTTTAAGAGCAATCGAGCGAATCATGTCCGACGACCAAGTCCCCATCCAGCTAGAACTACCGCTACCGTTCCCGGAGCTATCCGGCGACATGCCTTTATTGCCGGCGCGGATGATTAACGAATACCAGTACTGCCCGCGCTTGGCTTATCTGGAATGGGTGCAGGGCGAATGGGCGGCGTCGGCCGATACCGTGGAAGGCGATCACGCCCATCGCCGGGTGGATAAGCCGTCCAAAAGCTTTCCGGAAGCCGACGAGTTGGACGACGCCGAGAAATTGCATGGCCGCTCGATTACCCTGTCTTCCAACCGTTTAGGCTTAATCGCCAAGCTGGATTTGATCGAAGCCGAGGACGGCGTGGTCACGCCCATCGATTACAAGCGCGGCAAGCGTCCGCACGTGGCGCGCGGTGCTTACGATCCGGAGCGGGTGCAGCTTTGCGTGCAGGGCATGGTGTTGCAGGAACACGGTTATGTCTGCGAAGAAGGCGCGTTGTATTTCGTGCAAAGCCGCGAGCGGGTGCGGGTGGCTTTCGACGACGAATTAAAACAACTCACCGCCAATGCCATCAACGGTCTGCGCTTGATCGCCGCCGGCGGCCATATTCCGGAACCCTTGCAGGACAGCCCTAAGTGTTCGGGCTGCTCTTTGGTCGGCATCTGCCTGCCGGACGAAGTCAATTACCTGCGCCACGCCGACCTCGAACCCCGGCCGCTGGCGGTGATGCGCGACGAAGCCTTGCCGGTTTACGTGCAGGCCTGGAAGGCCAAGATCGGCAAGAAGGGGGAGGAGCTGGAAATCAGCATCGACGACGAAAAAGTGCAAACCGCGCGGCTGGTGGACACTTCGCAAGTGGTGGTGATGGGCAACGTCTACATCACCACGCCGTGTTTGCAGGACTTGATGAAGCGCGAAATTCCGGTCAGTTGGCACAGTCACGGCGGCTGGTTTGTCGGCCACACCATCGGCACCGGCCATAAGAACGTCGAGTTGCGCACCGCCCAGTACAAAGCCAGTTTCGACGACAAAACCTGTCTGGCAATTGCCCGCAATCTGGTGCGCGCCAAAATCCAGAATTGCCGGACCCAGGCCCGGCGCAATTGGCGCGCCGACGAGCCGGTGGAACTGTTGCTGGAACCGCTGAAGTCCCTGGCTGACAAGTCCCAGCGCGCCGCCGATTTGCCGCAATTGTTGGGTATCGAAGGCGCGGCGGCGGCCCTGTATTTCGGCGCGTTCGATAAATTGATCAAAAAACCGGACGACAGCAAGCAGATGAGCTTCGACTTCAACACCCGCAACCGGCGGCCGCCCACCGATCCGGTCAACGCCTTGCTGTCGTTTGCTTATGCCATGCTGGTACGCACTTGGACCATGAATCTGAGCGCGGTCGGTTTGGACCCGTATCGCGGCTTTTACCACCAGCCGCGTTACGGCCGGCCGGCGCTGGCGCTGGATTTGATGGAACCGTTTCGGCCCATCATCGCCGACTCCACCGTGCTGCAAGTCATCAATAATGGTGAAGTGCGGCCCACCGACTTTATCTGTGCCGCCGGCAGCGTGGCCTTGAACGAAGACGGTCGCAAGCGCTTCATCACCGCCTTCGAACGGCGCTTAAGCCAGGAAGTAACGCATCCCATCTTCGGCTACAAGGCCAATTATCGGCAGGTGTTCGAGATTCAGGCGCGCTTGTTCGGCCGCTATTTGCTCGGTGAATTGCCGGAATATCCCAACTTCACCACCCGCTGATGGCTGCCCTCGAACATTTATATATCGTGACTTACGACATCAGCGATGCCAAACGCTGGCGGCGGGTGTTTCGGCTGATGAAAGGCTATGGCGACTGGCTGCAACTGTCGGTTTTTCAATGCCGGCTCAGCCGCAAACGCCATGCGGAATTAATCGCGCTGTTGGATGGCATCATCCATCATAGCGACGACCATGTCCTGATCATCAACGTCGGGCCCGCCGAAACGGTGAAACCCTCGGTGGTCAGTTTGGGCAAGGATTTCGATGTGGTGGAACGGCAGCCGGTCATCGTCTGATGCGGATTTTCCGCCGCCGCTTTGCGAGCGCTGCGGTGCCGCGAAAAACCCCGTCAGCTCTCGCAAGCCGGCTGCTCTTTAACAATCAGGTACTTAGCAAGTTGGATTAGCGCGATGCAGACTTTTCCGCTAAAGTTGAACGGCCGTTTTCCGCAGTCCTCGCAAACGGCCCGCGCAGGCCGCGCCAACCATGGCCTCCAGCCCGCGCTGCATTCCCCGGCCTCCCGCCGGGGCCTCATTGAAGCTCAACCCTGTGCGACTAATCTAAATGTGGCTTGCACGGCATTCCCCGGCCTCCCGCCGGGGCCTCATTGAAGCATGACCTTAACTGACGTATATAACGCCTTGGCGTTGGCATTCCCCGGCCTCCCGCCGGGGCCTCATTGAAGCGATTATTCGGCGACTTGGAAAAATACAAAGCCGTCTGGGCATTCCCCGGCCTCCCGCCGGGGCCTCATTGAAGCCCGGTGATGCGGCCGGAATAAGTTTGTCCGGCGGGTGCATTCCCCGGCCTCCCGCCGGGGCCTCATTGAAGCATCCCGATACGTCACCTAGCCGATTTGCCTGTATTGCGCATTCCCCGGCCTCCCGCCGGGGCCTCATTGAAGCCTGCCGTCCTTAGTATTGAATTGTTGTTTTCACTCGAGCATTCCCCGGCCTCCCGCCGGGGCCTCATTGAAGCTTAGGCATTAAAGACATGCCGACAACGTACCACCCAGCATTCCCCGGCCTCCCGCCGGGGCCTCATTGAAGCAATGGTGCGAGAAAGCAAGAAAACCGGAGAGCATTGGCATTCCCCGGCCTCCCGCCGGGGCCTCATTGAAGCAACGGAAATTAATCCGGTTTGGCAATATCTCCGCGAGCATTCCCCGGCCTCCCGCCGGGGCCTCATTGAAGCCCGTTGCTGCCGTTCGGCCTCACGTCTACTAACCAATGCATTCCCCGGCCTCCCGCCGGGGCCTCATTGAAGCAATGGGTTTTCGCCTTCCCATAACTCAAGCCTCGCCAGGCATTCCCCGGCCTCCCGCCGGGGCCTCATTGAAGCCGGCATACTGCCCTAACGATAGTTTGAACCAGACGAGCATTCCCCGGCCTCCCGCCGGGGCCTCATTGAAGCTGTCCTTGGGCCATTGCCAAGTAATTTTACTGATTGCATTCCCCGGCCTCCCGCCGGGGCCTCATTGAAGCGTAACCTTGCTCCAAAGCTTCGATTAAACCCAGCCTGGCATTCCCCGGCCTCCCGCCGGGGCCTCATTGAAGCTTTCCGGCTTTCGCAGCCGCGAAATATTTCACCATTAGCATTCCCCGGCCTCCCGCCGGGGCCTCATTGAAGCCTCCCCGCATTGTTGACAGCCGTGTTCCCACGGATCGCATTCCCCGGCCTCCCGCCGGGGCCTCATTGAAGCAATCTAGCAAGTTATATACTCCAAAATCCTCAGTCGCATTCCCCGGCCTCCCGCCGGGGCCTCATTGAAGCTGGTCTTGCTGTTGATTCTCCTGCTGCTGTTCCTGTGCATTCCCCGGCCTCCCGCCGGGGCCTCATTGAAGCTCCATACCAACTGTCGTCTTTAGAGATTGGCAAGCCTCGCATTCCCCGGCCTCCCGCCGGGGCCTCATTGAAGCCTTAGTGCGAACATCGGCCGCGCGGGCCATTGTTTGCATTCCCCGGCCTCCCGCCGGGGCCTCATTGAAGCAATTTCTTCAGTACCAGGTTGAATATCATCGAGCAGCATTCCCCGGCCTCCCGCCGGGGCCTCATTGAAGCCCGGGTACTCGCAGCGGGCGATCAGGTCGTATTCCAAGCATTCCCCGGCCTCCCGCCGGGGCCTCATTGAAGCTAACCAAATCGCCAAAAGTAATGCCGTCGAAACTGCGGCATTCCCCGGCCTCCCGCCGGGGCCTCATTGAAGCGAGGTGTGCGATAAATGATGACGGGCTTGCAAAGTAAGCATTCCCCGGCCTCCCGCCGGGGCCTCATTGAAGCATTGACTGCGAATTGATGGCCTCATCAAACATCTTCCGCATTCCCCGGCCTCCCGCCGGGGCCTCATTGAAGCGTGGCGGGTGAAGTGCTGTCGCTGATTAGCCCGATTGGCATTCCCCGGCCTCCCGCCGGGGCCTCATTGAAGCGGTATTGCCGTGAGCGCCGAAACCGATATCGGCGGGCGCATTCCCCGGCCTCCCGCCGGGGCCTCATTGAAGCATTGCTCATATTAAAAGACGATAGCCAAAACAGCATCGCATTCCCCGGCCTCCCGCCGGGGCCTCATTGAAGCAAGCGCATTTGCTATGTGACCGGCCAAAAATGGAGCGCATTCCCCGGCCTCCCGCCGGGGCCTCATTGAAGCTATCCGCCCAATTCACCAAACAACCCCGTGCCTGGTGCATTCCCCGGCCTCCCGCCGGGGCCTCATTGAAGCACGCTCGGTTGCGAACTATCGATGCGGCGCTGGGTTGCATTCCCCGGCCTCCCGCCGGGGCCTCATTGAAGCCCCAAAACCGCGACCTATCGGACGTGGGAAGCCTTGCATTCCCCGGCCTCCCGCCGGGGCCTCATTGAAGCAGCAGCTCCGAACGCTTTTCCGATTATCGAGTGCTGGCATTCCCCGGCCTCCCGCCGGGGCCTCATTGAAGCCTGGCCGGCACTGGCTATGGCCTGGGGTTTTTCTCCTGCATTCCCCGGCCTCCCGCCGGGGCCTCATTGAAGCAAGGAACAGGGGGAAAGCTAAGTATGCGAAGCGCTGCATTCCCCGGCCTCCCGCCGGGGCCTCATTGAAGCACTTATGATTCCCAACTAATTTTTGCCATCGTTACCCTGCATTCCCCGGCCTCCCGCCGGGGCCTCATTGAAGCAGGTAAGCCGCCGTGCCATCGCTGAAAAATAGCCGGGCATTCCCCGGCCTCCCGCCGGGGCCTCATTGAAGCGTCCGGCTAATCGGTCGCCAACCGGCTGGCCGAAGGCATTCCCCGGCCTCCCGCCGGGGCCTCATTGAAGCATAAGCATCGGCGTTTCCGATTGGGTTGCTACCGGCAGCATTCCCCGGCCTCCCGCCGGGGCCTCATTGAAGCACCAAGGCCACGGCCTCGTCGCTGCCAAAGGCTTTTTGCATTCCCCGGCCTCCCGCCGGGGCCTCATTGAAGCAGTAGTGCGGTTGACGCGGGTTTTGCTGGCCACTTTGCATTCCCCGGCCTCCCGCCGGGGCCTCATTGAAGCGTCGCGGCGTTCACCGGGTCCGACGGCGGCCAACGGCATTCCCCGGCCTCCCGCCGGGGCCTCATTGAAGCGAACGCGGCAACACTACGAGGAACGCCTGCGGTTGAGCATTCCCCGGCCTCCCGCCGGGGCCTCATTGAAGCGCCTTTTGCTTTTCGTTGCTAATCTCGCGCAAGCTTTGCATTCCCCGGCCTCCCGCCGGGGCCTCATTGAAGCAGTCTGAGCCGCCGATTCGCTTTTACCTTCGATCAGGCATTCCCCGTCTTCCCGCCGGAGCACTCAGCCCGAACGGCATATCCGTGATAAATAAGGCCGGGTCAATAATCCAAGCGTGTTCCCCCCAACCATCTACCTGCTGCCAGCGTTTAATTCCACATAAAAAGTGGCTAAACCTTACGCTGTTTGGGCTAGCTGCTATGTTTAGTTGTATCGGATTTAGAGAATCCAAATGCGGGTTATGCGTTAGCTAACGGATACGGGGCGACGGTATGTCGTTCAAGTTCCCTAAATCGTGCAAATCACTATTACCGATCTTTCTGCCATGAATGACATTCTAAAGTTCCTGACCGACAATAATTTTATGCCGCATGGCTATTGCCTGAGCTGGTCGCCGGGTTTGTTGTGGACCTTTGTGATCAGCGATGGCCTGATATTTCTGTCTTACTTTTTGCTGCCGGTTGCCTTGGGTTATTTCGCGCGGCATCGGCAGGATTTTCCGTATGTCCGGGTGTTGTGGCTGTTTGTGGTGTTCATTCTGGCCTGCGGTACGACGCATCTGATGGATGTGGTGGTGATTTGGGAACCACTTTACGGACTGGATGCGTTTGCCAAAGTGGTGACGGCGATAGTTTCGGTGATAACGGTGGCGGTGCTGATACCGCTGATTCCCAAAGCGCTGCAATTGCCCAGCCCGGCGCAGTTACGCGAGGCCAACGCCCAGTTGCAGCAGGAAGTGGCCGAACGTGAGCGGGTCGAGCAGGCCCTGAAAGCGGCGAACGTATTGCTTGAGCAGGGTTTGGTGGCGGAACGTACCCAGTTGGCGGCGCTGGTCAATTCTTCCGACGATGCGATTATCGGCAAAAATTTGGACGGAATCGTTACCAGTTGGAACCCCGCGGCCGAACGTATCTTCGGTTACAGCGCCGCTGAAATTATTGGTCAGCCGATTACGCTGCTGTTTCCCGCCGAACTGGTGATCACGGAAGCCGAATTGCTCCAGCGGATTTTAAACGGCGAGCGGATCAGCAATTACGAAACCCAGCGGGTGCGTAAAGACGGCAGCCGGATCGAGGTCGCCTCGACGATTTCGGCGATCAAAGATGGCGACGGCAAGGTCATCGGCGCGTCGAAGATCGTCCGCGACATCACTGAGCGTAAGCGTATCAAGGCGGCGCTGCGGGAAAGCGAAGCTAACTTCCGTAAATTGTTCGATGTGGCGCCGGTGCCGATGGCGCTGGTCGCCGCCGACGGTACGATGCTGGCTTTGAACCAGTCTATTGCCCGGACTTTTGGTTATACCTTGTCCGACATCCCAACCGTCGAGGATTGGTGGCAACATGCGTATCCCGATCCGGTTTACCGGCAAACGGTTTTCGACACTTGGCAGAATTTGCAGCAGCGCGCGGCCGAGCAGCAGGCACCGATAGAATCTCACGAATATCAAGTGACTTGTAAAAACGGCGACGTGCGCACCGCTATCATCTCCGGGGTGACGATAGGCGACAATTTACTGGCAACGTTGATGGACATCACCGAGCGTAAGCGTGCGGAGGAGACGCTGCGCAAATTATCCCTGGTAGTCGAGCAAAGCCCGGAGAGCATCGTCATCACCGACCTGGATGCGCGCATCGAATACGTCAACGAAGCCGTGATCCAGACCACCGGCTACACGCGCTCCGAGCTGTTGGGCCAAAAAGCCAGTCTGTTTAAATCGGGCAAGACCAAGCCGGAGTATTTTGCGGTGCTTTGGGATAATTTGACGCACGGCCGGTCCTGGCAGGGCGAGTTTATCAATAAGCGCAAGGATGGCCGCGAGTTTGTGGAATCGGCTATCGTGGCGCCGATTCGCCAGCAAGACGGGCGGATTAGCCATTACATGGCGATCAAGGACGACATCAGCGAGAAGAAACAGATGCTTCAAGAGTTGGAGAGCTATCGCGAGCATCTGGAAGAATTGGTGGTTGAACGCACCGAACAATTGGCCGATGCGATGCAAGCGGCGGAAGTGGCCAATGTGTCAAAAAGTGCATTTTTGGCGAATATGAGCCACGAAATCCGCACGCCGATGAACGCGATTATTGGTTTGACGCATTTGCTGCAAAACACCACGCTGGATGCCAAGCAACGTGAACAGCTGGCGAAAATTTCGGTCGCTGCCCAGCATTTGCTGGGCATCATCAACGACATTCTGGATTTCTCCAAGATCGAAGCCGGCAAATTGGTGTTGGACATCGGCGATTTCGATCTTGACCAGGTTTTCAAAAGTTTGAACGACCTGATTTGCGACCGCGCCGCCGAGAAAGGTTTGGAAGTGATTAACCGTATCGACCCGGCGCTACCGGCGGTGTTAAGGGGCGATGCGCTGCGGCTGGGACAAATTTTGCTCAATTTTGCCAGTAATGCCGTCAAGTTTACCGACGCCGGACACATCGTGTTTCGGGCTAAATTGCTAGCCAAAAATCCGGTGGGGATTGTGGCTCGCTTCGAAATCAGCGACACCGGCATCGGCATGAATGCCGAGCAATGCAGCCGTTTGTTTCAAGCCTTCGAACAGGCCGATTCCACCACGTCGCGGCGTTTCGGCGGCACAGGTTTAGGCCTAGCCATCAGTAAGCGTCTGATCGAAATGATGGGCGGCACGGTGGGTGTGCAGAGCAACTTGGGGCAGGGCAGTACGTTTTGGCTGGAATTGCCGTTCGAGTATGCGGTGGGTTCTGCGCTGCAATTGCCTAAGCCGGATATTCGTAAAGGTTTAAAAGTATTGGTGGTAGACGATGTGGCCGAGGCCCGCGAAGCCATCGCCCACATGCTGACGCGGTTCGAGGCGCGGGTGAGCGTCGCCGATTCCGGTTTGGCGGCCGTGCAACAGGTTGCCGATGCCCGGCAAGCCGATGCACCGTTCGATCTGGTGCTGATGGACTGGATGATGCCGGGGGTGGACGGCATTCAAACCGCGCGCCGGATGGGCGAAATCCTCGGCGAGGCCTTACCGAAAATTGTCTTGGTGACCGCCTATAGTTACGACGGCAGCGCCGAGGACTTGCACAGCGTCGGGATTGTGGGGCATCTTGCCAAACCAGTGACGCTGTCGGCCTTACACGATACGATTGCCGGCGTGCTGTCGGGATGGCGGCAAAAAGCGCCCGCGGATGCGCGGCATCCGGATTTATCCCGCCTAAAAGGCCGACGGGTGTTATTGGCCGAAGACAATCTGATCAATCAGGAAGTGGCGTTGGAGTTGTTGCAAGACGCCGGTTTGCTAGTCGATTTGGCCGAAAACGGCCGGATCGCTTGCGATATGGCCGCCAAACAGTTGTACGACCTGATTCTGCTGGACGTGCAAATGCCGGAGATGGATGGTATGGCCGCCAGTCTGGCGATCAGGCGTATGCCGGGGCGGGAAAAGACGCCGATATTGGCCATGACCGCCAATGCCTTCGACGAAGATCGGCGCGCCTGTCTGAGCGCCGGGATGAATGACCATATTCCCAAACCGGTGAATCCGGAGGTGCTGTACGACGTGATGTTACGCTGGATGCCGCCTTTGCCGCCCAGCCCGCCCGCCCGCGTTCATAAAACCCCGGATGAGCAAAACGAGGGCAACGCGGCGCTGCTCGAGCGTTTGGCGAACATTCCGGGCCTGGATTTGCAGGCCGGTTTACACAATCTGCAACACAAGCTGCCGTTTTATTTGCGCCAGTTACGCCATTTCGCGCAGCGGCATGCGGCCGAAGCCGACAATATCCGGCATTTGTTGGCAGTGGGCGATTGGGAGTCCGCACAAAGAGCCGCGCATTCCTTAAAAAGCAGTGCCGCAACCTTGGGAATAACCCACATCCGGGAGACCGCCGAGGGTATTGAGATCACGTTAAAACAGCGCGCGGCCGCAGCGGCCGAGTCCTTGCAATTTCCGCTCAAACAATTGACGGAGCAACTCGCCTGGTTTATTGCGCAGATTCTCGATGTGTTGCCGGCTGAACCTGCGCTTCAAGACATTTCGCCGCCCACCTATTCCGAGGAAGCGCTACGTGCGGTGGTCGAAGGCCTGCGGATATTACTGGAGGAGGGCAATATTCAATCGCAAGTTTATGTACAAAACCATCGGGAGCAATTACGGCAAGCTTTTGGCGGCGAGGGTGTCGCATCGTTGCTGCGGCATGTCGAGGTGTTTGCTTTCGACCAAGCCTTGGATGTTTTGCAGCGCGATCCGCACCTTTAGCCGGCTCAGACGGGTTTACCCATTTTTACAATTTACCTGCGCCGCTTGATACCGCTGTCGGCGATAATGCCGCTCTCGAACCTGTCGCCGATTTTTTGCCGGAGTTGCAAAGTCATGTCCCACGCTAATAAATTTTTTATGAATCCGGCCCTGTTTATCATGGGTATGCCGTTCCGGCTGGGTGCCTCCACGCCCAGGCGGTGGTGTCCTTCGATAAACTCCGTACCTTCAAGGGCGGGATTTGAGGGCTGGGTTAGCCATAAAGCGTGCCGATTGCTGTTGGCCTTTACGCTCATGCTGTTAGCGGCTTGTTCCTCCAGGCCGCCGCTGACCAGCCAGGAAGATCAGCAAGAAAAATTGAGTGAAATATTGAGCAACGGCGGCTACAAAACCGCGCGGAATTTTCCGGTGGATGTTACGCACGATGTCTGGATTTATCAGCAAACGGAACTGGAAGTAGAGCTGGTCGGGCCGAGTGCGCCGGGAAGCTATCCGTTGATTATTTATCTGCCCAGTTTGGGCGAAGATGCTAAAGCCGGGCGTTTATGGCGGGAAACCTGGGCCAAGGCGGGCTACCTGGTGTTTAGCATGCAGCCGGTGCCGGTCAGCCAAGCCTTGAAGGCCTTGGAGGCGGAGCGGCGCTTCGATGACCCGGAGGAGATTCCGGACGACGAAAATGCGGAGCTGGCTGATGAAAATATGGCGTTGCGACCGGAGCCGACTAGCGGCGGTTGGTTTGGTGACAAGCCGCGTCGGCAATCGCGGACGGCTAGGGAAAGCGAATTGCGTTATGTCGGTCATCAATACTTTGGCATGGAGAATCTGAAAACCCGCTTGGCTCAACTATTTTGGGCCTATGCGCAACTGCAAACGCGCGCCGGCTTACGGCAACCTTTGTATGCGTCTGCCGATTTCAGCAAGGTGATACTGGCGGGCTACGACCTGGGTGCGCAAACCGTGACGGCAGCCTTGGGCGAGAATTTTGGTAGCGGTTTGCCGCGCGGGGACCAGCTTAGGCCGGTGGCGGCGATGGTGTTAAGTCCGTCGGTGGATTTGGCGGAAGGCAATGTGCGCAGCCGGTTTCAAGCTTTGCGTCTGCCGATGCTGACGATTACCGGCAGCGAAGATAACGATCCTTACGCGATTAGTTCCGCCGCCGTGCGTACGGCGGTTTGGGAACAGGCTCCGGCCGGCGGCAAATATCTATTGTTATTGCGCGGCGCCGGGCATCGTTTGCTGTCAGGCAATGAGTTGGGTGGGCGGTTTGGCTTGAGCGGGGAGCGGCGCGGCGACTTCGGCATGGATTCCGGCGGCGGTCCGGGCGGACATAGTGGCGGCGGGCGGCGCGGCATGAGCGCTGGCGGTGCAGGCGGCGGCTTATTTGGCAAAACAGAGCGCCGCGATCCGAACTTGGGTTATAAACAAGTGGCAGCCATCGCCAGTGTGTCCAGCGCATTTTTGGATATGCTGATTAAAAAAGACGAGTTTGCCCAAGCCTGGCTGAATGAAAAAGCCGGCAAATGGCTGGATAGGGCGGGTACATTACAAACGCGATAGCCTGCAAAACCTGGGCGTATCGCCTGTTAGCCTTGCCAGTGGACGCGGGCGAAAGCTTGCCCGACCGCTGTGTTTTGCGGGCTAGAGTCCGGTTCACTGTGGCAGTTACCGCGGGCGAATTAAGTCAGGCCAACCAGCGGGCACGTAATTGCTCACGATGGATATACAGCCATTGGATGGCGAGGATGGGGATGCCGGATTCGATTTTGCCGTCTTCCAGCATTTGAAATGCCTCGTCGAATTTGACGGTTGTGACGCGAATGTCTTCATCTTCCTCGTCCAGACCGTGAATGCCGCCGACCCGGCTGCTATCGACCCGGCCGCAGAACAGGGTAATCCACTCCGATGAGCCGCCTGGGGTGGTGAAGAACTGTCTGATTTCTAAGAGTTCTGCAATCTCGCAGCCGGCTTCCTCGCGGGCTTCGCGATAAGCGACTTCTTCAGCGGTTTCACCTACTTCAATCGCACCGGCTACAATTTCCAGCTGCCAAGCCCGTTCGGGTTGCAGGACCGCGCCGACGCGAAATTGTTCTATCAATACCACTTCGTCGCGGTCCGGATCGTACAGCAGCACGGCCACGCAATTGCCGCGGCGGAACAATTCGCGCTTTAAAGGGGGGCTCCAACCGCCGTTGAACAGCGTGTGTTTCAGGGTGTATTGCTCCAGCCGGAAAAAGCCTTCATACACTAACTGCGTATCCAGTATTTGAAATTGTTTGTCGCTCATCGGCCGTAGCTTACCCGGTAGATGACGCCCAAACTGTCGTCGCTGATCAATAAGCTGCCGTCCGGCATTTGCAGAATGTCGTTCGGCCGTCCCAGTACTTGGCCGTCCGCTGTCAGCCAACCGCTGATGAAGGGTAGTTCGTTATAGGCTTGGCCTTCGCGGAATTTGACCACATTGACCTGGTAACCTTGCGGCACAGTGCGGTTCCAAGAGCCATGTTGGGCGACGAATAGCTGCCGGAAATAAGTGTCCGGAAATTGTTTGCCGGTATAAAAACGCATACCGAGCGGGGCGATGTGGGCTTTATATTTCCAGGCAGGCGCTTTAAATTTGTAGCATTGTTTATCGCCGATATACTCCGGGTCGGCAAGGGTCCCGGCATGGCAATACGGGAAGCCGAAATGCTCGCCTTTTTGGTTCCATTCGTTCAGTTCGTCCGGCGGCATGTCATCGCCCAGATAATCGCGGCCGTTGTCATTGAAAAACAGATGGCCGCTGCGGGTTTCCCAATCGAACCCCACCGTGTTACGGATGCCGCGCGCCAGGATTTCCATATCGCTACCATCCGGATCCAGGCGAATTAGCGAGCCGTAAATCGGTTTGTCCGGGTCGCAGACGTTACAAGGCGCGCCGACGGCGGTGTATAACTTGCCGTCGGGTCCGAAGCGCAAATATTTCCAGCCATGGTGGCGGTCGGAGGGAAACTGGTCGAATACTGTGACCGCTTTGGGCGGGCTGGCCAAGCGCTGACCAACCTCGTCGAAACGAATGATGCGGTGAATTTCAGCGACATATAACGTGCCGTCTTTGTAAGCCACGCCATTGGGTAGATTGAGCTGTTGAATGATCAGATATTTTTGTTCGGCAACACCGTCGCCATCCTTATCCTGTACCGCATAGACGCTGCCTTGGCGGGAACCGACATAGACCACGCCATTGTCGCCCAGCGCCATTTGCCGGGCATTGGGCACGTCGTCGGCGAATATTCTGATATTAAAACCCGGCGGCACACGTAATTGTTTTAGCACGGCCTCTTGTTCGGGGGTGGCTGCCAGGCATAGCGGTGTAGCGGCAAACAGCATCAATAGCGACTTTATAATTCTCATTTTTATGTCCCTCAAGTAAACTTTGGCAGATGTTAACACTCTATAGCCTTGAATTTAATCTTTGGGCTCCCCAGATTAAACCCACTTTATAACAACATAGGAAAGTTACGCCATGATGAGAATATTGCTGTTTTTGGCCACCAACGTGGCCATTATGATCGCGATCAGCATCATATTTAGTATATTTGGCTTGCAAGGCGCGCTGGATGCTCAAGGAGTCAACTTGAACATCGAAGGCCTGCTGGCGATGTCAGCGGTTATCGGTATGACCGGTTCGGTGATTTCATTGTTCATGTCCAAATGGTCGGCTAAAAGCTCGATGGGGGTGCATGTCATCGAACGGCCGCAAAACCAAACCGAACAATGGTTGGTCAGCGTGGTCGAGCGCCAAGCTCGTCAAGCAGGTATCGGCATGCCGGAAGTGGGTATTTTCGATGCGCCGGAAGCCAACGCCTTTGCCACCGGCGCTAACCGTAACAATGCTTTGGTGGCGGTCAGTACCGGTTTGCTGCGCAGCATGAATGCCGATGAAGTGGAAGCGGTGGTCGGCCACGAGATTAGCCACGTCGCCAATGGCGATATGGTGACGATGGCCTTGATGCAAGGCGTGGTAAATACCTTCGTGTATTTCTTTGCCACCATCATCGGCTATGTGGTTGACCGGGTCGTATTTAAAACCGAACGCGGTTACGGTCCGGCGTATTATGTGACGCAAATGGTCGCGCAAATCGCCTTGTCGATTTTGGCGTCGATGCTGGTGATGTGGTTCTCGCGTTATCGCGAATTTCGCGCCGACGCGGGCGGTGCTAACTTGGCCGGCCGGCAAAAAATGATAGGTGCGTTGCGCGCCTTGCAGCGTGCGCATGAACCCGCCGAATTGCCTGGCGAATTGGCGGCGTTTGGCATCAATGGCGGTGGCGTGCAACGCTTGTTTATGAGCCATCCGCCTTTGGAAGAGCGCATCGCCGCTTTGCAAAACATGCGTTAGAACGCTCCCTTGCCGCGCCGGGTCAACCGGCGCGGCTTTTTTATGGCTAATCAATTCATTCGCTTCAAACTTGATTTAAGTTACGACCAATATCTGGCTGTTTATCAAGGCGTCGCCAAAACCGTGGTGACGATTGCCGATGACGGCCGGCGCATCGTCTTTCCCGCTGGCAATATTCAGCGGTATCTAAGCAAAACCGGCATTCATGGCCATTTTGAAATGGAACTGGGGGCAGGGAATAAGTTTGTCGGCATCAAAAAGCTGGCGTGACGGCTTAAATCTTAGCCATGTTCGCGTTAATCGTTGATGTCGTCCCGGCGGACTGGCGGGACCCGGAAACCCCGAGTGCACTGGATTTCGGCAATCCACGCCAATGATGGCGTTGACGATCCTTCAATGGCTAACGCAAACATTGCTTAAATCTTTCCGCTATCCCCTCAAGTTAACCATCATCCAAGTTCGCGCCGGCCAACATGCGTCCGGTTTGGTACAGCACCCGCTCGACTTGGCGCTCCGAGATCTGTAATTCGGCGGCAATGTGCTGATGGCGCTTGCCGTCTAGCCGACGCAAGCACCAGATTTGCCGATTGAGCGCGGGTAAGCCGCGCAGCCAGCTTTCGGCCGCCAACCATTGCTGCTCGCCTTGCACCAACCGCTCAGGTAAAGGACAGGGACATTGCCAGTCCTGGTCCAGCGCCCCGCCGTCCCGCGCCTGTTGCCGGGCTTTGCTGCGCAAATAATCCAAAGCCAGGTTGCCGGCCACCCGGTACAGAAATGCCCGGCAATTGGTGATGGCATCCTGCCCTGCATAGTCGGCAATATGCAAAAAGGTATCTTGCAGTAAGTCGGCTGCCGCCTCCCGGCAATTGACCTGGCGCAGCAGAAATTGCTGTAGCTCGGCTTGGTGGCGTAAATACGCGGCGGTTAAGGGTGGATAATGATCGTTCAACATTGGGCACGCCTAATTTTGCCGCATTTATAGCTGTACGTTGACGCTCGTGAGCACCGAGCAACGCTATTCGCTTGGTGAGCAAGCCACCGGCAACCTAACAGTGATTTAAAAACGATCACTTCCTGATGGGCAATCAGTAGGGTGGATAAGCCGTGCGCATCCACCAAACTTTCCGGATGCGCTTCGCTTATCCAGGGCGTAAGTTGGGGTGAGGTAACGAACCCCAACACGACAACCGTTAAACCACCAGCCAAACATCAAAGCGAGACATCGCGACCCAAAAAATTATCAGCAAGGGGCAACGGGCCAACCGGTCAAAAATGTTGGGGTTCGTTACCTCACCCCAACGGTCCTAATACTCGATCCGGACCGATCCTAAAAACGACCGCGGCGCCCCAATTGAAACATCGGTTCCGGTATTGCTGCCGGCAAAGTAATAGTTGTCCGTCAGGTTATCGATATTCAGTTGCGTGGTTAGTTTTGCCTTGCCCAGCTTCATCGAATAACTAGTCATTAGATTGACCAGCACATAACCCGGTATTTGGTAGCTGTTGGCCCAATTGCCCTGGCGCTCGCTCAAAGCGGTAATGCCGCCGCCAAATTTAAAGCCTTTCAAATCGCCATCGAGAAACTCGTAAGAACTGAACAAACTGCCCATGTTGTGCGGCGCGTTAGGCATGCGATTGCCTTGAAAACCTGTGCCGCCGTCCCACCCGACATCGTGCGTGGTATTGGCGAAAAACAAGTGGCTGTAGCCGCCAATCACCCTCCAACCCGGCAATAATTCGCCGGAAATATCCAGTTCCACACCACGGCTTTGTGCTTCGCCGACTGATCGCATCAATAATGAGTTATTGGGGTCCGGTGTAGCCATGTTTTGCTTGGTTAAATCGAAATACGCTACCGTGGCGCTAAATTTTCCGTCCAACAGCTCTGTTTTCGTTCCTAGTTCCCACTGCTGCGCGGTTTGCGCCGGCAGAATGCCGCCCATGCCGTTAATCCCGTTTTGAGCGCCGAAGTTTTCGGTGTAACTGCCGTAAAACGATAATTCTGGAATCGGTCGCCAGAGCAGGCCACCGCGCGGACTCACCCGATTTTCGTTGCCGGCTTTGGCATGGGTCAGATGATCGAACTGGTCGGCTTGGTCGTAACGAAACCCGCCCAAGGCAAACACGTTAAATGGCAATTCGATTTGGTCCTGAAAATACAATCCGTGCCAGGATGTGGTGTTATCGACTCCAAAGCTGACGCGATTATTCACATCGATACCGTCAAAACCGACCGTGTTATAAGCCGGATTAAATAAGTTAAAGGTGCCCGGAATGAAGCGTACGTCGAAAGGATCCTTGGCGTCAGACCGGTAATAATCGCCGCCCAGGAGCAGGGTGTTTTTTAAACCCCAAATATCGAACTTACCGCTTAAATTCATTGAGGTAAAGTAGTTGTCGGTCGAGGCCTGCTGGCGTTCGTAACCGCGCGATACATTGCCGTCGGCGTCGGCCAAACCCATCAACCAAGCGTCTCGAATATCAGCGTTAATGCCGGTGTAATAAAAGCGGTGAGATAGCGTCCAGTTGTCGTTAAAACCGTGCGACCAGTTGAATCCAGCCAGAATGCGGTCACCTTTATTCGAATTCCAACCCGGCTCCCTGGCCGTCAAATTGCGGGAAAACTTTGGGAGATAAGCGGACGTGCCGTTGGAAAGCGCAGTGACGATGGCGCCAGGCGTTTCATCGAAACGTTGGTATTCCATTTCCGCGGTCAGTTGTGTGCGCGGGCCGATAAGCCACTTTACGGTGGGCGCGACGAAGAAGCGGTCGCTGTCGACAAAATCGGCAAAGGAGCCTGCTCCTTCGTAGGCGGCGTTCAGGCGATACAACACCTCGCCGCCTTTGCTAATAGGGCCCGTAGCGTCGATCGTGGTCCGGTAAAAGTCGAACGAGCCGAATTGTTGCTGCAAGGAATAATACGGGGTTGCCAAGGGTTGTTTCGTAACTAAATTAACGATACCGCCCGGTTCGACCCGGCCGAACAACAGCGAACCCGGCCCCTTCAACACTTCTATACGTTCCAGATTGGCGGTATCGCGCTTACTGGAAAATGCATTGCCGCCGTTTTGCGGAACCGGATTGCCGTCGCGGTAAAACAGAATGTCGTTGCCGGTCGAGAAACCCCGGATACTAAAACTATCGCGCAAACCCGCACTCGATGATTCTTGCACTACCCCCGCGACGTTTTGTAGGGCTTTTTCGATCCGAACGACTTGCTGGTCTTCCATGACCTGCTTCGGCACCGCCTTGACCGAATACGGCGTTTCCATAATCGGCGTATCGGTTTTGGTGGCGGTGGATGCATTCGGTAAGTTGTAGTCAGGGTTGTAGGGATCAGTCGAATCATAAACCGCCTTCCCAGTAACCGTCACCGCCGGCAAAGTCGATGCCGCATTGCTTCCCGTTTCTGCAGCCTTAACTGCCACCGCATCCTCCGCCGTAAAGATATAGGTCAAGCCCGTGCCGGTCAGTAATTTCTGCAAGGCTTCCCGCGCGGTAAAGTCACCTTGAATGCCGCTGGTTTGCTTGCCTTTCAGCGCGTCACCATCACTAAAGATTTGGATGTGGGTTTCCGCTGCCAGTGCTTTCAAGGCATCACTCATGCTTTGTGGGGCAATGCTCAGGTGATGGGTCTGCGATTCGGCAAGCGCTGCGCCTGTTGCCGTCAAGATTGCCAGTGCCAGCAGGCTGCGACGCGGTTTCCATGTGAATTTTTTCATTCTTGATCCTCTGATTGCTGAAAGGTCTGTGCCGTTTATTCCGGCTCATAAAGTAAGACAGCTCAGCGTCGAAAATCTGGTCAGCTTGGGAGAAGGTTTTTGCAAATTTTTTTCGATAGATGCTCTCTAAGGCCTGTGTTAAGATAATTTTGTGTGCATATGTGATGGCAATTTAACGAATCATGAGAGTCGTAATCGATACCAATGTATTGGTAGCAGGGCTGATAGGAAAGACAGGGCCGAATCGGGAAATCTTGCGGCGCTGTCTTGAAGGGGATTTACAGCCCTTTGTTGGCAACGCGCTTTATCTTGAATACCAAGATTTACTCAATCGTGAACATATCCAAGCATTATGCAATCAAACATCGGTTTCTTTGATGGCGTTTCTTGATGGCTTTGCGAGTGTCTGTACCTCTGTGGACGCGCGTTATCTTTGGCGGCCGAATTTGCAGGATGAAGCGGATAATCACCTTATTGAATTGGCTATTGCCGCACGTGCTTCTTACATTATTACCAACAATTTATCTGACTTCGCCAATGCGGAACTTAGGCACATCGGTTTTGAAGTCGTTACACCGCAACAGCTATTGAGGTTATTAGAATCATGACTACCTTATCCATTCGTTTACCTGAAGACATGGCGGAAAGACTGAAAGATATTGCCAAAGCCAGAGGCATTAGCCTTAACAAATTGATGTTTGAGTTTTCCGCACAAGCATTGGCGGAAGATGAAGCCAGGCAAAGGTTTATGGCGGCACAGGTGCGCGGCAATGCGAAACAGGCTTTGAAAATGCTCGATGAATTGGATGCGTTGGGGCTTTGATTGATCTTATGCGTACGCATGTTTTGATGGCTGTTTAGTGTTTTGACACACCCTTTTATAAAGCTCACACTAACAACTGGTCAGATTGGACAGGAGAGATAGATGCATACTTGGCAATTACAAGAGGCGAAGAGCCGATTCAGCGAGGTGGTGGAGCTCTGCCTGAAAGAAGGTCCACAACTGGTGACTCGACGCGGTGAAGAGGCTGTTGTCATCTTGGCCGTTGACGATTATCGGCGCTTAAGCGGTCAATTGCCGCGTTTGAAGGACTGCCTGCTCAATGCGCCACGCGGTGAGGCCTTAGTGTTGGAACGATCCACAGAAGTGATTCGGGATCTGGCTTTGTGAAATATATGTTGGATACTTGTGCGCTCTCTGAGCTAGTCAAGAGTAAGCCCGATGCCAAAGTCCTACAGTGGTTTGAAGCTAGCAAAGCGCACGAGCTTTGCATCAGTGCGATGACTTTGGCTGAATTGCAGCGTGGTGTGAACCGGTTGCCAGAATCAAAGCGCCGATCTGAGCTTACGCTATGGCTACAAGAGTTGGAGATCGGTTTTGAAGATCGAATTCTGGTATTTGACACTAGGGTTGCAAAGGTGTGGGCGCAAATGACGGTTGAGGCAGAGGCACAAGGGAAATCTCTAGCTGCCTTTGACTCGATCATTGCCGCGACTGCCCGAACGCATGGCTGTCGATTGGTTACTCGTAATGTTCGAGACTTCAGCAACGCAGGTATTGAAGCGCTTAATCCTTGGCTGTAAACATGATGGGCTAATCAGCCTCTTGGGACAAAGGGCTGGTTTGTATGCCTGTCAACCTTGGTTCGCAGAAACCATAATCTTGCCATCTTGAAATTGCTCGGTTTTGATCGGTAATGCCGCCTGCAGAGTATTCAGTATTTTGGGCAGGTTGTCGATTTCGAAGCTGGCCGATACCCGAATTTGTTTAAGTGCTTCGCCTCTGTATTGGAAGCTTACTTTGTGATAACGCTGTACTTGGCTTAACACGGTTTCCAAAGGCGCCATCTCAAATACCAGCCGGCCACTTCGCCAGGCAATGATGTTGGCAGCATTGGTGGCAATCGGTGCATCAACTTGGCCTAGTTCGTCGTAGCTAATTTGCTCGCCTACTGCCAATGCAGGGTTTTCGTCGTTAGTCGGCGCGCTGCTCAGGTGCAGCCAAAATGCTGATCGGCTGATGACATGATCCAGCCAACGCGCTCCGGTTATTTTGCTGTCCGGAATGATCTGTACTTGACCTTCAGCGACGGTGACTTGCGTTGTGTTGTTTGCAGAATAAACATTAAAGCGCGTGCCAATATCATGAATGCGGCCATTGCCGGCTATCACATCGAAAGGCCGGTCTATTTCATGGGCCACACTCACGTAAACTTCGCCTTTTTCCAGACCAATCACCCGGCGGTTGCCGGTCATTTTCACCGACAGTTGGGTATCGGTATTCAGGGTGATTTGCGAGCCGTCGGCCAAATCAATCGACTTGCGTTCGCCGACTGCGGTGGCATAGTAATCGGTTAGCCGATACTCATTTAAACCAAAAGTCGTGGTCAAAACCAGCAAGCCCATCAATCCGGTTGTTTGCGCTTTGCGGATGCGTTGTTTACGCTGGATGCGCTTTGCTCGAATTTCCTGTGCCGCTTCCCGAGCCGGAAAGCGGGTGGGTTTTAGTTGATCCAGCTGTTGCCAAAGCTGGAGCGCGCGCTCGTATTCAAAGCGGTTGCTGTCATTTTCTGCCAGCCAATCCTGTAGCTGCTGTTCTGCAGCAGCCGTCCACTCGTCCGAATGTTGAGTAAACACCCAAAATCCGGCTTGTTCCTGGGGCGTACCGCTGAGTTTGTAAGTTTTGGATTTCATCTGGCCAGTCTTGTTTGCGCTTTACCTAATAAGACAGTTGAGCCCTGCTTATCGGGTCAGATTATCGCCCAAAAAATCATGCCCCAGATGCTGAATAAGGTGTTGCCAGGCTTTGAACACATAGCGTTGCGCCGATTTGCTGGAAATGCCCAGTGCTTCGGCAACCTCTGGGTAACTTAAACCATCCAGTTTGCTTAAGATAAAGGCATGCTGCACGACTTCAGGCAGTTGCAGCAAAACCGATAGAAAACGCTCCAGTTGCTGCTGGATTGCGACCGTCGTTTCCGGCGCAGGCAGTGGGCAAACCAGTTGCTCCAGCTCTACCGGTTCGTCTGGCGTATACCGCAACCTGACCTGTTCGTGATCGTAGGCGTTTTTGCTGAGATTGGCGGCGGTTTTGAACAAATAGGCCCGGTGGTTTTCGATGGCCGGCAGATTGGGATGCTGCATTAATCGCAAAAAAGCTTCCTGGGTAATATCTTCCGCGATTGTGACATTGCTTTGGCGTTCAGCAAATGCCAGAAGCTCCTTGCCGTGTCTGCGGAATAGTTTGTCCAGTAATGTATTCATGCGTTTTTGATCGAGGCAGGCTTGATGCGGTCAATCGGGTTGGTTTTTTGGGTAGAAAACCTTGTCGGGCAGCAAAAAATATTCCATTTAACTGGCTTCGGGTTTTTTCATGGCAGGTGTTATTCGTAAAATCCCAATGTATTCATGCGGTTAGCTTATGACTAA
Source organism: Methylomonas sp. ZR1 (assembly GCF_013141865.1). NCBI lineage: Bacteria > Pseudomonadati > Pseudomonadota > Gammaproteobacteria > Methylococcales > Methylococcaceae > Methylomonas > Methylomonas sp. ZR1. The sequence goes on along the minus strand of NZ_RCST01000001.1, from coordinate 3,189,735 downwards.
AACGCTAATCTAGCCGATGTTTTGACAACGCACCCAGTGCTGGCATGCAATTTTTAAGAAAAATCGTGGCATATGACTTATTTTCTTGTCGGAGTAAGTGAAATCTCATACCCGATAGATATCAATAATCGTCCAGGCGGGCTCCTGCCAGCAATTTTCCGGTTCGGTACAAGATGTGTTCGACTTGACGTTCCGAAACGCAAAGTTCCGCTGCGATTTGCCGCTGGTGTTTGCCGTCCAAACGGCGCAGCCACAAAATCTGTCGGTTGAGTAACGGTATGCTATGGAGCCAATTTTCTATTGCCAACCATTGTTGCTCGCTCTGCACAAACCGCTCAGGTTGGGGAGAAGGGCAGAGCCAGTCCTCGTCCAAAGTACCGCCGTCCCGCGCTTGTTGCCGGGCTCGGCTGCGCAAATAATCCAAGGCCAGATTACCGGCCACCCGGTATAAAAATGCCCTTTGGTTGGTGATTTGTTTTTGCTCTGGATATTCAGCGATATGCAGATAGGTATCTTGTAGCAAGTCCGCCGCCGCTTCCCGGCAATTGACCTGGCGCCACAGAAATTGTTGTAGCTCGGTTTGGTAGCGGATGTAGGCGGCAGTTAAGGGCGGGTAATGGTTGTTCATCGACTTGTATCAAAAAATTTACCGCTTTTAAAACTGTGCCTCAGCACTTGTGCGCGCCGAACAAATCCATTCGGCTGGAGCGCAAGTCATCGGCAACGCGGCAATGATTTAAAAATAATCCCTTTTGGACGAACCCCAACACGACAAGCGCCCAGCCGCCAACCGACCATGGAAGAGAGATATTAGGGTCAATGGTAGTCAGGGGGCTAACAGGTCAAAAATGTTGGGGTTCGTTATTTCAAGCCAACCTACGGCCCTAGCCAGCGCGAGTGGTAAACGAGCAAACAGATGATTTTGAAGCTAGTAATCCAATCGTAATGATCCGATAAATGAGATAGGTTCTCCCGGCAAGGCTCCAGTGCTATCCTGCACCCGTGAACCCCGGAAATAATCCTTATCCAATAAATTGTTGACATTGAATTGAGTGGTCAACTTCGAACCGCCGATTTTCCAGTTATAAGACACCATGGCATCCACGCGCACAAAGCCGGGCAATTCATAGGTATTATCATTGTTGCCGGCGCGCTGGCCTTGGGCAAACATACCGGCACCGATTTTAAAGCGCTCGTCAGGATGAAAGGTCAGCCACAAGCTGCCTGAGTGTTCTGGGACATTGGGTAAACGATTCCCTTGTTTGGATGTCACCCCCCAGGGTGCAAAGTCATTGTCTTTAGTAAAGATCGCATCGGTATAGGCATAAGTGCCGAGCAGGCTCAAGTAATCGGTGAGCTCGCCGGTCAGGTCAAGCTCTATCCCCTGGCTTCTTGCCTCGCCAACAGGAATTCTATAGGGCAGGCCCGGCACGCCGGTCAACATGTTTTCCTTGGTTAAATGGTAGTAGGCGAGATTGGACGACAAACGGCCGTCGAAAAACTCGGTCTTAAATCCAATTTCATATTGAATGCCAACTTCCGGCTTATTGACCGTTTTGGTGGGGGTTAAGCCGTTATTGGTACCGATGGATTCCACGTAATTGCCGAACACGGATAGCCATTCCCACGGTTGATAAACGATACCGAATCGGGGATTCAATCGGTTGTCTTCTCTATCATCAATACTGATTGGCTCCGAGCAACAACCGGTACCATAGTCCAGGATGTCGTAACGCGCGCCGACCAAGAAATGCAATTTATCCCATAGGGTGATTTGGTCCTGTGCGTAAACACCATACCATTGATCTTTTTCCTGCCACCAGAAGTCGTTTGGTACGACGTTGATCGCATTGGCATCCAGCATGTGATTATTAGGATTAAAAATATCCAGCGCCGGTATCACACCATAGGTCCAATGGTTGTCATAGGTATCGGTGGTAAGCTTAAAGTAATCGCCCCCTATCAAGAGCTTATGCTTTAGGCCGAAGGTGTCGAATTCGCCTGAAATATCCAGATTGGTGGCAAAACTTTCCCTGTCTGTTGGCCCCGTCATCAAGGCTCGATTGATCGTTTGCTTGTCGGCATTGATGCTGCCCGCCGGGAAAATCGAGTTGAATTCGTGTGTCCATTCATGCCAATTGAATTTGTGTTCTATCTTCCAGTGGTCATTGAAGCGATGCGAAATGATGGTGGCGATTTGATTGCTATCCATGGAGCTATTGTTAACCGCCGCATCGCCGACAAAAAAACTTTTGGGAACCTGCGCAGGACGGTTACCGACGGCAGGAATACCAAAATCCATCACATAGTCGTCATGTTGGTGTTCGAGCTGCACCGTCATCTCGGTTTGATCGGAAAGGCGCCAAGTCAAAGATGGGGCGACATAAATCCGCTCGTTCTCGTTGTAATTGCGGAATGAGTTGTTGCTCGAATAGGCAATATTTAAACGGTATAGCAATGATTTACCGTCGTCAATTGGGCCTGTCGCGTCCGCCGTTGTGCGATATAAGTCGTAAGAACCGAACTGTTGTTGCAGAGAGTAATGCGCTTTATCCAGTGGTTTCTTGGTAACGTAATTAACCAAACCTCCGGGCTGGGTACGACCATAAAGCATGGCCGCTGCTCCTTTTAGAACCTCAACCCGCTCCATGCCAGCAGGCTCGAAGTAGCCCGTGTTTTGCCTGAGACCATCCCGGTAAATGTTCGCTCCTAAACTAAAGCCACGAACAATAAAGCCTTGGTACAAATCGCCGAAGTCGAAATTGCGCTGTACGCCGCTTACATTCCGGATAACTGCGTCGTCAAATACGACAATTTGCTGATCATCCATCACAGCTCTAGGTACAACCTTGATAGACATCGGCGTTTCCATGATCGGCGTATCTGTCTTGGTTGCCGTGGATGCGTGAGATCGGTTGTAATCAGGGTTGTAGGGATCGGTCGAGTCATAAACCGCCTTCCCCAAAACCGTCACCGCCGGCAAAGTCGATGCCGCATTACTCCCCGAATCCACCACCTTGATAGCCACCGAGTCCTCACCGGTAAAGCTGTACGTCAAACCGCTACCCGCCAGCAGTTTTCTAAAGCCTTCTTCGATGGTGTACTCGCCATCCAGCCCGCTAGTGGTTTTGCCGTCGGTCAACGTGGCTTCCGCTGAAAATAGTAAGCCGGAGCTAGTCGCAAACTGCCTTAAGGCCTGACTCAACGAGCCGCCGCCAATATGGTAGCTGCGCTTAATGCTGGCGTGGCCGTTACTGCTTTCCGCATGGACGGGAGCGGATAGGGTTAATGCGGAGGCCAGTAGAATGCCTTGTATGGCTAAGTGCAATCGCGAGGGTGCCAAGCTCGATTTGCTGGTGTGTAGCGTCGATGACATCGGTTTTATCTCCTGTAAAAAATGCGGTTCTCATCACCTATGTCAATCGAGACTGAAAAAGCGGAACTGGAAATTGAAAAAATTTGAAATATTTTTTAAGTATTTGTTTTTTTGTAAAAAAATTGAGTTTTTGGTGTAAATGCGTAGGGTGGAGTGCGCCTCGAACCCCAACACGACAACCGTTGAGCCACCCGCTAACCATGAAAGCGAGACACCGCGACCCATAAAGCCATCAGCAACCGATAAAAGCTAAACTGATCGAAAGTGTTGGGGTTCGTGCCTCACCCCAACATGCCCTTGAGCCACGCTACGTAAGCTTGATTTGCAGGAGGTGGGGCGATGCTGGGAGCGATTACCGAGACGATAGGATCATTTCGAAATGCGTGACAGGATGATGTAGCTGGCTTATCAGGGAACGGCCAAGTCGATTGAGGAGATGGGAAGTAACTCACTCATGAAACATCAAGATGGATTTTGTTAGACGTATATTGGTGCACCAAAATTTGAATAATATTTTGATACGGCACGCCATTTTCCAGTCCCTTTTTCTTTAACGCATAAAGATCGTTTTCAGAAAGTCTGATGGAAACTGATTTTTTCTTTTCGTGTTTCAAAAAATCTTGCAGTTCTACCAGGCGCTCCTGAATATTGCCTTTACTGCGCCATTCATCGTTTTCAACACTATCGAGAATGTCTTGTTCAAAAGCATCTAAATTTAGCTTAGTCATCATTTGCCGCCTTGTTGTAACGTTTATTCATTTTTCGGGAAGGGATAATCGTCTTTAAAAAAATGCTGTTCTCTTCTTCAACGTAAGGCACGATGTAAACATAATTTTTTATGGCGATTAAGATGATAAAAACCGATTGATTGGGATATTTTTCAGAATTTGGATGCGCCAAATCATCGAGTACATGTCCCATTTCAATGGCTAATAAGACATCCTCAAAACCAATCCCTCTTTCCGCTTTTAGCAAAGCGTTTTTTTCAGGAGAGAAATATACTTGTTTTTGCCTGTATGCCATACGATGTATGGTATTTTCTCAAGCAAGGTGCAGTCAACTAATACTCGGTGTATAGCGATGTTAAGTTGTCTGGCGCGCTTAGCGCGGCAGGACTTTAACCCAGAGCGGCAATGGGTTTGTTATCTTGACCGGCAAGTTGGTAGCCAACGAAGCCAGGATTTTGTCGGTATCCTTGAGCGGGAAGGAGCCGATGATGCGCATGTCGGCAATTTCCGGGGCGCAGGTGACGTAACCTTGCCGGTAACGATTCAGTTGTAGCAGAAACTCGCTGAGCGGGATGTCGTCAGCGACGATGACGCCCTGGGTCCAGGCGGGTTTGTCGAGTTTGTTTGGCTGTATGGGTTCGATGCGATCAGCTGCAAACCGGGTATTTTGTCCGGCATGTAGCTGCTGTTTAGGGCTGATAGGATGGGCTGGCTGGATTTCCACGCTGTCGGCAAATACCGTGACCTCGCTGCGGTCGGCTTGTTGGCTGACACTAAAACGGGTGCCCAGCGCCCGAATCCGGCCATCCTGGGTATCGACCACAAAGGGGCGCTGCCAACCTGCGTTATCCTTGGCGGTCTCGATATAAATTTCCCCGGAGACCAGTTGCAAGCGCCGCAAATCAGCGCCGAATGCCACGTTCAAGGCGCTGCCGCTGTCCAGCACCACTGTCGAGCCGTCCGCCAAAGTGATCGTTTGGATTTGGCCTTGGGCGACATGGTAATCCGCCGTCCAGGCTTGCCAATAGCCGGCACGTGAAAACTGCCAGCTCGCCAAGCCGACGCCGCCGAGCAATACCAAATGTTTGATAGCGCGTCTGCGCTGCAAATCCGGCGCCGTCAAGGCGGCTAAAGCGGCTTTGGGTGGCAGCGCTTTAAAGCGCTCGATATGAAATTCTACTCTGGACCAAGCGGTTTGATGGTCGGGATGTGCGGCTAACCAGGCTTGCCATTGCGCGGATTCATTGGCTTGCACTCGTCCGGATCGGAATAACGCAAACCACTCGGCTGCTTCAGCCAGAATGCGCGGGTCGATTTCCAGGGGGCGTTTTTGTTGCATCTGGGATTAAAAGCCTGCACTTAAGCACTGAAACATGGCTTGTGCCACGTATTTTCTGACCATGCGGTCACTGACGCCTAATTGCCGACCGATTTCGGCATAGGAGAGGTCGTCGAGTTGCGCCAACAAAAAGGCCTTACGCACTTTTGCCGGTAGTTGATTGAGTAATTCGTCGATTTCCCGCAAGACTTCGAGCACGATGGCGCTATCCTCCGCCGAAATGACCCGCTCCTCGGGATAGGCCGCGAGTCTCGCCAGGTAAGCCTGTTCAATGCTGTTGCGCCGCCAGTGATTGATCAGCAGGCGTTTGGCGATGGTGGTCAGGTAGGCACGGGGTTCGTTGAGACTTGGTGTGTCTTTTGCGGCGATGACGCGCAGAAATGTATCTTGGGCATGATCTTCCGCCTGCAGGCGGTCCTGCACCCGTTTTTCCAACCATTGCAGCAGCCAGGGGTGGTGGTCCTGATACAGGCGGGTGAGGTCTTGTTGGCCGTCGTCAATACACTCTGTGCTCATCGATTTAGTTTTACATGCCCAGTTTACAAAAGGTCTTACGCTTTGCCGTTAATGCCTTCGGCCTAGCGGCCCGGCTTTTTTTGCAAACTCAAAACTAAGCAAGAACTGCTCCGAAGTCGTTAATTTAGGCGGCTTGTCTGTTTGGGGTTTTGAAAAAATAAATAAAATCATTTTCTTACAGTTGCTCACGCTCATGCGCATGGTCGAGCCGAGGAGTGCGCCGCTTCGAAACCGGATGTCTAAAATGCGTGATTTGGCGTATTTTGTTTGAGAATGCGTGAAATCATCTAAATCCCATTGGCCCCGCCGTTGAGGTATGGATCGGCCCTGTTACACGCCATCGAAATGGGTGTGGTTCAACGGGGGGCGTAAGTTAAGATGTGCAAAAACTCATCGGCTTAAACGACATGTCTCATTCCAATGACCCTTACTCGGAAACAAGGCGGCTGTTCAATATTTTCAGCGGCTCGGTTGGCAATCTGGTGGAATATTTTGATTGGGCCATTTACGCGGCGTTTGCCTTGTACTTTGCCCCGGCTTTTTTTCCGGAAGCCGACCAAACTGCCCAGTTGTTGAATAATGCGGCGATATTTGCGGTGGGCTTTATTTTTCGGCCTTTGGGCGGATGGTTGCTCGGCAGTCTGGCAGACCGCAAAGGCCGCAAAAGCGCTTTGCTGCTTTCGGTCAGCTTGATGTGTTTAGGATCCTTAATCATCGCTTGCACGCCGGGCTATGCGGTAATTGGTATGTGGGCGCCGGCCTTGTTATTGTTCGCCCGCATGTTGCAGGGCTTTAGTATCGGCGGCGAATACGGCAGCTCCGCCACTTATCTAAGCGAAATGGCCGCACCCGAGCGGCGCGGCTATTACTCCAGTTTTCAATACGTCACCATCGTCTTGGGGCAAATTCTGGCCCTGGGTTTATTGATGCTCTTGCAAAAATGCCTGTTGAGCAGCGCAGAGCTGCATGATTGGGGTTGGCGTATCGGCTTTATCGTTGGCGGCTTGCTGGCGGTGGTGGCGATGGGCTTACGCGGCAACATGGCCGAGACCACGGCTTTTGTTGAACAACAGACTTTTCCCGGCCAACGCGCCCAGCTACGGGAACTGCTAAACTATCCCAAACCGGTAATGACGGTGGTGGCTTTGACCGCCGGCGGGACCTTGTCGTATTACACCTTTACTGTCTACATGCAAAAGTATCTGGTCAACACCACCGGCTTTAGCAAGGACGATGCCACCACAATCTGCACGCTGGCCTTGATCGTGTTCATGTTGCTGCAGCCGTTGTTCGGATTAATTTCGGATTACCTCGGCCGCCGTACGATGCTGATTGCCTTTGGCGCCGGTGCAACCCTGTTTACGGCGCCATTGCTTGATCTATTGGGCCACGCGCAAACCATGGCTTCGGCGTTGGGTTGGTATGTTTGTGCATTGCTGATTGTCTCGGGCTATTCGTCAGTTAACGCCATCGTCAAAGCCGAGCTGTTTCCGGTGCATATTCGGGCCTTGGGGGTGGGGTTTCCCTATGCCTTGACCGTAGCGATATTCGGCGGCACCGCCGAGTATCTGGCTCTTTGGCTGAAAAGCCTGGGACACGCGGAATGGTTTGCATACTACGTTAGCGCATGCGCGGCCGTATCGATGCTGGTGGCCTTTACGATGAAAGAACCTATGCGGCTGTCTCGCTTGGACGGATAGTTGGGCTAGTTCTTGCCCATTATGACCACGAATCAGCTAATCAACACCTAAGCACATGCGGAACTTTAGGTGGATAAGCCTCGTGTATCCAGCATACTTGCCGGATACGCTTCACCTAAAAAAGCGCGGAATTTATTAAAAAGTGCGCAGCCACGCTGCCCAAATACCCTAGGGCAATCACCGGCGTCCATTTCAGATGAGTCATGAAGGTGTAAATGCCCTTGGCTTGGCCCATAAGCGCCACGCCTGCTGCCGAGCCGACCGACAACAAACTGCCGCCAACACCCGCCGTCAGCGTGACCAGCAGCCATTGACCTTCCGACATCTCGGGGCGCATGGCTAAGATTGCAAACATTACCGGAATGTTGTCGATCAAGGCCGAGATCAGGCCAACTAAGACATTGGCAGGCGTTGCGCCGAGTTCGCCGTACAGAAACTCTGATAAATGGCGTAAATAGCCGAGAAACTTCATACCACCCACACACAGCACCACGCCGTAGAAAAACAGCAAGGTATCCCATTCCATGCGCGCCAAATGATGAAAGACGTCGAAGCGCATACTGTCCTCGTCGTCGGCAGCGGGGTTTTCCTCGCCGGACATCGGGTCAAGGCCCAGTTCCGGTTCGTCGCGGTGGGTAATATGCAGAAAATAGCCGAACAATTGCAGATAGGTCAGACCAGCCATCATGCCCACCGCAGCCGGCATGTGCAGGCTATTCTGAAAGCCAACTGCCGTGAGCACCGTGAGCAGGAATAACACCACGATACGTTTGGCGCCGCGACGTGTGACAACCTGGGCATGAAGAGGGCTTGGCTGAGTTTTCGGAATGGCAAAATGCATGATGGCAGCGGGAATCAGGAAGTTAAGCACCGATGGCACAAACAACGTGAAGAATGCCCAGAACTCGATGATGCCTTTTTGCCAGACCATCAAAGTGGTGATGTCGCCAAAGGGGCAAAACGCGCCGCCGGCATTGGCGGCTACCACAGTATTGACACAGGCAATGCCAACAAATTTGGGATTATCCTTGCCGACCGCCATGACCACTGCGCACATCAACATTGCAGTAGTCATATTATTGGATACCGAGGAGATCAGAAAAGCTAGGACTCCCGTTACCCAAAACAGTTGGCGATAACTCAAACCTTTGTTAACCAGCCAAGCCCGCAGGCTATCAAAAACCCGTCTCTCCTCCATGGCATTGATGTAAGCAATCGAGACGATCAGGAATAGCAACAACTCGCCATAATCCAACACATCGTGCCGAATCGCCGTTTCCGCGACCGACGACAAGCCTTGATCCTTATAAACCAGAGCAATTGCCACCCAAATCAATGCCGCCGCCAACATCATCGGCTTGGATTTGCGTAATTCCAAGACTTCTTCCAGCACTACAAGTAGATAAGCGACTGCAAACAGGCCCACACACAAATATCCGACCCAATGCCCGCTCAAATCCAGCGCTTGGGATAAGGTCTCAGCGATTGCCGGCGTGGGCAGGAAAAACAATGCGCTGCCAATCAAACCGAACAAACCCTTGTTTAACTCTTTCATATGATTATCCATCTGCATGGTTCCGATTTCACGGGTGATGTTTCTACATCACCGTTAGCCAAATGTACCAGGCGATTGGCGGATGTCAGCGGCGTCCCTGCTGTTGTGCTAAGCCGGGCGCGGGTGACGGTTTTTCAATCGCACGGGAGATAAAAGACTCAGCGGCAACTGCCAGAAAAACCGATGAACCGCTTATGCTTCCGCGGCCTTAAAATCCGTTACAGCTGTTGCCGGCTGTCGATCATCTTGTCGGTGGCGGTTTCTGGTAACAACGCCCCCACAGGCTGTAAAGCCTCGGTATCGGTTTCGTGTACTTGAACGACTAGGTCGGGTGTGACCTCTTCGCCGACATGTTGTGGATTGGTCAACACCGCAGGCAGCGCGGCCAAGCCGATCAAACAGGGCAGTGCCAATACTTGGTTGCTCAAGCGATAATCGGGAGTCAATAGTGCGGAATAGCGATTGCTATCGTTTTGCGCCAATCTTTCCGGGGAAGGCTTCCAGGGTTTGGTGTCCAGCCAAGCCATGAGTTGACCGGCCAGCAACATTAGCCCGATGCCGCTTAGATTGACTAAGGCTGCTGCCGACCATTCGTCGCGGCCAAGTTGGTCCAGCCAGATGCCGCCGGCATAAGAAAGCACCATGGAACAAAGGAAAATCGGTAACGATTGCTGGCCCATGATGACAACGGCGCGCGGCAGCGTCCAATTTAGCCACTGAGATCGCCAGTCGCACAAGCGATACATGACATAAGCCAATGCCAGTAAATGCAGCCAACGCAACACTCCCAAGTGACTTTTGTCGAGCCAGGGCGCCAAGGTTGCGCGAAGATTGCCCCAGAACTCAATTCGGGTATACGTCGCTGCATGCTCCAAAGGAATCGAAACCAGGATGAACGCCAGACAAACCAACAACAGCCAACTGTATTTTAGGTTCACTCTGGCCCAGCCTGCGCCAAATGCGTAACCGGTAAAAAACATCAATTGCCAGTTGTAGGGGTTGAAATACCAGGCGCGACCGCTCGCCGGATCTGCGCTCAATTCCCAGCCGAAGTGAAAACTTGCCCAATACAGCGCTACCGAACTCGCTAGTGCCACGCCGACATGTAAACGAGACAGCGCCCAGAATATCGGCAGCCATAACATCATCACCAGATACATGGGCAGGATGTCGAAATAATTGGGTACATATGCCAAGGTGAACAAGTCATACAGCGCTTGTTGGGTGGCGTCGAAAAAATAGGCAATACTCAGGCGTTGAATATCATCCATTTCCGGCACCCAGCGATTACCAACGACGCAAACCACAGCCAGCAGTACAAAAGAAGCCAGATGCGCGCTGTATATTTGCGAGCAGCGATGCAAGATTCGAATCACTCCCAGCCACAACCCTGCACGCTGGAAACAGCGGCCATAGGCTAGTGCGGAGGCAAAGCCGGATGAAAACACGAAAACCTCCGCCGCATCGCTGAGGCCGAATCGAGAAGGGGTATACCAAAACCAGGGGTTATCCGGCATGTGGTTAATAAAAATCACCATCAACGCCAAACCTCTAAAAAAATCCAAAGGCAAATTCCTGCTTTGCAGTGACGGGTCCGGCAATGCCATATAGGTCCTTTTATCCAATAACATCGGTTGTGTGAATGACGCATTTCAGCTAAATCTTCCTGATTATAAGAATATTTCAAGTATGCCGTCATTCCAGAGAATGCTGGAGTCCCAAACCGGGAAGTCAATCCAGACTATTGGGATGTGCCTGACACTGGATTTTTTGAAGCTTTCGGATCTAGACAACCCTTGGCGAGGTGATAATTTCTCATTTCAATGACAATACCCGTTTGGTCAGTTCGCAGATCGATAAATGCGCAGTTATCACACCCTGGACGTGGCCTCGCATTCGGACCATTTGGCTTGAATCGCTAATATCTCGGGTAGAACGGCAATAAAGACCTCGATCATCGCTGGTTGAAAATGGCTGCCGCTTTCTGCTTGAATGGTGGCTATTGCTTGCTCGTTAGGCCAAGCTTCTTTGTATGGACGTTTCATCGTCAGCGCGTCGAACACATCGACTAAGGCTGCGATACGCGCCGATTCGGGAATTAACTCGCCAGCCAGTCCATCGGGATAACCACTGCCATCCCAATGCTCATGATGGTGTAAGGCAATCTCCGCTGCCATCTTAAAGACCGGTGCATCGCTTTTGCTAAGGATGTCGTAGCCGATTCTGGGGTGGGTTTTCATGATGATCCATTCACTGGCATCCAATGCGCCGGATTTCTTCAGAATCGCATCCGGGATGCCTATTTTGCCGGTGTCGTGCATCGGGGCCGCCAATTCGATGAGCCGGCATTGTTCTTCTCCCCAGCCTAGGGCACGTGCCAAGGCGCCCGCATAATCCGCCATGCGCCAGATATGCACCCCGGTATCGTTGTCATTGTAATGGCCGGCTTCACCGAGCATGTAGATGGCGTCGCGATGACTTTTTTCCAGATGGATCGCGCGTACCAAGGACAGGTGGGTTTGTACGCGCGCCCTTACTGTCGGTGATGAAACCGGTTTAACGATGTAGTCCACCGCGCCGGCCTCAAAACCAGTGACTTCATCATCGGCATCCGCCAAACTCGTGATAAAGATCACCGGAATGCTTTCGGTAAGCGGATCAGCTTTTAACTGCCGACACACCGTATAACCGTCCATATCCGGCAGTTGAATATCCAATAAAATCAGAGACGGTCGAAATTTACGTGTAGCCGCCAGCGCCTCATGGCCGTTGCGAGCAAACACCAACTTATATTTGCCTGCTAAGATTTGCTCCAGCACCCGCAGATTCTGCGGCTCGTCGTCAATAATTAAGATAGGACCGTTAGGCATGGCAATGCTCACAGAGTAATAGAATGTTCAGCTGCAAGTGTCCTGACTTCAGCTTCCGCAGTTCGAAAATCGTAGTTCTCGATGGCTCGGTTTAACGGTTCAAAGCTAGTAGGTCCGACCGTCTTATCAAGTTCAAGCAGCAGCGGCCTAAATTCCACCATGTCATCGTTTGCCAATATAGCTAGCATCTGCGCAAGGAGTGCTGTCAGTTGTTGCCGGTCTATCGTTTTTGCTTGGGTGTTGTCTACAACGTGTTTGTCGGGGGCATATTCAGCAATCGAATCCAGTGCTTTGTCTAAAGCAGACTTTAAAATTCGCAAGGGTCCAGTCATTTCCGCGCCCCTGACTAGCTGCTGTTCGACTTCTGCCGCTTGTTTGCCAAGTTCTAGTAGGGCCAGGGTGGTCGCAACACCCTTCAGCTTATGAAGAAACGCCCGTGCTTCAGCGGTGTCCGCGAATTTGATAGTGTGTATGCTGTCGGCGTAATCCCGGGCAAACTTACGTAAATATTGTTGGTAAGTACTTACATCCGGGAAAAGTTTTAGGCCGCGTTCGACGTCCAAACTCGGTAGCTCGAGATCTGAAGTATTGGGCTGTATGGCAAGATGGGGTTTATACATCGGCGCAATTTGACGAGTTCCGCCGGTCAACTTGATAATCAAGGCGATGGCGGCATCCACATCAAACGGTTTGGCAATAAAGCCGGTCATGCCTGCTGCTTGTGCCAACTCTTGTTGTTCCATAAACGCGCCGGCGGTCAGTGCCACGATGGGCAGATCGGCCAAGGCCGGCATACGGCGGATGCGCTGGGTGGCTTCGTAACCGTTCATGATCGGCATCTGCACATCCATCAGTACAATATCGATCCCGTTCTCATGCGCTTCCAGCCATTCAAGGGCCTGGCGACCGTGATGGGCCAGTTCGACATGCGCGCCTTCGCCTTCCAGAATACGTTGTGCTACCTCACGATTGATGTCGCTGTCATCCACCACCAAGATGCGTAAGCCGGCAAGGCGCTGCTGGGCATGTTTAGGTCTAAGCGGCTCGCCGCCTTGGCGCACCCGTAATGCGCGTGCCACCGTGTTATACAGTGCCGAAGCGGTGACCGGCTTGGTCAGTAAGGCGTCTACGTGGCGCATGTCGCTGTGAGTCTGCAGGGCGTTACTAGCGTGAGCGGTGACCATAATGATAATTGGGTCGTGATGGTCCTTGAGTTCGTTGCGGATTTTATTGGCGACGGTGAAGCCGTCCATGCCCGGGGTTTTGTAGTCCAATAGCAGAACTTGATTGGGCTCTCGCGCCAGCAAGCGGCTTTGGATATGTTGAAGGGCGGCCGAGCCCGAACCGACCGCTGTTGCGTTCCAGCCCAATCCGGCCACAATATCTGCCAACACTTCGCGGGCGATTGGATTACCGTGCGCCACCAATACCGGGAGATTCGCCATGTCCGGTGCGGCCAGCCAAACGTCTTGGCCGCGTTTAAACGTCAAGTTAAACCAAAACTCGCTGCCGCTGCCCGGGATGCTGGTGACCTGCAATTCGCCGCCCATAGCCGCAATTAAACGTCGGCATATACTCAAGCCCAAGCCGGTGCCACCAAATCGACGGCTCGTCGAACTGTCGGCTTGAGAAAATGGCGAAAAAATGTCCTGCTGTATGTCCGCCGGAATGCCGATGCCGGTGTCGCGAACTGCAAATCTCAAGGTTATCTGCTGGTCGTCTTCGGCGGTCACTGCGATCGCTAGTTCCACATGACCTTGCTCGGTGAATTTAATCGCATTGCTGGTCAGGTTAATCAACACCTGTTCTAGCCGCAGCGCGTCACCATAAAGTTGTTTGGTTTTGCTGGGTGGCTGGGCGATGATCAGTTCCAGTTCTTTTTCGCCGGCGTTCGTGGACATAATGGTCGATAAATTATCCAGCACATCTCCCAGGCGAAACGGTGCGTGTTCGATTTCCAGCTTGTCCGATTCAATTTTGGAAAAGTCCAGAATATCGTTGATGATGCCCAACAGCGAACGTCCGGCCATGCGAATCTTGCTGACCAAATGGTTAGCATCGCCCGGCAATTCGCTTTTTTCCAGCAGATATGCCAAGCCCAGTATGGCGTTCATCGGGGTGCGAATCTCGTGGCTCATGTTGGCCAGGAATGCACTTTTGGCGCGGGTGGCGGCCTCGGCTGCGCCGCGAGCGGTTTCCAGCGATTGTTCGGCTAAGCGGTGCGGGGTGATGTCCGTGTAAGTCAGTAAGGTCCAGCCATTACTGATGGGTTGGCCGCAAATCTCCAAATAAATGCCATTGGCTTGCTGGCGTTCAAAACACACGGTTTCGCGCGCTGCCATCATATCGATGAAGCCGTTTAGGACGTCATCAAAAGTTCGATTCGGATAGTCGCCCCGGTCAAAATTGAAGCGAATGGCATCGGCAAAATACAGAGGTTCTTTTTTGCACAGCTCGGAGGGATAACTTAAAAGTTTGCCAAACAAGCTGTTACGGAAAACGGCTTTATACGACTCGTCGTAGACCACCACACCGAAGGGCAGCACTTCTAATACTTCGTTGAGAAATTTGTTCAGGTCCTGGAGCTTTTGTTCGCGGGCTTTACGTTCGCGGTCATCCACCAAGGTGCTGGTCGAGTACTGGGCCTCGCCTTGAGCATTCCGGATCAAATCGGCGTTAACCAGAAATGGCCGGATACTACCGTCCTTGCAAAAAAAATCGAACTCCAGATCACGCACGTGACCGGTACGCATAAACTCCGGAAAGTGACTTTCGAATAGCTTTCGGCTGTCGGGTGTCATGAACTCGGTGATCGGGTGGCCTAAATACTCATCGCTGGTATAGCCCAAAAGATCCAGCTCGGTTTGATTGACCCGTAAAATCGTTCCCTCGGGCGACAACGAGTGGTAACCGCAGGGCGCTTGGTTGTATAGATCGAAAAATTCTTTGGTCCTTGCTTCGACTTTATCTTCGAGTTCTTGCGTGAGTTGCTGTAGTACGTGTTCCGATTGTTTGCGGTCAGTGATGTCGATCACCACGCCGCGATAAAGCAGGAGTTCTCCGTGCTCGTCCAACAGCGGCTGGCCGCGCGACAGCAAATAGTGGGTGTGGCCGTCCAGCTTGGAATGCACTCGCCACTCTAACAGGACGTCGGCTTTTTGTTTGAGTGCTTGGTCCATTGCTTCGTGTGTTGTCGCTCTGTCTTCTTCGGCGATGGTGCTTAGCCAGTTGTCGTAGGAGGCCTGGCAACTATTTTTTTTAAGACCGTAGAGCCGCCATAAGCTCTCGCTCCAAAACACTTCGCCGCTGGGGACGTGCCATTCCCAGATGCCAGCGTCGGCAACACTGAGCGCTTGGTCCAGCCGCTGTGAATAGCTATTGACTTCAAAACTTGACAAACGTTTGACTGCTAGCAGAGAGAGATGCAGTTGCTCGAAGACAATGCTGAACAGTATGCCCATCGAGAAAAATATACACATCGAATAGATGCTGCGAGTTTCTGCAATGTAAAAGGTAAAGCTTGGCGGGATAAACAGAAAATCGGCTAATGCCACCGCTATCAGCGTAGCCAGCAAGCCGCCGACCAGACCACCCACGGCGGCGCTTAAAAATACAGAAGGGTACAGAAAAATCCAGATGGTCGGTTTTAGGATGTCCCACAGATGATATTGGAAGACTGCACCGCAAATCGGAATGACCATCGACAGCAGAATTCTGAGTGTGCGATGTTGGACGAACGGCGGCATGGGATAGCTCCTGATGCTAATGCAAAAGGGGCATCAGCGGTTTGGCTACGTTTATTGTTATTCCCATTTTAACCAGGCGATTCGAATAATTTCTATACGCAGAATAAGGGAAGGGCTTGTTTATTCTTGGCCGGTCGAAGTTTATGTAGCCAGACTAAATTTTAGTGCATCACTGGAATTTTTGAATCGATGCTTAACCCATTCGCCCTGAGTCTGCCGAGGTGGCTCAATTTAAGGGCACGCGAATAGTGTGGCGATAGGTTTGGTAGGTAGTCGGGCTAATAAAATTGGACAAGCTTGAATTGCAAGGTAAATTCTTTAACTTGAATCAGCTTATCCGCCTAAAGAGCTGACAATTAAGCAAAAATAGGGGAGAAATTATGGGTCCGTATTACAGAGGTACATCGCAAAGCACCGGTGCATTTTTTGACATGTTTTATCAGCATCCGATCTTAATGGTGGTTTTAGTGGTAGCCACTATTGGCGCAGGTTTTTTACTGATGCGCGGAAAAAAGTCTGAATAAAACCGCTGTTTTGGGCAATTGACACGAAGATTACTGGAGCTGATTAAGCTCCAGCCTGCGTAGTTTAGGCGCGCATTTAGCCGTAACCGCCACTACCAACAGCGTCATGCCTCCGCCAAACACTACTGACGGCACCAAGCCCAGCAGCCGAGCGGCAACCCCGGATTCGAACGCGCCGAGTTCGTTAGACGAGCCGATGAATATGCCGTTGATCGCCGCGACTCTGCCGCGCATGGTATCCGGCGTGGCCAATTGCATGATGGTGGTACGCATCACCACCGATACTCCGTCGCAAATTCCGGACAATAGTAAAGCCAGGCCTGCTACCCAAAAACTGGTCGAAAGCGCAAAGCCGATCATGCACAAGCCAAAGCCGGCTACGGCGATCAGCAACCAGCGTCCGGCGTGCTTGTTAAGTGGATACCGGGCCAGAAACAAGCCGGTCATCACCGCGCCGACGGCGGGTGCCGCACGTAAAATCCCCAGGCCTTCCGGGCCGTAATGAAATATGTCGTGAATGAAGGCCGGCAGCATGGCTACCGCGCCGCCAAACAATACCGCGAACATATCCAGCGACTGCGCGCCCAAAATAATCTGATTGCCGAATACAAAGCGCAGGCCTTCGGCGATGCTGGTAAAAATGGGCGCGCTTTCCGCGGCCGGCGGTTCCTTGATGCGTATGGACAGCAAAGCCAGCGCGGCCAGCACGCATAAACCACCGGAAATGCCGTAAGCCACAGTCTTGCCGGCCCAGCCGACCAGAATTCCACCCAGTGCCGGGCCGGCGACTAAAGCAAACTGAAACACCGAGCTTCCTAGGCCGGCAGCGCGCGCATACTGTTCGCGTTGCAAAACCAGGGCGAACAGTGCGCTATAAGACGGGCCGATAAAGGCCCGCGCCAAGCCGGTGACGGCTATGGAGCCGTACATCAATACCAGCGGATTATCGGGAATCCATTGCGCCGCGATGGCGGTCAAGGTCAGGGCGTTGAGGCACAACAGCAAACACGCTGAAATTGCAAACCAGCGCCGTGAGTAATGATCGACAGCGTAACCGGCGAACAGCGCGCTGCAAAAATACGGGATCACTTCGGCCAGGCCTATCAGGCCCAAGGCCAGCGGGTCGTGCGTCAGTTCGTAGATATGCCAACCCACCACAATCGCCACGATTTGATAGGCCAGCACGATCAGTACGCGAAACGTTAACAGTTTTAGAAAAGCGGGGTTTGAAGTGCCTAAAAAACGCATGAATCTCCAATGTTGAAATACAGCCGGCTACAGCTGCATGGGTGACTTTATTATGTGACTGATTGACTTGGTTAAGCCAGTCAAAGTCTTAGCGCTGCCGAAAGCGAATGTCGCCAAATAAAGCCTTTTGCTCGCGCGGCTGACAACGCCAGTATTGCGGTGGCGCTGCGACTTGGGCCCCCAGTTTGGCGGCGGCATGCCAGGGCCAGCGCGGATCGTAAAGTATGCCGCGCGCCAAACCCACCATATCAGCCTGGCCGTTGGCGACGATGGCTTCGGCGTCTTCCGCTTCCGTGATCAGGCCGACGGCGATGGTGGGCAGGCCGGTTGCTGCGCGGATGCTTGCTGCCAATGGCACTTGGTAATTTGGGCCGACTGGGATTTTTTGCAAAGGCGACAGGCCGCCGCTGGAGACGTGGATAAACGCGCAGCCGCGTGCTTGCAAGGCTTTGGCAAAGATCACGCTTTGCGCCAAGTCCCAGCCGCCGTCCACCCAATCGGTTGCGGAAATCCGTACGCCGATGGGCATTTGCACAGGTACGGCAGCCCGCATCGCGTCGAATACCGCCAACGGGAAACGCATCCGTTTTTCCAGCGAGCCGCCGTATTCGTCGTCACGCTGATTGGATAAGGGCGAGAGGAATTCGTGCAGCAAATAGCCGTGGGCGGCGTGTATCTCGATGGCGTCAAGCCCCAGTTTATGCGCGCGCTTGGCCGCCGATACAAAGGCCTGCACGATGCGTTGCAAACCGCTGGCATCGAGCGCGGTCGGCGCGGGGTCGTCCGGCATAAAAGGCAGTGCCGACGGTGCCACGGTTTGCCAACCGCCCTGTTCGATATTGACCAGGCCGCCACCGTCCCAGGGTGCGGCGGTGGAAGCCTTGCGGCCGGCGTGCGCCAGCTGAATCGCTATGGGTATCTGCGAATATTTTCGCACCGCAGTTAACACCCTGGCCAAAGCGGCTTCGGTTGCGTCCGACCAGAGGCCGAGATCGGCGGGCGAGATGCGGCCTTCCGGTTCTACGGCGGTGGCTTCGATAATCAACAAGCCGGCGCCGGACATCGCCAAATTGCCCAGGTGCATTAAATGCCAATCGCTGGCTTCGCCGTTGGTCGCCGAGTACTGGCACATCGGCGCGATGACGATACGGTTGGGCAGCGTAACCGTGCCGAGGGAATACGGCGAAAAAAGCTGACTCATTTCAGGGTACCTTTGAATAAAGTGGGTGTTAATCCAATGTTGCAGTCTACGAGCTCGGTTCTGGCTTGGCAATGGGAAGGGCTCTGTCGTGCAGTGCCGAATTTACGGCGGGAAAGGGCGTTGAATTTGCCGCATTCGTTGTAACTTGGCCCGGCTTGCTATAATGCCGGCTTTTCCAATTCATCGGGTCGATAATTGTGGACGTTAAACAGTACATGCAGCAATTGGGGCAACAGGCCAGAGTGGCCGGCCGCGAGATCAGCAAGGCCGAGAGCGGGCGGAAAAATAGCGCGTTATTGAAAATTGCCGAGGCTATCGCCGCCGGTAGCGCCGAAATAGCCAGCGAAAACCGCAAAGACTTGGAAGCCGGCAAACAGAACGGTATGGATCCGGCGTCGCTGGATCGTCTGGAACTGACACCAGCCCGTATCCAAGCGATGATAGACGGCCTGAAGCAGGTTGCCGCGCTGCCCGATCCGGTCGGAGAAATTACCAATCTTAACTATCAGCCCAGCGGGATTCAGGTCGGACAGATGCGCGTGCCCTTGGGCGTGATCGGCATTATTTACGAATCGCGGCCTAACGTTACTGTCGATGCGGCGGCCTTGTGCTTGAAGTCGGGCAACGCCTGTATTTTGCGTGGTGGTTCAGAGTCGATTCATTCCAATCGGGCGATTGCGGTGTGCATCGCCAGCGGTTTGGCCGCAGCCGGTTTGCCGCAGCAGGCAGTGCAAGTGGTGGAAACCACCGATAGAGCGGCGGTAGGAGAATTGATCACGATGAAGGATTATGTCGATGTGATCGTGCCGCGCGGCGGCAAAAGTTTGATCGAACGGATCAGCGCCGAAGCGACCATTCCGGTCATCAAACATCTGGACGGCATTTGCCATGTGTATATCGACGGCAAAGCTGACTTGGATAAAGCGGTGGCGATTGCAATGAACGCGAAAACCCATCGCTACGGCGTCTGTAACGCGATGGAAACTTTGTTGGTCGCGGAAAGTATCGCTGCGACGGTGTTGCCGATTCTGGCCGAACAATACACAGCAAAAAATGTGGAACTGCGCGGTTGCTTGAAAACCTGTTCCTTGATCAAAAACGCTGTACGGGCGACTGAAGACGACTGGCATACCGAATATCTGGCGCCGATTTTATCCATTAAGATTGTCGGGGACATCGACGAGGCGATAGCGCATATCAATACCTATAGCTCCGCGCATACCGAGGCCATCGTCACCGAGGATTACACCTTGGCGCGGCGCTTTTTGCGCGAGGTGGATTCCAGCTCGGTGATGGTCAATGCTTCTACCCGTTTTGCCGACGGCTTTGAATATGGTTTGGGTGCGGAGATTGGCATCAGTACCGATAAATTGCACGCCCGCGGTCCGGTTGGCTTGCATGGTCTGACCTCGTTGAAATTCATCGTGCTGGGCGACGGGCATATCCGCCAATAATGATCGGAGTTTACGGCGGCACGTTCAATCCGGTCCATTACGGCCATTTGCGCACCGCGCTGGAAGTGAAAGAGCTGTTTGAATTGGAGCAGCTGCGCTTGATTCCTTGCCGGGTGCCGGCACACCGAGACGAACCCGACGTGCCGGCGCACCTGCGTTTGCAAATGCTGGAAGCCGCCGTCGCCGATACTCGCGGCTTTAGCGTTGATCGGCGCGAGTTGGATAGGGCGGGGCCATCGTATATGGTCGATACCCTGCATTCCTTACGCAACGAAATGGGCGATACGCCTTTGCTGTTGTTTATCGGCGCCGATGCCTTTGCCGGTTTGGAGCGTTGGCATCAATGGCAAGGCTTATTCGATTATGCGCACATCGTGGTGATGACTCGACCGGGCTATGCCGGATCGGCGCTATCGGCGTTTTTGCAGCAGCGAATCGCCGAAGACAGAGCCCAATTAAGCCGGCAGAATGCAGGACTGTTAACCTTCCAGGAAGTCACCGCGCTGGCGATTTCCGCTACCGCCATCCGCGAACTGGTGGCTGTCGGGCGCGATCCACAATTTTTACTGCCCGACCGGGTCATCGAATTGATTCGCAGGCATCATTTATATCAACCCCTCATTCATCACACAGGAAATTGAATGCAAACAGAAGCATTACTTAAGCTGGTCGAAACCGAGCTCGACGACCGCAAAGGCCTTAACATCAAGACTATCGATGTGCGTGGCAAAACCAGTATTACCGATTATATGGTCATCGCCACCGGTACTTCGTCCCGCCACGCCAAATCGCTGTGCGATTATGTGATGGAAAAGGTCAAGGAGCAGGGCCAGCAGCCGCTGGGTATGGAAGGCGATCAAAGTTCCGATTGGATTTTGTTGGATTTGGGTGACGTGATTGTGCATGTGATGACCGGTCAGGCCCGCGAACTGTATCAGCTGGAAAAACTCTGGTCAGTGGCCGGCGACAAGACGCACGGTTAGTTTTTGCCGCGATTTGCTGAAAGCAATTTCAACTGGCTCAAGGGCATAATTTGTCATCCGCCCTCAAGAAAAAGCCCAAGTAGTCGATGACTTAGGCGAGTAGGAGGAGGGGTTATGAAAGCGTTTAAGACAATCTGTTTGCTGTTGATCATGGCAGTCGCGACGGGGTGCGCGTCCGTGGGCGGTAAAAGTGCCGAGGCGCCGTCGCCGTCAGTTGGCAAAACTCTGCGTGCTACCGGTTATAGCCGTTTTGACGATAGCGGTAAGTTGGCGGTTAATCAACGCTGGTTACAAGCGCAACAAGCTGCCAAACTGGATGCCTATCGCGGCTTGGCGGATTTGCTGTATCAAGAAAAATTGGGCAATCAAACCACGGTCGGCGCTCAAGTGATGCGCGACGAGGTGTATCGGGTTTACCTGGATAGTTACTTACGCGAAGCGCGTGCCGCCGATTACCGGACTGTCAGAGACAATTTAAAAACGACGCTGGAATTGCGTCTTAGTCCGCGTTTTTACCAATGCATGTCCGGCGATACCTATGTCGCCGGCCAGTGTCTGCAGGAAGATAACAAGCTGGCGTTTACCCGGCTGGGCTATAAAACGGCAACGGTGACTTCCGCCAACCTGGCCTGCGGCGCACGCGATTGTAGCGATCAATATTATGTGTCTGGCTTTTCCAAAAAGCCCAATGTCGTGGACGATACTTTACTGGAAGCCGGTCTTTACGATGTGGAATGGATAGCCAATACCGGCTTGCGGACGATATTTCAGTATTTGTTGATCAACGGATTTTATAGTGCCTTATAAAAACTTGCTAACAGTGTTACTGATCGCTTTGCTGGCTGCATGCAGCAGCGGTAATAGTAAGCGGGGCGGCGATGAGAATGGCGTTGCCGTGTCTGGTCAGCAGGTCAGCGTGCAAGGCAGTGCGCCAATCGTTGGCGGCGGTATCGAAGCAGCCCGCCGTGCGGCTATCGACGATGCGGTGCATCAGGCATCTATGCAGCTTAAACGCAACAATAACTCGGCGATGCTGGTTAGTGATATTAAGGTGGTCGACGAATGGCAGGATGCCGATCTTTATCATGTGCAGGTGCTGGCCGTGTTGTCCGATAAGCAGCGCTGCGGCTCGCCGTATCGGAAAAAAATAGTCGCCACCGGTTTTCCGGTCATGAATGCCGATCAAATCAGCGGCACCGAAAGCCAGGATTTATACAGCGGCATCCCCAGGGAAATTAACAATCAGCTGATGGAAACCGGCGATTTTATCGGCCGCAATCTGACTAACACCTCTTTATATAGCCGCCCCGATATGGCGCCGGAGATTCGTTTTGCCGAGGGTACGCCCGAATCGGTTATTGTGAATATCGCCAAACAGCAGAACGCGCAATTTGTGTTGTCCGGCGTGATTCGCGATTTTCGGGTGGAATCCACAGAATATGTGCGCGGCAGCGGCGCGCTGGCGGATTTAAAATCGATGGTCAGGGATTTCGTCGCCCGCCGCAGCGTCGGGATTGACGTATTTGTTTACGACGGTTTTAGCGGTGCCTTGCTGTTTCAACATCGTTATACCGATTCTATCCTGGGCGACGTCTCGCTGCCGAGCGGCTACACGGTGGGTAGCGACCGCTTCAACTCGACATCGGCCGGTCACGCCATCAGCGAGATTATTCAACAGGCCAGCGAAGATATTCACAAATTATTCGGCTGCTATCCCTTTACCACCCGGGTGATACAAGCCGGCAACAACCGGATCGTGATTGCCGCCGGCGCCCAGGATAAAATCAGAGTCGGTGATAAGCTGATGATTTATTCGGCGTCCGCCGGCGGTACGGCGGGAGCGGGTTTGGGTGAGTCGCAAGGTATCTTGACGATAACCGACGTTAGTGCTGCTACGGCGGCGGGTACCCTGGATTCAACGGCGGTTGCAGGTGCAGTAAGGCCGGGCGACTGGGTGAAAAGTTTTGCTACGCCTTAACGGGGGCGTCGCTCAAACTCAGTAAGCGTTCTATGTCTTTACTGATACCTGCCGGCGTGTCTATCGGCGCATAGCGTTTAAAAACCTTGCCATCTCGGCCGACCAGAAATTTGCTGAAATTCCATTTAATGGCATTTAAACCCAGGATGCCCGGGGCTGAGGTTTTCAAATACTCGAACAGCGGATGTGCGTGGTTACCGTTAACGTCGATTTTTTCGAACATGGGGAAGCTAACGCCATAGTTCAGTTCGCAAAAACTGGCAATTTCTTGGCTATCGCCGGGTTCCTGCTGGCCGAATTGATTACACGGAAACCCCAGGATCACTAAGCCGCGGCTTTTATAGGTCTGGTACAGCGCTTCCAAGCCACGGAACTGCGGGGTAAAGCCACATCGACTGGCGGTGTTGACGATTAGCAGCACTTTTCCGCGGTAATCTGCCAAAGCGACAGTTTCGCCGTTAATGTTAGTCGCCGAGAATTGGTATATGTCATTCATGCTGATGCCGGTCAGTTATCGAATTACTTGTGCTTGTCGTAAACGTTGGGATGGCGCTTCTTAAAGCCTATGTATCCCCATCAAGATGCATAGACAAACATTTACCCAGCATACCGTTATTCATCGGATTGTCAAAAATCTGTAGTGCCAACATACCCATATTTGCATGGGGGCTTACCAGGAATTTTAATGGGCTTTGAAGGTATACCGCCTAGGCCATTCTTTCGCGGGACGACCGCCCATAGCGTCCTGGCGTATGGGCGGCTGTTGAAACCTGCCGAGATTTCTCGGTGCCTATTGTGAGGCTAGCCGTTGTTGCAGTTTGGTTTGCAGTAAGCTGTCATAGTGACGTTTCAACACCGAGTCGGTAGGCGGTGTTGGCAATTCGGCTGCAATTTCGCGGCGTAATTGCTCAAGGTCCTGCGTCTGCACTGACGAATCTTCAGGCAGAACCGCTTCTACAGGGCTGGCTGGCTGCGCCGCAGCTTCCGGCTGGGAGGGCGCCGATTCGTCCACCGCTTGTGAATGCTGAGGCGATGCGATTTTGTGCAGCGTTTCGTAGTGGCGGCGCAGCACGGAGTCGGTGGGATAGGGATTGCTGAGGGCCTCTTTCTCCGCTTGCAATGCTGCCAGATGATGGCGTTTTAATACTGAATCTTCCGGTATTGTGATTGCCGGCTCTTCTTTCGTCGGTGTTCTCGGCTCTTCGGTAACTGCTGTGACGATTGGCGCCTGTGGCGCGGGTTCGGCAATTGGTTCAGGCGCTTGGATGGGAGACTCTACCGGGGTCTCGATTTCTTGCGCTATTGGAGTCGTTGGCGACGCGGTATCCGGTTGCGAAGGGGAATTCGCTGCACGGGAAGCAACTGGTTGAGGCGGTGTCGCCTGTTTGTTCTCCGGCGTCTTGCCAATTGGCTTGAGTTTTAATTTGCCTTTCCAGACCAGCCAACCGACTACTGCCAGCCCTAAGATTACCAGAAGTTCTATCATGATTTGTCCCCCTCAATATTGTTATTAATCCAAAACTAACTAACACCTACAGCGTTACCGATTGGCTTTCTAGGCATAGCTTCCGCAGCTTGTATTCCAAAGCATGATGGAAGCGCTACGATTAAATCGCAGCGCTTTATACCATAGATCCTTGAAATAGTTGATTTGTCGAGTCGCAAGGCCCGCGCTTGGGCAGCACTAGCTAAGGCGCATTCTCCCAGGTAGGTTTTCTGTATTTAAAAAACGAAGTTTTAATTTTTCGATTGGGTCAATTGATCATGACTGGCAAAACATTCAACAGCGCAAGTGCTTTGTCAGTTTTTTTTACAGGCAAATATGCTGAATTTCCAAATGAAAATTGTGGTTCGGGGTAGTGTTAAATTTTTATGACAATGCGTCGGGATTTTTTCCTGAAATTGCTTTGCAAAAGCGCTCTGGCATTGGATTTGCAAAAAAAACTTAATGAAAATCCCTGGGGAAAAACCGATTAAGTTGATGCCACGACGCAGTTTTTCTTAGTTGATGCTCAGGTAGGTTTGAATTGTAATGCACGGTAATGTAAGCAAATACTGACGAAAAAATTTACAGGCTGTGTTGTTTTTTGGGGGGTATTTGTTTTTAAGCATATGTTTTATAGCATAAATTTTTTATGGTCTACTATTTGCTTAGGTATTTTCAGGGTTTTGTGCCTTTTTCACGAAATCATAGTCAAAGAAATAGTTCGACGTTTTACAAATTTATTTGCGGGGGATCATCATGGAAACCAAAATTAAACACATGCTTTTGGCGGGATTATTGTCGTCAACGGCAATTTTCGGGGGCGGCGCTCAAGCGGCTTCATTTAGCGTAGCGGGTAGCCTAACAGGCGATCCCAGAACCAATAATCCGGACAATCTGTTCATCAACGTCGGCATTAATGTCGTAGATACAGTCGCTAGTTGGACAGTGGATATCGCTTCGCCTTTACATCCGAATGCAAAGCTTGACGAGTTCTATTTCAACTTGGGGTCGTTGGTCAACGTCGCGGATGTAACTTTTGGGGGATACAATCCAGTTGGCTGGGAGATTCAATCTCCTGCAACAGTTCAAGGTGGAGGGAGTTTCAATCCTTCGTTTTCATTTCAAGCACTCGATCCGGCAGGCCAACCCAATGCTGCGGACGTAACAAATACCGTGAATTTGTTATTTACAGCAACCTTAAACCGCAATTGGACTTTGGATGACTTTTATTCCGCAGCGGCACTACAGAGCTCGGAAGCTACGTTACCTGCCGGTCAATTGGGTGCGCATTTGCAATCACTAAGTACGGCAGGTTGTGCAGGTTGCTCGGATAGTGGCTTCCTGATCGGTAACTATACACGCGACGGCGGTGGCGGTGGTCAAGGCAGCGTGCCCGAGCCAAGCGTTGTAGCTTTGCTGGGCATGGGCTTGTTGGGCATGGGTTTGTCACGTAAAAGCAAAGTCTGATTGTCCGACTTGTTTACACACCTAAAAAACGCCGGTTAAACCGGCGTTTTTTTTTCCAGAAATTGTCTGGTAGCTTTAGCAATATGTGTTACCCCATTGTTGTTATGGTGATTCTGAAAGCAAAGTCACAGTAATGGCAGCCCAGTTTTTTTAGACTTCCTTCCAAGCAGAAAGCTAATTCAGAACATTCAAATTAGCTTACGTTCAGAAAGCCTCAAGGCAAAGAAGCCAAGGATGAGGTGTTTAAGATTTGGATATTCAAAACAAAAACGAGGGGAACAGTCATGAACAAAAAAAATTTATACATCACTTTAGGTGTCGCGCTACTGGCAGTGCCCGCAATCATTTATCTTGATAAATACTTGCTAGACCAGGAAATTTTGCAAATAAATCAGGATATGCAACAGTTGCCGGCGTCAGCTGGTAACGTCGCCAAAACCTGGAAACCAGGGCAAATTTTAGTTAAACCCAATGCGGGTTTGTCGGATGCGGAGTTTGAAAAAATTCTGCGGGGCAATCAAGGTAAAAGCAGCGAAAAGATCGGCAATTTGCCGGTTCATATCGTTAGCGTTCCTGAACAAGCGGAAGAAGCGGTGGTACGGGCATTATCAAAAAATCCCCATATCGAGTTCGCTGAGCTGGATATGGTTCAGCCCATGAGTACGACTACCCCGAATGATCCGAATTTTGCCGGTGCGTGGCATTTAGCAAAAATACAAACGCCTGGGGCTTGGGATGTTTCCAAAGCTGATGGCATTACTATAGCTGTATTGGATAGCGGCGTTGATGGTTCGCATCCGGATTTGGCTAATCATATGATTCCGGGCTGGAATGCCGTGGACGGCGGCTCTGATACCTCTGACATCAATGGTCATGGTACGGCTGTTGCCGGTACAGCGGCGGCTGTCACCGATAACGCTACTGGGGTTGCCGGCGTGGCCTGGAATGCTAAAGTGATGCCGGTGAGGATTACTAACGATTCTACGGGATACGCTTATTGGAGCGATATAGCTAGGGGTTTGAGTTGGGCTGCAGATAATGGTGCCGATGTCGCGAATATTAGCTACGGTGTGAGTGCTAGTTCGGCCGTGTCATCGGCAGCGCAGTATATGAATGCCAAAGGCGGATTAGTGGTTGTTGCAGGCGCCAACGACGGAGTCGATCCCGGATATACCGATAATCCCTACATGATTTCTGTTTCAGCAAGCGATTGGAATGACGCGAAAGCCAGTTGGTCCAATTTTGGCGCCTTTATTGATGTCGCCGCTCCCGGCACTTCTATTGCCACGCTTTTGAGAGGTGGCGGATATGCCAATTGGAACGGGACTTCATTTTCTAGCCCGGTCACTGCGGGCGTAGTCGCGTTGATTCAAGCCGCAAATCCCAATTTGGTGCCTGCGGATGTCGAAAAAGTGCTGAAAGATTCTGCCGATAAAGTATCCGGCGTTAATTTTGATCCAAACTATGGCTATGGGCGTATTAATGCTAACGCCGCGGTGCAATTAGCGCTCAATACCGTGGCTAGAGATACTCTCGCGCCGACCGCCGCCATTTCATCTCCAACCGCTGGCGCTGTGGTCAGTGGTTTAACCTCTGTGGCTGTTAACGCTAATGATAATGTCGCAGTAAGCCAGGTTTCATTTTACGCAGGGGGTAAATTGGTCGGAACAGATGGCACTGCGCCTTACACATTCAGTTGGGATTCCACGACTGTGGCAAACGGCAATATCAATTTAATGGCGGTGGCGACTGACTTTTCCGGAAACCAAGGTTCATCAAGCGCCGTGACTGTGAACGTACAAAATCAAACCACGGTAAGCACCACGGATCAAGCTGCGCCAACCGTGACTATTTCTAACCCGATTAACGGTGCGAAACTGAGTGGTAGCGTGGTGGGTATCTCTGCTGCTGCTAATGACGACGTTGCCGTCGCTAAAGTGCAGCTTTATATCGATAACAAGCTGGTGTCGTCTACGACTAACAAAACCTTGAGCTATAGCTGGAATGTCAAGAAAGTGGCTGCCGGCAGCCATTCGATAAAAGCGGTTGCCACCGATACCGCCAATAAAACCGGTACCGTCAGTATTCTCGTCAGTAAGTAGCCTTCGTATTCGGAAAACTGCCAACTGTTTTGTTGGCGGTACTGTAAAGGCGATTAAAAACAGGGGTGTATTCCGCCCCTGTTTTTTGCGGGATTCGTAGCGCTTACCCCGGCCCTATTGATCACGGGTATTCTTTACGGGCTGAGCGCGTGGAAGCCCAGGCTGGAGCGCCTTTCGATTAACTCAGTGCCCTCAAGGACAAAAGGCGAGGGGTATTTAAGAGTCGGGTTAATAATGATTGAGGGTGACACAATGACCGGAAAGTTTTGCGATGCAATCCAGATTATCCGCCGCTTCATCCGTTACAATAACTCCCATTTACCGTGACTCCGGATACCCCTATTTCAATGAACGATTCGATTATTTATGCACTGGATTTTGATGGCGTTGTCTGCGACAGTGCGGTAGAAACCGCGATCACCGGCTGGAAAGCCGGCACTACTATTTGGAAAGACATGCCTGACGCGGTACCTCAGGCTATCGTTGAGCAGTTTCGCGAAGTGCGACCGATTATCGAGACGGGTTACGAAGCTATTCTGATCATTCGCCTCATGTATTTGGGCAAAAGCACTGCCGCTATTTACGCCAACTACGCCGCTAAAGTGCAAAGGATGCTGGACGAAATCCATTTAAGCATCGACGATTTGAAAAAGCTGTTCGGCGAAACCCGCGACAATTGGATTGCCAGTGATCGTGCCGATTGGATAGCCAAGAATCCTTTGTATCCGGGGGTTGCGGAAAAATTGCGGCGCTTGGGCCAGAGGCATTTGTGGTGTGTGATTACGACCAAGCAAGAACGCTTCGTCAAGGAAATCCTCAGAGCCAACAACATTGAATTGGCCGACGAGAGGATTTTCGGGATGGACCGCAAGCTCAGCAAACCTGACGTTCTGAAAGGATTGAAAGCTCAGCATCCGGGCCAGCCGATTTATTTCACTGAGGATCGCCTACCGGCACTCGATGGGGTGCAAAAACATCCGGAGTTGGCGGATGTGAAATTATTCCTCGCCCTCTGGGGTTATAACCTTGCCGCAGACCATGCCGTTGCAGCGGGGCAAGCAATCGCGCTACAACAGTTAGATACTTTTCTCAGCGACAGTTTGGGTGCCGTATAAACCGCAGAATTCAGTAGCGGTATTCCAAAACACTGTGGGTGTCGACGCCGGCATTGTTCAAATAATAGTAGCCGTCGCCGTGGCTGACAATGCGTTGGTAGGGTAGGGTGTCCATCTCGGCCAGATAAACGATGGCGTGAGTTTTAATCAGGCAATACACCACGTCGCCTTCCCGCAACGCCATGCTCTGACAGGCGCCCGGCGTAATTTCCACCAATAAAGTCCCCCCGCAATCGACTTGCACGATCAGGCTTTCGCCGCTGGGAATGATCGCGCAGATTCGGCCTTTTATTTGATTCTGAATGGAGATGCCATCAATGTAGGCCCGAGACAGAGCGATGTCGTTGGCGCGGATCGATACCTGGCTCTGGCTGCCGATTGCAAACTGCGGGCGTAGCGGCAATGCCAGCGGCAGACCGAAACTGTCCGCCATACTGCAACCCGCCTGGACATCGTGACTGCGGATACTGATCGGCAAGATGTTGTCGATCTGGCGAATACCAAGGTAACGCAAGATACCTTGTTGTTTGGCCACTTCGCGCAAGGAGCCGCTGCGCAGCACCTGACCATGTTCCAGCACGATCAGCTGGTCGGTCAATTCCAGGATTTCGCCCAGCGACTGGCTGGCATACAGTACCGGCAAGCCGAATTCGTCTTGCAGGCGTTTTAAAATCGGCAGCAGTTGCGAGCGGTAACCATGGCCGATGGCGGCGAAGGTTTCGTCCAACAGTAATAGTTTTGGTGATTTCAGCAGGGAACGGGCGAGTGCCACGCGCTGACGCTCACCAACCGAGAGCCGTTCGAGGGGCTGATCCAGGTTGGCGCCCAGTTCCAGTAAGTTGATTAGATAGTCCGGTTTGAATAGCCGGGGCTGTTTTAGAGTTCGGTAATAGGCGGCGGTTAAGTTGTCGCGCACGGTTTCGCTGGCGTCGGCGCAATCGATTTGCAATACAGCGCCTATCGGCCGTTGTTCGCGCGGCATCACGATGCCTTTGCGGCTGTCGAACAAAATCTTGCCGTCCAGGGCAATATGCCCGCTTTGCGGCTGGATAGTGCCGGCGATCAAGCCCAGCAAGGTGCTTTTGCCGGCGCCGGATTGTCCGAACAGGCCAACGCTGATGTCGCCCACCGAACATTGCGTGCTGAGGTCGAAATGACCGCGACGCAGTTTGACATTCATTTCCAGCAGCATGACCACCTCCGGTGGTTAAAGCCAACCCGGCTTGGTGGCCGGGTCGCGCATTTTATTAGCCTTGCACGCCAAGAATCACCGCGCCGGCCTTGAATATTGCCGTGGCCGTTTGGCCTTTACGCAGCCCCAGGGTTTCCACGCTATCGTTGGTAACGGTAGCCGCAATTTTGTCGCCGCCGGGCAGGGCAATATCCACTTCGGTGTTGACCGCGCCGGGCTTGACGTCAGTTATCGTGCCTTCCAGCTGGTTGCGCGCCGAAATCCGGTAACCGCCGAAATCGGTGACGACGATCACTTGCGGCGCTTTAACCAACGCGATGACTTTCTTGCCGGTTTCGACGGCCAAGTTTTCAACGGATTCTTTGGTGATCGAGGCGACGATGGTTTCGCCGCCTTTTAAGCCAACATGCACCTCGGCGTTGACGGCACCGATGATGACTTGATTAACGGTGCCGGAAAATTGGTTACGTGCGCTGGTTTTCATAGTAATTCCTCGTGAAAAGTGGGGGAGTCTGTCTCATAACGGTATTGCGTGGAAAATTAATTGACCGCCGGTAAGGCATAGCCGTATTTCTCGATGATCGCTAATGCCGGCGGTGATTTTAGAAACGCCAGCAAAGCCTGCGCTGCCGGATTTTCGGCGCCGGTTTTCAGCAGCACCGCATCTTGCAGAATGGGAGTATGCAGATTTTTCGGAACGATCCAGCCGGAGCCCGAGCCAATTTTGCCGTTTTCGATCACTTGCGATAAAGCCACAAAGCCCAGCTCGGCGTTGCCGGTACTGATAAATTGATGAGTTTGGGCGATGTTTTCGCCTTGCACGAATAAGGGTTGCAGTTTTTCCAATAAACCTTGGCTTTTCAGGACTTCCACTGCCGCTGCGCCGTAAGGTGCCAGTTTCGGATCAGCCAGAGCCAGATGTTTGAAGTCACCTTTGCTGAGAATTTGGCCTTGCTCGTCCACATAATTAGGGTTGCTGGACCACAGTACCAACTTACCAATGGCATAAGTAAAGCGGGTGCTGGCTACCGCCAAACCGGATTGCTCCAGTTTCAGCGGGCTTTTGTCATCAGCCGATAGAAACACCTCAAACGGCGCGCCGTTCTCAAATTGGGCGACGAATTTGCCGGACGATCCGAAGGAAAGCTTGGCACTGTGGCCGCTGGCTTTTTCAAACGCCTCGGCGATTTCCGTCATTGGCTTGGTAAAGTTAGCCGCCACCGCGACTAAAGTCGTTTCGGCTTGCGCTATCGCGCTTAGCGCGGCCAGCGATAGGGCCAGAAGAATTCGGTTTAAAGCGATAAACGACATGCTATTTCTCCTTAATGATAAAGCGGCTAAAACCGTAATTGGCTCTGCACGTAAACGTAATCGACGTCGTCTTTAACAGTCGGTGCCGACGGTGCTTTTTTGGCAAATTCGCCCTTGAACAGATGTGCCCAGCCGGTTTCGAAATTTAGGCTGCTGTTGAAATCCCAACGTGCGGTCAATTCCAATTGCTGGCCGACAAAATCGCCGCTGCGACCGCTGGTATCCTGCAAACCGGCGGTGGTCCAGCTGTCTTTTTTGGATGCCAGCCAATAGAAACGATGGCTCAGGCCGAGCAGTACATCGTTGCGCGGAGCCGCAGTGATGCGGTAGCCGGGCGTACTAATATTGCTGCGGGCGAATGCGCCATACATACCGGTCGCGCCGAACTCGAAGCGCCGTGCGCCGTACAAGGTGTCGAAGCGTTGGTCTTGATTGTCGTTTGGGTTTTCGTCACCGCTGGCATAGTCGTATTCCAACGCAAAACGCGGTGACCAAGGGGCATCGAAGGTATAGCCGACATCGGCATGTTGGTACCAGGCCGCGTGCTCCAAATCGCGGCCATTGCTGGCGGCAGTACTGGAACGGACGGTGCCTAGCTGGCCGATGGTTTCGGTTTGAAAGTCGAAATTGGCTTTTTTGGGTTTCAGGAAAAATCGTACGCCGGGGGTGAAATAGCGGCGATTGCGGGTGGGGTTGCGGATGCTGTCGCCTTCGTCGAGATGATATAGATAAACTTCGCTGTTGACGCCCCAGGCCAAGTTGTACAGTTCCAAAAAGCCGCCGGAAAACCAGGTGTGGGTGTCTTCTTCGTCGAACTCGTGGACCTCGTTGAGAATATCAGCTGAAGCGGTCGGGTAGCGGTTGACCGGCATCGTTACAAAGCCGGTAAATTGCCATTGATCGTAATTCAGCAGCCGGAGTTTTACGCCGGTAAAACTGTTGATGTCGTTGCGCATCGCATTGCGGGCAATTAAGCGGCGACTGCCCAAGTTCAGCGTTTGCCGCCCCGCCACAATATCAGCGCCAATGCCGCTGTAAAACAGGTTTTGATCTGCCCAGGCCAGATAACCTTGAATAAAGTCCGCTGCATCCGCGTGGGTGTTATTCACGCCGGAACCACTATCGGCGCCCAAGGCGCGTGCATCGAGAAATTCCGCACCTATCCTGAATTTAGCGATGTGCGCTTGTAGCCATAGCGCAGTTTGCAAGGCGATTTGCTGATCTCCGCCCCGGCCGTTGGCCTTGAAGTTGCCGTCCATCGTTTCGTAACGGGTGCGTTGCTCTACAGACGCATCCAGCCATTTTGGCAGATTTAGCGAGTCGTGCAGATTCCAGACCGGCTTTTCGAATTTATCGTTGCCCAGCAGGGCGTCCTGCATCTGACTGGAAAATGCGGCCATGGGCGGCTTGCTGTAGGTTTTATTTTCCGCCGCTTCACTTACGTCAATATAGAGGCTGTTCGTTGTGATCACACTCATTGCCGTGAGAAAACAGACTTTGCGATAACGGTTTTTGGGGGCCATGGTTTACCTATTAAGCGGGTTAAATGCCTTGGGTTTATGATAATGTCCTGGCTTTTGTATGACTTTGCTATGGAGTTCATCACGGCCAAGGAATGGTGGCAGTCTACTTTTCGTTATGTACAAAAGTAAATAACGAAAAACAAAAATAACTTATTTCAATGTGGGAAATAGTGTTTGTTGCCAATCCGTTTTGTTCAAATCAGATAAATAATTGAATAATGTCTACACCAGAGAAAAATCCAAAGGCGCTAGAACTCCCTTGGCTTGAAGGTGAATTGCGTCTAGCCGGCATTTTGGATCGGCGCATGATCAGCTTGCTACGGGCAATAGAGCAAAGCGGATCTATCAATCAAGCCGCCAAACAGGCTGGATTAAGCTACAAAGGTGCGTGGCAGATGATAGAGCGTGCAAATAATCTGGCTCCGAAGGTTTTAGTAGCCACCGCGACGGGCGGCAGCAAGGGAGGCGGTACCAAGCTAACGGCGGCGGGTTTGTCCTTGCTCAAGCTATTTGCCCGCCTAGAGGATCAGCATCGCGCCCTTTTGCAGCAGCTCAATCAAAGTTTGATCGACGATCCGGATGTAATGCTTTTGTTGAAACGTCAGGTGATTAAAACCAGTGCCGGAAACCAGCTGTTCGGAACGATTGCCAAGATCCATTCTGGCGCAGTAAACGTCGAAGTATTTGTGTCATTGAAGGGGGGAGAGCAAGTTGTTGCCAGTGTGCCGTTGGCAACATGTGTAAATTTGCAATTGAAGGTAGGCGGCGACGCCGTGTTATTGGTCAATGCGCCGGATATTTTGGTGTTGGGTGATGATGATCTTGGGTTTCATGGATTGTCGGCGCGGAATCGTCTGGCTGGTCGTGTGATTCGCATCCATTTTGATGGTGTGGATTCTGAAGTGATTATCCAATTACCCAGTGGCGAAACCATTGCCGCTACTATCACCCAGATTAGCGCTGAGGCTCTTACACTCAAACCGGGCGCCAATGCGACAGCCGTGTTTAAGAGTAATGCTGTGATCTTGGCTGCATTGGTGCCTACCGGCGACTGTTAGCTAGGCCGATAAAGATATTCGTTATAAATCCTACAAATCTTAAATAATCATCATTCGATAATTGTCGCGTTTGCGACATTGTCGGGTCGCTTCGCCGCCAAACTGCCGGTTTCCGCGAATGATTCCCATCAGAAAACCAAGCAAAAACCGTCTCAACCATGGGTTTGGTGTGGTTTTAGTCGTCCTGGCAAGTGTTTTGCTTGCATGCTGTTAACGACTTTTCATTCATTACCTTTCATTGGGGATTTAAGCAGATGCTACTTGAAAAATACGACAGCCAAGGGCTTTTATGGATCACTACCTTAGTTGGCAAAACCAGCAAAGCCGGCATTTCGGCGTTTCGCGGCGACTTGGTGTTGGTCGAAGGCGAGTTGCGTGAAGGGTCGACGAATATTCGTGACCGGAAAACCCCGGAGCTGGTGATCAATCAATCAGCGATATTAGCCGACAGCGACAAAATTCTGTTTATCAACGGCTTGTTTTTCCAATTGGAGGATCTGCCGGTATTCGTTGAAAAATATAAGGATGCCTTGACGCCTGAAACCGTCACGCTGTTTTACGTGCAAAACATCGCCAAACCAACGCAAATCGTTTTAGACGGCGTTGTCTTCAATTTATTGCCGCATCAGGAAGGCATGGTTTGGAATTTGATGCTGGAAGAGCTTTATATCGAAAAATCCGATCTGAAAGGCCAATCCGGCGAAGACAAGGTCATCACTGCATATGAGGCAGCCAAGGGCTATAAAATCAAAGCCGAGCCGATCAGTTTGGAGACAGCTTTGTCGCAAACTATTGAGGTTAAAAAAGATTTAGCCGTTGGGCCGGTTTAAGTTGGGTTCCGCGGACCTTTTTTGGGGAATGCGCCATGAAAAATTTTAAAACTATTTCCGCTGTCGATTCCGAAAAGCTGATCGCTGAACAGCAACCGATGATATTGGATTGCCGCGATCTCAAGGATTATCGGGCCGGGCATATCGACAATGCCATGCATGTCCACGAGCAATTGCGCGATTCGCTGTTAAAAAAAGCCGACAAGGCCAAACCTTTGCTGATTTATTGCTATTACGGCCATGCCAGCGAGCATTTGGCGGAAATGTTCGGCGATTTTGGTTTTCAACAGGTCTACAGCATGGCCGGCGGCTATGCCGACTGGAAAGAACAGCACAAACTTTAAGGGTGACGCTATGGAACAATTATCACGAGATCTGGCTTTGCGTATTGCACTGGCTTCGCGGATTTTGCCGGGAGTAGATGTACCGAAGTTGATCGGTGTGTTGCACGAAAAAGTCGGCTCGCCGTTGGATGACGAAAAACTGAAATCGATTACCGTTACCAATCTGAAGACCGGCATCGGAAGTCTGGATGGCGAGGAAGACGGCGAAGATATTGGCATCGGTCTGGAAAACATCAAGCTGGCGGTCCGGTATTTGTGGGGCGAGGAAGACGAAGACGAGGGGCTGCCGGAAATCATGCCTTATAAAGAGGGTGATATTCCGGAATCGATTCGGGTGGCGATTGCCTCCAATAGCGGGCAGCTATTGAACGGTCATTTTGGTTCCTGTATTCGGTTTTTGGTCTACCAATTGTCCCGATCTGATATGCGCTTGATCGATATTCGCTCGACAGTGGAAGCCGACAGCGCCGATGACAGAAATCTATTCCGGGCCAATATGATCAAGGATTGCCACGTATTGTTTGTGCAATCCATTGGTGGGCCGGCGGCCGCCAAGGTGATTCGCGCCGATATTTATCCGATCAAGGAACCCGATGTGATCGATGCGGTGGAGAAACTCACCGAGTTTCAGAAAGTGTTTGACGCTGCGCCGCCTTGGATGGCGAAGGCTCTCGGTAAAAGTGCCGAGGAGCGGAAGCGTTTCGCTCATCAGGAATAAGAGGCTCTGAAATTGTGCGTCTTACCCTCTCCGTGGAGAGGGTAAGTTTTTGTTCCGCTTAGCTTTGGTCGTAATAATTCAATCGCGGAGCGTTATTGCTTTTCCATCGTTTTGATAAACGCATCTGCCTCGTTAATCGACTTTTCCATTTCCACAACCAAAGCCGATACATCCGATTTAACCGAGTCTAGCTGACCTTTTAGCGAAGCAATGGCCTGGGCATTCAGATTGTGTTTCAGATACAGCACCTGATCGCGAAATACGCTGAGTACCGGCTCGATTTTGGTTTCGGCTTTGCGCATTGCCGCTAGCAGTTGTTGATAGTGCGCTTTGGTGGCCGTCAACTTTTGCTGGCTGTTCCGTCTTAGTGAAGCATTGCTGTATTGGGTTAGTTCGGTTTCCCATTCGCTGAATAGTGCGTTGGAGACGTCCTCTATATCAGCGATGCGCTTGTTCACTTCCGCCGCTTTCTTGACGCTGGCCTCATATTCACCGTTCAGTTTGTTGTAGGTGGCTTCCAAATCGCCGCCTTTGAAATTGGTCATCACGGTGAATTGTTCGAGCGCCGACTTAAATTGTTGCTTGGTTTCCTCTTGAGTATCGCGGGCTTTTTCCACGCGATGCACCATCACTTCGCGTTTGGGTATGCCGATTTTCTCCAGGCCGCTGTAATAGGCGCTGGAGCAGGCGGCTAAGCCAAACATCAACAAAAACAAACTAAATCGTGAACTGAATTTCATAAAAGCTCCGTGGGTTGGTGGATGCATTATAAGCCCGTGTTTGTGTACTTCAACTTCGGGTGCTTACCGGGTTCTGACGCAGCTAGACTGAGTGTGGACGTTCGATTGTGAATATATTCACATATTTGACTTGGTGTTTTAAAACGCAATAAACATCAATAAGCAAACTCCAGATTTAATCAGGGTTACAGTAGATCTGGATATTGTTGAAAGTAAAATAATGCGATAGCTATTCAAAATTTATCGATTGCCGGTGGCGGATGATTCGATTTTAGGTTTTACTTAAGCCACGTTTTCGAACAGGGTATTGAAGATTTGGGATGATTTAAAAAACTATTAAACTATTAAATTGTTAATTATTTTTTATATTAGGTGGCGCAAATGAACGAATTAAAAAAAGATGTATTTATCGGTTCTGTATCATTTTTAGGTATAGTCGCTTTTGTTTCCGGGCAGTTTATATTGTCAACAATGATGTTTGGGGTGGCGGCATTATGGAGTACGATTTTATTAAATAATCGTGTGCAAGCAGTTAAGAATTGAAATTTTTTCAATATGGTCAGAGACTTGCAAGCGATATTTTTCATTATTCGCTTGTGTTCATACTCCCGCAACCTCACAGGTTTGCGGGAGTTTTTTTGCCTGGATGATATTAGTGTTAAGAGTTAGAAAATACTGCTATCGATAATATCAAGGTTGTCATCTTTTTAGATATATCTCGCATTGGTCAATCTGAGCTACGCCGGTAGATTGCGTGCGGGTTTGAATTTTTATAATTTCCTTAAAAAGCCCAGTTTCTCTTTTATTTTTATCTCCAAACCGCGTTCCACCGGAAAATAATATTGCCGGGTTTTTAACGCTTCCGGAAAATAGTTTTCGCCGGCGGCATAAGCATTTTTTTCGTCATGGGCATAGCGATACTCCGCACCGTGTCCCAATTCCTTCATTAATTTGGTCGGCGCGTTGCGCAAATGGATGGGGACTTCCAGCGAGCCGCTATTGCGGGCGTCCGCCATTGCCGCTTTATAGGCCACGTATACCGCATTGCTTTTCGGCGCACAGGCCAGGTAAACGATGGCTTGTGCCAGCGAAAGTTCACCTTCCGGGCTACCCAGACGCTCGTAAGCGTTTGCGGCGTTTAACGCTAATTCCAGGCCGCGCGGGTCGGCATTACCTATGTCTTCGGATGCCATGCGAATCACTCGGCGGGCGATATACAAAGGATCGCAACCACCGTCCAGCATTCTGGCAAACCAATAAAGAGCGGCGTCCGGATCGGTGCCGCGTACCGATTTGTGTAAAGCCGAAATTTGGTCATAAAAAATATCGCCGCCTTTGTCGAAGCGATTGGCGTGGCCTAATAGTACTTCGTCCAACACTTCCCGACTCACGGTTTCCCGACCGTCGAGGTTTTCCGCCAGGTCGGCGGCGATTTGCAAGATGTTCAGACAGCGGCGGGCATCGCCGTCGGCGGCTTTGGCGATCATGGTCAATATATCGTCTTCGATCCGCAAATCCCGACTACCCAGTCCGCGTACTTTGTCGGTCAATGCGTTGTGCAGCAAGGCTTGCAGATCTTCGGTTTCGATACTGCGCATCACGTAAACCCGCAAGCGCGACAACAAAGCGTTATTCAATTCGAACGAAGGATTTTCGGTGGTGGCACCGAATAAAATAATCGCGCCGCTTTCGATGGGGGCCAACAAGGAATCCTGCTGGCTTTTGGAGAAACGATGAATCTCGTCGATAAACACCACGGTATTCAGATTGCGGCTTTGTTTGACGTCTTCCGCCTCGGCCACTGCGGCCCGGATTTCTTTCACGCCGGCCATGACTGCCGACAATTCGATGAAATGGCAATGTGCGCTGGCGGCAATGATTTTGGCTAACGTGGTTTTGCCGACGCCGGGCGGTCCCCAAAATACCAGCGAGTGCGGTACGCCTTGTTCGATAGCCACGCGCAGCGATTTGCCCTTGCCCAGCAGGTGCTGCTGGCCGATGAAATCGTCCAGCGTAGTCGGTCGCATTCTGGCCGCAAGTGGCGCATAGGCGGTATTGTCAAAGGCGGTAGCATTCTTCATTTGCGGGGACTCGGTAAAACAAATAGGCAATGGCGGCATTTTTCTTTAGAATTGCCGACCATTTTATTGATTCTAATGCCGGATTGACATGGATTTAAAATTCTTAGATTTCGAACAGCCGATTGCCGAACTACAGGCCAAAATAGAAGAGCTGCGTAAGGTCGAACTCGACAACAATTTTGACATTTCCGAAACCTTGAAGCAGCTTGAGCAGAAATGCGAGAGTTTGACGGAAAGCATTTTCGCGGATTTGTCGGACTGGCAAATTTCGCAATTGTCCAGACATCCGGGCCGGCCTTATACGCTGGATTATATCGATCTGATATTCACCGAATTTCACGAACTGCACGGTGATCGCTCCTACGCTGACGATCCGGCCATCGTCTGCGGCATGGCTCGCCTGGAAGGTCAGCCGGTGGTGGTGATCGGTCATCAAAAAGGCCGCGATACCAAAGAAAAAATTTATCGCAACTTCGGTATGCCGCGTCCGGAAGGTTATCGCAAGGCGCTGCGGGTTATGAAGCTGGCCGAACGCTTCAAACTGCCCATCATCTGTTTAATAGATACCCCAGGCGCCTATCCGGGTATCGGCGCCGAGGAACGTGGTCAAAGCGAGGCGATCGCCCGCAATCTGTTCGAAATGTCCAAATTGCGCACCCCGATTATTTGTACAGTAATCGGAGAAGGTGGTTCAGGTGGCGCCTTGGCCATCGGCGTGGGTGATAGGTTATTGATGCTGGAATACAGCACCTATGCGGTTATATCTCCGGAAGGTTGTGCTTCTATTTTATGGAAAAGTGCCGATAAGGCCCAGTTGGCTGCGGAAGCGATGGGCATCACTTCAGACCGCGTACGTGAACAAGGTTTTCTGGATGAAGTGATCCGCGAACCCGTTGGTGGCGGTCATCGCAATTTCGAAAAAATTGCCGCCAATCTGCAAGAGGCTTTGTGCAGACATCTGAACGAACTTCAGCAACAGGCGGATAATATGGACATGCTGCTGGAAAGACGCTATCAACGCATTATGCGTTTTGGTTCGTACATCGAAGAGCCGGTCAAATAAAGCCGTCAGTTAATTTAGTTGTTCATTAAAAGGCCGAGTGAAATCGGCCTTTTTTGTGAGTAAACCATGCCCGATCTCAATTCTCAGGTCATCGCCGCTTTATTACCTGTTACGTGCCGGAAAGTTTTCGTTGCTTATAGCGGCGGCTTGGACTCGACGGTGCTGCTGGATTTATGCGTTGGCTTGCCGTCGCTCACCGGCAAAATTATTGCCGTTTATGTCGATCACGGCTTGCAAGCCGAGTCGGCGGGATGGGGTGAGCATTGTCGCCGGCAAGCAGAGCGCTTAGGTGTGGATTTTCAATTGTTAACGGTTGATGCGCGGGCCAACAACGGCGAAAGCCCGGAGGCGGCGGCACGAGAGGCCCGTTATCGGGCGCTACGGGAATTATTGGCTGTCGACGATATTATCCTGCTGGCCCAGCACCGCGAGGATCAGATGGAAACCATGCTATTGCAATTGTTCCGAGGCGCCGGCGTGTCAGGCTTGGCCGGCATGCCGATTACCAGTGCGTTTGGGAAGGGACAAATGCTGCGACCGCTATTGAATGTGGCCAAGGCCGAGATACAACGCTATGCGCAAACTCAAGGTTTGCAATGGGTGGAAGATCCCAGTAATCAAAGCAGCGATTTCGACCGCAATTACCTGCGTAACGACATTCTTCCCTTATTAAAACAGCGCTGGCCAGCACTGGATAAAACGGTTGCACGTTCGGCCGAGCATTGCGGCGACGCGGCACGGATGATAGAGGCTTGGGCGGCGCAGACCTTGCCGACGTTTTTCGATCCGACCGATGGCAGTTTCAATATCGCCGATTTATCAGCCGTCACAGCGATGCAAATGAATTGCCTTTTACGGCAATGGTTGGGCCGTATCGGGTTGAAACCGCCGAGCCAGGCGGTGTTGCAAACGCTGGTTGAGCAGTTGATTGGTGGGCGTGCCGATGCGTTGCCGCAAATTGATATTCAAGGCCATTCGATCCGAAAATATCGGCAAAAAGTGTATTGCATCCCCCTGCAACGTTTACAAAAAGAAACTCAGGCAAAGCCGTGGAACCAAGAGCAGGAGCGGATAACCTTAGGCAATGGCTATGTATTGACCAGAAGCACTGCATCGGCCGGGCTATCCAAAAGCTTGTGGAATAGTGCAATAGTGACGGTGGAGCCAAGGCGGGGTGGCGAAACGCTTAAAATGCCTGGCCGAGCGGGTCATCATTGTCTAAAAAAGCTTTACCAAGAGGCTGGGGTTCCGCCTTGGGAAAGAGAAATTCGGCCTTTGATTTACTTAAATGGCCGCTTGGCTGCGGTAGCAGGCTTATGGGTAGCGGAATGGGCTTGGCATAGCGCTACGGATGCTTGTTACCAATTGGATTGGCGAGTGCCTGAAAGCATGTAATGATAGACAACGAAAACCGTTAGGAGGTGTCATGTTGATGTTTCCCGAGATACTTCAGGCCATGATCGTGGGCATGATGGTTGCGATTCCGGCGATCCTGATCTATAAAAAAGCCGGGCTAAACCCAGCGTGGGCGGCGTTAGTGTTTTTGCCGATCTTTGGATTATTGATGGTGTTTTTACAATTGGCCTTCCAAGAGTGGCCAAATGCAAAGCAGGAGCGTTAGCCATGGAACTATTTTTTGTGTTGTTACCGGTGTTCATGTTGTTTTGCCTGTGGTTGGGTTATCGGATTTTGGAAAAAGCCGGATTCGACGGGCGTTGGACCCTAGTTTTGTTGGTGCCGGTGCTTAACATCATCATGATTTGGGTGTTTGCATTTAGTACTTGGCCCAAGTTACAAACTGGCGTAGATCAGGGCTTATAAGCAACTGCCTGACATGACCCCAAAGACCCTCGGCAAACTTCCGGCGATTTTTATTCCGGTGGTGTTATTCATCGTATTTGATACGGTGGCGCTAGGGCTTAATTTTTGGATTTCCGCAAAGCTGGAAAAAAGCGCGGTGGCTATTAACTTGTCCGGCCGCCAGCGCATGTTGTCGCAGCGCATGACCAAATCTTTGCTGATGTTACATGTTGCGCAAACCGACGCGGAGAAGCACAGCGCTTTTAGCGAATTTTCCGATGCCGTCGATTTGTTCGATAAAACCTTAAACGGATTTTTGCAGGGCAGCATGACCAGTAGCGGTGATGGCAAACCGGTTTATCTGGCTG
Source organism: Methylomonas sp. ZR1 (assembly GCF_013141865.1). NCBI lineage: Bacteria > Pseudomonadati > Pseudomonadota > Gammaproteobacteria > Methylococcales > Methylococcaceae > Methylomonas > Methylomonas sp. ZR1. The sequence goes on along the minus strand of NZ_RCST01000001.1, from coordinate 3,147,319 downwards.
CCACCGAAGCCCCCAATACGCAAATGATTACGGTCTCGGCGTCCCAGCTTTGGACTTTGATCCACAAACGTTTATTGCCGGTTGAACAAGGTGGTGCAGGGGTTGATGTCGAGGTTTTGCGGCCGGCATTAAATACATTGTTGATGCATAACTCGCAATTGCTGGGTTTGATGAATGAACTTACTACAGCATTGCAGCAGAACGCTACCAAGGAAGTGTTCTACTTGCGTACCTTGCAAGCTAGTCTGTTATTACTGGCGCTGTTGAATTTTGCTCTGGTCTGCAAACGTTTGCTGGCGCAAATCAAGCAATCGCAGGGCAATGTTCAGGCCTTGCGCAATATTATCGATTCCATCGAGACCGGTATCGTTTTGTATGGCCGAGACGAAAGTGTGCTTTCCGTCAATAAGGCCGCCAATCAGTTGTTCGGATATGGCGATCAGGTCTTGATCGGCAAGCCTTTAAAAGAATTGATTGTTGCGGACAATGCTCGAATGCTGGGGCTACGGCGCGACAATTCCACCTTTGTCGCCAAAATCAATACCCAAACCCTGTTCGAGTTTAACGATCAGATTAGTTTGTGCACTATTACCGATGTCAGCGAGCAGGAGCGCAAGGAAAAACAATTAATGCATTTGGCGTTTCATGATCAACTCACCGGTTTGCCGAATCGTGGTTTGTTGATCGAGCGCTTGCGGCAAGACTTGCTGCGCGCCAAGCGCGATTCGACATTTTTGGCAGTACTGTTTTTGGATTTGGACGGTTTCAAGGATGTCAACGATGAAATGGGGCACGATGCCGGCGATGAGTTATTGCAAGCCGTGGCTAGACGTTTTGAACAATGTTGCCGTGAAGTCGATACCGTCGCGCGTTTGGGCGGCGATGAGTTCGTATTCGTGCTAACGTCGCTGCACTCGGTGTTGGCGGCCAAGCAAGTGGCGCTAAATGTGTTGAAAGCGATCAATCAAGCATTTTTAATTCATGGAAAGACTGTCAAAATTGGTGCCAGTATCGGCATTGCCATGTATCCCACCGATCATTTCGAAGCCGAATTGTTGATTAAATGTGCTGACGATGCGATGTATCTGGCAAAGCAACGTGGCAAAAATCAGTTGGCGTTTACTGCCGAATCTCGTTGATGTTTTTCAATAATCGAGATACCTGCTCAGCTTGCTTTGGCAATTAAAAAGGCAATTGCACCATAAAACTGTTAGAATTTGCCGCTTTTCGACCCCCTTGCTATTGCTTAACAGGGCGCCAAACGTTCATGACAAAATTCATATTCATCACCGGCGGAGTGGTTTCATCCTTGGGAAAAGGGATAGCCGCTTCATCGTTGGCAGCCATCTTGGAAGATCGCGGCCTGAAAGTCACTCTCACCAAACTCGATCCTTACATCAACGTCGATCCCGGCACCATGAGTCCGTTTCAACACGGCGAGGTGTTTGTGACGGAGGATGGCGCGGAAACCGATCTGGATTTAGGCCATTACGAGCGGTTTTTAAAAACCACGATGGCCAAAAAAAACAACTTCACTACCGGCCAGGTCTACGAGCAAGTCTTGCGCAACGAGCGCAAGGGCGAGTATCTGGGCGCGACGGTACAAGTTATTCCGCACATTACCGACGAAATCAAACGCCGCGTCTATGCCAGTGCCGAAGGTACCGATGTGGCCTTGATCGAAGTCGGCGGCACGGTTGGTGACATCGAATCCTTGCCGTTTCTGGAGTCTATCCGGCAAATGGGCGTGGAATTGGGCAGAGACCGGGCGGTATTTATCCACCTGACCTTGGTGCCTTACATCAAGTCGGCCGGCGAGATTAAAACCAAACCGACGCAGCATTCCGTCAAAGAACTGCGCACCATCGGCATCCAGCCGGATATTCTGATTTGCCGTTCCGAGCAGCCGATACCGGCCAGCGAACGCAAAAAAATCGCCTTGTTCACCAATGTCAACGAAAAGGCGGTTATTTCCGCAATCGATGCCGATACCATTTACCGCATCCCTTTATTGCTGCGCGAACAAGGCTTGGACGACATCGTCGTGGCTCAGTTACGCCTCGACGTGCCGCCGGCTGATTTGTCGGCTTGGGAGAAAGTGGTCGATGGCCTGACTCACCCCACCGATGAAGTCAATATTGCCATTGTCGGTAAATATGTCGATCACACCGATGCCTACAAATCCTTGAATGAGGCTTTGATTCACGCTGGGATCCACACCCGTCACAAGGTGCAAATCACTTATATCGATTCCGAAACCATCGAAGCCGAAGGCACCGCAAAGCTGAAAGATGTCGATGCGATTCTGGTGCCGGGCGGTTTTGGCGAGCGTGGCGTGGAAGGCAAGATTTCTACGGTACGCTTCGCCCGCGAAAACAAGATTCCTTACTTGGGAATTTGTTTGGGCATGCAGTCCGCGGTTATCGAGTTTGCTCGCGATGTGGTCGGTTTGGAAGGTGCGCATAGCACCGAGTTTTTGCCGAATAGCCCGCACCCTATCATCGGTTTGATTACCGAATGGATGGATGAAGCCGGGCAGTTAAACGTACGCGACGAAGACTCCGACATCGGCGGCACCATGCGTTTGGGTGCGCAGAAATGCCGCTTAAAATCCGATTCGTTGGCATTCGAGTTGTATCAAAAGGATGTCATCACCGAGCGCCATCGCCATCGTTACGAATTTAACAATCAATATTTGAAGCAATTGGAAGCGGCGGGTATGCGTTTCTCCGGTAAATCGCTGGATGGCCGATTGGTGGAAATTATTGAGCTGCCCGATCATCCGTGGTTTTTGGCCTGCCAATTCCATCCCGAATTCACTTCGACACCGCGCAACGGTCATCCGTTGTTTTCAGGCTTCGTCGAAGCGGCCGCCAAACACAAGAAGCACCCTCTAGGGGCATAAACAAGGTTAGATATGCAATTATGTAATTTCGAAGTCGGCCTGGATAAGCCGTTTTTCCTGATCGCCGGTACTTGTGTGATCGAAAGCGAACAAATGACGATGGATACGGCCGGCAAATTGAAAGAAATAGCCGACGAGTTGGCTATCCCGTTTATTTATAAATCCTCTTTCGACAAGGCCAATCGTTCGTCATTGGGCAGTTTTCGCGGTCCGGGTCTGGAAAAAGGTTTGCAGATTCTGGAAAAGGTTAAGCAACAATTGCATGTGCCGGTTTTGACCGATGTGCATGAAGATACGCCGCTAGAAGAAGTTGCGGCGGTGGTGGATGTATTGCAAACCCCGGCATTCCTGTGCCGCCAGACCAATTTCATTCAAAGCGTCGCGGCTTTGGGCAAGCCGGTCAATATCAAAAAAGGCCAGTTTTTAGCGCCTTGGGATATGGCCAACGTCGCCGCCAAAGCCAAAGCCACCGGCAATCAGCAAATCATGGTTTGCGAGCGCGGCGTGTCGTTTGGCTATAATAATTTGGTTTCGGACATGCGTTCGCTGGCCGTAATGCGCGACACCGGCTGTCCGGTAGTATTCGACGCCACCCATTCCGTGCAGTTACCTGGCGGGCAAGGCAATGTGTCCGGCGGTCAGCGCGAGCATGTGCCCGTATTGGCGCGCGCCGCAGTCGCCGTGGGTATCGCCGGACTGTTCATGGAATCGCATCCCAAACCTGAAGAAGCGTTGAGCGACGGCCCGAACTCCTGGCCCTTGCACCGCATGAAAGAATTATTGGAAATGTTAGTAACGATAGACCGGGCTGTTAAATCCACCAGCCTGATTGAAACCACACTATAGGGCAAAATAATGGCAAGAATAGTAGACGTAAAGGCAAGAGAAGTTCTGGATTCACGCGGTAACCCGACTGTTGAAGCCGAAGTGTATTTGGCATCCGGCATCGTCGGTACTGCGATGGTGCCATCCGGCGCCTCCACCGGCGAACGCGAAGCGATTGAGTTGCGCGACGGTGATAAAGCCCGTTATTTGGGCAAAGGTGTGTTGAAAGCGGTTAACTTCGTCAACACCGAAATCCGTGAAGCTGTGGTGGGTATGGATGCCAACAACCAAGCCGCATTGGACGAAAAAATGATTGCCTTGGACGGCACCCCAAGCAAAAGCCGTATTGGCGCAAATGCTATCCTGGGTGTTTCCATGGCGGCTGCCCGTGCTGCGGCGCAAGAAGCTGGCGTACCGCTTTACAAATTCCTGAACAAATCCGGCGAATTCATTCTGCCTGTACCAATGATGAACATCATCAACGGTGGATCGCATGCCGATAACAGCGTGGATTTGCAAGAGTTCATGATTCTGCCTGTCGGCGCGCCAACTTTCCGCGAAGCGATCCGTTACGGCGCCGAAGTATTCCATAACTTGGCTAAAGTATTGAAAAGCCGTGGTTTGGCAACGACTGTCGGTGACGAAGGCGGTTTTGCACCCAACTTGTCTTCCAACGAAGAAGCCATCGAAGTGATCTTGGAAGCGATCGAAAAAGCCGGTTACAAAGCGGGTGAAGACATTTACCTGGGCATGGATGCGGCGGCTTCCGAGTACTTCGACGACGGCAAATATGTGTTGTCTGCGGAAAATCGTAGCTTCAACTCCACCGAAATGGTCGACTTCCTGGCTGCTTGGGTAGATAAATACCCCATCATCTCCATCGAAGACGGTCTGGACGAAAACGACTGGGACGGCTGGAAATATGAAACCGAAAAATTGGGTGGCAAAATTCAATTGGTCGGCGACGATTTGTTCGTGACCAACCCAGCCATCCTGAAAGAAGGTATCGAGAAAGGCATTGCTAACTCCATCCTGATCAAAGTCAACCAAATCGGTACCTTGACCGAAACTTTGGCTGCTATCGACATGGCGGCGGCAGCGGGCTACAGCGCGGTGGTTTCTCACCGTTCCGGCGAAACCGAAGATACCACTATCGCCGACTTGGTGGTCGCCACCGGCACCGGCCAAATCAAAACCGGTTCTTTGAGCCGTTCCGACCGGGTTGCCAAATACAACCGTCTGATGAAAATCGAAGACGAGTTGGGCGACAAAGCCAAATATGCCGGCCGCAGCGCGTTTAAAATGTTGTCCAAATAAATGTAGGTTGGGTTAGCGAAGCGTAACCCGACATGATTGCTCTACGATGTTAGGTTACGCTCTATCGAGCATAACCCAACCTACATTGAGATACCGCCATTAAAACCCTGATCGCCATCATCATCCTATTAATCGTTCACTTCCAGTATCGGTTGTGGCTAGGTGATGCCAGCGTCTCGCAAATTAGCGATTATCGGGAACGCCTGGAAACTTTGACCAAGGAAGCCCAGGAAAAAAAGGAACGCAACGATTCCTTGTATGCCGAGGTGCTGGATTTGCGCCGTGGCTTGGAAACCATCGAAGAACGCGCCCGCTACGAGTTGGGCATGATCAAGGAAAACGAAACCTTCTTTCAAGTGCTTGAGTAGAGCATGAATCAAATTGCTAAGTGCTGGGCCGTAGTCCCGGCAGCCGGCGTCGGCAAACGCATGCAAGCCGACCGCCCCAAACAATATCTGCCGTTGGCCGGCAAAACCGTCATCGAACATACCTTAAGCCGTTTGTTGCAATCCGGCGCGTTTCAAGCGGTGGCAGTGGCTATCTCGCTGGAAGACCCGTATTGGCCGAAATTGGACGTGTCCAAGCATCCTAATGTGATTACGGCACCGGGCGGCAAGGAACGGGCCGATTCTGTGCTATCAGCACTGACATCTTTGCAAGGCCAGGCCGCTGAAGATGACTGGGTGTTGGTGCATGACGCCGCCCGGCCTTGTCTGACTGCTTCTGACATTCATCTGCAAATCGATACCCTAAAAGACGATACAGTCGGCGGCATACTGGCGCTGTCTTCACACGACACGCTGAAGCACGTCGACGGCGACACGATTACCGCAACGATTGATCGCAAACATGTCTGGCGAGCATTGACGCCGCAAATGTTCAAATACGGCATGCTGCGCGACGCCTTGCAGCGAACCGAAGGCAATCCGGCCATTACTGACGAAGCTAGTGCGCTGGAGTTGTTGGGTTTCCAGCCGAAAATCGTCGAAGGCCGTCCCGATAACATCAAAATCACCCGGCCGGAAGATCTGGCGCTGGCGCAATTTTATATGGAGCAACAAGCATGATCCGAGTCGGCCAAGGCTACGATGTCCACCGTTTCAACGATGGCGACCACATCATTTTGGGTGGCGTGAAAATTCCTTACGAAAAAGGCCTGGAAGCCCATTCCGACGGCGACGTGGTGCTGCATGCACTAGCTGACGCCGTTCTCGGCGCGGCGGCTTTAGGCGACATCGGCAAGCATTTCCCCGATACCGATCCTGAATTTAAAGGCGCCGACAGCCGCGTGTTGCTGCGGCATGTCTATAAAATCGTTCAGGAAAAAGGCTACAAGTTAGTCAACGCCGATGTGACCATTATCGCCCAGGCCCCGAAAATGTTGCCGCACGTGCCGGCCATGCGCGCCAACATCGCCGCCGACTTAGCTGTCGATGTTGATTTCATCAATGTCAAAGCGACCACCACCGAAAAACTGGGCTTCGAAGGCCGTAAGGAAGGTATTGCGGTGCAGGCGGTGGTGTTGATTGAGAAATAAAAGCGTTGCCAGTGTCTGATCGAGTCAGAAGGTACACACCGCGCACCCACAGATATTTGGTATTGACGCTCTGTAAATTAATGAGTCGACTATGAGTAGAAGTGACGCAATAAGCGAATTTATTGCTTATGGCTTTGAGCATTATGGCGACGGCTTCGGAATTGTGCTTTTTGGGATCACTATCCTTATTAGCTCCGGGATGATTCCTTGGCTAAGCGGCAGGCAAAAAAGAGGAGTTAAAGGGTATTTAGACGCGCAAAATGACTCACGTCCGCCAACCACGGAGGAAGAGTATTATCACTCGGACTATCTTATGTTTAAGGCTGGAATCTTCTTTGTTGTGTTAGGTGTTTTTTTTATACTTTTTCAACCAAGCTAATTCTCCGGACAATTGGATTGAGCACTCGATACGCTCGAGTAGCACAAAGAAAAATTTCAATCAGGTAGGTCGGGGTGCGCGTAGCTTTCCCTGACAATTTCGCGGCAACATCCTTGGAATGCCACGAAACCGCTCGGCAATCGCTCCTGAGTTGCTCTCCCTCCCGCATCCACGCAGTGGTAATGCAACAATTTGACCAAATGTCCCATGACAGAATTTAGTTTACCCGAATGGCCCTATGCTTACGGCAGCCCGTCTGGTACCGGCGCCATCAAAACCGAGCCCGACGATTTCATCGTCGAAGAAATTTTATCGTTTGAGCCGGAAGATAGTGGCGAGCATATATTCCTGCATATCGAAAAAATCGGCGAAAACACCGAATATGTGGCGCGGCAGTTGGCTCGCCATGCCGGTGTCAGACAACACGATGTCAGCTACGCCGGTCTGAAGGATAGACATGGCCGTACTCGGCAATGGTTCAGCGTTTGGTTGCCGGGTAAGGCCGATCCGGATTGGTCAGCTATCGAAACCGACCGGTTGCAGGTTTTGCAAACGGTTCGGCATGCTCGGAAACTTAAGCGCGGCGTATTGGCCGGCAACCGCTTTACATTGCTGATCCGCAATTGGACAGGCGATCAAGAACTTGCAGAAAAGCAGTTGCTACAAATTAAAGCCCAGGGGTTTCCGAATTACTTCGGCCCGCAGCGTTTCGGACATCACGGTCAAAATATTGATCGCGCATTGGCGATGTTTGCCGGCGCCAAGGTCAAGCGCGAGCAACGATCCCTATATCTATCAGCGGCTAGGTCGTATTTGTTTAATTTGATCTTGGCCCGGCGCGTCGAGCACGCCAATTGGCAACGCCCGCTAAATGGTGATGTGTTCAAACTGGCGGGCAACAATAGTTGTTTTACCGACGACAGCAACGACAATAGTCTGTCGTTACGGGTCGAGCAGGGTGATATTCATCCCACGGGAATCATGTGGGGCCGTGGTGGTAAGACGGCTACGGCTGAGGCCGGAGCGATAGAAGGTGCCGTGATTGCCGCTAACGCATCCATCGCGGACGGCTTGATTGCCTTTGATCTGGAAGCGGATCGCCGTGCCTTGCGCTCATTGCCGCAAGATATGGAGTGGCAGTGGTTGGACAATCAACTCAAGTTGAGCTTCAATTTGCCCGCCGGTAGCTATGCCACCGCCTTGTTACGGGAAATTATCGGTGATGCACCTGGTGCCGGTGATTGAATTTGCTTTGATAAAATTGCTTTTTAAGTTGTAATGGCAGCGCTTTATAATACTTAAGTACAGTAGCGCATTTCAGCGTTATAAGAACTATAACTTCTACTCACATCCTCCATGCCTGATAGCGGCCAGATAACCGGACCAGCAGATTCCACGTTTGACGATCCTTTATTGTTGGCTTTGCTGTCGGTCTGCAAGTTGTTGCATATCCCGCAAACCGCTACGGCCTTGGTGGCCGGGCTGCCCTTAGTCGATAATAAATTAACGCCGACCTTGTTTACGCGAGCCGCTGAACGCGCCGGTTTGACCAGCCGCTTGTTGCGCAGGCCCTTGCAGAAAATTTCCAATTTGGTGCTACCGGCAGTGTTGTTGCTTAAAGATGGCAACGCCTGCGTGTTGCTCGCCAAGAACGCAGAAAACTATACCGTGGTGTTGCCGGAAACCGAGAGCGGCAAAAAGACTGTTAGCTTTGCGGAGCTGCAAGCCAGTTACAGCGGTTCGGCTTTTTTTGTGCAATTACAGCATCGCTTTGACGGCAGAACCGGCGAATCGGCGGTGCCTAAGGTCAAACATTGGTTTTGGGACGTCCTGTATAAATCTTGGCCGATTTATGCGGAAGTGTTGGCGGCCTCGGTATTAATCAATCTGTTCGCTTTGGCGGCGCCGTTATTTTTCATGAATGTGTATGATCGCGTGGTGCCGAATCACGCGCTGGAAACCTTGTGGGTCCTGACGGTAGGTGTGCTGATCGTGTTTGGCTTCGAATTGGCGATGAAGCTGCTGCGAAGTTATTTTATCGATGCGGCCGGTAAGCGCGCCGATATTATCTTGTCGGCGAATATTTTTGAAAAACTGATGAATATTCGCATGGAAGCCAGGCCGCCATCGGTGGGTGCATTTGCCAACAACCTGAGCGAATTCGAATCGTTTCGCGAGTTTTTGACCTCGGCGACGCTGGTGACATTGATCGACTTGCCGTTTTTGTTTTTGTTTTTAGTGATTATTTATAGCGTCGGCGGCAGTTTGGCTTTGATTCCGTTGGCGATTTTACCGTTGGCCATGTTGATTGGTATCGCCTTGCAGGCGCCGTTAAAGAACACGATCAACGCCATGTTCAAATTCGGCGGCGAGAAAAATGCCACGTTGGTGGAAGCGCTGTCCAATCTGGAAACTATCAAAACGGCCGGTGCGGAAGGGCAATTGCAGCGCCGTTGGGAACAGAATGTCGGCGAAATTGCCCGGCTGGGGTTAAAGTCGCGGTTTTATGCCGGCTTAACCGTCAATTTGACTGCTTTCCTACAGCAATTGGCATCGGTACTGGTGGTGGTGGCCGGTGTCTACCAGATTACGGATGGCGATTTGACGACCGGCGGCTTGGTGGCTTGCACAATGTTGACCTCGCGGGCCTTGGCGCCGGTCGGGCAGGTCGCCGCACTATTGACCCGTTACCATCAAGCTGTGACCGCCTTAGGGTCGTTTAACCGCATGATGGCCTTACCGGTGGAACGCGAGAGTGGCAAGGACTATTTGCATAGGCCGGATTTCAAGGGCGAGATAGAGTTCAAGCACGTCCGTTTCAGCTATCCGCAGCAACCGGTCAAGGCCCTGGACGGCATTACGTTTAAGATCAAGGCTGGTGAGCGTGTGGGGTTTATCGGCCGCATCGGTTCCGGGAAGAGTACGTTGGAAAAATTGATGCTGGGTTTATATCAGGCGCAAGAGGGTTCGATATTGATAGACGGCACCGATATTCGCCAAATCGACCCTTCCGATTTACGCCGGCAAATCGGCTATGTGCCGCAAGATATTGCCTTAATGTTCGGTAGCGTGAAGGACAATATTGTCTTGGGTTCACGCTACGCCGATGACGCTGCGGTGTTAAAAGCGGCGGCGATTGCCGGTGTGGATCAATTCGTCAGTAAACATCCTGCGGGTTTTGATTTGCAAGTCGGCGAACGCGGTGCATCCTTGTCCGGTGGGCAGCGGCAGAGTATTGCGCTGGCTAGAGCTTTGCTGTTGTCGCCATCCATATTTATTATGGATGAGCCGACCAATGCGATGGACAACAGTAGCGAGGAGGCGTTTAAACAGCGGTTTGCCGCGCAATTGGGCGAACAGACTCTGATACTGGTTACGCATCGCATGTCGTTGCTGAGTTTGGTGGATAGATTGATCGTAATGGACGGCGGACATATGGTCGCCGACGGTCCCAAGGATCATGTTCTGGAAGCCTTGCGCCAAGGACAGATCAAGGTGGCTATTTAATATGTTGAAAAAAATAGCCGGGTGGCGCGCTGAGCATCGCTATCGAGCCGAAGATCAGGGCTTTTTAAGCGACGTCAACGCCGCCAATCTTTACGAATTACCCTTGCAAAGCCATTTGATCCTGTGGTCCTCGGTGGCATTTGTGGTGGTGGCCTTGGTTTGGGCCGGATTTGCCAGCTTGGACGAAGTCACACGTGGTGACGGCAAGACCATACCGTCCAGTCAGGTCCAGGTGGTGCAGAATCTGGAGGGTGGTATCGTTTCGGAAATATTGGTTCAAGAAGGCCAACTGGTGGACAAGGATCAAGTGTTGCTGCAACTCGATCAAGTCCGTTTTGCTTCCTCGTTTAAGGAAGCCAAGTTAAAGTATTACGAGTTACTGGCGAATACCGCGCGCTTGAATGCCGAAGTCAATGGCACGCCTTTGGCGATTCCGGAAGAGGTTTTGAAAAATGCGCCGCAAATTGCTGAGAATGCCAGGCAATTGCTGGTTTCCAAGCAGAGCGAAATAAGGTCGAATAGTGACATTTTCGCCGAGCAGGTACGGCAGAAAGAGCAGGAAATCATCGAAATTCAATCGAAAAGCGATCAACTGGCGCGTAGCTACAAATTATTGCAAGATGAAGTGAAGATGTCTGAACCGCTGGTGGCTGACGGGGCGATGTCGCAAGTTGAATTATTGCGTTTGCAGCGTGCTGCCAACGATTTGAAGGGTGAGCTGAATTCTGCCAATCTGGCGATGCCGCGGCTACGTTCGTCATTGGACGAAGCGCGTAACAAATTAGCGGAGATCAAGATTCGTTATAAAACCGAAGCCTTGAAAGAGTTGAACGAGGTGAAGGCGGAACTGGATCGTACATCCGAATCTGCCGTTGCTTTAGAAGATAGGGTTAGCCGTACCAGAGTGCTGTCGCCGGTAAAAGGCACGGTAAAACGCATCAAGGTGGCTACGGTGGGTGGTGTTATTCAACCCGGCATGGATTTGCTGGAAATCGTGCCGCTGGAAGATCAGTTGTTGATAGAAGCGAAAATTCGGCCGGCGGACATTGCTTTTCTTCGCCCTGGGCAGAAAGCTGTGGTAAAACTAAGCGCTTATGATTTTTCGATCTACGGCGGCCTGGAGGCCTCTTTGGAACATATCAGCGCCGACAGCATACCCGGCGAAAAGAAAGATGAAGACAGTTACTACTTGATTCGTTTGCGCACCGCTAAAAATTACCTGGAAAAGGGCGGCGAACGCTTGGAAATCATTGCCGGGATGACCGCGGAAGTTGATATTTTGACCGGAAAAAAAACAGTGCTTGATTACCTCTTGAAGCCGATATTGAAAGCCAGGGATAGGGCTTTAAGAGAACGATAACTCATAACAACAATTACATTTGTGGCTAACATACTGATTTATTCCAATAATCCTCAGCTGACGGCGCAGTGGACTCATGCGCTGATCGCGGAATATAACGTTAGTATGCTGCACAGTATTCGCAGTGAATATACCGCCGATGCAGTGATTTTCGATGCAAAAAAACTGGATGACGATGCCAGCTTGTTAACGGTTTTTGCTAACAAAAAGGTCCGGTTTCTGGTGATGGGTTGCGATTGGCCGGAACATAAGCAGATCGAGGTGCTGATAAACGGTGCCGCCGGCTATTGCGAACAATCCGAAGCGTCGGAGCTTTTAACTCGTGCGGTAGCTTGTATTTTGGCGGGCGATATTTGGATTCGTCGGGCTTTGGTGCCCAAGGTCATTGGTGTGTTGACCAGTGCCAGGCGTCCACAACTTGCACCTAATACTATCGATACCGAACTAAAGCTAAAGCAACTGGCTAGTTTATCCGCGCGCGAAGTGGAAGTGGCGGACATGATACGGCAGGGCGAAAGTAATAAGCGTATTGCTTTTGCGATGAATATTTCCGAGCGTACTGTAAAAGCGCATTTATCGTCGATTTTTAGGAAATTGAATGTCGACGACCGATTGAGATTAGCCCTATTGTTAAAAGAAATCGACCAATATCAGAGAGGAATGTTATGAGAGTCAGCAGGAGTTTGAGTTTAGGAATAGCCATGCATTTGGCCTGTGTATCCAGCAGCCAGGCGTTGAGTTTGCAAGAGTCTATTCAGAAAGTATTGGATGAAAATCCCCAAGTCCAAGCTGCCAAATCAGAACGCCGCGCGGTTGAAGAGGAAATCGGCCAAGCCAAGGCCGGCTATTTTCCAACGGTGGATGTCACAGCCGGCATCGGCTGGGAAGAATCGAATAACCCTACCACTCGGGGCCGCGGTGACGGCTCGGTTTTTTATCATAGGGAGGAAGGGGCGATTCTGGCCAGGCAAATGTTGTTTGATGGTCTGGCTACTCCGAATGAAGTGGAGAGACAGGAAGCTCGCACCGACTCAAGAGCCTACACCGTATTTGGCCGGTCGGAAATAACCGCGCTTGATGGTGTTGAAGCCTACATCAAGGTGTTGCGACGTCAGGAGTTGTTGAATCTGGCTAAGGAAAATCTGCAACGTCATCAAGGTACCAACGATCAAATCAAACTGCGTAGTGAACGCGGCGTGGGCAAACGGGCTGACGTCGACCAGTCGATGGGCCGGGTAGCCTTGGCGGAAAAGAATGTGTTGTCCGAAATCGGTAATTTGAAAGATGCCGAGACCAGTTTCTTGCGAGTCATAGGTATGCTGCCGGAAGGGATTCAGCCGATTCAGTCCCCTGAAGCCGCATTGCCTCAGACGCTTGATCAAGCCATAGAGGAAGCGTTGGCCGACCATCCTATTCTGAAATCGGCCAATTCCGATATCGATTCGGCATTTGCTCAACATGCTACGGCTATGGCGCCTTATTTTCCGCGTTTTGATATTGAGACCGGCGTCAGTCATAACTACAATCTGGACGGGATTCGCGGTACCAACTCGGATATGACGGCAATGTTACGCATGCGCTATAACATTTTTAACGGCGGTAAAGATGTGGCCCGCCGCGAGCAAACCGCACAGTTGATCAATCAGGCCAAGGATATTCGTGATAATACCCACAGGCAGGTGATTGAAAGCATGCGTTTGTCGTGGGTGGCTCACCAAACCGTGAAAAGTCAGTTGGAGTTTTTTAAACAGCACGTCGATTCCAGCGAGAAGACTATCAGCGCTTATCAGCAGCAATTCAATATCGGGCAACGGACGTTATTGGACTTGCTGGATACCTTCAACGAGGCCTACATCGCCAAAAGTTCGTATATCAATGCCAAATATGACGAGTTGTTTTCGCAATTTCGGATTTTAGCGAGCAAAGGCCAATTGAATAAGTATTTGGGTACGACCTTGCCCGCTGAGGTTCAGCCCCTTAGCGCCGCCGATTAAGGTGTTCGCGCGTTAAGCAAAGGACTTCTGACTAGACTTCCCCAAATAGGTCCTATTTGGGGAAAGCTGGGATTAGCTTGACCGTTTATTTCAAGTAATTTGCACCTGAGTGCCAAGCCAACTAGAGATTATTTGGCAATATGCAATACGGCTTCCGACACAATATCCATTAATTCCGTACCGCCTTTTTGCACATATTCGATAATGGCCGTACGCATGCGCGGTTCCCAAAAGTTTCTGATATGTTGTTCAACGCCTTTAACAGCCAATTCCCGGTCGGGTTCGGATTTAAAAAAAGCGCCAATGTTATTGGCCATTTTAATGAGATTATGGTTATCCATGTTCTATGCGGCTGATTCTTGATAATGTTGTAAACGATGAGGGTGAGTGTAGATCATGTGATTCTCGTGACGGGCGAAGCCGACCAGAGTCAGCCCGCACTCTTCCGCCAATTGAATCGCTAATGCGGTAGGTGCCGATATGGCTGCCAGCAAGGTAATGCCGACGCTGGCCGCTTTTTGTACCATTTCGTAACTGGCGCGGCTGGTTACCAGCAGCCAGCCATTTTCAAAGTTGCAGTTGGCTTTGGCTAATGAGCCGATCAGTTTATCTAGCGCATTGTGGCGGCCGACATCCTCCCGTACCGCAACGATGCCGCGTTCCGGATGCAGCCACGCTGCCGCATGGACCGCACCGGTCAATAAATTCAGAGATTGTTTTTGCGCCATATCGGCGAAACCGCTGCTCAATAGATTCGCGCTAAGCGCTAAACCGTGGCCGACATGATGCGGGTGGCGGATGGCTTGTTCCAACGTAGTGGCTCCGCACAAACCGCAACCGGTTCTGCCCGTCATGTTTTTGCCCTTGCCGTGCAGTTTCTCGAATCGGGCTTCCGGAATCGCCATTCTGACTTCAACGCCTTTGGAACGTTGTACGACACGTATCGATTGCAATTCGGAGGGATGACCGATGATTTCCTCAGTCAGGCTGAAACCCAGCGCAAAATCTTCCAAATTAAGGGGCGTTGCCAGCATCACCACGTGCGGGATGGTGTTGTAGACCAACACCACCGGCACTTCTTCGGCGACATAATCTTCCTTCGCGGTATGAACAGAACCGCGCCAGCTATCGAACGTGCCGGTTCGATAGCTAGTCCAGCCCAGTTCGCTTGAGACTGCATCCATAAATCGGCTGCGGTTTACTCGTTGACCGCGATGCGGTTTTCCAGCAAAGACAACTGATTGTCAGAAAAGTCTTGGTATTCCTGTTGCCATGCCGACGGTTGCGCCACTTTGGCGACGTGCACCGCTGTAACCTTGTATTCCGGACAGTTGGTTGCCCAGTCCGAGTTATCAGTGGTTATAACATTCGCGCCCGAATGCGGGAAATGGAAAGTGGTATAAACCACGCCCGGCTGCATGCGGTCCGTGACCTTGGCGCGCAATACCGTTTCGCCGGAGCGACTTTTCACGCCGCACCAATCGCCATCGCTGATGCCTAAGACTTCGGCATCGTGCGGGTGCAATTCCAGACGGTCTTCTTCATGCCAAGCAACGTTTTCAGTGCGGCGGGTTTGCGCCCCAACGTTGTATTGCGACAAGATTCGGCCGGTTGTCAGGATCAACGGATACTTGCTGCTGGTGCGTTCTTCGGTGGCAACGTATTCGGTCAGCATGAAACGACCTTTGCCGCGGACGAAGTGATCGGCGTGCATAATCGGCGTGCCGTCCGGGGTTTCGTCGTTGCAAGGCCATTGGATACTGCCCATTTCGTCGATTTTTTCGTAACTGACGCCGGCGAATTGCGGTGTTAGAGCCGCGATTTCCTCCATGATTTCTGAAGGATGACTGTAATTCATCGGATAACCCAGTGCGTTGGATAAGTCCTGGGTTACTTCCCAGTCTTCCTTGCCGCCCAGTGGGGTCATGACTTTGCGAACTGGTGAAATCCGGCGTTCGGCATTGGTAAACGTGCCGTTCTTTTCCAGGAACGAGGAGCCCGGTAAAAATACGTGGGCGAATTTGGCCGTTTCGTTCAGGAAAATGTCTTGTACCACCAAGCATTCCAGTTCGCGTAGCGCGTGGTGAACATGCGTGATGTCTGGATCCGATTGAGCGATGTCTTCGCCTTGTACGTACAAGCCTTTGAAACTGCCGTCGATAGCGGCGGCAAACATATTCGGGATGCGTAAGCCGGGTTCGGATGACAGCGCTACGTTCCAAGCTGTCTCGAACTGAATGCGGGTTTGCGAATCGGAAACATGGCGGTAGCCGACGAACTCGTGCGGGAACGAACCCATATCGCAAGAGCCTTGCACGTTATTTTGTCCGCGCAATGGATTGACGCCGACGCCGTCGCGGCCGATATTGCCGGTAGCCATCGCTAAATTGGCGATACCTATGACGGTCGTCGAGCCTTGGCTATGTTCGGTAACGCCCAAACCGTAATAGATCGCACCATTACCGCCTGTTGCGTACAAGCGGGCTGCCGCGCGCATGCTCTCGGCAGGCACGCCGGTCAATTCGGCAACGGCTTCAGGTGAATGTTGAGGCAGCGCAACGAAGGTTTTCCATTTGTTAAACGACTCGACATCGCAACGTTCCAGCGCAAATTTTTCGTCCGCCAGGCCTTCGGTGACGATGACGTGCGCCAATGCAGTGACGACGGCAACGTTAGTGCCGGGACGCAGTTTTAGATGATAGTCGGCTTTTACATGTGGGCTATTGCTAACCAAATCGATGCTGCGTGGATCGACCACGATTAGTTTTGCGCCTTGGCGCAAGCGGCGTTTCATCATCGAGCCGAAAACCGGGTGGCCGTCAGTCGGGTTGGCACCGATAACCATAATCACATCGGACTGCATCACCGAGTCAAAGGTTTGGGTGCCGGATGATTCACCAAATGTGCTTTTCAGTCCGTAGCCGGTCGGTGAGTGGCAAACGCGGGCGCAGGTGTCGACATTGTTGTTACCGAAGCCGGCTCGGATTAATTTTTGCACCAGATAGGTTTCTTCGTTGGTGCAGCGTGACGAGGTGATACCGCCGATCGAGTCTTTGCCGTATTTGGCTTGAATACCTTTTAATTTGTTGGCGGCAAAACCGATGGCTTCTTCCCAGCTGACTTCGCGCCAAGGATCGGAAATTTTTTCCCGGACCATGGGAGTGGTGATGCGGTCTTTGTGCGTGGCATAACCGAACGCGAAACGACCTTTTACACAAGAGTGACCATGATTGGCTTGGCCGTTTTTGTCAGGCACCATGCGCACCAGTTGTTCGCCTTTCATTTCGGCTTTGAATGAGCAACCGACACCGCAATAGGCGCAGGTGGTGATGGTGCTGTGTTCCGGTACGCCATTATCGATTACCGATTTTTCCATCAGCGTCGCTGTAGGGCAAGCTTGTACGCAGGCGCCGCAGGATACGCATTCGGATTCCATGAATGGCTGGTTTTGGCCTGGAGAGACTTTGGAGTCGAAGCCTCGCCCGTCAATAGTTAGGGCGAAAGTGCCTTGCACTTCTTCGCAAGCGCGCACGCAACGCGAGCAAACGATACATTTCGATGGATCAAAGCTGAAATAAGGATTGCTGGTGTCTTTTTCGGAATTCAGATGGTTTTCGCCGTCGAAGCCGTAGCGGACTTCACGCAAGCCAACTTGACCGACGGTGTCTTGCAGTTCGCAGTCGCCGTTGGCGGCACAGGTCAGACAGTCTAGAGGATGGTCGGAGATATAAAGTTCGGCGATGCCGCGTCTGATGCTGGCCAATTTATCGTTTTGGGTACAGACCTTCATGCCGTCCGCGACCGGGGTGGTACAAGACGCTGGATAGCCGCGGGCGCCTTCGATTTGCACCAGACACATCCGGCACGAGCCGAACGGATCGAGGCTGTCGGTGGCACACAGTTTAGGGATGCTGATCCCGGCTTCTGCGGCGGCGCGCATCACGGAACTGCCGGCGGCGACAGTTACCTTGTGGCCGTCGATTTCCAGAGTGACTTGATTTGCGGACGAACTCGCGGGAGTTCCGTAATCTATTTCGTTATTGGCAGACATATTTATCTCCTGGTAATCGATCAGGCTTTGGCGGCTTCGAGGCCAAAGTCTTCAGGGAAATGATTCAGCGCGCTCAACACCGGGAATGGTGTCATGCCGCCCATCGCACACAAAGATCCGTAAGTCATGGTGTCGCATAAATCGCGCAACAACACGGTGTTTTTATCCTTTTGCACGCCGTCGACAATGCGGTCTATTACTTCGACGCCGCGTGTCGATCCGATTCGGCAAGGTGTGCATTTGCCGCAGGATTCTTCCACGCAAAATTCCATTGCATAACGGGCCATGTCGGCCATATTGACGGTGTCGTCGTGAACCACAATGCCGCCATGGCCTAATACCGCTGATATTGCCGCGAAGGCTTCGTAATCGAGCGGGGTATCGAACTGGCCTTCGTGCAGATAGGCACCCAATGGACCACCCACCTGAACCGCGCGTATCGGCCTGCCGCTGGCGGAGCCGCCGCCGTAATCGTAAAGCAGCTCGCGCAAGGTCATGCCGAAAGCCACTTCAAACAACCCTGGATGTTTGATGTTGCCCGCCAGTTGTAGGGGTAGGGTACCGCGCGAACGGCCCATACCGTAGTTTTTATAATATTCGCCGCCTTTGTCCAGGATCACCGGAATCGAGGCCAGCGAAATGACGTTGTTGACGATGGTGGGTTTGCCGAACAGGCCGACGATAGCGGGAAGCGGTGGCTTAAAACGCACCAATCCGCGTTTGCCTTCCAAGCTTTCCAATAAAGATGTTTCTTCGCCGCAGATATAAGCGCCGGCGCCGCTACGAACCTCTAAGTGGAAGGTTTTGCCGCTACCTTGAATGTTTTCGCCCAGATAGCCGTTTTTGTAGGCGGCTTCGATGGCTTGATTCAGTGCGATTTTGGCGTGCGGATATTCGACGCGCAGATAAATATAACCTTGGGTAGCACCCACCGCCAAGCCAGCGATAGTCATACCCTCGATCAATACGAAGGGGTCGCCTTCCATGATCATCCGGTCGGAGAAGGTACCTGAGTCGCCTTCGTCGGCGTTGCAGACGATGTATTTCTGGTCTGCTGGGGCGTTTAGTACTGTGTTCCATTTTATGCCTGTCGGAAACGCGGCGCCGCCACGACCACGCAGGCCTGAGTCAGTGACCTGCTTGACGATCTCGGTGGCGTGCAAAGCCAGTGCGTTTTTCAGGCCACGGTATCCATCGTGAGCCAAATAGTCGTCGATGTTGACCGGGTCTGTTAAGCCGACACGGGCGAAGGTAAGGCGATTTTGATTTTTGAAATAGGCTATTTCTTCAATGTTGCCTAAATAAAGCGGGTGTTGCTTCCCTTCTAGCAAGCCGGCATCGAGTAAAGATGCCACATCTTCTGCTTGCACTGGGCCATAGGCAACTCTGCCCTGGCTGGTTTCGACTTCTACGAGGGTTTCCAGCCAGAACAATCCGCGCGAGCCGTTGCGGACAATTTCTACTGAAAGGTTTTTGCTGGAGGCTTGCTGTGCTAAGGCCTTGGCAACTTGCTCCGCACCTAAGGAAAGCGCGGTGGAGTCGCGGGATATGAATACGCGGGTCATTATTTGGCACCTTTATAAGTGGCTAGCAATCGGTCGAATTTTTCGGTTGTGACGCGGCCAATCACCTCGTCGTCTATCGTGATTGATGGCGAGCAAGCGCAGTTACCCAAACAATAAACAGGTTCTAATGAAAAAATTCCGTCGGCTGTTGTTTCGTGAAAGTCGATGCCAAGCTGTTGTTTGGCATGGGTTTCCAATGCTTTACCGTTCATGGCTTGGCATGATTCGGCCCGACAAATCCTTATCGTGTGCTCTCCGGGCGGAGTTTCCCGGAAGTAATGATAAAAACTAATAACCCCGTGGACTTCCGCTTGGGAAAGGTTGAGTGATTTGGCAATGTCTACTACGGCAGCCGGCGGGATGTAGCCCAGTGTGTCCTGAATACCATGCAATATGGGCAACAGATTACCCGGCATCGCTTGATGAGTATCCAGTATTTCCAACACGGTGGGTTTTTGGGTTTGATAGTCTTGCATCATTGGCTCTGTAATAAATGACGAAAAGGTTATCGTCCTATTTAATCATGAACAAACCCGGGTTTGCAATTCGGGTTCATGCCTCAATCCCGCGTATTTCCTAAGCAAAGCAAGGTAATTGCATCTTCGGACTCTGATTGGTTCCGGAAGTTCGCGTGGAAAAAAATGTGATGGTGGATGCTTTACTTTTAAATGATAATTGTTATCATTAATGCGCATATGATTTAAGAGAGGGTGTCATGTACGTATGTGTGTGTAAAGCGGTCACCGATAGGCAGGTTAGGCAGGCAATTAGCCAAGGTGCGTGCAATCGCAGGCAACTAATGCAGTGCACGGGGGCGGGCGGTGTATGTGGAAAATGCACAGCCAGTATTAAAGCTTTACTGGATGAAAATATGCAGAATCGGAAGATGCACGCTCGAGTTCAAGTCCAAGCGGCATAGTTATTTAGAAAGCTGGGCTTATAGCAATATAAGACTTGTACTATGAAAAGGCAGGGCGGTTGGACCGCCCTGTTGGGTGTGCGTTATTTAGCTGTAGCCGCAGGTTCGGTGGGTTTTACGTCTGCGTTAGGTGCGGCGCTGGCCGGTTCGGCCTCCGCAGCAGGAGCTGGTGCAGCCTGATCAGCTGGCGCTGCTGGTTGAGCCTCTTCTTGCTTTGGCGGTGTCGGCGGCAGCAAGACTTCAACTTTGGCGTTTTTACGCAAATTTTCGATCATGGCTTGCGCTTTTTGGCGCTGTAACATTGGGCGAATTTGTTCTTTGACGGAATCAAATGGCGGTGGTGTCAAAGCTCTGGACTCTTCGCGCAGAATCACGTGCCAGCCAAATTGAGTTTGTACCGGTGTTTTGCTGAATTTGCCGTTCTCCAGTGCAACCACTGCTTCAGAAAATGGCGGGACCATCCGGTCTGCGGTAAACCAACCTAAATCGCCACCTTCGGAGCCCATTGGATCGATAGAATGCTTTTTAGCCAGCGCGGTAAAATCCCCGCCTTTTTCCAGTTCTGCGATCAGTTTTTTTGCTTCGTCTTCGGTTTTAACCAAAATGTGACGGGCTTTGTATTCGCTGCCCATGTTAGCCATTTTCGAGTCATATTCCGCTTTGATTTCTTCGTCGGTAACCGGATTGGCTTTTAGGTAATCTTGTAACGCTGCTTGCGACAGCAAGGAGTTTCTTACGGTTGCCATGCGTTCGATTACTTCCGGCGATTTATCCAGTTGTTTTTGCACCGCTTGTTGAATCAGCAATTCGCGTTGAATCAGTTCTTCCAGTAGCTGTTCTTTGGGGAATGTTTGGCCTTGGCTGCGTTCCGCAATTTCCTTTTCCAAAGTTTCCAAGGTTTTCTTGCTGATATAAGTGCCGTTAACCGAAGCAACCGCGTCCTCTTTGCTGACAGTCGGCGCTGCTGGTGCGGCGGCTTCCTTAGCTTTTTCTTCGAAGCAACCGGGTAACAATACGCTACTGGCTAGTATCAGGGGAATAAGTTTCAGTTTCATCTTAAGAATTTCCTTTAGCTGTTTTCAGAGGGGGTTAAAGCGTTAATGCCCAGGGCATGGATTTCATCCTTCATCATGTCGCCCAAAGCTTGATAAACCAGCTGATGTCTTTGTACCAGGGATTTACCTTCAAATTGAGTGGATATGAGGGTGACATGGAAATGACCGCCGCCTTTGTTGCCGGCGTGACCGGCGTGCGCAGCGCTATGGTCGATGATTTCGATTAATTCTGGCTTAAAAGCTTCTTCCAGCTTTTGTCTGATATGGTCGGCTGTCATTGGGGAAATACTTGTTTGAAAGGTTTAACGGTAACACGAGCATATACGCCCGCGGAGATATATGGATCGGCATCGGCCCAGTCTTGCGCATCCTGCTGACTGGCAAACTCGGCAACAATCAGGCTGCCGCTAAATCCGGCATCGCCGGGGTTATCACTATCTATCGCAGGATGCGGCCCGGCCAAAACCAAGCGGCCTTGGTTTTGTAATGCGGTTAATCGTTTCAGATGCTGTGGGCGGGCGGCCAGGCGTTTACTCAAGCTGTCCGCGACATCTTCGGCAATGACGGCATACAACATTACTCTTTAGCCTCTGGTGCGGGAATAAACTTATACAAGAACACTATTTGTACGGCAATAAAAATAAGCATCAGGCCAGGAACACCGAAAGTTTTAAAACTGACCCAGTCGTCGGTGCTGTAGTTCGCCATTACGTACAAATTTAAACAGCCGACTCCGATAAAAAACATGGACCAGCTCATGTTAAGGCGTTTCCAGATGCGATCAGGCAATTCCAGGTTTGCGCCCATCATGCGTTCTATGAAAGTCTTTTTGCCAACGAATTGGCTGACTAAAAATGCACCGCCGAATAGCCACTCAATTATGGTCAGTTTCCACTTAATGAATTGCTCGTCTTGTAAGTACAACGTTGCTCCACCCATGACCAAAATCAACCCTAGCGTAATCCACTGCATGGTTTCCACTTTACGATATAGCAGCCAATAGCTGATGACCTGCACAACCGTGGCGGCGATTACGACGGCGGTGGCAATGTAAATGTCGTACAGTTTATAAGCGACAAAAAATAGAACGATTGGGAAAAACTCTAAAAGCGGCTTCATGATTGGTGTTGAAAGATGGGAGGGAGTTAGACGTAAAGATCGATACCGGAAATGATCTCGGCAACCCGGTTTTGAGCGGGTTGATTGCGGTTTTCTGTGTAGGCGTTCAATGCTTTCAAGGTGCGCGAATTATTTGGTTGGTTGTTATTGCTTACGGTCAATCCGTTGTCCGCCAAAGCGGCCTTGATTTGAGCGGTTGACGATGTTTTAGGTAAATCAGGATTCTGCCGAGGTATCCCGGTTTCGTCATTATTAGGCTTTTGCTTTTGTTCAAGATTATTATCCGGCCGTGCGGCTCTCGGCTGGTTATAGCCGACCGGATAAAAAGCCAAGGATGAACTGTGTATTGTGTTCACAAAGCGCGATTAGAGCCCAAGTATCAATTACTTCATTGTAGAATCTTTGGCTGCAATTGTACATGAACCTAACGGCTTTGCTGCTAAAATGCCGGTTTTAAAGGAGGATTTCATGATTCAGTCCAATAACGTCGAGCTGGAAGCCGCGGCTTTCAGAAAATTGCTGGTCCATTTGCAACAGCATCCCGAAGTCCAAAATATCGAACTGATGGTGCTCGCCGATTTCTGCCGGAATTGCCTGGCTAAATGGTATGCAGCCGCGGCAGCCGAGCGTGAAATTGACATCAATTACGAGCAAGCGCGGGAGATTGTCTACGGTATGCCGTACAGTGAATGGAAAGACAAACATCAACGCGAGGCCACGCCTGAACAACTGGCAGCGTATGACGCAAAGCAAAAATTGAAAGCACAACCATGACAGACGAAAACCGCTTCGATGCGATGTTCTCCAGCGTGATGGGTCAAGAATATCAAATGTTAAATTTGATCTGCCCATTTGCGACGGAAATGAGTCGCTTGGTCGGTGAAATTGTTGGCAATTACTGTGAGGAGCAAGGCACGCCGCAGGCAGTGGTTGAGCTCGGGGGCGGCACGGGTATTACTACGCTGGCGATCCTGACCGCCGCGGACAACCTTAATATATTAAGTGTCGATAACGAACCCACCATGCAAAACCAGGCGAAGCAGAGTTTGCGCGATTGGGTTGCCGCGGGCAGATTGCGTTTTTCCGGCGAGGATGCGTTGACGGCGTTGCAGGGTTTAGCGAGCAACAGCGTCGATATTTTGGCGTCGGCATATACTTTGCATAATTTCCATAGCGATTACCGGCGGCTAGTGTTGGCAGAAATATATCGGGTATTAAAGCCGGGTGGAAAATTCGTCAACGGCGACCGGTATGCTTTGGATGATATTAGCGCGCATACCCGCAGCATACAGCGAGAGGTTGGCGGCTACTTTAAGGTTTTGACCGAAATCAACCGCTTGGATTTACTCGAACATTGGATAGTCCATCTGTTTAACGACGAGTCGGAAAATCACGTGATGCGCGAATCCGTCGCGTTGGCGCAGATGGCTGAGGCGGGTTTTCGGGACATCGAACTGCAGCAACGCATGGAGGTCAATGCCTTGGTCACTGCGCTTAAATGATATTTTGTGCTGTTCTACAAATCAGGATTTGCTGAACTGTGTGCAGCTTAAACGAGAAAAAACATGGCTGAATCGACTGCTAGTAAAAATAAAAAAACCTTGGATGCGTTTGCCGACGATCTGGATGCCATGCTTAATATTGGCGACCCCTCCGAACAACAGGTTGGCACGATAGATGATGACGAAGCCATTGATCGTTTGCTGGTGGGCGACGAGACATTCGAGCCGGATGCGCAACAGGAAATCGACGAGTTCGCGGATATCGATGAATTACTGAGTGCGAATGAACCTAAGGCTGCATCAAGTTTGGCAGACGATATTGACGAGTTTGGCGACGATTTGGAGGTTGATTTAGGCATTAATCCCGGACGCGAGCAGCAAGTAGTTGACGATGATTTTGTCGATATCGTCGATGCCGTCAATCAGCAGGACCTTTTGGAGGTGCCGGTTGATGACGTGTTTGAAGAAGTCGCGGAGTTAGAAAGGGTGGGGCAAATCGACGATTTCGCCGAGGACGCACCGGTGGCCGCAGTCGGTTTGCCGGAAACTGTGGTGGACGACCTGGAGAATATGGCTGAAATAGACGAGTTTTCCGATGACGCTGACTTGGCAGGCGGTAATGCCGATTTTCTAATTGCGGATTTCGACATTTCGGCTGATGACGAGTATGCACCAGCGACAACGCCAATCGTCGATGAATTTGCGGATTTGGAAGAACCCGATAACAACGTCCAACCAAGCGCGCCGGAACCGGAACCAGATTTGGATCAGATATTGGCGGCGGCTGTCAGTGAGCAAGAAAACGAGGAAGAATTAGTCGTTGTCCAGGCTAACGAGCCGGAAACAGCGCCGATTGCCGCAGCGGCCGAACAAGTTCAAGCAAGCCCGGTGCCGCAGGTACAAGTCATCGATCATAGCAGCGAAATTGCCGCTTTGAATCGGAATATCGTCGATCTCAAGAAACATCAGCAGCAGATGCGCCACGATTTAACCGAGGCGGCGGGTAAAAATGAGCTGCTTGGTTGTCTGGATAGTCTGGAAAGTGTGCAGACCGAACAGAAGAAAACCAAGCGGGCCGTGGAGGCCTTGGCGGCGAAAAAACCGGTAGCTGCCTATGTGGCGAACGGCATCGCGGTGGCGGCGCTGCTGATTGGCACTGGGTTAGGCATACAAGGCATGATTGCCAAGTCGCAAGTCGGCGAGTTGGTGACTATTATCGGGAAATTGCAGGAACAAGTGAATGCCGCGCCCACCAGCGATGCCGCGGACAAGGAAATGTTGCGCAAACAGCTGGATGAATTGACGGTCAGCAATGGTGTGATGGCCACTCAGATCGCTGAATTAAGTAAGGCTGGGCATGCTGACCCGGGTCCGGCAAAAGCCAACGGCGATCAAGCCAAGCCTTCTGCCGAAATCAGCAGCCAGATTATGCAAATAGGCGCCACCATAGAAGCCTTGCAAAACAAGGTGAGCGCCTTGGAAAAAGGTCGAGCGCAAGCAGCCGCGCCGGCCCCTAAACCGGAGAAGAAAAAGCCGGAACCGGTGGAAGAAAATTGGGCGGTCAATTTAATTGCGTTTAAACAGGATTGGTACGCCAAGAGTAAAGCCCAAGAATTCGCGGGCAAGGGCGTCCCTGCCAAGGTAGTCAAAACCGAATCCAAGGGCGAGAACTGGTATCGTTTGTTTGTGGACGGTTTTAAAACCCAATACGAAGCGGCGGCTTACGCAGCAAAAATCAAGAAAACCCTTAATCTCGATTCGGTGTGGGTTACCCGCAATAAAGAATAGCCATGGATAATCAGAAACTGGTAGTTGCAGTATCGTCCAGGGCCTTATTCAATCTCGATGAATCGCATGCGATTTTCGAGACCCAGGGCAAGGAAGCCTTTTGTCATTATCAGATTGAACACGAAAATGAAATTCTGCCGCCGGGTTTCGGCTTTTCCTTGGTCAAGAAATTTTTAGATATCAACAAAGCCTTTCCCGGTGCGCCGCTGGTGGAGATTATCCTGCTGTCGCAAAATAGCGCGGATACCGGCTTGCGTATTTTTAACTCAATCAACCACTACGATTTGGCGATTAGCCGGGCGGCGTTTACCAGCGGCGTATCCCCTTACGAATATATCCCGGCCTTCGGTGCGCATTTGTTTCTATCCGCCAATGGTGAGGATGTCAGAAAGGCCTTGGCTGCGGGCTATGCCGCCGCAACCATTGTCTCCGGCGCGGTAGCCAATCCTTCTCCGCAATTGCGGATCGCTTTCGATGGTGATGCGGTGCTGTTTTCCGACGAATCCGAGCGCATTTATCAGCAACACGGTTTGGCGGCTTTTGCAGCCAACGAGCGCAACGAAGCGCATAAGCCTTTATCGGACGGGCCATTGAAAGAGTTTTTAAGTGCTTTGCACCGCATTCAAACCCATTTCGATCAAGATTTGTCGCCAATTCGCACGGCATTGGTCACCGCCCGCGCCGCGCCCGCGCACGAGCGGGTCGTCAGAACCTTGCGTGCTTGGGGAATCAGGATAGATGAAGCCTTGTTTTTAGGCGGCATGCCCAAGGGGGCGTTTTTAAAAGCGTTTGGCGCCGATATTTTCTTCGATGATCAAAAAGGCCATTGCGATTCCGCGGAGTCACATCAAATTGCAGCAGCTCACGTCCCGCATGGCGTCACAAATCAACACCGGCCTTGAAGCGCACTAACCACGGCGTACTTTCTACGCAAGCTTTCAAATACAAGGTGTTGCCGTATAGCAGTTTGATTTTACTGCCTACCGCGTATTTGCTGTTGGCTAACAACACTTCAGGTTGAGCGGTTTCCATCCCGATGACTATCGCTTTCTGGCTGTTACTGTCACCGGCATTTTCGATATCGTGGATGGTAATGTTGCCGATTATGGGTTCCAGCAAAATTAGTGTCACATCTTCAAAGAGCGTTTGCTGGCGAACTATTACCAGTTTGGCGGGTTGTTGCTCCCGGCAAAGTAAGCCAATATCGCCGGTTGAACAATTGGGTGCGGGGCTTTCCGCGACCAGGAATTGCTTGCTGACGTTGCGTAACAGGCTCAGACTGGTGCCATGCTCGGGAAAACTGATTAGCGAAGAATTTAACGGTTTGTAGAAGCTTTTTTCATGTTCCAACGGCACTAGAGACATATCGCGAGCCAGGGATCTTCCGCGCGATAACTGCGAGCTCAGGTTCATGATTTTCGATAATTTTTCTTCACCTTGTAGATGGGCGCTAACCGCAACGAAGCCCTCGAGTAAGTGTGCCGGCATCGGCGGGCCGATGGCCACCGATGCGAAAATATTGCTGTATCCCGTCAAATGCAAGGCCAGTTTGGTTTGCATGTTTGAATTCAGTTCGGTCTCGATTTCGCCAAGTTGCAAGGCATGGCCGAAGTTCTGGCAACTGATGTACACCGAGCCGCGTGGCAATGTGCTGTTAGTACGCGGCATAGGGCTTGGTTCACTGCCCACATTCCAAATAAAACGGCAATCCGGATTGGGTGTTTTGCTGATTTCCAGGCGATCCTGATGCCGACTGACCAACTGAAATAATTGACTGATTTCAGTTGTTGAATATTGGTTGGGTTTGCTGAGTGCAAACAATAGGTTGCGCTTGATGACTGCTTCAATGGTGCTTTGTAACTTGAATTCCTGAGGTTTGGACGAGACCGGCTTTTTTAGCAGTTGCAGTTCGCCGGCTATGGTGTAAAGCAGGCCGCTCTTTTTCCACAAGGTCGTGGACGGCATTTCGTAAAACAGCGCCGTGCTGCGCAGACAATACCCCGCGAGCTGCAAGGCATAAAATATCGCTTGTTGGGTCAGCGATGTATCGAGTTGTTTGGTCTCGACCGTGCGGCAAAAAGCCAGGCTCAAATGTCTGAGTAGCTGGATGGCTAGCTTCGCAATTTTCAGCGCTTTGGTGTTGGTGGCTATGTCTGTTTCGGAACGCGCCGCGTTGGTCAAGCCATTGGATAAATGCAATGTCAGCGGGGTTAAGTTTACGAGTATCGGCAATACGTTTGCGACTGTGCCGTTAAAGCGACTCAGTTGTTTAAGGACCAGATTCAACTGGTTTGCCGCGTTCGCCGCGGGTAGCGCGCTTAGTGAATTAATCCATCCGCCGAGGGATTCCGTTGACAGCTCAAAAGGCAGTGATGCGTTATCGGTCATGTACTTGCGAGTTAAGATGTGTTGAAAACATAAACTCAGTTTAGTTCAGATTGACGGCTATAGGCAGTTGCCGATTTTACGAAACCTCGGCAGCTGCATAAAATGCCGATTCCATCGAATAAACACAGCAGAGTAATGAAGCGAATATTGAATTGTAAATGGGAACTTGCCGCACCCGTTTTTGGAGCATTGCTCACCATGGCCTTTGCGCCATACAGTTACGCTTACGCAGCAATTGGCGCTTTAGCTTTTATTTACTGGGTTTGGCAGCGGCAGGCGCCGAACAGGGCCGCTCTTAGTGGTTATTTGTTCGGTTTGGGCTTGTTCGGATCGGGGATTTGGTGGACGTATATCAGTATTCACGATTTCGGCGGCGGCGACCCGTATAGCTCGATAGCGTTGACGGCTCTGCTGGTAGCGGTTTGGGCCTTATTTCCGGCTTTGACAGGCTGGTTTATCGCCAAAGCCTCAATCTGTTCCGGGGTTTGGCTACGCATAATAGTTGCCGCTATTGCTTGGGTAGCCGTCGAGTATTTCCGCGGTTATTGGTTGTTGAACGGTTTTCCGTGGCTGCAAATCGCTTACAGTCAACTATCTACGCCGTTGGCCGGTTACGCTCCACTGGCCGGGGTTTATGGGGTCGGGTTTTTGTTGGTGGTATCGGCTTTTTCCTTAGTCGAATTAGTGCGTGGCAAATTGCCGGCTTTGCCGGGGCTGCTGGTTTTAGGGGTAATTTGGGTAGGCGGTGGCTATTTGCAAACGGTGGCGTGGACTCAAGCCGTCGGCGCGCCGATCAAGGTCACCTTGGTACAAGGCAATATCGGCCAGGATCAGAAGTGGCAGAAAAATCAGAAACTCAACACACTCAGGCTATATCAGGAACTTACCGAACAGCATTGGGATTCTGATGTAATCATCTGGCCGGAAACATCGATTCCGGCCTTTCTGTCGCAAGTAAAAGAGTTCTACATTGATCCGCTACAAGCTGCCTCGCAAGCGCATGGGGTTGACTTGGTGGTTGGGCTACCCAGTAGCGGGCAGGGTAAGGATTATTACAACAGCGTCATGACCTTAGGCGAAAAACAAGCCCTGTATCATAAAAATCACTTACTGCCATTTGGCGAATATTTACCGCTTCAGCCTTTATCGGGTTGGGTATTGGATAAATTGCAAATACCGCTGGGCGATTTCGCGGCCGGTGGCGACCGGCAAACATTGTTGACGGCGGGCGGTCATGCGTTTGTCACCACGATCTGTTATGAAGATGCCTTCGGCGAATTGGTTGCCAGGCAAGTGGCGGATGCAGCGTATATCGTCAATATGACTAACGACGCTTGGTTCGGCGATTCCTCACAGCCGCATCAACACATGCAAATGGCGCAAATGCGGGCGCTGGAAACCGGCCGCTATCTGGTTCGCGCGACCAATACCGGCGTGACCGGTTTTGTTGGTCCGGACGGGGCATTACGTAAGCAAGCGCCTTTGTTTACCACCACGACTTTAACCGATTATATAGTGCCGATGCGTGGTCTTACGCCTTACGTCATCTTGGGTGACAAAGGTTTTTTCGGGGTGTTGGCGGTGTTGCTGCTAGTGACGTATGTCAGGCATCGCAGATTCGATGCGCGTATTGCCAAACAAGGCGTTGAAGCCGTTTAGAAATGTGGTGCTTGATTTATAAAACATCCCTCATCAAAAGCTCTTATGATCCTCAAGCACTGTAAATCCTCAATCCTGATTAGCACACTGACCTTGGCTTCCGGAGCATCCCACGCTGAACCAGTTTTAGAAACGCCGGCATTCTGGTTGGAATCTGGGCAAAACCGTATCAAGGCGGCTGAGCAACTGGAATCTAATCGAGCATTCGCCAAAAACGTCATTCTGTTCATTGGTGACGGTATGGGCATCTCGACTATTACCGCCGCGCGTATTCTGGAGGGGCAGCGCAAACCCGGCAATCGCGGTGGCGAGGAGAATTCGCTGAGTTTCGAAGCCGCGCCGTATGTGGCGCTATCGAAAACCTATAGCGCCAATCAGCAAACTCCGGATTCTGCGCCGACCATGTCAGCGATTATTACCGGTGTGAAAACCAATGATGGCGAATTGTCTGTAGGCATGCAGGTGGCTCGCCAGGAAAAGAGTGCAGAGGTCGTCAATACCTATAAGGTGAAAACCTTGCTAGAGCAAGCAGAGGAAAAAAGCCTATCAACTGGCGTGGTCTCTACTGCCCGAGTTACGCATGCCACGCCGGCTGCTTGTTACGCCCACACCTCTGAACGCGATTGGGAGTCCGATGCGCAAATTCCTGCGGGCGCCACCGTTCGCGATATTGCCAAACAATTACTGGGTTTCGAATACGGCAATGGCCTGGAAGTGGCGTTGGGGGGCGGGCGTAGCATGTTTTTGCCCGAAACGACGCCGGATCCGGAAGATAGTGACAAGTTTGGTAGCCGCAAAGACGGTGTTGATTTGACTCAGCGTTGGCTAGCCCAATATCCGCAATCGGCTTACGTTTATAACAAAGCCGGCTTCGACGCCATAGACTCCAAGCAAACCGAGCATTTGCTGGGGCTGTTCGAGCGTTCGCATATGGAATACGAGCATGATCGGTTTGGTGACAAAGGTGGCGAGCCGTCTTTGACCGAGATGACCGAAAAAGCCATAGATATATTGTCGAAAAATAAAAATGGATATGTGCTGATGGTGGAGGCGGGCCGTATCGATCACGCCCATCACGCCGGTAATGCCTATAGAGCCTTGACGGAAACCATCGAGCTATCTAATGCGGTACGCAAGGCGTTGGAAAAAACCAATCCTCAGGATACGTTAATCATAGTTACCGCCGACCATAGCCATACCTTTACCATCGCCGGCTATCCGCAACGCGGTAATCCTATTATGGGCTTGGTAAAACAAACCGGCGAAACCGGTTTTGCCAAGGACAGTAACGGATTGCCTTACGCGACGTTGGGATACGCCAACGGTCCGGGTTATCGAGGTAAAAACGGTCGCCCGGATCTAAGCGCTGTCGATACCGCACATCCCGATTTTTTGCAGGAAGCCGTTGTACCGCTAGGCAGCGAAACGCACGGCGCCGAAGATGTGGCGATTTTCGCCTTCGGCCCCAAAGCGCATTTATTTCATGGCGTACAAGAGCAAAGTTACATCTATCAAGTGATGGCGCATGCCTTGAAGTTTAAAGCCGGGCGGTAAAGTCTCACCAATCGTGAACACAGGATTTTCAGCATAAAGATAAGGCATTAGACCGTGTACTTGTATTAAGCGTACGAGCCAAACTATACCGGCAAATTTAAAAATTCATGGCAAATTAGCTCGTGGCCGGATTTGCTCGGGCCACTAATAATGCAATCTTAATTTACACATAATCTAGATTTAAGGAAGTCTGAATAAAGTACCGACATACAAATCTAGCTTAGACGGTTATAAGGAAAAATTATGGACAATTTAAAAGCGATACCAATAACCAGCAATACAGACGGCAATTATTGCGACCACTCTAACTTGACCATGGAATTCGCCTACGGGTCGCCAACCGGGAATTTTATCTGTAAGGAATGCGGGCGACTGTTATCTAAATCGACGCACCGACAGCCGGCATTTGTGCCAAATAGCGTGCGAATAAAAACCATGCCGCCTTCAAGATTACCCGTATTTATAGTTTAGATATGTGCACGAGAAAACCACGAATACAAAAAAGCCGGGTATTGTTCCCGGCTCTGCTTGTCTAATTGACAATTTAATGCATTCTTGAAAACTAAAGATATCGGTCTGACTGCTATTAAATAAAATTATCTTCCTATCTCAACGTCACGCCATGCCTCAACGGCGAATTCCGCCAATTCTTTGATTATTCCAAGTATGAATAACGCAAGACCATAAGTAAGTCCGGCGAGTATCAGTACTGCAAGTATTTTCATAAGACCTCCCAAAAGCTATCGGCTGGACCGATTCTGCCACCTTTTTGCTAAAACTCAACAGTGTTTTGGTCACTCTTGTAGATGGCGTGTTTCCGAAAAAGTGGACAAAATCATCCAAAACAAACCCTTGGTTCGCTTTCTTAAAGTCAATTAAATTTTACAAATTTATTCATTTGAACTGCCATGGCTTGGTGGTGGCGCTATGTTTGTGCAATCAAACGATCTCGTCATCCGCCTAACAGATTAGCTTTTGGCTTTGGCGCGTCGACGTATGGGGCAAAGATAAGCGATCTTTTGCGTTACTGACCAAAAATGTCAGGTAACTGTCACTTATGGCAATACTGCGCTGAAAAAATAGTCTTATTTACGCAGATCGTTCGAGTAGGCGAAGGCCATTCCGTTGCCAGAAAATGGTGTGATATTTGCTTTGTATCTCTTGCCTAATGTTAGCCACCTACATTTTCGGTACGACTAGTTACTTTTCTGAGCAGTATTGGTAAGTTAACGAATTCAATTGCTTGTGGGGATTAGAAAAGCTTCAATTAAGGGAATTACGATGAAAACTAAATTCGGTAAATCCAACTCGCTTAAAACCCGTGATGCTGGTTTTCAAGCAAATCCAATATATCTTTACGAAATTGACCTCAGAGTCCAAACGGCAAATTGGTTGAAGCAAGAGACTCAGCAATTGAAAGATAGATTGAAAAAATATCCGGCTGTATAACTTGTTAAACGCCTAATGTACGACCCTAATCGGATTGGTTACCGTTTCCGAGGAATAGTGTTGGCGGGATAATTTAGGCCGACAGTGAGTCTACATAACCCTGCTAGAGCATAGGCACCAGGTCCAACTCAAACATAATCGCGTCCTCGCGACCGTTTTTGGCTGGATAATAATTCTTACGGGTGCCGATTTCGCGAAAACCGGTTTTTCGATACAAATTGATGGCTCCAGGATTACTGGGGCGCACCTCAAGGAATATTTTCTCAGCGCGGGGCCGGGCGTATTCGATTAAGTGTTCCAACATTTTGCGGCCGGCTCCCTGGCGTTGAAAGATGGGGTTGACGCTGATGTTCATAATGTGAGCTTCGCCAGCGGCTACATTGATGATGCAATAGCCTACTATGTTGTCATCTGGCGCCTCGCACACCCAACTGGTGTAAGTCATGGTGCGGAAACAATCTTTAAATATCCCTTCCGACCACGGAAATTCGTAATTTAACTCTTCTATCTTCAAGACGCTGGTTAAATCAGCATGATCCATTTTGCGCATCCGCATTAAGTCTTTGCTATCTACCGAGTCTGGAAACACCTTGGCGTAAAACTCGCGGTCCGCGTCGTAAATCACTGCATCTTTCAGTTTATGTAACAGTTTCCACATGGTTTTATTTTTCTAGTTTTTGATAGACCGACAGCGCAAACTGCAAGTCGCTCCAGGCCTTTGCCTTTTCCAGTAGCGAGCGCAATAGGTAAGCCGGGTGATGAATGACAATCAGCGGAATATCGTGTAATTGGTGTTGAACGCCGCGTAATTTTGCCAGAGGTTGTTGGGTGGTTAGCAAGCTTTGCGCAGCAATCCGGCCTACCGCCAAAATTATTTTCGGTTGTATCAATTCGATTTGCTGCTGCAGAAAGCGATTGCAGGCGGCGACTTCTTCGGCTTGCGGATCACGGTTATTCGGCGGCCGGCATTTCAATATATTGGCTATATAGACTTCTTCCCGCTTTAAACCTATCGCCCGCAACATTTCGGTTAATAATTGGCCGGCTTTGCCGACGAACGGTTCGCCTTGTAAATCTTCATTTTGCCCAGGCGCCTCACCAATCAACATCCAGCTTGCCTGTTTATTACCGACACCGAATACGGTTTGGGTGCGGGTTTTACACAGCGAGCAGGCTTGGCACAAAGAAACCTCGAGTTGTAGGTCTCTCCATATTTGATCATTGGCGTGTGACGACGGCGAAGCAGAACGTCGCGGAAGCTCGATATTAACGGTTTCGATGACGCTTGATACCGTTTGCTCGGAAGGCTCAACTTCGTGGGCTGCAAAGGGGGTAGCCGGTACTACGTGTTCGATTCGACTTTCACAATGAACGGCCGCTTGCGGAACTGCGATGGGTAGACGCCTAAGTGTCCAGACGTCAATGCCCATCGCCTCCATGTACTGCAAGCGGGTCGCGTTATCCATGGCGGCTCAAAAATCAGACATCGCCTTTTTGCGGATGCTGACGTTGGTCGGGCGTTTGCAGTTTGTTAACCGCGTTAATGTAAGCCTTGGCCGAGGCGATTACGATGTCGGTGTCGGCGCCGGAGCCGTTAACGATACGGCCGGCATTTTCCAGTCGGACGGTTACTTCACCCTGAGCATCCGTGCCGGTGGTGATGTTGTTAACCGAGTACAACGCCAAAGTCGCGCCGGTTTTCACCAGGCTTTCTATCGCTTTCAAGCTGGCATCCACTGCGCCACCGCCTTGCCCGCTGCCGGTGACTTCCTTGCCATCGACACGTATCGTGACGGTGGCGTTAGGGACTTCGCCGGTTTCGGAACAGACTTTTAAGGCTACTAGTTTGATATGTTCGTCTTCAGCTTCGAAGCCTTGCTCGGAAATTAAGGCCTGCAAGTCTTCGTCGAAAATATCGTGCTTTTTGTCGGCCAATTGTTTGAAGCGGAAAAAAGCATCGTTCAAATCGGCTTCGCCGGCAAAGTCCACGCCCAGCTCTGCCATTCGGGTTTTGAAGGCGTTGCGGCCGGAATGTTTGCCTAAAACCATGCGGTTGGTGGTCCAGCCCACATCCTCGGCGCGCATAATTTCGTAAGTCTCGCGGTTTTTCAATACGCCGTCTTGATGAATGCCGGATTCGTGGGCAAAAGCATTGGCGCCGACGATGGCCTTGTTAGGCTGCACCGGAAAGCCGGTGATGGATGACACCAGTTTCGAGCATGTGACAATCTCGCGTGCATCCAAGCCGGTATCGCAGCCGAAGAAATCCTGGCGGGTGCGCACCGCCATCACCACTTCCTCCAAAGAGGCATTGCCCGCGCGTTCGCCCAAACCGTTGATCGTGCATTCTACCTGCCGCGCGCCGTTCATCACCGCCGACAAGGAGTTGGCAACCGCCAAGCCCAAATCATTGTGGCAATGTACTGAGAAGATAGCCTTGTCGGAATTGGGGATGCGCTTGATCAAATTGGCGATAGTCGCACCGAACTGCTGAGGCATGCTATAGCCGACCGTATCCGGGATATTAAGTGTCGTCGCTCCGGCATCGATCACAGCTTCCAGGATTCGGCACAAGAAATCTTCTTCCGAACGGCCGGCATCTTCCGGGGAGAATTCGACGTTATCGGTGTACTGGCGGGCGCGCTTTACTGCCCGAACTGCGTATTCGATGACCTGATCCGGCTGCATATTCAACTTCTTTTGCATATGGATCGGCGAAGTCGCGATAAAGGTATGGATGCGCGAGCTGTTTGCGCCTTTCAAGGCTTCGCCAGCCCGGTCGATGTCTTTGTCCAGCGCCCGCGCCAAGCCGCAAACTGTGCTGTCTTTGATCGCATCCGCCACTGCTTGCACCGCTTCGAAATCGCCTTGGCTGGCGGCTGGAAAGCCGGCTTCGATGACGTCGACTTTCATGCGCTCCAGAGCTCGGGCAATGCGGACTTTTTCATCGCGGGTCATTGATGCGCCTGGGCTTTGCTCACCATCGCGCAAAGTTGTGTCGAATATAATTAATTTATCTTTCATGAGAACTCCGTTCATGAAATGTTCGGCGCTGAGGCCGAGGAACAGAAAAGGGTGGTATTGTTTAAATGAGGATAGAGTGCGCCCCTCAGGGCAGCAATCTTAAAGACAGGCCGAACAATTGTCTGCCAATGGCTGGCATGAAAACTAAGTGACTATGAAATTCGTTTTGCTGATTGTTCATGGTTAGAAACTATACTTGATTGCCGACTAAGGCTCAAGCTTGCGATGCTGCGGCGTTTGAGGCTGTTAAATCCATTTTACCTTTTGTTTCGATTCCGAATCTAACTAGGCTATCGTTGTATTTTAGAAAATAAACTCAATCCGCAGCTATAAAGAGCGTGCGCTAAAAACTTAATCTGCAGAAAGTGAATGCCGTATTGGAAACTGGTCAGCATGGTTTTGACTGCTAGCAAGCCTTGGTTTTGATTGATGTATTCCCAACTCAAATCTTGGGCGGATTGGATGTAGTTGAGCCTGATCAGCTTGGCTAGATCAGGCCTGACATTTCGCTTAATCAGTTGTTTTTTTATTTCCAGATTGGATAAGGAGTGATCCATCCGGCGGCGAGGCTGAGACGAGTATCCCTGGCCCGCGCTACGTTGCAGGTACAAGCCTTCTGTCACTAATCCGCATCGGCCATTCAGCGCAGCGCGCAAAGCCCAATCGCAATCCCAAAGTAGGCAGTCTTCCTGGTAAAAGCCGATTTGCCTAACCTGTTCCCTGGTTGCCACTGGTCGTTGAAACGCCATAGGGACCCTTTTTAGCAAAGCTTTGAATAGACGGTCTGCGTCAAATTCCAGTAGGGTTTCCGCCACTTGCGTTCCAGCCAGATCTGCCAATATTTTGTTCATGGCGTCAGTGTAGGATTCGTGCGTCCATTTTGAATTTGGACCAAACCAAGCGACGCTCATGAACAGCGTGTTAATTTCTGGATGGTTTTCTAAAGTTGAAACAGCTTTTTCTAAATAAGTCGGTGCGTAAAGGTCGTCGTCGTCCAGAAACGCAATGTATTTGCCAGAAGCGGCTTTGATGCCGGTGTTTTTCGCTGCGGCTCCCCCCAAAGAGCTTGGGTGCCGCAAAACTTTAATCTTCGTTCCGAACTTTTCCTGGATCTGAGCGGGGTTTACCGGAGGGGTTGAGCAATCGTCAACGACAATGACTTCCCAATCCGCCAAGGTTTGATTGACTACGCTGCTTATGGCTTCGTCCAAAAGGTCGGGGCGGTTGTGAGTGGGTATGATGACGGTAACTAGGCAGCTCATAGCATCGATTAGGCCGATTAAATTACAAAAGGTTTAACGGAAATATTGTGATGCATAAGATGAATCAAATAAATGCTGGTAGTTGGGCTATTATATCTTTAAGTCGATGATGGTGTCGCTTATTATGTTTAAGTAGTATCGGGCAGTGCCAATAAGATAAATAGGTTGTTGGAGCTGATCGGAATTAAGCGGTGCTTTGTTCGAGAAATTAAAACAGATAGGCATTAAAATAAATTGAACGATTTTTTGAGGAAGCTTATTTTTGAGTAATTTTTAACAATAGTGCAGGCTTCTCGGAAGTTTAGGTGCTGTTTTGTTGAAAGATATTCATTCATTAGCACAGATTCTTTTGCGGTCGAATATGCCGCGCCCTGAGGTCTCAGGCTGTGCTGTACAGGAGTCGCATCGATAATCCCCATGGTTTTTTCCGATGCACTCACCTTTATTGGCCAAACGAGGTCATATCCCCATCCCATTGGACTTTCAAGATCAAACGGTAGTAATTCATTTACAATTGATTTATGCATGCT
This sequence comes from Methylomonas sp. ZR1, assembly GCF_013141865.1. Lineage (NCBI taxonomy): Bacteria > Pseudomonadati > Pseudomonadota > Gammaproteobacteria > Methylococcales > Methylococcaceae > Methylomonas > Methylomonas sp. ZR1. Next base: position 3,109,630 of record NZ_RCST01000001.1, on the reverse strand, counting down.
AAATAGCGGGCCAATTTCAACAAAATGTGTTTCGCGTGCATTTAGCCAAGGCCTGGAAACAACAAATGTATTATCAGCTGTACTGGTTCTCGTGCGGGCGGGTTGAGCCAAGCAAAAGTTTAAATGCTGTTGCCATCCGATAAAAGCATCGAGAAAGTTATCGTCAACAAAAATGTCGTCATCGGTAAAGACAAGATAATCGTATTTGCTTATGTCAACCTCTTCTAGAATTTCATTTAATATCGTAAATTTTGGTTTAAGCTCAAATATCTGCTTAACCAGCATTAGGTTTGCGTGGTTTTTATATTCGGCTTGGTTGTCTTTTAGAGAGTTTTTAGGGTTCAATGATACCCAGATTTGATCAACCGCACATGCTGTTGATTGATTAAACGCACTTATCAGGTGATTAAATGTGTTTTCTCTGTATTCTAAATATATTCCTAAAATTAGTACCTTCGGTTTGTTTTTAGGCGCATGTTGTATTTTTAGTGGTTTGTGATGGGTAGGGTACCGCATCAATATCTGGGAAATTTTGATTTTTAAATAGCATTTAATTTCGTTTAAATAGTTCACGAATAATTCCTTGGGTCGTCATCTAGTTGCGAAATGCTATTCTTAAGGAGGTTGGCCGAACTCAGTTTCCAATTTGAGCAAGTAAACTTATATTCTCATTGAATAAGATCTGCTGTGTTGTTTTGGATGGTCAGCATTTCGCCATTGCTGAATGGCGAATTTTAAAATATTTTTCGCCTATGAATATCCCAATAAAAGCGTTTCAGACGCATGAAATAATGGGGGTAGAACAGAAATGTTTTGCAGCGGATTAACGGAGCGGAAATTAGCGTAAGCCAGTCCTCTAAGGCTGTAGGCGATAATAGTCCCAAACTTCTGACACCGCCTGGCGGCATCTCGATGCCGCGCTCGCGCTTAAATTCCTGCCAAATCTCTATGCCTTTATTGACGGGCTCAACTTGATCTATTTTTCGAGGTTTTTGTTCAAGCCATTCGTCCGGGTTTACGCAAGGTACCGAATCAATTACCGCCACTCCGGTTTCGCGCTCTTCATCGGTCAGAAGGTGTAAATACCACCAATCAGTTCCGAAGGCAATTAAGCCCGGGTCGTAAGTTGCCATAAACCGATCCAGAATAGGCTTAGAGAACAATGGCACGCAGTTTTCCACGAAATTGGTAAGCCTCGCAAATCTGAAATGATTTGCTTTTGTGACTTCATGGCTTATTTTGCCGACGCTCAAGAAACCAGGCTGTAGCAAGACGAGTTTGTAGCGTTCTAAAATGCGGAATAACTGGCTAATTTGGCTGGCGCTCAATTCTATATCGTCGTCAAGTACGAATATTGCCCGATAGGGGGTGAGTAACTCTCCCCAGCGGTTATATATATCGTGTAGATTTGGATATTTGCCGCCTTTTCGCTCGTTGTAAAAATCAGCAACGCTCCGGTGATAATCGCTTTCGCCTTCGTATTGAGTAACCCATAAGTCGAAATTTTTTTTGCCCGTGACCCATTTTTTTATATTGGATCGGTCACCGGCTGAGGTGTAAACCAGATAGGGTGACGACGGAACACCTATTTTAGGTGAGTTTCTATCATCTGATGCCATTGAAACTGCCTCTAATATTTCGTAATGCCACGTTATGAACTTTTTCTTGTTGATTTTGACGTTTGGGGATAGCGTTTAAGTTTGACGGCTTTAGTTTTTTCGGTAGCAGCTGATTGTCCTGAGGCAATGATAAAATATAAACTCAATTGACAGTAGAGTTAATGGTTCGTACGGTTTGCCGAGTCATATTGTTTTTCAATTGCTTAATAGAAAATTTTTTATTTCTGGTAAATGATCTCGTCGTTGGTGCCAATAAATAAGCCGACAATGAGTATAGCTAGTTTCTACGCGGATTCAAAAACCCAGTTTCTGTCGTTTTGGGTCACATGCCGAAACACCAAAATCTCCGAGCAACAGGTCATAAATGAGTCGATCAACTCTTGTTGTTGTCGTCGATAGTACTGCTCTACTGCGCTCGGTATCTGATGTTGAAAAAATAGCTCAAGGGTTTGCAACATGATCACAGAGTTTTGAATGTCACCCATGCGAGTTAACTGGCTTTTCAACAGGCTTGAGTCCATTTCAGCGTGAGTGGAATCAAGGCATTGCGCTGCTAAAAGCGTATAGCGCAATTTTTTAACAGCGATGCGCAGATGATGAATGCTGGCAGGTATGGTGGGATCCAGTGCTTCATAACGATTTATCACTAGGCCATAAATATTGTTAATGGCGCTTGGCAATGCCTGTTCAAGATCGATGTCGGCTGTTTGAGTTTTGAAGTATTTACCGGCTTTTTTCAACTTGCGACGCAGTTTCGGTTGATACAGGGTGGCAATAAATGAATGGTTTTCCAGCAGTAAAAGCTGTTCGCAGCGATGCATGTACGCTAAAAAAGGTTCTAGCTCGGGAAGTATAGGCAGGGTCTTGGCCGCCTCGAACAGCATGACCTGGGTATCTCGCAATTCGTCGAAACCGTCGAGTTGCTTTTTCAAAACTTTGCGAATGCTTAGTAATGTGGGTTGTGGCTCCAAGGCATGTAGCAATTCTATCAGCGCCAACAAGCGCCGGGTGCTAATGCGTAATTCGTGGACGTTATCTTCGCTGGCGGTTTGGCGGCAGGCTTTCAAGCGTTTGCGATATTGGCGCCAGTGTCTTTCCAAGGCGTCGAGCAACGGTTTGCCACCGGTATTTTTCATCCGCTAACTTTTACGGCTTTGCAGCTTACGTTTGCGCAAAACCAAGGTAACTATAGGGCCGGATATGGCATAGCCGACCGATAGCAGGAACAGCATTCGCTGTGGTTGCGCCATTATGAAGCTGATAACCAGCATCGCGATAATGGCAACGATGAATGGCACCTTGTTTTTAAAATCGATTTCTTTGAAGCTGGAGTAACGGAAGTTGCTGACCATTAGCAAACCGGTAGTGATGGTGGTGAGCAATACCAGATACTTGATGTTTTCCACGTCATAACCGTTTTCCACGCAGAACCATAATCCACCGGCCAAAATAGCCGCCGCTGCCGGGCTGGGTAGGCCTTGAAAATAGCGTTTGTCGGCCACTTCCACTTGCGTGTTGAAACGCGCCAAACGTAACGCTCCACCGGCCATATGCACAAATGCGGCGAACAAGCCTGCTTGGCCCATGGTGGATAGAGTCCACAAATACATGACAATAGCCGGAGCAACGCCAAACGAAACCATATCGGACAAGCTGTCGTACTGCACGCCGAATTCGCTTTGCGTGTTAGTCAGGCGGGCAACGCGGCCGTCCAAGCCATCCAGTACCATCGCAATGAACATCGCAATCGCCGCTGTTTCGAAACGGCCGTTAATTGCCGAGGTGATTGCATAAAACCCGGCAAACATGGCGCCCGTGGTGAATAGATTGGGCAGTAGGTAAATGCCACGATGACGAGTAAGCGGTTGCTTCTTGATCATAATGTGTCTACAAAGGTTGAAAAGTTGGCGGCATTGTACATGCTGAATATGACAGATGCTTAACTAATGTGGCCGGTTTCGTGGGTATGAGAGAAGGCTTGTGATTATTGAGATTGTAGCCCGTATGCCGCGTAGCGATATACATCGGTGATGTATTGCCACTATTGATAACGTTTGATTTTCAACCTGGATTTCCGCTTCGCTTCATCCAGGCTACGCTGACTGTCACGTTGACCGGAAGGTTAGGCCAATTTCTGGGGCGGGAAGTCTTCATATGACTTTGGAAAATAGCCCCAGATTCGTGCGACATCCCCCTTTACCTCATAATCAAAGCCGATGCTGGAAAGTTTTGAAGCAATCTCAGTGCTGTGATCAATAATCCTGGGCGGCGTTAAATGCCCCATGAATTCATGCTGATGCAGCCCAATATCAAACCACTCTACGCCAACAAATGGAAATGGTAGATGGTAATGCCACTCGGAATCCCATTCGGAGATATGACCATTTAGCCATTTACTTCTATACGAAGGCCGCCAGCCCGGCTTTTGCCGAAAGTAATTGATTAATTCATTCCACTTTGTATCATTGGCAAGTGCGCCAAAATACTTGCATTTAGCTTGGAAAATGATCTTGTCTCGGTCCGAACCAAGTGGTGTTGCCGCGGCGTCGGGAAGTTCGCGCATCGAATTGGCCTACAGTAATGTTAATCTGCGCGGCGCTGTTTGCCGCGTCCGGTGGAATAACGTGCTATATGCATGCTAACCAAATAATTAATTGCCACGGCTGCTGTTCATTTTCATTTACCTCAAAACTTCCACACCACCAACACCTGCGGCACCCTGTCAAGTAAGCCCTTAATCCCATATTTATTATGCCAATACTGATATTCGAGGCCGATATACAAATGGTTGCTATGGCCCCATAAGTCGCCGAGGTCTAATCTAAGTTGCGGTTGCGCCAGAGCTTGGCGGGCGGCGGTGTGGTTATGGCCGATGAAGTCGGCAAAGCCTTCGAAACTCCATTTTGTGCCGGCAATTTCGAACGGCAGTTTCCACGCCGGGGTAATCTGCCAGGAGGTGCTGATGTCGGCGGTTTCGGTGACGCGCTGCCGTAAAAAGTCGACGTTGAAATAGTCGAAGCCCGGCAGGTCGAAATCGACGGTAACGCCGTATAGCCAGGCGCGAAAGCCGCTACACGAGCTGTTCATGTTTTCCCCGAGGTTGACGCCGGCGGTCACGCCGAAATCCTTGAAAATGCCATAAGACAAGTCCAAGCCGATGACTTTACCGAGGCTGAAGGTGCTGTATGCCTCGCCGTAAAGATTGGTTTGCGCGGTTTGGCCGGATTCGGTAAACAGCGTATCCATGAAGAAGAAGTTGCGGCCGTAAGCCCAGCCGTGGGCATGCGTGACGGTGATGATGGACTGGCTGACGTCGTTGGCGTTGAACGGTTCCTGGTAGTTGCCGCCATGCAGATATTGGATCTCGCTATTACTCCATTGCAAGAATTCGGCGGGGCAGGGCTGGGCCAAGGTTGCGGTGATGATGCCGAGATAAAACGGGTTGAAGCAAGAATGGTCGGGCATTTGGCAAAATCCAGCGGGCAAAAAAAAGCCCATCGTGTAGATGGGCTTTAATCCTAGCCGATAAGCTTAGTTTTTGCTTTTATCGACGATTTGGTTAGCTTTGATCCAAGGCATCATGGCCCGCAGTTTAGCACCGACGGTTTCGATAGGATGCTCGGCATTCAGACGGCGTCTGGCGGTCATTTCAGGATAGCCGGTTTGGCCTTCCAGAATAAATTGCTTGGCGTATTTACCTTGCTGAATGTCTTCCAGGGCTTGTTTCATGGCCCAACGGCTTTCTTCGTTGATCACTTTCGGGCCGGTGACGTATTCGCCGTATTCCGCGTTGTTGGAGATCGAGTAGTTCATGTTGGCAATGCCGCCTTCGTACATCAAGTCCACGATCAATTTCAGTTCGTGCAGGCACTCGAAGTACGCCATTTCCGGTGGATAGCCCGCTTCGGTCAGGGTTTCGAAACCGGCTTTCACCAGTTCCACCGCGCCACCGCACAGTACAGCTTGTTCGCCGAACAAATCGGTTTCGGTTTCGTCGCGGAAAGTGGTTTCGATGATGCCGGAACGGCCGCCGCCGATGGCTGATGCGTAAGACAAGCAGATGGCTTTGGCCATGCCGGACGCATCTTGATGAATCGCAATCAAATCAGGAATGCCGCCGCCTTTAACAAACTCGGAGCGCACGGTGTGACCAGGTGCTTTTGGGGCAATCATGATCACGTCCAGGTCTTTACGCGGAACAACTTGGTTGTACAAAATAGCGAAACCGTGAGCGAAAGCCAAGGCCGCGCCTTGTTTGATATTGGGTTCGATTTCTTCTTTGTACAGTTTGGATTGAAACTCGTCAGGAGTCAGAATCATCACCACGTCGGCGCCGGCGATGGCCTCCGGTACGTCTTTGACAGTCAAGCCGCTGGCTTGAGCTTTGGCGACTGACGCTGAATTGGCACGCAAGCCGACAACGACGTCAACCCCTGAGTCTTTCAGGTTGTTGGCGTGCGCGTGGCCTTGTGAGCCGTAACCGATGATCGCTACTTTTTTGCTTCTGATAACAGAAAGGTCGGCGTCTTTATCGTAATAAACTTGCATAGGTTTTCTCGTTGCTGGGTAAATAATAAATGTTACAGGTGTAAGCCTTTCTCGCCACGGGAGATGCCGGTCGGGCCTGAGCGCACCACTTCGATGATGCTGCCTTCTTCAAAGCCGTGGATAAAGGCGTCCAGTTTGCTGGATTGGCCGGTCATTTCCACCACGTAGCTGTTGGCGGTGACATCGATAATCTTGCCGCGGAAGATGTCGACCATGCGTTTCACTTCTTCGCGGGTATCGTGGCTGGTTTTGATTTTTACCAGCATCAGCTCGCGTTCGATATGCGCGGATTCCGCCAAATCGATCAATTTCACCACGTCGATCAACTTGTTCAGTTGCTTGGTGATTTGCTCGATAATCTCGTCACTGCCGCTGGTAACCAAGGTCATCCGCGACAGGCTGGAATCCTCGGTGGGGGCCACGGTCAAGGATTCGATGTTGTAGCCACGCGCGGAAAATAAGCCCGCGACGCGCGACAAAGCACCGGATTCGTTTTCAATCAGAATTGAAATGATGTGTCTCATTTATGACAACTCCCTGTCTACCGGGGTGCCGGGTGCGACGCGCAATTTCATGTCGTGATGGCCTTTGCCTGCTTCTATCATGGGGTAAACGTTTTCCGTGCGATCTGTGATGAAATCCAGGAATACGGTTCTATCCTTCAATGCGAAGGCTTCTTCCAGAGCACTGCGCACGTCTTCAGGTTTCTCGATCAACATACCGACGTGGCCGTAGGCCTCCGCCAATTTAACGAAGTCGGGGATGGTATCCATGTAGGACTGCGAATACCGGCTTTGATAAGAGAACTCCTGCCATTGCCGCACCATGCCCATGTAGCGGTTGTTCAGGTTGATGATTTTCACCGGCGCGTTGTATTGCAGGGCAGTGGATAGCTCCTGGATACACATCTGGATGCTGGCTTCGCCAGTGATACAGGCGACATTGGCTTCCGGAAACGCCAGTTTTACGCCAATCGCCGCCGGCAAGCCAAAGCCCATCGTGCCCAAGCCGCCGGAGTTGATCCAGCGCCGGGGTTTGTCGAAGTGGTAGTACTGCGCGGCATACATTTGATGTTGGCCCACGTCGGAGGTGACGAATGCTTCCCCGCCAGTCACTTGATATAACTGCTCTACGACATATTGTGGCTTGATGACACTACTGGTGCGGTCATAATCCAGGCAATGCACATCCCGCCAACTACCTATCAATTGCCACCAGGATTCAAGCGCTGATTTGGACGGCTTGGTTTTGCTGTCTTTGATCAGTTCTATCATTTGCTCCAATACCGGTTTGACTTCGCCGACAATCGGCACGTCGACTTTAACGGTTTTGGAAATCGAGGCCGGATCGACGTCAATATGGATGATCTTGGCGTACGGGCAAAACTCGGCCAGTTTGCCGGTGACCCGGTCGTCGAAGCGCGCGCCGACCGCCAGAATGACGTCACTCTCATGCATCGCCATATTGGCTTCGTAAGTACCGTGCATACCCAGCATGCCGACGAACTGTTTGTCGGTGGCCGGATAGCCGCCCAAACCCATCAAGGTGTTGGTGATCGGGTAACCCAGCAATTGGGTCAGTTCGGTTAGTTCTTTATGGGCTTCACCAAGAATCACGCCGCCGCCGGAATAAATCATCGGCCGCTGCGCGGTTAACAATATATCTACCGCGCGTTTGATCTGGCCCTTGTGGCCGCTTACCACCGGGTTATAAGAACGCATGCTGATCTTTTTCGGGTACTTATAAGGCACCTTGATGTTTGGATCGGTGATGTCTTTCGGCACGTCGACCAATACCGGGCCGGGGCGGCCGGTGGTTGCCACGTAAAAGGCCTTCTTCATGGTTTCGGCCAAATCGTTGACATCCTTGACCAGGAAGTTGTGCTTAACGCAGGGCCGAGTAATGCCCACCGTATCGACTTCCTGGAACGCATCGCTGCCTATTACCGGCGACGGCACTTGGCCCGAGATGATCACCATCGGGATAGAATCCATATACGCGGTGGCAATGCCGGTGACGGCATTCGTCGCGCCAGGGCCCGAGGTGACCAGCACCACGCCCGGTTTGCCGGTGGCGCGCGCATAAGCGTCAGCTGCATGGGCCGCCGCTTGTTCGTGGCGGACCAGGATATGTTTCACTTCGTCTTGATGGAAAATGGCATCATAGATGTGCAAGACAGAGCCACCCGGATAGCCAAATACAAATTCGACACCTTCATCTTTAAGACATTGGACAAGAATATGTCCGCCACTGAGTTCCAATTTTACGTCCTCAAAAAACTAATCGATCGGGGGAAATGCAGATTTTACAAAAAAGGTTGGATAAGCTACTGTTTTTGACCCTTTTCGTCAAGGAAAACCAAGGATTTCACTTGGGTTTTCTTGCCTACAGATGGGTTTTTCCGTTGGAAATTTGGTCAAATTTACAATTGCCGGAGCGGGACAGCGGCATTGTTTAACAGTTTACGCCACGCCAACGAGTGGCGAGCACATAAAGGATATTCAAGCTGGATTACCGTACTCTCGATTTGCTCAAACAAAATCATCCGGCGTGGCGGCTACTTAATTCGCCGCATGCGCCACTAGTTGCCGGCTTTTTGTGTCATCCCAAACCAGCGCTTGATTGCCCAGGCCGGTCTTGCCGAGGCCTTGGAAGACGAATTATTCGGCTTGCGTGAACAATTCGGTAACGACATCTTTCCGAAATCGGCGCTGGACTACCTCAATGATTGGGCTGGCAACGACAAGGGCTGGCTGCGCAAATTCTATCGCCAAGGCTCGGACGAACCCTATTTCGACCTGACTCCGCCTACCGAAAGAGCCATCGCCTGGTTGAGTAGCTTGACCGAGCGCAGCTTCGTCGGCACCGAGTCGCGCTTGCTGACCTTGTTCGAACTGCTCAAGCAAATCAGCGCAGGCAGCGAAACCGATCCCGAGACCCGCATCGCCGAACTGCGCAAGCGCCGCGCCGACATCGACGCCGAAATCGCCAGAGCCGAGGCCGGCGAACTGGCCTTGCTGGACGACACCGCATTGAAAGACCGCTTTCTGCAATTCACCGCGCTGGCCCGCGAACTGCTCGGCGACTTTCGCGAAGTCGAGCATAACTTTCGCGGCCTGGACCGGCGGGTGCGCGAGCGTATCGCCTTGTGGGAAGGCGGCAAGGGCGAATTGCTGCAAGACATCATGGGCGCGCGATGCCATTGCTGACTCCGACCAGGGTCGTAGCTTCCGCGCCTTCTGGGATTTCCTGATGTCCAGCCGGCGCCAGGAAGAATTATCGGCCTTGCTGGAAAAAGTGCTGGCCTTGCAGCCGGTCGCCGAACTGCGCCCCGAAGCCCGCTTGCGCCGGGTGCATTACGACTGGCTGGAAGCCGGCGAACACACCCAGCGCACCGTCGCGGAACTCAGCCGGCAACTGCGCCGCTTCCTCGACGACCAAGCCTGGCTGGAAAACCGCCGCATCATGGAAATCCTGCACGGCATCGAAGCCAAGGCTTTGGCTCTGCGCGACAATCAACCGTCCGGCGAAGTGATGAACATCGCCGAAGCCGCCGCCGACATCGAACTGCCGATGGAACGGCCGCTGCACACGCCGACCGTCAAGCCGCGCATCGCCAGCCTGATCCCGGAAACCGGCGACGACGACCTAGACGCCACCGCGCTGTTTTCGCAAATCGTCATCGACAAAACTCAACTAGCCCGCCACATCCGTCACGCCCTGCAAGACAAAACGCAAATCACCCTGGCTGAACTTTGCCGCAGTCACCCCCTGCAACACGGTCTGGCGGAACTGGTCGCCTATCTGCAATTGGGCGGGGACAGCTTCAACACCACCGTCGACGAAACCGCCGAAGACGTCATCGTTTGGCAAACGACGGACGGTGAAGGGCGGGAAGTGAGCAAACAGGCGCGCTTGCCGAGGGTGATTTTTGTCAGGTGACACGAGCGGCACAGGATGTTCTTATCGAATAGGGGGCGGAAATCTTTCCAAAATTTAGGCATATGCTAGGATAGGTGGGGGCTACATGCTGGCAATTGGAGTGGTTGTAGACACAAATGTCCTGGTTGCCGGCTTGAGCGGCGGTAAAGGACCAAATCGAGAAGATCTTCGCCGCAGCCTCCAAGGCGGTTTGCAGTCATCTAGTCCGCGTCGAACTCTCCGCAGGCATGCTGAAATGAGTCGGCAAACGCTGTACGATGATCTGGCGGAAGCGGAACTCTGTCACTAGCTGGAAAACCAACACGGTTCGATGTCATCGTTTCCGCCGACACCTTCCTCTATTTTGACTAACTCGAATCCTTGCTTACCGCTGCCGCGATGAAACGGGCAGGAGTTTGGCGTTTAACTTGGAGCATGCTGTCGATGGTGCTCAGGCTTGCTTCGTGCGGCTTGACGTGCATGGGCGTTATGCTCACGGCAAGGACTATGTTGTGCACGCGCTGGCTTGGCCGACTTGAATAGTAACAGCCGCAGCGACGATCCTTCCGCAGAGATGCCGGCGCATGGACACCTGGATTGCGGGTTTTGGCGGTGAAACCCTGATTAAGGGCAGTGGTAGTGTGTAAATCTAAATTTAGCTGGAACGGGGGGCATCAGGCAGGCAATCTAAATACAAGATCGATAGTTCACCCATTAACTCGCAAGGAGAAATAATGAAGCGAAGAAGTACGAAAGAAAACCTTTTGAAGGCATCTGTGGGAGAAGGCGCAGCCAACGACCCCAAGGACGTCCTAATCGTCGAATATCTATTCAATATCTGCAACAGCGTCATTCGCCGGCCGTTTCCGGAAGCCGGGCGTTGTTCTACTGATTTGATCCTGGAAATTCGCCGCTTTCAGCGCAACGAACTTAGATATCCTCATGCCGACGGGCGCGTGGATCCGGCGGGTAGAACTCTCCACGCCTTGGTCGAAAAGGCGCGGACGCTACGACCTAAACGTACCGATCTGAACAAATCGTCGCGCCCCTATCTGGCCGGAGGTTCTTGGTGCGGTCCCAGTGGTGAGGTCGCCGGATTATTGGAATTCTTGGAATTTAAAAGGCCGCCTGCCAGCCAGCAAACGCAAGAGCCCGGTACAGCGCACCGCGCGGTTGTTGATAGCTATTTGTCCTTGCGGGAGCGCGCTGCGGCCGGCAAGCTTCACCGTCTCAAAGCGGCCGTCAATAGTGGCGGTTCATTTTCCAAGTTGACCGATGCGGATTTTCAGGCGGCGTTGGCGGCTCTGGGTAACGGCATTACCCTGGCCATGGTCAAGGCCTTTGCCGAAGTGGAGTCGGGCGGGAAAAGCGGATTCGGACCCGCCGGCCTACCGGTCATTGCCTTCGAAGGGCATTGGTTTAGGAAATTGACGAATAAGAAATACGACCAAACGCATCCCATGTTGTCTTACAAATATGTCAAGAAAGCGGGGCCGGAGTGGCAAGCCAATAATAAGGATCAGGAAACCGCCTGGAAAACCCTCAACGACGCCATCGCCTTGGATTCCGACGCTGCGTTGCAGGCTTGTTCGTGGGGTATGTTTCAAGTAATGGGCTTCAACTTCAAAGATTGCGGCTTTAGCAAAGTCGAGGACTTTGTCGCATCCATGAAAGCGGGCGAACGCGGGCAACTCGATGCTTTCGTTGGCTGGTGCAAGGCCAAACCTGCTCGCTTACAAGCCCTTAAAGACAAGAAATTCGCGACCATTGCGACCTTATACAACGGAGAGGATTATGGAAATTATGATGTTTTGCTTGAACAAGCCTACAAGCGCCACGGGGGAAGCTGATCATGTTTAATCGTTTTGGTTTCATCATGGCAATATTGATGGCGACCGAAGTCGGAGCCGTCGAAACCAACCAATTTCACTCGGGTGTTTATGAGCAACTCCGCTTGGCGGTGGCGCCGGACGGCCAAATTACCGGTTACTATCGTGAAGAGCAAGGGGAAGGCGTGAGCAAAACCTGCAGCTTTTACCTGCGTGGACAATCAAATGGAGATTCGGCCTCGCTGACGACATGGAATGTCGATCACTTTCCCGGCGAACTCCGCATCCAAGCCGCCGGAGTCAATTTGAAGGTGGAGCACGGTAACGAACATCCAGGATGCGGAATGCTGTTGCCACCGGCCATCGAACAAGGCCTGAATTACGATAAGGTGACGGAAACTCAATGGACAGAGTTGAGGGTCATATCGAGTCCCAAGACTTACTTCCATTCCGAACCTAAGGCTGATGCCAAGCTCAAGTCTTATTTGGTGAAAGGGGATGTTGTTGGCGTGGTGGGTGCCGAGGGAGACTGGCTGCAGGTTGAGTACCCAGGGACAAAGAAAATGATCCGCGGCTGGATCAGTAACAGTGATTTAGCCGTATTTAAGTCAGGTCAATAGTCGTAGGCAAGATTCCCCTCTACGAGGTGGGTTTTGCTATCCGGCCATAAACATTTAAATATGGTCAAAGCAGCCATACCCGTTTACAGCCGGTTGAAAAACCCGTCTGAAGATTCATGGGGTTTTGTTTGTTAAGCGCGTAAAATTCCGTTTTTCCAGTCCAGTTGGTCATGGATAGTGGCATCAGCAGATTATCTCTGTTGGTTTTAGTTTTGCCCTAAAATACGCGCAATTCAACGCCTGCTCAATCAATACGAGATAAACATGACGGAAACCGACCTAGAGATGGCGCCGCAATACGACCTGTCGGCCTTGGTCATTCCGTTATTGAAAGGCGTGATCTACCAGGAAACCGACGGCGGCCTTTGGAATGCCTTGCTGAATCTGCAAGCCAGGGTGCGGGATTACGTGGCGGTGTTGGGTTTGGAGTTGGTGTTGGATGAGGCCGAGAGTTATGCGTTTTTGCGTTCGCGGCAGGCGGATGCCGAAGACGACGAAGCGGTCGCCAAGTTGCCGCGTTTGATCGCGCGGCGGCCGTTGTCGTTTCCGGTCAGCTTGCTGTTGGCGCTACTGCGCAAGCGTTTGGCCGAGTTCGACCGCGGTGGCGGCGAGACTCGGTTGGTCTTATCGCGCGAGGACATCGTCGAGTTGATCCGGGTGTTTTTGCCGCCACGCAGCAACGAGGCGCGGCTGATCGATCAGATCGAAACTCATATCAACAAGGTGGTCGAACTGGGTTTCTTGCGCAAACTCAAGGCGGCTTCCGGGCAGTCGGCCAATTACGAAGTCAGGCGGATATTGAAAGCTTTCGTCGATGCTCAATGGCTGTCGGAATTCGATGCCCGGCTGGCGGAGTATCAAACGCAGTTAGTTAGCGGCGGGGAAGTCGGAGAGTGATTGTTCGTAGATTGATCCCCGCCGCTCTTTCTCGTCGGGACAATACCGTTAGGTATATCGTGGTTTATCCCCCTCTTTTTCAAAGAGGGGCTAGGGGAGATTTTCTAAATAAATCCCCCTCGATCCCCCTTTTGCAAAGGGGGAGGCAGCTAAAGCCAAGGGATATTTCCACCGTTAGACAGGGCTTCCATTCCGTTTTACAACGTCTCAAGCCAAATTCCGCTACGCCATGACCATCAATAAGGAAATGCAACTCTCCCTGGATTTCGTCGACGATGACGCCTTGTCCGGCTTTCGCTTGCAACGCCTGGAAGTTTATAACTGGGGCACCTTCGACGGCCGGGTTTGGGTCTTGCATTTGAATGGCCGCAATGCGCTATTGACCGGCGACATCGGTTCCGGCAAATCGACGCTGGTCGATGCGGTGACCACTTTATTGGTGCCGGCTCACCGTATCGCCTACAACAAAGCCGCCGGCGCGGATGCCAAGGAGCGCAGCCTGCGTTCCTATGTGTTGGGTCATTACAAATCCGAGCGCAATGAGGTCAGCGGCAGCGCCAAACCGGTGGCCTTGCGCGGCGACAACAGTTATTCGGTGATCTTGGGCGTGTTCCACAACGCCGGCTACGACCAGACCGTAACTATCGCGCAGGTGTTCTGGATCGCCGACCGCCAGGGTCAACCGGCGCGGCTGTATGCCGGGTGCGAACGCGACTTGAGCATCGCCGCCGACTTCGCCGATTTCGGCAGCGACATAGGTCAATTGCGTAAAAAGTTGCGCGGCCTGGGCGCCGATTTGCACGACAGCTTTCCGCCCTACGGCGCCTGGTTTCGCCGCCGCTTCGGCATCGACAACGAGCAGGCGCTGGAATTGTTCCATCAAACCGTATCGATGAAATCGGTCGGCAATCTGACCGACTTCGTGCGCAGCCACATGCTGGAACCCTCAGAAGTCGCGCCGCGCATCACCGCGCTAATCAATCATTTCGACGACCTTAACCGCGCCCACGACGCGGTCCTGAAGGCCAAACGCCAAGTTGGCTTGTTGACGCCCTTGGTCGGCGACTGCGACAAACACACGCAATTGACCGAACAAACCGAGGAGTTGCGCGCCTGCCGCGAGGCGCTGCGGCCTTATTTCGCCGGTCTAAAGCTCGGCTTGCTGGAAAAGCGTTTGGCCGGTTTGGTCGACGAGTTGAGCAAACAAGGCGCGCAAGTGGAACGCTTGAGCGAACGCAAACAGCAACAGCAAAGCGAGGAACGCGAACTGCGCCGCAATATCGCCGACAACGGCGGCGACCGCATCGAGCGCATCGCCGAGGACATTCTACGTTTGCAAGACGAACTGAGCCGCCGCCGCGACAAGGCCAAACGTCACGAACAACTGGTGCGGACCTTGGACTTGCCGGCCCCGGAAGACGCCGACGCCTTTCTGGCCCAGCAACAGCAATTTGCCGCTTTGCAGGACAGCGCGGCGGCGCGCGAGGCAAATTTGCAGAATCTAGCCAGCGAAACCGGCGTCGCCTTCGCGCAAGGGATGAAGGAACATCAGGCTTTGCAAGCCGAAATCGACAGCCTGAAGGCGCGGCGCAGCAATATCGACGATGTCCAGATCAAACTGCGGCGGATGCTGTGTTCGGCCTTGGGCTTGGCCGAAGACGAGATGCCGTTTGCCGGCGAGCTGATACAGATGCGCGACGAGGAAAGGGGCTGGGAAGGCGCCGCGGAACGTTTGTTGCGCAGTTTCGGCTTGTCGTTGCTGGTGCCGGATAAACATTATGCGGCGGTCGCCGAATGGGTGGACCAGACGCATCTGAAAGGCCGGCTGGTGTATTTTCGGGTAAGGCCCGGGCAGCGCGCCGAACTGCCCAATCTGCATCGCGATTCCTTGGCCCACAAGTTGGCGGTCAAGCCGGATTCGGCATTTTACGACTGGCTGGAGCGGGAAATCGCCCACCGTTTCGACGTCGCCTGTTGCGCGACGCCCGAGCAATTCCGCCGCGAACAAAAAGCCATCACCCGCGCCGGCCAGATCAAGGCGCCGGGCGAACGCCACGAAAAAGATGATCGCCACCGTCTCGACGACCGCAGCCGCTACGTGTTGGGTTGGTCGAACGCCGCCAAGATTGCCGCTTTGGAACATAAAGCCAAGGTTCTGGAAAACCAGTTGGCCGAGCTGGCCGCCCAATTGGCGCAACTGGACAAGGCAGCAACGGCCGTCAAAGAACAATTGAAAACCTTGTCCAAACTGGACGAATACCGCGACTTCCGCGAACTTGACTGGCGGCCGCTGGCCGGTGAAATCGCCAGACTGGAAGACGAAAAGATGCAGTTGGAGTCGGCGTCGGATCTGCTTAAGCAACTCACCGAGAGTTTGAATACCTTGGTCGAGACCTTGCAGGATACCGAGCGGCAGCTGGAGGAGCACAAGGATAGACGTTCGAAAACTGAACAGAAAAAAACCGACGCAGAATTACTGCTGCAACAAACCCAAATGCTGCTCGACGAAGCCGGTGATGCTCATGCCGAGCGTTACCCCAAACTGGAGGCGATGCGGCCGGAAGCCTTGGGCGAACATCATTTGTCGGTGGAATCCTGCGACAACCGCGAACAAGACATGCGAGGCTGGCTGCAGACCCGCATCGAAAACGAGACCAAAAAACTCAATTATTTGCGTGACAAAATCATCGACGCGATGCGCAGCTATTGCGCGGCCTTCCCGTTGGAAACCCAGGAAGTCGATGTCGGCATCGCCGCCGCCCACGAATATCAAACCATGCTGGAAGGCTTACAAAGCGACGACCTGCCGCGCTTCGAGGCCCGCTTCAAGGAATTGCTCAACGAAAACACCATCCGCGAGGTTGCCAACTTTCAGTCGCAACTGGCCCGCGAGCGGGAAACCATCAAGGAGCGCATCGCGCTGATCAACGAATCCTTGACTCAGATCGACTACAACACCAACCGCTTCATCGTGCTGGAAGCGCAACCGACGCCGGACGCCGACGTGCGCGACTTTCAAAGCGAGTTACGCGCCTGCACCGAGGGCGCACTGACCGGTTCCGACGACGAGCAATATTCGGAAAACAAGTTTCTGGAAGTCAAAAAAATCATCGAACGCTTCCGCGGCCGCGAGGGTCAGGCCGAGCAAGACCGGCGTTGGACAGCCAAGGTTACCGACGTGCGCAACTGGTTCAATTTCGGCGCCAGCGAGCGCTGGCGGGAAGACGGTAGCGAGCATGAGCACTATTCTGATTCCGGCGGCAAATCCGGTGGTCAGAAGGAAAAACTGGCTTACACGATTCTGGCGGCCAGCTTGGCTTATCAGTTTGGTTTGGAATGGGGCGCGTTGCGCTCGCGCTCGTTCCGCTTCGTGGTCATCGACGAGGCCTTCGGTCGCGGCTCGGACGAATCGGCGCAATACGGTTTACGGCTGTTCGAAAAGCTCAACTTGCAACTGCTGA
This sequence comes from Methylomonas sp. ZR1, assembly GCF_013141865.1. Lineage (NCBI taxonomy): Bacteria > Pseudomonadati > Pseudomonadota > Gammaproteobacteria > Methylococcales > Methylococcaceae > Methylomonas > Methylomonas sp. ZR1. The sequence continues at coordinate 3,092,735 of NZ_RCST01000001.1, read as the reverse complement.
TCGTCACGCCGCTGCAGAAAATCCACATCATCGAGCCTTACGTCGCGGCGGTCGGCTTCGTCCACAACGAGGAAGGGCGGGCGTCCAAGCTGCGCAATCTGAGCATCGAAGAGTACCGCGCCGAACGCGCGGCACGCGGCGGATGAGCAAGCCGGTCTGGACTTTGCCGGCCGAGTTGCTCGCCGAACTGGACAAACGCTGGCAGCGCGGGCAAATCTTGACGGAAAGCCTGACGCTGAGCGGCTTGTTTCCGCTGCGCATTCCGTTAAAGTCACCCAGCCCGGCGCAACTGGCCGCCGATTTCGCAGCCGTACAGGCTTGGGTGGAGCCTTGGTTGGCCGTTGACGCCAAGCATTTTGCCGTCGAATGGCGCGACATTAATCATCGGCTGTCGGGGCGTAACCGTTTGCCGGCGGCGGTGGTTTTCGACAAGCCAGACAATGTGGCGGCGTATTTGAAAAAAGCGAAGGAATTGGCGGTTTTCGGGCAATTGGCGGCATCGCTGGTTGACGATTTTGCCGCTCTGCGGCCTTGGCTATTGAAATATCCGTTACGCGCTTTGGAGCACGCCGACGAATGGCAAAAATTGTTGAGCGTGGCCGGCTGGGTCGTCGAACATCCGCGGCCAGGCATTTATCTACGCCAAATCAGCTTGCCCGGCATCGACAGCAAATTCATCGAAAGCCGCAAGAAGTTGCTCGGCGAATGGCTGGATTTGCTGTTGCCGGCCGCGGCGATCGATACCGCGCAAACCGGCGTCGCCGGCTTCGAGTTGCGCTACGGCTTTTTGGTGAAGCCGGCGACGATTCGCTTCCGCTTGCTGGATAGCCGGCTGCGCATCGCCGGCTTGAGCGATCTGACGGTGACCGCCGGCGAATTCGCGACGCTGAATTTGCCGGTCAAGCGGGTATTCGTCACCGAAAACGACATCAACGGCCTGGCGTTTCCGCCGTTTGCCGATAGCGTGGTGATCTTCGGCAGAGGCTACGGGTTCGATGCCTTGGCGCAAGCCGAATGGTTGAAGGATAAGGAAATTCACTATTGGGGTGACATCGACACCCACGGCTTCGCTATCCTCAGCCAGTTTCGCCAGCATTTTCCGCAAGCCCAATCCTTGCTGATGGACGAGGCCACTTTAATCGCGCATCGCTCGCAATGGGTCGAAGAAGCTAGCCCGATTAACGCCGAATTGGCTTATTTGACAGTGGACGAGGCGGCGCTATACGACGTGTTGCGGGATCATCGCTACGGTCGCGGGGTGCGCCTGGAACAGGAGTATGTCAGCTTTGCGTTACTGTCGGAACGGCTGGCGGCGCTGGATTTGGCGGCTGGCGGCGAGGGCGCGTAGCGGTGAGTGCGTATTTCGTGGATGTTTGGCAAGGCCGGCTGAGCGTATCTGCCGACACATTAGCGCGATTGGCGTCGCGATTATCGGACGACGAAATGTTGAAGGCGCAAGCGTTCAAGCTTCCAACCTTACGTGATCGCTACGTTGCCGCGCGCGGCATGTTGAGAGAAACGCTGGCCGGCTATTTGGCGGTCGATCCGGCGACGTTAAAATTCGTGTCCGGCCCCTACGGCAAGCCGGCTTTGCTTGATGAGCCTTTACAATTCAATATCTCGCATACCGCTGATTTATTGTTAATAGCCATCGCTAATTTTGCTGACATTGGAATTGATGTGGAGACGGTTAAGCTGCGGCGCAATTTTGAAAATTTGGCGCAGCGTTGCTTTTCCGTGCGGGAGTATCAAGATTGGTGCGAACTGCCGGTGGAGTGGCAGGCGGACGCATTTTATCGGTTATGGACCAAGAAAGAGGCCTTTGTCAAAGCAGTCGGTCGCGGAATTGCTTTGGGCTTGGAGCAATGCGAGTTTGCAGTGGAGGCAGGTGGGCAGTTGCGAACTATTCCCGACGAGTATGGTTCGGCCGGTGCGTGGCTGGTTCACGAATTGAGTGTTGCTGCTGTTAATTCGGCCCTTAGCGTTTCGTGTTCCGGCGGTGGCTTGAGTTTGGCTCCTGAATTAGAGTCCGGATTTGGCGGTGATGACGGCTCTGGAGTATTGCAGAACCGAGTCGGCAACAACTGCGCGGCACTGGTCACGCCTGCCCGGTGCTATGTTTTACGGCGGTTGTTGTTGCAAGCCGATTGAGGCTTACTGAAGCCTCAATCGGCTTGCAGTGATCGAAAACCCTTTGTGGTTTGTCCCGTCTATGTGGTTGCATTTGCCGGCTATGTGGGTTTTGTAACAAATATCTCTTCCTGTTATTAACGCGCCCCTCTGAATAATTGCCTTTGTTGAGCCACACAGGGCGCCGGATTGCTCACTAAAAGCGGTTTGCCGGCTTTGTTGTTGTCAATTAGTAACTTGGAACGGGATTTGCTGAGTAGACTAAAAAACGGACTATTTAGTGAGGTTGATATGACTATACACATTGCATCCATGATGCCGGACCGCGCGCTTGACGAGAGTGTCATCGCCAAAGCTATTACGAAAATTGCCGTTGATTTGGCAAGATTTCGTGAGGAGCCGATACAAAAACGGACGCCGATCCTGGACTTGATATTTCTATTACCCAGCCGCCAGGAGAGGGCTGATTTCGAGGGCTTGCGTTTGCATTCGTTCGATAAAACCTCGCAGACTTTGCGGATAGAATGCGCCGTACCGGAAAAAATGGTGGCATCCACTCACGCGGAGCGTTTTGTTGTCGCGGTGATAATGGACACCATCGACGCCGCTGCCGAATTTTTCACCGAGCAGCGCATATTGTTTGATGCAGCCGGGCATTTGGCGTTGGCGGAGGCGCTGGTGGTGCGTGAACACTATGCGATCAATTAATCGATAACTGAGTTTATCGAAGGGCGCGCCCGTCTGGGCTTCGGCGAGCTCAGCGCGAACGGAATACCCGTGATAAATAGCGCCGGGTTAATAGTGGCCTGCTTGAGCTGGATCGGTCAAGTCCAGCAAGCTAACCACATTCAGTTTGATCGCTAACCGCGTCAACTCGATGTCGCTGTTCACTCCCAGCTTGTTTTTGATCAGGTAATGGCAGTTGCCGACGGTTTTCCGGCTAATGTTCAGCGTATTGGCAATGTCGTCTTGCGTGTTGGCTTCGACCAGTAGGCGCAGAATTTCGAATTCTCTGGCGGTTAAACTATTCAGTGCTATCGAATCATTGCCGAGTTTTTCCAACGCCAACGCTTGGGCGATGTCGGTGCTGAGAATGTGTTTGCCAAGATAGACGTGCCGTATCGCCTGCAACAGCAAATCCGGTGTGCTGCTTTTGGTGACATAACCCAAAGCGCCGGCACGGCAGGCTTGGCGGGCAAAGCTGGGGTTTTGATGCATACTGAAAACCAGTATCCTGGCTTTGTGGTCGCGTTGTTTGAGGCGGCCTATCAATTCCAGGCCGCTTGAGCCGGGCAGGGTTAAATCGGTTACGACCACGTCGGGTTGGCATTCCTTGTATAGGCAATAGGCGTCTACGCCGTTCGCGGCTTCGGCAATGACCTTTAAGTCTGTTTGTTTGCTGATCAGTGAGCGGTAGCCCTCCCGGACTATTGCGTGATCGTCTACCAGCAAAATACTGATAGTGGTTTGCTCAGTCATTGGGCGCTCTCCGACTGCGCTGTTGGCAAGCGGGCTTCGATTATCAGGCCATGCGGCTTTGCTATGCTTAAATTGAATTTGCCGTTTAAGGCAAGGATACGTTCGCGCATGCCCAGCAAGCCTATGCCGTCGCCTGGCACAAACGGCAAAGTGATGGCGTTGCCGTTGTCTTGTATGGTGATCGATGTCTCGGTGCTGTTGATTGTTAGTGTAATATCGGCTCGGCTGGCAGAGGCATGTTTGGCGATATTGCTGACGGCCTCTTGGGTGATGCGAAACAGACTGATTGCCAGAGATTCCGTCAACGTTCTGCAATCGCCGATGATGCGCAGGCTAAAGTGCGTCTTGCCCAGACGGTTCCAGCTTGCCACCAGGGTGCACAGGCTGGCGTCCAAGCCTAATTCTTCCAGCTCTGCTGGGCGTAAGCGAGTCAATAAGTTCCGCACACTTTGTTGCATGGCTTGGGTAAAGCGGGATATTTGCTCGGCCTCTGTGACTAACTCAGGACAATTTTGCTGCGCCGTTTGAGCGATGACCGTCGTGACGGCGTGGATTGCAGTCAAGCATTGGCCTAATTCGTCGTGAAGTTCGCGTGCCAGGCAGCGGCGTTCCTCTTCCTGCAAGTTCATCAACATCACAGCCAGTTTTTGCCGTTCCGCTAAGAGTTGTTGCTGATTGCCGGCGAGTTGGTTGATTGCCGTGGCGGTATGCCGCCATTCCACTAAGTCGAACACGGGTAGCCGGAACGCCAAATCGCCTGTACTGAGCCGGTTTAATCCCGCCACAATAGTCTGAGCGGGAAGTAAGGCCCGGTTGACGGCCAAGTAAACCAGCAAGCAAACCGCTGTGATCGTTACCGCCGACAACGCCAGTAAATCTCGGACGTCATCCCAAGCGCGGGTTATTGACAACTCTGCGCTAACCGAAACAGTTAATACGCCGTAAGCCTGACCGTTGTAAGTTATCGGCCGCTGCCAGTCAAAGTTGGGTCCAAAAATTCGTCGATATAGTTCGGAAAAATACTCAGGATAGTGATGGGTGGACAAGTCGATGCCTTTGCAGTAGTTACGTATGGTTCTGCCGTCATTAGCCAGATAGTTGGCGCAAATGCCCGGTTCGCTAGCGGTCTGTTTCCATAAGTCAAAATCCGGGAAGGGGTTGGCCGGGTTTTCGCCCGCGCTGGCTTTGAATAACTGTAACTCCAGTTGTTTGCCCAGCGCGGCTAAAGTGTTTTGTGCTTGCGCTGCCGATTGTTGAGCGCTGCGATGCAGCACATAGGTCAGCGTCGCGAGTAAACACAGTAAGGCTACCCCCGCAATGCGGGTTAACAAATACAGTTTTAGATTCATGATCGATTCGTGGCGCGCTGATAGTCGGTGGATGTTGCTGAAAAGGCATTTTAGGTAGTTGAGTGGGTGCTGAATAGCTTGATAGCGAGATGCGGGCAATTTGCCCGAGTTTGCCGGGTGAATGTCGGCTTACGGGCGGCAGTTGCTTACTTAAGCTGAGATCCTCTAAATCGGCTCAATTGGGAGGCCCAACATGCTTAAAACAGTGACTGTCAGAAATATTATGGCTATACCGCGCGAAGCGGTATGGTCTGCGATGGCCGGTATTGGGGGTCTGGGGCGATGGTTTCCGGTGAGTCGTTATCTGGGTTCGGAGGCGTCAAGCTTGGGTGCGGAGCTATTATGAATATTGTCAGCTTGATTAAATGCGTGTCGTTGGTTGTGGGTATGTCGGCCGCAGAGGTCAACGCCGCGCCGCGGATAGCGGTTTTGGATTTTGAATTGAACGACATAACGTCGCTGCCGAACACGTCGACGGAAATTAGCCGCACTTCCAGTATGGCGCCTTTGTTGATGGTAGCCTTAAGCCGGTCGGGTGCTTATCAAATCGTAGCTGTCGATGCGGAAAGTCAGAAAACTGCCAACAGCGGCTTTGGCTACTTGTTTCGCTTTCACGATTTGGCAGCAGACTTGGGGCAGCAGCGGGGTGCGGATTGGGTGCTGGTTGGTCAACACAGCAAACCGAGCTTTTTGTTCTCGTATCTGTGGGTATATTTGATCGAAGTTAATAAGCGAGCGGCGGTAGCGCGTTATGACATCGAGTTGAAGGGTAGTCATCAGAAAGTCACTCAGCACGCTATCGATGCCTTGGCCGGAAAGATCAGAGCTACGCTTGCCGGGCACAGAGTCAATTAGTTTTGCGGTTGCAATAGGCATAAAAAAAGCCGCTGAGTAGCGGCTTTTCTTTGTTCCCAATAAGAAACGTTTAACGTTTTGAGTATTGAGGACGTTTTCTGGCTTTGTGCAAGCCGACTTTTTTACGTTCAACTTCACGAGCATCGCGAGTAACGTAACCGGCTTTTCTCAATGGTGGTCTCAAGGCTTCGTCGAAAACCATCAATGCACGGGTCAGGCCGTGGCGAATGGCGCCAGCTTGGCCTGAAGGGCCGCCGCCGGTAACGACGATGTTGATGTCGAAATCGCCGGTTTTACCCAACAACTCCAGAGGTTGTCTGGCAATCATTTCGTCGGTTTTGCGGCCGAAATATTGTTCAACAGGAAGTTTGTTGATGGTGAATTTTCCTGAACCGACTGTGGCGTAGACGCGAGCGATTGCGCTTTTGCGACGACCTGTTCCGTAGTATTGAGCTGCCATAAACTATCTACCTGCTTAGAATTCTAAAACTTTAGGTTGCTGAGATTGATGATTATGCTCAGAACCTGCGTAAACTTTCAATTTTTTGAACATGGCGCGGCCCAATGGATTTTTGGGCAGCATGCCTTGTACGGCGGTGGTGATGATCCGGTCCGGGAAAGTTTGTCTTAACTTGCCCAAAGAAGCTGACTTCATGTTGCCGACATAACCGGTATGGCGGTAATACATTTTGTCTTTTTCTTTGTTGCCGGTCACGCCGATTTTTTCGGCGTTGATGACGATGATGTAATCGCCGGTGTCAACGTGTGGTGTGAATTCGGGTTTGTGTTTTCCGCGAAGACGTCGTGCAATTTCAGTAGCAAGGCGACCTAATGTCTTTCCTTCTGCATCAATCACGTACCAATCGCGCTTAACTTCTGCGGGCTTTGCACTAAATGTTTTCATCTTTGCTTTTTAGTCTGTTGAGGCTATAAAAACCGTGAATTGTACTTAATAGGGCCGTTAACTTCAAGTCCAATTAAAGCTTAATTTTCAGGGAGTGCAATTTTCGGTATAAGTGCGTGCGTTCCATGCCGATAGCCGATGCCAGTTTGGCGACGCTGCCGCCGGTTTTTTCGAAATGATATTCCAGGTAGGATTTTTCGAAATGGTCGCGGGCTTCCTTCAGCGGCAAATTAAAAAACTCCGGTACATTCAAGCCTAGTTTGGGTTGTTCGGCGATCGAACCCAGCGCGGTTTTGACTTCGTCAAGCTCAATGTCGTCGCCGGCACCGAGTATCATCAGGCGCTGTACCAGATTACGCAGTTCGCGCACATTACCCGGCCAGCTGTAATTACGCAAATAATTTTGCGCGGCCATCGAGAAACGCCGGAACGGCAGCTTTTCCTGGGTGACGAAATGATCGACATAAAAATTCAACAGGCTGGGTACGTCTTCACTGTGTTCGCGTAGCGGCGGAATCTCCAGTGTCACGACGTTCAGCAAATAGTAAAGATCCTGACGGAAGCGGCCGCTGTTGACTTCTTCTTCCAATGACATGCGGGTGGACGCGACGACTCGTACGTCAACACGCACCGCCTGACTGCCGCCAACCCGCAGGAACGAGCTGGATTCCAGTGCACTCAGCAAGCGAGTTTGAGTTTCCGGGTCCATGCCGCCGATTTCACCCAGAAATAGCGTGCCGCGATGAGCTTGTTCCAACAGGCCGCGATATACTCGGCCGTTGTCTTCGCGGCCGAAAAACTCCACCGCCGAGTTTTCCGGGGAGATACTGCCGACCGACACATCAACAAACGAGCCGTCGCGCCGCGAACTATTGTTGTGCAAATAGCGGGCGAACATTTCCTTACCGACCCCGGCTTCGCCGACGAATAACACTCTGGCGTCGTGCTGAGCCAGGCGCTTTAACTTATCCTTGGTACGTTCCACCACCGCGCTTTTGCCGACCGGGTCCACGCCTATCATCAGCTGTTGTTTCAAGCCGGCGTTTTCGCGCTGCAAAGAGCTGGTCTCCAGTGCGCGTTCGACGATCAGCAGCAACTTAGCCAGCGATAATGGCTTTTCCAAAAAGTCGTAGGCGCCAAGCCGAGTCGCTTCCACGGCTGATTCCACTGAGGCATGTCCGGACATCATAACCACCGGACATAGTGCGTCATCTTCGCTGACCCATTCCCGCAGCAGCGTGATGCCGTCGCTGTCCGGCATCCAGATGTCCAGCAGGATCAGATTAGGCGGGCGCTGATTTTTCAGGGCTTTAGCTTCCGTGGCGTTTTCCGCCATGGCGACATCGTAACCTTCATCCTCAAGAATTTCCGACACCAACTGACGAATGTCCTGCTCGTCATCGACCACCAAAATATACGGTGCTTGCTTATTCATTTAAAGTTCCCAAATTCAAAAACCGGCAGCTGGAGTAAAAACCCCGCGCCACCATTATAAGACGTATCCACCCAAATCACCCCGCCATGTTCTTCCACGATCTTTTTGACAATAGCCAGGCCCAGGCCGGTACCTTTGGCCTTGCTGGTTACGTAGGGGTCGAAAATGGTTTCAAGCTGTTCCGCGTTCAAGCCGTTGCCGTTGTCGTAGATGCCCAACTCGACATAGTCGGTGTTGTTGCGGCTGACTTTGGCGATTTTGATCTCGATGCGGCAGGGCGCCGTGGTGGCCTCTTGGGCGTTTTTGATCAGGTTGTGCAGTACTTGACGCAGGCTGACCGGATCCGCTTCGACCAGCACCCGGTCGCTTGCAAACTTGGTGCTGAAAACAATGCCGGAGGGCAGGTATAAAGCCACGACTTCCTGAATCAGATCAACCAGATTGATTTTTTCCACTTGTTTCTTGGACGGGCGGGCGTATTCGGAAAAATCGTCCACCATGCGTTTCATCGCTTCCACCTGTTGGACGATGGTGCGAGTGCCGCGTTGCAGAAATTCGGCGGAGCCATCCTGTAATTCCTTGGAGAGCTTGTGCTGTAAACGCTCGGCGGACAGTTGGATCGGCGTCAACGGGTTTTTGATTTCATGCGCCAGACGCCGCGCCACTTCGCCCCAGGCGGCGTTTTTCTGTGCCTGAATCAGGTCGGTGACGTCGTCGAACACCACGACCGCACCGGTGCGGGCGCCGTGCTGCGAGAACAGTGGCGTACCTCGGCACAACAGTTCCTGACGGCCGTTGGGGCCGAGAAACACGATGCGTTGCTCCCAAATATCGTCGGCTTTTTCCAGCAGGCTTTGGATCGCATTGAGTACATCCGCCAGTTCGCTGTGCAGGGTCGCCAAAGTCGGTAAAGTCTCGCCGACGAAATGACTGACCGGGATATGTAAAATCCGGTAGGCGGCCTGGTTGGCGGTACGGATGTAAAAGGCGGCGTCAAAACTGATCACCCCGGCCGTGAGATTGGCCAGGATGGTTTCCAGATACGCGCGTTGGTTTTCCACTTCCAGACCGGCAACACGGGTTTCGTCGCGGGAGCGGGCGATGCGCCGGGTCATTTGATTGAAGGATTCCACCAAAAAGCCCAAATCGTCCTGATTCATCACCGGTAGTTGTTGCTGATAATCGCCGTCGGCGACCGCTTGTGTGCCTTTTACCAGCTCTTTAACCGGCGCGACGATGTTGCGGATGCTGATAAAAGCCACCCAAATCGCAGCCAACAGGCTGAGCAGCAACACCAGCAGCAGGATTAGCGAGAAGCTGGTTTTCAGCGAGTCACGCAGGAAATTCATTTCCTGGTAACGGATGAAGGCAAATTCAATCGAGTCGGCCAAGTCGGTTACCCGCACCGGAATCGGAAACAAGGCTTGCAAAAATCGGCTTTGATCGGCTTCGATCGCCACGATGATACGCACCAGCATTTCATCGTTATCGCCGGGATCGAAAGCAAAATATTCCTTATTCTGCCGCAACTGCAGCCAGATTTGTTCGTCGGGAAGGTGCGGCAAAATATCGCTGGGGTTGACGCTGCTGGAAGCTAATACCCGGCCTTGATTGGAAAATACCGCGATTTCCAGCGCTCCGGAATCCGCCCATAGCGAGCCTACTTCCATTGCGATCAACGCTTCCGATTTGTCGCGAAGTTGATCGGCCATTTGCTTGGTTTGCTTGATATGCCAGTTCATGCGTTGATTCAGCGAGGACTGGCTCAACTCCAGCGCATCGTCCATCGCCCGGTCTATTTCCACGTTAAACCAGCTGTCTATGCCTTGATGCAGAAATTGCACGGAGAAATAAAACACGATGGCCGCCGGCGCCAAAGCCAGCAAGACGAACAAGGACACCATGCGCGTGGTCAGCCGAGAGCCGGCCTCCTTTTTCTTTAACTCCCGCACCAGCGAATAGGTGTTGAACGCCACCAAGCCCAGCAAAATCACCGATCCTAGCGTGTTGATGACCAACAGCCAGGAATACATTTCGCCGAGTTCCGATGATTCTTGGGTGGCGCTGCTCATCAATTGCAGCGACAGCAATACGAAGCCGAACAGCAGGATAATCGTGGCGCTGGCCGGTAATTTTATTTTTGAATGGGCCATGTGTGCCAGGCGCTAGAAAGAAACCACTGGTTGTCCAGATAGGCGACCGGACGCAGCGGTATTGGCAACTGCTCGCGGTTGAATTGAGTTTTTACCGCCAGCAGGTAAGGCGTGCCGCCCACAACAAGTTCTGCGGGAATTGGCATGCTGTCATGCACGGCAGCCATGAAATTCATGGCCGCGCTCAAGGTTAAAAACATTTCGCTGCGGTCGAACGGGGTTTGCACCACATATTGATTCAGCAAGGCATGGAATTGCAGGCTGTAAGTCAGTTTGTGTTTATGGATTATCGTATCCCACAGCACCCCGGGTTGGCGCAGTTCTATCGCGACGTCCCAGGTTAAGCGCACACCTTTGTGCAGCGCTTCTTTGGCAGTCGGACTGAGCTGGTAATCGATATGAGCCTGCACGTCATAACCGTCATCGACACGATCCAAATCGGCATATTCGATGCGCGCGGCATATTCTCCGGCTTCAGCCATGCCTGGCGCAATGTGCAGGCAGAGCATCAATGCCGCGTAACTAAGGGGCTTTGTAAAGCTTGGCATAATAAAAGCCGTCCATTTGCCGGTCACCGGTGATGATTTGCCGGCCGTGCGGACGGGACATGCCCCAGTGCGCCTCGATATGAATTTCGCTGGCATTGCTATGTCGGGCAAGGAAAGCGGCGATTTGCGCCTCGTTTTCCTGCTTCAATACCGAGCAGGTGGCGTACAGCAAGATGCCGCCAGGTTTTAGTAATTGCCAGGCGTTATCAAGAATCTTGGTTTGCAGCGCTTGCAGGGCGGCAATATCGTCGGCGCGGCGCAGTATTTTGATGTCGGGATGGCGGCGGATCACGCCGAAGCCGGAACAGGGCGCGTCCAGTAGTATCCGGTCGAATTGGCGGTCGCCAGCCCATGATCCGGATTGACTGGCATCGGCGGCTAAGGTTTCGGCTTGTAAGTTTAAGCGCTGTAAATTATCGGTCACGCGCTGCAGGCGTTGTTGATCGACATCGACCGCCAACAGGCCGCCCAAAGCGGGTTGGCGCTCCAGAATTGCCGCCGTCTTGCCGCCCGGCGCGGCGCATAGATCCAGCACCTGTTGGCCGGGTTGCGCATCAAGCAGTTCTGCGGCCAGTTGGGCGGCAGTGTCCTGTACTGAAACTCGGCCTTGACTAAAGGCGGGCAATTGCTCGACGGCCAAGGCTTGGTCTAGCCTTATCGTCGTCTCGCAGCAGTCTACCCTTTGGGCGGCGATGCCTTGCGCGGCAAGTTCGTCCAGATAAGCGGCTCGGTTGCCTTGCAACAGGTTGACACGCAAAGCCATCGGCGGTGCCTGGTCGTTGGCGTGGAGGATTTTCTCGTAATGTTCCGGCCAGTCGTGCTTGAGCAAATCCACTATCCAGCTCGGATGATTGTAGTGAGCCTGGCTGTCTCCTGTGCAGGCTTGCTGCAAGGCTTCGGCATCGCGTAAATATTGTCTGAGTATCGCGTTAACCAAAGACTTGGCCCAAGGTTTATGGCTGGTGGCGGCGACCGTTTCCGATACGGCGGCGTGCGATTTAACCCGCATGTGTTGCAGTTGATACAGGCCGATTAGCAGCAAGGCTTTAATGTCGCCGTCTTTTTGTTTGAGCGGCTTGCTGAGCAAGCGGCCCAGCATAAAATCTAGTGCGTAGTAATGGCGGATGACGCCGTAGCACAAGGCTTGGACGAAAGCTCGGTCTTTGACATCCTTGATTTTGGGCAGGCCGTGTTCCAGGGCGGCGGTCAGTGATTGGCCGTCGCTAAGGACGCGCGCGAGTATCTGTGCCGAGCAGCCGCGCAGATTCATAGGCCAAGCATAACGCGGTCAGAGGGGTGGGCATTCATAAAGTCTTTGCCGGATATGCGTTTGCCACCGGGGAGTTGCACTTCCAGCAGGCGCAGCACACCGTCGCCGGTGGCGACATCCAGTGCATGTTCCGCGCAACTGATGGTGCCGGGTGCTTGTTCTGCGGGTCGATCAAGCACCTGGCTGCGCCAGACCCGCAATACTTGGCCTTGATACAGGGTCTGCGCTACCGGCCAGGCATTCAGACCTCGCACTTTGCGATTCAGTTCTATAGCGGAGCTTTGCCAGTCCAAGTTGGATTCCTGCTTTTCCAGTTTGTGGGCGTAAGTAACCAGCGCTTCGTCTTGCGGTTCGGCTTGCAACGAGCCATTGGCTATCTGGTCGACCACTTTAACCAGCCCTTCGGCACCCATTTGTGCCAATTGATCGTGCAGGCTGCTGGACGTGGCGTCGGCGCTGATCGGGCATTCGGCTTTGTAGAGCATGTCGCCGGCATCGAGCTTTTTTACGACTTTCATGATGGTGATGCCGGTTTTAGCATCGCCCGCCATGACGGCCCGGTGAATCGGTGCCGCGCCGCGCCAGCGCGGCAGCAGCGAACCGTGCACATTGATACAGCCTTGTTTAGGTATGTCCAAAACCGCTTGCGGCAGAATCAAGCCGTAAGCGACGACGACGATTAAATCGGCATCCAGTGCCGCTAATTGGGCGATAGATTCGGGGCTTTTGAAGTTTTCCGGCTGATACACCGGAATGTTGGCGGCTACGGCCAGGGCTTTGACCGGGCTGGCGGTCAGCTTGCGGCCACGGCCGGCCGGCCGGTCGGGCTGAGTATAAACCGCGCAGACTTGATGCGGCGAATCCAGCAAGGCTTGTAGGGTAGGAACCGCAAAATCCGGCGTACCGGCGAACACGATTTTCATGAAATGTCCTGATTAGCCTTGCGACTTGTGAATTTTATCCAGCTTGGCTTTGATACGATTGCGCTTGAAAGCTGAGAGATAATCAACGAATAACTTGCCTTCCAGATGGTCCATTTCATGTTGAATGCAAACCGCCAACAAGTCGCGCGCTTCCAGTTCAAAGCCTTCGCCGTCGCGGTTTAACGCCTTGACTTTGATATGTTCGGCGCGGCTGACTTTTTCGAAAAAGCCCGGTACCGAAAGGCAGCCTTCCTCGGACTCTTCGACGCCGTCGCGCTCAATGATTTGCGGATTGATCAGGCAGATCGGTTCGTCCTTGTTCTCGCTGACATCCATCACGATCACGCGCTTATGTACGTTTACCTGGGTAGCCGCTAAGCCCACGCCCTTGGCGGCATACATGGTTTCGATCATGTTATCGACCAAGGTTTTGATGCTGTCATCGACTGTGTCCACCTCGGCCGCGACGTTGCGCAACCGTTTATCGGGAAACTCCAGAATTTTAAGAATACTCACCCATCACTCCACTTGCGAACTGTAATAGTGGGATTTTATCCGAAATTGCCTTGGGTTTGAATGTGAAGACTAAATAGGGCCGGGTTTAGTCTGGAACGGCTCGTGCTGGCATAATGCCCGAATTAATCTAAACTGTGCGGCAAATCGATGGTTGATTTTTTACGCATTTGTTTCAAATTGGACTGGGCGGCATGCAAAGCAGCGGCGCTTGCCGATTTTGCCTTTGGACGCTTCGTCCGGCGGATTTTGAACGGTTTTATAAGCTCTGGCAGGATAAATTATGTTTTTTCGCGCGATACTGGGAATATTGATACCACTGGTTTTTGCCGCAGTGGCTTGGGCCGACGAGCTGAAAATAAACCCCAATCATCCCGATCAGTACACGGTTGTTAAAGGTGATACCTTGTGGGACATTTCCGGGAAGTTTTTACAGCACCCCTGGGAATGGCCACAGCTATGGCACAACAATCCGCAAATCAAGGATCCGCATTGGATCTACCCGGGCGACACCTTGTATTTTTCCTACGTGAACGGTGTGCCGCGCTTGAGCTTCTCACCGGATGGTAATGACGAAAAACTGTTGCCGCGAGTGCGCGAGTCCGATATTGATCAAGCCATTAAAATGATTCCCAGCGATGCCATCGTGCAATTCTTGAATTCGCCGAAAGTCGTCACCGCGGAGGAGTTGCAGCAGGCGCCTTATGTCATCGGCTTTGTCGGTGAACATTTGATCGCCGGGGCAGGAGACGGTGTTTACGTTCGGGCCATCGAAAACCCGCCAGGCTTGGGGTATACCATTTATCGGGCAGGCAAGGCCTATGTCAGTCCGGTTACCAAGGAAATTTTGGGCTACGAAGCACAATATATCGCTGATACCACGCTACAGGAACCGGGTGATCCGGCCACATTGCTGATTAATAAATCCGATATGGAAATTCAACGCGGCGACCGCTTGATGCCTACTTCTGAGGGTGAGTTAGCCTTAAATTATTTTCCAAGACCGCCTAAACATCAGGTGGTGGGCAGCATCATTCAGGTAAAGGGTGGTGTGTCGCAGATCGGTCAGCGCGATGTGGTGGTTATCGATAAAGGTACTGCCGACGGTTTGGAAGTGGGGCATACCTTGGATGTGTATCGCAAAGGGCATGTCGTCGTGGATAGGTATCAATCCCAGGAAGCTGTGGCGGTGAAAATGCCGGATGAACTGGCTGGCGTGTTGATGGTGTTTCGCCCGTTCGAACGGGTCAGCTATGCATTAGTGATGCAGGCAACCGCTGCGATGCACACGCTGGATAGAGTGCAAACGCCCTAATGGATGACCGAGCTAACGATATTCAATCGGGTTGGTTTAAGCCGCTCCGGTTTGTTCTTTAACCTGTTTTGGAAGCCGCGCTCAATCCGCAAATCAAGTACTGGCTGGCGATGCTGCGTAGTCCCGGCGTCGGCAGTCAGGCCATTCAGCGCTTGCTGGCACATTTTGAGCCAGAACAGATATTCTCGGCGTCGCGAACCACTTTAACTGGCTTGGGTTTCAGCGAAAAGCTCATCAATGCGCTGCAAAAACCGGATTGGCAAAAGGTCGAAGACGATATTGGCTGGCTGGAGCAAGCCGGAAATTATGCGTTGACCTTGGGCGATGCCGACTATCCGGCGCAACTGAGAGAAATTGCAAATCCTCCCCCGGTTTTATTTGTCAAAGGCAATCCTGCATTGTTGCTTGAGCCGCAATTAGCAATAGTCGGTAGCCGTAACCCTTCTCCCGTCGGCGTCAGCACGGCAATTCAATTTGCAGAGACATTGGCTGCAGCCGGGTTTGTCGTAACCAGTGGCTTGGCCTTGGGCATCGATGCCGCGAGTCACCAAGGTGCTTTAAACGTAAACGGGCAAACCATAGCCGTGGCCGGCACCGGTTTGGATCGAGTTTATCCGGCTTGCCATAAGCAATTGGCTACCCAAATAGTTGAGCATGGTGCGCTGGTCTCCGAGTTTCCACCCGGTACTGGTGCCAAAGCCAATCACTTTCCCAGGCGAAACCGCATCATCAGCGGTTTGTGCGTCGGATTATTGGTGGTCGAGGCCGCCCAGCAAAGCGGTTCGTTGATCACTGCGCGCTTGGCGCTTGAGCAGAATCGTGAGGTTTTTGCGATTCCCGGTTCCATTCACAACCCTTTGGCGCGCGGTTGCAATGCATTAATTCGCCAAGGCGCCAAATTAGTCGAAACCGCGCAAGATATTTTTGAGGAATTAGGTCATTATAATCAAAGGTATATGCGATCCGAGTCGGAATTAGCGCAGACTTCGCTTGACCTGGAGCAGCAAAATCTATTGAAATTGATTCCGTACAGTCCCACAACGGTCGATGCTCTGGTCCAAGAAAGCGCTTGGTCGGCGGAAGAAGTTTCCTCGACGCTGTTGGTGCTGGAGTTACAAGGCTACATTGCCGCACTTGCCGGTGGTGGCTACCTCCGAGTCAAATAAAGGTTCTAATGAAAGAAGATATTTTCGATGTGCTCATTTATCTGTTTGAGAATTATCTGGATGGCGACAGCGATAACTATCCGGATACTGCCGTGATTGCCAGCGAGTTGCTGGATGCGGGTTTTCAGCAGCCTGATGTCAACAAGGCGTTCGATTGGCTGGAATCTTTAGCTGAAATTGAGAGCATCACACCGGCGGTTTCCTCTTCGTTCCGGATTTTTAGCGGTCAGGAAATCTCCGTGTTCGACATGGAATGCCGAAATTTCTTGATGTATCTTGAGCACAGCGGCATCTTGACACCGATAAACCGCGAAATAGCGATTGATCGGGCGATGGCCTTGAAAGACGAAAATATTACGCTGGATAAATTGAAATGGATTGTATTGATGGTGTTATTAAGTCAACCCGGCGATAGCGCCGCTTTCTCCCGAATGGAAGACATCGTTTACGATTTGATACCTACTTCTTTACATTGATTTTTTTCTACGGACAGCATGAGCAAAAGTTTAGTCATTGTAGAGTCGCCGGCAAAATGTAAAACCATAGAAAAGTATCTGGGAAAGGACTTCCAGGTGCTGGCCTCTTACGGCCATGTCCGCGATTTGATTCCCAAAGAGGGCGCGGTCGATCCGGAAAACGGTTTTGCGATGAAATACCAGGTGATTGATCGCAACCAACGCCATCTGCAAGAGATAGGCAAAGCTATAAAAAATGCCGATACACTGTATCTTGCGACTGACCCTGATCGCGAAGGCGAGGCGATTTCTTGGCATGTGTTCGAGCATCTCAAGGAAAAAAAACTGCTAAAGGACAAGGAAGTGCGGCGGGTGGTGTTTCACGAAATCACCAAAAAGGCCGTCACCGAGGCTATCGCCCACCCCACCGAGTTGTCCAATAATCTGGTCAATGCGCAACAGGCGCGGCGTGCTTTAGACTATTTGGTCGGTTTTAATTTATCGCCGTTGCTGTGGAAGAAAATCCGACGGGGTTTGTCGGCCGGCCGGGTGCAAAGCCCTGCGTTGCGGATGATCGTCGAACGCGAAATGGAAATCGAGGCGTTCAAGACTCGTGAATACTGGTCGCATACCGCCGAAGCCAGCGCGCAAGGCTTGCCGTTTAAAGCCAAATTAACGCATTTCAACGGCGAAAAACTGAATCAATTCAGTTTTACCAACGAAGCGCAAGCCACTGAAGTCAGGCAAAACTTATTGGAAGCCGCCGATGGTCAGCTGATCGTCGCCAAGCTGGAAAAAAAGCAGCGCAGTAAAAATCCGGCGCCGCCGTTTATCACTTCGACCTTGCAACAGGAAGCAGCTCGCAAGCTGGGTTTTACCACCAAGCGGACCATGATGGTGGCGCAACAGCTTTACGAAGGTATTGATTTGGGCGGTGAAACCGTCGGTTTGATTTCCTATATGCGTACCGACTCGGTCAATTTGGCCGAAGAGGCACTTGCCGATATTCGGGCGCTGATCGCGGAAAAATATGGCGCCGATGATGTGCCGAAAGAGCCGCGCCGTTTCAAAACCAAATCTAAAAACGCTCAGGAAGCTCACGAGGCGATTCGGCCGACGTCCGTGCGGCGTTTGCCCGAACAGGTGAAAGACCGGCTCAGCGCCGAGCAATTCAAGCTCTACGATCTGATCTGGAAGCGTACCGTCGCCTGCCAGATGATTCATGCCACCTTGAATCAAGTGGCGGTCGATCTGAATTGCGGCAGCGATAAAAATGTATTTCGTGCCACCGGCTCTACGGTAACCAATCCCGGCTTCATGAAGGTGTATCTGGAAGGCGTGGACGACAGCAAGGAGGCAGCCGACGATCAGGATAGCCTGTTGCCGCCGATGGAAGAAGGGCGGCCTGTTGTATTGAATGAAATTGCAGCTACCCAGCACTTTACCGAGCCACCTCCGCGTTACAGCGAGGCGAGCCTGGTAAAAGCGTTGGAAGAACATGGCATCGGCCGGCCGTCCACTTATGCGACGATAATCTCGACCTTGCAAAACCGAGAATATGTGACGATCGACAACAAGCGGTTTTATCCAACGGATGTGGGACGCATTGTTAACAAGTTCTTGACCGAGCATTTCACAAAATACGTCGATTACAGTTTTACCGCTAATCTCGAAGACGATCTGGATGCCGTGTCGCGCGGCGAGAAGGATTGGATTCCATTGATGAACGACTTCTGGCGGCCGTTTACTCAGTTGATCAACGAGAAAGAAGAAAGTGTACAGCGCAAGGATGTGACTCAGGAAAGTATCGACGAAAAATGTCCGGAGTGCAGCAGTCCGCTGTCGATTCGTTTGGGGCGGAATGGCCGTTTTATTGGATGTACCAATTATCCGACGTGTTCGTATACACGAAATTTGGGGGATGACAATGCCGGCGCTACGTCTGCGGAGCCGGAAGTGGTGGAAGGGTGGGTGTGTCCGAAATGCGAGTCGACGCTGGTTATAAAGACTGGCAAGTATGGCAAGTTTGTCGGTTGTAGTGGGTATCCTAAATGCAAACACATCGAGCCCTTGGAAAAGCCTTCAGATACCGGGGTTGAATGTCCGCAGTGCAAGAATGGGGCGATCCTAAAACGCAAGGCGCGCAGCGGGAAGATTTTTTATTCTTGCTCGGAATATCCAAAATGCGATTATGCCTTGTGGGACGCGCCGATCAAGGAAAGTTGCCCGGATTGTAATTGGCCGATTTTGACCTTGAAAACCACCAAGCGCCGTGGCACCGAAAAAGTCTGTCCGCAAAAAGAGTGCAAATACGCAACACCGTACGAGGGTGATCCGGACGACGCAAACGGACCGGCTTGAGCCTAGGGTAGTGCTACTGTTTGCCCGACCTGAATTGCGTGTTTGTCGATAAAGCCGGCTGGTAGTTCCAGTATGTATCTGGCCGGGACTTTGGAATCATAAATTCGGCACGGGTCTTTGGCACAGGGCTGTAAATCTTTTAACAGCCCTACAATTTGGCCGCCACCCGCTAAAAACACCACATCCAAAGCCAGTAGGGTATTTTTCATCCATACCGCGCGATGGGTCTGATCCGGATAGACAAACAGCATGCCCTGGTCCTCGGCAAGTGTCTGCCGAAACATCAGTCCTTGCTCGCGTTCGCTTTCGTTAGCGGCGATAGCCGCGTAGACGATACGTTGTTGATCTACAAATCTGATGGGGTGGTTGAACTCGGTAAACCCGTTTGCTGAAGCCTGCGCGCTGCTGAGTGTCATAATAAAAGCGATGCCGAAAATGGTGCTGGAAAGATAAGAGTGCATGCGCGATGTCAGTAATATAAGGTTGTCTTTAAAGATGCGGCTGATTATAATGCCGCGTTCAATTATTTAGCGAGCGTGGCGAAATTGGTAGACGCGCTGGATTTAGGTTCCAGTGGTAACCCCGTGGGAGTTCGAGTCTCCCCGCTCGCACCATATCCTGCGTTATTCGTAACGATACGACCTTAAGTTCCCCAGATCTAAACATCGCCGGCCGGTCTCCCAAAATATAAAACCGTATTTTTAATTTTTTGAGGTAATGCAATGCAAGTTTCTGTCGAGAAGACATCAGAGTTAAGCCGAAAAATGACTGTTAGCATTCCTGATGCCGTGGTTCAGGAGAAAATGGAAACTCGCTTTAAAAAACTCGCGCGCGAAGTCAAAGTGGACGGATTCCGTCCGGGTAAGGTGCCCGCGAGTATGGTAAAAAAGTTGTACGCCGATAGAGTGAGAAACGAAGTAACCGGTGACTTGATTCAATCGACTTATTTTGAAGCGTTGCAACAACAGGATTTAAACCCCGCCGGTCATCCGCATATCCATCCTACCGAGAAAGCCGAAGGTTTTGAATATATCGCCGAGTTCGAAGTTTATCCGGAGATCGTTCTGGACGGCGTTAGCGCATTGAAAGTGGATCGCCCCTCAGCAACTGTGGAAGAGGCTGATGTCGATAACATGATCGAAAAACTGCGTCAGCAAAAGAAAACCTGGAATACGGTCGAACGCGCTTCGCAGGATGCTGACCGCGTAACCATTCATTTCTCCGGCGTGGCCGACGGCGAGAATTTTACCGATGGTAAAGTCGAAAATTACCAGGTGGAAATCGGCGGCAAACAAATGATTCCAGGTTTTGAAGACGAATTGAAAGGCTTGGTCGCCGGTGCGAGCAAAACCTTTTCTGTGACCTTCCCAGAGCAATACAACAGTGAAAAATTAGCTGGCAAAGTGGCCGAATTTGAGATCGGATTGGTTAAAGTAGAAGAGCCGGTTTTGCCTGCCGTCGATGCGGAATTTATCAAGGCTTATGGTGTAGAAGATGGCGATGCGGCCAGTTTCCGCAGCGATGTTCGTGCCAACATGGAAAGAGAACTGAACCAAGGCTTGAAAAACAAGTTGAAAAATGCGGTGATGGATGCTTTATACGAAAATATCGTGATAGCGATGCCTAACGCATTGATCGATCAAGAAATTCAGGCGTTGATGAAGCCTTACGCCGAACGCGCGAAGAACATGCGGTTGAAATTGGAAGACCTGAACTTGCCTAGGGATGCATTTGAAGCTCAGGCCAAGCGTCGAGTGGCCTTGGGTTTGATTCTGGGTGAAATCATCCAAAAGAATGACATCAAGGTCGATGCCGATAAAGTGCGTGCGGTCATTGATGATATGGCGAAGAGTTATGAGCGCCCCGAAGACGTTGTGAACTGGTATTATGCCGACAAGGCCAGGCTAAATGATGTGCAGCAGATGGTCTTAGAGGACCAAGCTGTTGCATGGATTGTCAGTCAGGCTAAAATCACCGACGTAACAGTTGGTTTTGATGATGTCATGGAAAAACAGTAACGAATGAGGGCTAAACGTGTTTAACCAAAATGTGATGAGCGAAATGATGGCGCCGCAAGCGGCGGGCGGTCTAGTGCCTATAGTGGTTGAACAAACAGCCCGTGGGGAAAGATCGTTCGATATTTATTCCCGTTTGCTGAAAGAGCGGGTAATTTTTCTAGTTGGTCAAGTGGAGGATTACTCGGCTAATCTGGTGGTAGCGCAATTGCTGTTCCTGGAGTCCGAGAATCCGGATAAGGATATACATTTGTATATCAACTCTCCCGGTGGCTCAGTGACAGCAGGGATGTCGATTTACGATACCATGCAATTTATCAAGCCGGATGTCAGCACCATGTGTATCGGTCAGGCCGCCAGTATGGGGGCGCTGCTGTTAGCGGGTGGTGCGCAGGGTAAGCGCTATTGTTTGCCTCATTCCAGGGTGATGATTCATCAGCCTTTGGGGGGGTTTCAAGGCCAAGCCTCGGATTTTGATATTCATGCCCGTGAGATTTTGGCTATTCGTGAGCGTTTGAACAAAATCCTGGCCCATCATACCGGGCAACCCTTGGAAAAAATTCAGCAAGATACGGATCGAGATAACTTTCTGAGTTCTCAGCAAGCGGTTGATTACGGTTTGATCGACAAAGTATTGACTAGTCGTATTGCCTGATAAGTGTCGCGTCGCTTCGTCAAGACTGCGACGTGATTTGAATGTTGGTTTTTGATATATTTCATCGCCATGACGAGGTAATGTATCACGGTGGAGTCTGTCTATGAGTAGAGACAAGAAAGGTAAAGACGATGAAAAACTTCTTTACTGTTCTTTTTGCGGTAAAAGTCAAAATGAAGTCAGGAAACTGATTGCAGGTCCATCCGTTTATGTTTGCGACGAATGTGTGGAATTGTGCAACGACATCATCAGAGATGAGTTGCTGGAAGATGAAATGTCCGTGGCCGGTGGTGCGTTGCCTAAGCCGAAGGAAATCAAGCAAGAATTGGATGGTTATGTCATCGGTCAGGAAAATGCCAAAAAAATTCTGGCCGTGGCTGTTTACAATCATTACAAGCGCTTGCGCAGCAACAGCAAAAAGAACGAAGTCGAGTTGGCGAAAAGTAATATCTTGCTGATTGGGCCCACGGGTTCCGGTAAAACCTTGTTAGCCGAAACCTTGGCCAGATTGCTGGATGTGCCTTTCACCATAGCAGATGCCACCACGCTGACCGAGGCTGGTTATGTCGGTGAAGATGTTGAGAACATCATTTTAAAGATTCTGCAAAAGTGCGATTACGACGTGGAAAAAGCGGAGACCGGGATCGTCTATATCGACGAAATCGATAAAATCTCTCGCAAATCCGATAATCCGTCGATTACGCGCGACGTGTCTGGGGAAGGTGTGCAGCAGGCCTTGCTGAAGCTTATCGAAGGCACTGTGGCTTCTGTGCCGCCGCAAGGCGGTCGCAAGCACCCGCAGCAGGATTTTTTGCAGGTCAACACTGCCAATATCTTGTTTATCGTGGGTGGGGCTTTTGCCGGTTTGGATAAGGTCATCAAACATCGTACCGAGAAGGGCGGCATCGGTTTTTCGGCGGAAGTTAAAACCAAGGACGATAAACGCAATGTCGGCGAGATTTTTGCTGATGTGCGTTCCGAGGATTTGATTAAGTACGGATTGATTCCGGAGTTTGTTGGTCGTCTGCCGGTTATCGCTACGCTGGACGAGTTGGATGAAGCCGCGTTGATTCAAATTCTGACACAGCCTAAAAATGCTTTGATCAAGCAGTACAAGCATTTGTTTGAAATGGAAGGTGCGGAGCTGGAGTTTAGAGATGATTCGTTGGCGGCGATTGCCCGCAAATCAATGGAGCGAAAAACCGGTGCCCGAGGTTTGCGCACAATAGTTGAGAACGTGTTGTTGGATACGATGTACGAACTGCCTTCCAACGACAAAATATCGAAAGTTGTCATCGACGAAAACGTCATTTTGGGTAATTCGGAGCCAATTTTGGTTTACGAAGCAGAGCAAAAGCTGGTGGCTTCGGACGCTTCTTAGATAAGGGGCTTTGAACGTTTCTCGCGCTCTCGCGAAGAAATAACCAAAAAAGGGGGCTTTTTCAATAAAGCCCCCTTTTTTTTGCCTGAAATTAAAGATACTTGTTTTCTGGGAGTTCATCCTCATATAGGATGACATCTAATGTTTTGAGCTGCTCAAGGGAGCAAATGAAATGACCGAGTTAAAAACCAAAGATGAATTAATTCCTGTCTTGCCGTTACGGGACGTGGTGGTCTATCCGCATATGGTGATTCCATTGTTTGTCGGTAGAGGTATGTCGATTGATGCCCTTGATGCCGCCATAAAACAAGACAAACAAGTGTTGCTGATTGCCCAGAAACAGGCCGATGTCGATGAACCGGGTTTTGATGACTTATACAGGGTCGGGACCTTGGCCAACATCCTACAACTGTTGAAATTGCCGGACGGTACGGTGAAAGTATTGGTTGAAGGCAGTCAGCGTTGCTCCGTAACAAAATACCAAGAAGTTGATAATTATTGTGCGGCTAGCGTGGTCGAGTTGAGCGACGAATTAAATATTTCCGAACAGGAAGCGGAGGTTTTGCAGCGGACCGCGATTAATTCGTTTGATCAGTATGTGAAATTGAATAATAAAATTCCGCCCGAAGTGCTTAATTCCCTGGCCGGCATTGACGACCCAAGCCGCCTGGCCGATACGATGGCGGCGCATATGGCTTTAAAAGTTGAAGAAAAACAGCTGATGCTGGAAATGGTCGATGTCGCCAAACGTCTGGAAAATTTGATGACCTTGATGGAAGGTGAGGTCGATATTTTGGAGATGGAAAAGAAAATTCGCGGCCGTGTTAAAAAACAGATGGAAAAAAATCAGCGCGAATACTATTTGAATGAGCAAATGAAGGCTATTCAAAAAGAGCTGGGCGAGATGGACGAAGCCAGCAATGAGATCGAAGAACTAGAGCGAAAAATTGCCGCGGCCGGCATGTCCGCCGAAGCGAAAACCAAGGCGACGGCCGAGTTGAATAAACTGAAAATGATGTCGCCGATGTCGGCGGAAGCCACGGTGGTGCGTAATTATATAGACTGGATGGTCAACGTGCCTTGGAAAAAGAAAACCAAGGTGCGGCACGATTTAAAAGTCGCGGAAGAGGTATTGGAAGCCGAACATTACGGGCTGGATAAGGTAAAAGAGCGGATACTCGAATACCTTGCTGTGCAACAACGTGTTAAAGCGTTGAAAGGGCCTATTCTGTGTTTGGTCGGTCCTCCGGGGGTTGGTAAAACCTCTCTGGGTCAGTCGATTGCACGGGCCACCAATCGCAAGTACGTGCGAATGGCGTTAGGCGGGGTAAGAGACGAAGCGGAAATTCGCGGACATAGGCGTACCTACATAGGCTCTATGCCCGGTAAAATTCTGCAAAATCTGTCGAAAGTCAAAACCCGGAATCCCATGTTCTTGCTGGACGAGATCGACAAGATGGCGGCAGATTTTCGCGGTGATCCCGCTTCCGCGTTGTTGGAAGTGTTGGATCCGGAGCAAAACCATACTTTCTCGGATCATTATCTGGAAGTCGATTTCGATCTATCCGACGTGATGTTTGTGGCGACAGCGAATACGATGAATATCCCGCCCGCCTTGATGGACAGGATGGAAATAATCCGTTTGGCCGGCTATACGGAAGATGAAAAAATCAACATCGCCATGCGCTTTTTGATTCCGAAGCAGATCAAAAACAACGGTCTGGCAGAGTCGGAAATTTCTATCTCCGAAGCAGCGGTCAAGGATATTATCAGGTACTACACGCGGGAAGCGGGTGTGCGCGGACTGGAACGGGAAATTTCGAAAATTTGCCGGAAAGTCGTGAAAGACCTGTTGTTGAAATCCCGCAAAAGTCGAACCTCGGTTACCGAGAAAACACTGGACAAGTATCTCGGCGTCAGACGCTTTAGCTATGGCATGGCCGAAGACAGCGATCAAATTGGTCAAGTGACAGGTTTGGCATGGACTGAAGTCGGCGGTGAGTTGTTGACGATTGAAACTGCGGTAATGCCGGGTAAGGGCAAACAGTTAACGACCGGTAAGCTCGGCGATGTGATGAAGGAGTCGATTGAAGCGGCGGTCACGGTGGTCAGGAGTCGAGCTAATATCTTGGGAATCGACAGCGATGTGTTCCAAAAAAATGATATTCACATTCACGTTCCGGAGGGCGCGACCCCAAAAGACGGGCCTAGCGCCGGTATTGGCATGTGTACCGCCATTATCTCCGCTTTGACCAAAATTCCAGTGCGTGCTGATGTGGCGATGACCGGAGAGATTACCCTGCGCGGTGAAGTACTGCCGATTGGCGGACTGAAAGAGAAATTGTTGGCTGCGCATCGCGGCGGCATCGCGACAGTGGTGATTCCGGCGGAAAACGAAAAGGACCTCGCCGAGATCCCGGAAAATATCAAACGTAATTTGGCGATTAAGTGTGTCCGTTGGATAGATGAAGTGTTGGAGTTGGCTCTACAGCATATGCCCACCCCCATTGCTGCAATCCCGGTGGCAGAAATAACTGAAACTGCCGCCAGCAAGGCAGAGGTAAAAAAGCCGGGTGTTGTTGCCCATTAAAAGTTGAGTCGGGTCGGCGGAAACCATCAGCGTCGTGGCTTCCGCGGACTTCTGTGCTTGACATCGCTTGCAGGCGATTGATATAAATGTCGACCTCTCGAACCAGGAGAGGCTGTAAATCGGGTTGGTGGAAAACCGGTTAGTGGACAAATCCAAACATTTGTTTGCTGAGCATAATTAATACAACGACATCCTAAGGGGAAATAAATGAATAAATCGGAACTTATCGATGCAATCGCCAGTGCGTCCCAGTTAACTAAAGCTGATGCAGGGCGGGCTTTAGATGGTTTTATCAAAGCAGTAGAAGATGCTTTGAAACAAGGTGATTCCGTTGCCTTGGTTGGCTTCGGCACATTCGATGTTAAAGAAAGAGCAGAGCGTAAAGGCCGCAATCCGCAGACCGGTGAAGAGATCACCATTAAAGCCGCGAAAATTCCTTCATTTAAAGCTGGCAAATCTTTAAAAGATGCTGTAAACTAGCCGCTCTTTAGTCGGGTGCTTAGCTCAGCTGGGAGAGCATCGCCCTTACAAGGCGAGGGTCGGGGGTTCGAACCCCTCAGCACCCACCAGACTTTGGAGCGGTAGTTCAGTTGGTTAGAATACCGGCCTGTCACGCCGGGGGTCGCGGGTTCGAGCCCCGTCCGCTCCGCCAAAACAGAAACCTCGGGCCGTATGGTCCGAGGTTTTTTTTTGCCTGTTAATTTTATGGCCTGAAGCGATCGGGTTTAATACTGTTTAAGGACAGCGTTTATGCTTTTAGAGATTAGAGAAAAGGTGCACGGTCTGTTTGCATCAATCATATTGATTTTGATTTGTGTGCTTTTCGGATTGTGGGGCATCCAAAACTACCTTGGCGGCGGTAAAGAGGCCCCGGTAGTGTCTGTGGGAGACAAGGAGTTTTTTCAGCGGGATGTCAGTCAGGCCTATCAGCAATATGCGCAAAATCTGGCAGGCATGAAATTCGACGAAGAGACGATAAAAAAACAGGCTTTGCAAAAGCTGGTTCGCGACGAGGTGTTGTTGCAATACGTTCAGGATCAAAACCTGTTGGTTAGCGATGAGACGGCCAGGGACTTCATACAAACTCTCGAGTATTTCCAAAAAGACGGTAAGTTCGATAAGACGCAATACCAAACCATGCTCGGTTCGCAAGGCATGTCTTCAGCCGAGTTCGTCAATCGCATCAAAAAAGCTTTGGTGATGGAGCAATTCCAAAGAGCCGTGGTAGATAGCAGCTTTGTCACGCCGGCGGAAATCAACAACTTCTTTAAAATCCAGAACCAAACCCGCGATGTGGAATATTTGACCGTGCCGTTAACGGCTGTCAGTCAACAGCCCGGCGAAGAGGAAATTACCGCTTATTATCAGCAGCACCAGGATGCGTATCAGACTCCCGAGCAGGTGGCTATCGAATACGTGGAATTATCATTGGATAAATTGGCCGCAGATATTAGCCCTACTGAAGAGCAGTTAAAGGCTTACTACGAAGAACAAAAAGTCCAATTCACTACGAAAGAGCGCAGAAAAATCAGTCATATCCTGTTCGCATTCAGCAAGGATAAAGCCGCCGACGATTTAGCGCTGCAAAAAGCCCTGAAAGCCAAACAAGATTTGAAAAACAAGGATTTCGCTGCCTTAGCCGCCGAAGTGTCCGACGATAAATTAACCGCTAAAAATGGCGGCGACCTGGGTTTATTTAATGTCGGCGTGATGGAGAAAGCCTTTGAAGATGCCGCAAGCAGCTTAAAACTGGGCGAAGTCTCCGAGCCCGTTAAATCGGCTTTTGGTTATCATTTAATTAAAGTCACCGAATTGATACCGGGCGACGTAAAGCCTTACGAAGCGGTAAAAGCCGAAGTCAGCAAGGCTTATCAAAAAGCGCAGGCCGAAGCCAAATTTAATACCTTGGCCGAGAAAGTTGCCGAAGTCAGTTATGAAAATCCTGATAGTTTGGCGGCGGTTGCGCAACTATTGGGTGGAGCAACCAGCAAAACCCAAGCGTTTACTCGCACCGCGGGTGAAGGTATCGCTGCCGACGAAAAAGTTCGGGCGGCTGCGTTTTCCGAAGATGTGTTAAAAGGCAGCAACAGCGAGCCGCTGGAAATTGGCGGCGACAAAGTTGTGGTGTTGCGTATGTTATCGCATCAACCTGCCGCCAGCAGAGAGCTCAAGGAAGTTAAGGCTGAGGTCATTACTGCGATTCAGCAAGATAAAGCAAAACAGCAGGCCATCGCTACTGCCGATAAAGTTAAGCAGGAATTGACGGGCGGCAAAACGCTCGCGCAAATCGCCGAAGCGCTGCATTTGCAGACCAAAAAAATCAATGGCTTGACACGCACTGCCAGCGAATTGCCGGCGGCTGTTACTCAAGAGATTTTTAGAACAGCCAAACCAAAGGCCGGTCAGCCTAGCGTGGCAGTAATCGACGAAGCCAAGGGTGGTAAATTGGTGGTTAGCGTCAACAATGTACACGAGGGTGTCATGTCGGATAGTGACAAGAGCAAACAAGCCTTGATTGCCAAAAACATCTCGGCCGCCTTTGGTAAGGCGCAGATGGAAGCCGTATTGAATGCGTTGCAGACTAAAGCCGAGATCGTTATCAATACGCAAAAACAGTAAACCGTTAGGTGGACCTGCAAAAAGGGAGCTTAGCGCTCCCTTTTTTTTGCTTGATTAAGCGGTTAGCTGCTTAGCAAAGAGGATGTTGTTGCGGATTCTAGGCAAAGACTTCGGGGCATCCCGCTTTAACCGTTGCCCGGTGCGTGAATAGCCAGCAGCGTTCAACCCGCATTGGCTTTTAGGCTGACGTTTATTAACATAGTCGCGGATAGCCGAATAGGGCGATTTTTCGCTTCGGATACCATCGATATTATTTTCCTGTTCAGCCATATCATGGGATAAACTTTAAAATTTGTAACAAACATCGCTGCGAAAGCGACACTCGTCTTAATTTTTAATAGCTTGATTTAAGGATCAACATGATTATCAAACCTCGCGTACGCGGATTTATGTGCGTTACCACCCACCCAGTCGGCTGCGAAGCCAATGTCAAACAGCAAATCGACTACGTCAAAAGTTTCGGCGCTATTCCCAACGGCCCCAAAAATGTGCTGATTCTGGGCGCTTCCACCGGTTACGGCTTGGCCTCGCGGATTGTCTCGGCGTTTGGTTCAGGCGCGAAAACCCTGGGGGTGTTTTTTGAGCGCGAAGGGACTGCCGATAAGCCAGGCACCCCAGGTTGGTACAATTCCGCAGCGTTTCATAAATTTGCCGAAGCCGAAGGCCTGTACGCCAAAAGTATCAACGGGGATGCGTTTTCCGACGAGATCAAACAAAAAACCATAGACGCCATCAAGCAGGATTTGGGCAAAGTCGATCTGGTTATTTACAGCTTGGCAGCCCCGCGCCGGACCAATCCCAAAACCGGCATCACCCACAACTCCACGCTAAAACCAATCGGCAAAGATTTGGTACAAAACGGTATTGATACCGACAAAGAAATCATCAAATCCTTTACCTTGCCGGCCGCGACCCAAGAAGAAATCGACAACACCGTCGCCGTGATGGGTGGTGAAGACTGGCAAATGTGGATCGATGAATTAGCCGATGCCGACGTCTTAGCGGAAGGTGCTAAAACGACGGCTTATACCTATCTGGGCGAAAAAATTACTTGGGATATTTATTGGGACGGCACCATCGGCGCAGCCAAAAAAGATTTGGACAAACGTGTCATCGATATCCGCAGCAAATTAGCTACTTTGGCTGGCGACGCTAGGGTGTCGGTACTAAAAGCCGTGGTTACCCAAGCCAGTGCGGCGATTCCGGTCATGCCCTTATATCTGGCCTTACTATTCAAAACCATGAAGGCCGAGGGTACACACGAAGGCTGCATCGAGCAGGTCAATGGCTTGTTCCGCGATAGCCTGTATGGTGCCACCCCTATCCTCGATGATACCGGTCGCCTGCGCGCCGATTTAAAAGAGTTGCAGCCGCAAGTGCAAGACAAAGTCAACGCTTTGTGGGAACAAATCAACAACGACAACATCAACGAATTGAGCGATTTTGCCGGTTACAAACACGAGTTTCTCAAGTTGTTTGGTTTCGAGGTTGACGGCGTGGATTACGATGCCGACGTCAACCCCGAGGCACCAATCACCAATTTGCTATAAAGATGTATACCGGTGGCTAGCGCGGCGGCGACCCACCGGGTTAAAAAGTAAGGACACCTGACGTTTTTGCAAAAGCGGCGTTATCGATATGCCCCAGAAGCGATTCAGATGGCTCCGGCCATCAAGCAAAAGCGTCGCTCAAGTTTCTGTTTAATTTTTGCGAAACACTGGACACATGCAAACACCATCCACTACCCGAGACTGGATTCTCTATTCGCTGCTCAGTTTAACCATTGTGCTGATCGTATTGGCCATGTATCAAATCGACCGGCAATGGCTGAAATTGAGCGAAATGCAAGCTGCTCTGTCGGAGCAAGCCAAGGATATGCGTGAACTACGCGGGGCGATTAGCTCGGGCGCGCTTGCCGCAAGTGCATCAACAAATTCCACCGCGAACGGCGAAGTTGCCCAAGCGTTTCAACGTGCTTACGCCGCTAGCCGTCAACCGGATTACGCTCAAGGCGACTGGAGTGTGGATGCCTTTTTTACCAACCTAAAGACCATCACGCCGCTGGTGTCCAGCGATGCCTATGCCTCCAATGTGCAAAGCTATGTGCTGGAGAGCCTGATCACTCGAAACCCCGACACCCTGGAATGGGAGGGCCTGGTCGCCAAGGACTGGACGATTAGCGAGGACGGTTTGGTGATTACTTTCCGGATGCGCGAAGACGTCAGTTTTTCCGACGGCAAACCCTTAACCGCTGACGACGTAGTGTTCAGTTTCAATTTCATCATGACCGACGCCATCCAGGCGCCGCGCGAACGCGCCTACCTAGAAAAGATCAAAAGCGTCACAGCCAACGGCAAGTACGAAGTGGTATTTACCTTCAAAGAGCCGTACTTCGAAGCGCTGTCTTTGGCCGGTGGCATCGGTATCATGCCCAAGCATTTTTACGAGCCGTATCTAAAAGAACCACAAAAATTTAACGAGTCCAAAGGTTTGTTATTGGGTAGTGGTCCTTATCGATTAAACGATCCGAAAAACTGGACGCCGGACAAGGGCAATATCGAACTGGTCCGCAACGAGCGTTATTGGGGCGACGTGCAACCGTCTTACCATCGCATTCTCTGGAAAATCATCCAAAACGATAGCGCCCGCTTAACCACCTTTCGTAATGGCGATATCGACTCTTACTCGGCGCGTCCGGTCGAATATCAGGAATTGAAAAAAGACCCGCAAATCCAGGCCAAGAGCCAAAATTTCGAATACATGCCGCCGGTGGTGGGCTACAGCTGGATAGGCTGGAATCAAGAACGCGGCGGCAAGCCCACTCGCTTCGCTGACAAGCGTGTGCGTCAGGCTATGACTTATTTGACGGATGTAAGCAGGGTAATCAAGGACGTGTTTCTAGATTATGCCGAGCCTGCTGTCAGCCCGTTCAGTAAAACCAGCAAACAGCATGACGCGGCCTTGCAGCCCTATCAAGCCGATTTGGAGAAAGCCAAAGCCTTGCTAAAAGACGCCGGTTATCAGGATAAAAATGGCGACGGCGTATTGGAAGACAAGGCCGGCGCGCCTTTTGAATTTAAACTGACCTACTTTCAAGCCAACGAAGACACCAAACGCATGGTGCTTTTATTGAAAGATCTCTACGCCCGCGCCGGCGTCAAGCTAATTCCAACTCCGCAGGAATGGCCGGTGATGTTGGAAAATCTGGATAAAAAAGATTTCGACGCGATTACTCTGGGTTGGACCAGCGGTATCGAAACCGATTTGTACCAGATGTTCCATAGCTCACAAGCCGTCAGCAAGGGCGATAACTACGTCAGCTACAACAATCCGGCTTTGGATAAATTGATCGACGATGCCCGTCGCACCGTCGACGAAGGCAAACGCATGCCGCTCTGGCAGCAGGCCGAACATATTCTTTACGAAGACCAACCCTATACCTTCCTGATGCGCCGCAAGAGTCTGCTGTTCGTCGACAAGCGCATCCACAACCTGCAAATGACCAAGCTGGGTTTGAACTTCGGTTCCTTACCGCTGGAAAATTACGTGCCGCTGGCGCAGCAAAAATACACCCAATAGGCCAAGGATTCGCCGATGTTGACCTATCTGCTGCGGCGTTTGCTGCTGATGATCCCCACCTTGCTGGGCATCACCGTACTGGTGTTCAGTGTGATGGCCATGTCGCCGGGCGGCATCAGCGCACAGACCTTGATCGGCGGCATGGACATGAAACCGCAAGAGAAACAGGCTTTGCTGGACTATTACAATAAACGCTACGGCTTAGATCAACCGGCGCCGGTGCAATATCTGCGCTGGCTGAATAATGTCTCGCCGATCGGTTTTGTTAGCGACTCCCAAGGTCAGCGCGGCGAATTTTCCTTCAGCAAGGGTATGGATCTGGGTACCAGCTTTCAATACGGTCGGCCGGTGTCGGACATCCTGGCCGAGCGCATCCCGATTACTTTGCTACTCAATCTGGTCACCCTGCCGTTTACCTATATCATTGCCATCATGGTCGGCATGAAGGCCGCGACCCAACGTGGCAGCGCTTTCGACTTGGGCGCCGGCATGTCAATGTTGGCCTTGTGGTCGATTCCGACCATGTTGGCCGGCGTCTTACTATTGGGTTTTTTTGCCAATGTTCAGTACTTTCAATGGTTCCCGACCGCCGGCATCAGCAGCCGGGAAGCGCAAGACATGCCGTTCCTGCCGTATTGGGACGAGGGTGGCTTCGTGCGCGGTTTCTTGTTGGATAGAATCTGGCATCTGATCTTGCCGGTGATTTGCCTGTCCTACGGCGGCTTTGCCGCGCTTACCAAACTCACCCGCACCTCGATTCTGGAAAACCTGCACGCCGATTACGCCCGCACCGCCCGCGCCAAGGGCCTTGCTGAGAATGATGTGCTGTGGAAACACGTATTCCGCAATAGTTTATTGCCTTTGATAACCGTCTCTGCGGGTTTGCTGCCCAGTTTGTTGGCCGGCTCCTTGATCGTCGAAAACATATTCAGCATCAACGGCATGGGCCAATTGGCGGTGGAAGCCGTGAAAGGCCGCGACCGCGAACTGGTGTTGTCGATCACCTGGATCAGCGGCTTTCTGACGCTGATCGGCTATCTGATTGCCGACTTCTGTTACACCCTGGCCGATCCGCGGGTGAGTTATGACTAAGTCCGTGAGCAGTCGCGAATCTTTTTCTGCGCGGATCTGGCGTAAAACCCTGGCCGGCGTCGGCGTCAAATTCGGCTTGGGCTGGGTAGGGTTGTTGGTGTTTTGCGCGGTGTTTGCGCCGTTTCTGGCTAACTCCATGCCCTTGCTGATGAGCAAGGGCGGTACGATTTCTGCGCCGGTGCTGGAATATTTGTCCGTAGAAGACGCTTGGATCCTGGCTAGTTTTTTCATCGCCCTGGCGGTGTTCCGGCTTAACATCGACGGCGGAAAACAGATTCTGTTGTTTTTATTGGGTAGTGCGTTAGCGGCGCTGCTGGTCAACAGCTTCGTCAAACCGCCAGTGCTGGTGATTTACGACGATTTCCGCGGCCCCGCTTACACGCAAGTGGATTGGAAAATCATGCCGCCGATACCTTATGCGCCGGTCGATTATCTACGCGACTTGGGCAGCAAGGGCCTGGAAGCGCCGTTTGCCACGGAAGGCCATACTCACCTGATGGGAACCGAAGAAAACGGTGCCGACGTCTTAAGCCGGATGATCCACGCCTGCCGGATTTCCTTGAGCATCGGCCTGATTGCGTCGGGTATCGCCTTGGCCATCGGCATCGTCATCGGTGGCTTGATGGGCTATTTTTCCGGCGTCGTCGATATGCTGGGCATGCGCCTGGTGGAAATCTTCGAAGACATCCCAACCTTGTTCCTGCTGCTGACTTTCGTGGCCTTCTTCGGGCGCAGTCTGTACATGATGATGGTGATCATCGGCGTGACCGGTTGGTCCGGATACGCGCGTTATGTGCGCCAGGAGTTTTTGAAACTGCGCAAACAGGATTACGTACAGGCGGCGGTGGCCAGCGGTTTGCCCCTAAGCTCGATCTTGTTCCGGCACATGCTGCCCAACGGCGTCGCGCCTTTGTTGGTGGCGGTCAGCTTTGGCGTGGCCGGGGCGATTCTGTCGGAAGCGACCTTAAGCTTTTTGGGCTTGGGCGTGGTCGACGCGCCATCCTGGGGGGCGATGCTGGATCAGGCCGTCAAGTCATCGACCTTTAACTGGTGGATGGCGGTGTTTCCCGGTGGCTCGATCTTCATGACCGTGTTTGCCTACAACCTGATCGGCGAAGCGTTTCGGGATGCCATTGATCCGCGCTTGTCGGATAAGGCCGGGGTCAAATCATGAGCCAACCCTTGCTGGAAGTCCGCAACCTGCGCACTTATCTAAGGTCCGGCGGCGGCGAAGTTAAAGCGGTGGACGACATCAGTTTCAGCATCCCCAAGGGCGAAACCTTTTGCCTGGTCGGCGAATCCGGCAGCGGTAAGTCGGTTAGCGCCTTGTCGGTGATCCGCTTGTTACCGGACGGTGTGGCTTCGCATCCCAGCGGCGAGATTTTGCTGAACGGGCAGGACTTGCTAACCCTGGACGATCCGGGTATCCGTGCGGTGCGCGGCTTAAAAATCGCCATGATTTTCCAGGAGCCCATGACCTCCTTGAACCCGGTGATGAGCATCGGCGAGCAAATCACCGAAGCGCTGCAATTGCATCATCCCGATATGGACGACGCTGAAGCCACCGAGCGGACTATCAAGGCCTTGGAGCAGGTGCAAATTCCCAACGCCGCCAGCCGCTTTCGCGACTACCCGCATCAACTCTCCGGCGGCCAACGCCAACGGGTGATGATCGCCATGGCCTTGGCCTGCGAGCCGCAATTGCTGATCGCCGACGAACCCACCACTGCATTGGATGTGACGGTGCAAGCCGAGATTCTAAGGTTGATGCGTAAACTCCAGGACGACACCGGCATGAGCATGCTGTTCATCACCCACGATTTCGGCGTCGTCGCGCAAATGGCGCATTGGGTGGGGGTGATGCAGCAAGGCAAACTGGTGGAAGTCGGCACGTGTAAATCCGTACTACGCAACCCTCAGCATCCCTACACCCAACAATTGCTGGCTGCGGTGCCGGAAAATCTGGCCAAGCCGGTTGTCGAGCCTGCGCAAGATCAAGACCCAGACCCAGTCGACGACGAAAGCCTGAGTGACAGCGATAAAAAACTGCTGTCGGTGCTGACGCGCGCCGGTTTACGTGGAAAGTCTAAGCAGTCTGTTTGGCTGGCCAATACGCTCGGCGCGCCGCCAAGTGCAGATGAACAACCCTTGCTGCAAATCCGTGACCTGAAAGTCTGGTTCCCCATCAAAAAAGGTTTGTTCCGGCAAACCGTCGATTACGTCAAGGCGGTAGACGAGGTATCGCTGGATATTCCGCGCGGCGAAATCGTTGCTTTGGTCGGCGAGTCTGGCTGCGGCAAAACCACCTTGGGCCGGGCGGTGTTGCAACTGGAATTACCGACAGCCGGCAGTATCCGCATCGACGGCCAGGAACTCACCGGCTTGTCTGCGCGCGAACTGAGGCCGCTACGACGCAAGATGCAGATTGCCTTTCAAGACCCGCAATCCTCGCTCAATCCGCGTTTGCTGGTGGAAACCACGCTAACCGAGCCGATGAAGGTACATGGCATTGGCTCCAATCACGAACAGCGCATCGAACTAGCTGGGCAACTGCTGGAAGACATGCAACTCAGCCGCGAATCGCTATGGCGCTACCCGCATGAATTCTCCGGCGGCCAACGGCAGCGTATCGGTTTGGCGCGGGCTTTGGCTTTAAATCCGGAGTTTGTGGTGTGCGACGAAATCACCAGCGCGCTGGATGTGTCGGTACAGGCGGAAATTCTGCAATTGCTGCTCGATATTCGCCGCCGGCGGAATCTGACCTTATTGTTTATCACGCATAACATTGGGGTGGTGGAGTATCTCAGCGATCGGACGGTGGTGATGTATAAGGGGAAGATTGTAGAAGAAGGTTTGACTGCGAAGGTTTGTGGGGCGCCGGAGCATGCTTATACTCAGAGGTTGTTGGCGGCGGTGCCGAGGTTAGTGGTATAGGGGAAGCTGGCATGATATTTAGAAACTTTTTAATCACTTATTAGCCATCCTCACGACTTGCTACCAATGAAGCTACCTTTCGGACCTATAATTGTTACCCGCGGAAAGTTTCGAGGGCGAATCGGGCTCTACGATGACGATGCAGACACTGGCCGTAGTTCTATTGGGGTAGTAAAGTTTTCCTCGTTCGGGATATCGCCCTACTACCATTGCATTCCCCTTTCATACCTTGCTGAGCCAAATACACAGCAGCTATTCCGCCGTAGAGAACAACTATTTTGGTTACTTAGTCCGCTCAAGGGCAATTCGGTTGAAGGGGATATCCGAGTTGATGCACTTGAGGAGCTTCACCTGGTTGACAGCATTCTCGGTGATCGTTTGTTTGCCGCCCGTCTCACACAGAGTGAGCGCGGCGCGAAACTCTTTCTCTCACATTCCTCAAAGGACAAAGGATTTGTGCGTGGTCTTGCTGTCGACCTAAAGCATATTGGTCATCAGGTGTGGCTTGACGAGTGGGAAATCCTCATCGGTGAATCAATACCCAAGAGAGTAGCCGAAGGTCTAGAGGATTCAGATTTCGTAGCAGTTGTTTTGTCCAAGAGTGCGGTTGAGTCGCGATGGGTGGAGAACGAATGGCACAGTAAATATTGGGATGAAATCAATCAAGAGCGAGTAGCTGTCCTGCCCATACTGATAGACGACTGCATGGTCCCAACGCTTCTGAAGACCAAGAAGTATGCTGACTTCAGGGGTGACTACGCTGACGCATTAGAAGAGCTTTGTCACGCAATTTCTCGACACATACATACATGATCTCAACCGGCTGGCTAACCCATCATTCCACCGGACCTAGCACATAGGATGTGCTGAACAAAGTGAAGCGCATCGGTCGCGAGATCGTTCACATCGTGTTGAATTGCCACGCTTTATTTTAATGTCGGGTCTCGGCCCGACAGCCGAGATACTTTTCTTTGCTTGTCCAAAGAAAAGTATCCAAAAGAAAAGACACCCGGATGCCGCTTATATCCTGCGCTCCTCGCTTTTGAACGTGGTTGCCGAAAGGGGCTTCCTGCCCCTTCGGCAACGCGCCGCATCCCTGCGGCGCCCCTAACGGGCTGCTCACTCGGTACATCCATGTACCTCGCCCTTCGGGTGCTGCGCATGCAAATCGGCTATCCTGCCGATTTGTCCATCCAAAAGCTCCGGTGCTCGGCGCGGCATACGGGAAAGGCCGTAAGGCGTAATTCGTAGGGCGTCAATAGGCGTAGCCGTATTGCGCCGTATGTCGGCTTTAAATTATTCGGCGCATTACGCTATCGCTAATGCGCCCTACAAAACTTCGGGTCCTACGCATGCAAGTCGGCTATCTTGCTGATTTGCTCGTTCAAAAGCTCCGATGCTCGGCACGGCATACGCGAAGAAAACCACCCCGATAAAACCATAGGCAGGAATAATCGTAAGCGTTTCCGGCTTTAGTCTGCGACTCGGCATTGCTCCGGTTTCCCATCTTTGAAGGACGGCGAGATACTGATCGGTTCGGTCAAACCTTTCATCAGCAGCAGGTAAGCTTGCTGGTCGATACACACCTTATTCAAGGCCGTAAGGCGCAATTCGTAGGGCGTCAATAGGCGTAGCCGTATTGCGCCGTATGTCGACTTTAAATTATTCGGCGCATGACGCTATCGCTAATGCGCCCTACAAAACTTCGGGTCCTACGCATGCAAGTCGGCTATCTTGCTGATTTGCTCGTTCAAAAGCTCCGATGCTTGGCACGGCATACGCGAAGAAAACCACCCCGATAAAACCATAGGCAGGAATAATCGTAAGCGTTTCCGGCTTTAGTCTGCGACTACGCATTGCTCCGGTTTCCCATCTTTGAAGGACGGCGAGATACTGATCGGTTCGGTCAAACCTTTCATCAGCAGCAGGTAAGCTTGCTGGTCGATACACACCTTATTGAGTTTCCAGGTTCGGAGTTGGCCTTGAAGATCGATGTGTTCGATACTGATCTGCTCCAGCGGCAGGGAGCGGGCTTCTGGAGGCTTGGCGTAGCTAAGTTGGGTGATGGCGGCTAGTAATGTACCAAAAATTAATTTTCTCATGGGTGGACTCCGGGGTAAGTTTCAGAACAAGGCCGTAAGGGGTTAATAGACGTATCCGTCATGGGCCGTCTGTTGGTGTTAAATCATTCGGCGCATGGCGCTATCGCTGATGCGCCCTAAAAGAATTCGGTAGGCCGGACTCGATTTTTGTAGCTGCGCGGGTTGAACATTCGAGCGCCAGATATCCGGCTTTGGTCGCTTGGTGGTTTGAATTCGTCGGCGGGAAACCCTGCTTGGTTATCCTGGCATTTCTTCTAAATGCGTCGAGTCTTTTTCTCCACGGTTCTCCAAAATAACTCGAGCTATCTCGCCGCGAGCTTGTTAATTGGCGTAATTTTGTGCAATCGTTGGGTTCTGAGCGATAACGCCCCACAAATTTGTCGAATGCTGCGCTTCGTGAACGCAACCATCGGTGTGGACACGCCAATTGAGCCATCCTGGTGCAAAACAGCCGGATTTTGGTTGTATCTGGTGCAAATCTCCCGGCGTTTTATCGGCTGCCATTCGCATAAGTCCATAAAAATCAAGGCGTCGGCTATTTGGCATCAACTTTGCTCTACTTAGATTGTGTTGTTACTCCTACCTGTTCTCATGTGTGGACGTGGCGCTCTGTTTGGTCGAAGTTCTTCGGACAGGCAGGGCGCATTTTTTTGCCCGAGATAAATCTCTCCCGTATTAGCCAACCCGCACCAGCTCTGCTCAAAATTTACATTTCAAATGATACTTCTGTACCCGGTAGCGTAATGTTTCCCGGGTGGTGCCTAGCATCCGCGCCGCGCCGGTGACGTTGGCGTCATTACGGTTTAGCGCTTCCTGGATGATGAATTTTTCCATTTCGTGCAGACTGATGCTGCCGTCCAGCGGAATGAACACGCCTTCCTGATTGACTTTGGCGTTGTGTGTGGCCGTCGTCGCTTGCGGGGCTTGTAGCTGCAACCATTCCACCGGCAAATTATGATCGTTGGACAACAACACGCAGCGCTCCAGCACATTGTGCAGCTCGCGGATATTGCCGGGCCAATCGTAGCTTTTCAGCATCTGCCAGGCTTGCTCCGGAATGTGGCTGACCGACTTGGCCGATTTGCGATTGCATTCGGCGATGAATTGCGGCACCAATTGATCCAGGTCCTGCTTATGTTCGCGCAGGGCCGGCATGCGGATGTTGATGACGTTTAAGCGATGATACAAATCGCGGCGGAACAAGCCTTCGGCCACTTTTTCCACCAGGTCCAGGTTGGTGGCGGCGATGATTTGGACATCGATGTTTATCTCGGTTTCGCCGCCCACCCGGCGGATGCGTAGATCTTCCACGGCTTTTAACAGCTTGCTTTGCAAATCCAGGTCCATTTCACCGATTTCATCCAAAAACAGCGTGCCGGTATGCGCTTGCTCGAACAGGCCGCGATGGCGTTTTTTCGCGCCGGTAAAGGCGCCGGCTTCGTAACCGAATAATTCGGCTTCCAACAATTCGCGCGGCAGGGCCGCGCAGTTGATCTCCACCAAGGGTGCCGCGGCGCGGCTGCCGGAATAGTGCAGAATGCGGGAGATCATGCCCTTGCCGGTGCCGGTTTCGCCGCTGACGATCAGGCTGGAGAAGGGCACGTTGGCAATTTGTTTCAGCATGGCCCGCAGCTGGTTCATGGCCGGGCTGGAGCCGATCAAACTGTCGATGCTGTATTGATGGTTTTGCGACGCGGTTTGTTGTTCCAGGCGGCGTTGGGCGCGAGCGCTACGGGCGGCGCCTTCCACTAACAGATTCAAGCGGTCCAGCGAGCAGGGTTTTTCGATAAAGTCGTACGCGCCCAGGCGCACCGCGCGCACCGAATCGGCGACGCTGCCGTAGCCGGTCAGAAACACCCATTCACTGCTGCCGATTTCCGGTTTGAGTTTCTCCAGCAAATCCAGCGCGTTGCCGTCCGGCAGGTTCATATCCGATAACACCACCAGCGGGTCCAGCGCTTGTCCGCTGAGAAACTGTTCGGCTTGTTGCAGGGAATGGGCAATGCTGACTTCCCAGCCACCCTTGCTAAAGTAACGCGCCAATTCGGAGGCTAACAGGGCTTCATCTTCAATAATTAACAGGGTATTGGTCATCATGGTTATGGCTGGTTTGCGAGTTACGGCATTGTATGCGACTTACGGGTATTCGCTGGCGCATTGCTGGAATTTGTGCGGGTGTGTCGTTTCAAATCAAAGGTAAGCTCAGGCTGACCCGGCCGTGGCCGGCGGCATCGTTGTCCAGTTTGAGCTGGCCGCCCAGGTCTTTGGCGAAGCGCTGCACCATCACCAATCCCAAGCCGCTGCCTTTCTCCTTCAAGCTGACAAACGGACGAATGCCTTGCCGCAAAAAGGCCTCATCGAAGCCGTCGCCGCTATCAACCACCGTCAGCGACAGGCGCTGGGCGTCTTGGGCAATAAGCACCGCTACGCTACCGTTGCGGGTGCCGATGGCCTGCACAGCGTTTTGCAACAAATTTAACAGGGCTTGGCGGAATTCGATTTCCGGCAGCATCAAGGAACTGTCGGCTTTGCCCTGCACCGTAAATTGGATTTTATCGGTGGCCTGGTATTTAAATAGCGTGATCAAGTCGTTGACCACCGTATTTACATCGGTAGGCTGAGCGATTTTATTGCCGTGGCGCGCCGAGCTCAGCAGGTCATTCAGGTGGTTGGTCAAGCGTTGCACTTCGCTATGCAATAGACCGATACGCTGGCGCAGATCGGGGTCGATGGCTTCGGACAGCAAATTTTCCAGCGCAAATTGAATAATCGCCAGTGGATTACGCAATTCGTGGGCGGTGCTGGCGGCCATTTCGGTCAAGGCTGCCAAGCGCTCGGCTTTGGCTAGGCGCTGGCTTTGTTCGAGTAAAGCGTGACTGGTCTGCCGCACTTGCTGCTCCAGGCGATTGGTGTAATGCAGATGCTCCTGTTCCAGTTCGATCAAGTGCTCGACCAAATGATTGTAGCGGTCGAACAAGTCTCGCAAGATCGGGTCGGCCGTTTCGCGCGTGATCGGCTGCTTCACGCCTTCTGCCAGGCCGGAGAGCAGGTCGCGTAAGGCATCCAGCGGCTCCAACACATTGTTGCGAAAGAAATAATGGCCTATCCAAAACAGCAGCAGCGGCAAAATGACCGCAAGTTGCAGTTCCAGTTGACTGTCGTCTTCAACCCCGATCAACATTTTTTCTTCTTCGTTGGTTTGTCTGTCCAATACCTGGCGGATCATATTCACCGAATCGATCAGCGCCTGCGCGTCGCCGTTGCTGGCGGCGGCGAATTTGGCTTGCAGGGTGTTCAAATCGACCGAGACCGTGAAATCAGTGCCGTTGTTGTGGGCTTGCAGTAAATCCAGCAGTCGATCTTGTATGTCATTCAGGTGTTCGGCCGACAGGTCAGGATTGCTGCGATGCAAGGCCAATTGGGATTGCAACTCCAGCAACTCGAAGATCGTTTCTTCCAAATGGTGGCCTTTACCAATGTCGGTTTCTATGGTCTGGATGCGTTGATGATTGCGCCAGGTCAGGCGGCCAATGGCCAGCAGTTCGCCGATCACCAATATGCTCATCACGATCGTGACGAAAATGACCGGACGTAGCAAAAGTTTTAGCATATTCGAGATCTCAGGTTGTTGACGGCCAAGCGCAGCGCCAGTTTGCGGGCAGATCCTTTCAAATTTTACGCCGACTCAAGGGATGATTATCAAATGTCTTGCGTACCTGCCGCCAATGCGCCAAAACCTGTTCGATACGGTTGCCGTCGTTGGGCTTGAGTAGGGTAAAGCACTCGCTGCTGCGTACGAAGGCCGACAAAAAATCGCCCATGATGCGTTGCTGAGTTTTGTATTCGGCCAGCGCAGCCCGCTTTAAATCAATTTGCGCGGGCGATAGATTGACGCAAGCTCGGCTATGGCCGCGCAACGGCAAATCAGCGGGCAATACCAGCGGTTGATCGCTCCAGTCCTGTGGAATGCCCCAGTTTGAGCCGGTAGGCCAGCCGTGTTGCCAATGAATCAGATAGGCCAGCAATTTGGGCTGTAGGTGTGGAGTGGGGTTTTCCAATAGCCACTGATGGACGGCCAGTAAGGTAAACATACCCAAGCCGGCATGGTCGGAATCGTTTTCCATCACATCCGGGAAGGCGATAATCGTCGGTTTGGTATCGCGCAGGATGGCTACCAGCTCGTTGAGTAGATCCTGGCCGTCTTGGGCAAGTCCCCGATCTTCGGATTCTCGATAGGGGACGTGGTCAAAGCCGGTATATTCGGAGCGCATCGGCTGGTTGCGCCGCCAATGCGAGATTAACGCCGAGTAGATACTGCCATCCGAGAATCCGAGTAAATCCAGATGGATAAAACCATTGCCGAGCAGCTGAGCCGCGCGCCGCGACTCTTCCAACCGCTTTTCGCCAAAGTCCAGATAATCCGCTGCCGATGGGTTGCGCTTCCCGCTATCCAGCATCACCGCGCCGACGTAAGCATCGCCGGCTGTGACGACTGAGCTGCGCACTGTGCCGCCTCGGGCTAAAACCTGTTGGCTGAGTCCGGCAGCGCTTAAACTTTCATCGTCGGGATGCGGCGCCAGCACCAGTAGGCGTTCACCCTCGCCAATTGCCAAAGATTGTTCCGCGACGCTAATGTGCGGAGTAAGCAGTAACAGCAGACAAAGGCTTAGATGTTTTAAAGAGGGGGCATGGGAACTCCTGAAGTTTTGCCTAGAACTCAAAATGCGCTCTGACGCCATAGACATCAACCGGCCCACGATCCGCGTTGTAGGCGGGGTTAGCGATGTGCTGATAGTCCAGGGTCATCCAGGCGGAGGGCAGCAGGCGCAGTTTGTAATAAATATCCACCACTTGCTCGGGCCGGTAACGCAGATTGCCGTCACCGATAAAACCGTCCACACCGCCCAGGCGCAAATACTCGGCATGTCCGGCGGAAATCCAGCTGCAAGCGTAAGCGACTCCGAGAGCATCGTAATGCCGGCCCCAACTGTCGCCGCCGATTAAGCTGCCGAAGGAGAGCGAGCGATCCGCCGAGGTATAGGAATACACTTCGGTTTTGCCGTCGCTGACCATGCCGCGTAAAAATACGCCGACACCATCAACTAACTGTTGCTCGATGTTGATGCCTATGCCTATTTTGACGTTGGCTTTGCGGACCCAGCATAGATCGGGGGCGCTACTGTTCGTAGAGTCGTAATTAAAGCTTGTGCAAGTAGCGGCGTTTTGCGCCGGATTGGCCTGGTAGGCGGCGATGGCCTCGTCCCAGCGTCCCATCCGTTCGCGGTTCCGATAGGCTAAGAGTCTGACGGCACCCGGTTGCTTGAAAAGCTCATGGCGATGCTCAAGT
The DNA here is from genome assembly GCF_013141865.1 of Methylomonas sp. ZR1. Lineage (NCBI taxonomy): Bacteria > Pseudomonadati > Pseudomonadota > Gammaproteobacteria > Methylococcales > Methylococcaceae > Methylomonas > Methylomonas sp. ZR1. Next base: position 3,049,565 of record NZ_RCST01000001.1, on the reverse strand, counting down.
TCCATTTGGTCTCCGTAATATTTGAACAGCCGAAAATCCAGCGGCAAGTCGTTCGGATTTTGCGGTGTGGCGAAGCGACCCAATCGAAATGTCCAGTCGTCAAAATAGTATTCCGCTGCCAACCCCACGCTATAACCGCGGGCGTCGGCTGCAAAGTCGTAAGCGGCGTTGGTCAGAAACGCCATATTCAGAAACTGCTGGCGTAAGTCGGCGGCATAGCTGTTTTTATCGAAAATATCCAGGATGCTGAGATTGCCGCCGGTGATCACCAACCGCCGGCTGTCGGCGCTGCCTGCCAGTTGCAGTGGGCCGGAGCTCACCGCATGGCTGTCGCCACCCAGATTAAAGGTCTGTTTTAAGTAGAAACGCGATTTATACCAAGTAGCGCTCACCGAGCCGGACTTTTGCAATTCAAAGTTTTGGATGCTGCCGCCCAGACCTTTCAGGTCGGACAAGGGCAGTTCGGAAATCATCTCCGGCGCCAAATAAATTTCGCCGCCTTGCCAGGCTTTCAAGCCAAAATAGGCGGTGACGGTGCCGGTAAAGGCGCGCTCGGCATTGGGCAGCAGCGAATGCGGGGTGCCGTTGAGGTTGGTGTATTGAGCAGGGAAGGCCGGTTTCCAGCTGGATATGTAAGTGGCCTGACCATAGGCATTCCAGCGTTCGTCGGCCGTATCGTGCAGGTCGTGGTCGGCCAGCAGCTGCATAAAGGAAAAATTACCGTCTTTAGAGTCATCGATTGGTTGCTCGGCCTTGGCGTTGGCCACCCAGAGCAGCAACGCCACTGTTACAGCGCAGCTATTTGCGACGACGGCTCGAATGTCCATAGGAATCAACCCAAATCCTTATCCCGTTCGCCGCTGCTGACGCGGCCGCCTTCCAGCACGTCCAGAATATACACCTTGCCGTCACCATGATGCCCGCTATGGGCCGTGCGCAGGATGGTTTCGAAAATAATCTCCACTAAGTTGTCCGGTGAGAAAATCTCCAGACGCTTTTTCACGAGAAACGGTTTGTAATCTTGCGAGTGTTCAGTGCGCTCGCGGCCGAAGCCTTCGCAATCCATGATCGACATCCCCGGAAAACCCGGTATTTCCAGTAATGCCATCGTGATCTGGCTGAGCTTGTGCGGCTGCACGTAGGCGCGAATTTCTTTCATAGTAGTCCCCTAAAGCTCGTCAGGCTCGGCAAAATAACGATACAAAGCGGGTAGCAAGGTTAAGGTCAAAATCGTGGCGGTGATCAAGCCGCCGATGATGACAATAGCAAACGGTTTGGCGGTTTCCGAACCGACGCTGGTGGACAGTGCAGCCGGAAATAAACCCAGCATCGCCATTAAGGCTGTCATTACTACAGGCCGTAAGCGGCTTACGGAGCCGTTGACGATGGCATCATGCAGTTTTTGGCCGTCCCGGCGCAATTTGTTCAATTGCGAGACCAAAATCACGCCGTTCTGCACCGCAATCCCAAACAAGGCAATAAAGCCGACGGCGGCGGACACGCTTAGGTTAATGCCGGTAGCCAATAGAATCAGCAAGCCGCCTATCATCGCAAACGGCACGTTCATCACGATCAGCAAGGCATTTTTAACCGACATGAACGCCCAGAACAGCAACACGAAAATGAGTCCCAAACTAATAGGCACGATGATGGCTAAACGTTTCATCGCCCGTTGTTGATTCTCGAACTGGCCGCTCCAAACGATGTGATAGCCGGGCGGCAAATCGACTTGCGCAGCGACTTTTTGTTGGGCCTCGGCCACGAAGCTGCCTTGGTCGCGGTCGATTAGGTTACATTTGATGGCAATTCGCCGCATATTGTCTTCGCGGCTGATACGGGACGCACCTTGGTTGATTTTGATGGTGGCCAGCTCGGAGAGCGGAATGCGTTGGCCGGTTGGGGTTTGCACCGTCAAACTTTCCAGATTGGCCACCGAATTGCGGGCGCTATCCTCGTAACGCAAGGTGATGTCGAACCGGCGTTCGCCCTCCAGAAACTGCGACGCCGCCTTGCCGCCCATGCCGATTTCCATCACCCGTTCCACATCGGCGACATTGATGCCGTAGCGGGAAACCTTGGTCCGGTCGATATCCACGATCACTTGCGCCAGGCCGGCCTGCTGTTCGGCGGCGACATCGGTGGCCCCCTGTATGCCGGCCAGGATATGCGTGACTTGATCGGCTCTGTCCTGCAAGGTTTGCAAATCGCTACCAAAGATTTTGATGGCGATTTCGCCCTTCACGCCGGAAATGGCTTCTTCGACGTTGTCCTGAATCACCTGGGAAAAGTTGGTGAGTATGCCCGGAAAAATCGCCAGCGCCTTGTCCATGGCCTGCACCAGATCGTCTTTGCGTTTGTAACGCCAGGTATCCTTGGGCTTTAAATCGATCAGCACTTCCAGGTTGTTGAAACCTTTGGGATCGGTGCCGTCTTCCGGGCGGCCCAGCTGGGTGATGATGGTTTTGGCTTCCGGAAAGGTTTCCAGGGTTTCGCGCACTTGCTGTTCCAGTTGTTTGGCCGTGCTCAGCGATACGGGCGTCGGCAGCGTGATGGTCAGCCAGATATTGCCCTCGTCGAGTTTGGGCATAAACTCGGTGCCGATTAGTTTTACAGACATGAAGCTCAGCACCAGCGCGGTGATCGCGCTAATAAACACCGTTCGCGCATGCCGTAATACCCACTCCAGCACTTGACGGTAACGATGTTCCATCGCATGCACCAGCGGATTGTGTTGTTCTGCCAACTTAGGGCCCAGTAGATAGGTGAGCATGGCCGGCATGAAGGTTAGGCTGAACAGCATGGATGCCACCAGTGCAAAGCTCAGGGTGTAGGCCATCGGCGAAAAAATTTTGGCTTCCACGCGCTGGAAGGTAAAAATCGGCAAGAAAGCAATGATGATAATGGCCTTGGAAAACAGGATGGGCCGGCCCATTTCAGTGGCGGTGGTGAGCAGCGATTGCCGCAGATGGCGAATATCGGCGTTGCGTTGCAAATCCAGCGTGACTTGCACCATCACGGCTTCCACCAATACCACCGCGCCGTCAACGATGATGCCGAAGTCGATGGCGCCCAAGGAAATTAGATTGGCAGAGATGCCGCCCAGATCCACCAAAATGAACGCGAACAGCAAGGAGAGCGGGATAATCAGGGTCACCAGCAGCGCCGCGACGAAGCGCCGCAAAAATACCAGCAGGATAATCAGGATCAACACCGCGCCTTCTATCATGTTGTGTTCGACGGTATGGATGGTGTGGCCTACCAGTTCGGTGCGATCATAGAATGGTGTGATCTTCACGCCCGGCGGTAAGCCGAAGTCGTTGAGTTCCTTGATTTTCTGTTTCACCCCATCCAGCACGTTGACCGCGTCGCGGCCTTTGATCAACAACACGATGCCCTCGACCACATCGTCGCGCTGGTTCATGCCCACCATGCCATTGCGCGGCTGCGGCCCAACGCTGATGTCCGCGACGTCTTTGATGCGCACCGGTACGCCGTCGTTGGTGGTGACGACGATTTCGCCGATTTCTTCCGCTGACTTTAACAAGCCGGTGCCGCGCACCACCAGGGCTTCGTCGCCGTGTTCGATGTAGCCGCCGCCGGTATTGGTGTTGTTGGCGGCAATCGCCTGAAACACCTGGTTCAGGTCGATGCGATAATTTTTTAAGCGGTCCGGCTTGGCGGCGACTTTGTATTCCTTCACGCCGCCGCCGAAACCGACCACGTCGGCAACCCCCTGCACCGAGCGCAAGCGCGGCTCGATGATCCAATCCTGCAAGGCCCGTTGCTCAATCAGTGGCAGATTTCTGGCATCGATCACGTAACGCAAAATCTCACCGACGCCGGTGGATAGCGGACCCAGTTGTGGTTTGGCTTCGTCGGGAATCTCGGCATATTGCAGACGCTCCAGTACTTGCTGGCGCGAGAAATAATCTTCAGCGGTGTCATCGAAAGTCAGTGTTACCACCGAAAGGCCGAAGATGGATACAGAACGCATATTCAACAAATGCGGCAAGCCGTTCATTTCCCGTTCGATGGGCAGCGAAATCTGTTTTTCCACTTCTTCCGGCGCTTGGCCGGGAAACTGGGTGACGACCTGCACAAAGACGTTTTGTACGTCCGGAAAGGCTTGTACCGGCAAATTTTCGAAGGCGATGATGCCGGAGACGGCAATCGCCAAGGTGGCACCGATCACCATCAGCCGTTGTTGCAAACAAAACGCGATAAGACGCTCGATCATGATAGGGTCCTGGGTAAGGCGTTAGGGCTGATGGGTACTTTCGGTTTCGACTTCTTCTTCGGCGCGCAGCATCAGCGCGCCTTCTGTCACCAACTGCTCGTTGGCGTCCAGTCCTTGCGTGATGACCGCCCGGTCTTTCAAACGCAAGCCGATCTCGACCCGGCGTTGGCGGTAGCGGTTGTTATCCAGGGCGGTGAAGACATAATCGGCATCGCCTTCGGTAAATACTGCGGTCAATGGAATCACGAAAGCTTTGTCGTCCGCAGTGCTTTCCACGTTGATGGTGGCATACATACCCGGTAGCAGGCGGCCATCCGGATTGTCTAATTTGCATCTGACTTGCACGGTGCGGGTGGTTTCGTCCAGCACTTGACCGATGTACTGCACCGTCGCCGTAAAGGTCTCGTCGGGGTAGGCGGGTACCGACACGGCGACTTGCTGCCCCAGTTTGATTTTGCCGATGTTGACTTCAAACACCTCCATCAGCACGGTCAAATGTTTGAGATCCGAAACCACAAACAAGGGCGTATCCAAATCCGGGCGTACTTCCATGCCCGGATTGACGTTGCGTTCCACGACGATGCCTGGCAGTGTCGCCCGCAGCGCGAAGCGGCCGTCGGCTTGGCGAGCGGATAAGTGCAGATTTTTCAAGCGGTCGGTAGCGCGTTGCAGGTCGCTGCGGGCGCTGCTCAAATCGCTCTGCGCTTGTTCCAGCTCCTTGCGGGAAATGGCTTTGCCGGCGTACAGTTCCTGTTGCCGATCGAAAGCATGGCTGGCGAGGGTGACCGCTGTTTGCGCCTTGGCGAAATCGGCTTCCGCATCGGCGACATCCGGGCTGTCGAGTTCCAATAAGGTCGAGCCAGTCTGCACCGGCGAGCCCAGCGCAATCGGCGTGGTGACAACCCGGCCGGCGACGGGCGAACTGATGCGCGAGGTCAGGCTTTCGTCATACACGATTTTGCCGGCCAAAGGTTCCAGCAAAGGATGTTGTGACAAGGTTAAATGCGCAGTTTTGACGTAGGCTTTTTTCGGCGAGTCGGGTGCCAGTGTGACTTCGCCAGCCGGTGCCGCGGGTTTGGGGGGCGTGGTAGCCTTGTCGGTGGGCTCGGAACAGGCCGCCAATAGTCCGCCAGCCAACAAGCAAGCACAGAGTAAGGGGAGACGGGTAAGTGGTTGCTTAGGTGTTTTCATGTCGATGCGTGGTTAGGGCAATTGAGTGGGCGTTTGGGTGGCATGTTCAATGCCGGTTTCCTCGCCCAAGGCTTTGACCAAGTCGTAATAGGCATTGGCGCGGTTGATCATGGTCTGGCTGTAATCGCGCATCACATTTTTATAGCTGCGTTGCGCTTCGATAAAGTCCAGTACGCCGGTAGCGCCCTTGCTGTAAGCCAGTTCCGCGCTGTTGCGCACCGCCAATGCGTCATTCAGCAAACCGCTTTGGAAACGCTGGACGATTTTGTCCGCGCTATTCCAGGTGGCTAGAGCATTGGCGACATCGTTACGAATGCTCAGTTCGGTTTGTTCCACCGCCAGTTGGTTTTGGTTTAAAGCCACCGCCGCCTTGTCGGATTGGCCTTGATATTGATCGAACACTGGCACCGGTACGCTGACGCCGACAAAAAACGAATTGAGTGCGTTATTGCTGGGGTCGCGCGCATAGCCGGCATTGACGGTGACATCCGGGTATTTCAGGCGCCTGGCCAATTCCAGTTCTCTTTCGGCCTGGGCGGCCCGTTGTTTGTCGGCCAGTAAATCCGGGCGTTGTTGTAGGGCTTTGTTCATCAACTCGTCTTTGGACAGGTTTTGGCCGATGTCCTTGATGTCCGGCCATTGCTCCTTGGCTTCGAAATGCAGGCTGTCGTTCGGCCAGCGCAAGATCACCGCCAAACCGGCTTGCGCCTGTTCTACGGCGGTTTGCGCAGTATCCAGATCGGATTGCGCGCGCATCGCTTCCATTTTTACCCTTAGAAAATCGGATTCGGCTATATCGCCGCTGTTCATTCTGAGCTGGTTGGCTTTGGCAATGGTTTGGTAATGATCGACTATTTCCTGCGCCAACCAGCGGTTCTTTTGCGCCAGCAGCAGGTCGTAATAGGCGTCTTCGACCATGTTGGAAAAGATGCGCACCGCATCGCGGAAGTCGCTTTCCGCCGCCTGAGTGGCGAAGCCGCTGCTTTGGATGCGCAGGCCGCGTTTGCCAGCTACTTCAATTAGTTGGCTGAAGGAAAAATATTCGGCAGGGCCGCAGGACACGTTGACATCGTGATTGCAGCCGCTGGCATTGGAGCCCATATTGGGCCGGTTGCTGATTTCGGAAATCTGCACGCCCAGGGTCGGATTGGGCATCGCCGCGGCAATCACCGCATCGGCGAGGGATTGGTCGATGTTGTATTGCGCGGCGATCAAATCCAGGTTGCGCTGATAAAACAGCGTCAGCGCCTCGTCCAGGGATATGGGGACGTTTTGGGCGTGGACCTGGAAAGTCAGCATAGCACCCAGCAAGCCGAGTGCCGCACTGTAGATGATACGTTTAGTTTGCATGGTCTATCCCGGAGTTGAGCAATTGGTCTGCTTGGTAAGCACTCAAAGCAAGTAGTCTGCCAAAGCCAATTTGAGATCGGCAGTCCAGGAAATTCGGCTTATTTCAACCTTATTTGTCGGCGGGAATTAGGATGTTAGCGGTTCTATTGACTAGAAATGGTTTATATAAACCAATTAATGTCGGCGCGTGGCCGAAAAAATTCTAAGCCTGATATGCCTGCGCGGTCCTGAGGCACGCTAGTTGAAGCTGCGGATTGCCGGCAAGCAGGGGATACCGAAATGTCGGAGATACCCTGGGGCAAGATTTTTATCAGTCTTATTCAGCATTCCTGCTGTTTGGGGGGCGACGCCGCCGCTCAGCCCGAAAGGCCTGAGGGATAGCGTATTCTCGAAACGGCCATCGCTAGCGATTGGTTTTGGCGATCCCCAATTTTTGCATGCGGTAACGCAGGGTACTCGGTTTTAAATTGAGGCGTTGCGCGGCACCATTGGGGCCTTCAATGACCCAGCGGGTTTGTCCCAGGACGCTGAGGATATGCTCTTTGGTTACGCTATCCAGGCTGGTGTCGCCGCCTGCTGCCACGAGTTTTAGGCCGGCGTCGGCCGTCGCGGGCAACTGTTCCGGGCCGATGTCCAATATCGGCGTATCGGTCAGAATCACGGCCCGTTCGATGATATTTTCCAGCTCGCGGATATTGCCCGGCCAACGATAGCGCTGCAAACGCTGCATAGATTGACCACTGACCCCGGTTATTTTTTTACCGATTTTCGGCGCGAATTTAGCGATCAAAAAGTTCACCAACAGCGGAATATCTTCCAGCCGTTCTCGCAGCGGCGGCGTGGTCAGCGGAAACACATTCAGACGGTAAAACAGGTCTTCGCGGAAATTCTTTTCAGCTACTTCCGTCAGCAGATCCCGGTTCGTCGCGGTAATCACCCGCACATCCATCTTGATGGGTACTTGCCCGCCCACCCGCTCGAATTCGCGTTCCTGAATCACCCGCAACAATTTGACCTGCACATCCAGCGGAATTTCGCCCACTTCATCGAGGAATAGCGTGCCGCCCTCGGCCAATTCAAAGCGGCCGATGCGTTTGTTGATAGCGCCGGTGAATGCGCCTTTTTCGTGACCGAATAATTCGCTTTCAATCAAACTGGACGGCAATGCCGCGCAATTGACTTTAATCAACGGCCGGTTTTTCCGGGGACTGGCGGCGTGAATGGCGCGGGCGATCAGTTCTTTACCGGTGCCCGATTCGCCTTGGATCAATACCGAGGCGTCGGTCTGCGCGACGCGCTGGACTTGGTTTAGTAAGGATTGCAGCGCCGGACTGCGGCCGATGATGTCGTCGAAATTATGCGTCGATTTAATTTCTTCCTGTAAATACAGGTTTTGCGCTTGCAGCCTGGCCTGTTCCCGTTCCATCAACACCTGTTCGGTAATGTCGATAAACATGGTGCGCATGTATTGCCGGCTGGGGTCGAGTTTGGACCACCACTGTATCCAAATCGGCTGATCGTTATCCCTGCGGCGCAATTCCAGCACGACACCATCGTTATTCGTGCCGTCTTCGATGGACTTGAGCGCCAACTGCAAGCGTTGTTGCGCTTCGGGCGTGTCGGGTACGAAGGAACTACCAATTAGACCCGGCACTTGTTCCGGCGTGATGCCCAGGATGCGCATGGCGGCCTGGTTGGCGGCCTGGAAGCGGGTATCGGTGTCCTCGTGCACATAAGCAATCGGCGCTTCGTCGAACAAATCCTTATAGCGCTGTTCGCTCTGTTGCCGCAGTTCTTCTACCCGAATCCGGTTCAGCTCCGCCGCCGCCCTGGCCGCGAAAATCTTGAAGGTGTAGAGCAAGCGGGGTTCTTCGGGCATTGCCCGTTCGTCGAATATCGCCAGGTGGCCGAGGATCTGGCCGTCGGCGTCTTGCAAGGGCACGCCGAGATAACTTTCTATGCCTTCTTCCTTGGGGAAGATTTTCGCCAAGTCCGACGGGTAATGGCACAACTTGCCGGCCAGCACATCGACGCAGGGGGTGCCGGCCAGTTCCCATTCCTGATTGTCTATAAATTGACCGTGCTCCCAGAAGGCCAAGGATCGTATCCGGGTTTTGTCGCTGGTGAATTCGGCGATAAAGCCGTTCGCTACTCCAATGGCCGTGCACAGACTACGCACCAGCGATCTTAAAAAATCCTCGCCGGTGGTTTGCACGGTGCCTTCCACCAGCGCCCGCAGTATGGCCAGTTCCGACGAGTCGACAGTTTGCATGAGTGAAATGGTCCGGTTGCTTGCATTGAATAGCATTCTAACCAGCGGCCGCCACAACACCAAGCCGCAACTATTCGCGGCAGCCACAACTATTGGTGGATTTTCGGCGATTGGGATACGGCTTGAATTTGCTTGGTAATTTATAAGTGTTTGTTTTTATTTGCATGTTTTATTTTAAAGCGTTTTGGCATGCCGCTTGCCATTAGTTAAGCGTCTGCCGGGAAATCGGTGGACTCCACTAAATCATTTAACGACTAGGAAAAGACTGATGAAAAACGTAAACACTGTTGTATCGACCGCCATGGCTTCTTTGATTTTATTAGGGGTGTCAGGCTTGCCATCGCTAGCCTTTGCCGCCGACAAAAAAGATATGGAGAAATGTTACGGCGTAGCCAAAGCCGGCAAAAACGACTGCAAAACGCTGTCTAATGCCTGTGCCGGACATTCCACCGCCGATAATCAAAAAGATGCCTTTATCGCCGTGCCTGCCGGCACTTGCGAGCGCATCGTCGGCGGCAGTATGGAAGCGCCCGCGGACATGAAATAACGGCACAGGCTCCGGTTACTAGGCCGCGCGAACCGTTAAAGAGCGCAGTCATGCCGGCAGCGATTGCCGGCATCCCACTCACAAGGTTCTGCGCTGTTTAGACGACACCCTTTCACCATTAAATCGAGTACCACATGACTCTCACGAAGCCACTCGCTAAACAGGTATCAGTGAGCTCGGCGATTCCGGCGCAAGCCGGAATCGGCCTTCGCTCCCAGCATCACCGGGATGCCCTAAACCAACCCATTCGGCCTGCGTGGTTGGAAGTCCATAGCGAAAACTACTTCGGCAACGGCGGTATTCCGTTACGCGACTTGGAAGCCATCCGAGTCGATTATCCGATCAGCTTGCATGGGGTTGGTATGTCGCTGGGTTCTGTTGACCCGTTGAATCGGCAACACTTACGGCAACTGCGCGATCTGATTCAGCGGATCGAACCGGGGCTGGTGTCCGAGCATTTAAGCTGGAGTGCCTTTGGCGGCAGGTACTTGAACGATCTGCTGCCTTTACCCTATACCGATGAGACGTTGGCCCATTTAGTTGCGCGCATCTCGCAGGCACAAGATTATTTAGGCAGACCGCTGTTGATCGAGAATCCTTCCAGTTATTTGGAATACGGCTTTTCCAGCTATACGGAAAGCGAATTTCTCAACGAACTAGCCCGGCGTTGCGGCTGCGGGATTTTGTTGGACGTGAACAACCTTTACGTGTCTTGCGTAAATCACGGTTGGCAGGCGGCAGATTATTTAAGTGCCATAGCAGCGGACAAGGTCGGGGAAATTCATTTGGCCGGGCATACCGTTAATCAATTCGGCGAGCAGAGCATTCTGATCGACACCCATAACGCGCCGGTCAGCGATGCGGTCTGGCAACTCTATCAAACAGCCATACAGCGTTTCGGTTGCCGTCCGACCTTGATCGAATGGGATGCCGATCTGCCGCCCTGGCCGGTGTTGGTGGCGGAAGCCGCAAAAGCCGACAGGTTTATGGAGCAGGCTTATGCACAGGCTGCGTGAGTTACAACGGGATTTTTCCCGCTTCGTGTTGCAAGAATCCCAACAGTTGCCGGCGGGCGTGAAGTCGATGGGCCTGAGTGCCGAGCAACGGCTGGCCATTTATCGAAACAATACCCGGCTTGGTTTAACGGCGGCCTTGCGCAACAGCTATCCGGTCGTGAACCGTCTGGTCGGTGAGGGCTTTTTTGCCGGGCTGGCTGCTGCTTACATCAAAAGCTACCCGCCGCAATCGGCTTGCCTATTGACATTCGGCGCGCATTTTTCCGAGCTGATAAGCGGGTTTGCCGCCGCGCAAAGCTTGGCTTATTTAGCCGATGTCGCCAAGCTGGAGTGGCTGTGGCACGAAGCCTATCACGCTGCCGATGCGCCGATACTGTCCGCTACAGTGTTGACACAAATCGATCCCGCCGCCTACGGCCGGTTGGTTTTCAAGCTGCATCCCAGCGCACGCTTCATCGCCTCGGACTATCCGATAGCCAGGATCTGGGCCAGTAACCAGGCCGATGACGCCGGCCGGGAATACATCGATTTGCGTAACGGGGCTTGTTGCTTGTTGCTGTACCGTCCGGGTCGGCAAGTCGAAATCGATAGTCTGGATCAAGCGGAATATCAATTTCTATGGTTGTTGGCTATTGGCACGACGCTAAGCGGAACAGTCGAGACCGTGCTTACTGATCACCCCGATGCGAACGTGCCCACCCTGTTGCAACGCTGCTTGCTTAAAGGCCTGTTAACCGATTTTTATTTTGCGGATGCCTAACACATGCATACACACATCATTGCCAAATTATTAGCGCCGTTTTATCGGCCGCAAAGCTGGGGCCGTCGCTACGGCCTGTTACTGGGCAGTTTGACTCCGTTGAGCAGTTTGCTGCTGCGCTGCTGGGTTGCTTATGCGTTCTGGGTTTCAGGTCTGCTGAAACTCCAAAGCTGGGACAGCACCTTATATCTCTTCGAAAACGAATACGCCGTGCCGCTATTGCCTGCCGGGCTGGCGGCGGTGCTGGCCACCGCAGTCGAGCTTATCGGTCCTGCCTTACTGGCACTGGGTCTTTGCGGGCGCACCGCGGCAATAGTGCTGTTTCTATTCAATATCGTCGCGGTGATTTCCTACCCGGATTTGGGCAGTGCCGGCATTGAGCAGCATAAACAATGGGGCGTCATGTTGTTGGTTTGTTGCTTGCAAGGGCCGGGCGGACTGTCGCTCGATGTCTGGATAAGCCGCTACTTGTTCCCAGTGAATGTTGGCGCAGTCAGGTCGGCATTAAAACGGGAGAATGCGTGAACGTCCCGAACGGCGGAGCGCCGCTATCGGGGCAAACCGCGTTGGTGGTTCGCGGCGATTGTGGTATCGGCGCGGTGGTGGCGGAGGCGTATGCCGCTGCCGGTGCCAAGGTGTTGATCAATTATCTGCACGAAAGCGCGGCAGCGGACCGCATTGCCCAGCGGATTCGGGTTAAGCAGGGACAAGCCATGATATTTCAAGCCGATCTTAGCCGGGAAAGCCAAGTTAACAGTATGTTCGATGTACTCGCCGTCTATTGGGGCGGCTTGAATACATTAGTGACGAATGCCGATCTGGCGCTTGCTATGCCGACTGGTGGTATAGATCCGGAGCAATGGCGGGAAATTTTGCGGCAAAATCTGGTCGAGCAATTTTTATGCGTCAGACAGGCGCTGAAAGAGTTTGCCGGACGCGGCGGGCAAAAGGCTATAGCATTGGCACCGACCAAAATCATCTGCGTATCCACTTTCCTGGGCGGCCCAGGCGATAACGCGCAACCCTACTATGCAGTCTGTAAGGCCGACATGGCCGGATTATGCAAGGCTTGGGTTAGTGCGCGTGGTCAAGAAAATGCGGACAGCCCTGTCGGTCCACTCACTGCAAAACGCTTGACTGAAATTTGGAACGGTCAGTCGGCGCCGGACTCGATAGCGCTGGTGTCACCCGATCCAGAGCAAATAGCAAAAACCGCCGTCGGCTTGGCTGTACGCGCAGCTTAAGTCCGCTGGCGAATTACCGTAATTAATAGAGCAGAGGCTCATCGACATGAAACCCTATAAACCACCCGCTATCCCTTCCTCGGAAATCACGCCGCAAGCCCTGTTCCAGGCACGGCGAAAATTTATACAAACGGCAGGCGGTGCCGCGCTGGCGGCCGTGTGGCCGCAGACACTATGGGCGATGGATAATTTAGGCGGGCTTGGAAAATCTAAATACAGCGTGACGGATGAACTCACACCTCGGCAGGCTGTTACCGAATACAACAACTTTTATGAGTTCGGCACCGGCAAAGATCAGCCGGCCATCAATGCCGGCAGCCTGCAAACCCGGCCTTGGACTATTACGGTAGAAGGCGAAGTGAAAAAATCCAAGGTGTTTGATATTGACGAGTTACTGAAAATGGCGGCGCTCGAAGAGCGGGTTTATCGCCTGCGCTGCGTGGAAGCCTGGTCGATGGTGGTGCCTTGGCTCGGCTATTCGCTGGCGGAATTGCTCAAGCGGGTGGAGCCGACCGGCAATGCCAAGTTTGTCGAATTTGTCAGCCTGCACGATCCGGCTCAAATGCCGGGACAAAAGTCCGCGGTGCTGGATTGGCCCTACCGAGAGGGCTTGCGGATGGACGAAGCCATGCACCCTTTGACGTTATTGACCTTTGGTTTGTACGGGGAAGTGTTACCCAAGCAAAACGGCGCCCCGGTCCGCATCGTCATGCCCTGGAAATATGGATTTAAAAGTGCCAAATCCATCGTCAAAATCCGGCTGGTCGAACAGCAACCTCTGACCAGTTGGATGAAAGCCGGGCCGGGTGAATACGGCTTTTACGCCAACGTTAATCCCGAGGTCGATCATCCGCGCTGGAGCCAGGCCAAGGAGCGGCGCATCGGCGAGTTTCTGAAACGCAAAACCCTGATGTTCAACGGCTATGCCGACGAAGTGGCGGCACTGTACGCCGGCATGGACTTGCAGCGGAATTTTTAAGCCATGACGATCAAAAATCTCGACAACCGTGTACTGCTCCAGGTGAAAGCGGCCGTATTTCTGACGGCTTTGCTGCCGTTCGCCAATTTGGCCGTCGCCGCTTATGCGGATGAGTTGGGCGCCAATCCCATTGAAAAAATGACCCACGTTACCGGGTTTTGGGCTTTGAGTTTTTTGCTGATCACTTTGGCGGTCACCCCGCTGCGGCGTCTGTCGGGCTGCTTATGGCTGATGCGCTTGCGGCGCATGTTGGGTTTGTTTGCGTTTTTTTATGCGTCGTTGCACTTTGCGACCTATTTGGTTTTGGACCAATATTTCGATTGGCAGGCAATCGCTAAAGACATCCTGAAACGGCCTTACATTACTATCGGCTTTAGCGCATTTGTGGTGCTGATTCCGCTGGCATTGACTTCAAATGACGCCATTATCCGCCGCCTGGGCGGCAAACGCTGGCGGGCATTACATCGCTTAACTTATCCGTGCGCGATTGCCGGCGTGGTGCATTTCGGCTGGCTGGTGAAAAAAGATCTAAGCAGACCTATGATGTTTGCGCTTGTACTGGCTTTGCTGCTGGGTATGCGCGTAGCTTACCGCTTGGCCGGTAACCGCACTGCACATCAAAAGGCTGTTTAGTTGGCCTTGTGAGTATTTCCCTCGGGAAATCGGCCACCGGTTTCGGCTTAATGACGCCCGTATTCAGTGACAGTCATTGAAGGTTAGAAGTGTTGGGATCGGTCATTTCTTGTTTGAGGTCAGCATATAGGCGGTGACTGCAATTTTGTGCTACGCGGGTGTCCGGAATTTTAATAGCTGTGACACAATTGCCCCGTTTGCTTGTTACGCCAACGCTAGCCAAAACACCTAAATACCCTGCCCGAAGTTTGTGATGTTTACGCATACTCGGACATGTCCCCACGGCCTCGGATTTAGCTAAAATCAAGCGTTGATTTAAAACCAGTTGCAGGCCGTCTTAATTTAGTTTTGATGGCGTTGTTGCAGAAACGTCAAGCACGAAGACGTCGATTAGTTTTCGTTCCGCCGGTGTCAATGTGGCCTTCAGCATTTCTTCCAGTTTGGCGGCGGATTTAGGCGGCGGCAGGCCGTCTGGATGAGTCGGCAACCTTTTAAAGTTAAACCAAAAAACCAAATACAAGCCGCGGCCTTCGGTTTCCGGCGAGATGGTGTAAAGCGGTATCAATTGTAGGTGGATGGCTTTCCATAATTCGCGGTGATAATCGCGTTTGATTTCGATGGGCAGGTAATAAGATCGTCCCTCATGAATGAAGGACAATTTCATATCGGCGCACTTCTCATTGGCTTGCAATGCTTCCGGTTCGACGGCGACTTCGTAATTCGCCAGCATCGGCTTGAGAAGATCAACCAAATAATTACGTCCAACCTCTTCGTATCTTGGATCTTCCTCGGAGTAAGGTTCTGTAGGGGCTACAGTTTCTTTGCCTTTTAAATTCCAGAAATGTTGGTAGCGGTTAGTCTCGCTGGTGTGCATTCCCTCCGCCAATTGCCGCAAACAATCCATCGCCAGCACCGAAAGATCGGCGACATTGGCCGGTTTTCGGTTGTTTAGCGTTTCGATAACTTGGGAAGCGTCGGGATGCTTATACAACGCTTCCCTGCGGCTGATTTGTTGGGTTTGTTGGGCGTCGCGGATTAGTGAGTGCCAGGCAATCAATTTTGGCTGTTCGAGTAATTCGGCCAGAACCTTTGCGGCTTCCTCTGCGGGATTCGCCGCCAAGTTATTTATCAAATATCGAACATAATCTCGCTCTTCCATCGCTCGCGTAACAAATCCACCACCCCTAGGCCAATTCGGCTGACAGCGGGGTGCTAGCAACGCTATCAGCATACCTATCGTAGTAACCCTTTCAAGGCTGAAGTAGGGTTCGTTACCATGCATCGGCAATAAGAACGAAGACAAATGATTGATACGGATAGCCTTCTCGGTCACTTCCAGTTTGATCTTCGTTTCGTAAATGCTTGGATCAATGACCAACCCCGTGGCAAGCCAATAAATACGCTGTGCTAAATCCATGCCTTTGCATGCTAATTTTTTTTCAATTAGCGAGAATAACGAATTTTTGTCACCTCCCGCTATAGCCGCTTTCAGTAAATACTTAAGATGGTCGATGTGATCTTTGTAGCCGCGAACCGGATATTTTTCGAGTAACGGCAATACAATACGACGGGCTATCTGTAATCCGCGAGCGTCAGAGGTAAAATAGGAAATGC
This sequence comes from Methylomonas sp. ZR1, assembly GCF_013141865.1. Taxonomy (NCBI): domain Bacteria; kingdom Pseudomonadati; phylum Pseudomonadota; class Gammaproteobacteria; order Methylococcales; family Methylococcaceae; genus Methylomonas; species Methylomonas sp. ZR1. Next base: position 3,033,722 of record NZ_RCST01000001.1, on the reverse strand, counting down.
CATGAATAAATTTAGCCTTGGCATTTAGTAAGATTGTGATATAACCGGAATAGGCTTTAGCAACAAAATCAGGCCGAGAATAGCATAATGATTTAAACCATTCGTCTTCGAATGTCCCTTGAGTAAAACAAAATGCAAGCGCACTATTAATTAAATCATCGTTTAAATCTTCTAAGAAACTATTATTCTCCAAATACAAACTTTCAATGCATATTAGGAGCGGCCGCCTGATATAGTGATATTCATTTTTTACATCAGCCGCCAATATTTCTTCCGCTCCAGGAAGATCAGTTCTATCCAATATCTTTCGCAATCCACTTTTCGCTGCCGAAATCAAAATTTCATCATGATTTAGATACTCCGCCAATCGCTGCTCATTGGATTTTCCGCTTACACTAACTCGATGATCAAAATATTGTGAAATTTGATCATAAACAGAAGGTTGAATCTTGCCAGTAGCAATGCCATCCAAATTTTTATAAAAAAAATTTAATTTTTCAGCCAATTCCTGTTCGCGTTGTTTCCGCCACTTGGCTTTTGATTCGATCCTTTTTTTCCACGTTTCCGGAATGGGGCAAAACTTTAGCTCATTAAACACCTTGCTAAACTCAGGGTGCTGAAAGACCCATTCACTAATTTCTTCAAGAGTCAAAGCGCTGTCTTGGTTATAGAGCGTCAAGAATGCCTGTTTGAAATAAGAGACTTTTTTATCTGAATCGATTTCGGTCAGTGCCATGCTTAACCACCAGGCACCCAAGTTTTTCGGCGGGGTAGCATTTCGGAAGTGCACAAATATCAAAGCAATCGCATATTCTATATTTTCCTTGCTTTCTATTCGTTTCAAGCCTTCCGAGAGCAAATTAATAAAAATTTCAGGGTTTGCTTCCAGCCATGCCGAGATTTTTGCCTTGTATTCTTGCGATAACTTGCATTCATCGTATTCGTCAATACCGATCGATAACCAGCAATAAAGCCTTTCATTAGAAATAGACGGACCATGCAAAGTTAATCCGCTCACCATTAAATCGCCAGCGACATCGAATAAGTTATCTAATGCGGCATGTATTTTATCGGTTCCAATATGAACAAATTCATCCAAGACATTCGGTAGGTCGTTACTACCTATTCCACGCAAAAATTCATTTTTCCAAAAATGAATGCAAGAGATTCTACTGCCGTCACCCTGCTTACCTATAAATCGAATAATATCCGCAGGTTTGATTTTTGATAAGTACAGTTTTCTTAATAAAACCTCTAATAAATCATTGCGCGCGTCTTCAATGACTTTATTGTGAATATCTTCCGCTAAGACCAATAAACTTTCATAATCGCCTGGATATAGTTGACAAAAAGCGCGCAAGGCATAACTTCTAATGGCCTCCCAATACGTTTTGTCTCTTATAACCGCCAGTAATTGAAGACTTATATTTAGCTTATTTTCCGTGCAGCATAGCCCTTGTAACAAGCAATACAGCAAATACTGTTCGCCATCGCTACGCCCCGGATTGCCGAGCACTTGTATTAATTCGCTCGCCATATCTTTTTGGCACAAGGCCGAAAACGCCGTGGTGTGCCCATCGCGGTTGGGAAAGCCTGTGGTTTGTGCTTCCCGAATCAATGCGCGTAATAATCTGGATTTCGTTTGCGTAGAAAACAACTGCACATCCCCATACACCACCACACCTAAAGGATCGATTTCAATCAAAGGATCACGCGCCGGTTCCGACAATACGGCCAACCAGGCCATCAAACCGCGCAGCGCGGCAACGATGCCGCCGTCTACGCCGATCGTTAGCGCCAATACTCGATTGACCAATAAGCCATCCTTGATCTTGCCGGCAATGAAGTACGCCGCGAGATATTCCGCGACGCTACGATGTACATAGCTATATTCGTCGCCCACCTTTCTGAACAAGCGGGACTTTAAGGCGGCGCGGCTCGCCACAGGAAGGTCGAGAGAAGCAAGACTGATGCGGCCCGGTTGGGCGTAACCTTCGCTGAAACCCGACAGGTTGGCGAGCAATTGAATCGCACATAGCAAGCCTACCGCGTCGAGCAACGCTGGAATATTAACCGTGGATTTTTCGGCAACCCTATGTTCGTCGTTAAATTCCGCCGCCAATTGTTCCGATGTCAGCCGGTATAGCTGTTGCTTGGTGGATGGCCATTCCCGCCCGCCCTTGACGGCATCAATCAGCATGTCCAGGGTTTGTGGGTTGTCCAGCAAACCGGACAGGCCGGAGTGTTCCGCTTTTTCGATGAAACTATCGGCATCGCCGACACGCTTGTCGTTAGCAAGTATCGCCGTCACGTCGCCACTGTTTAATGGGTCTAAATACAGCACGCTAACAGGGCTGATTTTAGATAAATCTCTGCTATCCAGCGCACCCAGCCAATCGGCTTCGCGGCAGGAAATGCGGAACCGTTTACAACCCAATTTATTGAGTCTGCCGCGAATGGCGTCCAGTGGCGTTCGCGCGTCGTCCTTGCCGGCTCGGGCCTCGTCTAGGCCATCAATGAACAGGGTTTTCTCCTGCCATTCCTCATTATCTAAATAGATAAAGTCTCTGGCGGAAATGTAATGACCGCCGGTAAGCTTGGCTTCGACTTCGAACAACGTGGATTTCCCTGCGCCCGGTTCGCCAAGCAATACATAGGCCGGCCGGTCTCTGTAGTCGGCGATAGGAAGGCTTTCGGCAGGAGTGTCTTCAGTGGTTTTTTCGGTAACGGTACGGGGAACGCGATACAGCATGAATTAATCCAGCCAATCGTCGGCAGGTTGAGACAGAAATTCCGCCAAAGGTACGCCGCCCGCGCCGACCAGAATTTTTGTAGCGTGGGGATATTTTTCGGCAAACACGTTTAACCCTGCCGATACCACCGGCTTGGGCGCGCTTTTGACTTCTATCGCCGCCAGTTTCTTGCCTTTAGCCAGCACGAAATCGACTTCCTGGTTGCCTTCGCGCCAATAGTAAAGTTTGGTGTCTTCGTCGGCGGTATTGAGCAGATGCGCGCCGATGCTGCTTTCCACCAAACGTCCCCAATAACTGCGATCGGCCTGTGCCTCGGCGAAGCTGTAATCCTGTAGCGCCGACATCAGCGCTGTGTTGAACACATGCAGTTTAGGCACGGAATTGCGCTTGCGGACTTCCTGGCCGGCGTATTTATGCAGGCCAGCTAATAGTTTGGTTTCGGTCAGTAGATGCAGGTAATCGGCCAAGGTTTCGGTGTGTTTGGCTTCGATGATGCTTGCTATAATTTTGGTTAACGACAATTCCTGGCCGGAATAATGGCAACCTAGTTCGAACAACTGTTTCAGCAGCATCGGATTTTTGATGCGCACCATTTGCAGGATGTCTTTTTCGATATTGGGCTGAATCAAGCTATCGCGTACGTAGCGGCGCCAGCGCGTTTCGTCTTTTATCAGCCAGGCGCTGCCGGGATAACCGCCGAAATAAATGTATTGTTCGAGTGAGAAATCAAAGGCCTGTTGCATTTCGGCAAAGCCCCAATGACTGACGGGCAGGGTTTCATAACGTCCGGCCAGACTCTCCGACAAGCCTTTTTGCATCAACAATGGCGCCGAGCCTAGCAGCACGACATGCATCGGCACGCCGTTGGCGCGGTCCGCGTCCCATAAGCCCTTGACGATGTCTGACCAATCCTCGATTTTTTGGATTTCGTCTATCGCAAACACAAAGATGTCGTCGCTTTGCGCGGTTTTCAGCCAGGCGGCAGTGCGGTTTCTCGCTTCTTGCCAATGGAAGGCCAGCCAACCCCTATCTTTCTTTTGCGGCGGGGAGATAGTCGCGGACGAATCAAAGCCGGCAGCAAATTCATCGTCCACTGAGACGTAGTAGCCTTGCGTCGGTTTGGCTGAAACAATGTCGCGGATGATGGTGGTTTTGCCGACCTGCCTTGGGCCGGCGAGTAAGTTGATAAAGTGAACTGGATCGCCGAGACGGTTTTTGAGTAGCGCTTCCTGGGGGCGGGTGTATTTCATGTTACGATACTGAGTAAATTTACTCAGTATCGTAAAGCCAGCAGCAGGTCCTTGTCTATTGTTTCGCGTCAACCTTGAGTTTTGCCGGCATAATTTAAGAAATCCCTTCAAGGCCAATGCCAACCATTTTTTCTTTTTATCGTACGCAGTCTGGTGGAGCAATGCTTCCGGCAAATGACTAACCAAGTTAATGATGTCATCGGCAATAGCCGTGGCGTCTGCTAAGTTGTCATTAACCCGGCCCTTAAATACCTTTTATCCTGAGTTTATCGAAGGGTGCGCCAAATCAGGCTTCGACCAGCTCAGCCCGAACGGAATATCGGTGATAAATAGGACCGGGTTAATAGTGACGCCATGCTGTTACTGCCGGGACATTTAAAGGGCATGGCGCTTATTCTGATTTACGGTAAGGTGCAAGTGCCGTTGCCGCCGTCTCTAATGTAGTAGTCGGTGGAAACCGTGCCATTGGCTGCCGAGATTACGTTCAAACCCGCCCCCAAAAACACGGGTACTGATTTTCGGGTGGTTCCGTTCAATTGGGTTAACGGCGTGCCATTGACAGATACGTTTAATAGGTAGCTGCCATTATCGAACAGGTTGACGAAGTACTGGGAATTACCGCTAGCCGGGTTTAAGGCACAGCCTGGGGTGACGGTGGTATAAGATTTTCTACTGGCAGCGTATTCGAGAACGCCGTCAGCGCTGAAAGTGTTAGCTGACGTATCGGGTAGATCGCAGAAGCCCGGTTGTACGGTGAAGGCGTAGGTATCAGCTGTTCTACTAGACAGGGTGACCACAACAGAGTTATTACCATCAACAAGCCAGACAGCGACATCGGGTTGCGACGCGGTAACTTTGGTCACAATTCCGCCATTGAGGGTAATCGTGGCCTTATCTTTTGACCTTGGGTTGAAGAGGCCGGTTTGAACGGTTGCCGCTTGCAGGCCGGTGGCTGGATTTACCGCACACTGAACCATAGACGAGGCAAAGGTTTTTCCGCTTGGGCCGATTTGAATAGTCGTTGCAGCCTGAACCCTAGGGATTGCAGATAAGACCGAGAGAATTGCCAATAGCTGTATTGACAAGCTTTTTATCGTTTTCATATTCCAAATGCCTTTAGATTAATTAGAGCGGTCTAAATTACTATTTGGCGATGAATTGAATGTTAATTCCACATTAGGGTTAAGTTAAATTTCGCTTCGAAGCGAGTCTGCCGCATTCGCAGGGAAAGCGAAAATCAATCATACAATTTCGAAAGAAAAAATGAGGGCAATGACAGTCATCGACACCAGCCCAATGATAAAAAGCACTTCCGCCCAGCGTTCCAAACCTATGGTTGAGCGCTCCAGCCGAATCGATAAGAACGATAGCAACGCACTGATGGTGAATAGCAAACTGTCTATTGCCAACGCCTTGTCGATCACGTAACCGACCATGCCTGAAGGCTGACTTTTGACGATGCTGATGACCATAATGCAAACACCTACCATCGTGGCCGAATTGGGCAAAATGTGGTGGGAAAGGTCGTTATTGAGAGCGTGTTTCATTGAATATTTTTTAAGGACTATGGCGGCTATAGGTTTACGTGGCGATAGAAAATCCGTTTCGCCAATTCTGCAGTCAGGATGTAAAGCAATACGATCAAACTCAGCCAGCCGATAATCGCCGCCGGCAGCGGTTGAAAGCCTATGAACGGCGCCAAAGGCGTATAAGGCAATGCCGATGTCAGTGCGACGATGGTGGCGGTGGTGATCATCAAATACTTGCCCGGGCGATTGCTGAATAAGCTGTTTTGGCTGCGCACCACGAACACGATCAGCGCAGCGGAAATCACCGATTCGCAAAACCAGCCGGTGCGAAATTGCTCCACCGGCACTTGCAGCCATAACAGCACGCCGAAGGTCAGGTAATCGAACACCGAGCTGATAATGCCGAAGGTAATCATGAATTTACGGATAAAGCCTATATCCCAGCGGTGCGGTTTGCCGAGCATTTCCGGATCGACGTTGTCGGAAGCGATGGTCATTTCCGGAAAATCGGTCAGCAGATTGGTTAGCAAGATTTGCTTGGGGAGTAGCGGCAGAAAGGGCAAAAACAGCGAAGCGCCGGCCATGCTGAACATATTGCCGAAGTTGGCGCTGGTGGCCATGAACACATACTTAAGGGTGTTGGCAAAGGTCGTGCGGCCTTCGCGTATCCCCGCCAGCAATACCCGCAGATTTTTTTCCAGCAACACGATTTGCGCGGTTTGCTTGGCGACGTCGGCGGCGCTGTCTACGGAAATACCCACATCCGCCGCATGTAGCGCCGAAACATCGTTAATGCCGTCGCCCATGTAACCGACCACGAAGCCGGCTTTCTTTAAAGCGACGATGATGCGCTCTTTCTGATTGGGTTCGATTTCGGCGAACAAATTGACCTGCGTAACCCGATGAATCAGGGCTGTTTCACTCATTCCGGCCAGATCGGTCCCGGTCAGAATGGCCGGGGAGTTTAAGCCCAACTGAACTGCCACTGTTTCCGCCACCAAACGGTTATCGCCGGTGATGATTTTCAAGGTCACGCCCTGTTCGCGCAACAAGGCGATGGTTTCCACGCAGTCGGCTTTCGGCGGGTCGAAGAAGGTTAAATAACCCAGGAAGCGCAAGCCGGTTTCGTCGTCCTTGGCAAATTTTGTCTTACCGGGCATGGGTTTGTAAGCGATGCCCAGGGTTCTGAAGCCCTGGCTGCTATATTCCCGGTAGCGTTGCTGAATGGCATCGTAAACGCCGTCGATTGCCTGCAGCTCGCCGTTGGGGTTTTCCACCCTGTCGCAAATTTCCAGGATATTGTTCAACGCACCTTTGCAGATCATCAAGGTTTCGCCTTGATCTTGCACCAGCATGCTGAGTCGCTTGCGATGGAAGTCGTAAGGGATTTCGTCGAGCTTGCCGTTCTCGGCGATAGCAAAGGTTTTGAATTGGCGGATGGCCTGATCGATGGGGTTGTTGAAGCCGGTTTCGAATACGGAATTAAGGTAAGCGTAACTGGCCACCTTGTCGCTGGTCTGGCCGTTAATATCCAGCGTGTCTTTAAGTTGCACCGTACCCTCGGTCAGCGTGCCGGTCTTGTCGGAACACAACACGTTCATACTGCCGAAGTTTTCGATAGCGGCCAGTTGTTTGACGATGACTTTTTGTTCGGCCATGCGTTTGGCGCCGTGCGCGAGATTGATGCTGATTACTGCCGGTAACAGCTGCGGCGTTAAGCCGACCGCCAGGGCCAGCGCGAACAGAAACGAGTCCATGATCGGTTTGTCCAGATAGACGTTGACCGCAAAGATCATGATGACCAGGATCAACGTGACTTCCATCAGTAGATAACCGAAGCGGCGCACGCCGTGTTCGAATTCGGTTTCCGGCGCTTTCAGTTTGATGCGTTCGGAGAGTTTGCCGAATTCACTGCCGGAACCGGTCGCGACGGCCAGGGCCGTGGCGCTGCCGCTTTGTACGTGCGAGCCCATCCACAGACAATTTTGGCGTTGGCTGAGGCCGGTGTTGATCGGTAATTCGGTGACATATTTTTCCGCGGGGTAGCTTTCCCCGGTGAGAATGGCTTCGTCGACGAACAGGTTGTCGGAGCTTAGCAACCGACAGTCGGCCGGAATCACGTCGCCAGCCCGCAGTTGCACGATGTCGCCGGGGACGATTTGTTCGGCGGGCAATTCTTGGAAGGTGCCGTCGCGTAATACGGAAACCTTGATTTGCACCATTGCCAGCAGTTTGCCGACTGCGTCGGCGGCGCCTTTTTCCTGCCAAAAGCCCAACAGCGCGCTCATCAGAATAATGCTCAGGATGATGAGCGCATCCAGTTTGTCGTGCAGGTAAAAGGACAGGCCGGTGGCAAACAGCAGGATCAGAATAATCGAACTTTTGAATTGCCCGAAAAACAAGCTGACGGTGCTGGGCGGCTTGTGGTTTTGTAAACGGTTATCGCCGTAGTGTTTCAGACGCGATGCGGCTTGCTGCTGGGTCAGACCGTGTTCATCGGCTTGCAACTGCTGGAATAGTTCCGAAATCTGGTGATGCCAAAACGCTTTTACTTGTTTGGGGATGACTTTGCTGGGCATCTGCGACCTCGATAATCGGTTGAGCGGACCTTGTGTTTAACGTCCGCTGCTTAAAAATTAACAAACACCGACGCCATGCCCAAATGCCGCATCGTTGCCGCACTGTGATTGGCGTTATCGAGATATTGGTTCATGTAACCCAATTCGGTTCTAACGTTTTTGTTGAAGCTCCAACCGAAACCGGCAAACGCGCGGTTTTGATCAAATCCGGACTTGCCGCCGAAGGTGGTGGAATTGACCCGGTAAAAGGCTTCGTCCCAAGCAATCAAGCTCAAGCGCGGTTCGAACTCGAGGGGATGCATGAATTTGATCATTTGCCGGGGACGTTCGCGTAATTGGCTACCGTTTAAAAAGTTGGTTTCCCACATCGTGCGGAAGGTAAAAGTGCCTATCTCCGTGGGCAATACATAACGAAACGCCGGCCAAATATCCTGTTGTGAGACATAAGATTTACCGATGTTTTGAGTCGGTAGCCAAGTGTAACCGGCCCAGAGTGTGGCGCGGTCGCTCAAGGCATAACCGGCCGCTGTACGCACCATGCCTTGATACCAATGACCCCAATCGCCATCGAAGCGCGATTGGCCTTCCAGCCAAACCCGGCCGTTTTTCAGGCTGGGATCGATAAAGCCCATGCTGCCCTCGGCCACGGCTTGTAACCAGGCGCCGGAGTCTTCAAGCAATTCAGTAGCGTTTACAGCGGTCGAAGTAGCCAGTAGCGAGCATACGCAGCAGGAATACCATAATGTTCGCGATAGTGTGTGCATGACGATTCTCCAAAATTTAAGCAAAAGCGTCTGTATCTCCCGGTGTTATCGGGAGAGGAGCGGGCTTTTGGCGGGGTTGTTAAGGTGTGGTGCTGAGGACGGCTGGGGCGTCACGCGACTGCTGTTGCCGTCGCGTGAGCCTAAGCCGGGTCAGAGTGCAATTTTGCGGCGCGCCGCGAGATGATGGTCGGAATAGCTTTCGTGATCGTCCAAGCCGACAATTTGGCAACGGCCGCCAGCTTGGTTGTAATCTTCGGCAAAATGGTGGATGAATTCCATGACCGTATGGTCGATTAAATTGGCTTCGGTCAAATCAAAAAATACCGTTTTCCGTTGCGGAAAATCGGCCAGCAAGCTTTTCAAGGTGATGAAGTTGGAAAACACCGCCGCGCCGGATACCGCAATATGATGGGTATCGGCATCGGTTTGACGCACATGAAAAGCCATCGAAAAGGCGTTGCGTAGCTTGAGGCCACGGCTGACATGTATTGCCAGTTCCACGGCGATGCCGATCGCCACGCCAACCAGCAAGTCGGTCGCCAACACACCGAGAATCGTGATGACGAAGACGGCAAAATTATCCACACCGACGGCCAGGGTTTTCGCAAATTCTTTGGGTGAGGCCAAGCGAAAACCGGTGAACACTAACAGTGCGGCCAGAGCCGACAATGGGATTTCGTGAATCAGTTTGGGAAACAGCGCCACGAAGATCAGCAGAAATAGGCCATGAAAGAAGTTGGCCCAACCGGTTTTCGCACCGTTGTTGATGTTGGCGGAGCTACGGACAATCTCGGCGATCATCGGCAAACCGCCGCACATGCCGGCAAGCACATTGCCGATACCGACTGCGGTTAAATCGCGATTCAGGTTGGAACTGCGCTTATACGGGTCCAGTTTGTCCACGGCCGAGGCGCTTAACAGGCTTTCCAGGCTGCCCACCAGCCAGATGGTCAATACCGCCAGCCAAAATTCGCCGGTGGCGATTTTGGAAAAGTCGGGCAGATAAAAGCCGGCCAGAAAATGTTCCGGTACCGCTACCAGAAATGACGGGCCGACGCTGAATTCATGGTGCGGCAGAATCGCAGCATCCGGCAAAAACAGGTATTGGTGGATATGGTCCAAATCAAAATACTGACCCAAGGCCAAGCCGAGTAATACCACCAGCAGCGGGGCGGGGATCATTTTTAAAGTGGGATGTTTGATCACTGACCAAAGTATCAACAGCAACAAGCCGAGCAAGCCGATCAACGACACTTCCGGATTCATGTCCATCAGCGAATGCGGGATTTCGGCGATGGTCCCCAACAGGCTCTTCGCTTCCGGTTTAACCCCCAACAAGGTATGAATTTGCTTAGCCATGATGATGATGCCGATGGCTGCCAGCATGCCGTGTACCACGGATGAGGGGAAAAAGGCACTGAGCTTGCCGGCCTTAAACACGCCCAGCAGCACTTGCAACACGCTGGCGATGACAATGGCGGCCAGCGTGTAGCGATAACCGGCCATCGCATCGCCTTGTCCCAAGGATTGTACGGCATCGACGATCACCACGATCAAACCTGCCGCCGGGCCGTTGATCGTGACATACGAGCCGTTGATTCGGGAAACCACCACGCCGCCGATAATCGCGGTGATGATGCCTGACATGGGCGGAAAGCCAGACGCCATGGCTATGCCCAGGCACAGTGGCAAGGCAATCAAGAACACTAAAAAACCGGATAGCAGATCGCTACGCCAGTTTTCGATTAAACCGGGGAGCCCGGATTTAGGCAAGGTGGCCGAAGAGGATGTGGTCATGGTCTTTCTCAAGTAGCCTAGGAAAACCAAAGTGCAGCGAGAAACATGCCAGTTTTGCATGAACTGCGTCAGTGCAGATATATCAAGGGTTGTGGACGTGCTTGCCCGGAAAATGGTTGTCGATTTGATTGATTGGCCTGGTTGATTCGTCAGCTTCAACCAATTGGGCGGTTTATTTGCACCGATGGGGCTTAGCTTGGGGTTTAAATAATAAGCTGGAAACGTTGATATGCCAGGGTTTAGGGATTTGGCACGCACTATGCTGTGTGAAGCATAAGAGGCTGTTCGCCTCAACTTCTGTTTGACTAGCGAGGTTTAAGTTACAGATGTCTGCTTCTGCCCATCACAATGTTCACAAAGCTGCTTTCGATCTCAATGCGGCTATCGACCACATCGCCCATTGGCTGCCCAGCCAGGGGCCTATTAAGGATTTTATTCACCACAACACCTTGCATGCTGTGCAGGACTACCCGTTTCACGAAGGGGTGGCGGTGGCGGCTCAGGTATATGGCGCCAAAAGCTATTTGCCTTTGGCGGATTATCTGAAACGCTATGACGAAGGCCGGATCAGCGATCAAGCGCTGGAATGGGCGATTGCGCAGGCCAATTGCAGCGTCTATCAAGAGCAGTCGTTGCGGTCATCTTTGTTTGAGCCCGATGATCATAGCCATTATCCACCGCAGTCGTTGGCTAACCACGGTATCCGCACTGCTTGGCTCAATCATCTGGAAATCGACTTGAACGGGATGGTGCATCCGGTGATGTTCAGATTGTTAAGTAATTTTCTTGATCAGGGCATAAGCCGTTGGGCCATGCCCAAACCGGACGAGCGCTTCTGGGATTGCGTGTTACGTTTGGTGCAAAACAGCCTATTGCCCTTATATCCGTTTCATCAGCCGGTGGTGCGGCAAATGCTGGACGCCGGGCCGGACCAGGTGATTTTGAATTGTTTAAGCAAAATCGTCGGTGACGAAACCTTATACGGCCAATATCTGTTGGAAGTATTGCTGGCGCATCCCGGTTGGTCCGGGATGGTGCGGATTATCGAAACCCAGCCGAATGTGTTGCTGGCACCACGGGCTATTTCGCTGAAAGAATTGTTAGCGGTGGAATTGGCGTGCGAGTTGGCGTTTATCGATAAAAAGCACGGACATCGGTTTTTACAGATCGCCCAGCTACCGAATTTACACGCTATTCCGTTACTGGAGCGCGATGCCACCCAACCCCAGGTACCGCTGAAAATGCGAGTATGGCACGAGGCAATGGAGTGGTCGCTGCATTCTGAATTGCTCATAGCCTTGCACCAGCAAGCGCCGATTAACCCGTCGGCGGAGCAAGCGCCCAAAGTACAGGCGCTATTTTGCATTGATGACAGAGAATGCTCGCTGCGCCGCTATCTGGAAGAAATGGATCCGGGTATCGAAACCTTCGGTGCACCGGGATTTTTTGGTATCGATTTTCTCTACCAAGGCTTGGACGATGCGTATCCGGTGGCCCAGTGTCCGGTGGTGATTAAACCCAAACATCTCATTTTGGAATCGACAGACACGCCGCAGTCCGATAAACCGGAGAAGGGCGAGTCGCTGTCGACGCTACATTTTGGCGCGCATTCCATGTTCCGTGGTTGGCTGTATACGCAAACCTTGGGCTTGGCCTACGCCTTAAGACTTGGCTGGAGTGTGCTGCGCCCAGGCGGCCAGTTGCCGGGCATCCAAAGCTTGAGCGAAGTGGAGGCGCATGGTCATTTACATCTATTGCGGGAGAGCGACGAACCGAATGAGGACGGCTACCTGCTGGGGTTTTCGTTGATGGAAATGGCGGATAGGGTGAGCGGTTTGTTGCGCAATATCGGCCTGACTAAGCAGTTCGCGCCCTTAATCGTGGTGGTGGCCCACGGCTCCAGCAGCGTCAACAATCCGCATTTCGCCGCTTACGATTGCGGTGCTTGCTCGGGTAAGCCCGGTGCGCCGAATGCGCGGGCTTTTGCTTGGATGGCTAATCATCCGCAGGTTCGCGATATTTTGCGGGAGCGGGGGATAGACATTCCTGCCGGTACGCATTTTATCCCTGCTTTACACAATACCAGTCGCGATGAGATCACTTACTTCGATCAGCAACAGCTGGATAAGGCCGCGCGTCACGAGTTTCACAGTTTCCAACACAGTATGCAGCATGCCTTGCAGCGTAACGCGCGCGAGCGCTGCCGTTGGTTTGAGTTGGGGCCAAAGTCGCATAACAACGCGGAAGCGCATAGTCATGTGGTGGCGCGGGCCTCGTCGATTTTCGAGCCGCGCCCGGAACTCAATCATTCCAATAATCTGTATTGCGTGGTAGGGCGGCGCGACTTGACCCGGCACCTTTTTATGGATCGGCGGGCGTTTTTGCAATCCTACGATCCCAACAGCGATAGCGACGGCTCGATCTTAGTGAAAGTATTGTCAGCGGTCATTCCCGTTTGTGGCGGTATCAATCTGGAGTATCTGTTTTCGCGGATCGACAATTCCGTCTACGGCGCCGGTACCAAACTGCCGCATAACGTGATCGGTTTGTTGGGTGTGGCCAATGGTGTTGAGGGGGATTTGCGTACAGGTTTGCCGTCGCAAATGGTCGAGGTGCACGAGCCGGCGCGCTTGTTAATGGTGGTGGAGCAAACGACCGCGATTGCCGATCAGGCCATTGCTATGTTGGGCGGCTGGCGGGAATGGCTGGACAACGAGTGGATACGTTTTGTGGCTTGCGATCCGGTGAGCCGCGCCCTGTATTTGTACAGCAGCGATGGCTGGAAGGTGGCTGAACTCGCGGCTGGCAGACCGTTGCCGACTGCCAGTCACTCGGAAAAAATTATTGTTGGACAAACCCGGACCATTCCGGTCCACGCATTAGAAAGGAGACAGGCGTGAGTGCTTTATTATTGGCGTGCGTGTTGTTGCCATTGATTGGGTTTTTGCTGATTTTTTTCAGCCCGGACAACGAACATCGAATTGCCGCGATTAGTCTGTGGATGACCCGAATCAAAGGGGTGGCTGTGCTAGGTTTACTGGCTGCATGGGCCGCCCATGGCTTTGCCAACTTTGAATATCAATGGCTGGTGTTGTATCAACACGACGATTACCAATTCCCTTTGCTGTTTTTTCTGGATCGAGTCGGCGCCGTGTATTTGTTTGTGGTGTGGGCGGTGTTCTCGGCCATTGTCAAATATTGCCGGGTTTATCTGCATCGGGAAGCGGGCTACAAACGCTTCTTTCAGGCTATTTTCGGGTTTGCCTTTGGCTTGAATCTGATCGTGCTGTCCGGCAGTATCGATATGCTGTTTGCGGGTTGGGAGATCGTCGGGATTTCCTCATTTTTGCTGATTGCCTTTTACCGCCATCGCCCGCAGCCGGTGCGCAATGCCTTACGCGCTTACACGATTTATCGTTTTTGCGATGTCGGTTTGTTGGTTGGAACCTGGATGAGCCATTTGCTGTTTCACGAAAGTCAGCATTTTAGCCAGTTGTTGACCATGTTCGATCCTAACAACATTCCTCCCGCGGGGTATGCCTCCTTGGCCATTTTATCCTGGCTGATTATTTTGGCTGCTTCCGGCAAATCGGCGCAGTTTCCATTCAGTTTCTGGCTGCCACGGGCCATGGAAGGGCCGACGCCGTCCAGCGCCATATTCTACGGGGCGCTATCGATTCATCTGGGCGTGTTTCTGTTATTGCGGACCATGCCGATCTGGAGTTATCACTACCTGCCGCGTTTGATTGTGCTCAGCATCGGCGTTCTGACGGTGTTTGTCGCCACCTTGGCGGAGAAAACCCAGTCCAATATCAAAGGCCAAGTGGCTTACGCCTCCATCGCGCAAGTCGGGATTATGTTTGTCGAGTTGGCATTAGGTCTGGAAGGCTTGGTGTTGCTGCACTTTATGGGTAATGCCTTTTTGCGTTGTTATCAATTGCTGGTGTCACCATCCATCGTGGCGCATTTGCTGCGGGTGGAAGGCAATGTCGATAGCGATTTTTATATTAAAAACAATGAACAACTGATGTTTTTGCCGGCGTCGATTCGCGATTCCTTGCCTGACGTATTGCAAAATACCTTGTATGTCTTTGCCTTGCAGGAAGGGCAGTTGGAATTGTTGGTGAAGAAAATCTTGTGGGAGCCCTTGAAAAACCTGGGCCGGCAATTGAACGGGGTGAGTCTGTGGATCAAAATTTTGGCGGGCCTCGCGCTGTTGGCGATCATTGCGATCGCCGCGTCCGGCGTCAGCAGCGTGGCCAGAATCTATTTGTCCATGCCGATCTCCCTGGCGATGGCGGTCGTGTCTTTAAGCGCATTTAGCAACAAACGCAGCCCGTTCCAGGTTTGGCATAGCGTGGCCTTGAGCAGTATTTTGGCCGGCGTGGCGGTGTGGTTGATGGTGCCTGCCGCTTGGTACGATGTCGCGTTGTTTTTCAGCGGCATCATTCCCTCCTGGGCTTTGGGCATTGTGGCGCTCAGCGTCTTGTTGAGACATTACCATTTCGCCGACGAACCCTTTGTGTTTCGCGCCTTCGCGGAAACCCGGCCCGGTTGGTCTTTAATGTTGTTTCTGAGCTTCTTAGGTTTGGTGGGCTTCCCGATCACGCCGGCATTTTTAGGCGAGGATTTACTGTTGTCGCATGCCAGCAGTCAGCATCCTTGGTTTGCGGTACCAATTACCGTATCGTTTGTGATCAACGGCATTGCCATCGCCAGAGTATATTTAAGGCTTTGCATGGGGCGACCGGTAGAGCTAAGAGGGGCGGTTTGAGGTTTGGTGCTCAATATTTGAGAAGTTGGACTGACGAGAGCGGCTAAAAACGGAGCATCGAGCTTCGGCTTTATTGACCGAAGTGCAATGGATAGCCGCTTGAGGTTGTTATGAGATTTTATGACCAGGGCGGGTTTTTGTAGCCTCGATGCAGCGTTAGCGGAATCGAGGGTTTCGGCCAGCCATCATCAGACTAACATCGGCAAATTTTAAGGGTGGTGGCCTTCGAACCCTCGATTCCATCGAGGCTACTTGCTAGTTATACGTAATTTGCGGCTACGAGCAATTAAATCCCTTGTGAACTTATCTTGAATTAGCCACAAAAATTCAAAAACATAAATCGGTGAACTTAAAATAAGCACAGCAATTATGCTGGATTTCGCAATTTGATTAAGCGGACCAGATACAAACCAAAACAAAAACAAACACACAACCATGACAAACAAAATGAAATATGAATTTGATTTTGCTATTTCATAATTTATTACCGATTGGCACGTTCTCAATGATTTAATTTTGCGTAACTTGATTGCCTTTTTATTTCGATATAGCTTTTTTAATCCCAAAGGCACATGTTTTACAGTCGCGGCGAGCAACAGCCCAATAACGCAAAAAAACACTCCTGTGAACCACCATGATGGATCGGCTAGATTACTTAAAATTTGTTCCATGTCATCCGTACGTATAACTATTGATTATCAGGCAAATCTGCCCATACAAATTGATAGTAACCGCCTTTTCAGGCACTTTTGCTCGCGTATTCGTAAAAGTGGGCACGTTTGCCTCGATAACTTGCTATTGGCCGGTACATCAGGCAATTTTGCCTGCCTATTGATGTGCCACTGACTTTATCAGGTAGGGGTTTTATGTCAAGCCCGTGCCGTTTGGCGATGCGCATGGAGGACGATGGCTTTGAAATGTGCGATTAAGCAAGCTAACAGTATCTAGATTTTGACTGTCAGATTTTTTGTCTTTTCCCGTCGCCGCAAAGTAAATTTTATCTGTCAGAAACGGGGAGGAATTCAACACTCAACGCACTGTAAAAATCCCATAATCCCCAGTTCCCATTCGTCTCAACCATCCTGTTGTGGCACAAAAAGGCAGCAGGGATGGATCAAGACATGCACACCAATTGCCAGCCGTTCATTCATCCCAAGTTTTTTGTCCACGCCCTTATTTCCGGCTCAGCAAGAACAGTAAAACCACGCTGATCAGAAAGAACAGCGCTGTCGCGCTTTTCCAGAACAACAAAGGATTGCGTTCTATAAGCGGAATCTTGTCTTCCGCTTTGAGGAATTGCGGGTTGGGGGTGGATAGGTCGTGCAGGAATTCGGACAATTCGTCGTAGCGGGATCGTGGTGAAACGGACGTGGCCTTTTTCAGGGCGCCGTCTATCCAGATCGGCACCATTTCGTTGCGGCGGATGCTGGGGATGTAAACCAGGCGCTCGAGATTGTGGCGACTGGGTTTTTCCGGCATGTTGGCGAATGGCAGGCTGCCGTTGAGCATTTCGTAACAGATGACGCCCAACGAGAACAAATCCGATTTCACTGTGCCGGTTTGCCCCAGGTGATACTCCGGCGCGGTGTAGTTCAGTGTGCCGAGAATATTCTCGGTCTGATGCCGGTCAAGCGGGGTGATTTCGGCGATGCCGGCGATTTTCACCGAACCGAAATCGATGATCTTCACCGTGCCGCTGTTGTCAATCATGATATTTTCCGGCTTCAAATCCTGATGCAGCATTTCCATGCGATGAAAGGCGCGTAGCCCTTTGGCGATTTGTTCGATCAGGGCGCGAACCCGCTTGATCTCCGGCTTGGGGTTCTGAGTGATCCATTCTCTTAAGGTTTGCCCCTCGATAAATTCGGTTACATAGTAAAGACAGCTTTTAGCACGGTCGGATTCGAGCACCGTCAAGACGTTGGGATGGTTAAGGCGTTTGCCGGCCCATTCTTCGTGCAAAAAATGCTCGATATAATGGGTGTCGTCGTTATACAGCACCGATGGCGTTTTCAAAATCACCCGGCGGTTATGCAGCGTATCGAAGGCTTGGTAAATTTGCGTGCGTTTGCTGGCATGCAATTCCGCTTCGATCCGGTAGCCATCCAGCAGCATGCCGGGTAACAGCGGCGGCGGGAAGGGCAAGTGCCCATGGTGGCGCAATATCTCGTCTTCGCGCAGTTGCGGCAAGTCGTCGATGCAAACCAGTTGGCAGGTCACATTGTCGTCGCTGCCGTTAGCCAAGGCGGTTGTTACCAAGGCTTCGGCAAGGGCTTGTAGGTCGGAACCCTGCAATAGCAGGTTTTTTAGGTGGTGTTCGCTAATAAAATCGTGGAGCCCGTCCGAAGTCATTATGAACAAGTCGTTTTTTTCGACGGTCAGCGATTTGTAATCCACCTCCAAATGCGGTTCGATACCCATCGCCCGATTCAGATAGCTTTTGTCGTTGGACACCCAAAGTCTGTGGTCGCGCGTGAGTTGCTCCAGCGCATGTTGTCGCCATAAATAAATCCGCGAATCGCCGACGTGCAGAATATGGGCGGTGTTGGATTTAAGTACCAGCACACTGAGCGTGCTCACCATGCCTTTAACCGAGGCATAGCGGATTTGTCCCTGGCTGTGCAGCCAGGAGTTGGTGGCAGAGAGGATTTTTTGTCCGGCCTTGGCTACCGACCAGGAATCCGGCGTGCTGTAATAATCTTCCAAAAACGCGGTAATGCAGCAATGGCTGGCTTCCTTGCCGGCTTCACTGCCGCTCATGCCGTCCGCAATGCCCGCCACGATGCCTTTTAGGGTGAGTTGCGGTTCCTCGGGGACGACAGCCCCCCAGCAATCTTCGTTTTCGGGTTTCACACCTTTGTCGCTGTGCGAACCGAGCTTGACTGATAAGGTTTTGCCCATAGTCTGCGGATAACGGATGTTGCGCGGCTTAGCAGGTGCGGTAATGGCGCAATTCCGCCAGGCGCTGCTCCAGTTTAGTCATCAGCAAAGCTTGGTGATGGCGCAGTAACACCGAGTCGCTGGGGCGAGGAGGCAGGGTGGCTTCGATTTCGTGGTGGACCAGGGAAATGACATGCCGCCTCAGAATGGCGTCTTCCGGCAAAAAAGGGTGGCTTTTGGATTGGGGGAGTTGTTGCGCTGCGTGGCGTTCGCTATCTGATGCCTGGCAAGCGCAACGCCAGCAAACGATTAAAGTCAAGGCTAGGACGGCTAATAATGCTTCGATCATGGGTATTCCTCTAAATAACTCAATATTAAAAATTACTAAAACGATACTTCGGCGGATGACGCCGGGATGCTTTGCCGGTTAAACCACTTCGATCATGGCCACGCTGCCGTCTTCCATCACTTCGGCCATGTGGCCGGCGGGTTCCTCGATAAATTGCACCGCCAGCGCAACTACGACAGCAGTACCGGCGATGGTCAGAAAAAAGGCTTCCGGTGTGACGAACGACAAGACTGTTAGAAAGGTGACGCCGCCCACATTACCGTAAGCGCCGACCATGCCGGCGATTTGCCCGGTCATGCGGCGCTTGATCAAGGGCACCATCGCGTAGACGGCGCCGCATCCGGCCTGGACGAAAAATGAACATAAGAAGGTCACGGCAAACGCCAGGGCAATCGGCCATGCCGAATTGATTTGCGACATGGCGGCATAGCCCAATGCGCAACCGATCACACACACGCTCAACGACAATTTTCGCCCGTATTTATCGCTCAGCCAGCCGCCGCCAGGCCGGGCGACCAGGTTCATGAACGCGAAGCTGGATGCCAATAAGCCCGCTTGCACCGGGGTAATGCCGGTCTGTTTGAAGGTTTCGTGGAAAAACAGCGGCAGCATCGACACGACGGCGAGTTCGGAGCCGAAGGTCACCAGGTATGCTAGATCCAGAATGGCGACCTGCTTAAACTTGTATTGGTGTATCGGTTCAATAGGTTGGGTGAGATGTTCTTGATTAACGTGCACGATTTTGTACAAGTTGTAGAGAAACAATAGCCAAATCCCGATGTAAAGGCCGATGGTAGTGTCACCGGATAACAGCTGCATGCCGGTCGGCGACAGTTTCCAGGTCAGCAAACTTAACGCTGCATACAAGGGAATGGTCATCAGGATGTAGAAGAACAGATCCCAGATGCTGGTGACTTCCATGGCGCCGGCTTTCTTGGGTTTGAAATACGTCGAACCTTTAGGCGTATCGCTGACGCTGAAAAAATAAATCACCGAATAAAGCAAAGCGATGATACCGGTGCAGGCAATCGCATAACGCCAACCGTTTTCGCCGCCGAATGCCAAGGCCAATGACGGTAGGGCGATGGCGGCAGCCGCCGAGCCGAAATTGCCCCAGCCGCCGTAGATGCCTTCGGCAACACCCAGTTGTCTGGCCGGGAACCATTCGCCTACCATCCGGATTCCGATGACAAAGCCGGCGCCGACAAAACCCATTAAAAATCTCGCCAGGGCCAATTGCTGAAAGTCGGCGGCGGCGGCAAACATGAAACAGGGAATGCTGCTGATCGCCAACAAGCTTGAGTAGGTGCGTTTGGGGCCAAATTTATCCACTAAAATGCCGATGGCAATCCGCGAAGGGATGGTCAATGCCACGTTTAATATCAGGATGGTTTTAATTTCGGCTTGGCTGAGTTTAAGGCTCTCGGCAATCGCCAACATCAGCGGTGCATGGTTGAACCACACCACAAAGCTGATGAAAAACGCCAGCCAGCTCATGTGCAAAATCTGCATTTTGCCGGTAAAGCTAAAAAGATTGAGTTTGCTCGAGGACATAACTTACCTTTGAAAAGTGGAGGATAAAATGAATTCCGCTGGCCGGATCGAGCGTCGGAAATTCGTATCAAGTAGCTTGTATGTACAAGCTATTGCTCCCCTTGAAAAGGGCTTATTTACTCATGAAGTGTGGGTGTCCTGAAACGAGCGAAGGCAAGGCACAACAGACGAATAAACAGCTTGGCTGAAGTTGATCAGCCTATTTTCAACGTCGTTGTTGAAGGGAGCAGAAGGTGCAGCGTTGCACGGGCTATATGATAGCACCCATTATGTGAAAGTATTCAATCCGGCTGTTGTCTGGAATGCGGAATGAGCCGGCGAAGCAGTTTGGAAGCCCCTAGTTGTTGAGGGGGGGGCTCCGGATATCAAAATGCCGAAGCGGGTTCAGGCCGCTTCGGCAGGTGTCTGTGAGTCGCGGGTGGCAGGGGGCAATCGGCTTGGTAATCCGGCCCTTTTTACCACGGATATTCCGTTTGGGCCGAGCTCGTCGAAGCCGAGGTTGGTGCGGCCTTTGGTAAACTCTGTATCTTCAACGGCGTTGAGGCGAACGGTATTTAGGGCCGGGTGAATGAGCTGCACACGTTTTGCGATTATTAGCTGGGATCAGACTTTTTTCACAAATTCCGATTTCAACTTCATCGCGCCGATGCCGTCGATTTTGCAGTCGATGTCGTGGTCGCCGTCCACCAGGCGGATGTTTTTAACTCGGGTGCCGACTTTGACAACGAGTGAAGAGCCTTTCACTTTCAGGTCTTTAATCACGGTGACGGTATCGCCGTCTTGCAGCAGGTTGCCGTTGGCGTCCTTGACTACTTTCGTCTCCTCTTCGCTGTCACCGGCGGCATCGTTCGACCATTCGTGGGCGCAGTCCGGGCAAATATTCATGGTGCCGTCGTTATAAGTGTATTCAGAGCCGCATTTTGGACAGTTAGGTAAATCGTTCATGGTTGTTCCGTTGTTTTGATTAGCTGCGAGACAGCAGGTTTAATGTAAAAAATCCAGATTAGCCGCATCCTCTAAATCATAAACTCCATCATGCTAGCCGGGACAAGAGCATCGACAGGCAGTGATCACTATTTTCGAGCTATTCCGATTTACATTTAGGTTTGGCTATCAACCTTTCCGGCACCCGGCTGAAAGGTTGATTTATAAAGCAAGCGGCTGTAACGAGTTCGCTGCTCGGTCTAGCGGCTGCCATTTTCTGGAATGACGAATCCTGGGGATTAAGCTAAAGCGACGAGTATCCAGACGTTCAGTCCAGTATTGGAACCCGCTGGCTTTGTGTAGTCGAATATGTACTCTGCTTAATACCGGGATTCGACGGCAAATCATAACCCGGCTTTAGGGATTATTGGTATCTCGCGTCGATTTAGTGCTGGGAAGCCGGTTTCAGGCTATGTTGCATTTTTGGCGAAACCATAACTCATCGAAACGCGAATGGTCGACCAGCCAGGAGCTGACGGCGCGGAGAATGATAACGGTAAAAACGCATCTGTTTGGCCCATTGCCGAAAGTCTGACATGTCGGTGTTTTAAGGTTGCGACAAATCGTCGCACTTTTTCTGGACAAAGCGATTTAAGTGCACTAGAATGCGCCCACCTTGACTTAGGTCAATACGAGCTGAAAAGCTTCGTATCTATTGGGGGAGGGAATGCGACCGTGTAACGGTACAACAATAATAAAAGCGCAAGCTATTAACCTGCTATCACAGATAACAGGCGTCCAAAAAACATAAAAATAACACCGGACGAAGCCCACTTAATCGTGGGCTTTTTTATGCGCCAATTACCATAAACCTGTTTGTTATTTCAGATGGCCGAAAAATCAGATTCGCTTCCACAAGATATTATGGAAGCAGAGCGTTTCATTGATGAACTAATGAACGACACCAAGCACCCGGTTCACAATCATGCTCATCCTCTACACAAGGAATCGGTTAAAGCATTAGATGAGTTGATGCAGAGTCTGGATGCAATGCGCCATGAGTGGTTGTCTAAGGGATAGTTCAGAAAAACGCACGGATTTGTTTATTCTGACGTCCTAGCTGTTCGTATGCTTTTCTTTATGGCTAGCAAATATATCTTTATTTTTTCTCAAAAACGGATATAATCGTCGGTTCGAGTATGTTGCAGTAACAAAGCGCATTAATAGTGTAGGGAGATAGTATGCTTATCTTGACTCGTAGAGTAGGAGAGACCTTGATGATTGGTGACGATGTGACTGTTACAGTTCTCGGGGTAAAAGGAAATCAAGTTAGAATTGGCGTAAACGCACCAAAAGATATATCTGTTCATAGGGAAGAAATCTACGAGAGAATTAAGAAAGAGCAGTCTGAAGCAGGGAGTACGGAAGGCTGATTAAGTTATAGGAGAGATGGCCGAGAGGCCGAAGGCGCTCCCCTGCTAAGGGAGTATGTGCCAAAAGCGCATCGAGGGTTCGAATCCCTCTCTCTCCGCCACTAAATTAAAGTTTGACAAAGAATAACAAAAATAAGACAATAAGCGGCTCAGATAAGCGCCCGTAGCTCAGCTGGATAGAGTACACGGCTACGAACCGTGCGGTCGGGAGTTCGAATCTCTCCGGGCGCGCCATTTGAGTAAATTACCGAAATTAATCCCCTGTAGCTCAGTCGGTAGAGCGGGTGACTGTTAATCACTAGGTCGGCGGTTCGAGCCCGTCCGGGGGAGCCAAATAAATCAAGGGCTTAGATAGAAATATCTAAGCCCTTTTTTATTGCGTGGTCACTTTTATGGTCACTTTGTTTTTCACTCAAAACCGAAAAAAAATTTCGTGCTTGATCGAAAAACATACGGCACCCAACGACAACCAAGGATTGAATGCATCTCTAAAGCATCAAAGTGTTCCGACATCTTCTTTCTTTACCCTCCTTTCATAAAATTCTTTAATTTGGCTTGCAAGCCACATTTGTGGATTTCGAATTACTGGAGGTGGAACATCGCCAGCCTTCCTCATTCGCCAAAATTGGGTCCGAGTCACACCTAATTTTTCAACCATGTCGTTAATTTTCAGGAATTCCTTTTCTTTTGCCGTCGAATTTTGCTCGGATTCAATATTCACTGGATACCCTGATTACAAAGAGTTGTTACATACGCCACAGCGTTCAACCAGATCTTCTCTTGCGTTCAACAGTACCCAGGCACGACAATGTGGACATGTTGAGACCTGCACTTTTTTATCCTTGATGTCCTCAGACACAACCCATGCCGCTGAAAAATCGAGGTTTCCGAATGGGTAGGAATGTTTATAGGCGTCAAATGCGGTTATCACTGTTTGAATTTGATCATCGACCAACTTACTTGCAGCCGCCCGATAGCAAACCGCAAACAGCGTAACGTCTTTATATTTGCGCCTACTTCCAGTCAACCCGCGTGTTGAAAACTTGATTGAACCTCGGCTGGGCGAACGTCCATGCAATTGTCGATAGGTTTGTCTTAATGGCTTGATGGGAATGCCGGTCACTTGATGCACGATTTTCACCTTGGCATGGCGTTTCAGCAGTTCAATGGCTAACGTTTGCTGTTGATATTTTTTCAGCATAGACCACCCTCTCAGCAGATTGAGCCGGTTAAACCAAGCATGGCTTCCACTATCGGCGGCTGTTCTTTATTGATGTTCATCAGGAACTGACTGGAAAACCGTGGAGTAAAGCAAAGCCAATTGGAGCGAGCGATAAACTGAATGTCCTCCAAAGACAAATGACCGAGTGCTGTTCGCATGGCGTCATCCGTAATTCCCAGCACCAATTCCGTCAATACTGGATTTTCCCGCGCGATTTCCCTGGCCTTGATCAGCCAGGTTTGGTTCATATCGAAAACCTCTTCGTCGCACCCTTGGTGATTGACCTCTGAAAGTTTGTCGAAATAGTCGTCCAAGTTTTTAAAAGCAGACTGCATCAGCTTTTCATTGGCGTCATTCAAATTAATGACCATGAGTTTCGATTTCAAAAAATCGGCGCCAAACTCAGTAATCAGAGGAAAAAATAATTCCCGACAGAATCCCTGGGTAATTGTGCGGACGCCCTTAAAATCAATGGTCAATATTTGATGATTGGCAAAGCACTCGCGTGCGAGACGAGCCAGGTTTTTGCCATGTAAGGGCTGAGGTATTTGGGAATCAGTGGCTGTAATGACAGTAATATGCATGCGACTTCTCCTTAGTAGCGAATGGATGGTCTCGAGGCGGCAATGGATGTGTTCAAATTGGTTTTTTTGACTTTGCAGAAACCCAGCGTCGTCTTCCTGAACGATCGGTCCAAACATTGCATATTGGGCATTGGCTGAAGGTTGCGTCAGGGTGAATCATGCTGAGGTGGCGCGCGCTGCAATATGCGCAAACAGTGAATATCAAATCGCCGGCCAAGAGCATGCTCATTAAAGACCACGCTCTGTTTATGTCTAACGTGAACTGTTGTGCTGCAGGAGATATTCCTTTTGGCTCGGTTAATATTTTCGATGCGATGTTTTTGTAAATGCTATAGGCGTCAACCAAGGCCTGAGCTGAAGAATGCTGAATTGATAATCGCCGCCGAATATCATCGAGAATGCCTAAAAATAGCGACGCGTGAATATTGCGATTGGTTGACTGAATGACCCATTGATGATCATGAGGAAGCATGCCTTGTTTGGGCGGGTATCCTTTTACTGATTTATACAAGTCGATACTCTGTTGGCGTGACAACCGACAAAGTTGACTCACGATGGGAGGACGAGCGCCAAGCTGAATCAATTGTTCGGCTAAAACCAGGTAATTGGCGAAATCTGATGCTTTTTTAAATGGCACTGTCTTCATTTGTCCATCTCGGAATACAAGGTTGAAATAATTCCACGTAGGTGCCCATGGCAAGGCCACTTGGAACGAAGACCGGCAACAATTGAATGACTGCTCGGCTACTTTCAGCTTGTTCCCGAAGATGCTCCAAAGTCATTTCTGCGAGTTTTTCTATGCGGTCTTTATCCAAGCCAAATCGCCATGCTGTTTCTGCCGGGTTGCTGCGGGCGCATTCCCGGGCTAGCATGAGATATTCGAAATTTAATCGGGCAAGATCTTCATCCAGTGTTGACATAGACGCCTCTTAGTTGATTAACGGCTGTTGTCGATATGCTAGGCAGGTAATGCTCAAATGTCCCGGTCGCAAAGTGACCCGTTTTGGGTCACAAAGCTCCGGAGCTCCCGACTGATATGGTCTGGTATTGTTCAAATCAATTGGCTTCTTCAACAGCCGATTCTTTTTTCGATATGTGGACTGCCAAGTTGATAACGCTAGGCTTTTTGCATGTCTTGCAGAATTGATGATCCCGAAATTCTTCTAACTTCTTTCTGCTTATCAGAGGCTTTGCCCACGGTAAATGGAGCCGTAATTGGAGTTGGGTCTAATTAAGTACGTTTCAAAATCATTTTTCTTCGCTCATATCGCTTTGGTTATTGGGGGCATTGTTATGAATCGGCTGTTTGCTAACCATACCGTTACTGTCGGTGGCCTAGTTTGGGGGTGGTGCGAGGGATTCAGTACTTGATTGACTGGGTGGATAACGAGCCAATCGATGAAAAATGCCACCGCATATCGCGCGCGTTAGCCAAAGAGTCGTTAAATAAGGCGGATTTCGAAGAATCGAAGCGACGGTTCACGGAGGATGAAATCGTCGCTGCTGGTGGACGCTCCATCGGAAGTTCTGATTCAAAAAAATGGATCGACTGAGCCGGGGTATTGAAAAAATATTGCGAAACCCGCGAGCCGAAAATCTTAGAATTTGCCCGTAAACGAGGACTTTTCCACAATCAAAACCGGAGCGTAAATGCGGATTCCAGTGATCGTGAACACGATAAAGAACAGAACGATACATTTCATTTGCCCTATGACTAGCTGCGGCATATAATCGCCACTGGTTTTAAGGTTCCCGCTTTTCGCGGGTGAAACTGGAAGTCGGTTAAATGCCGACGCTGCCCCCGCAACGGTAGGTGATTCGTCACGAGCCCGGAGACAGGCCTAAAACTGTAGTCAACAGTATTGCGGAGGGCGATCTGTCAAATCGGTGTTTTTTTGGTTTGTCTTCCCCTCTGTTATTCCGTCCACCGTATTCGGAACAGACAGCCATGAAAACACTCGCAGCATCTACCACCCTTTCTTCCTCAAAAATCCTGCCCGGCCTGAGTGCTGTTGTTTTGGGCTTGACCATCGTTTTAGGTCTGGGTTTCGTGCAGGATGCCAATAACTATCTACATAACGCCGCCCACGACGGACGTCACAGCGCAGCATTTCCTTGCCATTAATATGGCTGATTTTCGTAAGCTGGTCGTAGTTTCGCTGCTGACTGGACTATTGGGCGGCTTGTTGCTCAGCGTGCTGCAACATTATCAAACCTCGCCCTTGATTTTGGCTGCCGAACAATTCGAAACACCATCGGCTGAGCATGTGCATGACTGGCAACCGATGGACGGCTGGCAACGTAATGGCTTTACCTTGCTATTCAATGGCCTGACCGGCTTCGGCTTTGCCTTGTTTATCAGTGCCGCCCTGTACTGGCGGGATCAACGCGGTTACCTGTACGGACTCGGCTGGGGTTTGGCCGGTTATTTGGTATTTTTTGTCGCGCCATCATTGGGCTTGCCGCCGGAGTTGCCCGGCACCGACAGCGCCGAATTACATAGTCGCCAAGCGTGGTGGCTTTTTACGGCCGCCGCTACCGCGATTGGCTTGTTTGGTCTGTTTTTGACCAAACCGCGCTGGCTGCAAATCGGCGGAGCTGGCTTACTGGCCTTACCGCATCTGATCGGCGCACCGCATCCGGAGGTTGCCCAGGCTTTAGCGCCCGAAGCCTTACAACAGCATTTTGTGGTGTTGACATCCATCAACAACGCTATTTTCTGGCTGACCTTAGGCGCCATATCGGGCCGATTGTTGCGTAAAGTTACGTTTTAATGATGAATGCCACTGCAGCACGTCATTGCCCGGCGATGTTTATCAGCGCCCCGGCCTCCGGTCAGGGCAAAACCACTATCACCGCAGCCTTGACCTATTACCATCGCCAGCAAAACCGCAAGGTACGCGTGTTCAAAACCGGACCGGATTTTATCGATCCGCAAATATTGAGCTTTGCTTGCGGACAGCCGGTTTATCAGCTGGATTTATGGATGATGGGCGAAGCGCATTGCCGTGAGATGCTTTATAACTCGGCAGCCGAAGCGGACATCATCTTGATTGAAGGTGTCATGGGCTTGTTCGACGGCGATAGCAGCAGCGCCGATTTAGCGCAAACGTTAAATGTGCCGGTGGCCGTTGTCATCGATGCGGGCGGCATGGCACAAACTTTTGCCGCAGTGGCTTATGGCTTAGCCCATTACAGAGCCAACTTGCCGTTTGCCGGTGTCATCGCCAACAAAGTCGGCAGTCCTGGTCATGCCAAACTGCTGGAAGAGGCATTGCCGGAAAGTATGCCCTTGCTGGCTGCCATGGCGAAAGATGACGCGGTCGGTTTGCCGTCTCGGCACTTAGGCTTATTACAGGCCGACGAAATCGGCGACCTTGATGCTCGTCTGACACGCGCCGCCGAATTGCTAAGCAGTCTTGCGCCGTGCCGATTGTCGGAGCCGGTCGCATTCTTCCCGATCGTCACGACGCCGCCACGACCGTTACTGGCCGGTAAGCTTATCGCTGTGGCTCGCGATGCGGCGTTTTCGTTTATCTATCAAGCCAATCTGGATTGTTTGCAAGCCATGGGCGCTGAACTGACTTTTTTCTCGCCTCTGGCCGACCATGCCTTACCCGAAGCAGACAGCCTCTATCTGCCCGGCGGTTACCCGGAGCTGCATCTTCAAACATTGGCCGATAATGTTGCCATGAAACAATCTCTGCATGCATATCATCAAGCCGGTAAGCCGATTTACGCCGAATGTGGCGGCTTTTTATATTTGCTGGAACGCTTGACCGATAAAGACGGCCATGCGGCAGCAATGGCAGGATTACTACCCGGCAGCGCGCAGATGCAAAAACGCTTGGTGAATCTGGGCATGCACAGTTTGCAGCTAGAACAAGGCGAAATTCGCGGCCACAGTTTTCATCACTCGCAACTGGAAACGACACTGCAGCCGTTCACCGAATCGAAGCCGCAACGCAATCGTAGTCGCAGCGAAAACTTTTACCGGGTGGGTTCGCTGCAAGGGTCTTATCTGCATAACTATTTCCCATTCAATCCGCAGGTTGCGGCTGGATTTTTTCTATGAGCGCTCACTCTATTCAGCCTAATCAGCAGAAGGTCTGGTTTGTCGGCGCAGGTCCGGGTGCCCCCGATCTAATCACCGTCAAAGGCCGCGACTTAATCGCCAAGGCTGACGCCATTTTGTTCGCCGGTTCGCTGGTACAAGCCGCCGCGACGCAATGGGCGCCTGACACTTGCGTGATCAAAGATTCCAAGGATATGACCCTGGAGCAGATTACCGACTGGCTGATCGAACAAGCCGGGCCTGGAAAAATCGTGATTCGCCTGCAAACCGGCGACCCTGGCTTGTATGGCGCATTAATCGAAATGGTGCAACCGCTGGATGCGGCCAACATTGCCGTCGAAGTAGTGCCGGGCGTCTCGTCGGCATTCGCCGCGATGGCTTGCGCGGTGGAAAGTCTGACCTTGCCGGAAGTCACGCAAACCGTGATTTTAACCCGCGTTGAAGGCCGCACGCCGATGCCGGACGGTGAATCCTTGCAAGAATTGGCCAGCCATCACACCACGCTGTGCCTGTTTTTATCGATTACCTTGTTGCCCACGATCGAACGCGAATTAAAAGACGCAGGTTGGGCGGATGATGCACCGGTATTGGTGGTCCACAAAGCCAGTTGGCCGGATGAGCAGCTGATTATCCGCGGCACGCTTGCTGATATTCGCGAACGCTGCCGGGCCGCCAAA
Organism: Methylomonas sp. ZR1; assembly: GCF_013141865.1. Taxonomy (NCBI): domain Bacteria; kingdom Pseudomonadati; phylum Pseudomonadota; class Gammaproteobacteria; order Methylococcales; family Methylococcaceae; genus Methylomonas; species Methylomonas sp. ZR1. The sequence goes on along the minus strand of NZ_RCST01000001.1, from coordinate 3,004,578 downwards.
ATTAACAGCCAGGCGATGATCGTGGTCAGTCCAACGCTGGGCGCCCGTCATTGGCCCGAGTTAAAAAAATCCAAACTTTATGATGCCGGTTTTACCCATCGTTTTCGCCGTGCCGAACGGCCAAATCCCGAGGAGCAAGCATGACAACCACCATCCTTCTGGTCGGCCACGGTTCACGTAATCAGGCCGGTAACGATGAAATTCGCGAATTTCAACAACAATGGCAGGCACAGCACCCCGATTGGCGCATCGACTTATGTTACATCGAACTGGCCGACGTGCTGCTGGAAGAAGGTTTGTGCCGTGCCGCGCAAGGATCCAGCCGAGTGATTGTCGTGCCGCTGATCATCAGTGCCGCCGGGCATGTGAAGATGGAGATCCCCGAGCATATCGAGGAAGCCCGCGAAAAATTTCCAACCGTCGAATTCATCTATGCGCCGCATCTAGGCAGTAACGAAACCTTGTTGGTCATCCTGCAAAAACAGCTCAAATCAGCGCTTAAATCACTGGCGATGCCGGACCCGAAAACCACTGGCGTGATCATTTTAGGCCGTGGCTCATCGGACAAGGTTGCCAACGGCGAACTGGCGAAACTGGCGCGTTGGCTGTTTGAGGTTACCGAGCACGAATTGATCGACATCGCCTTTACCGGGATTACCCATCCACGTCTGGAAACGGCAGTGCAACGTCAGGTGCGTCTGGGCATGACGCAAATTGCCATTTTGCCCTATTACCTGTTCACCGGCCTGCTGATAGAACGCATCGGCAAGCAAATCGAACGGTTGAAAAGCCAATATCCGCAGATTGCGTTCGGTTCCGGTACTTATTTTGGTTTTGATCCTGCGGTTTTTAAATTATTGGAGCAACGCGTCACGGAAGCGACCGATCCGTTGGCACCGAAAATGCTGGAATGCGACGGCTGCCAGTACCGGGAACAGGCCGAGCATCACCACCACCATCATTGAGCAGGTTATGAGCCACAACATTCAAACCGAACAACTCACCCAGGCCGGACAACAGATCGAGCACGATTCGTTTGCCATCGTCGATCACGAAGTGGGCAGCCACGGTTACAGTGATGGTCAGTGGCAGGTGGTGCGACGCATGATACACGCCACCGCCGATTTTGAATTCAATGGTCTGACCGAATTTTCCGACGATGCGGTCGCAGCCGGTATTCAGGCAATACTCGGCGGTGCGCAGATCATCGCCGATGTGGAAATGATTTGCGTCGGCCTATCGAAGCCGCGTCTGGCCCACTTCGGAATCGAAACCCATCAATTCATTGCCGACGAGGATGTCATAGCCGCGGCCAAACAAATCAACAGCACCCGTGCGGTGCAAGCCATGCGTAAAGCGCAGCGCCTGGGTTTACTCGACGGCGGCATTGTCGCCGTCGGTAATGCACCCACCGCGTTGTTGGAAGTATTGCGGATGATCAAAGAAGACGGCATTAAACCGGCGCTGATCGTCGGCATGCCGGTCGGCTTTGTCTCGGCAGCGGAATCCAAGGATTTACTCGCCGAATTACACGATGTGCCATGGATCATCACCCGTGGACGTAAAGGCGGCTCGACCTTGGTCGTCGCGGCGATTCATGCCTTACTGAGCTTGGCGGAAACCCGGCAGAAAAACGGCTGATAGCATGGCAATGCCGGAACGCAAACCCAAAGGTACCCGCCAGGGTTACACCACCGGCGCCTGTTCGGCGGCAGCTGCACGGGCGGCAGTGCAGGGTTTGCTAAATGGGCGCGTGCCGGACACTATCGACTGCGTGCTGCCCAACGGACAAGACGTGGCGTTCAAAGTCGAAGAAAGCTTTGTACAGAACGACCGAGCACATGCTGTCATCGAAAAAGACGCCGGCGACGATCCAGACTGCACCCATCACGCTCGGGTGACGGCGGATGTGATGTGGATAGAACAACCAGACACTATCGTCTTGCAAGGCGGCGAAGGCATAGGCCTGATCACTCGGCCTGGTTTGGGGCTGGCGGTCGGCGGTCCGGCCATCAATCCGGTTCCGCGAAAAAATATCGAAGATAACATCCGTCTGATCGCCGCCGAAGCGCTAAAAACTCGAGGCTTACAGGTAACAATCTCGGTGCCGGGCGGCGAAGAGATGGCGAAAAAAACCCTGAACTATCGTTTGGGCATTATCGGCGGCATTTCGATTTTAGGTACGACCGGGATTGTGCATCCGTATTCCACGGCGGCATTTCGGGCTAGCGTGGTGCAAGGCGTGGAAGTGGCGGCCAATCAGGGTCAGGCTAGCGTGGTACTGACGACCGGCGGCCGCACCGAGAAATTCGTGATGCGCGAATTGCCCGAGCTGGATGAAAGCTGTTTCGTGCAAATGGGCGACTTTCTAACACCCGCACTGGACGCCGCCGCTCGTTGCGGGATTCGGAACATCATCATCGGCGGCATGGTCGGCAAGCTGACCAAAATGGCCCAGGGTGAAACCATTACTCATGCCGGTCGCGCCCCAGTCGATGTGGAACTGGTCGCCGATATTGCCCGAAGCATCGGTGCGCCGGACGATGTGTGCGACGCCATCGCCGCCCAGGAAACCGCTCGCTACGCCTCCGAATGCATGGCCGAGTTGGGGTTGGAATACGAATTTCATGTCGAACTGGCTAACCGAGTCATCGCCACCTTGGAAAACCGTTATCCCGGCCGTTTTCACATCAGTGTTCTGGTGTGTGATTTCGATGGCAACAAACTGGCCGAAGCCGGAAGGAATTGATCATGCAAGCGATGTGCAGTTTTATCGGCGTACTCGACAACGGCGTCGCCAGCCTGAGCCAGGAGGCCTTGCAGGTATTACGCGAAGCCAAGCATGTCATCGCCGGTAGCCGTCTGCTGGCAACGCTGGCTGATGACATCATTGAAGCTAGACACTACGACTTAACCGGGCAACTCAAACAAGTGCCGGACTGGATCAATGCCGCGTTGGCACGCAATGAAGCGGTCGCGGTACTGGCCACTGGTGACCCCTTGTGTCACGGCATCGCCGGGTTTCTGGCCGGCAAACTGGAATCCAGCCGTGTGCGTATCCTGCCCAATCTGAGCACCCTGCAATTGGCCTTTGCCGAGTTGAAATTGTCTTGGCAAGCCGCCGCTATCGCTTCGATCCACAGTAAGGATGCCGGTGAATGGCTGCGCGGGGCCACGCCGGAGCATGGCTTGTACGAATTGGCTCAGCGCTGCCGCCAACACGATTTGCTGGCGATATTGACCAGCCCGGACAACACCCCGGCGCGTATCGCCCGCTTATTGCAAATCGAAGGCTTGGCCGATGTGTTCGAAATGGCGATTGCCGAAGCCCTAAAGCAACCGGAACAGCGCGTCAGCGCCTGGCTGACCATCGCTGAGGTGGCCCAAAACAGCTATCGAGATCCCAACGTAGTCATTCTGAAACGCAAAGCGGCTGTGCCCGCACCGGTACTGTTCGGGGTCAGCGACGACAGCTTTCAGCAGCGCAAGCCTGAAAAAGGTCTGATCACCAAACGCGAAGTGAGGGCGGTATCGCTTGCCCGCATGCAGCTGACAAGAAGCAGTATTGTCTGGGACATCGGCGCCGGCTCCGGCTCGGTGGGTCTGGAGGCCGCGCGCTTGTGTCCGGACGGGCATGTATTTGCCATCGAAAAAAACGCCGATGATATTGCTAATGTGGAACAGAATCAGGCTTCCTGGGGCATCAACAATTACAGCTTCGTGCAGGGCAAGGCGCCGCAATTTCTCGACACCTGGCGCGATCCGGATGCGGTATTCATCGGCGGTTCCGGCGGGGAATTGGCCGAACTGATCGCCTTGTGTTTAGGGCGTTTGCGCCCGGCGGGTTGGCTGGTGATGAATTTCGTCACGCTGGAGAACCTGTCCACCGCCGTCGAGACCCTGAAACAGCTCGGCGCAGACTGGGACGTCTGCCAGATTCAAGCTTCCCGTAGTAGCCCGATTCTGGCCATGCATCGCATGCAGGCCGAAAATCCAGTGTGGATCGTATCGGCCACTCATCCTTTACAGCCCAAAACCTGCGGTCAAGATGAACACTAGGGGCTGTTGCCGTTTCACATCGGTAACCATATAAATGCACAAGCCAGGGCGATAGCACCTTCAAAATTGCGTTTTAGTTTGTCATATCGGGTGGCAATAGCTCTAAAATGTTTCAGTCGCGCAAATACGTTTTCAACGAGGTGGCGATATTTATAGAGACACCAGTCCATTTCCTCATTCCCGATTATTGAATTTTGTTTTCTTGGGATGATGGGGACTGTGCCTTGGTCTCGAATTTGAATTCGTAACGGCTCGCTGTCATACCCTTTGTCTGCAATCATGTAGCCCGCCTGGGGGAGCTTGGCCACAAATTCCGGCGCCTCTTTGCAGTCATGTACTTCGCCCCCCGTAATCGAGAACTGGATGGGAAGTCCACCGGCATCAACCGCCATATGGATTTTGGTCGTGTTGCCTGCGACCGATTTCCCGATGGCTGTTGGATTTTCATGGGCGCCGCCGCTACTGTGTTGATGGGCTTTAATAATGCTGCCATCAATAAATAGCCATTCCAAATCAGGCTCAATCACTAGCGCCTGAAAGATACCCCTCAGCTTTTCTTGCAGTGACCAGGCATTGAAGCGCTTGTAAACGGCATTCCACTTGCCAAAAGCGACGGGCAAGTCTCGCCAAGGGCAGCCAACACGCAAGCGATAAAAAATCCCTTCGACCGTTTGCCGAAGACCGGGTTTGTCGTAAATGCTGAAACTCAACATAATCGTTTTTAGCTTTTCCCAGTGGGTATCTGTAAGCAGTTGGCGTGGCATTCGCTAGTTATCGTTTGATTGAAAACTCAATCAATATGGCTCGCCAATCGATTTTCAAAGGGATTATGACAAAATGGCAACAGCCCCTAAACTCGGCACCCTCTACGGCGTTTCCCTTGGTCCAGGCGATCCTGGGCTCATTACTCGCCGCGCCTGGGATTTACTGACCGGTCCGGGCCATTGGACTTATCCGGTGCGCAAAAAAAACAGCGACAGTTATGCCTTGGACATAGCCTTGCGCGCCGGCCTGGAACTGCGTGCCGAACATAGCGAGCTGCATTTTCCGATGACTCACGATGCCGAGATTCTGGCCCGTTACTGGCTGGATGCAGCACAAACCGTGTTGGCAATATTACAACGCGGCGAGGATGTGTTGTTTCTGGTGGAGGGCGATGCATCAACCTATTCCACCTTCGGCCATTTGCAACGCAGTGTTCGTGCCTTACAGCCGGAAGTTACAGTCGAAGTAGTGCCGGGGGTGTCGTCATTTCATGCCGCTGCGGCGCGCAGTGGCGAACCGTTGGCGGATGTCGATGACACCATCGCCATAGTACCGGCGGGATATGGTATCGCGCAGATCGAGCGCATGCTGAGCGACTTCGATACCTTGGTGTTGCTCAAGGTCAAACCGCTGCTGGACGACATCATCGATCTGTTGCGCCGCCGCGATTTGCTGGCTCATGGCTGGTTCGTGGAAAAAGCCGGGGCGCCGGAAGAACGCATGGTGCACGACATCGCCAGCCTTGAGGGGCAAAAGGTCAATTATCTGTCGTTACTGATCATCAAAAACCCAGGCCGTCAGCGCAGCGAAATGCAACGCGGTTGCCGCAAGAAAAAGGACTCAATCGATGAATGAAGTGCGTGTCGCGCTGGTGGCGATTACCAAACACGGCGCCGGGATTGCCACTCGCCTGGCGCCACAACTCCCCGAAGCGGAGGTGGTGGTGTCGGAGAAACAAGCCAAGCATTTGGGTGATTTTGCCAATCCGCGCCGGGTCTATCAGGGGGCATTGAGCGCGCAAATCGGTGAGTTGTTCGCATCCTACGACCAAATTATTTTTCTGGTGTCGCTGGGTGCGGTGGTACGGCTGATTGCGCCGCATCTTAAATCCAAGGATGAAGATCCCGGTGTGCTGGTGATAGACGATGCCGCCGAATTCGTGATTCCGGTGCTATCCGGCCATGTCGGCGGTGCCAATGCTTATGCCCAAAAAGTCGCCGCGTTGCTAAATGCCACGCCGGTGCTGACCACCGCATCGGATGTGGGCAAAACCATTCCGGTGGACATTTTGGGCCGCGAACTGGGCTGGCAAGTGGAAGCCCCTAAGATTAACATCACGCGTGTGTCAGCGGACGTGGTCAATCAACTGCCGATTGCCTTCGTGCAAGAAGCCGGTAGTTCAAATTGGTGGACGCGGCCATCGCCGTTACCGGCCAATATTCATCTGTTCCAGCGCTTTGAGGACGTCAACACTGAACAATACCGGTCGATTCTATGGGTCACACACCGGGCAATCGATCCGGCTGTTTGGCAACAACTGGCTGAGCGACTGGTGGTGTATAGGCCGCCCAGGGATCAAGCGTAAGCGTATGAAAGTCATGATTGGCATGGGTTGCGACCGCAATGCCAGCCTGGAAACCTTACGGCAAGCCTTGGCTCAGGCTTTGTGGCAATGCGGGCTGGACGTGTCAGCGGTAGCCGGTTTGGCCAGCATCGACAAAAAAAACGACGAAGCAGCCCTGTTACAACTGGCCCAACTACACCGTTGGCCGCTGTATTTTTACCCGGCTGAGGCATTGGCCAGCATCCCGGTACTGAATCCATCCGAGGTGGTCATGAAATACATGGGTACACCGGCGGTGGCGGAAGCGGCGGCACTGAAAGCGGCCAATGCCGAGCTGACGAATTTACTGGTCGAGAAACATAAATATTGCGGTGTGGACGGCAAGAACGCCACCGTTTCGATAGCGAGAATTAAATGACAAAAGCAGGCAAAATTTTACTGGTGGGTATCGGCCCCGGCGCGCATGAGCACATGACTGCTCGCGCTCGCCAAGCGATTGCGGAAGCGGATGTGGTGATTGGTTACAGCACCTACATCAAACTGGTGCAAGACTTGCTCGATGGCAAGGAAGTCATCAAAAAAGGCATGACCGAAGAACTGGATCGTAGTATCGAAGCTTATGAACATGCCAAGCAGGGCAAGATCGTCGCTATGGTGTCGTCCGGCGACATCGGCGTTTACGGCATGGCCGGACCCACTTATGAACTGCTGCTGGACAGTGGTTGGACGCCGGATGATCCGATTCAGGTGGAAGTGGTGCCCGGTAGTACCGCGTTGTCGAGTTGCGCATCCCTGGTCGGGGCGCCGCTGACCCATGATTTTTGTTCGATCTCGCTGTCCGACTTGTTGACGCCCTGGCCGGTGATCGCCCGCCGCCTGGAAAGCGCTGCGCGCGGGGATTTCGTGGTGGCTTTGTATAACCCGAAAAGCGGTCGCCGCACGCAGCATATCGTCGAAGCGCAAACTATATTGCTGCGTCATCGTAGCCCGGACACGCCGGTTGCCATCGTTAAATCCGGTTATCGTGCTCGGCAACACATCCAGCTTGTTCGCTTGGTGGAGATGGCCGATTGCGACATCGGCATGTTGACCACGGTCTTGGTCGGCAACAGCAGCACCTTCGTCCGTGCAGGGTTGATGGTGACGCCGCGCGGCTATGCCAATAAATATGACGCCATGACCGGCGAAACCCGCGCAGGCGAACAGGCAGGTCGTTCGCTGAGCATGGGCTTGGAGGGCTGGAAAGGTTGTGTGCGGCAATATTTGCGCGACACGCCCAAGGTGACATTGCAACAGGCCGCAGCATACTTCGCGCAACCGCTGGCGGACATTCTCGATGCCGTCAGCCAGTCCACGCCGGGCGACCAAGCCGGCCTGTTCTGCGCGCAACGGGCAATCCCGGACAGCCATAATCGTTTGCTGGAATCATTCCAGGCTTGGGGCAAATTACGCGCCGTGGTGCGCAGCGAAGCGGGCGCCGTAGCGGAATTGCTGATCAACGCTGCCGATTTGCAAAGCAAAAACGGCTGGATGAGTATCGTCAACGACGCTTTTCATTTTCACATCGACTGGCGCAAGGCCCAGCAGATCTGGTTTGTGAGCCGACAGAATCAAGCCTATGGCATTCAGGTACTCGATCAACACGGCGACGCCTTATTCAACTTATGGTTAGTCGCTGACGAAGCAGGCTTCGACAGCACAGCCCTACAACATTACCGCGATGACCGAGCGCAATTTAGCGCCCCAACTGTTCTGGAACCTACCCACCATGACTGATAACATCATCCCCATGCCGGAAAAACCCAAAATGGGTGACTACAAACGCCACTTGCTGGTGTGTACCGGCCCCCGCTGCACCGAAAATGGCGAAGCGCAGGCCTTGTTCGAAACCCTGGGGGAGAAATTTAAAGCGGCCGGCATTGATAAAGGCGAACTCAGGGTTAAGCGCACCCGCACCCACTGTTTCGCCACCTGCAAATCCGGCCCCATCCTATGCGTGCAACCCGATGGTATCTGGTATTACAACGTCAATGAAACCAATTTACAGCGCATCATTGATGAGCATTTGGTGGGCGGTCGACCTGTCGAAGAGCTGATTTATCATCAAAGTACTTGCTCGGTTCCATAGCAGTAAAACAAAGCGTTATGGATTATTTTCCTCTTTTCTTAAAAGTTAAAGACCAAACGTGTTTGGTGGTAGGCGCTGGCGAAATTGCGGCGCGAAAAATTGAATTACTGCTCCGGGCTGGAGCCAACATCGTCGTTGTTGCTATGGAAATTGGTAGCGCGGTAGCCGCTATGCAACAGTCAAATCAAATCGTTATCCGTCAAAAAGCATTTACGCATGAGGATATCGACGGCATGGGACTCGTGGTTTCCGCTACCAATTGCCGCTCCACGAATGTAGAGATCTCCAAGTTGGCGAATCAGCGGAAAATCCCCGTTAATGTGGTTGATGATCCGGCGTTATGTTCCTTTATATTCCCGGCCATTATTGATCGTTCGCCCCTACTTGTCGCCATATCCTCAAGTGGTGTATCGCCCGTATTAACGCGACTTTTACGGGCTAGGGTGGAAAGTGCCATTCCGGCATCGTTTGGCCTGTTGGTGCAATTGGCTGAAAAATTCAAATTATTGGTCAAACAACGCATTCCACAACCGAGTCAGCGTAGAGTTTTCTGGGAAAAGATTTTACAAGGGCCTGTGGCTGAATTAGTTTTTGTAGGCAAGCAGAGCGAAGCGGAAGAACTGCTGCGGTCGCAGCTGCAGCAGCCTGACCCTACAGTAAATGAGGGTGAAGTGTATTTAATAGGTGCCGGTCCTGGCGACCCCGATTTATTAACGTTTAAAGCCTTGCGTCTGCTGCAGCAGGCAGACGTTATTGTTTATGACAGGCTGGTTTCTATAGAAGTGCTCGATATGGCCCGACGAGACGCCGAGAAAATCTATGTCGGCAAACAGAGGGATAACCATAGCCTACCGCAGGAGTCGATTAATCAACTGTTAATTGATTTAGCCCTGGCCGGCAAACGGGTAGCCCGATTAAAGGGGGGCGATCCTTTTATCTTTGGTCGTGGGGGTGAAGAAATCGAGTCCTTTATACAACTAGGGATCAGCTTTCAGGTTGTGCCTGGCATTACTGCAGCGGCAGGCTGTGCCAGCTATGCGGGCATTCCGCTGACCCATCGCGATCATGCTCAATCCTGCACATTTGTCACCGGCCACTTAAAAGACGGCAGTATCAATCTCGACTGGCAGCAATTATCTCGTCCCAATCAAACCATTGTGATTTATATGGGACTGGCTGAATTGGCAACCATCTGCCGATCGCTGATCGAGTACGGTTGTCCGGCCAATCACCCCATTGCCGTCATTCAGGAAGGCACGACCCGAAACCAGCGGGTTTTAACCGGAACAATAGCGGATATGCCCAGTCGTGTGGAACAGGCCGAGATGACGCCGCCGACGCTGATTATTATCGGTTCGGTAGTTACACTTCATCAACAATTGGACTGGTTTCAGCGTTCGGACTAATTCACAAGTGGAGGTTAGCATTACCCGAAACTGAGGCTTTTTGGTAAACAGTCTCATTAGGATTAGTTCTGTGGCACAATAAAAAATTATTAAAACGAGCCAATCAACAGACGATAGCGGGTTTATGTTCAAGAACTGACGAAAATCAACCTCGGAGGCGGTGGAGCGGATTTGCATCCAGGTTCCCAGGGCGGTTCGCGATTGTTGCCAGAGATTGGAAATCCCCCACGAGCGTTTCAGATTGTGGAACAAGGGTTCTATCCACCAGCGACGGGCGTAAAACTCGACCATCGCTTCGATCTGACAGTTCGGTTTCAGTCACCAACAACAGGCGCGGCTTTGCCCAGGATTGTTTTTTGTCGTCGTAAAACTCGCACCAGCCGGCCCGCACCTGTGCTCCTTTCAGGAAGCGGGCCAAGGCTAGCGCCGAACGTATTCGCAGTTTTTGCCGTTTGCCATAGATGGTCAGCGACAACTCAATCGCCGGCAAGGTGGTGATCGCCTCCGCCGTCAGGCGTTGGCCATACTTCCGCGGTCGGCCACGACCAGACCTGCCGGACATGTCGGGCGGCAAAAACAAGGCGGGATCGATGCGGGCTTGGGTAATGACCTGGATGCCACGGCTGAGCAACGGCAAAACCAAACGACCGCGCATGAACTATGAGTCGCATAACAACCGTGTCGGCACCGTCAGTGTTGGTGCCAAGACCCGCAGCAAGGCTAATGCGAGGGGCAGCTTGTTACGACTGCCGGTGTCTGACACCAAACGCGAAAAAATCTGCAGCACCAACTTAGCCTTGTTGTGACCCAAGACGCTGACGCTAAGCGTCACCCAACATTGTGCCTGCACGAAATCAGGGCGACTGGTTTTGTGCGCATGATCGTGGCGCACCGCCAGTGTATCGTCGATCACCAAGTTCAGGGTTTGCACCGGCAACACTAGGCAGGCGCGCAGCAATCTGATGAAGTTCGCCCGCGAACGCGGCGGCACGACGGGAAGCAAGGCGGAAATCCATTGGGACAGAAAATGGCTACTACGCAGAGAAAAGGACATGAAGCGAACCCGGAGCAAATAAATGCTCCATGGGCCGCCACTCGACAGTCTATCAATGGGTCGTCGAGTGGCGGCCGCGCGGGTTAGGTACTATATTAACTACTTTTTTACGCTACGTGAAAAAGCCATGCACAAAAAAGCCGCCGACCCTAATGGATCTGGCGGCTGAATGTCTAAAGTTGATTTTTCACTATACATGAATGGAGCTTTAATTTGATTTCATTTGCGGTGATGAAGGAGAGCGCATTATTCGGCTGGATAATGCGCTAATATAAAAGTGACTTAGCTACCTATCAGTTGCAGGTGTTTGTGCTTGAACGGATTGAGCCGCTGGATACGCCATTACCGAAGCCAGTTTACCTTGCTGATCCAACTCCACCACGAATGCTTTACCGTACAGTGCAGGACAGCCGCAAAAATCCGGTAACAAGCGTTGCATGGCATTGGCCGGATCGCTGGCGGTATTGGCCACCACAAAGGCGATGAAGGCATCCGAATCGCTTTCAAAGGTCGATTCCTGAAATTCATCGTATTCGCTTCTGAAGCTGGCCATTTGTTGCAACACCTGATCCGAGCAATCGCCCTTGGGCACAATGATGTCATCAGCGTTTTCCTGGCCTTGGTAGCAAGCTTCATCTGTGATTTCAACAAGATCCTGTCCAAGCCGGATTCGGTAAGCCTCGCAAAAACGCACGTAGACCCAACACCAATCACCTTGGAATTGAGCCTGATGGCTTTCATTGACCGTTTCTATTACCAGTTCTTCATCATTGAGATGCCGAACCAGTGAATGAAGCCAATGGTCTTCATCCAACGTACCGTGGTAGAGCAAATAATCCCGGCTCCAGGCAAACATAAAACGCGCAGCGCCGTCTTGCTTGATGTCATCATCAATCGAGACGATACCGCGAGCCGCTATGTCTGCACGAGTCATGGCTTTGTCTGGTTGCTGCTCGAAATTATCAAAAACTTCGGTATCGCAAACCGGATAGGCAATGATTTCGCGTAAGGCTTCAGGTGGCACTACAGGCACATCGTTGAGCAACTTCAGCAGTTCCCAATGCTGCAGCATTTCATAAAAACCAACGAACGCTTCGGCAGAGAGAGTGGCTTTCATCTGGATAAAGCGCTGTTCGATGGTTTGTGCCAGAACCGCTTTAACCCGTTTGATGACATCAGTTTCATCGACCAGCTTGTCACGATCCGGCAAGCGGGCGTGAAAACGGGCAGAATCCAGATGAATGATATGGCGATGCGATGTATAGCTGTGCGAGGTATAAATGGGCAACCCCTGCAGATAGACATCGAACTCATATTGCGCCCCATTGGGTTGGTCCATGCCATGCAGATAGATTGCGCCAATCTCGGTTTTAACAAAGGTCAATCCGCAATCCAGCGCGCATGAGCGTTCAAGTAATTGATCGTTGAACAGCACGGGAACGGGGAAACCGCGCACCAAGCGTTTCAGCGTGGCGGCAATTTGCCCCATCTCCAACGCGACATCCTGTAAGGTAATGCAGGTGATACCGTTCCAATCTTCGATTGGTGTGATCGTTACCGGTTTAAATGCCAGAATGTGGTCGGTCTCGACATCGATCGAACCGCTTTTGCTGATGACGCTGATGTGACGACAGGCAAACAGTGCCGATAGAAAGCCGATTCCAAACGGATGTTCAAGGGCAACCACGTCTGCATCCCAACCGGATTCGGCGACTGTCAGTAGTGTTGCAATCGAGTCGATGCCGCAGCCATCATCCACAACCTGTAGCGTTTTGGTTTCAGGACAAAAGTTAATCACCACCATGGCCGCATTGGCCCGGCGAGCATTTTGGATGAGCTCGCCGAGCACCGTGGTTTTGTTGGTGAAACTGAAGCGTAGACTTTTGACCAAGTTGGCTTGGTTGACTTTCATCGCGACTTCGTTGATTTGTGTGTTCATGTGTTATCTCCGGATATAAAAAAGTCCCGAGGACATGAAACAGACTACCCCCTTGGGGAGAGCTGTTCATCTCCCCAAGGCGGGTGATACTGGCTAGACCAGTGGTTATTTAAAAGACTTGCTTTAGGTTTTGTGCCCTGGCTATGAAGCTAAGGCCAAATTACTGTCAGGCAGACCATCCCAGTCCAATTTTCGGACACAGCCTTGATCGTTATCCAACAAGCTGTCGGGATCGATGCCTCGGCTGGCCAACACGCTGCTCATCGCCTGGGTTAACAGACGCTGGCCTTGTTCCCGTTCCGACGCGCCGCCGTGGTTGATGGCCCAATAGGGATTGAAACGGTAATTCCGACCCTCCAGTTTGGATTGCTTTTTCACTTCGGCATGAAACGCCTTATCGAAGCTTTCCGCTTGTTCGAACTGCTGCCAGAAACCTTGGCCGGCTTGCGTATCTACAGGTGGCAACCAGCGGCGCTGGCGGCCGACCCAACGGTTCATCCGGTCGATCAAGGTTTTGCTTTTCGGAAAAAAGTGGATGGTACCGACGCCCGGATAATAGCGAACGTCAAAGTAACTGCCACCGATCCGTTGCCCGACCCGAAGCGCGTGAAAATGCTGCCGAAACACCGACACCAAACTGACCTTGGCTTCGGTCTTACCATCGAGCAAGGCAAACACCTTGTCGAAGTCGGCCAGCAGCCGTTCCGACTCCCAGTTCAAACCGTTTTGGTAAGAGCTGACACCATGGCCCGGCAGAATGAAGCGCGTGGTCTTGATCCGCATACCCAACGTGCGATGTTTGTCATTGCTTTTCCAGCCCATGTAAAACACTGCGTTATCGCTGTAATAGCGGGTGATCAGATCAAACACATCGCACACCATGCTCAGTTGAATTTCACCTTGCTGATCGATGATGCCTTGCAGAAAGCCATAGATATTCGGCACGGTAAATTCCAAGGACTTCACCGCTTCAAAATCCGACTCCAAGCGTTTCTGCGCCGTCGATGACAAGCGTGAAGTCACCTGCGTAGAGCGTAAAATGCTGGCCCAGGCCCGATTCTTCAAATCGTGATAGCGTTTAAACAGCGTCCGCTTCACCGCATCCGATGACGACTCGTCTTCACTGCTGATACCGCCACCGCTCAGTTCGCCGAGCGTTTTGCCCAGCATGGTCCGATAACGGCTGGCACGGGCTTCACTGACCACGGCCTGTCGCGCTGCTTCGACAGCGGCATTGAACATCAACACCGCGTTATCGATGAAGGCATTCGGCAAGGCCAGCTCATGATGCAAATGAAACTCGCCCGCTAAATCGTCGGCCTCTCGACGATCCTGTCGCAAATCGTCCAGAATACTGCCGAGGATGTCCTGTTCGAACGTCGAAGTTTTTTTCAACCAGACCAGGGCCACGTCGACCGGCGTTTTGCGTTCGGCATCCTCGCCGGCGAACATTTCTTGCAGAAACTCGACCTCGCCGTGCTGCTCGATCAACCGTAATAACAACTGGCGTTCTTTCGAAAACGGATTGCGCACGGTTTCGGCATTGAGAATGGCGACGATTTCACCGTCGAATAAAATCTCCCAAGCCTTCAACACGTGTTTGGCGCCTTCGGCAAACGGCGGATTCATGATGATGTGCGAATAGACACTGCCGCTTTGAAACTGCAGAAAATCCATCCCCACCACCGCGTAGCCTTCATCGCGCAGAACCGCATGTTTGCGGATATCGATTTCAATGCAATCGATCGGCAAACGTTTACCGTACTGGTATGGCCCTGGACGAAGCAAATGTCCTTCGCCTGCTGAAGGCTCTAATACCCGAGCGAATTGCTGGTTCTTGAACATCGCCCAAGCTTTACGGCTCAATGCTTCTGGCGTGGGGTAATATTGATAAGGGTCTGTCATGGTGTACTCCAAAGAATCCCCTGACGACCGATTTATCCCTGGCGGGATAGAATCATCCCGCAGGGGTAAAATAAAAAATCTCGGTTTAACCGAGTGTCGAAATCAAACGGCGCCTCAGATCAACGCAAATCGTTTGCCTTGAATGAAGTCCTGATACTGCCGGGCTTCGGTTTTTACTTTGAACCGGGCATGCACGACACCGTCGATCCAGATTTCCCAAGGCAAGCGGTTAAGCTCGCCTTTCACCAGTTCTACTGTGCCAACCCGAAAATCATCGTGTTGGTAAAGTACCTGGCGGGGACTGTCTACACGAACGATGCAGTGATCCAGTAATGCCGGACCGCCGATGTCACCGGGTTCGATCAATAGCGGCACTTTGATGGTGCCAGTTGACCTACCAATCCAGCCAATGACATCGTGCTCATCAAGCCAGGACTGACCGGTGATTGGATCGCCGTAATACAACCGGATTTTGCGTTGGCTATGGCAAAGTTGTTCCAACAGCTCGACTACTGGTTTCGGTGTATCTGCGTGATAACAGGTGCCCGACGGCAAACGCTGATATTGGATGCGATGACCCGTGCCGAAAGTGTGCTCAAAGATTTGTGTCATGATGTTGTCCTCAAAAAAAACGGAAACATCACGAATCCCCAGTGGGAATAGGACATTCCCGTTTTGGTGGATAAAATTGAGCGCCGCATCGAATGACTTGGCTAACTCAGGCTTTTACGAAATGCGCGTCTGAACAACGCGCGCTATTTAGGATTTGTTTTCCAGGGCTGTTTTTCCCAAGGCTTGCAATGCCACAGGAATCAACGGATCCAGATTTTCCCAGTCGACACTACCGCCGTTGGCTTTGCCTTGTTGATAGGCTTCAACCAATCCCCGGCAAACCCGCATGGCCGCTTGCTCTTTCTTCAATTGCCGTACCGAATGATCCGGTTCCGGCCATTGTTCAACTGCAACGCATTCCCAGAGCAGGCTTTCGTCGCCTGATTCATGGTATTCATCGGACAATAACGGCATGGCGACAGTGTCATCCCAAATAGTGGCATCGTTGAATGCCTGTTCGGCAATTTGTTGTGCCGCTTCGGGACTATCCGCTGTTATGCCTACCGAAACGCGATGGACATAATCAATTTCATACGAAACAACAAAGAGTCGATTCATGCCTTTCGCCGGTACCTTGGCTAAGGAGGGGGCTTCGACCGGCGAGCCGGTTTCCGCCGATCCACAATCGATCAATGAGCTTTCATAAGGCTCGATCTCCTTGTTGCAGTGCGGGCAGCGATCGTTACAGGCGCAATCCCATTCATCCTCCCATTCGGTTTGGCAGTAGGGACAACGGTAATGATTCAGATAGCGAACCGTGCTGGTTTCCGCCTGGATTGCGCTAACGTTTGGCTGAGTGATTAATGTCATGGTCATTTCCTCCAAAAAATCGCAGGAACGACCACCCGGCAGGATGGGGTTCCCGCAGGGTTAAAATCGCTGGTCAAAGCCAAAAATTGGCCCATGCAGCGGGGTTGAATTCACACAAAAATCGGTATATTGTGGCTAAAACTCATTAAAAAGCAGAGAAATAGCCATGTTTGACGATATTTTGCGCATTTTTGATTTCCTCAGTCCAAAGCAGACTGAGAGCACGCAACCAGTACGAAAATCGATGGCAATACCACTCGATCCCAGACTGAATGCGTTAAATCTTTGCAAAACCATTTTGACCAAGTTGGATGCCGCGGAAGCCGATGTTTTGCAAAACATCAACGATCCGAAGCGAGCCTGGGAGTTGTTGAGCAACATCCGACAATTGCGACGGGAAACCTTTGAGGATATCCAATCGCTGTTGCCGGAGGGCTTTCGTTTCGACGAACCCAAGGTTGACTTGGCTAAGCCGGTACGCACCGTGATGACGCAAAACGGCGCGACGCTTGCGGTATTCAATGGCGGACAGACTCACTGACCGGCACCGATAAACCATTTCCTTTCAGAGCAGCCCGTAGTTGGGAGACCTGATGCGGAATTTTTTGGGTTGCTGCGTCAGTGACCGCAACCGACTGCTTTTTCGAGCGCCGAGGCTTTTTCATCTCGGGCTCGGGACTGTCGATCACCGGTTTGATTTTCAACAACTCCCGTTCCAGCTTGGCGATTTGAATGTCCGCCTCGAAGATCTCGATGGCCTTCAACTTGGCTTGTAACTGCGCTTCAAGTCTTTCGGCCTCACGATTGATGCCGCGATTTCGAGTTTGAATTTCTTGACGCACAGAATCCGAGATCGTTAACCAATTCATGTCCTCCCGACTACGCGGCATGATGACCGGTAGTCGGTTTCGAGTCGATCGCTGCGCACGATAGCGCTGAAAAGCCAGTTTGCTTTGTCTCAACGCGATCAGTACTTGCAAACACGTCGCCCAAATTACTCGCAATGCGAGAATGAACATCGCCAATAGGATGATGCCGAAAATAAAGTTCATTGAAGTTCTCCTTTGTAAAATTTAAGAAAACACTTCGATTGAACAACACCCAGCCGGGCGATGGTCGCCCGAAGCGGTTTGAATTGCAGACAATTTGCCAGGGCAAACTGAGTTTTACATCGGGCTTAACGCACCCGACACGATCACGGTTTAACGTGCTCGCCGCCTGAAGACGGAACGCCGACCGAAGTCGGATTCAGCATTCTGGAAAGAACGCATGAAATGTCTGTTTGTCGAATGGGCTCCAGGAAGTGAGTACATTCGACAAACTACGGCTGAAATCAGCTACCCATAGCCACAATCCAAGGCATTAAGCCAAGGATTGGGCTACGGATAACTGACTGGTATTTATGCTGCCAACAACAACGATTTTGAGAGTTCGAACAATTGTGTTCTCAGCTCCTGAAGATCGTTAATGGTGATGGCAATCGGGAATAAATGACTGACATCTAATCCCAAACCAATGCCGACCGTTTCAATACCGCTATCCCGGCAGCGCTGCAAAATATCCAGCGTGCTCAAGGTATCGTTGGGTTGACCATCGGTCATTACCATCAGTACTTTGCGCGGTTCTCGACAACGCAATAGCGATGCGGCACCAAACCAAATCGCTTCGGTCATCGGCGTACTGCCGGTGGCTGCCAGCGAGAAGGCACCGGTGCGGACATTCACCCGTTGACCATGCTCCAGCAACTGGAACACCGAATCATCCTGATGCCCTGGAAACGCGGTGACGCCAGGATTAACCCCCGGAATACCTTCAAAGGCCATCGCCAGTGCCAAGGTGGCTTCCAGCGCAATCGGCATACGCGATCCGATGGGTTGGCCTTGGCTGTCGGTCACCTGATAACCCATGCTTTCGGATTTATCGAGTAACAGATGAATCGCCGTATTGGGTGCAGCTTTGGCCTGTTTGCGCTGAAACACCTTGGTTTCACCTAGCGGCAAGCGGTGTAAGCGCTTGCCATCCATCCGCCGTCCACGACAGGCATGTTGCGAGCGGTTGAGAGTTTGCGATTGCACCAGGCCTTGCAAAGCGGCGCGGATTTTTCCCGATTCGCTTTGCACTTTGTGCAGCAAAAACGAACCGGCCCTGTCGTCCATAGGTGGTTCGTTGCAACCGGGCATCAGCAATTCAGACACGTTTTCCGCCGCCAACGACAAGGCCGATTTCAGCGATTCAAACAGGTCTTGGTCGATGTCACTGTCACCAGCGGACAACAAGGTTTGCAAAACGCCCATTGGGTCGGTCATCTCCGTGTTATCTTCGTCATCACCTTGCGAGTTGGCTGAAGAACTACCGGATGGTGTTGTCGGTTCATCGTCAGGATTTCCTGGATTCGATGCATCATTACCATCAGATTCTGAAGACTGATCGTCGTCAGTGTCGGTCGGTAAACGTTCATCTTGTTCCGTTGAATCCGAAAGCTCCGAATCGGCTAAGGCAGCATCTTGATCTGCATCATCCGATTCAGGCGACGTGTCCTCATCTGCCGATTGCTTGGCCTGATTGCGCTGCCGTTGTTGCTCGAACTCCTGCTCAATCATGGTCAGGATGCGATCAGTCAATTTCAGGCAATCGGATTCCGATTGCAAACCCTCCGGGACTTCGGACAACAAGCCTTTCAAACGTGTCACAGCGCCGGTTGGGAACGTTGCCTTCAAAGCGGTTTCAGTTGCTTCGACCAACGGCCGTAACGACGACTGACCCAATACCCTGGCACGCAAGCTTTTCAAGACAAAGCTGTACAGAATATTGGCCGGATGGTCGTCGATACGGCTGGCGACAAAGTCGCCTTTGGCAATCATCTTTTCAATTACCGTGCGAATCGTCAGCCGAGTTCCCGGAAAATCCTTGGCCAGTTCATACTCGATGCGGACATCTTCAATCGCGTTGCAAAGCCGACGGCGTAATACTGAATTACAGTAGCGCAGAGTAAAGTCCGAATAACGAATGTGAGCCGCTTCGTGGGCCAACAGCCCCCAGGCCACATCCTGATATTCCGCATCGTCACCGTCATAAGCCGGCAACTGAATGGATTTGCCATCGGTATAGGCTTGATTCCCACCGACACTGACTTTGACGCCAAAGCGGTTGCCGATGGCGGCCGCCACGATGGGGAATGCGTTGTGTAAGGTTCTATTTTTCATGGTGTGCTCCAAATGTTAGGGGCGCACCATGACCCCAGCGGGACATGGTTTGCCCCAGTGGGTGAATGGTTAAATGGCGTCAGATCAGAACCAGTAGTCCTGGTCGGAATCGTCCGCTTCCTCATCGTCTCCTACCGTCACCGTTGCCGGTTCCGCTGCGTGGTTCGGATCAGGGTCTTCTTCGGTACTGTGACCGGTTTCCAGATCGGACGGATGCTTATCCAGCAAGACGTCCAACGCCCAGTCATCCGTAGTCGATTCCGCATCGATTGCATCATCAAAGATGCCGTCAAACAGATCGGTAAAATCCGGAACGTCTTGAGCTACCTCAGTGATGAAGGAGGACGGACAAGCAGACAACATGGATGTTTCCGGCTCCTCTGAATGGAGGTTTTCTTCAACATCATCACCGGTCTGGATCGCCGGCGCTTGCACCGCCAACAAACCTTCACCGTGCCGCCGGGTTTTATCCGGATCGGCCAGCAACATCGCCGTGGCTAGGATTTCCTGCAGCAAACCGCCTTCGATCGATCCCCGAGTCGGAATTTTGCCCAGCAAGTTGTCGATGGTCGCCACCACTGGCGCCACCCGATGATCCAGAAAACTCAAACCATCGAGTTTGTCGCGGATGCGTTTGATCGGCCTGAGCGCGTTGCGGGTGACTTGTTCCTTGCCCAGTAAAGATTGCTCGACCAGCAAGTTGGCGTCCACCGCAATTTCATGGAACATCTGCTCACTCAACGAACCGATTTTGCTTTCCAGGCGTTCGACTTCCTGTTTCGGCAACTGTTCTGGTAACGCCACGGATACCACCAGGTAATCGAACGCCAAGCGGGTGGCGACCAAGGCCACCGAGTCGATGGCTTTCTCGATGATGCTGGCAAATTCCGGATGTTTGACCATCCAGTCTTGGACCGCCGCATCGTAGCCATCCAAAAACTCGGCCCGCGCCTGAGCAAAGTCCCCGGCAATCCGGTCCAGTTCCGTCGTGACCAGCGCCGCTGCTGCGACTGGTACGATAAACCCGCCCAGAAACCGAGTGCCGACGCGTAAACAAATGCGTTCGGCTTCCTTTTTCAACCGGTTGAATACCGATAGACGGTCCGGATCGAGCAAGCGCTTCGAGCCCAAACTGGCCAAATCCTCAGGCGGCAACTTGCTGCCATCGGCCAGGACCAGATCCTCTTTGTTGAGCTTTTTACGCGCGCCGTAAATCGTGGCGTCGACTTTGATCAAGACCACTTGGTCCAGAATAAGTTGAGTTTGTGTCATGTGAACCTCCTAGGGAAGAAGGCACACCGACCCCATGGGGCAAATGGCCCCTTCCGGGTGAATGTTAAAAAATCTGCAACGAACCGTTCGCTACAGGAGTCAAGGCTTGGCTTTTGGCTAATCAAAACCAGTGATCAGTTTGATCGGCCATGGCCAACGCCAGATCGAGCCGGGGTTTCAACAGGCCCAAGTTTTCCGCCAGCGGCCTTATGGCTTCGACGTCGGTCTTGAACAGCGCCAAGACCTCGGTTTCGGCTTTCAGATCCGCAGACACGTCGCGCCCGCTTTCAGTGGCAATGCCGACCGAAACGCCGGGAAATGCCGCATGCTTCAAGGCCATCAACCATAACCAAGGCAACACCCCGTGTTCGAGGTGGATTTGCCCGCTGAGGTCGAAGGCTTCATCGCCCAGACTGGCATCGATCAACCGTTGCCAACCGGACCAGTCGCTTGCAGTCAGTCCTTGGGCCTGAGACCAGGCCTCCAGATTGCCCAGCCAGCACCGTAACGCGATACCCATGTCGAGCAAGGTAGCGTGTCCAGCGCGACAATCGATATGCCAATACAGTTTGTCGATCGGAGCCGACGGATTTTCACTAGGCATAGGTGAAGCATCAGCCATCGGTGCGGACCGGGGTAACCGGATGTTGCCTTCGCTATCGATCTCGACTTCGCCGACAAATACATAGCCCTTGGCCTGTTTTTGCCGTTCGATATCGTGCTGGCGTATTCCTGATCGTGTGTTGATACTTGGCAGACGAGAAGCCGTTTTGCCCCAACGGGTCGAGATCGAGCCGTCGGCATTCGTCGTGATGGCCCAGTCTTTGGAACTGCCATCGCTGTAGCGATAACGGAATAAACTCCATACGGCCATGACTACACCGCCCAATCGTCACCGAACACATCCTTGGCGATGCGATGAATCGCTTCGCGTTCGGCGGGTTCGGCTCTGAAGGTCAAGGCACGATCCAGCGAATACGCCAAGGCATTGGGCGCACTTTTGAAGGTGGCCACCAACGATGCCCAGCGCACTAAGCCGCGCGTCGATAAGGTCACCGACAACATGCCGCCACCATCCGCACCGCCGATGAAGACTTTACGAATCTGGTTGGCGACCTTGATCATGCTTTCCCTTACCGATTCAGGCATGGTCGGCACCACATCCGCCAGCAGTTTCATCTCGTCCTCGGGCTCGGGGTAACCGACTTCCATCAAACGAAACCTGTCTAAAAACGCCAAGTTTTGCCTTAACACCCCTTGATACAATCCCGACTGATCACCCGATCCGGCACTATTACCGGTAGCGACCAAACGAAACTTGGGATGTGGGACAATCACGTCGCCGGTCTGCGGAATCGATAGAGGCTTCCCTTCGACGATTTCATTCAAGCCAATCAGCTCGGCTGGATCGATGGCATCGATTTCGTTGATCAATAACACATGACCCAGGCGCACTGCCAGGGTCAACGGACCATCGACCCACTTCATCGCGCCGCCGTCGACTAACATGTACTGACCGAGCAGATCGTTGAGTTCCAATCGACCGTGACCGGGAACCGCATTTACACCCCAATTGAGACGTGCCGCAACTTGTTCTAACAATGAGGTTTTTCCTGAACCGGTGGGACCGGTCAGGTATAAGCCATCGCCGTTATGCGCGCCTAAAAACGCCAACACGTCACGTAAGTGATCCTTACGAAACACATAGGGCTTGATGGTCGGTACATAGGGGTTATTGGTCGGGGCAAAACCTTCCACTTTCATGGATGCCGGGGCCTGAATGCCGAAGGTGTCGGCAATGGAATATTGTTGATACATGGTGAGCTCCTTGAGGACTAGCCTCAGAAAACAAGGGGCACACCGCCCCGAGGGGTGATGAGCCCCAACGGGTGAATAAAGCCCTGGCATGCCAGGACGGATTAAAAAATCAACGTAGCTGCATGACGCAGTACATCGCCCATTCGGCGCGGGCCAACAGCTCCCGATCCATCAGGCGCAGGATGCGCTGAATGTCGCTTCTCAAACCGGGGTCCGAGATTTGACGATGCATTTCAAGCAGCAACCGTTTTTTGGCTTGGATGTCGTTGCTATGGGCAACGTTCAGCCAGCCATGCAAGGTTTTCCAAAAGTCTTGATTCATAATGACCTCCTTCAAAAGTGAAAAGGGGTCACCGGTTCCCGCAAGGGTGATGAACCCCAACGGGACAAACTAAACACACCAGGCTTGACGCACCTGGCACACGAGGCAAACGCTCATGCCGCTTAACAACGGAACGCCGGTCGAAACCGGATTCGGGATTCCACGAAGGGAATACCTGAACGATGCGGGTTTTGGGTTGGACTTTTTTAAAATCCCAGCCTAAAACCGACATGCCTAAACTAAAGGATTCCATGAGGTGTCCGGCGTCAACTCTCTTAATCGATCGTCTTCAATGAACACCCCGTAACCACTAGGGTTACAGGATGTCTTGAAACGAACCCTCAAAACCAAAAGTCCGCACCCGCCAGGTCTTTCAGGGCTTGTGCATCGAACGGCACTTCGGCATGTTTGCCGTCGTCATCCCGGCAGGTCACGCGAACTCGAGTGGCCGAGGGTTTTCGGTAAACTTCCAGTGCTGCAGCCTGAACATCCGGTTGCAAGGCTTGCAGTGCAGCCTTGTAATCGATGGCACCCTGGCTTTGAAACCGGCTGATACGTAACCCGGAATGCTCCGCGGCCACGTAATCACCCATTAGCAACACCAACGTGTTTTCAATGCGCGACTGCTCATCTTCCAACTGGTTGATTTGGCTTTTCAGGTCCTGGATAGTCAACGCTCGTTGCCGATACGTGGCCGCCAGTTGTTGCCATTGCTGTTCTGCTTCGCCGTTCGGCAAATACAAATCGCGCTCGGGATCCTTGGGAGGTTCCTTTTTCGATTTGACCGCCAACCAGAAATCCATCGCGGACTCGACCAGCTCAGTGAGAAAGCGCTCATCGCGTTGAATCTCGAACTCGATGTCCTGGCCTTGGTGGTAGAAAAACAAAAAGCCACGCCCAGCATCGGCGACCAGCAATTGCTGTTGCACCTGACACCAATACAACTGATAGGCCGCCGAGGTTTCCCGATTCAACAGCACATCCAAGAACGTGGTCTCATGCGGACATTTGATTTCCACGGGTTCATTCGCGTCGGACAAGCCGTCGAACGAAGCCCGCATCAAGGGAAACTGCTCCGACTCGCCGCACAGCGGCAACAACATCAGATCGTGTTTATCCTCGAAGCGTTGCAAAGCCTCGGGCTCTTGCTGGATGCCGGCGAGGATCAACGGGTTGTTGTCCAGACTGGCTTCCAGCACCAGGCCGATTTTCTCCGCCCACAACCTCCACGGGGTTTTGTACGGCGAACGATTCATGACGATGGCCGCTTCGCTGGCACTGATGCCTTGTAAGCGCCACTGCCGCCAGGCGTCCGAACGCTGAGAAACGTCGATGACCTTCATCGCGAAAATCCGGTCAACTGCACCTGGCAACCGAAGCGCACGGTCTCAATGCCTAGCTTGTGCAACTGGGTCTGGCAGCGTCGGGCCCAATAGCCATCGCCGAACAGCAACAGCAGTTCGTCTTGAGCCGGTAGACACACGCCGCCAAAACTCTCGGCCAGTGTCGTCAGTTCCGGTTGGCTCAATAGACGGGGATCGGGTTCACCGGGCTGGGGTCGCCACAGGCGTTCCAGAAAGCCCCGGCCGTGACGGCGTAATACCGTGGGGGAATCGTAACGTTGCCAATCGGTATGACAGGGCACGCGGTTCAATGATTGATCGTTTGTGTTCATGACCTCTCCTGATAAGTGAAGAGCGTCATGTCCGACCCCGTGGGCGAATCATGACGCCCTCGTGGGTGGTTTGGGAATGTTGGGTAGCCGCGTATTAGGCCGCGTTACCCAAGGTTTGACGGGCCTGATTCATGGCCATGTCTTTCGCGGACAAAGGTGGCATGCCGGCACTGTTGGTCTGGCTCAAGGTCGGTGTTGCCTTGGGTTCGACTTGCGATACCTTATCCAGCTCGGCCAAAGCAAACGTCAGATCTATGCCTCTGAACTTCTGGTGGGCATAGTCGTAGGCCGCTTTCCAGGCACCTGCCGCCGCAGTCCGTCTAACCAACTCAGCGACGGCTTTTTGTACCTTGGGATGGATTTGTGAAAAATCGACCACGTGCGGTTTAGGCTCGGATGCCCCGGTAAACCGATCATCAGCAGGATCAACATGGGTTTCCCAATGCGTCGCCTCGCCATCGATCACGGTACCGTCGGTGATGTCGTCGAGCGTTTTGCCATCCATTTCCTCGGCGGCATAGCCGCATTCCTCCGGAAAGGCAGCTCGCAAAGACGCCGCTTTACCGCATTTGGCCAATTGCCCCTTAGGCCTTTTGATCCACATCGCGGTCGGCACTTGCGAGTTTTTACCGCCGGCCGTGCTGTAGGCTTCCAGCCAATACACTTCCTCGGTAAAGGCGCAACGTTTACCGCCGACGATCCGGTACACGGTGACCGCCACCCATTCGGGAAAGGTCATGGTGACACTGGATTCCTGCCATTGCTCGTTGTCGTCCTTGTAGCGGCCGGTAAAGGTTTTGGTGACATCAGGCCCCCAAACGGGTCTGTCCATGCCAGCCCAAACGCCGGTTCTGGACGCGGTCGTCTGGATTTCCATGATGGACGGCCAGACGGTTTCGACATTACGGCCTAAAGCGGCACTCCACATCGGCACGATATGCACCGGCTTTTTGAAGATATCGAGCTTGCGGGCCTTGCAATAATCCAGCGCCATCAGAATGGCTTCCGGGGTTTTTGCGGTCGGAAAAGTGACTTCGGTCAGCACTTTCCAGGACTGCTCCGACAGTCCATAGCTCTGTTGCACAATAGCCGGCATCGGCAAGTCACGTGTTTTAGGTAAGGTGTTACGGTTGTTTTGGCTCATGGTGGGTCTCCTTCAATAAAAAAGGGAACGCCATTGCCCGCCGGGGAATGGAATTCCCCATGGGGTTGAAATACCGAAGCCTGAAAAAGGTCGGCGATGAAAACGTTAAAGCAACAAACGCCAATAATCGGCGCGCCGGGGTTTAATGAATCGGCATATCGCTGTAGTCGTCATCCCAATCGGCGTCCTCGGGCGCCGCTGGCGATGATGACGAACCGTTGGCGGTTGCCGCTGCGTTAGGGCGATCCAGCATCTGCAATTCAAAGGCGGCGATTTCGGTGCGATACCGCTTGTCATTTGCTTGGCCCCATTGCTGGGTACGCAAACGGCCTTCGATGTAGATCTGGCTGCCTTTGTGCAAATACTGCTCGGCGGTATCGGCGAGTTTTTTGAAAAACACCACCCGATGCCATTCGGTCCGCTCCTGTTTGCCGTTTTTAGGATCGGTCCAGATTTCGCTGGTTGCCAAACGGACAGCGACGACTTTGCCGCCGTTATTGGGCATAAAGCGAACGTCCGGATCGGCACCGAGCCGGCCCAGCAAGATGACTTTGTTCACGCCACGATTGGCCATGATGACATTCCTCCTGTCGGCCGCGCCCGACTCAACGATAACAATACCCAACGGCGCGGCGATGGGTATGCCGGCACGCCGAATCCCTGCTGGGAATCGATGCGCCCGGCAGGGTAAACACAATTAATAGTCACATCAGGCTTGACGCACCTGACACGCCGATGGAAAACCACCGTCGCCGCTTAAAAACGGAACGCCGACCGAAGTCGGATCAAGGCGGCCATGAAAGAGCAGCCGAGAAAGTCTGGGGTGAAGCGGAAGGCTGATGGCCAACCATTTCATTTGGCGGGTATTGAAGCAGAATTATTTTGAAGAGCTTTTGCAGCTGACGCCGAATTCGCCATCAGCTGCGGACAGGTTAAAAAAAATCTGGCTTACGATCACTGCCCATTCGTCCACATCAGGAAACAGTCATGTCCGAAACAGCTCCACAGCCTAAACCAGTCCCGCGCCGTGCTATCAGTCGGCCGATATTTGAGCGTACATTTAGCATCAACAGCGAGCAAGCCATTCGCGTCATCCGGAACAGCTATCATCGGTTGATGGTGTCCTTGTACGCGATCGACGTGATCCTGCGCATCATCGGCCGGGAAGAAACCGTCGATGAAATCGAAAACCTCGTCAGCCAGATGATTGCCGAGTGCGCGGAACAGCTACAGCAGGAAAAAAGTCGACTGGAAAAACTCAAGGCCGACAATGGCATCACCGAAACGCCGACCTACACGCACCCCAGGGAGTTTGTGGCCAAGATTGCTTCGCCGCAGATTGCGCAATTCGTCGAGTTGATTCGTTTGCTCGATCAGTTGATGATCGTGATGGATACCTTGTGGCTGTGCCAGATCATCTCCAACAAACATTGCATTGCCGCGCGCCTAGAGTGGCAGCAGCGCTTGCAGCGACTAGCCAATAAAATTGTGACGATGGAACGGCATGCGCATCAGGCGGCGTATGAACAGGGGCATGGTGATGAGGTACGGTTAGCGCGGCAGGAATCGGGATTGTTGGATGAGCCAGAGCGACTTTCCGAACATGAGGATTCAGTGGCTGATGACAACGAATCATTCCCCAAGTTCTGATAAGACCGGTGCGCAATGACCGCCAACCCTAATGAAATATGCTTGATGGTTCCATTATCCGAACAGGAGGCTTGGGACTTGGCGCAATTTTTAAAGCGAGCCGGATTTGCCGATTTTCGAAGTAACGCAATCGATGATGAGGAGGCTTATCGTATGCAGGCTGTTGCGCAAAAACTTAGAAGTAACTTGGCGACAATTGGCTATAACCCACGCTAGCAAGCCATATCGGTAATTCCTTTGTTGTTAGAGTTTCGACCAATACAGTACTATCAGTACTTTATTATTCTCGAGATCAAGGATGTCCCAAGCAAAGCTGGCTTTTGATTATTCAATTAAGGATGCTGAGGAGCTGCTAGCTCATTTCGACGCAATCAACACCAACCCGCCACCTGCAAACGCTGAGGTTTTAAAACGAGCAGGTCTGGTGATGGCGCTTACTGCCTGGGAAACTTATGTCGAAGATCGCATAACCGAAGCGATGAATATCCGTTTGGGAGCTGTGGTTGGCAGCTATGTCGGCGACTTCATACACAAAAAGCTGCATCAAGATCTCAAGCAATTTCATAATCCTAGCTCGGACAAAACCAAACGCCTTTTCCTAGAGTATGTCGGTATCGATGTAACCTTGGGTTGGACATGGGCCAATACCGATCCTGAGCGAGCTCGAAAGTCCTTAAACGACTGGATTTCTAAACGAGGCGATGCCGTTCATCGGTCGAAACCCATTAACAATGGCGCACCGCAAGCACATTTGATACGACGTGATGATCTCGAAAAAGTCATTCGGTTCATCAAAGAATTAGTCAAAGCAACGGAAGCATATTTGGATGCGAATCTCTAATCGCTACCTAATTAACGTTTTGCTCTGATTTATTAGGGCAACTCGCCCTTTGTGCTATAAACTCCAAAATATAGAAAGATAATCCCGTTCTCTTTTGTTCGGCAGACATAGGGGGCGATGTGGCCAGTAACGGTCAATCTATTTTGGAGAATGCCGATGTCACAAATCGCCCAACAAGGTGGAGCGTCCGTGCATGCGCGCGGACAAATTCCATCCACCGATCTCAGTTTGCTCATTCATTTTTTGGTGAAAGTCTTTCCGCCATCTGGTGAAGATTCCGCCCACCCACTCGGCTGGTCTGTTTTAAAGTTTGATCCTGAAAAACACCGGCTCAGCATTAATACATACGGAATACTTCGGCGGCTTCTTGCTCTAAAAGAATTTCGTGAGGCATTCCGCCAAACACCCGATAGTGGATTTCTGCGTGATTTAGTTAATCCACCAAAAAATTTTACTGCGAAACTCGGCGGCCGGATTTCTCATGACAATATCACTGGCCTCTCTCAGGCCATCACTAAATTAAAACGACTGATAGTTGATGATATTGGCGAACTCGAACTTTCGGTCGATAGCCTGTTGATCAAAGACCCCGAGATGGCGTTCGAGGCATTATCCAAACTAAATGGAATTAAAGATTTTCTCAAAGAACTGCCGGCGCAAATAGTAGCAATGGAATTTGCTAAATCTGACCGGTCTGCGCAAGATCGCGAAAAAGATGTTGCACGTGTGATCTCTGCCCAGGAAGAAATTCAAGCTGAAGATTGGCTGGATCGTATGGCATCAAGCATTTCAAATGCCCATGCTTATCGAGACGACGAGTTTGATAGTGTTCAACAAGAAATATTAATTGAAACGCTTCGGCAGGACTTTGATAAACAAGATAGCCAAGTGACTCGATTCTTGAATTTCCTTGAGGACGAAGCGTTGTCTCGCGTGCGATTGCGAGTCAGCTTCGCGATTATGGATAGTTTGGCTGCTCAAAAATCAAAATCAGAGCATGCTAATGATCGGCGATTTGTTGATTATATTCATAGGGTCAATCAGCTATTCGAGCATTACGGAACTCCAGAATCGCCCCATTCACTGCACTTTGATCTTACACGTACATTTGGGTTGACTGCGGAATTTTCCATTGCAGACGAACTGATTAAAGCGTTGTTTTACAACTGCCTGCCAGTTTGGGCAGAGTGGAATACTCAACTATTTGAGTCGCGTCGGGTCGATCCACAGTCACGTGGCGTTTCTGTTGTTCGTGAAGTGAGTTATCGGTTTCGCGTGAACGGCAAAGATCCG
The DNA here is from genome assembly GCF_013141865.1 of Methylomonas sp. ZR1. Taxonomy (NCBI): domain Bacteria; kingdom Pseudomonadati; phylum Pseudomonadota; class Gammaproteobacteria; order Methylococcales; family Methylococcaceae; genus Methylomonas; species Methylomonas sp. ZR1. The sequence continues at coordinate 2,975,118 of NZ_RCST01000001.1, read as the reverse complement.
CGTAGTGAGATGGAGCCGGCTTTTGATGCCCGGCTAAATCGCCTGCGTGACATTCTAATTGATGACTCCGGTAATGAAATATCGCCGTTTGTATTGCGCAGAAATCTTAGCGAGCTTATCGTTTTATGGCTGGTTTTGAATCCAAGCATTCAATCATCAGACTTGATAACTGAAGCCCAGCAATTGTCGATTCGATTGAGAGGGCAAGGCCAATCGGCAATAGTTGCGATGCTGGATGATTTAAGCCTATGGAGTCCCAACGTCAAGGAATTAAGCAAAACACTGGTTGCCCTGTTACGTTCCAAATCTAATAATGTCATTGCTCACGCGCAGCGATCAGTTGATGATTTATATTTGGTCGTTCAGCAGAGCGTGGTGGACTGGTCTTCCATAGAGCGATCCAAGGGTAGAGTACGCGATCCGTTAATCAAGCCAGCATCAGGCCAACCCGAAAATATTGAGTGGTTCAGACATATTCAAATTGCTCGAAAACCGGAGGAAGTGCCTGACGCCTTATTTTCGGTTCGTGTTCGGACGGAGTTAAACGAAAGGACTTTGGCCGAAAGGGACGATGAAAATAGTATTTTTCAAATTCACAGGGAGCTACCCAGTCAATTGTTGAATATTACCTGGAGACCATTCCGGGTTGATGAAAATAAAAATCCTATAACTAAGTTGTCTCGAGTCAAGATTGAGCCTCAGTGGCTCATGCCCGCGGGGATCGACATTTGGTACGACCCCGAGCGTTTGAAATACCGTAACCATCCAAAATATTCCGAAGAAGACAGTCGGCAGTATCGCGCCGCCGCAGCTACAGCAATGACTGTTTTGATTTATGTGGTGCTTCAGGTATTGACTGAAAAGCTGGTGTCCCAGGCCGAAAAACGGATGCCGGCGTTGATGGTTCGTTTTCAACAGCAGGGTAAAACTGCGGCCAAGGATGAGGGAGATCATTGGATATATGCCATTTCACAAGCCGTCGAATCCGCATTGATGCGTGATCTTCCCGTGCGAATGCAAGGTCTCGTGGAGGATGGGCTAAATCATCATTACAAAGCCAGAGGGGCGGCTTTTGCATTATCGGCCGCATTTCCCCTGATTGTTGCAACCAACAGCTTGCCGTCGGTTAATAAAATTGCTGCATTGGTTTATAGCACTCGACCTTGCGATGATCACCCGCAAACCAATGATACCGATGGCTTTATATTTCGAGCAAAAACTTATTTTGCGGAAGCTGTTAATGAAACATCGGTCGGTTATCGTCTGTCTTTTGACCGAATGCAAACCCATGTTGTAGAAACACGCGATTCATTTAAAAGTCCAAAACTCATCGTTGAAGAAGTCTCCAGGCTGCAAGCCCTGGGTTACGAACACATTATTCTTGTGTCGAGCCATTTCGGTAATCGTCGTATCAATCGTTCGGCACAGCGGCATTCACCACATACACAAACGGCATTTCTTGACGAGGTAGCTAGTAAGTTTCCCCATGTTAGTCTGTACATGCTGCGGCGAGACGTGTTTCCCGCGACCCGACTCCGTACGCGTAGCAAAGCTGAATCGGCGTTTGAGGCTGTGCGCATTTCTGACCATGACGAATTTGCCTTTGATCAAGGCGATGGCGTGCTCAAGCAACTTATCCCGGTCTATACCTTTGCAACTTTGGCAATTGTCGGCAAAGACGATGCCGCTAGGCCGCAATCGGGCTTTTGCACCTATTTTTGGGACGCCGATTATCAGGTGAAAAATAGTGAGTGGAGGGAACGGGTTCGTTCAAATCTCTTAGGATCTGGCAACGGCGTTCGTGATTGTTTATTGGCGGTTCTGCGAGGATTGCATTTCCTGGAAGCTGAAAAGCAACCGGATGGCGGCGTCTTTAAACCGGTATTGGATCCCTTTGGTTGGGTGCAACCATCTTCTAGCGGTGCAGCAGGAGAAATTGAGGTCCAGCCTTCTAGCCGACGTAAAGGCAACGTTTTGCTGTCATTGCCGGCATTGTTGTCTCATGTCACTGAAAGCCTTCATAGTGGATGATGGCCTTGCTTGATCCTATCCAGCGACATTCTCTGTGGGGCCAGACATTCGAGATTGCCGTCAAAAGAGGTGTGCTGACAGCTTTAATGGCGAGTGCCGTTCAGGAACTGGATAGTTTTGATTTGACACCCTGGAAGACATTGGGTGCAGCTGACGTGTATGTTGCGTTGGCCAATGAACTTCGAGAAGTCGATCAAAACCTGAAAGCCAGAACCCGTGAAACCGCGCGGCATCTTTTCGAGTTGGGAATGGGGCTGGGGCAAACCGCCATGCGCGAATATTTGCGAAAATTAAAGCCTGATGCTGAGGATTACCGCATCAAAGCGTTGTGGTGTCCGTTACAACTACCTCGGCTACAGGGCGACTTCGATGCCGAAAGAGAAGAAGCTTTACTGGCATGGGCCGCTGCCTTTGGACAAGAGCGGATTGAATCTGCTTTGGCGAATAAAGGCTTTCCAGCCAGAGCCGATTTCTTGCTATGGTTGGAGCCACGTTACGATTCCTTGGACCGCGAATTTCTGTGCCTGGAGTTTTCGCTAAACGGTTTGCCAGAAACGGCTGACTACAGCAAACCCGATGCCCACTTGGAAGAACTTCGGCGTTTTGCATGGTTCATGGATACTCGTAGCGTATTTTCCAGAGTATGCGCTGAAGTTTCCGGGGAAGAATTTCTTCTGTCTCCCGACATAAAAAATCATTTGCCGGCATTTACCGGTCGCGATAAGCCTCTCTACAAATTATGTCAGGCCGCTTCCTACATCCACACCTCTATGCGATGGCTGAAGAGCCAAGGACTTGATGACAAGCCTTGCAATACTCGCGCACTTTCCATCACCCAAAATGGCTTTGAAAGTTTGGCTGCCAGATTCTTTTCCAGGCCTGAAGTCGATCCCAGAGTTTCCCTGCTAGAAAGTCTGGGGCGGGCCTATCGCGACGCCGAAAAAGTACCGGATTGCGATGAAGAAGCGTTGAACGATCATATCCGCTATGCGTTTGACAAGATTCGTAAGGCTTTACCCAATGCGATCAGCAAGCAGTTTGTCGACATGTGCGCGCGGCCAGAACCCGGTAAAAGCCAGGCCTTTAATTTTTCTGAAGACGTAGAGGGATTTCTAAATCCGATGGCTACTATGCCATGGCAAGAAGCCTTGTCTTGGGTAGATTCAGATTCGATCATAGCCGATTTCTTCAAAGCCAATCCTCAAACGGCGATTTCGGAAACCCTTGCAGAGCGAGTCAAATACGGCCAATCTGTGCCATTACGCGATTTACACTCAGCAGCCGTCGTTGCCGGCATGCGATCGTCTGCACCGGGCCAAATGACCCTGTTGGGTCTTGAAGGCAATCCGGGTATCGGTAAAACCACGGCCGTTGTCAGTTTCCTTAAGGAATCCAGCGAAGGTTTTTTGTTTCTCTATGTCAGTCCCAGGGTCATTATCAATGACGATGTCACCGAAAATCTGGCAAGGGATAGAACCAACAATCAACCCAGCGGCATTCTGACGGTTACCACTAACTCGAAACTCATCGGTGCTGCCAAGGCATGGTATGAAAAACAAGTGCTGGACGGCACGGTACCCAAGCGAATGGTCGATAGTGCTGTGGTGGCCGACGGGGTTGAAAACCTTAAACACCCAGACAACAGTACGCTGATTCTTTCACCTTCCACAAAAGAAGAGTTGGAATTGACCCATATTGGTTCCAGTAATCGGAAACGAGCTGAAACCGAACGGCAGGACAGAATGGAAGATGACAAGCGACCGGGTGTTTTAAAGGTGTTGTCTCTTGCGACACGAAATCTTCTGGCTGAAAACACCGATATCAATCGCGTTGTGCTGACTGCGGCTATCCAGGGTTATCGAGAATTGGGCGGTGATAAGAGTACTTTGTCCGCCCTGGATTATCTATTTAAAAATCCGACTAACAAACAGGCTGGAAAGCTGGAGCGACGGGAGTTTGCGCAGCGTATCCAAACCATTGTGGTCATGGTCGATGAATTAACCGGTGATGGTGCCGGTGCTCCATTTATTCATACTGTGGCCCGATGGCTGGATCAGCAATTTATTCGACCTTTCGATAAAGAACCGTTGTTTCGAGTGATTTTGATTGTATCCGATGCCTCTTTGGGTAACGAGATAGTTCTTGATCGTTATCTCAACAGTGGCAAACGCACCCCAGATAAGGTCCTGGTTTCCAAAAGTGCAGGGAAAAGACCATTTCGATTGTCCGCCATGCCGGTCAGGATTGGTGGAAAACGCGTGCCAGTTCTGCACATCATGACGAACAGCTACCCGGCAACCAAGTTGGCCATCGATTATCGGGTTAGGCTGGATTTGATCAAGCCAGGTGAATTATCCGACGGAAGAATACAAACCGTGCGGCAAGCCATTGCTGAGCAACAAGGTGAAGCGATTATTGGTAATGTCATCCAGGAAATTAGGCGGGCGCTGGATTCAGGAGCAGACCAGGTTATTTTTTTCGCGCAGGACAAGGCCTTTCTACGTTTGGTCCAAACACTGTTAGTCACCAGTGAGGATGGCGAGCCATTATTGTACGCATCGCAGGTGGCCATTTTGGATTCGAGTGTCACCGCCGCCAAACGCAAGGCTCTGATTGCAGATGATAAGCGGGATACCGTAAAGGTATTTTTGATGACCTCGAGTGGGGCTCGTGGAGTCTCTTTCCCGAAAACCGATTGGATCATCGCTATGATTCCCCGCTTTGGCATTGAAGCGGCGTTGATGGAAGTGGCTCAGTTGATTTATCGGGGCCGTGGAAAATACTACACGTCGGATGATGGCGTGCTTTGCGATGACGGAGACTGGAAGGATCGCCGCTTAGTCATGCTCCTGCAAGATTTTCTGCCACAGGATGAAGTTCCGGAGCCTCGACAATGGCTAAGGCAGGTCAGCGATCTCTTGACCTATCTGGTCATGCTTCGATCGACTATTTATACCCGCATAGTCGGAGATGCAGGCCTGGATAGACAGAATCTTGCCATGGTTCCGGTGGGCGGCATTGGTAGCGAAGAAATGCTGTCATTGATGAGTACACATGTTAGAGCGTTTTTGAGAGAAGCAGAAGTATTTTTGAGGGACTTCTCGGCGGATGTGAATCGGCGTGGTTTGGTCTCCAATGCCCAAAAAAATACGCAACACTTGTTTTCGAAGTTTTCATTGGACGCGACAGCGCGATCTAAAGACTTTAAAAGCGTTGTTCGACTCGAGGATATTCAGACATTTTCCAGGCGCGCGAGTGCTGATAATGCACCTTTATTGATTTCACCGAATGACGATCCCGATTGTTTACTGCCTGATCATCTCTATTGTATTGGCCCCTTTTGGCTGGAGCATTGGGAGATCCTTGAGAAACAAGAGCGGTTTAACGTTGAAGGTTGGTCAACTGATGTCGGTCATCAAAGCGAAAAGTTATTTGGAGAACTGAGCCATATTTATAAGGATGAAACGTTGCCTTTTAAATTGAGACATTCCGCTGAAGAACTATTTCGAATACTGGTACGCAAAAAAGACGAGGCAACACGCGAATTTTCAACGGTCAAATCGCTTCAATCACCTTCAACCTGGGTTGTTGTGCCATTGGATTACCCAAGATTCTGGAAAAAAGATGCCAGTGGCAGACTTCCTTCGCTTGGCGATGATGAAATCGCTTGGAGGGATTCGCTTGGTGCCTGCATACCCACCACCGCTGAAATATTGCCCGTCATTCCACGCTATGCGGATATCCCTTATGCTGCGGTGATTGGTGAGCAAGATCCGGCAAGACTGGAGCTGATTTTTGATGATAGATACTTAGCAGCATCCAATGAGCTCAATTTGTTAAACACTATCTTGCTTGCAGAGTGATGCCAATTACAAAAAATATGTAAAAGTGGATGAATTTTTGCCAATAAGCCTTAAATAGTATTTTATTGCTATCTATACATGACAATAAAATCAGTCTAATGCTAAGATTGACTCATGAGAGTCTCAAAAGAAGAACTAATCGCCGTATTGGCCCAATTCAATCCCTGGTGGCGTGGCGAACCCATTGCCGATTTGCCGGATTGGCAGCGTGCTGCTTCGCGTGAGTTAAGCCACTGGATCAATCATCCGCCTGCCCATCGCGCCATTTTGCTGTCCGGCGCACGCCAGGTCGGCAAGACCACACTGTTGCAACAACAAATCGACGCGCTATTAAAGCAGACCGTCCCAGCAGCCAACATTCTTTACGCCACTTTTGACCATCCGGTGCTCAAGTTGGCAGGCATCGAAGCTGTGTTGGAAGCCTGGCGCGAGCGTGAGCCGCGCGTCGATGGGCCTGAATACCTATTTCTCGACGAAGCCCAGTTTATTCGTGATTGGGGAACTTGGGTTAAACATCAGATCGATTTCAACAAGCAGCGCCGCATCGTTTTTACCGGTTCGGCCATGCCTTTGGTGGAAGCCGACCAGGAATCTGGTGTTGGACGTTGGCATACCATTCGGCTGACCACGCTGTCGTTTTACGAATATCTGCAAATCAAACAAGTGCAACTGCCGGCGTTGCCGCCCTTAAAAAGCCTGACCGAGCTGTTCGACTGGACACCACCGCAGTTTTACCGCGCGCAGGAAATCGCCGCGCCTTACGTCGGCCATTTTCATGAATATCTGATTCGCGGTGGCTTTCCGCAAACTGCTCAGGTGGATAGTATCACTCAGGCCCAGCGCCTGTTGCGTGAAGACATCATCGACAAGGCATTAAAGCGCGATATGACCGCACTGTTTGGCGTGCGTCGCATCCTGGACCTTGAGCATACCTTTCTGTATTTGTGCATGCATGACGGCGGGTTGTTGAATATCACCGACTTGTCCAGCAACCTGGAAGTCAAACGTCCCACTGCCCAGCATTTCATCGAGCTCCTGGAAGCCTGCCACTTGATCTATCGGCTGCCGCCGTTCGGTTACGGTAAAGACGTACTCAAGGGCCGCTTCAAAATTTATCTGGCCGATGCCGCCATCGCGCCCGCCGTATTGCTTAAGGGCAAAAGCATCATCGACGATCCCGCCGCCTTGGGCGTGGCCACCGAAACGGCAGTGTTTAAACATCTGTTCGCGCGCTATTATTCCCAGAATGTGCGTTTTACCTACTGGCACGGTAAACAAGACCGCGAGGTCGATTTGGTCGCAGAAATTGGCGGGCAACTGATACCCTTCGAAGTGAAATACCGTGCCCAGCATACCGGCGCGCGGGAATTGAAAGGTTTGATCGAACTGTGCGAGCAAAAGAAAATCGCCCGCGGCTACGTTGTCACCAAGTCACTCGACGACTTCGGCTTGATGACCGGTCTGCCACAAACCGGCGATACTGCCAGCCAGATCATGCGTCTACCCGCACCGTTGCTATGCTACTGGATGGGCGCATCGGAATTGAATCAACCTGAATTTAACGATTAAGCCGGACAACCGGCGATAGGAAACCATGGACCAAAGCCAACTCAAATGGATTGCAGACTTCATCTGGAACATCGCCGATGACCGTCTGCGCGATGTGTATGTACGGGGCAAATACCGCGATGTAATTCTGCCGTTCACCGTGCTGCGCCGCCTCGATGCGGTGCTGGAATCCAGCAAAGATGCCGTATTGGAACGCAAAAAATTCCTCGATCAACATAGCGTTGTTGACCAGGAAGGCGCGCTACGCATGGCCGCCGGCCAGGCGTTTTACAACACCTCGGAATTTACCCTGTCGCGCCTGGCAACCAGTAGCCAAGGCCAAAGATTGCGCGATAACTTCATCGATTATCTCGACGGCTTCTCGCATAACGTCCAGGAAATTCTGGCCAAATTCAAATTCCGCGACCAGATTCAGACCTTGGTCGATGCCAATGTTCTCGGCTACTTGATCGAAGATTTTCTCAATCCGGATGTCAATCTGTCGCCGCAACCGGTGCTGGATAGCGACGGCCGCATCAAACTGCCGGGATTGGACAACCACGGCATGGGCACCGCCTTCGAGGAATTGATCCGCCGCTTTAACGAAGACAACAACGAAGAAGCTGGCGAACACTGGACGCCGCGCGACGTCGTCAAACTGATGGCCAAGTTGCTGTTCGTGCCGATCGCCGACCGGATCGAATCCGGCACCTATACCTTGTACGATGGCGCTTGCGGAACCGGCGGCATGCTGACCGTGGCCGAAGAAACGCTGTTGGAACTGGCTACTGGCCACGGCAAGGAAGTCTCGATTCATTTGTTCGGCCAGGAGATCAACCCGGAAACCTACGCCATCTGCAAAGCCGATTTGCTGCTCAAGGGCGAAGGCGAAGAAGCCGAGAACATTGTTGGCGGCGCGGATAAATCCACCTTGTCGGCCGACCAGTTTCCGGCGCGCGAATTCGATTTTATGCTATCCAATCCGCCGTATGGCAAAAGCTGGAAAACCGACCTGGAAAGGATGGGCGGCAAAGCCGGCTTCAGCGACCCGCGCTTTATGGTTACCCACGACGGCGACCCGGAATACAAACTGATTACCCGCTCCAGTGACGGCCAGTTGATGTTCCTGGTCAACAAGCTGCAAAAGATGAAGCACAACACCCCGCTGGGTAGCCGTATTGCCTTGGTGCATAACGGTTCGGCATTGTTCACCGGCGACGCCTGCCAGGGCGAAAGCAATATCCGCCGTTGGGCTATCGAAAACGACTGGCTGGAAGCCATCATCGCCTTGCCGCTGAATATTTTTTACAACACCGGCATCGCCACCTACATTTGGGTGCTGACCAACCGTAAGGCCGAACACCGCAAGGGTAAAGTGCAACTGATCGACGCCAGCCAATGGTTCCAGCCCTTGCGCCGTAACCTGGGCAAGAAAAACTGCGCGCTCGGCGAAATCGACATCGCCCGCATTCTGGAACATTACCTGCAATTGCCGCCGACTGACGAAGAAGCGGCAAAAGCCAATTCGGAATCCAAATGGTTTAACAACGCCGATTTCGGCTACTGGAAAATCACCGTCGAACGGCCATTACGTCTGAAGAGCCAGCTCAAACGCAGTGCCATCGAAACCCTGCGCTTTGCCTCCGGCGATGAAACTTTGCGTAGCGAAATGTATAGCCGCTGGGGTGATGCGATTTATGACCAGTTCGCCAAACTACGGCCTGAGATTGAGGCCTGGCTGAAAGGCGACGATAGCGACGAAGATGCGGAGGACGGCGATGAAGAAGACAGCAAACCCGCCAAGAAATCTGTGCCGGAAAAACGCCGGAAAAAACTACTCGACCCAGCCACTTGGCTGCGCGACAAAGCCCTGGTCGAACTGACCCGTTTGGCGCAACAGGAACTCGGCGAAGACATATTTGACGATCACAACCGGTTCCGCGCTCGTTTCGATGCGGCCATGAAACAGCTCGACAAGAAACCCAGCGCTTCTGACAAGAAAATCATCTACAAAGCCGTGAGCTGGCGAGACGAAACCGCGCCACCGGTGATCGCCAAACGCACCAAACTCAAAGCCAGCGAATACTTCCAACCAGGTTACGACGGCGCGTATCTGGAAGAAGACGGCAAAGACCGCTACATGCTGGAATACGAAGCCGACAGCGATTTGCGCGATACCGAACAAGTGCCGCTGACCGAGCCCGGCGGCATTGAAGCCTTTTTCAAACGCGAAGTGCTGCCGCATGCGCCCGACGCCTGGATTGCGATGGACGCCACCAAAATCGGCTATGAAATCTCGTTTGCCCGTTATTTCTACCGGCCCGCGCCGCTGCGAACGCTGGAGCAAATCCGCGCCGATATTCTGGCCTTGGAACAGCAAACCGAAGGCTTGCTGCATAAGATTGTGGGGGCGGTATGAACAGCTTTGTCTACGCACTGAGTAGACAATTGACTTATAGCCCTTGCAAAGCTGCGGGAGTTGCGTGATGGATTCGGTTCGTTATCCGTCTTACCGAGACTCCGGCTTGCCTTGGGTGCCTGAAATTCCGGAAGGTTGGCAGGTGCTTCGCAATGGTCGACTGTTTGCCCATCGGGTGCAAACTGGCTTTCCGGACTTGCCGATTTTGGAAGTGTCGTTGCGTACCGGTGTGCGGGTGCGCGACATGGAGAACTTGAAGCGCAAGCAAGTGATGAGTCAAAAGGAAAAGTACAAACGCGCGGCCAAGGGCGACATTGCCTATAACATGATGCGAATGTGGCAAGGCGCGCTCGGCGCGGCGCCGGTCGATGGCTTGGTCAGCCCGGCTTATGTGGTGGCCAGCCCGTTTCCGGAAGCCAACAGCGCCTATTACAGCTACCTGTTCCGCACCGCTGCATACATGCGCGAAGTGAACAAGTTTTCGCGCGGCATTGTCTCGGATCGCAACCGGCTGTATTGGGACGAATTCAAGCAAATGCCGTCGCTGTTGCCGCCGCGAGCCGAGCAAGATCAAATCGTCGCCTTTCTGCGAGTGCAAGATGCCCATATCGCCCGCTTCATCAAGGCCAAGCGCGAGCTCATCAGGCTGCTTACCGAGCAGAAGCTACGCATCATCGATCACGCCGTGACGCGCGGGCTTGATGCGTCGGTCGCGTTGAAACCTTCAGGTATCGAGTGGCTGGGGGATGTGCCGGGGCATTGGGACATCGCACTGCTCAAGCACATCGCTGATGTGCGTTTCAGTGGCGTGGACAAGTATTCGCACGACGGCGAGACGCCAGTTCGCCTGTGCAACTACACAGACGTCTACAAGAACGACCGTATCACTGGGGATATGGATTTGATGCGAGCCACAGCGACTGTGGCGGAAATCGCCCGCCTCACGCTGAAAGCGGGCGACGTCATCATCACCAAGGACTCCGAATCGCCAGATGACATCGGCGTACCCGCGTGGGTACCTGAAGATATGCCCGGCGTGCTCTGTGCCTACCACCTCGGGCTGCTACGACCGGAACCCGAGCGTGTGATGGGCGAGTTCCTGTTTCGCGCCATTGGTTCGGCGCGTATCGCGCAGCAGTTCCATGTTCTGGCCACCGGCGTTACGCGATTCGCACTTGGCAAGCACGATGTGAAGAATGCTGTCATTGCGTTGCCCCCCGTCGAAGAGCAAAAGACCATCTGCAAGTGGATCGCCGACGAGTGTAAGCCGCTCGAAGAAGCCATCCAACGTGCCGAAGAAGAAATCAAACTGATCCGCGAATACCGCGACCGCCTGATTGCCGACGTCGTTACGGGCCAAATCGACGTGCGCGACTGGCTGCCCGGCCCGGACGACGTGGTGGCCGAGGAAGACCTGGCGGCTCTGGGCGTCGGCGAAGACATCGAAACCGATGGGGAGGAAGAGGATGGCGAAGAATAAGCCCGCCGCACCCAAACCGGCCGACGCCGCGCTTGCCGTGCAAAACGACCTGTTTACCCTAGTATCGGGCTTGATCGAGGAGGCCCGCCAGACCCTGTCGCGTCAGGCGAACAGCACTACGGTGTTTCTGTTCTGGCGCATTGGGCAGCAGGTCAATAGTGAAATTCTGCACCACCAGCGCGCGGAGTACGGGCAAAAGATTGTGCCGACACTGTCGGCACAATTGAGCGCCAACTACGGGCGTAGCTTCGAGGTACGCAACTTGCGCCGGATGATGCAGTTTGCCGAGCAGTTTCCGGACTTCGGGATTGTGTCGCCGCTGGCGACACAATTGAGCTGGTCTCACGTCATCGAAGTACTGCCCCTAAAAACAGCCGAGGCTCGCCTGTACTACCTCCGCGAGGTGGCTTCCCGTCAGCTCGGTAAACGCGAGTTGCGACAGTTGATCGCCCGCAAGGCATTCGAGCGCAAGGAGATTGCCAATGCGCAACTGTCCGAGACCGGCGCCATCCCGCACGATACCTTTAAAGACCCTTATCTGCTGGATATGCTCGGGCTGCATGATAGCTACCTGGAGGCTGATTTGGAGGCAGCTATCCTGCGCGAGTTGGAACGCTTCATTATGGAATTGGGTGGTGGCTTTAGCTTCGTCGCGCGTCAGAAGCGCATGATCATCGGCGGCGATGACTTTTACCTGGACCTGCTTTTCTTCCATCGACGCTTGAAGCGTTTGGTGGCGGTGGAGCTGAAGATCGGAAAATTTGAGGCTGGGCACAAGGGGCAGATGGATTTGTATCTGGGCTGGCTCAACCGCTATGAACGGCAGGAGGGAGAAAACGCGCCTATTGGCTTGATTCTATGCGCGGAAAAGAGCCGAGAGCAAATTGAGCTGCTGCAACTGGATCAGGACAACATCATGGTGGCCGAATACTGGACGGTGTTCCCAGAGCGGCCCGTATTCGAGCAAAAAATCCATGCCCTGATGCAAAGCGCACGTGAACAGATTTCCCGGCGCAAAGAGTTGCTGCCGAGCCGGAAAAAGGGAGACAACGCATGAAGCCCACCGACACCAGCGAAAAAGGTTTGGAAGCCCTGATCGTTAAACATCTCACCGGTCAACCGACACCGGACGTTGCCGCGGATAACGCGGTTCAATCCAGCGTGGGTTATTACAGCCTTGGCGGCTATCAGCCAGGCCAGCCCGCCGATTACAACCGCGACGTGGCGCTGGATGTGGTCAAGTTACTGGACTTTTTGCAAGCCACCCAGCCCAAGACTGTCGAAACGCTGGAGTTGGCGCAGGACGGTATCAAACGCACCCAGTTTCTGCATCGCATCCAGGGCGAGATCGCCAAGCGCGGCGTGGTGGATGTATTGCGCAAGGGTGTTAGCCACGGTCCGGCGCATGTCGATTTGTATAAATTTCTGCCGACGCCGGGCAATGCCAGTTCGGCGGAAAATTTCGCCAACAACCTATTCAGCGTGACTCGCCAACTGCGTTACAGCAACGACGAAACCGCACGTTCGCTGGATATGGCGATTTTCATCAACGGCCTGCCGGTGGCAACCTTTGAATTGAAAAACTCGCTGACCAAGCAAACCGTGGCCGATGCCATCACCCAATACCAAACCGATCGCGACCCGCGCGAATTGCTGTTTCAAATGGGCCGCTGCATCGTGCATTTTGCGGTGGACGATAGCGAGGTGGCCTTTTGCACGCATCTGACCGGCAAAACCTCGTGGTTTTTGCCCTTCAACCAGGGCTGGAACAGCGGCGCCGGCAATCCGCCCAATCCGGACGGCCTAAAAACCGATTACCTGTGGAAGCGGGTATTGGCCAAGGAATCGCTGGCTAATATCATCGAAAACTTTGCTCAGATCGTCGAGGAGGAAGACGAGCGCGGCAAGAAAAAGCGCAAACAGGTGTTCCCGCGTTTCCATCAACTGCGCACGGTGCGGGCCTTGTTACGCTGTTGCGGCACCGAAGGTGTGGGCCGCCGTTACCTGATCCAGCATTCGGCCGGCAGCGGCAAGAGTAATACCATCGCCTGGCTCGCGCATCAGTTGGTGGAATTGAAGCAAGCCGACGCTGCCAACAGCAACCAGTTCGATTCGGTGATCGTTATCACCGACCGCCGCGCCTTGGATACGCAGATTGCCAAAACTATCAAGGGCTATGACCATGTCGCCTCGATCTTTGGCCACTCTGATAGCGCCGAGGAATTGCGCGGCTTTCTGCGCAAGGGCAAGAAAATCATCGTCACCACGGTGCAGAAATTTCCGTTCATTCTGGATGAATTGGACGACCTGGGTTCCCGGCGTTTTGCGCTGCTGATCGACGAAGCGCATTCCAGCCAGGGCGGCAAGACCTCCGCCAAGATGCATATCGCCTTGTCCGCCGCGCCCGGCGACGACGAGGACGACGAAGAATCGGTTGAGGATGCGGTCAACAAACTAATCGAGTCGCGCAAGATGCTGGCTAACGCCAGTTATTTTGCCTTTACCGCGACGCCGAAAAACAAAACCCTGGAGCTGTTCGGCGAGCGTTACCAGGAAGGCGGCGAAGTGTATTTTCGTTCGCCGCCGGAATTGACTTACACCACCAAGCAGGCAATTCAGGAAGGCTTCATCCTGGATGTCATCAAGAATTACACGCCGGTGGACAGCTTTTACCGGGTCGCCAAGACAGTGGAAGACGACCCGGATTTTGACAAGATCAAGGCGTTAAAGAAAATCCGCCATTACGTCGAATCGCACGACAAAGCCATACGCCGTAAGGCCGAGATTATGATCGACCATTTCGCCGCGCAGGTGATCGGTAAACGCAAAATCGGCGGCCAGGCACGGGCGATGGTGGTCTGCAACGGCATCGCGCGGGCCATTGATTATCACCGTGAGATCAGCGATTACTTGCGGGAAATCAAAAGCCCGTACAAGGCCATCGTGGCGTTTTCCGGCGAACATGAGGTGGGCGGCAAGAATGTGACCGAGGCCGATATGAACGGCTTTCCCAGCAAGGACATTCCGGCCAAGCTGAAACAGGATCCGTACCGGATTTTGATTGTTGCGAATAAATTCGTCACCGGCTTCGACGAACCGTTGCTGCATACGATGTATGTCGATAAACCATTGGCCGGGGTGTTGGCCGTGCAGACCTTATCGCGGTTGAATCGCGCCCATCCGCAGAAACACGACACCTTCGTGCTGGATTTTGCCGACAACGCCGAAGCGGTGAAGGCGGCGTTTCAGGAATATTACCGTGCCACGGTGCAAATCGGCGAAACCGATCCGAACAAGCTACATGACCTGAAAAACGATCTGGACGGCCATCAGGTATATGCTTGGCAACAGGTGGAAGACTTGGTGGCGATGTATGTGAAAGGTGCGGACCGCGACAAGTTGGACCCGATTCTGGATGTTTGCGTCGAAGCGTACCAGCAGCAACTGGGTGAAGATGCGCAAGTCGAGTTCAAAGGCAAAGCGAAGGCTTTTGTCCGCAGCTATGGGTTTCTTGGGGCTATTTTGACCTATGGTCACCCGGCTTGGGAAAAACTGGCGATCTTCCTGAATTTCCTGATTCCGAAACTACCGGCACCAAAAGAGGAAGACCTTTCCAAGGGTGTGCTCGACGCCATTGACATGGACAGCTATCGCCCCGAAGTGAAAGCCGCATTGAGTATGGGCATGGAAGATGAGGATGGCAGTGTAGAACCGGCACCGACCAGTGCTGGCGGCGGTGGCAAAATTACCGAAATCGACAAATTGTCCAACATCATCAAAGCCTTTAACGACTTGTTCGGCAATATCGAATGGAAGGATGGCGACAAGATTCGTAAGGTGATTACCGAGGAAATTCCGAATCGGGTTTCTCAAGACAAGGCCTATCAAAATGCCGTGCAGCACTCCGACAAACAGAACGCTCGCCTAGAACATGACAAAGCGTTAAATCGAGTAATTCTCGAACTACTGGCCGATCATACCGAACTGTTCAAACAGTTTAGCGACAATCCGAACTTTAAGCGCTGGTTGACGGATACGGTGTTTGATACGACCTATCATCCTGGTCTAACCCCGCCAAATGTGCCACCACAGCCGGGGATTGGATTGTGAGTGTTTGCATTGGTCAGCGATTGGTTTTACTTCGATAAATTTCGCCAGACAGTGTCTGGCAAATTTGCAGACGGGTCTGCGAAACTAAGACAATAGTGGCCTTGGGGCAGACTTACGCAATATCCCGTTAATGGAATTTATATTCGTTGGAGCATAGAAATGATTATTCAGGAAGCGATCGTCCATCGGTTTGATAAGGACAGACACAAACCGTCGGTAGCCAAAATGCGGGATGAGGTTTTGCCAAATGAAGATAATTTACAAAATTTGGTGGATGGAATTCGTGATGTTTTTAATCGAACCATGACCCGTGGTTATGGGGCCTTCATAATTGGGGATGTTGCTTACCCCTTTCCGGATTTGCTCGATAAATACCTGGCAGACCAGCAGGGACTTGGGGTATTTACACTGGGACTGAAAACCTGCTACCAAAAAGCTATCGACGGCGCGTCTCTTGCCACTGGGGGCTATCTATTTTTTGCTCGTTACCAGGAAAATGGCCAGGATTTCATGTTCGTTGTGTCGCTCAAATTAAAGGCTGGTACAGGCATCGACGACACCACACTGACAATTAATAAAACGGTCAATTTCGACATTGATCACCTTCACGAAGCTGCCAGAATTAATATAACGGCGTGGAAGGAAGGAAAAGATAGATACGTGACCTTTATTAAAAAACGACGTAGTGGTGAAGATAGTAAAAGTGCTACGGATTATTTTCGGGATTTTCTTGGCGTCACGGAATTAACCGAATCGGCAGAGCAAACCAAGCTTTTACTCCAGGTAGTCAGGGATTATTGCGAAGAGAAGCAATTTGATGTTGATAAGGCGCGAGAAATACGCCAGAGGGTTCATGCGTACTGTGTCGAATGCACCAAGGAAAAGAAAGGCATTAGTTTGGATGCATTGTCTATGCGGCTCGACGACCAACAGCCTGCTAGCTTCTCTGAATTTGTCACGAGTAAAGAATACCCACTTGGCGATGGCTTTGAACCGAATAGTCGAATATACCGCGGTTTGCGACGCCATCGGATTAAGGATTCAAAGTTGACATTGGATTTCGAAGAGTCGATTCTAGGCTCACGTGTCATCTATGATGACGTTGCGGAAACGCTGATTATCAAAGATTTGCCTTTGGAATTTAAACAACGCTTAAAACCGACAGCAACTGAAAACGATGACCCAACTTGATTTGGTTGTAAGACTATGCCGAGAATTGACGGCACCTATCGTGGAGGATGCGTTACTTAATGGTCGCGTCGATAGTCTTATGGCTGAAACGCTCACAGTTTTGAAAAGATTAGATGCTGATGGCCATTACATGCTGCCAACAGCCTTTGATGAACAGCGAGCGCTTGGTCAGCCATTTAAAGTTAGAGAGGTTGCGTTACCACGTCTACCCGAGATGTTTTTTGCGAGTACTTGGGATGAGTTTTTACAACATCATAACTTTCGTTTTGCTAAGCCGAGGTCATATTTCGTCTTAGAAACAAATTTCTATTCTGTCGATGCCAATCAGGATCAATTTGCCGAAAGATATTCTCAAGTTGTCGATTTAATAAAATTGCTGGAAGAGATAGCCGATGTTTCTCAGCCTAGTGCAGGTCGTCTTGCGTTAGTATTCATGGTTAAGGAGAAATTCGAGTTAATTATCGATTATGGGGCAGCCGACCTTAGAGAACTTTCTGAGTTAAACAGCTTGCGTAACGAATTTATCGTTGACGATGCTCATACAGAGCAGCGTAAAAGTATTCTCAAGTCTGCGCTGATGGAAATGCTGAAAAATGTACCTTTTGAGGAGAGATTTAGGCATTTGCTTACGGTTTTTGACGAACTGAAAAGAAGGGCCCGCGATAACTACCAACTTTATGTTGCTGGATTTTCATTTGAGAAGGTGCGTGAAGAGGTTCAAGAGAATCGCTTGGAATACACCTTGAAATTGAACAAGGTTTTTGCAGAGATTCAAAATCAGTTATTAGCCGTCCCTGCTGCGCTGCTGTTAGTGGGTTCTCAGATGGACGAGAAAGCGGGAGATTCTTTAAAAAACTGGGCTCTTTGGTTTGGAACCCTAATTTTCACTGGCTTCATGAATATGCTTTTAAGAAATCAGCGTCATAGTTTGAAAGCTATTAATGATGAAATAAGTGAATTGAAAGAAAAATTGACCGTTGAACATGCCGCGTTGGCTACTAAATTAATGCCAATGTATGGAGAACTCGACAAACGCTATAAACAACAGAAAAACGCCTTAGTATTTGTGGAAGTTTTGATAGCGGGAGTTTTGCTCTTTTGCACGTTTTTGTTTGGTAGATACTGCAAATTTTGGTAAAAATGCCTATCAAATTAATGTAAGAACAAATCTATTTTTATATTCCTTAGGAAATTATTTAATGAACAAATCCGACCTAATCGACGCCATCGCCAGCCACGCCAATCTAACTAAAGCCGACGCCGGTCGCGCATTGGATGGCATCACTCAATCCATCCAATCCGCACTGAAAGAGGGGGATTCGGTGGCGTTAGTAGGCTTTGGTACCTTTGAAGTGAAAGAGCGTGCCGAACGCGCTGGCCGCAATCCTCAAACCGGCGAGGCCATAACCATTGCCGCCGCCAAATTGCCATCCTTCAAAGCCGGCAAAGGCCTGAAAGACGCGGTTCAATAAGGTTTAGGCCGCTCATTGCGGTCCCATGCCCCAGCCTTCCAGTTCAGACTGCCGTTTGACCGTAGGCACATCCAGATCGGTCATCCGGCCTTGGGTGCGGGTTAAGGTATCTTGGCGCGTGGTCGCGGTCGCTCCGTATTTTTGCGGATTGAGTCGGCTGCCGGTTCCGGTGAGTTGATCGAGATTCAGCATTGATGCTGCATTGGCGGCGGTCGGCAAATGCCCGGTCTGAGCCAGAATCGCCAACCATTCGTCCAGATTGACCTGTGTCCAGTCCACTCGGTCCAAATCACCGACTTTGATGCCGGTACAACTGGGACTTTCCGGCGTGCCAAAATCCATGCCCAGCTGCGGTTTGATTTGTTCGTTGAGAATGCGCGCTAGCGGCGAGTTGTAGCAGCAATAGCTTTCCTTACGCACCCAACACACCCCAGCGACCTTGCTTTCGCAGAAGGTGCCAAGGTCAGTGCAGACTTTCAGTTGTTTCTTGGCGGCGAGTTCGTATTCCGGCTCTTCGCAGGAGTAGACTATCTGGATAATCATGATGATGATCATCACCACGGTATAGGCTGTCATCAAGGTGCTGAGCAGTTCGCCGGCAACAGCGGCACCACCACCCAACTCGACGCCGCCAGATTGGGCCGCCGGGGTCAAATTGCCCGCTGAATCGAATGCCGCCTGGCCACCCGCGCTGAATAACGCATTTCCGGCCGCTTCGCCAAAGGTCTGGCCGATCCATTCCGCCACCGACTTCATCAATTCCCCTTTCAGCGAGTCGAGCAAGCCTTGCGAGGCAATGTCGCTGGTACTGAGCATGTCGGTGCCGACCAAGTCATTCACCGTCGAGGCAAAATCCGCTTGAAAACTATTCCAGGCGTCGCCCGCCAGAGTAAACGGTGTGCGCATGGTTTCCCAGGCGCCTCGTATGGCGGAAGTGTTGTCCATGGCCATGACCGCACTGTCCATCTGACTGGTGGCGATCAGCAAATCAATGTAACGGCCCAGCCCCATTGCGCCAGAGGGTGTTTCGCAGCAATCGACCAGACTCAACGCGCCGCCAACCATTTTGCAACTGGCCGGTTTACCCTGAAATACCTGGCAGGTAGTCGGATCCTTTTGCTGGAGATCGGCATTGGCGTAGTCGCAATGCAAGTCCATCGCCATTTGCTGAGCGCTGTTGAGTAAGGCGACCGCCTTGCTGAAGTCCTGGCTCTGGGTGCGGTTCATGGTGATGCAATCTTCGCCCATACACCGAATCGACCCGGCACATTGCTGTTGGGTGTTGCTTTGAATGCCGGGAATGCCCACCGTTTGCCCACAGTCATAAGTATCGACGCTGTCCCAGCAGGTGCCGGAGGCCAACGCACTGGTACATTGGCTTTTGATGAACGAGCAGCCTTGGGTTTCCAACGACGCGCAGGTTTTGTTGGGTATTCCGTTCGCCGGCGGTTCTAAACAGTGGGTGCCAGCTGAGTCGGTCCAGCATTGGCCGTATTGATTCAAATCGCAGCGTCCTGAGGCTTGAATATTCATGCAAGTATTACGAATCCCGGTCGAACTGGCCACCGGGGCTTGTGCCAAATCCGTGCCGCAAACCATCACCTGCGAAGTTGGATCGACGTAACAACCTGAAGCATTGGCCGGATCGCTCGTGCAACTCAATTGGCTGCCGGCTTGGCAAATGCCATCGGTAATCGCATTGGCCAAGTTTTGGCAATTCGGACCACTCCAACTCCATTGATCCTGGGTGATCAGTTTCGACAAATCGTAGCGTAGTCGAATCCTGGAATAACCCTCACCATTACCACCGACCATGGTTTCCTGTTTAAAGACTTTGTTGCCCGTACTGTTGAAGACATAGGTGACGTCGCGATTGGGATGGTCGACCCAGCTATTGCTGAGCTCACATGAGCCACCCCAGCCGGTGGAACCGGTATAGATCAGATTCCCGCCGTAATAGACTCTGGCATGGTCGTCGAATTCCACATCCTCCAGTGTCGCGCTGACGATCGCTTCCGGATGCAGGACGTTATAAGTCACTTGCCAGGTAAACACCGCGCATCCGGCCGACCAATAGTTGTCACCGACCCGGCCGACATACAAATCCATGCACCCCGGCCCGCAACTGGAAAACCCGCCATCCCCACCGACGAAGCGAATCAAGGGCTCGACATTGACTTGGTGGGTGGCCGTGCAGCTTTGCGGTACCGTCGGTTGCCGTAGGCAAAGCTGATAATCCGGCACGCGCACCGATTGCTGAGTTTCGGTTTGGAGCGTCGTGGTCGTGCAGTCGGAAAAGGACTGTGCCCACGGCGTGAAGTCGTTGAATACCTGATCGCCACTCTGCCAGATCGGATCGGCTTGTAAGTCCGGATGCGACTGGTGGGCGTTGTCGATCAGGGTGCGATAGGCTTCGCCGGTGAAGCTGGTTTCACCGTTCAAGGTTGTCTGCGCGCTCAATCCAGCAGCAATTGTGCCTGGGTTATTGCCGTAGAGATTGGCGAAATCGCTGGTCGTGGATGACGGGCTATTCGTATCTGGAAACAGGGTGCCTATGGAAATGGCGCTCTCCTGAGTCGTCCCTGGATTTAAGGTCAGCGTACCGTTGCCGGTATCGAGCGGAAACGCAAAACCACCCAGAACTTGCTGACCGAGTTGTTGGCCATCACGCCCGGCCACCTGAATCGCATCGGCCCAGGACACACCAAACGGTGTCCAGGCCATGGTCACACACAAAATCACAGACAGTGTCTGCGTAAACCGACGTTGCGGTTCGGATAACTCCCTGACGCCCATCACAGACCCACGCAACAGTCCTGCCAACGCCACAGCAGGTAGAGATGATCTTCGCCCGGCCCCGGATATGTGCGGCCCGCACCCCACTTGAACGTGGTTTCGCCAATAGCGTGATTGGATTCGGTTTCGGCAACGGGATAAAACATCGATAGTCGGTATTGCGACTTGGGAATGAATGGATAGATGTAACCACCGCACAAAGCATCGTTGCCCGAGGTTTTCCAGGCTAGCCCACGCCGATGCAAGGATGCCGTGGCGCGAGTGGCCAATAAACTGGTGATACGAGGATCGGTACCGTAACTGGTCGGCGAAATCCCAGATAAGGGATACATATGCCCCCAAGCCCCTGCACACCAGAACAAGGCGTCCAAAGGATTGCCGGTGGCTGCCGCCGCCGCGTCGGCGACACACGCTGAAATGGCCACCGGATTGGCAAACAACGCCGTTTCCGGACTGGTAAAAAAAGCCAATAAGTCGCTATTCCAGGTCGGATCCAATTCCGAGACGTACAGTAAATCAAAATCACGATAACCGTCACTGTTGCAACGGCCGTCCCAGAACAGGTCCAGCAAAATGGTCAATGGAAACGCAAAGTAGTGGTAGTTAAAAAAGGACATCTCGCTGGCATCGAAATCGGCTTTGCCGGTAGTGGCGATTAAGCGCACATTCGAGGCGCTGAATTTATGTCCGCCAAGCGCCGGTGAGCACCAAGGATTGCGGACAATCTCAATTAGGCGCGCCGGATTCCAAAGACCCATAGTCATGCCCAGCTCCGGTATGCCCATCGGATCGGTGCAGAAGCAAAACTTTTCATCGGTGGCGATGCTCGGTACGTTGCCGCCGCCCAACGATGCCCCGGCCGCCCGAATCGGAAACAAACAGCTCCAGCAAATATCGGTGATCAATTTCCCGGACCACAGTTCGGCATCCGAGCACAACGGATCGACGCTATTGGTGGTGGTTTCGGAATAGACCGGGGTAGCCAACGTCACCAACACTCCCAAAGTCCAAGGCAAAATCCACCGCTTCATGACCGCTCTCCTGTTGAGGCAGGCAGTTTTCGTTCACGAACCACTAACTGGTTGCCGACTTGTTCGACAATCGCCGGTACCAGCTGTAATTGAAAGCGGCTGCGCACATCCGGTGTCAGTAAATACACTGGCGCTTTCAACGTGGTTTCCATATGCTTTAAGTTGTTCCACCCGGACTGACGCGGCAGCGACGTGACCAGATACATCACGCGTGCTTGTTTGTCCTGGCAGGACTGATGCTGAATCAGCTCGACTTGAGCCGGCACCGTGGCATCAAACACCATCAGGCATAAGCCAAACGGCATCTTGTCCAGCGGATTAACGGTTTGTCCGGCTCGGATGATCAGCTGTCGATTGGGTGCCGTCAGATCGCGCGGGGCGGTGATGGTCAGATCTACGATCCGTTCACGATCGGCCTGAGCCGTGGGTAAGTCTTCGAATTTTTGTTGTCCCCAAAATCTCTCAATCGCTTGTCGTTGCTTTTGTTTCCAGTCGATGGCCGCCATCCGGCGTTTGATCTCTTCGAGCAAGTCGATTTCAGCAATCTGTCCGACATCGCCCAAGGTTCCCAAGTCCCCCTGTTTGCCGGCTTTGAATTGTTCATCCAGCCAGGACAGACTGCTGACACCTCGAACGTGCAATTGGGCTTTACCGTCTTGTTCGACGACAATGTCTGGTACGGACGACACCGACCAGCGTTGAAAACGGGTGGGATCGATGACGATGTTCGGCATTGGCTCAATGCCTTTCAGCAAGCGTTTCAGGTCGGCCATCAATGCCGGTAACTTTTGGCCTGGCTTTGGCCCGCGAAACATCAGTAACACGTCGTCCCGACCTGAGGCTTCTTCAAAGATACTTTTCAGCGGGGACTCACCCAGCGAGAAGGAGACAAACAATAGCGTGAGCGGTTTGTTCGACGACGTTGTTGGCGGACCGCTTGCCAATGTTGTTGATTGTGTCGATAGCGTCTCTGCTCGAATCGCCTGCGACGCTTCCAACACTTTTTGCGCTTGGTGTTTCATGTCCAGTTGTTCAGACTGACCGGTCAACCAGTCGGGTCGAGGCTGTCCTTCCAAGGTTTGCAAAATAGCCTGAGAACGTTGCAGCCAGGCTTCCTCAGCCTGAACCGGGTGCATATCAACCCAACAAAGCAGACAGATCACCGATTGCCGCCAAGGAAACTGAAGGAGGTCAAAACAACGCATAGGCCCGTCCAATCACTTGGTGGTCGTAGACATAGCCCCAGTAGCGTGAATCGAAGCTTTTGTCGGTTTTCCCGGTCACCCAATAGGCAGCAGTTGGTATAGTTTCATGGCGTTTAAAACTGTTGGCCGGCTTTTTGAGTTTTTCGGCCAACGTTAGCCCGTCAATAACCCGTTCACCGTTGATCTTGGTGTGCTGTTGATCGACATGGACGGTGTCACCCGTGACGCCGGCGGCGATTTTGACAATAATCTGGCCATCTTTGAAATAAGGCGCCATGCGTTCGGCACGAAAAGCGATCAAATCGCCGCGCCAGATGTCCTTGTTGTGGGTATCGATCAGGTAAATCCATTTGTCCGGCAGACAGCGATCGACTTGATCATCACCGCCAATCAGAAAGCGCTCCCCGATGTAGCGTTCGACGGCCAGTGCCAGCAACAAGATCGGTAAAGCTTTCCCGATAAACCGTAGAAATGACGCTCGGGTTTGATAGGGTCTGTGCTTGGTAGTAGATGTTCTTGCGATAGCAACGTTCGAATGATTGGATTGCATAGACTCACCGGGTGTGATGCTGAACATAAACATCCGCCGGGGCAGACACCACCGCCGTTGAATCGATGACCAGATAACCCGCATCACTGAGTTTCTTGGCTTGACCCTGCCAGTCATCGACTATTTTGGCCATTTGCTCCTGGCTGGCATTGGGCGGTATCGATTGAATTAACTTGCCCCGGTCAAGTACGAAAACTGGCGTGACCAGATTCAGGCGTGCCAGGGGTTGTTCTAGTTGATGTTGTGCAGCCACCCAACCGCCTATACCGCCCAAACAGGCTGAGATGACAACGGTACTGAGCCATTGGGACTTAGGATCCATAACCGATCTCCTTAGGCTTACTGCTACGACTGTCGATGAGTTGTTGAATGGCATCACCCAGACTTAGGCCTTGTCGGCGCAATTGCTTCAAGGCGTTGACGTCTTCAGGTTTGGTGGAAAACAGAATGCGTTTGTAAGGATCGACGATCAGTCGACCGATACCGGAGCCCATCTCGGTGATGAAGAAAATTTCGGAATACGCACCGGGTAAGGTATGCACGGTTTTCAGGAGTTCATAACCGCCATCCGATAACGGTAAGCGTCGGTCCTGCTTCATGCCTTCGATGACTTCGGCTTTTTGACCGAGCAGATACATATTGGCCGAGTTCTCGACGATGGCCCGGCCCGCGGCATTACGGTACAAGTCGTTCACCGACTGGGTAATGGTCACCGCCGCACCGCCGTATTTCCGAAACCGCCGGTAGCCATGCTCCATGAACTTGGCGACATCGCCTTCGGTGAGCAGATCCCAAGCTTCGTCGATGATGACGATCTTGGGCCGGTTGCGTTCGCCGAGATACATTTCTTGCTGAATCTGGTAAATCAGCTGCAGCAACACCACCTGTTGTAAATGCTTACGGCCCTTGAGTTCTTCCAGTTCCAGTACGGTAAAGTCGCGAGCGAACTTGGCGTTGTTTTTACCGTTGAAGTAGCGGCCGTATTCGCCTCGTGTGGTAAAGGGAAACAACTGCTCGCCGACATCCTTCAAGCGTTGATCGGCTTCGGTACACAGGCATTTTGCAATGTCGTCCACCGACATGGACTGAGCTTTATCGGTCCACAGTTGTTTCAATATCCGCTTGAGACCGGCGGTTTGAAAGTCGGTCAGTTTCTCGGTCGGTGCGGCCATCTGGCTGACCAATCCCGCTAACATATCGGCTTCTTCCTCAAAGTTCTGCACGATCTCGAACGGGTTCATGCAAATGCTCGAGCCGTGGGTGAATTTGACGAAATCGCCTTCCAGCACCTCACAGAGGTTTTCATAGGAGCGGCCGACATCGATGGCCCAGATCTGCGCACCTTCGGTCAGGTAGCTGACGATGATCTCGTTGGTCAGAAAAGATTTGCCTTTGCCGGATTCGGCGGCGATACAGAGGTTGTAGTTGCCGGTGGTATCAAACAGCGATACCGCCATGTGTTCGCCATTACGTGACACAAAGTTCAAGGTTGGCGTGCCGGTGCCGGCCCAATCGCCGAACAGTGGCAATAAAGGAATCGCATGCCGAGTGGCCAAGGTGCGGTAGCGTTTCAAATCGGCAATTGCAGAACGGTCAGGCCCAAACGGCAAACAATTCAGGAATAACGGCAGGCAGAAATACTTGTCTTCCAACAGCTGAAAACCCAGTTCCCGAAAATACACCCGCGCATTCGAAACGGCCGCCGCTTCTTCGGCTTCGTCGCAAAACAGCAGTACGCCAAAATACGCCCGGATTGGCCGGTCGCCGTCGCGGTAAGCGTCGAACAACACGTCGAAATGGTGTTTGCGTTGTACCAGCTCCGGCAAAAACCGGGCAATTGGCGTATTGACCTGATTGGTGATGAATTGCCGCACGCCTTCTTGCCGAGTACGCGTCGATTCGGCATCGGGGTAATGCAGGGTTAGACTGAGCAAGGCATTTTGCCGAATGCCTCGGGTTCCGGACAGAATGTCGCCCAAGTAACTCTTGGCGCTGCCAAAGTAAAAATGATCGGGTGTGCGTTTGGCAGATAGGGTTTTTACCCGTTTTGATCCAAGCCAAATGCCTTTCTCGTCGGTTCGAATGGCGTTATCGAAATCCAATAATTGATCGCGGATCAGTTGAGTCGGATCACACTCGGGTACCACCCGGTCTTTCCAGCCGGCATCCGGCTGCCAATTGAGCAGTGTATTCAGGATGCGCACATACTGATCAGCACCCAACACCTCAGGATATAAGCCAATGGTCGCCAGCGATTGCTGGGTGGCCATTTGCAATTCACAGGCACGGCGGATGTCAGCTTCACTCGGCCGGGGGAATGCCATCGGTAATTTGACCGTGACCAGAATATGGCTACGCCTAAGACGTGCACCCGAAATGGCTTCGGGGGCTTTGGTGGTGCCGCGCCGCAGAAACTCGACGCTGGCCTGGGTCATGGTTTTATAGGTCGGCTTTTGCTGCTTCAAACGCCGGGTCTGCATGATCGCCAGCGACTCTTCGATGTCCGGTGAGGTCCAAAGTGAAACTTGTAATAGCGTTTCGGGCGGCCAGTCCTGATTCAGTAATACGTTGACCCGCGCGGAAACGTTGGCATCGGCGCCGGTCATCGGCCGGCACAAAAAGCCGAAACCGATACTGCTATCGGCCATCAGAAACAGATGATGGTCGTATTCATAAGCTAGTACCGGGAACAACTGATCGGCCCGAGGAGGTTGCGCGGTGGTCATGAGGTGGTCTCCTCGGCATACAGTTGTTGCATGGTTTCAGTCTGATGCTCGGCATGCAGGCGAATCGTAAAGGGATGTCGGCAAACCCGAATCACGCGTTTTTTGCGTAACAACTCTCGCGCCCTGGCTGGATGGCAGGGGTTGAGCGGGTGGCCATTGGCGGCTTGAACCTGAACGGTTCTGCCGTCTTTGCGGCAGCGCGACGGGCGACGGTTGCCCATCGCAGTCTCGGTATCCGATAAGTCACCGGTCATGATGGACAACCTTAAATCGTCGCGGTGACGATGTTGGTGATGATGGTCGGCGCCGCAAACAGGCCGACACCGCTAGCAATCCCCAGCACAAAGCCCATGATGCTGCCGCGCACGACACCGGCCACCAGGCCGACGATGACGAACACGATGGCAATGATGCGGCCGAGCAAGCCTTCGACCCAGCCGGTCAGCAAGGTCCAGACGTTGTTGAACTCGGTACCGCCGGCACCGGCCATGGCGTCGGATGCCATCAACATAAAAAATAACGATGCCAGGGCCACCAAGACCCCGGTTCGAGTGGACGATTTCATTCAAACGACCTCGATTGTTTAGAAAAGAACAGTTGCCCGTCCGGCCTCGGAAATGCAATTCCGGCGCTTGTTAAGCGGATGCCCGCTCACTCTCGCAGGGGGTGTGGCCTGCGGTGAAAAGGGATGATGGATCAGGGCAATTGTTTGCCTAATCGGTTTTCCGGATTGTCATCTTCAGGGGTATCGACGGTCGGCCGTTTCTCGGACGGACGTTGCTCGATTTGTAAAGGAATCAACGACGAATTGGTTGTCGGTGCCGCCTTGCCGATCATCCAACGCCGGGGTTCCAGTTCGGTGTAGACGTAGTTGGACACCATCAAATCGCCCTCAGCATCCTCCCAAGGCGCGATCCAGATGCGCATCACCTGGGATGGCGTCCGAATCGGCGTGGGATCTTCGATCTTGGGCACGAGTTGTTGTAACGGTGTTGCGAGTGCCGGTTTTGAGATTGGCTCTGATTTCTGGCTATTTTCCGGAGGGGCTTCCGGCAACGCCGTATTGGTCACCTGGTAGGCCTGCGTCGTCGACAGACAGCTGGGTTCGTCCGGCATGCCTTTACAGCCGTAGTCGGTGGTGGCGCAACCGGTGGTTAACACCATCAGCAACAGGCCGATGAAAATCAGGGAATTTGGGTGCATGGGTTTCAAGGCTGTTTCTCCGGTGCATTGGCGTTTTGGGCGTTTGTAGAGGGTGTCGTTGCCAGACTGGGCGACGGTTTCGGTTTATCGGCCAACCAATCGGCTAACACCTCGGGTGCGCCACTGTGCGTGCGGCCGTCAGGAGCAATCAGAAATGGCACACCCTTCAAATCGAACAACTTGGCGGTGACCACGGCCTTTTGCAGTGGCTCTTTGTTGCACTGAACCGGTGGTTCGGTCGGCAAGCCCGCGTAATCCTGTTTCAATAGTCGGTCGCGCACGGTGTCTTTGGCCTTGGTATCGCTGGATCCCAACTGACACGCCAGTTGCACGACGATGTTTTGCGATTCGGGACCGAGGATGGGGACCATCACCAGTTTGAAGGTGTATTGGTCTTCCAAGGCTTGCAGGTCTTTCATGACCTTGCCGCAGTATGGGCAACGCGGATCGATGAATACCAGCACCTGGCCTTTGCCGTGACCAACCGTCACGGCGCCGAGATCGTCAGCCTTGAGTTTCATCCGAGATAGATCGATGCGGTTGGCGATTTTGTCGATATCCGCCAATTCCTTGATCTCCTGCTGAGTCCAGATGTCCATCAATTTGCCGCCGTAAAAGGCAAAGCGGCCGTTACTGGAAATGAACACGGTTTGCTCACCGGACTTGACCATCTTCAGGCCCGAGATTGGCAAGTCTTGCATGCCGTCGATTTTGATCGACAGCAAGCCGGCGGCAATGTCCGAGACCGGCTGCTTTTGCGGATTGGCAGCCAAGGCCATGGAGGCACTGAATAGCGTGGCTATCAATAAAGAAATTTGGCGTAGCGTCATAACGACCTTTGGAGTTGGGTTAAAGAATCAGCTCGGCGACTTCAGCTTCAGCGCCGTGCCTTTTTGCACGATGAAGTTGACCTGGCGGGTGGCATCGACTTCGATGACTGGGTAAATCTCCTCGGCCATGTCCATGTAAAAGTGCGACAGACGCTCCATGGCATAACCAGCGCCTTTCAACGCTCCGCCTTCCATCGACTGCGAGGAAAAGGCGCTTTGGAACGGTGTGGTACCGGAT
The DNA here is from genome assembly GCF_013141865.1 of Methylomonas sp. ZR1. NCBI lineage: Bacteria > Pseudomonadati > Pseudomonadota > Gammaproteobacteria > Methylococcales > Methylococcaceae > Methylomonas > Methylomonas sp. ZR1. The sequence continues at coordinate 2,946,425 of NZ_RCST01000001.1, read as the reverse complement.
AGCGCGCCTATGCCGCCGGTCATCAGCACCGGAATCTGATTACGACCGAAGGCATCGGAAAATCCGCGTAGGAAACCGGCCATCATCGATTGGGCGAGTAGCGCACCCTGTTTGGACACTACTCGCCCACGCACCCCGTTTTTGCCGTCTTCGCCGGTGGCATAGGCATTCATCGGCACTTCGATCACGCCACCATCTTGGCGAACGCATGAAAAGGTCTCACCGCGAAAGTAGGCCCGCTCAGCGCTCAAGTCGCCAAAGCCAGCGGCCAGCAGAAAGCACTCCCGCACATCGGCATGGAAACGGTTAGGTAGAATGGCTTCCTTCTTGATCCGGAACAGCACCGGCATGGGTTCTTTCTTGGCTTTTTTGCCGGTCGGGGCATCGAGGCCATTCAACAACACGCCGGTCAAAATACTGCCGGCGGGGATGAAGACATCGCTGCTGGCGTGATCACGGTTCGAGCGGCCTCGACCCTCGCTAGGGGCTGCGTCTTTGTCTTTACCATTGGACTGCTCAGCGCCTTCCTGGATGACCCGAATTTGCATCGCCGCCGGCGCTTGGTTATTAGCTCGTGCTCCTGAGACGCCGGTATTGCTAGCAGTCGGTGCGGGAATAGCGGCTTGCTCGAACACGCGGTTGAGATCGTCTTGCCCGTTGTCGAAGGGCGGATTGCTCGGGCGGCGGTATGACGGTCTTCCCGGTGCCGTTGGCTCCACAGCAGGTTGATTGGCGTCGCCAGGGTTGCCAGCCACTGCCGTTGTAGACGCTTTGTTCTTCAACGTCTCAACTTCACCGGTGACCGCTTGAAGCTTGGCTTCATAGGCTTCCCGCTCCGCGGTAGTCCATTGTTTGAAACGCGTTTCGTCGGATTGCTGTTCGCGCTTTTGTTGTTCCTCGATAGCCGCCAGACGACGGGCTTGTTCCTCGTTCTTCTGCAGCAGATCGCGCAATTGCGCGGAAATGCCGTCGATCCCCAGCGAGCGAGGATCGCTATCGGTCAGGATGTGTTGGATGGTGGCCTGTTTACTCTGCGGCTTGCTGACTTCCGGGGTAATGGTGGCCAGCGCGATGATGACGGCCAATACCACGGTACCGATGCTGCCGACGGCCAGATTGCGTTTGGCGGCCGGACTCAAGCGTGTCCACCAATTATCGACGCTGGCCATTAGGGTTGGCCTCCGCTCAGTAACGATGGACGTAAACTGGATGACGCCTCAAACGATTGTCGGACCACGACATACAATTCGGTCGCTTCCTGCGGTTTCAACACTACGTTTGGCCAAACTGAAACGGCCAGCACGTCCTGTTGCGTCGTCGCACAACTGCGTTCGTCTAACTCGAGCATGTCGCCGCCGATATTCTTGGCAAGACCCACCAGAATCAGCCGGTCCTGGCCTTCCAGAACTTGGCCGGTTTTGATCTGGACGCGGTCTTGCAGGCAGCGAATCTGTTCCTGCGGTTTTGGGTCGCGTAGCGAATACCCGGCTGGGGTCTTTTGCAAACCCAAATCCCGAAACAAGGCTTTCAGTTGGCTGATGTAGGCTTGTTCCTGTTGGCCCGAGGTTCGATTTGCCGTGTCGGCGCGCTGCCATTGATTCAGCAACTGATAGCTGTCCTTATCCAGATCGAGGTGGATTTCCCGCGCCGGAATGCGTTTGGGAATCAGGGTGAGCGATAGCGCAATGTCCTGGTTGTCACCGGGCGTGATGTATAAGGTGACCGGCGTTTCGTCGGCGGTGGCGACATAAACGATTTTGCCTTTGGTGCTGGTAGTAGCCTGGCTGGTGGTCGTGACTACCGGATGTTCGAACGGCGTGACCAGGCGATTCAAGTGGCCGACGGCAATTGGCATCAGTTCGTTGATGCCTGGTTTAACGGCAATGTGTTGTGGACCGATTGAAGTGGCGGTCGTTGATGCCGACGCCTGTTGCTTGGCCGCTTTCAAGATGCTGGCATCGACTGGGGGTAATTCAATGCCAAAATCTGGCTGCGATGGGACAACTGGCTGTGATGAGGAAGAATCTTCGGCCACAGTGGTTGCCGGTGGCAACACAGTCACGGGTAATTCATCCGCAGACAAGGCAGTGCTAACGGTCAGGAATAACAAAATTAGCGGAAATGAGCGATTCATGGTCGAGCCTCGCGGGTTTGGCCTTGCATTGCTTTCAGACGATCCAAGGTTCTGGGGGAATCCGGATACACGTCGATGTATTCCAGCCGGGGGCGATAGTTTTTAATGGCGATGATGAATTCGTAGGTACGGGGCTTCACGTCCGGTTTGGAACTGGGGCCCTGGCTTTTGAGTTCGCCACTGACAAAGACCTTGTTAGTCTCGGCTTCGTAGTCGACATGACGCGGGGTAAAACTGATCGCGACCCGATCCATTTTGATGGCCTTGATTTGATCGCTCATGGCATCCAGGACACTGCGGTAAATATCCGGCGCTAATAGCGGCTCGACCGCGGTTTTCAGAAAGTCGGCATTGGCCGGCGTGGTATTACCGAGGAGTTCAGCCAGGAACAAGCCCCACGATTCCTTGAACTCGCTGGATGCCTGGCTGCGCGTCACTTCGACTTCCTGGGTCAAGGTCGGTGGCACCAGAATGATGCTGCGTTCGGTTCGCCAGGCGGCCAGCGAGGTAATCACGCAAACGACGAGCAATCCTATGATGACGACGCGGCTAAACCGGTTCTCGGTCTCGTGCCCATCCCAGGTTTGCAGAAAATCCGACCATCTCATGGCAGAAATCGGCGAATGTAGGGATTGGGGATGGTTTGCGCGCGACTGGGCAACAAGCCCAGCCAATACAGCGCATGCAAGGTATAACCGTCAGGCCGGTTGTCGCGGAAACGCCGGTAGAATTTGACCGCGATGAATCCAAGCGCCAAGCCGGGGATGAACTGATCGATCAACATGCCGGTGAGCATGCTGACCATGAAGGGTACGATCTCGTCTGCACTCCACAACAGAATGTGGATCGGATCGTCTATCGATTGGGGAATGACAACGGGTTCCATAATGACCTCCGGTTGGGATGGTCATCATTGTGAAGACTAATTTGAGAAGGGCTTCTGCAGCTGACGACGAATTTGCGCTCAGCTGAAAGAATTGTATCTATATGATATTTTCAAATCTCTTACCAAAGAGTCTTTTAGCGAGATGTAAGGTGAACCGCAGCATAGACAGTGCTGGAGTCTTCGACCTCAGAGCCTTGCCAGGTTTTGACATAGGTGTAGTCCGCTACCCACACGGCATTCGGCCGCCCGGCGCTGAACTGCCGATTCGCGTGATCCAAGAGGCAAGCTGCATCGGCCTCTATGATCCGAGTTTTTTTACGGTTTTTCCGCGCATAATGCCCTTCAGCCCTAGGCTTCGCATCAGGCGTTCCACGGTACAACGTGCCACATCCCATGCTTGGCGCTTCAACTGAATCCGGACTTTACGAGCGCTGTAGTTTTGGCCGCTTTCATTCCAGACGAGGCGAACCTGTTGGCTCAAGACCTCGTCCTGCTCAACGTGGACAGAACGTAATGCGAAATTGGCTTTGCTGGCCGCATGCAGTTAATAAGCCGACGGGGTATTCGGCAATACTTAGCAGATCGGCTCGATCTCATAGACGCCCCGATGATCGTCTATGAAAGCTTTCATCGTTTGAACGAGCGAACGTATTCCACCCTTCGCAATTCATTTCTTGTTTCTAAATATACCCACTCATTCGCACATTTTCACCGCGTGTAATACTGGTCTCATTGTCAGTTGTTAAGCATGTACTCCACAAGAAATAGCCGATTAAAACTGTATCAAATAACGCCGATCTTACACTAATAATTGGGAGCAGCTAAAAGTGTCCTTAGCTGCGCGTATTTACGCCGTTAGCCGAGATTCAGGCCACCTGGTTTCAATTCCGTCTGCGGACCGATATTTCATCAACCAAATCATATGCGAATTCGGATTGAAAAAGTCTTGATTTTTTTAGATGATAGGTATTATCATTACTTTAGTGCAGACACATCATCTAAAAATGGCGACTCTTAGAGTAATACGCCTGATTTATTGAAGAACGTTGCTGCCACTGATCATGAAAGATCAGTTTGATTGGGTGCACATCTCGTTCGGAATCCATCAAGTTCGTTTGAGGGCCAATTGAAATGAGCACAGGTAAAACACGTTTTTAACGTCTCAACTTTTAGGATTTTTAAAATGGTTACCTTCACACATAACAATCCAGAAATGGAGCTCGAAAAAGGCCGTACCGCTTTGGTGCTGGTTGATATCCAAAACGATTTTCTCACCGATGGAGGCAAGTACAACGTCCTCATCGCGGAATTGATGAAGAAGAACAACGTGAATGACAAGCTGGAGACGCTATTGAAGACGTCGAAAGCCAATGGCATCCCGGTCTTCATGTCGCCGCATTACTTTTTCCCACATGACCATCATGGCCATCACGGTCATACCTATCTGGGGGCCATGGAAGATCTGGCTTTGAATGCTGGCGTTGTGGCTCGTCAGAGCGCACTCAGCTTCGAAGGGGTACAGGGCTCTGGCGCCGATGTACCGGAGCGCTTTAAGAAGTACATGGAAGATGAAAACACTACCATCACGTCACGCCATGTCTCCTATGCACCAACCAATGATCTGGTGCTGATGTTGCGCCGCCGCGGTATCGAGAAAGTGATAATGGCCGGTCCGGTTGCCAATCTGTGTGTTGAAGATCACATGCGCAATCTCATCCAAAACGGCTTCGAAGTTGCCATGGTGCGCGACGCTGTGGCCGCAGCAGCTAACGAAGAAGGTTCTGGTTACGACGCGGCAATGATCAATTGGCGCTTCATGGCCAACGCAGTGTGGACAGCGGAAGTGACCGTCCGCCGGATGATTGAAATAGGCAAAGCCTGAGCCCTCGCTCTGGCAACAGCTGTTAGATCGGAGCGGCAATCTCGGTTGCCTCGATCAGCAAATCCTCGATTAAGTAACACCATTTAACGGCATCAAATTTATATATTAGGAGTTTATATGAGCAAGGGCACTATTCTCGTCGTCGGTTCCAATGCAACTCAGCTGGAAGCAAAAACTGGCGGCACCATCACTATCGGTCAATTCCTCAATGAGACTGCGGTCCCTTTGAGGGCAATCGTAAAGGCCGGCTATGATTTCGTTCTGGCCACTCCGACCGGTGAAAAGCCGATCTTGGATCAAGATTCTGATGCGTTGATCTACTTCGCCAATGATGAAGCTGCACGCACCAATGCACGCGATTTCTTCAACAATAATCCGGCGATGAATGCAGTGCGTAGCCTGCGCTCGGTCATCGACGACGGCCTGGAACGTTTTGTTGGCATGTTCTTTCCAGGCGGCCATGCGCCGGTTGTTGATGTCATGCAAGACCCCGACGCACGCGAAGTTCTGAAACACTTTCATGCACACAACAAGCCGACGGCGGCAATTTGTCACGGCCCGATGGGCATCTTAGCTGCACTGGAAAATTCACGCGAATTCCGTACCGCGTTGCTTGCAGGCGACCAAGCAAAAGCCCGTGATCTGGCAAAGGACTGGCTATACGCCGGCTATCGCATGACCGTTTTCTCGCGTAGCGAAGAGGAATATGCAGAGAACAATGTTTTCAAAGCAAAGCTTTTTTTCAACATGCCAGATGCACTTGAAGCTGCTGGTGGCGAGGTCATCACGACTGAAGAGAACTTCACCTCTCACGTTGTCGTGGATCGTGAACTGATTACCGCTCAGAACCCGATGTCAGATCACGAACTGGCAACCAAGTTCATTGCTGCGCTGAATAAGGTCGCATAACTTCACCCGGAAGGCTGAAAGGAGAATTTGATCATGAAAAACAACATGGTAATGGTCATCGCTTTGATAGCGCTGGCATTTGTGGCCGTATCCAAAGCCAAGGCAGAAGAAGTATTTCCGCCGACGAAAGGCGGAAAATCAATCTCGATACCTTCGAGCGAGCTGAAGTTCCAATCTACGGGGCTGAAGGGCGAGGACGGCAGCGAGATTCTGGTAGTCGACGGTTATGGCGACCAAAAAGATAGTGCGCATGGAACTTTTATGAAGTTTTCATATGGCTTCAAGAGTCCTGCGCATAGCTATACGTATGACTACTACGGAGTGGTAATCAAGGATGAAATGGAGAACTACAGTCCCAACAAGGAGCTCGTCAAGATGGGGCCAGGATCTTATTGGTATCAACGCGGCTTGGAAGCGCACATCACGGAATGCTTGAGCAACGATGGGTGTATCGCCTGGGTTGTACAGAGTCAGAAGTTCGATGCGCAGATCCCGCCCATGACCGAATGAAGTCGCTTAACACAGGGCTAGGCTGCAGTTTCGGCGCCTCGGCAGCTTTTCGCAGCAGCGCTTCTCTCAGGCATTGGCTGGTCTGTCTTGGGTGCCGTCGCCGTCGCTGCAGTGGCTGGACGTTTGGCTGTGGGGGTGGCGGTCTTCAGCCAAGTCGAATTGGCGTGTTATTGCTGTTGCTTCATATAGCCTACTGACGCAGGCAATAGGCTGTACGCTTTTGGCATTCGCCGATGGCCACAACATTTTAGATGTGTTGTCATTCGGATTGGGCGTCGGAAATGCAATTTCGATTCCGTCAGTGATTGCAAATTTTGAATTCTCCGAGTCGCGTGCTTCGCGGGCCGTTGCTCTGATCGTTGCAATCTCCCAGGGAGCATATGCACTAGCGCCAGCCCTATCTGGGCTGTTGCGGCAAGCATTTAGTAATCAGAGCATTTTTGAAGTTGCGTTGCTTGTTCAGCTGCTGGCGATCATTGCTTATCTCCAAGGCGACAAAACGAGCATTAAGTGATCAAAGCTTGAAGTATTTTAGATATATATTATCATCTAAAACATAGAGATCGTTGTTTTTAGATCCAACTCCTGTACCGAGGTGGTTTGAAAGGAAAATGTAATGAAGAAGTCGAAAGCTGAGACGATTGAGACGCATAAACGCATCGTTGAGGTTGCTGCACAGGCTTTTAAGAAGAAAGGCATTGATGCGACTGGAGTGGCCGAAATTATGCTCGCTGCGGGATTGACGCATGGGGCGTTCTATCGGCATTTCTCTTCAAAAGAAGCGTTGGTTGCTGAAGCCGCCGGGGTCAGTATGGACGTTTTCGTCGAAGCTGCGCGATCAGCTGCTGAAAAGGGACCATCGGATTTTGTTCGTTACCTTCAGAATTATTTGACATCTGAGTTTCGCGACGGCGAACTGGGCGGTTGTCCAGTGATCCAAATGGGAAGTGAGCTGGCGCGTGCCGAAACGTCTACGCGCGAAGGTGTTGCCAGCGGACTAAAGCAGTTGATCGACATCGCCATTGATGTAGCTGGCGAAGACTCCGACGCTTCGGCAAAAGATGATGCAATATTTACGCTTTCCGCGATGATTGGTGCCATCACGATGTCGAGGCTCATCGAAGACGCAAAGCTGTCAAAATACATTCTCGATGTGATGAATCATCGCCTTCTGGAGCAGTCGAAAAAAAACCCTACAAAGATGCCTGCTTTTGAAAGCGCCGCACGCAAAAAGAAAGTCGCTCAATAATGGTTACTGCCGGAAGCGAGGCAAGATTTATCGCGAACGCCATTCATTGTTAACAGCCATTGTGTAAGATGCAACCAGATAGATGCGGTTTCCCAGATAATGATTATGAATGCCAAGCCAGCGGAAAAGCAGGCTTGGCATTTTTGTTAGATCTACTTCGAAAGTGTCGGCGTACTCATTAACCAATCATGAGAAATCCCCCGGCTCTGCCGGGGAGACAGCCGAAGTTTGACATTTAGAGGAGTCCACCAGGACACTCGAGAGCGTGAGCCGCCAAGCACACGACAGAGGAGAACCTGATGGACGAGAACGAGAGCTTAAGCCACTCCAAATGGGAGTGCAAATATCATGTGGTGTTTATCCCGAAGTGTCGACGAAAGACGTTGTATAAGGCGTTGCGAAAGCATTTAGGTGAAGTTTTCCGAAGGCTAGCGAGCCAAAAGGAGAGCCGGATATTGGAAGGGCATTTGATGTCGGATCATGTGCATATGTTGATTTCGATTCCGCCCAAATATGCAGTGTCGCAGGTCATTGGTTATATCAAAGGGAAGAGTGCGATTCATTTGGCCCGGGTTTATGGCGAAAAGAAGCGTAACTTTGTCGGACAGCATTTTTGGGCGCGAGGCTAACAGTGGGTCGTGATGAAACGATGATTCGGGACTATATCCGGCATCAAGAGCATGAAGACCAGCGAGTTGAGCAAATGAACCTTTGGCAATGAGTCGCCGCCTATTGGCGGCCAGTTCTAAAGGGCCGCGTTAGCGACCCTATTTACCGCTTTGAGCGGTTCACACCATAAAGCCCCCGGCTTTGCCGGGGGATATTTACTCTGCCAGAATCTATCCCTTAGAGCTATTTAATATGTATATCTGGGTCCCAACGGAGGAAACCTTTTTCCAGCAACTTTCAGCCGAAGACTTAGTACTGAATAACGCTGAGATAGCTCTTAATGTTTAGTTAAAGTGAGCAATAATTTTATACTACCCAGACAATGGCTTATCGGACGAAAATCCGGTAAATCAAATTAAATCAAATCAAATCAATCTGGGTTCACTATCTGCCCGAAGACGGTCTATGTTTCCGGATTTTCAATCTCGATCAGATAAGCCTTTGCTTTCAACCCACCGGCAAAGCCTGTAAGTTCACCATTGGAGCCAATTACTCGATGACACGGTATAACAATAGATATCGGATTGCGACCGTTAGCGGTTCCGACCGCTCGCGCTGCCTTTGGTTTGCCAATTTGTAGAGCGATTTGCCCGTAACTTCGGGTTTCGCCAAATGGGATTGTAAGTAGTGATTGCCATACTAGTTTTTGAAAATCCGTACCGACAAAATTAAGCGGCAACACGAATCGCTGCCGCTTTCCGGCAAAATATTGCTCCAGTTGCAAGCGAGTTTGTATCAATACCGGATTCGCATCATCTCGCTTCATCGAGCCAAGTGGCACGCGATTTGGATTGTCATTCGCCCACAAAATTGCCATCAAACCCTGATCACTGGCTACCAACTTTAATTCGCCTACTGGAGACTGAAATGCTGTAAAAACATAGCTCATTTTAAGTCTGACCCTGTAAACTCAATCAACATGGTTTCAAATATATCGTAAACATTGTTATCAATATCTGATGGAGCGTCCTTTGCTTCGAGATAACGCCATCCTTGAAATGGGCGGCGCGGATCTGGAGCTACACGGATCAGCTGTGGGTCATAAACAATCCCACAATGCTTTATGCCGTCATACATCATCGGCCGTAATTCAAGAATGCGGTTACGCGCCCTGATATGGCCTTTGATCACCCAATAAATAGAACCATTATCAAGCAACTCCCCTGCACGCTTAGGTGTGTGACGGGTAATGTGTATAAGCGTGCCGTTTTCTCCTTTGGCGGCTTTTTTACAAGCAAGTTGAACTTGCCATTCTTTAAGATCGTTAAAAGAATTTGTCCCTACAGCAACTTTGACTAGATGGATATGTTTGCTCATGTTGCACTCTCGTTATCGTGCGTGGTGATTAGTGCTGTAACAAAGACCACATTGTTTTATGGGATTACTGACTTGCTGCATGGCAGCCCGTTAATATAGGAGAGCTATGATTGCCTAACACAAGCTCTACTTAATCTAACTCAATAATTCGGAGAAATAGCAAAAGCTTAGTTAAAGCAAATTTTATTGTTCCATCTCGGAGTACTCGACTTCTTAACGAGTAATCTCAACAAAATTCATACTGCCCAAATAGTCCATTTTGCCGATTTCAACGCCATTGTGGCGAAGAATATTGTAGGCGGTTGTCAAATGAAAAAAGAAATTCGGAATGATAATTTGAAGAAGATAATCTTCTCCTCTAATAAGCTTGCCAGGTTGCCACGAAACCGTAATCATGTGTTCGCCAGCTCTCTCAAATTGCACTTCTTTTACGCTTTCTGCAAAGGTGATGGTTTTCTTGATACGATCACGAGCTTCTTCAATCGTTTGTTCAGTGTCCTCATGCTTTGGCGGCGTTTGGCCAGTTAGCCGAGCCGAACCTGCTTTAACATAATCGCACGCGCTAGTGACCTGATAGATGAAATCTTTCATGTCAGGCGCGAGGCGGCTATGCATGAGTATATTCACATCGAATTTCTTATCCGTTGCATATTGCTCAGCTTTATCAAGCCATGCCTCTATTTGTGTAAGGCTATGAATACATTGTGAAAGTATCTGATAGTACATGTGTCCCCCTTTTAGCATTTCAATTTGTTAGTGTGATTTTCAGATGACATTTTCCAAAGATGTATCACCGCATAGCTGCGATATGGCCGCCATAACTGTGATAACTCTTCTGCCTCTTGAGCAGTCACGCCGCCCAAAACATTGCGCACGGCGATATCTTCCTTCGGAAAGGCATCCGACCAGTTTAGGCCTCGCATAGCGATATTGTGAGCCGTCCACGGCCCGATCCCCGGTAGCTTAACCAGCTTTTCAATTGCTGTTTCTGGCTTTAATTTCGGCTCAAGAAGGAATCCTTCCGAAACAAAGGCTTGAGCCATCACAATAATACATTTGGCGCGTGCACTCACAATACCGAGCTCAGCAATAGCGTCCACCGTTGCCCTGGCGACCGTTTCTGCCTGTACGGTTAGTCGAGAGAGTTCGGGAAATGGCGTGATAATATTTTCGCCAAAAGCATTCGTAAATCGATAGAAAATGGCAGTGGCGGCTCTCACAGTGATCTGCTGACTAAGTATGGTACGAATCGCCATTTCAAATTCGTCAAATGCACCAAGAACGCGCAGGCCGGGATGTTTTGCTATGCTGGTTTTGAGCAACTTATGTTTTATGAGATGCGCATTGATTAGATCGGGATCTGCCGCAAGATCAAACAGCTTGTGTAAACGATTCTGCAATGCTGGCTGCGCCGGCAATAAAGACGGCGAATATTCCATCTTTAGCGAATGCGTCTCTGGCACATGAGATACCTTGATCCATCCAAAATGCTTGCCGATTCGCACAGTGCGCAAATAACATTCGTCCGTAACCAACTCCACTCCTTTAATTGACCGAGCTTTCAAGAACTCCAATGTTTCTATCCAATCAAACGGGTACTTATAAGGATATAGCTCGTTCATAGCTTCATATTACTCGCAGGTGAGAAATTTGATTGAGGCAATAGCTAATTAAAATTTGGTTTTGAGCCGATGCAATCACGGTAGTTAGATTAGATCTAATGTATTTAGAAATTGTCATACGAAATTCCAAGGAGAGGCAGGCCACTAGCGAGCACAAGTATTTCAAACGTGATCGGCACATCGTTTTTCTGCATTCACAACGTTTGATGAAATCTCTTTGCGAGTTGTCTTTTCAACCAATTGCTCATCAGTGCCATTAGGTGATGCGTATTCATTGCCCCAAACCATAATCATCGCCAAGACGGGCATGAAATCCTGACCCATCGAGGTCAGAACATATTGCGCACGCAACGGATTGTCTTGGTAGATTTTTTTTACCACCAGCCCTTCTTCGACCAGCATCGAAAGCCGTTTGCTCAGTGTAGCGGGAGAAATTTCCAGATTTTCTCTAAATTCTTCATAGCGTGTTAGGCCTTGGCCTAGGTCACGCAAAATTAATAGGCTCCAGGAGTCACCTATTTTGTCAATTGCTCTTGAAATTGAGCACATGTCTCGATGCTTTTCACATGTTTTTTTGTCTTTGCCTTTCATAAGCCCCTCTCAATAAATGACTTCGTATCGTTAATAGGCAATAAAACTATAGCAACTACATTACACATAGTCAATACAAAAAAAATATTGACAGCAAAAACAATAGTATCTACACTAATTGCAGTCGCTTCAAAAAATGAAGCGAAATGAGAAGGAAAGATTATGAATTATAAGAGAAAAATTTTTTATTTCAGGGTTGTTAGATATGTTCGTTAGCTTATCTGGCGATGTTTTAAAAGCAGCATTTGTAGGCGAGCCAGGTGAATTTATCTGGCTTGCAGTGTCGAAATTTACAGATCTGAAGGCAAAGCAAGTCAATGACGCCATCATCGATAACTACCTCCGTAGAGTCTTTTAAACAAACAATATTCAAAAGGGCATTTTATGAATAACGAAGCTTCTCAACGTTCAAACTTCGAACCGTACGTTTCTCAGCCTAACTCACCGAACTATTCGCGGTTAATTAAAAAGGCCTCAAGCGGAAAAAAAATTAATCGTTTTGTCATTTTTAGCGTTGTCATGATGGGTGGCTATTGTGCGCACGAACTTTTTGCAACCGAAACAACTTTAGAGCAAGTTATGGATCCACCGAGCGTGATCGTTAGTTCTCCTTTGAAAGGAAATTTTGAAACTCACTTAAAGTTCCTTGGTCAGTTTGCTGCCGTTGAGCATGTTGAACTGCGTCCCCAGGTCGGCGGTACATTAGAAAAGATACATTTTAAAGACGGTGATCTCGTAAAAAAGGGCGATCCGCTTTTTACCATTGACCAGACTCCTTACGAAATCAGATACAGTCAAGCGACGGCTCAACTGGAAAATGCACAGGCAAAGCTGCAGTTGGCAAATCAAGAATTAACACGGGCAAAAGTTCTGAAAGAAACGGATGCCGGTACTACACAAAACGTAGAGCAACGTTTGGCCGATCAACAAGCCGCTTCTGCTTTAGTAAACGTAGCAAAGGCGCTGGTACGCGATGCAAAGTTCGATCTTGATCACGCGAGCATCATAGCTCCCTTCAGCGGAAAAATAGGCACGCACCAAGTATCGGTCGGCAACCTGATTGCAGGTAATCGCGCAGGTACCGGGCCAACTACCTTACTGACCACCATCGTATCTCTCGACCCGATTTACCTAAATTTCGATATGAGCGAAGCCGATTACCAAACCTTCCAACGTCAGCGCATGACCGAGAAAGGCGAGTTGGCTAGCAAAGTTTATGTGGATCTCGGTGACGCAAAACTGAATCGCACAGGAACACTGGATTTCGTAGATAACGCCATCGACCGTTCCAGCGGCACCATCCGTGCTCGAGCCACAATTCCCAACAAAGATCTGTTACTCACTCCAGGCGGCTTCGCTCGTGTCCGCTTAGCTCTGACTTCAGCTGAATCAACCTTGTTGGTGCCGGATGCGGCGGCTACACCTGATCAATCCAACCATATCGTACTGACCGTCGATCACGATGGAACGGTGAAGCCTAAGCGAGTTGAAGTAGGTGACTTACATGATGGAATGCGCGTCATCAAATCGGGTATCGGCGCTAGTGACTTGGTGATTATCGAAGGTATGGCTTCGGCTGCTCCCGGCGCGAAAGTGAAGCCAATGAACGCGAAAACCGAATCCGTAAATCAAAAAAATAAAGAGTAATCAACATGAAACTGACACATTTCTTCATAGATCGCCCGCGTTTTGCGATAGTCATCAATATCTTCATCATCGTTTTCGGGTTGGCAGCGATGGTTAAATTACCGATCGCACAGTATCCGAGTATTGTTCCCACCACAATTCAAATTACGACCACATTTCCTGGTGCATCTGCAGATACCATTGCCCGCACTGTCGCGACGCCGCTTGAGCAAGCGATCAATGGCGTGGAGGGCATGGACTATATCACTAGCCAATCAACTAGTGATGGCAGGCTGGCGATTACTGTCATTTTTAAGGTTGGCACTGACGCCAATACCGCTCTGTTGCTGACGCGAAATCGTGTGCAGGACGTATTGACACGCTTGCCGCAAGAAGTGCAGCTGCAAGGCGTGCAGGTGAAAAAGACTATCCAATCGCTATTGCTAGGCGTACATGTTTATTCACCGGATGGGTCGCGTAGCGCCGAATATCTGTCAAATTACATGCTTCATGTTCGTGATGAGATCGCGCGTATTCCCGGTGTAGCTGATTTTTGGGCTTTGGGAGAACGTCAGTATGCGATGCGTATCTGGATTGATCCAGACAAAGCTGCAGCCTATAACATCAGCGCCAGCGAGATTATGAGCGCCCTTCGCGCCCAAAACGCACAGGTATCGACTGGTAATCTCAATGCCCCGCCAGTGGCGACCGATGCAGCTTTCCAGATCAACGTAGAAGCTCTCGGACGGTTAACTTCTCCTGATCAGTTTGCCGACATTATCGTCAAATCGGATAATCAAGGTCGCATCACTCGCATCCGTGATATTGGCCGAGCTGAAATTGGTTCTGTAGATTACGGTTCAATCGCTTATGCTGATAAGCATATTTCCGCACCTTGGTGGGTTATCCCGACACCTGACGCTAACGTAGTAGAGGTAGAGCACGCCATTTGGGATAAGATGGCCGAGCTTAAAAAATCCTTCCCGACCGGTGTTGATTATATCAACATTTACGATCCTACCACCTTCGTAAGCCAGTCGATTCATGAAGTAATCGAAACCATCTTTATCGCCATTATTCTTGTAGTCGGCGTGGTGTATCTCTTTCTTCAAAACTGGCGGGCTACTCTGATTCCCGTGGTAGCTATTCCCGTTTCTCTGGTCGGTGCCTTCACTATCCTCTCGATGTTTGGAATCTCTATCAATAATCTCTCGCTTTTCGGCCTCGTGCTAGCAGTAGGTATTGTGGTTGATGACGCTATTGTGGTGGTGGAAAACGTCGAACGCAATATGGCAACGGGTATGCTACCTAAAGAAGCCGCGCATCGCACGATGAACGAGGTGTCTGGCGCATTAATTGCTATTACTCTTACACTCTGCGCAGTTTTCGTACCTTTGGCCTTCGTCTTCGGAATTCCGGGGCTTTTCTTTAAACAGTTTGCGATCACAATTTCTGCTTCCACAATAATCTCGAGTTTTGTATCTCTCACGCTGAGCCCAGCGCTTTGCGCGATACTGCTAATACCGCATAAGACTGGCGAGTTATATGAGAAGCCACGCGGTGTAGCACGCTTTAAGAACCCTCTCTTCGACCACTTTAATCGTGGATTCGCATGGCTCTCGATCAGTTATGGCAATATGACCAGCCGTTTTGTGCGTGTTACTGCGAGTATTCTTATAGTTTATGTCGGGTTAATCAGCGTAACAGGCTTCCAAATGTCGCGTATGCCAACCGGCTTTATTCCGGATCAGGACATTGGGTATGAGGCGATCATCGTTATGTTACCGCCCGGTTCCAGCCTGTCCCGCACGGACGAAGTAGTACGTGAAGTCAATGATATGGCATTGAGCATTCCTGGCATAAAACATACATCGCCCACAGCTGGATTCGATGTGACGACAAATACAATTGCCTCTAATGTTGGGACGATCTTCACGTCACTTCCCTCACTTTACGGTGAGTATATACCCGGTACCACTGCTGCGGAAATGCTGGTGAAAATGCGCGAAAAATTCGCGGATTATAAGAAAGCCTATCTGATCGTAATCAATCCTCCTGCGGTACAGGGGTTGGGGGCGGCTGGTGGTTTTAAAATGATGATCCAAGATCGTGAAGGTCTTGGGCCACAAGCTCTCGCAAAAGCGACCAACGATCTCGTTGCTGCCGCGAATAAAGATAAAACCTTTGCTGGAGTGTTCACGCTATTTAATGCTGGTGCGCCGTCGCTTTATGCCGACATCGATCGCTTAAAGGCTGAAAAAGTCGGGCTCACGCCAACGGATGTGTTCTCGACTATTCAGTTATATCTTGGTTCGCAATATGTGAATGATTTCAATTATTTGGGTCGCACTTATCCCGTATTCGCCCAAGGGGATGCTGAATTCCGTAAAACTCCAGGAGATATTGGCAAATACAAAGTGAGAAATGCTGCCGGTGAAATGGTGCCGCTGAGCGCTGTGACCGATTTCAAAGAGCAATCCATGCCTTATCGCATCCCGCGTTACAACATGTTCCCAGCCGCGGAAATCATGGGCGCTGCTGCGCCAGGAATCGCTTCTGGTACGGCTATGGAGCGGATGGAAGAACTGGCTAAACAAACGCTTCCGCAAGGTATGTCGTTTGAATGGACAGAGCTTTCACATCAACAAGCGCAGCATGGCGTGCCTACACTGGCGATCTTTGCGGCTTCTGCCTTGTTCGTGTTCCTTGTTCTGGCTGCGCAGTATGAAAGCTGGCGTACACCGTTGGCAGTCGTGCTGATCGTACCTATGTGCTTGCTAGCAGCTATTATCGGGCTGGACATGCGGAGTATGCCGATCGACATTCTTGCGCAAATAGGCTTCATCGTACTGGTCGGGTTGGCTGCGAAAAACGCGATCTTGATAGTGGAATTCGCCAAGCACCATGAAGATCATGAAGGGCGGACGCCGGAAGATGCGGCAACGCTTTCGGCAAAAGAACGTCTGCGTCCGATCTTGATGACCTCATTTGCCTTCATCCTTGGCGTATTTCCTCTTGTAGTAGCCAAAGGTGCGGGTGCTGAAATGCGCCAATCCCTTGGAACCACAGTGTTCTTTGGAATGCTCGGAGTAACAGCGTTTGGACTCTTATTCACACCAGCGCTTTACGCCTTTGTACAAAAATTTAGCAAAAAGGAAATTAGTCATGACTAGTATGCTCAAAATATTTGTAGCTTTACTTGCTGGTTTATTTTTCAGCACAACTTTCTCTGGTTGCGCAGTAGGTCCGGATTATGTGGCTCCTAATATCGAATTAGTGCCATTTCACAATAAAGTCGAAGTTGTCGACAAGGAAATGGCTGTCTCACCTAGTTTAGATCGATGGTGGATGGGATTTAATGATTCAGAGTTGCTTAAAGTAGTGCAACGAGTGTTGGATCAGAATCTTTTTCTTGATGTAACGAAAGCAAGGGTAATTCAGGCGCGAGCTATCTCAGATGGAAGTAGCGCAAAGCTTCTGCCAACCATTGAGTTTAATGGCTCCGTTACCCGCCAGACTCTGAGCAAAGAGGGGCTGTTTGGCTCAATTGCTAGAAATTCACCTAACTTTAGCCGCGATTTTACCAATTTTACGATTGGACCTGCAGCAAGCTGGGAAATAGATTTTTTTGGTGGCTTGCAGCGCGGTGAAGCGGCATCAAAAGCGGAATTCCAAGCTTCAGAGGCAGATCAAGCTGGAGCACGAATCCTTGTCGTGGCAGATGCGGCGGATGCTTATTTCCAAATAAGAGGATATCAAGTACGTCTCAATATCGCAGAGCAGCAAATTAAAGATGATGAGCATCTTTTAAGCTTGGTACATGATCGCCATACTGCGGGGAGCGCTACCGGGCGAGAAGTTGCGCAGGCCGAGGCTCTTTTAAAACAGGCTCGCGCATCTGTTCCGTTGCTTCGAATTGGCCTTGAGCAACAGATGAACAGATTAGATGTTTTGATGGGTGTTCAGCCTGGCACATATATGAGAGAGTTGCATCCTGTTACTGAAATAGTGTTTCTTCCGACTATTCCTGGCGATCAACGTCCTGTTGATGTTTTGCGTCGTCGTCCAGACGTTATTGCGGCTGAACGACATCTTGCCGCTTCAAATGAAAGAATCGGTCAAGCTATTTCAGAATATTATCCCAAAATCTCGCTGTCTGGCCTACTAGGCTTCGATAGTATTTCGAGTGCTAATTTATTTACAGGTGGTGCATTTCAGGCTATTGCCAGAGGAACACTACGATGGCGTCTTTTCGACTTTGGCAAAATTGATGCCGAAGTGATGCGGGCAAAAGGGGCTAATGCCGAGGCGTTGACAGTGTACCGACAAGCTATTTTGCGCGCCGCTGAAGACGTAGAAAATTCGCTAGTCGTCTTTGCTCAAACACGAATTCATATTGATGAACAACAGGGCGAAGTACAAGCGTTGATGAAAGCCCGCGACCTCTCCGAGCAATCCTATAAAGCGGGTTCTATTACGTTGACCGATGTATTGGACGCGGATCGCCTGCTACTAGTAGCTCGTGATCAACTCAGCGCAAAGCAAGTGGATATAGCGCGCGCTGCCGTAGGCGTATTTCGCGCGTTAGGCGGTGGGTGGGATTCATAGTTTCATCAATTCGAAAAAAAACAAAGGGAAACAACCCGTGAAAATCTATGACCGTTAAGGCTTCTCAGACCCTATTTGGGTAAGAGCAAGCACGACTGTTATTAGATCAATCAGCGGTAAACGTTATGCAGATCTGTTATTTAAAAAATAGGAGAACAAGATGAATATGAACGTCATACAACAAGAACACTATGAACAATTCAAAGCCCTTCACGAACGACCAGAAGGCTTCATTATGCCAAACGTATGGGATGGAGGATCGGCTCTGATAATGATGGATGCGGGATTTGAAGCGCTTGCAACATCCTCTGCTGCTTTGGCAACTACGCTCGGACGAATAGATGGAAGGCATGCAGTCAGTCGGGAAGAACACCTTGCGCACGCACGCCTCATAGTGGATGTCACCGGTTTACCGGTAAATGGCGATTTGGAAGATGGATTTGGGCCAGAACCTGAAGATGTTGCAGCTACCGTGAAAGCTGCAATCGCTGCGGGTCTCGCTGGGGTAGGCATCGAGGACACTACTGCTAATCCGGAAAATCCGATTCACGATTTCGATAAAGCAGTAGCTCGCATCAAAGCTGCTGCCAAAGTCGCCAAAGGTCGCATTGTGCTTACTGGTCGTACTGACAATTATATTCAGGGGCGGCCAGATTTGGATGACACAATTCGACGACTGACTGCCTTTGCCGAAGTCGGAGCGGATGTGCTTTTTGCACCGTATCCTTCCGATATTGACGCCGTGCGCGCGATCGTGAAAGCAGTGGCCCCCAAACCCGTCAATCTGCTGATCGGAACAATGCAAGGTATCGTGCCATGGGCGGAGTTACAAAAAATAGGAGTGAAACGATTGAGCCTAGGCTCACGGCTTTATGCCCGTGCTATTTGGAGTGCTTACCAAGCGGGCCTCGATCTGCTGGAAGAGGGAAATATCAATCAAGCAATCGGTAAAACTTCATCCACATCGATGAATTACGGTCACGAAATTATTGCCAAAAAAATAAGGCTTTCTACCGGTTTATGGGGGCAACCATAAAATATGGTGCAAGCCGATAAATGAAAATATTCAGTATTCGATTTAATACTATTTACAATTATTGAAAAATGTGATTCTGAGACGGATTCTATGTGAATAACTTTAAAAAACAAATGAATAAAAATATAACTAACTTTAGTTATTAGTGCTTTTATTTGAAGTTAGACAGACTATCTCAAAATAAAAAATCAGAGTAATTATTATGAGCATTCAATCTTCGAAAAAACTATTTAGCCCACTAAAAGTTGGCGATATCACTCTTAATCACCGTATTGTTATGCCACCAATTAGCCGATTACGTGCAAATTGGCCTAACGCTATACCGAGCAATATGATGTTAGAACACTATAGTCAGCGTGCTACCGAAGGTGGCTTGATTATCGCAGAAGCCACGGCCGTATCTGCTGAGGCACGTGCGTATCACACAGCTCCAGGTTTATATACGGATGAACAAGTACTAGGGTGGAAACGAATCACTGACGTGGTTCATGAAAAAAAAGGCGTGATATTTGTGCAATTATCTCATGCAGGTCGTGCTACAAATGCACTTTTGACCGAAGGAAAACTCCCTATAACCGCCTCTGTTAATCAAGAATTTTTACAGAATAAAAATATCGTGGTTTCGACTCCGAACGGCTTTGAGCTTCCTTCAGAACATCGAGCATTACAAACCAATGAAATTCCAAATGTTATTGAGCAATTCAGATACGCTGCAGAAAATGCGAAAAATGCAGGTTTTGATGGTATAGAGATACAAGCAGGTCAAGGTCATATCATCGAACAGTTCTTACAAAATAAAAGCAACAACCGGATTGATGAGTATGGCGGATCTATTGAAAATCGCGTACGTTTACTTACAGAAATACTTGAATCAACCATCAGTGTTTGGGGGCAAAATCGTGTTGGTGTGCGTATTTCACCAAGTAGTACCTTTAATGGTATGGGAGACAGCGATCCGCGCGCCTTGTTTCGTTATCTAGCTAGTCGGATGAATAATTATGCCTTGGCGTATCTTCATATTATTGAACCTCGCATTAGCGGAGCGGATACAATAGCCGAAAACCAAGATGCCATTGCGACAAAAGAATTACGTGGTATCTATGAAGGTATTATCATTTCTGCCGGTGGTTTTACACCTGCAACCGCAGAAAATGCAATCGACAACGAGATTGCTGACTTGATTGCTTTCGGCAGACATTTTACTTCCAATCCTGATCTTCCCAACCGAATTTTCCACGACTTACCATTGACGCATTATGATCGGAATACATTCTATGCATTCGATGCCAATGGGTATACAGATTTTAGCGTTTATGATTTCTCTAAAGGCAATCAAAAGGCATCAGTTGAAGTTTGACCTGCAATAAAAACTGATTTCAATGAAGTTGATTGCAGAAAATGGTACTAAAATCGGGTAGTAAAAATAATTGTTTTTATTACCCGATTCCAGGTGATTATTTCTATTTCTAATGAAAAAAACAGCCGCGTCATTTGAATTACCTAAGGAACCTATGAAAAACGCCCATTTTGAGCGGCAGTTACTGTCAAAGTGGGTCAAAAACTTCAATATACGCTCGATTTTTGATCAAAACAGCGGTTGTTCTCTACATAAACTGTACCGATTGGTATAGAATGTAATTTCTGGCAGATACGTTTTCCACGCGTCTGCGATTTTATTGATTTGATTAAGAGGTAATTCATGAATATTTTGCTGTTGGGAGCGGCTTTTTGCATAGCCGCTTTGATCGTATCCGCTTGGATAATGACATTTGCTCGTTGGTTTCCAATTGAAGGTATAGATGGGAAGTTTTTAGTTGATTACAAGACAATGATCCGAGCACATATAGATTATGCTTTGATGGCATTATTTAATTTGGGATTTTACGGTATCGGGATTGATTTGCCGGTGTTTGCTTGCTGGTGCGTAGCAATTGGAGGTTTTGCTAATCCGACGGTTTTTACTATAGCAGCTTTTGATCCTGATTTTTGGAAAAAGAAACATTGGCGTTTATATACTATATCTTCATTCCTGATAACAACAATTGGATTTTTAGGCATAGGTTATGCACTATTAATTAATGGCGTTAATTGAAATTAAAAAACTAGACAGTGCTCTTTTCAAAGATACTAAAATTTACAGTTAATATAATATTTTTTTATTTTAAATATTCCTATTGAAATTTAGAATTAATTTTATATACAACTTTGCAGCATAAATTTATAAGAAAACGAAAACTCGAGACTACAACCAATATTTGAAGTTGCGAAACTCAATGCTGTTATAAGTTGATTAAGAGATAAGCGATGAAATTCAATAATAGAATGTCGTAGCATATAAAATAATACTTCTATTAGCTAACTTCTAAAGCGTACCAATTTATGAAACAGAACCTTGTTGAAATTGAATCATGCATTTCTTCGCAACACTCTTTTAGAAAAAATGTTGCAATTGGGCTTTTAACGATCTCTAAAGTTGTGAACTACTGCAAACGCTGCGTTAGCGAATTAAGATTGAACGGTCTCTGAAAGCTGCAGAGCCGGTAGGTTTTTCGACTAGGAAACTGCAAAGTATCGCGAAATGGCGTGGCGTCGTTATGGGAGAGCCAAAGCTTTGATCCCCTTGCTGGGTCAAAGCCGATGTGACACGGACAATCTGGGGCGTTTCAGGTAATCACGTGGCGGTGTAGGCGCGATTGCTAGTCAGGAATGGCTAGCAATCTTTCCCGCCGGAAGCCGACACTCGCCAGAAATAAGACAAGATAAAACAATTAAATAATTTTAATATGCACAGCTTTAATTATTATGAATGAAAATAATGCACTAAAAAACCATATCTTAAATGTAGCGTCTGATCTTTTTTATAAAAAAGGAATCAAATCTACAGGTGTAGATGCTATAGTTAAAAGCTCAGAAGTTGCCAAAATGAGTTTTTATAAATATTTCCCATCAAAAAATGACTTAATAAAAGAATACTTAGAAAAAGATTGTAAAGTGTTAGAGTATAGATTACGTGCCGAATTGCAGAAAAAAATATATGCACTGAAAAAGCGCTTGCAATATTTAGTTATTTTGCCGAACTATCTTCCATGGAAGGCTATCGTGGATCAGCTTTTATTAATGTCTTTATTGAAACATCAATGGACCTTGAATTTATTAAAGATCAATCCCTAAAGTTTAACAGTACACTCATAAAATTATTTTATGAGCAGCTTAATTATGATTTCTCTAAAGATGTTTCAACAAAAATGGCTGAACAATTCACGCAGTTACTGATTGGCGCTATAATTCAAGCCCAAATGAAAAATAGTTGCGATCCTGTATTATTTGCACAATCAACTGCTAAAGAGTTGATTGAGAAAAATTATGCGGAAAATTGTTACTGCTCCTGAAGAAAGTATTGTCACATGCCAGCATATTGACACTCTGGGTGTTTAAAGAAAGATTTCACGACTTGGGGGAGTTTCTGTAATCGATGCATGGCGGATTGAACGAGTTTCTTTAATTAGATTTTATTTTCCGGCATCTGCTTGGCGATGCGCGGTTTGATATGGCCTCAGACCTGTTCGTCCGGATTGAGTTGTGGCGCGTAGGGTGGCAGAAAAACCAACTGCAACCGGCCTTGCTGTTGCTCCACAAATGTTTTAACGCTCTTAGCCTTGTGAATCGGATGGCCGTCGACGACCAAGATGATCGGTTGTTCGGCACCGCGTAGTAGACGTTTCAGAAATTCGATAAACACCTCGGCGGTGACGTTGCATTCTTGCACCATGAAGCGAAAATCGCCTCGCGCGCTGACCGCCGAGATCAGATTCAATCCATATCGACGCCCGGTCATCTTCACGGTCGGCGTCCGACCCACCGGCGCCCAGGTCGTACCGGCATGAAAGTCAGAACGAACGCCGGCTTCATCGGCAAAATAAATCACCGCACCCGTGCGTTTCGTTTCAGCCTTCAATGCCGGAAATTCGTCGGCCTGCCACTTTTCCACCAAGACCGGGTCCCTGCGGTAATCTCCCATTTTTAAGCAAATTCAAAAGTAGAGGTTATGCGGCCGGGCTAATTTTTGTTTCGGTGTCACACTATGGTTATCTTCTGTCTTAATTTTTATTTTGCAGCATTCAGTGGAATGCCGCGCTCTTTAAGACGCTTGATTTTACCTGGCGAATTAGCTGGTCCGCCTGCATAGATGATTTTAGTGAAGTCGATCTCTTTACCAGTTTCTCGATCCACGATAATGGGAACGACTTTTTTGTGCGTCTTACTATCAACCAGCTGCGTATCAATACCATTTGGCGAAGCATGCTTGTTGCCCCACATCATGATGATAGCCAATACTGGCAAGAAATCCTTACCAATATCTGTAAGTACATATTTTGCGCGAGGCGGATTATCTTGGTAGATTTCTTTTGTCAACAGTCCTTCTCCGACCAACGCAGACAGGCGTTTGCTCAGCGTAGCAGGGGGAATTTCGAGGCTATTCTTAAGCTCTTCATATTTTGATAGGCCATTACTCAAGTCACGAAGTATCAAAAGGCTCCAAGAATCTCCAATTTTGTCAATCGATCGAGAAATAGAACACATATCACGGTGTTTTTCACATAATGCGTTATTTTTTTCATTCATAAATTCTCCTTAATTGACTACTTGATCAAATTTATCAATCACAGAAGCATACTACATTCAAAAAGTGAAGTCAATATAGATATTGGCAATAGATTCATAATATATAGTAAGTTTATATCGTGAAGTTACTAACGATATGAGTCAGTTTGATTAGAAAACTTCTGATTAATTCGTAACATTGTCATTGTTCTATAACAAAATCAATTCCTTGCACATAAAACGGTCTTAAAAAACTGAATTAATAAGCGATATAATTTAGAGAGTCAGTCCCCGCTTTGGAGATGACGCGCATGGAACAATACGAGCAGCTCAGTTTCACTGATGCCGAATACAACAACAAAGGCAAAGTCATGCGGCGAGAAAAGTTTCTCAATCAACAAGGACACTTATTGCCGTGACAGGTGATGATGGCGGTGATTAAGTAACTATATGTATCAGGCAAGGGGTGGGGCGTAGGCCGTTTTGAATGCCATGCGACATGTTCGCTTGGCACGGATTGTTTACAACTACCCCGACCCTGGCATGGAAGACGCGTTGTACGAGATTGATTGAATCGTTGCAGCGCTTTTGCGGTATTCGACTGGACGCTGTGCCGTATGAAAGCCCGATTTTGCAGTTTAGGCATTTACTGGAGCAGCGCAGTTTGACCGAAGAAATATTCCAAGCCATCAACTAAATGCTGAGTGAACGCCCGCTGTTTTTAATAACCGGCATCATCAATGCCTGTCTGATTACTGCTCTGATCTTGACCAAGATCAAAAGCCAGTCGCGCGATCCCGAGATGCAAGCCGGCAAGAAAGGCAATCAATGTTTTTCGTCAGCAAATTCCAAATTGGCGTCGACCACGAGATCGGGCTGGTACATAAGTTCAAAGTCACCTCAAGGCATGTCAGCGACATTGCCGAAACCGCGTCTTTACTGCATGGCGAGGAATAGTTTATAGGCAGCGATGCCGGTCATCAAGGCTTGGACAAACGTCCGGAAATGCTTATCGAAAATGCACCGTTTTGTGTGATCGTGGTGTGCCTTGGCAAACTGGATACGCTAACGAACGACGATTGTGCGCAGGTTCAGCGACTGCGTCAGACCCTGAGCGAATTGGAGAGCGTTAGAGCCAAGCTTGAGCATGTATTGCAGGACATTAAAATCCGCTTTGGTTACGCCAAAATTCGCTGTCGGGGCGTAGCCAAAAACGCCGCCTGTTTGACCTTTCTGACAGCTAATTGCCAATGTCATCCGGGGTGATGGCTATGAACGTCGGCGTATTATTGCATCAGAAATTCAAAAATAGGCTCAGAAAGAGGCTTATTTTGGGAAAAAACAGGCCGTTTTGATGGAAAAATGGTCGAATATTGAAATTATTTTACGGAATTCTAAATTAATATCGTTCAAAACGGCTGTTTTTTAGATGCGCCTTAAGTTTATAATTATTCGCTAACTTTTTGACTTGTATTGATAAAACCTATTTTTTTATAGGAAAAAATTATTTTACAAATGGCGAGATTGGATTCTAATATAAATTGACTTTTAACTCTTTTGGAAAATTTATGAAACAGTCAAAATTAATTGTGATATATCCAGTTCCTAGTAATTTAGAAGATTTCGAGCGTCGTTATGCTGAAGAGCATATACCAATGGCAATTGAAAAATTAGTCGGAAAAACGAAAGTTGTTACTTCACTAATAACCTCTAATGTTAATAACGCGCCAGCAAGGTATCATCGTGTAGCAGAGATTTATTTCAATTCAACTGCTGATTTAATAGTATGTTTAGGCTCACCTGGAGGCCAAGAAACTGCGGCTCATGCTATTGAAATATCGAGTGGCGGAGCGCCGTTATTTTTAATGGCGGAAGTGGAAGTTATCGATTTTTAGAATGGGTATAATTATGTGGAAATTACTATTTTAGGAGTATGTTATGCTAGAACTCCGACCCAATTGCGAATGTTGCGATAGAGATCTTGCTGCTGATTCATCGGAAGCTATGATCTGTAGCTTTGAATGCACTTTTTGTCGAGAATGTGCAGATACCAAACTGGGAGGGCGTTGCCCAAATTGTAATGGCGAATTTCAACTTAGACCAATTCGTTCTGTCGAGCTATTAGAAAAATATCCCGCTTCTTCAGTACGCATTTATAATCCGCAAGGATGTGACCCGAATAATGAATAAAAAAGATGCACGAATCATTAAACCTATAGTCGGTTTGCTGAATCTGGCCGAGTAATGGAGTAACGTATCTAAAAGCCTACAAAGTCATGGGGGCTGTCGCTAGATACGTTTTATCGCTGTGAAACGGCAGTAGAATCGGGAGATGTCGACAATCTATTTGATAATGATAAAAGCCATTGCCAGTCAAATCTGAAAAATCGGGTTGACGACGTCACCGAACTAGAAGTGTTGTCTTTTGTGCTGGATTTTCCTGTTTACGGTCGATTACGCATCATTAACGAGTTACGTAAAGCGGGGACGACTTTCGTATCGTCGAGTGGGTTGCGTAACTAACACGCCCTGGCTTCGTTGTAACGCAGCCAACGCGTTTTCTAGATGTTGGTGCGCATCATCGTAAAGTCTGATTCATGGTAATGCTCCGAAAAAAGTTATGGAAACACCAGGATCAGGGCTGAAAAAAAATTAACGAGCAAGAATAAATCTTCCAAACACGGTATGTGAATGGGCCACCTTACGCTGTACTCTTTTATTCAGACTATCACCGTCGGCGTCGGCATCTCACCAGATCTGCTGACCTGGATTTCCAATTTCGGAAACTACGGCGCTCGCGGATTCCCCGGATTCCCCGGATTGGCCTGGATACCGTTGGTGGGGAATTTCGCCCCGCCCTGAGTACAATCACCGTCATTTAAAGAGAAGTAGGCAGTGTCGCCAAGGTAAATAAGCTCTACTACTGGTATTTATGAGTTCGGTTTTATTGCCAAATATCGAATACGAAGGTCAAAAATTCACGCGTATTTTTTCCAGTAGCTGATTAACTTCAGGGTTTGCTGTCGATGATGGTTGAAAAAAAACTTGTACTGTGCGAAGTATTTCAGGATCGGACAGATAACGAAAATTAAGGTTGTCCGCTTTTTTGGGTATGGTGAATTCAGGCATCAATGCTATACCGATTCCGGCCCGTACCATACTCAATATCCATTCCTCACTATTACTCCTGTATGCGGCATAAAGATTGATTTGTTTATCTTGACAGACGTTTCGTAACTCTTCGCGTAACTCGCAGTTGAGACGATCAAGGTAGGGTTCTTGCTGAATCGCTACCAAATCGATTCGCTCAAATTGATTGAAACGGTGTTTGTCGTTGAAGACCACCACATAGCGTTCTTCATAAAGCTTTAACGAATGATAGTGTCCAATCGGTAGCGTGCTTGGTGCGCTGATGACCAAATCAAGAGTATCGTCATCGAGTAACTTCAACAAATTGCTTTCGCAATCCACTATCAATTCCAACTCTACATGTGGCCGCTCTTGCTGAAAGTCAGTAAAAAAAGGACTCAAATATTGCGCAGAAATGGTATTCATTACGCCGATACGCAACGGTACTGTGTTCAAACGATTGAATCGAATGGCATCGGCTTTGATACTTTGCGTTTCGCGAAATATTTGCCGCATGGTTGGCTCGACGAAACGTCCCAGAGGTGTAAGTTGGCAACCGCTACGATCTCGAATAAACAAATCGCCGCCTAGCTCTTCTTCCAGTTTCTTTATTGCTTGTGTCAGGGAAGGTTGTGCCACATAGGTCGATTGCGCTGCACGGGTAAATGAACTCTTATCACAGACTGCCAGAAAGTAACGTATTTGTTGTATTTCCATGTTAGTGTCCATTGAATAGGAAAAATCTATTATTTCATGGAAAATAGAATTTTGCTAATACAAGCCTGAACAATGCGACGAGTTCTCTTCTAGACATTAATCTGAAAGTGAAAAAGTTGAGACAGAAATGCTTCAATGCTCAGATTAGAGAGTGATGTTTTCGACAATATCGGTGTGATCCAAACTTAGAAATCACTGAACTGTGAAGATATAAAGAATTAAAAAACCAGGAAAACTGTCGTCGGCATTGAGTTGTAGTGGATAAAGTCAGGTGAATTTACTTAAAACTGCGCGAGCAGGTGTTAACTCTAACTATCAATGAAAACCTCACCAAATAAAGAGCGTGGAAAGATTGGTTATACCCTGAAAAGTAACGGGTCATTTTGTTAAATGGTAGTTTGGTTTTTGTATCATTTCTTTATGTATAGGTTGCATCTATTGATCGATAGGAAATTGGTATTTAACAATCTTGTGGAGTTACAGTAAATTTTAGCCAACTGCTACATCTCGACTCTCTATTAGAAGCGTTAACCATGCCTAGTAGAGGCGATTGATAATCAGTAAAAACAAGTTTAAGAGGCTAAAAATGAGCAAAGAAACGAAATGGGTCATCTGCAGTACCTGCGATATCAATTGCGGACTTCTTGTCACCGTTGAAGACGGTAAGGTGAAATCGATCAAAAAAAACCCAGATCACCCCCTTACTCCGAATTCGATCTGCATCAAGGGAGCTAACGCAAATAAATACATTACCCACCCAGACCGATTAACGCATGCGCTGAAAAGAGTCGGTGAGCGCGGCTCGGGTCAATGGGAACAAATTAGCACGAAACAAGCTTTAGATGAAATTGCCGATAAGATGAAGAAGTTGATAGCCGAAGATGGGCCGGAAACAATCGGCAGCACTTATGGTTGGAGCTCTAATGCTGGTGCGGCCTCACGAAGATTTATGAACTTACTGGGGAGTCCGAACTGGACTTGGACGGGATACGTGTGTTTAGCCAATTCCACAGTGCCCAGTAAAGCGACTTACGGTTTTTGGCAGTTTCCAGACTTTCATAATACCAAATGCATCGTACTTTTAGGCCACGCTCCGGGACCGCAAAGATGGACGGCTGAGTATCTGTGGATTAAGGATGCCCTGGATAGAGGAGCAAAACTAATCGTTACAGATCCACGCCGTAATAGCTACAGTGATCAAGCGGACATTTTTCTGCAAGTTAAACCTGCTACGGATAGCGCCTATTTACTGGCCTGGATCAATGTGATCATCTATGAAGACCTCTATGACAAAGAATTTGTAAAAAAATGGACGGTTGGTTTTGAACAACTCACTGAAAGAGTGAAGGATTACACTCCGGAGTGGGCGTCAGAAATAACTGGAGCACCAGCGGATAAGATTCGTGAGTCTGCCCGTATGTATGCTACTACTGGTCCGGCTGTGATCCCCTGGGGAGCAGTGCCTGATCATCATGCCAATAGCACTCAGACTTTGCGAGCCTTAACCATATTGAGATCCATCACCGGTAATCTCGATGTACCCGGAGGCGAATTGTTGATGGGGTACCATCCGGAAATTTCATCGGATGATGAATTCGAACTCAATGAGAGGCTATCTCCTGAACAACGCAAGAAACAACTCGGTGTAGATCGCTTTAAGCTCTTGAGCTGGGAAACACTCGAAAAGACTGGTCCAGCAATGGAAAAGGTCTGGGGCAAGAAATATTCAAACCAGGTATCCGGCGGCGCAATGGCGCATCCTGCAAGCATGTGGGAGGCAATGAAAACTGGCAAGCCTTACCGCTTGAGGGCACTTATATCGCAATGTAACAACACCTTAAACAGTTACCCCAACACTACTCACATTTACGAAGGGTTGATGAATCTGGATCTGTTAGTTGTCATGGATCTTATTAAGTCACCCACGGCCCAAATCGCCGATTATATTTTGCCGGCCACCCATTGGCTGGAAAGGCCGAACTTGTTTAATTACTGGGATTGGATTCCAATCTATCAAGGAGGAGAGCAAGCGGTGGAGGCGCCAGAAGAGTGTATGCACGACTGGATGTTATGGCGTGAGCTTGGCGTCCGTCTAGGACAGGAAAAAGATTGGCCATGGAAAAGCATGGAAGAGGCCTACGATGAACGGTTGGCACCAGCAGGTTTAACATGGCAAAAATTATCAACCCAAGATCGAGCGTCTGCCCCTGAACTCGGTTTCAAGAAGTACGAACAGACAGGCTTTGGCACTCCTAGCGGGAAAGTCGAGCTCTATTCAAGCATTTTCGAAGAGCTTGGTTATGATCCGTTACCAAGCTGGATTGAGCCACCGGATAGCCATGTAAGGAAACCTGAGTTGGCTAAGTCGCATCCATTGACTTTTTTTACCGGGATGCGAGAAAACTATTGGTTTCACAGTTTTGGCCTTGGCCGGTCTATTAAAGAGCTGCGTGGTCGTGAGCCGGACCCTCGTATGCAAATTCATCCTGATACGGCGTACGATTTGGACCTGTCGGATGGAGATTGGGCATGGGTGGAATCAACTAGCGGAAAAAGAATAAAACTCAGGTCGTGGCTCAGCAACGACACGCATCCTAACGTGGTCAGGGTTCCTCATGGCTGGTGGTACCCGGAAACAACAGGAAGTGAAGAACCAGGAGCGGCGTTATCGAGTCTCTGGAAATCGGCGGATGCGGTCATCCTTCATGACTCTGACGAATACTGTGATAAAGAACAAGGTAACTTCCAACTCAGAGGACTGGCTTGCAAAGTTTATAAAGTGGAGGACGGAACAGAAGGGACAAGTTATGCAATATAAAATTTTTGTAGCACGTACAGGGTAATCAGACTTAAAAGTAGCTTTAAACAAAGCTTTGATAAAGAAGATGAGAGCTATCATTTCGATTTGAATGATAGCCTCTATTCACCGACTATTCTAAATCGTTTTTTCCTATCTTGAAGAGCGTCGAGCCGATAAGTTGTAAGATCATAAATTTACCAACAATAATTGCTTGTCATTAATCGTAAACATTAGCATGAGCTCGATAATTTATCCTTGTTGGCAGCTTATGAAATTCGGACATAAAAAAGTATGTAAAGCCCAAAAAGCCTGACTCTAAATAAAAACAAACAGCATATGACATTGATTTTCTATATTTTTAAGATAGACGATCAGTGAAAATATTTTTGTATAGTTTTACGCACTATTTAAATTAACTTCGAGCCTACCTAAGTATGACTATTAAGTATGACTATATAGGGTTCATGGCTGATAAGGTTTTGCCGGAAATAGCAAAGCCTCCTGTACTAGGAAAGGAGTAACATGAGTGTGACTTACTTACATACAACAAATCCAGAAAATTCAACAGGTTCCCAATTGATTGATCCCCAGGGGCGCCATTTAAATTATTTGCGGCTTGCCGTTACCGACCGTTGCAATTTTCGTTGTACTTATTGTATGCCAGAGGAGGGTATTGATCTTAAAGCGCGTGATGATATTTTGTGCTTTCAGGAAATGGAACATCTTCTTGGACTCTTTCTGGATTTAGGTGTAACCAAGGTGCGTATTACCGGTGGCGAGCCTTTTGTTCGTAAAGGTCTGCCTGATTTTTTAACCAGAATAAACCAATATGAAAAACTGGAAACAATCAATTTAACAACGAATGCCTATTTTTTAGAAGATACCATCCCATTGTTTCAAAAAATAAAATCAGGCAGTATTAACATCAGTCTTGATTCATTGAAGCGAGACGTTTTTTATAAAATTACCCGACGTGATGATTTTGAACGGGTGTGGAATAACATTGATAAAATTCTGCTAACAGATCTGAACGTAAAATTGAACATGGTGGTTCTCAAAGGCGTCAATGACAATGAAATTGTTGATTTTGCGATGTTAGCCAAAAGCAATAAAGTCGAAGTCCGTTTTATTGAACAAATGTCATTTAATGGGGGGTGTTTTTCAAACGAAATATATTCTGCAGAAGAAATTATCAGCACGTTGCAGAATTTTTTCCCAGAAATGATCGAACATCTTAAAATGAGTTCAACTGCCCGAATTTTTGGAATCCCCAGATTTAGAGGAAAAGTCGGCATCATCGCCGGCCATTCCAGAACATTCTGTTCAACATGCAGTCGTTTAAGGCTCACTCCCGACGGTACATTCAAAACCTGTCTCTATGATCATGGCGCCATAAATTTAAAAGACATGCTACGTTCAGGGAAAAGTGATCAGGAAATAAAAACGGCAATTGGAGAGGCCGTGGCCAAAAGGGCAAAAGACGGATTTGAATCGGAACAGCGAACACAGCAAATAGTTCATTTTTCAAAAAAACATCTTTCAATGGCACAGATAGGTGGATGATGAAAAAACTTAAAAACAGATTTTGACTTTTGGAATAGTCTGGCTCTATTGATAACTTGAGAACACTATTACTGTTGGCAGTTGCGATTGCTGTTGGTTTCATTTCTTTTACCACACGAAATCTGACGATCGCGTTGATAGCCGGATTGATATTAGAGTATAGCTATAATTTTTTTAAACAGACAAACAAAAATAGTTTCCATTAAAACGTAAGGAAAAACTATGCAAATTAATGTAATTTTTTTTGGTGTTCTGAGTGATGTGGTGGGGAAGAACATGCTGACGATTCAAGATACGGATAATATGACTGATTTAAAGAGAAAATTAATCACAAATTATCCAGACTTAATAGACTATACCTATAGAATGGCTGTAAATCAGCAAATGGTTGAAGACAATCACCGTCTTTTTGATAACGATATAGTTGCAATTATGCCACCCTTTGCTGGGGGCTGATTTTTTAAAGGCAGCCATGAACCTAAATAAAGAGGAAATTCAGTATTATCATCGCCATTTGATTTTACCCAAAATTGGCAAAACAGGACAACAGGCTTTAAAAAAAGCAAACGTGCTGGTCATCGGTGCAGGCGGATTGGGCTGCCCTATTTTAATGTATCTGTCCGGAGCTGGTATCGGCAGGATTGGTATTGTGGACCCCGATAAAGTTGCGGTTTCTAATTTGCATCGCCAGGTATTGTATGGCTTTTCACAAGTTGGAGAATTCAAAGCTGAAGCTGCGGTAAATCGTTTAAAAGATCTCAATCCTAATATTGTTTTAAAGGCATATGCTCAAAGATTGTCTTCGAAAAATGCCGTCGATTTGGTTTCCCAATATGATGTCGTTATTGATGCGACAGACAACTTTCCAACCCGTTATTTAATTAATGATATTTGTGTTTATCTGGACAAACCTTTTGTTTCAGGATCAGTAGACCGCTTTCAGGGACAAGTGAGTGTATTAAATTTTACAGATGGTCAAGGCAATAAATGGCCAACTTATCGCTGCCTGTTCCCCAAGCCGCCGGCACCCGAAAAAGCACCGGATTGTTCGCAAAATGGCGTGCTTGGAGTTCTGCCGGGAATTATCGGTAACTTACAAGCAAACGAAGTTATAAAAATGATCTGCGGAGTAGGCGAAATTTTATCTGGAAAAATTTTAATATTTGATGCATTGAATAATCAAACGATGCAGTTTTCCATTCAACGAAACGAACAGGCTGTACAGCTAGCTTTGCAAAATGCCTCGGATTTCGGATCATTTGATTATGAATACTTTTGCAGTTCAAATCAGCAAAAAATAAATGAAATCAGCGCTGTTGATTTGTACAAAAAGTTACAAAAAAAAGAAAAAATACAATTGGTTGATACTCGTTCGGCACGTGAATTTCAAATGGAATTGCCGAATTCTGTTCACATTTCACTAAATGATTTGCAGGCTAACATTGATAAAATATCGAGAAACGGCAACAAGGTTGTTTTTTATTGTGATCATGGAATCAGCAGCGCCAAGGCGGTTAGAATGCTGCAGAATCATCATAACCTTAAAAATGTATTTAATCTTAAAGGCGGTTTGGCAGCCTGGCTGAAAAAAGAAAAAATAGAACAATGAGAACAATGAAAGATAAAAATTATTTTGTCCAGGGTGCGATTGATCCGGTTTTTATCGGTGAGCAAATAGCAACACATAACTCTAATCATGGCATAGGTGCCCATTCTATTTTTCTCGGTCAAGTACGTGCGGATGAAAAAGTAGGCAAACATGTAGCTGGAATTGAATACTCAGCTTATAGGGATATGGCCAACAAAGTTTTTGCAAAAATTCGTGAAGAAGCCTTTGAAAAATGGCCATTAAATTGCGTGCACATATTTCATAGTACTGGACTGGTAAAAACTGGAGAGTTATCACTTTTTGTTTTTTGCTCATCTGGGCATCGTAAAGAAAGTATTAAAGCGATGGAACAGATTGTTGAAGATATTAAACACAAAGTTCCCATCTGGAAAAAAGAAATTATGGAAGATGAATCTGTGCGCTGGGTTCAGGATTAGCTTTTTAGAACATTTTTTCAGAAATTGTAAGGTCAGTTGAAAATATAATTTTCTGATCGTTTGTATGTTCAACAAAATGCAAAAAATAAATAATTTAAGAGTCAAGGGTTACAAAATGATTGATGTTAGTCCAAAATTTAATACATTAAGATATGCAAAAGCCGAAGGAATTTTGACAGCTAATTTGGAAACAATAAAACGGGTGGCTGAAAAAACTGTCCCTAAAGGAGATGTTTTACAGGTTGCACGGGCAGCAGGTATAACCGCTGCAAAAAATGCTGCATCCTGGATCATCTTTTGTCATACCCTACCTTTAGATTGGGTTGATATAAATTTTGATATCGAAAAAGACACAATAAAAATTTCAGCGGAAGTAAAAGCAATCTGGAAAACCGGTGTTGAAATGGAAGCTATGGCTGCAGTTACAGGCGCGCTATTAAATGTCTATGATATGCTTAAACCTTTAGATGACAATATCTCTTTTTCTTGTATAAGGCTGGTTAAGAAAAAGGGCGGGAAAAGCAGTTTTAAAGAATATTTTGCTGAACCATTAAAATCGGCTGTTCTTGTTATTTCTGATTCAACATATGCTGGAAATCGCGAAGATACATCTGGAAAAATCATCAAATTATTTTTGGAAGATAAAGAGCTCTCGGTTCCGGTCTATGAAATTATACCTGATGATTCAGACCAAATATCAAATCGCTTGCGGCAACTGGCAGATGAAAATATTGATCTGATTATAACAACCGGTGGAACGGGTTTTGGTCCTAAAGATATAACTCCGGAAGCAACGGCTAACGTCATCGAAAAAGAGGCGCCCGGTTTAGTTGAGACTATACGCCGCTATGGTAAAGAACGCACACCTTATGCAATGTTATCACGCGAACTAGCCGGTATCCGCGGCAAAACAGTAATTATTAATTTACCCGGAAGTTCCAAAGGCGCGCAAGAAAGTATGGAAGCGCTTTTCCCTGGTCTCTTACATGCTTTCCCCATGTTGTGGGGTGGCGGACATGATGAAGAAAAACGCTGGGTAAAAAAGTGATATCCATAAACCAAACTCTGATAAGCAGTCTACTCAGAGTATAAGCCTGCCCTGCAAACGTCGATCACGTGCCTGCCGTTATTTTAGCAATTCTGAAATTAACCGCCAGATATATGCGATTTATTATCTGCAGAATCAGAAAAACACTGAAATTAAGAACTTACTTGCAGTTTTAATCCATAAATAAACCCTATTTTTTCATGGGAAATTAGTCTTTTACAAACACGTCTGATTTAATTTAAAATGAATTTAGGCGCATCAATAAAAGGGTTGCGATTATTAGTTTATCTTCCTAAAGCAAAATAAATATGTGTCACTCTAATAGCTATATGATAAACCTATGGTAAGCAGTATAAATAATCTTATTGAATGAATAGGCTTGTGCTCTAATTAAAGTAATTTACAGTGAAACAGGATGTCTGCATCTGAGGTGGTACATAATGAATGATATAAAAAAACTCTTGTTAGAGATTGGACTGCTTTTTTATTGGGTCAATTCATAACGTTTATACTAGTTGGAGCCAAAGGTATTTGGTCTGAATTTTGATTTTTAATCAAGTAAACCAAGCATAAACCGAATAGGTAAAATATGTCATGAATTTTAACCGTATTAAGTGACCTAAAAAGCTTGTAAATAATGGTAGCTAACGGTCATAATTCGATATAGTTTTATAAAAAGAGGGGCAGAAATTGGAAAATATCATTAAAAAACAGTATAGTCACTTAACAGAAGCAATTCGTCCAATATTATTATTCGTGTATAAATACAGATATATATTCGCAGTAATTTTGGGGTTTATAATTGCCTTTTTTCCTTCGTTAATGTTTTTTTTCTACAGCGTTTTCGGTTTAAAGGAATAGCTTCCCATTGTTAATTTAGATTTTCGGTGTGTCAACTCGTTAAATGTTATCAGACCAATTTATTGATTTGTTTAACATTTAACGAGAGATAGACATCTTAAAAAAAAGTGTCCTCGAAAAGCATAAGTTCGAAAATATTGATATAATTGGCGATACCTATATAGACACACTAAAATAAACCATAAGACTTGAAAACATCTGCATTTTCAGTTTGGTTTATTTATGAGTATCTGACCGCTTCAACCCGCAAAGTATTTGCGCTCCAATATTTGCTTTTTTGCTTCATGAAAGAAGTCACATCACCAAGGCGATCGACTCCCGGACAATAAGGCGACTTATGATACCGTGTTCAGCGAGCAAAACAGGCCTCTCTTTAGCAATTGCAATAAGCATCTGGGTAGCACATTTGCGCGGACTTTTGTGGCTTGAGCCGATTCAGAATCCCGCGAGTATATTAAGGTGAAAGCGAATGAAAATATCTCCATCGGGCATTCGACAAAGAAGGCTACATCATAGATTTTTTGTTGAACGCTCGTCAAGACAGGAAAGCGGCACTTCATTTTTTTATGAGGTGATAGTTTTCACGGTCGGAATGAAAAGATAGCACTGCAAAACTCAGGCCTGTTCGCACATTGGCATATTACCTTCGCCGGAATGACTGAACGATAAGAGCGGTATGAATCGAGATATTCACGTACCGTTGCGTGATATGTGATAGCCTGAAGGTGCGATTCCTTTGGGCTACTCGACCAACTAAATATGACGGTTTATGCCCAAATCAGGGGGGCGCCTCTATATTGAATTAATCGGTTCGTACTAGCTCAGTCATTCCATTCAAACTTTATAGCCAACTAGCAAAAGGTTGCACGATTACCGTTGAACCAGCTTCCACTCGGGTTTGATCGGCGGTCAAGACTATGAAACAGTTGGCTTGCGACATAGAACGTAAAATTCCGGAGCCTTGCTCACCTGTCTTGCATACTGTCAACTCGCCATCAGACGCCTGACTCAAAATGCCACGCTGGTACTCTGTTCTCCCCGCTCGCTTCCTTAAAAGTGAACTGGTCACCGCTCGTAAAATTAAAGGCGGACGCGCGATTTCGCCACCAAAACGCTGCAGGGCCGGCTGCACAAACTGGCTAAAACTTACCATTACCGCTACAGGGTTGCCTGGCAAACCAAAAAACAATGCTTGTTGCAGGCGGCCAAAGGTTAATGGTCGTCCTGGCTTCATCGCCACCTTCCAAAAGATAATGTCGCCTAATTCGTTCAACACTTGATATATATAATCGGCTTCGCCGACTGACACTCCGCCGCTGCTGATAATGACATCATGACTCTTCGCAGCTAATTGCAATGTATTGCGTACTTGCATGGGATCGTCGCCAACCACGCCCAGATCAGTTATATCGCAATGCTGGCGGCTCAACATTCCAAACAGCGTATATCGATTGCTATCATAAATCTGTCCTGGCTGTAAGGCTTCCCCAACTGTCTGCAATTCATCACCGGTGGAGAAAAAGGCTACCCGCAAGCGCCGCATTACTGCAACATTATTGATGCCTAAGGAAGATAACAGCCCTAAATCTGCCGCCGTTAATCGTCGACCACAAGTCAACACAGTTTGCCCTAAACGAATATCCTCGCCAACGAATCGGACATTTTCTCCTAGTCTCGCACGACCATCGATTCTAATGCTTTCTGCGCCGAGCAGTTCGACATGCTCCTGCGGGATTACAGTGTTGCAACCCGCCGGAATCATTGCACCCGTCATTATGCGAACACACTCGCCGCTTGTACAACCCTCAAAAAATGGATGACCGGCAAAACTATTTCCAACTACCTTTAATGTGACCGTCCCGTTCTGCGGTATACCATCGGCATGCAAGGCAAACCCATCCATCGCCGAATTGTCATAAGGGGGGACATTCATTTCAGCAATAATATCTTCAGCCAAGACGCGATCAATGGATTGTCGCAACGGTAATCGTTCTTGCTCCGTACTAGCTAATGGTTTGACACAATCTATAATGGACTGCTGTGCAACATCCACAGTTATTGCTGTCGGATCATGCTCGTCACTGCAACCTGGTCTGCTTAGATGAAGAATGTCGTTATCTATCATGTTACGCATAACGCTCTGAAACTATTATGATCATCCACTGCTGCAGATACTGTCCGACTTGTTCCATATTACTGGTATGATTCCTCATATTACCTCTTACTACTTAGCTCCAAAAGCATAACTAAAATTAACTCGATAACGTTGATAAAGCCGACGTTCATTCAAGATATAAACATCCTGCTAACGCCAAATAAAATAAATATTCTGTCTTGTTTTCAAATTTGCAATTTAAATATATCGTTATGCAATTTATTGATTTTAATAATATTATGTTTTATAGATATATTAATGATCAACATGTATTGTCTATTGAGAAGTAAATAGCCAAATGCATTTGTAAAAAAAACCCTCATCACCTATTCGCCACATGGCGAAAGAGTTAGTTCTAGCATTCTTCTCTTGGAGGTAAGAAAATGCTTGGGAGAAACGCCCCCAAACCCAGTACACGCGCATCAAATGTACTGATATTTTGATGATGAAGATCTGTAAATTGTTTCCAATCTTGACTTTATTGACCAATATATTATCTTTATTTAGTTTACGTAAATAGACAAGATGCATAAATCACTCTCACTCTGTTGATATCTGTGCTCCCAATCGAATGAAATACATTTCAAGAAGCGGGATGGGCGGTTGGCTCCACCAGACCAACCAGTAGCAATTACCTTCATCCATCAACCCTTGGGGGAGTTTATATGGCTGGTAGATATTGCTGGTCATATAGTTACTGATGGAGCTAACCGTCCACCCTGTTTACAGAATATAAAATGGTAGCATCTCACCGGATACAAACAAAAGAATGTAATACCCGGCGAAATACTGACTTTTATTTTAAATAATTATTTCTTTTCAATGCGCGCACTTAATTTATCAATTCCATCAATGTGCTCTGAAGTTACAAAAAACTAAATCATTTGGGTATCCCGCAGAGGCCACTGCGAATGTGGTTGACCTTGGAGTGGAAAAAGGAAGCCACGAAAGAGGTTTTACCTGCCAGTTTTTCGACAGCCATTGGGATATACTCATCTGCGTAGCGACGTTCAAAAGTTTTCATATCGGTCGGCACAGGGTAAATTACAATTAATTTTGCTGAACTCATAAGTTTATTGTATGGCTATCTAAATGGTAGCGCATATAAAACACCAATTTTTATGACTAGTAAAATACCTATTTTCTATGATTGAATAGGATTATCCTATTCAACAAAATTAGTGTAATTTTAAAATGCAATAAATTCGCTATTTCTGGCAGTCTGCGATAAGAACTCATTCAACCAGCCAGTTTTGGCGTATCTTGTTTTGACCATGTGGATTAGCATATATACATTTGCTGTTTATTGGGCAGGAAGCTTTTTGCTGAACAAGATAATGCATGGCATCAGGCGGCAATTTGGGACAGTATTTTTACTGCTAATCATGTAGTTGAATTTTATTTATGTTTTCTGTTCTACATTATCATGGGTTCTGCATCGTGGTTTTATGCGCGAACTTGATTATCATTATTTGCAAAAGGAATTTCTCTGCCTTTAACACTTGCCGTTCTCGGGTCATTTATCATTTTTGTTGCCGTTGGCTTCAATGAGTGGGGCATACATTTTGGTTTCGCGAGGAGTTGTTCGGTGCCTATATGCACTACGCTTTCGTCATTGGAGTTCGGTTCGCGCTTGCGGTGGGAGGAATTCTTCCCCAATGCGTTATTCGTATGAGCACATTGATGGAATTGATAAATCAATAACCCGCTTTGGAAAATACATAACTTTTCCTGATTACCCACGACCCTCAGCAACTTTTGATCATTCGGTTAGTCGAACTGAAGCCTTGATCTGCCTGGAGATCCGTGCCATGAAAAAAAACCGATCCAATTTCAAAAGGCTTCAGCTTGATGGATTTCATGAAGCAGTACGGCACTGAAAGCCAGTGCGCCGAAGCGTTACTTCAGGCCCGATGGCCTCATCCGGTTTTCAATGCCCAGGCTGCAATCCGCCAAGAAATGTCAATAGGCTTTGGTAATGTAAATGCCCTAAACACTAGGGTTTCACGCCGTAAAAGCCGATCAAGAAAGCCTACGAACAACGTCCGGAAGCCGTCAAAGCTTGGCTGAAGAACACTATCCTGTGATTGCCGCCCAAGCTAAGGCTGAAGGCGGCGAAATCCAATGGTGCAATGAAACGGCGCTGACCAACAAAGACGTTCGCAGCTGCCTGCCGTCGACTTCAATTGACTTATGAACGCCGATAAAAAATGCTCAGATTGATTGACATGGCTGATAATATAGTGTAGATTCTGTACCAAATGGTATATTAAAATTTAAGTTTTATGGCAAGATATCAAGAATTCGATACTCAAGAAGCTCTTACTAGAGCGATGTATGTTTTTTGGGATAAAGGGTATAAAGGAGCTTCTCTGAGTGACCTTTTGAACAACATGGGCATAGGAAAAGGAAGTTTTTATGCAACCTTTGGTAGCAAACATGAGCTATTTTTAGATGCGCTGAAACTTTATAGAAGTAAGCGAGCTATGGTGCGCGAAATAGCCGATATCACGGCAAGTTTACCTGCCAAAAACGCGATTGAGCGGATTTTGGTTAGAGTTATGGATAGGGCCATTGAAGACAAGCGTTGTTGCATGTTTGGAAAAACTGCGTTGGAGTTTTGGCAAACTGACGCAAAAATATCTGAAGAAGTTGAAGGCGGTATCAAACAAGTCGAAGATGCTTTCCGTCAGGTCATCATTCGAGGTCAAAAAGATATGGAAATTGCTGCTGATAAAGATTCCGACTCGCTCGCATATTTTTTTACTGGTATTTTTTATGGTTTGCAAGTTATGGGTAGCGCCAACCCTGATCGTAAAACTTTAGAAAAGGTTATTTCAAATGCACTTATCCTGCTGGATTGATTTTTAATAAACTAAAAAATAGATGTTTTTGTAACAATACTGTACTAGTCGATATAAATAAGCGACAAGGAGATAATCAATATGTGAGTCTTAATGAAGTAATACCTTAAAAACGGCATTTATTAACTGAATATTTATATATTTATGCGCACCAAAAAAACCAAACGGTACAGAATGGCGCAATGCGTGAGGACTTTTCGTGACACAGATTTTTTTAGCTAAAGACGCAGTAACTCAAGCTACGATGACGTCCAATCTCTATAACTGTTTTGTTCATTTTTTTTTCTGGCAGAAAGATCCAAAAATTGCTAAGTACTTTGAGCAGGGTCTTGGAGGAATTAAAAAAGGTTTTAAGTCGGCGATTATCAAGGGGCAAAATTCAGGGGAAATTTCAACCGATAAAGATCCTGAATCACTCGCTGATTTTCTAACTGGTCTATTTTACGGTTTACTGGCGACGGGAAGCGAAACTCTTCCCATGAATTCGGTTAGTCATATTATATCTAATGCATTGAGTGATTTGGATTAGTAAGTGCTTGTTATATTTAGGCGTTTCTTTTGCGCCAAAATGTACCGAACGGTACAAATAATGTTGCAAATTGCGACGAGGAGTGAATTATGTCAACAATTAGCGTATCCACCGGTTTTGATAAAGAAACCGCCACGGTCTCCAGGATTTATGATTATCTAATCTTGGTGTTAGCCGGATTTTTATATATTGGCTCTTATCATCTGCATTTCATGCTAACGGTGGGCGACTGGGATTTTTGGCTCGATTGGAAAGACCGGCAATATTGGCCGCTTGTGACGCCCGTTCTGATGATTGCCTGGCCCGCAGCAGTGCAATCGGTATTATGGACCCATTTTCGTTTGCCTATGGGTGCAACTTTATCAGTAGTGGGTTTAATGCTGGGCATGTGGATCACTCGCGTGACCGCCTATCAAATTTGGACCAATTACCCACTAAATTTTGTGCTACCAGCCACCATGATTCCTAGCGCCTTAGTTTTGGATGCTATTTTGATGTTGTCACCTAGTTTTCTAGTGACTGCGATTGCAGGGGGCGCTTCTTTTGCGCTTTTATTCTATCCAACTAACTGGCCTATTTTTGCTATGTTCCATGTTCCAATTGAATGGCAAGGTGGATTGCAAACCATCGCCGATCAATTTGGTTTTGAATAATTACGGGCGGGTATGCCGGAATATCTACGCATCATAGAACGAGGCACATTACGAACATATGGCCAGATGGCCGCTCCTTTATCCGCCTTTTTTGCAGCGCTACTCTGCATCCTGGTTTATGCCGCAGGTTGGTATATCGGTAAAGCCTTTGCCACTGTCCGTTACCTGAAACGTGTATAGGAGAAAAAACATGAAACTATTGAAGTTATTTGTTTTTTCATCCATCTGTCTTAGTGGGCTTTTTCTTTCAACGTCAACTGCTTGGGCTCACGGTGAACGTTCTTTAGAGCCTTTTGTCCGCATGCGAACGGTTCAATGGTATGACGTTAACTGGTCAGCTAGTACGGTTGCTGTTAATGATGAACTCACCATAACCGGTAAAGTTCATGTTGCAGAAGAT
Organism: Methylomonas sp. ZR1; assembly: GCF_013141865.1. NCBI lineage: Bacteria > Pseudomonadati > Pseudomonadota > Gammaproteobacteria > Methylococcales > Methylococcaceae > Methylomonas > Methylomonas sp. ZR1. The sequence goes on along the minus strand of NZ_RCST01000001.1, from coordinate 2,904,019 downwards.
TGGCCTAATAGTCTTCCAAAGCCAGAAGCCGCTTATTTGGGTGTCATCGCTCCTGGTCCAGTATTTCTCCGTAAAGAACGGTGGATCAACGGCGAAGCCCATTTGAACTCATTACCCCTAAAAGTTGGTCGTGATTATGAGTTCAAAATGAAGCTTAAGGCCAGAATTCCTGGGCGTTATCACATTCATCCTTCGTTTAATATCATAGATACAGGTAATGTTGCGGGACCTGGGCAATGGGTTGAGATTACCGGTAATGCCAATGCGTTCACAAACAATGTCGAAACTGTCAAGGGAGAAATGATCAATTTAGAAACCTACGGCACTGCCAACGGTGTTCGTTGGCATATGCTGTGGATGATTCTGGGAATAGCCTGGTTGGTTTGGTGGGTTCGACGTCCGTTGTTTATTCCACGCTATGCCATGGTGAATAAGGGCGAAGAAGATAAATTGGTAACTCCTAAAGATAAAAATCTGGCTAAGGCGATACTTGTCGCGGTTCCTGTCATTGTCTTGAGCGGTTATTTTGTGACAAACAGTCAGTATCCGGAAACCATACCGTTACAAGCTTCATTGGATCTTATCCCCCCGTTACCTGAACAAGCCGATCTGGTTAACGCAAAAATTAAACGCGCTACTTACAATATTCCCCAGAGATCAATGATGATGATGGTGGAAATCAAAAACGATAGTCAAAAAACTTTGCAGATTGGTGAGTTTACCACTGGATCTGTGCGTTTTATTAATTCAAATATGAACATTGATGCCAGTCATACGCCGCCAGAATATTTGGCGACAAACGGTATGCAAATTGAACCAAACGATTTGATTCACCCCGGTGAAGCCAAAGTTGTAAAAATCATGGCATCTGATGCTGTCTGGGAAATCGAACATCTCTCCAGTGTTATTGGTGATGCCGATAGTCGCTTTGGAGGGTTGTTGTTTTTATTCGATGATCAGGGAAATCGCTATCTATCAAGTATTTCGGCGTCTTTGATACCTGAATACAAATAAAACAACATTTATTTATATCTACATATAAACAGGAAATTATTATGGTTACTGCACCTGATAAAATTATTTCATCATCCAGCACTGAAACCTATGATAGACAGTGGTATCTGAAGGATTTTAAACGATACGCTGTGTCTTTCTTGGCAATTTTGCTTATGTACGTATCGATCACGGCTTATCAATATACTTTTGGTGCTGCTACGGGTTTAGATTCAACCGATCCTCTTTTTGAGGAATACTGGATGAATTTGTTTTATATAGAAGTCATTTTTCAACTCAGTTTGATCGGTGCACTTGGCTATTATTTTTGGAAAAACCGTGATCTACATCTTGATCAACTATCTCCACGCGAGGAATTACGACGTTATTTGAATCTGACGATGTGGATCAGCATTTATACCTTTTCAGTTTATTGGGCAGGTAGTTATTTTGCCGAACAAGATAATGCCTGGCATCAAGCTGCTATTCGCGACAACATTTTTACCGCCAATCATGTCGTTGAATTTTATCTGTGCTTTCCGTTTTATACCATCATGGGAGTTTCATCATGGCTATATGCGCGTACCCAATTACCATTATTTGCCAAAAACGTTTCGCTACCGTTGACTTTGGCTGTTGCGGGCCCCTTTATGATTTTTGTTGCTGTTGGCTTTAACGAATGGGGGCATACATTTTGGTTTAGAGAAGAACTGTTTGGTGCTTATATGCATTATGCTTTCGTTATCGGTGTGTGGTTTGCACTTGCTGTTGGAGGTATTTTGTTGCAACAAGTAACTCGCATGTCCGAACTAACCGAACTAATCAATCAAGACAATTCCAAAAAACGTTAATTAATTACAAAAAATCACATATAAAACGTCCAGCCAACAATAACAATCTATTGTTGGCTGGGTATATGATCTTAACGAATTTATTTTTATAAAATAAATCGTTATGCTATTTAATGACTATATTGTTTATGTATTAACTTTAATGGCTTCATAATAAACTAATGATGGCTGCTGATATCTGTGGTTTCTGATTTAAATAAATAGTAGCTATAGTGCATTCTCAGTGTTTTATAAAATAAAATTAACGAGTTATTAATCATGTTGGCAATTGGAGCAATATTTATTGCAGTCTGGTTTTTTAAATCTGCAAAGCAAACAAAAAAGAATCGGTATTTGTGGATGGCAATCGGTGTTATTAGTTATTATATTTTTAGTATTTTTTGTCTATATGGAATTATAAAACCAGTTTTAGGGCATGCGTTTTTTATACATCGAATGAAAACCGGTATTACAATCAAGGCTTTAGCAATGGCCTTCGGGGTTTTAGTGGGGGCATTGATACGTTGGAAGTTTCTGGTTAACAGTGCTGATAAAAGCTGAAATAGCACTCTGCAAATATTTAATAAAATAATATTATGATTATTATTGTGTAATCTGTTTTTTTATAAAAATAGCAAATTTTATAAGCCGATTAACGCTCGGCTCTTACGAACGCTTGCATGTAGAATAATAATTGGCTTGTGGCATATTAACGAAAAATATTTATATCGGTTTCTAGGTAAAACGAATTTACATTGTTTTAACATTAAAGTTTTTGCATAGGGAAAACCTATTTAATCATAGAAAATAAATATTTTACTAGACATAAAATATGTTGTTATATATGTCTCGAAAGTTGAATGATTATACGAAAAATCTATGAAGTAAAAATATTTTTAATTTATCGTATGACGCTCGAAATGAGAATTTTTAAATGATGATTAGCTAATTCTATTGTGCTCTTGGCTGTAAAAAATAGACAGGGGAAACATCTTTCGTGGTTATCTTGTTCCATTTAACGGATCAAGCAGCTGTTACATATTGCTGAGGCGTATTTCTCTTCTAACGCAAAGCTATATGTAAGTCGAAATTCACATGAATGTCAAAAAACGGTTGGAAACATAGTCGACACGTTTAACGATGGCACCCTTTTTTTTGATTACAGGAGCATAACATCATGCCTTATAAAAGAATTTTTCGAAGTGCGATGAAGATAGAGAGGATAAGCCAATGAAAACTAGTCTTGAAGAATACTTGTCGGCATACGGCATTAAAAGTTCCGGGTTTAAATTAGCGGTTATCCTTGTTTTGTTGGGACTAACGTCAATAAATGCCTATGCCCATCGTGGTGCACAAGAAGAGGTTGACGCCTGTAAAACTCGGCTTGGCTTTGAACGCGTGCATTTTACGGCATATACTCCAACGCTGACGGGTGACGCGGAATATTGCGATATTATTCCTGGACTTGGCCCTACTAAATTGGTTTTCGATTACGAAGGTAAACGTCTGCGAAATCTTAATATCGAATTTGAGATTACTAAAGAGCCCGAAGGTACGAGGATTTTTTATCAGGAACCACAATTGATTAAAACTGGTACAACAAATGGTTCGGTCGATTTCAGCCAATATGGTGCGGGCCATTACTTGGCGCATATCGCTATCGTCGACAAGGATAAGCGCCTAGATTCACATATTCCGTTCTCCGTAGGATTGGAGTCGCTGCCAGGAAAAAGCTATATGCCACAGCTTGTGATAATTGGCAGCCTGTTTTTAATGGTCTATGGATTGTTTAGGGTGGCACAGAAGGAAACGCCCAATCACACTCCCGAAACATAATCCGCAAAAGCTATTTAACCAAATCTAACAAATAAGAGAGGCACGGCTATGAATATTAATCAGTTAAAGTCTTTTCTACTTGAAGGAAATAAGTGGTGGAAGGTGTTATTCGGATTACCTGTCGTGGCTGTGATTTTCATGTTGGGTCTGGATCATAGTGGCGATTCGGTAGAACTGGGGCAAGCCAGCTATCACCCCCAAATGCATAAAGACCGCTGTCAACCTGATCAGCTTAAGGGCGATTCTGGTGCCAGTTATGGCGAATCGACCGAAAACGGCATTAAATACAACGTCCGCACCCCACTTAATTATGACCCTTCTATTGCTCACCCATTATTATTGGTATTTTCACCGGCGGGTTCGAATCGCGCCAAAACGGAGAAGACGACGGGATTGACCTTACCTGCTACGCGCGCAGGCTTTATCGTCGCCTATGCCGATCATCCGGAGTTATCGCCTAGCACCACTGTGGAATTAGGGACAATTCCGCATTTGATGGCCAAAAAATGGTGTATTGATGAAAAGCAGGTTTATATCACAGGGCATTCAGACGGAGGGACTTCGGCGATGGCGCTAGCGTTTATGACCGGAACACGACACATTCCACACGCTATTGCACCTAGTGCTGCTGGTATTACTTATGAGGATCTACGTGACCGCAAATGTCCAGAGCCCTTGTCGGTGATGATCATGCATAGCAGTAAAGATCGACTGTTCCCAGGATTTGGTCAGCAATCGGCCGGTTGGTGGGCATCCTGTAATAAATGTGATCCGATTCCGGATAAGCAAGGTGATGGTTGCATCTCTTATTCAGGGTGTGCAAATGGAGTAAAAACCTTATATTGCGAAGGTGATCAACCACATTCGCAATGGCCTCAGCTTGATACCCAAGTTATCGATTTTTTTATAACTTCTGAGTCCGTTGATAGAGTCGGTAAATTATGAACTCGCGTTGAAAATAAATAGTTATATAAAATAAAAATCAGTTTTCCTAGATGTTTCCTTGTTTTATTTTTATCTAGCGAGATGTTGCTATTTTAGATAATTTAAGAAAGATATATGACTAGCTCCATCAGAAACAAAATACCGCTAGTAGATCTATCAGCTATATAAACTCCCCAAGGGTGATAGTTGAAAGTAATTTCTACTTGTGGTATCTGATGGAGCTATTCATGCATCCTATTTCTTAACATTTATTCAAGTCAGTGAGATCAAAGATATTCATAGAATGATAGAGTTATAGTGATATTATAAATTTATATAAAATACACGAAATCAATTAGTTAATTAAAAATTAGAATAAAACTATAAGCCTTTATTATCACTAATATCAGTGCTCTTGTTAACAAACCTTTGATCATGGCCCTGTTTTGATTTGCCTAGTAGATGACTAATGACAACCGATAATTGATTTTAATGAATATTAATAATGACCTCATAAAGTTTATACATTTAACAGATGTTTTAAAACTCTGTAAGATTTTTCCAAAGTACGCTGAAGTTATGCGATCAGCGATAGCATACAAACCTTTTTAATCCGTGTTTAGTGAGTCAGTCATGGCATTAGGCTTTTTTCATCCAATAAGTGTAGTCACAGAAGGCTCTGTTCCAACCTCAGGAGAGTCATTCGTTGATTTATCTAATCAGCCTATAGATATAAAAGTCGGATCTAAGTTGTCTGGCCAGGAACCAACCCTAGCTATCCGAGACTTGGCTTTGGAAATGAAGAAGGCAAAAAATGAACTTCTGCGCTTACTTCTAGAAAATCCTATTGCCTATGGTTATTTGATTGATCAACTATTGGTTAGCAAAGGTGAAAGTGTCGATTATTCATTCAATATTAATGATAAAACCGTTGACGAGGAGATTGTTCAAAATAACGATCTTGTAAAATCCCATTTCACCTCGCACTTCCCCTTACAAAACAAAAATCAGTTTTTTGTTGGTAACAGTTCGGAATCAGTTCGTCTGGAAGATGTACATTTTTTTCCAGCATTTTTGATTCGGATTGCCGATCGAACTTTACATACATATCCCAACGACATCGCCCATAAAGTTGAGTTGGCAACTTCCCGCCGCCATTTGCAAGACATCCGACAAAGAATGATTGGCGCCAATACTGGTCTTGTGGCTTTTCTTGCGTATAAATACAAAACCAGCGCCTTAAGTTTTGACGATTTAATGCAGGAGGGCATCATCGGTTTGATCAGGGCCGTGGATAGATTCGACCCTAGTCGAGGGATACGCTTTTCCACCTATGCGGTGTTCTGGATCAAACAAGCCATTTCCAGACTGATCGTCAAGCAGGAAAAAGTGGTTCGCCTTCCGATTGCGATGGCCGAAAAAGCCTCAGTAGTGTTCGAGGCAATGAGAAATTGCTATCTCGAACACCAGCGTTGGCCGAGTCTGGTGGAACTCCAAGCCCGTTGCGAACTATCGCTGGAAGAGATTAAAACCATCAGTAGCTACTATCAGGCTACCCATTCCCTGGATGAATCGCTATCCGGTGAGAAAGACGATCAAACCCTGATGTCCAGCCTTATACAGCACCAGTTTCCCCAGCCATTGGACGAGCTCGTCGACCAAAATCTAAGCCTATACCTCGGCAAAATCGTCGCAAGCCTCCCAGAGAAGGAAGCCGCTATTTTGACTATGCGCTTCGGTTTAAAAAATCACACCGAGATGACGTTGCAAGCCGTCGCCGAACAATTGCACGTCACCCGCGAGCGGGTTCGGCAAATACAGAATAACGCCTTAAAAAAACTAAAACAAAACTTCGGTTATGACCTGATGCCGTTTCTAGAGCCTAACGATGGCTGAAAGAATCAGGTAAACCAACGATAACAAGAGGAGCGACCATGTCGTCAGAAAAACACAACACCAGCAAACCGACGCCACCGACCGACTGGAAGGCCGAGGCCGACAAATACTGGCAACAAGTCAGCCAACGCGGCGCCGATTTTTATCGCGACCACAAGCACCTGTTATCGTTGCGGAAAGTCGGCGCGGTATTGGGCGGCTCGCTGGCCCTGGCCTGGCTGGCGAGCGGGGTGTACATCGTTGATCAGGGCAATCGCGGCGTGGTCAGCCGTTTCGGCGCTTACGTCGACACCACCCAGCCCGGCCCGCACTGGCATATTCCGCTGCCGATCGAAACCGTCAAAATCGTCAATGTCGAGCAGCAACGCTTTATAGAAGTCGGTTATTCCAGTCGTGTTACCAAATCGGCCACCTTGCCTCAGGAATCCCTGATGCTGACCAGCGATGAAAACATCGTTACCGTCCGCCTGGCTGTGCAATACCAGATCAACAATGCCAAAGACTATCTGTTCAACGTCAAGGACAACGAAGCCACGCTGAAACAACTGACCGAAAGCGTGGAACGGGCGGTCATCGGTCGTAACGACATGGATTTCGTGCTGACCGAAGGCCGCAGCGAAATCGTCGCCGAAATCAAAGGCGAGATTCAACAAGCCATGGACGATTACCGCACCGGCATCACCATCGCCAGCGTCAATTTGCAAGATGCCCAACCGCCGGAAGAAGTACAAGGCGCATTTGAAGATGCCATCCGCGCTCGCGAGGACAAGCAACGGCTGATCAACGAAGCCGAAGCCTACAGCAACGAAATCATCCCCAAGGCCCGCGGTGCCGCCGCTCGCCTGTTACAGGAAGCCGAAGCCTACGAGGCGGAAAAAGTCGCCAAGGCCAAGGGCGAAACCGAGCGTTTCGACCAGTTGTTGGTGGAATACGAGAAAAACCCGGCCATCACCCGCAAACGCTTGTACCTGGAAGCCAAGGAAAAGCTCTACAGCGGCAGCAACAAAATCATGGTCGAAGCGGAACGCAACACGCCGCAGTTTTATATGCCGTTGCAATCGGCCCCAACCCATAGTGCAACAGCGAAAACGGTCCAAGCTCCCGAGATCAACAACGACAGCATAGCTAACGACAAAGGCACATCTCATAAAGCTGCTGCCAGCACTGAATTACGCCCCAGCCGGAGTAGACCATGAACAGCAGAACCATAACACTATTACCGGCCGGTTTAACCCTTCTGGCACTCGCTTACCTGTCGGTTTTTCATGTCAGCCAGAATGAAAAGGCTATCTTATTTCGTCTCGGTGAAATGGTCGCTTCAGACTTTACGCCGGGACTCCACTTTAAGACCCCCATCATCAATAACGTCAGTACATTTGATGCGCGTGTGCTGACCTTGGACACCAAGTCCGAGCGTTTTCTTACCTCCGAAAAGAAGAACGTTATAGTTGACTCGTTCGCCAAATGGCGGATCGGTGATGTGGGTCTTTTTTATACCACGGTCGGCGGCGACGACTATCAGGCCAATCTGAGACTCGAACAAGTTTTGAAAGATGCCATGCGCGGCGAATTTGGCCTCAGGACCATCAAGCAACTGATCTCCGAAGACCGTACCGAACTGCGGCAAACCCTGCTCACCAAACTGACGCCGGTAGCCGGTAAATTTGGCATCGAGCTGATCGATATCCGTATCAAACGTATCGATCTGCCGCCGGAAGTCAGCAGTTCGGTTTACCAAAGAATGCGCGCCGAGCGCGAACGGGTTGCGCGGGAATTCCGCTCGCAAGGCTCGGAAAGCGCCGAATCGATCAGCGCCGAAGCTGACAAGCAGCGGCAAGTACTGTTGGCTAATGCCCAACGCGATGCAGAAAATATCCGAGGCCGTGGTGACGCTCAATCGGCGGATATTTACGCTAAAAGCTTCGGTAAAAATCCCGAGTTTTATGCCTTTTACCGTAGCCTACAGGCTTATCAGACGGCGTTCGAGAAAACCGACGACACCTTGGTGTTGAAGCCCGAATCTGACTTTTTCAGATATTTCAACAGCGAAAAATAGAAACCAAATGAAAGGTGTAGGTCGGGTAAGGCGTCACCCGTCACCCGACACCCGACACGTTGGCTTCGATAGGTTGGGTGAGGCTCTATCGAGCCAACCCAGCCTGCAGCTGAACTTAATGCGGAGCATTCCCATGAAAAAACTCTTAATTTCTCTAACGATCATCACCGCCATCGGTCTGATTGTTTATTCGATTTTTAGCCGCAATCTGCCGGATTACGATCCGCATTACGACATCTCCTATTCGGATTTTATAGAGGATGTACGAGGTAAAGCAGTCACGGAAGTGACCATCAACGGCAATTATGTCGACGGCCGCCGTCAGAACGGCACTCGTTTTACTACCTACAACCCAAACGACATGCGGATGATTGATGAGTTGCTGGAATACGGCGTCAAAATCAAAGTAGAAAAACCGCAAGTACCATCGACCTTAATGCAGATATTCATCTCCTGGGCACCTATGTTGTTGTTAATAGCAGTGACCATTTTCTTCATGCGTAAACAGCAAATGGGTGGCGCCGGTGGTGCCAACAGTTTCGGCAAAAGCCGAGCAAAACTGATGGCAGAAGACCAGGTAAAAGTTCGTTTCAAAGATGTGGCCGGTGTCGAGGAAGCCAAGGAGGATGTCGTGGAGATGGTCGATTTTTTGAAAGACCCCGGCAAATACGAAGCACTTGGGGGGAAGATCCCGCGCGGTGTACTGATGGTCGGTCCTCCAGGCACTGGCAAAACCTTGCTGGCCAGGGCCATAGCCGGGGAAGCCGGAGTACCATTCTTCTCCATCTCGGGTTCCGATTTCGTGGAAATGTTCGTCGGCGTCGGCGCCTCCAGGGTGCGGGACATGTTTGAGCAGGCCAAGAAACGCGCGCCCTGCATCATCTTCATCGATGAAATCGACGCGGTTGGCCGCCAGCGCGGTGGTGCCGGCATGGGCGGCGGTAACGACGAGCGCGAGCAAACCCTGAACCAGCTGTTGGTGGAAATGGACGGTTTCAGCGGCAACGAGGGCATTATCGTCATCGCCGCCACTAACCGCGCCGATGTCCTGGATAAAGCCCTGCTCAGACCGGGTCGTTTCGATCGCCAGGTTCAGGTCGGCTTGCCGGACATCAAAGGCCGCGAGCAAATCCTCAAGGTTCATGCTGACAAGGTTCCCCTGGCCGACGACGTCAACATCAACGACCTGGCCCGCGGCACCCCCGGTTTTTCCGGCGCCGAGCTGGCCAACCTGATCAACGAAGGCGCGCTGTTCGCCGCTCGCCACAACCAGCGGGTGGTGACCATGAATGACCTGGACAAAGCTCGCGATAAGATGATCATGGGTGCGGAAAAGCGCACCATGGTGATGGGCCGCGAAGAGTTGTTGATGACCGCCTATCACGAAGCCGGCCACGCCATCGTCGGCCGCATCGTTCCCGAGCATGATCCAGTCTACAAAGTCAGCATCATGCCGCGCGGCGGCGCCTTGGGCATCACCATGTTCCTGCCTGAGCGTGATCAGTACAGCGCCTCGAAAGATAAGCTGGAAAGCCAGATATCCAGTCTGTTCGGCGGCCGGGTCGCGGAAGCCTTAATCTACGGTAAAAACAAAGTGACCACCGGCGCCTCCAACGACATCCAAAGAGCCACGCAACTGGCCCGGAATATGGTCACCAAATGGGGTTTGTCGGAGCGGCTAGGGCCTATGGACTATGGCGATAGCGAAGGCGGTTACATGGGGGCACAAGCCAAGCCGATGTCGGAACAAATGGCACAGATCATCGACGAAGAAATCCGGCATATGGTGGACAGCAACTACCAACGCGCCGAAACCATTCTCAAAGCGCATATCGAGATCCTGCACAACATGGCGTATACGCTTCTGGATTGGGAAACCATCGACAAATTTCAAATTGATGAATTGATGCAAGGAAAAATTATTGCGCCGCCTATATTTGAAATTCATGAATCGAGCATTGATGACATAAAAACAAATCAGAATTCAGAAGAAGTTGAAAACGACCAATTAGCTCAAAATATATTTGCATTATCTTGAGTCTAATTTTAATTAGATAATTTTTGGTAAAACCAATTTTTATAAATTTCATTATCTATATGTACATGGCTTTTTTTATATTGATGAAAATTTACATTGGTTTATTTTTTACTTTTGATTATTCCATATTGGGCTTGAGTGATTCGGCTCGATTAATAGCAGTAACTAACGTTTAGGAGAAGGTCTATGAAAACCACACAAATATTCAGAAAGAGTTTCCTTGGATTTCTGGGGATGATTTTTTCAACCATTCTTTGGGCGCACGGCGGTGCGGCCGGCACAGATACCGACCAATGCAAGTTCGAACTGGAAAAAGATCATTGGCTGCATTACACGGCTTATCAACCGAAAGCTTATCCGGCTAAAGATTTTTGCGGCAGCCTTCCCGATATCAACACGCTGACGCAGTTGGTATTCGACTACCAAGATCAGCGTTACCGCAACATGGCGATCGAATTTGAAGTCACCAAGGAGCCTGAAGGAAAACGGGTTTTCTTTTCGGAAGCCGAGAAACACAAGTCCGGAACCGTGGTATTAAATATGCCGGATGGAGTAGCTGAACAAGGCAAATATCTGATTCATATTACCTTGCTGCAAGATAACGGCGATAGACTGGATGCGCACATGAACTTTAAGGCAGGGGTAGGGCAACCAGCCAGCAAAAGTAAAATCGGTATATACATAGTCGCGTTCTTGACTATTCTTTATTTAGTATATTTAACCAATGCGCGCTTCAAACGCACAATAGGTAAATTAGTCAGAAGAACTCACGCCGAATCTAAAATCTAAGCCTTTAAAGGTTAAGGAACCTCTGATTAATTACCGGCGAGCGATATAATTCAGCAACAGCCCTGATTTCGAGATAACGCGCATGGAACAGTATCAACAACTTAGTTTTGCGGATGTCGAATACGCCAACAAAGGTAAACTCACACGGCGGGAAAAGTTTCTGAACCAACTCGAAGAGCTGTTGCCGTGGTCAGTCATGGGAGCGGTGATTGAACCGCATTACGCATCCGGTAAAGGGTATGGCCGCAAGCCGTTTGCCTTGAATGCCATGCTTCATGTTCACGTAGCGCAGATTGTCTACAACTACTCCGATCCTGGCATGGAAGACGCGCTGTACGAGATTGAGTCCCTGCGACGTTTTTGTGGGATTCGCCTGGAAGCCGTGCCCGATGAGAGCACGATTTTGCAATTTCGGCATTTGCTGGAACAGCACGGCTTGACCGAGCAAATCTTCCAAGCCATCAATCAAACGCTGAGTGAACGCGGGCTGTTTTCAAGAGCCGGCACCATCGTCGACGCCAGCCTGATTGCCGCGCCGACCTCGACCAAAAACACAAGCCAGTCACGTGACCCCGAAATGCATTCCAGCAAAAAGGGTAATCAATGGTTTTTCGGCAGCAAATTTCACATCGGCGTCGATAGCGAAACCGGCTTGGTGCATACGCTCAAAGTCACCGCAGGGAACGTAAGCGACGTAGCCGAAGCGGCTGCCTTGCTGCACGGCGAAGAGCAATTCGTGCACGGTGACGCCGGTTATCAAGGCTTGGACAAGCGCCCCGAGATGCCCACCGAAAATCCACCGATCTGCGTGATTGCGATGCGCCCTGGCAAACTGACTAAGCTAACGAAAGACGACAGCGAAGAGGCTCAGTTACTGCGGGCGGCAGCCAGAGAGTTGGCAAGCCGCCGCGCCAAGGTCGAACACGTGTTTCGAGACATTAAGATCCGCTTTGGTTACGCCAAGAATCGCTATCGTGGTATAGCCAAAAACGCCGCCCGATTAACCTTTTTAACCGCGATTGCCAATGTGCTGCGCGGTGATGCGTATGAGCGTCGATGCCTCATTGCGCCTGGAATTTGAAAATAGGCTTGGAAATGGGCTTGTTTTCGAGAAAAACCGGCTCGTTTGATGAAAAAACGGTCGATTATTGAAATCTTTGACCAATCTTGGAAATTACTGCCGCTCAAAATGGCAGTTTTTCAGAGGTTCCTTAAGAGAAAGATGAGCCAATTGTTAGATTTATCTGTTCGAATTGCAAAAGCGAGAATAATCTTTCTAAAAATACGCGCCCAATATCGCGAAATATCCTACTCAGACCGGCAGATGCTTTGTCCTTAAATCCGTTTTTGTGTATTGGCTAGCAACACATTGATGGCGTAAGCGACAACAAAAAAAACCACCGGGACGGCGCGTGGCGTAATCGGAAACGGCAAGGTCAAACTGACCAGCAACAGATACAGCGCTCCCAGGATCAGATAGAGGCTGTAGCGATGCGCCATGGGACTGGGGTAATCGAAATTGGTCTGGCTGATCTTGCGCCGCACCAGTCCGTCGACGACAAACGGCAGCAAGGCGGCCGCCAGGTACGGTAACCAAATACACGCCGTGGTCAGGCGCTTGATCATTTGAAAGATCGTGTCCCACAGCACGTTGAGCCGGCTTTCGATGAAGGGAAACAAATCGTTACGGCCCACATCCTCGAAACCTTTGGACATCTGCCGTTCGCGCTCGGTCGGGATGAAGTAGCGGAACACGCTTTCTCGGATGCCGGTGGTAACGAATAAGCGATCAAACCAGCGTTGCGCGGTTTTACTGATCTGTGATTCTTTATCGGCGCCAAAATAGCCGATCATCATCCGGTCTTCGGCCCGTTGCAGTTCACGCGTCCAGCGGTCGGAAACGAAACTGGCCACCAGGATCACTTCCAGTAGCCAAAGCATCAGGCTGAACAACAGATTGCGGGTCATGAGCTGGCACCTTGGTGATCCCGTTGTCGATTCAGTTCCGACCGCAGTATCGGCAAGCGGCCTTTGACAATGCGGCCGCCGGATAACTTGGCGATGTAATGCAAGTCAGGCAATTGTCCGAGTAACTGCGGCGCAAACAAGTCACCTTCTTCTTCCATCAGGCGTTCGCCGACATTGCCGGAAAACACGGTGGGATTGGTCGCGCTGGTGGCAACACCCTGGGTGCGCATGATGTATTTCAATCGCGTCTTTGGCAGATTGTCGGTGATGTACTGCTGGGTTTCGCTGTCCATGATTCTGAGCGCGATCAGGTTGTTGACGTTACCCAGCACTTGCCGAGCTTTGTCCTGGGAACCAGTGCGGGCGGCAAAATCGGCAAAGGTTTGCGTGGCAATGAACAGGCGAATCTTGGCGCCGCGGCCTTTGTTCAAAACTTGGATGAAGGGATCATTGATGACTTCAGCCGCTTCGTCGACGAACACATTCACCGGCCGATCCGAGACGCCGTAGTTGTAACGATCGCCGGCAACGGCGGCCAAGTCGGCCAACAGAATCGAGCCAATCGCGCTACCCACCATGCCATCCGATAACGAGTCCAGGCCAATATACGCGACCTGGGCTTTTTCAATGATGTGGCCGGTATTGGTAATCGGCCGCAGATCGTCCACGTCGTGTGGATTTGGTGACAGCAGAGGCCCTAAGGAGCCAGAGGTAAGCATGTTCATGATCGGAATCAAGGAGGCAACCATTTTGCTGAAGTGCGCCCGGTCGTGTTCGAACAAAGACAACAAGCCTTCCAAATCTAAATTTGGCAATTGATATTGCACGACCTCCCGATAGAACCGCACCAGACCCACGGCTTTGGAATCGATGTCCTTGGCATTCTTCAGGTAAGGGCGCGCTTCTTGTCGCCAATGGCCCAGATTATTGTCGAAATAGCGTTCCAGGGCTTGAATGACCAATGTCGAAGGACCGCCTTCCAAATAACGACGCAGCTTGACCAAAGTTGGCCGTTCCTCGATGACCATCAAGCCTTGAATCACGTTATCCAGTGATTTTTGGCCAAAGGCTTTGAACGGATCGTTACTGCTTTCGCTGGGCGAAATGGCGCTGATGCGGCTGGCGATTTCCGAAGGCCGGTTGAAATTGTGCAAGGGATCGAGTCGGACGCTGTCTTCTGGAAACGCCGGATGGAAATACACGAAACGATCCGGACGCTTGGCCAAAGCGCAGGCGCGTTTGGCACAGGCCATCAAGTCCTTGTCGCCCTTGGGATCGATGATGATCACGGCCTCGCCGCGCAACGCGGCTTGCGTGACCAATACGTCAAACGCTCGGGTTTTACCAGCGCCGGTGGTACCGACCAGCAGCGTATGGCCGGCGGTATGCTGCAAGGGCTGACGAATGTCGCTTTCGGACACTTCCAAACCATGAATCCAGGCCGAGCCCATGCGTTGATGATCGCTGGGTATCAAGGTCGAGACATCGCGTTTCAAGATCTCATAGGCCAATTGCGCGTGCTTTTGTACCCAATCGAATCCCCAACCGAACCACAAAGCCTCGGGGTTGCGCTTCACCATCGTTACCAGCTTCTCGGCATCCAGGTATTGGAACCGAAACTGGCGCAATCGGCGTTTGCGATACCAGAGATTCAATGCCGGCGACAGCCGCCAACACGCCATCACTCCGCACGCCGTCATCAACCAATCGAAGGGTTCGCGCGGCAATCCCGACCAGCGACTGGTCAGATACGCCAGACCAGCCCCGCCCAACCAACCCGAGATGGCATACACCTCAAATATCGGTCGCCAGGGAAACTGATAGTCGTAATCGGATTTCATAGGCGTAATCTCACCTGAATGCCTTCCGTGGCACTGACCGATCGACAATCTGGATGGTTGGCAATATCCAGCATCAGGCGAGTGCGCTTGATCGTAAGATGTTGCGTTAGAAATTGTTCCAGCGCGGTATTGGACACCGTGTGCCAGTGACCGTCTGGCGATGATTCATCGGGCGGAATGTTTTGTTGCCGCACATACGTGATCAGCAAGTCGATTGTTCCGGATTTTGCCGGTGGGGTTGTTAGGGGGGAAATTGCTTTATCAGGCTCGGAATTGGTCGAACTGATTGCTGCGTTGCAGTTTATTGATTTTTGTTTGCCGGTCGTGGTTGATTTTGAGCGGACAGGCTTAGGTTCGCGAAAGGCCTCGTCTTGAGGCTGAGATGACTTAGCTGGTTCTCTGATATTGTCAGTATTGCTGCTTGGGGTTTGCGCAGATGACGTTGGCGGCGTGACTTTGTCTCGGGATTTCAACAATGCCTTTAAAGCCAAACTCGGTTCCAATGCCAGCAGGACGCCGCAGACCGATTGGATGGTTTGTACCTTGCGCATCGGCGACAGGACGTCTGTCACCAACCAACCCGTCTCCTCCAGTATTTTGATGAATTGGGGCGGATCGACGGCGAGTTTTTCAGCAGTCGCCGGAAACGGGAGCAAGTATTTGTCTTGGACTTCCAACAGATCACTGCCTAACTGCCATTGGCCTTGATTGAGCATGCTGGCAATGTCCATTAGCCATTGACCGGCGTCGGCGTGGCTTCCCAACCAGCACTTGGCGTTGTCGACCGGATTAGAGATGCTTTTCGTATCCGTCGTAGCGAGATCGGGTTTTGCCGCTGAATCAGATTTTTCTGCGATGGGCGTTTTGGCTGGCGTTTCGTTTTTCGGTTGTTTTGTCTGACACAACGAAGGGGTGCCATCGATTGATTTGGATTGCGACAGTCCTTGATCGGGATCCGATGGTAAGGAATTTGAAATGCCTGACGCCGATTCGAGGACCGGTAGCTCGAGTTCAGCGCTGGTTTCATGAGCAGGTTCTATTTGGGGTTCATTTGGCTCAACTGGCTTTGGATTATCTGTGCGTTGGGGTTGCTTCAGAGTCGCGACATTCTTGGCTTTTGCCGGTTTGCTGATTTGCGGTGCCTGACTGGTAACAGGTTCGGTTTTTACGATGGCCGCATCCGATTCGTTGATTTCGAGCGCTGCAACCACGAGCGGCGGCTCGCCGCTGAAAATCAGTTCCGCGGATTTCAGGCGCAACAGATACAGCGGATTGTCCAGGCCTTCAGGCTGCATTTGCCAATAACGGTATTGCCGACCATCCGGCCAGGACTTAGGGATTGCCAAACCGCGTTCGATCAGGATGTCCGCCAAGGTATCTTCGTCGCGCGGAATACCGGGAACTTTGTCCTTGGCCAACAGGGTGACAATGTCTTGCGCACCGGCACGCCAGACGATATGCAGGCCATCCTCAAAACGCCATAGCCGAGCGCCTTTTTCGTTGACGGTCCATTGTCCGGATTTGACCAAGCGGCGCATGGCATCGAACAAGTACTTTTCCACCGGCATGCCCAAGGCCGAGTCGATGTTTTGATAATGCGCTTTTAAATCCCGTTCCACACTTTTGCAGTCGGCGGTTATCACCAGTGCGTAAACTTTGGATCCGCGGTCCAAACCGTTAATGGTTTCCAGCATGGCCTGCATGATGTCGGGGCCAGACTCCAGAATGAATGTGCGGGCTTCGCGGGTCAGGACGCGCTCGATCACCAAGGCCGAAAACTGTTCGTGGCGTTTATGGCGGTTATCCCGCCAGCGCAGAAAGTATCGGTCGATCTCATTTCGCAAAGCCCAGTCGGTGATGTTTTCATCGCAAGGGTTCCAGGTATGTTGCCCCTGTGCGTCGACCACGGCGATATCGGCGACCGGTTTGCCGATGTCATGCAACAGCCCGGCAAAACAGACCGCCAGACGCCAGCGTAATTCTTGTGCTTTTCGTTCCTGGGGTGATGCTGACGTGGCAAACAAACTGCCTTGAGAAGCCAAAGTGGCCCAATGGGCGACTTCCAGACCATGCCGAAATAAGCCGCCGGCGCCACGATGATGATGAGATTCCGAAGCCGGCAATAAGTGGCTGAAGCCGGCATAACGGCGTATGACCGGCGCGGCTATGGTTTGATACAGACTGTCCGGTAGGGCCAGCGCCTGTTCGATGGCCGCAATCAACTCCGCTTGACTGGACAGTATGCGTTCCACAGGCGCAGCCGGCAGACCCTTCATGAAGGGCGGATAACGCGGCACGTCCTCATCCATCGTTGTCGCAACCGGACCGACAGGCGCGGACTCGACGCCAAACAGACGTTGGCGGATGCGGGTAATGAGCGTCGAAGGCGTATTTTCCATAACGCCGCATCTTGCCGGGAATTTTTCAATCGTCGCTTGCAGCTGACGACGAATTCGACGTCAGCTGCAAACAGGCTTCGCAAAAGAGTGTTTAGTGTAACGAGCTCCCTTTAATTACTCTGGAGCTCTCATGAAATCCAAATCGCTCGTAATCCATTGTCTTGTGTCTGCAGTGTGCGGCACGGCCTGTACTTCGCTGAACCGGCACGATGCTGCCGTCATCGAATCGATTGTGCCGGTTCAACCCGAACAACCCTGGCGCCTGGATAATGCTCGGCAGACAGGAGGATTGGGCGGTTCGGTATTACGGTCTGCATCGATTGAACACGTTGTCAGGCAAGTCGATCAGCCGCTTGGCGTTTACGTGGCAAGCGACGACTCATCGGATCGCGTTCTCGATGTCAGCGCGTCGCACATTCCCGATCGCCAGGATGACCATACACTATTCATTGAACGTGCTTGGCGAAAATATTGCCATCACCAACTCGATATGACACCGGAGGAACAGGCGTTAGTTAAAACCATGCCAATTCCGCACAGCGTTCTGAGCCATGGTTGTCATCCTGGCAGCCTGAAGAAGTGAGGTGGTCGTCATGGACAGAAATACCACCAACCATTCGCTCGATAATCTGACCGAACGTTTTCAATCTCTGACGGAGCGGAAAAAGGCCAAATTGCGGGTCGTCGAACCCATGACTTCACTACCCAATTGGCCGTCGGCGATACGCGGTACCCCTAATGCCTGTTTGCGAAGTGCATTGTTCGCCGGTATCCAAGGTAAGGAACGCATTGCCTATAAAAAACGCACCCTGCTGGCTGCGGTCGATGGCATTGAGGTTCGTTACCTCGGCATACAGCTCAATCAATCGGACCTTGATGTCTGGATGCAGATCATGCACTTATCCCGGCAACAATTGCCGGGGTTTAGCGTGACCTTCAGCGCCCATGCCCTATTGACGGCATTGGGGCGCGGTAGCGGCAAAAGCCAACATGAATGGTTGAAAGAATCAATGGCTCGGTTGGGCGGCGCCTTTGTCGAAATCACCTTTCACGGCCGGGATGCCTTTGGTGAAAAAGGCTTCCTGCGCTATTACCGTGATGAACTGACGCAACGCTACGTGGTGGAATTGACCGAATCCATGCTGCGCCTGTTCGAGGAGGGCTACACCTACATCGAGTTCGAGCAGCGGCAGAAATTGCGGAAACAACCCTTGGCCTTATGGTTACACGGTTTCCTGTCGTCCCATGCCGCACCGTTCCCAATGAAAATTGCCACCATTCACCGACTGAGCGGCAGTGGCGCGAAAACCCTGCGAGATTTCAAATATCGGCTGGGTAAAGCGTTGGAGGCCTTGGTGAGCATTGGTACTTTGGCTAGCTTTGAATTCGCCGATGATATCGTGAAGATCAAACGCCAGCCGACGCCCAGTCAACAGCGTTTTCTGGACGACCAGCAGCTCTAAAAAAGCACGGCATTAGACCGACGCTATTTTGGGTCGGTCGAAGCCTCTCGATACGGCATTAGGCCGACGCGGACACGGCATTCGGCCGACAAGGTAACGGCATTAGACCGACGGGCACGGCATTAGACCGACAAAAAGCACGGCATTAGGCCGACGTTTGACACGGCATTAGACCGACGCTTCAAGCAAATTGTGAAATCGCCTCAGGCCATGCCATCCGTGGCCTGCAGCGATTCTCTTATGCTGAAATTCGAAGGTGCTAATCTATATATAATCTTTTTTTAATCTATATATAGGGACTGGTGATTACATATTTTGTTTTCGAAACGAATGCTAGTGAGGCGTTTGTCACTTGGTCGCCTATGGCATCATCGCCCTTGGCCGTCGTGGTTCGGCCTCAAGCAGCCTGTCATCCGATCTCTTTAAGTGTGCGTCAGTTGCATTCAATAAAAAAGCAGACATTAATTCTTTAAACTTAGTCGTTTCGGACAGACAAAACCCAAAGCCCAAAAAGCCAATGCCAACTGCCAGAGGCTATCTGGGGTTTATGAATGGTGTATCAGGGGAGAATTGTCCTTAAAAAAGAAATTGTCGCTCATGACAATCAAGTATCCCTCTATTCCATTAACGCCACCGATTTAACCTGAACCCAAACGTCTTGACCGATGGTTAGGCCTAAATCAAAGGCCGCCCGTTTCGTTAACCGAGAAACTAATTGGCTGCCGCCTATCGACACCCGCACTAACGCAAGTCCAGGGTGTTCATCCTCGCCGATGGCATCCACGTGTCCCTGCAAAACGTTTTGAATGCTGCTGTGGCTGGGCGGTGCGTTGGCCATGCTTACATCGCGGGCCAGCACTCTGACACGCACGCGGCGGCCGACCGGTAAACCATGGTCTCGCGTCCACAGGCTGCCGCCGGGAAAATCCACCCGCGCGAGTTGCCAATGACTGTCTACTGCGCCTATTTCCGCTGCGAGTACGGCTCCGGCGTCTTCACCCAAGTGAATGGGTAAATCGATTCGGGCCAGAATATTGGCCAACGGTCCGGTTGCCGTCGCTTTGCCCGCATCCATGACCACCAAATGGTCGGCAAGCCGGGCCACTTCATCGGGCGAATGGCTCACGTAGAGTACCGGAATATCCAACTGGTCGTGGAGCTGTTCCAGGTAGGGTAAAATCTCCTGCTTGCGCTTGACATCCAAAGCCGCCAGCGGTTCGTCCATCAGTAAAATTCGAGGGTTGACGACCAAGGCTCGGGCAATCCCAACCCGTTGGCGCTCGCCCCCGGAGAGGCGATCCGGTTTCCGTTCAAGTAAATGGCCGATACCCAACAACTCGATCACTTGATCCAGTTTAGCTGGTTCCGACCCCGCAACCCGCTTTAAACCATAACGCAGATTGCCCAGAACCGTTAAATGCGAAAACAAACTGGCTTCCTGAAACACGTAGCCAATTGGCCGTTCGTGAGTAGGCTTCCATTCCTGCTCGCCTTGCCAGATTTGGCCATTGACGGACAGATAACCGTGCGATGGCCGTTCAAGGCCAGCCACGCAGCGCAGTAAAGTGGTTTTGCCTGAACCAGAATGGCCGAATAAGGCCGTTACGCCGCGTCCGGGAATGGTCAGATTGACATCCAAGGTAAAACTCGGCCAATCGATCCGGAAACGTGCGTTAATCATATCCATACCGTCAGCACTTTTTCGGATTCGGTTGCCAAATATACAGCGACAGCAAAACCAGGAACGAAAACACCAGCATCATCGCGGCCAATTGATGGGCTTGCGCATATTCCAAGGCTTCGACATGGTCGTAAATTTGCACTGATGCCACGCGGGTAGCGCCGGGGATATTGCCGCCTATCATCAACACCACGCCGAATTCGCCGACGGTATGGGCAAAGGTCAAGATACTGGCACTCAAAAAACCGGGTAACGCCAGCGGTATCGCCACGGTAAAAAAGGCATCCAAGGGTGAAGCCCGCAAGGTGGCGGCGGCTTCTAACGGCCGGTCGCCAATGGCTTCGAAGGCGTTTTGCAACGGCTGCACCATGAACGGCAGCGAGTAAAATACCGATGCCACTACCAGCCCCCAAAAAGTAAACGGCAATAAGCCCAGTCCCAGTGTTTGTGTCATGTAGCCCAGCGGCCCATTCGGTCCCATCGTCAGCAACAGATAAAAACCCAATACCGAAGGTGGCAGCACCAAGGGCAAGGCGACAATGGCGCCAATCGGGCCTTTCCACCTGGTTTTTGTCCGGGCCAGCCACCACGCCAGCGGCGTGCCGAACATTAATAAAATCAAGGTGACGATGCCTGCTAGGCGAATCGTCAGCCAGACCGCTTGAAAATCGCTATCGGTCAAAATCATGGTTTTAATCGGTCAGTGATTGTGTTGAAAGGTTTTGATGGCGGATACCAACAAAATCGCGCCAAGTAGCGTCAATAAAAGATTCGTTGGTATCTGTCCTAGCAAAAAGCCACCGATGGCCGCGCCGAGAATGGAACCGGCAATCATCCAGGCCAATAACGCTTGTTCCTGGCGCAAGATGGCGAAGGCATCGGAACGGGTATAGCGGGCGAAGCCGACGATCATGGTGGGTAGGCTGACGCTCAAAGACAGGCTACCCGCCAGTTTGATGTCCAAACCGTACAGCAGCACGATGGTCGGAATCAGCAACTCCCCGCCTGCCACACCCAACAAGGCCGCCACCATGCCGATGCCAAAGCCTGCTATCAGGCCCAGCATCCAGCGCGATAGATCGTCATCGAGCAAAGCGTCGGTAGGGTTGTGCCAATCGAACCAAGCTTCGGATAGCATCAGTACCGACAAACCGGCCAACAGCCACATGATGATGCGATTAAGCAAGGTACGTGGCATGGTCATGGCATGACCCGCCGCCCACCAAGCGCCAACCAGACTGCCCGCCAGCAGATTCAAGCTGACATCGACGTGTGCCAGTTGTGTGGTGAACGGTATGTGGCCGGCTCTAAAAATCAAAGCCGAACTGACCACAACCAAACTCATGGCCTTGTTCAGAATGACGGCTTCCAAGGTCGGCAATTTGAAGAATCCCACTAATACGGGCAGCCGGAACTCAGCGCCGCCCAAACCGATTAAGCCGCCCAATGTGCCAATCAATGAGCCCGCAATGAAACTTTGGGTATCGCGTAGCGACGGCCTCATGTTAGTGGGCTACCGCTTCGCCCGGTAATACAAAACCGTATTTAGTCATCACCGCGCGAACGTCGGCGCTGCTCATGTGCTCGGCAAAGCGTTTGGCCAAGGCATTGTTTTCGGCCCGTTTGCTGATAATAAAGCCTTGCTCCAACGGTTCGTGCAGATTGTCGGGGATTAGCCAGTAACCGCCTTTTTGGCTTAATTCGGGGTTGCCCGCCAGCGACAAGGCAATAATCCCCACTTGCGCGTTGCCGGTCTGCACGAATTGTGTGGTTTGCACGATGTTTTCGCCAAACACTAGCTTGGACTCCACTTGTTCCCAGAGGCCCGATGCGCGGAGCGCTTCCTCGGCCCGTTTGCCATAAGGCGCATGTTTGGGGTTGGCGATGGCGATGCGGGTGATACTGGGGTCGTTCAGGCTGGCCATCGTCATTTTGGTCGCATCCATGCTGGCACTCCACAACACGATACGCCCGAGTGCGTAGGGTTTAACCTCGGAAGCCGCCAAACCGTTCTTGACCAATTCGCGGGGCAAACCAATATCGGCAGAGAAGAATAAATCAAACGGCGCACCCTGTTGAATTTGGGTGTTGAAATTGCCGGATGAACCATAAGCCACATCAATCTGGTCGTCGGGATTGGCTTGCTTGAAGCCGGTAATAATCTCGTCCATGGCAAACTTAAGATCGGACGCGGCAGCGATGGTGATTTTTTCCGCCTGCGCCGCAATGGAAAGCAGGGTTAGAGCAACGAACAGAAAGTGTTTGGCAAACTTCATAGTGGTTCCTTGGCTAAAGTTAAAGTATAGAAATTGTTCAAACGGCTCATCCATTAGACATGAATGTCTGGCTTCGTAATATATTAGAGACTATAACGATGTGCCGAGCAAAATTGATACCACTGTCCGCCACAGATAATTCTGGAATTGAATCGATGATTAGTGAATTGTTTTTACAATAAAAACCAGTAGTACTGTAATGTTTTAGAGCGAAGCCGACGGTAAGACTGCTAGGGGCTTATCATTCATAATCTTCCATTATTGTAATGATTCGCACCAATTGGGTTTTTCTAGCATTGATTGGTCATCACTCAGGAATAATTGATCCCCAAGGAATAGTCAGTTACAAACCGTTCAAATTCTTGAGGCAAACGACAGTTGATTGCATATGGCCGAAGGGGAACCATAAATACCAGTCTGGTTTATTCGCGTAATGCTTGCTTTTGTACGGCTTCAATTACCCTGCAATAACGCTGAACCGCATCGCGAATTTTTCCCAGTCGATCGAGCTGTTGCCGGATATGGGCAAACTCGGTTTCCAGTTCTTCAACTAATTCCGCTTCCCAGGCGGGTTCGCCCCTCAGCAGGTTGCCGAGCGGATAACGATAGCCATGGCCTTTCTTAACGTACTGCGCAATGGGCTTGGTTTGACCGTTTTGCCGCAACGTGGCCATGCGGTACCACTCAATGCTGAAAGCGCGTTGGTTTTCCCGGCAGCGGATGCGGACGCCGATTCGGCCCGATTCGCTTTTGCTGTGTTTCTGGCGCTGGCTTTTCAATTGGCGCCAATAATCATCGACCAATACTTTGGCTTGCGTCTGGAGATGATCGCACCGAGTTTCGATCCAATGCAATATATCTTGTTCGGTGAGAGTGGACTGAGCGTTGACTGGTCGTTCGCTGGACATGAATTTTCCTATTACTTAACTGTAGGGATAGACATGGACAATGCCTAATGGAGTTTTCTGTCCATTGCGAACCTTGGAAAGCGCCTTAGTGCATAGGTATTTGCACCTTAAATCCCTAACGTAGTAGGCATATCACTGTCATTTTCTCGATGGGTCATTTAGGCATTGCCTTCGCAAAACGGCGTGATTCATGCCTGCCTAGGAAATAACTTCGGCTTTGGGCCGATTACCGTTGCCTCGTTTCCCTACTAGCGTAGGTAAAGCGAAAGTCGATTTCCTATTGGGATTTGCGGGCCATCGTTCGTTCGCAATGACGCCGGTATTTTAGGCAACCGACATGGGATGCCAATTGCAGTTGACGCCGAATTTGCGATCGTCTGCCGTTACGGTCGGATTCTGCGATAGCTTTTGAACCATCTTGCAGCTGATGGCGTTTTCGTCGTCAGCTGCAAAAGTCGCTAGGAAGATCTGACGGACAATGGCGCGATGAACCGAAATGCCATTTCTTTACCGATCATCTTGAGCTTGTGTCTCAGAGCCTCTCTGGCGATGGGTAAGGACGACACGTCCGAGGTTTCCTATTTCGTCGACAAACAGCGCGGCTGGTTTTGGTATGAGGTGTTGCCGGAACCAGCTAAAAAAGCCAAACCCGAAACCCAAGCCGATCAGGAAAAACCCAAGCCTGACAGCAAACCGCCCAGCGTCGTTCAAGCTGAAATTGAAACCAAAATTCAAGATAAGCCCTCTGCAGAACCCCAATCGCTGTCTTCAGCCTGGTTAAAGCAAAACCTGGAGCGTTACCTGAACCAGGCCATCGACGATCCCAGCCCCGAGAATGTGGCGGCGTTTTATTACCTGCAGCGGGTGATGATGGACAAAGCCGAGCGTTTTACCAACGCGGCGCGTTACGTAGTGATGTCTGATCCGCAACTCGATGAAACCGTGCGCCGACCGGTGGCGACCTATGCGGCTAACGAAGCCAATCATCAAGCCAGTGTGGTCGCCGAACAGGCTTTGAAAGCGATTGCCGCCCAAGCCGGTATTTTGTTTTTCTTTCGGTCCGATTGCCCTTATTGCCATGTGCAGGCGCCGATTCTGGCCATGCTGGAAAACGCCTACGGTTTCAAAATCTATCCAGTGTCGCTCGATGGTTTACCGATGCCGAACGGCTTTTTCGGTCAGTTCAAACGGGATAACGGTCAGGCTGCGATGTTGGGGGTTGAGCAAACCCCGGCGCTGTTTCTGATGAAACCGCCCAAGCAAATTGTACCGTTGGCGCAAGGCGCATTGTCGCTGGAAGAAATCACCGGTCGGATTCTGCTAGCCGCCAAGGAAGCAGGTTGGATCGATGCTTCGCAATATCAAACCACTCAGGGTATTCGCAATACGCCGATGCTGTTACCAATGGCTGGCAGTATCAGCCCTGCGGTCACTCAAGATCCACTGTCACTGATCCAGGCATTGCAACGCAATGCGCAAATGGGGAGCACGCCATGACTTCGTTTTCGCTTCGATTTCGCTATCGCCAGATCGTTGTATTGATCCTGTTGATCGAGAGTTCTGCTCCAGCCTATGCCGACCTGCAACAGGAAATGGACAGTATGTTCGGCACCATGACCAACTTCACGGCGCCGACCGCGCATTTGGGACAGCGCCGTGGCGTGATTACCGGCGGTAGCTTGGTGGCGCGCAATGGCATCACCAATACCAACCTGGTGTCGTTCGTGCCGCCGTCGTTCAGCGCCGGTTGCGGCGGCATCGATTTGTTCGCCGGCAGCTTCAGTTTCATTAACTTCAACCAGTTCGTGCAATTGATGCGCAACGTGGCCGGCAATGCGGCGGGTTACGCGTTTCAACTAGCGGTTGGAGCGATGTGTCCCTGGTGTGCGTCGGTGATGACCGACCTGCAAAAGAAAATCCAGGAAATGAACCAGATGTTCAGCAACTCCTGCCGACTGGCACAAGGCCTAGTCAACGATACGGTCAAAGCCTTCGATCTGCAAAGCAAAACCAATCTATCCAATGCCTCGTTTACCCAAGGCATTTCCGATGTGTTTTCCAGCTGGACCAATACCAGCACCTTGGGTGATCCGGTACAGCAGATAAAGCAGAATGACCCGACCGATATGACCAAGATCATCCAAGGTAATCTGGTGTGGCGAGCGTTGGTCAATCAAAACGCCGGCGGCTGGTTTCGCTTCGGTGGAAACAGTTTGCTGGAAGCGGCGATGAGTATTTCCGGTACCGTGATTGTCGATGCGCCGCAAGCCGCGCCCGACGGCAAAGGCGAAAACAATGCCATCAGCGCGCCGCCGCCGGTGCTGCGGATCAAGGATCTGATGTACGGCAATGACGCCGGCAATAGTTATCAAACCGTCAGGATGTACACCTGTTCGGATGGACACGATGCCGATCAGTGCCTCAAACCCATCGTCCAGAACGTCAATCTGGTGGGCTTGAAGCAACGGGTGATGGAAATCCTGCTGGGTTCGGCCAATACCGGCAACGGCCTTATCTACAAATTCTCGACCAACAGCGGTCAAATCACCGATAGCGAAAAAGCCTTCATGCAAACCGTGCCGGATGCCATTGGCGGCATGATCCATAACCTGGCGAGGGAAGATGCCGGCATTGCCAGGATGTGGGCCGAAGAAGCGGCGCCGGTGATTGCCTTGGAATTGGCGCAATTGATCGTCAATGATTTACTCAATGCCGTGCAAACCGCCGCACACATGAATGACCATGCTTACGCCAAGTTGCTGATGGACGCCTTGAAGGATGCCAGAGAACAAATCCAGGATGAATACGTCACCATCGCCGGTCGCTATGGTAACCCGCAAACCTTGATGGCGTTTTATCAGCAATTGATGAATACCGTAAAGCCAAAACATTACGGTACCGTGGCGCAATTGCCGGCTTCCGGGACGGCTTGGCCAAATCCTTAAACGCTCATCCTCTCGCACCCCATGTTGGTTTTCTCCCTCGTTGTTTAAAAGGCAGGTTGCCCATGTTTGAACTCTTCTCCGTGGGCGATTCCGCCTATTTGCAAGCCGTACTGAATGCCATTGCAATGATTTCCGGGACGGGCGATTACCGCACCGCTGCGGCCGTCGGTGGTTTGATTGGTGCCATCATCGTCATGCTGCGGGCGTTGTTGCAATGGGATGGCCGCGGCATCCGCTATCAGGATTTATTGCTGGCTTATGTGTTGTGGTTGATGCTGTATGCGCCGTCGGTGCGGGTGTCGATCGAGGACGCCTATACCGGCAGCGTGGTGGTAGTCGACAATGTGCCGTTGGGGCCGGCGGTGGTGGGCAGCGTGATGTCGAACATGGGTTATCGCACCACACGGCTGTTCGAACAAAGCTTTGGCACACCGTCGATGACCGGCAATGGCTTTGCCGACAGTTTGCAGACACTAACGTCGGTACGGAAGAATTTGTTGTCGCGGGTTAATCTAGGCGCGGCCAATGTACCCAATGCCGGCAGCGACATGGAAACCTCGTTCGCCAACTATGTGCGTGAATGCACGTTGACCGGTGTCGATCTGAATCTGAAATCGGTGGATGCCATCTTGCGCGATGCCGATCCGCTGAATGCCATCCGCTTCGATTCCGACATCTACATGACCCAAATCTATGTCGGCGGCCAGCCGCAAACCAAAACCTGCTCGGATGCCTGGGCCGATTTGAGCGTGGTGACCAATGGCAATTTTGCGACAGCACTGGAAGGTTTGTTGCAACCGACACTGGGTGTGCCAGCCACAGGCGATACGGTGCCGAAAATCCAGGATGCCTTCGATGCGTTGGCCGGTCCGGGCGTGGTCGATGCGGCCGATTACATGTTGATGTCGGCGATCCTGCCGATGTTCGAGAAAGGCGTCATCGGTCGACATGAAGACGGCTTGCACTGGAACAAGGCTGCGATGGTCGAACAAGCCATCCAGCAACGCAATACCCAATGGGCCGCCGAACAAACGCTGTTCTCCAAAATCGTTCGACCGATGATGGCGTTTATCGAAGGCTTGAGTTATGCCATCGCACCGATCATGGCCTTTGTGGTGATGCTGGGCAATGTCGGTATACGGATGAATATCGGCTATTTCTCGATGTTGTTGTGGATCCAATTGTGGATGCCGATTCTGGCGGTGATCAATCTGTTCATCCAGATGTCCGCCGCCGGTAAAATGGCCGCGCTAACCACTGCCACCTACAATCTGCCGTCGATGATGGGGATTTACCAACTGGACATGGAATTGCAACAATGGCTATCGATTGGCGGTATGCTGGCCGCATCGACGCCGGCCATTACCTTGATGCTGATTTATCGCGGTGCGGTGACCGCCACCCATTTCCTAGGGCGGATGGATGGCGGGGATTACGTGAACGAGAAAATCGCCACGCCCGATGTGATCAGCCCGGCACCGGTCTTGAATGCCCAATCGCAACATCAATACAGTCCATTGTCGGCGGTCACCCAAACCGGCGTCGACAAGGTGCTGCCGACATTCACAGCCGGCAAGGACATGAGTGCGGCTGTATCGTCGACTTATAGCGCTTCTGAACAAGCCACCAGTAGTTTCATGCACAGTGTCTCATCAACGGCGTCGAAGTCGGCCAGCATCACTAGCGATGCGTTTGACAGTCGGTCATTGGGCAATCAAATTGCCAGCAGTTCCAGTTATACCGATGCTTACAATCGTCAGTTTGGCGAAGCTTTTGCCAAGAAACATGCCGATACTGGGATTTCCGCGGATCAGTTCTCGGCGTTGGTGGCCGGCAGTGCCAATGCTGGGGCCAAGCTGGGTAGCGACCAATTGAGCGGTGCGATCTCCGGTCGCCTGCAAAACGATTTCAAAGTCAGTCAGGACAAGTCCGATGCTATTGCCGCCGACATCAGCCAGACCGTCAACGACAGTCAGGGTTATCAAGCCGGCTTGGCGAAAAGCCTGGCCATGGATGCGCAAACCGGCACCCGAAACGTCGCCTCAATGGGATTGCAAAATCAATCGTTGTCATCACTGCAACACAGCGCAACCGATGCGGTATCCGCCAGCGAATCCTATCAACAAACCCTATCGGCCCAACAACGCTTCGGAACGCAAGCCAGTTTCGGCGCGGCGGAAACGGGTTACAAAATTGCGAATGATCCCGGCTTGATGGAGCGTCTGGATCGCACACTTGATCAATACGGCTTGCGCGGCGATACGCAACGGCTAGCCTCGCAATGGAAAGCGTCGGGTTGGATCAGCGATGCCGACCAAGCCTACGCGGCCGCTGGCATGTCGTTATTGACCGGATTTTCGTCACCCAGTTACCGAACGCTGGACGATCAGCAATCGCAGCAGGCGCACATCTCGGGTTACCAACTGCTAGGCGATGCTTTTAATGCACCGCAAGCCGATCAAACCTGGGATGCTAGCAGGAATGAAGCACTTAAAGCCAATGCGCCGGAAACTGGCAAGGTTCAGACTGCCGTCGAACAGGCACAGCTTAAAGACCAACGGGCTGAAACCGAATCGCTAAATCAACGAGCACAGGCGAGGATTCGTTCAGCGTCGGGAAAAATTGCCGGCGGTGAAGCAAGTATCGAAGCACAACATGATCGTAACCTGGCAGAGCGTGAACAAAATTCAAGAGAAGGCTTTGGGCAATTGGCGAATGTAAAAGCAGAGCACTTTAGGCAATCAATTGCCGCAGCGGCCAATGACACGTCTTCTGCCGCAGAGTTGTCTTACAACTACATTGGTGGTGGGGTCTACAGTACTGCTAAAAATCTTGAAGCAATGGGTGCTGCTGGGCAGGAGTACTTGAAGCACTTCAATAATAGTTATGATGAAGCGAGGTCAAGAGGCGCTGAAAAATGGGATGCTTTTAAACACGCAGCATCCCAGTCCTATCCTGGATTTGCTCAAGCTACGCAAGCCTGGGCTGATCAAAGAGTCAATGAAGTTGCCGACAAGCTGACATCGAGTCAACAAGCTTATTATCGTGCTGCTATGTTTGAAGCCTTTGATGGGATCGCTGTGAGTAGTGAAAACACTGGTGGATTGGGAGAGGCGAAGCAGCGGATGATAAATGAAGAAGGTGAAAATGATGGCAATAATATCGCTAACTTATTGAGAAGTGCTGCTGGGCAAAACAGACAGGATCTGATTGACCAGATAGGACAATATAATCGAGCCCGTGGGCTGATCAATTATTGAAACGTGGATTTTACTGGTTTTTTCCGACCTAGGATAAAGGCAGCAACAAAACCACGAGCAATAATCATAAAGAAAAATAGAGCAACATAGCCAGCTGCCGATGGATACTCATGGGCAATAAACATCGAAACTAGTACCAATATCGCCCAATAATAATTACTTCGATGAAAAAACTTGGCTGCCGCACGCTCAATTCCCTGAAATACTAATTCAGCCAATGTCATGGCAAGAAAGAACGCAGTCCCAAATGCTGCAAACAAACTGACGTTATCTGAGAGGTTTCCCCAGTCAGCAACAAACCATAGCGCTACAAGAAATATCGTTATGGTTACCAGTTTTTGAAGAACTGAAAAGGAAAGAACATCTGAGTATCTGGATTGGATAAATCGGGTAAAACCAGATGGGAACGATGCAAAAGTGCTTCCGCAAAAAGGACAAATCGATTTTGTTGGTTGTCCGTAATAGGTAATGACGCGAGGCACCATGATTCGATGGCATTCAGGACAATCGACCATTGCATGATGGCGATTAAACATTGAGTGATTTGACCGGGTTTGAATCGGCTGGTTGGGGCGTTTGAACCGATCTGAGAGCGATGACTGTGTCGGCATAGTATTCTCCATAAACGTTTTGGTAATCCTACCGCGAATGAACTAACGCTCCAAGTCGGTTTTAAATCAAAGCCATTTTCATAAGGCAAAGAAAATTAGCCTGAATATCGATTCGATTACTCGCCGACACTCGCCAGAATTTTGTTGATTACCGTAGCCGAAATTCGAAAGTCCGATCGATGCAGGACTTCAAACGCGGCTCGAGCAGACGAAATCAAACCTCGTTTCTTGGCTAGGCCAATAACGGCGGCCGTACCGACGACCTGCAGTTGATATTCTTTGGCCACCGCCCGGCCGGCACGTTCGTCCATGATCAGCAAATTGTTTTCGGGTGACGATAGCGCGATGTTGATGCAATCGGTTTCACCAGCGTCCAGATCAATGTCCAAACAAGGCGTGATGGATTCATGCCATACCGTTAACCAACCTATATCGAATGCATGAGCCAGGGCTTCTTCACCCGGCGCCGATTTGCCCCGTAACACTTCTTGTTTCACCGATTCGGGTACGAAAACCTGGTCAAATAACTCTGGCAGCCAGATTAAACCCTCCACCAACGCCAATCCGATCAATGGACTGGCATCGACAATCACTTTTTTGACCATCAGCGTTCAGGCTTGGTTTAGCCACTGGTCCAGGGTGTCTAAATCATCCCCAACTTCTTCGGCCGTTTGATCTATGACGGGGATACCCAAGCGGGAGACGTGCGCAATAAAATTGGCCAAAGGCATATCGGCCAGTTTGGCGGAGCGGGCAAGGGACAGGTTGCCGTCCTTGAAGAGTGCCGTTGCCAAGGCTTTACGCACACCCGGCATACCAATGATTTTGGCGGATTTGAGGCCAACCATTACGGCATCCGGTTCATTTCGGTTCATGACCAGAACCATATCCTCGTGGGCCATGCGCAAGGCTTCGCTGGGATTGTTCTTTAGACCACTGACATTGACAGTTTTCATAGTCTGGTTATATAGGAATATTGGATGGGTGGATTATAAGCCTATGAATGAAAATTGATGCAACAATGTGAAGTGGGATCGACCTGCCTTGACAACGAATCGACCGCTATGGGACTAAGTAACTAGGTCTGACTGTCCCTAGGATCAGTTACTCGTTGATCGCTATGGATTTAGGGATTTGGTTTAGCACGCACATTTGGCAGACCTGTTGGTATTTACAGCCATGAATAACCAAATAAGGTGTATGGCAGGTCGTACAGTAAGGTAGTTCAGCGAGACCGTCTTTCAGAGCCTCGATGATAATCCAGGCTTCATCGAAATTCGCAGGCCGTATGCGGCCAAACGGTCGGCGTTCTTGAATATGGTTTGGATAAAATGCACAAAAAGTGTCCCAGGCAAATACCATGGCATTTAGGTCTATTTCTGCTCTGATAGTGCCTGAGCAAGCGCTTCGATAGATTGAAGAAAATAGGGCCATGTAAAGAAACGACTCGCGTGACTGCGGCATTGCCATAATGCTGGGGACCAGTCCCGCCACTGGGCTTTCGCGGTGCATCGAAAAGTAAAGGTTACACAATTCTTTAGGGCGCAGGGTTTTGACGACCCGGCTGGCCAATTTGGTACGCAACTTTCGTTTCAGCAATTGATAGGCCCAATACTGATCTTTGAGTCGAGCAGCAAAAGGGCAATGGTCGCTCATGACTCTGGTGAAGGGGAGGACAAAAGCGTCAGGAGTTCGACAGTCCGTGCGGCGAGTGCATCGGGGTCTTCGGTTTTTTGGACGTTTAGGAATTGGCTCCATTTGTGGGGATTGAAACGGGGAACAAAGGTCAGGCAATCACTTCGAGCCAGGCTCTTTAATTGTTCGAGTGGCATCTTTCTGAGCAACGACACCGCTTCGGTCGTGAGGCCTAAGCAGAACATAGCTTTCTGTTCACTTTCGGAAAATATTAAGGACTGAGCAACGATGAGGTAGTCGAGATTGAGTTTGTAGAGATTTTCGTCCATTCTGCAATCCCCGATTAACTAAAGAATTCCTCGGATCTGATCGGCCAAAGCAATCACTTTCTGCCCATACTGGATGGCGGCTAGCTCGTTTTTCCAACTGTAATATCGGCCGATGCCATGCGCGAGATTGCCAGGCGCCGATTGGATGGCCTCGGAGAGTACGCTTGCGCCAATTTCGAGATTAGTGGTCGGTATCAAAAGTTGCTCAGGTTTCGCAACACGGTGACCATGCCATCGTAGATTCACTTGCATAATGCCAATATCGATATTGCGTTTACCTTGATCCATCAATTGATAAAGCAACGCTTCGGCTTCCTGCTGGCTGCCAGGAATAAAGGCGTTGCCAGCGTTATTGATGGCCCAGGGCGAAGGTATGACACGATTCTGTCCATCGTTTTTTCGTGACTCCGTGAGCGCAACGGCATAGAGAATGTAGGGGTCAATGCTATGTCTCCGAGCAACTTGGCCCCACAGCGTGTTCCGTAATGTGGTTTTTGAACCAGGAGACTGTTGGTTGCTGCTGTTTATTTGAACGGCTCCATCAGCCATTGATTCCATGGGTTGGCTGATGATGCAAAAGCCGACAAACATGCCAATCCGTATATGTTTAACAACGTTTTGAAATGGAAACTGAAGCTTAAGGTTTTTTGAAGGAATATTGCACATCGCAAGCTCGCCGTAATGGTCTTGATGCGAGTTTACGACGTTGCCAAAAATTCTATACGCTCGAAAAACCCCTCTTTTCGCGGTTTTTCGCTAGTCATCGGATTTTGGCCTTGCTTAGTCTTGCGGTCGGTACGGAGCGTGATGACTGGAGCGGGCTGAAGTTGGATTAAGTTTAATCGTGCAACCAAGATGTTTTTATGGCGCGATTTTTGGTTTAATGACATATTAAATGGCGCATTAAAACTAATCGCGACACAAAAAATGAAATCATGCCAAAAATAGTCCCATCAGAAGAGCTGGAACGAATCGAAAAGCTGATTGCTCAATATCCCGAAGGTATTGGCGCGAAAGACATTGCGCAATGGCTAGATTTCGAAATTAAGGGCCGCACTTTACAACGTCGATTGGCCACATTGGTGGCAGAGCGTCGCATTGTTAGCGAAGGCGATGGACGAGCACTGAAGTATAAAGTAGTAAAGCCTGGTACGGGTATCGCCACAGTTGATGGTGTGGATGACTCAAACCGGCATGGCGTTGACGAAGTTTACATTCCCATTTCGCCTGAAGGCGAAGAGATCAAGTTCTTTATTCGTCAACCACGAACTCAAAGGCCTCCCGTCAGCTACCAACCGGATTTCCTGGGGCAGTACTATCCAAACCACACCTATTACTTATCAGCTGGTTTACGCGAACAATTACATACCCTGGGCAGGTCGCCGTCTGAGCAAACCCCGGCAGGAACCTTTGCCCGTGACATTCTGAATCGCCTGCTCATCGACCTTTCTTGGGCTTCTTCCCGATTGGAAGGCAATACCTACAGTCGACTGGATACCGAACGCTTGATTGAATTCGGTCAGGCCGCTGACGGGAAGGATGTCATGGAAACCCAGATGATCCTCAATCACAAATCGGCCATTGAATATTTGGTACGCGATACCGAGCATGCCGGCGTCACAACTGAAACCATCGTTGCCTTACATGCTTTTTTATCGGATGGTTTGTTGGCAGATCCGATGAGTTGTGGCCGCCTGCGCAATCGGGCGGTCGATATCGGCGGCAGTGTCTATTTGCCGATTGCGATGCCGCAACGGATTGAGGAGTTGTTTGGGATTGTCATGACCATGGCGGCGGAAATCAACGATCCGTTTGAACAATCGTTTTTCCTGATGGTGAATTTGCCTTACTTGCAACCCTTCGAAGACGTCAACAAACGGGTTTCGCGGTTGGCGGCCAACATCCCGCTGATTCAACACAATCTCTGTCCACTGTCCTTTATCGATGTGCCTCAACAGGCTTACGTGGACGCGGTCCTCGGTGTCTATGAGCTTAATCGAATTGAATTGTTGAGAGATGTCTATATCTGGGCGTACGAGCGTTCATGCCAGCAATACGTGGCCGTAAAGCAGCAGCTCGTGCCGCCGGACATCGTTCGATTACGTTATCGAAACGAACTGGCTGAAGTGATACGAGCCATTGTCCGGGATGGACTGGAGACAGATGACGCATCGATCTTGGCTGGCACTCCGAATTCCGTGTCTCAGGACGACAAGCAGAAATTTATTATTTTGGTACAAAACGAACTCAAAACGTTACATGCGGGAAATGCTATCCGTTTCGGCTTGCGTCCTCTAGAGTTTTCGGTATGGCAGGAAAAAGGAACAAAATTCTGTGATTGAATTGAACCAACAAATAACTAAGGGCTAATTTTTTATTGATCTAATAAAAATCAACACTACGTGTTTTTATCTCCATTCAACTCGATTAAGTGGTTTTCCCATTTTAGTAAGGCGCTTCGTTTTTCCTGTAAATAATCATATCTATCATAATGTTTTGAGCTTACATCATTTAGAGCATGATTTTGTATCCTATCTCTGATGCTTTTTTCAATGCCAATTTCTCCCATACGAGTCTTTACTGTTCTTCTTAAATCTCTCGGGGTAAAAGTATCGATGCTGCTTATTCGCGTGATTGCGTGAGCCAAAGACGTTTTGTGTATCGGTTTTTCTTCGTTATATCGACTTGGAAAAAGATAATCAGAGTTTCCAGAATACGGCCATAATTTATCAAGTAATTTTTTAGCTAACGGAGTAATAGGTAATATCAGCCAGCGTTCGTTTTTCACTCGCTCTGGCGGGGCGCTCCAAATCATAGTGTCAAAATCAAACTCATGTTTCATTGCGCCGCAGAGCTCCCAAGATCGACAGCCATATAGCAGTAATAGTTTTGTAGCCAGATGGAATTGCTCAAGAAGGCATGTTTCGTTCCAAAGTACTTTTATTTCGGAAAATGATAATGCTCTTTCTCCAGCAACTTCCGCACTGGTATCTTTTGGAATTGCATCGACAGGGTTGGTTTGTATTTGAAAGGTAAAATCATTTGATAGGTTTTTGGGGTCGTTATCATGATAAACCCCTAATTCAAATGCTCTTCTTAAGTATGATCGAATCCGATTAGCTTGAACATTCGAGCCTCGCGAAATAATGGTGTGAAGTATTTTTCTTATATGGGCTGGCGTTACGTCTTTGGCTTGTAAGTCCAAAATGTCTTTACAGTTGTAATGAAGATCGGCCTCGACTTTTTCAAAAGTTCGCTTTCCTGAATCAACCATGTGCTTGATGTAGTAATCAAACAAATCGGCTACGCTACCAAGTCTCAGCTCAATGCGGGATTGTGGGTCAATCCCTCGATCGATCTCCCGTCTCAGTTCACGACACTTATCCCTTGCCTCAGATAGGCTAATCGATGGATACCGTCCTAGGCTTGCGAATTTTTGTTTACCATCTGGACCTGCATACTGAATAAAAAAGGTTACGCTTCCAGCTGGCGTCACTTTGACGCCAAAGCCTTTATCGGGCCCTTTTTCATAAAGTC
This sequence comes from Methylomonas sp. ZR1, assembly GCF_013141865.1. NCBI lineage: Bacteria > Pseudomonadati > Pseudomonadota > Gammaproteobacteria > Methylococcales > Methylococcaceae > Methylomonas > Methylomonas sp. ZR1. The sequence goes on along the minus strand of NZ_RCST01000001.1, from coordinate 2,867,804 downwards.
TATATGCCGACGGTTTTGCCTTAAGTCCTTTGATCGATTTGTCAGTAAACATAATTTCGTGGTCACTTTGTGGTCACTTGAATTCCGCAACATAAGGTCACAGAATGAAACAACCAGGAACGGAAGATGTGATAAAGTTCAATATAATCGGGCATTTAGGAATGTTCTGCAACCTACAGAAATACATGGAAACATGGTCTTTAGCGACTGTTAATCACTAGGTCGGCGGTTCGAGCCCGTCCGGGGGAGCCAAATAAATTAAGGCCTCACATCTAAATGTGGGGCTTTTTTTTTGCCCGCGCCGGCCCTCCGCTGATCCGAGGGGCGTCTAGCTTCATCCAGTTCTGTCTATCTGATTCGAATATCCAAATTCGGTTTGGAATTAGATGAGCAACCCATTCAAGTTGAAATCGACCTACTGATAAAATCCAGGGCAAGGATTTTTTAATGGGTTTGATAGACTATTGCCCATCGGACGCCGTTTCCAATTAATTCTAAGATAGGGAAAGTCACCAAAAATGAGCTACAACGAAGCTGAAACCCGTTATTGGTTAATCGATCCCGTTCTGCGCGATAAAGGCTACGACGACGCCGGCAAGCTAAAATTGGAAACACCCGCACCGGTGGAAGCGATCGGCCACAAAGGCCGCAGACGCCCCGGCGGCGGTCGCACTGATTATCTACTTTGCGTACAAACGCCCGATGCCACCAAACCGCTCCCCGTCGGTGTGCTGGAAGCGAAAAAGGAAGAGGCCGACCCGCTGCAAGGCATGCAGCAAGCCAAGGCCTACGCGGAATGCAGTCGCTTTCATGTGCAATACGTATATGCCACCAACGGCCATCGTTATGGTGAGTTTGATAAAACTACCGGCTTGCAAACCGGGCCGCATGCGTTCAAAGAACACTTTCCAACGCACACCGCGCTAACCCAGCGCTACCTCAACGACACCGGCATCGACCTGCATAAACCGGAAGCGGCGCTGTTGTTCACCGCCGACAGCAAAGCCTATCCCAAGAGCCGCTATTACCAGGATGCCGCGATTCGCGCCGTGTTCGAGAAGATCCTGCATTGCGAACGGGCACTAAAGCCGTGTCGTGTTTTGCTGGCACTGGCCACCGGCGCGGGTAAAACGGTGATTGCCGCCAACTTGCTGTGGCGCCTGCAACAAGCCCAACGCCTGACCAAGCCGGCATTATTTTTGTGCGACCGCGACGAACTGCGCACCCAAGGCTATAACAAACTGAAAGCAGCCTTTGGCGATAGCGCCAGTATCGTCGAAACCGCCAGCGGACAAAACGCCGCCAAAAACGCCCGCGTGCATATCGCCACCTATCAAACCTTGGGTTTGGATGACGAAGAATCCGGCGCCAGCAGTTTTTTAACCGATCACTATCCGCCCGACGCCTTCAGCGTCATCATCATTGACGAATGCCATCGCTCCGCCTGGGGCCGTTGGTCGGAAGTCTTGCTGCGTAATCCTAACGCGGTGCAAATCGGCTTGACCGCCACGCCGCGCCAGTTGCGCGAATCCAAACAGCAAACCGCCGACGATGCCGCTATCACCGCCAACAATCTCAAATACTTCGGCGAACCGGTCTACGAATACACCTTGATTCAAGCGCAAGAAGACGGCTACCTCGCCGTCTGCGAAATCGTCAAACGCCAGGCCAGTATCGACAACATCAGCTATACCAAGCAACAAATACTCGACCTCAAACCCACCGACCTTCGCACCGGCAAACCCATTTGCGAGACGGATTTAAAAAAAGACCTCTACACCGCCAAAGACTTCGACGACGAAATCTTTATCGAACTGCGCACCCCAACCATGTGCGCAGACTTGTTCGAGCAACTCTGCCGCCACGGCGGCCCCGAGCAAAAAGTGATCATTTTCTGCACCCGCGACATTCATGCTGATCGCGTCGTGCAACAGATGAACAACCTGTACAGCCGATGGTGCAAACAGCACGGCAAAACCCCGAAAGACCTGTACGCCTTTAAATGCACCAACAAAGGCGGCCGCGACCTGATCCAGCCCATGCGCGGCTCCGGCGAACGCGCTTTCATCGCCTGCACGGTCGATCTGCTGGCAACCGGCGTCGACATCGAACGCCTCAATGCCGTGGTGTTCTTCCGCTACCTGGAATCCAGCATCTTGTTTTACCAAATGGTCGGACGCGGCACCCGCATCGACGAAGACACCCAAAAATACAAATTTTGGCTTTACGACTACACCGGCGTCACCGACTTATTCGGCACCGATTTCATCACCGCGAACAGCTCGGGCAAAAAGAAAAAATCGGGCGGCGATGATGAAGACGACGAGGACGGCGGCGGTGATGATGGCGATGGAGGACAAGGCCATCAACCCTCGGTAGCGGAGATCAAAGGCCAATACGTTAGCGTCACCCCGCAAGGCCGTTACATTCTGACCCGCCGCGATGGCCGCGACGTGCAAATCCCCAGCGACGAATACCGTCGGGAAATCCTGCTGCGCGTGGTCAGCGAAGCACGCGATCTCAACCAGTTTCGCCAATTGTGGATAGAAGCCAAAAAACGCCGGCAATTGATAGACCATCTGCTGGGGGACCATTACTCGCCGGAAGTACTGCGCGAACTGGAAGACATGCAGGATTTTGATTATTACGACATCTTCGCCCACCACGGCTACCGCGCCCAAGCCTTGAAGCAACCGCAACGCGGCCAGGCGTATATCGACAGCAATCAAGCCTGGTTCGACGCCATGCCAAGCGACAGCGCCATGGTGTTGCGCGGCTTCGGTCAGCAATTTGCGCTGGGCGGCACCGAAGCTTTGGAAACGCCGACGCTGTGGGACGTGCCCGAAATCCAGCAGGCGGGTGGTTTGGAGGCGTTGAAGAAACTGGGTAAACCGGTGGAGGTGATTTTGTTGGCTAAAGGAAGGTTGTTTGGGGTATGAACTTTTACTCAGTAAAACTTGGTGAAATTGCAATTCAGGAAAAAAACATCGTTTCACCTGAATCTGAAGATGCTTCTCTATTGCCATTCTTAGGTCTTGACCAAATTGAATCGCAGACTGGAAAAATTATTTCCTATGACTCTAAAAGCTCTGAAGGCAAAAGTACATCTTTTGCTTTTACCTCCAGTCATATCCTTTATGGTAAGTTGCGGCCATATCTCAATAAAGTGGCTACTCCAGAGCGAGATGGGCGCTGTTCAACCGAGATTATTCCGCTATTGCCGTATGGTGTTGACAGAGATTTTTTAGGTTTTCTTTTGCGTACTCAAGAAATTGTCTCGTTGGCAATGTCCGAGAAAACTGGATCACGGATGCCAAGAGCCGATATGGATGTGCTTTTGAATGCATACGTCGAAATTCCAAAAAATTTAGATGATCAAAAATGCCTTGCGGCCAAGCTCAAAACCCAACTCGCCGAAGTCGAAACCGCGCGGCAGGCTTTAGAAATTCAACAGCAAGAAATTGTCAAACTTGCCAATGCCTATATTCGCCAAAGCATCGAGCATTCCAAGGTTAGCGAATGCCCGTTAGGTGATGTTCTGGATGAAGTGAAAAAAGGCATTGGTGAACGTTGGGCCGATTACCCGGTATTGGGTGCAACCCGTGACGGCTTGGCCCCGGCCAAGGAGCCGCCGGGCAAACAACCGCAACGTTATAAACCGGTTTTCTCCGGCACCGTGTTTTACAATCCAATGCGTATCCTGATCGGCTCGATTGCCTTTGTCGATGACGGCGATCAACCCGGCATCACCAGCCCGGATTACGTGGCGTTGCAGGGCAAGCCGAGAATAGTCGACTCCCGCTGGTTTTATTACTGGCTACGTTCGCCTTACAGTGCGCAGTGCATCAATTCGCTGGCGCGCGGTGCAGTACGCGAACGGATGTTGTTCAACCGCTTAGCCGAAGGCACGATCCTGCTGCCGCCTTATGATGAACAATGCCGCGTTTCCAAGGCATTAGCGCAGTTGAAATCGGTCAAATCCGCTATTCAACAACAACTCGACGACCTGAATAAAATCCCGGAACGCCTGCTTGCTCAGGCCTTTTCAGCATAGTAACTATCATGCACCTTTGTTATTTCGACGAAAACAAGCACTCGCCCGACAATCCCTATTTTTTTATTGGCGGGCTGTTGATACCTGATAGCAAAGCACTGGAATTTGAAAAAACGTTAGCGCAAATTGCCTTTAATTTTTTCGGCTCCAGTTCATTGACAGTACATAACGAATTTCACGGCAAAGAGTTGTTTCATGGCAAGGGAATCGCCAAGGGGCGCAAGATGGAAGATCGGGTTCAGGTGTTTCGGGATGTCGCTAATTTTGTTACCTGCAATCAGATCCCGGTGCGCTTGGTGTGCATCAATGTAGATCGACACCGCAGTAAATATGCTTACCCCATGCCGGCTTACCGTTTGGGATTAATGCTTATTCTGGAGCGATATTGTGAGTATCTGGATAAGGTAGATGATTTAGGGCTGGTCTTTGGCGATTATGAAGCCGATGAAGTGACTAGCGCAGTCGTTGACTTTTCGGAATACAAATCACAAGGCAAAACCCCTATGTATTCCGGCAGGCCGCTGGGCCGTTTGTTGGATACCGTTTACTTCACTCATTCCCATCACAGCCGTTTTCTGCAAGTTGCTGATTTGCTGGTTTATATGGCCGGACGTTACGAGAATATGCAGAGCGCGCCGGATAAATGGCACGAAAAAGAAGTGGCGGCGGCGTGGGAAAAAATTAAGGCCAGCGGGAATGTGTATATTCAACGCTGGCCTTAGCAATTTGGAACGACCAGCCCCCTTGGGGTGAAACTCGCTTTTGGAACGAGTCATCTAGTCGCTGGAAGCATTATCAACAGATTTGGCTTGTCGAGCAAGTCAGAATTAAAAAACAAATATGGCAAAAGCTCTTAAAACCAAACAACCCAAAGCCATCGCCTCCACGCAATCGCTGTCGTCTTTCGTCAAAGCCATTTGCGATGTGATGCGCCGTTCCAATTGCGCCAGCGCTTTGCAGTACGTGCCGGAACTGACCTGGATTCTGTTTTTGCGCATTCTCGATGCCCAGGAGCAAAAAGCCCTGGAACAAGCGGAAGCCTTGGGCAACGACTATTCGCCGGCTTTGCGGGCGCCGTATCGCTGGCAGGATTGGGCGGCGCCGTATTCCGAGAAGCCGGACGCGCCGAAAACGCCGGAAGGTTATCGGTTTGGTTGGAAGCGGCAAGCCTTGTTCGAAGCCGGTGAAGGCAGTCTGTTCGATTTCATCAATAACCAATTGCTGCCGCATCTGCATCGGCTGGATGTCGATCCGCGTACTCAACTGCCTAACGCCGGCGCCAGCCCGAAGCAGCGCGTGATTGGCCGTATCATGACGGCGGTGGAAAAGGTGCGCGTGGATAGCGAAACCAATTTGTGCGACATTTTCGACAAGGTGCATGAAATCCATATCGATCATATCGACGACACCCATTTCTTTACCCTGTCGCAGGTCTACGAAGACTTGCTGCTGAAAATGGGCGAAAAGAACTCGGACGGCGGCCAGTTCTTCACGCCGCGCGAAGTGATTCGGGCGATGGTGAATGTGCTCGATCCGCAGCCGGGCGAAACGGTGTATGACCCGTGTTGCGGCACCGGCGGCTTTTTGGCGGTGACTTACGAGCATATCGCCTATCAACTAGGGCAATCGCCGGCCTCGACGGTGTTGGAAACGCTGAAGCACGATACGTTTTTCGGCCGGGAAAAGGAAAATCTGGTATTCCCCATCGCCTTAGCCAATCTGATTCTGCACGGCATCGACCAGCCCAATCTCTGGCACGGCAACACGCTGACCGGCAAGCAAACCTACGACGGTTTATTCGAGCAAGCGCCGACAACCTTTGATGTGATCCTGACCAATCCGCCGTTTGGCGGCAAGGAAGGCTCGGACGCGCAGAAAAACTACGATTTTGAAACCGGCTCCACGCAAGTGTTGTTTGTGCAGCATATTCTGGACGAATTGAAAGCGCCGCTGGACGGTAAGCCGGGCGGGCGCTGCGGTATCGTGCTGGACGAGGGTTTGCTGTTTCGCACCAACGAAAGCGCCTTCGTGGAAACCAAACGTAAATTGGTGGATGAATGCGATTTGTGGTGCATCGTTAGTTTGCCGGGTGGGGTGTTTTCCACCGCCGGCGCGGGTGTTAAAACCAACCTGCTGTTTTTCCGCAAAGGCAGCAAAACCGAGCGCATTTGGTATTACGATTTGTCGCAAGTCAAAGTCGGTAAAAAGTCGCCGATGACGTTGGCGCATTTCGGTTTTGATCGACACGGCGGCCTATTGAGCGATGCCGAATTGCCGTCCACACTGACCGCTGACTGGCTGGCGGTGGAAGAACATCAAGATAAGCTCTTCCCGTCGTTTGCCCGTTTGCTGGCGAAACACGGCACGCCGGAAGCCGACAGCGATTTTTCCTGGACGGTCGATTTCGCCGCCCGCCGCGCCAAAGCCCGCGCAGACCTACAGCCCTTTATCGACGAAGCCAACCGGCTAACCGAAGAACTGTTGCCGTTACGGGAAGCGTTGAAGGCATTGAAACGCGACAAAGCCGGCAAGGACAAAATCGCCGCCGCAGAAGATGCGATTAAAACCAAGGAAAAAGCCATCCGCGAAGCCCAGGCCAAAGCCAGCGACATCGACGCCGCCGTTTTCGACCTGAAAGCTGTGAATCCGCACGCCAAAGCCGTTATTGATACCCGTACCGTGCAACAGATTATCGACAACATCAATCATCAAGGCGAGATAGTCGCGCGGGCTATGGCGAATTTAGCAGCCATGATCTAACGCTGCGTCGTTCCGAATGCATGGTAATAACCTGGGTTTGTAACATCGAACGAAGGACTTATGCATTTTGCTCAAGTGCTAGGAATTCTTGTAAATGCTGTTGAACTCGCTTTTTGTCACATTGATGTCATAAGGTATTTGTAAGCTAAAGCTTCAAATAAATAAAAATATGAGTCAGGAAAATGAGCGAATTTTTCAACAAAAAGCCGATGGAGCTTTTGGAGATTGAACAAGTGGTTAACGAATTGATGGAAGACCTGAGCCACCCGGTGAATAACAAAAGACATCCTTACCATCGAGATTGTGTTCAAGCGTTTAATGATTTGATGGCACATGCGGACACTATTCGCCAGCACTGGGCTTCTCATTAGAACGATCTCAAAGCTCTACGGTCATCGGCCATGCTCACGCCAGAAGTAAAGCGCCCGGTTTTGGATTGGCTGGCGCGTAGGTATAGGATTACGCTAATGATTGTTGTAGATCAAAAAATCCTTTATTTTTAAGCCTATAGTGGCTGCGTCTTCACAGCACAATAGGTTCGGAAATACGATGACGGCAGAGCTGCAACTTAAACGTTACCATGTCTTTTTTGAAGATCTTACGCATCCTGGATTCGGTTGCCATCGCGATGAATCCGGCGTCGTAACGATCACGCTCCATCGATTACGCTTATCTATTTACGGTCGGACATTCAACCGCCGTTGGAAGTAATCTCTAAATAGCGCGCTGAACAGCCTCTGCCGCATTCTGTAGAGGCCATGGCGTGTTGCAGTTCTTGAATCGTGGTCTTTAGGGCTTTCAGTTAATGGTTTTGACTGGCTTAGCCATCCCAACTTTTCCGGTAGTAGTCATTGGCATTTGGCCTGAATCGATTTTGCCGTGGGCCGACACCTGTTCGTCTAATTTTCAATGTTGACTATAATTTCCAGCGATTCCAGTTCAGTTTCAGGATACCTGGGGCTTCAAGCCATTGCGGCTGTTCTGGCGGTGCGGTGAATCTTTATTGGGAAGACAAAATCATGATGAAGCGCTTAACGGGGTATTTATGTGTTGTGTTTTTTACCGGCTGTGCAACGCTTAGCCAACAAGACTGCAAGCGGGGTGATTGGTTTGGTTTAGGGGTTCAAGACGGTCGTTCTGGAGATGCGAGTGAGCGGCTGAGCGAACACCGAAAGGCATGCTCCGAATACGGTGTGGCGGTGAATGATTCGCAGTATTTTGCTGGCCGCGAACAGGGTATAAGAGAATACTGTCGTATCGATAACGCTTTTGAAGTGGGGTTGCAAGGCCATGATTACCGCCATGTTTGCCCGTCATCGATTGATGGTGTATTCAGCCGTTACCACGCAGCGGCTTACGCTGTACATAGAGAACGCGCCGAATTGGATAGGATAGATAACGAACTTTCCAGCAAAGAAATCAGCTTGGGGGATAACAAATTAAACGACAAAGACCGGGCCAGAATTCGTAACGATATAAGTCAACTGCGGCGTAACCGAGACCGGGCTCGGGATGATCTTTACTACCACGAACGGCAACTCAACGAGTTTCGCCATGAGTCTCAGTCTTATCGATGAGTGGCTTCTTGGGATTCCGGGAGGATTCGTTGCAAATATCCGGATTAAGCACAGATATGGCGCCAGCAAAACGCGGTATCTGTTAGGCAAGCTGGGCATTGATAATTTTTTGAATTAACTCTGCCTTTAACTTGCCTGGCAGCGTATTTGCCTTTAACTCATCCTCTCGGTTCGGGTTTGCCGCTGCTTAGTCTTTCCTGCTTGTCTTTCTCGAACTCGTGTTTCACGAAAAACAGGCCCCCCATCAAGCCCAACAGCATTACGACTTCCAGTATTTCTCTCATCATTTCAGCCACCTTTCGTTTAGGAAAAAGCCTTGTTACTTCAGTGGGGTGACTAATGATTTTTTGGACGGGCTACAAGAATAAGGTTTTTACAACATTAGTTTCCCTCGTCAGACAGATTACCCTGGGAATTTGCATAGTCAATGATGAAGCTGATAGTCAAATTAGCGGCTTACTGCAACAGCGGCAATAAACTCACCATGCCCCAGGCTATGCCGCCGGCGGCGGGAATCGTCAGAACCCAAGCCCAAACAATCCGTTCGATCACGGAAAGTTTCAGGGTATAGGGATTTTTGGCAAAACCGACACCCATGATCGCAGTGGAGATACTATGCGTGGTGGAAACCGGCATGCCGAAATGTGCGGCGGCCAATAGAATGGTGGCGGAGCTGGTTTCCGCCGCGAAGCCGTTGATTGGGTGCAGTTTGACCATTTTGTGGCCAAGGGTCTTGATAATGCGCCAGCCGCCTACTGACGTGCCGAGTGCCATGATCAAGGCGCAACTGAAGACGATCCAGGTGTCGATGTCCTTTTCGCCGCCGTCCGGACGCAGGAATTCCGCCCAACTCGGCAGCTGATCGAGCGTGCCGGCGTTATTGGCCGCAAAAATGGCCAGTGCAATGATGCCCATGGTTTTTTGTGCATCGTTACTGCCGTGGGCAAAGCCCATATAACCGGCCGATAGCAATTGTGCTTTTCCGAACAGCGCATTGATCCATCTCGGCCGCGAGATTTGCGCCATGACACCGCCGGCGGAATTCATGCCGCTGATGATTGCCATCAACAAACCCATGATCAAAATGCCCAAGGTAAAGCCGGCAATTGGCGAGCTTATCATCGGGATCACCACTTTCCAGAGCAGGCCTTTGTTTTCGGTCCACACCAATGCGGTTTTCGACCAAATCAACACATCGGGATTGTTGTGCCCCGCTGCCAGGGCCGCGCCGCATAAGCCGCCGATCAAGGCGTGGCTGGAAGAAGAGGGCAAGCCCAAGGCCCAGGTGATCAAATTCCAGATAATCGCCCCGGTCAGTGCGCAAATCAACACTTCGGAGGTAATCGTCACCATGCCGGTATCGACCAGTCCTGAGGAAATGGTTTTGGCTACCGCGGTGCCGGATAAGGCGCCGACCAGATTGGTCACGGCAGCCAGGATCACCGCCTGGGTGGGGGTTAATACTTTGGTGGCGACTACCGTGGCAATAGAGTTGGCCGTGTCGTGGAAACCGTTGACGAACTCGAATATCAGTGCCGCCAGAATGACCAGCAAAAGCAATGTCAGCATGACGGAGCCACTAAGAATTTTTTAATACGATGTGGTAAACCACGTTGCCGGCATCGCGACAGCGGTCAATGGCTTTTTCCAGGATTTCGAACAAATTGGTTTTTACCAGATAACGGATCGGATCGGTTTCGTTGGCGTAGACGTCGCGATACAGCTCAAGTATCTGTTCGTCGGCTTCCGCTTCAATCGTTTGCAGTTGATCGTTGAGTCTTTTGACTTCGTCCAAATCCATGCCTTTGCGCAGTTGACCAACCATTTGTTCCAAAACTTGGCAGGCTTGTTCCAGCATGACAGCGCGGCTGTTGAAATCGACATCGCCGATCCGCTCCGATGCCAGCGTATAACGCTCGGCAAATTTTTCGACGACTTTCGGAATCTTATACAGCGCGCCGTTTAGGGCTTCGATATCCTCGCGGTCCAGGACGGTCACGAAGGTATTGACTAATTCTTCGCTGATTTGGCCGAATAAATTCTTTTCCCGGCGCCGCGCCTGTTTAAATTTTTCTAATGACTGTTGGGTGGTGGGTGTGCTTAGTAGTTCTATCAAGGCTTTGGCAGAGGCGTGTGCCGATTCCGCACTAGCTTCAAGCAATCCATAAAATTTATCGCCTTTGCCAAAGATGGTTTGTAGAGAGAACATGGTGTACCTTAATTGTGACGGTTTTGTTGCATATTGTATAACAGCGTGGCGGCATGTGCAGAAACTGTCGGCAATTTGCCGACCCCATGCGTAGCGGATGTCATCCGGCGCTAAACTGCCAAACGCAGGTTAATCGTGTTTTTGCAAAATGTCCTTAACCGCGCGTATTGCCGATTGGCTGGCGCCGTTGGAGTGGCTGTCCTCGGTAAAATCTCCGGCAAAATAGACCCGGCCCTGCGGTTTTCTTAACGACTCAGACAGGTTATCGAAGCGCGACCGGCCGACCGGCCATGACGCTATCGCGCGCGGATGGTAACGGTAAAAATTCATCCGTTTGACCGACTCCCGGAAGCCTGGCCACTGTTTGTCAAACGCCGCCAGCAACGCTTCGCGAATCTGGTCCGGATCGCTCATCCGCGAGTTAAACCGTTCTGCGTCGGCACCGCTAACCAATAAATTCAACAGCGCATCGGTGCCGGATTTTGATCCGCCCTCATAAATTACCCCCAAAGGACTGTCGGTCATAATCGGCAATATGCTGTCGCCGTCGCGGGTCCAAAAGCTGCTGGCGGCCTTATTCACCGTGACGTGCGCCGTAAAGTAGGCACCGGCCGATTGGGTTTGGATAGCCTGCTTTCGCTCGGCGCTCAACGGCGGAGCGAACTGAATGTCGTTGAGCCGGAATAATGGAATGGCAGTGATCACGTATTTTGCGCGGAATAGCTTTTGCCGCAGACTGCTTTGGTCGGACGCAAGCACTTCCACATTGTTGTCGGTGGCGGTGATATGAGTGACTTGCTGGTTGAGCAGGATGCGGTCCCGGCCGATAAAATCGGCCAGCGCCCGCACGGCGCGTTGATTGCCGCCTACTACATGGCGGGGTGCCAGACCATTGCCGGAAAAATAATGCCATTCGGCAATGCCGTCCAGCGCGCTGATTTTTCGCCAGGAGGTAGCGTATTCCGGTTCGGTTTCAATGCGCACCAATTCTTGGGCTTTGGGCGACAGGCCGCTGGTGCTTTCGATCCAGTCGGCGAAGGAAATTTCTTGCAGTGCCAGCATCGCCTCGGGCAAAGGCCGCAAATCCAATTGCCGGTAAAGCTCGGCCATTTTTGCGTCCCAGCGTTGATAGGCTTGCAATTCGTCGCTATCCAACACCGATGCCAGAAACTCCTGATTGGTATTTTGCGTAAACGGATACAGCTTGCCCTGGTAATAAAAACTGGAAAAACTGCTGTAAGCCGTTTCCATCGGCACATGCAAATCCCGGAAAATCTCGATAGCCGGGTTATTTTCCCAAAACTCTTCCAAACCCACTTCGGCATGCGTGCCGTCCGGGTAAGTAGCGGTGCGGATGCGGCCGCCAACACGCGGACTCATTTCCAAAAACACGGCGGTTTTGCCGGCTTTCTTTAAATGATAGGCCGCACTTAAACCCGACAGGCCGGCGCCGACGATCAACACATCGGCGCTAAGCGGTTCGGCGGCTAACGCGGCGGAGCGCAGGCTCAGCGACAGCGCCAACACGATGAAACAGATGGAGCGGTTGATTTGCTTGAGGGATAGTGTGGTCATCTGCGTCGCCTCTGCGTGTTTATGGGTTGCCAGCCGTTTGCCATTGGAATCGGCCGCGAATTCTCGCTACGGTACGAGCCAAATATTGCAGGCAAATGACTCGATCGTAACTGCAGGTCTGCAGCCGGCTACGTCACATAATAGTCACAAACTTGTCGTATTCTCGCGTTTTACCCCATCGTAAGCTGCCCGACTGATGACTTATTCCGCAACCGTAAAAGGCAAAAGCTTTCATTTTCGCGATTTGCGTACCTTGCTGGCCAAGGCTACGCCGCGCCGGGCAGCGGATGAGTTGGCCGGTTTGGCGGCGGATTCCGAAGTGGAGCGGGCTGTTGCTCAACGAGCTTTGGCCGACGTACCCTTAAGGCGGTTTATCGAAGAGCCTTTGATTGCGCCGGAACTGGATGAAGTCTCGCGCTTGATTCTGGAGCGCCATGATCCGCAAGCGTTTGCGCCGATTGCGAGTTTAAGTGTGGGCGAGTTTCGCGATTGGCTGTTAACCGAGCACAACGATCTGGCGGCAATCTCGGCCGGGTTAATGCCGGAAATGGTGGCCGCGGTCAGCAAAATCATGCGTAATCAGGATTTGGTTGCCGTGGCGCGCCGTTGCCGGGTTGTTACCCGCTTTCGCAGCACAATTGGCTTGCCGGGCCGCTTATCTACCCGTTTGCAACCCAATCATCCGACCGACGATCCGCGCGGTATCGCCGCCAGTATTCTGGATGGTTTGCTCTATGGCAGCGGCGATGCGGTGATCGGCATCAATCCCGCCACCGACAATCTGCACAACGTCCACACCTTGTTGAATTTGCTTGATGAGATCATTACACAGTATCAAATTCCTACCCAGTCTTGTGTACTGGCTCATGTGACCACCAGCATGGAACTGATGCAGCGCGGTGCGCCGGTGGATTTGCTGTTTCAATCCATTGCCGGTACCGAAGCGGCCAATCGCAGTTTCGGTACCGACTTGGCAATGCTCCGCGAAGCGAAGGCCATGGCCGAAACTTTGGGCCGTGCGAGTGCCGGCCAGCAGTTGATGTATTTTGAAACCGGGCAGGGCAGTGCTTTATCCGCCAATGCGCATCACGGTATCGATGCGCAAACCTGCGAAGCGCGGGCTTATGCGGTCGCCAAGGAGTTCGATCCCTTGCTGGTCAACACCGTCGTTGGTTTCATCGGCCCGGAATATTTATACGATGGCAAACAAATCATCCGCGCCGGTCTGGAGGATCATTTTTGCGGCAAGCTGTTGGGTGTGCCGATGGGCTGCGATATTTGTTACACCAACCATGCCGAGGCCGATCAGAACGATATGGATACCCTGCTGACGCTGCTGGGCGTGGCCGGCTGCAACTTTATCATGGGCATACCCGGTGCCGACGACGTAATGCTGGCGTATCAAAGTACTTCGTTTCACGATGCGTTGTATCTACGACAAGTATTGGGCTTGCGGCCCGCGCCGGAGTTCGAGGCCTGGTTGCAGCGCATGGGTATTTTCGATGGTCAAAACCGCTTGGCCGAGGCGCGCAACACCACACCATTGCTGGCCAACTTTCATGGCTTGCCGAGGGCTTAACGATGAACGATCCGTGGATTAGCTTACGGCAATTTACCCAGGCCAGAATTGCCCAAGGCCGCGCCGGTTGCAGCCTGCCGACTGCGGCGCTATTGGAATTTCAATTGGCCCACGCGGCTGCTCGGGATGCGGTGCATCAAGTTTGGGATGTGATGGCATTTGCCGAAGGCTTGGAAAGCTTGGATTTGGAGCCGCTGGTACTCGCAACGCCGGTCGTCAGCCGCGCGCAGTACTTGCAACGTCCCGATTGGGGGCGTTGCCTGGCACCGGACAGCCGGGAACAACTGATGGCGCGCAAACAATCCGCAGTCGACGTAGCTTTGATTGTCAGCAATGGCTTGTCATCCGCTGCACTGGATGAGCACGGCTTGCCCTTGCTCGGCGCCATCGTTGCTGCTTACCGGGCCGCCAAGCTGCGGTTGGGGCCGGTGTGTTTGGTGCCCAATGGCCGGGTGGCCTTGGCCGACGAAATCGGTGGATTATTGAACGCGCGCCTGGCTGTCATCATCGTCGGCGAGCGGCCCGGTCTAAGCGCCGCAGACAGCCTGGGGATTTACCTCACCTACGCCCCGCAAGTCGGCAACACCGACGCCGAGCGCAACTGCATCTCCAACATTCGCCCGCCCGCCGGCCTGAGCTACAGCGCCGCGGCTGCCAAACTGGTTTATTTGAGCAAGCAGGCGCTGCAACTGGGTTTTTCGGGGGTAGCGTTGAAAGACGATATGCCGGCGCAGTGGCTTACCTAGATTGGCAGCGCGGAGTTGTTAAACAAACTCTGAACCAGTTGATTACGCCAAGGCAAAAGTGGCTCGGCAGCTGCTCCCGCATCCTGACAGTCGACACGATGTGCCATTTTCTGTTCGAATCGGCGGAAGATTTCATGGCCGCTTTCATGTCGCATGCCGCCGAATTAAACCGATTTAGGACCGGTGATGCCGCTCAATAACGTGTTGATTTCGGCGCAAGCCGGCGACTTGACTAGACTTGATCAATGATGGCTGGAGAGATGATTGGCCGATTGGGCTGTCATAGCTCGCTGAACCTGCGCTTTCGTCGCAATGCAATTGGCCGCTATTGCAGTTGGAGCGGGCGGCTAGAAAGGGTCCAAAAACACCGGTGCTTTGCCGAACTCGGTCTTGTATTCGCCGTTTGGCACGTACCAACCGGGGCCTTGAGAGCCGTTCATCCAAGCCACGCGCTTGCCTTCCGAGGCCCATTTCTCAAGTTTCTCGCCGCTTTTGGTCAGGTAGTCGGATGCGTAGCAAACAGTATTCAGCCAGGGGTCGATGACTAGCCAGGATTGGGCGATCTTGCGGTTGGTGAAATCGGCCATCGATGCATAGTCTTGCGCCGAATCGGGGATTGCTTCCTGGGAAACCAGGCAAAAGGCGTGGTCGCCTTTGTCGTGAACGTAGCAGATATAGAGTAAGTCGCGCTTGATATTGTAGATTTTCTTAGCGTAGTAAGCGCTCAAGACTGCCATCTCTTCGCAGTTGCCTGATCGATCCGCAATAGTCATCTTGACCAATTTCTCGGCCAAGTCCAAGTGCGATGTGCTGCCGTTGAGCCTGTGTTTGCCAGACTCGCACGCTTGCTGATATCGGGTCTTGCCTTTAGCGCTCATACTCACTAGAACGGCATGCCCGGCAAGGTCCACGTCGTAAAGCTTGTTACTGGATTTATGGCCTTTTTTAAAGAACTCTCTGACTAGAACCTTGATTTTTTCGCCTTCGTCCACCAGCATGGTTGCACCCTCTAGAGTTTGATTCTTGGCAATTGCAAGCGCCCCGCTTTCCGCTGTTCCGGAGGGCAAACGGGCGGGCCTCACGCCCGGTATTGCGTTCTCGGCGTTGTCTCGTAAGTATAGTTGAAACCCGAATGGTTTATGGGGGTCTCTGAAAATCCACGATTGTTTTGGTAAGCGGTTCGGGCAGATTTACCGTTGATTCGTCCTTCACGAGTTCGTTTACCGTTATCGATAACACTCCGGGTTATCGAGCCGTCACACCATTCATCAAATTGTCACCGAGCGGTTTTAGACTCCGGCGTTGCCGACTCGTTCACGTTTTTTGTCTTAAAGCCTTGGAGACCCTCATGAAATTCAAAGTAGTTCGATTAACCGCCGTCGCGACGCTGGTCGCTCTGGGCGGTAAAGCGCAAGCGGCATTGCCCAACGGCGTGGCCGCGGGCGACGTCAGCCAAACTTCCGCCGTACTGTGGGGAAGGTCCAATACCGCCGGTGATTTATATTTCCAGTACGCGACCGATAGCGCTTTTACGCAGAATGTCGGATCCAGCTTTAAGACCGTGAATGACCCGCTGGCGCCGGTCAAATGGGATGTCTCGGGCTTGTCCGCGGATACTACCTATTACTATCGTGCTATCGATAGCGTTGGTGCGATAGCACGCGGCCAATTTAAAACCGCCGCGGCATTGGGTAACACCACTGGTCTGCGCTTTGGTGTATCCGGCGATTGGCGCGGTGAATTACTGCCGTATCCGGCCGTGAAAAACGCCAGCCAGCGAAACCTGGATTTTTTTGTGGCGATGGGCGATACCATTTACGGCGATGTGGCCTCCAACGTCAACGGCGGTCAGCAACAAGCGCAATCCCTGGCCGACTACCGCAACAAACATGCTGAAGTGTATAGCGCCAAGGGTGGCATGAACGGCTTGGCCGATCTGCGCCAATCCACCGCCGTATTCGCGACGATAGACGACCACGAAGTGACTAACGACTTCGCCGGCGGCGCCGACGTCTCGACCGACGCGCGTTTCAATGCCGATCCGGCCGGCACCTTGATCAATGACAGTACCTTGTACAATAACGGTATCCAGGCTTTTCAGGAATACAATCCGCTTCGCAACGAGACTTACGGTGCCACCGGCGACATTCGCACGGCCGGCGAAGTCAAGTTGTACCGCAACCAAACTTTCGGCAGCGATGCGGCCTTGATGGTGTTGGATGCGCGCTCGTTTCGCGACAAAGAACTAGCCGATGCGAATCCTTTAAGCCAAGCTTCGGTTGGCGGCTTTTTGGCCAACTCGTTCGACCCGAGCCGGACCATGCTGGGCAAGCAGCAAATCGCCGACCTGAAAGCCGATCTGCTGTCAGCGGAGCAAAATGACGTCACCTGGAAATTTATCGCTGTCCCTGAGCCAATGCAAAACCTGGGGGTGGTTGGCGCTGGTGACCGCTTTGAAGGCTATGCCGCCGAACGTACCGAAATCCTGAAGTTTATCGACGACAACAAAATCGATAACGTGGTGTTCCTGTCGGCCGATATTCACGGTACTTTGGTGAATAACCTGACTTATCAACTCACACCCTTCGGTGAGCAAAAAGCCACCAACGCCTTCGAAATCACCACCGGTTCCGTAGCCTATGACGCGCCGTTTGGCCCAACAGTCGCGCAATTGGCGGCCGCGGTAGGTTTATTGACGCCGCAACAAAAAGCCTTCTACGACACATTGCCCAGCATTGCCGCCAAGGACAGTTTCATCAAGTCGGTAACCAATGGCGCTTTGACGCCGCTGGGTTACGACCCGCTGGGCTTGGATGCCAATCTGGCTAGCGCCGACGGCAAAATCCAGGCCGAATTGCTGCAAGGCGATTACGTCGCCACGCACACCTTTGGCTGGACCGAGTTTGAAATCGATCAGGTCACTCAACAACTGCTGGTCACCACCTATGGCATTCCCGCCTACAACGTCGGCGATATTGCCAACGATTTGAGCGGCATCGTCAACCGCACGCCACAAATCGTCAGCCAGTTCAGAATCACGCCAAGCTCCGTACAACCCGTACCGGTTCCCGGCGCGGCCTGGTTGTTTGGTAGCTCTTTATTGGGTCTGGCGTTTGGCAAACGCAAAAAAGCCTAGTTAAGTGGTCGGCAGGGGATGTCTGTCAGTTGCCGCATTATCTGCAACAGCAACTGCGGATTGAGGTTTTTCGCAGAACATCAGCTGTTTTGCTGGGGCCTAGTGTATCGAAGCACATGCGGTGGTGGATTGACTGCTGGCGCGGATGCCTCGGCGATATGGTCTTAATGTTTTGTCTGTATATATTTGGGGCTCAGTCTTGTAATTAGACTCGAAATTTAGCATGGATAAATTGATCAGAAACTCCTCAAACACACCAATTCTGCTGAAGGTCTGTGTTCTTTTGTTGTTATTGATTAGTTCGCCGGCTGAAGCCAGAAGAGTTCACGTTTGCTTTGGTATTGAGGATCATTTTTACGATTTGGGTGAATTAAAAGTCTCGGATCAACAGGTTAAAAAAACGGGTATGCCGGCCGAATGGGCTTCCGATGGGTATCTATTTGGTATTCAGTTACGGGATCACTGTTTGCTTGTTCCGACTAATACAGAGGTGGTCGGTTATGCCGTCTATGCCAAAAATTCAAGCCAATACTGGGCCTTGGACGAAACTACCATTCAATCATTGCAAAAGTCTGGGGTGCTGCCAAACCCCATGCCGCCGCTGCAGGTGCCGTGGGATGACACTGTTGGCGGCCAGTGGCTTTGGGGTCTGGCTATCTTGGCTGGGTTGGTAGTTGTTGTTACCCTGGAAGCTTTTTTGTCCGGCAAGCTGCAACGACGTGTCGTCGCTAAAGTTGATAAAGTCTTGCATGGTAGTTTTGTGCTGTTATTGCGCGAGGTGTTAGTCGATGTTGCGCGTATAGATCGGAATTTTGATGCTAATAAATTACATGCCATACTCGCTACTATGCAGCGGCTGGGGATTGCTGTTAACGACCTCGCTAAGCTTAACCCCGAGGATATGCCTGCAGGGAAATTATCAAGAAAGCTATTGATTGCTTATATCAAGGCGGTCGCTGGCAATCTCAACGATCAGCAAAGAAACATTTTACTAACCGGGATTGCGACCGTGATGTCGGTGGAAGGTAAAGTAGGTAGAAACAAAAAAGCCGTGTTTCGGCAATACATCATCGCGTTGGGTTTTCCGGACAATCAGGCGGAAAAGATCATGGAGATGGTTCTCAATGCTTAATTGGACGGTTTGGCCTCTTACT
Organism: Methylomonas sp. ZR1; assembly: GCF_013141865.1. Lineage (NCBI taxonomy): Bacteria > Pseudomonadati > Pseudomonadota > Gammaproteobacteria > Methylococcales > Methylococcaceae > Methylomonas > Methylomonas sp. ZR1. The sequence continues at coordinate 2,849,014 of NZ_RCST01000001.1, read as the reverse complement.
TACTCAAGCCAAGTCAGTACGGCTGTGGAAAAGTGGTCAAACCACCCGCTTTTTGACACTCATAAATCCACGTTAGTCTGGAGATTATCATGAAAATAAAAACCTTCGGTTTACTCTGGTTGTGTCTTGCCTCGGTTAACGCTCACGCCACCCAGCAAATTTCCTATAAAGGCCATATTATTTTTAGCGACGGCAATGTGGCGAATATTGGCGATTCGTTCTCGGGCCAGTTTTTGTTCAATCCCGATCAACCGGATGGTAGCCATTTTAATCCGGCCACTCCGCCTTATACCGAATGGGAAAGTGGTTTTTGGAACAATACTTATCTGTCCACGGCAATTCAAAATAAGTTTTCTTTTGTTAGCAATAAAGGTATTGGGGCTGCATTTCAAGACAATCAAAACATCACCCAAACTGAGATCGATGTAAACGGTTATCACGGCTATGTAAATGCGGGAAATTACGACGTAGTCTCTTTCGAGGCGATTAACCTTGGCAATGACGAGCAAACTGTTACTGGAACCGAGTTTTCCATTACAGCATTATTCGATCCATCTCGCTTCAATATTGCTTCGTTTCAAACCGAAGACTTAAACAGCATATTCCAGTCGCAGCCACTTAAATTTGGTTATTCCATCAACAAAGTCACCAACGGTTTATTGGATTTTCGTATTAGCGGCCTGATCGATACCTTTAATGTCAGCACGCCAACGTCTCAGGTTGCATTGCCTTCCGCACCGGTTTTACCAACACCAAGCAACGATGGATTTACATTCAGTACACCGCCCATGCCGGTTTTGGATGGCAACGGAAATCCAAAACCAGGCGGGTTTTACGACCCGGATGTGGCGGTGGCTTACACCTATGAAGCGTTAAATGCCGACACCTTATTCGGCGATGTGATGATTCCCAACCAATACGGCGACGGTAAATTCCAACTGCTGATTTGGGATGAGACCAGCGGTGAATACGTCGACAGCGGTATCCGCTTGTTGGCGGGCGTTTGGTTTAATTTCGGCGAATTGGGTTTTCAAAACGGCGTTGGCAAGTTCCGCATAGCCGGCATCGAAACTTCCGCCATGATCGATCCCAGCGATCCGCTGGGTTTTGTTACCGGTTTAACGTTTACCGGAAGTGGTAGTGCTTTCAAAATGACGCCTTTAGCGGCCCCCGTTCCGCTGCCTGCAGCGGTCTGGTTGTTTGGCAGCGGTCTACTCGGGCTATTGGGAAGCCGAAAATTCCGGGCATCGCGCTAGCCGCTTAGCTTTCAAACTTTAAGGCTGAAAGGCGTTTCGCCGGATTTGGAAAACGCCTTACGGCCTTTGTTTCAAAAACGCCGCTATAAACCGGCAGGCCTCCGCTAAGTTGGCAGCGCAGCGTTCGCTTAACCCGCAGCCCAGTTCGAAGGCTTCAGCTTGAATGCTTAATAAATAGCAGGGCGGTAGCGGCTGTTTGCCGAGGGTTTCATAGACCGACAGCAGCGCGGTCGGGCTCAGCGCATGGCTGGAGTAACTGTGGTCTTGGGCTGGGGTTAATGGGGTAAAGGTAAAGCTGTCCGGGCAATCTACGGCTGCATCGACAAACACTACCCATTCGCGGTCTTGTATATCCAGCGCATGTTCGATTTGTAACTGAAAATCGCTGAGCAATTCGATATTGCTGAGGTCCAGATGCTCGGCGAGATAATCCAACAGCAAAGGACCAACAGCATCATCGCCACGGCTGGGGTTGCCGTAACCGAACACCAGGATGGGTTTTGTCATTCGCTACCGTGAATGAATTCGCCGCTGCTGTGTCGCACCAGTTTATCCACCAACTTGCCGTCCGCGTCGACCAATTCCAACTGCAAGGGCATTTTGCCGACCGCATGCGTGGCGCAGGACAGACACGGGTCGTAGGCGCGGATTGCCACTTCCAGATTATTCAGCAAGGGTTCGGTCAATTCGCGGCCGGACAGATATTCCGCCGCGACTTGCCGCACCGACTCGTTCATCGCCGTGTTGTTGCTGGTGGTGGAGACGATCAGATTGGCTTTGGTGACAATGTCGTTTTCGTCGATTTGATAATGATGAAACAGGGTGCCGCGCGGCGCTTCGATCACGCCGATGCCTTCGTAACGTTTTTCGCCTTTGGCGACCAAGTCGTTACTCAGCAGGTCAGGATCATCCAGCAAGATTTGGATACTTTCCGCGCAATGCAGTAATTCGATCATCCGCGTCCAGTGAAAAGCCAGGGTGCTGTGAACCATGGCTGCGTCGCCGTGTTGCTTGAATTCGACGCGCGCGGCTTCCGCCAGTGGCGTGTCGATAAAATCGCAATTGTTGACCCGCGCCAACGGTCCCACCCGATACCAGCCGTCGGCTTTACCCTGCGCCGTCAGGTAGGGGAATTTCATATAAGTCCAGGAACGGACTTCTTCTCGGATCAAGTCCGGATAGTCGCAGTAATCGTAATGATCCACGAGGGTGTCGCCTAGCGGGTTCTTCACCCTAATCCCGCCGTGATAAAGCTCCAGCGCACCATCAGGCTTGGTCAAACTCAGGTAGTTGCTGCGGATGGTGGCAAAGTCGTCGTAATAGGGCTGGTTGGAGGTGTGGACTTTTGTGACCAGTTGCAAAGCGCCTTGCGCCCAACTCACGATTTGGCCGATGTCTTGTTTCAGATAATCGCGCTCATCTTTGCTCAGCGCTTTGTTCATGCCGCCAGGAATCGCGCCGGTGCCGTGAATGCGCTTGCCGCAGACCATGCGGATCACTTCCTGGCCGTATTTGCGCAGTTTCACGCCTTGCAGGCCAATATCCGGATAATCCGCCAACACGGCGACGATGTTGCGTTTGCCGATCTCGCTTTCGAATCCGAACAGCAAATCCGGGCTGGACAGGTGGAAAAAATGCAAGGCATGCGATTGCAACACCTGACCGAAATGCAGCAAGCGCCGCAACTTGTCTGCTGCCGGCGGCAGATTGGCCGGATCGACGCCCACCAACTGGTCGATGGCTTTGGCGGCGGCCAGATGATGACTGACCGGGCAGATGCCGCACAAGCGCTGCACCATGACCGGTAGTTCCCAGTAAGGACGGCCCTGGATGAATTTTTCAAAGCCGCGAAATTCGACAATGTGTAGCCGGGCTTGCTTGACTTGATTGTTTTCATCCAACAGCAGTGTGACTTTGCCGTGGCCTTCCACGCGGGAAACCGGATCGACAGCGACCCGTTTTAACTTGCCGGCTTCGACCAAGGCCGGATCGGCGGTTTCAAGATATTCGTACACGGGGTTCCTCCGTTAGTCGTAATGGACTAACTCGTAAGGTAAAGTCGGGTCGCGGCCTTCGATCAATGCGCTCAGGTAGTGCCAAAACACATCGGCGGACGGCGGACAGCCGGGCATAAAATAATCGATCTTGACGATCTCGTGGACCGGCCGCACCTTGTCCAGTAGCAAAGGCAATTCCGGGTCGCTGGGTATCTGCGGATTGTCCACGCCGATGCCGTCCTGGTACGCTTCCAACAAGCAATCTTCCAGCTTAAAAAAGTTGCGCAGCGCCGGTAGGCCGCCGTTGATGGCGCAAGCGCCGACGGCGATCAGAATTTTGCAGTTAGCGCGAAACTCGCGCAGCACATGCACGTTTTCGGAATTGCAAACCCCGCCTTCGATCAGGCCGATGTCGCACGGGCCGCAGTGTTCGATGTCGGTGAGTGGCGAGCGGTCGAATTCGACGCTGTCAGCCAATTTCAAGAGGCGCTCGTCTATATCCAGAAACGACATATGGCAGCCAAAGCAGCCGGCCAGCGAGGTGGTGGCGATTTTAATCTTAGCGGCCATGTTTGATGTCCGGAGCGGGCGGCATGGTCGCCGCGTAGTGGGAGTCCGGGCCACCGTTCTGCTGAGCTGACTCCGCCAGCTTGGTCGGGTCGCAGCTTGGGTAGCCGCTGGCCTCGCCGGCTTTGATAACCGCTTTTTCGCAGGCGACTTCGCTGATGGGATGCCCGTCGTAGATGCGTTCACCAATCGGTGCCAGATAGGCGCTGCGTTTGACCAGAATCGCGCCGGTCGGGCAGACATGGGCGGCCTCGTCATCGACACTAATCTCGCTGTCTTTCAGCTTGCCGCTAGGCGAGTTGATGACCAGGCGTTTGTGGATGCCGCGCCCGGCGATGCCGAATACGTCTTTCCCGTCTTTTTCCTTGCTGGCGCGCACGCATAAATTGCAGAAAATGCAGCGGTCGTGATCGATCAAAATATCCGGGTGCGAGGCGTCCATTTCGCGCTGTGCATAAAAATGCGGGTAGTGGTTATCCAGCATGTTCTGATGGTAGGCGACGGCCTGCAACTGGCAATTGCCGGATTTTTCGCAGGATGGGCAGAAATGGTTGCCTTCCACAAACAGCATTTGGGTGATGCGCTGGCGGTCGTGTTGCAGGTCGGGGCTGTTGCTGATGACGGTTTGGCCGTCGGCGGCCGGCAGGGTGCAGGCGGTATTGGTGCGGCCATTGACTTTCACCGTACACAGTTTGCAACTGCCGTAAGGGGCGTAACCCGGCCGGTGGCACAGATAAGGAATGTAAACGCCGGCGGTGCGGGCTGCTTCGATAATAGTTTGGCCGTCGCTGAACGGAACGGCGATGCCGTCGATACAAAGAGTGCCGCTCATATCAATTCTCCACTTGCGATAAATGCGCCGCGTCGTCGTCGCGCTGCGCCATGCGGCGAGCCACGGCCAGGGTGGCGTCCAAGTCAAAACCCGGGGTAAAACTGCTCTGCTTTAATTGCTTAAGATACAGCTCGGGATAGCTGGCCAGGGTGCTTAAAATTGGATTGGCTGCTGAATCCCCCAAACCGCAATGGCTGTTGTTTTTGACGACCAGGCATATCTCGTTGAGTTCTTCCAGGTCGACCGCAGCGCCGTTGCCTTCGACAATTTTCCGCAGCTGATTTTTCAACAGTGTGGTGCCGACCCGGCACGGTGTGCAAAAGCCGCAGCTTTCATGGGCGAAGAAATCAGTGAAATTTTGCACGATGTCGAAAATATTGCGGCTGTTGTTGAACACCATAAACGAGCCGGCGGTGGATAGGTCCTCGAAGGCTATGCGCCGTTGCAATTCCCGATTGGAAATAAAAGTGCCGGACGGCCCGCCGACTTGCACACCCATGACGTCGTCCGCGCCGCAGTCTTGCAAAATCTCTTCAATTGACGTGCCGAACGGGTATTCGTAAATGCCAGGCCGCGCGCAGTCGCCGCTGATGCTGAGCAGTTTGCTGCCGGTGGATTGTGCGGTGCCGACTTCCGCAAACCATGACCCGCCTTGTACAGCAATGTGAGTGGCGGCGAAAAACGTCTCGACATTGTCTACCACGGTGGGTTTGCGTTGATAGCCGCAGATCACCGAGTTGGGCGGCTTAACCCGCGGTATGCCGGGTTTGCCTTCCAAGGACTCGATTTGCGCGGATGCCTCGCCGCAAATATAGGCACCGGCGCCCATGCGGATTTCGATGTCAAAATCAAAGCCGTCGTGACCGAGAATATTGCGCCCCAGCAAACCGCTATCGCGGCGGCGTTTCAACACCCGTTGTAATTGTTCGTAGAGGAATAAATACTCGGCGCGCAGATACAGCAAGCCCTGGTCCGAACCAATAATCGCCGCGCACAAGGTCATGCCTTCAAATACTTGGTCGGCATACAGATCGAGCAGCATTCGGTCTTTAAAGGTACCGGGTTCGCCCTCGTCGGCGTTACAAATCACGTAGTGCGGTGTGGCAGTTTGTTGAGCGCAGGTCCGCCATTTCAACGCGGTTTTAAAGCCCGCGCCGCCGCGGCCGCGCAGATTGGAACTGTCCACTTCCGCCAGGGTTTCCGTCAGGCCGCGGGCAAAGGTCGCCCTTATCGCCGCGCCGTTTTCGAATGGCTGGTTGAGCAACAGGCCGGGTTTGCGGACCGGCTCTTCCACCGCAAAGAACTCCGGTGGCCAATCGCTTAACGGCGCTTGTTGTTCGATCAGTTTGGCGATGACATCGATTCTGGCAGGGTCCAGACGGGTCAACGCATAGCCGTTAACCAAACCGGCCGGGCCTTGGTCGCACATGCCGGTGCAGGAGGTATTATTCAAACTGACCAGACCGTCCGCGCGGACTTCACCCACGTTAACCCGCAATTTTTCCGCCAGGTAGTTCAACAATTTTTCCTTGCCTAGCATCCGGTCGGTAATCGAATCGCTGATATGAATGTCGTAACGGCCCTGTGGTGTCAGGTGCAAGAAACTATAGAATTCCGCGACGGCAATAATCTGCGTACGGGGAATATGCAGGGCTGCGGCCAATTGTTCGATAGCCGCGTTGGGAATATGCAGGTACTGCGCCTGCACGGCCCTTAGCATCTGCAAGAGCCTTTCTGGTTTATAGTCCGCCTCTGCAAGTACGGATCGAATAAAACTATTCATCGTCGAGTTCTGGGCAGTTAGGTTGAATCGTTGTGTCCCATTGCAATTGAAAAATCAAAGGCCATCTACACACCACTCTTAATTTGGCGCTAGATTTTTCAAATCGTTCACTAGCAGTTATTTGGCGGGGCGCCTCCACAAGACGCCTTGTCGGCGGCGATACATTCCGCTTGCCAAGTGAAAGTGTCTGCCCTGTCTCTCCAAGCGTCAATGCAGACAACTCAAGCGCGCGATGCCTATCGATACCGCCACGGAAGCTGTGCAAATTCGCCGTCATCCATGGCGCAATACTAAACAAATAAGCCAGGCGTGGACAGCAAAATATTGCCGGTTAAAACCGGGCAATAGCGGCGAAGGGGTTGCGGCGTTGGCAAGAAATACGCTTTTCACCGGGCTCCCGCTCACAGTCATGCTTGCGGGTTTGGTAACAAAGTGCGCAACGGGTCAAGCGGCGCTGGTAACGGCCATAGGCACTGAAAATAAAACGCTCTAGGCGATCCAATGCCGTAAGGTTGGGGGCCAACAGCCCGACTTGTCTGGCATGCAATGCCGCATAAAGCTGCCGGGCTTGATCGATTAAAATGTCATTGTCCATAGTCATAACCTGACTTAATCGCTGATGAGTCCAAAAAAACCGCGTTGGCATGTGCGATTGAACATGCCTGGCTGAATTATCAAACAGGCTTGTTCTGATAGCTTTGACTTCAATCAACGCCGCTTAAAATTGTTGGCGATTTTGATCCGGCTGACACTAATTGGCTTCCTCCGAGTCGGCAGCCAGGCACTGTTCGACGACACGGCGGCTTAACACTTCATCTTGCAGCATGATATTCACCATACACGCCACCACCGTACGGGTTTTTAAGCCGTTAAAGCGGGAAAAGTTTTTCAGTTGGTCGTAAGTGGGTTCTTCCACCGCAATTTTCTTTCTATCGTTTTTCGATTTATCAGTAGCCATGAGGGTGTTCCTTTGTAAGGTTAAAGAGGGGTAATGCAGTCGTTGGGTAAACGTTTTGCTATTTTTAAATCATCCCCTGTTTACGGAAAAAGAAAGCCACATTGACTAGGGCTATCATCACCGGCACTTCGATCAAGGGTCCAATCACCGCGGCAAACGCCGCGCCGCTATTAATACCAAACACCGCCACCGCCACCGCAATCGCCAATTCAAAATTATTGCTGGCGGCGGTAAACGCCAGTGTGGTGGTTTTGCCGTAACCGGCGCCGATGTTTTTACCCAGCCAAAAGCTGAGTAAAAACATCACCACAAAATAAATCAACAGCGGTATCGCAATCCGCACCACGTCCAGCGGCAATTGTACGATCAAATCGCCTTTTAACGAGAACATCACCACGATGGTAAACAGCAGGGCGATCAAGGTCAGTGGGCTGATTTTCGGGACGAAATGCTGGTGATACCAATCCTTGCCTTTGGCTTTGACCAATAGAAAGCGCGTGCTAAAGCCGGCGATAAATGGAATGCCCAGATAGATGAATACGCTTTTGGCGATTTCGCCGATGGTGATGGCTACCAGGCTGCCTTGCATGCCGAATAAGGGCGGCAGCACGGTGATGAACAGCCAGGCATAGACGCTGTAAAACAAGACCTGAAATACGCTGTTAAATGCCACCAAGCCCGCCGCGTATTCGTTGTCGCCGTTTGCAAGCTCGTTCCAGACGATGACCATCGCGATGCAGCGCGCCAGTCCGATCAGGATCAAACCCACCATGTAGTCCGGGTAATCGCGCAGAAACACGATAGCCAATACAAACATCAACACCGGACCGAGCAGCCAGTTTTGCAGCAAGGACACGGCCAATATCCGCCAGTTGCGGAACACGTCGCCAAGTTCTTCGTAACGGACTTTGGCCAGCGGCGGATACATCATCACGATCAAGCCGATGGCGATCGGAATATTGGTGGTGCGGACCGATACCGCCGCGTTGAAGTCGGTTACTTCCGTGGGAAACAGAAAACCGATGCCGACGCCAAACGCCATGGCGATGAAAATCCATAGCGTCAAAAAACGGTCGAGAAAGGATAAACGGGCGTTGGGGCAATGCGGGGTGCTCATTTAAATCTCCAAATCAGCGATTTACTGTGCAGCGTTATCGGCTGCCGGCGGTTTGCAGCAGCTGCTGGCGGGTTCAAGTTGCAACACTTGATCCTCGCCAAATAAGGGAATGGTTTGCAAGGAGTGGAAGGCTTCCCAGGCGATGCCTTGTGGATCGACGGTCCAGTATTTATCGGACTGGGCGTAGCAGCAGTTGGCTTGTTTTTGCGCGGCGACCGGTAGCTCGGCAACGGCCAGGTTTTCCTGAGCTGCTTCCAACTCCTCACCCGATTCGACTTGTATGCCCAAATGATCCAACCCCGGCTGGCGGCCGCGGCTGGAAATCGCGAAATTGACGCGCGGATCGTCCAGTAGCCACTTGGCGTAATCGGCTTCGCGCACGCTCGGTGCGCTTTGAAACAGCGCGCTATAAAAGTCGATATTTTTCGCCAGATCATCGACGGCGAGATGGATATGCAGGCGTTTCATCGCGTTTGCTCCGGGGTAAATAGTGAATGAGATTGGAGATTAGCTAGCATTGTTTAGTGGGGACCTCTGAAAATTCCCTCTCCCTCAGGGAGAGGGCTAGGGTGAGGGATGTAAATAACTGATTTTAATCCCCTCATCTCAACCTTCTCCTTTATGCTCCGTAGGTACTAAAGGAGAAGGCGTTTGGCCGGCCGGCCAATGCCAGCAAGCGTTCCACACCTGTCGGTTCTTCCCGCAACAAGGGCACGAGCGCGTAACGTTGGGCGTGTCGATCCGCTACCTCGGCAATTTCCGCCAATTCATTGGCCGCGCGTTGGCGTAACAGCGCCGAATGCACGGTGGTCGCCGCCACGCTGTTATTAATCACCCAGGCCCAAGGTTGGATGCCGGCCCGGCGCAGATCGTCTTGCAAATGAGCAGCTTCCAGTACCGGCGTGGTTTCCGCTAAAGTGACGATCAGCACCTTGGTTTGACGCGGGTCCTGCAACTGCATCATCGGCGTGGTGAAATGCTGATTGGAATCGCCCATCTGCCGCGCCACCTCGCGATGGTAAGCGCCGGTAGCGTCCAAGAGCAGTAAGGTATGGCCGGTAGGGGCGGTATCCATCACCACGAATTTCTTGCCGGCTTCGCGGATGATGCGGGAAAAGGTTTGGAAAACGGCAATTTCTTCGGTACACGGCGAGCGCAAGTCTTCTTCCAGCAAGGCGCGGCCTTGTTCATCTAGTTTGGCGCCTTTTGTGGACAGCACATGCTGACGGTAGCGTTCGGTTTCCGCATGCGGATCGATTTTGCTGACTGTCAGGTCCGGCAAAGCCCCGTTTAGCGTGTCCGTTAAATTGGCGGCTGGGTCGGAGGTGGTCAGATGCACCGGCAAACCGCGTCGTGCCAGTTCCACCGCCAATCCGGCGGCCAGGGTGGTTTTGCCAACGCCACCTTTGCCCATTAGCATCACCAGGCCATGACCGTCGGCGGCAATCTCGTCCACCAATTTAGATAGATCAGGCGCGGGTATGGCCGGCATAACGTCACTGTCAGGCATTGCTAGCGGTGCGGCATTGCTAAGCAATTGTCTGAGAGCCGTCAGTCCAACCAGATTGAAGGGCTTTAATTCAATGCGGTCCATCGGTAGGCTATTTAAAGCTGCCGGCATGTCGGCCAAAGCATGTTGCTCGCGTTGGTAGATGGCATTCGCCAGCGGGTCTTGTGCGGTGGCGCTTGCCGGCAAGATGCCATTGATGGCCAAATATTGTTGCGTTAAGCCGATGGCGTCTAATTCTTCATGGGTGCGGGCTACTTCGCGCAAGGTCGATGGTTGGGCGCGGGCGACCAGGATCAAACGGCTGCGTTGCGGATCGGCCAAGGCGTCGACGGCGGCTTTATATTGGCTACGCTGTTTTTCCAGACCGGCCAAGGGGCCCAGGCAAGAGGCGTCGCCTTTGCCTTGCTCCAAAAAGCCGCTCCAGGCACCTGGTAGTTGCAACAGGCGGATGGTGTGGCCGGTCGGGGCGGTGTCGAACACGATTTGATCGTAGCCGGCGGTCAAAGCGGAGTCGGTTAATAGCGCGGTAAATTCGTCGAACGCCGCAATTTCCGTGGTACAGGCCCCGGACAGCTGTTCTTCTATACCTTTGACAATGCTGTCCGGCAACACGCCCCGCACCGGGCCGACGATACGGTCGCGATAGGCTTGCGCCGCCGCTTGCGGATCGATTTCCAATGCCGCCAGACCGGATACGGCCGGAATCGCGGTGATCTGATTACCGATGGCGATACCAAATACCTGGCCGACATTCGAGGCCGGATCGGTGCTCACCAACAACACCCGTCTGCCGGCATCCGCCAATTTTACGGCCGAGGCGCAAGCGATGGAGGTCTTGCCCACACCGCCTTTGCCGGTAAAAAATAGAAAGCGTGGCGCTTGATCGAGAAATTTGCAATCGCTGCTCACGGCACGATCACCAGAAGTTAACAACAGCTGCTGCCGCTACAACAGCCCGACGGGGCTTGCTGTTCCGCTACGCTAATGGCTGCCCAACGCGCCAATTCGGTTCGATTCGGATAGCGACCGGCTAAGGCGACTTCGCCATCGACCAAGACCAACGGCAAGGCATCGGCGCCGGAGCGTTCCAGAAACGCTTTAACCACCGGGTTTTCGGCAAACGCCAACGGGGTTTGCGCCAGATTGAAGCGCTCAATGGCGGCGCCGTTTTGCTTGGCCCAATCGACATCGGCGGCAAAACCCACTAACTGCTGATCGACTTCCACACCGCAAACACCGGTGCTGCAACACAATGCAGGATCAAATATTTGAATACTGGTCATGGGAGAACTCCTTAACAACTAAGGCAACAAGGTGCCGATGCGATCCAGTTCGGCTTTCAGGCGCTCGGGATCGTTTTTTAACTCTTCCAACGGTAAAGCAAAAAACTGCTCGATGCGATGGCGCAGAATCCGATACGCGACCATGAAGGCCGCGTCGATTTCCTCGTCGGTACCCTCGACGTGAGCCGGATCTTCAACGCCCCAATGGCTGCGCATGACCGGGCCCAGGTAGGCGGGGCAGGTTTCGTTGGCGGCATTGCCGCACACACTCAGCACGATGTCCGGCGTCACCGGCAGGTCATTCCAGGACTTGCTGTAATAACCCTCGGTGGATATGCCTTCTCTGGCCAGCAAAGCCAGCGAACGCGGATGAATTTTACCGGTGGGTTTGCTGCCGGCGCTCAGGCCACGCCAGCCGGCCGGAGCCAAATGATTGAAAGTGGCTTCGCCAAGGACGGAACGGCAGGAGTTGCCGGTACACAAAAACAATACGTTCATGATGGAGTGTCGGTCGGGGTTGAGGGTAAAGATTCGTTATTGGTGGAACAGGCAGAGAGCGATAGACAGGGATGGCCGTCGCAACAGTTCTCAGTCAGGAAAGCCAACAGATCGTTCATCGCGGAAAAATTGGCCGTATAAATCACAAAGCGGCTTTCGTTGCGCGAGTTCACCAGGTTGGCGTAAGTCAATTCCTTCAAATGAAACGATAGGGAAGACGGGGCAATGCCGGTGGCTTCACTGATTTTTCCGGCGGCCAAACCTGCCGGGCCGGCTTGCACCAGCGCGCGGTAAATTGCCAGACGGGATTCTTGGGCCAATGCGGCCAGTGCGATAACAGCAGTTTTATTTTCCATATTTCAACAATAATTGAAATATGGAAACAAGTCAATTTTCCGGGCGTTTGCGATGCGGCTGTCGCGTAACGCTACTGTCATAAAGGCTATTTACCATTCGCAAGACTACCGTTCCGACGCTGTCGGTGAGCTGGTACTTACACATCCTTTCTTCAAACACCAAACGAATAGTGCCTCAGGAGCATTTTTATGAAACTCACTTCAATCGCCGCCGCCGTCGCTGCTGTGCTGGCCTCTGCCAATGCCAGCGCTGCGGGGGATTTTCAATGGTCGCATCAATGGACCTTCAATCACACTGCAGCGAATGGTTCCAGTGCCATGGGCTCGGAAATCGTCTCTTTCGATGCGGTTAACAACCGCTTGTGGGTAGCGGGAACCGATGCCAATCAGGCCAATATTGGCCAAGGCGGCATCGACGTGTTGGATATGAACGGCAATTTGCTGCAAAGCATTTCCACGAGCGCGTTCGGCGGAATCAACAGCGTGGCGGTGAAAAACGGCCAAGCGGCCATTGCTTTGACGGCGCCGACGAAAACCGATCCGGGTTTGGTGCGTTTTTACAATGCGGCTGACTACACATTGCAACACAGCGTAACCGTCGGTGCCAACCCTGACGCAGTGACATATACGCCCGACGGCAGCCGCTTGCTGGTGGCGAATGAAGGCGAACCCAGCAGCTATTTGGTGGGGCCAAGCGGCGATCCGGAAGGCTCGGTGAGTATTATCAACACCAACAGCTTTGCCGTCCAAACGGCCGGATTTACTGCTTTCAACGGTGCGGCGGCGGCTTTGAAAGCCAGCGGCGTGCGTCTGACCGGGCCGAACGCCAGCGTCGCGCAAGATCTGGAACCGGAATACATTGCGGTTAGCCAAGACGGCAGCAAAGCTTTTGCGACGCTGCAAGAGGCCAACTCGGTTGCGGTCATCGACATCGCCAGCGCCACAGTCACCGACATTAAAGCCCTGGGTTTGAAGGATCACAATTTAGCCGGCAACGGTCTGGATGTCTCGGATCGCGACGGTGCCGGCACTGCGGCTTTGAAAGGCAATATCCAGAACTGGAATGTGATGGGTATGTACATGCCCGACGGCATCGCCAGTTTTAGCAAAGACGGCAATCAATATTACGTGACCGCCAATGAAGGCGACTCTCGCGAGGATTGGCCGGGCGGTGCGGAAGAAGTGCGGGTGGGCGCAGCGACTATCGATCCCGCCTTGAATGCCACCATGACAGCCTTGCACGGACCGGATTGGGCCACGAACAATGACAAGCTGAATCGACTAACGGTTTCCAGGAGCGGGGATTTGGACAACGACGGTGACCTGGATCAACTGCAAGTCTTCGGCGCCCGCTCGTTCTCGATTCTGGATGCCAATGGTGCCATGGTGTTCGATTCCGGTGACAAACTGGAACAAACCATCAAAGCGCTGATCGCGGCGAATCCCGGTAATGCGGCTTACGAGGCCTTGTGGGACGATGGCCGTAGCGACAACAAAGGTCCTGAGCCGGAAAGTGCCGTAGTGGGTAAAGTGGATGGCCGGGATTTATTGTTCCTGGGTTTGGAGCGTTCTAATGCGGTGATGGTCTGGGATTTGACTGACCTGAACAGTCCGAAATTTTTGGACATGTTGTTTACCGGCGGCGACATCGGTCCCGAGGGTCTGAGTTTCTTCAGCAATGCCCAGGGCAGTTACCTGGCGGTGGCCAACGAGGTAAGTGAAACCACTTCGCTGTACAAAGTATCGGCCGTGCCGGTACCGGGCGCGGTTTGGTTGTTCGGTTCCGCGCTGGTGGGCTTGATGGGAATGCAACGCGGCCGTAAACAGTAATATCCGCCGGCCTTATTTAACACGGATAGACCGTTCGGGCTGAGCCATTCGACAAGGCTCTCCTGAACGCAGCCGAAGGGCTCAGGACGAACCGTATTTAAGGGCCGGGTTAATACGTCAGCTTGGCCGAGCTATATCGGCTAAGCTGGCTTTCCCGTTTTATCCCGTAACGCGCTTGTCATATTCAATCGCTAATGTTGCCGCTCCATCAACCGCTCTCGGGGCAACACATGAAAAAAACACATCCACAAAAACTGGCGGCAGTCGCTGTCGGCGCCTTCGGTTTTACCTTGTCGGTAGCCGCAGTCGCCCACGACCATGCCGACCGCGATCATCACGATTCTCATAAACCTGCACAAACCAGCCAAGTACCGACATCCGGCGCTGAATGGTTCAAAGCCGGTGAGGCTGCGGTGTTGGTCAATAAACGCGATGTAGCACAACTGCGCAAAGCCAAAAACGTTATCTTGTTCGTCGGCGACGGCATGGGCGTATCCACCGTCACCGCCGCGCGGATTTTGGAAGGCCAAATGGCCGGACGCGATGGGGAGTTCAACCGTTTGGGCTTTGAAAAATTTAATAATCTGGCGTTTTCGGTTACTGCCAGCGCCAATCAACAAACCTCGGATTCCGCGCCTACCGCTACCGCGATGGTGGCCGGTGTCAAAACCAACGACGGTGCTATTTCCGTCGATCAAAGCATCAACCGTACCGAACCTAGCGCGGAAGTCACCGCCGCAAAAAGCGTGAAAACCATCCTGGAACGCGCCGAGGAACGCGGCATGTCCACCGGTGTCGTCACAACCGCCCGTTTTACCCACGCCACGCCTGCCGTGAATTACGCCCACATTTCCAACCGCGATTGGGAAGCCGACAGCAACCTGCCTGCTGGCGCCACCGTGAAGGATATTGCTCGCCAGTTGCTGGAGTTTCCTTACGGCGACGGCCTGGAAGTGGCTTTGGGCGGTGGTCGTAGCTATTTCATGCCTAATAACGTTGCCGACCCTGAATACCCAACCCAAAAAGGTCGCCGCGCCGATGGCCGCGATCTGACCTTGGAGTGGACATCGCAATACAATAATTCCGACTACGTCTGGAACAAAGCCCAGTTCGACGCGGTAAATCCGGCGTCTACCGATCATTTGTTGGGTTTGTTCGAACGTTCGCACATGCGCTATGAAGCCGACCGCGCGCAAGACGCCGCCGGTGAACCGTCCTTGACCGAGATGACCGAAAAAGCCATCAAAATTCTGGAAAAAAACCGCAAAGGTTATTACTTGATGGTGGAAGCCGGCCGGATCGACCATGCTCATCACGCCGGCAATGCCTACCGGGCGCTAACCGATACCGTGGCGCTGTCGGATGCGGTGAAAAAAGCCAGACAACTGACCCGCGACGAAGACACCTTGATCCTGGTTACTGCCGATCACAGCCATGTGTTCACCATCGCCGGTTACCCCTCGCGCGGCAATCCTATCCTGGGTAAAACCGCTGTAGACGGCGTTGTTACTAAAGATTCTTTAGGTTTGCCTTACACCACGCTGACCTATGCTAACGGCCCAGGCTGGACCGGTGGCTTGCAACGCAAGGAATTTAATCCTGCCAACGAAGGTACCGTCGCTGCTGCCTACGAGGGTAGTAAACTGCGTCCGGATTTGACAGCGGTCGATACCGCCAATCCGAACTACATGCAGGAAGCCACCGTACCGATGAGCGCGGAAACCCACGCCGGCGAAGACGTGGCTATCTATGCCGACGGCCCTGGCGCTTATCTAGTACGCGGTACGCTGGAACAAAACGTGATTTATCATGTGATGGCGGATGCGCTAGGCATGCGTAAATAGTCCGGGAACCTTTCCCAAAGCCGAATCAGGGACGCTGGCCGTCCCTGATTTTTTGGAATTATTCACTGCGAAGTACAAGAATCCCTCTCCAGCGGGAGAGGGTAGGGTGAGGGGATGAAAACAAAGTATTTTGCTAGTTTAATTCTCCTCTCCCCAACCCTCTCCATCAGGAGAGGGAGCAATTTCTCGGCAATTGTCAGAGTTTTGCAATTCACTGAATAATTACATTTTTTTGAATACCGCTAAAGTGCAGGATCCATGTTCAACACCCATTTCAAATTTTTACCCAAACTGCTTGGTCTCAATTTATTAGTCGTTTTGGCGGCTTGCAGCCATGCACCGGCCAAGCATGCCGCTAACATCACCGATTTGTCTTCGGCAAACTTGCCCGCCGTGGCCGCCGAGTTCGTCACCACCCGCACCGGCGCAGAGCACGAACACGACGAGCACCAGGCATTGCCGGCAGAAGTGAGTTGGCGCTTCTGGCGCGATAGCCGGCAGATCACAATAGAACGGCCGCAATTGGGCGTAGGCGAACTTTGGCAGCGTGACGGCCAAGAGCTGATTCACCGTAAGCTGTATCACCAAGACCAGCGGGCAATCGAATTTCAGGCCGGCGATCTAAGGATGCTGGACATCACGCCGTCCTGGCAAAAATTGGCGTTGCTGCTGGATAGCCAGCTGCTCGACAAACTGACTGCCGGAGAAATAGAATGGACCGACGGCATCCCGACCCGCGAATATCAAGGTAAAGTCGCCGATACCGAATGGCATGTGGTGATGCGTTTGGACCTTGCGTTACCGGCCTTGATCGAACGGCAACAGGGCGAACTTTCCGAGCGCACCGAACTGTTGCAGGCTTATTCTTTAAGCGCTGCGCCCTGGCAACCGACGCCAATCGACGGCTACGACGTGATCGATTTTGCGGATTTGGGCGATAAGGAATCCGACCCGTTCGTGATCAAGGTACAAGCGCAAATGGGTCATGAGCATCATCACTAAGCGCTAGATCCGTCAGGCAAAAAAAAGCCCGCTGTATCGCGTACCAGCGGGCCCGAGTACCACTACAGAGCTTACAACTAATCCCTAAAACTTACGGAGCCGGCAAAATCCGATTTTGCGGGCCGGGGGCTACAGTACCATTGACGGTAAAGTAGTTTTCCAACGCATCCAGATCCAACGCGCCGCCCAGGCGGTTAGTGCCTTGTGTGAGCACGTAATATTGATCGCCGCCGTCGGCCATGAAGTTATTCACGGTAACCCGGTAGCTGGCGGCAGGGTCTACCACTACACCGTTGATTTTGATGCTGGCGGGATCGACGTTATCGCAAGCCGTGCCTTTTTCCTTCCACTCGTAACTGAAGCCGTTGGAAACTTGCATGATGCGGTTGAACGCTTGGCCGGTAGCCGGTGCGCCGGCTGGATAGCCGACTGTGCAACCGGTGAATTGTTGCTCCAACAAAGTGTGGATTTGCGCGCCGGTCAAGGTCAATGTCACCAAGGTGTTGCCGAACGGTTGCACGGTAAAGGCTTCCGCATAAGTTACCTTGCCGTCGCCTTCGTTAGCGGCGCTGGATGGGAAGGTCAAATCGGCGCGGATGCCGCCGGGGTTCATGAATGACACCACGGCTTCGCCAAAACCGACGTTTTGCGTAGCCAGCAATTGCGCGTCCGCAATCACGTCGCCCAAGGCCGATTCGCCGGCTGCGGTGGTGGTTCGGGTAATCGCCGCGCTGATGCTGCCGATCACCCGATTAGCGATGGGAGTAGACAGGGCTTTGTAATTATCGACGATGGTTTTAATCGCCGCGTTGGGCGTGATGGCGGTGTTGCTGCGATCAACCACGATGTTTTCGGCGCTGACGCTACTGACTTCACCGTTGGCGGTATTGATGGCCACGTCGATGTCGGTTAATACCCGGCCTTGCGAATTGGCGCTGGTCACCGAAATCAAGCGGCCGGCCTTGTTGGCGATTTGGCAGTTATAGGCTTGATGCGTGTGGCCGGAAATCACCAAATCCACTTCGTCGTCCAATTGGTTGACGATGGTTTTAATCGGCGAACCGTCCAAACCGCCATCGCAGTTGTTGATGGTAGATTTGCTTTGGGTGACCGGTATCGTGCCGCCTTGGTGAATCAACACCACCACCGCTTCCACACCGCGCGCCCGCAATTTCGGAATCAACGCATTCACGGTTGCTGCTTCGTCTTTGAACTCCAGGCCGGCCACGCCGGTGGGGGTGACGATGGTGGGGGTTTCTTTTAAGGTCATGCCGATAAAGCCGACCCGCACGCCGCCGACCACTTTGATCGCGTATTGCGGAAACAAGGTTTTGCCGGTGGCGGTTTCGACTACGTTGGCGGCCAGAAATTTGAAATCAGCGCCTTCAAAAGGCACCGGCGTGCCGACGGATGCGCCTTGACAGGAATTGGGATCGGTCGGATGGCAGCCGCCGTTTTGCATGCGTTTCAGTTCGTTCTTGCCTTCGTCGAACTCGTGATTGCCGACCGCATTAAATTCCAGACCCAGGCGATTCATGGTTTCGATGGTCGGTTCGTCGTGAAACAACGCGGAAACCAGCGGCGTGGCGCCGATGATGTCGCCTGCCGATACCACCACAGTGCTCGGGTTTTGGTTTTTCAATTCGTTGATATAGCCGGCCATCCAGTCCACGCCGCCGACCGGAATATTGGTGGCTGCCGCGCTGGTGGGTGTTTGCCGGAAGGTACCCGGCGATTCCAGTTGGCCGTGAAAGTCGTTGAACGCGACGATTTTAATCGTGGTGGTGGGGATGGTGGTCAAGGCATTGGCCGCGCCCAGTGTGCCCAAACCCAAGGCAATGCCGATGGCAAGTTTGTTTAATTTCATTGGTTTAACCCTTATTTAGTGGATTTGCGGCGACGAGAGACCAAGCCCAGCAGGCCGGCCCCGGCGGCATATAAACCGGCAGCGGCAGGCAGCGGCACGGCGGTCAGACTGACAGCGCCTACGGTGGCGTTAAGCTCGGTGGAGGTATCATCCAGAGCGGATTGGATCAGCAGGCCGCTGATTTGGTAACTGCCGGCACCCAGCAGAAATTCGCCGCGGCTGTAGTCTGAGCTGGCGTAAGCCAAGTCAAAATCGCTGTAAACAGAAGTTGGATAATTGTTAACGGCGGCCGAGGTTTCACCGATTACGCTGGCCGTGTTAAAAATCTTGAATCTATCACCAGCGAAGCCGGCGTCCACTACGCGCAAAACCGCCGAGCCGGTTAAGGTAAAGTCAAAGCTCAACGCATTGTTATCCAGGTCTATCCACTCCAAACCACCCGAGTTAGATACTGAGTTGTCTACGTCAAACGCATGCCAAGCGCCGTCGGCATTGAGAGTAACCGCCTCGGCTTGCGTACAAATTGCCGATAGCAAAGCCATGGCAAGAACAGATTGTTTAATCATTTAGAGTGCTCCGATAGAGACCGCGCGGGCGTTTTTGTTATAAGCCGCTGGCTGCTCGTTCATATGGGGTTGAGAAATTTCCATCGCTATGGGTAAAGCAAGTACAGCCTAAGGAAATTTTGTGATGAACTTGTGATTGCTAAATGAAGATTTTGTGAAATGTAATACACGGGTGTTGCGGGTTTTATTCGGGCGCTGACTCTGGCTTGGGTGGCTGGAAGGCAATCGATGAAATTTGCGGAATGAAGTATTTCGGGATGTAGTTAGTCCGGTTTGGTTTTCGACTGTTTGAGTACAGAGCTTGGCTGTTGGACAAAATAACTCCAGTGTTGGGGTTCTGAGCTTGGCTGATTGAGTTCTGAAGTGAAATGATCGAGAAAAAAGCTTGGATGGTCGAGAAAATTTCTCGATTGATCGAGCTCGGAGCTTGGGTGTTGCACAAAATTACTCCAACCGTGTGGTTCCTAGCATGAATGATGGAGAAAACTTCTAGTGCTTAGTTGCGTTATTAGGTGCTAATAATGTAATCTTGGAGGGATGTCACGAGTAGCCCAAAAATTGAGTGTTCCGCGGACGTGCGGGCAGAGTGAGAGCGACGCGCAGCGAGCCGTACGGAAGAAGCTCGAGTAGTCGAGCGAGCCCGGATGATTCTGGGCTGCCTGGATGGCGCGCAAGTCCAAGCGGTTGCAGCGCAATGCCGAACGCGGGCCAATACGGTCATCAAGTGGCGAAACCGCTTTATGGCTCAGGGGCTTTTGGGGCTGTCAGACGAACGTCGGCCGGGCGCACCGAAGACGTATGATGAGCATTTTCGACAGCGTGTCTTAGCAATCCTTGAGCTACCACCGCCAAAGGGACAAGCCGTCTGGGATGGTCCCGCTGTAGCTCAGGCCCTGGATAGTTCGGTTTACGCGGTTTGGCGCGTGCTCCGTAAGGAAGGGATTTGTCTGCAACGACAGCGATCCTGGTGCGTCAGTACCGACAAAGAATTTGCGGTAAAGGCGGCGGACATTGTTGGCTTGTATTTGAGTCCGCCCGAAAATGCCTTAGTCATCAGTGTCCACGAAAAACCCAGTATCCAAGCGCTGGAACGAATGACCGGGTACGTTGAAACCGACAGTGGCAAGATCGCGCGCGGATTCCAGAGCACCTATAAGCGTCATGGGACACTGAATTTGTTTGCAGCTCTGCAGGTCGCAACCGGTAACATCATCGCCCAGATAACCGAAACGAAGCGGCGTGAAGATTTTCTCGGGTTCATGGACACGATTGTTGCCGAGACGCCGGCTGGCCAAGAGTTGCATGTGATTCTGGACATTACTGTACCCACAAAAAATGCGACGCCTGGCTGGCTCAGCATCCCAATGTCCATTTCCACTTTACGCCCACCTCAGCCAGTTGGCTGAATCAGGTGGAAATCTGGTTCGGCATTCTGTCTCGTAAAGCTTTACGCGGCGCCAGTTTCCAAAACATCGCAGCCCTGCGGCAAGCGATTGAAGACTTTATTGCCGCTTACAATCCAACGGCTACACCTTTTCGATGGCGGAAACGCGAGGTCCGCGGTGCGCAATTACGAAATACTATCGCTAACTTACGGAATTAAGCACTAGTACGTAAGTGGATAGGACTTTATCATGATGAGGCCTGTTCTGCTCCGAACAGTTCAGCCGGGTTGCCGGCTTTTATGCCCATTCATTCACTGAGCGAAGCGAAACCGGCTGAATCAGCGCTCAATGCGACGTTGCCCAACGGCGTTAAACTCACATTACAGTCAGTCGCACTCAGCGATTTGCCGTTACTTTTGAATGCATTGGCGGCCTTGCCATGTTCAGTTTCAAACCGGGATTAAAGGTCTACCTGCACCGGGAACCCATCGATGGTCGCAAGGCTATCAATACCCACAGGGCATAAATGGCTTGGTGGTGTTGGTCGAGCAGGCATTGGGCTTGAACCCCTTCGAGCCGGCGATTTATGTGTTCAGTAATCGCCGCCGGGATCGGATCAAGTTGCTGTTGTGGGATCGCACGGGTTTTTGGTTGATGCTCAAGCGCTTGGAAGCGGATCGATTTCGTTGGCCGAAAGAGGCGGCGGTGGTCACGTTGATGGTGGAGCAACTGCACTGGCTGTTAGCCGGCATTGACTTGGCGGCGATGCGCCCGCATTCGGCGCGTATCTATACAAAATCAAGCTGAAACAATGACTTAAATCCAGTAAAATAGCGGCATGACGACCGCCATCACGCTGTCCACCGAAGACTATCAAGCCTTGTTAACGGACACGCAGGCCTTAGTGGATGAACAGCAGCGGCTGGCGAATTAATTACGGTTAGTGACGGTCGAGCGTGATCTGTTGAAGGAACGTGTGGATGCTTTTCTGCATCGTCTATATGCCGCCAAGTCCGAGGCGCGGCGCAATCCCGATCAGCGTGATCTCTTCCTGAACGAAGCTGAAGCGCTGGCACCCAATGGAACGCCGGTGGCCGAGGAAGCGACGCCCGAAGCGGTTGAGGTGGCCGGCCACAGCCGCCAGAAACGCGGCCGCAAGCCGCTCGATCCCCTCCTGCCGCGCGAGATCGTGCGCCATGAGCTACCGGAAGCTGAGCGGGTCTGCGCGCATGACTGCCATACGCTGGTGGAAATTGGCGCGGACATCAGCGAGCAACTCGACATTGTGCCGCAACAGGTCCGGGTGATTCAGCATCAGCGCATCAAATACGCCTGTCCCTGCTGCGACAATAGCATTCGCGTGACGCCGGTACCGGCGCGCATCATTCCCAAAGGTTTATTGACCGAAACGGCCTTGGCCTGGATCGTTACCGCTAAATACCAAGATAGCCTGCCGTTGTATCGGCAAGCCAACTTGCTTAGCCGGTTCGGCGGCGATCTGTCGCGCACCACGCTGGCCGCCAGCACAGTGCGAGTCGGTCAAGCGGTGCAGCCCATCATCAATCTGCTGCGTGATCATCTGCTGGAAGCCAATCTGATTCTGGGCGACGAAACCGGGGGGGGCAAGTGCTCAAGGAAGCTGGACGTGCCGCGCAACGTAAAAGCTATCTGTGGGCGCAAATGACCGGGTCCGGACCGCCGATTCGGCTGTTTAGCTACACGCCCGGTCGTGGCGGAAGTCATGCGCAACCCCTCTACGAAGGCATCCTGCCTGGCACCGTTCTCATGAGCGACGGCTATGAGGTGTATAACGCTATTGCGACAGTGCGAGGTGCCATTCACATCAGCTGTTGGGTGCATGCGCGCCGCTATTTTGTCGAAGCAGAAGCGGCCATCCCCAAAGCCGCGCGTGGATCAGCATCACTGGCGACGCAGTTTATCGCCGCGATTGGTGAACGGTATGCGATTGAGGCCAAAGCCAAAGATCTGAGTGCCGAACAGCGCACGCTGCAGCGTCAACAGCACAGCAAGCCGGTATTAGCCAATATCGAAGGTTTGCTGGTCGAACATCTGCATGGGGTCACGCCCGGCAGTTTGCTGGGCAAGGCCTTGCATTAGCTGTCGTCGCAATGGCCGAAGCTGATTCGGTTTGTGGAAAACGGTGCTTGGCCCATCGACAACAACCTCGGTGAAAACGCCATACGCCCGTTTGTCGTCGGTCGCCGCAACGGGTTGTTCTGTGACACGGTGGTCGGCGCGAAGGCCAGTGCCAATCTGTACTCGCTAATCGAAACCTGCAAAGCCAACCAAATCGAACCTTACACCTATCTGGCGGCGTTGTTCCGTCAGTTGCCCCTGGCCAAAACCGTCGAAGACTTTGAGGCATTGCTGCCCTGGCACCTCGCCAATCCAACGGCCTAACCAAATTCGCACGGCTTTGTAGAAAAATTCAATGGCGTGGTTTATAGGGCGCTTACGTTTATCTCGACTGCATCCACGTCAAAGTGCGCGATACCGGTGCCGTGCGCGTCAAAGCGGTTTATCTGGCGATTGGCATCAATATGAACGGCGAAAAGGAAGTGCTGGGCTTATGGATCGCCCAAATCGAAGGCGTCAAGTTCTGGTTGCAAGTCGTCACCGACCTAAAGAATCGCGGCGTCCAAGACATTTTCATTGCCTGTGTCGATGGTTTGAAAGGCTTCCCGGAAGCGATAGAAACCCTCTATCCACACGCCGCCGTCCAACTGTGTATCGTCCACCTAGTCCGCAACAGCCTGAACTATGTCAGTTGGAAGATGCGTAAGCAGATTGCCGATGATCTCAAGCGGATTTACCAGTCCGCCACCGTCACCGTCACCGACGCTGAGCAGAACCTGTCAGAATTCGAGGCTCAGTGGAACGAGGCCTATCCACCGATTGCCCAGATTTGGCGGCGCAATTGGGATCGGATCATTCCCTTCTTTGACTATCCGCCGGAGATACGCCGCATCATTTACACCATCAATGCTATTGAGTCGGTGAACATGAGTTTGCGGAAAACCACCAAGAATCGCGGCTCATTTCCCAGTGACGAGGCCTTGTCGAAATTGTTCTATTTGGCGCTGATGAATATCAGTAAAAAATGGACGATGCCATTACATGACTGGAAAGCGGCTTTAAATCGGTTTAGCATTCAGTTTGAAGACAGAATGCTAAACCACTAACAAAACCCGTTTACACAAAATTCAGGACACCCTCCGTTTGTTAGTAAGCCCCGACGCTGCAGTATGCCAACGATTGTCATATCGTTGTTGCCCATCATCTTTTGCATTTTCCTGAAATTCTTAACCTCCCTTTTTTCACTGGATTGCGGTCATTCGTGGTGGCTCGCATACCGGCACACCTGATCGTTGTGGGATGAATGAGGCGCCCATTCTCGCCATCGCGGTTTTGATGACCCACCCAGTAGGCGCATCTGAGTCTATAGTTATGCTGCTTCGCTTGCCCTAGGGTTAAAACATAGGCGTGTTCATAACGGCAGTTGACCAACTTTGATAGATGTTCCCTGGTGATGAATGAGTTATCCTTAGCGGTATTGCGCAACATTGATGCCAAGGGCTGAAGGGTTTAAATGGCCTTTAACGCGCTAACAACACCGAAAACATTGATAGGAATTTATGCCGCACAGTGCCTTTACGCTGGAATCGTTGCTGGAAACTCATGATCTGCCGCTGATCATAATCGGCGCCGATTTACGCATCGTGGCAGTGAATCGCGCTTGGGAACAGAGTTTTGGCGTCATGCGGCAGAATTTGGTCGGCCAACCGTGCTGCGTCGAAAACCGCAATTGCCGCCATCAGCGCTTATTTCAAACTCTGGAAGCCTACGCCGGTATTTTTGCCGACACCAACGATGCCAGTTCCCAGCGTTCTTTCAGTGCGCGCGGTTTTCCGTTGCTGGATGCCGATGCCACATTGTATTTAGGCGAAACGCTAACCGTGTTGAAAAGATCCGCGGCAAAAGGCAACGAGGCACCGGCCATGATCGGTAAGTCGGCGGCGTTTGCACAATATAAAACTCGGCTGCAACAGGCGGCGGATACGCAAGCACCGGTATTATTGCTGGGTGAGACCGGCACCGGTAAGGAATTGGCGGCGGAATTTGTGCATAGCCATTCCCGGCAGGCGGATGGCAATTTTGTGATTGTCGATTGTACGATTCTGGGCGAAGAGTTATTTGAAAGCGAATTGTTCGGGCATGAAAAGGGTGCGTTTACCGGCGCGACATCTGCAAAAAAAGGCTTATTCGAATTAGCTAACAATGGCACCCTGTTCTTCGACGAGATTGGCGATTTGCCGCTGTCGCAACAGCCCAAACTGCTGCGCGCCCTGGAAAGCGGCCAATTTCGGCGGGTAGGCGGCACGGCGATGCAAAAAGCCAATGTCAGAGTGGTATGTGCTACGCATAGAAATTTAGCGGACATGGTCAAAGCCGGTCGGTTTCGCGAAGATTTGTTCTACCGTTTATCGGTGTTTCCGGTCGAAGTGCCGCCACTGAGGCTGCGTAGACAGGACTTGCCCTTATTGATCGATCATTTTTTAGCGCAGTTAAACACCGAGGCCGATAGCGGCTATACAATGACGCAATCGGCCTTAATCAAGCTTATCCAATACGCTTGGCCCGGCAATATTCGCGAGCTGCGAAACTGTCTGCAATTGGCGGCCGGCTTGTGTCAGGATAAAAGCATTCAAGAAGCCGACATACATTTTATGCAGCGCCAAGCAGTAGGGGAGCCGGCCGCCGCCAGTGAGGCAAGTAGCGATGCATATTCCCCGCCAATTAACAGCATGGCGCAATTCGAGGCGGAGTTTATCAATAGTTTGATCAGCAAGTATCAGGGGAATCGCAAGTTGATAGCGGCGGAAATGAATATCAGTGAACGAACGCTGTACCGTAAACTTAACCGACTCAATCTAAATTAAGTGGCGGGGCAATGATGGAATCCAACCTGATAAACTGGACGCTTGATAACGTTGGCAGCCGGCAACGCAACGGTTTGACCCCGCCGCGCGACATGCGCGAGACTATCGCCCAGATTAAAGCGCTGCCGCCTTTGCCCGGCAGCGCGCTGCGCATATTGAATCTGATCGCCGATCCCAGCGCGGATGCGCGCAAATTAGCCGACATCATCGAACTCGACCCTTTATTGACAGCGCAAATTACCCGTTGGGCCAGTTCGGCGCTCTACGGTTATCGCGGCCAGATCACGACGGTACATGATGCGATTACTCGCGTGTTGGGGTTTGATTTTGTATTGGATTTGGCTTTGGGTTTGGCGGTGCTGGCACCGTTGAAATCGCCAAAGGAAGGGCAGATAGGTACGCGGATGTTCTGGACCCATGCCTTGGCCAGCACCCGCTTGATGGCGCAGTTGGCCGCTGTTATGCCGGCCGCTACGCGACCTGAGCCGCAAGCCTTGTTTTTATCAGGCTTGATGCACAATATTGGTTTCCCGTTACTGGGGCATCGTTTTCCTGACGAATTCAGTTATTTGAGTGGCTTGATCACCGCCAATCCCAGTCTGGCGATTTTCAATCTGGAAACTTTTGCCTTCGGGCTGAATCATGCCGAAATCGGCGCCTGGCTGATGAATGTGTGGTCGATGCCGCGCATGATTACCGATATTGTCTATCACCATCACAACCCCTTCTATCGCGGCGAAAACCACCAACTGAATCTGCTGACGTTTTACAGCGATTGCCTGTTGGGACGTTTAGGCATAGGCGACGCATCGAACCAGGTGTGTCCGGAGGAAGTGCCGGACTTGCTGGGGTTGGATGAGGCGGTTTGTCTGGAAATACTCGACAGCCAGAATGACGATTTAGCGAAAATTCTAGCCACTGCGGAACAACTTACCGATTAAATTCGCCGCCTGTCATCGCCAAGTGGGCGCCTAAAAATTTGCCGGCGCCCCACCAATCAACTCAGCAGTCAATCGCGCAATATCGCGTTGCGGCGGTCGGATTGCTTCAGAATGCCGCCCAGTATCCACATTTGATACATGGACACGGTCCACATAAAGGCAAAGGAAACGCCCAAGCCGGCCCCGGCGACAATCACCAACAAGGCGAAGTGGGGATTGAGTTTAGTCAGCCACCACGAGGCGATGTCAATCAGTAGAAACAAATAAGGCATCACGATGGCGGGGTATTTATATTTGCAAGGCACACCGGTACTAAAACTGAAAATGATGCCGACAAACATAAAAATAAAACTGATCCCAAACAAATGGATATGCGACAGGCGGGTCAGTGATTGAAAGGTTGCGCCTTCGTTTGATTCGGTCAGCTTTTTTAAGTTTTCGAACTTGGTGAAATCCGGCAACGAACCGGCATTGGCGCTATGACAGCCTATGCAAAATTGCTCGACGATGGGTTTGATGTCCTTGTTATAAACCGCTTCGTCACCGCCATCCCTGACCCATTGAATGATTTTGAAACGCTCCTGTTCCGGTGCGTTGTATTTCATCGATCCATTCAATTTGGATTCCAACACCGAACCGGAGCGGTCGCCATAGTAGCTGTAAACAATATCGTCCATCGACAAACCGAATTTGCCGTCGGCCATGCCGTGGGTAAACAAAATCTGGATTAAGGCCATTAAATAACCGGCGGCTATCGTCGTTAGATAACCGGTGAACAGCAATTTGATCGAGAGGCCGAAGCTGATCAGATTGGCGCCTTTGTACGCATATTTAACAGGTGTTTGGTTGCGATCAGACATAGATGTTTTCCGGGTTATTGAGCAGGGTATCGCTTAGCGCAAGGTTTCAAACGGGAGGCAAAAGCCTTGCCTCCCGTGCCAAGCATGTTACTAGTTTTTGATATTTTGGTAGTAATAACCCAGTTCGCTGATTTCTTCATCAGTCAGGGTTTGCGCGATGATGCGCATCCGGCTGTAGATGTCGTTGTGACGAGAGCCTTCCTTAAACGCATGCAGTGTGGCCGAGATGTAATCTGCATTTTGGCCGGAGATGGCCGGAATATCGACGGCTTGCCCCTTGCCGTCGCCGCCATGGCAGACTTCGCAAGGTGGTAACACCCGCTCACGGCTGCCGTTTTTAACCAAGGCTTCGGCTTTTTCATAGACCATTACTGTTTTCGATTGGAAGGCTGGCGGTTGCGAGCCGAACCATGCCGCCAAATCGGCGGCGTCCTGGTTACTCAGGGTTTTGGCCAAGCCCGACATCATCGCGTTATCCCGGCTACCGTCGGCATAATCCTGCAATTGCTTGTACAAATAGGTCGGCAATTGCCCGGCTAGCGACGGGAACGCCGCCGAGATACTGATGCCTTTTTCGCCGTGACAGGCGCTGCAAGCCTTGGCTAGTTCTTCGCCTTTTTGCGGGTTGCCGGCTTTCACGAAATTTAACTGTTCGGCAGTCCAGGCGACTTGTGAGGAAGGCTGGGCAAAAGCCGCGCTGGGCAACAATAATGCTGCGCTTAGAATGAGTTTTTTCATGATCAGACCCCCCATCTGCCTGAACCAAAGGTTTCCATCAAGAAGAATTGCAGGATCGGATAGCCGAACGCGATCAGCATGAACACGCCGATCACGATATTCCATAAGGTGAAGTTGTTTAGATAGCCGGGCAGATTACTGACCGCGTGAATCGGCTCGGCGTATTCCACTTCACCCTGATAACTTTCGCTGCCGAGATGGGTTTTATACAGGTTGTAAACCAGCATGCCGGCCGAAACGACCAGGATCAAACCGCCGAAAATCATCGTTACCTCGTAGGGTTCCCAGGAAATCGTCAACAGATTGTTGTAATTGACGCTATCGATGCGGCGTGGCTGGCCTAGCAAGCCCAGAATATGCCAAGGGGTAGTCATGATGATCATGCCGATGAACCAGCTCCACAGCTGAGCAACCGCCATTGAAGGACAGAACAGTGGTTTACCGGTCAAAATCGGCCAGAAATAATAGGCAATGCCAAAGTACATGATGATGGTGGTGCCGCCGAAGATTAGGTGGAAGTGTCCGGAAATCCAGGCAGTGTTATGCACCATCGCGTTCATTGCGTAGCTGGCATTAACCAAGCCGCCGAAGCCGCCGAAGATCAGCATCAACAAGCCCAGAATGATGGCCAATACCATGGGATTATTCCAGGGCAGGGCAGCAATCCAGCCGAACAAGCCCTTGCCGCCGTTCAAACGACCGGCGATTTCCAGTGAGGCAATCACGGTAAAACCGGTGATGAAGGTTGGCAGGGTGACGACAAAGGTACCGACCGCATGCAGGATTTTCCAGCCGTGGCCTTGTTCCGGGTCCATGTATAAATGATGAAAACCGATCGGCAAGCTGAATACCACCAATAAGATGAATGCGGCCCGGGCCATCTCATCGCTGAACAAAAAACCGCCAGCTTGCTTGGGCACCAAAGTATAAAACGCCGTGTAGGTGGGAATCAGCCAGAAATAAACGATAGGATGCAGGGTCCAGGCGAACAGCGTGCGCGCCAAGCCGGCATCGATGGTATCGATCCAGCCCAAAGCCCAGGGTATCAGTTGGAACAACACTTCGGCGGCTACGCCGGCGCTGGTCCACAGCCATAAAATGGCGTTCGCGGTGGTGGCGAACATCGCCAATGGTACGGGTTGCTCCGGATTGATCTTTTTCCATTGCATGTACATGACAATCATCGACACGCACCAGAACCAGGAGCCGACCACCAATAAGGTTGCGCCGATGTAAAACAGCGGATGCGCCATCAATGGCGGATAAAAGGTAAACAGCACCGAGGCCTGGCCCAGCAGCAACGGCAATGCCGCCAAGACTACGCCGGTCAATGCCACGCCGAAGCCGGTCCAGGCAAAAGTCTTGTTCCACACCGGCAGTTTCAAGGTGGTGTTGGCCACATAATAGCCAAAGCCCATGATGAAGAAGGTGGTAAGGACAAAGCCCATCAACACGCCGTGGGTACTGACCGAGGCGTAATACACCTCTCGGGATTCCAGAAAGCCGAAAAAGCCGCTGCGCTCGATGACCTGATACAGGCCCATCACCGCCGCCAGCCCGAACGAGCCAAACGCTACCCAGAAATGGGTCAGCGCCAATTTTTTTTCCGCTGCGTTATCCATGATTTGCTCCCCCTTGTTTGTTGAGCGCTTCCCATTGCGCCTTGCTCACCACCTTGATGTTGCTCCACATATGCGCGTGGCCCATGCCGCAATATTCGTTGCACAGCACGGGATAATCGCCGGCATGATGAAAGGCGGTGCTTACCTGCGCCACATAGCCGGGTACGATCATCGTACTCATATTGGTCATTGGCATATGCACGCCGTGGATGACGTCCAGGCTGACCCAGCGAAAGGTAATTTCAGTTTCTGCCGGCAGCGTGAGTTCTTTTGGATAAAAGCCGTAACGGCCGGCCACCATGCGCACGGTGACGCTACCGTTAGCATTATGTTGTACGCCCAGCTTGTCTTCGGCGAACTCGGCGGAGAGATGCAGTTTGGCGGAGTCTATGGTTTCGACGTTACTCGGCGCGTGAATGCCGTGAAAAAACGCCGACCCTAAAATGACGGTCACAAACAGGCCGGCTATCCCCAACGAGATACCGGCCCAGTTTTTTTCCAGTTTATCGATATGCATGTCTCCCCCTTAACCAATATGGCCGCGAGGCAAAAAGATGCCGTAGTACATCAACAGCCAGGCTACGACCATGCCGCCGCCGACTATCAACATTAGCGCCCAAGTGCCCACCGGTGAGCTTTGCAAAATTTTTTGACGTTCTTCTTCTGAGAGATTGTTCATATCCTTCCTTCTTGTATGCGTTTTGATAGGAATTAGGTTGGCAACCAACGGCATGAACAGCAGGGGCTTTGTCATTCTTACTGATGACTTTACCATCTGATTGCTAGGGTAATCATACCTTTAGCGCCGGGCTAACCGAAAGCAATAAATCAGCGGTACTAATTGTTAGAGGAGGGTGGGCTGAAAGCGCGCCGAGAACGGCCTCGGTATTTACCGGAGCGGGGAAGACATGGAGAACGGGAAATTTAGAAACCCTGTGCGGTTGGAAATCTCTGATGTGAGCCAAAAAGCCAAAAAACTGGTAATGGCGAAGTCGTCGTGTCACTATTTGGTGCAAACCGATAGTTTGCCCCAAAAAAGTTAACGGGACCCGCTGGCATGAAACACCGAAAAACTGCTTGCAAGCGTCCGTGTCGAATCACTAAACCGTGGTAGCCACAATGAATCAACCGATCAACGAATTTCAAGAAACGCCGCCCCGCCATGTGAAATTTCGATTACTTGGGTTTTCTAATGCGGCGTTGTTGCTGGCAGCTTGTAACTTTGTTATCTGGTTATTTATTTTATTTCCGATCTATGCCGCTACGGATGGCGTCTCCAACAGCGATGGCTTACGCTTCTTAGTGGTGGCTTTTATCGTGATGGATCTGGTTGGCTTAGCGTTGGCTGCCGTGGCGATGTTTAAGTCGAAACTCCGCAAAACCATGGCTAACTACGGATTTGTAATGAATGTCGCGATGATCGGTTTGAATCTATCGGTATTTCCGTTTTAAAGCTTTGTTGCTTCCGTTAAATATGTTTGTTGATTGAAATCAGTCAATCCTTTGCAGCTATGCCACAATAGGTAGTTGGAATCCTGAGGTTTTGTAAGCG
This sequence comes from Methylomonas sp. ZR1, assembly GCF_013141865.1. NCBI lineage: Bacteria > Pseudomonadati > Pseudomonadota > Gammaproteobacteria > Methylococcales > Methylococcaceae > Methylomonas > Methylomonas sp. ZR1. The sequence goes on along the minus strand of NZ_RCST01000001.1, from coordinate 2,817,689 downwards.
GGGCTTTAAGAGAGCAACTGTATGCGCTTAGGTCAATGAATAGAAATCAAACGGTGGGCATGGGGTGTCTACTGCAGATTTTTCCTTAGCCAGGCTTTTCGTGAATGAACTCCGGTGTACAAAGGATTTCCAGCGTGGTACGTACTCAAAAAATTATTATTAGCGACGGTTTGCTCAGGAGCAAATATGCGAACAGTTAGATCAAAATTAAAAAAAAATCTGGTCATTTTTCTGGTGATGGCAGCTATTTCTGCTTTTAATCCAGTGCTTGCCGAAACGGCGGGGACTGACGACAAGGATGCTCATCACGAACACAAGAGTATGGATTGGCCGGGGATTTATACTGGCTTAACCCCTTGTGCCGACTGCATCGGCGTGAAAACCACGCTGGCTTTGAACAAAAATGGCAGTTATCTGCTGATGACCCAATTTTTGGGGAAATCGGAAAGGGAGTTTACTGAAAAGGGTAAGTTTGCCCCTGGCGAAAAAGCCAACACTCTGGTTTTGACGCCAAAGAATGGCGCAACTTCCCAGCAATATCTGGTTGAAAAAGATGCGTTGATTCAGTTGGATACTAGCGGCAACCGGTTCACCGGCAAACTTGCTGATCGCTATATTTTGCGTAGAACCAGCGTCACCGATAAGCAGCCTGAACATTCCGGGCATTGATTTAAAACTTAAGCCGGGTGGCCGCGCGCCCTGGGCCACCCGGAGATTAGAACTGTTATATCGATTTCTGCTGGTTTTTGCGCCGAAAATAGATAATGGCTAAAAGTACCGTCAAGGCCAACGCGCCAAGCATGAAGCGCGGTTCCACGACCTTCACCGAATGATTGTCGTCTTTGAATTTGAACTTGGCGAGTACGCCCAAGGCGGGGTCGGTAATGTCAATGGCAATCGATTTGGCGGCAAGATTTAAAAATTGCACTTCGCTGCCATCGAATGGCTTGTTGTTACGGGTATCGTTGCTGACCATGCCAGGATAAAGCGGTGTTTCAGCAAGGTGCGAGACGCTCAACTGTTTGGCGATTTCTTGCTCGAGTTCGCGAGTGGTTTTACCGTCGGTTTTGATATGAATCGGTTTTTGGTCGTCTATCTTAATCTCGATTTCGCCTTGTGAGGCGGTGAGGGCTTTTTTCGAGGAAAAGCCGTCCAGATATTCCACATCCGCGCTGAACACCAGATCAAAAGCCACTTGCACGCCGTCGGCGTTGAAATTTTTATCGGCAAGATCGAAACGCAAGCCTTGGTTGCTGTAATCTCTAACCGTTACCGTGGTCAACGAATAGCCGGTTTTGTTGGCGATGATTAATTCTGCTTGTTCCGGCGGTTGGGTAATAGTGATGCCGCGCCAATTCGGATCGAGCTGAATCATGCCGTCTTTCATTGATGTAAGTAGTTTTTTGGTGACCGCGTGAGCCTGTGTCGGATCATCAAACTTGTGTGCATTCAGAAAGCTCAAGCCGGTAGAGCGATATAGCTCCCCATCGTCGATACGCCATTCCGCCGTGTATGAAAACAGCGAATCGCTGGTTCTTCGGGGCATGCTGGTATGAATGCGCAATTTATCCTGCTCTGCCGGCGTAGTGATTGCAAAGGCTGATGGGACAAAAATACCCGACGAACAGCATGTCAGAATGATGGCGAGAGTGGATCGTTTCATCGTGGTTCCAAGCAAAAAAAAATTTACGTTAGCATAATGCGGCGTAAATGACACAACCTTTGATCGGTCGGATATTAACGCCACTAATTGTAGTGTTTGCCAGTGCTGATATTTTGCGGAAAACTACGCTGCGTTTGCTTGTGTTTGATCCGAAAAGGCGGTGGTTTATTTGCGCGGATATCTGTTTATTCGGGAACTAAAAAATTCACCGCTTGAAATAAATGTTCAAGTAAAAAGTAGGGATATTAAGGCGGGCAAACACTACGCAGCAAACGCTCGAGTATCTGTTCTGTATTACAATCCCAGTGCTGGGCGCTGCGTCAGGTTTTAATTCAATAAGTTGCAGGTAAGGTATCGGTAAAATCCGAAGAGGATAGAAGTGGACGAATCGATAGGGAGTAGAAATAGTGGGAACTAGAATTTTCCACTAAGTTTTTCAAAAAATAAATATAAATTAATAAGGAAATACTGTTATGACATTAGATTCTCATGCTGCTAAATTAAAAGAAATGGCGGAGAAAATTATAGATTTCACGCCGCAAGAAATCAGTAGTATTACGCCGGAAGAAATCCAGCGTCTATTTTATGATTTACAAGTTTACCAAATTGAATTGCAAATGCAGAATGAAGAGCTGCAAAAAGCGCAATTTGAGTTATCCCGCCTAAATAATAAGTTAAATTTTACTTACCATTGCGTTCCGGTGGGTATTATCACCCTGGATTATCAAGGTTTTATAGAGCAAGCAAATCATACGTTTGCAGATATGTTGGGTTATAAAGCCAGTAAATTGCAGAAAACCCATTTTTCCAAACTAATCTTCGAAGAAGATAAAAATATATTTATTCACCGTTTTGATGCTTTTTTCAAAGCGCCAGCCCATAAAAGTTTGCAGTTGCGTTTGCAAGGCGATAAGAATTTGGCTTTTCCTGCTTTGATTAAAGGTAATGCGGATGACGGTAGCGATACGGCAGGCGAATCGTTTGATTTGAAAGCACGTAAATTAGTCGTGACTATCACAAATATTAGCGACGTGATCAGCGACACAAATAAGGCTTGATTTTTCTATCGCCGCGTGGAGGGTAATGTTGTCCAGAGGCTTTATTAATTTAAACGATCGATATTAAATAACATGGTTTTATGGATAATGAAAACACTGTAAAAGTGCCGCCGCAGTATATTGTCGGGATCGGTGCTTCGGCCGGAGGCTTGGAAGCGATTGAGGCATTTTTCAAGAATATGCCTGCCAATAGCGGCTTGTCGTTTGTGGTGATTCAGCATTTGTCACCACAGTATAAAAGTTTGATGGCTGAACTATTGTCCAAACATACCGCCATGCCGGTAAAGCGCATCGAGGATGGTATGAAAATCGAGCGCAACACCGTCTACTTGATTCCGCCCCGGAAAAACGTCACGGTGTTTCACAACCAGTTATTGCTGGCCGAGCAAGATCCCAGCAAAGGGATTAATCTGCCGATCGATATATTTTTGCGCTCCTTGAGCGAGGACGCCAGAGAACTGGCGGTAGGTATCATTTTGTCCGGCACCGGCAGTGATGGCACACGTGGTATTCGTGCCATCAAAGAATTCGGCGGCATGGTGATGGTGCAAGACGAAAATTCCGCCAAATTCGACGGCATGCCCAAGAATGCCTTCGCTACGGGTTTGGCGGATTTTAGTTTGCCGCCGGAGAAGATGCCCGGTCAGTTGCTGGCGTTTGTTAAGCATCCCTATGCCACCTTACAGGAAAAAAATATCGTCTCGTCTGACGACAGTGACATCACGCGGATTTTTTCAATCCTTAGAGAAAAGTGCAAAATCGATTTTACCTTTTATAAACCCAATACGGTAGTTAGACGCATTGAACGGCGTATATCGATCAATCACTTAAAAGATATATCCGAGTATTTAAACTTATTGCAAACAAATCCTCATGAAGTTTTAGTGTTATTTCAGGAGTTGTTGATAGGGGTTACCAGTTTTTTTCGCGACGAGCACGTATTTGACGATATTCGTGAGCATTGGTTGAAAAAAGTCGTCAAGTTATTACAAGAAGACGAATTGCGAGTTTGGGTGACCGCATGCTCAACCGGCGAGGAAGCTTATTCCTTGGCGATGTTGTTGTCGGAATATCGGGAGTATTCCGGGCATTATTTTCGCGTGAAGATTTTTGCGACCGATGTTGATCTAACCGCCATTGAGAAAGCCAGTAACGGTAAATATCCGGAAAGTATTATTGCGGATATTCCTCCCAAGCTTCTATCGAAGTACTTTATTCGCCGGGAAGATTATTTTCAGGTCAGTCAAAAAATTCGGGAAATGGTGGTGTTTGCCCAGCACAACCTGATTAAAGATCCGCCATTTACCAATATTCATATACTTAGCTGTCGAAACGTGTTGATTTACTTGCAGCCTGTTTTACAGAAGAAGATATTGGAGTTATTCAACTTTTCTCTGGTAAAGGAAGGCTTGTTGGTGTTGGGTACCAGTGAAACGATAGGCGATATGGGTGAGTATTTCGATGTGGCAAGCGCCAAATCAAAACTATATCGCTCCAAAGGAAAATATAAATCCTTAGGTTTTACTGCCTCTCCCAGTGCTTTAATGACGTACTCGCCGTATCCAACTTCTGTGCGCTCCTCGAATGCACTTAGTGGTCAGGAAGAAAGAGTATTGGATCGCTTCATTAGGGCAATATCTAATGATGTCTTGCCGTTTACGATGATAATTAATGAGAATATGGAAATATCCCATATTTTCGGCGATTCTAAAGATTATTTGAGTTATCCCAGCGGCAAACTGGTGAGTAATGTCAGTAAAATTGTTAAAAAAGATTTATCCATACCCATTTCCACAGGTATCCAAAAAGCCTTAAAAGCGAATAACGAAATTGTGTTGTCCAATATTCGGGTCAGAGAGCAGGACAGTTTACGGACGTTTAGACTGCAATTTAAACCCCTGCCGGGCAAGAAGGGCCAAGAAATCTTAGTGGCGGCGATGATTACTGAGACGGTGGATCCTTCTTGTTTTAGCGAGACGGAAACCCTGATCTACGATGTCAATTTAGACGCCAAACAACGCATTATCGATTTAGAGCAAGAATTACAGTTTACCCGCGAAAACCTGCAAGCTACGGTGGAAGAGTTGGAAACCTCCAACGAAGAACTGCAAGCTACCAACGAAGAATTATTGGCAAGTAATGAGGAATTGCAGAGTACGAATGAGGAATTGCAATCGGTCAACGAAGAGCTTTATACCGTCAATGCCGAACACCAGGGCAAGATAGTCGAGTTGACCTTACTGAATAACGATTTGGATAACTTATTCAATAGCACCAATATCGCTACGCTGTTTTTAGACGAGAATCTGGATATTAGGCGATTTACTCCGAAACTACAGTCGATATTCCATATTTTGGAAACCGATCTCGGGCGGCCGTTTTATCACTTGACGCATACCATCAAAGATCTGGATGTCATCGCTGTCGTTAAAGGTGTCAACGATCAACACAACTGTTTCGATCAGGAGATTCAACTTGAAAACGGTACCTGGTATCTATTGCGGGTGATTCCCTACGTAGTTTCAGCCAAAGTCAATGCCGGCGTTATTTTGACTTTTGTGGACATCAATCAGCTGAAAAGCGCGCAATTGGAATTGCATAAGCGGGAGGAGCAAGAAACGCTAAGGTTGGCCAAATTTGTACAGTTCTCCAACGATGCGATTACCTTGCTCGAACCGGACGGTACCATCGTGACGTGGAATCATGCTGCCGAGAAACTGTATGGCTGGTCGGCGCATGAAGCGCTGGGGATGAATTTTTACAATCTGATTCCGGACGACGAAAAGCATTTTGCCAAGCAAGGTTTAAGCAACCTGAAAGTGGGTAACACCTTGCCGTCGTTTCAGGCCAAGCGGCTGAGCAAATACGGTAAGGTGGTGCACGTTTCGGCGTCGGCTTGTATGTTCCAGGCCGAGAACTCGGCCAGGGAGTTAATCGCGTTAACCGAGCGCGATTACGTTCACCAGCACCAAGTCGAAAAACAGGAATGTTTAAATTGTTTGCAAAAGCTGGCCACGATAGTGATGGACACCGATGAAGCGATCATTCTGTTTGAAGTGTCAGGGAAGATTACCGCTTGGAATAAAGGCGCCGAAATCTTATACGGCTGGGATAGCTTGGACGCCGCCAGCATGACGTTTGCCGAGATCGTCTCTGACGATGAAAGGGGCATTACCCAACAACTGATTCAGGAATTGATCCTTGCTGGCGGCGTGAAAAGTATTAAGACCAAACGTATCACCAAGGATCAGAAAATTATCCCGGTGCGTATGCATGCAACGGTTTTGGGTAATCGCTCGGGAGAAGCGCTGTTAATCGTCAGCAGTGAAAAAGCGGTGCACTGAGCGGCTAATATCAACTCGCTATTGAGGCAAGATTTCGGCTAACGATTGCTCCACAGCCGACAATTCCGCCAGCGTATTAATATTGACGAAGAGGTGCTGCGAGTCGCTGAAATCCACCTCGACCAGTGAATGCCGGTGAAACCAAGCTTGTAACTTGCGCTCACCACTATGCAGGTAGTTCTGTAAATCCGTTTGCAAGCGCGTTTTCAGCGCGGCGAAAACCGGGTGTAAGCGTTCGCCGTCAAAAGCCACGGCGATGTCAGCATCCTGGCTTATTAATGCGTCGAGCAAGCGTTGCAAATGCATGCTTGCAACCAACGGTGAATCGCACGGCGCTACCAGTAATATCGGATGCTGAGCGGTCTGCATCGCCGCCAGAATGCCGGCCAGCGGTCCGTCAAAGCTGAGTTCGGCATCGCTGATGACCGGATAATTGAATTGCCGGTATTGGTCTTGATGGCGATTAGCGCTGACGAATAACTCGTTGACCAATGGGTTCATGGCGGCCAGCGCATAACTCACCAAGGGCCGGTTATGGCATATCAACAAGCCCTTGTCCTGGCCCTGCATGCGCCGAGCCATACCGCCCGCCAGCACTACGCCGCTCACTTTGTTTTGCCCGTTCATGATGGTAAGCTTTGCCGATGTTTAAAAGAGTCGTCATTTTCGCAAGCCTGCCGTTGATTGCAAGTTGTGCCGCGCAGTCTGTGCATACCGAAGAAGTGACGTATTATCAGGTGGAAACCAGCAAACCCTACGACGAAGTATTGACCGAACTGGAAGTAGCGATTGCCGAACATAACTTTCGCATTACCGGCCACAGTCGGGTGGGGAAGGTCATCCGCGACAGAGGGGCCACGAACTTTCCGGAATACGATACGGTACAGTTTTGCAATCTGACGTTGGCAAAAGTAGTGCTGGAAATCACCCCGCACGCGATAGGCTATATGCCCTGCAATGTGGTGACCTATCAATTCGAAGGTAAAACCATCGTCAGGACGCATTTGTTACCGGAAGATACGGGCAACCCCGCCTTGAATAAATTCGCCAAGGAAATGAACCCGCAATTACGACAGATTGTCGACTTCGCCGCCGAGCAATAATTTAATATCCCTATAACGAAAAAACGAGCACCATGACAAAATCAATCTTCGCTACTCTCGCTGTTATCACGCTGCTAAGCGGTTGCGCCGCTACTCAGGAAAATTCAAAACCGGACGCCGCTGCCGGCGAGCCTGCGGCACTGGTCAATGATTATCCCACCCGCGACCGCGTCGAGTACGTGCTGGAATGTGTGGCCAAGCACGGCGGCCTAACCTATATCAGCCAATACGCTTGCGGTTGCAAAATCGACAAAATCGCCGAAAAACTCAGCTTCGAAGAATACGAATCGGCTAAAACCTTTACCCAGATGCAAAAAACTCCAGGCGAAGCCGGCGCGGCGTTTCGCGATCCCAAACAATCGAAGGATTTGCGCACCAAGCTGAAAGACGCTGATGCCGAGGCGGAAAAAGCCTGTTTCGTTAAATAATTCCTGTTGGTCACGACGGCGCCAGCCTGACGCCGTCTTGGTTCATGTCTTTTCCGTCAAACCTTTGCCATGAGTAGTTTGGCGTTCGACTCAATTAATCATACCGTTATGCCCAACGCCGAGTTTTTTCTTACCTACCCCAAATACAAACTGGCGATACTGGCCTTGTTGACGTTGAATATCGGCATATACGCAGCGGTCGATACGCTGACGACGGCGGTTGATGCGCTGACCTGGGTGATATTGTTGGTGATGTTCGAGCTGGAAACCGTCAAGGCCTCGCCATTCAACGAGCGTACCTTGCACGCAGTGCGGAATCTATTGATTGTGGTGATTGTGCTGGTGTTCGGCAGCTACGTCCGCGATAACGAATGGCTGGATGTGGTCAACTCCTTGCTTTGGTTTGGATTGATCGTGTTGCTCGAATTGGAAGTGCGCTGGCCGGCTTTGGTGGAGCGGCACCGGCAGGCGTTTTGGTTGGTCACCGTGCTGGTATTTATTGGCTTGATCGGTATGGTCGTGGCTTGGCTGATGCAGTCAGAATGGCTGGATGCTTACGATGCGTTGCTGTGGATCACTGCATTCGGTGTGATTGAAGTTGATATCTTCCACTTCCTGAAGTTAACTCGCGATTAACCGCATTTTCAACTGCTTCCTCGGTATGGGCAAAACGGTTTTATGGCTTATTTTGGTTGCGCCCTTGCTGCTGAAAGGGTGGTATGTCGATAATTTTATTTATCACTATACCGGCACCCGTTTTCTGGGATTTACTCAGGTTTTATGTAATGACGCGCTGATTTATGGCGGTATTTTTATATTGCTGTATTTTTCGTTTCTGCCGACTATCATGCGTGGGCTGGCAGCAATATTACGTTTGGCGGCTTTGTTGTTGTTTGCGCTTTATATTATTGATTACGCCATTATCGTTAATTTTAATACCCATTTGGCTTTGGGTGACGCAATAAAATATTCGGATTATTCGTATAAATATATTCAGCAAATTTATGGATTAAGCGATTTTGGTATGCTTGGGCTTAGCGCATTAGTCTTGGCTGTGCCGTTATATTTTTCGTGGGTAAGGTTTAAATCCATAAATCCTTATTTCAAAAAGTGGCCCATCTGCTTAATTCTTGGCTTACCGTTGGCCGCTGCGTTTGCCGATAATGAAAAATACGCCCATGCCTGGATTTATAAAAACGTCATTGACTATAACTTAACCATATTATCCGAGGCTGCGCAGTATAGCGCCGCTTATGTCGATAATTTTAGTTTTCAAGAGCCTATAAACTGCCAAACTCAGCCGGTAGAAATTAAGAATATTATTATTTTGATGGTGGAGTCCCTTTCCGCTTATCAAAGTCGATATTTCTCCGGCATCCACGATTGGACGCCCAATCTGGATGAAATTGCTCGCCAACATCAAGCGTTCAAGAATTTTTATGCCAACGGCTTTATCACTGAAGATGGCGAAGTCGCGCTGCTGACGGGCTTGCAGCCGCTCTATCCGCCCTCCAGTTATACCGACGACGGCGGTACGTCGTTTTATAGTTTTTATAATATAAAAGATTCCCTGCCCAATATCCTTAAAAAGCACGGTTATAAAACCGAATTTTTAACTACCGCGGATTTGGAGTTTGGTAATACCGGAGTCTGGGCAAAAAGCATAGGGTTTGATTATATCGAAGGCCACGACCAGCCGGAGTACGATAAATGGGAGCGGTTTCATTTTGAGGCCGCGCCGGACGAGGCGTTATATTTAAGAGCCTTGGATAGGATAGAGAAAAATAAAAAAAATAATTTTATGCTGTTTATCAAAACGGTTAGCAGTCATCATCCTTATATTAATCCAGAGACTAAGGAAAAATCCGAATCGGCGGCCATTACCTATACCGATAAGCAAATAGGCCGGTTTTATCAAGAACTAAAAAATAAGGGCTTTTTCAAGAATGGTCTCTTGATTATTGTCGGCGACCATCATTCGATGACGCCCTTAAAAAAAGCCGAAGTCGAGTTATATGGCCAGTATAAAGCTTCGGCCAAAGTGCCTTTAGTGATTGTCGATGGTGATCAGCCAGCAAGCGTGGAAAACAATCAATATCAACAAATTGATGTGTTTAATAGTTTGCAGGGTTTGATCGCCGGCAAGCAATGTTATTCGGATTGGAACGGGATATTGTTCGGTGCAGCAAAAACCTCGCCCAAATACATCATTCATCGGCGCGGCGACAACCGGGATATGGTTAGTGTATTTGCCGAAAACCAAGACTATCTGGTTAAACTGGATGGTGACAATACTCGCGTAATTAGCAAGCTACCGGCGGAACAGGATTTCAGAAAGTTGGTGGTCGATAAGGTTAACGCGCTGCGGATAGCGCGGGCGAAGTGGGCGTTGACACAATCCGCCGAAAAGTCAGATTGATCCGGGCTTGCTTGGCTTGGCGAGTTTTGGGAAGTTCGTGGCGCCAATGGTGCTGCAACTCGCCGGCCATGATCAGCAAATCGCCGTGCCTTAGCTCGATATCCAGCACCGTGCAGCTGCGGGCGTGTCGAAAGCGCAGCAATCGCGTCTCGCCGAAACTTAATGAAGCAATCAGCGGATTCGCCCCCAGCTCTTTTTCATTATCGGTATGGCAGCCCATCGAGTCCTTGCCGTCGCGATACAGATTCGCCAAAACGCTATTGAAAGGCTGCTGGCAAATGGTTTCGACGTCGCTTCGTATGGATTGTAGCTCGCTGGTCCAGGGCAAGGGTTGGTGATCTACCCCGGAATAGCGGTAGTCGGCGCCCGGGTCGCCGTACCAGGCCATCAAGCGCGGTACCGGCACCCAACGCCCGAAGATATGGATTTGTTCGGTTTGCCAGGCCAGGTTTTGCAGCAAGCTGCGCAAATAACCATCTGCAATGGTGGGTGGGTAGAAAGCTGGCAGTAGATACAACTCGCCATCGCAGGGAGCCAAATTCTGGTAGTTGATGATTAAGGTCGATGTCATCGCAGTACGCGCCTCAGTTGGCTCGGGGATTTTAGCCGCCGAACCAGACAATCCGATGAATGAATCAGTTTTAATGCACCAACAAGATAATCAGCTGCGCGGCGATGATCCGCAGAATCATGACCAGGGGATACACGGTCGCATAGGCCATGGACACCGCTGCCGCCGGGCTGAGGTTATTAGCGAACGCCAACGCGGGCGGATCGGTCATGCTGCCGGCCAGCAAGCCGCAAAGCGTCAGGAAGTTGAGTTTGTAGACTATCCGGCCTACGGCCGCGACGATCAGCAGAGGCAGCAAAGTGATTAATGCCGCGCAGGCCATCCAGTAAAAACCATCGCCTTTGACCAGCGTTTCGACGAATTGATCGCCGGAGTGCAAACCGACGCAGGCCAGGAACAACACAATGCCGATGTCTTTTAAAATGATGTTGGAGCTTTTCGGTAAATGCCAGGTCATCGTGCCCCAGTTACCCACCCGGCTGAGCATAATGGCCACCAGCAAAGGCCCGCCGGCCATGCCCAGTTTGACCGCGGAGGGAATGCCGGGTAAATACATGGGCAGACTGCCCAGCAACACTCCCAGCGAGATGCCGATAAAAATCGGCATGATCTGCGGATGGTTGAGTTCTTCCAGTGAGTTACCCAGGGCTTTTTCGATACTGTTTAACGCTTCCTGATGACCCACCACATTCAGCTCGTCACCGAAGTGGACATGCACATTGCTGGTGGGCGAGAACTCGACATCAGGCCGATGAATCCGGGAAATAGTCACGCCGTAAAGCATGCACAGATTGCCGACAGTTTGATTGATCGCGGATTTGTTGGTGACTACCAGTCGCCGGCTTTGCAAATTGGTGGCAATTTGTTTCAGATCGATATCCGACTCAGGGCCGATCAGAATTTTCAGTTGTTCCAAAGGTTCACGTTCGCCGACCAGTCGGATGGTGTCGCCAATTGCCAGGCGGCTTTCCTGGCCGGCGACATCGACTGCACCATTGTGCAGAATCCGGGTCATCACCACGTTCATGCCTTCGAAAAACGGAATTTGGCTCAGCGTTAAACCGTTCAGATTAGGGTTTTCCACCCGCAAATCCTTCCAGATCGGTACATGGGTGTCTTGCTGTTGTTGGTCGGCAAAGCTTTTGGCTTCGTCGGCTATATCGACTTTAAACAAGCGTTTGTTTAGTAGCATGGCCAGAATGATGCCGGCGATACCGAATGGGTAGGCCACCGCATAGCCCAAGCCCGGCATTTTCAAGGTTTCGCTGTCGATGCCGGCAATCCCGCCCAGTACTTGCTGGGCGGCGGCCAGGGAGGGGGTATTGGTGGTGGCGCCGGAAAACAGGCCCACCGCCACGGGCATCGGAATCTCGCCGACAATGCTGATTAATACCGTAATTAATGCGCCCAATAGCACAATAGCGGCGGCCATGCCGTTCAGTCGCAAGCCGTAACGAAAAAACGAGCTGACAAAGCTGGGGCCGACTTGCAAACCAATCGCGTAAACGAAGAGTACCAAGCCGAATTCTCGCAAGAAATGCATCACTTCCGGATTGATACTCAGTTGGAAATGCCCGAATAGCAGTCCGGAAAACAGCACGCCGGCGATGCCCAGTTGAATGCCGGCCAGCGCTACTCTGCCCAACACCAGGCCGCTTGCCACTACCAAGCTAATAATTAGTAGTGTGTGCGGCACGGAATCTTGATTAAAAAGCGATAGCAACCACGACATGGCCTATTCCTTTGGTTCGAGTGGGTTGAAGGGATTTAGGTTTGCTTAGTCAATGTCGCCTGACTATGATGCAGAAGCCTGATAGCGCATTATGTGGTCAGGATTGTACAACAAGCCAACCAAGGGTGATTCCGATGAATAATAAATATCATAAAATGAAATATATCGTCATGCTGGGGCTGTTTGCCGCAGGCGTCAATGCAGCGGATATCGAAGCAGGCAAGGCGAAAGCGGCTGCATGCCAAGGTTGCCACGGTGCGGCCGGCGTCAGTAGCAGCCCGTTATGGCCCAGTCTGGCGGGGCAGAGCGCGGTGTATATCGAGAGTCAGCTGAATAAATTTCGCAACGGTCAGCGTGATAACGAGGTGATGAAGCCATTGGCTTCAGGCTTGAGCGACACCGACATTCAAAATATTTCTGCGTATTACGCCAGCTTGCACGGCAAATCGGCCGGTAGCAGCGACGCCAATTTGGTTAAGCAGGGTAAAGACAAAGCTGCTATGTGTCTGGGTTGCCACGGCAACAATGCGCAAGGTATAGGTATGGTGCCGAAACTGGCCGGACAGCATCCGCAATATTTAGCCAAACAGCTAACCGATTTCAAAAAAGGCGCGCGCAAGGCCCCGCAAATGAATGCTCTGGCACAATCGCTTAGCGAAGACGACATCAAGGCGGTGGCCGCTTATTTGGGGTCCTTATAAATTATTTGATATTCCGCATCGTTGAGAGTACCTGACGATGCGGTTGTTTTGTTGAATGATTCGGCTAACCTTATGTGCATAGTTCTCAAAATCCCGCAATCCAAGCGCATAGCAAATTAACAGTGTGATGAAATTAAAGGGTCCGATACGGATTGGCTTGTTGGCTTGCGCCTCCGGGTCTGCGCTAGCTGATGCGTTGTCATCCGATGTGTCCTGGTCGGTGATTGGGCGTAATGTCACGATTACTCAGCCGTTCTTTGCCGGCGCAGACCGGGGGAGTTTTGCCGGAAACTCGGCAACGGTAGGTTCGGGGGCCACCGTTAATTTGGCGGGTGGTTACAGCATCCAGGAAGGCGACACCAGTTACTGCCCAGGCTGCATTATCCAGCTTTATACCGCTTGGATTGCCCCGGCACAGGCTGGCTCGGCCGGGTTTTACTCCGGCGGAATCGGTCCCGGTTTCGGTAGCCTGAGCGGATCGTTTTCCGGTCAACTCACGGCCCCTAAAACGCCGGGGACTTACTTTATCGGTCTCGGCGCAACGCTGGACTATGTTTACCAACCGAATACTGCCGGAGGGTTTGGGAAAGACCAGAATGGCATATCCGGTTTCGCGCCTTTTCAGGTGACTGTCACACCTATAGCCGTTAGTTCTATTAGTGCGAATGACAGTTTCAGCACTCTGCCCGGTTACTATTACAACACCGGCGGCGATTTCAACAACTATGGCACATTAGTCAATAACAGCGCCACGTTCAGTCATGGCTCAGGCGTTTTCGCCAATTTCGGCGCCATCAACAACCAAGGTGTAATCGAGAATGCCGGACAGATGGTCAATAGCGGCAGCATCGACAATGTAGCAGGCAATACGCTGACAAACGCCGGCGCACTGGTCAATCAGGGAAATTTCGGCAACGCCGGGCAACTGAGTAACCAAGGTACTTTCAGCAATCACGGCGTGCTGAACAATACCGGCACTATAAGCAATACCGGCCAATTCAATCTGGCGCAAACCGGCCTAATTACCGGGACCGGCGATTTCTATAACAGCGGGCAAGGGCGCGTCGATATTTCCGGTAACAACACGCATCGGTTTGATGGCAATGTCAGTAACGACGGAGTTTTCAGAACGGTAAATACCTCGGTGGCGTTTACCGGTAACTTCACGAATAACGGCCGCTATGAGAGCGACCCGTCGATCAATCAATTTAACAATCTGTCCATAGGTGCCAGCGGTTATTTGGTGGGCGGTGCCGGCGATGTTTTCATCGTAACCGGCGACTTTATTAATACCAGTACGCAAAATACCCTGTGGAATACCGCAAATGCCGATCTGGTTTTCAGCGGCCCGAGCGCGACGCAGCATGCGATGAGCTTGGTGGGTAGCGATCAGGGGCAGACCACTGCCGGTGCGGTCAATAATTTTGCCTGGGGTTCTGTAACGGTAGCGAGCGGCAACGGTTTGAGCTTGGTCGATGGCAATAGCACGCCGGGCGCCGCATTGTATGCCAGTCGACTGGTATTGGCGGATGGCGTGAACCAATTAAGCAGCATTAGCAGCGACTACAACATTTACATCGATCCCAATCTGCCGGAAAACCAATACTTATTGGGAGCGATACGCAGTTTCGGTGGCGGTCGAGGCCAATTGGCACCCTGGAGTCTGCAACCTTTTACGACCGAAACCAGCACCTCACCGGAATTAACCTTTAACCAGCAGACTTTCGCGCCCGCCTTGAATGAGGCTTGCGCGACCCCAAGCGGGATTTTGGCGACCCGGTGTCTGCAACTGCAAGCACTCAGTCCGGAACAGCAAACCACCGCTGTTGCCGCATTAACGCCGGATCAGGTGCCGAGCCAGATGGCCGGGCCGGTGAAATTGGGCGCAACGCGCATGGATGGCCCGTTGACCCGATTGGCGAGCTTACGGGCAGGCGGCGGCGGTGCGCCTTTGTCGGTGAATTTTAACGGGATCCAATTATCCGCCAACCCCGTGGGCTCTCAGGGGCTAGGCGGCGCGGCGGGCGATGACGAGCTGTTCCGTGATTCGCCGCTGGGTGTGTTTTTACAAACCCGCTTTAATTTTGCCAATCTGCGCGGTGATGCGTGGGATCGCGGCTTTGATTCGCAAGCGCGCACCGTAACGGGCGGCGCGGATTATCGGCTAAGCGATAAGCTGGTGGTTGGCGCGGCGTTTAACTACACGCATTCTTCCACCCAATATGCCGATTCGGCCGGCAATATGAGCAGCGATACTTATCTGGGCGCACTATACGGCAGCTATTATCTGCCCGAGGATATTTATCTGGATTGGGTGGGAAATTACGGCGGTAATGACTATGCCTTTAACCGCCAATACGCCTTTTCCGGATTCGCCGGCCAATCCGCATCGACAACCACCGGCAATCAATACGGTTTTGCATTAAGCAGCGGCAAAGACTTCAATTGGGACGAGTGGGCCATTGGCCCTTATCTGCGTTTGGAGTATCTGGGCATGAATATCGCCCAATACCAAGAGCACAGCGGCAACGGTTTCGACATCATCACCGGCGAGCAAATCAATCATTCTTTTGTCAGCAATCTCGGTACCCAAATCAGTTATGCGCTCAGCACGTCATTGGGCGTATTCACACCGGCCGTGCGCGTGGAATGGGAGCATCAATACCTCAACGACAACCGGCTGATTCACATGCGCTTGGCTCAGGCCGAGCCGGGGCAGGGTAATTTTACGATTCAAACCGGCGAGCCCGACCGCGATTATGTCAACCTCGGCGGTTCGCTCAGCGCTACATTGCCCAATGGCGGCTCAGGGTTCGTGCGTTATGAAACCCGCTTGGGCCAAACCAATATTTCCGACCACATTCTGGAAGCGGGCTTGCGGATGAGTTTTTAGGTACGCAAGCCCTTCCTGACTATCACCGATACGGTGGTGGTGGCGGTAATCCGGGCGGTGGTGGCGGGATGCTAGGCTGTGATGTTTTCGGCGTCGGCGATTGGTAAGAAAACTGCCCGGATACCGGTACTCTGTGCCCCTTGGCATACATACATTGCACATAGGCATTGTCGTAACCTTGTTGGGTGGCATAACCGGAGCGTCTTGATTCGCCGCTGCCGACGATAGTGCCGGCCACTAATCCCGTGCCCGCGCCGATTGCCGCTCCACCGCCTCCACCAATAGCGGCGCCAGCGGCCGCTCCCACTGCCGTGCCAACTGCGGCACTGCCGATTTGGCTATCGGCGCTGGCCTGATTCGGCGTAGCGCCTACTTGTCCGGCCGCGTATTGCTGACATTGGTAGTCGTCCTGGCGAAATTGTTCGAATGATAAGCCGGTGCCGGGCAGCGCCATCACACTCGGGCCCGAAGGCATATGAGCGCAGCCGCTCAAGGCCAGTGCCACGCAGATTCCTGCTATTGGGTTTTTACTGTTCATGTTTGCGGTCTCCTGCTAATTTTGCGGCGTCGGCTCAACTTGTTGCCAGCCATTCGCACAGTCCTTTACATAGGGATAGTAGCCAGCCGGGTCGTTACAGTAATACCAATAGCCTTCTGCTAAAGGGGCGTTCTGAGGCTGGCTGCGCTCGCGCTCGATGTAGACCGGGGGTTGCACCGGTACGGTGATAATTTCCCGCGGGTAATACGGATACGCCGGGTAGTAAGGATAGGACGGGTAAAACGGTCGGGGATAGAGTGGAGCGCCGAAGTAGAAGCCAAAACCCGGACGGAAGTGTCCGCCAAAATGCCGGCCGCCGTGATGATGAAACGGGTCGGCGCTCGCGCTTAGCGTCCATGCCGACAGTAAAGCTATCAGCGTGGCTGACAGCCACTTTTTGAGTTTAAACATACTTACCTCTCGTTTGCGTGCCGTATTGGAAACGGGATTTCAATCAGAACACTTAAACCACCTTGCAGCCGGTTGCCGGCGCTGATGCTGCCGCCATGCGCCTCGACGGCTCGATGCGCGATGGTGAGTCCCAGGCCGGTGCTGTGCGGTTTTTGTGCTTGACCACTGCGGAAAAACGGCTGAAAAATGGCCGTCAAATCCTGATCGGGTACCCCAGGGCCGTCATCGTCCACCCGAATTCTTAAGTGACGATTAGCGCTATCAAAATCGGCGGCAACGAATACCGTGCCGTCGGCTTGACAGTGTTGCACGGCGTTACGCAGCACGTTTTCGATAGCGCGATGTAATAGTTCGCTTTGGCATTCGACCTCCACGTCAACATCGCCGAGATACCTCAATGCGATACGTTTCGGTTCCGCCTCGAAACGCACGTCGGCGACAATGTCGGCCAGTAGGTCGTCGAGATTGATAGCATCTAGTTTTCCTGGCGCAACGCCGGCTTCCAGCTTAGATAGCATCAATAGTTCGCCGACCAAATCGCTGATTCGTTGCGATTCCCGTTCGATGCGTTCCAGCGTGGTCGGCAATTTTTCCGGTTGTTGTTGGGCTAGGCCGATAGCGGCTTGGATACGCGCCAACGGCGAGCGAAGTTCGTGGGATACATCGTGCAGCAGATGTTGCTGGGCACTGATTAGCGAGCAGATTTGTTGCGCCATATGGTCAAAGTCACGACCCAGGTCCGCCAATTCGTCGCTCCGTCTACCCATTGCATTGCCGATGCGGGTATTTAGCCGGCCTTGAGCGACAGCGCTTAAAGCGTCGCGCAGGCTGCGGATGGGTTTGGCGAAATACCAGGCCAACAGTCCGCTGAACAGCAGGCTGGCCAAGCAGCCGGAGACTATCGGTAAAATCGGCGCGGGCGGTTCGCGGTGCGGGCGAGGGCCGTGATCCTCTGGATTACCGCTCGGTGGTGGTGGCCGGTCTCCTAGCATGGAGCCGTCGAAGCCAAATGCAGGCAGTCCGGGATTACCTGGAAATGACGGCCTGAACAGGCCACCAAAGCCGTGCTCCGGTAGCGGAACGAATAGTAAATAGTGTTGGCCGTCGTCGGCTGCAATCATTTGGATAGCATCCGGGTAGGCGTTTTTTCGCTGTAAGGCTCTGGCCTGCTGCAATACCTCTGTCGCTAAGGGTCTGCCCAGTAATTCCCGATCCGTATCGTCTACCGCGTATATCGGTGGAAAGCGGGTACTTTGCAAAGTCTGAATAAAATCGTGCAAGCCCTTGACGCCGCCATGCGGCAGGGTGCTGGCGGCCAGCTTGACTAGCGAGGCGCGTCTGACATCGACGACATCGGCTGGCTTGGCCGACAGGTTTTGCTGCGCGGAGTGTCTGAGCCAGACGGCGGTACCCACACCGATGCCTGCGGTTAATAGAGCCAGCCAGAAAGCAAAGAAAAACTTCCAAAACAATCTGCCCATCTTATGCCTTGATCATCTGGTAGCCTTGGCCGCGCACGGTCTGAATGTAAGAGCGGCCGTCCGGCTGGTTGCCGAGTTTCTGGCGGATGCTGCTCATATGGACGTCAATGCTACGGTCGAAACGCGCCAGAGGCCTGCCCAGGGCTTTTTCGGAGAGCTCGTTTTTGCTGACGACCCGGCCCACCTGACTGGCCAAAGTTTCCAGCAAATTGAACTCGGTGCTGGTTAGGTCCAGGTCTTGTTCAAACCAGGCAGCTTTGCGTTTTTCCGGCCACAGTTGCAGCGGCCCGGCCACAATCGGTCCCGGCGAGAGACTGGCGGCGGGCTGGGTTCGGCGCAAAATAGCCCGAATTCTGGCAACCAGTTCTCTGGGCGTGCAGGGCTTGGGGACGTAATCGTCGGCGCCGGATTCCAAGCCAATGATGCGGTCCACGTCATCGCCCTTGGCGGTAAACATCAGTATCGGCACCCGGCTTTCCAGGCGGATGCGCGTCAATATCTCGGTGCCTTTGATATCCGGCAGCATGATGTCCAAAATGACTAATTGATATTCGCCGGATAGGGCATGTTGCAGTCCGGAGGCGCCGGTATGGCTGACGTCCACATTAAAACCTTCCTGCGTTAGATACTCTCGGAATAATCCCGCCAGTTCGACATCGTCATCGATAATTAACACTTTGTGCATGGTTCTCGCTCGTTGGCTGTGTGTTCATCATCATAGCCGCGGCTTCCGTAGACAACCAGCAGGGTTTACCTGATTTTACACGGCACTAACAGCACTTAACCTCTGATTTGAAATACTGGCTACGACGAAATTGAACAAGTTTTGTCCTTGGATTTATCATCGTTTTGTGGAGAGTGTTATGAAAAAATTAGTGTTAGTGCTTGGCTTGTTACCCCTAACTGCAATGGCTGAGCCGCCGCACGGCGGGCACCACGGCGGCGGGAAACCGCCGATGCATAGGTTTGGCGAGGCGGACGGCGAGCAACATTTGCCGAGATTTTTAAAAAATCTTGATCTCAGCGAAAAGCAGGAAGCGGATATCAAGAATTTAATGAAAACCCGATTCGGTGACGGCCAGGCCCGATTTAAAGACGAGCATGCGCTACGAGCCGAATTGCACGCTTTGAGCTTTTCCGCGGATTACAATGAGGAAAAGGCCAAAGCGTTGCTTGAGAAATCTGCGGCGATGCATCAGCAGATGGCCTTGGAAAAATCCAAGCTTGATCATGACGTGTTTATGCTGTTGACGGCGGCGCAGCAAGAAAAACTGCAAGCCGAAATCGGCAAATTCGAACATTGACTGAACCTGTTGTCCTTACACAGCCCGGTGCAGTGGCTGCTGGCGCCCGGGCAGCTCGGATAAGGCGGAATTGGCAATAAATACAGTGTCTTTGTGAAACAGTGGAATCTCGGTGACGCACCAAGTTAGAAAATTGTTAATGACCAAACAGCCATAATTTCGTAAAATCACCTAAGTTTTTATCTATCAGGAACGGGATGAATCGCAAGATTTATCCCGTTTTCTACATCTAAGGTGGCCAATCTTGAACAAACCTGCATTACTGGTACTAGAAGACGGGACGGTGTTTCACGGCATTTCGATAGGTGCCGACGGCTGTTCCGTGGGAGAAGTGGTTTTTAACACGGCACTGACCGGCTATCAGGAAATTCTCAGCGATCCGTCGTACGCACGGCAAATCGTCACATTGACGTATCCGCACATCGGTAATGTCGGTACTAATCCTGAAGACGACGAATCTGTCAAAGTGTTTGCCAGCGGCCTGGTGATACGGGATTTGCCTTTGCTGGCCAGCAGCTGGCGTAACGCGAAAACCCTGCCCGAATATCTGCGCGAGCACAACGTGGTGGCAATTGCCGACATCGACACCCGCAAATTAACCCGCTTGCTGCGCGACAAAGGCGCACAACGCGGTTGCATCATGGCCGGTGAGTCGGTTGATTTAGACGCTGCGAAACAGGCCATCGAAGGCTTTCCAGGCTTGAAAGGTATGGATCTGGCGAAGGAAGTGACTACCGCCCAAGCCTATGTCTGGACCGAAAACGTCTGGAAGCTGGGTGAAGGTCATCAACAAGCGCCTGATTTGACCAAGCATGTAGTGGCTTACGATTTCGGTATCAAGCGCAATATCCTGCGTTTGTTGGCCAACCGCGGTTGCAAGGTCACGGTCGTTCCGGCCAAAACGCCCGCCGCCGAAGTGTTAGCAATGAATCCCGACGGCGTGTTTTTATCCAACGGTCCTGGCGATCCGGAGCCTTGCACCTATGCCATCGAAGCGATCAAAACCATCCTGGACAAAAAAGTGCCGGTATTCGGTATTTGTTTGGGCCATCAGTTATTGGCTTTAGCCAGCGGCGCGAAAACCGAGAAAATGAAATTCGGCCATCACGGTGCCAACCATCCGGTGCAAGAACTGGCAACCGGCCGGGTGATGATCAGCAGCCAAAACCACGGTTTTGCCGCTAGCGCCGACTCTTTGCCCGCCAACCTGAAAGCCACCTACGTATCGCTGTTCGACGGCAGTTTGCAGGGCATCGCCCGCACCGACGTGCCGGCCTTCAGCTTTCAGGGGCATCCGGAAGCCAGTCCCGGCCCGCAAGATGTCGAGTCCTTGTTCGACGATTTCATCGATTTGATGAACCAGCCTCGTTCAGCTTAAGTTTTATACAGAGTGATATGCCAAAAAGAACCGACATAAAATCGATTTTATTACTGGGCGCAGGACCGATTGTCATCGGTCAGGCTTGCGAGTTTGATTATTCCGGCACCCAGGCTTGCAAAGCGCTACGGGAAGAGGGATACCGGGTTATTCTGGTCAACTCCAATCCGGCGACGATCATGACCGACCCGGATATGGCCGACGCGATTTACATCGAGCCTATCGACTGGCAGACCGTTGAGAAAATCATCGAAAAAGAACGTCCCGATGCGGTGTTGCCGACCATGGGCGGCCAGACCGCGCTGAACTGTGCGCTGGCGCTGGACAAACACGGCGTATTGGCAAAATACAGCGTGGAAATGATAGGTGCGACCAAAGAAGCCATCAACATGGCCGAGGATCGTGCGCTGTTCAATGAAGCGATGGCGCGCATTGGTTTGGAAGTGTCTAGAGCCAAAGTCGCACACAGCATGGAAGAAGCCTTTGCGGCGCAGGAAGAAGTGGGTTATCCCACCGTGATTCGGCCCTCGTTCACGATGGGCGGCAGCGGCGGCGGTATTGCCTATAACCGCGAAGAATTCATCGAAATTTGCGAGCGCGGCCTGTATCTGTCGCCGACCAGCGAATTGTTGATCGAAGAATCGATTTTGGGCTGGAAAGAGTTTGAAATGGAAGTGGTGCGGGATTCCAAAGATAACTGCATCATCATTTGCTCAATCGAAAATTTCGACCCTATGGGCGTGCATACCGGTGATTCGATCACCGTAGCCCCGGCGCAAACCCTGACCGACAAGGAATATCAAATCCTGCGTAACGCTTCGTTGGCGGTATTGCGGGAAATCGGTGTCGATACCGGCGGTTCCAACGTACAGTTTGCCATCAATCCCGACACTGGCCGCTTGATTGTCATCGAAATGAATCCTCGTGTCTCGCGTTCGTCGGCCTTGGCCTCCAAGGCCACCGGTTTCCCGATTGCCAAAGTCGCGGCCAAATTGGCGGTGGGCTATACGCTGGATGAATTGCGTAACGAAATCACCGGCGGTGCTACGCCTGCGTCGTTCGAGCCGTCCATCGATTATGTGGTTACCAAAGTGCCGCGCTTTGCCTTTGAAAAATTCCCGCAAGCTAATGACAGGCTGACCACGCAAATGAAGTCGGTCGGCGAGGTGATGGCGATTGGCCGCACCTTCCAGGAGTCTTTGCAAAAAGCTTTGCGTGGCTTGGAAGTGGGTGTCGATGGTCTGGATGAAATTGCCGATTTGAACGATGCTAATAGCGAAGACACCATTCTCAAAGAACTACGCTATCCCGGTCCGCAACGCCTCTGGTATTTGGCGGATGCCTTCCGTAGCGGTTTGAGTTTTGAAGACATTCATCAGGCGTCGAAAATAGATCCGTGGTTCTTGGCGCAGGTCGAGGATCTGATTAATACTGAAAAAACCTTGTCCACCAAAACCCTGGCGACCCTGGAGCCGGGCGAGTTGTTGCGGCTGAAGCGTAAAGGCTTCTCTGATAGACGCCTCGCGAAACTGTTGGAAACCAAAGAATCGGAAGTGCGCAGCGTCCGTCACAAAAAAGGCGTGCGTCCGGTTTATAAGCGCATCGATTCTTGCGCGGCGGAGTTTGCTTCCGATACGGCTTATCTGTATTCGACTTACGAGCAGGAATGCGAGGCCAATCCGTCCGATAAGGAAAAAATCATCATTCTTGGTGGCGGCCCAAACCGGATCGGCCAAGGTATCGAGTTCGATTATTGCTGCGTGCATGCCGCGTTGGCGCTACGCGAAGATGGTTACGAAACCATCATGGTCAACTGTAACCCGGAAACCGTTTCTACCGACTTCGATACTTCCGACCGTTTGTACTTCGAGCCTTTGACGCTGGAAGACGTACTGGAAATCATCGAACTGGAAAAGCCCAAGGGTGTCATCGTCCAATATGGTGGGCAAACGCCGTTAAAACTGGCCCGGGCCTTGGAAGCTGCTGGTGCGCCGATTATCGGTACTTCGCCGGACTCTATCGACTTGGCTGAAGATCGCGAGCGTTTTCAGAAATTGCTGGAGCGTTTGAATCTGTTGCAACCACCCAATGCCACTGCACGTTCGGTCGAGCAAGCCGTTAATTCGGCTCGCGAACTCGGTTATCCCTTGGTCGTGCGCCCATCCTATGTGTTGGGTGGTCGGGCGATGGAGATCGTGTTCAACGAAGAAGGTTTGCGTCGCTACATGAAAGAAGCGGTCAGTGTCTCCAACGATTCGCCGGTATTGCTGGATAGATTTCTGGACGATGCGGTGGAAATGGACGTTGATGCGATTTACGACGGCGAAACCGTGCTGATCGGCGGATTGATGGAACATATCGAGCAAGCCGGTGTGCATTCCGGTGACTCCGCGTGTTCGTTGCCGCCTTACGATTTGCCGGCGCATATGCAGGATCAACTGCGTGCGCAAGTCGCGAAAATGGCCGAAGCGCTGGGTGTACGCGGTCTGATGAATACCCAGTTCGCGATTCAGGGCGAAACCATTTACGTGCTGGAAGTGAATCCGCGTGCCTCGCGTACCGCGCCGTTCGTGTCCAAAGCCACCGGTTATCCGCTGGCGAAAATTGCCGCGCGGGTGATGGTCGGTAAATCCTTGCAAGAGCAGGGCATTACCGAAGAGCGTATTCCCGAATATTTCTCGGTGAAAGAGGCGGTATTCCCGTTCATTAAGTTCCCCGGCGTTGATCCGCTGTTGGGACCAGAAATGAAATCGACCGGTGAAGTCATGGGCGTCGGTAAGACCTTCGGCGAAGCGTTTGCCAAATCGCAACGCGCGTGTGGTGTGGATTTGAGTCACAGCGGCAAGGTGTTAATCAGTATCCGTGATGCCGACAAACCTAAGCTGCCGGAACTGGCTAAAATGCTGATCGACAAAAATTACGAGATTGTGGCGACTCGCGGTACTGCCAAGGTATTGAAAGAAGCCGGTATTCCTTGCAAGGAAATCTTCAAGGTCAACGAAGGCAGGCCCAATACTGTGGATATGATCAAAAACGGCGAGGTGCAGTTGATCGTCAACACGACCGAAGGCGTTAAAGCCGTGGCCGATTCGTTTACCATGCGCCGCGAAGCCTTGCAGCGCAAAGTGACCTATTACACGACGATGGCGGGTGCGCGTGCCGCTTGTTATGCCTTGGGCGAACTCGATGCCGGCGACGTGAACTGTCTGCAAGACTTGCATAAAACATTTTAACGGATGAATTTGAATTCAAAAGGGGAGCAGTAAATGCAAAAATTTCCACTGACAGTGGTGGGTGCCAATAAATTGCGCGCCGAATTGGAAGAACTTAAAACTGTGGTTAGACCGCGCATCATTCAGGCCATCTCTGAAGCACGTGCCCACGGCGATTTAAAAGAAAACGCCGAGTACCACGCGGCGCGCGAACAGCAAAGTTTTGCCGAAGGCCGTATCGCTGAAATCGAAGGCAAGTTATCTAACGCCAATATCATTGATGTGACAAAAACCGAAGCCAACGGCAAGGTCGTGTTCGGGGCGACAGTGGAAATCGAAGATCTCGATTCCGGCAAGACAGTGACCTATCAGATCGTCGGCGAAGACGAAGCCAACATCAAGGAAGGCCGCATTTCCGTGGGTTCGCCGATTGCCAGAGCATTAATCGGCAAAGAAGTGGAAGACGTGGTGACGGTAAAAGCACCGGGCGGCAATATCGAATACGAGATTCTCTCGGTCCAATATATTTAAGTTGATTGGTAATGGGGAGGAGGCATGCCTCCCCATTGAGTTTATTTCTTGGGGTTCAAACGATAAATAACGGCTATTTGGCCAATAGATTGCACCAGTTCGGCCTTGGTTTGCGCGCAGATTTGTTCTCTGATAGTGGCACGCTCGTCTCTTTCTGCGCGAATTTTGACTTTGATCAGCTCGTGAGCGTCCAACGCTACATTAATTTCTTTGATAACTGCTTCGGTCAAACCGGCCTGGCCGATAATCACCACAGGATTGAGCGGGTGAGCTTCAGCTTTCAGCTTTTTCTTTTGAATAGGATTCACTCTGTTTCCTTAAACTTTAAAAACCCAGCAATTTTACACGAATAGAAAATATGGCACGCAGCAAAAGTAGCCAGCAGTGGATGCAGGAACATTTCCAAGACGAGTATGTCAAGAAAGCGCAGGCCATGGGCTACCGTTCTCGCGCAGTGTTCAAGCTGATAGAAATCCAAGAAAAAGACAAAATCATAAAACCTGGTATTAATATAGTTGACCTAGGCGCTGCACCGGGTGGGTGGTCCGAATATGTTAGTAAAATCGTCGGTAAAAAAAATAAGGTGATTGCGCTGGATTTGTTGGCTATCGATCCTATTGATGGCGTCGATTTTATTCAAGGCGATTTCCGGGAAGACGAGGTGCTGGAGCAGCTATATAAAGTGCTTGATGGCGAACCGGTTCACTTGTTATTGTCGGATATGGCCCCCAATATGAGTGGTAGTCGGGAAATGGATCAGCCGCGGGCGATTTACTTGGGCGAATTGGCCCTGGATGCCGCGCAACATATACTGGCTAAGGGTGGGACGTTTTTGATCAAGATGTTTCAGGGCGCCGGATTTGATGAATACTATAATCAAGTGCGTCAGCAGTTCAGCAGTGTGGTGATTAGAAAGCCGAAAGCTTCGCGGCCCAGAAGTAACGAAGTGTATATTTTGGCGAAAGGTTTTAAATAAAACTGCGAAAGTCGCCGTTCATAGGGCTATGATGGCGGTGGGATGCGAGTAGTCCTGATACAATTACTCGGTTTTTAAATTTTGAGGCCATTCCAGGCCGGAGCGCGTAACTTGAGCGATATGATTAAAAATTTAATTTTGTGGGTGGTCATCGCCGTAGTGTTGATGGCTGTATTCAACAGTTTCGGGTCGCGGGCGATTCGTAGCGACGCGACTTTTTCGTACTCGCAATTGATCGACGCTGTCAAAGCAGGACAAGTTCAGCAGGTTGCGATCTCCGATAATACTGTCAAAGGCAAAATGGTCTCCGGTGATAAGTTTAAGACTTATATGCCTAACGATCCGCATTTGATCGACGATCTGTTGGCTAATGGTGTGGAAATATCCGTTCAGCCTCCCGAAGAGCCGTCCATGCTGATGCAAATCTTCGTGTCATTCGGTCCGATTTTGTTGCTGATTGCAGTTTGGGTATTCTTCATGCGCCAAATGCAAGGCGGCGGCGTCGGTGGTCGCGGCGGTGCGATGGGCTTTGGTAAAAGTAAGGCGCGTATGCTGGACCAGGATCAAAATAAGGTGACGTTTGCCGACGTGGCAGGTTGCGACGAGGCTAAGGAAGAGGTCGAAGAAATGGTCGACTTCCTTAAAGACCCGTCAAAATACCAGAAACTGGGTGGTAAAGTACCGCGCGGTGCCTTGATGGTGGGGCCTCCAGGTACCGGTAAAACTTTGTTGGCCAGAGCGATTGCCGGCGAAGCCAAAGTGCCGTTCTTCACTATTTCCGGTTCGGACTTCGTGGAAATGTTCGTCGGTGTTGGTGCCTCCAGGGTGCGCGACATGTTCGAACAAGCTAAAAAACACGCACCGTGCATCATCTTCATCGACGAGATCGATGCGGTTGGTCGTTCACGTGGTGCCGGTTTGGGCGGTGGCAACGACGAGCGCGAACAAACCTTGAACCAGTTGTTGGTTGAGATGGACGGCTTCGAAGGTCACGAAGGTATTATCGTTATCGCGGCAACCAACCGTTCCGACGTGTTGGATAAAGCGTTGTTGCGTCCAGGCCGTTTCGACCGTCAAGTGGTAGTTGGATTGCCTGATGTCAGAGGTCGGGAACAAATTCTTAATGTGCATTTGAAAAAAGTCCCTGCGGCGGATGACGTCAAAATCAAATATATCGCCCAAGGTACGCCAGGATTTTCCGGTGCTGACTTAGCCAACTTGGTTAACGAAGCGGCCTTGTTCGCCGCGCGCTACAACAAGCGTTTAGTCAGCATGGTGGACTTGGAAAAAGCCAAGGACAAACTGATCATGGGGGCGGAAAGACGTTCCATGGTGATGGACGAGAAAGAAAAGAAAATGACCGCGTATCACGAAGCCGGTCACGCTATCGTCGGTCGTTTGGTTCCTGAGCACGATCCAGTCTATAAAGTCAGCATCATGCCGCGTGGCCGTGCGTTGGGTGTAACCATGTTCTTGCCTGAGCGCGATCAATACAGTGCTAGCAAGCGTAAGCTGGATAGTATGATTTCCAGCTTGTACGGCGGCCGGATTGCCGAGGAATTGATTTTCGGCTGGGAACAAGTGTCTACCGGTGCTTCCAACGACATCGAGCGTGCCACCGAGTTAGCCAGAAACATGGTGACCAAATGGGGCTTGTCGCAACGTCTTGGCCCATTGGCATATAGCGAAGAAGAAGGCGAAATTTTCTTGGGCCGCTCAGTCACCCAGCATAAATCGGTTGCGGAAGAGACTTCACACACCATTGATGAAGAAATCCGGTCTATCATTGATAGAAATTACGAAAGAGCGGAAACGATTCTGAAAGAAAACGAAGATATTCTGCATGCAATGGCAGATGCCTTGATGAAGTACGAAACCATCGATAAATATCAGATCGATGATTTAATGGAAAGAAAACCGGTGAGAGAGCCAAAAGGTTGGGAGGACGATACGCCGTCTTCCAGTGGTGGCATCAAAAATGATCATTGGGATCAAAAAGATACCGACCCATCAATCGGAGGCGCAGCCGAGCAAGGCTGATGCTGTAACGGCAAAAGCGAGAGAGGCTCCGGCCTCTCTTTTTTTTGGGATTTAGTTAAGAGAAATTGAGTATGGCAAAAAAATATTTTGGCACTGACGGTATCCGCGGCAAAGTCGGTGAGTACCCCATTACTGCCGACTTCATGCTAAAACTGGGCTGGGCGACAGGCAGAGTCTTTGCCAAGGAAGGCAGTGGTTTCGTGTTGGTGGGCAAGGACACGCGCATTTCCGGCTATATGTTCGAATCAGCGTTGGAAGCTGGGTTGTCGGCGGCGGGTGTGGATACCCGTTTATTGGGGCCTATGCCCACGCCTGGTA
The DNA here is from genome assembly GCF_013141865.1 of Methylomonas sp. ZR1. Lineage (NCBI taxonomy): Bacteria > Pseudomonadati > Pseudomonadota > Gammaproteobacteria > Methylococcales > Methylococcaceae > Methylomonas > Methylomonas sp. ZR1. Next base: position 2,789,588 of record NZ_RCST01000001.1, on the reverse strand, counting down.
TTGCCTACTTGACTCGTACTTTGAGAGCAAAAGCCGGCATTGTCATCAGTGCTTCTCACAATCCGTACTATGACAACGGTATCAAGTTTTTCTCGGTGGATGGCGCCAAATTGCCGGATGACGTGGAGCACCAGATCGAACAGTATCTGGATGCGCCGATGACTACGGTGGAATCGGCAAAACTGGGTAAAGCCAAACGGGTCAGCGATGCGGCCGGGCGTTATATTGAGTTTTGCAAGGCAACCGTGCCGCCGCATTTGGATTTTAAAGGCATGCGGATTGTTATCGATTGTGCCAACGGTGCGACCTACCACATCGCACCGCATGTTTTCAGCGAAGTGGGAGCCGAAGTTGTCACCATCGGTGCCGACCCGGACGGTTTGAACATTAACGACGAATGCGGTGCTACCAAGCCGGAAAATCTGGCTGCCAAAGTGCTGGAATTCCGCGCCGATCTGGGAATAGCGCTGGATGGCGACGGCGACCGGATTATCATGGTCGATCACAAAGGTGAAATTGTCGATGGCGACGAGTTGATTTACATCATTGCCAAATCACGTTTGGAAGAAGGCAAATTGTTTGGGCCCGTGATTGGTACACTGATGTCAAACCTTGGCATGGAGCATGCGCTGAAAGCCGTCGGCGTGCCTCTGCTGCGCGCCAAAGTAGGCGACCGCTATGTGATGGAAATGTTATCTGAGCACAAAGGTATGCTCGGTGGCGAAGGCTCCGGACATATTATCTGTCTGGATAAAACCACCACGGGCGACGGTATTGTTTCCGCCTTACAAGTGTTGGCGGAAATGCAACGTACCGGCAAAAGCCTGAACGAGCTTAAATCCGGTATGAGCAAATACCCGCAAGTGCTGATTAACGTCAAAACCGATAAAAAAGTCAAAATCGAAGAGATCGACAGCATCAAAAAAGCCGTGGACGCAGTAGAGAAAAAACTGGGTGAACGAGGTAGAGTGTTGCTGCGATCCTCCGGCACCGAGCCATTGATCCGAGTGATGGTGGAAGGTGTAGATCAAGACGAGGTGGTCAAGTTTGCCAACCAACTGGCGGCCGATGTCAAGAAAGCTATTCCGGCTTGAACTAAAAGGCTTAACTCGATATTATATGCGGTCTTATTTAGCTCGGAGGATGTAATGCGTCGGTCTTTGATTATGGGTAACTGGAAAATGAACGGCTCTCGGGAAGATGGGCAAAAACTTGCTCAAGCTTTGGCTGATGGTCTAGGTGACGTTCAGCAGGAAGTCGCGGTTTGCGTTCCTTTCGTCTATTTGTCAGATATTCGTAACGTATTGGCTGCATCCCCTATCGCATTGGGCGCGCAAAATGTTGCCGACCAAGCATCCGGTGCTTATACCGGAGAAGTATCAGCAGCAATGCTGAGCGAAGTCGGCTGCAAATATGCATTGGTGGGTCACTCCGAGCGTCGCAGCTACTACGGCGATACTAACGAATCGGTCGCCAAACGTTTTTGCCAAGCCTTGAGCAAAGGTGTAGTGCCTGTGCTGTGCGTTGGTGAAACCCTGGAAGAGCGTGAGCAAGACAGAACCTTCCAAGTGGTTGACGAGCAACTGGACGCTGTGATTGCCGCCGCAGGCATCGAAGCGTTTGAAACGGCTGTCATCGCTTACGAACCGGTTTGGGCTATCGGCACCGGCAAAGTGGCGACCGACGAGCAAGCGCAAGAAGTACACAAGTATATTCGTCAACGGATTGCCGATAGAAATCCGGTAATCGCTGAAAAAGTACAAATTTTATACGGCGGTAGCGTCAAGCCAGATAATGCAAAAGGCTTGTTTGCGATGCCCGACATTGATGGTGGTTTGGTGGGTGGCGCATCGCTGGATGCAAAAGGCTTCCTACAAATTTGCCATTCGGTTTAGTTTCATCCGATTAAGGTCTTTATGTTGTACCAAATTATAATAATTATTCACATCTTTCTGGGTATAGGCATCGTTGGCTTAGTCCTGATGCAACAAGGAAAAGGCGCTGATGCAGGCGCGACTTTTGGCGGCGGCGCGTCCGGTTCGGTATTCGGCGCGCAAGGTTCTGCCTCATTTTTGTCCAGAACCACGGCTATTTTCGCCACCTTATTTTTTATTACCAGCTTAGGCTTGGCCGTCTTAAGCGGCTATCAAGGTAAAAAAACCGACGTCATATTGGATTCGACACCTGCTGCTGAACCCGTTAAGTCTGATGTACCGTTAACGCAAGGCATGCCGGCAGACGGCAGCTTGCCGATCCAGGATGCGACTTTGCCTGCAGCGCCGGCTATTAAAGAAGTCGAAAAGCCAGCGGCAAAATAAGTTAGCAACAAATAAAGCCGACGTGGTGAAATTGGTAGACACGCCATCTTGAGGGGGTGGTGACGCAAGTCGTGGCGGTTCAAGTCCGCCCGTCGGTACCAAACAAGGATTTTAAGAAATCCAAAGAAGTACAAAAACCCGTAAGTTATCTGGCTTAGCGGGTTTTTTATTGTCCAGCGACATATACAACTAAAAATATTACTTTTTTGCTACCGAGCCTATAGTGCCTGAAAAAAGGTAACAAAATGGCGGTTAAGGAATAAGCCAATCAAGGAAGTCAAATCGTCTGAAATATTGGCAGTGCTAAAGCCGATGTTGATAAACGGCAGCTTGAAACGGCCCACCGGCTCCACGCTAAAATCAGTTCGATCTTTGCTTATGCGATTGTCCACAACTTTACCGACTACGACCCGGCGCAATCCGTCGCCAAACAGATACCTGCGCAAAAGGTTAAACACCGAGTTGCAATCATCGACCCAAAACTTGTGGCGCAATTGCTCAGGGATATAAGAAACTATCAGGGAACCTTTGTTGTGCAATCGGCGTTCAGGCTTTCGCCTCTAATGTTTCAACGGCCCGGCGAAATCCGACAAATGCTTTGGGCTGATGTTGACCTAGTGGCGCGGGAATGGCGGCCCTATGTGTCTAAAACAGACTTTCATCATATCGTGCCGCTATCAAACCAAGCTGTTGACTTACTGGAAGCCGTCCAACCGCTCACGGGTGGCGGCCAGTATGTCTTTCCGTCAAGTCGGGGCGATGGACGGCCAATGTCGGATAACACTATCAGAACGGCACTTAAATCGTTAGGTTATGATTCAGACGTGATGACAGCGCACGGCTTCAGAACCACGGCATCAACCCTGCTAAATGAACAAGGTTGGTCACCGGATGCTATTGAACGACAATTGGCTCAGACTCCATTTGACCAGGTAAGGGCTGCCTATAATCGATGGTAATACCTAGAAGAGCGGCGGCGGATGTAGAGCTGGGTTGATTACCTTGATAGCTTGACGGCCGGGGCTCAAGTGATACCGTTCCGAAAACAAGGATAAGGCTTAACGCATCGCCTGCCGCGCGGCTTGAGCCAAGAATCCGGAACGGGTAGCGCCATGAGCTTTGGCGTATTCGTCAATACGAGTCAGCAACAGCTTAGGCAATGTAATATTGATCTTCTCGGCGGGGCCTAAATACCGTTCTACCGGCACTTCTACGATAGACCACACCCATCCGGCAAATTCTGGGTTTGCTTGGTGTTCCGCTAGCGTTTTGCCGGGTGGAATCATTGCACCATCTTCGATAACTGTTTCGCACCATAGATCAATGGCTTCTTTCGCGTTTTCGAATGCCTCGTCCAGGGTGTCGCCTGCCGAAAAGCAACCCGGCAAATCGGGCACCACTACGCCAAAAGCATGATCCTCATCACCTGGTTCTATCGCAACAAAAAATCTCATACCTTCAACTCCGCTTGTTTTAACAGCTTGTTTACCAACCCTTTGCCTAAATCGCTCTTTGGATGCGGCACCGTCAAATGCCCCGGCTTAACCGGGTGAACAAAGATGTGATGACTGCCTTTAACGCTACGCAGCGTCCACCCATCATCTTCAAGTAGCTTGATTAGTTGCCTGCTATTCATGGTGTGTATTATAACCACCATGGGGTGGCTGACAAGTCGGCACTCCCTTTGGTATTGGAATCTTCTTGGGATGTAATGAATCACTAATCATCGATTTCTAAGTCACTCGATTTCAAAGGGCCGCCGGATTACATGGCGGGCTGTAAGTCATCGCATATTGACTCAAGAAACGGATCAAACGTATCGATATCGTGCAGCACATTGAAATCATCTTCCAATTTGCGGCCACCAAGACTTTCTGCCGGGTTTTCACAAAGGCCATACTACACAGCGAGCTTTTTAGCAGTGGATAATGCGCTAATCGCACCTCGCAGTTGCTCTAAAGCCCATAATTCGTGAAAGCGTGAATTTAGAATGCCGAAGTTAGAGTCGTCCAAGCGAGCGATGAAGGCAATTGCGTGGCTTGGCAAAACCGTTGATTGTTTCCATGTGAATAGCCTATGCTTTGCCACTGCCTCTAGCGCGCAGCCACCCACACAGCACGTCGTAGGGATTTTAAGATAATATTCAGCGCTTCAGACTCAGCCAAACTTGAGGTTGCAGTTTTAGGTACAGGGATATTTTCATCAGCGGCGAGTCAGGACTTATTCAAAGGTTTACAAGGATTTTTCCCGAAAATGAATAACAAAAAAAACCTCAGCGAACGTGACATCTGCAGCAAATTTATCACGCCGGCCCTAACGGCCGCCGGCTGGGATTTGCTCAGCCAGATTCGGGAAGAAGTCGGTTTCACCAAAGGCCGCATTATCGTGCGCGGCAAACTGCATACGCGCGGTGAACAAAAACGCGCGGATTACATCCTCTACCATCAAGCGAATATGCCACTGGCCGTCATTGAGGCCAAGGTCAACAGCCTCAGTGTGGGTGCCGGTATGCAGCAAGCGCTAAGTTATGCCGAAACTCTCAGCGTGCCGTTCGTATTCAGTTCCAATGGCGACGGCTTTCTGATGCATGATCGCACCGGACTGTCCGACAAGACCGAGCAATGGCTGGCGCTGGACGCCTTCCCGTCGCCGGCCGAACTGTGGCGGCGTTATTGCCAATGGAAAGGCTTGGAGACAGACGCCGCTCGCCATACTGTAGAAATGCCGTACTACGATGACGGCACCGGCCGCGCGCCGCGTTATTATCAAGCCAATGCCATCAACCGCACGGTTGAAGCGGTAGCGAAACAACAGCAGCGCATCTTGCTGGTGATGGCCACCGGCACCGGCAAAACCTACACCGCATTCCAAATCATCTGGCGCCTATGGAAGTCCGGCGCGAAAAAACGCATCCTGTTTTTAGCCGACCGGAACATCTTGGTGGATCAAACCAAAAACAACGACTTCAAACCGTTTGCTGCGGCGATGACCAAAATCAGCAAGCGTCAGGTCGATAAAAGTTACGAGATTTACCTGTCTTTATATCAAGCCGTCACCGGCAGCGAAGAAGAGCAAAATATCTACAAACAATTCTCTCCCGATTTTTTCGATTTGATTGTCATCGACGAATGCCATCGGGGTAGCGCAGCAGAAGACTCGGCCTGGCGCGAAATTCTGGCCTATTTTTCCTCGGCTACCCATGTCGGCTTAACCGCCACGCCCAAAGAAACCAAAGACGTATCCAGTATTTTTTACTTCGGCGAACCGGTATATACCTACAGCCTTAAACAAGGTATCGAAGATGGCTTTTTGGCGCCCTACAAAGTGGTGCGCATCGACATCGACAAAGATCTGCAAGGTTGGCGACCCAGCAAAGGTCAAACCGACAAAAATGGCCAACTGATAGAAGACCGGGTTTACAACCAGATCGATATGGATCGCATCCTGGTACTGGAAAAACGCACCGAACTGGTCGCCAAGAAAATCACCGAATTTCTGACTGCCACCGATCCTTACGCCAAAACCATCGTGTTTTGCGATGACATCGACCACGCCGAGCGCATGCGCCAAGCCTTGGTTAATCTGAACCCGGAGCGAATCAACGAAAGCCGCAAATACGTCATGCGCATTACCGGCGATGAACTCGAAGGCAAGGCCGAACTGGATAACTTCATCAACCCCGAACAGCGTTACCCGGTCATCGCCACCACCTCCAAACTGATGACGACCGGCGTGGATGCGCAAACCTGCAAACTGGTGGTGCTGGATCAACATATTAAATCGATGACCGAGTTCAAGCAGATCATCGGTCGCGGCACCCGTATCAACGAGGATTACGACAAATACTGGTTCACCATCATGGACTTCAAAAAAGCCACCGAGCTGTTTGCCGACCAGGATTTCGACGGCGAGCCGGTGATGATTTACCAGCCCGAAGGCGGCGCATCCCCCGTGCCGCCGGACGACAATCCCGGCGCTGAAACCGATCATCCCGATTCAGAACCTACCGAAAATACCGTCGATACCTCAGCAGGCGAGGGCGACGACGAACCACACCGTCGAGTAAAATACGTGCTCGGCGATGTCAGCGTCTATGTGATTGCCGAACGGGTGCAGTATTACGGCCCGGAAGGCAAACTGATCACAGAATCGCTCAAGGATTACACGCGCTCCACCGTGCGCAAGGATTATGCCTCGCTCGATGACTTCCTGCGCCGCTGGACCAAAGCCGAACGCAAAGCCGCCATCCTGCAAGAATTGGAACAACATGGCCTGTTGCTGGAGCCGCTGGCTGACGAAGTCGGCAAGGATTTCGACGCCTTCGATCTCATCTGTCACGTCGCCTTTGACCAACCGCCGCTCACCCGTCGCGAGCGCGCCGAGCAGGTCAAAAAGCGTAACTACTTTGCCAAATACGGCGGGCAGGCCCGCCAGGTATTGGAAACCCTGCTGGAAAAATACGCCGACACCGGCATAGAAAATATTGAAGACATCAAAATCCTCACCCTGGACCCGTTCAAAAACATGGGTACCGCCAGTGAACTGGTCTCGGCCTTTGGCGGCAAGCCGGCCTACCTGGCGGCTTTGCAAGAATTAGAAGCCCATCTGTATGCGTAAACGCCGGTTTTTATAATTTTTGTAGTCGATTCGCGTGGGCAGAAAAACTTGCCCACCCACCCTTAGAATATCCCTCTTAACAGACATGATAAGCCCCCATTTATGAGCATTTCCGCCACCATTAAATCCATCCAAGACATCATGCGCAAAGATGTGGGTGTCGATGGCGACGCCCAGCGCCTCAGTCAATTGGTGTGGATGTTGTTTTTAAAAATCTTTGACGACCGCGAAACCGAATGGGAGATATTGCAAGACAACTATCAATCGCCGTTGCCGGAGCCGTACCGCTGGCGTAACTGGGCGGCCAATGCCGAAGGCATGACCGGCGATGCGCTGAAATCGTTCCTGGATAACGAGCTGTTCCCCTCCTTGCAGCAACTGCCGGCCAAGGGCGGCGACCAGCGCGCCTACGTCATCCGTTCGGTGTTTGAAGACGCCTACAACTACATGAAATCCGGCCAGTTGATCCGGCAAGTCATCAACAAAATTCAGGAAGGCGTCGATTTCAACAAAGCCCAGGAACGGCATTTGTTCGGCGATATGCCCAACGGCGTGTTTGCGCCGTACACCGGCATCAAAACCAATTTGCTGTTTTTCAGCAAAGGCACGCCCACCCAAAACATCTGGTTTTACGAACACCCCTATCCGCCCGGCGTCAAAAGCTACAACAAAACCAAGCCGATGAAGATCGAAGAATTTGCGGCGGAGACCGCCTGGTGGGGCAGTGAAGCGGATGGTTTCAGTCAGCGCGTGGAAAACCCGCAAGCCTGGCAAGTCAGCCTGGCAGACATCCAGGCCCGCAACTACAACCTGGATTGCAAAAACCCGCATGTCGGCGAGCAGGAAATCCACGACCCCGAACAACTGCTGGCCCAATACCAAACCATGCAAGCCGACATTGCTGCCTTGCGCGGGCAATTGAAAAATATACTGGCACAAGCGTTAGCGGACAGGAGGGCATGATGAATACACCGGTGAATATTCAGCCTTTATTTGATCAAGTCCGGCAGGTCATCGACCACGCCCATCAACAACTACGCCATACTGTCAACGATCTCATGGTGCAAAGTTATTGGCACATCGGTCGCTTGATTATCGACGACGAACAAGGCGGTGCGCACCGTGCGGAATATGGCAAGCAAACGCTAAAACAATTATCGGAGAAACTCAGCGCCGAATACGGCAAGGGGTTTTCACCGCAAAATCTTTGGAATTTCCGTCAGTTTTATCTTGAATTCCCAATTCTCTCCACGGCATGGAGAGAATGACAACCCGAATTGCAACGCGACCGGGCTATATTGGAAAATGCCGGTATGCATACTGCCGCATTTACAGGAAAGCGAGATTAGCCATGCCGATCATTAGTCGATTTCTGGGGGTCGTCATCTCCATGTTCTGGAATGGCCATGCTCCACCGCACTTTCACGCCAAATATGGCGATTACGAAATTACCGTCAACATTCATACTGGCGTAGTAGAAGGCCAATTCCCACGCCGCGCTTTGCGCCACGTATTGGATTGGTATGAATTGCATCAGGCGGAATTGTTGGAAGACTGGGAGCTATGCCGCAAATCGCAATTACCTAAACCCATAGAACCCTTGGAGTAACGCCATGTTCCTGCATATTAATGAAGCTAAATATCTCGACGAATACAAGGTCGCTGTCACGTTCAATGACGGCAAATCCGGCGTGGCCGATCTCTCCTCTGCGCTCACTGCTGGCGTATTTAAGGTGCTGCAAGACAAAACCGAGTTTGCCAAACTCAGAGTGGATGAAGAACTGGACACCATTAGCTGGCCGAATGGCTTAGATCTGGCTCCGGAATTCGTTTACTTCCAGGCCTTTAAGGATGACCCTCACCTTCAACTGCAATTCAAAGCATGGGGCTATGCAGGCTGATTTGCGGATATTTAAAGGTATGAGCGCCATTCAGCAACTGTTGACCGAACACCTGGATCTCTGGACCGCTGCCGACACCGTTAAAAAGTCAGGCCGGGGCCGAGGGGCCGGCACGGCGGCCAGTGTCTATGGCATTAAGAAATTGCGCGAGCTGATTTTGGAACTGGCCGTGCGCGGCAAACTGGTGCCGCAAGATGCTAACGACGAGCCTGCCTGTGAATTGCTGAAACGGATACAGGCGGAAAAGGCTAGGTTGATTGCTGAGGGCAAGATCAATAAAGACAAACCGCCGGCAGCGATTTCTGAGGATGAAAAGCCGTTTGAATTGCCGGAGGGTTGGGAGTGGGTTCAGTTTGGAGAAATATGCGGAATTGAGCGAGGCGGTTCTCCTCGCCCAATAAAATCTTTTCTTACGGATGCACCAGAAGGCCTGAATTGGATCAAAATTGGAGATACTGAACAGGGTGGAAAATACATTACATCCTCCAGTGAAAAAATTACTAGGGATGGCTTATCAAAAACCAGGATGGTTTATCCGGGTGATTTCTTGCTAACAAACTCAATGAGTTTTGGGCGCCCCTATATAACTAAAATTGAAGGCTGCATCCATGACGGATGGTTACGCATTAGCCCGCCCGAAAGCCTGAATAAAGACTATCTGTATTCACTACTTTCCTCACCATATGTATTTGCACGCTTTAAAGCTGCGGCTGCAGGCGCTGTTGTCATGAATTTGAATTCAGAAAAAGTCAGAGAACTTTTTATACCTCTACCTCCATTTGCCGAACAGCATCGCATCGCCACCAAAGTTGATGAGTTAATGGCGCTGTGTGACCAACTGGAAACCCGGCATATCAACGCCGCCGACGCCCATGAAAAACTGGTCAGCCACTTGCTTGGCACGCTCACTTCCACAACCGTTCATCCTGAGCTTGTCGAAGGACCATTAGCAAAAGATGCCGCTCATGCTTCGACAAGCTCAGCATTTATGCCCTATAGGGTACGAACGGAATCTTTTGCCGAAAACTGGCAGCGCATCGCCGCGCATTTCGACACCTTGTTCACCACCGAAGCCAGCATCGATGCCCTCAAGCAAACCCTGCTGCAACTGGCGGTAATGGGCAAACTGGTGCCGCAAGACCCAAACGACGAACCGGCCAGCGAATTGCTCAAACGCTACGGCATTTCTAGCACAGCATCATTTACTGCTGGTTGGTCAAAAGTTCCACTTGGCAAATTAGGTGACATATACAGCGGTGCAACGCCAAGCAAAGCTAAGCCAGAATATTGGGTAGGAAATATACCCTGGATTTCACCGAAAGACATGAAACGCTTCTACATTAACGACGCTGAAGATAATGTTAGTGAGAGCGCTATATCTGAAACGAATCTCAAACTAGTTCCAGCCGGGAGTCTTCTTGTTGTAGTTCGCGGCATGATCCTCGCACATTCATTTCCCGTCGCCTTGACAACTAGTGAGGTCACAATAAATCAAGATATGAAAGCGTTGGTTCTGCCAGAAGAAATTAAAGAATTCACGCTTCTTTATATGCGAGCGATGAAAAACTCATTCGTAGCTCTTGTGGATAGGTCAAGCCATGGCACTTGCAAACTTGTCTCTGCAAAACTCTGGACGTTTATTGTTGAGTATCCACCCCTAGCCGAACAACACCGCATAGTCGCCAAAGTCGAAGAACTGATGGCCCTCTGCGACCAACTAAAAGCCCGCCTCGCCGCCGCCAATCAATTACAGCAAAAGCTGGCGGATGGTATGGTTGAGCGGGCCATCATGCCATGATGTTTTGCTCAAAGCCTGAACAGCAAAGCCGCCTTCAATCATTTTTCCGAGCGTTTATACCGATGGGCCGTTGCTATATCGTCCGTTGAGCCGGTCTGTGCTGGGTGCAGCCGATGTGGCCGGTGTACAAGACAGCCGGCTCGCTGCTCATGAACCCTGCGGTATTCCCCAACAAAACTTAAAGGCGCGTCATTGCGGATGCTGTGGATTATTGCGTCCGGCTGCCGGTAATTTGCCACAGATGTAAGGGCGGGCGGCTTGTAAAGTGCTTATGCCGGCAAACAGCAAGGGTTTGCGACCCGACCGATCAGTGGTCGTCGCCGGTCAGATTGCAATAGGCATTGCATTTTGGCTCCGGCCAGCAAACGGAGGCGCTGGCCAAGAGCATCTGCGATTTGAATGGGTGTGCCCAAAACGGCAGGCGGATGAAGGCTTGGTTTAGACACGGATCGGTTCAAGTCGCGGTTTGGAACCACCTCTTAGCGGTGGGAATTTATTGATATTTCAAAGGAGCCAGTCAAATGAACACGCAAGTAACGCAAAATTTTAGGGTTCTGAATGCGGACGAACTGCAACAGGTAGCCGGCGGTTGGTGCGGTACGACTTACCCCGGTTTCTGGAAAGGGCCAAAACCCGGTCCGCTGCCCGACTTGTTTAGTGGCGCGGTCAGCAAGCTATCCATGGTCAGTTTGAACCCGCAACCGTTGCCACCCGCTGAAATCGGCTTTTTCGCGCAGTAAGCGCTTAAGCTCAGAAAAGCCGGCCCAGTGCCGGCTTTTTTACGTGGTGGCAAGCAAATAAAGGCTGAGTTACCGGCCTAAAAAAACCATGCCGCCAACAACTTGCTTGCTAACGGCATGGCAGGTAGGAGAGGAGTGCAGTGCAGGACGATTTAAACGCTGGCTTGTTTGCGTTTACCCAAGCCCATGACGCCCAGGATGCCGCTTAGAAACAGCCAGGTGGCAGCGGGCAGCGGTACGGCGGCAACGCCGGATACCGAGAAGGCTTGGTTAAACGTGGTGCCGCCGACGATGTCGGTGCCGATTCTCAGCCAGTCCGGGTCCAGGTTGCCGTCGCGTATCCAGGATTGCAAATCCGGCGTGAACGGGCCGCTGCCGCCGACTATTGGTTTAGCAGCCGACAACCAGAGGAAATTCCCGTTTTTCAATTCCACCTGCGGCACGAAAAAGTAATGGTCGGCCGCCAAGGAGATGGCGTCGTTAAAATTAATGTCAAATCTGACTTCCTGCCCGGAAACAGCGCCTTCGCCGCCGGTGGTTTGGTTGGGCAGCGGATGAATGCCGTTGATTACCGAGTTGCCGGCCAAGGCGTTGCTGTTTAGTAATGTGACGCTGTAGCTCAAGGAGTTGTCAGCCGATTCGCGGCCCAAAAACGCTACATCCGAAGGCGAGTTGACGCGGGTAGGCACGCGGCCGGAGGGCGGGTTTACGGAATCCTTACCAAATACTCGGTAGATTTCGACATTTACATTGGCGATGTCACTAAGGGTGGCGCCGTTGGCGAGCAAACCGGTGAACGTGGCCTGATTTAATTGGGTGTGTTGCGTTAATACAAAGTCGTCCGCTGATTCTATTTCCCGGCTGGTGCCGCCGGCTTGCGCGCCGGTGGCGATTCGGTAATCCGGGCCGCCCGTGCTGAACGAGAAGGCTGCGGCGTCGGCGTTGGCGGCGAACAAGGTGGAAACGGCCAAAAGGGGAATTAATTTGCTTTGCATGTCGGTACTCCTAAAAGGGTTAAAGTGCTGAGAATTGGTCTCGGATAAAGAAACTGCTGGCAGCTTCTGTCTCTAACAATGCGAGTAGCGTGCCAAGAAAGTTTTTTATAAATAAGCGTTTAAAATCATTTATTTAGAATTTAGTTTTTCCGTATTTGTGCCGGCGAGTGGGTGCGACAAAAGTTGCAGCAAAGGTGCTGGAAAGCGCTGCGATGCCGGTCATTAAGCGGCGGAGGGCGGTTGACAGAGTGGCTTATTCAGCAACTTTTGTCTCAGGGGGAGTAACGGAAAGCTTACATGTAGCGTGATAACCAAAGAAAAGGCCGTTGATCCAGTACGAAATTTAGCCTTACCCTGATTTCAATCGAGGATAGAATGAAGACCGGATTCGTAAACCACGCTTTGACACACGTAAACATGACGCAAAAAAGTATGCCTGGGCTTTTTTTAGCGGTTGGCATGGGACTGGCCTTAACGATAGCCGCGCGGGCGCAAACCCCGGAACCGCTGGCGCCATTACCGCTTACAGTGGCTTTAGATGCCCCGCGCGTGGTGTTGGGCCAACGCTTATTTCACGATCCCAAACTCTCCGACCAAGGCCAGCGCTCTTGCGCCAGTTGTCATCCGCTGGACAGCGGCGGCATGGACGGCAAAGTCCGCGCCGCAGCGGCGGACGGGGCGTCGCGGCTGCGCAATACTCCCAGTTTGTTCAACGTGTCGTTCAACTACTTTTTTAATTGGGATGGGGTCGTGACTACTTTGGAAGCCCACACCGAAAAAGTCATGCTTAATCCGAAAATCATGAACGCCAAGTGGCCGGAGTTGATCGAGCGTTTGCGCGCGGTGCCGGATTATGTCGATGCGTTTAGCCGAATCTACCCGGACGGCTTGACCAAAGCCAATGTGGTCGACGCCTTGAGCCATTTTGAGCGCAGTTTAGTCACGCCCAATGCCCGTTTTGACCGCTTTCTACGCGGTGAAACCACGGCGCTTGACGCTGACGAACAGGAAGGCTTTCATTTGTTCAAGGCCTTGGGCTGCGTGGCCTGCCATCAGGGTGTCAATCTGGGCGGCAATCTATTCCAGAAGTTCGGCGTATTCGGCGCACCGCAAGGGCTGCAAGAGCCGGTGGACGAGGGCCGTTACAGCGTCACCGGCAACGACAGAGACCGCGGCGTGTTTCGGGTGCCAAGCTTGCGTAATGTGGCCGTCACCGCGCCCTATTTTCACGACGGCCGCGCCGCTACCCTGGAAGCGGCGGTGGATACGATGGCCGAGCATCAATTGGGTAAGCGGCTGGCGGCGAAGCAGCGCGATACTATCGTCAAATTTCTGAAGACATTGACCGGGGAATACGCCTGCAAGGCTTTGGTCGCCAGCCAATCAGCCAATCAGCCAAGCCATGACCGTGATTTCCTGGCGGCCCAGATTGATCGTCGCCGGTCTGTTGCTGGCCTTGACCTATCTCTGGTTACAAAGCGCCAGCCCGGAACTGGAGCGGCGTAACCGCCTGCAAAGCACGCTGCGCATCATCGAACTACGCGATGCGGAACTGATGCGCGATATTTTGCTGGCCCGCGCCGGCTTGCTGGCTAATTACGACGCGCTAACCAAAGCCGGCCATGAGCTGCTGCGGTTATCGCAGAGTTTGCAAACCGAATTGCAACCGGCGAATGCTGATGCTGAAAAACTCATGGGCACATTGGCAGGCCAGCTGACGGCAACGGTGCAGGAACGCTTGGGGCAGATCGAATACTTAAAATCCGATAACGCCTTGTTGCGCAATTCGGTGATGTCCTTCGACGAAATCGGTAAAACCTTGCGCGCTGCCGCGAAGCCGGGTGATGCCGTCAAGCTGGGCAATTTATGGCGCTTGATGTTTAGTTTCATGGACAGCCCGCAGCCGGAACTGGCCGTGGAAATTCAGCAGGAGCTTGATCGGCTGGCCGCAGTGGCCGCGCAGTCGGATGACTATCGGGTGCTGATCGACCACGGCCGACTGATCATCGACGTGTCGCCGAAGGTGGATACCTTGCTGCGGCAGATCATCGCTCAGCCTATCGTTAGCCGGGTCGATGATTTGCAACAAGCTCTGCGCCATTACAGCGGCAGCGTGGAGCAACAAGCCGAAGCCTATCGTTTGGCGCTGTATTTGGTCGCCGTCGTCCTGCTGGCGTACTTGCTGTATCAATTTGTCCTGCTCAGGGCGAATACGCTGGCGTTACGAAAGGCCCACGCCAATTTGCAACAAGAAACCAACGAACGCTTGCAAGCCGAATCCTGGTTGCGGGAAAGCGAAGCCCGGCTGCGCGCCATTACCGATTCGGCGCATGAGGCGATTGTTTCTGTGGACATGCAGGGCAATATCGTGTCCTGGAACCAGGGCGCGCAGATGATGTTTGGCTTTCCGGCAGAGCAAATACTCGGTCAGCCATTTCAGCAGTTGCTGGCACACCCGGAGCCGGACTTTTTCGCGGAAACTGGGGAAGCACAAGGCGCAAATCGACTTAATAGCCCAATGCGGGAATTGAAGGTTTTAAGGCAGAACAACAGCGCGTTTCCGGTCGAGTTGTCGCTATCCCGTTGGACGCGCGGCGCCGAGCGCTATTTGACCGCGATCATCCGCGACATCAGTGTACGCAAGCAACTGGAACAGGTGGCCCGCCAGCAAGAGCTGCAACTGATTCAAGCCAACAAAATGACGGCCTTGGGTACTTTGGTATCCGGCGTCGCGCATGAAATTAACAACCCCAATCAACTGATTCTGTTTAATTCCGGCTTACTTGCCGATATTTGGAGCGATGCGCTGGAGGTGTTGGAAGAGCATTATCAAGCGACCGGCGAGTTTTCCTTGGGCGGCTTGCCTTACAGCGAAATGCGCAATAGTGCGGCGGTGTTGATCCGCGATGTCAGGGATGGCGCCAAACGCATCGAACGCATCGTCGCCGAACTGAAAAACTATGCCCGCCCGCCAAGTAGCGAGGCTCCGGTATCTTTTGCGATTAACGAGGTGGTGGAGCGGGCGCTGGCTTTACTGAAGCATTTGATCGAACAAAAAACCCGGCATTTCAAAACCGATTTGGCCGAGGGCTTGCCTGAGCTGCGCGGCAATCCGCAGCAGGTGGAACAGGTGTTGGTCAATCTGTTGATTAATGCCCTGGAAGCACTCCCGGACCAGGAAAAATCCGTCAGCGTTACCACCAAGCTGTTGAATGACGGCCGGCAGTTGGGTGTGGAAGTTCGGGACGAAGGTGTCGGTATCGCCGCCGAACATATCCAACAACTCTGCGACCCGTTCTTTACCACGAAGCAGGCTAATGGCGGCACCGGCTTGGGTTTGGCGATCAGTGCTTCATTGCTGCGCGCTCAAGGCGGTAGCTTAAGTTTTTCATCCGCGCCGGGGCAAGGCACCTGTGCGCGGGTTATTTTTCAGGTCAATCCGGGGCCGGCGATGGCAGACAATCATGCAATGTAAAGACTTGGGCAACCTGCCTATTTTGTTGGTGGACGACGAAGCGCAGTTGTTGCACAGCGCCAGTTTGGTGTTGCGGAGTGCCGGATTTACCGAGGTGCTGACGCTGGACGACAGCCGGACGGTATTACCATTGCTGGCAAGCCGGCCCGTCGGCGTCATTGTGCTGGATTTAACCATGCCGCATCTGTCCGGCAAGGCCTTATTGGAGCAGATAGCCGCCGAGTATCCGGAAATCCCGGTGATCATGATGACCGCCACCAACGATTTGCAGATTGCTGTAGAGTGCATGCGTAGCGGCGCCAGCGATTATTTACTCAAGCCGGTGGAGCATAGCTGTCTGGTGGCCGCGGTGCGGCGGGCGGTGGAAAGCCGGGTGCTGCGCGCGGAATTTTTGTCGCTGAAAGAGCGGATGCTGACCAACAGCCCCCATGAGCCCAGCGCATTTGCCGACATCGTCACGCAAAGCCCGGCCATGTTTGCTATCTTCCGCTACATCGAAGCTATTGCCGCCTCCCCGCAACCGGTGTTGATCACCGGCGAAACCGGGGCCGGCAAAGAGTTGATTGCCCGTGCCTTGCACCGCTTGTCCGGGCGCGCGGGTGATTTGGTGGCGGTCAATGTCGCCGGCCTGGACGATACCTTGTTTTCCGATACGTTGTTCGGCCATGCCAAGGGCTCGTTTACCGGCGCGGAACGGGCCCGTGACGGATTGCTGGCCAGCACCGGCGAGGGTACGCTGTTTCTGGATGAAATCGGCGACCTCAGTATCGCTTCGCAGGTCAAATTGTTGCGTTTGTTGCAGGACGGCTCCTTCTACCCGATAGGCGCGGATCGGCCCCGGCAGAGCAGGGCGCGCATCATTGTGGCGACCCATTGCGATGTCAGACGGCAAGTCGAACTCGGCAGTTTTCGCAAGGATTTATATTTTCGCTTGCGGACCCATCATATCCAACTGCCGCCGCTCCGTGAACGCCGGGAAGACTTGCCGCAACTGACGCTGCATTTTGTGGAAAAAGCCGCCGACAGCCTGAGCAAGCCCGCGCCCAGCCTGCCGCCGGCGTTGTTTCAGTGGTTGCATAATTACCCGTTCCCCGGCAATATCCGCGAGCTGGAAGGCATGGCCTTCGATGCGGTCGCCCGTAGCCAGGGTGGGGTACTGTCCTTGCAGAGTTTCAAGGAGGCCATTGCCGAGCAAATGCCGATGCCCGGCGATGCTAGTGTCATGGACGGGATGTCGGCCTCGTCCGGCAGTTTTCCGGAGCGCTTGCCGACGCTGAAGGAATCCGAAGAGTCACTGATTGCCGAAGCTTTACAACGCGCCCAAGGCAATCAAGGGGTCGCCGCCGGTTTGCTGGGCATCAGCCGGCAGGCTTTAAACAAGCGCCTTATTCGCCGCGACGCGGAAAGTTTGTGAGCCGATAACCTATTTGTTCCGACGGTGTAGATGCCGTCAGACGCCATCTAATTAAATATAACAACGCCAAGGAGAGCCAAGCGTGGCTTTAATATCTTTACGACAACTTTTGGATTACGCGGCCGAACACAGCTTTGCGGTGCCGGCTTTCAACATCAGCAACATGGAGCAAGTGCAGGCCATCATGCAGGCGGCCGATGCCTGCGATAGTCCGGTGATCATGCAGGGCTCGGCCGGCGCGAATCGCTATGCCGGCGAAGTGTTTCTACGGCATTTGATCTTGGCCGCCGTCGAGCAATATCCGCATATTCCGGTGGTGATGCACCGCGATCACGCGCCATCGCCGGACATTTGCGCCCAGGCTATTCAATCAGGATTTAGCTCGGTGATGATGGATGGCTCTTTACTGGAGGACATGAAAACCCCGGCGTCGTTTGAGTATAACGTCGAGGTGACCCGCCGCGTGGTGAACATGGCGCATGCCTGTGGCGTGTCGGTGGAAGGCGAAATCGGTTGCCTGGGTTCGTTGGAAAATCAGCAGAATGCGGATCACAGCCGCTTGCTGACCGATCCCGATGAAGCGGTGGAATTTGTCAAACAAACCCGAATCGATGCCTTGGCGGTGGCCATAGGCACCAGTCATGGCGCGTATAAATTTAGTAAGCCGCCGACAGGTGAGGTGCTGGTGATCAGCCGCTTAAAAACCTTGCAACAGCGTCTGCCGAATATGCATTTTGTCATGCACGGCTCCAGCTCGGTGCCGCAAGACTGGCTGCAAATCATCAACGAATACGGCGGCGATATTCCGGAAACCTATGGTGTGCCGGTGGCGGAAATTGTGGAAGGCATTAAATACGGGGTGCGCAAGGTCAATATCGATACCGACTTACGCATGGCGTCCACCGGTGCGATTCGCCGCTTTGTCGCCCAACCGGAACATGCCGTGGAATTGGATGCCCGCAAGATTTACCAAGCCGCCAGAGACGCGATGCAGGCGCTTTGCCAGGCGCGTTATGAAGCATTCGGTTCGGCTGGACATGCCGGTAAAATTAAAGTGGTGCCATTAAGCCGGATGGTGAAAAGCTATTGTTGAGATAGGCAAACGCCGAGCGGATTTTTCGCAAAGGTGCCTATGATGTTCTGAGCATCGAATGCCCTGCTTGCCTATCCTGCGGGCTTGTCGTTGGCAATCCCGTAAAACCCGACTGGGCAGTTTCGACAGAAACACCGCCTTAACCCCGCTATTTCCATTCGATGTAAGACTAAAAAAATAATTATCTTAATGATGCTACAATTCGCGGCCGATTAGGTTTGTCCGAAAGTGAGTCCTTTATTTTTATCCGTGATAACGGGAACGGGCTACAGCGTAGTCATTAGGAGGAAATGTGAGAGTTTTGGCTATTGTGTTAATTGCATCGCTTGCATGCTTGATGGGTGCTTGCAGCAAGGCGAATCAGATCAATGCCCGGAGTTTACAGACTGCGCAGAAGTCGGTTTTTTACATCAAAGAACATTTGCCGGAAGCAGAACGTATGCCGTTTGAGGTTTCCTATTGGTTATTGCGCGAGCAAATCAAGAATAACGATGAGTTCTTGCAACTCATCGACGGTAAGACTTCGAAAGAGTTGATCGACTTGGGGAAAGACAATTTCACGAAGCGTAAAGCGGCCGGCGATAAGGAATATGCCCGTTACGAGAATTGGGAGCAGATGATTGCCAAGTCTTCGCAACAGCGCAACGCTCAAGAAACCGAGGAAAGTGCCGATCCGCGCGACAAAAAAGGTTATCCCCGCGTCGACTACAAAATGCACGCGATGTAACTCACGCATTTATGCGTTTACTACTAATCGAGGACGATCCAGCCTTCGCTTTGCCGCTGGCGGCCGATTTGCGCGGTGCCGGCTACGTCGTCGATACCGCAAGTGACGGTGCGCAGGGCGAGTTCCTGGGTGCCACCGAACCTTACGATGCCGCGATTCTCGACCTGGGCTTGCCCAAACTGGCCGGTCTGGAGGTGCTGAAATGCTGGCGCGATGCCGGCAACCACATGCCGGTTATCGTCCTGACCGCCCGCGATGCCTGGCACGAAAAAGTCGACGGCTTTAAGGCCGGTGCCGATGACTATGTCTGCAAACCCTTCCACCCTCAAGAATTGCTGGCCCGTTTGCAGGCGGTGTTGAAGCGGGTGCATCATTTCAACCAGTCCAAATTAACGGTGTTTGGTGTCGAATTGGACGAAGACGAGCAAACCGCCACAGTAGCCGGTGGCGAGGCCCAGTCGCTGACTGCCATCGAATTCAGGCTGTTGCGCTATTTCATGCTGAATGCCGGCAAGGTGTTGAGCAAGGGACAACTGGGCGAACATGTCTACAGCGAATCGGCCGAACCCGACAGCAACGTGCTGGAAGTTTACGTCAAACGTCTGCGCAAGATCGTCGGCAACGATTTGATCCACACCCGGCGCGGCCAAGGCTATCTGTTCGGCCTAAAGCCATGATGTCGTTGCGCAAGCGCCTGGGCCGTGGCCTGATCGCGGTGTTGGGGGCGATTTTCATCCTGCATTGGCTGGCC
Source organism: Methylomonas sp. ZR1 (assembly GCF_013141865.1). Classification (NCBI taxonomy): domain Bacteria; kingdom Pseudomonadati; phylum Pseudomonadota; class Gammaproteobacteria; order Methylococcales; family Methylococcaceae; genus Methylomonas; species Methylomonas sp. ZR1. The sequence goes on along the minus strand of NZ_RCST01000001.1, from coordinate 2,769,759 downwards.
GCCGACTGGATTATCCGCAGCGCCGCCGAAAAACAGATGGCCAACCGCCTGGCCGACGACGGTTACTCACTGCTGGAATCTCTGGCCTACAGCGACGCCGACCAAGTCACTTTCAATAGTTTCCATATCAGTTCGGTCTACAACCGCCGTTTGTCCGGCCACTACTACCAGATCAAGATCGATACCCAGGCCTACCCGTCGCCGTCTTTGCTGGATTTTCCGCTGGCGGTCGAGGCCGTCGGGCCTGAGCAGTCGATGCTTTACCATGCGGCCGGACCCGAGCAAACGCCGCTGTTGGTATTGACCTTGGGCGCGGTTCGTTTCGGGCATCGGATCAACATCAGCGTGGCCGAAGACCTATCGGCAGTCGACCACGACATCACCGCCATTCGCGTGGCTTATTTGGGTTTGACCCTGCTGATATTGTTCAGCGCCATCGGCCTGCTGCGCTGGGACATCCAGCGCGCGCTACGTCCGCTGGCCACGGTGCGCGCCGAACTGGAGCAGGTCGCCGGCGGCGGCAGGCAACATATCGGCAGCGAGGTGCCGGCCGAAGTCCAACCGCTGGTCGAGGAAATCAACCATTTGCTGGAATTGGTGGTGCGCCGCTTGCAACAATCGCGCACCGCGATGGGCAATCTGGCGCATGCGCTGAAATCGCCGATGGCGCTATTACTAAGAACCGGCGAAGACCCGCATTTCGATGGCCGGCCTGACTTGCGGTCGCGCCTGGATGAGCAAAGCCAGGCCATCCGCCATTGCGTAGAACGCGAGTTAAAACGGGCGCGGATCGCCGGCGACCAGCAGGCGGCGCCGGCTTTCAACCCGCATAGCGAAATCATCGCCCTGAAAAAGACTCTGCGCGCCATTTACGCCGACAAGTCGCTGGATATTCAAGTCACCGCACCCAAACAACTGCTGCATTTCGACCGGGAAGACTTGATGGAAGTCCTCGGCAACCTGCTGGATAACGCCTGCAAATGGGCGAAGCAGCGGATTGATGTCGAATTGGCGCTGGAAGGCGGGGTGGTAATTCGGGTCGCCGACGACGGCCCCGGTTGCCAAAACGAAGATCTGGCCTACCTGACTCAACGCGGCCGGCGCCTGGATGAGTCGGTGCAAGGCCATGGCCTGGGTCTTGGTATCGTGTCGGACATCGTCAACACCTACCATGGCGCAATATATTTTGGCCGCAGTAAGGTTCTGGGCGGCTTTTTGGTAACGGTGAGTTTGCCGTTGCATCGCTAAAACCGGATTCAAAGCGCCGGGATTTTCAGTTTCGATTCAGTTGGCTTGGTTACATTGCGCCCCGGTATTCAGTTTCGGCCTGCCGGGGCTTGGATGCGTTGTTAATCAATATTCAATCCGAAGTGAATCATATGCCCAAACAACATGGATTATTGCCGGCTTTGCTAGCGGGTGTGATGGCCGGGAGCGTGGCGGCGGCCGAACCCGAGGCCCATTCGCCTTCAGCCGAGCATGCCGTCGACACGCTGACTAGCGTCGAAGTCGAAGAAAGCGTCGAGAAAGCCGCGACCTTTTCCGGCTCCACGGCGGTGATCAGCAAAGATACTTTGGAACGTGACCAGGTGTTCACGGTCAACGAGGCCTTGCGCAAGGCGCCCGGCGTCTACGTGCGCGACGAGGAAGGCTTTGGCCTGCGGCCGAATATCGCCTTTCGCGGCCAGAACCCGTTCCGTTCCACCAAGGTGTTGTTTCTGGAAGACGGCATCCCGTTCAACTTCGCGCCCTACGGCGACAACGATATTTACTACCATCCGCCGATCGAACGCTACGACGGCATCGAGATTTACAAGGGCGCCGATTTGACTCAATTCGGCCCGCAAACCATCAACGGCGCGATCAATTATTTGACGCCCAAGGTGCCGACCACGCCCGGCGGTTTCGTCAGTTTTACCGGCGGCAACCGCGATTATCTGAACGGCCACGCCCGCTACGGCGGCATGGCTAAGAAAGTTCAGGGTCTGGATGCCGTCGGCGGCGTGGTCGATTACATCCACAAGGAAGGCATGGAAAACCGCGACAATACCTTCGCCGTGGTGGACGACGCCAACCTGAAAAGCATCATCGACTTCGATGCCCGCAACCGCTTGACCCTACGCGGCGACTTTTACCACCAGGACGAACAAGGCGCGGCCTTTGGTTTGACCGATGCCGAATACCGCAAACTGGGCGCGCGTTACAATCCGGACAAGAACGCCAATTTTACCAACGACCGCTGGTCAACCTCGGCCACCTACGAGCACAGCTTTAATAACGACGTGACGCTGGAAACCAGTTTTTACTGGTCGGCGTACGAACGCAACTGGTGGCGACAGCAAAACGAGTTTCCGACCGAGAACCAGTGCGTCTCTCGCGGTATTTCGACTTATGTGCAAGACCGCGAGAACGGCATTCCGGTCGATATGGATTTGTGTAATTACAACTCCGGCCGCTTGCGTAACTACGAAACCTGGGGCGTGGCACCGACCTTGCACGCCAAGCACGATCTGTTCGGCATCGAAAGCCAATTGGATGCGGGTTTTCGGGCGCATTTCGAGAATCAGTATCGGCGCATGATTCGCGGCAGTACCGCGGACGCACGCGACGCCAGTAACCCCAACGGCGGCAGTTACGGCCAACTGACCGAGAATAACCAACGCTTTGCCGACGCCTATTCCGGCTTTGTGCAGAACAAATTCATCTGGAACGATTGGACCTTCACGCCGGGCGTGCGCGTCGAATCGGTCAGCTATGAGCGCAAGAATCTACTGAACGGCACGCAAGGCCAAAGCAGTCTGACCGAAATCCTGCCGTCGTTCGCGATGACGTATGCGCCCATCGATAGCGCCGAGCTGTTTTTCGGCATTCACCGTGGCTTCGCACCACCCCGAGTGGAGGACGCGGTTTACAACGATACCGGCGGCTCGGCGGAAGTCGGCGCGGAGATCAGTTGGAACACCGAGTTCGGCATCAGGGCCCGGCCGGTGCGCGGCGTCAAGACCGAGTTGACCTATTTCCACAACGACTTCGATTCGTTAACCGTACTGGGCACGGTCGGCGGCGGCACGGTGCCGGTGGCGCAAGGCAAGGCCTTGTATGAAGGTATCGAACTGATGGCGCGGGCCGATTTCGGCGATGTGTTCGACTGGACCCATAACCCGTATGCGCAGATTGCCTACATGTGGCTGCCGACCGCCGAGACCACCGAAGCCTTCCGCTGTGTGCCGTTGTCCAGCGGCGCCTATCCGGCGAGTTGCCCCGGCGGCAATGTGTTCGGTTCCGCGCCGGGCAAGCGCGCACCCTACGCACCGGAAAGCCTGTTGACCGCGACCTTGGGCTACTCGCATCCGACCGGTTTCGATGCCCACTTGGAAGCAGCCTTCGTCAGCGAGCAATACGCCGATTTTCTGAATCTGGACAGCGGCGCCGATCACCCCAACGGCCCCACCAGCAGCGCGGCTTTGGGCGGTAGCTACGGCAAAATCAACGACTACGTGGTGGTCAACTTCGCCAGCTCGTACAAGGTGCGCAAGGACTTAACGCTGTTCGTTTCGCTGAAAAACATGCTGGACAACACCTACATCACCGACCGGGTGCGCGGTATCCAGTCCGGCATGCCGCGTCTGGTGCAGGCAGGGTTTAAGTACGAGTTTTAAAACGAAGAGCTTTGTACAAGAAATTGTTATGAATTATTTTTAATTTATCCTATTTCTGCTACGATGGCGGCTGTTATGGAAATTCTTCCCAGACTTGCCGCCATCGGAGACAGAAGCATGAATCAGAAACTAATTCGAAAGTTTCCCGTTTTGATGCTGGCGATCATGCCAGCTGCGCAGGCGCACCCGTTCCATTGGACCGGCGATACTATCGGTTTCCTCAGCGGCTTATTCCACCCTTTTTCCAGTTCGGATCATATTCTGACGATGTTGGCGGTGGGTATGTGGATATGCCGAACAGTTAGCGGCAAATCGGTTTTATGGCTGGCGCTGTTGTTCCTGTCCATGCTTTTGCTGGGCGGCGGTTTGACCCTGATCCCGTTGGAGATTGCCCACGCTGAAACGCTGATGTATGCGAGCGTGCTGATTTTGGGTTTGCTGTTGGCGTCGGGACGCAAATTGCACTGGGTTTTTTCGTTACTGCTGGTTACGGGCGTCGCGGTGTTTCACGGTTATGTGCACGCTTTGGATATTTGGCTGGATGTTGAAGCGCTGGGCTATACGGCCGGCTTCGCTTTGGCGACTTCAAGTCTATTGGCAATCGGCGTTGTCGTAAATCTGGGTATCTTGATGTCACTGGCTAAGCTGGCTGGCCGGATGCCTCAATAAATAGCCACGCCAAGCACTCGAAAATAATTTCAACCAAAGGAGTCGCCCGCTCAGTAGAGTTTAATCTCAGATCAGGACAATTTGCTTTACCCGTTACATTTCATTTTAACTAAGAGGAAACACATGACATTAAAGAAAATTTTTATCGCATTAACTCTGCTGGTTTCGATTCTGGGCTTTTCCGGTGCAACGTATGCAAAAGAAGCCCATAAAACCGTGCCAGAGGTGTTGAAAGAAGTGGATGCTCATATGCAAGCCGCTTTGGATGCGATTCCGTCCGCTGATTCGACAAAAATAGCCACGTTGATCAAGGAAGCGTCGCAAAGCGCCAGCGAACTTAGCGCCAACTATAAATTCGAATTCGAACGCGACAAAGTGGTTTTGAAATTGAAAAAAGCCAGAGAATCGGCTAAAAAGTCCGATTTTGCTGCTGCAGAACAAGAACTTAAAGAAGCCAGAGAAGGCTTTGCCGGTCTGACAAAATTCCAGTAATGGCATTTTGACAACACAAATATTTCATGTATGCAGTTTGGGCAGCTTGGGCTGCCCTTTTTTTTGCGCGGAAGAAAAATACCGGAAGTCGCTGCCGACTGGGTCGGCGTGGGCAATTTAAGCGGCCGGAAGAAATAGCGCGATGAAGAAATAACGGGTCGTTTTACACGGGGATAGGCAAGAAAATGAACGTCAAAAAACGCCGATACCTCCCACTGTTATTCGAATGTGCCAACTCCGGCGACGGCAGAAGTTGGCTTTTACTGTTGGTTAGAAAGCCTGGTTGGCAAAGGGGTTGAAACTGGGGCGTTGAACCACGTTAAAGCCAAATTCGGTGGCTTGGTGGCAGGCGTTGCAACCAGCGGTGAGCTTATCGTAATTTGCAATAAACTCAGCTTTGTTTTTGGCGCTTATCGCTTGTTCCAGCGCTGTGAGTGGCTGGTCGACATATTGGGCGATCAATTCCGGAATCGCTTGTTTGATCTGCTTATGCGTGGGGTGGTACTTACCGGCATCTTCCATCCCTTCGTGCAGTTCGTCGATTTCATAGGCCGCCAGTGCCCAGTTTTCGGCCTGACCGGCAAACCATAATTTGGTGTGGCGAGTGGCGGTTTGCGCCATGATTTCACCCAGGCCTGGTACGAAACCGGCGTCGGCGTGCTGTTCATCGTGATGGTGATGGGAGGCACAGGCGGTTAGCGATAACACGCAAGCGGCCAGTATGGTCGATTTAAATCGGATCGGTGTCATAGGGGGTTCCTTTGCAAGACAGAGTGAAAGCAGGCTATTGACTACCGACGGTCGCGACATGCGCGGCGCGCCGGTATCTTTTCGTTCGGCCCGTAGCATGTGGTTACGGCAGGCAGGCCCGTTGTGGTCGGAGCGACGAAATCGGGGTTAACGCGGTGTATGAGCTGGATTGGGCTTTAGCCAGCGCGGTACGAAGTAGGCCGCCAGCGCTATCAATCCGCCCAGCAATCCCACCACAATCCATAGGCTATTGCCGCTAGCGGCCGTTGGTTCGACAAGCAAACCAACGGTCAGAGGCATGTGAAGCGCGCTGATCTCCGGTGGCGTATGCAAGTCGTTGTCCTCTACGAACAACACTGCTTGGTATTTACCCGGCGTTTTAAAATCCACTGTCGTCGTCAATACGCCTTGCTTAACCACGGCCATCGGTAATTCGGCGATGGATTGACCGTCTTCGCGTAATATTTTCAATGCCACCGGCTTCTTGCGTACATCCAGATCCAGCAAATCGATCGCAATCTGAGTTTTGCCGACACGCGGCAGATCGACGCATTCGGCCTGAGGTACGGATTTGTCGTCCTTGGCACGATTAGGATCGATCTGGTAGGCGGCAAAATTGACCACGTAATAGTCATTGGTCAGCATGCAACCGTAAAGATCGTAGCTGCCGTTGGCGCCTTTGCGGTTGCCACCCAGAGGCACCGATGCCATAGCCAGTTGCAAGCCGGTCGCGAACAACAATAAAGCAGCGGAAAGTCGGCTGATACGAATCATGGTTTGGCCTCCCCGGGCGCCGATTCGGCGACGATGGAAAATTTGGAAACCCCGCTGACGATTAGCCCGTCTTCGGTAATCACCCGGTAGCGGGTGGCGTAAGCGCCGGGCGGCAATGTTTGGGTGGTGGCGGTTAGCCGATGACGTTCGCCGAGGACTAGGCGGGCATCGCCGTTGTCGACCCGCTTGCCTTGGGCATCGACAACCACGACCGAAGGTGAACGCTCGCCGACGTTACCACTGAACCAGAATTTCACCGTGCCGTCGAAACCGGTCACTTCGGCGTTATTTTTGGGGTCGGACTTTAACAGCACGCCTTCGGCAAGGCTAATTGGGCTGGCCAATGCCAGCAACACCGGGATGAATGGATTTAAAAGCTTACGCATGGAGTTTCCTTAGGGCAGGCCGAAGAAGCCGGCGATGAACAGTACCAGCGGATCGGATAAGGGGTGAAAGAAGCCCAAGGTTATCGCCGCTAGACTAATGACGAAAACCCGGGTCCAAGTCGTCAGATCCAAATCCTGTTTGCGCCAGAGCAAATGAAATGCCAGCCAACTTAATAACCAGACGCCGATAGCCAGGGTTTCCTTGCCCGTATACGAGCCTATGCTGCCGTCCGGGCCTTTGCCTTGCGACCCCGGAATCCAGTAGCCGAAGCTATGCACTAACTTGTCCAGGCCGGGCGACAATCGCGAAATATGGTGGCTGACCATCAAGGTCAAAAATGCCAGTAATAGGGCCATGCTGGCCGCTACCACCGGCCCGGAATAGAGGGGCTCGTTATTGGAATCGGTTTGGTTTTGATTATGTATCACGCGGGTCCCCGTCAAACAAAGCGCAGTTTGGCCAGTACCAAGCCAACCACGAAGCCGATCATCAGAAAACTCCATGACACCAGGATTGTGATGCCGACGAAGCGGGTCAGGTCGCGGCGCATTTGGATCGATAGGCCGTAGTAGTACAGTGTCGCGGTTGCCAATAGCATCAGCGGAAACGGGAACAGCGAGACGAATTCCTTGAATTCCATCAGCACGTTATGAATTGCCGGCACATGAGCCAGTATCCAGTCGCGCGGGCCGTCTTGACCGCGGTAGCGCATATAGATCCAGTTCCCGCTAATCGCGCCGGCCAGATTTAGCAGGGTGGCGGCCAGCAGCCAGAGGCGCAACGATTCAAGTCTGACGTGCATGCCTTTTATCAACGGAATGGCACGATGGGTAAGATAGGTGCCGACCACGACAGCGAGGATAGCGCTCACGCCATGCACGCCGGCCTTCAGGCTATAGTCGCTCGGATACCAAAAGTCGGAAGCCGTTAATATCAACAGCAGTGTTAAGGCAATACCGACTTGGCTGCGAATGACGAGTTTGCTGAAGTTGTCGTGTATGTAATGTCCCGCGGACATGAAAAATGCCTCTTGTTGTTTTAATCGCGCCGGCAGTGCGGCGGGTATCTATATCGGTGTAAACGCCAGCGAATCAGGGCTTTGCGTTATAATCGACGATCCCATAACAATAACGACAGGAGCCGACTTTGGAACGTTTTACCATCTCTCTCAACGACGATTTGGCCGCCGAATTCGATCAATGGATTGCGGCGCGCGGCTACTCCAATCGTTCCGAAGCCGTACGCGATTTATTGCGCAAGGAAATCGAAACCAAGCGTCTCAGCAAGGATGAGGCCATCTACAGCATCGCCACGCTCTCCTATGTCTACAATCATCACGAACGTAATTTAGCCGAACGCCTAACCAGCCTGCAACACGACGCCCACGACCTGGTCGTGTCGTCCATGCATGTTCATCTCGATCACGACGACTGCATGGAAACCTTGTTCCTGCGCGGCATGACTCAACGAATTCGGTCGCTGGCAGACAAAATGTCCGCCGAAACCGGGGTGCGCCACGCATCGCTAAACTTGGTGCCGGTGAAAATGGCAATGTCGCATCACCAGCATGGTCACCACGATCATGCTCACAGCCACTTTCATCCGCGTACTTGAAGGCCCGAGTTAGCGGCACAAGCAGTTTATTGGCGAAGATAATAAGATATTTTGTTAAATCTTCATAATTTTAAAAAATGTGACTTCTATCGTATGATGGTTTTACGTTTTGTCCCACATGGCGCATAGATCGAGCTTTAAGACCGATAAACCCAGATAAATCTCATGCAATTTCAGTTTCAAACCAAGCTAACAAAGTCAGCCCGCAGCCGTTTATGGCTCGCGTCGTGCCTGGCTTTGGCGTTTGGGTTGTTATTTCCGTTGCTCAATATTTTTGGCGGTTTGGACAATATCGGTTGGAACAATGGTTTCAGTCATCCCTTGGGGGGCTGGGATCACCTGCTGACCATGTTGGCGGTGGGGATCTGGGCCGCGCAATTACGCGGCCAAGCGATCTGGATGTTGCCGTTGGCCTTCGTCGGCGTGATGAGTTTGGGCGGATTGGCCGGCGCGGCCGGGCTGACGATTCCCAGCGTCGAAGGCATCATCCTATTGTCCTGCGCGGTGTTTGCCGTGCTGATTACCCGCAAGATTCGTTTCAGCGCCAAGCTCAACGTCTTTATCGTCGCCTTTTTCGCGTTTTTCCACGGCTTTGCCCATGGCCAGGAAATATCCACGTCGGCTAGTTTGTTGTCTTACACGCTGGGCTTTATGCTGGCGACGCTGTTGCTGCACGGCGCCGGGATACTGGTCGCTAAGCTGGTGGTGTTGACCGTTACCTGCTTGCTGACTTTGTTATTCTCGCAAGCGGCGATGACCAGAGCCGCTGACGCCATGGTCAGCGACACCGGCAACATTACAACGCTAAGCCAGAACACCAGTTCAACAGCGTTGAGCAACTGGACGGACTTATTCAATACCGGAGCGTTGGCCGAGCGGTCTGTTTTTGAGCGGCAAGTAGCTGCGATGGGGCTGGATGATGCGGTTTCAGGCAGTCAGGCATTGGGCAGACCGGCCGGATATTCGGCGACAAAGGCTTGCGCTACGGACGGTCAAACCCTTGGGCTCAGTGCTTCATTGAGCGCTTATTTGCAGAATCTGTCGGTGCTATTCAAGGCTATCGTCGATTTCGATGGTCTGGCAGCACTGGGCAACTTACACTTCAGGCAATTGTTTCCGGACATCAATCATACTCCGGGTACGCAATTGTGCAGCAGTGGCGTCGGTCGCACATCGCCGCCAGCCTATCCGAATGTCTTTGTTGTAAGCACCTCTTTCACTCTTCGCAAGTCCCCGGTTTCCACTGTTGAAGCGCCCCGTCTTCAACCGACTTTCGCCAGCACTCTTCCCGGCGATTTTACTACCCAATCATTTAACGAATTACAGCCGGACGCTTTAGCGGCTGCGGTTTCCAGCAAGCAGTTTTTGCTCCCCAAGCCAGCGCTTTGCGCGGCAAGCTTATCCCTCCCGTTTCATTCTCGCGCTGTCGGCGTTCAACGGCTCATAGCGCGCGGTTTAGAAAATTCGACCGATTTCGGTCCAGGCAATACCCCCAAAACAATAACAACTAAAACAATAACGCAAATCGAGGAAGACCTTATGCAACACCATGCCGGCGCTCCGCGTCACCCATCGACTTTACTAAATACCTCCCGGAGCTGAGATGAAATCCTGCAATACCTATTTCAAAAAGAAGCACCTGGTCATCGGCCTGGAAATTATTTTAGGTCTGGCCTGTGCGGATCTGAACGCCGCACCTAATGCCGACGCGGAATCTGTCGAACTAACTGCGCAAGAAACCTCGCGACAGAGCGCAAAGAAAGCCAAAACCGCTAAAAAGACGGAAAAGTCCGAAGAACTGGAAGCGGTGCAAGTGGAAGAAGACGGCCGCGGTAAGAATCTGATCGGTATTGCACCGTCGGCCTCGCAAGGCGAAGTCAGCCAGAAGCAATTCGAATACCGGCCGTTCTCGCGTAACGGCGAATTGGTCGAAGTGGTGCCCGGCGCCATCGCCACCCAGCATAGCGGCTCCGGCAAGGCCAACCAATACTTTCTGCGCGGCTTTAACCTGGACCACGGTACCGATTTTACGACTTATGTCGACGGTATCCCGATGAACATGACTACCCACGCCCACGGCCAAGGTTATATGGACATCAACAGCATCATTCCGGAGCTGGTGAAAAAAGTCGAATACGGCAAGGGTCCGTATTACGCGGAAGTCGGGGACTTCTCGGCGGCTGGTTACGCCAAAATGTTCAGTATGGACAGGCTGGACAAAGGCATCACCAAATTCACCGCCGGTTCGTTTGATTACTACCGAACGCTGGTAGCCAACTCCAATAAACTCGGCGACGGCGATTTGCTGTATGCCGGCGAATTCAATCTCTACAACGGCGTCTGGGAAGTGCCGGAAGATTCGAAAAAATTCAACGGCCAGTTGCGCTACACGCTGGATCGCGGCGACTGGGGCATGGCGATTAACGGCAAGGCTTACACCAATAGCTGGACCGCCACCAACCAGATTCCGCAAGCCTCAATCGATAGCGGCGCCATCGGCCTGTACGGCAGCATGGACCCGACCGACGGCGGCGAGAGCAACCGTTATAGCGCCTCGGCCAGCTTCTGGAACCAGGGCGGCAACTGGAAAAACGACGCGAATATCTACGCGGTCTACACCGATTTGAGTTTGTTTTCCAATTTCAGCGGCTTCACCCGCGGTCCCGGCGGCGACCAGATTCTGCAAACCGAGCGCCGAGTGCAAACCGGCGGCCATTTCGAACACACCCGCTATAACAAGCTGTTCGGGTTTGAAATGGACAACAGCATTGGTCTGCAATTTCGTAACGACCAGATCATGGACTTAGGTTTATACGAAACCACAGCCCGGCAGATCGTCAATACCGTCAGCAAGAGTAATGTCGGCGTGACCACAGTCGGCACCTATTTCAAAAACACCACCCACTGGCACGATAAAGTCCGCACCATCGCCGGTTTGCGCGGCGATTTCATTAATAATGACGTCGAGGTTCTGGCCAGTGGCAGCGGCACGGCCGAGACCAACGCTGCCAACTCCGGCAGCCGCGGCAAAGCCATGATCAGCCCGAAATTGAGTCTGGTAGTCGGCCCCTGGTACAACACCGAATACTTCGCGAACATCGGTTACGGCTATCACTCCAACGACGCGCGCGGCACCACGCTGCAAGTGCATCCGGTCACCGGCACCGAGTTTGACCCCGATGGCAACGCGGTCAGTCCGCGCATCCGCCCGGCGGCCTGGTCGCGCGGCGGCGAAGTGGGCGCCCGCACCAATATCATCCCCGGCTTGAACAGCACCTTTGCCTTGTGGTGGCTGCAATCCAGCGAAGAACTGGTGTTCGTCGGTGATGCCGGAACGACCGAAGTGAATGGTAAATCGCAACGCTACGGTATCGAGTTTACCAATTACTACAAACCCACCGAATGGCTGACGCTGGACGCCGACTATGCGTTGACCACGGCGCAATTCAACAAAGCCCCGGATGGTGCGACCAATAAGTACATCCCCAATTCCGTGGGTCGAGTAATTAGTGCCGGCGCTCTGATCGAAGCACCCAACGGCCTGTTCGGTACCTTGCGTTTTCGGCATTTCGGCAGCGTGCCGCTGGATGAATCCGGCGAGGTTTGGGCCGGCGATACCAACATCGTCAATTTGGGGGCGGGTTATAAACAAAAGCAATACAAACTCGAGATCGACATTTTCAATATTCTCGGTTCGCAAAGCAACGACATTGCCTACAACTACGAATATAACTATCCGAACGGTGTTTCTGGGTCTGGCCTGATGAAACATCCGGTCGAGCCACGCATGGTGCGCGGCACCATCACGGTCAATTTTTAGGACAGCCTGATGAAATCTTTCACTTTGAACGTGGTAAGAGGGCTTATGGTAGGGCTGTTGATGTGCCAAACAGCCGGGGTTTACGCGCATCCACCGGGCTTGAGCTCCTTGGATGTGACAATTAAACCCGCGCAACTCGATGCCAAGGTGACCTTCGCCTTACAAGACATCGAAGCCTTTGCGCCGATGGATGCCGATTTGGACGCGGAGGTGACCGAAGCCGAGCGCGAAGCGGCCAAGCCGGCTATTGCCAAACTATTGGCCGAGCAACTGCGCGTGAATATCGATAGCCATGATGCTCTGCCCAGCGAACCAGGTCAGGTCAGCTTTGACGATCAAAATAATGCGCGGGTGGAACTGCACTATGCGGGGCCGGTGCAAACCACTTTGCTGGTGCAGTCGAAGTTTTTGGCTTTGCTGCCCGACGGCCATCAGCAGTATTTGACGGTCAGGGACGCCAACGGCAAAGCGCTCAGCGAAAAAATGCTGGGCAAACACGACGATCAAATCAGTTTACCAATCGCCAACGCCGCGGATGCGGAGTCCCCCCAAGCTCCGTTTGCGGCGTTTGGCGATTTTTTTAAACTGGGCATCGAGCACATCCTCACCGGTTACGATCATTTGCTGTTTTTGTTCGCACTGTTGGCGGTCACTCACAGCTTTTGGCCGGCCTTGAAAATCATCACGTTCTTTACCGTCGCCCATTCCATCACGCTGGCTTGCGCCGGGCTTAATCTGATTGAACTGCCGAGCAGTTTCGTCGAGCCGTTCATTGCCGCGACGATTATTTACGTGGGTGTGGAAAACATCATCCGCGGCGATCATCCCAAGGGACGGCATTGGCTGACCTTCGGCTTCGGTTTGATTCACGGCTTTGGGTTCGCCGGGGTGTTGCAGGAAATGGATATTTCTTCCGGCGATACCGGGATTTTGTTGCCTTTATTGTCGTTCAACTTGGGCATAGAAACCGGGCAAATCGCCGTCGCGGCTATCGTGTTGCCGATGATCTGGTGGCTAAATAATAAGATAGAGACGGCCGAGAAGTTTTTGAAAGCCGGTTCGATTGCGGTCAGTTTGATGGGCGCATTCTGGTTGGTGGAGAGAACCATGCTGTAAAGAAAGCCCAAGGCGGGAGGCTAACCCGCAATAACTGGCACAAGGCCGGCTCCCGCTGGCCTGATTCAATCCTTATCAAAAAAACGGTTCATAAGAGCCACGGATTGCTATTGCCTGTCGTTTGGGTAAAGCGGTGATGGGCTTTCAGATAAGAGATTGAGCTACAAAGATTTTTTAATAAAACAACAACAATATTTATATAGGAGGAAGGCCGTGGAACTCACCCATACGCTAGAACAAATTCTGTACATGATCTCGTCATCGCTGTATCTGCCGGTATTGCTTATCGTCACCTTGCTGGCAGCGTACTCGGTCTATACCTGTGGACGATTAGCTCAGGAATGGCTGGAGCGGCGCCAGGCTGGATCGCGTGCCGTGCGCCTATTTAATCTCGATCTGGCCGTCGCGCTGGGGCGTCAGCAACGCGCCAATGCCGCGCCGCTGGACGTGGAGTTGGAGTTGCTGCTGCAAACCCATGAGCATCGGCAATTGATCAAGCTCGATCAGGTGCGTTTCGTGATCAAACTTGGCCCGGCGCTGGGCTTGATGGGTACTTTGATCCCGATGGGGATTTCGCTGGCCGCGCTGGCGCAAGGCAATATTCCCAGCATGGCCGGCAGCATGGTCACCGCCTTTACCGCTACCGTGACCGGCTTGGGCTGCGGTGTAATTACTTATCTGGTGGCTTTGGTTCGCGAGCAATGGCTGCGTGCCGATTTTGCGGCGATGCGCCACCAAGCCGAGCTGGCTGCCAGCCGGACTCTGGACGCGCCGGATTTGACAATCGAGGAGGACGGCCATGCGCTATCTGAGACGCTCTAGTCTGCATCGTAACAGCGAGCCGCTGGAAGATCCGATTGCCGGCGTCGCCAATCTGTTCGACGCCAGCGTGGTGTTCATCGTCAGCATGATGGTGGCCTTGTTCATGGCCTACAACATGTTGGATTTGATGAATCCGGAATCAACCGTGACGATGACCAAGGAAAATGCCGACGGCACCATGGAAATCGTCAGTAAGAAGGGCTCGCAAATCAAGGTGTCCAAAGTCACCGACCGCAAACTTAGCGGTTCCGGCGAACGATTAGGTACTGCTTATCGCTTGAACGACGGTAAGGTGGTTTATGTACCGGAATAAATGCTGGGCTTGGCTGCCGGCTCTGTTGCTATGGCTGGCCGCAAGCAGCGCTTTCGCCGAAACGCCGCTCAACCTTAGCCTGATTCTCGGCGATCTGGACTCGCAAACCGCCGTCGCCGCCACCGCTAAACTGCAAAATGATCCGCTGTTGCAAGGCGTCAAGTTGCGGGTGTATTCCAGCTCCAAATTGGCGCAAGCCGATCAGGCCGAATTGCAACAATCCAATCTGGTGCTGGCGCAAATCACCGGCCGCGGCATTCTGCGCGAGGGCGGCGAGGTGTTTAAACAGATCGCCGCGCATGGCGGCAAGCTGTACGCGGTGGGTTTGAGTTACGACGCCGATTTCGCCGATTACGGCCTGCAACTGGATAAAGACCTGCAAGCCTATATGTCGGCTGGCGGCGCCGACAATGCCGCCAACATGATCCGGCTGGCCTTGGCCAAATTCAAAAACGTTCAGGCCGACATTGCACCGCCGCAAGCCCAGCCGGAAATCGGCGCTTTCGACGTGCGCAGCAAGCAATTGTTCGCCGATTTCGACAGCTACCAAAAGGCTTATGCCGGTCATAAAGCTGGCCAGCCCTGGATCGCGATTTTGTTTTACCGTTCCTCGGCACTGTCCGGGCAAACCGATACGGTCAAAACCTTGGCCGAGCAGCTGGAGGCCAAGGGTTATAACGTGCTGCCAGTATTCGGCTACCCCTACGACAAGACACTGGAAAAAATGCTGGTCGACGGTAACGGCAAATCCCGCGTCGAGGCCATCGCTGCGCTGGCCTTGAAAATCGGTGCCAGCCCGGACAAGACCGTGCCGACCTTGACCCGCTTAGGCGTACCTGTGCTAAACGGCATTGCCTTGAACAGCCAAAGCCACGCGCAATGGACCGAGTCCTCCACCGGTCTGGATGTGATGGAACGGGCCTGGCAAGTCGCATTGCCGGAATTCGCCGGCGAAATTGCCCCTACCGTGGTGGCCAGCAAGGAAAGCGTGCATGACAAAGCCACCGGCCAGGATTTCGTCCGCGAAGTGCCAATCCCGGAACGCATCGCCCGCTACGCCGACCGCCTGGATAAGTGGGCCAAGTTGCGCCATACCGCCAACGCCGATAAGAAAGTCGCGCTGCTGTATTACAACTACCCGCCCGGCAAGGAAAATATCGGCGCCTCGTATTTAAACGTGCTGCCGGAATCGCTGTTGAACATCATGCAGCGCATGCGTCAAGAAGGCTACCAGTTGGGCGACGCGCCGACCGACGGCGCAGCATTGAAAGCCGCCGTCAAGAACCACGGCATCAACCTGGGCAATTGGGAACCGGGCGCGATTGCCGAAGCCGCCGCCAGCGGCCGGGCGGTATTGTTGCCGATTGCCGATTATCAAAAATGGTTCGATGCCTTGCCGGAAACCTTTAAAGCGGCGATGCTGAAAGCCTGGGGCAAGCCGGAGGACAGCAAAATCGGCGCCTGGACCGACAGCAAGGGCCAACGCTTTTTGATTTTGCCGGCGCTGCAATACGGCAATTTGCTGCTGGCGCCGCAACCGTCGCGCGGTTGGGAGCAGGATGTCAAAAAGCTCTATCACGACGTGTCCATGCCGCCGCACCATCAATACGTGGCGTTCTATTTGTGGCTGCAAAAAGGCTACCGCGCCGACGCGATGATTCATCTCGGCACCCACGCCACCCACGAATGGCTGTCCGGCAAGGAAATCGGTTTCACTCAAGCCGATCCCGGCGAGATTTTGATGGCCGACGTACCGCAGATTTATCCCTACATTATGGACGACGTCGGCGAAGCCTTGCAGGCCAAGCGCCGGGCGATGGCAACCATCATTTCGCACATGACGCCGCCGCTGGACAAGGCCGATTTGAATCCGGAGCTGGCCAAACTGGCCGGCTTGCTGGACGACTACAACGTCGCCGCCCAGAAAAGCGAGCAACTGGCTAAGATCAGGCTAGACGAGATCAATCAAATCGCTAGTAAGGCCGGCTTGTTGAAAGACCTGAAAATGGAAAGGGCCGAAACCGGCGACCAGTTGGAAGAACTGGAGCATTACCTAAAGGAAATCCGGGAGAAAAAGGTGCCTATGGGTTTGCATACCTTCGGCAAGGCGCCGGATGAAGCGATTAGACAGCGTTTTGCCGAAGCCATCGTCGCCCGCGATCCTAAGCTGAAAGGCGAGGCTTTAAAGCAAAAAGTCCAGGCCATGGCCAAACTGATTGCCGATAGCGCCAACGCCGAAATGAACGCGCTGATCAATGCGCTGGCCGGCCGCTACATCCCGGCCGGCAGTGGCGGCGACCCGTTGCGCAACCCGGACGCCTTGCCGACCGGCAAGGATTTGTACGGTTTCGATCCGTCGCGGATTCCCAGCGAGGCAGTCTACAACGAAGGCGCGCGTTTGGCCGAGCAAGTGGTTGCCGATTTCAAAAAGCAGCACGGCCATTATCCGGAACGGCTGGTGTTCAATTTGTGGGGTGTGGAAAGCTCGCGCCATGAGGGCGTGATGGAAGCCGAAATCATGCATCTGCTCGGCGTCAAACCGCATTGGGACGAGCGCGGCCGCACCCAGGGCGTGGACGTGATTGCTCGCGACAAACTGGGCCGGCCTCGGGTCGATGTCACTATCATTCCGTCCGGCTTGTACCGGGATTTGTTTGCCTCGGTGATCAAATTGCTGGACCAGGCCGAAACCAAGGCGCAGGAACAAGACGAGCCGGATAATCCGTTGCGCCGGCATATCCAGGAAACCCAGGCCGAGTTGGTCAAACGCGGCTTGAAGCCCGAGGAAGCGCTGGATATGGCTTCGGCCCGCTTGTTCAGCGTGCCGTCCGGTGCTTACGGCACCAATCTGGATCGGGCCATTCCGCTGTCCAACACCTGGACCGACGAGAAGCAACTGGCTGACGTGTTCTTCAATCGCATGCACCACGTTTACGGTCGCGGCCATTGGGGCGAGGCGGCCAGCAAGGACGCGACGCTGGCGGTGGACTTGTTCAAATTGTCTTTGAAAGATACCGATGCGGTGATTCACAGTCGCTCCAGCAATGTCTACGCCACGCTGGACGGCGACGACTTCTTCCAATATCTGGGCGGTACGGCGATGGCGGCAAGACAGGTTAACGGCAAGACGCCGGAAGTCTTGGTCGCCGACTTGGCCGACCCGACCGCCGCCAAAACCATGAGTCTGGAGCGTTATCAGGGGCGGGAGATGCAAAGCCGCTACCTGAATCCGAAATGGATAGAGTCGATGTTGAAGGAAGGTTACGCCGGCGCACGCTTTATCAATATGGTGGCCGAAAACCTGTGGGGCTGGCAGGTGACGGTGCCGGAGGCGGTCGGCGCCGAGAAGTGGCAGGCGATGTACGAAACTTACGTTGAGGACAAATACCAGCTCGACATCCAGAAAAAATTCGAGCAAGCCGACAACCTGCTGGCTTACCAAGCTATGGTGGATCGGATGCTGGTGGCGGTAAACAAAGGCTATTGGAAAGCCGATCCAGCGGTGAAAGCCAAGCTGGAACAAGTTAACAAGGAAGTCATTGCGAAAGCCGGCGTGGCTTGCAACAAGGACACTTGCAGCAGCCCGGAAATCACCAAACTGGCTGAGCAACAGGATGCGGCCAAAGCCGCCAAGGCAGCCGCGCCGGGTGCGCAAGCCCAACCACCGGCACCCGCAGCGGCTCAAACGCCACCGCAGCCCACTCAATCTCAACAGCCGCCAGCCGCTCAGCAACCGCAGGCTCAAGCACAAGCCGCGCCGGATGCCGCCAAGCCTCTGGAAGGCTATGAGATGGAAGAGAAAAAAGCCGCCAGCGAAAGCACTGAACAGCAACAAACCTTGAGTTCGGCGCAGAGCTGGTGGTTGAGTTTTGCGATCTTGCTGTTGTTTGTCGCCGGTTATTGGCACGGCAGTTGGGAACAGCGGAAGGACAAAGCCTAGCGCTTGGCTGGAAAAACCCTGGCGTCCTTGTTACAGCGAGGGCGGTAACCCAGGAAATTCGAAAGCCATCATTCCCGCTTTCGTGGGGATGATGGCTGCGGGGAGTTTATGGGCTCACATAGGCCCGATATGAATAATAGCGTGGCGCCTCAGGGGGAAATTCAAGTAGGGGTCTGCTCTTGATGTAAGAAGAATTAAAAATAAATCTAACATGACCATGAAGCGCCGTTTTTTAAAATTGCATTACCGGAGGAATCAACTTTGTCTCGTTTACACGTAATAACGCTGTTGGCCCTGACCAATTTGGCTTACAGCAATCAAATCCTGGCAGAAGATAGCGATCAAAGCGCCGTGGGGCCAGCCGAAACCGCTAAGACCGACAATTCGGCCAGCAACGATGAGTCGCTGGGTACGATGGTGGTGACCGCCACCCGCTCGGAAATCAGTGCATCGATGGCGCCGGCCAATGTCAGTGTCATCACCACCGAAAATACCGAAAACCGCCTGACCCAACGTATCGGTGACGCCTTGAAGGATGTGCCGGGGGTGTATTTGCGTGGTAGTGCTTATGGCACCAGCTTCCCAGGCTCCAGTGTTAGCTCGTCTGCATTCCATGGCATCAGCGGTACGAATCGATCTTTATTTTTAGTGGATGGGCTGCCGGTAAACAATGCCAATTCAGGGCTGGTTGATTGGAATATCCTGAATATGGACGACGCTCAGCAAGTGGAATATGTCCCTGGACCCTTTTCAGCGCTGTACGGTAGTGGCGCGATGGGCGGTGTACTCAATGTGATCTCCAAAGTCCCCACTAAACGCGAAGGACGTCTGTCATTTGGCGCCGGTGGCGCGGCTGTTGATCAATGGGGCATCAAAGGCCGTTACCGGGATCGTTTCGAAAACGGCGTGGGGATTTCTCTGACCTTCAACCACATGGATAGCGATAACTGGGCGGTGTCGGATTACGTGACGGCTTCGCCAGCCAGCTTTACGCCACCGGCTACAGCGATACCGAATGCGGTAGTCAGAGCGAACACGGCTACCGCGTTAAGAAACGCCTCGACACCGGTATTCGGTGCCATTCCGACCGCAACCACCCAAGGTGGCTCGACCTACATCATAGGAGACAAAGGGGAACGCCCTTGGGAGCAGAACACCGCATCCTTGCATCTCTATTACGATTTGACTGATAGCACCGAGATTGATGGCGGTATGAGCTGGAGCCGCAGCGAAACTAGCGCAGGGACGTTTAACAGTTATTTGACCACTGCCGGAGGCTCGCCAATTGCAATCGCTACCGGAAACCCCACTGTCAATTCAGTCGCCAGCGTGGCCGGCCTGGCGCAAAGCAACAACCTTAATCTAAATGGGCAGCGACTGAATGTCTACGAGCAGCAATTTCTGCATTTTTTGCCGTCAGTAGAAGACACTCGCCGCTATTTTGCCCACCTGAAACATGATTTTGGGCATGACGTGAAATTGAATGTCGATTTTCAATACATGGATCACGAGACTTATTCGCCTAGCCCAAACAGCGCGGCGTTCGACGATACCTTAAGCGGCGGCAGAGGCCAGTTAACCGTTACGCCTAGCCAACGGATTGACGGTAACGTGGCATTGCGCTTCCCGTTTTTGTGGGATCAACGTAACTTTGTCACGGTCGGTTTTGGTGCTAACCACAATAATTTGGAAGGTCAAAAACGTTTGGCCTTGAGTAATTGGCAAGATTGGTTCTCAGTGACGAATACTGTTTACGATGGCAAGGGCGAGTCGAGTATTTACTCCGCCTTTATTCAGGACGAAATTTGGTTGCGTAAAAACTTGATTGCTCATCTTGGCGTGCGTTATGACGACTGGTCAACTTCCGGTTCCATCGTACAAAAGGCTACCGTCACTTCCACGGGTACCACCACTAACCTGACGCAAACTTACAGCGAACGTTCCGTGTCGCAATTTAATCCCAAATTTAGTTTGACCTGGTTGCCGGCGGATGGCTACAAGCTGTTTGCTTCAACCGGTTGGGCATTCCGTCCACCCACCAACTCGGATTTGTATTCGACATCGCAAACGGCTAGCGGCAGTGTTTTTACCTTGACGCAAGCCGGGCCGAATCTGAAACCGGAAACCATGTATTCATGGGAAGTAGGCGGAGAGGCAACACCGATTGATGGTACAACGATTGCCGCCTCGTATTTTCACCATTACATTTCTGATTTGATTTACCGTAAAGATACGACATTAAGCGCAACCAATCGGCTTCAGGAGCGGCAAAATGCGGGTGAAGCGGAGGTTGAAGGCGTGGAGGCCAAATTAAGGCAGAAATTGTATTGGGACTGGCTGCATTTTACCGGGACCTACACCTTAAACGACTCGATAATTACCAAGAACGAGGCGAATCCGCTGTCGGTTGGCAAACAGATGGTGTTGTTGCCGGAGACCATGTTCAGTGGCGGCTTGGATGTCAAATATGAGCAGTGGAGCGGCGGCATTATTGGGCGCTATGTCAGCCAGCAGTATACGAACGACCAAAATCTGGATCAAAGGGCCGGCGTCCCAGGGAGTTACGACCCTTATTTTCTGGTCGATACCCGTATTGCTTATCAAGCGACGAAAAATATCGATCTGTCGTTTTCTGTGAATAATCTGTTGGATCGGGAATATTCCTCTTTTTATCAACAAGCCGGCCGCACCGTTTATGGGGAAGTGTCTTACAGCTTCTAATGCGATTGACTGTCGCCTCCGGCGCAATCTGCTCCGGATATTCGCAAAGCGAATATCCGGAGTAATGGCTGTTGGCAGTTTATAGCCATCGCTTAGCGTGCACAGTTCACAAAAATTGGCAATGTAAGCGCCGGCTTTGTAGTCTTCATCTGTTCTTAATCTTTTCCTAATCAAGACTTAAACATTGCTCTCTAGAATCAAGTCATAGATAAATTATTCTCGATCAAGGGGATTTATGTTTAGAGTGGCAAGTGTCGTTGTAATCAGTTTGTTGGTTTCGCCAATAGCCATCGCTGACGGGCATGGACGAGGTCATCACAAACATCACCACCATGACCGGTACGTCGAGGTCGAGCGGGTGTATGTACCGGGGAGGGTTACGCAGTACGTCCCGGCACCGCCGCCCGCACCGCGCTACAACAGTTACGACCAACGCTCCACTCAGGGCTTGGTAGGTGGCGCGTTAGGCAGTGCGGCGGGTTACGAGATGAGTAGAGGCGATCCGTTGGGAGCCGGCATCGGTGCCGCCGCCGGCGCCTGGATCGGCAACAGTATGAGCCGTTAATCAGCTACCGCCAATCAATTAACCGGCTTTAAATTTTGGGATGACTCATGCGACAGGAGGACAAAATGAGAATAAAAAATGGTAAAAAATATCAACAAGAACAGTACAGTAGAGTAGAAAAGTTATTGAATGTATTGTTGTTTTTTGTCGTTGCCTACTATAGCTACTATGTGTTGTCTTTCTCCCAAATGGGGGCTTGAGACCACTGGCGGTTGCGGTTTATTGTCCGTTTGCGTTCCTGCCATACAGTCCGGATAAGCAAACGCTAGATCGAATCAGAACCCTGCAAGTCTCAGACTTGCAGGGTTTTTTATTGCCGGTTGTTGGGCAAGATCGAATATACATCCAAAAATCGTAATTCCGGAACAAACTGCCCATCGATCCGTTCTCCACGACACGGGGGCTTCGGATATTCAATCCCAGCCCTTGATTGTGCTGGCTGCGCTTAGTTTATTCATAACCTGTTCAAGCCGTTGACAAGGCCGGACCCAGCTGATAGCTTTGCTGTCTGGCACTCACCAATATCGAGTGCTAACGGAATTTGGGGGATGACGTGGCTGGCGGACAAGATTTAAACGAAAGATCGCTATATTTATTAAAAACCTTGGTTGAGCGTTATATCCAGGACGGTCAGCCTGTTGGTTCGCGTTTGTTGTCTAAAGATCCGCAGTTAAAGCTGAGTCCGGCCAGCATTCGCAATGTGATGGCGGATCTGGAAGAGATGGGTTTGATCCATTCCCCGCACACGTCCGCCGGCCGAGTCCCAACCGTGAGTGGCTATCGTTTATTTGTCGACAGTTTGTTAACCGTCAAGCCTTTGGCATCCAGCGAATTGGACCAACTGCAACATGGCCTGAAAGGGGAGGCGGATAAAGCCAGTGACGTGTTGAATAAGGCTTCCAAATTATTGTCGGACGTAACGCGGATGGCCGGCGTGGTGACTTTGCCGCGCAGAGAAAGCGTCACCTTGCGGCACATCGAATTCCTGCCTATGTCCAATACCCGGGTGTTGGTGATTTTCGTCACCGACGACCAGGAAGTGCACAATAAAATCATTCATACCCACAAGCAATTCAGTCCTGCGGAATTACAACAGGCTGCCAACTATTTGAATTCGGTTTATTCCGGCCGCAGCTTGGCGAAAATTCGCGATTTGGTGGTGCGGGAGATGGAGCTCGATCAGCGGCAGGTCAATCAAGGCATGATGGACGCGGTGAACATGGCGCAGCTGACCTTCAGCGAACAACCCAACGACGACTATGTGTTGAGCGGCGAAACCAATCTAATGGGCTTTTCCGAGTTGTCGGATATGGAACGACTCAAACAGTTGTTCGAAGCTTTTAGCCAAAAGCGCGGCGTCATTCATTTATTGGATCAGTGTCTACAGGCCGAAGGCGTGCAGATTTTTATCGGTGAAGAGTCCGGCTATAGCGCATTCGATCATTGCAGCCTGGTGACGGCACCTTATTCGGTGAATGACGAAGTGGTGGGGGTGTTGGGCGTGATCGGCCCCACCCGAATGGCGTATGAAAAAGTGATTCCGTTCGTGGATGTGACGGCAAAGTTATTGGGCGCGGCCTTGAATCCCAAATAAATGGCCCTATCGTTAGGCCAACTAAAAAATTTAGAACCATGGAGTAAGTAATGAGTCATCAGCAATCGAGCCACGAACCCCAATCGGATAGCGATTTGATCGCCGAAGTTTTGGAACAGACCAAGCCAATCGACGCCGACGAACAGCCAACCGAAGCATCTGGCGCCGCCCCAGTCACTGTGGAAGCCTTACAGGAACAATTGGAGCAAGCTCAGCAACAGGCTGCTGCCAACCTGGATAAAGCCATCCGCACGATGGCCGAGATGGAAAATTTAAAAAAGCGCGTGCAAAAAGACTTGGACGACGAACGCAAATACGGTCTGGCCAAATTTGCGAAAGAATTGCTGAGTGTTCTGGATAGTTTGGAATTAGGCCTGCAAGCGGCAACCGGCGATAGCCCGGAGATAGTGAAACTACGCGAAGGCAGTGAATTGACCATCAAGCAATTCGAGTCGGTATTTGCCAAGTTTAATATCGAAACTGTCGACCCCATCGGTCAAGCATTCAATCCGGAATTGCACCAGGCGATGGTCATGCAGCCAAGTGCAACCGCCCAACCCAATACCGTGTTAAACGTCTTCCAAAAAGGCTATGTATTGAACGGCCGTTTATTGCGCCCTGCCATGGTGGTGGTGGCGAAAGCCGAGGACAAACCTGCCGATAGCGCAAAAATCGATGAGCAGGCTTGAAATTAAGACGATCAACCGCATATCGCTAACAACTTTTTAATTTATTACCAATTCAAGTCTGGAGAATATCAATGGGCAAAATGATCGGCATCGATTTAGGAACCACCAACTCCTGCGTCGCAGTCCTGGAAAACGGCACCGCGCGGGTTATCGAAAACAGCGAAGGCGCGCGCACCACGCCTTCCATCATCGCTTTTACCGGCGACAATGAAGTATTGGTCGGCCAGTCCGCCAAACGGCAGGCGGTGACCAACCCTGAAAACACTTTGTTCGCGATCAAACGCTTGATCGGCCGCCGTTTTAAAGAAGACGCGGTACAAAAAGACATCAAAATGGTGCCTTACAAAATTATGGAAGCCAACAATGGCGACGCTTGGGTGGAATGCCACGGTAAAAAAATGGCGCCGCCCGAAGTATCATCACGTGTGTTGATGAAACTGAAAAAAGACGCTGAAGCGTTCCTGGGTGAAGAAGTCACCGAAGCCGTCATCACCGTACCGGCATACTTTAACGACTCACAACGTCAAGCCACCAAAGACGCCGGCCGTATCGCCGGTCTGGACGTCAAACGCATCATCAACGAGCCGACTGCGGCAGCGTTGGCGTTTGGCATGGACAAACCGAAAGGCGACACCACTATAGCGGTTTATGACTTGGGTGGCGGTACTTTCGATATTTCCATCATCGAAATCGCTGAAATCGAAGGCGAGCACCAATTCGAAGTATTGGCCACCAACGGTGATACTTTCCTGGGCGGTGAAGACTTTGACTTGCGCATCATCGACTTTTTGGCCGGCGAATTTAAACGCGACAGTGGCATCGATCTGCACAACGATCCATTGGCGCTGCAACGTCTGAAAGAAGCGGCAGAAAAAGCCAAAATCGAATTGTCTTCAGCTGAGCAAACCGACATCAATCTGCCGTACATCACCGCCGACGCATCCGGTCCGAAACATTTGAACGTGAAACTGACCCGCGCCAAACTGGAGTCGCTGGTTGACGAGTTGATCGAAAGAACCAAAGGCCCTTGCTTGCAAGCGATTAAAGATGCCGGTATTTCGACCTCTAAAATCAACGATGTGATTCTGGTTGGCGGTCAAACCCGTATGCCGAAAGTGCAAGCGTTCGTTAAAGAACTGTTTGGCAAAGAGCCGCGCAAAGACGTTAACCCTGACGAAGCGGTAGCGCTGGGTGCGGCGATTCAAGCCGGTGTATTGGGCGGCGATGTTAAAGACGTATTGTTGTTGGACGTAACACCTCTGTCTTTGGGTATCGAAACCCTGGGCGGCGTGATGACCAAATTGATCGAGAAAAATACCACGATCCCAACCAACGCCTCGCAAACCTTCTCGACTGCGGACGACAATCAAACCGCGGTGACCGTGCAAGTATTGCAAGGCGAACGGGAAATGGCATCCGGTAATAAATCATTGGGTCGTTTTGATTTGCAAGACATCCCGCCGGCACCGCGCGGTATTCCGCAAATCGAAGTGTCGTTCGACATCGACGCCAACGGTATCTTGAACGTATCGGCGAAAGACAAAGCTACCGGCAAAAAACAATCCATCGTGATTAAAGCCTCCAGCGGTTTGTCGGACGATGAAGTCGAACGCATGATCAAGGACGCAGAAGCGCACGCCGACGAAGATCGGAAATTAAAAGAACTGGTTTCTGCGCGTAACTCTGCTGAAGGCATGATCCACGCCACCGAAAAGTCGCTGAAAGAACTGGGCGATCAAGTAGCCAGCGACGAAAAATCGGCGATTGAATCTGCGATCAAAGACCTGCAAGCGGTGCTTAAATCCGACGATAAAGACGCGATTGAAGCGAAAACCCATGCCTTGACCGAATTGTCGGGCAAATTGGCGGAACGTGTTTATGCGCAGAAAGGCGCGGAAGGCGGCGCCGAGGCCGGACATGCAGCCGGCGCGGCGGAGGCTGCCGCAGAGCATGATCACAATGTGGTCGATGCAGAATTTGAAGAGGTTAAGGACGATAAGAAGTAAGGTGTAGGGCGGATGGCGTAAGCCGATCCGCCTTTCAATCTTTCATAGGGCGGAACGCTTAGCGGTTTCCGCCTTAAATGTTAAGTCCGGTAGGGCGCAATAACCAACGGGCATTGCGCCGTATTATGCCCTATTAGGTCAGATTAGTCATGTAGGGTACTCACACCGCGGACCTTTTGCAAACGATGGGCTTCCTGGTGTCAGCCCATCCTACATTGAATAAACCGAATTCGGCAGAAATACAGGCAAGAACCGGCAATGCCAAAACTATACGAATATTTCGGTTTAATTGTGATGTTTTATGCCAATGAATACGAACCCGTTCATGTTCACGGCAAATGTCAGGGGCGGGAAGCGAAGGCCGAAATTATTCTGGTAGACGGGCTAGTTGATAGTGTTCGTTATATTACAGTCTCCGGCCGTGAAATGTTATCCGAGGGTGAGATGCAATATTTCCGCGAAATTGTCACGGCTCGTGTTAATGACATTGTGCAAAAATGGATCGATTATTTTGTTTGGCATAAATCGATTCGACCGGAACGCATTTGTACGAGGTTAAAATGAATCAAGTTGTTAATATTTGTAGCGCCGAGCAGATCGATTCGTATCTTTTGCGCTTAAAATTTGATGATGGTAAGGAGCAGATTATCGACTTCAAGGGATTTTTGATGCGTTCCCCGCATCCTGATATTCGGGCCTACCTCGATGCTGTGAAATTTTCAGATTTCCGGATCGAATATGGTGAGTTGGTGTGGGGCGATTATGAATTATGTTTTCCGATGATCGATTTGTATATGAATCGTTTGGAACACGGTACTTATATTGAATCGGCAGCGTAGATTTATGAATAATTGGTTAGACTTGGCGGAAACCCGAGCAGAAGAGATCGATGCCGGCATCGTTGAATTGATACCTTCCGAAATAGTGTCGCTCAAAGCAAGGGAGTTGTTGAGTTTTCAGCGAGATCAACAGGCATTATTGCCGCCAAAGTTTAGCGAGCCAATAAAGGCCGAATATAGAAAGTAAAAATAAATAGATAAATTCATCAAGTGACTCAAGACATTTAAATGGCCGCAAAAGAAGACTTTTACAAACTGCTGGAATTGGATCGCAACGCGAGCGAAGCCGAAATCAAGAAGAGCTATCGCAAGATGGCGATGAAATTTCATCCCGACAGAAACAAGGATAATCCGGAAGAAGCGGAGAAAAAATTCAAGCTGGTCAAGGAAGCGTACGAGATTTTGTCCGACCCTAAAAAGCGCGCGGCGTATGATCAATTCGGCCACGCCGGCGTCGATTCGTCGATGGGCGGCGGGCGCGGCGGCTTTAGTGGGGCGGAGAATTTTAGCGATATTTTCGGCGATGTATTCGGCGATATTTTCGGTGGCGGCCGGCAGCAACGCAGCAGCGTGCAACGCGGTGCCGATTTACGTTACAACCTGGAACTGACCCTGGAAGAAGCCGTAGGTGGTACCGAAGCTACAGTCAAGGTGCCGGTATTGGTGGCTTGCGTTGAGTGTAACGGCAGCGGCGCCAAAAAAGGTAGCAGCCCGATCACCTGTAACACCTGTCATGGTCACGGCCAAGTCAGGATGCAACAAGGTTTTTTCTCGGTGCAACAAACCTGTCCTACGTGCCGCGGCACCGGCAAGCAAATCAAGGATCCTTGTCCGAAGTGCTACGGCCAAGGCCGCGTGCAGGAAACCAAAACCCTCAACGTCAAAGTGCCAGCCGGTGTCGATACCGGTGACCGGATTCGTTTAGCCGGTGAAGGCGAAGCCGGTGCGAACGGCGGACCAGCCGGGGATTTATATGTGCAAGTGCAGGTCAAGGATCATCCGATCTTCACCCGCGACGGTGCGAATCTTTACTGCGAAGTACCGATCAGTTTTCCAATGGCCTGTTTGGGTGGCGAACTTGAAGTACCTACGCTGGATGGCAAGGTCATGTTGAAGATTCCACCGGAAACCCAAACCGGACGCATGTTCCGTTTGCGCGGCAAAGGTGTGAAGCCGGTCAGAGGCGGTGCAGTCGGCGATTTGTTATGCAAGGTGCAACTGGAAACGCCGGTACATCTGACCAAAGACCAAAAAGCCATGATCGAGAAGTTGGGCGAATCCTTATCCGGCGGCGGCAAACATCACAGTCCGCAAGAGCATGGCTGGATGGATGGCGTTAAAAACTTCTTCGATAAATTAACAGGGTAAGCCATGGTGCGGATCGCGGTAGTAGGCGCTTCCGGGCGCATGGGTTTATGTTTGCTGAAAGCCGCGCTGGCGGCGGAGAACGCCGAGTTGACGGTAGCGGTATCCCGCCCCGATAGCTTGGCGCTGGGCAAGGATGCCGGTGAACTGGCCGGTGTGTCGGCGGCTGGCATTAAAGTCTGCGACGACTTGGCTGCTCTGACTGAAAAATTTGACGTATTGATCGACTTCACCCGGCCCGATGCGTCGATGGATTACATCGAAATCTGTCGGCAGGCCGGCAAAAAAATAGTGATCGGCACCACCGGTTACAGCGAGGCGCAAAAAGCCGCGATTGCTGAGGCTGCCCAGGATGTGGGAATAGTCATCGCACCCAATTTCAGCGTCGGCGTCAATCTGTCCTTAAAGTTGTTGGAAATGACCGCCAAGGTGATGGGTGAGTACACCGACATCGAAGTGATAGAGGCCCACCACCGGCACAAAGTCGATGCGCCGTCCGGAACCGCGTTGCGGATGGGTGAAGTGGTTGCTGCGGCGTTGGGGCGCGATTTGAAAGACTGTGCCATCTATGGCCGTGAAGGCGATACCGGCGCGCGCGACCGCAAAACCATCGGCTTTTCCACGATTCGGGCCGGCGATATAGTCGGCGAGCATACGGTAATGTTTGCCGACGAGGGTGAGCGGGTGGAAATCACTCATAAAGCCAGCAGTCGTATGACCTTCGCTAACGGTGCGGTAAGAGCCGCGACTTGGTTAGCGGACAAACCTAAGGGACTGTTTGATATGCAGGATGTGTTGGGTCTGAAAGGCTGATCAGGTCTTAAATTTTGTCTGCACACCGCTGAATCAGCTAAGACTTATATTCGTAGAGGCGTTACCTCGCCTGCCAGTTTATAATGCCGGTAATCCGCAATAACCTGAGCGTGATCGAAAGCCAGCAGGCTGGGCAGATTGTCGAAGTTGAATAAACCAAAGTTTTTAGCATCGTCGGCCGCCATCGGTGTGCCATGCGCTTGCGCCAGGTAGACAGCGGTGACGGTGTGGTTGCGTGGGTCGCGTTGCGGATTGGAGTAAAGGCCCAGCAGTACGGTTAGTTGTACATCCAGACAGGTTTCTTCCTTAGCTTCGCGGATGGCCGCGTGCTCAATCGTTTCGCCGACATCGACAAACCCGCCGGGTACTGCCCAGCCATAGGGTGGATATTTCCGCTCTATCAACACGAAGGGACGCTGGGGGTGGTCGATCAGTTCGATCAAAATATCGGCGGCTAACAAGGGGGTGACGGGCTTTGCCATGGCGTTCCTGAAAATGATGAGTTTTAGTGCATTGAAAATAGGCGTGTTCTGCTAAATTTAACCATGTTTTCAAGCGTTGCTGAAATTCTCGATGCTTTTTCCTCGACCAATTAATCATGAATTAATCGGCTTTTCATATCATCCCAGCCGCTTTACACGGCGCTTTTAAAGTCGAATCAAATTTCCAAGAATCAAAACATGAATGAGTTTATTCCCGGCCAACGCTGGATTAGTAATACCGAATCGGAACTCGGTTTGGGTATGGTCATAGACACCGAGTTTAACCGTGTCACCGTGCTATTTTTAGCGACCGGCGACCGCCGGGTTTACGCCAGAGATAACGCGCCGTTGACCCGGGTGCAGTTCAACGAAGGTGATGTGATCGAATCGGCGGATTACGCCAAGATTAGCGTGCAACAGGTGCAACAACACAATGGTTTGTTGACTTACATCGGTATCGATGAAGACGGTCAGTTGCAGCAAATCGACGAGATGGAACTTAACCATCATATTCAATTTAACAAACCGCAAGATCGTTTATTTACCGGCCAGTTCGACCCGACAGCCTGGTTTTTATTACGCTATGAAACCTGGCGGCGTCAGCAACAGCATCAACAAGCCGCGACCAAAGGTCTACAGGGCGCGCGGGCTTCACTGATTCCGCATCAGCTGTATATCGCCCATCAAGCCGCCAGCCGTGCTTTGCCGCGGATTATGCTGGCCGATGAAGTGGGTTTGGGTAAAACCATAGAAGCAGGTTTGATCATTCAACATCGCTTGATCAACGGTTTAAGCAAGCGGGTGTTGATTTTGGTGCCGGAAAGCCTGCTGCATCAATGGTTGGTGGAGATGCTGCGCCGCTTCAATCTGCGCTTCAGCATTTTTGACGAAAGCCGCTGCTTTGCCAGTCCCGACGAGAACCCGTTTCTCAGCGAGCAATTAGTGCTGTGCAGCCAGCGCTTCTTTGCCGATTCTCCGCATCGCCAGCAACAAGCTTTGGATGCCGGTTGGGATCTGGTGGTGGTTGACGAAGCACATCATCTGGAGTGGAGCGAAGACGCACCTAGCGCCGATTATCTATTTGTCGAGCAGTTAGCCTTGGCGTCACCCGGTCTGATTCTGTTGACCGCTACCCCCGAGCAGTTGGGTAAGGAAAGTCATTTTGCGCGTTTGCGCTTGCTCGATCCGGATCGTTTTTATCGCTTCGAACAATTTTTAATTGAAGAAAGCCAGTTTGAGCCGGTGGCCCGACTGGCTAATTTGCTGATTTCCGGCGAAGTGCTGGATGCCTTACAGCAGGAGCAATTGAAAAGTTTATTAAAACAGGACAACGTCGACAAACTGCTGCAGCAGGTTAACGACAGTCAAGCCAATGCTCGGGAAGAGCTGATCAAATTGTTGCTCGATCATCATGGCACCGGCCGGATTTTGTTCAGAAACTCTCGGCAAACCGTTCAGGGCTTTCCGGATCGGCAACGCCATGCTTATCCGCTGCAAGGTGAGGACACGGCGGACTTAGCCAACAGTCCTTATCTGCATTGGCTGGTTGCGCAGTTGAAGGCCTTGGGCGACGAAAAGGCCTTGTTGATTTGCAAACGCGCGGAAACCGCGATCCAGCTGGAGCAATTATTACGGCAGCACGTCGGCCATACGGCAGCGGTGTTTCATGAAGGCATGAGTATCGTCGAGCGGGATAGGGCGGCGGCATTTTTCGCCGACGAAGAGAGCCGCGCGCAAGTGTTGATTTGTTCCGAGATCGGTAGTGAAGGGCGCAATTTTCAATTCGTGCGGCATCTGTTTTTGTTTGATTTGCCGGAAAATCCGGATTTGTTGCAGCAGCGTATCGGTCGTTTGGATCGAATCGGCCAAAAGCATGTGATTCAAATTCACATCCCTTATCTGCTCGATAGTGCTCAGCACGTATTATTCCGTTGGTACGACGAGGGCCTGGACGCATTCCGGCATAATTGTTCAGGTGCCGCACAAGTCTTGAAGTTGCTCGGCGATGCTCGTGACAGTGCATTGCTTAGCCGCGATGCGGCGGCAGTCGAGGCTTTGATCGCCAACACCAAGGTCCTGAACAGCCAAGTTGAAGAGGAATTGCATAAAGGCCGCGATTTGCTGTTGGAGCTAAATTCTTGCCGCCCGCAAGAAGCCGCATGCCTGGTGGCAGAGATCAATGCCGGCGAACGCGACGGTAGTTTGTGGCCGTTTATGGAAGCGATGTTTGATTGTTATGGCGTCGATGTTGAAGATCATTCGCGCGATTGTCATATCCTCTGGCCCAGCGAAAATCTGCGCATCGCCCATTTTCCGATGCTGCAAGACGACGGTTTGACGGTAACCATCAACCGAGACATCGCGTTGGCCAGGGAAGACATGCAATTTTTGACCGCCGAACATCCTATGGTGTTGTCGGCCATGGATTTGGTGCTATCCAGCGAGACCGGCAATGCCGCGGTCAGCGTGGTCAAACATCCACAACTGAAAGCCGGCCAATTCCTGCTGGAACTGTTGTTTGTTGCGGAATGCAGCGCGCCCGCTGAATTGCAAATCGGCCGATTTTTACCGCACACGCCGCTGCGCGTTTTGGTCGATCAAAATAAAAAGGATCTAACGGCTGTTATTAGCCACGACAGCTTGGTCGAGACCGGCGATAGCTTCGATAAGGCGCAAATCAGCCAGTTTTTGAACAGCCAACGTCAGCATATTCAGGATATGATCAAAGTCGCGGAGCAGTTGGCGGGTGCGCAAATGCAGAAGTTGATAGCGGAAAGCAGTAATCTGATGATAGCCACGCTAACCGGGGAAATCAAACGTCTGGTGCGGCTGAAAAAGATCAATCCCGGCATCAAGGAGCAGGAAATAGAGCAACTCAAGGAGATGACCATGCTCTCGCACGAAAGCATACAGGAAACTCAGTTGCGGCTGGATGCGGTGCGGTTTGTGATTACCAGCTAACTTGCCGACAGCGATTTACGGCGAGCAGGTGCCGTTTGGTGCCGGGATGACGATTAAGCGGTTTTAATCAGCACGGTGGTGTCGTCCAGTTCCACGCATTCAAACATCAGATCGTCGATAGAACCTTCCACGTGGTCTACGTAGTGTAAGCCACATTCCGAATCGACATGTTGATGTTTCAGAATGCCGTGTACACTGAACGGCGTTCCCGATTCAGGCAATACCATGGTGATTTTAACT
Organism: Methylomonas sp. ZR1; assembly: GCF_013141865.1. Taxonomy (NCBI): domain Bacteria; kingdom Pseudomonadati; phylum Pseudomonadota; class Gammaproteobacteria; order Methylococcales; family Methylococcaceae; genus Methylomonas; species Methylomonas sp. ZR1. The sequence goes on along the minus strand of NZ_RCST01000001.1, from coordinate 2,737,128 downwards.
TTGCCGGCAACATCGGGACTGATGGGGTCTTGAAGCTTAACCCGGATGCCGCTATAGCTGATGTCCAGAATTTCCGCATTCAGCGAAATTTCCCGGGGTGTTCTGCTATTGAAAATAATGCCGGCCTGCAGGCCTCTAGGTTTTACTCTACGGTGAATTCGTTTTTCGAAACTCATGTGTTGTGGCCTCTGCTGAAGAATTGCGGTAATGCTATTGAGGATTTAGTGTAGGTGCAAAGTCAGTTTTTGCTACTGTGGCGTGCCCATCATGCCATATCTTTTCTATTCATACACCCGTTAATTGCGGGCATAAAATAAGGTTTTTGCATGTTATTTTCAGAATTGGGTTTGTCCGAGCAGCTTCTTAAAGCGGTTGCAGAGCAAGGCTATGAAACTCCCACTCCGATTCAGGCGCAGGCTATTCCGGTCATTTTGCAAGGCCGCGATGTGCTGGCCGGCGCGCAAACCGGCACAGGTAAAACCGCCGGGTTTACCTTGCCTTTGCTACAGTTGTTGCAAGGACAACCGGTTCCGCAAAAGCCGCGGCCGGTTCGGGTATTGATTTTGACACCGACCCGCGAATTGGCGATGCAGGTTTATGAAAGCGTCAGAACCTATGGCAAGCATTTACCTTTTTTTGCCGAGGCGATTTTTGGCGGCGTCAGTATCAACCCGCAGATTCAGAAGATCCAGCGCGGCACCGATATTGTCGTTGCCACTCCAGGCCGTTTGCTGGATTTGATTCAGCAACAACATCTGGGTTTGTCAAAGGTGGAGCATTTCGTACTCGACGAAGCGGACCGAATGCTGGATATGGGTTTTATCCGCGATATTCGTCGAATCATCGCGTTGTTGCCGAGTAAACGCCAGAACCTGCTGTTTTCCGCGACCTATGCCCCGGAAATTAGCGCGCTGGCCGAACAAATCCTCACCGATCCAGTTGAAATCGCTGTTGCCAAGCGCAATGCCGCGGCCGATACCGTTTCGCAACTGGTGTATGGCATTAACCGTGAATACAAGCGCGAATTGCTGTCCTACCTGATAGGCAACGGCCATTGGCAGCAGGTGTTGGTGTTCGTCCGCACCAAGCATGGCGCGGATCGTTTGGCCAAGCAGTTGATCAAGGATGGCATCCGTTGTGCCGCTTTGCACGGCGACAAGAGCCAGGGCGCTCGGGTGCGGGCTTTGGAAGATTTTAAAAACGGCTCCATTACCGCGTTGATTGCCACCGACATTGCCGCGCGCGGCCTGGACATCGATCAATTACCGCATGTGGTGAACTTCGATTTGCCGCAAGTAGCGGAAGATTATGTGCATCGTATCGGCCGTACCGGCCGAGCTGGCGCTGAAGGGCAGGCAATTTCGCTGGTTGATCCGGAAGAGGCGTACTTGTTGGCTGCCATCGAAAAACTGTTGAAAAGGCAGATTCCGCGAGTCGACGATACCGGCTATCCGAGAGTATCTTTGGCGGTGACCAATAGCAAGCCGCAGCCGAAACCGGTTCAGCCGAACAAGCCGGCGGCCAGACGGCCGCATAATGGCCGGGCAGGGGAGTCGGCTAAACGCGCGCCGAATTCGCGCAAACCGCGTGCGCAAACGGCCAAGCCCCGCTAATCCGTTTGACGTGTCGTGCCCGGTCATGGGCACGGCAGTCGTCTCTCGCCGAATCTCCGTTTATTCCGCAACCGGCTCCGCAAAAATATGGATTGCCAGCCATATCGACTCAATGTCCGGATGGGTCCAATCCACCCTATGCCGGCAATGCGCTGGAATCAGCAGATAGTCGCCGGGCTTTAGATCGACAGGTGCGGATTGAGCAAATGTCAGTCTGGCTTCGCCTTGTAACAATATTACCCATTCGTCCTGATTTTGATCGTACCACTCGTTTTCGGAGTTGCAATGACCCTTGGAAACGATGCGCTCGATGCGAATAGTAGGCTTGCTAAACAAGGTTTGGCATAATTCTATTGGCAACTGAGCTGGAATGTCTGTAAAAATGCACGAACTGCTGATGTTCATAAAAGCGGGTACATAATAAAAAATTGGGGGAGGGGAATGAATATGAATAATACGTCTTTTACTGCGTTAATGGCGGTGGTTATCGATAAACTACCGGGGATTATGCAACTGTCGCAACGCAGTTGCGATACTGCTAAATGCGTGGACTTTTTGGCGCCGCTGTTGCTGCGGCTGTATTTGGCACCGGTATTTTGGATGGCGGGGACCAAAAAATTTGCCAATTTTTCCGACACGGCCGAGTGGTTTGGTAATGCTGAATGGGGCTTGGGTTTGCCGGCGCCGTATGTGTTGGTGTTTCTGGTCGCGCTATTTGAAATCGTCGGCGCCTTGTTTTTACTGTTAGGTTTTGCCACCCGGCCTATCACTTTGCCATTGATGATCATCATGGTGGTCGCAGCGGTCAGCGCGCATCTCCAAAATGGCTGGTTGGCCATTGCGGCCGGTAGCGGCATTTTTGCCACCGAACGCACGATAGGCGCGATTGAGCGACTGGAGCGGGCCAAGGAAATTTTACAGGTGCAGGGCGACTATCAATGGCTCACCGAGAACGGCGCCTTGGTGATACTGAATAACGGGATAGAGTTTGCCGCCACCTATTTCGTCATGTTGTTGGCTTTGTTTTTCCTGGGCGGCGGCCGGTTTGTCAGTGTGGATTATTGGCTGGCGCGCAAGTATTTGCCTGAACTAACACCCAGGGCCTGACCACCACAGCCCACACCGAACTGTTGGCACTGATCCATTCGCCGGCCTGTCGATCCGAAACATGACCGATTAGGCCGGCATCCAGCCATTGCTCAACTTGCGCCTTGTTGTCGCGCGAGAACTGATAAGCCACTTCCACCAGATCCAGTTCCTTTGCAACCGAGATTGCCAGGCCGGCCGCGAAAAATCGTTGCAACTCGGCCCAGGGAATGGACGAGGTTTCTAAATTCACCTTGGCTTTTTCCAGATCGGGGAGAGAGTCGTTCATTAACATTTTCCGGTTGGGATGTTGTAGTATGCCCAGCTATTTTATCGTAACCCGGTTTATAAAACAGAAGTGAGGATTCATCGATGTCGCTATTGAGTTCATTTAAAAAGCGTTCCACCCTGGACGCGGCGATCAAGCAAGTTGCCCAGGCCCGTAAAAGCGAAGGCAGCAAAGCCGAGCAACTATACAAGGGTGCGTATCAAGGCTTTGCTAATGTCATTGCCGACCATTTGATCGTCTCCGAAGCGCTGTATCACTGGGGATTTGGGCTATTACACGAAGCCAGGACTCAAGAACCGAAAGCCGCGGTTGAAACTTACGAAGACGCCATTTCCAAGTTTTCTTTTTGCTTATTGATTTCGCCTAACTATTTAGGGGCGGCAATAGACGGCGGCGTGGCATTTATGGAATTGGCCCGCATCAGTGCTGAGGCGGCGAAGCCCGACCTTTACGATTTAGCGGAAGATTTTTTCGAGAAGGCCTGCGCCATTCAAAAAGGCAGCGCGGCTTACAATCTGGCCTGCGTTTATGCATTACGCGGCGATAACGATGCTTGCTTGGCGGCGTTGCAAACCGCCAGGGAATTTGGCAGTTTGCCCGACGAACAAAATATATTGCAAGACGACGATATGGCCGGCGTGATTAATGCCCCTTGGTTCAAGGCGTTTATGGAGGAGGTACGCGCTACGCCGGCCCCGGAAAAAACCAAACTCAAGGATATTGAAATCAATGTCGAGCCGGGCTTCAAGATAGAGAAAAAAGAGGATTTTGATTACTACTCATAAAGTATTAGGCCATACAAACCTGAATACCCTGCGGGCCAAGGCTTAGCGGGGTTTTAGGTCTGAATGAGCCAGATTGTCCATCTGCGCGGTTTTCCATATAGCCAATCCGTTTTTGTCCGCGGATAGGGGATGAAAGCAAGCTATTTGATGCAGGTTGGCATTAATCGGGTTTTTCCATCCCGGTCGTTTGTTGTGTCGGCAAGATGAACTTTGCTATGTCTTTCAGGATTTAGCTGATAGCGAATGCGCTTTGGTCTCCATGGCAGGCTTGGCGTCGCCGACATCCTGGTAGCGCTGAGCGGTTTCATCGAATGCCTCGGCGATAGCCAAAAAGGCATCGGTGACATCCGGATCGAAGTGCGTTCCCCGGCCTTTAGCGATCAGCCGCACCGCTTCTTCGTGGGGATACGCTTCTTTATAAACCCGTTTGCTGATCAGAGCGTCGTAAACGTCGGCGACTGCCATCAAACGGGCGCTCAGCGGGATTTGCTCTCCCGAAAGCCCTTGCGGATAACCGGCGCCATCCCATCTTTCATGGTGGCAATAGGCGATCTCCACCGCGTAATTTAAAAATGACCAGTCACTGTCGCCAAAATCCCGCGCCGCCGACAAGATGGCAGACCTTCCCTCCGCGCAGTGCGTTTTCATAATCGTCCATTCATCCGGTGATAGTTTTCCCGGCTTAAGCAGTATCGCATCGGGAATGGCAACCTTGCCGATGTCGTGCAGAGGCGCGGATTTAAACAACAGTTCGATGTCGCCATCGGTGAGACTATAGCGAGCATTGGTGCGCAACCGTTCGGCCAACAACTGCACGTATCGTTGGGTACGGCGTATATGGTTGCCGGTCTCGTTGTCCCTGACCTCTGCCAAGGCACAAAAAGCCGCGATGATGGAGCTTTGCGCGGCGATTAGCTGCCGATCTTTGCGGAACAACTCTGCCGTGCGCTCGGCCACCAATTGCTCAAGATTTTCGTTATGCTGTTTCAGCTCGCGCCTGGTGGTGGCCAGGGCCAGATGATTACGGACCCGTGCCAACACCACCGGCGCGGATGCCGGTTTGTGAATAAAATCCTCGGCGCCCAGAGACAGACCGCACTCCTCATCAACGGCGCTATCCAAGCTGGTCAGAAAAATCACCGGAATATCGCGAGTCGCGAGGTTGGCTTTAAGTTGCTTACAAACCTCGAAGCCGTCGATGCCCGGCATGACGACATCCAGTAATATCAGGTCCGGCGCGTCGCGGCCGATCAGCGCCAAAGCCTCGGAGCCATCGCTGGCAAAGCGGGTGCTGTATCCCTTGCCCAAGATGTTGCTCAACACCTCGATATTATTTAAGGAGTCGTCTACGATCAGTATTTTCGGTCGTTTATCTTGGCTATTCATGGTCTGTCCAGCTATTGCGCTCTAAGAGTTTCTCTAATGCAATCAATGCTGCATCGTAGCGCAATTTTTGTGTCGCTTGCGCAATTTCCGCAAATTCCAAGGCGAGTTCATGATCGCCTATCTTGTCGGCGAGATCGGTGACCGAATACCGGGCATCCAGATTCTTGGTTTTCAATTGGCGAAGCAATTTCTGTAGGTCGGGCAGCAGATTGGCATGTTTAAACAGTTTTTCTGAATTAACCGATAAGGCAAGCCGCCTATCGTCAGCATCTTCTAATGACTGACTCAATAACAGGAGTGCCGCCTCGCATTCCTGAGCAAGTAGTTCCGTTTGCGCCGTCAAATTCCTCTCCTCTCCGCCTTTGAGCATCCGGCACAGTCGGTCGGCTGAGGCTTGAAGCGCGCCGAGACCTAAATTGCCGGCCTCGCCTTTCAGGCTGTGAGCGAGTAAAAACAGTTGCTCCGAATCGCCATCGGCAAGCCGTTGGTGCAATAGCGTTGCAGCGTTCCGATGCTGCTCGGCAAACGCCAGCAATAGGCGCCGGTAAAGGCCAATGTTGCCTCCCAGCCGGGCCAAAGCCGCTTGCACCGCCACGCCTGGCAGATTGCTCTCGAGTTGGGCAATCGCCTTGGTATCCGGGCGAATGTCGGCAGCTTTTTCCTGCTGCGCCGTAGCGGGTTTGGGCTTGATCCACCTCGCCAGCGCATTGGCGAGTTCTTCCGGTTCGACCGGCTTGGCGATGTGGTCATTCATGCCGGCCGCTACGCAGGCCTCTTTATCCTGATTCATCGCCGCCGCAGTCATGGCAATGATGGGCAATTCCTTTAACGCCGGCAATTGGCGAATCTTACGGGTGGCCTCCAGGCCATCCAGCACCGGCATATGCAGGTCCATCAACACCGCATCGAAATGGGATTTCTCCAGGCATGCCAAGGCCTCCAGGCCATTGTTGGCAGTCGTGACCGCCAAGCCGCCTTTAATCAGAAATTCCTGTGCCACCTGTTGATTGAGTTGATTATCCTCGACCAGCAAAATCCGCGCGCCGCGGATAGCTGCCAGCGTGGTTCGGGTGGCGTTGAATACTTCGGCGGCGGGAACAGGCTGGCTGGTTTCGTTTCGTTGCAGTTGGATCAGGGTGTTGAGCAGGTTGGAGGGCGTTACCGGCTTGGCGATGATCGCGTCCACTGGAATGTTGCCGGCCGACTTGGCCAGCGCCTCGCGCTCATAAGCCGTGATCATGATGGATATTGGCGGCCGGCTGTTATGCTCGTTATGGGCTATGGTCTCGGCTAGTTCCAGACCGTTCATGCCGGGCATTTTCCAATCCAATAACAATAGTTCGAAGGGTTTGCCGCATCGCGCCGCTTCGGCGAACAAGCGTAAACCTGTTTCGCCCGAATCGGCCGTCGCCACTTCGAATTGCCAACTTTCCAAAATCGAGCGCAGTATCGTCAGTGAAGTTTCCTGATCGTCGACCACCAGGGTGCGCATGGGGCATAAACCCTGCAAACGCCGGCCCGGTGTCTGCTCGCTGGACGAAATACCGGCCGGCAGGCCTAGTCTAACGGTAAAGGCAAAGGTACTGCCGGATTCGGGTTCGCTCTCCAGGGTGATTTCTCCCGCCATCAATTCCACCAGGCGTTTCGAGATCGTTAGCCCCAAGCCGGTGCCGCCGAATTTGCGGGTGATGCCGGCGTCGGCCTGCGCGAAAGGCTGAAACAGTTGGCCGGCTTGTTCGGCCGTGATGCCGATGCCGGTATCTCTTACCGCAAAACGCAGGCGTATGGCATTGTCCGTTCTTTCCTGCGTCTCGACGCGAAGGTGGACTTCGCCTTGATGGGTGAATTTAATGGCGTTGCCGACCAGGTTGTTAATGATTTGGCTGAGGCGGAGCGGGTCGCCCTGCAACTGATCGGGCACATCCTGTGCTATGTCGATGAACAGCTCTAGGCCTTTTTCATCGGCACGGATGGAGAACAAGTCTGCCGTCGCCCGCAGTATTTCTTCCAGGCTGAATTCGATGGCCTCAATGTCTATGCGCCCGGCTTCGATTTTTGAGTAATCGAGAATGTCATTCAGAATACCCAGTAAGGCTCGCGATGAATTCAATACCTTGCTGAGGTAATCGTGTTGCTTCCGGTTCAGCTCGGTATCCAATGCCAGTTGCGTCAGGCCGATGATGGCGTTCATCGGGGTACGTATCTCGTGGCTCATGTTTGCCAAGAAATCGGATTTGGCCAGGTTGGCACTTTCGGCTTGTTTCCTGGCGTCCAACAACTCCGTCGTGCGCTCGTTTACCAGGTGTTCGAGATGATTTTTGTAGTGCTCCAATTCGACTTCGTAGCGTTTGCGGTCGGTGATGTCCATACGTATGCCCAGGATACGGCTAACCATGCCGTCGTCGCCGCGCTGCACGCAGAATGCTTTAACACTGATCCAGCGATAGCTGCCGTTGGCATGGCGCATCCTGGCTTCGTAACTGTAGGCATTGGCGCGTTTCGACAATACGGCCGTAATTTTTTCGGCGATGCCGGCTCTGTCGTCCGGATGGAGGCGCTCCAGCCATTCGTTACGATCACCGGGGCCGGGTTTTGCTTGATAGCCCAGCATGGTGAAATAAATCGGTGACATCTCGAAACTGTCCTTTATGACGTCCCAATCGAAAATGCCGATTTGCGCCACATCCATCGTCAAGCGCAGACGCTCTTCCGATGTTTTGAGTTGCTCTTCGACTTGCTTGCGTTCGGTAATGTCGAGCGTAAAACCGTTGATCTGTCCGTTTTCTTCATCCAGATAAGCGGACATCGAGAACCATTTAGTTTGCCCGGTTACGAGCACCGCTTGCGCCTCAAAGCCGCGTACCTCTTTATTTGTCTGCAGCAACTGATAAAACAACTTCAATTGATCGAGATCGGCCCATAGCTTCTCGGCCGGCACATAATGTTGCAGAAAGGTATCGACGGAGTCGCAATCCAATTGGCGTGCCAAAGTGAGATTCAGAAAGCTAAACTGACCTGCAAAATTTCTCTGAAAAATGCCGACCGGTGCATTCTCGATAATGTAGCGGTAATTTCTTTCGTTGTTCTGCCATTTCAAACGGCTGTGCCGTGCAACCAAGGCTAACACTAACGAAGCAATCAAGATGACGAGTCCGGCCGTACCGTACCAGGCCAGATGTTTCCGCCATTCGGCCAGATAGTCCTGTTCGGCGATGGCGGCCAGCACGTACAAAGGATAATCGCCGACCCGTCGAAAACTATAGAGGCGTTTGACGCCATCGCCCGGGCCGGGCTGTAGATAGGAGCCGTGGGTCATACCCTGGGCGATGTATTGGTGCAGGGGGTGGTTAGGCATGGTTTTGCCTAGATTGGCTTCCAGATGCGGATGGCGTGCCCAAAGCCTCATCTGTTCGTCGCGGAGTAACACCGCGCCGTGTTCGCCAAGGTTCAACGTCGCGTAAAAACTTTCGAACGAACTCAATTGCACGATGACGTTAACGTATCCGGCAAAGCCGCCATCGGGAAAATCGATACGCCGGGTCAGGGAGATATGCCAGATGCCCAGAGTACGGGATATTTCCGGCGGGGAAATGTGTAAGCCAGTCTGGCGATGATCCCTATGAAATTGAAAGCTTTCTTTGTCGGCGACATTGATGGCTGGCTGAGCATCGATAGAACTGTAGATACAATCGCCGTTGGTATTGAATATCTGGATTCCGCCGATCTCGATCACCGCCGCTTGCTGAATATCGTTGGCCTTTTCCTGCAGCAAGGCTTGCATAGCATGGTTTTCAACGGCGTTATCGAATTGGCTGCTGCGCATGTCCTCGGGTTGAATATGCCCCTGAATATCTTTCAGAATCAGATCGATTTTTTGTAGGGTGGCCAGCGCATGCCCCTCCAGAACCAGAGCGATATTTGCTGTTTCGATACGCGCGTGTTCTATGTGGTTATCGCGCTCTTGCTGCAGGCTCAAGCCCATCAGTGCCGTAAATCCCAAGATACCGACCAAGCCTGCGGCGATTGCCAAGCCAAACGCTGATATTCTTGGAAAACATTGTTTCATGTGCCACTCCCGGCTATAAATTATCATCTAAATCCGACAATTGCTAAAAAGCCGAGGACTCAAAGTGAGCCGCTGAGATGGCCGCGCATAAACCGGCGCGAGTCGAGTTCCCTCGTGAACGGCTCTATGCAATCCTGACGTAACAACAATTCGAAAGACTTATTTTGCGCCGCCGCTTTGCCATATCAGGACTCGGCTAATCTTGAAACGAGAAAACCGAACGCATACGGGTAAAGGTTTTCGCTACTGTTGGTAGCAGGCATTGACAATCGCCCGCAATTTTTCCAGACCCAATTCGCGGGTCAGCGCTATATTGCGCTCGGGAATACCCTCCGGGTCCGGATGACTGGCGACGGCTTTTTCGATGCTGTCTTCGCGAATCAGATGCAGCATGGGGTAGGGGGAACGGTTGGTGTAATTGCTGGGGTCGTTTGTCGGCGTTTGCGCAAAGCAATAGTCCGGGTGAAAACTAGCCAATTGGTAGATGCCTTCGTAGCCTTGATCGATCAGCAATTGCTCGGCGATAGCCAGCAAATCCAGGAAATCTTCGAAGTCGGCAAACGCCTCATTAAATATCAGCAAGGTGGTTTCGGTGTCGGGCTCGGAATCGAGATGCACGCACTCGGCAATGACCGCTTCCAGGCTATCCTCAATGCTGTTGCTCGACACGACCTGATAGCGAATACTGCCTTTCTCCTGCTCGCGGCGGGCAAACGGGCAAATATTGTATTCAATAACAAAAGTTTTTAGCCAGGCCTGCGTAGCGGCGATAATCTGTTGGTTAGTCATGGTGATCGAAAAAAATGAAGAAAAGCACTAAACACTGTCTCTGGCTGTTGGCGATATTGCCGGCTTTGCTATCTGCCGAAGTCTATCAATGGACCGATCCGCAAGGTCGCCGCCATTATGCCGACCATGGCAATGAAAACGCCAAAGTCTTAAGTATCGATCCCGGCATTGCCTTTTATAGGGTAGAAAAGGTGTTCGATGGCGATACTATCTTATTAAGCGACGGCCAGAAAGTCCGTTTTTTGGGGATCAATACCCCGGAGGTTGCCGGCCGTAACAAGTCAGCAGAAGCCGGCGGCGAGCAGGCCAAAGCCTGGTTGAAGCAAAAGTTGGAGCATCAGAAGGTATTTCTGCAAGGCGATGTGGAAAAACAGGACAAATATCAGCGCACTTTGGCCTACGTGTTTACCGAGGACAAGGAGCATATCAATCTGGAACTGGTGAAACGCGGATTGGCCACGGTGAATATTTTTCCGCCGAACTTCAAATATCTCGACAGCTTGCTGTCGGCCCAGCGCAGTGCCGAACAAGCCAAATTAGGGATTTGGGGGGGCCAAGCCTACGCGCCGCTGGCTGCGGAACTGCTCCATGAGGGTAATTACCAGGGTTGGAAGCGCTTAACTGGACGCATCCGCGGGCTCAAAAACACAGCGAAGCACAGCTACCTGCAATTCTCCGATGCGGTATCTATCAGTGTCGAGCCAATATCGGCCGGCTTGTTTCCGCCGCTGGAAACCTATGTGGGTAAGGATGTGGAAGTGCGGGGGTGGGTGCGGCGCTCGAAACAGCGTTTTGCCGTGCAGGTGCGGCATCCGGCGGACATCGTGTTGCGTTGATGTTGGCAGCCGGGCCGCTTACTCTTCTTCGGCGAATAACGCTTGGATCATTTGCTTTTCCTCGTCGTCGAGGATGTGCTCTGCGGAAAACCAGCGAGTGCGTTGAAACGGGATTTCTCGCTCCGCGTCGCGCAGTCCGGCGCGACGATCAATCTCGCGGCGCTCGGCCCGCCGACGATCCAAAACCCGCCTGTCTTGTTTTGGCCACAGCACATATTGTTGCTGAACGAAAGCGATCCACTCCGCTGAGTTGAAGGCGAACGGATTAGTCCGGCGTTCTTGCTGACGGCGCGCCCCTCGGCGGCGTGCCGAATCATCGCTAGTCATCATAGTAGCTACCACTGACCTATGCCGCCGCATACACGCATGCTGTAGAGGACAACCGGCGAATTGATGTAAAAAAAATACGACCTAAATAACATTCGACCAAAATAATAAGCTTCTCAAGAAAATCTGAGTATCTAGGTAGGGATTTTAAATGTACCGGCCCAAATGCTCAATCAAACTTAGTTTTCGGATGTCATTTTACTGGACAAAGTTCCCGGTAACCGCGGAAGTTGATCAGTCATCACCAGCATTTGGACGGCGATCCAAAAATCCGGGAGACATTATTGGCTATGTCTTATTCCGCCGAACAACGCAGGCCTGCAAGCGCTTTTTATTGTTTTGGCGGCTAGGGCGCTATGCGCCATTCGCACCTGGACAGCTCAGGGAACAATGTATTGATTAATAGCCGCGAATCGACCAAGCCTTTTTTCATCAGCGCAATCAATGTTTTATTAGTGGATCCAACCGGTACGACAGCCCATTCCTTAGGGCATTTATTCAGCAGATTTATTTGAGCAGTAGTCAGTTTTTCTCTAGCCATCGTTACACCTATTTTCGGATTTGGTATTGCTAACGGGTCTTGTATATGGGGTTTTACTTGACGCCGGCATACGGTAAGTCAAAAAACAGGATTTGTTAAATTAGTAATATTCATCAGCTCTATTAATAACGTGCATTTGGGGCTATCGGCCTTCCGCCGGCATAGAAACAAGGGTAGCGAAGGGCGGGGTAACGAGCTAGAGACACTCAAAGCCGGCAGGCCGCATAGATGCGGGCGAGTTCCAGCAGATTCGGCGCGCCGGTTTTCTCCATCACTTTGGCGCGATGGATTTCAACAGTGCGGTGACTAATCCCCAAACGCCTGGCTATTTCTTTGTTGGTTAGACCAGCCACCACCATCCCCATAATCTCAAGTTCGCGTGACGTCAGCCCGCTTAGCCGATTACACTGCGCTTGCCCTTTTATGGCCTGTGCGTGAGTGTTGACTTCAAGCTGTAGCGCGGCCTGTACTCTGTCGAGCAATAGTTCGGTGCTGACCGGTTTGGTCAGAAAATCAACAGCTCCCGCTTTCATCGCGCGCACTGTCATCGGTATGTCGCCATAGGCGGTCAGGAAAATAATGGGAAGGTGGATGTGGCGGCGGATAAGTTCGGCTTGCAACTCGTGACCATCCAGACCCGGCATGTTGACATCCAGCACTAGACAGCCTGGCTGCTCCGGAGAATAGCTTTCAAGAAAGCACTCGGCACTGGCAAATGTTTGATACGGGAGGCCCGCGGTTTCAAATACCAAACCCAAGCTGTCGCGGACTGCATCGTCGTCGTCTACCACGAATACGCAGGGCTGAGTATTCATTTCGCAAACGGTAAGGTAAAGAACAGGCTAAGGCCGTCGCCGACATTCCGCTCCGCCCACAGTTGGCCGCCATGGGCTTGGATCAAGGCGCGGCTAATGGCCAAGCCCATTCCCAGTCCCGCGGGTTTAGTCGAGTAAAAGGGCTGAAACAGCATTTTCAGGGCAGTGGCGTCCGCCAGGCCTTTACCGCTGTCACAAACACAGACTACCGCCATATCAGGATCGTCGGCGTATCGGCCGGTGGTAATGCGCAATACCTCGGATAGCTTACCGTGTTCCTGCATCGCTTCCAGACCATTAATGATCAGATTGACCAGCACCTTTTGAATTTGCAGCGCATTGACCGTGGTCTGCGGTAAGTCGGCGGCAAGATCCAGTTCTATGTTTAAAGTGTCTAGGGTTTTGTCGTTTTTTATAAACGCGCAGGCTTCTGTCACGAGAAAGTTAATATCGACCCGTTCACCGACGGCCTCGGTTTTATTCAAATGGCTAAATAATTGTCTGATGACTTCGCCGGCACGCTGAGCTTGTTGCACACAGGCTTCCAGTACGTGGTTGAGTTTTTGGGAATCCGGTTTTTCCGATTGGTAGAGGCGCAACGCCACGTCGGCATAAGAGGAAATAGCGGCCAGGGGTTGGTTTAATTCGTGGGCAATCGCCGCTATCGTCTGCGTCGCCAACGATACTCGAAATGACTGTTCCATCCGATTTCGGCGTTCGCTCAATTCCCGGGTCAGTTTATAGTCGGTGATGTCGAAATTGATGCCCAGCAATCGATAAGGCCGATTATTTTTATCATTCAATAAGCTGCCGCGCGAATGTATCCAGCGGTAGGAGCCATTTTTGTGGCGTAAGCGGAATTCCAGTTCGTAAGCGGATACATGCCCGGACAGGTAGTCTTTGGTGCTTGCCAGGACCCATGCCCGATCATCCGGATGCAAGCGAGATTCCCATTCCTCCCAGCGGTTCTGCATCTCATGGTCGTCAAAACCGATTTGCCGTTTCCATTCCGGCGAGAGAAATAAGGTTTGCGAGACCAAATCCCAGTCCCAATAACCGGCGTTCACTTCGTCGATGATCAGTGCCAGGCGGGTCTCGGTATGCCGCAATTCCGCGTGGGTGCGTTTCAGTTCGGTAATGTCTACATGGGTAATAATCATGCCCTGGAAACCTTGGGTAATGCGTTTGGCATGCATCATAAACCAAAGCTCGCCCAGCGCGGTCCGACAGGGATATTCCATCATAAATTCCTGTTGATGGCCCGCTATCAGGCTTTCAAGGCCGGTCAAAGCCTTCTGTGCGTCCCGGTCGCCTGTCGCCGACGAGCGGCGGCAAACTTCAAGGTAGTTGGCGCCTTCCGACAATTGACTGGACGAACCGCCGTTCTCGATAGCAAAGCAATCCCAGGGCGCGTTGACCGTCGTCACCAAGCCGCTATCATCCAGTACTGCCACATGCGCGGGCAGCGAATTCAGAACGCAGCGTACGAAAGCCTCGTTACGGCGCAGGGCGTCATCAGCGACTTTCAGCGGTGTAATATCCAAAAATGCGCCAACGGCCCCGCGCGGCTGCCCTTTATTGTCCAGCAAGGGCGATGCATTGGATACCACGGTAATCACTTTCCCGTCTGGGCGGACTATATCCAGCGTCTCGTCGCTCACCACTTCTCCCCGGCAAGCACGCTGAATCGGCAGATCTTCAGCGGCCAGCGGATAGCCGTTTTGCAATACTGTGATGGCCGGCGGGGTTGGGCTCGATAGTGAAAGTTCCGAGGTGGGGGGCACGCCCAGCATCTGCTCATTCGCCCGATTTCCGCGGATATGTTGTCCGCTATTGTCATTGGCGATGGCGAGTCCGATGGGTACCGTGTTGTAAATAACCTGCATTTCCTCCAGACGGCGTTCCAAGCGTTGGTTCAATAAGGCAATTTTCTGCTCGGACAGTTTGCGCTCTTCGATGTCGATCACATGCACCACAATACCTTTCAACCTGCCGGCTTCATCGGCATTGGGAATATAGGTCGCATGCACCCAGCGGGGTTTGCCGTTGCCATAAGGAATTTGCTGGTCAAAACTAACCGGCTCGCCCGCCAATGCCCGCTCCAGATACGGGCGGACTATGTCCCAGGCCGCGCCACCCAGAATTTCCGGCACGGTGCGGCCGATAACCTGTTCCGGAGAGATGCCGAACCAGTGTTCATATGTCGCATTTACCCGTACATAGCGAAAATCGACATCCAAATAGGCGATCAGCGCCGGCGTGGCATCCATGATCAGTTGCAGTTCCCTATCCTGGTCGCGATAGACCGATTCAGCCTGTTTTCGCGCGGTAATATCTTGGAGATAGCCATGCCACAAAATGCTGCCGCCCTGTTCCCGCATCGGCATGGAATGACCTTCTATCCAGATTTCGCCTTTACTAGGGTGTTGGTAGCGAAAGGTGTCGCGCCAAGGCGTCAGGCTGCGCGCAGATTCGCTGATGGTTTCGTTGATCAGTTTGATGTCGTCGGGATGCACCCTGGCAAATACCGGACTAAAGTCCTCGGCCACCGCTTCGGGAGGCAGTCCGTACAAAGATTCAAGCGCCTGACTGGCATAAGGCATGCTGGCTGAGCCATCCGCAGCTAAACGAAAAGAACAAATAACGCCGGGTACGGAAGCCGCCACTTTGGACAGCTGATCCTGTAAATGATGTTCGGCTGGTAGTGGGCTGCGTCCGTCTGCATCGCGCAGGACAAGGCAATACAAGGTTTGCTGGTTTGTGTCGATCTCGGAAATCACGGCTTCTATAAGAAACTCTTCGCCGTTAGCGCGCAAACCGGTTACTGTGCGAAGTTCTTTAGACTGATGATCGCTATCGCCTGTTGGTGCTAAATAAATGGCCGGAAAACCAGCCGGAATAAAGCATTCGATCGAGTTGCCAATGGCTTGATCTGCGCGGCAGCCGAACAACTTGCCGGCTGCGGGATTGCATAATACGACACGGTATTGTGCGTCGATGCAGACAATGGCATCCCGCGCGGCTTGTATAAGTGCCGCGGACAGTGCCGGGCTTTGCGCCTGCACAGATGATTCTGTTTGTGATTGTCGACTGAGATCGGTGAGGGTAATACGCAGTTCCGGCTGGTCGGCGAGACCGGTGAGCATCAGGCAGTCGAGTCTGGCAGGAAATGCAGCGTTATCGCCACGCAGCATTGGCAATTCGCAAGGCTGAATTTCGCTACGTTGCTGAATCTGCGATAAATGCCGTTGCCAAAAGTCGCGGCTTTGATCGGCAATCAAGCTTGAAAAATGACGGCCAATTAAGTGTTGACGCTCACCACCCAACAAGGCGGCGGCCGCAAAGTTTATGGTGGATATTCGCTGGTCCGGGCTGAGTGTGAGGCAGGCGTGCGGGGCGAAATCGTAAAGATGCTGGAAGCGGTCTCGCGCCTGAATCAGCGATTGATTTTGGGTTTCTAATTCAAGCAGACGTACTTGCTGCTCATGCAAAATTTTCTCCGGAGCATCGAGGGAACTGCTGGTTTTGCTTGAGTTTGGGTGTCTGTTCTGAGCTTCTTGTCGAACAGTATTGTCAGGGTGTGCAGACTTACAGCGCTCGTCAGTCATGAGACATCTTCTATTTTGGACAGAATTTAGACCGCTTCAGGCATTCTTTCGATGGTTGTAACACAAGCCCTATTATACGGATGTGGCTAGCCGAGAAGCCCTGTTTCGGCAACAGCGGGAGTTGGCAACCGGGTCTTAACCCGTGCATAAGCCCAAATAGCCGGCCTTAGTTTGTGAAAAGCTATGCCTAGAGTTGGCTTCTTGCCCCAGTTCGCGCGGAAGTATGCTGGCGAAAAATTAGCCCTGTCAAACTTATCTTCAATCTAAGTAGCAGTACGTATTTTTAGCGGATAGCGGCTGTGTTAAAACGCGCTATGTTGGTATGGCTTTACCGTTTCAGCAATATGAATACTTGATTTACCCCTCGCTAAACAATCCGGAAATAACTGATGAGTGAATTGGACCATCCAAGACAAAACCAGCTTCTCGCTATGCTGCCTGAACCCGAGTATGCCCGTGTTTCAAGTTTACTGGAACGGGTTGAAATGGAGTGTGGCGACGCGCTTTGTGAACCGGATGAGTCTTTGCGTTATGTCTACTTCCCTGTGACCGGCGTGATAGCGGAGCTTTACTTTACTGAGAATGGAGCCTCCCGCGAACTGGCTTTGATTGGCAACGAAGGCATGCTGGGTATATCGCTGTTCATGGGCGGTGAATCCATACCGTATCAAGCCTTAGTCGTGATGCCGGGCTACGCCTATCGTTTGCGCAGGAGTCTGGTTGATGAGGGAATTGGGCTGATAGGCGGACAGCACAGTGGGCTGCAAGGTGTGTTACTCCGCTATACCCAGGCACTACTGACGCATATGACGCAAATAGCGGCTTGCAAGCGGCATCATTCCATTGAACAACAATTCTCGCGTTGGCTGTTGATGATCCTGGACCGGCAGAGCGGGAGCGAGATAGCAATAACGCAGCAATCCATCGCCAGTCTGTTGGGCGTGCGCCGCGAAGGCATCACCGAGGTTGCCGGGAAATTACAGCAAGCCGGGGTAATTCGGTATTGCCGTGGTCAAATCAGCGTGCTGGAGCGCGCCGGCCTGGAAGCGCAAAGTTGCGAGTGTTATCCGATCATCAAAAACGAGTTTGCTCGGCTGCTTGCTGTCAGTGCCAATCCGTCGCCGCTGTCCAAACCTATTACCGCCATTACCACTTATGGACATGCCAAAGATCTCAGGAGACGCTACGCATTTGGCTGATCAAGTCTACCGGCGCTGAAATATCGCCCCGTGGTTTTATCTGGTCAGTCCAGCTATTGAAACCCAGTCACCGATAGGGGGCGATTTTATGAACACTGCATCAGCCAAAGCCCATAGCTGCTCACTTGTTATAGACCACGATCCAGCCAGCCGGATGACGAACAAACACTCCCTGGCGGCGTTTCGGGATCATGATGCGGCGTTTTGCGAGGGAGAACCCAGTCATCACGGTCTTAAACTCGCTGAAGACCGCCAGCCAGAACAAGTGCGCGGGAATTGGCAATCACCGGATATGCTGGATGCCGGCTACATCGCCAATCAAGTGGAAACGGTCAAACAGGCGAATGTCTCCATCCTGATGCCGATAGAATGCGATGATGCGGCCTTTGCCACGGACCAATCTAACAACTGCGCCAGCAACGCGGACGCCGCATCGCCCACTGAAGTCAACCGAGAGTTGCAGGGACAGCACCTGCTGGCGGAGAAAACCGAAACCCTGGCGCAATTGCGTGAGGCGGAAGCTAAGTACCGGGCCTTGGTGGAACAAATGCCGGTGATCACTTATATCGCATCGTTGGAAACGCCGGTAAAGCTGTTATATGTCAGTCCGCAAATTGCTCAATTGGGCTTGCCCGAGCAAGATTGGCTTGATGACCCGCAAGGTTTGCTGAAGCGGGTGCACCCGGACGATCTGGCAGTGGCGGTAGAAGCCTATGCCTATACCTATAAACATCATGCGCCTCTGAGGTGCGAATACCGATTACGTAAACAGGATGGAAGCCATCGCTGGTTTCTCGACGAAGCCAACGTAGTGCGGAATGAAGCCGGCGAAAGTTTGTTTTTGCAAGGGGTCCTGATTGATATTACCAAAGACAAAGAAACCGAACAGGAGCTGAGCTATTACCGGCAACGTTTGGAGGAGTTGGTGTTTAAGCGTACGGAACAACTGGAAAAACAATGCGCTATCCTCAAGTCCGCCAATGCCAGTCTTGACACCACTTTGGTAAAGCTCAAACACGCCAATACCGAGGCACGCAACAGCGAGAGGCGCTTTCGCTTACTGCTGGATTCTGCCGGCGAAGGAATTGTCGGTCTTGATGTGGATGGCCGTTGCAGCTTCGTTAACCGAGCCGCGTTGCAGGTTTTGGGTTACGCCGAGGTAGACGTGCTGGGACAGGACATCGTTGCCATGATAGCCGGGGATTTGATCTTAGCGTTGGAAGCGCTCAAGTTGCCTGATATGGCCCGCGACATCATCGCTCAGCGTAGTACCGCTAATTTTAAACGCAAGGATGGCCGGTCATTTCCGGTCGAATATTCGTTTTATCCGGTCGCGTTGGATGGATTTGTCGATAGCTTGGTGTTGGTGTTTTGGGATATGTCGGCATCTCAAACCAAACGGCAGAGTTTGGCCTATCAGGCCAGCCACGACCCCTTGACCGGGCTGGTTAATCGGACAGCTTTTGAACAACGGGTGGCAAGGGTACTGGCTAGCACCCGCCCCGGCTATTTTCACCATGCGCTTTGTTACCTCGATCTGGATCATTTTAAGCAGGTCAACGATACCTGTGGACAAGCGGCAGGGGATGAATTACTGCGCAGAATCAGTAGCGTTTTGTCCTCCAAACTGCGGCAACGCGACACGCTGGCCCGATTGGGCGGCGACGAGTTCGCGTTGTTGCTGGAACACACCACACTTGATCAAGCGCGCAATATCGCCCATGAACTATGTAATAGCCTGCGCAATTTCAAATTTAACTGGGGTGATGCTGAATTTACCGAGAGCGCCAGCATTGGAGTGGCTGCGGTGACGTGTACCGTTCGGGATGTCGGGGAGTTTTTAAGTAACGCCGATAGCGCGTGCTACAGAGCCAAGGAAAAAGGCCGGAACCAGGTGCATGTGTTTTTACCTGATAACGTCGAGCGCCTCGATCAATTCCTGCAATGGAAAGCTTGAGGATTTTGCTAAAACGTATTTTGTGTATGAAGAACGGAGCCAGCGCATCACTGAGTGGCAAATCCGGCTCTATTGATTACCGGCATCCCGATCCGGCTATGTTTGTCGAAGCCAATTAGGGTGCTTCTCCAATAGGTCCGGAGCGAAAGGTATTAATCGACCGGATAAAAAACTCAGTGTTCAGGATGAATGTCAATCTACTCGGAGTATCGCCATGAAACACTACCTATTGATAATACTGGGTATTTTACAATGCCTGATCGTCGTGCAAGCTATTGAGCATGCGCCTGCCAAACCCATCAATCAAGAACAGTTACAGACAATAGTGCCTTACGCGGTGCAGGGGACGGTACAAACCTTTACCAAAACGGTGCACGGCGGTGTCCAGCATGTGGTGATCAAATCCGCGGACAATGCCTCGCAAATCAAATTAATTCAGGGGCATTTGCAAAAAAGGGCGGAACAATACCAGGCGGGCAATTATGCGGCGACGGAACGTTTGCATGGTGCGGACATGCCGGGGCTGGCGCAGTTAAAAAAGGCAAAAGTCGATGATATTAAAGTTCAATATCAAGCTTTGGATAACGGCGGACAGATTCATTTTTCTACCGAATACCCCCAATTCGTTCAGGCCCTGCACGAATGGTTCGATGCCCAAGCCGAGGACCACGGCAATCCAGGCATACCTGATCACGATAGCCATCATTCGCCGGCTGCTGAATGATGGCAGAGGCGTGTCTGTTCCGGGCATCCCAGGCGCGCTATAGGGCTTACTGAGTCGGCTCGGTTCGTTGAGCGGTATGAGTCGCGGAGCCTCCGCTCTGCGGACTGGCGACTGCTACTCTTTCAGCGGCGTGTTAGGTCTTTTTACTATCAAAAACAAACCTCTGCGTGTCGGGGCTATTGCCTCGCTTCAATCATCATCCCGCTGCCAATCCGCAAACCACTCCGGCAATTCGCGTGACTCGCTTAGAGCAAGTAGCCGATGATCAATGCCGTCATGGTTGCCCCACACCACTTCGCTCAGCGCGCCATCACTTACGCGCGCTTCGATGTCTTTACAGTACAGCCCCTGATCGCGCTGAACATAAAAACCGTAAGTTCGGCAAGCGATAGGGCGGTGTGCATAGACCAGGCAAGCGCCATTGGCTTTGTCCAGCAGCGGGCAGATGACTGGGCGCGCTATTTGGCCGGCCAGAGCGGCTATCTCCCCACTGATTTGCTGAAATTGCTCCGGCGGTAAGGCCATCAGGCCTTGTTGCAGACAATGCCATTCGTCCGCGGTGATCTTGGGTACTGCGGCAAGCCTGCGGCAACAGCCGTCGCAACCCTGGCGGCATAGCCAATCGGGTTGGTTGTCGCGGATGATTTTTACCCGCGTGTCGATATCTGCATGGAGTTGGGTGAGGGTTTTCATTGGAACATACTGCCTGTTTAAGCGGGTGTTGCAAAGCCTTTCCGAACATGACGCCGATTCGTGAGTGCTGAGCTGCCGGCGGCGTTTTAACCGGATTCTAATCAAAGCTTAAGTAGATTTTAAGTCGCCAAACTTAGAATTTTTCACAAGTGAACAACTTACGGAGTGATTATGTGCGACTCGAATACTGCTATAAATCAACAGCTTGGCGAAAAATGCATCGGCAGCAATATCTCGCAACTTTATCAACTCTAATGCGTGCCGGAGCAATCCTCCGCAGCACCAGTCGCTCAATATTTCAAACAGCAATGATGAGAATTTAGCTAACAATTTAAACATGCCTTTTGGAGGAAAAATGACACAAAAATATTTCGGCAGTATGTTGCTACTTGCCACATTAACCAGCGGCTGCGCATCCATGAGTAGCTGGCATCCGATCATCGACCCGCGTTTGGACCAACAGCCGCAAACCACGCAACGCGACATGGTCGAGTGTAAGTCTCTTGCGGAACAAGCGTCGGATATTACCAAGGAAATCGGCATGGGTGCCGGTGTCGGTGCGGTTACCGGTGCCGCGGGCGGCGCGGCAGTCGGTGCGATAGCCGGCAGCGCCGCCACCGGCGCAGCCGGTGGTGCAATATTGGCTATCCCCGCGGGATTATGGGAAGGCTATAAAGCGAACGAAAGCTTTAAAAGAGCATTTAAAACCTGCATGCGTCAACGCGGCCATACCCTGGTTAACTGAAGAAAATTTCTGAAAATGCCTGATTTTCACCATGGAAGGCGAGGATATTTAAAGGCCGGTTCAATGGTCCATATATTATAAATATCGGTTATCAGGCATGGGCTTGATAATATATCGCCTGGATATTTATCGAACTTAGTTAGAACCGACGATGCGTGAATTAACCGACCGAGAGCTGTATCAGGCCCTGCAATACGCCAAAAGCCAGGATGAAAATGCTGGCCGCAGCATACTTCAGCAATTCCAAACCGAGCAGAGCGCGTTGGCGCAAACGATCTTTGGCGTGTTTTCGGCTTTGATTGCCGACAAGGATAAAGATTTGGCAAATCTGTTCATGGATCTTTGTTTCGATGTGATTTGTGTATTCCGGCATGCCTTCGGCGATTTGCCGGACCAAAGGGTATTGAACATGGAATGGTTACAGAATACGGCCGCCTTACTCGATGCGGAGTTGCAGGCATTCATGCCTGGCAACAAGATGGATACGAAGTTTCGCGACAAATTTCAGAATCGATTTGCCGAGCGCCTGACCGAGAGCGATTCGCAAGCCGGCTTGGTTAAATTCATGGATGATGCCATCAGCGCCTATGTTGCCGACAGCCCGGCGGATCCTGATGCGGTTCGTGTTGCCAGAACCATGATTTATGTCGTTATTCAGCTATTTGGCGCGATGTATGATCAGGCGGAACGCCAAGCGACGGCTTCATGATTCCGGAGATTTAGAAAAATCTTAGACTTTAGCTTGTCGCTTCGCGCCGAGTTGAAAAATCTGAACTCGGCGCTCTGTGTCACGGTTAATGCAGGGCAGCCAAGGCGCTGACGTAGTCAGGCTCGTCGGCAATTTCGCTGACCAACTGGGTGTAGATGATTGTGTCGCTTTCGTCGATGATGACGATAGCGCGGGCGGTCAAGCCTGCCAGGATGCTGTCCAACAGCTCGACGCCGTAATCGTGGGCGAAGCTGGAACGGAAGGTCGAGAGCGGCACGACGTGTTTGATGCCTTCGACTTCGCAAAACCGCACTTGCGCGAAGGGTAGGTCGGCCGATACCACCAACACCACGGTATTATGCATATGCGCGGCTTTTTCGTTGAATTTGCGGGTCGAGGTAGCGCAGGTCGGCGTATCCAGGCTGGGGACTATGTTCAACACTTTACGTTTGCCGGCAAATTCAGCCAAACCCACGTCCTGCATTTTACGATTGGTTAATTGGAAATCCGTCGCTTGCGTACCTACCGCCGGTAAATCGCCGATAGTGTTGATCGGTTTGCCTTGGAAAGTGATGGTTGCCATGTGTTGCTCCCTGGGTGTTTTTATTTTTTGCGTTTGCTGAAATCGATCAGACGCTTGCGTTTTTTCATCTGACGATCGCTTAGCGGGTTTTTCTGGCCTTGAAACGGGTTCTCCGGCGACTTGAATACCAAGCGTATCGGCGTGCCTGTCAGCCGCAACTGATCGCGGAAATAATTCATCAAATAGCGTTTGTACGCACCGGGCAGGGCATCGGTCTGGGTGCCGTGGATCACGACAACCGGTGGATTGCGGCCGCCCTGATGCGCGTACTTCAATTTGATGCGGCGACCACCGACCAGCGGCGGCTGATGCGCGGCCAGCGCGTCGGTCAAAATCCGGGTCAGCAAGGGCGTTGACATGTCGGTCATCGCCGAGTCGTACAGGGTATGCACCACGTCGAACAGCTTGCCGACGCCGCTGCCGTGCAGCGCCGAGATCGGATGCTTTTCGGCAAAGTCCAAAAACGACAATTTGATCTCGATCTGCTTTTTCACGAAATCGCGGTGTTCGGCATTCAGGCCGTCCCATTTGTTCAAACCAATGATCAAAGCCCGGCCGGCTTCCAGCACTAAGCCCAAAATATGCGCATCCTGATCGGTCACGCCTTCACGGGCGTCGATCAAATAAATCACCACATGGGCTTTTTCGATGGCTTGCAGCGATTTAATGATGCTGAATTTTTCCACCGTCAACGATACCCGTGAGCGGCGGCGCATGCCGGCGGTATCGATTAGGGTGAATTTCTGGCCGTTGCGTTCGAACGGAATATAGATACTGTCACGGGTCGTGCCGGCTTCGTCGAACACCACCACGCGCTCTTCGCCGAGCAGCCGATTCACTAAAGTCGATTTGCCGACGTTAGGACGGCCGACGATGGCAATGGCGATACCCGGATCCTGTTCTTCGAATTCGTCCTCGACTACCGGCAATAACTCGTCGATACGATCCAGTAAGTCGTGGACATTGCGGCCGTGGGTAGCGGCAATCCCGATGGGTTCGCCGAGTGCCAGGCTATAAAAATCGTTGGTCACGGTATTGCTGTCGATGCCGTCGACTTTATTCACCACCAGCACCACCGGTTTGCCCAGCTTGCGCAGCATGTCGGCGATGGCTTCGTCGGTGGCGTTCAAACCGTCGCGGGCGTCGACCAGGAAGAACACCACGTCGGCTTCCTGCAGCGCAATTTCCACCTGCTTTTTCGCAAAAACGTCTATGCCTTCCTGTTCGTCAGTGATACCGCCGGTATCGACTACCAGACAGTCGCGCTCGCCGCGTTTGACCCGACCGTACTGGCGGTCGCGGGTCAGGCCGGGATAATCGGCAACTAATGCTTCGCGACTGCGCGTCAAGTAATTAAATAGCGTAGATTTGCCCACATTGGGGCGGCCCACCAGGGCGATAACAGGTAACATGAATTTATTTTGCTCTCAAAGCGGCCAGGGTGCCGTCTTTGGCGTAAATGAAAACCGTATCGTCCACGACTACCGGCTTGGCTTCTATCGCCGCTTTACTGACCTGAATCCGGCCCAATTGGCGGCCGTCGCTATTGGACAGCCAATGTACATACCCTTCGAAATCGCCGACTACGACATAATTTTGATAAACCACCGCCGCCGTCAATTGGCGGTTGTGTAAGTCTTTTTGTTTCCACAGCGAGGCGCCGCTGCGTTGATCGAGTTGCCAGACATGGCTTTGGGTATCGCTGACATAAAGGTAACGGTAATCCAGGCTCAGGCCGGTGTAGGAAGACACCGCTTCGTTGCGCCACAGCACATCGCCATCCACTTCGGATACCGAAGACGCGCCGCCGGTGAAGCCGGCAATATAAATGGCGCCGCGCGCCGCGACCGGATCGACATCGAGATCGACCAAGCGTTCGACTTCGGACCGACCGCTGGGTATCGCGATAGTGGCTTCCCAGATGGATTTGCCGTCTTTCAATTGCAGGGCTTCCAGCTTGCCATTGGCCGAGCCGGCGATCACGTTGTCGTCGACAATGATGGGGGCGCCGGTGCCGCGGATGCTCAGGGCCGGTACGCTGTGTTCGAAGGTCCAGAGTTGCGCGCCGTTATCTTCTTTGAGGCCGATGATTTTCCCGTCGGTGGTCCGGACGATAACAATACCGTGACTCACCACAGGGGCGGCCAATACTTCGCTGGGTACATCGATTTTCCAGCGCTGTTCGCCGTTGGCTTTGTCAAAACCTATGACTTCGCCGGTGCTGGTACCCATTACCACGGTATGCACCCCCAGACCGGGACCGGCTGAGAAGCTGTAATCGGTGTTGTTTTCCCAGCTCAGACTACCGTTGCCGGCGCCACGCGCCTGCAAATGGCCTTTGTTGTCGCCGACGTATACAGTGCCTTCGGCGACTGCCGGTATCAGTTTCAGATATTTTTCATCCGCGCCATTACCGATTGATTCCTTCCACAGCACCTCGACTTGCACTTCCGGGGTATATTCCTGCAAGGCGGCCGGTGGATCGGCATTGTCGTCGTCGCCGGTGATATATTCCGTTAAGCCCGAGATAAAGTCGCGTCCGGCATCCAAGCCCGCGCAGCCGGCCAGCATCGGCAGGCAGGCAAGCAGCGGGAGAAGTGAGCGGTATCTGATGTTCCTGATTAACATGCTATAGCGTTTATCCGTTGGCGTGTGCTTAATTGGCAGTCGCCGCGGCAGCGTTGCCAGGCGTTGCGACGTCGTCCAGCTTGAACTGCGTCAGCGGGGTGGCTTGACCGGTTCTGATTGCGCTTTGGTACGCGCTACGGGCTTCGTCCAAGCGGTCCAGCGCCACGTACAGGTCGCCCTGCAATTCGTCGTAACTGGCGGAAAAGCCTTCGGATTTAGCCGGATCGACCGCAGCGATCAGTTGCAAACCTTGTTCGTATTGGCCGGTAGCCAGCATCAGTTGAATCAGGCGTAGACGGGCAACATGTCTTAACTCATCGCTGTCGGCTTCCTTGATGGATTTTTCCAGAATTGCTTTAGCGCCTTCCAGATCGCCTTTTTGCACTTTGCTTTTGGCCAATTGCAGGCCGGCATAGTGGGAGTAAGCGGTGCCCGGAAACTCGATAGGCAAGCGTTCCGCCAGTTTCTCGGTGGATTCGCTATTGTCCTTGGCCGCGCTATCCAACAATTGTTGGTACATCTGCGAGGCTTGGGCGCGTTTTTCCAGTTGGTGGTTTTGCCAGAGATTCCAGCCGCTCACCAATACTATTGCGGTGACAACACCGGCGATCAATGAAGTCTGATTGGCTTCCCACCACTTTTTCAACTGTTCCAGTTGTTCTTCTTCGGTATCGTAAATTGCCACGGTAGTTCTCTTCTGTTATCAGGTTATAAGGGATTATTGGCGGTGCCAGTCTTGCAGGGTTTGCAGGAGCTGGTCGTGATTGTGTGTGCTTTGCTCAGCGTCGATGCGCAAGGGTTTTAAAGCCACTTCGCCGCGTTGGGCTTCGTCGTCGCCGATGATGATGGCGTACTCGGCGCCGGATTTATCGGCTTTTTTAAACTGGCTCTTGAAGCTGCCGCCGCCGCAATTGACCTGCAATTTCAGGCCGGGAAGCGCATCGCGGATGCGTTCTGCCAAGCGCATGCCGGCTGCTTCGGCGTTGGTGCCGACGCGAATCATGTAGACATCGGTGCTAGCTGCGACTGGGACATTATCCAGTAATTCAAGCAAGGCCAGGATGCGCTCCATGCCCATCGCAAAGCCGATGGCGTGATTCGCCTTGCCGCCCAGTTGTTCGATCAATCCGTCATAGCGGCCGCCAGCGCAGATGGTGCCTTGGGAGCCTAAGTGCTCGGTGACCCATTCGAATACGGTTTTGCCGTAATAATCCAGGCCGCGCACCAAGCGAGTATTCAATTGGTAGGTAATACCCAGATCGTCCAGCGTGGCTTTCAGGCTATTGAAATGTGCCAGACTTTCTTCTCCCAGATGCTCAAGCAACACCGGTGCTTGTTGCAGCATGGCTTGCATGTCTGGGTTTTTACTGTCCAGGATCCGTAACGGATTGGTTTCCAAACGGCGCAGGCTGTCTTCATCCAAAACCGCCAGATGTTGTTGGAAATATTCGACCAGCTTGCCGCGATAGGCCAGCCGTTCTTCGCTGGTACCCAGGGAATTGATTTGCAGCTCGACTTTATCGCGGATGCCCAGTTGCTTCCAGAGCCGGTCGGTCAGCGCGATGATTTCCGCGTCGATGTCCGGGCCGGGCATGCCGTAGGTTTCCACACCCAGTTGGTAGAACTGCCGGTAACGGCCTTTCTGTGGGCGTTCGTGGCGGAACATGGGGCCGTAATACCACAAACGGTGGCTTTGATTGTGCAATAAACCGTGCTCCAGGCAGGCGCGCAAACAGCCGGCGGTGCCTTCGGGGCGGAGGGTTAACGAATCGCCGTTGCGGTCGTCGAAGGTATACATTTCTTTTTCGACGATGTCAGTGACTTCACCGATCGAACGCTTGAACAGTTCGGTCTTTTCGACGATAGGTAATCTGATTTCCTGATAGCCGTAGGCGCTCAATACCTGTTTGGCCTGGCTTTCCAGCCATTGCCATAGAGGCGATTGTTCAGGAAGGATGTCGTGCATGCCGCGGATGGCTTGGATAGCCTGTTGTTGTTTTGCCATGATCTTGTTTGTTGCCGGATTATTTGCTGATCGCGGTTTTGACTTGTTGTGCTTCTTTGGAAGCCGGAAAAGAGCTAATCAATTGCTCGCGGTATTCTTCGGATATTTTGCTGTTACCCAGCGCCCGTTCGGTTTGAAACGCGATCCACAGCGTTTCCGGGGTATGTTTGGCGACGCCCAGGTAGCGCTCCAGAAACGCCCTGGCCGACATGAACTGGCCATTCTGGTAACTGATGCGTTGCATCTCCTGTAAGGCCGGCGAGTAATCGGGCTGTGATTGCAAAGCTTGGCGAAAATACTCTTCGGCGCGCTGCATGTCGTTCTGCTTAACGTAACAAACGCCCAGATTGGTTAATGCAAACCAGGGCCGGTTGTTCATTGGCGATGCCATCGAATCTTGCAGCAAGGCTATGCCTTTATCGAATTTGCCTTGCTCGCACAAGAAGCGGCCATAGTTATTCTTGATGCTGAAATTATCCGAATCTTTATTCAGCGCTGTTTGATAGCTGTCGCTGGCTGCTTCGGTTTGTTTGATGCGCTCATAGAAGACGGCCAAGGCGTTATGAGTTTCCGGGTTGCTGGAATCCAGCCGCACGGCAGTTTCCAGCTTTTCCTTGGCGACGTCGAGCATGCCCATGTCCAGATAACGCGCGCCCATTTGTAGATTGAGCTTGGCTTTTTCGGCATTGCTCATCGTCTCGCGGGTGTCCGGCAGCAGGCCGCAAGCGCCTAGCAATAGGCTCATCAGCACTAATCCGCGAGCGGCTTGCCTATTGGCCATGCGAGAGCCCTTGTACTTGCAGTTTTAAATGTCTGCGGCTTTTATCTTGTACTTGACCGACCAATTGCCCGCAGGCTGCATCGATGTCGTCGCCGCGGGTCTTGCGAACGGTAGTGACGATGCCGGCATTATGCAGAATATCCCGAAATTTCAGGATGGCGGCGTTACTGGAGCAACGGTAAGGCGATTGCGGAAACGGATTGAACGGAATCAAATTCAGCTTGGACGGCACGGTTTTCAATAGCTTGACTAAGGTGCGCGCGTCTTCCGGGCTGTCGTTGATGCCGTCCAGCATCACGTATTCAAACGTAATATGCTTGCGCGGGCCAGTCTTGGCGTATTCGCGGCAGGCTTCCATCAACTCCTTCAGCGGGTATTTGACGTTGATTGGTACGATTTGGTCGCGCAAGGCGTCGTTGGGGGCGTGTAGCGACACGGCCACGCTGACGTCGCAGACCTCGTTCAGGCGTTTCATGGCCGGGACAATGCCCGAGGTGCTGATGGTGACGCGGCGTTTGGACAGGCCGTAACAAAAATCATCCATCATTAAATTCATGGCTGCCACGACGTTATCGAAGTTCAACAGCGGCTCGCCCATACCCATCATCACAACATTGGTGATGCGGCGTTCCGGTCCCAGCCGTTGTTGAGCCAGATACAGCTGGCCGATGATTTCGGCGGTGGACAGGTTGCGGTTAAAGCCTTGTTTGGCGGTCGAGCAAAAGGTGCAGGCCAACGCGCAGCCCACTTGCGAGGACACGCATAGCGTGGCGCGGCGTTCTTCCGGGATGTAAACGGTCTCCACCCGATTGCCGCAGTGCATCTGCACCGCCCATTTGCAAGTGCCGTCGGACGCCAATTGTTCGGCGACGATTTCCGGGACTTTGATCTGGCAGTGTTCTTTTAAATGACTGCGTAGCGATTTGCTCAGGTTGGTCATCTCGTCAAAATCCGAGATGCCTTCCTGATAAATCCATTTCAGCACCTGGGTGGCGCGAAACGGTTTTTCGCCGAGCTCGACAAAAAAGGCTTGCAAGCCTTTTCTGTCGAAATCCAGCAGATTAATCAATGCTGGCTTAGCGGATACGGTCGCAGAGTTCATTAGCAGAGAAGAAGTAAGCGATTTCTCTCGCGGCAGATTCTGGTGCATCGGAACCGTGTACAGCGTTTTCGTCGATGCTGACTGCGAAGTCTGCGCGAATAGTGCCGGCCGCCGCTTCTTTAGGATTGGTGGCGCCCATCAGTTCACGGTTTTTCAGGACTGCGTTTTCGCCTTCCAACACTTGCACAACGACTGGACCAGAAGTCATGAAGCTAACCAAGTCTTTGAAAAAACCGCGTTCTTTATGCTCGGCATAAAAGCCTTCGGCTTGATCTTGGGTCAGTTGCAGCATTTTGGATGCGACGATGCGCAGGCCGTTTTTTTCGAAGCGGCTGACAATTTCCCCAATCACATTTTTAGCGACTGCATCAGGCTTGATGATTGAGAAAGTACGTTCGATTGCCATTGTTTAACTCCAGTGAGGATGTTGATTGAAAAATTAGTTGCGCATTATAGCGTGTCAGGCAGAGTGTTGAAAAACGCCCTGCCGAATAGTGTGTTTCCGAAATCGCGGAAGCGGTCCGGTTTATGCTAAGCCGAGACCAAATTTTGGCTAGATGGAAATTTTATCGCTGCGGTGATCGTTGCCGTAGAACCAGTTGACCAACATCCGGGTGCCGGTGACCGCGGTAAATACCGAAGTGGCAATCCCAATCATCAAGACCAGCGCGAAACCCTTAACCGGGCCGGTGCCAAAGCCGAACAACAATACGGCGACGATGAAGTGGGTAACGTTGGAGTCGAGAATGGTGGCAAAGGCTTTTTCGTAACCGACGTATATGCTGGCCTGCCGGCTCAAACCGTTACGCAGTTCCTCGCGGATCCGTTCGTTGATCAATACGTTGGCATCCACCGCCATACCCACAGTCAAGACGATGCCGGCCATGCCTGGCAGGGTCAGAGTGGCTTGCAACACGGACATAATGGAGATCAGCAGCACGACGTTGAATAACAAAGCAAAGTTGGCGATCAAGCCGAAAGCTCGGTAATAAGCTACCATGAAAAACACGACCAGCAGGAAGCCGGCGGTAATCGACATCATGCCTTGATCGATATTTTCCTGGCCCAAGCTAGGGCCGACGGTGCGTTCTTCGACAATTTCAACTGGAGCCGCCAAGGCGCCGGCTCTAAGTAATAAGGCCAAAGTGCGGGCTTCTTCAGGGCTGTCCAGGCCGGTGGTTTGGAAGCGTTTGCTGAAACTGTCGCGGATGGTGGCGACACTGATGACTTTTTCGACTTTTTCTTTGTGTTGAACTTTCTCGCCGTTAACGACCCGGGTTTCGGATTTGTATTCGATGAACACCACCGCCATCGGCTTGCCGATATTTTCCTGAGTCATCTTGCCCATTTTCTTGGCACCGACGCCATCCAATGTGATGAATACGGCAGGTGAGCCGTCTTGATCCAAGCCTGATGACGCATCGGTGATTTGGTCGCCGGTGACGATAACCGCGCGTTTCAATAGCACCGGCGCGCCGTTTTTATCTTTATATAAGCGGCTGCCGATAGGTTCGTGGCCGCCCAGGGCCGATTGCACATCATGCTCTACGTCAACCAAACGGTATTCCAGTGTGGCGGTAGTGCCCAACAATTCTTTGGCGCGGGTAGTGTCTTGCACGCCAGGCAGTTGCACGACGATGCGGCTGTCGCCTTGTTGCTGAATGATAGGCTCGGCGACACCCAGTTCGTTGACCCGGTTACGCAGCGTGGTAATGTTTTGGCCCAGCGCCGCCTTCTTGATTTCGCGCAGGTTGCGTTCGGGGATGTTCAATGTAAATTCATTCGGACCGCTTTCCACTAAATCCAGGCCGCGAAAATCTTTATTGAGTACTTCTGTGGCGGCCACTCTGGATTCTTCGTTAGGTAACACGACTTTGATGCCGCCCGCTTCCTTCGCAACCGATTGATACCGAACTTTCGCATCGCGGAAGGCCGAGCGAATGTCGTTGGTGTAGCGTTCTTCGGCTTGTTTCAGCGCGGAGTCCATGTCAACTTCCAACAGGAAGTGCACCCCCCCGCGCAAGTCTAAGCCCAGATGCATAGGATTTGCACCGAAAGCGCGTAGCCAAGCCGGGGTGGCAGGCGCTAAATTCAAGGCGACTGTGGCTTTACCGGCCATTTGTTCGCGCAATAGGTCTGCCGCTTTCATTTGTTCGTCGGTGTTATTGAACCGCGCCAGGATTTTGCCGTCGGCAAATTCAAAGCTTTTCAACGTGAAACCAGCGTTTTTGATGCTGGCGGCGACTGCGTCAGCCTGAGACTGCTGCAATGGCGTCGGGCTAGACGAAGCCAATTGCACTGCCGGGTCGTTGCCATAAAGATTAGGCAGCGCGTAAATCGTACCGACTAACAGCACGAAAATTACTAGGATGTTTTTCCAGACAGGGAAATGATTTTGCATGGTTATTCCATTAAAGCAGTGACAGCCAAGCTGTTGCGAATAAAAGCGGGGTATATCGCAGGGTTAAAGCAAACTTATTCTTTGGTTTTTTTGCTGTTCAAGGTTTTGTAAGTACCTTTAGGCATCATGTTGGCGATGGCGTGACGTTGGACCTGAATAAAGCTGTTGTCAGAGACTTCCAGTTTGACGAAGTTGTCGTCCAATTCGGCCACTTTGCCCAAAATGCCGCCGGTGGTGACCACTTCGGCGCCTTTACCCAACGCAGCCAGCATTTGTTTTTGTTCCTTGTTGCGCTTGGATTGTGGGCGGATGAACAGGAAATAGAAAAATATCAGAATACCCAATGGGAACAGCATGCCTTCAAAGCCGGGTTGTACGGCGGAGGGCGCTGTTTGGGCCAGCGCATCGGAAATCAAGAAACTCATGGTAATCCTCTTATTGTTATCGTCGTTTTAATGGTCCGGCCGGGCGGACAGGCGCGCATTATGCCACACTAGCAGTGCTTATCACATTACGCTGTCAATTTGTCCGGTTTATGCTAGCGTTCGGCCAATCGCCTCGCCCAGTTGTACCGCTCTGCCGCTGGAGAAGTCGTCGTTCCAAGCTATTTTTTCTTTACCGAACAGGACGATAATCGTCGAGCCCATATTGAATCTGCCCATTTCCATGCCTTTTTCAATAATCGGCGCGTCTTTTTCATAACGCCAGGTCCTGGGAGCGCTGATGCTCGGTGGCGTTACGACACCGTGCCAGACGGTTTCGACGCTGGACACGAAAATTGCGCCGACCAGAATCAAAGCCATCGGACCGGCGGCTGTGTCAAAAATACAGGCTACGCGCTCGTTGCGCGCGAACAGATTCGGAACGGCGCCAACGGTAGTGTTATTCACGCTAAATAGCCGGCCGGGAATGTGCACCATTTCTTTCAAAGTGCCGGTTAGCGGCATATGCAGGCGGTGGTAATCCTTGGGCGACAAGTAAATAGTGGCGAAGGAGCCATCTTCAAAGGCCTGCGCCCGTTCGGCGTCGCCGCCCAGCAATTCCATGGCGCTGTAGTCGTGGCCCTTGGCTTGGAAAATTCGACCGTTGCTGATCGATCCGGCTTGGCTGACCGCGCCGTCCGCCGGACAGGCTATGGCGTCGGCGGCGGAGTCAATCTGTCTGGCGCCGTCTTTTAATTCGCGGGTAAAAAAATCATTGAAGCTGGCGTAGTGATCCAGCTCTTGAAACTTGGCTTCCTGCATATTTACCCCGTACAGCTGCACGATGGATTTGATAAACAGGTTTTTCCAGATTTTATTTTGGCAGTGAGTCAGTTTGGACATCACCCCGGAGAGTGCGTGATGCGGCAATGCGTATTGCGGCAACACGGTAAACGTTTCTTTTAAATTCATGATTCGGAGTCGGGGGTTTTGCCGCTGATGAAATACGCAAAGGCGATGACTTCGGCAACGGCAATATAGAGTTGTTGGGGGATTTCCTCACCGAGCGGGACTTGCGCCAAAATTCGCGCCAGCTCCGGCTCGTTTTGCAGCGGTACGCCGTGTTTTTCGGCGATGGCCAGAATTTGCTGAGCGGTAAAGCCTTCGCCTTTGGCGGTTACTTTCGGCGCATTTTTGCCGTCGTATTGCAGGGCTACGGCAATGTCGCTGTTGTAGAAGGTTCTGCCACTCACGTTGCTTTACGGCAGATTGACCAGTTCAGGCGCTTGCCAGCTTGGGTCGCGATGTTCGGCGATTACCGTGGTGTAAATGCCGCCACGCACATTGAATTCGGCGCGCAGGCGCATGAAATTGGGCGAAATTGCCGCGACGATATGATCCAAAATTTCGTTTGTGACAGCCTCATGAAAGGCGCCACGCTCGCGGAAAGTCCACATATACAGCTTCAAAGACTTGAGTTCCACGCATAATTTATTGGGTACATACTCCAGAACCAATTTGGCAAAGTCGGGTTGGCCGGTCATCGGGCACAAACAGGTAAATTCCGGGATGTCGATGCGAATCGTAAAGTCGCGCGCCGGCCTGGGGTTTTCGAAAGTGGTGAGGTCTGCGCTGGGTTTTGTAGTCATTACTTGATTTGGGTTGTTATGGATTCCGGAGTAGCGAATGGGATGTCCGCCGGTTAAGTCTGGCAATATTTTACCAGCTAAGATGCGATAACGTATTAAGCATTTAAACTCAATGAGTTATCGTGTGATTTTGAGCTGGCGCTTGCGTAGGGTCCCGGGTTTGTTTCTCCTGAATCAGTCGAAACATTTGATGGGCAGAATTGTCAACAACTTGCGGCGAATGATGTAAAATTATTGTTAAGGCGAATCGCAAAAACCGCTAAGATGTGAGTCTAACTTGCAGGGGAGTCGACGATGGAAATCAACACTACATACCCAAACCCAAATTCCTTGGCTAGCCAAGGTGTATCCAAAGATCAAAAAGCCGGCGGGATTGAAGCGTTGGCCGAACGCAGGAAGGCGACCAATTCGCAAAATCAGGCCGAGAGACCAGAGCCCAGCCCAAGCGACACGGTTAGTTTGTCGCAGGAGTCTTTGAAATTGGCGCAGGCTGCCAGCGGACAAAATAGTGACAGTCAGGCCAGAATCAATAGCCCTGAGCAGGCGCAACAGGTGCTTGGAAGGTTGATCTCGGATATCCAAAACAATCCCGGTCAAGCGCAATCCGCTGTCGCCAATCGGCGGCCTAACAACTTAGGCGCATTGTTGAATTAGCTGCGGGTCGTTTTTTGGCCTGGACCTCGACGGCAAGAGCCAGTCTTGATGACTGGCTCCCTTCTTCATAATCCGTTAAAACTACGCGGTTTACCAGAGACGAGTGCGTCAACAGGGCCGCAATCATTTGAATTTCGAAAGAAATTAACCATAACGGGCTTCTCGAGCAGTTTTTAGAATGCTGGATTTGTAGAGTCTTGGACTCCCACCTCGACAGGCCAGCACCGAGTGCAGCCAACAGTTTAGACAGAACCGCTGTTTCAGGCCGGGTCAATCTTTAATCGTCATCGTTAACCGCCATGCGATACCCCACCCCCACGTCGGTCAGCAAATAACGGGGCCGCGCCGGATTGACTTCCAGTTTGTGGCGCAATTGCCCCATATAAATGCGCAGATAATGTTGATCGTGTATGTGTTCCGCACCCCAAACCTCTTGAAGCAGTTGGCGATGGGTCACGACCACTCCGGCATGGCGGATTAGAATGCCGAGTAGCCTAAATTCGATAGGGGTGATGCGCACTTCGTGGTCGGCAACAAATACTTTGCGCCGCGTCAGATCGATTTTTAACTGACCGGTTTCAAAAGTCTCTTGATTGCTCAGGCTGCGTGCAACCCTGCGCATTAAAGCTTGTAGCCGAGCATGCAATTCGCCGCTGCCAAAGGGTTTGGTCAAGTAATCGTCGGCCCCGGCATCCAGCGCCATGATCTTGTTTTGTTCCTGGCTGCGCGCCGACAATATCAGGATGGGCAGGTCAGACAATTGCCGCAAGCGTCGGGTTACAGCGATCCCGTCCATGTCAGGTAAGCCCAGATCCAAGATCACTAAGTCGGGATTGGCAGTGCTGAGTATCGCTAGTCCGGATTTGCCGCAGTCGGTTTCGATCATGGACCAGCCGCGAAGGCTGAGGCTGGTTTTTAGAAAACGTCGGGTTTGTGCGTCGTCTTCTATTAATAAAATTAAAGGCGCATTAGTCATGCCAGGCCTCCAAGCGCTTCCGATTCGACCAGCGGCGGCGGTTCGTGCAGCGGTAGTTCAATAAGAAACTCCGCGCCCTTGCCAATGCGGTTTTTCACATAAATCATCCCGCCATGTGCCTCGACAATCGCCTTGCACAATGCGAGTCCCAGGCCAACCCCGTTTTGTCCGGTTTCGGTAGTGCCGCGATAAAACTTTTCGAAAATCCGAATTTGTTGGTTCTTGGCGATACCCGGACCGTAATCTGCTACGGTTAAGCGGAATTGATCGCGCAGCGA
Source organism: Methylomonas sp. ZR1 (assembly GCF_013141865.1). Classification (NCBI taxonomy): domain Bacteria; kingdom Pseudomonadati; phylum Pseudomonadota; class Gammaproteobacteria; order Methylococcales; family Methylococcaceae; genus Methylomonas; species Methylomonas sp. ZR1. The sequence continues at coordinate 2,701,481 of NZ_RCST01000001.1, read as the reverse complement.
CACCGCTTCGATGTCAATCGGGCTGCCTGGCGACGTGTACTTAACCGCGTTTTCGATTAGATTGACCAACACCTGTTCTATCAGCACGGCATCTATCCAAACTAGCGGCAAGCTATCAGGCAGCAGGGTGCGGACTGGTCTGTCCTGTAACTGCTTATCCATACGGTTCAGAGCACTGCCGACTATCTCCTCAATGGTGTTCCAGCTTCTTTGCAAAATGATTTGACCGCTACTCAAGCGGGCCATGTCCAGAATTTTGCCGGTCAACTCCGACATGCGTTGCGCTTCTTCCAATACCGATTGATTCAGCTCTTGGCGTTCCGGGGCTGATAATCCGGCATCATTCTCGATAGCGGTGCCGACCGCGCCGATGATGCGGGTCAAAGGCGTGCGCAAGTCATGGGAGATAGAGCTTAACAGAGCGTTGCGCAAGGCTTCGGTTTCGGCTTGCAGATTGGCCTCGCGGGCCTGCGCGGCTAGCTGAAATCGTTCCAAGGTTTGCGCGATTAAGTGGCAGAAGGTGTTTACTTCCGGCGTTTGTCTAGCCAATGCTTCGGTTTGTAGGACGGCTAGAATGCCTTGCGCAGCGCTAGATCCTTGCAGTGGGTAATAGCTTAATGGGGGCTGAAGTTTGGCTTCACCTGTCTCGAAGGCTTGCTGTGCGAGGGTATGGTCGAGGCTTTGCAATGAAACGGGCAATGCTTGATTCGTTCGGATTTGCAGGCCGTTTTCGGTATTGGCAATCAGCAGAACGGAATCGGTACCAAATTCATTATCGATATGTTCGGCCGCGATACGTGCGACGGCGTTATGATCCTGTGCCGCCGCCAGGTCGCGACTCAATCGATAGAGCGCGTTGGTATGCGATTCACGCTGTTTGGCTAACTCGGCTTGCATGCGCGATTTTTCAAGCAGACTGCCGGTGACATTCGCGACGATGATCATCACCGCCAAGCCGACGATATTTTCCAAGTCGCTAATCGCAAAGGAGAATATGGGGCGGGCAAAATAAAAGGCAAAGGTTGGTGCGCTGAGTAGCGAGGCGACGATGGATGCGCTGCGGCCGTAGCGGCTAGCGACCAGAAATACGCCCAGTAAATAAGTCATCAGAATGCTGGCCGGTCCCAGCAGGTCACGCAAAGGCCAATCGATCAGCGTGCAAATGAAGGGAGCGGCGACGCCCCAGGCATGGCCGAGGAAGCGCTCGCGCTTTTGCGGGGATAGCCAAGCTTCGGATAGTGTCATCGGGGCGTCGGTATTAGCGCGTGGGGTGCGGTTGTTAGCCATTCGACCGGTCAGAAAGATCCGGCATTGACCAGCATATGCGTACCGATACTGGCGAAGTAAGCCAACAGGATGACCGGGCACCATTTCATGTGGCTAGCAAAGGTATATTGCCCCTTGGCTTGTCCCATCAAACCGATGCCCGGCGCTGAGCCGATGGCCAGCAGGCTGCCGCCCACGCCCAGGGTCAAGGTCAGCAACAACCATTGGCCTTGCGGAATATCCGGGTGCATGGTTAGCACCGCAAACATCAGCGTACCGTTGTCGACGAATGCCGACGATAAACCGATCATTACATTCGCCAGAGTTGGGCTGAATTGTCCGTATAACACCTGAGAAATGGCATCAAGATAGCCGATAAAGCCCAAGCCGCCAATTCCCATCATCGCGCCGTAGAAAAACAGTAAGGTATCCCATTCCAGTCGGCCCACTTTATCGAAAATATCCAGGCGCTTGGCTTCGTTAGTCATCAAATTCACGTCGCCGCCGCCGAAAAATAGCGAAAACGCCGACTGTTGCGGACTGCTCGGTTTATCGGATTTTTGGAGATAGAAATAAAAGAATTGTAACAAGGACAGGCCTGCCATCATGCCGGCCGCCGCCGGCAATCCCAACGTCATGTCAAAACCAACCGCCAAGCTAATGGTGACGCCGAACAAGAACAGGATGCGCTTGGCGCCGCGCGGTAACGAAATTTGCTCAGCATCGACGATGGGTTTGTCTTTAGGCACGGCAAAATGCATGGCTGCCGCTGGTACTAAAAAATTGACCAGGCAAGGTACGAACAATTTAAAAAACTCGGTAAAACCCAGGATGCCATGCTGCCAAACGAACAGTGTCGATATGCCGCCCAGTGGACTAAATGTGCCGCCGGCATTGGTGGCAATCACGATGTTCAAACAGCCCAGCGAGACAAAACGCGGACTATTTTTGCCAACGGCTACCACGACAGCGCCCATTAACAAGCCGGCGGTCAAGCCGTTGACGATACAGGAAATGAGGAAAACTAAAAATCCCGTTATCCAAAACAGTCGGCGATAGCTGAGGTCTTTGCTGACCAGCCAGATCTTCAGCGCATTAAAAATGCCCATGTCCTCCATCGCATTCAAGTAGGTCATTGAAACCATGATGAACAGCAGCAATTCTATATAAGCCTGCAAGTTACCTTTAAACGCTGTGGTTGCCGGTAAGCTGTGGCCGTGTTGTTGATATGCCAGGACGATGACGAACCAGATCAACGCCGCGGCCAGCAGCATCGGTTTGGATTTGCGCAGATTGGTCACATCTTCGAGCATCGCCGAGATATAGGCAACGATCATCACGACCAGCGAAAAGTAGCCAACCCAATGTTGGGTAAGGTCAAGATGAAAGGTCTGTGGCGCTGCTGGCGCCGATTCGGCAGATACGAGTTCCGGAAAAATCAGTGATACCAATCCAAACAGATAAATGACCCGCAGCATGCGTTCTCCGGTTAACGAGATAAATTAAAATGCCACAAAATTGCTTGGTTTCCGGCAACTTTTGGCTATCTGCGGATTTTATTTTTAGCCGTGTAAAAAAGGCGTAAAGAGCGAGTGTTTGTGGGCAATGCCAAGGTATGCGCAAAGCTGGCGTCGACTGCAATATCGGGCGGTTTTCGGTTGCTGGATTTGGCAGTCTGACTTTTAGGTCGGCTTGGTCAAGCGATACCCGCAATCTGATTAAGTATTGATTTTCGAGACGAAATCCTGCTTTTGGTTTAAGGCCCGGTGTTAAGCCGATTTAAATTCCATTCGAATCGAAACGGCATTTCGACGATAATAGCCGGCTTTGTAAACGGTCTTGAGCGTCATAAATCAGGCATGAAGCTGGAAAAAATCAAACTTTCGGGTTTCAAATCCTTTGTCGATCCCACCACGATACCGATCAACGGCAATTTGACTGCGATCGTCGGTCCGAACGGTTGCGGCAAATCCAATATCATCGACGCGGTACGTTGGGTGATGGGCGAAAGCTCGGCCAAGCATTTGCGCGGCGGCAACATGGCCGACGTGATTTTCAACGGCTCTTCGGGCCGCAAGCCGGTGAGTATGGCTTCGGTCGAACTGGTTTTCGACAACAGCGAAGGCAAGGCCGGCGGTGAGTATTCGCAGTACGCCACCATTTCCATCAAGCGCCAGGTCAGCCGAGATGGACAATCGCTATTCATGTTGAATGGCTCCAAGTGCAGGCGTAAGGACATCACCGATCTGTTTTTGGGTACCGGTTTGGGTTCGCGCAGTTATGCGATTATCGAGCAAGGCACGATTTCGCGGATGGTGGAAGCCAAGCCCGAAGATTTGCGGGTGCATATCGAGGAGGCGGCCGGCGTTTCCAAATATAAGGAACGGCGTTCGGAAACCGAAACCCGCATGCGTCATACCCGCGAGAATCTGGAGCGCTTGAACGACTTGCGCGACGAAGTTGAAAAGCAAATCAAGAATTTGGCCAAACAGGCCGAAAAAGCCGAGAAATACACGGAACTGAAAAAGCAGGAACGCCAGTACAAACAAGAGTTGCTGGCGATGCGCTGGCAAAACTTTCAACGTTCCGCGCAAAAACTGGAAGAAAAACTGCAAAGTATTGCCGCCGAGCATAATCGTTTGTTTGTGTTGCTGCGAGATACCGAAAAAGCTATGGAGCTGAAACGCGGCGAGCAGAAAGCCCAGCAGCAGCATTTGGATAGCACCCAAGCCGAATATTATGCGGTGGTCGCCGAAGTTAGTCGGCTGGAGCAGACCATCAAGCACAACCAAAAAAGCCACGAAGAAACCCTGGTCGAAATCAATCGCTTGAAACTGCAAGCCGAGCAGGCGCAATCTGAATGTGAACAGGACCGGCAGCAATTGGAGGAAATTCGTCAGACCTTGCTGGAAGCCGAAGAAACCATGATCGTGGCCCGCGAACGCGAGGAAGACCTGCTGGGCATTCAACAAGACGCGCATCTGCAAAAGCAGCAATGGCAGCAGCAATGGGAAGCTTTTTTGGCGGAAAACGCCGGTTATCGCGAACAAGCCGAAGTGCAGCGGACCAAGCTGGTACAGCTGGAAAATCAAAACCGGCAATTGCAGACTAGGCTGGATAAATTGAATGGCGAACGCGGCGGTTTAGCCGATACCCAATTGCAACTGGAATTGGAAACCCTGGATAACAGTATCGAATTGATTGAAGCCGAACGCGAACAGTTGCAACAGCAGCTGGATACCGTTTTGCGGCGCATCGCCGAACTGCGACCGACCATCAAACAACTTCACGACAGCCTGCACGCCAGTCGCGCCGAGTTGCAGAAGGTCAACGGCAAGATCAGTTCCTTGGAACTATTGCAGCAGCACGCGATGGGCAAGGATAGGAAAGAGCTTGGATTGTGGCTGGAGCAAGTTGGGCTGGAACAACAGCCGCGCTTGGCCGAGTTTCTGGAGGCCGAGGAAGGCTGGGAAACGGCCGTGGAAACGGTGCTGGGCAGTTATCTGGAAGCGATCTGTGTGGATAGCGCCGATTCGATACTGGGTGAGCTGCAGGATTTGACCAAGCAGTCTTTGGTGGTGTTTGAGACGCATGCCAGTTCGAGTGGCGCAAGTGCCGATTCAGCGGCCTTGGCTAGTAAGTTGCGTAGTCGCTGGGATTTATCCGGTCTGCTAAGCGGAATCTATTGCGCGGAGACCATGCAGCAAGCCCGGCAAATGCATCTGCAGGCGCATGAGTCGGTGGTATTAGCTGACGGCACCTGGCTGGGCAAAGATTGGATCAAAATCAGCCGGGGCAGCGACAGCAAGGCCGGGGTATTGCATAGGGAAAAGGAATTACGCGAACTGAAGCAGCGGCAAAGCGAATTGCAGATGGCTATAGCCGAGGACGAAGAGCAATTGGCCAACTCCGAACACGAATTGAAGGCCGCCGAAAACAATCGAGAGCAATATCAACAAAAGGAAAAGTTGCTCAGTGCCGAGTTTTCCGCGAAGAGCGCCGAGTACAGCGCGCAATCGGCGCGTTTCGAACAGCAAAAACGCCGCCTGGAACAGCTCGATCACGAGATTGAAGAAATCAGCCAGCATCTGGCGGAAAATGCCGAAAGCATTTCCGAAGCGGAAATGATCAAGCAGGACGCCGAGCAGGCCTTGGGCGATTTGGGCGACAAGAAAACCGAATTGGAGCAATTGAATCAACAGATTCAAGCGCAACAGCAAAACACCGATGCCTCGGTAGATGAAGCGCGCCGGCACTTGCACCGCTTGCATGCGCAAATCGAATCGCTGAAGTCTTCGGAAGTGCTGACCGCCAAACAGATCGAGCGTTTGCAACTACAGCATCAGCAATCGGCTGATCGAATCGCCGAGCTGGAAAACAAATTGCACTTTTCATTAGCACCGCTCGACGACGAGAAAATGCAGTTGGAAGAGTTGTTGGAGCGTAAAGCTGAATTCGAGGATAGCTTGCAGTCCGAGCGCCAGGCGCAACAAGCCAGCGAACAGACGGTCAGTCAGTTGGCCGAGCAATATTCGCAAACCCAACGCTCCCTGGAAAAACAAAAGGAAGCCTTGGATCAAGTGCGTTTCGAGCAACAAGATAGCCGAGTCCGGCAGCAAACCATTGCCGAGCAGCTGACTGAGGTGGATGCCGATCCGGAGGTGATTCTGGCCAATCTAACCGAAGGCGCGAGCGAAACGAAATGGAAAAATGCCGTCGACGAATTGACCGATCAGATAGAAAAGTTGGGATCCATCAATCTGACTGCCATCGAAGAGTTCAAAACGCAATCCGAACGGATGAAATTTTTAAACGAGCAGCATGACGATTTGGTCGATGCCTTAAATACTTTGGATCAGGCCATCAGTAAGATCGACAAGGAAAGCCGCCAGCGCTTTAAAGAGACTTTCGACAAGATCAATAGTGGCTTGAAAGAAAAATTTCCGCGTTTGTTCGGCGGTGGCCAGGCTTATCTGGAGTTGACCGAAGACGATTTGCTGGAAGCCGGCGTCAACATCATTGCCCGGCCGCCCGGCAAGCGCAACAGCTCCATCCATTTATTGTCTGGCGGTGAAAAAGCCTTGACGGCGGTGGCCTTGGTTTTTTCTATTTTTGAACTGAATCCGGCGCCGTTTTGTTTGCTGGATGAAGTGGACGCGCCGCTCGACGATGCTAATGTCGTGCGCTTTTCGCAGATGGTGGAAGACATGTCGGCAACCGTACAGTTTTTGTATATTTCGCACAACAAAGTCACAATGGAAATTGCAAAACATCTGGCAGGTGTTACCATGAAGGAGCCTGGAGTATCCAGAATGGTGGCGGTTGATATTGATGAAGCAGTGAGCATGGCAGAAAGCTAATGGATAAAGAATTATTAAGAGTCGTGATTATTTTGATCGGCGTGCTGGTGATGATCGGCATGGTGTTGTGGCATTTCGTCAAGTCGTTGCGAGAAAGACGCACCCCTGACGATTATTACGACGAGGACTCTTACGACGACCGAGTGGTTGACGAGTTTTCGGTCGAGGAAGACGACGATGAAATGGATGTATTTGCGTTAGGCAACGAGTTGGTTGATGGAGATGCTCTGTTAGACGATCAAGCCATCAAGCCCAGCCCAAAACCTTCTGCCGATGCTTTGCGCAAGGATGTCGAGAAAAAACAAGCCGCGACCTTGGCTAATTCGCGGCGTTTGGAATTGCCGGCTTTGATCGAGTTCAGCATCGTTGCCCGTGCCGACCAAGGCTTTAATGGCGAAGATCTGTTCGAGGCTTTCGAACGTGTGGGCTTGCGCTATGGCAGTGTGCGGGTATTCGAGCGGGTGGATGCCAATCGCATGGTCGATTTCGCGGTCGCCAGCATGGTTGACCCCGGTACTTTCCCGGACACCGGGCTACAAGATTTTTATTGCCCCGGCATCGTGTTTTTTATGCAACCGCGCGAAGTCGATGCGCCGTTGGCGGTATTCGATGATTTCATGGAAACCATCGATACGTTGGCCGACGAACTTGACGGCGTGGTCTGGGACAACCAGCGGCAACCGCTGACTGCCGAAACCGTCGCGCAATTCAGACAAATACTGGCCAAGGCCGCCTAAAGCAGTACCTCGCGGGGGCAGGGCAGCTACCGCATTTATTCTGTAAACCTAACGAATTAACTAGAAGCTAAGTGGATCAAAAAAATATCAGAAATTTCTCCATCATTGCCCATATCGATCACGGGAAATCGACATTGGCAGACCGATTTATTCAAATTTGTGGCGGCTTAAGCGACCGGGAAATGGAGGCGCAGGTACTCGATTCCATGGATCTGGAGCGGGAACGCGGCATTACCATCAAGGCGCAAAGCGTCACCCTGGATTACAAGGCCAGTGACGGCGTCACCTATCAGCTGAACTTTATCGACACGCCGGGCCACGTGGATTTTTCCTATGAAGTTTCGCGTTCGCTGGCGGCTTGCGAAGGCGCCTTGCTGGTCGTCGATGCTGCTCAAGGCGTCGAAGCGCAAAGCGTCGCTAACTGCTATACCGCCATCGAACAAGGTTTGGAAGTCGTGCCGGTCTTGAATAAGATCGATTTGCCGTCAGCTGAACCCGAGCGGGTGATGGAAGAAATTGAGAATGTGATCGGCATTCCGGCCGATGAAGCTTTGAAGATCAGCGCGAAGACCGGGATTGGTGTCGAAGCCGTGCTGGATCAACTGATTCAAAAAATTCCACCGCCGGCCGGCGATGAAAATGCGCCGTTACAGGCTTTAATCATCGATTCCTGGTTCGACAACTATCTCGGCGTGGTGTCCTTGGTGCGCATCGTCAACGGAAGTCTACGTAAAAAGCAAAAAATTACCGTCATGTCGACCGGAAAGTCATTTCTGGTTGATAAATTGGGCGTTTATACCCCCAAACAATTGGAAAAGCAGCAACTCAACACCGGTGAGGTGGGATTCATTGTCGCCGGCATCAAGGATATTTTCGGCGCACCGGTCGGCGACACCATTACGGCTACCGACAATCCAGCCAGTGAAGTACTGCCGGGGTTTGAAAAAGTCCAGCCGCGGGTGTTTGCTGGTTTGTATCCCGTCAGTTCCGATGATTTCGGCGCGATGCGCGAAGCGTTGGATAAATTGCGTCTAAACGACTCGGCACTCAATTACGAACCGGAAACCTCGCAAGCGCTGGGTTTTGGCTTTCGTTGCGGCTTCCTCGGCATGCTACATATGGAGATCGTCCAGGAACGGCTGGAGCGCGAATACAACATCGATCTGATTACCACCGCGCCGACTGTTATTTACGAAGTGGAAACCCATGGCGGCGAGGTCGTTATGGTCGACAATCCGGCTAAGCTGCCGGACGTCGGCACCATTGTCGAGATTCGCGAACCGATTATTCAGGCCAATATTCTGGTGCCGCAGGCCTACTTGGGTAACGTGATCAATCTTTGTATCGAAAAACGCGGCATCCAAAAAAACATGCAATATGCCGGTAGCCAAGTATCGCTTAGTTACGAACTACCGATGAGTGAAGTAGTGCTGGATTTCTTTGATCGTTTGAAATCCTGTAGCCGCGGCTATGCGTCTTTCGATTACGAATTTTTGCGCTTCGAGCCTGCGCCGCTGGTTAAGCTGGACGTCTTGATCAATGGCGATAAAGTCGATGCCTTGTCTATTATTGTGCATCGGGATTTGAGTCAGAACCGTGGTCGAGATTTAGTCGATAAGATGAAAGATCTGATTCCGCGGCAGATGTACGAAGTGGCGATCCAGGCGGCCATTGGCGCAAAAGTCATCGCCCGCTCTACGGTCAAAGCCATGCGCAAAAATGTCACAGCCAAATGTTATGGTGGCGACATTACCCGTAAGAAAAAGCTGCTGGAAAAACAGAAAGCCGGTAAGAAACGCATGAAGCAGGTGGGTAGTATCGAGATTCCACAGGAAGCCTTCCTGGCGGTGTTGCAGGTCAATAAAGAGTAATAACGATCAATTATGGATTACGATTTTTCATTTTTTCTGGTGGTAGCCAGTTTTGTCACCGGCGTTGTCTGGGGTGGCTATAGCTTATATCTGAAGCGGGCCAATCTACCTTATCCTACTGAGAACGAGCCGTTATTGGTCGAATATGCGCGTTCGTTTTTTCCGGTGGTGTTGATCGTATTGTTGCTGCGCTCGTTTCTGTTCGAACCTTTCCGGATTCCCTCGGGATCGATGATGCCGACATTGTTGGTCGGTGATTTTATTTTGGTGAATAAATTCAGTTATGGAGTGCGCTTACCGGTGCTGAACACCAAGGTTATCGAAATGGGTGAGCCCAAGCGCGGCGATATCGTGGTGTTCAGGTTTCCGAAACAACCGGAAGTTGATTACATCAAACGGGTGATTGGTTTGCCGGGTGACCGCATCGCTTACTTTGACAAAAAGCTTTACGTCAACGGCGTACCCGCCAAGCAAGTGTCGCTTGGGCGTTATCAAGGCGTCGGGCAGGGCAGCAATATGAGCGGTGCCGAGCGGCTGGAAGAGGATTTGTTGGGGGTTGAGCATTCCATCCTGGTAAGTCACGGGGCTTCGTCTGTAGAGGATGTGTTCGTCGTGCCGCAGGGTCAGTATTTCGTCATGGGCGATAACCGCGATAACAGTAATGACAGTCGTTATTGGGGTATGGTACCGGAAGCTAATCTGGTGGGTAGAGCCTTTTTTATCTGGATGAATTGGGACTGGCAAAATAACGGTATTGCTTTCGACCGGCTAGGCACAGTGCTGCGTTGAGCGGTTAGCTGTTAGATAATCCGAAAAAACAATGCTTAATGCGGTGGACTCTCAACAGTCGTCGGTTTATTTCTAATTTTTCTCGGGGGTAGTGTTATGCCGTCATCATTAAAAAAACAACGCGGTTTAACCTTTCTGTCCATTGCCTTTATTTTGGCGTTAATTGGTTTTTTTACCTTATTGATTCTAAAAATTGCGCCGATTTATATTAATCATAGCCGCGTAGTTAACGCCTTGAAAGCAGTAGAAAACACTACTGATATAGTGACTAAAACTAAGTCTGATATAAAGGGTAGCTTGGAAAAACGCTTTGATATGAATTATGTAGAGCACGTCACCAATGACAATATCAAAATTGTCGCGCAACCCGGCTATGTACGGGTTGACATAGACTATGAGCGTGTAGAACCCATCATGGGGAATTTGAGTGTGTTGGTTGAGTTCCACGAGGGATTCGAAGCTGGCAACAAGTGATTAAGAAACCTGAAATTCTTGCCGGCAAGTTGGGTTTAAGGTTTAACGATCCCAGCTTATTTACGATGGCTTTGACTCATCGCAGCATGGGGGCCAGAAACAACGAGCGTCTCGAATATTTGGGCGATTCCGTGTTGGGCTTCGTGATCGCCCAAAAACTATACGAACTGTTCCCCGAGGCGGGAGAGGGCGCCTTAAGTCGGTTGCGGGCCAGTTTGGTCAACCAGAATTCTCTGGCGGAAGTGGCCAGGCAGCACAATATCGGTGATTATCTAATTCTCGGTTCCGGCGAACTGAAAAGCGGCGGTTTCCGTAGAGATTCGATTTTGTCGGATGCGTTGGAAGCCATCATGGGGGCCTTGCTGAAAGACCAAGGCGTTGAGGTTTGTCAGCAGTGGATATTGCGATTATTCGATGACAAGCTGGCCGCGCTGAAAGTAGACGATTGGACCAAAGACCCGAAAACCCGTTTGCAGGAGTTGATGCAAGCCAGCCGTAAACCCTTGCCGATTTACGAATTGGTCAGTATGTCCGGCGCGGATCATGCCCAAACCTTTGAAGTGAAATGCACCATCGCATTAACACCGGAAACGCGCAACGGCGTGGGTATTTCCAGAAAAAAGGCCGAGCAGGCTGCTGCCGAAAATATGTTAAATTTTTTACAATCCAGGGATAAATGAACTGCGGATATGTTGCTTTAATCGGTAGGCCCAATGTCGGCAAATCGACGCTGATGAATCACTTGCTGGGTCAGAAACTCAGTATCACCTCAAGAAAACCGCAAACTACCCGGCACCGAATTCTGGGTATCAAGACGACAGCCGCTGGTCAAGCCATCTTCATGGACACACCGGGCATGCACAGCGACGAAAAAAAGGTATTGAACCGTTATCTGAATAAGACTGCGGACAGCACGCTGCTTGGGGTCGATGTCGTGATTTGGTTGCTGGATGGCCTGTATTGGCACGACTACGACGAGAAGATTTTCAAGAAACTCGAGCAAGCCGGACTGCCGGTTATCTTGGCAATCAACAAGGTCGATAAAATCAAGGATAAGGATGCGGTGCTGAAGTTCTTCGCCGAGGCGCAGCAAAAATATCCGTTTCAGCATATCGTGCCGGTTTCGGCCTTGAAAAATACCAATCTTGAGGTGCTGGAACAGCACATTATGGCGTTGCTGCCCGAGGCCGAGCTCATTTATCCGGAAGATCAAATCACCGACAGGCCGGAGCGCTTTTTTGCCGCTGAAATTATTCGCGAAAAATTGACTCGGCGTTTAGGCGATGAATTACCTTATGCGCTGACTGTCGAAATCGAACGTTACGAGGAGTTTCCGGAGCTTTGCAAAATATACGCGGCCATCTTGGTGGAGCGTGATAGCCAAAAAAGCATCGTCATCGGTAAACAAGGCGAAATGTTGAAAAAAGTCGGTAGCGAGGCGCGGGTTGATATTGAAAAATTGATCGGCCAAAAAGTCTATCTGGAATTGTGGGTTAAAGTGAAAAAGGGTTGGTCGGATAACGAGCGCGCCTTGCAGAGTTTAGGTTTTAGCGATTTTGACCATTAATGAGCGGCTCGGCCGTTTATTTACAGCCGGCGTTTGTTCTGCAGCATCGGCCATACCGGGAAACCAGTGTATTGTTAGAGGTCTTCACGCGGGATTTTGGCGTGATGTCCATGCTTGCCAAGGGTGTGCGTAAGGAAAAGTCGAAAATAGCCGGGTTGTTATTGCCTTTCAGTGCATTGCGGCTGTCCTTTATCGATAAAAACGAACTAAAAATTCTGTCTCAGGTGGAATACGTCGACAGCTACCCTTTAGAGCGCTTGGCGCTGTACTGCGGATTTTATGTGAACGAGCTGGTGCAACTATTCGTGCACAAAAACGATCCCCAGCCCGAGATATTTAGCTGCTACGAGCGCTGCTTGAGTGGTTTATTGCTTGGTGAATGTATCGAGCAGACTCTGCGTTATTTTGAACTGGATTTATTGCAAGAAGCTGGCTACGCCGTTGCGATGGATTCGGAAGCTAACGGTAATCCCATCAAGATAGGTCAGCGCTACAATTTTTTAGCTGATTGCGGCATGGTCGCGGATAACGAAGGTTTGATCGGTGGTGAAACCTTGTCAATATTGGCCGCAAGGGCTTCATTGGAAGGCCGCGCGCTGCTCGAAGCCAAACTGCTCTTCAGAAAAATGCTGGATGGACATTTGCAAGGCAGACAGTTGAAAAGTAGGGATGTCCTGGCAAAAATTATTAAGTATTTATAGGCGAAAGACAAAGATCAGGATAGGTTGACCGTCTTTCATCCCTCTTTCTCATCCGCTTGCGGACTTATATTCAATGGAAAAACAAATCATCTTATTAGGTGTCAACATCGACCATGTTGCGACCTTGCGTCAGGCTAGAGGTACTCGTTATCCCGAGCCGGTGCAGGCTGCGCTGATCGCCGAGCAAGCCGGTGCTGACGGTATTACCGCGCATTTGCGCGAAGACAGGCGGCATATTCAGGACAGAGATATTTATTTGTTAAAGGATATGTTGCACACCCGGTTGAATCTGGAGATGGCCGTGACAGAAGCCATGTTGGCGTTTGCGGTTAAGGTCGAGCCACAAGCTTGTTGTTTGGTGCCCGAGCGCCGAGAGGAATTGACGACCGAAGGCGGTCTGGATGTGGCAGGCGCCGCGGAAAAGATGCGTTCTGCTTGCCAACAATTGGCGGATGCGAATATAGAAGTCTCTTTGTTTATCGATCCGGATTATCGGCAAATCGACGCGGCGGTCCAGGCGGGTGCGCCGGTGGTGGAGTTACATACCGGCCGCTATGCCGATGCTGCAAGTAAACCAGAGCGGGAGCAAGAATTGCAACGAATCCGCACGGCTGCGGCTTACGCGCACCAAGCAGGATTGCAAGTGAATGCCGGCCACGGCTTGAATATCGCCAATGTGGAAGCTATTTGCCGGATCGAGCAGATTGTTGAGCTAAATATTGGTCATTCCTTGATTGCGCAGGCTTTGTTTTCCGGCTTGGATAGCGCGGTCAGGGATATGAAGCGTGTCATGCGGGAGTCGCGTTTACACGGTTGATGTAATGCAGAACGAACTCGAGTTTTATCAATTAACCTCGATAGGCAATCGCGAGGTCAATCAGGATTGCATGGCGCACCGGGTGTGCTCTGATTACGCATTATTTGTGGTCGCTGACGGATTAGGCGGACATTACTCCGGCGAAAAAGCGTCGCAATTTTTTTGCCGTAGCTTGATTGCTCTGGCGGAAAAATATCATGCTCATATAGCCTCAGTGAAGGCAGAAACGGTCATGGCTGCTTGGATTGCGGAAGCTGTTAGGAATATGAGTGAACTATTTGCCGACGATCCGTTTGCAAGCGATGCCCACACCACCTGCGCAATTCTGTATTTGGACCAGGAACGAGCGATAGTGGCGCATTGCGGAGATTCGCGAGTTTATCGGATCAATTCCGAGCAAGTCCTATGGCGTACAAAAGATCATTCGGTGCCCCAACAACTGTTTAACGAGGGAAAAATCAGCGAATGGGAGATGGGGGTTCATCCCGACCAGCATAAGCTCACGCGAAGCATCAATGTGTTGAGTACGCCTGCGGTGGATATTGCCTGTTTCCCACCGATGAAATGCGGCGAAACTTTTCTGCTCTGTAGCGACGGTTTTTGGGAGTTTGTAAAGGAACAGGAATTGTTGGCGTTATCGCAAGAGTGCAGCGGAAAGCCGGAGTTGCAGAAGATGGCAAAAATGGCAGTGTTACGAGCCCAAGGTAAAAGCGATAATGTTACTGTGCAGTGGATCAGGCGGCGTTAGCTGTTTAGGTGGAGGCTGGGGCTGAACCATGCAGCCCCGGTAAACCGTATGGCTTAGTGTGTTGCCAAGCCGTGCTTTTGAATCCGGTAAAGCAAGGTGTCTCTGGAAATGCCCAATAAGCGCGCCGATTTGCTGCGATTGCCCTTGGTTCTGTTCAAAGCTTGCAGAATCATATCTGCTTCCAGTGCATCTAGTTGTAGACCCAACTCCGGCAAAGTAAAGTCCGAGCTGACTGTTATTGCGCTGCGGTTGAATTCGTGGGGCAGATTTTCCGGCTCGATTACTTTGCCCGCCAGCAGAATGCTCAGTCTTTCGCAAAGATTGCGCAATTCACGTACATTGCCCGGCCATTTGTAGCTGCGCAGCGTTTTTATGGCTTGTCTGCTGAAAGTAGGCGGTTCCAGGGAATGTGCGGCCGAGAAGTGTGTGAAAAAGTGTTTCGCCAGTATTTCTATATCTTCGGTGCGCTGATGCAATGCCGGCAATTCCAGCGGCACTACATTTAAGCGGAAATACAAGTCCTGACGAAATTGACCGTTTTCTATCAGTTTGGTGAGGTCGGCATTGGAGGCAGCAATCACGCGCACATTCACCATGTAGGGTTTGGTGCCGCCAACGGGTAAACATTCTCCCGACTCCAGAAAGCGCAAAAGTTTTGCCTGGATTCCCAAGGGTAAGGAATTGATTTCGTCCAGAAACAAAGTGCCGCCATCGGCTGCCTGAAACAAACCTTGCTTGTCCGATACCGCGCCGGTAAAAGCGCCTTTCTTATGGCCGAATATTTCTGATTCAACCAGACCCTCAGGGAGTGCTGCGCAATTTAAGGCGATGAAAGGTTTATTTGCGCGCGGGCTATCCTTTTGAATTGCCGTTGCCAGTACTTCTTTTCCCGTGCCGGTTTCGCCTTTGATCAGCACGGTAACGTCGGTCGCCGCAACGATACGAGCGCTGCGAATCAATGCTTCGATTGCGGGAGATTGTCCAATAATAGGATCGAAGTTATCCACTGTAAAACCTCTCAAAACGTCATGATGTGTTCAACGCGCATCGGATAGAGCCATGGGAAGGCTGCTAATAGCGCAAAGATAATAAACAAGGCTGCCACCGCGTGTTTAAAGTGCCGGATTTTCGAAAGCCTCGCCAGTAATGAGGTCATTATACCGACACCCATTACGGCAGGTAAAGTGCCCAATCCAAATGCTAACATCGTGAGCGCGCTGTGGGTAATGCTCCCCGTGGTAACTGCTAGTGCCAATGCCGTATAAATCAGGCCACAGGGTAGCCAGCCCCACACCATACCAAACAACAAAGCTTGGGTGCGGTTTTGTACCGGAATCAATCGGCGGCCGAATGGTTCGATCAGTTTCCAGAAGCGTGCGCCCATTTTTTCTATATAGGCAAAGTACGGAAACCAGCCGCCAAGGTAAAGCCCTGCACCCGCCATCACCACGGCGGAGAGGAGTTGCAAAAATCTGTGCGCTTGACCTTGAGCAAAAGGTAAAGTTAAGAAGGCCTCCAGCACGCCAACCAAGGCACCGGCCATCGCGTAGCTGAGAACCCGGCCGATGTTGTAATTCAGCACGATGCCGAACAGACGGCGCTTATCGTTACGAAGTTCGGGTTTCAGACTGTAAGTTAGGGTGCCGATAATGGAACCGCACATGCCTATGCAATGCAGGCTGCTGAATAAACCCATTACAAACGCGGCAAGATAGGAAGCATTAAAGTCGAGGTAAAGATGCATAAACAAAAAGCCGAGGTAATAAGGTATCGAGTGGATTAGCGGGGATTATAGACGCTTTCGGAAACGGGAACGACGCGCAGATCTCTAAACTACCTGCCGTTGGACAAGTTATTCGCGCAGATACGATTCCGCCCTTGATGCTTGGCCTGATATAACGCATCGTCCGCTGCTTTCAATAAACTGGCAACGTCGTCGAATGTGTGGGCCTGTAGCGTCGCAACCCCGAGGGATATGGTCACGAAATTGTTGGGATTGTTCTGTGTGTGCCGTATTTTCAGATTCTCTATGGCTTCGCGGTACTGCTCGGCACGCATCAGGGCGCCTATGCTGTCGGTGTTGGGAAGCAGGATGGCGAACTCTTCACCGCCCAATCTTGCTACCAAGTCTTCGGGTCTGTGGGTAATGGTTTGTAAGGCACGCGCCACCCGTTTCAGGCACTCGTCGCCCATAGGGTGGCCAAAGTAGTCGTTAAATTGTTTGAAATTGTCAATATCGGCAATTAACAATGAGAGCGGCATGCCCGTGCGTTTGGACTGGTTCCATTGGCGTTCCAGGGCGGCGTCAAACGCTCTGCGGTTGGGTATCTCGGTCAGTCCATCCAGCGATGCCAGTTTTTCCAATAAATCGGATTTAGTTTTTAGCTGTATTTGGGTGCGTACTCTTGCTAAAACAATCGATGGCGAAAACGGTTTGGTGATGTAGTCGCTACCGCCGATTCGAAAACCGTGTACCTCATCTTCTTCCGAGTGTTTAGCGGTCAGAAAAATAATCGGAATATTGCGGGTTTTATCCGACGACTTGAGTTGGTGGCATATTTCATAACCATCCATGTCGTCCAGCATGATGTCCAGTAGGATCAGATCGGGAAGCTGGCTGGTGGCGATATGTAACGCCAGTTCGCTATGCACGGCTACTTTTACCGTGTAATGGGGTTCGAGAATATTCTTGATAAGATCCAGATTTTCCGGGCTATCATCCACGGCCAGAATGGTATGCGTGTTTCTACTTTCCATTTTCCTATATCCGATGTTCCAGTATGTGGTTGAGAGCTTGCGCGGCATCTACAAACTGGTAATTGGCAATTTGTTTTTTGATGGGCAATAAGATTTGCAGCAGAGCTTTATCATCGATATGGCGCATAATCCGCTCAAGTTGCTGGTCCGAGTCGGAATCGAAGGTTTGCAGTTTATCAATCAATATGGCCAGCTGTTGCCGAGTTTCCAGTGTCGAGTAGCGCGGTTCACCGTCGCTGTGGCTTTCGCTGTTGGCCAAATTACTGTTGATGCTGCTGATAACCTTGCTCATCTCCAGTGTTGTGGCGGCAATATTACTATCGATATACGGGACGTCGGCAATATTGGCGCGGAAATCGATTAGCGACTCTTCCAGCCGTACTAAGTGGCTTTGCAATTGTAACGCTCCGAGGGAGCCGACTAAGCCTTTCAAAGTATGGACTAATTGATAGGCCTTGTCGTACTGGTTATGTATGAAGGCTTGGCCGATTTCGTTCATGGTATCCGCATGGTTTTCAGCAAATTTTAGTAACACTTTTCGATAGACGGCTAGATTCCCGGCCGTATGTTGTAAGCCGGCGGAGGTGTCTATGCCATACAGATAAGGAAGCGGATTGCTTTCCAACTGTTCGCTGTTGGGATCGGTCTGGGGTATCCCGTCGGCTCGCGGTTTAATCCATTTTGCCAGCGTGGCGTAAAGCGTTTCCGGTAATATCGGTTTGCTGATGAAATCGTCCATATCGGCTTGAAAGCATTTGTTGCGATCATTACTCATGGCGTTAGCGGTCATCGCTATGACCGGCAAGGTTTGACAGCCGGGGAGTGTTCGTAGTTGTTTGGTGGTTTGATAGCCATCCATCACCGGCATTTGCACATCCATTAGCACGCAGTCGTAAGTGGTTTGTTGCAGTTTGCCCAAGGCGATTTCGCCGTTTTCGGCCACGTCGACTTGCAAATGTGCTTGTTCCAGCAACTCGATGGCCACAATTCGATTCACTTCGTTGTCTTCAACCAGCAATACTCGGGCGCCCCTGATATGTTGCAATTTCCCCGTATCGAGGGGGAGCTTTTGTTGGTATTGCGCGTTGCGTATCGAAGCAAGGCTGGTAATGCCCAGTTTGACGCTAAAGGTAAATGTAGAGCCCAGATTTTCTTGGCTGGCGACGCTTATGGTTCCGCCCATTTGTTCAACCAATTGTTTGGAGATGATCAGGCCCAAGCCCGTGCCGCCGTAATGACGTGTGACGCTACTGTCGCCTTGGCTGAACGCCTGGAATAGTTTGGCTTGTTTTTCTGCATTCATGCCGATGCCGGTATCGCTGATACTAAACTGCAAACAAGTCTGTTGCGCAGAGCGCTTAAGTTCGGTGAGCGTGACTCTTACCTCGCCATGTTCGGTAAATTTGATCGCATTCCCGATCAGATTGATAAAAATTTGCCTTAGCCGTTGCGGGTCGCCGATCACCGGGAGAAAAGTTAGCGTCTTAGGTGGGCGAATCAAGGCTATGCCTTTGCTGGCGCAAAGTTCCGACATCGTGGAAAATACCTTATCCAGCATTTCTTCCAATAGAAAAGGTACGGATTCCAGTTGCATTTTTCCGGCTTCCATTTTGGAAAAGTCCAGAATGTCGTCAATGATGGTCATCAACGAGCGTGACGCGGTTTCCACTCTTTCCAGGTAGTCGCGCTGTTTGGCGGAGATGCTGCTGTTCAGACATAATTCAACCAAGCCGATAATGGCATTCATCGGCGTGCGGATTTCGTGGCTCATATTGGCGAGAAATTCCGATTTTACCCGTGTTGCCTGTTCTGCCTGCTGCTTGGCTTCCAACAGCCGTTGCTCGGTTTGCAGCCGGTCGGTGATGTCTTGCATGGTGCCTTGAACGCCAGTGGGTTTGTCATTAACGTCGCGAATAACTTGTCCGCGTTGGTGGACATGACGAATTTGGTCGTTACCGAGCACTATCCGATGTCTGAAATCGAGACTGCCGCTACTGATCGCGTTTTGCATCGATGTTTTGAAAAAGCTTTGGTCGTCCGGATGAATCAGCGTGCTTAAAATGCTGGAAAAGTTGGGGGTAAAAACAGCTTTACTGGTTGCGGTGATCCGATACATTTCGTCCGACCAGCTAAAGTGATTGTCAGGCAAATGCCAATGCCAATCGCCGATATGGGAAATGCTTTGCGCATCCAGTAAGCGCTGTTTCTGGTCTTGCAGCGCATTGATGGCGCGGCTGCGTTCCAGTTCGGCGGTAATTTGCAACGCGAATAATTTCAGGGTGTCTGTGGCAAAGGTAGTATCGGGAATGGGCCGACAGTAGGATACCGAGATAAATCCGAAACTATTTTGTTGTTTGTCGTGTAATGGAATGCCCAGATAACCTTGAATTTGTTGGCGTCGCAGCCAGTCGGCGTCGGGGAATCGCTCCGCTGCGTCGTGTTCGACACAACAAATAGTGCCGGCGGCCACCTCGCGGCAAGGCGAATTATCCAGGCTGAATTCGCGGTTACCGACAATTTTGCCTTTTGCGCAAAGCGATAGGCTGCGGGCACGTCCATTGCCCGTTGTTTCGGCAATTAATGCAAAATCGGCTCCCAGGGTTTCCACGGTCAATAGTGTCAGATTATCCAGCAGTGACGCGGCACTTTGCGGCAGGTTGCTGGAGACGATATTCCTAATCACACTGGATTGCTGGCGCTGCTGAGTGATGTCACTCACCAGACCCTGATAGTCGATAATCTTGCCTTGCTCGTTGCGCACCACCATCTTGCGGTCTTGCACCCATTTTATGCCGCCGTTTTGGGCGACGATGCGATAGGGTTGATGCGCTATTTCGGAACAGTCCGGATCGTTGCGGCAGGTGGCGATCTCGCGAAGGAAAACCCCGACATCGTCGGGATGGATCAGGTTGAGATAAAACAGATTGCCGGTAATCAATTGTTCGACGCTGTAGCCGAATAGCTGGCGGGCGTTCTCAGTGGCGAATTCTATCGGTAATCCTTCGGAATTATTCCATTTCAATACCACTGCTGCGCTCTGGCTGATAATTTGATAGGCGCGTTGCAGATTGTGCTCCGACTGCTTCCGCACGCTGATGTCTTGGTGCGTGCCGCATAGCCGGCTTGGAGCGCCGCTGACCGGATCGTACGCAACAACGGCGCCGGAGCCTTGTATCCATACCCAATGGCCGAGTTTATGGCGCATGCGAAATTCCACGACATAGGGGCGGTCGGAGGCTATATGTTTGGCAACGAACTGTTTCACTCGTTGTCTGTCGTCCGGATGCAGGCGTTTGTCCCAGTCGCTGACATAGTTATCCAGCTCGTCATGGCTGAGGCCCAACATGTCCAGCCAACGTTGATTCACGGAATGTTCGCCGCTTAGATAATTCCAATCCCAGTAGCCTAGCTGGGCGCCGTCTATGACCAGGGCCAATTGTTCTTCAACTTGTTTTCGCGGCGTGATGTCGATATGGAACTGAATTAATTCGCTGTTGTTCTGCGTGGACAGACGGGTAAGCGAGATTTGCTGCCATGTTTGATTTGGAAAGGCAAAGTCGCTGGCCTGCATAGCCTTGCCGGCCATGATATGTTGGCATAAGGGGCACTCTGTTTCGGCATGGTGGGTCGGGTGAAACCAGGCGTGTATGGTTTGTCCGACTAATTCCGCCGGGGACTTGCCCACCGACAAAGCGGCTGCCTGGTTGGCATGGCGAATAATCCCCTGATTATCGACCACGATGGCGGATTGGGCGAGATGGTCGTAAAAGTCGCCGATGGGTGTCAGTCCGGAGGATAAAATTTGCCGATTTGACAGCAGTTCGCTAAAAATCAACAAGACAGCCAGTCCGGGCAGCAAAACTATCAATATTTTGGTCAGCTCACTCGTGCCGTTTATGTTTTGATAGAGCACAACGGTAATCTCACCTATCAACAGTAAACACACTGCGACCAGCACGAACCGGCGTATCTGATTGGCAGTATTGGCAAGTTTATCTGTCATAGTTTGCTGATGTCGGGGATTTGGCCGGGAGGGACGGGAAAAATCTTAGACCGGGTATCGGTAAATGTGAATCCATGTCGCCGGAAAACTGTCCGGTGCTCAGCAAATTGGGATTTTATAGGCTGCTCCGGCCTGTTCTTTAACCAGCTTGGGAACCAGATAACCGGGTAGATGGCTTTGCATATCTTCGAGCAATTGTCGGGCGGCGATTTCGGATACTTCAAAATGACCGGTGCCGCTGGCGTGATCCAATACATGCAGGTAGTAAGGCAAAATCCCCAGATCAAATAGCTTTTCGCTCAGTTCGCAGAGAGTGCGGCCGGCATCGTTAACTCCCTTTAGCAGAACGCTTTGGTTCAATAAAGTGATGCCGTGGCGGCGTAAATCGCCGCAAATAGCTCCAACGGCAGCACTCAGCTCATTCGCATGATTGGCGTGAAATACCATCACAACTTGTTGCGACAGGCTGGAGAAAGAGTTGAGCAGTGGTTGGGTGATGCGCATTGGTAACACGATGGGCACTCGGCTATGAATGCGAATACGTTTGATATGTTCAATCTCACCTAACCGCGCCAACAGCTGGCCGAGTTTTTCGTCATTTAGCAGCAAGGGGTCGCCGCCACTGAGGATGACTTCGCTGATTTCCGGATGGCTGATGATGTAGCTAAGCGCTTGTTGAATTTTTTGCGTCGACAACTGCAATTCCGCATAAGGGAAATTGCGCCGAAAACAATACCGGCAGTGCACTGCGCAAGCGCCGGTGCTGATCAACAATACCCGGCCATGATACTTATGAATGATACCTGCTTCGGCGACCGCACCGAGGTCGCCTACCGGATCAAGGCTGTAGCCGGGATAGTCGATCAGTTCGTGCTGAGTCGGCAGCACTTGTCTCAGCAAGGGGTCATTTGGATCGCCGCGGCGCATGCAATCAGCAAAGCCGCGCGGCACACGGAGCGGAAAGGCTTTGAAATCCGGCAGCAATGCCACGCTGTCTGTTGAAATATTCAAATAGTCACAAAGGGCCTCGACGCTGGTAAATGCGTCGGCCAGCGCCTGTTGCCAGCCGGCGGTTTGGGTGTTCAATGCTGCTCCGGTTTCCGATTAAAAATCTTATCCATTATAATCGTCCGACTATTATTTGTTTCACGAGGAAAAAATGGCGACTTTTAGCACCAACGAGTTCAAGGGCGGTTTGAAAATCATGCTGGACAACGACCCTTGTTCGATTATCGAAAACGAGTTTGTGAAGCCGGGTAAGGGGCAGGCGTTCAATCGGGTCAGGATCAGAAATCTGAAAACCGGCCGCGTCATCGAACGTACCTTTAAATCCGGCGATACCGTCGAAGGTGCGGACGTCGTTGATAAAGAAATGCAGTATCTGTATAGCGATGGCGAATTCTGGCATTTCATGGTGCCCGATACGTTTGAGCAGTACCAAGCCGATAAAAATGCGGTGTCCGATGCCATTAAATGGCTGAAAGAGCAAGATATTTGCACGATGACCTTGTGGAACGACTCACCGTTATCGGTTACCCCGCCCAATTTCGTAGAATTGGCCATCACCGAAACCGATCCCGGTCTGAAGGGCGATACATCCGGCGGTGGCGGTAAACCGGCAACCCTGGAATCCGGTGCCGTGGTGCGCGTACCCTTGTTTGTGCAAATCGGCGAAGTCATTAAAGTCGATACCCGAACCGGCGAATACGTCTCCCGCGTCAAAGAGTGACGGTGAGCTGGCAGCCGAGCTGCCCACTGGTGCATTTGCGCACTCGCGCGCAAATGCTGGCGGCGATACGGCGTTTTTTCGAGGCACGGGATGTGTTGGAAGTCGAGACGCCGCTATTGTGCCCAGCCACCGGTACCGATCCGCAGCTGGATTTTTTCAGCAGCCAGTTTAACTTCCCCCCCAGCCAGCCCACCCTGTTTCTGCAAACCTCGCCTGAGTTCGCGATGAAACGGCTGTTGGCCGCTGGTAGCGGCAGTATTTATCAGATCTGCAAGGCCTTTAGGAACGGCGAAGCCGGGCGCTACCACAATCCGGAATTCACGATTTTGGAATGGTATCGGGTCGGCTACGATTTGCGGCAATTGATGGCGGAAGTCGCCGAATTATTGTTGCAGTTGTTGCAACCTTTTCATGCCGCATTGTCAACCAAACAAATCAGCTACCAACAACTATTTTTGCACGCCACCGGCTTGGATCCCTTGGAATTTTGCAGCAGCGATTATGAGGCTTATGCGGCTGCGAATGCGCTTCCGGAGGCTGTCGACCTATGCGGCGACGATCATGCCTTGTGGCTGGATTTTATTTTTAGCCATTGTGTCCAGCGGGCGATGGATAAAGATACGATTTATTTGCTGCATAGCTATCCGGCGATACAGTCTTCGTTGGCGCGTCTGCATGCCGATGACTCTCGGCTCAGTGAGCGTTTTGAAGTGTTCATCAACGGTGTGGAGTTGGGCAACGGCTTTTATGAGCTGGCCGATCCTGTTGAACAGGAGGCACGTTTTGATAAGGAAATTGCTTATCGGCTAAGCCATGACTTGCCGGTAGTTAGCAAAGATGAAGCATTTTTGCAGGCATTGAAATTCGGTTTGCCGGATTGCAGCGGGGTAGCAATTGGTTTGGATCGGCTGCTGATGATTGCTCTGGGCAGCGAGTCTATCAGTGATGTGCTGGCTTTTCCGGTCCGCGTTTGAGGCTCAATGTTGAAAGGCTTGAAAAAACTCCCCCTTCGCCGAAGGGGGATGTAGTAGGTAGGTGTACCTAAAAACGATTAATCGATTTATTTAGTAGGGCCAGCTGAGCGAGCTTTTTTGCTGGTCCGGATGGTCTGCAGCATCTAGCGCTGTTTGTATGTCGTCTACGAAAAAGCGTCTAAGGCCGCGGCCAAGGCGATGGGCTAGCACCGGCAGAGCTTGATCTTTGTCTAGGTAGGCCACGGGTTCGCGACCCTTGCGGTAATGGTGTAGCGCTCTTCTGACTGCGCCGCACAGATAGCACTCCGTGCCCTCAGGAAGAGTAGAGTTCAAATCGCGAAGTAGATGTGGAGTTATTTTATTCATAGCATCCCCCTCCTCATTCGGAGTGTTGGGCGGTAATCCATATGCCATGCGAAGATCCGCGACCGGGATCTGTTATTTAATAAAAATAACGTGATTAACTTATCAATTTGGCAAAAAAAGTCAACGACTATTTGGGGTGCTTTTTTGACGTATATCAATACCTTGGATGACTGCTTCCCAAGGTATCCGGTGGTAAGCTTAACAAGAACAAAGGGCGGACAAGGACAGTCCGCCCTCAGATTTACCTTAATCCTGTTTTTCGGTTTTGCCGGCTGGGGTACGCAGTCTGATACCCAATTCTTTCAATTGTTCTTCGCTGACCAATGCTGGCGCATTGAATAATGGGCAAGCGGCAGTCTGGGTTTTCGGGAACGCTATGACGTCGCGGATCGAACTGGCGCCGGTCATTAACATCACCAAGCGGTCCAAACCAAAGGCGATACCGCCATGCGGAGGCGCGCCGTATTTCAAGGCATCCAGCAGGAAGCCGAATTTTTCGCGGGCTTCTTCGTGGCCGATACCCAGAATGTCGAATACGGTTTGTTGCATCGCAGTGCGGTTGATCCGGATCGAGCCGCCGCCGACTTCGGTGCCGTTCAACACCAGGTCATAAGCGCGAGACAGCGCGGTGCCGGGGTTGGCGATCAATTCTTCCACCGAGCAGCTCGGTGCGGTAAACGGATGGTGAATTGCGGTGTAGCGTTGGGCTTTTTCGTCCCAGGCGAACATCGGGAAGTCCACGACCCAAAGCGGTTTCCAGGGGCCGGTCAACAAGTTGCGATCCAGGCCGAGCTTAACGCGCAGAGCGCCCATGGCTTCGTTGACGATGCCGGCTTTGTCGGCACCAAAGAAAATCAGGTCGCCGTTTTGAGCGCCCACTTTCGCCATGACTTTGGCCCAGACATCAGCCGGAGCGAATTTGACGATAGGCGACTGCAAGCCTTCGACGCCGGCCGCCAAGTCGTTGACTTTGATATAAGCCAAGCCTTTTGCGCCGTAAATGCCGACAAATTTGGTGAGTTCGTCGATCACGCTGCGGCTCAAGTCGCCGCCTTCCGGCAATTTCATGGCCACGACGCGGCCGTTTGGATCGTTGGCGGGGCCGGAGAAGACTTTGAAATCCACGCCTTTCATTTCCTCGGCAATGTCTACCAGTTCCAGCGGGATACGCAGATCCGGACGGTCCGAACCGTAACGATTCATGGCTTCGGCATAACTCATGACCGGGAATTGGTCGCCCAAATCCACTTCGATAATGTCCTTGAACAAGCGGCGGATCATTTCTTCCATTACCGCCATGATCTCTTGTTCGTTCATGAACGAGGTTTCGATATCCAGCTGGGTAAATTCCGGCTGGCGATCAGCCCGCAAATCTTCGTCGCGGAAGCAGCGTACCACTTGGTAATAGCGGTCCATGCCGGCAATCATCAGCAGCTGTTTGTAAAGCTGCGGTGATTGCGGCAAGGCAAAAAACGAATTTTGGTGGGTACGGCTGGGTACGATGTAATCGCGCGCGCCTTCCGGCGTAGCCTTGGTCAGATACGGCGTTTCGATTTCGAAAAATTCGTGATCGTCCAGGTATTGACGCAGATTGCGGGTCACGTCGCGGCGCACTTTCATTTTTTGCTGCATCGCGGTGCGGCGCAAGTCGATGTAACGGAAACGCAGGCGGGTTTCTTCGTTGACTTCGATGTCGCTTTCCAGCGGGAACGGCGGGGTTTCCGCTTCGTTCAACACTTCGATATGTTTGCCCAGAATTTCGATTTGGCCCGTGGACATATTGGGATTATGCGTGCCTTCAGGTCGGTCGCGGACGATACCTTCGATACGCAGCACGTATTCGCTGCGCACATGCTCGGCAATCGCAAAGCTTTCGGCCATATCGGGATCGAACACCACTTGCACCAAGCCGGCGCGGTCTCTCAAGTCGATAAAAATAACGCCGCCGTGGTCACGGCGACGATGAACCCAGCCGCACAGGGCAACGGTTTGACCTAGATGTTGGGTGTTCAATTCTCCACACTTGTGGCTACGCATAGTTGTTCTCGGGTTAATCAAAATACGGGGATAGGTAAAAATTAGGAAGTGCCAGTCGTTTCGGAAAACTGGCAGTTACCATGAGATTCCTAATGGTTATGGTTCGGGCAGCCGCTGCAATTGCTGGCTTTTTCCGGGGCTTTGCTTTCGCCGGCGACGTTTTTCTTGTTGCCGCTTTTAAAATCGGTTTCGTACCAGCCGCCGCCTTTCAAACGAAATCCCGCTGCGGAAATTTTCTTTTTTAATTCCGCTTCATTGCAGGCCGGGCAAACGATTAAGGGCTCTGCACCCAGTTTTTGCAGGGCTTCGTGTTCATGTCCGCAAGCATTGCATTGGTATTCGTAAATAGGCATCTGCTTCTCCAGTTGAAAGTGTTTAAATCGGCTTACTAAGGGCGGGGTTTTAAATTTTCAAGGCCCTTAATGTTAGAATAACTAGCTATTTTAAATGAAAACGTCCGGAGATTATGGATAAATTGACCATCCGCCAACCTGATGATTGGCATTTGCATGTCAGAACCGGCAGTATTTTAAAAACGGTGATCGGGCATACTGCCAAGCAGTTTGGTCGCGCTATTATCATGCCGAATCTGAAACCCCCGGTCACCACGGTCGCGCAGGCTTTACTTTACAGGCAGGAAATTTTGGCTGCTTTGCCGCGAGAGTCCACGTTTCAGCCTTTGATGACTTTGTATCTAACGGCAAGGACCTCTGTTGAGGAAATCAAAAAGGTGGCCGATGCCGAGCATGTTCATGCCTTCAAGCTATATCCGGCCGGAGCAACCACCAATTCCGATGCCGGAGTCGCCGACATTGAAGCGGCTTATCCTTTATTTGCGGCGATGGAGCAATACGGCGTACCACTATTACTCCACGGTGAAGTGACGGATGCGGAATACGATATTTTTGATCGCGAAAAACTGTTTATCGATAACAAGTTAAGCAAGCTCACCCGGCAATTTCCGGCACTACGCATCGTTTTAGAGCATTTGACGACCCAGGAAGCGGTGCAATTTGTCGAAGCTGCATCCGAGAATATCGCCGCGACTATTACCCCGCAGCATTTGCTCTATAACCGCAATGCCATTTTGGCGGGCGGTATTCGGCCGCATTACTATTGTTTGCCCATTTTAAAGCGCGAGCATCATCGCCAAGCCTTGATAAAAGCGGCTACCAGCGGTAATCCCAAATTTTTCCTTGGTACCGATAGCGCGCCGCATTTAACTGGGTTGAAGGAAAATAGCTGCGGTTGCGCAGGTTGTTACAGCGCGCATGCGGCATTGGAATTGTATGCTGAAGCCTTCGAACAGGCTGGCGCATTGGATAAGCTGGAAGGGTTTGCCAGTTTTTATGGCGCGGATTTTTACGGTTTGCCGCACAATTCCGCGAGCGTTACTTTAGAAAAGCAAGCCTGGATGGTACCGGAAGCGTATGCCGATACGGCTGGCACTATTACACCGTTACGGGCTGGCGAGAGTTTGTCGTGGCGCTTAGTCGTCGCCTGATTCCTTATGATTAATGGGGCAATTCAACCCACTTAGTGGTTTGTTTCAACCGATCCTCTTGCTTTTTTATATCATCTTGAGGTGTGTCGGGCGTTGCCGACTGAAATAGTGTTGGCATGAAATTGGCTTAATCTTATGTCATAACGCTGGCGTGATTCTGGTCGCTTGGATGTCCAGTGCCCCGAATCGATATTTTCTCGAAAAATGACCATACCCGATAAACTGATTTACCGCTGGGGCATCCTGCCGCTTTGGCTGCTGTTGTCCGCAAGCGTTTATTTTCGCTCGACCATACCCATCGATGAAACGCGCTATCTCAGTGTGGCTTGGGAGATGTGGCTGCGCGGCGATTTCCTGGTGCCGTATTTGAATGGCGAAACCTACAGCCATAAACCGCCTTTATTATTTTGGTTGATTCAAGCCGGGTGGTGGGTTTTCGGCGTTAATCAGTGGTGGCCGAGTTTGGTCGGGCCGTTGGCTGCATTGGCAAATCTGTTGCTGACGCGAAAATTGGCGGAAAAACTTTGGCCGGAGCAAACTGCGGTAGCAATGGCGGCGCCGTGGGTCTTGATTGCAACCTTGCTGTGGACCTTATTCGCCACGTCTATCATGTTTGATATTCTGCTGACTAGCTGGGTGCTGTTGGGAATGCTCGGCTTGCTGGAAGTCTTGCAAGGCTCGGAACGTAAGGGTTGGATGTTGGTTGCGGCAGCAGTGGGGTTCGGTATTCTAAGTAAAGGGCCTGTGGTTTTTTTGCATCTAATCCCTACCGTAATTTTGGTTGCTGTTTGGGCTCCGCGTTCGATTGTGTTCAGTCGATGGTTTGCTGGCTTGTTGATCGCAGCCTTGATTGGAGTCGCGATAGCCCTGGTTTGGGCGATTCCGGCTGCCATTGCCGGTGGCGAGCAATACGCCAACGCGATATTGTGGCATCAGACCGCTGATCGCGCAGTCAGCACCAAAATCCATACCCGTTCGCTGTTTTGGTATCTGCCTTTTTTACCGATGTTTTTGTTCCCCTGGTTGTTCTGGCCGCATTTCTGGGGCAGTTTGCGCGGCAGCCGATTTTTTAATGATCGCGGTCTACGTTTCTGTCTGGTGTGGCTGGTATCAACCTTTGTGGTGTTCTCGCTGTTGCCCAGCAAGCAGATTCATTATTTGATTCCGATGTTGCCGGCGTTTGCGTTGTTGGTAGCCAGGGTGGTGGTGAATACCCAAAAGCCGAGATTGGGTGGCGAGTGGTTGCTGCCGGTGCTGTTCGGCGCAATCGGGGTGTTTTTAGTTTATCTGCCCAAGGTACCGGGTTTGTCGAAATTGAACTGGGTCCAGACTGTGCAGCCGGCATGGGGTTTGAGTGTGTTGGCTATTGCCATGATGTTGGCGCTATTGGTTTGGATTAAGCGCACGTTGTCGGTTGCGGCAATCTCGACAGCGCTGGTGGCGGCAATTTTCGTCGGATTTATATTTTTCTTCCGCTATGCCGGCCTGGCATACGACCTGCAACCCGCTGCGTTAAAAGTGAATAGCTTTAACGATCAGCATATTCCTTATGTCTATGTTGGCAATTACCAAGGGCAATTCAATTTCTTGGGGCGATTAACCCAGCCGCTGCCGGTTTTATCCGCGGAACGGCTTGCCGATTGGGCGGCACAGCATGCGGACGGTTATTTGATTTCCCTGGAAAAAAACCAGCCTAGCGATGCAGTATACCTACAGCCGCATCGAGAATATTGGCTGGTATTTCGGCGCGCGGGGCAGGCTGCTGACGTCAAGCCCCTATAACTCAAACCTGTACAAAATTCTTATCCGTGTATAAGCGTTTGATACAATTCACAACTTTTTCAACTTTTACCAAGATATGAAGATTTCTGTAGTAGTCCCCGTTCACAATGAAACGGACAATGTCGAATTGCTGATCGAGGAAATCCATCGTGCGCTGGGCGATGGGGAAGCCTATGAAATGATTTTTGTGGACGACGGTAGTACCGATGACACTGGCCTAAAACTGCAAGGTGCAATGCAGCAATATCCGACTCTGCGCGTGCTGACACATCAACGCAGTTGCGGACAAAGCCGTGCCGTGCATACCGGCGTTTCGGCAGCGCGCTACCCATGGATTGCCACCTTGGACGGCGACGGCCAGAACGATCCGGCCGATATACCCCATCTGGTCGCGGCCTGGCGCGAGCAAAACGACAGCCAATTGTGGATGCTGGCCGGCTTTCGGCATAAGCGCAACGATACCGGTTGGCGCAAGTTTTCCTCTAAATTTGCCAATGCGGTGCGGCAGTCAATTTTGCATGACGCCACGCCGGATACCGGTTGCGGCTTGAAGTTATTTCTGCGCGATAAGTTTTTGGCCTTGCCTTATTTTGATCATATTCACCGTTTCTTGCCGGCGTTAATCCGGATGGCGGGCGGGAATGTCATTTCCGTAAAAGTAAATCATAGGCCGAGAAATTTTGGCACATCGAAGTACGGAACCTTGGATCGGGCGCTGGTTGGCATCGTCGACTTGCTGGGCGTGGTCTGGTTGAAAAAACGCCATAGCCTGCCGATTGTCAGCGAGATTCAGCGTGGTTAATCGCTGGATTCAACCCATTTGTTCCGCCGTATTTTAGGAGTCGTTAACATGGAAAATGGAATCGTTTATTTTTTTACGCATTTGGCGGATAAATGGCAGCACCATTTATCGATCATGGATTCGAATGACATCATTTGGCTCAGCATCGGTTTGGTGGGCCAGACCTTGTTTATGATGCGTTTTATCGTGCAATGGATACACAGCGAGCGGCACCAGAAGAGCATGATTCCGGTAAGTTTTTGGTATTTCAGTTTGTCGGGCGGGGTCATCGTGTTGGCTTACGGTATTCACCGAGTGGATCCCGTGATTATCCTGGGTCAATTGCCTGGTACTTTTGTGTATGCCAGAAACCTAATATTAATTCGCCGCGAACATCGCGATGCGTTGGCGGAGATGACCGAGCAAGATCTGGGGACCT
This sequence comes from Methylomonas sp. ZR1, assembly GCF_013141865.1. NCBI lineage: Bacteria > Pseudomonadati > Pseudomonadota > Gammaproteobacteria > Methylococcales > Methylococcaceae > Methylomonas > Methylomonas sp. ZR1. Next base: position 2,670,779 of record NZ_RCST01000001.1, on the reverse strand, counting down.
AATCGATTTGACTAGCCGGAAAACGACATAAGCTATTTTGGCGCAACGATTTTTCCTAACTATTGAAAACAGACTGAATTTTTACCCTAAACTATGGCCCGAGCAAATGGCGTTTTGGCGAGGTGTGCGATGAGGGTGTTAATTTTGCTGGCGATGGTTCTGAGTTATCACTCGGCAAGCGCGGAGGTATTTAAATGTATCGGCAAGGACGGCAAAACCGTTTATCAGGCCAAACCTTGCCAAACCAGCGATAAAACCGTGCAGTTGGATATTCAAGCCAATGAAGCACAAGAGGCAGCGGCCAAAGCCAAGCTGGAAGCCCTGCAAAACGAACAGGAAGCTGCCAAAGCCGTCAAGCTGGAAGCTGAAAGACGCGATGCGATACTGAAAAACCAAACCGAATCGACAAATGCCCTAAAGCAAAGTGCGATTGCGCAACAGCAGCAAGTTGAAGCGGAACAACGCCAGGCGGCAGCCTTGGAAAGACAAGCGCAACAAAACAGTAATCGGGTGCTGATTGTCACGCCTCCCACCGCGTTACCGGGCATGCCCGCGCCGGTGACCACCGAAATTTTACGTTAGTCAGCTCTGGGAACCTCATGCTCTGGTTAAAAGCCTTACATTTGATTTTTATGGTGACCTGGTTTGCCGGCTTGTTTTATTTGCCCAGGTTATTTGTTTATCACGCAATGAGCGACGACAGTATCAGCAACGAGCGCTTCAAAGTCATGGAACGCAAACTGTACTATGGCATCATGACGCCGGGCATGATTTGTACCTTTATCTTTGGCGTGTGGATGTTGGGCGATTATGCCTGGATGCTATATTCCCGCAGCGGTTGGCTACATCTAAAGTTGGGTTTGTTGGGTTTGCTGGTGGTTTACCATGTGTTTTGCGGCAAGTGGCTGCTGGATTTCAAGCATGATCGCAACCGGCATTCGCATGTGTATTTCCGCTGGATCAACGAGATTCCGGTATTGTTCTTAGTCGCCATAGTCTTGCTGGCCGTCGTCAAACCATTCTAATGCATGCCATCCTCGGCATGTCGGCCGCTGAGGCGCAAGTGATGCTCACTCAGTTCAGCCAAGCGTTCCGGTGTGCCTATGTCCATCCACAGGCCGGAAAACTTCTCCCCGCTAATCCGCTGTTGCTGCATGGCTTGGTTTAACACCGGTCTCAGTTTTAACGGCGCGACCGGGATGTTGGCAAACAGCTTGGGGTGATAAACGCCGATACCGCTGAAGGTGAGTTTGTTCAAGCCTTGTTCCGACAATACACCGTCGGCATTCAGCGAAAAGTCACCTTCCGGATGATGCGGCGGATTATTGATCATCACCAAATGAGCCAGATCAATGGCTTGGGTTCGCAAGTTGGCCAAGGGATAATCGCAAATAATGTCGGCGTTAAGCACCAGGAACGGCTCATTGCTCAGCAAAGGCAGGGCCTTGGCAATGCCTCCGGCGGTTTCCAGCGCGGTTTCGCCTTCATCTGAATACTCAATCGAAACATTCCAGCGCTTACCATCTCCACAATAGTCTTTAATCTGCGCGCCTAGATGGGCGATGTTGATGACGATTTCGGTAAAGCCGGCGTGTGCCAGGTTTTCCAGGGTGTATTCAATCAGCGCCTTACCGGCGGCTTTCAATAAGGGTTTGGGGGTATGGTCGGTCAAGGGCCGCATTCTTTCGCCGCGCCCGGCCGCTAAAATCATTGCCTTCATGCAGATGCCTCGACACGCGGCAGCACCTGTTCTTGCAGAAACTGCTGCATCTCGGTTAACTCGGGATAGAGCTCGCAAACCCTAGAAATATAAGCCAGGGTGCGCGGAATGTCGGCCAAATAGTCGGATTTTCCATCGCGCAGATGCAGTCTGGCGAAAATGCCGACGGCTTTCAGGTGACGCTGCATGCCCATCAGATCGAACCAGCGTTTGAATTGATTGAAATCGGCTTTCAGCAGTCCGGCTGACAACAGGCGTTGATGATATTGCTGGGCCCAGCTGATGACTTGCTGTTCGGGCCAAGCGATGTAACAGTCGCGCAGCAGCGACACCAAATCGTAGCTGATAGGGCCGACGACGGCGTCTTGAAAGTCGATAACGCCCGGTGAGTTGTGTTCCAGCACCATCAGGTTGCGCGAGTGGAAGTCGCGGTGCACGCAGACTTGCGGCTGTTCAAGTGCCGAATCGATCAAGATAGCGTTGAGAGATGTCGCGAGCGTATGGGGAATCGTAATGCCCAATAGTTTTTCCAAAAACCATTCGTAAAAAATACCGAGTTCCCGCAGTAGCAGAGCGCTGTCGTAAACCGGCAAGCCGCAATCGAGCGGATTTACGCCGGTTTGTAGTTTGAACAAGCTGTCCATGGCTTGTCGATACAACAGTTCTGCATCGCCGGTTTGTAAGCGGTCAAGAAAGCTTGTGGAGCCTAAGTCTTCCAGCAACAGAAAACCTTGTCGGCTATTCTGTTGATAGATATTCGGGATATGAATATCGCTCGGTTTCAGCAATCCGGCGATGCGTACGAACGGTTCGGTATTTTCCTTGTCCGGTGGTGCATCCATGGCAATGTGGCAGCCGTCCCGGTGCTCAACTCGGAAATATCGCCTAAAGCTAGCGTCGCTGGAAGCCGGGGTGATTTGTTGTATATCAAGAGCGACGTCGTTATTGAGCCAATCGACAAGCTCCGCCAAGCGGCGGTCTGAGCTGGAAACGTACATTTTTATTAATTGCGGGTCAACCTAAGGTAAAATGATGACAAGCATTTTATTCGATTTCCATTCCGCTAAGTCAATTTAGCCGCATTCGCCAAGACATGAATTATCGGTTTTATACAATTTCTTCAGCATTATTGTTTTTTACGGGCGTCGCCTCTGCTGCCAATAATGCGGCGTGGAATTGTGAGCAAACCAAAAATGGCGAATGGACTTGTCTAAATCAAACACCTGCTGGCAACGAGCCAACTGCTCAGCCGCAAGTGATTAAACCCACCCCGCCCGCCCAAACCAAGCCTGCCCAGCCGGAAACAGTCGCGCAGCCGCCTGTTCCTGTCGTGCCCGCGCCCGTTCAACAAGCGGTCAAACCGGAACCCGAGCCGGAAAAAGTTAAGGTGGTCGAAAAGGCGGTGGAAAAAGCTATTGCCGAGCCGCAAAAGTTACGGGTTAAAGTGACTGAAAATCAAAAACCGGTGCTGGAAAAAGTCGAGCCCAAAACCGAGACAGCCAATGCCAATACCGGCAAAGTGCCCGGTTGGACTTGCAAAACCGGTGATGATAAGAGTGGTTGGAACTGTAATCTGGTGGGTGCCGATCCGAAAGGCGAGGCCCATGTCGTAGCCGAAGGCGGCAGCAGTGAAGAGTCCGGTTCGTCTTGGCTTACGCCGACCTTTGATCGCAAACAAGAGCGGGATTTTCAAACCTTACGGGCCGAGTTTGATAAAGATCCTTGGCAAAGCTGCGAAGTGTGGGGTGCTAAAAAACGCAAAATCAGAGCCACCTCCGCCGAAGTCCGCGATGCAGCAACTACCGATATTAACGCCGATTTTTCGGAAGTGTTCGACGGCGAAGTGCTTAATTTTGCCGGTAATGTGGATATGGTGCGCGCGGATCAGCATTTGGTTGCCGACAAGGCCAGTTACGATACGGTTGCCGAAACCTTGGACGCACAAGGTAGCGTGTTATACAGCGAAGACCAGCTGGCTTTTTCCAGCGAGACCGCCTCGTTGAGCCTGGGTAAAGACGAAGCACGCTTGCGCAAGGCGCAATTTATCGTCGCGGAGGCGCCGTTTCGCGGCAACGCCGGGGTGGTTTATCGCGAGAGTAAAGGCTTGTCGCGTTATAACGATGCCGCGTTTACCAGTTGTGCGCCGGGCAACCAGGACTGGATTGTGCATGCCTCGCGGATGAAAATTAACCGGGACAGCGGACAAGGTTCAGCGAAAAACGCTTGGCTGGAATTTAAAGGCGTACCGGTGTTGTACACGCCTTATATTTCCTTCCCTACCGACAATCGCCGCCTGTCGGGCCTGTTGGCGCCAACTTGGGGTAACACACAGCGGAACGGTTTCGACTTTTCCGTGCCGTTTTATTGGAATATAGCCCCCAACTTCGACGATATCGTCACGCCGCGGTATATGACCAAGCGTGGCGAGCAATTACGTAATAAATTCCGCTATCTGACCGATATGTCCAGAGGCACGTTTTCTGCGGAATATATGCCCAACGATCAATTGGTCAACAAGGCCCGTTACTCGGCAAGCTGGAAGGATCAAACCAGTTTGCTACCCGGTTTAAATTCCTTGTTGGATTTGAATTATGTGTCCGACAAAACCTATTTCAACGACTTGAACAATGCCTTGGGTTTCCAAAATACCAGTTATTTGCCCAGTACCGCATTACTGAGTTACGGCGGGGCTGTTGCCGGCACCGGTCTAGGTTTGTCGGTGGGGGCATATCATTATCAATCGGTGGATAGAACGATTCCCGATGCCGCGATGCCCTACGATATGCTGCCTCGTGTCAATTTCAACGTGGCGCATGCGTTCGAAGGTTTGCCGGTTACGCTGGCGATGAATAACGAGTTTACTCATTTCTACCACACCGATTTGGTAAACGGTCAGCGCTTCAATATTGCACCATCGATTAGTTTGCCATTGGAAAGTAGTGCTGGATTTGTCATACCTAAAATTACTGGTCAGTACACTCAATACCAGTTAAGTAGTCAGACTCAGGCGGGACTGCCATCTACAATAAGCCGTGCATTACCAATTTTTTCGCTGGATAGCGGCATGACATTCGAAAAAGAATTGAATTTGTCCGGCTCTCCGTATCTGAATACTTTGGAACCTAGATTATTTTATTTGTATATCCCTCGTAAAGATCAGAGCAACATTCCCGTTTTCGATACCGCTTTGTACGATACTAATTTTTACAGCTTGTTTAGGGAAAATCGCTTCGCCGGCGGCGATAGAGTTCAGGACGCGAACCAGGTTACTTTAGCTGCGACATCGAGGTTCATCGATTCAAATACCGGCTTAGAACCATTGAAGTTGAGTATTGGACAGATCCTCTATTTCCAGGACCGAACAGTGGATTTGTATGATAAAAATAACCCAACCGTGCGTCCGTTTACAGCCCCCCAAACAAGCAGTACATCCAACCTGATCGGAGAGCTCAGTGGGCAATTCAGCCGTAACTTGTCATATATGACCGGAACGCAATGGGATCCTGAAGCTAATGGTTTTGCCAGAGGCCAAGTTGCATTAACGTATCGCAGGCAGCCAAACGAGATACTTAATCTAGGGTATCGCTATCGCCGTAATCCTCTGGATAGTTTACAAACCATCTCGCAAACCGATGTATCGTTCCGCTTACCTTTATTCGGCGAATGGTATGGCTTCGGACGTTGGCAATATTCTTTGAATTTCGACAAAACCACGGAAAGTTTCATTGGTGTGGAAAAGGAAAACTGTTGTTGGCGCTTCCGCATCCTCGGTAGGCGCTTTATCAATGGCGCGAACACCGGTACTGTTACCTTTATCGATCCTAGCACCAAACCGGAAACCGCATTTTTCGTACAGTTGGAACTGAAAGGTCTGTCCAGCTTCGGTGACAATGTCGATACCTTCCTGCAAACCAACCTGAAAGGCTATCGCAAAGCCAGCTATTTTGAGTAAGCAACGCATGATAAAAAATTGGTTAGTGATTTTCTGTTTGCTCCTGTGTGCTTATATGGCTTCGGGTCAGGCCCAGGTGTTGGACCGGATAGTGGCGGTGGTGGAAGAAGATGTGATTCTGGAACGCGAACTGAATAACGAAGTCGGGGCTATCGTCAGTAAATTGCGGAGTAACAACGTAACGATGCCACCTGAATATGTGCTGCGCAAACAGGTGTTGGAACGCATGGTGGTCGACAAGTTGCAACGGCAACTGGCGGCTAAATCGGGTGTACAGGTCAGCGATGAAATGCTTAGTGCTTCAGTCGCTGATATAGCCAGCCGGAATGGCTTGTCGGTTGAAAGTTTTCGTAACGAGTTGACCAAGCAAGGTATGGACTACAAAGCGTTCGAAGATAATCTGCGCAACGAAATTATAATCAACCAGCTACGTGGTCGGGAAATCGGTTCGCGGGTCAAAGTTACCGATGCGGAAGTGTTGCATTACATGGAAACGCAGAGCAAAGCCGGCCAGAGCAATTCCCAGTATCATTTAGGGCATATTCTGATCGCGGTGTCGGAAGCGGCTTCGGCCTCCGCGATTCAAAAAGCTAAGGACAAGGCCGATCAAGTCATCGCCGAATTACGCGGCGGCAAGGATTTCAAACAAGTTGCGGTTAGTGTCTCCGACGACGATAACGCCTTGAAGGGCGGCGATCTGGGTTGGCGCAGCATCGGCCAGATTCCATCCCTGTTTACGGAAGTCGTGACGACGATGAACCAGGGCGATGTCTCGGAAGCGATCCGCAGTCCCAGCGGTTTTCATATCATTAAAATGCTGGAAACTGAGGGTGCCGGACAGCATATCGTTACCAAAACCAAGGTCAGGCACATTCTGATCAAGACCAATGAATTGGTGGACGACGCCGAAGCGCAGAAGCGTTTGATAGCGCTGAGAGAACGGATTAATGACGGTGACGATTTTGCCAATTTGGCGCGCGCGCATTCCGACGACAAAGGCTCGGCGATTAACGGCGGTTCGCTGGATTGGGTGGGTCCGGGCGCATTAGTGCCGCCTTTTGAGGAAGCGATGAACAAGTTGGCGATTAACGAGATTAGCCAGCCGGTGCAAACCCAGTTCGGTTGGCACATGATTCAGGTCTTGGGGCGCGAAAATCAGGACAACAGCGAGCAATTCAAAAAAGACAAGATTCGCGAGGAAATCCGTAAGCGTAAAATCGAGGAAGAAACCGAATTATGGTTGCGGCGCTTGCGCGACGAGGCTTTTGTGGAAATCGATCTGGATAGATTGTAAGGCACTATGAACGCTTTCTCTGCCGAAAGTCGTAAGGAAGATAAGTTTAAAAGGCGCTTGCAGTGCATAGTCAGCGAAGAAGACCTGACCCAGCAACGGGAGCTGATTCAGCGTACAGCGGCCGAATTGGATATAGACCTATTGACTTGCGCCGCGGCCTTGGTTTACCTAAGCCAACCCAACCTGTATCCCGCGCATACTCATACTCAGCAGCCCAGATTGTTGGTCCCTCTACCACAACCTCACAGTCGCGGTCCGCATGCAAACGGCAAAATGGTGCGTTATCGCCTGGCCGTCGGCAGCCAGCACCAAATCAGTCGCGACGATATTCAAGCGGTATTGGTCGAAGAGTCCGGCGTAGATAAAAAGCGCATTGGCAGGATCGACATTCGCGATACGTATACGTTGGTGGAGTTACCGGACGGCATGCCGGCGGATATTTTTCAGTTATTGACCGAAGCGTCCATAGGACCGCATCGCCTCAACATCAAACGCATCAAACCGAATAAATTCAGGCAAACCCGTAACAACAATCAGCTGGACGAGGAAAACGGCTAATTTCAGCCGTTTTCCTGCGGCCAGGTTTGGACTACATCGTCAGGCGAATGCCTATCCAAGCGGCGCGCGGTGCGCCGACCCCAACGAAGCGGCTTTGTTGGTCGCCTGGAAATCCCACGCCGTCAAGTACATCCCCGGTATTGCCCCAGGTGCCGAAATTGGCATATTGGCGGTCGAACAAATTGCTCACTTTACCGAACAGCGCGACGTTTTTGTTGAAGCGGTATTCGCTACGCAAATTAAATACGACGAATCCCGGCAGCTTGGCCGTCAAATTGGCTTCGTCGCCGCGCAGATATTGCGAGCTGTTGTAATTCATATCCATTCCCAGAGTCCAGGCGGAGACGATGTCGAAGTCGGTGCTGAACTTGAACTGATGGGCTGGGATGCCGGGTAGCTTGTCGCCGGCCTGTACCTGGATATTGCCGTCGCCATCCGCCAGCGGATTGTTGGGGCTGCTGCCCAGAAACGGCGTTTCGAAGCTGGCATCGATATAGGTGTAATGGCTAGACCAGCGCCAGCGCTCGTAAAAATTACCCGCCAATCCCACTTCTACACCTTGGCGTAAGGTAGAGCCGACATTGTCGAAATAACCGACATTGCTGCCGACACCGCCGGTGCTCTTGAAGATGATGTCGTTATTGTTGATGGTGCGGAATAAAGCCAAATTCCAGTCCATGTAGCCGGGCAGCAAGTTTTTCAACCGGCCGCGCACCCCGGTTTCGAAGGTATTGGCGACTACTTGCTTGAGAGGCGGATCGGATACGAAAGCATTCGGCAAACGGCAAGGGTCGTCCGGGTTGGCGCAGCTTAACTCCATCGGTGTCGGCACCCGCGACGATTCGCTGTAGTTACCGAAGAATGTCAATTCCGGCATGAAGGCGTAGGTCAGACCCGCCGCTGGATTGAAGCGGTCGAATGAGTGCGAGCCGTTCAGGTCGTCGCCGACATGGTCGCGCAGTTTAATATGGGATTGGTTGTAACGGCCGGAGACGGTCAGATCCAGTTTGTCGGTCAAGGAATAGGTATCGGTTAAAAATACGCCGTAATGATCGGTCTCGGTAGTCAGGCGGACATGGGCGTCTTGCAGCAATACCCCGCCCCCTGACACCCCGCGATCAGCGGTTAACGAACCCAGCTGGGTGTCGGCGTGATAGCGGGCGTTGCCGTGGTCGAAACTGGCCCCGCCTACCAGATGGTTGTTGCGGCCGAATATTTTGTGGTCGAAAGCATTTTGCAAGGCAAAGCCGAACGATTGCTGTAGCGTGCTGGAAGTGTTGATGGTGCCGCCCTCGACCGCTGGTGAGGCAGCTATATTACTGCCGCCTAGATCGAACAAGCCCTCATCGTCCAACTCGCCACCGGATTCGGCGCACAAAAAGTTGTCCTCGCCAGCGCCTTCATCAATACATTCGCCAAATTCGCTACCATCGCCGTTATAGGTGCCGATCTTGTTCCGGCGGTAGTACATCGTACCGGATAATTGATTGTGGTCGTTCAGCCAGGTATCGCCGGCCAGCGACACCAGCATCATCCGGTTGCGGGTAATGTCGGGATGCGTAAATACCTGATCGCGGCCGAATGCCAGCATTTCCTGAGGAAGGGCGCCGTTGCCGCGCAAGGTGTTGTCGCTGCCGGCGATGCTTAAATCCAGGCCGGATTTAACGCCGCGCCAACTCAGGGTGCCGAAGCCTTGTTTGGCTTCGCTCGGGGAGTGGGCGCGCCAGCCTTTTTCGTTGAAATATTTGGCATCCAGGAAATAGCCCCAGGTGCCGTTGTTCCAACCGCTGGTGAGTTCTTCGGAATGGCGGTCCCAGGAGCCGCCTTGGGCTTCGAAACTGTGGCCGGGTGCCGAGAAACCGGTCTTGGTGTTGATGTTGATTGAACCACCCAGCGCATTCAAACCAAACGCCGGGTTCGATGCCGGTTGCAGGCTCATATTGTCGATGGCGCCATTGGGAATTAAGTCCCAGTTGATCATGTCGCCGAACGGTTCATTGAAACGAATACCGTTGACGTAAGTTGCCAAGCCTTGCGGTAAGCCCATCAGCGGTGAGGCGCTGAAGCCGCGGTATTGCACGTCCGGTTGCAAGGGGTTGTTTTGCGCATCGTTGATGTTGACGCTGCCGAGATAGCGGTTCATGTAGTCCGCCAGAGACAGGGCTTGGGCTTCCTGCAATTTCTCGGCTGACACTGTTTGTACATTCGCCGGAATTTTATTGATATCGACGCCGCCGAATTGTAAAGGCGTTACCGCCACAACTTCCACTTCCTCCAGATTGGTCGCAACTTCCGCGGCTATGGCTTCGGCTAAGGGCAGCATGCTGAACAATGGCAGCACGCCGAGCGCAACTTTTTTCATAAATTTACCTGAGAATACAAAACAAAAGCGGCATGGTAAACAAGCAGGGCCGGGGGTTCCATTGTCGGCAATAAAAAGGAAAAATTCCTGATTTGCATCGCGTCGGCCAATGCCGGAATATTTCAGTCAATCACGCCCCGACGGGGTAAAATACGCAGTCACGCCGTTTTTCGGCAAGCCCTGTTAATTGCCATAGCGACTATGACTATTCAATATATCAACCGCCCGGATCAACTCGATAGCCTTTGCCAACTGATCAGCCAGGAGCCCTGGATCGCCCTGGATACCGAATTTCTTCGCGAGAAAACCTATTACCCCAAGTTTTGTTTACTGCAAATAGCCGCGCCGGGCTGGGTGGCTTGTGTCGATCCGTTAGCGATTGCCGATTTAACGCCGCTGTTAGAGGCGATTTACAATCCCAATATTGTCAAAGTGTTGCATTCCTGCCGGCAGGATCTGGAAATTTTTTACCAGATTACCGGCAAAATTCCGGGCCCGATTTTCGATACGCAGATTGCCGCGCCGCTGCTGGGTTTTCAGGAAAATCCGGGTTATGCGATGCTGGTATCCAGCTTTTTAAACGTCAATCTCAGCAAGGCGCATACTCGTACCGACTGGTCGGAGCGGCCCTTGAGCCAGGATCAAATTCAGTATGCCGCCGACGATGTGATTTACCTGTGCAAGATTTACAAAATCATGTGCGAGCAACTGGCTAAATTAGGGCGTGCAAATTGGCTGGAAAGTGATTTTGCGCTGTTGAACGATCCGGAGCTATACCAACTCTCGCCGGAAAATGCCTGGTTGAAGATTCGTGGCAAAAACAAGCTGACCGGTAAGCAATTGTCTATCATGCAAAGCCTTACCGAATGGCGCGAACGCACCGCCCAGCAAGAAAACAAACCGCGCAGTTGGTTGTTGCAGGATGATTTGCTGCTGGAACTGGGCAAATTACAACCCGTGACCTTGGCCGATCTAGCCAAGATCCGCAACATTAACGACCGCACCGTCAATCGTTACGGCAAAACGATTTGCGAATTGATCGACATTGCCAAACAACGTCCGCCCAAACCCTTGGCCGAAAAGGATCAAGCCGGCAAGAAAACTCAACAGCATGAAGCGATACTGGATGTACTCAGCGCCGTGGTCAGAATCCGTGCTGAGGAAAACTCGCTGAATCCCATCATCTTGGCTACCCGCAAGGATTTGGAGCAATTACTGTCCGGCGATGAGGATTGCTTGTTGTTGCACGGCTGGCGTTACAACATGGCCGGCCGGGAGTTGCAGGGCTTATTGCGCGGTGACTTAACCTTGAGCTTGAAGCCGGATGGTGTGGTGATTAGTGCGGTTTAGCATGCGGCGGCCTGCAATAGCCATATGCTGAATTATTAATCCCCCAATGTATCGGTGTCTGGCTTTTCCGTATAAGCCGGTCTATCGAATAGCGGCGTTTTTATTGACTGGGCTCCCGCCTGCCCGTTAGCGAGTGTGATAACAAAGATAACGGGGTTGGCGGCGGGGAACGGCTGAGAATCCGCTATGCTGATTTACCGAATTGTTGTTCAAATGTTGCCGCCGGCAGCGGTTTGGCAAACAGATAACCCTGACCGTAATCGCAGCCGATAGCGGCCAGCAAATCACGTTGTTGCTCGGTTTCCACACCTTCCGCGATAACTTTTAAGCCCAATTTATGCGCCATCACGATGATGGCTTCGCAGAGCACGAAGTCGTTCGAATCCTGCGATAAATTGCGGACGAACGACTGGTCTATCTTCAAATAATCGATGTCGAATTTTTTCAGATAGGACAATGCGGAATAGCCGGTGCCGAAGTCGTCTATCGCTACTTGCATACCGGCGTCGCGGAACGCCATCAAATGATTGTGTACAGAAAGATTGGCGTCCAGCAGCAAGCCTTCAGTAATTTCTACCACAATACTTTGGCCCGACAATCCCAGTCGATACAAATAATTGAACCAGTCTTCAGGGGCATGCTCGGCGCTTTGAAATTGCACCGGTGATTTGTTGACGCTGATTTGGAAGTCAGGGTGGATAGTGCTTCGCCAAGTTTGCACTTGTCGTGCCGCGGTTTCGAATACCCAATCACCGATTTCTCTGATTAAACCGGTTTCTTCCGCCAGCGGTATGAATTCGGCGGGGCTAATCAAGCCACGCTTTGGATGATGCCAGCGTAGCAAGGCTTCCGCTTTGTGGACTTCGCCGTTCAGCAAGTCGACGATAGGTTGATAGCACAGCAAAAATTGCGCGTTGGCCAGCGCGATACGTAAGTCGCCGAGCATCGCGGCGCGGGCTTCCAGCGCGTCCTGTAAGGCTTGGGTAAAGAAGCGGTAGTTGTTTCGGCCCTGGTTTTTGGCGGCGTACATGGCCTGATCCGCATTTTTTTGTAACTGGCTTAAATCGGTGCTGTCGTTTGGATAAAACGTGATGCCGATACTCGCAGAGACATAAGCTAGTTCGCCGTCCAAGCTAAACGGCGCACTGAGTTTTTGCAGTAGGTTTTTAGCTATCGGTTCGGAGACTTCGATGCAGTCCAGCTCGCTCAAGATAATCGTGAATTCGTCGCCGCCCAAGCGCGCCACGGTATCGGACTCCCGGACGCAGGTCTGCAAGCGCCGCGCGGTTTCCTTCAGTAATTTGTCGCCCATGTCGTGGCCCAGCGTATCGTTGATTTCCTTGAAGCGGTCCAGGTCGATAAACAACAGCGCAAACAACTGCCCCATGCGGTGGGCTTTTTTGATTTCCTGTTCCAGACGGTCGCGGAACATGCGCCGATTAGGCAGACCGGTGAGCGGATCGAAGTTGGCTTGCCGCCAGATTTGTTCCTCGGATTGTTTACGCTGAGTGATGTCGGAAAACAGGGCGACCCGGCGTAGCGGCTTGCCTTCCGCATCATAAATGGTGTTGATGGCCAGCTCTTCGACGAACAAGTGACCATCCTTACAGCGATTTTTTATTTCTCCGCGCCACGCGCCGGTCGTTTGCAGCGTGGTCCATAATTCTCGGTAAAACCCCGTATCATGTTCGCCGGAACTGAGAATATGGGGATTTTTACCGACAACTTCAGCCTCCGTATACCCAGTCATCTTGGTAAATGCGGGGTTGACGCTGAGGATGGTGTTATCGCTATCCACCACTATCATCGCTTCACTGCTGTTGTGATAAACCAGGGCCGCCAGCCGCAGGTTCTCTTCGGTTTTGCGCAACTCGCTGATATCGCGGGCAAAACCAACCGTACCCAGTAACTGACCTTGCTCATCCATTACAGGCGCTTTATAGGTCTCGAACCATTTGCGCACGCCGCGATCAACAATTTCCTCTTCGACAATCAATTTGTCTCGCAAAGCCATCACGCGCCGGTCATCGGCCACGTAGCTTTCGGCCAGTTCCGGCGGGGCAATGTCGAAATCGTTTTTGCCCGCCAGCGCCTCCGGGTTGACCGCGGAAAATACGTTGGCGAACTCCTGGTTGACGGCCAGCAGGCGGCTATCGGTATCTTTTAGCCAAATCGCATGCGGAATGTTATCCAGCAATGCGCGTTGATAGTATTCTTTCTTTTGCAGCGCTTGTTCCGTACGATGTTGATTACTGATGTCGCGAAAACTCCAGACGCGGCCGACAATTTTGTCGGCGATACTTTGTGGCTTGGAATAGCGTTCAAAAATCCGGCCATCGGTAAACTCGATCAGATCGTAACTTTCTGCCGCGGGGTGATTGTAAAGAGCCTGAACTTTGTCGAAAAACGCATCGGGATTTTTTAGCTGCTTAACGGCTAAATGCAAAAGTTTTATATCGTCTTTATCTTCTCCAACAGCCGTGCTGGGCAACTGCCACAGTTCAAAAAAACGCTGATTGTAAGTGACGATCTGACCTTGCAGGCTGACCACCAAAATGCCGTCGGCCGTGGCTTCCAGCGTAGCCTTTAGCAAGGAAACCGATTGGGCTAAAGCGTCTTCGCGGACTTTGTTTTCGGTAATGTCTTCGTAGATCCCCAAAATGCCGATCATTGCATGATCGGAATTGCGCAAGGGTATTTTCGAGGTGCGTAGCCAAATGGTATTGCCGGCAGGTGTGGTTTGGGGTTCTTCATACGCCAGTTTGCCTACCCCCGATGTTATCACCTGACGATCATCTGCTTGGTAACTTGCGGCTTGATCTCGCCAATTCAGTTGACTGTCGTCCTTGCCGATTAAATCGCTGGAGCTGGATTGTCCGGCATCGCCGGCAAATAGCGCGTTACAGCCCAAATAGCGAGAATTTAGGTCTTTCCAGAATACACGGATTGGTAAGGTTTCCAGGATGGTCTGCAACAGTAAATGGGATTCGGTCAGTGCTTTTTCGGATTTTAGTTGCTCGGTAATATCGAACAAAATGGCCAGATTGTCTCCGACATACGATTCGCCCAGGGATACCGAACCGGCGAGCACCGTGCGCCGTTCGCCGTGTTTGCAATGAATTTCCGCTTGGAGGGTTTCGAAACTTTGCACGCGACGGGATTTATCAGTCAACTCCAGCCAGGTTTCCATAATGTTCTGGCGGTAGGCGGGGTCGGGATAGGCTTTGGGCCACCATTCGTCAAGCGTTTTAATGTCTTCCAAGGTGTAACCGAAAGCTTTGCTGAAAGCCGGATTTAGCAATGTGAACTTGCCTTCGGCGTTGTAAATGGCCTGGGGTACTGGCGAGTAGTCGATGATAGCCTTCAAACGTTTTTCGCTATCGCTCAGTCCTGAGGTAATCAGCTGCTGCTTGTGCAGAGTAAGTGCCAAAGTGGTGCCGGTCCAGGACAGTACCAATATATAAAACCAAAGATTCAGCAATTCGCTTTTCTCAAAGTCGTCGCCGAAAAAGCCTAGATGATGTGCGGCACCGAATAGCGCTTGGATGGTAATCAAGCCGGCAATCAGTGTCACGCCATGGCGATAGAAACGGAGGGCGGCCCAAATGGCAAACAGAAACATCCAGTAACCGCGGGCGATTTTGCCAAAGACAGGCTGGAAAGCATCGAGAAATACTACTTGGCCGGCGAACAAAGCAACAATAATCAGCAGCAACGCTTCCAGGCCGCGCTTTTCAGCAAACCATTGCTTTGGCCAATTTCGCCACACCAATAATATCGGGGTGGTCGTGACAATACCGAACGCATCCGCCATCCACCAATGTAAAATCGCTTGCGGCATAGCCGCTAGCGGTATGAAGCCGGCCTGATGTAAAGCCAAAGGGCCAATGCCTGCACTGATCAACGAGCAAGCGGCGCCGGTCAGGGTTAGCCAGATAAAGTGGCCTGGCTCGGTTAAGTCTAAAGAAAAACGCTGTTGGTGTTTTAGCAGGTAGGCGGCTGTCACCGATTCCAGTGTGTTGCCCGTTGCAATGGCAAAAGACAGTGGGAGCGAGTCGTCTACCATCAAGCCGGCGGCGAACGCGCCCAGAAATATGCCTGGCCAATAGCAAAGGCCTTTCAGCAATAAGGCGGCCAATCCCAATCCGCCGGAAAACCACACCAGGGTGATGTTACCGGTCTCTGAGAAATAAGACAGTACAATTTTGGCTAACAGGCAATACAGCCCCGCCAAGCCGAGTATTGCCGCAACGTCTAGCCAGCGGTAATTGGGAAATGCCATGAATCGCTGCAAGTCTGGAATTTGGCTAAAGTTGGGGGAGCAAACCCGCAGCCAGCAAGCTTTCGTAGGCTTTATAGGCCGCAACTGCCGACAAAATCAGGAAAAACACGCCGCTGGCTTTATGCAGCAAGGACAGGGGGATTTTTTGCAACACGGTGCGGCCAGCCAGCACGCCCAGTGCGGACGTAAACGCCAGCGCCAGCGTCGAGCCCAGCCAAACTGCAATCGGTTGCGCGGTACTGCTGAATGCCACGACAGCCAATTGAGTTTTATCGCCAAATTCGGCGACGGTGATCAATAAAAAGGTCGTAAAGAAAATGCCGTGGCCACTTTTCTCGACGATTTC
Organism: Methylomonas sp. ZR1; assembly: GCF_013141865.1. Classification (NCBI taxonomy): domain Bacteria; kingdom Pseudomonadati; phylum Pseudomonadota; class Gammaproteobacteria; order Methylococcales; family Methylococcaceae; genus Methylomonas; species Methylomonas sp. ZR1. The sequence goes on along the minus strand of NZ_RCST01000001.1, from coordinate 2,654,915 downwards.
TTCGTTGTCATCGTCTTCGTCGTGGTTGAGCAAAGCATGCAGACCGAATGCGGCAAACAGCAGGGCGACGGTGGCCGCGACCAGATATTCCGGTAACCATGTTGCAATCGCCGCACCAAAAACCACCGCCAAAGTGTTCAGCAGCGCGAACGCGGCAATCGCTCCTAATAACACCGGAGTCGGTCTGTGCTTGGAGGCCAGGGTCATGCATACCAGTTGGCTTTTATCGCCAATTTCTGCGGCGGCTATCAGTGCAAAGCTGGTGCCGCCGGTCGCGAGCAATTCCGCAAAGTTTAAGGTGCTTATTTGGGTGATGAATGCGGTTAGGTATTCCATTCGGCACTGAGGAGTTTGATCGGAAGATATAAAGCCCAAAAGGCTTTTGCCTTTTGGGTGGCGCGCTTGGTTTAGGTGGTGTTTATGTCAGTATTTTGTCCAGGATCATCATGATGATGAAACCGGCCATTAATGAAAATGTAGCGATGCGCGAGCGGCCTTTGGCGTGCGTCTCCGGGATGATTTCTTCGCTGATGACGAACAACATCGCACCGGCTGCAAACCCCATTGCAATCGGCAATATCGACGAAAATACCGTGACCATGGTAATGCCCAATAGGCCGCCCACCGGTTCCACCAAGCCTGTCAACGTGGCGATGGCGACGGCTTTCCATTTGTTGTAACCCAGGCCGACTAGGGGCAGGGCGACTGCCAGGCCTTCCGGCAAATTTTGCAAGGCAATGGCAATAGACAACACCAAGCCATTGTTCATATCGCCGGAGCCAAAGCTGACGCCGACCGACATGCCTTCCGGGAAGTTATGGATGGTGATGGCGATGATGAATAAAGAGATTTTTTGCAGCGAATCCAGGGAATGATCGCTGACTGAATCAAAATGCAGATGCGGCAATCGGCTGTCGGCAACATGTAAAAACAGCGCGCCGATCAGCATGCCGGCGGAAACGATCCACAAGCCTTTGCCGGGCCAGATTTGTTCGCCGTAATCCAAGCCGGGCACCAGTAGCGAAAACGCGGTGGCCGCCAGCATTACGCCCGCTGCGGCGCCCAGCAAGCCGTTGAATAGCCGGTCGGAAATATTTTTAAAGAACAAGGCCGGCAAGGCGCCGATGCCGGTAGCTAATCCAGCCAGCACGCTGGCCAGAAAGCCGATCACCACCACTTTGTCAAAAATAAGGTACAGGCTGCCGAATACCAGGATTTGCGAGAGCAAAAACAAACCGATAAACACCCCCCAACGTTGCATCAGCGGCAAGGTCATCACATGCAGGTATTTAGGATGGGCTTGCAAGCGAAGATAATAGTCTTCGAGCGTTTTTTGAATATTCAGCATATTTTTACCTTTATTGTTCTTGTGGCTAAAGCCAGGATTATACTGAATTCATGCGAATTGCCGATTTTTACCCACAATGTTTGCGGGGAGTTTCTCGGTTATCTGCAGATAACACGCCGTCTTTGCACAGGACGCCGCGGCTGTCCGCCTGCGGCGATAAAAGAGCCCAGGTTGTATCCTGGGCAGGTTTCGATTTACAGTGCCGGTTTTGGCGGCCATGATGTGGCTTGGTCCGGTATTTCGGCGTTTTTCAGGAGTTCGACAGAATGAAGGTTTTGCAAGGTTTTACAGCAGTCGGTGTTCTCGCGGTCATCAGCGCTTGCGCACCGGTGCAACAGCAGGTTTCAGATCAGACTTTTGCCTTGGGCGGGTCGCCAGCCGTCTATGGTGCAGCAGGTTCTATCGCCGGTGCGGTGGGGCAGGCCAACCAACTAGGGTTAATCGATATTCTGGTTGGGCAATTGGGCATCAGCCCGCAGCAAGCGCTGGGTGGCGTGGGGTCAATTTTTTCAGTGGCGCAGCAACGCATGAATCCCGGTGACTTTTCGCAATTGAGCAATGCCCTACCGGATATGGACCGCTATTTGTCCTCGGTACCGCAACAGGTTTCCACTACCGGCTCGCAATCGTTGCTGGGCGCTGCGGGCGGGTTAATGGGCGGGCAACTTGGCAGTCTGGCGAATTTAGCCGGATCGTTTCAATCTTTGGGTATGAATCCGTCCATGGTCAGCCAGTTTGTGCCGGTGGTTTTACAATATGTACAAAACCAAAGCGGTGCTGGGGCTATGAGTTTGCTTCAGCACGCTTTATATTGAACAGCGCGCCCACTTTTCCGGTTTGAGTCCCGCTTCTCCGCCCGCGAATATCGTCGTTTGCGCTCAGGCGGGAATGACGACATCAGAAGATATAAGGGCCTGATGAATGAAATGGCGTGGACCTCGATCTAATTTTTACAATCACAGACTAAAAAATCATGGAAATATTATTGATAGGCGCCGTTTTGATGATCTTCGCCATTTTGTTATCCGCATGGCTGATGACTTTTGCCAAATGGTTTCCGATCAAAGGCATAGACGGCGAGTTTTTAAAAGACTACAAAACCCTGATCAGGGCACACGTTGATTTCGCCTTAATGGCGTTGTTTTGCCTGGGCTTTTACGGCGCCAAAGTACCGTTGCCGGACACCGCTTGCTGGTTGGTCGTGATTGGCGGCTTGACCAATCCCGGCGTGTTTGTGGTGGCGGCATTCGATCCGGATTTTTGGTCCAAGCCGATATGGCGGATCTATTCCGCTTTGAGTTTTGTCGTCACCACCCTTGGTTTTGGCTGGATTGGCCTCACTTTACTAAATCATGCTTTGTCGGCATGACCCATGGAACCGGCTGTAAAAAGCCGGGCCTAAGTTTTCGAAATTCTCGCTTTTTGTTTTCAGGTTAAAAAATGACTGCTGCCTTACCTATCCATGATTACGCCCTGCTCGATGATGCCGAATGTGCCGCGCGCATAGAAGCCGCCAAAGCCAAACTCGGCAAACGCTGCATTATTCTGGGCCATCATTACCAACGCGACGAAGTATTCAAACATGCGGATATATTCGGCGACTCATTGAAATTATCGCGGGAAGCGGCGCAATCGGAAGCCGAATACATCGTCTTTTGCGGCGTGCATTTCATGGCGGAAGTGGCGGACATTTTGTCGCGGCCGGAGCAAATCGCGATTTTGCCGGATTTGGCGGCCGGCTGTTCGATGGCGGACATGGCCAATAAGGTCAAAGTCCAACAATGCTGGGACGAGTTGGCGAAAGTGATTGATGTGGAAAATACCGTCACCCCGGTGACTTACATCAATTCCGCCGCCGATTTAAAAGCGTTTTGCGGGCAGCATGACGGTATTGTCTGTACCTCTTCCAACGCCGAAAAAATCCTGAAATGGAGCTTTGCCAAACGCGAAAAAGTATTGTTCTTCCCCGATCAGCATTTGGGCCGCAATACCGGCTACCGGATGGGCATCCCGCTGGAACAAATGGTAACCTGGGATTTCAATAAACCGGAGGGCGGTTTGACCGAACAGCAAATCCGCGATGCCAAGATTATTCTTTGGAAGGGTCATTGTTCCGTACATCAAGCCTTCCAGCCGGAGCAAATCGACGCCTTCAAGGAAAAACACCCGGAAACCATCGTTATTTCCCATCCCGAAGCCTGTTTTGAAGTCTGCGAAAAATCCGATTACATCGGTTCCACTGAAATGATTTTGAAAATCGTCCGCGAAGCCGAAGCCAATACCCGTTGGTTGGTAGCGACCGAGCTGAATCTGGTCAATCGCCTGAATCAGGAATGCAAGGCACAAGGCAAAAGCGTGCATTTCATGGCGCCTACTTTAAGTATGTGCTCAACGATGTTCCGCACCGATCCGCAGCATCTGTGCTGGGTGCTGGAAAATCTGGCGGCCGGGCATGTGGTCAACCAAGTCTCCGTGCCTGCCGAGCAGGCGGCGCTGGCGAAAAAGACTTTGGATAATATGCTGCTGGCGTCTTAACGCCTTCTAAGCTTGCGCTCGCTGGCGGTGCTGGTGAGTTCAAGCGGGTTAATAATCTGAATTCAGTGCGGGCTGTAACAGAATTTTTCTGACGCCGGCTTGGGCGGCGTGATTGAATGCGGCAAGTCCATCGCTCAGTGGGTATTGGCCGTCTATCATCGTTTCCACGGGTAGCTTGTTTTCTGTCAACAGCTTTAGGGCTTCTGCAAACGGCCCGCAGCGGGAGCCGATGATGTTGATTTCGTAAACCACCACCTTGCTTAAATCCAGTGCCGCGTTGGCTGCAAAGGTGCTTTTCAACACCAAGGTGCCGCGCGGTTTGACGATGCGCAAGGCTTGCGCAAAACCTGATGCCTGACCGCTGGCGTCGACGACGCGGTCGAAGCTGTTGTCTGGAATCTCGTTAGTCAAGCCAGTCGTCAGTTGCCATTGTTTGGGCAAAGCTAATGACTCCAACGACCGGCCCAACACCGTGACTTGGTAGCCGGCCAGACTCAACACCTTGGCGATCAACAAACCCAAGCGGCCGGGGCCGACCACCGCGATGTCGGCGATGGGCAGTGCGGCTATTTGTTTTACTACACGCAAAGCAGCGGCCAGCGGCTCGGTAAACACGGCGGCTTGGTCAGTCACTATGTCGGGGACGGTGTACAAGTTGGCAACCGGCAGGCTGAAATAATCGGCAAATACCCCGTCTTTGCCGCGTATTCCCAGCACTTTACGATTCAGGCAATGCTCGGGGCCGTCGCGCTGGCACACCTCGCAGACGTTGCAGCCGATATTGATGGCACCCACCGCGCGCCGGTTCAGCCAATCTCTGTGTTTGTCATCGGCAACGGCGATGACCTTACCGACAAATTCATGGCCGAGGATGCCGGAAAATCCGGCATAACCCTTCACCAGTTCCAGGTCGGTGGCGCAGATACCGGCCAGGCGCAGTGCAATCAAAGCTTCGCCGGCAGCTAATTCGGGTATCGGCATATCGTTGCGGTAGGATAATGATTTGTCTAATCTCAATGCTTGCATCGGTATGGGCATGGTGTTGTGCAGAATTAACGTTTTACCAAACATTCAATCCAAGAATATATCTTTAGGGTTTTTCCAGCATTTTTCAGGTGGTTTGCAATGAGCGATTTACCGACGACGTCTTCTGCGGCAGCATTTCAACATTTTCTGGCCACGCCATTGGATACCTTGCTTACCAAGCATCAAGCGCTTAATCCGCAGCAAAAAATGCTGGCTCTATTTCAGCGTTGTGCGGCTGAGGTTCCCGCTTATCGGCAGTTTTTACAAGCCCAGCAAATCGATCCCGCGCAGATTAATAATTACGCGGATTTTCAAAAGCTACCGCTAATCAGCAAAGCTAACTACATGCAAGCCTACCCGTTGCCGGCGCGTTGTTTCGGCGGCAATTTAAGCGGGGCGGACCGGGTGGCGGTGTCGTCAGGCTCCACCGGCATGCCAACTTTCTGGCCGCGTTCGGCAGCATATGAGTTGGATGTGGCGGTGCGCTTCGAGCAGGTGTTCAAGGACAGTTTTCAGGCCGATAAGCGCTCGACTTTGGCGGTGGTGTGTTTTGCGTTAGGCAATTGGGTGGGCGGCCTGTTCACGACCTCCTGTTGCTGGCATCTGGCGCAGAAGGGCTATCCCTTGCTGGTGGCAACGCCGGGCAATAATAAAGCTGAGATTTTTCGGGTAGTCCGCGAGTTGGCGCCGCACTTTGAGCAAACCGTGCTGTTGGGGTATCCGCCGTTTGTGAAGGACGTGATCGATGCCGGCGCCGCCGAGGGCATAGACTGGGCGCAATTCAAACCTAAACTGGTGTTTGCCGGCGAGGTGTTTAGCGAGGAGTGGCGCAGCTTGCTGTCCGAGCGTATCGGCTCGCAGTCGGTTTGTTTCGATTCCGCATCGTTATACGGTACCGCCGACGGCGGCGTGCTGGGTAACGAAACGCCGCTTAGCATTGCCATTCGCCGTTGGCTGGCGCAACGGCCGGAAGCGGCCCGAGCGTTGTTCGGCGAATCGCGGCTGCCCACCCTGGTGCAATACGATCCGCATAGCCGTTTCTTCGAAGAACACGAGGGGACTTTGGTGGTCTCCGGCGAGAACAGTGTGCCTTTGCTGCGCTATCACATCGCCGACAAGGGTGGGCTGCTGAGCTACGCGCAAATCTGGGATTTTCTGCGACAGCACGGCGTGCAGTCGGTCGAGGATTTAGGTTTGGCTAGCAGTTTTCAAGCTCGCGACTTACCTTTTGTGTATGTGTTCGGCCGCGCCGATTTTACCGTGTCCTACTACGGCGCCAATATCTATCCGGAAAACGTCACGGTAGGTCTGGAACAGCCGGAGATCATGGCTTGGGTGACCGGTAAATTTGTTCTGCAAACCCAGGAAAATGCGGAGGGCGATAAATATCTGCAGATCGCCGTGGAATTATTGCCAGGCGTGGTGGCGGAACCGGCGATGGCGCCGAGGATAGCCGCCTCCATTCGTACGCAGTTGTTGCGGCTGAACAGCGAATTTGCCCATTACACGCCAGTCGAGAAGCAGTTGCCCCAGATCAGCCTACATGGTTTTGCGGATGCGGATTATTTCCCCGTTGGGGTAAAACACCGGTATACCCGGCGTTAATTGGTATATTCGGCGGCGGGTGCTGGGGCTCTAATAGTGAGAGCCCCAAAACTGCCAGGGTTGTGAAGTTGCTGGCCCCGGAATTAACGTTTTTCGTCAACTTCCTCGCCGATTTCCCATTCCTCGGTGGCGGTTTCGATGATTTTGCCGCTGGCGGCATCCACTTCGATTTTGGTTTCCAGACCTTTGTCATTCACGATGTCGAATTCGTAAGACGAGCCGCCGTTTTCCTCCACTTCGTATTCGACTTCCTCAATCTTGCCGGGATTGGCTTTTAACGCAATTGCTGCGGCATCTTCCTCGGTGACTTTGACATTCTTTTTGAATGCCTGGCTATTGGGGTCGGCTACTTCAGCTTCTTTTTCAGTCAGCTTGCCGCCGTCGGCATCGCACATGTATTCCCATTCCTGGCGGTTGTTGTCGCGCAACTCCAGTTCATAGGCGCCTTTGCCGGCTACGTTGAGCTTTTCCAGTTTGACCAGCTCGCCTGCCTTTTCTTTTTTGACGGCCTGGATGCAATTTTCCAAGCCTTGATCGGCTGCTAAGGCACTAGCGGATAACACGCCCAAACCGGCTAATACAGATAATGCTAACACTGACTTTTTCATAAACCACCTCGCAAAAATAGGAAAAATTCCCGAATATCGGGAATCATACGCCTTTATGCATAATCAAGCCATGGCTATTGGCAAATTTTGTCAGTGTGTCCCGACTGTCGATAGCCAGTTTCAGCTTGATTTGAGTTTGGCAATTGGAGACCGTTTTACTGCTGATACCGAGTTGCGCAGCTACCGTTTGCAATGAACAGCCTTCGGCTAACAGACAAAACACATCAAACTCGCGGGAGCTGAGAGAAACAAAGGGTTCTAATTGCTTTTTGATTTGCCGCATGGCCAGCAACTGGGCAATCTCTTGGTCCAGGTAATATTCACCCTGCACAATCGTGCGGATGATCTCAGCCAACTTGGCCGCGTCGGGAAACCATCTCAACAACCCGGTCACTCCGACCTGCAAATAGGTCAGGGCATGGGCGCTGGAATGGCTAAGCAAGGCTACAAACTTACTGTTAGGGGCAATGCTTTTTACTTGATCGATCAGATCCAGATTGTCTGGCAACGCCGCGTCACCGTCGATCAGGACGACGTCTAAAGCTAACAAATTCATGGGTTCCGTAGTGTTTGGCTCGATTGTGATGACGGCAATGCCTTGGTTTTCCAATTCTTTCGGATTAAGGCTAATTTCTGCAAACCCTTGCGCGGGTAGCAATAGTCTGATGACTGACACGATATATTGCCTATTGTCTAAACGGGTGGAATGGCAAACCTAGGACCTTTTGGTAAATAAGGTATTGCTGTTTTTTGTTTGAGCCTAGCTAAACTTGGAGATTAACGGAAACCGGGCGGTTTAGCGCCGATTCAATGACTCTCGATGTTTTTCAGCATCCGTTCGATAGATTGCATGTAGATCTGCACACTGCTCTCAAAAGTCGGCGAAATGGCGGTAAATTGAAAACCTATGCGATGCGCGGTGCTTATCGTATTGGTTTTGACGTCGATACTGTATTTGGCGCGCATCGCAACGTCGGCGTGGTGGTGTTCGTGGTCTTGCAGAAATAAGGTGCAACTGACGACTTCAACACTAAGCAATTCCTGTTGCAAATCATGGTCCGGATTCAATAAAGCCAGTCCGCACAAACCAATATCGATCAGTTTGAAGGTTTTAACGACAGATGTTTGTTCGCCATCCGCACCGCTTAGCTTAAAACCGAATTGGCAATACGTGCCTGTATGCGATTGCGGCACTTTCACCCGGTAATAATTGCGCCGTTGCCGCCAGTACAGTCTATCGGGCAATGGCATGGTTAGTACCGCACCATGCGCGCATTGCGCCAGTTTGATGTTCACCCCCTGAAAAGCCGCATCAATCCCATCCACCTGCGTGAAGAAATGCGCGCGCTTGCTCAGTAATAAACGGTCCGTCAATTCCTGGGTGGGCGCAATGTCTATCGCCAAGGTATTGTGTTTAGGGTCGATTTGCACAATCGCAGTTAAAAACGCCTGATTATCCGCGCCATAGCGAGCCGACAAAATGCAATTACGCTGCTGGATCTCCGTTAAATAATTGACAATCTGTTTCGGGCTAAAAATCGCGTAGTCGTTTTCCATTGCTAGTGATCATCGGTTTTGCAAATATGCGGAAAATATACGTTAAAAACCGGATTGTTGCCTTGTTGGAAATAAGGAGGGGCTTAAGCTTTTTAGGGCGGGGACGTTTAGGTCTAGTGGGTGCAACGCTGGAGCGACGAGCGAGTGCCGATGTGACAAATTCAGGCTAAGTTGTCAGGGAAGCATAGCGCGCACCTTGATCTGTCTAGCTTTGGTATTGACATCCCCTGGGAGCGGTAAAGGTATTTGAAGGCAGGGATCGACTGCCGGATGCGGCAAACAGTCTGACCGGTGGTAAGATCGAGGTGACGGGCGTAATCCCGTCACTCCAAGTCAATCTTTACAGCATCTCCGCGATCTGAACCGCCGCTCGCTTAACATCAAGAAATATCAAGCCCAATTTGGCCGATGACTTGGTTAAAACGGTGAGAACACCCTCAGAACCGGCATAGGTCATTAACACATAGCCGGCCTTGCCTTTGATCAGCACTTGCTCCAACTCGCCTCTCGCCAGCTCTTGCGCAGTCCGGTCACCCAATGACAACATGGCGGCGCTCATCGCACCTACCCGGTCTTCGTCCATGGAAGCCGGTAATACCGAGGCCATCATTAAACCATCAGTCGATATCACGCCACTGGCTTCGATGTCGGCCGATGAACCATTCAATTCCGTCAAAACAGATATTAATAAATCCGCGCGCATAGTGATCTCCTTATTTGTCTCTGTAGGCCAAGGCCAGATTGGTGAATAACGTGCGGCTCATGCCGGAAATTTTCAAAAACTTTTCCAGTTCTTCCGCCAGGCTCGAGGCTTGATAGGATTGCTGCATCACCAGCAATGAAAAGCCGGTTACCGAGTTAACCGCGGCAATCGTCCGAGCGCAATATTGCTTATCGTCACCAAAGGTTTCAACTATCAGCGTGAAAAGACGGTTATTGATCAAAGTCATCGCTCCGGCCATGAATTCGACAGGCAATTTAACCTTGACATGCACATCACCGACCTTGAACATCTGTGCGGTAAAGTCTTTATCATAGGGGCCTGTGAATAGTCCTTCCATCCATAGGCGGTGGGTTTTTTTCAAACCCTCGACTCGGCCTTCCAGAAACGAAGCCGTTTCCGGTATGGTGGCCAACTGTTGATAAAATTCGTCGGTTACCGCCGCCAGATGTGGCTTAATTTGCGACCCAACCTCTAGCAACAAAGCTTCCTTATCGGGGGTAAACCCGCTAAACGATTTGCCGTATACGGTCAGCTTTTCGAAATCCAATGACATTAAACACTCTCCTCGTGAACTAAAAAAAATGCAGCCGACTTTGTGGGGGTGTTTTTAGTGCGGCCGCATGGTCTTGCTAGTTAGACTCAGCGAGGAAAGCATATACCAGGTTTTTTGTTAGGTATTTTTTTGCACGGCTTATTTGTGGCTTATGAGAATTAGCTCGCAAACCATCGTGTTATTAATTTTTCGAGCGTCTATCGCCAAAGCATTGTGCTTAAGGTCAATTTGTAGCATTGCGGTTAAAACCGGGTGATATCGTATTCGCCAGCTAAGGCTTTCGGCACGACTTTCTCAATCGACACTACCGTGCCTTTAAAAATCAATGCACTGGCTTGAAGATATTCTTCCGGGTGCGGATGCCAACAACTGCAAGCTAGTGCCGGAGTTGGTATTGTCGCCAAACCCAAAACCCATGCCCCAAGGATCATATTTGCCAGCTTGCCATGCTTGTCCGATCTGAGGATACGAATATTCTTTATTGCTATTGCGGATTTTAGCTGACGGACATAGAAATTGATGGCTGCAATTGTCGATGTATTCATTTTTCTTCCATTTGGTAGTCAGAATTCAGGAGTTTGGAATGATGATCAGACAAAGGTAAATTGGTCGTCGATTACACTGTTTCTCAATCACTTGCCGACAAATTCAACACTGCCATCGCCCCGCCGCCCTCGGCATTGCCGACCTTGATCTTCCCGCCATGTAACACAGCCACTTCCCTAACGAAAGCCAAGCCCAACCCGGTACTCTTCCGGCCATTGTGGGGGCGGGGCAGGGAGTAAAAGCGTTCGAACAAACGTTCCAATGCGTAGTCGGGTATGCCGGGGCCGTGGTCGCGGATGCGCAAGATGATTTGCTTGCCGTTGCGGCGGCCGTCGATTTCGATTGTGGACTTGGCAGGGGCAAAGGCCAAGGCGTTATCCAAAAGATTGGAGATGGCCTGCCGCAATAAAAACTCTTCAGCCAGCACGGGCAGCGGTTTGTCTACCGACACGGCGGTGTGCAAATTGAGTTGCAGCAGTTGCGGGGCTTTTTCGGCCAGGACGCTATTAAGCAATTCGCCTAAATCCAATAGCTGTGGATCGGATAGCTGCTGGCGCTGCTCCAATTCCGCCAGTCCCAGTAGTCGTTCGATTAATTGGTCCAGGCGTTCGGCTTGTTCGCGGGCATTACCGGCGAAGCGACGGCGGTCGGCATCGGGTAACGGATCTTCCAGCAATTCCGCCGCGCCGCGAATGGCGGCCAACGGGCTTTTCATCTCGTGGGTCAGGGTTTGTACGTAGCGCTCAACGTATTGTTTGCCTTCCAATTCCTGGCGCATGGTTTCCAGCGCGTGTGCCAGCGTGGACAATTCGACGCTGCGCAATTTGGGCGGGCTGGCTTTGCCGCCGGACGCCACGCTGCGGGCGTAGCCGACCAGTAAATCGATGGCGCGGGTCAAGCGCCAGTTGAATACCGCGCCGAATAGCAAAGCGCCGCCGAACAGCCAGAAGGCACCGCGTTGTATAGCATTCTTGCTGGCGTCGACGATGGGTTGCAGCAGGGCGGTGGGGTAGGCGACGGTGACCACGCCGATCAATTTATCGCCGTCGCGCACTGGCGCCGCGACATGCATGGTCGAGCTGGCCTTATCGCCGGGATTGGCCTGCGAGGAACGCGCGCCGTATTGGCCTTGCAGGGTCAGATACACGTCGTTCCAGCGCGAGTAGTTTTCGCCGATTGCCGTAACCGCCGAGTCGAAACGAACGATGCCAACCGCGTCGGTGACGTAAACCCGGTAATCCAGGCTTTGTTTCGGAAAGCCGAAGATGGTCGCGGATACCGGTCGCTTGCTGTAGCGCTTGACCGCTTGAGCGAAATGGCCGTCGGCGATGCTGCCTTGCCGCAAATCCGGCGCGGCCAGTTCGGCCAGCAGGTTGGCGGTATCGACCAAACTGGCTTCCAGCGCGGTGCGCACGCCGGGGCCGATCTGCTTCACCACCAGCATTAACACCAGTTGCCCAGTCACGGCCACCAGCAGGAAGTAGCCTAAAAACAGCCGTACCGATAACTTCATCGGCTTTGCAAGCTATAACCCAGGCCGCGATGGGTGCGTATAGGATCTTGATCGGCGGCGGCCAAGCGTAGTTTGGCGCGCAAGGTTTTGATGTGGGTATCGACGGTGCGGTCGAACACGTCGCCGGGGTCTTGCCAGATTCTTTCCAGCAGTTGTTCGCGGGAGAAAATCCGCTCGGGGTGTTCGATGAATAGTTTCAACAACAAAAATTCGTAACGGGTCAAATCCAGCAATTGTCCGTAATAGCGGATGCGGCCGGCTTGGCTGTCCAGTTCAAATTGTCCGGCAAGCGTAGGCGATTGGTCGGTGCCGATGGGCGCATTTAGCCTGCGTAGGATCACGCCCACTCTGGTCGCCACTTCGCGCGGACTAAACGGCTTGGTCACATAGTCGTCGGCGCCGATTTCCAAACCAACGATGCGGTCGATTTCGTCGCCGTGCGCGGTCAGAAAAATCACCGGAATATCCGAAAATCGACGCAACTGCCGGCACAAGTCAAAACCGTTGCCGTCCGGCAGGCCGACATCGAGAATCACCAAAGAGAACTCGGTGGATTGCAATCTGACCAAGGCGGTTTGCACTAAGTTGACGTGCTCGGTTCGGTAACCGCTGCTGTTCAGCACATAAATCAATGTGTCGGCAATCGCCGGTTCGTCCTCGACTATTAAGATGCGTTTGGCGGCAGTCACGGCTTTAATAAGTCATGCAAGCCGCGCTTAACAAGCCCGCCGCCAAAGCAAAACCTGCCAGCACGATGGCGGGTCCTAGTTCGTCGTCTGCAATGCGTTTGCACAGGTCAGCGAAAGTCAACCGCAGGCCGACGAATACCAGCACTTGCAAAAATAAAGCGATGCCAGCCCAGATCAGCATGTCGATAAACGACACGCTGTTGGCGACGGCTCCGGACAGCGCCAAGACAAAGCCCAGTAGTGCGCCGCTAAACGCCACGGCCGGCGCGGTTTTGCCCTCGCGGATCAGTTTGAATTCCGCGTAGGGCGTAATCCACAAATAACAGAAAGCAAACGCGCCGGTTAGCGCGGCGGCCGCGACAAAGTGCAGAAAAAAGCCGTTGGCGCCGGCCAGGATGTGAGAGAGGTCTAGCGATTCCATAGTCAATTCTCGACGAAATAATGCGGGATGAAGCGGCTATTGTTGCCGGTGATTTCGGTTTTGTCTTCCCGGATGCCGATGCCGGCCGGTTGATCGGCGATGATCCAGGAGCCGATCACCGGGAAATTGCCGGCAAACTCGGGCAGCGGGGTATAGCGTTGATAAATGCAGGCCTCGCCGCCGTAACTACCGCCGGTTTCGACGAGGCTGGCGCCCCGGCGAATCTGGATGTTGGCGCCTTCGCGGGAATACAGCGGCTTGCGTACATAATCGCCCAGCAGCGGTTGGTCGGCGAAACCGGCCTCCAGCAAATTGGGGTGGCCGGGAAACAGCTCCCACAAAATCGGCAACAGGCCTTTGTTGCTGAGCGGCAGTTTCCAGGGTGGTTCCAACATCGCCGGTTGGGCTTGCGGCAGGTAAGGGCCAAACTCTTCTTGCAACAGCCATTCCCAGGGATACAGTTTGAACAACGCGCGGATGGGGTTATTGCGCAGATCGACAAAGTGTTGCCCGCCGGCGTCCCAGCCGATTTGATCAATAGCCAAGCGTTGGGTTTGCAGGCCGGCTTGTACAGCGGTGTCGCGCAGATATTCCAGATTGCCGATGTCTTCGTCGCTGCTGTCGACGCCGGCAAAATGCAGGCTGGGCTGGCGTTGCCGGTAATCTTGCCAAAAGACCAGCAGTTTTTCGTGTATGGAATTGAATTGATCGGCGTCCGGATAACAATCCCGCAACCAGAACCACTGCACCACGCCGGCTTCCAGCAGCGCAGTGGGCGTGTCGGCGTTGTATTCCAGCAATTTGGGCTGGCCGCTGCCGTCCCAGGCCAGATCGAAGCGGCCGTAAACGCTGGGTTCACGGCGTTCCCACGAATCGACAATATAGGGCACGGCCCAAGCCGGAATCAGCAGTTGTTTGAACAACTTGCGGTCTATGATGGCCTGAACGGCTTTTAGACACAGCGTATGCAATTCGGCGGTGACGTCGTCGAGAATATCGATCTGGCTGGCCGTGAAGCGATAGCAGGCCGATTCGTCCCAATAAACATCGCCGTCCAGGGTGTGATAATTCATCCCCACGGCTTCGACGCGCTGCTGCCAATCGGCGCGGGGTGTGATGGCGATTCTTTGCATAACTAGCCGCCGAAAGAACTGTGCGAACCGCCGAAGAAACCGAAGCCGCCGCGCCTGACCGAACTATGGCTGTCCGCGCTGCCATTGCCGCTATAACGGGAGCTCGAGCCGCCGCCGTGGCCACCGCTGCTTCGGCATTCAATCGGGTTGCCCTGGTCGTCGACGCAATCTTGTTGGCGGATCCGAAAATCGTCCGGGTTCCCGTGGTAATTGGCTAACGATAAGCCGCCCAATAACGCCAAGGACACCTGCATGGAACGCCGAGGGACTGCCGCTTGCACCGGCCGGGTTTCCGGTGCGGCTTGCAACACGCTTTCCCAGGTGGATAGCCGGGGATAGAAGTCGTAGTGATAAAGCGCGCCTATCGACAACAGCAGATAAAAATCCAGCCTGTTACCGCACAGCAGAAACAGCGGTAAGCCCAACCAAGCCACGCCATTGGCGATCAATGCGGAGCGGAAGGCTCGTTGCTGGGCCAGCGCCACGCGCACCGTATAGTTCGAAACGCCGATGGGTGGCTTGGCTAGCGTTTGCAATAGCGGATAGGCCGCCAAGGCGATGGCAACAAACAACAAGCGCACCGGCCAGGCCGGCAATTGAGGAGCGTAACCGGCAAATAGCGGGTATTGCCAATGCAGCATCGTTGCATAAATCACGTACACCAACAGATAGACGCCGGTCAGCACGGCCATGAAACGGAAGGACGACACCGCTTTATCGAACTCCACGCAGACGGCGCTATTGCTGCTCAACGGGCTGCTGGAGAAACTGCCAAGCCGATAGATGTTACGTCGATACGAATCCACCCATAGTCGCAGCTCCGCCGACAAAAAATTGCCTGCTATTTGAATAGACTCACGTTGGTTTTTGTTGGAGCCGTGAAAAAAGCGCCAGGATTTCGCATTTCCTTGATCCTGGCTATCAGTCACCAGCAAGGCATGGGTTGGAATGGTGGTTTGGCCGAGCCAGCTGCGTTTGACGATTTTGTCGGGATACAGCGTAATCGATTGAGTCGAGATGATGCCAAGCAGCGCCCAAGCAGCATACGCGCCGAATAAAATAAAACTAACTTCGACGATGAAAAAGTTACTTAGAAATCCCGCCCAAGCCATTAGGAAGGCCAGCGCTAATCCCAGTAGCGCAAGTAGTTGTCTCCACGCGCTGTAAGTAAGAACCAGTTTTTTATTAAGCGACGACGATGGCATAGGCTCGGCTAAATAAGATGGTGACGTTAGAATCGGTTACTGGGAAAATGTCGGCGAAGCATAGCCGCTACTTGATGTTTTTGCTGAAAATAGCCGCGAGTGGCCGGTTGCCGGAAGCGGATTGCTGATAATGGCTTCGCATCTGTCTCCGGACTTGTCTCAGATTGGTGTTTTCCTGTTTTGGTGCGGTGGCAGTCCGTTTTGGTGCGCGATGCTGATTTAGCTTGCTGAGCTTGGCAGCGCAAAGCTTAGTTAGGCTGGATTCAAAGCGCTGGCACAATCCGTGCTGCAATTTACCCGGTGCAATGGCGCACCCTCGGTTCCCTTCAACAACGGCGTTGAAACGTTGCTGGTTTTATAACCCGCAATACTGTTTGCTCGGCCGTTGTCCCGCTTTTCCCTTTCGGACTTTCGCTGATCACAAACACGCCGTTTCCAAGGGAGCTTTAGCTTGCGCATACAGGCTTATTTAAACGAATGGCGGTGCTTGATAACCACCGACATTCAAGTCCTTCCCACAATTTAAAGGTGAGTTATGTCCTATCTGATCCCTTCGGAATTCGTTACAAAGATGGTCGATGCCGGTGAATCCAAAATCTTCATGTCTACCCGCGACACCTTAATCCGCGCTTACATGGCCGGCGCGATCCTGGCGCTGGCGGCGGTATTTGCGGTGTCGATTACCGTGCAAACCAACTCGCCGATCTTTGGGGCGATTTTGTTCCCGGTCGGTTTTTGCATGTTGTATTTATTGGGTTTCGATTTGCTGACCGGCGTGTTCGTATTAACGCCGCTGGCTTGGCTGGACAAGCGCGCCGGGGTGACGCTGAGCGGCGTGCTCAGAAATTGGGGCTTGGTGTTTTTAGGCAATTTTCTCGGCGCGTTGACAGTGGCGGTGATGATGTCGGTGGTCTTTACTTACGGCTTCTCCGTGGAACCGGACGCCGTCGGTAAAAAGCTGGCCGGTATCGGCGAAGCACGGACCTTGGGCTATGCCAAATACGGCATAGCCGGCTGGCTGACGATTTTTATTCGCGGGATGCTGTGTAACTGGATGGTGTCTACGGGTGTGGTGGGCGCGATGATTTCGACGTCGGTCAGCGGTAAAGTGATCGCGATGTGGATGCCCATCATGCTGTTCTTTGGCATGACCTTCGAGCATTCTGTCGTGAACATGTTTTTGTTCCCCTCCGGTTTGATCATGGGCGGCAATTTTTCGATCATGGATTATTTTGTCTGGAACGAGATCCCCACGGTGTTGGGTAATCTGGTCGGCGGCTTGGCCTTCACCGGTTTGACGCTGTATTCCACGCATGTCAAAACTGCGCCGAAGCGCTCTTCCAACTAAGCGCCAAGCGATCCGGCCCCGATGCCGCTGAGCACGGGGTTTTTCTCGCTGTTAACCAAGCTAAGGAGTTAAACATGACACGCAACGAAGTGACCGAGTTGGTCGTTACGCAAAAACTGGCCAAGCAATTGAGCTGGGCGCAACTGGCTGAAGCGATTGGTTTGAGTAAGGAATGGACCACTGCCGCATTGCTGGGACAGATGACCTTGAACGCCGAGCAAGCCGCGATCATCGGCGCGTTGCTGGAGTTGCCGCCCGCGGCTATTGCCCAATTGCAAGTAGTGCCGTACAAAGGTTCGCTGCCCAGCGCCGTGCCAACCGATCCATTGATTTACCGTTTCTACGAGCTGGTGAATGTCTACGGCACTACGTTTAAGGCCTTAATCCACGAAGAATTCGGCGACGGCATCATGAGCGCCATCGATTTTAGTATGGACTTGCAGCGTGAGCCCGATCCGAAAGGCGACCGGGTCAAGATCGTGATGAGCGGGAAGTTTCTGCCTTATAAGAGTTATTGAGGCCGCCTTGCTTTAAACCATGTCCGGGAAATTAAGCATCACTGTCGGCCAATATTCCGACAAGGGCCGCAAGGCGCTGAATCAGGATTTTCATGGCGTTTATATTGCCAAAGAGCCGCAGTTAAGCGCCAAAGGCATTGCCATCGCCTTGGCCGACGGCATCAGCAGCAGCGAGGTCAGTCATATTGCCAGCCAGGCGGCGGTGACCGGTTTTTTGGCGGATTATTTTTGCACCTCGGAAGCCTGGTCGGTGAAGAAGTCGGTGCAGCGGGTACTGACGGCCACCAATTCCTGGCTGTACGCGCAAACCCGGCAAAGCCGCGATTGCTATGATATGGATCGCGGCTATGTCTGCACCTTGAGTGCGCTGGTGATTAAATCCGCCACCGCGCATCTGTTTTCTGTGGGCGACACGCGGATTTATCGGGTAAGCGGCGAGGAACTGGAACAGCTGACCCACGACCACCGTTTGTGGCTGTCTCAGGAAAAAAGCTATCTGAGCCGGGCCATGGGCATGGATTCGCATCTGGAAATAGACTATCAAACGCTGGCCGTCAGTTTGGGCGACATATTTGTATTGGCGACCGACGGCGTCTACGAATACGTCAGCCCGCGCTTCGTTACCCAAACTATCCTGCAAGCCGGCGACGATCTGGACGCTGCCGCAAAAAACATCGTCGAGGCGGCCTACGCAAATGGCAGCAGCGATAATCTGACCGTGCAGATTGTGCGTATCGACCAACTGCCGCTACCCAGCGCCAACGAGTTGTATCAGTCTTTAACCGACTTGCCGTTTCCACCGCCGTTGGACGCCAGGATGGAGTTTGATGGCTACACCATCGTCCGCCAATTGCACGCCAGCAGCCGCAGCCATATCTACTTGGCGGTGGACAACGACACCCAGGCGCAGGTGGTGCTTAAAACCCCGTCCATAGACTTGCGCGGCGATCCGGCGTATCTGGAGCGCTTTCTGATGGAAGACTGGATTGCCCGTCGTATCAATAACGCCCATGTGTTGCAGCCGTGCGCGCAGACGCGCAAACGCAATTTTCTCTATGTGGCGACGGAATTTATCGACGGCCAGACTCTGAAACAGTGGATGATCGATCATCCGCAACCTGATCTGGAAACCGTGCGCGGCATCGTCGAACAAATCGCCAAGGGCTTGCGCGGCTTTCATCGTCTGGAAATGCTGCATCAGGATTTGCGACCGGACAACATCATGATAGACAGTACCGGCACCGTTAAAATCATCGACTTCGGTTCAACTAGGGTCGCCGGCGTCATGGAGATGGGCGCACCCATCGGCGGCAATGCTATTCTCGGTACCGCGCAATATACCGCGCCGGAGTATTTTCTGGGCGAGCCGGGCACGGTGCGCTCGGAGCAGTTTTCCTTAGCAGTGATTACCTATCAAATGCTGACCGGCAAACTGCCTTACGGGGCGGAAGTGGCCAAATGCAAATCTCGGGCCGCACAGAACAAACTCAATTACGACGCTACTTTGTATCGCAACCGGGATATTCCGAGCTGGGTGGATGATGCGATCCGCAAGGCCGCGCATCCCGATCCGTATAAGCGCTACGAAGATTTATCCGAATTCATTTTTGACTTACGCCATCCCAACCCGGCGTTTTTGACCAAAACCGGTTCGGCATTGCTGGAACGCAATCCGGCGGCGTTCTGGAAAGGCGTGTCTTGCATCTTGGCGGGGGTTATCGTGGCCTTGTTAATCGGCCAATCCGCAAATACCGATCAAGCCGAGTCTGTTGGCTGCGTCCGGAACAACCGGGTAGAAGAGGGTGGACGGTCCCCCGCGCCTGTGGCAAACAGGGCCGGGTCACCCCACAATCGCTAGCCTGCCCAGCGGTATCGCCGGCCCGGATTTGCTTGTCTCTGCTATCCTTTCGGCTGTGCCGGAAAACCTGGAAGAATTGATCTGAGTTAATCGATAGGCTGAAAATTAACAAACATCGCCCGCTCCTTGGTATCCTTCGGCAAAATTAGCCCCAGTGTTAATGCATAACTTCCGAAATAACTAGAATTCCAAACTGGAGTTAGCCATGTTGGTCCGCCCGCTGTTTGTCACTTGTTGCGCTTGCCTGATCAGTGTGTCCGCGCATGCGCAACCGGTTTCCACGGAAGAGGAAGAAAGAGCTTTGTCGCAAATCTACGGCACCGAGGATATGGTCAGTATCGCCAGCGGTTACAAACAACCGATTTCCAAAGCCCCGTCGATTGCCACCGTTATCACGGCCGACGACATCAAACAAATAGGCGCCACCGACATAGACGAAGCGTTGGAAAGCGTGCCCGGCCTGCACGTCGAACGCAACACGATAGGCTATAACCCGATTTACACGTTTCGCGGCATTTATTCGCAGTTCAATCAGCAAGTGCTGATGATGATTAACGGCATCCCGATCACCAATTCCTATACCGGCAGCCGCAGCGAGGTGTGGGGCGGCATGCCGATCCGCGACATCGCCCGTATCGAAATTGTGCGCGGGCCGGGATCGGCGGTATACGGTGCCGATGCCTTCGCCGGGGTAATCAACGTCATCACCAAAACCAAACAGGACATTGAAGGTACTGAGGTCGGTGGCCGGGTCGGCAGTTTCGACACCTATGACGGCTGGGCCTTGCATGGCGGCGAATGGGCCGGCTTTGACGTTGCCTTGGCTTTCGAATACCACAAGACTGCCGGGCAGGACGCCAACGTCGATGCCGACCTACAAAGCCAGTTTGATAGCTTGTTGGGAACCCGTGCTTCGCTGGCGCCGGGGCCCTTGAATATGTCGCGCGACAATCTCGACGCCCGATTGGATTTGTCGCGCGGCCATTGGCGGTTTCGCGGCGGCCTGCAACACCGTAGCGATTTCGGCAACGGCTCGGGTATCGCGCAAGCCCTCGACCCGGTCAACCGTTATGCCAGCGACCGTTGGAACGCCGACGTCACTTACCATAACGCCGACATCGAAAACTGGGATTTGACGACGCAAGCCAGCTATTTCGAAACCAGTCAGGAAATCGAGCGCAATCTGACGCTATTTCCGGCCGGCACTACCTTGCCTATCGGTGCCAACGGCCAGATCGGCGCCGGTGCGCCGGTCACCTTTCCGAACGGTTACATCGGCAACCCTGAGGTGTGGGAACGCCATGTCCGTATCAGCCAGACCTTTGCTTACGGCGGTTTTCAGGGACATCAGTTACGCAGCGGCATCGGTTTTAATTACGACAGCCTGTTCAAGGCGCGGGTCAGTCAGAATTTTGGTATCGATCCCGCCACCGGCACGCCGATACCGTCGCTGCCGGGGATTCCGCTGACCGACGTCTCCGGCACCTCCGCGACCTTCATTCCGGAAGTGGACCGGAAAGTGGCATACCTGTTTTTACAAGACCAATGGAATTTTGCCAACGACTGGAGTTTGACCGCCGGTGCCCGCTACGACCGCTATTCGGACTTCGGCAATACCTTCAATCCGCGCGCGGCCTTGATCTGGGAAGCCCGCTACGATTTAACGGCAAAGCTGATGTATGGCTCGGCGTTTCGGGCGCCGTCGTTTCAAGAAATGTATATCATCAACAACCCGGCGCAACTCGGTAATGCCGCCTTACGCCCGGAAACCATGGAAAACGTCGAGTTGGGTTTCGATTACCGGCCGACGGACAGCCTGCGCCTGGGTTTGAATTTCTTTAACTTCTGGTGGAAGGACATCATCCGTTTTGTACCGGATGCCAATACCACCACTTCCACCGCGCAAAATACCGGTGTCCAGCAAGGCTACGGCACCGAACTGGAGGCGGAATGGCAGGCCGCCGACACTTTGAAAATTATCGGCAACTATGCCTATCAACGTAGCCGTGACCAGGCTCTGGACCGCGATAGCGGATATGCGCCGCATCATCAGGTCTATCTGCGCCTGAATTGGGAGTTTTTGCCCGATTGGCAACTCAGTCCGCAAGCGAAATGGATAGTGGGGCGCGACCGTAGTTTCGGCGATACGCGCAAACCGGTCGCGGATTATACTTGGGTGGATGTGACGCTACGCCGGCAGAATTTGGCCAAGCATCTGGAAGTGGCGTTTTCCGTGCGCAATCTGTTTGATGTCAGTGCCCGGGAACCCAGTCTGGCCGGCAATCCGGCCGCCATTCCCAACGATTTGCCGTTGGCGCCGCGCAGTTTTTACGGCGAAATCAGTCTTCATTTTTAGCCGAGGCGCCGTTGCTTGGGTCTTGTTTACACCGTAGTTCGGGAGTCATTTTGTTCTATAGACTATTTTTTCAGCTCGGATTGGCCTTATGTCTGCTGTGGCCTTTTTGCGGTGGCGCCTGGGCGCAAGCGCCGACCGTTGCCATCGTTTATCCCGATGTGCGCGAGCCCTACCGCTCGGTGTTCATGGAGATCGCGCGCGGCATGGAACAGGAGCTGGGTAAGCCGGTTGGGCATTACCTGCTGAGCGAGCGCGACAAGTCGGTCGAAAAATTGATTCAGGACCTGAAAAACGACAGGATCGATGTGGTCGTGACGCTGGGCCGCGCCGGCTTGGCGGTCGCCAAATCGGTATCTTCCCAATTTCCGGTGGTGATCGGCGCGACCATGATCCGCCCGGATGAGGTGCAGGGCTTGGCCGGTATCAGTCTGACGCCGGCCCCGGAAGCGATGTTCGACCATTTGAAAAAATTGGTGCCGGAGGTGAAAAAAATCACCGTGATCTACGATCCTCGGCAAACTGCCTGGGAGATCGAGCGTGCCGGACGGGCGGCTCTGGAACGTGGCTTGACGCTGGTGGCGCAACCGACCGGCAACTTACACGATTCCTCGGATCAGTTCCGGCAGATTTTGCTGGAGATTAAAGACAACTCTATTGCCCTCTGGCTGCCGCGCGAAAACGCCGCCATGGACGAGCAATCCTTGTTACCGGAAGTACTGCGCGAAGCCTGGGAGAAAAATTTCGTGGTGTTTTCCAGCAATCTCGACCATGTGCGCAAAGGGGCACTATTTTCCTTATACCCGGACAATTTCAGCATGGGCCGCAGTTTGGCCGGTCTGGCCGTCCAGCAAGTACAGGCGGGCGGCAAGTTTGAATCGGTCGAATTGCTGCGGGATTTGCTGGTGGCCGTTAATTTACGCACCGCGGAACATCTGGGTTTGCGTTTTTCCAGTCAGACACGCCGCGAATTCGCGATGGTTTTCCCGGTCCCTTAAACGCAATGAAGCGTTTGCGATGGCCCAGGTTCAAGCGGGCGAGCTTCCTGCAACAGCTGGCCGTGACCTTTTGTTTCGGTCTGGTAGTGATCTCGATACTGTCGGCATTCGGCATTTCCACGCTGTCTTACTACATCGTCCGCGATAAATGGGTCGCCCAAGGCCTCCAATCTACGGAAGCCTTTGCGGCACAGAGCACGCTGGCTTTGCTGTATGCCAGCCGGGAGAACGCCGAGGAGCCGGCCCGACGCTTCCTGGCGTTTCCCGATGTGCACGGCGTAGCCATTTACAACAACGCCCTGGAGCCCTTATTCGAACGCGGCGAACCGGCGATGCCCGCTGCCGACGCGGCGCGCTGGCCGGAATCCCTGGCCTTGGTGCATGAGAACGAACAAGCCTGGTATTTTGCCGCGCCGGTATTCGCGCGTAACACCGCGGAGCAAGAGGCGTCACCGTTCGAGGCGCAAACGCCGACGCCGGAATTGGTCGGCTACGTGCGCTTGGTGATGGGCAAGCAATCGCTGAATGTCATGAAAGAAAAAATTCGCTGGACCACTTTGATGGCGTCCAGCGGCTCGGCCACGGTGTTTTTGCTGTTTTTATTGGCGATGTCGCGGCGTTTGACTTTGCCGATTCAACAACTGGCGCTGAGGATGCGCAAGGCCTCAGCCGGCGCGAAAAACGTGCGGGCCCGCTTGAGCGGGTCGCGAGACATCATCGAAATGGGTGAAGCCTTCAACACCATGATGGCGGTGTTGGAAACCCGGGAAAAGCAGTTGGAGCGAGCTCGTGATACCGCGCTGGAATCGGCGCGCCTGAAGGGCGAGTTTGCCGCCAATGTCAGCCACGAACTGCGCACGCCGCTGAACGCGGTGCTGGGTATGCTGGAGTTGCTGCAGGATATGGGGCTGACGCCCAAGCAACTGGAATACTCGATGGTAGCCCGCAACGCCGGCGAAGCGTTGTTGAAGTTAATCGAAGATATTCTGGATTTCTCGCGCATTGAATCCGGCATGATGAAGCGGCAGCCGGTCGACTTCGTGCTTTACGAAACCTTGGACGAAGTCGTGGAATTGATGTCTGCGCAGGCGCACCGAAAAAATCTGCAGCTCACCTACTCGCTAGCCGACGATATACCGCTGGTGTTGAACGGCGAAGCGTCCAGGGTGCGGCAAGTGCTGATTAATTTGGTCGGCAATGCGTTGAAGTTTACCGAACAAGGCGGCATCACCATTGATGTACACACCGAAGCGGCGGAGAGCGATACCATCCCGTTGCGGTTTTGCGTGACCGATACCGGGATGGGCATACCCGAGGCGGCACAAACCAGTATTTTTGATGCCTTTGTCCAGGCCGACGGTTCCAGGACCCGGCATTACGAAGGCGCAGGCCTGGGGTTGGCGATTTGCCGGCAGTTGGTGCAACTGATGGGGGGGCAAATCGGCGTCCAAAGCCGCGAAGGGCAAGGTAGTTCGTTCTGGTTTACCGTACCCTTCAATCCGCCGCGCGGTACCGAGGGCATCTCCGAGGCCCGGCAAGCCTATTTCGCCAATCTGCGGATATTGGTCGTGACCGAGAACGACAAAATGCGCCAGTTTTTGGCGCAAAGTCTGGCGCGTTGGAAAATTCACTACCGGCATAGCGGCTACGGCATCAAAGCCGTGGATATGTTGCGTTCCGCCAATGATCAAGACCAGGCGTATCATTTTGTCATCATCGATCTGAGAGATGCCGGCGATGCCACTTGGGTGGATATGATTGTTGACGATCCGGCGCTGGCCGATGTCAAAATCGTGTTGCTGTCCGACCCCGTTAATGCCGTCAATCTGCCGCGCTTGCCAAACGTGGCTGCACAGTTGGCGAAACCGGTACAGGTTTCCAAACTATACGATTTCATATTGACCGCCGGTCAGGATTATCAGGAACCCGCGGCCGACTTGGCGCCCGAGGTCGAGCAAAGCGTCGTGCTCGGGCGGCGCATATTGATCGTCGAAGACAACCGTGCCAGTCAAATGGTGGCCGCGGGCATGCTGGAGCGGCTGGGTTGCCGCTACGAAATCGCCGGTTCCGGCGTCGAGGCCTTGTCCTGGCTGGAGCATCAGGCTTTCGATTTAATCCTGATGGACTGCCACATGCCGACTATGGACGGCTTTGAGGCGACTCGACGCATCAGGCTGCTGCCTGAACCCTTGGGCCGGCTGCCCATCGTGGCGATGACCGCCAACGCTCAGCAAGGCGATAGCGATTTGTGTCTGGCGGCCGGGATGGACGATTATCTGGCCAAACCGATCAAGCTGAAGCCGTTGCGGGAAAAACTGCTGAGTTGGTTCGAGGGCAGGCCGTGCCTGACCGCCGAGCCGCTCTCGCCGGAGCCGTCGCTGGAGGCGCTGGATCACGCGGTTTTACGCCAATTGCGCGAGGAAATCGGCCAGGGTTTTGTGAAGATGGTGGGCTATTATCTGGAAGACGCGCCGGCGCAAATCGAGCAAATCGCCCAGGCGCTGGCGACGGACAATCACGCGCAATTGCGTGAATCGGCCCATGGCCTGAAAGGTGCCAGCCGCAACCTGGGCGCAGAAAAGCTGGCGCTGATTGCCCGGCAACTGGAAGAGCAGGCGGCTGAAGCGCAGATTGAAAACGGCGAGGCCTTGCTGCAGCAATTGCGCGACGAATACCGGTTCATCGAACAACTGTTGAGCTTGGAAATAGGCGCGGAAACGGCTGCTGACCCGGTCCCGCAGGCCGGCCCCAGGATTTTGGTGGCGGACGACGATAGAGCCATGCGGTTTGCCTTGCAAGATGTTTTGGAGAAAGATGGCTACCGGGTGGATTTGGCCGGCACCGGCCGGCAGGCGCTGGCGCTGTGCCAGCGGCAAATGGCGGATTTGATCTTGATGGACGCGATGATGCCGGAAATGGACGGTTTCGAGGCCTGCCGCAAAATTCGCGCGCTGCCCCATGGGGCGGAGGTGCCGATACTGATGATTACCGCCTTGGAAAACGACCATTCGGTGGAATTGGCTTTTTCGATAGGGGCTAACGATTACATTCCCAAACCGATTCATTTCGCGGTATTGCGTAAACGTATCGCGCATTTGTTGGAAGCCAGCCTGACGCAGCGGACCTTGAATCGCCTGGCTTACCACGATCCCTTGACCAATCTGGCCAATCGCACGCAATTCATCGACCGGCTGAACTCGGTGATCGCCGTCAGCGCTGATCAAAATCAGCTGCATGCCGTGCTGTTTCTGGATCTGGATAGATTCAAACTGACTAACGACACTTTGGGGCACGATGTCGGCGACCAGTTGTTGAAAGCCGCGGCAGAGCGGATTCAAGGCTGTGTGCGGCGGGAAGACATGGTGTCCCGGTTCGGCGGCGACGAATTTACGCTGTTGTTGGAAAATATCAGCAATCCGCAAGTCGCCGCTGCCGTCGCCGACAAGATCCGTATCGCTATCGCCCAGCCATTCGCGTTAATGGAGCAAGAGTTTTACGTCAGCTCCAGTATCGGCATTTCGCTGTATCCTGCCGACGGCGCCGATAGCGGTTTGCTGATCAAACACGCCGATACCGCGATGTACCGCGCCAAGGAGCAGGGCAATACCTATTGTTTTTATGAAGATAATATGGAATTTGTCGTGTCGACCAAGCTGCGCCTGGAAAGCGATTTACGCCGGGCGCTGCAACGCGACGAATTTTTTCTTCACTACCAGCCGCAAATCGATCTGGATTCCGGGCGGATCGTCGGCGCCGAGGCGCTGATCCGCTGGCGACATCCCGAGCTGGGTTTGATTCCGCCCGATCAATTCATTCCGGTCGCCGAAGAAATCGGCCTGATCGAGGCGATAGGTGCGTGGGTGTTGGGCGAGGCGTGCCGGCAGAGCCAAATTTGGCGGCAAAGCGGCTATCCGGCGTTCACGATGGCGGTCAATGTCTCGGCGCGGCAATTGGATCAGGAAGACTTTGTCGCGCAAGTTATCGCCATCGTCAATGAAACCGGCTTGCCCGCCGAATACCTGGAATTGGAGCTGACGGAAAGTTTGTTCATCCGCAATCCGGGACGGAAGCGGGCTATATTGGCCAAGCTCAGGGAAGCCGGCTTGCAAATTTCGATAGACGATTTTGGCACCGGTTATTCCAGTTTGAACCAACTCAAGCAGTTTGCCTTCGACAAGCTGAAAATCGACCGCTCATTTGTGGCGAACATACCCGACGACGCAGACGCCGCCGCGATTGTGATGGTGATTATTTCCATCGCCAAGATCCTGAAATTCAAGGTGATAGCGGAAGGCGTGGAGACGGAGCAACAGGCGCAATATTTGTTGAGAAACGACTGCGACGAGGCGCAGGGTTATCTGTTTGGCAAACCGATGGCCGCCGAAGAGTTTACGGCCTTGTTGGCGCGAGCAAAAGTGGCCGTGGGTTAGTCACCAACCGTTTGCGGTGGCTTCGCCGGCCAGCCAGATTTTCGCTCATCCATCATTCCCGGTTCACCGGCAAGGCCGCGATACGCCGTTCTATGTCTTGCATCAGTTGTTTGTACGCTTCGCCGTCGGTACCGCCAAAGCGGCGGATAAACTCGGCTTCGCTTAGCGATTCCGGTAAATCGGCGGTAACCGGCATCATTTGATTTTCATCGGCGTTGGCTAATATTGATTGGATTCTCCTTGCCAGCGCCGGGCTGGCGACGGCTTGTTCGCCCATGCGCGTGCCGGCCCGGTCGGCGGCGAGGTCGTTAAACGAAAAACCGCTGCCGCCGCGCGAATCTTCTATTTCCTTAAACAAACCCACCGCGTCGGCCAACGGGGTGCCGGAATAGGCCGCCAGCATCGCCGAAACCAGGTAATGTTTCGCTAGGTCGTCGCGGCCGTTCAGCGTTAATTGGCGCCAAATCGGGCGGGGCCAAAGTCTGGATTCCGGGAGAATTTTCGTCAGGCGCTGTTGATTGGCATAAAGTGTCAATATCAGAATCAATGCCCGGTTTTCCTGAATCGGGTCGTTGCTGGCGCTTCGTTGTGCGGCCAGCTGAAACAGCGGTTTGCTGAAATCAGTGAGACTGAGGCTTTTGTTATCTGTCCGGCTTAGTTCCGCTAAATGTCGCTGATAAGCCTGCAGACGTTGTTGGTCATCAGGCGTTAGCAAGGCGCCGCGCAATTTGCCGGGCAAGTCAGCTTGCCAACGATAGGTTACCGTCAGGCGCTGGGGTTGAAACAGCACATGCTTGACAATATCGGCGAAGGCTTGCCGATCCGCTGCCGGTTGCAAGGTGTTGAGCGCCCATTTCACCAAGAGTTTGGCTAGCATGCCGGGCAGCCGGATTTGTCCCAAAGACAGGTGGTCCACTTCCGGTAAGTCGCTGGTTTGCTTCAGCGCCAACGTCAAATTCAGATATTGGCCTACAGGATTTCGTGGTAAAGGCAAGCTGGCGTCGATGTGGGCGCGGCCTTGATAGAGCCGTAAACCCGCTACGCCGTTAGCGTATTGATTGGCAAGATAATTGATCGCCAGGTCCAATTCCTGTTGATCCAGTGCCACTTGGGCAATAGCGCCGGATTTTAGACGGCGCGGATCGTTTTGCCGAAAAATCAATTTGCCGCGGGCAATTTGTTCCGGTGTCAGGTCGGCTCGGGTTTGTAATTTGGGCGCGTCATCAATTGCCAGCCATAGCGCCATTCCCGACAATACAGGCAATAGCAACACCGCCAGCAATACGCTTTTTGTAATCCATTTCATCGGGCGTTCCGTTCAATCCTTGCTGTGGACCATGGTCGTGTTAAATGCTTAAAAACCTTAGGGCAGACGTTGGGCTAATGTGGTTTGTTGTGCTGTTCTTCATACGCGGAAGGACTGATGCCGGCGCTTGCCAGATATTCGCGCAGATGTTTGACTTCCTGTTTAGTGCATATGCCGCTGTGGTGTGGATGATGCAACACGCCTTCGACATTATTCAGCATCACGTGAAAGCGCGCACCATGGCTGGGTTGCAGGTTGGCGCCCAGGTGATGCAACAGCGATTCTATTTCCCGCCAATGGATGTTACCGCTAAGCGGATCCTGGAATATGGCGCGCAGTAGATTTAAATGGTGGCTCATGACTACATCCTCCTGCATCAATATCGGTAGCTTAAGTTTGAACCGAGTTGAGGTTCAATTGGGCTGGTGAAGGGTGGTGCGTAACTAAATTTGTTTCAAAATAAGAAACAAATCATGCAATAAATACCTTATTGTAAATAAACAGCAAAGGTTTATAGTTAAACCGTCTTCAATGAATCGACTGAAACCCAGTCAAGGCGGAAAAAATGAACCAGTCAAGCAATCTGTATAAAGACATCGTCACCGGATTGTTTTTTGCAACCGGTATGTTCAGCTTCCTGTCCGGTCAGTTTGTTCTTTCCACTCTGTTTTTTGGCGCTGCTTCCCTGTTTAGCAATATCGAAGCGGCTAAACCGGTCCGATTTTAAGTTTTTTCGTAGTACCTCCTCGTTGTAAAGCTACACATTCCACAGCCTCCACCCCGCTCAAGGTGGGGGCTTTTTTTGTACCTAAGCAGGCGATTTCTCAGTCCGACTTGGAGGTTTTTGCCGGGTCTGACACCACGGTATATTCAGCTTCCAGACTTTGTCCGTCAACCTGGGCATTTTTCAGCTTTCGTAGCAACCACCAGCCTCTGATGCCGATGATCGCTACCGGAATCAGCAGCAAGGCAAAAAACGCGGAAAACACCACGGTGCCCAATACCGCGCCGGCAATCATCGCCGGAATACTCAGCAGATTGGACAGCTTACTTTGTGGAGGCGATTCCAGGCGAGGATGTGCGCCGGAGCCGTCGATGCGGATGGTTTTTCTGTAAATTTTTAACATGTCGGGCACCTATTGAAATGGGACGAGGCCGGTCTCGTACCTGAAAAGGACTAGCGGGTCGTCAACGTTCCAGGGCGGGTATTTTTGCATAACCGCTGCAAACAGATTGGACCTTAAAAAAGTGTTCAGCCATTGTTGCAGGGCTGGATACGGCGAACTTTCAAACCACGCATTATCCACTGCGGCAAACTGGCGGATAAACGGTAGGGTGGCGGCATCCGCTAGGCTGAAAGACTCGCCGCATAAGAATTTGTGCCGCTGCAAGCGTGTTTCCAGCTCGGCTAAAAACACCTCGCCTTGTTGACGATAATCGGCTGGTGTTTGTTCCGGATAGCGGTCCGCGTATTTGTAACGGTCTAAATAGTATTTGAAATCGCCGTCGTTCCAGTCGATTAATCGCTGCGTATCTTCCGGCGCTTGGTTTAGCCAGTTTTGCGGATCGTGTTGCGCCAAGGCCCACCGCATAATATCCAGACTTTGTTCGATGACTCGGCCTTCGGGCAAGAACAGCACCGGCACCGTGCCTTTCGGCGAAATAGCCAGCATCGTCTCCGGTTTATTGCCGAGCTCGATTTCTCTGAGCGCGACGCTTAATCCCGATACGGCAATGGCCAAACGTGCCCGCATCGCATAGGGACAGCGGCGGAAACTATACAAGATGGGGTAAATTTGTTCTGTCGTGGCGGGCAGTGCGTTCATGTGGGGATAGTCAGTGACACATTACGGTAAATGATCGTCGATTAAAGTCTGGTAAAATAACCGATTTTCGCGCCAACTCATTTATTTCGTCACAAGCTTCAAGCGGCGGCGACGCTCTTTTTACTCTTAATCTTCGGACACTCTCTTGATTTCTACCGCCAATATCACCATGCAATTCGGGGCTAAGCCCCTGTTTGAAAACGTTTCCGTCAAATTCGGCAACGGCAACCGTTACGGCTTGATCGGCGCCAACGGCTGCGGCAAGTCTACCTTCATGAAAATCCTCAGCGGCGACTTGGAACCCACCTCGGGCAACGTCAGCATAGACGCCAACGAGCGCGTGGGTATCTTGCGCCAAAACCAATTTGCCTACGAAGAGCAAAGAGTGCTGGACGTGGTGATGATGGGCCACGCCGAAATGTGGGCTGCGATGTCCGAGCGCGACGCCATCTATGCCAATATGGAAGCCAGCGAAGACGATTACATGCGCGCCGCCGATCTGGAAACGGTATTCGCCGAATTCGGCGGCTACACTGCCGAAGCACGGGCTGGCGAGTTATTGCTGGGTTTGGACATCCCGCTGGAACAACACAACGGGCCGATGAGCGCGGTTGCGCCGGGCTGGAAACTGCGGGTGTTGCTGGCACAAGCTTTGTTCTCCAATCCCGACATCATGCTGCTCGACGAGCCGACCAACAACTTGGACATCAACACCATCCGCTGGCTGGAAAATGTTCTTAACGAGCGCAACTCGACGATGGTGATCATCTCGCATGACCGGCATTTCCTGAACAGCGTCTGCACCCACATGGCCGATCTGGATTACGGCGAATTGCGGGTGTATCCGGGCAATTACGACGATTACATGACCGCCGTGACCCAGGTACGCGAGCAATTGCTGGCCGGCAATGCTAAGAAAAAAGCCCAGATTGCCGAGCTGCAAACCTTTGTGGCCCGTTTCTCGGCCAATGCCTCCAAAGCTAAGCAGGCTACTTCGCGGGCGCGGCAGTTGGAGAAAATCAAGCTGGACGAAGTCAAGCCGTCCAGCCGGGTCAATCCGTTTATACGTTTCGATCAAACTAAAAAGCTGTACCGTTTGGCGGTGGAAGCTAAAGATTTGGCCAAAGGCTACGGCGCGGAACCCTTGTTCAAAAACTTGAACATGATGATCGCGGTTGGTGAGCGAGTGGCGGTGATCGGCCCTAACGGTATCGGTAAATCGACTTTATTAAAAACCCTGGTCGGCGATTTGACGCCGGACAGCGGCGAAGTGAAATGGGCGGAGAATGCCGACGTCGGTTATTTTGCCCAGGATCACGCCGAAGATTTTGCCGAAGACATGCCGCTGATCGAATGGATGGGCCAATGGCGCAAGGAATCGGACGACGATCAGACCATACGCGGCACGCTGGGGCGGTTGCTGTTTTCCAATGATGAAATCAACAAATCCGTGAAAGTGATTTCCGGTGGTGAGCAAGGCCGGATGTTGTTCGGCAAATTGATTCTGCAAAAAAACAACGTGATGGTGTTGGACGAACCCACCAACCATTTGGATATGGAATCGATTGAATCGTTGAACGCGGCTTTGGAAAATTATCCCGGTACGCTGATTTTCGTCAGCCACGACCGCGAGTTTGTGTCCTCACTGGCGACCCGCATCATCGAATTGACGCCGAACGGCATCGTCGATTTCAGCGGTAACTATGAAGACTATTTAAACAGTCAGGACATCAACTAAGGCTAAGCCGCCAGGGCATTCCGGCGCGGATAAACCGGTCAGTAATCTCTGCCGCCGCGCACGAACAGCGTCGCACCAACGTCGGTATACACCTCGCGGTGCGCGCTGCCGGCCGGCGCCAATTGGTAGTCGCCGGCGCGCAGCAAGAGGTCGTCGATAAACAAATCGCCGTCCAGCATCATGCATTCCTCTTCCAGCCGATGGCCGTGTGCCGGGCATTTGGCGCCGGCTTCCAGGCGGTAAAAACCGGATTCGCGTTCCCCGTCCTGCCACAGCGGTTTTTTCCAGACGCCGGGGGCTATTTCCTGCCAGTCGTCTATTTGCTTGGTAAACACGCTAAACGACTCAGTCTTGCCAAACGGCAGCAGACCGCCCAACACTTCCCGTAATACCTCGCGGTTATCGCCCAGCGACGTACCGCGCAAATAGGCCAGCGCGCCATTCGTCGAACTTATCCCGCCGTGCCGGCTGCCGGCTGGCGAGGCGTGGTAATCCAAGGGGCCGAGCCGCAAGTCGTCCATTTGCAAATCGCCGCGCAGCACGATGCCTTCTTCCAGACAGTTGTGTCGATGCGGTATCAGACTGGCGCCGGGGGCGAATTCGATCAACACCGAATGGCCTTGCCCGCCGCCGTCCCATAGTGGTTTGACGCGGATGCCGGCCTTCAGGGTTTGCCAGGTGCCGTGTCCGGCGCGCACGGTGAGTAAGCCGGCCTGTTTGGCAAGGCTGGTCGTGACTTGCGCCATCAGGCCTTGGCGCAGCACCGTGCGGCGTGCGCCGGCAACCGGAATCGGCGCCAAACCGTCGGCCAGCAGCGTTTCAAGCTGCTGCAAGTCGTTGGCGTCTGTGCCATCCAAAGATGGGAGTTTGTCTGTCATAGTGCTCAGTTAACCTCGCCGGCATCGGCTGTCAATAATTGTTGCATCGTCTGTAGCGCCCGGCGGATATGCGATTTCACGGTACCCAAGGGCAAACCGCTGCAAACGGCGATTTCGTCGTGGCTCAAACCCCGGAAAAACGCCAACGACAGCAATTGCCGGGGCAAGGGCTCCAAAGCCGCCAGGGCCGTTTGCACGCGATGGCCTTGCTGCACTGCCGATAGTAAATCCGGCGGCATTTGGTCGGCTGGGGCTTCAATCAACACCAGAGCCTCCGGTTCCAGCTCGCTTAGATTGCCGTCCAGTTGCCGCAAGGCGTCCAGTGCCC
The DNA here is from genome assembly GCF_013141865.1 of Methylomonas sp. ZR1. Lineage (NCBI taxonomy): Bacteria > Pseudomonadati > Pseudomonadota > Gammaproteobacteria > Methylococcales > Methylococcaceae > Methylomonas > Methylomonas sp. ZR1. The sequence continues at coordinate 2,621,871 of NZ_RCST01000001.1, read as the reverse complement.
GGCTGCGAGCCATCGTCATCACCCAGGCTTTTACCGAACCGCGTTCGGCATCGAAGCGCGGCGCCTGCCGCCAAATCTGCCAGAACGTGTCTTGCACCACTTCTTCGGCACACTGCGACCGCCGGGTGATGCGTAGTGCCAAACCGTAGACCTGATCGACCAGGCTATCGTATAAGCGCCCCAGCGCGGCTTGATCCTGATCCACGATGTCGGCGATCCATTCCCTCAGTAAGGCTTCGTCGGCGGTCGTTGCCAGCTGTCGGTTCTGGTCGTCGTCCGAATCGCTATCCGTCATCGTCCTCGCATCCTTTTAAAAGCTATACGCGGCATCGGTTGGTTTGGATGCGAAGCGAAGTTGGGATAGCGCTCAAAGTGTGAACCAGGCGACATAAGGCATGTGGATTTTTCTTGGTTTGCCAAGATTGGTGGCCGCATTTAAGAGGGCAGAGAGTAGGAGTTTGTGGTTGGACCACTATAAAACAGCCGTTTGCGTGTGGCAAATAGTCAAACTACCGAAGCGATTATGGCTTGTGCTCTGGGTTAATAACACACGTCGTTTCCTATCGAAAGATGCTTATGTGCCAAGCACCGACCCAGTTCGTTGTACAAACCCGGCCGCAAATATTTTTACCTGTTTTGCATCCAATGCCGAATTGGCCGCGTATCAGTCATCGCAAGCCGGCGCGAATGCCGAGTATCGCCATCCGCATCTGGAATCCGCCGCCGGCTTGCCATTTCTAACCATAGACTGAGAGGAAACCACGATGAAAAAGCTATTTCCGGTTGCGTTGTTGGGCGTCTGCCTGACTGCAGCGACAGCGGTTGAGGCCGCGGACTTTCAATTTAACGGCAACTTTGCCAACGATAACGATAAGCTGAGCTTTGCCTTTTCGCTCGGCTCGCCCGGCACGGTGACCTTGTTTACCTCATCCTGGCTAGGCGGCGGTTTCGATCCGATTTTGACGTTGTGGGACGGCTTAGGCAACCAATTGGCCGAGCAAGACGACGGCGGCTTGGGCGGCAGCCAATTGTCGAACGGGGTTAATTTCAATTACGGCGAATTCGACAGCTATTTAGCTATCAACCTGGTCGCCGGGAATTACCTGGCAACCTTGACTCAATACGACAACTTTTCGGTAAGTGCCGCGCTGGCCGACGGATTTTTACGGGATGCCGATCCGCAATTTACCGCCGCCTTCGGTTGTTCGAACGGTCGGTTTTGCGAGGGATCTTTAACCGATAGCAATGGCGATCCGGTGGAACCGAATCGCACGGCGGCTTGGGATCTACATATTCTCAATGTTGCTAATGCCCAGATTGTCAGTGTGCCGGAACCGCCCACCCTAATGCTGCTGAGTTTGTCCGGCTTGTTTTTGCTCGGTGGCCGGCTGGGAAAGGCTAGATCCGCACCGCGAACCGACGCGGAAGCGGCCAGTCCGGTGCGTTTGGCATAAATTCCATTTTCCGGCATCCGTTTGCCGATTTTCCGCGTATTCCCTAACGCAGCTACTTGAAGCTGCGGCTTTAATTAATGAGGAATTAGACTATGAAAGACTTACATCACTACAGCCGTTGGCCGCTGACCATGTTCGCCAGCGCTTTATTATTGATGGGCGGCATACCGTCCGTTGAGGCCGCCAATCATCGCGAAGCGCCGTTAACAGCGTTGGATGCCAAGGCCGACATCACCGATTGGTACGCCTTTGTCAGTTACAACGATCCCAGTAAAGTGACCATGATTCTAAATGTCGATCCCTTGCTGGAACCCAGCAACGGCCCGAATTATTTTCCGTTCGATCCGGAAATTTTGTATGAAATGAAAGTGGATAACAATTTCGACGCCGACGAAGACATTACCCTCCAGTTCAGATTTAAAACCGAAAACCGCTTGCCTGGCGTGTTTACCGGTTTTGTCGGTGCCGGCACGGGTATTGTCGCCCCGGCCAATTCGCCCAACCCGATCGCTGCCGGTACCTTGATCGTGCCGCCTGCCATTACTGCACTGGATGGCCCCGGATCGGAAGGCTTGGGTTTGCGGCAAAGTTATACGGTGACGCTGATTAAAGGGAAGGGCGCCAATCGGCAAGTTATCGATCTGACCAACCAGCAAAAGCTCTATGCAGTGCCTTCCAACGTCGGACCGCGCACCATGCCCAACTATCAAAATCTGGCCAGCCAGGGAATTTATGATTTAGGCGGCGGCGTTAGCGTGTTTGCCGGCACCGTCGACGATCCGTTTTACATTGATTTGGGTGCGACTTTCGATACGTTTAATTTTAGGGCTGGCGCGTCCGGCGTCGGTGTGCCGGGAGTGTTTGCCGAGAACCAAAATGATGCGGAAAACCAAAACTTTGCGTCCGACGATGTGGCCGGTTACAACGTCAATTCCATCGCTATCGAATTGCCTATCGCCATGCTCACTCAGGACGGCAAGCAACATACCGCCGGCGAGGCCTTGGCGGTGATCGGCACTTATGCCACCACTTCGCGGCCTCGCACCAAAGCTTATGCAGACAGACCAGGCGGCAAGCCTAAACTCGCCAATGCCTATGTGCAGATTCAGCGCATGGGTAATCCCTTGGTCAATGAGGTGTTAATCGGTACCGGCGACAAAGACCGGTTCAGTATGAGCGAACCCAAGGACGACGCTAGTTTTGCCGGTTATGTGTTGGATCCGTTATTGGCCAGAGTCGTCAACGCCGCATACGGCGGTGCGGTGCCGATTCCGGCGCCGCCCAGGGTAAATCCGGCCAACCCCAGTTTCGATCTCGGTCCCTTGGTGTTTTATGCCGCGCCGATTTGCCCAGGTTGTTCTCCGTCACAACGCGGGCCGGTCGCCGATTTGTTGCGTTTAAACACCGGCATCGGCCCCGCGCCTGTCAGCGCCCGCAAACGCATGGCATTTCTGGCGGGCGATAGCGCCGGTTTTCCCAATGGTCGGCGGGTGTCCGACGACGTCACCGACATTGCCGCGCAAGCGGTGGTTGGTGTTTTGAATCCGGCATTCAACAGCTTTCCGAATAACCGGGTGGCCGACGGCGTCAACACCAACGACAGAACTTATCAGGAAGTGTTTCCGTATGTCGCTTTTGCCAATAGCGGCCGGCAAAGCCGTCATGTCGATCCTGGCGAATCCGGTTGTTTCGATGCCGTTTCCTTGGCTATGGGTAGTTGTCCAAATAACTAGAAGAGGGAAGGGGGCGGCTGTGCTCGCCCCCCTGTCCGCTAAGCATCCGAAGGAGGAGCCGATGAAACACTGGCTTATATTAGGTTTATTGATGTCTGTTGCTATGTTTAGTGACGCCGGGGCACAAGCTTATTTACCCAAAACCGATGACGAAATCGTCGAAGTCTTGCCGGCCAGGGGCGACAGTTGGCTGGAAATTCGTGACTTGCGCAAACAAGTCGCGGCTCAGCCTAATGACTTGGAACCGGCTTTAGCTTTAGTCCGGCGCTATATAGAACTGGGCCGCGCTGAATCGGATCCGCGCTATTTCGGTTACGCGGAAGCCGCATTGACGCCTTGGCTGGCGGTCGCGCAGCCGACAGCCGAAGTGCTGACGTTGCGAGCGACCTTGTTTCAAAATCGCCACGAATTTCCGGCGGCCCTGGACTATTTGCATCGGGCTTTGGCGCGTCAGCCGCGCTTGGCGCAAGCCTGGTTGACGCGGGCGGCCATTTTGGAAGTGCAAGGCCAACACGCCGAAGCGCTGAACAGTTGTATACCCTTACTAAAATTAGCCGAGCCGCTGATTGGCAAAGTTTGCCTGAATTCCATTCTGAGTGTTTCCGGCCAGCTCGACGCTGCTTATCGCCAGTTGGCACGAGCAGTAAGCGCTGCGCACAGTCCCGCACCGGCAGATCAACAATGGGCCTTGACCACGCTGGCGGAAATGGCCGAGCGCATGGGCAATACTGATGCGGCCGACGGTTATTACCGGCAGGCGCTACACATACCGCGCCGCAATGGTTATCTGTTGGCTACCTATGCCGATTATTTATTGGACCGGAATCGTTTCGAAGACGTGGTGGAATTATTAGCCAACGATACGCGCGCCGATGGCTTATTACTGCGCCTGACTTTTGCCGAAATAGCACTGCGGCTGCCGACTGCCGCTGTGCATATAGATGCGCTGACCGCTCGCTTTGCCGCCAGCCGCATGCGCGGCGATACCAGTCATCAAGGCGATGAGGCGCGCTTTTTATTGCATGTGCTGAATCAGCCTGAATCGGCGCTGGCGCTGGCGCAAAAAAATTGGGACGTGCAGCGCGAGCCGCGCGATGCGCGCATTTTCTTGGAAGCGGCGCTGGCGGCCGGCAAAAATCCGCAGCCGCTGCTGGCTTTTTTAACCGAGTCCAAATTGCAAGATGCGCGGCTACAAACGCTGCTCGCGCAAATTGGCGGGGGCAGAATATGAACGGATCAGCGAAATTCATCGCCCTTTTAGATACTTTTTGCCCTGAATCTCCAGGCTGCACTCAAGGCAGGCTTGTCGAAGGTTCGGCCCCGCCAAGCTTTGAAAGATTAAGCTCGAACGTGATGATTTGGGCCGGTTTGATCATGGTCTTGCTGCTGACAGCAAGTTTTAGCGCTTTTGCCCATAAGGCCAGCGATAGTTACATGACGGTGCAGGTTGACGGGCAGCAAATCTCCGGGCAATGGGATATTGCCTTGCGCGACCTGGATTACGCCCTGGGTTTGGATGGCAACGACGACGGTAATATTACCTGGGCCGAGTTGCGAAATAGTCGGGATGTTGTGTATGCCTATGCGCTGAGTCGTTTGCAAATGACGACGGCTAAGCAAGTTTGTTCGCTGCAAGCAGGAGATTTACGAGTGGACGAACACAGCGATGGCCATTATGCCGTATTAGATTTCCAGGCGATTTGTCCGTCTGCGTCCGCGCCGTTGTCCATAGACTATCGCTTGCTTTTCGATCTCGACCCGCAGCATCGCGGGCTGATAAGCGTCAAGCATGCCGCTAAAACCGACACCGCGATCTTTAGTCCTGACCAGCAACGTAGCGAATTTGTGCGGGACGCAAATTATGCCGGGTGGCGGACCGTGGCGCGATTCGGCTACGCCGGGCTATGGCATATCTGGATCGGCTTTGACCATATTCTATTTTTGTTAAGTCTGTTGCTGCCGGCGGCTTTGGCGTGGGAGCAGCGAACTTGGCAGCCAAAACCAGGCTTCAGACCAGTGTTTATGGACGTGCTGGGCGTAGTCACCGCTTTTACCTTGGCGCATTCCTTAACCTTGAGCCTGACCGTGTTGCAATACATTTGTCTGCCATCCCGCTGGGTAGAGTCGGCGATTGCTGCGTCGGTGGCGTTGGCGGCGCTGAATAATATTTATCCGCTGTTGGTAAAACGCCGCACCTGGTTTGCCTTTGCTTTCGGCTTGATCCACGGCATGGGCATTGCCAGCGTGTTGCTAGATATGGGCTTGCCGGACACGCAGCGGTTGTTACCGCTATTGGGTTTTAATTTGGGCGTGGAAGCAGGGCAGTTGGCGATTGTCGGCGCGGTTTTGCCTCTGATAGTGGGCTTTAGCCGCTATCGCTATTATCCGCTGCTGGTCATGAAAACCGGTTCCGCTTCCATCGTCACCGTGGCTTTGGTTTGGCTAGCGGAACGGAGTCTGGATTTTCAGATGAACATATTTTGAGCAACTTGGCGTATATCGTCGCTCCAGCCAGGGCGGGAGACCAGCGGCTATAGTGGATTCGTAGGGTAGTCTTATTGCTGATCAAGGTCCGGCGCGGACTTTTGCGTATATGAGCTGGCGGCCAGCCCCGCTGTTTCGATGCGAGCTATCAGCGTCACAATTTGCTCATCCAACATAAAGCGTAGCTCCCATTCCACCGCCAAATCGTCGGCCAGATTGTCGATACCATGATGATCGGTATAACTTTGCTTTAGACGCGCTTGATGCCCGGCTAGCTCGACCGGTTTACCAGCTGGTTCGCCTTGCAGGAGGCTGGCGGTATATTCCAGGGCGGTTGTCAGCGCGGCATCGAAGGCCCGGCTGAGTTGTTGCAATTCGTCGGGAAAATGACTGAAGCGCTGGCCGCTGAGTAAACGGTAGCGTTTGCGGACTTGTAACAAACCGGATAAATGGCCGGCGTCCCTGACAATAGCCCGCAATGCTGCCCGTTCATGCACTTTTTCGACTAGGCGCGCATCCGGTTCCAATACCGCATGCGCCAACAAGTCTTGAGCGGCGGCCAGCTGTTTTTCCGCCGCTAGCCGTAAGGGTAAGGTGTAAGTAAACAGCAGGCTGACATCGGGTAAGCGGCTGGTGAAATTGGCAAGGGTGCGTAACGCCGCAATGCTGTGATGGCGCGCTAGCACTGTCGAGCGCCGCGGCCATAGCGCGTAATCGATAACGCCCATTACGATCAGTCCGAGCAAAATGCCGATGACCCGGTCGCGCGGCAGATACAGATCGGTGACTTGACCGAAATCGTGCAGCACAAACAACGCAAACGAAAACCCCAGCTGCCGGCCCAGGTAGGCGATGCGTTCGCTGCCGGCGGTAATCCAGGCCGCCAACGCCCAGAATGGCGCTGTGGAGAAGGCAAAGCCGACCACGGTATCGAGCTGAGATTGAAAGACCAATACGTAAAAATAGGCGCAGATGCCGCCGACAGCAGCGCCCGTCACCCGCAACAGCGAGAGCCGGTAGTCGGCGCCGAGACTGGTTTGCGCCGCGACCAGACAGGTGGGAATCGCGGTGTTGATGTCGGGCCAGTCCAGGCTTTCCACGATCAGCATGCACAGGATCGCGCCCAACGAGAATTTGATACCGAATTGCACGCTATCGGCATGGCTAGCCCAAAACTCGTAACCCAAACAGGCCGGCAGCCAGCTATTTTCAGGCTTATCGCCGGCTTCCTGGTCGATGTCCTTACTGTCCACATCTACGGTTTGATGTAATGCCTGCATCAAACCGGCAATGCGTTGCAAGGCTCGCCACAAGGCGGTTAACAGCGAAGGATTGGATTCTCGGGCATAAGCTTGCAACACTTCCTCGTTTAACAAGCCCGTGACGTCTGCGGATACATCGCGCGATTCCGCCAAGCCTTGCCGCAACTTGGCGCAGGCGGTTTGTAAGGCCTGATAAACATTTAATTTTTCCGGCGTCAGCGGCTGGGCGCGATATTCCGCGGCCAACACCTGATTCAGCCAATCCGCCAACTGCCGCAGACCGTCGATTTCCAACAGCAGTGCCCGGTAAGTCGGGTGGCGTTCGTGCAAACCGGGATGGATCAATTCGGCATTCGCCAGCAAACCCAGTAGTTTGCCGAGGCTGCCGGCAGCGGCATGCATGCTGGCGTCAGGTCTGGGGCTATACGCGCCGGCATCGGCCAGACGGGCGCTGAAGATGTATTCCACCGCTGCCAACTGCGTGGCAATCTCGGCTTTTAACAGTTTCAGCGGGTCTTGCGGTTTGATGGTCAGGTGCACGACCGTCCAGGTTCCCAGCGCCAATACGCCAATGATCGGGATGTTCCATAAGGCATGGTAAATATTTTCATCGGGCGTGTTGGGGCTGTACAGCACCGCTACCGAATACCATAACGCAATGCCCGTATGCCAAGCGATCAGCCTGGCGTGGAACAGCGACAAGGCCAAGATGACGAACGACAGCGGCAACAATAACCAAGGGTCGTTGCCGGCCAGCATCAGCGTCAATACCGATACCAAGGTCGTGACTATCAGGTAACCGAGCTGGCGTATGCCAAATGCCAGGGATTGGCCGGCATTGGCGTAAGCGTCGTAGCTTAGGCAAATCAAGATGGAAATTGCCCCCAGCGGCGGGATGTGCAAGGTTTGGCTGACGAGTGCGATTGTCAGGGTGACGACGAATAAACGCAGGGCTGCGACGCGCCGTGCCGGTGTATCTTTGAGTTCGGCGGTCAGGAATTGCCCCAGGCTGGTGCCAAACCAAAGCTGGTTGGGTTTTGACTGTGTGCTTGAACCAGTCCGGCTGTCGCCTCGGGTCATGACGGCGGCAGAGCTGTACCGGCTGCGTCGGTAGTGGCTTTCAGTACCGTCACAAACGCGGTCATGCCCATACGGAGCGGATGCTCGGGGTCGTGCTCTTTAATCTCGATTCTTACCGGAAAACGCGAAGCCAGAATGACCCAGTTCAGCGTGCGATCCACTTCCGGCAACACGCCATGCTGTTTGATATTGTCGGGCGAATTGGCCCAGCCGATTCCGGTCACCACCCCGCGAAAGCGCTTGCCCGGATAAGCAACCAGAAACACCTCGGCTTCCTGGCCGGGTTTGATAGACTGCAAATAAGTTTCCTTGAAGTCGGCGATCACATACCACTGGCGGTCATCGACCAAAGCGAACATTTGCGTACCGGCCTTGGCGTATTCGCCTTCGCGGGTATTCAAATTGGTGACGTAGGCATTGAAAGGCGCTCGCACGTAACAGTATTCCAGATCGAGCTCGGCGGCGGTGACCAGGGCTCTGGCGGCTTCGATGCGGGCATTGACGTCGCCGACCTGGGCGACTAACGATACCGCTCGCCGGCTATCGCTCTTGGCTTCCTCGATGGCACTACGAGCCGACAGTTCTTTGGCTTTCGCATCCGCCAATTCGGCGCGCGAAGCCGCATAACGCGAGCGCGCCTGTTTGATCTGGTCGGTGGTGACATATTGCTTATCCGCCAAGGGTTCCAGCCGTTCCAGATAGTTATGCAGATATTCGTCTTCCGCCTCGATTTTTTTGACTTCGGCATTGGCGGCGGCGCGCTGGTGTTCCAGGCGTTCGATGGCGATTTCCGCGGAACCGCTGGAGGCACGCCGGGAATCCACCTCTTTTTCCGCCAGCAGCAATTCAGCCTTGGCTTTATCCAATCTGGCCTGATACGGGCGCGGGTCGATCACGTACAGCAAGTCGCCCTGTTTGACGTATTGGTTATCCTCGACATGCAATTCCACTATACGGCCGCTGACTTCCGGGGCGATGCCGACGATATTGGCCCGCACCATCGCGTCGTTGGTGCGGGGATTTTGATAGTTGATATGCCAAACCAGCGCGCCGCTTGCCACCGCGCCCAGCACGATGGCTATGCCAATGATGCGGCCGAGCAATATCCGGTTTTTCAGGCTTAACCCTGGGCTATCGTTTTGACTGTTTTCCATCAGGCTTCGCCGTTTTCATGCTGCATAAAACACCAACCAGATGACAAAGGTGCATAAGGCCCACAGGCTGGGCGCGATCAGCAGCGGCGGTCCCAAATGGGGCGCCAGGCGATAGTGCACCAGTTGCCACATCAGCAGCATGCTGGCGAAAAGCCCACTGAGGATGCAGATGATCCAGGCCGGCCAGAACGAGCCTTGCAGACTGAGCAGCGGATCACACGCGGTCAGAAAAAACGAGAGACTCGCCGGGAAAAACGTTTTAAGGGAACCTCTAAACATTCCCTCGCCCTCAGGGAGAGGGCTAGGGTGAGGGGGGTAAGTAATTGATTTTAATTCCCTCATCCCAACCTTCTCCCGTGAGGAGAAGGAGGTGTTTTTATTTTTAGAGGCCCACTTAAGTAATGGCCCGGAGATCATTGTGAGCTTCACTTCAAACGTATAAAGATTTCGGTACTCGTTAGAATTCATCATCGAGTTGTTCGATATGATTGCCGCGAGCGGCGATGACCGCTTCATGCAGTCTCTGCAAATCCGCCTCCAGCTTTGCGATGTCCTCGGGCGCGTAATCGTCGAACAGGCGGCCGATATGGGCCAGATGCTCGGGGAAAGTCTGTTCGTATACGGCGCGGCCCGCATCGGTCAGGCGGATGATCTGGCTGCGGCCGTCTTTTTTTGACGCCGACCTTTCCACCAGGCCCTTGTCCTCCAAGCGGCTGACTACGCCGGTGAGCGTGCCTTTGGTAATCAAAGTTTCTTCGCCAAGTTTCTTGGGCTGCATGCCGGCGGTTTTGCCCAGCGTGATGATGACATCGTATTGCGGCAAGGTTAATTCAAGCCGGTGAACGTGCCTTGCGGCATAAGACAAAAAGGCTTGATGGGTGCGGAGTAACTGTCGCAAAACGGTTGGAAAGGTAGAGTCTGAGGACATAATGTGAAAATAATTGTTCTAATTAGGATTCGATGATAACTGTAAGCTCATTCATGCTCAAGACCATCCCGGTGCATGGGTTTGGGGTTACTGGCTGTGTGGTCATGAAAGACGGCCGTTTAAGGCTCATTTGACACGTCCTGGTTTTGCTTGCCTGACACATAAACCAGCGTCGCGGCGGCACGCAATAAGCCCGCCCGACTGTCGATTTCGGTAAAACGGGCCCGCGCCAGATCTTTTTGCGCCGACAACAGTTCGATTACCGTCGAAAAGCCGTGTGTATAGGATTCCTGGGTGGCGGCATAGGACTCTTCGGCGGCTTTCAACAGCGCCAAGGCAAACTCGCGTTTTTCCAGCGCGGTTTTGGTGTCGGCGTAGGCTTTCCAGATGTCGCGCATGATCTCCAGACGCAAAGCCTCCAGTTGGGCTTGGGATGCCGACCTTTTGGCCTCGGCTTCCCGCACCGCATTGCTGCGTTCAAAACCGTCGAATAAGGTCCATTCCACATTCAACATGGCCGTATCGACCATGGCGTTGGCGGAATAATTCTCTCCGCCGCTCGGCTTGGTCTGCACGTCGCCCCAATATTGATTACCGACCATGCCGCGTAGCGATATTTTCGGCCAGAATTCCGCTCTGGCTTTTTTAACTTCCGCTTCGCGGGCACGCAATTCGGCTAGGCGCGCCAGCAAATCGGGTCGCTGTTCCAAGGCCTGATCGACGATTTTTTCCACCGATTGCGCCAGTTCGGCGGGTAAGGGCATCTGGCTGAGGTCGACCAAGTGCAGGCTGTATGCCGGCGAAATACCCAAATTCGTGGTCAAATTGGCCCGTGCCTGAGTCACCGAGCCACGCGCATCTTGCAAGTCATAACTGGATTTTGCCTGCTCTTGCAAGGCCAGCAACAAGTCGGGCTTGGTGGCTAGGCCTTGTTTGAGTTTAGCTTGCACCGAGTCGGCGTTGGTCTTGGCCGACTCGAACGTTTGCTGCGCCGCCGTCACCTTGGTCAAGGCGGCCTGATAGGCAAAAAAACTGCTGGTCACCCGATAGGCAATTTCCTGGTGTTTACGGTCGAAGGCAAAATTAGCCGCGCTCAGACGCTCCGCACCGGCATCCACCAACGCTTCCCGGCGCCCGAAATCGAATAAGGTCCATGCCAAATCCAGACTGGCGAACGCCGCGTAACCGTTGCTGACCAGCGCGCTGCCGGGGATGGGAAAGCTGCTGGTAAAATGTTGGCCAAAGGCCATTGCCGTTAGCGTTGGATACCAGGTACTGCGATTTCTTTCCAGGCGCGCGGCGGCGGCTTTCGCTTCCTCCCAGCTAATCTGGGTTTCCGGATGGGTGCGTAAGGCCAAATCCACCAAGGCCGGCAAATCGTAGGTTTGTTGGGTATCGATTCCGGCGTCCACAGCGCTGGGACTGGATGTATCAGGTGCTGGCGGCCGGTTTTGGGTTTGATAAGCGCGCCAAGATACAGCCGACTGGGCAGGGACTGGCGGAGTGTTTTCTGCATGCGGTAGCGGCGTCGGCACGCTGCAGGCTGTCAACACTGTCAATGTTGCAGTCGCCGCGCTACGATAGCTTGGCGCTAAGTACGCCAATATTGCCGAATTGGAAACGAATTTTTTCAAGCGTTTATTGGGTTGTCGAATCACTCTAATTTGGAAAAAATCCCCTGGTCATTGCTGTATTGTTTAAAACCGACTCTATCATTTATTTGGGGCCGGCGAGAAACAGTTCATTTGTTTAGTTAAGTTTTATAAAGTCGTCGCACGTCAAATTTCAGCTTTTTAATCCCTCGCCCAACCCCTGCCGGCGGGGAGGGAGAGGATCTGCCGAAATTTGCTGTGCGAAGGATATGTCAGATCTTGAGATCACGACAAAGCCGGTATTTTGCCGATAGGAGCGACCGTTTCAGTCGTCGGCCTGGGCGATTTGCCGTTGTCGCAGTGCCGTTTTGCCGGCTGGGCTGCCTTGGGTGGTGCGATCTTGCGGCCCTGCATCAGCTCGTCGATCTGATATTTGTCCAGCGTCTCCCAATCCAGCAAGGCTTGCGCCATATTGTGCAGAATATCCATATGCGATTTCAGGATGGCTTCGGCGCGTCTGTAGTTATTCGCCAGGGTTTGTCTGATTTCATGATCGATCAGGCGGGCCATTTGCTCGGACATCGGTTTGGTCGAGCCCATAAATCCGCTGTCGTTGTCGCCGCAATCCATGGGGCCCAAGCGATCGGATAAGCCCCACTTAGTGACCATATTGCGCGCCAATTGAGTCGCGCGTTGTATATCGTTAGAGGCGCCGGTGGTAACTTTGTTTTTGCCGTAAATTAAAGCCTCGGCAATCCGGCCGCCGAACAGGCTGGAAATTTGGCCCTCCAGTTTATCTTTGCAGGCACTGTATTGGTCGTGTTCCGGCAGAAACATGGTAATACCCAGCGCGCCGCCGCGCGGCATGATGCTGACTTTGTAAACCGGGTCGTGCTCAGGCATCAAACGGCCGACGATGGCGTGGCCGGCTTCATGGTAAGCCGTCATCAGCAAATCCTCGCGACTCATGATCATGGTGCGTTTCTCCGCGCCCATGATGGCTTTGTCCCGGGCGCTGTCCAGGTTGTGCATGGTCACTTCCCGCTGGTTGTTACGGGCCGCGAACAAGGCGCCTTCGTTAATCAGATTGGCCAGTTCGGCGCCAGAAAAACCCGGTGTGCCGCGCGCCAGGTCGGTGATATTCACATCGTCCGCCAAGGGAACGCGGGTGGCGTGGACTTTGAGAATTTGTTCGCGGCCTTTGATGTCGGGCAAGCCGATTTGCACTTGGCGATCAAAACGGCCCGGCCTCAGCAAAGCTTTGTCCAGCACATCGACCCGGTTGGTCGCGGCGATGACGATAATCCCTTCGTTGCCGCTGAAGCCGTCCATTTCCACTAATAACTGGTTAAGAGTTTGTTCGCGTTCTTCGCCGCCGCCGATATTACCGCCGCTACTGCGCTGGCGACCGACGGCGTCGATTTCATCGATAAAGATAATGCAGGGCGCGCGCTTTTTAGCTTGCTCAAACATGTCGCGCACCCTGGAGGCGCCGACACCGACGAACATTTCCACGAAGTCGGAACCCGAGATGGAAAAGAACGGTACGCCAGCCTCGCCGGCAATCGCTCGAGCCAGTAGGGTTTTACCGGTACCGGGAGGGCCCACCATCAACACGCCGCGCGGAATTTTGCCGCCCAAAGCTTCGTATTTGCCCGGATCTTTCAGGAAATCGACCATTTCAGCCACGTCCTGTTTGGCTTCCTCGGCGCCGGCCACATCATTGAAACGTATCTTAACTTGATCTTCAGTCATCAATTTGGCCCGACTTTTACCAAAGCCGTTTTGCGCGCCGGCACCCTGTTGCTGCTTACGCATGAAATAGATCAATACCCCGATCAGCAGCAAAGTGGGGGCCCAAGAGAATAACAGTTGCGTCAGGGTGGACTGCGTCTCAGGCCGCTCGACTTTGATCTTGACGTCATATTCCAAAAGATCGTCTATGATCCGCGCATCACCAGGGTTGTAAGTGGCAAAGCGGGTGCCGTTATGGCGGCGGCCGTCGATGGATCTGCCGTCGATCACTACTTCGGCAACGGATTTGCTGCGCACATCCTTGATGAAATCGGAATAGGAAATGTCGTTTTGCGAATTGTAGGAAGACAGTCTGGGATTGAATACCGCGAACATCAAGATAGCAATGCCAACGGTTATGGATAGAGCGATGAAGAGCTTTTTCATGATTGCGATCTCCTGTTTAGGATGCAAGGTTCAAGTGATACGCTTCGGCAAGACTTGGGTTGGTGCACGGACGTTTGCCGCATCGAGCCAGGCGAGAATAGAGAACCCTGGTTCGACATAAAAAAATCAGCAACTTTTGCGCCATTAATTCGATATAAAAAAGACCCGCATCACCGCTTCGCCAGTTGGCGAACAAGTTAACTGTCACGTTTTTCTTTTCGGAGGTAAGAAAACGCTTGGTCCATAGGTCCAAGGCCGACGCACGCGCATCAAATGCGCCGGCGTTATCCGCAATGCGGGTCGTAAATGGCAGTCTTTACATACAGCTTGAGCCCTACAATGCTCTAGCCTGTGTCCAATTTGTACACAAAACGCCCCGATTTTGTGCGCCGCTCGGCCCTTTGAGGCGTGGCTCAACCGGCGGTTTTACGCGGCTTAATGGCTGGAAATATAAAGCGTGTGCATTTCCTCGTAGCGACTTAAAGCGTCTTTCAAGGATTCGCCGGCCAATTGCAAATCGCCGCCGCGGGCTGCTTTCCAGGCGGTATTCAGGCGTTTGCCGGCATGCTGGCGTTTGACTTCGAGATCGTTGTTCTCGATGTCTTTTTGCTGTTGCTTGGCATGGCTGACCAGCTCAGCTACCGTTTCCTTGTCTGCACCGTTTTCTACTGCGGAGATGGACGCTTTGACTTTGGAAATGGTGCTTTCCAGAGCAGCTCTTACTTCTTCGTGGCTAAAAGTCGCCGCGGAGACCGGAAAACTCAGCGCGCTGATAAGGGAGATTGCGATAGAGAAAGTTATGAATTTTTTGCATGACATCATGATGTTAGCCTCGGTAAACCAGAAAAAATAAATCGATAGCGGCTTGCGCCTCGGCACTTCAGGATCAAAACGAACTTATGTTTCGAAAGCTTCGTTTCAATTGATAGTGTGGGTAAAGTCTACCAGACTATGGTTCTGATTAGAACTTAATTTGTTTTCATAAGAACTATATGTGTGCTTTTCGTCACACTTTTTATTGACCCGGACCTTAAATATTGTTCGGGCTGAGTGTGTCGAAGGACGCGCGGCATAAGGCTTCGACGCGCTCAGCCCGAACGGTGTACCCGTGTTAAACAGGGCCGGGTTTATAATTGAGTATGCATAAGCGTGCCAGCCGTAAAGGGGGCGCTGGCGTTTGCTTGATTGAATTGAACGCCAGCAATGTGCGGTTTTATTGGTAAGCTAAGGGTATAACTATTCTTATAACCACGCCTCGGAGAAAATAATGATCACGCTATTAAAAATTGCCGCCGCCACTTTGTTGAGTTTGAGCGGCACTGCGGCACATGCCTACGGCAGCAGCCAGAGTTCTCAGCACTGCGATAAACCGGTGTTTTCGGAGTTTCAACCGGCAACCAATAAATATTTGCAATCGTTCAGCGAGTTTTCGTTGATGGCTTCCGCCAACACCACACTGACATCGGTGGTGGTTAACGTGAGTGCCGGCGAAACCAAATACCATTTCACCCCAAAGCAACTGCAAATCACCCAACAACCTAGCGGCCGCTTGGAGATAAAGGGCAAAGTGGATAGACCTATAGAAAGTGGATTTGCGCGCTTGAGTGTTACCGCGCACAGCAAACCCGGTTGTGAAAAAACCGACGGCTATCTGATTCGCATTCATTAATCGCGAATTAACTCGGCCCTCAAACATCGTCGCTCCCGCGCAGGCGGGAGTCCCATTCTTCATGCGGCCGCCGCAATTTCCAAGGTTAGGAACAATCTACACCGGGCATTCAGAGCCTTCCCTTCCGGAATGCTGTAATCACCAAAATCAACGGACAACGCGCATCCGGCAAGACTTGGTATCTGGTCTATAGTTGCGGTTGACCGGCATATCCAGTGCTGGGACGTTAGATGCGCTCAGTGCGCGCCACATTCCGGTGCCGCCACGAGTCGGACGGCCAGTTTTATCCCGCTTGCTGCGCGGTAATTTTCGGAACGACCGGATAGCGTTGACCGCAGTTCAAGCGATTAAAAGGGTGATAACAATGACTAAAAAGCCTGGGTTTTATCTGTTTCCGATGTTGTTTTTCGCATCCGCTGTCGCCGCTGATTACAAAGCCGACATCGGCTATCAAGCCTTGCTCACGCAATTAGGTGCAAACACGCCGACCGGCGCTGGTGTCAATGTGGTTCACGCCGAAGCATCATTAGTCGAATCGCGGGATCACTCGGATTACCCCATCTATGCGCCGAATATTCGTAACACCCAATTCGCCGGTAAGACATTCAGTTTTCCGGGAAAAAAAGCCAGTACCGCACCATCGGGACATGCTGACAGCGTCGGTGCCAGATTTTACGGTAAGGATTCCATTGCCAACGGCATCGGCAACATCGCCAGTTATGATGCCAACGCCTGGATCGATAGTCTGATTAGTCCAACGGCCTTGGCTCCCTTCAACGCCAGTCGGATTGCTAACCACAGCTGGGTCGGCAAAGGCGACACCGTGCCGGAAACGGCGATGATTCTGCGTTTGGTTGATCGACAGGTGCAGCGCAACCAATTCATCCAGGTGGTTGGTATGCACAATGGCCTCAGCGACTCGCCGCTGTTGGGCAGCGCTTACAATGCAATTGCGGTAGGGCGCACGGACGGTAGGCAGGATAGAGGATCCGATGCGGTTGACTCGTTATATATATCGGGGCGGACGCGCCCCGATTTAGTGGCGCCGCAAACTACCACTAGCGGAGCCACACCCATAGTAGCCGCTGCTGCCGCGTTATTAGTTGAGACCGGCCACAAGGGTGGGGCTAATTTATCGCAGGGATCGATTAATATTGAGGGCGTGGGAACCGTTTACAACGCTGAACGCGCCGAAACCGTTAAAGCTGCGTTGCTGGCGGGTGCCGACAGAGCGACGCAGAATACTTCAACCACGGACAACATCGTCGACTATCGCCGCAGCGGGCATCAAACACTGAACGGCCTGGATGATAGATTCGGTGCCGGCCAACTGAATATTTTGCATAGTTACCAAATCATCGCCGGTGGCGAACAAGATAGCCTGGAAGATGGCGGTGCGGCAAACGGCATCGGCTTGGCCGGATTCGATGTCGATACGGCGTTCGGCGGCTTGGCTAGTAATAGTTTGGCGACATACAAATTCGCCGCCGCGACGGCTTTGAATTTGCAGGCGTCTTTGGTTTGGAACCTTGGGGTATCGAACGATCTGAATCTAACAACCACTTTATACGATCTGAATCTGGAGTTATTCGACGCCACGGCGCAAAACATCGCCGCTTTCTCGGCGAGCAGCGCCGACAACAGCGAGAACCTGTGGCTTAGATTGGTCACCGGTCATGACTACGAATTGCGGGTCAAATCCGGCGAAGCCAGTCCGTTCAGCTGGGATTATGCGTTGGCCTGGCATATGAGCCCGCTGCAATCGGCACCGGTGCCTTTGCCGGGGGCGCTTTCCCTGTTTCTTTCCGTACTCGGCGGGTTTGGCTGGCTGGTGCGCGGGAAACGATGTAATACCGAAGTTTTCTGATTGAATGAACCTCTGCCCAAGCAGTTTTCATCAGCGGCTGCGCGCCCTCTCTTTGCCTTATTCAGTAGACCCTTAAAATACCGGGTTCCGCTATTCCCGCGTTGGCCGGAGCGACGATATTTGTGGGCCTTGTTAATAAGTGGCTTCAGCTAAACCAAAAAATCCGTCATGCCTATGCAGATACCCAAAGGGCATAAATTGTGGCAAATAACTTTGTGCGTAAGTTATTTCACGGAAAATTCACCGCACATTAATACTGGTCATCTACGTATCTTTCTGTATTTAAACAAAAATGTTTTGTGGTCTGAATATTGTATAGGGATCGCCGTGCTTAGCCATAGGCGTGGAAACGGCTAACACCATGAAGGACTTCCAATAATTCATACTCGTTTCTATAGGCGACTTAGCAAACTAAGTACGCCGCGGCCTACCTGCTTTCAAAGACGTGGGAACGGCGAATTTTTAGAGGTTCCTAAAATCAAGATCCCTACGCGCTCTAACTTCAATCAACATAAAGGTTGTAATCGTGAATAAACTAATAAAATCAATCGGTGTCGCCGGATTGGCGGGGTGTGCGCTCTTTGCCGAGGCCCAAGCAAATACACTGCAAGTGTCAGGCACCATTTATAAAGTAAGCGGCGGTACTACTTACGACACTTGGAAAATCAATATGCTTAGCGGCGGTACATTCAAAGTTGATGTGTTGGCTTATGAGGCTACGCAAAAGCAAACATCCACCGCCGGTTATCAGGAAGTCGACCTGAACAACGACGGTGAAATTACTTTTCTGGATCCGGATACTTATATCTACCGGGATGACGGCTTGCTGGATGCCGGCGACATGTTGGCGCGTTGCGACGATTCCGATGGCAATCACTGCCCTGATAGCAGCAATCAGCCGATTTTGACAAATACCGACGGTTCGGCGGATGGTTCGCTTTTCTTACGTGATCCGGCGTTTAACGTCACCTTGCAAGCCGGTAATTATTTATACCTGGTGGCCGATTACACCTTATCGACCAGTGAAGCCGTCGCCGGTATCAATACTAACGACAACTTGACCTTACCGACCGGGCTTCCCGCCCGCGATCACGGCGACTATCGGCTTACCTTGAGCTCCGATACCCTGAATTTTTCTCTGGCGGGCAATACCATCACCGTCTCGCAAGTGCCGGTTCCCGGCGCCGTTTGGTTATTCGGCAGTGTACTGGCCGGATTGGCGAAGGTAGGGCGGCGTAAGATAGCTGTGGTTTGACCTTGCTCATCGGCGGGAGGCTTGGGCTTCCCGCTGCTTTTTGTTCTGGTATGGCACCAAAGCCGGCGAACGCCTTACTCGCCGCTTTGCCGGAATTTTCCTGAAAACCTTGGTTTACGTTGAACCTGGCCATGCGTCAGGGTTGCCTGTATCCGGAATCAAATATCGCAATATAAGATATTTAATTCTAATTATATCGTTTTTGTTGGTTATCGGCTTTGCGTAGCATAAGCCCCGTGGCCAACCAACATTCAGCTTGCCGCAAGCAGATCGATAACTTTTTTTCAGGAGCACC
The DNA here is from genome assembly GCF_013141865.1 of Methylomonas sp. ZR1. Lineage (NCBI taxonomy): Bacteria > Pseudomonadati > Pseudomonadota > Gammaproteobacteria > Methylococcales > Methylococcaceae > Methylomonas > Methylomonas sp. ZR1. The sequence continues at coordinate 2,602,917 of NZ_RCST01000001.1, read as the reverse complement.
CATGAGATTCACCCATACCTTCAAGCCCTTACTCTTCGGCATCGCCCTGGCCCTCAGCGGCAATGCGCTGGCCGAACGCACCCTGCTGAACGTCTCCTACGACCCGACCCGCGAGTTGTATAAAGAATATAACCAACTGTTTACCCAATATTGGAAAACCAAAACCGGCGAAGACGTTAGTATCCAGCAATCACACGGCGGCGGCGGCAAGCAAACCCGCGCCGTGATCGACGGCCTGGAAGCCGACGTGGTGACCTTGGCTCTGTCCGGCGACATCGATCAAATTCACGAGAAAGCCAATCTGTTACCCAAAGACTGGCAAGGCAAACTGCCCAACAACAGCCTGCCGTACACCTCGACTATCGTATTTCTGGTGCGCAAGGGCAACCCCAAAGCCATTAAAAACTGGGACGATTTAATCAAGGACGGCGTCTCCGTCGTTACCCCCAACCCGAAAACCTCCGGCGGTGCCCGCTATAACTACTTGGCAGCCTGGGCCTTTGCGGAAAAGAAAAACGGCAGCAAGGACGCCGCCAAGGCTTTTGTGGAGAAGCTGTTTAAAAACGTGCCGGTACTCGACTCCGGTGCGCGCGGCTCCACCACTACTTTTGCCGAACGCGAAATCGGCGACGTGTTGATCACCTGGGAAAACGAAGCGTATTTGGTGCTCAAAGAATTCGGCGCCGATAAATTCGAAGTCGTTACCCCGCCGTTCAGCATCCTGGCCGAACCGCCGGTCGCGGTGATCGAAACGGTCGCAAAAAAGAATGGTAACCAGGATCTGGCGATCGAATACCTGAAATATCTCTACACCAAAGAAGCCCAAGAGATTATCGCCAAAAACTTCTACCGGCCCACCGACAAAGACATCGCAGCTAAATACGCCAAACAATTCCCGACCATGGAACTGGTCAGCGTAGGCCAATTGGGTGGCTGGGGCTTGATTCAAAAAGAACACTTCGACGATAACGGCGTGTTTGACAAAATTTACGGGCGCTAAGAACGCTTAGGCAGAGGAGGGTGTAGCCATGGTGGAAAATACCATCGAATTGCTCCGTGACGATCTGGAACGGGCCTTGTATCTGGATCTGGACGAATTCAAACTGGAAATCGAGCAACAGGAAGTGCTGAGCCGATTCATAGGCCTGAAATTGCGCAGCGAGTTTCAACCGATATTCGATGCCGGCAAATCCCAGGGATTGCTTGGCTACGAAGCCTTGCTGCGCACCTCCACCGGCTTGGAAGCCGTGGGCCCGGATTTTGCGTTCAGTTGGGCGGACAATCAGGGCAAATTGGTGAAGCTGGATAGGGTGGCTAGAACCCTGCATATGCTGAATTATCTGAATCTGCCGGCGGACAAGGGCTTGCTGTTTTTAAACGTACATCCCAAATTGCTGGTCAGCGTGAATACGCACGGCAAGGTATTCGAACACATTCTGCATCTGCATTCGGTGCCGACTACAAGGGTGGTGCTGGAGATCATGGAAAACGCGGTGGAAGCCGATCAACAGTTGCTGGAAGCGGTGGACAATTACCGCGACCGCGGCTTCCAGGTGGCTATCGATAACTTCGGCAGCCGGCATTCCAATTTGGACCGGTTGTGGCGCTTATCGCCCAGCTTTGTGAAACTGGATTTAAGCATCATCCATCAAGCGCAAACCGATGCCAAGATCCGCCGGGTGCTGCCCAAATTAATCGAAATCATCCAGGCCTTGGGCGCGCAAGCGATCATTGAGGGCATCGAAAACGAAGTACAGCTGGATATTGCGTTGGATGCCGGCGGCAAATTACTGCAAGGTTATTTCCTGGGAAGGCCGGCGGCGGCTGGGTATTGGCAAAAACCCAGGCTGGCGGTGCAAGAGAATCTGTTAATGCCCGGTGCGCCGATGCATTTCGGCAGTTTCAGCGTCCCGGCTCAGCACGGTATGTAGTGTGTAACGACTGCAAGATAGTTTGATGGTTTACCGAAAACTCGGTGAGATGTGCTCTCCTGTGGCAATCCTGCTAACCCCGCCTTCTCGGCGGGGGCTTTTTTGGTTTAGGTCAGGGTTGAAAACCTTGCGATTTAGTATCCGTAACTCAAATTGCTGATTTTTTTCAACTCCCCATCTTCAAACTCAAGCAGCTGCTGAAACTTGCGTGGCCCGAAGTTGTAAATCCATTCTTCGATCAGCACCTCTTCGAATTGATCTATCTCCAACGCGCCGTAGGGATGCCGTAAGCGGCTGCCGCGGATTGCTCTGCGCTGTTCGACCGAATCCGGTTCCCCGCATTTGTCCAAGACTTCGGCTTTATAATCACCCACCTGGACCAGTTTATGTCCGCAGCGCAGCGCAAGCGCATCGCCGGCAAATACCAGCATGCCCAATCCCAACAAAATGCCTCTGATTGGCGAACGGGTCATTAAGGGCTTACCGTGTAACTTTGCGAGTAGCTACCGCCTTTATTGCAAACGTTTCGGCTGGTGGGCGATTCACAGGATACATCGGTAAATTCGGCTTTTAACTCGCCGGCTTTATCCGGCACAAAGTAGAAGCGGAAATTAGGATCGGCGCTGATCGCAATATCGATTTTGGCGTTAAGCACGGGCTTGTCGTTAAAAGTCACTTTTAGTTGATCGATAAAGTGCGATTTTCGGATGAATCGGGTCATTTGATCCATCTGCATGCCCGTGAGGTTGGGGTGGCTGATCATCAATTGCGTCAAGGCCGGTTGGCCGCTTTGAATGCCGTCGTCAAGCCGAAACTTAACTTTGCCCAGCCGCTTCATGGCTTCATCCAGATCAGCGCCGATCGGTGCAGAGCAGCCGCCGCTGGCTTTGACAAATTTTTTGGTCATGCTGAACTTGCCGTCATTGGTTTCGGCAACCGCGCGAATGTCGCTATAGGTATTGACGCGCACTCGCAAAGCCAAATCGGCTTTACCGCTCTCCGGAAAGAACTCGAACTCACCGACAAATGGGAACGGGTTTTTATCGACGAACAGCCAGATTTTTTTGATGTATTTATCTTTGCTTTGCGCAAATTTGCTGGTGACTTTAACCGGCACAATCGCCGGATCTTCCGCCCGGTAAGGAGCATCCAATTCGATAACCGCATTGGCTTCGTCGATATTTTTACCGGCGAAAAACTGGCTTCTCAAAACCGTGTTCCAAGTAATGTCGTCACCTTCGGCAATCGCGATGGCCGGCAAAATCATTAAAGCCAGCAGAAAAATAGCGTTATAAGGTTTGTGCATGCTTTTAATCTCCTTTGTTTAATCTTCCCATTCCAGCTCGGCAAACGCGATGGTCACGTTTTTGCGGTGGAATTGTTCAAATAGCTGCCAATTTTTTTTAGCAGGCAGGCCGACGGTATTCACAGCCTGCTCGAGGGTTTTGCCCTGTTTGATCATAGCCCTTACTTCGGTAGCTAGACTGTTCAAATAGGCTTTTTGCGGCTGTAGACTAGCCGGCCAATCTTTCACCAAATGCCCGTGGCCGGGCACCACTAATTTATAGTGATTTTTCTCCAAGCACTCAATCTCAGACAACCAGCCTTTGATGCTGCCGTCTATCACCGGGATATGCTCTAAAAACAACAGATCCGCTAGCCACATAGTATCGGTGGTCTTGTCGTAGACGCTTAAATCGTTATCGGTATGCGCACTGGGATGGGCGGTCAGCAGCAGTTCACGATTACCGATGTTCAGGGTCATGCTGTCATTCACCTCTATATCGGGCGGAATAATGTTGTCGTGATTAACTTGAATATCCAGCAATTCCGCCGCGCGACCGAGATAATGGTCGCCGCGCGTGGCCATGGCCCGCGCCAGCTTATGGTGGCCGACAAACTGCACGCCCGGTTCCTTGAAAGCGATATTGCCGTAGATATGGTCGGGATGCACATGGGTGTTGATCACATAGCAAACCGGTTTGGTGGTCACTTGCTTGATGGTATTTCGCAACGCGGCACCCTGCTGTGGACTGCCGCCGCTATCGATCACCGCTACGCAGCGCTCACCAACAATAAAGCCGATATTGGCAATCTCGCCGTGATTATCTCGATCCGGCCAATGATGCGCTGAGGTATGCAGATAGATGCCCGGCGCCACTTGGCTGAAAGACAACGGCGGCGCAGCCATACTGCTGTAACTGGTTAATAGGCCCATTAACAACAACACAAACTTCATTCAGTTGGCTCCTATGCGGCGATGCGTTTGAAAAATTCGGTCTCGGCAATAATATCTTGGTTATTTTCCACCCTATCCAGATAGACCAATCCCAACAGATGATCGAACTCGTGTTGGAAGACGCGGGCTGGAAAATCCTGCAAGGCTAAGCGGTAGGTTTCACCTTGCTGATCTTGATATTGCACTTCGATAGCCCGGTAACGCGGCACTAGCGCCCGGATACCCGGCACGCTTAAACAGCCTTCCCAGTCTTTATGCAATGAGTTATCGACAATCTTAAAACTTGGATTGACCATCAGAATCGGCGGCATTTCCGGAGCATGGGGATAACGGGCTGTCGGCCGGGAAGCGATGATCATAATTTGCCGGGAAGCACCCAATTGCGGGGCGGCTATGCCGACACCATTAGCCTCCAGCATAGTCTCATGCAGGGTTTCAATCAGTTTATGGAACTCCGGGCAGGCAAAGTCGTCAACAAGCTGCGCCTGCTGCCGCAATACCTCGGCTCCCAGTTGGGCAATCGGTGTTTTCGAAGTCATGGTTGTGCCGGATAGCGTATAGGCGGGTTGCGGAAATAAGTCGTTTCGGGCGAGAGTATACTGCCGATTGGCGTAATCTTCCTGCCTTTACTTTACAAGGCTTTTTTGTGATATTAACAACAGGCCAGTTGCCGGAAATGCAGGGCTCCGGTTGCAAACCGATTATTAGAACAATTCGTTTTTTCCACAGGAGATAGTATGAAGAAAATCAACAAAACCCCGTTCGCCATTGCAATCGGCGCATCTCTGCTGCCAACGCTGGCGGGCAATTTTGCTCAAGCTGACAGCAACCCGTTTGCTTTGTCTGAGTTGAGCTCAGGCTATATGCTGACTGCCGAAGCGAAACCTGAAGCGGGTGCCGATAAAATGAAAGACGGTTCTTGCGGAGAAGGGAAATGCGGTGCGTCCATGATGAAAAAAAGCACTGATAGCAAAGCCGCTACCGAAGGCAAGTGTGCTGGTAACAAACCGGCCGCTCCAGCCGCCGACAAAGCCGCTGACGGTAAAAAAATGGAAGGAAATTGCGGCGCTAATATGAAGTAAGCGCCGATGACGCCGGCTTTATTGAGATTGCAAAGCCGGCGTTTTTATCCGCTAAACCGAAAAACTCTCCCCGCAACCGCAGGTGCCTTTTACATTGGGGTTGTTGAATTTAAAGGCCTCGTTAAAACCTTCCTTCGCATAATCCAGCTCAATGCCGCTCAATTTATCCAGATCAGCCTGTTTAACCAGTACTTTTACATCGTGTTGATCGAATACCACCTCATCAGCTTCGGCCTGATCGGCATAATCCAACACGTAGGCGTACCCTGAGCATCCGGATGTTTTCACGCCCAATCTCAAGCCTAAGCCTGTGCCGCGCTTTTGTAACTGTTTTTGGATTTGCCGGGCGGCACTTTCGGTGACGGTAATAGCCATTGCTCATTCTCCTAATTAATTTGCTATCAATGTTTTTAACACATCGACGAATTGATCGATTTCGGTTTCTTGGTTGTCTTTACCCAAACTGACGCGGATAGCCGATTTAGCCAAGGAGGCTTCCACTCCCATAGCCGTCAACACCGGGCTGATTTCGCCGGACGACGCCGAGCAGGCGGAGCCACTGGAAACCGCGATATTGCGCTGATCCAACTGCATTAACAACATTTCGCCGCTAATGCCGGGGATACCAAACTGCACGGTATTCGGCAATCTTGGGGCGTGTTCGGCAAAGATCACCAAGCCCGGAATGGTGTCTAGAGCTTGCTCCAAACGCTTTCTCAGCGCCAGCATGCGAGCTTGTCTTGCGTCTGTTTCTGTCTTAGCCAACTCGGCTGCTTTACCAAAACCCACTATCGCCGCCACGTTTTCCGTACCAGCCCGCCAGCCATGCTCCTGGTCGCCGCCGCGCAGCCAGGGCTTTAAAACAAAATCTTCTGCAACGACCAATGCCCCGCAACCTTTTGGCCCGTATATTTTGTGGCTGGATAAACTCATCAATTTAACGCCCAGCTTTTTGAACGAAAATGAGATTTTACCCAAGGCCTGGACGGCATCGGTATGCAGGTTGACTCCGCGTTCAGCTAAACGTTCGGCGATGGCTGCAAGGTCTTGAACAACGCCGGTTTCATTATTCGCCAACATCACCGACGCCATGTCGCCGGCTTGCCAATTTACTTTGTCCAGAGCGAGTAAGGGAATTGTTCCATCGCCATCCACCTCAAGCGTTTGCAAGTTGCGAAAACACTGCCGGAAGTATGCGGCGTTTTCGAAAATGGAGGGGTGTTCGATTGCAGAAATTGCCAGCCCGCGTTCACGGGCGTTGGCTAGTGCCAACGCATTTGCTTCAGTGCCGCCGCTGGTAAATACAATCTGCGCTCCTGGTGCATCTATCAGCCCGGAGATTTGTTCCCTGGCGGTGTCGATAGCGCTGCGGGCTATGCGGCCAAGCTTATACAAACTGGATGGATTGCCGTACATGCCATGCAAATAGGGCAACATCGCTTCCACCACTCGCTCGTCACAACGGGTGGTGGCGTTATGATCCAGATAGATCATTACGCGATGCGTTTTTCCTGCCGAGGTTGCATTTCGATGACATGCTCGACTTGTTTGCTCTGTCTTTTTGCCACGTCACTGACAAAATCGCGCTCTAGCAACTGCCCAAGACTGATTTCTTTTAAGTAAGCGCGAATTTGCTCGCTCAAGCCCATCCATAAATCGTGGGTCAGGCAAGGTTCATCGTTGTGGCAATTGGCTTTACCACCGCATTTGGTCGAATCAACAGGTTCGTCGACTGCTTCGATAATGTCGGCAATATTAATTTCCCGGGCACTGCGACTAAGTGTGTACCCGCCGCCGGGCCCTCTAACACCTTTCACCATGCCGGCCTTGCGTAAACGAGCAAACAATTGTTCAAGATAAGACAAGGAGATGGTTTGTCGAGTCGCAATGTCAGTCAAAGTCACCGGGTTGGCTTGACTGTGAAAAGCCAAATCCAGCATCGCGGTGACCGCGTAACGCCCTTTTGTGGTAAGCCGCATTTCAAACCCCTTACAAACTAATGAAAATAATGCTGACTATAAATAAACCCAGTAATTTGGTCAAGTATTCAATCGTAAGTGGTTCTTGAGGTATTAAACACAGACAAGCTGTAACACATATTTTTCAATTCTGAGGACAGATCAAGCGTTTTACAGCTTGAACTCGTTGGGAATTTGCGGGGTTGAAATCTCGCGACTCTGCAAGAAGCTTAAAGCATACGCTACTCAGTTTGAATCACGCCGATGACCAGCGTTCGAGCATTCAGTATCAGAAAATACCTGACAGCGTTATTGCTTATCCTTAATTTCACAATCATCCAAAGCCGACATGGCCTGGCGATGGCAATTAATGCCGGCATCGTTCAATACCTGTTGCATATCGGCTATTTGTTTATCGAGTTGATGGATATGGTCAAGCATCAGATTGATAGCGTTAGCGATAGGATCCGGCATATCACCCGTGGCGCCGTATGCGTCGAAACCCATTTTCTGTGCCATTGCATCGCGCCGGGCTTTTTCTTGTTTGGCTTTGGGGTCGACGATATGTGCGGGAATCCCAACTACCGTCACCCCCATTGGCACCGATTTTACTACTACCGAATTCGAACCGACTCTCGCCCCATCGCCGACCTCAATCGGTCCCAGCACCTTGGCCCCAGCCCCTATTACCACGCCATTGCCCAGGGTCGGGTGGCGCTTACCCTTGTTCCAACTGGTGCCACCCAAGGTCACGCCATGGTATAGCGTGCAATCGTCCCCAATCACGGCAGTTTCACCGATCACCACCCCCATGCCATGGTCGATAAAGAACCGCCGGCCGATTTGCGCGCCGGGATGAATTTCGATACCGGTTAGCCACCGGCCCAAGAACGATACATAACGACCGGCCCACCTAAAGCCACGCAACCATAACCAGTGGCTGCAACGGTGAATCAGTACGGCGTGAAAGCCGGGGTAGGTGGTTATCACTTCAAAAGCCGACTGCGCGGCCGGGTCCCGGGCAAATACGCAGTTAATATCTTCTTTGAGTCTGGCCAGCATGGGTTTATTTGGCGTTGTGATTTTGTGAGAAGCGCAGTATGCCCCTCAGGATATCCAGCTCCTTGGTATCAAGCTGGGTCCGATTAAAGATGCGCCGCAAGCGACGCATGATTGATTTAGAACGCTCCGGGTGCAGAAAACCAATATCCGCCATGGTCTGATGGAGATGCACATAAAAGGCTTCCATCTGTTCGGCTGTCGCCAGAGGTTCTTCACCCATATCGCCCACATTGCTGACCATTTCCTGGCCGGATGCGACGAATAGCTCGTAGCACACAACTTGCACTGCCGCCGCCAAGTTCAGCGAGCTATATTCTGTGTTGCACGGAATTCGCAACAAATAATGACATAAGTCCAATTCATGGTTTTTTAAGCCGGAATTTTCCCGGCCGAACACCAAGGCGATATTTTGCTCCGGTGATGCGCCTACCCATTTTTCGGCGGTTTGCCTGGCAGTCAAGCTTGGCCAGCTGATGGTTCTATCGCGTGCGCTGGAGCCCAATACTACCTGGCAATCGGCAATAGCATCTTGTAAAGAACCGAAGACAGTTGCAGATCTAAGCACATCGTCGGCCCCGGACGCTCTGGCCGTGGCATCGGCATGCGGAAAGCTTTTTGGAGACACCAAGCGCAGTTGGTCCATCTGCATATTTTTCATGGCTCTAGCCACCGCACCGATGTTGCCGGGATGGGAAGTCTCCACTAAAACCACTTTAAAATGTGATAGCAATGCCCGGCCTCTGCGGCTAAAAAAGCAGCGATTCTAGCAAAATTTGCTATCCTATCCGAGTTTTCTAACTGCTCATTTTCAATTCGATCTATGCATCCGATGCTTAATATTGCCGTCCGCGCAGCGCGGAACGCCGGCGACCTAATCCAACGCTCTTCACAAAATATCGAGAAACTCACTATCGATCAAAAAAGCCGTAATGACTACGCCTCCGAGGTTGACCGGGCCGCCGAGCAGGAAATTATCAAAGTCATTCGCGCCGCGTTTCCCGAGCATGGCATTCTGGCCGAAGAAAGCGGCGAACACAAAGGTAACGACTACACCTGGATAATTGACCCTTTGGATGGCACCACTAATTTTTTACACGGCTTTCCACAATATGCCGTGTCTATAGCGCTAAAAAACAAAAATAAACTAGAGTTGGGTGTGATTTACGACCCTAGCCGCGACGAACTCTTCACTGCCGAACGCGGCGGCGGCGCTATGTTGAACAATCGCAAAATCCGGGTCACCAAACAAAGCAGTATGCGCGGCGCCCTGATTGGCACGGGTTTTCCATTTAAAACCATGGAAAACATCGAACCCTATTTGGGCATGTTTAAAGCCGTTTGTGCCGACTCAGCAGGTATCCGCCGCGCCGGAGCCGCCGCACTGGACATGGCTTATGTGGCCTGCGGTCGTCTGGATGCGTACTGGGAAATCGGCGTGAAGGAATGGGATATTGCCGCTGGCGTGTTGCTGGTGCAGGAAGCTGGTGGTGTCGCCACAGATTTTTCCTTTAACGACAAATACTTACAGTCCGGCAACATCATTGTTGGCAACCCTAAGATGCATCAATTGATGTACCACGCTATCGAGCCGCATGTGCCGGCGCGCTTAAAATAATGCGCAATTCGGCATTTAGCCTAAAATTGTTATCGTCTTGCCTTTTCTTTTATACTTACCGGCTAATCAAATTATAAGAGGCCATCATGGAAAAACCCTTTATCCTGCACATGCTGACTACAGCCAAGAACTTAAGCCCGTTCGACGTCAATATGGCGATGGACGCCGGCTGGATTTCAGCAATCCCCTACATCAACGTTGAACCCAGCGAAGTCAGGGGCTTGGTCCAAGATGCTATTTTTTCGCGCAGTCCGAAAGGCCTGTTGCGCACCGCTATTTTTATCGGTGGCCGGGAGACCAAGCAAGCAATGGATATGTTGAAAATGGCCAAGAATTCCATGGTCCCGCCTTTCGAAGTATCAGTATTCGCCGATCCTAGCGGCGCATTCACCACGGCAGCCGGCATGGTCGCAGCAGTTGAAAAAGAACTGGCTGAAAAATTCGACACCACGCTGGAAGGTAAAAACGTGATCGCCTTGGGCGGTACTGGTCCGGTCGGTCAAGCGGCTGCGGTGATTGCCGCTCAAGCGGGCGCTAAAGTCCGAATCATCGGTAGGCAACTCGATAAAGCCGAGCGCACCGCAGAGCTATGCAGCGAAGAATTTGGCGATGGCAAAATTACAGTGCTGGCAGGCGCCGACGCCGATAAGACCGAATACATGAAAACCGCCGATGTGGTTTTTGCAACGGGTGCGGCCGGCATTGAATTGCTCAGCACAGAATTAATCTCCCAAGCTGCGCAATTGAAAGTAGCCGCCGATGTAAACGCGGTACCGCCAGCCGGTATTGCCGGTGTGGATGCGTTCGATAACGGCAAACCGTTAGCCGGATCCACCAGTGGCGCGGTAGGCATAGGCGCTCTGGCGATAGGCAACATCAAATACCAAGCGCAAAGCCGTTTGCTGAAAAGAATGCTGGAAAGCGATCAACCGCTATTCTTACATTTCGAACACGCTTTCGAAGTCGCTCGCGAATTCATCAAATCGTCTAAGTAATTAGCTAAGCTCCCCAAAGTCTGCCTATCACAGAGGGTAAGGTAAAAATGGCAAAACGCAGCATACTTCACATGTTCGACCCGATGCCAAACAACAGTCCGTTTGACATTAACATGGCACTCGACGCAGGCTTTGATGTGCTGATGCCGTATTCCAACGTTAAATTGGAGACTATTCACAATTTGACCCAAGATGCGATTTTTTCGCGTAGTCCGTCGGCCAGTAAGAAAACCGCGATCTTTATCGGCGGCAGGGATATGGGCATGGCTATCGATATGTTGCAAGCCACCAAGCCGGCCATGGTGCCGCCGTTTGAGGTTTCAGTATTTGCCGATCCGAGCGGCGCTTGCACCACCGCAGCAGCTTTGGTGGCGTGCGTGGAAAAGGCGCTTAAACAACATCATGGTAAAGAATTGAAGGGCAGTAAGGCGGTAGTGTTCGGCGGCACCGGCCCGGTCGGCATCGCCACTGGCGTGATAGCCTCGTTGCAAGGCGCGGAAACAATCTTGGTGGATCATCTATCAATAGATTCCGCAAAAGACGCGGCCAAACAATACAACCGGCGTTTTGGTGCCACCATGAGTGGCGGAGTTGCCCGCAATGACGAAGAAAAAGCCGCGTTAATAGCCGATGCAGACTTAGTATTCTGCACGGCAAAGGCCGGTATTCGAGTTATCAATGCGGCCGTTCTGGCGCAAGCCAAGCAGTTGAAAGTAGCCGGTGATGTCAATGCCGTACCGCCATCCGGTATAGAAGGCATAGAGTTAAATGATTTATCGGCACCATTAAACTTGGCGAATCAAGCGATAAATGCGGTCGGTGTCGGTGCGCTGGCGATAGGTAATGTCAAATATCAGTTGCAACATGAATTGTTGAAAATGATGCTGGAAGCGGAAAAACCGGTCTTTCTGGATTTTCGGGAAGCCTTTACCAAAGCCCGCACCTTGGTCTGACTACTCTAGGGATGTGTGGCAAACAACCCCGCATCCCTGTTTTTTAAAGGGCATCAAGATAATTAAATTTGACTGCCAATCTGGTTAACTCCACATCGTTTTTTATATTCAATTTGCGATACAAGCGATAGCGGTAGGTATTGATAGTCTTGTCGCTCAGTTGCAAAGCCTCCGACATTTCCTGAATGCTCCTGCCGCGCAAAATCAGACGTACTACTTCAGCCTCACGCTGGGAAAGCTGTAAAAAAGGCGAGACATCCGCGCCTGGCAAAAACTGAAAAGCCAAGTTACTGGCCACATCCTGGCACAAATAGCGCTTACCGGAAATTACCGATTTAATTGCCGCCACCATTTCGCTGACCGGCGAAGCCTTGGATACAAAGCCGACCACACCCAATTTCAGCAGTTGTTGCGGTATGGGGCCGTCGTTATGCACCGACAAGGCGATGATTTTAATCGATGGCTGCGATTGCAGTATGCGCCGGCACGCTTCAAACCCGCCTATGCCGGGCATATTAATGTCCATCAAAATGACATCGGGCGGCTCTTGTTCGACAATCCGCAAAGCCTCCTCGCCACAATTACAGACGGCGACCACCTCAATATCCTTTTCAGCTGCCAACAAAGCTTCTATGCCGCTTCTGACAAGCTCATGATCATCAACCAGCAATACTTTAATCATAACTTCCTTTTTCTGGGGCTTATATCAGGTCAAGTTTCCCAAATTTCATCAACAACAGCAATGCTAAAAGTGAGTAGGATAGACCCAAATAGCGTCGTTGATTCGTGGTTTTGGCGTTTAGCCGTTAAAATAGCGGTTTTGATAAAACAACTTCAGGGCCAATATGCGCACTTCCCAATTTCCTCTTAGTACCGTCAAAGAAATACCGGCCGACGCCGAAATAGCCAGCCACAAACTCATGATACGCGCCGGCTTGATTCGCAAACTTGCCGCGGGCATCTACACCTGGCTGCCACTGGGTTTGCGGGTATTGCGTAAAGTTGAACACATTGTACGTGCGGAAATGAATAAAGCGGGCGGTCTGGAAGTACTGATGCCGGCTTTGCAGCCTGCAGAGCTATGGCAGGAAACCGGACGTTGGGAGAAATACGGGCCGGAATTAGCACGGCTGAAAGATCGCCACGACCGCGAATTTTGTCTGGGTCCGACGCACGAAGAAATTATTACTGACCTCGCTCGTCATGAGTTGAAAAGCTACAAACAGCTGCCTATCACTTATTATCAAATTCAGAGTAAATTCCGCGATGAAATTCGTCCGCGTTTTGGTGTGATGCGTTCACGCGAATTTATCATGAAAGATGCTTACTCATTCCATCTCGATCAGGAATCGTTACAGGCGACTTACAACGTAATGTATCAAGCCTACACCAATATTTTTAACCGCTTTGGTTTGAAATTCCGGGCCGTGATAGCCGATTCCGGCTCAATTGGCGGCGCGGTTTCCCATGAATTTCACGTACTTGCCGAATCCGGCGAAGATGCGATAGCTTTTTCCACCGCTAGCGATTACGCCGCGAATGTCGAAAAAGCTGAAGCTCTAATGCCTGAAGGGATACGCGCCGAGCCGACTCAAACTATGGTTTTGGTTGATACGCCAAATCAGCATAGCATCGAAGACGTCAGCCGATTTTTTAAGGTCGATGCCAAGCAGTGCCTGAAAACCTTGATTGTCAGAGGTGAGGACGCCAGCTTGGTTGCCTTGCTGCTGCGGGGTGATCACGAATTAAACCCGATTAAAGCCGAAAAAATCGACGGCGTCCTGTCGCCATTACAATTTGCCAGCGATGAAGAGATTCTCGGCGCTTGTCACTGCAAACCCGGCTCGATAGGTCCTATCGGCCTGAGCATAAAGATAATCGCTGATCGCAGCGTAACTGTGATGTCCGACTTTGTGTGCGGCGCGAATCAGGATGGCAAACATTATCAAGGCGTCAACTGGCAGCGCGACCTGGCCTTACCTGAGCACATTGCAGACTTGCGGATGGTAGTAGAAGGTGATCCCAGCCCGGACGGCAAAGGGCAAATTACCATTGCCCGAGGCATAGAAGTGGGCCACATTTTTCAGCTCGGCACAAAATACAGCGAAGCGATGAACGCCTCCATCATTAACGAAGCCGGTAAAAACCAGATCATGATCATGGGCTGCTATGGGATTGGTATCTCGCGGGTGGTTGCGGCGGCCATCGAACAAGGCCACGATGACCGCGGCATTATCTGGCCCAATGAGCTGGCGCCATTTCAAGTCGCTATTTGCCCAATGAATATGCATAAGTCTGATCGTTTGATTGATACGGTCGAGAAAATCTATAAAGATTTAACGGATGCCGGCATCGAAGTGTTGCTGGACGATAGAAAGGTTCGAGCCGGATTCATGTTCTCGGATATGGAACTGATCGGCATTCCGCACCGGATCGTAATAGGCGACCGTGGCCTGGATAGCGGTACCGTCGAATATCAAGGTCGCATGGACAAAGAAAGCCAGAATGTTGAATTTGATAAACTCGTCGACTTTATTAAGAACAAACTCGCATAACTTTCGTCGGATTAATCAAACGAAAAAGGGCGCAAATTGCGCCCTTTTTATTTACTGCGTTAGACGCTTGTTAACGTACCAGAGTAAACATAGATTTTACTGCCCCGCATTTAGGGCAGCCCCAATCTTCTGGAACATCTTCCCAACGAGTGCCGGGGGCCACGCCGTTGCGGGGATCGCCTAACTGCTCGTCGTAAACGTGGCCGCAGGTTTTACATTTGTATTTTCTATACTCTGCCATTGATAGATTCCTCGAATTGTAATCACGGTTTAAAGAAAGCCCGGCGATTGTAGCCGAAGCTTCACTCACAAAAAACCACGAAGATTTGGAGGGGATTGTTAGGGTAATCTGAGAATTGTTCCGTCGGGCTTAGCTTGTCTTTTCTTAAAGCAATCTAATGGCATGATTTTGATAAATAAATGTCATCTTTGTTCTGTTCAATATTTGGCTGGTTTACGGCGCGCACCATGATGGGATGGTATTCATTCCGTCGTACTGGCGATGATCTTGTGAATTCGCTTAGTACTTATGCCGATGATGACCAAAATAAACGGAATCGATGCGCCTTCCACTAGCTCGGCGTCTACATGCCATCCTAAACTGTGCAATGCTTCGGCGATTTTGCCGATTAGGCTCGCTGCATAATAGGTGATAGCTACCATCGAAATGCCTTCCACCATTTGTTGCATGCGCAACTGCATTTTTGCACGCAGGGCCATGGAGGATAACAGGCCTTGGTTTTGCCGCTCGATAATGATGTCGACTTTGGTGCGTAACAACTGGCTGGCATTGCTGACGCGCTCGGAAACCAGGGTGAAGCGGTGGGATACGGAATTGCAGGTATGCATCGCCGGTTCCATACGCCGTTTCATGAATTCGCCCAAGGTTTGAATGCCCTGAATCCGCACTTCGCGCAAGTCTTCCAGGCGTTGGCCGACCAATTGGTAGTAAGCGCTGGCTGCGGCAAAGCGAAATTGATGTGTGGAAATATGGTTCTCCACCTCAGCCGCCAACGCCGTTAGCTCATCCAGCAGTTTGGCGTCATCGTTATCCGTCTGGGTCATCGAATTAGTAATGGTATACAGCTGCCGATCAGCCTTTTTTAATTCCGGATACAGTTTGCGCGCGATAGGAAACGCCAACAGCGCCATCACTCGGTAAACTTCAATATCGAACAAACGATGCAATAAGCGTCCGGCCTGCGCGGTTCTCAAGTTTTGATTAACCACTAAGAAACGGCTAAAGCCATCAACATGAATCCGGAAATCGGTAAATACGGCTGCCGCGCCGCCAGTTACTTTTGAACCAACGATTGGGTTGCCGGCAAAGTAGGCGGTTAACGGGGATAAATCCATTTCATCCTGATAATTAACCTCCTCGGCGGAAACGATGCTGGCGTGTGCGGCAACAATCACTTTTCCGCTGATCTGCGATAACCAATCGACCGGGACTTTTTTTAAAGCAGGAGCTGCAAACGGCTCTGTGTCTATGTCGTAGGCATAAAAACTATAGGTACTGAATTCGCCGTGTTGCTCCCAACTCATCTGGAACGCATCGAAGCTGGCGCTAAAGTGGTCTGCATCTAGGTCGGGTGGTACAGTTCCAAACCGTTCGCAAAGTGCTTTCAAATGCCGACGTTCCTGCATTTTTTCATCGCTTGATAACGCCAGAGCCAAGTAACTGGCCCTGACCGGCAAGCTGAGAATAGACGAGGCCCTGGCATGAACTTCGTTATGTAATATAAACCGTTGAGGATGATTTTCCGGGATTTGAAATAGAGTAGTCACAAGTAAATTGGGTAGCATCAAAGGTTAGCGTCTATCGCTTTTACCGATGAATATAACGTAGAGAGGGCTAGGTTGCTACTGCCTAAGCGAATGAGGGCAATGGGCTATAAAAACTGCATCAGAACTTGTTGATGCTCATATCCTAATGTGTTGATAAAGCGGCTTGTGCCAAGCTATTGACTGATATGGGTTAGGTGCGAGATTGCTAAGTCTACTGCTGTTGGCACAGGCCGATTATTTAACCGCGACGCTTCACTAGTTTGAGTAATCGGTTGCGGCTTTTATGTTCGCCGTTGTGTATTACTCCAATTTGGTGAATTTGCTTACAAAACTGATTTGGCAGTTTTGTCCTGTTATCCCGGATGCAAAACTCCTTTGATGATGTAAGTAAGAGTCGTACATTGCGCTGCCATCGTGCGAATGAAAGTTTATAAAAGGATCGTAGCCTTTTTGGGAAAAAAAGGAATGACAGAGCTGTTGAGACAGTGTCAGTTGATTTTGGGGTTTAATTAGTTTTTCCATGTTGTTCTCCAATGATTTGCAGTCGAGATACCATAAGCTTTCTAGCAAAAAGCTTCTGTGATAAGCGGTTCGTAGTTAAAATTATTTTGTGTTTTTATCAAAAAAATGGCAAGAAAACAGGCCTATTCACAACGCTGGCGCTTTCGTTTTACGGGGTAGTTTGTCCCCCGCAAGTTTTGGTGGCTTAATTTTCAAGTCAGCTTTTACGCTACCTTACGGGCAGGAATTGAGTATTTCAATATGATGCGGCTTGACTGTATTGGCATATCAAAGGGGTTAAATTGTTCGCGTTTGTCAGGCTGTTGCTGTTGCTTTTACAGCGGTCGGTAAAATGCTATCAGCGCGAATAGTAAGCAGAGAAAGCGAGGTTTCAAGCGGTATTGAGTGGCAATTTGATGCTGATTGAACGTTTGCACGTGTCTCCTTTGTAAGCAATCCTTGCGGCAAAATGTCGGCAAAAGCGAATTTGAAATGTGACAGAGTGCTATAATTGCAAAAGCCCGTTAGGCATTAGCCTTCGGAATCATCACTATCCGAATGATGTTGAATCAGGAGATTATGGATGCTGAGACATAATTTAGAAAATCAAGACAATAAGCAAGACGACGTAGAGCTGTCTCGACGCAGCTTCTTTGGGCGTCTGGCTGTTGGTGCGGTTTTATCTATTGCGATGCCCGGCGTCGTTCATGCTGCGAAAAGCGTAGCGGTAAAAGCGGATAAAAACCATCGACTGGAGAAGTCGGCAAGGAGTGCAGTGCGCTTGCCTAAACATGGAGCCATTCAAGCGACTAAGGCTGTTCGTCAACCTGCCAAACTAAGCAAAAGCGCTGGCGGCAATAACCTTAGGCCTGTAGCCGGCCAGCATGGACAGCTGCATACAGCCCATGCAGAACGCCACTCCCTACATGAGTCTCGTGTACGAGATATTTATACAGGCAAAAAACAACACGTAAACACGGCTTCCTACCATGCCAATCGACATGGTAATCAGGGCGGTAGAGTGCATTCTATTATTCAGCCGGCACCAAGAGAATCATTCATGGAGCCTAGCCAAGATTCGTTGTTTTTAGCGGATCACGGGCGTTTTGCAACTCACCGGGCCTTGGCTTTTCAAAATCCGCATACTGGGGACAAATTGAGCCTGACGTATTTTGAAAGAGGTCGTTACCTTAGCGATGCCCTGGATGAAATCAGTTTTTTGTTGCGCGATTATCGTACCGACGATGTGCATCCTATTGATCCGGAGTTACTGGATCAGTTACACGATTTGAAACAAATTTTGGGTTTAAATCAACCTTTTGATGTTATTTGCGGTTATCGTTCGCCATTGACCAACGCTAAACTGCATGCCGAGAATTCCGGTGTTGCGAACAATAGCTTCCACATGCAGGGGCGGGCAGTGGATATTCGTATCGAGCGCTTTGACCTTCGGCGTATTCATGGCGCGGCACTGGCTATGCACCGTGGCGGCGTTGGATATTACCCTGAGTCAAACTTTATCCATCTGGACACGGGAACCTTCAGAACCTGGAAGTTATAGAGTCGTTCGCTCATAAAAAAAGCGTCATTTGCGGCGCTTTTTTTATGTCTGCTCGATTTTCCGGTTTATGGATTAGTGCCGACGTCCGTGCTTTTGTTCATCACTAATTGATTATTCGCTGTCGAACTAGCCGTTGTCGGAGCATGGATTTTGTCCAAGGCCTTTTTCAGTTGTTCGTCCTGGCCGTAAACGTCCGGGTAGAAACGTAACTGGTTTTGATGGTCGACAAATGTCGTGCCGTAATAAAACAGTACCGGTACGGCACGTTTTAGCGTCACGTGGCGGGTTTTAGGGGCCGACATTGCTTGCTTGATGGATTCTTTGTCCCAGCCGGCCTGATCACCCAAGACGAATTCGGCTAATTGTTCCGGCGCCGATACCCGCACACAACCATGGCTTAAATCCCGACGAGGGCGGTTAAATGCAGCATGGCCTGGGGTGTCGTGTAAATACACATCGGCGGTATTGGGAAACACGAACTTAACCCGTCCTAACGGATTTTTCTTGCCAGGCCGCTGACGAGCTCGCAAATAACTGCCACCACCTTTCTCCTCACTGTTTTGGTGTCTTACCAGTTCTATTTCCTGGCTGGCTAAATAGCCTTGGTTATTGGCGGCTTTTGGCAGAATTTCTTTTTCATAAATAGTTTTTGGAATGTTCCAGTAAGGCATAAACTCCAAATATTTCATTTCTTCCCAAAGTACCGGCGTTTGGTTGCTCGGGGATTTCCCTACTACCACTTTCATGTTCAGCGGGTTGGGGTCGTCAATTGAATTGAACGCCCATAACTCAAATGCCGGGATATTAACCACAATCATCGGCCCATCGGTGGTGTCCGGAATCCAGCGTGCGCGCTCCATAGCCAGCGCGATCTGGGCGATTTTTTCGCTCGAAGATTGATTGAATAATGCCGCAGTGGCCGAGCCAATCACGCCATCGGCCGTTAAACCTTGTTGTTGCTGAACCTTTTTGACGGCGGCAACCAAATCGTTGTCGTAAGTTTTACTGTCGGCGGCATTATTATTGTCCAGTAAGGCCATGTCCCGTAGCCGTTGGCGCAAATGCACGATATGTGGATGTTTATCGCCGGGACGTAGCATTTTGCCGGGCTTGAATTCCTGAGCCCCCGTTTGATTTCCCAACTGCTGCAAGTGGGTGAAAATTTGTTTGAGTTGTTGGTATTGCTTGGTTTTAGGCTCAAACTGACCGACTACCTCGGTCAATGTTTGTGCTGCCAAGTGTTGTTTCAACAAGCCAGCCAGGTCCAAAGCAGGTTTGGGGGCGATGTGTACCGGATACTCAACATCGCGCGGATCCACTTGGCCGTGCCGCAAATCGTGTAAATAACGCGCCAAAGATACGGTCAAAGCCACATCGTATCCCGCAACGGCCGCACTATCCGGATTTGGCTCATTGATAAGCTGTTTCAGGCGGTCAACATCATAATTGGCAGGATTCAACGCATCATTGGATGCATTGTTTAATACGCTCAACAAATCGTTCAGGTTTTTTTCCGAGCGATTTGCCGTAAACCAGATCGGTTGAAATTGAGTACTCAGGTAGATTTGGCTAACAAGTTCGCTAACGCGGCTAAAGTCGGCGCGTAACAACAGCGGATGTCGTTTGCTAAGCAGAATGGCGCCAATCGGGTTGTCGGCAGGGATAGGATTAACGACTTCAGGAACGCTGTTTATCGAAGGCAGACTGGTTTCCGGCACTGTAGCCGGCATATCTGCGCTCCATGCCTGCTCCGTTCCTGCATAATAAATACAGGCCGCCAACGCTAACCTGGCATACCTATGGCGCGAATTTTTCAGGGCGTGCGATTGAGTTGTCATGGTTACACGAATAGGGTTCGAATTGGGTGTTTATTGTGTGCTTTGCGCTTAAGTCTAGCCGCAAAGCTAATCAATATAATGTTAGTCTAATTGTACCCTGTTATGACAACAATTGACGCGAAAAGCTTGCCAAAGCTTTGTAATGTGCGGTATTAGGAGAAGGGCGGGGTTGTTTTCAGAGTTCCCTACACCTCCTCCCCCGTACTTTAGCTTTCAAAAGACAGTTTATCGGCAAATGCCGATTGCCAGTCGTGGCTGAATTTCTCAACGGCGGTGTCGGTAGCGGGAGTGGTCAAGATTTGCTGGGCAATGTCCAGCGGTAAGGTCACTGCGCCAACGCCAAGTTTTAACACCTGCAAAACCTGATTGACGTTTTTGAAGCTGGCAACCAAAAGTTTGCTGGGCAATTGGTAGCGGTCTATTAAAGCCTGCAAATCGCTGACGACAGCAATGCCGTCAAAGCCTTGATTGTCGATGCGGTTGAGATAAGGCGCCAAGTAATCCGCGCCATGCAGCGCAGCAAGCATCCCTTGCTGCACGTTGTAAATCGCAGTGGCTAATAGCGGGATATTAGCTTTTTTCAGCTGTTTGATAGCACTCAAACCAGCGGTATGCGCGGGTATTTTGACGATAATGTCGAACGGCAATTCATGAAGTTTATGCGCTTCCGCAATGATACCGTCAACCGAGGTACTAAGCACTTGCACATGAAACCGCGTTTGTGGGCCCATGATGTCTGTCAGTGCGGGCAGCAATTCCTGTAGGCCTATACCGTTCGCCGCCATAATCGACGGATTGGTGGTAACGCCCGCCAAGGGCAAAGCTGGGCAAAGGTTTTTGATGCTGGCGACATCGGCGCTGTCTAAATAAATTTCTAACATGGAACGGCGTGTGGTTTTACGGATAAAAGCGGCCAGTATAACCAGTGCTGTTGCTTATCTTTAGAAAATTACCTCGGTAAATCGCGCGTTCGGTGTGATTACTTGCAGTTTTGCCAGTTGATCCAGCGCGATTTTCCCGGCAGGGCTATCTTCTACCAATAGAAATTCGCGTCTTTCTTCAGTCACTACATTCAGTGCCCGGCCCTCGACGATTCTTTGATCCTTTAATGTCAATCTAACCCGATAGCCGTATAGACAGGCAATTTCGATATAGTCGTGTAAATCGCAAGCGATTCGTGATTCGCTCATGGCATCTCCCCTTGAGTTTTTTGTTCATCGATCTTACCCTCGGTGTCTTCCATAGCCAATCATCTGGGGGCAAATTATTTTGGGTAGCAATTCATCTTCAAGACGCTTGGCGTCTATCGACATTTTGCGCGGCTTGGTCATGGTATTGATGACGTTGGATCATACTCGCGATTTTTTCAGCGACAGCCGTTTTAGTCCCACCGATCTGGATAAGACCTCAGTGGCCTTGTTTCTGACCCGTTGGATCACGCATTTCTGCGCGCCGGTGTTCGTGTTTTTGGCCGGCACCAGCGCGTATCTGTGGCAGAGTCGCCGGGGAGCGGATGCGCCGCTGAGCCGGTTTTTGCTGGAACGTGGCCTATTGCTGTTGGTTTTAACCTGCACCGTGGAAGCCTGGTCGTGGAATTTTCGCGCCGATCTGCGGCATATTGACGGCGGTGTGTTATGGGCAATTGCTTGGTCGATGATCGCCTTGGCCGGGCTGGTGAAGTTGCCGCTGGCTTGGTGTGTAGCCTTCGGTGCAGCCATGATCGTCGGGCATAATGCCTTCGATGCAGTCAAGCCAGCTGATTTGGGTGGTTTTGGTCCCTTATGGGCCGTGCTGCATACCGGTGACGATGTGCCGTTCGGTGACGGCTGGCTATTGAATCCTTACTATCCATTGATTCCGTGGATAGGGGTGATGGCGGTTGGCTTCGGTTTTGGAAACTTATTGATTGACAATGCCTGGCGCACACGGCGCCGGCTGTTTACTTTAGGTCTAACCCTGCTATGGGTGTTTTTGGTTTTGCGTTTCAGCAATGTTTACGGTGACCCCAAACCATGGCAAAGCTATCCGGACCCCGTATTTAGCGTATTGTCGTTTATCAACTGTCATAAATACCCTCCTTCCTTATTGTATCTGTTAATGACTTTGGGACCCGCGCTGCTGATTTTGGGGATGGCTGAGGGCAAGTCCGCGGAACGCTTCGTTGTTTTGCAGGTATTCGGCAGGAATCCGTTGTTATTTTATCTGCTGCACTTGTACCTGATTCATGGTCTGGCAGTATTGGTGGCGGCGGTCACAGACGGACCTGTATCAGCAATAATCGGTGGCGGTATTTGGGTGCCGGAGCTGCCGCAAGACTACGGCTATGGTTTGCCGGTGGTTTATGGCATTTGGGTGTTAGTGGTGCTAACGCTGTATCCGGTTTGCCGAAGTTTTGAAGCCCTAAAAGCCCACAAGCCTGATTGGCGTTGGCTCAAATACCTGTAACCTGCATGGCGTGTTATCACTTGAAGAAGGCTGACCATGACCGGCGGCAATTTTCCATTAAGTTTTCGCGGCAAGTTTGCCAGGGGCCAAAAGCCTTTGACCCGCACGCGGTAAAATTTTAAACCGCTATTAACCGGGTGTGGCTTCCTTAGCCTGCTTTTGCTTGTTCAACTGATTTAAAAAATAGCTTTGATAATTCCAGCCGGGACGGGGGGGCGGTGGTTGGTGAGCGAACGGCATAATAAACCTCTGGTGGTGCATTGATTAGGGATAAAAAGTGCTCCCGCCGGCTCAGCAACGATGCGCTGTATTGCTTTGATCGAGCTAGCGGGAGCATTAACTAGGAAATATTGAAACTAATCCACTGCGAGGGAGAATCTACCAGCGAAAAGCCGACAGGCAAGTGCGGGTAAGATTTTACTGCGATGAAATATGGTCCAATCTGCCTCGCCGTTCTGTCGATAAAGTGACTGACGGAACAGCGAGGCATCCTAGGTTTTTGCACGCTCAACCACATGACAGGCTGGCGAGCGGGGATTGACATAACTTAAGCGGCCGCGAAGCCGTCTACCTGCTCGCGGGGAATTTGCAGGCCTATCAGTTTTTCCACCAGGCGCAAGGCCTGATATTCGTCTTGCGATACCAGCGAAACTGCCTGACCGTTTTGTCCAGCTCGGCCGGTTCTACCGATGCGGTGCACATAATCGGCCGAAGAACGCGGTAACTCGAAATTAACCACATGCGGCAATTGGGCAATGTCGATGCCGCGCGCTGCCACGTCGGTAGCTACCAAAACGCGAATATCACCGGCTTTGAAACCGGCTAAAGCGCTGGTTCTGGCGCCCTGACTTTTGTTACCGTGTATCGCGGCGGCCTTGATATTGGCGGTGTTCAGTTTTTCGGTGAGTTTGTTCGCGCCGTGCTTGGTGCTGGTAAACACCAATACTTGTTGCCAGTCTTTGCTTTTGACCAGATGGGTTAACAAAGCAGTTTTGGCGGTTTTACTCACCGTATAAACCCGCTGCTCAATGGTCTCGGCAGCGGCGTTTTCCACAGCGACTTCGATTTTGACCGGGTTGACCAGTAAGTCGCCGGTCAACTTGCGAATGTCAGCGGAAAAAGTTGCGGAAAACAACAGGTTTTGGCGCTTCTTAGGCAGCATAGCCAGGATTTTGCGGATGTCTTTGATAAAGCCCATGTCCAGCATGCGGTCGGCTTCGTCCAGTACCAGCATTTCCACCTTATCCAGTTTGACGGCGTTTTGACTGACCAAGTCCAATAGCCGACCCGGCGTTGCGGTCAAGATGTCCACGCCGCCACGTAAACGCATCATTTGCGGATTGATCTTCACGCCGCCGAATACTACTTCCGACTTTAAACGCGGTTGCTGATGCGCGCCGTATTTAGTAACGGATTCGCCCACTTGTGCGGCGAGTTCGCGGGTCGGCGTCAGTATCAGCGCACGGACTGGGCGGTTGCGGCCATGGCTGGTTTGCGCCAACCGGTGCAGGATCGGCAAAGTAAAACCGGCAGTTTTGCCTGTGCCGGTTTGCGCGGCGGCGAGTAAATCGCGGCCGGTTAATACGGCGGGTATGGCTTTGCTTTGAATAGGGGTAGGGGTGGTGTAGCCGGAATCGGCAATTGCTTTAATTAAAGCCTCGGATAAACCGAGATTGGAAAATGGCATTAAGGATCTCAAAGGGGAAAATAAGGGGAGAAATCTATGTGCGGCAGTAATGCTGACGCGATGTCCGCCCGGGGACTAAGGGAATTACATATTGAAGTTGAACTTTCAGCCTGCAGTCTATCACGGTTACTGGTTTAAGGTTAGGAAACCCGTGTTAGCTTGATCTGACGCTTGTTCGTTGCGGCGAAATTGATGCACAAAAGCCGTGTTCAAATTGCCAAACTGGCCAGATCGATCGCTATCCCGCGGATTTTCTCCGCTGCGCCCAAATGATTGGCGATGCGTATGTCGATTTGTGGATGCATATCGCGAATTCTTTGCACTTGTTCGGGAATATCGATGCTCACGTGGCGTCCCGCCGACAGGAAATACGGCATCACGACAATCTGCCCTGCGCCATTGGCTATTTGTTGGTGTAAGCCTTGGGCAATAGTGGGTTCGGCGATTTCTAGAAAAGCACAGTCTATTGCGGTGAAGCGGGTAGGCGCAAGCCGCAGTTGTTCTATCAGCTCGCGAATCTGAACATTGGAATCCTCCCGGCGGCTGCCGTGCGCTACCACTAGTAAATGTGTCACCGGACAGCCTTATTCGATGTCGATATGAATTTCAGTGCGGCGTAAGGCAGGTAAAGTCCAAGGCGGATCATAGGCCGCCGAACGCGCGGCAGATAGGGCAGTGAGCTGTTGTTGTTCGATCCAAGCCATCAAGAGGCGGCTTTTTTCATTGATTTTTTCCAAAATCACACTGCCGGAATAGCGCAACACCGCGACTTTTTTCGCGGGTAAAGCTTTGATAGTCACTTGGGGATCGATTGGCGTTGGTAAGGTTTCGAGGCTATAGCCGGCCGGCATCACAAAAGCCATAGTCCATTTATTATCGACTGCCTGCTGTAACACTGGCGCGGTCATAGGGATGTGTTCGCCGGCATTTTCCCGAAACACCGGGGCGGTCATGGCCATCTGTTGCTTTTGCTGATTCCCACCAAAAGTATAGCCGGCCAAGCGATTGAAACCGATATTGCCGGCTTGCGCGTAATCGGCGTCGATCACGGTTTCGGCAATCAGCAAGGATGGATATTGCCTGATTTGCACGTCTCCCTGTTCCGAGAGCAATTGGTATTGCGGTTCCGCGCTGCTTCTAATGCCCATCACCGTACATCCAGTCAAAATCAGGCTGCCGAGTAGTGCTAAGGGGTTTTTCATATAAACGAGTCTCGTCAGATAGGGTCATGTTTTTCCATGGCCGGAGCGAATGCTGCAACTGGCATCTTGGCAGGGTTTGGCGCCAAACAAAGTACCTAAGCGTAAACGGTGCCGGGCAAACCATGCATACAGACGGTCAAATAGCGGTTTTAGCAGAGGCCAGCGGGTGGGAGCCATCAGCCATCCCAAGCCGACAGCGCTGTATGCAGCGTAAAATACCGGCATGCCCTTGATTAAGCGGCCATCGGCATCCACGCCATGGATTTCCGCCATCAATTCGTCCAGCGATTTGCCATAGTGCGCCGGATTAAACCCCTCGGCATGAATATCTTGCAAACCCAGCTTGTTTTGCTTGTTTCGCGACTGCAACCAAGTCACTTCCCTCCGGCAAATAGGGCAGTGACCGTCGTAAAGTAGCGTGAACACGTGTTCGTTATTCATAGGATTGTTCCGGGAAGTTTTGCGCTAGCAGGCTTGTCATAATCAGGCTGGCAGCAGGATTCAACATAGTGCAAGTCTGTATTGGATTACGTTGCAATTTCACAATGTTTGCGCAGTTTACATTCGCTTACGCAAAAAAGTCCCCTCGCGATGCGGGACTCGCGCAGTCGGCGAGAAACTCGTATCGAAGGGGATTACGGGCTATCAAGCACCCCTCTGAGGACGGAACGTGTGTCAGGAATCAACAAATTTAGCACTCCGCAATCTACCAGCGGATGTGGCGGAAGCAAGGGGGCGAATGCTAAAAAAGGTAGGGTGATCTCGTCACATTCCCGCTTTCTGGGCGGCAGGGACAAAAACGATGTTGATAGGCTATTCCAGCGATAGTTCCCGTTTTATTGTTTATGAAAAGGGAATTATGAATAACTTAAATGGCTAATTGTAAATTTTCGACAGGGGATTATAGTGAAGCCGTAGTTTAGAGCCACTGCAAACGCTTGATGCAGAGCAGACAAACGCTTCAGGTAAGCTTAGGAAAAACAGTATTACCTATCCTCAGTTTACTTTGGGTATTTGGAACTTTTCGATGGATGAGTTGGTTATATCTACGCTGTCGTTCGCTGCTGCGAATTTTCAGAGCTTTGATTTTTGTTGGACTCGCTAGTGCTTTATGTTTTATGTGTGACCTCCCTCGTAAGCAGTGACTCCGGCACTGCACACTCTATAGCCTCTATCGTGGTATTCGGTAGAGGCTTTTTTTTATTTACATGGCGGACTATTTGCTCCGCACGTGGTAAATCGCGTAACCGGCAAAAAACATGGTTAAAAGGTAAATTGTCACTGTAATCATTTTGTACTCCTGGTTATCTTTATTGTTGTGCGGCATTTATAACAGAAATCCGGGTACATAATTCGGTAATTGCTTTGGCAACAGCTTTTGCGTGTTAGTGTTGTCGGCGCTGATCGGGGTTTTCCACAAAAACTGTGGATAAGCTTGTTGGTAGGCTGGTAAAAGTCAGCGCAAGTTGCTGTATTTAAGCAGGCGCTCGTAAATTGGCTAATAATTGACCACGGTTACCTGATTCATCAATTACTCAACACCGGAAATCGATAGCGGCAACCTGTGTTTGCCGATCATTTTGACGGAAAATTTTCTAAGCTCTTAGCTGCTCTTCGCCTAGAATGTCCAATCTGCATGGCAAACTTTCAGGATATTTTATGCAAATTCTTGGTGTGGATATTGGCGGTTCGGGTATCAAAGGTGCGATTGTCGATACCTTGACGGGCGAACTGGTCTCCGAGCGGCACCGGATCGATACGCCGCAGCCGGCAACCCCGGAGGCAGTAGCCGCAGTGCTGGCGCAGTTGGTATTGCATTTTGGCTGGACCGGGCCCATTGGCTGCGGTTTTCCGGCCGCGATTCAACAGGGCGTGGTGCGCACGGCGGCGAATATCTCCAAGGCCTTTATCGGCACCAATATCGATAAATTGTTTTCAGAAGCCACTAACTGCGAGTGTCACAACTTAAACGATGCGGACGCGGCAGGTATTGCGGAAATGCATTTCGGCGAGGGTGCCGACCAAAAAGGCGTGGTTCTGTTGATCACTATCGGCACCGGTTTGGGAACCGCGCTGTTTACCGATGGACATCTGCTACCCAATACGGAACTGGGTCACGTGTATCTGGAAAATGGGCTGGAGGCCGAGCGTTACGCATCCGATGCTGCCCGTAAACTGCAAGATTTGGGTTGGAAAGCTTGGGGCAATCGCTTCAGCATTTATTTGAATACGATGGAAAAACTGTTCTGGCCCGATTTGATTATTTTGGGCGGCGGCGCGAGTAAAAAATTCGATAAATTCAAAGAGCAGATAGGCATAAAAACGCCGGTGAAGCCGGCGGCATTTTTAAACCAGGCCGGTATTGTCGGCGCGGCTTTATTTGCTAAATCGAAAGTTACCTGAGCGATGGCGCTTCAGGACAGAAAACCTTGTTATTGAAGACGGTAAAACAAGAGTTTTTTCAAGTAGCGCTAATATTTTTACCTTCGATAAATTCTGTTTCCAAGTCACCTTGACTATGAAATTACCCGCGGTAACCTGAGCTTATGAGGTTGCTGGCAGTGAAAAATTTATTTTTTCCGTGAGAGCAATCAGACAAGATAGTCGGCAGCCTCATATTTTCCATATGTAGTAAAAGCTAATTTTCTGACTTCTTGTATCGCAAGCTTGTCGAAGATTGGTGCAAATCATGGGTGGTGCTGGTGACGTAAGCCTCTAGGTCGGGAGATAGCTAGAGGCCCGTCATCAGTATCATTCCTGGTAGTTTCTTTATCCCCAAATGACTAAAACGCCATGTACCAACGTTTTAGTTTGTTCCAACGCCAAGTGCCTTTACTGCCCAATCCCGCCCGTGTACCATGCTGCGAACTATCGCGCCGATATTGCTGATGGATGTGCCGGCGCCGTTATCAACCGCCGACCGAAGCGAGAAAACTCATGACAACGCTCAATATCAACGGTAAAAGCCGCAAGATAAATCTGCCCGCTGACACACCACTGCTTTGGGCGCTGCGCGACCAATTAGGGTTGACCGGCACCAAGTACGGTTGTGGCATGGCAGTGTGCGGCGCCTGTACGGTGCATATCGACGGTGAGCCAACGCGCGCTTGTGTCACGCCTATTTCGGCTGCGGTGGGCAAAAAAATTGTCACTATCGAAGCGATAGAACAGGATCAGACCGGTAAAAAAGTTCAGGACGCTTGGTTGAATTTGGGCGTGCCGCAATGCGGCTACTGCCAGGCCGGGCAAGTGATGGCGGCTACGGCTTTGCTCAAAAATCATCCGCAACCCAGCGATGCCGACATCGATAAAGCCATGAGCGGCAATCTATGCCGTTGCGGCACTTATCCGCGGATTCGCGCCGCGATCAAGCAGGCTGCCGGTTTGCCGGAGGTGCAATCATGAAAAACTCCATCGAATTTCTGCAAGCCGATACCGATCAGAACGCGGTCGACGACGGTTATTTGATCGACAACGTCAGTCGCCGGACCTTTATCAAGCAGTTTGCTTTAAGCGGCTTCGTGTTGGCCGTCGGTCTGCCTACTTTGCTCAGAGCGGACGAAGCCGCCGCACCGGCAGCCGCCGGCAAGTTCGGGGCCGACGCAATGCCGCACGGTTGGGTCGATAATCCTTTGGTGTTCGTGGCTATCGCCGCCGACGGTGCGGTAAGCATCATCTGCCACCGTTCCGAGATGGGGCAGGGCATACGCACCAGCTTGCCGATGGTGGTGGCTGACGAGCTGGAAGCCGATTGGTCCAGGGTGCATGTCGTGCAGGCGCCCGGTGACGAAAAGCGCTTTGGCAATCAAGACACCGACGGTTCCCGTAGCATGCGCCACTTTTTCATGCCGATGCGCCGAGTCGGCGCGGCTGCCAGACAAATGCTGGAAGCTGCGGCGGCAGGGCGTTGGCGCGTGCCGGTAACAGAAGTCCGCGCCGAGCAGCACCGGATACTGCACATCCCCAGCGGCAAAGCCTTGGGCTACGGCGAATTGGCCAAAGCAGCGGCGAAATTGCCGGTGCCAGACCGCGATAGCTTGCGTTTGAAGAATTCGGCGGAATTTCGTTACATCGGTAAAGGCCGGCAAGGCATTTACGATGGCCGGGATATTGTGTCCGGACGCGCCATGTATGGCATAGACACCCAGCTGAAAGGCCTGCTCTACGCCGTCGTGGCGCGGCCACCGGTATTGGGCGGCACAGTTTTAAAATTTGATGCCAGCGCCGCACTGAAGGTGCCGGGTGTGGTAAAGGTCGTTGAACTGCCCAGCAGTCCGCTGCCGGCCGAATTTAATCCCTTGGGTGGCGTCGCGGTGATTGCCAGTAATACCTGGGCGGCTATCCAGGGGCGCAACGCCTTAAAAATCGAGTGGAACAACGGGGAGCATGCCTCCTACGATTCACTAGTCTACAAAGCCGAACTGGAAGCCGCCGTCCGTCAGCCAGGCAAAGTGGTGCGCCAACAAGGCGATGTCGATGCCGCATTGCAAGGTGCCGTCAAGCGCCTGGAAGCAGAATATTATTTGCCCCATCTGGCCCAAGCGCCGATGGAGCCGCCGGCAGCGACGGCCCGCATCGTCAAGGGAAATTGCGAAATTTGGACCTGCACCCAGGCGCCGCAGTTGACTCGGGATAAAGTAGCCAAATGGCTGAAATTGCCGGAAGACAAAGTGACCGTCAACGTAACTTTATTGGGCGGCGGTTTCGGGCGTAAATCCAAACCCGACTACGTTATCGAAGCGGCCTTGTTATCGCAAGCGATGCAAGGCAAACCGGTGAAAGTGACCTGGACCCGCGAGGACGATCTGCATCATTCCTATTTCCACACCGTGTCTTTGGAGCGCTTGGAAGCAGGCTTGGATGCGCAGGGCAAGCCGGTAGCCTGGCTGCATAAAACGGCGGCGCCGAGCATTTCCTCCACATTCGGACCGGACAGCAAGCAACAAATGCCGGTGGAGTTGGGGATGGGGGTGATCAATGTGCCGTTTGCAATCGATAATCTGCGCATCGAAAACCCACCGGCAGCGGCGCATACCCGTATCGGCTGGTTTCGCTCGGTGTCCAATATTCCGCATGCGTTTGCCGTGCAGTCCTTTGTGGCGGAAATGGCGGCGGCAGCGGGACGCGATCATCGGGATTTTCTGCTGGATTTAATCGGTCCGGCGCGGCGTATCGATCCGACCAGTCTAAATGACACCTGGAATCACGGCGAATCGCCCGCGCTTTATCCGGTCGATACCGGCCGTCTGCGCCGCGTGATCGAAACGGTGACTCGCGAAGCCGGCTGGGGCCGGCAGTTGCCCAAAGGCCAAGGCTTGGGGTTGGCTGCACATTACAGCTTTGTGACTTATGTGGCTGTCGTTGTGGAAGTGGTAGTGGATGAAGCCGGCAAATTAAGCATTCCTAGGGTCGATGTGGCGGTGGATTGTGGGCCGCAAGTCAATCCCGAGCGGATTCGTGCGCAGATCGAGGGGGCTTGCATTATGGGTGTCAGCTTGGCAACGCTTGGTGAAATCAGCTTTAAAAACGGCGCCGTGCAGCAAGATAATTTTCATGCGTATCAACTCACGCGCATCGACGATGCACCGCGCGAAATCAAAGTACATCTGCTGCCACCCGCGGAATTTGATACCCCATTGGGCGGGGTGGGCGAACCGGGCGTGCCGCCGATTGCGCCGGCGTTGTGCAATGCTATTTTTGCCGCCACCGGGCAGCGGATTAGGCAGTTACCGATAGGCGATCAGCTGCTGAAAGACTGAGAATTTATGGGCATGGCGGTGAGCTGAATTAGCTTGCCGCACCCGTTTAAAGCTTTGGTAAAACCGGTCGATAAATGGATGCCGGCCGAAACATGGCGGGTACTATTCAATCCAGAGGAGATAAATCATGTCATCCGTATCGGGAGTAGGTTCAACACCGTATTTCCCTATCACCAACCAAGCGAAACAGCCGGCAGCCAATCAGCAAGCAGCAACGCCGCCCGTGCAAGCGGTTGTGAAAGACACAGATGGCGATAATGATGCAAGAATAGGCAGCAAAATCGACACCTATGCCTGATAGGCCAGCGGTGCCAAGCAGTAAGAAAAAGCCGGGTAACACCGGCTTTTTCTTTTTTAGGGATCAGGGCTATGGAGTTTGGAGAAAACGCTGCTTGGCTTCGTTGTCTTCGCGCGCGGCGTCTATTTCGCGGATCACACTACGTAGATCGGCTGGTTTATTACTGTCTGCGAAATGTCCGGTCAGCTGGGTTTCCGGATGCAAATCGCCGCTTTGATACAGCTTCCACATTTCCTTACCAAAGTGTGTCGTCAACAATTCCGGTGCGAACTGGCCGAAGTAGGCGGCCATATTGGCGACGTCGCGCTCCAGCATTGCGCGGGCATTGTTATTGCCGGCCGCGTCCACCGCTTGCGGTAAATCGATAATCACCGGCCCGTCGCTGCCGACCAGCACGTTGTATTCCGACAAATCGCCATGCACCAGACCATCGCAGAGCATGCGCACGATCTGGCCGATCAGAAACGCATGGTATTCGCGGGCCAGCTCTGCCGGCATTTCCAGATCGTTCAGCCTAGGTGCCGGGTGGCCGTCGGCATCGGCGACCAATTCCATCAGTAGCACGCCGTC
This sequence comes from Methylomonas sp. ZR1, assembly GCF_013141865.1. Lineage (NCBI taxonomy): Bacteria > Pseudomonadati > Pseudomonadota > Gammaproteobacteria > Methylococcales > Methylococcaceae > Methylomonas > Methylomonas sp. ZR1. The sequence continues at coordinate 2,570,878 of NZ_RCST01000001.1, read as the reverse complement.
AATAAAGTTATAGGGTTTAGGTACTCGCACGCCGGCATCCGCCAAGCGGTATAAAGCCGTCACCTCGGCGTTTTGCCAAGCCGATTCCTGTTCTTTACGGCCATAGCTACTGCCTTTTTCCATGGCTCTGGCGCGGCGGCTATTGCGCACTTTGCGGCCTTCCTGGTAAAGCACACTTTTTTTAAAGCTGCGCTGGTCGGCCTCCTTGTAAACTTTGGCGCAGCAGATTTCCGAGCCGCAACGCACCACATACACGGCGGCTTCCTTGCCGCTCTTCAGCGAGCCTATGACCTCGTCGATCAAGCCGCTATCGATTAGGGGTTCAAGTCTTTTCGGTGTTTTCATAGTGCCTATTATGCCGCGCTCGCAGGAATATCGCGCAAAACTTCTGCCAATCGATGCACTTTTAGCCGCGAGAACAATCCTTATAGTCCCCTACTGCTCAAATCAATAAGCGCCGATTCGTAAAGGCTATCCATTGAATCGCCGTTGATTTCTCGGTGGCTACAACCTTAGATAAAATCGGGTTTGCCGGGCTCGCGTAGCGTCTGCTAGTGCGCTTGGTTTTACTTTGGTGTTGGCGAATAGGTCGCTTTTTGACATTTTGCTGTTACATTAGCGCTTTTATAAAACGACTCGGCAAGCACCGCTCATCTCATATCATGGCAGATTCAAAACATATCATCATCGTTGGCGCCGGCCCCGGCGGCTTGTGCGCCGGCATGTTACTCAGCCATCGCGGCTTTAAAGTGTCCATATTCGATAAACATCCCCATGTTGGTGGCCGCAATCGGGCCATTACGATGGACGGGTTTACCTTCGATACCGGTCCGACTTTTTTATTGATGAAGGGTGTTTTGGACGAAATGTTTGAGTTGTGCGGCCGGCGCAGCGAAGACTACATGCAGTTCATGCCGCTGAGTCCGATGTATCGTTTGCTATATGACGATCGCGAGATTAATGTGTTTTCCGACCGGGAAAATATGCGTGCCGAGTTGGAGCGAGTTTTCGACGAAGGCAGCGCCGGCTACGAGCGCTTCATGGACAACGAACGCAGCCGCTTCAATCGTTTGTACCCGTGCATTACCCGAGATTACTCGAATTGGTCTTCGTTCTTCTCGCTGGATTTGATCAAGGCCTTGCCCTGGCTGGCGTTTCCGAAAAGTGTGTTCAACAACCTGGGCCAATATTTTGATAAGGAAAAAATGCGCCTGGCGTTTTGCTTTCAATCCAAGTATCTGGGCATGTCGCCCTGGGAGTGTCCGGCACTGTTTACCATGTTGCCGTACCTTGAGCATGAATATGGCATTTACCACGTGGCCGGCGGTTTAAATAAGATTGCGACGGCGATGGCGCAAGTGGTGACCGAGTCCGGCGGCGAGATTCATCTCAACGCCGAAGTCGCTTCGTTGATCGTCGAAGACGGCGCGACCAAGGGTGTGAGATTGCAAAACGGCGAGGAAGTGCGCGGCGACGAAGTGATCGTCAACGCCGATTTTGCCCACGCCATGACGCATTTGCTGGAGCCCGGCACCTTGCGCAAATACGACCATCAAGAATTACAAAAGTGCGAGTATTCCTGCTCGACCTTCATGCTCTATTTGGGCCTGGATAAACAATACGATTTGCCGCACCACACCATCGTATTTGCCAAGGATTACCGTACCAATATCCGTAATATTTTCAGCAATAAAACTTTGACCGAGGACTTTTCGTTTTACGTGCAAAACGCCTCGGTCAGCGATGCCAGCCTGGCGCCGGCCGGCAAGTCGGCGCTATACGTGCTGGTGCCGATGCCGAATAACGACAGTGGCGTTGATTGGCAAACTCATTGCGCCGCTGTGCGTGAGCAAGTGCTGGATACGCTGGGTGCGCGGCTGGGTTTGAGTGATCTTCGTGAGCATATCGAATGCGAAAAAATCATCACTCCCGGCACCTGGGAAAGCGACGAACACGTTTATAAAGGCGCGACCTTCAGCCTGTCGCACAAGTTCAGCCAGATGCTGTACTGGCGGCCGCATAACCGCTTCGAAGAGCTGGACAACTGCTATCTGGTCGGCGGCGGCACCCATCCCGGTAGCGGCTTGCCGACCATATACGAGTCGGCGCGGATTTCCTCGAATCTGATTTCCCGCAAGCACCGGGTGCATTTCAAGGAAATTCAACAAAGTACCTGGCTGAAAAAAGCCAAGGCCTAAGCGGTGGCGACTATGCAGGCCGTATCGCCGGTCGATGGCCGCGTGCTGGGCGATTTTCCGGTTAGCGATTTACAGGCGATTCAGCAGCAGATGCTGGCTGCGCGTGCAGCGGCGCAAATCTGGGGCAAGCGGCCGGTAGCCGAAAGGGCGAAAATTCTAGCCAAGCTGGTGCCTTTATTGATGGCCGAATTGGACTCGATTTGCGAGCAAATCAGTCTGACTACCGGTAAAGTCCGCACCGAAGCCCTGCTGGGCGAGATTTACCCGGTTTTGGATTTGGCCCGCTATTACCAAAAGTACGCCGCCAATATCCTGGGCTATCAAGGCATTCCCACGTCACCCTTCGCTTTTCCCGGCGCCACTGCCGGCATCGAGCGGCGGCCCTACGGTGTGGTTGCGGTGATTTCGCCGTGGAATTATCCGTTTCAACTGTCGGTCGGGCCAATGCTGACGGCTTTGTTTGCCGGCAATGCGGTGATCTTGAAACCGTCCGAATTAAGTTTGCAGGTCGGCCAGTTGGTTTTCGATTTATTCAAGCAATTGGATTTACCTGATAGTTTGGTGCAATGGTTGGTTGGCGACGGCGAAACGGGGGCGCGGCTGATCGACGCCCGCCCGGATTTGGTATTTTTCACCGGTGGTCTGAACAGCGGTAAAGCCGTCATGCAGCGCGCCGCGCAACACCCCATCCCGGTGTTGCTGGAGTTGGGCGGCAAAGACCCGATGCTGGTATTCAACGATGCGGCATTGCAACGCGCGGCCGATGCGGCTTTGTACGGCGCGTTTTGCAATAGCGGCCAGGTCTGCGTGTCGGTCGAGCGTTTGTATGTTCAGCAGGACTGTCACGATGAGTTTTTAAGCTTGTTGCAACAGGGCGTTTCGCAATTGCAGGTCGGGCACGGCCCGCACGGCGACTTGGGTGCAATGACCAGCGAAAGGCAAATTGCAGTTGTCGAGGCGCATTACCAGGATGCCATTGCCCAAGGCGCGCAAGCCTCCGGGCCGCTGGAACGGCAGGGTAATTACCTTAAACCCGTCGTGCTATGGAATGTCCATCACGGCATGCGGGTAATGCGCGAGGAAAGCTTTGGGCCGCTGTTGCCGGTGATGGCCTTTGCCGATGAAGCCGAAGCCATCCGTCTGGCGAACGACAGCGAATTTGGCTTGAATGCCAGCATCTGGAGCCAGGATATTGCTAAAGCCGAGCGGGTCGCCGGCCAACTCGAAGTAGGTAACTGGGCAGTCAACGACGTGATCAAGAACATCGGCCATCCCGGCTTGCCGTTCGGCGGCGTGAAAAAAAGCGGCTTTGGCCGTTATCACGGCGCGGAAGGTTTGCGCAGTTTTACCTATCCGGTGGCCGGCATGACCAGCCGCAGCCATTTACCCAAGGAACCTAACTGGTTTCCGTACTCCGAGCAACGCTACCAAGACTTCAAAGGCTATATGGACTTTGTCTACGGCGAAGGTTCGCTGTTGCAACGCATCAAGCGCAACTGGCCGGCGCTACAAGCTTTTCGGGAATATTCAGCGTTCGATTTAACCCAGCGCTGGCAAAATCTTAAATTACTGTTGTCATGGAAACGGGACTACTGATGAAGCAAAACAATAACAATAAACGTGTCGTCGTCATCGGCGCCGGTCTGGGCGGTTTGTCGGCGGCTATTTCGCTGGCTAGCGAAGGTTTCGCGGTGGAGTTGGTTGAAAAGAACGACAAGGTCGGTGGCAAGCTGAACATCATGACCAAAGACGGCTTCACTTTCGATTTGGGACCGTCGATCCTGACCATGCCGCATATCTTCGAAGCACTGTTTACCAAAGTCGGTAAAAACATGGCCGATTATGTCGGCATCGAAAAAGTCGAGCCGCATTGGCGCAATTTCTTTGAAGACGGCACCACCATCGATTTATGCGAAGACGAACAGAACCAGCGCCGCGAGCTGGACAAACTGGGGCCGAATACCGCCGCCGAATTTGCCAACTTTATGGCCTATTCCAAAAAACTAGGCACGGAAACCGAAGCCGGTTATTTCGCCAAGGGCTTGGATACCTTCTGGGAATTGCTGAAGTTTTACGGCCCCATCCGCGCCTTGAATTTCGACGTGTTTCGGTCGATGGACCAGGGCGTCAAGCGCTTTATTTCCCATCCCAAACTGGTCGATATCCTCAACTACTTCATCAAATACGTCGGCTCGTCGCCCTACGATTCGCCGGCTTTGATGAATCTGATGCCTTACATTCAATACGAATACGGCTTGTGGTATGTCAAGGGCGGCATGTACGGTTTGGCGCAAGCGCTGGAAAAACTTGCTATCGAATTGGGCGTATCCATTCGTTTGAACAGCGAAGTTGAGGAAATTCAATACCAAGCCGGCAAAGCCACCGGCATCAAACTGCAAGACGGCGAGGTATTGGCGGCGGACATCGTGGTATCGAATATGGAAGTGATTCCGGCGATGGACAAATTGCTGCATAACTCACCGGCGGAACTGAAAAAAATGCAGCGCTTCGAGCCGACCTGTTCCGGCTTGGTGTTGCATTTGGGTGTGAACCGGCTGTATCCGCAATTGGCTCACCACAATTTCTTTTATTCCGATCATCCGCGCGAGCATTTCGATGCGGTGTTTCACAGCGGCAAATTATCCGACGATCCGACTATTTACCTGGTCGCGCCGTGCAAAACCGATCCGAGCCAGGCGCCGGACGGTTGCGAGATCATCAAAATCCTGCCGCACATCCCGCACATCAATCCGGACAAACCGTTGACTGCCGACGATTATTGGGCGCTACGCGAGCGCGTTTTAGCCAAACTGGAGCGCATGGGTTTGACCGATTTGCGCCAACACATCGTCACCGAAGAATACTGGACGCCTCTGGATATTCAGGCCAAATATTATTCCAATCTGGGCTCGATTTACGGCGTGGTGGCGGACCGCTGGAAAAACCTGGGCTTCAAGGCCCCGCAACGCAGCAAGCAATTAAGCAATCTGTATTTCGTCGGCGGCAGCGTCAATCCGGGCGGCGGCATGCCGATGGTGACCTTGTCCGGACAGTTGGTGCGGGATAAGATTTTGGCGGACTTGGGGCAGGCTTAGCCCCAGGCAGACAAAAAATTCGGATTTGCATAAGCCGGTTAAATTTAAGCCTACACTTAAGCGGCGTTTGCATGGCTTGGGGTTAGCCCGGCATAAACCCATTCGCGCCGGAGTGCAGTGTTCACGCGCCTTTGGCTTATTTCGTATGCCTACTGTTAGCTAGATTTTATGCTGCTTTTTTTTCGGAATATCCCGGCATCGACCCGGCCCAACGAGTTGTATTCTTACGTGGCGATGGCGGTCAGTGAAGATTTAATAGAACAGGCCAAGCACGTGATAACCGTCGACGTGATGGTGATTCGGGACAAGCGCAGCAATCAGCTGGAGCATCACGGCCTGGTGTCGGTGAATTCCGATGAAGCCGGCATTCGCGCTATTAAGAATCTGAACGGCCTGTTGTTTAACGGCTGCGAGGTTTTGGTGCGAGTTTACAAACAGCGCGACGTCAAAAATGACCGGCGCCGCAATGGGCTGCCGGTGCCGAGTGAGATTATCGAGAAACGCATTCAGGATCGGCGCCGCGGCGCTAGCGTGGAAATTTATGTCGATTTTTCCAATGTGTTCTATCCCATCACGCTTTAAAGGCGCCATGCCGTTTGGGTATTAGACCGCTAAAGCCAGACGCGCACGCAGTTCCGGCCATTTTCCTTAGAGGTGTATAACGCTTTATCGGCCTTGGTCAAGACGCAATCCGCCGTACCGCTATCGGCATGCATTAAGGCAATCCCGATGCTGACGGTTATTGGAATCACATGCTTATCTATCATCAGCGGTGTATCGGCCAGCTCCTTACGTAAGCGTTCGGCAATGATCATGGCGGGTTCGGCATCGGTCTCAGGCATGAATATCGCGAACTCCTCGCCGCCAATCCGGCCCACCACATCAATCTGGCGCAATTCCGCGCGCATAATGCCGGCAAAGTGCTGCAACATCGCGTCGCCGGTGGGGTGTCCGTAACCGTCGTTAATCTGCTTGAAATGATCCAGGTCCAGCATTAATACCGCTACCCGGTGATTATTGCGCTTTACCCTAGCAAATTCGTTTTCCAGACGGGCCATAAAGTGCCGGCGATTTAAAAAACCGGTCAATCCGTCGGTCGTTGCCAATTCCCACAGTTCGGTTTGCATCCGTTTACGTTCGCTGACATCCTGCTTAACGCCGACGAAATGGCGTATGCAGCCTTGCTGATCCTTGACGGGGGAAATCACCAGTTCTTCGTCATACAGTTCGCCATTTTTACGCCGGTTGACGATTTCGCCGCGCCAGGTGTTTCCGGACAGTATGGTGTCCCATAAATTGTGATAAAAGGCCGGGTCTTGCTTGCCGGATTTGACCAGTTCGTTGGGCCGCATACCGATAGCTTCGTGGCGGCTAAACCCGGTCAGGGTTTCAAAAGCTTTATTGGCCCATTCGATATTGGCATTGATGTCGGTGATCACGACACCGTGTTCCACCGTTTCCAGGGCTGATATCAGCAAGTGGTCGCGCAACTCCGACGCCTTGCGTAAGCTGATATCCTGATGGATACCCACCGCGCGAATTGGTTGACCATGAAAATCCCACTCCAGCACGCGGCCGGTATCGTGTACCCAAACCCAATGACCATCCTTGTGAAGTAAACGATGTTCAACAGAGTAAAGGTCGGTTTCGCCGCGCAAATGCGGCTCCAGAGAGGCTGTGATTAACGGCCAGTCATCCGGATGCACCAAGCGTTTCCATATGTCTATATCGGATCCGACTTCGTCAAGCGTGTACCCCAGCATCGAGGCCCATAGGTCGTTAAAAATCACTTTCCCGCTGGGAATATGCCAATCCCATAAGCCCAGGCTGGCGCTCTGTAAGGCCATGCCCATCCGTTGTTCGGACTCGTGAAGCCGTTTTTCCAAGCTTATCCGCGTCAATGCGTAGCGTATTGCCCTGACTAAACTGTCGGTGTCTATGCTGGTCTTGAGCAGATAATCCTGCGCGCCGCAGTCTAGAGCCTTCAGAGAAAACTCGGTATCGTCGTGCCCGGTCAGCACGATAATCGGCAGCACTCGGGTCGCTTTGCGGATGCGTCTGACGGTATCCAGGCCGCGCGAATCCGGTAGGCTCAAATCCACCAGCACCACATCGATCTTTTGTTGGGCAATGATTTGTTCGCCATCCGCCAAATTTTCGCGCCAGATCAACTCAAAACGCAGATTAGGCGAGGCACGCAAATATTGCCGAACCAGGCTGGCATCGCCCGGTTCGTCTTCAATTAATAAAACGCAGCAATTTGTCGCTTCAGTCATAGTTATTGCTTGCTGGGTAAGCGCACGACATTGAACCAATAGCCTTCGATTTGCCGAACCGCCGCGATAAATTGTTCGACATCCACCGGCTTGGTGATGTAACTGCTGGCGCCGAGTTGGTAGGTTGCCACTACGTCGCGCTCAATATCGGATGTGGTCAGGACAATAGCCGGGATGCTGGAGAAGTCCGGTTCCGACTTGATTTTAGCCAGAAACTCGCGGCCGTTCATACGCGGCATATTCAGATCCAGCAAGATCAAATCCGGGCGCGGCACATCGGTATAGTCGGCACCTTGCCGCCGCAAAAACGCCAGCGCTTCGACACCGTCCCAGACATGATGCAGATTGCAACGCACCCGGTTTTCCTTGAAACTCATTTTCACCAGATGGGCGTCGGCGGGTTCGTCTTCCACCAGCAACACATCGAACAGCGGCGTTGATTTATCCGTCATGCTTATTTCCTGCGATATTGGGTAGCTCGAACACCACTGCCGTACCGTTCTGCGCCGTACTTTCTATCCAAATTTTGCCGCGACAGCTACTGACGATACGGCGGGCTATCGACAAACCGATCCCGGTGCCGGCCTCGTTGTCGCGATAATGCAGGCGCTCAAAAATTTCAAAGACCCGTTGCCGGTATTCCGCATCGATTCCGTCGCCGTTATCGCGCACATAATAACGATTTACGTCCAGATCGGATACGCCGCCAATTTCGATGTGTAAGGGGTGTTCAGGATGGGCTGGCCTGCCGTGCTTGACGGCATTGTCCAAAAGCAATCTAAAAAGTTCGGTCATGCGGGGGAGATCGATAAAGGCATGCGGTAATTCACCGACGCTGACACTGGCGCCGGCAGTTGCTATCTTGTCCGCTAATGCCTGGATAGCTGCTTCGGCAGCGGCTTTGGCGTCCACATGGGTCATTTTGTCGCGGGCTTGATCGGCCGTCACATACAGTTGAATGTCACGTACCAGACCGATTAAACGCTGGGCGTCGTGTTCCAGATAATCCAGGCTGCTATTAATGTCTTCGTCGCCTAAGGCTTCAGGATACGCCTTCAATGAGTTGCGTAAGCGTTGCGTAAAACTGCCGAAGCGGCGAGTCGGCTCCATCAAATGATGGGCGGAAATTTCCGCGAAACGGCTCAGATCGGCGTTGCTGGTTTCCAGCGCCATGCTGATTTGTCTGCGTTCGGTAATGTCGATGCACGAGCCGATATAACCGACGAATTCGCCGTGGTCGTCGTAACGGGGAATGCCGGTGTCGAGCAACCAGCGATATTCACCATCGTAGCGTTTCATCCGATATTCCATGCTGAACGGCAGGTGTTTTTCAAAGTGTTGCGTGTAGTGGTTTAGACAAAACGCCAGTTCATCCGGATGCACTGTTTCTGACCAACCATTACCTTGTTCTTGTTCGATACTGCGCCCGGTAAAGTCTAACCAGACTTTGTTAAACCAATAATAACGCTGGGTGGTGTCCGAGAGCCAAATCATCACCGGCGCCGAGTCCGCCATGGCGCGGAACCGGCTTTCGCTCTCGCGCAATTCGGCGGTCATGTTTTCTGCCAGGGCCATTGCTCGGCTGCGGCTATTCACCAATTGCCAAGTCAACAGACTTAATAGCAGGCTCAGGCTTACGCTGTTGCCGGCGATAATGAATGGCTTGTCTTGATCGACCCGCGCTTGGAAATTCGGTTCGGCATGAATCAATAAGGTCCATGGGTGGCAAGCCAATACAATCTGTTGTTTGGAAGTCAATAGTGGTTGAATGTTTGCCGGCGGTGCGGAGCCGTACATGCGGCTTTCTTCGTTTAATGTTTCTCCGTCGAATATTTCCAATCCCAAATCGCTTTCTAGTTCGCCGCCAATTCCGGCCATTAAGTCCTTGGTGCGGAATGGTGCGTAAACCCAACCCAGCAGATCGGCGCGGCGTTGCTCCAGCGTGTCGTGCGGCACGTCCTTTTTATACACTGGCAGGTACATTAAAAAGCCGGCTTGCACGTCTTGTTCGGTTTCCTGCAATAAGATCACTTTGCCGCTGATGCCCAGGCTGTTGTTGTCGCGGGCATAGCTCATCGCGCGGTTTCGTGTTGGCTCAGAGAACATGTCGAAACTGAATGCGCGTAGATTGCGACCTAAAAATGGTTCCAGATAAATTATCGATGTGTAAAAATCCCGCTCGCCAACGGGATGGATGTCGTAATCGGCAAAGCCTTGTTTGCGCATCTGGGCAACATGCCGGTCTTTCTCGGTTTTCGGTATCCACAGCGAAAAGCCCACGCCCTGGATGCCGGGAAAGCGTTGGTCAAGGTTCAGTGCGGAGACATATTCCCTATATTCGCTGCGTTCTACCAATCCTGATGCGGCAAACAAACCCCGGGCGCCATATAACATTTGCTCGTAAGTTTGTAATCGTTGCTCAATACTTTGCACCAATTGCCGGACGCGGAAATCGAAATAGAGCTGGCGTTCGTGTGCCAAGTCTTCAACCGCAATCCGCCAAGCCTGGTAGCTGGTGAGTAATGTAATCAGCAGGACTGCCACCGTCAGCCAGTGGCTGTAATACCGCGGTTTGCTCAGGCTTGAGCGTGGCTGGGCGCCGACCGAAGTTTCAGGGTGCTTATTCATGTCGGCTGGCTGTCGGTTGCGGGGGTATAGCCCAAGGGAATTTCAAACGTAAAACAGGAGCCCAGGCCTTCGCCGGCGGAATCCACCCATATTTTGCCGTTGTGATGTTCTATTATGCGCCGGCACAAAGCCAGGCCCATACCGGTGCCTTCGAAGCGCGTGCGGGCTTGCAGGCGGCTAAAGAACTGAAACAGCCTATCAAATTGTCGGGGGTCTATACCGATGCCGTTGTCGCGCACACTGAGCCGCCAACAGCCGTCAATGACCTCGGAGTTAACATCGATAATGGGAGCTTGGTATTCTTGCCGGTAGTGCAGGGCGTTAACCAACAGGTTTTGCAGTAGGCGGCTGAGCTCGTCGCGGCTGGCATACAGGATAGGCCAGTCGCCTTGGCAACGGATGTTGGCTTGGCATTGTGTTGCCAAGGGTTCGACGAATTGCAACACTTCGTCGCGGACCGCGTCGCTGGCAATCCAGGATTTTTGTTGAGTCTTGCGGCCGACGCGCGAATACTCCAACAGCGAGACGATCATCGCATCCATCCGTTTGGCACCCTCCAGCGCAAAATTCAGATTTTGCCGCGCGTCTTCATCCAGTGACTCCCTGAGATTGCGTTCCAAAAATTGCAAATGGCCGGAGACCATGCGCAAAGGCTGTCGCATGTCGTGGGAGACGCTGTAAGCGAACTGTTCCAGATCGACATTGGAACGCAACAAGGCGTCGTGGCTTTGCCTTAATTCTTGTTCTATCTGTTTATGCTTATCGATATCGACATGCGTACCCAACATCCGTTGCGGTTTGCCTTCCGGTGTGTGCGCCACCACCATGCCCTTGGCGAGTATCCACTTATAGCGTCCATCCTTGCAGCGCATGCGAAACTCCACCCAATACAATTTATTCTTGCCGTCGAAGTAGTCGGACAGGGTTTGTAGCACCCGGTCGGTATCGTCCGGATGCAGGCTGTCGCGCCAGGCATCGAAGTTATTGGCGAATTCTTCCGGTTGATAACCCACCATCGATTTCCAGCGCGGCGAGAAAAACACCTCGCCGCTGATGATGTCCCAATCCCATACCCCTTCGTCGGCGCCTTCCAGAGCAAATTTCCAGCGATATTCGCTATCCGCCAGCCGAATATTCTGTTCGCGGACTCGGCGCCGTTCCGCAGCGAGATAACGGTTTACCCAGAACAAACTCAAGCTGAGTAACACTACCAGCATGACACCGGCGCTGAGTGCCAGTATCGGTGTCGGGTAGCGTTGCCAAATATCCGTCAACGTGAATGACGGAACGGCGTCGAACGGCTTGGCGCGCACGTTCCGCAGTAGTTGTTCCACCGAATTGTAATCGGCCGGGATGGTAAAGCCTTCAATCCCCGGAATGAGGTCGGGGCTCATCAGCAGCAAACAGCCGGCGACTTTTTTGGCCAGCGCGCGGTCTACGTTGGGCATGGCTAAAAACGGCCACTCGGGATAAAGCGCAGTCGATAGCAGCTTGAATTCACTAGAGGGTTGGACGTTGAGAATTTTGATTTGCCGCAGATCGAGCTTGCCATTTTTGGCCAAATCCTCCAGAACTCCGGTGCGGACAAAGCCTATATCGGCGTGCCCGGACAATACCGCTTCCGTTACCGCATCGTGCGGCATACCTGTGATGACCAATTGGGATGCCTTGACTATGTCTATGCCGGCTTGGGCGGCTTCGTAGGCTTGCATTTGAAAGCCGCCCAGGGAGTCTTGACTGGTAGCGGCGATTTTTTTGCCGCGCAGGTCGCCGAGTGCGTTGATATCCAAACGCTCGGCTTTCGCAAAGATGACGCCGCCGAACTTATCCTGAGAGCCGCCGTCCTCGTGTCTGAGCAATGTGGCCAGCGGTGCTGAAAAGCCGTGTTGATAGCTGATATGGACATAGTGGCCGGGATTGGTCAGCACAAAGTCCAATTGGCTACTGTCCACACCGGCCTCCAGTTCGTCGTAGTTCAAAGCTTCGACGATGAATTCGCGCTCCGGTATAGCCTGGTGCAAGACTTTACTCAGTGCTTGCCATTGTTCCAGGGTTTGCGGCTTGGGCCGATAGGCTAATACACCGATCCGCACTGGTGCGTCGGCCAGCGCTGAAAAGCTGACCAGCACGCAACAGCCCAGTAACAGAAATTTAATCCGGTTAAGCAAAGCGTTTGTAATCATTAATAAATGGCCACGGCTCATTTAGGTAAAACCCAATACTCAGCTGTTCAATGTCCCAAACATTCTCTAATGTTCAGGCGGGTTGCCTTGCGCGCCGGCCAGAAGGCGGCTATCCAGGCCACGATTAACATGATCATCAGCCAGTACAGAACAGCCCACCAGTCGAAACGGAAATCCAGCCGTATGCCAAGCATAGTCTGTCCGAGTTGTTTGGCTAGCGGCTCGGCGGCCAAATAAGCCAAAGGAATACTCAGTAACCAAGCCATGCCGCCATGCAGCAGGCCTTCCAGTAAAAACATGCGGAATATTTTTTTGGACGGGGCGCCGATGGCGCGCAACACGCCAATTTCGCGAATGCGCTGCAATACGCTAATGGCTAATGTGCCTGATAAACCGATACCGCCGACCGCTGCAATCATGCAGGCCAGGCCCAGCAGGGTGTTGAGCACTGATTTGAACTGGTTGCGGGTAAACTGGCGTTGTTCCAGTTTGGCAAGCGTGGTGTAAACATCCAGTTGTACATCATGGTCCTGAAACTGTTGTTGCAAGTTGCGTAGGTAGTCGGCCTCCTGATGTAGGTCGGCGACCGGCGCATCCAGCAGTGCAAACGACGCCATTTCCAGGTTTTGAGTGATCTGCCGTAGAGTTTCCAACGGTGCATAGACCGGTTCCACCGCATAGCTATTGCCGGCCAACCAACGATAGATACCTATCACTTGCCATTTTTGGTGATCGGCGCCTAGCGCGACGTCCAGCATGTCGCCGGCTTGGATACCGTTGAGCGCGGCCGTATCCGCACTCAGCACTAGCACGCGCTGACCAGCGTCGCTGGCTTGCAACCAGCGTCCGGATTCGATCAGCGGTTGATACATGCTTGAGTTTTCTGGCAAGGCCAGCATCTGCAGGCCCAGGCTGCCTTTTTGCGGCAAAGCTAGGCCGTTTTTGGCAATTTGTATGCTGGATCGTTGCCAGCATTCAATTTTTTCCGTGCCGGCTACCGCTGCCGCGATGTCACGTACTTTTTGCTCGGGTTGGTCGACGGTAAAACCCAGCCGCACGGCATAACGGCTGCGGGCCATTTCTCGGTCCAGTGTTAAATTCAGCGAGGCGATCAAGCTGGTTAGCACTAAAAACATCACGCCGGCGCAGATCAATACGCTTTGCGTCAAGACCAGCCTGGCTTTACGGCGGAACAAATTCCCTAAGGCTGCGGCGGATAAAGTCGGCAGAAAGCGCGCGCCGAACTTTTCTATTAGCAGATCGAAACGGTTGTAGCCAAAATCGGCGCCCACGCCGTAACTGGCGATTGCCGCACGCACCGTCAGCGCCGCACCATGCAGAATCGGCGGCAAACCCGCCAGCAAGGGCGCCAGCAGGCCGCCGAGTAGCATGTAATTAATGGCTGGCACGGAAATGGCAAATGCGCCGCAATCGATATTGAATAAAGCCAGCAGTCGGCAGGCACTGAAATAAGCGGCAGCTAGAGCGGGTGGTGCGGCGAAAACTATCGCCGCCAACGATAAAAACAGGATTTCCAGCAGATACAGTTTTGCAATCGTTACGGTCTTGGCGCCCAGCGCTTTCATGACGCCGATCTGGTCGGTTTCCTGGGTAATATGGGCCGATACTGTGTTTAAAATTAATACGCTAGCCAGGGCTAACGAGACCAAGGCCATGATTTGCAGTACACCGTTGATCCCGGCTAAAAACGGCCGGCCCCAATGTTGTTCCGGGTCTTGCAACAAGGTGACGTTGACGCCGATATGCTGCGCGCTCAGCAGGCTGCGAATTTGCCCGGCAACGCTGCGGGCGGATTCGCTGCTGTAAGGTTCGGCGATTTGCACCAGCAACTGCCGGAAACTGTGTGCCGGAATGCCGAATTGGGTGGCTTGCGCGGTGCCGGCAAAAAAATGTATTTGGCCGCCGAATTTGGGCGGTTTAACGAAGGGATGGCGGACGATACCGCCGATAGGCAAGGTCTGCGGGCCTTGGGCGGTTTCGAATTCGACGTCGCCGCTTTGCATGCCGCTGGACAGGGCGGACAGGTTTTCTATCGCTACTTGATTAACGCCCGGCCAATCGCCGGATTGTAATGCGGTTTTGTCGAAATGTTGCTTGCCATAGTCGGTCCGGATGATCAGAGTTCCCAATTGCCAGTCGGTCTCGCCAGGTTGGCGGAAATGCACGCTCAGCGGCGTCAGCGTATCGACGCCGGCTACGCCGGGTATGGCTTTGATTTGCTCTAACAAACTGATATCGGCATCATTGCGCAAAATCAGATTGATGTGTGACGGTTGCGATTGCCGATGCGCGGCATCCATTTTGCTCAGCAGTAAATCGATCATGCCGAACAATGTGCCGACACAGCAGACGCCGACGGCGATGCTGATAATCGCCAAGGCAGTGCGGCTTTTAGTCAGCCATAAGTCGGCCCAGACTTTATGCCACAGCGTATTCACCTGCTGCCTACCGGTTGGCTGTCGGCGTGGATTCGTCCGGAGCGGATTTCCAGTTTGCGGCTGGCGGCGTCGGCCAGGGTTTCGTTGTGGGTAACCATCACCAGGGTTTTGCCTTGGTCGCGCAGATGGGTGAACAAATCGAACACCGAATCGGCGGTGGCCGCATCCAGATTGCCGGTGGGTTCGTCGGCGACGATCAGCGGCGGGTCGTTGGCCAGTGCGCGGGCGATTGCCGCCCGTTGTTGTTGGCCGCCGGACACCTGACTGGGCAGGCGCTCCGCCGCATCGGCCAGTCCGACCAGTTCCAGCAAATACATGGCCCGGTCAAGGCGCTGTTGCTTGTTTAACGAGCCGAGAAAGTCCATCGGCAGCACGATGTTTTGCAGCAGATTCAAGGTAGGCAATAACTGGAAGAATTGAAACACGATGCCGACATTGGCGCCGCGCCAGATGCTGAGTTTTTCGTTACTGAGTGTTTGCAGCTCGGTGCCGTTGACGCTGATTTGGCCTTGGCTGGGATGGTCGATGCCGGTCAGCAGATTGAGCAGGGTGGATTTGCCGTTGCCGGACGGGCCGACGATGGCAACAAATTCGCCGGGGTAAATATCCAGATTGATGTCATGCAAGACAGTTTGCAGCGTGCCGGCTTGCGGATAGTCCTTATAAACCTGTTTCAGTTCGATGATCTTTTTCATAACAGCCGGCAAATTGCGGTATGTTACACGAGGCGCGGGGATCCTGGCATACCCGTCATTTCACGCACACTGCGCCGGAGGGCGATTAATGACATCGGTACGGATTTTGTGGCTAGTGCTTTGCCTGGTTTGGATAGCGGCGGAAATTGCTTTGGCCCGCCGTACTGCGCTGCAAGCCGGGCCGGTCGTGAATACGGAGCGGCGTTCGCAGCGCATTTTGTGGATCAGTATTTTGGCAAGTCTGGCGCTGGCATTGTGGTTTAAAAATCTGGCGTTGGCGCCTATAAGGATTGATTATCTGCCTAGGCAAGTGTTGGCCATGCTGTTGTTTGCTTCGGGGCTTTATTTGCGTTACGTGGCGGTGATGAAATTGGGCCGATTTTTCACAACTAACGTGCTGATACAGCAAGAACACAGATTAATCAAAGAAGGGCCTTACCGCTGGTTACGGCATCCGGCCTACACCGGCTTGTTGATAGCCTTGTTTGCCGCCGGAGTGGCGATGGGCGATGTTCTGGCGTTGGCGATGTTGCTAGGGCCGACGGTTTGGGCGTTTATTCGCAGAATCGAGATTGAAGAGCGGATGCTGCTGGCTGAGTTCGGTGTGGTTTATGCCGATTTTTGCTTATCGACCTGGCGGCTGTTGCCTTGGATATATTGAAAGCGTATTGGGGCGGTTTTAACCGCCCCAATAGCGGATAGACCTAGCCGGTCAATTCGTCCAAATATTTTTCTACGTCCAAAGCGGCCATACAGCCGGCGCCAGCCGAGGTGATGGCTTGTTTGTAATGTGAATCCATCACGTCGCCAGCCGCGAATACGCCGGGTACACTGGTGGCCGTGGCATTGCCGTGGATGCCGCTTTTAACGACGATATAGCCGTGCTCCATCTCCAGCTGGCCGGCAAAAATGTCGGTGTTGGGGGTGTGGCCGATGGCGATAAACACGCCGTGCACGTCTAAATCTTTGGTGCTACCGTCCTGCGTGCTCTTGATACGCAAACCGGTAACGCCCATGTCGTCGCCCAGTACTTCGTCCAACTCGTGGTTCCATTCGATACGCACGTTGCCGGATTTTGATTTTTCGATCAGCTTGTCCGACAAGATTTTTTCGGAGCGGAATTTATCGCGCCGGTGCACCACGATCACCTCGGAGGCGATGTTGGACAAATACAGTGCTTCCTCCACAGCAGTATTACCGCCGCCGATCACCGCGACCGGTTTGTTGCGGTAAAAGAAACCGTCGCAAGTGGCGCAGGCGGAAACGCCTTTACCCTTGAACGCTTCCTCGGACGGCAGACCCAGATATTTTGCGGAAGCGCCAGTGGCAATGATCAACGCATCGCAGGTGTAGACGCCGGCATCGCCGGTCAAGGTAAACGGTTTTTGCGAAAGATCGGCGGTATGGATATGGTCGAAAATGATTTCGGTATTGAAGCGCTCGGCGTGCAGGCGCATCCGTTCCATCAAATCCGGGCCTTGCAGGCCTTCCACGTCGCCGGGCCAGTTGTCCACTTCAGTGGTGGTGGTCAATTGGCCGCCTTGTTGCATGCCGGTGATCATCACCGGATTCAAGTTAGCGCGCGCGGCGTAAACGGCTGCGGTGTAACCGGCCGGGCCGGAACCTAGGATTAAGAGTTTGCAATGTTTTGCGGCAGCCATTATGTCGAGTCTCCATGCGGGTTAGGGTAGCAAAATTATAAGGGCATTCCCCCCGCGATAAAACCGATTTACCAACTGGTTTTTAATGGCGTGGCCGGTAAAGCTAATGTGAAATCGATTTACATCATCTATAATCATGTTTTGTGACGCTTTTATTGTGAGCCGACAACTATGGTTGCTGTTGTGGAAGAAAGAGCCTCGCGAGGCTATCGCGAAATCGCATTACTGGGATTTTCGAGTTGTGCGTTGTTTTTTTTAATTGCCCTGGTCACTTTTAATTCCAACGATCCGGGTTGGAGTCATAGCACATCGTATCAATCCATCAGTAACGCCTGCGGTTTGTTTGGTGCCTGGCTGGCGGATTTTGTACTGAGTTTTCTGGGCTTGATGGCCTACCTGATTCCGGTGATGATTTTCTGGTATGGCTACATCCTGTTTCAAGGTTCCCGCCAGACCGGTGGGCAGTGGGCGCTGGCGTCGCGCTCGGCCGGTTTTCTGGCTACTACAGTGTCCGGCTCGGCGATTCTGTTTTTGCACCTGCATTTTCTGCGTACCAAGATGGATTTGCCGGAGAGCCCGGGGGGTATTCTGGGGCGGGAAATTGGCGACGCCTTGGTGCATCTGTTAGGCAATTCCGGTTCTACCCTGTTGTTACTGGCCATTTTCATGACCGGCGTGACCTTGTTTACCGGCTTGTCCTGGCTGACGATGATGGCGTTTATCGGCAAATGCGCGATGACGGCCTGTTCGGTTGTGGGCCGGCAGGCAGTTGAGGTGCCCGAGCGTTATCGCGCGGATAGACCCGCGCGACTCGAACCTGTAAAAGAAACCAAAAAACCGCGTAATCAGCAATCCGAAGTTAAAACCGAAGAGCGCGCGAAAAAGTCGCAAATTCAAGTGCTAGAAGCCGCGCAACCTTCTGCCGCTGTCGCGGTTAGACCCTTGCGTAGAAAAGACAGCAAACCCGTGGACGATATGGAGCCCGGCGCCTACATCAACGCCTTGCCAACCTTGTCTTTGCTGGACAAGCGTGAAATCAAGGTGAAGCGCTATTCCAAAACCGAGCTGGAAGAAATTTCCCGCCAAGTCGAGGATGTATTGCAGGATTACGGTATCGCCGCCGAAGTGGAAGCGGTATTGCCTGGACCGGTGATTACCCGGTTCGAATTACGCTTGGCGGCCGGTGTGAAAGTCAGCCGCATCAGCAGCCTGGCCAAAGACTTGGCGCGCGGTTTGTCAGTAACCAGCGTGCGTATCGTCGAGATTATCGAAGGTAAATCGGTGATTGGTTTGGAGATTCCGAATCAAGAGCGGGAAATGGTTTCGCTACGCGACTTACTGGTATCGGATGAGTTTGAGCGGGCTAAATCCAAGCTCAGCATCGCGATGGGTAAGGACATTTCAGGCACGCCAGTGGTGGCCGATCTGGGCAAAATGCCGCATGCGCTGGTGGCCGGCACCACGGGTTCCGGTAAATCGGTAGCGATCAACACCATGATTCTGAGTTTGCTGTACAAAGCCAAGCCGGAAGATGTGCGAATGATCATGATAGACCCGAAGATGCTGGAATTGTCGGTGTACGAAGGCATCCCGCATTTGCTGACGCCGGTCGTTACCGACATGAAGGACGCGCAAAACGCCTTGCGTTGGGCGGTGGCGGAAATGGAGCGTCGTTACAAATTGATGTCCAAATTGGGTGTGCGAAATCTGGCCGGTTATAACCAGGCGGTCAGGGAAGCGGAAGCGGCCGGTCAGCCGATTCGCGACCCGCTATTCCGGCCGGAAACGCCGGTGGCATTGGAAGACTATCCTTTGCTGGACACACTACCCAGCATCGTCATCGTCATCGACGAGTTGGCCGACATGATGATGGTGGTCGGTAAAAAGGTCGAGGAACTGATCGCCCGTTTGGCGCAAAAGGCACGAGCCGCTGGTATTCATTTGGTGTTGGCAACCCAGCGTCCATCAGTGGATGTGTTGACCGGTTTGATCAAAGCCAATGTGCCGACCCGAATTTCTTTCCAGGTATCGTCGCGCATCGATTCCCGGACCATTATTGACCAAGGCGGTGCGGAAGCCTTGCTGGGTAACGGCGACATGCTGTTCCTGCCGTCCGGCACTAGTATCCCGTTGCGCGCCCATGGTGCGTTTGTGGATGACCACGAGGTACATCGGGTGGTGGAGTTCCTGAAAAAAACCGGTCCGACCAATTATTTGGACGAAATCACTCAAGAGCGCACCGATAGCGGCGAAGTGGCCGGTTTGGACAGCGAAGACAGCGAATCCGATGCGCTTTACGATGAAGCGGTGGCGTTCGTTACCGAATCGCGCAAAGCGTCTATCTCCAGCGTGCAGCGCCGTTTCAAAATCGGTTACAACCGCGCGGCGCGCATCATCGAAGACATGGAAAACGCCGGCGTGGTCAGCATGCCGGAAACCAACGGCTCCCGTGAGGTATTGGCACCCCCGCCGCGCTGATTGCAATGAGTATTATCATTATAGGCTTGCTGGTCGTCGCTGCCGTTTCCGGCATCGGCGGCTGGTTAGTCAGCTCTAAACAAAGCCAGGAAACGCCGGTTAAGATCATGATGTTTGTGGGTTATTTCTGGCTGTTGGCTTTCGCGCAATTATTGCTGGTCGCTTTAAGCTATTTTGGCTGGCAACATTTCTCGGCTTGATTTTTCTGACATGAACCTAATTCCCGAGCTAATCGGTTATCTGGCGGCGACTTTGACCACCGCTTCTTTTCTGCCTCAAGCAATTAAGACCTTCAAAACCCGCGACACCGAATCCTTGTCGCTAGGCATGTACAGCATGTTTACCTTGGGGGTGTTGCTGTGGTTGATTTATGGTATCTATTTGGTGAACATAGCTATCATAGTAGCTAACGCTATTACCTTTTTGCTGGCAGCGGCTATCTTGGGCTTTAAGATCCACAATCTGCTGCGTAAATGAATATGCCGGGTCAACCACAATGTCTTCCAGTGCTTCCAGCCATATCGAAATAAAAGCCGATAGTTTCGCCGCCAATGACAGCAGTGCTTTCATTGAGAAAATTCGCCCGAATACCGGCATTTCCGAGCCTGTCTACAAGCAACTGCAAAGACGCATCAACGATATGATCCAGTCCGGCGAGCTCGGAGATGGTTTTAGTCTGCCATCCGAGCGAGCTTTGGCGGAAGCGTTGGATCTTAGTCGCACCACGGTGCGGCGTTGTTATGAAGAATTGCGGGCTCAGGATTGTATTGCCACTCATGGTCGCGCCGGCGTCACGGTTAAGGCGCCACCTTCGCGGATTAATCCGGAGATGGGTAAACTGAAAGGTTTTACCGAGGAAATGCGCGAGTTGGGAGTTACCCCGTCTACGCAAATTCTCGAGCACAAGATTGTCGTCGATAGAACTATCGCGTCTATTTTTAATCGTCCGGCGTCTACGCGATTTCTACGTTTGGTAAGGGTGCGCTTGGGAGACGGTATGCCGCTATCGCGCGAAGTGGCTTGGTACGATCTAACGGTAGCGCCGGCTTTGGCTGATTGGAACGGCGAAGGCTCCGCCTATCAATACCTTGAGCTCCAATGCGGCTTGGGCTTGGTGCACGCCGAACAATCCATCGAAGCGGTGCTCAGCGATGACGTGGAAGCCGGCGTATTCGGGTTTGACCAGCCGGGTCCCTGCTTGTTGTTGAAGCGCAAGACCTACGCCGACAACGGGCAGATTGTGGAGTATGTCGAAGGCACGTTTCGCGGCGACGCCTATACCTACCGGGTCAATCTAAAGATCCGGCCGAACTAGACTAATTTTGGTATTGGATTGGTTTTCATAAAGTGGTCGATCTCGGCTGGCGTCGGCAAGCACCTCAATACGCCATGATGCTTGGCAACCCAGGCACCGCAGGCACAGGCTAGTCTCAAAGCCTCGGTTAAACTCAGACTATTCAGTAAGGCAGTTGCCAGGCCGGCGCTGAATGCGTCGCCGGCACCGGTGGCGTCCAGTGCAGCTATTGGCCAAGCCGGTTGGTGAAGAACCACGCCTTTCGTCAACGCCACGCATCCCGCCTCACCCAGTGTGACCACCAGTAGTTCCCCGGACCAGGCAATTTGTTGCGTCCACTTGCATAAGTTACTCAGCCACTGTGCCAGGCTGATCACATTGTTGCTTAGGCCGAATAATGCAGCGGCTTCGGTTTCGTTTACCACCAAAATATCGGTCAGCTTTAACAAGCCGGGATCAGGTTGCCGCCAGGGCGAGGGGTTCAGCATAGTGCGGATACCAAGCTGACCAGCGATCTGGAAGGCTCTGTGGATCGGTGCTTCCGGGATTTCGAATTGGGCGTAAATCAGATTTAGATGGGGCAGGGAGACCAGGGCTTGTTCGACGTGTTCCTCTTTCAGCAGCGTGTTGGCGCCCGGATAGACTGCGAGGAAGTTCTCGCTGGTCGGGCTAATGAAGCCCACGCCAAAACCGGATTGCGGTCCTGTTTTCAGCAGCCAGCGGCTGTTCATGCCCGCGTTCTTGATGAGCTCAATTACTTCATCCGCCGCCGAGTCCATTCCCAGCGGCAATAGCATTGCCACCTCAGCGCCAAGCCTATGCGCGGCTATGCCAACATTCAAGCCTTTGCCGCCGTGTTCCTCGATCATGCCGGTTGCTTGCAAGGATTCGCCCGAACAAGGCAAGTGCTCAACGTTCAGGCAATGAGCATGGACATAGCTGGCTAATACTAGGATGGACACGACATCTCCGTTTTAGGAAAAAAGTCTGTGAAATAGTACCGAAATAAAACCAATAATTTACGATTGACGCAAAAAATCTAAATGGTATCTATATGGTTACTTAATTAAATACCAAAAAGATGGAGTATTAGCCATGACCCAGCAAGTTCTGAATATCAATAACACCCAAATCGTCAGCGGCACGGAAAACATGACACCAGGCGAGGGCGGCGCGCATACCCGATTGCTTTGGGCCAGTGTGCCACCTTTTTCGGCCAGACCTGATGTAACCGTTAGTATCTATTCCGCCGAAGGTATGCCAAACGCCGGTACTACGTTTGTTCCTTGGTCTATCGAGTACGTTCCGGGTGGTGCGGCTGGTGGCCGAGACCTGATAGCCATTTCGGCAGCCAATACCGAAACCGGTTTGGAAACCGATGTCGATGTAGTTTGCAGTTATCTGGCCATTGGTCCAAGTGAGTAGCCCTTTATTTATGCTACCGATTTCAGTTCGTTTAGAAATTCGAACTGACCGGTGAAGCCAAGCTTCGCATTTCCAAAGGAAATATTATGAAATTCAAAACTGCATTACTAACCCTGTCCATCCTCTATCTGCTGGTCTTCAATACAAGTGCCGTCGCGAGTGCGAACGCAACTGCCGAGGTTAGCGTTGACTGGAATACCTTGAGAGTGACTTCGGGAACCAGCACCAATGCCGGAATTGCTTGGTACGATAAATCTTCGCGCGTGGATACGCGGATGGACACGCCTTACGGGGAAGGCACCTATTCATCAGATTGGGTGACGCCGTTGGTCAGCTTACAAACGGGGAGCGGGATTCGCTCGCTTACCTCGAAAGCCGATGTCGATTCAAATATTTTGCACAGCTATTCCCAGGATACAGATCCAGCATTCGGCGATGCAGTGACCACCGAGAGTTATCGCACCGGCAGCTTTACCGGTTCAGGAGCCGGTGCGACAACCTTCTCGGTCGACTACAGCATCAATATCGGTTTGGTGCCTGGCAGCGGGACCAATGATGTGGCGGCGGCCTGGGTGTTACTGGTGGTAAACGATTTCGGTGATCCCAACCGATCTTTGTCCAGCCGTAAGGATCTGTTCCTTAATGCCAGTTTCGTCGGTAGTTTGCCGAACCAGGCCGCTGGCACTTTATCGGTCACGCTGCCTACCACGAGTACAGGGCGGGTATCCTTCAAGGTTACCACTCATGCTTACGCAAACGTTTCAGGGATTTCTCAAGTGCCGTTGCCAGCCACGGCTTGGCTATTCGGATCGGTATTATTGGCGCTAATCGGAGCGATGCGTCGGCAATGGGCCGCTGCTGCCGGTATCTGAAACTTTTCTGACTTCCCAAGTAGCGTTTAAGCGCACCGGCACACGTTTTGAGCCTGGCCGGTAGTTGTGATACCCACCATTCTTAACAACGTTAATCAATTAGAGGACTTTTATGAATCGCTTCTCGTCTTTGCTGGCGCTTTGTGCAGTGTTGGCTTATGCACCAACAGCAGCTGCGTACACCACATCCTTGACCGTGATCGCCAGCGCGAACGCCGCTTATGGCAGTCAGTCCTACGATGCGGATTCCAAGGTGTTAAACAACATCAATAGCCCTTCATCGTCTGCGGTCGATGCGTTGTATCAAGTACCCAATGCGGGCGGGCCGGGTAGTTACGTTGAGACGTACCGCTCCGCCGCCGGCGGTTTTGTCACTCCCGGCGTAATGAAAGCCAGTGCCAGTGCCAGTGCGACAGCCTATGCCGCGAATGTCGCCAGTGCCAGCAGCAAAGTGTCATTTGCCGATAACTTCAAGTTGGCGGGTCCCAGCGGTCGAAATATCGATCTGACTTTGACTTATTTGGTGTCGGGAGCACTGTCCGGCACCGCGGCCGCCAGCGGTGCTGTGCAACTAAGTACGGGTGACAGTATTTCTTTCACGGAAAATGGTTATACACCGCGCAGCTTCAGTTGTTCATGGCTGGCGTCGTGTACCGGCGTGGCGACATTTTCGGTGCCGGTCAATACCTTGATTTCACTGGATGCTTTTCTGGAAGTCGGAGCGGGTGCTAGCAGCTATTTCAAACCAACCCTGACCGAGTCCTCGGCCAATTTCGGGAACACCGGTTTGGTGTATCTCGGTATTGCCGATAGCCGTTATCAGTTGCTGAGCGGCAGTGGTTTTAGCTACGCCCCCGTGCCGTTACCTGCCGCGTTTTGGACTTTTGTTGCCGGATTGTATACGTTGGGCTATTCCGTACGGCGCAAGTCGGGCCTGGGCTAGATCGACACGCCATTGCTAAGCCGGCACGGCAAAAGTATTCGTCACTGAAGCTTTTGCCCTTCGCCTGACCGCTAGCCGTGCCGCAGTCCTGCTTCTGTCTCTTGGCTGTTATTAAGTTGTTACAATGCGCGGTCAACTTGAACAAGCGGCTGCTAAATCGGCCAGAGAAGCATAATTAATGAAAACCAGAGATAGAAGGCACGGCGTTGTACTGGTACACACCGGCGAAGGTAAAGGTAAGTCCTCAAGTGCGTTTGGCATGGTATTCCGCGCCGCCGGGTGGGGCATGAAGGTCTGCGTGATTCAATTCATCAAAGGCCAGTGGCAAACCGGCGAGCAACGGGCGGCGACGCGATTCGAAGAGATCGAGTGGCATGCCTTGGGCGATGGTTTTACCTGGGATACCAAGAATCCGGAGCAAGATATTAAAACCAGCCGGGAGATTTGGGAGTTTGCCAAACAAAAAATCCTCTCCGAAGAATTCGATCTGGTGATACTGGACGAAATCAATTATTGCTGTGGCTACGGCTGGATCAGCGGCCAGGAAATCGCCGATTTCATCAAAAACGATAAACCCACCTGGCTACACTTGGTGATGACCGGCCGCAATGCGGCGCCGGAAGTCATTGAGGCTGCCGACACGGTCACCGAGATGACCCGAATCAAACACGCTTTTGCCGCAGGCATCAAAGCCGAGCAGGGCGTGGAATTTTAAGCTGAAAAAAAACCGGGCTTCTGGCAGAATTGCCGGTTTTTAATCCAGGCACCAATACCACTATGCAACAAGCAAAAAAACTTATCGAACAGTACTATCAAGCATTCAACAGCGGCGACATGGATACCTTTCTGAGCTTGTTGACCGACGAAGTGGTACATGACATCAACCAGGGCGACCGCGAGCAAGGCAAGGCTGCTTTCGCTGAGTTCATGAAAAAAATGAATCACCACTACAAAGAACAGTTGGTGGATATGGTGATCATGGCTAACGAGGACGGCACCCGCGGCGCAGCGGAGTTTGTGGTATTGGGCGAATATCTGAATACCGACGAAGGTCTGCCGGAAGCCAACGGCCAAACTTATCGTTTGCCGGCCGGCGCGTTTTTCGATATTCGCGACGGTAAAGTCGCGCGCATCACCAACTACTATAATTTAGGCGATTGGATTGCGCAGGTGGATCCGCAGTAAGGCTTTTGTCAGGCGCATTGCCGATACCGGTCGATTGGCATAGAATCCGAAGGGTAACAATTCGGATTCGCCGAAAAAATAACTACAAAACAGAGGAGAGCAACAATGGGTGAAACACAGAAATTGATGATCGCTGTGGTGGGGGTGTTTGTAGCCGGTTTTATCTTGGTGGGTGTCAGCAAGGATCAATCCAACGAGGAAAAAGAGGCCGCTGCGCAAATCCGCACGTTGGTAGCCATGCAGGAAATGGCTAACCAAAAATGTCCGAAATTGATCGAAAACAAAACCGGTACCCAAGTGTATTTCCCGTCCAAAACCGATACCGATAAAACGACCTATGTCACGATGGAATGGGTAGGCGAGAAAGACTCTAACTTCAAAACCGCATCCTGTACCCTGCATTTGGCATTGGGAGGCGTGTCGAAGCTGGTTATCGATGATAAGGTTTTGATTGACAAGAAATTTTAATCAAAGGCGGCGTTTTGCGCGATAGCTGGAAACGTCGCCTTGTCTCCCATTGATCGGTTAGCGGTGAAAGATTTCGTTAGCCGATTTGTCAGTGCTTTTATGAATATCGACGCCGGGTGTGGTCGTCGTCTTCTTCGCAAATTAACCATCCAAACAGAACCGGCAATACCGTCTGCCGTTTGCCAGGCACGTTGGCTGGTAAAACAGCTAACGCATCGTAGTAGCGGATGCCAGGTTTACCGGGAATCGCAAAGTCAGGCGGCGTAATCGATCAAAAGCGCCCAGGCCGGGTTTTATGTTTTCGGGATTTTTCAGACAAAATACACAAAAATAATAATTAACTAGAGGTGAAAAGATGGCGGATACGACCATCCTGAAAGGTGTTTTAAAAACCTGGAAAGACGATAGAGGTTTTGGCTTTATTCAGCCGGATAACGGCGACAAAGATATTTTTGTACATATTTCCTCTTTAAAAGGCATGGCTCGCCGTCCGGTGCGCGGCGATGTGTTGTTTTATGAAGTCGCCCGTGACACCGGCGGTAAATTGAAAGCAGTGAATGCTCGCATCGAAGGCGTGCCTTACGAGCAAAAATCCGGTAAGCCTAAACTGTGGGTATGGTTGCTGGCGGCGGCACTTGCTCTAATAAGCGGGGCAGTAGCGGCTTATTTCTTCTAGCGCGCCGAAAAGTTGTCATTAGTAGCAGATATTATTGACCGAGATTTTTCAACCAAACGAGTAAAACATGGACTGGCTACACTATTTGACCGACATTCTGCTGCACATCGATAAACATTTAGCCAACATCATCAGCGACTATGGCACGCTGACCTATGCCATTTTGTTTTTGGTGATTTTTGTCGAGACCGGTTTTGTAGTGATGCCGTTTTTGCCCGGTGACTCCCTGTTATTTGCCGCCGGTGCCTTCGTGGCGATGGATGCTTTCAATCTGCCGATATTGCTCGGCGTCTTGGGAGCTGCGGCGGTGCTGGGCGATACCGTCAACTATTGGATAGGTCGCAGTATTGGTCAACGCGCCTATTCGCTCAGTTGGGTAAACCGCGAACATCTTGACCGCGCCCAGGCGTTCTACGATACCTACGGCGGCAAAACTATTGTATTAGCGCGCTTTGTGCCTATCGTGCGCACCTTTGCGCCGTTCGTGGCCGGGATAGGGAAAATGCCTTACAGCACTTTCATTTTGTATAACATTATCGGCGGAGTGGCGTGGGTGTTGATTTGCGTGTTTGCCGGCTATTTCTTCGGCAATATTCCGCTGGTGAAGAAAAACTTCGAGTTAGTGGTGTTAGGCATCGTGTTGATTTCGATCTTGCCGATAGTCCTGGAAGTTTGGAAAGCCCGTAAACAAGCCAAGCAATAAGGTCGCATGATGGTAGAGATGAACGATTCGCAAAAATGGTTTGTACTGGCCTTTATACTGGCTTTCGGCGGCCTATTGTATGTGTTGGCGCCGGTGCTGATGCCTTTTGCGTTTGCGGCCATTCTCGCTTACCTAGGTGATCCTGTTGTGGATAGGCTGGAAACTTTGCAATTCCGTGGTTGGCGTTTAAATCGGACGCTGGCAGTCATGGTGGTGTTTTCCGGCATCATTTTTTCAATAGCGGCGCTGCTGATCGTCATCATTCCTGCCCTGGAATATCAAATCAGCGAATTCATCGACAAACTGCCGTCTTATTTAAACTGGATAAACAAATCGGTCGTGCCGGTTTTGCAAAAATATCTGGGACGCACGATTAGACCGTTGCGCGAAGATCAATTGATTAATCTGATCAAGAGTCATTGGCAAGACGGCGACGGCGTTGCCGAGAACCTGATTCAATCTGTCTCCCATTCCGGTGCGGTGATCGTTGGTTGGGTGATGAATCTGGTGTTGATTCCGGTGATTACCTTCTATTTACTGCGCGATTGGGACGACTTAGTGGCGCGAATCCACGATTTATTTCCACGCCGCGTTGCCGGCACTGTCGCCAAATTGGCCGGCGAGGCCGACGTGGTGTTGGGTGCGTTCATGCGCGGCCAGTTTTACGTGATGCTGGCGCTGGGCGTGATTTATAGCGTCGGCTTATGGTTGGTGGATCTGGAACTGGCCTTGGTGATCGGCATGCTGGCCGGCTTGGTCAGTTTCGTGCCGTATATGGGCGCTATAACCGGTATCGTCTTTGCCTGCATCGCGGCCTTGCTGCAATTTCAGGATGCGATGCATTTATTGCCGGTGTTGATCGTTTTTGCGGTGGGTCAGAGTATGGAAGGCATGCTGTTGACGCCGTGGTTGGTCGGAAACAAAATCGGTTTACATCCCGTAGCAGTGATGTTTGCTGTACTGGCGGGTGGTCAGCTGTTCGGGTTTTTAGGCGTCTTGTTGGCCTTGCCGGTGGCGTCGGTGATTATGGTGCTGTTGCGGCATATCCATGAGCGTTATACCTTTAGCGGTTTTTACAGCAAAGGTTAGTGTTCACTATGCGCAATGCGTCGTTATTTGCGGCATTATTGCTAGTTTCGACATCGGTGTTTGCGACCGATAGCCGCAGAGAGCAGGACTTTGCTGCGGCTATTCAGCAACAATTGTCCATGGGGCAGGCGACTTGGTTGAAATCCGCCGACAAAACCTTTCTGGCGCTCTTCACGGAAGCCGAAAAGACCGACAGCAGCCAGGTGGCAATCGTACTGCACGATATGGGCGAACATCCCGATGCCAAGCCCTTGATTCATCGCTTGCGAACCACGTTACCGATGCATAATTGGGCGACGCTTGCCTTACAAATGCCTATCAGGGAAAGCGGCGCGCAGGCTGAAGACTATTACCCGCTGTTCGAAGAAGCACGTGGACGGATTGATGCGGCTGTGGAGCATCTGCTGAAAAACGGTGCGAAACATATCGCAATTGTCGGCTACGGCATGGGCGCTTTGATGGCCACGTCCAGGCTTGCCGATAAACCCAATGACGTGACGGCGCTGGTATCGATTAGTTTGCCCGTGCCGCAAACCACTGCAACACAGGCGCAAAGCCTCGATTTGATTAAAAAAGTGCAATTGCCTTTTTTGGATGTATATGCCGAGTTTGATTTACCGGCAGTGCTCAATAGCGCCCGGCAACGGCGTATGGCCGGTAAAGATAATCCGGTGTATCGGCAGATAAGAATGGATGGCGAGGATCACGGCTATCAACAAGATTACGATTTGCTTGTAAAGCGCGTATACAGTTGGCTGACTACGACGGTCAGCGAAGATTAATAATTATTACAAAGGGTGTAACACATGCTTTTAACCGAAGAATTGGTCGCGGAAATCAAATTTTTATCCTTGTTCAATCTGGAGTCCGTACAAGAAGGCGTCAAGGTGCATGGCAATGCCGAGCCGGTATTGATCGCGGCGGCGCAACGTCTGTTCGACAAAGGATTGGTCACCCAGCATGACGGTGGGTATCTGACCGACCTGGGTATAGAAGTGGCGGAACACGCCCAACGGATGTTGACGATATTGCAGTCTAACTAACGACGATTCAAAGGCCTAGGCCCAGCTCGAACAACCATTTCAAAGAGACGTAAAAAATCAGGGCAATGACTAGGCTATAGCCGAGAAATCGGATGGGCTTGTTCAGATTGTGGCGGAAAAAGCCTTGGTATTCGCCTTGCGCCTTCAATTGCCGGTACAGTGCGCGTTGGTTTAGGGCGCGTTCTTGTTGGTATTCGTTGAATAATTGTCTGGCTTTATCGACGTCATCGCGTTGATAAAGCCAGATAGCCGGCATGGAAATGCCCCAGTTGCCTGCTGACGTTTCGTAAAATTCAATATCGTTGTCGGCCAGTAACTGCCGAACATCGTCCGCTTCGTCCGTGGGTACGCCTCTTAGCGAGAAAAATAAAATCGTCATAGCCAGCCGCATGGTGTAAGAAGCGCAAATTATAAATCAATAAGCGTGCATCGAGCGCCGGGCAAACTCTTCAGAATGAATCATCCCAGCCCATTTCCACTGCCTGCTCAGACCTCTGTTGTTTTGCTGGAGGATGCTGGAGCAAATCCAAGTGCAGATAGTTTGCAAGGCGTGCTGCGCGCGCAGGATTTTCGCTGTGCGGTGGCGTCGAGTGCGGATGAGGTGATGGAGCTGCTGACAAATGCGCCAGTGGACTTACTGATTATTGCCTGTCGAGATTGGCCTTGGCGGCAGGTAGCCGATATGCGCGATGCGGCCGACTCCTACCTGCCTATCATATTGATTGCCGATGATTTAACCGACACGCTGCTGGACCATTGCGCCGCTGTTGAGATCGACGCTGTCATTTGTCGACCGGTCAATCAGCATTTATTGCTGTTAAAAATACGGTCGTCATTAAAACTGCGCATGTTGTATCAGCACGAGCACGCGCAAAAAACGCTGTTGCTCGATTATTGGCAGACTTCCGACCTGGAACATGAAGTCGCGGCCAAACTGTTCAACGACGTGTTAAAAGCCGACTTTCTGGAAACTGAAGCCGTGGAAGTGGTGATGTCGCCGATGGCCTTGTTTAACGGCGATTTGGTGTTGATTGCCAAAACCCCGGAAAATCATTTGCATGTGCTGTTGGGCGATTTTACCGGCCACGGTTTGTCGGCATCGATAGCGGCTACGCCACTGGCGGATATTTTCTATGGCATGACGCGGAAAGGTTTCGATATTAACGAAATCGTTACCGAAATTAACGCCAAACTGTATCGAGTGTTGCCGGCCAACCGCTTTTTGGCGGCGACGGTGGTGGCGCTGTATCCCGAGTCGTCGTCGATGAAAAGCATTACCTGCGGGCTACCCGAGCATTTTTTAGTCAATCATGCCGACAACAGTTTTTTGGCGATACGCTCTTTGAATATTCCGCTGGGTATTCAGCCTTCGATTGACATCGAAGAGCAACTGCATCGGGTAAGCGAGAATCAGCGTTTATATCTGCTCACGGATGGCATTTTTGAGGCGGAAAATGCTGAAGGTGAGCTTTTCGGCGGGGAACGCATTCTTAATGCTATCCGGCAAAGTAAATCCGACGCCATCAAAAATTTGCAGGCCAGCCTTGAAGCACACACCGGCGGTGCGATTCAGAAAGATGACAATACCCTGGTTATTTTGAGCTGTGCGGTCGATAGCGTTCCCTGGGGGCGGCGAGAAATTCGGCTTCCCCGGCAGCGGATCGCCGCGACGACCTGGAAGCAGGTACTGGAATTTGACATCGATAGTTTGCGCCAGATCAATCCGGTGCCGGTCATGGTCAACACCGTCATGGAAATCCAGGGTTTACAGAATTATCGCCAGGATATTTTTATGATAGTCAGTGAATTGTTCGCGAATGCGCTGGACCATGGCGTGCTGGGCTTGGATTCGGCTCTGAAGAGCAGTCCGGAGGGCTTTATGCGCTTTTATGCGATGAAGGACGAACGCTTGCAACAGCTCCAGCGCGGCAAAATCCGCTTATCGTTTATCCATCATGCGACCGAATACGGTGGCCGCTTGATCGTTAAAGTCGTCGATAGCGGCAACGGCTTCGATTGGCGACGGCGCATCGGTTTGCGGAAGGGTGATGAGGCCTATTGCGGCCGCGGCATTATCATGCTGGAGACTTTATGCAGCAGCCTGAGCTACCACGGTTGCGGCAATCGCGTAACCGCCGTTTTCGATTGGCGGCATTAACGGGCTTAGTGTTGGCAATTGCCGCAATAGTAGCTGGCGCGTTGGCCGATTTTGAGTTGCTGAATTGGTTCCTCGCAGCGCAGGCAGGCTTGTCCGCCGCGACCGTACACATTCAGGGATTGCTTAAAATACCCTGGCTTGCCCTCGGCATTGCTAAAGTCGCGCAACGTGGTGCCGCCTTTATCGATGGCTTGTTGCAATACGGTTTTGATCGCCGCCACCAACGCTTCGCACGCCGGCGTATCCAGTTCTCCGGCGCAGCGCATCGGCTGTACGCCTGCTAAGAACAAGGCTTCGCTGGCATAAATATTCCCCACGCCCACCACGACATGGCTGTCCATAATCAATGATTTGATCGGCACCGCGCGGTTTGCCGCCCGCTGCCGCAAATAGTTAGCGTCGAATGCCGCGGAGAGCGGTTCAGGCCCCAGCGTGGCCAGCAAGGGATGCAACATCGGATCTTCGGCAGTCCACAAGGCCGCGCCGAAGCGGCGCTGATCGTTAAAGCGCAGTACCGTATCGTCGGCAAAAATGAAGTCGATGTGGTCGTGCTTGCGCAGCGTTTGCTCGGGTGAGGTGATGCGCAGATTCCCCGACATGCCCAGATGCAGGATCAGCGTGCCGCGCCCCGTACCGAGTAATAAATATTTGCCGCGCCGCTCGACAGCGTCCAGACGCTGGCCCGGCAAATCGGTGGTCAGGGACTCGGGAACCGGCCAACGCAACTGCGGGTGACGCACAATCACGGTTTTAAAGGTTTTGCCGGTAATATGCGGCGCAATGCCGCGCCGACTGGTTTCGACCTCGGGTAGTTCCGGCATGTTGGCGTCAGATTTGGGTGAGTAGAAACTGGGCTTCGTCCTGGATCTTTTTGCGGAAGAACAATAGCTTCCAGCGGCTGCCGCCGCATTGCCGCCACAATAAAGTGGCGCGTATGCCAGCCAACAGTAAGGCGCGTATTTTATTCACAGTACTTTGGTTGCCCAGGTATTGCTGATCGCCTTGCACCATAATGCGCGGTTGCAGTGTGCTGATAGTACTGTGATACACGTCGGCCAGATTGGCCAGCACATTTTCATGCAGCACGCCGAAATGTTCGGTTTGAGCTTGAGCCTTGCTGACGCCGGCCTGTATGGTTTTTTGCATGTCCGGCTGTTTGTTCAACTGTTTTTGCAAATAGACAATCTGTGCCGCGTATCGGGCCTGTTCCGGACTGGCCAGCACCCGGCTGCCGAGTTGGGTTGTGAGCTGTTGTAAGCCGTGTTCGATACCGATCAAGCCGCCGTAGACATCAATCACGCTGTCTGCGTCTATTTTCAGCAAACTGCTGATGCTGGCTTCCAATGCGGCGTTTGGACAAGTGCCGGTGCCGGCAAGCTGATGCACCAAGGAGCAGGCCTGGGCGATGCCGGCCAGCGCGATGGTTTGGTTACTGAGCGTGTTCAGGGACATGTTACTTACAGGCGGTAGTCAAACAATCGGCTTTAACGGGGCGGCCGTCTTTGATCCATGACTGGATACCGTTGGACAAATGATAGACATTTTTCATGCCCAGCTGTTCGGTGAGGATTTGGCCGATCTTGCCGCTCCGATTCCCGGAACGGCAAACCAAAATGATCGGTTGGTCGGGCGACGATTTCAGTTTTTCCAAGTTGGCCAGCCATTTTTCCTGGTCGAAGTGGCCGTTCCCGTCAAAGGATTCCAATTTTTGGCTGTTGGCGATGACGCCGGTGGCTTGCCATTCCGGCGCGGTACGCACATCCACGACCAGCGCATTCTGATTTTTCTGCATGTTTATGAGTTGTTCTGCCGTCACCGCACCTAATTCGGTGGCGTAAAGATGGGCCGCGAACAGACAGCCTAGCCAGAATAAAGTCAGTCTCAGTTTCATGATGATGTCGGTAGGTAGGATAAATGGCTCAAGCGGCCAAGAAAGGTAAAATGCGCGTCGCCCACCAGTCTATGCTCTCCAGATAGATATTGGCGATACACTCGGGATTTATGCCGCGGAAGGTGCCAAGGCCAGGTTCCCAGCGCTCGTAGGCGATGCAGAATTGTAACGCTTCGCCAGCGTTGCCGCGATATTTCAAAATGGCATCGTCAACATCTTCCGCCAGCGGCAATTGTTCCAATACTTTGTTCGCCGGCATGTCCAACAGGCTGTCCAAACCCGACAGCATGCCGATTAGAAAATAGTGTTCCTGGTCGTCTTTAAGTTCTCGCGCTATTAATTCACACATTTTGGCGCGGATCAGCACGTTTTGCAGCACCGAGGACGGTTTGCCGGACATGGAAGATAAGGCCAGAATATTCACCCAGCGTTTGATCTCGACCAGTCCCAGGCAAACTATGGCATGCTGAATGGATTCGATTTTTTGCGGCAAGCCAAAAAACGCGGAATTCAAATAATGCAGCAATTTAAAACTCATCCCGACGTCTTGCGAGATAATCTTGCCGATTTCCGCAAAACTGGCGTCCGCCTTGTTCACTGCGGACAGTAATTGGATGGCGGCGGTTTGGCTGACGCCCAGCCGTTTACCTTCCACAATATTCGGTTTACTGAAGAAAAAGCCTTGAAACAGCTCGCAGCCCCATTCGCGTAGGGTTTCAAACTCCTGATGCGTTTCGACTTTTTCCGCGAGTAATTTGAGTTTATAGGGTTTTAGCTGTTCAATCAGTTGCCGGGTGCCGTCCAGGCCGTCGGCCATCACATCCAGCTTGATAATATCGGCAAACTCCAGCAAGGGCAGCCACTCCGGAGACAAGACGAAGTCGTCCAGCGCGATGGTATAGCCCAGTTGTGATAATTCTTTCAGGTTGGCGACAATGTTGTCATCGATAGTAACGCTTTCCAGTACTTCGATGACGATACGCTCTTTGGGCAGATGCAGCGGCGTTTTGTCTAGGATGTTTTGCGTGGTGAAATTAATGAAGGCTTTGTGCGGGCCGACCAGTTCGTTCAGGCCGATTTCCAGCAGCGTATCGGTAATAACTTGATTTGTGGCGTTGGCGGCACCATCTTTCAAACTGAGATCGAAATCTTTGCCCCTGAATAAAATCTCGTAGGCGAAAGTGTCCAGATGGCGGTCCAGAATTTGCTGTCTGCCAATCAGAAAATCTGTCATTTATTTACGGGCTCCCGATCATTGCACTATCATGCGAATAGGTCGCGCCTTATACCATGTTCAAACAGTTTAAGTCGAGAATGGCCGGCCGCTCTTAATTTCAATCATAAGGAGATCAACATGTCCGAATCAGCAACGTTAACAGTAAGCGGTATGAAATGCGGCGGTTGCGAGAGCAGCATCGTCAGTAAAGTATCGGCGATTGCCGGTGTGGTAACGGTGCAGGCTTCGCATAAAGACAAACGGGTCGAAGTTGAATTTGATCCGGCGCAAACCGACTTGGACGAAATCGAAGACGTTATCATCGACGCCGGTTTCAAGGTCGAATAAAACCGCATCGGCGTTTGCCTACGGATCAACACGATATTGCTTGGGAATCGTTATGGCTTTAGATCAATCGACTAATCAGCAGCAGGAAATACGCCTTTCCATACTCGGCATGCGTTGCGCCGGTTGTGTCAGCGCAGTGGAAACCGCCTTGCAATCGGTGCCGGGGGTTGCGTCCGTCACCGTCAATTTTGCCGACCACTCTGCTACCGTCGGCGGCGATCCCGATCATCAAGCCATGAAGCAGGCCTTGAAATCCGCCGGCTACGATGCGGCGGTGATGGAAGGCTTGGAAGACCCGAGTGAAGAGGAAAAGCAGGAAGAAGAGCGTTATCGCGACCTGCTGCGAAAAGCTGGCGTGGCCGGCGCATTGGGTCTGCCTTTGATGCTGGGCGCACATCTGGACTGGTTTCCGGCCATGGGCAGTGCCGCCGGCACGGTGTTTTGGTCCGAGGTGGCCCTGTTGACGTTGGCGGTGATGTTTTATTCCGGCGGACATTTTTTTCACAGCGCGCTGAAATTGCTGCTCGTTAAGCAAGCCAATATGGACACCCTGATCGCGCTGGGTACCGGTTCGGCGTGGCTGTATTCTTGTATTGTCATCGATTATTCCAGTCAGCTGCCTTCGTTGTCCGCGCATGCTTATTTCGAAGCCTCTGCGGTGATTTTGGCCTTCATCAATCTGGGTAGTGCGCTGGAAACGCGCGCGCGGGGTAAAACCTCGGCGGCGATACGCGCATTGATTGGCTTGCAACCCCGCACCGCTCGCGTGGTGCGCGAGGGTCAAGAGATTGATATTCCTATCGAACAAGTCGGTCTGGGCGAAATCTTACGGGTTAGACCCGGCGAAAAAGTCGCCGTGGACGGGGTGGTATTGGAAGGCCACTCGACTATCGACGAATCCATGCTCACCGGCGAATCGATGCCGGTTGAGAAAGTCGAAGGTGCCAGTGTCGCCGCCGGCACGATTAATCAGCAAGGCAGTTTTTTATTCAGCGCGACCCGCATCGGCCGTGATACGGCTTTGGCGCAAATTATTCAAAGTGTGCGGCAAGCGCAGAACAGTAAGCCTGCCATCGCCAAATTGGCCGACAAGATTTCCGCGGTATTTGTCCCCACCGTGGTGGGCATATCGGTACTGACTTTTTTAATTTGGTTGAGTATCGGTCCCGATCCGGCTCTGGGTTACGCATTTGTTACGTCCATGACGGTATTGGTAATCGCTTGCCCGTGCGCGCTGGGTTTGGCGACGCCGATTTCGGTG
The DNA here is from genome assembly GCF_013141865.1 of Methylomonas sp. ZR1. NCBI lineage: Bacteria > Pseudomonadati > Pseudomonadota > Gammaproteobacteria > Methylococcales > Methylococcaceae > Methylomonas > Methylomonas sp. ZR1. The sequence goes on along the minus strand of NZ_RCST01000001.1, from coordinate 2,534,633 downwards.
ATGGTCGCGGTCGGTCGTGCCGCGCAAATCGGTATATTGATCCGCAAGGGCGAAGCCTTGCAAAGCGCGGGCAAGCTGACTTGCCTGATTCTGGATAAGACCGGCACCGTCACCGCCGGTAAGCCCAGTCTGGCGGAGGTGATCGCTTTTGGCGATGTCGACGAAGCCCAGGTGTTGCAGTATGCCGCCAGTCTGGAATCGGGGTCCGAACATCCCTTGGCCGCAGCGATACTGGCGGCTGCCGAACAAAAACAGCTTAAGTTGGAGAAGGTCAGAAAATTTCAGGCCGTGGCCGGGCACGGTATCGCCGGCCGCATCGCGGATCGGCAATGTTTGTTCGGTAATGCCGCGTTGCTAGCGGAACATGGCATCGACGATAGCAAGCATCGCGACAAAATGGCCGAATTGGCGGCAAAAGGCCAGACGCCAATGTTTTTGGCGGTGGAAAATTCGGTGGTTGGCATTGTCTCTGTGGCCGATCCGATTAAACCCGATTCCGCCGCAGCGGTACGGCAATTACGGAAGCAGGGTATCCGCGTGCTGATGGTGACGGGCGACAACGAGATCACCGCGCAAGCGATAGCGGCGCAAGCCGGAATCAGCGAAGTCCGAGCGCAAGTCTTGCCACAAGACAAAGCCGCCGTGGTAAAAGCCTTGCAACAGCAAGGCGAAATTGTCGGCATGGTCGGTGACGGTATCAACGACGCGCCGGCCCTGGCGCAAGCGGATGTCGGTTTTGCGATTGGCACCGGCACCGACGTGGCTATCGAAAGCGCCGACATTGTGTTGCTGCAAGGCTCCTTATTGAAGGTGTCCGAGGCGATGGCGCTGTCGACATTGACGGTTGCCAATATCAAGCAAAACCTGTTGGGTGCGTTTTTTTATAACACCATCGGCATTCCGGTTGCAGCCGGTTTGCTGTATCCGCTATTTGGCTTGTTACTCAACCCGATGATTGCCGGCGCGGCCATGGCCATGTCATCGGTCACGGTCGTCAGCAACGCCAATCGTTTGCGCTGGATTAAACTGGATGTTCAGTAGGGGCGAAGAATGAATAGCGTGCCTAAATCGTCGGTACAAACCTTCAGTATCGCCGACTATACGGGATGGCCGGACGACGAGCGCTGGGAGTTAATCGACGGTGTTCCTTACAATATGAGTCCCGCACCCAGCATCAAACATCAGACGGTTGCTGGACGTGTTTTTAGCCGGATGGAACAATTTTTAAAAGGTAAGCCCTGCAAGCCTTTCATCGCCCCTGTGGACGTCATTCTCTCCGAGCATGACGTGGTGCAACCGGATTTGTTAGTGGTCTGCAATCCGGAAAAGATTGGCGAAAAAGCCATACACGGGGCGCCGGATTTGGTGGTAGAGGTTTTATCCCCTAGCACGGCGCTGAAGGATATGCGTGAAAAGAAAGCGCTCTACGAGCGTGCCGGCGTGAGGGAATATGTGGTCATCGACCCGTTGGAAAATTATGTTCAGCGTTTTTTTCTGGGCGCAGACGGTCGCTATGCCAATGCCGACGTTTTTGGGGTTGAGGAAGATTTGCCCCTATTGAGCTTGCCGGAGTTGATTTTGCCCTTGGCGGAGGTATTTGAGTTGTAAGGCGCTATTGGCTTGCAGGCAAACCGAATAGCGCGCTGGGTGGCTTACAGTTTGAATTGGGAAATCGTGGTATGTAAATTACCGGCGATTTTTTGCAAATGATGGGCTTCTTCCGCTGTTTGCTCGGCGTCCTTCGAGTTGTTGATGGTGACGTCATTAATCGAATTGATGTTTTGATTAATGTGCTCGACGACGATTTTTTGTTCTTTCACCGCGTCGGAAATATGCGTATTCATGGTGGAAATTTGCGCCACCATGCTGGAAATGTTGTCCAGCAACTCGCCGGTACTTTCGATGACTTCAACGGTCTCCTTAGCCTGATTTCGGCTTTCCGACATGGCTTTCACCGCTTCCCGCGAGCCTTGCTGCAAGCGCTCTATCATCGCTTGAATTTCATGCGTGGAATCCTGGGTTCGGCTGGCCAGTGTGCGCACTTCGTCCGCCACTACCGCAAAACCACGGCCTTGTTCGCCGGCTCTGGCCGCCTCTATCGCCGCATTGAGCGCCAATAAATTGGTCTGATCGGCGATGCTCTGAATCACATCCAGCACCGAGCTGACATTCACGCAGTTTTGCTCGACATTACCGATTACGGTGCTGGCCCTGTCGATATTGTTAGACAGCGCATGAATCGATTGCACCGTGTTGGTCACCACTGCCTTGCCGTGGTTGGCGGCCACGCTGCTTTTCTGCGCCGTTTGCGCGGCGTTAGCCGTGTTGTTGGACACTTCCGTCACTGTCGCGGATAGTTCCGTTACCGTTGCCGCGACCTGATCCGTGCCCATCTGCTGTTTCAAAATATCCTCTTGTACCCGCTCGGACATTTGGCTCAAGCGGTTCGAGGCGGTGTTCAACTGGTTGGATTCCGTCGCCACTTGCCGCATCAGGCTGTGTAACACGCTTAAAAATTCGTTGAACTGGGTGACGATAATGCCGACTTCGTCACTGCCTTCGTGCGGAATGCGCCGGGTCAAATCGCCGCCGCCCTGTCTAAGCAGATACAGCGATTTTTGCAGCTCGGTCAATGGTGGTTCTATTTTGAAATAAAGCATGCTCAAACAGACCGTCACAAACAGTAGCAACCCGATGGAAAAAGCAATACGCGATAGGCTGTAATCGTGCAAAGACGAACTTAATTGTTGTTTGGCGAGGGCAAGCTCCCGATCAAGTTGCTCGGTAATTCTGATTAATTCTTCGGTCAGCGTGGCAGCTGTGTCGTCAAGACCTGAGCCCGGCGCCTTCATGGTAACGGTGCCTGCCTCGGTGCCCAGCTTAATGTAATCCCAAGCCATCTTTACGCCGGCATCGTGCATTACTTGAATTTCCCGTTTCAATGTTTCGACTTGCGCGTGCAATGCCGGGTGAGATTGTTCGGCTTTGTCCAGATTTAACAATGCGGCGTCTAGGTTTTCTTTGGCTTCCGCAAAGCCATCATCATCATGCGTCGCGCCGACGTCGGTCAGAAATTGTTGAATCTGCACGACATGAAAACGCACATGAGACAAATAGTCCGAGGTGTTTTGTTTTTGCGCGGCTGCTTGCAAGTTGTCGTCTATGGACTGAAACGCATGCCACAGCGACAACACAAACAGCAGATTGGCAAATGCCAAAGCGGAAGCAATGAAGATCAGCGAAGATTTGATTGAGATATTTTTAAACATGAGGTTTTTGGGTAATTATTTTTCAAGTTTTTCTAAATCAGTCACCAACGCCGCCATTGCCGCAACGGCATGGTGTTGGGCTTCTGACAGGGCGTCGCCGTTGTTTAAGGCGTACAAACCGATCTGCCGGTTGAGTTCGGCAATTAAGCGTGCGCGATGCTCGCGGCGGTTGCGTAGTTTGGCAACCATATTCGAAAACGACAGCGCCAAATCCTGTAGCTGATCGTTTTCTCGCAAGTGCGTGACGGTATCAAGCTTGCCGTCGCCGACCTCTTGGCAGAGTGTTTCGAAGCGATATAAGGGCCCGGCGATTTTATGCGAGGCGTAAAGAACGGTGCTCACCGCAATGCCGCCGGCAACCAAAATGGCCACCAAGTTGCCGATTAAAATCGATACGCCCAGGCGTTCCGCCGCATTAACGATATTGGCGTGCGCCGACTGGGATTGGGCCTGCAGATCGCCGCCGGTCATCCAATAAATCAGTAAGGCCGAACATAATCCGGCCAGCAATATCAGTGCAAAAGCGCCGAGGATGAAACGGCCTTGAAAATCCCTTTTGATAAAAATTTGGCGACGTTTGGTAACGGTATTGTTCATTTTCAGGAACCTTAGTTGACGTTGTGACAAGTTAAACAGAGCTCGCCGTCGCTGTTGTTACGGCGGAGTAAAAAGCTTTTTTTCAGCCTTTCGGCGTTCATTAGTTTATCCATGAAGCTGTGGCTGGCTTGCGGCCGGTCGCTATCCAGCTTGCCGTGCGTGTAGTGGCAGGTCAGACAGGTAATGTCGTTTTCCTCGTTAAGCGGTAAGTCGGCGGGTACCGGAAAGTCGATATTCAAGCCCACTTTGTGGCCTTGGTTGGGATTATGGCACGAGGAGCACATGGCCACGCCGTCCTTGCTAAAGGTGGTTTGATCCGCTGATATATTTTTGCTGTGTAAAATGCCGTCCTCTTTGATTTCCGGCGTCGTGGTATGGCAATTACTACACCCCGCTTGCGGCGATTGCTTGGAAATGAGGTGCGGATTGTCGTCGGCGGTATGCGCGCCACTGACGAACAATAACAAAAGTGCGCCGGTGCCGCCGGCCAATAAGCATTTGTATAGGAGCTTGTTCATGATTAAAAAGACATGACGATTTGGGCTATGCCCAGTTTTCTGTCGAAATAACGCTCGGCGGTTTCGGTGCCCAGCGAATCGTTGTATTCAAATTTGACCCGTAAATGATCGCTGAATTTGTAGTTAAACCCGAGGCTAAGCATGGAGAGATCGTTGATCGCCACGGTGCTGCCATCAAAGTCCAGGCCAAGGTCTTGCGAAGGCTGCCAGCGGCTGTAGCGGGCGAACACCACGATGGGCTGTTTGCTCAGGCTTTCCAAATCCACGGTCAGCGTGGAGTGGTAGCCCAATTGGTGGCCCTTGCCGAACGGGCTGGTGTTTGGATCGGGGATGATGACAGGTAGTGGGTTGCCATCCGCGTCTTGTTCCAAAAACACCTGTTGATGTGCGTTCAGCAGCATGAATTCGTTTTGTAAACGCCACATGCCGTAGCCGATACTCAAGTCAGCGCCGTAAACGGTATTGCGGATGCGGTTTTCGCCATCGAACTCGCTCAGATGGGAGACACCGATTTCGATACCTTCCGGATTGGCGTTGTGGATTTTGTAGGTATTTTGCCCCATAGCCAGGCCCACCCGGCCGCCGACGGTATGGCCGTCATTGGCGTACAGCGCGTCGGTCCAGAATACCGAATAGTTGAATATATCCCAGGCACCGTAGGAACGAATGCCGTCGGCATTGTAACCGCCCAATTGCATGCGGGAGGTGGTCAACGGTGCGGTAACAGTGATGCGGTCTTTGTTAGCGAAGTTTTGGTAATCGTTGCCGAACGGTAAGTCGAAACGGCCGGCCTGGATGTGCAGACCTTTGTTATTGAAAATCCGGCCGCGTGGCGGGATACGATCATTAAACATATGGTAGTCGACCAGCGCGACGGCGATACCGGCCATTGTGCTGCCGCCACTCAGCGCGCCGGGGCCGCTGTTACCGCAGAATACCGCACCGGGCGCACCATAGTCGGCGTTGGATGAGTTGCCGCATAACACTAAAGCCGAGCTGGCACCGAAGTGGTCGTCGTGTACATAGTCCAGATCCAGTTCCACCGAGCCGACGCTGAAAGTTTGATCGGTGGAGTTGCCGGTTTTGGCGTTGATGTCGAAAAAACCGCTCATTTGCAGGCCGTTGGCTTCGGCCGCTTCTTTTAATGCGGCAATTTTTTTGTCCAGGGCCTGGAGTTTGGTGTCCACGGTTGGTTCAGGTTTGCCGTTCGCAGCCGTTTTCACCGGTGCCGGGGCGGGTTCGCCGGCCTTAGCGACTGCCGGGCTTGGCGCTGCCGCTACAGCGCCGCTTCTTTCTTGTTCCAGTTGTTTGATACGGGCTTCCAGTTGTTCGATTTTCTGGTCTTTTTCTTTCAGCACGCCTTGCACAATCTGGCGGATATGTTCGTCTTCCGCAGCGGTGGCATGCGCGTTGGCGTGGGCTGCCAGGCTGAGCAGGGCGATAGCTATTCGCTGGTTTCTTGGATGCATATCTGTCTCTGTGTGTAAGCTTAGGACTACATTTTTTTCAGAATCTTCGTATCGAGGCAAGGTTAGTTGCTTTTGTCGGCATTTCAAGTTGATGCATGGGGCTGGCCTTATTCAACGAACTCAACTTATCCCTGGCGCCCCGTTCGAACTGAGTTCGTCAAAGCCTGGAGTGGTTTGTCCTTCGATAGACCCAGTAGCCTCAAGGGCATAAAGGCGAATGGTATCTAAGGGCTTGGTTAATCATTCGCCGATCCGTTTGCGAATGCTGGTGCGGCTTATTCAACACAGAATCTGATGTTACAATGAACGGTTTTATGCCCGGCGCGCGTCTGTCAAAGGCTGGGAAACCGCGAATCAAGCTTAGGTCGTTTATGAATAAACTGAAATGTGCCGTGATAGGTGCCGGATATTTAGGAAAATTTCATGCGGAAAAATACGCATCGTTAAAGGATTGCGAGTTGGTGGCGGTGGTTGACATCAATGCCGAGGCGGCGCAACAAGTTGCCGAAAAAAACGGCGCTCAAGCGTTGACGAATTACCATGATTTACTCGGCAAAGTCGATGCGGTGAGTGTTGTGGTGCCCACCAGCTACCATCACAGCGTGTCCAAAGACTTTCTGAATGCCGGTGCGCATGTACTGGTGGAAAAGCCGATCACCGTTACCGTAGAAGAAGCCGATGAACTGATCGCGATTGCCAAGGAAAAGAACGTTATTCTGCAGGTCGGGCATTTGGAACGCTTCAACCCTGCCGTACGCGGTTTGGAGAAAATGGAAGACAAACCTCTGTTCATCGAGTCGCATCGCTTGTCTCCGTTCAATCCGCGCGCCAACGATGTCAGCGTGGTGTTGGATTTAATGATTCACGACATCGACATCATCATGGCGCTGGTCGATTCGGAAGTGGAAAAAATCGATGCCAGCGGCACGGCGGTGCTGACGCAAGGCACCGACATCGCCAATGCCCGCATCACCTTTAAAAACGGTTGCGTGGCCAATGTCACCGCCAGCCGCATCAGCATGAAAATGGAACGCAAGATGCGCATGTTCCGTCCTTGTTCCTATATTTCCGTGGATTTTCAGAATCGGGTTTTGATTAAACACAGAACCGGCGATAAAGAAATGTTCCCCGGTATTCCGGAAATCGTCACCGAAGAATCGGTCTTTGAAAGCGGCGATGCCTTGCTTGATGAGATTAAACATTTTGTCAATTGCATCAAGACCGGCGAGAATCCGCTGGTCCCCGGCGAAGCGGGCCGCAAAGCCTTGGCTACCGCGATAGAAATCACCAAATTTTTAACCCATCGATAAAGGGCTGACACTATGATCCCCATGGTCAATCTGCAAGCGCAGTATGCGGAAATTCAAGATGAAATCGTCGGCGGTTTCACCGAAACCCTTAACAATTGCGCGTTTATCCTGGGGCCGAATGTGCAGGCTTTTGAAAAAGAAGCCGCTGCGTATCTGGGCGTTAAACATGCCATCGGTTGCGCATCCGGTACCGATGCATTGCATTTAGCCTTATTGGCGGAAGGCATAGGCGCGGGCGACGAAGTCATTACTAGCGCATTTACTTTTATTGCCACCGCAGAAGCAATCAAATACGTTGGCGCCAAACCGGTGTTTGTCGACATCGATCCGGGCACGTTCAATATCACCCCGGAAAATATCGAAAAAGCCATCACAGCCAAAACCAAGGCGGTGATGCCGGTGCATCTGTTCGGTCAACCTGCCGATTTGCCGGCCATCAAAGCTATTTGCGACAAACATGGTTTGAAACTGATAGAAGACTGCGCGCAATCCTTCGGCGCGACGGTTTACAACAAGCAAACCGGCAGTTTCGGCAACGCGGCCGGTTTTAGTTTCTTTCCCAGCAAGAACCTGGGCTGCTTCGGCGACGGCGGCTTGGTGACGACCGATTCCGACGCGACGGCGGCCAAGATCAAGCAATACCGCAATCACGGTTCGGACGTGCGCTATTACCATGACGTGATAGGCTACAACAGCCGACTGGACGAGCTACAGGCCGTGGTGTTGCGCGCTAAGTTAAAACGCATCGATCAATACAATTCAGCTCGCCGCCATGCCGCGCACTTGTATTCTGATCTGATGGCCGATTTGCCTTTGACTACGCCGTATGAAGACGGCATTGGTGTGCATGTCTATCATCAATACACTTTGTTGTCCGACCGCCGCGACGAGGTCATGAAAGCCTTGCAAGAGCAGAAGATTGGCTGTGCCGTCTACTATCCGGTACCGCTGCATCAACAAAATGTGTTTAAAGAAGAGTGCGCCGGCCTTTCCCTGCCGGTTACTGAGTCGGTTGCGGCGCGTTGCTTCTCTTTACCGATTTGTTCCAATCTGAGCGACGATACCGTCAAGCAAATTGTCGGCGTCATTCGCGGCGTTTTCCAAGCGTAAATTCCGAAACGCATTAATGTAGGGTGGGCTAAGCAACACGCAGCCCACCAACAACTCTCAAATGACCAATCAATCTGCCTACACGGTGCTGTTTAGCGCCGGCGAATCCTCCGGCGACCAACACGCCGCCAATATGTTTCTGGAATTGAAACAGCGCTGTCCGGCGGTGCGCGGCATCGGCATGGGCGGCAGCAAAATGCGCCAGGCCGGTATCGACGTGCGCTACGACTCGGCCGGCATCGGCGTGATCGGTTTGGTGGAAATTTTGAAGCACTACGGCGAGATCCGCCGCGCATTGAATTTACTGAAACAGATCATTCGCGATGAAAAACCGGATTTGCTGGTTTGCGTCGATTACAAAGAGTTCAACCTCAAGCTGGCGCGCTTTGCAAAAAGCCAAGGCGTGAAGGTGTTGTTTTACGTCAGTCCGCAAGTTTGGGCTTGGCGGCCGGGCAGGGTGGTGACCTACGGCAAGGCCATCGACATGATGGCGGTGATTTTTCCGTTCGAGACCCGCTATTACGAAGCCGAAAATGTCCCGGTCCGTTATGTGGGTCATCCTTCCGTCGATAAAGTCCATCCGCAGCGCAGTCGCTCCGAAGATTGCGCGTTGTTTGGCCTGGATCCCCATCGGCCTGTCGTCGGCATACTCCCTGGCAGCCGCGGCAACGAGATCAAACGTATCCTGCCGGTGATGTTGGCAGCGGCGGCTAGTTTGGCCGCGCAGCGGCCGGAATTGCAGTTTGTCTTGCCGCAAGCCGATTCGATCAGCGATGCGGTATTGGCTGCGCATTTCGTAAACACTTCGCTAGCCGTTAAGGTGATCAAACAGCAGCCCTATGATGTCATCCAATGCTGCGATGCGGTGATGACCACTTCCGGCACCGCCTCGCTGGAAATTGCCTTACTCGGGGTGCCGATGGTCATCGTATACCGGCTGGCGGCGTTTAGTTACTGGTTGGGTAAGCGCTTGGTAAAAATTCCATTTATCGGGCTGCCGAATATCATTGCCGGCAAAGCCATCGTCAAGGAATTGATTCAGGAGCAACTAACACCGGAAAATTTGGCGGCCGAGATTGTGCAACTGTTGGACGACGGGGATTATCGGCAAAATTGTCTAGCGGCGTTGCAGGCCGTCAAACATCAGCTTGGTGATGGCGGCGGCTCAAAAAATATGGCGCAACTGGCCTTAGAGATGTTGGGCGGTGCTTAGCCGCTCAACACGGGTAAAGCATCCGGCGGCTTGCCGGCAAACCACCGTATTTTGAAACGTAACGGCGGTTTTTAAACCGGTCCGCGGCTGTCGCGCTGGTCGTAAAACGCCGCAACAAATTCATCGAAAGTCTGCCCGTCAATCGCGTCCCGCAAACCTTGCATCAACTCCAGGTAATAGTGCAGATTGTGGATGGTGTTGAGCCTGGAGCCCAGCATTTCTTTGCACTTGTCCAAGTGTTTTAGATAAGAGCGCGAGTAGTTTCGGCAGGTGTAGCAACTGCATTCTTCGTCCAAGGGCCGCGTATCAAATTGGTATTGCTGGTTGCGGATTTTGATCACGCCGTGCCGGGTGAATAAATGGCCGTTGCGGGCGTTGCGGGTTGGCATCACGCAATCGAACATATCGATACCGCGCCTGACACCTTCCACCAGATCTTCCGGGGTGCCGACGCCCATCAAGTAACGGGGTTTATCCACCGGCATTTTCTGGTGAATTGCATCCAGTGTCGCCAGCATTTCGTGCTTGGGTTCGCCGACCGACAGGCCGCCGATGGCATAGCCGTCAAAGCCGATGTCGGTTAAGCCGGCGATGGATTCTTCGCGCAATTGCGGATACATGCCGCCTTGCACAATACCAAACAATGCAGACGAGTTACCTTCATGCGCACGCTTGCTGCGTTCCGCCCAACGCAAGGACAAGCGCATGGAGTCAGCGGCTTCTTGATAGGTGGCCGGGTATGGGGTACATTCATCAAAAATCATCACGATATCCGACCCTAGATCGCGCTGCACCTGCATCGATTCTTCCGGGCCCATGAAGATTTTGCTGCCGTTGACCGGCGATTTGAATGTCACGCCTTGTTCGCTGATTTTTCGCAACGCGCCCAGGCTGAATACCTGAAAGCCGCCCGAGTCGGTCAGAATAGGCTTTTGCCAGCGCATGAAGTCGTGCAGGTCGCCGTGGGCTTTCATCACCTCCATACCGGGTCGCAGCAGCAAATGAAAGGTATTGCCGAGAATGATTTGTGCACCTAGCGCGTTTAAATCTTCCGGGGTTAGCGATTTTACCGCGCCGTAGGTGCCGACCGGCATGAAGATGGGGGTTTCCACCACGCCGCGGGCAAAAGTCAGTTGACCGCGGCGGGCGTGACCATCGGTGGCTTTGAGTTTGAATTCCATGCAAATCCGGCAAATGAAAAAAGGCGGAATTATCGGTCCTTTTCGTTCCGCAAGCCAGTGGAGTTGTCGTTTTGAGTTCAATAGGCGAGCGTGGCGGCTTTTGTCCCCTGAGAAAACTTGTTGGTATCGGATTGTGTTATAAATTTGAGGCACTTGCCGCAGCTTTTCTATCGAAATACCTCAGGTTTGGTAATTCCGTTTATTATCGGGATATTGTTCATTTCACTATGTAAACTAGCAAAATTGATGAATTTTCTTCAGGCCATAACAACAATAATCGGCCGTTCTCGGGGGAAGTATGTTGGATACTAAAAGCAAAACCATTTTGGTAGTCGATGATTCTCCGGAAAATCTCACCGTCATCAGCGAATTACTGCAACCGCAATACCGCGTGCGCGTCGCTACCTCCGGGCAAAGAGCCTTGCAGATGGCCGCCAATCAGCCTTATCCGGACTTGATTTTGCTTGACGTGATGATGCCGGGCATGGACGGTTACCAAGTCTTCGAGCATCTGCGCGCCGATCCCATTACGCGCACGATTCCGGTGATATTCGTCACGGCGATGGACAGCATGGAGTCCGAACTGCATGGATTGGATGTCGGCGCGGTCGATTACATTACCAAACCCATTCTGCCACCCATCGTTTTAGCGCGGATCCGCACCCAGTTGGAGTTAAAGCAGGCCAGAGATTGGTTGCGCGACGAAAACACCTACTTGGAAATGGAAATAGCGAAACGGATGAGCGAAAACGAGTTGATTCAAAAAGTCAGCATTCGCGCCTTGGCGCATCTGGCGGAAATTCGCGATCCGGAAACCGGCAACCACATCTTGCGCACCCAAGGTTACGTACAGCATTTGGCGCTTGCATTGCAGAGCCATCCGCGCTTTTTCGCGACATTGACCGATCATTACATCGAATTGCTGACACGCTCCGCGCCGCTACACGATATCGGCAAAGTTGGGATACCGGACGCGATCCTGCAAAAGCCAGGCAAACTCACTCCCGAAGAATGGGCGGTGATGAAGACCCATGCCAAATTGGGCAGCGATGCGATAGAAATGGCCGAACGCGATGCGACGCGCTCGGTGGAGTTTCTGATTTTGGCGAAGGAAATCGCGCATTGGCACCATGAAAAGTGGGATGGCAGCGGCTACCCGGAGGCGTTGGCCGGCGATGCCATTCCGGTTTCCGCGCGGATTATGGCGCTGGCGGATGTATTCGACGCCTTGATTTCCCGGCGCGTTTACAAAGAGCCCATGGCTTTTGCTGAAGTCAAGACTATTATTGCTGAGGGACGTGGTCGCCACTTTGATCCGGACATAGCCGATGCATTTTTAGCCGATTTCGATTCATTCTGCGCTATTGCCCAACGCCATCTCGATTCAATCCCGGAGTAAATGAGTCATGACGCAACACGCTCGTATATTGTTGGTTGAAGACGAGGAAATCATCGCCATCATCATTCGGGATTTACTCGCTGCCGAGGGCTTTCAGGTGACGGTTTGCGCAAATGGCTGCATTGCCTGGGAAACATTGCAGCACGACCGGATGGGCTACGACCTGGTGCTGTTGGACCGGGGCTTGCCGGGGATGAACGGTATGGAATTACTGCGATTGATCAAGGGAGATCGGGTCTTGGCTGCCATACCAGTGATTCTGCAGACCGCCCGCAGCGACAAAAGAAGCATCCAGGAAGGGCTTAGTCAGGGGGCTTATTACTATCTGACCAAACCGATTCAACCGGAAATCTTGATCGCCGTGATCAATGCCGCACTGCAACAACGCCGTGAGTTGCAGGAAATGTCCGAAACAGCCAATCGCGCCGGGCGTCCTTTGGCACTAGTGCAATCCGCCGTATTTCGTTTTCGCGATCTCGATGAAGCGAAGGTGTTGAGTCATTGTTTAGCCCAATCCTGTCCGGAGCCGGAGCGCGTCATCCAGGGTTTGCAGGAGTTGATGGTCAATGCGGTCGAGCACGGTAATCTGGGGGTTTCTTATGCGGAAAAAGGCGAATTGATGCTGGCGGGAGTCTGGCTGGAGGAAATTCAAAGACGTTTGACACTCCCGGAATTCAGCCGGCGTTTTGTTACTGTGCATTTCCAGCGTCTGCCGGATAAGCTGGTGTTCACCATTCAAGACCAGGGTGATGGTTTCGATTGGCAAGACTTCCTGGATTTTTCCCCGGAACGGGTGTTCGATTTGCATGGCCGCGGTATCGCGATGGCCAGATTGATGAGCTTTGATCGTCTGGAATATCAAGGTAACGGCAACACGGTAACAGCTGTGGTCAACGGCGTGTCCTTTTTGTACGGCTTCGACCATTAATTAGACTTTGCAAGCCCATGCAGTCGAATAACGATCCATCAAACTCAGCGCAGGTCAGCCGCAAAAGCGTCTTAGCCGTCGTACTGGTATACGCCATCTTCGCCGCCAGCTGGATTTTGGTATCGGATCAATTGGTACACCACGTATTCAAAGACCCGGACCAGCTGACGCTAGCCAGCATGCTGAAAGGCTGGGTTTATGTATTGGTGACTTCTTTATTGCTCTACGGTTTGATGCGGCGCTGGTTTGGTCGAAACAGCGAACCGCAAACCGTTCCCCAGGCACCGCGTAGCCATTGGTTGTCGCTGGGCTTATTGATAGTCGCCATCCTGGCTTTGATGGCTGCCAGCGCGGCGCTGACGATCGAGCAACACACCCAAGAAGAGTTCGGCCGGCTTCAGGCGGTCGCCGGCCTCAAGTCCAGGCAAATCAGCGACTGGCTGACTGAACGGCGCGGCGACGCGGATTTTATCCAAACCAGCGAATTTATCATCGACTTGTATCATCGTTGGCAGATTGATGGGGATCTGCAAAGTGCCGAACGCCTGCAAAGCCGTTTGGAACAATTTCGCAAAAGCTGGGGCGTCACGGCTATCAGTCTGCTTAGACCCGATGGCGAACGCTTATGGCGTTCCGCGAAAGCTCCCGCCACGCTGTTGCCTGAGCTGCTAAAACTTACAGAGTTGTCGACCAAATCGCGGCAAATCCAATTAGTTAATCCCTACAGAGATGATAGCGGGCGCGTCCTGCTGGATTTGGTGGTGCCGCTGACAGCGCAGCCGGTAGCGGCGCCGCTGATTGTTTTACATATCGATCTCAGCGAGTGGCTGTTTCCGGTTCTGGAGAGTTGGCCTGTGGCGAGCGGCAGCGGCGAAACCTTGTTGTTTCGGCGTGCCGGCGATAAGATTCTCTATCTGAATCCGCTGCGTTTTCGCCCTGATGCGGCTGCTTCGCTGCGTTTGCCGCTCAACACGCCTAACTTGCTGGCCGGCAAGGCGCTGCAAAGTCCGGTTAGTCTCGACAACATCCTGGAAGCCAAGGATTACCGTAATGTCTCCGTCATCGGTCTGGTACAGGCGATTAGCGGTACCGACTGGCTGTTACTGACTAAGTTGGATAAGGTCGAAATCTACAGCAAAGCCAGAAGCGAAGTCGTCTGGATTGTTTGTGTCGGTAGTTTGACCATTTTTATCGTCTGCGCCGGTTTTTATCTGTTGCGGCAAAGTCAGAGCCTGGCCTTGGCCACGGCGGTGCAGAAGGCGCAAGCGGAGCGTTTGCGGGCGCTTGATTTATTAGCGGCAATCTCCGATTTGTCCGTGGACGCGATCTATGCCAAAGACCTAGACGGCCGGTATATTTTGTTTAATACCGCCGCCGCTAATTTTGTCGGCAAGCCGGTCGAGGAAGTTATCGGCCAGGACGATAGCGCGCTATTTCCGCCGCATCAGGCCGAGCACTTGAAAGAGTTTAGCCGCCGGGTAATGGCGGAAAATATCACGCTGACGGAAGAAGAAACCCTGGACACCCAATTCGGATCAAGAACTTTCTTGACTACCAAAGGCCCGCTGTGCGATGCAAACGGTAAAACCATCGGGGTGTTCGGTATCTCGCGGGACATTACCGAACGTAAACAGGCCGAGCTGAAGCTGCGCGAGAGCGAGGCGCGCTTTCGCGGTTTGGTGGAACAGTCACTGGCCGGCATTTATATTATTCAAGATGCACGCTTTGTTTACGTGAATCCAGGGTTTGCCAGGATCTTCGGCTATCAGTGGACCGAGGATATTATCGACGGCAAAACAGTGGCCGATCTGGTCTGTCCGCAGGACAGGCAGATGGTGTTGGAAAATTTGCGCCGACGGATTGATGGCGAGATTGAAGACCTTAACTACCGTTTCGAAGGCTTGCACCAAAACGGCCACTGCATTCATGTTGAAGTCCATGGCCGCAGCTTCGATTATAAAAACCGGCCTGCGGTGATTGGTTTTATTCTGGATGTCAGCGCCCGCAAAGCCGCCGAAGATCAACTTAATCTCCAGGCCGCGGAATTAAAAGCGCGGAATGATGAATTGGAGCGATTTAATCGGGCCATGGTTGGCCGCGAGCTGGACATGGTTAATTTAAAGCAGCAGGTCAATGATCTGTATGCGCAGCTTGGTCGCCAGCCCCCCTATACATTGGCGTTTCTCTCAACCCAACCCGAAAGTGCTGTTGGTCATGATTTTGCTGAAGTTCACACCGAATCCGGCTTGGACCCTCTCAAACCGGACGGAATATCAGTAAGCAATGCGGACGGGTTAATGGGCGGCGATACATCGGTTGCGGAAGAAGACCGTTTATGAGTATCCCCGAGTTGCCATTGGGCGATTTTTCCGCGTTGGTGCCTTCCCGTTACCGGAGCAGCCATAGACTCGCCTACGTGTCGGCGGTGGTCCTGGTATTGGCCGCGCTGGCAATCCGCCTGAGTTTGCCGGCATCCTTTGGCGAGCGCCCGATGTTGCTGTTGTTTTTGTTTCCGGTGGTCGTGAGTGCCTTGTTCGGCGGCTTGGGGCCTGGATTATTGGCGACATTGATGGCGGCGATGGTCAGCGATTTCCAACTGTTGCCTCCCTATCGCAGCTTGGCAATTGCCGGCCCTTACGATGTAGTGCAATGGACGTTATTGATTGGCAATGGTGTTTTAATCAGCCTGCTCAGCGAATTCCTGCTGCGGACTCGGCAACGCGAAAATGCTCACTGGCAACAATTGCTGGACGCGCGCGACCAACTGCAGGTTAGCCAAACCCTATTTCAGACTACGTTCGAACAAGCGGCGATAGGCATTTGTTTATTGGCACCGGACGGGCGCTGGCTGAAGGCTAACCGCCAATTTTGCGAGATAGTGGGTTATAGCCTGGAAGAATTGCTAAGCAGCAATTTTTCGGACATTACCTATTGGGAGGATTTTGGCGATTTGTTGCAGATGCCGACAGGTGAAGGTGAAATAGATAGTTTTTCCGGAGACAAGCGTTTCATTCATAAGAACGGCAGTGTTGTCTGGATTAGATTAAGCGCTTCCGTGGCGCGTAAGCCGGATGGTAGCCCTGCGTGTTTTATCTTGCTCATGGAAAACATAGAACAGCGTGAACAAGCGTTACTGGCGCTACATGAAAGCGAGATGGCTTTGAAAGTCGCTCAGCGTTTAGCCGCCTTGGGCAGTTGGGAATGGGACTTGCGCACCGGCGAATCGAAGTGGTCGGAGCAGATATACAGTTTATTCGGCCGCGCCCCTCATTTACCGCCAGCCGGCTATGACGAGGTTGGGCGGTATTTTAAGCCCGATAGCTGGCAGCGCTTGCAAGCTGCCGTAGCTCAGGCTTGTAGCGACGGCTTGCCTTATGAATGCGAGGTGGAATTGCAGAACGATGGCGAACTGCATCGCTGGGTAGTGGCCCGCGGCGAAGCGGTCCGTGATGAGCAGGCTAATATCGTGGCTTTGCATGGTACCGTGCAGGATGTTACCCCACGTAAACAAGCCGAACTTGCGCTGCAAGAGGCGCAGCGGGTGGCCCTGGAAAAGCAACGCGAGGCCAGGCTAGCCGCACTCAATTTGATGGAAGATGCGCTGGCGGCCCGCAAAGCGCTTGAAGCGGCGAATGCGTCGCTGCGCGAAAGCGAAGAATTTAAGCGGGCTATTTTGGATTCGGTGAGCGCCAACATCGCCGTGCTGAACCGCGATGGTGTGATTGTCTCCGTCAATCGACCCTGGCAGCAGTTTGCCGAGGATGATGCTCTGGCATGCGGGCAATCCGCTGATATTTGCAGCATAGGCACCAATTATTTGCAGATTTGCCAGCAGGCATCGGGTCCGTATCGGCAAGGGTCGCAGGCCGTATTCAACGGATTGTCGGCGGTGCTGGAAGGCCGGCTTCCCCGCTTCAGGTATGAATATGCCTGCCATTCCGCACAGAAGCAGCGTTGGTTTGCCATGGTTGTCACGCCTTTGGGATTTGGGGAAGGCGGCGCGGTGGTTTCTCACACCAATATCACCGAGCGCAAATTGGCGGAAATGGCCTTGGTCGAAAGCGAGGAGCGCTTACGTCTGGCCCAAAGTACTGCCAATATCGGCATCTGGGATTGGCATATTGATAACGACAAAGTGCAATGGACTCCGGAACTTGAGACGATGTTCGGTTATGCGCCAGGCGCTTTTTCCGGGGACTACTCGGCTTTTTCCCAGCGCGTGCATCCCGACGATTTGGCCGAGTTGGAGCATTTTCGAGATTCAGCGGTTGCCGCGCATCGGACTTTTGATTTTGATTTTCGGGTGCAAGCGGAGCCGGGGCGTTTCAGATGGCTAAATTGCAAGGGCGGAGCCAGTTACGATGATATGGGCCGGGCGCAAAGGGTATTTGGGGTTTGTATCGATATTACCGAACGTAAAAATACTGAAAACGAACTCAAGCTCTGGGCGCAAGCATTCGAAAATGCCGAATTCGGACTGGCGATTGCCGACGCGCAGAGCAATGTGTTCTTGGCTGTGAATCCGGTATTTGCTAGGGAGCGTGGTTACGCCCGAGAAGAATTGATCGGCAAACCGGTCATGACGGTGTATCCGGCCGATTGGGTCGAACAGATCAAACAGCAGATTAATATTCTGGATTCGACCTGTCATGGGGTATTTGAGGCGGAACATCAACGCAAGGACGGCAGTCGTTTTCCGGTGATGATAGACGTGACTATTATCAAATCCGGCGACGGCAAATCCATCAGGCGTGTGGCCTATGCCTTAGATATTAGCGAGCGCAAAGCCGCCGAGGTTGCGCTACGCGAGCAAACTGAGGCCCTGCAGCGTTTCAACAGAGCCATGGTCGGCAGGGAAATGGATATGATCGCATTGAAACAAACCATCAACGAGCTGTCCGGGCAACTGGGACAGGAACGCCCCTATCCGCTGGCGTTTATTGAGCAAGCCGGCACAAACCCGGTTGGGAATGTGCCGGGATGAAACGCGCCCGGTTTGCGTATTACTTAGCCGCCATGATGATCGTGATGGGTCTATGAATCCTGAATTGAAATTACTGATTATCGAAGAATTACAGGCTGATTATCTGGCCCTGGTGCACCACTTGCAGCAGAACGGCCTAAGCGTGGCATGCCGGCGGATAGATAGCCGCGCGGCGCTGGCGCTGGCTTTGCAAGACGACTGGGATTTGGTGCTGTCGGATTACGCGGTACCGGGAATGGATATTCGCGATACCTTGCAATTCATTCAAACGCACAGTAAAGATTTGCCGGTTATTCTGGTCTCCGCCAGTGTCGGCGAAGAAGTCGCGATGGAGTTGTTACGGCTGGGGATGGTCGATTTCGTGTACAAGGACAATCCGGTCCGCTTGGTGCCTTCCCTGCTCAGAGCGGTCGAGGAACGCGATCAACGCCGGTTAAGGCGTGAAGCGGAGCAGGCCTTGCGGCAAAGCCAGGAGCAAGCGCTGTTAGAGCAGCATCAGGCGCAACTGGCGGCCTTAAATTTGATGGAAGATGCCATCGCGGCCCGCCAGCGCGCGGAAGCTGCCGCGGAAGCCTTGCGCGCGAGCGAACGGCGTTTAATGCTGGCGCAGGAGGGGGCGCATGTCGGGATTTGGGATTGGGATATTGTCAATGATCGCGGTTATTGGTCGCCGGAATGCGAGCGGCTGTATGGCTTGGAACCCGGCAGTGTGCGGTTCAACGCCGACTGGCGCGCAAGAGTGCATCCGGACGATCAGCATTTGATTGATGCACAGTGGGAAAGCCGCATTTTGCGTGGCGAGGCGTTCGAGGTGGAGTTTCGCTATATTTTGCCAACCGGCGAAACGCGATGGCTGAGCAGCAAGGGCCGTGCGCAATACGATGCCGCGGGTAAACCGATCATGCTGTTTGGGGTCAATCTGGATATTAGTGAGCGCAAACAAACCGAACAGCAACTGCGTAAGTTGGCGCAGGCGGTGGAACAAAGTCCGGCCAGTATTATCATCACCAACCTGAACGGCGATATCGAATACGTTAACGAGGCGTTTTTGCAGGTGAGCGGCTACCGGCGCGACGAGGTCATCGGCCGTAATCCGCGCATATTGCAATCGAAAAAAACCCCGCCGGAAAATTATCGGGCGCTGTGGACCGCACTGGGCTGTGGTCAGACCTGGAAAGGCGAATTTATCAATAAACGCAAGGACGGTAGCGAGTATGTGGAATTTGCCATTATCGTGCCAATCCGTCAGGCCGACGGCATCGTAACCCATTTTGTTGCGGTACAGGAAGACATCACCGAGAAGAAACGTGTGGCGCTGGAGCTGGATCAGTATCGGCACCACCTGGAAGATTTAGTGGCCAGCCGCACGGCCGAACTGGAAGCGGCGAAACTGTTGGCCGATGCCGCCAATCAAGCCAAGAGCGCCTTTTTGGCCAATATGAGTCACGAGATTCGTACCCCCATGAATGCCATCATCGGCTTGACTTATTTGCTGCGGCAAAGCAGTCCCAATCCGGAACAAAGCGAGCGTTTGGACAAAATCGATGGCGCCGCCCAACATCTATTGTCGATTATTAACGACGTGCTGGATTTATCGAAGATCGAAGCCGGCCGGCTGGAGCTGGAGCAAACCGATTTTTCCCTGGCGGCGGTATTGGACCACATTCGTTCCATTATCGCCGATCAGGCGCGGGCCAAGGCCTTGAGCATAGAGGTGGATGGGCAGGGCGTTCCGCAATGGCTGCGCGGGGATCCGATGCGTCTGCGCCAAGCGATGCTCAACTACGCCACCAATGCCGTGAAGTTTACCGAACGCGGTTCGATCCGGTTGCGGGCGATGGTGCAGGAGGAAACCGCCGCGGGCTTGCTGCTGCGCTTCGAGGTGAACGATTCCGGAATCGGTATAGAAGCGGAGCAACAAGCCGGTTTATTTCAGGCTTTCACCCAGGCCGATGTGTCGACCACCCGCAAATATGGCGGGACAGGCTTGGGCTTGGCGATTACCCGCCGTCTGGCGAATATGATGGGCGGCGATGCCGGCGTCGATAGCGTATTGGGCGAAGGCAGTTGCTTTTGGTTTACCGCCCTGGTTCAACGCGGGCACGGCGTCATGCCTTTACACCCCAGTGAAAAGCCCGTCGACGCGGAAATGGCGTTACGCCGAGATTACGCCGGCGCGCGTTTGCTTTTAGTGGAAGATAATCCGATCAATCGGGAAGTGGCGCTGGAGTTGTTGCATGGCGTGGGTTTGGCAGTGGATACCGCCGAGAACGGGCGAATCGCCCTCGAAAAAATCGGCGAGAACGCCTACGATCTGGTGTTGATGGATGTACAGATGCCGGAAATGGACGGTCTGGAGGCGACGCGGGCGATACGTGCGCAGCCGAGTTTTGCCGGCTTGCCGATTTTGGCCATGACTGCCGCCGCGTTTGAGGAAGACCGGCATGTTTCGCTCGCTGCGGGTATGAACGATTTTGTCGCTAAACCGGTGATTCCGGAAGATCTTTACGCGGCCTTGTTGCGCTGGTTGGCACCGCGTTCTGATCCGCGTCCCCTGAGGCCCGATAAAGCGGAGGCAGGGCGCTTTTCGGCAAAAACAGGGGCAACGGACGATACGCTGCCGCCGGCTTTGCTGGCCATCAGCGGCCTGGACACCAAGCAAGGCCTGGCTGTAGTGAAGGGCGACGTGGATAAATATCAACGATTGTTGAGCATGTTTGCCGATGCCCACAATGAAGACTTGAAACAAGTTCAGGCCTACTTGGTTGATGGCAAATCCGCCGAAGCAAAACGCATCAGTCACTGCTTAAAAGGCGTTGCCGGCACGCTGGGTGCCAAACAGGTTGCCGATTTGGCGGCTAAATTGGACCGGGCGATAGCCGAGAGCAGCGATTTGGCGGTCTGCATGGAGTTGGCGGCGTTGTGCGATAGCGAATTGACGCATTTGGTTCGCGCTATCCTGGATTTACCTTCCCAACCGGCAAGCAGCGACGCGGATGAGGAAATTATCGATGCGGAAAATATGCGCCAAGTCGTAGCTGCACTGGCAAGTCTTTTGGCAATTGGCGATGCGCAAGCCAGCCGTTTGGCGCGGGAATACGCCGTGTTGCTGCGGTCAAAATTGGGGGCTGCATATCCGGATTTTGCCAGGCAAATCGAAGCGTTCGACTATCAAGCCGCTTTATTGCTTTTACAAGCTGCGGATTTGTAAGGCTGTAAGCTGAGTGAGGTTTTAAAACTATGGGCTGTCAATCGGTAGCGGCTGGCATAAAAAAGCCGCAGTCACTAAAAGCGACTGCGGCTATTGCTGTGCAAAGTGCCGAGTCAGGATATTTGCGATTGCAGATAATTTGGCAAACCAATCATATCAATCAAGCTCAATTGTTTTTCCAGCCAGTGCGCATGATCTTCCTCGGTGTCGTCCAGCATCACTTCCAGAATTTCCCGTGTTTGGTAATCGCGCACGGTTTCGCAATAGGCGATGACTTTGCGCAAATCCGCAACCACTTTGTATTCCACCGCCAGATCGTTTTTCAGCATCTCCGGCACGTTGGTGCCGACTGCCAGCGGTTCGCGTTTGGATAAATCCGGTGTGCCTTCCAGAAACAAAATTCGCTTGATCAAGGCATCCGCATGGTTGGTTTCGTCTTGAACCTCGTGATTGATGCGTTCGTATAATTTGGTAAAGCCCCAGTTTTCATACATCCTGGAATGAATAAAATACTGGTCTATTGCGGTCAGTTCGCCTGCCAGCAATTCGTTTAAGTGAGCTATGACTTGTTTGTCGCCTTGCATATGCCGCCTCCCGGATAAATTTGCTAATGCCCTGGGCTATGGTAATACAAAATGCCGCCGGATACTGGGTTTGCGTGGATTCCCGCTGGGCCATTGTCACCCCGGTCCTTAAATGCCGTTTGGTTTAATAAATCAATGCAGCTTGATAGCGTTCCCGCTAAGCAGCGGAACAAAAGCCTTGTTTAGATCGGTAGCAAAAGCCGTTGGCTCGCCGTTAACGATGAATACCAGCCGGCTGCGGCCGTCGTCGCTTGTTCTGGCGGTTAATGGGGTAGGTGGGTACAGTCGAGTGCCGGCTGCCTGAATCACCATCGGTTCGGTTTGTTCGGCAAGATAAACCACGCCTTTGATGCGCAATAAGTCTTGTGGGTGGCGGTTAAGCAGCTGTTGGAGGAGGGTTTGCAGGTGCTGCCAGGGCAGAATTTGTTCCAGATGCAGCGAGATACTGCGAAAGTTATGTACCGGTAACGGGCCGGCAGGAGGCAAGCGGCGCAAGCTTGGGCCTGCTTTAGTCAGCAGGCTAAGTGCATGAAAGTCTTCTGCCGTCAGTCTGGGCGTGGCCGGCGCTAGAACTTGCAAGCGGGTTGCCAACGCGGCTTGCTGGTCGGCATTGCTTACGTCGGCATGGGTCAGCAATAAGGTATCGGCCCAAGCCACCTGCGCCCGCGCTTCGGCAAAACTGTCCAGCTGTGCTGCAGCCGAGGGTATAGCCAAGGTAGTGATGACGTTTTGCAAATGATAACGGCCAGGCAGCCAGCGCTCGCGCAACAGAGTATCCAGAATCGGTTCCGGGCTGGCGATGCCGCTGGCTTCGATAATCATGCGTGCGAAAGGCTTGCTTGCCGCTTGCTCCCAGGTCATCCACAGGTTTTTTAACGTGGGCGCCAACGCGCCTTTGACCTTGCAGCATAGACACCCGCCGGACAGCACGGTCAGCGGCAGATTTTGGTTTGCCAACAAATCCTGATCGACCGGTATTTCGCCGAACTCGTTTATCACCACAGCGGTCTTTACCCCGTCAGCCAAAAATCGATTCAACAAGGTGGTTTTGCCGCTGCCGAGGAAGCCGGTGAGCACAAAAATAGGGATTTTGTCTGGATCGGGCATTTTCAAAAGGTCGCCGCTTTCTTCATGAAAAGCTGTGATTACGAGGTCCAAGCGAATACAAATTTAATTTACCTATTCGGATCGGTTATCTGTAAAAGCGAATTATGCCTGTTTTTTGAACCGGAACGTCAAAGACAACTGGTGACTGGCCATCTGCCCAGTGCCCAAAAACCCATTCAGCGACTTTGTCTAAACGCCTACCCGGCAAGAAGCCAAGGCCTCCAGCATATCCTCCTTGGGTAAGTTGCGACCGATAAACACCATACTCGATTCCCGTGCTTCATCGGCTTGCCAAGGGTTGCCGAAAGTCTCGGTCATCAGCATATGCACACCTTGATAAATCACTTTTTGTTCGCAGCCGGCGATGTTAAGAATGCCCTTGTAGCGGAGCAAGTCGTTGCCGTAGTCGCGGATCATGATGTTCAGGAATGCCAGAATCCGCGCGGCATCCAGAGGCCGGTCGGTTTGGTAGACCAAGGCACGGATGTCGTCCTCGTGCTTGTGGCTGATGTCTTCCAGAAAATCCGGTTCGATTTTCAAAATGTCATCCAGGTTAAAGCCGTCGATATCCAGAATATCGCCGAGTTCAGTTTGGCCGAAATGCACGTGTTTGATTGGCGCTCTGGGGTTCATAGCTCGGAGGCGGGTTTCCAAATCTAAAACAATGTCCGGTTCTTGGAGGTCGGTTTTAGATAGCAGGATGCGATCAGCAAAGCCGACTTGCTCTTGCGCTTCGTGGTGTTCGGCTAGCTGGAGGTGGGCGTGCACGGCATCGACGACGGTGATGATGGCGTCCAGCTGGTAGTTTTCGGCAATGTTTTCGTCGATGAAAAAGGTTTGGGCAACCGGAGCCGGATCCGCCAAACCGGTGGTTTCAATGATGACCCGCTCAAATTGGAGTTCTCCGGATTCGCGGCCGTCGCTGAGTTCGCCGAGAATACGCACCAAGTCGCCGCGCACGGTGCAACAGATACATCCGTTATTCATGGTGACAATTTGTTCGTCGGCTTGCACTAAAAGTTCGTTGTCGATACCGGCTTCGCCGAATTCGTTTTCGATCACCGCAATCCGTTTGCCGTGGTCTTCGCTGAGAATCCGGTTCAACAAAGTGGTTTTGCCGGCCCCGAGAAAGCCGGTGAGAATGGTCACGGGCACGGCGCTGTTAGTTTTGAGGTTGGCGTTCATAGGGCCTCCGTCAGGATGGGGAATTGACACGCTGTATCAGTGCATAAGCTGAGTGATTATGAATAGACTCGAAGTTTTCCGATTCGACGCTGTAACTGATGATCCGTGGCTCTGCGTTCAAGCGGGCGGCTACATCGCGCACCATGTCCTCGACAAATTTGGGGTGGTCGTAGGCGTATTCGGTGACGTATTTTTCGTCCGGGCGCTTTAAAAGGCCGTAAATTTGCGAGGAGGCTTCGGCTTCTACCAGCGTGATCAGTTCTTCAAGCCAGATAAACGACTTGGCCTCTACAGTCACGCTGACGTGTGAGCGTTGATTATGCGCACCGCGTTCGGAAATTTCCTTGGAGCAAGGGCACAGACTGGTGACCGGCACTATCACCTTCACTTTGATGCGACAGCCGGCGTTATCGATTTCGCCAATAAAACTGACTTGATAGTCCATTAAGCTGCGGACGTCACTGACCGGCGCTGCTTTATCGATGAAGTAGGGAAAACGCATCTCGATATACCCGGATTCGGCCTCCAATTTGGCGAGCATGTCCTGCAGCATCGCCGGAAAAGAGGCAATGCTGATTTCCCGGTCGTGATCGTTCAAGATTTCCACAAAACGGGACATATGGGTGCCTTTGAAGTCGTGCGGCAAATTGACGTACATCGCAAAGTGCGCAACGGTGCGCTGTTCGCCGCCACTTTTCTCTTTGACCCGGATCGGGTGCAGAATGTCTTTGATGCCGACTTTGTCGATGGCAATGCGCCGTGTGTCAGGGCGGCCTTGAATGTCTTCGATAGGGAGCATGAGTTTACGTGAATTATTCAGGATTTTTGTGTTCGTCCGCTTATCAGCGGTGCACCCTAAACCGGGGGCGTTCTGCGAAGTCGGCATCGTTGATGGCGAAATTGTTAAGTTTCAAACTGTAGAACCGGTTGAAATGATCTTGCACCGTCCGCGTGATGCGGGCATCGTAATTGGGTTGCAGCATTTGAGCTCGGCCGCTTGGCCGCGCCACGACCACGCCGTTTTGCACCACTAATTCACCGTGTTTAAACATTAGAGCGGCATTGGCGAACATGGCAGCGATATTTGCTTGAGGATGGGTAGTAAATGCACCGGTGATCGGATCGCATCTGCCAATTCCCGCCGGGTCGTAGACGGCAATGTCGGCTATTGCCCCAGGTGCCAGATGACCGCGATCATGCAAGCCCAATAGCTTTGCGGCAGCACTGCGGGTCATGTTGGCAATTTCGTTTAAGGTAAATTCGCGCTTGAGGTTGGGCAATAAGGTCATCGCCAGCGCTTCTTGATTTAAGCCTGCCATATAGGCCTGGCGGTAATCGGCGTCCATCAACAGTCGGATCAATTCTGGGTAGGCGGTAAACGGTGCGCCGTTCGGATGGTCGGTGGTAAAGAATAAACGCTCCGGGGCTTCTGCAAGCAAAAAAAGCTCCAAGCCGATGGCCCATTGCAAGGTGTTGACGAAACTGGCTTCCCGGTATCGGTAAGGCACCACGCCGCCGGAACCTTCACACTCGGCGTCCCACATTACCCATTTATTGGGGCTGGCATCCGCGTGGCGGCTGTATTGAGCGATGACATCGCCGGAAATGGTCACGGTCTGGCCGAACAGCACCTGGCCGACATCCATGGTGATATTCGGATGGCGGTTGAACGCTTCCAGAAGTTGCGCGGCTGCCGAGGAAAAGCCCTTACTGCCGTCCTTGCCATAGGCGTAGAACTGGACGTGGGCTAGATGCATAGGCAGTCCTTGCGCGGCTGCCATGGTGTCTATGATGGTTTCGATATTTCCTGGAATACCCAAGTTGTTGCAATGCACATGTACCGGGTGTGGCACGCCTAGTTGGCATACGGCAGTTTGCAAGGTTTGCAGAATTTGCCGGGAGCTGACGCCGTAGTCGGGGACGATGTCATCCAAAGCGAATTGGCGGGCATTGCTTTTAAAGGCGTTGGCACCACCGGCGTTGATGACTTTCAAGCCCAGCGCGCGGGTAGCGTGTAAAGTCCAGGCCACGTAGTCGTTGATTTGGTTTTGGCTGGCTTTGGCTCGTATCAGTCGCAACAACAAGTCGTCGTTACCCAGAATGGCTAGCGCGGCGGTATCCAGGATGGGTATATCGGCCATCTGCAAATGCACGTCCAAGGCATTGACCGGTAACATGGCCGGTTCGACCACCGTGGTGTAGCCCATGCGCGCGTAGCGGTAGCCGGTGTCGGTGGTCGACCATTTCGCCGTGCTGAAGGGATGATGCAAGCGCCGTTCCATGTGATTGCGGTGTTGTTCAGGCAACAACAGGCGTGCGGTGTTGACGTTGCCGCCGGCAATATGGCTGTGAATATCCACCGCGCCGGCCATGACAATCTGGCCGGATACGTCGTATACCTGATCGAACTTGGCGTCGGGGCCCGGGTCGGCTGTGATTATGCCATCACGGATAAATAGATCGTGCGATTCACCTTGCCGGTTTTGTGCGGGATCGTAGAGGTGTCCGCCTGCTAATTTGATCAGCAATGCCGCACCCTCACAGCATATCCAGCGTCAGTACCAAGCGCCGCGGCTGCACCGCCGTTGGCGTAGGTGATCGATGCACAAAACCCTGGCCTTCGTTACCTTCCCAGGCTTCGCCTTTCATCAGGCCCACGGCATAGGCGGGCATCCGCCGAATGGCGGTTTGGTCGGCGATCAAACCGGACTGCGCATCATCCAGGCCGCCACTACCCATCCCCAGTTTTCGTCGATCCAGCGCATATTCCGGTAGCCATTCGGTGCCGATGCCGCCGTAGCTACAAATCATCCGCGCGGGCACTCTATCCACATGAAAGCGTGGACACATGGCGGTTTTCAAGGTCCTTAGGCGCAAGCCGGTTTGCTTGAGTTCGAATAGCTCGCAGAACGCCGTCGTCAATAGTTCGATGTCTGCCAGCCATGTGTCATAGCCATCGAGTTGGCTGGCTTGGGGCCACAGGTTTGTATAGTTAAAATCAGATGGATTGACGGGCTGACTGAGTTCCCAGGGGCCGAATAGCTTCAAGGCCTGATAGATAAAGCCTTCAATGGTGGCCGGCAATGGTCGTTCTATTAAGCAAAAGTTCACGTCGTCCTCGTAGATGCGCGTCAAATCCACAAAGTTTGTGGAGACGACGGTGCGGGTCGATGGCCGATACGAAACGGGCTGGAAGGATGTGGGGCCGGCTAACGGCGACAGGGATGATTGACGAAAGGGTATGCGGGCAAACACAAAAACTCCTTAACCAGCGATCAGGAACTGTTCGAAAAATACGATGAATTGCATAAACACGATGCCGAAACCAAACGCGGCGGTTTGTCCGCTCAGGCTGGGAAAACTGCATGGTTCGTGTAATACCGGAATCAGATCGGAGGCGGCGATATAAATAAAGCCGCCGGCAGCGATGGGTAACAGTAGCGACAAGGAAGATTCGGCTAACTGGCTGAGTAACAAGGTAAAGATCGCCCCCGGCAGAACCGTCAGCGAGCAATAAAAGTTGTAGAGTACGGCTTGTTTGGGCGAGTAGCCGCCGCGCAGCAATGCGCCGACATCGCCCAGTTCTTGCGGGACTTCGTGGGCGATAATGGCCAGGGTGGTGGTCAATCCCAGCGCCGTATCAGCGAGAAAACTGCCGGCAATCAAGATGCCGTCGACGAAGTTGTGCATGGCATCGCCGATCAGATTCATTTTAGCCAATGGCATGACCTCGCCACCGGTTGGTGTGGTGTCGACATTATGGTCGTGCCGCCAGCGCACCAATTTTTCCAATACAAAGAAACCGAATACACCCACCAATACCGTCAGGCAGACATCGCTGACACTGCCGTGGCGGTCTATGGCATCGGGGATCAAATGAATAAAAGCATCGCCCAGGAGTACGCCGACTGCCAGCGCGACTAGATACGGTACTACCCGATGCAAGGCGTCGGGTTTCAACCATAATGCAAATATGCTGGACAACGAGCAAAGGCTGACGGCGAGACAGGCCGCAATGGCGCCGGCCATAGTGTTGATAGCGATAGTCATGTGCGATGGGGTGTTTTGGCTTTGAGCGAGTGGTATGCGTGCTGAGAACTGTAAATAAATCCGGCTAATTTGTTCGGCAAGGCATGGGTAGCAAAATGCGCCAGCATGAACCCCAACACAGTCAAAAACAGTTTTGACAGCACACGTTTGGCGGACGGCCTGTCAATCAAGGGCAAGAGCATGGCTAGAATAAGCAACAATTCAATGCCGATGATATGCAGATAGCTGTCGATGCTAGCCATCGGCAAACCACTGCGGAAATTCATCTTGATAGTGTCGCCAAACTGCCGGGCCGGCTGCCAGTTCGGCGTCGGTTAACAGGCACTCGTCCAATTCGCGGCGCACTTGGTCGGCATTGAGGTTTTGACCGATAAATACTAGCTCTTGGCGGCAGTCGCCGTGGGGTTCGGCCCATTGTGACTGGATGTCCAGCATATAGTCTTGCGGCCATTCCTGGCGCGGTACTGTCGCCCACCAGCGACCCGCCAAACCATGGTGCATCACGCCGCCCGCTTGTGACCAGCTGCCGGCGTGATCCGGGCGCGATGCCAACCAAAAAAAACCTTTGGAACGCAACAAGGTGCCGTTATCCCAATCGCCGTGGTGCAGATGATCATAGAAACGCTGCGGATGAAAGGGGCGCCGGGCGGTGTAAACGAAGCTGCTTATGCCGTATTCCTCGGTCTCCGGTTTATGTTCGCCCCGCAATTCTTTTAACCAGCCTGGGGCTTGCTCGGCTTTTTCGAAATCGAACAAGCCG
This sequence comes from Methylomonas sp. ZR1, assembly GCF_013141865.1. NCBI lineage: Bacteria > Pseudomonadati > Pseudomonadota > Gammaproteobacteria > Methylococcales > Methylococcaceae > Methylomonas > Methylomonas sp. ZR1. Next base: position 2,505,758 of record NZ_RCST01000001.1, on the reverse strand, counting down.
GTGTCGAGTACTTTGCTTAAATCGACCTGACCCATCACGATAGGGAGGATTTCCGCATCGGGGTTGAGGCTGTGTAACACCGCTTTTAGGTTGATAAGCTCGTCGCTGGCGATCAGATCAATTTTGGAAATCAGAATGACGTTGGCAAATTCAATTTGATCGACCAGCAAATCGGCGACGTTACGTGCGTCGTCTTCGCCGAGTGATTCGCCGGTTTCTTTTAAACTCAAGGCTTCCAGGTAATTGCGCATAAAGTTGACCGCGTCCACCACGGTCACCAACGTATCCAGGCGGGCAATGTCCGATAAACTCAAACCCTGTTCGTCGCGAAACGTGAAGGTTTCCGCAATCGGCAAAGGCTCGGCAATGCCGGTGGATTCGATTACCAAGTAATCAAAGCGGCCATCCTTGGCCAAGTTGCCGACCTCGATCAGCAAGTCCTCGCGTAGCGTGCAGCAAATGCACCCGTTGCTTATTTCGACCAGTTTTTCCTGGCCACGATTCAGTTGTACTTGGTTTTTGACCGTTGCCGCATCGATATTCACCTCGCTCATGTCGTTGACAATTACGGCCACTCTTAAATTCTCCCGGTTGTTGAGGATGTGGTTCAACAAGGTGGTTTTACCCGCACCCAGGAAGCCGGACAGTACGGTGACAGGGAGTTGTTTGGCTGGTGCGGATGCGAGGGTCATGGTGTTTTGGATGATATATTGTGGCGTTTGCTTGGCCAAAAAAAGGCGCTGTCGAAAAAAACAGCGCCGGTTTCAGCGTTCTAATAACTGACTCTAAAGCCGACTTCCGCGCCGCGTCCGGCTTCCGGCGCAAAGTTTCGCAAGTAAGATGTCGAGTTGCGGATGTTTTGATCCAGCAAGTTGTTACCTTTGGCGAACACCATCAGTTTGGCGTCTTTATAGGCCTGGACCTGATAGTTGGCGCCGACATTCAGCAAGAAATAGCCCGCGGTGGAGGTTTCGAAATCGCCGGCATGGGGCTGGGATTCGGCTCGGGTAAAGCGCAAATAGGTGGATAATTTGTCCCGGTTGAAATCCAGTTGTAGGCCGTAGCGCAAAGGCGGCATGCGCGGTACGTCGCTGCCGTTGAGAAATTCGCCGCGGGTGTAGTCGCTGAATAAGGTCATCTCTAATAAGCCGACCTGGTTTTCCATCATGGGCATAATCAGTTTGGCTTCGTAGCCTTTGAAGATGGCGTCGTGTTGCCCGCTGGTAACCAAAGGCACGCAATCCGCCACGCAGGGATTGCCGTCTTGATCGACGAATTCACCGCTGCGTTGCTGGAAAATATAATCGCTGGCCCAGTTGTGGAATAAGTCGAATTCGGCGCGTAACCAGTCGGTTTTGAAGCGGTAACCCAGATCCAGGTTGTAGGAGGTTTCTTCTCTTAAACCCAGGTCGCCTCTGTCGTAACTGCGAGTGGCGTCGTGGTAGCCGTCGGATAGTAGTTCCTGGACTTGCGGGGCGCGCGAGGAGCGCGTGACTGCCAGATTCAGGCTGTTGCGATTATCCAGTTTCCAAACGGCCGAAGCCGACGCGCTGACGGGCGTGTAGCTGAGATTGGCGAAACCGTCCGGGCGAATATCGGTTTGTTCGACGCGCGTGCCTAGTTGATAGGTCACCGCGCCAATATCGAACGATTCCACGGCAAATACACCGTAACTGCTGATGTCCGAACGCGGGACGATGCTGTCGCCGGTGAGTTTTTCGATCGCATTAAAATCGCTGGCTTGGGCTTGAAAACCCACCACGCCGCGCAACGGTCCCAAGTCTTGGTGAGCCATTTCCATGCGGCCCTCGTAAGACTGGTTGGTGTAATAGGCGCCGGGCTCGCCGTTGGCAATTTCGGTGTGTTGGTAATCGGTGTAACCCAGCCGGGTGCGTAGACTTTTCGCGAAGCGGAACGGGTTGTTTAATTCGCTCTTAAAATCGTATTTGGTTTGCCGCATCGCGATGCTGACGGTTTCGTCGCCGGTGCCGTCCGGAGCGATGGCGTAGTTGTTATTTAGATTATTGATGGATACGCCCGCAAAACCGGGGGCACCGATCCAGGACAAGCCTGCCGAGCCGCTGATCGCTTCGGCGCCGGTGTTGTTCAGATAGCCTTTGGGGTTGTCGACAATCGCCAAGCTGGGATCGGTGATGGCCACTTTAGCGGTGTCTATGCCGCTGCCGCCAATGTCCAGATTGTTGCGGTGGCGGTAAAAACCGTCCAGGTGGTAAGCGATGTTGTCCTTGCCGCCCTCGACTTTCATCGTGGTGCTGGTTTCGTCTGAGGTGGAATCGAAGCGTTGTTCGAGCGCCGCACCTACCAGCTTGTCGAACTGGCGGCCTGGGATGCGGTTATCGATGACGTTAACCACGCCGCCCATCGCGCCGCTGCCGTAGAGTAGGGTGGCCGGGCCGCGCAGGACTTCGATGCGCTCCGCCAGCAGCGGTTCGACGCTGGTGGCGTGGTCTGGGCTGATCGCCGAGACATCATTGCTGCCGATGCCGTTGCTCAAGACTCTCACCCTCGGGCCGGCCTGGCCGCGTATCACCGGGGTGCCGACGCCGGGGCCGAAAGATTGGCTGCTGATGCCCAATTCGTTTTTTAAGGTATCGCCGATGCTGTGGCCGGTCTTCATACGTAAATCGTCGTCGCTCAACACGGTGACCGGTACCGGACTGTCCGATTTTTTATCTTGCAGCGGTGCCGTGACGATGATTTCGTCTAGTGCTTGAATCGCAAGTTCTTCGGCCAACAAAACCGGCGATGGCAGCATTAAAATTAGGGCAGCGGTTTTTTTCATGAGAAGTAGAGCAGTCAGTAAAGATGTGCAAAGATGTTATATTGTAACGCACATGAATGCAATATTATCACATTGGTTTTTTTTGCGGCCTATTTGAAGATTTGAGTTTGAAGCGTTGTGAAAACAACAAACTGACAGTAACAATCCCGAAGGGCGGTGCGGACCGCTTTCGAGATCATAGGGTTGAAATGTTACGGAAATGTTTCTTTGAGCCGCCAGATGAAATACTTCTTCTCGGCTGTGTTGATAACGCCTAGTAGTTTGTGCCTACGGCCGGCTAATTTAGGGCGTGCTTTTGTTCCAGGCATTGCTGGGCCTGGATGGCAATTTCCAGTTCCTCGTTCGTGGCAATCACCAATATCGCCACGCCGGCGTTGGCTGGGCTGATGTTGTCGCATGGTTTCACCGGTTTTTGGTTTCTTTCCGGGTCCAAGGCAATACCGAAGATTTGCATTTCCAGACAGACGTGTTCGCGCAGCCAAGCGTCGTTCTCGCCGATGCCGCCGGTAAATACCAAGGCATCGACTCGGCCCAGCGCCGCAAAATAAGCGCCGATGTATTTTTTGATGCGATAGGCGTACATCGCTAACGCCAGCCGGGCATGATCGTCGCCGGCTTCCACCATCCGGTGTATCGCCCGCATATCGTTTTCGCCGCAAACGCCTTTGCAGCCGCTTTCTTTGTTTAACAAGGTTTCTATGGCCTCATTGGACAAATTCAGTGTGCGACTTAGATAAAAATGGATGGCCGGATCGATGTCGCCGCAGCGGCTGCCCATCATCAAACCTTCCAGCGGCGTCATACCCATCGATGTATCGATACTCCGACCGTTTTGGATGGCGGTGACGCTGGCACCGTTGCCCAGGTGTAAAGTGATCAGATTGGTCTCAGACAACGGTTTGCTAAGATACTGCGCGGCTTGCTCGGCAACATAGCGGTGCGAGGTACCGTGGAAGCCGTAACGTCTGACGCCATGATCGGTATAAAGATGGTTGGGCACGGCATAGCGATAGGCATAATCGGGCAGGGTTTGATGAAACGCCGTGTCGAATACCGCCACTTGCGGCGTATCGTCCATTTGCCGGATGGCTTCCTCAATGCCCAAAAGATTGGCAGGGTTATGCAGCGGCGCCAATGGGATCACTTCGGCAATGCGCTGCATCACTTGCGCATCGATTAAGGCCGGTTCACGAAAATGTTCGCCGCCATGCACCACCCGATGACCAATGCCGGCCAGTTCGCGGCGGTCGGTCAAAACGCGGCAGGCAGCCAGTGTTTCGAACAACAATTGCAAGGCTTGTTGATGGTTGCGGCAATTGATTTCGTCACGTGTCCGGTCATTATTCGCCAGCGCATAACTATGGCTAGCGGCATCTTCGCCGATACGTTCGATGATACCGGCGATCAGCACCGAGCGATCAGACATCTCGAATAAGCTGTATTTAACCGATGAACTGCCGGCGTTGAGCACCAGGATTTTCATGAATATCGTAAAAGGGTGGGGTGATTAATGTACAAGCTTCGCCGGTGGCGGTGGGCTGTAGCGGCGCTCCAGATCATGGTCGATTTTCGTGGTCAGGCTTTCCACGGCTTTGATGGTCAGGCTGGCGTTGGGGCCTTTGGATTCGGCAATGTAATCGCCGACCAATCTACCATTGTCTACCTTGACCAAACGCCCCATTAGATATGCGAATAAAAAGCTGGGTTTGTGTAGCCGCCCCACCAAAATGTAGTCGGCGTGGTATAGCTTGCCAAGTTGCGCGGCGGCGTCGGCATGGTCGAACAAATAGCCAACGCCGCTATTGGCGGCTTGCTGTGCCTGGTGCGGTATGGCTACGATTAGATAGCCGGCGCGGGCTAATTCTTGTTCCAGCAGCGGTTTGATCGACGCGGTTCTTTGCAATTCGGCGGGGACGCCGGGAGCCAGTGTCAGGTCTTTCAATTCAAAATCCAGGATGGCGATGCGGGTCTGTGCCTGTAAATTAAAGCTTAGAAGGCAAAACAGCAAACTGCTTGATAGCGTTTTATATATCATGTTTTGTCGGCTTCTTGGGCTTGAATCGCGGTGATGACGACGGTGTTGACGATGTCTGTCACGGTGCAGCCGCGGCTCAAATCATTGACCGGTTTGTTCAAGCCTTGCAGGATGGGGCCGACAGCGATTGCGCCGGAGGAACGCTGTACCGCTTTATAAGTGTTGTTGCCGGTATTCAGGTCCGGAAAAATCAATACTGTGGCCCGGCCGGCAACTTGGCTGTCGGGTAGTTTGGTTTTAGCAACGCTGGCGTCCACGGCGGCATCGTATTGCATCGGGCCTTCCAGCTGTAGGTCCGGACGCAGACTTTGAGCGATTTTGACGGCGTCTCTGACTTTGTCCACCGCTTCGCCCTTGCCGGATTCACCGGTGGAGTAGGACAGCATGGCAACGCGCGGCTCGATGTTGAACATGCGTGCCGTTTCGGCGGCGTTGATCGCGATGTCGGCCAATTGCGCAGCGTTGGGGTTGGGAATCACCGCACAATCGCCATAGACCAATACGCGATCTTCCAGGCACATGAAAAACACGCTGGAAACAATGGACGCGCCCGGTTTGGTTTTGATGATTTCGAAGGCCGGACGAATGGTATGTTGCGTCGAATGCACCGCGCCGGAGACCATGCCGTCGGCATAAGAAAGATGAATCATCAAGGTGCCGAAATAGCTGGGATCGGCCATTAGGTCGAAGGCAGTATCGTAAACAATGCATCGATGCTTGCGGGCTTGGTAATAGGTTTCCGCGAACAAGGGCCGCAGATCCGATTTAATCGGGTCGATGATGTTGACATTGTCCATCTTCAAAGCCATGGCCTGAATTTTTTGCCGGATCTCGGCTTCGTTACCCAGTAGGGTGATTTTCACGACATCGCGCAGCAGCAAAATCTCTGCCGCGCGCAGAATCCGCTCTTCATTGCCTTCCGGTAGCACGATATGCTGCTTCTTGGCTTTGGCGCGCTGCAACAGATCGTACTCGAACATCAGCGGCGTGATTTTATGCGAAACCTTGCTGCACAGCCGCAGCCGCAGTTCCACCATATTCATGTTACTTTCGATTAGTCCCAGCGCGGTGGCGATCTTGCGGTCATCTTGCGAATGCAGGCGGGCGGTGACCTGGCTGACCTGCATAGCCGTGGTGAAGGTGTCGGAATCGACGCCGAGTACCGCAAACGGTGTGCCGCCCAGGCCATCGATCAATTTTTGCACTTGCGGGGCAGGCTGTTGGTGGCCGGTTAATATCAAGCCGGCGATTTGCGGATAGTTACTGGAGTTGTAGGCCATCAGGCTGGCCATGATGATGTCCGATCTATCGCCAGGCGTGATGATCAAGTCGCCGGTTTCCACATAGTCCAGAAAGTCCGGCACCAACATGGCCGCCACTTTGTAGTGGTACACCTCGCGGCTCATGGTGGCGTTTTCGCCGGAAAACACTTTAGCGCCGATAACCTTGGCAATATTGCCGACGGTAGGTTTTTCCAGGGACGATTCGGCGGGCACCACGTACACCGGAAATTCAGTGGAATGATTCAAGCTGTGGCGCAGGCTGGCAATTTGATTTTGCGCGACCCCGATGATGACTGTGGCCAGCGATTCGCAATCGTGCTCGTGCATGGAATGTTTCAGGCTGGCCAAACCATTTAAAATTTGTTCGTCGCTACGATTTTCGCCCTGCATAACCGGCATCATCAGGCAGCCCAAATTGTTGGCGACATCGGCGTTGAAATCGAATTCGGAAATGGCGTTGCCGTGTCGATAGTCGCTGCCGACGCAGAGCACATGATCGCAACGGGCCTTTAAGGCCCGGTATTTAGCCAGAATGGTTTTCAGCAGTTCGTCGTACTGTTCGTTTGCCAAGAGCTGCCTGGCTTCCGCGCTGGTACATCCATACATGGCATCGTAGGGTGTGGAGAGCTGATAGCGGTGGCTAATGAATTGAATCAAATCGTCTTTGTCGGTATCGCTTTGAATAATGGGCCGAAAAAAACCGATATTGTCGGCGTAGCCGGACAACATTTCGATGATGGCCAACATGATCAAGGATTTACCGTTACCCTCGTCGACACCGGCAATATAGATGTCTTGCGAAATCAAGGGCTCGCTTGGTGCATGGGGCTGAGTTGGATTCATGATCGATGACTTAATGTATTGATGGGAAAGTCTAACCGTGGATGTTGCCACATGGCGCGCCGCTTGGCGACTGTATATTTTTATTTATTCGGGCACCGCGGACGTGTTAGAAGCATGCAAATAGTCTTTGGCTATCATAGGTTTGGATTTAAAAAATAATGTAATATCAAAATAATTATTGATTAATCTGCAAGCTTGGCTTTAATGGCTATACTACTAGCCGGGCGCAGGGATTACTTGAACAACAGAGATGGCGAAATTTACCGTTTATTTTAAAGACAATGCAATCCATACAGGTGTTTTTGATTCTGGTGTAGTGCATATTGGTCGTGATGAAACCAATGACCTAGTGGTTGATAGTCTTGCCGTCGCGCCCGCGCATGCCGTTGCCGTGATTAAAGATGGCAATTGCGTTCTCAAGCAATTGAACGAAAAATTTCCGCTGTTGGTCAACGATCAGCACACCAAAGAATGGAGTCTGCAAAACAACGACATCATCAATATCGGCAAGCACTATATCGTCTACAACACGACCGATGAATTTTCGGAAAAAGTCCTGGTATCGACGCCAGCCGACTTTGGCGATGCAGACGTGCGGGCCTTAAATGAAAAGCTGGAAGATGCCGTCAAATCCCCCGAAGCCAATTTGCAAGTATTGAACGGCATCCATATCGGTCGAATTCTGCGCTTGAAGAAAGCCATGACCCGCCTGGGCCACGAAGGCGCAGGGGTTATTGTGATAGCCAGACGCAAGGACGGCTATTTCCTTTCCGCCTTGCAAGGGCATGAGGGGCTGGCGATTAACGATGAGCCCTTAGGCGACCGCACCGTACAGTTGCAACGCAACGATGTGATTGTCGTTGATAGTACCTCAATGCAATTTTTCTTGGATTAAGCGTATGACATTTGAAAAAAGCGATGATAAACGCCGTTTTCATAGGATTTTTTACCATACAGGGGCTGTGTTAACCGGTTCGGGGCAAACCTATCCTTGCAAAATTATTGATCTGTCCCTGCGCGGTTGCCTGTTGGATTGTGAGCAGCCCTTAGCCGGTCAGGCCGATACCTTATATAACTTGAAATTCGACTTATCCGAAGAAATCAGTATCAGCATGGAAGTGGCGGCAACTCATGCCGATGCCAACAGGGTGGGTTTTAAATGCGTGCATATCGATATAGACAGCATTTCCAACTTACGCCGATTGGTGGAACTCAACCTGGGCGATAGCGAGTTGCTGGAGCGGGAATTGGCGGCCCTGGGTGATTTGGCTGAACAAGCCGATCATTAATCCGGATTGTTTCCTCGATAAAATCAGCTCAATCCTGCCAGCCAAAGTCTAAAACGCATACCCCATTCCGACGTATAGCCTACTGTCGTAAAGACAATCTCGCCGGTGGCGTTAATAAAAAATACAGCCGGCACGCCTCTAATCCCATAGCGTTGACCGAGATTGCCGCTGTTGTCGTTCACAACCGGCCAGTTCAGTTGTTTGTCGTTTAGATAGTTTTGTAATTTGCTGTCGTCTCCGGAGCGCACCGCTACCGTCAAGCCCGGATAATCCCGCATTATGTTGCTGACGCTGCCCTGCATACTTCGGCATATCCCGCACCATTCCGCCCAGAAATACAACACAGCCGGTCCTTTATTTATGCGTGGCATGGGGTTTTCGCCGGTCAGCGTGGTTTGCACTATGGGTGGCGGGGTGCCGCTGACCAAATCCTGATGGACTAAAAATTGCCCCGCAAAGATAAACAGTGCCGCAAATATATAAAATCCCAACTTTTTCAGCATTACAAGCCTTGCATCACGCTGGCGCCGTGCTGTTTTAGCCAGAGCCGGCGTTGTTTAAAGTCGGGTAGGTGTTCGCCAACCAATTGCCAAAAAGCCGGAGAATGATTTTTGTGTTTGATGTGGCAAAGTTCGTGGACTACCACGTATTCCAAAACGGCGGCCGGAGCCAGCAGCAGTAGCCAATTCATATTGATGTCGTTTTGCGGACCGCAGCTGCCCCAGCGGCTTTTTTGGGTTTTGATGCGGATGCTGCGCGGAAACAGGGCAAAGTGCGGTGCGTGCAGATCGACCCATTGCTGGACATGCTGTTTGGCCTGGTTTTTCATCCAGCGGATCAAAGCTTGCTGGATCAGTGCGGAGTGTTGTTCATCGGCAATCCCAACCGGTAATTTCACCCAAAACATCTCGTCGTTCAGCAATTCGATGCGGACCGTTTTGGCTTTGCCGGTGGTGATTTTTAGCGGTAAGCGGCGGCCTTGGTACGGTATATGCGCGCCATCCCGATACTCGATTGGTGCTAGCTTGGGGGCGGCGGTTTGCACTCTGCCGGCGACGCGCTTTAGTGCGGCTTCTATCCAGTCTTTTTGGGCATGCACAAAATCCTGAATGTGCCGTTCGGACACTTTGAGCGGGGCTACCACTTCTATTTTGTCGGCGGTGACCACGATGCGGGTGTTTTTGGCCCGGCTGCTGCGGCGCAGCTTGTAAGGTAAGGAGGCGGTTTGCTTGTTCAAAAAGGTGATTCCAGCATTCTTAATTTAAGCTCGGTCCACATGCTTAAGCGGTCCGAACCGCCGACATGTTGCCCGGAGCCTTTGCTTTTGGCAAGCCATAAGCCGGTACCGTTAAAGCTGTATACGGGCTGCAAGTCGCTGCGCTGCGTAGCGGGGACTATGCTCGGCTTCAGATTATCCAGCACCAAGGGTACCGCGCGCGGCGAGTCGAAATAGGTTAATACCATGTGCGCCTGATTCAGTTCCAAAGCCTTGACGTAGGTAATCCGCAGTTTACTTTCATCGACGCCCATTTCTACCAAAGTAAAATATTTGGCGATTGAGTAATCTTCGCAATCGCCGGCGCCTTTAGCCAGAAACTCGGTAGGTGCCGCCCAGTAATCGGTTTTTTGCCACAGGATAATATCGTCAACAAACTCGACGTTACCGTTGAAAAAGTTATTCACCCGCTCCAATTTCTCTGCTTCAGGCCAGCTCTTGCCGTTCTCGATCAAACTTTGCCAGTCCACAAAACGTTGCTTGGCGGCCGCACCGTATTTTTTTTCGACTCTATCCAGCAGACTCTGATCGATTAACAGGCCGGCTGCCAGCACAATGCCGAAACACAGGCTGAAGGCGATAATAGCGATTTTGGCAGCGTTGAGTGCGCCCTTGTTAACGGCTGGCACCGACGATTCCTATCGCCTTTAAGCGGCGATAATCCTGATCCGATTGCACGTTTTCCGCCAAGATCGAAATATCCAGCAATGTGGAAATTTCTTGCATGGTTTGCACAAAAGCGTGTTTTTGCGAGGAACTGTCGATGCCGTTACCGATGTCGCGGGCCAGGCGAATAAAGTCGGGTTTCAGGCGTTTGACCAATTCCGCCGACATGGATTGGGTTTCGAAGCGTTTGATCATCACCCTGGCGCCCCAATGATGCACGGTTTCGATGAAGGCCTGATAGGCGTCTATATCCTTGACGACGGCATAAGCCGACAAACTGAACACCAGTTTTTTGGCTTCCGCCGGATTTTGTTTGATCAGTTTTTCCAACCAGAGCCGGAAATCGCTGTTTTTGATAGTGCGGGTCGATACGTTGACGGCGATGGCGTGCTCGATGTGATTGTGTTGAATATGATCTAGCGCGATGCGTATCACACCTTTATCCAGATCGACGATTTTGGCGAATTTTTCGGCAATCGAGATGAATGGACCGATGGCCACCAGGCCGCCCTGTTTATCGTGTACCTGAATGAAAGCCTCTTCCATCAACAGTTCGCCGCTACTGAATGCGGCGATCTGGCCAATATACCAAACCGAGTAACCGTCGTTATCGACGCAATCGAAGACCAAGTCCTTCCAGGTGGCAATATCACGCGCAAAATTATCGCCGGTGCGGATGAAATAACTGTTAGTGCCGATCAGATGCGCTTGTTCATAAGCTTCGTGGGCGGCTTCCAATAAAATTTCGGTGGTCAGCAGCGGATTGAAAGCAACCACGCCAATGTGGGCCAAATCGGTTTTTTGGTAACGTTCGCCTAATTCGGTTACTTCGTTGCTCAAGGTTTTCATCAACTCTTCCAATTGTTCCGAATTCCCAAGCTTCAGCACGAGTGCAAATTCGGCGCCGTAGAATCGATAAGCTTTGCCGGCTTGTGCTCCAGCCAGATCGGCGATTTTTCCCAGGATGGCGGCAAACGCTTGTAAGAATTGATCGATCACGTCGCTATCGCGCTCTTTGACCAGATCAACCAAACTATCGATTTTAATCAAAACCACAAAAGCATCGGCGTCTTCCAATGCCAAATTTTTCATGTCGGTTTCGAACACGGACTTTTTATACAGCCCGGTCAAGTCATCGCGTAACAGGCTGGCGCCCATTTGATCCAGCTTGCCATGCAACGCTGCTATCGTAGTTTTGATCTTATGCGACATGGTGTTCATTGATGCCGCCACGTTGCGCACTTCGCGGGTCCAGGGCAAGGCTTCGATGCTTTCGAAATGGCCGTCGCTGATCTGCTGAGCCAGTAAATCGATTCTACTTAGCGATGCCAGGGTGACGCGCAATAACAAGGCTAACAGGGCAATGGATAGTAAAAATGCCGCCAGGGAATAATAAAATCCGGATTTGGCTTGTTCATACAGTTTTAAATAGGCATAGCCGGAGTTGACTGTCACGTAGATCACGCCGCTCATGTTCCAGCCCGAGCTGATTTCGCTTTCGGCGGTGGCGGATGTCATGGGCAGCAGTTCGGTAAACCAGTCCGGCACGCCTTCTATGCGTTTGTCGCTGCTCAGGGCTACCAACTCTTTGTTGTCGGCGTCGACCAGCCTGATCTCCTTGTAATAACCCATATCAAAAATGGCGCTCATCATGGTTTTAATCACCGGGTCGCGGTTATCAACCATGTAAGGGCTAAGCGATAGACCCAGCGAGGTGGCCGTATCTTGGGCATGGTTTTTTGATTCGCCTTCCAGATAGTCCTTGATGTTGTTGACGCTCAATGCGAAATTGACACTGAAAATCATCAAAAACAGCGCCGATATCAGGATTAACAATTGTTTGGATAATGACATTTGGCTCAGCTTCCCGTGGCTTCTTGATTGATCATATGCGTCGCGAGTTGTTGTAAGGCGGTTCGGATGTTTTCGCGCAGGCGTGGGTCTGTCTCAATTTCGTCCAAAGCCTTGTTCATGCATAACATCCATTGATCGCGCTCCGATTCGCCAATTTGAAACGGAAAGTGTCTGGCGCGTAGCATGGGATGGCCGAATTCTTCGATAAACAAATTGGGGCCGCCCAGCCAGCCGGAGAAGAACTTAAATAATTTGTCTTTGGCGCTTGCCAAGCTGGGGGCATGCATGGCCCGGATGCCCTGGGCTTCCGGCAGAATATCCATGTAAAAGTAGAATCTGTCGACCAGGCTGCGCAACGCATTCTCGCCGCCGATTAACTCGTAGGGGGTGGGGCTCATGTCCTATTTAACCTCGTATGTGCAATTTCTTTAGGTATACTAGCAGACGGTACCGACAATGCCTTGAAACTCCAGGGCCGTTGCGCGGTCATAGCATTACTTGTAACTTTGAGAGGATAACTGATCATGCGTTTAAATACTGCAACTGCTCGTTCGGAAGCCGGCATACTGGCGACCAATAAGGTTTTAAAGAATACTTATTTATTGCTATCGATGACTTTGCTGTTCAGCGCCGCTATGGCTGCGGTAGCCATGACGCTGGATTTGCCGCATCCGGGCTTGATTATCACCATGGTAGGCTATTTCGGCCTGCTGTTTTTAACCACCCGTTTCAGTAACAGTGCTTTGGGCTTGGTGTTTGTGTTTGCATTGACCGGTTTCATGGGGATGACCTTGGGGCCGATTTTAAACATGTATATTCATGCGTTCAGCAACGGTCATGAACTGATTTTAACCGCACTGGGCGGTACCGGCGTGATTTTCCTTGGCTTGTCAGGCTATGCCTTGACCACCCGCAAGGATTTTAGTTTTATGGCCGGCTTCCTGATGGTGGGGGTTCTGGTAGCGTTCTTCGCGGGTTTGGCTGCGTTACTGTTCTCGGTGCCCGCGCTGTCGTTGGCGGTTTCCGCGATGTTCGTATTGTTGATGTCCGGTATGATTTTGTATCAAACCAGTGAAATCATCCACGGCGGCGAAACCAACTACATTTTAGCTACCGTGTCATTGTACGTGTCCATCTACAACCTGTTCACCAGCTTACTGCAACTGTTGGGCGTATTCGGTGGTAACGACTGATAATTCGGTCAAATACCTTATCACTTTGCGTGCTAGACAAAGCGGACTGTTAGAGCAACGTTGATAAAGAAAATGCCCCGTCGGGAAACTGGCGGGGCATTTTTTTTGAGTATGGGCATTAAAGCTGGGGGACGAGCGAAGGGCTGGTTTTCGCCTGTTACTTAACCCGTCCGCAAGGATGTATACGGGCCGCTTTAATGTTGTTCGGGGCTATACCAAGCTTCAGCTGCCATTTTGTACATTTCTTGAAAAATGACTTTCAATAATTGAAAAGCTGAAATAGCTATCAGTGCCCCGATAGTGACTCCGGCCATAGCGACAAGTGCAATTTTCATAATGCCTCCTCTTTTGATCGAATAAAGTGTGAACAGCGTCTAAAAAAATCCCGCTTCGGGCGCGATTTTCCTATGTTAAACAAGGATTTCAAGTGGTTTTTAAACGACATCTGTCGCGCGATTTTTCAATGTTACGTATCTTCAGAGACTTAACATTGGACCTTAATGTTGTTTGCTAAAAATTTTTTTTTCAGAGGCTATGACTCTAGCTGGCGGACGCTGATTTTTGAAAAACGTTTAAGCGGATATTATCGGATCGGACTTATACTCTGGTGCTGCGCTTAATAGACGCAAAAGGGACCTTGTATTATCCACCCGTGTTTTTCAGGAGATAATGAAATCTCGCAAAACATGCCTGAGGGGCACCTCAGGTTTGGGTCACTGGATGCCGTATCGGACCTTGGACTATTGAAGCCCGAGACGTAGACCCCTGCAGCAGTGACCCACCCTCGATCAACGATCGGACAGTCTCTTCGGCCCGGATTCCGGCAGCCTGCATTCACAAGGTAGATCATTTGAGGTTTTCAATGTCCCATTTTTATCTCGGTATCGATGTTTCAAAAGCCAAGCTGGATTGCTCATTACGCTTGTCCAACGGTAAGTTTCGCGCCAAAGTGGTTCCCAATTCGCTTGAAGGCTTTACAGCTTTGTTGACGTGGCTAAACGCCCAAAAAGCTGAATCCGTGCAGGTCTGCATGGAAGCGACCGGCATTTATTGGGAAGACGTTGCTCAGCATCTGGCAACCAACGGCTTAACTGTCAGCGTCGTCAATCCGGCACAAATCAAAGCTTATGGCGCTTCACGGCTCACCCGCAGCAAGACCGATACGGTCGATGCTAAACTCATTGCCGATTTCTGCGCCGAACGCAAACCATCCGCTTGGCAACCCCGTTGCGAGGCGGAAGTCACGTTACGCGCACTAGTGCTGCGCCTGGACGCCCTGCAAACCATGCGCACCCAAGAAAGCAACCGTTTGCAGGTGGCTCGCGAAGCGGTGCGCGAGGACATTCAGCAGCATCTGAATTGGCTGGATACCGCTATCCAACAATTGATCGACGCCATCAATGATCACATTGATCGCCATCCCGATCTCAAGCAACAGCGCGAATTACTCGACAGCATCCCCGGCATTGGCGAGCGCACCAGCGCTATTATCCTAGCGTTCTACGCCGATACCTCGCGCTTCGCCAATAGCCGACAAGCCGCAGCCTTTGCCGGACTCGATCCTAGGCAATACGAATCGGGTAGTAGTATTAAGGGCAAACCCAGACTCTCCAAAATAGGCCACTCGTTCTTGCGAAAAGCCATGTATATGCCAGCCATGGTCACATTGTATAAAACCGCCTGGGGGAAACAATTCAGGAACCGATTAGCCTGCGCCGGTAAGCCCAATAAACTCATTATCGGCGCCATGATGCGAAAATTGATTCATGTGGCGTTCGGCGTCTTAAAATCCGCCAAACCCTTCGATTCGGCTATTCATTTGGCTTGACTTGGATAACAGTATCTACTCATGCGGTATTTGACTTAAGCAAATAAGCTGGTTAACTACAAAAACGGGGGATAAAACGATGAACGATAAACTATTGCCAAAAATTGACGAGAACCTGGTGTCCAAAATCGTGGACATTTTCTATGCCGGCATGCTCGATGACTATCGTATCAACCGGTATTTTTACTCCAGGCCCATAGAAGAACAAACCAAACCGCTGAAGCAACTTGTTAATGCTTTGCTCAGCGCAGAGCCGGTCGAGCCTAAAAAACTTGCCGAATTGGCTGATGATTATTTTGCGGCGGCTTTTGCCAGAGGAAACGCCAAGCCCAGTTTGGTGAATAATCGAGACTTTGCGTTTTTGGAGATGTTCGTTACGGGCGATCTAGTCGGTAGCGACGAGAAACCCCATCTGACCCTGCTCTGTCCCGGACATTCCCATTTTTTAAGATTACAGCCCATTGACGATAACTACGATGTGGTGTTGGAACTGTTGCAAAACAGCCTCAATCAATTGCAAGTTCCGCAGGAAACGGCTGAGCAGATCATGGCATTCGCGGCTTCCGGCCGGGACGGTATTCTGGGCAGGGGCCAAGCTATTTATGATGATGGTGAAAAAACGACCGACTTCCGGACGCATGGCTAGTTTTATTGTTTACCCGGTCTTGTTTATTACGCTTATGCCGTTCAGGCTGTGCTCGTCGACGCCGGGGCTTGTGTGGCCTTCAATAGACTAAAGGCATTAAGGCGAACTGTAATTTGTAAGGATAGCGTGAATAGCGATTAAAGCGGGCGCCTAAAAGCTCGTCATTCCCTCATGCAGAAGGTTCTCAAAGCCGAGCCGCGCAGAAAATCTTATTCGCAGCGTACCATTTATGTGATTGGCTACCCGTTTCCATGCAGGGGCGACGCTCCGCTGGAGATTCTTGCGAAAGAGGGTATAAAAACAGCTTGAGATTGCGTTTAAGCCGTTGTCAGCATTCAATCAGATTCACCGCCAAACCGCCGCGTGAGGTTTCCTTGTATTTGGTTTTCATGTCGGCGCCGGTTTCGCGCATGGTTTTGATTACCTTGTCCAGCGATACAAAATGTTTGCCGTCGCCGCGCAGGGCAATGCGCGCCGCGTTGATAGCTTTTACCGACCCCATCGCGTTACGCTCGATGCAGGGCACCTGCACCAAACCGCCAACAGGGTCGCAGGTCAAGCCCAAGTTATGCTCCATGCCAATTTCGGCGGCATTTTCCACCTGCTCGGGCGTGCCGCCCAATACTTCGGCCAGTGCGCCGGCAGCCATAGAGCAAGCGACCCCGACTTCGCCCTGACAGCCGACTTCGGCGCCGGATAGCGAGGCGTTTTCTTTATACAGAATCGCTATTGCGGCGGCTGTCAGTAAGAAGCGAATCACCCCTTCTTCATTCGCGCCATCGCAAAAGCGCCAGTAATAATGTAATACCGCCGGGATAATGCCGGCAGCGCCGTTGGTGGGTGCGGTCACGACGCGCCCGCCGGAAGCATTTTCCTCGCTGACGGCAAGTGCAAATAAGTTTACCCATTCCATGGTTCCCACCGGCATGCTGGGAGTTTGCCGAGGAATTTCGCCGCTCAATTGCCGGTAGAGATTGGCCGCTCTGCGCCTGACTTTCATGCCGCCCGGCATAACCCCTTCTTCGTGCAAGCCGCGTTCGACGCAAGCTTGCATTACCTGCCAAATGTTCAATAATTTCTGGCGGATTTCCTCTTCACCCAGCCAGGCTTTTTCATTGCTCAGCATCAAATCGCTGATTGATTTGTTATGTGTCGCGCACAGTTTTAGTATCGCTGCACCAGTTTTGAAAGGATAGGGTAGGCGGGTGTCGTCATTGCTCAGCCTGTCCGCAGCAGCCGCAGCGTCGGTCACGACAAATCCGCCGCCTACCGAATAGTAATCGCTTTGCAGCAGTTCGGAGCCGTTTGCGCCGAATACACTAAAGCGCATGCCGTTGGAGTGATAAGGAAGTACTTTACGTTGAAACAGTAAATCGGCTTTCTCGTTGAACGCTACCGGGTAACGCTGCAATAGCCTAACTGCTCCGGATTCGCGGATTGCGGATAGCCGTTGTGGAATGATGGCGGGGTCAATCAAATCGGGTGCTTCGCCTTCCAGGCCAAGTAATACCGCTTTGTCGGTGCCATGGCCTTTACCTGTCGCACCAAGCGAACCGAATAATTCGATGCGCAGGCGTTGTACCTCATCAATAAAACCTCGCTGTTCCAGATTATTGACAAACGTCATTGCTGCCCGCATGGGCCCCACAGTATGAGAACTGGAAGGTCCGATACCGATTTTAAAAATATCGAAGACGCTGATAGCCATAATTGTCGCCTAAATAGTGCTAAGAAAAGTGTGTCTGGAATAAAGGAGTTGTGCCCCCTTCAGTTGCACAGCAATTAATGTGCCTCCGCTGCGAGATTATAAACAGCATCTCCAATCGAATGGGCAGGGGCATTCCAAGCTAGACTTATCGGTAAAGGTTGTGAGCGAAAACAAATTGGCTGTCGGTTTTTCCGGCGCACTTTGCGTTCGAGCTGCGAATGTCTTTCTTTTAAACCAATGGAATTAGGCCGTGAAAATACTATTTTTAATGGGCTTTAGCATATTCGCATTTTTACCGGTTTGTCAGGCGTTGGCCGAGCCAATGAAATGTGTGGTCGATGGAAAAACCTTGTATACCGATGATCAGGCGCGGTGTGCTAAAGGAGCCATCAAACCAATTAATGGCAGTGTAATAATTTCATCTTCCAAGGGCGTGCCGCGTGCCAATAATATTGCCAAGCCAGCGTTTGACGTGCCGTCCGGCCTTAATGGCATTCTTCAGCAATTTGGTATCACTGAAAAGGAGCTGGAGAATGGGTGGCAAACCGTGATGGAAGCCCATAAGCGCGGATCATGGAAGGCGCCTGAATTGCCGGAGGATGACAAATAGCTTGTTCTTCGACGCAGCTAAAAAGCGGCGCAGGTGTGTAGGGTGTACGCCAGTGCATAAAAAACCCCGCGAAGCCGAAAGCTTGCGGGGCTGTGGGATAGTGTGGGCCCGTTAAGAACGGGCTTAACTATTTATAGGCTGTAGTACATATCCAGCTCAACAGGGTGAGTGCTCATACGCAGACGAGTCACATCTTCTTGTTTCAATGCGATGTAGCCATCGATTACGTCGTCAGTGAATACGCCGCCACGAGTCAAGAATTCGCGGTCTGCATCCAGAGCCGCCAAGGCTTCGTCCAAAGAGAAAGCCACTTGTGGAATCGCTTTTTCTTCTTCTGGCGGCAAGTCGTACAAGTCTTTATCCATCGCTTCACCTGGGTGAATTTTGTTTTGGATACCGTCAAGACCGGCCATCAACATGGCAGAAAACGCCAAGTATGGGTTAGCGGTGGAGTCTGGGAAACGTACTTCGATACGGCGGCCTTTAGGGTTGGTGACGTAAGGAATACGGATAGACGCAGAGCGGTTACGTGCTGAGTAAGCCAGCATTACCGGAGCTTCGAAGCCAGGAACCAGACGTTTGTAGCTGTTAGTTGATGGGTTGGTAATTGCGTTCAATGCTTTGGCGTGTTTGATGATGCCGCCAATGTAGTACAGCGCGGTTTCTGACAAGCCGCCATACAGGTTGCCGGTGAACAGGTTGACGCCGCCTTTAGCCAAAGATTGGTGAACGTGCATGCCGCTGCCGTTGTCGCCAACCAGTGGTTTAGGCATGAAGGTTGCGGTTTTGCCGTAAGCGTGCGCGATGTTGGCAATCACGTATTTCAAGCCCAGTACTTCGTCGGCTTTTTTAACCAAAGTATTGAATTTAACACCGATTTCGCACTGACCGGCAGTTGCCACTTCGTGGTGGTGTACTTCAACGGTTTGGCCGATTTCTTCCAGAACCAGGCACATTGCAGAGCGCATGTCTTGGAATGAATCGACTGGCGGTACGGGGAAGTAACCACCTTTAACGCCTGGACGGTGACCGATGTTGCCGTTTTCGTAAACTTTTTCTGAGTTCCAGCCGGCTTCTTCTGAGTCGATTTGGTAGGAGCAGCCACCCATGCTGGTGTTCCAGCGGACGTCGTCAAAAATGAAGAATTCGTTTTCAGGACCGAAGAACGCGGTGTCGGCGATACCGGTAGATTGCAAATAGGCTTCAGCGCGTTTGGCTATAGAGCGTGGGTCACGAGCGTAACCTTGCATGTCTTTCGGTTCGATAATATCGCAACGCAAGATCAGGGTTTTGTCGTCGAAGAAAGGATCGATAACCGCGGTGCTGGGGTCCGGCATCAGAATCATGTCCGATTCGTTGATGTGTTTCCAGCCGGCGATGGACGAACCGTCAAACATGTTACCTTCTTCAAAGGTGTCTTCGTCGATGGTGTGCGCTGGGAAAGTAACGTGTTGTTCTTTACCGCGAGTGTCGCAGAAGCGGAAGTCGACAAATTTGACGTCGTTTTCTTGGATTAATTTCAGAACGTGATCAACAGACATTAGTGAGGGTCTCCGTAGGTTGTAGTTGTTTTGGTTGAGAAGCTTAAACGATTTAACAATATCATCAAACGTAGTAAAGAGCTATAACAAACAGAGCCTCCAAAGGGCTTTCAACGCAATGGAGGCGTACAGCTTTATAACGATGATTTACTTAGGCTACCAACTTAGAAAGTGATGACTACGTCCGCAGTAACCAAGAATTGGTTGTGGCGTGTACCGTTGTCGAACGCTTTAGCATTATCGGTAAAGTCGTAACGCAGGTTTGGACGCAAGTTCAACCATTTTGCCGGTTTGTAGCTCAAGCCGGCTGTAACGGCGTAATATCCGCTGGCTTCTTGAAACGGGACATAGTTAGCGCCGTAGTTGCTGCCACAAGCGAAGTTGTCGCCGACTGTGCCTGCCGCAGCATAGCAACGGCCAGGGCCGAGAACACGGATGCCGTTATGATCACGGAACCATTCTGCGCGCAGACCGGCTGAGACTTTGTCGTTGACGTCATAAATCAAATATTGGTTGATGCCATACCATTCGGCGTCTTCCCTGCCGTCTGGAAGTCCTGCAAGGCTTGCGTTCCCGGTCCAGATATTATTGGCAAAACCGTGATCGTGTTGAATGATGTAATGCAACTTGTCGGTGAAATTGTGCTTGCCGACGATGCTGTACATGGCCCATGTGTCTTTGCTGTTTTCGGAGCGTTCGCCAGCCGTTGATGTAATAGCCAGAGATGTGCCGGCGTCGTCGCTTGTCCAGGTTACCCCGCCCAACCAAGCCCAGTTGCCCAGGTCTCTGTCCCAGTTGCCGTCCCAGCCGCCCGAGTTGCTTCCGGTAACTGCACCGCCCATTACTGTCCAATTCGGATTGAATGCGTAGGTTGCTAGTATGCCGGTATGGGTAAATGGTTCGCCATATTGCATAGTGTAGGGTTTGGTGATGAAGAAGTTATCGGGAGCGGTAACTACTTCGTAACCGATTGGAGTATAAAAGTGCCCGGCTTTGACTGCGATACCATTACCGAATGGGAGGTTAAACTCGGCGTATGCTTGTGGTAATGCCAAGCCGTAGAAGCGTTCCCCATGTCCGCTCAAATTCAGATCCCAGTTGCCACGGTCACTGTCCGCTAGGGTGCCGGGGTCGAATCCGAATGAACCGTAAGCTTGTGTAAACGCGGCATCGGTACCGTACATCACATCGACGCGACCGCCGATGTCGAAAGAGTCGCCGTTCACATTGATAGCTTTTTGCAAATACAGATACAACTGGTTGAGTTGCAATTCACCGCTACGGTCGTTGAATGTCACTGGGCCGTTAAAACCGTCACCGTTGCTATTCATGTTGGCGCCGACGCTACTGTTCAGCCAGCCGCCAACCTTCAGATTATGATCGGTCATGAATTTCGATGCGTTTGGGTCAATCCCCGCGGCACCCAGTAGTCCGGATGCTTCTGTCCAGCTGTCCGCGCTAGCGGAGGCACTGCAAATCACCATTAACCCGGCTAAGCAAGCGCGGCTGTGTGATTTTGTTAACGTTGTGTTGTTTCTCATGGTGGTTATCCCCTTGGTTCAGTGACTACTGAAGATTCTATAGCAGTTTTTAGGCCATATTCGATTTATTAAAAATCAATAAGATAGGTGGTATATGTAGACTAGTTCATGATTCGCAATGGTGCAAATTCTTTTTGTTGCACCAAAGTAATGCAGTGTTGCTATGTTGCGACAACGCCCCGTTTATTCTTAAAGCAAACCACTGAAACTGGCAGATCAAGGCCTGTAGGGTGGTATTGAGTTGCAATGGTGCAATCCAAAAAGCGTTGCACTGATTTGGTGCGATTCTGTTGTGCTTTTAATGGATGTGTTTAATAAAGCTTTAAAAATCAGGGGAATAAATAGTGGCATGCATCATGCTTTGCTTGTTTCGGGAATTTATTAACTCAAGCAAAGAGGTGTTGAACTATGAAACTGATAACAGCGGTGGTTAAGCCGTTTAAGCTAGACGACGTGCGTGAGGCGTTGTCGGATATCGGTGTATCTGGCGTGACGGTTACTGAAGTAAAAGGCTTTGGTCGGCAAAAGGGCCATACGGAACTGTATCGTGGTGCCGAATATGTGGTCGATTTTTTACCCAAAGCAAAAATCGAGGTAGCGGTTGCGGATGCTTTGCTTGAGCAAGCCGTCGAAGCGATTGTGAAAGTAGCCAATACCGGAAAGATCGGCGATGGCAAAATTTTTGTAACCGATCTGGAGCAGGTGGTTCGGATTAGAACCGGCGAATCCGGCGAAGAAGCTCTTTAATATGAAGATGGGGAAACCAACAATGAAATATTTAACAGGCATGGCGCTGTTCGCGCTGTTTGGACTCTCGGGCATGGCGTTTGCGGAAGAAGTGGCGGCACCGGTCGTGCAAGCCACCGTTAACAAAGGCGATACCGCCTGGATGATAGTTGCCACCGTACTGGTTGCGTTAATGGTAATACCTGGCTTGGCCTTGTTCTACGGTGGTATGGTGCGTGCTAAAAACATGCTGTCTATCTTGATGCAGGTCTTTGTGATCTTTTCGTTGACGGCGATTATGTGGGCGACGTTCGGCTACAGCGTCGCGTTTACCGAGGGTAACGCTTTCTTCGGCGGTTTCAGCAAGGCATTTTTGAAGGGTATTACCCCGGATTCGATGGCGGCCACTTTCAGCAAAGGGGCTTATGTACCTGAATTTATTTATGTAGCGTTCCAGCTGACTTTCTCGGCCATCACGCCCGCGTTGATCATCGGCGCATTTGCCGAGCGGGTTAAATTTTCAGCGGTGCTGTTGTTTACCGTGATCTGGTTTAGTTTCTGCTACTTACCGATGGCGCATATGGTTTGGTACTGGGCAGGCCCTGATGCCTATACCGATGCGGCCGCTGCGGAAACTGCCGGTGCGACTGCGGGCTTTTTATTCCAAAAAGGCGCCTTGGATTTTGCCGGCGGCACGGTGGTACATATCAACGCAGGTATCGCCGGCTTGGTCGGTTGCTTAATGATAGGCAAGCGTATTGGTTATGGTAAAGAATTTATCGCGCCGCACAGCGTGACGATGAACATGATAGGCGCATCCTTGTTATGGATAGGCTGGTTTGGCTTCAACGCTGGCTCCAACCTGGAAGCCAACGGTCTGGCGGCATTGGTTTTCGTCAACACATTGTTGGCGGCAGCGGCGGCAACTCTGGCCTGGATGGGTGCGGAATGGGCTGTGCGTGGTAAACCTAGCATGCTGGGCGCTACCTCAGGCGCGGTGGCCGGTTTAGTTGCGATTACGCCTGCTTGCGGCTGGTCAGGCCCGATGGGAGCTATCGGTTTGGGCTTAGTAGTCGGTGCAGTATGCTTCTGGTCGGTAACCTTTTTGAAACACGCGATGAGTTACGACGATTCGCTGGATGCGTTTGGTGTGCACGGGGTGGGCGGTATTATCGGCGCCTTGGGTACTGCTGTGGTTGCCAGCCCTGATTTGGGTGGTACCGGCGTCTGGGATTACGTCACCAACGCAACCTTGCCTGACTACAGCGTGCTTACCCAGCTTGCCAGCCAAGCTTGGGGTGTAGGCATCGCCATCGTTTGGTCCGGCGTGGTGTCCTTCATTGCCTTCAAAATTGCCGATGTGGCTCTTGGTCTGCGGGTTAGCGAAGCGACCGAGCGCGAAGGTCTGGATGTCACCGAGCATGGCGAAACCGCTTATCACGTTTAGGGTTGAAAGCTGCGGTTAACGCGAAAAGAAACGGGTGGTCGGCGATGGCTGCCCGTTTTTGTTATCATGAAGCACTACTTTGGTGCTTTTGCTCGGGTAAATTGTAGGTTCTACCGGAATTATTTATTATGGTGGCAACAGTGACGAAACAGCTTTTTAATTATTCGAATTTGGGGATAGCATGAAATTAATTACAGCGATTATCAAACCATTCAAGCTGGACGACGTCAGGGAAGCCTTGTCCGAGATCGGGGTGGCGGGTGTAACGGCAACCGAAGTAAAAGGCTTTGGCAGGCAAAAAGGCCATACCGAGTTATATCGCGGCGCCGAATACGTGGTGGATTTTCTGCCTAAGGTCAAGCTGGAAATCGCCGTGGCGGAACACGTTGTCGACCAAGCCGTGGAAACCATCGTCAAAGCCGCAAACACCGGCAAAATTGGTGACGGTAAGATTTTTGTGACCAACCTGGAACAGATTATCCGTATCAGAACCGGCGAGACCGGAGAAGACGCTATCTAAGTCTTCAACAAAAAATAAAAAGCAGTAGAACATCAAAAATCGCCCTGGTCTGCGCGAAATTCGCAGACCAGGGCGATTTTGTTGTTTATAGACCGCTTAAAAATAACAACACACCATCATCTAGTGAAAGACAATGACAACAATAAAAAGAACGCTGATGCTAATGGCATACAGCTTGATGTTGCCGCAGCAGGCTTGGGCCGAAGGCATTAACCAAGCCAACACCGCTTGGGTTTTAACCTCCACCGCGCTGGTTTTATTCATGACCATTCCTGGCCTGTCGCTGTTTTATGGCGGTTTGGTCAGAAGCAAGAACGTGCTGTCGGTATTGATGCAATGTTTTGCGATTACCTGTCTGGTATCGCTACTGTGGCTGGCCGGTGTATACAGCTTCGTATTTGCCGATGGCGGCAGCTGGCAGCCGTTTTTGGGGAGCGGCAGCAAGATTTTTCTGCCGGACATGAACACGCAAACTTTGATCGGCGATATTCCGGAAACCGTGTTTTTCATGTTTCAAATGACTTTTGCGATTATTACCCCGGCCTTGATCGTTGGCGCGTTTGCCGAACGGATGAAGTTTTCAGCCATGCTGTGGTTTAGCGGACTTTGGCTGATTGTGGTGTATATGCCGATTTGCCATTGGATATGGGGCAACGGCTGGCTGGCGGCGATGGGTGCGAAGGACTTCGCCGGCGGGATTGTGATTCACGTCAACGCCGGGGTGGCATCTCTGGTGGCGGCATTAGTGTTGGGGCGCCGTAAAGGCTTTCCCACGGTGGCGATGCCGCCGCACAATATGACCATGGTCGTGACCGGTGCCGGGATGCTTTGGTTCGGCTGGTTCGGCTTCAACGGTGGTAGCGCGTTAAAAGCCGACGGCAGTGCCGGGATGGCGATTGCCGTGACGCATATCGCCGCGGCCGCCGGTGCTTTAACCTGGATGACCATTGAATGGCTGCGTTTTAGTAAGCCCAGTGTTTTAGGTATCGTCACCGGGATGGTCGCCGGCTTGGGCACCATTACGCCGGCCTCTGGATTTGTCGGGCCCATGGGTGGTTTGGTTATTGGTATTGTGGCTGGCGCCGTGTGTTTTTACGCCACGCAATTCGTCAAACGCCGTTTGAAAATCGACGATTCCTTGGACGTGTTTCCGGTACATGGCGTCGGCGGCTGCGTCGGTTCGATTTTAACCGGCGTGTTTGCTGCTGAAAGTTTCGGCGGCTTGGGATTGAACGGCGTGACTATTGCCGAGCAAGTCGGCGTGCAAACGCTTGCGGTTTTAGTGACGGCGGCCTGGAGCGCTTTGTTCAGCTATGTTTTATTGAAACTCATCGGCGTGTTCATCGGTTTGCGCGTCAGCGAAGACGAAGAGCAGCAAGGTCTGGATATTGTGTTGCACGAAGAAACCGGCTATCACAATCTGTAACCATTAACGGTTAGAATTTAAGCTTTTCATAGCGGGCAGGGCGGATCGCCGCCTTGCCCGCATCCCTACAAAATCAGGAAAATCATGCCCATCACTCTTGAAGCTTTAGAAACCATCGTCCGCGCGGCCGGCGATGTGGCGATGCGATATTTCAACGATCTGGACTCTCTGGCGATTAACAAAAAAAGCGCTCGCGACTTGGTCACCGATGCCGATGTCGCAGTGGAAAATTATCTGAAACAAGCGCTCAGCGAGCATTGTCCGGAGTACGGTTTTTGGGGGGAGGAAAGCGGCCAAACCGCCAACCAAACCAGCCGCTGGATCGTCGATCCGATCGATGGCACTCATTCATTTTCGAAAGGCCAATATTTTTGGGGCATCAGCGTAGCCTTGGAAATCGACGGTGAATTGATGATGGGCGCGGTTTACGGCCCGGCCTTGGACGATTATTACTGCGCGGAAAAAGGCAAGGGCGCCTGGAAAAACGGCAAGCCTATCCGGGTCTCGGATGAAACCAATCTGGCCAGCAGCATGGTATCTACCGGTTTTGCCTGCCTGCGCCAGTATTTGGAAGATAATAACCTGCCGCGTTTCAATCGCATCGCCCAGGCTACCACCGGCCAACGGCGCTTGGGTTCGGCGGCATTGGATTTATGCACGGTTGCGGATGGCCAGGTCGATGCTTTTTGGGAACAAGAACTCAATCTGTATGACATTGCCGCGGGCGTGTTGATAGCCAAAGAAGCCGGCGCAACCATCACCGATTTTAAAGGCAATCCTGGTGTGTTTCCAAAACAGGTGTTTGCGACTAACGGCAAAATTCTCGATCAGCTATTGCCTTTGATGTAAGCGTCTTTCATCAACATCTCGCAGCGTTTGGCAATATCGCTAGCTTGTTGTGCGGACGAGAAGCCGGCGTATTTATCCGCAAACTGTTGGGCGGTCTGTGTGTGTTTCGAATGGCGTAATAGCTCAGTTACGGCTGTTTTGTAGTTGGGATTTTTGCTTTCCGCGGCGATGTAAGTGCCCGCGCCGAGAGTAGCGAGGTTTTGAGCGCTGATCAGTTGTTCCAGCTGAAATGGCAATGCCAGCAAGGGTTTGCCGGACAGCAAAAATGCCGACAATGTCGCCATACCGCCATGGCAAATAGCCAAATCGCATTGTTTGGCAGCAGCCGAGATGATTACCGGCTGTGGAGTAATGTGTAGATTGGCGCTGCTGTTTTTTTCTATAAATGCGGGCGTTGTGCCGGGTATGTGTGCCAATATCGACCAGGGTAACGCGCGCAACTGTTTTAGCAACACTTCCAGGCCGGGATATTCCGGGTGCAAATAGACAAATAATTTTTCGGCTCCGACGCTCGGCCAGATCGGCTCCATGCCGTCCGTCTGCAAAATGGTGGGTCCCCAATATTTTGCGTTACGGTATTGCCGATAATGATCCAGCTCCGGAAACGTGCAGATAAAATCTTCCGTAAACTCTAACAAGTCCGCCAAAATCCTTAATGGTGGTGCATTCAAACGCTCTAAAACCGAGTTAGTCGTGTTTAACACTTGGCTTTCGATAATGTTTAAGGCCTTATCGCTAACGCGCAACCAGGGGCGAATATTGGGCATCGGACTGATGCGCGGCGGCGAAAAAAAGCCGGTGCCGAACCCCGCTCGAGGCGTGTCAAATTTGCGGGCAGCCAGTAACGCGGTCGGTGCGTGGTCGCATACGATCAAGTCAGGACTTACATGGCGATAAAGGGATTGCCAGGCTTTTGCTCGGGTTAACAGACCGGTTTTATCGGTAAAGCCGGCGTTTTGTAGAATTCCCGGATAACTGGAGGCTGGCGCTTGCGGACGACTGTCCGGCCAGCGTATCGGGGCTTGTAGGTAACAAAAGTGATCGGCAGCTAACCAAGTGTCGGCGTATTCCAAATCTTTAAGCGCGAATACGACCTCGTGCCCGCGACTTTTAAGTTGTCGGGCTATGGGCAGAAATGCGGCGGTGTGGCCGTAGCCGCCCCCTAATTCCCAGCAATACAGGACTCTAGCCATGGCAGTGGATTTGCTTTACAAAAGGTTGAAGTTGGAGTTTGTCTACAGCGTTTAGCAATAACTTTTGTTGAAACAACTGGTTTAAGAATTTATGCGCTAGCATTTATCTATGTTCATGATGGCAGTCAATAATAGAATTCAGACTGTTTGCTAATGATTTGGAATCATCGATAGTATTCAGTGCCATAATTAGCATACAAGGTTTTTATTCTTTAATTACGCTGTATCTAACCTGCTAAATTCTCATGATCCTACCTATATTACATTCAGAAAAGTTATCAGGTTTATGCGGAGTAACGGCAATGCCGCCGATGTCTTCGCGCCAGTGCTTAAACCGGGCAATTCGACCCCTTGCATTGAGTTCCAAGGAAGTATTGCTGGCAGCGGCGGCCGCTTTATCTTTCGCGCCATTTTCAGTACAAGCTTGGACTCTGGATTTTTCTTCCAGGTCCTATAACTTTAACGAAGCGGATGGTATTGTCCAGGCTAACGTTAGTCTGGCTAGCAGCTCGGGTGATTATGGCGGCTGCACCATAAGCGGCGATGTCGTCGCTGCCGGCGGCAGTGCAACCGCAGGCAGTGACTACAATATTTCGAGCGGCACCTTTTCTTTCAGTGTTCCCTTTTTGTTTGGCGGGTCTCATGCCGATAGTGCGCCGGTATCCATCAATATTATCGATGATGCATTGGTAGAAAGCACTGAAACTGTGACCTTATCTCTTCAGAATGTAACGCCAAGCTGTACCGGTGATTCGGTGTCGGCGGGCGCGTCAGCAGTCGCCAGCATCGCGGACAACGACGTCGCTCCGCCCCCCACCACGCCAACGACGCCCACTACGCCCACTACGCCAATAACCTCGACGCCCAACTTAACCGCCGATCCGACCTTTACCCCTAATCAGCAAGCAATTTACGAAGGTTTAACCAGTGCTTGCTCGGGAGCTGGCGGCGATTTATTGGCCCGCTGCAATGAAATAAACAACGCCGACCTGAATGCGGTGATTCCGGATGCGGTGGCGGCGCAAGGTGCGGCGGCTGTAGATTTTGGTTACAAGCAATTTTCCGTGGTGCATGGCCGCATCGTTAATCTGCGCAACTCCCAACAGCAAAGCGCCTCCTTACTGGGTTATTCCACCATTAATGTCAACGGCGAAACCATACCGGTCGGCAAGGCTTTGATGACAGCACTAGGCCCCGCTCGGGGCGGGGCGGCTGGGGATGATCCAAACGAACAGCCGTTTCGCGATAGCCCGTTAGGTTTCTTTCTGAAAGGTCAATTCAACGTCGGCGAAAAAGCCAATACCGGCAGCGAACGGGGCTTCAAAGCCGACAGAAAGGCGGTTACCTTCGGTCTGGATTACAGTGTTATGGATGAATTGGTGTTGGGTGCGGCCTTCGGTTACGGCTCTACCGATACCAATTACAATTTAAACAGCGGCAGTATGTCGACCGATGCGTACGAGTTTTCGTCGTATGGCAGTTATTTCCTGCCGCAGTCATTTTATATCGACTGGATTATGAGCTATGCGCTGCATTCCTTCGATATCAATCGGCGCATCCAATATACCGGATTCGATAATACGGCTACCAGTAGCGCTAATGGCGACCAGTACGGCTTTAGTTTGGGGTTTGGTAAAGATTTTGCGCTGCAAAGTTTTGTGATTAATCCCTATGTGAGGCTGGATTACAGCAAAACCGAAGTGGATAGCTATCAGGAAAGCGGCGGTGGTGGTTTAGCCATGGAGTTTGCCGGCCAATCTATCGATTCGGCGACATCGACTATCGGCGGTCAAGCCAGTAACGCGATCAGTACCTCTTGGGGTGTGTTGTCACCCGGCGTGCGTTTCGAATGGGTGCATCAGTATCTGGACGAAAGCCGTTTGATTCAGGCGCGCTTTAGTCAGGCGGCTGCCGGTGCCGGCAGATTCAGCGTAAAAACCGATACGCCGGATCGCGACTATTTCAATATCGGTACGTCGTTGGCATTGAGTTTGCCGGAAGGTCGGGCGGGCTTTTTACGATACGAATACCGCTTAGGGCAGGCCTATATTACCGATCACACTATCGAGTTGGGAGCGAGAATTCCGTTTTAAGGAATTTGCAGCGAATGCTTTGGGGAAGTGACCGCTGCGGGACATCCCGCAGCGGCTGTCTTTAGTTCAGACTTATTTGGCTGCGGCTAATTCCGCGCGCATGTCGTCGATGACTTTTTTATAATCCGGTTTGCCGAAAATAGCCGAGCCTGCAACGAAGGTGTCCGCACCGGCTTCCTTGATTTCACGAATATTAGCCACGTTTACGCCGCCGTCGATTTCCAGGCGGATATCCAAACCGCTGTCGTCGATAATTTTTCTGGCTTGGCGCAATTTATCCAGCGCGGATGGAATGAAAGATTGGCCACCGAATCCGGGGTTGACCGACATCAGCAAAATCATATCGACTTTGTCGAGTACGTGCTCCAGGTAATGCAACGGGGTGCCTGGGTTGAATACCAGACCGGATTTGCAACCCAAGTCTCTGATCATTTGCAGTGAACGGTCAATGTGTCTGGAGGCTTCGGGGTGGAAAGTAATGTAGCTGGCGCCGGCTTTAGCGAAATCCGGGATGATGCGGTCTACCGGTTCCACCATCAAATGGACGTCAATTGGGGCGGTAACGCCATGCTTGCGTAGCGCTTCGCAAACCAAGGGACCGATAGTCAGATTGGGCACAAAATGGTTGTCCATCACATCGAAATGCACAATGTCTGCGCCCGCATTTAAGACATTAACAACTTCTTCGCCCAAGCGTGCGAAGTCTGCGGAGAGTATGGAAGGTGCAATCAGATTGTCAGCCATCTTTTGATCCTTTTGGTGAGGTTAAAAAACCGGCATTATAACTTTTTTCCGGCGTTTGGCTAAAACAGTGGATTGATTGCACACTTTAGGGCTGCCGGCGCCTGTTTCAAGCCGACATCACGGGCTCAATATTTTTGTTAAGAGCGTAGTCGGTCAGAAACTTTTCGAATTCCGCTATCGGTAGCGGTTTGCTGACCAGATAACCTTGGTAAAGATCGCATTGCCGGCTTTTCAGAAAAGCCAGTTGCTCGGCGGTTTCCACGCCTTCCGCTACCACGCGCATGCGTAGCGTCTTAGCCATGGCGATAATCGTCGCGGTGATTTCCATATCGTCAGTGTGTTTGGGGATGTCTTCAATAAAACTTTTATCGATCTTTAAGACATCCAGCGGAAAGAGTTTCAAATAAGCCAGCGACGAATAACCGGTGCCGAAATCATCAATGGCCAGATGCACACCCAACCCGTGCAGCTTGTGTAAAATTTCGATAGCTTCTTTTTCCCGTTTCATCAACGCGCTTTCAGTGAGTTCGAGTTCCAGGCACTCGGCCGGAAAACCGGTCTCTGCCAAAATCCTGGCGACCACATCGCTAATATCACTATGCAAAAACTGTTGCGGCGATAGGTTAACCGCCAGACGCAAGGCTGGAAAACCTGCTTGCCGCCAGCGCTGGCCGTGGTGACAGGTTTCTCTCAACACCCAATTGCCGATACTGGTAATCAGACCGGTTTCCTCGGCAATCGGGATGAAGCGTAGCGGCGGTATCAGTTCGCCGCTGGCAGTCTGCCAGCGGACCAAGGCTTCGGCGCCGATAATTGCGCCATTCTCGATGCAAATTTGCGGTTGGAAAAACACCCGCAATTCGCCTTGCTCGATAGCTTGGCGCAGGCGGATTTCTATATCGATACGTTCCCGCGCGGCGCGGGTCAAATCTTCCGAGAAATATTTGAAGCGGTTACGGCCCTCATTTTTGGCTTGATACAAGGCCGTATCGGCTTGTTGGATCAACTCGTCCGGCGAAGCGCCGTGTTCGGGAAACATGGCGATGCCGACGCTGACACCGATGCGTACTTCATGGCCGCTGGGTAGTTGCCAAGTTTGGTTCAAGGCATTGATGATTTGCGTGGCCACATGAGCGACGGTTTCAGGTTGGTTGACTTCCTCCAGCAACACCACGAATTCGTCACCGCCGAGCCGGCAAATGGTGTCGCTGGTACGCAGCCGGGTAGTCAGGCGTTCGGCGACCATTTGCAGCAAATCGTCGCCGGCCAAATGGCCGAAGCTATCGTTAACGTCCTTGAAGCGGTCCAAATCCAGCATCAACACTGCCATCTTGTTGGCCTGACGGCGGGCTTTTTCGATGTTGTGTTGCAGGCGCGACAGGAACAGCATGCGGTTGGGCAATTTTGTCAGCGGGTCGTGGTGGGCCAGGAATTCCAGTTCCATTTCCGAAGCCTTCAGCTTGGAAATGTCGGCAAACACACCCACGTAGTGGCTGATCTCGCCTTTGCCGTCGCGCACGGTGCTGATGCTCAACAATTCCGGATACACCTCGCCGGACTTGCGGCGATTCCAGATTTCGCCTTGCCAATGATCCGTAGTGGCAATATTGGCCCACATTTCCCGGTAAAAATCGGCGTTGTGGCGGCCGGAACTTAAGATGCTGGGGCTATGACCGATCACATCCCGATTATCGTAACCGGTGATGTTGCTAAAGGCCTTGTTGACCATCGTGATTCGGCGTTGGGCGTCGGTAATCATCACGCCCTCTCGGGTGCTTTCAAATACGGCGGCGGCTTGTCCCAAGCGCTCTTCGTTGGCTTTGATGTCGGAAATATCGGTAATGGTGCCGACGTAACCGCACAATCCGCCCGTTTCGTCCAGTTCCGGTTCGGCGCGGCCCACCACCCAGCGCACACTGCCGTCCGCCAGTTGAAAACGGTATTGCATATTGAAGGGCTGCAAGGCGGATACGCAACGCTGCCATTCGGCAATCACCGCATCGCGGTCTTCGGCAAGCAAACCGGCTATCCAGCCGTCACCGTGCGAATCGATAAAATGCAAGCCGGTGATTTCGCACCAGCGATGGTTGACGTAATCGCACTCACCTTTTTCGTTGGTGCGAAAAATACCGACCGGGGCAATCTTCGATAGCGTATGAAAAAGTAGCTCGCTTTCCTGCAACGCGATTTCCGCTTGCTTACGGGCCGTGATGTCGCGCAGTCCGATGACATAGGCCGGCGCGCCTTCCCATTCCAGCGGCGTGGAGCGCAGTTCGGCCCAGGCTATGCCGCTGGGGCGAATCAGGTTGATGTCTTGAAATTGAATTTTGTCGGCGGAAATCGGAATTGCCAGGGAATGGCCGATCAGGCTGCCGCGTTCCAGCAATTGTTCTGCGGCTTGATTGGCATAAATAACGCTGCCTTGCGGGTCGACCACCATTACGCCGTCGGTAATGGTGTCCAGGATCAGATTGAGTTGTTTGAGTGTTTGTGGCATTTAGGGGTTACGACCGGGCATCAAACGATCACTGTCTGCACACCTGTACCAACATTTTGGGTAGTGATGGCCGCCATCACCGACGACATTCGCGAAAGATCGCCTAGCAGTTTCAACACCGGTTCCGGCAGGTCGCGCACCAGCATCGGCGTGGCAAAGATTTCTTTTTCCAGTGCCTTTTCCGGCATGCCCAATACTTCGACTACGTCGAATACCCAATGGCCGGGTTCGTATATGCCGGCCAGCACCGCGCTGATTTGCTCCACCAGCCTGCGGGTTTCCGGATTCAGCGACACCACGTATAAGGTCAAAACCAGCTTATGGTGGTTGGCCCGGCGTTCTTCGTGAACTTTGGCGATATGCACCACTTGGGCGATATTGCGGATTTGCGACGCCGACAAGGGTTTGCTGGCCAGCTCGAATTGCAAGCCTTCTTCATGGGCGTCTTTCAGTTGATCCATGAATTCGGCGGCAAAGGCCGTGACGATATAGACATTCAAGCTGGTGTCCAATGCCTTCAGGCGGCGTAAGGTCTCCACGCCGTCTATGCCGGGCATGCGTAAGTCCAGAAATATCAAGTCGGGACGATCGGCTTCCACCATGGCGATACCTTGTAGACCGTTCTCGGCTTCGCGCACGCGATAGCCTTCTTCTTCCAGAATCAGCTTGAAGGCGCCGCGTACCGCCGGGTCGTCGTCAATCACCAGAATGTTGTTTACCATCGCCTGTGTCTCTATTCGTTAACAAATACTAAATGTGGGGGAATTTTAACCGGATGCGGCAACCTTCGCCAATGCGGCTTTCCACGGCTATCGAGCCATCGGCATCTTGAATCAAGCGGCGGGTGACGGATAAACCCAGGCCGGTGCCTTGGCCGGGCGGTTTGGTGGTAAAGAAAGGGTCGAACATGCGGCCTTGTACTTCGTCGGGGATGCCGGGACCATTGTCTTTTATATTCAACTCTAGCATTTTTTCCGCACAACGGACGCTGATTTCTATTTCGGGTTGGGCAATACCGCTTAGCGCATCGCGGGCGTTGATCAATAGATTGATCAGAATCTGTTGCATGCTTTCCGCCGTGCAGGCGAGTTTGGGCAAGTTTTCCGGTATCTCGGTACGGACTTGGATAGCGGTTTTGCGCAATTCGCCTTCCAGCAACAACAAGGTTTGGCCTAAAACTTCCTCTAGCGAGCAACTGCCGGTTGGCGTGGTCTTTTGATGCATGAACACCAGCATATTCGACACAATGTTTTTGATGCGTTGAATTTGCTGCAAGGCTTGCGCCAGTATTTGCTTGGATTTGGCATCTTCCGTGCGGTCCGAGACAAATTCGACGAAGTTCATCACGCCCATCAGCGGATTGTTGATCTCATGGGCCACGCCGCCGACCAGCGTGCCCAGTGCCGACAGCTTTTCCATTTGCAGCATATGATCCTGGTTTTCTTGTAATTGTTTGTAAGCTTGGCGGGTTTGTTCCAGCAAGCGGGCGTTTTCCAACGAAATGGCCGCTTGGGCGGTCAACAGCTCGGTCATGCTGATTTTTTCCGGGGTGAATACGCCTTCGGATAGCCGGTTTTCCAGGTAAAGCAAGCCGATTAATTCGCTTTGCTTGATCACCGGCAAACACAATACCGAGCGTAAGCCAAACGCCACAACCTCGGGCGCATTTTGAAACTCGCCTTCGCTGCAGGCGTCGCTCAGCACGACTTTTTCGTGGGTACGTTGCACGTAATTGACGATGGCGTGGCAGATGCCGCGCACCTTGTTCAAGCTGTAATAGTGTTTGTGTATCGTGCGTTTTTTGCCGACGTGCTGCTCGGCGGCCACCAATAATTCGTCTTGTTGTTTGATCAACAGATAACCGTGCTGGGCTGCGGAGCTTTCCAACACCACAGCCATGATTTTTTGCATCAATTGGGTCAGATCAATTTCCGCCGATAACGCCAGCGCCGATTTCATCAGATAGCTGATGTCCAGACTAGGTAAGGTGGTGGGAGCGGGCTGAGGTTTGGCTATTCTGGCGCCGGTTTCAGGGCTGACGTATTGATGACGTTCCTGCAGCTGGTTGCTTTTCGCATCGGCACGGCATAAGCGGTAATGGCGGCGCGCTTCGCCGTAATACAGTTCCGCGTCGCCCAAGCGGTGCTTCAGCAACAGATCTGCCAGCGTTTCGTAAATATGGCCGGTCAGCAGGCCATAGTTCTGCGCCAGTGACAAGGCAATGGCATCCATGTAAAGATTGCGCGCTTCGCGGTATTGGCCCTGCTGTCTGGCAAGCTCGGCATGGACAAACATTAGGTAGGGTTTCAGCAAGGGACCAAGTTGCCCCCACACTTCCAGTTGCGCAAGCAAGGGCGCAATTTCGGCATCGATTCGCGCCGCATCCATTTCCGAGCGCAGCAAGTTCAAGATCCGAAAGGCGTACCAAAGACGTTTCAAAACATTGTCGGTTAAGCCGTGCAAATAGTTTTCTACGGCTTTCAGCGATACTGCCGCCGCACCATAGTCGCCCAGGTAATATTGGGCAAAACCCAGTAATGCGAAGTAACTGCCGGTAGCGGCCACATAGTTATTGGCCTGCCAGTCCGCCAGCGTGGTTTGCATATCGACCGGGCGGTAATCGGGCTTCATCGGCAATACCCAGCCGGCCATCACCGCCTGGGCCAGGCCTATTGAAAACGACAACTGGTTTTTGCGGGAAAATTGCAGACATTCATCGGCGGCTTCCTCGACCCAGCGCAGGTTTTTACCCTGGGCCAATAGATTCCACATCAGCGGGCCGTAGGACAGGCCGGCGTTGTAGAGATCGCCGCAGTTCTTGCCGGACTGAATGGCCTTGTGAGCGTAATCGACAATATCGGCCGGGTGGCTGCGCGAGTGCATATTGCACCAGACGATGCCGTTCATGCCGCGGGTGGCGCCAAAGGTGTTGGGGTATTTGGCGCACAAATCGTGTGCCAAATCCTGATAGAGAAACGCCTGCGCGAATTTGCCCTGTTCGCCCAGATTGAGGCCCATGATGGAAAACGAATAAATCACCGATTCGTCCATGCCGCCTTCCAGGCAGTGCAGGGTGGATTGGGCGGCGGATAAATACAGCTGCGGCACCAGACCGCACATGTACAAATCCGGAATCAACTCGCTATAAAAAGCCAGTTCGATTTTGCTTTGCCGCTGCTCGGTAAACGGCATGTTCAGGATTTTTTGCCAGACATCGTCTTGCTGGTCAATGATCAGCATCAGACTTTCCATGCGTTGCCGGGCTTGTTCGGGATCGTCGGGAATGGATTTGTTGAAATACGCCAAGCCACGGTTGGCCGTAGCGATAGCTTGCTTAAAGTTGCCGAATGAGGACAGGGACGTAGTCTGATCGGCCAGCGCTTCGGCCTTATCCAGGTCGCTGACCGCATGCTCGATCAGCCGGTTCAGCAAGGCTTCCGAGCTGTCGTAGCGGCCGCACATCAAATCGGTTTTCGCCAAGCGCTGATAAATCCGAAACGTCAGCGCGTAAGCCGTTTCCCAACAATCCGGCGGCAAATAATGGTGGGCCTTCAGGAAAAATTCGTTGGCGGCATCCCCGGCCAGCGCATCCAGGGCTTTATTGCCGGCATTAAAGTTGATATTCACCAGCCAGTAGGCGGTTTCTTCGTCCAGATCATTCGGGCAACCTTGATTGAGATGAGCGGCGATGGTGAATAAATTGTCGAGGCTGACCAGTTCGGCGCCCGGTGACACCGCCGACAGCAAGCGATTGCCGATCCGCCAATGGATGCCGGGGCGCGCCGCGGCGGCAACTTGCTGCAATACCGCTTCCTGTACCCGGTCATGGACAAATTGCAGGTCGGCTTTATTTTCCAGTATCAGGCCCATGCTTAATACCGGTTTTAAGTCCTCGAACAGTCGCTCAATGGGCTTGTCCAGTACCAGCCCGACATCCTCCGCTGTGAAGCGATTACCCATACAGGCGCAATGATAAAGAATATCCAAAGTCCGGCTGGGCAATTTACGCACTTTGGCGCTGAACAGTTCCACCACGCTGGCTGGCATTTGCGTGTCGCGGATGCGGTTCATATCCCATCGCCAGTGTTGATTGGCGTCGATGCTGAGTAAACCTTCGTTGTACAACCAGGCCAGGCTTTCACTGACAAATAAGGGGTTGCCTTCGGTCAGATGGGCGATAAAGTCGGCCAAATTGGCGGTGGCGTTCAGCGACGAATCCAGAATGTAGGCAACCATTTCGTGGCAATCGGCGTCGCTGAGTTCGGTCAAATGGATCTCGGCCAGTGGGCCGGCGTTTTCTCGCACGCTACGGATCAGTTTGGTCAAAGGATGACCACTATCGACCTCGTTATGTCGATATGCGCCCAGCAAAAATAGATAGGGGTGTTCACGGTGATTGGCGAACAGGTTTTGCAAGAAATCAAAGGTGGCGCTGTCGCACCATTGTAGATCGTCGATGAATAACACCAAGGGATTGTCCTCGCTGGCCAGGCAAGCCAGGAAGCGGCCGAACAAATTGTTGAAACGGTTACGCGCTTCCACCGGCGGCAAGGGCTGTACTTCGGCTTGCGGGCCGATGATGAATTCCAGTTCCGGCACTACGTCGATGATTGCCCCGCCGGCGTTGTCCAGCGCGTCGAGAATTTTTGCGGACCAATCATGCACTTGGGCGTCGCTTTCGGTCAGAAAGGTGCGTATTAGATTGCGCAAGGCCTGAATCAGCGAACTGTAGGGAATATTTTTTTGGTACTGATCGAACTTGCCGGAGCTGAAATAACCGCGATTTTTCACCAGTGGTTTTTGGAGTTCCTGAATCAGCCGGGTTTTGCCGATGCCGGATAGGCCGGAAATTAGCACCGAACGAAACCGGCCTTGGGTCACCTCGCTGTAATCCTGGCGAATGAGCTCGGCTTCGCTTTGGCGGCCGACCATTTTCGAAATGAAAACCACCCGGCGGCTGCGGTCGTGTTGGCCTATGCCAAAATTCGATACGCTGCCGGTGGTTTCGTGTTCTTTTTGGCAGCGCAGCAAATCGGCCAACAAACCTGAAGCGCTTTGATAGCGTTTTTCCGGTTGCTTCAAAATCAGTTTGGCGATGATTTCGCTCAGGGTGTTGGGGATGCCCGGACTGATGTCGTGGATTTTGATGGCTTCCTCGGCTAGATGCGAGTGAATCAGTTCCAGCGGATCGTCGGAAAAAAACGGCAGTCGGCCCGTCAGCAGTTCGTAAAACACGATACCCAGCGAATATAAATCGGTGGAGAAATCGACCCGGTAGTTGATGCGCCCGGTTTGCTCCGGCGAGGTATAGGCTAGGGTGTTGCGGACAAATTCCGGATCGTAGATAAAGTGACTGACATCGCGGATGTCCAGCGGCGTGATGAAGTCGGTCAGGCGCAGACTCAAGCTGCCGGATTGCACCAGAATATTGTGCGGTTTGATGCCGCCATGGGTAATGCCGGCATCGTGCACCGATTGCAGGGTATCGGCCAAGGAGCAGGCCAATGTAAAAAAATCGCTCAGATTCACCGCTTGTTGTTGAGCGATCCATACATTCAACGGTTGGCCGTTGAACCAAGGCTGGACGATGAATTGATCGCCGTCGTTGGATTCCAAAGCCAAGGGCGTGCAGACGCGCGGGTCGTGCAATACTTTCAGGCGTTCGATTTTTTGCCGCAGATGCCGGGATTGGTCGTCCCAACTGGACAACAATTTCAGGCATTTAACCACCAGCGGGTATTCCGGCACGTGTTTGTGATAGCCCTTATAAACCGTGGCTTGCAGGCTTTCGCCGAGTTTGTCGGTCAGCACATAGCTGTCCAGTTGCGGAGCATTTTGAAGCGGAACGGTTCGGGTGCTTATATCGATCATGCGCTGGCGAGTGGGAAAGTTAAGGCGATTTTCGCGGCAGTTCCGGGGGCGGGCTGTTTTATAATTCTAGTCTTGTTTTGACTCAACAGGATTAGCCATGGCCGCGACAGCCTCCACTATGCTGCCTCTGGGCAGTATCGCCCCGGACTTTTGTTTGCCGGATACCGTGACCGGCCGCGAGTATGCTTTGCAGGACTTGAAAGGCGAACGCGGCACTTTGATTTTGTTTATCTGCAACCACTGCCCGTATGTGTTGCACGTCAAAGAGCAATTGATCGCCATTGCCCGGCAATACGCGGCCTCAGGCATTTCGACGGTGGCGATCAGTGCCAATGACATCGAAAACTATCCGCAGGATGCGCCGGATAAAATGCAGCAGATGATGGCGGACTGGGGGCATCCGTTTGCCGCGTATTTGTACGACGAATCGCAGGCGGTGGCCAAAGCCTACCAGGCAGCCTGCACCCCGGATATTTACCTGTTCGATGCCGATCTGGCTTGTGTTTACCGCGGCCGCCTGGATGGCGCCACGCCGAAGAATGATGTGCCGGTTACCGGCGAGGATTTGCGCAATGCCTTGGATAATTTGCTGGCGGGAAAGCCTGTCGATACGATACAAATTCCCAGCATCGGCTGTAACATCAAGTGGAAACTTGCGGAGTAAATGCCGGTAATCCGCAACCCGTTGTCACTTCGGTAAAAACCGCCGCTCAGGTTTTTGAACTTTTCTGGCGGCGGCTTGCGCAGGAGTGTATTCAGGCTGACAAATCATTGCCCCCAGCCTTCGGCACGGTGCGTTTTTAGCGTGGTACGTCGTCGAATTGCTCAACCAACATATCCAGCTCTTTGCTGAGTGCCGAGACACCGCCGCTGGCCGTACTGGCATGAACCGCATGCTCTGTAGTTTGTCGCGATAAGCTGCCGACGGCTTCTACCGTTCTGGAAATTTCTTCGGAAACAATATGTTGCTGTTCGGCGGCGCTGGCGATCTGCACGATCATGTCGTTAATGATATTGACCGACAGTGTGGTTTGTTGCAGCGATTCGGTGGAGTTTTTTCCGTGTTCCGCGCCGGTTGCCGCCATTTCCCTGACTTTAGCCATTTCCTGTACGGCGTTATTGACGCCGGAACGCAGGCCGTCGATCATTTTGTGGATTTCCTCCGTGGATTTTTGCGTGCGTCCGGCCAAGGTTCTGACTTCGTCGGCCACGACGGCAAATCCCCGGCCTTGTTCGCCGGCGCGCGCTGCTTCGATGGCGGCATTCAGCGCCAACAGGTTAGTTTGCTCGGCAATCCCTTGAATCACATCAAGGACGCCGCCGATTTTCTTGCTGTGATCGGCCACAATTTTAATGACTGTTTCGGCTTGGCCGACCGCGACCACTAAGCGGTCTATCATTTGGATGGTATTGTTGACCCGCGAAAGCGTTTCTTGCGATTGTCGATTGACATCATTGGCGGCTTGAGCGGCGTTGGCGGCACTGCGGGCGACCTCGCTGACGGTGGCGCTCATTTGGTGTATCGCCGAGGCAATCTGTTCAATTTCCGCCAGCTGTCTATCCATCGCTGCGCTAACTTGGCTGACTGCCTGGTAGCTCGTATCGGCTTTGCCTGCCAGGGGTTCTGTGGCTTGAGTTAGACGGCGTATGATGGTTCGGGATTTGGCTTTTAAAAGCTTCACCGCCAACAGTAATTGTCCAACTTCGCCGCCATCGGCGGTGTAAATCTGCTGCATCACCGGATTGTCGATCACCCGGCGCGCTTCTGCC
Organism: Methylomonas sp. ZR1; assembly: GCF_013141865.1. Lineage (NCBI taxonomy): Bacteria > Pseudomonadati > Pseudomonadota > Gammaproteobacteria > Methylococcales > Methylococcaceae > Methylomonas > Methylomonas sp. ZR1. The sequence continues at coordinate 2,465,506 of NZ_RCST01000001.1, read as the reverse complement.
GCTGCGTCATTTAAAGGTTGTAATACCAGCCAAACCCAGGCATAACCGACCGCTAAGGGGCCGGCGAAGATTGCTGTCGCTACGCCAAAACTGCACGTTTCGCTCAGATAAAGGCTGATGGCGGTGATTAATTGAATCACTGCAAAACCGCCGGTCAGTTTGCCGGACAAACCGATGCGGCTCAAAGGCGATTCGATATTTTTGCCGTGTTTCAGCTTTTCGTAGACAGTATTGGCGCGGGTCACGCAGGTCACGTCCGGTTTAACCCGCACCGATTCGTAACCGACAATCTTGCTATTTTCGAAGCGCGGGGTGACAAAAGCATCCACCCAGTAATGGTCGCCGTTTTTACAGCGATTTTTGACAATTCCCATCCATGGCCGGCCGCTCTTCACGGTTTGCCACAAATCGGCGAATGCGGCGGAAGGCATGTCGGGATGGCGAACGATGTTATGGCTCTGGTTTAACAGCTCTGCCTCGCTAAAGCCGCTAGTGTTCAAAAAATCTTGGTTGACATAATTGATCTTGCCGGCGGGATCTGTCCCGGAGGTGATGGTAGCCGAAGCTGAGTAAATCAATTCACGTTGGGTAACGGGTAGGTTTTTTCTCATTTTTGTACCGGGTCGGCAGAGATAGAAAGGTAAGTTCCCACGCAAGCGCTGGCTGACTGGTCTGCACCGCTTTTGTCGAGGAAGTATAAAAGGCTTTACGGCGATTGCAAAAGCCGGCCCCTGACTAGCGTGTGTTATCTGCAGGCCGTTTTTATTGTTAGATAGCGGCAATGCACTATGCTTGCAACGGAAAAACCTAAAATGAGGATGGAAATGGCAGAATATCAATCACGGCAGTTGCAATTCAGCGGCAGCGGTGGCGAGTATTTCCGGATTTGGATCGTCAATGTTTGCTTGAGTATCGTCACCTTGGGCGTTTACTCAGCTTGGGCCAAAGTCAAACGTAACCAATATTTTTACCGCCACACTACCTTAGCCGGTGCGGGTTTTGACTACCACGGCGATCCCAAGGCGATCTTGAAAGGACGCATCGTCGCTTTTCTGTTGTTTGCTGGTTATACCCTGGTCGGTGAATTCGATCGGGTTGCAGGCTTGGCAATTTTGCTGGTGATCGTATCGGTGATGCCCTGGTTATTGATGCGTTCGCTCCGCTTTAGAATGCATAACACCAGTTACCGAGGCTTACGTTTTGCGTTTCATGGCAGCACCGGAGAGGCGTACTTCAATTTTCTGCTATTGCCGGTATTATCGGCGTTGACTCTGGGGTTGCTGTGGCCGCTGGCGCAACAGCGCATGGCCCGTTACACCCGGGAAAACAGCACGTACGGTAATGAGTTTTTTAAATTCTTTGCGAGCATTGGCGCTTACTACCGCATCTATCTGATGACGATATTCATAGGTGTGCTGGTGTTTGCCGGCCTGATGGTCAGCGTTATGTTGTTGGGTAGCAAGGAGCTGATTCCGGTCGAGGCTGAGCAATTAGTGGCGATGAGCGTATTGGTAGCCGCGATAGGCACCTATTTGGCCTTGTTTTTACTGGCTTATCCCTATGTCGCGGCGCGTCTGCAGAACTTAGTCTGGAATAGCACGCAATTGGGTCCGCACGGGTTTCAGGCCCAGCTTCAAGCGCGGGAGATGCTGGGTATCATGTTTAGCAACGTCCTGTTGACTTTGCTGACCTTGGGGCTGTACAAGCCGTTTGCTGATATTCGTTTGGCGCGCTATCGCATCGAGCGCGTCGCATTATTGCCACGCGGCAGCATCGACGAGTTTGTGGCTGGTTTACAGACAAATACTTCCGCCGCCGGCGAGGAAATGGCCGAGATGTTTGATTTCGATATTGCCTTGTAAATGTTGCTTACGGCCGTTTACTACGACGGGCGGCAAGCCAGGCCGCATCCCGTTACCCTCTGTGTTGAGGGCGACAAGCTGTTGTTGCAGGGCCGGGAGATTGTCCGCCGCGAAAATTTAGCTAGTCTGAAAATTCCGCCGCCGCTCGGCAGCACGCCGCGCCTGATTTTGTTCGCCGATGGCGGCCGTTGTGAAGTGGCAGATCGACAAGGTTTTGCCGAGATGTTGCAGGATGCAGGTAGTAGCGCGGTAGCGGGTATGGAAAATAGTTGGTGGTATGCGTTGGCGGCGCTGCTGTTAACTTTGAGCCTGCTTGTCGCGTTGTATTTGTTTGCTCTGCAGCATCTGACTCTGCACATCATGTGGATGCGATGAGTGTTTTGGGGGGCTTATCTGGCCTTGTTTTTACTGGCCTATCCCTGCGTCGCGGCGCGTTCGCAGAACTTAGTCAGAAATAACACGCAATTTGGACCGCTTGGTTTTTAGGCCCGGTTTGGGGCGCGGGGGATGGTGGGTATTATGTTTGGTAATGTACTGTGGACTTTGGGCTTGTACAAGCAATTTGCCGCTGTTCGCTTGGCGCTGTATCGCATCGAGCGCGTCGCATTATTGCCGCGGGGCAGCATCGACGAGTTTGTGGCCGGTTTGCAGACAAATACTTCCGCCGCCGGCGAGGAAATGGCCGAGATGTTTGATTTCGATATTGCCTTGTAAATGTTGCTTACGGCCGTTTACTACGACGGGCGGCAAGCCCGGCCGCATCCTGTTACCCTCTGCTTAGAGGGTGACAAATTATTGTTGCAGGGCAGGGACATTGTCCGCCGCGAAGATTTAGCCAGTTTGAAAATTCCGCCGCCGCTCGGCAGCACGCCGCGCCTGATTTTGTTCGCCGACGGCGGCCGTTGCGAAGTGGCAGATCGACAAGGTTTTGCCGAGATGTTGCCGGATGCAGGTAGTAGCGCGGTAGCGGGTATGGAAAATAGTTGGTGGTATGCGTTGGCGGCGCTGCTGTTAACTTTGAGCCTGCTCGTCGTTGCGTATTTGTTTGGATTGCCTTATGCGGCGCGGGCAGCGGCGGACCAAGTGCCGGTTTATTTACTGGAACGGATGGATACGCAGTTTTTCGCCAGCCTTGATCAAACCTTATTGAAGCCCAGCACATTATCCGACGAACGTCGGCAAACCATTCAGGATGGCTGGCAGCGCTTGGCTTTGCCGCCGGGTGAGGATAGACCGGCGCATATTGAATTTCGCGCTAGCCCGACACTGGGTGCCAACGCTTTCGCGTTGCCGGGCGGCAGCGTGCTGCTGCTCGACGACTTAGTGAGTTTGGCGAGTAACGACCAAGAAATTTTGGCGGTGCTGGCCCACGAAATGGGCCATGTCCACGAAAAACATGCCTTGCGGCAAATGCTACAGGCTTCTGTGGTGGGTTTGGCGATGGCTTGGTACATTGGCGATATCAGCAGTCTGCTGGCCGTCGCGCCGACCGTATTATTACAAACCCGCTATTCGCGCGATTTCGAACGTCGTGCCGACGCTTTTGCCGCAGAACTGTTGCGCGCCAACGCTATTCCGGTCAGTCGGCTGGCCGATATATTGGAAAAACTGGAGGCCGCCCATCAAACCACAGTACCCAAACAACCCGTAGAATCGCTTGAAGCGCTGGATTATTTATCCAGCCATCCCAATACCGAAGAACGGATCAAACGCTTGCGCGGGCTGTAAAATGCTCGGTAGCCGGAGTATTTTGGCTATCCATTTATAGGTATCAGGAGAATAAAACACCATGAAACGTCTTTATGTCCTCGCGCTGGCGGGGCTGCTGGCAGCCGGTGCCACCGGTTGTGCCTATACTGCCAAGCCAGATCCGCAGGCGCAAAATCGCAAAGTACATCATGTGGTTATCGTTTGGTTGAAACAAGCTGGAGACAAACAACAGCGGCAACACTATATTCAACAGAGTGAAGGCTTGGCAAAATTGCCGGGCGTGCTGGCTTACGATGTCGGTACACCGGCGGCGATTAAGCGCGGGCGCGCGAATACGGCCTTAGATGAAAGCTATGATGTGGCCGTATCCGGTGTTTACGAAAGCCAGCAGGCTTACGAGGCGTTTTTACAGAATCCGGAATATCTGCGCGTGGCGCAACAGGTGCTGCGGCCCTTGGTGGACAAATATAAGATTTACGATTTTATCGAGTAATGACGGACCAGCCGTTTCCCCGATTTGTAGCCAGGAATGGCTGGACAGTATCAGTCGGGCTTCTTCAGCGCCGGCAGCATGTGGCTTAAGGTGTTGTCGCGCTGCACGTAATGATGAAATAGTACCGCCGATACGTGTAAGCCAATCAGGTAATAGCCAATCACTCCGCCCGTTTCGTGTATTTCTTTGATCGTTTTGGCCAGTTCCTTGTTTTCGGCGATCAGCGCCGGCAACTCCAGACCAAAGAATGGAATTGTTTTACCGGCGGCGCTTAATGCCAACCAGCCGACTATCGGCATTCCCAACATCAATCCATAAAGCAATAGATGCACCAGACGTGCCGCCTGCCGTTGCCAGGCCGGCGGTTCCGGCGATATGGCCGGTGTGGGGCCGGCCAGACGGAAACCCAGTCTCGGCAACAGCAGCATTAACACCAATAAACCCAGCATAAAATGCAGGGCTTTCATGGTTTCACGCGGGTCGCTGCCTTTGGGGAACAACTCGCGTAGCTCGATACAGGCATACCCGGCTGCCATCACGATGAACGTCAGCCAGTGCAAGGCAATCGTCATCGTGCCATAGCGTTCGTTGGCATGGTTTTGCATCGTTAATTACTCCTTTTTGCCGAGAAAATCATAATACGCCGAGTATGCAATGAGCCGATTTGTCGAACGATGCCCGCGACTGGGTGATTTAAAACCCTAGCGATGGGTTTATTTTTTCAAAGCGGAGGCTTCAGCGGCGCGGCGGGTGATTTCCGCCCAATCGCCGGCATCGACCAGCTCGGACGGTGCCATCCAGGAGCCGCCGACGCAGGCCACATTGCTTAGCGCCAGATATTCCACCGCGTTTTTCGGATTGACGCCGCCGGTCGGGCAAAAGGTCACTTGCGGCAACGGGCCGCCGATGGATTTCAGCATAGGGATGCCGCCCGCCGCTTCGGCCGGGAAAAACTTCATCGCGGTTATGCCTTTGTCCATCAAACGCATCACTTCGCTGGGGGTGATGACGCCAGGCAAAATCGGCACACCGGAAGCCAGAGCCGCATCCAGCAAGCTGTCGGTGACGCCGGGGCTTACGATAAATTCTGCGCCGGCATCGATGGCGTTTTTTAGGGTTTGGGTATTGATGATGGTGCCGGCACCGACAATCGCCCCCGGTACTTCGGCTTTGATGCGGCGGATAGCGTCCAGTGCTACGGGCGTCCGTAAGGTGATTTCCAATACTTTCAATCCACCTTCAACCAAGGCGCGCGCCAGCGGCACGGCTTGTTCCAGTTGATTGATTACCATCACCGGCATTACCGGGGAGGTGGTCATGACTTCTTTTATTGATACGGTCATTTGTTATTTTCCTAATGTGAGGGTGCTTGGAAAACCCACGCCGTGAAGCGTGCGTGTTTGACAAAACGACAACGGTCTCGGGGTAAACCCTAAACCGTATAGGTTGTCGATGCGGTTTTGCCGCCGTGTCCGGTCCAGTCGGTATGAAAAAACTCGCCTCGTGGCCGGTCGATGCGTTCGTACGAATGGGCGCCGAAATAGTCTCTTTGCGCTTGCAGCAGATTGGCGGGCAGCCGTTCGGTGCGGTAGCCGTCGAAATAAGCCAGAGCGGAGGAGAAGGCCGGCGTCGGGATGCCCAATTGTATGCCCAAAATCACCGCTTGGCGCCAGCCCGCTTCGGCTTGCTTCATCGCTTCGACGAAGAAGTCGGCCAGCAGCAAATTTTCCAGATCGGGATTTTGCTGGTAAGCCTGTTTGATGTCATTCAGGAACTGGCTGCGAATAATACAGCCGCCGCGCCACATCAAGGCAATGTCGCCGTAATTTAGAGCCAGCTGGTATTCCTTAGCGGCTTCGCGCATCAACCGAAAGCCTTGCGCGTAGGAAATGATTTTCGAGGCATATAGGGCCTGGCGAATAGCTTGAATCATCGCCGCTTTGTCGCCGCTAAAGCTGGCGCTGGTTTTAGGTAAGGCTTGGGCCGCGCGGATGCGTTCGTCTTTTTGCGCGGATAGGCAACGGGCAAAGACCGATTCGCCGATCAGGGTTAGTGGGATACCTAGGTCCAGCGCATTGATGCCGGTCCATTTGCCGGTGCCTTTTTGGCCGGCGGTATCCAGGATGCTGTTCAGTAAAGGTTGGCCGTTGTCTTCTTTGTACGCCAGGATGTTGGCGGTGATTTCGATCAAATACGAGCTTAATTCGCCTTGATTCCACTCAGCAAAAATCGCTTGCATCTCGTCGGTGCTCAAGTTCAAGCCTTCAGCCAACAATTGATACGCTTCGCATATCAGCTGCATGTCGCCGTACTCGATGCCGTTATGCACCATTTTTACATAGTGACCAGCGCCGTTATCACCGACCCATTCGCAGCAAGGGTCGCCGTCGACATGGGCGCTGATGGCTTGAAAAATCGGCTTAACCGCTGGCCAGGCCGCCTTATTGCCGCCGGGCATGATGGAAGGGCCGTGCCGGGCGCCTTCTTCGCCGCCGGATACGCCGGTGCCTACATAGAGTAAGCCTTTTTCCTGCAAATATTGAGTGCGGCGGTTGGTGTCGGTAAACAGCGAATTGCCGCCGTCGATGATGATGTCGCCGGCTGACAGCAAGGGCAGCAAGTCGTCGATATATTGATCCACGACAGTACCGGCCTTGACCATTAACATCACCTTGCGCGGCGAATCCAGGCTGTTGACCAACTGTTCAAGAGAATGCGTACCGATGACTTGGGTGTTTTTAGCCGGGCCGTCGAGAAACTCATCGACTTTGCTGGTCGTGCGGTTATACACCGCCACTTTGAATCCGTGGTCGTTCATGTTCAGAACCAAATTCTGTCCCATGACGGCCAAGCCGATTAAACCGATATTTGCTTTCATGTGCTTGCCTACTGTAAACGTTGTCGTTGTGGGGTGATGACACAATGTTGCTTAATTCTGGTTTCAAGAAAGTCGTCCTTCCGTGGAAGGACGGATTTGGCAAAGTGAAACTAAGACGGCATTGCTTAAAGCGTGTGAATCTCAGTCCACGAAAAACAGATTGGTCGCTCCGGTTTCCGAGGTCGATGCGTTTGCCCGCATCGCGCCAAACAGTTCGCGGCCCATACCAAAATGATGGCCGGTAGCGCTGTTGGGCGTTGGCACGCGTGCATCGAATTCGGCTTGATCCACTTGGACATTGACTTCCCCGGTTTGGGTGTTCAGCGCAATGATGTCGCCGTCGCGGACCTTGGCCAGTGGGCCGCCATCTATGCATTCCGGCCACATGTGAATGGCCGACGGTACCTTGCCGGACGCGCCGGACATGCGGCCGTCCGTGACCAAGGCGACATGAAAGCCGCGGTCTTGCAATACGCCCAATACCGGCGTCAATTTATGCAATTCCGGCATGCCGTTGGCTTTTGGGCCCTGGAAGCGCAACACCACGATCACGTCTTTTTCCAGTTCGCCGCGTTTGAAGGCAGCCACCACGTCCAGTTGGTCGTCGAACACCATTGCCGGTGCGGTAACCACCTGATGCTTTTCCGCGACCGCGGAAATTTTTGAGACGCCGCGGCCCAGGTTGCCGTGCATCACGTGCAGACCGCCGCCCGCAGCAAAGGGTTGTGCCACACTGCTAATTACATCCGGATCCAGCGAAACCGCTGGCCCTGCTTCCCAGCTGAGCTTGCCGTCGTTCAGCGTCGGCACTTGGCTGTATTGCGCCATGCCGCGCTGGTCGCCGATGGTCAGAATATCGCCGTGCAATAAACCATGCTCGAGCAATTCCTGAATCAGCAAGCCCATGCCACCGGCAGCTTGGAACTGGTTGACGTCGGCCGGGCCGTTCGGATAAATCTTGGTCAATAGCGGGATGGCTTTGGATAGATTATCGAAATCGTCCCAGTTGATGATAATGCCGGCCGCGCGGGCGATGGCGATCAAATGGATGGTGTGATTGGTCGAGCCGCCCGTAGCCAGTAAGCCGATAATCGCGTTGATGATGGCTTTTTCGTTGACGACGTGGGCAATCGGCCGGAAGTCGTCACCCAGCGCGGTAAATTTCAACACTTGTTTGGCGGCGGCTTTGGTTAATTCGTCGCGTAGCGGAGTGTAGGGGTTGACGAAAGAGCTGCCTGGCAAGTGCAGGCCCATGATTTCCACCATCATCTGATTGCTGTTGGCGGTGCCGTAGAAAGTGCAGGTGCCGGGGCTGTGGTAGGCCTTGGATTCCGATTCCAGCAGTTCTTTTTCGCCGACTTTACCTTCGGCGAATTTTTGCCGGGTGCGGGATTTTTCCTTGTTGGAGATGCCGGTAGTCATCGGCCCGGCGGGCACAAAAACCGCAGGCAAGTGGCCGAAACTCAAGGCGCCGATCAGCAAGCCGGGCACGATTTTGTCGCAGACGCCCAAATACAAGGCGGCGTCGAACATGTTATGGCTCAAGCCAATCGCCGTGGATAAAGCAATCACGTCGCGGCTGAACAGCGATAATTCCATGCCCGGCATGCCTTGGGTGACGCCGTCGCACATGGCCGGCACGCCGCCGGCGAACTGGGCGACGCCGCCGGCTTCGCGCACGGCTTGTTTGATCAGTTCCGGGTAGTGTTGGTACGGTTCGTGTGCCGACAGCATGTCGTTGTAGGCAGAGATAATGCCGACGTTGGCTTTCACGGCATGCGACAGAGCGTCTTTTTCAGCCGCCGAACAGACGGCAAAACCGTGGGCCAGATTCGCGCAAGGCAGATTGGTACGTTGCGGGCCGTTGGCAATGGCGGCGTCGATACGGGCCAGATAAGCAGCGCGGCTTTCCCGGCTACGTTCCACCACGTCGGCGGTCACTTTTTCTAAAACAGGATGCATAAGCTCTCCAGGGCAGCAGATGGGGTGGTGTCGACGCGCCGAACGGCGTTTTGGAATCGAGAGTGATCGGGTTATGCGCGTCTAACCCACCCTAAATTTAAGCGGCTAAGGTGCCCAGTACAATTCCACCGGCACGTCTTCCTGATTCAATAAGGCCCGAATCGGCATGTCTTCTACCGGGCCCGGTTTCTGGGCGCTGTTGAACACCGCCAACTTATCTTCGCCGGTAAACAAAATCACGATGCGTTCCGACTTTAATAAAGCGTTGCGGGTCAGGGTCAGGCGTTCTGTATTGGCGCCGGTCACTTCGCTTTGAATGGCGGTGATGGCCGCGGTCAGATTTTGATTGTCCTCACTCAATGCGTTGGCCAGACCTTCTGCGTGCGGAAACAGCGAAGCGGTATGACCGTCCGGGCCCATGCCGACGATGCTCAGCGTGAAAGGCTGCGGCAGTTTGGCGTAGCGGCCTTCAGCCTCTGCCTGACCTTGTTTTGCCTTGGCAGCCGGGGTTTTCATGCCGATAAACTCAACGTTTTTGGCGTTGTTGATCAGCAGGCTGCGGCGAATTAAAGCTTCGTTGCTGGCGCTGTGTTGATTGTCTACCCAGCGTTCATCTACCAATGCCACCTTGATTTTTTTCCAATTCAAATCGGATTTGGATAAAGCTTCATAAAGCGGGGCAGGGGTGCTGCCGCCGGACACCAATAAAGTGGCTTGACCGTGTTTGCTGACGGCTTCGGACAAAACATCCTGGCATTCGGCCACCAAGGCGGTAAACAGGTGGTTACGTTGTTCGAAAAAAAATTCTCTAACCATGTTCGTTGTTCTCGTGATGGATACAGATTGATTACTCTTCCCAGGCGCGGCCGTCGCGGGCCAATAATGCCACGGAGGCAATCGGCCCCCAGCTGCCAGCCGGGTAAGATTTTGGAGCGCTGTGGTTTTGCGCCCAGGCGTCTTGGATCGAATCGACCCAGGCCCAGGCTTGTTCGATTTCCTCGCGGCTTAAAAACAGCGTGGTGTTGCCGCGCAGGGCTTCCAGAATCAGTTTTTCGTAGCCGCCGAAAATACTGTTTTTCTTGAAGGTTTCCGAAAAACTCAAGTCCAGCTTGGTTTGTTGCAATTTGATATTACCGTCTATGCCCGGTACCTTGTTCAACATCACCACATCCACGCCTTCGTTGGGCTGCAAATGGATCACCAGTTTATTGGCCGGCAGGTCGCGGAAGCTGTCTTTGAAAATGTTGTGCGGCAATTGTTTAAAGTTGACGACGATCTCGGTACGCTTGTTGGGCATGCGTTTGCCGGTGCGCATGTAAAAAGGTACGCCGGCCCAACGCCAGTTGTCGATGTCCACCCTAATTGCCACGAAGCTTTCGGTGGTGCTTTCCTTGTTGGCGCCTTCCTCTTCCAGATAACCCGGCACCGCCGCGCCTTTAATGAAACCGGCGGTATATTGGCCGCGCACGGTTTTTTCCTCGACATTGCGTGCGGTAATCGGCCGCAAGGCTTTCAACACCTTGATTTTTTCCATGTGGATGCTTTCAGCTTCCAGATCGGCCGGCGGTTCCATCGCTACAAAGGTCAGAATCTGCAGTAAGTGATTTTGCAGCATGTCGCGCAACTGGCCGGTTTTATCAAAGTATTCCCAGCGGCCTTCGATGCCGATGTCTTCACCCACCGTAATCTGGATATGATCGATTGTATTGTGGTTCCAGTTGGTAGTGAAAATCGAGTTGGCAAAACGCAGGGCCAGCAGATTCAGTACCGTCTCTTTGCCCAGGTAATGGTCGATACGGTAGACCTGATCTTCCTGGAAGACTTCTTCGACGACGTCGTTGATCTCCTTGGAAGACTTCAAGTCGTGGCCGATGGGTTTTTCCATCACCATCCGCGATTCGGCGGTTAATACGCCGCAGCTTTGCAAACCCTGGCAGATACTTTTGAATAGAAACGGCGCTACCGCAAAATAGTTGACCATCACCCGCTTTTCCGGATCGACTGCGGCATTCAACTGCAGATATTGCTCCGGTTGAGTCAGGTCGATTTTCAAGTACGATAATCTTTGCGACAGCCGCTCCCAGATTTCCGGGTTTATCTCTTTGTTTAAGAACGATTTCAGGCTGTTATGGGCAATTTGGACGAAGCCTTCGCTGGTTTCCTCCAAACGGTCGACGCCGATAATCCGGGTATCGGCTTCCAGCAAATTGGATTTTTCCAGACGATACAACGAAATCAGTAACTTTCGTTTCGATAGGTCACCCAATGCGCCGTAAATCACCAGGTCGCAAGGTTTGTAATTTTGATTTTTCATCAGTGATACTAGGAATGAAGAAGAGGGTTGATCGGCTTTGGCATGTCGATTTCCGCGCGTAAACTAAACGCACGTTGCAGGAAACTCTGAGCCCGGATCAGTCGAAAATGCCGCCATTATAATGTTCGTTGTCGGTTTGGAACAAGATCAAAGGCCGCCAAGGCCGGATTTATAGGGGTTGGCGGCGCACAAAACGCTTGACTGCTAGCCGAACATCTCGGTGGTATAACGATAGGCTTGTATCTTGTCAGACCAATAGGCGGCGGGTAAGCCGGCCTTTTGTTTTAAGTGTTGTAAAAACTCGGTGGGGTTGGGTAAATCCTCCCACACCGAGGGCAGGAAGGTGCCGCGCCGGGCGCCTTCCTGCAAGATGATGCCGTCTATGCCGGGGCGCAGTTGCGCGATCAGATCCGCTTCGGACAAAAATGTCAGCGCTACGGCGGGGCTAAGCACGGAAATATGTAAGTCAAGATCGGCCAGTTCACCAGCGGCTAATGGCGGAAAGCGTCGATCCCGGAACGCTGCCGCAAAGGCATTTTCGGCCACATCTTCCGCCAGAGGCCTTACCGCTTCCAGCATGCCGATACAGCCGCGCAATTGGCCACGGCGTTCCAGGGTGACGAAAGTCGCGCGGATTTCGCGTAATTCCGCTGGATAAGCATCCAAATCAACCGCTAGCGGCCGACCGGTTTGCAGGCCGTGGACTATGGATTGCCGGGCTAGTGCCAGCAAGCGATTTTGCGAGGTTTCAGTCAACGACATAGGCACCGTATCCCACCACTTGCTGTTTGTTACCGGCCGTGTCGCCGGAATTGCGCAGATCTATGGTTTTAATAGACAGACCTTTTTGTTTCAGTAGCTTCAGCAAGCCGTTGACCGGCACCTTACCGCAGGCGGCCTCGCCGCAAATTTCATTGTATTGCAACTGTTCTATCATTCGGCTAGTCGCTTGGTCCAGGCGTTTGGCGGTGTCGTAGTCGTGATAATGGCTAAGATCCGAACTGATCACCAGCAAGGTTTCATCGCCGCCCCACAACAGCTCCAGCGCCTGGCTGACTAGTTCGGGACTGGCGTCGCCGGCCACGATGGGGACCAGTGTGAATTGCTGTAAAACCGATTGCAGAAACGGCAGATGTACTTCCAGGCTGTGTTCCAGCGTGTGGGCTTGTTCGATATATTCTACAAACGGCAAACTCACTAAGGCCTCGATAGCGGCCTGGTCTACCTCAACATCGCCGAGCGGGGTGGTGTAAGCGTGGGTTCTGCTGACTGCCAAGCCGCGAAACGCCACGTGATGCGAAGGGCCGATCAATACCACGCGGGTAATGCTGGCTGCGGCGGGCTTTAAACGGGCGTAAGCGGTAGCGGCTATCGGCCCGGAATAAACGTATCCGGCATGCGGCACGATCATGGCTTTGGGCGCTTTGCCGGTGGGGCGTAGGTCCTGCAAATAGCCGGACACTGCGTCATGAAGTTGTTGGGGGTGGGCAGGATAAAACCGTCCTGCTACGGCGGGTTTTCTATTCATGCGCTGATCCTTTTTTAAAGTTTTAATACGATCAGAAGCCGGGCGGATAGCGGCGCATCAAAAAATTGAATACCCCGCCCATCTTGGGTTTATTCTACTGCTAACTCTCGCCGATAACGACCCGATTTTATGCTTGGGGTTCAAGGAGCATCGCCATGACTACTTTACTCAGCGCGGATACCGCAATCACCCGTTATTGGCATGTGTTGGCGGACGGCAAGGTGCAGTGCGACTTGTGTCCGCGCTTTTGCAAAATGCATGAAGGCCAACGCGGCTTGTGCTTTGTGCGGCAGAATCTGCATGGTCAAATCGTGATGACCAGTTACGGCCGCTCCAGCGGTTTTGCCATCGATCCCATCGAGAAAAAGCCGTTAAACCATTTTCTACCCGGCACGCCGATTTTTTCTTTCGGCACCGCGGGCTGCAATTTAGCCTGCAAATTTTGCCAGAATTGGGACATCAGCAAGTCGCGGGAGATGGACACGCTGATGAGCCGGGCCGAGCCGGAAGCAATAGCCCGAGCCGCACTGGAGCACGCTTGCAGCAGCGTCGCCTATACCTACAACGATCCGGTGATTTTCCACGAATACGCCATCGATACGGCACAAGCCTGCCGGGAGCTGGGTTTGAAGTCCGTGGCTGTGACCGCCGGCTACGTCTGCGCCGAGCCGCGCGCCGAGTTTTACCGCTACATGGACGCGGCCAATGTCGATTTAAAAGCCTTCTCCGAGGATTTTTACCACAAGATCACCGGTGGCCATCTGCAAGCGGTGCTGGAAACGCTGCAATATTTAAAACACGAGACCCCGGTCTGGTTGGAGTTGACCACGTTGCTGATTCCCGGCGCCAACGATTCCGAGACGGAATTGGAAGCCATGACCCAATGGGTGGTCGAGCATCTTGGTCCGGATGTGCCCATGCATTTCACCGCGTTTCATCCGGATTGGAAAATGACGGATACCCCGCACACGCCGCGGTCCACATTGTTGCTGGCGCGCAGCATTGCCTTGAAAAACGGCGTGCGTTACGCCTATGTCGGCAATGTTCACGACAAATCGGCGGAGAGCACCTATTGCCACAGCTGCGGGAAAATTTTGATCGGTCGTGATTGGTACGAACTGTCGGATTGGAATTTGGATGCCGCCGGCAACTGCCGGTTTTGCGGATGTTCTTGTGCCGGGGTGTTTAATCCTTTACCCGGCGATTGGGGCGCCAAGCGCCAGGCAGTCAAGTTTTAAGGTAGCGGGTCTGCTCTTAAGACCAGGCATCCGGATTGATTTGGCCGATAGCCTGAAATGTGGGTTTGCAGAACAGATAGCCTTGAAACAGCGTGACGCCGCAGCCCAGCAGAAAATCCCGTTCGGCCTTGGTTTCGATGCCTTCCGCCAGCACTTCGATGCCGAGTTCGCGGCAGATTTGCACAACCCCTCCCACTATCGCCTGCTTGGGCTTGCTGAGATTGATGTCGCGCACCAAATCCATATCCAGTTTCAGCACATCCGGCTGGAATTCGGCGAGTAGGTTCAGGCCGGCGTAGCCCGCGCCGAAGTCGTCGATAGCGGTTTTAAAACCAAAGCGCCGGTATTCGGTGAATATATTGATTAAATGCGGACGGTCGGACACATCCTCGCCTTCAATCACTTCGAAAATGATGCGGTCTTTGGAAAAGTTGTAGCGTTGCGCGGCTTCAAAAGTCGAGCGGATGCAGGCTTCGGGTTGGTAAACCGCATTCGGCATGAAGTTAATCGATACAAACTCCTGGATACCCAACCTCGCTGCGCCTTCCACGGCTTTAATCCGGCAGTTTTGGTCGAAGCGATAGCGGTTGGCATCGGTGACTTTGGCGAGTATCGATGCGGCCGATTCACCGTTAACACCGCGCACCAGCGCTTCGTGGGCAAAAACGGTGCGGGCAAAAAAATTGACGATGGGCTGATAGGCAAAACTAAAATCGAAATCCAGTTCTTCCAGGTCTCGGCAACGGTTACAGCTGGGCAGGTCGGTATTGGTGTTGGTCTGTGGCGAATGTGGCGTGGTTTTTTCTGGCATAACGGATTCTCGAAATCGATGTCAGGATGTTGATCATCCTTGCTTGAGCAGGCTTGCTTCCCTGGTAATCGTTATTATCAAGTGTAGCGAAGTTGATGCAAATCATCATTTGCTTCGCAAGTATTCGATTACTGGGTCAAGTTGGTTTCAGGGTTCACTGAATTAGTTCAGTGTCAAATCCTAAGAACTAATTATTTGAACCAGCATCAATTTTGATTCTGCAGGAAAACTTGCATATGATAGCCCAACAAATTTAAGTCGGTGCTTGCTCACACTGTCCCTGCAAATATTCAGCAGGCTTCTGGCAAACGGAACTTAAGGGAATTCCATGAAAAAACCTCGATCACTCGATCACGACGGCCTGGATGGCATTATTCCGTCTACGGACAAAGCGCGGCTGAGTTCTGCCAATCCGCAAGGCAAATCAGACAAAACCTTTAAAAAACCCTTGCGCAGCAATGTGCCGTGGTTGCTTGGTGTGATTGGTTTGCTGGCCGTGGTGGCGGTTTTAGTGCCTGATTTAGCGCAAAAGCCGGCAGCTATTACCCAGACCTCAGCCTTGAATAAACCGGCAACACCAGACACCGGTCCTGAGCCGGCAACCCCCGATACCCAAGCGCCGCAGCCCTCAACAGAAGCCGCTCCAACCTTGCTTGCCGACGCTAAACCGGATCAAGCGATTGCTGCTAAGCAAGAGGCGCAACAGTCGGCATCCGGCAACGACAATCCGCAAACATCGGATCCGATGCCTGAGTTACCTACTGAGCCGACCGCGGCGGGTATTCCTAAAGTCTCGCCGGATACCGCGGCGCAAATCTCTGGCACGCCGTCTTTTACCGTGTATTTCAAATTTGATTCCAGCAAATTAACGCCGGAATCTGCGAACAGCAGCAACGAACTTTTGAGCGCGGCCAGAAGCTGCCAAAGCCGGATCAAACTAACCGGGCATACCTGCAATTTGGGTAGCGATGCCGCCAACGTGCAGTTGGGCTTGACGCGGGCTAATGCCGTTAAAAGACTGTTGGTCGGCAAAGGTATCGGCTCAACAGCCATCTTCACCGCATCGGAAGGTATGAGAAATCCGGCGGCGCCGAACGATACCAAAGAGGGCCAGGCCTTAAATCGTCGGGTCGAATTGCAGTGTGTGGATAATTAACCGAATTGAAGAGGGTAGACGCTATGATACAAAACAGTAAATCAGACTATCAGATAGCCCAGCAGCAAATTCTCGACGGTATTATTTCCGGCGAGTTCGATATCGAAAATCGCAACGATCTGGGCCCGCTGATTCCCATTCGCTTGTTTCAAGCCTTGCGCATGGTGGCTTTGGGTTCCAACGTAGAAGACATATTAGGCCAGGGTGCTCCTTCGCTGGTTTATCATTCCGGCCAGAGTTTGGGTTTGGCGATGGGCCAAATTGCCGCCGCCAATATCGATAAAGACCTGGAAACCTATGTCGGCAAAATCAAATTGCTGTGCCGGCAGCTGAGTATCGGTTTGGTGGTGCCGGATAAAGTGGACTTGTCCGCGGGCGTGCTGGAGTTAAGGGTGGACGAATGCGTTTCCTGCGCCGGTATTCATCATGTGTCGGCGCCTATTTGCCATTTCGAAGCCGGCATGGTTGGCGGTATCGTTAAAACTTTTTTCAATCGTAATGTAAAGGCCACCGAAACCAAGTGCAACGCGCTGGGCGACAAGACGTGTTTAATCCGCGTCGATTTACTGTAGGTTGATAATTATTAAAAGCATCAGGAGAGCAACATGAGTAGTAATGTCCAATTTCTCGATCCGCGAAAATCTCAGAACAACGAAATCGATTCCATCTTGCGCAATCTGATGAACATCCAGGGCGTGTCGGCGGCGGCCATTGTCGATAGCGACGGCTTTGTCACGCATATTCACCGCGATTTTGAAATCAACACCGACGCCATCGGTGCTTCGGTGCAGGTGGTGTTCGGCGCGGCGGCCAAAGCGGCGCAACATGTCGGCCATCATTTAACCAATATGGTGATCTGCGAAAACAACGACGGTTACATTTTATCGACGCCGATAGACGCGGGTTTTATTCTGGCTCTGGTCACCCAGCGGGAAGCGTTGTTAGGACGGGTGCGGTTTGAATTAAAAGAAACCATTCCGGTATTGAAAAAATTGTTTACCAGTTATCTGGCCAATTAACCGCCGTCTAGAGCTTAAATATGCATTGGTTTGAATCGCAGTTGGCGCAGTTGGATACGCTCGCCGACGATTATCTCGCCGCGCGCCGGCAACCTGCGGCCGACATCGTCAATGTCAGTGAAGCCACCCGCTTAAAGCGCGCGGCATTCATCGACGCCGTGCAGTCTGTGGTGGATAAAGTGGTCAAGATCAATGGCGTAAGCGCTTGCGCAGCCTACCACGACGGCCTGATTCTGGCCCAATCCGCGGAAGCGCCCAATATGGATGCGGATGCGTTCGGGGCGATTATTCAGGAAACCATTCGCGCTGCACAGCACGGTGAAACCTCGCTGGGTTTGGGCGAGATCGAACAGATCGTCATTGTCGGTGCCGTCAACAAGCTGGCAATGCTCAGCGTCGGCCCCATTATTTTGTGTATTTCTAGTCCCAAGGGCGTCAACCTGGCCTCTGTGTTGAGTCAGGCTAAATAGACGGCGGCAAGCCTATCCAGCCGTCGTTTCTTCCTTCTCGCCGGGTGCTGGCGAGAAACCCCATCCCCACGTTCGTAGAAATTGCCCTCCGTTACCAACTGAACTAAGCTGTTTAGTGAACGGCGGGTGTTGTCCCGCGGTTTTAAAAAAATAACTAGATCTTCGCGTTATTAACCCGGCCCTATTGGTCGCGGGTATGCCGTCCGGGCTGAGCTCGTCGAAGTCCAGGCTGGTGTGGGCGATGTTTAAGGGCCGGGTTAATAAATCTCACTGGGGGGATGCAAAATGAAAGACTGTGGGTCTCAATTTGGCGTCGGCTGGTCTATCGGACTGGTTTTTGTGTTTAGTGTGCTGCGCCAGCCCTTAACGCTGGCGGCGGAACCCGGCGCAGACTTCGAAGCCGATTCCCAGGCTGGCCGGACGTTTTCGACTGATTTGAAAGCGGCTGACGATGCTGTTATCGACACCCGTCTTTCTGAACAGGCCGATGAGGCCGCCAGGGATGTGGCGGATATGGATCTGCTGGAGCTGGTGAATGTCAAGGTGTCGCCGTTCGATGTGTCTTCCCAGCTTGATAGCGGATACCTTGCTTCGAATTCGGTGTCCGGCTCCCGTTTCGATGCACCGATCAGCGACTTGCCGTTTGCGCTCCAAGCCTTTACCGAGTCGTTCATCAAGGATCAAAAACCCCGGGATATTTTCGACATAGCCCGCTATTCGCCGGGAGTCACTTATCGCAGCAACGACTTCAACGAAGGCAACGCCAACTTGGCCATTCGCGGCTTTGCAGTGGGTTCTTTGGCCGGCGGCAATATTCACACGTTGCGCGACGGCGTCCACGGTCCGTCCATTTTGGATTTCACCAATATCTCGCGGCTTGAAGTGGTCAAGGGGCCGGCATCGTTTCTGTACGGTCAGGTCGCGCCGGGCGGTATCGTCAATGTCATCACCAAAAACCCGCAGCGCCGGTTTGCCGCTGCTGCGGATGGGCGTTACGGCTCCTACGGCGAGTATCGTTTCGATGTTGACGTGACGGGACCGGCTACAAAAAACCTGTTCTACCGGCTGGCGGCTTCCTATGATCAGGATATGCATTACTGGGAGCCCTACGATGCCCATTCCTGGAACATCTCGCCTTCTTTGCTTTGGCAACCCAGCGACCGCCTGAGTGTCTCGGTAAAATACGAAAACTTCGAAAAAATAGAAGAGCCCCAACTCATGCAAAAGCCCGGCTACAACACGCAGGCCGGGGTATTGCCCACTGCCGCGGACCCCAACCTTTCCGGCGTCGATGTGCCGGGTTTGCCCGACAATTGGAACAGCATGGCTTACAGCGACTATCGGCGTAGCCACACCCACAATCTCAGTACCTGGATAGATTTTAAGGCCGACGAACACTGGAATCTGCGTACCGGCTATTCGCATCTGGAATACGATGTCGATGCGCTGTTTACCGGTAACTTGGGCATGAGTAATAACACGACGTTGATGCAGGGTCGCCGAGTCAGGCAGCAAGCCTACAGCAACCGTGACGACACGATAGAACTGCAAGGCGTGGGTAAGTATGACCTGGGCTTCGCCAGTCTGCGCTTGCTGCTGGGCGGTCAATACATTGACCGCAACTTCCATCGCGCCGCCGGCCAGGCACCCAACGATCCGGCCTTGGGCAGCAATCCCACCGCCTCGCCTTTGCCTTTGTGGGATCTCGGCAATCCCAATACCTGGAACCGGCATACGGCGATACCCTTATCCCGGCTGACGACCAGCCTCACCGACGAGAACGTGAACGCTGTCGACAAGTCGGTCTACGGCAGCTCTACCTTCGGTTTTTTCGATGACCGTTTGCTGCTGTTGGCCGGTTGGCGCTGGACATCAACAGAAAGCCAATACACAAACCGCCTGACCGGCCAAGCACAGGGCGCCACCGCAAGCGCGGTCACGCCCCAATACGGGCTGCTCTTTAAGCTGACACCGGAATGGTCGTTGTTCGCCAGCTACGCGGAATCGTTCGTGCCGGGCACTTTTCCGGCCAACAATCTGGACGGTAGCACGTCGATTCCCAAGCCTACTGAGGGCTGGGGTTACGATGTCGGCATTAAAGCGGACTGGTTTGACGGTCGTTTATCCAGCACGCTGACTTACTTCGAGATCTTAAATAAAAACATCGTCAACGATATGGCGTTGACCAATTCCGCCGGCGGCATCACCATTTACGGTCTGCAAAGCGGTGAACAGCGTTCCCGAGGCATCGAATGGGACGCCACCGCTAAACTGACAGACGACTGGCAACTGTATCTGTCCTACAGCTATATGGATGCCAGGATCACCGAATTCAGCGGTCAGGACCATGCCATCCTCGCCCAAGACCCCGGCACGCTCGATGCGGCGGGGCTGGCTAACTACAAGAACGTCAATCGCTTCCACAACGCGCCGCTGCAAATGAGCGCGCCGCATCTGGCCAACCTTTGGACACGTTACGACTTTAGCATTGAGGCGCTACGCGGCCTGCATCTGGGCGGCGGCGTCAATCTGGTCTTCGATCAGACTCTGTTACCCGATAGTCCGGCTAGCTCGCGGCAAACTTATGCCTTGTTGAACGCCCTCATCGGTTATACCTGGGAAGTGGGAGGGCATAGTATGAGCGTGGATCTGATGGGCAAAAACCTGCTGGACGAACAATACCGGCCTTCGCAAAGCAGCCGCAGCAGGCCCCGCGAGTTGATGATCAACTTTTCGGTGAAGTTTTGATACCGGGGCTAAGACTATGACACTAGCCGATTATCGGTACTGTTTCGCAGCGGCAAGCCGGTTAGCATTGGGCATTGCCGATGTTGGGCGCTATGCCGGATGTGTTACGCAAGGAGTGCGGTGTTGAGTGCTAATTCATCAGGGGCTTGCGATCAATGTGCAGGCAATAAGCTATGTCCGAGGCGCCATGCCAGGGCGGCCCTTTGGCTTGCTGCCCTGTTGTTGCTGCCGGGTTTGGCAGTCGGCCAGGAGGTGATAGTCGATAACCCCTATAAAGTAAAAGCGGCCTTTCTGCGTAATTTTGCCCATTACGTGGTCTGGCCGAAACAGGCGCTTCCCGCCGGAAATGCGCCTTGGTGTATCGGTGTTTTGGGGCCCGATCCGTTTGGCGATATTTTAGAAACCACCTTGCGCGGACGAACGGAGCAGGGCCGCAGCTTTGTCATTGTTCGCGCCGCCACGGTGGCAGAATTGCCGCCGTGTCAGATTGTTTTCATGGCTTATGCGGATGCCGCAAAGCGGCGCACGGCGCTGGCGGTGTTGAAACAGCAACCGGTTCTGACGGTCAGTGACGAGCCGGAATTCTTGCCGGATGGTGGAGTCATAGGATTTGAAGTGACGGATAGGGTGCGGATGAGCGTCAACCTCGATCAAGCCCGAGCGGTTTCCTTGACGATTCAGACCAAAATGTTGGAAGTGTCCAGTGAGATTTTGGAAAACGGCGAGCTGCGCCGAATGAGATAAGTCATGTCCATCCAAGCCACTATTTACAACAGACTTGCGGCAGTGCTCTGGGGGGCGGCCCTGTTGGCGTTCGTGTTGGCTGTGGCGGGGCTGGCGCTGTTTCACAGTATGACCCTGGAACAGCGCGTGCGGCAGATCATGGAGCCATACGCGCAGTTGGTCGCTGTGGGCACAGAGGCTGCGGTGGCTTTCGAAGATCCCACGCGGGCTCAGGAAGTGCTGGATACCTTGCGCGCCAATCCGCAAATTCAAGAGGCGGATATTTTTTTAGATGACGGGCGGATGCTGGCCAGCCTCAACCACACTGCCTCCGAGCCGCCGCGGAGTATGCCAACCTTAGCCGATGGCATTTATCTAAACCACGATACCGCGAAGTTACTGCAGGGTTTAGGCAAAGGCGGGCGCTTGCGCATCGTGATGGGTTTGGAGCAATTGAGTCAGCAAACTCACCAGCTGCTCTGGTTATTCGGTGCCGGTATGCTGGTGCTGTTGGCCGCTACCTTAGGGCAACTGGCGGTGCTGCGGCGGACTATCATTCAGCCGATTGCTTCCTTAACCGTCGCTGCGGAGCGGGTTCGGCTGTCCGCCGACTACCGGCACCGGGTTCCTGTTGTCGGCGCCGATGAATTGGCGCGCTTGGGGGAAAGCTTCAACGCCATGTTGGAAGCGGTTGAAGAACGTGAAATGGCATTGTCCCGGCTTAACACCTTTCATCGTACGATTTTGGACAACGCGGCCTATGCCATCGTCTCTACATCCGCCGACGGCACTGTTACCAGCTTCAATTTAGCCGCGGAGCGCTTGTTGGGGTATACGGCCGACGAGTTGATAGGCCAACACACCCCGGCACTTTGGCACGATGCAGCCGAGATCCAACGGCGTGCTCAGACATTGTCTGCAGAACTGGGTGTCTTGATTAATCCGGGATTCGAAGTGTTTACCGCGCATTCTCAACGGGGTCTACGCGAAGAAAACGAGTGGACTTTTATCTGCAAGGACGGGACGCGCGTGCCGGTCAATCTGTCTATAACGGCTTTACAGGGGGAGGGCGGCGCCGTTAGCGGGTTCGTTGGCTTGGTTTACGATCTGACCGAGCGGAAACAGGCGCAGCACCAACTGCAATTGCTGACTTATGCCCTGGATCAAGTGAAGGAATCCATATTCCTGATGCCGGGGAACGATCCGAAATTTCTTTATGCGAATCAGGGGGCCGCCAACCGATTAGGCTACAGTCGAGATGAGCTTACCCGCGGTATGGGGGTGTTTGATATTGATCCCAGCTGGTCGCCGGACGTGTGGGAGAAATTTTGGCCGGTGCTGTCTGTGAGTCGCCAAATGCAATTCGAAACCAGTCACCGGACACGTGATGGCCGGGTTTTCCCGGTGGAAGTGACCGGTAACTGTTTTGAGTTTGATGGCAAGACATACAATCTGGCGATTTGCCGGGATATTAGCGAGCGCAAAAACGCCGAGAAATTGTTGTCGGAATACGCCGCGATCATTGAATCCACTGAAGATGCCATTATCGGTAAAACTCTCGATAGCGTCATTACCAGCTGGAACAAGGGTGCGGAACGCATGTTTGGCTATAGGGCCGACGAGATCGTCGGTCATTCGATTGCTATTTTGATACCCGGAGAATGCCAAAATGAGGAGCGGGAAATTCAGGATAGAGTCAGGCGGGGAGAATCGATTAGGCATTACGAGACGATCCGCCGCCGTAAGGATGGGCAATTGATTGACGTTTCGGTAACGGTGTCGCCGTTGCGAAATTCAAAAGGCGAAATTGTCGGGGCTTCCAAAATTGCCCGCGACATCACTGATCGCAAACGCGCAGAAAACGAACTGATGCGCTACCGAAACGAGTTGGAAAACACTGTGCAGCAACGGACGGCGGAATTGCTGTTGGCTCGCGATGCCGCCGAAGCGGCGAATAAAGCCAAGAGTGTATTCCTGGCTAACATGAGCCACGAATTGCGCACGCCGATGAACGCGATTCTCGGTTTTTCCGCCATTCTGCTGAAAAATGCCCGGCTACAAGACGGTGATCGCGCCAACGTCGAAATTATCAATCGTAGCGGCGAGCACTTGTTGAATTTGATTAATGACGTGCTGGAAATGGCCAAGATAGAAGCGGGCCGGGTCCAGTTGGAAGATGCGCCATTCGATTTGGGGGAAATGGTGCTGGATGTGATGAAGATGATGCAGGTACGCGCGGCCGAGAAAAACCTGCAAATAGTCGTCGATCAGTCTTCCTCATTTCCGCGCTATATCATCGGTGACCAGGCCCGCTTGCGCCAGATATTGATCAATCTGGTGGGCAACGCATTGAAATTTACCCAGCAAGGCGGGGTGGTCATACGCTTGTCCACCAAGAACAACGCCATCGCCCATTTGCTGATTGAAGTTGAGGACTCCGGTCCTGGGATTGCCGCTGAAGACCAAAAGCATATTTTCGAACCGTTTGTGCAGATAGGACAGCTGGCCGACAACAAAGGTACCGGGCTGGGCTTAAGCATCACCCGCCAATTTGTGCAATTAATGAAGGGCTCCATCAGTCTGGAGAGTGCACCGGGGCAAGGTTCGCTGTTTCGCATTGATGTACCGCTGAAGCAGGCGCAGGCCGCCGATATTACCGATTTGTACCGATTGGAAGAACGCATGGTGCTGGGCGTGATGCCGGGGCAGGATAATTATCGGATTCTGATAATCGAAGATCAGCTGGAGAATCGATTATTGCTGGTGAATCTGATGGAGGCCGTGGGCTTTCAGGTTAAGGTAGCCGAGAACGGCGAGTTGGGCGTGGCATGTTTCCAAAGTTGGCAGCCACACTTAATCTGGATGGATATACAGATGCCGGTCATGGATGGTTTGGAGGCGACCAGAATCATTCGAAGCTTGCCGGGTGGCAAGCAGGTGAAGATCGTCGCGGTCACGGCGTCGGCTTTCACCGAGCAACGGGCGGATATTATGGCGGCCGGCATGGACGACTTAATCTGTAAGCCTTTCCGGGCCAACGAAATTTACGACTGTCTAACCCGTCTATTGGGCGTGCGCTATGTTTATGCAGACTCACCGGCAATCATGCCGGAGGACGTGATTTTGACGCCGGAGATGCTGTCGGTCGTGCCGCAGAATTTACGCGAGGATTTGCAGTTGGCGGTGAATAATCTGGACAGCGAGCGTATAGGCGGGATTATTCAACAGATTGCAGCGTACGATCTGCGGGTGGCCGCTGCATTGACTCGGCTTGCCGAAGCTTATGAATATCCGACTATTCTTAATGTATTGGGAACTAACTAAAACATCATGGTAAATGCAGGCAAAATTCTGGTCGTTGACGACACTTCGGCGTCTTTGAAGTTGCTGTCGGACCTGCTTAAGGCTGAAGGGTACGAGGTGCGCTCGGCGATAAACGGTGAGCTGGCTGTTAATTTTGCTACTGCCAATCCGCCTGATTTGGTGTTGCTGGATATTCTGATGCCGGGTATGGGCGGCTTTGAGGTTTGCCGTTTGCTTAAAGCACATCCGGATACCCGCCATGTGCCGATTATTTTCATCAGTGCGCTGTCGGACCCGGACGAAAAAGTCCAAGGCTTTGAGCTGGGCGCGGTGGACTTTGTCACCAAGCCGTATCAACGTGAGGAGCTGCTGGCGCGCGTGCGCACACATTTGGAAATCGACCGGCTGCGCAATCATCTGGAAGAGTTGGTGGAAGAGCGTAGCCACCAGCTCCTGGAGAGCGAGAAAAAGCTCAGAGTCAGTCTGAACGATCTGGTTGCAGCCCATAGCCTCATGCACACCTTGCTGCGGACTATTCCCGATCTGGTCTGGTTAAAGGATCTGCAGGGTGTGTATATCAGCTGCAATCTGCAATTCGAACGCTTATACGGCGCCAAGGAAGCCGACATCGTCGGCAAGACCGATTACGAATTTACTTCCAGGGAGCTGGCCGATTTTTTCCGGGACCATGATCGCAAAGCGCTGGCCGCCGGCAAGGTTTGCGCCAACGAAGAATGGCTGACTTTCGCTGATAACGGTTACTACGGCTTGTTCGAAACTCTGAAGACACCGGTATTGAATCAGGACGGCAAACCGATAGGCGTACTCGGCATTGCCCGCGACGTGACCGAGCGTAAAGCAGCAGAAGCGAAAGTCCAACGCCACATGCAGCTCTATGCGGCCTTGAGTCATTGCAATAAAGCCATCGTCCACAGTGCCGACGAAACCGAACTGTTTCTGGAAATTTGCCGTGCTGCCGTGGAGTTTGGCGGTATGAAAATGGCTTGGGTTGGCGTGTTTGCGGCCGATCAGTGTTCGATACGCCCGGTCGCCAGTTTTGGGGAAGGCGCGGAAGAGTTGGCTACTATCGATATGTGCATGGATGCCGCCAGTGCTTTCGGCCGCGGTCCCGCCAGCGTGGCAATCCGCGAACAACGCCCTTGCTGGTGTCAGGATTTTATTAACGATCCGATGACCGTGCCGTGGCGCGAACAAGGCTTGCGCGCCGGCTGGGCGGCGTCGGCTGCGTTGCCTTTACTCAAAAACGATCAGGCGGTCGGCGCATTCGTACTGTACGCTGACGAAGCGAACGCCTTCGACGATGCGGCGCGCGACCTGTTGGTCGAAATGTCCATGGATATTAACTTTGCCTTGGAAAATTTCAGCCGCGCGTTGGCTCAAAAACAGGCGGAAGCCGAGATCGAGCGCCTAGCGTTTTACGATCCCTTAACCAATCTGCCGAATCGCCGTCTGCTTTACGACCGTCTGCAACAAGCCATAGTCACCAATGCCCGGCATGATAAGCATGGTGCGGCCTTGTTTATTGACTTGGATAACTTCAAAGCGCTCAACGACACCAAAGGCCATACGATTGGCGACTTGCTGCTGATCGAGGTTGCCCAGCGTCTGCGAGAATGCGTGCGTGAAGGCGATACCGTCGCCAGGCTGGGCGGCGACGAATTTGTGATGATATTGAACAGTCTAAGTGCGGACGAAACCCGTGCGTCTGCCCATACCAAAATGCTGGCTGGTAAAATCCTTGCTGCCATTAATCAGCCTTATTCGTTGCAGGGATACGATCACCATTGCTCCGCCAGCATGGGTATCTGCATGTTTCGCAACCAACATATTACGGCAGAGGAATTGCTGAAATACACCGATACCGCGCTTTACCAAGCCAAACGCGGCGGCCGTAACAAGCTGCTGTTTTACGATCCGGTGATGCAGGCCGCTTTGGAAACCCGCGCGGTATTGGAAAGCAATTTGCGTGTGGCGCTAAGCGAGCAGCAATTGGTGCTGTATTACCAGATGCAGGTCAACCGCGCCGGTCAGATTCTTGGCGCAGAAGTCTTGATACGTTGGCTCCATCCCGAGCGCGGCTTGGTTTCGCCTGCGGAATTTATTCCATTGGCCGAGGACACTGGCTTGATCTTGCCGATTGGTAAATGGGTCATGGACTCGGCTTGTGCGCAGCTCAAAGCCTGGGAAAACGATCCGCTTAAGTCTGAGTTACAGCTTGCTGTGAATGTCAGCGCCCTACAGTTTCATCAGGATGATTTCGTGGAGCAAGTGCGGCTTGCCCTGGCGCGCTGCGATTTGAGCCCCAATCGGCTGAAACTTGAGCTCACCGAGAGTTTGGTGCTGGATGACATTGACGATGCGATTGTGAAGATGCAGCAACTGCGTGATTTTGGCGTGCGTTTTTCGATGGACGATTTTGGCACCGGCTATTCGTCGCTGAACTATCTGACCAAGTTACCGATAGACCAATTGAAGATCGATCAGTCCTTCGTGCGCAATATTACGGTATCCCAAAGTGATGCGGTGATTGTGCAAACCATCATCGGCATGGCCGATAACTTGGGTATCGAAAGTATCGCCGAAGGCGTTGAAACCGAAGAGCAGTTGACATTCTTGGAACGGCAAGGCTGTCAGTTATATCAGGGCTACTTGTTCAGTAAGCCGATACCGTTGGCTGATTTTGAAGCACTGTGCATTAAAAAGCCGGAGTCTTTTGGATTGCCTTGAATATAAGCCGAATGCAAAGAGGGCTGAAGCGACTGTGATTCGAATACTGCTTGCCACCGCAGTTATCGCCGCTCTGGTTGCCTGTCCTGCGTCGGAGGACGCACATTCCACAGCGACGGGCACTGAGCCGGTATTGACACTGGAAGCAGCGGTTGCCGGCAAGTGGCGCGACCCTGCCAACGTCGCCCGCGACAGCTGGCGGCATCCGTTGCAAACGCTGACATTCTTCGGCGTGAATCCTCAGCAGACTGTGATCGAAATTACGCCGGGTTATGGTTGGTACGCGGAGATTCTGGCACCTTTGCTTCGGGAAAACGGCCATTACATCGCCGCGGTGATAAACCCTGAGAGTGCCGTCAAGAACAGCGCCAAGCATTATTATGCAAAGCAACTCAACGCGCTTGAGCGCAAATTGCGTGCTGCACCAAGCCTATACGGTAGTCCGGAGATTCGGCTTTATGACGAAGCCAAGCCGACGTTTGGCGCACCCGCTTCAGCGGATGTGGTGCTAACGTTCCGCAATGTCCATAACTGGCGGGAAGCGGATAGCGTGGCATTGATGTTCAAAGGTTTTTTCGACGTGCTTAAACCTGGCGGTACGCTGGGGCTGGTCGAACATCGGGCAAACGGCGATGTGGCGGACGACGATTTTTCGGGGTATATCGGCCAAAATCAGCTGATTGCCTGGGCCGGTGCGGCCGGCTTTGTATTGCAGGCTGCCAGCGAGATCAATGCCAACCCGTTGGACAGCAAAGACCGCGAGGGCGGCGTGTGGCGCTTGCCGCCGGCATTCAGCCAAGGCAGCAAGGATAGGGATAAATACGCCGCGATCGGCGAAAGTGATCGAATGACCTTGCGGTTTATAAAGCCTGGCGCGGCGCTTGGTGCGGTGCAATAGCTCAGCTAGCCCAAAAAAAGCCACAGGGCACAAGAGCGGGCATCCAGCGCCATGGACGGCAAGCTTCTAGCTATCCATGCAGTCTGGATTTCGGCAATCCCTGCCGAAATGACGACTTACGGGACGTACCTTTGAATTAGCTAACGGCTGACGCTAACGTTGACTATTTCGACATGAGGGCGTTTACTCCACAGGAAATTTTCTTGGTTATAAAGGTGCCGAATCGATGAACGAAATACTAATTGCCGTGGCTGTTGAAAAAGAGGGGAATATTGCGCCGCATGCCGGCCGGGCATCGCGCTGGCTGGTCTATGTTGCCGGAAATGCAGCTGAGGCAAGTTTGGCCTGGACGCTCGATTTAACTGAGATTGGCAGCCTGCACGAATGGCATGTGCGCGGCGACGGCAATCGGCATCCGCTGCATTATGTTGATGTGGCGATTGCCGGGTCGGCGGGAGACGGGGTGAAGCGGAACCTGCTGGAGAGAAATACTGAGCTGCATACCACCAGCGAGACATCGCCTTTGCAAGCAGTGGCCGCCTATCTGGCCGGCGAACTTGTCGATGGCCTGCCGCACGAGGAAGCACATTGCCTAAAAACCAGCGATCAGTGATCCGTACTCAAATATTGTCGCTCCCGCACAGGCGGGAGCCCAGTTGCCGGACTTGGTTCGCTGAGCGGTATTACTGCTTTGGTAAGTTCAAGGGCCGTGTCGCTTACTAGCTCGGCGCAGTTGTTTTACTACAAACTCAAAACTCCCAAACCACTTTGCCATAAACGCCGCGTTGCACTTCGGCAGCCTGGGTGAAAGTTTCCTGAATGTATTCCAGATGTTGGTTGTCCAACAGGTTTTGGCCGACCAGCGATAATTCGACGGCTTGATTGAGCTTCCAGGCCAGACGCAAATCCAGGGTGGTGTAGGCTTTAATGTATGCCGGCCCGCTTAAGGTAAAGGCGCTGGCGTTGTCCACATATCGCAGCCAGGCATCCAGGGTAATGTCCGGTATGGGATTGAGCATCGCGCGCAACGAGGTTTTGTGCTGCGGCGATACTGCTTCCTGGTAATAGGGATTGCTGGTCAGCTCGGTTTTCAACACGCTATAACTCAGGTCCCAGCGCCACCAATCCAGCATTTTCCAAACTACTGCGGTTTCCACGCCATAGGTTTTGCCTTTGCCGGTATTGTCGATGATCAAAGGCTGTTTGATAAAAAACGGCACATTTGCCGGGTCTATCGCTCCAGGATGATAGGAGCGCAGATTTTGATAATCGTTATAAAACAACGATACATCTAGGGAGAAGCTGTTGCTGGGGGTGTATCGATAGCCGGTTTCGTAGGCCAGCACCTCTTCGGATTGGTAAGCGTTGGAACCGGTTACCGCGAGGGCGAGCGGTAAAGGTGTGCTGTTGGGGCTGGTCAGCGGCGGTACGACTTGGCCGATTAACTCCATATGCGCATCCACCCGCGACGGAATGCGCACGCCTCGGGAAATAGCGGCCCACAGCCGGTGATTGGGGTCAGGTCCCCACAGCAGGCGGGCGGTGGGTTGCACTTCGATGCCGGTGTAATCGTTGTGCTCCAGTTTGGAACCCAGCGTCAGCCATAGTTGCTCGTCCACCAAGGTTAATTGGTCCTGCAAGAAGGTACTGAAATAACTCTCGCCGCGTTGAGGTGGCGTGAAATTAACTAAGGTCTGCTTCACTTGGTTTTCTTTGGTATAGGTATACCGATAACCCGCTCCCCAGATGATGTCGTTCCAGTCGTTTAGCGCAAAGCGGTGTTGAAAATCGACGTCGCCGGTATAACGCTCTTCTTCAATAAAACTTTCTCTGCGGTCGTAACTGTCGAAGTACAGTTGTAGGGCGTAATTTGACGTATCGGAGATGCGGTGTTGTAGACGGCCCAGCAAGTTGCCGCCGGTGGCTTGTACCTGGTCGGCAATCGTTTCTCGATAAGGCGCGGTGAACGTAGCTAATCCGATTTGCTGGTTTAAATTGCTATGATAAACATCGCCTTGTACGGTGGCGGAGTCGGCGGCCGACCAGTCTGAGTCGATGCGAAAGCCGCCTTGCATTTTGCTCCAGGCATCGCCGGCTGGCTGGCCGTTGGCTCTGCTGAGCGAGTCACGATCAAAACCTTTGAGATAGGCGCGGCCGCTGGTGTTTTCGTTGAGTTTGCCGCCATAGCGGAATGCACCGAATCCGCGTTCCTCGCTACCGCCGCCGGCGCTGAGTAAGCCGCCTTGGGTATCCGCGGCATGTTTGGTGATGATGTTGATCACGCCATTCACGGCGTTGGCTCCCCATAGCGCTGCGCCGGAGCCGCGAATCACCTCGATGCGCTCCACGTCCTCCAGCATGACATCCTGCATTTCCCAATACACACCCGAGAAAGCCGGTGTGTAGATATTTCTACCGTCGATCAGCACCAGTAATTTATTGGAAAACCGGCCATTAAAACCGCGCGAGCTGACGGCCCATTTGTTGGCGTCGATGCGGCCCACGTCAATACCGGGTGCCAGACGCAGCGCATCAGGAATGTTAGTGGCGCCGGCGCGTTTTATGTCGTCGTTGCTAATCACAAATACCGCCGCCGCCGCATCGCCTAGCGCTTGGGTTTTTTTGGAAACGGATGTGATTTTTACCGATAGCAGTTCTTCTAAATTCAACTCGGTTAAATCGGTATCGGCCGAAGCAATCTCCGTATGAATAGCCAAGCACAGCGCGCCTATCCAAACGGGGTAAAAGGTATTTTTCATTCTGTAGCAAATGGGGCATAGCAAGAGACAGCGTGTCTCTCGGGTTAATTCTTCAGCTGCAAATGTAGCGCAGCATCGATTTATCACAAAGTTTTTGTAGCATTTATGCATTCTACTTTGTCAGGGGCTTAAAGGTGCTGGCCATTCCGGCCCGCAAGTATCATGCTGCCCGCCTTAATAGAAATGGTGAACGCAAGAAAAGGCTGGTCAATAGGTCAATCTGTTGACGGACAGCGTTCTGCGCTCACAGGTGCGATGGAATGTGCTGTGCGTGAGGGCCAAATAGGGGAGGAGGGGATATGCCGTTGGTCGTTGGCGGGCGGGATGAAGATAAAGTTTTCAGCGCTATGCCAACGGCAGTGGCACGAGGACTTAAGCTGACGCAGTTTGTTGTTACCCGGTCCTGATATATCAGCGGCCCCGCGCCGCCCAGGGCCAAAAGAGCTGCGCTAAGGTTACCGCGTTCGAGGGATGACGATACTGGGTCTATATAGGAGCCGGAATAAACTATCAGGAGGGTTTCACACCTCCGCCCACATCCTCAGCAGGTTGTGGTAACAGCCCGTCAGGTTGACGGTCGGCGCGGTGTCGCCTTGGGTGTTGCGCAATTCCAGGATAGCCATATCCATTTCAAATAACAGGCGGCGGCGTTCGGTTTCCCGCACCATGCTTTCCAGCCAAAAGAACGAAGCCAGCCGCGCGCCGCGCGTCACCGGTTCCACCCGATGCAGGCTGGAACCGGGATACAGCAGCATGTCCCCGGCCGCGAGCTTCACGGCGTGTTCGCCGTAAGTATCTTCGATGACCAGTTCGCCGCCGTCGTAGCTGTCGGGCTCAGCCAGGAAAATCGTCGCCGACAAATCGGTGCGCACCCGTTCGCCGCTGATCGGGCAGTGGCGGATGGCGTTATCAATGTGGTTGCCGAAGGTGTTGTGTTCACCGGCATAACGATTGAACAAAGGTGGGAAAATCTTTTTCGGCAGAGCAGCCGACAGAAACAGGGGATTGCGATTCAGCGCATTCAGCAGAATGGCACGGGCGGCCTGACTTTGCTCGGTTTGCTCCGGCAGTTGCCAGTTGTTTTTAACCTGTGCCGACTGGCTGCCGGCGGTGATGCGGCCATCCGCCCAAGGCGCGTCGGCCAGCATATCGCCGAGCTGTTGTAGTTCGGCAGGGGATAGGACTTCTGGAATTTGGATCAACATGGTCTAACCCGAGATGGCTTGCAAGGCAAAAAACACCGCCAAACTCATGGAGCCCAGCCCTAAGCCGGCGGCGGCCAAACGGTTGCCGTGCAGCCTGGTCCACAATAAAGTACCGGTTAAGGCTAGCAGGATCAAACCGCCCGCCAAGGTATCCACCAACAGCACCCAGCCCACGCCCATGCCAGTACCTTTGTGCAGATTATTCAAAGTGGTCAACAGGTTGGCCTCGCCTTGCTTGACCGTGACAAAGGCGTTGCCTTCCCAATAGTCGGCAGACAACAGTTTTTGCGGATTGCGCACGTTGATCTGCCAGGAGGCCGGCTGTTGAACCGGCTGATTGTTCCAGGTCACGGTTTTACCGGGTTCCTTGCGGATTTTGGCGTGGGACGTATCGATGCTCAGCGTTTCACCCAGCCAGGTTGCCATTGCTTTTGGGTCCGCGGGATGAGGTTCCGGCAAGGCCAGCTGAATTTCTTTTTGTTCCATGCGGCCAATCGGAATTTTCAAGATGTCACGATGATTCATTAAAATCCCGGTAAAGCCGAACAGCAAGCCCAACGCCGCGCCCCACAGCCCGAACCAGGCATGGGTGCGGCGCAGCCATTTCAGAAAGGCGCCGCGCGATAGACTTTTCGGTAAAAACAAGTAGCCGCCGTTGGTTTTCTTGGGCGGGCGGTTGGCTGGCGTCAATAATGAGTCGGTTGCGGTGTTCATGAGTCGGGGTCCAAAAGCGGGCTATGGCAATTGCAAATAAGGGGGTTGCGGATTGGGCGGAACGGTTAAACCATCTCACCAATAGCGGATGTTGTTTAACCGTTCGCACACGTCGAGTTTAGTATTTAAAGCTCACCGTCAACTGCCCGGATACCGGCGTGCCCGGCAAGGCCGAGTTGGTTTGTCCGGATTCGTAGTAGACGGTATCGGTCAGGTTGAACACGTTGAGTTGCACGTCGTAATGTTTTTGATGATAGGCCACCACTGCGTCCAGGCGGGCGTAACCCGGTAATACCGCTTCGTTGACGCTGTCGGCATAACGGTGGCTGGCGTAGTACACGCCGCCGCCGATCTCCCAGTTGTCTGTTAGATGATAAGTGCTCCAGGCTACGCCGCTGTGTTCCGGCACGTTGACGGCCGTCATCCCCTCGAACGATTTCACTAAGCCGCTGACCGAGCCGGTGGCTGTTGATGTGGATTTGCTGATTTTCGAGTCAAGATACGCATAGGTCAGCGATACATCCCATTTCGGCAACACTTCGCCGGCCAGACCGGCTTCGAAGCCGTCCGTACTTTGTTCGCCTGCGAGGATTTGCAGATTGGCATCCAGCGGCGAGGTGGTGCGGGCATTGGTTTTTTCCAGGCGGAACAGGGCGGCGGTGGCCGATAATTTGCCGTCGAACAGTTCCCATTTGCCGCCGATCTCATAGTTATGATTCTGCTCCGGTGGCAGGTTGGCGTTGTTGGCCGACAAACTCAGGCTTTCCGCAGACGGATTAAACGACTTGCCGTAGCTGAAATAGTAAGACTGAGCTTTGCTGGGCTGCCAGACGATGCCGCCGCGCGGGCTCCATTGATCGACGCTGCTATTGAAGTCGGCGCTGCCTATCCGATCTGTCTGTTGCGCCTCGAACACATCGTAGCGGGTGCCGGCCAGTAATTTCCATTCCGGATTGATCTCGAATTGGTCCAACACATAACCCGCGTAGGTTTGGGCTTGGGTCAGACGGCTGGTGTCCAGCGTGCCGCTGAAGTCGTACGCCAAGCCGGTGGTACTGGCGGTAAGGCGCGGATTGAATATCGACACCCGGCTGACGCCAGTCGAGTTTTTCGATTTGTAATCGTATTCTTCCCAACCGAATTCGCTACCGAACATCAAGGTATTGTTAAAGCCGAACAAGGGCTTTTTGTAGACAAAGTCGGTTTGGTTGTAGATGTTTTCCTGGGTATTCAGGCGCAAGGCTTGCGAACGGGCGATGGTGCCGGCATTGGCGCCGGTATAGGCCGCCGCGCCGGAATACAGATGGGTCAGGTATTTACGTTCGTAATCGCCGTAGCGGACCGTGTTTTTAACCGAGAAATCCTGGTTGAAACGGTGGGTTAACGCCACGGTGGCCACATTGACATCGGTGTCCATCATCCGGTTATCGGTAAAGCCGTAAAAGGTGTTGATAGGCACGCCAGCCGGCCGGCCTCGATACATAGGCACGCCGTAATCGAACACGCCTTCATCCTGCTGGTGCAACAGATTTAGCGTCAAATCGGTATCGGCGCTAATGTCCCATTTGAACGAAGGCGCGATACCCCAACGGTTGCTGTAGTTGTAGTCGCGATAGGAGTCGGCATCCTGGTACATTACATTCAGCCGGGCCGATAAATCTTGATATTGGGTTTCGGCGTCGATGGCGGTGCGTTTGAAATCGTACAAGCCATAAGTAAAGCTACCGTTAATCCCGGTTTTACCGGTGGGCTTCTTTGCTACTTGATTGATCACGCCGCCGGTGGCGCCGCGACCGAATAAAATTGACGATGCGCCTTTCAGCACTTCGGCTCTTTCGATGAAAAAGGTGTCGCGAGTGTACTGGCCGTTGTCTTTGACCCCGTCCAGATATTGGTCGGAGCTGGCCGCGAAGCCGCGCAAGGTAATGGAATCGCCGGTACGGCCGCCCTCGCCGGCGGCAATGGTCAGGCCGCTGACATTGCGTAAGGCATCGCGCAGGTTGAAGGCGTTTTGCGACTCGATCAGTTCTTTTTTTACCACGCTGACCGATTGCGGAATGTCGCGCAGCGCCATCTCGGTTTTGCTGCCGGTGGTCGAGGTGTCGGCTTTGAAGCGAATGGCCTGTTTTTCGCGGTTGGCTTTGACCTTAACGTCTTCCAAAACCACTTCTTGATCATTGTTGGCCGCTACGTCGGCGGCCGGGTCAGCGGCGAATGCCGCCCCGCTCAGAGCCGCGCCCAGCGGCAATAAAGCCCCCAAGCGCCACTTGGCAGGGGTGGTTTTTTTCGTGGTCGAATGGTTTGCAGACATAGTATTCCCGTAACTGAATAAATAGTGCTGGCTGCCTGGCTGGGAATGCTGGGTGGCTAAGATTTTACGAACCGACAGTTATTGTCCGTCGGTTATTGATCGCTATTCGAGATATGCGGCTCCAAAAAGCCAAGAAATAAGATCATTCTCAAATAATAACGATTCTCATTTTATTTTTTTTGAGACTAATGTCAACTCCGGAATTTGCGTGCAGACTGTTTCCCAATTCGAAATCAAAGCTTGGATAGGCTTAAATCTTTGAGCGCATTCCAGCCGTTTCGCGAGCTTGGTAGCCTAAAGGCTTGCGGAAATTAGCCTTTAGGCTGCAA
Source organism: Methylomonas sp. ZR1 (assembly GCF_013141865.1). NCBI lineage: Bacteria > Pseudomonadati > Pseudomonadota > Gammaproteobacteria > Methylococcales > Methylococcaceae > Methylomonas > Methylomonas sp. ZR1. The sequence continues at coordinate 2,430,327 of NZ_RCST01000001.1, read as the reverse complement.
AACCAACGGCGAGTTAATGGCTGAAATTTCAAGGAGGAAGAAATACTTTACTTTTCAAATGAGAATAATTATCATTTGAGTCAGATTAAAAATCAGCTGCCGCGACGTGAAAAGATTATTCCCCTTATTTAGAGAACCTGAGGCTGTGCGCTTGGCAATCGCTCCGGAAGTTTTGGCGGCGTTGGTCGAAAAAGGCGAAATCCATGCCACGGATTTCCGATGTCTTGATTTAGGGTCGAAACAAATCGTTTGGAAAATGTTCCTGTCTCAGGCAAAAGCCAAGCTCAATCGTGGTTTAGTAAATCCCGAGCTTTAGTCCGCTTAAAAAGTTTTTTACCCAATCCCTGACGATTTTTGAAGGAGTAAACCTATGAGCAACAAACCCTGTACCCACGAATGTTTGGCGGCGACGGCCTTAAGCAAGGTATTGATTTGCCGCGAATGCGGCGTCGTCCACCTGCATCTGCAGAACATGTCATTGCGCCTGGAAGTGGCGGATTTTCTGAGCTTTGCCGACACCATGGCCGAAGCCGCGCACCAGGCCAGAGCCGGTCAAAAAGACAAAAGCAAACGCGCCGGCTTTACAGTGGTTAAATCCAGCACCAGACTCAATTAGCGAAACCGCACTTGCCGGAAAATTCCCCGGAGGTTTGCCTAAGATAGCGGGATGGCGGAATAACCTTCAGAAACTACCCATTCTGCTTTCGCTGTGTATGCTGGCATCCAGAGACACGACTCTGTCCGCCATGCCTATGGTTTCCGGCCGATGGGCGATGGTTAAGCGGGTGATGCTTAACGAATTGATTGCCAAATTCACCTTCCGCTCTTTTTCGACATCCAAGTGGCTGGTTGCTTCGTCCAGGACCAGTACTGACGGCACCTTATAGAGCGCCCGCGCAATAATGAGCCGTTGCTTTTGCCTGCCGGAGAAACTGCTGCCCATGTCGCCAACCTGGGATAGATAGCGCATGGGTAGAACCTCGATTTCATGGTCGATGCCGGCGAGTTGAGCGCTTTGTTTCAGCAGATCGAAATTGGTTTGTAAGTCGAATCCGGAAATATTTTCTTGAAGGCTCCCCGAGAATAATTGGTCTTCCTGCAGTACCGCTCCCACCAGCCGACGCCAATTGGCCAATCCGAATTGGCTTAAAGGCATGCCGTCGATTTCGATGACGCCCTCGGTCGGTTCCAGCAGACCCAAGCAGAGTTTGACCAAGGTGCTCTTTCCGCAACCGGACGCGCCGACGATGGCGATATGTTCGCCGGGTCGGATGGACAAATGCCAATTGCGAAATACCCACGGCATATTCGCGCCGTAGCGAAAGCCCAGGTTTTTAAACTTGATCGTGGGGCTGAAATCCTTTCTGTTGATGACTTTGTCTGCTGCGTAGCCGTCGGTATGCTCTTTTTCCGCCAAGACAATATCGGACAAACGCTCCACATGCAGACTGACCATGCGCATGGACATCAGGTTGTCGATTAGTCGTTGCATCCGCGAGGTAAAATCGTCCTTGTAGGAAATAAACGCCATCAGCATGCCGACGGTCAGTGCGTTGTCCATGACCATGGTGGCGCCGACTGCTAGGACGGTGATGGCTTCGGCGGCAAACACCGCGCTATAACCGAGCGAAAATCCCAGCGACATTTTTTGCGCGCCAATGCGCTTATTAACGCCGGCCACTAACAAATTCAGCCAGCGCGCCCGGCGCTGCTCTTCCAAACCCGCCAACTTTGTGGTGTGAACGGCGCGAATGCTTTCCAGGAAATGGCTTTGCGCCTTGGCCTCGTGCGCCAGTGCTTCATCGGTTAATCGATGATAAATCCCATGGGGCAAAACGCGGATCAGCAGATAGGCCAATACGGCGGCAACGGCGAAAGCGCTTAGCGTGGGGCTATACAGCAACATCACCGCCAGGACAATTAAACCGAATCCGCCGTCCAGGACCACTTCGACTAATTTGCCGGTCAGCGTCTGTTGAATGGCTTGCATCGATTGAAAACGGGATACGATATCGCCGGTATGCCGTAGTTCGAACCAATGCACGGGCAGTCTTAACAAGTGGCCGATAATGCGGCCGGCCCATTGCAGATTGAATTGTGTCGCCAGCACGATGGCCAGCCAGCTTCTAACGGCTTCCAACACGATTTTAATCACGGCAATCAAGGCATAGGCCAAGGCTAATACCAACAGGAAATCCCGGTCGCCGGAGACAATAGCGCCGTCTACTATCCATTGGGCAACGATCGGTGTTAGCAATGCGAATAATTGCATGGCAACGGCCAATACCGCAATTTGCGTCAAGCTCCGTATCAGGCCATCGACTTTACCGACCAGTTTGGCGATGGGAATGCGCGGCTTGGGCGTTATACGCTCGAACGCCGGTGAAGGCGTAAGCTCCAACGCCACGCCGGTGAACAGTGAGTTGACTTCGGCTAGAGAAATCTCTCTTTCGCCCTTGGCCGGGTCGTGCACCAGCACCCGGCCGCGCCCCACTTTTTTTAGCACGACAAAATGGCTCATTTGCCAATGCAAAATACAGGGGAGACTGAGTTGGTCGAGTTCCGCCAATTCCAGGCGTAGCGGTCTGCACGAGAACCCGAGCGCCGCCCCAATACCGACCAAATCCATCAGCGTGGAGCCGCGTAGCGACACCGCATACTTGGCGCGTAAGTCGCTCATGCTGTGTGCGGCACCGTGGCAGGCGGCGACATAGCCTACGCAGGCCAAGCCGCATTCGGTCGCGGTGGTTTGCAAGTACGACGAATGGTGCGAGTGCTTAAGGTGCTTCATTGTTGGTATCGACAAACACTTCCAGCAACTGATCGGGATTGATGTGGCGGGCAATCGCCGTATTCACCTGGGCCAGCGTCAAGGCTTCAACGCGGGCATTGATGTCGGCGTAGTAGTGCATGTCGCGGCGTAAGCGTAATAGCAGATTCAGCTTGCCGAACAGCTTGTCATGATCTAGTTTGCTCAGGTCGTTGCGATGGCGCCAGTTCTCTTTTGCACTGTCGAATTCCGCGGCGCTGAGGCCATCTTTAACCAGCAGCGCCAGTTCCTCGTGTACGGCTTTGGCGAGCTGTTGCCGCAGGGCCGGCGCATAGCTTGCTGTGACGGTGAGGGTGGCGCGCGGTTCGAAGGCGGAAGCGCTGATCTTGCTGGCCACACCGTAGGAAATACCCTCTTGTTGACGCAGGCGGCGACCGAGGCGGGATTGCAGCGCATCCTCGCCCAGCGCGACATTCGCCAGCATTAAAGCCAGGGCGTCCGTCTCGTCCGCTTGCAACGGCTGTCTAAGCTGTGCCGTGTAAATGCCGTGCGCGCCATCGGCTACGGTCATGACATGCCGGCCGGGTACCAAAGCGGTGTAAGGTAGCGGCGGCCGCTGGTAGGCCTGCTTGCTGCGCCAGGGACCTAACAGGCCTTCCAACTGCCGGCGTGTTGCGTCGGCATTAAACTCCCCGGACAGCATCAACTCCCCGTTCGCGCCGTAATAATCGGTGTGGAAGGTTTTTATATCGTTCAATTCGATGCGTTCCAACGCGGCGAGCGCTTCGGCCATGCCGGGTTCGCGACGGATGTCGCCGATAGGGTATGGGCTGGTGAGTGCGGTCAAGGCTTGTTCCGCGACGACTTGCGGTTTGGCGCTCTGGCTTTGGTAGGCGACACGCAACTGATTGCCGACTTCCTTGAATCCCTGCTCCGGCAATGCCGGATGGCGAAGAACATCGATCAGAACGCCCAGAAATTCCGGCAACGATTGAGCGGGCAGATCGAAGCGAATCGCCAAACGGTCCTCCATCGGCGTCATCGACAAGTGGGCATCCAAACCCACCAAGCGATCAAACAGTTGTTGCCGATCTAAACTGGCCGAACCGTGCGCCAACAGGCTGCCGGTAAGGTCCGCCAACATACGTTTGCCAAGCATGCTGTCCGCCGTGCCCATGCGCAGATTCCACTGTCCCTGCACCCGGCCGGTCGGTGTAGGCTTGGGCCAGAGCGCAACCGCCAGCGACTCGTTAATGCTAAAGCGCTCGATTTGCGCATTAATAGCCGCCGCCGTCGCATCGTTAGCCGCCGGGCTCGCGGTTTCCGGCACGCTTGCAGGCGCGGACGCGGGGGATGGTTCGGCGCTTGTTGCCTGCGGTACGAGGGCTTCTTTCCGCGCCGTGACACTTGCCGCATGCCGACTGCTCATCAACTGGGCAACCGGGAGACACTGCTGGAAAAGCGTTTTGGCCGTTTGCTGAATCTCCGCCAAATTCATTTCTTGGGCCGCGTCGATACTCTCGAACCACAGCCGCCAGTCGCCGAGGGAGGCAAATTCCGCCAAACGGTAGCCAAAAGCAGCGGCTTGAGATTGCACGTGTAAAGCTTCGTTGCGTATCAAGTTTTTGGTGCGTTCCAGTTCTTTTTCCGTGAACGCGGTATCGCCCAGCGAATGCACTTGTTCTGCTAAGGTGTGTTGGAGTTGTTCCAACGCTTCGCTATCGGCTGTCAGCGGCAGCGCAGTGACTTCGAATGCACCCGCATTGCGCAATAGCAAGGGCATAGCCGAGACAGAGGCTGCCTGTCCGGCACTAACCAGCGATTCATGTAAGCGACTGGCTGGCGAACCGGTCAGCAAGCCGCTCAGTAGGCCCATCGCTGCTACATGCTTGGCATCGAACGAATGGGGTAACGGATAAAATAACGAGACGGAAGCAACATCGCCTTCGCCGCGAAAACTCCGTTGCAAGTCGCTACTCTCCTGTCCGGACGCCGCCTGGAATGCGGGTGGTGGTCCGATTTTGGGCGACTTAATCTCACCAAAATGAGTTGCCAATTGCTTCCAGGTTTCGGCAACGTCAAATCGACCGGTAATGATCAACAGCGCGTTGTCGGGACGATAGTGGGTCCGATAAAAAGCCTGAGCGTCTTCGATGGCGATACCGCGTAATTCAGCTTCGTTACCTATCGGCGGGCGTACATAGGGGGCAAAGCGAGTAACAACCGGCAGTATTTGTTGCGCTAATTTTTGCTGATGATTGCTATCGCCAAGCTCTTTTTCCCGCAATACCACGGGTAATTCCCTGGCAATATCCGTTTCCGTAATCGTCAGTTTATGCATGCGCAAGGCTTCTTGTTGCAGCAGCCAGTTCAGCGTGGGCTGGTCGCTGGAAAAGGCCGTGTGGTAGATAGTGCGGTCGAAATTGGTATTGCCGTTATAGGCAATGTTGCGGCGCGCCAGCTCGCTCACCAGCGAATGATTGTCCGGCGTCGTCGGCGCGTTAAACAGCAGATGCTCCAGCAAATGCGCAAGGCCCGACTTTCCCACGGGATCGGCGAGCGAACCGCTGAAATACACCAGCGTCACCGCCGTCTGCTCGGCCTTACTATCGGGAACCAACAAGGCCCGGAAACCGTTCTCGAATTGCCGTTCGATCGCGCCGTATTTCTCGGCGGCGGCGCTGTTTGTATTATTTTCCGTGGCGTGCCCGCTACCAACGTTGACGAGAGTTAGTATTAAACATGCTATTAAGGTCGAGCGGGTACGATTCATAGGTAAGATTCCTTTCTAGGGTTGGATAAGTCGAGGTTAATTAAATATCGGGCGGCAATAACGAAACTTAGAGAGATACACGTCAATAAATACAACAGAGATGCGCCATATTTGAAATCTCATACGGATGAATATTGATAGGCAATCCGACTCGCTAGGCGGGAATTAAGCTTCATCCAATATCTGAGGAAGTATTATAGAAATGGCTTTGTTGACGGCCAAAATCTTCGATAAATAACAGCTATGATATTCAGTAATAAAAATACTCCAGAGACCATAACAATCTTGTCGTGCAGTGCTTTGTCTTGGGTAACTAATTCTGAAGACGCGCCGGCACAAATAAATCCTGCCATTAAGTAAGTTGTTATATCGCGTCGATACACGAATTCGGTAGTTTGTCTCCCTGAGAACAATCTTTCTATGTTATCTTGGTTTTTTTTAAAATAAAAAACGCCTGCCATAAATATCAAAAAGAAGGCGATATACAAGATAACCGCTTCTTCGCCATGGAGATGAGAGCTGATATCTGCAGTGGCTTTTGGAAATACGAATGCTAATACCGTAAGTGCCGATAATAGGGTAAAAGCCGAGGTAACTGAAATTAAAAATGGGTGATTTTTCATGATGAGTTTAGGTAGAAAAAATTAATATAGGGCGGATGTGAAAATGGCTTTGGCAAGCCATTTTTTATTTTATCAAATTTTTAATATAAACCATGCAATTAAGCAAATAGCTATCGAATTCAGAAAATGAAGTAAAAACTGAAATCTTGTCATAGCGTCCTTGTCTTTACGTAATTGACTTTTAATCACCATTTCAAGAGAGATAACAGAGGCCATTGCAGAAAAAAATAAACTAATAAAAAGATAAATCATTGCGCCATCCTCAATAAATAATCGGTAAAGTAACCCTCCAAAACTTACTAACCGTCGCCATCTTCACCATGTAATTCTCGCTGAATTTGTGCAAATAATGCTCCATCATTGAGCATGGCGTCTGCCAGAAGAAAAGATCCCAGCCCAACGCCTACAACACCGACAGCAACACCTATGACACTGCCAACCGCAGCAGCTTGCGCAGCTGTAAAGCCACCCCCGGTGGCGATAACAGTTCCGCCTTGGATTTGATCGCCGACTGATATACCTCCGCCGACAACAGACATTTCACGAATTGTCAATTCACGCATTTCTATCTCCTTATCTTTTAATTAATAGGTATATTTGATTTTACCGGCCACCGATTCTCAATGCTTTTGTTGTTGATTCAAGGTGGATTGCGATAATGGTTCGCAGTGCTGATAGTTTAAATAATCAATAGGCCCAGTCTTATAAGCAATGCCGAACATTTTGGTGTGGCGGATTTTATGGGGTTAGGTAATATATTTACGATAAAAGTTTAATGGTAAAATGAGTCAAGGCGTTGATATAAATAATTGATAAACTAATCCAAAGCGCTTTCTTTCTTATTGTTTCTGAGCTGGGTTTAATAAATTTTGATTTTCCTATAATGGTTGTAATCATCACAAGGATAACGCCGAAAACTAATAAATAAGTCTGTGTCTCGTTCATGTCGCAATAATGTCATGTTAAGTTGATAAATGTGGGAGCGAATGATTATTAGCCTCTATCGCCATCTTCCCCGCCACCGCTACTCAAAGCACCGCCTTCAACTAAGCCATCTCCTATGGCAAACCCACCTAAGATTACGGCAGCCGCCCCGGTTGCAACGACTACAGCACCCACTTCAGGTGCAGCCGCAACTAGTGCAATGCCGGTTCCTACAAATGCTAAACCACCGCTGACTTCATCCCAGTCAACCCCTCCGCTGACAATCTCCATTTCCGAAATAGTTAATTCACGCATATATTTATCTCCTTGAATAAAATTTATATAACTAATTTTTAAATAATTATCTAAAGTAACTCTATAAGGTCTAATGTCGATAATATTTTCAACAATTGACTCTCCTTGTCGGATAATTGCTTAGAATTTTTATTGGCCGGCAAGTTATCGGCTGAACTGATGCCGGCAAGGAAGTCGGCGCTTTCGGTGTCGAGATTTATCTTGAAGCCGTTGGCTAATAAAGTTTTCTGATCGTTGGATATGGGTAGGAACGAGTTTATTCGAATTTTATTGCCCAGAAGGGCGGTGTTATCCGATATGCCGGTTGGAGACAAACTGCCAATATTAAATCGCGATTTAACTCTTTGTTGTTCAGTAAAAGCGATGAAAAAATTATGGAGATTTTCCGGTTCGGCTAGCGTGCTTTGTAACAGCGGGATATAACCTTCAATAAGGTCCGTCGTATTGAGATAAGGGTTGATAGACCCCCGGCTTTCAATCCGGTCCGGCAGTTGATTGCCGCATAGCCAAAGCAGGTAGTCCAATAATTTAGGCGGGAAGGTGCCTATGGCGATATGAAACGTCTCGTCGCCGGCGATAGGCAGGGCCTCGTGCCACCAGCCTCTTGGGATATACAGCAAATCCCCGGCCGCCAATACCGTATCCAGCACCGGTTCCGCCGGGCATTCCGCTTTATGGTTTAGGCTGGTTTGATGGTTTAAAGGCAATTCGAATGTGGGTTGATAGAGGCGCCATCTTTTGCGTCCGATCAGTTGCAAGGCGAACACATCGTGAGTATCCCAATGTTTGCCGAACGAACCGTCGCCGCCGAATGCCGCATAGGCATTGGCGTTGGTCTTTTCGCCGACGAATTGCGCCACGTCCATGCAATAGTCGTTAATTTCCGGGAGGTAGAGCTGTAGTTTGTTTAATACCAAGGTCGCACCGTCCGTTAAATAGCGGTACAAAACGTCTTTGACGATACGTGTGCGTTGTTCGCCCAGTTCCCAATAGCGCTCGGTATAGCGGCTCGGATCGACCGGTCCGTCTTTAAATAATTTAATCTGCGTATTGGCGTTTTCCATGGCGTAAAGCGCCTGGTCGATATGCTTCCAGTTTAAATTGTTCTCGGACAGTACTTGGCGCTTCAGCCACCACCGGCTTTGGTAATGCGCCTCGAGAAATTGTGTTCTATCGATGCCGAAATGTATCAGTGACATAGCGTTCCCTAGTTATATTTGGTTAATCCGTAAAGCGGTTCGATCATCCACTCAATTAAGCGCCGCGTATCTTGTTCGATGTCCGCCTCCACGATCATGCCGGATACCAGCCTTTTCGGTTCGCCGTACACCGAGGCAAACTGCGAATCCAGTTTTACGGTGACGCGGTAATAATCGTCCGGTGGGGAATTGGCGAATAAATTCGGTAAGGTCTTCGATGAAACCGGATTTTTCGAGACGGTTGCGACCGTTCCGGAATACTGGCCGAACTTTTGATAAGGGTAGGCTTGGTAACGCAAGCGTACTTTCTGGCCGGATTCGACAAAGCCGATGCCGCGCGTGGTCACGTACAATTGCGCGGTCAGTTCCGCACCATCGCCAAGCAAGGTTGCCAAAGCATCCTTATCCGAAATTTGGCCGGGGTGCACGCTAATACCGGTGACCATGCCGTCAATCGGGGCGACGATAGCCAATTGGCTTTGAATATGGGTTTCCTGGATTTTTTGGCGGAGTATGCTTAAGTCTTGGTCGATATTGGCGATGCTGATTTGGGTTTTTTCCGGTGCGATGCGTTTTTCGTCCTCCAGCTCCAATTTTTTTCGCTCGAGTTCGTCGTAATCCCGCTTTAAATCCGATGCTTGGGCACGCAATAGCGTCAGGTTGTCCAGCTCCTCGTCCAATTTATCTTTTGCAATAAAGCCGGATGCCGCCAGGCCGCGATGCTTATTCAGGCGCTGCTCCGCCAGGAACAATCTTTCCTGATGCTGAGTTATCTGTTGTTTGGCGTCGGCAATCGATACTTGTATTGCCGCCAACTGTCTGGATAGTGCCGAATTATTTTTGTCTTGCAGGGTGCTTAATTGGCGCTTTTCCCGGAGATTGGCTTCCTCTTCCGCGCGCAGTGCCGCTTCAAGTTGATCGGCGTATCGGGCTCCGCTGGCGTCCGACCGGTTTGTGAATGAAGAAAGATGGCGTTCGTCTCTTAACGTAAATAAGGTGTCTCCGGCATGAACCGTTTGACCTTCCTCAACATGAACGGCCGAAATAAGCCCAGGCGCCGGCGTGGCAATAATAATCGCGCCGCCATTTGGGACCAACATGCCGATAGCGATGGTTCGTTTGGTGTAGGACGCAAAGCTGATAAATAAAACGGTTGCGGCGACCAGCGTTAATACAATCGCGAATACCAGCCACGACGACCAAGACCTTGCCAGCAGGATGTCGCCTTCCAAGCGTCCGGTCTGCGCTGCCATGGCTTCTGCGCGATAAAGATTCGTCGAGAACATGCGTCCTGCCTATCGGATTTCGATGTTTGACAGCGAAGCGTTTTTGGGCCGCTTAGGCTATTAACCCGGTCCTATTTATCCTTGGTGCCCGGTTCGGGCTGAGCGGGCCGAAGCCTGAGTTGGTTGGCCCTTCAGTACCCTCAAGGGCATGGAGGCTAACGGTGTTTAAGGGCTGGGTTAATAACGAAGAGCTAAAAATCAGCTGTTCGATGGCGCTTTCGGCTGTAGTGAGAAAGCCGTAAACGAAATGGCGGCTAGCGAAAAATGATTTGGTCATAAGGTCCCCTGGATGAATTGATTAGCACCGTGAGGGCTGGCTAGTCAGGAGACATGGCTGGCAATACGCCTTCTGCGCGAAGGCTGAGTGGACTTTAAGGAAGTTCTTGCTCGCTGTCAACTCATATTATGCGGTAGGTCTTGTTTGCTTAGTTTTGCAGCAGCCAAGGCTTCGACTGAATAACCAATCTTGTATTTGCCCGTCTCGAACTGTCTATGGAAGCCGAGCAGATTTAAACATTCGTCGCAGACATTTAATCGACAATGTCGGCTAGCAAGCCTGGGATATAAGCGGCCGCCCGTTTAGCGTTCTGCGCGGGCGGGCCGTGAATTAGGCATGGTCGATCACGCTGATCGCCTGCGGCTTGCGCTTTAACTTCGACGGTTGGCAGCGTCGTGTCGCTGTCGGTTTCGGCGGCGTATGCGGCGGGCCGGCTGTGAAAAGATAGGAGGTTCGCGGCTAGCGGTGAGGTAACGAACCGCAAGGAGTAAATTCTACCGTTTCGCGAACGGTGCGGTTCGCAAGCTCACCGGCAGCCTACGCCAGCGGATGTTGCGAGCAGAGGTAGGGTGGGCAAAATTGCCCACCAGACTATGCTGGCCACTTGATATTCTTGAAGTAGCCAAGTTCAGCCTGAATGTCATCGATTTTCTTAGTTTCGGCGGGATCCTAGTGTGGAATGTGCAGGTAGACGATGTCTGACGAGTGGCCTTGCCTGCCCTTCTTGGGCCGGTCCGTGGCGATGCCGATTACAGTCTTGACGGATTTACAGCGACCCCTCACGACGAGGCAGCGCAGCATCAGTTCTCGCCCACGGAATTCCCGTTCCGCCGAGTCGCCAGTGGTGAAGACGAACGCAGTGTCGTTGTCTGCGACTATGAGGCGTGCGGCTATTCGCGCATTAATGGGGCGAAGAAATTCCAAGAAGGCATCTGCAAGATTCGCTCGGTGACATCGGGGCTGCAGCGCCATTGCGACGAGCGCCAACTCGTTCTGGGTTACTTCCTTTCGGAACATGTCAAACATGCCGTCGGTGAGTAAGTCCTGAGCAAAGCTCTCGATCAGGTTGTCCCAGGCATATGACGACGCTAAGTCCCTGTTCCGCGCGAGATAGTCGGCGCTTTTGGTCAGGGCTAACCAGACACCCTCGTGAATAAACGCAAGAGCTGGTTGTCCGGTATCTGGATCAAACAGTCCAAAGTCAGGTCCGTTCTGGACATAGAGCGCTAGCAAGTCCTCAGCACCGGCACCCATGAAGACAGGCGTCGCGCCGCGCTCGAAGAGGCTCTCGGCGGCGGATAGGTAACGGACAAAGTCTGTGACTGTAGTGAGTTCGTTGAATGTTGCTTCCAAGCTGTACTCGTCAAGCAAGTGCACAAACCCGTGCCCAAGATCTCCCCATTTCAGTGGGACTTTGCCCCGCCCTCCCAGTGAAACCGTGATCCGATGGAACCGACGATCCTTCTTTGGCGGGAGCGTGATCTCTCGCCCATCGCTTCGAATCAGGCCGTCGGCAACCTGCAGCCAACGTTCCGCGCCCCAAATCTGCTTCACTGACTTTTCAATTGCGGACTTTTGCCATCGTTCCCAGCCAACAGCGTCACCGGTATCTCGGTACTCAATCTCTTTGACTGAGAATATGATAATGTGGGGTCCGCAGACCACCAAACAATCACATAGTTCCTTTCCGCCTTTGCCAACGGGGTTTGGGTGGGTCCAAAGGCGCAGGAAGCTAATTGCGCCGAGTTTGTTCACCAACTGTTCTGATGGAGTAAGTCCGGGTGGCATGATGCGGCCTCTGGTATGACGCCTAAGTAGTAATCAAACAGTTTCCGTATATCAGCAAGTTAATCCTTAATTTTGCAATTACTGATTGGTCGGCATGACATTTTTCTGTCTGTATATCATTCGGAAATCAAAACCAACGACAGGTAACGGAGCAATAGGAGTTTTTGAATCACTGGATCGACCGATTGCAACTGGGCCAGTTTCCTCTTCCAGTTTATTCGATTTTACTCCCAATAACACCATCGCCATGCCGGAAAATCTGTGGCATTGAATCGTAAGGTGCCGCCATCCCTGGCGGCGTTGTTAACGTATTCCTCCGAACACGCTAAATCGGTTAACAATCCGGGATTACCGCAGACCTCATTATCCCGACAAGCCCGGCGCCACTTGCCGCCGCGGAATCACCAGCGGCGCGTTCGGGATTTGCGGATGACTACTGATGCTGACCGGGTAAGCGAATACTTGCCGGATCAGCTCGCTGTTCAGGATTTGCGCGGGCGTGCCGATGGCGGCGAGCCGGCCTTGGTGCAGCAGGGCGATGCGGTCGGCGTAAAGCGCGGCCAGATTCAGGTCGTGCAAGACCGCCAACACCCCGGCCTGTTGTTCGTCGGCGAAGCGGCGGGCGATGGCCAGCACCGCGTGCTGGTGGGCCAGGTCCAGAGCCGAGGTCGGTTCGTCCAGCAACAGATAGCGGTGTAGTGGGTCTTGCGGTTCCCAGATTTGCGCCAGCACCCGCGCCAGTTGCACCCGTTGGCGTTCGCCGCCGGACAGCGTGGTGTAGATGCGTTCGGCCAGATGGCCGGTATCGGTCATCGCCAGCGCCTGTTCGGCGATGGCCCGGTTTTGCGCAGCACTGTGGGTTTTGCGCTGCGGGCTGCGGCCCATCAGGGCCACGTCGCGCACCGTAAAACGAAACGCCAGTCCGGAACTTTGCGGCAACACGCCGCGCAGCAAGGCCGCCTGTTGTGGCGGCCATTCCGCCAGCGGCCGGCCGTTCATCGTCACCTGGCCGGCGAAAGGCGCCAGCTCGCCGCTGATGGCCCGCAACAGGCTGGATTTGCCGGCGCCGTTCGGGCCGGCCACGGCCAGTACTTCGCCGGGGCGCAGCTCCAGCGTCACGCCGTCCAGCAAGATTTTCGCGCCGGCGCGCAGGCTCAGGTCCATGGCTTGCAGCATGTTAATGGCCCATCAGTTTTTGCCGGAACAGCAGCCACAGAAAAAACGGACTGCCGAGTAGGCCGGTGACGATGCCGATCGGGATTTCGGCCGGCGCCGCCAAGCTGCGGGCCAGATAATCAGAACCGATCAGCAGCAAGGCGCCGAGCAGCGCTGACGCCGGCAATAGCCAGCGGTGGTCCGGCCCCAGCGCCAAGCGCAATAGATGCGGCACCACCAGACCGACGAAGCCGATCACGCCGGACAAGGCCACCGCCGCGCCGACGCCGAGCGCGACCAAGGCCACCACGCCGGTTTTGATGCGTTCCACCGGAAAGCCCAAATGTCCGGCTTCAGCTTCGCCGAGCAGCAAGGCGTTCAAGGCATCCGCCAACCATGGCAACAGTAGCAGATTGGCCAGTAAAAACGGTGCGCCGATGGCGACGCCGTCCCAGCCGGCGCCGTTCAGGCTGCCCAAGCTCCAGAAGGTCAAGCTGCGCAATTGGTCGTCGTCGGCCAGATAGACCAGCAAGCCGGTGGCCGAACCGGCCAGCGCGTTGATGGCGATGCCGGACAACAACAGCGAGGCCACGTCCAGCCGGTCGCCGCTGTCGGCCAGCCGGTACACCAGCCAACTGACCCCAAAACCGCCGGTGATGGCCGCGACCGGTAATAAATAGGCGCCGAATGCGCCGGCCACAGCGCCAAACAGGCTGTCGCGCAAAACAATGACCGCCACCGCGGCCAGCGCGGCGCCGCTGGAAACGCCGATCAAGGCCGGATCGGCCAGCGGATTGCGGAACAAGCCCTGCATCGCCGCGCCGGATGCAGCCAAGGCGCCGCCGACCAGCAAACCCAACACCAGGCGCGGCGCGCGAATCGCCAGCAGCACCGCTTGCTGGTCCGCGCCGAACGGCCAGGGCAGGGCGATACCGAAGCGGTCGGCGACGATGGCCGCGGCCTGGCCGGCCGAGATTGCGACTGCGCCGCTGCCCAGCGCGGCCAAGGCGGCGACGGCCAGCAGCAGTGCCAGCAACCAGCACAGGCCGGCGCGGCTCAAGGCCGGTTTCAACCAAAGACGCGGTCCGGCCGCCGCCATCGCGGCATGCATAGTCATCGGCCGGCCCCCGCGTCGGCGGCTACTGCCGGTTCGTCGTGCAGTCGTTTGGCCAGTTCCAGCACGGCCTGGCCGCTGTGCAAGCCAAAGCCGAGCAAGGCCAGGGTATCGACCACGAAGACTTTACGCTGCCGGCCGGCTGGGGTTTGGGCGATGCCGGGTTGCCGGTAGAACGCTTCCAGGCCGCCGATGGCGTTGGCGGCGACGTCGGTTAACAAAATCACGTCCGGGGCGGCGGCGACCATCGCTTCCGTGCCGATGGGTTTGTTGCCTTGCAGTTCGCCGACGGCATTGGTGGCGCCGGCCAGGGTTAACATCGCGTCGGCGGCGGTGCCGTGTCCTGAAGCCAGCGGTGCGCCGTGGGCGACTGCCATTAAAAACAGCACCTTGGGTTGCTCGTCCTGTTGAGCACGCCACTGCGCCAAGCGGTCGAAATCGGCTTGCACCTGGCCGGCCAGTGCCCGGCCTTGCTCGGGCTTATCCAGCAAGGCGGCGATAGTGCCGATTTTGGCGGTAATGCCGGCGGCGGAATAGTCCTCGGCCAGCGTTTCGATACGCACGCCGGCCGCGCGCAATTTCTCCAGCACCGCCGGTGGCCCGGCGTGGGCGCTGGCCAATAGCAGGTCCGGGCGCAGCGACAGCACGCCTTCGGCCGACAGCGTGCGCATGTAGCCCACTTGCGGCAGGGCTTTAGCCTCGGCCGGCGCCAGGCTGGTGCTGTCGACGCCGACCAGACGCTCGGCACTGTCCAGGGCGTAGACGATTTCGGTCAGCGCGCCGCCGACCGAAACGATGCGGCTCGGACCGGCGGCATTGGCAGGCGCGGCGGCGGTTAGCCAGAGGAGCGCAACGGATGCGGCTCTGACAAGTTTATGGATTAGGGATGTGGTCTGTTTCATGTTCGGGTTTTCGTTTGATTTATTAATCCGGCCCTTAAATACCCGTTCCCCCTGTCAAAGGGCATTCAACTCAAGGCTTCGACAGGCTCAGCCCGAACGGGATACCGATAAAAATGCAGCCGGACTTTTAGGCTGCCGCTCCGCCTTACGCCGGCGCTTCGGCCGGTTCGCGGGCCTTATGGCCGACATCGTTGACGTGACGGATTTGCCCCAAATCGTCGCCTTCTATCGAAAATGCCTTGGCAAAACCCTGCACGAAACTGCCGCGCTGCGGACGGATACAGAACAGATGAAAGTCCTGCATGTTTTGTAACTGTTTCATGAACGCGCCGAATTTTTCCTCGAATAAGCCCATGATGTAGGCGAAAGCTTCGGACTCGCGGTCGATTTCGCCGGCCGAGCAGTGATAGGTAACCCGTTGCCGGGCGAACAAATGCGCGGCTTTGTCTTCGTCCTCGACGAACAACAGGCAAACCCGGCCGTTGTGCAATAGGTTTTGGGTGTGCGCCGACAGTTCGCTGACATACACGTAATAATGACCGTCGTGCCTCACGTAAGCGGCGTAACTGGCTTCGGGCTCCCCGGAAGCGCTGACCGTGGCCATTAGCGCGGAGGAAAATGTTTGCGGCAGCGCGGTATAGGCTGCTCTGACTTGTTCGAGATCGATGGTTTTCTGGTTCATGCGGGTTTCCTGATATGGCGTTATCGATAAAACGTATCGGTTTATGGGGTTGGGTAGCGACGCAATAAGCTAGGAACCTTCAGCAAGCGCCGAGGCTAGGAGCAAGTCGCGCCAAAAACCGTTTTCGCCGTTGGTGTCGTCGTAACCGCCGAAGACGGAGGCGATGGTCTGCTGGTTTTGGCCGCGCACCAACAGGCCGGTTAATGCGTGTTGCCGGTACCTCAGTTGGACGATGTCCGCGCCGGCCACGGCCATTTCGTTAAGATGCAGATTAAAACGCTGATCCAGGATATTGAACCAGGGTCCGGTAATCTTCAGGTTTTGAATTGGGCCGTCGTGCAGTTGCAGGGCGCCGGGATTGCCGACCAGCACTTGTATCGGCAACATCAGTTCCGCCAGTTGCTGCATGAGCGCGCGTAGCGCCGGCATGCCGATCCGGCCGGTGACGGCAGCCTCGGAAGTGTCGGCCAGTAGCAGGCGTCGCCAGGATTCCGGCAACTCCGCGCATTGTTTAAGGTCGCCAAGCGGCGGATTAGGGCTATGCGCGGGCAATACCGGATTGGGCGACTGATCGTCGGCCCGAAAGATGTCGACCAAACGCCGGTACAGGCCGGCATCGGCATGTTCGGTCAAATAGATTTTGTGCACGGCCTCGCCGCCCGTGTCGAAAAATTGCAGGCTGTGGCGCGGGCCGAGATGGGTTTCCTCGGTCACGGCGAAACCCGAATGCCAAATACTGATGGATAGACATAATGCGATATGGTGTCCGTCTATCAGAATGGCGTCGCCGCAAGGGCGTATATCCTCGTAGAGCCCGGTGCTTTCATGTACCGCGAAAGCGTTGCGGGTCAAGGCCATCACCGGCCCCAGTGTGCCGACCGCGCTCAGCAGCGCGGGCCAGTGTGCCCGCAATCGGATGACGCGGTTGCCGCAGTCGGTTGCCAGCAGTTCGGCTTCGCTGACGCCCAACGTCGCCGCGGCATCGCGAATCCGCATATGCGGGTGATCGGCGAGCAGGTCTTGCCACGCTTGTTTCAAAGTGTCCGCAATCGATAAGGGTTGTTTAGTCATGGAATTTGCCATTACGCTGAGCTCCGTTAAGCGAATGCGCTGTTTGTTTCCAAGGCAGCGCACGTTAGGGACTTTGCAGCCGGGCCGCACGGCCCGGCTGCAAAGCGTTTACAGGTAAGTGCTTATGCCGCCAGGCCTTTTTTACGATTTAAACCCAGCAAGCCCATGAAGCCGGCGCCGAACAGCCATACTGCCGCAGGCAGCGGTACACTGGTTACGGGATCGGCGCTGGGGCCGATGTCGATAGCCACTTGGCCCAAACTTAAGCTATGTCCGGCGCTATTGAACGAGAACAGATAATTGCTTGCCGGTCCGGATAGATCCCAATAAGCCAGGTATTGCACTAGCTCGACCGGGCCGAATGAGCTTTCGTAGTTGCCATCGTAGAAAGTTTGTGTCGTAAATGTAGGCGCTACGCCATTCAGTAACAGGCTGTTGTAGTCCATTTGCACGCCCCAGGTTTCGAATTGCAAAGCTGCTCTTAAGGGCTCGTTGTTGGTAGAGCCGCTTAGCGAAGCCGTGAAATTCTCGGTGACGCTGAAGCTGTACAAATTGCCCGATCCGGCCGCGAATGTGCCGGCGTTCCAGCCGATATTGGCATCGGTGGTGCCGGCACTGCCCACATCCGCCGCCGCGGTGCGGGTGCCGGGATAAGAGTTATCCGCGAAGCTGTCCCATTCCGCATACAGCGTGCCGGCATCGCCACGGTTCCAGTTGCCCCAGCTGGCTTCGCTTGGGGTGTCGAAGCCGTAGCCGGCGGCGTAAGGGTCGGGACCATTGGTCAAGTCAGCCGAAGCGCTGCCGGAAACGGCTAACAGGCCGGCGATTAAAGTCAGTTTTTGTGCAGTTTTCATGGTTGGTTTCCTATGTAAATAAATTGACGCATCTCTTCACCACGAAGACGATCCGTTGCTTTCGTCAAAATAGCGTCCGCCGCTTCGACCCCATGCCGGCTATCCGCGCTGGCCTTTGGCCTTTGCGGTGGCGGAGATTTAAAACTCAGTGCGGCTCGCGGCATTCCGGAAGTGCGTTGCCATCGCGATTGCCGTTCGGCGTGCCTTGCACCTGAAAGTCCAGCACGTAGCGGTACTGTTTGCCGCAATGGATGATCACTTCCTTTTGCCCGCGCTTTAACAGCCGCATTTCCATCCGCAATTCGCCGAAGCCCTCGTGTTCCAGCAATTCGTCGAACAGCGTTTCCAGTTTTTTCCGCGCCTCTTTCTTGGCCCTGTAGCCCTTGGTCATCAGATTGTTCTCCGTCAAAAAGCCAGTTTTACCGTGACGCCGAGATTGCGCCCGGGACGCGAATAGCGGTCGGCCCAGTAGCGGGCGTCGGCGAAATTGCCCAGCGTGGTATGCGGATCGCCGGCGCGGGTGTTGATGTCTTCCCAGTCGATATATTTCTTATCCAGCAGGTTGAATACCCCGACATTGAACGAGAGATGCTTGCTGGCGTTGTAGTAGGCATTGAAATCGATGACGCCGTAACCGCTGGGCAGAAATAGGGCGTCAGCCGGGGCGGTATTGGCTTGTTTGGCGCCGACCAAGGTCAGGTTTAATTCCGTGCCCCAGTCGCCGCTGGCTTGGTCGTAGCGCAGACCGACGACGGCTTTCATCGGGCTGATTTGTCTTAGGGCATCGTCGTCATTGCGTTGGGTTTTAAGATTCATGCCTTCAGTAAATGCACCGCTGAACAGCAGGCTGGCGCCCTGTAAATAGGGATTTAGCCAGTCCAGGTAAAACCGGCTTTTGATTTCGATACCCTGAATGCGGATCGGGTCAGGGCTATTGATGTTTTGATAGGTGGTAAAACCCAACGGCGGACAGGCCGCGGTCGCCGGGTTGCAAATCACCGCGTTATAGATGAAGTGGTCGTAATCGTTACGAAACAGGCTTATGTCGAAAGTCCCGGCAGCGCCCTGGCCGCGCAAACCCACTTCCGCGCCGACGCTGGTTTCCGGCTGTATGTTGTAATTGGGCAGGTTGGTGTATCCGCCGGTGATATTGGTAAAACCGAGATTGCTCTCGCTGAAGTTGGGGCCGCGAAAGCCATGCGCATACTGGCCGTGCACCGTGAATATCTCGTTGAGGTGCAGTAAGGCGCCGAATCTGGGTAAAAAGGCGTTGGCGTCGATGATGATGGGTATAACCGGATCGGCGCCTTCGGCAACCGCTGCCGCGGAGGCTTTATCGAACAAATAATCAGGCTTGGGCAATAAGCGGAAATATTCCCAACGGCCGCCGGGGATCAGCTCGATGCGTTTATCAAACAGGCCAATACTATCCTCAAGATAAGCGCCGGCCTTGGTGACGGTGGAGAGCGGAAAGTCGCGGACCGGAAACTCATCCGGCGTCACGGTCTTGCTGATCCGGCCCTTGGGACAAATGTTATTGGGCCGTCCGGTGCGCGGGTTAACCGAGCCGCTGACGCAGGTGTAGCTGCCGTCGCGTTGTTGGGCTATGCTGTTTTTACTGATCTGGCCGCCGTATTTCAGTGCATGCGCGGTATCGCCTAAAACAAAGTCCTTTCCCAGTTGCAGTTCGCCGCCGAAGTCGTCGTTGGCATAATCGAAAATCCGCTCGGTGAGTGTGTTGCCGTCCACGTTGGCGGTGCGATCTTGCAAAGTGACTTGCCCGGTAGCGGATTTTTGCGTGTAAAACTTCCAGAGCACAGCGTCGAACAGCGGCGTATCCAGATGCTTCAGGGTGTGATCCAGTGTCAGCCGCCAACGCGATTGGGTATCGGTGGTGAGCATGCTGTTGACGTTGCGCAGGCTGATGTCGGCACCGCGCAGATACAAAGCGTCGATATCGGATCGACTGTCCAACCATTCGCCGGTCAGACGCAACACGTTGTCGTCGTTAAAACGGTACAGCAGCTTGGCCAGCAGGTTATAGCTGAGGTTTTCTTGCGGACTGGGCGTGGTGCGACGGCCGTCGGCAAAATCCGCCGTGCCTTTATTGTCGGTTTCGTTGCTTTGGTTGTGAGTGAATAGCGCCATGCTTTCCCAGCCGCCCCAGGCACCCGCCAATGTTGCGGTTTGCACGAAGCCGTTGTCGGTAGTGTTGTAATTCAGTTTCAGGCCGGTGTAGTAATCCTTGCCGAATACGTTCAAGTAATCGCGCGGGTCCTTGGTGACGAAGTTGACGGTACCGCCCATCGCATCGCCGCCGTAATACGCCGACCCCGAACCACGGACGATTTCCACGGCTTTTAAGGCGTCCATGTCCACCGCATTGCGGTTGGCGCTGGCAAACGAGCCGATGCGGAAGGCTTCCGGCAGGCGCACGCCGTCGATCTGCATCAACACCCGATTGCCGCCCAGACCGCGTATGGTAAAGCCGCTGGCGCCGAAGCGCTGCGGGTCGTTGCCGACATTGACGCCGGGTTCGTAGCGGATCAGGTCTTTGATATTGCGCACCATGCGTTGCTCGATGGTTTTGTCGTCTATCGTCGATTGAGTACCGGGCGGTGCGGCGGCCGGTTTGTCGGCTTGAGCTTTGACCGTGACGGTTTCCAGTTCCAGTTCTTCGGGCATTTCAAGCTCCTCGGGTTCGGCAGCCAAGGCTGTGCCGGCCAGCACACACAGCAGCGCGCCAAGCAGGGCGCGCCCGCAGTCGCCTGGAATTCCGGAGCAGGTCGCCTTGGGGCGGTTGTGCAGAGTGGGTACTAAATCAGTCGGTTTAATTGCCATGGCATACAGTAGTTACTGCTGGCTGCCTGGCGCGATGGCTAGGGGGGCTGGCGGGTTATTGCTATCAGTTGTTAGCTGGTGTTTCTATACCGAGTAAGCGTCGGTCGCTGAGATTTGTATTTTGGGTAATGGCTTAAAAAAAGTGGTCTGATACGTTTGTCGCGCTTCCAATTGCGCACCTTTGTTGTTGGCAGTCGCCACAAAGCCAAGGTCGCGGCGTGCGCTTTGTTTTTTACTGCGACGGTGGAAAGGGTGACGTCCTTGTCGGCCGACGAATCCTTGTCGGTATCCTGTGCCGCAGCCGGCGCCGGGCAGATCAGCGCGGCGGCCAGCGGCAGTGCCGCCATCAGTGCTCGGGAATCCGCTGGCTCGTGCCGGCGGCGTGAATTGGGCTGGGGCATGCGTGCTCCGTCGGGTTAGCAATGTCGTTAAAGTCATGGCTACCTGGCGGGAGGCTGGGTGGCGGTCTATAGATAATTTAATTTTTTGTCCGGATTACGCCGAGCCGGGTATGGCGTTTGCCGCTACCGTTCAAACCCTGCTCAAGGTCATGTCGCTGAGCGGAAGCGTACAGCAGGCTAAAATTTCCCGCTCGCCGAGCGTCATCGTCGGAGGCAGCAACCAGCGATAGTCACCGCTATCCGCTCTCACCCGGCAAGCGCCGCAATGCCCCGCTCGGCAATCGCTATTGATCGCGATGCCGGCACTTTCCAGACCGTGCATCAAGGTCGGCCGGCCCTGGAAATCGAATGCGGTTTTGCCGACGATGTTGATCCGGTAAATCGCATCATCCGTCGATGGCACCAAGCCGCCGAACCCTTCGCTGAAAATGCGGTCGGGGGGGATGCCCAAATCGGTTAAATCGGCCCGTAACATCGCGGTCATTTCGATGTTGGCGCACAAATAAAATTCAGCGTTTGCCACAGCGTCCAATGCATCGACAATGCGTTTACCGTTCAGCCGGCCGGTTTCTCCCGGCCAAGATGCGTTGGGCCGGGAGACAATAGGCCGATAGCGAAACCGGGAATGGCGATTTTGAAAGCCGATAAATTCGGCGTGATAGCACAGCTCTTCGGCATGCCGCACCGCATGGAACAGATACACGGTGCTTCCAGGGTTGTCGCGATCGTTTAACAAAGTGTGCAGCATGGCCCGCAACGGCGTGACGCCGATGCCGCCGCCAATCAACACTTTGACGCCGCCGGAAGTTTGCAGCGTAAACCCGCCGCGCGGCGGCAGGATTTCCAAACGGGTGCCGGGTTGGGCGAATTGGTACAGATGTTCCGATACGCCGCCGCCGGCCACGCGGCGAATGCCGAGCTGATAGTGCCGAGGCTGCGTTTGCCAGGCCGCCAGCGAGTAGCAGCGGCGTGACGGTGGCAGCCCGGCTCGCGGCAGATTGACGGTCAGGTACTGACCGGCCTGAAATGCCGGGAGTTGACCGCCGCCGAGAGGTCTCAGTACCAAGCCGAATAAATCGGCGGTGTAATCTTCGCGGCTCTCGATCACGACCTGCAGCGGGGTGGTGCTGCTCGCTCTATTGCGGGCGATCCGGCAATGCCAAGCCAGACGCAGGCCGTCGCAAAGCCAGAGCGCCAACGTGCCCAGCCCAAAAACCACTATGCCGGCCAAGATTGACAAAAACATCTTGTCAGCCCTTTCCCAGCAATGCGGCTTTGCGTTGTTGGCCGCGCCACCACAAATAGACGCCGCTCAAGCATAAAAACACCAGCAGGCCACCCAATAGGTCTATCCATAACCATTCCCAATGTTTGCCGAGAAAGGCTTTACCGGTATGTACGTCCAGAATCAGCTTACCCACACTGTAATCCTCGCGCAAAGCCTCGGCCGGCAATTGCTCGAACGCCTTCAAAGTCGCGGCGTCGGGCCGCCAACTGGTGCCGCCGTCATCGCTGAATAACAGGCCGCTATTCTGCGTCGCGATGAAAATGGCGCCGTCGCTGCCGATTTGTACGCTATGTACAGCCTGACGGTATATTTGAAGCCAATTGCCCTCGCTGTTTAACCAGACACCGCGATTTCCCGCTGCGGCAATCTCGCCTTTATTCGCCGCCAAGCTGCGGATTTCATAACCCGCCAACTCGGATACGGCTGTTAGCTTATTGTTTTCAAACATGAATAGCCCAGCTTTGCCGCCGATAAATCGACGGCCGTCGGCCAACGACAGTGTGCTTCTGATATCCGGGGCCGCTTGCGCGTTCGGCGTCAAACCCGGCAGCCAGCCGGCGTCGACCGAGACGCCGTTCAAGCCCAGCGTTTTGTTGTGTGCAATCAGAATTGCGGTCAGGCCCACCAAAAATGCGGGGATGCTTAACAGAACGCTCAGCCATGCGTGCCAGTGGCGCCAATCTATTTTTTTCATGGTTTGCTCCCGGTCACGTTCAAAATTGCAGCGTCAAGCCGGCCATGAAGGTGCGGCCGTAGTTTTCCACTTTGCGAGTGTTGGTGCCGTTGGCCAGATTTTCGACGTCCACCCGTTCGCGGTTGGTAACGTTATCGACTTCGCCGAACAGCGACAAACCCTTGTATAACTGCTGGCGCGCCGATAAATCCAAGGTCAGCGACGACTCGATCATCGTCACGTCGCCGTTGGCTTTATATTCCGGACGGTCGGCCAGATAGTTCAGTGCGGCGGTAACGATGGTGCCGGTCGGCGCGTAAGAAAAGTCGATGCCGACGTTGGCGATGAAACCGGGTTGTTGTTTGAAGCGGCGGTTGTTGCCGGCGAAATCGCGTACCTTGGAATCCAGCAAGGTCTGGTTGGCCCACAGTTGTGCGCCTTGCAGGGCCGGGATGCCGAGGCCGGCCAGGCTCAGGCGCTGTTCCAGTTCGATGCCGTGGGTCCAGCCGTCGCCGACGTTTTGGACCTGATAGACGTCTTTGCCGTCCTGGTCCACACCCGTATCGACTTCTTCGATGATGTCGGTGATGGCTTTATGAAACAGGTTCAAGGCCAAAAACAGATTGCCGCTGGCGTATTCGCCGCCAAGGTCGTAATTCAAGGCTCTGGCCGGGTCCAACTGCGGACTGCCGATGACGATCGTGGTGCCGTTATCGACGGCGAAGGGCGACAGTTCGTCGAACTTCGGCCGGTTGACCGATTTGGAAAACGCAAACCTGAGGCTCAAGTCGTCGCGTACCCGGTACAGGGCATGAAACGACGGGTTCAAATCGGTGACTGTCTTGTCGGCTTGGCTGCCGTCGCCGGTTCTGGATTGCAGATCGACGTGTTCCGCGCGCAAACCCGGCATCACGCTGAAGGCTTCGTTCAACCAAACATTGTCCTGCACGAATCCGGCGTAATAGTTTTCGGTCATGTAGTAGTTGTCTTTTGCCGTGGTAGTGCTGCGGACCACGCCGGTTTTACTGATTTCACGGGCGTTTTTATCGCGAAAGCGTACCCGTTCCCGCACCGCGCCGCCGAACTTGAGTTCCTGGCGCAGGCCCAGCGTGAACGGGACTCGCAAGGCGCTGTTCAGCGTCCAGGTTTCGTCTTCCTTGTTTTCTCGCTCCAGCGTGGTTTTGTCGAGATTGAAGCGGCCGCTGCCGACCGCCGATTCCTTGGTGGCGACCTTGTTTTTGTCTTTGTCTTCGGTGGACGAGTGGTAAGCGAACAAGGACTCCCATACCGGGCCGCCACTAAAATTGTGGCGGTGGGTGAAGGTAGCGCCGGAGGTACTGACCACTGCGTCTTCGGTTTCGGTTTCCCCGGAGCCGGCTTTGGCCGGTTCGGTGGTCAATTTGGTTTTGACTTTGAGTTTGTCCAGATTCAGCAGCATTGGTTTGGCATGAAATTCGCCGCCGTCGTAAAACAGGGCCAAATCAGAGAACACGTTGTCGGAATGGCTGCGTTCGGTTTCGTGTTCCAGTTCGCGCTTGCGCGTGGAAAACCGCTTGTCGCGGGTGCGGTCGATCAGATTGTCCAGGTGGTCGAAGGCGCCCATGCCGCCGAACCAGTCCACCGGCTTGTAGCCGAAGCCGAACTGGCCGTGCAGCAGATCGCCGTCCATATTGTTACGGCCGCCGTAACCGAAGCGGGCTTCCAGTTTCGGTTCGGTGGGTATTTCCCTGGTTTTGATCTCCACCCGGCCGGCGATGCCGTCGCTTTCGTATTCGGCGCTGGAGTTGCGCAGTACGTTGACCTGGCCGACCATGAACGATGGCAGCTGGTTAACTTGAAATTCGCGCTTTTCGCCGCCGTTGGGTAATTGCACGCCGTCGACTTGCACCCGGGTGTATTCCTTATCCAGACCGCGCAATTTGATGTCCTTGCTTTCGCCGGGATCGTCGACCACGCTACCGCTCATGCGTTTGACGATTTCGCCGGTATGGCGGTTATTGCGATTGGCGAATTCGTCGCGGCTGACGCCAGTTTTCGGTACAGGATCGGACAGGCGCGGATTTTGTGGGACGGCGGTCGATTTGACTTTGGTCTCGGCCAGCACTTGTTCCTTGTCGTCTTCCAATTCCGCCTCGCGAAGCTCGACTTCGGCCTTGCCGGGCGCCAGGGGTTCGGCGCCGGCCGGTGCGGCTAAAACGATGCCGATCGGTAATAGTGCGCAGCTGGGCCAATACAGGGATGAGTAGGGTCGTGTCATAACATTTGTTGAATATGTAGGTAAGGACTAGTGCTTGGCGCCGGCTTCCGGCTCCGAGACGAAACCGATTTTACTGACCCCGGCCTTGGCCGCATCCGCCAGCGTTTCGGCGACGAAGTGGTACGGCACGTTTTGATCGGCGCGAATATGCAATTCCGGTTGCTGCGGCGATTGGGCGATGTCCGCCAGCCTTTGATTCAAAACGGTGCGGTCTATTTGTTCCTGGTTCCAGAACAATTTCCCCTCGCCATCCACCGACAGTGCCACCGGGTCGTCGCTGGGTTGTTGCGGTACGCTGCTGGCCTTGGGTAGGTCGATTTTCACCGCATGGGTCATCAGCGGGGCGGTGATCATGAAGATCACCAGCAGTACCAGCATTACGTCGATTAACGGGATCATGTTGATTTCGGCGACGGTGTGGCCGCCGGCCTTGTTTTGATCGAAGCCGCCGAATGCCATTAGTGTTCTCCAGTGGCGAAGGCCATTTCAACGCCGGCAATAGCGGCGGCTGGCGCGCTGGCGATGGTGGCGCCGGTGGTCAGGAACGCAAACAAATCGTGGGCGAAGCCGTCCAAGCGGGCTAACAACAAGCGGTTGCTGCGCACGCAATCGTTATAGGCTAGTACCGCCGGAATTGCGACAGCGAGACCTAAGCCGGTCATGATCAACGCTTCGCCGACCGGTCCGGCGATTTGATCCAGGCCGCCCAGTCCGCCTTGGCCAATGTTGACCAGGGCGTGGTAAACCCCCCAGACCGTGCCGAACAAGCCGATAAAGGGTGCGGTGCTGGCGATGGAAGCCAGCGCAGTCAAACCCCATTCCAACTGCGCGGTTTCTTCGTCGATGACCCGACGCATCGAGCGGGTCAGGAACTCGGCGGTCGAGCCAGCTTGTTGTAAACCCTGATGACCGTGGCGGGCGTGGTGCTGGGAGGCGGCCAGGGCGTGGCGGGTCAGGTTGGAAAACGGGTCTGCCTGGGCGCCGTCGGATAAGTGGCCGGCGACATCGGCTAGGGTGTCGCTGGCCCAGAATTTCTGCAAAAACAGCTCGGCGCGACGGCGGACCTGGATGGCGTGCCAGGCTTTGACGACGATGAAATACCAGCTGGCGACCGACATAATCAACAGCAAGCTGAATAGGAAGGCGCCGACACTATCGGTTTGCGCCAGGAAATGGTCGAGACTTTGATTGAGTGCCATGATTTATCCTTCGAGAGAGAATGAAACGGGAACCACGACCCAGGCGGAAACCACCTGTTCGCCGCGGCGGGCGGGGACGAAACGCCATTTTTGGACAGTTTCCTGGGCGGCTTGATCCAGGCGCTCGTAGCCGCTGGATTTACGTAGCGTGACTTGTTCGACCGCGCCGTCGGTATTGACCAGTACCCGCAACAACACCTTGCCTTGCTCGCCGAGTTGCCGAGATGCGCTGGGATAGGCCGGGGCCGGGTTGTTCAAGTAGTCGGCATTCAGGTTGGGCAAGGTCATTGGCGCCGACGACGCTTCGCTGGTGCTGGTAGAACTGGGTGCCGGAGCAGGTGCTGCGGTAGCGGCCGTTGGTGTAGGTTCAGCGCGCGGTGGTTCCGGCGTTGGCTCTGGCGCGGCGATTGCCGTCGGCGCTTGGCTGGCGGTCGATACGAGATTCGGTTTTTTAACCGGTTTGGGCGGAGTTTTCGGTTTGCTGACGGCTTTTTCAACCGGTTGCTGGGCTTGCTGCACCGGCGGTTTGGCGGGGGCTTGCTGAGTTTGTGCGTCGCCGATCCACTGCACCATGATGGGTTGCGGCGGGGTGACGGGCTGCGGTTTCTCGCTGTTCGGCATCAGGCCAAACCAGGCTAAATGCAGGCCGAGCGCGATGAGCAAGCCCAGGCCGCGTTCGTTATATTCGGCTTTTTGTATTGTGGCTATCGATTTATATGGCCCTTCGCTGGCTACGAGGCGCATGGGGGCCAGGCAGGCAAGCTGGCGGAAACTGGCGGTCGGTAACATACAGGCCTCTCGATTAACTGATCTGAAAACGATTGGCTGGCTACCCTGAGGTTGGCTGGCTGGTGTTGTCGGGTGTTGCGGTTTACTTGGTCAAAATTAGTTTGCCGTTACTGGTAATGCGCAGGCGGTACTCGTCGCCTTGATGTTCGATGACAATTTCGTTTTGGGTGCCGAACAATAAACGGCTATTCACCCGCTGCCTGGCTTGCGGTATTTCCGGCGGCGTGTCGGCGGTTGACGGGCTAAGTCGCACTGGGTTAGACGGATTTTTCATAGGACTAAAAATGATGACGAATAAATGCCAAACCCGCTCAATGCGCCGTTGCCGGCTGCTGGCGAGCCGCTTTTCGCTCTAATAACAGGTTGGTAACGGTTTGCCAGTGTTCCAGCAATTGTAGGTACATATCGCGGCTGGAGGCGCTATGTGCCAGTTCCGGGTGGCTTAGCAGGCGCCCCAATTGCTGCACGATGAGATGTGCCAGCTTGGGGTTGTGATGGCCGTTGATGAATTGGGTCATTAACACGCAGGTCGCGGCATGAATTTGCGCCACATCGCGGCTTCTCGGTGCGCCGATAGAGTTGTCTTCAAACATGATGACCTCGGGTTGCATAAGTTATAAGTTAAATTGCCGCACACTGGATAACTTAGGAGGCTGTGCAGGTGCGGCAATGACAGCACGAGAGATGACTGTCGGATACAAATGATAATGATTATCATCTATATGTCAAGCAAAAGTATTTTGCTGTGGGTGGTTTGGGAATTTGTCGGGAAGCAATTGGCAGGGCCAATGGGGTGGGGAAGACGATAGAGGTGTTTTGTTTGTGGTAAATGATTTGAGAATATGACTGCAAATGGCAGCGGAAGTCGCCATCCTTGGTCAGGCTGATAGCGTGGCTTCGGCTTTTTGCAGCTTTAGGGCAGTGGTTTGTAAGCCAGTAGTCCGGCCAGCGTTTCCAGGAGTTCGCTACGGGGATGATTTTTGATCCAGACCAGCGCGATTTGCCGGCTGGGCCGCTGGCGGATGGTGATATAACGAATGTCATGATCGTCCGGCTGCACGGCGACCGAAGGCATCAGTGTCACGCCGACGCCGTTTTTGACCATGAAACGCAAGGTTTCCAGGCTGGATGCCCGGAAGTCGTGCTCCACAAAGCGCGACGGATGGCATAATTTTAGTGCCTGATCCCGCAAACAATGGCCCTCGTCCAGCAACAGCAGATTTTCTTTGGCCACCGTGTTCAGGTCAATTTCTGCCTGCTCGGCAAGGGGATGATCGGCGCACACCGCCAGGGTGAAAGGGTCTTCGAATAGGGTTCGACATTCCAAACTCGCCTGTTCGACAGGCAAGGCTAGCAAGGCAGCATCCAGCTTTTTGTCGAGCAGTAGGGCGACGATTGCGTTGGTTTTTTCCTCGACCAGTTGCAGTTTCAGCTCGGGGTAATGCTGCTTGATGCGAAATACGTACTCCGGCAACACGTAACTTGCCAGCGAAGGAAACGCTCCTAACGACAGCATGTTGCGATGCCGATCACTGGCGTGGGCGGCGATTTGGCGAATGGAGCGCGCATCGTCAAGTATGCGGCGGGCGATCGGTAAAATTTCCCGGCAAATTTCGGTAGTTTCCACCGCATTTTTTTCGCGCAGGAATAAATCCACGCCTAAATAATCCTCAAGTTTCTTAATCTGCGTGCTCAACGTCGGCTGGCTAATCGAACAATGCTCAGCCGCTTGGCTGAAGTTCTTCAATTCCGCTACGGCCACTAGGTAGCTTAAATCCCGCAAGTTCATCGACTGTTATCCGCTGTTGAGTTAAGTATTCCGAAAGCGCACCCGGACCGGAATCATACCAGCTCGGAAGCGCCTATTATTGACTTGGCCTATCGGTCCATCGAAGAAATCAATTTCAGTTTGCGGCCAATCTCCCGTTGAATATGTCCACCGAACCCGTTTTCTGAAGGGATAGGGTGCCGTTACAACTAAATGCCGCTACAGTTAATCCCGTGCGGTCTTTAAAACGAAAAAAACAACGGCTGGTTTTTATCTTAAATCACAACAAGGAACAGAGGTGCACCATGACAAGCAAACAATTTTTCCTGGCTTCCACATTGGCACTAGCCATATCAGCGGCATTGACCGCCACACCGGTGCAGGCCGAGCCGGAACCGACCATGAACAGCTTCTGGTGGCCGGAGCAACTGAATCTACAACCGTTGCGCCAGAACGCCGCCGAATCCAACCCCTTGGGCAAAGCCTTCAATTATGCCGAGCAATTCAAAACCCTGGACTTGAAAACCGTGAAAGCAGACATCGCCGGCGTGCTACATACCTCACAACCCTGGTGGCCGGCGGATTACGGCAACTACGGGCCGTTTTTCATTCGCATGGCCTGGCATAGTGCCGGCGTATATCGCATCTTCGACGGTCGCGGCGGTGCGTCCGGCGGTCAACAACGCTTTGAGCCGCTAAACAGCTGGCCGGACAACGTCAATCTGGACAAAGCCCGCCGTCTATTGTGGCCGGTCAAACAAAAGTATGGCGCCAAATTGTCCTGGGCCGACCTGATGGTGCTGGCGGGCAATGTGGCCTTGGAAGATATGGGCTTCAAGACTCTGGGTTTTGCCGGTGGTCGCGCCGATGATTGGGAAGCTGAAGTGGTCAATTGGGGCACGGAAAAGAAATTTTTGGCCGACGAGCGTCACGACGGCAAAGGTGAGCTGGCGAAACCCTTGGCGGCGGTGCAAATGGGTCTGATCTATGTCAACCCGGAAGGACCTGGCGGCAATCCGGACCCCTTGGCCGCGGCCAAACATATCCGCGAAGCATTCGGCCGGATGGCGATGAACGACGAGGAAACCGTGGCCCTGATCGCCGGCGGCCATACCTTCGGCAAGGCGCACGGTGCCCATAAACCTGACGAATGCGTGGGCAAAGAACCTGCCGCTGCCGGTATTGAAGAGCAAGGTTTGGGCTGGGCGAATAAATGCGGTGCCGGCAACGGCGTCGATACCGTCAGTAGCGGCCTGGAAGGCGCCTGGTCGACCAACCCTACGCGCTGGACCCACGATTATCTGACCTGGCTATACACCTTCGAGTGGCAACAAAGCAAAAGTCCGGCCGGTGCCACGCAATGGATACCTAAAGACGGCAAAGGCGATAACTTTGTACCGGACGCACACGACCAGAGCAAACGCCATCCGCCGATCATGTTTACTACCGATATTGCTTTGAAAATGGACCCGGATTACCAAAAAATTTCCAAACGCTTTTTGGATAATCCAAAAGAATTCGAGGCGGCCTTCGCCAAGGCCTGGTTCAAGCTGACCCACCGCGACATGGGGCCCAAAGCCCGCTATATCGGTGCGGAAGTACCGGCCGAAGACTTCGTCTGGCAGGACCCTATTCCCAAAGTTGATCACAAATTGATTGACGCCAAGGATGCCGGCAAATTGAAATCAGCCATCTTGGCTGCGGATCTGACGATTCCCGAGTTGGTGAAAACGGCCTGGGCCTCGGCAGTCACGTTCCGTGGCACCGACATGCGCGGCGGAGCCAATGGTGCGCGGATTCGGTTAGCGCCGCAAAAAGACTGGGAGGTCAATGATCCCGCTGAGCTGGCCAAAGTGCTGGCAAAACTGGAAGCGGTGCAAACCGAATTCAACCGTTCCTTGAAAGGCGGTAAAAAAGTGTCGCTGGCCGATGTGATCGTGCTGGGCGGTTCGGCAGCGGTGGAGGAGGCGGCCAAAAAAGCCGGTTATAAGGTGCAAGTGCCGTTCAAACCGGGGCGGATGGATGCGGCGCAAGAGCAAACCGACGTCAATTCTGTCGCGGTGCTGGAGCCCAAAGCTGACGGTTTCCGAAATTACTTTGGCAAAGATAATGCGCATTCGCCTGCGGAAATGCTAGTCGAACGCGCGAATTTTCTGACCTTGAGCGTGCCGGAAATGACGGTGTTGGTGGGCGGCATGCGGGCTTTGGATGCGAACGCCGGCCATGCCAAACACGGGGTGTTCACCAGTCGTCCGGGCACGCTCAGTAACGATTTCTTCGTTAATCTGCTCGATATGTCCACGAAATGGACCAAGTCAGCTACTGAAGGCATTTACGAAGGACGGGATCGGGCCAGCGATCAAGTTAAATGGACTGCCACACCAGTGGATTTGATCTTCGGTTCCCACTCCGAGCTACGGGCGGTAGCGGAAGTCTATGCCTCGGCAGACGGCAAGGAAAAGTTCGTGCAGGATTTTGCCAATGCCTGGGCCAAAGTGATGGATTTGGATCGATTCGATAAGCGCTGAGCTTGGCTTGCAAGGTATCCAATTTGGCCGAACTTGGGTCAAGTTGGCTGCCTTGCGCAAAAAATGCCTTTCATCGTCAACTTATTAACCCGGTCCTAGTTGTCACGGGTATGCTGTTTGGGCTGAGCCCTTCAAAGCCGTGGCTGCTGTGTTCTTCGATGGGGGGAACGGTTTTCTGCGTCGGGTTAATACCAGGCTGGTGGCAACCCGCAAACACCTCGGCTTGTGCCAAGTGGTGCCAGGGTCCCTCACAGAGAAAAGTCAAAAAAAGGGCAGTTCGAAGACTGCCCAAAGGGGGAGAACTCAAAGTGAATCAAATCCAGTCGGAATCGTCGCTGTCGTCCGGCACGCTGTAATCTGCGTCGCTAAGTGAAAAATCGTCACTATTATCCAAGTTGGCTTGCTGGATGGCATCGTCGCCGTAATAGTTGTTGACTACTGTCTGTTCCTGAAGGCCGCTGTGTTCGCCCATTGCTTGCTGGCCCCAGGCGCTGGAGCCGTGATGACCCATTAGACTTTCGATGCCTTGGAACAAAAACGAACCGGCGACGACGCCCGCTGCCGTGGTTGCGACATTACCTAAAAAACTACCGCCACCACCACCGAAGAAGCCGGGCGCTTGCGCGGGAGCGGCGCCGCGCGGCATTTGATAATTACCGGCACCGGGCACCGCTCCGCTATTGTTGGCAGGTTGAGCCCACGGATCGTTGCCCAGGAACCCGCCACGTTGTGGGTTTGCACCGGCTTGCAATTGATTTTGCAACTCGGCGATTTGTGCTTTAGCCGCAGTCAAAGCTTGATCCTGCAACAAGGCGCGTTGCACCAGCAGATAAGCGGCATCGGGTTGTTTGGCCACCGCATCTCTAATCAACGCTTCGGCTTCGGCATCTTTTTGGGTGAGCTTTACTTCGTTCAGTTGATTCAGAAACTGGCTGAGCTGGTTGCGTTCCTGTGAATTCATTCAATAACTCCTATCGTGAAGATATAACCCGGCTAAACGCCGGCATGGGCAAAGACTGCAAAATCGCTGCAAAGTTTCTTTAACAGTTGGGTGTGGTTTAGGAAGTTTCAATAGTCCGGGTGAAATAGTTGATGGCGTAAATTGCTTCTTTCTAGCAGCAAAGGGCAACGTATTCAATCACTGCCGGTCCTGTTCCAACGGCGCGATAGACTATGCTTCGGCGCCTGGTGCTGCAATTGCTGCTTTATCTTTGGCATTGCAAATTTCGGAATATGGGTTCTCGCACTTTCCGGGAAAGGGTCGGGGGTAGGGCATCATAAAACCAAAATTGTAAGGGCGGTTACTAGGGCTCGGTTAAAGCAGCCAGCCAAAAACAGCATTGCCTGTTAGTCCGGTTAGCGTACAATCCAGAGTGCTTCGCTAGTCGTTTCAAACCCACTTCAGTCGTTAGTTAGTAGCCGGCCGCTAAATCATACGTGATCAGTAACCCGAACAAACAAGCAGCAATTCAAGCGGCACAGCTTCGGCAACTGTTTGCAGCAAGCAATGTGTCATTGATCAGCAGTACGCTACTGGCGGCTATTTTGGCTTATATGCAGCGCGACATGATTGCGGCTCATGTGGTGCTCAGTTGGTTGACGCTGATTGTGTTGGTGGCGGTTTCCCGCACTTTGCTGGTCAAGGCTTATCGGTCCGCCGCGCCGGAAGTGGGCGAAAGCACTCGGTTCTGGATGAAAAGGTTTCGGATTGGGGTGCTGGCCGTGGGCTTGGTGTGGGGAGCGGCCGGTTTTCTGATGTTCCCGGCCAACAGTTCGCAGCACCAACTCTTTTTGGTTTTCATGCTGGCAGGCTTGTCCGCCGGCGGCGTGGTGGCTTTTTCCGCCGATCTGCTTAGTGCGGTGCTATTTTCTTTGAGCTCGCTGCTGCCCATCATTGTCCGCTTGTTCATGTCCGGCAATGGGTTGTTTGTGGCGATGAGCGTGGCAGGGTTTTTATACCTGTGCTTCATGGTGATCAGCTTGCGTCGTATCAATCGAAGCATCACCGAGAATATTGTCTTGCATCTCGACGCCGCGGAAAGAGAAGAGGCCATGCGTATCAGCGAGCAGCGCTATCGCTTGTTGCTGAAACATTCGCCCATCGGAATTTTTCATTACGACACCGACCTGATCGTCACTTACTGCAACGAACCGTTTGCCGCTATTTTGCAGAATACCGTCGATAACGTGGTCGGATTGGATATTAAGGGTTTTAACGACGGTTCAATACTTGCCGCTTTGCATCAGGCGTTGAACGGTGAAAAGGTGAGTTATGAAGGCAATTTCAGGCCGGCGCCGGATGCCGCCGGCATAGTGATAGACATGAGCTGCGCGCCGTCCCGCGACGGCGCCGGCAAGATTGTTGGCGGTATTGCGATTATTCGGGACATCAGCGAGCGTAAACAGGCGGAAGAAATGCTGCGTATCAGCGCCATCGCCTTCGAATCGCAGGCGGCGATGATCGTCACCTCCCCGGACGCGATAATCCTGCGGGTGAATCGAGCTTTTACCGCGCTGACCGGCTACGAAGCGCAAGAAGTAATGGGGCAAACGCCGCAGATGCTCAACTCCGGTCGGCACGACAAGGGGTTTTTTACCGCCATGTGGACTTCATTACAGGAAACCGGCCACTGGCAAGGTGAAATCTGGAATCGGCATAAGAATGGCCTGATTGTTGCGCAATGGCTGACCATTGCCGCCGTAGTCGCGCCCGATGGCCGCATTACTCATTACGTCGGTACATTTTCGGATATTACCGAGAACAAGGACGCGGTGGCGGAAATCCACCGTTTGGCCTATTACGATCCTTTAACCCATTTGCCTAACCGGCGTTTGCTGCAAGACCGCTTGGGCCAGGAGTTGGTTGCCGGCGCCCGCAACGGCTTGTATGGCGCCATCCTGTTCTTGGACCTGGATAACTTCAAGACGCTTAACGACACGCGCGGCCATGAGGCCGGTGACCAATTATTGATAGAGGTGGCGCGGCGTTTACGTACTAGCGTGCGCGAATGCGACATCGTCGGCCGTCTGGGTGGGGATGAGTTTTTGGTGTTGCTCTCAGATTTGAGCGCCGATGTCGAGCTTGCCGCCATGCAAACCAAGCAAGTCGGCGAAAAATTGCTGGATGCGTTGGCTCATCCTTATGACATAAACGGCTATGAGTTCCATTGTTCGGCCAGTATCGGCATTCGCTTGTACCGTGATCACGAGCTTGCGGAGGACCTACTCCGGCACGCCGATCTTGCTATGTATCAAGCCAAAATGGCCGGGCGTAATGCTGTGCGTTTCTTCGACCCGAGCATGCAGGCGCTGGCGACTGCCCGAGCCGAGTTGGAAAAAGATCTGCGCCTTGCGCTGTCTCAAAATCAGTTCAAGCTGTATTTTCAAGCGCAGATCTACCGAAACCACCAAGTAGTGGGCGCCGAGGCGCTGTTGCGTTGGCAGCATCCGCAACGCGGGCTGGTATCGCCGTTGGAGTTTATTGCCTTGGCGGAAAAAACCAGTTTGATTTTGCCGATTGGCCAGTGCGTGTTGGAAGCCGCCTGCACGCAACTGAAGCAGTGGGAGCAGCATGCGCGTTCGCGGCAATTTCGGCTAGCCGTTAATGTCAGTGCGCGCCAGTTTAGAGCGGCAGATTTTGTCGAGCAGGTGCGGCGGACGCTGGATAGCCATGGCGTTAACCCGGACTTGCTGGAACTGGAACTGACCGAAAGTCTGGTCCTTGAGAATATCAACGACACCATCTCTAAAATGCACGCGCTCCGAGAGATGGGCGTGCGCTTTTCGTTGGACGACTTCGGGACCGGATACTCGTCGTTTTCCTATCTGACGCAGTTGCCGTTCGACCAGTTAAAAATTGACCGTTCCTTTGTGCATAACATTGGTATCAAAACCAGTGATGCGGTGATCGTGCAAACCATCATCGGCATGGCCCATAATCTGGGGATAGAAGTCATTGCCGAAGGCGTCGAAACCGAAGCGCAGCGCTTGTTTCTGGAACAGCACGGCTGTCACGCCTGTCAGGGATTTTTGTTCAGCAAGCCGGTGCCGATAGACGAGTTTATGGCCTGGAGTCGGCGTTTGCCCAAGTGCTAACCCAGCCTGTCAATGTAGCCGCTCCGGCTATCAGGCATGCACCTGGCCTTTCGCGGAATTGTTGGTATATTCCTGTTTACTGCCATTTTTTTCTAAATTGGCTTTGCCGGGGCTCCGAATGAAATCGTCCGATACACATCCGCACAATTCCCGGCTGGCAGTCCGCGAGGCGTTAAAAGGCGCAAGCAATGACTATCACAACCGCTTAAATCAGCACAGTTTGCTGGTCGGAATCACCCAACCAGACTATTCGCTGGCTAAATACCGAAAGCTGCTGTCCGCTTACTACCATCTCTATCAGGCTTTGGAACAGCGGTTAATTGCCTTTCAGTCTTCTCAAGACTGTCAATTCGACTATTCTCAACGCCTTAAGCTGCCTTGGATTTGCCGCGATTTGGCGTTTTTGGGGATAGACCCGCTTAAGGAATGCAACATGGCGCAAAATCTGCCGGCACCGCAGGTAGCCAGCATGGGTGAATATACCGGGGTTTTATACGTGATAGAGGGATCGATGTTGGGTGGACAGCTTATTTCGCGTAGCCTTGAGGCCTACCACGGTTTAAATGGCGAAGCCGGCGCTTGCTTTTTCCGCGGTTATGGTCAGAACACCGGGCCTATGTGGCAAGATTTTCTGCGGTTTGCGGAAAACCTTGCCGGTGACGATGACCAGCGTTCGGCTGCCGAGCACGCGGCCTGCCAAACTTTTCAATTTTTTATTCAGGTGTTGGATGATTATGCCTATTCGTAAGTTACACGTTCTCCGCCCGGTCTAATGGATGATATTGATCAACAGGCGTTGCAACAGGCCCTGGAAAAGTGCGCGGCAGAACCCATTCACCAAATCGGGCAGATTCAGCCGCATGGCGCCTTGTTGGTTTTGAGCGCTGATCGGCCTTACACGGTATTGCAGGCCAGTGCCAACGTTAGCGAATTTTTCAGCGAAGTGACCGGCGAGGTGTGCCGCAAACCGCTTCAGGAACTGGTCGGCGAAAAAATTACCGGACAAATCGAGCAAATGTTTCAATCGGCGCAGCGTAAAAATACGGCCGCCGGGAAACTCAGCATTCCTCAACGCCGCGGCTCTCTTGAGCTACAGGCCCACGCTTATGTCAGTGACGGGCTATTTGTGTTGGAGCTTGTGCCTGATCACGACGCCGACCAGGAAGGGCGATTGTCCGAATTTCTGATGCAAATGCAGGAATCATTGCTGCGATACGACGCGAATAGCGATTTCTCGCGCTATTTCGATGATGTCGCGCTGTTGGTGCGGCGGATGAGCGGCTACGATAGCGTGATGATCTATCGGTTTGACTCTAATTGGAACGGTCAAGTGATCAGCCAAAATAGCGTGGATCATGCGCCGTCCTACCTTGGGTTGCACTTTCCGGCCAGTGACATTCCGCCACAAGCGCGGCGGCTTTATACGAGTAATCTGGTACGCTTGGTTGCCGATATTGATGCCGAGCCGGTGCCCATTTTACCTGGCCTCAATCCCGTAACCGAGCGGCCGCTGGATATGAGTTACTCGGCGTTGCGTTGCCTGTCGCCGATACATATCCAGTATTTGCGCAATATCGGTGTGCAGGGGTCGATGGTGATTTCTTTGCTGCAAAACGGCCGATTGTGGGGATTGATAGCTTGTCATCACTTCACGGCAAAACGTGTGTCGATTGCCCAACGCGAAGCGGTGACGTTTATAAGCCGGATGGTGTCGTCGAAATTATCCTCGATTGAGGCCTTGGAGCAGTACGACTGCGTTGCCAGCGCTAACCATGTGATCGGTGAGTTGCTGAATTATATTTTTACCGATCACGAGCAACGGGTCCTGCAAAGGTTACTACCGCCATTGATGGCGTTGCTGGATGCAACCGGGATATTAGCTGTGGTGGAAGGTAAGCGGCATGTTTACGGCGAGGTGTTGAAGCCTGCAGATCTAGGGGCATTATTGCTCTGGCTGGGCCAACAAGCCAGCGGCCAGATATTTAGTTCTGATCATCTTGCCAATGATTTTGTACAGGCAGAAAAATACCAGGAAATAGCCTCAGGGATATTGACCACACCGTTGCCCGGCGATATGCGCAATGTCATAGTTTGGTTCAGACAGGAAAAGCCGCGCACCGTAAGCTGGGCGGGCAAGGCCGAGAAAGGCTTGGTGATGGACAAAAGCGGAAACTACCAACTGACACCGCGTAAGTCATTTGAAATGTGGACGGAATTATGGCGGGGTCGCAGCGAGCCTTGGTCGCGTGTGCAAATTGACATTGCCGGGATGTTGGCGATGACCTTGCCTGAGGGCCTGGCACAAAAAAGCCGGTTGGAGCACGCGCTGAGACAGCAGCAGTTATTGGACGCTGAGCTGCGGATTGCCGCTACCGCTTTCGAGTCGCAGGAAGGCATCGTGGTTTTGGACGAGAATCGCTTGATACTGCGGGTAAACCAGGCGTTTACCCGTATTACCGGTTACCTCAGCGAGGAAGTAGTAGGCAAGAATCCGCGGGTATTGGAATTGGATTTGCAGGGTCTGGTCTATTACGAGGAGATGTGGGAAAGGGTCAATAACTCAGGGGTCTGGGAAGGTGAGATTTCTAGTAAACGCAAGGACGGTGCGGTGTTTCCCATGCATTTGGCCGTCAGTACGGTGAAAGACCCGACGGGTTGCATTAAAAATTATGTGGCCACGTTTGTAGATATTACCTCGATTAAAGCCGCTGCCGAGGAAATTGAGCGCTTGGCGTTTTATGACCCGTTGACCGGTTTGCCGAATCGCCGATTACTGCAAGATCGTTTGAAACGAGCGCTGATTGCCAGTGCGCGTAGCGGGCGGGAGGGGGCCATCCTGTTTATCGATTTGGACAATTTCAAAACCTTAAACGACACCCTCGGTCACGACATGGGTGATTTATTGTTGCAATTGGTGGCACAACGTTTGGTGGCCTGCGTGCGCGAAGGCGACACGGTTTCGCGGCTGGGCGGGGACGAATTTGTGGTGATGTTGACCGATCTGAGCGATGAAGTGCTGGATGCCGGCGCGCAGACCGAAGTGATAGCGAATAAAATCCTTACTGCCTTGACGCAAACCTACCGACTGGCCGACCACGAATATCGCAATTCGCCCAGTATCGGCGCGGTGTTATTCAACGACCAGGATTCGGACATCGAGAGCTTGCTGAAACAAGCCGATATTGCCATGTACCAGGCCAAAAAAGCCGGGCGGAATACCATACGTTTCTTCGACCCGGCCATGCAGGCCAGTATTAATGCGCGGGTCAAATTGGAGGCGGATTTACACGGTGCTTTAGCGAATAAGCAATTCCAACTGTATTATCAGCCGCAAGTCTCGCAGGGTTTGGATATTATCGGTGCTGAAGTCTTAATCCGTTTTCAACATCCCGAACGCGGCTTGATTTCACCGGCTGAGTTTATACCCTTGGCCGAGGATATTGGTTTGATTGTGCCGATAGGCCGTTGGGTACTGGAAACCGTTTGCCGGCAGCTGAAGATTTGGGAAAGCAGCACACATACTCAACATTTGCAACTGGCTGCAAATGTCAGTGCGCGGCAGTTTAGGCAAACTGATTTCGTCGACGTGGTGCGGCAAATCATTCGAGAGAGCGATATCAATCCCAATCGCTTGAAGTTGGAGTTAACTGAAAGTCTGGTGCTGGACGATATTGATGAGACCATCCGTAAAATGCATGCGTTAGGAGAAATTGGCGTGCGCTTTTCAATGGATGATTTCGGCACCGGGAATTCCTCGTTATCTAATCTCAGAAAACTGCCCATCGATCAATTGAAGATTGATCAAAGCTTTGTAAGAGATATTTCTATCGATCCGGACGATACCGTGATCGTCCAAACGATTATTGCTATGGCCAATAATCTGGGTTTGGACGTCATAGCCGAAGGGGTGGAAACCGAAGAGCAACGTAGTTTTCTGGAAAACCATGGCTGCCATACATTTCAAGGCTATCTCTACAGTAAACCCTTACCGTTAGATAGCTTTGAACGCTTGTTACCCTCAGGGGATGAACAAGTTTAGCCCGCCGGCGGATGTGATTAGAGCTTCCGTAATGCTGGCTTCTTTGATTTTGGTTTTGCGGCGAGTCTAACCATCATTCCTAGAGTCGGACCTGGCATATACCGGTCAAAAAATTCCCACAGCAAATACTTATCTGTAGAATCGCGGTTTTTTTGCCAAGCGATCCGGGGAGCAAAAGTCGAATGGGTAGAGCGTATCAAAACCGTAAAGTGTCCATGGCCAAGACGGCTGACGCCAAGGCCAAGGTTTACAGCAAATATGGTCGGGAGATCTATATGGCCGCCAAATCCGGCGGTATCGATCCATCCGGCAACTTGACTTTGCGGGGTTTGATCGATAGAGCCAAAAAAGACCAAGTGCCTACGCATGTCATCGAAAAAGCTATCGATAAAGCCAAGGGCGGCGGCGGAGAAGATTTTGCGCCTGCCCGCTATGAAGGCTTTGGACCTGGCGGTTGTATGGTGATTGTCGATTGCTTGACCGATAATCCCAATCGCACGTTTGGCGATGTACGGCTGTGTTTTACCAAAACCAAATGCAAGATCGGTACGCAAGGTGCTGTCAGCCATATGTTCGATCATTCGGCAATTCTGGCGTTTAAACACAACGACGAGGATGCTGTACTGGAAGCCTTGCTCAGTGCGGATGTGGATGTGTCCGACATCGAAAACGAGGACGGCAAGTTGACCGTGTTTACCCCCCATGCCGACTATGCGAAAGCCAAGCAGGCCTTAACGGATTTGTTGGGCGAGATCGATTTTGAAGTGGATGAAATTCAGTTTATGCCTAGAAGTGTTACCCCTATCAGCGGCGACGATGTAGTGATGTTCGAAAAGTTTTTGGATATGTTGAACGACCTGGATGACGTGCAAAACGTTTTCCATGATGCCGAGTATTAAAGGCAAAACCGTTCAGTAATTTGAGATATTGCATTCAGGAACCTCAGCGTTCCTGATCCACTAAAGTGCATTGCCATTGCTTGTTTTAGCAGGATAACCTGGCTATTGTTTCTTTTCGTAAAACAAACAATATGTATTAGAGGATATTGTTGATAAATTATATCTATCTTATAGTGTAAGCGTGTTTATTACGGAGTAACAAAAATGAATGACTTACAAAAAGATATTTTGAACGGTTTGGCTTTTATCACCGGCGTGATCGGTTTTATGTCAGGCGAATTTATTCTTTCATCGGCACTATTTGCTTCAACGACTGTTGCGAGCAACATCAACGCAAATCGGAAAAAGCGCCAGGATTAAGCTGGCTTACTATAGGGCGGTTATATTGGCCTATATCGTTTTAGCAGGGAAATAAGGCATCGGCTTAGGCCGGGTTTTTCCGGAGTCTGCTGTCTCTTCTCGGCTTTATCCTAATCTAGGCGATCAATAAATTTGCATTTGGTCGACAGATTTAAAAATCTATCCGCTCCGGCGCCACCCGCAACACTTCCTCAATGGTGGTAATGCCGGCGGCAACTTTTTCCGCGCCACTTAGTCGCAACGGGCGCATACCTTCTCTGATCGCTTGGCGT
Organism: Methylomonas sp. ZR1; assembly: GCF_013141865.1. Lineage (NCBI taxonomy): Bacteria > Pseudomonadati > Pseudomonadota > Gammaproteobacteria > Methylococcales > Methylococcaceae > Methylomonas > Methylomonas sp. ZR1. The sequence continues at coordinate 2,389,185 of NZ_RCST01000001.1, read as the reverse complement.
TGCAGCAACAGTGTGTCGCAGCCTTCCACAATCAATTTTTGCAGGGTCGGCTGGTTTTCGAAAATTTCGTAGATGCCGATACGGCCGGCAAAGCCGGTATTGCGGCAGGTCTTGCAACCAACAGCTTTATAAATGTGTTTAGGGGTAGCGACTTTAAACGGCGCCACCAATGCCTGCCACTGAGCTTGGTCTACGGTTGTCGCGGTTTTGCATTGCCCACATAGCACCCTTATCAAGCGTTGCGCCATTACCCCCAAAATGGTTTGCTGAATCAGATAGCCTGGCAAGCCAAGATTTAACAAACGTGTCACCGCAGCCGGTGCGCTATTGGTATGGAGGGTGGAAATCACTAAATGTCCGGTCAGCGAAGCTTGCACGGCCATTTCCGCGGTCTCCAAATCGCGAATCTCCCCGACCATAATAATGTCGGGATCTTGCCGAAGTAGGGTGCGAATCCCACTGGCGAAATCCAAGCCGATATTGGCCTGAGTCTGCATTTGATTGAAAGCCGGCTCTATTTGCTCGATGGGGTCTTCCACGGTGCATAGATTGATTTCCGAGGTGGCCAAGCGCTTCAGCGTGGAATATAAGGTAGTGGTTTTGCCGGAGCCAGTCGGGCCTGTCACCAGAATAATGCCGTGGGTCTGGCTGGTCATCCGGTTCCAAATCCCCAGCTCCTGTTTATTAAAGCCCAACTGCTCGTAATCGCGCAGCAGCACTTCCGGGTCGAAAATTCGCATCACCAGCTTCTCGCCAAACGCAGTCGGCATGGTGGAAAGCCTTAGTTCTATCTCTTTGCCGTTGCTATTTTGGGTCTTGATCCGGCCGTCTTGCGGCAGGCGTTTCTCGGCGATATTCATCCGGCCTAGAATCTTCAAGCGGCTTAAGACCGCATTCATAATCGGCATCGGAAGTTGATAAACCTTGTGCAGAATACCGTCGATCCTGAATCGCACATTGCCTTGCTGACGGCGCGGCTCGATGTGAATATCGCTGGCGCGCTGGTCGAAGGCATATTGCAGCAACCAGTTGACCAAATTCACCACATGCTGATTGTTCACGTCCAAATCGGCGCTTTTACTCAGCTCGACCAACTGTTCGAAGTTCTGGCCTTCTGCGGTGCGGCCATCATTGTGGGTTTGCGCGCCTTTCAGCGATTTGGAAAAGGTATAAAACTCGTCCAGATAGCGTTTGATCTCGTCCGGATTGGCAAACACGCAGCGAATCTTGCCGTGGTGCATCTTCGCCAGGTCGAGTTGCCAGGCACGGATGAAGGGTTCGGCGGTGGCTACCACGATTTCATCGGCGTCGATCTTGATCGGCAAAATATTATAATTGCCGGCGTAAGCCTTGCTGAACAAGGCAGTGACCGTAGGTACGTCGATCTTTAGCGGGTCGAAATAGTAATAAGGCATAGCCAGCTTTTTCGCCAGCCATTGGGTCAAGTCTTCTTGCGTCAACGGCGTGCCGAGCTGGCTTTGGTCGGCGAGTTCGCACTCTGCTAAGACCTTTAACGGATGCTTGTTGAGATTGATTTTGGCGGCTGCGTATTGCCGGCACTTTTCGACATCCTTGGCGGATAACATGCCGTCTTCTTCCAGCCACTTTACGATCTGGTTGATGTCCAGCTTTCTGTCTTCGGATTTGTGTTCTTCCCGCATACGCCTGGTTTGCTATGATATAAAGGTTTAGTCTAGCCAAATATGCAGGACGCTGTGTAGATTTAAAGCTTGGCGGTGGAATTTTCAGGCAGAGCATGGAACACTGCAAAAAGGCAATGTGAGACGACGACAAGAGCTATAATAGCGAATCGATTCTTTAATATGGAGTGGTTTAAGTCTTAACCCTACAATTAAAGCTTCCAGAAACAAACTACTTTCAGGATTTTTAAGCGATGTTTACCCAATTGCATCCAGGCAAGAACCGGGCACTTTTGATAGAAGTGTGTTTATTGACCAGTGCACTGCTACTGCCCGGATGCGCGAGTACGGAAAAGCGTGACGAGCTTTCCGTTAGTGAAGCGGGCCATGCTGATCCGTACGAGGGATTTAACCGGTCCATGTACGGTTTTAATATGACACTGGACAAATATTTTTTTAAGCCGGTTTCTGATGGTTATAAATTTATTACACCTGATTTCATGGAAACTGGCGTCAATAATTTCTTCACCAACTTGAAGGGTATTAACGTGGTGCTCAACGATGTCCTTCAGGGTAAATTCCAACAGAGCGCTTCGGACGCCGGACGCTTTTTAACCAATACCACCATCGGCGTGGGTGGATTAATAGACGTCGCCAGCGAAGTCGGTTTAAAAAACAACGTTGAAGATTTTGGGCAAACTTTGGCTGTGTGGGGAGTCGGGCAAGGTGCGTATTTGGTGTTGCCGGTTTTTGGGCCCACCACTATTCGCGATGGCGGCGCGGGCATCCTCGATAGAGCCGCCAACCCAGGTACCTACGTGCCGGGTACCGGTATTCTCGAGGGGATTAATGATCGTGCAAATGCCGAAGGGGCGTTGAACTTTATCAATGAGGCTGCTTTAGACCCTTATGTGTTTACTCGGGAATCCTTCCTGCAATATCGGCGCAATTTGGTCAACGACGGAAAAAGCGACAGCGCGAACTATGATCTCGATATTGATCCCACCGCTGACGCTGCGTCTGAACCCAAACCCAGCAGCTCGGAAGTACTCAAGCCATCGCTAGACACCACCAACAAGACTGAACAGAGTGGTTCACCCTCCACTCAGCCTGCCGTCGGCGCTACTGCCGATACCAACGCCTTCGACAACATGCTGCAATCGTTTGAAGAAGCTTCAAACAAGCTCGATAAACTGAGTAAGCACAGACGTAGAAGGTGAGTAAAGACCTGGATAAGGCCCACTATGCGGCTTTATCCAGAGTAGGCTGTTTTGACTGTTTAGTAACATATTGGAGAGGGCCTTTTTTCCACGATGTACTAAGCAACGCCTCGGGGCAATCCAGAGGTTTGGTGTGTGAGCGAATTTGATCTAATCGGATGGTGCGGAATGATCGGATACAGAGTGCTTAGCGGTTTGCCGCTTTTTCCTGACAGCATAAAAGTAGGTCATGCCGGAAATGGTGCCGCATACCGTGGCTAATTTATCCAGAATAGGTGCGACGGTTACTATCAAAGGTTCATCGACCAGCCCCAACCAGACGCCGAAAGCGCTTAGGCCGGTTGGCGTGGCTATTGTCGCCGCGACAGCCGATAGCCCGGCAATGATGCCTGTCGCCATGGCGATATGTTCTACCCTAGTGGCAATAACTTCGTGGTTCATGTGGATTGCGGGCGTAGTTGGTGGACTAATCGCAACCGGGTTTCCCGGCGGCTCAGCAGAAAAATCGGCTGCATTTTAGTCAGTTTCGAGCTGCTTGTCAGCGGGAGTGGGCAGCGAATGCTGGCGAAGATTGTCGGCATTCGTTGGCGTTATCGGGCTGAGGTTTCTTTGCTGCGCTGAGTGCCGGCAATATCCGAAATTGGTGTTTGACATTCCTCTTAACCTGGAGTAATACGGTGTCCTATTGGAGTGAAACTGCATGTTCATTCCGAAATCTGCCGCCAGCCTACGGTGTATTCAGGGAGTTTAGAACGCTATGTCTTCCCTAACTGTTTCCAGTGTTAATCAATCCGGCTTTCAACAGTTGAGCGCGCTGACGGCCAAAAGAAATGCCGACCAAGCCGAGCAAATGGCGCAAGCCTTGAGAAAACAGGCGGATGCCGTTCAAGCCCAAGCCGACCAATATGCAGCCAAAGCCCAGGCGCTCGATTCCCAAGCCAGTAAGGCCAAGGTGGACTCTGACGCCGCGCACTTAAGACTGAATCTGTCCAACGCTTTTCAAGATGCAGGCGCGCAGTTAACTAAGACTATTCAGAACGCCGAGGTAAGACCGTCTACCTATTCGCAAACCTTGGCGGGTATAACCACAACTTCTGCGGCTGATTACAATAAAGCAGTGGGGAGTTCAATAGACATCGTTGCTTAGCCTGATTACCGTTCAGGTAGATAAGCAAGAGGTCGTCAAAAAACAGTAAGCGAGGTGACATCATGTTGTCGTCAATCAATACTAACAACCTGGACAAATCCCAAAGTCTGATCCAAACCAGCATCCAGCGCCTTAGCTCCGCGAAGCGGATCAATTCGGCCGCCGACAACCCTGCCGGGTTGGCAATTGCCGATGCCATAAGTAGTCGCTTGGGAGGGCAAAACCAAGCAATCGGCAATATCGGCAAGGGTCTGTCGCTTACGGATACAGCCAGTAGCGCATTAACTCAGGTAACCGACAACCTACAACGCATTCGTGAACTGACGGTGCAAGCCGGAAGCGGCTCTCTGTCGGCCGCTGATCGACAAAGCCTTCAGGACGAGATCAACGGCTTGGGTAAAAGCATTGATGGTATCGCCGGCAACACCCAGTTCAACGATCAAAAACTGTTGGACGGCAGTTTTTCCGGTCAATTGCAAATCGGCCCCAATCCCGGAGATACCCTTGGCTTAAGCCTAAGTAATGTATCCAGCACAGCCCTGGGTGTGTCGGGATTGGATGTATCGAGCGCTACAAATGCGTCCAATGCGCTGGATAGCATAGACAGTGCGATTAAAAATGTCGGGAATCAGCAGAGTAACTTGGCAAGTACTGCTGCAGGCTTAAATTCAAATCTGGCGAATCTGAGCAGCAGCTATCAGAATCTGGCCGAAACCCGCAGCCGTATTCAAGACACTGACTATGCGCAAACGGCTGCTGACTTGAACAAGGGAAAGTTGCAAAACCAGGTGGCTAGCTACGCGCTCAAGCTATATCAAGACAATCAAAAAGCCGCATCGGCGTTGTTAACCGGAATCTGAACGCCGTGTGACCTGCATCTACACGTCAGGTTTTGATTGTCCGCAATCGCCTATCGCTTTTCCGCTGTTTTATCGGCGCGCTGCCGCTGCTTAGGCGGAACCTAGTGGGCGTGATTGCTTAGTGGCGACTCAGTAAGCGCTTACGCAGTTTCAGCGGTTTTACCAGGACAGGAAAAAGCCCGAAGCGCCGCACCAACCATTTTCTGAATTCTTCCAGCAGCAGCATACCGAGCGCAAACGGCAAGGTAAACAGCCAAACTTTGATGTCTATCGGCGCGGTGCCGAACAGCGCGTTGCCCCACGGTGTGTAGACAATAGTCAGAATCAACGCAATTTCCAAAGCAATGCCGGACAGGATCAGTTTATTGTCCAAGAACGATGTGGCTAACAGGCCGCGTTGCCGCTGTTTGCAAATAAACACATTCGCGATCTGCATCATGATGATTGCGGTCAGGCAGGCGGTAGTGGCTTGCAGGTAGAGCGGGTGATGGTTGGACAATATCTCGCCATAATCCCAGCCGCCGCGATGCAACACAAAAAAGAATGCAGCCATTGCCGCGAGTGCTTCCAGCAGACCTAGGAAGCCGTAAGCCCTGGCCAGCAAGCGCCAGTCGATCAGCGTTTCCTTGTAAGAGCGCGGCGGTTTGTTCATGGCGGATGCATCCGGTTTTTCCACGCCCAAGCCCAAAGCCGGCAGCATGTCGGTGCCCAAGTCAACCGCCAAAATCTGGATGATGGTCAATGGCAGCGGAATTTTGCACAACACAAAGGCCAGATAAGGGATCAGTTCCGGGATGTTGGAGCTGAGGATATAGGTCAGGAATTTGCGGATATTGTCGAACACCGCGCGGCCTTCCTCAATGGCGGCCACGATGCTGGCAAAGTTGTCGTCCAGCAAAATCATGTCCGCCGCTTCCTTGGCGACATCGGTACCGGCCTTGCCCATGGCGATGCCGATGTCGGCTTTCTTTAAGGCTGGTGCATCGTTGACTCCATCGCCTGTCACCGCGACCACATGTTTCTTGCGCTGCAAGGCATCCACGATCAGCATTTTCTGGTCGGCACCAACCCTGGCAAAAATGATTTCCGGGGCATCCAACGCCACTTGCAACTGGCTGCTCGTGAGTTTTTTTAATTTGTCGCCGGTAATCACTTTGGGATTATCCGATTTGATCAGCTTGATCTGCCGGGCAATCGCCACCGCGGTATGCGGATGGTCGCCGGTGATCATGATGACTTTAATGCCGGCGATATGGCATTGCGCGATGGCATCCGCGACTTCCGGCCGCGGCGGATCTTCCAAACCCACCAGGCCGCTGAAGATCAAAGCTTGTTCCGGCTCGGCTTCGAATGGGTCCGATAGGGGGCGATAGGCAAACGCCAGCACGCGCAATCCTTGGTCTGCCAGGGTTTTTAGAGCGTTTACCAGCTGTTGACGACCAGCGTCACCGAGAGGTTCTACGTTACCGTGCATCACAATGTGCCGGCACAGCGGCAGCACCATTTCCAGCGCACCTTTGCAAAACAACATTTTGCCTTGTGGTGTATTGTGAATAGTCGACAGGCGTTTGCGGTCGGTATCGAAGGGCACTTCGCCGATTTTCGGGTAATCGATGCGCATGCCTTGTTCATGTGCCATGGACACCAGTGCCACTTCCATCGGATCGCCCAGCAAACCTTTGCCTTCCACGTGTTTCAGGCTATGGCACAAAGCCGCGTTGGCTAAAAAGGCGGTGTGATGTTGCAGGCTATCGCTGCCCAATTGCTCGGGTTGCCAATATTGATTGTCCAGAAACAGCTGCTTAACCGCCATGCGGTTTTGAGTCAGCGTACCGGTTTTGTCGGTACAGATTACCGTGGTCGAGCCCAGGGTTTCCACCGAGGGCAGGTTACGGATCAAGGCATTACGCTTGGCCATGCGCTGCGTAGCCATCGCCAGCGACAGCGTCACGGTGGGCAGCAGACCTTCCGGCACGTTGGCGACGATGATGCCGATTGCGAACATGAAATTTTCCCAAAAGGTCAGGCCGATGATTTGCCCGATAAAGAAAAACACCACGCCCAACAGCAGGGCCAGCAAAGCCACAAAACGGCTGAGGCGGCGGATTTGCAATTGCAGCGGCGATTGGCCTTTGACCGTGGTTTTCAGGGTGTGGGCAATCTTGCCGAACTCGGTATGCATGCCGGTGGCAAACACCAGAGCCTTGCCTTCGCCGGCCACCACCGAGGTACCGGCCAATAGAATGTTGCGGCTTTGGCTGATGTCCTCGACATCCGACACTTGCGCATCGCGGCCCTTGGGGAGTGACTCGCCGGTGATGGTGGCGTTGTTTACCCGCAAATTAAATGCTTCCAGCAGCCGGCAATCGGCCGGCACGTTATCGCCTTCCTGCAATACCAGCAGGTCGCCCGGCACCAGTTCGTCGGCAAATACCAAACTCAGCTCGCCGTCGCGAATGACTTTGACTTGATGCGGCAGCAGCTTTTGTAATGCGGCAATCGCCTGCTCGGCTTGATGCCGTTGCCAGAATGAGAAACAGCCGTTGATCGCTATGACGCCCAGCACCGCATAGCCCAAAGTGACCATGCCTTCACCGGGTTGCCGGGATTCCGCGAAAAACGCCAAGCCGGCTGCCAACCATAAAATTAAGGCAAAAAAGTGCAGAAACTCTTGGGCAAACAGTAGCAACGCCGAGGTCTTTTTCGATTCCTCGATACGGTTGAAGCCAAATTCATGTAAACGGCCTTCAATGGCGGCATCGGCCAAGCCGTCCATGCTGGAGCCTAAACTGTCCTGAGCTTCTTCGGGGCTTAGATGGTGAATTTTCATGATAGCAATCGAACAAAACGCCTAGAATCTCAGTGTAAACCTATTGAATGTACTCGGCGATGACTTAATTTTTCTGAAATTGCTTAGGTTCGCGATGAGGTATGGGGGGGGATTGAGCGGCTAACTCAAGTAGAAGGCTATAATCTGCCAACTTGATGTTAAACGACAGCTAGCCAGCAAGACGGAGATATTTTTGAGCGAAACTATCGATAAAAACATGGTGATGCGCTGCGTGGCCTATCAAAAAGGCCTGGGCATCGGTGACGTTACCATCGAAGACATCAGCGAAGTGTTGCTGAAAGACGATACCTTTATCTGGTTGGGTCTACGCGAGGCGAATGCCGAGATATTGAGAAAAATTCAGCAGGAGTTTGGTTTGCACGATCTGGCGATTGAAGACGCTTGTGCTGCGCACCAGCGGCCGAAGATCGAGGAATACGGCGATTCTTTGTTTATCGTGTTGCACACGGCGGAATTGATCGAGAAAAAAGTGGAATTCGGCGAAACGCACATTTTTATGGGGCCGCGCTTTGTGGTCACCGTGCGCCACGGCGCGTCGCAAAGTTTGAGCAAGGTGCGTGAGCGTTGTCAGGCCATGCCGCACCAACTCAGCAAGGGGCCGGGCTTTGCCTTGTATTCGATTATGGATTTCATCGTCGATAATTACATGGTGGCAATTGCCGGCTTGCAAGACCGCTTCGATGTGCTGGAATCCGCGATATTTCAATACCGGCCCAGCCGGCAAACCATGGAAGACTTATACGAGCTAAAGCGCGAATTATTGCTTTTGGAAGGGGCGATTAATCCGGTTATCGACATTTGCAACGAGTTGATGCGCTTTCATGTTGGCCTGATACATAAGGATGTCAGAGTATATTTCCGCGACATCGCCGATCACATCAAGCGCGTTGATCAGGCTATCCACGGCATGCGCGAGATGTTGCTGGCGGCGATGCAGGTCCATCTGACTTTCGAAACCGTGCGGCAAAACGAAGTGGTCAAACGCCTGGCCGGTTGGGGGGCGATTTTAGCGATACCGACTATGGTATTCAGTTGGTACGGCATGAACTTCCGACATATGCCGGAATTGGATTGGCCCTATAGCTATCCCTTGGTAGTGGGCAGCGTGGCAGTGTGCAGCTTGGCCTTGTATTGGCGTTTGAAGCGGGCCGGATGGTTGTGAGCTACAAACCCGCTAAGAGTTGCCCGGTTGGGTGAATATTTATACGCTTGGCTTTGTATCAGTTCCCGCTCGCCTGCAATTGCTTCAGCGTTTCCGCAACTCGTTTGGCATCCAGGGCCGGGTCTACATCGTCATCGATACGGCGTATGGTTAAGTCGGGATCGACGATAAAGGTCCAGCGTTTGGCCATGTTCAATATGGGCATTTTTACGCCGTAGGTTTCGCTGACTTTGGCGTCCGCGTCAGACAATAATGTGAAGGTCAGTTTGTGTTGCTGATGAAATGCCAGCAGGTCCTGGACCTCATCCGTACTGATCCCGTATACCTCGGCATTTTGTTTGCGGATCAGTTCGATGGCGTCGCGGAAAGCACAAGCTTGCGCAGTGCATCCCGGCGTACCGGCTTTGGGATAAAAATATAAGACCGTCCAACCTTTCCCGCGCCGAGCGGCTAAACTTACTGGGTCGCCAGCATGCGCTTGCAGTTGAAATATCGGTGCCGATTGGCCAACTTGCAGCGGAGCCGCGTTTGCTGTCATCGCAAACGTTGGTAAGGCGAACAGCATGAAGACCAAGAGCCTGAATGTAAGAGTGGATTTTTGCATGCATGATCTCCCTTAAGGGGCTTACGACGGTGAAATACCGAATGTTTTTGTGTTTAATTATAATCGCCAGTATGCCGCAAAAAGTCGCTTACACAATGGTTAATAGGTAATCGCAGTGATTCGTTTGGATAGGCCCGACATCCATTTTCAACAGATAAGCCCCATGGTTCGGGCGTCCGCACCGAAAGCCGGAAAACTTTAGTGTTATGGTTCACCTTATATCTCACTTATATTACTCGTGGTTTTCGGCCGGTTGGTTTTAAGTTTTTGGCAGGCTGGTGTCTATTTTGGAGTTGAATAACGGAATAAGCAAAATGACGCGACCGTATTACTTTTCCCGGTTTTCTCGAATTTTGTGGCTGAATCTGGCCATGTTTGTGATTTTCGTGATTGCATTCGCGGTTTACGTGCGCGCCGAGAAGCAAATTGATCGCGCCAACGAAATCCGCTTTGCGTCACACTTGCTGGCCGATGAATTTAGGCAATCGTCCAACGATCTCTCGCATGTGGCGCGCAGTTATGTCGCGACCGGCGATCCGGTTTATAAACACTATTTTCAAGAGATTATCGACATTCGCGACGGCAAACTGCCCAGGCCCGAAAATTATCACGACATGTATTGGGACTTGGTGATCGCGAATGCTCATCCGGCGCCGCAATCAAGCACTCAGCCGGTTGCCTTGCTGGAGTTGATGCGGCAAGCCGGGTTTTCCGAGCAGGAACTGGCGAAAATGGCCGAAGCCACGGCCGATTCCGCTGCACTTATCCAAATAGAGCGCACGGCGATGGACATGGTTGATTCGAATCAGGGAATGCCCGACGGCAAATGGCATCAAGCCAATCTAATGCTGCACGATGCGACTTACCATCGAGCAAAAGCGAAAGTCATGCAATCGATCATCGACGCCTTCGAATTGATAGACCTGCGCACGCAACAGAGTGTGGTTGCCAGAGCGCGTATTGCCTTTTGGTTGCGGGTGGTGTTTGTGGTTTTCGGGGTTATGTTGTTATTGACGCTTTGGCGGGCGTATCGGACTTTACACGCAATATTGGGAGCCTCGGTCGATGAATTGCACGATCAGATCGTGCGTTTGGGTAGCGGCGATTTTTCCGCCGATATTCCGGTAAGCAAGGGCATGCGCAACAGCGTGTTGGGCTGGCTGGCGGAAACGCGGGCAAGTTTGGCAAGCGTTGAAGCCGCGCGCCGCACTGCCGAGGCAAGAAATCTGCGATTGACCCAATTGTATGCCGCGCTAAGTCAATGTAACCAAGCCATCGTTCGCTGTACCAGCGAAGCCGAATTATTCCCGCAAATTTGCCGCGACGCCGTGATATTTGGCGGCATGAAAATGGCCTGGATCGGCATGCTTGACCAAAACAGCCAAACTATCAAACCGGTTGCCTGTTATGGCATCGGCATCGAGTATCTGGATGGCATTGAAATATCAATAGACGAGAACCTGCCGACCGGGTGCGGACCAACCGGTACCGCAGTCAGAGAGGACAAGCCATATTGGTGTCAGGATTTTCAACACGACCCTGCCACCATAGCCTGGCATGCGCGTGGGGCAAAATTCGATTGGCAGGCTTCCGCGGCCTTACCCTTGCATCGAAACGGCAAGCCGGCTGGGGCGTTTATGCTGTACGGCGATCAAATCAATGTGTTTGACGATGCCGCGCGCAATCTGCTGTTGGAAATGGCCATGGACATCGATCATGCCATCGGTGGCTTCGAGCGTGAGGCCGAGCGCCAGCAAGCACAGCAGATGGAAAGTTTGCGGGTGTTTATGCTGGAACGGCTCAACGGTAACCTGCAGTTGACGGATATTTTGCATGATGCGGTTACCGAACTGGAAATTATGTTGGCTGGTAGCGTTTGTTCGATTTTGCTCGTGGATGATGAGCAATGTTTACGGCTAGGCGCGGCACCTAGTCTTCCGGATTTCTACAATCAGGCGATCGATGGGCTAAAAATTGGTGCCGGGGCGGGGTCGTGCGGCAATACAGCGTACACCGGGCAAAGAACGATTGCGGAAAATCTGGCCGAGCATCCCTTTTGGCAGCCTTTTTTGCCGCTGGCAGAACGGGCGGGTTTGGCGGCATGCTGGTCGGAGCCGGTACTCTCCGCCGGTAAAAAAGTGCTGGGTACCTTTGCGATTTATCATCGTCACCCTGCCGTTCCCAGCAAACATGAATTGCGCTTGCTGGAAATGGTCGCGCATTTCGTCGCCTTAGCTATCGAACGTAAGCAGGCGGAGGAGCACATTTATTACTTGGCCAATTACGATTCGCTCACCGGCTTGCCGAATCGCAGTCAATTGGACGATCATTTGAAATATGCATTGAGTTTGGCCAAACGGAGTAACGGCCACTTAGCTCTGATGTTTCTTGATCTCGATCATTTCAAAAATATTAACGATACCTTGGGGCATAGCGTCGGCGATGCGCTATTGGTGGAGTTAGCCAATCGGCTTTGTGCCGTGTTACGCGAAGAAGATACCGTGACCCGTTTGGGCGGCGACGAATTTATTTTCTTGTTGCCGGGCACCGATGCCGGCGGGGCGGCGAATGTCGCGCAGAAGCTTCTTGATGCGATAGCCGAACCTTACCGGATTGAGGAATTCGATTTGACGATGAGCGCATCGATTGGCATAGCCTTGTATCCTAACGACGGCGAGGACCTGGAAAGTCTGTCCAAAAGCGCTGATGTGGCCATGTACCGAGTCAAAACCGATGGCCGGCACGGTTACCGCTTTTTTACACCGGAAATGCAAGCCCGCGCCCAGCGCAATTTACAACTGGTTAATGCCTTATCCCATGCCTTGGACCGTCAACAACTGCATGTTTATTATCAACCGCAGGCGGATATTCATAGCGGGCGCGTGATCGGTGCAGAAGCTTTGTTGCGTTGGCGGCATCCCGAGTTTGGCATGGTTTCGCCGGCCGAATTCATCCCCGTGGCGGAAGATAGCGGACTGATTTTGCCTATCGGCGAGTGGGTATTGCAAACGGCGGTGCGACAAGCGAAAACCTGCTTTGATCAGGGGTTGGGGCCTTTGATCATGGCGGTCAATCTCTCGGCTGCTCAATTTAGCCATCCGGCCTTACCGGAGATGGTGTCGCGTATTTTGGAAGAGGAGGGCTTGCCGCCCGAATATTTAGAATTGGAATTGACCGAAGGCGTGTCGATGCAGAATCCAGAAGCGGCTATAGCGGTGATGAATAATCTGCATGATCGCGGGATACGCATGTCTATCGACGACTTTGGTACCGGTTATTCGTCGTTGAGTTATCTGAAGAAATTTAAAGTATACAAATTAAAGATTGACCAATCTTTTGTCCGCGACATCAGTACTGATTCGGAAGATAAAGCCATTGTCAATGCGGTGATTAGTTTGGCCGCCAGCCTGGGTTTGCGGACCATAGCCGAAGGTGTGGAAACGGTTGAACAGCGGGAGTTTTTGCGCGAACAGGGCTGTCAGGAAATTCAAGGCTATTTATTCGCTAAGCCGATGCCCAGTGACCAATTTGAGTTGTTTTTGCGGCAAACCGTCATTGATGCCACTCATGCGTTTTGAGCAGCGCATAAATTGACGAAAGGGTGGACCGGGTCCATGCTTGTTTACTAAATTCGGCGGTGCTGGTGACTGGCAATGCCTTGCATCTTGATTTTCCGCCGACTTAACGGAGTCAGCCCTTGAACGACGTCAATCCCCTTTTTAAAAATCTGCCCGATTCGCTGCCGATTTCGCCCTTGGCGGTTCTGATTCTCATCACGGTGCTGGTCGGTGCGAGCATGTCGTTTTATACCATTCCGGCCGAGTCAGAGGGGATTGTGTTGCGCTTTGGCGAATACATCGAAAAAGTTCCATCCGGTTTGCATGCCAAACTGCCATTTGGCGTGGATAGCGTCATCACCGTGCCGACTCAGCGTCAGCAGAAGCTGGAGTTTGGCTTTGCCACGGCAGGCTTCACCAACCCGGATCAAATCAGTGACGAGCCGGCTTTGGAAAAGTCTATGGTCACCGGCGATCTGAACTCGGCGCTGGTCGAGTGGATCGTGCAATATCGGATCACCGATCCGGAAAAATATCTATTTGTGGTCCGCGACCCCGGTGTGACTTTGCGGGATATTTCCGAAGCCGTGATGCGGGAAGTGGTCGGTGATCGCACTGTCGATGAAATCATCACCATCGGTCGACAGGAAATTGAAGAAACCGTGCTGGCGCGAGCACGCTTGTTGGCCGAGCGCTATCAATTGGGGGTGTCAATTAACCAGGTACAGCTCAAAAATGTGAATCCACCCGAGCCGGTACAGCCCTCGTTCAATGAAGTGAATCGTGCTCAGCAAGATAGAGAGAATGTCATCAATTTGGCTAATGGCGAATATAACAAAGCCGTGCCGCGTGCACGTGGTGAAGCGGACCAGAAGATTCGCGCGGCGGAAGGTTATCGTTTTAAACGAATTAACGAAGCGGAAGGGGATGTCACCGCTTTCAATCAGGTATTGGAACAATATCTAAAAGCGCCGGACGTGACCCGTGCGCGGATTTATCTGGAAACCATGGGCGAGGTGTTGCCGCAAGCCAGCCAGCAAATTATTGTCGATGACACGGTGCAGCAAATATTGCCGATGTTGCCGTTTCCTGGTCAGGCAGCGGGAGTAGTGAAATGAATTTATCGATAAGAACCTGGCTGTTAATCGTAGTTTCGGGGTTTTTGCTGTGGCAATCGGTGTTTACTGTCGATCAAACCGAGCAAGTCATCATCACCCAATTCGGCAAACCGGTCGGCGAGCCGATTACCAGCCCTGGTTTGCATTTCAAGATCCCGTTTACCCAGCAGATCAATAGCTTCGATAAGCGTTACCTGGCCTGGGATGGGCCGATGGTGGAAATGTCCACCAAAGATAAGACCTATGTACAAGTCGATACCTTCGCCCGCTGGCGCATCACCCAGCCCATGCAATATTACTTGCGATTGCGCGACGAACGCAGCGCGCAATCAAGGTTGGAAGATATTTTAGGTAGCGAGACCCGCACCGCGATTGCCCGCCATGAATTGATCGAAGTGGTGCGTTCTGACAAAGATCGCAAACCCTTGCAAGACGAAAGTTTGGGGCCGTTGACCGGCGAAGGCACCATAGGGGTGCTGCGGCCGATTCGGGTGGGCCGGGCGGCAATCGAAAAAGATGTGTTCGATGCCGCAGCGCCGAAATTGGCGGAATTTGGTATCGAACTGCTGGATGTGCGCTTTAAACGCATCAATTACAACCATCAAGTGTTGGAGCGCATCCACCAACGGATGATCAGCGAACGCTTGCAAATTGCCCAGCGTTTCCGTTCGGAAGGCGAGGGCGAGGCAGCCAGAATTAACGGTAATCGGGACCGGGATATCAACGAAATTGAATCCACCGCTTACAAGCGCGTGCAGGAAATTCAAGGCGAAGCGGATGCCAAGGCCACCGAAATTTACGCCAAAGCCTATGGGCAAAAGTCCGAGTCCGCCGAGTTTTACAAGTTCTTGAAGAGCATGGAAACCTATCGCAAAGTGATAGACGGCGACGCCACTATAGTGCTGTCTACCAACAGTGATTTATTTGGCCTGTTGAAGCGGGTGGAGCAAAAGAATCGTTGATAGCCGCCAAAACGGCGCTGCTGTTTGTATCGCCAATAAGCAAAAATTAAGCTACGGACGGCAAACTTTATCGCAAGCAAATAATTGTTTAACAGGAGGTTTGCGATGTTAAAAACAACAACAGTCATCGTTTTGGGTTTATTGGTGTCGTCGGCTGCGTTGGCCGACCATGAGCATTGGGGGCATCATCATGGCCACCATCATCACGGGCATTATCGGCCGATGTACCGGGAAGAAGTGGTTTATTATCAACCCGCCCCGGTCGTTGAATATGTGCCGGCTCCCCGGTATTACGCGCCACCACCGCCACCGGCTTATTACGGCTACGACCAGCGTTCGCCGCAAGGTTTGTTGGGTGGGATGGTCGGTAGTGCGATGGGCTATCAGCTTGGAAATGGCGACCCGATTGCCGCCGGCATTGGTGCCGCCGCCGGGGCTTTGCTCGGTAATGGTATGTACTGAGATTGCCTGATCGGAGCGCTCAATATTCCAGTAACTTGAAAAAACTTTTCGGCGCGCCGCAAATCGGACAATCCCAGTCGTCGGGGATGTCCTCCCAGCGGGTGCCGGGTGCTATGCCGCTATCCGGGTCGCCCTTGGCTTCGTCGTAAATGTGTTCGCATTCCTGGCAATGGTATTTTTTGTAATCGCTCATTGGATTTTCCCTGGGTGTTAAGCTGCAAAATCGCCGAGAAATCGCGAGAAAGCAGTCGCCATTATCGGCAATATGCTTAATAAGCGGTGGTCGGCATCCAATATATGCAGACGCGCGTGATGTTCGCGGCAGAAGCGCCAGGCGTTCTCCGGTGGTACCACATCATCTTGCCAGCCGTGAAAGACCTCAATGTTGGCGGTGCTAGGCTTAAACTCGGTACGCGCATAGCCTGGCAAATAGAATGCCGGCGCAATCAAAAACAAACCCTTCGGCTTGATGATTTCCGCCGCGACGGTCGAAACATAAGCGCCCATGCTGGAGCCCACCAGCACTATCGTTTCATATCCCGATACATCCAGCGCCAATAGCTGTTGCACGCGCCAGTCCGGATCGTTGCTGGCTTGATAATCCGGGCTGATAAATTCAAACCCTTGGCGTTTGGCGACCTCCGCCAGTGCCAATGGCTTTTCGCCCCAGGGAATACTGTCCTTGCCGTGGTTGTATATCACCAGTTTGCTCATGATTTTTTCTCGCTGTGCGAAAGCTTATTTTCTGAAAAATAAATTGGCCAGTAACGTGATCAGCACGCTGGCCACAATCATCGATGTAATCGGTATAAACACGAAGCTAGTTTTACTCTGAATCCGAATATCCCCCGGCAGTTTGCCGAACCAATTCACCAACCAAGGGGCATAATTAAGAATCAAGCCGAGCACCAGGATGGCCGAGCCGATAATAATTAACGCTTTGCCGGGTTCCATCTTTTTTCCTGTGCGTTACGGAATGACTACCACTTGCGCGAAACCGCCGCCTGGCGTGCGAAAGTTGGTAGTTTGGCCTTGGTAGAGGCGGGCGCAGAGCACTTGGGTTTGGCCTTGATAGACATAGTGGCGCAAATCCAGTTTTAACTCGCCGGCATCCAGATGCCGTTCGCTGGGTTTTACCAGCGTCTGCGCTACATAATCGTGTTGCAAAATATCCTCGAAAACGCGCCGGGTCAATTTATCGCCGCGATACGCCGCTTTACTGCCATAGCCTCTGGCGGGTTTGAAAAACAGCTGCTTACGTTCCGCCCAGAACTGATCGGCATTCTGCGCATCAACCAGCATCGTGTGGGCGATACCTTCTCGCAATAGTGTTCGGGTGTGCTCATCGACGCCGATTGTACGCAGAAACTCGTCGTTGCTTAGCCAGACCAGATTCCTTTTGTCGGCATACAGCGCATGATTTCTGGGGTGCGGTGTCAGTAATACCGCACCGGCCAGATAGACTTCCTGTAAAGTCCGGCATTCCGGCGATTCCAAGCCAAAGTCGGTCAAGCGGTTATAAACCAGATCGATTTGCAGATCACCGTGCCAAAGTGCGCCGTCGTGATAGCGCAAAGCCTTAGGGTCGCAGACTACGGTTTTGATTTTATGCTGCTCGAACAACTGTTTAAACAACAGAAACTCCGGCCACAAGTATTGATTTTCTGGGTCTTCATCGACAATGGCAATGCTGCGCAGCGGCGCCAAGCCACGCTCCGCGCGCCACTCCCGGTAAAACATGTCGATAAATAAGGTTTCGGCTGGCTGAGTATCCTGCCCAGGCAATTTAAGTGTGCCAGGCTGCTGGTTGCCGGCGATTTCGCAACAGCTGTTTTGCGCGCGAATCAATAACGCATTAATCATCGCGCCGCCGGCATTGGAATTGATTTCGATCAGTTTCGGGCCGTCGGCGCTCAGATGAAAGTCGTAGCCTAGAAATACGCCATGAGCTTTAGTTAAAAATCGTGCCGCGTCCGGAGCGTATGTAAGTACCTGTTGTTGATACGCCGGCAAGGCAATTACCCGTTCCAGTGCAGCGATGATTGCCAATTGTTGATCCAGGCAAGCTTGATCGATAAACACCGCAGACTCGGCAAACAAATTCGGCCGTTCGTCCGCAATCATCCGATACAAATCGCCGTTCCCATCCAGCCTGTTCAGTTCACGACGCAGCGCTGTGCGATTTAGCGACGAGCAGCGGCAATCGCTATTCAGCTGTCTGGCGTTAGGGGATTGCTCAGGTTCTGGATGGGGATGCATGAAAACGATAGGCGTGGATGGGTGCTGAAACAGAATTTACGCCGCTATTCTAGCGCGATACGCCTGTCCGTTAATCGGTAAATTCTTATACAGATACCCGCTAGATCGGCAAAAATCATTTACAAACAGGCGGTTGAGCTTATTTTGTTAGCTAGCGTACATGCTGAACGACATGTTCAGAACAGCTTGATCCAAACTTGTGAAACTTGAGACTGCACGGTATTTTGCCGGTAGCAGCATCACCTTAGCCGTAATTTTTTAGGGTGCGGCAATGATCGGTGAGCTGTATGGCATTAAGCCCTTTTTATCGGGCAAAACTAGAACTTGAGCCCGTATTTTGTCAATATGGCAACCTTTGTCCGAATTTGAACTTGCAAAAATCATGACGCAGCAAGCCGTATCACGCATCAATCAAACAACCAGACGTAACTTTCCACCGTATCTGCTGACGGTACTGATGCTGTTGTATGGTTTTTCGCAATCCGCCAGCAGCCAGAGCCCGGAGCCTTCCGTAGGGCAAGCCATACAATCGTTACTAGCCGGCAAACAGCAGCCTTTGCTGTCGCAAGCGGATTTTTCGCAGTATAGCGACGCACTGAAACAGCTGTATCAGATGAATGCCAACCAGCTGATTTGGCTGGGGGAAGGTCGAGCCGCGAAAAATCGCGACGACGCTTTAAGCCTGCTAAGCAATGCCAAAGTCGATGGTTTAAATCCGGACGTTTACGAAGTCGAGCGTTTGCGCGGCTACATACAACAAGCCGCTGCGCTGCCACACACTGCAACGACGCAGTTGGTCTCTTACGACGTGGCTTTGTCGATAGCATTGGTGCATTACGCGCATGATCTGCATCTTGGCCGGGTTGATCCGCGCGACTTCAATTATCCCCCACAGTTTGCCGCCAAATCGGCAAGCGAGGTTGCGGTATCGCTGAATCAACATATTCAACAACAATCCCTTGCCGAACTGCCGGCGGCGCTGGCGCCAAAACTCAAGCAATATCAGCAGCTAAAGACTTTGTTGGCGGCTTATCGTCAGCAAAATACCGAGGCGCAGAAGCCAAAACTGCTTTTGGCGAAATCGCTGCGCCCAGGCGAGCAAGACGCGCAATTGCCCGAGTTGCGTCGGCGTTTGGCGGAGTTGGGTGTACTGAAAACGGAAGACCTTGTCGGTGCCGGCAACACTGAAAATTTCTACGATGCGGCCGCGACGGAAGCAGTGCAACGCTTACAGCAGCAACAAGGCTTAAAAGCCGATGGGGTGATCGGTAAGCAGACCCTGGCCTTATTGAATCAAACGCCGGCCGAAAAAATTGCGATGCTTGAATTAGCCATGGAGCGTTTGCGTTGGATGCCGGAGTTGCCGGAAGGGCCGAGGATATTTGTGAATATTCCGGCGTTTCAGTTATGGGCTTTCGGTTCTCGCGACGATCAACAGCCTCTGACGATGAAAGTCATCGTCGGCAAAGCCGAGCAAAATCAGACGCCGGTACTCTGGGAGGACATGAAATATCTGGAATTCATGCCGTATTGGAATATCCCGAAAAGCATTATGGACAAGGAAATGTTGCCGAAGCTAGTGAGCGATGAAGAGTTTCTGGCGAATCAGGATATAGAATTGGTGGGACGTGACGCCGACGACGATGAAGAGGAAAATCAGGACAGCATCGTCGACGAAATCAAGAGCGGGCGGGTGCGCGCCAGGCAGCGACCCGGCAGCAGCAACCCCTTGGGGCGGGTGAAATTTATTTTTCCGAACAAAGCCGATGTGTATTTGCACGATACGCCGGGCAAAGCCGCGTTTAATCGCGATCGCCGCGATCTCAGTCACGGCTGCGTCAGAGTGGCGGAGGCTGAAAAGCTGGCGGAATTTGTGCTGGGCGACCAAAGCGAGTGGGACCAACAAACCATACAGCAGGCCATGGCCGGGCCTAAAACCCAGCGAGTTACTCTGAAAAAATCGATACCAGTGTTGTTTTTTTATACCACTGTTTTTGTGGGTCTTGATGATAAACCGCGCTTTTACCCGGATATTTACGGTCAAGATCAATTGTTGCAGACTGCTTTGAGCAAAGCCGCCAATCCGGGCGCTAAACAACAATTAGTCAGTAAAGCAGTAAATAATGCCGGCGGCGGTTAATAGGGTTCAGTTTTAACGGTTTTGGATTATGCTGTTATCCGGAGTGTGGTTTTTTGGGAGACAGGGACATGACGCAAGCAAAAATAGTAAACCAGGCGGTTACCGAGAAAGTTAAGAAATCGCCGGCGCGCAAAGGCAAGAAAGGCAGAATGGCACCGCCGACCAATGGCGAGATTTTGGTCAAAGGTGTGGTAATGGGTATCGTGATTTCCGGGTTGACGCACGCCAGCAAAAGCATCACCCGTGCACTGATCCGCCATCCGCTTGCCTTATTCTCCGGTGGTTTGCTGGCCGGCTATCTAGCGCATAAACATCGCAAGGACATCATTGTGCTGGGTAGTCGCACCGCCGTGGAAAGCCGAAATTTCGTGCTGAGACAACGCGAAAACCTCGGCGATTTAATTGCTGAAATCAAGGCAGAAAGCGGCAAGACTCTATAATCTTCGGTTTGTTTGGGTTTACCCGGATCTTGCCTCACCTCCGAGTGTTCTGATGACCGGACTCTCGTATCCGCGTGACTGCGGTGCATAAGCAGCACTACCGCAAAAATTTTTTTACGGTAGATTGCTGGCTATCGCAGTAACTCAGCATCGTCGTCCGCCAGTATCATGAAAATTTACCACATCCACCGCCAGCAACGCTTGGCGCTCAGTCAGCAGCAGGCGTGGGCCTTCTTTTCCTCTCCGCACTATTTAAATCAAATCACGCCGGAGTTTTTTCATGTCGATATTACTTCGCCGGTGCCCGACGATATTTACCCTGGCTTATTGATCCGTTACCGGATAAAGGCGGTTTTGGGTGTACCCATGTCCTGGTTGTCGGAAGTCAGCCACTGCGATAAGCCGAACCGGTTTGTCTATCAACAAGCCGTCGGCCCATTTGGATTCTGGAGCCATGAAGTCTGCCTAAGACCTTGCGAGGACGGCATCGTATTGGAAGATATCGTGTTTTATACGATGCCTTTCGGTTGGCTGGGGCAATTGCTGCATGGCTTTATCGGCGATAAGTTGCAGTGTATTTTCGATACGCGCCGGGATTATCTGCAAGCAAAGTGGGGCGTTGGCGGGCCGTAGCGCATGCAATTTGGTATCGGTTTGACAGTTGACTTTTTTTAACCGCAGGCATCTAATCAAGGCCCTGCACATTCAACCTGAAGGAGACGAATATGGCTCAAGACAAAGGTTATTTGGATCAGTCCGGCAATCAAGTGGTTGCTATCGTTAAAAATCTGGACCGCGATGTCGAACGCGGTGAAGATACCGTCATGTTGGGATATGGCTTGGTATTGCTGGCGCCGGCTTTCGCTCCCTTGTTGCCGCCCAGTATTCTGTTGCCGCTGATGGCGATTGCCTTCGCGGTATCGGCGACTGCGGCGCGTCTGCATTTTTACAAAATGGCTCGCAAGCTTTCGGTTGCCTTGGATGAACTGGAAAGCCGGGATAAACAGACTTTTAAGCCGATCACCGACGTATTTGCCGAGCATCCCCAGCAAACGCTGGCTGTCGCTTTTAACCCATTAAAAAATTTGCAACGTACTGGGAAAAGCATACTCGGCGGCTTGATGATCAACCCGTTTTGGGGGCCGATTTTTTATATGTTGGGTGTGCAGTTTGTCGAGGATAAACAATTGGTGGTGCTGAATAAGGCCGTGATTGCAGTCGAAGATAAAGTGATGCCTATCGTACTGCGCGACGACTGGACAGAATAAACGAAGGGTTTGAGACTGTTAGGCGGCGGATAAGCCGTCGGGGGAGGAATAAGTAGCTTGAGTCTATGGGTTTTAGGCTATTGTTTTCGGTGGCAGCCATTGTCCAAAAGTACAGTTATACACAGAAGTTGTGGATAAACTTGTGATCAAATCGTGAGCAAACCAGCCAATCGCCCGTCCTGTTTGGGACATCTTTAAATTGACTAAAAATTAGTCAGGCAATTTTTGACTATGCTTAGAGCATCATAAAAAAGCCGTCGGCTTTGCCCGACGGCCCCCCGTTTTATTTCCTGAAAAGGTTATCCCATGCAAAAGCAAACCCTCACCATCGACGGCAATCAGGCTGCGGCCAGCATTGCTTATAAACTCAATGAAGTGATCGCAATTTACCCCATTACCCCGTCCTCGGCGATGGGCGAATGGGCCGACGAATGGGCCTCCCGCGATCAACCCAATCTCTGGGGTACCGTACCTCGTGTAGTCGAACTGCAAAGCGAAGCCGGCGCGGCCGGCACCATTCATGGCGCGCTGCAAGCCGGTACCTTGGCCACCACCTTCACTGCCTCGCAAGGCCTGTTGTTGATGCTGCCGAATATGTACAAAATCGCCGGCGAACTGAGCCCGACCGTGTTTCATATCGCCGCCCGTTCACTGGCTTGCCAGGGCTTATCGATCTTTGGCGACCACAGCGATGTGATGTCGGCGCGGATGACGGGCTACGCGATGTTGTGTTCCAACTCGCCGCAAGAGGTGCAAGATTTGGCGTTGGTAGCGCATGCCGTGGCTTTGCAAAGCCGCATCCCGTTCATGCATTTTTTCGACGGTTTCCGCACCTCACACGAGGTCGCCAAAATTGTTGAGATCGACGACAGCGTCATCCGGGCGATGATAGACGACAACTGGGTCAGCCAGCATCGCGGCCGGGCCTTAACGCCGGATAAGCCGGTGCTACGTGGTACCGCGCAAAACCCGGACGTGTATTTCCAGGGCCGGGAATCGGTTAATCCTTACTACGCCGCGTTGCCGGAGATTGCCCAACAAACCATGGACCGGCTAGCCGGTTTGACTGGCCGTCAATACCGCTTGTTCGAATACGTCGGGTCGCCGCAAGCCGAGCGAGTAATCGTGATTATGGGTTCCGGCGCCGAAGCGGTGGAAGAAACCTTGGAATATCTGAATCGCCAGGGCGAAGCGGTGGGCTTGTTGAAAGTACGGTTGTTCCGGCCGTTTTCACCGCAGCATTTGATCGACGCCTTGCCGGCCAGTTGCCAAAAAATCGCAGTATTGGATCGCACCAAGGAACCGGGTGCCGACGGCGAGCCTTTGTACAAAGATGTATTGGCTGCCGTAGCCCAAGCCTTCAGCGACGGCGAAAAATTTACCAGCCTGCCTAAAGTGGTGGGTGGCCGCTACGGCTTATCGTCCAAGGAATTCACGCCGGGCATGATCAAGGCGGTTTACGACGAACTGAAAAATGCTAAACCCAAGAACCACTTCACGGTCGGGATTCACGACGACGTTAGTCACAGCAGTTTGGATTGGGACGCGGCTTACCGCACCGATACCCACGATCAAACCTTTCAGGCCATGTTTTACGGTTTGGGCAGTGACGGCACGGTGGGTGCCAATAAAAACACCATCAAAATCATTGGCGAAGAAACTGATTTATACGCCCAGGGCTATTTTGTTTACGACTCGAAAAAGTCCGGTGCGATTACCGTCTCGCATCTGCGCTTTGGGCCAAAGCCGATTCGCTCCACGTATTTGATCGGCGAGAACGACGCGCAATTCATCGGCTGCCATCAAACCGTGTTCCTGGAACGCTACGATATGTTGGCCAACGCCGCCGACAAAGCGGTGTTTCTGTTGAACAGCCCGGCGTCGGTCGATGAAGTCTGGGAAACCTTGCCGCGCAAGATGCAGCAGCAAATGCTGGATAAGAAAATTAGGTTTTATCTGATAGACGGCAACGCGGTCGCAGAAAAA
Organism: Methylomonas sp. ZR1; assembly: GCF_013141865.1. Classification (NCBI taxonomy): domain Bacteria; kingdom Pseudomonadati; phylum Pseudomonadota; class Gammaproteobacteria; order Methylococcales; family Methylococcaceae; genus Methylomonas; species Methylomonas sp. ZR1. The sequence continues at coordinate 2,365,509 of NZ_RCST01000001.1, read as the reverse complement.
TCCGGCATGGGCAAACGCATCAACACCATCATGCAGACTTGTTTTTTCGCGATTTCCGGGGTGTTGCCGCAGGAACAGGCGATTGCCGCGATTAAACACGCTGTGGAAAAAACTTATGGCAAAAAAGGCCAGCGCATCGTCGATTTAAACTTCAAAGCAATCGACGAAACCCTGGCCGGCCTGCGCCATGTGCCGTTACCGAAACAGGCCGACAGCGGTTTCGATATTGCCGCGTTGATTGCCGACAGCGCACCCGAATTTATTCGTCGCGTCACCGGTGAAATCATCGCCGGCCGTGGCGATGCCTTGCCGGTCAGTGCAATGCCTGTAGATGGCACCTTCCCGACCGGCACCGCTGCCTACGAAAAACGCAATCTGGCGCTGGAGATTCCGGTCTGGGAAACCGATTTGTGTACCCAGTGTGGCAAATGCCCGATGGTGTGCCCGCATGCGGCGATTCGCAGCAAAATCGTGCCCAACGAAGCCTTGAGCAATGCGCCCGAAACCTTCAAGCACGCGGCGATGCTGGGTAAAGATTTTCCTGCCGGCCTGTCGATCAGTTATCAGGTGGCGCCGGAAGACTGCACCGGCTGCGGTTTGTGCGTGGATATTTGTCCGATCCGCGATAAATCCAACGCTAGTCGCAAGGCTTTGAATATGCAACCGCAAGGGCCGCTGCGCGAGCCGGAAAGCCAAAACTGGGATTACTTCTTATCCTTACCCGAATACGACCGTCGGCAGCTGAAAACCAACACCATCAAGGGTTCTATGGTGCTGCAGCCCTTGTTCGAATTCTCCGGCGCTTGTGTTGGCTGCGGCGAAACCCCTTATGTAAAACTGGCCTCGCAGCTCTTCGGTGACCGCATGGTGGTAGCCAACGCCACCGGCTGTTCGTCCATTTACGGCGGCAATCTGCCGACCACGCCTTGGACCAAAAATGCCGACGGCCGCGGTCCGGCCTGGAATAATTCCTTGTTCGAAGACAATGCCGAGTTTGGTCTGGGCATGCGAGTGGCGATCGATAAACAAGCCGAACATGCGGCCGAATTGCTGGTGTCGTTACGGGAAACCTTGGGCGGCGAATTGGTTGATGCCATTTTACAAGCCGACCAATCCGATGAAGCCGGCCTTTACGAACAACGCCAACGTGTCGCTGAATTGAAACAGCATTTACCCTCGCTAAAGCAACCTGCAGCGCAAGCCCTGTTACCGCTAGCGGATTATCTGTGCAAGAAAAGCGTTTGGATTATCGGCGGCGACGGCTGGGCTTATGACATCGGTTACGGCGGTCTGGATCATGTGTTGGCCAGTGGTTGCAACGTCAATATCCTGGTTTTGGATACCGAAGTGTATTCCAATACCGGGGGCCAGACCTCCAAATCCACGCCGCTGGGCGCAGTGGCCAAGTTCGCGGCAGGCGGCAAGGCTACCGCGAAAAAAGATCTGGCCTTGCTGGCGATGGATTACGGTAATGTGTATGTCGCCCATGTGGCCTACGCTGGCAAGGACACGCAAACCTTGAATGCCTTCCTGGAAGCCGAAGCCCACAATGGCCCGTCCATCATCATCGCTTACGCGCCTTGTATTGCCCATGGTGTGGATTTATCCAATAACCATAGACAGCAAAATCTGGCAGTCAAAAGCGGGCATTGGCCGTTGTTTAGATTCAATCCGGGCCGCATCCAACAGGGCAAGAATCCGATGCAACTGGATTCGCCGGAGCCGTCGGTGCCGTTGCGCGAATTTGTGATGAGCGAAACGCGCTTCAGCATGCTCTGGCAAAGCCATCCCGACCACGCCGAAGCGTTTTTGAAACAAGCGCAGCAGGACGTGAAAAACCGCTACCGCTACTATCAACAACTGGCCGCGCTGGAATGGAGCGATGCCACCAGCGTCGCGGCCGCCAAAGCCGCACTGAAAGCCGATCTTGCCCAGGAGAGCCAACATGGTTGATTTAACGACAAATTATTTGGGCCTGAAACTGGCGCATCCTTTGGTACCTTCGGCGTCGCCGCTGAGTAAGGATTTGGATAGTGCGCGGCGCCTGGAAGATGCCGGCGCGGCGGCCATCGTCATGTCGTCCTTGTTTGAAGAAAAAATCGAAGCCGAACAGCAGCAGATGGAGCGGTTTTTTTTCGGGCAAGGCATTGGTTACGGCGAGGCCGATTCCTTTCATCCGGTGCCTGAGCAGATTTTGACTTACCAGGAGCAGTATCTGGAAAATCTGCAGCGCTTGAAAAGCAGCTTGCATATTCCGGTGATCGCCAGCCTGAACGGTATTTCCCAAGGCGGTTGGATCGAATACGGCCAAGCCTTGCAGCAAGCCGGGGCCGATGCGCTGGAGTTAAATATCTATCACCTGGCGGCTAATGCCGATGAAAGCAGCGAAACGGTGGAAAACCGCTATCTGGATATTCTGCGGGAATTAAAAAGCCGGGTGAGCGTGCCGTTGACCTTGAAACTTGGTCCGCAATTCAGTTCGCCGATACATTTTGCACAACGCCTTGAAGCGGCCGGCGCCGATGGTATTGCGATATTCAACCGGTTCTATCAACCGGATATTGATTTGGAAACGCTGGAAGTGGTGCCGAAATTGCAGTTATCCACCCAAGCCGAAGCTTTGTTGCGCATTCGCTGGACCGCCTTGCTGTATGGTCGGGTAAAAATGTCGCTGGCGGTAACCGGCGGTTTTCATCAGAGCGCGGATGTGATCAAAGCCTTATTGGCGGGTGCGGACGTCGTGCATTTGTGCAGTGTATTGCTGGCGCAAGGCGTGGGCAAACTCGGCGAGATTCGCGCGGAATTGGAGCAATGGCTGATCGAACACGAATACGACTCCGTCAGTCAGTTAAAAGGTAGCGTCAGTCAACAACATGCCATCGACCCCAGTGCATATGAGCGAGCTAATTACATTCATGTGTTGGATAGTTATACGCCAGCGGCCGGTGTGTTGAGATAGCGTCAAAACCGTGCGGGACTTGGACGAACTATTTGCCGGCTTGGCTAAGTCCAAGTTTCGCAGCCAGTTTCGTCTGCACGGCAAGGATCTGGATTATTTGCGCATCAAGGGCCTGGAAACGGTATTAAGCCATGCCCAAGACTTTATCGGCAAACGCCTGGCCGCAGCCGAGCCGCGCAACGACGGCAAACAAACCCCATTTCGCGGTCATCCGGTGTTTGTGGCGCAACACGCCACAGCTTGCTGCTGCCGGGGGTGCCTGGAAAAATGGCATAAAATTCCGCAAGGCAGGGAGTTGAGTGACGACGAACAAACCTATGTTTGTAAGGTGTTGGAGCGGTGGTTAAGGATTGCTGTTACCGATATTTAGTCAGCCAGAAAACGGCAGATATGTAATTCGCATAAATGGATTAAATTCGTGCTTTAGCTGTAACGATCTTACTATTTACTGCTATTCCGCCGGACTACGAGCGCAAATGTCATGGGTCAAGAAATTCATGCCGAAATCTATCAAGATGCCGACTTTCAGAGTTTCCGCCAGCGCCTAGCCGCAGAAACCGAACTTCTTGGCCGGCTGATTAACAGCCGCGCTTGTTCGGAAGCCGAGCCGGTGGCTGGTTTTGAAATCGAAGCTTGGCTGCTGGACGACAACATGCGGCCGGCACCGATGAATCAGGCCTATCTGCACTCTTTTGCCCACCCTATGGCCGGTCCGGAATTGGCCAAATTCAATATCGAACTGAACACGCTACCGCTGGCGTTGACCGGCGACGTATTCAGCCGCATGCATCAGGATTTGCAAAACACCTGGCAGCAAGCCGAACAGCACGCCCGGCAACTGGATTTGCATTTGTTGGCGATAGGCACCTTGCCAACCTTGCAGCAAAGCGATCTGCATCTGGGCAATATGTCGGACATGAATCGCTACCGGGCCTTGAATCAACAGATTTTGCGCTGCCGAGGCCGGCCGATTCTGCTGGATATATGCGGGCATGACCATCTGAAAATAGAGCATCATGATGTGATGCTGGAAGCCGCCACCACCTCGTTTCAATTGCATATCCAATGCCCGCTCAGCATCGCTCATCATGTGTATAACGCGGCTATCATCGCCTCGGCGGCGATGGTGGCTGTGAGCGCCAACGCACCGTTTTTGTTCGGTAAGGATCTCTGGGCGGAAACCCGTATTCCCTTGTTCGAACAGGCCATTGCCACCGGCGGTTATGCCGGTGCGGCGGACGGGCCCTTGCACCGGGTCAGTTTCGGTTCCGATTTTGCCCGACATTCGATCCTGGAATGCTTTGTCGAGAACCAGCAGCATTTTCCGGTTTTGTTGCCGGAGTATTTCGACGATGCGCCGGAAGCGTTTCAACACTTACGCCTGCATAACGGCACGATCTGGCGCTGGAACCGGCCGCTGGTGGGTTTCGATGCCGACGGCACCCCGCATATCCGCATTGAACACCGTACGCCGGCTGCCGGGCCGACCGTGTTGGATATGATCGCCAATGCTGCGTTTTATTACGGGCTGGTGAAAAATTTGGCCGACGAACGGCAAGCGGGCGGGGCGGAGTTATCCTTCGCCCAGGCCAAGGATAATTTTTATCAAGCCGCGCGGCACGGTTTGGACAGCCATATTGTTTGGTTTGGTGAACATAAACTGCGGTTGGCGGCGCTGATAGAGCATGAGTTATTGCCGCGTGCCGTTCAGGGCTTGCAGGCTTTAGGCATCTGCACTGCTGATTGTGAGAATTATCTGGATGTGATTCGCCAGCGCCTAGCCAATCAACAGACCGGCAGCCACTGGCAGCGGCGGTTTATCAAGGAAAATCCGGGCGAATTTGCGGAGCTGACGCGGGTTTATTTGCAGCGGCAACGGAGTGGAGAAACGGTTTCGGCATGGGGAATATGAATAACTGCAACATCATCTTTTCGGTGCTCAGTCGTTACTGCCATTAAGTTAAGAAAAAGCTCCCTCTCCTGTTGGAGAGGGTTGGGGTGAGGAGAATAAAATAAGGCAAGAGGCTTTATTGGTCCCCTCATCCTAACCTTCTCCCAGAGGGAGAAGGGACGGTCCCAACCTAGCTTAAAGGCAGTGAAGCCGGGGCATTGGAAAGATAAACACGCGATCTACGCCAACCGATCAATCAAGTTCAGCCCGTGACAGCAGATCTCGAAGTACCTCTTCGTTGTTAAAGGCCAATGACATTGCTTTTCCGAGACGTTCCAGCGCGGAACGTGATCCTTGCGCGGAAAACATTCCGGCCTCCGGATCAAAATCGAGCTCATCTTGTAAATCGGGCAGTTGTTCGAATAGTATGACTTGAGCAATTGAGTTCCAGTCGTAACCGTTGCCATTCCAGCCTTCGTCAGCCCGCTCTTCGAATACATGCAATTTCTCAACCATATCCTGGTCGGAAAGTATTAGAGACCGGTATTCTCCCGAGTCCAGAAGAATGAACGGCGCATAGGTAGTCTTGTCTGTATTGTCTTTATCCATAAGGACCTCGGGATGTAAATTTAGTGAAATTTAGCGGGTGCGTAGATCGGAAATGCCATTCGCCTTTGCCCTGAGGGTACTGAGTTTAACGAAGGGTCAGCCACCTCAGGCTTCGACGAGCTCAGCCTTAACGGGGCACCAGGGATAAATAGCGCCGGGTTAATAAGGCTGTGGCCGGGTAAGTGTAGGTGGTTTTCCCGGTTTCATTTATGTCAGCCTGAAAATAACGATAGAATTGCTCCAAGCAAATCAGTTAAATTCGTTATGCCACAGATTTCACGCGCCAATTGCATCCCCAAACAATTCGACAGCCTGCCAAACGGTTTGCTGGATATTTCGGTTAATAACCTACACACCCTAATCCCCGAACCCACGCTTTTCCACCTCCCCGGCAAACGCCCGGAAACCCTGTTTGTCTCGGTCTTGCTGCACGGCAACGAATCCACCGGCTTTCTGGCAGTACAAAAGCTGCTGCAAAAATATCACGGCCAAAGCTTGCCGCGCGGCTTGACGCTGTTTTTCGGCAACACACAGGCGGCGCGTTTCAATTTAAGACGACTGGACGGCCAACCCGATTTCAACCGCATCTGGCCCGGCACAGCGTTACCCGAGTCGCCAGAGATGGTTTGGGCGGCACAGATTTGCCAGATTATGCGTGAACACAGAGTGTTTGCCAGTGTGGATGTGCACAACAATACCGGCTTGAATCCGCATTACGCCTGTATCAATAAATTGGGTAAGGATTTTCTGCATCTGGGCGCGTTGTTCGGCCGTTTGCTGGTGTATTTCACCCATCCCAAGGGAACCCAATCCAGCGCCTTTGCCGAGTTTTGCCCGGCGGTGACTTTGGAATGTGGCCGGCCGGGCCAGCCGCACGGTACTGAACATGCGTTTCAGTTTCTGGACAGTTGCTTGCACTTGCATGAATTTCCGGCCCAGCCGATTGCGAAGCAGGATGTGGATATTTATCACACGGTCGCGCAAGTGACTGTTGCCGAAGATGTCGGTTATAGCTTTAGCGATGCTACGGCCGATCTGCGCCTTGATCCGGAATTGGAAAGTCTGAATTTCACGGAGATTCCGGCTGGTACGGTGTTGGGCACAACCGACTGCGCCAGGATGCCCTTGATTGCCAAAGACAACGACGGTAAGCCGGTTACGGAGCAATTTCTGACTGTTACGGATGGCCAGGTGCAAGTCACGCGGCAAACAATGCCGTCCATGCTAACGCTGGACGAACGAGTCATCCGCCAGGATTGTTTGTGTTATTTGATGGAGCGCTTGGCTGTGGAGACTGGCATTTGAGTTTGTGTTGCGGCGGGAAGCGCTAAAAACCAAAATCCTGGACGCCGCCTTTGCGGGAATGTTAGATTCATTCGGCCGCAACGGCCTTCCAAAGGAGAAGAATAATGTTGAAGTCACTCGACGTGTTACTGGGTTTATCGGTGGTGATGTTGATCGTCAGCATGGCGGTGACCTTAATTAGTCAGGGCATTTTAAATTTACTGGCCAGCCGCGGCCGCAATCTGCGCACCGGTTTGGCCGACTTGCTGGAATTGTTGGATGCCCGCTTTTCCCGAACCGAGGCCGAGTCCATCGCCGCCTTAACCCTGACGCAACGGACTATCGGCGGCCGCTGTCGCTGCCGACTGCCGGCGTGGTTGCAATTTTTTCAGTTCGGCGAAGTGATCCATCGCGAAGAATTTATCAAGATTTTGCTGGATTTAGCGGCTGGCTACGATGTGTCGATCAAAACGGAATTCGAACAGATCAAAGCGAGGCTAGCCAATAAAACCATCAATGTTGGTCAAGCCACGGAGGCCCTGGAGAGCAAACTCCTGGAATATCCGTTGTTTTTTAAGCGCCTGGATATTCAAGCTTTGCTTGCCAAGATCAAAAAAGAAAAAGCCGAAACCAAAAAACAACAGTTTCAGCAGTTGGAGAAAATCGTCGCCGGACAAATCGATCTGCTGGACAAGTTGAAATCGGTGCTGCACGACAGTGGTATCGAAGATCCGGCCACGACCTTGAAAAACGCGCGGATGCTGGCGCTGGAATTTGAAAAATCCAACCCTGAACTGGCGCACGACGTGCGTGAGGCTAATGCCTTGTTACAAGAAGCATCCAGCGATTTTCTGGCGAACATTTGTCTGAATTTTGACCATTTGCTTGACCGGGTCAGCGTCAGATTTACCGCCACCACCCGCGTAGTCAGCGTGATCAGCGCCGCCCTGGTAGCGATTGCGTTGCAGTTGGACACCGTGTATTTGATCAATCGGCTGTCTATGGACGAGCAAATGCGCGCGACTTTTGTGGCATTGGCCCCTTCGCTAACCGAAGATCCGCAACTAAAGGATGCAGTTGAACCAGCCGCTGCCAAAGCTAGCGGAGAGCAGGATACCGAGACCTCGGCTGACGAGACTGTTACAGCCAAAGAAGGCATCGATCAGGAAAAGCAAAAGTATTATCTGAATTTTCTAGCTCAACAGGGCTTGATCAGTTTGCCGGTTGACCGGGATGCTTGGTGTAAGCATTGGAAGCTGGTGAGTATTCCCGGTTTGATTTTGTCGATTTTTCTACTGAGTCTGGGCGGGCCGTTTTGGTATAACGCATTGAGTAAGCTGGTGCAATTGCGCTCCGGCCTTGCCCGCAAGGATGATGAGCAGAAAGCAATCCGCCAAACCACGCAGACTGCGGGCGGCGAACCTCAAACCCCTGGCACTTTGCCGGCATCCAATCCGTTACACGGCGAACGTGGCGATCTGAAGGCGCAGGGCTGAGGAGGCCGTATGGAAAAGCAATGGATAGGCTGCGCGCCGGGTAATTTTCGGACCGGCCGCCCGGCAGGCTTCAAACCGGAAATTATAGTTTTGCATACGACTGATGGCAGCTTGACGAATGCCGCTATCTGCTACAACAAGCCGGGCGCGTTGCAGTCTGTGCATTATGCCATCGGCAACAATGGAGAGATTCATCAATACGTCCAGGAAGCCGACACGGCATTTCATGCCGGTTTGGTGGTCAATCCGGCTGCCGAATTTATCAAGCAGCGACCCAACACCAATCCCAATTTTTTCTCGATTGGTGTTGCCTTAGAAGTGTCGGTGCTTGGCCCGCCTACGGCCACGCAATTAGCGGCATGCTCGAAATTAATCAGGGAAATTGCCGACCGCTGGCGGATTAGCGTCGATGCGGATCATGTGCTGTCGCATAGCGCAATTCGCGCCTCGGTAAACTGCCCCGCTGCCCGTGTCGATATTGCCCAGCTGATTGCCACTGCGTTGCCGGATCCGGCAGCCGATTTGGTGGCTGGCAAGCAAATCGGTTTGCTGAGTAAAGTAAATCTCCGCAGTCGCGCGTCTGTCAGTGCACCGGTGCTGCGTGTCTTGGATGCCGGCAGTAAAGTCGATGTCGTCAGCTTTACGGCAGGTGATGTGGTGTCCGGCAACGGCTATTGGTATCAGGATAAAGACAATTGTTTTTTCTGGGCGGGGGCCACAGATCGGCCCAATCCGCGGGTATTGCTAACGCCGAACGAAGACGAGGCGAGTACCGATACTATGCTGCTCCGTGACCAAGCTGCCGCTGCGGTTGCCGGTTTGCAGATCAATCGCTCCCGATTCCGTTTGCCGGCTGGGCAGTTTTTTCCCGAGCGGCCGAAAAAAGATCTGATTGTTTTGCACTTCACGGCGGGTTCGTCTGCCAAGTCGGCGTTCGATACCTGGATCGGCGATGCCCAACATATTGCCGCAGCTTATCTGGTGGATGTCGACGGCACAGTCTATGAAGTGTTCGATCCGACGCAGTGGGCTTATCATCTGGGGGTGAAGGGTTTTAACGGCCGACTGGATCAACGCTCAATAGCGATAGAAATTGCCAATGTGGGGCCATTGCGGCCGGCGCCGGATAATCCGGAAGTCTTGAATTGGTGGCCGCCGCGTCGGGGCCAAACCCAGTTATTCGGTACTCGATACTGCGACAAAACCCAAACCGATAAATATAGGCAAACCAGCTATCGGGGCGAGCAGTATTTCGCTACTTTTCCCGCGCAGCAGGTGCAGGCGATTCGCTTGCTGCTGAACGATTTATGCGGGCGATTTTCCATACCGAAAACCTTGCCTCCCAAAGCCAAGCAATTTGAACGCGATCTGGATTTTTTTCAGAGCTATTCCGGTATCGCCAGTCATGTGAATTTTCGCAGCGATAAATGGGATATAGGCCCAGCCTTCGATTGGGCGGCGTTGGCTATTGCCAATGCGCACGGCGCCTGATTCGCGCTTGTATACGCCAATCCCGCTGGTGATCAGGTATTTTTGGCGCCTCATCACAAGCTTATTCTCACAACCGATGCGGCCGTCACAGTTCTGCCCGGCCGCCGGCATGAATGTTCGCTGCGGCTGTTAAGATGGTTTAACTAAGCGGTCGGGCAATTTTGGCCCGGACCGCTATGCTTATTTGGCACACGCTATCGCCTCACCCGCAAATCCAGCAACCCAGGAAATATCATGCCCGAAAAACCGTTCTGTATTTTTGTAGTGGATGACGATGCTCTGTTGCGTTTGGTCATAACCGATCAATTGCAGGGACATGACTATCAAATCCACGAGTTTGCCAATGGCGAGGAATGTTTGGCCGCCATGGATTTGGCCCCCAATCTGATTTTGTTGGATATTGAAATGCCGGGCCTTAGCGGTATCGAGGTATGTCGGCAGATTCGCGCTGACGGCAATGACGATGTGCAGGTCATGTTTGTGTCTGCCCACGACGATCTGGAGATTTTACTGACCGCATTTGATGCCGGCGGTAACGATTTTATTCCGAAAAACGCCAAAAAAGACGTGCTGCTGCGCAAGGTCGATTTGGCCATCGAAGCCGAGCAGCAAAAACGGCAACTGCAATCGCAACTGTCTTACGCGCAAAAAACCGCATTTACCGCTATGTCCAGTTTGGGCGAAACCGGCACGGTATTGCAGTTCTTACGCTCATCGTTTCAATGCGTGACGTTTCAGCAATTGGGTAGTTTGTTAATCGAGACCTTGCAGCAATACGATCTAAACGGTTTGGTGAAATTGACCGATACGGTGAACGAATACGACTTTAGTCCGGAAACAATCTGTACGCCGCTCGAAGCCTCCATCCTTACCTACGTGGCTAAGTTGGGCCGGATTTATCAGGCCGGTGATCGCTTGGTGTTTAATTTTCCGCACGTGACGCTCTTGGTGACCGGCCTGGATACCGACGATCCGGATGCGATCGGCCGCTTGCGCGATCATCTGGCGATACTTGCCGAAGGTGCCGGTGCCCGTATCGAAGCGATGATCAGCGAACAACAACGTCTACAGGAAGCGAATGCCCGCCTGGAAGGCGTGAGAGAGTTGACCGATTTATTGATCGAGATCGAGGCCAATCAACAAAGTAATCACTCGCAGATGGTGAATTTAGCCGAACAGCACAAAATGAACATGGAAAGCGCCTTTATTCATTTGGGGTTGACCGATAGCCAGGAATTTTTGCTGAACGGTTACGTGGACGAACTCACTTCGCAAATGGACAACTTGTTCGAGAACGATAACAAGCTGGCCTTGCGGCTGAACCAAATTGTCGAAAAACAAAAAGCCTTGCTGTTATCGGCCCAAGATAGCCGCTAAATACCCGTCCGAATCGCTACCGACCTAATATTCGCACCGAGGATTGCCTATGCAAGCTTTGTTTTCGCCCGCTGTGGCGCTGATGAATCGATTGAGTTTCAGCAAGAAGTTTGTGGTGATAGGTTTTCTGTCGTTGCTGGCGGTTGCCGTGGTGTTTTACGCTCTTTATCAAAGTCTGAACCGGGTGATATTGGATTCAGAGCGCGAGCTTCAGGGACTGTTACAAATCAAGCATATTACGCAGACCATGCAATCTGTGCAGCAGCATCGCGGCATTACCGTGGCGGTGCTCGGCGGCATAGAGAGTTTGCGCGATAAACTTGACGTATCGGAAGCCAAAGTTGCTGCGGCCTTATCGGCTTTGGGGCCAACGCTGGCGGCGGATTCGTTGACCGCTTCGGCATACGCGGATATAAAAAACGATTGGGAGCAACTCCGGCAAAACGCCGCCAACCAAAGCATTGAAGAAAGCTACCGCTTACACAGCCGTTTGGTCGAGAAGTTATTGGATTTAGAAGAACTGATTGGCGAGGAATCCTTGTTGTTCACCGACTCGAATCTGGATTCCTACCATCTGATCATGCTGGTAACCGAGCAAATGCCAAAGGCCCTGGAAGGCGTTGCGCAATTGCGTGCGTATGGCATTGGGATACTGGCCAAAAAGCAGATTAGCGCTCAGGAAAAAATCGAAATTTACCTGATTAAGGACAGAATCGAATCCGGCATCAGGGTCATTGAAGAAACGACTCACGACTTTAAACGCTATAAACCGGAATTGCACCCGATACTCGCCACCACCAGGGAAAATATTGTCAACGCAGCCAGGCTGATTACTCAGCATGTCATTGCCGATATTGTGGAGGAAAAATTCTCCATCAATCCGGAATACTTTCATTCCACCGTTACCTTAGCGGTGGATACAGCGTATGCGGAAATTTACGACAGTTTTATCCCGGCAGCCGAACAACTGATCGAGGCCAGAATTGGCGTGGCGAAAACCACGCTAGCGCTGAGTATCGGCATCCCCGGCTTTATATTTATGCTGATCATTTATTTTGCGATTGGCGCCCATCTTGCGGTGAGCCGATACGTGGAGAGGCTGGCGAAAACGGCAAAAGCGTTTGCCGGCGGCGACTTTCAGCAAAGAATGCCATTAACCCTGCGTGATGAAATCGGGCAGGTTGCGGAGAGTTTTAACGAAATGGCCGATGGTTTTGCGGCGCTATTGGCCGCGAGGCGCGAGGACGAGATTCGCATCCGCAGTATTGTTGATACGGCTCTGGATGCTTTGGTGCAGATGGATGCCGATGGTTTTATCAATGGCTGGAATCGCCAGGCCGAACAGATATTCGGTTGGCCGGCCACCGAAGTCTTGGGCCGCTTGTTGCATGATGTGATTATTCCGGAGCGTTACCAACAAGCTCATCAGCAAGGCATACGGCGCTATTTGGATACCGGGCGCGGAACGGTCTTGAACCAGCGAATTGAAGTGGTGGCGCTGCACCGTGACGGGCATGAATTTCCGATTGAATTGGCCATCACCCCTAACAAATTGGCAAATGCTGTCGAGTTCAGCGCCTTTATCAGAGACATTTCCGCGCAAAAACAGGCGATACACACTTTGCAAGCCAGCGAACAGCGGCATCGGGCGCTGTTCGAATCGTCGCGGGATGCGCTGATGACCCTCAGTGCCAGCCGTGGCTTTATCTCAGCCAATACGGCAGCAATCAACCTGTTCGCCTGCCGGGATGAGCAGGCGTTTTTAGCGCAAACCCCGGCCTCATTGTCGCCGGAATTTCAACCAAACGGCCTATCATCCGCCGAGCTGGCCAATGAAAAGCTCGAGCAGGCCATCGCCGAAGGCTCGGTGATCTTCGAATGGCTGCACAAACGCTTAACCGGCGAAACCTTTTACGCCGAAGTGCAACTCAGCCGGGTGGAGATCGACAACGAAATTGTGCTGCAGGCCACGGTGCGCGACATCAGCGAAAACAAACGTGCCAAAGCGGCACTGATGACCAGCGAAGCCAGGACTAGGGCGGTACTGCGGACCATGTCCGATGCCGTGGTGTTGATTGATAACAAAGGCATCATGCTGTTGGTTAACGACGCCATTAGCGATTTGTTTGGTTATGAGGAAGACGAGTTATTGGGGCAAAATGTGAAGATGTTGATGCCGGAGCCTTACTATTCCGAGCATGACGGTTATTTGCGCCGGCATCTGGACAATACCAAGGAACGGGTGATGATCGGCCGGCGAATCGAAGTGGAAGGCAAGCGTAAGGATGGGCTGCTGGTGCCGATAGAGTTGAGCGTCAACGAATTGATGGATGATTTTGGTAGCACTTACATTGGGGTTATGCGTGACATCAGCCATCGCAAAGCAGTAGAGCAAGCGCACGAAGCCGCGCGTTTGGAGGCGGAGCATTTGGTGCATATGAAAAGCGAGTTTCTGGCCAATATGAGTCATGAAATTCGTACACCATTAAATGCCATTATCGGCCTGGCCAAAATGAACCTACGCGATAACGCCGGGCGGAATATGCAGGAAAATAGCGCCCGTATTTACGATGCCGGCATGCATTTGCTCAGTGTGGTCAACGACATCTTGGATTTCTCCAAAATTGAGGCGGGCAAGATGACTTTAGACGAGCATCCGTTTCGCCTGGATGCGTTGATACAGGATGCCATCAGTCTGGTGGATATGCGTGCCAAGGAAAAGCAACTCGATTTAATAGTGCATCGTCCCCAAGATTTGCCGGAATGGGTGATTGGCGACCCCTTGCGCTTAAGACAGATTTTGGTGAATTTATTGTCAAATGCCGTGAAGTTCACCAATCATGGCTATGTCAGCCTGGAAATTTATTGGCAGAAAGACATGACGGACATCAGTGTCACGGACAGCGGTATCGGCATGACCGCCGAGCAGATTGGTCGTCTGTTTACCGCTTTTCAGCAAGCGGATAACTCTACCACCCGTAAATTCGGCGGCAGCGGCTTAGGTTTGGCAATTAGCCGGGATCTGGCCAACTTGATGGGTGGCGATATTGTCGTGAAAAGTACCTTGGGGACAGGCAGCAAATTCACTTTGACTGTGCCGCTACCGGCGACGGATGCCGGTGTCGAGCATTCAGCGGATTATCATCAGGACAATGGCGGACGCTTGCGCGGTTTGAGAATATTGGCTGCGGAAGACGTGGCTTTAAATCGCTTGGTATTGGAGGATTTGTTGAGCCACGAAGGCGCGCAGGTGACTTTTGCGGAAAACGGCCAACAGGCGCTGGATCGCCTGGACGAAGCCGGCTACACCGGTTTCGATGCGGTGCTGATGGACATTCAGATGCCGGTGATGGATGGCTATCAGGCGGCGCGGCGTATTCTGGAAATCGCGCCGGATTTACCTATCATCGGTTTGACCGCACACGCCATGCCCGAAGAGCGGCAGCGCTGCCTGGAAACGGGCATGCGGGATCGCGTTACCAAACCCATCGATGCCAACGCCCTGGTTGGTGCGTTGCGGCAGCATGTGTCTATCAGCAAGGTGTCTGATCACGCCAGCGGAAAGGGGGGTGCTGCCGAGGTAATTGAAATTCCGGAAGCGGCAAATGAGGCTATGGTGGCGGTAGCGACTGAAGGCTTGATCGATTGGGAGGTCTTGCAACAGCGTTTTGACGGTCGTCAGGCCTTTATAGACAAGTTGATCGACAACGCCTTGGACGGCGCGCAGCAGGCTAACGTCGATAAACTAAGGTTGGCCGCTGAGCAGCGCGACTATGCCGCAATTAAATTTGTCGCGCATAATTTGAAAGGTTTTGCCGGCATTTTCGAGATTCAGCAAATACAGCACTTGGCGCAGCAAGCCGAGGTGGCCGCCAAGGATCAGGCCGAAGAAGCGATGGTACTGGCCGAAGGTTTGGCCAATGCGCTGGAAACGACTCTGGCGGAGTTGCAGCGTAAACGGACTGTCGCTGGTTAGGGCCTCCGAAACTATTTATGCCATCAGCCACGTCGTCCGCAGCCTCGGAGAGGCCGCTTTCACGGTAGTGGCGAAATTTAAGGGGCGACCGCTCGTCATCATCCCAGGAAAGGATTTCCCGGTCCTATATTGCACACCGTTATCCCTTTCGTATCCTCAGGGGCATAAAGGCAGAGTTCGTTGAAGCCCCGGCTGGTTTGCATTCCGCAGGTTCTGTACCCGCAAGGGCATTAAGGCGAACGGTAGTTAGTGGCGGGGTTAATAATCATCGCTTGATTGCCCCGATGTGCTCAGACTGGTGGCGAAAAAAATGGCGGGTCTATGCAACCCGCCATCAAAACATCCCTGTCGCTAGGAGGAGGTTTGCCTCTCACTAACAAAAGCCGACAAAATCACCTGGTCGATTTGTCATGTTAATGAACGGAACCTCTAAATTAAAACGATATAATGTGATTTTTATATCGAAAGAATAGATTGTCATTGCAACGTCGAATTACAGTATAGGTTAGTAATAAAATTTTGCTTTGAATCCCGGAATTTTTTTAGGAGCACGCCTATGAATCTTAATCAATTGGAATTGCTGCGAGTTTTGCAGGAAACCGATTGCAACTTGAGCAAAGCCGCGGAAAAAATGCACGTGGTGCAGTCGGCGGTCAGTCGGCAACTCCAGTTGTTTGAAATAGAAGTGGGCTCGCCGCTGTTCGTCAGACAGGGAAAAAAGCTGACGGGTCTGACGCCCTTGGGCGAAAAGATCATGGAAGAAGTAGATTTAATCAATCAGGCTAAAAAAAATATCCAACTGATTGCCGACGACTTTCTGGAAAATAGTAACGGCACCTTACGGATAGCGACTACTCATACGCAGGCTAAATATTTACTGCCGGAACCGATAGGCCGGTTTAGGCGCAAATATCCGGGCATTAAAATCTATATGGTGCAATCGTCGCCGGATAATCTGATTAATTTGTTACATAGGCATCAAGCCGACATCGCCATCTGCACCGAAAAACTGGACGAAGACGACAAATTAGTGGTCAAGCCCTGTTATCACTGGCATCACGTCGCCGTGGTGCCACTCGGTCACCGGCTGGCGGAAGGCGAAATAAGCCTGCAACGGCTATCAGCTGAGCCGATTTTGACTTACACCCCTGGTTTTACTGGTCGCTCGACGATAGAAAAAGCCTTTCATAACGCCCATTTACCACTGGATATTACCTTGGCGGCGGCCGATTCCGATGTGATAAAAACCTATGTGCGTTTGGGAATGGGCGTGGGGATTATTGCCGGTACGGCTTACGAAGCCAGCAAGGATGCCGATTTGGTTGCCCTAGACCTGTCGGGTTTGATACCCAGTTCCACAACTAAGATTGCTTACCTGAAACAACTGTACGTACCCAATTACTGCCGTTATTTTATCGATGAATTGCTGGCGGAAGCCGCGCGGAAAAGCCGGGAAAGAGGCGAGGGGTTTGACGAATGTTAAGCTGTCGGACCATGGCTGCGGGCAGCTCGTCTCTGTCGGCTGGGTGTAGTAAATGTGTGTGAAAAGGGGTGCTAAACCCGCTTTATTTAACATAGATTAATAAAAAACTATCGGATTTGGCGTCTTGCCAATTGTCTAGCTGTTTGATTGCGCAAAATATTTCTAGTCCGGCTTTAAATTTGCTGGTTACTTTCGGTTTAAGCCCTGATACCGAAACTATTAAGCCGGCAAATGTCTTTTCCAGCCCATCAATCCCTCCAAGAGCTATACGTCAGTTGCCACGGCGAGTTGGAGACTGTGCTGTATTCGCGTGTACGCTGCCGGGAAACCGCCGCGGACATTTGCCAGGAAGCGTTCGTGCGCTTATGTCGCAGCGAGGACTTGGGTAGCGTCGGCAATCTAAAAGCCTATCTGTTCCGTACCGCGCAAAATCTGGTGATTGATTACTATCGCAGTCAAACCGTGCGCCATGCTACGCTGGTGTCATGGCCGGACGATACGCCGCCGGAAGTGGAAGACCTGCGCTGCGCGGAAACTGTGGCGCTGGGCGAGGAGGATTTGGACCGCCTGATCGAGGGTATGAGCAGCCTGTCCCCGTTGTGCCAGCGGATTTTTTACCTGAACCGCTTCGAAGGCCTGAAGCAGCGCGAAATCGCCGAAACCCTGAATATCTCGGTTCGCACCGTCGAAGAGAACATCAAAAGGGCATTGCTGCAATGTGCTAAAACCCTGGATGAATTCGAATAGCGACTGTGGTTTAGGCCACCGGCCTCGTCTATGATATATCTCCCCCACCGTTTAACCAGGAATTAACCATGTCCACCGAACCGATGCCGGATAATGCCGAGCGTTTGCTGGAACAGGCTTGCGCTTGGTTAAGCCAATTGCATTCCGGTGAATTTCCCGTGTCCGCGCGGCAAGAATTGAATGCCTGGCGCGCCGCCGACAGCGCCCACGAACAAGCGTGGCAACGTGCCGAAGCGCTGTGGGCAGGTTTGGGACAACTGCGCGGCCGCCGCAGTATTCCCGGTGCGCAACCCTTGCCGGAGGAGGGAAGCTTAACAGCCAAAATACAACCCTCTTCCTCTGGGAGAGGGCAGGGTGAGGGGACGCAAATTAATTTTATGCCGACCACCACCGCCCTCTCGGTAATTGATCCCGACACGACCCCATCTTCTGCATCCATGCAGTCGTCCCGAGAAGAGAGGATGCTTTTACGACAGTCTCCAGGGCAAGGTGGCAGGCAAGCGAAGGCAGCGGATGTGCTGGCCGCAAGTCCGGTTGCCATGCTGGATTCCCGTCGGTGCGGAAATGACAGCCTCAGGGATTTTAAAGTCCGGGTCAATACCAGAACCCGCCACCCTAACCGATCCTTCCGTTTGGCTGTAGCCTGCTGTGCAATGCTGGCAGTCACGCTCACCGCGCTGTATCCGCCGGCATTCTGGCGGGCAGACTATCTCACCGGTAAGGGCGAGCAGCGCAGCGTGACCTTGGCCGACGGCTCGCGGGTGATGCTTAACACCGCCACGGCCCTGGCCATCCACTTCGACGCAGGCACGCCCCGGGTGGAGTTATTAGCCGGCGAAGCGTTTTTTGACGTGGCTAAAAATCCGCAACGGCCGTTCGTGGTCACTGCTGCCGGCAGCGAAGTGCGGGCAGTGGGCACCGCCTTCGCCGTAAAGCGACAATCCGAGCAAACCGAGGTGGAACTGGTCGAAGGGATTGTTGAAATACAAGACGGGCAGCAACACCAAGAACGCCTGACGGCCGGGCAGTCCGCGTCGATAGGCGCCAGCAGCATTGCCCTAAAAAGCGTCGGCCATCCGGACAGCATGGCGCTGTGGCGCGATGGCTATCTGCAATTCGACGGCTTGCCGCTAAGCGACGCCATTGCCCAAATCAACCAATATCGTCCCGGCCGCGTCGTGTTGCTGAATACCGCGCTGGCCGACAAGCGCATCAGCGGCCTGTTCCGCTTGGATGCGCTGGATCAAGCCATCGCCAGTTTAAAAGCCGCCATCCCGGCGCTGCAAATTGTCAGCATCACGCCGTATCTGGTGGTGTTGCGTTAGACGTTGTTACTTCCCCCTTTGAAAAAGTACCCTCGGGGGCATAAAGGGGATTGAGGGGGGATTTATCTAAAAAATCTCCCCTGGCCCCTCTTTTTCAAAGAGGGGAAATAAAACCATCGAATCCGAGCCAGCGACGTCCACTTCCCCCTTTGAAAAAGGGGGACCGAGGGGGATTTAGTCTCAACTACTTAGGTAAACACTGCCCCGCTTTGCCATCGCCAATTCAATTTTCCATTGCCTATTTCCCCCCAATGTAAAAAATTCAATGGCCGCCCAATGTGGGTTTTCAAAAAGTTTCCGTCTTAACTAACACCAGCCCAATTGCTGCCGTGTAACCAGACCGAAACCAGGAGAATCCATGTCCAACGCAAAGCATTGCAAACCCGTCTCAGCCGGCAAAATCCGGCGCCATGCAGCCAAAGCCGCCTTGCTCGCGGCGTTGATCTCGCAAACCGCCCACGGCGATGCCGCCGGCAAACAGCATTTCGACATCCCTGCCCAGTCGTTGAATCAGGCCTTGCTGATGTTCGGCAGGCAAAGCCAGCAACAACTGATGTATGGCACCGACATTGCCGACAACCTGCGCAGCCGTAACTTGCAAGGCGACTACACCGCCGACGAAGCGATCAGGATTTTATTGGGCGATGCGCCGTTGCAAGCGGTGACGACCGGCGAAGGGGCTATCACCTTGCAGCCGCGTCCGGCGGAACTGCAAAACAATCTCGGGCCACAGACCATGCCGGCGGTGCAGGTGGTAGGGAAGGCGGCTTATGATGCCACCGATCCTTATAATCCGGATTACCGTTTGCCCAATGCTTCTACAGCGACTAAGACTGATACGCCGATTATGGAGACGCCGTTCTCGGTACAGGTGGTGCCGAAACAGGTACTGGAAGATCAGCAGGTAGTGCGTTTGGATCAAGCAGTACGCAACGTCGCCGGTGTTAATACCAGTTCGTTAAATCAAGGGACCACCGACGGATTCATTATTCGCGGATTTCAAAACAATATTACTTATCGAGACGGCATGTTGTTGCCAACCATTTTGGGTGGCGGAACAACCAAGCGCGAGATGGCCAATCTTGAACGAGTAGAGGTGCTGAAAGGTCCGGGATCGATATTGTTTGGCCGTTCCGAACCGGGTGGAATCATTAATATGGTCACCAAGCAACCGCTGGCAACGCCATACTATTCGCTGCAGCAGCAATTCGGTTCTTACGACTTTTACCGAACCACAATTGATGCCACCGCGCCGCTAACCAATGACGATACCTTGCTGTACCGGTTGAACCTGTCGTACGAGAACGCGGGATCGTTCCGTGATTTTGTCGACAATGAGCGCGTGTTCATTGCGCCGGTCTTAAAATGGAATATCAGTGAGCGCACGCAAGCGACGTTTGAATTGGAATACCAACACTTTGACGAAACCAATGATCCAGGAATTACAAATATTGGCACTCGTCCAGCCAATGTACCGATTAATACCGCTTTGCACGAGCCTCTCCTGAGTAAAAACAAAGGGGACAGGGTATTAGTTGGGTTTAATTGGGCGCATGAGTTTAATGACAACTGGAAAATTAGCCATCGGTTTAACTATGAAAATTATAATTTCAGCACCATGTCTTTATTTTTTGGTGCCGCCAGTAATAACGGGGATGTTGACAGGTTTTTGAATCTTGGGCCGGAAAATGACTCCGGTCGATATTTTAATAGCTTAAATTTGTCCGGCAAAATTGATACAGCTGGCGCGCACCATCAGCTTCTGCTTGGGTTTGATCATTTTATAATTGATGATAAATTTGTTGGCAACTGCTGCCAATCCGCACCAAGTTATAATATTTTTAGTCCGTCATATTTAGCCAATGTGCCGGTGTTGGATTCCGCAAATTCATTTAAAGGCAGCTATACCCAAGACTGGTACGGTTTATATATTCAAGATCAAATTGAGTTGCCTTACCATCTACATGCATTGGCCGGAGTTCGATACGACAGCGCTCAGGGCTCGGATAACATACTTGGCAAGGTGACTTCCGATGAAGATTATCTGAGTCCAAGAGGGGGATTACTCTGGCATCCTATGAAGTGGTTATCGGTATACGGAAGTTACACTGAAAACTTCGGCCCCTCCAGCACTTTGTTAAGATCGGACGGTTTAAGGCTGCCCCCACAAACCGCACAACAGTGGGAAACCGGCATCAAAACCGAGTTTTTTGACGGACGATTAAGCAGTACGATTTCCTATTTTGATCTAACGAAACAAAATATCCGTGTTGCCGGCACTCAGGCACCGCTATTTCTCCCACGTGCCGCCGGCGAAGCGGAAAGTCGCGGCATCGAGTTCGAGTTATCCGGCGAGATAATGCCCGGCTGGAATATGATTGCCGCATACGCCTACACGCCTTTCGCAAAAATCACCAAAGACAATGACAGTAACGGCGGCCCGGCTAATACCGGAAAGCGGTTGTTTCTCGCCCCCGAACATTCAGGTAGTTTTTGGAATACCTACGAATTTCAAACAGGTTCTTTACACGGTTTAAAGTTTGGAGCCGGGGTATCTGGTGTGGATCAGCGTCAGGGCGATGCGGATAATTCTTTTCAATTGCCTGGATATATGACAGTGGGTTTGCTAGCTAGCTATCAAATGAAGATTGGAAAAACTAAACTCACCACGCAAATCAATGCCGATAACTTATTGGATAAAGGCTATTACGCGGGCACTAACAGCGGCAACTTTATCGCAATCGGTGCACCGAGAAGTTTTATGGGGTCGATTCGTCTTGAGTATTAATTCAGCATTTTATGTTTATGTTGATACCGGCAAGAAAACATCGCCGAAAGTTCTGGTTGTTGCTGCATCGTTACTTGGGTTTGTTTGCCGGGGCCATATTCGTGATTATCGGTTTGACCGGCAGTATTTTGGCTTTTGGTCATGAGCTGGACGAGTGGCTGAACGCGGATGTCAGGGCCGTTAGCCGGCAAGCGTCCACTGGCCGGGCGCCACTGGACGCCATCGTCGCGGCGGGCATCAAAGCTCTGCCGACCGGCGCGAAAGCCATCAATCTGGATTATCCGCGGTATGATGGTTTAGCGTTTGCGCTCTGGTTTGAGCAAACTTCGTCTGGCCGGGATTATCCGGAACGCCACCAAATCTTCATCGATCCCTACCGCGCGCAAGTTACCGGCCAACGTCTGCTAATCGATTTTCACAGGATTTGGCGCGATCCGCTGCTGGATTTCGTATTGCGGCTGCATTACTCGCTGGGTTTCGGCGAAAACGGCATGACACTGGTTGGCTGGGTGGGCCTTGCGATGTTGTTTTCGGTACTGGCGGGGTTGATCGTCTGGTGGCCGCTAACCGGCAAGTTTCGCTCGGCATTGACATTAAAACCTAAAACCAGCCGTGAGCGCTTGGTTTACGACTGGCACAAGATATGTGGTGTCTACGGCAGCATCGTTTTGCTCGTGATCGTCGCGACTGGCATTTATCTGGAATTTCCCAGTTATGGCCGAGGCTTGGTTGGTTTATTCTCACAGGTTGCCTCGCCGTGGCCGGAATATGCCAGCCGACCGCCGCAGAATCTCGACACTCCCAAAACCATCAGCTTGTCCGAACTGGAACAGATCGTTGACGCAAATTGCCCCGAGGGCGACTTTCGTTACATCGTGTTCCCAAACGATGCAACCGGCAGTTACGAAGTTGGTAAACGAGCGCCCGGTGAACCGAATCGGCTTCAAGCGCAACGGCGGATTTGGATCGATCAATATAGTGGTGAGGTTCTGGCGTTACGGGACCGATCCTCACAATCCAGTGGTGATGTGTTTGTCGAATGGCTTTATCCATTACATACAGGTGAGGCATTTGGCCTAACCGGGCAGTTAATCATTCTACTAATAGGCTTCGTGCCCTTGTTGCTGTATGTCACCGGTGTAATACGTTGGCTGCAGAAACGCCGCGTCAAGCGCTTGGAGGGAGGCAGATGCCGCTAGGGCGCCCACGTACCTATAGGTGATTTACCGCGTACTTTGAGCTGGCGTATATACAGTCCCCAATCTTGTTTACAACAATCCATTGCGGCCAAGTCCGCGACAGTTAGCCTGTGTAGGGCATTATTTTTGCCGGCCGGTATGGACTTTAAGCCTAGTAGTCTGGCGTGAATGGTGTTTTGCGATTCGCGAAAGCTTCGTTAGCTTGGGCGTCAACCAAAATGCTTTGCCCTCAAGGCTGTTAGCTTGATGCGAAAGGCTATCGTGGCTCGGGTCCAAGCTTAATTGCCTTGAACGCAAGGCTTTTAGCTCGATTCGCAAGGCTATATTGGCCCGCTCGCAAGCCTAAAAGCCTGGCGAGGATAGCAAAACACCGCGTGCGCAAGCTTAGTTGCCTTGCGCGCGAGGCTTTGAGCTTAATTCGCAAGGCTATGTAGGTTCACGCGCAAGCTTTTATGCCTGGCGAGGATAGCGAAAAACTTTGTGAGTGAGTCTTAATACCTTGCGCACAAGGCTAAAAGCCATAACGGTATACCAATGTGCATTGGCGATTAGATCACGTTGGGCAAATCCCTGGCGCCATGAATGACGCGAACTATCTGCACGCCATCGGTTAGGGTTCTGTAAAGGATAAGGTATTTGCCCGATATAAAATACCGTAGCTCGGGCGCAATATCGGGGCGGTAACGACCCATCTGGGGATTGTCTGCCAGCATGATGAAACGCTGTTCCATATCATCCAATACTCTATCAGCCGCGAGGGGATTATCTTGGGCAATGTAGAGCCATATCTCAATTAAATCCTCTTCGGATTGAGCAGTACGCTGGACGCTACCCATGGATAGTTTGCCGTACTATTTAGTGGATGATGCAAGGCGTTTTCTGGCCTCCATCTTAACGGCATCCATATCGGTAAATGTTCCAGAGCCGCTATCAATACCTGTCTGCCAAAGACTTTTCAGTTCTTGAAGTTCACTTTGTTGCAACAACCGTTTAGTTTTCCAGTCACGCAATGCTTCACGAATGAGTTCGCTGGAGCTGGCGTATTCACCGCTTTCAACACATTGCCGCACAATAGTCGCCATTTCGGGTGTTAAAGCGATAGATATTTTTTCGACGTTGGCCATATTTATTACCTCCAGCGATGATGGTAGTAATGTCTCACACTATCTGCAAATGATTCTTGAGCAACTACCGATTTTGGGTTCTGGTCTGCAACCTAAGCTCTGTTGGCTAGATCCATACGCTAATTCCTCGCAAGTTTGGATGGTGCGAATAGTACCAAGCCCTCAATAGATCGAGTTTTAGCAAATTCCCTTTGTGCTTCTTACGAATTTACGCTATAGGTTTAGGCTTGTAGCTGCCAGTACTGGCGGATAGGATATTCTTAGACGTGATACCGACTTAGCTCAGGAAATGACCAATGAACCTAGCCGAAACTATTTATAAACACAGTTTAAATCTCCCGGAATCGGCTGCTCGCGAAGCCTTGGATTTTATCGAGTTTCTGGAGCAACGTTATTCAATGGATCAGCCGCAAACAGAGCAGAAGAACGATACAGCGGCCTTTCTGGCTGCATTGGCTGGTGGTTTAAGCGAAGATTTTCCAGATGATATTAGTGATGCCGATTTAGGAACTGACACACTCAGAGAGACTTGGGACTGATGGCTTATTTATTGGATACCAATGCTGCCATTGCACTGTTGAAGGAAAATCCAAACTTGCTTAATCATGTCCGTCACGTAGGTAGGACATCATTAAAACTGTGTGCGCCTGTCGAAGCAGAGTTGTGGTTCGGTGTGGCAAAAAGCGTTCGGCAAGAACAAAATCGCTCCCGCCTGCTTACGTTATTAGAATGGGTACCAAGCTTACCCTTTGCAGGCCCGGCAACACAGCGTTTTGGTGAGATTCGGGCCTTTTTGGTTAGTCAAGGGACACCCATAGGCCCGTATGATTTGCAGATTGCCGCTATCGCTGTTGCCAATGACTTAACGGTTATAACGAATAATACCCGGGAATTTCAGCGGGTGCCGGGTCTCAAATTAGAGGATTGGCTGTCGTGACGAACCGGCTCAAAGTTTAAGGCTGGCCTTTAAATACAACAATGCCAACAGTAAATACACCACAAAACTCAAACCCAACAGCCAGGGCTTGCCTTTAGGTCTGGCCCATGCCGGCAAATGCGGCGGCAGCATTTTGTGGTTGATCAGATACAACGCCACAGGAAACATGATGGTGCCGCCGAAGCCGATGATAGCGCTGGTTAAAATCAGCGGGCCGGGGGCGTCGAGTTGCATGGTCAGCGAGGTGATGACGGTCAGCAAGCCCAAAAAAATGTAATACCAGCGTCGGGCCGGCAGACGGCGGCTTTTCGGAAACAAGGTCAAAATAATATCGGTCTGAATCCGGCTGACGGCGTCGGCGGTGGCCAGCCAGGTGTCGGTTAAAAACGCTGCCGCCACCACCAAAAACAGTAAGCGGCCGATTTCGCCCCAACTCACTGCAAAAAACTGGCTTTGCACCACCGCCAGTTCGTATTCCTGCGGTAGCAAACCTTTGGGAAACAACAGCGCATAAGCCAGCAGGCAGGTCATCAGCGTGGTGAACAGATTGCCGACAATCCCAACCAATATGTCCGCGCTTAAAAATCGCCGCCAGGTCGACCAGTTTTTTGCGCTTTCCGCTTCGTCAGCAGGCAGAAAACCGTCGCTCAATACCGCTTCTTCCGCACCGCCCAAGCCGGTGATGCGACCCACCAGGCCGGCCATGCCGGCGCCTTTGTCGCGTAACCAGTACGAATAAAACAAAATCCAGAAGCCACCGAGGCCGGCGAAGGTGATAGCCGTTAGTAATTTGCTGGCATCGCCGCTGTCCCAGGGTCGCGGCATGTCGCCGACCGGGCCGAGCAGGCCCATGCTGAATTCCGGCAACGCCTTTATCACATCGCTTTGCAAGCATGCGGATAACAGCCCGACCACGGTGACCACCGCGACCAGTTTCATGAAGCGTTCTATCAGCGTATAAACCACGCCGCTGGCGAGAATAGCGGAAACGAACACCGCAATCGAGGTGTAGCCCCAAAACAGGCTTTGCCCGCGTTGCGTCCAGCCAGTCGGCCAGTGGGTCAGTTCCGCCATTGCGGTGCCGCCGGCCGAAGCAAACGCACCGAACCACAAGAACGACACGGTCATCAGCAGCCACAGAAAGATCCCAAAGCCGCGATGCAAACGAATAAATCCGTGGAAAATGCTTTCGCCGGTCAGCATGGTGTAACGGCCAATTTCCAGGTTCAACGGATATTGCAGCAAACAGGCCGGGACTAGCAGCCATAAAAAGGTCAGGCCGTATTTGGCAATCATGTAAGGCCACCAGATCAACTCGCCGCTGCCTTGCGCTAGCGCCATCCACACCACGCCGGGCCCAAGCGCCGCCCACCAACCGGGGAAGGCTGGGACACTTTGGCGGGGGAGGGATTGCAAGTCGGTATTGTTCATGGTTTGCAAAAATGAAAGCTTTGTTGGAAAAGCCGCCATTTCCGCAAATTTGCTTGGATTTGGCAAATCCGGTTAACAACAGGGGCGTTACTGGTGGAAATGGGAAAACCAGGGGGGGTCAGCGTTTCTTGGAAATTTGTTTGGGTGAGACGCCAAAATGTTTACTAAAAGCCAGGCTGAAGTTGCTGGTGTGCCTGTAACCCACCATCTCTGCCACCAAGCTGACGGGTTGCCGAGTCGACGCCAATGCGCGATAAGCATGCTGCATTCTGATCTCGGTCACTACGCCATAAGGAGAGTTATTAAAATAATGTTGGAACAGATTTTTTAACTTGAATGGAGTGATGCCCAGGGTTTTTGCCAGGTTTTCCAGTGAGGGTGGATCTTGGTAATGTAGTTCGAGGATCTCGCGGGCTTGGTCAGCCATGTGTCGGCTGGCTCGGTCGAATCTGGAATAAGCGTATTTTTCAGGTCGGCACAGTCCGTTAAGTTCGTTAGCCAGTATCGTCATGACATGGCCGTTTAAGGTTAGCGGTGCTAAAGGGGCGCTGAGGTCACATCCCAGTAATTGCCGGGCAGAAATCATGCTTTGAGTATGGCTTGGCCGGCTGCTTAACAGTTGCAAGGCATTGTTCCGGAAGAAAAATGCCGATTCGTTTTCGCCCAAATAACGGTCCATCCAGCGCTTGCCGATTGAAAAACGCAGTTGCTTTATAGGCTGATTTGCTTGGTACCGGCGTTCGCCGTGACTGCTGTCGAAACTGGTAATCGTGGTATGGCCTGCGCTGAATGTCAGCTCCTGCTTGTCGCTGTCGATGAAGCGGGTGTGACCGGTTATCCCAAGCGTTACTACCAGGCGTGGTTCGCCGAAATCGATTTTGCTGGTGATCGCCAGATCGTGCAGGGGGTGATAGGTCGTTTCTATGTAACTCAGGGACGGATCGAGCTGAAAAATTAGCGATCTGCCCTCGCCAAGCTGAGAAGGTAAGGATTGACGCCAGCAATGTTGTTGCTGACCGGGTTGCATAGATAATTCGTCACTGTGCAGCCTTTTGTATCCTGCCTTTTTTCTGTCGGTCATGTCGTGAAATGTCCTTGGCCTGGAAAATTTGCCCACCTCTTTTGGGCATACGACTTACTTTTACAATAATTTGTGACATAACACTAATTTTTAGCATAAATCGGTTTGAATCGGTCTGCTTTACCGGACGAATTGGATGCGTGTTTTTTCTTATCTTGTTGTTTTATATGTTTTACTAAATCGGTGGCATAAGGATTGATAGGTAGTTTTGGGTTGCTTCCCTACTTAAGCCTCAGATTGCGCGGAATCGCAATCAGCAGGAATGATTAGGGGTAATTCGCCAATTACAAAATAACTATCAAGATTTTCGAGAGGACAAGATGAAAAACTATAAATACCTGCTGTTAGCCGCAACGCTGGGGCTATCTACACAAGTTCAAGCCGCACCAGGTTGTAGCGCCGCTAATTTGAACGGCAGCTATGTGCTGTATCAAAACAGCGTAGCGCTGGCTAATCTGCATACCGGACGGTGTGAAATTACGGTTCTTAACGGCGTCGTCGGCGGTTCATGCGCATTCACTACCACGCAAAGCGGAGTGATTACCCCTGGTTTCGCCGGCCCGGTCAGCGGTACCGCCACCATGAACACCGATTGCTCGGCCGTGGCACAATTAGATTTTTCGCCGGCGCCGAATGTCACCGTGCAATCATTCTTTGATTTGCAATTTACCCCGGACAAACAATCGTTTATCGGGCAATGGACCAATAATTTCGGCTTATTGGGCACCTCCTCCGGCACCCGTTTCTCGCCGTTCCTGCCCTCCACACCCGCGCAATAAGGCCTGCTGATTATGACAACTAAATCTATAAAGCTGGCCTTGGCGGTTGCGGCCGCGTTATTGGCGCCCGGCGCTAACGCGGCGGTTTACAATTTTGTGCAAACCGGTTTTGACGACGGGGCGACCATTTCCGGTAGTTTTACCGTGAATGACGCCAATCACTCCGGGCAAATTAACGTGGGAAGCGCCAATTTCGGGATGAATTTCAATGAAATCTCGGCGTTTTCTTTGTCGTTCTCGGGTAACTCTATCGTCGCTGCGTTTACTCATAACCTGGCTGATTTGTCGGCGATGGTCTACAACCTCAACAGCCCGTATCTCGGCGACGAGATTAACGGCGCGCAACAAGAACTGATCGCCACCAATTACTTTGGCACCACTGGCTTTGATTATTACAGCGGCATGGGCTTTGGCGGTTTCGGCGGCGCGGTATTCGATAAAGCCAACAATGCAACATCTTACAGCTACGAATTGGTGTCGGTAACGCCAGCCGCCGTGCCGGTTCCTGGCGCAGTTTGGTTGTTTGGATCGATGCTGGCCGGGTTTATCGGTATGAAGCAGCGCAAAGCCTGATAGCCGGTTGCAAGGCTTGGTTAGCAAAAACGCCCGTTAAGGGCGTTTTTTTGACTGCCCGTTTCTTAGTGATGTGGGTGGCAATCAATTCGCAACGGTCAGGCGGTTTTTTGCAGCTTTTTCAAAATGCTTTTGCTGATCCGTTCCACAAAGTCTTCGGGATTTTCGTAGTCATGCTCCCGGATAAACTCCACGACCGATGTCACCAATTTTTTGGTGTCGGTGATTTCCTGGTGCGATCTGCCGCAACCGCCGCAGTGGGTGCCTTCGGATGTGCATTGGTCGATACAAGGTTGGTATTTCATAGAGTGTTCTCAAAGGTTAATGACTAATGGTGATTATTGTAAGTGGCGGCAGTGAGTTACCGCAAAACTTAACGCTAACATTGGGTCTTTCGATTCTGATGTTTGGCAAATTGCTGTTTACGTTGTTTTGATTACTGTGGTCATGGCAGCATAAGTTATTGAAATTCATCAAATATTAAGTTAAATAACATAGTTCAATAACTTGAATTAAATAATTCTAATATTACAATATAGTTTGCTTTAATTTGTTATAGCTAATTGACCGCTTCAGGCTTCCGGCTGTAGTCAATCATAAAAACTGTTTCGACATTTCACAGAATTCCAGCTTTTTTGATGGTTTCAAGGGCGGAAAGGTCTTGATGATCTTGGTAGGGAGCAATAGCAAATTGACGTTATTTTTGACTTTCGAAAGGCGAATTATGAAAAAAATCTGCACAGACAATCAACAAACGGTCCGGCACGTCCCCTCGTCAGTAACAACAGGTCTCGGCTTATTGGGTTTGTTGGCGACTGGCATGCTGCCTCTCGGCTTTAGCTCGGCGGTTAGCGCCGATGACACAATCGAAAACTCCCTGGCTGATGAAGTGGTACTGGAAAAAGTCATCGTCACCGACAAGTTTCCCGGGGTAAAGGCCTTAAACGCTTCAGACATGGAAGCGGATATTCTCACCAGCAAGCGCGCGGCGGTTAGTGACACCGCTAAACTCCTGGAAGACACGCCGGGGGTGAGTTTATACGGTGCCGGCGGTGTGTCCAGTTTGCCGGTGATCCACGGTTTGAACGATGATCGGGTGAAAATCGACATCAACGGTATGACGCTGACCTCGGCTTGCGCCAACCACATGAATCCGCCGTTGTCGTATATTGATCGCAGCAATATCGGCAAGATCACCATCTTGACCGGTGTTACCCCGGTGAGCTTGGGCGGCGACAGTATCGGCGGCACGATTTCCGTGCAAACGCCCGATCCGGTATTTGCCGAGCCGGGCAAGGATATTTTGCTGGACGGCAGCGTATCCTCGTTTTACCGCAGCAACGGCGACGCCTTTGGCGGCAGCATCGCTGCCGGCGTGGCGACGCAAAACGTGCGATTGGACTATACCGGTTCGCACACCGAGAGCATGAATTACAACGACGGCAACGGCCAGATCGTCAAATCCACGGCTTACGAAAACCAAAACCACTCGGCGGCTTTATCCTTCAAAACCGACAAACATCTGGTGGTGATTCGCGGCGGTCAGCAGCATATACCGTTCCAGGGCTTCCCGAATCAGCGGATGGATTTGACCAACAACGACAGCATTTTCGGCAACATCATGCACAAAGGCAGTTTCGACTGGGGTTCGCTGGAGAGCAAATTCTATTTCGAAAGCACCCAGCACAGCATGGATATTGGCGAGGACAAACACAGCCAGTTTCTGGATGGCACGGCCAGCGGTGGCACCTTTGCACCACCCAACGATCAGATGCCGATGGAAACCCGCGGCCGCAACCTGGGGTATAAAATTCAGGCGGAAATTCCCTTCAACAAACGCGACACTTTCCGGATCGGCAACGAATATCACAGCAACAAAATCAACGATTACTGGCCGGCGGTACACACCAACACCAGCATTGCCGCCAATAACACCGACGCCCGCAGCGCGTATTGGATGATGGCGCCGGAGGCGTATTTAAATATCAACAACGGCGAACGCGACCGGGTGGGATTTTTTGGCGAGTGGGAAGCCAATTGGGACGCCAAATGGCGCAGCTTGTTGGGTCTACGTTATGATCACACCACCACCAATACCGGTGAGGTTCAACCCTACAACCCCGATTTGATCAACACCGGCGCGGCTCGTACGGTGGATAGAGCCGGGGCGATTACCGCGCTAAATGCCGCCAATGATTTCAACGCCCGCGACCGCGAGCGTAGCAACGACACCTTTGATGTCACGGCGTTGGTGCAATTCACCCCCAACGACATGAGCCAATACGAATTGGGCTATGCCCGGAAAAATCGCGCGCCTAATTTATACGAGCGCTATGTCTGGGGCGCGCGCAATATGGATATGGCGATGATCGGCTGGCATGGCGATGGCAACGGCTACGTCGGCAATATGGATTTAACCGAGGAAACCGCGCACACCGTCAGCTTGACCGCCGCATTCCACGAACCGAAAAACAATCTGTGGGAACTGAATGTCACGCCGTATTTTACCTACGTGAACAACTTTATCGATGCCGACCGCTGCGTCAGTGCTTCCAATGCGGCGGCCAGCGGTTGCAAAGCCACACCGCAAACCGCCACCAACAGCTTCGTCTATCTGCAATATGCCAATCACGACGCCCGGCTGTGGGGGATGGATGTATCCGGCCGGACACGGATTTACAAAGACCCAACCGTCGGTGAGTTTGCCGCACATACCACGATGAGTTACGTGCGTGGCGAGCGCATGGATGGCGGCAATCTCTATCACATGATGCCGTTCAACATGAAGCTGAGCTTGGATCACCGTTTGAGCAGCTGGCAAAGCGCGATAGAAATGCAATTTGTTGACGGCAAGGACGACGTGCAGGCCATCCGCAACGAAACCGAGACTGCGGCTTATATCCTGTTAAATGCCAGAACCGGCTACGAATGGGGCAAAGTGCGTTTTGATGTGGGTTTGGATAACGTGCTGGATAAGCAGTATTACCATCCGTTGGCAGGCGCCTATCTGGGCGACCGCTACGGCATGAATCCAACCGCAGCGGCCAATGTCACGGTGCCATGGGGCAGAAACATCGCCGGCATGGGCCGCTCGGCGTTTGTGGGCTTGACGATCAAGTTTTAATGCTGAGTTTGAGACTTAGTGGAAATTGATTGAACGAAGCTATTTGATTGTTGTGTCACGACCCAGGCGGGTTTTGACACAATGATTGAAAAATACCGGCTTTGGTCTGGCAGAAATTGTGAAAGTTTTCGGTGGGTAACGTTCGGCAAGGATTCCAAAGACACGAGTAAACACGGTGTCACAGTCGCTGAACTTCTCTTTCGGCGGCACCATTGCAGGTCAGCAAAATTCGTTTGGCGACAAAAATAACGGATGGTCTATGCTTGTCGGCCAATAGGCATGGTTTGTGAATCCTCAGCGAAGCGATGGTGTAAGCGCTCGGATTTTCGGAAATGTCCGGCCAGTCGTTAGTCTATTCGCCTCAGTATTGTATTGTTGGGGAGAAAGGCGCCCTCCAAAGTAGATCAAAAGGAAAAGTCGATGTTAACTATCTCGCTACGCAAGGGATTTTTAAGCGGTTTAGTGGCCTTAGCCTGGCTGTTATTGATGCTGAACGGTTGCCGAGAGGATAGCAAAAGCGTCGCTCCGCCGATGATATATCTGTTGAACCATCAACACTGGACGCCGGTGTTGGTACTGAATTTTACCGATGCCATCGCGCCACCGGATGACAAAAGTTTGCCTTTGAAGGACGGGATTCCGCAACTGGAACCGGCCATGGAGGGTGTGTGGCGGTGGCAGGATCCGTCGCGGTTGGCGTTTTTTCCGGCGAGACAGACGATTACGCCTGATACTAATCTGAAAATTTCTTTGGCTGACGTGAAATTGCATCCCAGCTACAAGCTGGAGCAAGCCGATCTAAAATTCCATACTCCCGAATTGCAAATGATTCGCCACGAATGCCAATGGGTCGATAGTCAAGACGCACCCTTGCGGCGTTCGTTGGAATTTAACTTGGAGTTTAATTATCCGTTAGCCCGTCCTTCTTTCAGCGTCGCGATGGCCAACGGCACGGCGATAGAAATTCGTGCCAGTCAAGGCGTGCGTATTAAGGCCAGTAGCGACCAACTGCTGCGTCCGGCCGAGGATTCTGTTATTAAAGCAAGCTTTAAAGCCGGCAAAGTGTGGTTGCTGGCTGTCAATCAGGCCGCGACCGAAGCTGAATTGGCAACTGGTGCCGAATGCGAGTTGCCGATGATACGGGGGGATTGGGATAAGTTCGATGCGCCGAAAGCCGTTACTCCCAGCGTCACCGATATCTGGGCCAATCAATACGACGGCAAAATCAGTGTTCGGCTCAGAGGTACGGATTTGACAGAGTCTGTCAAGAAAACCAAGGCCGGCGAGCCCGTGGCTGCCGGCGTCCGCATCGTGCCCGAAATGGAAGGCCAATGGTTCTATGGAGAATCCAAAGGCGATGGCGATTTGGTTTTTACCCCGAAGGCGGCGGATGCGTTGAAACCCGGCCAAGCATATGAAGTCAAGCTTGAGCAATCGGCCTTTCCGGCGCTGAAGTTTGAAAAGCCGCAGTATTCTGGCTACGTGACGATGCCGGATCTAACTGTGTCGGTCGGCAACGTTCGGCTTTACAACGACCCGATAGATGCCAAGATTAAACGCGCCACGGCCATCCTGACTTTCAATTATCCACCGCAACGCGATGGTTTGGCCGCCAAAACAGCGGTGTGGTCGCGGCGTTTGCCGGCTAGAACGTTCCAGGATGCGATCGGCTACGAGCTTAGCTACGACGACAAAAATCCCAAACTGGCCTATCTGAAAACCACGGCATTACACTTGGTCGACGATCCGAGCGAAATCAAGATCGTTGTCGATAAAGGCGTCGTTGCCCAAAGCGGCGGCGAGCCGAGCAAGCAGGAAGCAATCGGCGTACTGGCCGTGCCCAGCGCACTGGATTATTTGAAAATAGAAAGTCTGGCTGTCCAAAGTGTCATCAAGCAAGATGACAGTATCGAACGTTTGCTTGTGCTGAAAACCAATATTGCACTGAAAGACCCGGCCGGGTTGGAAAAAGCCGTCGAAGTCTACGTGTTGCCGGATTGCCGGATCAAAAATCCCGTCAGACCCAAGTTTTGCGCCGAAAAAGATGTTGCCGAATGGCAAAGTGCCAATCAGATCGACTCCGACGTCATTAAACTGTCGACGCTGGCGGCGTTAAAATGGCGCGAATCGGGTAGTGAAGATCCTACGGTTCAGCATTTGAGTTTCGCGGCTCCGGAAAATAGCCGGTTGTTGGTCAAGGTCAACAAAGGCATCGAAAGCCTGGACGGTTTTAAACTGAGC
Organism: Methylomonas sp. ZR1; assembly: GCF_013141865.1. Lineage (NCBI taxonomy): Bacteria > Pseudomonadati > Pseudomonadota > Gammaproteobacteria > Methylococcales > Methylococcaceae > Methylomonas > Methylomonas sp. ZR1. Next base: position 2,331,594 of record NZ_RCST01000001.1, on the reverse strand, counting down.
GGCGACGCCCGCTATTTACAGGAATTGGGCGCTAATCAACGCGAGCTGAAAATCCTCCACGAAGGTGCCTTGCTCAGTCTCAGCGGCAATAAACAATTGGGCGTTACCGCGCGCGGCGTGCAAAACGTGCACGTGGAGTTGCAAAGGGTGTTACCGCACAACATGCACCATGTCGTGCATTTCACCTCCGGTAATTTCGAAAATCCCAGCTTCAGCCTGCCAATCGAGCATTTCGCCGAGAAATTCGGTTACGACCAGGCTTTACCCGCCGGCAAGGAAATGGAACGCCAGTATTTCGCGGTGGACTTCCGCCGTTTTACTCGCGACAAAGGCTTTCCGCCGCGAGGCTTGTTCATTCTGTCGGTAGGGGAAAAAAAGCCCGAAGCCTCCAAAGCATGTAGCGAAGAAACTTCAGCCGTTGACGATGTTGAAAACGAGAATGCGGAGCTTATCGAGCCGGGCGACGAGGATGAGCAAAGCCAAGCAGAGTGCGCCGGCTCGGCAAGCGAAGTACCAGTGCTCGGCACCGATAAACGTCTGGTGCTGCTGACCGATATGGGGCTGTTGGTTAAAACCGCCTCCGACGGCAAGCAAGAAGTATTTGTAATGTCCTTTCGCAGCGGCCAGCCGGTCGCTGGCGTGCAAGTGTCGCTGCTGGGCAAGAACGGCGTGGCGGTGTTTTCCGGCAAGACCGACGCACAAGGCAAAGTCATCTTTCCGACTACCGAAGGCCTAAAAGATGAAAAAACCCCGACCGTTTATTTGGCAGAGAAAGACGGCGACCTGAGCTTTCTGCCGTTTAACCGCAGCAACCGACAGCTGGATGTGTCGCGCTTCGATATAGACGGCCTGCGCGATAATGCCGACAGCCTGCAAGCCTTTTTGTTCTCGGATCGCGGCATCTACCGGCCCGGCGACACGCTGAAAATCGGTGCGATTTTGCGCAAACGCGATTGGTCGGCGCTGCCGGCCGGTTTGCCTTTGAAAGCCGTTATCAGCGACCCGGAAAATCAGGAAGTCTGGAGCAAAACCTTGAGTTTCGGCGCCGAAGGTTTCGAGGAAATCGCCTGGACCAGTTCAGCCGCCGGCAAGACCGGTACCTATCGCGTGGAGTTGATCGTTGCTGACAAGAGTAAAAAGTCGCTGGGCAGCACCAAGGCCAGAATAGAGGAGTTTCAGCCTGATCGCTTGCAGGTCAAAACCGAGATTCCCGCCGCGCCGGCCAAGGGGTGGCTGTCCCCTGATGCTGCCAAGGCCAAAGTCACGGTCCGCAACCTGTTCGGCACCCCGGCCGAAGGCAATAGCGCCAAACTGCAACTGACCGCAAGGTCTTGGTCAGGCCAGGTGCCGGGTTATGCCGATTACCGTTTCCGGCGTTCTGCGACGGATAGCATCCCTGATGTGCCTCAAGAGTTGGGTGAAACCAAGACCAACGCCCAGGGCGAAGCCGTATTTGACCTGCCTCTGGCAAGCGTTGCCGAACCGGTCTACGAAATAGCGCTGGCCGGGGAGGGCTTCGAGAAAGGCTCGGGCCGCTCGGTGGTGGCCATGACTTCGGCGCTGGTGTCCAAACAGGCTTATATGTTGGGTTATAAACCCGATGGCAGTCTGGATTTCATTGCCAAGGACAGTAAGCGCAAGCTGGATTTGCTGGCTCTGGGCAGCGACTTTCAGCCACGGCAAACCGAAACATTGAATGCCGAGATATTCGAAACCCGCTATGTTTCGACGCTGGTTAAACGCAACGACGGCTTGTATCAATACCAGTCCATGCAACGCCAGGAACTGCGCAAAACTCTGCCGCTGACCTTGACCAAGGGCATGGCCGACTTGATCTTGCCCAGCGACAACCCCGGCCGTTTCTATGTAATCTTCAAAAACACCCAGGGCGAGGAACTGAACCGAGTCGATTACACCATCGCCGGTGCCGGCAACGTCACCCGCAACATCGAGCACAACGCCGAGCTGAATCTGACCCTGAATAAGACCGAGTATCAACCCGGCGAAACTCTGGAAGTACAAATGGTCGCGCCGTATCAGGGCGCGGGTTTGATTACCGTCGAACAGGACGGCGTACTCACCAGCCAATGGTTCAAGACCAGCACCACTGCCTCCAGCCAGCGCGTCGTGTTGCCGAAAAATATCAGCGGCAACGCCTATCTGTCGGTGGCTTTCGTTCGTTCGCTGGATTCGCGGGAAATTTACATGAGTCCGCTCAGCTATGGCGTGGTGCCGTTCAATATCTCCAAACAACGCTATACCCAGGAGATAGCACTTAAGGTGCCGGAGACCGTGCAACCCGGCAAAACGCTGGATGTGGGCTACCGTGTCAAGGAACCGACCAAATTGGTGTTATACGCAGTCGACGAGGGCATTTTGCAGTTTGCCCATTATCAGAATCCGGCACCGTTGGATTATTTCTTCCGCAAACGCGCCTTGCAGGTTAAAAGCCACCAGATTCTGGATTTGATCTTGCCGGATTTTGCCTTGGTACAGCATCTATCTGCGCCGGGCGGCGATGAGGATGCGCAGCTGGGTAAATATAAAAATCCCTTCGCCCGCAAACACAAACCGCCTATGGCGTTCTGGTCCGGCATCATCGACGCTCAGCCTGGCGAACACAGCCTGGCGATTCCAGTGCCGGATTATTTCAATGGCAAAATCCGCGTGATCGCCGTGGCGGCCAATGCCGGCAAACTGGCGGTGCCGGTGGCGAGCAGCGTTGCCAGCCAGGCTTACGTGATCCAGCCGCAGCAACCCTATGTTGCCGCGCCAGGCGACGAGTTCGACATGGGCGTACTGGTCGCCAACAATAGCGGCGCAGCCGGCAATCTGCCCTTGCAAGTCAATGTCGCCGCCGGCGATTCGTTAGAATTGTTGTCACCCAATCCGCAAATTCTGACGCTGGCTCAGGGCCAGGATGGCACGGTGCGTTTCCATGCCAAGGTCAAGGACAACAAACTCGGTCCCGTCGATGTGCATTACCAGGTCTCTGGCGCCGACAAGAGCGCCGACTACCGCGAGGAAATCAGCATCCGGCCGTCGCAACCCTTACTCACGACGCTGCAAGGTGGGGTGCTGACCATAGAGGAACAGCGCAAGGGCAATGTGCGCCAGTTGGACGTGAAACGCGACATGTATGACGCCCAACGGCAGGTGGAGTTTTCAGTGTCCATGACGCCAGCAGCCTATCTGCGCGGCATCGTCGATTATCTGAAACACTATCCTTACGGTTGTACCGAACAGATCACCAGCCAAGCCTTCCCAGCGGTGGTGTTGGGCACCAATCCTGAATTGGGTTTGTCGGCCGACGACGTTCAGCAATTGCTTGGCCGCAGCATTCACACCCTGCAAACCCGGCAGAGGCATGACGGCAGTTTTGGTTATTGGACGGTGGCGGACGAAGGCATGCCGTTTTACTCGATGTATGCCACCCATATGTTGATGGAAGCCAAGGAGCGCGGCCATCAGGTCCCGGAAGCGATGCTGGAACGCGCGCTGGGTTTTGCCGACGAGTATGCCCAATCCCGGCAATACCAATTCCTGCAACACGACGCCAAAGCCTATGCGTTCTATCTGTTGGCTCGAAGCGGCCGGAATGTGGCCGAACGCTTGCGGGCTTTCGAAGCCGATCTGCAGGCGCAAAGCAAAAGCAGCGGAAACGCAATAGCTAGCCGCAGCCGTTTCTTCATTGGTGCCGCCTACAAGCTGCATCATCTGGATCAGGATGCCGACCGCCATTTCGGCGAATTCCAGCGACAATGGAAATCCAGCGGCTTGTTGCCCAAGGACATTCATAACAATCCGGAAGATCTGAGTCTATACCTGTATTTGGTCGGCAAGCACATGCCGGAGTTGATCGACAGTCAGGACCCGCAATTCGGCCGCTATCTGCTGGAGCTGGGCCAGGATTTGGTCAAACAGCGGATGAACTCGTTCCGTGGATCGATGGCTTTGCTGGGCCTGGGCAGCTTGTGGACGCGCTTTGAACAGGATCAGCAAAAAACCTTTACGGTGTTGGCCGGCACGCCGCTGGCACAACTGGCCCTGGAAGGCAAAACCATCAAGAGTGCCATGCTGACGCCGGCGCTGCGGCCTTTGGAAATTCGCGGTGAAGGCAGTTGGAATCTGTACTACCAGCTTAGCGAACGTGGCTACGACAAAGCCGCGCCCGCCACAGCCATCGTCGAAAAGCTCAGCATTACCAGGCAGTTGCTCAACGATAAAGGCGAAAAAGTCGACCACATCGGATTGCAGGACAAGCTGTACGTTCGGGTGGGCCTGCATCCTGATCGGGCGATGAAGGACGTGGCGGTGGTGATGCTGATCCCCGGCGGTTTCGAAATCGACCTGAGCGAGCAAGGCTTGGCCGAGCGCAAGTCGCTGCCTATAGACAAGAAACCGCTCTGGCAGCCGGATTACATCGACGTACAGGAAGATCGTTTAGTGATGTTCGGCGCGCTGGACGGCGGCGAAAAATATTTTGAGTTCCGCTTGAAGCCCTTGAACTCAGGCACTTACAAGGTGCCGCCTGTGTTTGCAGAGGGGATGTATGACAGCGAGATTTTGTTTAGAGGATTGGGGGACGTGGTGAAGGTAGATGAATAATAAAAAAGGAAGATACTTTATGGATGCTGATTGCGTACTCAATTGCTCTTTATCGCTTGGATGCGGGAACGCAACGCAACGGCTAAAGCCGCCGCAATCGTTTACCTATTTATTCCATTTGTTAATGGTATTGACCTTCGTGCATCTGCCGGGCAACCTTGCTCATATCACCAGCTATTGCTCGTTTCGATAAGGATGTACTGGAGGCCTTCCTTGCCAGAGGCTGTGGCTGGCAAACGCGGATGAATGATGCGCTGAAAGGCTGGCTTAATGAGCATGCGGCGGATTAATAAACAGCCATATTGAACAGGATTCCTGGAAGCTCTGGAGTCCAGCTTTATCGAAGGTTTACGTGCGGAAAAAACCTCAAGTAAGGTATGGAAGTGGGGATTGCCTGGTACGAAAATGCCGAAAATTGGGCGGCGGTTAAACGGCGAACGCTGGATGCTGGGTCGCGGGCTGAATTTTTTTTCCAAACTGCTAGGCAACGGTCAGGCAATATTTGCTTAACGGATCAGGTTAGATGCGCCGACAAAATCTCTCAAAATGGAGGTGAATTGTCGCCGCTTGGTCTCTATTTCACCAAAACTAATGAAATTTACCGCCAAGGTTTTGAAATCCTCGCCGGCCAAACGCCTGCTGTTGGCGACGGCTTTACTGACATTGCTGATCTGGCTGGCACAGGGCTTTAGCCCGCAACCGTTGTTGGTCAACCGAGCCAACGGCTCGTATGTCGTGACCGACAACGATGGTCGCTTGCTGCGATTGAGTCTAACGTCCGACGAAAAATACCGGCTGTGGACGCCATTGGCAGAACTGCCGCAATCCTTGCAAGATGCGACGCTGCATTACGAAGACCGCTGGTTTTACCAGCATCCCGGTATCAATCCGGTGTCGCTGTTGCGGGCGGTGTGGAGCAGTTTGATCACGCAAGATCGTCGGATGGGCGCATCGACGTTGAGCATGCAATTAGCGCGGCAGCGCTGGCGCTTGAAGACCGATACCGTAGACGGCAAGTTAAAGCAAATGGCTTATGCCTTGTGGTTGGAGCGGCATTTCACTAAAACGGCATTGTTGGAAGCCTATCTTAATCTGGCGCCCTATGGCGCCAACATTGAGGGCGCCGGCGCGGCGGCCTGGGTTTATTTCCACAAGCCGGTTTCGGCGCTCAATCAAGACGAGGCGCGGGCTCTGGCGCTGATACCGCAAAACCCCCACGCAAGGGCACCTATGAATCCTGCTGCACGGCAAAGGCTGCACTTGGCCTGGCAGGCGGCATACGGTAACGATCCCGGATTCGACCGTCTCTGGTTCAGGTCGCGTAAGGAGCTGCCGTTCGGCGCGCCACATTTCGCCGAACGATTGCATAGTCTACATCCTGAATCGGCAACCTTGTCGTCAACGTTGGATGGCACCGTGCAGGCACTAAGCGAGGAATTGCTGGGCGGTTTTCTGCGTCAACATAGATTACAGGGCGTAGCCAACGCCAGTGTGATGGTGGTGCATGTGCCGAGTATGGCGGTGTTGGGCTATGTGGGTTCGGCGGATTATTTCAACGCCGATATTCATGGTTACGTCAATGGCTTGAAATCGCCGCGTTCGCCAGGATCTACCTTGAAGCCCTTCATTTATGCTCAGGCCATCACTCAAGGTCTGATCACTCCGGATACTCGTCTAAAGGATACGCCGTTGCGTCTGGGCGACTACCAACCGGAAAACTTCGAGCGTAACTTCTACGGCCCGCTGTCGGCCACCGAGGCCTTGGTGCGCAGCCGAAATATTCCGGCTATCAGCCTGTTGGCGCAGTTGCAAAAACCGACGTTTCACCAATTTCTACTTCAGGCCGGCATAAATATCCCCAAACAGGCCGCCAATTACGGGCTGAGTCTAGCGATAGGTGGAGCAGAGATCTCCATGGAGGATTTAATGAAACTGTACGGCATGTTGGCCAATGCCGGTGAGTTGCGGGAATTACGGTGGTTGAATCAGGAGGATCAACCTGCAGGTAAGCCGCTGTTGACGCCGGAATCGGCGTTTCTAGTCGGCGAAATGCTGGAAAGCAATCCACGCCCGCAACGCAGTTTTGGCGGACGCAGTTTCGGTCGACAACGGGCCGTCGCGTGGAAAACCGGTACGTCTTCCGGCCTGAAAGATGCCTGGGCCATAGGCGTCATGGGCGATTTGCTGGTCGGTGTCTGGGCCGGCAATTTTGACGGCAGCCCCAACCGCCACTTGGTCGGACGAGAATTGCTAGGGCCGCTGTTGTTCGATATTCTGGATGCCGTCGCCATGGAACGGCCGAGTCCTGTCGATAAAATTCCGCCACCTGGGTTGAAACGCATCGAAATCTGCCCGTTGTCGGGACAACCGGTATCTGATTGGTGCCCACATCGCAAGGAAGGCTGGATTATTCCAGGCGTGTCGCCAATTAAAACCTGCACCTTGCATAGATCGATACGTATCAACCCGGCCAACGGCTTACGAAAGTGCCCGGAAGACGATACGCCAGGCGAAACCCGTGTCGCTGAATTTTGGGATAGTGACGAGTTGGAGGCGTTCCGTCAGGCCGGCATCCGCCATGACAATCCGCCACCTTTCGAACGCTTATGCGAGCAAAGTCCATCGGTCGATGTGGTAATCGATTCGCCCAAAATAGTGTCTCCGCAACCAGGGGTGAGCTATCCGGTACGCGGCGGGCAGCAAAACGGCATTGAATTCAGCGCTATCGCCGCCGGTGGTCAGCATCGTTTATTTTGGTTTGTAGACGATAGTTTTGTGGGTGAAGGTGCTACTGTGTTGTGGCCGGCGAAACCCGGCCGCGTCGAGATCGTCGTGGTTGACGATCAAGGGCGCTCGTCAAGTTTAGTGGTTGACGCAACACGGGTAGAATAGGCTACGAGTTACTCTACACTAGCGAGGTTTAGGTGTTGGCCGTCACTCAATAATATGGGTTTGAAAGCACGGTTTATTTGATTTCGGAATGCAACGCTAATCAGGCGTCTGCTCGGCTTCTGACAAACAGTATACATAAATCGTCGCGCCAATCACCGCCGCTTGGCCCATTAATAAATTCACGATAGGCAAGGTCAAGCCCAGACCGGTCAAGCCGCCGAAGCTTAATACCCCCCAACGGGTTTGCTGCATGAATTGTTTCTGTTCGGGAAACGGCAGGCCGCGTTCTTCCAGCGGATACGCCAGAAATTCCATGGCGATACCCCAGGCGGCAAATACCGCCCAGATAAAGGGGGCGATCAAATTGACGACCGGAATCAAAAATAGCAGCAGCAGTGGCAAGATGCGCAGCAACAAATAGCCGACCCGCCGCAATTCACCAAAAAACACCTTGTCCCAGGGCAGATCGGCTTTTGCAATGCTGCCGCCGCTGATCAATTGCAGCGTCTTAGCCGCTAGCTGGCTGTAATACGGCGCGGCGATCAGGTTGGCGAACAGGGTGAAGGTAAAGAAGCCGATCACTAAAAAGCTGACAAAAAACAGCGGCCATAAAATCCAATTCAGCCAGGACAACCAGTCCGGGATAAAGGAATGTATCAAAGCCGATACCGAATGGTAGCCCAGCACGAAGGCGCCGGTGTACAACACCATATTGATGAACAAGGGTATCAACAGGTATTTGCGCAGTTCGGGGTGGGTGAGCATTTTCACGCCCTGCCACAAGCAGGTCAGCGCAAAGACAGGGTTATTGCCGCGCGGTATGTTTAACATGGTGCCAAACTCCTTACCCCGTGCAGACCGGGGTCGATAACCACGCCGCGTTCGGTGACGATGGCGCTAATCAGGGCGGCTGGGGTGACGTCGAATACCGGGTTCCAGGCGTTCACCAGCGAGCCGTCGTTTAAGTAACAATCCGCCAACAATTCTTTGGGATTGCGTTGTTCTATTTCGATACTGTCGCCATTCTCCATGCTGAAGTCGAAGGTGGAAGAGGGCGCGGCCACCATCATTTTTACCCCGTGTTGTTTGGCCAAAACCGCCAGCGAATAGGTGCCAATCTTGTTGGCGACGTCGCCGTTGGCGGCGATGCGGTCGGCGCCGACGATGATCCAGTCGATTTTGCCGGATTGCATCAGCCAGGCTGCCGCCGAATCGGCGATCAGCGTGGCGGGGATGCCGTCTTGCGCCAGTTCCCAAACGGTCAGACGAGCGCCTTGCAGCCAGGGCCGGGTTTCGTCGGCGTAGACGTTTTGCAATTGACCGCGCTTGTGCAAACTGCGAATCACGCCCAGCGCGGTGCCGTAACCGCCGGTGGCCAACGCGCCGGCGTTGCAATGCGTCAATACCGCTTTAGCATTGCCGATGACATCCGCGCCGCGCTCGCCCATCGCGTGGTTGGCAGCGATGTCCTCGGCGTGGATTTGCTCGGCCAATTGAGTCAATGCGGCGACGGGTTCCGGCGGATTTTGCGCTAGCAGGCCGCGCATTTTATCCAGCGCCCAGAACAGGTTTACCGCCGTCGGCCGGGACGCGGCGAGTTGTTGAATGTCTTGTGCAACGGCAGCTTGCCAATCGGCTTGCGGATAGTGCCGCAGCGCCGATAGCACTACCCCGTAAGCCGCGGCGATGCCTATGGCCGGGGCGCCGCGCACCCGCATTGAGGCAATGGCCTCGGTAACGCCGGCGGCATCGTTGTATTCGTCGTAGGTGATGGTTTCCGGCAGCAAGCGCTGGTCCAGCACTTTCAGGCTGTGTCCGCTCCATTGCAAGGCTTGTACGGAAAGTTTTTGCGTTGTAGTCATGATGATTTCGTCTAAATCTATATTTGAGGAGGTTATGAAATGCCCGGCAACTGCTCTTTTCCCTATGCGCTTGAGGTAAAAGCGCGGCCAATTTGCGTTGAAAAGGCAAATCAGATGCGGCGGTAGTCCGTTGTACGAGTGCTATTTTAAGGTGTTTTTGCACTTACTGCCGGGGGATATTGACTTCCCGTTGGCTGCGATCCGTGTCGATACGATGGCGGGCCGCTGGGTTTTCGCGCAGGCGAGACGGTAAAGCGCCCCCGTCCCATTCCGGCATCATGACGTTCAGCAAAATTAAATTGGGGTGTGGGTCGGAGTGGGTGGCGGCCTGCGCTGTTCTCCGCAGGCGAGCAAGCCGGCTAACGAGGTATAATCGCCGCTTTGCATATCGGGAGAACCCATGCTGGTCGACCTTCTCATTCAAGCCCGTTGGATAATACCGGTAGAGCCGGCGTCCGAAATCCATGAGCACGCCAGTCTTGTGATAGATGACGGCAGAATTGTCGATTTGTTACCGACTGAGCAGGCCATGTCAAAGTACCAAGCCCGACAGCTCGAAGTGTTGGATCAGCACGCACTGATTCCGGGTTTGATTAACTGCCATACCCACGCCGCGATGTCCTTGCTGCGCGGGATTGCCGACGATCTGCATCTGATGGATTGGCTGCAAAACCATATCTGGCCGGCCGAACAAAAATGGGTCAGCGAAGCGTTTGTCAGAGATGGCACCGATCTGGCGATTGCCGAGATGCTGCGCTGCGGTACGACTTGTTTTAATGACATGTATTTCTTTCCGGAAATCGTCGCGCAGCAAGCCATGCAACACGGCATACGCGCCAATATCGGTTTGATCGTGTTCGATTTTCCGACCGTCTGGGCGGAAAACGCGGATGCCTATCTGACCAAGGGTTTGGCGCTGCACGAGCAACTCCGGCACGAAACTTTGATCAGCACCTCGTTTGCGCCGCACGCGCCATACACCGTGTCGGACGGACCGTTGCGTAATGTCATCACCTACGCCGACGAGATGAACTTGACGGTGCATATGCACTTGCACGAAACCGCGCACGAAGTCGATGAGCAAAAAGGTAAAAACGGCCAAACGCCGCTACAGCGTTTGCATGAACTGGGTTTGTTGACGCCATCGTTTATAGCGGTGCATATGACGCAATTGTCCAGCGAGGACATCCAACTTTACGCGGAAACCGGCGGCCACATCGTGCATTGCCCGGAATCCAATTTGAAATTGGCTAGTGGCTTTTGTCCGGTGTCGGCGTGTCTGGCTGCGGGTATCAATGTGGCCTTGGGCACCGACGGTGCCGCCAGCAATAACGATCTGGATATGCTGTCGGAAATGCGTACCGCAGCCTTGCTGGGTAAGGGGGTAGCAGGCGATGCCAGCGCGGTATCGGCGACGACAGCGTTGGAAATGGCGACTATTAACGGCGCCAAGGCCTTGGGTTTGGACGCTGAAATCGGTTCACTGGTTATCGGCAAAGCGGCCGACGTGGTAGCGATAGATCTGAGTGAACTGGAAACTCAACCCTTGTTTAATCCGCTGGCGCAAATCGTCTATGCCGCCGGCCGGCATCAGGTGACTGATGTTTGGATTAACGGCAAGCAGTTGCTGCGCAAGCGCGAATTGACCTCGTTTGATGTTCCGGCTCTGCGACAAAAAGTCACACTTTGGCAAGAACGCTTGCAAGAACATCCAGCGAATTAATCGTTTTTTTATAAGTCGCCAAGAAGCCTTGTGACAGGCCATTTAAGCCGTGGTACTGAATTCAACATCAGGGCCGGAAGTTGGCGCATGACGAATAACCTAGTAATACAGTAAACTATAGCCCCATGAACAGGTTGGCATTATGACAGCGACAGAAAACGTACATCCTCACGAAATTCATAAGTTCGGCTCGCAAGCCGAGCGTTGGTGGGATCCGAACGGCGAATTTAAAACCTTGCATGACGTCAATCCTTTGCGTTTGCAGTTCATTCAGCAATACGCCGATTTGTCAGGCAAGCGGGTGGTGGATGTCGGTTGCGGCGGCGGGATTCTTACCGAAGGTTTGGCGAAAGCCGGCGCGGATGCCTTGGGTGTGGATTTAAGCGAAGACTTGCTGGATATTGCCGATTTGCATGGCCTGGAAACCGGCGTCAACGCCAGTTACCGCAAAATCAGCGCCGAACAACTGGCCGAGGAACAGCCGGCCGGCTTCGATCATGTCACCTGCATGGAAATGCTGGAGCACGTGCCTGATCCGGCATCCATCATTGCCGCGTGCGCAACACTGGTTAAGCCCGGCGGCATGGTGTTTTTCTCGACATTGAATCGGGTGCCGAAAGCCTGGTTGCTGGCAATTGTCGCGGCCGAGCATGTGCTGAAAATGGTACCCAAAGGCACGCACGACTATAAAACCTTTATCAAACCTTCCGAGCTTGGGCAAATGGCTAGAAACGCCGGACTGGAACTGCAAGGGATGGTCGGTATCGAATACAGTCCGTTTAGCAAGCGCTTTAGTTTGGGTAAAGATATAGACGTCAACTATATAGCGGCGTTTCAGCGCCCCGAGTAACGCAGCATGACTGGATTTAAACTGGATTGCGTGCTGTTTGATCTGGACGGGACCTTGGTCGATACCGCACCCGATCTGATCGCCTGTTTGAACAAGACGCTGCTGGCCCACGGTTTTCCGGAAGCGCCAACAGAGTCAGTGCGTCCGTTCATTTCCCATGGTGCCATGCCGATGATCAAGCATTGCGTTAGCGTTGAAGACAGCTTGGCGCAGCAGATGCTGGCCTTTATGCTGGATACCTACGAACAGAATATCGCTGAACACAGCCGCTTCTTCCAGGGGATTGCCGATAGTTTGGAAGCGATAGAACAACTGGGTTTGAAGTGGGGCGTAGTCACCAATAAAAAGTCCCGTTTTACCGTGCCCTTGATGGAGGCGATGCAACTCAGCGACCGAGCCGCCTGCATTATCAGTGGCGATACCACTGCCAATAGCAAGCCGCATCCGGAACCGATGCTGGCCGCTTGCCGCCAAGCCGGGGTGTTGCCGGAAAATTGCGTGTATATCGGCGACGCGATACACGACATTACCGCCGGTAAACGCGCGAATATGAGAACCCTGGCGGCACTATACGGTTATTTGCAAAGCGACGATCAGCCCGACACCTGGGGTGCCGACGCCTTGATCGAACAGCCGCCACAATTGATGGAATGGATACACGCTAATTTATGTCATTAAGCAATAAGGTTTTACTGATTACCGGTGCCGGCGGCGGTCTGGGCGGCACGGCGGCGCTGGCATTAGCCGGGCAGGGCGCGCAAATCATTCTGTTGGATAAAAGCATCCCCAAGCTGGAAAAAGTCTACGATGCGATTGTGGCTGCCGGCGGCCCGGAACCGGTGATGTATCCCTTCGATCTGGCCGGTGCCAGTGAAGCGCAATACGAAGAAATGGCCGAAGCGATAGCCCAGCGCTACGGCGCTTTGCATGGCGTATTGCATGCGGCCGTGGAGTTTAGCGCTTACAGCCCCATCGCCAATTACAAAACCAAGGATTGGGGACATGCCTTAAACGTCAACCTCAGTGCGCCTTTCCTGTTGTGTCGGGTGTTATTGCCCTTGCTGCAACGCAGCGAGCACGCTTCTATTGTGTTTATTTCCGATTCCTCGGCGCGTAAAGTCCAGGCTTATTCAGGTGCTTACGGCGTAGCGAAAATCGCGCTGGAAGGTCTTGCCGGGATTTTGGCCGCGGAACTGGAAGCAGCAGGAAAAATCCGTGTTAATACTTTGGTACCGGGACCGGTGGATTCACCTTTGCGGAAGAAAGCTTTCCCTGCCGAAGATAAAACCAGGCTGCCGAGCATGAACAGCTTGGACCCGCTGTATGTTTACTTATTCAGCGACGCCAGTATCGGCAAGACCGGTCAAATTATTGACGCCCAAACTTTCAAACCTTAAGAAACTTATGGCAGACAGAGAAGTTGTATTTTTAACCCGCGACGTCAACATTGTTACCATTCCGGACGGTAACCACGGCACTTTGAATAAAGGCCAGGAAGTCACAATACACCAGGCCTTGGGCAGTAATTACACCGTGGTGACCGATTACGGCCACATGGTACGGATCGCCGGTATCGACGCCGATGCCTTGGGCAAGGAAACCCAGCATTTGCATACGCTGGTGTCGGAAACCGACAGCAAGGCGGTGGAAAAAAACTGCTGGGAAGTGATGAAAACCGTCTACGACCCGGAAATCCCGGTCAATATCGTCGATTTGGGTTTGGTTTACCATTGCAGTGCCAAGCCTAACGCCGATGGTGGCAACGATGTGCATATTCAGATGACCTTGACCGCGCCCGGATGCGGCATGGGCCCGGTGATCCAAAGCGACGTGGAAAAATGCATCCGCGCCTTACCCGGCGTTAGTTCGGTTGATGTCGAAGTGGTGTTAGATCCGCCTTGGTCGCGGGAAATGATGTCGGAAGTCGCGCAAGTACAGTTGGGTTTGTTTTAAAAGTCGGCAAAGAGAGGCGGCGGCAGCTAAGCGGCGGAAAATTGCCGCTTGCTGAAGAAAACTGCGGTTGTTTGTGTTTAAGTAATTGTATTTTATAGCTATAAAATAATTGGCACGCTCTTGGCTTTATTCTCCTTGAAGTTTGATTCAAGACTCGGGGAACCGTCATGAGAGATAAAGCAGCCGATTTAGCGATAGTCAGTAATAAAACCTTTGAAGCGTCAACCGCTGTCAATTTGCATCACTACGATATCAGTAGTGCTTTGCAGACTTCATTGGAATTCAACGAGTTGATCGCCATTTTCTGCGACAAAATTCAAAATACCATTCCGCATAACGGCTTTGAATACATCAACGAAGATTTCGATTTGGAATTCAAACGCGGCGTGATGGCCCGCCACTCTTGCAGCTATGCCCTAAAAGTCGAAGAGCAGCAGCTGGGCGAGTTGAAACTAACCCGTAGCAATCGCTTCAGCAAAGACGAATTAAAAATGCTGGAAAGCCTGTTGTGTTGCCTGATTTACCCGCTAAGAAATGCCACTTTGTTTCAGCAAGCATTGAAAATGGCATTCACCGACCCTTTAACCAAAACCAATAACCGCACCGCGTTTAACGACTGTTTGCTGCGCGAAATCAAACGTGCGCATCGTAATTCGCAGCATTTGTCGGTGATTTTTGTGGATGTCGATCACTTCAAGCATATCAACGACGATTACGGGCATGCCTGCGGCGATTTGGCTCTGTCCTCATTGGCCGGCTGGTTGAAAGACAGTGTGCGCGGCAGCGACGCGGTGTTTCGTTACGGCGGCGAAGAGTTTGTGATTTTGCTGAGCGATACCGACATCGACGGTGCGATGGTGATAGGCGAGCGCATCCGCGCAGATATTGAATCGCACACTTTGGCTTATGGCATGGACGTGTTGAATCTTACCGCCAGTTTGGGCGTTGCAGCCTTAAAAGGTAGCGATAGCCCGGAATCCTTGCTCAAACGAGCCGATGCCGCGATGTATCAAGCCAAACAACGCGGTAGAAACCGGGTAGAAGTGGGATATTGATTCGGTTTTCGCACTGCGGCGATCAGACCGAGGTTGCCGCTTAACCCACTTTAAAGCGATAGCCCACACCCGACTCGGTCAGCAAATATTTCGGCTGAGTCGGATCGCTTTCCAGCTTTTGCCGCAATTGGCTCATATAAATCCGTAAATAATGCGGATTTTCCTGATACGACGGCCCCCAAACTTCCTTCAAAATTTGCTGATGCGTCAAAACTTTGCCGGCATGCTTGATCAGCACGCAGAGCAAGCGGTATTGAATCGGCGTCAGATGAATGTCGTTGCCATCGACGCTGACTACCCGGTTGCGTAAATCCACTTTCAGTGCATCGACGACAAACACCTCGTCCTGAGCATGTTCCGCCGGTCGGCTGGCATGTCGCAAAGCCACCCGTATGCGCGCCAACAGCTCGCCGAATCCAAACGGCTTGGTTAGGTAATCGTCCGCGCCGGCGTCCAAGGCGTCGATTTTTTGCTGTTCGTTACTGCGCGCCGACAGCACGATGATAGGCACGGCCGACCAGCTGCGCACACTCTTGATCACCTCGACGCCATCCAAATCCGGCAAGCCTAAATCCAGAATCAGCAAATCCGGTTTACGCACGCCGGCTTCAATCAGGCCTTGTTTGCCGGTCTCGGCTTCGAATACCGCAAAGTCGTGCGTCGCCAGACTGGTACGCAAAAAGCGCCGGATCGGTGGATCGTCTTCGATCACGATAATAACGGGATGCGTTTTAGCCATGGCCAAAATCCAGTGGGATTATGTTCATTCCTCCGGCTCCATAAGCGGAGGGGATTCGTCGTTGGGTAGCGCGAAGGTAAAGATCGCACCGCCCCCCGGTTTGTTGTTAGCGCGAATCCGGCCGCCATGCACTTCGACAATGGCTCGGCAAATCGCCAGCCCCAAGCCGACGCCGCTTTGCGCCGATTCATGACGGGCTTGGTAAAATTTCTCGAACAATTTATCCTCCAGACCTTTGGGAATACCGGGGCCGTGATCGGCGACCGAAATTTCCATGGTATTGCCGACGTATTGGGCAAACACTTCAAGTTCGGAGCCCGCAGCGGTATAGCGCACGGCGTTTTCCAATAGATTAATCAACACCTGCTCTATCATCACCGCATCGACAAATACCAGCGGAATACCCGGCGGCAGGCTGACGCTGACTTTTCGGCCGGCCAGGTGTTTTTGCAAGCGCGTTAGGACGGTGCCGATAATTTCTTCGACAGGATGCCACTGTTTGTTTAATTCCACCACGCCGGCGTCGAGTCTAGCCATGTCCAGAATATTATTCACCAAATTGGCCATCCGTTCGGCTTCGTCATAGATGGCACGGCCGAGTTCCAGCCGGTGCTGGGCCTGTAAATGGCCTTCGTCTTCGACTAAGGCACTGGCCGAGCCAATGATCGTCGACAACGGGGTCCGCAAGTCGTGAGAAATGGCGCTGAGTAAGGAGTTGCGCAGCCGTTCGGCTTCGATTTGCAATTGTGTCGATTTGGCCTGTTCGGCAAAGCGTAAACGAGCGACGGCCTGGCCGATTTGCCGCAAAAAGGTTTCCAGTAATTTTTGCTGCTCCGGCAAAAACACCCGGCGTAAATTGACCGGTAACAGCGCCAATACGCCGATGGCTTTGTCTTCGTCTTGAATCGGAAAATAAATCGCCGCGCTGCCGGGTAAGGTATGGGTGCCGTGCCCGGCCATTTCGTTGTGATCGTAGACCCACTGCGCCACGCTCAAATCCGTGCCGCGCAAAGATTGAGGCAGGCTGTGTTGTTTGGGATAGACCAGCCGCCCGCCCGGATTGGCAAATAAAATGACATTGCGGCTGCTGAATTCGGCGTATAGATGTTTAACGGCGGTCGCGACGATTTGCTGTTCGCTTTGCGCCACCGCCAGCTCCTTGCTCATCGCGTATAAGGCCGCGGCGCGGCGTTCGCGATGCGCGGCAACCTTGGCCTGCGCGCGGACGTTGACCATCAGATTGCTGATGACAAAAGCCACCACCAGCATGGCCAACAACGTGATCAGATACTGGCTATCGGCTACCGACAGACTGTAGAAAGGCTGCACGAACAGCACGTCGAATACGCCGACGCTGAGCAAGGAGGCCAACACCGACGGCCCGCGCCCGAAATGGGTGGCGACAAACACCACACCGAGTAAATACACCATCACCACATTGGCCAGTTCCACCTTGCCGAACAACATCTTGCCCACCGCCGTGCAGAGCAAGGTCACTCCCATCGCCCACAGATAGCCGCGATAGCGTCGGCGAGTTTTACTGGGGATGCGTTGTCGCAGGCCGGGCAGGGGTGATTTCTTGAATAAAGACAGCTCGGCTTCCAGTTCCTCGCGTTCGCCCAGTTGCGGGCTGCCCAGCAGGTAAATATTGATATTGTGAGCGTGGCTGATCAATACATCGACCACAGAACCCAACAGCCAGCGCCGCCAGCCGCGTCGGCTGGGCTTACCGACTACGATTTTGTTGATATTGCGTTCGCGGGCAAAGCGGATGAGCGCTTCGCTCATCTCCGGCGCGCTGAGCGTCACCGTTTCGGCGCCAAGCTGTTCCGCCAGCCGCAATACCCGTAAAATCCCGTCGCGCTTTTCGGCGGGCAAGCGCGCCAATTCGGGCGTTTCCACGTAAACCACGATCCAGGCCGAACGCAGGCTGGTCGCCAAGCGCTTGCCGGCTCTGACCAGACGCTCAGCCAGCACATTCGGGCCGATGCACACCATCAGCCTTTCGTTGACCTGCCAGACTTCGCGAATCGCATTGTCTTCACGATAATCCAGCATTTGCGCGTCGACGCGATTGGTGGTTTGCCGCAAGGCCAGTTCGCGTAGCGCAATCAGATTGCCTTTACGGAAAAAATTCTGAATCGCGTGTTGGGCTTGCTGCGGCAAATAGACTTTGCCTTCTCGTAGGCGCAGCAACAATTCGTCGGGGGGCAAATCCACCAGCTCGACTTCGTCGGCGTCCTCGAATACTGTGTCCGGCACGGTTTCCCAGATACGGATGCCGGCAATCTGCCCTACATCGTCATTCAGGCTTTCCAGGTGTTGCACGTTCAGCGCGGTATACACATCAATCCCGGCTTCCAGCAATTCGCGAATATCTTGCCAGCGTTTCGGATGGCGCGAGCCGGGCGCGTTGGTATGCGCCAGTTCGTCAACCAGGATGATGGCTGGCCGGCGTTTTAAGGCCGCATCAATATCAAACTCCTGCAACACGGCGCCTTTGTAGTCGATCTTGCGGGTTGGGAGGGTTTCTAAGCCCGTCAACAGCGCTTCGGTGTCCGCGCGACCATGAGTTTCCACCAGGCCGACGATCACATCGAGATTTTCCGCACGGCGTTCGCGCGCCGCCAGCAGCATCGCATAGCTTTTCCCGACCCCGGCCGCCGCGCCGAAAAATATTTTCAGGCGGCCGCGCTTGGCCTTGGCTTTGTCGCGTTCGACGCGGGCCAGAAGTTGATCGGGGTCCAGGCGTTGCTCGTTCATGGTGTGGTGGCTTGCGAGTAGGCGTCCAAAGCCAGATTTAAACTCAAGACATTAACTCTAGGTTCGCCGAATATTCGCCATTGCCTGGGTTCGCTATGCGATTCGACCAAATCTCGAACGACACTTTCCGGCAATTTGCGCGCTTTGGCTACGCGCTTGATTTGGTAATGGGCCGCCGCAATACTGATGTGCGGGTCCAAGCCGCTGGCGGATGCGGTAACCAAATCCACAGGCACCAGAGCACGATTGTCCGGGTCGAGTTGCTGTAGTGCTTGAATGCGCAGTTTTACCGCGTCGCTCAAGGCCGGATTGGTCGGGCCGAGGTTGGAACCGCCGGATGCCGCTGCGTTGTAAGGGTAGGGCGCGGTTGCCGACGGCCGGCCCCAAAAATACCGGGCCTGGCTGAAGCTTTGACCGATTAAAGCAGAGCCAATGGTTTGGTCTTGCTTATCGTGTATCAGGCTGCCGTTGGCTTGGGCAGGAAAAACGCCTTGCGCCAGTAAAGTAACCAGCGCCGGATAGAGGCCGCCGGTGAGAAAGGTCATGAGCAACAGGAGGGTGGCAGCAGGTCTGAAGTAGCTAATCATGTTTTTCTCCTACACCAGATTCATCGTTACCAGTATCAAATCAATCGCCTTGATGCCGATGAACGGCACGATTAAGCCGCCGACACCGTAGACCAGCAAATTGTTTTGCAACAGTTTTTCAGCGCCGAGCGGCTGATATTTGAT
Source organism: Methylomonas sp. ZR1 (assembly GCF_013141865.1). Taxonomy (NCBI): domain Bacteria; kingdom Pseudomonadati; phylum Pseudomonadota; class Gammaproteobacteria; order Methylococcales; family Methylococcaceae; genus Methylomonas; species Methylomonas sp. ZR1. Next base: position 2,312,418 of record NZ_RCST01000001.1, on the reverse strand, counting down.
GCCTTTCAAAGCCAGCGGGATCAAGGCGATGATGATCAGCGCATTGAATATCACCGCCGACAGTATAGCGCTGGCCGGGGTGGCCAAACCCATGACGTTCAAAACGTTCAAAGCCGGATAGGTGGTGGCAAAGGCGGCCGGGATGATGGCGAAATATTTCGCCACGTCGTTGGCCACGCTAAAGGTGGTCAACGCCCCGCGCGTCATCAACATTTGCTTGCCGGTTTCGACGATCTCGATCAATTTGGTCGGGTTGGAATCCAGATCGACCATATTCCCGGCTTCTTTCGCGGCCTGGGTGCCGCTGTTCATCGCCACCGCCACGTCGGCTTGCGCCAGTGCCGGAGCATCGTTGGTGCCGTCGCCGGTCATAGCCACTAAGCGGCCGTCCGCTTGATGCTGTCTAATCAAAGCCAGCTTGGCTTCCGGCGTGGCTTCCGCTAGAAAGTCGTCGACGCCGGCCTCGGCGGCAATCGCCGCAGCGGTCAGGCGATTGTCGCCGGTGATCATGATGGTTTTGATACCCATCTGCCGCAGTTCGATGAAGCGTTCCTTGATGCCGCCTTTAACGATGTCTTTTAATTCGATGACGCCCAGGGCCTGTTTGCCGTCGGCTACCACCAGCGGGGTACTGCCGCGCCGCGCCACATCGACGACCATTTTTTGGATTTCTTCGGGAAAGCGGCCGCCTTGTTCGGTCACATACTGTTTAATCGCATCTTCGGCACCCTTGCGGATTTGCCGCATGTTTTCGCTCCCTCGCCCTTCGGGAGAGGGCTGGGGGGAGGGGAAGTTGACCCCGCTCATCCGGGTTTGGGCGCTGAAGTGGATAAAAGTCGCGCCCAGGGATTGCACGTCGCGCTCGCGCAAACCAAACTTTTGTTTGGCCAGCACGACGATGCTGCGGCCTTCCGGGGTTTCGTCGGTCAACGAAGCCAGTTGCGCGGCATCGGCCAACTGCTTCTCGCTGATGCCTTTGGCGGGAATGAATGCCGCAGCCTGCCGATTGCCCAAGGTAATGGTGCCGGTTTTATCCAGCAACAGCACATCCACATCACCGGCCGCTTCCACCGCGCGGCCGGAGGTGGCGATCACATTTTTTTGCATCATTCTGCCGATACCCGCGACGCCAATCGCCGACAGCAAGCCGCCTATGGTGGTGGGAATCAAGCACACCAACAGAGCCACCAGCACGGTGATCGAAATTGGGTGGCCCGCACCGGACGTTTCCACGCTATACAACGAGAAGGGCAGCAAAGTCACCGTGGCCATCAAAAACACCAGCGTCAGGGCCACCAGCAGGATAGTCAAGGCAATTTCGTTCGGAGTTTTCTGCCGCTTGGCGCCTTCCACCATCGAAATCATCCGGTCCAGAAAGGTTTCGCCGGGGTTAGCGGAAATCCGCACCACCAGCCAATCCGATAATACCCGGGTGCCGCCGGTCACCGAGCTGAAATCGCCGCCCGATTCGCGGATTACCGGCGCGCTTTCGCCGGTGATAGCGCTTTCGTCCACCGAGGCTACGCCTTCGATGACATCGCCATCGCCCGGCACGAAATCCCCGGCTTCGATCAGCACCACATCGCCTTTCAGCAGACTGGAGCCGGCGATTTTGGCGTAGTTGCTACCGTAACGCGGTTCATCCAGCTTCTTGGCGGCAATATCGCGCTTGGCGGTGCGCAAGAAAGCCGCCTGCGCTTTGCTGCGGCCCTCCGCGGCCGCTTCGGCGAAGTTGGCGAACAGCACCGTAAACCATAACCAGACCGTGATAGTTAAGATAAAACTGGCGGATTCCTCGCTATCACCGGCCAAAGCTTGCAGCCATAACAGCGTAGTTAACAAACTGCCCAGATACACGACAAACATCACCGGATTTTTCCATTGTTGCTGCGGCGTCAGTTTTTTAAAGGATTCCCAAACCGCTTGCTTAAGCAGGTCAGGGTCAAATAAGGAAGACGAGAGCGCTTTGTGAGTCATATGCTTACCTGCTATGAAATCAAGAATGAGCGAGCATGTGCAACTGCTCGACGATAGGGCCTAAGGCCAGCGCCGGCACAAAGGTCAACGCGCCGACCATTAACACCGTGATAATCAGCAACACCGCGAACAAGGGCGTATGGGTGGGTAAGGTGCCGGGACCGACCGGCACATGTTTTTTGGCGGCCAGCGAGCCGGCGATGGCTAATACCGGAATCATCAACCCGTAACGCGATACCAGCATTGCCAAGCCGAGTAAGTAGTTATAAAACGGCACATTGGCCGACAAACCGGCGAAGGCGCTGCCGTTGTTATTACCTGCCGAGGACAACGCATACAACACTTCACTAAAGCCATGGGCGCCGGGATTGAGGATGGATGCCTTGCCGGCTTCGGTCATTAAGGCTAACGCCGTGCCGCCCAACACTAAGAGCGGGGGGATTAAAATAATCACCGCCGCCATCTGCATTTCAAAGGCTTCGATCTTTTTGCCTAAATACTCCGGCGTGCGGCCTATCATCAATCCGGCGATAAACACCGCCACTAGCGCGAACACGATCATGCCGTAAAGGCCCGAGCCCACGCCGCCGAAGATCACTTCGCCCAGCTGGATCAACCACATCGGGATCATGCCGCCGATGGGGGTGAACGAGTCGTGCATAGCGTTCACCGAGCCGTTGGAGGCGGCGGTGGTCGCTACTGCCCACAGTGCGGAATTGACGATGCCGAAGCGGGCTTCCTTGCCTTCCATATTGCCGCCGGCTTGTTGATTGGACGCGGCTTGATCCACGCCCAAACTCGCCAGCGCCGGATTGCCGTGTTGTTCGGCGGGCACGGTGACGAACACCAGCGTCACAAACACCAGTGTCATCGCTGCCAACAGCGCCCAGCCTTGCCGGCTATCGCCGACCAAAAAACCAAAGGTATGACACAGCGCGGCGGGGATTAACAGGATGGCGAGCATTTCCAAAAAATTGCTCAGCGGGGTGGGGTTTTCGTAAGGATGCGCCGAGTTGGCATTAAAAAAACCGCCGCCGTTGGTACCAAGCTGCTTGATGGCAATTTGCGAGGCCGCGGGGCCCAAGGCCAGGGTTTGTGCCTGGCTTTGCTGGGTTTGAGTGACGGGTTGGCCTTGTGCATCCAGTACAGCGTGTCCATCCGCATCAAGCGCTGGTGCCGAGTAAGTCAGCGGTTCTTGCAGCTTGACGGTGGCATAACGATCAAAGGTTTGCACCACGCCTTGCCCCACCAAGACGACAGCAAGTAGCAACGAAAGCGGCAGCAGGATATACAGCGTCGAGCGCGTCATATCCACCCAGAAATTGCCAATGCCGTTGGTGTTACGCCGGCTGAAACCGCGTATCAAAGCCACCAGTACCGCCATACCGCTGGCTGCCGACAAAAAGTTCTGCACCGTTAAACCGAGCATTTGCGTGAGGTAACTCATGCTGGCCTCACCGGCATAGCCCTGCCAATTGGTGTTGGTGGCAAAACTAATGGCGGTATTTAAAGCTGAGTCGGAGCTGATGGCCGGCAGGGCCTGCGGATTGAGCGGCAACAGGTCTTGGCAGGTTTGCATGGCATAAACCACCAGCAGACCCAGCAAGTTAAAAATTAGCAAAGCACCGGCATATTGCTGCCAGCGCATATCTTGCTGGATTTGTATGCCGCACAGCCGATAAAGTCCGCGCTCAAGCCCGGCAAACCAAGTGTTGCCCACGATGGATTCGTCTTGATACACCCGTGCCATGTACGTACCCAGTGGCTTGCTCAGCAGCAGTAAGGCCAGCAGATAGATAAAAATTTGTAGGAAGCCGGTTTCGTTCATCAGAATTTCTCCGGATAAAACAGCGCGACCACTAGATAAATAAACACCAGCAGCGCCAAGCCGCCGCTTAATAGATAAATCCCGCTCATATAGACCTCCTGCAAAGATGCTTAAGCATTTTTTAGACGGGCGAATACGTCAAACAGTCCAAAATTTTGGCGGTTTTGCCGCTGATCGCCTGAGTCACAATCTACCGATTGGCGGGTAAAAATGTCGTAAAAATTCTTTGAATATTCGTTAAGAAAACATAAAACTCAATCGAATTTGTTGATCAAGAAGGCTTTTCTGTTGGGAAACTTGCTCTTGCTTTGGCGGGATGAATTCGGGATTGATGGCTGAATTGTTTTACCGATTGACGGTAGTTCGTGGTCAAGGACGCAATAGCCTGCGGGTATTGCGCCGCATGTAAACCGCCGCCACAGGGCGAAATATGCCTTTGTCTATTGCCGCCCTGTGGATTTAGCCTTACTGTCTTGAAACGCGACGAATTAACCAGTGGCGTTTAACGGGACCAGCGTAATGCCTTGGCGATATTACGTCGACTGATGAAGCCTAAGCCGCTCAGCAGCAGCCATGCCGCGCCGGGAACTGGTACGGCCGAAATCGGCGAAGGAAGGCCCAGTTTGATGTTGTCAACCTGCGCATAGGTCGAGCTGAAGATAATTTTATTCAGGTTTTTGAAGGAATCGTTGAAATAAAGGGTTTCCAACGTATTTGTGGTCGCGTCAAGCAGGAATGACTGGCTGACGAAGCCGCCGGCTTGCGGGTAGCCATAAACAGAGAACTGCCGGCCGCTGGCAATGGTCCAAAACGACGCCGCGTCCATACTGAGTAAGTCAAACGAACCGCCATCCTGTTTTTCCAGTAAAAAGACGCTACCTTGATTGGTGACTACCCCGGAATACAAACCGACGCTGCCGGTCCAATAAGGGCTGGCAGGCATGATCGCGTAGAGGGTGCCACCGCTTAACTGGAATGACACCCCGGCCAGCGTGCTCAACTTGAAGCCGTCTTCCAGATAGGGTTTGGGCACTGAAATTTCGTGATTGGTGGGATGTAAAGCAATGCTGTTGAAATCGATGGTGGTGACGGCAGCATGGCCGGAGCTTGCCAAACCGGCAAGCAACATTCCGATCGCCGGAAACAGTGTCTTTTTCATTCAATTCTCCTAATTGTTTGGGGTGGTGACTGTATTGAGGGTTGAGTCTAACGAAGCCGATAGCTTGCGAAAACTGCACAAAGGGGTAGGGGAAAGGTAGAACTGATGATGCCGGTCAAACAGAATTTGTCCATTGACCAAGCGCATCTGCGATTTTTATATAAAAAATTAGGTGCTGGTCCTGCTCCGTAACAAGACGTTTGTTCTGGTAGCCGTGATCAATTATTGGGATCAATCGACGGTAATGTGTTCATCAAATGATTGAGACCACACTTCCCGTGGCTGCAACCGCATTTTATAGCGCGCCGTTGGCATGTAAAAACATCCGGAAGGCTATCACGAGATGTCCAGTGGTGCCGCAGGTTCTTGTGGCGGCACCGCTAAACTGCTTGGCGGCGCCTTCCTGCCCGCCGGATGTGCATTCGGGATATTGGGGGACGCAGACGCGGGAATTTTATATGCCGCCGGGACTTTTTAGGACGCCCTCGCAGCGGCCGGAAACCCGCACGGGTGCTATGGAAGTCTGGCCAAAGCGGCTGTCTATGCCTTCGGCCCGTTTAATCAGGCAAAAGTTAGCGATAATATTCGTACCAATACAGTTCGGCGAACGTCATTCCGAAACCGCTGTGGCCAGTATTAGCGCCCGATCCAATTCCGCCAATGTATTGTAAAAATGCGCCGAAAAGCGAATCCCGCCGCCGCGTAGGGCACAAACCACACCATTTTTTTGCAAATGCTTATAAAGCACTTCATTGTCAATGGATCGGTGTTTGAAGTTGACGATGCCGGACTGCAAACGGCTGTGCCGCTGCGACAGTAAAATCAGCTCGGCGTTGGCGCTGATGGCTTCGCGCAGGTAGTTGCTGCGTTCCAGAACCAGGGCCTCGACTGTCGGCATGCCGGTTTCCAGTAATAAAGACAAACTGGCGGACAAGGCGTGAATGCCCAACATGTTCGGGCTGCCACATTCGAAACGGCGGGCGCCGGGATGGATCTCCCATGGCAGGTTTTCGTAATTATGCGTGTCTTTCATCATGTGCCAGCCATATTGGCTGAGCTTGAGCCGGTCGCGTGCGGCCGGGTTGGTATAAAACACCCCCAGGCCTTCTGGGCCGAACAGCCATTTATGCCCATCAGCCATCACAAAGTCGGCCTGATAGGCTTGCACGTCAAATTGCACCGCGCCCAGGCTTTGAATCGCGTCGATGCAAAACAGGATGCCGCGCTGTTTGCAAAATTCGCCGATGCGTTCCAGATCCATGCGCAGGCCGGAGGCGAATTGAATGGAACTGATGGTCAACAAACGGGTATTGCCATCCACCAGCGCAAACAGGGCATCTTCCGGGGTTGCGGCACTGTGCAAATCGGCTTCTCTAAACTCGACGCCGCGCTCGGCCAAGGCTTGCCAGGGCAGGCGGTTGGACGGAAATTCCTCATTGCTGGAGACGATGTTGTCGCCGGCTTGCCAGGGTAAGCCAAAGGCCACGAAAGACAAGGCTTCCGAGGTGTTTTTCACCAGTGCAATATCGTTAGCCGAGGGTGCATTCAATAAGGTCTGCAATTGGCGGCGGATTTCGTTTTCTTTTTTCAACCAATCCAGATAGTAATGCGAGCCGAACTGGCAGTTTTGTTCGGCAAATTGAATCACCGCTGCGCTGGTGCGTTTCGGCCAGGGGGCTACGGCGGCGTGGTTGAGATAAATCAGCTCGTTGGTTAACGGGAATTCGGGGTGTTTCATGGTGCGTACCGGTAAAAAGGGGGAGGGCGAATCGATAGGGATGATGCGGTAAAACACTCGGCCTATCAACCTTCTGTACAGATGATGGGCTTGCTCGGACGGCTAAAATTTGGGATTTCCGCGAAAATAGTTGGGCCTAGATCGTCCGGAAAATCCAGGCGCAAGTGGCGTAGCTGTTTAAAAATTAGCCAGTAACCTTTTAAAACAGGTTACGATCCCGATATATTAAACGGTGTTTTTATTTTGGTTGATAGATATGATGGAATTAACTTGGATTAGTACGGCATATATCGCTGGTTTGGTAGCCAGCCGCCTGTCTTTTCCGCCGCTGGTTGGTTATTTGGTCGCTGGTTACGTATTGCATGCCCTGGGCATTGCGGTATTGCCGGATCTTCACCATTTGGCGGAGATTGGTATCGAATTATTGTTGTTTTCGGTCGGTTTAAAACTCAAGCCCAGTTCGCTGATTCGTCGCGAAGTGCTTAGCGTCGGTGGCTTGCATTTAATGTTGATGGCATTGATTTCCGCGCTGGTGTTTCTGTGGCTAGAGCAGCGAGTCACCGGCGGCTTGGTGCTGGGGCTCAGTTTGGCGTTTTCCAGCACCGTGTTGGCGATCAAGGTGCTGGAAGATAACGGCGAATTGTCGTCGCTGCATGGTCGGGATGTCATGAGTATCCTGATTTTGCAGGACATCGTGGCAATCGGTTTGCTGGCGCTGGCGGAAGGCAGACAGCCTACGCCTTGGGCATTGGCTTTGTTACTGGTGCCGCTGTTACGGCCGATAGCGCATCGGGTATTGTCGGTCAGCCGATCTTCGGAACTGAAATTGCTGTTGGGGGTAACCCTGGCGCTGGCCGGCGGCGTCGCCGCGGAAAGCGTCGGTATTGCCGCGGATATTGGTGCTTTGTTGACCGGCGTGATGTTGGCTAATCATCCCAGGATCAAGGAGTTAAGCGACAGACTCTGGGGTTTGAAAGAGCTGTTTTTGGTGGCGTTCTTCTTGCAGATTGGTGTCAGTGACTTACCGAACCGGGCGCAGATTATGGACGCTTTGCAATTGCTGGCGTTGTTGCCTTTGCAATGTGCGCTGTTCTTTGGCCTATTTGTGGTCGCCGGACTCCGGGCGCGTACTGCTTTCGTATCGTCCTTGGCCTTGACGACGTACAGCGAATTTTCGCTGATTACCACCAGCGCCGTCGTCAAAGCTCAACTGTTGCCAGCGGAATGGAACGCTATCATCAGTTTGGCGGTGGCCGGTTCGCTGGCCATTGCCGCACCGTTAAACCGTTATTCCCATCGCTTGTTTTCCTGGGTAGAGCCACTGCTGGTGAGGTTTGAAAGAAAGTCCGACCACCCGGACCGCCTGCCGGATTCGTTCGGCGCCGCCGAATGGCTGGTGATAGGCATGGGCCGAACCGGTGGCGTGGTCTATAAAACCCTGTGCCAGCAAGAGCAAAGGGTGGTTGGCTTGGATGCCGACCCTACCGTGTTGGAATATCATCTTGCCGCCGGCCGCCGCGTGCTCTACGGCGACGCCGAGGACACCGAGTTATGGAGCGGTTTACCCTTGCATAAGGTTAAAGGCATTATCCTGACGGTGCCGGCATTCGAGGTGCGTTTGACCGCGGTGGCTCAGCTTAGGAAGCGCGGTTTCACGGGGCAAATCAGCAGTATTTGTTATCACGGTGTGGAAGAACAGCAATTATCAAAAGCGGGCGCCAATTTTGTGATCCATCCCTTGATTGAAGCCGGCAATCGTCTTGCCCACCTGATGCTGAATCGCCGTGAGCAATCAAGCCAGTGAAGCGCTGCTGATCTTGGATGGGCAGCGAATCCAGGTGTTTGCTGCTGAAGGCCCGCTTTCAGCTTAACCAAGGGCAAACCGCTAAAATACCCGGGTTTGTAGCGAGACTAAGCGGCTTTGCTGACAAACAAAACGATGTTGCTGGTGTCCATTGGCGGCCACGCCTGAAAATCGATAGGCAGCTCCAGCAATGGGCCGGTAACGCATGACTTCAACGAGCCATCGGTTGCGATATAAAGCTTTTTCGGCAACTTGGCTTTGTGATTGTCGATTTTGGCGGTTTGAGTGTTCATTACGCTTAGGCTGGTTAGCTTGGGAGATTTCACTTTATTGCCGGTTTCTTATTGCTGCCTTAACCACGCGATGGCATTTGGATTACGTCGATCCTGGGCGGAATGACAATCTTCGGAAATAGGGGCCGTGTAATAGGATTAACGGGTTATTTAATTATCTGCAATGTATGCCAAACCCAATATGCTCGAGCAAATTAAACTGTTTTTTGAAAAACACCTGTCCTTACCGTCACCGGACGCTGCGGAAGCAAAGCTTCAAGAGGCTTTGACTGCCTTAATGACAGAAATGATGACCATGGATGATGTCTGTCAGAATGTCGAGCGGACCAAGATTCTGTCCTTGGTGCAAAAGTGTTTTTCGCTCTCCACTGAACAGGCTCAGGCCTTGATGGCCAAAGCGGAACACAAGCGTCAGCAGGCGGTTGATTATTACGAATTTACCTCAACAATCAACCAATGCCTTGGTCCTGAGGAAAAGATAAAGTTTGTTAAATCCCTCTGGCAAATCGCCTACGCCGACGGTGCTATCGACCCGCAAGAGGAGTATCTGGTGCGGAAGATTGCTGACCTGCTTGGCGTCTCGCACACCGATTTTATTCTGGCCAAACTGCGCGCTAATCCCGACACTTGATAATCCCCAGACCTGTTTAAATGAATCACCCCATGAAAAAGACTAAGAAAAACAAAAATCTGTGGCTAAAAGAAGCTGATATTGCGGTCGGTGATTTGTATTTCACCACCGCCCAGCAATACCGCGCAGTCCTGGCGATGAACGGCGATTTTTTGATTTACGCACCTAGCTCGGAAGGCATGGAACCCTTGCCGGCCGATAGCCCAATGCCGTTTGCCAACTCGCCCGCTAAAAAATGCCAGATCGCCACATTTGCACAAAAGGAATATCAAGCATTCGATTGGCATGGAACGGTTGCCGTTAAACATAAACTCACGCCGTCTCAGATAGCCGAGGCCATCGGCCAATGTAACGCCAAAGCCCAAATCGCCGGGTTGATGGCTGAATAAGGTGCGTTGGAAAAGATTTTTAACAGCCTGAAATCCTGCTTTTTCTGGTTTGCAAACGGGAGTTTGGGAACCACGTCCCGGCAACGCCAGCAGTGGTGTAAGTACCACTTACCATTCAAACACCAGTATGTTGACCAAAGCGAAAAGCTAGGCCTTGCATACCGGGCTGATCGGCCCGGCAATCAACGATATTTCGTCACTCGAACGACATATCGTCGCCGCTTCTGCCCGCCGGCTCATTGCCGCCAACCTTAATTGCCTTAAACGACAAAACCAAAACAACCTTAAAACAATCGCTTACAGGGCAATAGCCGCAAACACGCGGCAATTGGCACAAGAAATGACCAGTAAACGCTAACCATCGGACATCGGTTAGCCACTAACCGCCTCCGAGACCACACTTTTTACGTTTACTCAGGAGCCGCACCATGTCCCGCCCTTGTTTCAAAGCCCACCCATTAGCGCTGGCCTTGGCCGGCATCCTAGCCAATAGCCTTTTGACCTCGCCCGTTCTTGCCTACGAACTAGTCTGGGACGGCAGCGGCGACAACGACAGTTGGTTTTTCTCGAACAACGATTTCCTTCATCCCAATACCAACTGGCTAAACAACGACCCATTATTACTGCCGAACACCGGCGATAGCTTGGTCTTCAAAGGCAATACCCGGTTGACACCGCTTAACGACGGCCCGGAAGATCTGGACATCAACGGCATTACCTTTGCGGCCGACGCCAGGGCGTTTACCTTAAACGGCAATCGCATCGTCAGCATCGGCAATATCGTCAACGCCAGCCGCAATCTGCAAACCATCAATATGCCGATCATTATCGGCGCCGATCAGATCTGGGATGGCGGCAATATCCCCGGCGGCTTTTTACAAGTGAATCAATTCGCCGGTTTGCGCGACCATTCCCTGACCTTGCTACGCTACGCCAGGGTTTCCGCAGGCAATAACCCATTGATTCTCGGCGAAACCGGACAAGCACAATTGCTGGTGAAAGGCAGGAGTACGCTGGACAGTGTTTCGGCCGTCATCGGCGCCGGCCAGGGAAGTACGGCGGAAATGACCGTCCAAGGCTCGGGATCGAAATGGACCAATAGCGGGAACATGAATATAGGCACGCACGGCAAAGCCATCCTGAATATCCTCGATTCCGGCTCGGTGATCAGCAAGACGGCGTCTCTCGGCAACGGTGCCCAAGTGGCTATCGATGGCCTGGGATCGAGTTGGACCAATAGTAACGATCTGCACATTGGCTATCTTGGTGAAGGCACGCTGAGCGTGACCAATGGTGGTGTGTTGAACTCCGGCAAAAGCACCATAGGTGGCGGTAACTCCATGCATCCCAGCTTAGTCACCATCGACGGCGCCGGATCGCGGTGGACGAATCAGAGCCTGTTTATTGGTTCGCCTGGCCAAGGCAGTTTGAAAATCGCTAACGGCGGCATAGTCGTAAGCGGCCAAAGCGTTATCGGCGATCAAGGTGCGGGCGAATTGAATATCGTCAAGGGCGGGAGCATGGAAAGCCAATCTACCATTATCGGCAATCAGGGCAAGGGCAAAGTTTTAATCGAGGACTCGGGCTCCAGTATGCTGAGCATCGGCAATTTGTCGGTTGGATACGAGCGCGGCGGCAGAGGTGAGTTACTCGTCGGTCCTGGCGGCACCGTCAGCAACCAGTTCGGTTACGTCGGCGCAAAATCGCAAAGTATCGGCCGGGTAAACGTGCAGGGTTTGGGCGCCCAATGGCTTAACAAAAGCGAGCTGTTTGTCGGCGATCAGGGTAATGGCAGCTTAGTCGTCGATAGCGGCGGCAGCGTGAAAAGTGACAGAGCAACTATCGGCAATGCCAGTGGCGGTGTGGGGGAGGCAAGTATCAAAGGCCAAGGGTCGACATGGACTATCCGGGATAGCCTAACGTTAGGCAATCAAGGCACCGGCACGCTGAATGTGGAAAATGGCGGAAAAGTGGAAAGCGCAAGCGCGGTCATCGGCAATGCCATCGGCAGCTTGGGCAAGGTGATGGTCAATGGCGACGGCTCGCAATGGTGGAACCAAGGCGATCTGATCATCGGCTCTAACGGACGGGGATTGCTCAACATCGAAAACCAGGGCCTGGTTTCGGTTGGCGGACGCTTCCGAATTTTAAGAGCCGGCGTCGTGAATCTGGACGGCGGCACGCTCGAAGTCGTCAATCAAGACGACGTTCGCCCTGGGCCTGGCGGGCAGTTTAACTGGCTCGCCGGCACCTTGAGCGTCACCGGTGCCGACGGCGTGACCTTGGGCCGTAGTGAGATTTCTAGCCCGTTCACGACCCTGACCAGCCGCAAAACCTTGGCGGTGACCAACAACTTGAACGTCAACAGCGGCAGTCTATTATGGCTAAACGGCGGCTCGCTAAAGGCCGGCTCGCTGGCAGTGAACGGCGGACTAATCGTCTTCCATAACGGTAGCCGTCTGGATATGAACGACATCGGCACCTTGTCCGGTTACGGCACGCTGACAACGACAGTGAGCGGCGGCACGGCGGCTAACACCATCCGCGCCAATAGCGGCAAACTGGTGCTGGGCAACGCCAATTCCACTCAAGGTTTCGAATTTGGCGGCAAGCTCGATGTCGGCTCAAATCAAGTGACGTTGCAGGATAAAGATAAAGCCCATTTGGGTGTCTCCACCAGTTTGGGCAAGGGCGGCGAACTGGGCAGCATCAACGGCATCGATTTGGGCGACGGCGACACTCTGAGCTACACCGGTAGCGCCAGCATTCTGGGCGACTTCACCAACAACGGTCTGGTGACTGGCTCGAGGGGCACCTTGACTTTCCTGAACGATGTCAACGGCGCCGGTGGGTTTGGCGGTAACGTTATTTTTCGCGGTGGCTACAATCCCGGCAACAGCCCGGCCGCCATCGACTTCCACGGCGGCAGCCCCCGCTTTGGTGCCAGTTCGGTGCTGACGATGGAAATCTTCGGTAATCAGCCGGGCAGCCAATACGATCAGTTATTGAATATGGGCCATTTTGATTTTAACGGCACCCTGTCCTTGGTGTTCGGCGGTAACTTCACACCGGTCGCCGGCGATGTTTTCAAGTTATTCGACTTCGCCGGCTTCAGCGGCAGTTTAAACCCGGACCGCATCAGCGTCGCCGGCATAGACCGCAAGCTACTCGACTTTTCCAACTTGGCAACCAACGGCAGTCTGCGGGTCGCCGCCGTGCCGCTGCCGACTACGGCTTGGCTGTTCCTGGGCGGTTTGCTGGGCATACTGGCCAAGTCGCGCCGCCACACCCTCCATCGCGCGAAGCTAGCGTAAAAGGGGAGTAGGGCGAAGCGATGCCAAGTGTAGACACTAAGGCATTGCTTTAATTTATGTTGATCGGCGGATGACGTTAGGCTTATCCGCCCATTTTTTTATTTGTTGGGGTATCACAGCGCACTTCATTTCCGCTCAGTCGAATCAGACAGATTGGCAACGCGCTTGCCGACCCGAAACAAACTCCACGCCAGCACGATCACCATCAAGGTGATGACCAGGCCCAGAAACCACGAACTGTTCAGCAGTTTAGCGACATTGAAGTGTTGTTCGCCGATTGTGGCCTCGGCTTCCGGCCCCAATCCGGCTCGATTGCTCTGGTAACCGCGGCGTAATAATTCCTGGATCGGTGCGGTGTCATAGTGCGGCGCCTCGGCGGCTTCGGCGCCGTATTTGATTTGGTAGCTCAGGCCGGTTTGCGGCAGGAATAGCAATTGGTAGCCGGGACCGGTGCCGGCGACGGTGTTGATATGCAGTTCCGGGTTGTCCTGGTCACGAATCACAATGCGGTAGCGCGTTTGCCGTTGTTCCGGAAAACCGATAGCGGTTTGTTCGCGGTTGATGTCTTGATAATGCAGGGCTTCCAGGGTGCCGGTACCGATGGTGCGCATTTGGGTTTCCAGCCCTTGCGTCAGCGGGATTTGTACTTCGGCTTGGCGGCTGAAGTTTGGGGTCATTATTTGCAGCTTCAAACCGTTCAGCGGTTGCCGTAGCGTGTCGACGTCGATGATAGTGGCTTTTTGCTCGGCATCGAGTTTGATTTTAAAACCGGCCGGGTAATCAAATTGCTGATCGGTGTCGGCCACGGTTTCGCCCAGGTTGTGCCAGAGCTCGATGCGCTCGACATGCAGCGGTTCCTTGATTTGTTGCGTGGTTTCCTGGCGTTGCACTTCCGCGCCGCCGCGCACGGTGCGGGTTAATTCCAACAGCTCGGCAACCCGGGTTTGGCTGGCTTTGGCGACGACTATTTTGAATTGCCGGAAGCTATTGGCCGGCAAAGCAACGTCGCGGTTACCGACACTCATATAACGCGAATAATCGTAAATCTGTGCGCGCTCGACCAGCAGTTGCCAATTCTCGCCGTCGTTGGAACCGTGAATTTGCAAGGCGTATTCGAAGTCGCGCTGGTCGGTGATCAGACTTAAACCATCAGCGTTGGCGGCATTTTTGTCCAGTTGCACGGTCACGACGAAGCCTTCGTCCTCGTCGCCGAATTTTTGCAAATCGACGGTTTTACTGGTGCTGGCCACGCGCTTACTGACCGTTTTTTGGCTGGCGATTTTTTGCAGCAAATACGGGGTTTCGACGCCGTTTTGATCGACCAGGCGCAAGTCGCGAAAATCGGCGGCGGTGTTGGCATACACCGCACTGTCCAGCGGCACGGCCAGCAGGCTTTGTTGCCCATTATCCTGGGCCAGCACCGGCCGGCTGAACCGGTAAACCGGTGTTTCGTTAGCCCAAGCCTGAGTGAAAAACAGGCAGCATAACACTGCAAATTTGGCGATCATGATCATGTTTTGTTTTCGGTATTGCCGATAAAAGTTTGTTGATAACGCATGTAAAAAAACGCGCCGCCGAGTGCCAGCATGCCCAGCACGATAAAGGCGACGATCCGGTAAATTTGTTCCAGCCGGGCCAGGTCGATGAAAAACACCTTCCAAGCTACCAGGGCAAATAACGCTAGACCGACCAGGCGCAACGCGCCAATTTGCCGCTTGATGCCGTTGAACACCAAGGTCAACGCAAATATCGACCACAAGATCGACACGCCACCGGAACGCAAACCCGGCACATAGTGATACAACAGCGAGTTAATTTCCAGACTTAAAAAGGTAAATAACAAGACCAGTGCCGCACCGCCTAGCCATTGGCGGATATTGCCGCTGTCGGTTTCGTGGTCGGCCAGGCGGCGTAAGGCAAACAGTAAAAAGGCTATCGTCGCTGCAAAATCCAGCAAGCGCATCAAGGCTAATTCAAACGAGTAGCCGCCGCCGTAACGCAAGGTCCAGACGCTGTCGCCGACGCTTATATGGCCCAGCGTCAAATCCCAGGACGGCAGGTCGAACAACAGCATCTTCAGGAACACGCCGATCAGGAACAGTCGAAGTGCTTGTAGCAGCCAATCGCCCGTACCGGCTACGTAACGGCTCAACAATAGCCAGCACATGGCCAGCCAGACGAGGGTCAGCACCGGCAATTGTAAGGGCGGATACAGATAGGCAAAGCTGCGGAACAGCTCCAATTGCAGCACTACAAACAACAGGCCGCCGCCGATCAGCAGGATGATTTGCAACAGCAGATTGTCTTTTAGCCATAGCGGCACATCGTTGCCGGCATCGCAAGCCAGTGGCGATGCCGGCGCCGGTTTTTCGATCAGCGTATACGCCAAGGCCAGCGACAGGATGGGGATACCGAAGCTGATTACCCGTTCCAGTAAACCCAACAGGAAGGCGCCGAACGATTGTTGGCTATCCATCGTCATGCCGTATTGGCCGGGCAAATCGATGAAACAAAAACGCACCAGCACCAGCGCGTACAGCAGATACGCCACTTGTTGTAAAAACGCGCTACGCAATTTGCCGGCCATCCACAGCATCACCAGGGCTTGCAGCGACCAACTGACGGTGATCCATTGATTAGACAGCAGCAAGGGCAGGGTGATGGTCACAAAAAATGCCGCCAAACCGATGAAGCTGATCAGCAGCTCTTTATCTGCCACCTTGCGCGCCAGACAGTAATACACATGGCCCACATAAAATGCCGCCAGCGCCACGGTCAGCAAGGCGGTCCAGATCTGGCCGTAAGCCTCGTCGATTAGATGATAGGCGGTGCCGAAGAAGATGGTGGCATTGACGATCAGGCCGATTAAATCCAGCAAGGTCGATTTGCTGTGGTTGACCAGACAGAACAAAAACACTGTCGTCGAATACAGCACAAAAAATCCGCTCAAGAATGGTAAAACCTGCCAGAAATAGCCGACCTGATAGTTCTGCATCGCGCCGAAGAACAGCAGGTAATTAAAGAAAAAGCTCAGGAAATTTAACAAGTGCCACTGCTTGTACCAGTTGATCGCCAAGATGCCCACACCCAGCAGCAGCATGTAACTAAACAAGCCGGGGAAATTGACTTGGCCGGTGGAGAGCATGATGGGCGTGCAGTAGCCGCCGATGATGGCGAAGATGGCGACGAGCATCGAGTCCAGCTTGATCGCTAAAAATGCCGCGCAGGCAGTCACCAAAATCATCAGTGCAAAAGTCGGATAGATGTCCAGCAGATGATAAAAACTATGCGCGGCAAATACGCTGAAATACAACACTGCAATGCCGCCGCCCAGCAAACCCTGGCTGAACAGATGGTAGGTGCCGCCGACCAAACGCACGCCGCCGATAATCATGCCGACACCGGCCAGCACTGATAAGGCTACCCGCGCTTGTTCGCCAAGCAGGCCGTTGTCGATGGAATATTTCAGGAAAAAGCCGATACCGGTCACCAAAATCAACACGCCGATACGCAGCAGCCAGTTGCTGGCCACCGCATATTCCATCGCCACGCCTTCGGGCCGATGGCCTTCGCCGACGATGATCCAGTTCCAGATTTCTTTGAGGATTTTCTGCGCCGCCAGTTCGAAACGGCTGGGTTCTGCGGGTTGCCAGGTGTTTTGACTCCAGGGATTTTCCTGGGCTGGCTCTGCAATCGGTTCCGGCGGCGTTGCGGGTTTCGGCGGCTCTTTTTCCGCAGGCAGTTGGCTGTCGGTAATGTCGAATATCACCTGTGCCGTTGCCGGTGTTTGCGCCTCAAATAAGGCGGGTTGCGGCGGCGTTTCGCTTGCGGGCATTTCTCGCGCTTTTGCCAGCTCGCGCAGCAGTTTGCGGTCTTCGCGCAGCGCCGCTTCTATCTTACGCAAGGTCTGATTAAGGTCATCCTGGTTACGTCTTTGGCGGCCCATTAGAACGGTCAGCATCGCGATGATGACGATGGGCACCAAAATTAGGACAAAAGCGACAAAACCGAAGAAATCGTCCACGGCAACTCTCCAAGGCTGGGCAAACGGCGGGTTATTGGGGTTATCAAGCAAGCTTTTCAGGTTACGGCCGGGTCTTCTGCGTGACGCGGGCAAGGCGCTGGGTTAAGCGTCAAGTGGCAAAAGTAGTCGTATTCGTGAGCGGCGTCACTATTCAGGATAACCGCTTGTCGGGTGGATTGCTATATATGGCTCGTGCGGTAGGGATTTGTTCTATGCTTGATGCATGGATTACAAGGGTCAGTTTAGGATTACATATAGATTTTCCAGAAGCTGCCGACAACCCAAGGTGTATCACCACACACTCCAATACATTGGCTCATCTCATGAACAAGAACTCCACAATCCAATCCAAAATATTGCTAAGTATCGCCAGTGTATTTTTGTTGCTGATGTTTGTCAGCACACTGTTCATGGCGGAAAGGCAAAAAGACATGATACAAACGCTGGCGACCGATAAAGCTCGGGATATTGCCAACAGCTACTTCGACGGCGTGAATACGCTAATGCTGACCGGCGCGATGGCGCAGGGTGAAGTATTGCGCGAAAAAGCCCTTTCGCATGGCAATGTCACGGAAGTGCGCTTAATTCGCGGCAAGCAGATTACCGATTTTTACGGTCCAGGCAAAACCGAGCAAAGACCCCTTGATAATCTGGACGATCGCGCGCTGACGGGTGAAAGCATCATTCAACCGGGTAATGACAAAAACGGACGTCTGATCACCGTGTTGGAGCCGATCAAGGCTAGCGCCAATTTTCGCGGCACGAATTGTCTGACTTGTCATACGGTGAGCGAGGGGACGGTGTTGGGGGCGGTGCGGGTGAGTTTTTCGTTGGCGAGTCTCGATGCGCAGATTAATCGCGATTTGGTGATTGCTTCGGCCATTTCCTTGGTGATGTTCGCCGGCGGCCTGTTGCTGGTCAACATGTTGATGCGCAAAATTGTAGTCAATCCACTAGTGACCATGCGCGACACGGTTAACGCTATCGCCGGACAGTCGGATTTACGCCAAAGGTTGCAAATTGATTCCGGCGACGAAATCGGCCAGGTCAGCGAGTCGTTTAATACCATGTTGGCAAATTTTGCCGGTAGCTTGGGGCAGGTGTCTTCGGTCAGCCAGCAATTGGCGTCCGCAACCAACCAAATATCCGGTGTGGCCCGGCAAACCTCACAAGCGGCCACGCAACAACGTAGCGAAACCGAGACGGTGATTCAAGCGATACACGAACTGGAAAATTCTGTGCAGGACGTGCGCGGCGGGGCGACCGGCGCGGCGCAAGCCTCCGTGGAAGCGGACCAGGAAGCCGCGCAAGGCGCGGCGACCACTAAAAATGCCATCAACGGCATCAATGAGCTGGTGAATGAAATCGACCGTGCCGCCGAAGTGATCAAACGCCTGGATCAAAAAAGTAACGGTGTCGGCGCGGTGTTGGATGTGATCAAAGGCCTGGCCGAGCAAACCAATCTGTTGGCCTTGAATGCCGCCATCGAAGCCGCCAGAGCCGGCGAGCAGGGGCGCGGGTTTGCGGTGGTGGCCGATGAAGTCCGCACCTTGGCTACACGTTCGCATAAGGCCACCGAAGAAATTCAAAGCATCATCGATCAATTGCAACGCGAAGCCAAAGACGCGGTGACGGTGATGAACAATGCCAAAAACAGCGCCGAGCAGCGCCGTGAACAAGTGCAAAGCGCCGACCAGGGTCTAAGTGCGATTGCCGAACGGGTGACGCAGATCCGCGAGTTGAACGCGCGGATGTCGCAAGCGGCCGATAATCAAAGCCGCGTTGCGCAGCACGTAGGGCAAAGTATTGCCAATATCGGCCAACTGACCGAACGCACCGCGCAGGATGCCGCGCAAACCAATGCCGCTAGTAACGAATTGGTGAAATTGGCCGCGCAATTGAATGAGTTGGTGAGTCAGTTTAAGCGATAGTCTTGTTCAGCTGCGATTGACACCGGTATCAGCGTGCTTATATAGTCCGACCTATGAGTAATCCTATCAATACAAAAAACAGACACCTATGGCTGTGGGCATCGCCTACCGCCGTGGTGTTTGCGTTTTTCTAAACAATCAAGCAACCGCGGGTCTTACCGCAGTTGCTTCGACACTCGCCTAAGGCCCGCATCACTCAGGAGGCCTAATGGCGACGACTAAATCCACCGCAGCATTCAACCGCAACCGTTTATTCGGCTTTGCCCTGGCCACCCTGGCGGCTATCGGTTTTTCCGGCAAAGCCATTTTGGTCAAACTGGCGTATTACCAGCCGGTGGATGCAGTGACGCTATTGGCCTTACGCATGCTGTTTTCCGCGCCGTTTTTTTTAATCGTTGCGTGGCGGCATGCCGGCCAGAAGGATCTGAGGCCATTAAACCGGCGAGATTATCTGGCTCTCTTGATATTGGGCTTTCTGGGTTACTACCTGTCCAGTTTGTTTGATTTTGTCGGCTTGCAATACATCTCCGCCGGCCTGGAGCGCTTGATTCTGTTTCTGTATCCGACCCTGGTCGTCGTGCTGTCGGCGTTGCTGTTGGGCAAACCGTTCGGCCGCAAGGAAGTCGTGGCGCTAGTGCTCAGTTACGCCGGCATCGGCGTGGTGTTTTTCGACGAAATCAATATTCAGTCTGAACATCTGTTGCTGGGAGCCGGCTTCGTGTTTGCCAGCACCTTGACTTACTCGGCTTATCTGATCGGCACCGGCGAAACGGTGGTCCGCATCGGTGCTTCCCGTTTTACCGCTTACGCGATGCTGGTGGCTTGCGCGGCGACGCTGCTGCAATTTTTACTCACCCATCCGCCGCAGGCTTTGCTGCTGCCGATGCGGGTATATCAATTGAGCTTGCTGATGGCGATTTTCTCGACGGTGCTGCCGGTGTTCATGCTGTCGGCAGCGATCAAGATGATAGGTTCCAGTCACACTTCGTTGATCGGCTCGCTGGGGCCGGTGGCAACCTTGTTTATGGCCAGTTATGTGTTGGGCGAAGAATTGACGCCCGCGCAGATAGGCGGGGCGGCGTTGGTGATGGTGGGAGTATTGAGTTTGTCGTGGAAGTGAGGGGCCGTTAATCGGAAGCCAAGCCGCCCGATACCAACATCTCCCGCGCATGCGCCAAGGTGTTTTCGGTAATCGTTACGCCGCCCAGCATGCGGGCCACTTCGTTGACTCGTTCGTCTTCGCTGAGGCGGCGAACCGTGGACGATGTTACCGCCGCTTTTTGATTCTTCGCGACGAATAAATGCTGATGCGCTTGCGAGGCAACTTGCGGCAAGTGGGTGACGCATAAGACCTGCCGGTTCTTGCTCAAACGCCGGAGCTTTTGGCCGACGATCTCAGCGATGCCTCCGCCGATGCCGGAATCGACCTCGTCGAAAATCATGGTCGGTGTGGTTTTGTCGGTGCTGGTAGTGACTTGGATTGCCAAGCTAATCCGCGATAACTCGCCGCCGGATGCTACTTTGGCTAGCGGCTTGGCCGGCAAACCGGGGTTGGTGCTCACTAAAAACTCGATGCTGTCCACACCGTTGCGTTGCGGTTCTGCGTCTTCCGGCGTGCGGAGATTGACGAGGAACTCGCCGTGCGGCATGCCCAATTCCTTGATGGCGTAGGAAATGCGTTGCTGCAACTCCGCGCCCGCTTGGCGGCGACTGGCGGACAATTCGCCGGCCAATTTGCGGTACTGGCTTAATAGCCGCTCGCAATCGGCATTCAGGCTTTCGATACGTTCGCTGCTGTGGCTGAGGTTATCCAGTTCTGTGGCAAAGCGCGCGGCCAATTCCGGCAATTCTTCCGGCTGGATTTTATGCTTGCGGCTCAGCGATTGAATCACGCCGATCTGGTTTTCCAGCCAAGTCAGTTGTTGCGGATCGGCTTCCTGATTTTCCAGGAAGCGGCGCAATTGCTGGGTGGCTTCGCCGATCTGGATTTCCGCGTCGCTCAATAACTCGGCAACACCGTTCAACTCGCCGGCATATTGCGCCAGTTCGTTGATGGCATGAATCACATGGCCCAGCATGTCGGCCACCGATTGTTGATCGTTGTCGTACAAAATATCCAGTTGCTGTTGGCCGACGCCGAGGATTTTGCCAAGGTTGGCCAGCTTATGATGTTCGTCGGCCAGCGCTTGGTAATCGAAGTTTTCCAAATCCAATTGCTGCAATTCTTCTAGTTGATAACGCAGCAATTCCTCGCGTTCCGCCTGATCACTGCCGGCTTTTAACAATTGCTGTAATTGCTTATGCGCTTGCTTCCAGTTTTGGTAACAGGTATTCAGATCGTCCAGCAAGGCTTGATTGCCGGCGAAGCCATCCAGTAGCCGGCGTTGTTCTTCGCTGTCCAGCAAGGTCAAATGCGCGTGTTGGCCGTGGATTTCCACCAATTGCCGACTCAAGCCTTGCAGGGTTTGCAGATTGACCGGGCGGTTGTTGATATAAGCCTTGGAACGGCCGTCGTCGCTGATGGTGCGGCGGATCATGCACTGGCCGTCGTCGTCCAGTTCGTTATCGATCAGCCATTGTTTGACCAAAGGTGCTTTGGATAGATCAAATTCGATATTGACTTCGGCGCGCTTGCTGCCCGGCCGCACGTAGCCGGAATCGGCGCGGTCGCCCAAAGCTAATCCTAAAGCAGTCAGTAGAATCGATTTGCCGGCGCCGGTTTCGCCGGTCAATACCGACATGCCGGGGTCCAAGTCCAAGTCCAGCGCGTCGACGACGGCTAGGTCGATAATATTCAGGTTTAACAGCATAGCCTTAGGCGGGGTAGCCGCTCCAGTTGAGTTTGCTTCTTAGGGTATGGAAAAAATCGTGATCCGCGGGATGCAAAATTTTAATCGGTTTGGCGGCTTTTTTGATGACGATTTTGTCGTTGATCCGCACGTCCGGAATCTCCATGTGGTCGCAAGTGACTAGGGCATTGATCTGTTTGGTCTGGCTGAAACGGATTTCAATGACCACGTTGTCGTCGATGACGATGGGCCGATTAGACAAGGTATGTGGGTTCAATGGCACCAATACCAGCGCGTTCAAAGCCGGATGCAGAATCGGGCCGCCGGCCGATAGCGAGTAAGCGGTAGAGCCGGTCGGCGTAGCGACGATCAGTCCGTCCGAGCGCTGGGTGTTCAGATACACTCCATCAATGCTGGTGACGATTTCTATCATGCTCGGCGTTACCCAGCGATGCACTACCACCTCATTGACGGCCGTTTGCTGGTGGATGATTTCATGGTCGCGGATGATATGGGTGCTGAGTAACTGGCGCTGCTCGGTCTTGAATTCCCCGGCCAAAATCTTATCCAGGCGGGTGGACAACTGCTCCGGCGAAATATCCACTAAAAAACCCAGCCTACCCAGATTAACGCCCAGCAGTGGCGTTTCAAAATCAGCGGCGGCGCGGGCTGCGGCCAGAAAGGTGCCGTCGCCGCCCACGGCGATAATCAAGTCGCACAATTCCGGCAGGCGCTCGATATGCACGCCGTTGATATCTGCGCCGGTTATCAACTCCGCACTTTGGCTGTCTACGACAATGTCGTGACCACGGGTTTTTAGGTAACGGAAAAGTTCGTTCAGCGTCACGGCAATACCGGGATCGCCGCATTTGCCGATGATACCGATACGCTGAAAGGGGCTTGGCATGGTTGGGGTGGTTAATTTTGAGTAAGTTCGATTATAGGGGATTGTGTTTTTATTCGGTAGCTTTGATGTTGGTTGTGTCGCTGTCGTGACGGCTGGTTTTGAAGTCGGTTCGCGGACCGACAACCGCGACACTTTCTTTTGTTTGGCCAAAAGAAAGTGTCCAAAGAAAAGGCCACCCGGATGCCGCTTTGATCCTGCGCGCCGAAGCTTTCGCCTGGGGGTGACGAAAGGGGCTTCCTGCCCCTTCGTCAACGTGCGGCATCCCTGCCGCACCCCTTCGGGCTGATCCCGCCGAAAGCTCCGGTGCTCGGCGCGGCATACGGGAGAGACTCCACTCCGGAATTTATCGTTAAGTAGGCTAAATTGCTCTAGTTCCCACGTTTCACGTGGGAACTCAGATGTACCGCGCTGCGGTGCATTTGTGCCGCAGCGCGGCCAAGCCCTGCATTACCACGCGGCGCGTGGGAACGAGGAAAAATGGCCATTGTTGTTGGCAAGCGCGAATCGCCGAGCGCAGTAAATCCCGAGCCGCATCGTTAGCCAAAATCGGCGCCCGCCGTTCCGTCACCACGGTAAAAAAGTAAGAACCGCCCGGTACATAACAACGCCGATAATTCGCCATCGCAAACCCCGTTTGCAGATTTTTGTATTGTGAATTGTGGACCGGTTTAAACCAATCGGCAATTCAATGTAGGGTACGCAATGCGCACCAAATGAGGGCCGTTCCCGATGGTAATAGCCAGAAGGTACGCGGTGCGTACCCTACAGGGCTGTTCCGCCGCCACGGTAAAAAGTAAGAACCGTCCGGCACATAACAACGCCGATAATTCGCTATCGCAAATCCCGTTTGCAAATATTCGTGTTACGAATTGTGGACGGGTTTAAACCAATCGGCAATTCGATGTAGGGTACGCATTGCGTACCAAATGAGGGCCGTTTCCGATGGTAAAAGCCAAAAGGTACGCGGTGCGTACCCTACGGGGCTATGAGTTGTCTGCAAGTTTGTAATGCACTTTACCATTGTCATTTACGACAATTTTTTGCTTTATTAACTCATTAATAATGCTGTCAATAGCGTCATTTGGTAATGTTCTACCAAAAAATGCGTTGATAGCATTTTTTAAGGTTTCGATTTTTCGTGGTTTTGCATTGCCTCTATTAATTAAAAAATCAGTTGTAGCAGAAACTCTCTCGGCCAAGGTTTTTATTGTCAAGCTTTTTATTATTGAAATATCGTTTATTTGAGTATACCTCTGAATGAGTCCCTTTTTGTCGCGAATATGCTTAATTAGCGTATCGAACCCAGTGTCTTTTGAAATAATGTGGAAATAACCGTTGGTGTCTAGCTCAAATAGCCTTCCTAGATAAAAGGCAATATGAAAATCCAATGCATTTTTACCAATGCCGTCGACTTTGATATATTGGGCGTTATTACCAAATGCTTGCATAGATGCAGCCAGTTCAATAGGTATTTTGTTCTGATTAGCTCCCACGAAGAGTAGAATTTTAAAAGGATAATCGGACGTTATTGAGAATGATGATGGCTGAACATTTTCATAGTCAATTAAGATGTAATTTGTTCTTAGCTTTTTATCAGCAGAATCCATGCTCATGCTCGGCAAGAGAAGTGGCGAGAAGTTCTTTTTCTAAATTCTATAATTAAACTATTGGAATAGCATTGAACCGTTTTTGCCATCAGACTATAGCTCAATACCAACAAAAAAGGCCGGTTTCCCGGCCTTTTCCAAATCGAATCAATTTATTTCAACAACCCCTGTAACAACCCATTCAACTTATGCACAAACGCCGCCGGGTCGTCCAACTGGCCGCCTTCGCTGAGTATCGCTTGATCGAACAAAATATGGCTGATGTCGGCAAAACGGGCGTCGTCCTGCTCGTTTTTCAGGGCCTGGACGATGGCGTGGTCCGGGTTGATTTCGAAGATCGGCTTGCTGTTGCCGCCCATGCCGAACATGCCGCCGGCCTGGCCGGCTTCCTTCATGATCCGCTCCATGTGCAAACTCATGTCGTAGGCGCCGGTCACCAAGCAAGCCGGTGAGTCGGTCAGAC
Source organism: Methylomonas sp. ZR1 (assembly GCF_013141865.1). Classification (NCBI taxonomy): domain Bacteria; kingdom Pseudomonadati; phylum Pseudomonadota; class Gammaproteobacteria; order Methylococcales; family Methylococcaceae; genus Methylomonas; species Methylomonas sp. ZR1. The sequence continues at coordinate 2,287,564 of NZ_RCST01000001.1, read as the reverse complement.
GGTGGCTGATTTTGACTTCGCTGACTTTGTCGCTGAGTACGTCTTTGAGTTGTTTGACTACCGATTCGAAGTCCTTGCTGACCTCTTCCTGGTGTTTTTTCTCTTCTTCAGTATCGAATTTGTCCAGGTCCAGCTCGCCTTTGGCGATCGATTGCATGTGCTTGCCGTCGAATTCGGTCAGGCTGGACACCAGCCATTCGTCGATGCGGTCGGTCAGCAGTAATACTTCGATGCCTTTCTTGCGGAACACTTCCAAATGCGGGCTGCTTTTGGCGGCGGCGAAGCTGTCGGCGGTGATGAAGTAGATTTTTTCCTGGCCTTCCTTCATCCGGCTGACGTAGTCGGCCAGCGACACGTTCTGGGTTTTGTCGTCGGTGTGGGTCGATGAGAAGCGCAACAGGCCGGCAACGCGGTCCTTGTTTTTGTGGTCTTCAATCGGGCCTTCTTTGATGACGTTACCGAATTGCTCCCAGAATTTTTGGTATTTCTCCGCGTCGTTTTCGGCCAGGTCTTCCAACAATCCCAAGACCTTTTTAACCGCACCGCCTTTGATGGTGTTGATTTGTTTGCTTTGTTGCAGAATTTCCCGTGAGACGTTCAGCGGCAGGCTGTCGGTGTCGATCACGCCGCGAATGAAGCGCAGATAGCGCGGCATCAATTGCTCGGCGTCGTCGGTGATAAACACTTTTTTGATGTACAGCTTGACGCCGTGTTTGGCGTCGCGATCCCACAAATCAAATGGCGCGCGGCCCGGTACGTAAAGCAACAAGGTGTATTCGTTGGTGCCTTCGACTTTGCTGTGGACGTGCGCCAATGGGTCTTGGAAGTCATGGCCGACGTGTTTGTAAAACTCGTTGTACTGTTCTTCGGTGATGTCATCTTTGGACTTGGTCCACAGGGCCGAGGCGCTGTTGACGGTTTCGTCTTCGACGCGGGCTGGCGCGGTTTCGTTACCTTCCTCGTCTTTCTCTGCCGGGATTTCCTTGCTCATGATGATCGGCAGGGAGATGTGGTCGGAGTATTTTTTGATGATCGAACGCAGTTTCCAGGCGCTTAAAAATTCGTCTTCGCCTTCTTTTAAATGCAAGACGATTTCGGTGCCTCGGCCGGCTTTGTCGACCGATTCGATGCTGTATTCGCCCAGACCGTCGGATTCCCAGCGCACGCCGTCGCTGGCTGGCGCGCCGGCTTTGCGGGTGGTCAAGGTGACTTTGTCGGCGACGATGAACGATGAATAAAAGCCCACGCCGAATTGGCCAATCAGTTCGCTATCCTTGGCCTGATCGCCGGTTAGCCTTTCGAAGAAGGCTTTGGTGCCGGATTTGGCGATGGTGCCGATGTGGTCCTGCACTTCTTCGCGGGTCATACCGATGCCGTTATCGGTGATGGTGATGGTCTTTTTGGCTTCGTCGAAATCGACGCGGATTTTCAGTTCGCTATCGCCTTCGTACAGGCTGTCATTGGCCAAGGCTTCGAAGCGCAATTTGTCGGCGGCGTCGGAACCGTTGGAGATCAGCTCGCGCAAAAAGATTTCCTTGTTGCTATACAAGGAGTGAATCATCAAGTGCAGCAAATGTTTTACTTCGGTTTGAAAACCAAGGGTTTGTTTGTTTGCTTCAACAGTCATGTCTATACTCATTTGGTTGTAAAGTGGACTCGGGCGAGTTGGGGATGATAATTTTATTTTTCAAGTCCGCCCGCTACGTGGATTTTATGGAGCCGATTTCTTGAGCGTTTTATTAGCCTTTCTGCCATGAGTTTTAGTTTAGCCGGCAAAAGTATCCTGATTGTCGAGGACAATCCCGTGTTTCGGAAAGCGATGCGCGACATGCTTTATAGCTTGCAAGCCGTCACTGTTGTCGAAGCGGATAATGGCATAGCCGCGATCAATGCCATGAGCAAAAGCAGTTTCGATATTGTGTTGTGCGATTACAACCTGGGTGTGGGTAAGAACGGGCAGCAGGTGCTGGAGGAAGCCAGACACCGGAATTTAATCGATTATCGCTGCGTGTTTGTATTGATCAGCGCCGAGCAGACTACCAGTGCGGTGTTGGGGGTTATGGACAGCAAGCCCGATGAATATCTGACCAAGCCCTTTAACGCGCAGCAACTAATGAGTCGGCTGACACGGAATTTTGCCCGCAAGGAATTTATGGCCAGTGTCGACAAGGCCTTGGCCGCTGGCGATTTGTCTAAAGCCATTCAGTTATGCGATGCACTATTGCTGTCCGGGGACAAGAAAATGCATTTGCATTTGCTGAAAATGCGTGCCGAGCTGGCGATTTCCGCCGGCGATTTCGACAAGGCCAGGCAGATATATCATGAAGTTCTGGAGCATAGAGAACTGCCCTGGGCCCGATTGGGTTTGGGCGTGATCGATTTTCAAAACAATAACATCGAACAAGCGATTGCCGGTTTTCAGAGTCTGGTGGCTGACAATCCGATGTTGATGGAGTGTTACGACTGGCTGGGCAAGGCCTACGAAGCATTGGATCAGTACAGCGACGTCGAAAGTGTGTTGCAGCAGGCTTTGCAATTGTCGCCGCAATCGATACTCAGGCAAAAAAAACTGGCCGAAGCGGCGGACCGGAACGGCAATCTGGAAACCGCCGAGAAGGCCTATAAGTCGGTGGTGAAGCTGGGCAAGCATTCCGTGCATCGTTCCTGCAGTGATTTTGCCGGATTGGCCAAGCTTTATGCCAAAACCAATGCCGCGGACGAGGCATTAAAAACGCTGGAGGAAATGCGCAAAGAATATGCCAATCATCCCGAGGCGGAATTACGCGCCTCGACTGTGGAGGCGGATGTGTATAAAACGCTGGGTAACGACGAGTTGTCGCAGAAAGCGTTGCTAAAAGCGGTGGATATATGCAGCCGCTTGGGTAATAAAGCGCCCAGGGACTTGCAGTTGGAAGTAGTGAAAACCTGCTTCCTCAGCGATGAACACGATAAAGCCGAAGAAATACTTTACGATCTGATTCATGCACATATCGACGACGAACAATTTTTGAACGATTTGCGCCGCATGCAAAGCGGCATTGGCATGGATAATCACTCGGAAATTCTGATTCAAAAAACCAAGCAGGCTTTGATTGCGACTAACAACAAAGGGGTGGCGCTTTATAAACAGGGTAAGTTTTCCGAAGCATTGGATTTGTTCGAACAGGCCATTCTGACTATGCCGGATAATAAAACCATCATCGTGAATATGTTGAAGATCATGATTCATGATTTGAAGGTTAATGAGTTTTGCGAAGAAAAAAATCAGCGCATCAGAGCTTTATTTATTAAAGCCAAGCAAATTGGCGTTGATCCACATAAGCTGGGGATATTACAAATGGAGTATGCAAAATTGCGGCAGTCTCAAGCGGTCAAGGCTTAAAACCATGCAAACCCATCCTAAAAACAACGATTTGTTTCCGACTATTCTCGCGTCAACCGTGCACGATATAAAAAACTCATTGGGTACCTTGCTGGAGCTGGTTAGGCAAACTGCTGCCAAACAAGACGGACCATCCGCTGAGTTAAATCAGTTGGAATTCGAGGCGGCTCGGATTAATCACAGTCTGATGCAATTGTTGGTGATGTATAAGGTCGATTCGCAAAAATTTAGTTTGCATATTGAAGAATGCCCGGTAACCGATATTCTCGATGAAGCGATTCATCAACAGGCGCGCTTGGCTGGATTGCACAACATTGATCTACAAGTGGATTGTGGCGATGACGAGATGTGCTACTGCGATAACGCCATCATCAGCAATGCGCTGGCAGCTGTCTTGAATAATGCTTTGCGCTATACCCACAAAACCGTTTTGATTGCCGTGACTGAGGAGGACGGCTATCTAACCATCGCCATCGAAGACGACGGTGCGGGTTATCCGCCTCATTTTTTAACCGCGGACTTAAACGATACGGCCGAATTGGACTGGGTGTCGGGAAATACCGGCCTGGGTTTGTATTTTGTGTCGGTAATGGCCGGCCTGCACAAAAATGCCGGGAAAAACGGATTTGTGCGGATCGACAACGAAAGTCGTTTGGGTGGGGCGAGGTTTAAACTTTTTTTGCCTTAAGGATTGCAGAATCATTAGACACTGAAGGATGGTACTAAGGTACAATGGCCCCGATAATAATAGCGTTTTTCGTCGGGCAGACGGTTAGAAAAAATAAGAAAACTTTAAAAATGAGTATTTTAGTCACCGGTGGGGCCGGGTTTATCGGCAGCAATTTTGTATTGGATTGGTTGGCGCAAAGCGACGAATTGCTCGTCAATTTGGATAAATTGACCTATGCGGGTAACTTACAGAATTTGGCTTCGCTACATGACGATGACAGGCATGTATTTGTTCAAGGTGACATTGCGGATTACGATTTGCTGCTGAGTTTACTGCAAAAGTACCGGATTCGGGCCGTGATCAATTTTGCTGCCGAATCACATGTTGATCGTTCCATCCACGGACCGGAAGATTTTATTCAAACCAATATCGTCGGCAGTTTCCGTTTGTTGGAAGCGGTACGACAATACTGGAACAACTTGGAACAGCCGGCCAAGCAAGCTTTCCGGTTACTGCACGTGTCTACAGACGAGGTGTACGGTTCTTTGGAAAAGACCGATGCGCCGTTCGCTGAAACCCACCAGTATCAACCCAATAGTCCTTATTCAGCCAGTAAAGCCGCCAGCGACCATTTGGTGCGTGCTTATCACCATACTTACGGTTTGCCTGTATTGACTACCAATTGCTCCAACAATTACGGTCCTTATCATTTCCCGGAAAAACTCATCCCGCTGTGCATTCAGAACGCCTTGTCCGGCAAAGCTTTGCCGATATACGGCGACGGTCAACAGATACGCGATTGGCTGTTTGTGAAGGATCATTGCAGCGCGATTCGCCGGGTGCTGGAAGCCGGCAAGCTTGGCGAGGTTTATAACGTCGGCGGTTGGAACGAGAAAGCTAATCTGGATGTGGTCAACACGCTGTGCGGTATTCTTGATGAACTGCAACCGCGTAGCGATGGCAAATCCTATGCCGAACAGATTACCTATGTCACTGACCGACCTGGGCACGACAGACGTTATGCCATCGATGCCGGCAAGCTGGAACGGGAGCTAGGCTGGAAACCGGCGGAAACCTTTGAGACCGGCATTCGCAAAACCGTGCAGTGGTATTTGGATAACCAAGCCTGGGTTAGCAATGTGTTGTCCGGTGACTACCAGTCCTGGCTCGATAAAAACTATGCAGGGCGCACTGCGTGATCAATGCTTTGCATGGTTGAGTGAATGAAAGTTTTATTGTTCGGTAAAAATGGCCAGCTGGGTTGGGAGTTGCAACGCAGCTTGGCGCCTTTGGGCGAATTGCTTGCGCTTGACAGATTCGACCAACATTATTGCGGCGATTTAAGTAATCCAAGCGGGATTGCCGAAACGGTTCGCGCGCTGCGTCCCGATGTCATCGTCAATGCTGCTGCCTATACCGCAGTGGATAAGGCCGAGTCTGAAAGCGACTTGGCGAATACGATCAATGCGGTGGTGCCGGGAGTTTTGGCGGCAGAAGCCAAACGTATCGATGCGTGGTTGCTGCACTATTCGACGGATTACGTATTCGACGGCAGCGGTGATAAACCCTGGCGGGAAGATGATCAGGTTGGGCCGTTGAATGTCTATGGGCAAAGCAAATTGGCTGGGGAACGGGCCATTCAAGCCAGCCATTGCCGGCATTTGATTTTTCGGACCAGTTGGGTTTATGCAGCCAGAGGTAATAACTTTGCCAAAACTATGTTGCGCCTGGCGCAAGAACGGCAACAGCTATCGGTGATTAACGATCAAATCGGTACGCCAACCGGCGCCGAATTGCTGGCGGATGTGAGTGCCCACGCTATTCGTCATGCCTTGAAAACACCTGAAGTGGCTGGTGTTTATCATCTAACCGCTAGCGGCGAAACCAGTTGGTACGACTACGCACATTTGGTGCTTGACTATGCCCGTCAAGCCGGACTGGCGCTGAAAACCGACAAACAATCGGTTACGGCAATTCCCACCAGCGCTTACCAAACGCCGGCGCAGCGGCCATTAAACTCACGTATGAATACTGAAAAGTTGCAAAGCGTGTTTGATTTACAACTGCCGGCTTGGCAAAAGGGTGTCGAGCGAATGTTGTCTGAACTCTACGGGAAGTGACTATGAACCAGCGCAAAGGCATCATCCTGGCCGGAGGATCCGGCACCCGGCTGTATCCGGTAACCAAAGCGGTTTCCAAACAATTGCTGCCGATTTACGACAAGCCTATGATTTATTACCCGCTCAGCACGCTAATGTTGGCGGGGATTCGCGATATTTTGATCATTTCCACGCCGCAAGACACCCCTTTGTTTCAGCATTTATTGGGTGACGGCAGCGATTGGGGGATTAATCTGCAATATGCCGTACAACCCAGTCCCGACGGGTTGGCGCAAGCTTTTATCATCGGTAGGGATTTTGTCGGCGCGCAACCCAGTGCATTGGTATTGGGTGACAACATTTTTTACGGCCACGATTTACACGTTCAATTGGAACGCGCGACCGATCAATCCTCAGGGGCAACGGTTTTTGCCTATCATGTCAATGACCCGGAGCGCTACGGTGTCGTCAGCTTTGATGCTCAGGGTAGGGCAACTTCGCTAGAGGAAAAACCGACGCAGCCAAAAAGTAATTATGCAGTTACCGGTTTGTACTTTTACGACAATCAAGTCGTCGATATAGCCGCCAATTTACAGCCGTCGCCGCGCGGCGAGTTGGAGATTACCGACGTCAATAAAATGTATCTGGACCTAAATCAGCTTAGCGTCGAAATCATGGGTCGCGGCTATGCCTGGTTGGATACGGGTACTCATGCCAGTTTGATCGAGGCCAGCAATTTCATCGAAACCATCGAAACCCGGCAGGGTTTGAAAATCGCCTGTCCGGAGGAAATCGCCTGGCGTAGCGGCTGGGTTGGCGATGAGCAAATCGAAAAATTGGCCAAACCATTGGCGAAAAATGGCTACGGCCAGTATTTACTGGGCCTATTGAATAAGCAGGTGTTTTAATGCAAGCAACTAGACTTGCTATACCCGATGTCGTTTTATTTTCACCAAAAGTATTCGGTGACGAACGTGGTTTTTTCTTTGAAAGCTTCAACCAAAAAGTTTTTCAGGAGCTGACAGGATTAAGTGTCAATTTTGTTCAAGACAACCACTCCAAATCTCAAAAAGGAGTATTGCGCGGATTACATTACCAATTGCCGCCTAAGGCGCAAGGCAAGTTGGTGAGGGTGGTCCAGGGAGAGGTGTTCGATGTGGCGGTGGATATTCGTAAGAATTCCCCTACATTCGGAAAGTGGGTCGGCGAGATACTTTCTGTGGAAAATCGACAGCAAATGTGGATACCAGAGGGATTTGCGCATGGCTTTTTAACGCTGTCCGAAACAGCCGAGTTTTTATATAAAACCACTGATTATTATGCGCCCGAATATGAGCGTTGCATTACCTGGAATGATGCAGATTTGAAAATCGCCTGGCCATTTGAGGGCGTGCCGCAACTTTCGAGCAAGGATTTGCTGGGCGCAACGTTCAAGGATGCCTGTTAGCCTAACATTTAACATGTTTATATCCGCCGGGCTGGCACTGCAGCATGCAGTTTATCGCTGCCGCTTGGTTTGATTTCAATAAAAGAGGAAGTTATATGAATAAAAGAGAACGCTCAATGCTCGACCTTTTAAAGAAGGGAAAGCAGGAGTATGGATACGAAGGCATTAAAGCCGAGTTTGAAGCGGAAGGTACTAGAACGGACGAGCTGTTGAGGCTGATTGAGATAGTGCGCAGAGCTGACCTGAAAGTGGGTTTGAAGATTGGCGGTTGCGAAGCAATGCGGGATTTATTAGAGAGTAAGTTAATTGGTGTGGATCATATCATCGCGCCGATGATTGAAAGCACTTACGCGCTGTCTAAGTATATAGACGCGAAGAACAAAGTATTCACGGAAGACGAGCAGCAAGATACTGATTTTTTATTCAATATTGAAACCGAACAAGCGTTTCAAGTCGTGCAAAGCTTGGCCGATCAAGCCAGGCAAGATAACGGTGTCGATGGCATGGTGTTTGGCCGTGTAGATTTTTCCTTGTCACGAGGTTATTCGAGAGATGCCATTAATCAGCCGCAAGTAACGGAATGTTGCATTGCCACTGCCAAAGAGTGTAAAGAAAAAGGTTTGGATTTTGTAGTGGGCGGCGGTGTTTCCATTGATGCATTACCCGCATTAAAAGAAATTAATCAGGTTCACCTTACCCGATTTGAAACCAGAAAAGTCATATTTTCCGGTCATTCGTTAGACAAGCCGGATATTGAAAAGGGCTTGTTAAACGCTGTGCATTTTGAGTTACTTTGGTTACAGAATAAACGCGATTATTACGACATTATTGCCAAGGAAGATCTGTCTCGAATAGCGATGCTTGAGGGACGTTGGAACGTATTAAGAGACAGCAATTAATTCGGTCGAAGCAATGCAAAAAATTCTGGTCTTCGGCGGTACCGGTACAATAGGTGCACATGTTTGCCAATTATTCGATACCAAGGGATGGCAGGTCGTTATAGCGTCCAGAAAGCAAAGCGCGCTTCCTGAGCATATTTTATTTGACCCATTCGATGACAATTTGAATTTATCCGCGCTTAAAGCAGCAGGCCAATTCAATGCCGTGTGTTGGGCGCAAGGGATGAATTGTAACGATAGTGTTTATAATGTTGATACAGATAAAAATATTGAACTATATAAAGCTAATTGCTTGTTTATTGTCAAAGCATTAAATATTTTATTAAATGAAAATATATTAGCCGAAAATGCGCGTTTAGCCGTGATTAGTTCAATATGGCAAAATATCGCCAGACAGGACAAGTTATCGTATTGCATGACTAAATCCGCGTTGCATGGATTAGTGCTTTCTGCTGCAACCGATCTTGCCCGTGACGGCTATTTAATTAATGCGGTTTTGCCGGGGGCATTGGATACGCCAATGACTCATCAAAATCTTGCGCCGGAACAGCTGAAAAAGATAATCGATGCGACGAAGTTTAACCGACTAGCCACATTGGAGGATGTGACCAATATGGTTTATTTTCTGTGTTCTCCGGAAAATACCGGTATAACAGGTCAATTTATTAGTGCAGACTTAGGGTTTAGTCATGTCCGTATCGTTTGATATTCAATCCAGTATTGCAAATTATCGCGTGGTAATAGAAAACGGTGCTTTTGCCGAAGTACAACGGCAAGATGAGAATAGCGCCGTGTTATGCGATAACTTTTTTGAAACGGCTTTTTCCGGGAATGCCAAGGTTATTGCGGTGCCGGCGAATGAAGAAACCAAGAGTTTGACATCCGTACCCGAGATAATCGTAAAAATGCGAGATTTAGCCTTAACAAGGCAAGCTAAATTGACGGCCGTCGGTGGCGGTAGCCTGCAGGATATAGCCACCTTTTGTGCATCGATTTATATGCGCGGTATCAAATGGGATTATATTCCCACCACTCTATTGGGTATGGTGGATTCTTGTATTGGGGGTAAATCATCTATCAATGTTGGACGTTATAAAAATCTGGTTGGAAACTTCCATCCCCCGGAAACCATTATAATTGATCCGAATTTAGTAAAAACCCTCAACTCAGAACAGAAAATCGCCGGATTGTGCGAGGCCGTGAAGATTTGCTATGCCAAAGGAAGTTCGTGTTTTTCTGAGTATATGCGGTTAAATCCGCAAATGGATATGAATGTAGAAGGGTATGCGGACGTCATTGAATTAAGTTTAAAAGCAAAAAAATGGTTTATCGAAATTGATGAATTTGATAAGGCCGAGCGTTTATTACTGAATTTTGGTCATACCTTCGGGCATGCTTTGGAAGGTGCTTCCAATTTTGAAGTGAGCCATGGCATAGCGGTTGGGTTAGGCATGCTGATTGCTATTAACTATGCCCAAGTGAGCGGTGGCCTGGAGCACATTCCGGCGGATACTCAACAGTTGAAAGATTATGTCATTGGCTTATTGGATGAAATTCCGATGCTGAAGGAAATTATCCAGCGAATTGATGTGGAAAAAGTCTTTGAGTGTTTTATATCCGATAAAAAGCATTCCACCAGTCATTTTATTATTATCAGTGTGAATGGTTCCGGAGCGTTAGAACGGTTATTTATCGATAAAACCGAGGCAAATATAATCAATTTGAAGTCTGCGATTAGCTCAGTCATTAGTCAGAGCTACAAATAATGGCTTTTGATTTCGAAAAAGCGTTTGGCGCTGATTATTCATTTATATTAGATCACCTATTTAGTAAACAAAGCCATATTGCTGTGACCGGTGCCTGCGGCTGGTTAGGCCGGGCAACTCTGGAATTGTTTTCCGCTTTGTACGGCGATGAATTTAACCAGCGGGTATCAGGCTATGGATCGCGCGAACAGCAGATAGTATTGGCTGATGGCCGTACGGTATCTGTTAGACCTTTGGCGGAAATCACCCATCGGCATACGCAACATACTCTCTATTTGTTTCACTTTGCGTTTTTAACCAAGGATAAGGTTGGCGGATATTCAGACGATGAATATATTCGGTTGAATAAAGTTATTCAGGGCTTGGTGACACAGGTATTGGAACAATCACAGGTAAAAGCTGTGCTATTGTCGTCGTCCGGAGCAGTCTACGATTATTTAAACGATAGTAATAGAGATGAATCTGCAAATCTGTACGGTAGATTAAAATATGAAGATGAGTTGCGCTTTCAAGAGATATGCCGTAAAGCTGATATAAAACTTCTTATCCCGAGAATATTTAATCTAAGCGGGCCATATATCAATAAGCTAAATGCTTATGCCTTGTCCTCGATTATTGCGAATGTCGTAGCCCGAGAAAATGTGTTAATTCGGGCAAATAAGCCCGTGTTTCGGTCTTATATTTACATACTGGATTTACTGCTGATCTGTATTCGCCTGATGTTTTCGGAACGTTTCGAAAACATCGTCTGTTTCGACACCGTGGGTGATGAAACGGTGGAAGTGGGTGAGTTAGCTGAAAAAGTATGCAAGCTCCTTAATGCTGCTGACTTAACAGTTGAACGTCCGAATATGATAAATGGGGAACCCGATAGCTATTTGGGAAACGAGCAGCCTATTAAAGACATTATAAAGGGGTTCGAATTTCCCGTAACAGGTCTGGATCGACAGATTTTAGAAACTGCCGAGTATATTCGTAATTTGAATACATGTAGTGGGTAGATGATTATGTCTATAACCAAGAGGAAATATTAATGAAGTTGGTTATTCTTGCGGGTGGATTGGGCACTCGTATTAATGAAGAAACCTCGGTGAAGCCTAAGCCGATGATTGAAATAGGCGGCAGGCCTATTTTATGGCATATAATGAAGTTATATTCTCATTATGGAATTAACGAATTTATAATATGTTTGGGTTATAAAGGCTATATTATTAAGGAGTATTTTGCGAATTACTTTTTACATATGTCGGATGTGACCTTCGATATGGAGCATAACGAGATGCAGGTGCATCAAAAATATGCGGAGCCATGGAAGGTGACCTTGGTTGACACCGGTGAGTTAACCATGACGGGCGGTCGCTTAAAAAGAGTTCGCGATTATGTCGGCGATGAAACATTCTGTTTTACTTACGGAGATGGGGTCGGCGATGTCGACATTCATGCGTTGATCGATTTTCATCATTCTCACAATGACGCCGCAACAGTGACCGCCGTGCAACCGCCCGGCCGGTTTGGTGCCTTGGAATTGGTGGGTAGCCGCATCAAAAGTTTTCAGGAGAAACCGCAGGGCGACGGTGCCTGGATCAACGGCGGTTTTTTTGTGTTGTCACCGGCAGTGTTCGATTTAATCGATAGCGACGAAACGCTATGGGAAAAAGAACCGATGGAGCGCCTGGCGAACAGCAATCAGCTGCACGCTTATTTCCACAAAGGCTTCTGGCAACCCATGGACACATTAAGAGATAAACAGCATTTGGAACAGCTTTGGCAACAGCAAAAAGCACCGTGGAAAATATGGTAGAGCATAGCGATTTTTGGCGAGGCAAAAGGGTTTTTATAACCGGGCACACCGGATTTAAAGGCGGTTGGTTGGCGTTATATCTGCACCGGTTAGGTGCGGAGATCAAAGGGTATGCGTTACCGGCGCCTACTGCGCCCAGTTTATTCCAAGTGGCTGATGTGGCTTCGGTACTGCAGCACGTTGAAGGCGATATTCGCGATTTAGCCAGCGTGATGGCGGAAATGCAAAGTTTTCAACCTGAGATTGTGTTTCATTTGGCCGCGCAACCGCTTGTTCGTTATTCCTATCAACAGCCGGTGGAAACCTATGCCACCAATGTGATGGGTACGGTTAATTTACTGGAGGCGGTCAGGCACACTGCGTCGGTAAAATCAGTCGTGATAGTCACCAGCGACAAATGCTACGAAAACAAGGAATGGTTGTGGGGCTACCGTGAAAACGAGCCGATGGGCGGCTTCGATCCTTACAGCAACAGCAAAGGCTGCTCAGAGTTGGTGACTGCCAGCTATCGTAATTCCTTTTTTCCCAGCGAACGCTACGCTGAGCACGGTGTGGCGGTGGCGTCGGTGCGTGCCGGTAATGTGATCGGCGGCGGGGATTGGGCTCAAGATCGTTTAATCCCCGATATTATGAGGGCGTTCATGGCTGGGGAGGCAGTGACGATTCGTAACCCTACGGCCATCAGGCCCTGGCAGCATGTACTGGAGCCGGTGACCGGCTATGTCCTGCTGGCAGAACAACTGTATAAACAAGGTGGCCGATATGCGGAGGGCTGGAATTTCGGGCCTGGCGAAGCAGATGCGCAACCCGTATCGTGGATATTGGAAAAACTGGCAGATTTATGGGGCAATGGCGCAAGTTGGCAAATCGATGGTAGTGAGCAGCCGCATGAAGCGCACTATTTGAAGCTTGATTGCTCCAAAGCCAAGACCCTTCTGGGTTGGGTACCGCGTTGGACTCTGGCCCAAGCGTTGGCGATGATTGTCGACTGGAACCTGGCCTATCAACAAGGCAAGGATATGCGGCAAGTCTGCGCGGAGCAGTTAGAGCAGTTTTTGACGGCTGATCAACATTAATTTTATTGAACACAAAGATAAGACAGTGACAGAAAATACATTAAAAGCGCAGATTTTGGATTTGGTTGAACAATACGCCGCCGAACGTTATGCCGAAAAAGCTTTCGTTCCGGAACAGTCCGTAGTGCCGCCTTCGGGTAAAATTCTCGGCGCTAAAGAACTTAGTTATATGGTCGAAGCCTCGCTGGACGGTTGGTTGACTACCGGACGATTTAACGACCAGTTTGAAAAGCAATTGGCAGAGTTTATCGGGGTTAGCAGCGCGTTGACGGTCAATTCCGGTTCCTCTGCGAATCTGCTGGCTTTTGCCTGTTTGACATCCGAAAAACTGGGTGATCGTGCCTTACAGAAAGGCGATGAAGTCATTTCCGTAGCGGCCGGTTTTCCCACAACGGTTAATCCCATTCTGCTTTACGACCTTGTTCCGGTATTTGTCGATGTGGAAATTCCTACCTACAACATCGATCCCAGTAAAATCGAGGCGGCCATCACGCCTAAAACCAAAGCAATTATGATTGCCCACACGCTGGGCAATCCGTTTGACCTGGATAAAGTCGTCGAAATCGCAAAAAAATACAATCTCTGGTTGATAGAAGATTGCTGTGATGCCTTAGGCACAACCTACAAGGGCCGTAATGTTGGTACCTTCGGCGATATTGGTACGCTCAGTTTTTATCCGGCTCACCACATCACGATGGGCGAGGGTGGCGCGGTATTTACCAGCAGTCGCCGTCTGAAAACTATCATCGAGTCGTTTCGGGATTGGGGAAGGGATTGTTACTGCGCCCCCGGTGTTGATAATACCTGTAAAAAGCGCTTCGGTTGGCAGTTAGGCGATTTGCCGGCTGGCTACGACCACAAATACACCTATTCGCACTTGGGTTATAACTTAAAAATTACCGATATGCAGGCGGCCTGTGGCTTAGCGCAGTTAGAGCGTGCGCCGGAATTGATTGAAATCAGAAAACGTAATTTTAAATTCCTGAAGCAACGCTTGGCTACTTGCGAGCAATATTTAATTCTGCCGGAAGCGACACCGGGATCGGATCCCTCATGGTTTGGGTTTCCTATCACGCTGAAGGAAGACTCAGGTCACGAGCGTGTGGAATTGTTGAAATATCTGGATAAATACAAAATCGGCTCCCGCTTGCTGTTTGCCGGAAACTTGACCCGTCAGCCCTATATGAAAGGCAGACAATACCGAATATCCGGCTCGCTGGATGTGACCGATAGAATTATGCGGCAAACCTTCTGGATTGGTATTTATCCGGCCTTAACCACCGAGATGTTGGAATTTGTTGCCGAGAAAATAGAAATCTTTTTTGGTATCCGTCAATAAGTTGGCAAACAAGCAATGCAAAACAAGACCATAAAATATAGCGATCTATTGGCCGATTGGTTAAAAGAAAAAGGATATACCCACTGCTTTTACGTGGCGGGCGGCAATATCATGCACATTCTCGCCAGCGTAAATCGTCATTTCAAATGCGTTAGCGTGGTGCATGAGGTGGCAGCCGGCATAGCAGCAGAATATTTCAACGAAATAAGCACCGATGGCAAAGCCTTTGCTCTGGTAACCGCCGGTCCCGGCTTAACCAATATTGTCACCGCAGTGGCGGGTGCCTATTTGGAGAGCCGGGAATTATTGGTGATAGGTGGGCAAGTCAAGACGGCCGATCTTTGCCGGCAACAAGTACGCCAGCGCGGCATTCAAGAGATTGATGGTGTCGATATCGTCAAGCCGATCACCTCAAAATCAGTGCTGATGGATAGCTTGATTTCCTGTGAGGCATTTAATCGGATTATCGACGCCGGGGTTACAGGCCGCAAAGGTCCGGTGTTTCTTGAAATTCCGTTGGATATTCAAGGTGCGCCAGTTGATGTAAACGATCCGCTATGCGAATTTGCTCCAGCCGCAAAGCAATCTATCCCACCTATACATTCAGCCGAAATCCAACGTCTAATCGACGATGTTCGCACGGCAAAACGGCCGTTTTTATTGATTGGAGCCGGTGTTGCCAGACAGACGGTAGAAAAGATATACGATGCTTTGGAGCCCATGGGTATTCCTTTGGCAACCACATGGAATGGTGCGGATAGGGTGGCAGCGGATCATCCCTTGTATTTTGGCCGCCCGAATACCTGGGGGCAACGTTACAGCAACTTGTTGATGCAACAAGCCGATTTGCTGATCGCACTGGGAACCCGTTTGGGTCTGCAACAAACCGGGTTTAACTGGCAGGAGTTCGTACCTAACGGCAGAGTAGTGCAAGTGGAATGCGACCCTACCGAGCTTAACAAAGGCCATCCCCGCGTCGATTGCGGTTTGCAAGGCGATGCCAATCAAGTATTACAAGCTTTAGCGGCAGCCAATCTTGGCGATCATGCCGAATGGGTGGCTTATTGCCAAAAAGTGAAAGCCGAATTGCCGTTGATCGAGCCGATTAATAACACGGCAGAGCATTATTTATCGCCGTACGATTTTGTCAGCCGTTTGTCGGTACACTGCCGAGACACGGATAATGTCATTCCTTGCAGTAGCGGTGGCGCCTTTACCGTGATGATGCAAACCTTCGCCCAACAGCGCGGCCAACACATCGTTACCAACAAGGGCTTGGCGTCCATGGGTTACGGTTTGAGCGGAGCAATAGGCGCGGCTTTCGCCTATCCGCAGCTCAGGACAGTTCTAGTCGAAGGCGATGGCGGATTTGCCCAAAATTTACAGGAGTTGGGCACGGTTGCTGTTAATAAGTTAAATCTGAAAATTTTCATTTTTAACGATAATGGCTATGCATCCATTCGCATGACGCAAAGAAATTATTTTAATGGTGCCTATATTGGTTGCGACCAGTCTTCGGGATTGGGTTTACCGGATTGGCTAACCTTATTTAAAGCCTTTAATCTGCCTTGTATCAAACTCGATGCTAGCTTCGAGCAGGACCCTGAATTCCAACGCCTATTTGCAAGCGATGAGCCGGCTGGATTTGTTGTGCCGATAGATCCGGAACAAACTTATTTTCCCAAAATTACCAGTAGGGTAACGGAAACAGGTTCGATGCAATCAAATCCCTTGCACCAAATGACTCCGGACTTGGATGAGAATCTATATGCCGTAGTAGCGCAATATTTGCAATAAACATATCCAGTATGAATAGAAAACTAATCTCAGTGGTAATTCCTGCCTATAACGAGCAGGACAATGTTGATGAATTGGCTAAACAATTAACAGCAGTATTTGCGGAAAATAGCGCTTACGATTTTGAAGCCATTATCGTCGAGAACGGTTCTCAAGATAATACCTACGAAAAGCTCTGCGCGGTACATGAGAAAGACCCGCGGTTTAAAATTGTGCAACTGGCGCGTAATTTTAGAATGGATGGCGGCATTACCGCTGGACTGAATTATGCGTCTGGTGATGCTGCCGTGATCATGACTGCGGATTTGCAAGATCCACCACATTTAATAACTCAGTTCATCAAAAAATGGGAAGAGGGATATGAAAACGTTTACGGTATTGTTACTAAACGTAATGGCACGGGCTTAATTCGCCGTTTTAACTCGCAATTGTTTTATTGGGTGGCCAACGGTTTGACCAACGGCATGGTTCCTAGAAATGTTAGCGACTTCAGGCTGATCGATAGAAAAGTATACGAAACTATCAATTCCATACACGAACGTAACCGTTTTATTCGTGGACTATTTGCCTGGGTTGGCTACAAATCCATAGGTATTGAGCATGAGCGAGCTGAACGCTTTGCCGGCGTATCGGGAGCTCACACTTTCAAGGTTATTGAACTGGCGTTAAAAGGCATATTGGCCCATTCTTATGTGCCTTTAAAGCTTATTACTATATTGGGAATAACCATATCTGCGGCGTCTTTTATCCTATTAGTATGGACAATAGTAAAAGCAATATTCTGGGGTGTGCCGTTTGCTGGATATGGGACCATTATGACCGTTATGTTTTTGATGTTCGGAATATTATTTACTATGTTGGGTATTGTTGCAGAATATATTGGTTTGATATACGAGGAAGTGAAGAATCGACCTAATTTTATCGTGAGAAAGCAAGTTGGGTTCAATAACTAAACGTTTTTGGGGTAACGAAAAAATTCGTTATTTATTTGTAGGTTTGTACAATACCGCTTTTGGGTATGGTTTTTTTGCAGTTATTTGGTTTTTCCTACACCATGATTTACATTATGTGTGGCTTTTAATCATAAGTCATTTTGTATCGGTGATTAATGCATATTTGGGTTATAGGATTTATGTGTTTCGCGTGAAAGGGCGGTGGTTGAAAGAATTTTTTAGGTTTAATATGGTTTACCTTGGTGCTTTTGGTTTTAATTTAATAGCATTACCTCTTTTGGTCGAGAGACTTAATCTACATACATTGATTGCCCAAGCAATTATAGTATCTATTACTGTGATAAGCAGTTATATCTTGCATCGCCGATTTTCTTTTAAAAAGAATGGTGCGCAAAGTAAGTTATCTTAAATTTACTATCTAGTATGGATGGCATATTGAATGACTTCAGCTGATAGTGTTTGTGTAAAAAATAAAAATATTCATTGGTGGTTTGTCTGGATAATCTTTTCAGAGTTGGTTTTTCTGATCTTTTTTGTCAAGTATTTTGAATCCAGCGGTTATGCAATGCCGCCATTTTTCTTTGCGCCTTTAGATACATTTATGGACTTCTATAATACAAATTATTGGAGTCTAAATGATGGGCGTTATGACATATGGCAATCAATTTATCCGATAAGCGTATTTGCATTGGCGCAAATGTTAGTGCCGGATTATTGTGCCTCCGTTGTTTTACCGGCAGAGTTACGAGATTGCACGCCGTATTCTATCGCTTGGCTATTTTTGTTTTATTTTTGTGGAATTTTTGTATGTACAAAATTAATCGTAAAACAGGTGGGTATAAAATATATTTCGGTTGAGATTGTTATATTTCTTGCGTTGCTGATGCAATTTCCCGGGCTTTATGCGTTAGAAAGAGGCAACTATATTATAGTTGCTTTTATGTTGTTGGCTTTTTCTCAGGCTTTTGGCGCCAATTGGAAAGGCGCAGTATTTCTTGCGTTGGCTATAAATATTAAGCAGTATTTAATAGTGCTCTGGTTCGTGCCGTTTTTTAAAAGAGAATATACATACTTTCTGATAAGTTTTTTTGCATCATTATTGATTAATCAAATAAGTATGATTGTCTTGGAAGATGGAAACTATAGGCAAATTTTCGAAAATATGTTTTCTTTTTCCGGCGCTGTTAATTCGGATTTTTTTCAGAAAGTTTGGTACACAACTTCGCTTAGTTCATGGTCGAAAGCTGTCTTTTACTATCAGGACAGGATTCCGGTAATCCTCTATTTGACTGCACACTTTTTAAGGTGGTTTGTTCTTTTTGTTGCGGCGTCTATTCTATTTTTATCGGCGCGAAAAGCTCATTTTTTTACTTGGGAGCAATTAAGCGTAGTTGTTTTGCTTTCTATGATGGTCGCTACTGATTCCCCTGGTGGGTATGCAGTTATTATGTTACTGCCATATTTAAGTGCAATTTTAATTGGAAGTTATGCTAATAAATATAGAAGGATAATCATGTTTGTGCTGTTGATTCCTCTGGATTTTGTGGTTGGTCCGATAATTGAGTTCAATCAATTTAGTTTTCTTTCGCAGTATTACGTGGATGTATCAACCGGATTGACATTTGGTGCATATATTCGTCCATTTTGTCTGCTTTTCATGTTGATAATCATGAGTTACCCGGTTTTAGTATCTTTAAGGAAATTTTCATGACATTTAAAAGCCTAGTTGATGCGCTGATACAAAATAAAAGATATATAGGTTTAAATCTCCTATTGTGGGTTTTGATGGCCTTTATTTTACTGGAAGTAATGCCTGTTAAATATGAGGCGCAAGTTATAATTAAATTAGGTCAATTTGATAACAATACGCCCATTGCTGGCGCGGCGGAATCCATCGAATATTTACGTAACTCAGAAACCTTAATTTCGGTGGCGACTGCTAATAACGTATCTCCTACGGGCCTTTCAAAGAGAATTAGGACGCATCCTATCGATAATAATAAAGCAATAAAGATACTAGTCCATTGGGATTCTGTTGACGATGCTGAACGCTTAGTTTCTGCTTTAGCTCAGAAAATTGTCGATCATCATCAGCAAAAATTAAACAAAGAACTCAATAGTGTCAAAAGTGAAATACTTTATTGGGAGAAAATTTTAGACAAGAAAGAATGCAATAGTCAGGTCGTTGAAACAATTTCCCAGCTAAAATTGATTATTTTGAGCATGAGGCCAACAGAAATCGTGGCTCCCGCGTCAAAGTCATTTGATATTGTATCTATCGATTATATAACGGTATATTTGGTGGCGTTATTTATGTGGATGTTTTCAAGTTTGCTAATTGTTGAATATCATAGGTCGTGAGTCTATAGGTTGTATTTTATAGTCGGATAATCTATTCAAATCATGGTGATTTCTCAAAAAAACTATTTGGCAATCGCTGTCAGTGGTTTGTGTATTCTGTCTTTAATTGTTTGGCGTGACATGCCTTATTATCCTGATGAAGTAGCATTGCAATTCTATGCAGGAAGGTTTATTCAGGATAAGGGCGTTTCTCACGGGTTGTTTGCACTTTGCTCGTCTTGGGGGCTGAAAGTCCCGATGCTGCTTGCATTACCAGCGTGGTTATTGTCTAAAACTATGCTTTTGGTAAATCCCGTGCAGTTTCGTATTTTTCCATTACTGGTTACTTTGACGATAGCATTATATGTGGCTAAGAAGGCTGTCAATGGTGTAAATCCACTTGCGGTACTAATTATTTCAACAGGATTTATTGGGGTTGCTGGCTCCGGGCTAACGATGGCTCGTCCTGAATTTATTCATTTGCTTAATTTGCTTTTCTGCTTACTCTCATTTGTTTATTGGGATAATTCTGAAGTTCGTAAGCTTTATATCGGTATTTTTGTATTGGTTGGTTTGCTGGCTAGTGCATCATTGTCGGTTTATGTGCATATTCAAGGGGTGTTATTTGTTCCGCTGTCTATAGTTCTTGCAATATTACTATGTCGATCATTTACGTATAAAATTATTCCCACGATATTATCTGTTGCATATTTGTTCGGTATGTCAATTGCAGCTATTATTGGGTTTAGTCGGGGCATGTCATGCGACAATTACCCTGGTATACAGAGTTATTTGTCTTCTATGACAGTTGATATACATGCAGTTGTATTGCAGGGATTCTTTAGCTGGGTTAATAATAACTTTGTCGGTTATTCTCAGTCGTTTCTTTATAATAATGAATATGCGATTGGTTACTTGCCCTCCGTCGAACCTGAGTCTATAGTTTATTTTATTAAACTAAGGTTTTTAAATTGGTTTATACGGATTATTCTGTTTTTTAATCTTGTTATATTTTTTGGAGTTTTATTTTTTAGCGTTTTTAAGGTGATTAATGGGTTATTTTGTTATTTTAAGGCGAAATACACCTGTAAAAAATATTTTGATATAAGATATTTGCTTCTGTGTTTGATTGTTTCTCCGATTGTTTTTTTGTATGTTTATGACGCGGCTCATAATTTTTATAGGACTTTTTTTCTAAATTATGTAATTGTTGTTGTTGTTTGTCTATCTCTTGCTGGTTTTAGGTCTGGATACTTTAAGCATCTTATAAATATATATGCGTTAGTCTGTATTTGTGTAGTTGCTTCATCCCTACTTGTGAATTTTGTATTATTCAACAAATATTTAAAGGAAGGCTTTGTGGGTCCATCAATTGCGTTGAATAGTCTCGGCGCAGTTAATCATGATATTTTGGAGTTGGCTAGTGCATGTAAACTGAATATGGATAAGGGCAGAATTATTGTCGACGATTTAACCTATGAAAGCATGAAGCGTTTTTCTATACTATTTCCAATTACCTATCTCGACTTGCAGGGGCAGTTGACTGGCTTGGGCACTAAAAGAGTGCTTGATGTTGCTAAGCCTAGAGGGGTTATTGCTAGGTGTAGTTATGTTGAGCACGCAGGGCTAGTATATGAACATAAAAATAACGGGTTGTGTTGTGCAAACTATAGCTATCTATAAAAATAAATTATTTGGTAACTTAGTTTTGTAGGTGTTTATTTCGTGTTTTATATCTTGTGCTCATAAGTATTTAAAATAGTTTGATTTATAACATGCAGGCTTATCTGGCTTATAAGGAATTTTGTTAATATGAAAAAGGTAGCCATCCTTCAATCAAATTATATCCCTTGGAAAGGCTATTTTGACATTATTGCTGCAGTAGATGAGTTTATTCTATATGACGATATGCAATATACTCGTCGAGATTGGCGGAATCGCAATCAAATTAAGACGCCTCAAGGTCTTCAATGGTTAACAATTCCCGTGCAAGTGAAAGGTAAGTATCTTCAGAAGATTCGAGAAACCCAAATTGATGGCAATGACTGGTCGGGAATGCATTGGAAAGCACTTGAGCAGAACTATCGTCGAACTCCTTATTTTGATGAGATCGCCTCACTTATTGAACCTATCTATAAAGGCGAATCTTTCATATATATCTCCCAGTTGAACCGGAGGTTTATTGAGGTTGTTTGTAAATATTTAGGTATACAAACTGTAATATCTAATTCATGGGATTACCATCTTATTGATGGTAAAACAGAACGCCTTGCAAATCTTTGTGTTCAAGCTGGTGGTTCAGAATATATTTCAGGTCCATCCGCTAAAGGCTATATTGACGAACACGTATTTGGAGAAATAGGTATCAAGCTTACTTGGTTCGATTATGCTGGATATCCTGAGTACCCGCAACTTTGGGGTGATTTCACGCATGGTGTTACCATACTGGATCTTTTGTTCAATTGCGGTAAAGATTCGCGTAGTTATATGAGGTATGTTAGCCCATGAAGCTTTCAATTGTTGCCACTCTTTATCAATCGGCACTATATATTAATGAGTTCCATGCTAGGGCAACCGCTGCCGCGATTGAATTAACAGGTGGTGAATACGAAATAATACTAGTTAACGACGGTTCTCCGGATAACAGTCTCGATCTTGCTGTAAAGCTTAGTGAGCGAGACCCCCATGTGATTGTTGTCGATCTGTCGCGTAATTTCGGCCATCACAAAGCGATGATGACCGGTTTATCGATAGCGCAAGGTGAGCGAGTGTTTTTGATTGATAGCGATCTTGAGGAAGAACCAGAATGGTTGCTACCTTTCATAAGGCAAATGGAATCGGAGGCATGCGATGTTGTATACGGCATTCAATCCAAACGCAAAGGAGGTTTTTTTGAAAGAATCACTGGTGTTTTGTTTTATGGTTTATTTCGAGTTTTTACTGGAATAGCTCAGCCAAATAATATCGTCACTGCCCGGCTAATGTCACGAAGGTACGTTGAAGCCTTGCTGTTACATCAGGAACGGGAAATTAATATTGGCGGACTTTGGATTATCACTGGGTTTAAACAATGTCAATCAATTGTCAAAAAACACTCAAGTAGCCCCTCGACATACTCTATCTCTCGAAGATTTAGTCATTTCGTCAACGCGGTAACATCTTTTAGTAGTCTTCCATTAGTATTCACATTCTACTCAGGATTCGTTATATCGATTTCCGCATTGATCTACATTGCCTATCTTTCTTTCAGGTTTTTTTTCATCGCTTCGCCGCCTAGTGGATACACTTCAATTATTGCATCAATATGGTTGTTTTCTGGATTGATTATTTTTTTTATTGGTGTGCAAGGTATTTACATATCAAAGGTATTTTCCGAGGTCAAACAACGGCCATATACGATAATTCGGCATGTTTATAGACATGTTCAACAATCGCGAGGTGCAAAATGACAGTTAATAGTATACCTAGTGGTTCATATGGAGTTTGGCAGCAGTGTCAAGTGGAGTCAGTGATTGATGAGGTTGTTGAGCAAGTTACAAGAGTTGGTTATGCAGTTGTTGACGGGGGCTATTCGTTATCTGAGCTGAAGGACATTTCGGATGAATTTAATCGTATTCGAAAGAGATATATTTCGATGTACGGAGAACAATTGCTTAGAGATATAAATGAATATCACACTATTCGGTCGCCTTTAACTCATAATGGAGGAGTTGACGTTTTTATTGGTCTTGCTTTGAATGAAAATCTTCTGTTAGTGCTACGGCGCTTGATTTCAGGAAAGTTTGTGCTTAATCAGCAAAATGGAGTTATCAATCCTCCGCTAGAGACTTATAATCAAGGAGCTTGGCATCGGGATTTGCCTTATCAGCACTTTGTGTCTACAAAACCTCTCGCTATCAATGCCTTATTCTGTGTTGACGATTTTACATTTGAAAATGGGGCAACATTTGTACTTCCTGCATCGCATTTATCAGAACCATTTCCTTCGTTAAGTTATATTCAACGTAATGCTATACAAGTAGAGGCAAAAGCTGGTTCATTTATTGTGCTCGATTGTATGCTGTTTCATTCCGGTGGGTTTAATAAAACAAATTATGAGCGTCGCGCGGTTAATCATCTCTATAATGTCCCGTTTTTTAAACAACAGATTAGTATACCAAACAATATAAATGATAATACATTATCTCAAGAGGCAAAAGAAATTCTTGGATATGATTACATGGAAGCGAGTTCCGTTGGGCAATATTTCGCAATGCGTAAAAATAAATATTACTGATTATTGGCTCGCTATTTTAGGAAAAACTAAATGGTTAACAAAAATATTTCCTTATATAAGGCATTTTCTGATCCTGTTGTACAAAGTGAGCTTAAGCTTGATGGCTGCAACGGATTAGTTAATAGTAACGGTGTATTGTATAAATTTGTAAACTCCAACCCGTTGGTTATCGATTTTATTGAGCCGTATTCTTTAACAGAAACTGATGATATTAATCTGAAAATGTATAATTCAGAGGGATCTACCGAAATTTATCGTAATTTTTTAAACTGGCTTTTCGAAACATTTGATGAGCAAGAGTCCTTTTTCAGAGTTAAAACTATAAATCGTTTAAACCTTGCTAAAGGTATGAAGGTTTTAGTTACTGGGTGTGGCCTGGGTGAGGATATTCCGCTGATTATGAATATTATTGGCGAAGAAGGTGAATTACATGCTCAGGATTTTAGTTTGGCAATGGTTAAAAAAAGCAGTGACATAAATAAATTTAATAATTTATGTTTTTCTGTTTCAAATGCCAAATCTCTTCCTTATGCATCTAGGTATTTTGATGCGGTTTATCATTTTGGTGGTATTAATTTATTTGGAGATATTGGGAAGGCTATTTCTGAGATGGAGCGTGTATGCAAGATTGGCGGTAAAGTGCTGTTTGGTGATGAAGGGATTGCATCACATTTAAGAGGTACTCCGTATGCAGAAATAGCAATTAATAATAATAGATTGTGGGCCTCTAATGCTCCTTTGGACGCGCTTCCATACAATGCAGATAATATTGAGATAACCTATGTTTTAGGAAATTGCTTTTATCTTATTTCTTTTTCTCCGTATATTGGGTTTCCAAAAATGAATATAGATGTTATTCATAAAGGATTGCGTGGAGGTACGGCGAGGACCAGGTATTTTGGAATGCTTGAAGGTGTTACTGAATTGTCAAAAAACAGATTAATAAGTGAAGCAAAAAAAAGAGGTATATCAATTCACGATTTAATGGAAGAAATTATTAATGATAAGCTGTCTAACATATAACATAATGTTTAATAGCTACGGCGTGACTACTGCTCGCAACGATGCGGTTATTTTTGATTCATACATTTGTTTAATAGTTTAGATTGCCCGATATCATGACTGCTGAAAAACTAATTAAAGACATAGGGAATTACTACGGTAGAAAGATCGTCGAGCATGGGGTAAGTCCTAAGGGTGTGGACTGGAATGGAGAGGCTAGCCAAGTTTTGCGGTTCAGTCAATTATGTAAATTGCTTGACGCGGGTGCCTGCGATGAGTTTTCTATAACCGATTATGGTTGTGGTTATGCCGCATTGGCGGACTATTTGGCAGCTCGTTTCGAAAAATTTGAGTACCTCGGATACGATGTCTCCGCTGAAATGATCGATGCTGCGAGGATAGAGCATTGCGATCAGTCAAATGTTAGGTTTAATGTTGGAAGTCAAATACTAGAAGTCACAGATTATTGTTTGGCAAGCGGCGTTTTTAACGTCAAGCTTGAGTATTCAGACGATACTTGGATTGATTATATTCATACGACTTTGGATGCTATGTCCCAATATGCCAGTCGAGGATTTGCCTTTAATTGTCTTACCGCTTATTCGGACGCAGATAAGATGCGCGATTACCTCTATTATGCGGACCCGTGTGCCTTGTTTGATTTGTGTAAGCGCCGCTATTCGCGAAATGTGGCTTTGCTGCATGATTATGGGCTGTATGAGTTCACGATATTGGTAAGGAAATAATTATGAAGAATCGGCTTGTAATTTTCGGTTGCGGTGAAATAGCACAGCTTGCCTATTTTTATTTCAGTAATGACTCAGATTATGAAGTCGTGGCTTTTACAGTTGACAGGGCATATATAACGGACTCATTTTTTTGCGGTCTTCCAGTCGTGGCATTTGAAGATATTATTCTGCAGTATAGCCCAGAAGAGTATGAATGTTTTATCGCACTTAGTTACTCGAAACTAAATGCAGTTCGTAAGGAAAAGTATTCGTCGGCCAAAGCAAAAGGATACCAGTTAGCAAGTTATGTTAGTAGCAGGGCTACAATTTTAAACGAGGGGCGAATTGGCGATAACTGTTTTATTTTTGAAGATAACACAATTCAGCCTTACGTTACGATTGGTAATAACGTAACACTTTGGAGCGGCAATCACATCGGTCATCACTCTACTATTAAAGATCATTGTTTCATCGCCTCTCATGTCGTTATTTCTGGAGGGGTCGAAATTGGGGAGCAATGTTTCGTTGGTGTTAACGCGACAATCAGAGATCACATTAAAATTGGCGAAAAATGCGTTATTGGAGCTGGAGCATTGTTGCTCGTGAATGCTGAACCCGAAGGTGTTTACATGGGAATGGCAACAGATCGATCAAAAATTCCAAGTACCAGATTAAGGGGAATATGAATAGCAAATGGCAAAAGCTAGGACTGCTCTACAGTACCCCTAGCAACGGGCTTCATCCCAAACTCATGACCCATGCTTCAAATCCTCTGCCCGTGTTACTGAAAGATGATGTATACCGTATTTTTTTTAGCGGCAGAGATGCGAATAATCGCTCTTCGGTTGGTGCAGTTGATATCGATATCCTAACACGCGAACTTGTTTGTGAGCATAGTGAACCCTTTTTTGTACATGGACCTGAGGGTTGTTTTTATGCTGACGGCGTTAGCATCGGTAATTGCTATGAGGTTAATGGGATAACCTATATGCTTTTTATGGGTTGGCAGACGCCTAAACAGGGGCATTGGCGGGGCGATATTGGTAGATTGATTTTAAAGCCGGATTGGAGTTTAGAGCTAGATTCTGATATTCCTCTAATGGGATCTGATGATGTTGATCCCATAAGTCTTTCTTATCCTTGGGTCCAAAAGGATGAGGACGGTTATAGCATGTGGTATAGCTCAGTTACAACTTGGGATATTGGCAATGGAGAAATGTTAGCTCCGATCAAATACGCTTCTTCTCATGACGGACACAAATGGAATCGTAAAGGGTTAGCAATACCTTACGAAATTGGAAGAGCGCAAGCCTTTTCTAGGCCCACAGTTATAGGTGATTTAGAAAACGGATTTAAGATGTGGTTCTCCTATCGAAGCGATATTGGAGGTAAATACCGAATTGGATATTCTTTTAGTAATGATGGAAAGCAGTGGGAGTTATCCTTGGCAGACGCGGGCATTGATGTTTCTATTTATGGATGGGATTCTGAAATGATTGAGTATCCATTTGTTTTTGAGCACAAAGGCCATCGATATATGCTCTATAACGGCAATGGCTTTGGCAAGACAGGGTTTGGATTGGCTGTTTTAACTTATGGGTAATATGTCTTTGCCACAAAAGAGAAGTCGAAGTTCAGTAAAACAATTATTTCGCTACGGAGTTGTTGGAGTTTTCAGTAACTCGGTGGGTTATATGGTTTATTTACTGGTTACTTATTTTGGAGGGGCTCCTAAGATAACCATGACTTGTCTATATGCTGTTGGGGCTGTTATTGGCTTTATTGGCAACCGTAAACTGACATTCGCGCACTCGGGAAGTTTGCTTGGAGCCGGAGTCCGTTACGCAATTGTACATTGCGTAGGATATTTTATTAACCTTGGGATACTTATCGTAATGGTTGATAAGCTTGGATACCCACATGAGTTAGTTCAAGCGGCGGCGATTTTTATCGTGGCTTTGTTCCTTTTTTTTACATTCAAGTTTTTCGTTTTTACGGCTTCTGGAAGTGTTAATGCGGGTAAGGTATGAGACATTGCTTAGCTTGTAACTCGCAATATGATACTAAAAACTCTAACTGTTTAAGTTGTGGATTTAGCCCCTGCAATATAGACGGTTTTGATTCTTACGCGCCTGATTATGCTCGTGGTGGCGGAGGCTTTAAGGCAAGTTATTTTTCGGAGTTAGCTTGTCTTGAATCATCTAATTTCTGGTTCCAATCGAGAAATAAAATAATTTTGTGGGCGTTGAAAAAATACTCTCCAAGCTTAAGAGATTTTCTTGAAATAGGTTGTGGTACTGGTTTTGTGTTGAGCGCAATTCAAAATTCTTTTCCAGATGTGGCAGTTAATGGAAGCGAAATTTTCGTCGAAGGGCTAGGATTTGCTGCGAAGCGAGTTCCTTCAGCTAATCTCATGCAAATGGATGCTCGGCAAATTCCCTTTATGGATGAATTTGATGCTATTGGAGCTTTCGATGTACTCGAACACATCAAAGAAGATGAGCTTGTTCTTAGTCAGATTCGTAAGGCATTGAAGTCCAAAGGAGTGCTATTGCTCACTGTGCCTCAGCATGCGTGGTTATGGAGCGTTGCTGACGAATATGCACTTCATGAACGTCGTTATTCTGCTATAGAGATTTATAAAAAGGTAGAGATGGCGGGGTTTAGAATCGTCAGAAGTACGTCTTTTGTGTCTTTGATTTTGCCTGCGATGATATTTTCTAGGTTTTTTAAAAAGAATATGGACGAGAAATTTGATCCCACATCTGAGCTTAAAATTGATCCTTGGTTGAATATATTATTCGCTAGCTTGTTAAGGATTGAGCTTGCAGGGATAAAGTTTGGAATGAATTATCCCTTAGGTGGATCCCGACTTATAGTTGCTACGAAGATTTAAAGTATGAAAAATATGAAAAATACTATTCCTTTTAATTGGCCTTATATGACAGGCAAGGAGTTGTACTATATAGCCGAAGCTCATTTCAATGGAAGCTTGGCTGGTGATGGGCCTTTTACCAAGAGATGTCATGGCTGGATAGAGGAGCGTACCCATTGTAGTAAAGCTTTATTAACTCACTCATGCACGGCTGCGCTGGAGATGGCTGCATTACTATTGGATATTCAGCCTGGTGACGAGATCATTATGCCGTCTTATACCTTTGTTTCAACGGCCAATGCCTTTGTGTTACGTGGTGGCGTGCCAGTTTTTGTGGATATCCGAGAGGATACCTTGAATCTGGACGAGCGATTGATCGAATCAGCTATTACGCCGCGAACGAAGGCGATTGTACCAGTTCATTACGCTGGGGTTGGGTGCGAAATGGACACAATTATGGCTATTTCTAAGCGCCATGATCTTAAGGTTGTAGAGGATGCCGCGCAAGGTGTCATGGCTAGTTATAAAGGGAGCATGTTAGGAAGCATCGGTGATCTTGGGACATATAGCTTTCATGAAACCAAGAATGTTATATCTGGAGAGGGTGGAGCTATATTAGTGAACGATCCTGACCTAGCATTGCGTGCCGAAATTGTTCGAGAAAAGGGTACTGATCGCAGTCGTTTTTTCCGTGGTGAAGTTGATAAATATACCTGGCAAGAAGTTGGCTCATCATTTTTGCCTGGTGAATTGATCGCTGCTTTTCTCTGGGCTCAGCTTGAAGATTCTGAGCGCATAACACATGAGCGGCTGGTAAGCTGGCAGCGTTACCATGAGATATTGGAGCCTCTCGAATCGAAAGGTGTTCTACGCCGACCTATTGTCCCTGATAGTTGTCAACATAATGCCCATATGTACTACGTGCTATTGGCTTCTGATATTGATCGGCAACAAGTATTGAATGAGTTCAAACGTAATGACATCACGTCAGTGTTTCACTATGTTCCGTTGCATTCTTCGCCGGCTGGGGAACGATATGGAAGAGTTCACGGCGAACTTGATGTTACCAATTCGCGCTCAGAAAAATTGATACGTTTGCCGCTTTGGGTTGGACTTACTTCGGAGCAGCAAAGACGAGTTGTGGATGTGCTGGAATATGTTACGAGCAAGGGGTAGATTTTGCCTGCTATGTGTTTACTTCATTGAAAATTAATTGATGAGGCAAGCATGACCAACTTTGGGCAATGGAATAATCAACTACTGGAGCCAGTATTGATTACCTATAATAGGGCCTCGTGCTTAAAAGAAACATTGCAAACTTTTCTCGATGCCGGTCTGACAGAGATGCGTCTGCATGTTCTGGATAATGCATCGACAGATGAGACAGGTGATGTTGTGGCTGCATATCAGGAGCAATGGCCTAACCTGAAATATCATCGTAACAAATATAATATTGGCGGTAACGGTAATATTTTGCGAGCGGTGGAAATAACTGATTCAAAATATTGCTGGATTATAGGTGATGATGATGACTGGCACCTGGAATATGTTATAGATTTAATTTATGCGCTGGAAAATAGTGATGCCGATATTATTCGTTTGGGTTGGCTGGTAGAGGATAAACATAGAGGTCAGCTTATCAGTGCACTGGATTTGGCTGAAAATGAATCGTTATTCTTTGCTAGTATTAGCATGATTTCCGCAACAATAACTAGGCGTTCTATTTTGGCGGCTTATTTGCCAAATTCTTACATGAATATTGGCGATGCTTACCCTCAATTAGTACCCGCCATCCTTGCCGTGCAACAAACACCTCTCCTTGTTTATAGTACCAAAAATAACTTAATGACACATACTCCAAATACCGGCCCAGGATATTATTTCGGTGATTTGGAATGGTATGCTGCTTGGTTTAGAACCAGTAGGTTTTTAACGGATACAAAGCTCCGGATAAAATTTATTGGGGAAATTACTCGGTATATGACAAGAGACAGGAATAATAAGAACGGCTGTTTGTGGTTGGTTAAAGTAGCCTTAAATTACAAGGCCCAAGGTATAAATCAATTCAATTATTTGTTGTCTATGCTGGCATATGGTGATGGTTGGCGCGGTCGCATCCTAATCGTATTGCTGGTCTATTGCTTAATGCCCGGCCGTTTGGCAGGAGGCTTGCGGCGATTTTATCGTAAGCTTTTTAATTTACCCGAGAGAACTTTAACTATTGATCGATCCAGGCTTTGATTTTTTTGCCGAATTGAATTTATAACTAGCCAATCCATTCATTGGATACAGGGAACCCGAGGCAAAACTATATGCAGGTCGATAAGAAAACGTTAGCAGTTTTAGCGCAACGCGGCTGGCAGGCTGGCGCTGGCCTGATTACGCTGTTTTGCATTGCACGATATTTATCGCCTGCTGAACAGGGCTACTACTACACCTTTGCCAGTCTCGCCGGCTTGCAGGCGTTATTGGATATGGGTCTGTCCACCATACTGGTGCAGCAGGCGGCGCATGAATTTGCCGAATTGACTTGGTTGCCGCATGGGGCGGTCGTTGGTAAAAATGTCGGCCGCTATCTGGCTCTGACTAAAAAAGCGTTGTGTTGGTATGGTGTTTCAGGACTGCTGTTTTTGTTGGTTTATCCGGGCGGTTTGTATTTCTTTAGTCATCGGCCCCAGGAGTCGGATTTAGCCTGGCAGCAACCTTGGTTGGTTCTAGTTGTCAGTACCGCAGTAGGTTTGGCCTTATTACCGGTTTTGGCTATAGTGGAAGGCAGCGGTAAAGTTGTGGAGGTCTATTCGCTGCGCTTGGTGCAAGGTATTGTTGGCGCTATCGCCATTTGGTTTACCCTAATGCAGGGGGGCGGTCTTTATGCGGTCGCTATGATGCCCGCATCGGCTGCCTTGATTGCTTTGGTATGGGCACTATTTCGCTATCCGAAACTATGGGTGTCAGCGTTGTTTGGAATTTCTGGAGACTTCGGTTGGTGGCGAGAGCTTTGGCCGATGCAATGGCGTTTGGGAATCAGTTGGCTCTGCGGGTATTTTTTAACGCAGATGCATACTCCGCTATTGTTTCAAACTCAGAATGCTGTGGTTGCAGGGCAAATGGGTGTCACCATGACCGTTTGCAACATGTTGGGTTTGTTAAGTTTAGCTTGGATGACGAGCCGAATCCCCGTGTTAGCGAAAGCTGCCGGTCAACAGGATTGGGATTTACTGGACAAGGAATTCAAAAAGGGTTTTAAACGTTCACTTGCGGTATTTGTCCTGGGGGCGGTGTTTTTTGTTTTGATTCGCTATGCGGCCGATTACACGGCGTATGGCGTAAGATTTTTACCGTTTTGGGAAACTTTTGTTCTCATCGGTGCAATTTTGTTTGCCCATATTTCCGGATTGTTAGCTATCTATCTCAGGGCGCACCGTAAGGAGCCCTTTCTTTGGTTGTCCTTGTCAGGAGCGTTGTTGACCGTTGGTGGCTCGGTTTGGCTGGCGCCAAGTTTGGGTTCGGCGGGTATTGTGCTGGTGTTGTTTTTAGTGAATGTTGGGTTCGGTTTTCCGACATCGCTGGTGATGTGGGTAATGCTTCGTAAAAAGTGGCACGCGATAATATAATAAAAATATGAATAAAGAGAATAGGCCCTTGCTAACTATTGCCATTCCAACTTGGAATAGGGCAAATTATTTAGTTAAGAATATCGAACAAATTGTATCTCAGCTTGGTGAATTAACTTATCCAATAGAGATTTTAGTATCCGACAACTGTTCCAGCGATAATACTAAAGACTGCGTCGACGAGTTTTTAAACAAAGGACTTCCGATACGATATATAAGAAACTCGGAGAACATAGGTCCTGATCTAAATATTGCACAATGCTTTAATCAGGCGGCTGGGCAATACGTTTTAATTTTTGGCGATGATGACTTACTGATAGATGGCTCGTTAAAACATCTGGAAAGTTTATTGGCGCGTAAAAATTATGGTGTGGTGTCAGTCCGAGCATATGGTTACGACTTCGACTTTAGGGCTGAATACCCTGGCGGTAGCGAGAAATTGTACGAATTTGCAAACTCAAACGAGTTTATTGTCAAGTTAGGTAAGTTTTCGACGTTGATTTCCGTGAATATAATATCCAAGGATTATTTGCAAGGTGTCGATGCTAACGATTACTGCGGAACCAATCTGGTACACATTGATTTAATTTACAGTGCTGCTTTAAAGGCGCCTGTTAATCTATATGTAGACAGCTATTTGGTGGCTTATAAGCGTAATAATAGCGGCGGGTACTCCTTTTCCGACGTGTTCGTTGATAAGTTTGGCGCTATTGTTGATAAATATATTGATAGTGGATTATCCGTCGGTACTAAATATAAACTCGAATCGGATATGCTGATAGGCTATTATCCATACTACGTGTTAAGGTTGCGGTTGCAGGGAACTGAAGATTTGAGTATTGCCTATTCACGATTTAATGCCAGATTTTCTCAGCATTGGACTTTTCATTGTTTTGTCGCGCCAATTTTTAAGCTGCCAAAAGGATTGGCAATAATTTACGGTGCTATGTCGGTTTTTATCGGAAGAGTGTTGACTGGCGACTTCAGACGTGGTTGCGCTTTTGTTTGGGTACGGTTGGGCAAATTTATTAGGCATTAGTGTTCTGGCTTATGAGTAATTGTTTTTATTAAAGATTGATAAAGTTCACCTTATTAACATACCGATGATTTCTTTTTGCTAAAGGTGGAGACGGCTATTAATTGTTTCAAGATTCTTAAGTATTTATCTCAAGTCAATGAAAATATCAATTGTCACCGTATCTTATAATGCGGCTGAGTTTATTCACGATAATTTGCAGTCAGTATCGAGGCAGAATTTTAATAACATCGAGCATATCGTCATTGATGGTGGCTCAACCGATGGCACCGTCGATGTGGTGTGTAAATACGGTCAGCATCTGGCCAAGTTTATTTCCGAACCTGATCACGGTATTTACGATGCGATGAATAAAGGTATTTTTCTGGCGTCCGGTGATGTCATAGGTACACTGAACGCCGACGATGTGTATGCGGATGACACGATATTATCCCAAGTCGCCGACATTTTTTCTGACCCTACTGTAGACGTCTGCTACGCAGATTTGTTGTATGTCGATAGGTACGATGCTTCAAAAATTGTTCGATATTGGACTTCTTGTAACTATCGTAGCGGTTTATTCGAAAAAGGTTGGATGCCGGCGCATCCCACTTTTTTTGTGCGTCGCCGCCTCTATGAGCAGTTGGGCGGATTCGATTTACAGTTTTCCAGACAAGCAGACTTTGAGTTGACTATGCGATTTCTAGCCGTGAATAAGGTTAAGGCTGTTTATATTCCCAAAATCTGGATAAAAATGCGGATCGGCGGTATTTCCAATAATAGTCTGATCGGCATTATCAAAGGAAACATAGAAGCTTATTACGCTTGCCGAAAGAATAACCTGCCCGTGCGAATGCCGATGTTTATTTTACGTAAGGTTCTTTCCCGGATGCCGCAGTTTTTTAATAGACCGACTGTCCCCGTTAAGTAGTTCCGCGTTCGTTCCGGCCAAGATTTACGGGTTCTTTGGTCAATGCTTCCGATACCCTGGAGCCGTTGATAATTTGCTAGAATGCCTGTTAGCTCATTTTTTAGTACAGACATGAAACACATCGAACTCCTCTCCCCCGCCGGCACCATTCGTAATATGCGGTACGCCTTTGCGTTTGGCGCTGATGCGGTTTATGCCGGGCAGCCGCGTTATAGCCTGCGTGTGCGCAACAACGATTTTATGGCCGACAACCTAGCCAAAGGCATAGCCGAAGCGCATCAGTTGGGTAAGAAATTCTTTCTGGCCGCCAATGTCATTCCGCATAATGCCAAGATTAAAACGTTCTTGAAAGACATGGCGCCGATCATTGCGATGCAGCCGGATGCGTTGATCATGGCCGATCCTGGCTTGATCATGATGACGCGGGAACAATGGCCGGAGATGCCGATTCATTTGTCGGTACAAGCTAACACGGTGAATTACGCCAGTGTCAGATTCTGGAAAAGCATGGGTGTGGAGCGGGTGATTTTGTCGCGGGAGTTATCGCTGGATGAGATTGCCGAAATCCGCCAACAATGTCCAGATATGGAGCTCGAAGTATTTGTACATGGTGCGTTGTGTATTGCCTATTCCGGTCGCTGCTTGCTGTCCGGTTACTTCAATCATCGCGATCCGAATCAAGGTACTTGTACCAATTCCTGCCGGTGGAAATACGATACTAAGCCGGCTGTGGAAAATGCGGAAGGCGATTATTTGCTGGCTGATAGTACGGTCATTTCGATGAATGATTTGAATGCCGGGCTCAATACCGCCAGTTGCGGTGGCGCCGACCGGCATCCTTTGGCAGACAATATCTATTTCCTTGAAGAAGAAGGCCGCCCAGGCGAATTGTTGCCGGTGATGGAAGACGAAAACGGTACGTACATCATGAATTCCAAAGACTTGCGGGCGATTGAGCACGTGCAGCGCTTGGTGGAAATCGGTATCGACAGCCTGAAGATCGAAGGCCGTACCAAATCGCATTTTTACGTAGCGCGCACTGCGCAGACTTATCGGCAAGCGATAGACGACGCATTGGCGGGCCGGCCGTTTCAGCCCGAGTTGTTGGGGATTTTGGATAACTTGGCGAATCGCGGTTATACAGACGGTTTTTATCAGCGCCACCATACCCACGAACATCAAAACTACCTATCCGGTTATTCCAAAAGTCACCAGCAGCAATTTTGCGGCGAAATTACCCATTACGACACCGAAACGGGTTGGGCGGACATTAGCGTCAAAAACAAGTTTTCGCTGGGCGACAAGTTGGAGTTAATCCTGCCGCAGGGGAATCGGGATATAACTGTGGAGAATATGGTCGATAAATACGGCCAGCCCATGCAGGAAGCGTCTGGGGGCGGTTATGAAGTGAAAATTCCACTGCCTGATGCTGATTGCCAGTACGGACTGCTGGCGCGTTATTACTAGCCTTTGGAGGCTGTATGTCATTTCTTACCAGCGCATTATGTGATCGTTTTTCCGCCCAAGAAAATTTTCAAATTGCCGAGCCATTGTTCCGGTATTTCGGCGGTAAAACCCAGTTCAGCGGGCAAATCACGACTTTAAAAGTGTTCGAAGACAACACTTTGGTGCGGACCGTGCTGGAAGAAAAAGTCAATGATCGGGTGCTGGTTATCGACGGCGGCGGCTCAAAGCGTTGCGCCTTGTTGGGGGATACTTTGACTGCTTTGGCGGTCGAAAATGGCTGGCAGGGTATCGTCGTTTACGGCAGTATTCGCGGTTCGGAAGCGATCAACAAAATGCCGATTGGTGTGGTGGCTCTGAACACTCACCCGCTTTGCAGCAGTAAGCACGGACATGGACATCGGGATTCGATGATCACTTTTGCCGGCGTCAATTTCAAAAAAGATCACTATCTTTACGCCGATAGCGACGGAATTATCGTCTCGGAAACAAAATTGGATTAAAATCGTTTTGTCTTAACCAAGTAAAATACTCAAGAATATGCAAATCGTACTCGCAAACCCTCGTGGATTCTGTGCCGGCGTAGACCGGGCTATTGAAATTGTCGATCAAGCGATCGATACCTTCGGTGCACCGATTTATGTGCGGCACGAAGTGGTGCATAACCGTACGGTAGTCGATGGCTTGAAGGAAAAAGGCGCGATTTTTATCGAAGAACTCAGTGACGTGCCGGTGGGGTCGTACCTGATTTTTAGCGCTCACGGTGTGTCCAAGCAGGTCCAAAAGGAAGCGGAAGAGCGCAAGTTAACCGTGTTCGACGCGACTTGTCCGTTGGTTACCAAAGTGCACATGCAAGTAGCCAAACATGCCAAACAGGATAGAGAAGTGATTCTGATCGGCCATGCCGGTCATCCTGAGGTTGAAGGCACTATGGGACAGTACGACAAATGCACCGAGCATGGCGATATTTATCTGGTTGAAACCCCGGATGATGTGAAAAACCTGAGAGTGAATAATCCGGATAATTTGGCTTACGTCACGCAGACCACATTGTCCATGACCGACACCAAAATAATGGTCGACGCATTGCGTGAGCAGTTTCCGTCCATCAAAGAACAGAAAAAAGACGATATTTGCTACGCTACCCAAAACCGCCAGGACGCAGTTCACGATCTGGCAAAGATTTCGGATCTGATTTTAGTGGTGGGTTCGCCGAACAGCTCCAACTCCAACCGCTTGCGGGAAATCGCCGAACAGCTGGGTAAACAGGCGTTTTTGATCGATACCTACAAGGATTTGAAACAAGAGTGGCTGGAGGGCATCAACGTAGTCGGCGTGACTGCTGGGGCGTCCGCGCCTGAAGTGTTGGTGCAGGAAGTCATTAATCAACTCAAAGAGTGGGGCGGCGAAACCACCCAGGTTCGTGAAAACAAAGGTATAGAAGAAAAAGTAGTCTTCTCGATTCCGAAAGAATTGAAAAAACACATGGAAGCTTAATTCCGTTTACGACTGGAGAATTTTATGAGCCTTACTGCGCAAGAACTGGTAGCTGCCGCCAAACAACAGATTACCGAAATCGACGTGGCGACTGCGCAAACGCGCTTGAGCAGTTTATTGCTCGATGTGCGCGAGCCAGCGGAATACGCCGCCGGGCATTTGCCGGGGGCTGTCAATATTCCTCGCGGCTTGCTGGAGTTCAAGATCGATACCCATCCGGATTTCCAAGGCCGGCAACAGGCGGACATAGTGGTTTATTGCCAGACTGGCGGACGTTCGGCATTGGCTACTCAGGTCTTGAATCAACTGGGTTATAGCGGTGCGGTTAGCATGGCGGGCGGGTTTAAAGCCTGGACGGAGAGCGGTTTAAGCGTTGAGTGAGTTAAACCAAGTCCGCATCGATAAGTGGTTATGGGCCGCGCGTTTTTTCAAGACGCGCGGTCTGGCCGGTGATGCAGTCAGCGGTGGCAAAGTGCACGTCAACGGCCAGCGCTGCAAGCCGGGCAAGGAAGTGAAAGTCGGCGATTTGATTAGCGTTACCAAAGACCAATACACTTGGGAGCTTACGGTGACTGATCTGAATAATCAACGCCGTCCGGCTAAAGAGGCAGTGGCGCTTTACAGCGAAGACCAAGCCAGTATCGATAAGCGAATTAGGCAAATCGAGTTACACAAGCAGCAGCAAGCCTTGCTGCATCCGTCAGAGCGCGAGCATAAACCCAACAAAAAACAACGCCGGCAAATCCATCGCTTCAAACAGGACGCGCTCTAAGCACTATTGGCGCGTCGAACAAAACAATAGCCACAAAACACACTTCAATTTATCATTCCCGGCTAACTTGCATGGAATTAGTGCTTGAATAGCGTCTATCCGCGGCATCAAGATGCCTTAGGATAAATTTTATCGAATTACGATTAAGCGGCGCCTAAGAACTCGATTCTACATTTAAACGATACTGCATCGGGCACATGCCTGCCTGGGTTTCGCGACACCATAGGATATTTAATGTCGATACGTTGTTTTTCAGTCCTGACTACTGCATTGCTAACCAGCGGTTTCCTAGCCGGTTGCGCCACAACCCGGCAAATTGCCGTCGATTATCCCAAAACCGAGTCTTTGCCGATCAAGCCGCTACGCGGTCAAACCATGGTGAGCGGTGACGACTACTATGTACAATTGGTCTCCGACTTTGATTTCAAAGGGGATAACGCCCTGAAAGGCGGTTGCAGCGATGTCGGTGGTCATTACGAAAACGGTGACCTGTCCGCGGCGCTAGTATTCAGTGTGCATAACGATGCCTTAAAACTGAAGCGCGAAGCCAGCGGCTTTTTGTACCAAGCCACAACCGGCAAATGCAATTTCAAGCTGGAAACCAAAAAATCTTATCTGACCCCTTGGTTACGGCTCGATTCCAGCAAAGACACCCTGATCGAATACAACTTTCTGACCAGTAACAGCCATGAAGCCAATCTTTCCCAGTTGATCAGCGACGTGAATGCCGCCAGCAGTTTGTTCGCCTTCACCGGCGTCGGTGCCGGTATGGCCGTAATGGGCAAGCTGGCCGGCAACTGGGTGGAGAGCAATCCGCAAGTGGTGGCCAAAACTCCCGCAGCCGGTACTTCTGGTAACGGTAAATACAGTTCCGAGACGCATTCTTTGCCTGCCAGTGTGGTACTTGCGGGGGACAGCAGTAGTTTCAATCAAATCCGTCTGGGTGTTTATGAGGTGGTTGAAGGTGGCTTGAGTGCTTGGTCTTCCGAAAGCAAACTGCTGGGCGAATTGCGGGTATACCCGGAAATAGTCTCCTCATTACTGTTGAAAACCTCGGGCGACCTGCCGCCCGACGCCCATGATTTGTCACTTGATGAGTTGTGGCGGATACCGATTCAAACGGCCAATGGCGAAGTCAGTTTGCGGCAGTTGATCGATCAAGTCGACCCGGCCGCGAAACCCAATCTGCAACCGGATTGGCAAAACTACCCGGATGTGGAAAGCCAATGCCGGCGCTTGAAGCTGGCGATGAAGGATTTGGGCTTCAATAAATTTGATCGCAATGCGGTGTTGTACTATTTCCTGAGCAAAACCTCGCCGGATTGGAAAAACTTTAATATCTCCGCGCAGCGGGCCATGACCGACGAAATTCGCCCCAAGTTGCTGGAACAATATCGGGCTAAGGACTTCGCCGGCTGTCTGGCGAGCGAAGACTACGCCGTCATGAAGAGCATGAAGCTAGCGGTTAACACCGAGCAGGATTGGGAAGCGCTGACCAACTCCCGGCAGAAAAAAGAAGGCGTCATCAACCCAATTCAATCGGCGGCGCGGCAATTCTTGTCGGCTTTGCAAAATCCCAACAAAGACGAAGCCGCTCGGCAGCTATACCCTTTATTAAATACCGAAAAAGGCGGGAACGGCACGGTGCTACTGCAAAACCATTTGGGCAACTTTGGTTTGGAAGCGCTACTGCAAGTGCCGACGGTTGCTGACGAAGGCGTGCTGATCAACGCCGCTCAGCTGGCGGGTGTGTTTAGCGGGCTCAATGTCGAGACTTACACTTGTGCGCGTCCGGCTCAAGATCAAGGCCAGCCTTTGGCGAATATCGGCATCATGCTGTTTGTCACCAAACCCGGCAGTCCGCGTGAAAAAGGCGGGGCTTTGGAGTTTGAGTTAGTGCAAGGCAAGATTGCCCGCCTGGCTTTTCAACATCCGTCCTTTCGAGATTTCGAACAAAACCTGGCCGATTATCCGGATCTCGGTGGATGCCGGATAGATGCCGATTTGTTGAATAAGCTGCACTAATTCCCAGCGTGTGGTGGTGACAATGAATCGAAAAAAAGGCTTGATCGCAGGATTGGGGCTTATTGCGCTTTTGGCGATCTACGCCTTCTTGGGGTTTTACCTGGTGCCGGCCCTGGCCTTAAAAAAACTGCCGGCTTTAATTCAGGAAGAAACCGGACAGCAAGCCCGGCTTTCGGCAATTCGCTTTAACCCCTTCAAATTCACACTGACCTTGGAAGGCTTTGCCCTGGCGGCGAAAGACGGCAAAGATCTGGCGGGTTTCGAGCGTTTATTTGTCGATTTGGACACCGTCGAGTCGGCAAAGCTGGGCGGTGTGGTTTTAGACGTCATTGATTTGCATAATCCGCAAGTCAATATCGAACGTCGCGCCGACGGCGTATTCAATTTTGCGGATATAAAAACCAAGCAATCAGAGTCGCAGCCTGACACAACAGACAGTGATGGCGAAAGCTTGGCGCTGTTGGTTCATCAAATCGCGATCACAGAAGGACGAATAGGCTGGCAGGATGCTACCAGCGGTCAAGTGCTATCGGAAAACCTGTTACCGCTTAATCTATCACTCAACGAATTCAGCACTCAGGCGGCAAGCAGTGCGCCGGGCGAATTGAGTGTGGGTTTGGAATCGGGCGGCACTATCCAATGGCATGGCGATTTCTCGATTGCACCGCTGGCTTCTAAGGGTCAGTTGCAGTTGGAAAAAATAGGTCTGGCCAGAAGCTGGCAATTATTTTTGCAACAAATCCTGCCGGTGGAAATCGTCAACGGCGTGCTGGGTTTGCAAGTCGATTACACGCTTGCCCAAGCAGCGGATGGGATGCTCACAAAGCTAAGCAACGGCAATGTCGAGATCAAACAGCTGGAGATCACCGAGAACAATCACGGTAAGCCTTTAGTCAGCATACCGGCCTTGGCCGTCAACGGGATTAATGTCGATGTTAATCAGCAACAAGTTGAGATTGGTGCGGTATTCAGCAGCGATGCGGGGATTAGCGCATGGTTGCAAGCGGACGGTGTTGTCAATTATCAGG
Organism: Methylomonas sp. ZR1; assembly: GCF_013141865.1. Lineage (NCBI taxonomy): Bacteria > Pseudomonadati > Pseudomonadota > Gammaproteobacteria > Methylococcales > Methylococcaceae > Methylomonas > Methylomonas sp. ZR1. The sequence goes on along the minus strand of NZ_RCST01000001.1, from coordinate 2,246,768 downwards.
CTTTGTTTGCCGGAGATGCCGCAGCTCCAGCCACCACTCAACCATCGGTACCACCAGCAGTTGCGGAGGAGAGCAAGCCGTGGCTGGTTAATGTGGATGAGTTAGCACTGAACAACTACAACATTCATTTTACCGATTTCAGTCTGCCGAAGCCGCTGGAACTGCAACTGAGCGAGTTGAGTGGCAAGGTGCAAAAATTTAGCACCCAGGACAGTGGTAAATTGCCGGTGCAATTGAGCTGCAAGTTCAATAATACCGGCGGGTTGAAAGTGGACGGCGAGATGAGTTTGCAGCCTTTTGCGGGGACTTGGGCGCTGGATATTCACGATATTAATCTGAAAGTGTTCCAATCTTATCTGGACCCCTTTTTAAAACTGGAATTGGTGGATGGCGATTTCAGCGGGAAGGGTAATCTGCAATTAGCGGTGGCCGAGCAACTGCAACTCACGTTTCAAGGCGATGCCAATTTAGAAGGTTTGGTGACTCGGGATCAGCTCAAAAACGTGGATTTCTTGAAATGGTCCAATCTGGAGGTGTCGGGAATAGACATCGATTTGGCGAAACAGGATTTCAAATTCGCCAAGGTAATGTTTGACCGTCCTTACCTGCGGTTTAATATCAAAAAGGATGGTAAAACCAATATCGACGATCTAATGCTGCCGCAAACACCCGCAAAACCAGCGCCGGCAGCTAAACCTCCTGCAAAACCGGCGGCCGGCAAATCCACCGAGCCGCGAGTCAGTATCGGTAAAATCGAACTGAAAGAGGGTAAGTCGGATTTCTCCGACTACTCCTTGATATTACCGTTCGTAGCGGCGATGAACAGTCTCAACGGCGAAGTCAGCGGGTTTTCCTCGGACAAAGATGCCGAGGCCAAGTTGGCTTTAAAAGGCAAGGTTTATGAGATGGCCTCGGTCGGTATCAAAGGCAAATATCAATTCGATACGGGGGATTCGGACATTGCCCTAAATTTTACCAACATGCCTTTGCCGTTGATTACGCCTTATATGGCTGAGTTTGCCGGCTACCGGATTGAAAAAGGCCAAATGGCGTTGGATTTGCGATACACCATCAAGCAGGCGCAGTTGGCAGTCCAGAATAAATTGCTCATTGATCAGTTGACCTTGGGTGAGCATGTGGAAAATCCGAATGCGGTGTCCTTGCCTTTGCATTTGGCGATTGCCTTGCTGAAAGATGCGGACGGCAAAATTAATCTGGATTTTCCCATCACCGGCAGTCTGGAAGATCCGAAATTCAGTATTGGTTCCTTGCTGGCCGATGTGTTGGTTAATCTGATCTCTAAAGTGGCGATGTCGCCGTTCAAAGCGCTGGGTTCGCTGCTCGATGATGACAAGGATTTTAGCGCGGTGGCTTTCGCACCGGGCAGTGCTGAATTGGCTGTCGAAGAATCCGCCAAACTGGATCAGCTTAATAAAGCCTTGCTCAGCAAACCCGAGTTGACCCTGGAAATCAAAGGTATTGCCTACCAAAACCTGGATTGGCCGGCGATGCGCTTTGAAGCAGTAAAGGATGTATTGAAAAAAATGAAGTCCGGCGAGTTGCGCGACAAAGGTGAGAAAGTTCGGCACGAATACATCGAATTATCCGACGATGACTACAAGCGCTTGCTGGCCAAGTTTTTTGGCGAAGTCTTCCCGCAGGAGATGGATAGATCCTTATTAGGCAAGCCGCGGATCAAGGCTAATCCGGACTCTGATTTTTACCCGTTGGCGCAACAGAAATTGGAAGGCATTTTTCCACCCGATCCGCAGCGCCTTAACGATCTGGCGATTGCCAGAGCCAATCATATCGCGCAGTATCTGGCCGAACCCGGCGGGATTAGCAAAGATAGGCTGTATCTGATGGCGACCGAGTTGAATCAGGCTGAAACAGCCGATGGGATTAAATCGGTGCTATCGTTGAGCGTTTCACAGTAAACGGAAGCTTACACTGTTTGTAATATAATGGCGTTTACGCAGCGATAGTGGCGCATCGATTTGTATTTAAGGTTTTATAAAAATGGAGATTCTAATGTCAACCCAGTTTTTTCGATTTATTCCACTGTTGGCGCTAAGCCTAGGCGGGCTGTTTTTCGTGTCTCCGGCGGCTGCGCAATCGCTAACATCCTGCACGATGACTTACAAGTTGAGCGGTTGGTCACTCGTTTATAAGCAATACGATGGCCTGGGTAATATCAGCTGCAGTAACGGACAGCGGGCGCAAGTTGCACTGGCGTCCAAGAGCATAGGTTTTACCATCGGTAAATCGGAAATCGAGGGGACAGGGGTGTTTTCCGAAGTTAGAAATCTGAATGAAATTTACGGCAGCTTTGTGGCTTTTGAAGGGCATGCCGGCGCCACCAAGTCGATAGACGGGCAATTGTTAACCCGAGGCGAAATTTCTTTGGCGCTGTCCGGCAAGGGTCGCGGTATAGACATTGGCGTGACCTTGGGCGCTTTGACTATCTCACCTAGATGATCGGTTTTTGCGTTGCCGGTGCTTACCGATAAGGTCTGGGATTTTGCTTATTATGTCGATGGTAGGTGACCCGTGCCGTTTGTAGTCCGAGATCAGACGGGGGCAATTGTGCAGCTGTGCGACAGCGGCGATGAGTGGCTGGATGTCGACCACCCGGAAGTAGTGGCATTCTTGCAGCAGGTCCCAAGTGATAAGGCAAGGGAAGCCTTGTCAGCTACCGATAACGATATGGTCAGGGTCATAGACGACTTGGTGGATTTACTGGTAGCCAATCAGGTGTTGATTTTTACCGAGCTTCCTGAGCGCGTGCAAACCAAGTTGTTGGCAAGGAAGCAACTCAGAAAGGATGTGAATGCCTTGCAAAATTTGATGGTAGACGATGAAGGGTTGTTCTAGGCAATGGTTGAGGGCTTAGCAACACAGCGCGCTGTTGGTTTTGTCGCCTATTGGGATGTTATCCTGAATAGTGAGCGATTCGCAGCACGTTCATCAATAATGGATGCTCTGTGAAAAACTCGTTTTTTCTGGTCATACCCCAGCAAAAAAATGATCCCCAATTGTCGGCGTCGTTTACCGACGATGCGCTACGGCAATGGATCGCGGAACTGCCGACGGCCAATCCCGGTCTGGCGGCGCGGCTGTTTTATGAGTTGTTAGGTGAATTAATTTCGGTGGAAATGCCGGCGGCGAAACGCTTGCATGCGTTGGAGTTACTCAGAGACAGCTTTTACTTGATCGACGATTATTTGCGCTCGCGGTTAATCAAGTTCGGTTTCCCAAAGGGTGAAAGCGAAAAAAAAATCTTCGGCTTGGCCTGCGCAATCGAAAGACAATTTACCATCGGCTATTGGAGCGTGGTCAAGGATTTGACCCGCCGCGAAATCGGTTGGTTGCAGGGTAAATCCACTGCGTTGGCGATACAGCGGACTATCCGGGGTTTGAGCCGTATTGTGATAAGTCATTACATGATGAGCTATCCGGTGCCGGATTGGATCTGGATCGATTTGCACTCGTTGTATAAACTCGCCGTGAAGCTGGATAAGGCGGGCTCCAAGGTGGCCGACCAGGGCGGTATATTCAGCAAACTGTCGTCAGTCGAAGACAGCTATAAACAAATATTGCTGTTAAGTTTGGCTTATCCATCCGGCTTGATGCAGAAAGAGTTTCAACTGGTTTATGAGTTTCTCGAGAAAATCAGCGATTTTCTGCAAATCGAAACCAAACCGGTAGCCGAACAAGCCGTGCAATGCGCGATTTTAATGGACGAAGACCTGCCGCCGGCTTTTTTGCTCGGCGGCACACAGACAGATCGCCGGTCGGACTCGGCCATGCTGTACCTGAATCTGACCAAGTTGGGTAAAGTCATCAAACAGGCGGACAAATTGTGCAGCAAGGAGGAGGCGCGTTTTAGTTCGCTGGAAGTCGATAAGAATAATCATCAAAAGCTATCTGCGGAACTGTTCGACTATCTGATGCAGCGCTGGCAAGGGAAGGAGCCGCAAGGGACGGTCTATTTTGCCGATAGGCTGGATAGATATGTGGCTATTGGTTTGGAAACGACCTATGATCTATTGGAAACCGGTAGGCCTGGTTTGGAAACCGGCCTGGAAATCCGGGCCGAGACAGACTCCGAACGCGCCTTGTCCTGTAATTTCCACAAGGAAGGCGTGTTGTCTATCGGCAGCTTGGTGAGTTTTCGTAAGATAGACGCGATGCCGCAACAACGTTCGCTCGGCGTGGTTTGCAAAATACTGCTCCCCAAGCAGGATTCCAAGCTGATATTCGAGGTGATGGTCATCGCCGCGCAAGCTTTCCCGGTGGCTTATCAGGCGCTTGAGGCGGATACCGATGCGGAGCGCAAGAAAGCCTTGATCTATGGCATAAGAGATAATGAAGGCGAAAAGAGCTTTATCATCATGGATTCTTTTCGCTTGAAAGACGGCGATTTATTGCGAATGTTCATGGGGCATGAAAATTTTCCCATTATTTTGAACGGCCGTAGAAATATCGGCTTGGGCTATTGGCAGTTCGAATGCCGGCGTATTCTGGACGACGTCGTTCCCACGCAGAACAAGAAGAAAGGCTATGATTTTATATAACAAAGACGATTGCCGCCCGGTTCCCACAGGGAATAGGCGGCAGAACCCAGCAAACAGACTCAATGACAGCAAATACCGATCAGACATCTGATTTTAATGCCCTCGTCGATCCGCACGCCCAGCGTGAGGCCGAAAAATACGAGAATCCCATCCCCAGTCGCGAGCTGATCCTCCAGCTTATTCAAGAAGCCGGCAAGCCGCTACGCCGCCAACAAATCGCCCAACAATTTGCCCTGGAAACGCCCGATGCCCTGGAGGCGCTGCGCCGCAGGCTGCGAGCCATGGAGCGCGACGGCCAGTTAAGTTTTAACAGCCGGCAAAAATATTGCCTGGGTTCCGGGGGTAACACAATCGCCGGACGGGTTTTGGGACATCCGGAAGGTTTCGGTTTCTTGAAACCCGACGACGGTAGCGAAGACCTGTTTTTGTCGCCACGGGAAATGAAGCCGCTGATGCCCAACGACCGAGTCATCGCGCGCGTGGCCGGCATTGATAGACGCGGTCGCCGCGAAGCGGCAGTGATTGAAATCAGTGAACGTAATACGCATCAAGTGGTCGGTCGGTTTTTTACCGAGGGCCGCGTGGCTTATGTGGTGCCGGATAACAAAAAAATTGCTCACGAAGTACTGATTGCCAAGGAAGACGTCGGCCATGCCAAACAAGGCCAGATCGTGGTCGCAGAGATAATTCAGCAGCCTAGCCAGCATTGCCAGCCCTTGGGCCGCATCATCGAAGTACTGGGCGCGCATATGGCACCTGGCATGGAAATCGAAATGGCGATTCGCTCTCACGATTTGCCCAATCAGTGGCCGGACCAGTTACTGGAAGAAATCAAGGTACTCACGCCGCAAGTGCCCGAGTCCGCCAAGCAGGGCAGGGAAGATATTCGCAAGTTGCCCTTGGTCACCATAGACGGCGAAGATGCCCGGGATTTCGACGATGCCGTCTACGCGCAGAAAACCCCAAAAGGCTGGAAGTTGTTGGTGGCGATTGCCGACGTCTCGCATTACGTAAAAGTCGATACAGCCTTGGATGCCGAAGCCAAAAACCGCAGTACCTCGGTATATTTTCCGGAAAAAGTCATTCCGATGCTGCCGGAGATACTGTCTAACGGTTTGTGTTCGTTGAACCCGGAAGTGGATCGTTTATGCATGGTCTGCGAATTACTGATCAACGAAGAAGGTAATGTCCTGCGTTCCCGGTTTTTTGAAGCTGTGATGCGCTCCCATGCGCGTTTGACCTATACCGACGTAGCAAAAATGCTGGTGGATGGCGATCAGAAGCTGGCAAAAAAATACGCCGCTTTGCTGCCACATTTACAGACTCTGTACGACTTGTACAAGGTGATGCGTAAGCAGCGCGAGTTGCGCGGGGCGATGGATTTCGACACCCAGGAGACCAAAATCGTCTTTGGGCCGGAGCGCAAAATCGCTGAAATCGTGCCTTTGCAGCGCAACGATGCCCATAAGCTGATCGAAGAATTTATGATTACCGCCAACACGGCAGCGGCGAAGTTTCTGAACAAGAAAAAAATGCCGCGCCTGCTGCGGATCCACGATGGCCCCGGCCCGGAAAAATTACTGGCACTGAAAACCTTTCTAGGCGAACTGGGTTTATTTCTGGGTGGTAAGGCGCAACCCACGCCATTGGATTACATGCATCTGCTGGAGTCGGTAAAGGAACGTCCCGACGCGCATTTGATTCAGACGATTTTGCTGCGCTCCATGTCGCAAGCCGTTTACAGCCCGGAAACCAAAGGCCATTTTGGCTTGGCGCTGGATGCCTATGCGCACTTTACTTCGCCGATCCGGCGCTATCCTGATTTGCTGGTGCATAGGGCGATCAGGCATTGTCTGGCCGGTAAGTCGGTTGATAGTTTTTATTACACGCATCCTGACATGGTGTTGTTGGGTGAGCATTGTTCGGCGAACGAGCGCCGAGCCGACGACGCCACCCGCGATGTGGTGAGCTGGCTGAAATGCGAATACATGATGGACAAGATCGGCGAAGAGTTCGACGGCGTGATTTCCGCCGTGACTGGTTTTGGCTTTTTCGTTGAATTGCAATCGATTTACGTGGAAGGCTTGGTGCATATCGCCTCCCTGGTACAGGATTATTTTGCCTTCGACGCCAGTAAACATCAGTTGTACGGCGAGCGTACCGGCGTACGTTACCGCTTGGGCGATATGGTGAAAATTCGCGTGGTGCGGGTTAATCTGGACGACAAGAAAATCGATTTTGAGTTGCTACAATCAGGTAAAAAAATCGCTAAGACCAAATCCTCTTCGGGCCGCAAAAAAGCCGAAGCCAGCGCTAAAGCGACGAAGTCGAATAAAGATAAAAAATCCTCAAGTAAGCCAAAAGCCAAAAAACGCCGTCGCTCATGAATTTAACCCAATTGTTTGGTATTCACGCGGTGCAAGCCGCGCTGGATTATTCACCGCAGAAAATTCGCCGAGCCTGGGTGGATAGTCAACGCCAGGATGTGCGCCTGAAGCAAGTGATAGACGATCTCGTCAAGCTGGGAATCAATCCGGAAAAAACCGAGCGTAAAAAGCTGGAAAAGATGGCCGACGGCAAGAATCACCAAGGCATCGTCGTCTCGGTCGAGTTGCCGGCGATGCGCAGCGAAGACCAGCTCAAACAAGACGTTGAAGCGCTAACCCAGACGCCGTTTTATCTGGTGCTGGATCAAGTGCAAGATCCGCACAATCTCGGCGCTTGTCTGCGTACCGCGGATGCCGTGGGTGCGCATGGCGTGATCGTCACTAAAGACAATGCCGCCGGTATCACGCCGACGGTTTGTAAAGTAGCCAGCGGTGCAGCGGAAACGGTGCCGGTGTATCAGGTCACCAATCTGGCCAGAGTTCTGCGCTGGTTGAAAGAGCAGAATATCTGGATCATGGGCGCGGCCGGCGAAGCTGAACAAACTGTGTTTCAGATGGAACTCGATATGCCTTTGGCGGTGGTGATGGGTACGGAAGGTACTGGCATGCGCCATCTGACCCGTCAGCATTGCGATTTTCTGGTGAAAATTCCTATGGCTGGACAGGTGGAAAGCCTGAACGTATCGGTGGCTGCTGGCGTATTGTTGTACGAAGTGTTTCGGCAGAAACTGCTTGCTTAAGCGGCATGAAGCGCATGGGCTATGTTTCGGCGGCGTTGCTTGCCAGCGCATTGAGCTCGATGGCTTATGCTGAAATCGATGCGAGAGCAATGGCCTTTAATTGCTGGAATTGTCACACCGATTCAAACTTAGATGCCCAAAGCTCAATCCCTTCGCTAAAAAATTTATCCGCTCAGCAGATCCAGCAGGCCTTGCTGGATTTTAAATACGACAAAAGGCCGGCCACATTGATGCCGCGTTTGGCTAAAGGTTACAGCGACACCGAGCTGGCGGCGGTTGCCGAGTATTTGAGTCGCCATTAATGACCGGATTATCCCGCAGACGTTTTTTACAAGGCTTTGCCGGAGTTGGGGCTGGTGTTCTTAGCGGTTGTGGCGGATTGCCGTTCTTTTCGGGTGCCAAAGCGCATGTCGTAGTGGTCGGTGGTGGCTTTGGCGGTGCGACGGCGGCGAAATATCTGCGCTTGCTGGATGCGAATATTCAAGTCACGCTGATCGAACCTAAAGCCAAATATATCACTTGCCCCGGCAGTAATTGGCTGTTTGCCGGTTTGGCGGGCCTCGACCAGTTGACGGTCGATTACCAGGCTTTGCAAGACAAATATGGAATCAAACTGTTAATTGATCGCGTCAGCAGTTTAGATGCTGGGCAACGGCGATTGCGATTGGCCGGCGGGCAGAGTGTGAGCTATGACAGGTTAATCATGTCGCCTGGCATCGATTTTCGCTGGGATGCGATGGCTGGTTACGATCAGGCCGCCGCGGAGCAATTTCCGCATGCTTGGCAGGCCGGTCCGCAGACCTTAATGCTGGCGCGGCAACTGCAAGCCATGCCGGACGGTGGGGTAGTGTTGCTAGCGGTGCCTGCCGATCCTTATCGATGTCCGCCCGGCCCTTACGAGCGGGCCAGTATGATGGCGTATTGGCTGAAACAGCATAAACCGCGTTCGAAAATACTCATCCTCGATGCCAAACGCAGCTTTTCCAAACAGGCTCTATTCGAAGCCGGCTGGACCAAGCATTACGGTTACGGCACCGCCAATAGCCTGATCGAGTGGCATAGCTTGGCAGATAATCCTTTACTTGAACTGGATAAGCCGAATAGGGTGCTGACTAGCGAATTCGGCGACCGATTCCGGGGCGACGTGTTGAACATCATTCCGCCGCAAACGGCTGCGTATATCGCTTTGCAGCAGGGCTTGGCCGATAGCACCGGTTGGTGTCCGGTTCGGCCGCTGACCGGCCAATCGTTATTTGACGACTTTATCCATGTCATTGGCGACGCTGCGCATTATGCGCCTATCCCTAAGTCTGCTTTTGCCGCTAATTCCGAAGCTAAAGCGTGTGCGCTGGCGGTGACGAGCTTGCTTAATCAGACCCCCGTCCCCGAAGCACATTGGCTGAATACCTGCTATAGCCTGATCGCGCCTGACCACGGTATCTCCGTGGCCGGTGTTTACAAACTGGATGCAGCCGATGCGATTGCGCCGGTGAAAGGCGCCGGTGGAGTAAGTGCGCGAGCCGATGCCCAAGTTGCCGCTGCGGAAGCGGATTACACGCGAGCCGTTTATCGGAACTTGATTGCCGATACGTTTGGTTGACTTGATGTTTTGATCAAAAATATTTTATTTCAATAGCTTGCATTGGATTTTTGTAATTTTTTTTGAATTGTTTTTCCTTGCAATTGAAACTGAATAAGAAAGCAATTTTTCGGCCAGTATTTACGAGTATTTACCATTGAAGGCGCGGGAATCCGAAAACAGCGTGTTACAATCGCGCCTGTTCATTTTCCATGGTTGACTGCGTGAAGAAAAACCCACTATTACAAATACTGTTGCTGAGTATGCTGTCCGGCAAGGCCGCTCATGCAAGCAGCTTTGTAGTTGAGGATATTCAGGTCAAGGGCTTACAAAGAATTTCCGCCGGTACCGTCTACAACTATTTGCCGGTTAATGTTGGCGAAACCTTTTCCGAAGACAAGCAAGCCGCGGCGATCAGGGCTTTATTCAATACCGGATTTTTCAAGGATATATCGCTGGAACGCGATGGCGGCACGCTGGTGGTGAATGTGGTCGAGCGGCCTTCGGTAGCGAAAGTGGTTATCGAAGGCAACAAAGACATTAAAAAGGAAGATTTAACCGAAGCCTTGAAAAAAATCGGCTTGGCGGAAGGCAAGGTTTACAACAAGCAAATCCTGGACAAGGTCGAACAAGAGCTACGCCGACAATATTTCAGCCATGGTAAATACGGCCTGAAAATTAAAACCGAAGTTTCGGAATTGACGCGCAACCGGGTCGGCATTCATATCGATATTTCCGAGGGCCGGGTTGCCAAGATCAAGCAAATCAATATCGTCGGCAGCAAATCCTTTGCTAACGATGTGTTGCGGAAAGAGTTTGAATTAAGCACCACCAACTTCCTGTCTTTTTATTCCAAAGACGACCAATATTCCAAACAAAAGCTGTCTGCTGATTTGGAAAAGCTGCGTTCATTTTATCTTGATCGCGGTTATATCAATTTCTCCATTGAATCCACTCAGGTTGATATTACGGCCGATAAGAAGGAAATTTACATCACCATCAACGTCAAGGAAGGCGACGTGTACACCTTGGAAAAGGTCAAATTGTCCGGTGAATTGATCGTGCCGCCTGAAGAGTTGATCAAGTTGGTTAAAGTCGGACCGGGTGAGATATTCTCCCGGAAAAACGCCACGGAAACCTCCAAATCCATTTCGGATCGCCTGGGTGACGAAGGCTATACCTTTGCCAACGTGAATATGGTGCCGGAGATTAACGAGCAGCAAAAGACCGTGGCGATGACCTTTTTTGTTGATCCTGGCAAGCGTGTGTATGTGCGGCGCATCAACGTCAAAGGTAACACCAAGACCCGTGACGAAGTGATTCGCCGGGAAGCCCGGCAAATGGAGTCCAGTTGGGCGGCCAGCAGCAAGATTGAACGGACCAAGACCCGTCTGGATAGATTGGGTTATTTTGAGGAAGTGGGTGTGGAAACGCCGCCTGTGGTCGGTTCGGCCGATCAGATCGACGTTAATTACACGATCAAGGAGAAAGCCTCCGGTAACTTGCAGGCCGGTGTCGGTTACTCCCAGGTGCAAGGAATTATCTTTAACGCCAACGTGTCGCAAGACAATATCTTCGGTACCGGTAAGCGGGTGGATTTCGCGTTCAACAACAGTAGTATTTTGACACGTTACAACCTGGGCTTTTCAGATCCTTATTACACGCTGGATGGCGTGGCGATGGGCTACAACCTGGGTTACACCTCTCGAAATGCCTACGCGGCTAACTTGGCGGCTTACAATACAACCATTACAAACGCCGGTATCAACTTTGGTATCCCGTTGAACGAGTTCGACAGAATCGGTTTTGATATTGATCTAAAGCGCACCGAGATCGAAAACACCACCTTGTCTTCGGACACGATTCTAAAATTCCTAGGGTTTAAAAAGGGCGACGACATTTCTGCAATCCGGTCGAAAAGCTTTGATACGCTGTCAACTTCCGTCGGTTGGACTCACGATACCTTAGATAGAGCCACCTTCGCTCATAGCGGTGGTCAGCAAAGACTGTCCGGATTGATAACCGTACCCGGTAGTGATTTGGAATATTTCAAAGTCGGCTATAAACATCAGCATTATTTTCCCTTGTCCAACGACTTTACCTTCCGCTTGTTAGGTGAGGTGGCGCATGGCGGTAGCTACGGTGGTAGTTCCGGCTTGCCGTTTTTTGAAAACTATTTTGCCGGTGGTACCGGTGACGTTCGCGGTTTTATGCAAAATACCTTGGGTGTCATTGACCAAAACGAAATCAATACCGCCAATACCTACAATCGACCCATCGGGGGCTCCACAAAGCTGATTGGCAAGGCCGAGCTGTTTTTCCCTGTGCCGTTCTTAAGCGATATGAAATCGGTGAGAATTGGCTCATTTGTTGACGCCGGCACGCTGGCGCCCGGACTTAGTACCGGCGATTTGCGCAAGTATTTCCGTTATTCGGTGGGCTTGTCTGGGGAATGGTTGTCGCCGTTTGGGGCCTTGGCAGTGAGTGTTGCCCAGCCCCTGAATTCGGAGAGTACCGACAGAACTCAAGCCTTCCAGTTCACCTTCGGCTCGGGATTTTAGTTTAGTTTGAGCCTGTTTTGCCCTATAATCGCTTTTGCGTTCTGTCTTAAACTCAAAAAAATTAACCGGAGATGGTTTTGACCATGAAAAATAGAATTTCTTTGTTTCTAATGCTGATGATTTTTGCTGGCGTGAGTCACGCAGAGCTGAAAATCGGTTTTGTCAATGTGGCGAAGGTTTTGGAAAAAGCGCCACAAGCCGCCAAAGCAAAAACGCGCTTGGAAACTGAATTTTCACCAAGAGACAAAGCGCTGGTTTCTCAGCAAAAAGAGATTAAATCGCTGGAAGAAAAGTTGGGCCGAGACACTGCGGTAATGGGCGAAGAAGAGCGTCATAGAATCGAAAAAGACATTCTGGACAAAAAACGCGACGCGGCTCGTGCACAACAAGAGTTCAGCGAAGATTTCAACATGCGTAGAAACGAAGAGTTGGGCAATCTGCAAAAACGCATCGTAGAAGCAGTAAGAGCGTTAGCCAAAGAAGAGTCTTTTGATCTGTTGCTGACCGACGGTGTTATTTACGCCAACGATCAAATTGATGTTACCAGCCGCGTTCAGCAAAAACTGGAAAACTTGTCGCAATAAGATTTTCCCCGATGCTTCCTGATTGAGGGAGCATGCAGCACTTAAGTTGGGGAGTTCCTGGTCTAAGCGAACTTCCCGCTTCCCCTCATTTCGCACAGAATACTCATGGCCGGCACACTCGATATTTTACAAATTCAGGAACTCTTGCCACATCGCTATCCTTTCTTGCTGGTAGACAGGGTGCTTGACTGCGAGCCGGGCGTGCGTTTGCTGGCTGTGAAAAACGTGACCTTTAACGAGCCGTTTTTTCAAGGCCATTTTCCGAGTCAGCCTATCATGCCTGGTGTGTTGATCATGGAAGCCCTAGCGCAAGCTACTGCGCTACTGACGTCGCAAAGCAACGATCAATTGGGCAAAGGCACGATTTATTACTTGGCGGGCATCGATAACGCCCGCTTCAAAAAGCAAGTTGTTCCCGGTGACCAATTGCGTCTGGAAGTGACTTACATCAAACACAAGCGTCACCTCTGGTCCTTCGATTGCCGTGCGGAAGTAGATGGTGAACTTGCCGCGAGTGCGCAAATCATGTGTGCGGCCGTGGCCGCAGAGGCATAAATGATAGATCCCAGAGCGGTTGTGCATATCAATGCCGAATTGGCGGACGACGTTAAAGTCGGGCCGTTCTCGGTTATTGGCCCGGATGTGCAGATAGATTCAGGTACCGAGATTGGGCCGCATGTGGTGATTAAAGGTCCTACCGCCATCGGCAAGGATAATACGATCTACCAATTCACCTCGATAGGCGAAGACCCGCAAGATAAAAAGTACGCCGATGAAATCACCCGTCTGGAAATCGGCGACCGCAATGTAATACGCGAATTTTGTACGATGCACCGTGGCACGCAGCAAGATCGAGGATTGACGTTGATCGGCAGCGATAATTTGTTCATGGCTTACACCCACGTGGCGCACGATTGCGAAATTGGCGATCATGTGATCATGGCGAATGGCGCCTCGATTGCCGGGCATGTGCATTTGGGTGATCATGCTATTTTGGGCGGTTTTACCTTGGTGCATCAATTTACCAAAATCGGCGAATACAGTTTTTCGGCGATGGGTAGCGCAATCACTCAAGACATTCCGCCATATGTGATGGTCGGTGGCAGGCCCACTCGCCCGCACGGGATCAATTCGGTGGGTATGGAGCGTAACGGCGTGCCGCCGGAAGTGATTCGGCAGATTCGCAAAGCCTATAAGATCCTCTATAAAAACAATCTGCGTCTGGAAGACGCCATCGAAGAAATGGAAGATATGGCCGGCGAAAGTAACGAACTTTCCAATATGGTCAGCTTTCTACGTAATGTCACACGCGGTATCCTCCGATAACCCCCCACGCATAGCCGGTATCGACGAAGTTGGCCGCGGCTGCATAGTCGGGCCGGTGGTCGCCGCTGCGGTAATTCTCGATCCACTCAGACCCATCGCGGGTTTAACAGATTCCAAAAAACTTACCGAAAAGAAACGCAAGCTGCTGGCCGAGCAGATCAAGAGCAATGCCTTGTGTTGGGCCGTTGCCCGGGCTGAAGCTAGCGAAATTGATACTATCAACATTCTGCAAGCGACGATGGTGGCGATGCAACGGGCGGTATCACAACTCGAATATCGCCCGGATGCGGTCAAGGTGGACGGCAATCGGCTACCGGTAGTGGATATACCGGGCGAAGCTATCGTACAAGGCGATTTGCTGGTTGCGGAAATTTCCGCCGCCTCGATCCTAGCCAAAGTCGCCCGCGATGAGGAAATGCAGACGCTGGATAGGCTGTATCCCGGTTATGCTTTTGCTATCCACAAAGGCTATCCTACCCAGCAGCATTTAGCAGCTTTACAACAGCTTGGGATTAGCCCGCAGCATCGAAAATCGTTTGCTCCTGTTAAAAAGTATCTTGTTTAAACAGCCATGACGCCGAGTTTTGTTCATCTTCGTATTCATACTGAGTTCTCCCTGGTTGACGGTATCGTCAGAATCAAGCCCTTGGTGAAGAAACTGGCTGAGTATCAAATGCCGGCGGCCGCGATTACCGAACAAAGCAATTTGTTCTCGCTGGTTAAATTCTATAAAGCGGCGCAGGGTGCCGGCATCAAACCCTTGATCGGCGCCGATGCGCTGATTTTCAATCCTGACGAGCCGGCCTCGCCGTTTCGCCTGACTATGTTGGCCCGCAATCAAAAAGGCTATGTGACGTTGACCGAGCTGATTTCCAGAGGCTACCAGGAAGGGCAGCACCAAGGGATACCGATGCTGCACAAAGACTGGATTGCCGAGAATCATGAGGGTTTGATCGTGTTATCGGGAGCGATGGATGGTGACGTCGGCCAAGCTTTGCTGGCGGAAAATGCCGAGCAAGCCAAACGCTGTGCCGAATATTGGCGGGATTTGTTTCCAAACAGTTTTTACCTGGAATTGCAGCGGGTCGGTAAAACGGACGAGGAGCGTTACATTAAACTCGCGGCGGATTTGGCTTCCGAACTGGAATTGCCGGTCGTCGCCACCAACGATGTGCGCTTTATCGGTAAAAACGACTTCGATGCGCATGAAGTGAGGGTCTGTATCCATCAGGGCCGGGTGCTGGACGATAGCCGCCGGCCGAAAAATTATACCGCCCAGCAATATTTGCGTACCGCCGAGGAAATGGCCGAATTGTTTGCCGATATTCCGGAGGCCTTGGCCAATAGTGTGGAAATTGCCAAACGCTGCAATGTCGAATTGACCCTGGGCGAAAACTATTTGCCCGATTTCCCGGTGCCTGAAGGCATGACTCTGGACGACTATTTCAAGCATGCTTCGCGCCAGGGCCTGGAAGAACGACTCGTTCAATACCCGCCGGTAGGCAAGGGCAGCTTCGCGGAAAACCGCAAAGTCTATGACGAAAGATTGGAAGTTGAGCTGAACGTGATCACCCAAATGGGTTTTCCCGGCTATTTCATGATTGTTGCCGACTTTATCCAGTGGGCCAAGAACAATGCGATACCGGTAGGGCCGGGGCGGGGTTCCGGTGCAGGTTCTTTGGTGGCGTATGCGTTGAAGATTACCGACCTTGATCCCATCGAATTTGATTTGCTGTTTGAACGGTTCTTGAACCCGGAGCGGGTATCGATGCCCGACTTTGATATCGACTTTTGCATGGAACGCCGCGATGAGGTCATCGATTACGTGGCCCGTCACTATGGCCGCGATCATGTATCGCAGATTATTACCTACGGCTCGATGGCGGCCAAGGCGGTGATTCGCGACGTGGGGCGGGTGATGGGTCACGCCTACGGTTTTGTGGACAGGCTGGCAAAATTGATTCCCTTTGAGATCGGCATGACACTGGATAAGGCCTTGCAAGACAGCGCGGAATTGAAGGCGTTGTACGACACCGAGGAAGAGGTCAAAGCGCTGATCGATATGGCGCGTTCGCTGGAAGGCATCTCCCGGAATGCCGGTAAACACGCCGGTGGTGTGGTGATTTCGCCGACCAAACTCACCGATTTCAGCCCTTTGTATTGCGAGCAGGGCGGCGGCAATCTGGTCACGCAGTTTGATAAGGACGATGTCGAAGCGGTAGGCTTGGTTAAATTCGACTTCCTGGGTTTGCGAACCTTGACGATCATTGATTGGGCGCTGCAAACCATCAATCGCCAGCGCGTGCAACGCGGTGAAGAGCCGGTGGATATAAGCCAGATTCCGCGCGACGACATGCCCAGCTATGAATTATTAAAAAATGCCCAGACTACCGCGGTGTTTCAGCTCGAGTCGCGTGGCATGAAGGAGTTGATCAAAAAACTAAAGCCCGATTGCTTCGACGACATTATCGCGCTGGTGGCATTATTCCGTCCGGGCCCCTTGGAATCGGGCATGGTAGACGACTACATCAACGTTAAGCACGGCGCCAAGGCTGAATATGCGCATCCCTTGCTGGAACCGATTTTAAAACCCACCAATGGCGTTATTCTGTATCAGGAGCAGGTGATGCAGATTGCCCGGGAATTGGCCAGTTACACCTTGGGTGGCGCCGATATGTTGCGGCGGGCGATGGGTAAGAAAAAACCGGAGGAAATGGCCAAGGAGCGGGAAAAATTCATGTCGGGCGCGGTAGCGAACCAGATCGATGCCGCGATCGCGACTTATGTTTTCGACCTGATGGAGAAGTTTGCCGGCTACGGTTTCAACAAATCGCATTCAGCGGCTTACGCTTTGGTTGCGTATCAGACCGCCTGGTTGAAGGCGCATTATCCGGCCGCGTTCATGGCGGCGGTGATGTCGTCGGATATGGATAACACCGACAAAGTGGTGGTTTTGATCGACGAATGCCGGGAGATGAAGCTGGAGATTTGCCCGCCGGACATTAATGTTTCCGACTTTCGTTTTACGGTAAACGACCAGGGTCAGATTGTTTATGGTATCGGCGCGATCAAGGGTGTCGGCGAAAATGCGATTGAAGATTTATTAAAGGAACGGGCTGCCAACGGCGCGTTTGCGGGCTTGTACGATCTGTGCAAGCGTGTCGATTTGCGCAAGGTCAATCGCCGGGTCCTGGAAGCATTGATCAGAGCCGGAGCGCTGGATACTATCGATCCAAATCGTGCGGCGCATCTCGCTGAATTGACTACCGCCTTGCGAGTGGCCGAACAACACGGAAAAATGGCGTTGGCCGGTCAAAACGATCTATTCGGTTTGGCGGTACAAGTGGAAGTCAGCGACGGTGAAGCGGAAGCTTATTCCACCGTGGTCGAGCCGTGGACCGAAAAAGAAAAGCTGGAAGCGGAAAAGCAGACTTTGGGTCTGTTTCTGACCGGCCATCCCATCGCCGAATATCTGCCGGAATTAAAACATATCACCCACGGCTCGCTCGCCAGTCTGGAAGTCGATGCCGGCCGGTCCAGAGGTAAAATGGAAGCGCGTGTTGCCGGCCTGATCGTGGAAATGCGTACCCGGCAAACCAAGCAAGGCAAGATGATGGGCTTTGCAACGCTGGACGACCGTACCGGCCGGCTGGAAGTGGCGGCCTTCAGCAATATATACGACAAATACCGTAACCTGCTCAGCAAAGACACGATTCTGATTGCCGAAGGTTCATTGGCAATGGACGACTTTACCAACAGTCTTAGGATGACTGCCGAGAAGCTCTACAGTATGGAAGAAGCGCGCGAATTATATGCCCGCGGCATTACATTAACGATAGACCTGGCCAATGGCGGCCTGCCGCCGGGTTGGCTGGCAAATCTACAGACCACACTGACGCCATTCTGCGGCGGTCAATGTCCAATCCAAATCGAGTACCGCACTGCGGCCAACAAAGCCATCCTGCAATTGGGCGACGACTGGCGCGTGCGCCCTAGCGATGAACTCCTGATCCGCCTGCGGCGCTTGCTGTCTAGCGAAACTGTGCTGGTCAGATATTGAACTGGCGTTTGACGCATTGTATTTCTGGGAGCGGGGATAGGCGGGGTTCGGCTAAATGCACACATCGAGTGTGTATTGAGTTTACGGACCGCAACAAGCGCGAACGATGCTGAGCCCATTTGATTGATCTGGACATAAAAAAGGGAGGCCTGGGCCTCCCTGGTTTCGTTAAGCTGGAAGCTTAGCGTTTAGCGGTCGGTACGTTTGTATTCGACACGGCGGTTGTAGGCACGGCCCTCGTCGGTTTCATTGGTATCGACGGGTTTGGATTCGCCGAAGCCAACCGCTGTCAGGCGTTTGCCTTCCACACCTTGTTTGATCAGCTCGGCTTTGACTGCATTGGCTCTGCGCTCGGAAAGCTTTTGGTTGTAAGCATCTTTACCGTAACTATCGGTGTGGCCCTGAATCTCTATGGTCAAACCAGGGTTCATTTTCATGACTTCCACGGCGTTTTGGATCAGCGGGCCGTATTTGGCTTTGACGTCGGATTTGTCGAAATCGAACAGTAGGCCGCGGAACGCCCAGCAACCGTCTTTATCGACGATAGCGCCTTTAGGGGTGTCAGGGCATTTATCGGCACAGTTGCTTACGCCGTCTTTGTCGTCGTCTTGGGTTGAGCAATCGGCCACTTTGGGTGTGCCTGCTTTCAAGAAGACGTTTTTAACGAAATCACTCATGCCTTTGGCGCTGGTGATCGCTTCGGCAGTAGTCGAGAATCCGCAACCCGATGCATTGGCTAGGTCTTGCAGCACCGCTTGTCCGGCCACATCTTGGTCATTACCGACCCAGACTGTGTAAATGCATAGCTTGTCTCCGTACTGGGATTTAAGCGCTTCGGCAGTCGGTAGGGGCGAGACTTCCTCGATACCGTCGCTTAAAACGATTAAGGCGATATTGCCGGGAGCAGAGGTGATGTCTTTGCCGGACTCGCTTAGCGCCGTGGCTAGTGGGGTGCCGCCGCTAGAGCATTGTAGAGAGGTAATTGCAGTTTCGAAACCGGCCTGAGTGTAATTTTGCACGGCTTGGTTGAGATAAGTTGAGCCCCAAGACAGGCATGGGCCAAAACCGAAGCTGCGCAAACCGGATGTCAGCGGCATAACCGGAATGGATTTGTTAAACTTGTTGAGCAGATTTTTTTCGACATCCAGCTTGGTGCCGCTGTAATCCGCAGAATTTACATAGGTACGGCTCATGGATGAAGACGAATCATTAATCACGAAAAAACTGTTGGTTTTTTGTACCAGTTTTCCAGATTTAACCAGCGCGTTAAGGTCTTCAGGCTGGAAAGCCTGGAAATTATTGCTCGACTGCGTCGCGCAACCGGAAAGCAGCGCTCCGGCCAGAGTGGCCGTGAATAAAAGTTTTCTTTTCATGTATTGATTCTCCAGGTTATTGTTCTGCATCGACAAGGCCTAGCGTACCGCCTTGGTGTCTTAAGTCTAACATCAATCCCTTATTTTTAAATAGTGCGTTCATCTTAGCCGGGCGCCGTGAAATAATGCCGGTTTGTTTTTAATCCTTAGGCTTCCTTGGAGAATGTAATGGGCAAGATTTTATTTTTCTGTGCGATGTTTTTACTTGCCAGTGCGGTAAAGGCTGACAGCGTGAAAGAAATGGCTGAGCAGGGGAATGCGCAGGCTCAAGCCAAGTTGGCATCGCTGTATTTACTGGGCCGAGAGGGTTTCGAGAAGGACGAGCACAAGGCCGCGGAGTGGATGGAAAAGGCGGCGAATCAAGGTTTGCTTGATGCTCAGGTGGTGATGGGTGCGATGTATGATCGAGGCATGGGTGTGAATAGCGACAGAGATAAGGCTACCGATTGGTACGAAAAAGCCGCTAAACAAGGACATGCCACCTCGCTGGCGATTCTGGGCAGAAACGATGCAGCGAAAGGCAGCGTGCAATTTAATTATCAGGCGATGCGTTTAAACGCCTCTCGCTCCATTCCCGGCGAATATGCCAAGAAATTTTTAACAACTAAATAATTGACGATGAGTATTAGAACCCGCTTTGCCCCCAGTCCCACCGGTTATTTACATGTTGGCGGTGCCAGAACCGCTCTGTTTTCGTGGTTGTATGCGCGCAAACACGGTGGCAAATTTATTTTGCGAATCGAGGATACCGATCTTGAACGTTCCAGCCAGGAGTCTGTGAATGCCATTCTGGAAGGCATGACTTGGTTAGGCTTGGAATATGATGAGGGGCCGTTCTATCAGACGCATCGTTTTGATCGATACAAAGAAGCCATTCAGCAATTGCTGGCGCAGGGCGATGCCTATTATTGCTACTGCAGTCGCGAAGAGTTGGAGGCTTTGCGCGAGCAGCAAATGGCCAACAAGGAAAAGCCGCGTTACAACGGCAAGTGCCGGCATGGCGTTGACAATCCGCAAGGCGAGCGGGTGGTGCGCTTTAAGAACCCGGAGCAGGGCGAAGTGATTATCGACGATTTAGTAAAAGGCCGCATCGTCGTTGCCAACAAGGAACTGGATGATCTGATTATTGCCCGTTCCGATGGTACGCCGACCTATAACCTGACGGTAGTAGTCGACGATATGGATATGGGGGTTACTCATGTAATACGGGGTGACGATCATGTTAACAATACGCCCAGGCAGATTAATATTCTGAAAGCCTTGGGTGCGCAATTGCCTGTGTATGCGCATGTGCCGATGATTTTAGGTTCCGACGGTGCAAGATTGTCCAAACGCCACGGTGCGGTCAGCGTGATGCAGTACCGCAATGACGGGTATTTACCCGAGGCTTTGTTGAACTATCTGGTGCGGTTGGGTTGGTCGCACGGTGATCAGGAATTGTTTTCCTTGGAAGAAATGGTGGCCTTGTTCGAGTTGGAAAAAGTTAACGTTTCCGCGTCCACGTTCAATACCGAGAAGCTGGTGTGGTTGAATCACCAGTACATCATGAATAGCGATCCGGCACATGTTGCTCGGCATTTGGCTTGGCATATGGGGGAGCGTGGTATCGATCCGACCACCGGCCCGGCGCTGGCGGATGTTGTTAAAGCGCAGCGCGAGCGATGCAAAACTCTGGTGGATATGGCCGCTGAGAGCGAATACTTTTATAAGGAATTCGACGCTTACGAAGAAAAAGCCGCCAAGAAGAATTTCAAAGCGGGCGTGGACGATGTATTGCAACATTTACTGGTGCAATTTAGCGCTATCGGCGAATGGGAAGCGTCAGGCCTTCATCAAGTGGTATTGGAGAGCGCGGAGCAGTTGCAGCTTAATCTGGGTAAGGTTGCGCAGCCCTTGCGTGTAGCGGTTTGCGGCAGCGGCGTATCGCCGGCTATTGACCTGACTGTAGCGCTATTGGGCAGAGAGAAAACCTTGCACAGAATAGAGCGAGCGATCAGATACATAAAGAATGTAGAAAATTCCTAGACAAAGCTCTGAAAATCCGTATAATACGAGGACTCAACTACGGGGCCATAGCTCAGCTGGGAGAGCGCTTGCATGGCATGCAAGAGGTCAGGAGTTCGATCCTCCTTGGCTCCACCAAAGTAGTTGATTTAGTCCTGAGTCCCCATCGTCTAGTGGCCTAGGACACCGCCCTTTCACGGCGGTAACCGGGGTTCGAACCCCCGTGGGGACGCCAACTTGGCTAAAGTCGGTTAAACCGGCACTTCTTGTTGAAGAAGTCATTCTGAAAAAATAGTCTTAGTCCCCATCGTCTAGTGGCCTAGGACACCGCCCTTTCACGGCGGTAACCGGGGTTCGAACCCCCGTGGGGACGCCATCAATTCTTAAAGTTATAGCTCGTGCGCAGCGGATACAATGCTGTGCAAAGTTTGCTATATCGTCTGTTTTAATTCAATATTTTAAGTCCAATCACTATTTCTGTGGTGATGTGGCGACTAGTGTCTCCTATGCTGATCGCTTTACTGGGGCGGTTTGATCTCGCGAAGCATAAGAGTAAACCTAAATCGCTTATTTAAGTTTACCCTCGCGGCGATGAGATAGATCTAGTGTCGTAGATCCATATTGAACTTACGTATTTGTTGTCTGAAGCTTTAGGTAGACGGATGGCTGGCTTCAATCATCACTTTTAGCTTAGAGCCCGGTTTGATGTCCGCCTTGTTTTTGGGAACGTTATTCCATTTGCGGAGCTCGGTGACGTTAACGTTAAATTTTTTGGAGATCTGCGCCAAGGTATCGCCGGGTTTGACTGTGTAGCTGATTTGCTTGACGGAAGGCGCGGTAGATGCCACGGTTATACTGCTGCTGGTTTTCTTGATAGTCAGTTTTTGACCGGGTTTCAGAGCCGCTTTCTTGGGTAATTTATTCCAACTCAAAATATCATCTTTATCAACAGAAAAACGTTGCGAGACATCCCATAAGGTATCGCCTTTCTTAACCGTATATTGCTGTTTGCTTGATTGGGCGGGGGTTGGCGTGGATTGTTGTGACGCTGCGGCAACAGCCGATGTGGTTGGTTCGCCTTTCTGTGAATGATAAGACACTGGAATTAGCAGGATTGTGCCTTGGGCAACGGTATCGTCGTCAAGATGATTGACATTAATAATCTCTTCTACACTGGTACTGTGTTTGCTGGCTATGCTTTTCAGAGTCTCTTTCTTACCTACCGTGTGGTGTTCCCACTTGATTCTCTCTTCGTGTGGCAGTTCAGCGAGTTTCTCTTTAAAGGAATCGGCTTTGCTTACCGGAATCAACAGATGTTGCGCACCGTTCGGGTCGGTGCTCCAGCGGTTGTAGCCGGGATTGAGCTTTAAGAAGTCGTCCAGTGGGGTTTGCGCCATTTCGGCGGCTTTACCCAAATCGAGCTGCGACTTTACATCCACCAATTCGAAGTAAGGTTGGTTGGCGAATTGATGCAGATTGACGTTATATTTTTCCGGGTTGGCAAAGATCTTGGCGATTGCCAGCAGCCTGGGTACGTAAGCTGAGGTCTCGTTGTTCAAATCCAGAGACCAGAAGTCGGTAGGCTGTCCGCGTTCGATGTTTCTATCTACGGCGTTTTTGATATTGCCTTTGCCGGCGTTGTATGAAGCAAGCGCCAGTAACCAGTCGTTATTGAAAGTCTCGCTCAGTTCTTTCAGAAAGGTAGTGGCTGCCTGAGTCGATTGCACCACATCGCGTCGCGCGTCATACCAGCTATTCTGCTTCAACCCGTAAAGACGCCCGGTGGGTGGAATGAACTGCCAAAGACCGGATGCTTGAGCTGGCGACATTGCGTCAGGTCTGAAAGCGCTCTCAACCGCAGGTAACAGGGCCAATTCTCCGGGGATGTTTTTCGCTTCGATTTCGTTGAGGATGAAGTATAAATAAGGCTCGGCGCGTTGTTGTACTCTGGTCAGGTATTCAGGGTTTCTGAGATACCAGTTTACTTCGCGGTCGATTCTGGCATTATCGATTTCCGGTAAGGCGTAAAGAGACAGCATCCTATCCCAGATGGTGGCGTGCTCTTTTGCTTCTACCTGTTTGTTATGGATTTTTCCGGCATTGCCATTCCGGGTAAATACGGAAAACTTACTAGTTGATGATTGGCTTAGATGGTCTTTTTGCGCATGTTGGCTACAACCGGTTGCCAGCAAAATAGGTAGTAGATAAGACAGATGACGGCCTGATTTTTTGGAAATTGAGCGGGGCATTGTCTGAACTCGCTAAAATAAAAAAATTAGATCCTAGCATGGCTTTCTAAAATAGCCAAAAAAACATACCCTTAGCGGCGGTTAAATGAAGAGACAATTTCTGTTTGCGTTGTACCAAACCCCAAGGGGTAAGCTACTGCAAACCATGGAGGCCAACTATCTGCGAAGATCAATAACGGTGAGTTGTAAACAACAACAACTCCAGATCGGTGGCTTAGGTTGGGAAAATGAGTTCGTCGATTTTTCCTTGTATAAGAATTATCTAATTCTGGACGGCAAGGCCTTGGGTGATGCTGGTGCGTTGAAGGTGACTGCTAAGGCATTCAACTTGCCTGTTCAAACTGAATCGATGGATTTAGTCATACTTCCGCACATTTTGGAGTTCGATGCGCGTCGATTTCAAACCCTCCGCGAAGTCAATCGCGTGTTAAAACCGGGTGGCGAATTGGTCATGTTGAATTTCAATCCGTTCAGTATGTCGGTACGTTTTCAGTTTTTATGGGACTGGAAGCTTGCGGAATCCTGGCGGGCGCATTTGATTACCAAAGCACGGGTATTGGATTGGTTGAAACTGATGAATTTCGAATTGTTAACGACTGCCGAGTTTGGGCTAGACAGTTACACCATTGCTCACGGTAAATTTGAATTTAGCTTTGCGTCTTTGTTTGCTATGGCTTACGGCATTAAAGCGGTGAAGAGGCAATATACATTGATTCCTTTAACCGCGGCACAGCAACGCCGCAGCAATTTGGCTGCGGTTGGATTGGGATTGAAATCGAACTTACATAGAAAGGTGGGCCATGACTGAAGTCATTATTTATACGGATGGTGCATGCAAGGGCAACCCTGGGCCAGGAGGTTGGGGCGTGCGCTTGGAATACCGAAATAAAGAAAAGGAACTGTGCGGTGGTGAACCTGAAACGACGAATAACCGGATGGAATTAGTGGCCGCAATACAGGCTCTGGAAACACTAACAAAACCGTGTAGCGTCAAATTGCACACTGACTCTAAATATGTTTTGCAAGGTATTACCGAATGGATGGCTAATTGGAAAAAGCGGGCATGGAAAACCGCGGCAAATAAACCTGTGAAAAACGAAGATTTATGGCGACGTTTGGATGCTGCGATCCAGCGTCACAACATCGATTGGATATGGGTGAAGGGACATGCCGGGGATGTCGGTAACGAGCGTGCCGATCAGTTGGCCAATGTGGGAATAGAACGCTTGTCTCGCCGATAAATCACTTAAAATCAGGAAAATACATGTTAGGTTCGATAGCTGCTGCGTTAGTCGGCATTTGGTTTTACAACACGGCGGCACGCTCAAGTCGTCCGCCAATCTCATGGGCGGTGTCGGGTGTGGTGGTGTATTTTTTGGCGGCGCTACTCTGGACTTTGGCTATCACGCCAAGTGTCAAAGATGCTGCAAGTCACAGCCAAAGCGCCGCACTGATCTTCATCGTTCGCTATGCCTATATCGGGTTTGGCGTACTGGTAGCGATTTTGTTGAACAGTTGGTTGAATAAATCCACCGACTCTGAATAGCGCGCCAGTGTCAAATTGGTCGGTGTATATCATTCAGTGTGATGACGGCAGTCTGTATACCGGAATTAGTACCGATGTTGAGCGACGTTTTAAGCAGCACATAGAAGGACGAGGGGCGAAATATTTTAGAGCTAAGCGACCAAAAGAATTAATTTATACGGAAGTTGGTCATAGCCGCGCCAGTGCTAGTCGAAGAGAGTCTGTAATAAAAAAGTTGTCAAGAGTTCAAAAGATGAAGTTGATTTCGGGTGAGGATTTTAAACAGATCGCTACTCGTATAAAGGTGGAAAAAAGCTAAACGAATATGCGTAATTGTCCAAGTCAAGCCTTTCTGCGAAGCTGCTAAGTTGACGGGATTTCTATTGTTCATTGTGATTAAAGCCAATCTTCTGAATCCAAAATATTGCCACGGCATGGCACGGTTAGTCCATCAAAAATGATATAGATTCTCATTAAGATTAAGTGTAACATACCCCCATCTTTTACAAGATTTTACATTTCGTAAAATATCGTCAATATTCAGGGGTGAAGTCATGTTTGAAATAAAACCACTTGTTCGAGCTATATCGCTCGTTTGTCTTTCGATGGGGGCAATGTCTCTCCCGAAAGCTGCGGAAAAAGCTGAAGAAGATGTTTTGGATGTGGTGAGTGTGTTGGGCGACCCGGCGGATGTTAAAGATTTGCCTGCTTCCGCTACGTATATTAGAACTGAGGACATTCGCGATCAAAGTTACAGTGATGTAAACCGAATTTTGCGCAAAGCGCCTGGGGTGAATATTCGAGAAGAAGACGGTTTCGGCTTGTTCCCGAATATTAGCTTTCGTGGGGTTGATACCACTCGTAGCGCCAAGATTACAGTTATGGAGGACGGTATAATGATTGCGCCGGCGCCATATTCTGCCCCAGCGGCCTATTTTAATCCCGCTGGCGGGCGTATGAGTGGCGTCGAGGTTTTGAAAGGTGGTAGCCAAATAAAATACGGCCCCCACATTACCGGTGGCGTGATGAACTATCTTTCGACGCCCATCCCTACGAATGGGAAGGCCTATTTAAAAACCATTTATGGTAGTTACGGTGAGTTCCGTTCGCACGGATTTGTCGGTGATACCCTAGATACCTCACACGGTAAAGTGGGCTATTTGCTGGAAGGTTTTTATCGCGGCTCCGATGGTTTTAAAACCATCGATAGTACCCCGGACTTTAAAAATGGTGATCAAACAGGTTTCCAGCAAGTTGAACCTATGTTGCGTATGTCCTGGGAACCCAATACCGCGATGTACCAAAAGCTGGACGTTAAATTTGGTTATTCATCTATGGATGCCGACGAAACCTACTTAGGGCTTACCGAGGAAGATTTTCGGAATACTCCTTATCGTCGTTACGCGGCTTCGCGCTTTGACAATATCGATACCACGCAAATCGGCGGTTATGCACGCTATTTGATCGCGCCGACCGATAATCTTGATATTGTCACCACGGCCTATTACCGGGAGTTTGATCGTAATTGGAGTAAGTTGGACGGTGAGCAATGGTCTCGTGCGTTAGCAGGGAATAACTTGAATGATCTCGCCTGTCTCAAAGGCACTAGAGCTTGCAGTTTTAACGTTCGGGACAATAATCGTACGTACTACTCGGCGGGTGTCGAAACTGCCGCAATTTACCGCTTCAATCTAGGCCCCACTCATCACGAGTTGAACGGCGGTTTCCGATACCATGAAGACGCCGAAACGCGCTTCCAGCACGATACCACCTACACCCAGAATGCGAGTGGCGCAATAACCAACAAGGTAGTGGGTGCGCCTGGTAGTCAAGACGACCGGACCGGGTTTACTCAAGCCTATGCATTCTTCTTGAAAGATAGGATCGAACTGGGTAAGTTTGGCTTCACACCGGGTCTACGCTACGAGCATTTGAACCAAGTCTACGAGGATCGCAGACCTGCTTCAAGACGATTGGCGAGTTCTGGGCTGGATATTTATGCGGGCGGCGGCAGTGTCGATTATCGTTTTAACGACGACCTTATGGTGTTTGCCGGTGCTCATCGAGGATTTTCGCCGCCTAATCCCGAAAGCGCAATAGTCAACAATTACGGAGAGGAAACAAGTGATGCTTACGAGTTGGGCGGGCGCTATACGCATGGAGCATTCAACGCAGAGCTGACGGGTTTTTATACGCAGTTCAACAATTTGCTGGTAGTCAACAATATCGGCGGTGGCGGCGGCCCTGCGGAGAACTTTGGCAGCGTCGACAGCCGCGGGGTTGAGTTGGCGATGAATTTCGACGCCGGCGAAGCATTTGCCTGGGGCTTTCGCAATCCATACTTCTTGGCTTTCACTTACACTAATGCCGAGCAAACCAGCAACGCCCGATCCAGTAACTCCGAGTCCATCTTCAGTTACGGACGCAAAGGTAATAAAGTGCCTTATATTCCTGAATACACACTTAATTTTGGCAGTGGGTTGCATTTTCAAAGCTGGGGTATGGAAGTGTCTGCTAACTATGTCAGCGAGACCTTCACGAGTGCTAACAACACGGAACAGCAATTGGATGGAAACACCCCTGTGGCCAGGAAAGACTCGCGCTTTGGTGTCACTGACGAGTACGTGATTATGGATGTGTCGGCCTATTATAAAGTTGCGAAAGGCGTAAAAGTCTTGGGTGGCGTGCAAAACGCCTCAAATGAAGAGTATGTTGTCTCGCGTCAGCCTTATGGGCCACGTCCGGGTATGCCGCTTTTCGCTTATGGAGGCTTCGAATTGGATTTCGATATTTAATTCCCGTGGTAGCCTCCGTTGTCGAGGACTTACGACTGGTAATGGTAATGCGCGATTCATTATTCTGAAATTGCCGTTACTTGTTTAATGGAATCACTGGGGCGCTGAGTTAAACCTAAATGGTTTTTCAGCGCTTTAAGGACCTCTCTTTGCGCTTTCTCTTTCCTCCTGTAACATGCCCGAACAATTAGCGCATGCGGGGGATTTATGAACAAACATTTACAACAAGTTAGAGATTTTCACCGGAAATTCGCTATCAAGCAGCCTGATGACGGCGAGATCGGGCACTTGTCCGACATGGATATTGTGCTGCGCCAAGCGCTATTATTGGATTGCGGTAGTGACACCTTTAAAGCCATTGCCAGCGGTGACCTCATCAAAATTTTGGCCGGTTTGGTGGACTTATCCTTTAATGCATTGGCGGCTATTGCCAGCCGCGGTGACGAAGTTATCGCGGTATCCGCCAATTGGCGGCAGGATGGATCGGTGTTATCGCTAATGCGTGTGCTGTCCGAGAAAATCAACCTATGTACTTCCGGCGAGACCGTGCATTATTCCGGCTTATATGCGATTTGCGTGCATTTGTCCCAGCGTTTTGTCAATGCTGATTTCGACGAAGCTTTTCAAATCGTCTATCAACATCTGATGAGCGGGCGCGGCGATGCCGAGCGTTTGGATTTAAGCCCGGCGCTATTCGAATAACAGCGAGCGTCACTATGGCACAACAACGCTACACGCTAGGCTTCGTTGGGATAGGCTTGATGGGGCAACCGTTGACATTGCGGCTTTTGGCCTCGGGTTTTCAGGTGAATGTCTGGAATCGCACTACCGCCAAATTGGCTGTGGTGGCGGGTGCCGGTGCTAAGGTCTGCGGCAGTGTCAGTGAATTGGTAAAAACCTCCGATGTGGTGATTTTGTGCCTGGCCGACACCATGGCTGTTGAAGCGGTGGTGATGGAACACGTTATAGCCGACGGCGCTGCCGACAAATTGTTGATTGATTTATCCAGCATTCACCCGGAGGCCACTCGACGCATGGCGTCTCAATTGCGCGCCGCTTGCCGTATGCGCTGGGTGGATGCGCCGGTATCCGGTGGCACGGCCGGGGCAGAGCAGGGTAGTCTGGCGATTATGGCCGGCGGTGCGGAACAAGACATTCAAATTGCCAGGGAAGTATTGCGGCCGCTGTATAGCCGTTTGACGTATATGGGGCCGGTCGGCAGTGGTCAGACCACTAAAATCTGCAATCAGATGATCGTCAGTTGCAATGTGCTGGTGATCGCGGAAATGATGGCGCTGGCCAATTCGGCCGGCGTCGATGCCGCAAAAATTCCGGAAGCGCTGGCCGGCGGCTTTGCCGATTCCAAACCACTGCAAATCGTCGGCCCGGAAATGGCGGATCAGCGTTTCGAGCCGGTAAAGTGGCGCGTGAAAACTTTATTGAAAGATTTAAATATGGCCGTCGATTTAGCCAGCAAGCAGGGCAGTGCGATACCTATGTCAGGCTTGGCGGCGCAACTCATGCAATTGCACGGCAGTAGCGGCTTTTTGGATCAAGACCCCTCGACACTGATCAAACTGTACGCCCAAGACTAATGCTGCGCTTTACCGCCAATCTGAGTTTATTGTTTACGGAACTGCCGTTGCCGGAACGGTTTCAGGCTGCTAAACAGTGCGGTTTCGACGCAGTGGAAATCCAGTTTCCCTACTCGCTGCCAGTCGAACAAATCGGCGACCTATTAGCTCAACAGGACTTAAAGTTGGTGTTGTTTAATGTTGATGCCGATACCTTGCTGCAGGGCGGCGAGGGTTTGGCGGCGGTTCCGGAAAAACGCGAGCAATTTAAAGTCGCGGTGGGGCAGACGCTGGCTTATGCCGAACGATTAAAGCCCCGCGTTATTAATGTGTTACCGGGTCGCTGTTTCGACCCACAACGCTTGGGCGAATATCAAACTACCTTTTGCGAGAATCTGGCTTACGCCGCCGCAGCGTTTGCCGAATTGGGTATCAAAACCGTATTCGAGGCGGTCAATAGCTATGACATGCCGGGCTTTATCGTTGATACCGGCGACAAGATGCTGGATGTGCTAGAGCAAATCGGCCATCCGAACGTATACATGCAATACGATATTTATCACATGAGCCGAATGGGCGAAGATTGTGCCGGATTTTTGCGCCAACATACAGATAGAATCGAGCATATTCAATTTGCCGACTCTCCAGGCCGCGGGCAGCCAGGCACAGGCGCTGTGGATTTTAAAACCTTGTTCGATATTATCGCAAACTCGGATTATAAAGGTTGGGTCGGTAGCGAGTACCGGCCGACAGCCGACACCGCTGCCAGTTTGGCTTGGTTGAAAACCTACGCGGTGAAATAATCGGGCGGTATAATCTCGCTGCCTTACTCACCTGTTAATTGCCATGTCCAAACATAATTTCACGATACATCACGCCAGTTTGATCGTCTCCGATACCGAGCAATCGCTGTTTTTTTACCGCAATGTGTTGGGAATGGAGCAAACCGAACGGCCGAATCTCCCTTTCCCAGGCGCCTGGCTGCAAATCGGCGCGCAGCAAATTCATTTGCTGGAACTGGATAACCCCGATCCCACTACCGGCAGACCGGCGCATGGCGGCCGTGATCGGCATGTGGCGATGCATATCGATTCGGTTGATGCTCTACGCGAAGATCTGGAGCGGGCCGGTACGGCGTACACGCTGAGTATCTCCGGCCGTAAGGCGCTGTTTTGCCGGGATAGAGACGGCAATGCGCTGGAGTTTATCGAGCGGCCTTGAGAGTCATGTTCGGACGGCTTTTTTTCGGCGGACTACTGATAGGCAGCCTGGCGATGCTGCTGTTTGTGCTGGGGTTTGTGTGTTTGCAGTTTGGCTTGGTTTTTTTGATGGGGCTGTTTTATCTGTTAGCCAGTAAAGTGATGTTGTTGGCTTTGGGTCTGCTGGCTTTGCTGGCCGTGATGACTTTATTTAAAGCGATTTACCGCGAGCTGCGCGGGTATTTCAGTCGCGAATCGGCGGCGGTACGGCAGCTGTTGTCTTTGCAGATTCGTCGGCAAAATATTGAGCGGCGCCAGGCTGCGGAATGCCGGCAGTTGAGCTATCTGAGCAGATTCAAGCGGCAACGCCTGCTGGTAGCCGATAACCGAAAACAGGCCAGGGCCTTATTCGCGGTAATTAGCGATGAATTGCAAGCGGTGCGGGCGCAATTGCCGGCCACTCGATATAAAAATCTGCGCAAAGCCTTGCGTACCTATCGTAAACAAGCCGATGCTGCGGCAATGCTGGCTTTACGCCACCAACTGCATGTCGTCGATTAGCCGTTGGCTGGGCGAAGCGCTGGCGTTTTTGCGGCGCAGTCGCGACGACAATTTGCAATGGCATTTATCCAGGCACGAAGATGTCGCCGAACTGCGGCAAACCAAGGCGCTGGCGGAACAGGCCTTGGTGGCGCAACTGAAAAAACAGTCGCAGCAATTGGCTCACGAGCTGGCCGTCATCAAAGCCCGCAACAGCAACGAGTTGGCGATGGTGAAAACCCAATGTCAGCAGGATTTAAAAGACTATCAGCAATATCTGCAATCGCTGGATAAGCTGAAGGAGTCTTTGCGCACCAGTTACGCGCATCTGCCGGAAGCGGTGGCGTTCACGATTCATCATCACGCCAAGCAGTTATTGAATCGGATGTGGGACGCCCAAGAGCCGCAGGAAAAAATGAAAATTGAAATGCAGTTGTTGCAGTTTATGACGGCGGTGCATGAAGACAGTCAGGCCGTTTTGCAAGGCGAGGGCATCGAAGGTTTGCCGCAGCGGGCACTGGCTTTTATCGATGCGGATTTGGCGGACTAGATCGGCTGGAAATAGCCTTCGATGTCTCTAACCATTTTCTTGTTCAACGCAAACATCACCACGTGATCGCCTTCCGCGAATACGGTGTCGTGATGCACCGGAATCACTTCTTTTTCGCGAATTAGCGCGCCTAATATGACGCCGTCCGGTAAATTGACCTGATCTACACGCAAGCCAACCACTGAGCTGGAGTTCTTGCTGCGGTGAGCAATCGCTTCGATCGCTTCCGCACTGCCGCCGCATACCGAGCTGACGCCGACCACGTCGCCTTTACGCACGTGTTTGAGGATGCCGCCCAAGGTTTCCAGTTTTGGTTGAATCGCCAGATCGATTTCGGTGCCGTCCAATAATTTTAGGTAGGAATTATTGTTAATCAGGCAGATAGCCTTTTTGGCGCCGAGTTTTTTCGCCAGACCGGCGGCAATCAGGTTGATGCCGTCGTTATTGGTAATCGCGCAGAACAGATCGATGTCTTCGATCATTTCTTCCTGCAGTAGCGATTCGTCGGTACAGTCGCCGTGTAGAATTAAGGTGTTACGCAAATCGTTAGATATCTCCCGCGCGCGCTCGATGTCTTGCTCGATGACTTTGACGTGGTAGTTTTTTTCCAAGGCAATGGCCAGCCGCTTGCCGACGTGGCCGCCGCCGGCCAGCATAATGGTTTTGATCGGCGATTCCAGTTTATGCAGATCCACCAGGGTTTTACGGACCTTATCGCGGGGGCAGACAAAAAATACTTCATCGCCGGTGGCAATTACCGCCTCGCCGTTTACCGCGATGGCTTTGCCGTCGCGGAAAATCGCCGCGACCCGGATCATGCTGTCGGCCAGTTTTTCTTTGACGGCGTGGATGTGTTTGCCGGTCAGAAAGCCGGTCGGTACCACGCGAATCGAAAACAGCCTGACCAAGCCGTCGGCAAACTCGGACACATGCAGCGCACCGGGGTATTTGATCAGGTTGTGGATGGATTCGGTGACAACCTGCTCAGGGCTGATGACAATATCTATACCGCCCGGCGCAAATAATTCCGGATGGTTGAGAAAGTCGATGGCGCGCACTCGGGCGATGGTTTTGGGTTTGCTGTACAGGGTGTTGATCACCTGACAGGCCAGCATATTGGTCTCGTCGCGGTCGGTAACGGCAATCACCATGTCCGCGTCCTGAATCCCGGCTTGTTCCAGCACGCTGGGATGGGCAGCGTTACCTTCGACGGTGGCTATATCCAGGCGACCTTTTAATGCGGTGAGCAAGTGGGCATTTTTATCGATAACGACAATATCGTTTTCTTCACTGGCCAATGCGCCGGCAACCGAAGAGCCGGTCACACCGGCACCGAGAATCACTATTTTCATAAATTGTTAAAGCCAGTAATGATGTCGAATGCTTGCCGCCACAAGGGCCGAAGCCGGCGAATTATACGCTGATCGATAGGCTTGTCCATGTTCCAGCGAGTGCTAACTTTGCCGCGATGGAAATCGCCGGATGATGCAGTTAGGCTGCGGCTGCCAAGCAAAAATCCTGTTTTAAACAGCCGATTTACAAAAACAGGCTGGTGAATAGTCTCAGCTTGCCGGGCTTGTTTTCTGGTCACAGCCGCCCCATACCGTTTATAATCGCAAACTTTGGTTCACTCTCACTCTGGAAATATCATGCTGGGTAAGCTGGTTAAATTGGTAGTTGGCAGCCGCAACGACAGGCTGGTCAAGAAGAAACGCAAGCTAGTCAAGAAAGTCAATGCTCTGGCCGCCGAATACGAAAAATTATCCGATGCGGCGTTACAAGCCAAGACGCAGGAATTTCGCGACCGCCTGGCCCAAGGCGAAAACTTAGACAATTTACTCCCAGAAGCCTTTGCCGCCGTGCGGGAAGCCTCGACCCGTGTATTTGGCATGCGGCATTTCGACGTGCAGTTGATTGGCGGCATGGTCTTGCACAGCGGCAAGATAGCCGAGATGAAAACCGGTGAGGGTAAAACCCTGATGGCGACCTTGGCCGCCTATTTGAATGCCTTGCCCGGTAAAGGCGTGCATGTGGTGACCGTCAATGATTACTTGGCCCGCCGCGACGCGGAATGGATGGGCAAACTATACGGTTTCCTGGGCTTGACCACCGGTGTCATCGTCAGCGATTTGACCCATGAGCAACGCCAGGTTGCCTATGCGGCGGATATTACTTACGGCACCAACAACGAATTTGGTTTCGATTATCTGCGTGACAACATGGCTTTCAGTCTGGAACAAAAAGTCCAGCGTGATCTGAATTTTGCCATCGTCGACGAGGTGGATTCGATTCTGATCGACGAAGCCAGAACGCCGTTGATCATCTCCGGTCAGGCGGAAGGCAGTACCGATATTTACCTGAAGACCAATCAAATCATTCCCTACCTGACCAAACAGGAAAAAGCCGACGATCCGGAGAAACAGGATCAAATGCCGGGTGATTATGCGGTCGACGAAAAATCTCGGCAGATTCATTTAACCGAAGCCGGTTACGAACATGTGGAACGCTTGTTGGCGGAGCACGGCTTGATAGCCGACGGCTCCACATTATACGAAGCCGCCAACATCCGCTTGATGCACTATTTGAACGCATCGCTGCGAGCTCACGTACTGTTCCAAAAAGACGTGGATTATGTAGTGAAGGATGGTCAGGTCATCATCGTCGACGAATTCACCGGCCGGATGATGAGCGGTCGGCGCTGGTCCGAAGGTTTGCATCAAGCGATGGAAGCCAAGGAAAACGTGACTATTCAAAACGAAAACCAAACCCTGGCTTCGATTACCTTCCAGAATTATTTCCGTCTTTACAACAAATTATCCGGTATGACCGGTACTGCGGATACCGAAGCGTTTGAGTTGAACAAAATCTACGGCCTGGAAGTGGTGGTTATTCCTACCCACAGACCGATGATTCGTAAAGATAAGGGCGATTTGGTTTATCTGTCCGCGCGGGAAAAATACAACGCCGTCATCGAAGATATTAAGGATTGCGTGCAGCGCGGCCAGCCGGTCTTGGTCGGTACGACGTCGATCGAAAACTCTGAATTGATTTCCCGG
This sequence comes from Methylomonas sp. ZR1, assembly GCF_013141865.1. Taxonomy (NCBI): domain Bacteria; kingdom Pseudomonadati; phylum Pseudomonadota; class Gammaproteobacteria; order Methylococcales; family Methylococcaceae; genus Methylomonas; species Methylomonas sp. ZR1. Next base: position 2,212,089 of record NZ_RCST01000001.1, on the reverse strand, counting down.
ATGCTGCAACAGCAAAACATCCGCCATGAAGTCTTGAATGCCAAGCAGCACGAGCGCGAAGCCCACATCATCGAAAATGCCGGTATGCCGGGCGCTGTGACGATTGCTACGAATATGGCCGGTCGCGGTACCGACATCGTGTTGGGTGGCAATCTGAATGCCGAACTGGCTGCCTTGGGACCGGATGCCAGCGAAGCCGATAAAGAGCGGGTGCGTGCTACTTGGCAGGAAAGACATGAAAAAGTCTTGGCAAGCGGCGGTCTGCATGTGATCGGTTCGGAACGCCACGAGTCGCGGCGGATCGACAACCAGTTGCGCGGCCGTTCCGGTCGGCAGGGCGATCCGGGTTCGACCCGTTTTTATCTGTCGCTGGAAGACGATTTGATGCGGATTTTCGCGTCCGAGCGCGTCGCCAGCTTGATGCAAAAACTGGGTATGGAAGAAGGTGAAGCGATTGAGCATCCTTGGGTGACTCGTTCCATCGAAAGCGCGCAACGCAAAGTCGAGAATCGTAATTTCGATATTCGCAAAGAAATTCTGGCGTACGACGATGTCGCCAACGATCAACGTAAGGTTATTTACGCGCAGCGCAATGAGTTGATGGCTGCCGAAGACATCAACGACATTATCAACGCGATTCGTGCTGACGTGTTGAACGACGTCATCACCGAATACATTCCGCCGAAAACCATGGAAGAGCAATGGGATGTGCGTGGATTGGAAACCCATTTGCAGCAAGAATTTAATCTGCAGATGCCGCTAGTGGAAATGTTGGAGCACGACCGTACCCTGAATGAAGCGAAATTGCGCCGGCTGATTATCGAAAAAGCCGAGCAAGAAAGCCGCGCCCGTGAAGAGGCCGTAGGTGTGCAAGTGCTAAGGCATTTCGAGAAATCCGTGATGTTGCAAGTGCTGGATAATAGCTGGAAAGAACATCTGGCGGCGATGGACCAATTGCGCCAAGGTATTCATTTCAGAGGCTATGCGCAAAAAGATCCCAAGCAGGAATACAAGCGGGAGTCGTTCCAAATGTTTACCGGCCTGTTGACGCATATCAAGCAGGAAGTGGTGGGTATACTCGCCAAGGTGCAAGTGGCGCGTGAAGAAGACGTGCAGGCGATCGACGAACAACGCCAAGCACCGCTGGAAATGCACTACGAACACGCGGAAGCCCACTCCATTTTTGAAGAAGAGCCCGCGGTACCAGCAGCTCAGCCAGACTCAGACCCGGAGAGCGCGGAGCAGCCTTTTGTCAGGCTCGGCAACAAAGTGGGCCGTAACGACCCATGCCCCTGCGGTTCCGGTAAAAAGTACAAGCAATGCCACGGCAAATTGAACTAATGTTTAACCGCGGCGCCCCAAACCGGGCGTCGCGGCTGCCCGACAATTTGATTTAGAGGGCCTTTGGCATCGCTTTCAGCCTTGCAAAATCAGCGGCCCACGGCTTTTAATTTTCACTGTCCTCAAGGGTAAGTACTATGCCGCATAGAGTCTTTAATAAGAGTAATCCCGCCGCCGATATTACCAAGCTCCCCAAGTTGGGCATGGAAAAAAAGCATTTCATCGCCGACTTCAAACACTACTACAGTCATCGGCTCGGGCGCGATGAAAATTGCCGTTCTCCGCATTACGCCTACGAAGCCTTGTCTTTGGCGATCAGCGACCGTTTGGTCGAACGCTGGAAGAAAACCTACAACGTCTATCGCGACTCCGATTGTAAAAAAGCCTTCTATCTGTCGATGGAGTTTTTGATGGGGCGTTCTTTGAGCAACGCCATGTTGAATCTCGGGGTTGACGATATTGTCACGCAAGCCTTGTATGATTTGGGTTTGGAAGCCGAGGAACTTATCGAGAGCGAGCCGGACGCAGGCTTAGGTAATGGCGGCTTGGGACGCTTGGCGGCGTGTTTCATCGATAGTTGTGCCACCTTGCAACTACCGGTCACGGGCTACGGTTTGCGTTATGAATACGGCATGTTTTCGCAACAAATCGTCAATGGCGAGCAGGTCGAGAAACCCGATCATTGGTTGCGGATGGGCAACGTCTGGGAAATCGAACGTCCGGAATACATGCACCGCATCAAATTCGGCGGCCACACCCAAACCCACATCGATGAAAAAGGCAACAAGCGCACCAGTTGGCTGGATACCCATGATGTGATCGCCATGCCTTACGACACGCCGGTGCCTGGCTATAAAAACGGTACGGTCAATACTCTGCGCTTGTGGAAAGCCATCGCCACGGAAGAATTCAATTTGCAGGAATTCAATGCCGGTGATTACGCCGAAGCCGTGGCCGAGAAAAACACCGCTGAAAACATTACGATGGTGTTGTATCCCAACGATGCCAACGAAAACGGCAAAGCCTTGCGCCTGCAACAGCAATATCTGTTGGCCTCCGCCAGTTTGCAGGACGTCATCGCCAACTGGGTGGGGCGTCACGGTAATAATTTCAGTAAATTTGCCGAGAAAAACTGCTTTCAGCTCAACGACACTCATCCCAGCATCGCGGTGGCCGAGCTGATGCGCTTGTTGATGGATATTCACGGTTTACCTTGGAAAGAAGCCTGGAACATCACGCGGCAAACGATGGCCTACACCAATCATACCTTGTTGCCCGAGGCCTTGGAAAAATGGTCGGTCAATCTGATGCAGCATTTGCTGCCGCGCTTGATGGAAATTATTTTTGAAATTAACGCACACTTCATGGCTGAAGTGTCGGCGCGTTGGCCTGGCGACAATCCACGCATGGCGCGGATGTCCATCATCGAAGAGGGTTATCAAAAACAGGTGCGGATGGCATTTTTGGCTATCGTCGGTAGTTTTTCTGTCAACGGTGTCGCCGAGCTGCATTCCAAGCTGTTGCAGGAAGGCTTGTTTAAAGATTTTTATGAGCTCTGGCCGCAAAAATTTAATAACAAAACTAACGGTGTGACCCCCAGACGCTGGCTGGCCGGCTGTAATCCGGAATTGGCCGAGTTTATCACCGCAACGATTGGTGACGGCTGGATTACCGACCTGTCTCAGCTGTCCAAATTAGCGCCTTATGCCGAGGACGCGGCGTTCAGGCAAAAATGGTACGACTTGAATCGGGCCAGCAAACAGCGTTTGGTCGATTACAAAAAAGAAGAACATGACATTGAAATCAATGTCGATGCTTTGTTTGATGTGCAGGTTAAGCGTATCCACGAATACAAGCGGCAGATTTTGAATGTGCTGCATGTGATTCATCTTTATGATCGGATTAAACGTGGCGATACGCAAAACTGGGTGGATCGTTGCGTCTTGATCGGCGGCAAGGCGGCCCCTGGCTATGTCATGGCGAAAAAAATCATCAAGCTGATTAACAATGTCGGCAGTGTCATTAATGAAGACCCGGAAGTAGGCAACAAGCTGAGATTGGTGTTTATGCCCAATTACTGCGTATCGGCGATGGAAAAAATCTGTCCGGGCGCGGATTTGTCGGAACAAATTTCGACTGCCGGCAAGGAAGCGTCCGGTACCGGTAACATGAAGTTCATGATGAATGGCGCGCTGACCATCGGTACCTTGGATGGTGCCAACATCGAAATTCGTGAAGAGGTCGGTGCCGACAATTTCTTCCTGTTCGGCTTGACCGAAACCGAAGTGGAGGCGATGCGGCCGCATTACGATCCGCAATGGTTCATCAATCAGGACAGCGATTTACAAGGCGTGATGCGCTTGCTGGAATGCGGGCATTTCAATCAGTTTGAGCCGGGGATTTTCGACGACATCATTGCCTCGATTAAAAGTCCGCACGATCCTTGGATGACTATCGCCGATTTTCGCAGTTATCTGGAAGCACAGAAGCGGGTCGAGCAAACTTGGCGTGATCAAGAGCGCTGGACCAAAATGAGTATTCTCAATACCGCGGCCAGCGGTAAATTTTCCACGGACCGGACGATTAGCGAATACAACCGCGAGATTTGGAAATTGTCCCCGGTGGACGTGGAAAAATACTGAAACAATGCTGGATATTGTCTTGTTCGAGCCGGAAATTCCGGCCAATACCGGCAATATCATCCGTTTATGCGCGAATACCGGTGCGCATCTGCATTTAATCCAGCCTTTGGGGTTTGATTTGGACGACAAACGTCTGCGTCGCGCCGGGCTGGATTATCATGAATGGGTGAACATCCGCCAGTACGGTTCCTTGCATGATTACGTCGAAAAAGCCAAGCCCCAACGTTTATTTGCATTAACCACCAAAGGCCACACCGGTTACAGTGAGGTACGATACAAAGCCGGAGATGCCTTGTTATTCGGTCCGGAAACCCGTGGCTTACCGGCCGCATTTCTTGGTCAACATCCGGCAGCTCTGCAACTGTATTTGCCGATGCGCAAGGAGAGCCGCAGTCTTAATCTCTCCAATACCGTGGCAATAGTGCTCTACGAAGCCTGGAAGCAATTGAATTTTGTGGATGCGGCGCGTTGACTTAGTGATAGATCAGCGCCCGCAGCAACGCTTAAATTTCTTGCCGCTGCCGCACGGACAAGGCGCGTTTTTGCCGGTATCCGTGCTTACCGCAACTTTGCCCGCGGCTTTGATGACGCCGTCCAGATAAAGCCAACGGGAATTGGATTTAACGAAGCGACTGATTTCGTGCATGAAATAGTCTTCGCCGTCTTGTCGGTAAAAAGCCTTAAACTCGACAATGCCCTTGCTGTCTTGGCCGCTGCCTTTTTTAGTGCTGACTATCGCCAGTTTTTGCCAGTGTGCGGTTTCCTTGGAAAAGTCGATGTCGGCCGGCCGTTTGCTGGTATCCCAAGTATTCAATAAATAGTCCACATCGCGCCGGGCATAGGCACTAAAACGCGAGCGCATCAAGGCTTCCGCAGTCGGCGCGTAGTGTTCGCCGCTGTGATAGCGGCCGCAGCAGTCGGCATAATCCAGGCCGGAGCCGCATAAACAAGTTTCTAGTGGGTCGGTGATTGTCGTCATAACGGCGGATTTTACCGAAATAGACAAGCCAAAAGCCAATCTTAGCCGCTCTCGGCGGAACGTATCCGCGCACTGACAGAGCTGTTAGATGATGGGGGCCGGGCTTGTTATGATAAATCTCTAAGCTTTGGGGTTTTACGATCAGCGTATTTTCAGGAGGCCGGATTGAAAGTCGCACTAAACACACAAATTTTTCTGGGTGCCGTATTCGGCGTAGCGTTGGGCATGGGATTCGCCAAATTGGGACAGGACGCCGCGCTTAGCAAACAAGGTATCTACGTTTGCGGTCTATTGAGTACTTTATTCATGGATTTGTTGAAAATGGTCTTGGTGCCTTTGGTGTTTACCTCCATTGCGGTTGGGGTGGCAAATTTGCGCATGCACGGCCAATTGCATCGAGTCTGGCTGTCTACCTTGGTTTTTTTTGTGGTCTCTATGGCTCTGGCTATCCTGCTGGGCGTGGCGGCGGCAAATATATTCGAGCCGGGAAAAGGTTTGAATCTGGACTTGTTCAATAACGCTGTTCCCAACTTCGCCGCCAAGCAAATGAGCTTTGCGCAATTTGTAGCCAGCTTCCTGCATGGCTTATTCGTTAACCCGTTCGCGGCACTAGCGCAGGCCAATATCCTGGCAATCGTGATGTTTGCACTGTTGTTGGGTATTGCTTTGGTAGTGGGAGGGGATCGTTATCGCAATATCTTGCTGCTGTTGAAGGAAGGCTTGGAGTTGATGCTGCGCTTGGTCGGCTGGATTATGCGGCTGGCGCCGCTGGGCATCATGGCTTTGCTGGCGCAGTTGCTGGCGACGCAAAATCTGGCCTTGTTAAGCAGTTTGGCGGAATTTGTCGCGGTGGTCATTGGCACCACCATGCTGCATGGCTTGGTCGTGTTGCCTTTGTTGTTAGGTATAGTTGCCAAGGTTTCGCCGCTGAAGTTTTTTCTGGGCGCCAGGGAAGCCTTAATCACCGCATTTGCCACCAGTTCCAGCTCGGCGACATTGCCGGTCACCTTGCGTTGCGTTGAACAGCATTTGCACGTCAAACCCGGTATTGCCGGTTTCGTGGTGCCGCTGGGTGCCACGGTCAATATGGACGGCACCGCGCTCTACGAAGCTGCCGCTGCGTTATTTGTCGCTAATTTAGCCGGCATAGAGCTGGATTTGGCGCAACAATTGATCGTGTGTTTTACCACGATGATCGCCGCCATGGGCGCGCCGGGCATCCCCAGTGCCGGCATGGTGACCATGATGATGGTGTTGCAATCGGTTGGTCTCCCGACCGAAGCCATTGCGATACTGTTACCCATAGACCGCATACTGGATACGGTGCGGACCATGGTCAACGTCGAGGGCGATATGGTGGGTTGCTTAGTGGTACAGCGCTTGACGGATCGCTAGTTTTTTCTGCGGTTTATGAATGGATTACCCGATTGCGGCCGCTTTGCTTGGCTTTATACAAGGCGTTATCTGCGCGGACGATAAAGCTTTCCGGATTATCGCCGGATTGCAATCTGGCAACGCCTATCGACAAGGTGATTTTGCCCAGCGACTGGTTGTCGTTTTTGCGTTGCAAGCGGCTGGCTGCCATCGCGGTGCGAATATTTTCGGAGATTTCTACCGCCTTTTCGTGGCTGGTATTGGGCATGATAATCGCTAGTTCCTCACCGCCGTAACGCGCAACGTGATGATGTTCCTCGGCGTGTTTCTTCATTAAATTTGCTACATATTTAATGACATTGTCGCCGATAGTGTGGCCGTAAGTGTCATTAATGCGTTTGAAATGGTCTATGTCCAGCATCGACAGGCACGCGGTATCGGGTGCGGATTGTTCGATGATTTCGGCCAGGGTCATGTCGAACGCGCGCCGATTCAACAAGCCGGTTAAACCGTCGGTGGTGGCGATTTGTCTGGCTTGAGCCAGCTCGGTGCGCAATTGCTCCATTTCTTGGTTGGCTTCGGTCAGCTTGGTTTGCATGGCCTGACTGGTCATCGCCAGCGCTTTGGTTTCCTGAATGATTTCTTCCAAGATGGTTTTCAAGCCGTCTGAAGCGGAGAAAGTTTCCAAGATGACTGATTTTTTCTGAAAGCTGTCGTTGGTCTCTTCGGCCTTGTTGTAAGTTTCGTTGATCGCGCTAGTGGCTTGCTCGATGACTTTGTGCAGTTGCCGGTTGATTTGCTCGAAAGATTCCAAAGACGCATTACAAATGTGTGATTTGTAAAGCTCGACGCTGTTGTCGTAATCGAAGGCCTTGTTTTCGGCGAGCAACGAGTCGACTGCTTTGTTTAAGCTTGGGTTGCCGCCGGCCACATAGTCGTACCAAATAGCGTAGTTGATGGGATTGGCAGCAACGTTATGACGCATCAATAATGGCAGGATTTGTTTTAGATGGCCGGCGTTAACGCTCGGCGAGAAATCGTAAATCGGTATGTAAGTGGTGCCTTTACTCATCAGATTTTTGTCGATAAACGTATAACGGTTTAAGTACTGCTCGCGCCGGGATTGTTAACCCTGTCACTGCTTTCGATTGTTCCGTATCGATGCGCCGGGTTTAGCGCTTAGTAGAACGTGTCTTAAGGTAACTTGGATAATTGTGCTTGAAACACTATGAGCCTCCAGGCTTTCATTTTACGTAGTCATAAGCCTACATAAAGGTAACTTAAAACCGGGATTTTTCAATAGATCCGGAAAATAAGCTGACGCACACGGTGTTTGCAGTTTGCGTGTAGGGGCGGGTTTTGAGAGGGTGAGTTTTTCAGTGTAATTTTTTCTAGAAATGGTTTGCGTGTACCGGCTGTTTTTCTAATGGCTGTCCGGAGAATGCAAACTCTTGGCAACCGCACGTGTGGCACGAGTATTTGCATCGCAAAGTTAACAAAACATTTTGCAGCAGCTCCAGTTTTGGATAGAATGCGCGTCCTTTAGTCGGGTGCTTAGCTCAGCTGGGAGAGCATCGCCCTTACAAGGCGAGGGTCGGGGGTTCGAACCCCTCAGCACCCACCAGACTATCGGAGGTTAAACATAGAATCTCCCACGATTCTTATTCGGTAATCTCAAGCGTCCCAATCAACATTCCTAAGGCAAGCGCTACGCCAATTCGTCGCAACGGATTCCTATTTTCGGCAAAATGGCAAGCTGGGTTTTGCCTTGCCATTGTTAGCTTTGCGGTTTAGCGAACTCTCCATTACTTCCAGCCCTTTGACTGGCCCAGGCCGAGCGCAACCCAGAACTGTCTGTCTTATTGACGCCATTTTCAATCCCCACGATAAACACCAAATGCAGTGGTGGTCCGCTGTTGTTAGGCGCGTCCGCATTCCGGGAATAATTGGTTGATACGGCAACCTCGACTCCTCCCGCGCCTGAGTAAACCATCCGCTCAATTCGAAATCTTATGGCTAGGCCATCTAATTAGGAAATTGAAATTAAATGCCGCCGCTAACTCCTTGAGTTAAAAAACAAAGCACGCAAGTGCGGCTATTTAGTAAAAATTTCCCGCTGACAACACAATATGTTGTGCTAGAATTTCAACATAGACACTATATGCAGTATATCGCCGGACTGTATTGTTTTCGGTTTTAATCCAATAAACATCAACATCTTAGCCGTGCCGGAGCGGCAAGATAGGCCTATAACCATTCAATTAGAAAAGGGAATCCACGAATGACCGCAAAACTTCATGTTGTGACACAAGACGCCACCGAAATCCCGCTGCAAAGTGCTTCCCTGGATATTTGGGACAGCAAATACCGCTTAAAAACCAAGGATGGCAAAGCAATTGATGAAACCATTGATGACACCTACAAGCGTGTCGCCAAAGCCCTGTCTAGTGTGGAGAAAACCAAGGCGCTGCAAGAAAAACACTACAAAGAATTTCTGTGGGCCTTGCGGAAAGGCGTGATCCCGGCCGGTCGCATCACCTCCAACGCCGGCGCTTTGGATCATAAACCGGCCACCTCCACCATCAACTGCACCGTGTCCGGCATTATCGAAGATTCGATGGACGATATTCTGCACAAGGTTCACGAAGCCGGTTTGACCCTGAAAGCCGGTTGCGGTATTGGTTACGAATTTTCGACATTACGGCCGCGAGACGCTTATGTATCCGGCGCCGGCGCCTATACCTCCGGCCCGTTATCGTTCATGGATATTTACGACAAGATGTGTTTCACCGTATCCTCGGCCGGCGGCCGCCGTGGCGCGCAAATGGCCACCTTCGACGTCGCCCACCCGGATGTGGTGGATTTCATCCGCGCGAAGCGTGAAGACGGCCGCTTGCGCCAGTTCAACCTGTCGCTGCTGATTACCAGCGAATTCGTCGAAGCTGTGAAAAGCAACGGCCAATGGCCGCTGTCTTTTCCGGTTACCGAACGCGAAGCCAATGCCGATAAACTGGATTTAACCGATACCGACAAAATCGTCTGGCGCGATCTGCCCAATAAAAAAGGCTATGTGGTCAACGACGCCGGCTTGGTGGCTTGCCGCATTACCAAAGTCATGCCGGCCCGCCGCTTGTGGGACATCATCATGTCCTCCACTTACGATTACGCCGAACCGGGATTTATCTTGATCGACAAAGTCAACGAGATGAACAACAACTGGTTTTGTGAGCACATCCGCGCCACCAACCCTTGCGGCGAACAACCTTTACCGCCTTACGGCAGTTGCTTGCTGGGCTCGATCAACCTGACCCGCTTCATCGATAAACCATTCTCCAAAGAAGCCCGCTTTGATTGGGAAGCTTATCGTAAAACTATTCGTATCTTTACCCGCATGTTGGATAACGTCGTCGAGATCAACGGCCTGCCTTTGGAAAAACAGCGCGAAGAAATCATTGGCAAACGCCGCCACGGCATGGGCTATTTAGGCTTGGGTTCCACCATCACCATGTTGGGCATGAAATACGGCAATGAAGAGTCTCTGGCATTTACCGAACAAGTCACCAAAGAGTTGGCTTTGGAAGGCTGGAAAGCCGGCCTGGAACTGGCGAAAGAAAAGGGCCCGGCACCTATCATGGACCAGCTGTTCACCGTCACCGGCGAAATGCTGCACAAACGCCCGGAAATGACGGCGGACGGTTACAAACTGGGCGACCAAGTGCCCGGTAAAGTTTTGCACGCCAAATACAGCCGCTACATGCAAAAAGTCGCGCAGGAACTGCCGGAATTGGTCGCGGAACTGGCGGAAGTGGGCTGCCGCTTTACCCACCACAGCTCGATCGCGCCGACCGGCACCATCTCGCTGTCGCTGGCCAATAACGCCAGCAACGGTATTGAGCCCAGTTTTGCCCATCATTATTCGCGCAACGTAATCCGCGAAGGCAAAAAGTCCAAGGAAAAAATCGACGTGTTTTCCTTTGAATTGCTGGCCTACCGCGAACTGATCAACCCGCAAGCCATGCCATACAGCCAGGACCCGACTCAACAATTGCCGGATTATTTCATCGCTGCCGATGACATCAGCCCCAAACAGCATGTGGACATTCAAGCTGCTGCGCAACGCTGGATAGACTCGTCCATCTCGAAAACCGCCAACGTGCCGACCGATTATCCGTACGAAGACTTCAAGTCCATCTACGAATACGCCTACGATCAAGGCCTGAAAGGCTGCACTACCTTCCGCTTCAACCCGGAAGTGTTTCAGGGCGTGTTGGTCAAGGAATCCGACCTGGAAAACACCACCTACCAGTTCACACTGGAAGACGGCCATGTGGTGGAATTTAAAGGCAACGAAGAAGTGGAATACGATGGCGAAACCCACACCGCTGCCAACTTGTTTGATGCTTTGAAAGAAGGCTATTACGGCAAGTTTTGATTTTTAAAAAATGTAGGTTGGGTTAGGCGTTAGCGTAACCCAACATTTGGCCATTATGAGTGTTGGGTTACGGCTAGCGCCTTTTACACCCTTTGGGTGAACCCAACCTACACAGAATATGAGATACCCCCATGACCCTACACAAAATCAACAAAAAAATCGTCGGCTACAAAGTGCTGACCAAAGAAAACCTGGAAGCAGCTGCCCAGGCGGAAGCCGAAGTGGCAAAACCGTCGCTGGAGGAAATGCACGAAAATCTGGCGCGCCCGGAGATGCTGCTCGGCTCCACTTATAAGATTAAAACCCCGCAGTCCGAGCATGCCCTGTACATCACCATCAACGACATCATCTTGAACGAAGGTACGGTGCATCAGGAACGCAGACCTTACGAAATCTTCATCAACTCCAAAAACATGGAGCATTTTCAATGGGTGCTGGCGCTGACCCGCTTGATTTCGGCGGTGTTTCGTAAAGGCGGCGACGCCACCTTTTTGGTGGAAGAAATGAAGGCCGTATTCGACCCGCAGGGCGGCTATTTCAAAAAAGGCGGGGTCTTCATGCCGTCCCTGGTCGCCGAGATCGGCCACGCCATTGAATCGCACATGAAACACATCGGCATGATCAAGCCGGAAAAACTCAGCGATCATCACCAGCAATTGGTCGACGAAAAGCGCCGGGAGTTTGAAGCCCAGCATGGTACGACCGAGGGGCAGGCGTTCCCGGAAAAAGCGGTGTTATGCGTGAAATGTTCGACTAAGGCGATGGTGTTGATGGATGGGTGTATGACTTGTTTGAATTGTGGGGAGTCGAAGTGTGGTTAATTTGGTGCGGTTCGCTATAATCCGACGATGATTGAGATAGCGACGACCGAGTATTTTCGTAGCGATGTGTTGCAAAAAAGGCCTTACATCAGACTCGAATGGTGCCAATCTGCATTGTCCGAACCGTTTCGCCGCGAAATTCAAGAAGACGGTAGAATTCGTCACTGGTTTTTCGTATCCGAATTAAATAAGTATTTGCGTGTTGTTACCTTGTCCGATGGCATAACCATCCACAACGCCTTTCCCGACCGGAGATTTAAACCATGAAATTGAGCTACGACGAAGCGACAGATTCTCTTTACATTCATTTAGCCGACAGGCCTTCGGTCGATTCGGATGAAGTCAGTGATGGTGTGGTATTGGATTTCGACGAAAACGGTGCATTGGTGGGGATCGATGTTCAACATGCAAGTCAAAAAGCGGATATTCAAAATTTAGCGGTTTTGCATTTGCCGTTGAGGGAGTTGCAGGCGGCTTAGAGATATTGACTGGTTCGGTTCAGTTTCGCCTTGAAGCATAATGTGAAGATGCAGAACTGAAGTAATCCTTTATGGAAGAATCCAAACGAGTCAAGAAATTACGACGAGAAGTTATCGCGGCGCTGCCAACGTTTCCCAACAATCGTGAAACTAAAGACTTGCTTGATGGAATGTTTTTAGGGAACTTGCTTATTCATTATCTCAATTGGGTAATCAGATACGTTGCAATTAAGCCGCGCAAGGTTTTAATAGAGCCGGCGGTCATGAGTGATCGGAGATGGTGCGACCTCAAACATCAAGTTTATGCGCTGCTTGAAAAAGTCAGAGATGGCGATAATTTAAATCCACATCTTTCTACATTGCCACAAACTCGTGGATATATGCCATCAACGTCAGAAACGGAGCATGGTGTCGATCGATGGGTGGATAAAGATTTTCTGTTGAACACTATGGGGTTTCATCATTTTCATCTTGGTATGAAATCAGAGCGAAACGGATATGTTGAGCGAACTAACGAATTGGTATTTGCAAATGTATCCCGGGAAATGTTCACATTAATGGGCATATTCGATCATTCAGTTTTTGAATTTACTGATAAATCCATGAGCGATGAGCGAAAACGGCTCTGGGCAATGTTCGACTCCTACATTACTCGTGGAGCTCCGTCCGGTACTGTTGTTCTCGCTACGCAAATCGCAATGTCAGGCCACCCAGTTCATGTAGTCGAAACAGCAGATCAATATTCCAGGATTATTTATCAGATCGATTCAAAGCTGGATAGCATGGAATATGTACGTGATTTGTACGCGAGTAATAACTTAACAACGCCGAAAAAATTGAAATTTGAATGGATGCTTAATTTTTCGGATCTTTTGCTTCTGGAAAAACATAATAATCATTTTTTTGTAATGCATCGTGGATTCAATTAATTAGTCTCGTAAAGGCGGGCACGGTTTTTGTGCTCAGGCGGGATTACCAATTTGGACCAACAATGATTCGCTAGCGTAAAACTTGATTTAACGCCGGTTTGCAGACCGGCAACCGCGATGCTTTCGCTACGAAAACCATCCCTGGTTTTCGCCCTTCGGGCCAGCCTATGGGCTGTTCAAATTTGCTTCAGGCGAATTTGTGCGTGACCAAAAGAAAGTATCCAAAGAAAAGGCGACCCGAATGCTGCTTGTTTCCTGCGCTCCTCGCTCTTGTGCCCTGTGGGTATTTGCCGAGGGTTTTCGGAAGGGGCTTCCTGCCCCTCCGAAAACGAGCGGCATCCCTGCCGCTCCCCCGCGGGCCATTCTCGGCAAAACCTCCGGTGCTCGGCGCGGCATACGGGAGTAAACCAACCCCTTGAAGAATTCCTCGTTCCGATGCGCTGCGTGGGAACGACGGGCTTGCCCGCGCTGCGGGCCTAATCGTGCCTATGTGCTATCTCCGCTAAAATCTCCGATGTTCGGCGTGGCATGCGGTAACTCGTCGCCTTTTAGGATGTGCAGAACAACGTGAAGCGCATCGGTTGTATTAAATAATGTATATCCGGATGTCCCGTGTGTATCTAATAGTCCCGTGGACGCACTCTCAATGGCTTGGGAGAGGTATAAAAACTTCCCGGGCGTATGTAAAAATATCCCGAATGTGTGCTCGCCGGCTTTGGGGGCACGGACAAATGTGTTGGAGGTGCGGTCAAGGTCGCTGAATGCGCCTTCGAGATACGCGAGGGTATGTTCGAAAGCTGGGTGGGTGCCTACGTGACATTTTTATGTGCCTTCGGCTTCATGGGGATTGCCTTCGCGTCCTTTGGAAACGCGATAAGGTGTGCGTTCCCAGACGCTCCGCGTCGTCTTGCAAAGACCGCGTTGGTTATTCATTTTTAAACACGCATTTTTCTGGAATTAATCGACAGCATGGCAAAACCTAAAAAAATCAAAGCGAAGGGCGGGGCTAAGGAAGCGGGCAAGGGATTGGTGATGGATTCGTTTTGCGGCTGGGATGGCGACGTGCTGGTGCTGAATGTGCTCGGTACGCCATCCGCCAAGCAGGATGCAATCGGCAAACCCAAGGGTCAGCAACTGAAGATTAGCGTCACCGCCGCGCCGATGGACGGCAAGGCCACCGATCATATGGTGCGCTTCCTGGCCAAAGAGTTTGGGGTGGCAACAGGCGATATCGAGGTGGTGTTCGGGCGCTATAACATCAATAAACAATTGCGCATCAAGGCGCCCAAGCAATTGCCGGCGGTGATTGGCAAATCAGCTGGGTAGGTATCCCCGGACGTTCTGCGCCGTCTGGGCTGGTAACCAAGCTCCCGCTTGGTTACTCGGTCTTGGAAGCTCTAGCTTCCCGATTAAATCAACGAAAGCTGGAGCTTTCGAGATGGTGTTCCCAAACTGGAGTTTGGGAACCAGGGCAATACTCGGCGTCGCATACGGAAACTTGTCTCCTTTTAGGATGTGCTGAACAACGTTGAGCGCATCGGTAGTTGTAAACAATGCATCTCCGGATGTTCCGGGCGTATCTAATAATCCCGCGAATGCACTCCCAATGGCTTGGGAGATGTATAAAAACTTCCCGGACGCATATAAAAATATCCGGAAGGTGTGGCCGCAAGCCGTGAGGGCATGGATAAATGTGTTGGAGGTGCGGTCAAGGTTGCTGGATGTGCCTTCGAGAGTCGCGAGGGTATGTTCGAAAGCTGGGTGGGTGCATCCCTGACATTTTTATATCCATCCGACTTCATGGGGAGTGCCTTCGCATCCTTTGGAAATGCATTCAGGGGGGCAATGTGTCAATGTTGGCATGCAATCCAGGGCCTTAGGATGTGCTTCACAAAGTGAAGCGCATCGGTCGCTTGATCGACGCATGCTTTATTAAAATGTTTTTTTGTATCGAGCCAACGCAATACGGATTTTAAAAACTGAGGTAAATGTGCAATTACTGTCTTTGATTCTATCGCTATTGATCTTAAGCGCGTGTTCGACTCACCAACTGAAAACAATATCTTCGGAAAACGTTTCGAGTTACGGCAAGGACATTAAGCTTGATGTAAGCGGCGAGAACTTGGAGATTGTCGATAAACTCAGGCGTTATATTCAGGCTTCTTTATTAACGGCGGGATTTAATATTGTCACCGACGAGAATGCTACGCAGCTGGATGTGGCGATTTCGGCATTTGATCCGGGCAATGCCGCATTACGATTGACGGTAGGTTTCGGCGCGGGCAGGGGATCGTTGGTCTACAATGCAAAATACATAAAAAGCGGCAAGCTGTTAGTCGACTACGACGGCGCCGAGCGTTTTACCGGATTGGAATTTGCGCCCGGCACCCAATACGAGGCTTTCCGAAATTTAGGCGGCGAGGAAACATCGACGCTGATTTTGCTGGAAGAAGCGTCAAAGCATATTGTTGAACAGGCGACGATAAACGGGAAATAAACATTTCCGCTTGCTTAGTAGATTGGGTTTTGTGCCCAGTCGGGAGTCATTTGCAGAAAATGTTGTTTATCTGAGTCTTTAAAATAAAAAAGGCCTTGAAAAATCAAGGCCTTTAAAGTGTATGGCGGAGAGCTAGTCCGCCTAACAAAAGTCCGATATTGTTTTTTATCGTCCTAAATTCTTGTTAAAAAACGATAAGTTACAAATTTATTGTCCAGCTTGGTTTGATAAAATATACTCCAATCCGATGCCGAAAGTAGGGTAGGAAGTAGGGTAGGATTTATGAGTCGGATTTTGAATAAGCTGAACGCACGCAAGGTTGTGACAATCAAAACTCCCGGTTATCACAGTGATGGTGGTGGTCTTTACCTACAGGTTAGTCCGACACTTTCAAAAAGCTGGATTTTCAAATTTGTCAGGAATAAAAAGGCTACCGAGATTGGTCTGGGTAGTTTTGGCGATATTTCGCTGGAAGCAGCCAGGGAGCAAGCATCTGAGTACCGAAAGCTGCTCAAGCAAGGTCTGAATCCTCTGGTCGAAAAACGGAAAATTGAACGCGAGCTTCATTTGTCCGTCGCCAAGTCAATGACATTTGCAGAATGTGCCTCCGCTTACATTGAAATTAATCGCCATGGCTGGAAAAATCCTAAGCATGCTCAGCAATGGTCCAATACCCTAGAACAGTACGCATATCCAACCATTGGCAAACTCCCGGTCGCGGAAGTCGATACGGCACTGGTTGTTAAATGTCTTGAAGGAATCTGGACGTCCAAAAATGAAACGGCCAGCAGATTGCGAGGTCGCATCGAAACGGTGCTGGATTGGGCGACTGTAAGCAAATATCGAGAAGGTGAAAATCCAGCTCGATGGCGTGGTCATCTTGACAAGATATTACCTAAACCATCCAAAGTTCAAAATGTCGAACATCACGCCGCATTGCCTTACACGGATATATCGGAATTTATTGTAAAACTAAGAAATCAACAAGGCATAGCCGCGCGATGTCTGGAATTTACGATCCTTACCGCTGCCCGAACCAATGAATCCATTGGCGCAACTTGGGATGAAATAGATGTTATCAGTCAGACGTGGACCATTCCCGTCGAACGGATGAAAGCCAACAAACCTCATCGAGTGCCCTTGTCGCCTCGGGCAATGGCTATCGTTCAGGAGATGAGTCTACTCAAAACGAATGAATTTGTGTTTCCTGGGTTAAAAAGAGGTTTGTCGAATATGGCCATGCTGCAACTATTAAAACGCATGGGCCTACCGGAACTGACGGTTCACGGATTTCGATCTAGTTTTAGGGATTGGGCTGCTGAAACAACCCATTATCCCAATGAAGTAGTTGAAATGGCATTAGCCCACACGATTAAAAATCAGGCAGAGGCCGCGTATCGCCGAGGCGATTTGATGGAAAAGCGATCTCAGCTCATGGCCGACTGGACTATGTATTGCGAGCAGGGTAATCAGGCTTTAAGGTAGTGTTCCGGTTAAGTTCAAATAGTAGCGCGTATGTTTGCGTTCTCCCGTTCTAAACAATACGCCCTTGGCGACCAGATCCTGCAGATCACGCGTGGCCGTTGCTGAAGGTGCCCCCGTGATGCTGCGATATTTGTCTGCACTGAGTCCGCCGGTGAAGCCATCCGGACCTTCCCGAAACATTCTCGCCAACGCTTTTTCCTGTCGCGGATTCAGATGCCCACGCACGTGGTCGTAGAGTTTGGTTTTTTGAATTAAGAAATCGATCCATTGATGGGTGTATTCCTGAGCGGCCATTACCAATTCGGCGAAATAAACCAGCCAATCAGTCACGTCGATTTGCTTGTTAGCCATTTCCAAAGCGGTGTAGTACGCATTACGGTGGCGTTCGATGGTAAATGCCAGGGCGATTAATGTCGGTTGCCCCAGACATTGGGCCAATGCCTTTTCGGCAATGGCGCGACCGATGCGACCGTTACCGTCTTCGAACGGATGGATGCTGACAAAATAAAGATGCGCGATCCCCGCGCGCTGTAAGGTCGGCAAGGGCGTGTTTCCATCAGGTGCCGTGCTATTAAACCAATCAATGAACTGATCCATTTCCGGCGTCATTTGGCAGGATGGCGGCGCCTCGAAATGGATCTTGGGCGCATAAATGGGACCTGAGACAATTCGCATCGGGTCGTCGTGTGTTCGATACCGTCCGACATCCTGTAGGTCGCTACGACCGGCCGTAATCCAAGTGTGCCAGCGATACAACTGCTCATGACTTAGTGGGGTAGAAAAATGCTGGTACAAATCGACCATAACCTCCGCGATGCCTTGCTCGGCTGGCGGGACTTTTCGATGATCGGTGGTTAAACCGAATTGACGGCAAATCGAAGATTGCAGGCTGTCCCGGTTGAGATATTCGCCTTCAATGGCTGACGTTTTCAAGGCTTCATTGCTGATTAGCTCGATGGTCAAATGCCGCTTGTCGTCTTCAGACAAATGCTTGATCGCGCCGAATGACACACCGGCGCCGAGCAACAAGCGCTTTTCAAAATCGTCCAGCTGCGTCGCGTTGTAGGTGAAGCGCGGCCAACCCGCCAGTTGCCAATTCCAGATCATGATTAATACAAAATGATTTTATCGATCATAAATATATCATTTATTGAGCGATAAAGGACCTGTTTAAACATCACGCAGCCTGCATTGCGACTCTGGGAACACCCGAGCACTGTAACTGTTGAAAATGAGATTACTGGTATTACCGGTGTTACCACCTTGTCTGGTGTAGGCTGCAAAGGATATGTCGACGGATTACCTAGTGTTACCGGTATTACTCGCAGACGATGTCTATAAATAAAATAAGCCTCCAGATCATCGAGGTCTCTCTCTTATCGAAATCGATTTTGGCGTCACCCCAGTTTTTAATACCCCGATTTTCAATGGCGGTTGGTGCGAAAGTCATTCATGTCGTTAAATCTGAATTGTCCAATAAAATCCAACGCCGTCCAGCCTGTATTCATCACTTAAGCAATTGAAATAAAATGAAAAAACCATTTGACAGTCGCTTAATTTCAACCCCAAAATAGCCCCGCACGTAGAACTTTTCGGGACGAAATTTTCATAGACTGCACTTCGGCAGTATAAAAAGCGAAGAAGTACCAGCTATATAGCCCCTAGTGGGGTGGCAGAGGAACGCCGCTGGATGTACTGTGTCCGTTGGGCCTTAGGGCAATGCGTCCACGCTTAAATATATTTTTTTGGTGCAGATGGAGTTTTGAAAACGCTCTATCTGGGTCGGCAGGGAAAATGCGCCTTGATGAAATGCGCGGTCGCTGTCGATAGTGAAGCTTGTTTATATTCATCAACGATCGTCTGCTGATCGCTGATTATTCCAAAGCTCCTTGATGGCGCAAACCAATAGACCGCGCGAGTAGAGTTTCGAAAGGCGGTGTTGCCATTGCGCGTTTGCAGGCGCGCAGAAATTTTGTCTGGAACCCCGGTTCCGCAAAATGGATACTGAAAGGTCGTTTGACCGGTTCAGTGGTGGCAAACTTATAGCTATGGTTTTATATCAATCGTCCCCATCTGGATCGGCGACAGGCGACTGCCTGCCCACCAGAGCAAGGCGATTGAACGTCTTTTAGAATCCCGTCGTCCCGTTTTCAGATCGGTCTGTGCCACCGGCAGTCGCGTTTGCCGGCTTAACAACCGATATCGTCACGCGGATTAGATCTGGATTCCCTTCAATGACATACCTGGACGTTCTAAGAATGTCTTCCGGTACATACCTAAGCCCACTGTTTCGCCGTTTCTAAAAAACAGAAACAGAACGGGATTCAAGCATTTCCATTAAGTAAATCAACCGGATACCTGCATGATAATCGCGGGTTTTGCCGGGTCAGTCTGTCTCGAACGTGTAAGGGGCCGAGTTTAGCGTCGTAATTGGACGCTGAATGCGTCTGGCCAGCACCCCGAGTTCGTCACCGACCGACACAAAATATCTCGCCTGCGCAGCGAGTCATAAGCCGCGCACCTCACACTGGGTATACACCTCCGCCGGGTAGGCAACCCGTGCGTCAACACTCATCGTCATGAGTTTGGCCTTGTATACCAAAGTGGGGTCGGAGCCGGGGTCCCCCGCTCATGACGAAAGAAAAACTGTTTTAACAAGGCCACCCCGGCTCCCTTGTTCAAAGCCGACTGCTGATGCGCATGGCGTTGCCCATGAAATCAGTCCCAGTCCGCTTTGGACAAGGGAGTCTGTTGCCCACTTTTTTCTGGAGGTTAACCATGCCAATCGATCGACCTGACGAATACCAAGTAAACCAGACTGGCACAGGCGCGCGTGTCAGTCCTCCTGATGACCAAGCGCCAAAACCATTGATGGCGAGTCGAAAGCGAGGCCGCAATCTCGGTCTTGGCAGTCGCAATCTGACCCGAGCCGGAAAAACCTGCGCCCATCAATCGGGCAAGGCCTTCGCCACGCGCGGCACACTCGCCGAGCGCTGGTCGGTGTTTGCCAAATGGCTGGAACAGGCCCAAGGTATCAAACGCATGGAAAACATCAACCGTGAGCACGTGATGGCTTATGGCCTGGCGTTGAAAGCCAGAGTGGAACGCGACGAATTGAAAGCCTCGACCGCGCAACTGTACGTCTCGGCAGTCAACAGCATCATGACGTCTGCAACGCAAGGTGAATGGCAGACGGTCAGTCCAACGCGTGATTGCGGCATACCCAAGCGGCGCTACATTCCGGAAACCAGCAAAGCCATGCCACAGTTGCAGCACGAACAGTTGCAAATCAGCGTCGACGACGAACGCATTACCGTCTTGCTCAATCTGCAACGGACATTAGGCTTGCGTTTCAAGGAATCGGCTTTGTTGGATGCGCAAAAAGCGCTTCGCCAGGCACAACGGGAACAGCGCATCACAGTCTTCAGTGGCACCAAAGGCGGCAAACGGCGCCAAGTGCCGGTATCCGCAGAAGCCTTGGCGGCACTGGAAACAGCAGCCAGTCTGCAGGATGGACCGTCGATGATTCCCGCTAATCTGCGCTATGTCGATTTTCGCGACCATTGCTATCGCCAAGCGCAACAACAGCGATTTCAGTTTCACGGCCAACGACATCATTACGCCCAGCAGCGCTATCAGGCATTAACCGGCGTACCGGCGCCCATCAATACGACAATCTCCAAATCTAACTGGCATAGCTACATGGCAGCGCAGCTCTGCATTAGTCTGGAAGCCGCTGAAGCATTGGACCAACGTGCCCGAAGCATCCTGTCTCAGGAATTAGGCCATGAGCGTCTGGAGGTGGTGTGTGTCTATATTGGTTAAACAGATCCAGGCTCTGGCCCACCACTATGTCCGCCAGGGCGCCAAAGCCCATCGTCGCTTGCAGGTTGGCCGTATGATCAAGTTCGTGGAATTTATCGAACAGACGGAAAGGCCGCATAACCTGCACGAAATCGGCAAACGCCACGTCATTGCCTTCTGGAAAGCCCACCGCGACCTGGCACCGAAAACCGCTCATGCCTATTGGCTGGCGTTATGCGTGATCTGGGAGTGGACCGATAAACCGGGTCAGCCGCCAAAGCCACTGTGTACTACCAAGCCGATTGCAGATGCCACAGATGACTAAAACGGCCATCGACAAAGTCAGACGAAATCGGCTTGCGTCGGTTTTTACTTTGCTTTCACCGGCTTAAAAATGCTAATTTCGTCTTTTTGGCCACTCTCGTTACTTGGTAGTGCTGACTCGGCAAGCGGATTTAAATAAATTAAGGATATATGCAGACGCCAACGCCTAACCACTTACCACGTTACCAACTGAGTCAATGGGCCAAGTGGTTTGCTAACGATCGTCGCTTTCACGCCTTTGCTCTCGACCAAGAAACGCTAGTGTTGACGGACAAGTTTCAAAAGAAGCATCAACATCATGTGCTGAGTATTCAGCCAGCTATTGGCATCGAGTCCGGTTGGTTTTGGGACACGTTGTTGATTTCTCAGATAGATGGCCAGACCTTACGCTTTGGCGGCGTCGATAAAAAGCAGTCGGCATTGTTACAAGTATCGATGAAACGCCACGTCAATCAACGCATCCAGCGTTTCTACCAAGAGTTTGCCCCTGCCCTGATACAAGCAGCCCAAGAAGCCAGATTGATCTTTTCCGGCCAGCATTATATTCGCCGTACCTTGGCGGCTCATTGGATTAAACGCCATGCTACGTTAGCGGCGGGCCTGAAGCGTCCTGATGGTTTACAGTATTTGCCGAGCGAGTTGCATCAAGACTATCAGCATGTCCGTCCGTTAATAGACAACATGGATGAGCAGATCAGCTGTTTCAATCAGGCGTTTATCGATCGACAAGCCCAGCTGTTCAGGGATTTTTTTGATCAGGTCGAAACCAACCCGCTGACCGAAGCGCAACGCAAGGCTTGCATCATCGACGAACAGCACAACCTGGTGCTGGCCGGCGCGGGTACCGGTAAGACCAGTACCATGATCGGCCGCGCCGGTTATATAATCAAAGCTGGTCTGGCAAAACCCGAACAAATTTTGATGCTGGCCTATGCCCGCAAAGCGGCGGATGAAATGGGCGAACGCATCCGGTCGAAATTAGGGATTCAAAACCTGACAGTGAAAACCTTTCATGGCCTGGGTTTAGACATCATTAGCCAGGTTGAAGGTGCTAGGCCGGCCATTGACAAAATGGCGGAAGACGACGTCCTGCGTGCTGCGTTTGTCGATAGTCAAATTCAAAGCCTGCTGGAAGATGAACGCTATCGCTCGCGGCTGTTGACCTATTTTCTACGTTTTGCCTATCCCTACAAAAGCCAATTCAATTTCAATAGTTTAGGCGCTTACAATGCCTACATCCTCGAAAACGATATTCGTACACTGCAAGGCGAGCTTGTCAAAAGCTACGAGGAATGCGAGATTGCCAATTTCTTGTATCGACAAGGGATTGCTTATCAATACGAGGCCAATTACCAGGTTAACACCTCCGGTCCGGATTACCGCGTCTACCAACCGGATTTCTTTCTACCAGCTTACGGCATTTACATCGAACACTTTGCCGTTAACGAACTAAATCAAACGCCGCCTTTTATAGACCAAACAAACTACCTTGCTGGCATGGCCTGGAAACGGGCGCTACACGCAAAATATCAAACACCGCTGATTGAAACCTTCAGCTACCTGAAACAACAAGGGCGATTGACCGAAGTACTCAGCGAAAAATTACAAGCTGCCGGCGTTCAGTTCAAACCCTTGCCGCAAAACGAAATACTCGACCAACTGAATCAGCTGGGCCGAGTATCGGAATTCAGCAAACTGATGGCACAAATCCTCAGCTTGTTCAAAGCGGCTTACCTCAGCATCAAACAACTGGTCGAAAAAGCCGACAAGCATGAAGACCAGGAACGTATGCGCGCCGCCGCGCATTTATTCGAACCGATCTACCAAGGCTATCAGCAACGGTTGCGCGACAATGCCACCATCGATTTTGACGACATGATTGGTCGGGCCATCGAATACGTCGAATCCGGCCGTTTTCAATCGCCATACAGATATTTACTGGTGGACGAGTTTCAGGATATTTCCGCCAGCCGGGCACGCTTACTGAAAGCCTTGATGGCCCAGCAAGTGGAAGCCAGCTTATTTGGCGTTGGCGACGACTGGCAATCCATCTACCGCTTTACCGGCAGCGATGTCGCACTGACCAAAGACTTTCAAGCCCACTTTGGCGACACGGCAACCAGCGTGCTGGATCAAACCTTTCGCTTCAATAACAAAATCGGTGAAGTGGCGTCACGTTTTGTCACCCAAAACCCAAGCCAAATCGACAAACAGATTCGTAGCTTACGGCTTGTCGAACAGCCCGCCGTATCCCTCATCAAAACCGATCAGGATTTGACCGGCATCCAGGCGGCACTCGATGCCATCGCCAGCAAGGCCAAGCCATCCGCCAGCGTGTTGCTGTTAGCCCGCTTCAACTTTAAACGGCCCGATGTCGCGGCCTTAAAGCGCCGCTATCCGCAATTGTCACTGCACTTCATGACGGTACATGCCTCCAAAGGCAAAGAAGCCGATTACGTGATCGTGTTTGGCTTGGAGAAGGGCGAACACGGCTTTCCGTCGGAAAAAGCCACCCATCCCTTGCTGGAATTATTGCTGCCTCAAGCTGAGGCCTTCGCACATGCCGAAGAGCGTCGCCTGTTCTACGTAGCACTCACACGGGCGCGGCATCACGTCTATTTGGTCACCAACGGCCTGAACCCGTCGCCATTCGTCAGGGAATTAGTCGACGGCGACTATGCCGTCAGCATCGACGAATTTACAGGGCCCGGCTTTCAAGAGCAGATCGCCGATATTCCCTGTCCGGCCTGCGAAACCGGTTGGATGGTACCCAGAGATAGCCAGTACGGCAGCTTTTTTGGCTGCAACCAATATCCACTCTGCAATCACACGCAGCGGGCTTGTCAATGGTGTGGTAGCGGTTTTAAAACCCAAGGCCGCTTTCGCGTTTGTGAGAATCGCCTTTGCGACTTTGTCGAACCGATCTGCCCGCGTTGCCAAGGCGCCATGGTGTTGCGTAAAGGACCGCATGGCCAATTCTGGGGCTGCTCGCATTACCGAAAAAACGCAGCGTTTTCCTGTTCCCACACCGAGCAATTTATCGATCTAAAAGCTGCCAAGGTTAAATCAACAGTCAGCGCCGACTAAGAGCAACGCTTGGCATGATCTAAACTTGGTCCGATCTAACTAGAGAACTACAGAGATGAGTGACGAGAAACGCCTATCTACCACCCAACTGGCCAAATTGCGCGGCGTGTCCCAAGAGCAAATGTTCGGGCAGTTGACTGCACTGGGCCTAATCGAGAAACAAGAGGACAAATGGCAGTTAACCGACGCAGGCACTGCCGCCGGCGGTGTCTACCTGACAGGTAAATACGGCCAATACGTCGCCTGGCCTGAGGATTTCCAATTGCCAACCGCCGATGCCAAACCGGAAGCGGCTAAGCTGCTAACCGCCACCGTGTTGGGGCAACACTTCGAACTGTCCGCCAACAAAATGAATTACATCCTGTCGGAACTCGGCTGGATCAAAAAAGGCTTGAAAGGCTGGCTGGTCACCGAGCAAGGATTGGCGATGGGCGCCGAACAAGGCGAAGACAGCCGTTCCGGTATACCCTACGTGCGCTGGCCGGAAAAAATCACCCGCAACCGCGCGCTGAAAGACAACGTCGATAACATCAAGGGCGTCGACAAACCCAAAACCGACGCCGACAAAATGGGCAGCTTCCGTCACAAATTCGAAGCCACCCACCGTACCACCGATGGCCACTTCGTCCGCTCCAAGGCGGAAATGTTGATCGACAACTGGATGTACATGGCGGAAATCGTCCACGCCTACGAGCGCAAACTGCCGATAGAAGAAGAAATGTACTGCGACTTTTACATCCCCACCGGCAAGGTCTATATCGAATTCTGGGGTTACGAAAACGACGTCAAATATCAAGCCCGAAAACAGGAAAAACTCGCCATTTACCAGAAATATAATTTCAACCTGATTGAACTGACCGACAAGGACGTGCTGAATCTGGACGATATTTTGCCGAGGTTGTTATTGAAGTTTGGAGTGCAGGCGTATTGACTTAACGTCAACAGATTTTTGTCGATTTATGATATTTGTAGTTAGATAGGTAGGATGCCATTCGCTGTCGTTCCGCGAATCCTACACCTACCGTAGTTTATTATATGAGAAATATTAGGATGATTATATGGATTTAAAAACATTTGAAAAATTAATAAACTTAAATGAAAAGGACTTTATTGACTTTAAAAGCGAAATGTATTTTTCAAATTCGAACAAAAATAAGGATAAGGCGAGAGCTGAATTTGTAAAAGATATTATAAGCATGTGGAATACGCCGCGAGAAACAAATGCCTACATAATATTGGGTGTAAAGAAGGGGTGTGATAACAATAATGAATTTATTGGAATAGATTTTAATAATATTCCTGATGATGCAGATTTACGAAGCCAATTCGATTCTCTGGTTAGCTATACCCCGAGCTTTGATTATGATTTTTTTAATTACAATGAAAAAAATTTTGTTATATTTACAATACCTATAGCCAATACTATAAGTGTTGGTTTAAAAGATTTTTATGAAAAAACCTTAAAGAAAGATGCTCTATACTACCGGGAAGGCAGTAAAAACACCGAAGCATTAAAAGGTTCCAGAAAAGAAGAGGAGATCTATAGATGGTTCAGAGAAAAAGATAAGATTTTTTACTCAGGTATAAAATCATATACTCAAAATGAAATTCTCTTGTCAGCAATGGGAGATTTTGATTCTGATAAATATTACTATTTTTTGATAACTTCGCCTCTAAGTAATCTTAAATCAGACTCGCTCCTTCAAAACTTCGGCTTCGTTAACTGGACGTTTGTTGTTGATTTTGACCCCGATAGCCAGAACAGCGGACTATTGTCTAGTTGCAAGGATAACTTGGTAGATCGGCAGAGCTTAAATATTATTGTTAAAGGTGAGACGCCAGCTATACATGCCTCGTTCGGCACATATTGGTATTTTGCATCTGGATTATCGGGGCGCAACGAAACTTTGTTGTCAAATCAACAAAGAATCACATGGTTAAAAGAATATAGTGGAGATTTTAGAAGGCAGGTAGAACGTATATCCAAAGCCATTGGAAATGCAAAGCCTATTAAAGTTTTGATGGTTTTAGAAAATGGTTTAATTTCAGATTATTTGACTACAATTCTAGATTCTTTAGTTTCGACTTATCAAGATAATGTATCTTTTATAGTAGTTTCACCTGAGAAATATTCGTCAATCGAAAGTATTGTGAATAATTATGGAGTTGATTTTTTGCAAATGCCTTTGTTACACCTTTGTCAAACATTTGAAAACTGTCAAAAGGTATTGGACTTTCAAAAAGGCAGTTATTCAATACCATCTTCAACAGGCACAGCTATATCAATTGAGAAACAAAAAATACCTTGGTTAAAGGAAGAGCTTGAAATTGTGCATTTAGGCGTTGGAGATGATGCATTCCCCGAAAATATTAATTATTTAGACTTTTTGCGTGGTCACGAAATATCGTGGGGCAATCTAAAGTATCGACATGATGTTGACAGAGATGAAACCGTTAAGCTTGAAAGGCTGATTATAGATGCTCTTAGAAATAGAAGGCACTTGAGAATAAATTTATATCATATACCTGGTGCTGGGGGGACAACAGTAGCGCGTCGAATATTATGGAATCAGCACAAGGAATATCCGTGTATTGTATTGCAAGATATGAAAGATCCATTGGAAACCATGATACGGCTAAGTCATGTTGCTGATATATCTCAATCTGCTGTTCTGCTATTGATAGATGGAGGACTTATATCAGACCGACAGGCTGATGCTTTATATGAAAAGATAGCTTCTTCATACTTGCCAGTTGTCATATTGCAGGTGCTGCGTAAATTTGATTTACCCTCTATTCAGAAAGCATCAAAAAATACAAGAACGTTAAGCGACAAACTCTCAAAAAACGAAAAAGATAACTTCTACTATTTGCTTTCAAAAGAAATTTCTAGCGATAAGTTAAATCAACTAAAGGAGGAAGTTAAAAAAGATTGCACTCCGTTCTCGCTCGGTTTTCTTATGTTCGGAGATGACTATCAAGGTATAGATAATTATGTAAAATATCGACTTGATAATATCGGTGATGCGCAAAAACGTATAGTCATATTTTTATCAATTGCTTATTATTATGGGCAAAGAAGCATATCACCAAATTGGTTTCATAAGCTTCTAAATATTTCTGCAACTCTTCATGTCGAGTTAGATAAGGCTTTTGACTCAAGGGTTCATGATTTAATAGTGTACGATGAAATTGGTAGATGGCGAATCAGTCATGTTATTTTCGCAAGAAAATGCTTATCATATTTATTTTCGCCAGAATATTTTGGAAATAATAATTTTGATCATATTTGGAAGCAGGGCTTATCTACATGGGCAAAGGAGTTTGTTGTTTTTTGTCGAGGTAATCTTGATGCACCGCCTTCCGATGAAAGCATTGAGCTAATGTGCAGGGTTTTTTATTTCAGAGATAACGATGAGTTACTCGGAACTGAAAAATCGTCGTTTTCAAATTTTATTGAGGATATTAACGACGATAATGGAAAATTAGCTGTATTTCGTTATCTAACTGAAATGTTCCCTGGTGAACCTCAATTCTGGGCTCATCTTGGAAGGTTTTATAGTGTGATAAAAAAGGATTTTGATGAAGCAGTTTTAGCTATTGATAGGGCGCTTGACTTAAATGATAATGATCCGTTGATTCATCACATGAAAGGAATGGCAATAAGGAATAAATTATATAATTTAATTTACAAGGATAAACTAGATGAAAAAGAATTCTTAGCTAAAATAGTACAAGAAGCAGAAAAGGCTTCGTTAAGTTTTGCAAAAAATCGCGAGCTTAATCCAATTGATGAGCATGGCTATATTAGCGAAGTGCAAATGATTATTAAAATATTGAATCATGCTGCCAAGTATTTTAACAACAATCCTATTGATGCAATAACTTTTATACAATCTCCAAAATGGCTGAGAGAATCTCTTGAAAATGCATCTTACCTGCTCGATCAAGTAAGGCGTATTAGGCAAGAAGATCATAGAAGTAGATTTGAGGCTAATTGTCAAGCGGAGTTGGATGTTATATATGGAAATGTCGAGGATGCCTTACAGAAATGGAACATATTACTTGATAGTGAAAAAATTGCGCCATTCGATAAACTTTCAATACGACGCTCTATTATTTATACGAGACTAAAGCAAGTTAATCATAAGTGGGCTGATTTAAATCCAAAACACATTAATAGAATTGTTGAGTTATTAGAAGACAATCTTAGACAGGGAAAGCAAGACAAGGACTTAAGTATGTGGCTTGATGCAATTCGCATACTGCCGACTTCGCCTCATTTGGATGAGATTTCAGAGAAAATTTCATACTGGAAGATTAATACTAACTCAATCGATTCCATTTATTATTTGTATATACTACAAGTTTTGCAAGTAATGTCTGGCTCGTTAACAGATTTTGGTAATGCAGAAGCGAGCATAAAAGAATGTCATGATCGATCTAGATATCGAAGAAAAAATGAAATTTGTTTTGAATGGCTGGGTAATGGCAGTGGAGTTAAGCAACTTATCCATCGTGAAAATCTTGGTGATTGGCATGATGGTTTTTGGACGCAATCGAGTGCTTTAAAACGGTTAAATGGTGTTATTGCTTCTATCGAAGGTGCTGCAAAAGGCTATATTGAAATTGAAGGCACAGGGTTAAAGGCGTTTTTTGTTCCAGGTCAGAACTATAAAATGAATTTTTTTGAAAACAGAAAAGCCTCTTTTTATCTTGGCTTTAGCTATAGTGGGTTAAGAGCGTGGGAAGTAAAAGAGGAGTAATCTCAGAAGATAAAATCGTTTTCGTGTTTTTACATGTCCCGTTGGAATGACGGGATGGTCCGATTAATGAAACATAATCGGACGAATGAAAAGTCTCGTAGTGTGGTCAAATTTGCCCACACTACGAATTACGAATCTGTTATTTCAATTCGCGGGCGGCGATGTTTGATAAGCTACGCCAAATTGCTCGGCCAGTCTCGCCAAGTGCTTGTCCAACGTCCACAGCCTTGCGCCGGGCGCGATCAAAACCGAAGCCAGCAACTGCTCAATTAGCCCGCAACCCAAGCCATATAGCGCTTCCCGCTCGATAAATTCTTCCACTTCCTGCAAACCGGTTTGATTGCAGCGCCTTAACTGACGAAGGTTATACAGTGGGGCTCGGCGCCAGTACTATCGGGACCATGGTTGTTAACCGGCTTAAAATTCCGCATGAAATCAGCGACCCAATATAGTTTTTCGTATTTATAAGAAACTCGTTGTTTTGGATCATGACGCCAACTTCCAAATTTCGATTAAACGCATCATCCGTCAGGTTTGCACTGGAAATCAAAACCGTATCGTCAACAATAGCTAACTTAGCGTGAAGTTTTCCTGGACGTCCGGCCTGATTTCTATCGCGTTTCTCTATTGGCCAGCAATAAACTTCAGTATTTTGAACAAAGGTCTCTGGAAAAGCCTTGAGTGCATCGTAACTTAATTGCCCCTCAGAGCTTTGTTCGAACTCAAGGATCAGTCGGATTTTTACACCACGCTGTCGAGCATTGACCAACTCATTAACAAGCCGCTGAATCCTAGACGCAGCAAAGGTAACCAGCAAGATTTCGCTTTTAGCATTAGCAATTAAATCGTATAGCGCCTGATCGATTCGGCGGGCAGGAATCTGTGCAACCGGTGTTGGGCCTGACCAAAGTAATTCGATACGTTGAGAGGCTAAGCTTTGCTGATAAATTTCAAAACTCGAATCAAGAGCCCAGCTCAATGCCTCCCAAGACATGGTGTTGGAAGCCATTCGCACCGTTTCGCCAATCAAAAATGAAAGATCGGCATTATTAGTTAACGGTAGTTTTTTGATCACCCGGTCTGATGACGTATCAGAATCAACCGACCGAAGTGTTTCGCATGCGGCTATCATCCAATCAGCCGGTGCTTTTTTGACTAGCTTATCAATCGATTCAAATAAATCTTTGCGCACGTTGGTCATTCAAAAAACGCTGTTCCGCGGGCGGAAAATGTATCGACAAGTACTGATCGATCCAGATACCTATTGCCTCGTTCGCATGACGTTTCCGCGGCAAATTGGCAAGCGTGACAGCAAGCACCGTGTATGCCTCTACCCAACGTATCGGGTCTATGTTCGGAACACAACGGATCGGACGCACATAAGCGCATACTCTCTAGCGCTTGTTGAAGGTGCCGGCCTAAAGTGAGTGGATCACCCAATTCGACCAAGCCGCCTAACGTGCCTTCACTATCTGGCGCCGCGGTGTACAACAATATGCCAGCCATAGGCCCGCCATCTTCTCCAGGGTTGCGCGAATACAAACGCTCTCTAACACTGGAAGCTGTATACCCACAGTCTAAAACGATTTGCCGCATCAAAGCATGAGATAACGAGTGCAAAAGAATCAGTCGGATACCTGGAAAGCCATCTTGTACGGGTTCAAGTTTTCTCAGTCGGCGCCAGGCCTTATGTGACTCAAAAAACTCTTGCTCAAGCTGCTTGACCTCATCTTTCGCTTGCCAGGCCAGAAGAACATCTTCTCGGATACGTAAAAACAAACCTTCGCCCCGCACTTCCGCTGCCGGCAACCAGTTTGGATTTTCCCGACAAAGTTTGGTCATACGACCATCTTGAATGATTGTTGCTTCCGCAAAATCAGCGTTAGATTCGATGCGGGTAAATCCCAACAAAGTCCGCACCTCCCGGATTCGTTCCACTAAGACCGTGTCTTCGAGAAACGCCTCAAACCCTTTTGGCGGTGATACTCGCTTTAATTTGAAATCTCGATTTTCCTTGGATGAATCCGGATTTGAAAAAGCCATCCACTCTGGCAGCTTCAAATCTTCTGCAGGCAGAGCGCTCTGTTGTCCTGCGCGTTTTTCTTCAATGGCCACCCAGATTTCTTCGTCAGAAAATTCCGCAAATAACGGAATTAGCGATTGGTAGGTCTGTTGCTCCTCTCGATAAAAACCCAGTTTCGCTAACGAATTCGCGTTCATCAACTTGGCCCACTGTTCTTCAACCAATTTTCCCAATTTGTCAGTGGCACGCGGGATGGATAACGCGGATAGAGCAATTGGAAACCAACTATTCGATGCTCCAAGCAAAATGGGTTTCGCTTCCTCTTTACAATCGTGCTCAACCAAGCGTAAGTGCGGATGATGTCCTGAGCATGCATATTTGTAGCTGTCTCTATCAAAAGCGTCAGCCATACGCCTTGACATTCCGCATCCCCCATGGCATTCGACAATAATGTCAGAAGCATCCCCTGACGCTCCGAATTCCCGCATAGTCAATGTGGCCGGGCGACAAGGGACATTGCCTTTGTGCACAAAACTTAACCAAGAAAAATCGGTTAAATGCCCCTCGCGACATGCCAGTAAAAATCGTACCGACAAAGCCGATGGAGAGCGCCCACCCTGGCTTTTCAAACAGCCTTGATGCACATATTCCGTCCGATCAGGACGATAAGGGTCTTGAATCAACTTAAAAACCCCCGACTCCACTGTCGCCAAGGTGTCACATAACGAACAGCGCATCCAACGCGGAAAAGGCACCACTGGCACACCGATAGCTGGAGCCGTCGGATCACGGTCCATGCTATCCAACTTTATTGGCGGCATGTAAAGCCTATTCATCTGTGCACCGAGGCGCTTTTGTACCGCGGCGATCAAGCGGTCTTCTTCGATCTCCTTACAATACCGAGTATCCCAGTCGTCCAGTCCCATCACCAAAGCGGACATATTCGGCAAATCGACTAACGAGCCAATGCCAAAAGTAAAAATTAACTGGCTGGGGCGTAGTTCGCCAAGTTCGTTCATCGTCGTTTCCTTAATCCGTGTGTAAACCTGTGGTGCGCTGATCCAGCACCAGATCGACGGTGCCTTCCACGTCACGCAGCGAACTCAGACAGGTAAATAGCTTCCACTCTTTGTCATCGGCCAATTCCAGCAAGCCGACAGTCGCGCCTCCCTCGGAGCGGTAACAAAGCTGATGATCTTTTTGGTTATGCACCCGACACAACCATTCATCTCGGCGTCTATCCAGCATATCCTTGATGCGTTCAGCGACAGCAGGATCATGAGTGGCATTAACGCCTCGCTTGGCTAAAACATCAGCCATCATGTTCCAAAATGCGTCTGTATCCGCTACCAGGCCAGCCGCGGCATTTTCGTTCAAATGCTCATCCCATAAGCGCATCAAACCGACCATGACACCTGACAAACCACGATCCAGTGCCCTCGCGGAAAATGGCGTTACGGACAAGGCTTCGACATGTTTGTAAAAGGTTTCATGATAGTGTTCAAAGCGTTCGTAATGCGACAGATCGCGTGGACGCGCCCAGTTGAATACCGTACAGACTAAGCCAGGCCCGTCCGATGAACGCCCCACACGGCTAGTAGCCTGAATATATTCAGAAGTGTTTTTGGGTTGACCGGCGACCAGCATTAGACCTAAACGGTCAATATCCACGCCTACCGAAATCATATTGGTTGCCAGAATGACATCGTAAGGCATCGAAGAACTAACGGGCTGATTGGCTTTACGCTCCGCAGCACGCTGTACTTCCAGTTCCTTATCAAAAACGGCCTCCAGCCTATCCAATATCTTTGGAATGTCCGAGCCGGATTTACGCGAAGTCAGCTCTTCCACTGCGCCCATTCGTACCCGACGCTTTGCCAATCCTCGTTGATCGGCATCGCGGAGACGGGCGCGGATATCATCTTCGACCAGTCGACGCGTACCGGCCAATTCGCGTATGGAATTGAAGTATCCAGCCAGGGTCATCCATGGATCAGCCAAGCGACCGTATTTATCATAAAGCGCTTGCGCCGCAGCCATATGCGCCACATAGCTACGAATCATCGCTACCGGATAACGCCGTCCAAAGGCATTGATACCTAAATACCGACGACCAGGATACTCAGGCCCCGTCGGTCGTTGAATGGCGAAAAAGCTATCTCTGATACTGGTGCCTTGCGGCGGAAACACTTCTAGTTTACGCACAAACAGTTTTTGAACCTGATCCGGCGCACGACGAATCGTCGCTGTCGAAGCCACAACCTTGGGTCGCACCTTCTTGCCGTCGACTTGCCAAGAGCACAGCTCATCAACCGCCGATTCGTAGAGCCCAACCATTGAGCCCAATGGCCCGCTAATCAAATGTAATTCGTCCTGAATAATCAAATCTGGTGGCCGTAACGCTCCATGGGGCCGATTTTTGACTGACGGCAAACCATTACGGGAAGGATGGGATTGCCCATCATCGATTTCCGGCGACAGAAACCCGTGCCGATCACACACCTCCGAAACCTTGCCAAACAGCATTTGCGTTTCGCCTTTCCAGGGCATTTGCGCAAACTTGTCGACAGTGGCAATCAATAGCGAGGGTGGCCGACGATATATTTCTTCATCCACCACCATCACCGGCAAACCTTCCTTGGGTGCTTTGGCTTCGGAAAACTCACATCGTCCTAAATCGTCGCCACAATAGGTGACGCAGCGACCAATGTCGCTGGGTGCTTCATAGACCCGCAAATGTTTTTCCTTGATCTCACAACCACACCAAGGACAGGACGTGATTTGTTGCGGTGTACCGGAGGCCGACGGTCTGCCACCGACATTGCGCTGCCTTAAAGAATTGGCTGCAGCGGCAAGGGTATTGGGAGTGGTTTTATTACCCACCCACAGTCCCAAGCGGAAGGGTGTTTCGCCCCATTTGCCAATATCAACCCGACGAATCGACTCACAGGCGCACATCAAAGCAGCCGCCCGTTGAAACTGCTGTAACGTCAATAAGCGTAGGGTATAGCGCATTAAAACCGCCACACCATGATCACTGCGTCGCCCCTCGATTTCGCCTTGTAAGCGTCTTAATGCCAGGGTATAGGCCGTCAAACCCAAATAAGCTTCGGTTTTACCACCACCTGTGGCAAACCACAGCAAGTCGGCAACCGCATCGGTTTCATGACTACGATCAGAGTGGTGTAAATCGGTCAGACTCGGTAAATTCAGTAATACGAACGCCAACTGAAACAAACGCCAGCTGCGGTTTTTGGCAATATCTAAAGCCGAAGTACCATCTTCCAGCTTGATTTCCTTTTTACGCACCTTTCGGGAAAAAGTGGTGTGAATCCGCTGTTGCCACATCGCGCGATTGGCAAATCGAAAGGCCTCCTCCGCCAGAGTATCGTTTTCGATTAAATCAATACCGGCTTTGATCCGTTGCAAGGCCCGAGTACAACGCTCCACGGCTCGGCGCGCTGTTTCTTCATGGCCGTCTAGCTTCTCAGCCGGCAAGGTCAATTTGTTGGCTTCCGCTTTGATCCACACTCGGTAGGCTGTCTCGATATGGCGCAAGCTGGCAATTAAGCCTTCCTTGGGTAAATCTGCCAGGGCCTTCATGTCCATACTCAAGCCGGCGAGATTTTCATCGTCTGCCGCAGACCGCGGGGTTTGTTGCGGCACTTCAAAACAAGGCACCCATTCGGTTTCCACCTGGCTGGCTCGCTCTGCCAAAGGCTCAGGTAACGTGGCATGCACCGAAATGCCGTGGCCGACCGCAAACTCGCGTTGATGCCGATACAGCATTTCCAAGGTTTCGGATTCCTCGCGCGTCAACGGGTCCATTTTCGACAAATCAAGTTTGACGTTTTTGCGCTGCACAAAAATCGGTTGGCTATCCGAGGCATACACTTTTAGCTTGGGTTGAAATACCCACACTTCGTCTTTTGGTTCGTTTCTGCCTTTACGTTCTTCCTGTTGATTGATCATGAATAACGTAACCACCCAACCGTCAGCAGTAGAACGGATGCGTCCTTGCAGCAACACCAAGGGGTGATCGGGATGAAGCGCTTGTGGGGCAATATTGCCTTCCTTCAACACTAACGGTAATTCTGGCGCAACCACCGGCCTGCGTTTCCAGACATTGGCAGGATTGCCATCTTTGTTCTGTTGATTATCGCTTTTAATCCGCAGGTACTGCCCCCATTCGGCAGCAACCAGAATTTCAGCCGTTTCGGATGCCACCACAAAGCTCAAACCCATTGAAGACGGAAAGTACGTGCTGCCCGCGGGTACGCCGGCATCAGTATTGCCTTCTTCCCCCTCATCGCCGTCGCCCGTTGCCAATTCGTCCAATTCGCCGCCGGCTACCTCCTTGTCCTTCGGCGCCAACATGCCGACCAAATAACGTTGGTAGGCATGGTCTTCGTATTGATTTAACTCTTCCTCAACACCACCAGCTGGGCCGAGAAGATCGCGAATGACCATTTGAGTCAATTCGTCGCGAATCGAAGTGGGGGTAGGCGCATACAGCGTCATCGTAAAAGTCCCTTATTTGTTTGAGGCCAATTTTTGTTCGTATTCGTCCCGACTCAGTGGGCAATCCACCAAATTCAAAAACTCCGCTTTATTAAGCCGACATTGCTTTGCCATCAATCCCAAAAGATTATCCGGAATCTCACGCATTTTGGGTGTATGGCTGGTTTTGGTGAAAACAGCGGTTTTCTCGCCTTTCAGGTTGTAGTAGATGAAAAAATGATGGTCGCCTTCTTTTTTCACAAACCCTTTGCGTAGCAAACCTTGCTCAATATCATCCTTACGCCTTGGCATCTTCTGCCTCCACAAGATTCAATAAGTTGGCCTGAATGATTTTGGCATCAACATCTAAAGTTTGATCGGCAGCCAGTGCATATTCCTGCCATAACATTGCCAACTGCTCTTGAATTTCGGCGAACAATAACTCGCGATTCAAAGCAAAAATCTGTAACCCTATATTCGGTTCGGTTATGCATAAGTACTGTTGACTGTCCTCATCCAGTGAAGGCGATAATTCCAGAGGCTGTTTAAAGCGAACATTAACGGCTTCCACTTCGTTAATCAGCACAGGGGAAAGATCGATCGGCTCAACTCGCGTGACATCCATTAACTTGATCGGATTACCTGTATCGTCCAAAACAAACCGACCGGTTACCTGAATCGGCTCTTTACGTGATTCAATAATGTTTTCTTCGATTTCCGCCAAATAAGTACAGACAATTTCTCGCCGAGTTGGCGGATAAAGAATGGTCAATTGATGCGCGGCAAAATCGATCCGCTGTAGTTCGCCCGTAACTGTCATGACGGCATCTTCCGACGTTTTAGGGGCCAAATAGTCGGCGATAAAACGTGAGGTTTTTGACGTCAAAAATGCCGGCGTTGTCGAGGAACGGCTCTGGAAACCCAAACGCAAGCCTTCATGCTCTTTGGGCAAGAATTTCTGGATTTCTCTCAATGCCTTTTGCGCAATCGTAGCGGGCAATAGTTGCTTTAACTGGTTTTGATCCTGACTCGCTAACGCACTCCAGATTTGCTCGATACGCGACAAAAAAGGGCTAGGGGCCATATCCATTTGTTGATGCAAGCCCAGATCCAGCGGCACGGCATAACTGCCTGCTTGGGGTACACCACAAAGCAGCGAACAGCTTTCGCGCATAGCTTTGCTGGGTTTCAGCCGCTCGCCTAACTCCTGACCGGATTCGGCAGTCGCCAACAAATAAACCAATTTTTGCAAACCAGCCAAAACTGAAGCCAAAGTCTCCGCGCGGATTTCATGATATTCCGCTTCGGCACCCTCGATTTTTAACAAGGTCGTGAACTCAGCGGTATGATTATCTGTGAGTTGATTAGTAAAAGTCATGGAAAGAAAACGAATATTTAATTTCAGAAGAATAGCAGATCATTATTTGCTCCAGCCCGCAAATTGAAATCCACATCGTCGCCGACATCCGGCATCGCGGCCAGCAGGTTTTTGATGTCTTGTCCGGCGGTATCGATAGCCCGATCATAAATAATCGCGACCCGTACCGGGCCAGCGGGTATTTCCGGCGGCAGCTGCAAATGCAGACAATGGTCTAACGGAATTTCTGCAACGGCTTCATAATATTGGGCGGTCATAGCGGCTCTCCTTCTGAATGGCGTTCAGAAAATTTGGAATTGTTCGGGTTCATTGGCAGCAGCAGGCTCGGTTTTTTTCTTGCGGCCACGGCCAGTGCCAGCAGACTTGGCTGATTTCTTGTCGTGCAAGCCGGAGGCGATTTCTTCAGCGTAGCGTTGGTGATTCAGTTCCAGCAGGCGGTCGAGAACTTCTAGGCGCGCAGCTTCGCTAATGGTGAATCGAATGCCTTGCTTGGTTTCATGGAAGTCATGGTTAAAATCAAGATCACGCCATCCATATGCAATAGCGATCCCTAGATCAAGTTTTACATGCAATTCGCGCAATCCTAAAATATCTGAATCAGTTTCCGTAGGATTATGTACGCGGTTATATAACTCAGTTAGTGCCCAGGATCTCGATATCCTTAATTCATCGCGCCGATGTGCATATCGCTGCCCAATTTCAGTGATTTGATCTGTCGGTTGAGGGAATGGATATGTTGCCAAAACTCTATCTGCTGTATATGCAAGCAAATCTAAATTTGTTGCGCAATAATTCCATACCCATAGTGTATGAAATGTACTTTGTAACGATGCAAAACATGCATAACTAGAATCAGCTATCACGACCATTGGGTGGGCAAAAACACATCGCGATGGATAAAAGCTAGGCATAACATATTTTGCTGTGTAAGGTTGTAGTAGAACGTGACTTAAATCTTTTACTGCCTCAGCAAGTGCGGGTCTAGCATCAGCATAACGCCACCATCTTTCTCTATGAGTTTCGCGCTTTACCAAATCTCGTTCTGGCTTAACTCTTTCACGGATGATTTCAAGAGCTTCCGGATAGTTTTGTTCAATCTCAGGCAAATCGCGAAATCCGAAGTTAATTGCTTTTAATGGGTTTGTTTGACATACCTTATTATTTAACTCGTCACCCTTAATATAATCAAAAATCACATCGGCATTATCAGGATTTACTAATATAAGCTTTTCGACTTCGTCTGGGCCAATCAAAAAACCCTGTCCTCCAAGGTAATGTCCAGAAAAAGATATACCTGAATTATGGCGTAACTGTAATGGTGCATTTCTTCCTGCTTCTGGTCGAAAATATGCATTAATTTCATTTACAAATAATGAGTCAAATTTTGATTTTGCATTCCAGTTTCCTTTGAAAAAATGACAATCTACTATTTTTACCCCTGCTGTTCCAGGCCAAGGTCTAGATGATCTGGCGCAAATAATCTTGAAATTCATAGAGCAAAGTTGAGCGATTCCTGCTTCGCGTGAATCTCCTTGGGTAATTATGTCACTTAGAATTAATCCAGAAACCGAGTTTTCTTTAAGTAAACTACAAGTTCTACGGAGGAAATAAACGCACAGGTCAGTTGTTCTTATTGCCCAAGGAAAAAGCGATTGCAAATGTGAGTAATATTCTTGACCAAGTCTAAATGAAATCCGCCGGCCTCCTAAAAACGGTGGATTTCCAATAAAAGCATCGAATCCATTGTGATTAATAACTTCTGGGAAAGCTAATCCCCAATGAAAACAACGCACGTTTTTTAGTCTCTTACTAGCAAAAGCCCGTAACTCAGTAATACTTTGTGCCCAATAGGCCATCATATGATCAGCCGCTAGTTGGCGTTCTTCCTCATAAGCCCTGCCTTTCAATCCTTTAATTTCCACTGAGATTAGAACATCAGCCGCTGCATACAATTTGGTTATAGCCTCTTCAGCCTCTTCGTACAACACAGATTTAGCAGATATCTGTTCAGGCGTATCGGATGACATTGCTTCCAGAGCTTCCCGCTTCTTAGTTGCCTCTTCGATATGGCGAAACAGATTCAACGTCGCAAAAGATGTTTGCTTGCAGCCCTCTGGTTGCAGACTGAAGTTTTCTAATTGTTTTAGCGAGGTGATGCCCAATAACGAATCACCACATTTGAAGGCATGATCCAAAAAGGTAAACGAGCGATGTTTGTCGACGGTAATCAACCACATCGACAGCTTGGCCATTTCCACGGCCATCGGGTTTATGTCTACACCGTACAAACAACGATCAGCCACTACCCGACGGGCAACAGCAATACGCTCGGCAGCATCTTGTGGAATCAAGCGTTCGCTGGGCGCGGCTTTGGAAAACTCGCCTTCCGGACTGGTCAATACTTCTCCGGGATGGCGCTTTTCCTCGTTCTCCCAGGCCTCCACCAAACGCTCGGCCAAATAGCGGCAGGCTTGTACCAGGAAGGCGCCGGAACCCATGGCCATATCGCAGACCTTGAGTGACAGGATTTGTTTGGGCGATTTAAGTTGCCATTGCTCGCGCGGCCAGCCTTCGGCAGGGCCTTGATACACCAAAGGCTCCAGGGTGTGCTGAACCACCGGCTCAGTCAATGTCGGGGGGGTGTAATGGGTGCCGGTGCTACGGCGGGTGGTGCCGGCGGTGACATAGGCGCTACCGGGCAAGACTACCAGCGGCCGTTCAAAGGAATCGTCGCGGATAATACCGACAAAGGGTCGCAAGCGTTCCAGTAAGACTTGATCCTGTCCGCAAGCGAGCAATAGCTTGTGTTCGTCCAGCAAACTGCCTTGTTCCAAGGCTTTACGTAACGCTGACGCGGAACGGCCGGTTTCGTCTTTGAGAAAGTTGATGAGTTTATCTTGGCTGTCCGCCAGTAAGGCTTCCAACTCGGACAAGGGTATTTCCGGCTCTTTTTTTCGGGTGCCGGAAATACCCAACACTACTTCATTGGCCCGAACCGCGGTGTGGTCGAGCAAGCCTTCGTAAACATGGCCGATTTGCTCCACGCCCAGCGCGCGAAACGAAACGCGGCGGGTTTCCGCCATGCCTGCGGGACCATTTTTAGTGCGCAGTCTTTGCAAGGAGTTGAGCAGATGTAAAACCACGCGGTTATTGACGGCCAAAGGCTCGGCGGCGCTATTGCGCCAGTTGCTGCCGATACTAC
The DNA here is from genome assembly GCF_013141865.1 of Methylomonas sp. ZR1. NCBI lineage: Bacteria > Pseudomonadati > Pseudomonadota > Gammaproteobacteria > Methylococcales > Methylococcaceae > Methylomonas > Methylomonas sp. ZR1. Next base: position 2,172,026 of record NZ_RCST01000001.1, on the reverse strand, counting down.
GGCCTTCCAGAAATGGATAGCGGTCAGGATCGAACAGCGAACCGCCGTAGGCTTGCATCATTAAATCCTGGTGATCGACACCGCCATGAACCGCGCGAAAAGTGGCTAATAACCGAGTCCAGGCATCGTAGCGTCTTTCCAAGACTTCTTCGCCATAACGGTCGGCCACTTCCTGGAGTTGTACCTGCAAGGTGGAAACGGCATAGTTTTCGTCATACAGCGGTTTGCCCAAATGCAGCAGGTCGCGTTCTTCGGCAGAAAACAGGAACACCAAGCGCATCATGATGGTGAGTGCGGCTTCGTATTGGCTTTTGGCGCTGACGCCTTTTAATAAGACACGGTTGCTTTCCTTGTCCAAGGCATCGAAGGATTGCACCAATACTTCGACTGCTTCCCGGACTTGGTAACCGAGTTGATCGGTGACTTCCTGCTGATCTTGTGCGCTTTCTTTGAGCATGGTTTGCAGCGTGCTGCCTTCGGCGACACCAAAGAAGCGACGGATGCTCAGCAAGGAATGGAAAGCGCGCAGGGTAATGGGTTCATCTAGCCAAAGGCTGGCATACCAAGAGGTATAACCGGTGATTTCACCGCGGGGCGCATAGACCAACATCCATTGTTCGCCGTTACTGACCAGCCCCAATGGCACATCGGCACCGTGCAATAATTCCATCATGCGGGTGGCGGGTGTGGCTTTCCAGAGTTTACCCATCACCGGTTTATCCAGCGCCTGTTCGGATGGGTAAATCATTATCAACATGTGTGCTTGGCCGGGTTTGTCGGAACCCGCCGGGCTTACCAAGGCAAAATCTGGGCGCAGGGTTTCAGCCATTTCCGGCAAGCAGGCTTCCAAACCAGCAGGAAGCGTTTGACCTTCGGCAATCAGATCTTGCGGATACGCCAGAAGTTGAGCAAGGACATGCAGTATCCAGCCTCGCTGTTTGCCCGGGCCATTGGGGTTGTCTTGCCATTCTTCATAGGCAGCGCGTAATACTTTGGCTTGCGCCGGATCGCGAGCGTCCAGTCCTTGCGGAAAGGTTTTAAGCAATACCGGCAGCGAGACGAATGGCCCGGAGACTTCGACCAGCGACAGCCAGTCGGCATGATGACGGGAAACGTTGGGCTGGCTCATGCTTTACCCCCGGTGATTTCCAGCACGGCTTTACGCGGGATTAACCAGGTGACCGCGACCGGGAACAGTCGGGCATGCGGATTCGTGAAGCGCGAGCGGATATGCTGCGATTCGCGCTCAATTTCCTCGGGAATTTCTTCTAGCCGTCTACGCAATGCGGATAGATCGCGTTCGCGCTGTTGTTTGCCAAGATCGTCACCCAGGAGAAACAGGTCTAGTTGTTCGATTTGGTGGGGAGCGAGTTCGGCTTGAATCGAGCGTTGTAGTTCGGTCATGATGGCGGTCAGTTTGCTGACTTCTTTTTCGGCGCGTTCTTCGAGGGTTTTTTCCAGATTTTTGGTGCGGTCGACGCGTCGCGCTTCCAGGGCAGCCAGTAAGCTATCAGCGTGCTTTGGCCATAGCGCTTGGAAGCGGGCTTCAATTGCAGCCGGTACGGGTGTATCGGTAGCTGATTCTGCAGCGGCTTTGGTTTCGCCGACATTCAAACGATTAAAGCGGCCTTCAATCAAGGCACCGCCGGCGGTGATGATCTCTTCATGTAGTCGGTGGTTATCGCCACCCAAAACTACAATCCGGCCATGGGCAATCACCACGGGATGGCTTAACGCTGAATCATCGACGATGCAGGCCGATACGCGCGACAAATGCTGGGTTTGGGTGTCGAGCGACCAGATTTCCGCTCGCAACAGTCGCAAGCACATTTGCACCAGACGATGATTGAGATGAGCTAAAACTACATCGTCTCGACCGGTTGCCAAAGCGGCATCAAACACAATCGGGCGAATGGCTTTGCTGTGTGGATGGGCCAGACCATCGGTACATTGCGCCCAACTATGCGATAGCGCCGGTAAATGAAATACCGGGCAAGTCTTCCGCAGACCGGTCGGGTCGGGCCAAATGCCGTCTATCTCGACCGGTATCAGCGCAGGCTGACCGGCGAGTTCCAGGCCAACTCGAACCACGTTTTCGATATGATCGGGCGTGAGATTGAGGTCGTGCTGGGTTTCGTGTAACTGAGCGGCCAGTTTTTCCAGTTGCTCGCGGAGTTTGCGTTCAAATTTCAGCATGCGGCGCACGGGTTCTGCATCTTGCTCAGCACGGCTGGTATCAAGGCGCTGGCGTTTGCCGAGCATAGCTTCTTCAACTTGCGTGGCGATTACCGGACCAACTTTGCCGAGGTCTTCGCGTATGGTTTCCACCTTGAGCGCAGCGCGCATCAAAAACTCCAAATCGGCCTCAAGGTCGCCCACCTTGGCGGTTGACTGGGCTTTATCAAAGCCTTTGCCGACAAAATGATAAATATCCACTTCGTCCGCTTTTTGACCGTGACGATCCACCCGGCCGTTGCGCTGTTCCATGCGATTAGGGTTCCAGGGGATTTCAAAATGGATCAGCTTGGAGCAATAATTTTGTAAGTTGACGCCTTCCGACGCCGCATCGGTTGCAAGTAGAATCCGAACTGTCGAATCTTTGGGGTGAGTTTGGAATGCGGCTTTGATGGCTTCGCGCTGTTTGTTGTCCATGCCGCCATAGATCATCTCTAGGCGTTCATTTTCGGCGAAGCCTTCACGGGCCAGCAGGTCATAAAGCCATTTTTGTGTGGCACGGTATTCGGTGAAGATGATCACACGCTCTTCATTCCATTGTCCGCCCGGTCGCAAAGAGTTCTTGAGCCAGTTGATCAGGGTCTCGGCCTTACTGTCCGGCCGCAAACTGGTTTTGACAGCATAGTCGCTGAGTTGTCTGAGCAAGCTTTTCTCTTCGCTGGTCAAGGCTGATAACGATTGGCTGACGGAACTGACGACTTCGCCGGTTTCGAGTTCATATTCATCGTCATCTGCATAGTCATCGGAAAAGTCAGCAATGTCGCGGTTGGCAATTGCTTTACCACTTTGCTTGCCGACGGAGGCAATGTGTTTTTCCAGCGTGCTGCCGAAAGCTGCTGGTGACGAGAACAAGCGCTTTTTGAGCAGTTTCAAGACAAATTCGGCAGCCATGCGTTCACCGTCTGAGCTGGCGTGTTTGAGGCGCAATTCCGAATATTGTTGTAAGGCTTGGTGGGCCAGTCGTTCTTCATTTGTATATGGCACTTCCAAATGTTTGACGAGTCTTTCGGCAAAACGACGACTACCATCCCAGCGTAATTTAAGCTCGGATTTCATGCGCCGAACCATCACGGCGTCTAATTGCGAGCGATCGGGGGTAATGGCGCGGGCAAAACGCTGGCTGTCCAACAATTCCAATAACGCCGCAAAGCTTTCGCGGTAACCGTTATGCGGTGTCGCGGAGAGAAATAATTTGTGCTCGAAATGCGGAGTTAATGAGCGAATTGCTAAGGTCCGCATCGAGTCTGTGGCATATTTGCCGCGGCCAGATGGGGCAATGTTGTGGGCTTCGTCGACGATCAGTAAATCGTATGCTCGTGGGTAAGTGGGTTGATCGCCTGCTGGCAAGGTTTCCCGAAAAGTCCGTAACGGACGCTCACGTTTCAGATAGTCAACGGAAGTAATCAACCGCGGAAAATGTGTCCATGGATTGACATGGATGCCGCGCTTACGGCGCAATTGACTGATCGTATTGCTATCGATAATGCGAAATTCGAGACCGAACTTATCCCGCATTTCTTCTTTCCACTGCACTTGCAAAGACGAGGGGCAAACGATCAATACTGAACGGACACGGTGGCGTAGAATCATTTCCTGCACAACAAGTCCGGCTTCAATGGTCTTACCGAGACCGACATCATCTGCTATCAACAGATTTACCCGCGGCATGGAAAGCGCTCGAACCACGGGATCGAGCTGGTAATCGTCTACTTCAATGCCACTGCGAAAAGGTGACTGTAAGGCTTTGTCATCGGCTTGCGAAACGGCACCCCAGCGAACAGCGTCCAGAAAGGCTTGCAAGCGTTTGGGATGATCAAATGAGTCTGGGTTTGGAAGCGTAGATTTTTCGTAAACCGAGGTGCCTGGCTCCAGCTCCCATATAACTTGCAGCTCTTCTCCCAATCCATCGTCTTCAACTGACGAGAGTTTGATCAAGTGGTTGGGTTTATCTCGTCCAATTCCGGGGGCTGCCGGAATGATTTCCGTAACAACGAAGGGACGCTTGCGAACGATAGCAAGTTGACCAATTTCCGGTGTTGTCTGCATTTTCTTCCCTAATTCAAAGCTGTGCTAATAAATAAAGCCAAATGCTACACCAACATCAATTATTGCCTGCGAGAAAATTAATCCGAGGTTTCAGTAACGAAGGTTCAAGGGGGGATTCAAAGTGTGTAGCGAACCAACAACAGGGTGGAATCACATTTTCATCCGGTACCAATGCACCATCAGCAAAGCGCTTTCCCAACTCAGTGTCAGCTAATCAAAACCGAGTAATTTTTTAGACGCTTAATCGCATTCGGGTTGGCAAAAAAAAAAAATTTCACCAATTGTCGAAATCTCCAAAATTATCGCGATTTCGAAGACGACCTTCCAAATTTACTCTTCACAATATTCCCCAGGACGTTTTCGGACGGCGGCTATTTCGTTGAACCTCGTTAAACAGGCATTGGCCGGCATCAAGCGAAATTTTTTTCGTAATCTTGCAGTAAATTGCGAAATCGCAATTTACTGCAAGCGGCTTTCAAAGTTATTGCTGAAAAATACGTCCTCAGATCGCATCAGACAAACTTAATTTCCCGATCTTGCAGCTGATGGCAAATTCGTCGTCAGCTGCAAACGAGCCGCCGCTCGATTTGGTTATTCTGTCCGACGCGACACTACGCAATCCAATGGATTGCAGACTGGGCCGGCAACGGTCTTGCTATTGGTCGGACCGTGACTGCGTGTTGCAGTCAACGGTCATCGGCCGATTCGTTTTCACTGATTTCGAGAAAAAACGCTATGTCAAAATTGCCTGAAACCGGATTTCTCCGACTGAAACAGATTCTTGGCGATCCAAAAGCCAATCCGCCGATTCCGCCACTGATTCCGGTGAGTAAGTCCACTTGGTGGGCCGGCGTAAAAGCCGGCATTTATCCCCAGCCCGTCAAATTGGGTAAACGCATCACCGCCTGGCGGGTGGAGGATATACGCGCGTTGATGGAACGGCTGGGTTATGCATGGGTGGCCGATGCCGCCTAGTCAGCGCTTGTCTTTGCCGCCGTTTGGTAAGGAATTGATCATCAGGCTGCAATCCGCTTCGCCGCCGTGGCCGATTATGATCTGCTTAGGTGGTAATGCCTGGCAACGTGCGCGGCAATGGCAATCGAATCCCACCGTATCGGCACTGGTATGTCCGTCTAACTCAGTACCTGCCCATTATCGTTGGCCGGTGCTGGACCTAATGTTAATCGTCGATTGGCAACGTGATCACGCGGCCAGTCGTGATGACGTGATGGCACTGGTCAAGGTGCTGCTGAGTTACGGTGCCGAATGGGTCGCCGTCTGGCCAAGTTGGGTGGATTTCAGCCAACCCGCGTTTGAATACGATCCACGTTTGCCGGTTGGTGAGCGTTGGGTTCAGGTGCGGGACGAGATTGTTGTTTATCGGCTGAACAAGGAGTCAGGCGGTGGATGATCATGCTGAATCACTGATGTATGAAGAGTTTGATGGCGGATTGGCATCCGCCATTAGGCGATTTCTGCCTGAGAAGTTGTCGCCTTCGGATTTGGCCGAGATCCAGCAAGCCCGTCAATCAATGGTTGCTGCCAAATCCGAGAAGGATGCGGCAGCACTTTTTCCCGACGCCTCCAGTCGGCCCTGTTACCAAGTGTATGAACACACCTGCGGTCCTAGTCATAGCTGGCCCGCCGGTGTGTATTATCACTTTCTCGGCAAATCGTCGGCCAAGGAGCCGCCGGCGCTGCGCGATGTCAGAATCTGTGGGGTGTTGAAGGCGGTAGCGATTGCCCGCAACCGGCAGGGTGGCGACTTCGGTATATTGCTGGAATTTCGTGATCGACTGGGGCAACTCAAACAGTGGAACATGCCGTGCCGCTTATTGGCTGGTCGTGGCGATGAATTACAGAAAGCCTTGTTTGACCAGGGCCTGGATATTCACTATGCGCAACGCAGTCGTCTGGCGGAATATCTGTGTCAGCAACACCCAGACCGAACGGTCTGGATCACATCGACGCCCGGTTGGTTTGATCACGTTTATGTGCTGCCAGATCGCACTATTGGTGGCGATTCAACGGACGCCGTATTGCTGCAGTGCGAGGGAAATATAAACAGTGGTCTGTATCGGCAAGCCGGCACCTTGTCCGCCTGGCAACAACAGGTCGCGGGTTTATGTCCCGGAAATCCTTTTTTGCTGTTCCTGGTCTCACTGGCCTTTTGCGGTCCCTTACTGGCTAAATGCCATTTGGACAGCCTGTCCATTCATATTTATGGTCCCTCCAGTCAGGGCAAGACCAGCGGCATGCAAGTCGCTGCCAGTGTCTGGGGCGAACCGAAACGTTTCCAGCGCTCCTGGACGGCAACCTTGAATGGTCTGGAATCAGCCGCCGTGCAGGTTAATGATGGTTTTCTGTGTCTGGATGAGATGAGTAAAGCCGATGCTCAGGACGTCAGCAAGTCGTTGTATCTTTTGGCCAATGGAGTTGGCAAGCAACGGGCCACGGTCAGTGGCAGAGCCATGTTGCATCAGCATTGGCGGGTATCGATTCTATCCAACGGCGAAGACTCGATTGAAGCCCAGCTGAGTAAGGCCGGTATTCCAGTCAAAGCCGGCGAATTGGTGCGTTTCCTTCAGTTGCCGGTATTTGGTCAGTGTGGCGCCTTTGACCACCTGCATAACTATGGCAGTGGCCGTGCCTTTGCCACCGTGCTGCATAAGCACACATCGCAGCAATATGGCACCGCCGGAATCGCCTTTCTGGAGCACTTGACCCGCGATTCACGCGATTTTGCCACTTACCTGGACCAGTGTTTACGCATTTTCGAACAGCGCCATGGTCCCTTATCGGCTCAGGAGGCCCGCGCCGCTCGTGGCTTTGCCTTGATTGGTCTGGCGGGCGAATTGGCCAGCGAATATGGTGTTACGGGCTGGCCGGAACGCATAGCGATGGAAGCGGCACTGATCTGCTTCAAACATTGGCGTCAACAGCGTGGAACTGGCGAACTGGAACCCCAGCAATTGGCCAATGCGTTACGACAGTATGTCGAACTCTATGGTGACAGCCGCTTTACCAAAACCGACGATCCCAACCGACTGCATGGCGAGCGTTCCGGCTATTGGCGCCAAACCGAACGAGGCCGGCAATGGTTGTTCAGCACGGCCGGATTTAAAAAGGCGATTGGTCATGCCGATTTGGCCTTGGCGGTCAAACTGCTGATCGGGCAAGGCATCCTGAAATCCGGACCCAACCCGAAAAAGCATGTCACCCAGGTCAAAGTCCACGGCGGCTCGGCCTGGTTTTACGTGATTCAATTTGATGACGACCATGTTGGCTGATGTGATACGGCACTATCTGGCAGAGGCGACCGATGAGCCGTCTCTACAAAACGATCAAGGCCACGGAGCGCAAAGTAAGAATGTTTCAGCGGTAACACCAGTGTTACCCGACCCCGAATCGGTAATACCACCACAACCCGCGCCAGAACTGGCGGTAACACCAGTAATACCGGTAACACCCCAAAACAGCAAGCCTCAACAAAACAACGTCAACAAGCTCAACGCCCAAGACCAAGCAAAACTTATGGCCTATCTGAACGCCATTGGTGAAACCGATTCATCGGTCATCGACGAGTTTCTCAGCGAATGCGCGGCAAGCTCCGACGTCCTGCATTACGCCCTGAAGCTGGCCGAAGACACCCTGCGTATTCACCACGGCGATTCGCGAGGGTTTGTACGCTGTGCCAGTTGTCGGTTCCTGCAAGTGTCAGAACAACGATGCAGTCAATTCGGCTGGTGGATTGTGGTGGATAAATGGCGGAGGTGTAAGAGCTTTGAACAACGTTAAGTTAAATTGCGAATACAGCTCGTCATTGATCCAGTGATACTGTTTGAACAATGGCCTCGAATTCCGCCAAGAATTCCGGCTGCCTTTGCTGCAGAAACCGTTTTATTGCTGGGTTTTCAAGTAATTTGGCTAAGTAGCCCTTAGCCAATACCAAATTGAGGACATCTTGCCCGTAGGTCTGCTCAACCATTTTGTATCGTTCTTGAAGATTGCTCATTTCTCGCTCCATTTTGGCAATTTGCTCCGCAGTCAAACCGCTCAGCTTTTTGGGCTTTTTACCTTCGACAAGCATTGATGACGGCGTGGCGACTAATAGTGCTTCAGCATAATTTATGGTGATGGTATTGGCTGATATCATGAGCTCGACACATTCGAGTTGACGGGTCGGTTTCATTTTTCGCAACACCCGTGACAGATCCGTTGGGAACTGGTGATCTTTCAACAGTTCTGCTGCCTCGGGGCATATGCCTTCCAATAACGCCGCTTTGCGCTCAATGGTGCGGGGATCGACACTGAGCGCCTTGGCCAGCCGTTCTGGGGTGACGCCGCGTTCGATAGCGCGGCGAATCATGTGATGTTCCTGTATGGTCGACAAACGGTTGATGCGACTGTTATACGTGTAACTCTCGTCATCAGTAGCAACCAGACATGGAACCTCCATATATCCCAATTCCTGCAAAGCGATCAGACGGATGTGGCCATCCAGTAAAATGAGCTGATCGGTTTTAGCATCGGCAGGCCCGACCGATAGAGGCTCAATCAGTCCAATTTCCTGTATCGATGTGCGTATCTGCAAATATTTTCGCGAGGTGACAACGCCAGTAGGCGTTCTGCGTGAGGGCAGGATCTTATCTAAGGGCACTGAAATCGGTTCGAGACTGAATCCGAGAGGTATATTGGTCATATCGTGCGGCCTCCCGACAAGACGCGTTCAGCGAGATATTTCGGCAGAGAGTCCAAACCCTCTGCGCGCAGAAGAGTCGAGAAATTCTCATCGGCAAATAATTCTCGGAGGGCACTGACGACAAACAACAAGCGTTGTTGAGTCAACTGGGCCTTTTTAACGACCAGTTTTTGGCGGTCGACTTCCTTTTGGTAGACTCTGACCAAACTTGCCGTCGTGACATCTTGCGCTTTTCGCGGCGTACCTTTGGCAACCGATGGTCCTAACGTTTGTCGGCGTTCGATAACTCGTCGCGCCTGTATCAATTGTTTTCCGCGTAGTTTTCCAGTCTCGTAAGCTTCCTGAAGGGCGGCCTGGATGGCTTGATCGTCATCACCCGCGCCGACAATGGATAAGGCAGCATTCAATGGAATTTTGCCTTTTTCCACGGCAACCAACAAACGTTCTTCGCCTTTCATCAGCAAGGTGAGTATGCCGTGGACATACTCGACGCAGAGTCCGGTTTTTTGGGCGATGACTTTTTTGTCGTATCCCTGTTCGTGAAGTTGCTGAATGCCTGCCAATAACTCTAACGGTCGATAGTGGCGGCGCGCGATATTTTCGGTCAAGCTCATGATGAATGCATTTTCGTCGCTGACTTCAATAACCAAAGCAGGAATTGTTGCTTCACCTAAAGCATGAAATGCCTTCATTCGACCTTCGCCACACACTAAAAGGTAACGGTCAGTCCCGTCTGGGGTGGAGCGCGGCGTCACAGTGATTGGCTTTTTGAGTCCGATTGTTTGGATATTGGTGACGATCTCCTCGAACACTCGCTTGTTTCTCTCTCTGGGATTGAGGACATCAATCAAGTCAATTGGGATCATTTGCATTTGGCCAGTTTTGATTGTTTCTGTCATGCTGCTCTCCTAAAGCGCGTGTGTTCCGCCATCCCGTACAGATAGTCCAAACTGTCGAAACGGTAGCTTTCGAATTCTATGGGATTGTGTTCGGCAAGGCGTATGCGCGGTTGATCGAAATCCAGTCGCGGTAATAGGTAGTAATCGAGCGCGGCATGATTTGTCTCATCAAGGCGAACCGCCACGGTAATGTCAGGAGCCAGGCTGGTATCAAACCGGACCTTCCAATGATGACGACCACTCTCGGTACTCTGGCAACGCGCCAATACTATGGAAACACTGAATTCATTATTGACTTGCAGCAGATCCGTGCCAGCGTCGCGTTTGACGGTGCCGCCTAATGCCATGATCTGACGTTCGGTTTCATTGACGGTTTCTGGGTGAAAACGACGGAGGAATTGGTTGATCTCCAGATATCGATAGTCCCGATCGGGCGTGAAACCGACCATTTGGTAGGCTCGCACCAGGCTGCCGAAACGATGCGCGTAAACGGACGTGGATGGCATGCCTTCGGATTCGTTGATGATCAATCCCGACAGAAATCCTCTGCGCTGGTAAAGTTCTCGCAGACGCTCGATTAATTCCTTGTCGGTATATCGGTGAACTCTGGCTCGAATGATTCCTTGCGCGGTGTAAAACAGTTCAGGCGGCACGATAGGTTCGAATGCGCCTTCTTTTTTGATCCACATATCAGAAGGATTAACCACTCTTAGCTTTTTGAGCTTGAAGGAAATGCGGTTATAGATATTGTTACCAATGTATTTTTCATTGGTCAGGATCTCTTGCACCGTTGCGCGAGTCCACTGCCGATCCAGGTCAGTATGTATTCCCATGCCGTTCAAGCGTTCGGCAATTTCGGACTCGACCAGTCCATCCTCGATGAACCAGTGATACATCAAATTGACGGTGCGGATTTCCGCCTCGGGACCAGGCATGAGGATGACACGGTCGGTTTGCAGGCTTTTATGTTCGCCTCTGGCCAGTTCGGCTTTAATGGAACCGTTTTGATCGAGTAATACCCGTCGTAGGCCATATCCAGCAGGGCCACCTTGACGAAAACCGAGCTCAATCAGTCGAGACTGCCCGGCGAAAACCTTAGCCGACAATTCTCGGCTGTATTCACCCGCCATAGCCCGTTTAACGCCTTTGACAATGGTGGAAACAGGTGAACCGTCGTTTTCAAACTGTTCGGCACAGTAAGTAACTTGAATACCAGCTTTCCGGCACCGATATTCATAGTAAGCGCTCTCATCAGCATCCTGGAATCGTCCCCAGCGGCTAACGTCATAAACTAAAATCATTGAAAAGTCGGCAGATCCAGTTTCAACATCTTTCAACAGCTGTTGTAATGAAGCTCGGCCATCGATGCGCAAACCACTTTTACCGGCATCGGTGTAGGTTCGGACGATCTCAATATCATGACGAGCGGCGTATTCGCGGATTTTGTCAGACTGATTTTCTGTGGAGTACTGCTGGTGCTCGGTCGACATTCGCACATATTCCACTGCGCGTAATTTGACGAACGTTTCTGGCTGTTCTTCGTTGGATTCAATTTGATTTATCAAACCTGATGATCCCCGATCGCATGAAAATTAGGCTCTCGCTAAGCCACTTGTGGACAGGAGCTATCTTCTAAGCGGGGACAGCCAAATCCAGGGTTTACCAAGAGCGAACTGACAATACGGTATAAGAATCAGATTGGTTTGCCGATCAAGTCATCTCTTTGCAACACTGGCTTATGGCCGACATTCGCAAGCATGTACCGTGATTTCTACGGTCCAAACGTCCATCTTTACATTATTGGTCTCTGTCACCAAACTTAGTCTGTAAATCCCTGATGGCAGCAGCTTTGCTGGAGTTGACGCGTCCATATTTGCAATTCGAATATTCTTGGCTTTGGCGTTGCGTGTCCGCTGCAAAGTACGATTACGATCAACATACTTTGGATGAGATTCACGGTATTGACGCCAATAATTAGGATTGCGCTCTATCCACGATTGTTGAGCCCGTTGTTGGTTCTCTTGATAATCAGGGTCTGTTTGCAGTTTGTTGCGGTGCCATTGCCGTTTACGATGCTGTTGGCATGAAGGCGCTGAGCAATAGGTTTGCAGTGGAACTTGTGGACGTGGTTGAAAAGACTGGCCGCAAGCGAGGCATTGTTTAATCGCCATTGAAGGCTCCCTACACAAAAATGCGTATTGAGCCGAATCAAATGAGTTAAAAGGCTGAAATAAGGCTAAGGCTGGTTTGCAGATGTCGTAGCTGTGACTTTGTTACGGCAGGATGCTAATAACTTTTCCAGCTTTGCCTCAGATTATGCGCGGAGTCGACAAATGGCTGATAATGGTTCTGTATCAAATAACGCCCACTGCAATGGAATCAGTGATGGTTATTAGAATCAAAAGTAGGGTAGGGAGTAGGGTAGAAAAAATTAAGGCCTTGATAAATCGTTATTTATCAAGGCCTTAACTATATATTATGGCGGAGAGCTAGGGATTCGAACCCCAGGAAGGGATAAACCTTCAACGGTTTTCAAGACCGCCGCTTTCGACCGCTCAGCCAGCTCTCCAACAGCCGCGTATTATTACAGAAAATATTTTAAAATCCAGCGTTTTTTGCGGGTCCACTCTCATGCTGCAACCGAATGCAAGCTGCTTTAATACCTAAGTGTTTGTTAGTGATTGCCAAATCGGCAAGGATGTTGGTGCAAATGTGTGTCGATTCCGGATGCGAGGTGGTGGCTATCGATTGCTTCGCCGATAGCGATACTCGGCAAATGGCAAAGCAGGCATATCAGGTGCCGTCATTGGCCTGGGATGATATTCAAGTCACTTTGGCTGCGGTTCGTGAGGTTCATGGCTTGACCGAATTGGTATATGGCAGTGGTTTGGAAACTTACCCGGAAACCTTGAGCTGTCTGGAAAAGCATTGGCGCATTATCGGGAACTCGGCGGCTATTTTTCAACGGGTCCAGGACAAGCGTGATTTTTTTGCCCGACTCGATACGTTGTCAATTCCGCACCCGCCGGTGGTGTTTACGAAGCCTGAGGATGGTTTTGACTGGTTGTTAAAGCCTTGGCGTGGCGAGGGCGGCTTGGGGATTAGGCGCTGTCATAATGACGAGTTTGTTGACGGCTATTGGCAGCGTTATATCGAAGGCCGTTCGATGTCTGTATTGTTTGCAGCGAGTCGCGATGGGGTTGAGTTGATCGGTTTTAACGAGCAATGGACGGTAAAGTCGGAGGGCGGGCAATCGTTTCTGTTTGCGGGGATTGTCAGTCATGCCAAGGTTTCTAGGTCGATTCAGACTGAAATTGCCGACTGGTTGGATAAGCTTGTCAATGCCTATGAATTGCGCGGTTTAAACAGCATGGATTTTATGCTGTGTGACGGCAGATGTTACGTGTTGGAAATCAATGCGCGGATTTCCGCTAGTACCCAGCTTTACGGTAAATCACTGCTCTTGAAACATCTACAGGCTTGTCAAAACAGCCGGGATAATCGTGTCGAATTATCGGCGGAGCCGAGTGCTTATCAGATTGTTTATGCGCAAAAAACAGTAACGATCCCCGAGCGGCTGATATGGCCGTCATGGACTGCGGATAGGCCGAATCCCGGCTCAATTGTTGCCACAGGCGAGCCGATATGCAGTATTATTGCCACCGGAAAAAATTCGGGGCAGGTGCTGGATAATCTGCATCGCCAACAACGCATCCTTGCAAATCTTTTGGAAACAGGTCTTTAAACATCATGCAATACCAGGCAAGCGTCAATAAATTTTCCCAGCCCTTGGTTCAACAACTGTTGGATAACGCGGATAAATTACGGTTGGGTATCGAAAAGCTGGAAAACGGCTGCACCATTATCGATGCGGGTATTAAGGTGCCGGGCGGTCTGGAAGCTGGCCGAATTATCACCGAAATCTGCATGGGCGGCTTGGGTACCGCGACGATCTCGCAAAGTCCATACACCAGCCATTGGCCGCTGACCATTAATGTACACGCCAGCAATCCGGTGCTGTCTTGCCTGGGTAGCCAATATGCAGGTTGGAGTTTGTCGCACGGCAAATATTATGCCCTAGGTTCCGGACCCGCGCGGGCACTGGCAACTAAGTTGAAAGACGGTGCAGTAGAGCCGGTGGAAGAGCTTTATAAAGAACTGGAATATCGTGATAGTGCCGAGCAAACCGCGCTGGTCATAGAAAACGACGCCTTGCCGCCAATCGAAATCGTCGAAAAAGTCTCGGCGGCATGCGGCGTGTCGCCGGCCAATTTGACCATCATCGTCACGCCCACCAGCAGTCTGGCCGGCGGGGTGCAAGTCGTCGGGCGAGTATTGGAAGTGGCGATGCACAAAGCCCATGCGTTGCACTTTCCGTTGGAAAACATCGTCGATGGTTCCGGCAGCGCGCCGATTTGCCCTCCGCATCCGAATTTCGTCAAGGCGATGGGTAGAACCAACGACGCGATTTTATTCGCCGGCCAAGTGCATTTGTTCGTCAAAGGCAGCGACGAAGCGGCGGAGAAACTGGCGAAGGAATTGCCAAGTTCAACGTCCAAAGATTACGGCAAACCGTTTGCCGATATTTTCAAAGCCTACGAATACGACTTTTTCAAAGTCGATGCGATGTTGTTCAGCCCGGCCAGCGTGATTGTCACTGCCGTCGAATCCGGCAAAAGTTTCCGCGCTGGCAAACTGGATAATGCCTTACTCGATCTTTCGTTTGGGGCTTAACTCGCTCTAAGTCTCTTCGACAGCTAACGGGTTTTGCGTCGCAAAGCCTGTTAGCTTGTTTCGTCAACTTCATTCGTAACCCATCCCTTGCGCCGAATTGCAATAATTACCGATGATCCGGGTTGGCACGGCAAGCAGTTGTGCTTGGCTTTTGCCGAGCGCGGTTATGCCGCCGAATATGTCTCGCTGACTGCCTGCAAATTGCAGTTAACGGTCTCGGATTTGCCGATTGTTATTCCCGGTTTTGAGCAAGAATTACCGGCGGCGGTTTTCGTGCGCGGCGTGCCCGGCGGTTCGCTGGAAGAGGTGGTGTTTTATCTAGATGTTTTGCACGGCTTAAAAATACTGGGCATACCGGTTTATAACGATGCCGGCGCTATCGAGCGTAGCGTCGATAAAGGCATGACCAGTTTTTTGTTGCAACATGGCGGTTTGCCGACGGCAATGACTTGGGTATTGCGGGATCGCGATGCAGCATTGGCGATTGCCGAACAGCAGTTGCGCGCCGGCTATTATCTAATCAGCAAGCCATTGTTCGGTTCGCAAGGCGAGGGCATTCGGCGTATCGAAAAATCTACCGATTTGCTCTGGCTAACCAGTAGTCACGGTATTTATTATTTGCAGCGCTTTGTCGAATGCGCCGGTGATGGCTATTCCGATGTGCGGGTGTTTGTGATTAACTGTAGGGCCGTTGCAGCCATGCGGCGGCGCGGCATTTCCTGGCTGAATAATGTGGCTAGAGGCGCGTCTTGTGAATGTATCGAACTGGAACCGGCTTTAGCAGAATTGGCGATTGCCGCCGTTGCGGCGTTAAGCATGGATTATGCAGGCGTGGATGTGATTCAGGATGCCAACGGTTGTTATCGCATCATCGAAGTAAACAGCGTGCCGGCCTGGAAAGGTCTACAAAGTGTTTGTGATATTAACATCGCCGAATGTCTGGTGGCTGATTTGCTTGATCGATATTGCGTGTCGGAAAAAGTATGTTGAACAGGCAGCAATTGATGGACGCTTACCTACAAGCTTGCGAAATCGAGTTGCAAGCGTTCAAGCCTGGCAATGTCAGTGTATATAGTGCCGCTGACGATATGACAGTTGAGGATTTTCGTGTCAGTGCTCGGGTAAGCGGCGAGCCAATTACCAATCCGCAATATAGTTTGGGTGAAAAGATTTATTACGCAGTCAAGGCAACCCGCGAGGCGGTGGCTTGCAATACCAATCTCGGTATTATTTTGCTTTGCGCGCCATTGTTGCAAGTGGTTGCCGGTTTAAAAAAGGGCGAAAACTTGCGGGATGGTTTACGGCTATTGCTGGAAAATACGACCCGTGAGGATGCAGATTGGGTTTTCAAAGCGGTCACCTTAGCTGCGCCGGCCGGTTTAGGTGAATCCGCGCAGCACGACGTCCAAAAACCGGCGGATGTGACGCTGACCGAGGCCATGGTTTTTGCCGCTGACAAGGACCGAATTGCGTTGCAATACGCAACAATTTTTAAAGACGTTTTTGATTTCGGCGTTTTAAGATATAATCGTGCTTTCGTTTTGTCTGGCGATTGTGCTTGGGCGGCGTTAGCGGTTTTTGCCGCAATGTTGGCTCAATATCCCGATAGTCATATTGAGCGGAAGTATGGAGAGCGGTATTCAGAGTGGATCAAGGCTGAGATGCATAAGCTCGAGAGAGCGATGCAAACAGCTGGTGAGCCTGAAGAGCTTTTGCCAGTATTGTATGATCTGGACAAAGCTTTTAAGGCACAAAGGATCAATCCGGGTACAACAGCTGACATAACTGTAGCGACAGTACTGGTGGTGCTTCTGGAACAACTTATCGGTGAAGGAACCGGTGGGTTATAGAGGGAACTAAGCAGAAACTACAATCTTGAGACACGAAAGTGTCTATTTTTTTGGTTCAATCTTATCTTTAGGGGATAAATTTAAAATGGCAAAAATCAATAACTTGCGCGTTGGCGAATCTTTGGTTGGTGAAGGCAACGAAATTGCTCACATCGATTTGATCATCGGCCCACGCGGCTCAGCAGCTGAAACTGCTTTCGCAAATGCTTTGACAAACAACAAAGACGGTTTCTCTACTCTGTTGGCTGTTGTTGCTCCTAACCTGTTGGTTAAACCAGCAACCATCCTGTTCAACAAAGTAACCATCAAAGGCGCAAAACAAGCTGTTCAAATGTTTGGACCAGCTCAACGCGCTGTTGCTATGGCTGTTGCTGATTCCGTTGAAGACGGCACTATCCCTGCTGACGAAGCTGACGATTTGTTCATTTCTGTTGGTGTTTTCATCCACTGGTTGGCTGAAGACGATGCAAAAATTGAAGAATTCAACTACAAAGCCACCAAAGAAGCTATCGCTCGCGCGGTTGCCGGCACTCCAACTGCTAAAGAAGTTGTTGCTGCTAAATCTGGTGCAAAACACCCATTTGCTACTAACAACGTTTAAGTTTTTAGTTTCAAAGGCTGTCGAAGATACCCCGGCTTGCCGGGGTATTTTTTTGCCTAAAATTTTTCTAGCATAGCGGCGTCGATACTGCCGTTATGCAGGGCGCTAGCCAGTAGCACAGCGGTAATGCCGATAGTTTCCAGGCGCATGAGATCGTTCACATCCCGAACCCCGCCAGCCGCAACAAAATGTTTATCGGGATGATCCTTGCAAATCCGGCTGAGTTTTGCAAAGTCCGGACCCTGATTGCTGCCAACCAAATCCAAGGTCATCACCACATTAGTTTTCGGCCATAGTTCAGGGCTTTCCAGCCACCCCGGATGACCCAAAACCTGGTTATGTTTAAAATCCAACGATAGGATCAGATCGGTATTTTTTAACGATACGGGTAGTCGTTGCGATTCGGTACCGATAACCGGCTTACAGTTTATTCCGCGATTCGTTGCAGCAAGTGCTTGATAGCTACTGCCCTTATCCAGCCAAAATTCCTTGTTTGGATATTGGCTAAACAAGTTGTCGATGATTTCGTCGTGATTACCTTGGCCGGTGATTGCGTCGAGATCTGCGATATAAAACTTTGGAAATGGATACAGCTTTAATAAACTCGACACGACTTTGTTTATTTGGCTGCTATCGCATATTGACGAGGTGAGATGCACGGGTTGATAGCGGTTGCGGTCGCCTCCTGCGGCGTGGACCACCAGGCCGTCTTTCAAATCGATGACGGGAATAATCTGCATAAGCCAAGCGAGTTTTAGAATTGAGAGTTCTGGTATTTGAATTTATTACCGGCGGCGGTTTGGTCGGGCAGGCATTGCCTGCTTCGCTGGCGACGGAAGGCAGCTTGATGTTACAGGCTTTAATCGCCGAACTGAAGTGTCTGGACGATCTTCAGCTATGTGTGCCCTTGGATGAGCGCTGCGCCAGACCGGATATGCTGTTGCCAGGCGAAATTGTGACGGTAAGCGCCGCTTGCGACATCTTTGCACTGTTGCGGGATTTACTGACACAAGCTGATTTGTTTTGGCCCGTCGCACCGGAAAGTGACAGTATGTTGCAGAGCTTGGCTGAGCTGGCTATTGCCGCGAATGTCGAAGTCTTATTATCCAATCCGGCTGCCTTGAGCGCATGCGCCAATAAGTATGCGACATATCAAGCTTTGAAAAAACGGATGATTCCGGCGGTGGCAACGCATCTGCTCAGCGAAGCCAAGGAGGGTATCGGTTTGGCGGATAAGCTGGTCGTCAAAATTGCCGACGGCGTCGGGTGCCTTGATAGTTTGCAAATCGATGCCGAGCAATTGCCGGCCGCTATTGCCGAATTAACCGATCCGCACCGCTATGTGTTACAGCCTTATATTCACGGGCAGGCCGCCAGTTTGTCCTGTTTGTTCAAGCATGGCCAAGCCTGGCTTATCTGCTATAACCACCAGCAAATTGCTTTGCAGCAAGGCCGATTTAGTTTGCAAGGCTGTTTAGTGAATTTACAAACCGATAAGCTGAGCTTTTATCGAAATTTGGTAAGCGAAATAGCCGATGCGCTGCCTGGCTTGTGGGGCTACGTAGGTATCGATGTTATCGAGAATGCCAAACTAGGTCCGCTGGTGTTGGAAATTAATCCGCGTCTGACCAGTTCTTACGTCGGCATCCGCCAAGCGACCGGGATCAACGTGGCCGAACAGGTTTTGCGCCTGCGCCATGCCGAACCGGTGTTACAGCCGTATAGAAATGAAACAGTTCAAATCCATATCAATTAAAAAGGCAGAATGAACAAACAGATTGTAGGTTGGGATATTGGGGGTGCGCACGTTAAGTTGGCGTTGCTGGATGAGTCCGGACATATCCAGGCCCTTGCTCAGCAGGCTTGTCCATTATGGAAGGGGATAGAGTATCTGCATGGCACTTTGGCCGATTTGGCCGGCCAATTCGATTTGCAAAATTGCCGGCATGCCGTGACGATGACCGGTGAACTGGTGGATTGCTTTACCAGTCGCGAGCAAGGTGTCAACGCCATCGTCCGGGTTGTTTGTGAACAATTCAATGCCGAGCAGGTAACAGTATTTGCCGGCTTGCGCGGCTTCTT
Organism: Methylomonas sp. ZR1; assembly: GCF_013141865.1. Lineage (NCBI taxonomy): Bacteria > Pseudomonadati > Pseudomonadota > Gammaproteobacteria > Methylococcales > Methylococcaceae > Methylomonas > Methylomonas sp. ZR1. The sequence goes on along the minus strand of NZ_RCST01000001.1, from coordinate 2,152,877 downwards.
GCCGGCAGCACACATTCAGCCGGCAGATTGCATGGACATCGCTTCTGTTAATTGGTTGGCTAGTCTGATGTGGGTGGCAAAGCGCCTGCCAATTGCCTTATTTGTGGATATAGGCAGTACCACTACCGATATTTTGCTGGTCGAAAATCATCAGCTCAAAGTGCAAGGCTTCACCGACTATCAGCGCTTGGTCTCCGGCGAGTTGGTGTATACCGGTATTGTCCGCACGGCAGTGATGGCGATTGCCCAGGAAGCCGAATTCAACGGCCAATCAATGGGTTTGATGGCCGAGTATTTCGCGACAATGGCCGATGTGTATCGCTTGACTGGTGACTTGAATGAAGTTCATGACCAAACTGACACAGCGGACGGGGCGGAAAAATCGGTTTCTGCCAGCGCCCGCCGCTTGTCGCGGCTGACCGGTTACGAATTTAGCGAGAGCGATCTTGCACTCTGGTTGGCATTTGCCGAGCAGCTCAAAACCAAGCAAACACAGAAAATCAGCCATGCTTGTGTCAGACAATTGCAAAGGGCTGAAACCGGCTCGGCGATTAAATTAATCGGTGCCGGTGTTGGCCGCTTCCTTGCGCGCGACATGGCGGCGGATTTGGGCTTGGAGTATCTGGACTTTACCGATTTGCTGCCATCAACCGCTAAAACCAATGTTATTGATGCCGCAGACTGTGCGCCAGCCACCGCAGTGGCTTATCTTGCCGGCGGGTTTGGTTAAAGCCGGCTGCTGGGGTAAAATCGGTATATTGCAAATCATGTCCTTGCGGCACATTCCGGCCGCTTAACAGCACTTCTTAATGCCTTTAGCCAAACCCATCAAACAATCACTGCCTTATTTTCAAGACAGTGCAGCATTATTTGCCCCGCTGGCGCAACAGCCTTGGGCAGTCTTTCTGGATAGCGCGCAGCCGCACAGCCATCAGGATAGATTCGATATTATCGCTTACGGCCCAGTTGTAACTCTGCAAACACGTGGCGATATTACGCTTATCGAACGCGATGGTGTGATTAGCGAAAGTACCGAGGATCCTTTTGAGTTGTTGAAACAACAGTTAGGCGCGTCCTTAGCTAGTGTTGACGGACTGCCGTTCAACGGCGGCGCCATTGGTTATTTTGCTTATGATTTGGCCAGACGCATTGAGCGTTTACCGACAATGGCCGACGATGCGGAAAATCTGCCTGAGATGGCGGTGGGCATTTACCGCTGGGCGGTGATTGTCGATCATCAGCATCGGCAAAGCTGGTTGGTCAGTGTCGACTTGCCGGAAAGCGAGCAGCAAAGACTAGTCAGCGAATTCAGTGCGATTTCTACACCAGCTGAGACTACAGAATTTAAAGTGCTGCAAGCGCCGTGCGCCAATATGGACAAACAAGCTTACGCCGCCGCTTTTCAGCGCATCAAACATTATTTGAAAGAGGGTGATTGCTATCAAATCAATTTGACCCAGCGCTTCGAAAGCCCTTGCCAAGGCCAGCCATGGCAAGCCTATCAAATATTGCGGCAGATCAACGCTGCGCCATTCAGCGCTTATCTGAACTTTCCGGATGTGCAGGTCTTGAGTTCGTCGCCGGAACGCTTTTTAAAAGTCACCGACGGCGCCGTGGAAACCAAACCCATCAAAGGGACACGTCCACGTCGGAATGATTGGGAAGCCGATCAGGCACAGATCGCAGACTTGGTGTCCAGCACCAAGGACCGGGCCGAGAATGTGATGATCGTCGATCTACTCCGCAATGATTTGGGCAAGAGTTGCAAAAAAGGTTCGGTGTGGGTGCCGAGCTTATTCTCGGTAGAAAGCTATACCACCGTACATCACTTAGTCAGTACCGTGACGGGGGTGCTAGCGGAAGGCCAGCATGCCATCGATTTATTGCGCAGCTGTTTTCCGGGCGGCTCGATTACCGGAGCGCCGAAGATCCGGGCGATGGAAATTATCGAGGAACTGGAACCGCATCGGCGCGGTATCTATTGCGGTGCGATAGGCTATATCGGTTTTGACGGCAATATGGACACTAATATCGCGATTCGTACTCTGGTCCACAATCACGGCACGATACGTTTTTGGGCGGGCGGGGGCATCGTCAACGACTCGGTGTTGGACGAAGAATATCAGGAATGCTTCGACAAGGCCGCCGCCTTATTACAGTTGCTCAAACAATTCAGCGCATGACTTTTGTGATCAAGTTGGGCGGCAGTTTGCTGGAAACGGCGGCCTTGCCCGCTTGTTTGGCGACAATCGCAAATCGCGCCGGCTACCCAATCATCATCGTGCCCGGCGGCGGGCCGTTTGCTGAACAAGTGCGTATCGCGCAACGTCAATGGCGTTTCGACGATCTCGCCGCGCACCGGATGGCGATTCTGGCGATGCAGCAAATGGCCTTGTTGATCCAGAGCCTAATGCCCGAGTTTGCAATCGTCGCCGATGCGGAAAGTATACGTTGTGCATCGCAAGTCAAACCGGTGCTGATCTGGTCTCCACAAGTCGAGCAATTAGATCAAGCCGGGATTGCCGCTAGTTGGGATATAACGTCCGATAGTTTGGCGGCCTGGTTGGCGGGCTATATCGAAGCCGATGAGCTAATTATCGTTAAATCGGCGCCGATTCCAGAGCAAGCGAGTTTGCTGGGCTTACAGCAACAAGGCATACTCGACGCTGCTTTTCCGCGCTTCACCGCCCAGGCACACTACAAAATCAAAGTGATTAATAAAGACCGTTTCCTGTCCCACCATGATTAATTTTATCAAAGCCATACTGAACAAGCGTTTGCGCAAGGCATACTACCAAAGCCGCGAGTCCTTGCTGGGTCATCAAAAGCGCGACATTGTAGTGATGCAGGTTGGGCAGGCTTGCGAGAGTTTGAAGGACAGCCGGGATCAATTTGTCGATGCGCTGGATAAATTTAAAAGCATCGTCAATGTGCAGGACAGTTCGATGGAGCAACGCTATCAGCAACTCAAACGCCGCTACGATCTATGCAAGGGTAAGGCCGACCAAGTCAGTCAAAGAATTCAGGCAGTGGAAGAAATTAGCGAAGCTTTATTCAACGAATGGGAAGCCGAGTTGGCTTTATACAGCAACCGGGCCCTGAAGGCGCGCAGTCAGCAACAACTTAAAAAATCCCGCCAGCAATATGCCCGTTTGTTAAAAGCCTTGCAGACCGCGGAAACCCGTATGCATCCGGTATTGGCAGCGTTTCAGGATCAAGTGCTGTTTTTAAAGCATAACTTGAATGCGCATGCTATTGCGGCATTGCGGCATGAGTTCATGGAAATCGGTGTGGATATTTCGAGGTTGATCGAGGTGATGGAGAAAACCATCAGCGAGGCCAGCCAGTTTGTTGCGGTTCTGGTGGAACAGAAACAACTGCCGGCCCCGGTGCGCAGATAAATTACATGGAGTGCATTTTGTAGTCGACCCGTGCCGGTGGATTTTTGTCCCGTTGGTCAGGGGTTTTCTTGCGGTTTTGATCGATACGTTCTTGCGAGTATTGGGAAATCATTTGGTCCCAATTGGCGTATTTTTCATACTCTTTGCTGCCGGCAGCTTTACGTTTGGCGAATAACTCTTTGCCGGCTTCCACCAATTGTTCCGGTGTCTTGCCATCGATAGCGTCCAAAAACTCCTTGTTATTGCGGATTTCATCGCGTAAGGTCCAGAAAGACACTTCAAACTCGATGCGTTGGTCTAGCGGCAATTTTTCCTTGATTTGACTGATTGATCGATTGACCGTTTTTAAACTGCTGCCGTTGATTTGATTGCTTTTATTGCAACCAGCCAAAAGTGCACAGGTTAAAAAAACCAAAACAGTTGACGCTTTTTTCATGATGCAGCCCCCCAGTGGCTAAATAAACAAACCCGAATTTTGTATTTATAATGGTTGCAACGCGGGTTACCAAACAAACCAAATTACTCGGTAATTAAAAACACAAGCTTACCACATGCTGGAATTTATCCAACTTCTCAAACAGCGTTACCAAACTGTGCTACAGCAGCTGGATAAAAAAAATCCCCAGTACCTGGATTATCAGCAACGTATAGAGCAATTGTTGCACGGTGAAGCCTTTATTCGCAAAGGTGAACTGCTGGACAATAACCCCGGTTTTCCGCTGCAAATCGCCGTAATCGGGCCGACGCAGGCCGGTAAAAGTTCCGTCGTCAATCTGCTGTTAAATGCCAACGCCGCCGGCGTCAGTCCACTGGCCGGTTACACGGTACAGGCCCAGGGCTTTTGCCACGGCCTGACGCCCGACGACTGCGACGGAATGCAACATTATTTCGGCCGCTTTCAGCGTCTGCAACAAACCGAATTGCGGCCGGGAAGATACGATTGCTATTCCTTGAGCCCAAGCCCCGGCGCCTCGACCTTGTTGCCGGCTTGCGTCTGCTGGGATACGCCTGATTTCGATTCAATAGACGCCGCTGATTATCGGGAAGGCGTGATCCGCACCATCGCGCTGGCCGACATCGTGGTACTGGTGGTGAGTAAAGAAAAATACGCCGATCAATCGGTGTGGGAAATGATGAAAGCTATCGAGGTTTTCCAGCAGCCTACCCTGATTTGCGTGAATAAACTTAACGAAGGCAGCGAGCCGGTGATTCTGGATTCGCTGCGGCAAAAGTGGCTGCAAACCCGGCAAGATACATTGCCTACAGTGGTGCCCTTATTATTCCAAAAAGCCCCTGCGAAGCCGAGCTGGCCGCAGTCGGCTACACACGCATTCGCGGATCTGGCGAAAAAGGTCACCCGTCACAAACACGGCGCTCGGCAGCAGCAATTACTTAGCCGCTATTGGCTGGACTGGCTACAACCGGTGTTCGCCGAGCACCATGCTCAGCATCATTGGCAAACCCTGGTCGATCAAGCGTTGGCGCAGGCAGTTAAGGAGTACCAGCGCGATTATCTGAACCATCCACATCATTACGAAACCTTTCAAAACGCTTTGTTAAATCTGCTGACCTTACTGGAAATCCCCGGTATCGCCAAGGCGCTAGGCAAGACAAGAAGGGCCATGACCTGGCCGTTTCGTAAATTATTTGCCTTGGGCGGCACACCTATCAATCCCAATCAGGAACTCGGGGTACTGAACCAGTTAGGTGAGCATCTGTTGATTCAAATCGCCGACCGCTTGCTGGAGAAAACCGAAACCGAGCCGGCCGATAGTCGCTGGTGGAAAGAAACCGCGATGGCGCTGAGACAGAAACGCGGCGATTTATTACAGATTTATCGCCAGGCGGTGACGGATTATCACAGCGATTTTCAACAGGATGTGGAAGCCTCGGCGCAGCGTTTATACGTAAAACTGCAAGAGCAACCGATGGTTTTGAACAGTCTGCGCGCCACCCGCGTCACGACCGACGCCGGCGCCTTATTGCTGGCTATCCAGGCCGGCGGTATCGGTATCCACGATTTGGTGATTACCCCATTGATGCTGACCATTACGTCCTTATTAGCCGAAAGCGCCATCGGCAGTTATATGCATAAGGTTGAAGCCGAATTAAAACAGCATCAGCTCAATACCGTGAAAACCGCGCTGTTCGATGCCTGCCTGAAACAGCGCTTGTATTTGTTGCCGCAAGGCGTGCTGTCGCCCACCCGCTTTAATATCTCCGAACAACAATGCCACGCCGCGGAGCAGGCGCTGAAAGAGAAGAAACATGGCTTACGATTACTCTGAATTGCTGACCCAAGCCCAGCAATGGGCCGCAGCCGCGCAAGCCGAAGGCCGATTGAGCGCGGAGCGGGCGCAATTATTGACCACAATAGATGCGCGCAGTACGGAAGCTCTATTTGCGGCGAGTCAAACCGACCCGCAGACCAGACCTTTGATTGTGGCGTTCATGGGTGGTACCGGCGTCGGCAAAAGCAGCTTATTGAATCGTTTGGCGGGGCAGGCGATTGCCCGGGCCGGCATCGAGCGGCCCACCTCGCGGGAAGTGACTCTGTATCACCACCAAAGCCTGGCGATTAACAAACTGCCGGCAGGTTTGCCGCTGGACAGCATCAAGATCAGCCAGCACAACGATGCGGCCAATAGCCATATCGTCTGGATTGATATGCCGGATTTCGACAGCGTCGAACTCGGCAACAAGCGTTTGGTATTGGAGTGGCTGCCGCATATCGACGTTTTACTGTATGTCGTCAGTCCGGAACGCTACCGCGACAACAAAGCCTGGCAATTGCTATTGGCGGAAGGCGCGAAACACGCCTGGCTGTTTGTGATGAATCAGTGGGATCGTGGTCAGCCGGTGCAATACGACGATTTTAAACAGCAGCTGGGTAAGGCCGGTTTCACCGATCCCTTAATCTTTCGCACCAGTTGCAGCGAACCGGACGGCGACGAATTCGCCGCATTGTTGGAACAGTTGCGGCAACTGTCCGGACAGCACAGCGTTGCGCAACTGGAACAGCGCAGCCAGCAATTGCGCCGCCAACATTTAAAGCAGACCTTGCAGCAAATGGCTGACGATTTTTCCGGCCAAGACTATGCACAATGTCAGCAAAATTTTGAGGCGCTTTGGCAGCATACTGAAGCCAGCTTGCAGCAAGGTTTGGCCTGGCCGATTAAACAGCTCGCGCAATTTTGGGCGGAGAACCTGGGCCAACCAGCCGACATCAAGCTGTGGGACGACTGGGCGCAGAACCGTCTGAACGATTTGCTGGACGAATTGGTGTTGCAAGCCGCGCAAGCCAACATCCCCAGCAAACCCTTGAAAGTTGCGTTGCAAGGGATCCGCGATAACACCGAGAAAAACCTGACTGCTCAAACTGAATTGGCCGGTCGACAGGCTTTATTGCAGCCCGGCAACGGCGCTCAGCGTTTTCTGCTGACATTGACGGCGATTTCCGAATCGGTCTTACCGCTGGCGGCGATGGGCGCCGTCGGTTATCAGGTATTCTCCGGCTATTACCACAGCGCCGCCGATGCTACTGCTTACTTGGGTGCCGATTTTGCAATTCATAGTGTGTTATTGATCGGTTTGAGCTGGCTGATTCCGTTTTTCCTGCACAAAAAAATTCAGCCGTCTTTGCAGAAAGCGGCGTTGAAAGGTTTACAGAAAGGTTTGCAGCAGGCCTTGACGGCGGTGATGGCGGAGATCAAGCAGGTGTTGTTGAGCGAGCAGCAACGGAACGAAATGCTGGGTCAGCAGTTGACGCGGTTGATCGAGCGTTGCGGTGCTGAATCAGCGATGGTTGTCGAAAATGGCAGCCTTCTGGGTCGGGTATTATTGGCTAAGTGAGATTATTCAGCTTAAGGTTTGAGTGCTGACATTACCTTAAACTCACGTGACCCAAGCCTGGAAATCGTTAAGTTTGTGCCTAAGTAACGCAGCCGCATTCTGCGCTGAATGCTTATAATTTGAAGCGTGCAGCCAACTTATCGAGGCTAGCGGCCTGTTGTGCCAATTGTTCTGCGCTCTGCTTGGTTTTCTCTACGGTTTTAGCCAGCGAGTTGGCATTTTGCGAGATCTGTTCCACCCGATTAGCCATATCGCGTGTAGCAGCCGATTGCTGGCCCAGTGCGCCGCTAATCCCGTCTACCGATAGTGTCACGCGGTATTGGGCATCGAGAATTTCGTTGACCGATTGGCCCGCCTGGCTGGACAGCGCTACGCCGGATTCAACGCCGGTTACCCCGCTTTCCATAGCCTGCACAGCGGCTTTGGAGGCTTGACGAATTTTTTCCACCATTAATTTAATTTCACCGCTGGACGTGCTGGTGCGCTCGGCAAGCGTTCTGACTTCGTCTGCAACCACCGCAAAACCTCGGCCGTACTCGCCGGCGCGAGCGGCCTCAATCGCGGCGTTTAGAGCAAGCAGATTGGTTTGTTCGGCGACACCGTGAATCACGTCGACAATACTGGTTATTTCCGAGCTGATTGATTCCAGATTGCGAATGTAGTCAGCCGCATTCACGACAATGGCTGAAATTTTTTGCATCTCTATGGCGGTGGAGCTAATTACCTTGGTGGATAACTCCGCGCGCTGTCCTGATTCGAATGCAACCTGCTTGGCGTCCAGCGCATTACCGTTGACTTGTTCGAGCGATACCGATAGCTGTTCGATAGTGGCCGCCATACTGCAAGCTGCCTCGTAACCGTTATTGGCGATAATCGATTCTTGCGCGGCGGCCTCCAACAGGTCCGCCGAATATCGATTAAGCTGGAATACGCCGTTGTGCATATCGGAGATTAGATTGTGTAAGTTCTTGCGCATCTGCGCTAACTTTCTGAGAAGTTGTCCGATTTCATCGTCGCCTGCATCGGGGATCACTACCGTCAGGTCGCCGGCGGCGATAGCCCCCGTGACTTTTTCCGCTTGATCAAGGCTGTAGCGGATTTGTTGGATAATCACGTAGGCCATTATCACGAATGCGATTGCACCCAGCAAGGCCACTCCAACCAGATACCAGGTTGTGCTGCCGACGGTTTGGTTAAGGTTTGCCAAGGTCTCATTGGAATATCGGTTGGAAATTTTGACGGTTTCTGCCAATGCTTCGCGATGCCGTTCGTACTGTTCATCCAGACGTTCCATAGCCAGGTCCATTGTTTTTACATCACCTTCCTTGATTGCTGGAATATAGCGTTCCTCCAATTCTTTCCACCACTGATCAGCTTGTTCGCGTTGCGTGCCCAATATGGCTTGTTTTAGTTGGGCTGGAATCTCCTGTGCGGACTCCCAATAGCGATTGCGGGTGTCGTACTCGATTTTCAATTCTTTTAACCGCGCATATTTAGGGTCTTTATCTTTGTCGTGGTATAGCTGCTCGGCCATTAACTGGGCTTCAACCAGAAATAAGGGGGGCGGTAGAATGTCGGCGACGATGTCTTTACTCTTCCCCATGCTGTGAGCCGCATCGCCGACATAATTTAAGGCGTGATAGCCAAGTAACGCCAGGCCGGCCAGCAGTAGCGACGCAAACCAAGACATCAGTTGAAGTTTGGCAGCTATCGAAAAACGATTCAGCATACGCATTCCCCCTATATTAATAACGTGAAAGCTGAGTAGAAATTGTAGAAGAAATTTTCAATGCAACAATCAATCACTTAGATAGAGCTGAAATATAGGAAAGGCGGTGGGTCAGTCTGCGAGTGAGCGAATATCGACAGATGCTTGGATTACCTAGGATTGAGTGGCGTTGACGGTAAGCAAGCTTATTATTTGTCGGGTACTTTATGTTGTTTAACAAATGCTCAAACAAGGTGTTGCTTAACGCGGAATGAGCAGGGCTGATGTACCGGTGGTTCTGGTTTATTTCTTGCTGTCAGTTAGCTGAGCCGCAAAATGGCCTGAATTAGCGGTTATTCATGTCGTTTTCATAACATCGCTCAGGCCGAATGTTCGATGGCCTACAGAGGTTCGATCATTCACGCGGTTCGACCTGTATTTATAAAACCTATATCAAGAGGATTAGACAATGGCAGAGTTTTTTATTGAGATAAGCGCGCAGGAAAATGGCGACCACCTGATTCATAAATCCAGCTGCTCTTTGCTGCCGGCTAAAGAGGCAATTTATTATCTGGGTTCAATCAGCAACGTGGTCAGTGCGGCGAAGAAGGCCAGTGAGAGATTTGCTAAGCCAACCGCTTGTTCGCAATGTTCTCCGGTTTGAGATAAAACCTTTACAAGGCGAATACGCCAGCGTATTCGCCTTAAGCGTTTGAAAAATCGGTGGATGCCCAAGCGGTAAGCACACCGTTGATTTATTGGGCTACTGCTTCGCTGTCAATCACTGCCGCGGGCCGTTGCTCACCCTTGCCGATTTCCAATAAATCCCAAAACAACAAACCGCCGCCCGCCGCCGTCATCAAGCCAAATACCATGCGCCAGACCATTGCTTGCATGAACCAGGGATGATTTTGTGCGGCAAAATAGCCGGCCCAAGTTGAGCCTTCCACCGCGCGTTCGATAAACGATTGTTCGTAGCCGGCGATCAACAACGCCACCGTCATACCCATCACGCCCAGGTTTAATAGTACCGCTGCGGTTTTCCAGCGCCAGCCATTGGCAAGCTCGCCGCCCATCCAGACCTTACCGCGCGCTTGTTGTGCGGCCAGATAGAAGAAGGCGATGTTGATGGTGGCATAAGCGCCGAAGAAAGCTAAATGGCCGTGCGAAGCCGACCATTGGGTACCATGAGTATACAGATTGATTTGTGGCAGAGTGTGCATGAAGCCCCAAACGCCCGCACCGAGAAAGTTACCGAAAGCATGGGCGATGATCCAGGCTAGGGCGGGGTGGTTGCTGTTTTTGAAGCGGTGCGCGCCGGCGTCGTAGATGGAATGTACTACCATCGCCACCAAGGGGATGGGTTCTAGCGCCGAAAAGAAGCCGCCGATGGTGAACCAGTATTCAGGTGTGCCGATCCAGAAGTAGTGATGGCCGAGCCCCAAGATGCCGGAACCGAACATCAAGGCCACTTCGATATACAGCCAGGTTTGTACGACTTTGCGGCGCACGCCCAGCAACTTCATCAAGCTCCAGGCCATGATGCAGCCGACCAGCACTTCCCAGGTGGCTTCCACCCATAAGTGGATGACCCACCACCACCAGTATTGGTCGACGGAAATATTGGTGACGTAAAACATGCCGGCCAGATACAAACCGGCCAGCGCGACCAGGTCCAAAGTCAACACGCCGGCGATGCCCGACCATTTGCCCTTGGCAAAAGTGGCGGCGACGTTATAGAAGAAGGTTAATACTACGACGACGATACCGATGTCGGCCCAGCGCGGTGCTTCGATGTATTCGCGGCCTTCGTTGATCAACCAGAGTGAGGTATCGGTACCACTGCCGATTTGAATCAGCAAGTACACCAAGACCACGACGGTGACGGCGCCGGTCAATACCCAGAACGCCAATTGTCCCCATTTCAGGCCGACGATTTCGACGCCGCTTTCATCTTCCAGAAACCAGTACACCGAGCCGAGGAAACCGTACAGCATCCATACCACCATGGCGTTGATGTGCACCATGCGGTTGACGTTGAAATCCAGGATTTCATAGAGAAAGCTGGGGAAGATGAATTGCAGACCGGCCAACAGGCCGAACAGCAATTGCGCCATAAACAACACCATCGCCACGGTAAAGTAATGTACCGCCAGTTTTTGGCCGCCGCTCAGATGGGGGTTGGTCATGAGCTCGGTATGGCGTTGCTTGCAACCGGCCCAGCAGTTCGCCGCTTTTTCTTGATAAGCTTGTAAGGTCATTTATTGTTCCTCTTCGCCCAGCGCGATGAAATTATGCGGAAAGCCATTGGTGTCGATAGACGACATCCATTTCAGGAAAGCAACGATGGCTTCCGCTTCGGGTGGTGTGATGTCCAGATTGGGCATCTTGCGGTTGGAGCCGTAGGTGCGGGCATTTTTTTCCGGGTCCAGCAGGAAATTCACCATCATTTGTTCACGCGATTCCTTGGCTCCCCAACCTTGATCCAGCCAGGCTTTGGTCAAATCGGGCGCGTAGTAGGCGCCGTTGCCGAGTAGGGTGTGGCAATTCATGCAGTTTTTGGCTTGTACGGTTTTTTTGCCGTGGTCGATCAGTTTTTCGGCGTCTTCTTCGCTCAAAGTTTTGCCGAACAACGGTGCGTCCTCGCCTATGGTGGGTTGGTAGCGCTGCTTGGCTTTGTCGAAACGATAGCTGATGTCTTTGTTTATCACGCTGTAGGCGGGTACGCGCGGGCCGCCGGCACTGATTTGTTTCATCGAATCGAAGCTTAAAATAACCAGCAGTACAAAAGATCCGCCGGTCACCCAGATCGCGGTTTTTTTCCAGAATGTTTCCGACGCCCAGCGGGGCGGACTTTGCTCAGTCATGATGATCTCCAGATTGATGAGAGTGATGTGTATCTGCATCGTGCGTCGCGGCGCACAGCTTCCAGATAAAACGCGGCATCCAGCCGTAGCCGAGTACCATTAACAAGGACAGCAGTAGCCAATAATCGTTAAAATGATTGACGTAGCTGAACACGCCGACACAAATCAGCAATGCAGCGTAGATTAACCAGGCGGCAAGCTCGAATTTGCGGCGGCCGCTGATCTTGGACCAGGCATACAACGCGGCATAGACGGTAGCCAGCAAGATGATCAACGCCGCACTGAAAAAGCTCAGGAAAAAATCGGATAGGGCAACGGGTTCGATCAACATTAAATTTTACCGCCGGACAGTTTTATAACATGCGTTTAAAATGCAACTTTCCGGCAAGTGTAAGCGTCATTAACATTTATTTCAAATACGGCTTTTACCAAATTCACCGACATGCAATTGACTGCACATACCGATTACGCGCTGCGCGTACTGATTTATCTGGCTATCAACACTGAAAAACGGGTAACAATTACTGAATTAGCCGATTTTTTCGGCATCTCCAGAAACCACTTGGTCAAGGTGGTACACAAACTGGGCGTAAAAGGTTTTGTGCTGACGGTACGCGGCAAAGGGGGCGGCATTTGTTTGTCGCGGCCGGCGCGGGAGATCAGTGTCGGCAATGTGGTACGGGAAGTGGAGGGGCACTTTCAGATGGCCGAATGTTTTAATCCCAAAAAGCAGGGTAGTTGTGCGCTGGAGAAAGGGTGCGGGCTGATAGGATTGTTAGGCGGCGCTGTCGAGCAGTTTTTACAGACTTTGGACAAGGCGGTTTTGAGCGATTTGGTGCCAGGGCCCCGGCCGAGTGGCTTGGATGGCGTACCGCTAAAACAGGGTTGAGGCATTGCAATGTTTAGGATGGGTAGAGCGAAGCGAAACCCATCAAGTGTCCTCAAACTGATGCGATGGGTTTCAGCTATCGCCCCTACCCATCCACCGTTGTCAATAAAATCCGCTGGCAGCTATTTATCCAGAATGCTAGTTCCTCCGTTTTAACCTGTCCTTGGGCTGATTTTTTTCGGTTAGCGGTAGGCTCCAACAAACGGATTGCTGCGCATTTCCGCGCCAAAAGTAGACATAGGGCCGTGACCGGGGATGAATTTCACGTCCTCTCCTAAGGGCCAGAGTTTTAATTCAATGGAATTGATTAAAGTTTGATGGTCGCCTTTTGGAAAGTCGGTGCGACCGATCGAGCCTTTGAATAGTACATCGCCGACCAGCGCCAGGCGCTGGTCCTCGCTGAAATACACCACATGGCCGGGCGTATGGCCAGGGCAGTGGATCACCTGTAAGACCTCGTTACCCACCTTAACCGTATCGCCGTCGTTCAGCCAACGCTGTGGGGTAAAACTCGCCGACTCCGGAAAACCGAACATCCGGCATTGCTGTGACAAGGCCTCGATCCAGAAGTTATCTTCAATTTGTGGGCCGATGGTCGGCAACGAAAGTTTTTCGGCCAACTCCGCCACACCGCCAACGTGATCGAGATGGCCGTGGGTGACCAGTATCGATTCCAGCTCCACGCCTTGTTTTTTGACTTCCTTCAGCAATACATCAAGGTCGCCGCCCGGATCGACCAGAGCGGCTATATTGGTTTGTTCGCAGACCAGTAAGGTGCAGTTTTGTTGATAGGCGGTGACGGGAATAATGGTGTAGCGCATGAAATCGATGATGGCTGGAAGTTGGACTCCCGCTTGCGCGGGAGTGATGCATCAGGAAGTTAGATATTTAGTAATAAATGCGCCGGCGCTTCCAGACATTCTTTGATGGTGCCCAAAAATTGCACCGCTTCCTTGCCATCTATCAAGCGATGGTCGTAGGACAAGGCCAGATACATGATAGGCCGAATCACGATTTCGCCGTTCTCCACCACCGGCCGATCTTTAATCGCATGCATACCCAAAATTGCGCATTGCGGCGGATTTAGGATAGGCGTGGACAACATGGAACCGAAGATGCCGCCGTTGGTGATGGTAAAGGTGCCGCCGCTCAGGTCTTCGACGCTGATCGAGCCGTTGCGGGCTTTATTGCCGAAATCGTGTATGCCTTTTTCGATGCCGGCGAAATCCAGTTGGTCGGCGTCGCGCAAAATCGGCACGATTAGGCCGCGCGGTGTAGTCACGGCGATGCCGATGTCGTAGTAGCCGTGGTAAATGATGTCGCTACCGTCAATGGAAGCGTTAATCGCCGGGAAGCGTTTTAAGCCTTCAATCGATGCTTTGACGAAGAACGACATGAAGCCCAGCTTGATGCTGTGTTTGGTTTCGAAACGATCTTTGTAGTGATTGCGCAGATCGATGACGGCACTGAGATTGACTTCGTTAAAGGTAGTTAGCATCGCCGCGTTTTGCTGAGCTTGCAGCAAGCGTTCGGCTACTTTGGCGCGCAAGCGGGTCATCGGCACCCGCTGTTCCGGCCTCAGGCTGGCGACAGCTGTGGCGGACAACGGCGAGTGGGTTTCCGCTGCCGGCGCGGGAGTAGGAGCGGTTGGTGCATCTTTCGCTTGCGTGTTCAAGAAATCCAAGACATCGGTTTTCAGAATCCTGCCGTGTTTGCCGGAGCCGGCGATCGCTTGCGGATCGAGATCCTTTTCAGCGACCAGTTTGCGAACGGAAGGGCTGAGGACGGCGTCTTCGGCTTTTTCGGTTACCTGAGCCGGTTTGGCTTGCTGGGCGTCGAGTTTGGCGAGTAGTTGGCCGCCGACCACGGTTTCGCCGTCTTGCACCACCAGTTCCAGCAGAGTTCCGGATTTGGGGGCCGGTACTTCCAGGATGACTTTGTCGGTTTCGAGATCAGCCAGATTGTCGCCTTCGTTTACCCATTCGCCCGCCTGTTTGTGCCATGCGACTAAGGTGGCATCGGATACGGATTCGGGAAGGCTGGGGACCAGTATTTCAAAGCTCATGTGTATTTCCTTCGTTGCTGCCATAGAGCGCGGCGTTTACCACGGCGCGTTGTTCATTGAGATGGGTTTTGTAATTGCCGACCGCCGGAGAAGCCGACGCGACCCGGCCGGCATAACTGATCGGGATATTCTTGTCTAGCAAATCGAAAAAATGATGCTTGCTTTGGTACCAGGCGCCTTGGTTTTTCGGCTCTTCCTGACACCAGACAATATGTTCGACATTGGGGTATTTGTCGATTTCACGTTTGAATTGTTCGTTCGGAAACGGGTAGAGCTGCTCGATACGAATAATCGCGACATGGCGCAGTTGCTCCTGATCCAGGCGGCGGGCTTCCAACAAATCGAAATAAACTTTGCCGGCGCATAAGACTATGCGTGTGACATGGTAGGGATCGATATCGTCTTGTTCGCCTATCACGTTCAAAAATTCGCCGTCGGTTAAATCGCTGAGTGTCGATACCGCCAGCTTGTGTCGTAGCAGGCTTTTCGGGCTCATGACGATCAGCGGCTTACGATATTGGCGTAACATTTGCCGGCGCAGCAAATGAAAAATTTGCGCCGGGGTGGTGGGTACGCAGACTTGGATATTGTGGTCGGCACACAACTGTAAATAGCGCTCCAGGCGAGCCGAGGAATGTTCCGGGCCTTGGCCTTCAAAACCGTGCGGCAGCAGCATCACCAAGCCGCTGAGTTTGCCCCATTTGGTTTCACCGGAGGAAATGAATTGGTCGATGACCACTTGCGCGCCGTTGGCGAAATCACCGAATTGCGCTTCCCAGATCACCAATTTATTGGGTTCGGTGGAGCTGTAGCCGTATTCGAAACCCAAGACGCCGGCTTCCGAGAGCAGCGAGTTAAAGATTTGGGCGCGGCCCTGATTTTCGCTCAAATGTTTCAGCGGGATGTAGTTTTCACCGTTGGCCTGATTCAGCAAAATAGCATGGCGATGCGAGAAAGTACCGCGGCCGATGTCCTGGCCGGTCAATCGCATGTCATATTTTTCCAGTAGCAGCGACGCATAAGCCAAATTTTCCGCGAAACCCCAGTCCATCGGGATTTCGCCGGCCGCCATTTTATTGCGGTCATCCATGACTTTGGCGACTCTGGGGTGTAGCTCAAAACCATCCGGCAAGCTTTGCAAGCGTTGGTTGCAGAATTGGAGATGCTCCAAGCTTATCGAGGTCTTGGCGGGCGTGTCCCAATGTTTGTTTTGATACGGTACCCAGCGCGCTGAGTATGAGTAAACATTGTTTTCAATAATCGGCCGCGACACCGGTTGACCTTCGTTGAGCAGTTGTTGGTAATCCTGCTCCATTTTCTGCACCATGTCTTCGGTGACGACACCTTCCGCAATTAATTTTTGTGCATAGATTTGTGGCGGCGTTTGGTGATCGCGGATGGATTTGTACATCATCGGTTGGGTAGCCGCCGGTTCGTCGGCCTCGTTGTGACCGTGGCGGCGGTAGCAAATCAAGTCGATCACCACATCTTTATGAAAGGTGTTGCGGTAATCCAGTGCCAATTGCGTGATGAAAATTACCGCTTCCGGATCGTCGCCGTTGACGTGAAATACTGGCGCCTGAATCATATTCGCAACGTCGGTGCAATACAGGGTGGAACGCGCGTCGAACGGGTTGCTGGTGGTAAAACCGATTTGGTTGTTGATGACAATATGCACGGTGCCGCCGGTGGAGAAGGCGCGGGTTTCCGACATGTTCAAGGTTTCCATCACAATACCTTGGCCGGCAAACGCGGCGTCGCCGTGAATTAATATCGGCAGGATCGCGTCAAAACCATCCGGGCCATGGCGATCTTGGCGGGCTTTTACTGAACCTTCCACCACTGGATTGATGATTTCCAAATGCGAGGGGTTGAAGGCCAACGTCAAATGAATCGGGCCACCCGGTGTGGCGATATTGGACGAAAAGCCTTGGTGGTATTTGACGTCGCCGGTCAATACGCCGGGCGAGGACGTGTGAGTGCCCTCGAATTCGCCGAACAATACCGCCGGGCTTTTGCCCAGAATATTAATGAGTACGTTCAATCGGCCGCGATGGGCCATGCCGATGACGATTTCCTTGCCTTTGTGTTCGCCGGCGCGCTGGATTAATTCGTCCAGTATCGGAATCAAAGACTCGCCGCCTTCCAGCGAAAAGCGTTTTTGGCCGACATATTTGCGGTGCAGGAAGCGCTCCAGGCCTTCGGCCGCAATCAACAACTTTAAAAGCCATTGGCGCTTTTCCGGGTGGCTGCTGAAATCCGGTTTTGCGCCTTCCAGTTTATCCTTGATCCAACGCTTCTTCTCGTCATCGACGATGTGCATGTATTCGCTGCCGATGCTGCCGCAGTAAATCTCGTTAAGCGTTTGAATAATGGCTTTCAAGGGCAAACGGTCCACGCCGCACAGGCCGCCGGTATCGAACAGGGTGCTCATGTCCGCATCCGTTAGACCATAATATATGGGTTCCAAGTCTGCGGGGATGCTTTGCGATTGGCCAAGCGGGTTGTTAGAGGCTATCTGATGGCCTTTGACCCGGTAATGATTGATCAAACGGGCTACCGCCGATTGCTTCTTGACGCTTTGCTCGGTAAAACCCTGCATTCTGGCCAGTCTGCCTGGTTCTGCAATCGCCAATTTTTCGAAGCGTTCCACAATCACGCTGTGCGGCGTGTCTTCGGTGGCGCCACTGCGAATGTGGTCGAAGCGCTGTCGCCAGCTCGGGCTGATGGATTCCGGATTGCTCAAGTACTGTTCGTACAAGTACTCGATGAAATGGGCGTTGCCTCCGTACAATGAGGAGGACTCTTCAAATTGTTTAAGCAGGCTACTCATGCAAACATCCAGGTTTTCGGCAAGTTCAGCCGATTATGTTAGAACTAAAATGTTATATTACCAAGGACAATGTGTTGTAACGGGCTAGTGCATCAAGTCATTCCAGTTTCATATGGTTGATTCAATATCGGGAAAAAACATGGCTGATAATAAAGTAGTTATCAAAATTAATTATGATAGGAAACACCCAAGCATAAACGCGGAGCCGCAAACGGTAACGGTTTGGCATATTCGCAGGATACTGGTTGCGGTTCTGGTGTTAGTTTTGATGCTAATAGTATTATTTTCATGGTTTGGTGGCGGCGATGAAGATATCGATACTCAGATCGATACCACGGAAAAAGTTCAAAAATTAAATACACCGGATGTTGAAATGGTTGAACGGCAGGAGCCTGCGCTATTGGAAAAGCCAGTGCCGGCGATAGTACAGCAGGCATCAGCTAACTCAGAAAGTGTTAAAAAAATAGACAGTGTTAAAAAGCCGGCGGCGATTATATTGGACCGCAAGGTTATCAGGGCCTCTTTAAATACCGAACCGAAGGATGATGAGCCCGGCGAACCGATTAAGTCGCCGCTGAGAGTTATTCCTAACCAATCCCGGGAAGTTTTTTATTTTAGTGAGATAAAAAACATGAAGGGTAGATCTTTGTTTCATCGATGGTCGCGTAACGGTCAAATCGTGCATCAAAAACAATTGGATATGAAAGATAAAATAACCAAGGTATGGTCTAGTAAAATCTTGTCTGCCAAAGATAAAGGCGAATGGCAAGTACAGTTGACGGATAAGAAAGGTAAGGTATATTCCGAGGTCAATTTTTCAGTTAACCCTGAATAATAGTTTTATTTATAAACGCCGGGTGATAGAATTGCTTGCGTTTTTTGATTAACGAGGAAAATATGACTGACTTTAATAAACTATCCGAAGCCGAATTACAGGCTGTTATTGATAATGCCGAAAAAGCATTAAAAGAAAGACAATCCAGTAAACGTAAGGAAGTTATTGCGCAAATTAAGGAATTAGCGGCTTCTATCGGTGTAACGGTCGATATTCAAGACGGCGAAAAAAAATCCGAAAGAAAAACCGGCAAAGTTGCGGCTAGATACCGTAGTCCTAACGATGCGTCCTTAACTTGGTCTGGCCGTGGATTGGCACCGAAATGGATGCAGGAACTACTGGCCTCCGGTCGCAATAAAGCCGAGTTCGAAATTAAATAATCTTCGGATTCAAACCGTAGTCTGGTTTATCCAGTCTTTTAAACGGTTTGCTACCCAGGCTCCATCGTCCAAACATAGATCATGGCCCGCCCACGGGTGCTTGAAGATGTCGATTTGCCATTTGTTATGAATGGCGTCGGAACAAGCCGGTGCGACTAATCGGTCGCCCCGGCCGTTCAATATCAGCAACGGCGTCTCGGGTTTTTTCTGACTAGGCCGATAGCGTGCCGCTGCTTTTAGCTGTCTGATTCCATTAGCAAGGCTGATAGGCCGAACTTGCTGTATGGCGGTCCAGGCCTTGGCCGTTTCCGCGTAGAGATTTTGCCGGTTACTAACCAGCTGAAGGATTGCCAGTTCTCTGAGATACAAATCCCTTTCCAGTAATAACTGAAAAAACTGCGGATAGCTCTGCCAACGCATGCGCCGATAAAACGGGCTTAAGCCTGCAAAGCTGGTGTTGACCAGAGCGGCAGCGGCGATGTCGTGCGGATAGCGCTGTAACCACTCCCAGGCTACCATGCCGCCGAGTGATAGTGCGAGTAACGTTACCGGCTTTGCCAACAAACCATAGTCTAAAGCCTGGCCGCGGACTTGTGCCGTTATCGCTTCGATACTGTCCGGGCTAGGTTCTTGGTAATATCGGCCGGTGCCCGGCAAATCGATAGTACTGACGGTTGATCGCGGAAAAGCCTGTTGCAACATATCCGGAAAATTTCCCCAATGTGCAGCCTCTCGGCATAGACCACGCAGTAACAACCAATGTTGCCCGGCTGCTGCTTCAGGCATACCAGAAATCCATCGCTTGTTGCCGATTATGTTCTTGCTGTTGGCTGGTCAATGTCGCCCATTTTTGCGGATAGAGCAGGCTGCGATACAGGAAATCGAATAAGGTCAGATGCCGACGCATGATGCGCTGTTGGCGATGCGGCAACAAGGGGTGAAACAAGCCGTGACGTTGAAACAAATGTGTCGGGCTTTTACGCAGCCACAGCCAAGAGCCCATCTCCAGCGTCAACGGCAGAAACACGCGCTGTCTACCGTGCCGGTCGATAAAGTCGTCATATAGATAATCCCATAAATCGCCGCTGATGACGTATTCCTGGCTCATGGGCTCTATTTTATAAAAATGATGCGGGTAGCAGCGATCAAACAGTTGTTTTAAGCCGTATGCTTCGGCGATGCCTGGAAACGGCGTCTGGCAGGACGCATAGGGAAACCATAACCTATCGTGTATCCCAAACCCCGAATGCAGATCGATAGCAATCGATAACGGTGCATTGAACAGATGTTTATGCACCACCCGGCATAGGGCTTGGGCTTCCTTTTCCATTTTCGATTCATCGCCGCGATACCAGGGCAGTTTGGCGCTGAAACGCTGACCGCTGTATAGCCGGGTATTACCGCTACTTTCGATGGGTGAATTGCGCATCAAATCCACGCCATGGCCGTTGCAGCGCGTGCCTCGGTAGACGCCTACCGGGTTGACGATGGGCACAAATACCAGTCGCGAATGCTGCAAACGAGCGTTAAATTCTTGATCCCAATCCAATAATTGCAGGATGGTTTGCAAGTAGGCCAATATGACTTCCGAGCCGATTTTCTCCAGACCATGTACGCCGCCGAAAAAAGCCAATACTGGGACGTCCGGGCTGTTTGAACCCAGGCTGAGGCAATGGATGGGAAATTGCGTGTCTTTGTAGCTTATTTGCTCGATGATCTCGCAATGGGCGCGGTCGCCGAATTGCCGGATCAGTGCTTCCAGCTGATCCAGCTCCGGGAATGAACGATTTTCCATGAATTCGCGCCAATCTACCCGGCCAGTGATTTTTCGATGTAGCGCTGTCTTTTTTTGGGTGCGATTTTATCGACCTCCACCATGATCAGGCCGTCGATACAATTGTTAAAGTCCGGGTCGATATTGAAGGCGATGAAATGGCAGCCTTTATCGACGCATAATTCCACGTATTGTTTATAAAGCGTAGGGACTTTGACGCCCAGTTTTTTCAGCTCGCTATTCAATATTTTAAAGCTGGTGGAATAGTCGGCGCTGAATTCGGTGGCAGCAAATGCCTTGCCTTGTTGCGAAATCACGAACGGTGTTCTGGCCTTGGTGTGCTGTAAATCGGAGGCAAATTGCTGTTGGTAAAAACCGATAATCAGCTCTTTGGCGGCCTGCGGATAGGCGTTGCTGATACTGACCGGGCCAAATAGGTATTTGATGTCCGGGCGTTCGCGCAAATACGCGCCGATGCCGTACCAAAGGTAATCCAGGCTGTGCTGTCCCCAATAACGCGGCTGGACAAAGCTGCGGCCCAATTCAATGCTGTAGGGCAGATAAGTTTCAAATTCGCTGCGCAAATCGAACAGCGTTTGCGTATAAAAGCCGTCCACGCCGTGGCTGGCCATAATCGCCGAGCCTTCGCCGACTCGATACGCGCCGACGATTTCCAGATCGTTGTCGTCCCACAGCACAATGTGGCTGTAGTAGATGTCGAATTTGTCCAAATCCAATGCCAGGCCCGTGCCTTCCTCGACGGTTCTGAAGGTCAGCTCGCGCAAGCGGGCGATCTCCCGCATCACCGGGCAATCGTCTTGAAACTGGTATAAAAAGATCTTCTTGCCGTCGCGAGTTTCGCCAAGCAGACGCGATTGGTACAAGGCCTTCTTCACCGCTTTGGTGTCGGAAGGATGCACTACGGTGGCGACGGTCTCGAATAGCGCCGGTTTGTTTTTCCTGCCCAGGTTTTGCACGTGCTTCCGAAAGCGCTGACTGAGCTGTTTGTTGCTTTCCTCGCTGTCGGCGATGACTTGGTAAGGTACCGGCGCGCCGACCATGAATTTAATTTCCTGGCCCTTCTTGTTGAACATTTCTTTGACCAACAACATTGTGCCCAATGGTTTGTATAGCGTCGAGGCGCTATAGAACAAGGCGGAGTTCTTGGCTTTGATAAAGATCGGCAAGATTGGACATTGCGCCCTGCGGGCCAGCTTGATAAAACCGGATTGCCAGGCACCGTCGCGAATGCCTTTAGGGGTGATGCGCGACACTTCGCCGGCCGGAAAGAAAATGATCGCTTCTTCATGCTCCAGTGCATCCAGCATGACTTTATAAACGTCTTTCAGTTTTTTCTTGTCGGATAACACATCGACCGGTAAGAAGATCGATTGCAAGGGTTCCATGTGCGATAAAACCCGGTTGGCGACGATACGCACGTCGGGTCGTACTGATCGAATCAATTTCACCAGGGCTAAGCCATCCAATGTGCCGATCGGGTGATTGGCGACGATCAGCAAGCGACCTTCGGAGGGGATATTGTTGTAACAATCGTTGCTGACTTGATAATTGAACTTGAAATAATTCAGTAGTTTGTCGAGAAAGGCGAAGCCGCGTAGATGTTGGTTTTTACGGATAACGTCGTTGAAATCGTCTTCGTGGATCAGTTTTTTTAAAGCTTGTACGACCAGCTTATTGTCTTTGCCAAATTTAAAGTCGGGATAGGTTTCTTGCAGAATGCGTTCAGCATCGATCATCGCTCAGTGTCCTGGAAAAAGGAGTATGGCGGGGGATTCTAGTGAGCGAATATGTCAGAAATATGTCAGTCCGCAGGTTGAAGAAGAATGGCAGGCAATGGTGGATTATGCGTGATGAAGTACTCTTGGCAGTCACCAAACACCCCTCTCCCGGTCTAGAGGGGAGGGGATGGTGGGTTCGATGGCGACAATCAGTGAGCTTTCTGAGCGGGTTTTTCCGGCGTCAGCACGGTGTTTTGTGGCGGCTGGCTGTTGTCCAGATCCGGATAGTCCTTGGTGTAATGCAAACCCCGGCTTTCCTTGCGCTGTTGCGCGCAACGGATAATCAGCTCGGCGACGATCACTAGATTGCGTAGTTCCAGGAGGTCGCTGGTGATGCGGAATTGGCCGTAGTATTCGGCGATTTCATCTTTCAGCAACACCAGGCGGTTCATGGCGCGTTCCAGGCGTTTATTGGTGCGAACGATGCCGACGTAATCCCACATGAAACGGCGCAATTCGTCCCAATTGTGCGCGATTACCACTTCCTCGTCCGAGTCCCCGACTTTGGATTCGTCCCAATCCGGCAGCGGCAACGGTTCCGGCAAATCAGCAAATAGGCGCCGGATGTCTTGGTTGGCTTGTTCGGCAAACACCAAGCATTCCAGCAAGGAGTTACTGGCCATGCGGTTGGCGCCGTGCAAACCGGTGCAGGCGACTTCACCTATGGCGTAAAGGCCGGGGATGTCGGTGCGCGCGTTGGCATCGGTCAATACACCGCCGCAGGTGTAATGCGCAGCCGGAACCACGGGGATCGGTTGCTGGCTGATGTCTATATCCAGTTCCAGACATTGCATATAAATGGTGGGAAAGTGCTTTTGAATGAACTCCCGCGATTTGTGGCTGATGTCCAAATACACGCATTCGATACCGTGTTTCTTGATTTCGCTGTCGATGGCGCGGGCGACGATGTCGCGCGGCGCCAGTTCCATGCGCTCGTCGTAACGGCGCATGAAACGTTCGCCGTCGGGCAGGATCAAATGTGCGCCTTCGCCGCGTACTGCTTCACTGATTAAAAACGAACGCGCAGTGGGGTGGTACAGGCAGGTCGGATGAAATTGCATGAATTCCATATTGCTGATCCGGCAGCCGGCCCGCCAGGCCAACGCAATGCCGTCGCCGCTGGAAATGTGTGGATTGGTTGAATACAGATAAACCTTGTTAGCGCCGCCGGTCGCCAGCACGACTACTTTCGCGGCTATCGATTTGATGCTGCCGGATTTGCTGTCCAATACATAGGCGCCGCATATGCGTTGTTCGTTTGCCCCCAACTTGGTGGCGGTGATCAGTTCGACGACATTGTGGTATTCCAGGAGGGTGATATTCGGGTGCGCCTGCGCGCGCTCGATCAACGACAGCGAGACGGCTTTGCCGGTGGCGTCGTCGGTATGTACGATTCGCCGATGTGAATGCCCGCCTTCACGGTTTAAATGCAATTGTTTGGCGCCGTCGGCGTTACGCTCTTCGGTAAAATTCACACCTTGTTGACGTAGCCATTCGATGCTTTGCCGGCCCTGCGCGACGGTGAGTCTGACTATCTCCGGATCGCATAAGCCGGCGCCGGCGATCAAGGTGTCTTCGATATGCGATTCTATCGAATCGTATTCTTCGTCAAATACCGCAGAGATACCGCCTTGGGCGTAATAAGTGCTGCATTCGGTCAATGCAAATTTGGCGAGCACTGCCACCTTATAGGTGTCGGCAAGATGCAACGCAAGACTCAGCCCGGCACCGCCACTGCCGGCGATAAGGATGTCGTAATGGGAATCAGCGGTATTGTTGGGTTGGTTTGCTGTCAGTGTGGTCAACTTTGCGGCCGGATGAATAGTTTTAGCGTTTTCGAATAATATCTGGTTTTAATCCTGCGGTAATTTTTTTTGTGTTGCCAGAACTAATGAGGTTTAATTCTGTCCACTTCAATACCAAAATAGCGCAGTGAACGAACAAGAAACGAATACCGAAGATCTGGATCAAGAGCTGGTGCGCCGCGTGCAGCAAGGCGATAAATCCGCCTTCGATCTTTTGGTGATCAAATACCAGCACAAGATCGTCCACTTGGTGAACCGGTACGTCAAGGATCCGAGCGAAGCTCAAGATGTGGCGCAGGATAGCTTTATCAAGGCTTACCGGGCTTTGGGAGATTTTCGCGGTGACAGCGCCTTTTACACTTGGTTGTATCGTATAGCGATTAACACCGCCAAAAACTATTTGTTGTCGCGTTCGCGCCGTCATTTTGATTACGAAATCGATGTTCAAGATGCCGAACAAGTAGAAAATGCGCCACAACTGAAAGATATAGAAACGCCGGAAAATTTGTTGATGAACGAACAAATTGTGGCGGTCATTAAATCAGCTATCGAGAGGTTACCAGAAGAGATGCGGATTGCAATTACGCTCAGGGAGTTTGAAGGGATGAGTTACGAAGAAATTGCGGAAGCAATGGATTGCCCCATCGGGACGGTACGCTCGCGGATTTTTAGGGCTCGCGAAGCCATAGACCAAAAATTAAACCCATTGCTCGACTAAAGGTGTATCGATGCAAGAACAACTTAACGAAAAACTTTCTCAACTGATAGACGACGAACTGGATAGCCAACAGGCGCTGTCGCTATTGCAGACTTTGCAGAACGACGGCTTGCTGAAAGACAAGTTGCGCCGCTATCAAATTGCCAGTCAAGTCATGAAGACTGGCGAATATTCTCACGTTACCAGCGATTTTTTGGACAAGATTCACGAACAGATTAGGCAGGAACCTACCTACTTTTTACCCCAAAAAAAGTCGGCGGTAAATTGGCAAAAAGCGGCGTTGGCGATTGCTGCGTCGGTGGCGTTGGCCGTGGTGTGGGTCAGCAGTAAAGTGGATAAACAAATGCATAACCCGCTCGGTTCGGTCGATATGGTGGCTCAGGGTAAAGACGTATCAGCAGAGGAAATGCATGCTCGATTCAAGGATTATCTGGAAGCTCATGACAACGCGATGTATGTCAATAGCGTGCAAGCGGGACAACCCTACGCACGGGTGGTGGGCTATCGGCAGGAATAAGCGCGTGAGAGTTTTAAAAGCTTTTTTGCTGTGCGTTGTTTGTCAAAGCGCTTTTGCCGATAAGGATCAAGTTACGGCCCGACAATGGCTGGATAATATGAACCGGGCGATGAAAACCCTCAACTACCGGGGTACCGTGATCTTCATGAAAAACGGTCAGCTCGATACGATGAAATATCAGCATAGTGTTGAAAACGGCGTCGAACAGGAGCGCTTGGCGTCTTTGAATTCGCCGATGCGGGAAGTGACACGTAAATCCAACGAAGTAACTTGCACGTTCAAGGAAACCAGTCAAAAAGTGGTGAATCATCATCCGTTGGATAGCTCGTTTATCGTCAATTTGCCGCAGAACACCGCTAACCTGGAAAAAAATTATCAATTAGTTTTGTCGGGTCACGAATCCATTGCGATGTTGCCGACGCAAATCGTCAGTGTCGAGCCTACCGATGCGCTGCGCTACCCGAGAAAAATCTGGGTGGATACCCAACATTTTTTGCCGCTGAAAGTCGAGGTTTACAATTTGGACGGCAGTATCCTGGAGCAAGTAGTTTTCACCGATTTAATGACCGATTCCTTAGCCGAGCCCCACACCGGCAATGTCGACGACAACAGCTTTCATGTCAAACATATCCACACCGCTCAAGCTGAACCGTTTGAAAACGCTACATTCGTACTGAAGAATTGGCCGTCTGGGTTTGAGCCGGTATTTTTTATTCGCAATTCCATCCAGCAATCTCAGAAAGCCGTAGATCATCTATTGATTAGCGACGGTTTTTCTACCGTGTCGGTGTATCTGGAAGCCAAAGAATCGCAAGGTATGAATGGTTTGCATAGCCTGGGTTCTGTCAATTCGTTCAGTAAGGTGATTGGCGATACCCAATTCACCGTACTGGGTGAAGTACCCGCCAAAACAGTCGAGCTAATTGCTGACGGCATAGCGCTACGTTAGCGTGTCCTTTTTGTAACAAATCAAATGTATGAGTGGAGATTACATGCTTAATAAGCTGTTTTATGGAGTTTTGATATTTTTAACGGCGATTGATGCTAGCTATGCACAATTGCCCGATTTTACTGAGATGGTCAAAACCAATGGGGATGCTGTGGTCAACATCAGCACAACCCAAAAGGCTGCGGATCCGCAAGCGGGCGTCGATCAACAGCAAATGCCTGAGGATATGCCGCCGGAAATGGAAGAGTTTTTTCGGCGGTTTTTCCAGGGCCCTGGGCGTGGAGGTAATTCACCACGAGAAACCAACTCCTTGGGCTCAGGGTTTGTGATTTCCAAGGACGGATACGTCTTGACTAACCACCATGTGGTGAACAACGCCTCCGAGATTGTCGTTAAATTGAAAGATCGCCGGGAGTTGATTGCCAAGCTGATCGGCTCCGACGAAAGCACCGACGTGGCCCTATTAAAAGTAGAAGCTAAGGACCTGCCGGTAGTGGAAGTCGGTTCGCCGGAGCAATTGCAAGTAGGTGAGTGGGTGTTGGCGATTGGTACCCCGTTCGGTTTCGATCAATCGGTTACCGCCGGTATTGTCAGCGCCAAGGGACGGAGCCTGCCGGACGGTAACTATGTGCCTTTCATTCAAACCGACGTTGCCATCAATCCAGGCAATTCAGGTGGCCCCTTATTCAATATGCAAGGCAAGGTGGTCGGAATTAACTCGCAAATCTACAGCCGTTCCGGTGGCTATATGGGCTTATCGTTTGCCATACCTATCGATGTGGCGATGAACGTGGTCGACCAAATCAAAAGCAAGGGTAAAGTATCGCGTGGCTGGTTGGGTGTACAAATTCAGGATGTGACCCGGCAGTTGGCGGAATCCTTCGGTATGGATAGGCCGCACGGCGCCTTGGTCTCAAAAGTGATACCCGGCGGACCGGCCGAAAAAGCCGGGATTCAAATCGGCGACATCATTGTCGAGTTCAACGGCCAAGTCATCGAAACGTCCGGTGAATTGCCGCCTAGAGTGGGTATGACGCCTATTGACGAAAAAGCCAAGGTTAAAATTATTCGCCAGGGTGATAAGCAGGATCTTAGCGTGAAAATTGGCTTGTTGCCTGCGCAACCGTCCTCTTTGGCAAACGCGCCCGCCGCTGCGCCTGAAGTCGCTGTAAATAGGCTGGGATTGGCTGTTGCCGATTTAACCACCGAGCAACGCCAGCAATCGCAGGTTGAGAAAAACGGCGTAATAGTACAAAAAGTTAACAAAGGCATAGCAATGGACGCCGGCATTCAGCCAGGAGATATTATTTTGCGCATTCAAAATAATGTGGTGCGCGATGCCGCCGAGTTTAACTCTATCGTCGCGAAATTACCGGTTGAAAAATCGATAGCACTTTTGGTACAACGTAATGGCAGCCCGGTGTTTTTAGCGTTTAAAATCGAGAAATAATAGGGGTAACTCAATGCCTGTTGCCAGCGATGTAATGCAATTGATCGGCAATACGCCGGTAGTGAAATTACATAAAGTCGTGTTGGAAAACTCCGCGACTGTGCTGGCAAAGTTGGCATCGCAAAACCCCGGCGTCTCGGTTATGGACTGAATCGGTGTGGCTATGATTCAAGTCGCGGAGCAAGCGGGGCGCTTGCTAAATAGGGCACTTTTGTCAAGGCCCAGCAAATCGTCAGGCAGTCCTGGGCGCTATGTCCAGGGTTGCCGACATGATCAAAAACCGTAAGCGTCAGATTTTGATTTGGCGGTGGAGCTAGTCGAGACTCCGGTCATCTCGGGCGGCGCGAGCACGGCATTGATGGGCGTGGAGAAAGCCGTGGTGACCATTGTTCATGACGCTGGCGAGCGCTTTTAAGTATGAGCTGACGCCGTTTTATCACGCATTCTGCTGGAGCAAAAAAT
Organism: Methylomonas sp. ZR1; assembly: GCF_013141865.1. Taxonomy (NCBI): domain Bacteria; kingdom Pseudomonadati; phylum Pseudomonadota; class Gammaproteobacteria; order Methylococcales; family Methylococcaceae; genus Methylomonas; species Methylomonas sp. ZR1. The sequence continues at coordinate 2,124,573 of NZ_RCST01000001.1, read as the reverse complement.
AATAATGACAAATCCCAGCATCAAAATCCGTTCTACCGGACTCGGTTATTTTATTAACCGCATTCAAACCCTGTTTGTCAGCATGTTGCGTATCTGGACGATACCCATTGTTCTGATGCTCAGCCTGTCGTCCGGGTTTACGACCTATTACGGTTTATCGCATTTCATCACGCCCTGGATTGCGTTGGTGATTACCGTCGCCATTCAATCCATCATTGTTATTTGTTCGCTGGAAATGGCCGGCATTCATTGGAAGGCCAACAGGATGCGCTACTTTACCGTGGTGGCGTCTTTAGCGGTGGCGATTGCTGCTTCAGTGACTTTTTCCTATTTCAAGTTTTACGAAATATCCGAGCAGGAAACGCTGCATATTAATAGGCTGAACGAGTTAAGACAGCAGACCAAAAATTATCTGGACAGTATTCTGCAAGTTAAAAGCCAGATGCTGCACCAACAAAAGCTGGATCTGGAAAAAGCTTCGCAGGATGCCAGTCAGGCGTATTTTGGAACGCATAATCAAATTGGACCCGGCTACAAAAATCAGGTGGGGGAAGGGCCGTTCTGGCGTCATTACAATCAGATTTATCAGGAAAAAAAGCAGGCTTTGCAACAGCAAGAACAGGCTTTTCAGGTCCTGGACAGCAATATCAGACTGCTGCAAAGTAATCTGAATCAGCTGGATGTAACTAACGACAAGGAAGCCACTTACTCGCAATTTTTGAAAAATTATCAGGATATTCAACTCGGCGTGAACCAACTGGCCAGCAGCATGGGCTTGTCTTTACCCGACGCGCCCCTGCTGATGACCTATAAACAGTTTGTTGAGGAAGTTAAACCCTCGTTTGCGATGTGGCGCGGGTTTTCCTGGTTTGCATTTGCTTGCGCGGCGATGGTGGATTTTTTTACGGTGTTATTGTCTTACCGTTTGGAGTTTACCGCGCCGGGACCGTTGACGATTCAAGAAGAAGAACTGGTGTTTGAATGCCTGCGACAATTCACCGAGTTTCGGATCAACGAGAATGACGAACTGGAAATGGTCATCGAAAAATCCGACTTGGAAAAAGCCCGCCGTTACTCGGATTGGTCGCGGATGTTCGTGGTCGGCTTGCTGCTCAGCCGCGGTTTCTTGCGTAAAGTAGACGATAGAACCGTGGAGTTTGCGCCGAATCTTTACCCGCTGATTGCGGAAAAAATGTCCGACAAAATCGCCGCGCTTAAACAAAAAGCCGCTGCCGCAGCCGGTAGTGTTAGCCATGAATAGCGCCGGCACCGAATTGGAAGTCTGGCTGGCCGGCGGCGATTTATTTGAAGAGTCGCTTGCCGATGCGGCGGAGCAATGGATCGCTGGTTTCGACGCCGACCGGCAAGTGGTGCAGCTAAAACTCGGGCCGTATAAAAAACTCTTTTTACGGCCAAAAAAGTTCGTCAAACGCTTTTATCACCATATTCACCCGCTGACGATAGAAAGCTGGCAATACCGGCGGCAGCTAAGTATGTTCGACGATTTTTGCACCGTGGATCTGGCGCTGGATTTGCGCTTTCAGGCCACCCTGGCTTATGTGCTGAAAAACAGCGAAATGCTGCCCAAAATTAACCAACACATCAAGCAGTTGTATGCCGATATTATCGATGATGTGATCAATCTTGAGTTGCAAACGCTGGCTGATGGCAACTGGATTCAAACCGGTCTAATTGACACCGAGAAACGCATTGCGCTGGCTATTAACCAAGTATTAATGCAGCAGCACATTCAATCGCAAGCCCTATGTAGCCTTACCGCCAGCTTTAACGAATTTCCGAATGTGCAGTTGGGCCGCGACAGCGTTTATCTGAACGTGTTGAAAAAGACTTTTGAGTTGAATGAAGAACGCACCCGCGAACTCTCCCGGCAGCAGCGGTTGCTGGAGGAAGAAGAAATACACGAAAAACGCCTGCAACTGGAGCATTTGCGCCGCGTATCCGAGTTGGAATTGCAGATGCAGGCTCAGGAGGCCGAAAAACAGCGGTGCTTGCTGGAAGACAAACAAGAGCAGCTTAGACAGCAACTGGAACTTGAGAAGCGTTTGTATGCCGAACAGCTAAGCCACGAAAACGAGTTAAAGGCGATGCGTCTGGAAGCGGAGTTGCTGGCCCAGGAAACCCAGCAGGCCAGGCAAAGGCTTGCGGAAAGTCAGCAGCTCTCGGAACAATTGACCCACCAGGCGGAATTGCACGATAAAAAGGTACTTGCCGATATTCGCTTGCAGCAACGCACGCAAAGCTTATGGCAAGAGAACAGTTCAACGAATGAAACAGGGAGTGACTATGCGCAGCAATAAATTGATAGGTGTAAGTTATCGGGTGTTGATTTTGTTAATGACTGCATTATTGGCGGCTTGTAGCACTACACCGCGTCCGCTGCAATTCCGCACGGAAATCGATTCGCTAGTCGCCGTTAGCGCTCCGCAAAGCAATATGCGATTCGTAGTATTGCCGGGCAATGCCGGTGCAAACGAACAGGATTTGCAGTTTATCGAGTTTAAAACCTATATCGAAAAAGTCCTGGCCAATCGCGGCTACAGCAAGGCCGGTAGTTTGCAAGACAGCAATTTGGTGATGTTCTTAAGTTACGGCGTCGGTGCGCCCGAAGTCCACCAGTATAGCTACGAAGTACCATTGTGGAACGACATGGGTTATTACTATCCGTACCGCATGTCCCGATTTTACAATGGCTATTATCCCGGTTTTGGTTGGGGTTACGGCGGCTATTCGCAACGCACCGAATCCTACACGACGTTCCGGCGCTATCTGGTGTTGGAAGCCTGTGATAAAGAAGCCTATTTGCAACAGCAGCAACGCAAACAGTTATGGAAAACCAGCGTACAAAGTAACGGTTCCAGTAACGACTTACGTCTGGTGTTCCCGTATATGGCAGCAGCAATGCAGCCCTATCTAGGCACTAACACCGGGCACATGATCACTGTGGATATAGACGAAACCAATACCTTGGTACGTAGTCTGCTGGGTCCATATCAACCCAGCACACCGCAGCCGCGATAAAGATGGGATTGGGTTATCCGCCTGCTGCTCAAGTGCATTGTAGGCAACATATTGACAACGCTTGGTGGCGGATACAGACTGAGGGTACACCCAGCCAAGCTGGGGGACGAATTTGATCTCCAGTATCCGGTTGGCCGAGCCGAAAGTTTAGGGATGAAAGTAAACAATAATAATCAGGAGAGCAGCATGAAAACAATCGTTTTGGGATTTGTCCTGGCTTTCAACAGCCTGACTGCACACGCTGCAAAATACGGTCTGGAGCCGGGCGATGCGGTACTGACCAATTGCCACGAAATTTATACCCGGGGGGTGGTTAAAGCCAAAGTCGATGACGGCTATACCGTGCACTTTCCCAAGAACGCCGGGCCTATCCAGTGTCCGCCGTTTCGTTGGCATGCAGAGTTCGTGTTGCCGTTTCAATCGGTTTCGGAGTATAGCCTGAAGTTTTTGGGTGGCTTAAAACGCGATATCCTGTTTCAAGTGGGCGAACCGGTGACTTTTCGGGTCGATACCGACAGGCGCGTCGTCAAAACCAAAGCCAGCATTGATATTGACGCACAGATTACCGACATCAGCAGCAACGGCGCGATAGCCGTGAAGTTAATCAGCACTGATCCGGAAGCGGCGGCGACATTTTGGCAATGGATAGGCGGCAATTATGTCGATTTGCGGCATAAATATTTGGAACTGGAACGGGATAAAAGATCTCGCTAAGCTAAACACCTTCAGGTAATTGCCAACGCAAGCACCGGCACTCTTAGCTATCTTCTAATGGATCATCGTCCGGATGCAGAAGAAGGAAAACACATGGCTCAATTGCTTAGGGGGTATGAGGAGAATGACTTGCTATTCAGTTCCCAAGCTTTTGATTGGCATGGGGTCCAACTGGATTTGACTCCTGGTTTGCTTATTTTCCTTATTTCCCCTACGCTTCCGGTCAAACTCACTGAAGCGGCGTCTTCCGTATGAAGATGATCGCAAAACCGGGAGTGGTCTGGGGCGGCGTATGGGTAGAGACGGTATGAATTCGACATTTTTCCATCTGACAAAAGTTGATCGAACTGCCAATCCCTATGCAAGATGACCTCAACATCACCATGGATCAGCTTCGGGTCGGGTTGTATATCCACCTCGATCTCAAGTGGTTTGATCACCCATTCTCGTTCAGCCATTTCAAGATTAAAAACGAGGCGCAGATCAAGACCCTGCAGGGTCTTGGGCTGAAATCGATTCGTTACGATCCGGCCCTCAGCGATGTCAATCCGCTGCCTAAAAAAACACAGCAGGTAGAGCAACCACAGCTTGCCGCCAAGCCGGATATTTCGCCGGCGTTGGCAGCCAAACTGGCGCTGGTCGAGCGGATCCAGCAGCAGCGAGAGGTGGCGGCGCGGATTGAAAATGCCTTTATCGATACCGCTAAAACGATACACGGCATTGAGAAAAGCCTGTTTACCATGCCGGCGGAAACCGTGCGCAAGGCTGGGCAATTGGTGGACCAAATTGTCGACTCGCTGCTTTGCGCACCGGAACTTGCTATACATGTCATGATCGGCAAAGCGGGTGCAGAGGAAATGTATTACCACTCTTTGAATGTCACCATGCTTTCCCTAATGATGGCGCGCGACATCCAGTTGCCCCAAGAACTGGTCGGCAGCCTGGGTATAGGCGCGCTGTTTCACGATATTGGCCATAAGGAAATTCCGACAAAAATTCTGATGAAAAAGGAGCCGCTCAATCAGGCTGAGCGGCATTTGTTTGAAATGCATTGCCAGTACGGCGCGGATATTGGCCAGCGGCTGGGATTAGCGCCGGCCGTGGTGGCCATCATCCGCGAACACCACGAATGGTTCGATGGGACTGGCTACCCTAATAAACTAAAGGGTGAGGCTATCAGTTTACTTTCCCGGATTGTTGTCATTGCCAACCACTACGATGAATTATGCAATCCGGTGAATATTAACGATGCGCTGACGCCCCACGAGGCGCTGTCGACCATGTTCGCCAAGTTGCGCAACAAATTCGATCAGAAGTTGCTTCAGGTCTTCATCCATTGTCTTGGTGTGTATCCGCCCGGCACGATCGTGCAGTTTTCCAATGGCGTGATCGGCATGGTCGTCACCGTCAATACGGCCAAGCCGATGAAACCGCTGGTGCTGATTTACGATGCGGATATTCCCAGGGATGAAGCGATCCTGGTGGACATGGCGTGCGAAGCGGATGCGAATATCGCAAAGGCGATCAGGCCGGCGCAGGTCCCGAGGGAGATATACAACTATCTCAGTCCGCGCAAACGGGTCAATTACTATTTCGATCCGAATACGCCTGGGCAGGAGCGAGCCGGATGATCAGCCTCGAACATCTGATGCTTGATTACAGCCGGTATATGATGTTGTTGGTTGAACCCGGTGAGTTGCGGATCATCGTTGCCAACAAGATTGTCGAGAAAATGCTGGGCTATTCGGAAGCCGAATTGCTGGCCATGCCGATCACCAACATCGAAAGTTCATTGCAAGACGTGTTTTATTGGGAGGACGTCCGTAACGGCCAATACCAGGATATCGAGACCCAGGACGGACTTTACCAATGCGCCGACGGTTCGATGCTGACGGTGACCAAATCCGTCAAAGTCATTGATCACGAAGGAAGCCCTTTGATTCTGGTGCAGGCCAGGGATGTACAGAACGAGCACAAGGCCGAGGATGCTCTGGCCCAGATATTGTCCCAATTGCGCGCGACGTTGGAATCGACAGGCAATGGCATTCTAGTCATCGATTGGCATGGCAAGATCGCCAACATGAACCGCCAGTTCAGCAGCATGTGGGGCATTTCCGACGAGTTGCTGCTGGAGGGGGAGGAAGCGGATATTCTCGAGTTCATCGCCGGGCTGGTTGCCGAGCCGGAAATATTTCGTATGCGCCTACAGGAGCTAGTCGGCAACAGCGAAACCGAAGATATTCTGAGCCTCAATGATGGCCGGATTTTCGAATGCAGATCCCGGCCGCAATATCTAGGCGAGCACATCATCGGCCGCGTCTTCGGCTTTAACGATATTACCGAACGCAAACGGGCCGAGGAAGCATTGCGCGATTCCCGAGACGAGCTCGAAGAACAGGTGCGAAAGCGCACTGAATCCCTGCAAATGGCCAATACGCAATTGCTGGCCGAGAAGGCGCGTCAAGAGGAGCTGATCAGGCAGCTTGAAGAAACCCAGATGCAACTGCTGCAATCCGAAAAAATGGCTTCGATTGGTCAGCTCGCGGCCGGTGTGGCTCACGAAATCAATAATCCCATTGGCTTCGTCAACTCCAATTTGAGCACTTTGCAAGAGTATGTCGATGGCATGCTGGCACTGCTGGCGGCTTACGAACGGATTGAAGGGTCGTTGGTAAATGAGGCCTTGCAAAATATCACGCATCTGAAGCAGGAAATCAATATCGGCTATCTACGCGAAGATATTGGCGATCTTCTGGCGGAATCCCTCGACGGCCTGCAGCGAGTGCGGCGCATCGTTAAGGATCTGAAGGATTTCTCTCACGTCGGCGAACTGGAACAGCAATCGGCGAATCTTGAGGCTGGTCTCGACAGTACGCTTAACGTGGTGTGGAACGAGATCAAGTACAAGGCCGACGTCGTCAAGGAATACGGCGGAATCCCCGAGATAAATTGCATCGCGTCCCAGCTCAACCAAGTGTTTATGAACCTTTTGATCAACGCCGTGCAAGCCATTGAGGATCACGGCCGAATTACGATTCGCACCGCGTATGACGAGCAAAATGTTTGGGTTGAGGTGGAGGACACCGGCAAGGGCATCAAGCCTGAACAGCTTGGAAAAATCTTCGATCCGTTTTTTACCACCAAATCAGTTGGCATGGGCACAGGCCTGGGTCTGTCTTTATCCTATGGGATCGTTAAAAAGCACAATGGGCGAATAGAGGTGAAGAGCGAACTGGGGAAGGGCACGTGCTTTCGCGTATGTTTGCCGCGGACTGGCTGACAGGCGCTTCAGCATTTTGCCGTTATGAGGGCGTAAATATTTTTGCCAATTCCCCCGATAAATAGCGGTGCCCATGCTACCAGACTGATTTAAGTGATAGATCAGAAGCAAGGCCGCTTTCAGAGCAATAACAGACCTTGGTGCTAAAGGTCGTGGAAGGCAGGTCTTTATCGCTTTCGTCTCAACTAGTCCTAACTAAAGCTAGAAAAATTCGGGGCAGCGTTACGGCAAAGCCCTGATCATGCGAGAGCATATCGCATAATATTCGCCGCCTTCCCAGGCGAGGGTAACCAAGCTAAGCGCTTTGCTATCGGTATCATTCGTTGGATCGATAATGAGCGATAGTTGTGTTTGCCAGTACCAATTGACCGACTCGACCGATTTCGTGCAATCGCCGAACGGCGATACCGTCTCGGGTCATATCTTGAGCATCGGTAAAGGCATTCAGCCAAGTTTCCGCATCGGCTTTATTCGGTGCTTTAAACGATAAATAGTTGTCAGCATAGGTGGGGGCACAAAAGGCCAGCGTTGATCCCAATAGCAGTCTTTTCATAATGTCTCGTTAATAGCTTGATGATTTAGTTTGGGTTGCCGTTTGCATTTGGTTGAAAACCTCTAACAGCTGAGCAATCTCTTCTTCCGTTGACCGAGAGGCGATTTGTGGCTTGCCCCGGATTTTCGCTTCGGTCCAGTCGACAGCTTCGCCTGATCCCCAGGATAGCAGCGAGGCCAAGGTAAACACCAGCAAGCTGCGTGTCGTGCCACGGGGCAAATCTTGCTTATCCAGCAAAGTTTGGGCACGTTTGGCTACCCAGATGAATACGAGGGTGGTAATGATCAGGTTCCAGATGGATGGTAAGGTAAACAAATTCACTCCAACTTTTTAACTTGTGGCAAAACCAGCCTCTGCTCTATTTAGTCAGGGTTTAGGCTACTAGCGCTTATTACTACCGGAGGCTTGGTCGTAATGCTTTTGGGCAATATGATCGATAACGACCAAGTGATAACCTTACGCTACTCACATAACTTAAAGGTATCTGAAAAATGAAAAAACTGACTTCGGCTCTTATTCTGGCTGGCTCAATATCAGGCGCGCAAGCATCGACTTTACTTACCAGCACTTTTACTGCCGATAACGCCTTTGAAGAGTACATCAGCTCCAGCGCAACCTCGATTAGTAGCGCTGCTATCCTAAGCGGCAACAATTGGGGCAGCACGTATTCTTCGGTCGACAACCTAACCACCACGTCTGTTTCCTATCTGATTTTAAAAGTCACCAATCAAGGCGGCCCGGGTGCAGCATTGGGTACTTTTACGCTGTCGAATAACGAATACTTATTCGGCAATGGCGCAAATACTATTTCAACTGGCGGTACCGGTTGGAGTATGTACTTAGATTCGCTGGCGAATCCGGCATCCCCGATTGTCGCAGAGGGTGCCAATGGAATATCGCCCTGGGGCTTCCACTCCGGTATCGATTCCAGCGCGCAATGGGTTTGGTACTATAACAGTATCAATACCAATGGCGCAGGAGCATGGGGCAGTGATAATAGTACCGTTTATTTGGTCACTTCAATTACGCCAGCCGCTGTACCAGTGCCTGGTGCGATCTGGTTTATGGGTACCGGATTACTGGGTTTCCTGGGCCTGAAACGTAAACAGGCCTGATATTCTTCGTCCTTTGCGGCTGCCCCGTTTGAGGTGGCCGCCAATTAACTTCGTTGGCGGTCACCGATCAGGGCATATTACTAGGTCACCCCTGCAAAGCCTTCAACAAGCCCTGCAATTTATCATTAGCGTCGCCGAACAACATACGGGTGTTGTCATGCACGAACAGCGGGTTGCCGACGCCGGCGTAACCCGATGCCATCGAGCGTTTCAAGACGATAGTGGCAGCACTTTTCCAGCATTCCAAAACCGGCATGCCGGCTATGGGGCTGTTAGGGTCGTCCAAGGCTGACGGATTGACGATGTCGTTGGCGCCTATGACGATGGAGACATCCACATGCGGAAAGTCTTCGTTGATTTCGTCCATTTCAAAGACTATGTCGTACGGGACTTTCGCTTCTGCCAACAAGACGTTCATATGCCCCGGCATGCGGCCAGCCACTGGATGGATGGCAAACCGGACTTTTTTGCCGCGACCGGTCAGCAATTTGGTGATTTCGTTGACCGTGTGCTGCGCTTGCGCCACGGCCATGCCATAGCCGGGGATGATTACGATGTCTTTAGCATCCAACAATAACTGCGCGGTTTCTTCAACTTCAATGGGCTGCACGTCGCCGACTACTTCTGCCGCTTCACCACCCGCGCTACCGAAACCGCCGGCAATCACGCTGAGAAAGTGTCGATTCATCGCCCGGCACATGATGTAACTTAAGATCGCCCCGCTGGAGCCGACCAAGGCGCCGGTGACGATCAGTAAGTCATTGCTAAGCATGAAGCCCGTAGCCGCAGCCGCCCAACCGGAATAGCTGTTGAGCATCGATACCACCACCGGCATGTCGGCGCCGCCGATGGCCATCACCATGTGTACGCCAAATACCAAAGCAATCACCGTCATAATCGCCAGCGGCAGCATACCGCCACCACTTTCTGCCGCGCTCAGAAAGCTGCCGCCCAAAATCACGGTAACGACCAGCATGGCCAGGTTTAGCCAATGCCGTGCTGGCAACAACACCGGCTTGCCGCTGATGCGACCGCAGAGCTTGCCGAAGGCGATCACCGAGCCGGAAAAGGTCACCGCACCGATAAATATACCGATGTAGGTTTCCACTTCGTGGATGGTTTTTTCGGCGCCGACCAAACTGTTGGAATGATCCATGGCGTTGGCGTAGCCGACCAATACCGCCGCCATCCCGACCAAGCTGTGCATCAATGCCACTAACTCGGGCATCTGCGTCATTTCCACTTTGGCGGCGGCTTTGGTGCCGATGAAGCCACCGATCAGCAAGGCAATCGTGAGTATGACGTAGGCGGTCACACTACCGCCGAATACCGTGGCTGCAATCGCAATCGCCATCCCGGTCATGCCGTAATAATTGCCGCGTCGCGCCGTGTCCTGCTTACTTAGACCGCTGAGGCTGAGAATGAATAGAATCGAGGCCGCGATGTACGCCATCGTAACTAGACCGTTTGACATGTAGCTCTCCTTATTTTCTAAACATTTCAAGCATGCGGCGCGTCACGAGAAAGCCGCCGGCAATATTGATGGACGCGATCAGAATGGCCACCGCCGACAAAATACCGATTATCGAGTCAGGCGAGGACACCTGCACCAGAGCACCGATGACAATAATGCCGCTGATGGCGTTGGTCACGCTCATTAAGGGCGTGTGCAGTGACGGTGAGACATTCCAAATCACTTGGTAACCGACGAAACAAGCCAGTACAAATACCGTGAAGTGCGATAAAAACGACGTAGGTGCCGTCGCGCCGACCGCAAAGAACACCAGAGCAGCCAAGGCAATCGGCAACCATTGCTTTATCGGTTCAGGTACCAAAGATTTGGTTTCCACTGCGGCGGCGGCTTCGGCTGCTGCCACTTGTTTGGGGGCAGCGGACAGTTTGGGCGGTGGTGGAGGCCAGGTGATATTGCCTTCCTTAATCACTGTCGCGCCGCGTATCACCTCGTCTTCCATGTTGATGACAGTGTTGCCGTCTTTGTCAGGGGTAAGGTCGGTGAGCAGATGCCGCAGATTAGTGGCGTAAAGCTGGCTGGATTGATTGGCCAAGCGGCTGGGTAAATTGGTGTAACCGATGATAGTCACATCGTGTTTGACCACTACCTGATTTTTCTCGGTCAATGCACAGTTACCGCCTTGTTCGGCGGCCAAGTCCACGATCACACTGCCGGGTTTCATCGACGCGACCATTTCAGCGGTAATCAGTTCGGGAGCGGGTTTGCCGGGGATCAAAGCGGTGGTGATGATAATGTCCACTTCCTTGGCTTGTTGGGCAAACAAAGCCATCTCGGCTTCGATAAACTCCTTCGACATGGTCTTGGCGTAACCGCCGGTGCCGGAGCCGTCTTCCTGAAAATCCAGCATCAGGAATTCGGCGTCCATACTTTCGATTTGTTCTTTTACTTCCGGACGGGTATCGAAGGCGCGGACAATGGCGCCCATGCCTTTCGCAGCACCAATCGCAGCCAGACCGGCTACACCAGCACCAATCACCAAGACCTTGGCGGGAGGGATTTTTCCGGCAGCGGTGATTTGACCGGTGAAGAAGCGGCCAAAATGTTGCGCGGCTTCTACGATGGCCCGATAACCGGCGATATTGGCCATGGAACTCAGGGCGTCCATTTTCTGGGCGCGGGACATGCGCGGCACGCTGTCCATGGCCAACACAGAGACTTTTTTGGCGGCCAATTTTTGCATTAGTGCTTCGTTTTGCGCCGGCCAGATAAAGCTGATCAATTGCTGGCCTTCGCGCAGCAAGTCGGCTTCGTCGATAGCCAGTTGCGGATGAAATTCGGGAGCGCGGACTTTCATGACAATATCGCTGTGTTGCCATAATTCCTGCGCTGTGGCGACCACTTGCACGCCGGCCGCACGATAAGCATCATCGGAAATATTGGCATTGTCGCCGGCGCCGCTTTCCACCAGTACTTCAAAACCTAGTTTGATGATTTTTTCAGCGGCCTCGGGCGTGGTAGCGACGCGCTTTTCGCCGTCGTGAACTTCTTTTGGAACACCGATCTTCATGATTTCTCCTAAGGTTTGGAGGGGAATAACGGATTGTTGGTAGGCTGAAAAGCCAGCGGGCGAGGATAGGGGATTGACTCGGTTTTATCAATTGTTTTCTGTGAGTTCAATTAATTACGCTAGAATCCTAGAGTCTGCTTAAGCCAACTAAAAGAACAATGAAAATATTGGTGGTCGATGATAGTAAAGTGATCAGGCAGCTGGTTGCGGAATGTTTAAAGGAAATGGGGCATGCGGTGTCCTATGCGGAAAACGGTTCCGAAGCCTTGCAATATGTCGCCGACCAAGACGTGGATTTAATTTTGATGGATGTGGAAATGCCCTTGCTGAGCGGTTTTGAGGCCACGAAAGCCATCCGCGAGCTAAAAAAGGCCGATTGGTTTCCCATCATTTTTTTTACGATGCACGACGATGATGAGTCGTTCGTTAACGGTATTTTGGCCGGCGGCGACGCCTATCTGCCTAAGCCGCTAAATCCTACCCGTTTGCGATTGACAGTGATCGCGATGGAACGTATTTATGTGATGCGGCAAAAGCTGCAAACCACTCAGCGGGAATTGCAGGCCGCCAATCGGGAATTGGAGCGTTTGTCATTGCGCGATCAATTAACCGGCTTGGGCAATCGCCGCCATTTCGATAGCAATCTTGCCATGCAGTTTGCGCTGTCCCGTCGCAATAAAACGCCGTTGTCTTTGATTATTTGCGATATCGATCACTTTAAGAAATATAACGACACCTTAGGGCACCCGCAAGGCGATGGCTGTTTGATTGCGGTGGCGAAAGTTCTCACGGAGCAATTGGAGCGTAGCAGTGATCTCATTTGTCGCTACGGTGGCGAGGAGTTCGTGGCGATCCTGCCCGATACGGCTTTGCAAGATGCCCTTAAGCTTGCTGAAAATATTCGCCGGCAAGTTTTTGAAAAAAACATCGTTTACGGCGACACCGAGACTCAGTGCGTTAGCCTGAGTTTGGGCGTGGCAACCTATGTCGGCCAATATAGAACCGCGCTGGAGATGCTGGAGGCGGCAGACGCCGCTTTGTACAAGGCCAAGCAAAGCGGCCGTAACCGGGTGGAGTTCAATTAAAACCGTGTATCGAGCCAAAGATTTTATTAAAACCGCGGAAGGACTGATTTTCGCGGTCGTTGTGCAGGGCCAGGAAAATGGGAAGGTCCTATGTTTTCTGCGTTACCTCTGTTTGGAGGGCGTTTGGCGCAAGGTCGACACCGCATTGGCGAACCAACATCTTGAGCAATATTGCCCTCAGTATCTGCATTATTCGGCACTGCTCGATGCGCATTTACACGCCGTGCCCAGTGCCGCTATTGTTCGGCATTATCAGCCTCAAAAAATATTGCAAAGTTTGTTGGCTGAGGAGCCCGGCGATCCGGTATTGGCCGATTTGCATAAACTGTGCGGCTTGTTTCGGTCCAATGGCTTGGACCTTAGCCGTTTCGGCGTGACCGGCTCGCTGCTGGTGGCTATGCAAAAACACAGTTCCGATATTGATTTGGTGTGCTACGAGCGTGGCGAGTTTCATCGTGCGCGCAATATCGTCCAAGCCTTGATTGCCGAAAATCGTTGCCAGGCATTAAACGATGAAGACTGGTTGGAGGCTTACCAGCGGCGAGCCTGCGATTTTGCCTTTGACGAATATGTCTGGCACGAGCAGCGCAAGTATAACAAGGGCATGATCAATGGGCGCAAATTCGATTTGTCGCTGGCGGTCGCCGATCCGGAAGCACAGGATAAAAGCTATCGTAAACTGGGCTTCATCACTATCGACGCCGAAGTGTGTGAAGACCAATTCAGTTTCGATTATCCCGCTCGGTTTGCCATCAAGCATCCCCAAGTTGATAGCGTGGTGTGTTTTACCGCCACTTACAACGGCCAGGCACAAATCGGCGAACGGATTCGCGTGGCCGGGCAGTTGGAAGTCGATCAAGACGGTGTGCAGCGCATAGTAGTCGGTTCGAATCGGGAAGCCATAGGCGAGTTTATTAAGGTCGTCCGGTGACAGATCGGCATTGGCGGGCGGTCATTTTCGATATGGACGGTTTGGTTTTGGATAGCGAACCGACTTATGTTCAAGCCTGGCGTGCCGCTGCTGATGAGCTTGGTTTTGCGATGCCGGCCGAATTTTGGGATAGCTTGTCCGGTTGCTCCGGAAAATTAGTGACTCAGCGTTTGCAGGTGCATTGTGGGCTTGGTTTCAATCTGGACAAGTTTAAACATTTAAGTAGCGATTATTGGCTCGCACATGTGCAGCAACACGGTATCGCCGTAAAGCCCGGTTTTTTTGCCGTGTTGGAGGTATTGGCTCAGTACCAATTGCCGTTCTGTCTGGCCACTAATAGCGCGCTGGCGGCGGCGCAACAATGCCTGGCCTGGGCCGGATTGATGGATGTTTTTTCTTATATCGTTGCCGGCGATATGGTGGCTGCGGCAAAGCCGGCGCCGGATATTTTTTTGCGCGCTGCCGCAGAATTGGCTCAACAGGTTGAGGACTGTTTGGTGTTGGAGGATTCGCCTACCGGCGTCCGCGCCGCTTTGGCTGCTGGGGCGTCTTGCGTCTTCGTGCCGTCGTTACAGCCGGCGGATGCCTGGGCTGTCGAACACGCCGATTTTCTCATGGACGATCTGCAGCAAGTGGCTGATTTTATCTCGGCCCGCCAACATCATCCGCTATAATGCCGGCTCCTTAGTATTTGACGGAATCCAGGTGGTGAAAGCGCGGTACCAATCAGTGACGGTCATAGCACCGGCTCGCTTGCATATGGGCTTTATCGATTTGAGCGGGGCTTTGGGGCGGCATTTCGGTAGCATCGGTTTGGCGCTGAACGAAATCAATACCCAGCTCAGCATAACCGCCGCGGATACCCTGCAAGTCAGCGGTCCGTCCGCCGAGCGTGCTCTGAAATGTACCCGGCAATTTTCTCAGCTGCTGGGCGTTTCCGATGCACTTAATATCACTATCGACCATGCCATTCCTGAACATATTGGCTTAGGGTCCGGTACGCAAATGGCTCTGGCTGTTGGTGCGGCGTTGAATGCTTTTTACGGTTTGGATCTGTCGGTGCGGGAAATAGCGCAACTCTCTGATCGCGGTGCGCGTTCTGGTATTGGTATCGGTATCTTCGAAACAGGCGGCTTGGTTGTGGACGGCGGTCGCGGACCGGATACCAAAACCCCGCCCATGATCGCGCAAATGGCGGTGCCGGGAGACTGGCGGTTTATTTTGGTGTTTGATCAACGCGGCCAAGGTTTGCATGGCGAACAGGAGGTCAGCGCTTTTCAGCAATTGCCGCCGTTTCCGCAAACCCAGGCCGAGCGCTTATGTTACTTGCTATTGATGCAGGGTTTGCCGGCGTTGGCTGAACGTAATCTTAATAAATTCGGCGAAGTGATTACTGCGTTGCAGCAGGCGGTGGGCGAACACTTCGCGCCGGTGCAGGGTGGGGTGTTTACCAGTCCGGATGTTGCGGCAGCGATGGCTAGTCTGGCTGAGCACGGCGCGGTGGCGATAGGTCAAACTTCGTGGGGGCCGACCGGATTTTGCGCGGTTGCCGATCCGCAACGCGCGGCAGATTTGTTGGCGCAGTTGGAACGGCAATTTGCTGCATCGCCGTTGAGTTTTCTGGTGGCTAGCGCCCGAAATCAGACCGCCGAAATTATTCTTAACTAGCCCATGCTTCAGTCGAGCACGTGCTCGGCGTGATCTTGGTTTTGTCTATTGTCAGTCCATTCGGCACTGAGTCTATCGCCGCTATTTGCTATTAATCTAAACGTAAAAAACGGATTTTTGGATAGGCTGCCGGCCATATTGGTGGTTAGGATTAGTTGATCGTTTAATTTAACCAGTAACCGCTCGATAAAATGCGCCGGAATCAATTCGCCGTTGGCGTTGCGATTGCGGCCGTTTTCCATCGGGTGCGTGATCAGCAATTTAACTTCCGTATAGCCATCGCGCCGTTGGCTTCTGATTTTTATACTGTTGGCCATATCAACCTGTTCCGCAGCCGCCGTGCATCACATTAACCCAGCGGCTGGTGCGCAGTAGCGCGCCGTTGTGTTCTGCAAGCAAAATCACGTTGCAAGATTCCGCTAATTTAATCCGCGCCGTGAGCAGGGGTGCGATGAGTGGTGTGAGTTCGAATTCCGCCAGCAGCGGCGTGGGATTTTTATCGGCGAATAGATACAGTTTCTCGATGCCTTCCAGCTCGCTGGTAATGCTGACCGGTACCACCGCGCCATCTTCAGCAATCTCGGGCAGGATCAAATTGAGTTGGTTGCTGTTTGTCACCGTTCGCTGATCGATAAGTTGCGTGTAAAGGGTGATGAAGTCGTCGGCGGCAAAATGCGTTGCCAACCTCTCGGCAAGGACGTTTGCGAATTTGCCGGTCAATAAAGCCGCGGTCAGCAAAATACCGGAGTGCTTTAGAAATAGGCGGCGACTAGGCATAAAATTCAACAACCATAAAAAGTTTGATGTATATCAAAAAATATAAGCTTCCGTTTGTTATCTTTTGCTCCGTTGAAATTTTTTTCAGCACCACCATCACAAACAACAAAAGGAAGGTACAAAATGAGTGAAGTACAAGAAAAAGATAATTTCTGGCTCTATATCGTCATTGCTGTCGTACTGGCGGCTGGCGCCGTACTGATGGTAAAAAATGCCGAGCATGATAAATATGCTACTGCGGCAAAAAATATCGCCGAAGACTCCGCCAACTCAGCTTACCGCAATGATGTACTTCACAGCGGTGGCACGAAAAGATAAGCGCTTTGCAAAGGTTCGGGAAATGTAATCTACGTTTCCCAAATTCGCGGATTTTGGTGGGGCATCCGGGCCCCGTCAAAATCCGTTTCTGTTTCTGCTAGTCGTTGAACAATACCGTTGCTTTCAGCAAGGCGATGGCATTGGCCATGCCAACTTCCAAGTTTTTCTCGATCTCGGCCATGGTGATTTCACCCTCTACCACACCAGCCGCCCAATTCGCAACCACCGAGATGTTGGCATAAGCCAAACCCAGTTCCCGTGCCAACGCGGCTTCCGGCATGCCCGTCATGCCCACCAAATCGCAACCGTCGTTAGCCATACGTTTGATTTCGGCAACCGTTTCCAGCCTTGGCCCTTGGGTGCAGCCGTAAGTGCCTGATGGGGTGAGGGAAATGTTTGCCTGTTGCGCGGCTTGAATAATTCTGGCGCGTAAGGAGGGTGTATACGGTTCGGTGAAATCGATATGCGTAACATGCTCCAGATCGTCGGCAAAAAACGTATGTTCGCGGCCATAGCTGTAGTCTATCAGTTGATCCGGAATGGCAATAACGGCTGGAGCCATCTCGGTACCTATTCCCCCAACTGCTGCAACGCCGATAATCTCGGTAACGCCTAGTTGTTTTAATCCCCAGATATTAGCCCGGTAGTTGATCTTGTGCGGTGGGATTCGATGCGGATTGCCGTGTCTGGCCAGGAACACCAATTTCTTCCCATTTAGCTCACCCAGCAAATAAGGCGCGGATGGCTCGCCGAAAGGTGTGGTCAGGCGTTCCTCACCGGTGATGGTGAGTGCTTCGATTTGGGTGAGGCCGGTGCCGCCGATGATAGCTAATGTCATAGTACTTCCTTGCAGGCAAATACGCCTGGCGCATTTCTAAGATAACCCTTGTAATCCATGCCGTAACCAAACAGATAATGATTGGCGACAGTGAGGCCGATAAAGTCGGGCTTGATAGGTTTGGTGATTTGCAGGTCTTTGTCGAACAGCGCAGCGGTATAAACGGTGCTGGCGCCTTGCTCTTGGCAATATTCGACTATCGCTTGTAAGGTATGGCCTTCGTCGAGAATATCGTCCACTACCAATACCGTGCGGCCGGCCAATGGCGTGGTCGGTTTGAACAGCCAATGTATGTCGCTGCCTGAGGTGGCGTTGCGGTAACGACTGGCGTGGACGCTATCCAGATTTAACGGAAAGTCCAGACGCGGCAGTAACTTGCCAGTGGCGATGATGCCGCCATTAATGACGCACAACACCAAGGGATTACTGTCTTGCAGTTTATCGGTGATCGCCGCCGCCATGCTATCCAACGCAGCTTCGACTTCGTCGGCGCTGTGCAGCAAAAGTGCTTGCTGTTTAACAATGCCGATTTCTTCAAGCATGGGATTCATAAAACTCCGTGATTTGTTTGGAAATGGTTTGCCATTTGTCGCTTTTTGCCAGGGCGTCTTTATCGAGCTGGCATTTGCCGCGCATCGCTTGCAGGCGTTGCTCGCGTTTGCTGTTTTGGCTGATAGGCAGCTTGTCCAGCACTTGTTCGGCGGCTGCCGAATTGTTGCAAACCAGCAGCATATCGCAGCCGGCTTGCTGGGCAAGACCGGCGCGTTCGGTGAAGTCGCCTATGCTCGCCGCACCTTCCATACTTAGATCG
Source organism: Methylomonas sp. ZR1 (assembly GCF_013141865.1). Taxonomy (NCBI): domain Bacteria; kingdom Pseudomonadati; phylum Pseudomonadota; class Gammaproteobacteria; order Methylococcales; family Methylococcaceae; genus Methylomonas; species Methylomonas sp. ZR1. The sequence goes on along the minus strand of NZ_RCST01000001.1, from coordinate 2,106,403 downwards.
TCGCTGAAAATGGCGCCATCAAAGCCCAGTTCGCCGCGCAGAATGGTCTGTAACCAGAAACTGGAAAAGCCCGCTGGATAGCGGTCCACTTGCGGATAAGCCACATGAGCCGGCATGATCGCTTCCAGGCCTTGCGCTATCAGTTGTTTGAAAGGCAGTAAATCTTGCCGGCGGATGGTTTCCAAGTCGCGCTCGTCGACCGGCAAGGTCAAATGTGAATCCAGCGCCACCGCCCCGTGGCCGGGGAAATGTTTACCGGTGGCGGCCATGCCGGCCGCGCGCATGCCTTGCCGAAATGCGCCGGCCAGTTCTGCGGCTGATTTTGCGTCTTGGGAAAACGAGCGGTTACCGATGATCTCGCTAACCCCGCAATCCACATCCAATACCGGCGCGAAGCTGAAATCCACATCCACGGCCAGCAGTTCGCTGGCCATCAGCCAGCCGGCAGCTTCGGCCAACTCAGGTTGCTCGGCGTAAAAAGCCGCCGCCGGCAGGCGGGTAAAGCCATTTTGAAAGCGTTGCACCCGGCCACCTTCCTGATCGACGGCGATCAGGATGTCACCGTTGCGTGCAGCGCGGATCTGTTTGATTAAGTCAGCGACTTGTCGAGGATTGTCGTAGTTTCGGGAAAATAGGATTAAGGCGCCGGTATTGGGATGAGCGATTTTTTCTTTGTCCAGCGCACTGAGGCTGTGGGCCTCGATGTCGATCATGACCGGGCCGATAGCTTGTGGTTTCATGGTGTCAAATGGCGAAATTGGAATATACTTTTGGTGTAGTCACTACATTATATGAGGAATCCGTGCGAACATTTATTTTGTTGATCAGTTTGATGCTGTTGCCGGCGATGACCTGGGCGAACTCCGGCGAGAAAAAAGCCGACGAAAGCGCCGGGCCGGTCATTGAGTATCTGGAGATGAAACCCAAGTTTACCGTCAATCTGGCCGAGCCCAAAAAATACCTGATGTTGAACGTGCAGTTACTGGTGGAAGGTGCCGATCATTTGGAAGTCATCAAAAAGCACATGCCGGTTCTGCGTCATGAAATGATAATGATGCTTAGCGGCATGAAAAGTGCCGACCTGCAAAGCATGGAACAGCGCGAAGCCTTACGCTTGAAAACCAAACAAGTGATAACTGATCTGTTGAGCAAAATTCAAAATAGCGACGGTTTTCGTGATGTGTTTTTCTCGGAGTTTTTAATTAACTAGACGCCGCGGTCATTATTGTCCCAAACAAAACTAAGGCTTGCAGCGATGCGAGCTTTTTTTTGCGCTGTGATTTTGCCGTTGTTTAAATACCGTTCGCCTTTATGTTCTTGACGGTTATGAGGCTTGGATTTTTCTCGCGGTCGGCGCTCCCATTTCAATAGATAGCTCCCTGCCAGAATGAGTGTGCCAGTGAGGCCGTTTTGATAGCAACCGCTGTTACCGTCGATTTGGCAGCAGATAAATTTAGTTTAACCCGGTGGTATATTTAATCAGCGGCTTTTTCATCGTTTGTCTGGCATTCGTCTGATGAGCTTTCAAGAGCGGATGTAAGATTAGACGCTGAACCGGTAGAGCCAATGTCGGGTGGCAAAATCTGTGCGACTATCTGGAGATTGGCGCGTGCAGGGTATAATCCCTTTGCCCAGTTATCAATTGCTTGAAGATGATGCTATGCCTAAGCCATTAATTTACAAAGGTCGCGCCAGTATCAGTAATGCAGTCGGTCGGTTTGAAAAATTGAACAGGCAGGCTGAAGACGACGGCTGGGGCTGTTTGGATGCAGCGTTGCCGCCGTTGCCCACCGAAGTCATTATCGATAGCAGCAAATCGGTGATTACCTATAACGATTCGCCGGATATTCCGTTTGATCGGTCGATAAACCCGTATCGCGGTTGCGAGCATGCTTGTATTTATTGCTTTGCCAGGCCGACCCATGCCTACTTGGGCTATTCTGCCGGTCTGGATTTCGAGAGCAAAATTCTGGTTAAGCCTGACGCTGCACGTTTGTTGCGCGAAGAGTTGGCCAAACGCAGTTATCGTTGCGCGCCGCTGGCCTTGGGAACCAACACCGATCCTTACCAACCGCTGGAACGGCAGCAGCGCATTATGCGGCAGATTTTGGAAGTGCTATCAGAGACCCGGCATCCAGTCAGTATCGTCACCAAATCGGCCTTGATCGAACGCGACATCGATATTTTAGCGCCGATGGCCGGGCAGGGTTTGGTTGGCGTCTACCTGTCGATTACCACGCTGGATAGAACGCTTGCCAGGACGCTGGAGCCGCGCGCCGCTGCGCCGCAACGTCGTTTGGAGGCATTAGCGCGCTTACGGGAAGCCGGGATTCCGGTTGGCGTGATGCTGGCGCCTTTAATCCCTGTTCTCACCGATTACGAACTGGAAAGCATCGTCAGCGCGGCTCATACGGCCGGCGCGCAAAGCGTGCAATACATTCTGTTGCGCTTGCCCTTGGAAACGGCGGATTTATTTGCAGAATGGCTGCAACAAAACTACCCGCTGAAAGCCGAGCACGTGATGAATCGAGTCAGAGACAGCCGCGGCGGCAAAGCTTACGAAGCGGCGTTTCATCAACGCCAAACGGGTAGTGGTAGTTACGCCGATTTGCTGGCGCAGCGTTTCAAGCTGATTACCAGAAAGCTGGAACTAACGGGTTCTCTACCGGCATTGCGCAGCGATTTGTTTCGTCCACCAAGCTTGGGCGGACAGCTGAGTTTCGATTTTTTCGATTGAACGCGACTTAGGCTTCCGTTTCTTCTACATCCCGGCGCTCCAGCAAGCCTTGCTCGCGGATCATCGCTTTAAAACCTTTCATCACCGGCCGGGAAATCGCGGTTTCCGCCATCAGACGTTTTTCGTAAATCAGATTTTTCAGGGCTTCGTCGTCTTCGCGAGTGCGGGCGGTCGCAATCAAAGGATGTAGATCGGCTGGCAGCAGTTGCCCAGGCAAGTGTTTGACGCAGTCGTACAGCAGCGCCATCACCACTTTTTCAGTCGGCCGCATCTTGCATTTGCCGTCGATGATTTTCAGCATCACCGTCACCGCGCAATCGACGTGAATCGGACTGATGGGGTGATCTTTTACCCATTGCTGCACATGCTCAGGGGTCATCCGATCTCCTCGCCGGCTGCGGTGCGCTTGGCATAGTCCAGCAAGGATTCTTCAACCGCCGCATAGGCGTATTCAGAAACCGCGCGCACACCGATGGCATGGACTTTGGCGGTGGGACCGTCACCGATGCGCGCCACGAACACTGCGTAACAGTCTTTAATGGTCGCCAAAATGCCGGGCATTGCGGACTCGTCGGCATGCTGGCCCAGGCAGTAATTGGCCACTTCGCGGGTTTCTAATAATTCGCAACTGGCTTCGGAGACGCTATACACGGAAAACTTCGTGGCATGGCCGAAATGTTCGTTGATGGAAATGTTGTCCTTGGTGGCGACGGCCAGTTTTAACGGAAACTCGGGCATGTGCGAGGGCTCGTTCGGGTGAATGGGATTTAGCCAAGATGCAAGCAAGACCAATACCAAATGAACTGAGCCTGGAATAGTGGGGTTTTGGCGAGACTAATGCAGAAATGAATTGAAGCTTTGTCGAGTTTACGACAAGTGCAGCCGACAAACGGCTTAGTCTTCGTGCTTTTTTAAGGTGTTGCCGGCGGGTTTGAAGGTGTGTAAATCCACCGCCGGCTCGGTGCCTTGCGCGGCGCAGCCCCAACTCAATTGCTGATCCTGGGTGAAGCGCTTGCCCAACTGCCAGGCTATCTCGGCTCGGGCCAGTTCCACACCCAAATAAAAGGCGTGGCCGCCGTCGGTTTCGACGTGCAGTTTGGGGTATAAATCAAATGGGTCTTGTGCGGTGTGCAGGCCATCGCGGTTAAATACATGGATGCCGTCGCTGCTGACCTGGATGCGGTAGCTGGGGTCTTTAATTTCCGCCGCCAGGCTTTCGATTTCCTCGCGGCTGTTCAAAAACGGCGAGCTGTCATGCACGGTCAGCAAATCCGGCGCGATATGCTTGGGCAGGGTATTGTGCCGCTTGGCGGTGTACATGATGCGGCGGGCGCTGTCGGCTTCCTTGATGGCGCGGCGCGCGTGTTTACTCACTTCCGTTGCCAGAATATGGTTAATATTCAACTCCGAACAAATCCCCAACAAAATCGCGTTGACGCCGGAGGTGTCGGCGTGGGTCAGTTCGGTGAGATTGCCCACGCCCATCATCATTTCCACGTCCGGATAGCGGCGGCGGAATTCATGATTGCGGACGATGGAGTCGGTGAAACCAAAGTGGATTGGATCGAGGATGGGATCGACGATGAAAGCGCGGTTTTTACGCTGTAAGATCGCGATGGCCTCGTCCAACGTGTCCAAGTCGCCGTGCGTTTCCGGAATCAGAATCGGCGTTGTCGCCACCTCCTCGGCAATCCACAGACTTTTGGTGGTCAGGCTCAGCATGTAATCGGCACCCGCTTGGCCGCCTGCGAGCAGATCGGCGTCTTCCAGCGAGTCGATGCTGACGGTAAAGCCTTCTTGTTTCAAGGTGAGGATGCACTCAGCCAGATGTGGAAACGGCGTGCCGGGCAGGCAGCCAATATCGATCACATCCGCGCCGTTGGCTTTGTAATAATAAGCGCGCTCAATCGCCGCCTCGACGCTGATGCTAGGCGCGTCGGTGATTTCCGCGAAAATTTTGGTTTGGTATTGGCTGAGGTCGTAATGCTGAGCGGCCAGGCCAAAATGCTGCGGCAAGTCCTTGATTTCCTCCGGACCGCGTTCGAATGGCACACCAAAGTGTTGTGCTAATGCGTAAAGATCGCCGCGGCAGCGGCCCGGTAAAATCACCCGGTCAGCGCCTTGCGCGTCCGGCAAGCGGCGGATGATCATGTCGCTGGTAATCAACGCCGCCACCGTTACGCCCATCACATACACCTTGTATTGAAAGTCGGGCTGCATTTTTTCCAATACTTGCCGGACTTGTTTCTCCGCCAGCCGGCCGGTGATGAACAGGATGCGTTCGGTCATAGACTGGCCAATCGCGTGTTGACGGCAACGATTAGCTGCTCGACATCATCAACCACTTGGGTGTAAGGAAAGCTGCGGATTTTGTCGGTGGCTTCCAGGTCGATTGGGCGCGGATAGACCATGAATTTTTTCTTGCCGGGCGCGGTGGTTTCAATCTCCGGCTGGGTGTCGCAAGGGTAAACGATGCTGGGCACGCGGCATTTGCCGGCCTGGGAATACAGGTTAGTGATCAACGAATCGGCGATGCCCAACACGCATTTGGCGATGGTATTGGAGGTAGTGGGGGCCATCACAAAGGTGTGGTAATGACCTTTGTAGAACAAACCGACCGGTGGCGCCGAGGCGGCTTTATCCCGATACACCGGCATCTTGGCGCGGATGTCGTCCAGGCGAATACCGTACATTTTCAAAACTTCCTCGCCGGCCTGACTCAAATACAAATCAACATTATCCAGCGTCAGCATGTATTCAAGACATTCTTCTATATAGTGTCCGGAGCCGGTAATAGCCCAGGCGAGACGCGGTGTGGTCATAGCATGTGTAGTCGTTTTGTGGACGGGGCATTATACGTGAAGACGGTGGTTAATCGACCATTCGCCGGCGATACGGTCCGGGCTGTCGCTTATGTGCCGACATTTACAATTTGGTTTGTTGTATGAATTCATGAATTTATAAGTTTGGGCTTACAATATTGCCCGAATTCGGCTGGTTTGGTTTGCCGATCTGTACGCGACCTAAACAGCCTATTTCATTGCCATCATGGACAGTTTATATATCTCAGAACAGGGCCCATCAAAACCGCACCTTATCGTGTTTGCCGGTGCCAAGAGCGGCGTCGGTAAAACCAGTGTGGTGGCTAATGTAGCGGCGGCAATGGCTTTGCGCGGCAAGCGGGTCTGCGTAGTCGATGTCGATACCGGCTTGTCCAATATCAATACATTGCTCGGGCTGCGGCCGGCACATCGCCTGGAGCAGGTGTTACGCGGTGAAAAGGCCATTGCTGAGGTGTTGCTGAAAACCGGCGACGGTGTTGGCGTCGTGTCAGCTGCGCATCTAATGGGTGGTGCGCCGGTCTCCGCCGAGCAGACACATAGGCTGGCGGCTGCGTTGGCGGATCTGGAAACGCAATTCGATTATTTTTTGATCGACACGGCTGCGACGCATACCGAAACGCTGTTGCGCTTTATCGAATTGGCGCAATCAACTTTTTTAGTGGTCAGCGGTGATCCTGCGGCGCTAACCGATGCCTTTGCGCTGCTGAAGTCTTTGAATACCCGCCAGTATACGGGCAGCCTGCGCGTCGTGGTCAATCAGGCCGTGGATTACCCGGCTGCGACCGATACCTATCGGCGGTTTGCCGCCGTGGCGGAAAAATGCTTGAAATTGAAAGTGGAGTACGGCGGCTTTGTGATTCGCGACGAGAATCTGCCCAAAGCCGTGGCTTTACAGATGTCGGTTGTGGATTTGGCTGTCAATTCCCCGGCCAGTCGCTGTTTGTTGGCCTTGGCGGACAATATTATCAAGCACATCGGGTGCGAAACCGCAGGTACCGGGTTGGTGGAGTACTGGCAAAGGCTGTTAAGTGCTACGCCGACCAGGCAAATTGTGGGTGATGATGCCGATGCTGAGCCGGTTAACGCGCTAAGTCCTGCTGATAGAGCGGAAATGAGTATCAGTGAGTTGAGTCGGAGGTTGTTGTTGGCGATGAAGCAGCAACTGCTCGATCAACCGGCGCTGGAACGCTTTATCGGCGAATTTGTAGAAACCTACTGCGAGCAATTCGGCCGTTTTCCGAATGCCTTCAAGCCGCTGTTTTATCGCTGGCTGGAAACCGAAAATTATGCCGAGCCCAGATTGATTGAATTGGTGGCGACGCTGGAGGCTTTGCATGCGATGCGTTATCAACGGCCAATGTTCAGCCTGGAAGAAAATGCGGCGCGATTGGTGGCGCAACTGCAAGGACAGCAAGAACAGCATAAAAATTTGGTGGAACAATTATGCGCGGCTTATCGGCAGGCTTTTCACACCGAGGTATTCGATGCCGAGCAGATGTTGCTGGAACGCATGCAGGCCGACGATTTCACCGAACAGCATTTCGAAGAATTGCTGCAAAAATTGCGGGACGGCTTTCAGACCCGCTTTAAACGGCCTTACCAAAGTCGGCACGAGTTGGCGCTGGCGTCGGCGGTCGAGGCTTTAAATGTCATGGGCGTCGATCAACACAATTTGCAGGATGAAATCACGATGCTGATGCACGGTTTTCAGCTGTTGGGTTCGCGGCGTGAAAAGTTGCTGACCACTCTTAATGCCTTGCAAAATTCCGGTTTACCGCTGGCCGCCTCGGCCGTCCGGGATAATTAAGACGGTATTTTAGGCTCGCGCGCAAACCCATACATCGACTTTACCGACTCCGGCTTGTTTTAGCGTGGCGGCCAGCGCCGAGGCAGTGGCGCCGGTGGTCATGACATCGTCAATGATTGCAATATGTTGAAACGTCAGTGGCTTAACAATCTTGAAAGCCAGGCGCATGTTTTTCCGGCGTTGCTTGGCAGGTAAGCCGGTTTGGTGGCCGGTATCGCGCTGGCGAACGCAGCTATACAAATCCAGCGGAATGCGGAGCTGCCGGGATAAATGCCGGGCAATTTCTATCGATTGATTGAAGCCGCGTTCGCGGTAACGCTTGGGATGTAACGGTACGGGTAACAGACAATCCGGCAGCTCCGCGCTATCGGCAATATGCTCGGCCAGCAGGGCCGCGATTAAGCGGGCGTTTTTGTAATCGTTGGCAAACTTTAATTGGCCGATCAAATAGCGCATCTGGCTTTGGTATAAAAACGGCGCATAGGTCTCGTCGAAGGTCGGCGATTTTTTCAGGCAGCGGCCACAGAGTTGCGGCATATCAATCGCGGTCTCGAAATGTTCTCCGCAACGGTAGCAGCACGAAAGATTGCGCGGCAGGTCGGTCAAGCAGCCCAGGCACAAATCTAAATCGCCGCATCCCGGGCTTGCGCATAACACGCAACGTGGCGGCAGCAATTTCTTCTGTATAATGTTCAGCCAGTTGTTTACCATAATTTTAAATACAGGTTGATGAGTCGGTGTCCGACGCCGGTTTTGTCCTCACTTTTCGGAGATTATCAGAATGTCTGCAAGCCAGAAACCCTTGGAATCAAAGGCCACCATCCGTCACGATTGGCAATTACACGAAGTCGAAGCTTTGCTGGCGCTACCGTTTAACGATTTGATTTTTCAGGCGCAAAGCGTGCACAGGGTGTATTTCGATCCCAACGAGATCCAGGTGAGCAGTTTGTTGAGCATCAAAACCGGTTCCTGCTCCGAGGATTGCGGCTATTGCCCGCAAAGTGCGCGCTACGACTCCGATTTAAATCCGGAAGCTTTGATGCCGGTTGACGCCGTCTTAAAAGCCGCGCAGCAAGCCAAGGAGCAGGGCGCGTCGCGGTTTTGCATGGGTGCGGCTTGGCGTAGTCCGAAGGACAGAGACATCGAAAGAGTCGTGGAAATGGTGCAGGGCGTGAAAGCGCTGGGTATGGAAACTTGCGTAACGCTAGGTATGCTCAGCGATAAACAAACGCAAGCTTTGAAGGACGGCGGCCTGGATTATTACAACCACAATCTGGACACCTCCGAAGATTACTATTCCGAAATCATCACTACTCGCACTTATCAGGATCGCCTGGATACTTTGGAACGGGTACGCGACGCCGGCATCAATGTGTGTTGCGGCGGGATTGTCGGGATGGGCGAGTCGGCAACCGACCGCGCCAAATTGTTGTTGCAACTGGCGAATATGCCCAAGCATCCGGAAAGCGTCCCTATCAATATGTTGGTGCAGGTGGAAGGTACGCCTCTGCACGGCACCGAAGCGCTGGATCCTATCGTGTTTGTGCGTACCATCGCCGTGGCCAGAATTCTAATGCCGCAGTCGCGGGTACGCTTGTCGGCGGGACGGAAAGCGATGAGCGACGAGATGCAGGCTTTGTGTTTCCTGGCCGGCGCCAACTCGATTTTCTATGGCGATAAACTGCTGACCACCGATAACCCGATGACTAACCACGACCAGCAGTTGTTTGAGCGCTTGGGCGTTAAAATGGGCGGTTCCACCTACGCCTAATGGCCAATAATTTCTACGATTTTGCCGGCCAACTGCGGCAACTGGAGCGCGATAACCTGTATCGGCGCCGCCGGGTAGTCGATGGTCCGCAAGGCATTACGCTGAATGTCGATGGCCGGCAGCTGATCAATTTTTGCAGTAACGATTATCTGGGGCTGGCCAATCATCCCGAGGTTGCTGCTGCGTTTAAGGCCGGCGTCGATCGCTACGGCGTCGGCAGCGGTTCCGCGCATCTGATTTGCGGTCACAGTAGCGCGCATCATGGTTTGGAAGAAGAATTGGCGGCATTTACCGGAAGGGAACGAGCCTTGCTATTTTCGACCGGTTATATGGCCAATCTCGGCGTGATTTCGGCATTGTTGGGTCGCGGCGATACAGTGCTGGAGGACCGTTTGAATCACGCTTCTCTGTTGGACGGCGGTCTGTTGTCACGGGCGCGTTTTCAGCGCTATCGACACGTGGAGGTCGAGGACTTACGAGCCAAGTTGTCTACTGCCGCCGGCAAGGCTTTGGTGGTCAGCGACGGTGTATTCAGTATGGACGGCGATTTGGCGCCGCTGCCGGCGATGGTCGAGTTGGCCGAACAACATCATGCCGGCTTACTGATCGACGATGCCCATGGTTTTGGCGTACTCGGTAAAAACGGCGGCGGCATTGTCGAGCATTTCGGTTTGAGTCAGGATGACGTACCCATTCTGATTGGGACTTTGGGCAAGGCATTTGGGACCTTCGGCGCCTTCGTGGCCGGTTCCGAGGATTTGATCGAGATGCTGATTCAAAAAGCTCGGAGTTATGTCTTCACCACCGCCTTGCCGGCGGCTGTTGCCGAGGCGACTCGCGCCAGTCTGCGTTTGCTGCAAGCTGAGTCCTGGCGCCGCGAACAGCTGCAAAATCTAATCTCCCGTTTCCGGCAAGGTGCGCAACAACAAGGCCTGCGACTAATGGACTCTTTTACCGCGATTCAACCTGTTCTGATTGGCGACAGCGGCCAAACCGTGGCGGCCAGCCAGCGCTTGCTGGAGCAAGGATTTTGGGTCAGTGCGATTCGGCCGCCGACCGTGCCGGCCGGCAGTGCGCGCTTGCGGATCACTTTTTCCGCCAATCACACAGAACAGAAGGTCGATGCGTTACTGTATGCATTGGCCAAGGCTTTGCCATGACCGGTATTCATAGAGAAATATACGGCCGGGGATTACCGTTGGTCATGCTGCACGGTTGGGCGATGCATAGCGGTATTTGGCGCGAGTTTGCCAGGCAACTGGCTCGGCATCGCCAGGTGATTTGCCTGGATTTACCCGGTCACGGCCGCAGTGCCGGTTTGGATGCATATGACCTGTCGGCTATTACGTCCGCTTTATTCGATGCGATTCCGGTCAATCGCTTTAGCGTGTTGGGTTGGTCGCTGGGCGCGACGGTGGCTTTGGATATGGCGGCGCGCCGTCCGGACCGAGTGCGGTCGTTGTTTTTGCTGTCCGGCAATCCTAAATTTGTCAAAACTGCCGATTGGCCGGGAGTGAGGCCGGAAGTGTTGGATGGTTTTGTTGCCCAACTTAGCGATGACACGAAATTGACCTTGCAGCGCTTTTTGGGTTTGCAAGTTCAGGGCTTGCCGGAAAGCCGGCAGTTGTTACAGAAATTGCGCTTGGCAGTACATGAGTGCGATGCGCCGGCGCGCGATGCGTTGCAGGGTGGTTTGCAAATTCTGAAAAATAGCGATTTGCGCAAGTCCGTGGTGGGCTTGCGCTGTCCGACCACGGTCATGCAAGGCGATAAAGATACTTTGATTCCGGTACAAACCGGGCAAGCTGTAAAAACTTTAAATTCGCGCGTCAAACTGCATCTGCTGGCAAATGCCGGACATGTGCCTTTTTTATCGCACGCCCAGCAGTTATGCGACATCGTTGCTGCGGCTGAATGAGTTTTGCCGTGTTGGATAAAGCCAAAATTAGGCATTCGTTTGCGGCGGCGGCTGGGAGTTATGATTCGGCGGCGATGTTGCAACGCCAGGTGGGATTAGCCCTGCTGCAAAAATATCCGTTGCAATCCGCACCGGGCTGGGTGCTGGATATTGGGTGCGGCACCGGTTTTTTGACGCGAAGTTTGCCGTTAGATGGGCTGAATCAGTCTTGTTTGGCATTGGATATTGCATTGCCCATGCTGCAAGCGTCGCGACGGAACAACGGTGCTGTATCGGTAGAATATGTTTGTGCCGATGCCGAAAAACTACCTTTTGCGGATAACAGTCTGCAACAAGTTTATTCGAATCTAGCCGTGCAGTGGTGTCAGGACTTGCCGGCGGTATTTGCCGATGTGCGGCGATTATTGCGTCAGGATGGGCAGCTGGTATTTTCAACCTTCGGTCCGGAAACCTTAAAAGAATTGAAAGCCGCTTGGACTGGTGTCGACGACTTTGTTCATGTTAACGATTTTTATAGTGCGGGGCAGATTGGCGGTTTTTTAAGGGCTGCTGGTTTTGGGCGGGTTGATGTGGATACTGTGATGTATCGTTTATCTTACCCCACGGTACTGGCTTTGATGCATGAGCTAAAAGACCTGGGGGCGCATAATGTTAGCGATGCCAGAAATCGGCGACCCACCACCCGTTCGCAATTGCAGCGCATGATTCGGCGCTACGAGAACAGTATGGTAGGCGGTGAAGTAGTGGCCAGCTATGAAATTATTGTCGTGCGGGCAAGGTTATGAAATCCGCGTTCTTCATTACCGGTACGGATACTAACGTCGGCAAAACCTGGGCGACGATTGCCTTGATGCGCTACCTGCAAATGCAAGGCTTGAGTACGGTGGGGATGAAGCCGGTGGCCGCCGGCTGTGAATGGCATAACGGAATGCTGAAAAATTCCGATGCGCTACTGATGCAGCAATACGCTTCGGTGTCACTGGAATACCGGCAAATCAACCCCTACGCTTTTGAAGCGGCAATATCTCCCCATTTGGCTTGCGGTGGTGTGGATGTTTCAGTGGATGTTATTTCGGATGGATTTACCCGCTTACAACAACGGGCTGATGTGGTGCTGGTCGAGGGTGCAGGCGGTTGGTATTCGCCAATGAGCGGGGTTTTGGACAACGCCGGTCTGGCGCAAGCCTTGCGTTTGCCGGTGATTCTGGTGGTGGGTGTCAGGCTGGGTTGTATCAATCACGCGCGCTTGACTATGTCGGCCATACATCAGGCCGGCTTGTCTTGTGCCGGTTGGGTGGCGGTGCAAATTGATCAGGCTATGCCGGGTTTTGACGGTAATCTAACGTATTTACGTGAGCGTCTGGATGCGCCTCTATTGGGGATTTTGCCGTTTTCGGCTGCCGGTGATTTTGAGTTGTTGGCGGCTAAATTGAGTTTGCCAAACTGGCAAAAAGTTGATGTAAATCAAAAAAAATGAAGAGCAGATGTTCAAAATGACGACTCCATTACAAAAACAACCAGGAGACGTTATATGGCTTTAATTACTTGGACTGCGGCTCAATATGGCACTAATGTCGGATTTGCCGACCAAGAGCACCAAACCTTGTTCGGTTTGCTGAATAAACTGTACGATGAAGCCACGGGCGGCGCCGCGCGCGCAACCGTTGGCGCTTCGCTGGATGCACTGATTGCCTATGTGGTTGATCACTTTGCTCACGAAGAAAAGGAAATGGTGGCAAAGGGCTTTGCTGGTTATGATAGGCACAAAGCCGAGCACGAAGCGTTGATCGGTATCTGCGCGGATTTACAGAAAAAATTTCATGCTGGCGAAGCCGAAGTCACCGAAGACGTGGGGCAATTGGTCAAAAGCTGGTTGGATAGCCATATTCCTAAATTCGACATGGCGTATTCTGAAGCATTGAAGTAATGACAGCATAAATCTGTCTCTATTACGCAACAAAAGGCTTGCGAGCAGCGATGCTCCCAAGCCTTTTTTATGTGTATTTTTTACAAACGGGAAAACCTCTTCTGGTTTGTGGGTGAGTCATGGGTTAAAATTGCCCAGTTAATTTATGATAATTATCAGTAAATGGAATTGTTCGCCGGTTAAAGGGTCTTGCGACGATATTACGAAGATATAACGCATACAAGTTTATAACTACCAATGGGGAGGCTGCTCCGTGAAGAAAACAAAGCAACTGCTCGCTTGTTTAGTCCTGATGGCTTTAGGCTTGGGGACTGCGCATGCGGACTATACACTCAACCTGATGAAGGGCGTGACGCAACTCAGTAACGAGCTCTACGATTTGCACATGCTGATTCTGTGGATCTGCGTGTTTATTGGGATCGCGGTGTTCGGCACTATGTTTTACTCGATTTATCATCATCGTAAATCAAAGGGCCATAAAGCCGAGCAGTTTCATGAGAATACGACTGTTGAGATCATCTGGACCATCATACCCACCCTGATTCTGGTGGGTATGGCGATTCCTGCCACCAAAGCCGTAATCGATTTGGACAAGGTGCAGGACTCAGAGATGAGCATTAAAGTCACCGGTAAACAATGGTATTGGGAGTATGAATACCTGGATAGCGGCGTGCATTTCGAAAGCCATTTAGACGAGGCCAGCGAAAAAACTCATAGGGTCAGTTCCATGGACCCGCGTAACGTGCCCAATTACTTGTTGAATGTGGACAAGCCGCTGGTGGTGCCGGTTGGTAAGAAAATCCGCTTTCTGTTTACTGCTGGCGACGTGATTCACTCCTGGTGGGTGCCTGATCTGGGCTGGAAAAAAGACGCCAACCCCGGTTTTATCAACGAAGCTTGGACTTCAGTTGATAAACCAGGCACTTACCGCGGCCAATGTACCGAGCTATGCGGTCGAGACCATGGCTTCATGCCTGTGGTGGTAGTGGCGATGGAGCAGGATCAATACGACGCCTGGGTGAAAGCGACTCTGGAGAAACAGAACCAAGCACCTGACTTGAGCGACCAAACCCGCAACACGCTGATGGCAAAAGGTGAGTCTGTTTATCTGAAAAACTGCGTGGCTTGCCACCAGATCGATGGTAACGGCATCTCCGGTTGGTTCCCCGCTTTGCGAGGCAGCGCGAAAGTCACCGGCAATATGGATCAGCTGATTGGTTTTATTCAGGCAGGTACGAGCAAAATGCCGGCCTTCAAAAAATTGCCGGATGACGAATTGGCCGAACTGATCACTTACATCAGAAACGCGCCGGCATTGGGTAACAACGTGGGTGATGAGATTCAGCCTAATAAAATCACACCTAAATGGGACGATGATGAGTAATTCACTGATTTTCGCAATGAACTCATTTTCTAATTTTTGCTGAGGTATAAAGTATGACTGCTGTCGTAGCTGAACATGATGATCATCACGATCACCACGATCACGGCCCTGAGAAGGGCGTTTTACGGTGGATATTTACCACCAACCACAAAGATATAGGCACCTTGTATCTGGTATTCGGTCTGGCAATGTTTTTTGTCGGTGGTGCCATGGCATTGGTTATACGCTCTGAATTATTCGAGCCTGGCCTGCAATTTGTCGATCCAAACTTCTTTAACTCCATGACCACCATGCATGCTTTGGTGATGGTGTTCGGCGCCGTCATGCCGGCGTTCGTTGGCTTGGCCAACTGGATGATTCCGATGATGATCGGTGCGCCGGATATGGCCTTGCCACGGATGAACAACATGAGCTTCTGGATGTTGGTGGCAGGCGTATTGTTGTTGGCCAGCACTTTGTTCATGGAAGGTGGCGCGCCATCGGGTGGTTGGACTTTTTATCCGCCCTTGGTTTTCCAAAACGGTAAATCCTTCCCGTTCGCTATTTTCTCTGTGCATTTGTTGGGTATCTCATCCATCATGGGTGCTATCAATGTGATCGCCACCATTTTTAATATGCGCGCGCCTGGCATGACCTTGATGAAAATGCCATTGTTCGTCTGGACTTGGTTGATCACCGCGTTCTTGTTGATTGCCATCATGCCGGTATTTGCCGGTGCGGTAACCATGTTGCTGACCGACAAATTCTTCGATACCAGCTTCTTCGATGCGGCCGGCGGTGGTGATCCAGTATTGTACCAACACATTTTCTGGTTCTTCGGTCACCCTGAAGTGTATGTCATGATTCTGCCGACTTTCGGTGTGGCGTCTACCATCATTCCGGTATTTGCCCGTAAGCCGCTGTTTGGTTATGCCTCCATGGTGTATGCGACTGGTGCGATTGCCTTCTTGTCTTTCATCGTTTGGGCTCACCACATGTTCACCGTGGGTATGCCTGTTGCTGGTGAGTTGTACTTTATGTACGCCACCATGCTGATTGCGATTCCGACTGGCGTAAAAGTGTTCAACTGGACCGCTACGATGTGGAAGGGCTCGATGACCTTCGAAACGCCGATGCTGTTTTCGATTGCGTTTGTCGTGCTGTTTACCATGGGTGGTTTCACAGGATTGATGATGTCGGTAGCGCCAGTGGATTTCCAATACCACGACACCTATTTCATCGTTGCTCACTTTCATTACACCTTGGTGCCGGCGTCTATTTTCATCCTGATGGCGGCAGGTTATTTCTGGTTGCCTAAATGGACCGGCAATATGTACAACGAGAAAATCGGCAGACTGCATTTTTGGCTGTCAGCCGTATCGGTAAACATCTTGTTCTTCCCGCAACATTTTCTGGGTTTGGCTGGCATGCCGCGTCGTATCCCCGATTACGCGATTCAATTTGCTGATTGGAATATGGTGTCCAGTATCGGCGCGTTCATCTACGGTTTTAGCCAATTGTTGTTCGTGTATATTGTCATCGACACTATTCGTGGTGGAACCGGCGAAAAAGTCAGTGACGAGGTATGGGAAGATGCCAGCAAACACAGTCTGGAATGGACCGTGCCTTCACCTGCGCCATATCACACCTTCAGCACACCGCCGGCTAGTATCCCTACCGAGCATTTTTAAGGCTTGAAACGAGTGATTGAAATAAGCCATGTCAAACGACATGGCTTATTGGGTAATGAAATGGATACAAAAAAGAAAAACATTTTGACGGCTTTGGTGTTGTTTGCAGTGGCCTTTACGATATACGTATTTGCGGTTATTAAGGCTATCTCGCAATGAGCGACGATATTGGGCAAAAAAATATCAAGCTGGTCCGTAAGCTGGCGCTTGTCGCAATTGCCATGTTTGGTTTTGGTTATGCTCTGGTGCCGTTATACGATGTGCTTTGTGATTTAACCGGTTTGAACGGCAAGGTTGAAGGCCAAGCCATTCAGGAAACGGCGTACCAGGTGGATAAAAATAGGGAGGTGACTGTCGAGTTTCTCACGTCCTTAAATGAGTCAACTCCGATGTTGTTTCGCTCGGAAGTGAAAAGCATGAAGGTGCATCCCGGTGAATACTACACCGTTAATTTTTATGCCAAAAATACCACTAACAAGCCGATGATCGCCCAAGCCATACCCAGTATCACGCCGGGCTTGGCTGCGGAGTTTTTTAAAAAGACCCAGTGCTTTTGTTTTACCGAACAAACCTTTGCGGCAAACGAAGAAAAAACCATGCCGGTCCGTTTCGTTGTCGAACCGAAGTTGCCCGAACGCTATAAGACCGTCACGCTTGCATACACTTTTTTTGATAACACTAACATCAGTAAAAAATAGAGGGGAAGGATATGTCTACACACGATAGTTATTACATACCGCATAAAGCCGTGTGGCCGGTTTTGGCTACCGGCGGCTTGATGATGACCCTGGCGGGTTTCGCCAATCATTTGAATGGCTCATCAATCGGTTCCGGCATGATGCTGACCGGCTTCGTGATATTTCTGGTGATGCTGGGTCTGTGGTTTGCTTTACAGTCCACCGAGAGCGAATCCGGTATGTACAACCATGGCGTTGGTATTTCCTATCGGATGGGCATGATGTGGTTCATTTTTTCCGAGGTCATGTTCTTCGCCGTTTTCTTCGGCGCACTCTGGTATACGCGGAATTTGTCGGTGACTTGGCTGGGTGAAACCGGTTTGCCAAGCGGACCGGGCCGTTCGACACACGATACCTTATGGCCGGCGTTTCAAGCGGTTTGGCCGACTAACGGTCCTGGCAAGGTCGGCGGCGATTTCGAGCCGATGGGGGCTTTCGGTTTGCCGTTCCTCAATACCTTGTTGCTGCTGTCTAGTGGCGTGACTTGCACTTGGGCGCATCATGGCTTGCTAGCCAAAAATCGCGATCAACTGATCAAAGGTTTAATTGCTACCGTTGGATTGGGCTTTTTGTTCGTCGCTTGCCAAGCCACCGAATATTACGAGGCATACCATGAAATGGGTTTGACATTGGGTTCCGGTATTTACGGTTCAACCTTCTTCATGTTGACCGGTTTTCACGGTTTCCACGTTTGCGTCGGTGCGATTATTTTATCTGTAGTGCTGTTCAGAAGCTGGAAAGGTCATTTCACCCCGGAAAACCACTTTGCCTTTGAAGCAGCCGCGTGGTATTGGCATTTTGTCGACGTGGTCTGGTTGGGTCTGTTCGTGTTTGTTTATATGATGTAACAGCTGTTAATCAAACCGGAAAAAGCGCGGTCTTTACGGATCGCGCTTTTTTTTTGTCGATTTTTAAGGGTTTGACGTTGCAGTTGCTGGATTTTGGTTGGCATGCATGCGGGCACCGATGCCGTGGGGTTGAACCATGCCTGTGGCGTACGCGATGAACAGTAGGACGAATAAGGCCAGCGAGAGACCGATACGCATGGTTAAAGCCTTGGCGGTCTTGGCCGAATCGCTGTCTTCCTTGTGTTTGACAATATGAAACAGCGCGGACCCGAGGCTGATGACGATGGCCAGGAATGCGACGATAGTGAGCGTTTTGATGAGCATGGCGGCAATAATAAATAAAAACCTGCATTCTCGGCGATTCAGGTACGCTTGCCAATAGCACATATCCACCCAGGAGCAGTCACCGATGATCAAATTTAGTATGCGGGGTATCGAATTCCGTTGTTCATTACTCGCCTTAAGCGGATACCTGCTGTTATTCGGTTTGTTGTGCGGTTTGGGGGTTTGGCAATTGGGACGCGGCGAACAGAAGTCGGTTTTACTGGCGCAACAGCAAGATGCTGTCAATGCGGAAGCCTTGGATTTAACGCCTCAAACCGGAATAGATAAGGATGTTTTGCGCTATCGGCCGGTTTTAGTGACTGGGCACTACGATATTAACCATCAGGTTTTGATCGATAACCAAACGCTAAACGGCAAACCCGGCTACCTGGTTTTAACGCCGTTTTTGCCCGATAGCGGTCAGCCTGGCATATTAGTGAACCGTGGTTGGATTCCGTTAGGCGCTTCCCGCGAAGTTTTGCCGGACATTGGTATCAGCACTGTGACGCAGCAAGTACGTGGCAGAATTAACCGTTTTCCTGAGCCAGGTCTGAAATTAAAAGGTGCGGAAATTCCGGGGGAAACTTGGCCGGTCAGAGTACAAGTAATAGATGGCCAACTCTTGGCGGATAGGTTGGGATATGCGTTGGCCGATTATCAGATCGAACTCGACTCGGCGCAGCCCGATGGCTATCAACGGCAATGGAAGATTGCTGTGGCAATCCCACCTGAAAAACATAGGGCCTATGCAGTACAATGGTTCGGCTTAGCGCTGACCTTAACAGCCCTATTTATTTGGATTAGCAGTCGAAAAATACACCGTGGATAATCAATATAAAAAAAACCGCATCACCATCGTAGTGATATTCGCCATGTCCATCGTGCCCTTTGGGTTTGCGTGGTTTTTGGCGAAAAATCCGGACATCGTTAGGCTAGGCACCAACAATGGCGTGCTGATCACTCCACCGCAAGTAACCTCGGCTGATGAATTTTCCGGTTACGACACATTTTCTGCGCAAAATATGCAGGAGTTGAAAGGCCATTGGGTGTTGGTCAATCCTGTGCCGAGGGACTGCGGGGAAACCTGTCGCGATGCCTTGTATAAAACCCATCAACTGACATTGATGATGGGTAAGGATATTGCCCGGATTCGCCGCTTGGCGGTGTTGTTTGAAAAAACTTATCAGCTGCCGGCGGAATGGCGCGATGACGGTCGCTTATTAAAAGCCTTGCCAGCCGTCTCCTTAAAGGAAAAGTTAACACAATTAAACGCGCAGCCCTTGCCGGAAGGCATGCTGATCATCATGGACCCACTAGGAAATCTGATGATGCAATACGCTCCGGGCTACGATCCTTACCAAGTCAAAAGCGACTTAAGCAAGTTACTCAGAATTTCACAAATCGGTTAGAAATATGTTCAGAAAACTAACTCTGTGCTGCGCGTTGTTGGCGCTGCTAGTCATCATCGTCGGCGCGTATGTGCGCTTAACCCACGCCGGCTTGGGTTGCCCGGACTGGCCTGGCTGTTACGGCAAGGCTTTCGTCAGTGACAGCGCGGAATTTAAAGCCGATGCGGCTGCTGTCTTTCCGCAGTATGCCTTGGATACCGCAAAAGCTTGGAAAGAAATGGCCCACCGCTATTTGGCTGGCGGCTTGGCGCTATTGGTGTTGGTTTGGTTTGGATTGGCGTGGAGGGAAAAACCGCGTTCGCCTGCAGTCATGCTGACCACTCTGGTATTGCTGTTGATAGCCGGGCAAGCCGGTTTGGGCATGTGGACGGTGACATCCGGCACGCGACCCGGCGTCGTAACAGCGCATCTGTTGTTGGGTTTTTTTACGTTTTGGACTTTAGGTTGGAGCTATTTGCGGCTTAATCCGGCTGCCGAAGCAAGGCCGGTTCGTTCCGGCCCCATCCTATTTACCGGTTTGGCGATACTGGTCTTGCTTGCGCAGATTGTGCTGGGCGGGTGGGTCAGTAGCAACTATGCCGGCCTAGCGTGTAGCGATTTTCCGCGTTGTAACGGCGAATGGTTACCGGGCGGCAATTATCTGAGTATTTTGGATCTGTTTAGGGACAGCGGTCTTTCCGCCGATGCGAAAATGGCGATACAGGCATTGCATCGCGTTTTGGCTGCTTTCACTTTCCTGGTGCTCAGCGCTTTGATGTTGTCCGCAACTTCGGAACGCCATCCAAAACCGGTGCGGTTGGCGGGAAATATCCTCAGTATGCTGTTATTACTGCAGATCGCACTAGGGATTTTTAGCGTCAAGTACCAGCTGCCTCTGGCGTTGGCCGTTGCGCATAATGCGGTCGCTGCGTTGCTGATGTTGCCGTTGCTGGGGATTCTATTTTACAGCCGTTATCGCACGGGAACCGAGGACGAAAGTGTAGCCTTCGAAGCCTCTGAGACTGTTGCAACCGAACAGGTGCCCGCGGAAGTAACTCAGGTTAGCAGCGAAGATTCTTTATATTTGCGTTTAACCACTCAGCTGAAAAAAACCAGAACCGGCCTGGGCGGGGTACTGAGCAGCTTGGCATTCGGGCAAAAGGCGCTGACCAAGGAGTTATTGGCCGACATTGAAGCCCAATTATTGATGGCCGACTTGGGCATCGAAACCACCACGCAATTGATTAAACAGCTGACCGATAGTTTGGAGCGCGATCAACTCAGCGACGGCCAATTATTGAGCCAAACCTTGAAGCAAAATTTATTAGCGATGCTGGAACCTTGCAGCCTGCCGTTGCAAATTCCCAAACAAGATGGGCCGTTCGTAATTTTGGTGGTGGGTGTTAACGGTGCCGGCAAGACAACTTCGATCGGTAAACTGGCTAAACGCTTGCAGCAACAAGGCCATAGCGTCATGTTGGCGGCGGGCGATACTTTCAGGGCCGCCGCAGTCGAGCAATTGCAAACCTGGGGCGAGCGCAACGATATTCAAGTCGTGGCACAGCATACCGGCGCCGATTCCGCATCGGTGATTTTCGATGCCTTACAGTCAGCCAAAGCCAAAGGGGTGGATGTATTGATCGCCGATACCGCCGGACGTTTGCATACCAAGTCCAACTTGATGGACGAATTGAAAAAAATCAAACGGATCATGGGCAAACTGGACGAGTCAGCCCCGCACGAGGTATTGCTGATACTGGATGCGGGCACCGGGCAAAATGCTTTGTCGCAAGCTAAACTATTCAACGAAGCGGTAGAACTGACCGGCATTGCCTTGACCAAGCTGGACGGCACCGCCAAGGGTGGCATTATATTCGCGCTGGCTAATCAACTGCATATTCCGATTCGTTTTATCGGTGTGGGCGAGCAGATTGACGATTTGCAGGATTTCAATGCGCAAACCTTCGTCGATGCCCTGTTTGTTCAAGAGTGATGCGCAGTAGCCAGATACCATGTTGAGATTCGAACACGTAAGCAAACGCTATCCCGATGCCGGCGAAGCCTTGACCGATGTCAGCTTTCATTTGCATCGCGGCGAAATGGCATTTTTAACCGGCCGTTCCGGTGCCGGTAAAAGTACCTTGCTGAAGTTGATCGCGATGATGGAGCAATGCACGCGCGGCAGCGTGTTGCTGGATGGCCAGGATATTACGCGCATCGGCGAACGGAAGATTCCCTACATGCGTCGTAATCTGGGCCTTATTTTTCAGGATTACAAACTGCTGAACGATAGAACGGTATTCGATAACGTGGCCCTGCCATTGGTGGTCTCGGGTTATAACCATCAGGAAGTGGCGCGGCGGGTGCGGGCATCCTTGGATAAAGTGGGTCTGTTAGGCAAGGAAAGGAAACATCCCTTGGCTCTGTCCGGTGGGGAACAACAGCGCGTAGGTATCGCCCGAGCCATTGTCAATAAACCTAAATTAATTCTGGCCGACGAGCCGACGGGCAACTTGGACCCGGATCTGTCCGCCGAAGTGATGTTCATGTTCGAGCAATTCAAACAGGTCGGGGTGACGGTGTTGATAGCCAGCCACGATATAGAGTTGATTAATCATCTCGGCCATCGAGTATTGACGCTCGATAAAGGCCATTTGATAGCGAGTTGACGATGAAACGCAATCACCGCAGACAAACCGGTAGCAGGCTGCTGGAATTATTCCATGCCTATATGCTCAACCATGCCCATGGACTGTTCTCCAGTCTAGGCCGGCTGAGCCGCACGCCTTTTACTTCCACCATGACCATTCTGGTATTGGCCATCGCCATTTCCTTGGCCAGCAGTTTTTATATCGTGGTCGCTAACATCCAGCAATTGACCGGCAATCTGGAGTCCAGCAATCAGATGTCCTTGTTTTTGCACGACAACATTACCGACGCTGCCGGCCAGAAGCTCGCCGAGCAAATCCAGCAAAACGGTAGCGTCATGGAAGTTAAATTTATCAGCAAGAAACAGGCGCTGGAGGAGTTCAAAGCCAATAGCGGTTTCAGCGATGCGTTGAATGCGCTGGAACGCAATCCCTTGCCGAGCGTGATTCAAGTAGTGCCGAAAAATGCGCTGGAAAGCAACGAAGACATCGAGAAACTGATGTCCGATTTTAAACAATTCCCGCAAGTCGATTTCGTGCAGGTGGATATGCAATGGGTGGCGCGCTTGCAAACCATCATGCTGATTGCCAGCCGCGGTGTGATGTTAGTCAGTCTGCTACTGGGTTTCGCGGTAACCTTCATTACCGGCAATACCATTCGTCTGGAGTTGCAGAATCGCCAGGACGAAGTGTTTATTTCCAAACTGGTCGGCGCTACCCATGCTTTTATTCAACGGCCGTTTTTGTATACCGGCTTTTGGCTGGGTTTTATCTCGGGTTTTCTCGGCTGGCTGATCATGACGATCATGCTGTTGATCCTGGAAACGCCGGTGGAGAAACTATCGACCTTGTATAACAGTTCATTCGACTTACTGTTTTTGAGTTTCTCGGAGTTTATTTTGCTATTGATGATTTCGTCCATGCTGGCGGTACTTGGTTCCTGGGCGGTGTTGCACTATCAGTTGCGGCAACTAAAACCGCAATAAGCCTATGAATTTTTGGGAAACCAAGACCCTGGCGCAAATGAGCACGGAAGAGTGGGAGTCGCTGTGCGATAACTGCGGCAAGTGTTGTTTGAACAAGCTGGAAGACGAAGACACCGGAGAAATTGCTTTTACCAGCGTGGCGTGCGATTTGATCGATTTAGAAACCTGTCGTTGCACTCGTTATAGCGAGCGTTGCACGCTGGTGCCGGAATGCATCGACTTGAAGCAACATGACTTTGCCGAATACAACTGGTTGCCGTCAACCTGTGCATACCGCTTGTTAACCGACGGTGAATCGTTGCCTAGCTGGCATCCCTTGATCACCGGGACTCGCGAGTCGGTGAAAGAGGCGGGGGTGTCTATCAGCAGTTATGCGGTTAAAGAGTCGCAGGTTACCGATCTGGAAGATCATATTATCGAATGGTTGCAGCCCTGATTCAGGCTGGCTGGGCCGCCGGTCAACTTCGTTTTCCGGCGGCTTCAGGTGTGGAAAAGCCGGGATTACCGATCCCTTGGGTGGACTTTAGCTTATCCTTTGCCGGGCAACATACCTACCGTACCCGGTTTAATTCGTTTGCAACTCACTACGACATCTTCCTGACGGCATTTTGCTTCCTGTGGGTTGCTACAGGTGTCGCAAACTGTGTTACCAGTGCTTTTTACCTCGTCGACATGCCAGCCGTAACCTTGGGACTGGCAGAATTTTTTGCTGAATCTGTCGATATTGTAGTTTTTGGCAGCATTTTCCTTGGCTTTGCTCTCAACTTGGCAGTGCTCGGGGGCCAGAGTGTTCGCCATTATGTCTCGATAAATATATTCGGTAGCCTGGACGGGGCTAGCTAACAATAAAGAGGCTAACAAGGTGCCGATAAAAGTGGTTTTCATCATATTAATCCTCGCGGTTGCCGATGACTCGGATGTTCATTAAGCGATTCTCTTCGGCAATTTGATCCTTGATGGGGGCAAATTTTTCGTTTTCGCTCATTTTTACCGCCAGGATGGCGCCAACAACAACTGCGGTAGCCAGCACCAAATACAACACGAAGTTATCTTTTTCTTGTTTTACTTCTGTCATGGTTTTACCTCTTATAATAATAAATCGGCCAGTGCCGAACCGAATTTGTATTGAAAAACCTGTTCGCCCTTTAACGGGGCCGGCACTGATTTGACGTCAATCTTAGCGATTTCTCCGATACCTATAGCATGCTCGCGCCGTCGAGCCAGATCGAATATTTCGCTGAAAGCATTGAATGCATCAGCCAGGAATTGCGTTACACCTCCACGTAAGCAGCTACGGATTGAAAACACCTGATTTAGGCATTTCTGAGCTGCTTCATGGTAGCGAATCGAAACAATAAAAGAAATGCGCGGGCTTGTCAAACAAATATCGTATCAATATTATACGTTTGCCGTTGTTTTCGCAAAGACTGTCTGCAAGTGGTGTTTGGATTTTGCACTATTATCTGCTCTCCCCAATCTGATCAGGCGCGATTTGGCGTAAAAAGCCGACGGCGCTTTATTTGAAAAGTCTGGAAAAAGCAGCATCTACCGGCGATAAAATATTCGCGAAGTTGAAATTGGCGATTATCCTGGTAGTCTTCGATGCTGTTCTTGTCTAATTACTTTACTCACAGAAATAGAAAAATCTCATATGCAAACATTGACTAGAAAAATTAAAAAATATGTGACGGTGATTTTTTTAGGTGCATTGCTTCCGGCGCTAAACCCGGCTTGGGCGGAATCCGATAAGCAACTCCAGGAAAAAACGCTTAAAGCGCGGGAATTGATTCATCAGAAAGACATGGATCATTCCGCCCATGCGGAACTCGCGGACAAAACCGAGGGATTTCGCGGCGTGTTTTACGGTTATTTGCCCTGCAAGGAAAAAGATTGTGATGGTTTCAAAATGACCTTGTCTTTGAAACAAAAGAACAATTACTTATTGGTCACTCAATACGCAAAAGCCTCTTCCAGAGAGTTTTACGAGAAAGGCAAGTACGACTGGGATGACAAAACTCACATACTGTCGTTAACCTCCAATAAAGGCGATCTGAATCGCAAATTCAGCATCAAAGACGAAGGAACGTTGATACACCTGAATAGCGACGGTACGCCCATGCTCGGCGACCAGGACGATTACACGCTGGCAAGAAGCGATAAATCAAAATCTCGGGAAGTGCATATTCATTAAGCTCTTCCCTGAAGGGTCTAGCCGGTTTTAGATGACGCCGGCTATTTAAACGATAGGCTGTCGGATGCAAAGCGCCGATACAGCCTAGAGAGTATGAAATTTACGCTAATTCAGCTAAATAGTCGTTTTTCAACTTCACATAATGTTTGGCCGAATATTCCAGAAAAGCTTTTTCTTCATCGGTCAAAGCCCGCATTTGTTTGGCGGGTGTACCGACATATAAATAACCGCCTTCCAGCTTCTTGCCGGGCGGCACTAAAGCACCAGCACCCAGCATCACATAATCCCCCAGCTCGGCATCATCCATCACAATTGCACCTATGCCGATGAGACAATAATCGCCTATCGTACAGGCATGCACCACGGCGCGATGACCGATAGTGACGCCCTTACCGATTGTCAACGGATGGCCTTGCGGCGAATAGTCGCCAGCGTGGGAAACATGCAACACCGAGCCATCCTGAACGTTGGTGCCTTCGCCTATGGTAATAGCTTCGACGTCTCCGCGTATCACCGTGGTCGGCCACACCGATACATCGTCGCCTATTCTCACATCGCCGATCACGACCGCCGCTTCGTCGATGTACACGTTTTTGCCGACCTTGGGTTGTTTGCCTTTATATATTCTGATTGCCACCGCAACTCCCATTTTTTGCCATACTTAAACCGCGATGTTACGCAATTAATCGATTCTTCTCCAGTCCAGCGAGGGTAGTGATGGCATTTATAGACGGTATCAGACGGCAACTACGTTCGGTTATCGAATGGGAAAACCCCGATCCAGATCTGTTGTTGGCACAATGGACTGAAAACGGCGACGAAATCAAAAATGCCTCCAAATTAATCGTCGGTCCGGGGCAGGGCTGTATTTTCGTGTATCAGGGCCAGGTCAAAGCGGTGATCGAAGAACAATGCATGATCAATTTAGAAACCGATAACGTGCCGTTTTGGACTACGATCAAGAAATTCATGCAGTTTTTCGAGAGCGAACATAAGGTGGGGATTTATTTCTTCCGTAAAACCAAGATTCTTGATCAGAAATGGGGCACCACTTCGCCAATCAAATATCAGGACCCGAAATATCATTTCCCGGTCGCTTTAAAAGCTTACGGCAACTACAGCTATCAGATCGCCGATGCCAACGATTTTTTCGTCAATATCGTCGGCAGCCATAACCAAATGCGCATTGACGATTTCCGCAACATTCTTTCGGCGCGGATCATTAATCCCATTTCCGATTATCTGGCGGAATGTCAGTATAGCTTTGCCGACATCGACGCCAACCGCGACGAAATAGCCCGTGGCATAGCCATTAAGCTGGCCATCGTGTTTCGTAAACTGGGCTTTAGTATTAGCGATTTTCGCATCGAAGGTACTGATTTTGATGAAGACACTTTGCGCCGCATTAACCGTATTGCCGACCTGACCGCTGAAGCGCAAGCCGCGCAAGCGGTGGGTTTGGATTACGCCAAGGTGCAGCAGTTGGACGCTTTGCGCGATGCAGCCCGTAACGAAGGCGGCGGCGCCGGGCTTGGGATGGGGATGGGCGCCGGCATCGGTTTGGGGCAAGGCATGGCGCAATCGTTGGGTGCTGCGACCAATCAGGTCGTTGCCGATAGCAATCAAACTGTCGCCAAGTTGACCGAATTGAAGCAGCTATTCGAAGCGCAGCTGATAACCGAGGCCGAATACGCCGCCAAAAAACAACAAATATTGGACAAGTTTTAGCATGGCCAACTGCAGCAGTTGTTCCGCACCCTTACCCGCCAACACGCAATATTGCAGTTATTGCGGGGTCCGCAACGACATCGATTTGCTAGGCAAGCACGACTATCAAGTCATCGATGCCACCAGCGAGCGAGTTTGTCCTGAATGCGCACAAAGCCTGCAAACCATTAGTCTGGATGCCGCCGGTTCCCTGCATATCGAGCGGTGCGCCAACTGCTATGGCTTATTTTTCGATCCCGGTGAAATAGAAACCTTGCTGGATAGCGCGGTGGCGCCTGTGGTTACCGTCAACCTGGAACTACTGAGCAATATTAATAAGGACCGCTACCCGAAAAATGCCACCGTAAAATACCTTAAATGTCCGGTGTGCCAAGTGTTAATGAATCGGGTGATCTATGGCTATCGCAGCGGTGTAATTATCGATCAATGCAGAAGCCATGGGATTTGGCTGGACGGCGGACAAATCAGTCATCTGCTGGAATGGAAAAAAGCCGGCGGCCAGATTTTGAATCAGCAAAAAATCAATGCCAAACAAGAAAAAGCCAGCTCCGAGCAATTCAAAAAGGCCTTTCGGAAAGACTATTCCCGCCCGCAACAAAGCTATGGCGAACAAAGCATCGACGGCGATTTAGTGGCGTCGGTCGCCGAAGTGATATTCAAGATTTTTGAGTAACTTTAGTGTCGCCGGTTGTACTTCGGCCGTGATTTTTTTGAATAACGCCGAAGCAGGTCGGTTTTGCGCTATTTTCAATCGGGATTTCTGTGTGAGTGCTTTGCCTTGCTAAAATCGCCGTGCCGCCATATTCTTATTCGATAAGTCGGGGCCAGCAATGTCTCGATTGAGGTTGGGTTTCGAATTCGCGTTAAAAAACCAAATAACACCCATTCACGGTGTTGCGATAACAAAAATATCCGGCTCTGACAGCTCGGAAAATACCCAAGAACAATATTTAGCGAGTAAGGGTGGTTGATGAATAGTTATGCTCAGGACGGTTCCAAAATCGGCAAAATTGCCGTACTTTTGCCTTGTTATAACGAGGGGCTGTCGATCAGAAAAGTGGTTGACGATTTTCGTAAAGAGCTTCCGGATGCTACCGTCTACGTTTACGACAATCGTTCTTCCGATAACACAATTGCAGAGGCCACTCTAGCCGGCGCTGTGGTGAGATCAGAACCGTGGCCGGGGAAAGGCAACGTCGTCAGGCGCATGTTTTCGGATGTCGATGCCGATATCTACATCATGGCCGACGGCGACGGCACTTACGATTCTAAAGTAGCCGGGCAAATGATTCAGCGTTTGGTCGACGAACATTTGGATATGGTTGTCGGTACTCGGCGTAACGTATTCGAAAATGCCCATAGGGCCGGCCATGGTTTTGGTAATCGGCTGTTTAATGCGATGTACCGCAGTCTTTTCGGGCCGCTGTTTACGGACATTTTTTCCGGCTATCGAGTTTTTTCGCGGCGCTTCGTAAAAAGTTTTCCGGCGATATCCAGCGGTTTCGAGATAGAAACCGAAATGTCCGTTCATGCCAGTCAATTGCGCATGCCCATCGCGGAAATGCCCACCGATTACGGCGCGCGCCTAGAGGGCTCCGCCAGCAAACTGCGTACGGTTCGGGATGCGTTCAGAATACTGTTTACCTTTCTGATATTGTTCAAAGAAATTCGTCCGGCGCGTTTTTTTGGCGTGCTTGCGATGGGCCTGATTCTGATTGCGCTGGTTCTGGCTCTGCCGCTATTGCTGACATATTTAGATACTGGCTTGGTACCGAGATTTCCCACCGCTATTCTGGCAACAGGCATAGTGCTATTGGCTGGCATATTCACGGTTTGCGGTTTGATTCTGGATAGCGTCGCCCGCGGCCGCCTCGAACAAAAGCGCATGTGGTATATGACAAACAGCAGAAGTCAGGCATAGGTTGTAATCCGGATGTTTATTCGCTTCCTGCTCGTCGGCGGAGCCGGCTTTTGTATCGATGCCGGTCTGACTTTTTTGCTGATACAGCTTAATTTGGCGCCGTGGCTGGCGCGTATTCCGGCTATTTTTTCCGCAATGCTATTTACGTGGTTGGCCAATCGGTGTTTTACCTACCAAGTCGAACATTCCCGTTCTATCCGCGAAGGCGGGCGCTATGTGCTGGTGGCATTGAGCATGGCTTTAATCAACTACCTAATTTACTTGGTTTTGGTTAGTTATGGCTTGTGGCCGATGTTGGCGGTGACCTTGGCAACCGCTTGTCAGACCATTCTCAGTTTTCACGCCTATCGTTATTTCGTATTCAGTGATGCCGCCGGTAATACAAACAGCGATTTGCGGCAGAAATTATCAACCGGAACAAGGTTGGAGGGCTTTGTTAGGGCAAGGTCTTGGTATCCGGATTTGGCTGTATTTGGTATTGCCACCGCGATTCTCGCGGCGGCAATGATGGTTTTGCGCGGCTTGGACAGTGGCTTGACCGGCAGCGACGAGGGATCTCATTTTTTGAATGCGTATCTGATCTGGTCGTATGTCACCACAGCATTCGGGCAGAATCCCATGCAGTACGCCACTGATTTTTACGTGCATTACCCCAAGATTTCGATTGGGCATTGGCCGCCGCTGTACTATGCGTTTCTGTCATTATTCTTCTTCATCCTGCCGCATGCTACCTTTCCGTTCATGCTGGTCAATTTGCTGATAGGGGCGCTACCAGCTTTATTGGTGGCACGTATTACCAGGCAAGTTCTGGGTATGCCTTGGGCGCTTTTAGCGGCGATTGCTTATGTCTGCATGCCCGTCACCATTAATAACACCTTGCGATTAATGTTGGATCAGGCTTTGGTTGGCTTGTGCGTGTTGGCGGCCATGCAGTGGAGTGGTTACACCCAACAGCCCACCTTACGCAGAGGTTTGACCTACGCGGCTTTAACGTCAGCCGCTATCCTGGTAAAAGGCAACGGCTGGTTACTGGGCGTATTCCCATTTTTTCATATTGCTCTGACGGGACGTTGGCAGATACTTTTGAATTGGCGTACATACGTATCGGGTTTTGCGGCGTTGGCTGTCGTGGGGGCCTGGACGGTAGTTACCTACAAAATATCCAGCGATGGCTTCAATTACGCTTGGGGTATGGATTACTTTGTTTTGGCTTTATCGGCGTTCCTTCCCGCCATATACGCCAATATCGGGCCGATAGGGACAATCGCGGCGCTAGTCGGGGTAGTCGTCAGTGTGAGCGGCAGGGCGGATCCTGCTATAAGGGAGGCGGGGCTTACCGGCCTGGCCATGGTGCTTGCCACTATTATCTTTCATGCCATCGTGCCGGTGGATTTGGATCAGCGGTATATGTCGTCCGCCATGCCTTATTTGGCGATTTTTATCAGCATGGGCGCCGCAGCCGCAGTACGGCGTTGGCAGTGGGCATTTGCTAGGCCTTGGCTGGTGGCAACAGTCTTGATCTTTGTGTTTTGCGCTCCCGGCTGGTTTTTTCTTGTCGACCGCGCGCCAAGGTTTGATTTGCGCATGGATTTGGTAGCCGAACAAATTATCAACCAGGCGCCGGGTACGGTGACGATTGTCGACGGGCATGCGGGTACGGAGGGTGCGTTCGCTGCCGAATTGGCGTTACGCGACAAGTTTTTGCAGTGCTACGTGGTGCGCAGTTCGCAGTTGTTGGCAAAATCGGACTTCATGGGTAAACGCTACGCCCTAAGAACGGAGTCGCCGCAAGCCGTGTTGGAATTGCTGGATCAGGTTTCGGCTAGTGCTGTGGTAGTTGCTGAAGGCCCGTTAATCGAACCGCATTTTGCCCACTCCGATTTGTTGCTTTCGGCATTAAAACAGCCGAATTCGCAGTTTCGATTAGCGCAAACTTATCAGCACTACCGGCACGATGGCCGAACCTATTTGTATCTGCGCGACACGCCGATACGATTGGATCGGGAAGCGGTCAAGCGTGTCAATTTTCCCGAAAAAGCGCCACTATGACGCATGGTAGAAAAGGCGGCTTGA
This sequence comes from Methylomonas sp. ZR1, assembly GCF_013141865.1. NCBI lineage: Bacteria > Pseudomonadati > Pseudomonadota > Gammaproteobacteria > Methylococcales > Methylococcaceae > Methylomonas > Methylomonas sp. ZR1. The sequence goes on along the minus strand of NZ_RCST01000001.1, from coordinate 2,075,502 downwards.
GCCGGTTCTCGATTACACATTCAGCACCCCCGGCAGAAAAAATTCTGCGACCAACAACGGTTGCCGATGAATCGCGTAAACGGTTCGACGCCCCCAAATAGCATCGTCTACACCAACCGCCGTTTGCAAACCTGGCGACCAAATGCCCGTATCAGCCCGACTGAACTGTCTCTGGCGGCGCTCCAAATCCGGATAGGCGAAAATCACTTCACCCAAGGGCCTGGTGCCGAGATGGGATAGATTGCGGTGGGCGATTTCGATGGTCGGCTCGGGCAGGATGGTGCGGGCCAGCACCAAGGGTTCGCCATCGGCATGCAGCAGCACTTCGCGGATCAATTGATAGCGGCAGGGCGGTAAGCCCAATAGTCGGCATTCGTCTATGAAAGCCGGTTTCCAGCGGTGGAATAACACTTTTACGCCGAAGCGGTTGCCGTGGATGCCGCGCAGACGTTTGGTCAGCGAGCCGGTTTCGTTGAGCCAGGATTGCAGATCGTTCGGCAGTTGCCGTTGGCTGCTCTGTTCGTGGCTTTTCCAGATGGGTGGGCGGCTGAATAAAAAACTTTTGTCGGGCAAGCGTTAAACCTCGGCGTAATGGCGGCTATGGCCGATCCAGCGTTGGATCAGCGGTTGAATGGCGTCTAGGTGTTGGCGATGGATCAATTGCGCGGCGGCTGGGATCAGTTCCAGCAGGTCTCTGTCGCGCTCTAGGTCGGCGATTTTGAACTGTATCTGCCCGGTTTGGCGGGTGCCCATCACTTCGCCAGGGCCGCGCAATTCCAAGTCTTTCTTGGCTATGACGAAGCCGTCGTTGCTTTCTTTCAGGATAGCCAGACGTTGCTTGCCGGCTTGCGAGAGCGGTGATTGATACAGCAGCAGGCAATAGCTGTCCTGATTGCCGCGGCCAACCCGACCCCGCAATTGGTGGAGCTGCGACAAGCCCAAACGCTCCGGATTTTCGATGATCATCAGGCCGGCGTTGGGTACGTCCACACCCACTTCAATCACCGTGGTGGCGACCAATAAATCGCAATCGCGATTTTTAAAGGCTTGCATCACCGCGTCTTTTTCCGCGGCTTTCATCCGGCCATGCGCCAGGCCGACACGCACGTTCGGCAAGGCTTGGCATAGATAGGCTGCGGTTTTCTCGGCAGCCTCGCATTGTAGAACCTCGGATTCCTCGATCAAGGTGCAGACCCAATACGCTTGGCGTTGCTGCGCCACCCAATGTTCGATACGGCCGATGACTTCTTCGCGGCGTTCCGAGGAAATTACGCTGGTGGCGATGGGTTTACGGCCGGGCGGCAGCTCGTCGATGATGGAAATGTCCAGGTCGGAATATTGCAGCATCGCCAAGGTGCGCGGGATGGGCGTGGCAGTCATGATTAATTGATGCGGCCTCAATCCGCCGTGTTGGCCTTTTTCACGCAAGGCCAGGCGCTGATGAACTCCGAAGCGATGCTGTTCGTCGATGACGATCAAACCAAGCTTATGAAAATGCACACTATCCTGAAATAGCGCGTGTGTGCCGATCACAATATTGGCCGTGCCGTCCGCCAAGGCATCCAACGTGGCTTGTCGGGATTTGCCTTTCAATTGACCGGTCAGAAACAGCACTTGGTGGCCGGTTTCGGCGAACCATAGGCTAAAGTTGCGAAAGTGTTGTTCGGCTAATAATTCGGTGGGTGCCATGATCGCGACTTGATAACCCGAGTTCAGCGCCAGCAAACTTGCTAGAGCCGCCACCACGGTCTTGCCGGAGCCCACATCGCCTTGCACGAGGCGCAGCATGGGTTGTGCTTGGCAGCAATCGCTTTCGATTTCGGCGGTCACTCGCTGTTGCGCATTCGTCAGTTGAAAAGGCAAGCCTGCGAGGAATGCCTGTTTGGCAGCTTGGTTTATGTCAAAAACCGGCGACTGCCAGCTTTTATAAGCTAACTTGCCTTGCAATAGTGCCAAATGGTGGGCCAGAAACTCCTCAAAAACCAGGCGTTTTAAGGCGGGCAAGGAGCCGCCGTTAATGATCTCTACCGACAAATGCGGCGGCGGATTATGCAAGGTTTGTAGCGCATCGCTGAGGGAAGGGTAGCCATGCTCGATCAACAACTTAGCCGGTAGCCAGTCCGTAATCGCGCTGTCGCTGGTTAAACATAGAGTTAACGCCTGTTTGATGGCTTTACGGAGCGCGGATTGGGAAATGCCTTCGGTTAACGGATAGACCGGCGTCAGCGTTGCTTCCAGCAGCTGCTCGGCGGCAGAAACGATTTTGTATTCCGGATGCACCATTTCCAAGCCGTTGTAACCGTAACGGATTTCGCCGAAACAGCCGAGTAGGGTGCCGGGCTTTAGCTGCTGACTTTGTTGCACGGTGAAATGGAAAAAACGGATCGACAAGCTGCCGCTGTCGTCGGCGATGCGGCAAATTACGCTGGGACGGCCGCGCTGGATGCTGTCGGTAAATTCGACGGTGCCGCAAACCAAGGTGGTCATACCCGGCATCAACTGGGAAATGGGCACGATACGGCTGCGATCCTGGTAGCGTAGGGGCAGGTGAAACAACAGGTCTTGGAGGGTATGGATGCCCAGTTTTTCAAGGCGGGTGGCGGATTGGGAACCGATGCCTGTCAAGGTGGTGACAGGCTGTTTATGCGGTTCCGGATGACTCATGAATCAATAAATAAGGCGAAAAAACGCCCCGTTGTTTTGATCAGTAGTATTCGTTGCGCAATACCATCACGCCGTCCATTTCCACGCCAACGCCTTTGGGTAATGCCGCCACGCCTATTGCCGCACGAGCGGGGTAGGGTTGGCTGAAGTATTCGGCCATGATTTCGTTGACGATAGGGAAGTTGCTTAAATCGGTCAGAAAGACATTGAGTTTGACGATGTCGTTGAAGTCGCCGCCAGCGGCTTCGGCCACCGCTTTCAGGTTATCGAATACCCGGCGGATGTGCACAGCGATGTCACCGTCCACGACTTGCATGGTCTCCGGGTCAAGCGGGATTTGTCCGGATAAATAAACCGTCTCGCCTACTTTGACGGCTTGCGAATAAGTGCCGATTGCTTGCGGGGCCAGAGGGGTTGAGATGATTTCCTTGTTCATGCTATGCCTTGATGCGGGTAATTTTTAAAACGATGGAAAGTTTTTTCAATTTACGGATGATATTGGCCAAATGCACGCGATCCTTTACGGCCAGGGTTAATAAATCCACCGAGACCCGATCATCCTGGCTGACCACGGTAATGTTTTCGATATTGGAATCCATACTGGAGATGGTCGAAGCGATGGTGGCCAGCGAACCGCGTTGGTTTAACAGTTCGATGCGGATTTCAGCGGGGAATTCGCCGCTGGCTTCCGGGCTCCATTCCACATCCAACCAGGTAGTCTGTTTTTTTCTGACTTCGTTGCTGTTACGGCATTCGTGATGATGGACGACGATGCCTTTACCGGGGTTGAAGAAGCCGATAATCGAGTCGCCGGGAATCGGCCGGCAGCATTTGGCAAGGCTGACGACAATGCCTTCGGTGCCTTTGATAATTAAAGGGGTTTTATGCGTTGATTCGTTGTCGTCGAGTTTTACCGCCGCGTTCACGTCGGTTTGACTGATGCGTTTTGCCACCAGGAAGGGCATGCGATTGCCCAAGCCGATGTCTTCCAGCAACTCGTTCATCGAGTGCTTTTTCAAGACCTGTAACACCTGGATGATGCGGGTATTATCGACATTTTCCAGTTGAATACCCAGGCTCTGCAATTCTTTTTCCAGAAGGCGGCGGCCCAGATTGATGGCTTCCTGTTGGTTGAAGTTTTTCAAATAGGCGCGGATGCAGCTGCGGGCCTTGGCGGTGGTGACGTAGTTCAGCCAAAGGGGATTCGGTCTGGCCCAAGTGGCGGTAATGACTTCTACCGTCATGCCGTTTTCCAGCTTGGTTTGCAGCGGCACCAGTTTCTTGTCGATGCGCGCGGAAATACAGGCGTTGCCGACATCGGTATGCACCAGGTAGGCGAAATCGACAATGGTCGCGCCGCGCGGAAGCTTGATGATTTTGCCTTTGGGGGTAAACACGAAAACTTCTTGCGGGAACAGATCGACTTTTAAGTTATCGATGAATTCCAGCGAATCGCCGGCGGATTTTTGAATCTCCAGCAAATCGCGCAGCCATTCGTTGGCGCGGGCCTGGATGGTCTCACTTTTATCGTTGTCGGATTTGTATAGCCAATGCGCGGCAATTCCCGACTCCGAAAGGCGATGCATTTCGTGGGTACGAATCTGAATTTCGATAGGCACGCCGTAAGGGCCTATCAATATCGTGTGCAGTGACTGATAGCCGTTGGCTTTGGGCAAGGCTATGTAGTCCTTGAAGCGGCCAGGAACGGGTTTATATAAATTGTGCACGCAGCCTAAAGCCCGGTAACAGTCGTCGACCTGATGGCAATAAATGCGGAAAGCGTAGACATCAAAGACGTCGGTAAAGGAAATCCGTTTGCTGAGCATTTTTTGATAAATGCTGGCGATGTTTTTTTCGCGGCCCGCCACTGCACCGTCCAAGTTGGATTCGTTTAGACGATTCTGGATGGCATTCTGGATGGTGTCGATGATTTCCTTGCGGTTGCCGCGCGATTTTTTCACGGCATTATTGATGGCCGTGTAGCGGTTGGGGTAGAGCGCTTTAAAGCCCAGCGATTCCAGCTGATGCCTGACATCGTTCATGCCCAGCCGATTGGCGATAGGGGCGTAAATTTCCAGCGTTTCCTTGGCGATGCGGCGTTTTTTATCGACCGGCATATTGCCCATGGTTTGCATGTTGTGCAAACGGTCGGCGAGTTTGACAACGATTACGCGCAGATCTTGCGCCATGGCCAGGAACATTTTTCTGACGTTTTCCGCTTGCGCTTCGGCGCGGGAACGGCTGTCGATCTTGGAGAGTTTGGTCACGCCATCAACCAGTTCAGCCACTTCGACGCCAAACTGTTCCCCCAGTTGTTCCTTGCTGATAGGGGTGTCTTCGATGACATCGTGCAGAATGGCCGCCATGATGCCATGGTGATCCATGTGCATGCTGGCCAGTGTGATCGCCACGGATACCGGATGACAGATATAGGCTTCGCCGCTCCTGCGGAATTGCCCGGAATGCGCGGCCGCACCGAAATGGTAGGCGCGGATCACATCGTTGATTTGTTCTTGGTCGAGATAGCTGCGCAGGATCTCGCAGAGCTGGTGAAGAAGTTTTTCTTCAGGATGCTCGATAGCAGGTAGCGCTGGTGCGGGTTTGACAGCTATCTCGGGCATGGGTGTTAGATTTCCAGATGGGTTTCCGAAACGTAACCTGCACGATGCAAACGGTCGATATTTTCTTCGTTGACAAAGCCTGCGGCTATTTCACGAAGTGCCAGCACAGTGTCTTTATCTTTGCCGCGTGGAACGAATTCATCGGCGCCTTTTTCCAACTGCCGTGCTCTTTTGCTGGCGAGTAACACCAATTTGAAACGGTTTTCAACATTTTCCAAACAATCTTCAACGGTAACGCGTGCCATTATTAAACCTTATCTGAGTTTGCGGGGGATCTTCGCCCGATAGACTTTAACAGTACTGAGCGGACAGGGTTGAATTATAAGATAAACGGCGCACTTAGGCCAATCGAGGCTGCAAGCGGCTAGGTGGAGAAAGTAAAACGACAGGCAATAAAAAGCCCGCTATACGCGGGCCCGTCCTGTTTGTTGTAATTATTATTGTTATTGTGTTGGACGCCTGCCTTAGGGCAGTTTAGTCAAGCAATTACTATTTTATAATTATTATTATCAGCCGTTTTACCGGCTGTTTCCCTCCCCCCTCAAAGATGCAACCCGTTAAGGTTGAATGCACTCCGTATTCAAGGTGGGCGCAGTGTATTTTAAAAAAAACCGGGTGTCCAACAAAAAAATCAGTTTTATTTCGGGAAATGGTTTTGCCCCGAAATTAATTTTCTTAAACAAAAACTTAGCTCGTATCAGGTTTTTCTAATGTTTGAAATTAGCGTTCCATTCGGCGCGATTCTTCCTCGCTGAGAAAGAAATTTAGCCGTTCGTTGAGGATGGCTTGTAGCTGAAAGCTGAGATCAGTCTGTTGTTTTGCCAATCTGATTTGCATGATCGCCGCTTCGGTTTCGCCGCTAGCGTAATAGTACTCGGCCATGTAGCGATGCGATTCCCCGGGCTGTTTGAGGTCGGCGAAAATCTGCGCGAGTAGTTCGTAATAATACGGCTGGTCTTTCTCGCTATCCGACAAGCTTTGTAACACTTGTTTTGCGCGTTGCGGTTGAGCGTTCTTGACCAGGCTGCGGGTATATTGAATTTTTAAGGCGTCATTGCTGGGGAAGGTGTTAATTGCTTTCTCAAATAATTTGCCGGCTTTTTCGTAGTCGTGCGCATCCATCGCTGTGCGGGCCAGCGCGGAGATATATTGCGGTTGCGACGGATATTGCTCGGTGAGTTTTTGAAAAATTTCGCTGGCTGCGGCGTATTGTTGATTTTCCAAATATACCAAGCCCATGCCATAGCGGGCGACAGCTCTTTGTTCCGGCGTGCCTTGCATTTCGAGCGTGGTGAAATGCTGTAGCGGGGTGCGTTTGTCCTGCGCAGTCAGCACGGTAAGCTTGGCCTTGGTCAACAAATACGCTAATGAATCCGGATATTGCCGGTAGGGATAGATTTCCGCTCTGCCGCGGGTGTCGGCCACCCGATTTTCCGATACCGGGTGGGTTCTTAAAAATTCAGGTACGCCTTTGCCGTAATAACGGGTGGATTGCTGTAAGCGTTCGAAAAAAGTCGGCATGCTGCGCGGGTCGTAATTGGCACCGGCTAAGGTTTGCATACCCACCCGGTCTGCTTCTTTTTCGTGGTCGCGGGTAAAATCGATTTGAAACTGAATGTTGCCGGCTTGGATGGCCATTAAAGCTGCTTGGCCCATATTGGGGGACTGGGTGCCGATCAAAATCGCCGCCAACGTGGCGGCGACGGTCGGGATCGACAATTTGCTGGCTTTTTCAATCGATCTGTATAAATGACGTTGGGTAACGTGAGCAATCTCGTGAGCCATTACCGATGCCAGTTCGCTCTCCGCTTCGGTCAAAAGGATCAAGCCGGAATTGACGCCAATGTATCCTCCTGGGCCGGCAAAGGCGTTGATATTGGGGTCCATCACGACAAAAAAGTGGAAGGGATTGGACGGCGTGTCGCTGTGGGACGCTAATTGCCGACCTATGTTCTGGATGTATTGTTGGATTTCCACATCCTGATTAATTTCGGCTTGTTGATGCAAATTACGAAAAAAAGCTTCGCCGAACTCCTTTTCCTGAGCCGGTGAAATGATGGCGCCTGCTGAATCGCCCATGTCCGGCAGTTGGATTTTTTCGATGTCCAAGGCTCGCGGCGACGGACAGAACAGGATCAGGCCAAGGCTGAAAATAAGAGGCTTAATTGTCATGGAAGCTCGGACTGGAAGCAGTAAGTTTGGTTCAATAGCAAAACAATGCGCGGCAAAAACGGGCAGCTTGAACGTGCTCGTATTAAAATAGGCCGAATATTGAATTTAACGATTATTTTACAGCGCGATGAAATATGCCGTACAAGTTAATGCCAGTCCTTACGCCAGCAATGCCGGCCTGAACGCCTATCGGTTTATTCAGGCGGCGTTGGCGGCCGAGCACCAAATTCTGCGAGTATTTTTTTACAAGGAGGGTATCTATCATGCTTTCCGTTATGCCAAGCCGCCTGAGGATGAATTTTCGATTACTCGACATTGGTCGGCTTTGGCTGAGCAATATGGTGTGGATTTAGTGGTGTGCATCTCGGCGGCGCAGCGCCGGGGTTTATTGTGCCTTGATGAGGCTGCACGGCAGGGTAAGCAGGATGACGATACGGCGCCGGGGTTTCGGATAGCCGGTTTAGGACAGTGGCTGGAGGCGACTCTGCTGGCTGACCGCAGTATTGTCTTCGGTTAACTGTGCCATGAAACGCTATCTATTTATTATGCGCCGCTTGCCTTACAGCGGTGGTCATCTGCAAGAAACTCTGGACGCGATTTTGACTGCCGCGGCCTTTGATCAGCACGTCGCCTTGCTTTTTGTCGACGATGCCGTGTGGCAATTAAAAAATCAGCAGCATCCTGGCGGATTAGATTTAAAGGATACCTCGGCAATTTTTCAGGCCTTGCAAATTTACGACGTTAACGATTTGTACGTAGAAGAAGAATCTTTGCAACTGGCCGGACTCACATCCACCGATCTAATCTTGCCTGTCGTCAGTCTGCCGCGTGTCGAAGTTAGCCGCTTGATGCATCGTTACGATCTTATTATTTCTGATTGATGCTGTGGAATTAAACAGTTGAAGCCGCTTAAGCTAAAATTCTTTATTCGTAATATTTACCCCACTTAAGTAGACCGAGGACGAGCACACCATGGCGGATGAAATTGAAGAAAAAAGGCGTTATTTTCGAGTCAACGACACGATAAATCTGCTGCACAAAGTCATCGACAAAAAAAATGTCGACGCCTTGAGTCATGTCTCTAATGATGTACTGGGCAATTGTTCATTGACCTCCGCGTTGGACGTATTGGCGCAGGAAGCGCGCATGTTGTCGCCGCGCCTGGAAAGGCGCGATCCGGAAATGTTCGAATATCTGAAGATCATCGACACCAAAATCAACTTGATCGCCCAGGCGATTAGCGCACAGAGTGAGGAGTTTTCCGAACACGATACCCGCGACGTCAGTCTCAGCGCCACTGGGTTAGCTTTTAGCAATGAAACACCTATAGCGGTTGGCGAACTGCTGGAATTGCGGATGCTGCTGACCTCGTGTATGGCGGTGATCGTGGCCTACGCGAACGTCGTCCAGTGCAAGGATATTTCCGGCGATAGCCCGGAGCGGCCGTTCTTTATCTGTGTTGAGTACGTCAATCTCAAAGAAGACGATAGAGAGCTGTTAATCAAGCATGTCGTCAAGAAACAATTGCAACAATTGCGTGATAAAAACGAGTTTTAGCGCCGTAGTCCGGCTTTACTGCACGTTCGACAGGTTGGCGATTGATCTCTCCTAAACTTAAACAAATTTTACATGTCCTGGCGGACGGTCAATTTCACTCGGGGACCGAATTGGCGGGCTTGCTGGGCGTTAGTCGTTCGGCGGTATGGAAACACTTAAGTGCGTTGTCCGAGTTCGGTATCGAGTTACTAGCGGTATCGGGCAAAGGTTACCGCTTGCAAAGCCCTTTACAGTTGTTGGACGAGCAGCAGATCGATCAGCACTTGGATGGCCATGCGCGATCCTTGCTGGGTGAACTGGAAATTCACGACGAGATTCACTCTACCAACACTTATTTATTGGACAGGGCGAGGCAGGGTGCCGGCATCGGCTCTGTCTGTTTGGCCGAACGGCAAACCGCGGGGAAAGGGCGGCGCGGCAGATATTGGGTTTCGCCGTTTGGTCACAATATTTACTTATCAATTTTGTGGAGTTTCCAGGGTGGGCCGGCTGCGATTAGTGGATTGAGTCTGGCGGTTGGGGTAGCGGTAATCCGCGCGTTGCGAGGTTTCGGGATTGTTGATGTGGGTTTGAAATGGCCGAACGATATTTATTGGCGACAACGTAAATTGGCGGGGATTTTGATTGAGGTGTCCGGAGAAAGTAGCGGGCCTTGCCATGCGGTGATAGGTTTGGGTTTAAATGTGTATTTGCCGGCGCATGAAGGTCAGGCCATCGAACAGGATTGGGTCGATTTGCACGGTATTTTGGCGGAGTCGGTTCATGGTCAACGTAATCGGCTGGTGGGCGAGTTATTGAATCAGTTGTTACCGGTGCTGGCGGATTACGAGGTCCGTGCACTGGGGCATTATCTCGACGAATGGCGTAGCTACGATAGCATGCAAGGCAAACAGGTCGATATTTTTATGCACGAGCAGAGCTTTAGCGGCGTGGTGGCGGGCATCGACGATCAAGGTCTGTTGTTGCTGGAACTCGCCGACGGCGAAACCCGAGTGTTTGCGTCCGGCGAAGTCAGTTTTCGACGCATATGATTTTACTGGTCGATATTGGCAACTCACGTCTGAAATGGACCCAGGCAGAGGCCGGTGTGCTGAAACCGACGATGTTTATGGATTATCGCCAAGCGGATTTTCCGGAACGTTTGCGTGAGTTTTGGCTGAGTATCCCCGCACCCAAGCAAGTGGCTATGGCGTCGGTATCGGAAAATGCTCTGACCGTTTTATTGGGCGACATGGCGCGGGGACTATGGCCCGGTGTAGAGCTGATCATGCCGCAGTCTTCGCAAACAGCTTTTAACGTCAAAAATGCATACACTGAGCCGGAGAAGTTGGGGGTGGACCGCTGGTTGGCATTGCAAGCGGCACATCGTTATTATCCTGGAGATACCTGTGTTGTCGATTGTGGCACCGCCATCACAATAGATTTCATCGAGAGCGGTGGCAGGCATCTGGGCGGCTTAATCAGTCCGGGGTTGTTGCTGATGAAAAAATCCTTGGCAAACAATACCGCTGCGCTGCCGTTTAGCGAAGACCAGGCAGAGACAAGTTTGGCGGTTGTCACGGCGGCGGCTATCAATAACGGTACCTTGTTAGCCGCGGCTGGTCTGGTAGAGGCGGCCTTGGTGCGTCAGCCCAAAGCCTATCAGTTAGTGTTGAGTGGTGGCGATGGGGAGATGTTAGCTCGGCATCTGGCCGTTCCAAGTATTGTAGACGGCGATTTGGTCTTTAAAGGCTTGCTCAATTATTGCCAAAACGACAAAGCCTTATGAAGGTGCTGTTTTTTTTGTTATGTCTGCTGAATGTGTTGTTTTTTTTCTGGAAGCTACATTTTGGTGCGCTGACGCCATCGGTCGAGCCGGTCACTAATATTCCGGCCTTGCTAACGGTCAGAGAGAGACAATTGGCACGGCGTGGAGCACAAATTTCTGCTTATCTGGACAATGCTGCCGCTGAATTGCAAGCCAAGCAAGTAACGGATATTCTGCAGCGCTTAAACCCGCCCCAAGTTGCTTTAATCTTCAAAGCAAGCCCTCATACGCCTAAATCAACTGGTTCAGACAGGCAGAAAACCGCGATCCATCATTGCTATGAGGCCGGGCCGTTCAGCGATCAGGAGGCGTTGCGGCGATGGGCCAGCACTGAGCATTTAACTGTGTTTAAAGCCGCAAACAAATCAACTATGGTTTCTTCGGACTTTCAGGTTTATTACCCGGCTGGAAAAGATGCCGAACAAACCCGTATCAATAAGATGATGTTAAAAGCCAAAGGATTAAACGATGTCTGGCCAATCTCGGATGGTGATATCAAAGGGGCAATATCGCTCGGCGTGTTCAATGATCGGCAGCGCGCCATGCTATTTAAAAACCAGTTGGCCGAGCAAGGCGTCAAAGCGGAAATTAGGCAGCGCAATAAACCCCGGGATGAATTGTTTATTCGGTTCGTCGGGGGGCAGAGCGCTATTTTCAAGAATGTTGGCTATACACAAGTGGCCGATATAGACTGTGGCAATGCGTTGAAATAAGTACCCGACGCTGGTCGCATTTGTTCGATGCTATGGCGGTCGTTGAGCCGGATGAGGCTAATTTAGGTTCATCCGGCTTTTTTATGTTCGAAAAATTACTTTGACGCAGTTCAAAACGTGTAATGCACCGATTTGGTGACTTTTTTAGGCAAAAGGCAAAAATCACTCGTAACGTGTCGGTAATATTTACACTTTGCAATTTTTGCTCTGATAACTTATTGAAAATAAATAGAATTAATTGTGGCATTGTATTTGCTTTATTCTGTATGGGTGGGTGTTTGTATATATCCACCCCCCTTCTTAGTTGGGATTGAGGAACAATTTTGACTAAGGAGTAAGGTGGTCAAAAGGATGACCAATTGTTAACGTTAATTTAAATGGGGAATATCCATGAAAACGCTTTTATCTTTAAAACTTTGGCTTGCTGTTTGCCTATTTGCGGTTTCGACTGTAAGTTCGGCAGGCATCATTTGGGAATCTACTGACGGCGATAGCAATTTTATCTCCTTCGGTTCTAGTTCATTCCCATTTACTTCAAGTGACACCTTCGGTATCTTTTCTGCTACCGCTGATCTGGCTATTGATGCACCTGTTTACACCTTTAACGGTGTAGGCACGTTTGCTTCTGCTAGCCCTTTCAAATTGGGTCTGTTGACAGCGAGCGGTTGGGTTAGCGAAGCTGGTAACTATGAATTGGGTGCCCCTAATACGTTCTTGTTGACCTTTGTAAAACCAGGCGTAGTCACCAGCAACTTGAGCTTTCTGTTTGGATTCGATCTGAAAGCTGCTGCGAATCAAAACCCTGTCACTAGTGTACCTCTCCCTGCATCGGTATGGTTTATGACAAGTGCTTTGATGGGCTTCCTGTATACCGGTCGTCGTAAAGCGGCCGTTCAAGCTTAAAAATTTTTGAGCTTTTTAAACCGGATGGAGTCGTTCTCCATCCGGTTTTTTTACGTCTGTTGAAAATCTCCGAGTACCTTTAGTTTCCCGCATGGCGGGAGCTTTTAAATCGCTTAGTGAATCATTATGGCCGTTGAGCTCCCGCTTTCCCGGGAGCGACGATTGATAAACAAGTGAGCAATTAATGGTCTTTCTTCACTGCTTTTCTGCTTAAGAACACGCCGACAGCGCTACCGAATAACCAAATGGGTGCGGGCAGCGGAACTGGCTGAACAGAGCCTGACACGGGTTTAAACGACACTAATTTCAACAAATCGCCATTCAGAAAATCGTTGTTCGCCGCCAAGGTAAAGTAGCCGGAGCTGGTCGGCGCGGAGGAGCCGGCTTTGGCGTAAAGGTTAAACTCACCCGCGCCGCCGTCCCATCTAGCGCTTTTCCCCCAACCGCCACCTTGCGTCCACTGGCCTATCAATTGTTGGTTAAAGTCCAGTGTTTCGCCTGCGCTATCCCAGGTGGCAAAATCGAAATCCGTCATCTGAAATGTGCCGTTTCCCAAGCCTCCCGTGGCGTTGGACACAGTTAATGTGAAAGCCTTGATTGCGTCATTGTTGCTGAAATCGAGAAAAGCCGAGCCTGGATTGGGAATGAGTTGCTCATCCAGGCTGATAAGGCCTTGTGCAGTGGCGGCGTTTCCGAATGCTAAGCCGCTGTAATCGAGACTAAAAGTAACTATTGCGGCCTCGGCGTTGCCGGCCGCACATAATGGGATAAGTACGGTCAGGCCGGTTTTTAAAAGTTTGTTGAGTTGCTTATTCATCGTTGTTCTGGTTTATATTGAAAAAGAGACTACGCCGGCCCGGCGGGTAGGGCGTTGCCGGGCGAGTGGATTTTGCTAATCCAGCCTTTAAATTCCCTGGCGTTGCTACGCCCGTAAAAACGGGAATCCGGTTCCTCTCCTGTGCGTCGGCTAGCGCAGGAGAGGCTTTGTTTAAAGCTTAGGCGAACAGCTTGCTGAAATGCCGGGATTGGAACATGTCCGTCCCGGCCCGCAGATGCTAACCGCCGCTGACTATCATGCTTCGTGCCTGATTCTTTAGGTTTATCGCGTTTTGCATGAGCGTTGTGCGGTTTGGATAAAGCTTGTTCGTTGCCTGTGTTTCGTAATAGAGCGCTTGCTGCAGTTTGTCTAACGCATCCGGATAGGGATTAATGACAGCTTCCTTAAGTACGTCGATAGCGTCCTGAGTATCGGCAATCGCCAGTTTTAAGGTTTTGACGCTTTGGTCACCGTTCAACGTAATCGCTTTTTGATCCAAAAGATTGGAGCTGCGGATGTTTTCCAGCACGTTGATGGAGCGCAGGAACAAGGCAACGGCAATCACTTGCGACGAATCCAGTTTGCCTTGGCGGTTGGCTTTGCTGGAGGTGAATGCGCCCGGTGAACTGTTAAATGCATCCGAGCTGTAAAACGCTACGGTCTCTTCCAGCGTGGTCACGCTGTTGTTGTGAAAGAACGGCGCGGTATCGGCAGCTTCTATCAGCGATGGCGTGTTAAAACGATTCAATCCCTGATGTCCCGCTGGGCGTGTCGTGGTGCCGGCTGGCGCCAAGCTGCCGTCGCTGTAACAGGTTTCGTTAAAGTTCGGGCCGCAATCGGTTTGTAGGGTTTGTCCGAAACCGCCATCGTAGGCCAGATTTGGATCGGCTAGATGATGCAACTGGTCGCGCATGCGCTCGACGCCGGTGTCGCGGGTAGGATTGGCGTTGGTGGTGGAACTGATGCCACCGGCGTTGGAATGGCAGCCGTTGCAGTTGCCGGTAGTGCCGAATAGCACCGTACCATCCGCAAGTTTGGGATTGTTTTTGGTGTTGAACAACAGCAAGCCGTTTTGCACCAGCGGCGACTTGAAATACATATTGGCAAGATTGATTTCTTCACTGCGGCCCAGAGACAGCATATAAGCTTCCAACGCATCCAGCTCGGCTTCGGTAGGCAATCTAAAGTCGATGTTTTCAGCGCGAATCAGGGTTTTGGGCAAATGCTGTTTAATGGCCCCCTTGGCGAAATCTCGCAGCGACCCGCCGTCGGGGGCGCCGTCTCCAGACCAACCGATAGCATGCGTATGCGTACCGGATTGCTGCGCTTCGGGGTCGTGAGCGTTGAAATAATCCGTATCCTGAGTGAATTCGCCGTTGCCGTAACCTGGGTTGATGGTTTTTTCGAAGGTCAGGGTGTTGGCAATACCTAGCAGATGCGAGGAGCTACGCATGACTGGCGGCCTATCGAAGCCATCGACATTGGCCACGAACAAACCAAATTGTCTGAGCAGCGCCGGTTTTTCCAGATCGGCCAATACCGGATTGGTCTCGGCTACAAATAGCGGGTCGGTTTTCGGCAGTTTGGCAATGTAGCTGGGATCGATGGTGTGGTTGTTGTCCGGCCTGTGGCAAGTGGCGCAAGTACGGCCGTTGCCGTTAAAGGTTTGTTCGGTAAACAGCTGTTGCCCGGTGGCGATCAGTTGCGTCAGTTGTTCGGGCGAGGTGGCCGCCGACGAAGTTACTGCGGCTTGCGCGGTTTTGGGCAATAAAAATTCGAACGCCGCTTGTGCGGGGCGGGCGTTCTCTTCTGCCGTTACGGCGCCTATGGTTGCCGCCGGCCAATAGCGTTCGGTGTAATACAGCCGTTGCAGCAAGCTTGGTGAGCCGAATAACAGGCCGCCGGTTTGCGGTGTCTCTCCGGCTTTGGCAATCGCGACGGCATCCATCGTAAAGCCGGTGAAGCGGTCGCGGTCCAATTGGGTTGTCAGTAAATGTTTATCTTCATGAGCCGACAATGGGCCAATTTTGATTGCTTTATCGTTTAGGTTATTGCCGGATTTGTGATTATCCAGCAGCCACACATCGTATTGTTCTTGATTGGATAAGCCGCTGACCGCCACGCTTAATTGGCCATTCAGCAGATTCAATGCCGCTTCACCATTGGCAGCGGTAAATTGCCGAGATTGTGCTCGCGAAAAGCCCAGGCCGACACGCAAAACCTCCAGGTTTCCTTGTTGTTCGTGTGCGGTTTTCCAGCGTTCGTATACTTTACTTAAGGCATCGACATTGCCGTGGCCGGTGAAGGGGGCTTCCGGTTTGGGGGTAAGAGCATAGCCCAAGGCGATGGCGGCGACAAAAGCCAAGGGAATTTTTAATTGTTTTTTCATGCTTATAATCCTGGGTTGAGCTAAATAAGGCTGATGCGGCGGACAACGACGGGATTTGATAGAAAGCACGGTTCCGGATGTTTCTGATCATGGTAACCAATTAAATTGTGTTCCAGCGCGGCATCCCCCAGGCCAAAGCAATAGCCATGCCCGAATGTGTTTTATTGTAATCTTGTTGAAAAAACTTATATAAATCAATGATAAGAATTTATTTGATGCTGATTTTTTTCAGCTGAGAACAAGCTTCTTCGGGTCGCTAGATGATTTTTTCGATATGTCAAATTTCTAGCTTTTGGATAAGTGTGTCATATGCCCTATCTATGCGTTATATGACACAGTCATTTAGATTGCCGGCGCTAAAAGTGCTGTAAGTTTTCGCTAGAGGGTATGTTTTAGAGGCTTTTGTTGGGAAATATTTTTTTGTTCTGCAAATTCCGGCATTATTTATCCGGTTTTGGGGGGTGAGCTCTTCCGGTGGACGAGTTTTGGCTATTTAGCGTGTCGGAAATTGGGTTATTTACCTTAAATTGCAGACTATCGAGGCCTTGCGGTCGGACTGAGTGGCTTGCGACGTAACTGTGTTCAGTTGATGTGGATCGGCTGTTCTAGGTTAATGGCTGGCAAAACCAATCGCTTTGAGTAGGCCGGGTTCCGGGATATGAATCCCGTCCCCAGTGCTCAATTAAAACTAATTTTCGTAGCCAAACTCGTTTATAAATGGTTGCAGTTCAGGCAGGATGGAAGTGTATTCCGCCCGATAACGCTGCCATCGGCCAACTGATGATGAATATAAAGGTTGCGCGACCTGGCTAAAACTAGGGCTGGCGATGTACTTGCCGGCTGCTTTTTTATGGAATTCAGTAACCCCAGGATCCCACTCCAAACCAATAAAATCAAATACCTTTCGGAATGCCGGTTCGAAATCAAATACCGCGTCTTCGTATCGAAACTCGATAAAACCCATCGTTAGTTTGGGTTTGATAGTCAGCCACCAGTCCATGACTTGCGCATAAAACCGCGCAGTGCTTTCCCAGCTTAGCAATTGCACCGTTGATGGCGTCGGCAACATGGTTTGCATGAAGCAACTCAAGCAAACGTCACGCGGGTCGCGCAACAAAAATACCAGCTTGGCGTCCGGGAAAATGCAGTTGATCAAGCCCAGATCGATGGTGTTCATCGTGGTTTTATCCAGCAATAATCGGGTGCCGATCTTATCGCCATACAAGGCGCGGGCCCGGTGCCAGTAAAACGCACGTAAGTGCAGCACGCCTGCTAAATCGAGCTTGCGTAGTTGCTCGGCAACGCTACCTTGTCCATTCGATATTCGCTTAAGTTCCTTCGCCGTCGAGATAATCAAGTCGGTTTCGTCAGCGACAAAAATTTCCGGATGGGCGGCCAGCACTTCCTGGGTCAGCGTAGTGCCGGTGCGCATAAAACCCAACAGAAAAACCGGTGCGGGTTGGTCGGTGGGGAATTCGGTATTGGCCCAGCGACCGAGTAGTTCGCTATCAAATTCCGTCTTATGCGTTGCTAGCATTTTTGGCACTAAACCGGCGTCTTGGCGTTTTACTTCCGCCAGACGCGGTGCCTGTTCGGCAGCCGCATGCAAATGCGGGAAAACCCGTTCATATTCTCCAAGCTTGTCCAGGATGCGGGCCAACTCTTTATGGGCCCGGAACCTTTCTTCGGTGGTCAATAAGGCATTTTGCAATACCTTTTCCAAACGTTGTTTGGCTTCTTGGTTCAGGCCATCGGCAGCTTCCAGAGTGGCGAGTAATATCGCCAATACTGCGCTGTTCGGCGCCAATTTCAATGCTTGTCTACCGGCTGCGAGGGCGAGTTTTTTTTGATTTAAACGAGAATAGGTCAATGCCAGCAATTGATAGCCGCGCAATTGCCCCGGATTGATTTGCACGGCTTGTTTGCATAGCGCCAGTGCACCGGGAAAATCGTTCCAATACTGCAATTGGTCGACCATATCCAGAGCCAGGCCAATGTCGCGGCTTTTACGGGATTTTTTTAAAAGCAGCTGCCCGGACTGATGAAGGTGCGCCAAGCCTTCCTCGCGCTGCCCCAGCCAGCATAGCGATTGTCCCAGGCAGGCCTTGATTTGCGGATCTTTAGGGCTTTCCGCCGCTGCCTTGGTAAACCATGCCACCGCTTCGCTGAAATTTTTTTGTTGGACGGCGGCCTGGCCGAGTTGCATGAATGGGGTCATGGTGTTTATCGCTATAAAATCGAATGACAGTTGTCTGCTGGGGGCTGTTTTATTGTTAAGCGAAGTTGCAAAACTCGCTTAAATCAATTACGTGAGGTGCTTTAGGGGATTGCGGTTTGCTGTAATTTGTCTTGGCCTCCTGCCGCTGGGGTTTCAATAGGTTATTGACGCTGATTATATCTTAGCCGCGCCAGCTAATATCAGGTGGTTGTGAGCATACTTAGCCTGATGTCGGCTGCCGGTTTTTTCTGGCAATCGAAATCAAGCCTAACAGTCCGCTACCGAGTATCCAACTCGCGGCGGGAAGGGGTACTGCTGTTGGTGCATCTACGGCAATATCGTCAATTTGCACTTTGAATTCCGCGCCGATTTCGATTATATCCTCAACGCTTTGCGCGCCATGGAAATGTATCCAGACCGCCGAGACATTCGCAAAGTCTTGATTCAGTGCCAGCGTTCCGGAAAAGCCATTTTCAACTGTCTGATAGGCTACTCGGTTGCTATAGTGGGTGCCGTCGCCATTGGTCAAATCCGGGTTCAAGGCGCTGCTAAACCCTATGATTTCGTAAAAATGAATTGCCGGATCAAAATTTTCCGGTATTGGCGTTCCGCCGGCATAAGGATTTCCTTCGGCGGCGTAAGGTGCTTTGAATTGTATGCTGTGCAGACTAAACGCGGTCGAGTCTAGGGCTCTTATATAGATACCCGGTGCATCAGCATGGTAAGACAACTCGGAATCCGTCACGGAATTCAGTGCATGTAGATGCCCCCCGGTATTGATTGCTTCCGACAATGTGCCGACGACAAGACCATTCTGATAAATGCATGCCGTGGTATTGCAAGTGCCATCGGCGCCGGGGGCGGTGTTGGCGTGGCCGTAATAGGCGCCAACCGGTAGTACCGGGTTCGGCGAAGCTCTATCGGGTTTTACGCCGAAGTCGACGAAGGTTGGGGCGGTAATCGCCGCGTCGGCATGGCTACTTGCTGCAAGCATTGCTAACCAAATTACCGCTAAAGCCGGTTTTGCTTTATTCATAAATATCTTCAGGTTGGGGGAAGAGGGAGTTGTAAAAGATTTCACAAATGCCGATAGCCTACTTAAGCCTCACTTCGGTCACGGAGTTTTCCGGCAGCAGTCCATATGCCTGCGAGGCCGGTGATAAGTAGCCAAGCTGCGCTTGGAATCGGCACTGCCGTGGAAATATTGACGTTGTCTAATTGCATGCCGAAGCTGATTCCGATGTCCGGAACGCGGGGAAAGCCGTGGTAATGGATCCAGAAGGCATTGATATTTCGAAAGTCTTCGTTGAGCAGTAAATTGCCTTGGAAGCCATTAGCGACAGTTTGATACGCCACGCGCGTCGAGTAATTGGTGCCGTCGCTGGTCGCGCCGGCAAGGCCTGGATTCGCAGCGTTATTAAAGCCCAGAATTTCCCAATATTCGTTGTCGCCTAGAAAGGCTGTGTCGTCGGGGCTAGAAGAAACTGGCTCGGGTACCAAGTACTGTCCGCCATTGCCGTCATCGTAGGCGGTATAAGTTGGATTATCGCCGTAAATAGGGTTGCCGGCATTAATCGGGGCAAAGAAGTCCATGCTATCTAGGCTAAAGGCGGAACTGTCTTTAGCCCTGATGTATATGCCGGTGGAATCGGCATGATATTGAGCGCGTTTGTTCCCGCTAACTGTCGCGCTATGAATATGTTCGCCGCCTCCCTCGTAAACCACTCCCACCAGAAAACCGTCCTCCTGGTAGCATGTGCCGTAAATAGCCGAGGGCCCTGGGCAGCCGCCTGTTGCAGGGTTTGCCGGAAGATCGGGTTTGCCGGCAGTTGCAGTACCTAAGGCGCTGAATCCAATCACGGTTGGTAAGGTGGGCGGCGTAATTGCTGCCAAGGACTGCGAACTCGCCAGAATAAGGCTGCTGGTAGTCAGGCAGCGAAATATCGATTTCTGCATAGTGATTTTTTCCTTGAAAAGTTTTAGAGGCATGAAAATCAAAGAACATGCCTGTCCTTGATGTGTTTTAAGGCTAGAGCTCAGTGGAATCAAACAGTGGGTCATAGGTCGCAACGTAGGATAGGCAATACGTCAAAAGCTGCCGCAATATCCGTACCATGTTCGTTAGACATTTCGTCGGCCACAATCTTATAAACGGCTGAATCAGGGGTCGGCTGAGGGCATGAGGTGATTCAGCCAGCAAAGGTTTGAAAGGATAATAATTAAACTATGTTATATAGCTACGTATCAACGTAATTGCGGGTGATTACTAGTATTTTTGGCTTTTTGTCTAACGTATAAACCGGTATGCCAGGCAAGTTTAAACTTGAACCCAAATAATCCATTCGCCAGAAATACACCGAATTCTGACGATTTCTAATGGATGCCATTAGAGTAACTTGTTGATATTAGTGCGATTCAGCCTCTAATGGACAATCTGGGTTGAATGCAGAGCTCAATGTCTGCAAATGAACGTTATTCGAATTGCTGATTGCGCATATTCGAACGTATTAAAACCGTACAGCATCTAGGAGGCGGTTCCGATAGGAACACCGCAACGCTTTGATTTTGCTGGTTTACTGGGCAGATTGTTACGGTTTTTAACGAACTTCGATATGCGTATTTGTAACAGGTTCACATGCCGCAACCGGACCGGTTGCCTGGTTTTTAGAGTTTTATAATTCGCAATACTATTTGTGGCATAGTATTTGCTAAAAATTTGGTGTAGCAGCAAGCATGAGCTTGGCTTATCTTGAAAGATGTCGATTGTGTATTGCTTGCAAAAGTAGTCCGTAGTCTTTTCCTGGGCCGGGAGGCGTTGGTTATGACTGCAGGTTCAAAAAACTAAACGGCAATAACAGCAAAATTATAGACATACCCAGACCATGAAATTAAAAGTCGTAGCAGCGTTTTGCCTCATAGCCCATTGCAGTATGGTGTTGTCCGCAGAGATAGGAAGTTCGGTGCCGAGTTGCCCCGCAACTAGCGCAGATAGGACTAATCGGCTAGATATTTCCGCTTACAAGGGCAAAGTGTTATTGATAGATTTTTGGGCGACCTGGTGCGGCCCGTGCCGAAAAGCGATGCCATTTTTGAACGGATTACGTAATGAACAACTCAAGGACGGCTTTGAAGTGATAGGAATTAATGTCGATGAAGACATCGAGGCTGCGCAAGAATACTTGAAGTCCGCCGCAGTCGACTATCCGATGTCGTTTGATCCAGAAGGCGACTGTCCGCGCATTTTCGGAGTAACAGCCATGCCCTCATCATTTATCGTCGATAAACAAGGCAAAATTCGGATGATTCATTTGGGCTTTCGCGACGAAGACAGAGAAGGGTTGCGCAAGCAGATTACCCAGTTATTGAGCGAATAAGATGTTGTTGGATAACAATCGGATTGTTTCGCTTATATGCAAAGGGCTAGCTCTGATTGTATTGACTCAATGTTTTGGCTGTAGCGCCGTGTCTCCTTGGGAAAGAGGTAATCTTGCCAAAGACGAAATGGCGATCACACCGTATCCAAACAGGGAAGCTTTTCGAGATCATATTTTTACCAGCAAGGAAGCCTCGCAGGGTGGACACGGCGGTTCGGGAGGCGGCTGTGGCTGCAACTAAGCTCGAAAAAAACAAGGTTTTAGCTGCGCTGACATCTGCAGCGTTAGGATTGCCCGGGCTGGATAGTCATGCGGCAACGCCGACGACCCAGGCAGAGGCCAACGCGCAGTACGGCTATTATCAGGAAAGCGATAACCGAATGCGCGTAGAGGTATATCACGGCGATTTTGTGATTCCAATGTCGGATCGCCTGGAGTTTACCTTCAGCGTGGATCGGGATACATACAGTGGCGCGACACCGTCGTTCAGTATGCCCGAGGTGATGGCGAACCAAGCGAAAATAGATCAAAACCAGAATCGTGCCGATGTGATTTCGGCTGCCTCTGGCGGAGTAGATCCGACCAAGTTGGCCGGATATCAAGGTGTAATGTCATTTAAAGAACCATTCGAAGCCTATACAGCCATAGGATCCCAAAGCCAACAGCTCGAATTGAATTTAATCCAGCAGGGTACCGCTGCTATAACGGCGAATACCGATCAACTGCTTACCCAGTATCAAACTGCTAATCCAGCACCCGGTTTTCCGGCGGGTTGGGGACAAACTATTTCCAGCGCAGTTACTATCGATTTTCAGGGAGTAAACGCGGCTGTTTACGGTAAGGCTGATACCAATACTGGCGGGTTCTGCCCGGGTGGAGCGGGGTGTTATCAACAAAATGGCATTGTAGTCGGCACAATTTCCGATCCTCTAAACCCCGACGGGCATCTCCATCGACAAGGCACAATTGCAGATCGTGAAATCCAATACCATGCCGACTCATCGGGCATTTATATCCGCGAATTGGATGGTAAGGCTTTTCGCGCTGCAAATATGTTTTTTAACAGTCTGCAAGCAAATGGCTCAGGCGTTAATGATGTCTGGGAAATCCTCGGTTTTAATTCGGCAGTGAATCAAAACTTGAGCACGGGTGATGGCGCAAATTACGCGAATCGAGTGGCTTATCAACAAGTTGCCACCAACCATACCGGCATTTTGGCTCTTGATTCTTCGTTCTCGAATATTAATGCGCTGTGGATTCATTACAAGGGTTATATACAAGATGTGACAAATTCAGGCGCTGATTTTGAGCTGAGGGTTGACGACATCAATCTTGCGCCAGCGCAATTTGCCAACGCAACACCGGAACAAATTGCATGGCTGCAGGCCTATAGTGCATATCAGAGCAGTCTTGAAACGGCGTCAGCATCTCAGCGTCAAGCTATAATTGATAATGCGGCCGCACAAAAGGCGGCATTCGAAAAGAGCGCCTTGATCAGTATTTACCGCAATTTTCTGAACCAAGTTGTCCCACCCAACACTCGGGTCAAGCAAACGTTCCAGACTCAGCCGCAAGAAACCCGCACGCAACCCGTATTCGGCGCCAAATATTATTTCGATGACGCTACTTTGGGGGTTTCCGGCGGTCAATCGAACGAACCCGATTTCAACTCAAACTTCGGTTCGGTTAATTTCTCGCAGGAATTCAATAACAAACTTACCACTGTTTCGGCTGGTTATAGTTACACCCACAATGATGTTACGCGAAGCAGTGGTGGGCACAGCGATCATCATTCACAAGATCCGGGCCACAATCCGGCGATTTATCCTGAGCTTGATGAGTCTAGTGAGTCCAATGGGTTCAATCTTGGTCTGTCCCAAGTGCTTAATAAGAATGCATTATTGCAACTTTCTGCCAACTACACCCGGCAAAGCGGATACCTTAGCAACCCTTATAAATATGTGTACGTACGTGGCGAAGTTACTGCCGAAGAATATTATGAGATGTTTAATTCGCCGGAAACCGTAAACTGGAGTGGCATTACAAATCTGGAAATTGTCGGTATCGATTTATTCCGCGAAGTTCGTCCAAATCTGAGGAATCAATTTTCTTTCTCTACCCGGCTGAATCAATATATCCCGGCGGTCGACGCCGCTTTGCACATGGATTATCGTTATTTTCGGGATGACTGGGGCATTGATTCCCACACTATGGAAATGAAGTGGCTGCAAAAACTGCCTTTCGGTCTCACCGTTACGCCTAGTCTGCGCTATTACTCGCAATCCCAGGCCGATTTTTTCGCGCCGTATTTTTTGGCGCCACGCGCCGACGGGATGTATTCCAGCGATTTCCGCCTTTCCGGCTATGGAGCTCTGAGCGGCGGTGTTACCGTAGCCAAGCAGTTCAATCGTGGTATCAAACTCGAATTGGGTATGGAGTATTACACCCATCAAGGTAATCTGAAATTGGGTGGGGGTGGCGAAAGTGATTACGCCGATTTTAGTTATTGGATGGCGCATGCCGGACTCAATATCGCGCTATCGGCACCGGGACAAATTTTCGGCGGTGGCGCCGGCGACCACCATCATCATCACCATAATCACGGCGCACCAGCACCGGCTGGCGTGATGTTCGCGCATATGATGAATAGTGCGGACGACATCATGGTAGGTTACCGATACATGTACGCCAATCAGTCCGGTGGTATGTATCAAGGCCGGCATGCCGCCGGTGACAGCGCTGTGTTGAATTATGCTTGCGGTACAACCAGCTGTATCTCGAGGCCGACCGAAATGGGTATGCACATGCATATGCTTGATTTGATGTACGCACCTACTGATTGGCTAAATCTGATGCTGATGCCGCAGTTGATGGATATGAACATGAGCCTGGAACAATTGCCGGGGGCGGTTGCAGAGACTGCACACGGGTCCGGGCACGAAAGTCACGGTTTAGGTGACACGCTGATGGTGGCGATGGTCAAGGTGTTCGATGCGCCCGGTCATCATGTGCATGCCGGTGTGGGCGTTAGTGCGCCTAGCGGCGATGTGGACGTGACGCTGGATGGTAGAGACGAGCCGGACAGCGAGTTACAAGATTACGGCATGCAACTTGGTAGCGGTACCTGGGACTTCAAGCCGAGTTTAACTTATACCGGTCAAATTGGCGATTGGAGTTGGGGTGCTCAACTTAGCGGTACCAAGCGTTTACAGGACCGAAATCCATCGGGTTACGCCTTGGGTGACATGTTTCAGGCCACGGCTTGGGGTGGCTATAGCGTGTCCACTTGGCTCTCGGCCACGTTGCGCGGTATTTATACCGACCAGGGCAAAATACGCGGTGCGTTTAATCGAATAAGCTCTTCGGGTGCGACGGTTGACAGTCCAGCCAACTACGGCGGTAAATTCTGGGATGTTGGCTTCGGTCTAAATCTGAACGTGCCGGATGGTGCGATGGCAGGTCACAACTTTAGTGTGGAATGGCAGCAGCCTGTCGCCGACAAATTTAACGGTTTCCAGCTGGAGCGCGAAGGTGTGTTGTCGGCTACTTGGAATTATGCGTTTTAGAAAGGCCTGGTATTTAGCCACTCAGCAAATATGTAAGTGCTTTGCCTCGGTTTTTCAGAAAATAAGTGATATGGCTCAATTATTCGATTTTTTCGCCAGAGCGAAAGCCGTGGAGCCCGCAGAACATATGATTTCCTAAGGATGGCATGATAACTGCTTTAGCTTTGTCGGGAAATCTGCTGGCTAAGCCCGCTTTCTAGGCGGAATTCCCTGATGCAAGTGCTGAACAAATCGTCGTACACCTCAAGAATTCGGTAAGCCAGGTTTTAGCCTCCCATGGATTGCCGTTGGTGGAGTTGAAAATAGATTTGACCAGCGCTTTTGAATGTAAATGTCCAATCCCCCGAAATCCGGACATTCAAACTGAATGACAGGCCATCGGTCTGTTGCGTAAGATTTTATCTGATGGAGATTTTATCGATGATGAACAAAGCTTTTACACTCAAGACCTTGGGTGGTTTATTTTTGGTTGGCACGGCGGCTTTAGCGACTAATGCTGAAGCGGCGACTGTCGATTTCCAAGGAATGACAGCGGCTACTTATGGTAACGCCAATGAAACAACTGGCGCTTTTATCGGTGGCTGTCCAGATTCCAATTGCTTCGCTCAAAACGGTATCGTAGTGGGTACTGTGGGCGATCCTACTGATTCCGGCGCTCATTATCATCGTCAAGGTACTTCAGGTGATCGCGAAGCGCAGTACCATCCGGATTCCACCGGCCTATATGTGCGTATGGCCGATCTTTCCAACTTCAGCTTGCAAAATATCTACCTGAACGTAACCAATGGCGAGGCGGGTGGCAATTTCGTGCTGTACGGTTACAGCAATGCTATCAACAACGGCTTGCTGACTGTTGCCGGTGGAACTAGTGGCGGTGCCGGTTCAAGCAGTGACCCGGAAGGCGGTAATACTGCACCTATCGCTAGCTATGTCGTAGCTAACGATGGTACTTTCGATCAGAACGTCACTTTAAGTGACCTGTTGGCTGCCGATTCCGATTGGGGTGATATAGGTGCGTTCTGGCTGACTTTCCAGGGCTTTAATCATAGCCCAACTGTAAACTATGCTTTGGGCAGTTATCCGGACTGGGATATTCGTATTGACGATATCACTCTGGATGCGCCTGTTTCAAGTGTGCCGGTGCCTGGCGCGGTATGGTTGTTCGGTTCCGCTTTGTTGGGCATGATTGCGCAAGGCCGCAGAAAAGCCATGATTTAAGCTGGTTATTTGAAATTCTGCTTGAACTGAAGGGCAAGGCGAGTTCGTCTTGCCCTTCTTTGTTTGTAGCGGAATGGAAGTGGTGGCTATAAATTAGTCCCTGAAAATGGCTTGCTCGCCATTACCTGAATAGCTCGAAAATAGGGTAAATGCCAGTAAATCTATGCTGTATATAACATAGATTAATTTATGGAACATTTACGACCAACAACGCGCCTGTTGGTAAAAAGTAAATTAGACCAAAGTCTTATAATTGTCGCGTCGACTGTGAAAAATATGAAGTCTAATTCGCAAAGGACGTTTTTTGGTCCGCTATCGATCTAACCAAAAACGGCATTATTTTGTTCACAAGTGACTGACCATACTTTCGGTGTTGGTCTTGCATTCGCACCGGCCCTCTTTGGCGCCAATTCCCGTATTTAAATAAGTGATTTAACCTGTTTTTTCTTCCTGGGGTCTGATTATTGTTGGTTAAGGCGAGGCTTTATAAGGCTTTTCGCTATGGCATCGTTTTTGCTAATTCATCGGTTGATGCTTAGCGTAAGGGATCAACAATGACCTTTTTGTCATTAGCAGTCTAGTTCAGTAGTAACTTTTTAGGACATATTTTTTAGGATAAATCTGATGATAAGAAACACACTTGCCAAAGCTATTTCTTTAGCTATCGCTGGCGGCGCAATAACCCTCGCTGGCGTATCAAATGCTTCAGCCTCCACCACGATGTATAACACCAATAAGCCCATTACCAACGGTAATCCTACCGATGCGGCGGCCTTATCTACCGACGGCTGGACTCGCAATAACAATAGTACTAATACCGGAACCCCTTTGCCTTGGTTGGGAACAGTTGGTGCGGTAAGGCCGTTTGGCTACGAAGGCTTGTCGATTGCGAACTGGGCGGCGCATGTTACGGCTGCGGGAGATTCTTTGGAGATTTCGCAAGCCGATGCCGCGACGCGCTACGGGACTGCATGGGGTCCAGTGGCGGGTACAACGTACTTGGCTAATATCGATACAGCTAAAGGCGCTTGGTTCGATGGCTCTACCGGCTGGGCGCACAATACCGATATAGGCTTGTTCAAATCCGACGTTACCACCGAAGTATCCATCAGGTTAACGCCACTGTTTAATGTTTCCGAGCCCGATAAGTCGTGGAGCAATTTTGGTGTTACGGTTTTTACCGGCATGGATACGGATACATCCAAGGCTACAACCCCCAACTATAGTCACCATGCGGGTTGGAACGAGACCAGTTTTACTGCGGACAACCCCATGGGCACCACCGGCCTAACCTATTTGACGCATGACGCGACCGTAGACGCTACGAACGCATTGGTGTTTACCGCAGTTGCCGGACAGGTTTATTCAATATATCTGGGTGGTAACTCGGGAGAAGGTAACTTTAACCCGCACGCTGGGTATCGATTGAATCTTAGCACTGCCGCTCCCGTCCCGTTGCCTGGTGCTGTTTGGCTATTTGGTAGTGCTTTAGTCGGTTTGCTGGGCTTTGGTAAGCGCAATTCGAGTAAGTTTTCACGGTAAACGCTACTGTTGCAAGAGTGAATTCGCCGCTCTTGCAACGAGACTTGGCGACTTGGCGAGTTGGCTGTTGGTGGCAATGTTGCGGCAAACTGGATCAAGCGACGGATAGGATTAATTTAGAGGCAAAAAATGAGATTAACCGATATTGTTATTATGTGTTGTTTGCTCGTGTCGCAGGCAGCAGTTGCCCATGGGCCTATGCCTATGCCGCTGCAACGTGTGCCGGTTCCGCCCGTGCCGGGACTTACCGATGGTCCAAATCCAATTGTTGTGGACAAGAATAAAGCGATCGCTTTAGGTAAAGCGTTATTTTGGGATGTCAATGTCGGCAGCGATGGCATGGCTTGCGGCTCTTGTCATTTCCATGCCGGCGCGGATAGCCGCGTCAAAAATCAAATCAATCCTGGTCAAAAAAGTACTCAGCCCAGCGGGCAGACCTTCGAAGCGTTGCCAACCGGCTTGGGTGGTCCCAATCACGAACTCAGCGTTGCCGACTTTCCGCTACGTCGATATAGCGATCCGCTAAATTCAGCGAGTCAGGTCACCTTTAATTCCGACGATGTAGTGTCTTCGGCAGGTACTTTTAGCGGAACCTTCATTAGTGCACCACAGTTTAGTGGCAATAACGATCAATGCGGCAGAGGCGCTGATCCGGTGTTTCACGTGAATGGTATTGGGACGCGGCGGGTTGAGCCGCGTAACGCGCCAACCGTGATCAACGCGGTTTTTAATCATCGCAATTTTTGGGACGGCAGAGCCAATAACGTGTTTAACGGCAGTAGTCCATGGGGCGACCGTGACCCAACGGCCGGTGTCTGGGAGAAAGTCAATGCGCGGAATGTTCAAAAATCACGTTTACATTTGGTCAATTCTTCATTGGCCTCTCTTGCGGTTGCTCCGCCTTTGAGTGATTCGGAAATGGGATGCCGGCAGCGAGTTTGGCCCGATATCGGAAGAAAACTATTGTTAAGGCAGCCGCTGCAGAACCAAAAGGTTCACAACGAAGATAGCGTGCTTGGTCCGTATAGTTTAAGCAGCGCTGGAAATTTGCGGCCCGGCCTAAATACCACTTATAAAGCACTAATCAAGCAAGCTTTTAATCAGAAATACTGGTCCTACAGCGGTATCGGTCCTTTCGGGGGGCGTCAGGGACAAGTACCTTACGACCAAATGGAAGCCAATTTTTCGATGTTTTTCGGTATCGCATTACAGTTATACCAAGGCACGTTAATTTCGGACCAGGCCCCAATCGATTTGACCGCACGCGATCCCGATAGCTTGGAGCCTATTTGGACTAACTTAGGGTACGATCAGGAAAAAATTGATACCCTGACACGCGGGTTTGAGGCTTTTACCGGCAACCATTGTCAACTGTGCCATGGGGGGCCGACCTTAAGCATTGCCGCGGTAGCTACCAATGCCAGTTTGGTGACGCCTACGCCGGGCATGAATTACGGACCGCTTAGTCAACCCATTCCTTACGGTCCGAATGCTATCGGTGACGGTGACGGCGGCAGAATCGGCGGTATCACACCAGCCGCGAATGTTGTGACTCGGGACACTACTCGAAATGGCGCTACCAGCTATTACAAATTGATGGACTTAGGTTTTGCCAACACTGGCGTAGCGGACCCGGACTCTGATGTGGGTGTTGATGGCGTGGACGATTTTGGTAATCCTTTGTCATTTACCAAGCAATATGTCCAATACTTGCTCGATAATCCAGCTGGTGTGCTGGATTCGGGAGTCTCGACTTTGCAAGCCTGTGACTTCATTAAAGCTTTGGCGGATAACGCGATACCGTTTTCTCGTTGGTTTGGCGTAGCTGATGGAATTATCGCAGATGGTAGCAAAGAAGGGCTGCTGCGAAACCAAAACTGTACCGTTGCCAGCTCGGCCTACATTCCCACAGCCGCTGCGGCTTTAGCGAACTTGACGACAGAAAAAATGAGTATTGCCACCAAGGCTGCGTTTAAAGTCCCAACTTTACGTAACATTGAATTGACTGGGCCCTATATGCACAACGGCAGTATGTCTACTTTGGAGCAAGTCCTTGAGTTTTATTCCAGAAAGGGTAACTTCAACAATGATAACAAGCATATCGTTGTCAATCAGATCGCTCTGTCCGGCCAGCCCGCATCGATACGAGCCGATTTGATTGAGTTTCTGAAAACGCTCACCGATGAACGAGTTCGCTACGACAAAGCACCGTTCGATCATCCTGAAATTGTCGTGCCGCACGGACATGCCGGGGACAATGTCGCCGTGACTCCAGGTAATCCATTGAACAGCAATCTGGCGATAGAAGAAACCATGACCATACCGGCAGTGGGGGCGAATGGTTTGCAAGACCCGATTCGGCCTTTCGATACTTACTTGGCACCTTAGCTGTATGTAAACAAGGTGTTAAAGATGTGGGCTGGGGCGATCAGATTTTGCGCTAGCCCACATTCAATTTGAACTTTAGATTTTAGGATTCTCAACATGGGATTTGCAAATAACGGAAGCGCTAGATTTTTTTACCCGACGGTAGTCGCAATATTGTCGGTGTTTTACGGGCAGCAGGCTCATGCGGTAAGCGTATTTAGTAATTATGCCACGCTCACTTACAGTCTTTCTTCGAGCGCTGACGGACTCGATATCGACGGATCTTTTGAAATGTTGGGTAGTCCGGACTCTTTCTTGATCGCCGACAATGGTACGGTTACGCCAAGCCACGGTGCCGGTTTGTTTCCTTTAACTCTGGACACACCCTTAAGCTTTTCTGTGAGCGGTCAAGACAATGCCGGTGAGTTTAAGTCGCAGCATTACGGTGTATTCAGTTTGAATTTTTTTAATTCCAGCACGGCTGTAATCAATGTGGATTTAACGCTGAACTATATACTTCATGCCGCAGTTGCCGGTGAGGCTGCCGACAGCGATGTCTATCTTGATTATTACAACTCAGACTACACTTTTAATGGTTTCGATAGCCTTAACGCCACGCTTTCAGTGCCTTTTTCCGAGCAGTTTACGGTCAATGGCAGTTCCGGAGTATTTAGTTTTTCACTCAATCCCGGTGAATCGGAAACGCTTTCGGCTGACGTTAAAATTGCGAGTACTATGCTGGCTGCACCAGTGCCATTACCCGCTGCGGTTTGGTCGTTTTTAGTAGGCTTGCTAGGAATTTTGGGTTTTAAAAAACGTAAACAGCCCACGATTGCTTAAAGCGTTAGGGATAAGCCGATTCATGGTTTGTTGTGCCGGATTGGATCACTCTATCCGGAAGTTCCTCGCCTGAAAAATAAGCCTGCAAATTCGCCAATACTTTTTCCCCCATCGCGGTGCGCGTTGCAATCGTGGCGCTGCCCAGATGGGGCAGATGTGACGCATTGTCCAGCGTCAATTAGCCGGTATCAAGGGCTGCCTGGATGTGCCGGCATTTACCACTTCGATCTGGCGATTTCGTCGCATGACGCCGGTATTCCCGAGATTTGGGGCAATCCCTAGGCCTCGCAACACTTTACCAAGGTATTAGTGAAAAACAGTAAACCGATGCTGTCGATGCCAATACCCTGATGAAATATGTGGAGCGCATGGGTTTTGTCGCTTGGGCACGACCATCAATCAACGCCTGACTTTACGTGGGTTTGTTGGTCGCATTGATGCTCTGCCCGGTCAGAAAAAACATCTGTACGCGCTGAGTGCGACGCAAAAAAAACCGAAGGCGTTGCTGCGCGATGCCAAGCTGGCGATTAGTAAATTGGAAAAACGCATTACTGCGTTGGCTGCGGAAGTGATGATTGGGGGCAAGGCTCACTCGGAGCTATCGCGTATTTTGAATTTGTTACCAGCAACAGGCATTAACCAAACCAGCGCCATTGCTTTGATGGGCGAGCTGTTGTTACTACCGGCCAACCTGTCCTAGCGCGAGTGGGTCAGTTTGCCGGGCTAGATCCCAAGGCCTTTGAACCGGGCAAAAGTATGCACAAGAAAATGCCGCCATCCAAAGTGGGTAACAGGCATATTGGTTAGGCATGCATATGCCGGCTCTGAGCGCCAAACAAGATGATCCCTAGGTCAAGCTTATTTCCAGCACTTGGTCGACAATGGCAGGAAGCCGTTACAAGTCGCCTGCGCTATCATGCGTAAACTACTGCATGCGATTTCACGGCATTTTAAAACACGATCAGCCATTCAATAACACACGGTTTTTACGCCACTCCGATACCGATCATCAGTGAGTAAAAAGCGATGGAATTTTGTTGACTTGGAATTGAGTATTTACACACCTAGTAACCCTTTCTATCTCTAAGGCATTTGCCGCACTTTGGGGCATTACCCGCACCTAAAGTTGATGATGTTGTCTTGCATTTGGATGGCAACGCTCTCTAAGTATGTTTGAAGGAAGCAAGTTTGCACAGCCAAGAACTTATAACGGAATAGGCCTGAATATTGCTTTAACTTAGTGGCAAACTTCTGCTGACCAGTTGTATCTGCGTCTTATTCATTTATCAAGTTTGTAGCAAAGAAAAAAGTTTCGTTGCGAAATCCAACAATACCTAAATTTCACAAGCCTTTAAACTGCCACTGTAAGTGGATGCACATTTAGTCATAACTATGCATCCCCCATCAAGAGCTGAGCTTAATCAATAAATAAGGAAAATTTAATGAAAAAATCAAAACATTTAAATGACAATATAAAATCAATGTTAATAATTGCGAATTTAATATTGTCCGGCAGCCAAGCTCTTGCATCACCGTATACTATTGAAGCCAATCAAACCATAACTGGTTTATCAAGCCCAGGCTTTGATAATATAATAAATCGTGGACTAGTAATTGGTGAAACTGATGATTACTTACCTTTATTACTAGAAAACTATGGAAGTATTTATTTGCCGTCAAAAATAACTTGTCCTGGGCAAAAATTGGTCAACTATGCCAAGGGATATATTGCTATCGGCGGATATTTTGATTGTTACAAACAGGGAGCCCAAGCGCTGATCGAAAACTCCGGTACCATTGCTGTAACTAACGCTGTTGGTGAAAATATCGCCTTAGATCCACGAACAATTGGTGGACAACTTCGCCCAGCAAAGGACTATATGCCTTGGACATATATATTCTGGGGCAAAATTGATAACAAGGTTACCGGCAAATTCATAATAGACCGCAATAATGGAGTAAATCTATGCCAATCGCAGGGTTCTGAGGCGCCTGAGATAGAAAATCGTGGATATTTTGAGATTGCTCAGGGTAGCACATGCAATTTCATATCTACCAAATCTGGCAGTTACAAGCAATTTGAAGGCGAAACTAAGGTAAACGGTACTTTCGGATCACGTTTACTTGACTTCCAGGGAGGAATTCTGACCGGAACAGGTACGATATTGAAGTTTCCTGAACAATTATGGAACGCCAGTTTTAGTATATCGCCCGGCAATTCCACATCACCTTTCGGTGAATTGACGCTAACCCCTGAAATGGGTTATTCAGTATTCGGTGACGGTACACTGAACTTTGTAATTGGTGGCTTGAACAATAACAGCAAGCTGCACGTTAACGGCGAGGCTTATATTGTTGGTAGCGCCAAAATCGCCATCAGCCTGAAAAATGGCTTTATGCCTAATATAGGCAACAGTTTCACCATAATCACCGCTAACGACATTCGCACGGATGATTTTAACCAAGCCAACCTGATTTTGCCTCAACTACCAACAGGTCGACAATGGCATTTTGATAATGACGGCACCAGCCTAAAATTGAGTGTGATTTGATGCTTTCATATACTCGCGAGGGAAACCTACCTCTGAGCACCGCTTTTAGCCGTTCACAACAGCCCCCACGGGCGCTTTCCCGGAGGATACTTTACTTTCGAGAATAAATAATTTGATTCTAAGCTATACGATCCGGTATGTCTTTGCCGGAGAAATAAGCCTTAAGATTTTCCAGCACCTTTTCCCCCATCGCGGTGCGCGTTGCAATCGTGGCGCTGCCCAAGTGGGGGAGCAGTGTGGCGTTTTCCAGCGCCAAAAAGCCCTGATCTATGTTGGGTTCGCCTTCGTAAACATCCAGACCGGCGCCGGCGATGCGTTTTTCTTGCAAGGCTTTGATCAAAGCCTTGCTGTCCACCACATCGCCGCGCGCGGTATTGATCAAATGCGCGGTAGGCTTCATTAAATTCAAGGTTTTTTCATTGATTAAATGCCGAGTCTCGTTGCCGCCCGGACAATGTAGCGACACGTAATCGCATCGCGGTAATAGTGCTTCCAGCGTATCGCAACGCTCCGCGTTTAGTTCGTCAACGACGGCGGGGTCTGCCGGACTGGGCTTGAGATACAAAATTTTCATACCAAAGCCGTGATGGGCTTTGCGCGCCATGGCTTGGGCGATGCGGCCGAAGCCGACTAGTCCGAGCGTGGCGCCGGTCACGTCACTGCTCATCATATGCGTTGGGCACCAGCCGGCCCATGCGCCGGCGCGCACTAGTCTGTCGCCTTCGGCGCCGCGCCGTGCAGACATCAGTAACAAAGTCATCGCAATATCAGCCGTGCTTTGTGTCAACACGCCCGGGGTATTGGTGACGATTAGCCCCTGTTGTTTGGCGGCGGCAATATCGATATGGTTATAACCCACGCCAAAATTACCCAGGATTTTGCAGCGCTTGTTCGCGACATTCAGCACCTCGGCCGGCAGGGAATCGCAAACACTGGGGCACACCGCATCGTAATTTTGTAAAGCTAACCTAAATTCGTCAGCACTCAAGGGGTGGTCGTCGAGATTCAGTGTGACGTCGTAAAGCGCTTGCAATTTGGCTTCAACACTTGCCGGCCACCGGCGGCTAAGCAGGACTTTGGGTTTGTTCATGGGATTTCCTATCGTAAAACTTCAGGTACTTTCAGGTTAGAATCGGTGGTGAGGTGGTTAAGGATCGACGGCCGGGTTGGAGGTCATTATGCCGCCATTACCGTGATCACGGTCGTAGGCTTTTAAGCGTGCTGCCCGCAGGCTATTGATGCTGGCTATGTTTTCATCGTGTTGCTTTAGGGATCTTTGCCGCTGCAGGGCCAAATGTTGGTCTTTTTGCTCTTGCAAGGCCATCGCCATCGCCGGTTTTTGGTATTGCAGTTCGGCTTGGCGTTCGGCGATGTTTTGTTCTTGTGCACGCGCGTCCGTGTTCAGACGTTTCTCCATTAAATCCAGGCCGCTAGCTTGGTTTTGCAGCTGTTGCTCGGTCAGTATTCTGGCGTCATCCAGCTGCTGTTGCCTGAGCCTTAATTCCATTTCCGCGCGTTTGGCTGCCTGTTCGTCTTGGTATTGAGCGCTAATCTGTTGATTTTCGCGTAACGCTTGCTCCCGCTGGTTTTTTAGCAATTCGGCAGCCTCAATAGCTTTGTCATTTTGGATGCGCTCTAGTTCGGCTTGTTGTTTGGTTTGCTGATGATCGTGATAAAGCCAAGAGCCAATTGGAAATAGCAGCAGTGCGGCAATCGCTACTCGTTGCAACCATGGTGATACGGGATGGCGGTTGATAGTGGCGGGTGGCGATAGATCCTGCGGCAAGCGGCTGGCTGCCAATTTACGATCATAGGCGATGCGCCGATTGGCGTCGGACAGGATTACAAATGCTTCTCGGGTTCGGTTCAGTGTATCGATGCCGGCGTCGTCTTCGCGTTTTAGCAAATGGCGTTCAATATCCTTGAATGCGCGATGGATTTGTTCGTCGTCGGCGGACTCGGGTATGTTTAACAGTTGATATAGAGTTTTTGCCATATTCGCATCTCCCAACGCTTTGTCGTCTGATGATCGGTAGATAGCGGACTAGCCCCAGACAATGCCGGTGCTGAACAAAGCACCGGCAGATGGGACTATAAAGAATTGAAATTAACAGTGCAAACGTCCGCTAAAAATTTAATCGGTGACGATTGCCAGCTTTTCTTGGTTCCTACGCAGCAACGCTAAAGAACCCAGCATGCAGCCCAATACGAACCAAGTTAGCGTGGCGAGGGGCATAGATGACAAGGATTTTTCACTAAGCACCGCAACGTCTGGCTGGCCGGGTTGGGCATCTGCGGTTTTCTCCATTAGAAACTGGTAACCAATGTCGGGGATAAATGACCAGGCTCCGCTACTGATGGCGGGATAGTTTATCACGGACCAGTTCACTGCGCCAATTTCGCGCGCTTCTATGGTATTTCCGCGATTTAATCCTGAGGTGTAAATGGCTTCCATAACGCAAGTGTTGATCTGGTCGATGCTATGGTTGCCGGTTAAGCTGCTGGGTAGCCAGCATAGGCCGGGTGCTAAAAAGTCGGAATTTGGCGCCAAGCTATTTTGAGTGGCGTTTTTTAGCAATTCTTGATGGTGAACTTCAGTGGGCTCGTGTTCATGAATTTCCGCATGAGCAGGAGCGATCAGTGCTGCTAACAACAATAGGCGGTGTCTCATGATTTTCTCCTTTGGTTTTGGAGTCAGAAGATAACTCAAAAAAATATCAAGCAATAGCAATGCCCTTATTTAAAAAGTCTTTTATTTTAAATAATTACTGATGTTTTCATTGTTTTTGATGTGAAAAATCAGGTGTTTTTGGTGTGGAATGGTGCAAAAGATGGTTAGTTTTGGTGCTTAAAGCACAAAACACAGCTGCTTGTCTCGTGTTCTAAAGTACAGGGAAGTGCTATATCCGCCTGTTTTGGGCTGTGATGGGGGGCTAGGGCGGAGGGAATAACAAGCTGATCGAATGACGGGTGGCTGGTTAAGCAGGCCACCCGCCAAATCTAGGGAATGTTATTTAGCCGTTGAGCGGTAATACTCGATGGCTGCAGCTACGCCGCTGCCGGCTTTGATGTCAAAGCCATGGTCCAGCATAGCCATTTCCACGCCGGCAATCGCACCCAACAAGGAAACATCGTTCATATCGCCAACGTGGCCGATGCGGAACACTTTACCGGCTACTTCGCTAAGGCCTGCGCCCAATGAAATGTTGTATTTGTTGTACGCGGTGCTGATGACGTGGCGGGCATCTTTATCGGCCGGTACCACGATGGCAGTGACGGTGTCGGAGTCCCAACCTGCTTGCGCGCAAGTTTGCAAGCCCCAGGCCGCGACTGCACGGCGCACGCCTTCACCCAAGCGGTGATGACGGGCGTAGACGTTTTCCATACCTTCTTCCAGCAACAATTCCAGCGCTTTACGCAGGCCGTACAACATTGGTGTGGATGGCGTGTAAGGGGTGTAGCCGTCTTTATTGGAGGCTGCCATGTCTTTCAATGAGAAGAAAGACCGCGGGAAGTTGCTGTTGTCAATCGCGGCCAGGGCTTTTTGGCTGAAGCCCAGAATTGCCAGGCCGGCAGGTAACATAAAGCCTTTTTGCGAGCCGGCGATGCTGGCGTCCACGCCCCATTCGTCTTGACGGAAATCCAGGCTGCCTATCGAGCTGACACCGTCGACGAACAGCAACGCAGGATGGCTTGCCGTATCCAGCGCTTTGCGCACGCCAGGGATGTCGCTGGTGACGCCGGTAGAAGTTTCGTTATGTGTCGCCAGAATCGCTTTGATTTCGTGGTTTTTATCTTCGTTAAGACGCGCCTGCAAATGATCCAAAGGAATGCCTTTGCCCCATTCAACCTGATGAATTTCCACGTCAAAGCCCAGTTTTTTTGAAGCTTCCGCCCACAAATGACCGAACTGACCAAAGCGGTAAATCAATACCTTATCGCCTTGGTTCAGGCAGTTGGTCATCGCCACTTCCCAGCCGGCGGTGCCGGTGGCGGGGAATACGAAGCATTGGCCGGTTTCGGTGCGGAACACTTTTTTCAGGTCTTCCAAAATCGGCGCCAGCAATTTAGGGAAGATAGGCGAACGGTGATCTTCCATCGGCACATGCATCGCGCTCAGAATTTCATGTGGGGTATTGGTTGGCCCTGGAACAAATAGGTGATTGCGACCTGCCATCTGGTGTCTCCTTGGAATTTTGGAAGCTTAGAAAATCGCGGGATGTTGCCACAGAAGCCGTGATTCGGCAAGTCGTTTACTGGCGCAAACCTGCACCGAAGCTGACAAGCGCAATTGACATTGCAGGCCCTGAAAGTAAAATGTCACGTTCTTCAACCCATACATGGCGCGGTTTTTTAGCCGGCCAACCAACCGTAGGAAACATACATGAGTCACACTCTTTACGAAGCTAATGCCCAGCGCGTGCAACGTTGCGAATTGGCGGTACCGGGTTCCAGTCCGGAAATGTTTGAAAAAGCCTTAAAAAGTGGTGTGGACTTTGTGTTTCTCGATCTGGAAGACGCCGTTGCGCCTGACGATAAACTGCAAGCGCGGAAAAACGTCATCCAGGCCATCAACGATTTGGATTGGAAAGGTAACGGCATCACGCTGTCCGTACGTATCAACGGTCTGGATACGCAATATATGGTGCGCGACCTGGTTGACTTGGTCGAACAAGCCGGCGCTAAAATCGATACGCTGTTGATTCCCAAAGTCGGCGTCTACGGCGATGTCTATATGGTCGACGCGATGCTGTCGCAGCTGGAAATGCAGGAAGGCCTGAAAAACAAAATCGGCATCGAGTGCCTGATCGAAACGGCACTGGGCATGGCCAACGTCGAAGATATTGCCAAACAAGGTGCGCTTAGCGGTCGGGTGGAAGCCCTGCATTTCGGCGTCGCCGATTATGCCGCCAGCAATCGGGCCCGTACCGTGAATATCGGTGGTTTGAATCCCGATTATCCCGGCGACCAATGGCATGCGGCGATTAGCAGGATGACGGTGGCGTGCCGTGCCTACGGACTGCGTCCTATCGACGGTCCATTCGGCGACATCAAAGACCCTGAAGGCTATAAAGCCGGTGCCCGCCGCGCTGCTGCGCTGGGCTGTGAAGGCAAATGGGCGATTCATCCCTCGCAAATCGCTTTAGCGAACGAAGTATTCACCCCGC
Organism: Methylomonas sp. ZR1; assembly: GCF_013141865.1. NCBI lineage: Bacteria > Pseudomonadati > Pseudomonadota > Gammaproteobacteria > Methylococcales > Methylococcaceae > Methylomonas > Methylomonas sp. ZR1. The sequence goes on along the minus strand of NZ_RCST01000001.1, from coordinate 2,037,014 downwards.
CTGCTGCGGAAGTCGAAAAAGCCAAGCGCATCCTGGTAGCGTTGCAGGAAGCCGCCGCGCAAGGCAAAGGCGCTGCCGCACTGGATGGTCGTTTGATTGATGCAGCTTCCGAACGGATGGCGAACAACATCGTCCGTGCCGCCGAAGCGATTGCCGCGAAATCAAAATAAAAAATTGTAGGTTGGGTTGCTCTTTGGGAAAAAACCAAGGGTAACCCAACATTTAAGGCCTTCGTGTTGGGTTAGGGCTGATGCCTAACCCAACCTACATTTTTCCAATATCACGAGAGAGTGCATGGACATTCATGAGTACCAAGCAAAACAGCTATTGGCCGACTATGGCGTGAAAATAGCGGATGGCGGTCTGGCTTACAGCCCGGAAGATGCGGTGCAACGCGCCCGCGAAATCGGCGGCCACGTCTGGGTGGTTAAAGCCCAGATTCATTCCGGCGCCCGCGGCAAGGCCGGCGGTATCAAGATTTGCAAAACCCACGACGAAGTCAGCGATGCCGCCGAATCTTTGCTGGGCAAAAAATTGGTGACACACCAAACCGGTCCTGCCGGCAAACAATGCCTGCGCTTATACGTCGAAGCCGGAACCGATATTGCCAAGGAACTGTATTTCAGCCTGTTGATCGACCGTGCCCAGGAGCGGATTGTCATGGTCGGTTCCGCGCAAGGCGGTATGGAGATTGAGGAGCTGGCGGAAAATAATCCGGATGCGATCAAAAAAATCTACATTGAACCTGCAGTTGGTTTACAGGATTTCCAAGCCCGCGAAATGGCCTTTGCGCTGGGCTTGAACGCCGATCTGATTCCGCAAGCCGTGAAGTTGATTCAAGGCTGCTACCGTGCCATGCGTGAACTGGACGCCAACATGGTCGAAATCAATCCTTTGGTCATTACCGGCCACGACGAATTGATCGCACTCGACGCCAAAATGGGCTTTGACGACAACGCCTTGTTCCGTCGGCAAAAAATCTCCGAATTGCGCGACAAAACGCAAGAAGACCCACGGGAAATGGCGGCCGCTGACCGAGGTTTGAGCTACGTCGGTCTGGACGGCGACATCGGTTGCATGATCAACGGCGCCGGCTTGGCGATGGCGACGATGGACATGATTAAATTGGCGGGCGGCGAGCCGGCGAATTTCCTGGACGTCGGCGGCGGTGCATCGGCCGAACGCACCGAAAAAGCCTTCCGGATGGTGTTGCAGGATAAAAACGTCAAAGCCATGCTGGTCAACATTTTTGCCGGTATCAACCGTTGCGACTGGATTGCCGAAGGCGTGGTCCATGCGGTGAAAAAAATCGACATGCAGGTGCCGCTGGTGGTCCGTCTGTCCGGTACCAACGTTGAGGAAGGCCGCAGAATCATCGAAGAAAGCGGTTTGCCCATCATCACGGCAAATACCTTGGCGGAAGCCGCCGAGAAAGCGGTCGAAGCCCGTAACAAAGTTGTAGCCGCGCAAGCTTAAGGAACAGACATGGCAATTTTTATCGATCAAAACACTCGCATCATCGTTCAAGGCTTTACCGGTAAGATTGGTACTTTTCACGCCCAGGAGATGATCGACTACGGTTCCAACGTGGTCGGCGGCGTGACGCCGGGTAAGGGCGGGCAAAAACATTTGGACCGCCCGGTGTTCAATACCGTCAAGGACGCTGTCGAACAAGCCGGCGCCGAAGCCAGTATCGTGTTCGTGCCGCCGGCTTATGCCGCCGATTCGATCATGGAAGCCGCCGAAGCCGGCATCAAATACTGCGTATCGATTACCGACGGCATCCCGACTCAGGACATGATGAAAGTCAAAATCTTTCTGAGCAAATTTCCCAAGGAAAAACGCATGGTGCTGACCGGCCCTAACTGTGCCGGCACCATCAGTCCGGGCAAAGCCATGCTGGGCATCATGCCGGGGCATATTTATATACCTGGTAACGTCGGCATCGTCGGTCGTTCCGGTACCCTGGGTTACGAAGCGGCCGATCAAATGAAAGCGCTGGGCATCGGCGTGTCGACTTCAGTCGGTATCGGTGGCGACCCGATTAACGGCAGCTCGCACCGCGATATTCTGGAAAAATTCGAGCAAGACCCGGAAACGAAAGTGGTGGTGATGATCGGCGAGATCGGCGGACCGCAAGAAGTGGAAGCCGGTATGTTTGCCAAAGAACATATGACCAAGCCCGTTGTGGCCTACATCGCCGGTTTAACCGCTCCGAAAGGCCGCCGTATGGGCCACGCCGGAGCGATTATTTCCTCAGTAGGCGAGTCGGCGGCGGAGAAAGTGGAAATGCTCAAAGAGTTGGGCGTAATTATTGCCCCAACTCCTGCGGCGATGGGTGAGACAGTGGCTAAGGTATTGGCAAAGCTGTAAGTTACCCACCGCTAAAATAAAGCCCGCTTCGGCGGGCTTTTTTGTTTGTGTTGACTTGAGGTTCTTTAGCTTGCCCTGCCAAGCTGGTAACATCCCCTCTTTTGCCGTTTTGCCGGAATCATGCAATCTTCTCGTTTAGTCGAACGCCTTAAAACTTTTCGAACATTAACCCCAGAGCAACAGGTTATTATGAAGTTGCTGGCGGTTTATTACGGCTATAGTTCGCTGATCAATTTGGCGAAATGCCTGGGCAGTTTGGGTATCAGGGAGGGTGAGAAAACACTTAAGTCGGAAGCTGTCAAAGCCCGGCTAAAGCCGCTGATCAAAGCCGGTTTGCTGGAAGAAAACCTCAAATCCGGCGGCACCCGGTGCTGCCGAACCCTAGCGGAAGTGTTGACCCGCCAAGCGGTCGAAGACAAAGAGTTTGATTTGTTTGCCGGCGCCGTACAAATGAACAATCCGCCCGGCCATGGCTACTATCGTTACAGCACCGTGGACGACTGCATTCGCGAAGCGCGGATCCAATTTTATCGCGGCGATTACGCCAAAGTAGACGAGTGCCTGGAATCCGGTGCCCACTACCTCGGTAAACTGCCGCCGGTTAACGAACTGTATCTTTCCTGGTTTTTAAACCCGCTGGATGTCGCGTGGTTTACTACGCATCATCCGCAATTATTGCTGGGGCTGGCCGGGTTTTCGGGCTTACATCAACTGCTGTATCTGTATGCCGACGAAAAATTGGATGGCTTTTTAGAGCAGTTATTGTTCGTTAGCCAGGGTGTGCAGCAGGAATTGTTGAACCGCGTCGCTTTGGAGTTACGCTTGCTGCGGGGTGACTGGGATGCAGTCGAGCAATGGGTCGCAGATCAAAATGATCCTGAGCTGCAAGCGCTCGCGGCGACATTGATTTTTCTGCGCGGCGATTACGCGGCAGCGGTCAGCCGTTTCGAGGGCGCTTTGGCACAGCTACGCAAGGTTTCCGGACAACGCACTGCCTATTTTTACGGCTTGGCAGGCGTGTTTTACCCGCTGGCTATCCTGAAAAACAATGACGCCAAACAACGCGCCAAACTCAGCACACTGATCAATCAAGCGATCAAAGCCGACAATTATTGGTTGGGCATTTATCATCAGTTGGCCTTGTTTCAGCGTTTTTTACAAGGCGATTTGTCATTGCGGGAGCAACTGTTAAACACCGATTTGACCTATAAAATCAGTAGCGGCTATCGGGAAAGCGGCTACCCGGACACCTTGCTCACTCCGCCATTACTGCTGCATGTGTTTTTAACCCTGATCAAATTTTGGGTTAAAGCCGATCAATTCAATCATGTCACGCCACTGAGTCAAAAGCTGTACCGGCATCTGGTGGACAACGGTTATCGTTGGCCGGCCGCCGAATTAGCCAAGATCTTTACCCATATAGAGCCGCCGCGTTCCCTGCAATGGGATTGCAGCTTTTTCGATGCCAGGCCGGCGTTGGCGGATTTATTTGCCAGCCGCCCGGATTGGGACTTGGCACTGGATGCCTTATTAAATTTGCCCAAGGCCGAAAAAAAAGCCGATACCGCCGCGCTTATCGACAAGCCAACGCGCTTGGTCTGGTTGTTGAGTTACGATGACATTAGCCATCATCTGGACATCGAGCCGCGCGAACAAAAACAACAAGCCAAAGGCGGCTGGAGTAAGGGCAGGGCGATTGCCTTGAAACGGTTGGCGCACGAAACCAACAAGTTTGACTATTTAACCGAACAGGACATTAAGCTGTGCGCGCATATCAAGGAATACCGCGATAGCGGCTGGTACGGCAGCGGCACTTATTTTGAGTTCGACAATAGCATGCCGCAGGCCTTGCTGGGACACCCGCTGTTGTTTTGGGCCGATGCGCCCGAAGTACGGGTGGATGTGGTCAAGGGCGAAGCCGAACTGCGGGTGAAAAAACTGGCTGGTAGCGACAAGATCAAAATCAGCCTGGAACCCGTGCCCGGACACGAACAAAAATTCTATGTCGCCAAGGAAACACCCACGCGCTTGCGCGTGCTGGAGTTCACCGCCGACCATCATAAAATCCTCGCGGTATTGGGCGCCAAGGGCCTGGAGGTGCCGGTATCGGCGCAAGACCGAGTCTTGCAAACTCTGACCAGTATTTCCGGCTTGTTGACCGTACATTCGGATATAGGCGGCAGTTCCAGTAGCGCCGAGCAAGTCCAGGCCGACGCCACCCCGCGCGTGCATTTATTACCCTGGGGCGAAGGTCTGCGCGTGGCGATGCTGATCCGGCCGTTCGCCAGCGGCGGCGCCTATTATCAACCTGGGCATGGCGGCGAAAGCGTGTTAGCCGAAATCGACGGCCGCCATTGCCAGACCAAACGCGATCTGGCTTTGGAAAAACAGCGCGCGCAAGCCGTTTTGCAGGCTTGCGATGTGTTGGAGCAGGCGGAACGCGATGGTGCCGGTGATTATTTGCTGGATCAACCTGAACAATGTCTGGAGCTGCTGTTGCAATTACAGACGTTGCCGGCCGAACAAGCCGTATTGGAATGGCCGGAAGGCGTCAGATTTCGGTTGTTGGGGCAAACCAACGGCAGCGGCTTTAGCATGCAAATCAAGCGCGACAACGATTGGTTTGCCCTGCAGGGCGAGTTGCAGGTCAATGAAGATACCGTTATCGAAATTCAGCAATTGCTGGGTTTATTGAACAACCGTGAAGGCCGCTTCTTGAAATTGCAGGACGGTCAATTCATTGCTTTGACCGAAGAGTTTCGCCGCCGGCTCGACGATTTACGCGCCTACGCGGATCTGCACGGCAAGAAAGTCCGGATCAATCCCTTGGCTGCCCTGACGCTGGAAGACTGGCAGGACGAGGCTGGTTTTAAAGCCGATAAACATTGGCAAGCACACATGCAACGCCTGAAGGATTCGCGAGACTATCAGCCAAAAGTACCGTCTACTTTTCAAGCCGAATTGCGCGACTATCAAATGGACGGCTATCGCTGGTTGGCGCGCCTGGCTCGCTGGGGCGTCGGCGCGTGTCTGGCGGATGATATGGGCTTGGGCAAGACGGTGCAAGGTTTGGCCTTGTTGGTTGACCGCGCCCCGAACGGTCCCAGCCTGATCGTCGCACCGACTTCGGTATGCATGAATTGGGAGAACGAAGCCAGCCGGTTTGCGCCGACGCTGCATCCGCAAATTCTCGGTAGCGGTGATCGGCAGCGCTTGCTGGATAACCTGGGGCCTTACGATTTACTGATTTGCAGTTACGGCTTGCTGCAACAGGAACAAGTCGCCGAGATGCTGGCGAAAATCCAGTTCCAGACCGTGATTCTCGACGAAGCGCAGTGGATTAAAAATATCGCCACCCGCCGCTCGCAGGGGGCGATGAATCTGCAAGCCGAGTTTAAACTGATCATGACCGGCACGCCTTTGGAAAACCATCTGGGCGAGCTTTGGAATTTGTTCAGGTTTATCAATCCCGGTTTATTGGGTTCATTGGAACAGTTCAATCAACGCTTTGCCGGCCCTATCGAACGCGACCGTAGTGCCGAGGCCCGTTTTCAACTGAAGAAACTGATCCAGCCTTTTATTCTGCGCCGCACCAAAACCCAGGTATTGCAGGAGTTGCCGCCGCGCACGGAAATCCCAATCTATGTCGAGCTGAGCAGCGAGGAAATGGCCTTCTACGAAGCCTTGCGCCGGGATAGTCTGGCGGCATTGACTAGCGCCGATGCACCGGCCGGGCAAAAACAATTACAGATTCTGGCGGCGATCAGCAAATTGCGCCGTAGTTGCTGCAATACCTTGTTGGCCAACGCCGCGGTGGCTTTGCCCAGCAGCAAGCTGGCGGCGTTCGGTGACATCGTCGACGAATTGCTGGATAACAAGCACAAGGCTCTGGTGTTCAGCCAGTTTGTCGACCATTTGCAATTGATTAAAAACTACATTGAACAGCGCGGCATTCGTTATCAATATCTGGACGGCAGTACGCCGGCCAAAGAGCGCCAGCAACGGGTAGACGCCTTTCAGCGCGGCGACGGCGAATTGTTCCTGATCAGCTTGAAGGCCGGCGGCGTGGGTTTAAATCTGACCGCCGCCGACTATGTGATTCATATGGACCCTTGGTGGAATCCGGCGGTGGAAGACCAAGCCTCGGACCGGGCACATCGCATGGGCCAACAGCGGCCGGTGACGATTTACCGGATGATCGCCAAAAACACCATAGAAGAAAAAATCGTCGCACTGCACAGCCATAAACGCGATTTGGCCGACAGCTTGCTGGATGGCGCGGATATTAGTGGCAAAGTGTCGGCTGATGAACTGCTGAATTTGATGAAAGGCGAAGCTTAAACAGGCAACGAATCCGGCTACTAGGCGTGGTTTTTACTGTAGGTCCATTTTAAAGTGCACCCGAGATGCGGGGTTCCTAGTTTTTGATTTTACTGCGCTCCCGCATTCGCGGGAACGCCAAACCGGGCTGAATTGCGCTGGGTTAATCCCGTCTTAAATTATGTTTCTTACGAGCGATATTGCGGCTGGCTTTGTTTTGTTGATGGGTCAATCGGGCTCGTTCGCCGGCAGTGACCACGCCATCAGCTTTCGCTGCGGCTTCTTGGCGTTCTATGCGCATTTGTTGGTGTTCCAAACGGTTGGCTTCGCGGTCGGTCAAGGCGCCGGAAGCCTCGCCCTGCTCAATGCGTCTTTCCTGATTTTCCTGGCGCTGGTCGATGCGCGGGGTTTCGATGCCGGCGAAGCAGGGTTGCGCCAAGCCAAAAAATGCCAGCAACGCGCCCGATAGTAAAAATGTGTTGATGTTGTTCATGTGTGCCTCGGTAGTGTCGTTATTAGGTTGCCAACGTTTTAAAACCGTCGGCGAAGTCATTTTAGCCGGCAATATTAAGATCGCCTTAACGTTACGCGGCTAGCTGCACGGAGCTTAGTAAGCTTTGGATATTTGGGCGTCTTTTAATTGGCTGACTTAAAACGCCAATCAAGTTCAAGAAATCAAATAAGTAGAACTCGGTTCCTGACCGGCCTCCAGAATTTGTTTCATGCTGACCATGTCATAACCACCGGACAGCAAGACAATAAAGCGTTCGCGCAGCATGGGGCTTTGCCGGGAACGTAAGATGATATTGTTGGCGTCTTTTTGTTCCAGAATTCGGTACCAGTTGTAGATCATTTGAAAGATCCGCCCCATCGGTTCGCGGATGCGGGCTTCGTAATGACTGAAACGCGCGGCACTGAAATCGTCGCCGTTGGCAAAACCCTCCAGCGCCGCGTCGGCCGCGTAAACCCCACTACGCATCGCCAGCGTCACCCCGGCGGAAAATACCGGATCGACAAACATCGACGCATCGCCCACCAGCATAAAGCCGTCGCCGTGAAAACGTTCGTTCATATAGCCAATGGATGAAATGGTTTTGATGTCCATGGCTTGCTCTGCGTCGGCCAGCCACTCTCGCACGCACTCGCAGCTTTGAATGGCGGCCTCGAAGCGCTGTTGCGGCGAATCGCCCAAGCTTTTCGCAAAGCGGGTATCCAACACCGCGCCGACGCTGACGATGTCGTCGCGTAACGGAATGTACCAAATCCAGCCGCCATCAATGGTATGAATGTCGGTGGTGACCGAACCGTCTATCACGTCTCCAAAATTGATAAAACCGTGCGGGTCGCGGCGAAAGCCGCCTTTGAAATGGGCAAAATGGGCGATTTTATTCAATTCCGGTAAGGGGCGTCGCCAGTTTAACTTGCGGGCGATTAACGACTCGCGCCCTGAAGCGTCGATGACCACTGAAGCATGAATGGGCGCCGGGTTGGAGCCGTTCCGGCCGGCGCTCACGCCAATCGCTTGTTTGCCGTCGAATAATACGTCGGCCACCGCCCACTCCCGCCGCACATCAACGCCGCATTCGGCGGCATGCTCCAGCAAAATTTCATCGAAGCGGGCGCGCTCGACGTGATAGGTATAGGGCCGTTCGAAATACCCCGGATATTCCGCTGTCAGCAGCAATACATCGGGTTTTTGATTGAACATGCCGAAGTTTGCGCCTTGCTTGACGGTAAAACCTTCGGCTTCGATTTTTTCCGTCACGCCCAGCCGCCGCCAAAGCTCCCAGCAAGCCGGCAACAAGGATTCGCCGATTTGAAAGCGTGGAAAGCGTGAGCGCTCGAACAGCACCACGTGCTTGCCCGCTTTGGCCAAGATGATTGCCGCGCTGGTACCGGCGGGACCGCCGCCGATGACGGCGGCATCGAAACGTTCAGATTGTGACATGCTGTTGTGCCTGTGTAAGAAAATCGGGACTAAGGGTGGGGTGGATTTAATTTTGTCGAAGCCACTGTACTAAGCAATGGCTTGCATCGGTTCATCGGCGGTAAATTTGCCATAATACCCGCCTTACGCGACTGACTCCAAACGATTGGCACTATGAACACCACTGAAGTATTTCTGATCGCCCTGACCATCATCTACAGCTTGCCGTACCTCATTTGGCGAATCGGTCGGACCGATTATTTCGCACCCTTGGTGGTGGTGCAAATCATCACCGGGATTTTGTTGGGGCCGGGCATCTTGGGCAACGCATTTCCCGATTATTATGCGTTTGTTTTCAATACCCAGGTCATACAAGCTCTGAACGGCATCGCCTGGTGGTCGGTGATGCTGTTTGTCTGGGTGGCCGGCATCGAGTTGGACTTGCGGCAAGCCTGGCAACACCGGCTGGAAACCAGTATCACGGCGGGCTTGGCCTTGGGTGTGCCCTTGGGTTTAGGTTGTGTTGCGGCGTTGGGGATGCTGCTATTTCCGGGTTGGATGGGCGCCAAGGCCATGCCTTGGCAATTCGTGTTGGGGATTGGCATGTCTTGCGCAGTGACAGCGTTGCCGATCTTGATTTTGCTGATGGAAAAATTGGCAGTGCTGCGGCAGCCCATCGGCCAGCGTATCTTGCGTTACGCCAGCATGGACGATATTGCAATTTGGGCTGTACTGGCTTTGATTCTGTTGGATTGGGACCGGGTAGGCCGGCAGGGTGCGTTTTTGTTAGGTTTTGCGATCAGCGCTTACGGGATTCGCAAACTGATGGCCTGGCTCCCTGAGCGTGACCGCTGGTATGTCGGCATCATCGCCTTGGCGGCGACAGGCTTTGCCGCCGACTGGGCCGGACTGCATTTCATGGTGGGGGCGTTTTTGGCCGGCGCCATCTTGGATGGTCATTGGTTTAACCAAGCGCAGATGGACTTGTTGCGTCACCATTTATTGCTGACCGTGATGCCGGTGTATTTTATTAGTGCCGGCTTGAAAACCAATTGGGCGATGGGTGGGGCTGCGGTGTTGGTGGTTGCCGGCTTATTGCTATTGGTGTCGGTGTTCGGCAAATTGCTGGGTATTCATCTGGCTGGAAAAATCTTGAAATGGCAGCGCGGCGAGGCGTCTTTGATTGGTTGGTTGCTGCAAACCAAAGCCTTGATCATGATTATTTTTGCCAATGTGTTGCTGGATAAACAAATCATTAGCAGTGAAACTTTTACCGCGCTGTTGCTAATGGCCGTCCTCAGTACGATGCTGACGGTGCCGGTGGTATCGCCGAAACTGGCGAAGATGCAGGCGCTTATTTCCCGTGCAGAATAAATGCCCTAAGCCCTTAGTCGTCAATCCTTAAGGTTTTCCAAAAATCTGCTTGCTTAGCGATACCCAGTACCGCCTGCGCGGCGAGTAAGGCGGAGACGCTGACACCGGCTACCCCACCACCTGGCCGGGTCCAATGGCCGGTGTGGAACAAGCCGGGCAGGGCGCCGACTACACTTGGCCGGTTCGGGCCAATCTGATCCGGGGTGGGCGCAAAACCATAGGCAGCGCCTTGGTGGTTTAGAGTGTAGCGCTCCAGGGTGCGCGGTGAGCCGGACTCCACGACCAACAAATGGTCGTTCAATCCGGGAAAATGCCGTTCGGCTTTTTCCAGCAAACGCTGCTGAAAGCCGCTTTTGGCGATGCGCCAGGATTCGCCTACGTCAAACGGACACAAGGTGGTCAGCATCATGATGCTTTGTCCGGGCGGCGCCAAGGAGGAGTCCGCGAAGGAGGGCAGGGTTGCGGAAAACCAATTGCTCTGGCCGGATTGGCTGCAGGCATAGCTGGCTTCGTGGTCGAACGTTTCAAAGAAAAACCCTTCATGGGCGTGGTCTTGTTCCGAGATCGGTAGGTCGGTGGCGATATAGCAGGCGAAAATCGACAAAGACGGTGACAGCTTTGCCAAGCCTTCGCCATACCCGCTTGGCAAGTGCTCCGGGCCGATCAACAATTCGGCGGTTTGGCGAATGTCGATATTGGAAATAACCGTTTCGGCCCGGATTACCTGGCTGTTTTCCAAAACAATGCCGCAAGCTTTACCGGCTTCGACACAAATCCGCCGCACGCTAGCATTCAGCAAAACTTCGCCGCCTTGGTTTTCGATGGCGGCGGCCAGTTGATTGGCGTAATTTTGGAAACTGCCCCGGCAGTAATAGCCGCCTTCGTAGGTGTAACCGGCCATCATCGACGCCCAATACAGGAAAGACAGTTGCGACGGCGGTAAACCCAAGTAAGGCCACAGCATTGCGCAAGCGCTTTTCAGGCGGGCATCCACCAGAAATTCGTCCAGCGCCTCGGCCAGCGTGGTGCGCCGGTAGCGGAATAAATTGCCCAGCATTTGCATCGGCGAAACCCGCGTTGCCTTACTTTGGGACAACACTTCCTCGGCCAGCATGGCTTCTTCCGCCAGGACTTTGCACAGGCGGATCAACGCCAGCAGACCTTCCTTTTCTGCCGGAAAATTTTCGGTTAAGCCGGCTACGAACGCCGCTTCGCCGGCTCGCAACGGGATTTCGAAATCCGGAAAAACCGCTCGGGCGTATGATGGTACGGGGATAAACAGTTCCTCCGGATCTATGCCCACCGCCCGGCAAATCTTATTCATAGTGCTGCCGTTGCCATAGCCTTCCGGGCTGCAACCACTGACCAGATGCACACCGGCATCGAAATGAAAGTGGCGGCGCTTAAAGCCATGCGCGTAGCCGCCCGGCCTGTCGTGCCTTTCCACCAACAACACCGACTTGCCGGCTTTCGCCAGCAATGCGCCGGTACTCAGCCCGCCAATCCCCGCGCCAATGACGACGACGTCGTAAACTTCTTTTTTCGATTCCGTGTGTATGCCGCGCATTGGCTGTCTTCTATGGAGATAAATAGCCGGCTAGCTTAGGAATAAACCAAATGGAAAACAAGTGCTTGGTTTTACCTCAGCTGTTGCACCATCGCGCAGAAGCTCTCGACTAATGACACTGGCTGGTCTCCAGAGCGTGCTACTCATGGCTCAAATACTGTAGTTTTGTTGCTTTAAACTGCTGAATGTAATCCGATCCTTAGGCCTCTGGTTCCCAAGCTCCAGCTTGGGAACCCAGCCATCGGAAGCTCCAGCTTCCCAAATCCTCACCAGTCTTTAACCACCTCGATCAAGCCCTCCATTCCCGAATAATTCCGTGCACTGGAATAGCGCCAATGCTCCGGTAAATCGACATAACCGCGCTTGACCGGATTAAGGTGAATATAATCCAGCTTCTGCCGCATCGCTGCCTCGGATTCGATCAGCTGCGGATGGCTACCTTCCTCCCAAACCTGGTACTCGCTCTCGATCTTATGCGGTCGCTTCAACAACGCCAATAATTCCAGCACCCGCGCCGAACCGCTTTGTTGCAAATGACCGATGATTTGCTTGGCGGTATAAGCCTTAAACCCAAATAATCCATTCGCAGAAATACACCGAATTCTGACGATTTCTAATGGATGCCATTAGAGTAACTTGTGGATATTAGGGCGATTCAGCCTCTAATGGACAATCTGGGTTAAACCGTTGCATGTCCCGGCTCAAATCCGGCGAAGCGGCGATCAGGTGCAAGTGATTTTCCAGGATCACGTAACCGTAAAGCTGAAACTCGCTGTCGCGCTGCAAAAACCGCCAGGAATCCAACACGATATTCAAGCTTTTCTGAGGGCGAATAGGTTTGCTCAGGCTTCCTCGAGACCGAAAGTCTGAACCAAAATTTGCCGTTCTTCCTGGTTCAGATCCAGCAAAACGCTAAGGTCCTGTGCGCCGGTTTTCAGAAAATCGATGCCGGTGCGCAACAGGCGTAGCGGCAATTTCAGAGCCTCGCTGTTTGTACCGGCGGCTTCCCAAGCCGCATACCATTGCTCCAGATTATCGGGGCTGGGTGTTTCGTTGAGGTTGCGGTGGATAGTGCCAAGATGGTGTATTAGGGCTTCGCCGAGGTAAGTTGTTGCGTGGCGTTGTTCGAAAACTTGCCCGAATTCGGCGATGCGTTGTTGGCGCGCGGTTGTCGACAGGCTACTGGTATAGACAAAAGAGACCATGGCTTTAAATAGGGCTTCTTCCGGCTGACTATTCGCGGTTAATTGAGCTAAACCATCCGCAAGTCTCCCGATTCCTTCCGTCCAGCGTCCCTGCATGAAGCTTGCCAATGCCAGAGCGGAATGTGCGTCTGCGAATATGTCATCCGGCAGATTCTCAATAGTTAAAATTCTCGCGTAATCGCGTTCGGCGTCTTCTAACCTGCCGGCTAAAGAATAGAGAGCTCCTCGGTTATATAAAGCATTCGCCAGGGTCTCCGGTGACCTTTCAGGCGATTCGATTGCTAAAGTGTTGGCTGCAAGCGCGCCGGCGAAATCTTCCAACCGACCTAATGCTACTCCTCGGTTGTAGTGCGCGTTAGCGATCGAATCCGGCGGGACGTCGTGCAATTCGACAACGCGATCGAAATCCTTCAACGCCGCCTCAATTTCTCCCAAGTTTCCCATTATTCTTCCGCGCCGGATGAGCGAATTTGCTGTTTCCTCCGGTGCCGCGCCCATTTCGATTACGCGGCTATAATCCTTTAGTGCTTGATCGGTCATGCCCAAGCGTTCGTAAGTGGCTCCTCTATTATTTAGGGCCACCGCCAGTATCTCACCGGATGCATTTGATAATTCGAGCAATCCATCCACCATTCGAATGCCCGCTTCGATTCGGCCGAATTCAAAATACTCAATTGCGGCGAAGCCATATGCTACTTCAATAACTAGTTGAGGATATTTATCGGTTTCCCTGCATATATCTTCCAAATAGTTCATTCCGACTTCATTATTTCCCTTGGCAAACTCCCCACAAGCAAGAGTCAATTCTTCGGATAAGTTTGAAGCGGTTTCAATTATCGACATCCATTTGTCACGTTGCTCGTCATTCAACTCATTGCGAAAGTCCTCCAACAACAATTGCGCCCGCAAATTTCCCAGAACCGAATTTCTGTCGATCGCCGCCTGCAAATAATTACGCGCCAAACTGCCTTCACCACAGGCCGACAAACGTTCGTCGAGTTGAGCTCCGTCGTACCAAACCCGCAAAAAATCCACCAATAGCCTTAGCGGGCCGGGCGACTGGTTTTCCTTGATTTCCACGCAAATCCGCATCAAGGGTTCGGCGATTTCGTATAGCGACTCGCGGCCGCGCTGGGCCGATTGTACGTAGCCTTTGGCGCGCAAATCCTTGAGTTGGCTGGAGATGGTTTGTTGACTGGCGAACAGATGGCGGGCCATGTCCTTGACCGGCGTCGGCCGTTCCCGGCTGCATAGAAATTCGACGATCTTGCGTTGTTGAGCCGGTAGCCAGCGGATGCGTTCCTGGTAATAGGGCGTCATTTCGTCGACCATTTTGGCGAAGGGTTCGACCAGGGCGTTGATGTTGTCGCCGGTAATGAATTGCGACAGCACCAGATAAACCCGGTGGTTGCCGCCGGACAAATGGTGCAGGGCCCGTACCCGCGAACGGCCGGTGGGGCTGCGTAAAAAGGCGGCGGCTTTGTCCTGGCGGTTAAGCGCGGCGATTTTGCTCAGCAATTCGGCGGCGTCTTCGACCGATAACGTCGACAGCATTTCGGTTTGAAAGAAGCCGAAGAAGGTGCTGTTACGTTTGGACACGTCATCGACCAAGCGTTGGGCAGTAGCGATGATAGTCATCACCGGATGTTCCTGAATGAAGGCACGCAAGCATTGTTGGCCGGCTTTGCCCAGGCCTTCGAACAAGGCATCCAGGTTTTCCAGTGCAACCAGCAGCGTTTTGCCGACCAGCTTTTCCAGCAATAACGTAGCTAGCAGCCGTTCGGCGGCCTCGGCATCCAAGTCGTAAATGGGTTCCAAATCGCCCGCGCGGTAGTCGTTTGGGTAACGCTTGCTCAGCGCCAAATAAATGCGGCGCAACAGTTCGAGCAGCGTGGTGCTGGTTTCGTCCTCGTTCAGCCAGGCGATCCGTAATGACTGTTGCAAGCTTTCGTCTGAGCCGGCACGGTGAACCAACAAGGTCAACAAATGGCTTTTACCGGTGCCGCGGGGGCCGACGAACAACAGATGATGTTTATGGCCGCTGCCGGCGCTTTCCCGCACCCGTTCCACGGCGTCGGCCAGCAGCGCATGGCGCTGGACGAAGATGGCTTCCAAGTCTTCCGGCGCGGTCCGGCTCGGCGTGAATACCGATAAAAAGGCTGATTCGCTCATCTTGACCTCCTAAAGTCCGCGCGACAGGCGCCACCAGCGTTTCAGCAACGGGAAACGAAACTGATAGTGGCCTTGTTCGTCTTTGGCGAGGTAGTGGTCTTGTTCGACTGCTTTCAATAATTTCAACAATCCTTCCCTGTCCACGGCCAAGCCTTGGCTTTTCAGCTCATGGAGTATTGTGTTGACCGCCGTTGTCTCGTCGCGCACCGCGATGCTATCCAACAGTGCTAAAACGGCTGCTTCGGAAGCGGTGCCGTAATAAGTCGAGATTCGGTCGCGGTAATGCGCCAGTTCCCAGGGATCGTTGCCGTCCAGCAATTGTTTGCTGACTTGCTTGTCGATTACCTCGGCAGTCGCCTCCAACCCGGATAATTTCACTGCCTTGACAATGTGGTGGATGTAAAACGGAAAGCCGTCGGCCAATTCGGCGACGGTTTCGGCGGAGATTGCAGCGTAGGATGTTGCGATGTTTTCGCCCGCGATCAATTTTGCCGCCAATTCCTGCGCGAAATTAGGCTCCAAAACGGGCAATTCGAAGGCGTATAAGTCGTTCAGCGGCGAATTGGCGTAGCCTTGTTGTTTCAGGCTGTCGATGACGTGGTGAAAGCCGATCGATCCGGTCAAAATCATGCGCAAGCCCTGGCCGCCTAATTCCTGGCGTAGCGCTCTTAAGGTATCCAATACTTCCATCGCGGCGGCCTGGCCTTCTCGAGCGGCGATGCTTTGCAGCATCAGCGGCACTTCGTCCCAAAGCAACAAGGGCCGTTCGTTTTGTTGGTGTTGGGATTCGACCAAGTCTTCGATCGATTTGCTGAGCAACGTTTTCCAAGGCGTTTGGTCGTTAAAAGCGGGCAACTTGAGCACGCCTTTGATTTCCGTGCCGCCGATGGCCTGCAAAAAATCCTTGGCCCGCCGCGCGCTCTGCTTCCGCGCCGATAGGTAAGTATCGACTTCGCGGTAAACGGCTTGGGCGAAATCCATGGCGCTATGGTATTGCTCCAAATCTTGAAAAATCGGTTTCCAGCCGGCTTTAGGCGATGCGCAAAGCTTTTTAATGACGGTGGTTTTGCCGATGCGGCGTTCGGCGTTGATGCGTATCGATTGCTGCTCCAAGGTTTCCCAAAGCTGTTCGATGACGCGATCGCGCCCTATGATTTCGTTTAAATCAATCTGACCGCCGGGATTGGCTTTCATAAGCGCCTCGTTGATAGATGTATTTGATACGTCAAAAATAACGTGCGTTAATTTTAACGTATTTTTTGTGCTATAGCTAAACACATAGTCTGAGCAAAACAACGTGACCCCTCTATCCATCCAAACTCCTAAGCGGAGATTGGAGAAATCCGTTCGTTTGCGATATCGGCACAGAGAGAGCCTGGAATGACTGCACTCTACCCTTATAGTGCAGAGGGATCAGCCCGAACCAATCTGAATGATCTGATTCAACCGCTCGCAAACCTGAGTGAACAAATCGCCCGGCAAGACCTTGAGCGGATGCGGTTTGGCTTTGCGCAAGCGCCAGTCGAAGGATTTGGGTTGGTGGCAGAGCACATAGCTGGTTTGTTCGGCTTTGCGGCCACCGGCTTTGCCGACAGCGACCGCAAATGGATTGTCAGCGTTATAGGCGGCAGTTGTCATTGGCAGGCCGATCACCAGCGAGGTTTTTTCGTTGAAAATGCTTGGCGAAAGCACTAAAAACGGATGGATGTCGCGCATTTCCTGGCCGACTTGCGGATTGCAATCGATCCAGATGATGTCTTGCCGTTCCGGCACCCAGGCCGCTGTTTGCTTGTGGCTTACCAACGTTCGGTACCGATTGCTTCTGCGGTTGCCATGGCTTCGCCGCCGTGCCGCTCGGGATCGAAACGGGCCAAACGTTGTTCCAACGTTAAAGCTTCGTCGGCTAACGGGGTGATAATCACCTTGTCATCTTCAACGGATACCCGTACTCGTTGATGGTTGTGCAAATGGGCTGCTTTGGCAATGGCCGCCGGTAGGCGCACGCCCAGGTTATTACCCCATTGTTTGATGTCGAGTATGGCTTCGGTCATGATGTTTCTCTGGAATGTTTAAACGTGAGTATAAACATGGTTATATATTCGGGTCAATTTTGTGAATTTCTCTAATCCTCTGGGGTTCCCAATCCGGAGCTTGGAAACCAGATCGACCGGCTGGCCGATAGGTCACTCCAATTCCCCATCCATCTCTAACGCCCGCATCTCCAAGCCTTCGATTTCTTGTAACGATTTGCCGGCAATCCCTTGCAAGTCGCCGTACATGCCGACCGTGGCATTCATCACCCGCTCGATTTGCGCTTCGCGTTTGGCCCATTGCTTCAGGATCGCTTTGCGCTCCTTGTCCAGGTCTTCCTGCATGGTGGAGAAGGCTTCGACGATGGCTTCGACCCGTTGCCGAAAGCGCGGGCCGGTTAAATATTCGTAGACCAAAGCAGTTTTGCCGTGCTGGCCTTCGGCGGCGAGGCGGGCCAAACCGATTTCCAGCAGGGTGTGGCGCAGGATGGTGGCGACCGGTAGGGCGGCGCGGGGACTGGTGACCCAGACGCCGTCGATGACGTCGAAGGTTTCCACGTCCTTGGGCAAGGCATGGCTGACGATGACTGCCAATTCGGCTTTGGCGGTGCGCTGGTCTTCGCGCAGCTTCACTAACCAGCCGTCGCTCCAGTTTTTGGTGCGCTTGGATTCCCACAAGATGTTGCCGGCCGGGGTGCCGTTCGGGCCGTTGACCCGTTGCAACACGTCGCCGCCGAATTCACCCTTGGCGACCGGTTCGATACTGTCGAACGGGAATTTGGCGCGCAACAGGTTTTCCAGTTCCAGTTCCTGGACTTCGCCTTGCAGTTGCTGCGAGCCTTGTTCGGCTTTTTGTTTCAGTTCCTCGATTTTTTGCTGCATGGAGGCGATGGTCTGGTCTTTTTCCATTACCCGCAGTTTCAGGCCTTCCTCGGCTTCACGTTTGGCCTGGCTGCGCACTTCAGCCAGATTGGTTTGCACGCGCTTTTCGATGGTCAGGTCCAGCTCGCGTTTGGCGTCGTCCAGTTCGCGCTGCTTTTTAATCAACTCGGCTTGGGCTTGCTGGGCTTCGGCCAGTTTGGCGTCGCGGATTTTCAAGACTTCGTTTAACTCCGCCAGTTCCCGGCTTTTATGCTCCAGCTCGGCGGCGGCAGCTTGTTTTGCTTTGCGGGTTTCTTCCTCAATGACCCGCTGGCGCTCGGCTTGCAGTTGCTTGGCAACTTGCTCTGCGACTTGATCGTCCAGGCCGCGCTTGGCTTCGGCCAGCTGTTTTTCCCGATCTTTGATGCCCTGTTCGCGCAAGGCAATCGCTTGGTCTTTTTGTTGTAGCTGCTGCTCAAACTGTTTACGGGTGGCGGCAATTAGCGGCGCGGCCAGCGATTCGGTCAACGGTACTTGCGTGCTGCAATTGGGGCAGGTGATGGTGGCTTCGGTCATGTTTAGGGGCTTTATATAGAGATTCAGGATACGCAGGTATTGGCGCCGGACACACTTGGCATTTTGACCCCGGCATCCGTGCCGGGTGAGGATTTACTGCGTTTGATGGATGGGCGCAAGCCGATATTTATCTGCGCTGTCTAGCGGCTAAAGCATGGTCGCCCAAGGATTCCAGGTCGGCCAGCCCGTGAATTTCGCAGCGTCCGCCGCGAGCGATGTAGTCTTCCCGGTAATGGGTGATAAACTCCATCACGGTATGGTCGATCAAGTCGGTGGCGCTTAAATCGAAGATCACGGTTTGGCCGTCGGTCAGGCTGGCTACCTGGCTTTTTAGCGCCAGAAAGTTGGAGAATAAAGCCGCACCGCTGACTTTAACAATCCAGCTGTTTGGTCCGTTGGCTTGTAGTTTAAAAGATATAGACAGCAAATTGCCCAAGGGCACGCCGCGGCCGATGTGCAGCAACAATTTGGCGGCGATGCCGATCAGTACGCCGACTAACAGATTGCTGGCCAGGATCGCGAAAATGGTAATCACGAACAACGCCAGTTGTTCCTTGCCCAAGTCCATGCTTTTGGCAAAGGCTTGCGGCGAAGCCAAGCGATAGCCGGTATAAACCAGCAGCGCAGCCAACGAGGCTAAGGGTATTGTCGAGATCAAGTCTGGAAACAGCACCACAAACAGTAAGACGAAGCCGCCGTGAAAAAAATTAGCCCAGCTGCTGCGGCCGCCGGCGTCGATGTTGGCTGAGCTGCGGACGATTTCCGCAATCATCGGTAAACCGCCGATCATGCCGGACACTACGTTGCCGATACCTACCGCGCGCAACTCCTTATTCAAGTCGGAATAACGTTTTTCCGGGTCGAGTTTATCGACGGCGGCGGCGCTGAGCAGGCTTTCCAGGCTGCCCACCAGGCAGATTGAAATCACGCTTTCCCAAAACGCCAAGGCACTCAGTTTGCCAAAATCCGGCAGGTAAAAACTGGCCAACAGACTGTCCGGGAAAGTCACAAGAAAGTGCGATGCAAACAAAACATCTTTAGGAACGATGAACGCTTCGCCCGGCTGCAATTGGTCGAGCTGGAATAGATGGCCCAGCAGGATGCCGGAGGCGATGACGATGATGGGTGCCGGAATCTTGCGCAGTAAGGGCAGCTGGATTTGCGGCCAGCCGATCAGCACCACAATGCCTGCCAATGCGATCAAGCCGATTTGTGGCATGAAGTAAATCAGGCTATGCGGCAAAGCGGCGATGCCGGACAGGATGCTGGCACCTTGGCTTTGCACGCCGGCCATCACCGGTAATTGTTTGCTGATGATGATAATGCCAATCGCCGCGAGCATGCCGTGTACCACCGAAGCCGGAAAAAATGCCGCCAAGCGGCCGGCTTTGAAGTAACCCAGCACGGTTTGCAAGGCGCCGGCAATGACGATTGCCGCCAAGGTATAGCGGTAGCCTGCCATTGCATCGCCGTCGCCGAGGGTTTGCACGGAGGTCAGTATCACCACGATCAAACCGGCCGCTGGGCCGGTAATAGTGAGTTGCGCGCCACCGATGCGCGATACCAGCAAGCCACCGACGATGGCGGAAATGATGCCGGCCATCGGTGGAAAGCCGGAGGCGACGGCGATACCCAGACACAAGGGCAAGGCGATCAGGAATACCAAAAAGCCGGCGGTGAGGTCTTGCCGCCAAGGATTTGCTAGCGAGGGTTTTTGCATGAATTCTCCGGGTAAGTCGCATGGCCCGATACGCACGCAGTTAAACGGGCAATGAATTGGATGAGGTTTTTATTCAATCATAACCAGTTTTTTCCGAACGTTATGAAGTTTGTGGGCGGATGCCCGTTCCGGCTTTTTGTTACGGGTATGGCTAAGCGGGTATTGAAGGCCGCAGTGGCAGGTTGGTTTTAACGTTTGCCTAGGCCTGCGACAGTGCGTCGCAGGGACAAATAAAACGGGCCTAGCCTGATGATTCGGGTAAAATGCGCCGGCCAATTCTGGTCTTTTTTAACACTGAGAACCAGCTGTTTCCAGTTTCTTTTCCCGCTTAAATTAATGAATATGCACATTGTTGCTCGCGTAATTTTTGTCTTTTTCTGTTTGTTGTCAGGGCCCTTGCTGGCCGCCGATTCGGGTAACTCCAGCTTTCTGGTATTAAATTATCACGACATTCTCGAAGAAGAAGAGCGGGTGCCGCCATTTGATCGCATCGCGGTCAATAAAGACCATTTGGCCGATCATTTTGCCTGGTTGAAGCAGAATAACTATCACGTTATCAGCGTCCAGGATTTGCTGGATTGCATGAAGGGCGACAAGGTGTTGCCGACTAAAGCCGTGATGTTGACCTTTGACGACGGCTACCTGAGTTTTTATACCCGGGCCATGCCTTTGCTGAAAAAATACAAGTATCCGGCCACCTTGGCGGTAGTCGGTTCTTGGCTGGAGCAGCAGAATGTGCCCGGCGTTAAACCGTTAATGACGCCTGCGCAGATTCGCGAAGTGGCGGACAGCGGTCTGGTCGAGATTGCTTCGCACACCTATGACTTACATCACGGCATCGTCGCCAATCCGCAAGGCAATCAGCAAAGCGCAGTCACTTCGCGTTTGTACAGCAACGAGTACGATGAATACGAGAAAGACGAGGACTATCGCAAACGGATTTTCCAGGAAGTGGATAAAAGCTCTGAGCGCTTGTTTCAGATACTGGGCAAGCGGCCGCGGGTGATGGTGTGGCCTTACGGCGAATATAACGCCATCGCGCTGGAAGCAACGAAATTGGCCGGCATGCGCCTGACTATGGGTTTGAACGACGGTGCCAATACTTTGGCCGATGCATATGTGATGAAGCGGATGATGATCACCGACGACGTCAACGCCAAACAGTTCGGTGAAATCGTCAAAAATCAGCGCGTGGGCCAGGAATTGCGGGTCGCGCACGTGGATATGGATTACATCTACGATGATGACGAAGAGCAGACTGAGAAGAATTTGGCTTTGGTGGTGGAGAGAATTAAAGCCAGCGGCGCTAATACAGTTTATCTGCAAGCCTATTCCGACCCGGACGGCGACGGTAATGCCGACAAGCTGTATTTCCCTAATCGGCATCTGCCGATGCGCCGGGACATGTTTAATCATGTGACCTTGCAATTGCGCACTCGGGCAGGGGTGAGGGTGTATGCCTGGATGCCGATCATGGCCTATAAAGCCGATGTGCCGCTGAAATGGTATGTAAAGGAATGGCGCGACGGCGAGCCGCAGCTATCCCGGCATATCTACACGCGGTTGTCGCCGTTTAACCCGGAAGCGCGGCAGTTTGTCGGCGAGATATATGAAGATCTGGCGAAGCATTGCGACTTTAACGGCATTCTGTTTCACGACGACGGGATTTTGTCGGATTTTGAAGACGTCTCGCCGTTGGCGATGGACTTCAGTCGTAACGTCTGGGGCATGCCGGCCGAGTTCGACAAGATCCACGCATCCAGCGAGTTACGCTTGCGTTGGGCGCAGCACAAAACCGAGTTGATCGGTCAGTTTACCGATTATTTGACCGACAAAGTCCGGTTCTATCGGCCCTATATCAAAACCGCCCGCAATTTTTACTCTTTGCCGCTGCTAAAGCCTTATAGCGAAGAATGGTATGCGCAGTCTTTCCCGGCGTTTTTAAAGCATTACGACTACGTGGCGGTGGAAGCGATGCCTTTCATGGAAGAGGCGGAAAATCCCAAGCAGTGGTTGATAGAGTTGGTGGAAAAGACCGCGCAATATCCGGACGGTCTGGACAAGATGGTGTTCGAATTGCAGGCGGTCAATTGGAAAACCAAGCAGGATATTGCGATGCCGGTGTTTACCGAGCAATTCGAGTTATTGAAAAAACACGGCGCCAAGCATATCGGTTATTACCCGGATAATGTGTTTAACGATCAGCCGAAGTTGGCCGAGCTGAAAAAATTCTTCCCGGTTTCGAGAAAGGATTAAACGATACATGGAAAACTTGCTAGACCAAGCCTGGGTGCAGCAGTTTATCGACTGGTGGTTGATCGCCCTGGAATATTTGCAGGAAGTGCCGTGGTGGCAGTTCAACGAATGGCTGTCGCGCTTTGTGTTTTATTATCCGTTGCTGATGGCCTATGTCTGGATGTTGGGCGGCATGATTTATTACGTGCGTTGGGAGCGGAATCGCGGCAATGTGTTGTCTGATCTGCCGCAGTTACCCGAATATCCGTCCGTGTCGATTCTGATCCCTTGCTATAACGAGGGCGAGAATGTCCGGGAGACCATCGAATATCTGCTGCATCAGGAATATCCCAACTACGAAATTATTGCGATCAACGACGGCAGCAAAGACAACACGCTGGAAATTTTGCACGAGCTGGCCGACCAGCACCCACAAATTCGGGTGGTCAATTTAGCCAGCAATCAAGGCAAGGCGGTGGGTTTGCGCACCGCGGCATTATTAGCCAATAGCGAAATTTTGATCGGCATTGACGGCGATGCCTTGCTGGCGCCGAATGCGACGGCCTGGATCGTTCGGCATTTTCTGGAAGATCCGCATGTCGGCGCGGTGACCGGTAATCCGCGTATCCGCAACCGTTCCACTTTGCTGGGTAAAATTCAGGTTGGGGAGTTTTCCGCTATCGTCGGCATGATCAAGCGTGCGCAGCGTTCTTATGGGCATGTATTTACCATTTCCGGAGTGATTGCCGGTTTCCGGAAAACTGCCTTGCACGATGTGGGCTATTGGAGTCCTGACATGGTGACCGAAGACATCGACATTAGCTGGAAGCTACAGCTGGCCGGCTGGGCGATTCGTTTCGAGCCGAATGCCTTGTGTTGGGTGTTGATGCCGGAAACGCTAAACGGCTTGTGGAAGCAGCGCAGCCGCTGGGCGCAAGGTGGAGTTGAGGTCTTGCTGCGTTATTTCCGGCCGCTGTTTAGCTGGCGTTCCCGTGGTATGTGGCCGCTGTATCTGGAATGCTGCATCAGTTTGACCTGGGCGTTTCTGGTGGTGGCGATGCTGGCGCTGGTGCCGATCGAGTGGCTTAGTAGCGAACCGCAGGAGGCGCTGGAAGATTTATCGCCGCATTGGACCAGTATGTTGTTATGCGTCACCTGTTTGATTCAGTTTGCCGTCAGTTTGACTATCGATTCCAGTTACGAGCGTAAGAGCGGCGGCTCCGCGCAGCATTATTACTGGATGATTTGGTATCCGATTGTCTATTGGCTAATCAATGTCGGTACCACGATTAACGGCTGCATCAAGGCTTTACGCAAAAAGCGCGGCCAGCGGGCGGTGTGGGTAACCTTGGATAGAGGCTTGAGGCAGAAATGAAAGACATCATCATCAACCAACCGCATCTACAAAGTTTCTCGCAAAAATGCGGTTCGGCGTTTATGTCGGTATTGAGTTGGGTGCTTTGGTTGTACTTTTTGTGGCCCCTGTTTACGCTCGGCGCCTGGTTGATGGGTTTGAAAAGCCTGTCCGACGAGATCCGCTGGTTCGGGGGTTATAAAACGCTGTTGGAATTGTTGCAGTTGTACGGCGAGATCGTGGTGATCATTGCCGGCATTTGGTTGTTTTGGACTTTGTATTTGTCCTGGTTGCATGCCAGCGTCGCTCCTAAGCGGACCGCGCCTGTCACTGATCAACAGTTGGCGGTGGCGTTTAAAGTCGATGAAGCCTTGGTATTGAAGGCTCGGGCCGGCAAAAAAGTAACCGTGCACTTCGATAATCACGCGGTGATTACCGAGATAGATTCGTAGTAGTCCGGATTGCTGGGTTGCGGTTCTGCTTTTCGCGGCGTTGATGTTACACTGCGCTAGGCGTATTCAAGGACTTACATTATGCAACTTGCAATCACAGTGTTGGGCGGCAAGTCCAACGGTTTTATCGCGGAAATCCTCTCGGCCCTGAGTGCCTGTCAATGCAGTGTCGTGGAACTGCGCACGTCCAACCTGACCCAAATCACTGCGGCTTATCTGCTGATAGCCGGCAATTGGAATCATATCGCCAAGCTGGAAGGTATGCTGGAAGCGATAAAAGTTCGATTCGAAATTCAGATGAGTTTTTTACGGCCGGATGAAATCCCGCCAGTATTGGAGGGGGTGCCTTACACATTGGAAACCATTTCCATGGATAAAAACGACGTGCTGTTCGCGGTGACATCGTTTTTATTGGACAGGGGCATTTCTATCGAAGAAGTGACTGCCAGCCGCCATCAAGCGGCGTTTTTTAACACGCCGGTGTTCTCCACCAAATATGTATTGCTGGTACCGCCGGAAGTGCGCATTTTATCGTTGCGTGAAGAGTTTCTGGATTTTTGCGACAGCTTGAACATCGACGCTATTCTCGAACCCATTAAAAGGTGATCTGATGACTTTAGCTACTCTCGGCTCCGCCGTTCCCGATTTTGAAATTGCCGCCACCGGCGAAAAAACCGTCAAACTGAGCGACTATCGCGGCAAAAAAGTCGTTTTATATTTCTATCCCAAGGACAACACCCCCGGCTGTACCCAGGAAGGTCAAGGCTTTAGGGATAATATCGAACAGTTCAATCAATTAAATGCCGTTATCCTCGGTGTATCCCGTGATAGCGTGAAAATGCACGAGGGATTTAAATGTAAACAAGAGTTTCCGTTTGATTTGTTATCCGATCAGGACGAGAGCCTTTGCAATTTATTTGATGTCATCAAAATGAAAAACATGTACGGCAAGCAAGTGCGTGGCATAGAGCGCAGCACTTTCCTGATCGACGAAGCGGGTGTGTTGGTCAAGGAGTGGCGCAAGGCGCAGGTCAAAACCCACATTGCCGAAGTGTTGGATTATTTGCAATCGGCTGCCGAATAAATCGGCGCCAATCCACCCTTATTGATGAGGCTATTCAGTTAGCGTCAGACTACTTAAGACGACAGTCTAATAATCTTGTTTTGCCTTACACCGGCTAGGGCACTTAAACCCTGCGCCCCGCTCAGGATTGTTTAATCCGGCGGTTTTGGCGATAATGAACACAGTTTTTAATCATTTGGACGAAACACATGAACGAAATGCTGTCCTCAGGGATTGAGCTGATGTTGATAGGCATGGGTATGGTCTACGCATTTTTGGCTATGTTGATCGTGGCTATCAATGTGATGTCCCAACTGGTACGCCGCTATTTTCCGGAAATGCCTGCCAAGTTTTCGGACCAACCTGTCGTGGCAGGAAACGATAAGGCTGTTATCGCCGCTATTACCGCCGCTGTTCATCAGTACCGCAAAAAACATAAACACGGATAATCATACCCACAAGGTAACAGTGCTCGGCCCAAAAACGTCATTAGGAGAAAAGAGTGGAAAAGGTAAATAAGCCCCTGGGAATTACTGAGGTGGTATTACGTGACGCCCATCAGTCAATTCTGGCGACCCGGCTACGTATCGAAGACATGCTGCCGATTTGCGAGCAGCTTGATCAAATCGGTTACTGGTCTATCGAATCCTGGGGGGGCGCCACCTTTGATGCGTGTATTCGCTATTTGGGCGAAGATCCTTGGGAGCGTTTACGGCTGTTAAAAAAAGCCATGCCCAATACCCCGCAACAAATGCTGTTCCGCGGGCAAAATATTTTGGGCTACCGGCACTATGCCGACGATGTGGTCGATAAATTTGTCGAGCGTTGCGTGGTCAACGGTATAGACGTATTTCGGATTTTCGATGCGATGAACGATATGCGCAATATCGACCGCGCCATCAAAGCCGTGCTACATACCGATGCCCATGCCCAAGGCACTATTTCCTACACCACCAGTCCGGTACATACGATCAAGAAGTGGGTCGAGCAAGGCAAGCAAATTGAGGACATGGGTGCGCACTCTATCTGTATCAAGGACATGGCCGGTTTGTTAACGCCTTACGATGCTTACGAGCTGATCAGCAAACTAAAAAACGCCGTGGCGAT
Source organism: Methylomonas sp. ZR1 (assembly GCF_013141865.1). Classification (NCBI taxonomy): domain Bacteria; kingdom Pseudomonadati; phylum Pseudomonadota; class Gammaproteobacteria; order Methylococcales; family Methylococcaceae; genus Methylomonas; species Methylomonas sp. ZR1. The sequence goes on along the minus strand of NZ_RCST01000001.1, from coordinate 2,010,678 downwards.
TCCAATCCATATGCAATGCCACGCTACCACCGGTTTAAGTGTCGGTACATACATCAAGGCTGTTGAGGCCGGCGTCGACAATGTCGATACCGCCATCTCGTCGTTGAGCATGACCTACGGTCACAGCCCCACCGAAACCATAGTGGCGGCCATGGCCGGCCAAAAGCGCGAAACCGGTCTGGATCTAGCCAAGCTGGAAAAGATCGCCGCCTATTTTCGAGAAGTACGCAAAAAATATGCGCAATTCGAAGGCAGCCTGAAAGGCGTGGATGGCCGGATTTTAGTATCGCAAGTGCCGGGCGGTATGTTAACCAATATGGAAAGCCAATTGCGGGAGCAGGGCGCTGCGGATCGTTTTGACGCGGTGCTGCAGGAAATTCCGTTAGTGCGTAAAGACCTCGGTTACATCCCGCTGGTCACGCCCACTTCGCAAATTGTCGGTACTCAGGCCGTGTTGAATGTGCTAGCCGGCGAGCGCTACAAAACGATCAGCAAGGAAACCGCCGGTGTATTGAAAGGCGAATACGGCGCAACGCCAGCCCCAGTCGATAAAGAATTGCAGGCGCGCGTGCTGAACGGCGCCGAACCGATCACATGCCGACCGGCGGATTTGCTGGAAGCCGAGATGGACAAACTGGTCGCCGAAGTAAAAGCCAAAGCCGCGGCAGAAGGTGTGAAACTGGCCGATAGCGTTGAAGAAGATGCGCTTATTGATGGCTTGTTTGCGCAAGTCGGCTGGAAATTCATTCAAAACCGCGGTAACCCGGAGGCTTTTGAACCTAAACCGGGAGCAGAGAGCGCGACAGCGTCAGTGCCCGCCGTTACCCAGAAAGCCGTGGTCGCAGAGACCTACATTGTTAACGTCGACGGCAAAAACTATCACGTAGCGGTGGCTTCCGGCGGTGCCGACTTAGTCGTTAAACCGGTTACAGTACAGTCCGTTTTGGACAGCGGCCCCATGTTGGCAGCCACTGCGCCTATCGTTAGCGGCAGTGGTGTTGTGGAATCCCCGCTGGCTGGCGTGGTGCTTAAAGTCAATGTCAATGTAGGCTCTCATCTCTCCGAAGGTGATGTCGTTTTGATTATGGAAGCGATGAAAATGGAAACTGAGATCCGCGCCAAAGTAGCCGGTATCGTCAGCGCGGTAAACGTTCGTCAGGGGGATTCCGTGGCGGTTGGCGATGTATTGGTCACCTTGTAATATTTCTTATCGTTTAATGTGGTCTCGGGCCGTTAGCTTAGGCCCGGGATCTAAGTAATTCGCTGATCAGCGATTCGCGCCACGCTGCTGGCGGGTGCGATGGCGGCGATTCTGATCAAACAACCGATTGAATACATAATCCATGGAAAATCTTAGACTGTTGTGGGAAAGCACGGGTATCTATAACGTTACCGGGCCGCAAGTCATTATGATGGCGGTGGGGTTTTTGCTGTTGTATCTGGCTATCAAAAAAGGCTTTGAACCTTTGCTGCTGTTACCGATAGGATTTGGCGCAGTGCTGAGCAACATTCCGGTGGCCGGCATGATAGACGAAGGCGGCATCCTTTATTACCTATATGGTGGTATCAAGGCAGGCATCTTTCCGCTACTGATTTTTATGGGCGTCGGGGCGATGACCGATTTCGGCCCGATGTTGGCTAACCCTAAAACTTTGTTTTTAGGGGCTGCCGCCCAATTCGGGATATTCGCGACTCTATTCGGCGCGTTGGCGTTGAATGCCGTTCCAGGTATGGATTTTACGCTTAAGCAGGCGGCGGCGATTGCCATCATCGGCGGCGCCGACGGCCCGACCGCGATCTATGTGGCGTCCAAATTGGCGCCTGAGTTATTGGGGGCGATTGCGGTGGCCGCGTATTCTTACATGGCATTAGTACCCTTGATTCAACCGCCTATCATGCGCGCCTTGACTAGCGAGCAAGAGCGGCGGATAGAAATGCAACAGCTTAGAGTGGTTAGCAAGGCCGAAAAAATCGTATTTCCTTTGATGTTGCTGGTATTGACCGCCATGTTGCTGCCTTCGGCGGCACCGCTGGTCGGTATGTTTTGTCTGGGTAATCTGATGAACGCCAGTGGTGTTGTGGATAGGCTGAGCAAAACCGCGCAAAACGAATTGATCAATATAGTCACGATATTCCTGGGTTTGTCGGTCGGCTCCAAACTGAGCGCCGAGGCGTTTTTAAAAATGGAAACGCTAGGTATTTTAGGCTTGGGCGCAGTCGCTTTTTCTATCGGTACTGCAAGCGGTGTGCTGATGGCCAAAGTCATGAACCGTTTCAGCAGTACGCCAATTAATCCGCTGATCGGCGCTGCCGGTGTTTCTGCCGTACCGATGGCAGCGCGGGTGGCTAATAAAATTGGTTTGGAAAGTAACCCGCACAACTTTTTGTTAATGCACGCGATGGGACCGAATGTGGCTGGTGTGATCGGCTCAGCAGTCGCGGCGGGCGTGTTGTTGAGTTTGGTTCGTTAGCGCCAAAATTCTGTATGAGTGTCCAGTCAGCCAAGGACCAGCCGATTAAGGTGCTCTGGCTGACATCAAGTTATCCTCGCAATAAAGATGACAGTGCTTCGGTTTTCTTACGCTATTTGGCGGAAGCTCTGGCAAGCCAGAAAGTTAATCTTTATATCCTCGCACCGGATCATCCGGAAGTACACGCAACTAAGCAGCCTGACGGTATAGTTTGTCGCCATTTTCGTTATTTTTGGCCGCGTAAGTGGCAAATGTTAGCTTACCGCTCCGGGATTTTACCCAACTTGCGAGCCGCTCCTTGGTTGTTGCTGCAGGTGCCTTTTTTCATTCTGTCTATGTTTATTACTGCGGCCTGGATAGTGGTTGTCCAGCGGCCGTCGTTGATACACGCCCACTGGATTTTCCCGCAAGGCACGGTAGCGGTATTGTTAGGCAAGCTGTTCAAGATCCCGGTGTTGGTGACCGCGCACGGTGGTGACGCTTTTGCGTTGCGAGGTAGCGTTTTAGGAGCTATCAAACGCTGGACCATAAAGCATTGCGCAGCTTGGACCAGCAACACCGAAGCCACTGCCGATGCCGTAGGCCCGGATTTGCCCAAGCCGCAGATTATTCCCATGGGCATAGACTATGAAAAATTTGCGGCCGGCAATGCTCAAGCGGTACTCAAGCCAAGCAATACGCAAAAAATTATTCTGTTATTTGTCGGGCGCTTGGTTGAAAAAAAAGGCGTGGCCGATCTGATAGTGGCGGTTGCTGATTTGCCTAAAAACCTACTTGATCGCATTGAATTATGGATTATTGGCGATGGCGTCGAGCGTGAACGTTTAAAAATGTTAGCGGTTGATTTAAAGATTGAAGATAAGGTGGTTTTTTACGGCAGATTTCCGAACGCCATCTTACCGGACTACTATGCGGCAGCTGATATTTTCATCGCTCCATCAATTGTCGACAGCAATGGCGATACGGAAGGCCAAGGTGTAATTTTATTGGAAGCGATGGCTAGCGGTACTGCTGTGATAAGTACGCGCACTGGTGGCGTTGCCGAAATAATTGAGCATGGAAAAACGGGGTTGTTAGTTGATCCTAAGCAAACAAAATCGCTTTCAAAGGCGATTGAGCAGCTATTGGTGGATGAAACTTTAAGAAAAGGACTGTGCGCATTTGGGAGGCTGGCTGCCGAACCTTATGATTGGAAAGAGATCGCCAGTAAGTTTGTCGCAATTTATAGCCGACAGTCATAGAGTAGTTAAGCGGTAATGAACATCTACTTCCTGTGTAAGCGGTATTACACCAACAAAGATCTAATTCATGATCGCTTTGGGCGGCTTTACCATTTGCCGAAACAATGGGTGACCCATGGTAGCGATGTTTTTGTTGATGCCATTGACTATCGAAATAACACAGAAATAAGCGTTAACGAAGCGGGTGTTTCTTTTCATACCATTCCAGCAACGGCAAGCAAGATACCTCGATTTCTTCTGGATGCCTATCGCAATGCTTGTATTGCCAAACCGGATGTTCTCATCGCAAGTGGCGACATTTACATTGGTTACCTAGGGCTTTGGATAGCAAGAAGACTTGGAGTGCCATTTGTCTACGATGTGTATGATTATTACCCGTCTTTTCGGATCAACCGATTTAAAGGACTCGCTTTGCTGTTTGATCATACGGTTAAGAAAGCCGATTTGGTTTTATGTGCAAGCCAACCTCTGTTACAAAAAGTCCTTACCCAACTTAACCAAAATGCCCTATTAATCGAAAATGGAGTTGATACGGCCTTATTCAATAAAGTTGATCATTTACGGGCCAGACTGGCGATGAAACTGGTGACCGATATTCCATTGGTTGGTTATTTCGGTTCCATTACGCCGTCCCGAGGACCGCTTCTGATCGAAGCCTGTCGACGAGCCAGATCGGCTCTGCCGAATTTGCGACTTGTATTGGCCGGACGAGTAACGGATGTATGCTTTGACGAGCCGTGGATAGACTATTTTGGTGAGTTGGAACAATCAGACATACCAAAACTTATACAGGCTTGTGACGTGGTATGCGTGCCGTATGCCGATGACACATTTAATAGTATGTCAGGCGCATGCAAGATTGCGGAATACCTGGCTTGCGGAAAACCAGTTATAGCTACACGGGTTTCCAATCACGAACAGATCTTTAAAGATGCACCATCATCTATTTGTGATCCTGATCCTAACGATATGGCTAAAGCAATCCTCTCACAGCTTCAAAACCCGGAAATAGCTTTATTTCCAGAAGAGTTGGCTTGGCAATCAATAGGCCAAAAACTTTATGAAGCTTTGACTAAGCTTGTCTGATGAAAAATCTTTATATCGTCATTACCGACTTCAATGGCTACACGCAGACTCTACATTGTCTAGAGGCATTAGCGGTTAGCCAATTTCAGGAATTCACTATATTGCTAGTCGATCACGGTACTACTGACACGACAAAAATCGGACTGGCCCAGGATTTTCCGCACGTAATTCGCTTGGAAGGCTCATCCGAGCTTTGGTGGACTGGCGCAACCAATCTGGGTATCCGTACAGCTATAGAGCGTGGGGCGGACTATGTCATGTTGTTAAACAACGATTGCTATGTGACGCCTAATACCGTGGGTCACTTGGTAAAATTGACCGAAGCGCATCCTGACGCCATCATCGCCCCAGTCCAGCGCGATTGGCAAAGCGGACAAATTACTTCAATCAGTCCAAGTACTTGCTTTTTGTTGGGGTTTTCTACGATAGCTGGCCCCAAGCAACTCAGCGCAAAGATGCTTTCCCAAGATGTTATCCCAGTCAAACTAATCGTTGGTGGCAGGGGAGCGCTAGTTCCCGTTGCGGTATTTAATAAAATAGGCTTGTTCGACGAAAAACGCTTGCCGCATTATGGTGCCGACCATGATTTTTATTTACGTGCCAGAAAGCAGCAAATTTCGCTTAATGTAGCGCCTCATTTATTCGTGGATATTGATGCGCATAGCACCAGTCAGGCTAGTAATCCAGCTACGCTTAGATTTTTTGGATTTATGCATTCTTTGACCAGCACTAGATCCCATCGCAATCTGCGAGATGTTATTACTTTATTCAAGTTTCACTATCCTGTTTCATGGCTATGCCAGCTAGGAGTAGCGCTATATTTTGTCCGCTATTTTCTTGTATATTTATTTAATCGAGCGAGGTATGTTGTTTGGTAATTAAAAGCAATTAATTAATGTATTAAATATTATTTTCTTTAATTTATTTTTGTGTAAACCGGTGTTAGAGTAATAGCTGGCGGCAAATTGAGAATTCTTAACAAATTTGTATTTGAGTATAAAGAAAGCATTGTTCTAAGGCGTTTTATAAAGCTATTTAGTGTTGATAGCTTTGTTAAAGTTTCAGGGATAATTTTTCTGCCGGTATATCTGCATTTGATGACGCAAGATGAATATGCTGTATTCAATTATGTGTTGTCAGTTATAGGCACTTTTGGGCTAGTTATTAATTTTGGATTATATGTTTCCCAGATAAAGCTATATCATAGTTTGTGTAGCGAAGAAAAGTCGTCTTTGCTATACACAATTAATATTATTTTATTTGTTTTATTAATAATATTTGTTACCCCGTTATACTTTTTTGGTTGGGATGAAGTTCTTGTTAAGAGTTTATTTTCTAAATCTATTGCTTATCATCATTATAGATGGTTGATATTAATTGGCATGATAAGCTCAGTTTACTCATGTATGTTATTGTATTTTTTTATGGCGGAGGAGTTTGTTACTAAGCAACAATCATACAATATAACTCGGTTTATAATTGGTACTGGTGTTGGGGTCTCTGCAATGTACTGGTTGTCAGGGGATAATGCCGATATACGCACTAAAGCATACTTATTTAGTGAAATATTCGCACTTACAGTTTTTTTTCGGTCTTATGTTGCTGCTATGCGTCCTAAGGTAAATTGGGGGGTGGCAATGAAGGCTTTGAAAATTGGGTTACCAATAATGGGCTCAGCTATATTGGGAATTTTTGTTAATTTTTCTGATAAATATTTTATTGAGAAATATTGCTCGTTAGCTGATTTGTCGGTTTACTATTTGTCATTCACTTTAGCGAATATAATTACTATTGTTTTTTCGGCATTCCAAAATGTTTGGCTTCCTTTGTTCTTAAAGGAAAAAGATGTGTCTCTGAATCTTGCTAAAACAAAAAAAACATTTCTAGTTTTAGGTGGAGTGTTTGTTGCTATTGCGCTTTTTATATGGTTTGGTTTTTTTATGGCGATATTCTTTGAAATAATAGATGAAAAATACTCAGGTGTCTTGCGGATTCTACCTTATGCAATGATTACATGTATTATTTCAGGGCTTACCGGTTTATTAAGTAATTATGTTATATACTGGAATATGACTTTTCTGACTGTTTTATTCGGTGTGTTTGTTGCGTGCATCAGTTTGCCGCTAAATTATTTTGGATCAAAGCTCTATGGTATTCTAGGAGTTTCAGTTGTTGGTGTACTTGTAAGCGCAGTGCAGTTTAATTTATATTATATTTTTATTCTAATCAAAAAGAAACAGTGCGTGAATATTTGAATATTCGGCTTCGTATTTTCGGTCGGCGTGTTAGTTTTATATAATGGAAAGTGACTTAAAAATTATGGTATGCTTTTCGTTATTTTTATTGTGACTAGTCGATAAGCATTTGTTGCTGGGGTATTACCATATAGCTTACATTTTACTGAGGCAACTTTTTTAAGAAAAAATAAACATGATTAAAAGTTTTATAAAAGTAATGCTATCAATTTTTTTTAAGAAATATCGTGAGCCAGAAAAAGAAAGATTTATAAAGTTGTATGATCATGGTTCTGGTAAGTGTATTGAAATGTTTTGGAGAAAAGATAGCTTTATAGAATCTGAATTATATAAGTATGGTCTTTATGGTCGATGGGAAAGGCAGTCGCTTAAGATTTGGGCTGCTTTGTCAAAACGAGCTCATTTAATATTAGATGTCGGAGCGAATACTGGTGTATTTAGTCTAATTTCTCAAAGTAATAACAGTTCGGCGAAAATTATAGCGGTCGAGCCAATACAGATTAATTATGAGTTATTGGAATTAAATATAAAAAAAAATAATTTTCCTGTGAGTGTTGAACGGATAGCGTTGTCAAATTATGATGGAAACGCATCAATGTTTATGCTGAAAGATAGACTAAATTATATGACATCTATTAACGATAATAGATATAAACTACACCCTGAGGTTGCTCGAGATACAAGGATTATTGAAGTTGTTGTTGATGTTAAGCCCTATCAATATTTACAAAATAAGTATTCGCTAAAAAATGTTGATTTAATTAAGATCGATGTTGAGGGGCATGAATTTTCAGTTCTGGAGTCGATGTATCCTGAATTAAAAGCGAGCTTGCCGTCAATCGTGGTGGAAATAATTAGTGATGATAGTGCAAATAAAATTAATAAGTTGCTTGAAGGTTTAAGTTATAGATATTTTTCTATAGATGAAGTTAAAAATAGTTTAACTTTGGTGTCTGGCCTTTGGAATAACGATCATCAGAACTTTTTAATATGCACTCAGGGTGTTGCGGATTATTTAAATAGTGTGGGACTGATGAGGTAATAGGCATTCTTTAGGTATGAAAATTTTAATAGTATCAGATTGGTATTCTGAGAGCATGGGCTATTCAGAAAATTTCTTGCCTATGGCTTTTGGGAAGCTAAATCAAGAAGTGCATTTGGTTACTTCTAATTTGCAAGTATATGCTACCTCGACTGACTACGATAAGGTATATAAAAATAAGCTCGGAAATTCTCAAACAAAAACAGGTGTATTCAAAAATTTATATTTCACGTTACATAGAAATTATTCTGAGGTTTCTCGCTACGGAATAAATATAATTGGTTTGGAAGAAAAAATAAAGAAGTTAAATCCAGATGTTATATACTGCTTTGAGATAAACCTGTTAACAACTGCGTTACTAGCAAAGTTAAAGCCAAAATACAATTTCTGTTTATTTTGTGAAAGCCGAATGCATTCTTCGGTTTTTTCCCCGCCGACTAATTTGATTAGTAAGGTTAAGTTCTGGATAAGCAATAGGCATTTTTGGCTGGAAGATGTTATAAATAATGTTGATATATTTTACCCTATAGCGCCTGACGTTTATTTTAATATTACAAATTATTTTTGTATACCTAGTGAAAAGTGTAAGTTAGCTAGTCTTTCTGTCGAAACTGGTATTTTCAATTCTGAACGAAACGAAGTCTCAGTAACAAGGTTTAGAGAAAAGCTAGGGTTTGGTGATGCCGATATTGTTTGTGTTTATACGGGGCGCTTTACGGCAGATAAAGGACCACTCATACTGGGACAAGCAATAGATTATTTACACGAAATTGGTTACGTATTTATTAAAGGATTATTTATAGGCTGCGGTGATGCTGATTATCAGAGTCAGCTTCAGAATTGCAAAGGATGCACTACACTGCCGTTTGTAGAGCCAAAAGATTTACCAAATATTTATCATAGCTCAGATATAGGTGTGTGGCCGTTGCAAGAATCTACTAGCCAGTTAGATGCTATGGCGTGCGGCCTGCCTATTATTGTGAACGACACGGTAGAAGATGTGGATAGATTTGAAGGGAATGGTGTGAGATTCAAGAAGAACGACTTTAAGGATTTAGCAAAAAAAATATTGCTTTTAGTTGAAACGGAACAAAGAGTCAATATGGGTGCTATCGGCGCGAACAGAATAAAACAGAAGTATTCTTGGGAAGTTTTTGCTCAACAAAGATTAGTGGAATTTTTCTATTTTGTTAATAAAAAATGTACGTTGTTGTGAAAAATTTTAATTTTTTTTTAAAAAAAATCTTGCCTCTGATTCTAATTCGTAAATTTAACCGATATTTTGGTGGTGGTATAGTTTTTGATGATGCTGGTAGTACCTGGGATGAATCCGCTTTGTTGTGCATTGGTTACTCTGCGGACGATATACTTAAAAGAGTACTGGATGCCACACTAACAGTTAAGTGTGGCGATGCGCTTTTCGAGCGTGATTCCGTGCTCTTTTATAACGTTGATTTCGTTTGGCCAGGTTTGTCGGGATTGATGTGGGCAGCGGCTCTAGCTGGAGGCAGGTTAAATGTGCTGGATTTTGGCGGTGCTTTGGGGAGTAGCTATTTTCAGCACCGGATTATCCTCAGTACATTGTCCAATGTTCGATGGAATGTAGTCGAGCAAGCCCATTATGTAGAAGCCGGAAGAACTCATATTCAGGACGACGTGTTGCGATTTTATTATTCGATTGATGAATGTTTAGCTGAGAATAAGCCAAATGTAATTCTTTTATCTAGCGTGTTACAGTATCTGGAATCCCCGTTTGACGTTATCAAAAAATTGCCGTTTATAGGGGCGTCAATTTTAATTATTGATCGTACGCCTTTTTCAAAACTTGCGCAAGATAAACTGTTAATCCAGCGTGTGCCACCTTCTATTTACAAGGCTAGTTACCCGATGTGGGTTTTTTCTGAGTCTGCATTTCTAAATAAAATAAATCAAGATTGGTGCTCGATAGGCAACATAAATTGTCCAGAAGGGACGGTTTATTCCAATAAAGGCTTTGAATTCTCTTTTCAAGGTATGTTATTGCAGCGGCGTGAATCGTGATTCTTTTTAAATCATATTATTTTAAAGAAATGTACACCCCCGGATGGCTAGGTGTTTTTGTAAATCCTTTTTATTTTTCACGTTTAGGTTTATACCGCGCTATGACAGAATTCGCTCCTAAATTGAGAGGAGTTTTACTTGATGTAGGTTGTGGTACTAAGCCCTATAAACAGCTTTTTAATGTTAGTACCTACATCGGTTTAGAGATTGATAGTGTCTTTTCCAGGCAGAGGGATATTGCGGATTATTTTTATGATGGTAAAAAATTCCCATTTGATGATGCATCGTTCGACTCAGTCCTTTGTAATCAAGTTCTCGAGCACGTATTTAATCCTGATGAGTTTCTAGAGCAACTCAATCGGGTGCTAAAGCCTAATGGTAGCTTACTGCTTACGGTTCCATTTGTTTGGGACGAGCATGAGCAGCCTTACGATTTCGCGCGATATTCCAGTTTTGGATTACGCGCCCTGTTGGAAAAACATGGGTTTAGAATCATCGAGCATAGAAAAACTTGTGCCGATGCGTCTGTTTTGTTTCAACTGACAAACGCTTTCATTTTTAAGATTATCCAATCTTTTCCAAAAATCTGTAAGCTACTTTTAACGGTTTCCGTGATGGCTACAATTAATTTATGCGGTATTTTTTTTAGTCGAGTGTTGCCTGTAAACGCGGATCTATTTCTTGATAATATTGTGTTGGCGGAAAAAATTTCTTGAATACATATGAAGGTAAACAAATATTAATTACGGGGGGGCTGGGTTTCATTGGCTCCAATCTTGCCCGGGTTTTAGTTGCGCTTGGTGCGAACGTTACGCTTGTAGATAGCCTCATACCACAATATGGCGGCAATCCATTTAACATTGTAGATATCCGTGACCGAGTTTCCGTAAATGTTTGTGACGTACGCGATTCATTTGCGCTTGCCTATTTGCTGCAAAATCAGGATTACCTTTTCAATTTGGCTGGGCAAACAAGTCATCTTGATTCTATGGTCGATCCACGCACAGACCTGGAAATCAATGCCACCGCGCAGCTTTCCATATTAGAGGCTTGCCGCAAAGTTAATCCCGGTGTCAAGATTGTTTTTGCCAGTACTCGACAACTTTATGGAAAGCCGGATTATCTGCCGGTGGATGAGAAACATCCAATTCGTCCAGTGGATGTCAATGGCATTAACAAATTAGCTGGTGAGTGGTATCACCTTCTCTATAACAATGTTTATGGGATTCAAGCATGCGCTTTGCGTCTTACCAATACTTATGGCCCTGGAATGCGCGTCAAGGATGCGCGTCAAACCTTTCTAGGTATCTGGGTGAGGCTATTGATTGAAGGTAATCCGATAAAGGTTTTTGGAGACGGGCTGCAACTAAGAGATTTTAATTACGTGGATGATTGCGTGAGCGCCCTATTACTGGCTGGTGCAAGCGAGCAAGCCAACGGCAAGGTATACAATTTGGGCAGTAAAGAAGTCATTGGCTTAAAAGACTTGGCGCAGATGATGATTGAACTTGGCTATGGTGGTGCTTTTGAATTGATACCTTTTCCGCCAGAGCGAAAAGCGATTGATATAGGCGATTACTACAGTGATTTTTCGTTAATTACTTCTGAGTTGGGTTGGAAACCGGAAATTGGTTTACGCGAAGGGTTAGCAAACACCCTGGCTTATTATGCGGAACACCACCGACACTATTGGGACGCGAACGCATGATTTTGATGAATGACTTTAAGGCCGAGCCGCCGGAGCTACAACAGGCTATGCTTGAAGCTGCGAAGCGCGTCATCGAGTCGGGTTGGTTTGTTTTGGGCAAGGAGGTTTCTGCGTTTGAGCAGCAGTGGGCTTTAGCCTGTGGCCTAGCTTTTGGTGTGGGAGTTGGCAATGGAATGGATGCCATAGAGATTGCATTGCGAGCGCTCGATGTGGGACCAGGCGATGAGGTTATCACCACGCCGATGACAGCATTCGCTACAGTGCTCGCAATAATAAGGGCCGGCGCCATACCGGTCTTGGCAGATATCGATCCACAAACCGCTTTGCTGTCTTTGGAAAGTGCCAGCCGTTGTGTCACGTCCAATACCAAAGCCGTAGTCTTGGTTCACCTGTACGGGCAAATTCGTGCGATGGATTTGTGGGCGGCGTTTTGTGCAAATTATGAAATTGCGCTTATTGAGGATTGCGCCCAAGCGCACTTGGCGTCATTAGGTGGTAAAGCAGCCGGTAGCTTTGGGATTATGGGAGCATATAGTTTTTATCCTACCAAAAACCTCGGAGCAGTCGGCGACGCCGGCATGGTTGTAACAAATAATGAAAAATTGGCTGTAAGGGCGAGCCAATTGCGTAACTATGGACAAAGTGTGCGCTATCGGCATCCTGAATTTGGCTTGAATAGCCGGTTGGACGAAATTCAGGCGGCTATTTTATCGGAGCGACTCAAGTGGTTGCCTGACTTTACCGAGCGTCGACGGCAAATTGCGACAGCTTATTTTGACGGTATTAAGAATTCGAATGTTACTTGCTTGGCATTGCCTGAATCCAGGTCCGGCCACGTCTATCATTTATTTGTCGTCATTTGCCCTTTCCGCGACGCACTCCAAGCACATTTGCAACAAAAGCAGATACAAACATTTATTCATTACCCGATTCCCATTCATATGCAAGAACCTTGTCGTAATCTCGGCTGTGATCGGTACGGCTTGGTCCACAGCGAACGGCACGCCGACACCTGTCTTTCTTTACCGTGTCATCCGCAAATGTCGGATGAGGACGTAGCGCTTGTGATAGCGGCTGTCAATTCTTTTCAGGGCAAATGAACGAACATTACGTCACCTTATTTGATAGTCTGTTTTTGCCGCAGGGGCTTGCTCTGTATGCGTCCATGCAGAGACATGCGGGAGCTTATACCCTGTGGATTTTGTGCATGGATGATGAGGTATTCGAAAAGTTGGGGCGCCTTGATCTGCCAAACGTACGATTACTGCAACTAAGCATACTTGAGACAGATGAATTGATTAACGTTAAGCGGCAACGCACAATAGCGGAATATTGCTGGACCCTAACACCATTTACCCCACGTTTTGTTTTTGCTTCCGATCCATCTGTTCAGCGCGTAACTTATCTGGATGCAGATTTATGGTTTCGTAAAAACCCAAAGCAGATTTTTTGGGAGTTTGAAGAATCCGGCAAACAGTTATTGATAACGGATCATGCGTACGCTCCGGAATATGACCGGTCGGCAACCTCAGGCCAATATTGCGTGCAGTTTATGATTTTCCAAAGAGAGGGTGGAGAAGAAGTTCGACGTTGGTGGGAAGCCCGCTGCCTAGAGTGGTGCCATGCGCGCGCGGAAGACGGTAAGTTTGGGGACCAAAAATATCTGGACGATTGGACCGAGCGATTTTCCGAACAAGTTCATGTTTTGGCCGACAAAGAGCTTTTACAGGCTCCCTGGAACGCCACCCGCTTTCCTCATGGCCGAGCGGTTTGTTGGCACTTTCACGAATTACGCATTTTAAAAGGCTTGTCGGCGGCCCGGTACACTGTTGATTGCGGTTCTTACCCATTGCCTTCGGTAACGAGGCGCCATATTTATCGCGAATATTTAATCGATTTACGCCGAGCAATTGACACCATAAAGACTTTTGGCTGGGAAGTGAAAGCGCAACGCAAGCTGACTCTGAGCGACAAGTTTTTTGGATTTTTTCTTGGCTTCTGGCGGCAAGTTTGGCGAACGACCATACATTGGCAGCAGTCTTTATAAGCGGAAAAATGCAATTTTATCTTTGTTTCCGCTTCCTGGGCGTATCAGAAAATAAGGTATGTTTGGTTCTGAACGTCTGAGTTTTACCCGTCTTTGCCGAGGGCTGATCATCGGTTTTCGGCTGAAAACTCGGCACCAAATGCTGCTTACCGTTGCCAATTAAATCGGCGCGGCCCATATCTTTTAAGGCTTCTCGCAACAAAGGCCAGTTTTTCGGGTCGTGGTAGCGCAGAAATGCCTTGTGCAAGCGCCGTTGCTTGATGCTTTTCGGAATTGCTATGTCCGGGCTGTTTCGGGCGACTTTGTGCAAGGTATCTTTCCCCGAATGATACATCGCCGTAGCAATCGACATCGGCGAGGGTAAAAAGGCCTGGACTTGGTCGGCTCGGAAGCCGTTACGTTTTAGCCATAGAGCCAGATTCAGCATGTCTTTATCTTCAGTGCCGGGGTGGGCGGCTATGAAGTAGGGGATTAGATACTGCTCCTTGCCGGCTTCCTTGGAGTACTTATCAAACATCGCTTTGAAGCGGTCGTAAGTGCTCATGCCTGGTTTCATCATCTTCGACAGCGGGCCTTGCTCGGTGTGTTCCGGGGCGATTTTTAGGTAACCGCCGACATGGTGGGTCACCAGTTCTTTTACATATTCCGGGGTTTCCACGGCGATGTCGTAGCGCAAGCCGGAGGCAATAAAGATCTTCTTGATGCCGGGTAAGGTACGGGCACGCCGATACAGTTTGACCAGCGGGGTCTGATCCGTATTCAGGTTCTGGCAAATCCCCGGATAGACGCAGGAGGGTTTGCGGCACGATTCTTCAATCTTCGGGTCCTTGCACGCCAGCCGCCACATGTTGGCGGTCGGGCCGCCCAAGTCGGAAATGTGGCCGGTAAAATTCGGCGAAGTATCGCGGATGGCTTCAATCTCACGAATGATGGAATCTTCCGAACGGTTTTGAATGATGCGGCCTTCGTGTTCGGTAATCGAACAAAAGCTGCAGCCACCGAAACAGCCGCGCATGATCAACACTGAATGCTGAATCATTTCAAATGCCGGTATATTGGCCTTGCCGTAAGCAGTATGGGGTAAACGCGAGTAGGGCAGGTCGAACACGCCGTCCATTTCAGGTGTGGTCAGCGGCAAAGGCGGCGGATTGATCCACACTTCGCGGTTGCCGTGGCGCTGGATCAAGGCGCGGGCGTTGCCGGGGTTGGTTTCGCCGTGCATCACTCGGGAAGCGTGTGCGTATAAAATCGGATCGTCTTTTACGGCTTCGTAATCCGGCAGGCGGATCACGGTTTGCGTGCGCTGCTTGTTGGCGATGGGTTTGAATTGGATCACCTGCTCGTTTTTAGCCAGTGCCGGTTTATCCTCCGCGGCACGGGTTCCCGACCCGTCGCCGCACTCTGATCGTCCCTGATCGTCGCACGCCGGTTGTTCTTGATAGGGGTTCACGTGGGAAATCACCGCGCCCGGCTTGTCGATGTCGGTCGAGTCTTTCTCCATCCAGCCCTGCGGAACCTGTTTGACAAAATGCACAGTGCCTCGTATGCCTTTCAAATCGGCGATGGTTTCGCCTTTTGCCAAGCGTTGGGCGATTTCCACCACTTGCCGCTCGGCGTTGCCGTAGACCAATAGGTCGGCTTTGGAGTCCAGCAGGATGGATTTACGCACTTTATCGGACCAATAGTCGTAATGCGCGATCCGACGCAGGCTAGCTTCAATACCGCCGATAATAATCGGCACATTTTTGTAGGCTTCCCGGCAGCGGTGTGAATAGACATTCACGGCGCGGTCCGGGCGTTTGCCGGCCGCCCCATCGGCGGTATAAGCGTCGTTGGAGCGGATTTTCTTGTCAGAGGTATAGCGATTGACCATCGAATCCATGTTGCCGCCGGTGACCCCAAAAAACAGTTTGGGTTGGCCCAGTCGTCTAAAGTCCTCGGCACTATGCCAATCCGGTTGCGAGATGATGCCGACCCGGAAGCCCTGCGCTTCCAACACTCGGCCAATTACGGCCATACCAAAACTGGGATGATCGACATAGGCATCGCCGGTCACCAAGATGACGTCGCAGGCGTCCCAGCCCAGCGCTTCCATTTCTGCGCGGCTCATCGGCAATTCCGGCGCCGGCCCGAAGCGGTGCGCCCAGTATTTTTTATAGCCGAAGATGTTGGGAGCGTTGTGTATCACGATTTTATAATCCGGTTGAAGACGTTGGGGTTGTGGCGTTTTAAATCCAACAAATAGATGGGGAATTCCAGTTGGTACATCTGTTCCAGCCGCTTGGCCTTGTCGATCAATTGTTTGATGCCTGGCTTTGCCATGTTTTCGCCGAAGGCAAAGCCGATGACATTACCGCGATTGCGTACCGGCAAAAACAGCATGCGCCTTTCAAACACGCGGCCCAGATTCCAGGCCACTTGCTGGAACATGTCCTTATCGGTGCCCCACAAATTGATCACCAGCAGACCGTTCTTGGTCAGTAAGGTTCGGCAATTGTCGAAGAAAGTTTCGCTACTCACTTCCGGGGCCATGCCGTCGTGGTCGTAAGCGTCTATGACGATCAAGTCGTGCTGTTCGCTCTGCACCTGGCTGGCTTGGCGTACATGTTGCGCGCCGCAGCCAATCTTGATTTTCAGGCGCGGATCGAATGGCAGGCCAAAATGGCTGCGTGCGACTTTTAACACACTGCTACGAAATTCCACGACCTTGAGCCGGCAATCGGCAAACTGGCGCAGCATGAATTTGGCGATAGTGCCGCCGCCCAAACCTATCATCAGGATTTCGTTGGGAGTGTCGTGGAACAGCAGGCCGGCCATCATTGCCCTGGCATACAACGAATGTAGCCGGTCGGGTTCCATCAGTAGCATACTGCTTTGCCGAGCATGCGAGCCAAAGTGCAAGGCCCTGACGCCCTCCTTATCAACGATTTCTATGATGCCTTCGTCGTCGTGGCTTTGGTGTACCACCAGGCCTTCATATTTGTACATGCGCTGTAGCGAATGGTAAAGAGGACGCTATTTTCCTTGAAAATCCAGCGCTTGTCTTGTGAATAGTGTGTGGATGACGATTTAGTCACCTTGTAAATGTGAAGGGATATTGGCTTAACTCGGGTGATTGATGGATATGAGTGTGAATGGCTTCACATCGCGAATCTCCGGACAGGAGAAGGCAACAACAGATAGTGCGGCGATAAAAGTCACTCCACGCGATAACCTTCCTCCCTCAGTACCCGTTTAACAACCGGCCGCGACAGCATCAAACGATAGTGTTTCAAGCAGTTTTCCGGGAGCGTAATGCCGATCTTATCCGCCCAAAATTCCACGTAAAACAAAGCGGCATCGGCGATGCTGAATGCGCTCAATGCATAGCCTTCGGCTGGTAGCAACTCGTTCAAGATTGCAAAAGCTTTATTGACTATATCCAAGCCTTGGGCCTTAACTGCGTCGTGATCGGCGGGATTGGGCGCGAATTTCTCCGTGGTAAAAATGCGGGCAAAGCCTTGACCATGCAGCGTGCCGACCGCATAGTCCATCAACTCGATAGCTTTCGCATCGCCATCTGCGTCTCCTGGCAATAGTTTTGCTTTGGGGTAGCTGCGCGCCAGCCAGTAGGCGATAGCTTGGAATTCGGTCAGGGCAGTACCGTCGTTACGGACCAGGGTAGGGATGCTGGCTTTGGGGTTGATTGCCAGATAATCGGCTTGATGTTGATCGCCGGCCATTAAATTGACCAGATGCGCTTCAAAAATCAGATCCAGCTCTTCCAGTAAAATATGGATACCGGTCGTGCAGGAGCCGGGTGTCATGTAGAGTTTCATAAATTATCCTATCGGAAAAGTTTTGTTTAGCGGCATTCCAGAAGGTAAGCATTAATGTCCAGCGCAAAATTCCGCCACAGTAAGGCGATATCGCTACGCACCGCGCTCAGGTAAACCTGATCGGGTTTATGCTCGTCTGGGAAATTGGATAAGGCGCAGGAAGTGCGATGTTTATCCACTACCATCAACAAAAACTCGTCGATAAAGCCATCAAATACCGCCAATACTGATTTGGTAAGATCCGCCAAGCCCTGATTGACGGTGCTGCCGGTGTGATCAAACGGCAAGGTCTTTAATTGAGCCAGGGCGTCTTGATAGGTTTTTTCCAAGACGATCAAGATATTGCGCTGAAAACAACCATCCCATTGTTGGTGTGATAGGTCATGGGCCAGTAATTGATCGTACTGCTTCTTCATATTGGCTTTCTGCTCGATTATGAATCGACTAAATTCGCCGATGCTGTTCGCGTTAAGCGTTGGATTGTTCATGTCAAAGTCCTTTAGTTAGAGTGTTAATGCGCTAAAAACCCGGTCGCTGGCTGCCAATGCGCCTTCCAAATAGCCGCCGGACCTACTGGCTGTTTCGGTTCCGCAGAAATACAGTTTGTCTTGCCAATGGTCCAATTGCAGCGCGCGATGGCCGTAGGCGGGATGTTCGAACATCGGTATGCGATCTACAGAAGTCGCGGTAAATGGTTCCCGGCTCCAATCCTGAATCATCACACTTAGTGGATTGGCGGCGGCAGGACCGAATAAGCCGACCATTTGCCGCACGATCAGGGCCGGCAGACGGTCTTGATACTGTTCGCGAATCTGGGCTGGCAAACCAAAGAAACCAAACAGGGCAGATGTTCCAGCATCGTCGGAGCAGGCGTCATAGACTTCGGCCAAAACCGCGCCGGGGTAGGATGAAATGGCGTTGCCGGAATAGCCTTGTTGGCGCCAGAAAGCCTGTTCGTAAACCAGAACCGCCTTGGCGTGCCCGGCCATCCAGGTGGGCGTGTCTTGCATCAGTGATAGCAAACCGGGTGCTAGAGCCGGTTGAAAGGTAATGCTGTTAGCCAGTAATCGCGGCGGAGCAGCCAGCACAACTTGGCGAGCCTGTATGGTACTGACGATGCCATCGCATGCGAATGTTAAATCGACATAACTACCGTGATCGCTAAGTGATAGCAAATTGTATCCAAGGCGCAACACCCGTCCCGGTATCCGTTGCAATAAACGGTCAATTAATTGCTGGCAACCGCCGGCAATCCGTCTGGCTTCAGCGTGAGTCTGAGTATCGATGTAAGTCACCGGCCGGGAGTCTGCTTGCACGTGATATAAGCTTTGGCCGCAGTCCCATTGCGGAAATAGCGTCAATCCCAAGCGCTTTACTAATGCCGAAATACGCGGTTGCTCCGTAGGCCACAGCCAAGTGGGGCCCAAGTCTGCGGTAAAACCCAGGGTAGGGTCAGCTGCGGATAGAATCCTGCCGCCACAGCGTTCGCGGGCTTCAAATACGCCAATGTTAGGTTTGTATGTCAGCAGTTTTTCTGCCAAGGACAAACCGGACAGTCCGGCGCCAACAATCGCCACGTCCAGCATGGTCATCACGCCATCTGCATCGTTTGGCGTAGCAAGGAGTTACTCTGCCATAGGGGTAATTTCGGCGCTTCGGTCGACGCGCTGGGCATGATCAATTTCTTGCGAAAAATATCCCAAACGCCGTCATAGCGTTGTTGTACCCGGATGCTCCATCCCCAAACGATAGGTAAATGTACGGGCACCCAAATATAAAGATCCGGCCTATCCGGTCCGGCGTTTTGCATGAAGTACACGGTATATTTTTCCAAAACGCTCATCGACGCAACGGTATTGCCGGCGATTTCGGACGGAATGGCTTGCGTCACGGCCTGACTGAACAGCAGTTTTTGCTGCTGGCCTTGCTGTTGAAACCCGCCAAGCGGTATGACCGGCAAAGGCCTGTCTTTCTCAGATAGATACAAAACCGGGTCGCCTTCTTCACTTTCGGTATCCAATAAAGTCATCGTTTTGCCGTCGGCGAAGTGTGCTGTTCGAGTAGACTCCAGCAACTGCAAGACGCCCAATTGGCTGCAAAAACCGGCGGTGTCCCATGCCAGTTCAAAATGAGGTGAGATACTTAGGGATGGCATACCGTCCGCCAAGCTTACGGTGGGCGCGGCCATGCCGGCGTCAAGCAAGGTCAAACGATTCTGCTTGGGTTGCTGCGGGTGGGCTGTGGTAAGGGCTAAGCAGTTTTTGAGCAGTGGGCTTAGTAAATCGCTGTTCCACACGAATGCGTGTATGGGTGTATGTTTCGTATCCACGGGCACTACCGCAGCCCGTTCGATGCTTAACGAGTAATCGCCGAGTAAGCCGTTTTGCAGATCATGCTCTACATCACCGAGTGGGTTATCCGCTAATTTTTGGGTGTCGATGCTGTAGCGATGGCCTGCTTGCAGCACTGGATGCTTGGGTTTGGGCGGTGCAAGCATCGGGCGGGGCAGAGGGAAAATGTGTTCCATCGTTGGGCTGCTGATGACGAAAGCCATCAAGCAATCAAGAATGATGCCAATTGAGCAAATCACCGCATGCGTGTGTAGGTTGTAGATTGATAGGGATTATCGCTTTGAGGCAGCTTAGCAAACGATGTCGTGGATGCGACAAAATCGGACGATCCTGTCTGACAACACCATTAAGTCGGCGTTATTGCCAGCGCTTGCTATCCACGTAGAACACTTCTACAGTTCCCAGGTATGTTCATTATTTTGAGGAAAGTCATGCGAAATTTATTGATAACCCTGCTGTTACTACTCCCCATCGCCGCTGCCGCTGAAAACGATGCGTTTAAAAATATGGATAAAGCGCAAATGCAGCAAGTGATGCAGAAAATGAAAGCCATGCAAGACTGCGTGAAGCACATCGATAAGACCGACATGCAGGCCTTTCAAGCGCAGGCCAAACAAATGAGTGCCGAGGTGGAGCGCTTATGCGCGGCGGGAAAACGCGATGAAGCGATGGTCAGAGCGATGGAGTTTGGTAAGGACGTATCGGCCAATAAAGCCATGCAGCAAATGAAACAATGCGGCGACGGAATAACGGAAGCCCTGCCTTTATTGCCTGATACCACTCAAGGCCAAAATCAGGCCGGTTCGTCTCGGCATGTTTGCGATCACTAAGCTTTAGATCACCAATTCGGTTGGTTTTTTCGATACGGTCATTTCCAAGAGACCCGCGCCAGCCCTTTTATGAGCAGCGCGTTCCTGCCGCCTTGGCGTCGCTTTTAGCTCACTGCCTGGTATCTTAGTGATCTGGCGTTGAAACGCGAGTTTGTCCTGAGCCTGGGTGAGTTTACAGCTGGCCGCGTTGAGCTGGCTGATCAGGCTAGGCCTGTTCTGATCGCCTGCCGCTGCCGACTGATTGTTCATTTCAGCTAGCATCGCGTAAAATCGCCAGCCATTATCACGCCCCCATTGGAGAGCAAAACATGACATACCGTTTAGTAGTTGCATTGATGATGGTCGCAGGTTTGGCCTGTGCCGAGGAAGCCAAGGAAGAATGGAACGAAACCACTCTGAAAGATGAAACCATCCAGAAGATTCAGCAAGCTCAGTACACCTATAAAAAATGTGTAGTGGATACTATGCAAAAACCCGAGTTTGCCAAGATGGAAAGCCGCAACGCCACCGATGTGATTATTAAGTCTTGTGAGCCGACCTTGGCCGAAATGCGCAAAGTTTATACCGACGCCGAAGTGCCGGGCGTGGTGGCTGACCGGCATTTGAAGAAAATGCGTATCCAGGTAACGCGCAATTTGCTGCAGCAATTAATGTACGCGGAAGCCGCGAAGAAAGCCGGCATGCCTGGTAACTGACTCCCACTGTCCGCAATGGCATTGGCGTAAAAATTTAGCGTTATCTGTTGCGGCATGCTTGAAGATTAGACGCTATAGCCCTTGTTTCAATTAACAACCATCACTCGTTTTTCATGAATACCTACACCATCGATTTATCCTTGCGCCCGACCACCTTCGATTTGTGGCACGTGTGTTTGGCCGGTACCGCCGCACTGTTGGCTTTGATTCTGATTGTGGTTTTAGTCTCGGTATTGCTGGGCATGCGCCGCTGCAAATCCGCAGCTCCGGCAGTAGTCGCTCCCACTCCTGCGCCGCAACCGGAAGTCAAAATCGTCGAGAAGATCGTCGAAGTGGAAAAAATCGTCCAGGCCCCGGCGCCTGAGCCCGTGGTATTAAAGGAAGCGACTCCGGATGCCGCCTTGCAGTTATTAAGTTTGCTGCAAAAAGAAGCTCGGTTTATCGACTTCATCAAGGAAGATGTCAGCGCCTTTTCTGATGCCGAAATCGGTGCGGCGGCGCGCGTGGTGCATCAAGGTTGCAGCAAAGCGGTCAGCGAGCATTTCACCCTGGCCCCTGTCAGCAAAGATCCCGAAGGCAACCGGGTGACTCTAAACAAAGGCTTCGATGCCGCGTCATTTCGTTTGACCGGCAATATCGTCGGCGAGGCGCCGTTTACCGGCACTTTGGTGCATAAAGGTTGGCAAGTCACCGATCTGCGTTTGCCGAAATTGACCGAAGGCCATAACGCCAAAATCGTCGCGCCGGCCGAGGTGGAATTATGACCGCGCGTTATTCGGTCGGTATCGATTTGGGTACCACGCATTGCGTATTGTCTTATGTCGATCTGGAAGCCGGCGAGGATCAAGTGGTCCTGGATGTGTTGGCGATTCCGCAGTTGACCGGCCCCGGCACGATAGAAGACAAGGCGCAATTGCCGTCCTTCACCTATTTGGCTCATCCGGCCGAGATTGCCGAAGGCGCCACTGCGTTGCCGTGGACAGCTAAACCGGAATATCTGGTCGGCGAAATCGCCCGTAATCTGGGCAGCAAAACCCCCATCAGATTAGTGTCCAGCGCCAAGAGCTGGTTGTGCCATGCCGGTGTCGATTGCAAACAAGCGATTTTGCCGGTCGAGGCGCCGGAGGATGTGGAGCGGATTTCCCCGTTTGCCGCCAGCAAGGCCTATCTGCAACATTTGCGCGATGCCTGGAATCACCGATTCCCGGAGCATAATTTACAAGATCAAGATGTCACTATCACAGTGCCGGCGTCGTTTGACCCGGCCGCGCGTGAATTGACGGTCGAAGCGGCCCGCGCGGTGGGATTAGGGCAGGCCGTATTGCTGGAAGAACCGCAAGCTGCTTTGTACAGCTGGATCGAAAACAGCGAAGGCGATTGGCGCAATCATGTGCAAATCGGCGACGTGATTTTGGTCGCCGACATCGGCGGTGGCACCACCGACTTATCCTTGATTGCGGTGACCGAACAAGACGGCAACCTGCAATTGACCCGGGTGGCGGTCGGCGATCATATCTTGTTGGGCGGCGATAACATGGACTTGGCCTTGGCCTATACCGTTAGAGCCAAACTGGAGCAAGACAGCGGCAAGCGTCTGGAATCCTGGCAACTACAAGCTTTGACCCACGCCTGTCGGGAAGCCAAAGAAAAACTGTTCAACCAGCCCGAGTTGGGCAGCATGCCTTTAGTCGTAGCGAGTCGCGGCTCATCCCTGATCGGCGGCACCTTGCGCACCGAACTGACTCGCGACGAACTGAACCGCGTCTTGGTCGAAGGCTTTTTGCCGTGGGTACCGATCGAAGAAAGACCGGTGGTCAGACCGCGCAGTGGTTTGCGTACCGCCGGTTTGCCTTATGCGCAGGATGCCGGCATTACTCGCCATCTGGCTGCATTTTTGTCGCGGCAAAAAGAAGCGACCGGCGAGCTAGCCGATCATGTCTTGCCCGAACACGCCAGTTTCTTGCATCCGACCGCGGTATTGTTCAACGGCGGGGTGTTAAAAGCCGGCGTGATGGCCGAGCGCTTGATGCAGATATTAAATAGCTGGTTGCAGGCCGAACAAGCCGCGCCGGCCAGACTGTTACAAGGCGCCGACTTGGATTTGGCGGTCGCGCGTGGCGCTGCCTATTACGGATTTGTCCGCAAAGGCAAGGGCGTCAGAATCAAAGGCGGCACGGCGGCGGCTTATTACGTCGGTATTGAGAGCGCCATGCCGGCGGTTCCCGGATTGCCGGCGGAGATCGAAGCCTTGTGCATCGCGCCGTTTGGGATGGAAGAGGGCAGCGAACAGGAATTGCCTAATGACGAATTCGGTTTGATCATCGGCGAACCGGTACGCTTCCGCTTTTTCGGTTCGAAAACCCGCCGCGACGATGCGGTAGGGGTAAGGCTGGAATATTGGCAGGACGACGAATTGGAAGAACTGGACGAAATTGAGATCACTTTGCCGGAAGAAGGTCGCCATGCCGGCGACATCGTCCCGGTGCATTTGTCTGTGGCAGTGACCGAAGTGGGGACTTTAGAGTTAAAAGCGGTTTCCAAACGCGATCAACAGCGCTGGAAAATTGAGTTTGATGTCAGGGCTGGCGACGCTTGATATTAACAATAGCTAGTGGCTAAACCAGAGCCGAATTTCCAAGGGCTTAACTGAAACCCGCTTCTTTCCCGTAAAGAAGCGGGTTTTTTATGATGGCTGGCTTGTATCTAAAGCTTTATTGTTGTTGGTAATAAGGCTGTGGATACTGCTGCTGGTATTGCTGGTTCTGTTGTGGGTAACCCTGGCGCGGATAAGTTTGCTGTGGATACCCCTGTTGCTGTGGGTAACCTTGGTATTGCTGATTCTGCTGAGGGTAACTTTGCTGTTGCGGGTAACCCTGCTGATACGGTTGGTTTTGCTGCGGATAACCTTGCTGCGGGTAGTTCTGCTGCGGATAACCGCCTTGTTGCTGATAAGGCTGGGTTTGCTGTTGCGGGTAGCCTTGCTGCGGTTGTTGCGCAGCACCGGCGTTTTGATTGGCGTTGATCGCCAGTTCCACCCGGCGATTGATTGCCCGATTGGCATCGCTACTGTTCGGTACTTTCGGCGAACTTTCGCCCATGCCCTGTTGGGAGATACGCATCCGGTTCACACCGCGTTGCGCCAAGAAGTTGGCCACGCTGGTAGCCCGTGCTTCAGATAAACGTTGATTGTCGGCATCGGAACCCACGTCATCGGTGTGGCCGGTGACGGAAATCGTCGACTCCGGGTAATTGGTCAACACTCTGGCGATGGGGTCCAGCGCGTGCTGGGCTTCCGGCGTCAAGTCGGCTTTGCCAAACGCAAACGTCACATCACTGGTGCTGGGCATGTTCAAGGTCAGCTGGTTTTGCGCGGTGCGCTGGACTTCAATCCCTGTGCCTTGCAGCGACTGCTGCATCTCTTCCTGTTGTTTGTCCATGTAATAACCGACCCCGGCGCCAACCGCGGCACCGGCTAATGCGCCCAGACCGGCGTTTTTCCAGTCGTTTCCGCCGAATAAAGTACCGGCGCCTGCGCCCACTGCCGCGCCGACACCGGCGCCCTTGCCTAGGTTGCTCATGCTGGACTGGCCGGTATAGGGGTTAGTGGTACAGGCTGTTAACAAGCTGGTACCGATGGCGATAGCAAGTAATTTTTTAGTCATTATTTTTCATCCTGGATGCTGTTCATAAGTACGTTGAGTCGGGAGGCGTATAAATTCTATGGGTATTGCCAATAGAAGCCGGTCCCGGACCGCGTGGCGATTAAAACCTTAAAGGCTTAACTCGCACTTAAAATGGACCGGCAGGCGGGGGAATGGTTTCCTGTATGGCTTATTAACCCGACCCTATTTATCCCGGATATGCCGCGGGTTAAGCGCATCGCAGCCCAAACGAGCGTGCCCTTCGACAGACCAAGCGCGAACGGGATTTAAGGGCGGGGGCGATAAATTGATTCAGCGGCCTGCGGCGGTTGTTTTTGGCTAAGTGACTTTAGAGGTTGTTTCGCCCGCCGTTTTTGCAGCCAACGCACGACGCCGGTGATATACAACACCGGGCAAGCCAAACCCGCCAGCAACACCAGAATCCGCCCCGGCCAACCGAATGCATGGCCACTATGCAAAGGCCATTGCCAATCGTAAAAGACATCGGCGTTCGAGCCGGTGCCGGAATCGTAGACCTTGATAATTTCGCCGCTGTATTGATCGACGGCAATATCCCGGTAGCCGACGAAGCGGCTTAATTCTGCGACGTCTCGTTTCATCACCCTAAACACATCCAGCCGGTCCTTCGGTGCGTTCAGCATCCATAGTCGGCCGGCAGGGTAGCTTTGCTGCACTATTGTTTCCACTTGCGCTAAGCTAATCGTCTGTTGTCCCGCTTTGGGTGGGGCGCTATCAATCGTTTCCGGAATGCCGTTGTACGCATTCGGGCGGGTGATAGTCGAGAACGGCTTGACTAGTACGTCTATTCGCTCCGGCTGCGTCATATAAATACCGGAAAACAATACCGGTATTAACACGATGCCGGAATAGAAACCGACTATTTTATGCAGATCGAAGTTGAATCTGACTGATCCCGAACGGCGCTTGAAGGTCAGCGCCTGCCTAAATTTACCGGTCAACGGCCACCAGACGATTAAGCCAGTCAATACCGATAAAATGGAAAAGGCGCCGAGAATCGAGACGATAGTGGCGCCAGTCTTGCCCAGCAGCAAACACCAATGTAACTGCATGATGAAACTGACCAAAGGCCGGCCCCAATATCGATCTTTGGGATGCCAAAGCTGTAAACCCTTGACTTGCGCGGTATAAGGGTCGACGAAGATATAGTAGCCGTCGCCACTGTTCGTTTTACTGTCGTCCCTGACAAAATACAAAAATTTGTAAGCCACTTCGGCGTTTCGTGGGTAGTACACCTTAAAAAACAGACTATCTGGCGGTTTGGCGTTTTCCGCTGCGGCGACGATGTCGTCTAACGACCGCAAGTGTCGTTGTTCTGCGGCGGGTAAGGAAACGACGGACAACTCAGGGTTCAGTATTTCCTGCATTTCCAGATAAAACACCAGTATGCCGCCGGTCAGACCGACGACCGCCAACAGCAATCCGGCACTCAAACCTAAATAAAGGTGAACAGCCAGCCACCTTTTACGACGGGATTTAAGCTTCGTTAACCGTCGAGCACTGGTATTGGGTGCGGGAGGCTTTGCGCTGCAGGACGTTAAATTCTCAAGAGCTGGTTTCATAACGATTTTTAAAAACGGCTTCAGTTAAGGAACTCAGGCGGTTCCCGATTGAACGGCGGCTTCAGCACTAACGTCATTCCGGCAGGGATTACCGGAATCCAGGCGACATGCATGTATCAGACACTTGCCGTCCTTGGATCTTGGATCTCGGCAATCCCTGCCGAGATGACGATACTTAACAGAGCTGGCGCAGCTTTACGATCAGGGGGCGGTTCGATCGCAAGGAACGGGAGAGGCTCCTGCTTTCTGCGGCGACTTACCCGGTCAAAATTCAACCTTGACCGAACCCAAGAACGAACGGGGCGTACCCCAGGTAGCGCGGGTTTGAAACGGCATCGCAAAGCCGTCGTGGGTATATTCCTTATCCAACAGATTGGTGACGTTTAGCTGTAACGTCACATTAGTTTTTGCCACTTTCCGCGTGTAGGCCGCCAATAGATCGATGACGCCGTAGCCGGCAAAACTAAAGTCGTGATTGTCGAAAGTAGCTTTCTTATCGCTGACCAACTCCAGACCCGCCCCAACCTTGAATCCGCGCAGATAATCCTGCTGGAAATCATATGTCGTCCATAACGTGGAGGTGTGTTTGGGAACGCCGCGAAAGCCGCCGCCAACCCTTATGTTATTTGGGTTGTTTTCTTTAAGAACCTCGGTTTCGGTATAAGCGTACGTGGCTATGGTGTTCCAGCCCGGCAGAATTTCGCCTTTGATATCGACCTCGACGCCCCGGCTTTGCGCTTCGCCAGCCGCTACGGAAAAGTTTGGATTGATCAAGTCGGTGGTTGCAATGTTCTGCTTTGTCAATTGGTAATAAGCGACGGTGCTGGTTAACCTGTCGTCGAAAAATGCGGTTTTAAATCCCACTTCCCATTGCTGTGCTGTTTCCGGCGGTAAAAATGATCTATCACTCGTAAGATTTCCGTTGGTAACGCCAAAATTTTCGACGTAGTTGCCGTATAGACTCAACCAATTCATTGGCTGCCAAAGAACACCAACCTGTGGCGTCACCGCATCGGCTTTCTGACCGATTTGTCCGGCAAGTACATCGTATTGCTCGACATTTTGATAGCGAAAGCCACCCATGACGTGTACGTTATAAGGCAGCTTGATTTGGTCCTGCAGATAAATGCCGTAAAAATCAGTTTTTGTATGAAACGACTGGCTGGCGCGCGTCGTTGGATCTATGGGCGGATTGCCGGTATGAACGGGGTTGTAAATGTCGATGGTGCTCGCGGCCGTGCTGCTGTAACCGACGGAATTCATATCCTGCAGGTAATAATCGCCGCCTATCAACAAGGTGTGTTTCAAAAATCCGGTGTCGAAGTGCCCGGTCAAATTGGTGGTCGTGAAATAACTGTCGTTTGTGAAAAAGTCGCTGGTGAGTATGCGTCTGTTCAGCGTGCGCTGGTCGGCTTGCAGCGTGCCGGGCAACATCACCAAGCGGTCCCGGTCCAACAGCTGGATATTCAACTGTTCGGTCAATACCCAATCGTCGTTAAACTTGTGGGTAAGATTCAAGCCGATCAGCTTGTCTTCGACGTGATTACGGTTGTCTTCCATTAAATTCCGTTCGCGAGGAATATCCGCCAGGCGCGGATTGATCCAGGAGCCGTCCGCCCTGGTGCCGTCGATAATTAACGGTCGGGCGTGCAGATCGTAGACATTGTTTTCCTTGCGGTACTCCAGCTCTAATAGCGCGGTGGTAGCTGGACTGATATTCCATTGCAGCACCGGCGCGACGAACAGTTTGTCGTAATCCACGTTTTCCCGGAATGAACCGCTTTTTTCGAAGGCAAGATTCATTCGGTACAGCAAATCCTTGTTGTCGGTCAGCGGCCCGGTCGCATCAATGCTGGAGCGGAACAAATCAAACGAACCGAATTGCTGCTGCAAAGCATAATACGCGGTATCCAGCGGCTTTTTAGTGACGATATTAAGCATGCCGCCGGGCTCGACGCGGCCGTACAACATTGCGGCGGGGCCTTTCAGTACTTCCAGGCTTTGCACGTTCGCCATGTTCCGGGTGCCTTCCGGGCCGGATGCGTCGATACGAAAGCCGTTGCGAAACAAGTTGTAGTTATAGAAGCCGCGTATGGTCACTTGGTCCGTCAAACCGCCCGCCGCCTGGCCGGTCGTCACGCCGCTGACATATTTGACGGCCTGATCGATTTTTATGGCTTGATTGTCGTCCAACACCGCCTTCGGAATAACCTGGACGTTGAGCGGCGTCTCCATGATCGGCGTATCGGTTTTGGTGGCGAAACGGGTATTGGGTACTGAGTAGTCCTTGTTATAGGGGTCGGTGAGATCGTAAGTGCGTTGTCCGGAGACGGTGACCGCCGGCAAACTGTTCACTTCTAGCGGCTTAATCGATACGGCATTGTCGGCGGTAAAGGTGTAACTCAGACTGGCGCCGCCGACCAGAATTGCTATCGCCTGCTTGGCGCTGTAAGTGCCCTGCAGCGCGGTACTGGTTTTACCGGCTAGGGTTTGCTCCGCGTAGAACAGATGCAGGCCAGTCTGCTGTTTGAGCGTTTCCAGCGCGCTGGACAGGGCTTGCGCCGGAATGTTCAATTGATAGCTTTGTTCCTGAGCCGCGGCAACCAGCGCGGTGCCGGTCAGCAGACCGCCGACTAGCGTTCTAGAAAGTGAATACATTTGCCCTCCCGTGGTGTGTGGTGATTTCACTACCCAGTAAGAGCGGTTTTTTATGGCGAAGGCGCCACTTTTTTTTCGATGGGTTAAAAATATTTTCGGTAACGATTTCGCGCGCAGCGTAAATTCACTTATTTCCGTAAGGCGTAAATCGCCGGCGGTATGCGGGAATGTTGCCATGGCCAGCGGGAAGCCAAGGGCTTGCGACGAACCGGCGTCCGGCCTGAGCCCGCCGAGCGTTTTATGCGTTTTTCGACGTGTGGCTGAACTGGCCCTCTCTCGCTTAGCGTTCGAATTCGATCAGTCGCTCGTTTTTTCGAACCGCCTTGATCGGCAGCGCGGCGCCGATGGCATTGAGGGCAAGGTTTAAGTCGTCGGTGGGAAAGTCGCCGCTGACTTTAAGGTTTTGCAATTGCGGGTCGGCGACGCGGAGTTCGATGTCGTGATAGCGGCTTAGTTGTGCCAGAACCTCGGCCAGCGCGGTCTTTTTAAATACCAGCATGCCTTCCCGCCAAGCGGCGACAGTAGTGGCGTCGAAACGGGTCGGCGCGGACGCCAGGCCCTGTGCATCGTATCTAATTTGCTGGCCCGCCAACAGAGTTTGCGGGTCGGGCCGCCGCTCAGTGGCAACGGCGACTTCGCCTTCCAGGACGCTGACCGTGGCGGCGTTATTCAGCATGCACACGTTGAAGCGGGTGCCAACGTCGTGGATCTTGCCGTGGCCGGCGACGACGTCGAAGGGTTTGGTTTCATCGTGCGCCACGCTGAATAACGCTTCGCCTCTATCCAGCACGGCTTCGCGGCCGCGCCAGCCGTAGTGGACTCGCACCTGGCTGTTGCTGTTGAGTTCTATCGTCGAGCCATCGCGGAGCGCGATGTGTTGCCGCTGGCCTTTTAGTGTCAAGTAACAGTCGGTGTTTATCCAGTCCCAGGCTAGCGGCATGCCTATTGCCGCAATCAGTAACGAGGCGGCTATCGACAACCGTAGGCCGCGGCGTGCCCGGCGGCGCGCCATTTGCGCGCGGCGTAAACCGTCCCTGGCCACCACCAGCCGCGGGTCGGGTTGTGCGTCGATGCTACTAAAATCTCGCCAAATCGCTTCGGCGTTTTGATAGCTCTGGCGATGGCGAGGGCTTAACGCCAGCCAATCCTGAAACGCCCGGCGTTCGCTAGCCGAACAATCGGGCGCGCTCAGTCTGACCACCCAATGACTGGCTTGTTCGTGCAACGACGGTGAAATTGGCGGGGTAGTTCGGTTCATGGTGTTAGTGTATCGTATCCACAACCGGCTACGCTGGCCGGCGGAGAATTTGGCGGTATTAATCGATGTCCTGGCTGACGGATTTGCTACAGTGGGCCAACGCCTTGATGCAATAGCGCTCGACGGTGCGCGGCGGGATAGCGAAAGCCTTGGCGATTTCGGGATAGGTCAGACCGTCGACGCGGTGTAGCAGAAACACGGTACGAACAATTTCCGGCAGGCTGTCCAGCGCGTGCAGGCAAATTCGCAGGCGTTCCCGGCTTTCGGCGACGGCATCGGGTTGCGGCATCGGGCAGGCTACAGCGTCCGTTTCCGATTCTTCGTCGTTGACGAAAGGGACGATTTGCTCGCGTCTGTGTAGGTCGCCGCTCAGGTTGGCGGTGATGCGATACAGGTAGGCGCGGTGATTGTCGATGGCGTCGGTGTTGCCGTGCTGCAAGAGCCTGAGATAAGCATCCTGAACCAGATCCTCGGCATGTTGGCGGCCGGCCCGTTGTTCGGCGAACACCAGCAGTTCCTTGTTGTGTCTTTGGAATAGAAAGTCCAATAGGCGAATATGGCGATTGGGCATGTCGGCGTGAAGTTTAATGGTGCGCAATGGCAAGCCGGAATCATGCCCGATTTTCGGCTGCTATGATTATTCAATGGCTTAAGCGGTTTGATGAAGGGTGGAAAGCGGTCGATTAAATTAAACTATGTTATATAGCTTTGGCTGCCATCGGGAAATCGCTGACATTACAGGGCGGCGGCAAGACGATGGGAATACCGCTGTCGGTGCGCGAGTATCGGTCGTTTAGCAGCGGACTTAGTCGGGATTTTTCTTGGCCTGAATAACGGCGGCGGCTAATTTTGCCCGGCGTTTTTGCAGCCAACGAATAAAACCAGTTAAATAAAGCACTAACGGCACAAATCCAGAAATTAAAATAATAAGCTGTCCAAGCAAACCAAGTGCTTCGCCACTGTGTAACGGATAGAGCCAATCAACAAAAGCATCTCCGGCACTGCGTGTGGTTCTATCCTGAATATGAATAATTTCTCCGCTGTATTGATCGATCCAAAGGCGTCGAAACGAATGCTTTTGATTGGGTTCATCAAATTCTCGCTTACTTACCAGATACACACCTTGCTTATCTTGCGGAAAATCAATTCGCCGATATTCCCCATCAGGGTAGCGCATGTCGGTGATCTCTAAAACTCGAGAAAAACTGATTGGTACTTGATTATGCTCTTGCAAAACACTCTTAATGTTGGGCCACGCTGGAGAAACCGGAGAAAATACGCTTATTAAGCCGCGACCGTATTCCGGAAAAATTAAATACACACCCGATAAAATCAAAAATAGAAGAACAATTGCGCTATAAAAACCAAAAGTCTTATGCAAATCGAAAGTTAATCGTTCAACGCTCGCGTTTTTCTTGATTGTCAGTGAGTTTCTAAATTTACCGGGGGTTGGCCACCACAAAATTAAGCCTGTCAAAACAGAAAACAATAAACCCAAGCCTATAAAACCCACGATATTCATCCCTGCTTTCGCCAGACCCAATGAATAATGCAAGCGCAAAATAAAATCCTTAAACGGATCGCGCCATATCCGTTCAAAATCGATTAATAACCGCTGCCCAGTTACTTCTGCTGTATAGGGATTGATAAAAATTTGATGTCTTTCCAGATAGCTCGCATCGGGTGATGGCTGTTCAAACCACAGAGCAAACGCAAGTCCGTCGCGTCGTGGGAAATCAAGGCTGATCGCTTTGCCAATGATCGGCAAGGCACCAATACCGGATGCTACAATCTTATCGATTGGCTGGTAACTTTCATGCCCGGTTTCAACGGAAACTATCATAAGGTTAGAATTTAGCCACTCGTCTAATGGAAGTTCAAATGCTAACAAACTCCCAGTTAAGCCAATAATTACGAAGATCGCCCCTGCAACTATACCAAGATACAAATGTACTTTTAGCCAGAATTTGCGGCGATTTTTTCGTGTCAGTTCCATTGCAGCCATTTAACTAAATTCACAGATTAAGCTTGAAAATTTTCCTTCTATTTAAGGCTCGATTGTATGGGAAATTGGTTGTTTAAAACTCTACTCGAACCGATCCCATAAAAGTTCGGGGTGTTCCGATGGTGATAAAACTTCCACTATTAGTGCCTGCGTAGTAGTTTTTATCCAGCAAGTTATCAACATTGAATTGGGTCGTTACTTTTGTACTCCCAACTTTCATTTGGTAGCTTGCCATTAGGTTTGCTGTAACAAAGCCAGGCAACTCATAAGTATTTCCTGCGTTGCCTTCTTTTTGACCCTGCGCGATGGCTCCCGCACCGAACTTAAGTCCTCGCAAATCACTGGTTTGAAATTCGTAAGTACTCCAGAAGCTTCCGGAATGTTTTGGGGCTAAAAATAATCTATTTCCCTGGTTACCAATTCCCCCAGTAGGATCAACATCTTTAGTTATTTTTGCAAAAGGTGTGTAAGCGTAAGTTGCGATAACATTCCAACCGGGAATGATTTCTCCCGTAGTATCAAACTCTATCCCCTTGCTTATAGCTTCGCCAATTGCACGGCCATTTCCATTGGGGTCTCCTGGAATTGCAGTAAAAAGATTCTGTTTAGTTAATTCGAAATAAGATACTGTCGTTCTTAACCTCCCACCCCAAAATTCGGTTTTAAAACCTGTTTCCCATTGTTGAGCGCTTTCTGGTGGGAGTGAAGTTCCATCCGTATTAAATAAACTATTGGTGCCACCAAAATTTTCGGTGTAGCTTCCATAAAGTGAAAGCCAATTGACTGGCTGCCATAATAAACCACCACGAGGACTAATATGATCAACTGATTCGGTGACACGTCCAAGAATATTGTTTATCCCTTCGGCATTGTCGTAACGAAGTCCACCAAGTGCATGAAAATGGTAGGGAAGCTCAATTTGGTCTTGAAAATACAAACCGTGCCAGGACTGGGTATATCCTTGATCATCCCGTTTCGTTAAAGCAGGGGATGCTGTTAAATAGACCGGGTTGAAAATATTAAATCCCGAAACCGATCCACCATATCTATTCGTTATCTGGTCATCGATAACAAAATAATCGTAGCCCCACAATAATTTATGCTTAAGCGCACCGGTTGAAATGTTTCCTATCAAATTAAGCGACGTAAAATATCGTTGCGATGCAGGTGTTGCATTGTTGAAATTGCGAGTAAGCAAACCATTAGCATTGGCTGCGCCAAAGTTTAAAGTTTTGCTTTCTTTTTCCATGAATTCGGATGTAAACCGATGAGTTAATTTCCAGCTATCATTGAACTCATGTGACCAATTAAATCCAACCAGAACTCTATCGCCGACATTCTTATTGTTTAATGGCTCGTGTAGCGCCGTATCTAATGGAACATTCGCAGGACGATTACCTATTCGAGTGATACCCGGATCAGGCTGATCGTTGTAGTGTTGATATTCAAGTTCAAGGGTCGCTTGTGTTCTCTCGCTGATATTCCATCTCACAACTGGGGCCACAAAAACCCGCTCCCCTTCAATAAAATCTCGGAAAGAGCCTGCGTTTTCATAGGACATATTAAGTCTATAGAGCAGCTTGTCGTCCTTTGTGATTGGTGCAGTCGCATCCAAGGTGGTTCGGTAGAAATCATATGACCCAAACTGTTGCTGTAGGGCATAGTACGGAGTTGTGAGAGGCTGTTTAGTGACGATATTTACAATCCCCCCCGGCTCTGCTCGACC
The DNA here is from genome assembly GCF_013141865.1 of Methylomonas sp. ZR1. Taxonomy (NCBI): domain Bacteria; kingdom Pseudomonadati; phylum Pseudomonadota; class Gammaproteobacteria; order Methylococcales; family Methylococcaceae; genus Methylomonas; species Methylomonas sp. ZR1. Next base: position 1,976,205 of record NZ_RCST01000001.1, on the reverse strand, counting down.
AAACAATATAGATCCCGGCCCTTTGAGAACTTCCACTCGCTCTATATTGGTTGTGTCTCGCTTAGTTCCGGCGCTACCGCCGACAATGGTAGGAATTAAAACTCCGTCCCGGTAAGTAATATTATTTTGGAAACCTCTGATTTGGTAACCATCTGTCGCGCCTTGATTAATTGCTCCAAGTGTTACCCCGCTAACGTTTTGTACCGCTTTGTCGATACGTGTCACTTGTTGGTCTTGCAGCACTTGCTTGGTCACTACCTGCACCGAGAACGGCGTTTCCATGATCGGCGTATCTGTCTTGGTGCCTGTAGTGGCGTTGGGCAAACGGTAATCCGAATTATAAGGATCCGTTGAATCATAAACCCCCTTACCAGTCACCGTTACCGCTGGCATAGTCGTTGCCGATTGCGGTTCACTAACGGCTACTTTTTCCAGCGTAGCTTTGTTTTCACCAGTCATGCGGTAGTTGAGGCCGGTGCCTTGCAGCAAGATGTGTAGGGCTTGCTGCGGTGTGTAGTTGCCGTTAATGTTGCTGGATAGGCAGTTTTTGGCCAGCTCTGCGGGAAAGCCCACTTGCCAGTCGCTGCTGCTGATAAAGGCGTTAATGGCGTCAGCCAGCGGTTGGGCGGGGATGTTAAAACGTTGACTGGCTGGTTGGCTAGTGGCGGTTTCTGCGGCTTGGGCGGGAACGCTTATCAAGCCCGGTAAACTCAGTGCTATGGCAATGCTGAGTTTGCGTAATGCACAAGGCGGGGACAGGTGTGGGGGCTTCATATGTACTCCTTGTCTGGGTTGTTGTCGGTTAGCGCGTTGCAACGCACATGGCTACCGAGACGTTTCAGAAAAAGGAATACACAGTTGGCGAGAAAATTATTTTTTGATTGGCGAGTAGGGCGTCGGCCGGAGATTGTGGCATCGGGCGAATGATTGTCCCAATCAATACCTAATTGGTCGGGGGGCGATTTAGTTTTTCAGTATCGTCAGGTAAGTGGAAATATTCACGATTTTGGCGCCGGTTATGTTCGCCAAGGTTCGCAGCAGGCTATCGGTATCTTCCAGTTTGTAATTTCCGGTTATCCGGGTGTGTGCCAATTTGGCGTCGGCGATGACGATGGCGCCGGGATGGTAGCGGTCCAATTCGGTTATCACTTCTGCCAAGGTTCGATCTTGAAAGATCAAGCGGCCTTTTAGCCAAGCAAAGGTTTTACCGGTATCTATGTTGCTGATTTCCGCAACGCTGTGGGTATCGATCTCGGTATGTTGGCCGACGCTTAATTGTCGGTTTTGGCCTTGTTCGGCGCTACAAATCACTAGGCCGCTTTCGACATTCACTTGGGTAGTATCGCCGGTTTTGACGCTGAAGCGGGTGCCCACCACGCGCACTGTTCCCTGTTCTGTCGTCACAATAAACGGCCGGCTTTTGTCGGCTTGCACCTCAAAATAGGCTTCGCCGCTTAATAAGGTTACGCCGCGCTGTTGACCGGCGTAATCCAGTTTTACCGCACTATCGGTATTTAGAACCAGCGCGGAACCGTCTGCCAGTATTACTCGGCGCTGTTCGCCCGTGGCGGTGGCGATGTCAGCTTGCCAGCGTTGCAAGCAGCCGGTTGAAGCCAGGAACCAGCCGCTAATCAAGGTAATGCTGGCGGCTGCAGCCCAGCGCCGCATTGTCGATTGAGGCTGTGCGGGCGGCCGAAGTGGGATGCTGGCGTATTGGCTTAGGGCGGCGTTCAATGCTGGCGATTGCCAGAGTTGCACCACTTTGTCGTAAGCGGTTTGATGCGTGGGGTCGGCGGCTAACCAGCAGGCAAACTCGGCTTGATCGGCCGCACCGCTTTTATGGTCTTGTAAGCGGGCAAACCAGGCAAGTGCTTGATCTTGGACATTACCCTGCGATGGAACTTCCTGATCAAAACGTAAAGGCATGGCGGTTGACGGGTTAGGCAATGGGGCGAATTTTATCAGTATTGGTGCTGTGTTCAGGAAAATCAGTATGGCCTAAGGTTACGGCTAGTCTTGCCGGCTGGCTAATAAATGAGTCAGAGCTGCCTGTACATTCTTCTCTACCGCGCTACGCGATATGCCGTAATAGGCGGCGATCCGCTCGTAATTCCAATGGTGAAATTTGTGCAACACCAGAATTTGCCTGCGCCGTTCGGGTAATTGCTCAAGCGCTGCCAGCATCAATGCCAGTTCTTGTTGATCGGACGCTTGCTGTTCGGGCGTCGGGGTATCGTCCGGCAAATTGTCCAGCAGCGATATATCTTCGTCCGTATCGGCCGTTTTTGAGTCGTCGGCGCGTTGGCGAATACGTTCTTTACGCAGATGATCCAGTGCCAGGTTTTTTGCGATTTGGTATAGAAACGGCCGCGGGTAACTGATGTCTTGGATTTCCAGGGCGTGCAGCATTTTTATGTAAGCTTCATGCGCCAAGTCTTCCGCGGTTTGCGGGCAGCCGACGATGCCGAAAATAGTGTGAATCAACGAATCGCGATGGCTCAAAAATAAATCGTCGATGTTGAAGGTGAGGCTGTTCATGGCGAAGACGTGTTTGGCGTGCTTGGAACCCGATAGAGCCGATTTACAGCAATATTTGAACCAATAAACAAGTGTGTTGATTTTGAAAGACAAAATCACATGGCACCCGGTGGCAGGGTATGGCATATGCCGTTTTAATAGGTGAAATGCCTGATTTATTTGCAATCAGAGTGGACGGGAGATGTGTGCTGGAAGTGCCCACAACTACACACTTTTTCTGCGAAAACTGCTAGTCTTATCACCTCGATTAAGCGGGTGGGGCCGAGCTTGGAACAGGATATAACAACAGATCTGCGGGTTTTGGAAAGTCATTTGGACGGTATGCTCAACCGCGTCCAACACAACAGCTTGACCTTGAAGCGATTGCAAAGCTTTGAAATGCGTTTACTGGGGCTTAGTTCGTTGGCGGAGATGATCGAGTTCATTCTCGGTGAAGCCAAGGCACTGTTCCAATTGGACGTAATCAGCTTGTGTTTGATCGACCCTAAAAACGAAATCGCCGGTTACCTGGAAGTGGATAATTATAATTATCGGGACCGGGAAGGGCTGTTTTTAGCGAGTAGCGAATGGCAATTGCGGCATAGTTTTGGTCTGTCCGACCAGCCGTTTCTGGGGAGCTATCAAACCACGATTTGCGAGAAGTTTTTCTCCGAATCGAATCAACAAAAACCGGCGTCGGTGGTGATTGCGCCGCTGATTCGCCGGGATCGGTATTTGGGCTCGTTGAATCTGGGCAGTTATCACAACGAGCGTTTCATGCAAGGTATGGCGACCGATTTTGTCGAGCACATCGCCTCGGTCATCAGTATTTGCCTGGAAAACAATCTTAATGTCGAAACCATGCGGCGCACCAGTTTGGTCGATCCCTTGACCGGCGTGAACAATCGGCGGTTTTTGGAGCAGCGTATAGAGGAAGAGCTGGATCGCAGCCAACGCAATCGCGAACCTTTGTCCTGCCTATTTCTGGATATTGATTTTTTCAAGCGCATCAACGACGGTTTTGGACACCAGGCTGGCGATCATGTACTGGCTGTCGTGGCCGGCATCATCAAGAAATTGCTGCGCAATAACGATGTGCTGGCGCGTTACGGCGGCGAGGAGTTTGTGGCTTTGCTGTCGCAATCCGATGAAAGTACGGCCTCGGAAATTGCCGAGCGGATTCGTTTGAGTATTGCTAATTTACGGGTGGAGTATGGCGATCAAGCCATCCCGGTGACTATTTCGATTGGTGTGGCGACTTACCAGCCTAGCCGGGCGCAGAAAAAGCTTGTCGCCGAGATTGCCTTGCAATTGGTGCAAACCGCCGATGCTGCTTTGTACGAAGCCAAACGTAAAGGCAGAAATCGTATTGAGAATGGCGGGCTGGTGTTAGTAACCGAGCCTGCTTAGTGGTAACCGTTGGGATTGTTTTTCTGCCAGCGCCAGGTGTCGGTCATCATTTGTTTTAAATCCCGCTCGGCTTTCCAACCTATTTTTGCTTCGGCCAGGCTGGGATCAGCGTAACAGGCCGCGACATCGCCGGCTCTGCGTGGTGCGATTTTGTAGGGTACCGCTTGGCCCGTCACCTCAATGAAGGTATTGACCATTTCCAATACGCTGTAGCCGTTGCCGGTTCCTAAATTAACCGCATCGCAAATAGCGGTATCGGCGGATTTACCGAGCAGGTATTGCAAGGCTTTGATATGGCCTTGCGCCAGATCGACGACGTGGATGTAATCGCGCACGCCGGTGCCGTCCTTGGTGGGGTAGTCGTTGCCGAATACCGACAGGACCGGCAGCTTACCGATGGCGACTTGCGATAAAAACGGCATCAGATTATTGGGTATGCCGTTGGGATCTTCACCGATCAAACCGCTGCTGTGCGCGCCGATGGGGTTGAAATAGCGCAGTATTGCAAATTGCCAGGGCTGGCCGTTGCCGTTCAGGCTGTCGGCATTGCTGACATCGCGCAGGATTTCCTCGATAAACAGTTTGGTACGGCCGTAAGGATTGGTGGCTTGCAGCGGAAAGCTTTCCAGAATCGGTACGGCGTGTGGATCGCCGTAAACGGTCGCCGACGAGCTGAATACCAATCTTTTCACTGCAAACTCATCCATCGTTTCCAGTAACACTTGGGTGCCGTAGATGTTGTTGCGGTAATAGCTCAGGGGTTGCTGGCAGGATTCGCCGACGGCTTTCAGGCCGGCGAAATGAACCACCGCATCGATTTTATGTGCTTTAAAAATCTCGCGTAGCGCGGCTTGGTCGGTAATGTCGGCTTGATAGAAACCGGGTTTATGTCCGGTAATGGTTTCGATACGTTTCAGCGATTCGATTTTGCTGTTACTTAGGTTGTCGACAACGATGACCTCGAAACCGTTATTCAGCAGTTCTACGCAGGTATGGCTGCCGATATAGCCGGCGCCGCCCGTCACTAAGATGGTGTGTTTCATCGTTGCATTCCCTATTAGCGTTCTAGGATGTCCAGTCCGGCTTCATCGGATACGACGCGCGGAATAGTGGATTCGGGGTCGCGGCGCAGGCCGGCAAAATCGAACAAGCTGGTATCGGCCATTTGCGACGGCGCGATATTTTGCAAACTGGCGAAAATCGTCTCGATGCGGCCGGGGAATTGTTTATCCCAAGCGTTGAGCATTTGTTTCATGGCCTTGCGTTGCAGGTTTTCTTGCGAACCGCACAGATTGCAGGGAATGATCGGAAACTGTTTGAAAGCCGCGAAGCGGTTGATGTCTTTTTCCCGGCAATATGCTAACGGACGTATGACGATGTTTTGCTTATCGTCACTCAGCAGCTTCGGCGGCATGGCTTTCAGTTTGCCAGCGTAGAACATGTTTAAAAAGAAGGTTTCGATAATGTCGTCGCGGTGATGGCCCAGGGCGATCTTGGTGATCTTATGTTCCTTGGCAAATCCGTACAACGTGCCACGACGTAGCCGAGAACATAGGCTGCAAGTGGTTTGGCCTTCCGGGATGATGCGTTTGACGATGCTGTAAGTGTCGTGCTCGATGATGTGGTAGGGCACGCCTATCGATTGTAGATATTCCGGCAGCACATGTTCCGGAAAGCCTGGCTGCTTCTGATCCAGATTGACGGCAATAATCTCAAAATTGATTGGCGCGGTTTTCTGCAAGTTCAGCAGAATGTCCAACATGGTGTAAGAATCTTTGCCGCCGGACAGACACACCATGACCTTATCATCGGGCTCTATCATGTTGAAATCGGCGATGGCTTCGCCAACGCAACGTCTCAGGCGTTTTTGCAGCTTGTTAAACTGGGTACGGGATTTGTGTTCTGGATCGGACATGGGTGCAGGGAAGGGCGGCTGAACCAAAGTTGCAGCCGCGCCAAAGTTAGCCGTTGTAGCGTTGGAAAATCAGCGTGGCGTTGGTGCCGCCAAAGCCGAAGCTGTTGGACATAATGGTGTTCAGCGTGACGTTATCCCGATATTCTCTAACGATAGGAATGCCGGCCGCACCTGGATCGAGTTGGTTGATATTGGCGGAGGCACTCAAGAAGTTTTCCTGCATCATCAGCAAGGAATAAATGGCTTCGTTGACGCCGGCCGCACCCAAGGCATGTCCGGTTAAAGATTTGGTTGAGCTGACTGCCGGTACGCCGTCAACACCAAACACTTCGCGCATCGCTTCTAGTTCGCGGGTATCGCCTACCGGGGTGCTGGTGCCGTGCGCGTTGATATAGTCAATTTTTTCATTAACGGTAGCCAAGGCTTGTTGCATGCAGCGCACTGCGCCTTCGCCGGACGGTTGCACCATGTCGTAGCCATCGGAAGTTGCACCGTAGCCGACCAGTTCGGCATAGATTTTAGCGCCGCGTGCTTTGGCATGTTCCAGTTCCTCAATCACCAAAACACCGCCGCCGCCCGAGATGACGAAGCCGTCGCGGGTTTCGTCGTAAGGCCGGGAGGCCGTCTCTGGCGTGTCGTTATATTTTGAAGACAGTGCGCCCATCGCGTCGAACATCACCGACATAGTCCAGTGCAGTTCTTCACCGCCGCCGGCGAACACAACGTCTTGTTTGCCTAATTGAATCAATTCCATGGCGTGGCCGATGCAGTGGGCGCTGGTGGCGCAAGCGGAGCTGATGGAGTAATTGACGCCTTTGATTTTAAAGGGCGTGGCCAAGCAGGCCGTGTTGGTGCTGGACATGGCGCGCGTCACCATGTAGGGTCCGACCTTTTTTACACCTTTGGAACGCAGAATGTCGGCGGAATCGACCAGATTGGACGTTGACGGCCCGCCGGAGCCCATCACTAAGCCGGTGCGGATATTGGACACTTGCGACTCTTCCAGGCCGGAGTCGGCAATAGCCTGTTCCATAGCCAGGTAGTTGTATGCGGCACCGTCGCCCATAAAGCGTTTAACTTTACGGTCGATCGCTTCATCCAGATCAATATTAACCGGGCCGTGTACATGGCTGCGAAAGCCCATCTCGGCATAGACCGGTGCGTGAACGATACCGGAACGGCCAGCGCGTAAAGAATCAACCACTTCGTCCCGGTTGTTGCCGATGCTGGAAACTATCCCTAAACCTGTTACAACGACGCGCTTCATGATGGTTTCCTTAGAAATCTTGGGTGGAAGTGAATAAACCGACTCGTAAATCGGTCGCCTCGTAGATTTGTTTGCCATCGACTTCCATCGTCGCATCGGCGATGCCCATGACCAATTTGCGTAGAATCACGCGCTTCAAGTCGATTTTATAAGTCACTTTTTTGGCTGTCGGCAGTACTTGGCCGGTGAATTTAACTTCGCCGCAACCCAGCGCGCGGCCTTTGCCGGGGCCGCCCAGCCAGCATAAATAAAAACCGACCAATTGCCACATCGCGTCCAAACCCAGACAGCCCGGCATGACCGGATCACCTTGAAAGTGGCAATCAAAAAACCATAATTCGGGGGTAATATCCAACTCGGCGATGATTTCGCCTTTGCCGTATTTGCCGCCTTCATCGGAAATATGGACGATGCGGTCCATCATCAGCATATTGGGAAGCGGTAGCTGCGCGTTGGTCGGACCGTATAATTCACCTCGGCCGGACATTAATAATTCTTCGCGCGTGAAACTGTGCTGCTTCTCCATCTTGATTTTTACCTGGTTGGTGGGTTCAAAAACTGCGGCATTATCTAATAATCGGCTTAAAAAATCAGCTCAATTTTTAGTCGGGCATGACCTCGCGCATTAGATCGTCGATCTTTAAGCTGTCGCGTTGCAGGCGCTGCTGGTAGATCAAGCTATACATTAACACCGATGCAACATACCCCCGAGTCTCCTTGTAAGGGATGTTTTCAATCCAGATGTCGGCCGGCAAAGCCCGGTTTTCCGGTAGCCAGCGCTTCACTTTATTGGCGCCGGCGTTATAGGCGGCCGTGGCCAGTGCGACGTGGCCATTGAATTGGCGCAAGAGTTTTTTGAAATAAAACGTCCCGTATTTGACATTGAGTTCCGGTTTAAACAGGCTGTAATCGCTATCCCAACTATCGCGCAATTCGGCGGCAATTTGCCGGCCGGTGTTTGGCATGATCTGCATCAAACCTTTAGCGCCAGCCGGCGAGTCGGCCAATTCATCGAACGCGCTCTCCTGGCGGATCAATCCCAAAATTAAACCCGGATCCAATTGTTGTGCGGCGGCGTTACTTTGGATGGGCTGGATATAGGTCAGCGGAAAGCGTAGATTGACGTCGTCCCATTGATTAGCCTTGGCTATAGTGGTAATCGCCAAAGCCGGACAATTGGCTTGTTGTGCCAGTTTTGCAGCGACGGGTAGCTGGTGACTATCGAGTTTGGCTATTGCGTACCACCATTGGCGTTTGGCTTCCGGTTTTCTGTCGATAGCGAGTAGCTCGGAAAATACCTGGAAATCCGCTCGATTTTGTAAAGTCTCGAGGTCGCTGCTTGATACCGTCAAAGGTCTGTCCACCAGTTCAATGGCTTGCCTTAATCTGCCGGCAGCCAGAAAACCGTAGAAACTGCGATTTTTTGCCAACTGTAGAAACAAGGCATTGGCGGCTGCGCTCTGGCCGGTTTCCGCCAAGCCGCGAGCTTGCCAGTACTGCCATTTTTCCTGAGATTTTTCGTCGTCGTTAAGGCCGGTAATCGCCACAGCGACGTCTTGCCAGTTCTGTATATTCAATGCGGCTCTGACTCGCCATTCCCGGGCCGATTCGTCGCTGTTTTCCAGTTGCGACAAGCGGGCGTAAGCGCGGCTGTCGTGTTTTAAGGCCAAGGCGATAGCGATGCGTTTTTCGATAAAAGCGGCGGTCGCCGGCGCAATGGCGATTTGCGATTTATTGCTGTCCCAAGTCGCCATGGCCGTATCGACATTGGTTTCCAGCCAGCGGTCAATCGCATGGGCAAACAACTCGCCTGCTTGGTCGGGGTAGTCGCGCCAGCTTGTATCAGCAATAACGGTTTCTGGCTGTCGGTGCAGTTTTAACCAGGTATTGGCCTGCTTGAGTTCCGCGTCGCTGAAAAATCGGGTCAAGTAGCTGGCCAGGCTTTGGTTGTCACGTTTGAGTGCGGCGTGAAATCGTTGGTTGATCAGTTCCTTATTAAAGTACGGCGATGATTTATAAGCTTCGAACAGGACATCGCAATTATCCGGTTGCGATTTACCGCTTAACCATAAAGTGCGGGCTTGATTGATGGCTTCCAAGGCTTGGCCGGTTTGCAATTGAGCCAGGCCGGCGTAGCATTGCAGCTCGGGATCGTCACTGCCTTGATAATTATTCAGCAGCACTAGCCACTGCTGCTTTTTACCCAAAGCCAGCAACCACTTTTGCCGCAGCGCGGCCGCGTAACGGCTGGCGGCGTGCTCGTTTAAAAACTGTTTGATGTCGGCGTCGGCGTCCAAATGATTTTTTAACCATTGGTATTGCAGATAAGGATATAGCGGGTAGCCTCTTAGGTTTGAAGCCATCGCGAAATATTCGGCATCGCGATTCTGGTCAAGTGCTTGCTCGGCACGCAAAAATAGCTGACGTTGGCTGGCCAAAGAGATTTCATCCGCCTGGACACTGTTCGGTAAAACGCCGGTCAGAGCGGCAAGCAGTAAAAAACACGGGATAACATGCATATCAATTTCCACGACAGCCGAGACTAAACCCTATGCAAGAAGTTTTTGCAAAGTGGGTCGGACCATTATAATCGTTAAACTTCATCGAATTTGTTTCATTACCTTGAAAACCTTACAGCGCGCGGCGAAAGCCGAATATTCCTGGCAGTACATCTACAGCATCGCTAAGCAGCATAAAAAACAACTGATCAACGGGCATTTGGTCGCCATCTTGGCAACGGTTGCCAGCGTGCCGGTACCGTTATTGATGCCATTATTGGTGGACGAAGTCCTGCTTAACCATCCGGGTGTGGTGCTGAATAGCCTCAATCCATGGCTGCCCGGCGAGTGGCAGCAACCTGCCATTTACATTGCCATTATTTTGCTGCTGAGCTTGCTGTTGCGCTTGTTTGCCTTGGTGCTAAACATTATGCAGACTCGGCAGTTTTCCAATATTGCCAAGGATGTGATTTTTCGCATTCGCGAAAGTTTGGTGAAACATTTGCAACACATCTCGATGTCCGAGTATGAAAGCCTGGGCAGCGGTACGGTCAGTTCGCACATGGTGACCGACCTCGATACGCTGGATAATTTTATCGGCACCACGATCAGTAAATTATTGGTGGCAGTTCTGACCGTGTTCGGTACCGCTTTAATTCTGCTGTGGATGCACTGGCAATTGGGTTTATTTATTATCTTTTTGAACCCGTTGGTGATTTATTTGGCCCGGGCTGTTGGTTCCAGGGTGAAGGAACTGAAGGCTAACGAAAACAAAGCCTACGCAATATTCCAGCAAGCTTTGAGCGAAACGCTGGAGGCGATTCATCAAATCCGCGCCAGCAACCGCGAGGAGCACTATTGCCGGCAGTTGATCGGCAGCGCACTGGCGGTTAAAAACCACTCGACCATCTATGCCTGGAAAAGCGATGCGACGGTGCGTTTGAGCTTTTTGACCTTTCTATTTGGCTTCGATATTTTCCGCGCAACAGCGATGCTGATGGTGCTGTATTCCAATCTGACCATAGGCGAAATGTTGGCGGTATTCGGTTATCTGTGGTTCATGATGGCGCCGGTGCAGGAGATATTAAGCATTCAGCAGTCTTTTTATGCCGCCAAAGCCGCGTTGGCCCGCGTCAATCAGCTGACCCTGTTGCAGCGCGAACCGTATTATCCGCATTTGCAAAACCCGTTTATCGGGCGTAAAACCGTGTCGGTCAGCGTCAAGAATCTGCATTTTAGTTACAAGGACGAACCGGTACTGAACGGTATTAATTTGACTATACCGGCCGGTGAGAAAATTGCCCTGGTCGGCGCCAGCGGCGGTGGCAAGTCGACGCTGGCGCAAACTTTGATCGGTTTATATCCGCCGGGCAGCGGCATGATTTATTTCGACGGCGTGCCGCTGAACCGGATAGGCTTGGATGTGGTGCGCGAACATGTCGCGACCGTTTTACAGCATCCCGCTTTGCTAAACGATACGATACGCGCCAATCTGACCTTGGGCCGGGAGATTGCCGATGCTGAATTGTGGCGAGCTTTGGAGATTGCGCAAATGAAGTCCACCGTTGAAGAACAGCCGCAGGGTTTGGACACCGTGGTGGGCAGGCAGGGTATGCGCTTATCCGGCGGCCAACGGCAACGGCTAGCCATCGCCCGGATGATAGTCAGCCAGCCCGCTGTGGTGATTCTCGACGAAGCGACGTCGGCACTGGATAGCGAAACCGAGTATAAACTGCACCAAGCCTTGAGCACCTTTCTGGAAGGCCGTACTACCATCATCATCGCGCATAGGCTCAGTGCGGTGAAACAGGCTGATCATGTGTATGTCTTTGAACAAGGCCAGATTTGCGAACAAGGCAAACACGATTCCTTGATTCAACAAAACGGCTTGTACGCCAAACTTTACGGTGATTATCAATAGTGTCGGAATTATACGATTTACACAGTCATTCCACCGCGTCCGACGGCGCTTTGTCGCCCACCGAACTGGTGCTGCGTGCTCAACAGCAGGGCGTCACCGCGCTGGCTTTGACCGACCACGATACAACTGCCGGCTTACAAGAAGCGACCGAAGCCGCCGCGCAAGCTGGCATCCGCTTGATTCCCGGCATCGAACTGTCGGCCAGTTTTGAAAGCCATTGTCTGCACATCGTCGGTTTAAATATCGATCCACAGCATCCGGGTTTACTCGACGGTATTGCTAAGCAACAATTAATTCGCGACCAACGCGCGCAAAAAATTGCCGAAAAACTGGCGAAGAAGGGCATAGCCGATGCCTATCCCACGTTAAGGCAAATCGCCGGTAACGGCGAAATCACCCGCCTGCATTTTGCCGATTTTCTGGTTAATCAAGGTGTGGTCGAAACCCCGCAGGACGCATTTGATCGTTATTTGAGCAAGGGCAAGCCGGCTTATGTACCAACGGTTTGGGCCGGTCTGGCCGATTGTGTCGGCTGGATTCGGGCCGCCGGCGGTGTGGCGGTGTTGGCGCATCCCTTGCGTTACAAACTCAGTAGCAAATGGATTAACAAAGCATTGGTGGCATTCAAGGCGGCAGGCGGGCAGGGCATCGAAGTGGTGACCGGCCGGGCCAGCGTCGACGATATTCGCTTAAGTTATCTGCATGCCAGCAAACATCAATTGCATGCGTCGATGGGTTCGGATTTTCATGCGCCGGGCAACCCATGGCTGGAGCTGGGGCGTCTGGCGGCCTTGCCGGACGGCGCGGCGCCGGTTTGGCAGTTATTTTAACCAGGCGTAAACAACCGGGCGAATTCGTCGGGGGGCAAGGGTTGATTCCAATAAAAACCCTGCGCTTTGCGGCAGCCGAGTTGATGCAGTTGCTCGGCTTGCTCCTTGGTTTCCACGCCTTCGGCTAAGGTCAGCAGGCCCAGCGTATCACCCAATTGCAAGATGGCTTTGACGATAGCGGTGTCTTCGGCTTTGCCTGAGGTTAAATCCCGGATAAACGATTGATCGATTTTTAGTTTGTTCACCGCAAAGCGCTTCAAATAACTCAGTGAGGAATAACCGGTACCGAAATCGTCGATGGCAAAGCTGACGCCCAAGGCGCGCAACTGGGCAATCGTATTGATGACGGCATTGGTGTCGAACATCAGGACCGATTCGGTTAACTCCAGCTCTAAATAATGCGGTTCCAGCCCGGATTCCGCCAATGCGCTTTGCACCGATTCCAGTAAGTTGCCGCGCTTGAACTGTAGGGCCGAGATGTTGACGGTAACCAGCAGTTTCATACCGGCGTCGTGCCAAAGCTTGTTTTGCTTACAGGCTTCGCGTAACACCCAGTCGCCTATCGGGACGATCATGCCGTTGTCCTCGGCGATAGGAATGAACTTGGCCGGCGGGATCATCGGGCTGTTTTCCGGTTGCCAGCGCAGCAAGGCTTCCGCACCGATCACCGTGTTGCTGTGTATGGAATATTGCGGCTGATAATGCAAGCGAAGTTCTTTGCGCTTCAAAGCCATGCGCAGACCGTTCTCGATATTCATCCGCTCGATAGACGCCAGGTTCATATCGTTGGAAAAGAAGCGGAAGGTATTGCGGCCTTCGTTTTTCGCCGAATACATTGCCGTGTCGGCTTTGTTGAGTAAACCGTGAAAATTCAGGCCGTCATTGGGATACAAACTGACGCCTATGCTGAAGGAGGTGCAAAGCGTGACGCCTTCGATGACAAAGGGTTGTGTCAGTTGATCGAGAATTTTCAGCACAATTTGCGTGATTGCGTCGATGTCGGGAATGTCGGTGAGGATAATGATGAATTCATCGCCGCCTTGCCGGCAAACCGTATCCACCTCGCGCACGCATTGCACCAGACGCTCCGCGATGCCTTGCAGTAAGCGGTCGCCGACGTCGTGCCCCATTGTGTCGTTAATATTTTTAAAATGATCCAGGTCCAGAAACAGTAAGCCGACCAGCGTGTTGTTACGCACGGCATGGGCCATGGCCTGGTCGAAGCGGTCGCGCAACAAGGTGCGATTGGGCAAATTGGTGAGTGGATCGTGACGTGCCAGATATTCGATTTGGGCTTCGGCGGCCTTGCGCTCGGTAATGTCCGAAAAAATGCCGATGTAATGGCTGATGGCGCCATGGGTGTTATACATCGCGGAAATACCCAGCCATGCGGGATAGGTCTCGCCGTTCTTGCGGGTATCCCAAATTTCGCCTTGCCAGTAGCCGTTTTCGCGCAAGGCCTGCCAGATACGTTGATAGTGGTTGAGGTCAAGATGACGCGCATCGAGAATGGAGGGCGTTTGCTGTAGCACCTCTTCGGCTCTGTAACCGGTAATCGTCGTGTAGGCCTGATTGCTGGACACGATGCGGGTATCCGGATCGCACAGGAAAATGGCCTCGCCGCTGTTTTCGAACACTTTGGCCAGCAAATTCAGACGTTCGGCTGCCGTCTTACTGTCGGTGATGTCGGTGTGGGTGCCCAGCATGCGCACCGGCTGATGATTGGCATCACGTTCGACGATACTGCCTATCGATAATATCCATTTCCAGCTATCGTCGGCGCAACGCTGCCGATATTCCAGGCGATATTCTGCCAGTTCCCCGGCGATGTACTGCCGGTAGGCGTCGGAAACGCGCTGCCGGTCATCGGGATGCAAGCGCATGATCCAGCTGTCGATATTGGCGTCGAAATCGGCTGGGTTGTATCCGAGCATGCTGGCATATTCGGCGTTGATGATCATGGCCCCGGTTTGCGGATTGATGTCATAAAAACCTTGTTTGGCTGCCTGCATGGACAGCCGCAAGCGTTCCTCGCTATCGGCAAGGGCTTGCTGTGTGCTGCGCATTTCGGTGATGTCGTGCGCCAGGCCGTTCACCGCAACCACTCGGCCATGGTCGTCGAACATGGGCGACTCATTGAGGCTGAGTACACGCAGACCGCCATCCTTGCTGCGTACTTCCACTTCGTAGTTGGGTGGTTTGATGCCCACCAGACATTGCTCGGTGTAGGCCCTGGCAAGCCGATTGATCGGGTTGTTGGTCGTTATATCGAAGCAGTCGCAATGTAGTTCGTCGGGTTTGTAGCCGAGGATATGCTCCACCGAAGGACCTAGATAAGTAAAAATACGCTCGGTATTGTGAGAATACAGGAAGTATTCGTTACCGATACTTTCCACCAAGTCTCGAAAGCGTTGCTCGCTTTGCTTGAGTAGCGTTTGTTGCTCTATAAGACGTTGAGTAGTGCGGTGCGAGCGCAGCACATAGCTGATGCGATGCGGCAACAGCGGCCATTGGATGGGTTTGCCGATAAAGTCGGTAGCCCCCAGCCGAAAGGCGTCTTCCACCGCTTGCGTATCCTCGATAGCCGTCATCATGACAATCGGCACCGATTTGTCGCTGGCGGCACGCATGCCTTGTAAACAACTGAAACCATCCATCTCCGGCATCATCACGTCCAGCAGCACCAAATCCGGCTCGGTGGCGATAAATTGTTCCAATCCGGTTCGGCCGTTGTCGGTTTCGATCAGTTCGTAGCCGTCGGCTTGCAAGATTTGCCTGACCAGCAGACGGACCATCGGATCGTCGTCGACTAACAGGATGCGCGGCTTGGCGGACATGTCAGACTTTGTCGGCTAACAAGCGTTGCGCATTGAATGCACGGACAAATGCGGCAAATTCATTGGCGGGCATGGGCTTGTTGTACAAAAAGCCTTGCACTACCTCGCAACCGCTATCCAGCAGGAAGTTGGCTTGATCTTCATTCTCCACGCCCTCCGCGACCACTTCCAGCGACAGCGCGTCGGCCAAAGCCAATATTGCCGCGGTAATCGCCATGTCGTCTTCATTGTGCGGAAGATCGCGGACAAAGCAATGATCGACTTTCAATTCCGAGATAGGCAGTTTTTTCAAATAAGACAAGGATGAATAACCGGTGCCGAAATCGTCGATACTGATTTTGACGCCCAGGGCTTGTAATTCCCGCAAGGTTATTAAAGCGTCGTCGATATGGTCGAGCAAGATGGTTTCGGTCAGTTCCAGCTTAAGGTAGCGAGGTTCCAGGCCGATGCCGGTCAATACGTCGCGGACGTGATTACCAAAGCCGTATTGTCGGAATTGAGTCGCCGATACATTCACCGCCATGATCAGCCCTTGGCTCAGTCCCGATTGTTGCCAATCCAAAGTTTGCCGGCTGGCATTTTCGAGCACCCAATCGCTGATTTGGGCAATCAAGCCGGAATCTTCGGCAATTGGAATAAATTGCGACGGGCCGATCAAACCCAGTTCCGGGTGCTGCCAGCGAATCAAGGCTTCGCAGCCGACGACTTGCTGGCGGCGGATATTAATTTTGGCTTGATAGTAAAGCTGCAATTCATGGCGTTCTATGGCGCGGCGCAGGCTGTTTTCCATCGCCAGCTTATGAAACGCGGCAACATTCAGCGATTTACTGAAAAACTGATAATTGTTATGGCCGTGTTCGCTGGCATGGTTCATCGCAAACTCGCCGTTTTTGATGAAGCTGTCTTCATCCTGACCGTCGCCCGGATAGACGGCGATGCCGATATTGATACCCAGAAACAGTTCGGTGTTCTCCACCGTAAAAGCGTGCTGCATCGCCTGAAAAATCCGCTTAGCCACTTTGACGCTATCGCGCGTGTCCTCGATACGATTCAGCAACACGGTAAATTCGTTACCGCCCAGCCGGGAGACCGTCATGTCCGCCAAATCGTAATCGGCGTTGATGGAAATGTAGTCGCAATCCCGCACTTCGGCCAGCAAGCGCTCGGCGAACAATTTCAACACCTGGTCGCCGATTTTGGGGCCCAGGGTTTCGTTGATGCGTTTGAAACGATCAATACTGATAAATAAAGTGGAAATGACCGTACCGTAGCGTGTGCAATAGGCCATTGCTTGCGCCAGAACTTCCTTGAACAGCGTCCGGTTGGGCAGGCCGGTTAGCGGGTCGTAGTAAGATAAAAGCCTTACCCGTTCTTCTATGTGCCGGCGTTCGGTAATATCTTGCAGCGTACCGTGAATATGGCTTACCTGCCCATCGGCGATCACGGGTTTGCCTTGAATATGAATCACTTGGTTGGCGCCATCGCGACGAGTAATCGATAATTCCAGGCGAAAACTGCGTCGGTTTTTGACGCAAAGATCAAGGGCTTGTTGCAGTTTGCCGACTTCCGATGGCTGCATGGATTTGTATAAGTCGCGGCATTTATGTTCGAACGATGAGCGATTCGTGCCGAGGATATTAAAGACTTCTTCCGACCATTGCATGTTGTCGTCGGCAATAGACCAGTACCAACTGCCCAGTTGCGCGATTTTTTGCGCTTGGCGCAGTGCCGCTTCGCTTCGTGCCAGTTCTTCTAACGTGGCGACCGAGCGCAGCAAGTAACGTAAGCGGTGCGGTAAGGTCGGCCAATTGAGCGGTTTGGAGATAAAGTCGGTCGCGCCCAATTGAAAGGCGCGATTGACCGATTCCAGGTCGTCCATGCCGGTCAGCATCACGACGGGCAGCAGGCTGTTGCCGGGCATGTTTTTGATGGCTTGCAGGCAGTCGAAGCCGTTGAGGTCCGGCAACATGACATCCAGCAATACCAGATTGGGCCGTTCGCTGGCTGCCAATGCCAAGCCTTGCTTGCCGCTAGCCGCGCAAATGACATCAAACGCTTCTCTTTGCAGAATTTCTTGCAACATCAGACGCACCATATCGTCGTCGTCTATCGCTAAAATCAGGCTGCGGGCAGGTAATCGTTCCATCATGAGGGTTTGAGTTGCGAAAGCCGCTGGAGAATTTCTTTATATTCTGTTTGCAGGCTTTCGGCAACCCGGCTATCGAATTGCAAAGTGTTGTGCCGCGCTGCATGTTCAAGCGCACGGGCCAGTTCCGACAGGTTTAGTGCGCCGATGTTGGCCGCGGCCGATTTTAGACTATGCGCGGCATGCCGCACTGTTTCCGTATTGCGTTCCAACAGGCCGGAGCGGAGTGTGGCGATATGTTGCTCGGCATTTGTCCTAAACAAGGCCAAGACGTCGTCGACCAGCGCGCTGCCGCCAATTTCCCGCAAGGTATTCAGCGCGGCCGGGTCTAGGGTGGCGGCAATCGATTTGATCTCGGGAGCGGCTGTATTGAGGGCCGTTGTGGGCAGCGGGGCTGCCAACGCCTGGATTTTGTCTTGCAAGGTTTTTTGTAAAAACGGTTTACTGAGATAATCATCCATACCGGCCTGCAAACAGCGTTCGCGATCACCTTCCATGGCGTTGGCGGTGAGGGCGATAATGGGGATTCGAGGCAAATTGCGGCTGCTTTCCCGATTGCGGATGTATTGGGTTGCCGTGTAACCGTCCATGACCGGCATCATGCAATCCATCAGGATGAGATCGACCGGCTCACGGTCGATAATATCGAGCACTTCCCGGCCGTTATTCGCCAGCGACAGGGTGTAGCCCAACTGGCGCAACATAGCGCTGCAAACTTTCTGGTTGACCGGATTGTCTTCGGCCAACAGGATTCGAATGGCGCCGGCAGCAGAAGCCGGCGCACTGAACGATTGCGGTTTTTGCGACATCAGCCCGAGCAGCGCATCGTGCAGGGTGCGTCTGTGCAGGGGCTTGTGAAGGTACAGATCGCAGGCGCTGCCGCGAATTTTGGCTAATACGTCCTCATCGTTGCTGGACGTAATGATGACGATGCGGATATTGGCAAATCGCCGGTCTATACGAATCCGTTGGGTTAATTCGACGCCGTTCATGCCCAGCATTTTCATGTCCAGCACGGCAATATCGAAGAACAGGCCCAAGTGTGCCGACTGATCGAGAATTTCCAAGGCGTGCGCGCCATTTTTGGCGACGCGGGTAAACATGCCAAAAACAGTCAAATGATTTTCCAGGATTTTTGCATTGGTGGCATTATCTTCCACCAATAAGACTTGCTTGCCTTGCAGATCGTTGCCCGGCAAGCTTGCAGGCAGGGCTTGGCTAGCTTGGCGGAGCGGGATATGCAGGGTAAATACCGAGCCGCTGTTCGCACGGCTTTGCACTTGGATATTGCCGCCCATCAATTCGCTTAGTTCCTTGCTGATGGCCAATCCCAGACCGGTGCCGCCGTATTTGCGGGTGGTGGAGCCGTCGGCTTGACTAAAAGATTTGAATAGCCTGGCTTGAGTGTCCGGGCCGATGCCAATGCCGGTGTCGCTAATACAAAACTCCAGGCACATGCCATCAGCGGATGGGCAGAGATCCGATTCGGCCACATTCACTTGCATTTTCACCGAGCCGGCTTCGGTAAATTTGATGGCGTTGGATAACAAGTTGGTGAGTATTTGCCGTAAGCGATAAGGATCGCCTCTGACGTCGCGTGGCACCCGTTTATCGACGGTGCACACCAGTTCGATGTTTTTGCTGCTGGCGCGTTCGAAGAACAAGGCAGCGAGTTGGTCGGTAAGATTGATCAAATTAAAATCGATTTCTTCCAATTCCAGCTTGCCCGCTTCGATTTTGGAAAAGTCCAGAATATCGTTAATCACGGTCAACAGTGAATCGGCGGAGCTGAACACGGTTTCGGCGTATTGGCGTTGCGTGGTGTCGAGGTCGGTGCCCAACAGCAATTCGGTCATGCCCAGCACCCCGTTCATGGGGGTGCGGATTTCGTGGCTCATGGTTGCCAGGAATTGCGACTTGGCGATATTGGCGGCTTGGGCATCGACGACGGCCTGCCGCAGGTCGGCGGTGCGCAGATCGACTTGTTTTTCCAGGTTGCCGCGCTGATTTTCCAGTTCGGCATCGCGTTGTTGTACCCGCTCTATCATCTGGTTGAAGCTTCTTACCAGTTGGCCGATTTCATCTTCGCCTTCACCTTGGGCGCGCACCATGTAGTTGTTGTCCCTGGATACCTGTTTGGCCAGTGAAGACAAACGGATCAGCGGTGCGGCGATCGATTCCGCCAAGCGCCGGCCGAAAAAAACCGCCAGAATAAACGACACCACCATCACCAAAAAAATTTGGCCCAGACTGATAATCACCATACGCCACATGGGCTTTAAGTCGAGCTGCAAGCGTAAGGTGCCGATCACGTCGCCGTTATCGTCGGGTAAGGGGTTTAAAATGACTTGGCTCAATATCCGCAAACCCTGGTTGCGTTGTTGTTGTTCCGCATCGCTCAAGGTGGCGGGGAAACTGTCCGGTGCAGCCTTGGCCGGGTAATGGGCGAAAATTTCGCCGTCATTTTTGTAGAGTTGCGCGGAGATGACTTCAGATTTGCCGCGTAAGGTGGCTAGAATCTCGGTGCCGGTTTTGGTGTCGCCAAACAGCAGCGCAGCGTTAGCGTTAAAACCGATCATTTTGCCGAGCGAACGCACCTCCATTGACAGTTCGCGCCGCTCTTGCCAGATATGCGTCATGCTGGTAATTAATAAGGTAAACAGCAGAGCCAATGCCAAAGTGATGGCTTGCAAGCGTTGCAGCTTGTAGGTCATCGGCAGATTGGCCAGTTTGTCGCGAATCATGGGTGGCGTCGAGATGTCATCTGCATGTGGGCTTATTTACCGGCCAAAATGTTTTTAGCCAGTTTCAGCAGCTGGGCGCTGATGCGCGTGTTACCGGCGTTGGCGGTTTCCAAGTTAATTTCGAAGCTGAGCCGGTTGCCGTCCTGGATCAAACCTATGGTGCCGCCCTGGTTGATAAACCCGGCTTTGTCGCTGACGCTGACTACCGGCGAGCCTTTTAATTCGCGGGCGTAATCGCCCGGATTATCGGCGGTATCGATAAAGATCAAATGGCAGGATTTTATATCTTTGGCTGATATATTGCGGGCGATATCCAAGGGCTTGCCGTTCACCGTTTTGCCTTCCAACATCAATAAATGGTCGCCGAAATCGGTATGACTGCTCAGGCACAAGGTATAACGATTCGGTGTGGTTGCCGACTCCGGCCATTCGATAAACTTAAAGAAATTGTATAAAAATGCCACTTTTACCGCTGCTTCGCTGGCCGCTTCGGCGTGGCATAGATGGCCGCTAAACAGCAAAGGCAGCAACAGCATTTTGCTGACTAGCGTGATGGCTGCGAATCTTGGTTTTTCCGGGGCGCACAGGCACGACGCATCGCAACTGCGATTTCGGCACAATCTTGCATAGCGATGGCGCAAGATTCGACTCATGTTCGACACCGGTTCTTCGCTGTATGCATAGTGTCGGGCCGCTTAGAAGTCCCAGCGCAAGGTGCCGTATACCTCGCGTTGCACGGCTGTGGCGGTGGAAAACATATCCGAGCCGTATTCGAAATGACTGCTGTTCAGCAAATTCCGGCCCACCAACGCCAGTTCCACGCCCGCGCCCAAGTCCCATCCCAAACGTGCATCCAGGTCTTGATAGGCTCTGGATTGCGCGCCGTTAAGGCCGGTTGCATCCGAATAACGCCAGTTCAGATCCAGCTTGAGTTGCGGGGAGAATTGGTACATAGACCAGAGCATGGCTTTATGGGCCGGGTAGCTATCTCCGGAGATCAGCGTGGTGTTGGCAGGTGCCAGCGGAGACAGGCGGAAGCGTTCTTCTTCGTGGCTATAAGTGGCCCGCAATTTCCAATTTTCAGTCGCTTGCCAATCGACACTGATTTCCCCGCCGTAGACTTGTACATGCCCGTAGTTGTTGTAATCCAGCGTCTGCAACATATAGCCGGCGAAGCGTTGGGTATTGGGGGTCAAGCTGGCGTAATCGTCGTAACTGTAATGATACAAGGCTACATCAGTACTGAGTTGGCGACTGAGTTGGCCGCGCCAGCCCAGTTCGAAGCCGAGCATTTTTTCGGCGGTCAAGTCGGGGTTGCCGGTTAGGTTGCGCAGCACGGGCACGGTATTGCCGCGTATCGTGTATGGCTGGGTCTGCAAGCCGTAGGAAATATTTTGCTCGACCCAATTGGGCGTGCGCACCGAGCGGGATACCGAGCCCCAAAACGAATGTTGGTCGTCGGGCGTCCACAGCAAGCGTGCGTTGGGTTGCACTTCGAATTGCGTGACCGGGTTGTGCTCCAGCTTGCTGCCCAAGGTCAAATGCCAACGATCAGGCACCAAGGTAATATCGTCCTGTCCGAACAGGCTGTAGATACGGTCGGTACGATTGCTGGCGCTCATGGAGATTTGCGCGCTGTCCTCAAAATTATTCAGATTGAAACGCACGCCGCTGCCCCACACCAACATGTGGCTATCGTTCAGCTTGTAGTTATGCTGAAAATCGACATCGATATTGTCGATTTGATATTCCGAATTCAAGTAAGGCGATTTCCGGCTGTGCCTGTCCCAATACATGCGCAGTACGGTATTCGAGTCCGAGCTTTGATGTTGTTCCCAGCGTGCTTGGATGTAATGGCCGGAGAACAATTGGTCCGTCGGTAATTCCCGAGAAAAGGGCGGCGCCAGCACCGGCGTCTGTTGGGATGTTAATGATGGGAAGTGTTGCAGTGCGCCATTGCTCTCGCCGAGGAATGCATCGCCTTGCAAACTGAGTTTGTTGGTAAAGTCGATGGCTTTGTCGTAACGAAAACCGATTTTGCTCATCTCGCCTTCATCGCCGGCCTTAGCGCTGCTGCCTAGGGTTTTTGAGTCGCCGTAGTTAGTGTGGCGGCCGTACACTTTTAGATAGGCGTCGCCGCCCAAATCGGCGCCATAGCGCAGACCGCCGCCGTAGCGTTGGCTGCCGACATGACTGGATAGCAAACCGCCTTGCGTGTCTTTGGCTGATTTAGTGATGATGTTGATGACGCCGTTGACCGCATTGGCGCCCCACAAGCTGGCGCCGGGGCCGCGGATGACCTCAATGCGTTCGATGTCTTCCATCATCACATCTTGTTGATCCCACCATACTCCAGAAAACAGCGGGTTATAGACGCTACGGCCGTCCACTAACACCAACAATTTATTGACAAACTGGCTGCTGAAGCCGCGCATCGATACGGCCCATTTGTTGCCGTCCACTTTAGCCACGTGCATGCCCGGCACCACCCGCAAGGCTTCCGGGATGGTTGTAGCCCCGGTTCGGCGGATTTCTTCGTTGCTCAATACAAACAGGGCGGCGGGAACGTGTTTAATGTCTGTGGGCACCTTCATAACCGAGGTCACATCGAGATTCATCAATTGCTCGACGCTGAGGCCGGTCAAATCCGGTAAATTGTCACGTTCAGGCTCTTGATTGGCGGCGTGTGAGGAGGTTTGTCCCAAACACAAAAGCGCTCCCAGGCCGATAGCCCAAGATTTCCGTCGATGAAACGCCTTTTTCATATGATCGGCCCTTTTTTAAAACGTCAACTGTAGTTTCAAACGAAATTCCCTGCCGTTCATCTGTAACAGGTCGAAGCGGTCGCTGTTGATCAGCATTTCATAATGGCTGTCGAACAGGTTATAAACCCCGAAGGATACATCCAGGCCACGCATCAAGCGATCCGTGCTCAGATTCAGATTGACCAGATTGTAGGCATCGGCTTTGCCGCTCTGAAATGTCTTGCGGTCGCCGATGTAAATATTTTCGATGCCGAGCCGGACAAAATCGTCGAACAAAGGCTCAGCATAGTGTAATTTGAAAATATTTTGCGGCGAACCGTAAGCCCACACTCCTTGT
The DNA here is from genome assembly GCF_013141865.1 of Methylomonas sp. ZR1. Taxonomy (NCBI): domain Bacteria; kingdom Pseudomonadati; phylum Pseudomonadota; class Gammaproteobacteria; order Methylococcales; family Methylococcaceae; genus Methylomonas; species Methylomonas sp. ZR1. Next base: position 1,953,018 of record NZ_RCST01000001.1, on the reverse strand, counting down.
CTGGCTTCGTTGGTAAACAAGCTGTAGGTGTAAGATGCCTTGAACATTCTGCCGCTGTCCCAGCGTTTTTCCGCTTCCCATTCCGCACCGTAGGCGTGGTATTTTCCAACATTGTCCAGCAGCGCCGTATCGGGGTTGGCTTTCAGTAACTCGGTGATGTCGTTGTAAAACAAGGAAACCAGCAGTTTCAGCCCGGCATTGGAATGCCATTCGGCAATCGCTTCGTAGCTTCTGATTTGCTCTTCTCTAAGCTCGGGGCTGACGCCGTAATAGTAGTTGTTGTAATCCAGGTTCCAGGCATGCGGGGCGCGAAATGTCGAGCTGTACAGCAGCTTGAAGGTGGTATTCTCCAAAGGGTTCCATATTAAGCCCAGACGCGGATTGAGTTGCAGGCGCTTGAGCATGTGGGTCTGATCTAGGCGCAGGCCGGCGCTGAAAACCAGATTGTCCAGTAACTGGATGTCGTCTTGAGCGTAGAGTTCGACGCGGTGGCCGCTGAGGTCGCTATCCTGATAAATCTGATAAGGGTCGGTAACATAGCCGAATTGGCGCTGGGTTTGGTCGTATTGATATTCCAAGCCGAAAAGTAGTCTATGTCCGTCGAATACGCTAGTCGTGAGTTGCGCTTCGCCGCCCCACCAGCGGCCGCTGGTTTGGTCGTGATAAACGTAATTACCTGCGTCATTAAACGGGTCCTCGGCCATGTAATCGTAGCCTTGATAAAATCCTTTAGCCATGAACGAGGTTTTCGCACTCAGAGCTTTTTGATATTTCAGATTGGTGAAAAATTGTCTGTCGTAAGTATGCGAGGTGGGATCGTTGAAAACGGCACCGAAAGCCGCGGTCGGCACCCGCTTGTAACGATCAACAAAACCGCCGCTGAGGGTGAATTCTTCGAATTGCATGCGCCCGAACAAGCGGTCCGCGCGTTCGGTATCCATGTTATGCGCGATACCGTTGTTGGTGCTGGGATCATCGAAAGCCGGGAAATATAAATTTTCCATGCCCTGGGTATCGAAATGCGATGCCGACACCAGCACATCGGCGCCGTTGTCGAATTGCTTGCCGTAGCTGACGCGGCCTTTGTAGGTGTCAAAACTACCTACTTCACCGGCTATTTGCGCCCCGTTCAAGGCTTTGCCTTTTTTGGTGACCACGTTAATCAGCCCCAAAAACGCATTGGCGCCGTAAATGGTGGAGCCGGAACCGGGAATAAATTCGATACGTTCCACCAAGTCCATGTCCAGCATGAATTCCTGGCCGATATTGCCGGAGTCGAAGATGTTTTCGTTCATGCGCTGGCCGTCGATCATGAACAGCACTCGGGAATTGTAGTCGCCGGACTGAATAAAGCCGCGCACGCCGACAAAGCTATAGTTGCGATCATTGCTGGTGAACAAACCGCGCATGCTGTTCAGCGCGTCCGCCAGCGTGCGCCAGCCAAAAGTGCGTATGTCGTTTGCCGTTAAAATCGAAACCGAGCTGGGGGCTTGACTGGCTTTTTGACCCAGCCTGGAAGCGCTGATGATTTCCACATTCAGCAATTGCTCAATGGACAGTTCAGTTAAATCTTCGGATGCCTTGCCGGCCGCTTGCGCGGTAGCCAAAGGTATCAACAGCATACCTAGGACGATCAGCGCGCGCATTGAAAGTCTTGTCTAGTGGGGAGCGGGGACATGGATAATGATAAGACTCGGCTTAGTGCGTACAAACTGTCGATTAACGCGATATACAAAAATGATTATTTTACAATAGATTATTGTCGTTCAAGCTAGTTAGATTTTAATTCTGGTGTTTGTAGGTAGGGATTGGTTGGAGATGCTGGAAAAGGCCGACGTATCGTTTTGAGATAGTCTGATTGGTTTTGTTTGGGTGAACGCCATCGTTCTCCCGGGGCCGCATGGCACGACAACCCGATTAGCTGAGGTCAGATCACCCTTTCGGCGCGTGTAATTTCGATGTTGGTAGCCATGTCACTGTTGACGAGGATGCCGGTGAGGTCGTTACTGACGCTTTTCGGAAAACAGGTGTTTCCTCCTACTTACGTTAAGGCCTTGCAAGGCAAGGCCTGGAATTCCTTGGCTTGATAGCAATATTGCTATCAAGCCGGACAACCTTCCATTTTGTATATGAAGTAACCTTGGCGATTGATCGTGTCAATCACATTAGCCGGTGCTTGTTGAGTATGGCAAAACCGACATTCTTTGCTGGAGACTACCGCATCGCTTTCCCCGATTGAAGATAGCCATTGTTTGGCATACTGAATGGCTTGCTCACTGTCTTTGCTGGCGGTAAATACATCAAAGTGCATGACGTGGTTGTCGTGTGCTTTTACATAGGTATCGTAAACGTGGATTTCCATCAAAAACTCCCGGATGAATAAAGTAAAAATTGCTCGATGCCATTAACGAAATGGTCAGATAAAAAACGTCCAATGCGGTTTTTCGGTTCGGCGTTGGTCAGGCATTCCCTGAAAGTTTGGTGTTCGGAATTCTTTGACAACGTCATGAGAAAGATGCCGAGATGACGGATTTACATCCGTCATCGGCAGAGATCCGCAAAAACGTTCCCCTTGGGGTGAAAACACTTCAACGGATTCGCTAAAATTCTATAACAATATCGAATCGATATAAAAGGTTTTTCAATATCCCGATTTCAGGCATGCATTCATACCATCGCGAATGCGGTAACTGTCCATGCTCGCTGATGATATGCCTCAATATCGCCAATAATTGCGGAACTGGATGACCTATACATGCGGCTCGTATGGTCGTCGAATGACTAGCGGTTTTACTTGAACTGAAACTGTAACCTTATTGCGCGCAGCCTGCTAATGGCAAAGGCAGCGCGACTTGAAACCGACTAATTGACGTTAAGCAGCTGTTCGACAGCTAACGATGTTGGGTTTTTAAAACAGTCCCCAATCCCTGTCCGCCCAAATTAATTCATTCCGGCTCGTCATAAATCTCCGATATTTTACGGGGCGGAGCGTCATAGTGCGCCGCGCTTCGATACCGGCCGTTTAGTAATCGGTTGCGCCGATTAGCAGCTAACGCGAGGAAATTGGCTTTGACGACCTGGAACGACAGTTTAGGATGTGGCGTTTGCGGGTATCGTCGCTGGGGACGTGTTCAATTTTGTTAAATTGCATAAGCCCATATCGTCGGCCAAGCGATTGCAGCCGCTGATCAGCGCCTTGATTGATGCGCTGACGATGTTGGCGTCCATGCCGACGCCATAAGTCGTAGTCCCGTTCGCTGTTGCCAGTTCGACAAAGGCGCAGGCTTGGGCATCGCCGCCGCTGCCGACCGAGCGTTCCTCGTAACTGCGTACCGACACTGCGCCGCCGAGCGAATTTAAGGCCTGGACCGCGGCAGCTATCGGGCCGTTACCGACGCCGGTTAATGTGTGCGGTTCGCCGTCCGATTCGATTTGCAGTTGTATGCCTTGGCCTTGCGCGTGCTCGAACAATTGATGGCCCCGGTAACGCAAAGGCTTTGCTGCATCCAGATAGCTCCGGGCAAATAAATTCCACAACGCTTCCGCGCCGATTTCGCCGCCGTGGCGGTCGGCGTGCTGTTGGACCTCCCGCGAAAATTCGATCTGCAAACGGCGCGGCAGCACCACGCCGTAATGGCTTTCCAGCAAATGGGCGATGCCGCCCTTGCCGGATTGGCTGTTGATGCGGATCACCGCGTCGTAACCGCGGCCGACGTCGGCCGGATCGAACGGCAGATACGGCACGTTCCAGGTGCTACCGGGCTGCAGGGCGGCAAAGCCTTTCTTGATGGCGTCCTGGTGCGAGCCGGAAAATGCGGTGAACACCAACTCGCCGGCATAGGGTTGGCGCGGCGGCACGCTCAAGCCGGTGCAAGCCTCGAAATCGCCCACCACCTTGTCGATGTCTGAAAAATCCAGGCCCGGCGCCACGCCCTGGGTGTACAGATTCAAGGCCAGTGTCACCAAATCCACGTTGCCGGTGCGTTCGCCATTGCCGAACAAACAACCCTCGACGCGCTCGGCGCCGGCCATCAACGCCAGTTCGGCGGCGGCTACCGCGGTGCCGCGGTCGTTGTGCGGATGCACGCTGAGGATGACGCTGTCGCGGCGGGCGATATGGCGGTGCATCCATTCGATCTGGTCGGCGTAGACGTTCGGCGTCGCCGTTTCCACCGACGACGGTAAATTCAGAATGATCTTGTTGTCCGGCGTCGCGCCCCAGGCGGCGCTGACCGCATCGCAAAACTCGACGGCGAAATACGGCTCGGTGGCGGTGAAGGTTTCCAGGCTGTATTGCAAGCGCCACTGGGTTTGCGGCCGGTCGGCGGTCAATTGCTTGACCAATCGCACCGCATCGACGGCCATGGCCAATACCTCGGCCCGGCTCATGCCCAACACCAGTTCACGAAACGCTTGGGAGGTGGCGTTGACGATATGGACGATGACCGAGCGCGCGCCCTGCAAGGCTTCTACGGTCCGGCGCAATAACGGTTCGCGGGCGTGGCTGAGCACTTCGATGGTGACGTCGTCGGGGATCAACGCTTCGTTTATCAAGCGGCGCACGAAATCAAAATCGGTATGCGAGGCCGACGGAAACGCCACTTCGATTTCCTTGAAACCGATGCCGCACAAGGTCCGGAACAGGCGCAGCTTGCGTTCGGCGTTCATTGGCTCGAACAAGGCTTGGTTGCCGTCGCGCAAGTCGGTGCTCATCCAGATCGGCGCTTGGCTGATCGTGCGGTTGGGCCATTGGCGGTCAGCCAATGCCGGTGGCGGGAAAGGGCGGTATTTGTGGGAAGGGTCGGTCAACATGGCTTTTAACTCCTCAAAACGGTAGCCGATAGGATAAGCTAAATCTTCCGCCACTCGATTGCGTTTATGCGATGTAAAAGGCTGAATATTGATAGAATATTGCTGTGTATATCGATAATGTTTTATTTTATTGTTTTGTTAAATGAATAGCGGGCATTTTATGGAACTGGATAGATACGACAAGCAAATCTTGAACATCCTGCAAACCGATGGCCGCATCAGCAATCAGGAACTGGCCGACCGCATCGGCCTGTCGCCGTCGCCGTGCTTGCGGCGGGTACGGGCCTTGGAGGAGGGTGGCCTGATCGTCGGCTACCGGGCGCTGCTGGATGCCAAAGCCTTGGGTTTGACGCTGATGGCCTTGATTCACATCTCGATGGACCAACACACGCCGGAACGTTTCAGCACCTTCGAAGCAGCGGTCGCCGGCATTCCGGAAGTCCTGGAATGCCTGCTGATCACCGGCCAAACCGCCGACTACCAGCTCAAGGTAGTGGTCAAAGACTTGGACGCCTACCAGGAGTTACTGCTGAAGCGCATCACCGGCATTGCCGGTGTCAGCGGGGTACATACCAGCTTTGTGTTGCGGCGGGTGGTGGATAAGACGGGGTTTTCGGTTGAGGAAGGGCTTTGACTATTCAGAACGGGTAGGCCGCTTCGTATAAACTGCGCCTAAACACGGCGACTGACAGCGGACCAGCCGTCTACACTTCGATAACTTTCGAGCAATTTTCCTACCGTTAGGCTTTCGCATGGTACAAACCTCAATCAGCGGCAACAAAAAGTATTCGCCCTGGCCGTTACGCCCGCGGGTGGCAGGGGCGCAAGTAGCAGCCGAAATTATGAATCCGGCCGTATTTAATATGGGTACACCGTTCGGGCTGAGCCTGTCGAAGCCCTATTTGGCGCGTCCTTCGACAACTCCAGGGCGAATGGTAATAGCCAGGCGTTTTAAGAATGAAAGCTAAGGTCTGGGCCGCGTTGTTGGCCGTTTATCTGGTGTGGGGATCAACTTATTTGATGATCCGCTTTGTCGTCGAAACATTGCCGCCATTTTTGTCGGCCGGATTGCGTTTTTTGGTTTCCGGCTTCATTTTGCTGGCCTGGCGGCGTCTGGCCGGCGATGCCGCACCGACTTTTCGGCAGTGGCGTTCGGCTGCTGTTGTCGGTATTTTGTTATTGCTCGGCGGCAACGGCTTGGTTTGTTGGGCAGAACAAACCGTCCCATCCGGCGTCGCCGCGCTGATCATCGGCGCGGTGCCGATGTTTCTGGTAATGGCCGACGCACTCCGGCCTAACGGCAACAGACCAACGCTGCGTGTACTGGTTGGCTTGGTCATCGGCTTCATGGGGATTTACTTGCTGGTCGGTCCTACGGCGTTTTCAGACGGTATCCCGGTAAATCTGCCCGGTGTGGCGGCGCTATTGCTCGCCAGTTTGCTTTGGGCCTTAGGTTCAATCTACAGCAAAACTGCGGATTTGCCGAAGACGGCATTGATGACAACCGGCGCGGAAATGCTGACCGGCGGCTTTGCCTTGTTGCTGGTCAGTGCGCTAAGCGAACAATGGGGTGTTTTCAACCTGGCTCAGGTATCGGTTAACTCCTGGCTGGCCTTGGCGTATCTGATAGTGTTTGGCTCGATGATCGGTTTCGCCTCCTACGCCTGGTTGCTGCAAAACGCGCCGATTCCGCTGGTAGCGACCTACGCCTACGTCAATCCGCTGGTGGCAGTGTTTTTAGGCAACTGGTTCGCGCAAGAACCGCTCACGCCGCGCGTCCTGAGTGGGGCGGCGATCATCATCGGGGCTATCGTATTCATGAACAGCGCGCGCGGCTCACGTACAAAGCGTGCAGCGGGGCGAGGAGCGAGCAAATGACGGATCTCACTTTTTAAGTCCTGGAGCGGAAGCAAACGCCGAAATGCATCGAGGCTGTTTTCCGATAAACCAATAGTATTCCGGGCATGCTTGGGTTTTGCTTTATAACGGTTTGGATTTGGCTAAGCTTGCAAGTAATCCAAGCAGGTCGATGATTTTTAGAAATGGCCCCGCCCCTTTATGGCATGCGAAAATCAACGTCATTATCAAGCTGGGCCAAGCGGTCTATTATTGCTTGCCATTACTTTTCCCTGACATTCCACATCTCGCTTTGCCATGAAAATACTGGCTTTATCCGGCAGCTTACGAGCTGTGTCCATCAATTCCGCCGTGCTGCGCACTGTGAGGCATTTGGCGCCGGCCTCTGTCGAAGTCTATTTGTTTTCCGGGCTTGGCGACTTGCCTTTATACAATCCGGATTTGGAAAACGCGCCGCCGGCCGCCGCACTGCAATTGCGCGACGAAGTGGCCTCGGCGGATGCCTTGCTAATCGCCAGCCCGGAATATGCGCATGGCGTTACCGGCACCATCAAAAATACGCTGGATTGGTTGGTGGCCTTCGACGGCTTTGCCGACAAGCCGGTGGCGGTATTGAATGCCACGCCGCGCGCCCATCATGCCGATGCCGCGCTCAAAGAAACCTTGCTTACTATGTCAGCCACGCTGATAGAAGCTGCCTCGATCACCTTGCCGCTGCCGAGCGCGAATATCGGCGAAGCGGAGCTGTTGGCCGTGCCGGAAATCGTTTCATTACTGACCGGCGTGTTAACCAAAATCCAACGCGCGGTAAAGCGCTTGCCGGACATGAAGCCTTACCTCAGCAGCAGTCTTTATATCGATAGCCAACATCCGGCCATCGTCGCCCAAGCCGCCAAGTTGGCGGAGGGCTGCGCCGATGAGGAAGAAATCGCCAAACGCTGTTTCGAATTCGTGCGCGACGAAATTAAGCATAGTTGGGACTACCGGCTGAACCCAGTGACCTGTAAAGCATCCGAGGTGTTAATCCACGGCACCGGCTACTGCTACGCCAAAAGCCATTTATTGGCGGCACTGTTGCGCGCCAACGGCATTCCCGCCGGTCTGTGTTACCAGCGCTTGACGCTAGACGGCGACCAGCCTCCTTATTGTCTGCATGGTTTGAATGCGGTTTACCTGCCGCAACACGGTTGGTACCGTATTGATGCGCGCGGCAATAAGCCCGGTGTGGAGGCGGACTTTTGCCCGCCGCTGGAGAAATTGGCGTTTTCGATTGTGAATCCCTTGGAACAAGACTTGCCCGGCATCCATGCGGAACCCATACCGGCCGTCGTCAAAGCCTTAACCGAATACCAAACCGTCGAGCAGGTTTATCACAACTTGCCGGACCTTGCCGTTACTGAACCATGACGACAAACTCGCCGTTGATCATTCGTCCCGCTGTAGCGACCGATGCCGAGTGCGTCAGCCAACTGATTGGCAGCGTTGCCAACCGTTGTACGATTTCCCCAACTGGCGACGGTGCCGAGTTGTTTTATTCGAGTATCAGCCCGCAAGCGATTGGCAGCTACATCGCTGACGCTAATTTCCTTTATCTCGTCGGTTTGCTAAACGGTAAGCTGGCCGGCGTCGTTGCCGTCCGCAACGCCCGGCATCTGTTTCATCTGTTTGTGGCGCCTGCCTGTCAATACCAAGGCATCGGCACGGCGTTGGCCTTGCGAGCCATCGAGTTATCATTGGCGGCAAGCCAGTCGGAAATCTTCACAGTGAATGCCTCGCTACCCTCAGTGCCGTTTTATGCTCGGCTGGGATTTCAGCCGCTGGGGCCTAAGATAGAGGACAAAGGCGTGGCATTTGTGCCCATGCAATTGCCAAGCTCAGCGCTAAACGCCGCATCGTGGCGATGATAGCCATTTCTCTACCGGATGGCCCGTCCTGCCGCGGACTGCTGGAATATTTCATGATTTGCCGGCGGTTTTGTCCTTGGCTTTCTCCGCCTGTTTTTGTTGGGCTTCCACCACGCCCACGGTTTCGCCTTCCACTAACAGATCCGAGGGGCTGGCGACCAAGGTATCGCTGGCCGAGATGCCTTCCAATATTTCCAGCTCGCGGCCAAAATCGCGGCCCAATTTTACCGGACGAAACGCCACACGATGTTCCGCATCGACCACTACCACATGCGAGCCGGCTTGATCGATCACCAATACATTAGCCGGCACCACCAAGGGGCTGGATTTGCCGGCAACGTTGATGGAGATTTCCACGTAGGAACCGGGCAGTAACTTACCGTCCTTGTTGGGCAGAGTAATGTCCACCTGCCGGGAACGATTGACCGGGTCCAGAGCGCCGGCGACATGATCCACATGGGCGCTCACCGGCTTGCCTTGGGAATCCAGGACTCTTACCGAGACTTCCTGACCGGCCTTGATGTCGTCCGCGTAGACTTGCGGCACCCAAACCGTCAAGCGCAACGGGTCCGTTTGCGTCAAGGCAAATAACTCCTGACTGCCTGCGACGATCAAGCTGCCGACATCCACCCCCCGACGGGTAATCACGCCGGAAAACGGGGCAACGATGCGCCGGTAGCCTTCGATATTTTCCAGGCGCTTGACATTGGCTTGCGCGGCGGAGAAATCGGCTTCGGCTTGCAGGAACGCGCTGCGTTTTTCGTCAAATTCCTGTTGGGTGCCGCTGTCGGTGCCGTTCAATTGCGTCCAGCGTTGCAGGGTGGTGCGGGTCAGTTCCAATCGGGCTTTAACTTGAGCCAGCGCGGCGCGCGATTGTGCTAATTCCTGTTCCAGTTCGGGCACGTCGATGACCGCCAACAAGTCACCTTTCTTAACCTGATCGCCTATGGTCTTGTGCCAGACGCTTAAGTAGCCGTTGCTGCGCGCATAGAGTTGGGTTTCGGTGTTGCCACGCAAACTGGCAGGCAATACCAATTTGCGGGTCGCCTCGCCCGGCCTTGAATGAGCGGCGATGACGCTGCGCTGCTGACTCGCCGCTGTTTGCGCCTGCAAGGTTTCCGCTTGCTGCAGGTTTTGCGCCAGGCGCCAGGTGCCGGCCAGCAGGAGCAATAACAATAGCCCCAAACCCAGCCGTTTTACTACCAGCAGGGTGCGGTGCGTATGGTCGGTGGATGGTCGCGCAAAGGGTGATGAAGGGATGCTATTCATATGATTTTAGGGAGTTACAAAGGTTGTGCGATGCGAAAGTCGGTGCGCCAGCCAGCGATGAGTGCCGGCAAACACCAGCGGCACGAACAGTAAAGTAGACACGGTGGCAAAGGCCAGGCCGCCTATCACCGCGCGGCCCAGCGGTGCGTTTTGTTCGGCGCCTTCGCCCCAGCCGACGGCCATCGGCAACATGCCGACGATCATCGCAAAGGCGGTCATCAGCACCGGTCTGAGCCGGGTAGCCGCTGCTTCCAACGCTGCCGTCACCGGCGGTACACCTTCTGCCAGACGGGTGCGGGCAAACGACACCAATAAAATGCTATTGGCGGTGACCACGCCCATGGCCATGATGCTGCCGGTCAAGGCCGGGATACTCAAAGTGGTGCCGGTCAAAAACAAGGTCCAGGCGATGCCGGCCAGCGCGGCGGGCAGGGCGCTGACGATAATCAGCGGGTCCAGCCAGGATTGGAAATTGACTACCAGCAACAGATACAGCATCACAATTGCTACGGCCAAGCCGGCGCCCAAACCGGTAAACGAACTTTTCAGAGTTTCGATCTGGCCGCGCACGCTCAAATCGACGCCGCGCGGCAAATGGCTGCGGCTGTCGGCTACCAGCGTCTCGATTTTCCGGCTTACGGAACCCAGATCGCAGCCTTCAACGCTGGCGTAAATATCGAACACATTATTGGCGTTGTAATGCGTTACCGCGACCGGTAATACGGTGCGTTTCAATTTGACCAGATTGCCCAGTAATTGCGGTTGGCCGTTACCGCCGCCCACCGGCGTGCGCATCAAGGCGTCCAGATTGTCCAAGTCCAGCGGATTACCCATCACGCCGATATTAACCGAGTTACCGTTGGCCGGATTTAGCCAGAACGACGGCGCGGTCTGCATGCTGCCGCTCAGGGTCAGCAACAGGTTTTGCGCCAGATCGCGGGCCGACAAACCCAGTTGCTGTAATTGCTGGCGATTCATTTCCAAGTCCAATGCCGGCCGGTTCATTCGCTGGTAAATATGTGCATCGACGATGCCGGGAATTTGCCGCAAGCGATTTTGCAAGGCGATGACCTGCGGCATCACCTCGTCCGGCTTGCCGCCGATGAACTGGATGTCGATAGGCGCCGGTACACCGAAGTTCAGGGTCTGGCTAACCTGGTCGGCAGGTTGGAAGAAAAATTCCAGGCCGGGAAATTGTCCGGGCAGTTCTGCGCGCAGGCGCTTGATATAGTCGGCGCTGGGCGCGTGGTCGCCCGGACGCAGTGAAATCATGATCTCGGTGTCGGCGGTTTCCACGGTGCCGGAATTGCCGAACAAGGTGTTACGGGTGCTGTAGGGGCCGCCGATGATGTCGAGCAGATCGGCGATTTCTTCGGCGGGAATGATGCCGCGAATGACTTTTTCCACCGCATCGATGTGTTGCGGCATCTCCTCAATGCGGGTGCCGGAAGGCGCACGGACATGCAGGCGAATCTGCCCGGCGTCCACCGCCGGAAACAAATCTTCTCCCAATAGCGGCACTAAACCCAGCGATGCCAGGCAAAAGCCTAAAATCGCCGAGCTGTAACGCAAACGGTGTTTCAGCAAGTGGCTGGCCAGGATCAGATAGTGGCCGCGAAACTGTTCGAAGCCGCGCTCGAAGGCGTGATGCAGACGTTGAAAGCCCCGTGCTAGCGCGTTGGTCGGCGGTGCATCGGTATGGCCGTGATGGCCGGACATGACATACATCGCCAGCGTCGGCACCAAGGTCCGCGATAACACATAAGAGGCCAACATCGCGAACACCACCGCTTCCGCCATCGGCACAAACAGGCTACGGGCCACGCCGGACAGGAAAAACATCGGTACGAACACGATGCAGATGCAAAGCGTGGAGACCAGCGCCGGCATCGCGATTTCCGCGGCTCCGTCCAGGATGGCTTGATGGGGGTTCTTGCCCAGCAGCATTTGCCGCTCGATGTTTTCGATTTCCACGGTGGCGTCGTCCACCAAAATCCCCACCGCCAAGGCCAGGCCACCCATCGTCATTAGATTGATGGTTTCGCCGACAAGATACAAGGCAATTAGCGAGCACATGATAGACAACGGTATCGATACCGCGATGATGCAGGTGGTGCGCCAGTTGCCCAGAAACAGCAAGATCATTGCGGCGGTTAAGCCGGCGGCGATCAATGCTTCGTGCAGCACGTTGCCGATGGCGGCTTTCACGAACAGCGATTGGTCGAACATTAGCCGCATGTTGATGCCTTCCGGCATTAGGTCGAGCATTTTCGGAATGGTTTGCCGGACGTGTTCAACCACTTCCAGCGTCGAGGTGCGACCGACCTTGAAGATCGAAGTCAATATGCCACGCTCGCCGTTTTGCCGGGCAATGGTCGTAACCGGTGCGGCGCCGTCGCGCACCGTTGCCACGTCGCGGACCAGCGTTGTTACGCCGTTCACGGTGCGGACCGGCAGGTCGGCGAGCCGGGGTATCGCCGCCACCGCGCCATTCAGGCTGACGTCGTATTCGTTGGTGCCGATTTTTACGGTGCCGGTGGGCAGGATCAGGTTTTGCGCGGCCAGGGTATCGTTTAAATCGGCGGGCGACAGGCCGCGCGCCAACAGGGCCGCGGCGTCGACATCCAGCGTAATCTGCCGGCTTTTCGCGCCGAACGGATTCGTCATCGCTACGCCGGGTTTGGATTGCAATGCGGTTCTGGCGATATTATTCACCAGATCGTTGACATCGGTTTCCGGGACGACGCTACTGGAAATGCCCAACTGCACCAACGGCAGATCGGCCGCCGAATATTGAATGACTTGCGGCGGTGCCACATTGGTCGGCAGCGAGCGGTAAACCGAGTTGCTGCTGGACATCACCTGGGCGATGGCGGTGCGGATGTCCGTGCCGGGGTGGAAAAATACTTTAACCACCGCCGCCCCGCCGTAAGACAAAGATTCACTGTGTTCAATGCCGTCGATCAAGGCCATGGAGCGCTCGACCGTGGTGGTTAAGCGGTCGGCTATTTCCTTGGCGGTCATCCCGTTGTATTGCCAGAGCATCGCTACCACCGGAATATCGATGGTTGGGAAAATATCGGTGGGCATTTTCCGCAACACATAGGGTGTAGACAATAGAATCAACAGCGCCGCCACAATAAAGGTATAGGGGCGGCGTAAAGCAATATTAACGATCCACATGGATTTCTCGGGAGATCCGATTGGTTAGCGAGGTCTGGCCGGTTTTAAAACTAGCGTTTATCCGGCAAAGGCAATTTAGTGCTTGTCCTAAGCAAGTGCTGTTCCAAACAATCTCCACCGGTTTTTCCAAGCATAGTGTCCTGCATGGGCTTGAGCTTACGTGAGAATCAGCAGCATAATTTTTGCCGGGCAAATGTTCCAAGCTGTTGGTGTGCAAACAGGCGGCGATCAATAGCTGTTGCTATGGCAGCAGGGCGCGGGTCTAAGCGCGTTCGCCTGAGAACAGCAAGCCGGCGTATCAGGCTTTGGTGCGGTCAGCTTTGCCTATCAAATCACCGGATAATTCTTCCTGATAGAGTTGGGTAATCGCCTTGGCCTCTTCAGCTTCTTCACTTTCCTTTACCGCTGTACGAAATCCCTTGATCGCATCGCCCAAGTCGGCGCCGACATTCTTCAAGCGCTTGGTGCCGAACACCAAGACCACAATCGCTAAAACTACTAATAGGTGGGGAATGCTCAAGCCCATGTTTTGCTCCAAAGTTGAAAGTTGCGGATATTAGATTAAGTCGCTTAATGAGTTTGACTTAGCCTTCTCACGGCGGTCTTCAGCAAGATAAGGGCCAATCTGCCGAGTGAGCACTGGAATAAGCCTAAGTGCCGCTGTGTTCCTGGCATATCAACAACACTGGTTTTAGTTACCGAGTATGGAGGCAGGCGGGTCAACGGCAACTATCCCAAAAAATGCTGATCTACCAGCATTGAATCAGCAAATGCTGCTGGTATACGAACAGGCTGCAACATAGTGGGCATGTTTAAGCAGCGATTTTGGCTGACCGGGCTTGTTGAAAAAGCCCAAGTTCATTGGATTAGCGCGAAAAAACGCAATGTCCGGCCAGTAAAATGCAGGCCTATGAAAATATGTTGAAATATCAACACTAAATCAGCAGATTATGTTGCTGTGGCAACATTTGGGTTTCGCAAAAACCTGTAATCCTTTATGATGTGCTGAAAACACGAAGTGGCATGAACCATGCTTAGAGCCTGGTATCTCGCTGTTATTTTCCGAGCATTTTGTCTCCATAACATCCACTTCTGCTGACCGGATCGCCGGAAGCCAGTGTGTCCCCAAAGGACTGCTGGCTTTTTTTTGGTCTGTGCTCGGCGCTGGTGCCGATGTGTAGGCTGACTTTCGGCACGGTAAGGCTGATTTTTGTTTGGCGTTGGCGTATCGGCAGTTGATTTGCGATGCCGCTGACGAATCACTATTTTTGACATCTTAGGAAAAGAGTTTTCATGGAACAATTTTTGAGTGGCGGCATCGTTGCTCGCAGTAAAGGGGAAACCGTATGACATTATTGGCATTTGACGAATTGCAATTACGACAGCTGTCGCACACGGTGCGAGCCACAGCGATGGTGTTCGAGGATCCGGTTTCACGAAAACTGTTGGAGCACATCGAGCGGATCGCGCCTAGCGATGCGACAGTGCTGATCATCGGTGAGACCGGCACCGGCAAGGAATTGGTCGCCAGACATGTGCATGCACTGAGCAAGCGCGCCAAAGGACCGTTCGGGGCTCTGAATTGCGCGGCACTCAGTGAAAACCTGATCGAAAGCGAATTGTTCGGCCACGAAAAAGGCGCTTTCACCGGCGCTTTAAATACCAAAGAAGGTTGGTTCGAAACCGCCAATAAAGGCAGTTTGTTTTTGGACGAAGTCGGCGATTTACCGCTGGGCTTGCAAGCGAAATTATTGCGGGTATTGCAGGAAAGGGAAGTGGTCAAGGTGGGTTCGCGCACGCCGTCGCCGGTGGATGTTCGAGTCATCGCCGCTACCAATGTTAATTTGGAAGAAGCGGTGGCGGCGTCGCATTTTCGCGCCGATCTGTATTACCGTTTTAATGTGGCGGCGATTCATTTGGCACCGTTGCGGGAACGTCCGGGCGACATTTTGCCTTTGGCCAGGCACTTTCTGAAAGTCTACGGCGACCGCCTGGGCTACGGCGAAATCAAATTATCGCCATCCACCGAGTTGGCCTTGTTAAATTACGATTGGCCCGGCAACATTCGTGAGTTGGAAAATGCCGTGCATAGAGCATTGTTGGTCTGCCCCGGCAATCGCTTGCGTCCGGAGGACTTTAAGTTATCCGGTGTGCGAGCTTCGCAGACCGGACCGACAGTTTCCACTTCGTCGCTGGAGAGTTCGCTACTACGTTTGTGCGAACAAGCGCCGCCTAAGTTATTCGATATTATCGAAGAAACCGTGATTCGTACGGCGTTCGAGTTTTGCGAAGAAAACCAGGTGCAAACCGCGCGCTTGCTGGATATAAGCCGCAATGTCCTACGGCACAAACTAGGCTTGTATGGCATGTTGGCCAATGGTCAGAGAAAATTGGCCGTCGCCTACGAAGAAAGCGAAGAGTAATCTTAGACAGCTCGCCGATGGCGAGCTGCCTGCTATTTTGCAGGGGCCGGGGTAGACGTAGCCGGGCCTATGCCGACAATCTGCAGAATCGTGTCTTCGTCTTTGGCACCGTCATAATGGATTTCGTTGCCGTAGTGGGTGACGAAGCTGCCCGCCGGCACCGCTTGCAAATGCGTCGGATCATAATCCGTGCCGGTGCCTACCCACCATGTTCCTGAAATCACGGTTATGAAACGGTCGTTCGGGTGTGAATGCGGCTTGCTATTGTGATGAGCCTTCCACTTGTTCAGTACGACATACAGGCCTGGCTTGCTGGGATCGCCTACCAATACCGCGCTCTCCGAGCCGCTGGGGTTTGCCACCCAATTAATCTGCTCGGGCAGTTTGATGTTGATGGCTTTGGGGTCGAGTTCCAAAGCTGCCGCCGAGCTATACGCGCAGCATAGCGCGACCGTCAAGATCGGTAGCGATAACGTTGGTCGAATAGGTTTACCTAACATCTTAGTCTCCAAATTATAGGGTGTTCGTGCCATGGGTTTCGGGGTATCCGGTTGTGGAGTGTCCGTTCCGTTAAACTTAATGGTAGTAACCCGTCTACCAAACATCACGACCGGATACCCCGAAACCCATGGTTTTAAAATTGCATACCGCGTACCTGGGTTTTTACCAAGTTGTTTTAGGGTTTGTTACTGGCTATCGGTAGTCGAAATTTGCTCAAATCAGGCGCACTGACCGGATTTTCACTATGCGGTGTGCCGGCCGGTACCCAATCGTAAGGCACCGGTTGGCCGCGATATACCGAGTTGTTGGCGGTGGCCCGGCCGGTCAAAGCATCCTTACCGGTACGAAAATACGGATTGATATATTCCCAGACTATGTCGCCGTCGGTTGTCACTTGAAATAAGCGTCCACTCTGGCCCTCGTCTATAAAAGTATTCCCGTTAGGCAAGCGGCGGGCAGCGCTGATATGGGTGCTACGAAACGACCAACTGGGGCCGCCCGAGCTCTCGCCTGTGTACTGCCAGACAATTTCTTTCTTGATCGGATCTATCTCCAATACGCGCGAACCACCGGTACGCGGCACGGGAGCGGGCGGATAACCGGCGATGCCTTGATTGTCGAACACTAATAAATTCCCGGCGCCGGGTAAGCCTTCCGGAATGATATGCGCATCGTGCTGGGCACTGATTTGATCGACCGGGCGCGGCACCTTGCGGGCTTGTTGTTCTTCAATGGACGCGGCTGGGTAGTGCGGCCCCAGGTTCCAGACCACTTTGCCGGTCTTTCTATCAATGATGATGATGAAATTGGCGTTACGCGCGTCGATCAACAAATTATCCGGATGAAAGCGCTGGTCGCCGGCGGCATACCAATGATTTGGGCCAACTACTTTCAGATTGTTGACATGCAGGTAATCGGCAATCTCGGCATTGCGGACCAATTTAAGTTCGGCGGGCGTGAAGCCGAACTCCTGCAAATGCTCCGAGGCAATCCATTTCCAAACCACTTCGCCCGCCGGATTGACTTCGTAAATCACGTCGTCCAACACTTGCGGCTGCTTAAAGCCTTTCACCGGATGCACGAGGTTAGCCAATACCACGGTATTGCCGTTGGGTAATCTGGCCCAGTCATGATGTTGTTGCGCGGCACCGCCAGGCGCTTTGTCGCCGAAGCTCCAGACGGTTTTGCCGTCCCAGTCCAGTTCGGCGATGGTTTTGGTGATCTTTTTGCTGATTTGGCCAGGCACTAGATCCGTACCTTTACCCTCAGTGGTTTCCTGCGTGATAAATACATGTCCAAGCTTGCCGCCGTTCACGGCTGGATTAATCAACGTGCTGTGGCTGGCGGCATCCGGCCATTCGTGAACGGAATTGCGGTTTAAGTCGATCAAATGTGCCAGGTTATCGCCACCGCTGAACAAAACAAATGAGTTGTAGGCTTTGCTGGGATCGTAGCGCGTGGTACCAGTGGGAAAAACACTCGGTCCGGATAATGCCGAGACGCTGAGGGCCGTGCCTAACGCAATCAACGTGGCTTGTTGCCAAGCCTGGTTTTTGCGCGATGCCCGGTTCTTTTTGCCTCCCTGCGCGCTTGCGGAGGGTCTGATTTGTGTCATTTTTTATTCCTTTATATAGGGGTGTTTGCTATTGCTTTTGGTGTTAAGCAATGATCAAGCCAATATGTTGTTTTATCCGGGTTGCTCCCCAAATATCTGACCGCAAAAAGCCATAAGCTATACAAGGGCCGGTATTTCAAGGCTTTGTCATTAGCACGCCAGTGCTCACGCGCGGTATTTTTCCAGTAAGCCTTAGGGTAAACGGCAGAGGGGGTCGATGGATTTGGCCAAACTTGTTGAGCCAAGTGCAGGCCATCAGCAAAAAGTATTTCCAATTCAGCAGACGTCTTTCAGTCGATCAGCAATGCTCGTTCAGCCTAACAGCAAAGGCCGTTCATGTCGCCAGCAGTAATTGTTTGAGTTTCAGCAGCGTTTGATAAAAACAGCGCGTGAATTGGCTGTTAATATTTCCGGTTGATCACGAGTAATTAATTTAAATGTTCATATAAAACAGTATTTTATAAATATATTTTCCGGGATTATTTCCCTTCAATGCGCATTTAATATTGCTGGCATGCCTATTGCAAAAACGATGTTAAAGCCGGATATGGTTTTAGACGGCACAGTATTAGCGTTAGTTTTTATCGATTTTTTTAACATTCGTTTAGGTGACACAGTGAGCGATAAATTAACAAGTGCTTTTTCAATAAGCGCTACTCGACAGGATGGGGTTCCTCAAGCAATCAGTGCGCGACGTAGATTATCGACCTGCGTCGCAATGGCTATCGCCGGTGTGTCCATGGCGTCTGCAGTCGATGTGGAAGCCGCACCGAAAAAAAACAGCAAAACCAAAACCGTCAACAGCAAAGCGGTCAGCGATTTGGAAGCGGAAAATCAAGCTTTGCGTCAGCAGCTTGCCGCCGCCAAACAACGAGAATTGGAGTTTATCAAGAAAGGCGCAGCGGGCACCGCAGCTGCCGGAACTACTAATGCCGGTGCACCAATCGCGGAAACAGTTGCCGCGCCGAACGAAGCGCAGGCAACCGAGTTAGCCCAGAACGATGACGATCAAAAAGCGGATTTGGGCGAAGTGGTAGTAAAGGCCAAACCCAAATTGGCGAAATTACACGAAGTCGCGCAATCGGTATCGGTAGTATCCGGCACCGAACTTAATCGGGAACTGTCCAGGGACTTGGGCGACATCACCCGCCGCGCGTCCAACGTGCAATTCAATCAAAACAATACCCGCGGCGCCTCGCTATCGGTGCGCGGTTTGGGGAAAAGAAGTTTTACGGAAACCCAGGATCCCAGCGTCGGCGTGACGGTGGACGGTGTACCGTATGCCTTGACGCAGTTGGCTAACTTCAGTTTTTACGACGTGGAAGCGGTGGAAGTCACGCGCGGGCCGCGCGGTACCGAGGGCGGCTTGGCCGCAAGCTCGGGTAAAGTGAACGTCACCTCCAAATTGCCGACATTCGCGCCGACAGCGGAATTGTCCGCCGCTTATGGGCAACGGGAGTCCTTGATATTGCAAGGTGCTTTGGGCGGGACGGTGATCGATAATTTTCTGGCCTGGCGTGGATCATTCATCGTCGATAAGGCGCGGGGTTTTTATGAAAACGAATACGACAGAAACTACACACTATATAACCGCGATCGCCTGAGCGGGCGCGCGCAGTTGCTGTTTACCCCAACCTCAAACTTAACGGCACGCTTTATCGCCGACTTCGAGCCGAAGCAACCACAGGTACAAAACGGTTTGACCTTCTATCATGATCAGCCTTTTCGGTTTGCCGACGGTAGTCTCACGGATAGAAACGGCACATCCGCCTACTCCAAACTCAATGGCTATTTCAGTCATAGCAACCAATTTGCGCTGACCGATACCACCAGTCCGGGGGCGATCAGCGCCGTCGGTTCAAGAGCGGCGGCCGGCCAGTACTTTGCCAACAGAGGGTTTACCTATAACGATTATATCGGCGGCGAACAACGCGGCACCGTCTGGTTCGATCAAAACAAAGGCCAAACCGTCAATAACCAGGGCGCAGCGGCGTTAATCGACTGGGAAGTCGGCAATCATGTGTTGAGCTCCAGAACCGGGGTGCGCGAATATCGCTTTGATGCGCACAACGACGAAGGTACGCCGTTTGACATCAGCGTCGATGGCGGCGGCGGGGTTAAATACAATCAATGGACGCAGGAATTTAAAATCGTCAACAAACCGGGCGGCTTTTTGGATTACAAGGCCGGCGTGATCGGTTTGTGGACCAAGGATAATGTGGACTCGAAAGCCGGCTGGGGCGCCGACGCCGGGGCCTGGTTTGCCACCAACGGCCAGTACAATGCTTTATATAGAAACGCCGGCACCAATCGCGGCGCCGGCGAGGCTATCCTGAAAGACCTGTTGCAGGATGCGCGCACCTTCGAGTCTACCGAGATTCGTACCCAATCCGGTGCCATATACGGCGAATCGGATTTGCACTTTACCGACAATTTCACCCTTACCGCCGGGGTACGCGCCACGCATGAAGACCGTACGTCGCGCAACTTTAAGAACATTGCCAGAAATGGCGTTGGTGGCGCCTTTAATCCAGTGGCGGTGCGTGATGTGGCCACCGGCGGTTTTAATTCCGATACGGCGCAGTCGTTTACCGTCGATCAGGATGGCGACGGGGTGATCGACAAAAATCCCGATGGGTCCAATAAAACAGTGACCAACACCTTCTACGGATCGACAAGCAATTACGGAAAACTCAACGCTGCGCAAACCGGCGTGGTAGCCGGCGATACTGTGGTGAACAGCGCCGAGCAAACCGCGCTGGCCGACTCCTTGGCGGCTCGATACTTTGGCGGCTCCAGCTATTCGGCGTTGACCGCCGCGCAAAAAACCATGGTCGCCAATGCCAAAACCTTGCGTGCCTCGCAAATCGGCCGTTTGAATCAAACCGTCGAGGATAACTACCGGGATGTACTGTATACCGCGCAATTGACGCCCAGCTACAAAATCAATGAAGACCTGACGACGTATTTGTCCTGGCAATACGGCGAGAAATCGGGATCGATTGCGCCGGTCAACGGTCTGCCGTTCACCGTCAAACCGGAAGAAACTCATGCCCTAGAGCTCGGTTTTAAATCCTTTTGGCTGGATAAGTCGGTGGTGCTTAATGTCGATGCGTTTGTCATGGATATTAAGAACTACCAGCAAGCGGTTCAGGTGGTGGACCAATTCCAAACCGAAGTCAACCTGGCGCCCGGTGGTTCCGGCCTGACAGCCTACGCCACGACGCAAGGCAACGTCGGTCGGGTGCGGGTGCACGGCGTGGAGTTGGACAGCGTGATCAACACCATTCCCGATTTGTCGATCCGTTTCAACGGCGCCTATAACGTTGCCGAATATCTGGATTACAAAAATGCACCTAAACCCGATGAGCTGGGTTATCTGACCGGGGATTACGTCGATATGACCGGCCAGTATCTACCCGGTGCTTCCAAATGGAACTTTAACGTCGGTGCCGAATATTCCAAGCCGATTTTCGAGAGCAAATACATAGCGCACACCAGCTTTAATACCAACTACCAAACCGAGTTCAATAATAGCGATACCTTATCGGCCTACGGTTGGGTAGAGGATAGAGCCAGAACGGACGCGGCGATCGGTATCGGTACCCGCGACAAGCACTGGGACTTGAGCCTGATCGGTAAAAACATCTTCAACGATAGAAATCACGAAATTGGCTGGAATTCCTATGCGCCGGATCCTTATCCGCGTTGGTTCGGTATTCAGCTAAGCGGGAAAATTTAAGATGGTAGGTTGACCAAAAAACACGCTTGACACCAGTTCGTAACCTGGAAATGAAACTGTTGATTGGCGGGCAGTTAGTCAGCAAAGGCTGATGACCTTTCAACAGTTTTTCAGCTGGCGGCGTTCTCATGATGTTAGCAAGATAGATAAATTGGGTCTTAAAGTTAGTTATTAAATTCAATTGTTTAAATCTAATTAATGGATGGCTAGGCGGATGTTTATCATCCTGTGGCACGGTCGTTGCGTTGAGCGTTACAGAAAGTTCGAATCGCGGGCGTCGTCGTGGCGTTGGCTCGAATTGGTTTTTGTAACATTCGCATAGGTGAGATCGTGAAGGAAAATTTAATTGGGAGTCTGTCGGCAGACAACATTGAATCGGTGAAAGTGCCGCTGCACATTAGCAATCGGCGCGGTTTGTCGGTATGTGTGGCAATGGCTATTGCGGGTGGTTCAATGCTGATTGCTAGCGATGCGACCGCCCAAACGGCGCCGGTTAAAAAAAGCGCGAAAAAGACCGGTAATAAAGCGGTTGCCGATACCAAAGTGAACGATTTACAAGCACAGGTTGAACGCTTGAGCCGGGAATTGGAAGCCTCAAAACGGCGTGAGCAGGATTTACTTAAAAGAGGCGTGGCGGCCGCGCCGGCGCCTGCTGTTAACGATCCGGCTGCGCAAGCCAGCCAGGAGCCGGACAATGTCGTAGCCGCCGCTGAGCCGGAGCCGGAAGAAAAGGCCGACGAGCCGCAAAACCTGTCGGAAGTGGTCGTAACGTCTCGGCGTAAGGAAGAGAAGTTGCAGGAGGTACCGATTCCGGTGGCGGTAATCAATCGGGAAACGCTGGAGAGGGATAACGTGGTGTCGGTACAAGATTTTTCCCGGCGTGCGCCTAACTTGGGTGTGACCTCGGCCAACGCCCGGCAAACCAGTATTGCTTTGCGGGGTTTGGGCAAAAACAGCGGTAACGAATCCATGGAGCCCAGTGTTGGCGTGATGGTGGATAACGTCTGGCGGGCATGGGCAGGGGCGGCGTGGGCCAACTTTGCCGATTTGGATCAAGTGGAAGTGTTGCGTGGTCCGCAAGGTACGCTGCAAGGTAAAAACAGCAACCTGGGTTTGCTGAACATTACCACTAAAGCGCCTTCATTCAAGAACAGTTATTACGTGGATGGCTTCGCGGGGGATAGGGATACCCTGCAAGGCAAATTCGGCGCTACCGGTACCATCTTGCCGGGTTTGTTGGCGTATCGCGCTTCCGGGTTTATCGATAAGCGCGACGGCTTTGTGAAAAATTTGGATGTGCATCGCAGTGAGGGGGATTTAGGCGAAACCAATGCGTTGGGTGGGCGTTTACAGTTTCTGTTTACGCCGAGCGAAGATTTGAGCGCGCGGGTGATTGTCGATAAAACTGCCTCGACTCAAACCATGAGCGTGCAACCCCTCATCGCCGATCCTACGCGCTTTGACGATGGCACCCTGCGAACCACGACCTTCAGTTCGCGGTTGGCCAGGGATTGGTTCAATACACTGCGAACCAATGGCCAACCGGTGACCGTGATTGGTGATCCCAGAGCGATGGCGAACAACGAAAGGCGCCAATCGCGCGGCGATGGTTCCGGGGTGTCGGCGGAAATCAACTGGGATGTGGCAGGACATCGGTTGACCTCGATTTCCGCTTATCGGGATGCGTTGTTTGAACCTAATCATGATGGCGAGTCAAGTACCGCAGACGTTGAACGGATTTCCGGTTGGACTGTTAAAAATGAGCAATGGTCGCAGGAGCTCAGATTGGCGTCTAAAGACCCTGGACCCATCGATTACCAGTTCGGGGTGTTTGCGATGCGTGCTATCGCCAATACCTTTAATCAACGCCTTTTTGGGGTGGATGCCGGCGCGTTCCATGCCAGCAATAGCCAGTACGCGCTGTTGAATGCCAGCCCGGCGTCCCGGCAATTATTGGCGGCGTCCATGCGCGATACCATGTTGACGCAAAACGTGGTGCCTGCCACCGATAGCTATGCCGGCTACGGTCAGATCAACTGGCATGTCACCGATGATGCGACCTTGACCTTAGGCTTGCGCAATACCTTTGAACGTCGGGAAAACACCGGTTATAGCCGGAATTTGGGCGGTGTGGATTTAGATGCTTTGGGTGCCTCCGTGGGTGCCAATGCCGCGCAGATTGCTGCGGCCAAGGCTATTCGCAGTAACCGTCTGGGTCCGGAATGGGATGCTCCGCGGCAAGGTTTCGATCAGAATTCGCAAAACTGGTTGATTAACCCCAGTTACAAAGTGAATAAAGATTTGATGGTCTACGGTTCAGTGGCCGGCGGTCAAAAATCCGGGGCGGCGCAGTTCAACTTTAACACTGGGGCTACGGAAAACGTCAAACCGGAAGACGTGATGGACTACGAATTTGGTTTCAAGAGCACTTTGCTGGATCGCAAGCTGGTATTCAACGTCAACTTGTACCAAACCGATATTCAAAGTTATCAATCGCAGCTGGTGGCGGCTGACCCATTGCGGGCCGGTCAATTCTTGACGCAACTGGGCAATATCGGCGGTATTCAATTACGCGGTATCGAATTGGAAACCAATTGGGATATTACCCAAGGTTTGAATGTGTTCCTGAACGGCTCGTATAACAAAGCCATTTACACCGACTTTGCCAACGCGCCTTGCCCACCAGAAGCGAATAACACCGGATATTGCGATCAAACCGGCAAAACCATCCCGAACGCGCCGGCGTTTACTGCTAACTACGGGATAGATTACCGGGCGCCTTTAACCTTTGGTTACGGTAACGACTACGGTTTGCAATGGCATGCGTATTTGATCGACAGCTTTAAATCCGCAGCTAACTATAACGCCAGTTTGTCGCGCTATGGCAAGCAGGACGCCTATCACGTCACCGATGGCGGGATTGGATTGGGTACTAAAAATGGCAAGTACAACCTGGACTTGGTGGGTAGAAACATTTTCGACACGATCTACTTTACCAATGCCAGTAACTTTTCCGGTACCGGCGCGGCGAGTGCTTCATTCGGCGATGCGCGTTACTACGGGGTGCACTTTAGAGCCAAGTTCTAATTGTTACACGCGCCGGACGGCCAGAATGCCGTCCGGCAAACTGATTTATCGAAACATTTGCAAAGGAAATACTGATGTTATCTAAACACTTCTATTTACTGGGATTTAGCGCGTTGATTTATGCGGCGGCGGCCAGCGCCGACGACCCGGTTACCCCGGCAATTCCCGGCGTCGCCGCCGGCGGTGTGGTAGCCGAGCTGATCAAAGACGGCTTTAACGGGACCGAGGGACCTATTGGTTATAGTGACGGCAGTTTATTGTTCACCGAAACCCAAGCCAACAAAATCATACGGATCGGCACGGACGATAAAGTCTCGACGTTTCTGGAAAATTCCAACGGCGCCAACGGCCTGGCGTTAACGCCCGACGGTGACATCGTCGCGGTACAAACCGTCAAAACCAAGGTCGGCGTAGTCTATCCGGCCAACAAGAAAAATACCTTGGCCGAAAACTATCAAGGCACCGCATTTCAACGTCCTAACGATTTAGTGCGCGCCAGCAATGGCGGTATCTACTTTACCGATAGCGGCACCCGGCCGAGCAAGGACAATCCCAATCCGCCGCCGTCGCATCCCGGCGTGTTTTATATTTCACCCGGCGGCGAGCTTAAACAATTGGCGACCGACATTGAACGGCCCAACGGTATTCAATTAAGCAAGGACGAAAAAGTCTTGTACGTCGCCAATACCCAAGGCGAACACATCCTGGCTTACGATATTGCTGCGGACGGTTCGATTCAGAATCGGCGCAATTTCGCCAAACTGGAGGGTTGGAAAAAAGGCGAAGACGGCACGTGGTCCAGCGGTGCCGACGGTATTGCATTGGACGATGAAGGCCGGTTGTATGTTGCTTCCAACGCCGGTGTAGAAATCATCAGCGCTAAAGGTGAGAGCCTGGGCGTGATTCCATTACCCAAAAAGCCGCAGAACCTGGCCTTTGCGGGTGTGGACAAGAAAACCCTGTATGTCGTCGGTCGCGGCGCGGCTTACAAAATTCCGCTGCTCTCGGCAGGTATTAGCAGTCGGCCGAAATAGCCGATTTGACGGAGTATCTCAAACAGCCCTTAAAACGGGACTTAAGGGCCCCAAGCATTTCATCAAGCTCTCGTGGTGAGAACCTCTAACGGGCAAGGATTGATCCTTAGCCCGTTTTTTTTTGTCCGGCGTATTGGCTCGGCTCTTAGTGCCGAAGGTCGTGAAGTTACAGCGTTCCTGCTTGGCCTATCTGTACGTCTCCTTTCTTATAGACCCAAGCAACTTTATTAACGTCAACCGTAAATACCGCTCGTTTTTCCGCCGTTGACAGTATTGTCGAAGCGCCAAGCGCTTCAGGCTGCGACGAGCTCAGCCCGAACGGCGCGCCAAGGATCAATCCGGCCGGATCATTCAACGGTTGGTGTGGTGCTAGCCCAGCAACAGGGCATGTTGCGACCCTGCTGAATTTCCACCAGTTGCTTGGGCTGTGCTTGGGTGTTCAGGGATTTATCAAGCATTATCGAGAGTGGTTTGAAATAAATATCACGTGTTAAATCAATGATTAACAAGCTGGTGATGGTTTTTTATGGCGGATATTTTTCGAGTGGCATGCTAGTTGCTTTTTACCAAATGAGGAACCTTATTCAAGCGCGATAAACCGTGCAGTTAGCAACTAATAACAGGAAGACATAGCAATGAAAAACACGACCACAGCGGCTCTTTTGGCTCTGATCTTGGCGGCTCCGGTAGCGTTTGCCGCTGACGCGGACGCCGGTAAAAAAACCGAGGCGCCGGCCGCGCGGCCTTATACCTATAAAACCCCAAAATTGAATCGCGCGGAAATCGATGCCTTACTCGCCAAGCCTGAGCAAGTATTGTTTATCGATGTACGCCGTCCTGATGAGATCAGCAAGATCGGTACCTTTCCCGTCTATTTGAACGTACAGATCGATGAACTGGATAAGGCTTTGCCGTTTATCCCTAAAGAACGCTCCATAGTCACCGTGTCCAATCACGCCGGCCGTGCCGGTAAGTCTGCCGATTTGCTGGCTGAAAAGGGTTTCAAAGTAGTAGGCGCGATAGGTTCGCAAAACTATGAAGAAGAGGGCGGCAAGATTACCAAAATCGTCCCGCCTGCGCCTAAGCCCGAAGAGCATGCCAAAGAGCAAGAGCACAGAAAAGGCCATAAGCATAAAGGTTAATTTCCGAATGAGGTTGGGTTTAAGCCCCGGCTTCGTTCCATCAAGCTGTCATTTTGGAGGAATTCAATGAAAATAAAACTATATTGCGCGGTGGTCTGGGGGCTGGCACTTGCGCTCTCCGACGCTGCTCAGGCCGCCGAAGAAAAACCGGCCACCGAAGCCGCTGCTCCAGCCGGACAGTCCAAATCCAAACTCTGGTCATATCAACCGGTTAAGGCGCCTGCCGTGCCTGAGGTACAGCAGAAAGATTGGGTCAGAACCCCTATTGATGCGTTTGTGTTGGCACCGCTGGAAGCGAAAGGTATCAAGCCCTCACAGGATACCGACCGGGCGTCGTTCATCCGCCGGGCTACGCTGGATGTGTGGGGTGTCATTCCCACCCCGGAAGAAGTCGATTCGTTTGTTAATGATAAATCGCCTGATGCCTACGAAAAATTGGCGGACCGTTTGTTGGCTTCGCCGAAATACGGCGAGCGCCAAGGGCGTAAATGGCTGGATTTGGCGCGTTATGCCGACAGTACCGGTTTTCAAAACGATAACGACCGCTTGAACATGTGGCGTTACCGCGATTACGTGATCAATTCATTTAATCAGGACAAGCCATACAGCAGATTTATTCAGGAACAATTGGCCGGCGACGAATTGTGGCCGGGCGACGAACAAGCCTTGGTGGCCACCGGCTTCATGGCGCAATTCCCGGACAACAGCAACTCCCGCGACTTGGTGCAACGCAAATACCAAATCACCACGGATATTACCGATACCGTGGGCAAGGTAGTGCTGGGTCAAACCGTGGAGTGCGCGCGGTGCCATAACCACAAGTTCGACAAGATCAGTCAGAAAGATTATTTCTCGCTACAGTCGTTCTTTGCCAACATCGCGCCGGTAGACAATATCCCTGCGAAGAAAGGTGAGGTGGAAAAAGCCTACGAACAACAGTACGCCAAATGGGAAGAGGCGACTAAAGAGATTCGCGCTAAGAAAAAAGCCATTATCGATACGCATAGGGAAGAGGCACTTAAATATCACAAGGAACGTTATTTGACCGACTCGCGGGAAGCGATCTTCAAGCCTAAAGAGCAATGGAACGCTCGCGACCGTTGGGTTAACCATCGTTTGGCTAATGTGACCGACGAAGGCAGTTTGGAATCGTATTTCCGGGAAAAAGGCGAAAGTACCGATGCTAAAACGCGCGATCCAAAGATTGCCGAGCAATGGGCCGAGTTGGAAAAACTGGATAAAGAACTTAAAAAATTCAACGATCTGAAACCTACCACGTCTTCCAATACCATTTCGGCGATGACCGAACTGGGCCATCCGGATGCGCCGCCTAGCTATGTGTTTGCGGTGGGCGATCACGAAAAACCATTGGAAGAAGTGCAACCGGCTTTCCCGGAAGCGATTACCGACGAAAAACCGGACATCAAACCGTTGCCGTTTTCATCCGGTCGCCGTTCAGCGCTGGCTAAATGGATTACCAGCCCGACCAATCCTTTGACCGCTCGGGTATTTACCAACCGGATTTGGGATCAATATTTCGGTAAAGGTATCGTGACCACCGTCAGCGATTTCGGTAAAGCCGGTCAAAAACCGACGCATCCCGAGTTGCTGGATTACCTGGCCTCTAAATTCGTCAACGACGGCTGGAGCGTGAAAAAACTGCACCGCGAGATACTGTTGTCCAGCGTTTATCGCCAATCCTCGGATTACCGCGAAGATGTGGCCAAAGCCGACGGCGAAAACCAATGGCTGGCAGTGTTTCCGCGCCAACGTTTGGAAGCGGAGCAGGTCAGGGATTCCTTGTTAGCCGCTGCTGGCAAATTGGAAGAAAAAGTAGGTGGACCTAGCGTGTACCCGCCGTTGCCCAAAGCGATTAACACCGCCAGCGGTAACTTCCAAGGCGATCCGGCCTGGAAAACCTCCAAGGATGTGCACGATCAGAACCGTCGCAGTTTGTACATCTTTACCCGGCGCAGTATTCCGTATCCGATCCTGGACTCCTTCAACATGGCGTCGCCGCAGGAAGCGCACAGCAAACGCGAGGTTACCACCACGCCGTTGCAAGCCCTGACTCTGTACAACAGCGAGCTGATATTCGACTGGTCTAAATCCTTGGCTGGTCGGGTGATCAACGAAGCGGGTGAAGACGAAGAAGATCGCATCAGCAGACTGTATCAAATCTTGTTTGCACGGCAACCGAAGGACGATGAGAAAGAGTCGTTGCAGGCCTTCTTGAATGAACAGGAAGCCATCATTCGCGCTAAGGCGGCGGATGGCAAATTTGAAGTGAACGTACCGGCCGGCGTTAAGGACAAGCCGCTGGGTGACCCTGTGAGAGCCGCTGCATTCGTGGATTTGGTCCACGTGGTAGCCAACTCCAACGAGTTCATCTACCGGTTTTAACGATACATACGACTCGGTTTAAGTGGGCGTTTGCCAAATCGGTAGGCGCCTTACCGGACCCGAAGCAGTTGCCGACACAAAATACTATTCAAGAGGTTTAGATAATGAACAACAAATCACGTCGCGATTTTTTAATAAAAACCGGCTATGGCTTAGGTGGCTTGGCCGTCAGCGGCTTTCTGCCCGGTGGTGGCGTCATTGCCACTGCTCTGGCGGACGACCCAGCCCTGCAAGCCTTGGCCGGCGCCAATCCTTTAGCGCCGAAAGCGCCGCATTTTGCGCCTAAAGCCAAAACCGTCATCTGGCTGCACATGTCCGGTGCCCCCAGCACGCTGGATTTGTACGACTACAAACCGCAGTTGGTCAAACAAGCCGGTACCGGTATTCCCGCTTCGTTTTTGCAAGGCATCAAAACCAGTACTCAAGGCGGTATCACTAAATTGATCGCCACCAAACGCGACTGGAAACAGCACGGTCAAAGCGGCGCCTGGTTTTCTGACTGGCTGCCCAATCTGGCGGAACATGCCGACGACCTGGCATTTATTAAATCCAGTGTGACTGTTGGTGCGACCCACGATATTTCCATCATGAAGTTGAACACCGGCGGCTTGAACCCCGGCCGGCCAACACTGGGCGCTTGGGTGCAATATGCTTTGGGTTCGGCGAACCCGAATCTGCCGGCCTACGTGGTGTTGTATAACGACAAACGCGAACCGCGCGGCGGTGTGACCAACTGGGAATCCGGCTTTTTACCCGCGGTTTATCAAGGTACGCCGTTCCGTCCCGGTAATTCGCCGATTCTGCATTTGAACAACCCGGAATATCTGGCTAACGCGGAAAAACGCCATGCGCTGGACTTGTTGAAACAGATTAATCAACAACATGCGGCCAACTATCCAACCGATAGCGAACTGCAAGCCCGCACCGAATCTTACGAGCTGGCTTACCGCATGCAGGAAACCGCACCGGAAGCGGTTGACTTTAGTAAGGAATCCGACGCGACTAAAGCGCTGTATGGCTTGAACGATGAAATCACCCGCCCATACGGCGAGTTGTTGTTGCGTGCCAGACGCTTGACCGAACGCGGTGTGCGTTTCGTGCAAGTCGTATCCGGCCCGACCGACATCAAAGGCGACAGCCGCGATTGGGACGCGCACCAAAACATCGAAGACAACCACAGCAAGCATTCAAAAATTATCGACAAACCGATCGCCGGCTTGTTGAAAGATTTGAAAGCCAAAGGTTTGCTGGATGAAACCCTGGTGGTCTGGACTTCCGAGTTTGGTCGTACCCCTTGGAGCGAATCCGGCGACGGCCGCGACCACAATCCTTGGGGCTATACCCAATGGATGGCAGGCGGCGGCGTCAAAGCCGGTTATACCCATGGCGGCACCGACGAGCTGGGCGTACAAGCTATCAAAGGTACCGAAGTCGATACCTACGACTTGCACGCCACGGTGTTGAACCAGTTGGGTCTGGATCACTTGAAGCTGATTTACAAGTATCAAGGCCGTTCGGAACGTCCAACCGTGGTGTACGGCAAAGTGATCAAGGAACTGATTGCTTAAGGTTGAGCTTTAACAGCCTACCCGAAGGCTTGGCGCTTTCGGGTAAGCGATTCGCCGAGCCGGCTATTGGCCGAGGTAAGGCGAATTTGAACCAATGTGGACATCTCTGAAATTCCTTCTTTATCAAACAGGGGGTTAGGACGACGCTGTCAGGTGAGCGTTTATCCCGGCAAGGAGGCTGGGGCCAATGGACGGCAGGCCGGTTATCTCCCGGTAATACGCGCAGCCGGGCCTTTGTGGGGGCCTTGGGTGACAGTGGGTCGTTTGAGTCCTGTTTGGCGAAGAGGGAATTTTAGAGATGTTCCGAGAACATTATTTAATAAGGCGGGTAATGCCGCGACAGGGTTAACGATATGCGAAAGACGATTTATCTTTTCGGAATTGGGTTGGTTCTCAGCAGCAGCGCGGTGATTGCCGAAAGCGAATTTGATTTCGAAGAGTTAATGAATGATGTGGAAACCAAAATTCAGGAAGTGCAAAACAATATTGCCGCCAAGGACGCCAACACCGCGGTAACCCAAGCCAAGCAATTACAGGACGAATTCAAACTGGTCGAAGGATTTTTTGCCAAGCGTGGCAACGCTGACGACGCCACGCATAACGCCAAGGAATATCAGGACAAGGCGGCGAATATTCAGAATGCACTGACGGCTGGCGATTTCGATACGGCTGCTGTGGCCGCCAACGACTTTTCCAAACAATGCCGCGGCGCCTGCCACGACAAATACAAACCCCTCTAATTGAAAAATGATGAAAAACTTATTTTTGAAAAGCCTGCTGCCTGCCGTCTTTGCTTTGCCGGTGATGGCCGCGCTGCCGGAAGGCCATCCAGCCCCGGATTTTCAAGCGCAAGCTTCCCTGGCCGGCAAGGCTTTTAATTACACGCTTGAGGATGCTTTGAAAAACGGTCCGGTTGTCGTGTATTTCTATCCGTCCGCTTATACCGGCGGCTGCAATTTGCAGGCGCATAGCTTTGCGGTCAATCACGAAAAATTTGCCGCCGCCGGTGCCAGTATCGTCGGGGTATCGCTGGACAGCATCGAGCGCCTGAACGACTTTTCCGCCGATCCTAATTACTGCGCCAGCAAGTTTCCGGTGGCATCCGATGCCGACGGCAAAATCTCCGGCAATTACGATATTGCCGTGAAAGCCGCCGCGCCGGGTAAAACCGATAGTAGGGGCGTGGAAATCAACCACGGCTTTGCGGAGCGCACCACCTTCGTGATCACGCCGAACGGCAAAATCGCTGCGACCTTGGGCGGCTTGAAGCCGGAAGAAAATGTCGCCAAAGCACTGGAAGTCGTGGAAAAGCTCGCCGCTGATCGACCGAAGGCGAACTAGGCATGGGGTTTTGCCGTTGGCTATGCGCTGTGGCGCCCGACACCAAACCCCGTGGAGGAAGGCATCATTGGCGCCGCCGCAGCCCGTGGCTGGCCGTTAGTACCTTTGCCTTATTGGCCTCGGCGAAAACCGTATTAGCGGAGCAGGGCGATGAACTTTCTTTGCAACGCATCGGCAACGGCAACCCGGTCGTGGGTAAACAAAAGTCGGCTGACGAACGTTGCCAGGAGTGTCATGGCGAGGACGGCAACAGCGGCGATGTCAGAATTCCCAGCCACGCCGGTCAATACGCCGGCTATCTGGTTAAACAGCTCAGCGATTTTAAATCCGGCGCTCGCAATCACGAAATCATGAATGTGATGGCCGCCGATCTGACACAAGAAGACATGGCCGACATCGCCGCATATTTTGCCAGCCAAAAAGTCATGCGAGGCGAGCGGATCGCCGACAATCCGCTCGCTAAAAATTTGTTTGTAAACGGCGATGCGGCGCGGGATTTGCCTGCTTGTGCCAGTTGTCACGGTGAGAACGGCAAAGGCAAGATTGCGGATAACGTCATTTATCCGGTGATTGTCGGACAACGCCGGGTTTATCTGCGCAGTCAATTGACCAATTGGAAACTGGGCGAGCGCAAGAACAGTCCGGAAGCGGTGATGAACAAAATTGCCAAGTCCCTGAACGACGATGAGCTGAATGCCTTAGTGGAATACCTGTCGGGCTTGTAGCGAGCTTAGGAGTTCGACTGAAACGTATTCCCTATCTTTTTTACGGAGTTGAGATGAAACGATTTTTTCTGGGAAGCGCATTATCGCTGTTAGTGGCATTTTCGGTGCTGGCCGGCTTGCAAGAAGGCGATGTCGCGCCGGATTTCGAGACCCAAGCCTCGTTTGCCGGCAAACCGTTTGCCTATTCCTTGAAGGAAGCGCGCGGCAAAGGTCCGGTGGTGGTGTATTTCTATCCGACCGCTTATGGGCGCGGCTGCAATATTCAAGCGAGAACCTTTGCGATCAATCACGACAAATTCGCCGCCGCCGGTGCGACGATCGTGGGCGTGTCCTTGGATAGTATCGAGCGGTTGAACGAGTTCTCGGCCGATCCTGATTATTGCGCCAGCAAATTTCCGGTGGCCTCGGATACGGACGGCAAGATTGCCAATGCTTATGGCTTGAGCGTGGACGAATCAAAAACCGGGCGCTTGGATAGTCGCGGTGTACAGGTCAATCACGGTGCCATAGCCCGGACCACGTTTGTGGTAGCGGCGGACGGCAAAATCGTCGCTAGCGTCGGCGACTTGCAACCCGCCGAAAATGTCGAAAAGGCCC
The DNA here is from genome assembly GCF_013141865.1 of Methylomonas sp. ZR1. Taxonomy (NCBI): domain Bacteria; kingdom Pseudomonadati; phylum Pseudomonadota; class Gammaproteobacteria; order Methylococcales; family Methylococcaceae; genus Methylomonas; species Methylomonas sp. ZR1. Next base: position 1,919,815 of record NZ_RCST01000001.1, on the reverse strand, counting down.
TGGAGATTGTGCAAGGTTTAGGCAAGTCCGCGCAGGCTGGTCAATAAGAGTTTAAGGAAGTGTGTATAGGGGCGGAGAAGTGCAAAGTAATTTTCAACGGATAGTGTCATCAACAAAGGGCGTTTAGGAGGGCGGCAATGAAAAAGTCTTTGAATTGGTTGTTATATGAAACCCACCGCTGGCTGGGGGTGGTGTTGGCTTTGTTCATGTTTTTCTGGTTTTTTACCGGCATTGCGATTATCTATTCGACGCCGACCACGCAAAGCCGCAGCCAGCAATTGGCGCACGCGGAAAGCCTGGCGCCCGAAGTAGGCTGGTTGAGCTTGGGCGAAGCCTGGGACCGCAGTGCCGAGCAACGTAAGCTTTTTGCCGCGCAACATCAATCCAAGCCGGCAAACATGGGTGAACATGGCGCGCAAGCTAAAACCGAATCGGGCAATTGGGCCGAAGCGTCTGTCGGTATAGCCGATGCCCGCTTGGTAAGACGTAACGACGAGCCGTTTTGGCTGGTGGAAGATACCAAAGGCGCGCGCTTTGCGCTGTCCGCACTGGACGGCAGCTTGCGCGAAACTTCGGTGGAGCAGGCGCTACGCATCGCTGACGACTGGTTCAAACGCGAGGGTATTAACCATAATTTGCAAGTAGTGGAAACGGTGGAAGCCCCGATTATTCTGCGTAATCAGGAGGCTTTGCGGCCGTTTCATCGGGTAGCTAGCGACGACGGTGACGAGTTGTTGATTTCGGCGCGTACCGGCGAAGTCCTGCATGCCTCGACCCGCGTCGATAGGGCGTTTTACTATGCCGGCAATTGGCTGCATTTATTCAAACCTCTGGAGGCCATTGGTTTGGGGCAATATCGCCACGACGTGCAATTGTGGTCCGGCTTGGGCGCGACTATCGCGTGCATCACCGGTTTGATTATCGGCTGGTTGCGCTGGCGGCCGGGATTTAACGGCAAGCCCACCTATTCGCAAGGCCGTACGCAACCGTACCGGGAGTTTTGGTTTAAATGGCATTTCTGGAGCGGTTTGATCGGCGGGACCGTGGCGCTGTCTTGGGCGCTGAGCGGATTTATCGACACCAATCCCGGCAAATTATTTTCCGAAGCCAATCTCACACGGCAAGAACTGAACAGATATTTGGGCAAGGTGTTACCCGATGCAATGCGCAATTGGCAACCCGGCCCGCTTAGCAACGCGGATGGCAAGGATGTTGTCGAGTTGAGTTGGCGGCGTTTGGGTGGCGAAGCAGTGTTATTGGCTTATGGCCGCGATGGTCAGCGATTACCGCAAGCGGTGGATGGGGCGGTTCAGCAATTCAATAAAATCTCGGTAACCGACGCGATCTTGCGTGTGTCGCAAGATACGCCCATCGCCAGCCAGGAACTCTTGGAAGACTACGACAGCTATTATTACCCGCGGCATCATCAAAGCTTGGTGGAAAAACCGTTGCCGGTGGTCGTGGTAGAGCTGGCAGACGCAGCCGGCACCCGGTTTTATCTGGACCCGCAAGACGGTAGCTTGCTAGCCAAGCTGGATCGCAGTCGCCGGGTGTTTCGCTGGTTATATTCGGGTTTGCATCATTGGGATTTCGGTTGGCTGTATCACCGGCCGATCTGGGATGCCTGGATGTTGACCTGGGTGGGTTTCGGTTTGGTACTGGGCGCCAGTTCGCTGGTGGTGGGATGGAAAAGGCTGGTCAAAACCTTTAAGCCGAAAAAACGCAAGGCAGCCGTACCACAGTCGGCGCTGGAGCTGGCTACGGAAACCCGTAGTTAAGATAATAAATGTTCGGTAACGCCAGGATAATTGGCGTTACCGATACGTTTAGATATAAGGCCTAGAACCCTAGAACCAAGATTTTTTATAGCGGCTTTTTCGCACATCCTCACGTTGAAAATGTTTTTCCAGCGCGAGTATTTGAGGTCAAGACTGTATGCCGCCTTGACCTCAGAATGTTAGGCTAAAACCGCCGAGAAGTGCACTGCAACCGTTTTAGGGTTGCCGTTAACCTATCGATTTCCTCGTAAGTGTTATAAAACGCCAACGAGGGTCTTACGGTACTTTCCAAACCAAAGCGTCGCAAAATGGGCTGTGCGCAATGATGGCCGGAGCGCACGGCGATGCCGGCCTCATTCAAGGCTTTACCAATATCTTGAGTGCTATGACCGTCTATCACGAACGACGCCACGCTGGTTTTTTCCGGCGCGGTGCCGATCAAACGCAGACCCGGTATGGCTTGCAAGGCATGCATCGCATAAACCAGCAATTCATGCTCGTAACGGGCTACATTTTCGATACCGATTTTGTTCAGATATTCCAGCGCCGCACCCAAACCCACCGCGTCGGCAATATTGCCGGTGCCGGCTTCGAATTTGGCGGGTGCGGGTTGGTAGACGGTTTTCTCGAAGGTGACGTCTTCGATCATATTCCCGCCGCCTTGCCAAGGCTGGGTAGCCTCCAGAACTTCCGCTTTGCCGTACAGCACGCCGATACCAGTCGGACCGAAGATTTTGTGGCCGGAAAACGCCAACCAATCGCAATCCAAAGCCTGTACATCAACCTTTAAATGCGACACCGATTGCGCGCCGTCCAGCAACACTTTAGCGCCGGCCCGGTGGGCTAGTTCGATCATTTCCTGCGCCGGCGTGACGGTGCCTAAAGCATTCGAGACCTGCGTAAACGACACTAGCTTGGTTTTGGCATTCAGCAGTTTTTGATACTCGGCCAAAATCACTTGGCCGTTATCATCGACCGGGATCACTCTAAGTACCGCACCGGTTTCCGCGCACAGTTGCTGCCAGGGCACGATGTTGGCGTGGTGTTCCAGCCAGCTGATGACGATTTCGTCGCCCGCGCCAATGTTTTGCTTACCCCAACTTTTGGCTACAAGATTGATGGCTTCGGTAGCACCACGCACGAACACTACTTCATCGGCGGACGAGGCATTGATAAAACGCGCGACGATTTGTCGTGCGCCTTCATAGGCATCGGTAGCACGTGCAGCCAATTCATGCGCGGCCCGGTGGATGTTGGAGTTTTCGTGCTGATAAAACTCGGAAATCCGATCAATCACCACCTGCGGCTTTTGCGTGGTAGCGGCGTTATCCAGCCAAGCTAGTGGATAACCGTTTACACGCTCTTGCAAAATTGGAAAGTCTCGCCGCACCGCATGGACATCAAACGGCGGATGCGCGGAACCCAAACCCGGTACTTGCGCCGCACGTGCCAACGCGGATACCTCGGTTATAAAATAAAACGATGACGTACTAGGCGTGGTGGGCTGAGTTTTACCAAACGGTGTGGCAAGGGCGGTTTGCAAATCCGCTGTGCCGGGCAAAGCAAAACTGCGTTGCACCAAGGCTGAGATAGCCGTGTCGTCGATGCCAGGCCGGGAGTCGAAACCGGAACTGACGTTATTAAACGGTACGGCAGTTGCCGCCGAGACCGGTACGGTATCGATGGCTTCGCCAGCATTAGGCACTTCCAGGAAAATCTGATTGGCCAAGCGCGTCAATTCGGCGGCATCCGGCAAGCCCGCGGGCACGGTGCCGCCGCTCAGCGCTTGTTGCGCCAGGCCAGCCAGGTCAACGTTATTGGTAGTCATAGTAGTTGCCTATTTCGACATTCTCCAATACGCCGATGGCGTCCTCGGTCAACACCGCCAGCGAGCAATACAGGGAGACCAGATAGGAGGCGATAGCTTTGTGGTTGATGCCCATGAAACGCACGGACAGGCCCATGCTCAGTTCGTCGGTCAGATTGGGTTGATACAAACCGACTACGCCTTGACGGCTTTCGCCGGTGCGCAACAGCAGGATATTGGTTTTGCCGTTGGTGATTTTTAGCTTGTCGGTCGGAATCAAAGGCAGGCCGCGCCAAGTTAAAAATTGCGAACCGAACATGGAAATGGTTGGTGGCGGTGTGCCGCGGCGAGTCGCTTCGCGGCCGAAGGCGGCGATGGCGCGTGGGTGGGCCAGGAAGAAGGCGGGTTCTTTCCAGACTCGGGCAATCAATTCGTCCAGGTCGTCAGGAGTTGGCGAGCCTTTGCGGGTTTGCACTTTTTGCGCGGGCGCGACGTTGTTCAACAAGCCGTATTCGGCATTGTTGATCAGCTCGCTTTCTTGACGCTCTTTGACGGTTTCGATGGTCAAGCGCAGCTGTTCGTGGATTTGGTTGTAAGGGCTGCTGTACAAATCGGCCACGCGGGTGTGAACGTCTAGCACGGTGTTGACGGCGTTCAAGCGATATTCGCGACCCCATTCTTCGTAATCCACATAGGTTTGCGGCAACACTTTTTCGTCCAGGCTGGAGCAGTCGACGGCGATGCTGGTTTCGCTTTTCACTTTGTTGACCCGGTAAATACCCGCTTCGACTGGTACCCAGTGCATTAAATGCACCAGCCAGCGAGGCGTGATCGTACCCATCATGGGCACGGTTTTGGTGGCGTTGGATAAGGTGCGCGCAGCGACGTCGCCTAACGCGGTATGGGCTTGATGAATGTCTGACATGGTGATTTTCCTTTCTTAGTGGGTGGTGGTTGGTTAAAGTGTTTTTAGTGACTGATTAATCAATGTTGGTTTGAAAAAGCGCCGATTGGCCGTTGAGATTAAATCCCGCCGCCGCCGGCAAATACTTCCGTGCGATTCTGGCCCTGGCTGACCAGGCTGTCCGGCGGCACGCTGTGGGTGAGCCAGACGTTGCCGCCTATCGTCGAGCCGCGGCCAATGGTGATACGTCCCAGGATCGTGGCACCGGCATAAATCACCACATCGTCTTCAACGATGGGGTGGCGGGCGTTACCCTTGACCAGAATGCCGTTGTCGTCCTTGTCAAAGCGTTTGGCGCCCAGCGTCACCGCTTGATATAAGCGCACTCGGCGGCCGATGACTGCCGTTTCGCCGATTACCACACCGGTGCCGTGATCGATAAAAAAGCTTTCGCCGATTTGCGCGCCCGGATGGATGTCGATCCCAGTGGCGGAATGCGCAACTTCGCTGATCACGCGCGCCACCAACGGCAGACCCAATTGGTACAGCACATGCGCTAGTCGGTGATGAATCACCGCGGTGATGCCTGGATAGCAAACCAACACTTCATCGGCGCAACGCGCGGCGGGGTCGCCCTCGTAGGCAGCTTGAATATCTGTGTCGATCAATTGCCGCACAGCAGGCAACTGGGCCGCAAACTGCCGGGTGATGTCTGTCGCTTGGCTGCGAGTATCCACGGATAGGCCTTGCTGTTCGGCGACAAATTGCAATTCCAGGCCGATTTGCCGTTGCAATTGCCGTAGCAGACTATCCAGCGTGTGGCCGACGAAATAATCGATGCCTTCGTCAGTCAGGTCGGGCATTCCCAGCCGGTTTGGGAACAGCGCCGCGCCCAAGTTGTCGACGATTTGGCTCAAAATCTTACGGGAAGGCAATTTGGGCGGATGTTCACGGCGATGCCGGTTTTCCAGAGATTGCAGGCGCAGTTCGCGCAGTTCTGCAACCAGAGCATCGATTTCCCAGCGTTGGCCGTGTTCGCTTAAGGTCATAGCGCTACACCTTGCGGATCGAACAGGCCTTCGAACAAGGCCGAGCTCAAGTAGCGCTCGCCGGAATCCGGCAAGATGACCACAATGGTTTTGCCTTCGTGTTCCGGACGCTTGGCCACCCGCACCGCGGCGGCCACTGCCGCACCGCAGGAAATGCCGGCCAAGATGCCTTCCTCGCGCGCCAGGCGGCGGGCATAGGCTATGGCATCGTCGTTACTGACCAAGGCAATTTCGTCAACCAAGGATAAATCCAGTACATCCGGCACGAAACCGGCACCGATGCCCTGGATCTTATGGGGCGCCGGCTGTAGCGGTTCGCCAGCCCGGAACTGTGTTAACACTGGGCTAGTTTCCGGTTCTACCGCAATAGAAATGATAGGTTTGCGTTGTTTGAATTTGATATAGCGCGAAACCCCGGTAATCGTGCCGCCGGTACCGACGCCGGAGACTAAAATGTCGATGGCACCGTCGCTGTCGGTCCAGATTTCCGGGCCAGTCGTTAGTTCGTGGATGCTGGGGTTGGCGGGGTTTTTAAACTGTTGCAGCAGTACATAGCGGTCCGGATCGGAGGCCGCAATTTCTTCGGCTTTGGCTATCGCGCCTTTCATGCCCTTGGCGCCTTCGGTGAGGACCAGTTTGGCGCCATAAGCCACCAATAATTTGCGCCGTTCCAGACTCATGGTTTCCGGCATGGTCAGGGTCAGTGGAATGCCGCGCGCGGCGGCTACGAAGGCTAGGGCGATGCCGGTATTGCCGCTGGTGGGTTCTATCAGTTCTTTGCCGGCGGTCAGCAAGCCGCGTTGCTGGGCGTCGTTAATCATCGCCGCGCCGATGCGGCATTTCACGGAATAAGCCGGATTGCGGCCTTCGATTTTAGCCAGCAAAGTCACCGGCGCGCCGTCGGTAATGCGGTTTAGCCGGACTAATGGGGTTTTGCCTATTGATTGCGAGTTATCTGGATACCAATGCGTCATGACGGTATTACTCCCTGTCGGTTTTCTGCGGGCCAAAAAAAAGCCAGCAGCCTGCTTATCAATTCAGGCGTACTGGCTTCCGGTGGTCCGGTCAGCGATTTTTTTTAAAGTACTTGGTTTAAACGAAGGCTGTCAATACAGGTTCGATTGGTTCGGTTATCTGTAATGCCTATTTGAGATATATAAATCTAAAAATATGATTTACCTCGGTGCAAGGAGCTTGCGGCGGTGGTTGGGCGGTTTGTAAGTCTTTGTTTTTGCGTGAAGGATCGCAAAGTCGAATTTTTTACGGCGGTTCTTATGATAAATAGCGAAATCAAAACCGAAATTCGTGCCGGATTTTAATATTCATGCTCCTTGGCGGCTTTGGCAAGCAGCTCGTTAATGAAATATTGCAAATAAGTGGGTAGATATAATTGCTTCAAATAGGCGATTTTCGTCATCGAGCGTGGGATCAGGTGCGATAAATCCCTGGCGACCAAATCATTGTCGTTGCGCGCTTCGTAAGACGTACCGGCGATAATCCCCACGCCCAAACCCAATCTGACATAGGTTTTGATGATGTCGGAATCGGCGGCGGACAGGGTGATGTCCAGTTCCTTACCCGCGTTCTTAAAGGCTTTTTCGATGGTCGAACGGCCGGTATAGCCTTGCGAGTAAGTCAAAATCGGAAATGCGGCCAGCCGGCCCAGCGTCACATCGCCTTGCGCCAAGGGGTGATGGCGCGGCACCACGGCGATGTGTTGCCATTCATAGCAGGATTTGACGACCAGCTTCTCGTCCTCGTCCAGCTTTTCGGTGCAGATGGCAATATCGGCCCGATGCTGATGGAGCTGCTCTATTAATTCTTGTGGTGACGATTGCACCATGTAAATGGTGATGCCCGGATATTTCTCCCGGAATTTTTGCACCGGTTCCGGTAGCAAGTACTTGGCTTGAGTATGGGTGGTGGCGATATGCAAGGCGCCGTTGCGATTTTCGCGAAAGTCGTCGGCTATCGACAGGATGTTCTTTTTGGCTTGATTGATCCTGTCTACCTGTTCCATCACCTGCTCGCCCAGCGGTGTCAGGCCCAGCAGTTTTTTGCCGTGGCGTTCGTAGAGCGGCGAGCCCAATTCCTCCTCCAATAATTGTAACTGTCGGCTGGCGGCCGACTGCACGACATGCATGATTTCCGCGGCTTTGGATTGGTTGAACTGGGTGTCCTTCAGGACGCGCAATAATTCAAGCTGATTTAGATTCATATCGGTCTTTCCATGGGGTGATTTGAGCGATGGGCAACAATCGCGAACCGGGTACAAATGCCGGTACCGGGCTATGTTTGGCATAGCCCGAACTATGAGGGGTGCTGTCAATTAAACCAATGCGCTTGTTTGATATGCACCGCCACGCGGTCGCCCTTGTTTAAATTCAGTTGTTTGAAGCGTTCGTTGGGCATCTCCGCAAACAGCGTCGCACCGGAACCGTTATGTTGCGGATTGAACAGTTCGATGCGTATCGTCGCGCCCAGATGTTGCCAGTCTTTCAAAGTTACCGGCGAACCGGAGGCTTCTTCGGCTTTGACGATGTCGATATGATGCGGGCGGACGTGTGCGAAGATGCCTTGCGGTTTTTCCGCCAGAATCCCTGCGCGTTGCAGCCAGTTGCTTTCGGTTTCCGATAGATCGAAGACGTTGGTTTGCCCGATGAATTTGGAAACAAAGGCATTGGCCGGATGATCGTAAATATCGGCCGGGGCGCCTTGTTGCTCGATGCGGCCTTGATTCAATACGACGACTTGGCTGGCGACTTCCATGGCTTCTTCCTGATCGTGGGTCACAAAAATACTGGTGACATGCAATTCCTGATGCAGATTGCGCAGCCATTGCCGCAGATCTTTGCGCACGCTGGCGTCCAACGCGCCGAACGGTTCGTCCAGCAACAATACGCTGGGTTCTACGGCCAGGGCTCTAGCTAAAGCTATCCGCTGCCTTTGGCCGCCTGATAATTGATCCGGGAAGCGGTCGGCCAGCCAATCCAGTTGTACCAACTCCAACAAAGAGTGCACTTTTTTGCTGATAAAGGCTTCGGTAGGCCGTTCCTTGCGCGGCTTGACCCGCAAACCGAAGGCGATGTTGTCGAACACCGTCATATGCCGGAACAAGGCGTAATGTTGAAACACAAAACCAATCCCGCGCCGGCTGACATGTTGCTCGGTCTTGTCTTCGCCGCTGAGCAGTACCCGGCCGAAATCCGGGGTTTCCAGGCCGGCGATGATTCTGAGCAGGGTGGTCTTGCCGCAACCGGAGGGGCCCAGCAGAGCTACCAGCTCGCCTTCCGGAATTTCCAGGTTGACGTCGTACAAGGCGGCAAATTTGCCGAAGTTTTTGCTGATGTTGTTTAGCAGAATACTCATGTTTTTATCTCAATACCGGATGTTAAACGCCTCAGAATGTCGGCGTATTTTCGTCTTTAGGCTCTGGCCTGCTTCCATTCCAAAACGCTTTTCAAAACCAGCGTAACGATGGCCAGACAGGCTAATATCGAGGCGCTGGAAAAAGCGCCGATCACGTCGTAATCGTTGTAACTGACTTCCACATGCAAGGGCAGGGTATTGGTCACGCCGCGAATATGTCCGGATACCACGGACACCGCGCCGAATTCGCCCATCGCCCGGGCGTTGCACAGCAACACGCCGTACAGCAAAGCCCATTTGATATTGGGTAAAGTCACTTTAAAAAATGTCTGCCAGCCGCTGGCACCTAGCGATAGCGCCGCTTCTTCCTCCTCGTTGCCCATTTCCTGCATCAGCGGAATCAGTTCGCGCGCCACAAAAGGAAAGGTGATAAAGATGGTTGCGAGCACGATGCCGGGTACCGCGAATATCACTTTAATGTCATGCTCGGAAAACCAATGTCCGAACCAGCCTTGAGCGCCGAACATCAGAACAAAAATCAGGCCCGAAATAACCGGCGATACCGAGAATGGCAAATCGATCAAGGTGGTCAATAAGCTTTTGCCCCAAAACTCAAAACGGGTGATGGCCCAGGCGGCGGCGACGCCGAATACGGTATTCAGCGGAACCGTTATCAATGCCACCAGCAAGGTCAGTTGCATCGCGGCGATGGCATCCGGTTGCGCCAGCGCTGTCCAATAGGCTTGCCAACCTTTGGAGAAGGCCTGATACAACACCAAACCCAGCGGGACGCAGAGAAACAACACAATAAAACCTACCGCGATGCCGACCAGGCCCCAGCGCACCCAAAACGGGTCGTGTAGCGCTTTGAAGTGTGCTTGGCCGGTGGCGTCGCTAATCACATGAACATTGGCGTGCATGATGTCTCCTAAATTTGCCCGGAGCGGCGGCGCGCCCAGAGCTGCAATAAATTAACGATCAGTAGCAACAAAAACGACACTAGCAGCATCGTCAGTGCAATCGCCGTCGCCCCGGCATATTGGTACTGCTCCAGTTTGGTGATGATCAATAACGGGACGATTTCCGAGATATAAGGCAGATTGCCGGCGATAAAAATCACCGAACCGTACTCTCCCACCCCGCGGGCAAACGCCAGCGATACGCCGGTTAACAGTGCCGGAAAAATGTTGGGAAAGATCACCTGGGCAAACACTTGTAAGCGAGTAGCGCCCAGACTGGAGGCCGCTTCTTCCATCGTGGTATCAAATTCCTGCAATACCGGCTCGATGGTCCGCACCACAAAAGGAATGCCGATAAAAATCAATGCCACCACTATGCCCAGCGGCTTATAAGCTACTTGCACGCCCAATGAGCTCATCAACCATTTACCCAGCAGGCCGCTGGGCTGAAAAATGGTCGCTAATATGACGCCGGCCACCGCCGTCGGTAAGGCAAAGGGTAGATCGATTAAAGCGTCCAAGAAGCGTTTGCCGGGAAAGGGATAACGCACCAACACCCAGGCAATCACAAAACCAAACAGGCCGGCCACCAAGGCGGCTATCAGAGAGGTACCGAAACTGACCCGGAACGACGATACCACTCGATTATTGCTAATGATGTCCACATACTCGCCCCAACCCAGTTGCAAGCTCTTAAATACCAGGGTGCTCAAGGGGATCAGTACCACCAGTCCAAGGTAGAACAAGGTGTAGGCCAGTGCCGGTCGAAAGCCCGGCATGATGTTGCTTTGAGTCATGGTGTTTCTCTGGAAACAGTCAGTAGGTGCTGACAGGATAGAGAAACTTAAATGCCAACGGAAATGATATAAATTGAATTGATAATCTTTTATTTAGATAACAATCGGGCGAATTTTGGCTATTGCGGCCAGGATGGGAGGGTAAATATTCGCCATGTTATATATCCAATTAACAGATATATATTTCTGTTTATATCGTTTTCAATCGCTTTGTGGTTTTCTTACCATTTGTCCCACGGTCATTGGCGCTAATGCTGCCAAGACAAGGATTCATCAAACCACGATAACCCACCATACCTCAGGAGGCTATATGGCGATTGAACTTAACGGCCATGCATTGAAGCAAGGCGATAACAAGGAGATTGCATTGCAAATCGCGACGATTGTGCAGGATATTCGGTTTGGCTCGGTTGAAGTCGTGATTCACGACGGCCGCATCGTCCAGATCGACAAGCGCGAACGTTTTCGGCTGGGCCAGCAAAAAGATTCTGCATTAGCGGGTTCCAACTAGACTAAGGCTAACGCCGCTAAATAGTTGTTCGCTTGTTGCCACTCAGCCCAAGGACGGCGAGATGAGCAGAATCTTTTTGTGTACCGGCCATTAACTACTCTAAACCCACAGTTACCCACATGAAACGACCTTTAATTTATACAGTACGGGCAGCAGGTGCACTTGGCTTGTTGCTGGCTTGGCCGGCCCTGGTCAACGCCGAAGATTATTATGTCCCGACCAAAGGCTATCGCGTCGAACCTGCGCCAACCGATCCGCCTTTGTACGTGCGCAATTTGAGTAAAACCCAGTTCGAGCAATTTCGCGATGTGAAATGGCTGGATGTCGGGCTGGATTTTCGGACCCGCTACGAATACCGCGAAAACGACTTTAGGCCGCAACGCTCGGGCACCTCAGAGTGGCGGCCCGATGCCGATAACCTGTGGCTGCTCAGGACCCGCGCCTACGTCGGCATCAAAGAAATCCTCGATCCGTTACGCTTTGCAGTCGAAATGGAGGATGCGCGCAGTTATAACGGTTTGTACCCCAAAACCGATGCCGATGTGAACGAGTTTGAGATGATCCAGGGCTATGGTGAGTTGTATTTCGCCAATGCCTTAGGCCATAACCGGCCCCTCAGCATTCGTGCCGGCCGTATGCACTTGGAATTGCTGGATAGGCGTTTGATTGGTAACAACGAGTTCCGTAATACCACCAACAACTTCGAAGGTTATCGAGTACACTTCGGCAAGAAACAGAATGACTGGGATTTGGATACTTTTGCCTTGCAACCGGTGGAGCGCTACAAATACGAATTCGACCAACCGGATGAAGACACCTGGATCTACGGTGCCGTACTCAGCCTGAAACAATGGTCCGAGTTTGTCACCATCCAGCCTTATTTCCTGGGTCGCAAAACCGACGGTGATCCCGCCAACCGGGTGGCAGCCAATCGCAAGGCCAGTATGGATATTTATGCGCCGGGTCTTAGGGCTTATGGCTTTTTCGGCGGCGGCTTTGATTTCGATGCCGACATCAACAAGCAATTCGGACGCTTCGGTTCCTTGTCCGGGACGCGGGAGACCTTACGCCAGCACGACGCCTTGGCCTACTCTTTGGAATTAGGTTACAGCTTCGATCACGATTGGAAACCCCGCGCCAGTCTCTATTACGGCTACGGCACGGGCGATAAAAACGCCGGCGACAATATCAACCAACGCTTTGATGCCTTCTACGGCTTTAACCAACCCTGGTCGCGGAATGATTATTTCTCCTGGGACAATATCATCGCGCCGAAGGCCAGACTGGAGTTTTCGCCCTACAAAGACGTGCGTATCGATACCGGCTACAACGCTTACTGGGAGGAAAGTGCGGCCGGTGGCTGGAACCGGGCCGGCTTGCGCGACACCACGGGCCGCAGCGGGACTTTCCTGGGACACGAATTTGATATTCGCCTGCGCCATAAACTCAATGCCTATGTGGATTGGAGCATGAGCTATGCACGATTTACCCCTGGCGACTTCACCGAAGCCAGAGCCGTAGGCGTATCGCAAGGCGGGCAGGGCTCTTATACCAGCGAGCCGAGCAATTTCTTCTACTTTGAAGTGTCTTTAAACGCCTTTGGCGATGGTAAGCCTACTTATAAATAAACACTCCCGCCGGCGCGGGTGCGACGACATTTAAGAACCCCGCCAATAAGTAGCCGGGCTATTTAAATTAGAAATCCCCCAGGCAGTCGCTATACTCTCAGCACGAGGAGGGTTTATGCGTGAAGCAATGGCGCCTGCATGGCTGAGATGGATAGCTGCTGCCGGGCTTTATATCGTAACGGCCAGATTGGCTTTGTTGTATTTCGCGCCCAATGGCAGTGCCAGTGTGTTTTTTATTGCCAGCGGGCTGGCATTGGCGGCCATTTTGCTGGGCGGCCGCCACTATGTCTGGGCAATATTCATCGGGGCCTTGGCGCTTAATCTGTGGCAAGGCAAAGCGTTATTGAGCGCGACCAGCATATCAATCGGTAGTACCTTCGGCGCCTGGTCCGGCGCTTGGTTGCTGCTGCGCATCCGCGGTTTCGACCGTTCTCTGAAAACGCTGCGCGATTATCTGGTGCTGATAAGTGTAGGCGGCGTTATCGCTTGTTCGTTGACTGCGGCAATCGGCACGTTGACTTTGTTTGTTGGCGGATTTATCGGCGAGGAGGCTGTGCTTTCCTCGCTGCTACATTGGTGGATGGGCGATACGCTGGGCGTGATATTGGTTACGCCGCTGATTTTGGTCTGGACTAACAGTGCCTGCAAGCTGCAGGGGGCTAAAGCGTTCAGCGAAGCCATGATGATTATTGCGCTGAACTTTTTGGTGGGGCAGTTGGTGTTTCTCGACTGGTTTCACGACAGCCTCGGCGCTTACGCGAAAAGTTACTGGATATTTCTATTTGTCAGTTGGGCGGCTGTTCGGCTTGGTAGCCGCGCTACCACCCTGATTTTGGTCGTTACCGCCACACAGGCCATGTTCGGCTTGGTTTGGCGACGTTCCGGCCTGACCGATCCCAGCTTGGGCGATAATCACGAAATCAACTATTGGTTTTTCATGGTGGTGCTATCGGTAGTGGGCATGGCGCTGGCCTGCTATTTTTCCGAGCGGCAAAGGGCCTTGGAAACCTTGGCCGAAAAAGAAGATTTGCTACGCACCTTGTTAAAGGCCATGCCCGACAAAATATGGCTGAAAGATCCCGACGGCGTTTACCTGCTGTGTAACCCGAGCTTCGAACCCCTGTACGGCAAGCCTGAACAGCTTATCGTCGGCAAGACCGATTACGATTTTGTCAGCCACGAACAAGCCGATACATACCGCGAACAGGATGCTAAAGCCATGGCCGCCGGCGAGCCTATCCGCAATCAGGACTGGATAAGCTATGCCGACGGCAAGCATAAAGCACTCTACGAAACCATTAAAACCCCGGTTAATTCCTGTGACGGCAAATTGATCGGCGTGCTGGGCATGGCCCGAGACATTAGCCAACTGCATGCAACGCAGCTCGCCTTAAACGAGCGCATCAAGGAACAAAAATGTCTGCACGCGGTTTTTCGCGCCACCGAGGATTTAGAAAAGCCTTTGCCGGAGGTGCTACAGCGCGTTGTTGACTTGTTACCTGCCGGTTGGCTTTGTCCCGAAGCAACCGCAGCCCGCATGGAATGGGACGGCCAAAACTATTTCAGCGGCGATTTCAAAAATTCCAGCAGCTTACTGACCGTACCCATTCAAATCGATGGTATAGCGTCCGGCAGTATCTCGGTCGCTAATCTGCAACCGCAGCTCGAGCATCCGGACGATCAGTTTTTAGGCGAAGAACGACTCTTGCTCGACGCCGTGGCGGAACGGGTGAGTAGCTTTATAAAACGCCGGATCATCGAGGAAAAAGCCAGAAATCGCGAGCGGATTTTCAGCGCCATCGTCTCGCAGGCCACCGATGCGATTACGCTAATTGATGCCGAAACTTTCGAGTTCATCGAATTCAATGATGCTGCCTGCCAACACTTGGGGTATAGCCGCGAGGAATTCGCTGGCTTGCGCCTGCCGGATATTCAGGGAGAATTCGACGCTGCCCAGGTTCGCCAGATAGCGGATGATTTCATGCAAGCCGGCGGTGCACAATTCGATACCTTGCGCCGTCACAAGAACGGTACATTGTTGAATGTCCATGTCAGCATCAAAGTGATTGAAATCAGAGGCCGTAATTATTTGTCCCTGATTTGGTCGGACATTACGGAACGCAAGCAGATCGAGCAACAATTCCGCCACCTCTTTGATCATAATCCGGCGCCGATGTTGGTCTACGAGCGCGGCACGCTGGCCATGGTCGCGGTGAATGATGCGTTTATCCAGTTATATGGCTACAGCCAAGCGGAAATCGTCGCACTCAAACTCACCGATCTGTTCCCGGCACAACAGCGACAAGCCATTGCAAGCTTGGCGGCCAGTCTGCGCGGTTTTGCCTATATCGGCGAGTGGCAGCATCTTCTTAAAGACGGCCGGGTAATCGACATCATCGTTCGCTCGCACGACATCCATTTTTCCGAGCGTGACTGTCGGGTAGCGGTGATTACCGACATTACCGAACTGAAACAGGCGGAAGCGGAACTGCGGAAACTGTGGCTTGCGGTGGAGCAAAGCCCCAACAGCATCGTCATCACCAATCTGCAAGCGGAAATCGAGTACGTCAATCAGCACTTTACGGCGGTTACCGGCTATAGCCGTGAGGAAGCCATCCGCCAAAATCCGCGGATCCTGCAATCCGGGCACACCGGTCAGGCTACTTACGACGAGATGTGGCATACCCTGACCCAAGGTAAAAGCTGGTCCGGTGAATTGATTAACCGCCGTAAGGACGGCAGCGAATACGTCGAATGGGCACAGATCACGCCGGTAAGGCAAGCGGACGGTGCCGTCACTCACTATCTGGCCATTAAGGAGGACATTACAGAAAAAAAACGAGTAGAGAGCGAACTGGATTCTTATCGCCACCATCTGGAAGAGCTGGTGGCGGCGCGCACCGTAGAACTGGAACAAGCTCGGCAGGCTGCGGAAGCCGCTACGCTGGCGAAGAGCCAGTTCCTGGCCAATATGAGCCACGAAATCCGCACGCCGATGAATGCGATTTTGGGTATGTTGTATCTGGCGCTGAAGCAGGATTTACCCTCAACCTTGCATAACCATTTGACCAAGGCGCAGAGCGCCGCGCATTCGCTGTTGGGTATCATCAACGATATTCTGGACTTCTCTAAAATCGAAGCCGGTAAGCTGGAATTTGAGTCTACCGAGTTTGCGCTGGATAGAGTGCTGGAGCAACTCACCGACGCTATCGGCCTACAGGCTGAGCAAAAAGGCGTGGAGTTTTTAATTCGCTACGATGTGAATATCCCCGCCACCTTAAAAGGCGATCCGCTACGCTTAAAACAAGTGCTGCTCAACCTGTGCGGCAATGCCATCAAATTTACCGAACGCGGGGAAGTGGAATTGGCGTTCCGGATGCTCAGCAAAAAGGCTGACGCGGTGATTTTGCAGATTTCGGTTCGCGATACCGGCATCGGCATGGATCGTGAGTTGCAAGGACGTTTATTTCAGAAGTTTACCCAGGCCGACCAGTCCACTACCCGGAAGTTTGGCGGCACCGGCTTGGGATTGGCGATCAGTAAGCATCTGGTGGAACTGATGGGAGGCAGGATCTGGCTGGAAGATTCGCAACCCGGCCAGGGCACGACGATTTGTTGCACGGTGCAACTGCACATTGCCCAACAGGCCGAGGCGCGTCGCCGGGAATTGCTGGATCAGACCGGATCGTTACTGAAAGGCATCCGGGTGCTGGTGGTGGACGACAACGACATTTCCCGAGAAATACTCGCGGAAATGTTGCGATTTTTTCAGTTGGACGTCAGCGTGGCCGGGGATGGCGCTACTGCGATTCGTTTGCTGGAAACCGCTTCCGAGCATCCCTTCGATCTGGTGTTGATGGACTGGCGGATGCCCGGCATGAATGGCGACGAAGCGACCCGGCGGATTCATGCTGATGCGGCCATTGTGCTGCAACCTAAGGTGATCATGGTCACCGCATACGGCCGCGAAGACGTAATGTTGCTGGCTCACCAAGCCGGGGTGGACGGTTTTCTGATCAAGCCGGTTTCGCCGTCGTCACTGTTGGATAGCATGCTGTCGGCATTGGGGCGCAGCGACGTCCTCGACAGGCAGGAGTCTCCGTATGCCGCCGCTCAGACGCCGCCGAATTTGCTTGGCCGCCACGTTTTATTGGTAGAAGATAACGCCATCAACCGCGAATTTGCTGTCGAATTGTTGCGCAGTATGAATATCGCGGCGGATGAGGCGGTGAACGGTGAAGAAGCGTTGGCGATGGTGCAGCGGTATCAGTACGATTGCATATTGATGGACATCCAGATGCCGGTGATGGACGGTCTGGAGGCCACGCGGCGGATTCGCGCTTTGGCCGGGCAAGCGGGGGGAGAACGCTTCGCCAGTTTGCCGATTATCGCCATGACCGCGTTGGCAATGGCCCGCGATGCCGAGGAAAGCCGGGCGGCCGGCATGAACGACCACATTACCAAACCGGTGGAACCGCAAAGCTTGTTTTCCTGTTTGGCAAAATGGCTGCCTGACGCTTCTAGCGATACGCTGGCAGAGACCTATGCGGTCAATGAAGCGCCGGCACGGGTGGTTTGTTCTCCCGAGTTATTGGGCCTGCAAAGTTTGCAAGTCAGCGAGGGTATTCGCCGCATCGGCGGAAAGGAAGCGGCTTACCGTAAACAACTCAGACGGTTTCGCGAACATTACGCCAACGCAGTAGACGAATTACAGCGTATATTGCAAACCGATAATCTCACGGCCGCTGAAAATTATTGTCATTCCTTGAAAGGCGTAGCCGGCAATATCGGCGCCAATGCATTTTACGAGTGCATTGCCGGCATTGATGCCGGGCTTAAACAACAGCAACGGCCTGCCGCGGAACACATTGAGCAGCTGCGCGACTTATTGCAACAAGTGATGACAGACATCGATAGTCTTACCCCGCCGCCGACGCCGGCCGCATTGCCGGCACAACCGCTATCGGTCGAGGCCATAAGCGCTAAAATTACCCGCTTAATGGCTGTATTGGAAAGCGATTTAGGCGCAGCTGAAGCGTTAATCGGCGATTTACGCAAGGGTACGGCCGGAAGCGAGTTCGAAGCCGATTTCGAGGCGATTGCCGCCGAGGTCGATGCGTTTAACATAGATCAAGCCATCGCTCTGTTGGTGGCGGTGCAACAACGCCTGCTGGCTGGGCCATCATTAGAGCAGTGAGATTAACATGTCCCAGACGAATAACAGCAAACCGAGTATTTTGATCGTCGATGACGTCAACGAAAATCTGCATGCTTTATTGAGCATTCTGCGCGAAGACTACGCCATTCTCGCCGCGACCAACGGCGAAAAAGCCCTGGAACTGGCGATACGCACCCCAGGTCCGGACCTAGTATTGCTCGACATCAAAATGCCGGGCATGGACGGATACGAAGTGTTGCGGCGGCTGAAGACCGATCCTATGACGGCCGATATTCCGGTAATCTTCGTCACGGCCCTGTCGGAATCGGCCGACGAGGCCGCCGGCCTTAAATTGGGCGCCGCCGATTACATCACCAAACCGATCAATCCCGATCTACTGAAACAGCGGATACTGACGCAACTGGAATTGCGCCAATATCGCCGCAAGCCGCTAATTTCCTTGAACGAACAGATGTTGATCAGAGCGGAGCGGCCGGCACTGCTGCTGGTTGACGATATGCCGGAGAATATCCACGAATTGGCCGAGGCGCTAAAGGAGGAATACCGCATCCTGGTAGCCAACAACGGCCGCAAGGCGGTGGAAATAGTGCTGGGCTCCCATCCGCCCGACGTGGTGCTGCTGGACATTCTGATGCCGGAAATGGACGGGTATGAAGTGTGCCGACGTATCAAGGCCACAGCCGTAGGCACCCGGATTCCGGTGTTATTCGTCAGCGTGGTGGACAAAACGGTGGACAAAGTGCGCGGCTTCTCGATTGGTGCCGCCGACTACATCACCAAGCCCTTTGACATCGACGAAGTGCGGGCGCGGATACGCACGCATTTGGAACTTAGCCGCTTGAACCATCATTTCGAGCAGTTGATTGAGCTGCACACCGCTGAGTTACAACACTTGGATTCCATCGTCTGCCGGTCTCCGGTGGTCGCGATAACCTGGCGCAACGCCGAGGATTGGCCGGTGAGTTACGTCAGTGCCAATATCGCGGATTGGGGTTATCGTCCGGAGGATTTGCGCTTGGGCAAAGTGAAGTATCTGGATTTGCTTCCGCCCGAAGACCGGTTTCGGGTCGAAGCCGAAGTCGCTCAACACATTGCCCATGGTCCGGACGAATATCATCAGGAATACCGCTTATTGCACGGCGACGGCCATTGGATATGGATTGATGAATTTACCCGGCTAAGCCGCAACGAGCAGGGCGAAGTGGAGTCCTTCGACGGTTTGCTGAATAACATCACCGCCCGCGTCGAAGCCGAGCTGGCTTTGCGGGAGCGGGAACATCAATTGCGGGTGATGGGCGACAATCTGCCGGACGGCTATGTGTATCGTTACCGAATCTGGCAGGACGGGCGGACGGCTCTGCAATACATCAGCGCCGGAGTGGAGAAACTGCACGGGCTGAAGCCCGCGCAACTGATCGAAGACGTCAATCCGTTCTTTGCGCAAATGGCGCCCGAGTCGCTTCAGAAATACCGGGAAGAGGAAGCCGAATGCCTCAGGGAATTAAAAGTCTATAAAGGCAGCGTGTTATTCAATCCGCCCGGCGGCCGCCAGTGCTGGATTGCATTTCGGTCCAGCCCAAAACGGCAAGCCGATGGCAGCGTGGTTTGGGATGGTGTGGGCGTTGATGTCACTCAGCGCATAGAGAACGAACAAAAGCTGATTTTACAGGCCCGGCGTGCGCAAGCTTTGTTGGAACTGCCAAAGGCGTCGGAAGACTTGAACGAGGCGGAATTCATCCGGCGCGGCATGCTTCTGGCGGAAGAGCTGACCGCCAGTCAAGTGGCCTTTGTATACTTTATCAATCCTGACGAAGACTGCATGGAACCGGTGGCAGAGTCTCGAGCGCGGCAGGAACCAAGCGGGAAAACCGTCGCGGACAGCCGTATTCTTCTCAGCCAAGCCGGTATCTTGGGTGAGTCCGTCAAAAACCGCCAACCGGCGGTTTTCAATAATATCCCGGCCCATCTCCCTAAAGAGTTGGTGGTAACCGCCAATACAGAAGCCTTTCCCCGGCTTCCTGCTGCTGGTTTTTCCGATGCGCAGCCTGAATTGCGTCGGCTGATTTCCGTGCCGGTGATCGAGAACGGCAAAGTGGTCATGCTAACCGGTGTGGCGAACAAAGCGACCGACTATACCGAGCTGGATGTGGAAACCGTTCAGCTCATCTCGAACGCCCTGTGGCGCATTGTCCAACGCCAGCGCGTCGAAAAAAAAGCCGCCCGTTTCAGCCAGGTGTTGGCGCGTTCCACGAATGAAATCCATATTTTCGATAGCCAGACCCTGCGGTTTATTGATGTAAACCAGGGCGGGCGGGACAATCTGGGTTATTCAACGCAAGAGCTTGAACGGATGACGCCGTTGGATATTAACCCTGAGCTAAATGAGGAGGCCTTTGAACAGCTGTGCGCGCCTTTGCGGGCGGGTAGCAAGAGCCGTTGCGATTTCTCAACGATACACCGGCGTAAAGACGGTAGCGAGTACCCGGTTGAAGTTCATCTGGAATTAATCGATGACCAACCCCCGTTATTTGTGGCCATCATTAACGATATGACGGAAACTCGGCAAATGCAGGAGCGCATCGTGCAATTATCGCGGTACGATCCGGTTACCGGTTTGCCAAATCAATTTTTCTTCGAAGATTTGCTGGCCGCCGCCATCGCGCAAGCCGAGCATCAGCAGCACGATATTGCCGTATTGCGTTTGGATATTGAAAATTTCCATACGATTGATGACACCTACGGTTACGAAATCGGCGATCAAACGCTGAAAATCATTGCCAACCGCTTGGTCAAGGCTGCCGGCAGCGAGGGCCTCGTCACCCGGATGGCCAAGGACAATTTTAATATTGCCTGTTCGGATATCGATAGCCCATCGGCAGCCGAACAATTTGCTGAAGCCCTGCGGGCGGCTGTGACGGAATCGGTGGTGCTGGCCCAGCATGAAATTCATCTGGAAGCCAAGATCGGTATCAGTTTTTATCCTTCAGATGCGAAAACGGCCAGCGAGTTGGTGCAACGCGCCGGGATTGCTTTAAATCACGCCAAAGCCGACAAGGTGTCCAGTTTTCGTTTCTTCAAGCAAGACATGAATGAGCGGTTACTGGCCAGAATCGCACTAACCAACGACATGCGCCACGCTATCGAGCGTGAACAATTTGAGCTTCATTACCAGCCTCAGGTCGATCTTGCCAGCGGAAAAATCATTGGCCTGGAAGCCTTGGTACGCTGGAACCACCCAGTGCAAGGTTTTATGCCGCCGAATAAATTTATCCCTTTGGCGGAAGAATCCGGCTTGATCGTGCCTTTGGGGGATTGGATTCTCAAACGCGCCGTATCGCAAGCCAAGGAATGGCGAGATGCCGGGCTAATCCCTGAAGGCTTTACCGTTGCTGTGAACGTCTCTGCCATACAAATGCAGGCGGGTAGCTTGGTCGATTTGCTAAAGCAGTTATTTGCTGACACCGATTTGCCGGCCCGTTATATTGAATTGGAACTCACCGAAAGTTTGTTGATGACCAATGTAAGCGAGACCCTGACGCTGCTGAAACAGCTGAAGGACCTCAGCATTCAGCTGTCGATTGACGATTTCGGCACCGGCTATTCGTCGCTTTCCTACCTCAAACAATTCTCGGTGGACAAGCTCAAGATAGACAAAAGCTTTATCGACAATGTGGTCACCGATTCGAACGATGCGGTGATTGTGCAAGCCACTATCGCCATGGCGCACAGCTTGGGCCTAGCCGTCATCGCAGAAGGGGTGGAAAGCCAGGGGCAAACCAGTTACCTGAGAAGGCTGCGTTGCGATCAGATACAGGGTTATTATTTCAGTCGGCCGTTGCCCAGTGCTGAGATTCGGCAGTTGTTGCAGGCCGGAACCCTGCTGCGTTTACCTTCGGATGAACAAAAACCGCAGGTTCTTATTGTGGACGACGAACCGTATATCATGTCGGCGCTGAAGCGCTGCTTGTGGCGGGACGATTATGAAATTTTGACGGCCGGCAGTGGCCAAGAAGCACTGGAGTTGTTGGCCAATCATCCGGTTATGGTGATTATTTGCGATCAACGTATGCCGGAAATGACCGGTACGGAGTTTTTGTCGCGCGTTAAAATCATGCATCCGCGGACGGTGCGAATGATTATTTCCGGCTATGCCGATTTAAACACTATTACTGAGGCCGTTAACAAAGGCGAAATATACAAATTCCACAAAAAGCCTTGGGACGACGATGAATTACGCAACGACGTTCGGGAAGGCATCGCGCGTTATTACGCCTCTGAAAACATCAGGTCATTGTAGCGGCTTGCAATCGGCGATTTTGTGTCATCCGGCAAAGGGAAATATGACATCTTTGCTGGTCAAGATGTTGTTTAAAACAAGGCCTTTCGCAAACCGGCCAAAACGCCAATAAGCAAGCTTAATTAGAATTTTGTGCACCAAGTTGGATCTGATTTTATTTTTGCTTGCACCACTAAAACGCAAAACGCTGGATTTTGCAGGCGGTGTGATTTTATATATTATTGATTTATATATAAATTTATGTATGGCATACAGCTTGCTGTATAGAATTACAACACGTGAGGCGCGATCATAAAAGCGCCTTAACAAAATGGTGACTAGGGTTCCGGCTCAATTTTGAGCGTCAGCGACCGAGAGTTGCCGGCTTCTTTCGGGGAGCTACACGGCGGGATAAAAGCCCGGGAGGTCAGACGGTTTTATAAACCGGTCCGCCTCTACGTGTAGCTTTTCAACCCGACTGGAGCTACTCATGACATCTACTTTCTCCCACTGCCTGTCCCGATTAATTGCGCTTGTCCTTGCTGCGGCATTGTTTTGCTTGTCTAAACCGGCTGCCGCTGAGGTAAAGGTTGGAGTCAGCGATTGGCCCGGCTGGGTGGCCTGGTATGTCGCCGAACACAACGGCTACTTCAAAAAATACGGCGCCAAGGTCAAACTGGTCTGGTTTGCCAATTACACCGATTCCATCTCGGCCCTGTCGGCCGGCCAACTGGATGCCAATTGCCAGACCTGGTCCGACACCATGGCGCCGCTCAGCAAAAACATACCGGTCAAAGCCATCCTGGTTAACGACAACTCCGACGGCAACGACGCTTTGATGGTCAATCCTGCCATCAAAAGCTTCGCCGACCTGAAAGGCAAAACCATCGCCCTTGAACAATATTCGATTTCCCACTTCGTACTCGCCACCGCCTTGAGTAAAAACGGCCTGAGTTTCGACGACATCAAAACCGTAAACCTGTCGGCCGGCGACGCGGCGGCGGCGTTTCTAAGCGGCCGGGTCGACGCCACCGTGGTATGGAATCCCTGGGTTAACAACATCCAGGCCAGCGGCAAAGGCATGGCCTTATTCACCTCCAAAGACATGCCCGGCTTGATCCCGGATTTACTGGTGGCTAGAGTCAAAACCATCGAAACCCACCGCGCCGAGTTGGTCGGCATGATCAAGGCTTGGCAGGATACCCAGCGCTTTATCCGCGAGCAGCCCGACCAAGCCGTTACCGTCATGGCCAAAGTGGTCGGCATGAAACCGGATGCCTACAAAGTGTTTCTGCCCGGCACCCGCTTCTTCACGTTGGAAGACAACCTGAAAGCCTTGGGAGCGGCCAGCGAACCGGCGTCGTTGGCGGCGGTCGGCCCAACCATCGCCGCGTTTTTGAAGGACAACCGCTTGATCGACAGCGTGCCGGATTTGGCGGTCGGCGTCGATGCTTCATTGGTAGCCGAAGCGCTCGCCGCCCACTAGCGTAAGGTGACAACGATGACTGGCAATTTAAATCCGCGCCGACCATTTTGGGCGATACGCGGCAGTTTGGAACGGCGCACGCATTGGCTGATTGCTATCGGCGGTTTGCTGTCGGCGCTGCTGGCTTGGTGGTGGGCCTCTGCCGGCGGCGCGATAGATCCGGTGTTTTTGCCGACACCGCCTTTGGTGTTGGATAGCGCCTGGGCATGGTTGCGCGACGGCGATTTATTGGGCGACGTGGCGATCAGCGTTTACCGGGTGGTGGCCGGGTTTTTATTGTCGGCCGTACTGGCCTTGCCCCTGGGCGTGTTGGTCGGCACCTATGCGCCGGTCAAAGCCTTGTTCGAACCCTTGACCGACTTCATCCGCTACATGCCGGCGGCCGCCTTCATCCCGTTGGTGATGCTGTGGGTCGGGATCGACGAGGGCGCCAAGATCGCGATTATCTTCATCGGTACCTTCTTCCAGATGCTGCTGATGATCGCCGAGGACGTGCGGCGGGTGCCGATGGAGCAAATCGAAGCGGCGCAGACCATGGGCGCCGACCGCGACGAAATCGTGATGCGGGTGATCATCCCGTCGGCCAAACCGGCGATTCTGGATACCTTGCGGGTGACGATGGGCTGGGCCTGGACGTATCTGGTAGTCGCCGAGCTGGTGGCGGCCAACTCCGGCCTGGGTTTTGCCGTACTGAAGGCGCAACGCTTTCTGCAAACCGACAAAATCTTCGCCGGCATCATTCTGATCGGCCTGTTCGGGCTGGCCACCGACCAATGCTTCCGCTGGGCGCATCGCCGCAGCTTCCCTTGGCTGTACCGGAGATAGCGCCGATGACGAATCCCATCATTCAGATCCGCCAATTGCAAAAACGCTTTGTCGCCAACGGCGCGGACATCGTCGCCTTGCAGGATGCCGATCTCGACATCGCCCCCGGCGAGTTCGTCACGCTGGTCGGCGCCTCCGGCTGCGGCAAATCGACCTTGCTGCGTATCGTCGCGGGCCTGGAGCCGGCCAGCGGCGGCGGCGTCGACGTCGACGGCCGGCCTATCGCCGGTCCCGGCATCGACCGGGCCATGGTGTTCCAGCATTACAGCCTGTATCCGTGGTTGAGCGTGACCGACAACATCAAGTTCTGCCGGCAATTGAAGGTACATCGAGACGTATCGACGCTGAGCGACGTCGAATCTGCCGAAGGCCGGGCCGATGCCCTGATCCGCTTGATGGGCCTGAGCCACGTTGCCGGTGCCTATCCGAATCAGTTGTCCGGTGGCATGCAGCAGCGGGTGGCCATCGCCCGGGCCTTGATGGCGCGGCCGCGCATCCTGCTGATGGACGAGCCGTTCGGCGCGCTGGACGCCCAGACCCGCGAGGTCATGCACGATCTGATCCTGCACGTTTCCATCCTGGAAAAGACCACGGTGCTGTTCGTCACCCACGACGTGGAAGAAGCGATTTATCTGGCGCACCGGGTGGTGCTGATGGCGCCGCGGCCGGGACGGATCGCTGCGGTCCACACCGTGCCGTTACCGGATCACCGCGACCAGGACATGAAGCAGACCCCGGACTTCATTGCCTTAAAAAAACAAATTTTGGCCGGCATCCGCGACACGTCCGGCATGCAGACCGACTACGAACTGCTCGAGCGCCTGGGCCAGAATCCGGCGCCGTAAATTTATTAGGAGACCAACATGACTTTAGCTGCAATCGATCCTGCAGACCTGCTTTGGAGCGAGACTTTGCCGGGCGGCGCCCATACCTCGTTCCGGATGCGGCGCGGCAACCGGCTGCGCCTGACCGACAGCGAAGGCGGCGCCAACCTGTCGGCTTTGTTCGTCAACGACGACGAACGCACCGAACGCTACAACATGGCCGACACTTTAAAAGCGCAACACACGTTTCATCTGACTGAAGGCTTTGTCTGCTATTCCGACATGGGCCGGGTGTTGTGCTCACTTACCGCCGACACGCTGGGTTGGCACGACACGGTGTGCGGCGTGTCCGACGCTGCGCAAGTACTGACCAAATACGGCACGGCCAGTTACCAAAGCCATCGCAATGCGATGTATCGCAACGGCCGCGACAGTTTGTTGATCGAACTGGAGAAATGGGGGCTGGGCAAGCGCGACTTGGTCGCCAACGTCAATTTCTTCAGCAAGATAGCCGCCGACGCGGAAGGCAATCTGCAATATCAAGCCGGCCATTCCGTCCCCGGCAGCCAAGTCGAATTGCGCTTCGAAATGAACACGCTGGTGGTGCTGAGCAGTTGCCCGCATCCCTTGGACCCCAATCCGCATTACCAGCCCAAACCGGTGCTGTTAGAAGCCTATCGCGGCGCCTTGCCGGATCAAGACGATAAATGCCGCAATTTCCGCCCGGAAAACGGCCGCGGCTTTAGCAATACCGAACGCTATTTTCTGTAATCACCGATCTAACGAGGACGTAACCATGCCCATCGTCGAGAGCACGCTCGATCCGAGCAACGCCATTTACGATTACACCTTGCCGGCCGGCGAACCCTGGCTGCATACCATCAAACAAGGTCAGACCTTCCGTATTCTAGACATGGAAGGCAACCAGGCGGTCGATACTCTGTTTTACAGCGCCGCCGACCATGAAGAGCGCTACAGCGCCAGCGACACGATACGCCACCAAGGCAATCTGTACTTGAGCGCCGGCTCCAAATTGATGTCCGGCGAGGGCAAGGTATTGCTGACCATCGTCGCCGACACCTGCGGCCGCCACGATACGCTAGGCGGTGCCTGCGCCGCCGAAAGCAACAGCGTGCGCTACGCCTTGGACAAGAAACACATGCACAGCTGCCGCGACAGTTTTCTATTGGCCATCGGTCACGCCGACTGCGGCCTGGCCAAGCGCGACATTGCCAGCAACATCAATTTTTTCATGAACGTGCCGGTCACGGCTGACGGCCAGCTGACCTTTGCCGACGGCATTTCCGCGCCGGGCAAGTACGTGGAAATGCGGGCGGAGATGGACGTCATCGCGCTGATTTCCAATTGTCCGCAGTTGAACAACCCGTGTAACGCCTACAACCCGACGCCGGTGCGCCTGCTGATCTGGGATTGAACCGTAATCCGCGCCGGGACGGCCCGGCGTTGGCAAAGCAAGGCGGGACGGCCCGCCAAACGAGGATTCATGTTTAACAAGGTATTGATCGCCAATCGCGGCGAAATCGCCTGCCGCATCATTCGGACCTTAAAGCAATTGGGCGTCGCCAGCGTCGCGGTATATTCCGAAGCCGACGCCCATGCTATGCACGTGCAACAAGCGGACGAAGCGGTCTGCGTCGGCGGCGCGGCAGCGGCCGACAGCTATTTGCGCGGCGAGCGGATTTTGGCAGCGGCATTGAGCACCGGCGCCCAAGCCATCCATCCCGGTTACGGCTTCTTAAGCGAGAATGCGGAATTCGCCGAGCAATGCGCCGCGGCCGGCATCGTCTTCATCGGCCCGACACCGGAACAGTTGCGCCGCTTCGGTTTGAAGCACACCGCCCGCGAGATCGCCCAAGCTTGCGGCGTGCCGCTGCTGCCCGGCACCGGCCTGTTGGTGGACATAGAGCAGGCTTTGCAGGCCGCCGCCGCTATCGGCTACCCATTGATGCTGAAAAGCACCGCCGGCGGCGGCGGTATCGGCATGCGCCTGTGCCGCAACGACGCCGAACTAAAAGAAGCGTTTGCCGTGGTGAAACGCTTGAGCGCGGTCAATTTCAAGGACAGCGGCCTGTATCTGGAGAAATTCATCGAACGCGCCCGCCATATCGAGGTACAGATATTCGGCGACGGCGCCGGGCGGGTGATCCATTTAGGCGAGCGCGATTGTTCGGTACAGCGCCGCAACCAGAAAGTGATCGAGGAAACCCCGGCGCCGGGCCTCAGCGAGGCGACCCGAGCGGCACTTTACCGGCATGCCTTGGCACTGGGTGAGGCGGTGGCTTACCGTTCGGCCGGCACCGTCGAATTCGTTTACGACCAGGACAGCGGCGAATTTTATTTCCTGGAAGTCAACACCCGGCTGCAAGTCGAACACGGCGTGACCGAGCAAGTCACCGGCACCGACTTGGTAGCCTGGATGCTGCGGCTGGCGGCCGGCGACAGCACGTTTCTGGATCAGTACCGGCACGCGCCGCAGGGCTGGGCTATGCAGGTCAGGGTTTACGCCGAAGACCCGAATAAGAACTTCCAGCCCTCGGCCGGTTTGTTGACCGATTGCCGTTTTCCGGCCGGCGTCCGGGTCGATCATTGGCTGGAGAACGGCCTGGAAGTCACGCCTTATTACGATCCGCTGCTGGCCAAAGTCATCGTCCACGCCGGCGACCGCGAACAGGCGCTGGCGCAAATGGATGCTGCTTTGGCCGATACCCGCTTGGCCGGCATCGAAACCAATCTGGCCTATTTGCGGCAGATCGTCGCCGACGAGGTATTCCGCGGCGGCCGCCAGATTACCGCTTATCTGGCCGGCCTGACTTACCTTCCGCGCACGCTGGACGTGCTGGAAGCCGGCACGCAAAGCATGATTCAGGATTATCCGGGCCGCCTGGGTTATTGGGACGTCGGTGTACCGCCGTCCGGGCCGATGGATATGTTGGCTTTTCGCTTGGCGAACCGGATTTTGGGGAACCCTGAGGATGCGGCCGGCCTGGAAATGGCGATCAACGGCCCCTGCCTACGCTTCAATTTCGCTACCCGCATCGTCTTGGCCGGCGCGGCGATGCAAGCCGAGTTGAACGGTCAAGCCGTACCCTATTGGCAGGCAATTGCGGTTGCGGCCGGCGACGTATTGAAACTGGGCACTATCGCCGGCCTGGGTTGCCGTGCGTATCTGGCGATCCAAGGCGGCTTCGACGTGCCGGAATATCTGGGCAGCCGCGCCACATTCACGCTGGGCCAGTTCGGCGGCCACGGCGGCCGGGTGCTGCGGGTCGGCGACGTGTTGCCGGTCGTAGCGGAAGCCGCCATGGCCGAGGAAGTCGTACCGAATTCGGCCGCGCTACCGGTTTATTCCGAGCACTGGCAGATCGGTGTGTTGTACGGCCCGCACGGCGCGCCGGACTTTTTTACCGACGAGGACATAGACGAATTTTTCGCGACCGACTGGGAGGTGCATTACAACTCCAACCGCACCGGCATCCGCTTGATCGGCCCGAAGCCGCGTTGGGCCCGTAGCGACGGCGGCGAGGCCGGCCTGCACCCGTCCAATATCCACGACAACGCTTACGCCATCGGCGCCGTGGATTTTACCGGTGACATGCCGGTGATACTCGGTCCGGACGGTCCCAGTCTGGGCGGTTTCGTCTGTCCGGCCACCGTGGTCGCGGCGGAATTGTGGAAACTGGGCCAATTAAAGCCGGGTAATACCGTGCGCTTTATCCGCCTGAACCGCGAACAGGCGGCGAGTCTGGATGCCCAAGTCGAGCGGGCTTTAGCCGATCCGGCCCATGCCGTGTTACCGGATCTGCCGGTAACAGCAAGCGTCGAGGAAAGCTGCATTCTTGCTCAGGTGCCGGCCAATATCGAGCAGGTTGCAGTGACCTACCGCCAAGCCGGCGACCGCAATCTGTTGATCGAATACGGTCCGCTGGTACTGGACATCAATCTGCGCTTTCGGGTGCATGCCTTGATGACTTGGCTGCAACAGCGCGGCATACCCGGCATCGTCGACCTGACGCCGGGCATCCGTTCCTTGCAGGTACATTACGACCGGCACTTGAAGCTGGACGAACTGATGCGGATTTTGGCCCAGGCCGAAGCCGAATTGGCGGCCATAGAGGACATGGCAGTGCCGACCCGCATTGTTTACCTGCCGTTGTCCTGGGACGACCCATCCACGAAACTGGCCATCGAAAAATACATGCAGTCGGTACGCAAGGATGCGCCGTGGTGTCCGAGCAATATCGAATTCATTCGCCGCATCAACGGCCTGGACAGCATAGAGCAGGTCAAGGACATCCTGTTCAACGCCAGCTATCTGGTGATGGGCTTGGGCGACGTGTACCTCGGCGCGCCGGTGGCGACCCCTATCGATCCGCGCCACCGCTTGGTGACGACCAAATACAACCCGGCCCGCACCTGGACCCCGGAGAACGCGGTCGGTATCGGCGGCGCTTACCTGTGCGTGTACGGCATGGAAGGTCCGGGCGGCTACCAGTTCGTCGGCCGCACCGTGCCGATGTGGAACCGTTACCGGCAAACCGCCGATTTTCGCGACGGCAAGCCGTGGCTGCTGCGCTTTTTCGACCAAATTCGGTTTTATCCGGTATCCGCCGAGGAATTGCTGCGTTACCGGCAGGACTTGATCAGCGGCAAGCTCAAGCTGGACATCCGCGAGGAAACCTTCAGTTTGCGCCAGTACAACGACTTTCTGCGCCGGCACGCCGGCGAGATCGCCGCGTGCAAACAGCGCCAGCAAGCGGCCTTCGACGCCGAACGCGAACGCTGGGAGCAAGCCGGGCAAGTGTATGCGGACGACCAGGCCGTCGCGGCGGCGGCCATCGATACCGAACTGGATTTGCCGGCCGGTGCCAGGGCCGTAGCAAGCCACATCGCCGGCAATGTCTGGCAGGTTTTGGTCCAGGCCGGCGCTAGCGTCAAGCAAGGCGATATCTTGGTGGTGGTCGAGTCGATGAAAATGGAATTTCCGGTAACGGCACCGGCAGACGGCACGGTCTGGAAAGTGTTTTGCAATGAAGGTGCCCAAATCAGCGCCGGCCAGGATTTACTGGTGCTACAGGCCGGGGAGGACTTATGAAGACCTGGAGCGAATTGCCGGAAGTCCTGAGCATCGCCAGCCTAAGCCAAGCTTACCGGGACGGCGCGCTGACGCCGACGGCGCTGGTCGAAATGCTCTGGCAGCGCCTGGAATCCGCGCCGGCGCGCGGCGTCTGGATCAGCCGTGTGCCGTTCGAACGCCTGTTGGCTTACGCCGCGGCGCTAGCGGAGCGGGCGCCGGACGACTTGCCCTTGTACGGCATCCCGTTTGCGATCAAGGACAACATCGATTTGGCCGATTTGCCGACTACAGCAGCTTGTCCGGCCTATGCCTACCAGCCGCGGCAATCGGCTTACGTGGTGAAGCAATTGATCGCCGCCGGCGCGATTCCTGTTGGCAAGACCAATCTGGACCAGTTCGCGACCGGATTGGTCGGTACCCGCTCGCCGTATGGTGTGTGCCAAAACAGCTTTGATTCGGATTACATCGCCGGCGGTTCCAGCTCGGGTTCGGCGGTCGCGGTAGCGACGGGGTTGGCCAGCTTTGCGTTGGGCACCGACACCGCCGGCTCCGGCCGGGTGCCGGCAGCTTTTAATAACTTGGTCGGCGTGAAGCCAACGCGGGGCTTATTAAGCACGTCCGGGGTGGTGCCGGCCTGCCGCAGCCTGGATTGCGTATCGATCTTTGCGTTGACCGCTGCCGACGCCGAGCGGGTGCTGCGGGTCGCCAACGTTTACGACGCGCAAGACGCCTATAACCGCCCGGATCAAGCCTTGCCGGTGCCGCCGGGCTTTGCCGGCCGTTTCCGTTTTGGCGTACCGAAACCGGAGCAACTGCAATTTTTCGGCGATCATGCGGCGGCAGCCTTGTTTGCCGCGGCCATTGAGCAATTGGTGGAACAAGGCGGCAGCGCCGTCGAAGTGGACATTCAAGCTTTGTTGGACGCCGCCGGCTTGCTCTATGCCGGACCATGGCTGGCCGAGCGTTATCTGGTGGCCGGCGAACTGGTGCAAACCAACCCCGAGGCTTTATTTCCGGTTACCAGGGACATTTTGGCCAAAGCGTCGGACTTGTCGGCCGCCGACGCCTGGCGCGCGTTTTACCGTTTGCAAGAATTGAAAACGCAAAGCGACGTGATCTGGCGGCAGATCGACGTATTGGTCACACCGACCACCGGCACCATCTACCCGATTGCCGCTGTCGAAGCCGAACCGCTCGAATTGAACAGCCGGCTGGGCTATTACACCAATTTCATGAATCTGCTCGACCTCAGCGCCATTGCGTTGCCGGCGGGTTTTCGCGGCAATGGCCTGCCGTTCGGCATCACCTTGTGCGCGCCGGCCTTTGCCGACCGGGCTTTGCTGGCCTTGGCGAAACGGCGCGCGAAATCGGCGCCGCATACATTGGGCGTCTCCCAAATCTTAAGCACAGAATTTTCCGCAGTGGACAGCGACGACGCGGCTGGCTTTGTTCGGGTTGCAGTGTGCGGCGCGCATCTATCCGGCTTGCCGCTGAACCCCCTGTTGACCGGCCGCGGCGGGGTGTTGCTGCAACGCACTCACACCGCGCCGACTTACCGGCTGTATGCATTACCGGACGGCAAGCGGCCGGGCATGGTGCGCGACGAAACCGGCGCAGCGATTGCCGTTGAGGTGTGGGCTTTGCCGATTGGCCGTTACGGGGAATTCGTCGCCGAAATCCCACCACCCTTGGGTATCGGCAGCGTGCAATTGGAGGACGGCAGCAGCGTACAGGGGTTTGTCTGCGAAGCGGCCGCCGTGGGCGAGGCGCTGGACATTACCGATTACGGCGGCTGGCGCGCCTATCTTGCGCGCCCCGACTAAACCGCCGGTTTTAGCCGTTTAAATTTTCATAACCCCAACCATTTAAGCCGGATTTTCCGGCTGGCGGGAACACTTGCGCCCGAAAAACTTCGACGATTCATTTTCCGACAGGAGAACACCATGCCACACTCATCTTTCCGAACCCGCGAATGGCTGTATGCCGCACCGTTACTGTTGGCGATGTCGCCGTTGCCGGCCGAGGAACGCGCCGGTTTATTGAACGGCTTGTCGTTAATCAACGATTTGCCCTGGATGAAAGCCGCCGGTTTGCGCGTCCACAGTTGGGCCGATGCCGGCATCGTTTACAACGCCAACGACCCCGGCGACGGCTACAACGGCACCGTGGTGTTTGCCGACCGGGCCAACGAGTTCAATCTGCACCAACTGGGCGGCGAATTA
Source organism: Methylomonas sp. ZR1 (assembly GCF_013141865.1). Classification (NCBI taxonomy): domain Bacteria; kingdom Pseudomonadati; phylum Pseudomonadota; class Gammaproteobacteria; order Methylococcales; family Methylococcaceae; genus Methylomonas; species Methylomonas sp. ZR1. Next base: position 1,887,106 of record NZ_RCST01000001.1, on the reverse strand, counting down.
ATCCGCGACGTCAACACCGGCGGCGACCATTGGGATGTCGGCGGCAAGCTGACCTTGATGTACGGCAGCGATGCCCGCTTCAACACCATCAATCCTTACGGCGGCGGCCATTGGGATAACCGCTTGATCGGTTCCGACGAACGTTTTTACAAACTGGCGATTCCGAATGCCTATCTGGATATTTTTACGCCGATAGGCAAGGGCCTGACCACGCGCATCGGCCGGTTTTACACGATCATGGGTTACGAGACCGGATTGTCGCCGGATAATTTCTTCTACACCCATCCTTATACCTTTCAATACGGCGAGCCGTTTACCCATTTCGGCATGACCACCACCTATCCGGTCCATCAAAATCTCAGCGTGACGCTGGGTGCGGTGACCGGCGGCCACACCAAACTAAACGGCGTGCTGGACGGCAACGGCGCTTGGGACGGGTTCGATAAAAATATGGAAAACTGGAATTTCCTGGGCGGCGCCACCTGGACCAGCGACGATGCGGCAACCTCGTTTACCGCGACGCTGATTACCGGCGACGTCAACAGCGACAACAATTTGCGCGAATTCCAGCGCCAGACCGGTATCAATAAGCGCGACAACCGCACGTTTTACAGTCTGGTTCTCCAACATAACTTTACCGAACGCTGGCATTACGTGCTGCAGCACGACCACGGCATCGAACAACAACACCCGCTGAATAATTTCGCCGACGCCGAATGGTACGGTATTCATTCGCAATTGAAATACGACGTATCCGATACGGTGGGCGTGGGCCTGCGCGGCGAATGGTTTAGGGATGACGACGGCGTTCGGGTGGGCCAAATGTGCCCCAGTTGCGCGGTGCTGGCGACCGGGCCGGCCAATTATTATGCGGCGACGCTAGGGGTAAACTGGAAGCCGGCGAAATGGTTGATGCTGCGGCCGGAAGCGCGTTACGACTGGTCGGAAGGCGTCGATGCTTACGACGAACGGAATAAGGACAGCCAGTTTATTTTCGGCGCCGATGTGGTGGTTACTTTTTAGGGGCTGTTGCCGTTTTTCAAACAACAGCTAAGCAAACGATGCCACGACGGTTGTTTACGGACGAATGTTGGAAGCAATTCAAAGCCAACTAGTGATTAACCCGGCCCTTGAGGGCATTATCGAAGGGCGCACCACTCTGGGTTTCTGCGAACTCAGCCCCAACGGTGTAAGCTTGGTAAATAGGGTCGGGTTAATAATTTGCCAGCCTGGGCTTGTCGGCTGTTTTTCTAGGTCTCAAACGGCAATAAACGATAGCTCCCAGCGCGCCCAGGGCATGACTGTAGTAATCGATCTTAAATTGCAATTGCCCGTTTGCCTTTGATTCCATGCTGTGTCCAACGGACAGCCACACCAAAAATACGCTACAGATCAGTACCGCATACAGCCATTCTTTGCTGCTCAGACCCTCCTGGTCGGTGAAGTAAGCGGCAGCCAGACCGAATACGCCGCCGGAAATACCGCAGATCGCTATCGGCTCCGAGTAGAACAGGATTGAGGGGATAGAGGACAGGCTGGCTACCAGCAACACCATTAAAAATCGGCCAGAGCCGACTTGTCGTTCGTAAGCCGCAGCGATGCCCAAGCCGGCTACATTGGTCAGGACATGTGGAAAGTTAATGTGGATAAATAAATGCGTAATGGCTTGCAGCGGCCATAAAATCGCCGCTGCCGAAATATTGTTTAATGCCAATAAACGATAAAGCTGTTCATCAACCTCATTAAAACCAAAGTCGCTGGTCACTAGAAAAATACTAAAAAGCAACAAACCGGAAAACAACGACGCTTTAATTTGCTTAAAGTTTTCCAAGAAAGTCAGCGGGGCATCTTTCAGGCTGCTCGGTGACGGTCTGTAAAACAACAGTAGCGCGGTATAGCTTGCCGTTACGAAAAGAAACAATATCATTTGATGGCGGCAATATTGCGTTCGATATGTTTTTGCGTGGCCTCATCAAGCTTGGCTACTTTTTCCACGCCTTTTAGTTGCGCTTTAATGTAGATATTTCGGCCGTTTTTAAATGTAAATTTCATCGGTCTTTGCAGCATGCCCTTGCCGATTTTCACGGTGGCAATTTCATTGAAGGCAAAAAAGTCGTCGCTGGCAAATTTCCCCAATAAGTTTAAACGATGAAAATGGATACCTTTTTGGGTAACCGCAATGAAGTACTGCTTCATGCTGAATACAGCCAGCGGGCCGATTATAAAAAACAGCCACAGCTTGAAAGGTTGCTGGGCGATGAAAAATCCGACTAGAGAATCGCCCGGCATTAAATTTTTCAGAATATGCGCCTTCGCCGCTTCTTTGTTCATTAAGATTCCTTGTGGTCAATGACTTAAATATTTGCGTGCATTCGACTGATGCCCGCCTTGGCCGGTTCTTAAAAGCTTAACGGCTAAACCGAACTGCCGATAAATGTAGTTCAAGCAAGAAGGGTGTCAACGGATGGGCGGGTGTTTGGCGCAGGACGCGCCCCGCTTCGCCAGTTCAGCCCGAAGCGAGTACCCGTGTTAAATAGGGCCGGGTTGATAATTAATCCACCAGCGGCAAAATCAAATAGTCGGTCCATTTGCGGTCGCCATCAGCTTCATCTTCAGTGGGAACCAAGGTTTCATTCCAGCCGCCGCCCAGCGCTTTGACCAATAACACGGAGGCCGACAAACGCTGCCCGAGCAATTGCACAGCGGTTTGTTGATTGGATAGCGCCGCGGTTTGCGCCGTTATCACGTTGATGTAGCTGACCGTGCCGGCTTGATATTGATTATTGGTCAGGGCCAAGGCCTGTTTCGCAGCGGCGACGGCTTTGTCTTGCACTTGGGTTTCTTCATCCAGGATACGCAGCGCGGCCAGATTATCTTCCACCTCTTGAAAACCGGTCAGCACCGTTTGCCGATACGCGGCGACGCTGGCGTCGTAGGCGTCTATCGCCTGCTTATACTGGGCATTCTTGGCACCGCCATCGAACAAGGTTAAGGCCAAACCGGCCGGTCCCAAAGACCAATAGCGGCGGGCCATCGTGAACAAGGTGTCGGCGGTAGGCGACTGAAAACCGTTGGTCGAAGCCAGATTCAGCGTCGGAAAATACGCCGCTTTGGCGACGCCGATCTGCGCATTAGCGGCGGCGATTTTACGTTCTGCGGCGGCGATGTCCGGGCGGCGCTCCAGCAATTCCGACGGCAGGCTGACTGGAATGCCCGGCGGTTGCGCTGTTAAAGGTGCCGGCGCCAGCGACAACTCGGCAGGGGTTTTGCCGATCAGCACCGCGATGGCATGTTCCAGCTTGGCGCGCTGCACACCCAAGTCGATGGACTGAGCGCGCACGGTTTCCAATTGCGTTTCCGCTTGCACGACATCGGCCTTGGCCACCACGCCCACGGCATAGCGGTTTTTGGTGATTTCCAGGGTTTTCGCAAATGCCGTTACCGTTTCGTCTAATAAGGCTTTCTGGGCGTCCAGGGTTTTCAATTGAAAGTAACTGTCCGCTAACGCCGATTGGCTGGACAGAATCAACGCATGCAAAGTCGCGGCGCTGGCCTGGGCATTGCTGGTGTTGGTTTCCACCTGGCGGCGCACGCTGCCCCATAAATCCAGTTCCCAGGCCACGCCGACGGCCTGACCAAACAGGTTGCGCACCCCGCCCACGGCAACGTTCTGGCCGGTGGCGGCGCGGAAGCGGTTGAAGGTGCCGGTCAATGTCGCCACCGGCAGCAAGGACGATTGCACCGATTGCACCAGATGCTGGGCTTGCCGGTATTGGGCTTCGGCCTGGATGATGGACTGGTTGGCGGCGGCGACCTGTTCTTCCAGTTCGTTTAGTTTGGGGTCGTTAAAAATCTCCCACCATTTGCCGGGCAAACCGGTATCACGCGGTTGGGCCTGTTTCCAGGCTTTCACTTCTTTAAACTCTTCGGATACATTGGCTTGCGGACGGACATAATCCGGGCCTACCGTGCAGGCAGCCAACGGCAAAGTCAGTAAGGAAGCAAGCAAAGGTGGGTTTATTCTTAAACGCATGACAATCGGTTTAGATGGAATTTGGCGCTGGGCTGGCGGCGCGGTTGGAAAAACGGCCGTGCATCCACAGCCGGAACCGGTCGAGGTACAAATAAACGACCGGCGTTGTATACAAAGTCAAAAGCTGGCTGAAAATCAGGCCGCCCACAATGGAAATACCAAGTGGTTGGCGTAGTTCTGCACCGTAACCGCTGCCCAAGGCCAGCGGCAAAGCGCCGAACAGTGCGGCCAGCGTGGTCATCAGGATCGGTCTGAAGCGCAACATGCAGGCCTGAAAGATCGCTTCGCGCGAATCCAGGCCACGCTCGCGCTCAGCCAGCAGCGCAAAGTCTATCATCATGATCGCATTTTTCTTGACGATGCCGATCAGCAAAATCACCCCGATCAAGGCAATGATGCTGAACTCCTTGTCGCAAGCCATCAAGGCCAGCAAGGCGCCGACGCCCGCCGAGGGCAGGGTGGATAGTATCGTCAAGGGATGTATCAGGCTTTCGTATAACACGCCCAGCACAATGTAAATGCTGATCAACGCGGCCAAAACCAGCCAGGGCTGGCTGCGCAAGGCTTCCTGAAACGCCTTGCCCGAGCCTTGAAAACTGCCGGTAATGGCAGCCGGCAGGCCGATGTCGCGCAACGCTTGATTTATTGCAGCATCGGCCGTGGACATCGAAATGCCCGGTTTTAAATTAAACGACAATTCGGTCACGGCAAACTGGCCTTGATGATGCACCGATAGCGGCGCATTGCTCGGCGCGAAGCCGGCCAGCGTCGACAGCGGTACTTGCTTGGGCTGCGCCGGCGTACCGTCGGTTCCGGTTCCGGTTCGGCCGGGCGCGCTGATATACAGTTGTTTCAGGCTATCCGGCGATTGCCAGTACTGCGGCGCCAGTTCCATCACTACTCGATACTGATTCAGAGGGTTGTAAATCACCGACACCTGGCGCTGCCCGAAGGCGCTGTTCAGGCTATTGTCGATCAAGGCCTGACTGACGCCGTAACGCGCGGCTAGATCGCGATTGACGGTCAGGCCGATTTGTTCGCCCTTATCCTGTTGGCTGGTGCTGACGTCGCTCAATTCCGGCAGCCGGGCCAGGGCGGCTTGCACCTTGGGCGTCCATTCCCGCAATAGATCCAGATCGTCGGCCTGCAAAGTGTAATCCAGCATGCCAAACGACATACGTCCGCCGATGCGCAGTTCCTGGGCTGGAAACATATGCAAACTGGCGCCGGGCACCCGGCCCGCAGCCTTGCGCAGGCGCTCCATCACCACTTCGACGCCGTCGCGTTGTTCGTGCGGAATTAGCGTGATGAAAATCCGCGCGCTGTTACTGCTTTGCGAACTGCCGGCAAAGCCGGCGACATTGGCGACCGCCGGGTCTTTTTGCAAAATCTCGGAAATTTGCGCGAATTGCTTTTGCAGGGTTTGGAACGAAGTGTTTTGATCGGTTTGAATCTCGCCCAGCAAGCGGCCGCCGTCCTGGGTCGGGAAGAAGCCTTTGTCGATAGCGCCGTACAAATAAATGTTTAAAGCGATGGTCGCCAGTAACAAAGTCAGCATGATGCGGCCGTGGCGCAAGGCCCAGCTCAGGCTGATCCGGTAGATGTTCTGTATCCAATCGAAAGCCGCGCCTATGCCGTGATAGACGGCGCCATGCTCCTTGGATTCCTTACCCAACCAGCGCGCGCACAGCATGGGGGTGGTGGTCAAGGAAATCAGCAAAGAAACCAGTACCGCCGCCGACAAAGTCACTGCAAATTCCCGAAATAGCCGGCCCGGCACGCCGCCCATTAATAAAATCGGCAGGAACACCGCCACCAGCGACACGCTCATCGCCAATACGGTGAACCCTACTTCCTTGGCGGCCAACAGCGCCGCACGGAACGGTGCCACGCCTTCCTCGATATGCCGGTTGGTGTTTTCCACCACCACAATCGCATCGTCCACCACAAAGCCGGTGGCGATGGTCAAAGCCATTAAAGTCAGGTTGTTGATGCTAAAGCCGCACAAATAAATCACCGCGCAAGACCCCAGCAAAGAGGCCGGCACCGCGACGATGGGCACCGCCGCCGAGCGCGGATTGCGCAGGAACACCAGCACCACCAGAATCACCAGCAACACGGCGACGAACAAGCCGTGTTCGACTTCTGTAATCGAGGCACGGATGGATAATGATCTATCCACCACCACCGAGAGTTCGATATTGCTGGGCAGCGCCGCCCGTAAAGCTGGCATTACCGCCAGCACTTGATCGACAGTCTGAATCACATTGGCCAAGGGTTGTTTGCGGATAATCAACAGCACCGAAGGCTTGCCGTTTTTGGCACCGGTATTGCGCAAATCTTCCACAGAATCGACCGCTTCGCCCAGATCGGCAATCGTCACCGGCGCACCGTTGCGATAAGCCACAATCAACGGCAGATATTCCTCGGCTTTACGGGCCTGGTCGTTGGCTTGAATCTGCCAGCGGGTGGTGGCGCTTTCCAGTACCCCCTTGGGCCGGGTGACGTTGGTTTGGGCGATGGTGTTGCGCACGTCTTCCAAGCCAATGCCGTATTTACTCAAGGCGTTGGGGTTCAGTTCCACACGCACCGCCGGCAGCGCCGCGCCGCCGATTTGCACTTGGCCGATGCCGGGAATCTGGGAAATTTTTTGCAGCAAAATCGTCGAAGCCGAGTCGTACATTTGACCGCGCGTGAAACTGTCCGAGGTCAGCGCCAAAATCAGAATCGGCGAGTCCGACGGATTATCGCGCCGGTAGCTGGGCCGATTGGGCATATTGCTGGGCAACATGCTGGCGGCGGCGTTGATGGCGGCCTGTACGTCGCGGCAGGCGCCGTCGATGTCGCGATTTAAATCAAATTGCAGCGTGATCTGCGTCGAGCCTTGGGAACTGCTGGAGGTCATTTCCGTGACGCCGGCGATGCGGCCCAGCGCGCGTTCCAATGGCGTGGCGACCGTCGCGGCCATGGTTTCGGCGCTGGCACCGGGTATCTGCGCCTGCACCGATACGCTGGGAAAGTCCACTTGCGGCAGCGACGATATAGGCAGATTTAAAAACGCCAACACGCCGCATAAGGCAACGGCAATCGTCAATAAAGTGGTGGCTACCGGGCGGCGGATGAATAATTCGGACATGTTCATGGCTGGCCTGGGTCCTCTGCTACGGGTTCCACTGGATTCAGTCCCAGCCCCGAGTTAACCCGGCGCGCCAGCCGGTCCATGGCCAGATAAATCACCGGTGTGGTGTACAGCGTCAACAATTGGCTGAGCAGCAAGCCGCCGACCATGGTGATACCCAGCGGATGGCGCAACTCCGAGCCGACGCCGCTACCCAGCATCAACGGCAGCGCACCCAATAGCGCGGCTAAGGTGGTCATCAAAATCGGCCGGAAGCGCAACAGGCAAGCCTGAAAAATGGCTTGCTCGGGTGGCAGATGTTGCTTGCGTTCGGCTTCCAAGGCAAAGTCGATCATCATGATCGCGTTCTTTTTGACGATGCCGATCAACAGAATGATGCCGATGATGCCCAAGTCACCGCCGGAGACTTGCAAAGCCAACAACGCGCCGACGCCAGCCGAGGGCAGGGTGGACAAGATGGTGATAGGGTGGATGTAGCTTTCATAGAGCACGCCCAGCACGATATACACGGTAACAATCGCCGCCAGGATCAGCCACAGCGTATTGCCCAGCGAGGCTTTGAAGGCTTGCGCGGCGCCCTGGTATTCGCTGCGGATAGCCAGCGGCAATTCGATCTCGGTTTTGGCGGCATCGACGGCGGCGACCGCATCGCCCAGCGCGTAGCCGGGCGCCAGATTGAAAGACACAGTCGTCACCGGGAACTGGTCCAGATGGCTGATTGCCAATGTGGTCGGCCGCTCCGACAGTTCGGCGATGGCCGACAACGGCACTTGCGTGCCGTTGCTGGAGGGAATGCGTAATTCGTTTAAGGCTTGCGGGCCGGTCTGCTCGGCCGGATCGACTTCCAATACCACCCGGTACTGATTGGCCTGCGTGAAGATGGTCGAGACCAGACGTTGGCCGTAAGCACTGTATAGGGCGTTGTCCACAGCAGCGGTACTGACGCCGAGGCGGCTGGCGGTGGCGCGGTCGATCTTCACAAATACTTGGCGGCCCTGGTCCTGCACGTCGCTGACCACGTCGGCAAATTCCGGCCGGCCTTGCAAAGCCTCCACCAGCTTGCCGGTCCAGCGGTTCAAATCGTCAATGTCGGCGCCTTCCAGGGTAAATTGGTATTGGGTGCGGCTGACCCGGTTTTCCATCGTCAAATCCTGCACCGGTTGCAGATACAACACGCTGCCGGGCGATTCGGCCAGGCGGTTTTTCAAGCGGGCGATAATCTCGTTAGCCGGCGGCCGTTGTTCGTGCGGCTTTAAGTTGATTAAAAACCGGCCGCTATTGGGTGTGGCATTAACGCCGTCGACACCGATGAACGAGGACAGGTTTTCCACCGCCGGGTCTTCCAGTATCAACTTAGCCAGTTTTTGCTGTTGCTCGGCCATGGCCGGAAACGACACATTTTGCGGCGCTTCGGAAAAACCCTGAATGATGCCGGTGTCTTGGCTGGGGAAGAAGCCTTTCGGTATCCAGATGTACATCGCCGCGGTCAATGCCACGGTGACGAAAAACATCAGCAAGGTCGCCGCCTGCCGTTGCATTACCCAACTCAGGCTGCGGCCGTAGGCCTTGATCAAACGCCCGAACCAGTCGTCGCCGATTTCATCTTCCTTATGGTTGCCCGCGCCGGGGCGCAATAGTTTGGCGCACATCATCGGCGTCAGGGTCAACGATACTACTGCCGAAATCAAGATAGCCACGGCCAAGGTAATCGCAAACTCCCGAAACAGCCGACCCACCACGTCGGACATGAACAGCAGTGGAATCAATACCGCTACCAGCGAAAAAGTCAGCGAAATAATGGTAAAGCCAATCTGCGCGGAGCCTTTTAGTGCCGCCTGCAACGGCGTTTCGCCGCGTTCGATGTAGCGGGAGATGTTTTCGATGACGACAATGGCATCGTCCACCACGAAGCCGGTGGCGATGGTCAACGCCATCAGGGTTAAATTGTTGATGCTGAAATCGGCTAGATACATGGCCGCAAAGGTGCCCACCAGCGACAGCGGTACCGCAATGCCGGGAATGATGGTGGCCGGGATATTGCGCAGGAACAGGAAGATCACCATCACCACCAGCGCCACCGCCAGCAATAGTTCGAATTGTACATCGTGTACCGAGGCGCGAATGGTGACGGTACGGTCGGTCAGCGGCGTAACTTCTATGCCGGGCGGCAGCGAGGCTTGCAGTTTGGGCAGCAATTCTTGGATGCTATCCACCACCTCGATGACATTGGCGCCGGGCTGGCGCTGGATGTTGACGATAACGGCCGCGTTGTCGTTGGCCCAAGCGGCCAGACGCACGTTTTCGGCACCGTCCACGACCTCCGCCACGTCCGCCAGTTTGACCGGCGCGGCGTTTTTGTAAGCCACCACCAACTCGCGGTATTCGGCCGGTGAGCGCAATTGATCGTTGCTGTCTATCGTCGCGGCGCGGGTTGGGCCGTTGATTGAACCTTTTGGTTGGTTGACGTTGGCGGCGGCAATCGCGCTGCGCAGGTCTTCCAGGCTGATGCCGTAAGCAGCCAGCGCTTTGTGGTTGGCCTGAATCCGTACCGCCGGTCGTTGGCCACCGCTGATGCTGACCATGCCGACGCCGGGTAATTGGGCGATTTTTTGCGCCAGCCGGGTATCGACCAAATCTTCTACCTTAAATAAAGGCAGCGATTTGGCGCTGACCGCCAGCGTCATGATGGGGGTATCGGCCGGATTGACCTTGCTGTAGATGGGTGCTTGAGGCAAATCGTCGGGCAAAAAGTTGGCGGCGGCGTTGATCGCGGCTTGTACGGTTTGCTCGGCAACGTCCAGATCCAAGTGCAAGTTAAACTGCAAGGTGATCACCGACGCGCCGCCCGAGCTGGTGGAGCTCATTTGCGTCAAGCCCGGCATTTGTCCGAATTGGCGTTCCAGTGGTGCGGTAACGATGGAGGTCATCACTTCCGGGCTGGCGCCGGGATACAGGGTAGTGACCTGGATGGTGGGGTAATCCACCTGCGGCAGTGCCGAGACCGGCAATAGTCGATAAGCCAGTATGCCTACCAATAACAAAGCCACCATCAACAAGGAGGTGGCTACTGGCCGCAGGATGAATAGGCGCGAAGGATTGAAACCGGCCTTGCCCGGATCGCTAAGACTCATGGTTTATCCGCGCCGCCGGCGTTTGCCGGATTCGTCTTCCGGCTTGGGTTGCAATTCCGGTTTGGCGGCGACTGCTTGGCCGTCTTTCTCGGCCACATCCACCACGCCTCCGTCCTTGACCCGGTCGATGCCGGTGAGGATGAGTTGTTCGCCCGCCGTCAGATTATGTTCGATAGCCACCTTTTCTCCTTCGCTGGGGCCGGGTTCGACGCGGCGCAGATGGGCGATGTTCTCGGCATCGACCACATACACAAACGCACCCTGGGTATCGTGTTGCAAGGCGCTGCTGGGTATCTGCGTAACGTCGTGCAAGGTATCCAGATGCATGCGCACGTTAACAAATTGATTGGCGAATAGGGTTTGCTCGAGATTGTCGAATTGTGCCTTCAGCTTAATGGTGCCGGTAGTCGGGTCGATTTGATTGTCCAGCGCGGTGAGTTTGCCTTCGGCCAATTTCAATTTGCCGCTTCTGTCGTAGGCTTCTATTTTAATGATCTGGCCGCTGCGATAGCGTTTCACCACCTCCGGCAATTTGTCCTCGGGCAGCGTGAACACCACGCTGATCGGTTGTAACTGAGTGATGACGACGAGGCCGTTGGCGTCGTTAGCCCTGACGATATTGCCTTGGTCCACTTGCCGTAAGCCCACCCGTCCGGAAATCGGCGCGGTTAGCTTGGCATAACCGAGTTGCAATTTGGCGCTATCGACCAGGGCCTGATCCATCTCGACATTGCCGCGATATTGTTTGACCTGCGATTCTTGGGTGACGGTTTGTTGGGCGGCAATCGAATCCTGTTCCAGCAGGGTCTGATAGCGGCTCCGGTCCAACTCGGCGTTTTGTAACAAGGCCTGGTCGCGGGTCAGCTGGCCTTGGGCTTGCTGCAATTGCACCTGAAACGGCCGCGGGTCGATTTCCGCCAGCAGATCGCCGGCCTTGACCATTTGCCCCTCGCTGAACGCCACTTTTACCAATTCGCCGTCCACGCGCGGTTTGACGGTGACGGTGCGCAAGGCGGTGACGGTGCCGAGCGCATTCAGATAAACCGGAAAATCGCCACTTCTGGCGGACTGGGTAGCGACGACCGCAGGAGCATCTGGTTGTTCAAAAAAGCGTCGGCCTTTGCCGCCACCGCGCTCGGCTTTAGTATCCGGGGCGGCTTCGCTGTGCTGAAAATAGACGCCGGCACCGGCCAGGCTCACCACTAATAGCGCGCCGGTCCATAGCCAGGGCCGGCGCTTGCTCGACGAGGGGAAATCGGAAATTTGTTGCTTCATGCTTGGATACGCTTAGGTAAGGTTTGCGAGCGGATGGCGCGGATGCCTGCCAGCGAAAAATCCACCACATGTTCGGCGAAGGCGCCGATGTCGCTCATGTCGCTGGGCAGGGCGCGTTGCGGCCGGGCTTGTTGTATCTGTTTCAGGCGTAGCAATTGAAAGCATTGGCCCATGATGCTGGCGTGGCAATATTGCAATTGTTGTTCGCTGGCGTCCTGGCCCAGGCATTCGCGCAGCAAGCCAAACATTTGCTGACGCTGCGGATTGATTTCCTTTTCCAGAATGTCGGCCAGCAAGCGGGTCGGTTGCGCCATTTCCTTGTGAATGATGGCAAAGGAATAGGATTCGTCGTCGGCCAGACGGCGGATTAGCGATTTGATACGTCCAGCCAGCCGTTGCTCAACCGGAGCCTGCCGGGACACGCCGCCGTCGGGCGGATGCTGGCCCAATTCGTGGTTGAAGGCATGCCGCCAAGCTTCCAGATAAAGGGTTTGCTTGTCGCCAAAGTGATAATTCACCGAGGCAATATTGGCTTGGGCCTGCTCGCAAATCTCGGCAATGGTCGCGTCCTGATAGCCTTTCTCGGCAAAGATGCGGCCGGCGGCATTCAACAATCGCTCGCGAGTTTTCTCCGACTTGGTTTTTAGGTCAGTCATGCGTAGTGCTGGAACGATGAGAGGATAAATGTGAAATTGCTAATTCAAATACGCATTTAACAAAGCACGCTACATGCCAACTTTGGGAAGGTGGCGTTTTAAAGGGTCTAGCCGCGATTGCGGCGGGGGATTGCTTGAAATTCAGCAGCGATTGGCTGTGGGGTGTTGATGGCGGGGCAGAACCCACTTTTTGCTGAGGCGCCCGCTCAGCGCTCGCCAGCATCGAAAGTTTATTGGGATTTCTAAGTCAGGCCTGTTTGCGCTGAGATTGAGGCGCCGGCATTCAGCCGGTGCCTCAATTGTTGATCTGCTTATCGCGAAGCTTTGGTGATGCCGATGGCTTTACGCAGATCGCCTAAGGTCACCACACGCGGACCGTGCAAGGCAGCAATCTGTCCAACATCCAATTTAAGCCGTTGAACATTTTCATACAGATTCAACGAATAAGGGTTCACAGATGTGGGCGCCGGCGCGTTAGCCGCTTGCGGCGTATAGGCGTCGGCCTCGATCAATATCTTTTCCTTGGGCAAATACACCGCAACAAAGGCGTCGTTGTGGCTATTCTCAGCCAAGGCATGAATTTCAATATTGCGTTTGCCGTCAGAAATCACCTGTTTGCCGGCAAAGCTGAGGAAGTTTGGCGCTTTTTTGGACTTCTCCAGATTGTCGGGGTAAATACTATGCGGTGCAGCCCAGACTTTTTCGTAATAAGCCTGATTGGGCTGATGGGTGACGATAGTGGCGCCGGCATCGACGAAGGTGCGCAAGCCGCCGCTGTGGTCAAAGTGCGCGTGAGTATTGATCACGTATTTGATCGGTTTATTGGGGATGGTTTCCTTGAGTTTTTCGATTAGCGCCAAGGAGCGTTCTTCGTTTTGCGGTGCTTCTACCAGCACGATATGGTTTAGCTGCTCGATAGCCACGCTATGGTGAGTACCGCCGGTCAAATAATACACGCCGTCCGCAAGTTTATTGGCTGCGACGATAATGTTCAGTTTCTTGGCGGCTTCGGCAGGTACCGCGATGTCTACCGGCGGGTTGGCTTTTACTGTGGTGACGTTCAAATCCAATACCGGATAGCCGCCTTGCAGACGCACGATATGGCTGGGAAACAAGCCGCCGCCAAATTCCTTGTAGTCGCTGTATTGCGTTTCCAGTAAGGTGTAGCCAAGTACCGGGTTGTCAATCCAGGTTTTGACGTTTGTTAACTGGTGGCGAGCATTCAATGTCCCCTGGTAGCGGTATTTGCCGTCCAAAGTAAAGCTGACTTCGGTGTCGGTGCCTTTGTCTTCAGATTTGGCCTGATGGCTCTGCGCTGCCCTTAAAAATCCTTGTGGCGTGGCCCAGATTTCGGCGGCGCGTTCTTCGCTAGCGGTAGGTTGCGTGGTGACGACGGGGTTAGCACTGGTGGCGCCGGCCGCAGGCGGGGCAATATTCCATGCATAAGCGCCGCTGACGTATTGATCAACCTTTTGCTCGGTGGGTTGCGGCCGATTCCGCCCCGGCTCAATCTCTTGCAAACGGCTGATTTGCACGCGGGCGCTGGCGGTTTCGTAATTGATGTCGGCGGTGTAGTTTTTGACGGCAAACGGCGGCCAGGGCAGGTCGGGATTCGGCGCCTGGCCGAATTGGTACCAACGGCCGGTGCCGCTAAATTCGATGGATTTGAGGTTCGTGACGCCCGCGGCATCGCTGGCTAATTGGATGCTGTTTTGCTGCAGCGAACTACAGCCAGTGAAAATAAGCGCGGTTAAACCGGCCGTTCGGTATAGCAATTTGTGCATGTCAACTCCTGTTGGTTTGAAATAGGTGTAGGGTTCGGTACGGGTCAAAATAGGCTGTCTGCCGCCAATGCTGGCCGGTTGGCCAATGTCGCTACTGGGATTTTCGGCGCTGATTGATTTCAATAGGAGCTGAGCTCAGCAAGAGCTGTGCCGTTTAACGGTAGGCCGCAAACCCGGCGCAACCTGGGGATGGTTTATATGGATACGAAGGGCAATATGCTGCTCAACTAGCAACAATTGCTGCTCAGGTGTTTATGCAGAATCAGCTCAATGTGCTGTGTCTGGCCTGAAGATAAAAACAACGTGCAGTGCGTCTTACGCATCTTGTCTTTATGCCAATATCTGAAATAGACATCGAAATATATCGTTTTTAAAGAGAGTCTGGCGCTCGATAGAATTTCCCTAAGCTTGTCACACAGGGAAACCTTTTATGTCGTTTGCAAAAATATCATGGGCCTTGTTGGGTTCTTTTACCGCGCTGGCTGTGTGCGTGCCCGCCGCGAATGCCACCAACGGCTATTTTGCCCACAGCTACGGCGCCCGGAGCAAAGCCTTGGCGGGAGCGAGTACCGGTTTTGCGCAGGATGCGATTGTCTCGGCGATAAACCCGGCGGGTCTGGCCTATGTGGGTGATCGCCTGGATTTGGAATTTGAACTATTCAGCCCGCATCGTGAATACCGCGTAAACGGCCGCGGCATGTTGGCGACCGGGTCGGTCGAAAGCGACAGCGAGTATTTTCCGGTGCCGACCCTAGGTTGGAGTTACAAATTGGATGCCGAGCAAACCCTCGGTGTAGCGATGTACGGCAATGGTGGTATGAACACCGATTACAAACCATTAGTTAACGGTAATGGCTTGTTTACCGGCGCGAACGGTACCTTCGGCGCCGGCCGCACCGGTATCGATATGGCGCAAGCGTTTATTGTGGGCACCTATGCGCATTCGTTTGCCAAAGGCCGGTATGCATTGGGGATTTCGCCGATTTTCGCGGCGCAGACTTTCAAGGCCAGAGGCCTGAATACATTCGGTCAATTCGGTTTTTCCAGTGAACCGGATCACTTATCGGATCAAGGGCGCGATTATTCTTTCGGCGCCGGCTTCCGGGTAGGCGGATTAGCCGAGTTAACGCCGGGTTTGCGATTGGGTGCGTCTTACAAAAGCCGCATCTATATGTCCAAGTTTGAACGCTACTCCGGCTTATTTGCCCAGGGCGGTGGTTTTGATATTCCGGACAGCTTCAATGTCGGTTTGTCCTGGGACGTTAGCAAAGCGCTGACCGCCAATTTTGACGTCGAGCATATCCGCTACAGTGAAATTAAATCGGTCGGCAACACCTTTCAGGGCAATTTGCTGGGGCACGCCGACGGCCGAGGTTTTGGCTGGAACGACATGACGATTTATAAAGCCGGGGTGCAGTGGCAGCAAAGCCCGGATTGGATTTGGCGCGGTGGCCTGAGTTATGGGCAGCAACCCATTGAAGGCTCCGAGGTGCTGTTCAATATTCTGGCGCCCGGCGTCCAGGAATGGCACTTGACTGGCGGCTTAAGTCACGCGCTTAGCAAACAGGACGAACTCAGTTTTGCATTCATGTATTCGCCACAGAAAACCATTACCGGCCCGAATCCATTGAGTCCGGGCCAGTCCATCGATTTGTCGATGAGCCAGTTTTCGCTGCAATTTGGTTGGACGCGGCGGTTTTAATCCATTCAGGGCTCTCCTCCCTCTCAAGCGCCGTCAAGGCGCTTCTTTTTAAACGACTGTTACAACATATGCCGATGACTTTTCCCGCTGCTAACCGGATTGCCAATCTTAAACCGTCCGATATCCGTTTGATGACCCGCGAATGCGAACGCATCGGCGGGATCAATCTGGGGCAGGGCTTAGGCGATTTGCCGGCGCCGGCCCTGGTGCGGGACGGCGCGATCAAGGCTATTCAAGACGGCCTCAATACCTACACTGCCTCGGAAGGCGTGCCGCCATTACGGCAGGCGATTGCCGCCAAGCTTAAGCGCGACAATGGTTTGGACGTCGATCCTGACAGTCAGATCGTGATTAGCGGCGGCACTACCGGCGCGTTTGCAGCCACCTTGACGGCGCTGTTAAACCCAGGCGACGGTATTTTGCTGATGGAGCCTTACTACGGTTACCATCTGAATACGATTCTGCTCAACGGCCTGGAGCCACAGTTTTTAACCTTGGCGCCGCCGACTTTTGCGCTTGACGAAGCGGCGTTGCGTGCCGCCCTAAAACCCAATACCCGGGCAATCGTGGTTTGCACACCCAGTAATCCCAGCGGCAAACTCTTCAGTGCCGCCGAGTTGGCAATCATCGAGCGCGTGGCCGAGCAGCACAATTTGCTGGTCATTTCCGACGAAATCTACGAATACATCACCTACGACGGCGTGCCGCATATTTCCCCGGCCAGTGTCGGCAATCTGGCCAAGCGTACGGTCAGTATCATGGGCTTTTCCAAAACCTTTAGCATTACCGGTTGGCGGCTGGGTTATGCGGTCGCCGAACCGGCATTGGCGCAGGCGATAAATTTGGTTAACGATTTACTTTATGTTTGCGCGCCGTCGCCTTTGCAATACGGTGCGGCCGCCGGTTTGCAGGCGCCGCCGGACTATTTTCAGCAGCTCAGGACGCAGTATCAACGCAAGCGCGACATCATTTGCGCCGGCTTGCATGCGGCTGGTTTGACGCCCTTAGTACCGCAAGGCGCTTACTACGTATTAGCCGACATCGGCCACTTTGGTTATCCGACCGCCAAAGCCGCGGCGCTGGCTATATTGTCACAGACCGGTGTTGCCAGCATTCCGGGCAGCTCGTTTTACCAAAGCAGCGCCGGTGAAGGCTTGGTCCGGTTTTGCTTTGCCAAAGACGATGCTACCTTACACGAAGCTGTGAAACGGCTAAGCAAATTTCGCGTTTAGTGCATGCACACCAGGCAACAATGGAAATGCTTACAAACCGGATCGTGAAATGAAGCATCGATAATCTAAACATCTTCGCATCTTCAATTGCCCATGTTACGCGCCGTTGCCTTAACAAAACACTTTCCCGGGAAACAAGTCATTGCAAACTTTTCGTTTGCCTGGAGTAGCCCCGGTATTTATTTAATCGCCGGCCCCAATGGCGTGGGCAAATCAACCTTGCTGGCGATGCTGGCCGGCGCGCTGGCCGCCGACGCCGGCGAAGTATTTGTCGGCGACGCCGACCTCAGAAACAGCCCGTTGTCGGCACGGCGACGCTTAAGCTTCTGTCCCGCCGACTGCCCGGTGTTTCCGTTTCTCACCGGCCAAGACTGGCTGGGGCTGTTAGCGTCCGTACGCGGACAACTGAATCGCCAGGTTTTAGATCAGCTGATGGATGGTTTTCAACTGCACACACACTTGCAGACCCGCTTCGATCAACTGTCGCTTGGCACGGCCCGCAAGATTTTATTGCTTGGCAGCATCGCCGCCGATACGGAAATATTGCTATTGGACGAACCGAGCAATGGCCTGGATGCCGGCTCACTGGTGGCGCTACAACAGGTTCTGAGGGAGCAGGCCCGGCAACGCCTGATTATCCTGTCTTGCCACGAACCAGCTCAACGGCAGGGGTTCGACATCATTCCGGAGCGGACCCTGTCGTTGTCGTGAAATCGTTTGCGCCCGGCGGCATGGCGTTATTTTTCCGGTTGTTGGGCTGGCGTTTACGCTTTTACGCCGATGCCAGCCTGAATTTGCTGATTCGGCGCTGGCAAATCTGGTGTTTGTTGCTGTTTAGTCTGTCGCCGGCGGATATGCCGTTAGCGGCGCAGATACAGGTCTTGGCCAAACCGGTTGACTACCTGTTGACCGGGTCCGAGACATTTCCGGCTTGGCTGGGCATGTCAGTGCTGGCGGCGGCCTGGACGTCGGTGCAAGCAGACGCGCTACGCGGCGGCGCGCCATGGCATTATCTGCGTTCATTACCCCATATCGGGGCCTTGGAAACAAAGCTCGACGCATGTCTGTTGTTAATCGCCGATTTGCCGCTGTTACTGCCGTTTATCGCCTACGAATTCAGTCGCTATCACGCCATTCGGGATTTTGATGCTGACTGCCTGCTGGCCGCGGCATTGGCCGCGCAGTTATTGCTTATTCAACAAGGGCTGTTGCGTGGCGCGACGTTGTTTGCATTTTTGACCTTCGCTATCTCGCTTTGCGCGCTAGAAATACACGGCATTGACGGTTCCGGCATTGCGGTGGCGGTTTTACTTTTAGCCGGCCCAGTCTCTGCAGCCAGATTACAAACCCGATGGCGTAAGCGGATAGTGACCGATAAGCCCGATCCAAGCCGTCATTTCGCCAAACTATCCCCTCACTATCGTCCGTTCATCAATCTAGTACTGATCAATCTACGTAGCCTGCTGCAGCACCACGAACTCAGCGCCCACTTGCCGCTGCTGATTTATCTGGGCACCGTCGTCTGGTTCGGCAATATCTGGCAGCGGATTGGCTTACAAGCACCGGTAGCTACCGGTTTACTGCTAATCGGCGTGGTTCCGTTGCTGCTGCAAACGTCTAGCCTGGAAATTACCCTTCGTATCGGCCGCAAACCCCTGCAAGCTTTGTATACCTCACTGGGCATCAGCCAACAGCATTTGCTGTTGGCTGATTTGCTGACTCTGGAAGCACTGTTTACACTGCTGACGCTGGTACCTATTGCGATGCTGCACCCTATCCTAGGCATTCGCGCGGTATTGATTCTACCCGTGGGCAATATTGGCTTGGCCGCTTTGACTTGGCTTTATGCACTGGACCAAACGCACCATCCGAGAATTATCCCCAAGCTGATGGTGTCGATTTGGTTTTTAGCCATGTGTTACTTATTTATCCCTTTTTAAAATCAGCTTTAACTAAAGACACCGCACCCATCGCCAAATTTCTGCCGATTAGCTTGTAAATCAACAACCATCCAGCAATTACTGTTTGTATATCAACATACAATTAGCAGTGATCCAGATTTTTGTTTGCGCAAACAACGACTTGAAAAATGGCACATAAATTGACTATTGAAAGGAATTAAGCATTTATCGAACACCATGTCCAAATCTACCGTTTCCCGACTCGCCAGCACCCGAATTCCCACGGCGTATGGCGACTTTCAACTCTGCTATTACAGCAACACCCTGGATAACAAAGAACATCTGGCGTTTGTGATGGGTAGCGTCAGCGATGCCGACAATGTCTTGGTGCGCATCCACTCCGAATGTTTTACCGGCGATGTACTGGGTTCCAGACGTTGCGACTGCGGCGAACAACTGGACCGCTCCTTGCAATTGATCGCCGGCCAGGGTGCCGGCGTTTTGGTTTATCTGCGTCAGGAAGGACGCGGCATCGGCCTGTTGCAAAAAATGCGCGCCTACAACCTGCAAGACCAGGGCTACGACACGGTGGATGCCAATCTGTTGTTGGGCCACGGTGCCGACGAGAGAGATTATTCGTTGGCGGCCCGTATCCTGGAAGAACTAGGCGTCAAATCGATACGCCTGATGACCAACAACCCGTTAAAGATTCAAGCTTTGGAAAATGAAGGCATCCGGATCAACGCCCGTTTTCCGCTGGAAGCCACGGTTAATGCGGACAACGAAGGCTATTTGCTGACCAAAGTCCGGCGCATGGACCACTTATTAAAAATCAAACCTGCCGCGACCTGGGTAAGCGTGAGAACCGCGCATGATTGTGAACCAGCAGATTGAGCGCTGGCTGACCGCCCAACAAGCGTTTTCCGACTCAGCCAGACGGCCGTTTGTCACGCTGAGTTATGCACAAAGCTGGGACGGCAGCATCACTACGCGCGCCGGCGAAACCCTGGGTTTGAGCGGTAACGAATCGCGGCGCCTGACTCATCAACTACGCAGCCTGCACGACGGCATCCTGGTCGGTATCGGCACGGTGCTGACCGACGACCCGCAATTAACGGTGCGCGAATGGCGTGGCGACAATCCGCAACCCATCGTGCTGGATAGCCAGCTGCGGATGCCGCCCACGGCCCGCCTCTGCCAACGCGCCGATAAAAACTGCTGGGTGTTGACCCGCTTAAAAGACGATAGCGAATTCGACGGCAACGCCGAAATCATCACGCTGGAAGGCGATGACGACGGCCGTGTCGATTTGTCAGAAGCGCTGCAACGGCTTTGGGAAAAAGGCATTCGAACGCTGATGGTGGAAGGCGGCAGTCAGGTAATAACCGCGTTTTTAAAAGCGCAACTGGCCGATGCATTGGTGTTGACCATTGCGCCGACTTTGGTCGGTGGCTACAAGGGCGTTGGCAATCTTGATTTAGATTGCAAAAGCCAGCTGCCGCAAATTAGACCGCTACATTCGCAGATGTTGGGACAGGATTTGATCATGTGGGGCAATCTGCATTATCGGGAGCCGGCTTTAGCGTGAAAGCTCGTCAGCTCTGGTTTACCCATCCTGGTCACGTCGAAATCCGTGAACAGCGTTTGCCGCCGCTAGAGTTTGGGCAAATGCTGGTAAAGAGTCTTTGCTCCGCGATCAGCGCCGGCACCGAGATGCTGGTTTATCGGGGACAATTGCCGACAGATATTACACTGGATGCTTCATTGACGGCTTTGCAGCAGCAAGCCGCTTATCCCTTGCAATATGGTTACGCCTGTGTCGGCCGCGTCGAACAAATCGGCGATGGCGTCGATGCGGCTTGGTTAAATAAGCGCGTGTTTTCGTTTCAGCCGCATGCCAGTCATTTTATCGCTACACCAGATCAACTGATCGCCTTGCCGGATGATGTCGAACCGGAGGCGGCGGTGTTTTTAGCTAACATGGAAACTGCAGTCAATCTGGTATTGGACGGCAATCCGGCTTTAGGCGAACGGGTGGTTGTATTAGGGCAAGGCATCGTCGGCTTATTGCTATCCAGCGTACTGGCCCGTTTTCCCTTGGCGCAATTGCTGGCTTTGGATGAAATCGGCAAACGCCGCAATTACGCTGAGTGGCTGGGGGTGCAGCAAGCTTTCGATCCAAAGTCAGAAAGCCACATAGCGAAATTGAAAGACGCTTTGCGCTTGCCGGTCGATTTGTCGGCAACCCCACATTCCGGCTGCGATTTGATCTTTGAAGTCAGTGGTTCGCCGGCGGCATTGAATTTGGCTATCGAGTTATGCAGCTATTCCGGACGTATCGTGATCGGCAGTTGGTACGGCAGCAAATCCGCCTCCGTGCAACTGGGCGGGGTGGCCCATCGCAATCGAATCAAATTCATCAGCAGCCAAGTCAGCAGCATTGCGCCGGAATTGACCGGGCGCTGGGACAAAGCCCGGCGTTTCCAGCAGGCTTGGCAGATGATTCGACGAGTGAAGCCGCAAGCGCTGATCAGCCATCGCATTCCCATCGAGCAAGCCGCAGACATTTACCAGCTGCTGGATCAAGCGCCGGAACAAGTCTTACAAGCCGTTTTTATTTATTAATAGACCATAGCTTTAGCCAATCGCCGTGAATTTAGCCCCCTCTCCGCGCGGGAGAGGGCTGGGGTGAGGGGGGTAAACCCTAGTCTAACCTTCGCCTAAATGACATGTTAGTACCAGAGAAGGAACAATACATTCGCATTGGCCGCCCGTAACAAAATAACCACCAAAACCCAAGGAAAACCAACATGTACAGCGTAGCCGTCAGCCGAGACTTTATCGCCAACCATTATTTAATCGGCGGCGACTGGGGCAGCGAAAACCAACCCCACGCCCACCATTACATCGCGGAAGTGCGTATCGATGGCGAGGAACTGGACCAGCACGGCTACCTGGTGGACATCGTTGCCATCGAAGCCGCCTTGGATGAAATCGTCGCCGACTTCCGCGACCAAATGCTCAACGACAAGCCGGAGTTTGCCGGTTTAAATCCCAGCATCGAGCACTTCAGCCGGATCATCTGCGAAAAAATCGCGGCGGCTGTCAATCCGCCCGGCACCGGTAGGCTACGGGTAAAACTCTGGGAAAATGCCACCTGCTGGGCGGCTTACCGTTTGGCGTTCTAAACCGGCAAACATCATGCACATTGGCTTGCTGGTCGTTGGCGACATGAATAGCGTCAGCGGCGGTTATTTGTATAACCGCAAGTTGGTATCTTACCTGCAAAGCCAAGGTGATCAGGTCAACATCATCAGCTTGCCACCGCGTAATTATTGGCGGCTGTTGGCGGAAAATATTACCGGCGATTTGCTGGAGAAAATCGCCGCAGCCAAGCCGGATATTCTGATTCAAGACGCCATGGCGCATCCGGCCGTGTTTTATTTGAATCGGCGCATCAGTAAACAACTCGACATCCCGCTAATTGCCCTGGTGCATCTGCTAGCCAGCATCGACCAAGCACCTTGGTATAGCCGCTGGCTGTACCGGCTTATCGAGCGCCGTTATTTGCAAGCTGTGGACGGCATCATCGCCAACAGCCGGACCACGCTAAGCCAAATCCGACAGCTACTGGCCGGCGAATTACCTCCGCACTGTATTGCGGTGCCGGCCGGCGATAATTTTGCGGGCGTAAACATCGATCACACAGCCGTGTTAAACCGCGCGCTGGAGCCAGGACCGCTGAGGATATTGCTGGTGGGCAACGTCATCCGCCGCAAGGGTTTGCATGTGTTGCTCAAAGCCCTTAGCCAACTGCCTGCACAGGACTATCAGCTCAGCGTGGCCGGGCGAATGGATATGGAGCCGGGCTATGTCGCGCAGATTAAAACCCTGATTCAAGATGCCGGATTGACGCGAAACGTGTCCTTGCTCGGCTCCGTGCAAGATGAAGCCTTGGCCGATTTATACCGGCAACATCATTTATTAGTCATGCCGTCCGCTTACGAAAGTTACGGCATTGTCTATGTCGAAGCCCAGCAATTCGGCTTGCCGGTGATCGGCACCACGGCGGGGGCGGCTTGGGAGATTATTCGCGAAGGTGAAAACGGCTATTTGATCGAACCCGAAGATCATGCCGCCTTAGGCAATTTGTTAAAGACCTTGCATCATGATCGGCGGCTGCTGGCTCGATTGGGCGCCAACGCCTTGCAAGCCTACGCCGGCCATCCCGGATGGGAGGCAAGTTGCGCCAAAATCCGCGCTTTTTTATCCGGTCAAGTCACGACTTGGCAAAGCGGATAAACGCTCAGCCATTGGCCAACAACCGCGTGCGCCGGCTGGCGAGTCCCTGTCGGGCACAACTATCGATGTAGTGGTGCAGCGCCACCTGAGCATTGATTTTAGAGGAAAACGGCCCTTTACGGCCTTCCCGAGTCAAAAAATACCAGGCGGGCAGCCCAGTGTTAGGATTAACCACGGACAAAAATCGTTCGGTGCGAAACATAGATCACTCACTCTCAAGAATTAAACAGGCGTGATGCCGATAATGTCGTATCACTATTTATGCCATGTTTATAAGTCTTGCCAAGCCTGGCCTTATTACACCGGATTAGAGAAAAATTGTTGCTGGAGATACTGATACTGTTGCTCGGGTGTATGGTAAACAATTTGGCGGGATGGCTCACAGGACTAAGCTAGGGCTAAACTCAATGGGCTTCGTAGGATGGGTAGAGCGAAGCGAAACCCATCGCTAACTTCAACTTACGCTGAAAAAAATGACTGAATACCGTCGCCATCGTGTCCAGGGTGGCACTTACTTTTTTACGGTAAATCTGGCGGATAGAAGCCAAACACTACTGACGGATCATATTGAGATTTTGCGAGAATCCTTCCGTATGGTTAAACAAAAACATCCATTTACAATGGAAGCGATTGTAGTGTTGCCGGAACATCTGCACGCCATTTGGATATTACCCGATGGTGAAGATGATTTCAGTTTGCGCTGGCGACAAATCAAATCAGAATTTTCCAGGCATATTGAAATTGGTGAGAAAATTTCCCATAGCCGTATTCGTAAAAATGAAAGAGGAATCTGGCAAAGACGATTTTGGGAGCACCGAATAAAGGATGATAACGACTTTGCCAGACATGTGGATTACATTCATTTCAATCCAGTAAAACATGGTCACGTCACAACTGTCGCGGATTGGCCTTATTCATCGTTTCATCAGTATGTTAAGCGAGGGATTATTCCGGTTGATTGGGGCGGAGTAATGGGATTGGAAAATGATTTAAATTTGGAATAAGAATATTTATGAATTTTTACCTGATGGGTTTCGCTGGCGCTCTACCCATCCTACCGCTAAAAGAAAATTGGAAAGACAATGACAAATATAAATATTCAAAAATATAGTAGCCAAATTCAAGAAATGTCCTTGTGGGCTAAGAAGTTCACGAATTGGGATAAACTTCGCGCTATACAAAACAGCAAGATAATAAGTTCAACGTACGTATGGTTATTTGTTGTTCCACTTGTGGCAAAGTTATTGTCGAAAATAAATGAATCCATAAAAATAACTATCGACGGTAGTGTGTACGAATTTGTGATAGAGCTACCATTCTCCTGGGAGGTGTTCTTTTATTCGTCATTATGCTTTGTTATCGGTAATGTTATTTTTCTAGTTTTAGCTCCCGAGTTAATAAAAGATTTCAAAGATTATGGCGAGTACACTGGATCAAGGAGAAACATACATCATCTATCTAGGTATATGACAGAAAAATATAAGCTTCATCTAAATAATATTCGTGCTAAGGAGTTAGAAAGCTCTAAAGATTACGAAGATTTAAAGCGGCGTATTGGATTTAATGACAGTAGCAAAAATCAAAACCCTAAGGCAGAGGAAGATCAGTTCTGGTCGTTATACGACTATTTGAATATAGAATACCGTTATTTCAGATATATCTGCACTGCTTTTTATGCAATAGGTTTTGTGTTGTTTTCATGGGTGATTATAAGAAACATTTTTTGGGTACTAACTCATTAATTTGACTTATCAGGGCAGGGTGGAGAAATGCGAAACTCAACATGAAGACAGAACGAAGTGAATCGCATCACTCGCCACGGATGGGCTTCCTTTCGTCAGCCCACCCTCTCAAACCAACTTAATCCGCCGCAAAGCAATAAAAATAACCCGCGCCGCCGGTGCTGACCAGGTTTTCCTGGCTGCAGCCCTTGCTGTCGTGAGTGGAGTTCCAGGAGACATTGCCGCCGGTGGCGCCGCGGTTGGTGCGGTCTGAGTGGCCGACGCGAACGCTGCCTTCGCCGCTACTGGTGTAGTTTTTACAGGTGTGGTCGGCGGCATCGGTGTAGGCGCGGCCATCCGGTTTGGAGCCGGTAATCAGGTCGTGCTGGTTAGGGGTAGCGCCGACGCCATTGATTTGCGCGCCTTTTTCGGTGAGGTTGGTGGTGCGATGCACGTTGTTGCCCAATTGACCTAACTCCACGGTATCGCCATGCAGATGGGCAACATCGTTGGCAACGATCGCGCCGTTAGCATTGGCCCAGGGGCCGTTGCCGATCCGGTCGCGAGCGTTGACGGCGGGTTGGTCGGCCGTGGCCTGGGTGCTCAAATAGGCGCGCCAGGTACGGTTGCCAGCACCGACGTCACTCGCCAGTTTTTGGCAATGTGCATCCGCGCCCGCCAAGCCGCCCAAATCCGCGCCTTTGCCGGAGCCAACACTGGTAACGAAAAAGCCTAGCGGCGGTTTGGGGGCGTCGCCGGGGGCTTGTTGAGCGAAGGCAGTGTTGGCGCTCAGAACGAGCAGGCCGGCAACAAAGCTAGTTTTTTTCATGCATTTTCTCTCTGGTTATGGGTTATCAAAACGGATGCCTTGAGGAAGGTTCCCGCTCCCAAAACAGCAGTAATCGTGCCGTATTTAATTGCCAGGAAATTCCGTTGTTGAACAGAGTTAATGCCCGCCAGCTGTTGCGATACAGACAGGGTTTGCTGATACCCTGCCTTCAGACAAGCACTTGTGCTACCGTCTTGCCTGTAACGCGCGCAAACAACCCAGACCGCCGATGAGCATAATCGCGTCGCGCAGACGCATTAACGCAATCAAGCCAATGGCTGCCTCGACGGGCCAACTCAAATAGTGAAACGCCCAAAACAGCGCTGCTTCCAACGATCCAACGCCGCCCGGCAGCGGTAACAAAAATGACATGCGCATCGCCACCAACACCACCAGAAACGCCGACAAATCCAGGGTAAAATCGAATACGCCGAGCAGCAGCCATAACTCCAATAGCAAACCAGCCCAGCCACACAGAGATAATAGAAAGGCTTTGCATAACGCAGGCTTACCTGCCGCGACAGCAGCCTTTAAGTCGCTACCCAAACGCTGCCAATGTGTTTCGATGTTTTGTAGGCGCGGATGATGCTGCCAACGCCGGGCCAGGCGCTTTAGCCAAGCCAATATCCGTTCCGGCTGCTTTAAAATAAACCAGCCAAATAGGGACAAGGTCAGCAAGATAGCGGTCAGACTCAGCAGGATTTCTCGCCAGTTGGCGGCAGCGCCGGCCTGCGAAATCAACAGCAGCAGCACCGCCAAGACCAGGATGCTGAAGTTGATCCACAACTCGTAAAACCTATCCAGGCCCAAACTCAGCAACGCCCCGTGCAGCGGCAAATGGCAGCGCTTGTACAACCAGAAAATCTGCAAAGGCTCGCCGCCGAACTGCGGGCCGGGCGTGATGAAACTGACGGCTTGGCCGGCTTGGCGAATCAGCAATAACTGACCAACGCCGACCGGCAATTTCAGCAAATCACTCAGCACCCACCAACGCTGGGCCGCCATTAAGATAATAAGCAGATTCAGCATTATCCAGCCTAGCCATTGGTTGAAAGAAAGTGTGCGAATAGTCAAGGTGATAGCGGCAAGAGGCAATTGACTGAATACCTCTCCGGCCAGCAGCAATGCCGGCAACCACAATAAAACCGGATGCGCTTTAAACCAGTTCATCAGGCCCCGTCGTAGCGTTGAAGCCATTCGTCGCCGCATCGCCACAGACTATAACGGCCGGTGCCCAGCAGCAAAATCCAGCTGGCAGCGAAGATCAAACCATAAGACACAACTGGGTTGCTATCGTGCGGATAATGCCAACCCAAGGAGACGATCACGATCAAGGCTCCCAAACGCCCGGCCAGACCAAGCAAAACCATCGCAGCGCCTAGCACCAGCAGTTTGCTCTCGGTGTCGATGGCATCCGGTATCAGCAAAACCAGCAGCAACGGCACTAATAATCTCAGCCCTGGCTGAAAATACTGCGCGCTCCAATTTGCCAACCGCTGATAGGCCTGTGGCGTTAACCGACCGCACACCACCCACCAATCCGCCGTAAATCCGAACAGCACCGGCAGCATAAAGGCAATACCGGCGATAGCGGTCAACTCGGGATCAAGCAGCGGCCAGAGCGCTACGGCAACGAAAGCCATTTGAAAGCCCGCCAAAGTCCGACGCAAAGGATTGCCCGGCAAGTCGTATAAGGGCAAGCCCAGTAAACTACGGCGCTGCAAGCCCCAGCGATAAACATAGTAAGCCACGCTCAACAGCAAATAAGAGCTATGCAGTTTGCCCAAACCGATTGCCAATAGCGGTACGATCACCAATCCCAGCGCATCAAAGGTAATATCCAATTCATTACCCAACAGGCTGACCTGTCCGCTGCGGCGAGCCGCGAAGCCGTCCAACCTATCGAGGATAGCCGCCAGCGTGTAAAACAGCGCCGGCAAGCAAAGATAAGCAGCAAGCGTTTGCTGCATAAACAAAAAGCCGCCGGTCAGCGCGATGAATCCGCCGCGCAAGAGGGTTAAACGATTGCCCCAGCCGAGTCTGCCGTAAAGTGGCGCGTCCAAACTGGCGCGGTTTAATGGTAATCGCCGCCACGCGCATAGGCAGACATAAGCCCAGATTAGACTGGCGCGAAACAGCCAGAGGCCGGCAAGCTGCCAATCTTCCGCAACGCTGAATACACCAAAACCGATCAGCAACACGCCCAAGCCCAATTGGGCGATTACGCCCAATTCCTGCTGCAGGAAATTTAAGGTGGCATTCTCGGTTCGTTGCATGTGTGTCTGTTATTGAGTCGGATTGACCGATAAGCGCAAGCAGATGCCGTGCCAGTTTGGCGTTATTTTTGCTAACAAGCACTGTCAACCTTAAACACTCAACATCACATCCGGTCTAGCATGCCCGCCTCAGCAAACTTAAACTCACTTTATCGGCAACGGTTTTGCCGGCCAAATTTAACCGTCTTGCGGGGATATAGATGCTAGGCGATAACAGGATTTTCAATTTCCACCGGACAGCTCACCTCGCAACCGGTTTGAATGGTTTCGCGGTGATTTATGTATTGACGGCGTTGCTTATTCCCAATCGCCTGAGCGCGATCTCGTTGGAGGCTTTTGCTTACCTGCCGTTGGAAGCGCTATTGCTTGGCCTGGCACTGCTGGTATCTGGCCGGGTAGGCTTTCTGATTCGACTAGGCGCCGCCGGGCTGCTGGCGACGGGGATCATCTTTAAAATGGCCGACCTGGCGGCGTACCAGGTTTTCGACCGGCCGTTCAACCCGGTACTCGATTCCCGCTTTCCGGCGGACGGCATGAATCTACTGCAAGGCGCCATTGGCCAAATTGGCGCCATCGTCGTCGCCGGTTTGCTCATCGCCTTGTTGCTGAGTATTTTTTGGCTGACCAACACCTTGCTGCGCCGGGTACAAACGCTGTTGCAAAGTTCGGCGCAAATTAGCGGCACAGGCATAGTAGCCGGCCTTTTGGTGTGGAGCGCTTCCGCCTTCGCGGATTGGTCATACGCGAGCAAACCGTTTTACGACCTAATGGCCCAGCACATTGCCACCATCCGTAGCGGCATGGCCGATCTGGAAAGTTTCAACAATGTCGTCGATAGTGACCCTTATGCCGCCGTGCCGGACAACGCATTGTTCGAGAAATTGAAAGGCAAGGATGTGCTGGTGGTGTTCATCGAATCGTATGGTCGAACCGTGCTGGATCGAACAGACTACGCTGCGCATATCCGGCCATTACTACAGCAAAGCAGCGTCGATCTGGCCGCAAACGGTTTGTCGGCGCGTAGCGCTTACCTGACCTCGCCGACGTACGGCGGCATCAGCTGGCTGGCGCATGGCACCTTGATGTCGGGATTATGGATCAATAGCCAGACCCGCTACGACCGTTTGGTGATGAGCCAGCGCCCGTCGTTGAATCGCCTGTTCCACAGGGCGGGTTGGCGCACCGTGGCCGTACAACCTGCACATACGATGGCCTGGCATCAAGGCGAATACTTTGGTTACGACCGCATCTATGCCGCACAGGATTTGGGCTACAAAGGCCAAACCTTCAACTGGATCACCATGCCTGACCAATACACGCTCTCGGCTCTGCAAGTCTTGGAGCGCAGACCCGGCGCCCGGCAACCGTTGATGGCCGAACTGGCCTTGATTTCGTCGCATGCGCCGTGGACGCCGTTGCCGGAATTGGTGAACTGGGACCAGGTCGGCGACGGCAGCATTTTCAATCAAGCCCGCATCGGCGATACCCCGGAAGTGGTTTGGCAGAACACCGAGCGCATCCGCGAACAATATCGAAAATCCATCGAATATGCGCTGGCTAATATCGTCTCCTACGCGATTAACTATGGTGACGATAACCTGGTACTGCTGGTGCTGGGCGACCACCAACCGGCACCGTTTGTGACCGGCGAATCGGATAGCCACGATGTGCTGGTGCATTTGATTAGTCGCGATAGCAAGGTGATGGATGCAATAAAGGATTGGCAATGGACGGACGGTATGCTGCCGGCCAGCGATGCGCCCGTGTTGGGGATGGATAAGTTACGGGAGCGGTTTATCGCGGCGTTTTCCCGATAAATTTTGGTTCCTGGTTTTGTGCAAGGTTTTGGCGTTGTTGCACTGAGGTAGAGTTTTTGGTCTGGGCCTGCTGGTGCCACCCGTTATCCGCTCAAGGCTTTACCCCCAAGAGGTATTCACTACTGCAGAAAAGGCAGCAGCTCCATTTTGGCAACTGCTTGTAGATACTTTCTTCGGCCCGCCAGGATTCAGGGCTTTACCGCAATGCCAGATACTCCGTGGGGTAGTGCTAGCAATTGTTGGATATACGTTGACGCCTTTGCCTCAGGCTAGCAAGGTCAGGCGAAAAACACGGTTCGGATTTTCTGCACAGGCCAGCTAGAGAATAAATTGTTGATCGCATTGTGTACCTTCATTCTGGATAATACGCAAGCCGATTAGATGATTGGCACTCGATAATAAAAAGCACCAACATATGTCACTTAAAGCTCTTGCAAGCTATACCCACCGCACTTTGCCGCCTATAAACTGGCTTCATCGTCCTTCCTAAGCTTCCCGCCTGTCCCAGCGTCCAAACCTAGATCGGGTGCCACGAGAAGGGAAAACTCCGGATTTTGCGCCACTAATACAGAAACATTTCAAGCCGAACATTCTAATAGAGCAAGTTCGGCCATAACCGATCAATCGCAAACTCAAATCCTCAATTACTTAAAAGACGGCTAAGGATGCAAAAGCAGACTGCCGATTGAAGTTCAAGATTTTCAGATTCGACTTAACCAATAGGAGTTGCCTTACTGTAAGTCCTTAATAAATGCTGTAACCATCTTCAAACCTTAGTCAAGACCAACAAAATACCAGCCACATACAATCCGCTAAACACCAAACTCCGCCATTGCTCTGCACTCAAATCAGGCCAAAATTCGCGCCCAATCAGATAGAGCAAATAGATTACGCCCAACCACAGCAGCGGGGCCACTTTGCTGACCGCGCTAACCCAAAACGACTGTTTACCTACCTTGATAGTTGCGGGTAGCCCATCTGTTTTACCGGTAATCACAAACTTGGCAATTTCATCCCAATTATCCTCGTGCAAGGCAGCACTGTGCGCACCTTTGGCATAGCGGATTTGATTGACTTGGTCGGATTCAAACCCCCTATGGCCTGCGCCACCCAAATCTTGCCAATTCAACATCTGCATGGCATTTGGAAACCAAGCCACCACCCAGTCGCCAGAGGCAACGTAGTTCAAAACCTTTCCTACCCGTCCCTGCTTTAGCAAGGCTTCCCATGCGTAATCTGTTCTTACCACGCTACCGGCCAACACCACCTGCTTGAAGCGGCAGCACGGGTATTCTTTCAATGCTTTGGTTAGTAAGTATGTTCCGTGACTATGGCCGACATAAGAGAACTCAGCGTTGGGGTATTGCGCCAAACCCTCGGTATATTGATCCATCAACCATTCCACTTTCTCACGACGCCGCCACGGGAATAGAAAAGACAGCATGGGGAAATAGCCATAGCTGGAGGTCTCGGTTTCGAATGTTTTATGGTGATCTTTGCCAAGCTGCTTAACACGACGAGCGATTTTGTGTGTCCAGTAACCAGGATCGCGGATGCCATGGATAACAAAAATCAAGTCGGTGACCTTGTCACGCGAAACAAGCAAACTTTCGTCACGTGGCAACTGGTTATATTCCTGCTTTAAGGTTTGTTCATCCTTCAACAGAGCCGCGCGGAATTTTCGCCTACGGTCTTGCGCATCCGGTTTTTCATCCATATCTATGATGTTGCCATGCCCTGTTTTAGCCACATCCAGATAAACAAAATCACTACCGCTGACCAAATCGATATTATCTTCCGGGCTAACCATATCGTCGATAGAGCCCAATAACTGCACCGTCAAAGCGTTGCCGACACCTTTGTGTTTCGCGTTATATCGCATGCTCAGCCACTGAATACGCAGATTGGTGATAAACGGTGCGCCACGATGGATGTGCATGATTGCCGGCTTTTTGCGTGTTAAGGCTTGCCATACACCACCGAAGCCGACCCCTAAACTGAAATAGAAAGCCTTGCTCAGCGACATATGATGCGAAATGCTCCAGCCGCGATTCATACCGGCCAGCAGAATAATCCGCTCAACGCTGCCGGCCCATGGACGTAGTGTTTTTAGTCTAATGCCCGGTTCAAACGGGGCTAAAGCAGTTTCCCCGCAGGCGTAGACATACAATTTCCGGCACAACAACGCCCCAAAGCTATGGCCGACAAACATGATGCTCTCGTATGGGCTGTGATATTTCTCGATGCGCTCGGCCCACAAGACATCGATTTGCTCAAGAAGTTGATTGCAAACCGCCAGCGGGTTGGCACAGGACCATGTCGCGAGCGGCAGCTCAGGTATAAAAATATCCGCGACACTGATGCCATAACTTTCAGTAACCACGGCCCTGACGTATTTCATACTATCGGCGCTATTGGTAAATGCATGCAGCAGCACCACCAGCTTTCTGGAGGAGGCATAGCGGGTCAGTGATTTAGGTTCAATAGGGGTTGGCATAGTCTTCCTTGTAATCAATCGTTTCAGGGATATAACGATTTTAATCAGTGGCGGCAAAAAACCGCAAGAAGTCAAAATTGGCTGACTTCCAAAACAGATTGATCTTCCAATGCTTTAACTCACCTTAGTTATTCGCAGATTCAGCATTCCTCATGTTAGTATCCCGCCGGTTTTTTTCGGCAATCGTCATGGAGTACTTAAATGCCCGCAAAGCCTGCCCGTCGCTTACTGTTTATTTTGGCCGCAGTAGCGCAACTCATCCAACCCGCTGTGGCTGAAACGCCTGATGGTGCGGTATACAAAACCATCAAGCCGGGCAAAGCGGCAAAACGTAAAGTCCGCCAAATGACGGAAACCATAGAAGATTGTACTGTCGATCGACGCGGTCGCGAATCCTGTCATGTCATAGCGACCGTTGAAGTACCGCTACCGGCCAACGGTCAAGTCAACGAATCAACAGTCACCATTAGCGAAGCCGAGGCCATGTACAAAAAATCCGAAGCCGACCGCCAACAAATGCTGGCGGAAATGGAACTGGAAAATCAACGCAGACAAGCAGAGTTACAACAGGAGGCCAAACAACTGCAAGCCCAATCCCAAACCGCTGTTACTCAAGTTGGCCAAGCAGTGGCCATCGCTCAACCGGCGGCAAAAGCCCCTACGGTAGACGAGATACTCAATCAATTTGCCGACCAACTGGTTGGGCGTAAAGCCGTCGCTGCCGGAAATAGCTGTATCACCAATGTCGGCGGATGCGCTGTGCCCAGCATAGATAACCAACCCGGCTTCTCGCCGGTGGCAGCCGTGCAGAATCAATGCAGTTTTACGATAGAGGCCTGCATAAAACAAAAAAACTACGATGGCTCGTTAATGAATGCCAATTGCGACATTCTCAAACCCGGAGATGCGGTTAAGTATTCGATCATCAAACCGGACCCGGCATACTGGAACAACTTCCAATTCAGCGCCGTCGGCTCCCAAACAACCGAGATTGACAAAGCTTGTCGTGAAAGCCCGGCTTCTTATCAGGCCAACATCAAAGGTTTGCCTGGCCAAGCCAGCACTAAAGCCGCCGCTGACGCCGGCAGTGACAATCTCGCAGGGCAAAAAAATAGTAACAAAAAGCCCGAGTATATCTTCAAAGAAGTCGCTGTCGCCGGCCAATGGAAAGATTGTGAATTTGAAAAATCTGGCGCCATCAGTTGGGCAAAAAGGGTGCGTGACCATTATGCCAATGAGCTATGCAATGGCGATGACGGATGGCGTTTTGACCGAATCAAGTTTGAAGGTTATGAACAAGCCATAGCCTGCAAAGACGGCAAATCCTGGAAAGCCGAAATTACCCAAGGGATCGCTATTTGTAAAAAACTGCAATAAGCGTTTTATAAAACTTGGCTATTCACCCGGGGAAATACCGCAATGCGCTATCTGATTTTAATCTTATATTTGTTTACGCCTAAGCTCTACGCCGCCGACCCCGATGCCTGCTTCGTGGTCGACGAAATCATCCAGGGCAAGGAATGTACCAAACCCAATGGAATTCGCATCAACTTTAGCAACCGTTGCGATGCACCGATGGACGCCCGCTATTGCCTGCAAATGAGCAATGGCGATTGGAACTGCGGCGTTGGCATTGCGCTTAACCTGCAGGCTAAACACAACTGGTGGACTTGCGAAGGCACTGGCCAATATAAAATCTGGGGCCGCAGTGTTAATTCCAAAGTACCTTTCCCAGACCCATACGGCAGCTATAAACAACAGGGCGCTCAAATTTACGCCACCGCCAACGGCGAAACCGAAGCCAGTGCCTGTACCCGCGCCCAAGTCGCTGCCAACAATGGCGGGGATTGCCAATGCGAACCCATGACCGACACAGTCGGCTTTCAATGCCGCATCGCTATCGCCGCCTTACCGGCTAACGCCAAGGAACCGGCCAAGGCCTTTAAAGACAGCGAATTTGCCGCCAAAACCAACGGCGCAGCTGCCTCAAACGCCCCGCTGCAAACCGTAACAGCCACCAGCGCCGGCAACAGTGCTGATCAAGCCTGCAACGCCGCCCGCGCCCAGTTGCCCGCCGCTGATGCCGATTGCCAATGCGAAGTAAAAGGCAACCTTGCCGTTTGCCGCGCCACTACCCTACAAGCATCGCCTGAGCCTAGCTTACCCAAACAACTCAGCGAGTTCGGTAAAGACACGCTCAAACAAACCAACCCGATTGACCCCAACCAGCCGCCCCCGCCCAACCCCGGCAGTGGCAAGCGCGATTAAGGGTTTTAATCTTTACCCCGTTTTATTTTCAACATGGATGCGCATCACTATGCCTAACAGACTGATTATCTTCCTCTTGGCCGGCAGTCTGCTTGCCAGTAACGCCCACGCCGGCAGCGCCGAACAACTCGCCACCCAGGCCACGCAAGCCCTGGCCGCTAAAAACTACGCCCAAGCCGAGCGCTATCTGGAACAACTGCAAAGCCAACACAGCCCGTTGCCGCAATCGTTCGGTTTTCTGTACGGCCTTAGCCTGTTTCAACAACAAAAACTCGAGCAAGCCAAACCGGTACTGGAAGCCTATCTGGCGCAATACGGTGCAAATGGTCCTTACAGCGAGCAAGTTCAAGCCATGCTCAAACAGCTGGGCAAAGCCGACGATAGGGGCATTGAAATGGTCAAACTGCCCAACGGCATCTTGATGGGCAAATACGAAGTCACCCAAGGCCAATGGCAAAAAATCATGGGCAACAATCCATCTTACTTCAGTACCTGCGGCAACAACTGCCCGGTGGAACAAGTCGGTTGGGACGATGTCCAGCAATTCATCCAGCGCTTAAATCAACAGACCGGTAAACGCCACCGCTTACCGACCGAGGACGAATGGTATGCCGCCTGTCAGGCCGGTAGCAGCCACGAGTACTGTGGCTCCGATAGTATTGGCACGGTAGCTTGGTATGATGAAAATTCGGGTAGAAGCACTCACACGGTTGGGCAAAAGCAACCCAACGCCTGGGGCTTGTTCGACATGAGTGGTAATGTTAGTGAGTGGACCAGTTCGTGCTATGACGGCGACTGTTCCCTGCGTGTGTTACGCGGCGGTTCCCGTGATAGCGGACCGAGCTACCAACGTTCGTCGTACCGCGACGGGTACTACGCCAACTACCGCCTTCACTACCTCGGCTTCCGTCTCGCCCAGGACCCTTAACTTTACGCTTTATGCTTTTCCCTTTACCGTCCGGCGCGTTAGCGCCGGATTTTTTTTACTACCCACGCCCTTTAAGCCAAACGCTGGGCGTACCACACTTTTGAGGTTTTTTGCATGAAGCCCATCACCCCGTCCGTCTTGAGCATTGCCGTGGCCTTGCTGCTCAGCGCCTGCGCGAATCAATCCGTCACGCCGCCGGAATTTCCCGCCGAAAAGTTGTTAGGCCCTCAGCAAACCGCAGGCAACCCCCAAAAGATCGGCTTGGCCTTTTCCGGCGGCGGCACCAAGGCGGCGTCTTACGCAATGGGGGTGTTGGCGGCTGCCGTGCAAAGCAATGGCGGCAAAGGCCTGAGCCAATTCGACGCCATCTCTAGCGTCTCCGGCGGCAGCTACGCCTCGTTGTTTTTGTACAGCAAGTTGATGTTGCATGATCAAGACCCTGGCAATCCGCAAATCACGGACTATTTTGCCGATTGCATGCCGGAGCATTACAGCCAAGTATTGCCAGGTTATGCCAACCAAACTAGGCCTTTTTGCAACCTTGCCACTCAACAGCAAAAAGAGCAGTTCAAATTCCAGCAGTATCTTCGCTGCCGGCAAGATGTTCTGCAAAGCGATTGCAAGCCAGGCATGGACGGTAAAGAGGATGACAATGAGATTGCTACCGGCTTGAAACTGGTTGCTGAAACGGCCGCCATTTTTGTGCCCAATTTTATTGCCCGCACGGTATTCGACTGGCCGGTGAATTTGTCTCGCACCCGGCATGCCTATCAAGAGGGGATTTGGAGCAGTTATGCCTGGTATCCGACAAACAGCATATTCGTAAATCTTGAGGAAGATATTGATGACATCAACGACGTTGCCGACGATAAACAACCTTGCTATTTCCTGCATTGCCAAGCAAATGATCGAGCTAAAGAAGCCCGTCAACTGACGTTTCAACAATTAGAAAACACGCTGAATTCAGCCAAAGACATTAAATACCCAACCTGGTTTATCAACGCTACTGCCAGCAGGAAACGTAGCTTCTTGGGTTGGTCTTTGCCCGGACAGCGCGATTTTACTCAGTACACCATGCAAATGTCGCCCTATGGGGTTAGAACTGGCTTATACGGCGATTTTCAGATGAAAGATTCCGGGAGCGATGCCCGCTTCGACTTGGATTTGTTGGACGCCGTTACCGCCTCCGCTGCATTTGCCGACGCCAATGAATCGGTATTCTCGCAAAAGTGGGGTTTAAGATTTTTCTCGGCAATTTTTCTACACTTGGCCGGCCAGGATTGGGGGAAAGATATAGATAATCCAAATGTCGCCGAAGGCTGGCGCTATCTGCACAATACACTGCCGTTTCCTTTGTATTATACCGATGGTGCTTTACGCATTTTGGGTGGGCAAACCGAGGATAAAACCCGTTCGTCATACGTGCATTTGATGGATGGCGGCAATAATGACAACTTGGGCGCATTCAGCCTGATTGAAGCCGGCATGAAGAATATTTTTATTGCCGATAGCGCCGAAGATGAAAAAGGCGATCTTGAGGATGTGTGCTTGTTGCATAACGAAATAAGGATAAGAAATTTATATGGTGCCAAGGTTGATAAGTCGGGCTTAATAGACCCTAACGACGCGCGAAAATTAATCATCCCAGGCTTGGAAGGCCTGGAAAATCATTGTTTGAACTTGGTTGGCGAGTCAGCCAATACTCCAGGCGATAAGGTACGCAATGTGAATGGACCTGCAACCAGCGGACATTATTCGATTTATGACTGGCAGCATAAAGTGCTGGTCGGCTGTATTCGTAAAGGCACCGGCAATACTTGCGACACTAGTCAGGATAGTGAGATAGACGCCAAAGTGTTTTTGTTGAAACCGGCCATTAATCTGGATGAAATCAAAACACAGTATGTCGATGTAGAGCGTAAACAGGTGAAAGTACAAAGGTGTGACAAAAACCGAGAACCTGAATTATGTAACGAGGATGGCTTGGTGAAGCAGGGCGTTTGTGATGAAACAAACAACCCCGGTTTATGCGAAGTGGCGGCTTATATCGCCGATTCTTACGATCCGACCGATAAAGAGCATCATGGCTTGGGGAAATTCCCGCAGGATTCGACCGCCGGCATGACCGCCAACTCCGATGCCAAACGTTACGGCGCCTACCGCGAATTGGGCCGCTGGCATATGAATGCGGCTATGAAATTAATCAACGATCCAGTGGCCTTCGATGCTGAGTTGGCTAAGCAAACTCAACACAAGATTTCCTACGATGCTAAAGCTAACTGAGGCCAGGGTTTTGATCAAACTACTTTAAAAGGATAGGACTATGCGAAAACCAACTTTTTCAAAATCTGCGGTGTGGGCATTTTCCGCGATTATGTGCTTGGCGGCTTGTACCCCGCCCAACACCGCGCAACGCATTTCAGCATTTGCGACGGCTACTACCGATGTTTCCGAAAATGTCGCCGATGCGTTTAAACAGGTTAATCAGGCTTACATTGCAACCGCTACCGATGAGGCGGTTGGCATTATCAGCCAGGGCGGCAAAGTCGACCCAAAGGCAGTTTCAAAACCATTTCTGGACAATGACCAATACGAAGCTCGCGCGGCGGTTCTGCGTGTCCTTGCCGATTACGCCGGGTTGCTGGCGGAAATTATGGGCGACACGCCGCAACAAAATCTGGATGCCGAGGTGGATAAGTTTGCTGCCGCATTAAACAGTCTATCCAGTAGCTCCGACTTACAAAATCTGTTGGGGGTAAGTAGCCCCTTAACCAAAAACGATGTCGGTATATTGGCAACCGGCATCAATGAAATTGCCAGACTGTTTATCGACTACAAACGCACTAAAGAAACTAAAGTGATCATCCGTGACGCCGATGCCTCAATTGCCCGTATTACGACCTTATTGCAGAAAGATATTGGCGCCAAACGTGAGGTGAGTGGTTTACGTAGTCAATTATATGCAGCTTACGATAAGCGCCTAGCAGACCGTTTCATTTGGATTTCCCGTCAATCCAAGCCCGGTAAAACTACAACCAACGGCTTTTCAAGTGTTGAACAACGCGCTGAAGTGGTAGCTTGGTTAGACTTAGTCAAAGACCAGGAACAAGCCGATCACACCTTGGAACGTATTTATAAATCACTGGGCACCCTGCGTGCTGCCCACGGCAAATTGCTGACAGCCTACGATGATGACGCACCTGAATTGGATAGCTTGATTGGTTTGCTGAAAAGCGAAGCCGAGCGAGTGAGCGCCCGTTATAAGTCTTTGAAAAAATAACAACAGATAGGAGACACTGATGACCACCGATACTGAAAACGAACAACAAGCGTTATACACCGCAATTTTCAATCTACATGGTGCACTACGCGAAGCCTACTGGTCGACAGCAGATGAAGCTACAGGCGATAAAATCACCGCACTAGCCGACGCCTGTTATCACATTCTGACCGAACTGAATCAGGAGGACATAAAAAGTAGATCGGATGAATACCTAGAGTTGAAGCAGCTTGCTGAAAACACCATCGTGCGCTTGAAGCAAGTAAAAGAAAATATCGAGCAAATCGTTCATTCCGTGAAAATAGCCACCAAGGTAGCCAACGGCATAGAGGAAGCTCTAAAACTGGCGGCGAAGTTTTTTGTTTAGAAAAACTGCAAGATAGATAGGCATCAATATAAGTCTGCCAAACCTGTAAGGGGTTTGGCAGCTATCTGCAGCTAAGCAGACATAGAGTTTGTTTGTGGTTGAGTGGCGGGTTTGGGTCGCTCGGCGACCGTCCGCTCTTCAGACTCATCGCCGGAAAGCTGCCAATGAATTCCGATTCCTGAAAGCGGTCTTTCGTCACTGAGCCCAACCGACCCCTACTCGACGCTCAGCCTTTGTTGTCAATTGGCTGCATTAAGATACAAAGCGGACAAAACTCTCTTGATCAGAAGGAATAAGCCCTTCAATTTTCCTCTATGTTTTGTAAACAACATCGGTAATAAGCCTGCAGGAACTTATTGGTAGGTTCAACAGCTATGCCGATCAGACAACATTTGACCATAACAGTTGTGCGTATTTTCAAGCCATACAGATCACTTTTAGCTAAATCTGTACTTAATAATTAAGCGATAAACTGAATCTGTTTCGCTTTTCCCCGGGTTAGTAAAGTATTCACCGTCGATCAGGTAACGGTTGACGAACAGAATACCTCCCTGCATCCATCCCTCCGATGCGGGACATTTTTTACTAACATTCAGGAGAATTTCATGCCCGCAGTCACCGTACCGGCCCATCAAAAAGGCGATTGTTTTGTCGATTTCGAAGAAAAAGTATTTGAAGACGTCAAAGCCGAGCCAGGCCAGAAGGCCTTGGTCAAATTTCACACCGTCGCATTTGAAGGATCGATAGGTTTCGTCAATTTGTTGCAAGCTACCCGTTTGCAACGCAAAGGCTTCGAAACCTCCATCTTGCTGTATGGTCCGGGTGTGACATTGGGGCTGCAACGCGGCTTTCCGCGTTTGGGCGACGAATCTTTCCCCGGCCACCAAAACTACGCTAATCAAATCGGCAAATTTATCGAAGAAGGCGGCAAAGTCTATGCGTGCCGCTTTGCCTTGCAAGCTTTATACGGTCATGGCGAACCCAGCTTGTTGCCGGGCATTAGACCGATCAGCCCATTAGACGTGTTAGACATTGTGCTGATCCATCAGCGCGACAACGCTTTCATTATGGATACTTGGACACTGTAAATCCTCCAGCCATCAGCACTCGCCCGAACCCAGGTTCGGGCTTTTTTGACTCGCAGCAGGAGATTTTGTTTTGACTATGCCCACTATCGTCAGAGCCGCCGCCGTACAGATCGCGCCGGTGTTCGAATCCGCCACCGCCACCGGCGACAAGGTTTGCCAAGCCATCAGCGACGCCTCCGCGAAAGGCGCACAAATCGTGGTATTCCCGGAAACCTTTGTGCCTTATTACCCGTATTTTTCCTTCGTATTGCCGCCGGTAACCCAGGGCCGCGAGCACTTGAAGCTTTACGATTACGCGCCGACGGTACCGGGACCAATCACCGACGCGGTCGCGGCGCAAGCCAAGGCGCACGGCATTGTGGTGGTGTTGGGGATTAACGAGCGCGACCACGGCAGCTTGTACAACACGCAACTGATATTCGACGAAACCGGCCGTCTGGCGCTGAAACGCCGTAAGATTACCCCGACGTATCACGAACGTATGATCTGGGGTCAGGGTGATGCCTCTGGTTTGAAGGTCGTGGAAACCGGCATCGGCCGCATCGGCGCCTTGGCTTGCTGGGAACATTACAACCCGTTGGCCCGCTATGCGTTGATGGCCCAGCACGAACAAATTCATTGCAGCCAGTTTCCGGGCTCCTTGGTTGGCCCCATCTTTGCCGAGCAAATTGAAGTAACGATCCGCCATCACGCCTTGGAATCCGGCTGCTTTGTCATCAACGCCACCGGCTGGCTCAGTGACGAGCAAATTGACGCCGTGACTACTGACCCTAGCTTGCAGAAAGCCCTGCGCGGCGGTTGCTGCACCGCCATCATTTCGCCGGAAGGTCAGCATGTAGTAGAACCCTTGCGTGAAGGCGAAGGCATATTGATCGCCGATCTTGATATGAATTTAATCACCAAGCGTAAGCGCATGATGGATTCAGTCGGCCATTACGCCCGGCCTGAACTGCTCAGCCTGCGCATCGACGACAGCCCGGCGGCACCGATGTTCAGCGAACGACCAGCCGTTTCATCTCAACCCATCCAAGAGAGCGACCGCGATGACGCTATCAATACAAACTAACGTCGGCCTGGCAGAGCTGATCGCCGATCTGCAATCCTTAGGCTTACGCCTGGAAGGCTGCGAAGTTGGCGTAACCGGTCGCCGTGGCGGCGCCGGTCCTTCCGATCACAAAGCCATAAATTTGGCTGGGCGAACCGTGATGATACCGATTGCCACGGTCTCGGCTTGTGAGTCGCCGTTCGTCGCCAGCCGGCCGGATGCACACGGCATCAGCTCGATTCGCCGCGACGGCGTAGTAGTCAGCCACATTGAATTTCCACGCCAACCCCGTTTTTACGATTTGCAGACTGCCGACGGCATTCCGTATTCGCAAATCGCCACACTGCATTCGGCGGATGTGTTGGCGACCACGCTGCTGCAATCCTGTATCCGTTACAGTAACCGCAAGACATCCTGCCAGTTCTGCGCCATCGGTGAGTCATTGGCAGCTGGCAAAACCATTTTGCGCAAAACGCCTGAACAACTGGCCGAGGTAGCAAAAGCAGCGGTGG
The DNA here is from genome assembly GCF_013141865.1 of Methylomonas sp. ZR1. Lineage (NCBI taxonomy): Bacteria > Pseudomonadati > Pseudomonadota > Gammaproteobacteria > Methylococcales > Methylococcaceae > Methylomonas > Methylomonas sp. ZR1. Next base: position 1,845,323 of record NZ_RCST01000001.1, on the reverse strand, counting down.
AACTGGATCAGGTCAAGCACATGGTCATGACCACCGGCACGCCGAATCTAACGGATAGGGGCGCGGCACTGCTCTGCGAAAGTGCTGAAGCCGTTAAAGCGGTAGTCGATCTACCCATTCAAGGCCAATGCGAGCCGCCGGACGACGACATCTGGTTCGAACGCATGAAAGCCGCCGGATTAGACAGTTTGGGCATGCATCTGGAAGCGGTTACACCCGAAGTTCGTGCCCGCATCATGCCCGGCAAGGCCGGTGTTGCTATGGAACGTTACATGGATGCCTTCGACGCCGCGGTTGCAGTGTTCGGTCGTGGCCAGGTGAGTACCTACATCCTGGTGGGTTTGGGCGACACGCCGGAAGCGATTTTGTCGGTCTCCGAACGGTTGATAGCCAAAGGCGTTTACCCCTTCGTCGTGCCATTCGTACCCATTACCGGCACGCCCTTGGCAAACCATCCGGCGCCGACGCCAGGCTTTATGGCGAAAATCCTGCCGCAATTGGGGACGATGCTAAAGCAGGCAAACTTGCTATCCCAAGACATGAAAGCCGGTTGCGCCAAGTGCGCCGCCTGCTCGGCACTGGCCAGTTATGAGGTGTGAGATGTGGATAGCCAACTTTAAACCGTTTTTTGCCAACACCTACCTGATCAAATTCGTCACCGAGGATTGGGAGCGCAAACAAATGCTGGCGCTGCGCCAGGCGGTGTTCTGTGAGGAACAAGGTATTTTTGCCGGCGACGATCTGGACGACATTGACAACATCGCCACGCCCATCGTCGCCATCGCCTGCGTCGCCGGTCTGCCGGATCGGGTTGTGGGCACCGTGCGGATTCATCAGGAAAAGCCCGGCGTTTGGTGGGGCTCGAGGTTGGCGGTGGATCAAGACTATCGCAAACAAGGCAGTCTCGGCGCGGCGTTGATCAAATTGGCGGTCACTTCAGCACACGCTCAAGGCTGCAATAGCTTTCTGGCACAGGTGCAAAGCCGCAACCAATTACTATTTCGCCGCCTGCACTGGAAATCCTTAGCGGAAATCTCGGTGCATGGGCGGCCGCATTATCTGATGCAAGCAGACCTGGCTTGGTATCCACCGTATGCGGACGGCGCTATCGGTTTTGTTACCACCAATCGGATTGCGGCATGACCTGGCTGGCTGATTTGACGCTCCGAATCCGCCAAGGCTCAGGACTGGCGCATAAACGCGATATTGCCCGCGTCATGCAGCATTTACCTCGGCATGCCGAAGCGGAGATCGTCGTAGGCGACGACTGCGCGGCCATCCCCGATGCTGACGGCTATCTATTGCTGGCCTGCGAAGGCTACCTGAACGACTTTGTTGCCAGCCAACCCTGGTTTGCCGGGTATTGCGGGGTGATGGTCAATGTCAGCGATATTTATGCCATGGGCGGTCGGCCTATCGCCGTCCTCGATGCGATCTGGAGCAACGGCGAAAACCAAGCCAAGCCGATTCTGGGTGGTCTGGCGACCGCCGCGCAAGTCTACGGCGTACCGGTGGTCGGCGGCCATACCAATTTAAGGAACGATGTCCCGCAATTGTCGGTAGCTATTCTAGGTCGCGCCAAACGGCTGCTGAGCAGTTTTGCCGCCAAACCCGAACAGATTCTTTTGGCGGCGATTGATTTGCGCGGCCACTTTCGCGAACCGTATCTATGGTGGGATGCCAGCACTGGCGCACCACCCGAACGCTTGCGCCAGGATTTGGAGTTATTGCCAACACTGGCTGAAACTGATTTATGCGCGTCGGCCAAGGACATCAGCAATGCCGGTGTCATCGGCACATTGTTGATGCTGCTGGAATGCTCCGACTTAGGCGGAGTGATCGACATCAACGCGATACCGCGCCCAGCTGAGATTGATTTGGAAAGGTGGTTGCGCTGCTTTCCCAGCTACGGCTTTGTGCTGAGCGTCGATGCGGTTGACTGTGTAGCCGTGATCGAACTGTTTAAGCAGCGCGGCATCGCTTGCGCGGCAGTCGGCAAAACTGACGATAGCCGCCGGCTAACGCTGAAAGCCGGCGACGAAGAACAACTACTCTGGGATTTAAACCGCGAACCCTTGATCGGCTGCGGCCCAAAACGGCAGGGCTAGTCATGCAAAGACTACGAATTGCCATGCTGACCCATTCCGTCAACCCGCGCGGCGGTGTGGTACACGCGATGCAGTTGGCGGAGGCCTTGCAGGATTTGGGGCACGACGTGACTTTGATAGCCGCAGCGGAACCCGGCAAAAACTTCTTTCGCGCCGCGCACTGTCAGACAACCCTGATACCGCTACCCACATTGAGCGGCGATTTGGTCGCCGCTGTCGGTCAACGCATTCAGGCTTATATCGATTACTTCAGCCGATCCGATGCCGACACGTTCGATATTTACCACGCTCAGGATGCCATCAGCGGTTGCGCGATGGCCCAACTCGGCGAACGCGGCATTATCGATGGTTTCATCCGCACCGTGCATCATCTGGATCCTTTCGACGATAGTTCGTTGGCAGCGTGGCAAAGCCGCTCGTTCCTGGCCGCGCAACAAGTCTTGTGCGTCAGCCGCGATTGGCAGGACAAGTTGCTCAACCAGCATCGTATCGCCGCCATGCAAGTCAATAACGGCGTTGATACCCAGCGCTATTCCCCCATGCCACAAGCCAATGACGAAACACTGCGCCAGTCGTTGGGCTTGACGCGTGGTGGGCCGATCTTTCTGGCGGTCGGCGGCATTGAGGCGCGCAAAAACACCTTAAGCATCTTCGCCGCATTCCGCCAGGTTTTGCAGCAGCGCCCCAATGCCCAGTTGATCATCGTCGGCGGCGCTAGTTTGTTGAATCATCACGAGTATCGCCAGCGCTTCAATGCCGCTGTCACCGAGAGCGGTCTGCAGGATGGACCCGGCCAAGCTTTGATCGTCACCGGCCCGTTGCCCGATGACGACATGCCGGGTTTGTTCCGTCTGGCTGATGCACTGGTGTTTCCATCGCTGACCGAGGGTTTTGGTCTGGTGGTACTGGAAGCCATTATCTCCGGCACGCCGGCCATTGTTTCGCTACGGCCGCCGTTTACTGATTATTTGCATATTCAGGACTGCATCTGGACTGATCCAGAAGATAGCGCAGCAATTTCGATTGCAATGAACGCTGCCATTGATGATTTCCCCAAGGATAACTTGCCAAAAATCGCCAAGCGCTTAAGCGAGCAATTTTCCTGGGCGCAGTCGGCCAACAGCCATCTTGAAATTTACCGTTCACTCATCAATGCCAAAGGAACTCAATATGCCTGAAATGCGCTTCCGCGTCCGCTGGCCGGACCAAACCGAAAGCCTGTGTTATTCGCCGTCACTGGTGATTAAGGATTATTTCCAAGTTGGCCAAACTTATCCCTTACCGGAGTTCGTCAAGCATAGTCGTGAGGCCTTGGAAATAGCCAGCGAGCGGGTGCGGAAGAAATACGGCTACACCTGCTCCAGCGCGATGAGCCAATTGGCGGAAATCGAAGCCAAGGCCAGCCAATTTTTGGAAAGTGATAATCCCCAGGTCAGCGTGACCGAGTTCATCGAATAACCCAACACAACACACCCAACTCATAACCACGAGGACGCCATGAAAGAAAAATCAGAAAATACCCGTCTGCACTATGACACGATTATCGTTGGCGGCGGGCAGGCCGGTTTGTCCGTCAGTTACAATCTGCAAAAGCACGGCATCAGCCACATCATCTTCGAAAAAAATCGCATCGGCCACTCTTGGCGTAACGACCGCTGGGATAGTTTTTGTTTGGTCACCCCAAACTGGCAATGCCAACTGCCTGACTTTCCTTATCAGGGCGACGATCCGCAAGGCTTTATGCTGAAAGATGAAATCGTCGCTTATATTGAAGCTTTCGCTAAAAAAGTAGATGCGCCTGTAATGGAAGGTGTCGCGGTGAATCGGGTCTGGCGTGGCGAGCAAGGCAAATTGCATGTCAGCACCTCGGCCGGCGAGTTTTCCGCCGACCATCTGGTCGTAGCAACCGGCGGCTACGATATTCCTATCGTGCCCGACTATGCCCACAGCCTGCCCAAACACATCACCCAGATTCATTCGGTCAATTACCGCAACCCAGACCAACTGCCGGAAGGTGAAGTGCTGGTGGTGGGCACAGGCCAATCCGGCGTGCAGTTAATGGAAGACCTGCACCTGGCCGGTCGCAAGGTGCATCTTGCGGTCGGTAGCGCCCCGCGTTCGCCGCGCCTGTATCGCGGCCGCGAAACCACCGAATGGTTGTTTGACCTGGGCTTTTATCAATTGACCATAGACCGCCATCCCTTGGGCGACGAAGCCAAGCATAAAACCAATCATTACCTGACGGGGCGCGCTGGTGGTCACGAAATCGACTTGCGCCAGTTTGCCTTGGAAGGCGTAAAACTTTACGGCAGCATGGCCAATATCGACGGCAGCACATTGGAGTTCTTGCCCGATTTGACCAAAAACCTGGATGACGCCGACGAAATCTACGTCAATATCCGCAACGACATCGACCGCTACATCGCCGAACACAATATCGATGCACCGGTCGAGCCGCCGTTCCGCAAAGTCTGGGAACCCGAGTTTGATCCTACCCGCATTGATGCCGATGCCGAAAATATCACCAGCATCATCTGGGCGATTGGTTTTAGACCGAACTACCGCTGGATAGAGTTGTCCGCCTTCGATGGCCGCGGCTTTCCGCAATACGATCGCGGCGTCAGCAACGTGGATGGTCTGTATTTTATCGGTTTGCCCTGGTTGCATACCTGGGGTTCCGGGCGGTTCCTGGGGATTGCCGACGATGCCCGGTATTTGGCGGATGTGATTCAGCGTAAATTGGCGGCTAAGGCAGTGGCTGAAGTGTAATCGTCAATCGGTGTGGCACGGCGAGCATAGGCTTCACTCTATAATGGCGGTTCCTGATCCAACCAAAACCAGCGAATGCTCGGCACAGACGCATCGATTAACCTGGATAAATACATGAAACACTTATACGAAACCGTCGCGGATACGGTGATTGCGCATATCGAGCAGGGTGTTTACAAACCAGGCGAAAAACTGCCCGGCGTCAGGAAGTTGAGTCAGCAATTGCATGTCAGCATCTCAACCGCACTGGAAGCCTACCGACTGTTGGAAGACAGCGGCAGGATTCAGGCGCGCTTGCGTTCCGGCTACTATGTCAGCGGCTTTCGTCGGCAGGCGATTGTGGAACCGGAAGTCTCCGATGCGCCGGTTACCCCGGCCAAGGTCACCGGTCAATCGCTGACCCGGCAAATCCTCCGCGCCGCCAAAGACCCGTATCAGATCAACCTGGGTTCGTCGGTGCCGCATGCCGATTTTTTACCCACCCATGCGCTACAACAAGCCACCGGCAAGGTGTCGCGCACTTTTGGTAAGCGCTGTTTCGACGCCGACGAATTGCTAGGCAATCAGGAACTGCGTCGGCAAATCGCCAAGCGCATGGTGGAACTGCAATGCGCCGACAGCCCGGACGATATTGTTATTACCCACGGCGCGCGCGAAGCGGTCAGGTTGGCGTTAATGGCCGTTTGCGAACCGGGTGATTTGATTGCCATCGAATCGCCAACCTTTTACGGTTTGTTGCAAGTCATCGAATCCTGCGGCATGGAGGCGTTGGAGATCCCCACGCATCCGCGCGACGGCTTGTCGCTGGATGCCTTGCAAATGGCCATCGAGCAATGGCCGATCAAGGCCTGTTTGATCGTTTCCAATTATAACAATCCGCTCGGATCGTGCATGAGCGACGAGCGCAAGGAAGCCTTAGTGGCTTTGCTGGAAAAACATCAGATTCCTCTGGTCGAGGATGACGTCTACGGCGACCTGGGCTTTGGTTCTCGCCGGCCTTCGGTTTGCAAAGCCTGGAGCCGGAACGGCCAGGTGTTGTATTGCAACTCCTTCGCAAAGACCCTGTCACCGGGCATGCGCGTCGGCTGGCTGGTGCCGGGCCGCTACATGGCGCGGGTGGAAAACCTGAAATACATGAAACACCAGGCGGTGCCGACCTTGAATCAATTGATAGTCGCGCACATGTTGGAGCAAGGCGGTTACGACCGCTACCTGCGGCATGTGCGTCAGGAATATGCCCGCAACGTGGCATTGACCGTGAACGCCGTCAGCCTGTTGTTCCCCGAAGGCACCCGAGTGACCCAGCCCGAGGGCGGCTTTGCTTTGTGGGTGGAATTGCCGGCCGGCGTCGATGCCATGGAACTGCACCGCCGGGCCAGCCTGGAAAACATCATCATCGCCCCCGGCCCCTTATTCTCGGCCACGCAAAAGAAATACGGCAATTTCATTCGTTTGAGTTGCGCGGTGCCATGGAATGACAGAGTAGAAAAAGCCTTAAAAAAGCTTGGCGATATTGCCCGGGATTTGCTGGCGGAAAATTGCCAATGACTGCTGTTACTTTTGTAACGTACATTCAATTACAACATCTATCTGACCGCTTTTGGCCGTTGTGACTCGGCCATAATGCCGATTTGCTTGCCGAATACCTGCCATTCGGCTGATTCACTGGATATCTAACTCTTCGTAGATAGATCTTTGCTCCGTCCGCTAAACAACTATTGATTGTATTGGTGGAAGGTGATGTTCAAAAATGGGTTGGAATTAGCCGGCCCAAAATCGGTAGCAGTCAAAAAATAAACGACTGCTACCTCATTATTTAACCCTAAATTTCGGTCTGCTCTGAAATTTCTAGTGCGTCATCAACCTCTATTCCAAGATAGCGTACAGTACTTTCAAGCTTCGAATGACCCAACAATAGTTGGACAGCCCGCAAGTTTTTTGTCCGACGGTAAATCAAGGTTGCCTTTGTCCGGCGCATCGTATGGGTTCCGTATGCTGCTGGATCAAGACCGATTGACGTCACCCAATGCTCAACAATGCGAGCGTATTGCCGGGTTGAAATGTGTGGTGATTCATGAATTCGACTAGGAAAAAGATATTCATCGGATTTCAATTGAGCCTGGCTAATCCAGTTTGCTAATGAGTCTCTGGTTTGTTCGGTTATCTCAAATTGCACCGGACGATGGGTTTTCTGTTGCATGACCATTGCGCGAGATGATACCCGGCCGCCTTGAGCCACATCGCAGACTTTAAGCTTCACCAAGTCGCACCCTCGGAGTTTGCTGTCAATGGCAAGATTGAATAACGCTAGTTCCCGTGTGTTTTTGGTCATCTGCAAACGGATGCGTATGGCCCAGATTTCTTTCAACTTTAAAGGCGATTTCTGGCCAATCAACTTACCTTTGTTCCAAGGGGCGTGCCGATTCCGATTGCTTGGATTTTCCTGATTCATGACGAACTCCTAATGCTTGTTTAAGGAGACTTATTGTCATGCTATCGCGTTGATCACACGGAAATCACCAAGCGTTTGCCAACGCTTTGTTGATGATGCCCTATCCATAATCCACGAATATCGACCCTACGGGTGATTTTTTAAACCAGTTTTCTCCGGCTGCAGGTTTTACACTTTCATTAATCTTCATTGAATGAGAGCGTGTCATGTTATTGAGTTTAACCAAAGTCACACCGGCGCGAGGTCGGGGCAGACCAATACCACTTATACCCAGTCATATCGCGCTATTGATTGGCATCGTATCCAGTTTTTCAAACGAGTTAAGCTGGGCGGCTGAAAACCAGTCAAGTGAGCGATCGGCCAGCATCCTTTCTGCCAAATCTTTACTGCAAACCACGGTATGGGGGGACGTCGCTGCACGACATCAACTGGATCCCTATGTCTTGTATGCAGTAGCGTTGATCGAGTCGAAAAATCATCATCAGAAAAACAAAGTAACACCTTGGCCCTGGGCGCTAAATCATGCCGGCAAAGCCATCATTACAACGAATAAACAAGACGCTATTATCCAGCTTAAACAGCTGCTGAAGGAAGGTAACCGAAATGTCGACATCGGCATTATGCAAGTCAATCTGCGCTGGCATGGCCACCGGGTTGATAAGCCCGAACAGTTGCTCGATCCAACGACCAACCTCGAGATAGGCGCTGAGTTGCTCGCCAAAGCGATTCAATCATCGCCAGATAACTTCGCCTTGGGTGTAGGGCGTTATTACAACTGGAAGAATATTCCTGCCGCCATCGAGTATGGCCAAAATGTCATTAACCTAGCAGCGCATATCAGAACGATCATTTAGACAGGTCATTTGAATGGACAATGATTTGTATAACCTCAACCTGGATTACTTGCTGGTGGCCAAAGGGATGATTGCCGCCGGCGATGCGTATAAGGCTCAGTTTTATCTTGGTTTGCCGACAGACGCCATTGAAATACTCCGCAATATGTCGATCAAACAGCTGAAAGCATTGGCTGGAAGCGACTATCTAAAATTTAGTCCTCGAATCAATCCCAGTCACTGGCGAGAATTTATTGAAATACAAACATTTGCCACAGATTCTCCAGAACATCGGGCCAAAGAATTATTATCGATACTAGCCCAGGATGGCGCATCATGAGGCGCTCGCACCCTTACCAATTGCAGTGGTACGAGCATTGGCTGTTATATGAATTGCTAAAGCGAAAATTACGCACTTCGATCGTCAAAAAAATCATTTCATGCCTGGGCGACAAAGATTTACAGTACATTTATTATAAGCTGCACCGAGAAAGACCTCTGCCCGGAAAGATCCCTAGCCTCGATTCGATCACCCGGTCCCGCGAAGCATTTTTGTATGTGGCCGTATTTGCGTCTATTTATCGTTGCGCCAGTCAACGTAACGTGAAAACCGGCATTGATATCAATGCTGTGATGTTTGCCTGGGATTGTTTCTGTAAAACCTTTCCTGGTCATATTAGTGAGCGACGACCTTTCAGTAAAATCAGACCCGCTAATTTCACTGAGGCCTGGGTGATTGCTGAGGCTATCCAAACTGGCATGGCAGAATTGCGATACTGCAGTCGATGTCATCATGATTTCGTGATCTTCTATGACAGCAATTATCAGCCCATCTGCCAGGTGTGTGCCATGAAAAACGTATCAAGTACATGACAACCGTTTGAATGATGCTTGGCATGAGCATTCGAGACATTGGGACATCGATTTGAGATCGTCTTCTCTATCTTATGGCGCAACCCTTCGCTGATGTAAGGTTTTTATAGCGTTTGATAACCCAGTAAAGCAAACTTTGCAAACTCAAGAATTCTTTGAAATTCATGCCTTATATTAAAGAATGCTTTAATATGTTGGCGAATAATTAAAAAGAATTTAAATATCATGCGCAGCACTGGCGATTACATCACTTCTACAACTTTGGGCGAGCCGGTGCAGGCGTTTGTCCCGCATGCCTTGCCGCCGATCAATCCTGCTTTGGCCATCGAAAGCTTAAACTCACTAAATCATAACGCTGAGTTAGCCTTGGCAAGGTTATCGGGGGTTTCCGGCCTTGTGCCGTCGGTGGATTGGTTGTTGTATAGCGCGATCCGAAAGGAGGCGTTACTGACCTCACAAATCGAGGGCACACAAGCGACGTTAACCGACTTGTTTGATGATGAAGCGGGCTTTGCCGTTAGTAATACCGACGATGTGGAGGAAGTAACCAACTATCTCAAAGCATTCCGTCTGGTGCAGGAAAACTTACGCGCTACCGACGGTCTGCCAATCAGCGTACGATTGTTATGCAATGCGCACCAATTACTGCTGGATGGCGCGAGAGGTACGGGTAAACAACCCGGCGAGTTGCGCCGCTCGCAGAACTGGATTGGTGGTACCCGGCCCGGCAATGCGGCGTTTGTACCGCCACCGGCAGAACGAGTAGCGGATTTGTTAGCCGATGTAGAACGTTTCATTCATGCAACACCGTCTGACGGTTTGCCGCCATTGGTAAAAATTGCCCTGGTGCATGCCCAATTTGAAACCATTCACCCGTTTCTGGATGGCAACGGCCGGATTGGTCGCTTGCTGATTGCGGCATTAATGGAGCATTGGGGCTTATTGCCAGAACCCTTACTCTATCTTAGCGGCTACTTGAAACAACATCAGAGCGAGTATTACCGCCGTTTGTCGGCCATCCGTAGCGAGGGTGACTGGGAAGGCTGGGTGTCGTTCTTTTTGGAAGCGGTGGCGGTGGCCGCGACCGATGCCGAACGCAATATTGTGGCAATTGCCAGCCTGATCGCGGCGGATCGGCGGCGCCTGCTGGCTGCGACGAAAGTAGGCCCGGCCAGTTATCGTTTGTTCGAGGTTCTACCTATGATGCCGCGCTTCAGCATTGAACAGGTGCGCCAGAAATTGAACACGACCTTCCCAACCGCCACGGCGGCGGTCAAGGTTTTGGAGGAGCTGGGTATCGTAGTGGAATTTACCGGGCTTAAAAAAAACCGCAGTTACAGTTACCAGTCTTATATCGATTTGCTGGCGGGCTAATGGACATAAATCGAAACAGACCAGATTATGATGCTCAAGCCTTGGACAGCAAAGTACCATTCTTAAAGATGAGTTTGTTTGCAAACTCTGATTTATAAATCGAGTGTCAGAAATCTAAATTCGTTTCTGACAAATTGCAAATGAAGCAAGGCGTTCTCAGCACTTACAGACAAAATAAATGAGCTCTCAGTCCGAGTCAGACTGAGGGTGTAAACATATCAACTTTAAGGTAAAATAATCCAATAATTTCAACATCATGACTTGGAAATTCTGCAATATCGACGTACGATAATCGCACCAAGATATTCGGGAGCTAATAATGTCATCCTCTCTATCAAACCGATTTAAAGCCAGCACCGCTATTCAGCAATCCGGATCCGTCCAAACAATGTTTAGCGGACATCACGCCACTGTACATTGCCATGAATGTAACCGAGCAATGGTGCCGAGGGTCGTCATTTACTATGGTCAGCCACTGAAATCGATTTGCCCATTTTGCGGCGCAACGTTTGCGCGTTTTCCGAGTGGATTACAGAAGTTTTTGCAGCGTTTTCATACCCGCACATTAACTACAAAGCACTTTAATTTTTTTAGCTTGGCAGCTGGATTATTTGGATTTACATTCATGGGCAGTTCAAAAGACATGCTGCCTGAAACACTTCCTACATTTGCCCTTTTTGGTTTCGTTACTTTTACTACTCTAGCATTAGCAGAATTAGTTTTTCAGTGTATTGAACAATTGGCAAATCGTCTTTCCCATGAAAGTAATTACTATTGGGCTACCTTAGTGTTTGTAGCCTGGGTACTTGGGAGTATTAACAGTGAACTTACCGTACCAATTATCATGCTCTCATTTGCCATGGTTCTGCGAGGGCTCATTGTTGGTTTTGGACAAATTCTTCGTAACAAATAATTCATGGTTCTTAATAATTAATTAGTCCTCTAGCTCGATTAAAGCTACTAATCTGATCTATGAGATCCATGCGATTTTGGCCGGCTGCACTCATCAATAACTTTGAAATATTGTTGCCATCAATGTCTCCTTCCTCTTTGATCAATTGTTGTTTTGCTGCGGCCAAATTTCCGCTATATCCTCCACCAACTGATATTCCAGCGAATGCTTCAAACATTGCTGCTCGGTAATATGATTTTTGACTTGGCGTTAATTTGTCACCGATTTCATTAATTCTTTGGTCTGCCCAAGCCTGGGTAGTTTGAATAAAACCGGAGTAAGATTTAGAGGCTCCGTATTTTACGGAATCCCAAAAGCTTGCTCCGTTCGAGTAAGCTTCTGTAGTATTTGAAGTAAATTCTTTAATGCTTTCAGCACCAGAAGAACCCACAGCTTCGATATTCTTGGCGGTATTATAAATACTCCCTCCCAGGTAATCGTATGTTGCCTCCGCTACCGAAGGCGTGTCGTTCGCCGCAGCCGCAATCGATTGCCTAAAATGCTCTGCTTTAACATTCGCCAATTGCCCAAAGCCTTCTTTTGAATTTTGTTCACGCTCAGCCAGATTTCGATCGTGTTGTGCTTCAACACGGGCTTCGCCACCGGCAATTTTTCCCGTCGCTGAACCAATCTGTGCCCGTGCTCGTTGATTTAACGATTCGGTTTCCTCTCTTGGGTCTTTGAGATTGGCCTGTTCGATTGACGCTTGAACCTTACCAGTTTCCGGAGCATTGGTTTTCAAGGTTTCATTCCGGCTGGCATTCCAGGATTGATCGGCCTGCGGCGCATTAAAGGCATCGCCCAACAGTTGGTAACCCGAGATGTGTGCTTGGTGCGATTGTTGATCATCCAGCGTGCGGTAACTGGGTGACGAGAAGCCGGTCAGTAACGACATGCCGGCGGCGGCGTAGGCTTGATCGGCATTGCTGATCCAGCCGGCGGCTTTCCATTGCGAGGCCAGTCGTTGCGTATCGCCGCGCAAGCCGTATTGATCCAATGTCCGATCCAGGCGTTCCATCAAGCCAGGATCATGCGCGATTTTATATCCCGTCTCCGCCGCGCCGAAACTGGCTTGCGTTCCGAAGCGTTGTTGGGCCGATAAGGTTTGTTGATAGGATTCGCTGGCGGATACCGCGTCGGTTGCGCTATGTTGCAACGAAGACAGCTCTTGGTTTTGTAAGCCCATGGATGCCACATTACGAGTACCGGTTTGCGCATCCATCGCCAGGCTTTTGGCCAAGCCCGCTTGATAGCCCTGACTGTCGTTGACGGTTTGACTGATGTCGGCGGCGATGGCATCGGACTTATCCTGACCGACTTTAAAATCATTTTGTAGTCGCCCCGAAATCGCTGCATTCAATTTATCGTTTGAGGTCTTGCCGCCGGCATTGGCACTGCCAGCCACCAGCGCCGAAAAGTGATCGGCAGAGATGCCTGTATCGGCATGTTTCTTGGCAAAGGCTTCACCGAACTGGCGGTTATAAGCATCCGTATAACTGGAACTGCTGGCGATCTGATTACCTAGCGAACGGCTATCAAACGCATCATTGCTGATACTGGCCGACTTGGATGCGGTCGATGACAGACTCTGCATGAAACTGCTGGTCGCCTGTTCTGAAGCACTGTAAGCCGACGACACCGCCGCACTCATATCCTTGCCGGCCGTGAACGTCGGCAGCACTTTGTCGACCCCGGTTTGCGTAATCGCCGACAACGGACTGTATTGATGTTGCGCCTGAGCATTCAATAACGGCGCCGGGCTGATCACGTCGGGCGTGGCAATTTTTTCATTCACGTAATCGCCACCGTCCATCCGTCCCAGGAAATGGGTGGCTGTCACCGCACCGCGATAAATCAGCATCAAGGTGATGGCCGGCGTCGACGCCGCCAGCATGCCGCCGATCGATAGCCATTGCTGCAACTCCATGTCCAGCTGGTAAATGCCCATCATTGACGGCAGATTGTGGGTAGCCGTAGTCAGCGCCGCCATTTTGCCGGCGGCCGACATCTGGATGAACAGATTGATCACTGCCAGTATCGGCATCCACAATTGGATCCACAGCAACATCGAGAAGTAGCCGATATTCATCCGGATGCCGACATTGCCCAGCATCACTACAAAGGCCATGATCGGCGCGATGGCGTAACTCAAACCTTCGATAAACGCCATCATCGGCCGAACGATCTTGGCAAACAGGGTTTGTTCGGCGGCCCATTGGGTGTTGCGTTGTTGAATAGCTTGCTCGACCATCGCCGCTTTGTTCCAATGTAAGCCGTCTTCATGGCGGCCGATCACGCCTTTCTCGAACATCGGCATGATCGCCGACATCAGCATGTAATCGGCGGCATCAACCACACCGGGTCCGGCCAGTGCATCAAACGCATCCTGGATTTTCGGCACGGTGTCGCCTGCCGCCGGCACACCTAAGGTCGGTTGCAACAACCCTTCCAGCGCCGTCGCGAAATTACCGTTGGCCACTACACTCAAATCGGCCCAGGCATCGGTACAGGTTTTGGTTTGCGGTTGGCCGCCGACAAAGATTTGGGTCATGTAGATGTCGGAATCAAACCTTATCGCATTCAACGGGTCGGCATCCCGCAAGATGGCATCCACCGATTTCTGATTCAGATCGACTCCGGTCAAGGTACATTCGCGCACGTAATTGGCAAACGAGGTTTCCATGTCGCTGCCGGCATTCGGCACATTGGCCGCGCCGAGATTCACCCGCGACAATAAATTCTTCCGCACCGCCGTCAACGTCTGCAAACTGTCGGCAAAGCCATTGCCGGTCATCGACGGCGTGCCAAAGCCTTGCTCAAACAATCGCGTGGTGCGATAACCCATATTCGACATCACACTGCCCACAACGGCTGGCCCCAAGGGCACATTGTCGACCACCACGACGCTGCCGGTATAAGCATCCTCGATCGACACCCGTACCGATGGCGCATACAGCATCAGCCATAACACGTAGGCCAGCAATAAATCCTGATAACGAATGCCGCGGCCATCCCATTGCAACAACGCCCGCAGCATGACGATGATCACACCGATCAAGCCGCCGACAGCTGCGGCGGTGCGGTAATCGCCCGTCCCGGAAATCATCGCGATGGCATTCAGTACGGCTTGCAAATAGGCGGAATCGCCCACGGAAAAGATTTCAAACATGGGCGATTGCCTTTAAAGAAATAGGGTAAAACCAAGACACGCCTACGATTGATAGAAAGCACCGGTAAGCGAGTCTTGTAGTGCTGTTCGGACAGAGCCTCATGCGGTTAACTCCACTAAGGCGTCGGCCAAGCGGTGCCAGACGCCGGCATTTGCGCCACGGTGCCGTAGTGTTTGGGCTTCACGGTGATCATCAATTGCTGGTAAAACGCCATCAAGGTTTGTGGATTGCCATAACGACCGGCAATGGTGATGTATTCGTCCTGGATTTGCTCCCTTGCATCTTTCAAGGCGTCCATCAGCAACTTGGCGTAGGCATGGTCATTCATGTGCGCCGCGGTTTGTACGGCAGTGAGCAAATCGTTGACGATTAGCTGCGCCAGTTCCAGGGCAATCACCGGTGCCGCTTCTTCGGCCCACAGTTTGGCAATGCCGGCATCCTCCCTTGCCAGGTTATGGATCATGCCGCCGATGGCATCCGGCACGGTTTGCATGAAGGCTTTCTCGCTGTCGGTGATTTGGCCGCTGTTGGTCGAGAATTTGTAAATCAAGCCGTTGCCGCTATTGGCAGAACCCAGCAGGATGTCCATCACTCGTTGCTTCAAGCCGACCAGATTGACATTCTGGACCATAGGTTTCAGACACTGATCGGCATCGTGGCCATCACTGCAGGTGTACATCCTGACAGTTTGATAGCTGTTGTCGGCGTCGTTGCCGTACATCAAATCCTTGATCCGCAACACCGGCGGCGGCGCGCTGATGGCATTGTTTTCGCCTTTGCCGTCCGGCGCGGCTTGCGGCGCATCGACGATCACGGTACCGGAAATACTCATCGCCGCTTCCAGCAAACTGTTGCCACCAAACCGAAACCAACCACCGGCGTTTTGGTTGACCAAGGCCCGCCAGACCAGATTACCCTGGATGATCTTGGTCATGTCCGTCGGATCGTTCTGTTTGATCTGCTGTACCGGATCGCCCAAAGTGCTGGTATTGGTCCAGCTGGAAAATACATCCGAAATACCTTGGGTAAACGAGGCATTGGACAGATTGGTTTTGCTTTGCAGATCGAAAGCTTTGACCGTATCGTTGACCAGGCCTTGCGCCAAGCGACAGGAGTTGCTGAACATCTGGTTCATCTCCTGGATTTTCTTTTGCAGATCGGTCATCACCGACGCGCACCAAGGACACATGGCACCAACGGCTAACTGAAACGCATATCCCGCTGCATTGCCGGCCACGTTGCGCATCAATTGCACGAACTGGTTGAAGTTGATGAAACTAAAACTGCCGGCAAACAAATCGATGCCACCGCAGCCTGCACTGAACGAGGGCGGCACGAAGGAGACTAGATTGGTGTTGGTGATGCCGTTCCGCGCCACTAGGCTGCCGCCGGTAATCACGCCACGGCGCTGTCCCAAATGCGCGGTCGGCGCCGTAAAATTGGTCATGGTGCCGAACATGCTGTCCATTTCCTGTTGCAGGTCGGCATAGGCCGGAACGGCGCTTTCGACCAACAGAATCAACACCAGCACCTGGCGATAGCGCAGAGACAATGAAAACGACATCATGGTGTACTCCCCCTTTGCGCACTGCGTTGCAATGCCTGGATCAGTGACAGTGGATCTTGAGTGACCGCAGGGCTGATGCTTCCAGCCGTCGGCAATAACATGGGCGTATTACGAATGCCCTGGGTGGTTTGGTATTGCGTGGCATCGATCCAACCGGCTTCCTTGGCGGCCAGCAGAATCCGTCCGGTGAGTTCCTCCAACGACAAGGCGCCTTGCGCCAAAGGTACAATTTGCTTGGGCGGTTTCATCAGAAACAGCGCAGGGGTTTGCTCAACCCCCAACATGGCCGCCTGACCGTTATCCCGTTTGAACTCATTGAAAAAGCCATTCGGCATCGGTAAACCATCCAGCGACACGGGATAAATCTTGAATCCGTAAGCGTTTTCCAGCATCGCTAAAATCGGCGCCTGCACATGGCAATACGGGCAATCGGAGCGGAAGAAAAACAAAATACCGGCTTGGGCGGCAATCGCCTTCAAGGCGCGTTCAGCCACCACGCTGGCCTGATGATTGGCTTCATTGGCCGCATAGGTAGCCACTGGCCTGCGCACCGTTTCATCGAGTTGCGGATCCGACATCACCACGTAACGCGCTGCATTGGTAAAACGCTCGGCTTTATCCATCATCACCCGCTGTAGGTAATAGAACGCCGCCACATTCTCGTGACTCGGATCGTCGATCGCCTGGTTCAGGTAATGCTCGAGGTTTTGCTTCAACCAGGCCGAAGAGAGGGGTTGGGGTTCTGCGGATGGCTTGGCTTGTGTTTTGGGTTCAATGTCAGCTTGAACGACGCTGGGCGGTTTGATGTCAGGCTTCGGTTTGTGCTGATCGGCTTGAATATCGGGTTGGGCTTTTTT
Organism: Methylomonas sp. ZR1; assembly: GCF_013141865.1. Taxonomy (NCBI): domain Bacteria; kingdom Pseudomonadati; phylum Pseudomonadota; class Gammaproteobacteria; order Methylococcales; family Methylococcaceae; genus Methylomonas; species Methylomonas sp. ZR1. The sequence continues at coordinate 1,828,368 of NZ_RCST01000001.1, read as the reverse complement.
AACCGGCTCCGGCAGCACCTCATACCAAAACCAGCCGCGTTGTTTGTCTTCGAAATACGACGCAACCGGTCTGTCGACAGCCTCATCAGCCGAGGCGGTCAATGCCTGCAGCAATAACGTCATTAACATCAACAGTACGAAGGGATATGGGTTCATAGCCCTATTGTTACACCAGTCACCTGGCTATTCGTGTGCAATAAAAGTCAAATTCGACCTAATTTGTACGACAGGGCAATTTTTTTTACCTTGGCTGCAATAAAGGCCGATTTTGGCCTTTATTGTCAGTCCATCGGTTTTTACCTCGCCTAGAATCCGCGACAGGTTTTGATCAGACTCAGCGCATAAACCTGTGCAGGATTTCCGTTCGGCGGTTCCCTGATCTATCAGGGACATTCAGCGAACATTTTCAGTCATTGGCAATGTGCCGTGTCTAAACAGGGACAGGCCGATAAACCGGTTATCAGGGAACATCGATGTCAACCTGGTCATGTTTCGCAGAACATATCCCTAAGTATTCAGGGACGCGGCGTCTAAATGTCTGTACAGGTTTTTGGCCTCAGCCCTGTGTCAAACCGGAAAATCCCCCCCAAAATCCCTCAGGGACGACCACTCTAAATCCCTGAAGTTAAGTATTAGGAAAATTCATGAAAAGCGACGATAGCGAGAAAGAATCCTTACTGCCGACTGATGCAGCCATCCCAGTGTGGTTGGAGAGTAAAGCCGAGCAATTGCATGCCCACGCGCGGATGTTGGTGGATGATTACTGGCGACAAATGAATCAGCGACATCAACACGTGACCACCCAAGAGCGCGGGCATATTGGCGTTCGGATTCGTCGTCGTGAAAGTCGTTTGTCGTTTAGCATCGAGTGGTACCGGATGGCCACCCTGCGCCAAAAGGGTCAAACTAAACCGATTTGCCAATACCTGAAAAAAGGTCCTGGCTATCGCTATCCCCTGCAGCGAATCCTGAAGGGTGAACCCGACTGGGAGCAGAAACTGGTGGAAACCTTGGAAAACGAATTCGCCGATATTCGTAAACAAGTGGCCCTGCTGGGTACACTGCGCGATGCCTATTGGCAGTTTCAAAAAGCCATGGCAACGGGCTCGCACTGAGTGTCGATGACGCTGCTGATGGGCAGACCAAGGCTCAAAGTTATCCACAGGGCAGCTGCCCTATATTTAGATTAAAAAAAGATTATAAATAGATTAGCACCCGATTTTTTAGGTCGTTGAAAATCGCTGTAGGCCACGCCATTCTTGACTTGCAGCGATTCCAAAAAACGCACTGAGCGTCGGTCGAATGCCGTGTAAAACGTCGGCCGAATGCCGTGCTTTTTGTCGGTCGAATGCCGTGTCTGTCGGCCGAATGCCGTGCCACCGTCGGTCGAATGCCGTGTCCGTGTCGGTCGAATGCCGTTAGTGCGTCGGCCGAATGCCGTATCGACCGAGCCAAAATAGCGTCGGTCGAATGCCGTGCTTTTTTTCAACCGCTGTTGCCCTGTAAATACCGTTGCTGGCTCGCTGTGGGGTGTTTTTTAACTTTGACGGTATCCTCGCCGATCTCAAAGCTTTCCAGACTACCGCAGTCGACCAAGGCTTCCAATGCTTTGCGTAAACGGTATTTGAAGTCACGCAGGGTCGTGGCACTGCTGCCGCTCAAACGGTGGATGGTGTTGATTTTCAACGGATAGGGCGCTGCATGTGACGACATAAATCCCTGTAACCAGAGTGCCAAGGGGTGTTTACGTAATTTACGACGTTGCTCGAACTCGATGTAGGTGTAGCCGTCTTCAAACAAGCGCAGCATGGATTCGGTCACTTCCACCACGTAGCGATGGGTCACTTCATCACGGTGATACCGTAAGAACCCTTTTTCGCCAAAGGTGTCGCGGCCTTGAAAGGTGATTTCCACAAAGGCGCCGCCTAAACGCGCCATGGATTCCTTCAACCATTCGTGCTGACTTTTGCCGGTCGATCGGCCTAAAGCCATCAGCAACGCATGCGCACTGAAGGTCACGCTAAAGCCCGGCAATTGCGTTCTGGATAGATGCACGATCTGCATCCAGACGTCCAGATCGGACTGATTGAGCTGAACGCCGAGATAACGGACTTCGATCCCCTCGACTGCGGCCAATAGGGTACGTTTTTTGTACGCTATCCGCTCATTGCCCTGCACCCCGGCAAACAAGGCGCTGCGCAAACAGGCATTCGGCGTGCCGCGCATACCGGCAGGCCAATGCGGTAAAGTCGCCAAGGGTTCGACTTTTGTGGGTTTGGATTTTTTAAGGGCCACCAGTTTTTGAAAGCGGTTGTCGAGATTGCCTAACGCGTCGTTGCTTGTGATAGTCATGACGCCCCCTTATTTCAGCAAACTACTGGGATTGCAGGCATGCTGTAAGGCAATCGGCATGGCTGTCGAGTCGATCAGCGCGCGTTCCTCAAGCGACAGGTCGAGCTGATGATGGCAATATTTTCGCCAGGCGCGTTCCAACTGGGATGGGTCGTTGATCTGCGTGAATTCGATTGAATCCGCAGGGCGGTTGTCAGGGTGTTTGGGCTTTGCAACGGTATCGTTTACGGCCCGCCAGGGCTGATCCACTTGCCTGACAACATGCTCTATCGACGCGGTCCGTAGCGCCGAACCGCCTATTCCGCCAGCCTGCCAGGCACTATCCAGGTGCCAGGGCTTTTTGGAATCGAGCATCATCGATCCGATGACGATTTCGTGAATGTGTTCATCCACTGCACTCGGCGATGCGCAAGCCGTGCACAGCGCCAAGCCTACAATCGGGATAAACGAGCGAATATGAGGGGGGATGGTGTCAATGTTCATGCTGCCTCCAGACGAATCAGAAAGCGCAGTACATTAATCACAAACTTTTCTGCTCTTCGTACAATAAAGGTCGAATTTGACCTTTATTGTACGAAGGGTCCAAAATTTTTATGTCACGATGCGGCGCCATGGAAAACGCCACGTCATCTTTCATCCAACGTATCAGTCAGCGTCTTTGGGGCGATAAACCGGCTTTGGTCAGTGCACCGCCGGCATCGTCTGGCGAGGAGATTCCACGTTATCCACCCTTCATGAAGGGGCTGCCGGCGGCATCGGTAGCGCGTATTCTGGCTACCCAAAGCGAGCTGATTCAATCGATAGAGCAGGCATTGGCACTACCGGATGCCCTATATCAGACCATCGCGCTACCGGTCATTACGCGCTATGCCGCATTCAGTCATTTGTTGCCGGCCTCCGAATCACATCACCATCGCGGCGCCGGTGGTTTGTTTCGGCACGGCCTTGAAGTCGCACATTGGGCAACGCTGGCATCGCACGGCTGCCTATTTGCAAGCGACGCCACACCCAAATCCCGTAAAACCTTGGAGCCGCGCTGGCGATTGGCCGTGTGTTTTGCCGGCTTATTGCACGATATCGGTAAACCTGTCTCCGACATCGCTGTCACCGACAGTCAGGGGCTGCACACCTGGAATCCCTGTGACGAAAATTTGATCGACTGGGCGGCACAACACGGTATCGATCGCTATTTTTTGCGCTGGCGAGAGAACCGACATAAACGCCACCAACAGTTTTCGGCACTGGTTATCGAGCGGGTGCTGACGCGTGAGTCGCGTGCTTACCTGCTGGAGCCGGGGCCAGAAATCATGCAAGCGCTATTGGAAACCTTGCATGGTCTGGATCGCGGCAGCAAGCTCTACGAGTTAGTGATTACCGCTGACTGCAAAAGCGTGGTACGCGATTTGAAAACCCATGCGCATTCAGTCGATGCTGCATTAGGTATGCCGGTCGAGCGCTATCTGTTCGATGCGATGCGGCGCTTGATTAAATCCGGCCAGTGGCTGGTCAACGATAAAGGCGCCAGAGTATGGCGATTTCAATCCGGTGTGCATATTGTCTGGCGGATCGGTGCGCAAGACATCGTTAGTTTACTAGCCAAAGACAAAGTGCCTGGTATTCCGCGCGATGAAGATACCTTGGCGGATATTTTGATCGAACGTGGTTTGGCGATACCCAAACGCGATGCCGCAGGCCGCCAGTACCGCTATTGGCGTATGCGACCGGATGGCTTGGACGCAGTGTTTTACATGCTGCGTTTGGCATCGATGGAGTCGATATTCAGCAATGAGCCGCCGGCCGCGATCGAAGGAGTTGAAGTTGAGGACGAGGAATCTAATACGCCAACCCAACCAGGAACCAACGACCAGGCATTGCCTGAAAAGTCAGTAGCGGTCAAATCTCGCAAACCGACCAAGCCCAAGCCGGTTTCGCAGTCACCATCAACCGACCACGAGATGCCAACCTTGGCGGCCATTCCCGATGGCAATAGCCAAGAGCAGGTCCCGTTATCCCCAGCCATGCCAGTTGAATCGGATACCGGTGATACCGACAAACCCACCACCCTTGTCGAGGACGCATGCGCGCCGAGCGTGGATGGCGATACCAAGTCTTCAGCCGCCCCCCAAGCGGACATTGTGACTGAGCAAACCCAATCCCAATCCATCCAAGATACAGAAGCCTTATGGCTCCGCAATCATGGACAGGCCGGCGCGTGGCTTCTCGAGATCGTAACCCGCATCGCTCAGGGTCAGTGGTCATGGAACGGCGACATCTTCGAAAAACAAGGCAAATGGTACTGCCTGTTTCCAGACGTTCCGCTAAAGCTTCAGGTTGAAAGCGATGTGTTCATTCAAGGCTTGGTCGATCAAAACTGGTTAGTGACCGATGTGTTGTCTCCAATGCGGAAAGTGCAAACCCTAGGGCAGCAACGCGTCGTACAACTGGCTGAGGAACCTGCGCAGAGGCTAGTGCGCATGATAGGCGCTTTACCGGTTCAATCATCGAATGCCACACCAACTGCATTGCCTGCTGAAAATGTCGAAGTCAAACCAGACAATCGTATCGATCCCGTCAATCCATCGACCCTTCAAAAGCCCACCCAGCAGCGAAACACAAAAGCCAAACCACGCAGTCACAAGCAACCAGCAGAACCCCCAGTAACGTCGACAACAGTCATGGATTCAGTCAAACCAAGCGCTGATGACGACATTCAGAGCGTTCAACCTAGGCAAGATTTTCCGGCGGTGAGCGCGTGGATCTCGACACTGCGCACCCATCCCGATCAGCAAGACGACTGGATCACTGTTTCTGATGACGAACTCGGGGTCTACCTCGACGCACATCCGGACTTGAAACGCTATGAATTCCTGCGCGAAATCAGTCAGCATCCTGACTGCCAAGTGCTGGGACGTGGGCAAGGCATCAAAGTACGGGTTAAGCCATGAAATCCGATTACGACTATCAGTTTCCCTGGCGGCCCATCTTCGAGGTCTATGCCATCTCGGGCTGGCTAGGCGGTGCCGGATTGGCGCATTTCACCAGTCGCTGGTCGGGCTTGCCGCGCGAGCCGTTCGACTGGTTGATGACCGCGTGCGGGGTGATGGCGTGTTGGCGATTGTCGCCGGCCTTGAGTCTTTGGTACCGCAAACGCCGGTTGCGGCAGTTTCGATTCCAATACCTGGATGCCGAAAAGCTGGTAGCGATGGTGAAACAGCATCCTGAGGCCTTGTGGTTCGGTTGGGGATTCGATTGGGTGCAAAAGCATGCGCAATTGGCCTATGAGATTTTGAAACGCGATGTCTCGACGCTGATTCCCAGCGATCATCAGCGCATGGGCTCAGCCTGGATTCACGGTTTGGAAGTATCCGAAAGTGACATTCGCCAGCCCTTACAGCATACCGCCGGCCATACGCTGCTGGTCGGTACCACCGGCGCCGGCAAAACCCGTGCCTTTGATATGTTGGTGACACAAGCTGTGTTGCGCGGCGAAGCGGTGATCATCATCGATCCCAAAGGCGACAAGGATTTGATGGCTTGCGCCAAACGGGCTTGCGCCATGGCCAAGCGCCCGGATCGTTTCGTGTATTTCCACCCGGCGTTTCCGGAAGCCAGCGTCCGACTCGACCCCTTGCACAATTTCAACCGGCCTTCGGAAATCGCCAGCCGCATCAGCGCCATTTCGCCCAGTGAAAGCAGTAACGACCCGTTCAAAGCCTTTGGCCAAAAATCGCTGGATAACGTCATTCAGGGATTGATGGTGATCGAGGAACGGCCAACACTGGTGAAATTACGCCGCTACTTGGAAGGCGGACCATCCACGCTGGTGATTCAAGCCCTGGAACGCTATTTCGACAATAACCTGGGGCATTGGCGGCAAGAGGCGCGACCTTACCTGAAAAATGCCAAGGACATCGATTCCAAAGCCGTGGGTCTGGTGCGGTTTTATCGGGAGGTCGTGCAGTATCAATTGCCGAACTTGGATCTGGAAGGCTTGTTGTCCTTGTTCGAACACGACCGAGCACACTTCAGCAAGATGGTCGCCTCCTTGATTCCGATCATGAATATGCTGACCTCGGGGTCCTTGGGACCTTTGCTGTCGCCCAATCCGCACGACGTGGACGATCTGCGGCCGATCACCAATACCGGTCACATCATCGAAAAAGCCCAGGTGGCTTACATTGGCCTGGACTCGTTATCGGATGGCATGGTGGGCAGTGCCATTGGCTCGATTCTGTTGGCCGATTTGGCCGCGGTCGCCGGCGACCGTTACAACTACGGCGTCTCGGACCGACCGGTGAATGTGTTTGTCGACGAAGCCGCCGAAGTCATCAACGATCCCTTCATTCAGGTGTTGAACAAAGGCCGTGGCGCCAAGATTCGCCTATTCATCGCCACCCAAACCTTTGCCGACTTTGCCGCCCGCACGGGCTCACAAGACAAAGCCCGCCAGGTACTGGGCAACGTCAACAACCTGATCGCGCTGCGAATCATGGACAGCGAAACCCAGCAGTACATCACCGACAATCTGCCCAAAACCCGTTTGAAGTACATCATGCGCACCCAAGGCGTGGCCACCAGTGCAACCAATCCTACGGTGTTTTCCGGCAATGTTGGTGAACGCTTGATGGAAGAAGAAGGCGATTTGTTTGCCCCGCAGTTACTCGGACAACTGCCTGACTTGCATTACATCGCCAAGTTATCCGGCGGCCGTATCGTCAAAGGTCGCTTGCCGATACTGCGGTCGGCACTGGACCGACAACAGAATCGCCAAGGTGCCGGCTCATGACGCGCAATCTGTTGTTCAGCCTGATGTTGTGGCTACTGGAAGTGATCCTGGTGGCCAGTTTTGTGTCCGACCGCTGGACGCGCGAACTGCAGCGCGCCGAAGATCAGATGATGATCGGCTACTTTGGCGCCGATAAAGAATCGCAGATCAGCCACACCGCGCAGCGCTGGTTTGATCGCTTGTTCGTTACTACCGGAATCCGAGACAGCGTGTTCCGCTACTTCATCCCGACCGAACGCGAACGGCAGATGTCCAAAGGCTTCGAGGATGTAGGGCGTAACGATGTGTTTCCCTTTATCGAAAGCCGGCTCAACGTGCTGTGGGACACGATCTTTCAAATGATCAAGCGCCTGACTACGGCGTGTATCTGGTTACCGTACTTGGCAGCTGCCTTGCTGCCGTTTGTCGTCGACGGACTGGTGCGGCGCAAGATCAGCCAGACCAACTTCGATTACCCCAGCCCCATGGCGCATCGCTACAGTCTTTATTTGATTCTGGGCGCGCTGTATCTGTTGTTGGTCAGCTTGACACTGCCGTTTCCGATTCCACCGCAAGCCGTCCCGATAGGCGTCTTTGTCGTCGCCTACGCCTCCAACATGCTGTTGGCCAATACGCAAAAGCGGGTCTAGGTGTTCCATGAATGTCATCTGTTTTCTGCACGGCATGATCCACACACATCCGGCGCATAAACCCAAACTTGTTTTACCCCTCAACCTCAACACAACCCAGGAGCATTATCATGTTAAACCGTTCTATTAACGACACCGCTACGTCGGATCCTTTGGTTAAATTCATTACGTTAACCGCTAAGACAGTCGCCCTGAACCCAACGTCGCCTGAGCTCGATTCACTTTTTCGAGCGTTTATTGAGTCCTGTATTGCAAATGGCCAGGACGATATTTTGGTAAGCGCTTTACGACAATCGGAAGGTTTGCACGTATTTTCGCTATTAAATGAGCGCATTGTTTCGCTCGCCGAACGGATTCGGGTGAGATTGCCGTCTATGCCGAATGCAGAGTCGATCGTATTCGCCATGCCGATGGTCATCGAGCCCTATCTTGGAAAGGCTTTACCTAAGCGTATTGAAGATCCCGAACGCATTAGACAATTGCTTCAAAGCCATGGGCTGATCAACGATAGACAAGCCATCGCCATTCACGACGAATTATTCAGCCTTGAAGACATCAACTGGTTACCTAGCCAAATTCGCCAGATCAACCAGCAGTTGATCGAGCAAGCCGAAGGCGAAATTCCAACATCGGAATCACACCGTTCTTTTGTTATGAAGCCCTCGGAGAATCCGGAGGGGGACCTCATTTTGCGATTCCTGGTGGGTGTGGTGATTAGCGATCAGGCATTAACGCCTCTTTTTTGTGAACAGCCCAAATCGGATGACTTTGGGGAATTTGCCGAAGAATGGTCAGAGGCCTTTAAAGAGGAGATGGATGAACAAACCGGTCACAACGTCTGGGAGATTGAAAAACCCAATCCACTCAGTATTGCCGCCTCGCGCGGGATTCATTTACTCAATGAGATTGATATCTTCTATAAGCTAAATATGAAAGCCCAAGATTATCCCGTGTCAAAAGTCCTGCTCAGTAAACACGGTGTCGATGGCATACCCACGGAAATACGGGCGGCTTTTTTTGATCGTGAAAAAGAATTGTCAACCGTTTACGTTTGGCCGCTCTTGACAACCGATGACGCTAAGTCGGAATTCGAAGACATCAACGGGCTACTGACCAATCTCAATATTCCCCACGTGATTGACAACAATCTTCTTCCTGCCATCGAATTCACGGGGAATTTCCATCACTATTGTGAATCGATGTCCAGACAATTGGAACCAGAGGAGCCTCAAACGTTCTTTATATGCTGAGTGATTTGGGTTGAACATGATGATGGCAGCCTGATACCTCTGGAAGAGGGTCAGATGTAGCGCCCAGAATTTACAAGAAATGGCTTGAATCAGCTGGCATACCCTCGCGGTCATGGTCAAAAGCCGGGCTGCGAGGATTATTGCTTGTTAAAAAGTCACTCAGTGGTGCGATTAGTGCGCCTTCGAGAGCTGCAGCCATAAGCATCATGACTGACTAGTCGGAAAAACAACTAAAGATCGCATTCCCAAAGCAAAAACCCATCGACAACATCCTGCGTTGATCGGTGACGTTGGGCGTTGATCAGCGACATGAAGGACTCATTCAGAATCTGCAATGCTTCCGGATCGTCGGCATTAACGTATCGGCTTGATCTTCCCTGTCCGTTCTTGCACCTCTCAGGCTGCCAATTTTGCGGATAGGAATTAACTTGATAGCCATGGCTAGCCAGTATCTCGGCAACAAAGGGTTCTCCGCTTTTGACCGTCCACTTAACCTTTTTCAATGTGTGCAGTCCACCCAGCAAAACCAATATCGGCTTTTCGCGCGAGAACTCGGACAACCGATTGGCCATGTTTACGTCGCGGTCTTGATCGGCGTCAATGGCCTCGATTCTCAAGCATGGAAATTTCGATTTGAGCGTGACCAGATAATCAATCAGTTTTCGCAGTCCTGGATGATCGATGGCATGCGGTACTTTAATCTCAGCTACCTGTGCTTCACCCTGTATTACAGAATCGATAACGGGTTGTTGATTGCGGTTAATTTCGAGTCCGACAGTCAAGCATTGATGTCTTTCCAGGGTCGCATCAACCAGACGCGCGAAAAGCTGTGTTGATTCAGGTTTTTGGTGGCTTTCGCCGATGATGACGATGTTGCCGGGTTTGATATTGTCCTGGATAGTCGTGAAATCATTCGACCATCCAAGACTGGGTAGCAATACAACATAAATACCAAACCAGCATCTTTTCAGCATCTAAATGGCTCCTAAGATATAAAAATTAGCCTCTTCGTCGTCCTTTAACTCCTCCGCTAATAACAGCAGGGTATAACTATAAAGTTCAGCTTTGAACGGCCAAACTACATGACCATAAGTTACTCAATACACCGCTCATCATCATGCCTTGGATTATTCACATAATCGCTGATCGGTGTTGTAGTCATATCAGCGTACGCCTGATTATCCAGTAAGTGAAACACGTCATCGTCAGTGGCGGATTTATCCAACCAATCCTGGTAATGGTTTGCAGGCATGATCACCGGCATACGTTCATGAATCGGTTGCATCAGTTGCGTTGCTGCGGTCGTGATGATAGTACAGGAATAGAGTGTTTGCGCTTCGTGTTCCCAATGTTCCCAGAGTCCAGCAAAGGCAAATAACTGATTGTCTTGCCGGTGGATATGAAACGCTTGTTTATGCGTTTCCAATTTCTGCCACTCATAAAAACCTCTTGCGACGACTAAGCTGCGTCGCTTATGGAAGGCAGCACGAAAACTGGGTTTCTCTCTAATGGTTTCAGCACGGGCGTTGATCAGATGATGGCTGTTTTTATCGTCCTTAGACCATGACGGCACTAACCCCCAAAACAGGTTTACCGATTTTAGCGATTTATCGTCTAGCTCAACGATGCACAGGATTTTTTGCGCAGGGGTAATGTTGTAGCTAGCTTGAAAGCGAGGCAAGCGTGGCAACTCAAAATGTTCAGCAATGCTTTCAGGGGTTGCTGTGAGCTGATAACGACCGCACATTGCCCATGCCTCCGTGATAAATGACTGACGTTATTAAACGTCAGAAATGCGTAACAACCAAACTCATTGAGCAATAAGAACAAATACAAAACAATTCCGTTTTTGAGGTACACTGCTTGCCCTCATCAGAACCACGAATTTGGGATATAAGCATGAGCGTCATTTCTATATCAAGCTATCAACCACGCAATACGAAGCCATTGAATAGTGCTGCACTATGGTCTGACGATCTGGAACTGCCGATTCTGGAACCTAAACAGCAATTGAGTACGATTGAATTGCCGTTATTCACGTCTAAAGTGCCTGCGGGTTTTCCATCACCGGCTGATGATCATTTGGAATCGACGATAGACCTCAATCAACATTGCATCAGCAATCCACCAGCCACCTTCTTCGTTAAAGTAAAAGGTCATTCCATGACCGGTGCAGGCATCAACGATGGTGATATGTTGGTCGTTGATCGTTCATTGCGTCCTAACAACAATAGTATCGTGGTTGCGGTGATAGACGGTGAAGTGACCGTTAAATCGTTGGATACTTCTACCGATGAAATTTGGTTGCGATCAAAAAATCCCGACTATCCTGATTTCCAGATTAAAGAAGGCATGGAGTTGCATATTTGGGGTGTGGTCAAAAACGTGATTCGTTCGCTACCGGTATAGATGACTTCAGCACCCATATTCGCGATTGCGGATTGCAACAATTTTTACGCCAGCTGTGAAAGAGTCTTTCAGCCAAAACTGAACGGCAAACCAGTGGTCGTGCTGTCTAATAACGATGGCTGCGTGATTGCTAGAAGTAATGAAGCCAAGGCTTTGGACATCAAAATGGGTGCCGCTTATTTCAAGATTGAGCAGTATGCCAAGCAAGAAGGCATTGCGGTATTTTCTAGCAACTATGCGTTATACGGCGACATGAGTCAGCGTGTGATGCAGATTTTATCTAGCTTTGCACCGCGATCTGAAGTGTATTCCATTGACGAATGCTTTTTGGATTTTACCGGACTGCCACAAAACCTGACGGAATATAGCTTAGATATTTGTGCGATTGTAAAGCAATGGACAGGTATACCGATTTCCATTGGCGTTGCGCCAACTAAGACCTTAGCGAAGTTAGCCAATCGGTTAGCGAAAAAAGGTCATTCCAAACATGGGCCCGCTCTGGACTGGCGCGATATTGCTGATCCCGATGCAGTGTTAAAAACCATTGCGCTGGATGACCTTTGGGGTATTTCCAGGCGCTGGAAAGATAAGCTCAATCAGCTTGGTATTCATCATGCGCTAGCACTGAAACAATCTGATCCAAAACAGCTACGTCAACATTTTGGTGTAGTGATGGAACGGATTGTGACCGAGTTGAACGGTATTTCCTGTATTGCCTTAGAAGAAATGCCCGCACCGAAAAAACAGATTCTGACCTCGCGCAGTTTTGGTGAACGGTTGACTGATTATGATGATTTACGCGCAGCGGTCACGCACTTTGCCACACGGTCTGCGGAAAAATGCCGACAACAGCGATTGACCACGCACGTATTGACGGTGTTTATTCATACCAGTCCGTTTGATACCCGCAATCCGCAATACTCCAACAGTGCGACCATAGCGTTTGATCGTCCAACCAATGATACCGCGCAGTTGAATGCAGCCGCTCAACAAGGTTTGAAGCGGATTTTTAGACGCGGCTTTTCTTATCAACGTGCCGGTATTCTATTGCCTGACTTATGGTCAGCAAATGTCGCGCAGCTGTCGTTATTTGACAGCGGTGAAAACAACCTGCGATCTGATCAGCTGATGACCGCACTGGACGACATTAACCGCAAACATGGTAAGCGTAGTGTTTGCTATGCGAGTGAAATGCTTAGCAAGCGCTGGCAGATGCGGCAGGAATTCAAATCGCCGTCCTACACCACCAATATCAAGGAACTGCTGACGGTTCAAATTTGAAGAAAATCTTATGCATTTGTAAGCGCTATTTCGATCCTCACCCGACATACGTTTTTCGCCAATGCAGACGCAAGCCCAAGCATCTAAGAGTCTTGCTTCTTCGAAGACGACTATCTATCTAGGCCTCCGGCAGCAGGCCAAGAGTTGCCGAAGAATAATCTATGATCTTTGACTGCAAACTAGCTCATTGGCACCAATGATTTGGCTTGGTGTTGGGTCAAAAATCTAATCTATTATTGAAAGCCCAAGCGTTATGTACGGAATATTACGTAAGATTAAGATGACTCGAACGCCTGACTTAGGGATGTGGTGACAGTTAACAGGTTAGCTTTACGTTGGGCGTCACACACGGACATGAGGCATCGAACAATCATTGTATTGGTGACGCTGCCCATGGTCGTCGCTATCGGTACCTATGTTCGAACCTTTGATCAGCTGCGATTCTCCGATAGCACGTAAACATAGCCTGAGTTGGGTTACGCTATCCTTATTTATGCCTTTGAAAAAAACCGATCAAAATAAGTTGGAGTAAATATTGTGTCCCGTGAAATTTTACAGGCGATAGCTGATATTTATAAACGGCATGACCCGGAAGATGCCGATTTTTATACGTTGGAATGGGTGCAAGACAAGTGTTCTTATTTTTACAAGTCGCCAAAAGAATTGCTGGCAATTTTGCAAATGAGCCAAGACCGGGGGATCAACACTGAAGGTGCGCTGTGGTCAAAAGAAGACGGTTTAGCAGCCCATCGCGAGATGAAGTATAACGGACCAGTTGATGCATATTCTTACGAGCTAATGGAGAAAAGCGGTGAACTGGCTAGACTAGAGGCTGCTTGTAAGGCTGAGGAAATTGCGAGGAAGCTAGCCATTGAAAGCTTGCAGTGCTAATGCGGGTAGTAGCGAAAGCCCACTCCGGACTTTGCTAGCCGAAATGTAGTTCTCCGCATTATGGTCGGCAGCAGCAGCCCATTTTTGCCTCTCGCACCTCTCCAAGGCAGCCAGTCGGCGAAGTTAGACTCTGTGAGCCGCAGAGCCACAAAGCCGCCGTTGGCGATCTCAACCTATCGGCCATAAGCAGACAGATGGTTTTTCTGGACAAAGGTCTGCTGATAGATCTACAGCCGCCAGCCGTAATCCCACAAAGGTGCGACCACCTATAGGTCGTGCCGAGCCATGCGAGGAGCAACAATCGCGAACGGTGCGCCTGACGGCAGCACCCTATAATCTGCGCACCTTATGGACTTAATTTGTAAGAAGCAAATCTGCCGAACCATTTGGGACAACCAGGGTGTTAGCGATCGCATAGGTAAAATTTATTATCGTCCTAACACAGTCATCTTTTAACGGCGTAACTCGATGATGAACTAAATCAGTTCTCATAAAATAACCGTCACCTTCTTTTAAATATATTCTCTTAGTCTTTCCTTTGTTTATGTATTCAACAAAGCCTCCTTGTTTAATTCGAGGTGACTCAATGCATAATATTAATGCAAATGGATAGTCATCATAGTGCCATCCGTGCGTGTCATTTTTTTTATGAAGACGAGTAATAATGATATTTTCAATAAGATTATCACATTCACGCACCTTGCTACCAGAAATCCTGGTTAGTGTCTTAATTAATTCTTTATTTCCATACTTGGTAGTTAGCCATGCTTGATTATTTGTTACTGATCCATTAACAACGGTCATTTTCCTTGGAGTGTAACTTGTTTGAGGCATTAAAAAATCTTTTCGTAAAGCGTAAGACATAATCTCCGGTATTTTTCTCTTAAAGAAAATCAAATCTTCTTTTGAAAGCAAGCCAGATAATTTAATGACTTTTTTGTTGCTAAACTCTTTTGCTAAGTCATTTATATCGTATTGTTTAAAATTAAAACTCATAGCGACAATTCGTTTCCAATTCCAATTCCGGTAATTCCAGACTGAATGTTTCCTGAAAAAATAGCCCCATAATCATCTATTATTTTTTTTAATATTTCGTTAACCTCGTTTTGGTTTGAAATAACATCAAATACAAATAAGATGTTTTTCGTTTTATCGGTTATCTTTGTTTCGTCGCAATCTTGCAGATTCCAATATCGACATATAACTTTCTCTTCGTCTATATAAGCTATTTCTCGTTCTTTAGTTTTTTGGCGCGAGGTTGGATTTCCAAGAGGTGAAAACTCAAAATCTTTGCCAGGCTCGGTTAAGCTTAATGTCCCAGTTATCATATTAGAGTCATAAGCCGCCATTGGCATTCCCATATAGAGTGAATATAAATTATAAAAATCGACTATTGGATTTATCTTATAAAGCTTATTTTTACTCTGAAAATAATCATATAAAGAGGTTAGAGATGATTTGTATTTTGGCTTCGCGCCCATGTTACTAAATACGGCCTGCCATTTTTCAGTTAAAGGGAAAATATTATCCTTCAAATAATTTTCTGAAATCTTTGAAGAAAGATTTTGGCTAAATTCTATAAGTGGCGCATGATTTGTAACATTGTTAACGGAAACCAGAACTGTATAGTGGTCGCTATAGCGATCTATAATTTTTTTATCATGAATAAACTTCATTATAACCACCGTTGTATTTATGAATGAATTGATCTATTGAGTAAGATATCGGCTCTATTTTGGAGTAAATTTCTAAGACTTCCTCTGCCTTGGTTTTATCTGTAGAGATTTCGGAGCTTGAGTCTCTTGCATTTTGCCTTTTTTTAAAATCAATATTTTCAGTAAAGACACAAAAATGATTGCTTTCCCATTCTACATAAACCACATCCTTTAGCTTGATCAACTTATCGCGTAAAATGATGTGCTCAGGAAGCTCATCTGCTACAAATATCCTTGTGGTGATTCGATCATATTTGCAAGTACTTTCATTTATAGCCTTTAATATTTTGAGTATTCTAAACAATGATTCTTTATTTTCTATATCCTCACTCAAACTCAACACAAAAATTCTATTTAGCGAATAAAATGGCTTTTCTGCTAGCGCAGCAATAGAATAAGAGATTATATCCTTGCTATAATTAAATGTGTTATAGCCTATTTTATCCCCGTCATTTATTAGCTCGTTCCATCTATTTATATCATGATCAAAAATATTAATCCTAATCCCTTCTTTCATGGCAGAAAGAATTTCCTTGTACAGAAGCGCTGTATCGACATTTATTGATTTTGAATCCTTGAATTTGAGGCAAGAGCTCAAACTACTACAGTAATACAATATTATTTTATCAATAATATTTGATACATCATCTTGGCTTGATATATAGTAATTTAACTCATCATATAAATGAGATTCAGTCATTCTTAAGCGATTCTGATCTGCTAATACTTTAGGTAAAACTGCCGCCACCCTATCAGATTTGGTATTGTCATTTATCCATTCCCCCCGTTGTACATTATAGTTGTATGTCTTTATTTCAATTTCAGAAGCATTTACATCAATCTGATAAAGTCCAAATCTCATTGGATACTTTGATATGTATGTAGCACCTCCTGCTAGTGTTGTAAGAAATTGGCCAGTTCCCATCATTTTAGTTATAGCTGATTGTGTATGTAAATGCCCATGCAGATATAAGTGCGCTCCTGAACGCTGCATTAATAACTCATTTAGTTTTATATCATTCCATTCAATCAAAAATCGCTCAATATTACTATCCCCAACGACCGGGTGATGTGAAACAGCAATTATTAAATCAGTGGTAGGATTTGTCTTTTCAATAAAACCGTTATAAGTTGGAATATCTGCAATCAGTTTACCCTCGTCTTCATCATCAAAAGACATGATTGCAGTATTTAGTCCACATATATGAATTTGTGTATTATCAACTTCAATACTGGCTGCACACCCAAACACATTATCCCAACTTGAAATTACTTTTAATTTTGGATCAGATTGTATTTTTTTGTGGAATTCAATAAATTTGTCCAGGCCATATTTATAGTGTTTAGGTAATTTCTGTTTTTTATATTTTTCCTCTGATTGAATACAGCTATCACGATGCTCTGCGAATCGATTGGTTTTTCTTTTTTTTAAAACACGATCAATATCATGATTTCCAGGAACTATAAACAACTGGCATTCTGGATATTTTATAAGCAAGTCTAAAAGCCATCTGAACGCAGCTTCGTACTGCCATTCCTGTCCTGACTGAGAAATATCACCGCTAAATATACAAATATCAACTTCTTTGATATTTTTATGTGCGAAGCTAACAAGACGCTTTAAAATCAAGTTCTGTTCGTTATTGGACTCATCAATCCCAAAATGAGAATCTGAAATATGCAAAATGTTTATCATTATTCCGTATTATGCTGATAAGATTGGAGGTCGGAACATAAAGATATGGCTAACACAATACATATAAAATCTGATGTCATGTATTCTAGCCATTTTTAGCATGGTTCCAGTTATAAACAATTAATTTAAATCCATTCTTTTTCAAACGCTCGAAGCTACGTTGAAAAATATGACATTCCACTGAATTCCAAAAAACGATTCTATTTTCCATTACAACCACTGCCTAAGCAATAAGGACAAGAAATATGATTGGGTTTACAAGCCATCTCTTGTCCGCCGGCAATGAGACACTGAGCTGTCGGTCGTATTATCTACCCGTCAGGCAACTTAGGGTCGATTGTGACAGTTCGCCACTCTCAAAGTCCGACATTTTTTTACCAGTAGAATCCTATCGGAATCGATGACCAGAATTGCATCTGAACTGGCTAGTCGATGTCGCCAGCTCAGTTGCGGACATGCCGCTCATTCAGATTCTAAGAACCCAGCACGCCAACTTGGAAACATCCTCGCCAGCCAAACCATCCGGATTGTCGGGCTAATCCATTCGCACGCCAATCCGGTAGTTTTCTGTCGAATTCATTCGGGCCGGCGTTGGCAGCACCGACCAGTCAAATCAAGTGGTTGATCAAGCCGGGATCAGGCCGGTTACCGAGTGTCCGGGCGGCACGCAAAACCCTCTCGTGGTTACCGCCGACTGGTGCGTCGGCACATCCCAATCCCCTGGAGATTCCGCCGAGGCTTGCAGCGGTGCGCACCGGCGCTTGCGGCGTGCCGCCGAGTACGTTGTGGATGTCCCTGTAGCCCCGCGGGGCACAGCCAAAGCTTTCGGTGCTGCCGCTGGATCTATTTTCGGTGCGCATGCGCGGCTTGGGCATACCGCCGGAATTGCTCGAAGGATGTTGTACCGCTGCTGCGTTAACAGCACAGCAGTTGTCTTCACCGTTAAATTGTCCTCCTGCCTTTGATCGTCACTTGGTCGTCATTCGTAAAGTAATTATATATAAAACAACGGCTTATCTAAATAAGCAATCTTAGTTATCCCGTTGCTATCGATTATGGGCCTGGTTTTTGCTGAATGCGGGCAATGACGTGGAAAGTTAAGCAAACCATTTTCCGCGCTTGATTTTTTAGCGAATTAGCGGAGGACATATCGAATGAACACGAAAGGCAAACTGGTAAGCGTGATAGTTGTTGGCGGCTTACTTTCCCTGACCGCTCCGCCAGCCCATGCCCACCACGCATTTTCCGCCGAATTCGACGCCGAACAACCCATAGAGTTAAAAGGCGTGGTCACCAAACTGGAATTGGTCAATCCGCATAGCTGGCTGTATCTGGACGTCAAGCAAACCGACGGCAGCGCCAAGAATTGGGGATTCGAATTCGGCGCGCCGTTCAGCCTGAAACAAAAAGGCATCACCAAAGCCAGCCTGCCGGTCGGCAGCGAAGTCACCATCCAGGGTTATCGCGCGAAGAACGGCAAGGATTTCGGCTACGCAGTCACCACCGTGCTATCCGACGGCCGTAGCGTTAAAACCGGCGGCGCTCAGGATGCGCCGGGGGCGCAAGCCAACGGCCAGGCGCAATAAACCGAATCGGATTTGTTTGAATATGAATATTACGGAATATACCCTCAATGAGTTCACCCAATAACGGTCCGTCATCGCTACAGATTGCGCTGATGCTGGCCAGCGGCTTGATATTGCTGTTTCTGGCTACCGGCGACGCCGGTGCGGCCGGCCCTAAAATCCCCCGGCTTGCCAACGGCAAACCCGATTTTTCCGGCATCTGGCAAACCACCAGCGCCGCCGATTACGACCTGGAACCGCACAGCAACCGCAAGGACGCCCCGCCCGGCGCCGGCATCGTCGAAGGCCACTACCTGCCTTATTTACCTGCCGCACTGGAACAGAAAAAGAAAAACTTCGCCGCTCGCGACACCCTGGACCCGGCGCTTAAAGGCTACACCTTGGGTGTGCCGCGCGGCATTTATTACCCGGAGCCGTTTCAAATCTTCCAGCGCAAACAAGACCTGACCTTGGTCCACCAATTCGGTCATTCGGTAAGGACCATACACACCGATGAAACCGATCACCCTAAAGACCCTTACGACTGGTGGCTCGGCGACTCCCGCGCCCATTGGGACGGCGATACGCTGGTGGTCGACGTCAAGCATTTTAATGACAAAACCTGGTTCGACCGGGCCGGCAATTATCACAGCGACGCCCTGCATGTCATCGAAAAGTGGGCGTTTATTGACCCCAACACCGTCGAATATAAAGCCACTGTCGAAGACCCCAAGGTATTTAGCAAGCCCTGGAATCTATCGGTGATTTTGCACCGGCACCGGGAGAAGGATTTTCAGTTGATCGAGGACTACCGCTTTACGCTGGACTACGACGACGCTTATCCGCCCAAGCCGAATAAACCTTAAAGCCGGATACCAGACGAGGACGTTATGACACAAATTAACCCAGGTCGCTCGGCGCTAGTTTCCGGGCTGGCAATCAGCGTAATGCTCACTGCCGCACCCAGCCTATACGCCGCTGACGAAACAAAAAAATCGGAAGCACCGGCAGCTAAACCGGCTCAGCCGGCCACCAAACCGCTAAAATTGGGCGGCCCCGGCATCGAACAGGAAAGAAGCTTTCCCAAGATCGTCTCCGGCAAATGGACCGGTCCGAAAACCGCCGACGGCCAACCGGACGTGCAAGGCCATTGGTCCAATACCATCGCCAACCATAATAATTTTACCGACCCGCAAGGCGGCATCCTTAACGACCCCAATCCCAACCGGGTAGCCAAAGGTCCGCGCGAGGAACGCGCGCCCAGCCGGGTCAGCGACCCCGCCGACGGCCAGGTGCCGTTTCAGCCTTGGGCGTTGGAAAAAGTGAAGGATTTTCAAGCGCATTTCCACGACCCGGTCAAACCGGAATACATCGAACCCTTGGCCCGCTGCGCACCGGGCGGCATTCCGAAATCCTTGTTTTGGCACGGTTACGAAATCAGCCAATATCCGGGTTATGTGTTGTTCCAGTTTAACTCCGGCACCCGCATCATTCACCTGGATGGCAAGCCGCATTTGCCGGAGAACATCAAGCTGTGGAACGGCGATTCGCGCGGCCATTGGGAAGGAAACACTTTAGTGGTGGATGTGACCAATCAAAACGGCAAGGCCTTGTTCGGCCGCTCCGGCGAATTTATCAGCGAAAACGGCCATATCCAGGAGCGTTACATATTCAGTAACGACGGCGACCGCTACACCTACGAAGCCGTATTATCCGACCCGACCGTTTATACCCGACCGTTTACCGTGACGGTGCCGGCTCGCAAATGGACCGCCAAGGATCAGCCCAACGGCTGGCACTTCGAGGTGGAGCCGGCCAATTACACCGGCAAGGTGGCGCTTAAAGAGCCTATCCTGGATCAATACGAACGCATCTGTGCCGAGAACAATGGCGGCTTCGGACTGGTCGCCGCTGAAGAACCGAAAAAATAGGGCTGTCATGTCATTAGTCGAATTTGCCCAACTGCTTAACGACTCCGAGTTCGGTACCGCGCTCCGCGAGTCGGTGTATATGTTTCCCTTGATCGAAGGCCTGCATTTGATCGGCCTGGCTTTGGCCTTGGGCTTGCTGTTTTTTGTCGACCTGCGCCTGCTCGGGCTGTTTCTGCCGCAGTTGCCGGTTGCGCAAGTTTTGCATCCGCTTCGGCCCTGGTTGCTGGGCGGATTTTTAATTATCTTCGCGACCGGGATTTTACTGTTCGTGGCGACGGCGGCCAAAATCATCACGCTGCCGGTATTTTTTTACAAACTGGGTTTCATCGCCTTGGCCGGCATCAATGCCTTGTGGTTTGAATTGAAATGGGGCCGCGACGTCGGGCATTGGGGCGACAAGTCCACCTTACCGGTTGCGGTGCGGTTTGCCGGCTTCACGTCGCTGACTTTATGGAGCCTGGTGGTCATCGCCGGGCGTTTGATCCCTTATTTGAGTTACCAATAACCTTATGCCTGTCCTCGAACTCTTCAAAGCTTTGCAATCCAGCGGATTTGGCCGCTTCGTCGGCAGCCTGGACCATTTGTTCTGCGCGCTATTGGAACTTGGGCATATCGCCGGCATGATCTTGTTGCTCGCTTCGGTGATTTTAACCAGTCTGAATTTGCTGGGCTTGGGCCTAAGCAGCGTACCGTTGGCGCAAATCCAGCGCAGCACCGGCAAATTGTTCTGGACCGGTTTGACGCTATTGGTGGTATCCGGCTTACTGATATTCATCCCGGCCGCCACCAGCTACTATCCCAACGATTTCTTTTGGGCCAAATTCATTCTGCTGGGCCTTGCCTTGCTGGTGTATTTCACGCTCTATCGGTGGGTTGTCGCCGCTAATTCTCGCCATACATGGCTGGCAAAAGCCACCGGCGGCCTGGCATTGAGCCTGTGGTTGGGCGTGGCGTTCGCCGGGCGTTTTATCGGCTTTTTCGCTTAACGTCTTCATCCAACTTCAGTGTAAGGACGCCCGGCTATCGAGTCTCAGAATTGTTGATATGAAATCTCATAATTAATGAACTTTGGAAAGGATGTTGCTTTGAATACTCCTACTTTATACATTTTTTCTGGTCTCCCTGCGTCGGGGAAATCTACGCTTGCAAAGCTACTAGCAGCTAAAACAAGCTCAATGTATGTACGGGTCGATACTGTAGAACAAGGACTTAGAGACCTATGTAACTTCAAAGTCGAGGGCGAGGGTTATAGATTTAGCTACAGAATTATTCGAGACAATCTAGAGCTTGGTGTTAGCTGTATTTCGGATTCGTGTAACCCTATTGAACTGACCCGAAATGAATGGCAGGCAGTAGCGGAAAGTGTTGGAGCAAAGTTTGTTAACATCGAAGTTAGCTGCTCAGATAGTGTGGAACATGAATTCAGAGTCAATTCACGTGAAAGCGAAGTGGCCAATTTAAAGCTCCCAGATTGGCAGCAGGTACAAAATCGTCACTATGAACCATGGAAAACCGAAGTAGTTAAAATCGATACAGCAGGTCAACATATCGAGGCTTCGTTTACAAAATTAGTAGAAAAATTGGGCGTGTGAAATTGCATATAACAAGGCGCTTAAGAATGACGCAAACTGGCCGACTGCGATCGTTCAAAATCTGGCCTGGACTTGCCTTTCAGGATTTCACAAATTGTGAGATTTCGTTAAGTTTTTACCTTTAATTATGAGATTTTTTACGAAAATCAGAATCTCATAATTTCTGCATCTCATTGAAAATTAAAGAAATCAACTTTTGATAAATCATAAGATCCGACACCGGCAGAGCCGACGTCTTCTTTATTCGCAACAGGATTGCCGATGTTCAAACAATTTAATTCACGTTTAAAACTGCTTGTCGGCAGCATGGCGTCTTTAAGCCTATTGATGGCCTGTAACCCGACCACTACCGAACCTGCTGCGCCGCCTATTCCTTTCAAACCGGTGGCAACGCTGCAAGAGATCATGACCTCGATTATCGATCCGAATATCGATTTTGTCTGGAACTCGGTATCCTCCGTCAGCACGGCCAGCGGCACTGAAGAACGCCAACCGCGAACCGATGAAGACTGGCGATTGCTAAGGCAACACGCCCTGGCCGTGACTGAAGCCGCGAATCTGTTGTTGATCGAAGATCGGCCCATCGCCGCTGCCAATGCCGTCACCTCGAGCGGTGGCGCGGAACTGACACCTGCTGCGATCAAAACCTTGATTACCGAACATCGTCAGGAATTTGTAAAACGCGCGCAAAGCCTGCAAAGCGCGGCGCAAGGTTTACTGGTGGCGATAGGAGCCAAAAACGTCGAGGAACTGGAAAAAGCCGGCGGCGAAGTCGAACAAGCCTGCGAGCAATGCCACAGCCAGTTTTGGTATCCCGGAGATGCCAGACCAAAATAGTAGGGGCGTTGGCACATAGCCGGCCTAAGCTGCATACTGTAGGCCTTTTGACCTGGGCTATCGCCGCGCATGACCCACAATTTACCCGATCTCGATACCTACCAAACTCAAGGCTATCTAATCGCCAGGCAGTTATTTTGCCCGGAAGCCATGGCGGAATTACAGGCCATGGTCGAACGGATACATCGGCAATGGGCGGCGGAAAATGGCGACTTAATCCGCGCCAATCGCCTGTTGAACATGCACAGCCTGACCGATAGCCGGTATTTCAAGGCACAGGCCGCGGAACGTCTGGCTTTATTTGCTTGGATCACCCAGCCAGCGATTACCGGTTGGCTGACGGGTTTATTCGGCGACGAACTGCATTTTCATAATAGCCAATTGTTTTTCAATCCGCTGGACCGCGAGCAATTGCCTTATTGGCACCGGGACCTGCAATACAGCACGGTCACAGACGAGGCGCAGCAAAGCGAGCAAGGCAGTTTGTTGGCACTGCATCTGCGGGTGCCGCTGTTGTCCGAGTGCGGCATGGCCGTAGTACCCGGCAGCCATCGCCGCTGGGACAACCATCTGGAACGCGAAGTGCGCTTTGAATTGAATGGCCATCAAAAACACGAAGATTTGCCAGGCAGCGTGTTCATCGATTTGCAGCCGGGCGATGCGTTATTGTTCGATGCGCAAATGTTGCATCGCGGCCATTACCAAAGCAATTCGGCGCGGCTGGCCTTTGATATATGTGTCGGCAACTACCACCCGTTTACGGCAGCGTTTCTAAACAAAGCCGTATTGCCTGATCAGGCAGAGATGGGCCACTTGGCAAATCACGACTGGTATCGACGGGCCTGGCAAACCGCGGAAGGTCTTGGTTGAAATAGATTTGGAGATACTTCTACAGGCGTTAAAGAGGCGCCGGATCGACGCCTCCGAGTCTTGGCAAATTACAGCGACCGCCCCAAACGCTTCTCCACTTGTTTTTTCTCCCACTCCGCACCAAAGAACGGCAGGATGTCGAATACCGACGAGGCATGAATCAACAGGCCTACACCCCAGCCCAACGCCGGCCAGATCACCCAGAGATGGCGCGGGGTTTGCACCAGATTCAAGATCGCCAAAGCGCCGATGACGACCAGATATTGCAGCAAATGCGTATAAAACCGCCGCAATTTGCGCACGTGTTCCAGCGCGAGAATTTCTTCTTTACTAATGCCCTGACTTAAAGTGCCGTTCATGTCCGACTCCGAATTTAACTGTGAAAAATCGATCTCAAAGACCGCCGCCAGTGACTTCAGGGATTCCACGCTTGCCGTTTGTCCGCGCTCGATGCGTTGAATGGTGCGGACGCTGATGCCGCTTAAATCGGCCAGTTGTTGTTGCGACCAGCCGTGTTGCAATCTCAGTTTTTGTATAAGCATTTGGAACTCCTTTTTTATCACTGGCCTTCAGTCTAGCGCTTGCTTAGCCTGTTCCGTGACGACATTCCCCCGTCAACGGCACGACAGTTGCCCGCCAAAGCTGAAGCAGGGCCTTGTCTTTGTGTGCATAGCCAAAATGTCTGAATGAACGAGTCTACGACGCCTGCGATCAGTCTCGGGAATATAGAAAAAGCAGGCATGATTTGTCTTTGATTTGTCTCAAGCCCAATTTTTCAAATCCCAGTTTAAGTAAAACTCTAATCGAGTGAATATTGCCTGGTTCAACATAGGCGAACAATTTAGTCCCTGTAAACGCAGAAATTACAGCCTGCGCCGCTTCAGTTGCAAACCCGGTATTGCGATATGATTCAAGCAGGCGATAACCAAGTTCTAATTCACGCTTTCCATCAAGTTCGAATGGCTCGATTCCGCAATAACCAATAATTTCGTTTTTGTCCTTTAAAACTAAAGCCTTTTTGCCCAATCCTAATTTCGAGTTGTCGAGAATATTGCCAAACCTGATTGCGGCGGCATCAGCACTAAAGGCTCCGGAATCGGAATACGCCATAAAAACAGGATCTTGAAGCATTGACATTAGTTTTTCTCTGTCAGCCTCTTCAAAACTTCTGATTTCTAACCTGTTCGTGAGAATCATCTATTTAACTCAACCTATCTATTAGCTAAAACATACCGTAAGTGGGGTGCATATACCCTACAACAAAATATTCTCGGCGGGCTCTAGAAAGGTGCTTGATTTCGTGCCAACGTCGGACTACGGCTAACAGCAAGACTCAAAGCAGCTTCGATAAAACACCAGAACGGCTTTTGTGCCATGAAACCGTGATTCGGCAGCACAAATCTGTCGGTCTGCACCACCCATAATGGGTCGGCCATCCACGCCTCCTTTACCGGACGCAATTGCAAGCCGTCCGCCACTCGCAACACCGCAGCGCTAGCGATATTGCGGTCTGATCCAGTCGGCTTCGATGCTATGGCAGAATCGAGATGACAGGTTTGAGTTTTCAGTGCGGGATCTATCGCTTCCAAACGATGGGTAATAAAGCCGCGAAAATGCCCAACGGCGGTGGCGGCCAAATCCCATTGCGAAGCGCCCGGTATATCCACCTGTTCAATCGGGTCCAATACCGACTCGAACCAGGCCGGCACGGCCCGGCTATAGGTAAACATGTTTTTGGTGATGGTATCGGCTTCCGAACTGGCAACCACTACCAGCGGGTTGGCATGCTTAAGGCCATTCGTTGCCGCAATTCGCCGAACCGCGGCGCGCAGGTCGGCAAAGCGGCGGGCTTCAACTGCCGGATTGACCAGCAATACCAGATCGCCGAAGCGGGCTTGGTCGCCGCGTTCCTGTTGCAGGCGTTGCAACCAGACCGGTTGCAAGGCGTTTAACATCACGGACGCGCCCAGACTGTGGCCTATTGTGAGCAAGCGGTTATCCGGATTGGCGTCGTGTTTGACGACAGCTTCGACATTTAACAAGAAATCTAGAAATTGCTTTTGTCCTAGGCGTTCGCTTACCGACCGCCGCTCCCAAAAGGTCAAAGCCCGCAGCCAGGGCGTTTCCACCGTTTCGCCGCGCCACCCCAAGTAGATGCCGACTACCCGGTAATGTGGGTTACGCAGTTTGATGTCGCGCAAACTTTCCTTGAAACGGCGGACGTTGTTATCGCTGTCCTTGGCATTGTGGTGCCAGCCGTGGGTATAAAGCACCACATATTGCGGCTGTTGACTGGCTTGTAAGTTATTCAGCAATGCGTCGGCTTGGCGTTGATCGTAGAAACGGCCGTCGTCGTCGAATTCCACGAAACCCAAGGTGTAACCATCTTGCGGGTTGACGACTAAATTGGCGGCGCTGCAATCCGCACCGGCATTGGCTAGACAAGGTTTTACACTGATATTGGTACGGAAATATTCTTGGGGAGCGCAAGCTGATAACAGCATCAGCATGGCGAACAGCAATCTGCTCATAAGGCGGTGACTAGGACAGCGACACAAGGTTTTGCGTCACTGTCCCACTCATGAAAGCTAATTTCAGCTACTGCAGGCATTAACCGGCATATTTGACGGTACAGCCGTAAGGTTTGGTCACGGCTTTGCTGATGGGTTTACCGGCCGCCAGTTCTTTTAGTGCTGAAGAAATATAATTTTCAGCCGTCGCGATGTCGGCCTGGTCTGCCGAGGCAATGCTGTCTATGCCGCCTTTGTAAAGCAGAACGCCATTGGGATCGATGATGAACAAATGCGGGGTATTGGTGGCACCGTACAATTTACCCACGGCACCGTCCGCATCGAACAGGGTGTTGGCGGGTGTGGCGTTACGCTCTTGATTGAGTTTTTTTGCGGTTGCCGCGTCGACAAAGCCCTGTTTGCCGGGCGCGGAAGAAATGATTTGCAACCAGACGATGTTTTGACTTTGGGCCTGTTTTTGTAAATTGGGAATATTGCCGGATTGGTAATGTTTTTGCACAAACGGACAGTCGGCATTGGTCCATTCCAGAATCACGGTTTTGCCGCGCAGCGCTGCCAAACTCAAGGTGCCGCCTTCGGCTGCGGCCGCGGAAAACGCCGGTGCCGGCTGGCCTACCACTGGCTCTGCTTTGGCGGCGGCCGGCATTAACAGCATTAAGCTAAGGGTCATCAATCCGAACAAACGCTGAGAAATCATAAATACTCCATTGCTGATGGTTAAAGACGGGCGCCTTGAATGGCGCCGATAACGAGATCGGGGGTGAGGATTTGCGGTAATACCGTCGCCTCCTGCGCTCCCGGTCCGAAATACAAATACAGGGGCACGCCGCTGCGACCAAATTGGCTCAATACCTTGGCGATACCCGCATCGCGGTTGGTCCAGTCGCCTTTCAGGTAAGTCACCTCGGCGTTGAGAAACGCGCCGCGAACCGCTTCGCTACTCAAGGCAACACGTTCATTAACCAAACAGGTGATACACCAGTCGGCGGTGAAATTAACGAACACCGGTTTGCCTTCGCTGCGCAATTGGGCTAGTTTTTCAGCGCTGTAGGCTTGCCAGTGTTGATTGTTGCTGTCCGTTGCATAGCTTGCTTGCGACGAGGTTTGGATGCCTAGTTCGCCCGCCAGCAAGGCCAGCAGTAAAGTTACGCCGGCGCTGGTGTGGATGACGCGGCGCTTTATTTGGGTGGCGTTTCGGCTAATTTGCAATAACCAGACCGCAAGGGCAACCAACACACAGCCGCCCA
The DNA here is from genome assembly GCF_013141865.1 of Methylomonas sp. ZR1. Classification (NCBI taxonomy): domain Bacteria; kingdom Pseudomonadati; phylum Pseudomonadota; class Gammaproteobacteria; order Methylococcales; family Methylococcaceae; genus Methylomonas; species Methylomonas sp. ZR1. The sequence goes on along the minus strand of NZ_RCST01000001.1, from coordinate 1,800,786 downwards.
AGGCACCCGCTACGGCTTCTGGGCCGGCCTGTCGGGCGAGGACCCAAATCAGCCAAGCAGCGGTGGCGTACATCGGAAAGGCTAGCCCTTGTTTCAGAGTTTCCATCCACGCCCCGGGTTTGGGTAGCCAGCGCTGGAGTATCGGCCACTGACAAAGCAGCCAGTAGGGTAGGGCCAATCCGGTGCCTAAACTCAGGAACACGGCGATCATCGCCGCCGGCGCTTGGGTGATGGCAAAGCCAATGGCTGCGCCCATGAAGGGTGCGGTGCAGGGGGTGGCCACGACTGCGGCCAGCACGCCAGTGAAAAAACTACCGGCATAACCGTCCCGCGTTGCCAGTTTATGGCCCAAGCCGGTGATGCCGGTGCCGATATTGAAGACTCCCGATAAGCTTAAGCCCACCGCAAATATCAAGTAGGCCAGTATCGTGACGAACCACGGCGACTGAAACTGGAAACCCCAGCCGATGCCAGCTCCTCCGGCTTTGAGCGCGACCAACACAGTGGCCAATGCGGTGAAACTAATCAATATCCCGGCCAGATAAGCCCAACCCTGTCTGCGCGTTTTACCGGGATCGTGAGCGGCTTGTTCTATTAATGCCAAGGCTTTTAACGACAATACCGGAAATACACAAGGCATTAGATTCAATATCAAACCACCGGCCAAGGCCAGTAACAGGGCGGTTGGCAAGGTTTGCTCGGCCAACGCGCTGGCCGGCGCGGCCTGGACGGGATTTGCCGTGCCAGGCCACACTGCACTGATCTGATAAGCGCGCAAAGCGTCGCCGCTGCCTACCGTCAGTACGCCGGTTAGTGTTTGTCCGGGGGGTAATGGCTGGTCGCCGGATGGCAAGCGGATGTCCAGGCCATCGTCGGCTAAGCTTGTTATTTGCTCGCCAGCATGGGAAATCGGTCCCCATTGGTCGGGGTAGAAGGCCAGCGCGTGCTGGTCTAGTGCATGTAGTTGCTCGCCAGTCAGGTGTAACCGGAGCGTGCCGGCCGGACCTTCAAGCAAGCTGGCTTGCCAGGGTAATACCACAGGCCAGGTATTTTGGGCGGCTGTGATCAAAGGATGGGTTGGCCCGACCGCTACGCCCTTGGCGACCACCGGCAACTGGATTGCTAATTCCACCTCCTGGGGAATGCAGGCCTCCTCGCAAACCAACCATTTCACCTTCGCTGATATGGGCCATGCTGTACCCGGTTCCGCGTCCTCGGCTACCCGCAGCGGCGAGAGTAGTGTGACCGCATCGTGATAGCCGTAATTGACGACCGGTCCCAGTACAATTTTGCTGGGCGTAGGCCATTGGATCTCACCCACCGACCAGCCGGTTGGTAGTTGGTATTGAATTTTGGTTGGCAGGCCGGAGTCGCCAGGATTTTTCCAGTAAGTGTGCCAATGCGGAATAATCTGCTGGTGCACGCCAATCAAGATCTCATCGCCAGGATGCACGGCAGCATGAGAGGCAATCAGGCTGGCTCGTACCTGATCCGTAGCAGCTTCCGGACCGGGGCTGGCTTGGGTGCATGGCATCCCTAAAACCAGGGTGATGCCGAGGATAACGCGATAGACATTCAGCACGCTTGCACCCTAGCTTGGTTGAATTACAGGCATGTTAACGTTCGCTGGCGACTTGACTATGCATAACCGAAGCCTGGGTATTGCTAACCCCAGAAAGCCGCTGATTGCTGTCATTACCCGCCTTATACCTTATTGGCTGCGAAAGGATGTTTGGCGTCTTTCTTCGCGGCGATTACGTCTTGCGCCGTTGGGAAACCGGCTACTGCACGGGCAATCGCTTCCTTGGTGGCTTTGTAGTTGTATTCTTCGATTTTGGCGTCGTCTTCCGCCAGCCAATGAATGAATACACCCACGGAAATAAACAAATCGTCGGCTTCGTCGGCGGGAATGATGCCTTCTTCCACCGATTCCGCTACCGCAATCGCAACCGCGCGTTGTGCAGGTCCAAAAATTTGTACGGCTTGTTTCGAGCCTTTGATAGTGACTTTGTTGAACAAAATGGTGGCGGGTTTGACCAGTAAATTGGGTGCAACCACCGCCAATAAAGTGGAAAAGCCGTCTTTGTTATTGGTTAATGCATTCGCGAAAGCGGTTTCCGCCGCTGAGCCGCGTGGGCCGATAATTAAATCGATATGGGCGATTTCATTGCCTTCGCCGACCAAGGATTCGCCAACCCGCAAATTGGTAATTTTTGCCATTTTAATAGTCCCTTTTTACAAATATATGTAAGTAATACTTTTGAAATATTGAATATCAATAATCGGCCATTCCGGGATTTATCCGGAATAACCGATTAGCTGCGTTTTGTCTGTTATATATTGCGTTACGGTAGTTTAAACATTACCTGCCTTGAAGTGGCCTACGGCTTCTTCAGCATGTTTGGTGGCTACTTCGGCATGGTTTTGTTTGCCATGCGCAATGGTTTCTTCCAGTGATTTTTTACCTGCGCTGATGTGTGCTTTGGCTTCTCCGGTGGCGGCGCTTTCCGCTTTATCGACGTGAGCCAGGGCTTTTTCCGCATGCTCCACCAATTGATCCGCATGGCCGGCTTTGCCGTGGGTTACCGCATGCTCGGCATGTTTTAACGATTCGGCAGCATGTTCTTCGGCAAATACGCCGCTGCTGGCAATTAATAAGGCGCTGGTAATCAACGCTACGGTCGTTTTCATAATATCCCCCTGGGAAATGGTTAGTTAATTTAATATTTAAAACCGAATAATACTTAATGGTTTACTGAGGGTTTTAAGTCTGAATAAACTTAGATATTTAGCGGTTTTAACAATACGAGATAATCCAATATCTGCGGTATCGCCTAATTACTTACTCAATTTATATGCCAGTTTTCAACTTGTTGTTTGCAAAGAAAAAATGCTGATTTATAGGTAGTTTAGGTGTTTGCCTGTCAGCAAAAGTTGCTGACTTGGTGTTGATATATCAGCTATTTTCTGACTGGTGAGGGGGCTAGCCTGATTGCGATAAGTGACTTGTGTTCTTTTAAAGACTAGAGTTTTCTAATAAATGGCTTGGGATTCAACTGTTTACATGGTCTTTGTGTGTAAGCTGTACGCCAATCCTATATAGGTGCGAATTTTGCTTATCTGTGGATTGCTACGAATGCGCGCCAGATAATTACAACCATCCAATCATCAATTCTTATGAGCAAATACACAGTCAACGTCAACGGGACACAACACACCGTGGATGTTAATCCCGATACGCCCTTGTTGTGGGTGCTGCGCGATCATCTCAATCTGGTCGGTACCAAATTTGGTTGCGGGATAGGCCAATGCGGCGCCTGTACCGTGCATATCGACGGCCAGCCGACTCGGGCTTGTCTGACGCCGATTTCAAAAATCGGCCAAAGCCGGGTCACCACGATAGAAGGTCTACATCCAACTGGCGAACACCCTTTGCAGAAAGTCTGGCAAGAGCTGGATGTGCCGCAATGCGGGTATTGCCAGGCCGGGCAGATCATGACCGCCGCTGCGCTGTTGAAAAAGAATCCCCACCCGACCGACGCCGAAATAGACGCCGAACTGGCTGGCAATCTGTGCCGGTGCGGGACTTATTTAAGGATACGCGCCGGTATACACCGTGCCGCTGAACTGGCTGTCAAGGAGTCGATATGAACGAATATGAATTGGAAAACGCCAGCCGCCGTGACTTTTTACGTAAATCCACGCTGGCCGGCGGCGGCCTGGTGCTGGGTTTTTATCTGAATGTCGCCGATAGTGCAGCCAAGCGGGTCGCCAAGCCGGCCACTATTTCGGAAAGCAGCGTGTTTAAACCCAATGCCTTTATCCACATCGCACCGACCGGCAAGGTGACCTTGATCAGCAAGCAGCCGGAGATAGGCCAAGGCATCAAGACCTCACTGCCAATGGTGATCGCCGAGGAACTGGAGGTGAATTGGCTGGACGTGCAAATCGTGCAGGGCGACCTGGACCCGATTTACGGTAGCCAAAGCGCCGGCGGTTCACGTTCCACGCCGACCAATTACCAGGAGTTTCATAAACTGGGCGCCACGGCCAGAACCATGCTGATTCTGGCGGCCGCGGAAATCCTGCGGGTGCCCGCCGCCGAGTTGGTTGCCAAGGATAGCGCCGTGCATCATCCGGCCAGCGGTAAACAGCTCAGCTATGGGCAATTGGTGGAAAAGGCGGTGACGATACCCGTCCCGGCGCCGGAATCAGTGAAACTGAAAGACCCCAAAGACTACAAATTATTGGGTACGCGGATCGGCGGGGTCGATAACCCCGGCGTCGTCACCGGTAAGCCATTGTTTGGCATCGACGTGCAACTGCCGGGTATGTTGTATGCAACCTATCAAAAATGTCCGGCCTTTGGTGGCAAGGTGGTCAGTGCCAATCTGGATAAAATCAAGACGCTACCCGGTGTCAAGCATGCGTTTATCGTCGAGGGCGGCACCAGCTTGAAAGGTTTGTTGCCGGGCGTGGCGATAGTCGCCGATTCCACTTGGGCGGCGTTCACGGCTCGTAAGCAACTGGAAGTGGTTTGGGACGAAGGCCCTGCGGCCGCGCAAAGTTGGGCCGGTTTTAGTGCCAAAGCCAAGGAACTGTCCGAGCAAGCCGGTAGCGAGGTGTTGCGTAACGACGGCGATGCCAAGCAAGCACTGGATGACGCAGACAAGACGGTAGAAGCGGCCTACAGCTATCCGTTTATTTCTCACGCCAGCATCGAGCCGCAAAATTGCACGGCCTGGTTCAAGGATGGTGGCATCGAGATTTGGGCGCCGACGCAAAACCCGGAAGCCGGGCAGAAGATCGTCACGGAAACTTTGGGCATTCCCAAAGAGAAAATCACGCTGCATATCACCCGCAGCGGCGGCGGTTTTGGTAGGCGTCTGATCCCGGATTACATCATCGAATCGGCGGCAATCGCCAAGCAAATCGGTGTACCGGTGAAATTGACCTGGACCCGCGAAGACGATTTGCAACACGATCAATTTCGCGCCGGCGGCTTTCACTTTTTAAAAGGTGGCTTGGACGAGCAAGGCAAGCTGATCGCCTGGCATAACCACTTTGTGACCTTTGCGCACAAAGTGGTGAAGGAGGGCAAGGAAACCTTGGAACTGGGCAGCGGCGCCAATTTGTCCGGCGACGAGTTTCCGGGCCGCTGGGTGGAAAACTGCTTGCTGGAGCAAACGCCGCTAGAGTGCAATATCCCGATGGGACCGTGGCGAGCGCCGCGCAGTAATGTGCTGGCCTGGGTGTTTCATAGCTTTATCGACGAACTGGCGCATGCCGCCGGCCGCGATCCATTGGCATTTCGTTTGGAGATATTGGGCGATAAGGGCTTTCTTCCCGGTACCGGCCAGCAAGGTATTCCCTACGATGTGAATCGGATGAAGCACGTGCTGCAGCACGTCGCGGAAAAAGCCGAATGGGGCAAAAAAACTCTCCCACGTGGACAAGGGCAGGGCATTGCTTTTCATTTTAGCCATCTCGGTTACATCGCCCAGGTAGCGGAAGTCACGGTGTCCAAAGACGGCAAGCTTAAGGTCGATAGAGTAGTGGTGGCTACCGACATCGGCGCGCAGATCGTCAATCTCAGCGGCGCGGAAAATCAGGTGCAAGGCTCGGTCATCGATGGACTGGGCGCATTGATGTTCCAGGAATTGAATATCGAAAAAGGTCGGATCGTACAAAGCAATTTTGGCGATTATCCGATGATCCGCATCGCCGATGCGCCTACCCGGGTGGATGTGCATTTTCTGAAAACCGATTATCCGGTGACCGGTCTGGGTGAACCAGCACTGCCGCCATTGGCGCCGGCAGTGTGCAATGCAATATTCGCCGCCACCGGTGTGCGGATCCGGCAATTGCCGTTATTGCGTACCGATTTGAGCTGGAGTTGATATGGCTTACAATCGCCGGCACACCCGCAAGCGAGTAAATCATGGCCCATAACATCAATCATCTGCTCGAAGCCTATAGGCAATTGCAACGCGACCGGCAGGACAGCGTGCTAGCGACCATTATCGAAACCTTCGGCTCGACTTACCAAAAGGCCGGCGCACGCATGCTGATTACCCAAACCGGGGAGTTGGTCGGTTTGCTGGGCGGTGGATGCTTTGAGCGGGATTTGGTGGAGCAGGCCGGATCGGTGTTCGAAACCGGCCATGCCAAAACCTTGTTTTACGATATGCGTTCCGGCGAAGATGCGATTTGGGGTTTGGGTCTGGGTTGTAACGGCGCTGTTCGGGTTTTCTTGCAGTTATTAGAAGCTGAGCAAGAATTTAGTCCCTTGAATCTGCTGGTCGAAGCCGCCGAAGCGCAAGCGCATGGAGTATTGGTTACGGTGTTCGAGTCCGCGCATGCGGATTTTCCGGCAGGGCGCAGCCAGTTCTTGCCGGCCGCCATTGTCGGGGAACAGCCGATATTATCCAGCGCGCCGTTCCCCTCCGCCACAGCGGCGCTGCAAACGGCCTTGCAACAAAAACCGCGCATCGAAACTCATCCGCTTGACGGCCTGGACATCAAAGTCTTTTACGATCCGGTGCAACCGCCTTGGCAGTTGCTGATGTTCGGCGCTGGGGCCGACGCAATACCGCTGGTGAATTGTGCCAAATCCCTGGGGTGGCGCGTGACCTTGGTCGATCACCGGCCCGCGCATATCAAGCCCGAGCGCTTTCCTTTAGCCGATCAATTATTGCATCTGACCCCGGAACAGGTGGCGGATCAGCTGGATTTGCATCGCTTCAACGCCATTATGCTGATGACCCACAACATCGAATACGACCAACGCTTTCTGCAAGCCATCGTCCACTCTCGGGCGGGGTTTATCGGACTGCTAGGTCCGACGCATCGCAAGCAGCGGCTCTTGCACAGCCTGGGCGACGATGCCGCGCTGATAGCCGAACGGGTATTCGGCCCGGTAGGACTGGATATAGGCGCGCAAACGCCGGAAGAAATTGCGTTGTCTATCGTGGCGGGCATCCATGCGCAGCTCAGCGGCCGCAGCGGCTTGCAATTAGGCTATGACGTAGTCGCTATCAAGCATGAATGCAGCCATAGCCAAGCCCAGTCAATTCGGTGAGGCCGGAGTATAAGGCTAAATTTGGGTTATCCGGGCTGGGCCTGACGACTAAGACGACTCCAACGCTTGCGCCAGATAATCGGTTATGCCTAGCCAATGTCTGCGCAACGTTGGCTGGTCGTAATTTTCCTCGCGCCCATCCAGATCAAGGACAATAGCATCGCCTCGGGCCATGAACACCGCAGCCAGATCTTCCACCGGCCCTGCCGCCAAGGTATGAGTGAGGGCTCGGCAGGGTCCGAAATGGGACGGTGGCTCGAACGGCATGACATTGATCTCGGTGCCGAGCAGGCCGCGCGGATAACCGGCATCTTCCAGATCGAATTCCAAATGCTCGAAACGGTAACGTTGATGCGGTCTATGTCGGGCTAAATCCCGGCGCAGGCGGCGAGCCGCATTGGCTAGATCCAGTTCCTCGACCTGCCGGAACGGCAAGGGCATGACGTTCATGGCGCTGCACGGAGTGCGGGCAACCGCCCCCGACGCGCGCAGCATCGTAGTCAGGCCCAGTACCGTGTCGCGACCGTAACCGTATCGCGCCAAATAGCCGGCAAAAGCGACAATCAATAACTCCGGCCAACTCAATTCCAGCTCCAGTGCACGCTGCTTAAGGCTCAGGCACACCGCATCCGGCAAGGCCCCGCTGAATCGGCGGCCGCGGCCGATTCCGGGCGTGGGATGGGGGGACAGGGACTTGGGTTGCAACCCGGCTAGTTCGGCGAGCCAATATCGGCGGTCGTCCTCACGATCAAATGAATTCTGATAGGCCTGATCGACTTCCAAAATGGCGTCCAGGGTGCCAAAAGCTGCCGCTGCCAAAGGCTTGCCGGATAGCAGCGCCTCGTAGTAAACGGCAACTCGCCGTGCAATGAGCTGGAAGCCGTAGCCGTCCAGCAGCAGGTGGTGCGCGCGATGTAGCCAGACGTGGCGCTCAGCCCCCCGGCGATAGAGCTTATGCTCATAAAGATAGCCGGCGGCGGGATTGAAGGCTTGTTGTAGTTGCCCGAACAGTTCGGCCATGAATGCCGTCTGGCTAAGCTGTTCGGCGGGCGCTACCGCCAAAGTCGGCGGGCGATGCTCGACGCGCTGCTGCCGATAGGCCCCGTCTATCTCGACGATGCGGACCTGCAGCGCGACAGCTTCGCGCAACGTAGCCTGCAGGGCCTGTGTAAACAATTCGTAATCGAGGGGGCCGTCTAGTTCGGTGTATTCGGCGGCGTAAAAGACGCTGGCTTCGCCGGCGAGTTGTTGACCAAGCAGGACACCTGTCTGTGCTTGGGTTAAGGGCAGACCGGGTTGACTGCGTATCATCGTCTGTCTGCCTTCGCGGCGGCGTCCTGCCACAAAGCGTGCCAGGCTCTCAGTGTCGGCAACGGCGCCAACTCTGCGAACTCGGCAGCGAATCCGCGTTGGCGCCAACGCTGCATCAATGTCATCAGCGCCAGCGAATCCAAACCCATCAGCAATAGATCGTCGTCATCGCCCAATAGAGCCGGGTTGATTGCCATCGCTTCCGCAATTTCGAGACGTAATGCGTCCAGGCTGGGACTAAGCGATTCCAAAGCGGCCATTGCATCGCGAGTGCTGAGAACGCAGGCACAGCGTCCAGCGGCATAGCGCAAGGCTTGTTCGTGCTCTTCGCGTGAAAAATCGGCCAGCGCATCGCCAACCAAAAAGGCTTGGATATCCAGCATGAAGGCTTCCGCCGCCGTCATCAGACAGCCAATATGGGCATAGACGCCGCAAATCACCAGCTGATCGCGCCCCAGCGCGCGCAGGTGCGCCTCCAGGTCGCTGCGCTTGAAAGCGCTGTAGCGCGCCTTCGGGAACACCGTGTCTTCCGGGGTGGGTGCGACAGCATCGACAATACGTTCCAGCGCCGGATCGTTCGCTAAGCCAGGCCCCCAAAAATCGTTGAGCAGCCCGCGCTCGGTCGGCGCCTGTCCGCCGCGTTGCGCAGTGTACATAACCGGCATGCCGGCAGTGCGGCAGGCGGCGATCAGTTCGGTGCAGTTGCGCAGAAGCGCCGGGATCGGCGGCTGGGATGGTTCGAAAAAATCCAGAAAATACTGTTGCATGTCGTGCACGAGTAATACGGCACGGCGCGGGTCCAAGCGCCAGTTTGCTTTTCCGGTCGGTAGTTGTTCGGGAAGGTCGTATCGCGGGATGCGGGGTATGCTCATGTCGGTGTTCGTGTCAGGTTAAGCGCCAGCGCCCGCAGCTGCGGTTTCGCAATTTTGCCTGGCGCGGTAAGCGGTAAGCGGTCGATGAATTCGATTCGGTCGGGAATTTTATGTGCGGCCAGTCCGCAATGATCGCGTAAGTGCAATTTCAGCCCTAGCGCGATTCGCGCCGGCGCTTCGTCTGAGTCCGGCTTGGCCAATTCAACGAAGGCGCAACTGCGTTCGCCCAGGCGTTCGTCCGGTATAGCCACCAGTGCCGCGTTGCGTACGCGCGGATGGCTGAGCAAATGCTGCTCCACTTCTGCGGCGGCAATCTTTTCGCCCGCGCGGTTGATTTGATCTTTGCTCCGGCCGATCACCTGTAAACTGCCATCGGCGCGGCGCCTGACCAAATCGCCGGTACGATAAAAACCGTCCACGGTAAATGCCTTGCGGTTATACTCGTCGGCGCGCCAATAGCCTCGAATGGTATAGGGACCGCGGGTCAGCAGATGGCCGGTCTCGCCGTCGGCCAGCACTCGGTCCTCGTCGTCGACTATGCGGATCTCGTCGCCGGGCGACATAGGCCGGCCCTGGGTTTCCAGAACCACATCGGTATCGTCGTCCAGCTGAGTGTAAGTGACCAAACCCTCAGCCATGCCAAATACCTGCTGCAGTGCGCAACCGAATATCGGTTTAATGCGGGCGGCGACTTCCGCTGCCAGACTGGCGCCGCCCACCTGGACCAGGCACAGACTGCCAAGCGGCGGACGCAGACTTGTCGCGCGCTCCAGCCACGCCAAAAGCAGCGACGGCACCAATGCTACATGGCTGACCGCTTCGGCGGCGATCAGCGTAAAAGCTGCGTCCGGCTCGGGTCGAGTCAACAGCACGATGCGGCCACCGGAATATAAGGTGCCCAGCGTGCCGGGCGAACTTAACGGAAAGTTGTGTGCGACTGGCAAGGCCGCCAGATACACGGTAGCGGCGTCGAAACCGCAAATATCCACACTGGTCCTGACACTGTAAAGATAATCGTCGTGCGTGCGCGGAATCAGCTTGGGCGTTCCGGTACTGCCGCCGGAAAGTTGTAACAGCGCTACCGCTGCTGGGTCCTGGTCCGGCAGCGCCAACGGCTTCGCATAAAGGCTTTGCAAAGGTACGAATTCCTCCGCCGCGCCGGCCACGATCACGTGGCGCAAACACGGTGCCAATGCCAGTGTTTCCCGCGCTAGCAAGCGGTAATCGTATCCGTCGTGGCGATCCGGTATCACGTAGGCGGCGGCTTCGGCCAGCTGGCAGAACGCGGCGATTTCGGCGCGACGATGCCCAGGCAGCGCCAGCACCGGGATCAGACCGAGGCGAAAACAGCCAAAACACACCGCAAAAAACTCGGCGATGTTGGGTAATTGCACCACTACACGTTCGCCGGTGCGCAAACCCAATTGGGCAAACCCGGTCGCCAACTGATCGGCCCGTTCGTCGAGCTCGCGGTACGACCAGCGCCGCGCGCCGCAGACCAACGCGATACGTTCACCGTAGCGCTGCGCCGATTCGCGTAACAAAGCGCCCAAGGTTTGGTTTTGCCACCAACCCTGTTCGCGATAGGACCTGACCAACTCGTCCGGCCACGGCGTGAAATCGGATGCCGTCATACGCCGTCCCCCTGCAGTGCGTCCAGCAAGGTGCGAAATTTGGCCGAGGTTTCGGCCACTTCCCGCCAAGGTTCGGAATCCGCGACGATGCCGGCGCCGGCGAATAGCTTGGCGCGATTGGCTTCGATTTCCGCGCAACGTATCGTCACTGCCCATTCACCGTCGCCGTTGGCGTCGCACCAGCCCACCAGGCCGGTGAACAGGCCGCGATCAAAGTCTTCCAATTGCTCAATGGCTTGGCGAGCCAGATCGCGTGGTTCGCCGCATACGGCCGGTGTCGGGTGCAAGGCTATGGCCAAGTCAAAGGAGCTGGGGGCATAGTGGCTTAATTGTCCGCAGATCCGAGTGGAAAGATGCCAGACGCGGGGCGTCGCAATCAACTCCGGAACCGGCGGCACCTCTAGGGTGCGGCAATAGGGCCGCAAGGTGTCCGCTACGGCAGCCACCACTAGCGCGTGTTCGTGGCGGTCCTTGGCAGAGTGCAACAAGCGGCGGGACCGCGCCAGATCCTCGCCAGGGTCGCTGCTGCGCGGTTCGGTACCGGCAATTGGATTGGCCAATACCTGTGTGCCTTTGCGCCGCAACAATAATTCAGGACTGGCACCGATCAAGCGGCGGACACCTTCCGATACATTGGGCAAATCGACGGCAAAGGTGTAACCGGCTGCATTGCGTGCCGCCAGATTGCGTAACACGCCGGCCTGATCGACATCGCTCTCGCCCACCACTTCCAGCATTCGGGACAGCACGACTTTTTTTAAGGCCGATTGCCGTATCAAGTCCAACGCTTGTTGTACCTGTTGGGCATAGACCGCCGGTGTTGGCCGCTCTTGAGTTACAGAACTGGGTATGGTCGCTTTCGTCCTGGCTATTGCGTGGCGCGTGAGGCGGTCCGCCGTTGCCATTTGCTGAGGAATAAACAATATCGGATCGGCTTCGGGAGCAAACGGCAGCGCGCCCACCGCAATAGCCGGCGTATCGTCTTTTTGCCCAACATCGGCGAACAAACGTTGCAGAGCGTCGGCTGTCGGCTCTCCGGGACGGCGGGTTAACCGAGCCCGGATGCCGCTACCAAGCAGGGTACGCTCGGGAGAGCCCAAGAAAAAACTGGAGCCGGCGCCATAGCGATGCAGCAGCTCAATTGCCGTGGGCTGCTCGTTACCTATCCGTTCGGTCGTGGCGGCGTTTACGGAAAATAACTGACTCGTGTCGGTATACATAGGGATTCAGAACTCCAGTCTGGTTGAAACTAGTACGCTACGACCGGGATTTTGCAGCGGCGTAATGAATCCGACTGCCGTACCGGCGGTGTAGCGATCGGTATAGTCTTCATCGGTGAGATTGTTGACTTCAGCGCGCAGCGTCAGGCCGCGGTAAAAATTCGGCTGCCATTGGGCAAATACGTTGTAGGTGTGATAGCCGTTGAGATCGCGATTGCCCGAATCCTGTGCGAAGCGGTACTTCAGGGCGATTTCCGAACTTACCCCGGTTTTTATACCTAGTTCCGGCCACGCATAGGCGGCGTGCAGCTTGATGATTTCGCCGACGGGCGAGCCTAAGTAGAATGCCAGTGTGCCGAGTTGAGAATGATCGTAGCTGACTTCGGTATTGGTGTAATGCGCGCCGAAATCGGCATTTGCGCGTTGATAGCCTACGCCTAGATTCAAACCTTCGGTCTTGACTGCCGGGCCGTTAACCCGGACGAAACTGTCGTCGCCCTCTTGATATGCCGGCGTATTTTGGATTCGGGTCGAAAACACTTCGCCCTCAAACTTAACGCTTGCCAAGCGGTAACTGAGCCCGGCTTTGGCGTTGGTTGAGCGTTGCGCTGCAAGATCGGCGGAATAAGCCGAATACGGCATGGTGTGGAAGAGTGCCGCTTCGGCCAGCTGGATGCCGCCGAAGACATAGGAATAACTGCCGTTCAGCGTCAAGTCCGGCAAGGGCGTGATGCCGATAGACACGTTGGGGCTGGCGCCGGTATTGTCGAACAGTTTCCGGTCTACCGATTCGAATTCCTGAGAATCAAGACGGACGCCGCCGGAAAATTTGAGCCAGTCGGCGGGCTCACCGCGTAATTGCGCGAATCCGCCTAAATTTCGGGCCGTTTCGGTCATCGAAGCATCGCGAAAGTTATCGGTTAGCGCCCGATCCTGATAAAAATCCATGCCGGCGCTGAGTTCGCCCAACGGCGTTTTGACGCGGTTCAACGCCGTCGCCCCGAAGCTTTCGATGGTGGAATCGAAATAGCCGGGACGAAATCCGCCGTTCCGATTCGGTCGGGAAAGCGAGGTATCGTTATAGTAAAAACGTACCTCCGGATCGTAAAACTTGCTCGGCTGCCGGGTGCTGTACTTGAAGTTGGCGGTATTGCGGTTGAAGATATTTTCCGACAATAAGGTCTGACCACGCACTGCGGCGAAATTGGCGCGGAACGGTCGAATTTCGTCGTCCGAAAGATGCTGAGCCGAGGCTTCGAAACGGTGTCCGCCCTCCGCGGTGTAGGCTAGTTTCCCTAAAGCGCTCAGCAGGTTGGTGCCGGTGCCCTGGACTGGATCACCATTGCCGGCGTCGTAGTTGCCGCCTTCGGCGTGCGAGGCATAGCCCATGGCTTCGACATCGCGATACCGCCCGTAGGCAGCGCCGGATTTGGTAAAGGTGTCTAGGTTGCTGGCGAAGCCGCCGCTTAAAAACGCACCGTAATCCCGTCCGGGCTGCAACATGTCATCGACGTCTTTGGTTTCGTAGCGCAAAGAGCCACCTAGCGCGCCGGGGCCGGCGTCCGCCGCTGCTACGCCGGCATCCACGCTGACCGCTTTTAGCACGCCTGGGTCGATCAGCAGGTTGGCGTTGTGATGCCATATATTGTTTACCTGCCGGGCACCGTCGATCTGTACGTTGAGATTGGTTTCCTCGATGCCGTTGACAAACACCTTTTGAGATGTCGCGGTAGGGCCGCCGACGCCGACCGAGATATTTTTTTCGAATACATCCTTGATCGACGTCGAGGGTGTGTCTTCCACCGTTTCGGTGTCTTTATCAGTTTTGACCGCTTTACCGGTCACGTTAATCGTGTCCATGACGACAGTCTTATCCGTGTCCGTTTCATTTGAGCCGGCCACCGAGTATTCGGTTGCCGCGAGTAAAAAGAAAGTTAAGGGGAGGGTAAGTTTCGAACCGACAGGGGAGCTGGTTTTCATGATTGGTCTTCAAATAAGAATGATTTACATTAACATTAGTGGCTGCTATTATCCGACTCAAAGCAAATACGTGCGTTTGCGGGGGAACCGGATTCCTTTGCGGGCCGCGCAGATGACGGCTTGGAACATCATTCATGAATCACTCGGGCAAAATCCTATGAATCGGCTATCAACTATCACCTCATCCAAGATCGACTGCTCGGCCCTGTCGCGACCGGGTCTAAGCACCCCTGGAGGTGCGGCTGTATCCTTGGCTCCCAGCGGCTCCCCGATAGTCAGTGGTCGGCTGCGGGAGTTTCAGCTGCAGCCGGATTTGTCGCTGTACGCCTCAGATGTGCGAGACGAACTCGATATGGAAGTGACGGGAACGTTGCAGCCGGGGCTGTTGATCGTGTTGCCGCTGGCTGGCGAAGCCGATGTAAGCTACGGCGATCAACGTTTTTTGTTAGGCGCAGGCGGCGATCGTCGCGGACTGGTCGTCGCTTTAAGTCGGCGCGAGTGCTTTTCCCGTCAGTTGCGGCGCGGCGCGCGGCGGAAGGTGGTGAGTTTGGCGTTTGGTACCCGCTGGCTGGCCGAGCACGAACACGTACTATCCGCACACCCGGGGCTGAACCACTTGCGCGGTACCCATCTGGCGGCACAGCAGTGGCGATTGTCTGCGCGCTTGCGGACTTTGGCGGCTAGCGTGTTCGAATTGTGCGCCTCCGGCACGCCGCTGATGAGCCTATGCTTGGAAAGTCGCTGCTTGGATATTGCCGCCGAGTCCTTGGGGGCGCTGACGGACGGCCACCGGGAGCCGGAGTGCGTGCTTAGGCCGCGCGAACGGCGGCGATTGGCCGAATTTTGCGCCTTTCTCGATAGCGGAGAGGGCGACGGCTGGTCGATGCAGGCCTTGGCCGAGCACATCGGCATGAGTCCCAGTACCCTGCAGCGCTACTTTCGCCAATACACCGGCAGTAGTGTGTTCGCGTATCAGCGTCGCCGGCTGCTGGATCATGCGCGCCACGCATTGGAATGCGACGGTGTCAGCGTCAGCGAAGCGGCGCATTTGGCCGGTTACACCAACGCCGGCAACTTCGCAACGGCTTTCCGGCGCCAATTTGGCACTCCCCCTGGCAGCTTGCGCGCTCGTTGTTAAGCTATCTTTGCAAAAAATGCATGCTGTTTTGCCAGCCGTTCAATCCACGGCCCCGCGTCCCAGTTAGCCCGTGGCCGACCGTATAATCCCACGTCAGCTTAACCACTCGATTTTTTGCATGACGACCCTTAGTACGCATCGTAGCCGGTCTACCCGCATCCCTCAGCGCTTAACTGTACGGGAAACACTCAGTTTGGGTCCGCGTTTACGCCGAATCCGTTTTCACGGCGAGGCCTTGCAAGACATCGTTCATGCTGGGCCAGGCGCGCATCTCAAATTGCTGCTACCTGTTTCAGGCGCGAACTCGACCGACGACGCGCAGTGGCCGGACGGCTTCCGGTCCGTAGCGCGAGCCTATAGCCTGCGCCGCGTCGATTTTGCCGAGAATTTGCTTGATGTCGATTTCGTGCTGCACGGCGACGACGGTCCCGGTTCGCGCTGGGCCATCCGTGCCGCAATCGGCGACATTATCGGTCTTGCCGGCGTGGGCGGTCCCCCGTTGTCGAGTGCCGCGGCCGATTTTCATTTGTTGGCCGGCGATTTAACCGCCCTGCCGGCTATCGCGGCGGTACTGGAAACCCTACCGGCCAAGGCAAGCGGAGCAGCCTTGATCGAAGTGCCTGACGCGGCGGATCAACTGGCGTTGCAGTATCCGCCGGGCGTGCAGTTGCAGTGGCTGCATGCGCGCGCTTCGAGCCCGCTGACGGGCGCCGTCCGCCAAATCCGTTGGCCGGCGGAGGCACGGGTATTCGCGACGATAGCCGGCGAGAGTGCCTCTGTGCTCGCCATTCGCCAATACCTGCTGCGCGAACGAGGTTTATCCCCCGCGTCTCTTTATACAGTGCCCTATTGGTGTCGGGGTTGGAGTGAAGAGGATTACCACGACGAGCGGCACCGCTGCATGGATGGGAATACATGAAAAGACCTATGTTTAGGGTAAGGATTGTGCTGATATTAATATTGGCAGCATGCGATGGCCCACCGCCGGCTACGCCGGAACAGGGGGCTCGTGAGTTAATCGATGCCATCGGCCGACCGGTAAGCGTGCCACAAGCGGCGCAACGTGTGGTGGCGTTGAGCGAGTTGGATTTGGATGCCGCGCTGGCGCTTGGTCTCCGGCCTGTCGGTGCCAGCAACGGTCGCGGCAGCCAGCACCCGCCGCGCTATTTGGGGGGACGGGTGAATGGGATAGACAGCGTAGGTGATTTCGCCCAGCCGTCTTTGGACCGCATCGTCGCGCTACGCCCGGATTTGATCTTGGCCGGCGGTCAGAGCGATCCTGCATTCCTGGAGCAACTACGCGCGATTGCGCCGACCGTAGTCAGCTTTTATCCTGGTGAACACTGGCAAGACAGCGTGAGGCGTATTGCGGATGCGGTGGGTCGGCAGCAGGCCGGTTCGCAAGTACTCGAAGAGTATCGTACGCTGGCTGCCCGCCTGCGAGAGCAACTGAAAGCGCACTGGGGTGAATCGGTGAGCATTGTCAGACTTACGCCTAACGGCCCCATGTATATGCTGGGCGATGCGTTTGCCGGGCGGGTTCTGACAGATTTGGGTTTGACTCGGCCTCCTGCCCAACGTCAACCCGGTGCCGGACATGGAGCGCCGTTAAGCCGGGAAGTATTGGCCGATATCGACGGCGATTGGTTGTTCATCGGTAATTTTGCACCGGATCCGCACGGCGTCGCTGCCTTGCGAGACGAACCGGCTTTTGCGGAATTGCGGGCAGCGCGGCTGCATCGAGTGCGCGAAGTGGATGCGGCTTTATGGACGGTCATCGGTGGTCCGCTGGCTGCCAAAACGCTCCTTGAAGATGTGGTATCGGCATTTGACGCGGTGGAGAGCGGATCGTGAAGGCGCCTAAAGCCGCCCTTTTAGGTGTTTTGCTGCCACTTTCCGTGCTGTTGTTGGCCTTCGCATCGTTAAGCTTTGGCGCAGGTGGTGTCGGCTGGCAAGACAGTCTGCATTGGCTGCTAGGGGCGTCCGGCGACGCCCATGTCGATCTGGTATTGGGCGAATTGCGGCTGCCCCGCCTGCTTAAGGCCTTGGCCCTGGGTGCGGCATTGGGCGCAGCCGGGGTTTTGTTGCAGACCGTCACGCGCAATCCACTCGCTGAAACCGGGTTGTTGGGTGTCAACAGTGGCGCCGCACTTGGGGTGGCACTCGGTATCGCTTGGTTTGCCGGGCAAAGTCCTGCTGCGCAGATCGGCTGGGCCCTGGGTGGGGCAAGCTTGGGCAGTCTTTTGGTGTTGCTGTTGGCGCGTGCCGGCGGCGGCCAGACATCGCCTTTACGGCTGGTGTTGGCCGGATTGGCGCTCACCGCCACCTGCCATAGTCTGACGGCGTGGCTGGCCTTGGTCAGCACCGCCTATCTGGATCGTTATCGGTTTTGGTTGTTGGGTTCCTTAGCCCATCCGCATGCCGGATTACTTTGGCCCGGTCTGGTGCTGATAGGCGTCGGTCTGACGGCGGCCATGGCGCTGGTGCGCCCGTTATCGGCGCTGGCCTTGGGCGATGATTTGGCGCGCGCGCTTGGGCAGGGACCCGCTCCGGCTAGGGTGGGGGCGGTGACGGTCGTGGCACTGTTGACCGGCACAAGCGTAGCACTCGCTGGTCCTATTCCGTTTTTGGGATTAATCGCTCCGTATTGCGCCAGGACGCTGGCCGGCGTGACGATCGCCTCCCAACTTCCCTATTCTATTTTGCTGGGGTCCGCGCTGATGCTGTCGGCTGATTTAAGCTCGCGCTTGTTGCTTGCCCCGTTCGAAGTTCCAGTTAGCGCCGTATTGGCCGGCATCGGCGCGCCCTTGCTGATCTGGATGGTAAATCGCGACGCCACACTGGGCTTAATGCCGGCCGGAAGTGAGCGATGACCAAGGCTGTTCGCCGCCTAGCGCCGATACCGCTATTGCTGGTGCTGGCGTATGCCGCGCTGGTTGCCGGCACGCCACGCTTGTCGGCATCGCAAGTGTATGCCGGCTTGTTTGGCCCTGGGTCCGACTGGCTGTTCACGCTGGTGACGCAATTTCGCTTGCCGCGCTTATGTGCGGCACTCGTGGTTGGCATCGGGCTCGGCGCCGCCGGCGCCCTATTGCAAAACTTGACGCGCAATCGCTTGGCCAGTCCCGATGTTTTGGGAATCAACGACGGTGCGTTACTGGCGTTGGCCCTGAGTTTGATTCTAAATCCGTCCGGTTTGTTGGGCCCGTGGTGGTGTGCGGTGGCGGGTGCGCTGATAACCGCTGTATTCACCTTGCTGGCCGCCGGCGGCGTGGGTACGCGGGGTTACCGGGTCCTCGTGGTCGGGCTGGGCATTGCCAGTTTACTGCGCGCCGGCTTTGACATTGCCTTGGCGACATTGCCCATCTTCCATGCCACCGGTCTGTATGCGTTTAGTGTGGGTAGTTTAGCCGGACGCGCCTGGCCTGTGGTCACGGTGGCTGCGGCGCTGCTCGGCATCTTGCTGACAGTCTGTTGGGTCATTTCCCGCGCTTTGGCGTTGTTATGTCTGCACGACGACAGTATTCGCGGTTTGGGGGTCAATTTAGGTCAGCTGCGCTTTACCGTGCTGATGCTGGCCGCCGCGCTGGCGGGTGTCGCGGTGGGCGTCGGCGGCCCTATTGGCTTCGTCGCGCTCGCCGCGCCGATGCTGGCACAGCGATTGTCGCCGGACGGCGGCATACCGGTATGGTGTTCCGCCAGTATCGGCGCGGTACTGGTCACGGGTGCAGACTTGCTCGGGCGCATAGCGGCCGCGCCGGTCGAAGTTCCCGTCGGCGTGGTATCCGGTTTTTTGGGTGGTCCTTTTTTATTGTGGTTGCTGATGCGGCCGAAAGCTTATGGAGCCGGGTAATGTTGGAGTTTCGGGTTGACCAAGTAATCGCCGGCTATGGTGCGGAACCCGTATTGCGCGACCTCAGTCTGCAAATTCCGGCCGGACGGGTGACCGCCATTGTCGGCGGCAATGGCTGCGGCAAGAGCACCTTGCTGCGTTGCCTGGCTCGTCTGCATCAAGCCGATTCAGGATGTATTCAGCTGGGCGAAGACGATTTGCGACTATTCTCGAACGCCGACTTGGCGCGTAGCGTGGGTTTTTTACCGCAGTTTCCGCAAGCACCGGTTGGACTGAGGGTAAACGATTTGCTGGCGCTGGCACGCCACCCCCATCGGCATTGGATGGCGAGCTGGTCAGCAGAAGACGAGGCCGCTCGATGCGAGGCCTTGCGTCTTACCGACCTGACGGAATTGGCTGGACAGCCGTTGGACAAACTTTCCGGCGGGCAGCGGCAACGCGCGTGGATAGCGATGATGCTGACCCAGTCCACGCCGGTCCTGCTGCTGGACGAACCCGGCAGCATGCTTGATCCCGGGCACCAGCTGGAATTGATCGCCTTGTTGCGGGCGTTGGCGGATGCCGGTCGCACCGTGGTTGTGGTAATGCACGACCTGGTTGCCGCGCGCCATGCGGATTGGTTGGTGGCCTTGGATAACGGCCGACTAGCGGCCTGCGGTTCCCCGGTGGATGTATTGAATCCGGTTTTATTGCGGCAGCTTTACGGCATCGATAGCCATATCCTGACCGCACCCGACGGTACACCTGTCGTCGTGCCGGTAAGACCAGCCGATTTGCCGTTGCCGCAAGCGCAGCCTTTGCCTGTGAGCATGGCTTCGGTCGGCCCGTCCGCCGAAGCGTCGGCTAGCCTAGCGGAGCGTCGTTTAGTGCTGTTGTTTGCGGTACTTCAATTCACCCTTTTACTTGATTATATGGTGCTGATGCCGCTGGGCGCGGCGCTGATGCGCGATTTCGACATGGGTCCGGCGCGCTTCGGATCCCTGGTTGGTGTCTATACGCTGGCCTCGGCGCTGACCAGTCTGCTCGGTGGTCGATGGATTGATCGCGGCGACCGCAAGCGCACCTTGTTGGCCTTGTACGCCGGATTTGTGGTCGCCACGCTGGCTTGCGGTCTTGCGGGGCAATTCGGCGAATTGCTGATCGCGCGGGCGTTGGCGGGCGCTTGCGCCGGGTTGATGAACGCAACCATGATGGCGATGATAGCCGACCACATCGAGCCCGAGCGCCGCGGCCAGGCCATCGGTACCATTATGTCAGCCTTCGGTGTGTGTGCCGTGATCGGTGTACCCTCGGGCTTGGGATTGGCGGCGTTGGGCGGCTGGAGAATTCCTTTTTTAGTGGTTGCGGCACTGTCTGCCTTGTGGTGGCTAAGACTGTACCGGGCCTTACCCCTGTCACCAGTTAGTGTCGGTGCCGGGCGCGGGAGTTTGCGTTCGCCGGCACTGGCCTTGGGTTGGGTGTTGAGCTTTTGCATCGTTTTTGCCGGTTTTCTGATCGTGCCTTATCTGGGCGCGCATTTGAACGGCACATTGGGTGTTGATTTACGTGATTTGTCCTGGATTTATCTTTGCGCCGGATTGGCGACTTTCGTTGTGGCGCGCGCTATTGGCCGTGCGGTGGATCGTTTCGGTGCCGCCGGGATTCTGGCTGTATTGATGGTCGCCAGCATCATTCCGTATCTGTGGTTGACTCAGTTACAACCGGGGCCGTTATGGCAAACGACGCTGGTGTTTGTGTTGTTTATGGCTTTAACCTCCACTCGGGCTATTCCGGCCTCGGTTTGGCTGATTGGCAGAGTGCCGCCACCGTTGCGGGGCCGCTACATGGCCGTCAATACCGCGAGCACCGAGGCCGCATCCGGTTTAGCAGCCTGGTGCGCGGGCTTGATGACCGGCGGGGATGGTGCCGTATTGCAGCATTTTGAACGCGTCGGCTGGCTGGCGGCAGGTGTCACCTGCGTGAGCTTGTGCTTGCTGGCCGGCTTACACCGCTTCGGCGCGTCGCAGGGGGCATCGACAACGACGGTGGATCATCTTACGCCGGTTCCCACGGCCGAATCATGAAACCGGCAAGACAGTCGTCACCTAGCGCCGGATTCGGTTCGCGCCCCGGCGTTGCACTGGTAAGTGGTGCCGCGCGCGGCATCGGCCAGGCGGTAGCCACCGTGTTGGCCGGCGAGGGCTTGACCGTGGTTGCGGCAGACATCGATATCGACGCTTTGCGTGAGGTTTGCCAGTCAATGCCGGGGCTATATCCGCTGGCGCTGGATTTACGCGATCGTGCCGGCCTGGAATCCGCAGTCGCTGGAGTCGAGGCCAAAATCGGCGAAATCGACTATCTGGTGAATGTCGCCGGCGTGCTACTTCCCGGTCATGGAGTGGATGCCAGTGACGAGGACTGGCTGGAAAGCTTTGCCGTAAACTGTCATGGCGTATTTGCGCTAAGCCGCGCGGTAGCTCGTCGGATGCGCGAGCGGCGGCGCGGGGCTATCGTGACCGTTGGTTCCAATGCCGCATCGACGCCGCGGACCGGTATGGCGGCCTACGCTGCATCCAAGGCAGCCGCCGCGCAATTCACCCGCTGTTTGGGCTTGGAACTGGCGGAATACGGCATTCGTTGCAATCTGGTGTCGCCGGGCTCGACCGAAACCGACATGCAGCGCCGCTTCTGGCGCGCCGGTGCCGGTAGCGCCGCGCAAGTCATCGAAGGATGCTTGGCGCAACATCGGCTGGGGATTCCGCTCGGCAAACTGGCCCAACCGGACGATATAGCTCACGCCGTGGCGTTTCTGTTGTCGGATCGAGCCGGACATATCACCCTTCAGGATTTAGTGATCGATGGTGGGGCGACGTTAGGTTAACGGCAAAATAGCCCGCGTGTGGCCACGATGAATTGCCCGTAAGAAGTTTGAAACTCGAGCGGTTCGTCTGCGCGTAAAGTGGTATGGCGGTCCCGATGCTGATGGCTACGAATGTCCGATATGAGCGAAGCTGTTTAACCTGAATATAAACCGAGAAAATGACGCCGGTGGTGTGCAATGCGATCTTCGCCGCCACCGGTGTGCGGATCCGGCAATTGCCGTTATTGCGTACCGATTTGAGCTGGAGTTGATATGGCTTACAATCGCCGGCACACCCGCAAGCGAGTAAATCATGGCCCATAACATCAATCATCTGCTCGAAGCCTATAGGCAATTGCAACGCGACCGGCAGGACAGCGTGCTAGCGACCATTATCGAAACCTTCGGCTCGACTTACCAAAAGGCCGGCGCACGCATGCTGATTACCCAAACCGGGGAGTTGGTCGGTTTGCTGGGCGGTGGATGCTTTGAGCGGGATTTGGTGGAGCAGGCCGGATCGGTGTTCGAAACCGGCCATGCCAAAACCTTGTTTTACGATATGCGTTCCGGCGAAGATGCGATTTGGGGTTTGGGTCTGGGTTGTAACGGCGCTGTTCGGGTTTTCTTGCAGTTATTAGAAGCTGAGCAAGAATTTAGTCCCTTGAATCTGCTGGTCGAAGCCGCCGAAGCGCAAGCGCATGGAGTATTGGTTACGGTGTTCGAGTCCGCGCATGCGGATTTTCCGGCAGGGCGCAGCCAGTTCTTGCCGGCCGCCATTGTCGGGGAACAGCCGATATTATCCAGCGCGCCGTTCCCCTCCGCCACAGCGGCGCTGCAAACGGCCTTGCAACAAAAACCGCGCATCGAAACTCATCCGCTTGACGGCCTGGACATCAAAGTCTTTTACGATCCGGTGCAACCGCCTTGGCAGTTGCTGATGTTCGGCGCTGGGGCCGACGCAATACCGCTGGTGAATTGTGCCAAATCCCTGGGGTGGCGCGTGACCTTGGTCGATCACCGGCCCGCGCATATCAAGCCCGAGCGCTTTCCTTTAGCCGATCAATTATTGCATCTGACCCCGGAACAGGTGGCGGATCAGCTGGATTTGCATCGCTTCAACGCCATTATGCTGATGACCCACAACATCGAATACGACCAACGCTTTCTGCAAGCCATCGTCCACTGTCGGGCGGCGTTTATCGGTCTGCTGGGTCCGGCGCATCGCAAACAACGGCTGTTGCACAGCTTGGGCGATGATGCCGCGTTGATAGCCGAACGGGTATTCGGCCCTGTAGGACTGGATATAGGCGCGCAAACCCCGGAAGAGATTGCCTTGTCCATCGTGGCCGGCATTCAGGCCCAGCTTAACGGCCGTAGCGGCTTGCAACTAGGCAATGACGTAGTCGCGATCAAGCATGTCTGCAGCCCTGGATAATGTGCATGCCGGCGACTGAGAATGCCTCAGCGCTGAGCGTGGACAAATTACGGGAATGATTTATCGCGGCTTTTTGCCGATAAATAGGGGCTATTTTCTAGGAATCCCCCTTTTCAGAAGCCGGTGCTTGCAAGATTTCTTGCCATACATAACGTTGTGACTTAGCTAAGGCGCTGTTATTCACTTTTCAGCCTTGCATGGTTTGCAAGTCACCGGCCTTAGCCGGTGACTGTGGGCTGCAATTTAAACCGCGTTAGGGTGCCAAATACGCTTCGAAAGGCTGTATGGGCGATGCATTGCCTTGGGCGCCAACCGCGTCAATGGTCAGAAATTCATCTTTACCCAGAACGGCTCCCAGCGGATTACCGCCGCTTACTGTCTGCTCCACGCCAACATGGCCGTGGGGTATTTTGATTTCGGGGTGATCAAAGGGGGCTTTTTCGTAGCGGACTCTTTCATCGGTCAAGGTTTTCAGGAAGGCGATCAGGTCGGCGCGGTTTTGCGCATCCAGTTGTAGATTGGGCTGCGGAAATACCCGAGTAACTTGTTTGCTGTCGTAGGCAAAATTTCCGCCTCGCGAATAAAATTCGATCGCTTGTTCCAGCGTAGCCATGCTGCCGTTGTGCATGTATGGTCCGGTTAACTCGATATTGCGTAGCGAGGGGATTTTAAATGTCGAGTCGACAGACGCTACCATTTTCCGGGTATTGGGCTTGTTCAACTCCGCTAAAGCGGCAGCTGTCGTGGGCAAAAAGGCATTGTTTGCGGGCAGGAAACAGTTCTCCGTACTTTGTGGTTGGGGTCTTATGCCGTCGGTGATGGTAAACAAGCTCGGCAGCGAATAAGGCAGTTTGATATTTAGAGCAAGGGCTTCCTGAAAATCGCAGGCTCTCACTTTAGTGACATCTTCATCCAGTACAGCGGCATTATTGCCCGCCAAATGCTGTAAATATTGCTTACTGAACGATAGCGGGTTACCAAAGTCGTCGACGCCGCCTGCGCCAATATCAGCCGTTTCTTCGGTGACGCCTGTAGAAGAAAAGCCGGTATCGAAAAATGCGGTGACTGGGGCGTTTTTGATAAGCAATGGTATGCGATTGACCACATTGGTGGATGCGCTGATGAAGAAAGTCGGTTCACCGAAGGCTTCCGGATGAGTTTTGGCAATGGCCGCATTGGCGTTGATCGATGCCGCGCTGAAGTTGGGTCCTAAATGGCAGAGCGCGCACTGATTTTTTCTGAATTGTTTTAAGCCGTTCAATTCCGACGCGCTGAGTTCCATGGGTTGATTGCCGGCGTCGCGGGCGCTGTTGTCGAAGGGCGATTCGTCCGAAATCAATGTGCTTTCATAGAGTTGGATGGCCAGGCCAAAGAACATGCCAAAGTTGGCTTCGGTTTGATTATAGGGCGCAAACCCTTTGGGGGCCGGAATTGGCGGGTTACCGCTGTACGACCAGTATTTTGGATTGAATGCCTGCATGATCAGCAGCTTATACAGAGTGTTCATGCCGGGTTTGCTATTGAGGCTGTAAGGTCCCAATACACTGTCTTCAGGATGTACTTTTTGGTTTTGCAACGGGCGGCGTAACAGCAGCTTTCTACCGAGTTCCATCAAGGTCCGGTTGCGGCAGGCCATTTCGGTAGTGTTTTGTGGCGGAGCTACCGCTAATGACGCCAGCGAGGAATTGATTAAATGCAGGCGCTGCTTAATTAGCGTCGTGGCGTTCTGTTTTACCCAGACGCCGGCGTCGGGATCTCGGTCGCCCCAAGGACTGCTGCCGTTAAACACATTGTTGGCGCGGCCGTCCCAAAAATTGCGATGATTAAACACCGCATTGATCACGCTGGGCGCATTGCGTGGCGTTACTTTGCGGGTGCCGACCGCGCCGGCATGAAACAGGCTGTCGACGCTGCGGCTGCAGGTGTCGTTAGGCGCTGTGTAGCGGTCCACTGCTCTGAATTCACCACCGAAAGTACCGGACGAACCGACTACATTGTCAGTGTCATAGAGGATCGCGGAATGCTCTTGGAATGGATCTTCCCTTTGATGTAGCGGAAAGTCGCCAATGCTGAGGGTATGATTGGGTCCCAAAGACCCACCCGTCATGGCATTGCTGAATGTTTGATCGCTTAAGGGGCTGGATTGGCCGCCCGGAGCAAGCTGATTTTTTACTCTGCCGTCGGCGCCGGCGTGAAAGTGGCAGGACGCACAGGCCATGCCGTCGCTACCCACGTTAGTATCCCAGAACAGCGCTTTGCCCAAGGCAATCGCGGCGTTCTTGTTGACGACAATAGGGTCCGGGCCGTCCAGTAGGCCGGGAACAGGCGGAACGGGCAAATGCTTCAGGCTTATCGGCATGGGCCCTAGTGCCAATTCGACCGCGGCGGCGCTGAAACTGAGCAGTACACCTCCGGCTAAAACAATCGCTAATTGGCTATGACGAAACAATGTCATGGTGAAACTCCACTGAGAAATGGTTGGTTGGCAACAAATACGGCCAAAACGCCCGCATCAGCGGGCTCAAGCTATAAAAAAGGCCGATAAACCACAAAGCGTAATTTATCGGCCATCCTTTATTCCTTTGGCGAAGTCCCTCGCCAAACTTCCTTTTTTATCGGAACATCGGCTTATGTGCTGGGTGTTGGCTTACGCTTTAGCGTTGCGTTTGCCTCTGCCTATAAAGCCGGCCAGTGCCGTACCGAACAGCCATACAGCGGAGGGTACTGGCACCGCCGCTGGCGTGTAGGTAGAAGGGGCGGCCGACGCGGAAATGTTCAAAGAGATGCCGGCACTGCTTCCGAGGACGTCTGCACCGCCGACGAACACGGCATACCAGCCAGCTTGCAAGTCGTTCAGCGTCAAGGTCGCGAATCTTTTGGTGTTGGCAAAAGCAGGGTTGCCGGTGACGCCTATAGTGCCGGATACGCCGGTTTCATACAGGTCGTCGATACTGACATCGTGGGCGCCGGAGTCGATGACACCGCCGAAAGAGTTAACGTAGTTTTTGCTTGAGGAGCTGACGTAGCCCAGGGTTTCGACAATGCCGTCCGCGCCGGTTGCCCACATTATGCCTGGATCGCCGGCTTGGCCGACCGAGTTAAATTTGTGAATTTGGCCGGTTAGCTCGGCCGGTGTATCGACGCCGACCGTTTCACCCGAATAAGCCACATTGGTTCTGAAAATTGAAAAAGCCGGAAAGTTTGCCGCGGACGAACGCGCGTCGACAGTCACGGATTGGGCTGATGAGCTTAAATAAAAGTTGGTAAATGCCCCTTGCATGCCCCAGCCATCATTGGACAGAGACGGATTGCCCGCGAAGCCCAAATTGCTGGAATTAAAACTGGGGTTTGAGATGCTGGTGCCCAGCTCGAGAGTGTTATCGGCACCTGACCAAGCCGCCGCAGCAGGTTGAGCAACGGCAAGGGTTAGCGCGGCGGAGGATAGGGTGATTTTAAAAATAGTTTGTAAATCGATGTTCATTTTTGAGTGTCTCCAATATCTACCACATCGTTGTTTACGATTGTGGTAGATTTAAGTTGCTGTTTAATTTGGATTTGTCTGAGTATTTCGGGCCTGGCAGCCAAAAGATAGACATCTCCAAAGGATTTAGACATGCATTGCGAGGGGTGAGTCGACAGCTGATGTCGGCTGACCTTTTCGCTCTTGTTTGCCGGGGTTTACGCGGTGCGGCGTTTGCCGAATACACCGAATCCCATTAGTGCAGAACCGAATAACCAAACGGCCCCTGGCACCGGCACTGCGCTAACACCCTCGCCGGTTATGGTCAAAGGCAGGCTGGCTCCTGTGACGTAGTCAGTGGCGGTCAGGGTAATTTGATAGTCGAAATGATCTTGACCGGTGGCGCCCGTTATCGGGTTGACGCCGGTCGCACCGGTGATGGTGTCGCCCTTGTTGAAGCCCAGTACGGCTTCTTCGATGGTCAGAGAGTAATCGCCAAAAGCAATAATGTAATTGCCCACGTCCAATGCAGTAGCCAGATAGGAGTCTCGGCTCAACAAGCTGCCATCGGCCCATCCGCCGGTATTGCCGGGTATGGTGTAGGCTGGACTGTCGTCACCGCTGACGATTTCGGTAGTCAGTGAGACTGTGTCCTGAAAAATGCGGAATTGGCTATCTGCCAGTGTTAGTTCGCCGTCGCCGTTTATATCGACATACGCGCCGGGATGCGCGCCCCAGCCCGCTGCGTAGCCTTCATTCGCCAGGACATCGATTATCACATTGGCAGCCGATGACAAGGAGAACGAATAGAAATCGATTGTGGTACCGGCGCCGTGAACCGGGTCGACGGTTTTATAGATGGTGCCGTTTACGGTCTCGGCTTGTACATTGCCGAGGCCTAAAAGTGAAATAGCAAGTGTTGCAGCCACCTTTTTCAAGGCAGGCGCATGTTTCGTGTTAACAGACATATTTCAATTCCTTTCATAGTAAGACGAAGATTTTTACCGGTAGGTTTTACCGGCGACATTCAATGTTTCGCAATTCCCTTTGCGAGTCGTTGCCTAGCGCACTTACGCCGGATGCCGCGATGCCAGGCTCTTACTTTCCGGTCCTTTGTGTACGGTAAGTGCTGGGCCGATGGCTTCCCGCGCAATTTGAACAGCCTTAAAACCGCTATGTATTTCAATATTCCTGAATTGATCACGCTACGCTATGGTTGCGAGAGAGACCGTCCAAAGAGTTTTAAATACCGGGCTTGCTTGCGTAGTGAGTTAAACAACGGGTTTAGCTAATCAGGTGATACAACAAACTATTCCTGACCAGTGAGCGAGCGCTATGGGTAGTTGTCGGTGTATGAATCTCGACCGGCTAGACCCTTCTCTTACCCGCTCATAAGAGGCAGCTCGACTATCTGAATCAGATCCGCAGCTTTCCGGCCCCGCCTTGCGACGAGTGTGGCGACTTGGTGGCTGCGCCCAGGAGGGTGCAGCACTATTTGTAATGCAAAACGTGCGCCAAAATATATTTAAGCGTGGATTTGTAGTGCTTTTCTATGGCTATGTTCATATAAAACAATGGGATAAGCTGTTTTATTTGATAGGGTGGAGTAGTAATAAGTGTGGCGGTTTTCTGGGGTTTTAGATGGCTATAACGCTATGCAGGGTGTGTTATTTCGCGTATTTTGGGTTATATCCCTTATTTTATTTAAGAGATTTTGGGTGGCAGCTTTGAGTTTGCGCCGTAAGGGTAAAAGTCATAAGTTCGGGTAGTGATATACCAAGCTGGCTGCTTAAAAATCAGGGTGCTGGAACGAAGGTTGGGAACGAATTCCGAAATAAAAATCCAACGTTCTCATGCGTATCATGACTTCGTCGGCAATCGACGACCAGCCTCGCCGGAGCTTTAGTCATCTGCCAATTGCTGACGAAAATCACTCTGTCCCAGAAAAGGTTGATTCCTCTAATCGCCTTTGCCATCAGGTGGAAAAGGCATTTTTTGCATTTAAGGCGATGGCATGGCATAGCTACTGGTTAAGCTAAAAACACCGCTTGGTTCTTGCCAGCCTTGTAGTTACGCGGTATTGCGCTTTGGGCGGCTGTGTTATGACGACACTATCCAATATTTCCAACACAAAATTTTCAAACTTAAATTAAGATGCCCGACACTTTCACCGAGGATAGATATGAATAAAACCGATGCCATTTTGAACAAGGGTCAGAAGCTCTATGAAGACGATGCCTACATTTTGTTGTGGACGAAATTTTTTGGCCTGAGCCTGCTGGCGCTGACCTCTTACTATGTCTACGATAAACAAAAGCAACGGCTGATCAAGCTCATGAGCAGAGAAAAAACCTATCTGATGAGCATCAGTTACTACCTAACCCACGATTATGGTTTTACCCCGACAATGGTGCTGGAAGGTATCAGTTTATTTAAGGATATTTCGGTGGCAATTGCCGATAGAGGCTGCGAGATCTGGAAGACCTTCTTTGCGGAAACCGCCAAAGATAAAGCCAGGACGTATGCGGTCCGGGGCATCCGCAAGGATAAAAAAGCCAAGGCTTGAGTTTCCACACCTTATGCATTTTGTGCTTGGAGGCCGTCAATAAGTCGCGGACAAAACCCTGGTCAGTTTTTAACTGCTCGAGCGGCAATCTCTTTATAGGAATAGTCAGTGCAGGAATCATCCACTAAAAAACGCACGCCAATTTTTGGCAACAAACCTTTGGCTCGACCTACCAAAAGGCCACCGCGCGCATGTTGATTACCCAAACCGGCGAGTTGGTCGGTTTGCTGGGTCCGGTGCATCGCAAGCAGCGGCTGCTGCACAGCTTGGGCGACAACGCGGCACTGATAGTCGAACGGGTATTCCGCCCGTTCGGTTTGGACATCGGCGCGCAAACTCCGGAAGAAATTGCCTTGTCGATAGTGGCCGGCATTCAGACCCAGCTCAACGGTCGTAGCGGCTGGCAACTGGGGAAAGAGCCGGTTGCGCTCAAACATGCCTGCAGCCATGGATAATGTGCATGCCGTCATCGTGGCGGCCGGTGCCTCCAGCCGGATGGGCAGTCCCAAGCAATTACTGATTTGGCAGGAGCGTCCATTACTGGCGCATGCGCTTGTCAATGCGCAAGCCGTGTTGGCGGAGCGGACGTTGGTGGTATTGGGCGCAAATGCTGAGGCGATAAAAGCCGCGGTCGATTTGAGCGGCAGCAAAGTGGTATTGAATCCGAGTTGGGCGGACGGTATGGCCGGTTCGATTCGGGCTGGTATCCAGGCTGTGCCGGACTCAGCTAGCGCGGTATTGTTGATGCTGTGCGATCAACCCTTGATTAGCGCCGCGCATCTGCAAAGTTTGCTTAGCGCTTGGCAAAACGCGCCGGAGCGTATTGTGGTTAGTCAGTATGCGGAGTCGTTTGGCGTACCGGCGGTGTTTCCGGCTGCTTATTTTCCCCAGCTAGCCAGCTTGACCGGCGACCGGGGAGCCAAGCCCTTGTTACTGCGCTTCGAGGACACGCTGGTAAAAGTGCCGTTGCGGGAAGCGGAACTGGATGTCGACACCTCGAGCGATTACCAGCGCTTGCATGCACTCAATGAGATGTAGCCCATGATTGCCCAACCGCTTGACGCCTACTTACAGCGTATTCGCGAGCTATTCATCGAACTAGGCATTCCGGAAGAACTGCCGGCAGGTAGAGGTTTGGCATTATGCCGCGAGCCTTTAGAGTTGATCGTCGCGGAAACCACGCCGCAAGGCAGAGCGTATTATCTCACGGCGGAAGCGGCCGTTGCATGGCACGCATTGAAACAAGCCGCTGCCGAGGAGGGCATTACGCTATTGATGGTCTCGGCCTTTCGCAGCGCGGATTATCAAGCCGACATTATTCGGCGCAAGCTCGGGAAGGGCCAAACTATCGACGAGATTCTGCGTGTCTTGGCCCCGCCCGGTTACAGCGAACACCATACCGGTCATGCTATCGATATTGGCAGCGACGACTGCCCGGAGCTGGGCGAACGGTTCGAACAAACGGCTGCTTTTCAGTGGCTATCAAGCAACGCAAAACGCTTTCAATTTTTTCTGTCATTCCCGCGCGATAACCGCTTCGGGTATGTTTACGAGCCTTGGCATTGGTGTTATCGGGGACGGCTGTCGGCCAAAAGCAGTCTGTGAAAAATATAAAAAGTCAGTTCTCCGAACGGCTGGTTTATAGCGATCACTTGACATCTGTATTGTGCTCATTTTCTAAACGCTTGAAATTCGCTAAACAGCATTGGCCTGATGGGTTTCTAATTTCACAAGCACATTCCCCGGCTTGAGTACGTTGCATGACGAAAGCTTTGATCGGTTCTGCCCGTTGATTTTTTAACGCCGATAAATACTGCTCGGCGTCAATATCAAAACAGTAACAAAGCGCGTCGTTTTGAATGGCTTGATAGCTTCTTAATTGCTGCTTGGGAATAGTGTTGCCCACGCTGGAAAAGTACCCAACTGAGCATTTTTTGACAGGGCAAAAATAATAGCTGTCAGTGATGATTGACTGATTCTCGGGAAACCTGACCTGATGAAAAAGCGTAGACATATCGACACTTTTACAAGTGGAGCCGCATTCAGGACAATTCTGTTTGGTTTTGGTGGATGTACTTGGGCAGCAATCAGACATAGACCGTATCCTCGGCTTTATCGGGTAATAGGTGTGACCAGGGAACCCCGATAACCGGCATCTGTCGTGGCTTTGATCAAGGCGACGCTATTGGTTTTTTGGCTATCGAAAGTAACCACGGCCGTTTTGGCATCGTAATCGATAGCCACTGTTTGCACGCCTTCGACTTTCTGTAAGGCTTTCTTGATGGTGACTGTGCACATGGCGCAGGTCATATTCTCTAACTTCAGTGTAACCGTTTGTTGTTGGTTTGGCTGTGCCACTGTGGTTTCAGCATAGGCCATTGGCATCCATAAAGTGGCCGGTAACAACAAGCTTACCAGTAACAATCCAGAATTAATTGTCATATCGAGATCCTCTCAAGCCACGAAAAAAGGCGCTAACCAGGGAAAGGCCAGCAGACTCAAAATGAATGCTGAACCCAACCAAAACATCAGGCGTTGTCGGCGCTGGATGTCGAATGTGGCGCAGCTTTCACCTTCCTCACAGCGTTGAGGCATTAGATAAAGTTTTCGATACCCTAACGCCATAAAGACCACGGTCAGGATGATGAAAAATGGACGGACCGGTTCCAGTGCCGTCAACGTACTCATCCATGCGCCACCAATACCTAAAGATAAAAGTAAAAAAGGCCCGACACAGCATGCCGAAGCCCCTATAGCGGCCAAGAGAGCGCCGATACCTAACCATGACGGTGTGTAAATGGGTGTTTCAGGGTCTGTATTCATGTCAATCTCCTAAGCCAAACCATGTTCAATGTTGGCAAGGAGTCTAAACCCTGTTGTTTAGAACAGAGTCAAGTGGCCGGTGGTGTCTTACTTAAAATTAGAGGTTGGTTGATGTATCATCGCCAAACGCATCGAGAATAGCGCAATGAGCGGCTGGCGCTGTCTGCTGACAATCGTTGACCAGGCTTCCCAATGCCTGGCGCAGTGCCGTTAAATCCCTGATTTGTTGATCGATCTGCTGGCATTTCTGCTCGGCGAGTTGCCGAACATCAGCACAGTGCGCCCCATCAAGGGATAGCAAGGTGGCAATTTCTTTCAAGGTAAATCCGGCCTGTTGAGCGCGTTTGATAAAACGTATCTGGGCAATCGCATCAGCGGAATAAACTCGATAACCGCCATCGGGTTTCGCGGGTTCCGTCAATAAGCCGATGCGTTGATAGTGACGGATGGTCTCGATAGTGACTTCGGTTTGTTTGGCAAGTGTGCCAATAGTTAGGTTCATGCCGTTACAAGTTTCTCAGATTTATAAGTTCCACAAAAGCTGATCGCCAATTTAATGCTCCGTTGTTCCCCGAACCCACTCCGCCATTTCACGATTTGCAGTGACGGCCTGCTGGTAAAGATCAATCACTTCTTGGCTATGCGCTTTAAGATCGTTCGCGTGTCTACCGTATAAAAAGCTTTTTGACTCAAATTGGCTGAGCATTTTTTTGTGTTCCTCTATCTTGATCTGCAATTCGTTCGCTTCGTCTTCGAAGTGTTTGGCTAGTGCTACATGCTGTATGGCAAGATCAGGAGCCATTGCATGCCGATCAAAGAGGCTGCACCCTGATAGTAAATATTGCGCCAGAAAAAGGGTAATCAGTAATTTTGATTTCATGGTTTGTTCCAAAAGAAGTTTATAAGTTGTTTCTATAAAGTTGCTCAGGCTATTTAAAAGCAACGTTTTTGGGATGTAGCAATCTCAATCCGTTTGCAACGACCAATAAGGAAGCCCCCATATCGGCTGCAATGGCTTCCCATAAGGTCGCCACACCGGCAAAGGCCAAGACGGCGAACACGGCTTTGATCGTCAGCGCAAAAGCAATATTCTGTCGAATAATCGCTAGCGTTCTTTTGGAATGCCCAATCAGCCAAGGCAGATTGGAAAGGTCATCACCCATCAGAGCAATATCGGCTATCTCGATGGCCGCATCCGACCCTAACACCCCCATGGCAATCCCCAGGTTGGCCCGTCCCAGCGCCGGTGCGTCGTTGACACCATCACCGATCATCGCTACCTGGCCGTATTTCTCGACCATTTGACTGACTATCTCCACTTTATCGGCCGGCAATAATTCGGCGTGTACCTCATCGATGCCAATTTGGGCCGCGATGTTATTGGCCGTCACCCGATTATCGCCGGTTAACATGGCTAAATGTTTGATGCCTGTCTGTCTCAGCGCTTGCAAAATCGATCTGATGTCGGCGCGAGGTTGATCGGCAACGGCAATGAGGCCGCAAATATGCCGATCATTACCAATGGCAATCACGGTTTGCCCTGTTTGTTCAAGGGTAATCGCCTTTTCACTGATTTCCGGGATTTCTTGACTACGTTCCAACAGATAACGACGCGATCCCAGCCAGAAATCCGTGCCATTAAATAGTCCGGTGACACCTTTACCCGGTAGAACCATTACATTCTCTGCGCTGGCTACGTTGATACCGCGTTGTTCCGTATAGCGTAAAATGGCTTTGGCCAACGGATGATTGCTTCGTGATTCCAGTGCGGCAGCGCGGCTTAAAAGTTCTTCTTCGTTATGACTATTGAATGGATAAACACCGGTTACGATGGGCTGACCAGAGGTCAGCGTGCCGGTTTTATCAAAGGCAATCGCAGCAAGATGGGCCGGTGTTTCGATATAAATGCCACCTTTGATCAGAATGCCTTGTCGGGCCGCACATGCCAGTGCCGCGACAATACTGACCGGTGTCGAAATGACCAATGCACAGGGGCAAGCAATGACTAGCAACACCAAGGCGTGGTAAAACCATTCGTTCCAGGCCCCTTCGAAAAATAATGGCGGAATGATGCACATCACCAACGCCACCAACATTACTGCCGGGGTATAAATACGCGCAAATTTCTCTACCCATTGCTCGACCTCGGCTCGCTTACCGTGGGCTTCGCCTACCAGGCGGGTAATCTGTGCCAGGGTGGTATCCGAAACCAGCTTGGTGGATCGGATTTCCAATGTGCCTTCAGCATTAATGCTGCCGGCAAACACCTCGTCACCCACTTGCTTGGCAACCGGCATGCTTTCACCGGTAATCGGCGCCTGATTGACTGAACTGAAACCGGCAATTACGTTGCCATCCAGGGGGATTTTAGCGCCAGGCGCCAATATGAAATGGGTACCGATACTGACTTCTGCGGCAGATACCATACGTTCCTGGCCAGCTTCATCCTTGATCGTCACCGTCGATGGGGCTAAATCCAGTAAGGCTTCTACGGCATGCCGGGCACGACCAATACTCCAGCTCTCAATTGCCAGAGACAGCGCAAACAGAAAACTGACCGTTGCCGCTTCAAACCATTCATCAATGAACATCGCACCGATTACAGCAATCGTCATCAGCAAGTTCATATCGGCCCGTAAGCGTTTCAAGGCATAAAACGCCTTAACGATCACATGCCGAGCACCGCAAGCCACCGCTAAACCAAAGGCTATTTTTTCAGGCAAAGGCATCGCCTGCTGAGCGTGCGCATTCAATAAGCTTTGCAGATAGTCAGTGACCACGTCCCATTGCAGGGTTCCGTTTTTTGCCGAGCTGAAAACGGTCTGAATATCCACAAAGCCGCCGGCTATGGCGATATGAATCATCATGCCGGCCACGATAAATACACCGCTAAGCACGGTATAAACGGTCTTCGAACGGTGTAGTTGTTTGACATCGGCATCAGTCTGACCGGATTGCCAACGAGCCGCCTGCATGCCCGTTGCCGCTACCGCTTTGATGATGGTTTTTTCAGTCACAGGCTCGGCATCAGACAACAGTGTCATTCGCCCGTTTAAAACATCAAATGCCAGTTTGTCACTGCCCCCCACTAGCGGGCCTATCGCGCTTTTCAAGGTAGCGACCTCTTCGGCGCAATCCAGTCCCTCGATCTTGAATGTCATACCACTCGACGCGGTTGATGGCGTTGGCTGGTGACTATCCAGTTTCTCACCAGGACAACAACAGGTTTTTTCTGATGGCTTGCAACTACTCATCGCTTAATCCTCATCGGAATCAATCTGCGAAATTCCCGGTATCATGGGATTTATTGGTTGGTCTTGGCGATGCGCGAACCAGTAGAGAATCGGTAATACTAACAATGTCAACATCGTTGACGACAGAATGCCGCCAATCACTACAGTCGCCAGCGGGCGCTGTACCTCTGCGCCGGTACCGGTAGCGATTGCCATCGGTACGAAACCGAACGAGGCTACCAGTGCGGTCATCAGCACCGGCCTAAGACGTGTCAGAGCACCCTCTACAATCGCCTTATCCAGCGACATGCCTTCGTCGCGCAAACCACGGATAAAGGCAATCATCACCAGCCCGTTCAGTACTGCCACACCCGACAACGCGATGAAACCGACTGCCGCCGAAATCGACATCGGAATATCGCGCAACCAAAGTGCGACCAAGCCGCCGGTCAACGCAAAAGGAATGCCGCTGAAGACCAGCAAACCGTCCTTGGCATTGCCAAACATCATGAACAGCAGCGTAAAAACCAGCAGCAATGCCAGCGGCACGACGATCTGTAAGCGCTGGGTGGCCGATTGCAACTGTTCGAATTGTCCGCCCCAACTCGTCCAATAACCGGATGGAATTTTGACTTTCTGTTGCAGCTTTTGTTCGGCCTCGGCGACAAAGGAGCCGATGTCGCGGCCTCGCACGTTGGCACTGATGACGATTCGGCGCTTGCCGTCCTCACGGCTAATTTGATTAGGGCCGGGGGCCATTTCCAGGCCGGCTACTTCAGCCAGAGGGATATAGCTGGTTCGTCCATCTCGGTTTTGCCCGCGCGGCAATGAGATCGGTAAGCGGTTGATGGCATCCAGATTACTGCGCAGGTTCTCCGGCAGACGCACGATAATGTCGAAACGCCGGTCACCCTCAAACAAGGTACCGGCTTCGGTGCCACCAATCGCGGTAGCCACCGCATCCTGTACATCGCCCACATTTAAGCCGTAGCGCGAAGTTTTATCCCGGTCGATATTGAGCGTCAGCATCGGCAAGCCGGTGGTTTGCTCGACTTTCACTTCGGATGCACCGGGAATTGCCTCCATGACCGCCGAAATTTCAGTCGCCGTGTCATTCAATACATCCATATCATCGCCAAACACTTTAACGGCAACGTCGCTACGCACCCCTGAAATCAGCTCATTGAAGCGCAACTGGATCGGCTGGGAAAACTCGTAGAGGTTGCCGGGTAATTTGTTGGCCGCCGCTTGTATCGCCGCCAGCAGGTCATCGCGTGATTTATCGGGATCAGGCCATTGCTCGCGCGGTTTGAGCATGATGTAACCATCCGAGATATTCGGCGGCATCGGGTCGGATGCGATTTCGGCGGTACCTGTTCGTGCAAATATCCGTTCGATTTCGGGAAACTGCTGCTTCAGAGCCTGTTCAATCTGTTGTTGCATGGCGACCGATTGCGACAAGCTGGTACCCGGAATACGCATGGCCTGAATGGCGAAATCGCCCTCATTCAAGCTCGGCACAAACTCGCTGCCCATCCGCGTCGCCAACAGGCCCGACAGAATCACCGCGACTACCGCCAGCGTGAGTATCACCGGCTTATTACTCATGACGCTATCCAGTACCGGCGTATAGATACGCTTGGCGCTCTGCATCACCACATTTTCTTTTTCGGCGACTTTATCGCCGATAAAAAGCGCTACGGCGGCTGGGATAAAGGTCACGGACAGTATCATGGCCCCCACCAGTGCAATGACCACCGTGAAAGCCATCGGATGAAACATTTTGCCTTCCACCCCCGTCAGCGCGAAGATGGGCAAATACACGACCATGATAATCAACTGGCCAAATAACAGCGCTCGCCGCGCTTCTTTCGACGCCGTAAACACTTCATGAAAACGTTCACGACGTGTTAGCGAACGCCCCTGATGCTCCTGAGCATGGGCCAGCCTTCGCACACAGTTCTCCACAATCACCACCGCACCGTCGATGATCACACCAAAATCGAGCGCCCCCAGACTCATCAAGTTGGCACTGACTTGATACGTCACCATACCGGTGAAGGTGAACAACATTGATAACGGTATGACCATTGCCGTAATGATGGCCGCACGAATATTACCGAGGAACAGAAACAGAATCACGATGACCAGAATCGCCCCTTCGGTTAAGTTCTTCTTGACCGTATTGATGGCTTTATCGACCAATACTGTTCGGTCATAGACCGTCACGGCCTGCACCCCTGCGGGCAGCGTGCGGTTGATGTCCGCCATCTTTTTATCGACCGCTTGCGAGACGGCACGGCTGTTCTGACCGATCAGCATGAAGACCGTACCCAACACCATCTCTCGGCCATTTTCGGTGGCGGCACCGGTGCGCAGTTCCCGGCCGATTTCGACCTCGCCGACATCGCGAATACGAATGGGCACGCCCTGGACATTACCGAGAATGATGTTGCGAATATCATCTATCGAATGCACTTGGCCCGGCGCACGAATCAGATATTGTTCGCCACGCTTTTCGATGTAACCGGCACCGACATTATTGTTGTTACGATCCAGCGCGGTAACGATGTCTTGCAAGGTCAGGCCATAGGATGCCAGTTTTTCTGGAATCGGTGCCACCTGATATTGTTTGGCGTAGCCGCCAATGGAATTGATTTCGGTGACCCCCGGCACGTTGCGCAGCTGCGGTTTGATAATCCAGTCCTGGATTTCACGCAGATCGGTCGCGGTGTAAGGCGAACCGTCCGGTTTTTTGGCCCCTTCTTGGGCTTCGACTATCCATAAATAGATTTCGCCAAGACCGGTGGAAATGGGACCCATCGCCGGCGTGATACCGGCGGGCAGTTTATCCTTGGCTTCCTGAATACGTTGGTTCACCAATTGCCGGGCGAAATAGACATCAGTGCCGTCCTGGAAAATCACCGTGACCTGCGATAAGCCGTAACGCGAAAGCGACCGGGTTTGTTCCAGATGCGGCAAACCCGCCATGACGGTTTCGATGGGGTAAGTGATCCGCTGTTCGGTTTCCAAAGGCGAATACCCCGGTGCCGTCGTATTAATTTGTACCTGGACATTGGTAATGTCCGGCACGGCGTCGATGGGCAGAATCGAGTAATTGAAGATACCGAGCCCTGCCATACCGAGTACAGCCAGGATAACCAGCCAGCGATGCTCGATCGCTAAACGAATAAGTCGTTCAAACATGATGCGAACTCCTGGGGATCAATGCGAGTGCTCGGCACTGCTTTTGCCTTGCTCGGATTTAATGACGAAGCTGCCATTGACAGCGTATTCGGTACCGGGTATGAGTCCTGACACGATCTCGGTGACTTTGCCATCCGATAGTCCGGTGGTGACCGGTTGAGCAATAAAGCCGCCGGATACGCGAATAAAAATCGTCGGCTTGTTTTTGATCATCTGGATGGCATCGACTTCCACCGCGACTGGCACGTCACTTTCCTTGGTGGGCAGTTCGACCGTGATAAACAATCCGGGTCGCCAAGCCATCTGCGGATTGTCCAGCGTCACGCGAGCCGTAGCGGTGCGAGTTTGTTCGCCCATCAATGCGCCTATATAAGACAGCGTACCGGTTGCCGATGAATCGAACGCCGTGGCCTTGATGTTGACCTGTTTGCCGATCTGCACGACATTGAGATCCTTCGCCGAGACGATAATTTCGGCCCAGACGGAAGATAAGTCAGTAATGGTGAAAATGCTGGCATCTTCCTTGACCGCTTCTCCCATGGCGATGTGTTTCTCGACCACCATGCCGTCGAACGGTGCGCGAATTTCGTAACGATTGAGTGAGCCGCCGCTGGCCGACACGGTAGGATTTGCGCCGAGTGCTATCAATTTCTGTTGGGCATTATGAACGGCGATTTCCATTTCCTGCATCGCCTGCCGGGCTTGTTGGTAGTCTTGCTCCGCCGAGATTTTGTCCTCCCATAAGTGCTTTTCCCTCGCAAAGGTAGAGCGGGCTAACTCCAATCGCCTTTGTGCCGACAACAATTCACTACGCTGCTCGGACAACGCCGTACTGGCAATCACGGCGATGACCTGACCTTGTTTGACTTGCTGGCCCAGGTTGGCGGAAATGCTCTCCACCACACCGGCCAAACGCGGTACCACATGAGACGTCTTATCTTCATTGAAGCGAATTTCACCCGGTAGGGTGACAGAGCTTGTGATGTGCGCTGCACCTGCGGTCTGAATCGAGATACCGGTTTCGGCGATTTGCTGATCGCTCAAGGTTACTTTGCCTTCTTCTTTACTGAAAGCAAACTGAAACGTCTGACCATCTCGTCTTGCCGTCACGTTCGCTTCAAAGACATGGGGCTCGTCGATAGTCTGGGTACTCTGCCAATAGGCTTTTTCAGGCTCGAACTCGATGCGTTGTTGTTCGCCGCTCGGGCGCTTCAGTTGCACGGAGAGTTGATCGGCAACGGGCTGAAGCGGTTTATCCTGTTTGAACGGATAAACGCGAAAGTGCGGCTCGCCGCCTTCCTCGCTAAGCAGGATTTCCAGCTTAAAATCGCCGTCACTGTAAACGTCACCGCCGTGCGGGCCTTGAGCCTGCTTGGCTTCATCGGCATGTTCATGGTCATCATCGCCTTCGGTGCTATGTGCTTTAGCCGCTGCATGGCTTTCTTCGCCGTGTTCCTCACCTTCCGGCATCGATTTGTCGATGATCAAAATCAATAGGCCGAGCAAGAGGCCGACCACGATAATCGCGGCGATAGCGGTCCATTGTTTTTTGTTAATCGTGTTCATGGTGATACCTCGGGTTGGCTGTCCGCCACTGTCTCGTTCATATTGCCGCCGACCAGACGTTCCACGTTGGCCACGGACTTGTGATATTCGGCCAAGGCCAGTAAATACTGATTTTTGGCGCTAAACAGCGTGCGCTGTGCATCCAGTACGTCGAGAAAACCAAACTTACCCAAACGATAACCTTCACAGGCGGCGTCATAAGCACTTTGGGCGCCCGGCAAAATGTCTTGCTGCAAGGTGATGATTTCGGAATGAGCGGTATCCAGGGCCTGATAGGCGGTGTTCAATGCCGTAGCGATGCGTATCTCGGCGCTGCGCAATTCGTCTTCCGCTTTGGTCAATCGATGCTCGGCTTCTTGAATACGGCCTTGATTGCGGTCAAATACCGGCAATGGCACAGAAAAACCAACGACTAAGGCGTAATCATTGGGCATCAGAAATTTACTGGCACCGACAGTCGCGGTGACATCCGGGATAGCTTTGGATTTTTCCATCGTGATAAGCGCCTGACGTTGGGTGATCTCGGTGGCCCAACGGGCTAAATCGGGATTTTTGGAGAGGCGTTGCGTCAATGAGTCCAGGGAAGCCGGCGCCTGGATGCTTTCCAAATGACCGCTCACCGCCTCAAAGTGCGGTGTCGTACTGCCCCAGCCGGCGGCTAAACGCTTGCGGGCGGCTTCCAGTTCTTTCTGGGCACGCATCAGCTCGATTTGCACCGAAGCGCGAGCAACTTTGGCCTTGGTTTCTTCAACGGGCGACACCTTGCCTGCCTGCACTCGCGCAGCGGTCGTGACCGTCGTCTGATTCGCCAATTCATGCGTTTGTTTTGTTAGCGTCAAGCGCTGTTGGGCGGCCAACACGTCAATAAATGCCTGCGTAACTTGAGTGAGTACATCGGCTCGTTTGGTTTCGTAATCCCAATCGGCTAATTGTTTGGTCAGCGATGCCGCTTCCATGCGGGCGGTGCGTTTTCCGCCCAATTCGATCAATTGGCTGAGTTCCAAGGTGACGACATCGCCATCGAAGCCCTTGATGACCTGATTACCAAAGTTCGCGGCATTGGCATTGAAGGTGGGATTGGGAAACAAACCCGCTTGGAGGGTGGCCGCTTCCTGTGCGCGGCTCTCCCAGGAAAAGGCGGAGAGTTCGGGGTTCTGGGTTAGCGCTAGGGCAAGCGCTTGAGACAAAACCAGGGAACCGGTCGGTTCCTCAATGGCTTGCCGACTGGTATCGTTTGCACCCAGATCGCCTGATTGTGCCGGCAATAGCGTGTTATCTGCCGGACTCGCATCGACCG
Organism: Methylomonas sp. ZR1; assembly: GCF_013141865.1. Lineage (NCBI taxonomy): Bacteria > Pseudomonadati > Pseudomonadota > Gammaproteobacteria > Methylococcales > Methylococcaceae > Methylomonas > Methylomonas sp. ZR1. The sequence continues at coordinate 1,759,271 of NZ_RCST01000001.1, read as the reverse complement.
AGCCGACAGTAATCAATAAACACAGTGCAACGCCAAGTGGCCGCACATAATTTGAGAACATGGAAAATTTCTCCGTAGCATAGAGGGAACGTCAACACGGACACAGATGAACCTGCGCCTTCGGCTGGTGAGTTGCAGCTAGGAGAGGTGGCTAAATCAGTAAAACGGTACTGCGCAGGGCGAGTAGTCGGGAATCGGTAAACGGCGGGTCGAAAAATGCCGATTGCCGAATGATGACTCTGGCATAAAAAACCAAGAGTGAAATCAGAAAAAATACCGGCAAAAGCCCAATATCAATCGCTATTTTTGACAAATTCGTCAACTGTAGGGGAATGTGATCATCACCATCGATTGGGATGTCAGTGCAAGGCGACGAGCAGGGTTCACGTTCATCGCTCGTAAGAGCATTGGTCTCATCGATGAAACGAGTGACTGCATTTACACTAGCTAATGGGTCTTTGCCAGTCTTCTCTACAGCTATATGACCATCAGCCCCAAAACACAGCACAAAGGCCGACACATCTTGATGGCCCAAGCCAAAATGGCAGAGCATCGCGAGTATCAGCACGATAGAGAGCCATGTTTTAGAGTGTCGTAGAGCATTCATTTTTTAAAGTTACATTAAATGAATCTAAATGACAATGACTTACTGTTTTTAGTATTTCTTGGTTTTGAGACCTAACAGGCTGTTGAAGAACGCCTGTATATTTCACTCTGAGGCAGAAAATTTCAACGGCGATGCAAAAATGGGGCATTCGAATTCGTTGAAAGTTGCCACTATTAGATGCGTTGTTGTGCGCAATCTTCCAAAAGAAAGTAGGGATTTGATTTAGCAAGCTGAGGATTGTTTCTACCCGGCTTAGGTGGCTACATTTAACCGATCCAGGTTTGCACAATACGTATAGCGCACTTGAGCGCTATACGCTCAGAACCAAGGGCTATCCGTCTCAAGAACATGGAGTCTGTACTTGATCTAACTTGTTGAAGGTCAGCTAAGAAGCAGAATCCAGACAAAAACGGCCGATAATAGCGACTGACTCCTTGGGGTCGATTGCAGACTATTCTCAGAGAGCTTCTGACTGCAAATGATTGATCAAACGGCGACAACCTCCTTGTTATCGCCGATCTGATGGCTTTATACCTCGGTGCTATTCAACCAAAGATCGTGCTTGTTGCACAGACTCAAGGCGTAAACCGTGCCGCTGTATCCCGCCAGGCTGAATTCGGAAATGGCGATCGGGTCTTTGCTGGGATCGAACATCCGCTCGTTCAGGAATTTATAGTCTTTATCCAGCAATACGTGTTTGACGATGTAATGTTCATAGCCTTTCATTTCGTGCGGGGTGGTGATTTTGACGGTGGTTTTATCGTCGGCTTTAACGACTTCAATCACCGGCAAATGCGTCGCGGCTTTGCCGGCCCAGCGGCCTTGCGCATCCTTGGTGTAAAACACATCGCCCGGCGGTGTAGGTTGTTTGCCGGCTTCCCCGGCTTGGGCCAGACTGGGGGCAATGGCGCTGATCGCCGCACCGGCGGCACTCAATCGAATAAAATCGCGACGTTCCATGAAAATTCCTTGTGATGGTTTAAAAATTATCGACTACCGAGTTAAGCCCGCATGGCTTGCTCGGCAGCGTGTGTTGAACCGGTTCTTTATTCTGCCCATGCAGAAGAAGCGTTCGCAACGGCTCCGGCTCGCTTGACCGCGCGACGCATCGAAATGTATCACGATTTGTTGGATCTACGTCCATGGGTTCTTACGTTAGCTTATATTTATTACGCCGGTCCTTTTTACCCGTTCGGGCTGAGCTCTTCGAAGCCCAGGCTGGCGGCAGGTCAATGAGGCATTTAACGGCGGAAATTCAAGTGGATGTTCAGTATCGACAAGCCGCGCCAGCGGACATGAAGAGCTGATTGCCATCAGCTATCGCCGCTGTTCGAAAAAATCGGCTTTTTCGCTACCAACAATGCCGAGCAGTAAACCGGCAAGTCAAATAGAATGGTTATTCGTGCAATATCAAATCAGAGGGCAGGCTATGGATCACGATTTTTGGCATCAGCGTTGGCAACAGAACCAAATCGGTTTTCACAAGCATGAGTTCAACCCCATTCTGCAAACGCATTGGCCGCGCTTGTCTATCCCAGAAAAAGCGCGGGTGTTTGTCCCGTTGTGCGGCAAGAGCAAGGACTTGCTCTGGCTCTTGGCCATGGGCTATCAGGTGGTGGGTGTGGAATTAAGTCCGCTGGCTGTCGAGTCGTTTTTCGCCGATAACAATTTGCAACCAACGGTGCGGCGCCAAGGCGATTTTTGGGTCAGCGAGGTGGACGGTTTGCAGATTTTCTGCGGGGATTTTTTTGCATTGCAAGCTGCCGATGTCGGCGAGTTTGATGCGGTTTACGATAGGGCGGCGCTGGTGGCTTTGCCGCCGGATATGCGCATCGATTACGTGATGAAATTGTCCTCGCTGTTACTCGCCAACGTGCAAATGTTGCTGATAGCATTCGATTATCCGCAACACGAAATGCCGGGGCCGCCGTTTAGCGTCCAAGCCGACGAGGTTGAGCGTTTATACAGTCACTGGTGTGAAATCGAATTGCTGACCAGCGACGACGCCTTAGCGACCGAGCTGCATTTTAAAGAGCGCGGCTTAACTAAAATGGTGGAGCAAACCTATAAACTGTTGGTTCGGTGATAACAGAAGTACCGAATTGCCAGTCGCATAGCATTAACCCGGCGCTTAAATCGGTGTGTCTATAGGCGCATCCGCTTGGGTTTCGACGCGCGCAATCCGCACGAAACACCAGTGATAAACAGGGCCGGGTTGATCCTCTTTTGAATTTTCTGGAATCGTCGTTCCGGCGAGGAGCGGACTCCCTTTAAGCCCTTGGGCTCCAATACTCAATGGAGCGGCAGCATTTAGGGCGTCGGTTTATCAAAGCGGGAGACTGTTGCAGAATCGGTGTGCCACGTTTCATTTTTGTTTCAGACTCCTGGATATTGTTTCAATGTTTCATATTGAAACGTATTTTGCACCTCTAAATAGCTGATCGGCCCTTACCTACCTTGATTAATCGGAGAAATCACGTTTGGCACGCAAATTGATATAGAAATATTATTGATTAATGATATTTGCGAAGTGCGTATGTTTTTCGGTCAACTCTCAGAAACTGATACCTCGAGCGCTGGAATCACGACGCCAGCGAATTTAAGGAGCCTGCCAATAATCCAGGAGGCGGCTATGACGGATACTACACATTCTGCCTTACCGAAATCCGGCTTGCTACGCTGGGAAATAGCCGCAGCGCTGTTGATAAAAGTAATCCTGCTCACCGGCCTGTGGTTTTTGATCTTCCGCTGGCAAGAGCGCCCCGCAGTTAAACCGGACATCGCCGCACACTTTGCTTTGCCCGCCGCGCCGGTCCAAATCAATCCCGATTTTCTTTCACAACCCACCCAGGAGTCTCGCCATGTTCGGTGACGATATAGTCATGCTATCCCGCATGCAGTTCGGTCTGACCGCGCTGTATCACTTCCTCTTTGTGCCCTTGACCCTGGGCATGACCTTTATCCTCGGCATCATGGAATCGGTGTATGTGATGACCGGCAAGGAAGTCTATAAGGACATGGTCAAGTTTTGGGGCAAGTTGTTTGGGATCAATTTTGCCATGGGCGTCACCACCGGTTTGACGCTAGAATTTCAGTTCGGCACCAACTGGGCGTATTACTCGCATTACGTTGGCGACATCTTCGGGCCTTTGCTGGCCGCGGAAGGCTGGATGGCATTCTTTTTGGAATCCACCTTTGTGGGCTTGTTCTTTTTCGGGTGGGATAGACTCAGCAGGGTCCAGCACCTTACGGTTACTTGGCTACTAGCGGTTGGGACCAGCCTATCGGCCTTATGGATTCTGATTGCTAATGGCTGGATGCAATATCCGGTTGGGGCAGCATTTAACTACGAAACCCTGCGCATGGAGATGACCAGCTTCGCTGACGTGTTCTTCAACCCGGTGGCGCAGGTTAAATTCGTACATACCGTCGCAGCCGGTTATGTCACGGGTTCCATGTTCGTGTTGGGCATCAGTTCCTGGTACTTGCTCAACAAGCGTGACATCGGTTTCGCCAGGCGCTCATTCTCAATAGCCTCGGCTTTTGGCTTGGCTTCTATCTTGTCGGTCATCGTCTTGGGCGACGAAAGCGGTTACACCTCCGGCGAAACTCAAAAAATGAAGCTGGCAGCTATCGAAGCAGAATGGGATACCCACCCAGCCCCGGCAGGTTTTACCGTGTTTGGTTTGCCCGATCAGGACAATCAGAAAACCGACCTGGCGCTTAAAGTGCCTTATGTGTTGGGCCTGATTGCCACGCGCTCCGTCGACGAAGATGTCAAAGGTCTCAAAGATTTGCGCGAAGACAGCGTAGTGCGTATCCAGAGCGGCATGGTGGCTTACGACAATTTGCAAAAACTGCGCGGCGGTGACCTAAGTGCCAAAGCAGCGTTCGACGCCCACAAAGCCGATCTCGGTTACGGTTTATTACTGAAAAAGTACACCGACAAGGTCACCGACGCCGACCCGGCGATGATCCAAAAAGCGGCCAACGACACCATTCCCAAAGTGGCCCCGCTATTCTGGACCTTCCGCATCATGGTGGCTTGCGGCTTTATCATGCTGTTCATCTTTGCGATGACGTTTTACTACTGCGCTACCCGAGTTGCCGATCAAAAACGCTGGCTGTTGCGCATGGCGGTGTGGTGCATCCCCTTACCCTGGATTGCCGCCGAGACCGGTTGGTTCGTTGCCGAAGTCGGTCGCCAACCTTGGACTATCTCCGGCGTATTGCCCACCCACATGAGCGTTTCCAGCCTCAGCGCCGGGCAACTGTGGTTCAGTATTGGCGGCTTTGCCTTGTTCTACACGATATTGCTGATTATCGAGATGTATCTGATGTTGAAGTACGTGCGCCTCGGACCTAGCAGCTTGCATACAGGACGTTATTGTCTCGAACAGCAAGCCGCCTAATCCCTTCGTCAACAGGAGTTCATTATGTTTGATTATGAAACCATCCGCCTGATTTGGTGGGTCTTTATCGGTGTCGTCGGCATTGCGTTCGCATTGACCGAGGGTTTTGATTTCGGGGTGGGCACATTGCTGCCATTTATCGGTAAATCCGACGTGGAACGCCGGGTGATCATCAATACCGTCGGTGCTACCTGGGAAGGTAATCAGGTTTGGCTAGTGCTGTTGGGCGGCGCGATATTCGCGATTTGGCCAGCGGTGTATGCCACGTTGTTTTCAGGGCTGTATGCGGCGATGCTGTTGGTATTGTTTTCCTTGTTTTTTCGTCCGGCCGCGTTTGATTACCGCAGCAAGATCGAAGACCCGCGCTGGCGCAACAGTTGGGATTGGAGTCTGTTCATCGGCAGCAGTTTGCCACCGATTCTGCTCGGAGTGCTGGTGGGCAATTTGCTTCTGGGCCTGCCGTTTCATTTCGACCAAGATTTGCGCTCGTTTTACGACGGTTCGTTTTGGGCGCTGTTGAGTCCGTTTGCCTTGTTGTGCGGGTTCACCGGCCTTTTGCTAACTACTTTCCATGGCGCATTATTTCTGAAATGGCGTAGCGAAGGCGTGATTCATGACCGCGCTATCAATACCGTCAATGCCTTGGGGCCGATGCTGTTATTGGCATTGGCTACGATTACTGTGTGGGTATTCGTGGGTATTGATCGCCCGGAAATTACCCAAATGGCGGCTACCGATGCACCGTCCAACCCCCTGCATAAAACCGTCGTCGCCCATGGCGCAAGCTGGTTGCAACATTTCATGACCTATCCCTGGATGTGGCTGGCACCGCTGACCGCATTTGCGGGTATAGCGCTGGCTTGGTTGTTAGGCAAGGGCGAATCCAGGATGGGGGCATTCGTACTCAGTAGCCTAGGCATTACCGGTGTGGCGCTGACGGTTGGTTTTGGTTTGTTTCCCTTCCTGTTGATCTCGTCAACCGCGCCCGGTTCCAGCCTGACGTTGTGGGACGGTACCTCCAGTCATAACACGCTATTGCTCGGGTTTTGGATCACCATCATTTTTCTGCCCATCGTCCTACTCTACACCCGTTTTGTGTACCGGGTGATGTGGGGCAGCGTGACCGAAGCGGCTGTGCTTAAAGACAGTCACACACTTTACTAAGGAGACACATCATGTGGTATTTCGCTTGGATACTCGGCGTCGGTTTCGCGGCGTCCTTCGCCATCATCAACGCCATGTGGCTGGAGTCGGTGTGCGACATCGACCATCACGGCATCGATCAATCGTGCGAGAGCTTGGCGCAACGCAGCAAAGAGAGGTTGTCATGACCACCGAACGTATCGTCCGTATTGTCGCCGGCTTGTTTGTGTTGCTGTCGCTGAGTCTCGGCGTTGAAGGCAGCCCCTTATTTCAGTCTAGCAATTGGCTTTGGTTTACCGCATTTGTCGGGGCCAATTTGTTTCAAAGCGGTTTTACCCGATTCTGCCCGCTGGAAATGATTCTTAAAAAATTGGGCATTAAAGAAAGCTGCCAATAACAGCGGCAAAAAAATAATTATCTATCAATTTGGAGTAGTCTCATGGCAAAAATCGTAATCGTAGGCGCGGGCATCGGCGGTATCCCGATGGCATTGGAAATGAAAGAAAACGCTCGGAAAGAAGACGAGGTAGTGGTGATCGCCGATACCCCGACTTTTCATTTCGTCCCGTCCAATCCTTGGGTAGCGGTCAACTGGCGTAAGCCGGAGGATATCAAGGTGGAATTGGCACCGATGTTCAAGAAAAAGAAGATCGGTTTCATTCAACAAAAAGTCACCCGTTTTCATCCGGAAAACAATCAAGTGGAATTGGCCGATGGCTCGCAAGTCGATTATGACTTTTTAGTGATCGCCACAGGTCCGAAACTGGCCTTTGACGAAGTACCGGGCTTGGGGCCCAACGGCCACACCCAATCGGTCTGTCACGTCGATCATGCCGGCGAGTCCGGTGAGTTTTGGGACAAGTTTGTCGAAGATCCGGGTCCGATTATCGTCGGTGCCGCCCAAGGGGCGTCCTGCTTTGGCCCGGCTTATGAATATATGTTCATCGCCGAAACCGACCTGCGGCAACGTAAAATCCGCGATAAGGTGAAAATGACTTATGTCACCTCGGAACCCTACATCGGCCATTTAGGCTTAGGCGGCGTGGGTGATACCAAAGGGATGCTGGAAGCCGAGATGCGGAACAAACATATCAATTGGATTTGCAATGCCAAAATCGACAAGATCGAAGCCGGCATGATGTATGTCACTGAAGTGGATGAAAACGGCCAAGAGAAAAAGAAACACGAGTTACCGTTCAAGCACAGTATGATTCTGCCGGCCTTTAAAGGTGTCGATGCCTTGACCGGTATTGACAAGCTCGTTAATCCACGCGGTTTTGTGATTGTTGACGAGAATCAACGTAATCCCACGTATAAAAATATCTACTCTATTGGGGTTTGCATCGCCATTCCACCGCTCGAGCAAACTCCGGTGCCGACCGGCACGCCTAAGACTGGTTACATGATCGAGTCGATGGTTACTGCTACGGCTCACAACATACGGGCAGAACTGGATGGCAAACAACCCAAGGAAAAAGGCACCTGGAATGCACTATGTCTGGCGGACTTTGGCGATTCGGGCGTCGCTTTCCTGGCCATGCCGCAAATTCCGCCACGTAACGTGCAGTGGGCGTCCAGTGGCAAATGGGTGCATTTGGCTAAAATTGGTTATGAAAAATACTTCATGCGTAAAGTTCGCAAGGGTATTAGCGAGCCTTACTACGAAAAACTGACCTTAAAAATGTTTGGCATTATGCGTTTGAAAGGCTGACACTGGTTTGTGCCGTGCTGATAGGGAATGACAAAGGCAACAGTGCCGTTGGCCAACCAATGGCGCTATGCGTCTAGACTTCCCTATCAATCCATTTGCCCTAATTGCATGCAGATTACTCAATGATACATCGAACTTTATGGCGGTTAGTATTCGTGCTGGTGCTGGTTTTGGAGACGGCCTTAGCCGATGATACCGAACCTAGTCAATATAGCCTGGAACAAGCCATTGACACCGCGCTGGCGAACAATCCCGAGCTGGGCATCATGCAAGCGCGCATCGAGCAGGCCAATGCCCAGTTGGGCGAGTCCTTGGCCAGTTTTTACCCGCAAATCAAAGCCAGTTTGTCGTATCAGCACAGCGATAATCCGGCGCAAGCCTTTGCGATGATCATTGCCCAGCGTCGGCTCAGCTTTGCCGGCAACGACTTCAATCATCCCGGCGGTGTTGATAACTATCGGCCGCAAGTGACAGCGACGTATTCGTTGTTTCGCGGTGGACAGGACTACTACCGCAAACAGGCGGCGGAACTGGGTATAGAAACCTCGGAACTGGAAAAAGCCGCAACCCGCAATCAGTTGGTGAATAACGTCACCGCGGCCTATTACGGGGAGTTGGCGGCAATGGAAGCCCACGAGATTAGTCGGCGCTCGATTACAGCAGTGCAAAGCGAGTTGGATCAGTCACGGATTCGCTTTGATGCCGGCACGGTATTAAAGTCCGATGTATTGTCCTTGGAAGTACAATTGGCCGAAGCCAAGGATGCGGAAATACAAGCTGCAAACGCCATCGAGCTGGCGCAGAGTATGTTGAAAACCTTGCTGGGCTTACCCGTTAACGCACCTTTTACCATCGATACAACTCGGCAAGCCGCATTACCGGCCAGTCCGGCGGTTTTTGACGAATTACTGAATCAAGCACTGAGCAACCATCCTGAACTACAAGCCGCGCAGAAGCGTGTGGCGATGGCCGAACGTCAGCTTGATGTCGCGCAAGCCGCGCACCTACCGCGCGCCGACGCCTTTGTCAGTTATGGTTCCGACAGCAAAGATCTGGCCTTCAGCAGCAACCGCGATAACGTCACTGCCGGGGTAATGGTGGAAGTGGATGTGTTTTCCGGTTTTGCGACGCAAGAAAAAATCAAGAAAGCCGAGCACGAACTGACGGCCGCCCAAGAGGCAGCCAGGCAGACCCGTTTGCGCATCGAGCAACAGCTGAAATCCGCCCAAATCAAACTACAAGACGCGCTGAGTCGCGTCGACGTTAGCACCGTAGCGGTTAAAGCTGCAGAAGAAGCCTTGCGATTAGTCAATGAACAGCGCCAAGCCGGCGTCGTGACCGTGACCCGTTATATCGAAGCTGAAGTGGCGCGCGATAAGGCGCATACCCGACAAATCACCGCACGTTTCGATGCCTTGCGGGCCGAAGCGGAACTGAAACAAGCCACCGGTTACTGGCAATAAAGGAGTCACGATGACCGAACATTTTTCTGAATCAAATGCGCCGAGATGGCTGGTCCCTGCGGCAGCGATCACGGCGCTGTTGCTGGTGATTTTATTTGCCCTGGGCATTTTGGGCGGCGAGGATAAGACCGAACCCGGCAACACGGATCTGCCTGAGAGCAGCATACCCGCCGGCGCACAGACCTTAAAAGTGGGCACACAGACTGCGGAGAACAATTTGTCTTGGCAAGGCGTGGTCAAATCCCGCCTGGCGGCGAAAATTGCCCCGAAATTGAATGCGCGCATTCTGGAAATAACCGTGAATCCGGGCGACAAAGTCAAAAAAGACCAAGTCATCGCCCGTCTCGATGATCGCGATTTGCGGGCGGCGTACAGCGCCGCCAGCGCGGGGCAGGCGGCGGCTCAGGCCCAGGCGGCCCAGGCCAACGCCGAAGAAAAACGCATTACCGATCTATACAATAAGCAAGCGGCCACCCGCCAAAACTACGAAGCGGTGTTGGCGCAAGCGCAAAGCGCTCGGGCCATGGCCAATCAAGCCGCCAGTTCCGCGCAACAAAGCAAAGTGATGCTCGGCGAGAACGTAATCTATGCGCCTTTTGACGGAGTAGTGGGTGAGCGTTTACAAGAGCCGGGCGACATGGGTTTGCCCATTCAAGCCATCGTCACTTTGCACAAACCCGATGACTTGCGTTTGGAAGCAGCCATTGCCAGCCACTGTGCCGCAGCCATCAAGTTAGGCATGGAAGTAAAAGTGCGCTTCGATACGCCGCAGCAAACGCTAGCGGCGACGGTTGACGAGATTGCTCCAGAAATTGATCCGCAAACCCGCACCCTGGCAGTAAAAGTTAAATTACCTACTATGCCTGGTTTGCAACACGGCCAATTCGGTTGGCTGGAACTGGCTTGTGCCAGCGCACAACAAGCCGTGATGATCCCTTCGGCGGCCATTTTGCATTACGGGCAACTGCAAGCCGTCAAAGTGTTGGACGGACAAAGACTGCTTACCCGGCATATTCGCACCGGTAAGCAGTATGGCGATCAGGTCGAAATACTCTCCGGACTGCGCGCAGGCGAAACCATCTTGAGTAACGCTGGGTTGGGGCAATGAGCGAGTTGAACAAAACCATGGAAGCGAAAAAGGACAGTTTGACGGTTGCCATCGTTCGTTTATTTACCACCTCGCATTTATCCTTGCTGTTTTTATTGATTTCCCTGTTGGCGGGAGCGGCAGCATTGACCTTGACGCCGCGTGAGGAGGACCCGCAAATCATCGTGCCGGTGATGGATGTGTTCGTGCATTACCCCGGCGCCGGCAGCGAGGAAGTGGAAAAGCGCGTGACCACGCCTTTGGAAGTATTACTCAAGCAAATCCAGGGTGTGGAATACGTCTATTCGGCCTCCCGGCCCGGCGAGTCGCTGGTGACGGTGCGCTATCGGGTGGGCGAGAGTATCGAAGACAGTCTGATCAAAACCCGCGATAAATTGCAAGCCAATCTGGACATTATTCCGCCCGGCGTCAGCGATTGGGTCGTCAAGCCGGTGGAAATCGATGACGTGCCGATCTTGCTATTGAGCCTGTCCATGCCCAAGGCCAACGAAGACATTATGGCGGTACGCCGCATCGCCGAGGAACTGATCGAGCGCTTACGCGCCATCGACGACGTCGGCAAAAGTTGGGTCATCGGCGCCGCGCCTCGGCAGATTTCGGTGTACCCCGATCCCGCCAAATTGCAAGCCAGCGGCCTGAGTCTGCCGGAAATTCAACAGGCTTTGGCGCAGAGCAATGTCAATCTGCCGGCTGGGCGTGTGAATCAGCACAATAACGAAATCTTGCTCGAAGCCGGGCCGCACTTTGAAACGCCGGAGCAGGTCGGGGCGACGGTGTTGAAAAACGTCGCCGGCCGTCTGGTGTATTTGCGCGATGTGGCGCAGATCGTCGATGGCCCGCAAGACACTGATTATTACACCCGCATCGGCTTTGGTCCCGGTGTGGAGCAAATGAAAATGGTAGGGCACAAAGGCGGTTCTCTACCGATGGTCGGCGAAGAACGGCAAATGGCCACCATCGCCATTGCCAAACGCCGCGGCAGCAACGCCGTCGGCGTGGCAGAACAGGTGTTGGAGCTGACCGAGCAATTGCACGGCACGCTGATCCCGGATGAAGTGCTGGTCACAGTCACCCGCAACTACGGCGAAACCGCCGATCACAAAGTCAATGAATTGGTGATGCATCTGAGCATCGCAATTCTGACCATTATTGTTCTGCTGGCGCTGGCGCTGGGTTTTAAAGAATCGCTGATCGTGTCGTTGGCGGTGCCGATGACCTTTGCGATTACCTTGCTCTGCGATTTGATCTTCGGTTACACCATCAACCGGGTAACGCTGTTCGCGTTGATTCTGTCTTTGGGCTTATTGGTGGATGACCCGATTGTCGATGTGGAGAACATTCATCGCCACTACAAAATGCGCAAAGAGCCACCGTTACAAGCCTTGCTGACTGCGGTAAACGAAATTCGCCCGCCGACCATCCTGGCCACCTTCGCGGTGATCATGTCCTTCGTACCGATGTTTTTTATTACCGGGATGATGGGACCGTATATGGCGCCCATGGCCTTTAACGTGCCGATCGCCATGTTGATGTCCTTGCTGATCGCCTTCACGGTGACGCCTTGGGCCAGTTATAAATTGCTCAAAGGCGATTACGGTAAAGATCATGGACCGGAATTTCGCTTACAGGAATCCCGCGGTTTCAAGCTGTATCAAGCCATTATGGCGCCGCTGCTGCAGCATAAAGCCAAAGCCTTGTGGTTTTTGCTGGCGGTGTTCGTGGCATTTGTCCTGTCCACTATGATGGCCGTGACCCGAGTCGTACCGTTGAAACTGCTGCCGTTTGATAATAAAAACGAGCTGCAATTGGTGATCGACATGCCGCGTGGTTCGTCTTTGGAAGCCACCAATGAAGTTGCCACGGCCCTGGGTCAATATCTGGCCACGGTAAACGAAGTTAGTAGTTATCAAACCTATGTCGGTCTGGCATCGCCCATGGATTTTAATGGCTTGGTGCGGCATTACTATTTGCGCCAGGGCGCCTATGTCGGCGACATACGTATCATCCTGGTGGATAAAACCCGCCGCGCCCAACAATCCCATGCTATTGCGCTTAGGATGCGTCCGGATATAGAACGCATCGGCCAAAAATACGGCGCGAATCTTAAAATCGTAGAAATGCCACCAGGGCCACCGGTGCTGTCTAGTGTGGTCGCGGAAATTTACGGGCCGCCGGAAGCCGGTTATCAGGACTTGGTGAAGGTGTCCAAACAAGTCCGTGAACATTTGCAAACGACCGAGGGTGTGGTGGATGTGGACGATTACGTGCAAGCCCCGCAAGACCAATGGCAATTTGTGTTAAACCAGGACAAAGCAGCGCTATTGGGTATTAGTAATCAGCAGGTGGCCAGCAGTCTGAAGTTGGCGGTAGAAGGTGGCGTAGCCGGCACTTTGCATATCGCCAGCGAACGCCAGCCCTTGCTGATCACACTGCAATACCCCAGAGCGGCGCGTTCTTCCGAGGCTGATTTGTTAAACCTATCGGTGAAGTCTGCAAAAGGCGATTTGATCCGCTTAAGCGAGATCGGGCGGTTCAGCCACGAGATAGCAGATCAAACCATCTACCATAAAAACTTGCGCCAGGTGTCGTATGTGCTAGCTGAAATGGCCGGCCGCAGTCCGGTGGAAGCGGTGTGGGATCTGCAAGACGCCTTGGAACAGCAACCGCTACCAGCCGGATACAGCGCGGAAATGGCCGGGGAGGGCGAATGGAAAATCACCGTCGATGTGTTCCGCGACTTGGGCCTGGCCTTTGCCGCGGCGATGGTGATGATATATATCCTACTGGTCGGGCAGACCGGTTCTTTGGGTGTGCCGCTGATCATGATGATCGCTATTCCCCTGACGGTAATCGGCATCATGCCGGGTTTCTGGTTTATCAACCTGTTTGCGGCGGATGTGGGCCAATATGCCGATCCGGTGTATTTCACCGCCACGGCCATGATCGGCATGATCGCCTTGGCGGGTATCGTGGTGCGCAACTCCATCATCCTGATTGATTTTATCGAGAACATCTATCGCGGCAATCCGGATATTAGTTTGGCCGATGCCATCATCGAAGCCGGCGCCACCCGGTTGAACCCGATCTTTTTGACGGCGGCTTCGGCAGTGTTGGGCTCGGTGATGATCGTCCTCGATCCCATCTTTTCGGGCCTGGCCTGGAGCTTTATCTTCGGGATTATCGCCTCGACCTTGTTTTCTTTGGTGGTGATTCCCTTGGTGTATTTCTTGATCAACCGCGACATGCCCAAGCAAGTGCCAGTGGAAGACTAGCGTCTTAGCGCCCGCGATGGCAATTCAGCGGGCGCGGTAACTAGCGTTTTTGTATACTCGTTACCCATCCCTTAGCGTTGAGGCCTCCTTTATGAAACAATCAAACCGCGTTTGCTACTTACTTTCTGTGTTGGGATTATTGACGTGTGTGTCGCCACTGCTGCAAGCCGACGGGACCGCCAGCACATTCTCGCGCGAATTGTTAATGACCAAGCCGATAACTTTACCCAGCAAAGACGTCGAGAGTCATGTACTGCGGGTGCGCTTCCCCAAGGGGTATAAAACCCCCTTGCATACCCACGAAGGGCCCGGCCCAAGATATGTGGTGATGGGAAAACTGAAGGTTGTGGATGACGGCCAGACCAAAGTCTATAGCCAAGGCGAAGTGTTCTGGGAAACCGGCGCGGAAATGACCGTGGAAAATGTCGGTAAAGGCGAGGCGGAAATTATTATATTCGAGCTTGCGGCGGCTAAGTCGGCTAAGCATTGAGGCCTTAAGGAACCTCTGAAAAAAAACATTTTGAGAGGCAGTCACTGTCAAAGTGAGTCAAAAATTTCAATATTCGACCGTTTTATTATCAAAAAAGTGGTTTTTCATCGCAAACCCGCCCGTTTTCGGGCTTATTTTCAAATTTCGGACGCAATCAGGCTCCGGCGTTCATAAGCGTCACCGCGCAGCACATTGGCTATCGCCGTCAGGAAGGCCAAACACGCCGCATTTTTAGCCAAACCGCGATAACGTTCGCGAGCGTCCAACACCGACATGATCACGGATGACGTGTGAATCGCCTGGTGGTACTCTAAGTTAACTGTTATTTGGATGTAAGCCATGATCATAGATTATCGAAATATCATCACACTGGAACCAGGCAAACGCGGCGGGAAGCCCTGTGTCCGGGGGCTGCGGATTACCGTTTACGATGTCTTGTCTTGGTTAGCCGATGGCATGTCCGAGGATGAAATATTGGAGGATTATCCGGAACTGGAAACCAGCGACATTCGTGCCTGCTTGGCTTTTGCCGCAGATCGTGAGCGTAATGTATCCGCCATTGTTTGATGAAACTGCTATTAGACGAATATCTATCCCGTCGGGCGGTGGCGTTTTTGCTGGATGCCTTTCCAGAAACGACACAAATAGCGTTGTTGGGTATGGAAAACGCCGATGATTTAACCGTTTGGCGTTACGCAAAGTCCAACGGCTTTGTCATTGTCACCAAAGACGCGGACTTTTTTGAGCTTTCGAATTTACTTGGCCAACCACCAAAAATTATCTGGCTAAAAACCGGCAATCAATCAAAGCGGCAACCATTAACTGCTTATTAGCTAATCAGAGCGCTATACAAGCGGCATTGGTTGATGAAGACAAGGCCTGTATCGAAATTTATCGATAACAGCGAAATTCACATATCGCAAAGGGCGGAAGGCTGGGCAGAGCAACACGAAGCCCTGCAAATGTTTTGAAACGCTAGAACTGATTCGTTGCAACGGTTCATTGGGTGAGAAAACTCATCAGCGAAATATTCAAAATCAATTTCCCTGCACCCCAAAATTCAACAAACCCTCGGCAAAATATCGTCCAGATTCAACACGTCCGTATCCGTTAATTCAATCAAATTGAAATTGTGCTTCTGATAAATGGCGAGTTTTTCCTGTTTTCGGGCTTGGTATTTGGCGTCGTTTTCGTAGCCTGGAAACACACGTGGATTGACTTTGCAGGCCAAAGATCGCCCGAAATTACCGTTTGAGTTAATGCGTACCAGCCTGGGCTTCGACCAGCCCAAATCACATACCAATGATAAGAACCCGGTTCAGTAAAAGCATAAATGAGCCTGAACAGCAGGGAAGCGGATGACGTATCTAAGACCTTAGCCCAATAGACAAAACTTAGGACTTACGTACACTTGACAAGCTTTGGAACGCGAACCTTTGTATCAACTTTTATAGACTATGGCGCTGCAGATTTTGGAAACCGATAGATTAATCTTGGTTGCTGACCGGGAGGTCTCGTCCTTTAAAGGGATCAATCGGGTCAGAGAGAGCTTGCAAGCCAACGTGGAGTATGTTGCCAGCCGGGACGAGTTAGCTCGCTGGATCGTCGACAATAAGGCGAATTTAACCAGCAAAAATATTGCCTTTGTGATGGTATTTGACCCGGACGTGGTCGAAATATCGCCGTCCGGTTCCGAGCTGGGCTTATTACTGGAATACCCGCGGATTTGCATTACCCGCTCAAGCGATCTCTCAACGACCTTGCGTTCGATAAAAACCGGTTTGTTTGATTTTATTGAAAAGCCGTTCAGTTTGGAACAGATCCGCAAATGCCTTGAGCTGGCGTTTTTCGAGTATGAGTTCGCGACCACTATCAACAATCAATTCCGTAATCTGACCAAACGCGAAATTGAAACCTGCGAGTTGGTGGTACTGGGCCACACCAACAAGGAAATATCTGAAAAACTGGATATTTCCGTAAAAACCGTCAAAGTGCATCGTGCTAATTTAATGCGTAAAACCAACGCCAAAACGGTTACGGATCTTCTGAGGTTGCACGATACCTTCAAGTCAAATACGCGCCAAGGACCGAATGATTTGGTCACTATCCCGCCGTTTAAAATATTGAACACCCAACAAAGCAACAAGCGTGAGAAACGCCAAAAATCCCCGGCTTAGCCCCCCTTGCTACCCAACAAACCCTTTTCGGCCAGCAATAACCGCAAGGCATAGCCAAATTTGAGACGCTCGTGACTGAATTTACAATTTTTCCAACGGTTGGGTCGATTGCGCAAAAACAACTTTTGCGCGCGACGTTAAATATGACTATTCGTTCGGTCTCGCAGTTGATAGACCAGCATAACGTCAGCAGCGTGGTGCTGGAGATCGGCGACGAATATTTTGTATTTTCCGTTGAAGACTTGCTGCGGCATCTGCACGCGGGCGGCAGTAGTGATGCCACCTTGGCTGAATTGACATTAAGCAAGATGACCTGCGTTTTCGAAAATGAACGTATTCTGACCGCATTCGAAATCCTTGAAAACAATGGCGACCGGTATCTAGGTGTCGTGGATTCCGCGGAGAGCCTGGTCGGGATATTGACCGATACCGACATTTTATCGGCGGTCGATCCTACCGTTCTGGTGCAAAAGAAAACCATCGGCGAGTTGGTGACCAGAATAGAGCCTGTCACCTTTACCGCGGACTGGATGTTGGACGATGTGCTGAACCATCTGCAAAAAATGGAGGACTCCATCATTGTGGTCGAAGCCAAAATACCGATTGGCATCATTACCACCAAGGATATTTTTAAACTGATTTCCGCTGCGGATACCACCGACAGACCGCTCCGGGAGTACATGACGAGTCCGGTCATTACCACCCAGGTCAGTTCAACCATTCAAGACGCGCTCGCGCAGTTAAAAACCTGTCACATCAAACGCTCCATCGTGGTGAATCTGGAAAACCAGTTGGTAGGTGTCGTTACGCAGAGCGAACTGGTGGGATTTGCCTATGGCACCTGGATTGATTTAATCAAACATCATGCCGGTGAACTCAAAGAGCTGGTGGCTATTCTGGACGCCAAGGCCAAGGGCTTTGAAAAATCCTCGTTGACCGATCCCCTCACCGGACTTGGCAATAGACGGATGCTGGATAAAAGGCTGGCCGATGAAATCGGCCGCATGCGGCGTTATGATGCCCCGGCGTTTTCGCTGTTGCTATTGGACATCGATTTCTTCAAACACATTAACGATACACACGGCCACTTGATTGGCGACGAAATCTTGAAAGCCATCAGTTTGAAACTGATGAATGTGGTCAGATGCAGCGACGATGCCATTCGTTGGGGCGGGGAAGAATTTGCGATTTTGCTGCCGCATACACTTCTTCAGGATGCCGTCGAGTTTGCAAATCGCTTGCGTACCACGATAGAAGACCATTCCTTCGTCGAGCAGATACAAGTCACTATCAGCATAGGCGTCGGACAGTTTTCCATTACCGAGCACGAAAGCCAATTCCTTGATCGCGTCGACAAGGCGCTATACCTTGCCAAGCATCAAGGCCGCAATCGGGTGGTTGCCGATACCTCGTCTGGTCCGATCCAACATCTTGTCATGCCGATATGAAACGTATAGATAGCTAAGACTGTATTGCGGCTAATTCGCAAGGTCTCGATGGTCCGGTCAAAAGCGGCGATAATAGGCGCAGCGCTCCTCTAAACTATTTCAGCCTATCATGCCCGCAGCAGGTCACGCCCACTCCCTAGATAACGGCATTGCCGTCATCCACTCCAATCAACTGGAAGAACTCCGCGATGTGGTCGAGTACTGGCTCAGACAACATCCCTTGCTGCCCTTGGAAAACGAGATTTTTCTGGTGCAGAGCAATGGCATGGGGCATTGGTTGAAGCAAAGTCTGGCGCAAAATTCCGCGCTGGGCATTGCCGCCGCGATGAAGATGCAATTGCCGTCCTTGTTTATCTGGAGTGTTTACCGGGCCGTATTGGGCGAGCAGATTCCCACCGAGCAACCCTTAGCCAAAGACCCACTGACCTGGCGCTTATATCGACTGTTGCCGGGCTTGTTGCAACAACCCGGCTTCGAAACGCTCGCCAGTTTTTTGACCGACGACAGCCATTGCCGCAAACGACACCAACTTGCCGAACAACTGGCGGATCTGTTCGACCAATATCAGGTGTATCGCTCCGATTGGGTGTCGGATTGGGCGGCGGGGCAGGATGTGTTGCGCAACGGCCATGGCGAAAGCAAACCGCTACCCAGCGCGCAGCTCTGGCAAGCCGCCATGTGGCGGGCCGTGCTTGAAGATTTGGGCGAAGAGTCGTCGCCGTTCGCCAGCAGGGCAGCGGTGCATGCCCAGTTCATGGCTAGAATCGACACATTGACTGCCCGGCCTGCCGGCCTGCCGCGCCGCGTCGTGTTATTCGGTCTGTCTTCCCTACCGCAGCAATCGCTGGAAGTGCTGGCTAAATTGGGCCGGTTTTGTCAGATCGTGTTGTTTGTGCATAACCCTTGCCAGCACTATTGGGCCGACATCATCGAAGACAAGGAACTGCTGAAAGCCGAGCGCCGCCGTCAGACGTATAAATCGGGGATGAGCGCGGCATTAAGCGATGCGGAACTGCATTTACAGGCGCCGCCCTTATTGGCGGCCTGGGGTAAACAAGGCCGGGATTATATTCGTTTGCTGGATCATTTCGATGAAACCCAAGCCTACGCCAACTGGCATTGGCCCGATAGTAAAATCGACATGTTCAAGGACTACGGCGAAGCAGGGCAGCGAAGTTTGCTGCAACATCTGCAACAGTCGATACTGGATATGGACCCGTTGCTCGAGCAGCCGGTTTTACTGGCTAGCGCCGATACGTCTATCCAATTTCATATCGCCCATAGTCCGCAGCGTGAAGTCGAAATTCTGCACGATCAACTGTTGGCGTGCTTCGAGAGTGCGCAACAAAATGGCAAGCCTCTGTATCCGCGCAATATCATTGTGATGGTGCCGGACATCAATACCTATGCGCCGCATATCCATGCGGTATTCGGCCAAATTCAAAGCGACGATCCGCGTTATATTCCCTACAGCTTGGCCGACCAGCAACAGCGCGGACAAAATCCGCTATTGCTTGCCGTGGACGCCTTGTTGAATTTACCCGAGTCGCGGTTTGCGGTTAGCGAATTTCTGGGCTTGCTGGAAGTGCCGGCCTTGCGGGCGCGGTTTGAGATTGACGAAACCGCTATACCTAAACTGCATCAGTGGATCGAAGAATCCGGCATACGCTGGGGCTTGAATGCTCGGCAGCGCGCGGAACGGGTGAATATGCCCGCAAACTTGCAGGCCAATACCTGGCAGTTCGGGCTGCGGCGCATGCTGCTAGGTTATGCGGTCGGTGCCGGTGGGGCATTCGATGAGATTCAACCTTACGAAGAGATCGGCGGCCTGGATGCGCAATGGCTGGGTGGTCTGGCGTTTTTGTTGGAAACGTTGGAAAAATACACAGAGCTTTTGCGGCTGGAATACCCGCCGGCCAAATGGCAGCAGCTATTGTCCGAACTGCTGAACGATTTTTTTCAAGTAAGCGACGAACGCGAACGAAAAACCCTGGATACCCTGACAAGTTCATTGGCTAATTGGTCGAGGTATTGCGAACAAGCCGGTTTAAACAGTGCGGATTTACTGCCCATTCATGTGGTAGGCGAGGCCTGGCTGGCTGGCGTTGACGAACCGTCCTTACATCAACGCTTTCTCAGCGGTCGGGTGAATTTCTGTACCTTGATGCCGATGCGGGCAATTCCGTTCCGGCTGATTTGCCTGTTGGGCATGAACGACGGCGATTATCCGCGTAATCAACAGGCCCGCAGTTTTGATTTGATGAGCCAGCGTGGCCAATATCGCCCCGGCGACCGCTCGCGCCGGCAAGACGATCAATACCTGTTCCTGGAAGCGTTGCTATCCGCGCGCGAACAGCTGTACATCAGCTGGGTAGGGCGCAGTATCCGTGATAACAGCGAGCGGCCGCCCTCGGTGTTGATCAGTCAATTACGCGATGTACTGGCGCGGGGCTGGGCGCTTGCCGATCAGCCTTCATTGTTGCAATGCATAACTATTGCGCATCCCTTGCAACCGTTTAGCGAAGCCTATGTGCAAAAAGACCGCGATCCGAATCTTTTTACCTATGCCCGTGAATGGTTTGTACCAGCCGCCGCTCAGCCTCTAAACGGGCAAATCGTCTCCAGCTCGGATGATAAAACCTACTCCTTGAGCCTGGAAACGCTTGCGCGATTTTTGCGCGCGCCGGTGAAAAGTTTTTGTAATCAAACCCTGAAATTTGGCTTCGATGGCGAAACGGTCACCAGCGAGGATTGCGAACCGTTTGGGTTTGATAGTCTGCAAGCCTATTTATTTAGCGATGAGTTGCTGCAAGGTTTAGCCGCGGAGCATCCGGACGACACGGAAGAATTTCTGTCTCGACGGCAAGCCGCGATGATGCAGAAAGGCCAATTGCCCTTGGGCGGTTTTGCCCAGGCGAGTTTCTCAGCCTTAGCCGAGCCGGTTACAGCGGCCTGGGAGCGTTATTGTGAGTTGGCTTCTGTATGGTCAGAGGTTTTAGAACCGCATGTATTGCAGCTAGCGCCTTTTGCATTGGCCGGCGGCGTGACGGTGCAACTGACCGACGATCTCAGTCAACTGCGCCGGCACAAACAGCAAGCCGGCCTGTTGTATTTGACGGCGCAAAATCTGCTGAATAAAGACAAATCCATCAAGTATCCGAATTTATTTTTGCAGTGGCTACAGCATTTGGCGGCTTGCGCCGATAGTTTGCCGGTAAACACCTTAGTTGTTGGTGCAGACACGGTGCTGGAAATGCCGGTTGTTGAGCAAGACGACGCTTACCAACAATTACAAGACCTGGTTGCTGCTTATCACGACGGCATGCAAGCACCGTTGCCGGTGGCGTGCCGCACCGCATTTTCCTGGCTTGCCGCTCCGCCGGAAACTGCGCGGGAAAAAGCCCAAGCCAGATATGACGGCGATGATTGGAATGCCGGCGAAGTGCAATACGACGCCTATTTGGCGCGCTTCTTTCCCAATTTTGCCAGTTTGACGGCGTTTGCCGCTGACAAGGATTTTGCACACTGGGCGGATAATTTGTATCGGCCGATGTTGGCGCGTATCCGCGAATTACCAGCGGCAGGGGAGGCGTCTGTATGACCACTGCTATCCCACTCAACCCCATCGCATTTCCGTTGTCGGGTACGCGGCTGATCGAAGCCAGCGCCGGCACCGGTAAGACCTATACCATCGCCGCCTTATATGTGCGGTTAATTCTGGGACACCATCCCGACAATGCTGGCCCCAGCCGTTATCTATTGCCGCCGGATATTTTGGTGGTGACTTTCACCGAAGCCGCCACCAAGGAACTGCGGGAACGGATACGCGAACGCTTGAGCCAGGCCGCACGGTTTTTTCGTCAGCAACTGCCGACGAAGGATGCCTTCTTGCAAGACATCCGTGGCGCTTATCCTGAAGTAGACTGGCCGGCCTGCGCCCGCCGTCTGGAATTGGCGGCCAACTGGATGGACGAGGCGGCGGTTTACACCATCCACAGTTGGTGTAACCGCATGTTGCAACAACATGCTTTTGATAGCGGCAGTTTGTTCCGGCAGGAAGTCAACACCAACGATACCGAATTGCTGAATGAGGTGGTGCGGGACTATTGGCGCAGTTTTTATTACGACATGTCCAACGATGCCGATTTTGCTAGCCTGTATACGTTGTTCAAGCATCCGGACGAATTACTGCTGGCGGTGCGTTCGCTGCTGGGTAACGCCGAGCCGATACCGTCTAGCTTGGCCGACGGTCAGCCCATCAATGCCTTGATTGCCGCAGTGGCGTCCATTCGGAAGACTGAGCTACAGGCTTTAAAAGCGCCTTGGCTAAGTTGGCTGCCTGAAGTCCGCGAACTCTTAGAGGCAGCAATAGAAACCAAAGTGCTGCCCGCAAAAAATTACAACGCCACTAACCGCCGCAACTGGCTGGACAAAATCGAGGCATGGAGCCTGGACCCGGCGCAGGATATGCTGGACATCGGCAAGGGCTTTGAGAATCTGTCGCCGGCCGGTATGGCTAAGTTAGCCAACCCCGGACAAACGCCGCCGGACCATCCCGGTTTTGCGGCGATTGGCCGCTTGCCCGAGCAACTGGCGGCATTGCCGAGTTTAAAAGTCGAGCTGATCAAGCACGCCGTGCATTGGATTAGGCAGCGTTACGATTTTGAAAAGCAACGCATCGCCAGGATGACCTTCGACGACATGCTGGTTCGTTTGGATAACGCGCTGCAAGGCCGCAATGGCGACAGGCTGGCTCAGGTGATTCGCGAGCAGTATCCGATTGCGTTGATCGACGAGTTTCAGGATACCGACCCGCTGCAATACCGGATTTTTTCCGCGCTCTACGCCACGCCAGCCGACGGTGATTTTGCCTGTTTGATGATCGGCGACCCGAAACAAGCTATCTACTCGTTCCGCGGCGCGGATATATACACTTATCTTAAGGCTCACCGCGACACCCAAGGCCGGCATTACACCCTGGGCACCAATTACCGTTCCACTCAGGCTTTGGTCGACGCGGTCAATCAGGTGTTTTTGCACGCCGATCAGCAAGAGCGCGGCGCATTCCGCTTTAAAACCGAACAGGACAATCGGTTACCTTTTTTGCCGGTCAAGGCCCAAGGTCGCGACGAGGTATGGCTTATCGATAAGCAAGCCGCCCCGGCGTTGACCCTGTGGCATTGGGAAAGCGCGGATGCGGTCGGCATGCCGGCTTATCGGGAAAGGCTGGCGGAGGTGACGGCCAGCCAGATTGTCAAATTGTTGAATGCGGCTGATGCAGGGCAAGCCGGGTTTAAATCTGCATCCGGTATACAAATGTTGCAGCCTGGGGACATCGCTATCCTGGTTCGTAGCGGCACCGAAGCAACGGCGATACGCAACGCTTTGGCGCGCCGCCGCTTGCGCAGCGTTTATCTGTCGGAGCGCGATTCCATCTTTGCCAGTGGCGAAGCGGTCGACATGTTGCTTTGGTTAAATGCCCTGGCCGAGCCGCGTAATGAGCGCAAGGTGCGCGCGGCCTTAAGTTCGGCGACCTTTGCTTGGTCTTACCAAGCGCTGCACGCACTGGCCTTGGACGAACCCGGCTGGGAATTGCATCTGGAACGCTTTCTGACGTATCAACAACGCTGGCAACGGGACGGTATTTTGCCCGCGCTGCGGCAATTGATTAACGATTATGGCTTACATGCGCGTCTGGCTGACGACAACGAAGGCGAACGCTCCATCACCAATCTGTTGCATCTGGCTGAATTGTTACAACGCGCCAGCACCCAGTTGGAAGGCGAGCAAGCCCTGATCAGGTATCTGGCTGAGGCGATAGAGGCCGGCGGTAGCCAAGCCGGCGATGACGGTATCATCAGGCTGGAGAGTGATGCCAATTTGATTAAGGTCGTCACCATTCATAAATCCAAAGGCCTGGAGTACCCGTTGGTATTTTTGCCGTTTATTTGCAGCTTTCGGGAAGTTGGCGGCCGCTTCAATGCCTATTACCGCTATCACGACGACAATCAGGATTTGCAAATCGACTTGCATAAACAAGAGCAGATCAAATCCATCAGCGACGAAGAAAGGTTGCAGGAAGATTTGCGTTTGCTGTATGTGGCGATGACCCGAGCCCGGCATGCTTGTTGGTTGGGTATTGCTCCGGTCAAGTCCGGCAGTACCAAGGATTGCCAGTTGGAAAAATCGGCGCTGGGTGCCTTACTCAATTGGCAGGCAAAAATGCCTATTAGCGTCTTAGCCGAGCGACTGATTGAACTGAAAGGCAGCTGCGCAGCAATTTCGATTAAGCCTTTACCGGAAATTGACGACGCGCGCTATAGCCCGGTTTTGGCAGACGAGGGTGGCTTTGATGCGCGCGTGCCGCTCAGTAAAGTATTCAGTAATTGGTGGATAGCCAGCTATAGCGCCTTGCACATCGCGGACCACCTGACGCCTGCGGAAGATCAGTCTCGGCTGTTGCCTGAGTTTGAAACCGCCCAAGACGATAAGCAAAACGACGAAGCCGAAATTGCTGCGGCGCTCAGTAGACCCTTGTCCGGTGTCCACGCTTTGCCCAGAGGCGCTGGCCCCGGCGTGTTGATTCACGATCTGCTGGAGGAATGCGCGCAACGCGGTTTTTCCAGTGTGTCGGCAAATCCTGCCTTAAGACAAGAATTGATTCAAAAGCGATTTATCGGCGAATGGGAGAACAAACATGCTGTCATCGGTTCGGCCTTGTCGCACTGGTTGCACATGCCCTTGCTGGAGGACGCCAATGTTAGTTTGGCTACGTTAGAAGCTAATGCCTATCAAGCCGAGCTGGAATTTCTGCTGGGTGCCGATACCGTGGACACTGAGGAACTGGACCGCGTGGTCAGCCGCCACACCTTCGGCGGGCAAGCTCGTCCGGGCTTACTGCCCGGCCAAGTAAACGGGCTGTTAAAAGGTTTTATCGACTTGGTGTTCGTGCACGATCAGCGGTACTACGTGGTCGATTATAAATTCAACAGTTTGGGTGCCGACGACGCGGCGTATACGCAGGAGGCCTTGACTGCGGCGATGTTGGCTAAGCGGTACGATCTGCAATACAGCTTGTATTTATTGGCCTTGCATCGTTTGCTGAAAGTCAGATTGGGTGCTGCTTACGATTACGATACCCACATCGGCGGGGGCCTGTATTTGTTTTTAAGAGGCGCTTTAGGGCCAAGGGCAGGGCGCGTATTCGATAAACCACCCAGAGCCTTGATCGAGGGTTTGGATGCCTTGTTTGGAGCGTCGTCATGACCACGCAAGCGAGCATGCAACACTGGGTAGCGAAAGGCTGGTTAAGTCATTTGAATCGGGCCTTCGTCGGTTTTTTGCTGGATCTCGACCCGGCGGCGTCTGACCAAGTGCTATGGGCGGGGGCCTTGGTCAGCCATCAGCTGGATAGAGGCGAAGTATATTTGGACTTGGCAAAACTCTGTGAGCAACCGGGGATGACGCTGGCTATTCCCGCAGATGATGCCTGGGCAATTGAGCAGGACGCGGCGGCGGCCGAGTTGGCACGCTTAAAAGTATATAGTCTTGAGGTCTGGCAAGGGGCACTATCACAATCAAGACTGGTGTCATCAGGAGCGGGCGATACGCCGTTGGTTTTGGCGGGCAACCGGCTGTATTTGCGGCGTTACTGGCACTACGAACAAATCACGCAAGCCTGCATTATGCAACGTCTGCAACCGGCGCGGGACCAACTGCCGGCGTCCTTGGCGGAACGCTTGCAAACGCTGTTTCCCGCCAGCTCGGAAAGCCCGGACTGGCAAAAAGTTGCTTGTGTCCTGGCTTTGCGCGCCCGCTTTGCCATCATCACCGGCGGGCCGGGTACCGGCAAAACCACTACCTTGACCAAATTGTTGGCCTTATTGATTGAACTGGCGCAACAGGAAACCGATAAACCCAAAAGTCTGAATATCTTGCTGGCGGCACCGACCGGCAAAGCGGCGGCCAGGGTCAGCGAATCGATTGCCAAGGCACTCGATAACTTGGCTATCGACGACAGCATTAAACAAACTATTCCCCGAAAGGCCAGCACCTTGCACCGCTTGCTGGGCAGCCGGCATAATTCGCGGCGCTTTCTGCATGATCGTCACAATCCTATCGTCGCCGACATCGTGATCGTCGATGAGGCGTCGATGATAGATCTGGAAATGATGGCGTCGCTATTGGAGGCTTTACCGGCAAACGCCCAGCTGATCTTGCTAGGCGACAAGGATCAATTAGCTTCCGTCGAGGCCGGTTCGGTGATGGGGGATTTATGTCGCGGCGCCGAACACGCCGCTTATGATGCGGAAACGCTGGCTTGGATTGCTGATTATGCCGGCGAACAACTCAAACCTGCCGTAGCGCCCGGTTCTGCGATCAATCAACAAACCGTCATGTTGCGGCACAGTCATCGTTTCGATGCACATAGCGGCATCGGCCAACTGGCTAAAGCCGTGAATCAGGGCGACGCCTTGCAGGCTCAGGCCATCTTAGCTGACACGGCACAGTACCCCGATTTGCTACCCGAACCGCGGGCAGAATATATCGCCTTACGGCAACAGCCCAGCCCGGAGGCCGCCGATAGTTTGTTAAGAAAACTGGTGATTAATAGCGGGGACGCCGCCCGCCCAGGGTATGGCTATTATCTGGCGCAAATCAATGCTGGCCGGCCGGACAGTGCGGAGCAGTACGACGAATGGGCCATGCAAGTGTTAACCGCCTTCGATGCGTTTCAGGTGCTGTCGGCATTGCGGAAAGGGCCGTGGGGTGTGGAAGGCCTTAATCAGCGCATCGAAGAATGGTTGTTTGCCAAAGCCAAGCAGGCGCTATGGTACGAAGGCCGGCCGGTGATGATCACCCGCAACGATTACAATCTGGGACTAATGAACGGCGATATTGGGATTGCGTTGCGAGACAGTAGCGGTAAGCTTAAAGTGGCATTTCCCAGTGCCGATACCGAGCCATCGGCCAATCTGAAAATACGCTGGATCTCGCCAATGCGCCTGCCGGATGTGGAAACCGCTTTCGCCATCACCGTGCATAAGTCGCAGGGCTCGGAGTTTAATCACGTGGCCTTGGTCTTACCGGAAAACATCAGCCCGGTGCTCACCCGCGAATTAATTTACACCGGCATCACCCGCGCCAAACAACACTTTAGTTTGCTGGAAAGCAGTGACGGGGTGTTTGCTAAAGCTATTTTGACCTGCCGTAAGTTTTAATAAAGCAAAGCCCATGTGTTTGGATTTTATAGGTAACACTTTGGGTCATGGATTCAGCGAGACTTACGCCACTGGCGAATGATAGTATTTTGAAATGGGAATTTATTGAAACCGACCCAAGGAGTAAGTTCGTGTATTTATCTTGAATGTCGGTTTAAAATTTAAATCAGCCATTCAAATAATAAAAATTGTTGGGTGGATAAGGGAAGCGCCATCCACCTGTTTGCGTTCCTATGGGGGATGGCGCTTCGCTTATCCACCCTACGGCCCTGACTATAATGCATTAATTTGAATTATTTGTTAGATTATTAATCTGTTCATTTATTTCATTTAAGTCGTTGATTAATTTTGCTCGCTTAACTTTGAGATCTGAAATACCGCTTAATTTAGGTTGATTAAAGGGATTGTTATTAATATCATTGGGCGGCTCTTCTGCTTTTTTGTCAGAATTTTGGGGTGCGCAAATGTTACTTATTTCTTTTTTAATTTCAATTGTGTTTAAAAAAATCAGCGCGCTCAACAGACCAATTGCGAAAATAATTAAATTGAGAATTAGGTTGATTGATAAGCGCTGTTTTAATGATCTGATCTTTGGAATTATATTGTTGGATCTTGATCTATATTTATCTTCTTGATGCCCAGGTTCTGAAGTATCTAATTTTTTGCCAGTATTTTTTAAAAGCTCTTTAAGCTCCTCTATTGAACTATTTTGATATTTATATTCAATGTTTTTTAAGGCTAAATAAATTTCTTGACTACAAGATGAAAAATAATTTAGCAAATCAAGTTCATTGAATATATTTCTATTTTCACTGTCTCCCTCAATGTCGAGCAATATCGCTTCGTTAGAATAACTTCTTGTTTCTAAAGTTTTTTGGCTATTAACAATGGACATTAATTCATCAAGAATATCTGTTCTACTTATAGGCTCTCTTTCAAAAAAAAGCTGTTGATTTAATTGATTCGACAAAGAAGTATTAATGGAATTCAGCTGCAATATACAGCGACGGACGTCAATGGTGAATTTATCTCTTATATATGCTATCCCGCAACCGAAAAACGCATCCCTATTATCGCTATCCTTGCAAAATTTGTAATAAGTTATGGTCCTGTATTCCATATTATTAATTACAATGCTCTTAAATCTAACAAGAGCACCATTTTCTAATATTTTTAATTTGCTGTCCGGCCATAAATGGCTTATTAAAGTACCATTGTTAATATCTGCAGCCGCATTAAAAATATGCTTTTCTTCAAAGATTTTTAGGCCGAAAACTTCCAAAAAACCAAACGTAAAAACAAAAACATTGCTACGCATTGTCATTTTTTTATAATTAATTCAAAAACTTCAGAAATAATTTTTTTGTTTTTTAGGAAGAAACTTGCGACACTTTTTATGCTTTTGACTTCTAGGCTTTGATTTTCTTTTAATGAGTGTGAAAATAGCCAATCCACCACATCTTCACAATATTTATTATCTTGATTAATTATGAACTTATTGTCACCAGAGTCTTGCTCACCAATGCTAAAAATGAAAAAATTCTTATTGGCGACATTTTTGTTTATCCAATTAAAGGTGCCTGTAAAATCTTTTTCAATGTAGCTGGAAAGTGGCTTGGACTTGATATTGGGATTTAAAGTATCAGATTTTGTTAAAACAAGTGCAACATTATTAAAGTTGTAGTTATAATGATTTACAAGTCTGAGATAGAGTTGATGAAGCAGAAGATCCTGATCTAAACTGGGCTTGGTTGGATCAATAAATATAAATACAGTCACTGATGTTTCATTGTTATTAACAAGGCTTTCAATTGTGGAATTAAAATTTCGTTCAATTGAAGCTATGCTTTCGCCGGATAAATCAAAGATCCTATATTTTGCCAAACTGTTATTCTTTGTTATGGCAAAATTAATACCTCTAAGTTGATCTGTGGGTGTAATTGACGGAAGTTTGTTATTTGACCACTCTTTAATAAGGTTGTAGAAGTGTTTCGCCCCATCTTTATCATGCTCGCTATCAATTAAAAGTGCATTTTTATTGTAAAGATATTTCATCAATGCAGTAATAAAACATGTCTTTCCTGCGCCAGAAACACCAAATAAAAGCAAAGCGTTTGAGTTGTTTTCCAGAAAATAATTTTTACCGAACATTTTTATTCCTTTAGTTCTTTTGTGTCTATTAATACACTGAGTTCGTCATTGTCTGAAGGATTTGGTGGACGAAAAACAGACCGAGACCTTGTGGTAGCACCAGACGTACTGACGAATATTAAAATAATCGGAGAAAACTCAAGTATCGTTGTCACTAATAAACTATAGTTGACATCACTAAGTTTGCTTTGGTTGGCAACTGTTGCTAGCGTGTAAGAAACAGTCCCAATTCTATCAATATCTGACAAATAGTTTTCAAAGTTAAAATTTTGGAAAATATTCTTAAGGCCATTTCCAACTGCGTTATATTGCAAGATAAAGTTTTTTATTGATTCGCTGCTCGCGTTTTCATTTTCCAAGCCTTTAATGTTAGTTTCAATGTTTTTAATCGAGTCCTGATAAAATTGGATGTCTGAATAATTTTTAGAAATATAATCATCTATTCTTTTTCCTACATCTCCGAGCGAATTTTTATCCTCATTTGTAAAAGCAATTCCGTATTTTTTTTCTAAGTCTTTTGTGATTTTTCTTGCCTCATTACCGAACCCAGTCCTTAGCTCCGTTAACAGTGCCTGTTTTTTTTGTTCTATTTGGCTTATTTCGAGTTTTTTTTCCTTTTTTTCTTTTTCAAAACTACTGATTGCTGCGCCTTTTAAACTTGAAAACCTCGAAATTAAAGAGTTTTTCTCTTCAGAATATTGTGAGCTTGTAATCTTGCTGCTATAGAACGCATGAAAGCTGCAACCAAATGATATAAAAATAAAAAAATTAATATACTTATCGGACTTTTATTGATGCTTTTTCTAGTTTCATACAATTTAAATTCTAGGCTGATTATTGAAAGAATAATTACTGTTGTTGCAAGTACCGCAGTTTCTTGTCCAGCATCTTTTACTATCCCGCCATAGGTTTGTTTTGCAGTATATATTAGTGCTGAAATTATCCCAAACAAAACACTCTTCTCTCCTAGTTGTTCTGCTTTAATCATGCCTAACTCCCACAAATAAGATTCCAAATAAGGTTCAAGTATAGGTATTTAATACTTGGATCAGCGTCATTGACTTCAGTCAATGACGAGATAACGTTAATGCACGATTGCAGCAGGCTACTTAACCATCTGTAAATTTGCGACAGCACAAAGCGTAGGCAAACAATGTTCGACAACCAAATATACTTCTAGCTTCGCTAATCTTACGTTCGCGCGTGTTTTCAGTAATTCTGGCATAGGATTTGACTCCTTACAAATCTAATGCATCTAACAGGGGAGGGCCGCAGAATGCGTCGAACAACGTGAAGCGCATCTTTCGCGATTGGCACGGTTCGTAAACTTACAAAACTCTACGTCTGCTTTTGAGTGGACATTTGCGATTGGCGTTTTTGTATCGTTTGGCGGCTTTTGGCCGATGGCCGTCAAACCCCACCACAAATAACGTGATCGACTATATCTAATTCCCGAACAGATGCCATATTTTCCGCAGGGGTGGTTAGCTGTTCCCCGTTAGTAAGCCTTGGAGCCAAACGAGAATCGCATTTTGCTAGTCGCGAAAGCCAAATTCTCTTGCGTGCAAACCAAAACGCCTTGCGCGCAAGGCATTTTGCCGGGCGAGTAAATCAATTTGCTTTGCCTGCAAGGCTTGGTGGGTTGCGGGCAAACCCAAAAGCATTGCGAGGATAGCAAAATAGCTTGTGCGCAAGCTTAATAGCCTTGCACGCTAGGCGTTTTGCCCGGCGAACAAATGATTTTGTGTTGCCCGCAAAACTTTTAAGTGAGTCCGCAAGGCTTTTAGAATTGCGCGCAACCCAAAAAGCCTTGCGACGATAGCGAAAAGTCTCGTGCGCGAGCTTAAAAGGCTTGCGCGCAAGGCTAAAAGCGATGACGGGATGATTCCGAGGCTTGCATGAATCGATTAAGGTTACGGCGGGCTGCTTGCCGCCGGATCTTGGCTGCATGCGGCCTCAGCCGTTGAGGATGCGGTAAACGAAGTAAAGCGTATCTTTCCCGCTATAGCAAAGGTTTGGAAACTCACAGCATCCTCAGCCAGAACATTTACCGGTTATAGCCGAAACCTACATGGTCAGCACATGGTTGTGCCAATAACGCCCGGCATTGGCGAGCGGCGAAACCGGTAATGTTAACGAGCGGCCTCGAGCACTCAATGGGTAGGCTAGTTCTTACTCAATGTTCCCTGCAGATATTGATTGATCTGTTCCAGATCCTGCTCATTCAGGCTGCCGGCCGCTTCCTTGAGTTTGATACCGTTGATCAGATAGTCGTAGCGGCTTCTGGCGTAATCGCTCTTGGCTTTATATAAATTACGTTGCTCGGTGAGTACGTCCACCATGGTGCGGGTGCCTACTTCAAAGCCGGCTTCAGCGGCTTCCACGGCCATTTCGGCGGATTTGCTGGTGGCGTCTAGCGCTTTAACCCGGCTGATGCTGGAAACCACGCCGCGAAATGCGTCTTTAACGCCGCGATTGATGCTGCGTTTTACTTTAGTCAAATCTTCCTTGGCGGCTTCATACTCGTAGGCCGCTTGGCGGCTACGGGAAGAGGTGCCGCCGCCTTCGTATAAAGGCAGGTTCAGTTGCAATCCGAAACTTTCATTGTCGCCGCGTAAACCGTAGCGGTTGCCGGTGTCCATTTCGCTGTATTGCGCGACGATGTCGAGGGTGGGCAGATGTTTGGATTGTTGTAACTCGACGTTTTTGCGGACGTATTCGGCTTGATTAATTTGTGCGACGATAGAGAAATTATTGTTCTCAGCCGTATTCGACCAGGACGCCAAATCCTCGGGTGCTGGTGGGCTAAGCGGGATTTGCGCTTGTAAGCTGTTTAGTTCGGCGGCATTCTCACCAATGATTTCCCGCAAGGCTTCTTTGCTATTATCCAAAAGGTTTTGTGCTTCGATCTCGCTGGCCAGAGCCCTGTCATAGCCGGCTTGGGCTTCGTAAACATCGGTAATGGCGATGATGCCGACATCGAACCGCTGTTTGGCCTGTTCCAATTGTTTTTCGATGGCTTTTTTTTCCGAGTTGGCAAATTCCAGATTGTCTTGCGCGGCCAGAATGTTGAAATAAGCCTCGGCGGTTCTGCGGATCAGGCTTTGTTGTTTAGCCTGGAATTGTGCTTCCGCCTGAGCAATTTTGTTATCGGCTTGATCGAGCTGCACCCAATGTTCCCAATGAAACACCGGTTGTTTTAAATTGATACCGAATTTGCTGTCCCAGTAATGCTGCAAGGTGGTTCCCAGAAAGCTGGTACTTTCCAGGCGATTGCGGCTGCTGTTGGCGCTAAAGGAAAGATTCGGCAACATCTGCGCGATGCTTTGCGACTTGATCTCGGCGGTAGCGAGCTTATTGATATCCGAGCTTTTAAATTCCGGGTCATTGGCTTTCGCTAGCTGATAGGTTTCCAGCAAATCCTGACTAAAAGCCAGTTTTACCGGTATCAATGCTACCAAAAAGGTGCATAACAGTCTTATCATTGCTATATCTCGTGCTGAGAGTTGGGAATAAACTTACATTATCGCCTAAAACAAAGACCTTACAGTGCTTATTTAATTTTGCCATAAGGTTAGGCACACATCATCCGCTCGTCAAAGTAAAACCTTAAGGAACTGATCATCCTAACCTATACGGAGTAGAAAATAGCAACTGCAGGTTAAAGAAAGATCGCGCACTTCACTTTTAAATTCGCCATGTTTCCAAAGAAACTGCATCGAGAAAAATAAGTATGCAGATAACAAAGCTCATTACAAATAATGTGATAAACCTTTTGAATAAATATGATTCAATAATTTTAATTGGAAACAAATTATCTTATTTTTGATGTTCAGGACGAAGCAAATCGTTCACTGTTTTTACCGGATTAAATGTTTCGATAGGAACTTCAACAAAAATTGTATTCCAATCGCTCATGGCTCCATTCCAAAGTCCGGGCAACTCTAAAGCTTTCAATTCTTTACCACCCTTGGATTTCGATGAAATAAATCCGGTTTGGTTGTCGACATAATGTAAAAGATTAAATTTTTCGCCTTTATAGTTTTTCACTCCACATACCAAATCAACAGGATTAAAATGTGTTGAATTCATCATTTTAGCTTTTTCAGCAGGATTTGATAAATCAATTTGCGAGCTTTCGAGAATTTGAGTAGATACGGTTCCATCTGCATTTACAGTAAGAAAAGGACCGCCACCAGGCTCTCCGGTATTTTTAACCATACCACAAACCCTAATCGGACGATTCAGTTTTGATTTTAGGTACTGTTTTAATTCACTTTCATTCAATTTGTTAATTTCAGGGTGAATGTTATTAAGTTGCTTTTCGCAAAACAGTGCAATTTCATGTAAGCTTGAAATGGAGATGTTATCGTTCTCCAATAGTTGAAGATTTTCAAACGCTTTTTGTTGAAGTTTAATCAATAAACCTGCAATAGCTTTCTTATATTTGACTGTTTGGCTTTTGAGCGAATCAGGAACCACATTATCAATATTCTTAATAAAAATCACATCTGCATTCAAATCGTTCAGATTTTCAATAAGAGCGCCATGTCCTCCGGGACGAAAAACTAATTTTCCATTTTCGCGAAATGGTTGATTTTGTTCGTCGACAGCTATAGTGTCAGTCGATGGCTTTTGTTCTGAGAAACTGATGTTGAATTTTTTACCCAGTACATTTTCGTATTCAGGAAGCGTATCATTTACATGTTTTTCAAACAGTTGACGGTGTTCAGTTGAAACTGTGAAATGAATATTTACTTCATTCGATGCATTAGAAGCATACAATCCACCTTCCACCAAATGCTCCTGTAGCGAAGTACGTTTTTCGTTGTTATAGGTGTGAAATAAAAGTAAGCCTTTAGGCAAAGCACCATAATTCAAGCCATTACTGTTTAATAAATTAGATACAATGGCTTTCGTCTCTCCATTTTCAATCAGCTCATCAATACTTTTATTATTATTTTTCAAACAACATTCGTTCAAAGCATCGTAAAAAGCGAAGTTTTTAATTTCGGTAATAAATTTAATTTCAGCAGGTTTTGTCGGTTCGGCATAATCGGCATCCAAAAACTCATATAAATCTTTAAACATACGACTAGCCGCACCCGATGCCGGAACAAATTTGAGTATTGAAGCATCGCTTTTTAAATAAGCATTCCATGTTTCCAACAAATCATTAATTTGTGCATCCGAAGCAATCGTAATACCATGATCTGGTGATGCAGCATTAATAATTTTCAAAAACGGGAAACCCGTTTCAAAACTTTTAAGCTGATAAACAATTTGTGATTCTGAAATACATTTTTCGCTAATTTGCTGTAAATCGTTGTTTGATAGCATCGTATTGTAATTTTAATGTTGAAAATTTTGTAATATTTATCTGCACAGTTAATTATAGGACAAAAGTACAGCTACATTTGGGTGCCTCGAACAAATCATCAGATGAGAAAATAGCGGCAACCCAATCCTGCAGATACTGCTCATAAAGAAAGTATTGTCACTCGCCAGCATATCGACATTCCGGATGCCTAAAGAAAGATTTCACGACATCCGGGAGTTTCTGTAATCGGTGCATGGCCGATTGAACGAGTTTCTTTAATTCAATTTTATTCTCCGGCATCTGCTTGGCGACACGCGGCTTGATGTAGCCCCAGACCTGTTCATCCGGATTCAATTGCGGCGCATACGGTGGCAAAAAGGCCAATTTCAGCCGGCCTTGCTGCTGTTCCACAAAGGTTTTTACGGTCTTGGCCTTGTGAATCGGGTGCCCGTCGACAACCAGAATGATCGGCTGTTCGGCACCGCGCAGCAGGCGCTTCAAGAATTCCACAAACACCTCGGCGGTGACGTTGCCTTCTTGCACCATGAAGCGAAAATCGCCCCGCGCACTGACCGCCGAGATCAGATTCAAGCCGTAGCGTCACCCGGTCGACTTCACGACGGGCGTTCGCCCGACCGGCGCCCAGGTGGTGCCAGCATGAAAGTCAGAACGGACGCCCGCTTCGTCAGCAAAATAAATCACCGCGCCGGTGCGTTTAGCTTCTGCCTTCAAGGCTGGAAACTCGTCAGCCTGCCACTTTTCCACCAACACCGGGTCTTGCTGCCAAGCCCGATATAAGGGTTTTTGCGGGGTAAAGCCGAGAATCCGCATGATCCGACCCACGCTTGGCGCGGTCAGGCGCTTACCAAACTGGCGGTAAATGACTTCGCCGATCAACGACAAGGTCCACAAGCCAAACTCCAGTTTCATCTGCCAGGGCGTTTTATCCCGCACCATTTCGGCAATCCAGCGCATTTCGTCGGGGGTCACCAGGGGTGGGCGACCGGTGATTTTCTTGGCCAGCAAAGCATTTTGACCGCCGGTCGCAAAGTCTGACAGCCAGCGAAACACCGTGCGGATGTTGACGCCCATGACTGCCGCTACGCTGGCAGCGGTCTGCCCGTTTTTCACTGCTTTGACCGCCTGCTGACGCATCACTTGCAGGGTATGGTGGTCGATTTCTCGACCGTCGGAATCTCGTTTGCATTTCATGCGCGTATTATCGCATGAA
Organism: Methylomonas sp. ZR1; assembly: GCF_013141865.1. NCBI lineage: Bacteria > Pseudomonadati > Pseudomonadota > Gammaproteobacteria > Methylococcales > Methylococcaceae > Methylomonas > Methylomonas sp. ZR1. The sequence goes on along the minus strand of NZ_RCST01000001.1, from coordinate 1,723,517 downwards.
TATGGCTTAACTTATTTTAAGAGCAGTAACTGCCATGATCAAAGAAATCTTCTTTGCCGGCGAAGCAGGGCATTGATCTGCCCATAGTGGGGATTGTGGTTGTGGTATCCGACTCCGTAGCCTTTACCAAAATCGTCCCCACGTTATAAAACACTGATACCCGATTGATTCCCGTATGAGTTACCGTTCGGCATAACTCTTTATTATAATCATATGGTAACAATGCATCAGCTTTGGAACTAAACAAAATGAAGTGGCGCCGTCTAACATCGCCGTTGTTGGTCGTTATATTCTGATCCCGGCGATTTTTGAAAAAATCGAAAATACCGGCCGTTGCGCAGGCGGCGAAATTCAATTGACCGATGCGATTGCCGCGTTGATGAAAGACGAGCAAGTGCTGTCTTACGAATTTGCAGGTAATCGCTACGATTGCGGATCAAAATTCGGTTTCTTGTTGGCTAATGTTGAGTATGGTTTGCTGCACCCGGAAATTAAATCAGAATTTGCCGCGTACCTGCAGCAGCGCGTTAGCAAAATTTAGTTCGCAGACGGCGGAGTGGCGATTACCCGCCATTCCGTTGTTGCCGGCGATTGACGATTTCGTAAATCAATAGTGCGCACATAATCAGTGCGGTGCCGGCCATGGTTTTTATCGTCAACGGTTCCTGGTTGACGCTATAACCCAGCACCAGGGACATTATCGGCGTCATTAGATTCATCATCGCCACATTGGTGGCTTGCATGTTGGCCAACACAAAATAATACAATGCAAAACCCAGGGTGGTGGCAATTACGCCAAGATAAGCAATGGAATACAGGGTTTGCTGTGGAATATTTTCCGGCAATAAGCCGCCATCCAACCAATACCAGGTGCCGAAATACAAGGGTACCGCGACTAACAATCCGCCCGTAACCAATTGCAAAGCCGGTAGACGTGCGTCAATCTGCTTGACCCACACCGCGCTAGCCGCGTGGATGAAGGTAGCCACCAGCACGCCGATCAAGCCCTGCAGAGCGAGTTCATCCAATTCCAGTGCCGAGCTGAACATGACCACCAGCCCACCCATACCCAAACAATAAGCGAATAACTTGCCCCAACCCAGGCTGCGTTCCTGCAAATATGCCGCCGCCATGAAAGCGGTCATAAACGGGCTTAATCCGAAAATTACCGAGATCCAGCCGGATGGCACGAATTGAGCGGACCAATAGGTAATCAGCATGCTGCCGTAAAGCTGTATCGCCACTGCCAGATAAGTGATCAAAGCAGGGCGGTTGAGCGGCAAACGCCGACGCAAAAGCAACAATAACAGCAGCAGGCAAGCCAGTCCGGTGCTCATTCTTGCCATCGCCCCGAATACGAAGCTGACGCCGATGCTGCTCCATTTGATGGCTAGCGGTGTGGTAGTCCAGACCAGAATGACACCGAAATAGGCTAAAGCCAGCCGTGTTTTCACCTTAAGGCAATTTCAGACGGTTGGCGATCAATTGCTCAACGACCGAAGGATCGGCCAAGGTTGAGGTATCACCAAGATCGTGAAATTCATTGGCGGCGATTTTACGCAGGATGCGGCGCATGATCTTGCCGGAACGGGTCTTGGGTAGGCCGGGTGCCCATTGAATCAGATCGGGTAGGGCGATAGCGCTGATTTCCTCGCGTACCAAGTCTTTCAACTCGCCTTTCAGGCTGCTGTTGCCTTCGATGCCGACGTTCAGTGTCACATACGCATAGATGCCTTGGCCTTTGATCGGATGCGGAAAACCCACCACGGCGGCTTCGGCTACTAAGTCATGCAGCACCAGCGCGCTTTCGATTTCGGCCGTACCCAAGCGGTGGCCGCAGACGTTCAATACGTCGTCGATGCGGCCGGTAATCCAGTAATAGCCGTCTTTGTCGCGGCGGGCACCGTCACCGGCGAAATAATAGCCGGGGAACTTGGCGAAATAAGTGTCGATAAAGCGCGCATGATCGCCATAAACGGTGCGCGCTTGTCCTGGCCAGGGATAGGTCAACACCAGTACGCCTTCCGCTTCGCCTTCCATGATATTGCCATCCGGATCGAGTATCGCCGGCTTTACGCCGAAAAACGGCAATGTGGCTGAGCCGGGTTTTAACGGCGTCGCGCCCGGTAAGGGGGTGATGAGAATGCCGCCGGTTTCGGTTTGCCACCACGTGTCTACGATCGGGCAACGTGTACTACCAACTACCTGATAATACCATTCCCAGGCTTCCGGATTGATTGGTTCGCCAACGCTGCCAAGTATACGTAATGAGCTGCGGTTGGTGCGGGTGACAAAATCGTCGCCCTGGGCCATCAACGCTCTGATTGCGGTTGGCGCGGTGTAAAAAATATTAACCTGATGTTTGTCGATGACTTGCCAGAAGCGGTCGGGATGCGGATAAGTCGGTACGCCCTCGAACATCAAGCTGGTGGCGCCATTGCATAATGGCCCGTACAGCACGTAGGAATGGCCGGTAATCCAGCCGATGTCGGCCGTGCACCAGTAAACATCGCCTTCCTGGTAATCGAACACGTATTTATGGGTCATGGCCGCATACAGCAAATAACCGCCGGTGGTGTGTAGCACACCCTTCGGTTGGCCGGTGGAACCGGAGGTATACAGGATAAATAACGGATCTTCGGCGTCCATCATCACCGGTTCGCAATCGGTCGATGCGGATTGCATCGCTTCGCGATAATCAATATCGCGGCCTGCGGTCCAGGGGATGTCGTGGCCGGTATGCTTGATCACTATCACGGTATGCAAATTGGGGCATTGCTTGGCGGCTTTATCGACATTCAATTTAGAATGCACAATTTTGCCGCCGCGAAAGCTCTCGTCGGCGCAGATCAAGACCCGGCAATCGGCGTCGATGACACGATCACGTAAGGCATCGGCCGAAAAGCCGCCGAAGACGATGGAATGCACCGCGCCGATACGCGCGCAGGCTAAAATAACTACCGCCGCTTCCGCGATCATCGGCAGATAGATACAGACTCTGTCGCCTTTTTGTACGCCATGGGCTTTCAGGACGTTGGCGAATTGGCAAACTTGGGTGTGTAATTCGCGGTAGGTCAGTTGACGATCATGCGCAGGGTCGTCGCCTTCCCAAATGATCGCTACCTGGTCGCCGCGTTTTTCCAGGTGTCGGTCCAGACAGTTGACGGTGACATTGAGTTTGCCGCCCAGGAACCACTGTATTTCGCCCTTGGGGTAGTCGTATTGCAGTACCTGCTGCCAAGGCTGATGCCAGTCCAAAAATTCGGCGGCCTGCTCAGCCCAAAAAGTTTCCGGTTCGTTTATCGACTGCTGATATAGACGCTGGTACTCGGCACTGTCGATATGCGCGTTGGCGGCAATCTGCGGGTTAACCGGATAAATTTTTTGGTCTGACATAACGTAACCTCCTTCTTTGAACGTTATTAACTGTGTTGTAAGGCAGAAACGGCTTGGGTGCTCGTCAAACGCTCGGCTTGCCAGTGTTCGATGGCCCATTCCAGAATACTGTCGATTGCGGCCAGCCGCAAATCGGGTGGTGGATTTTGCTTGAGTAAGGTTAGCAGCAGAAACAAGGTTGGTCCGGCTTGATTGGGATTGACGGCTTCCGCTCGGGTCTGCTTACTCAGCTTATGGCCTTCTTGGTCGACAATCAGCGGAATATGCATGTATTGCGGCGTCGGGTAACCCAGCAAATGCTGTAAATACAGCTGTTTAGGGGTCGAATCCAATAAATCGTAACCTCTCACCACCCGATTGACCTTTTGCCGTTGGTCGTCAACAACACAAGCTAATTGGTAAGCAATGATGCCGTCCTTACGCTTGACGATAAAATCGCCGTGCTGGCCTGCCAGATTTTGGCTGATTTCACCCTGCAAGTCATCAACAAAGCGCGGACAAAATTCCGCCGTTTTTACTCGTAGTGCATGTGGCGCATCAGTCGATTGCGGGTTTTTGCGGCAATAACCTGGATAAATCAAAGGCGAATTTGCCAATAAGCTGCGGCTACAGGTGCAAGGGTAAAGTGCCTGCCGGCTTTGCAATTCGACAATGGCCTGCTCGTATTGCTCAAGATGATGGCTTTGATAATCCACCTCGCTGTCCCAATACAAGCCGAAGCTTTGCAGGCAATTCAGAATCGCGTCGCTGGCTCCCGGCATATTGCGCGGCGTATCGAGATCGTCGATGCGTAACAGCCATAGCCCTTTATGCTGACGGGCATCCAGATAGCTGGCAAGTGCGGTGTATAGAGAACCGAGGTGAAGTGGGCCGGTAGGCGAGGGCGCAAACCGGCCGATATAAGATGTTGCTGTGGGCAGAGTTAACCCAATTGTTTTTCCCTGATTTCATCGAGTGTCTTGCAATCGATGCACAGGGTAGCAGTTGGACGGGCTTCCAGACGGCGAATACCAATCTCGATACCGCACGTTTCGCAATAGCCGTAGTTTCCGGACTCAATTTCCTTCAATGATTCGTCGATCTTCTTGATCAGCTTACGTTCGCGGTCGCGGGTGCGCAGCTCCAGGCTGAACTCTGATTCCTGCGTAGCCCGGTCGTTGGGATCCGGAAAGTTGGCCGCTTCGTCCTGCATGTGGTGGACGGTGCGATCCACTTCCATCATTAATTCGGACTTCCATTTATTTAAGATGGCGGAAAAATGGCTCAACTGCGCCTCGTTCATGTACTCTTCGCCTTCTTTTTCCTCATAAGGCTTAAAAGTAAATTCCGATGCGGCAGGGTTAGTATTGTTCATCCAATGACTCCTGGCGGTCTATAAAAAAATCGGGGCTTTTTAACAGAATAGCCGGGGCCAAGCAAGAAGTTTGTTATTATGAAGGCGCTTTCTACTAACGGAATTTGGACATGAAACACCACGTCGCCGAGCGAATGCGCGGCATCAGCTCATTTTATGTGATGGAATTATTACAGCGCGCCAAGCAGCTGGAACAAGAAGGCCGGGACATTATTCATATGGAAATCGGTGAGCCGGATTTCGAAACGCCGCCGGCAATATTAGCCGCTGGAAATGCGTTCATGCAGGGTAGGGAAGTCAAGTACACCGCTGCAGCCGGATTGCCGGAATTGCGTCAAAGCATCGCCGATTATTACCAAGCGCAATATGGAGTAAATCTGGATCCGAAACGGGTTTTCATTACCCCCGGCGCGTCCGGCGCGTTTTTGCTGGCGTTTGGGATTAGTTTAAATCCGGGCGAACAAATCTTGATGGCCGATCCGTGTTATCCCTGTAACGATAATTTCGTGCAATTGTTCGACGGTAAGACTCAGTTCGTGAATGTTGGCGCCGAAACGGCTTATCAACTCAACGCCGAATTGATTCGACTGCACTGGCAGCCGGCCAGCAAAGGCGTATTAGTCGCTTCGCCTTCCAATCCGACCGGCACCGTCATCGGTAACGATGCGCTACGCGCTGCGATTCAGCAGACGCATGCTTTAGGGGGCTGTTTTTACTCGGACGAGATTTACCACGGCTTGGTTTACGGCGAAACCGTCAGCAGCGCTTTGGCGTTCAGCGATGACGTATTTATCATCAACAGCTTTTCCAAGTTCTTTGGCATGACCGGCTGGCGTATCGGTTGGTTGATCGTGCCGGAAGATTTTATCGACGCGGTGGAAAAACTGGCGCAAAACATTTTTATCTCCACACCTACCCATTCACAGTACGCGGCTTTAGCCTGTTTCAGTGCTGAAAATATGGCGGAATTGCATCGCCGCCGTGACGAGTTTGAGAAACGCCGGGATTTTCTTTACGACAACCTGTTACGGCTGGGTTTTAAAATTGCCTGCAAACCACAAGGGGCCTTTTATATCTACGCAGATTGCAGTGCGTTTACCGACGATAGTTTTGAGTTTGCCAAGCAGCTGCTCGAACAGGAAGGGGTGGCGGTAACGCCAGGCAAAGACTTTGGCCAGTATTTGGCTCACAAGCACATTCGATTTGCATATACCGCCTCAATCGATAGAATGGCCGCCGCGCTTCAAAGACTGGAAAGATTCATATGCCCATAAACCAATACACGCCAGAGCAGCTAAAACAACATTTACAGGACGACCCGTCGGTATTTTTACTAGACGTTAGGGAGCCCCACGAGTTTGCCTATGCCAAGATAGCCGGTAGCGTATTAATACCTCTGCAACAAATACCCGCGCGCTTCGACGAAGTGCCGGCTGACCGAGACGTGGTGGTGATTTGTCATCACGGTATGCGTAGCCAGCAAGCCTGCCATTTTTTGCAGCATTCCGGACTGCAAAGATTGTTCAACTTGAAGGGCGGCATCGACGCCTGGTCCGTGATTTGCGATCCGTCTGTTCCTCGTTACTAAACAATTAATAAAGCTATGTTTCTAAAAGAGTACTATGCCATTCAGGATGGCAGTGTCGCCATCAGCGCCGCGCAGGCCAGTATGTTTGCCAAGGAAGTCGCCCATGACTTCAACCCCTTGCACGACGAAGACGCAAAACGTTTTTGTGTGCCGGGCGATTTATTATTCTCGTTAGTGTTGGACAAATACGGCCTTAGCCGAAACATGCACTTCATTTTTTCCGGGATGGTCGGTCATGGCGTGTTGTTGAATTTTCCCGATGACGACGCCGAAAAAATCGATGTGACCGACAACCAAGGCAAGACTTATTTGCAGATCGAGCGCTCCGGCGATGTGATCCGAGATCCGGCTTTAATCGAAGCGTTAATTCGTGACTACGTGGCGTTTTCCGGGCAGAACTTTCCTTATGTGCTGGTACCTTTATTGGCCAAAGAGCAAGTCATGTTCAATATAGACCGGCCTTTGGTGATCTATGAAAGCATGACCTTGAGCTTAAACCGGATGGACTTCCACGAACCGCGTCTGGAAATGCTGGAACCGAAAATGGAAGTCAACGGCAAGCGCGCCACTGCGTATCTTTATTTCCAAATTAAATGCGGTGACGAAGTGGTTGGTTCCGGATTCAAGAAGCTAGCGGTCAGCGGTTTACGCGAATATGAAGCCGAACCGATGCAAGCCTTTGTAGACGAGTATCTGGCTAGAAAACATGGCTATTTAGGTAATCTTGCGGAAGCCACCGCGTAATCAGATATTCTGCCGTTCGCATGCATGGGCTGGCAATTTGTTTGAGTTTCGAGTTTTCCAACCGGAGCGCGCAGAACACTCCGGCTGTTACTTGGGTTGGGGGATTCAGCTGTTTATAACACCGCAGAAAATGGCTCTACTGTCACCATTTCTCCAGCATCTATACCCGTACTATCGGCATCCAGCACAATAAAACAGTTGGACTGACTGGCTACTTTTAGTTGATGAGAATCTTGTTGGCCGGCAAGACGGACGGCTAATTCGCCTCCAGCCTGCTGGTAAAGGATGCCGCGTTGATATTCCTGCCGCCCTGGCGATTTTTTTAACCGGCTGTCGCATCGGACTCGCAAGCGCAATGCTTGTCTGGCTGGTAAGCCGGCAAGCTGTTCCAGACCCGGCTTTACGAATTTCTCGTAAGTGACCAATACGGCAACCGGATTGCCGGGCAAGCCGAAAAACCAGCAGCGGCCGATTTTGCCAAAAGCCAGCGGTTTGCCGGGCTTGATTGCCAGTTTCCAGAAGTTCACCTGCCCGCATTTTTCCAGCGTTTGTTTGACAAAATCCGCATCGCCAACCGATGCTCCGCCGGTGGAAATGATGACGTCATAGTGCTGGGCTGCGTCCTTGAAAGTTTGTTCGAGTTTCAAAGGATCGTCTGCGACGATGCCCAAGTCCGAGACTGTGTGGTTTGGGTCGGATAGCAGTCCGGCTAATAAATAGCGGTTGCTGTCATAGATTTGGCCAACAGCTAGCGGTTCTCCGAGTGCGACCAATTCATCACCAGTCGAAAAATAGCCAATGTTGAGTTTGCGTTTTACGCTGATTTTTTCGATGCCGGCGGCGGCCAATAGACTTAGATCGCGAGCTGTCAGCTTTTTCGGTGCGGCAATTAATTCCTCATGCTGTTTAACGTCGCTGCCGGCTGCACGAATATTTTTATACGGCTGCCAGTCTAGGGGAAGTGATACAGTGTCACCATCGATTTCAATTTGTTCTTGGGCAATAACGCTGTCCGCAAATTCCGGGACTACCGCTCCGGTGAATATTCTGACGCATTGGCCCGGCCTCTGCTGCGCCAAGAACGGCCGTCCGGCCCATGCGATGCCGATTACTTGCAATTTAGCCGCTTGCCCGGCAGCTACATCGCCAGCAGCAAATGCGTAACCGTCCATGGCCGCCGTGCGTTGAGATGGAATGTCCATAGGCGACGCCACGCTCTCGGAAATTACCCGGCCCAGTGCCTGCGGCAAATCGATATGCTCGTGTTCGTTGACGGTCTCGATCGTTTCGCGGATTTCCAAAAGCGCCTGTTCGACGCTCAATAACTCGTGTTTGTTGGGGTAGCAGATGTTAGTCACGTGGGCGCTTCAAAAAGATTTCGATAATGAATTTGGCTACGGCCTCTGCATCGTTTATATCAAGGCACGGTAAGCCGGGTGGTGTTAAGAGGGGTTGATCGCTTGCTATCGCGATAATCGACGGGTCTTCAGGGTAAAGCAGCGGTTTGCCTAGGCTTGGTCTGCACAGCTCAATTTTGGGGTAGCTCTCGTGCCTGAATCCTTCCACTAAAATCAAATCCAGGCCTGCATTGGGAAACAAGGCAAGCTGTTCAGTCAGCGAAATATCGCCATCTGCCGACAATTCGCTGATTACCGCACGCCGGTGTCGGGAAACCAGCATAACCGGAGTGGCACCCGCTTCGCGCAGCCGAAAACTATCTTTACCGGGTTGATCAATCTCGAAGTCGTGGTGACTGTGTTTGATTACACCGATTTGCAGATTATATGCTTTCAGTATCGGGATAAGTTTTGTCAATAAACTGGTTTTGCCGGTGCCGCTGGCGGCCGCGAAGCCGAGGACAGAAGGGTTGGACATGGACTTCTCTACATTTGTCGAACTGGCCGTATTCTAAGTTATTATGGCGCTCGTCGGTTAAAGCGTTTGGAGTGCGGGTGATACGAATAGTGATATTGTTGGCATTGGTACTGGCAGTTTTAATGCTGCCGGGATTTATGAAGCTACCAGCCGAATTGCGCAGCAAACGACTTAAACAACTGGCCTGGGTTGCGATTGCGCTGATTTTGCTTGTACTGATGTTGAGTGGAAAACTTAGCGGTCTGCTGGCGATATTTGGCGTAATATTCGCGTTTTTAGTGCGCTCGATGCCGCTAATATTAAGGTACGCGCCGCAGCTTCATAGCATTTGGTTGCGGTTCAAAGCCGGCAATCCACAATATGGTAAGCCTGGTCCTGGGCCATCTCGACAAGCGGGTATGACAACAACGGAAGCTTTTGAGGTTTTGGGGCTTAATCCCGGCGCCACGGAAGAAGAAATTATTCAGGCCCACCGTAAACTCATTTCGCGCTTTCATCCTGATCGAGGCGGTTCAGATTATTTGGCGGCCCAAATTAATCAAGCCAAAAAAACATTGTTAGGTCGTTGAGAAGCACGATCAGAAAAAGCTCCTTTCAGAATTGTATGTTCTTGCAGTTCTTTTAAATATATGTGATGCGCATCACTTTCTTATTTTCATAATTTAGAAGTGGTTCGGATTTTAGTTTGATCTTGCTGATTTTAGTCGCAAAAATGACCTGAGAGGTCGTTGTGAATAAAAATCAAAAAAGAGATGTGGGCCACAAAAATATCAGTAAATTCAATTTATAAGATAAATCTTTTAAAGTTATACTGGCACTCGCCGTTAAGGTTAGTGCCCTCAATTAGATCGGATCGGAAATACACGAAGAGGCATGATGTTGTTAAGAATGAACTATTGACTTAATTGGTTTTGGCAGTGAGCAATATCGGTTCGGTTGTTGGGTTTCAATCTTATCTGCATTTAAATAGTTTTAAGGGATTAATAGTTATCTGGCGAGACACGTACCAATAAAAATAAACGATTCAGCAAGCCAAAATACCTGGGAGATTAATCATGATGGAAGAAACGATAGATGTAATTAAAGATATGGATATTCCAGATTTCATTTCTTTTGATGATGTCGATGAAGAAGTTGTCGAAATCGATCCGAACGAAACCTTTAAGCTGGCCGAAATAGAAAGTAACGAATCGCAAAATGAGAGTACTTTCGATGCTACCCGAGCGTATCTGAATGAACTCAGTAAATCCCAACTGTTAACTGCGGATGAAGAAAAAATCTACGGCAGACGAACTCAACAGGGCGATCCACAAGCCCGAAAAATTATGATCGAAAGCAATTTACGTCTGGTTGTGAAAATTTCCAGGCGTTATTTAAATCGCGGGCTCCCTTTACTCGATTTAATCGAAGAAGGTAATTTGGGGCTGATCCGCGCAGTGGAAAAGTTTGATCCTGATCGTGGCTTCAGATTTTCAACCTACGCAACCTGGTGGATCAGGCAGACCATAGAGCGTGCAATCATGAATCAGACTAGAACTATTCGCCTGCCGATTCATATTGTTAAAGAAATGAACATTTATTTGAAAGCGCAGCGGAATTTAGCGCAACAGCTTGATCACGAGCCGACTGTCGACGAGATTGCTCGGCATCTTGATAAACCGGCCAAAACCGTCAGTAAAATGCTGAAACTCAACGAGCGCGTCACATCTGTTGATGTGTCATTCGGTAAGGACTTTGACAAACCCCTACTTGAGACAATTTCCGAAGAAGAAAGCCGCAATCCTGCTGAAATCTTGCAAGACGACTTTATCCAAAATAACGTCACCTACTGGGTCTATCAGCTTGCCGAAAAACAGCGCGAAGTCATATGCCGCAGATATGGTCTTTGCGGCTTCGAAAACGCAACTCTGGAACAGGTGGCGCTAGAATTGGGTGTCACTCGAGAAAGAGTTAGGCAGATACAAATGGACGGTTTGAAGCGTCTCAAAGAAATTCTTGAAAGTAGTGGCTATTCGTTTGAATCGATTTTTAGCTAATACTAAAATTTAACAGGCGGCAAACCAGAGTAGTGCGACTTTGTCAGATCTGGTTTGGGTGCCTTCTATAGGTACTTATAATCGATACACCGGCAAGCCGTTAATCCTGTCGTCGATTACTTGGATTAGCTCGTTGTATGCAGAACTTCCTACCGAATGAAACTTGCTGACAAACGTAGCTTCGTCCATATGTTCCGGTAAGTCCTGTAATTCCGGGATAATAGACGAATAATCTTTAGTGCTAGACATTATTCTTTGTAATGCTCTCGCTTTCTCGGTTGATGCCACGGCTATTTGACCGAATCTAGTCCCGGCTCGATCTGCGGTCAGATCAATGAAGCTGAAGCCGCTACCTTTTTGCGCATCTCCCAGTTCTTTATCTATGCCTATTTGCTCGCCGAGTAATGAGGAATCAAGAATTGCCAATAATGCCGAAGCAATAAAATGCTGAGGTATATCCACTCGCTTATAAGCAAATACAGGATATTCCTTGCTGTAAACCAAGCCAAGCGGCAGATAGCGGCGTAAGTCCTGTTTATAGATATAGCTGCCGACAGCAATGATGATCGCGCGATTTTCCTGAACGGCGTCCTCCGTCGGTGTTTGTTGATACGCCGTCAAAAATAAAGGTTGCAACAAATCAGTAATAGATAAGCGCCAGCTAGGATCGTGTTGGCTGACGATTTCGTTGATTTGCTGTTGATAACGATGCAGGTTTGGGTAATCCCGATGCTTTTGGATAGCCAATTGCTTTGCCGCGTCGACGATGGATCCTAGATAACTGATTTCCAAAGCTTGCGGACTAATGTGAATTTTCTTGACGTATTGGCTCAACAATTGCCAATGCTGCTCTAGGGGCGTGTTATGCACGATAGCGGGAATCAGGAGATTTGCAGCGGGATCGGGAATGGAAATTTCACCAATTTTCAAAGACTTGATAACAATGGCGTCATCTACCTGTCGTAGATTAAAACTAAAGTCCAAATATCTGCCCCAGGGGCTTTTAGGGACAAATATCGCTATCTGAATCATCAATCTGTCATCTACAATCTGAATTTGCGTCGTATTTTCCGCAAAATGGTTTAATAGATAACTCACCGCAATATTCAAGTCCTTCTGGTCCAAACTAACGGTTTTAATTTGGCCTCTTTCCTCCGGTGCCACATGCAATAACTGCTTCGCGCGCTGTATGTCTTCGCGGTTCAAACCCTGATGGATTTTTAACAACGGCGTATCGTCGATTGCGAAAAACAGTAAGCCTACGAACAGTATTGCCAGTGAAAGGAGGATATACAGCAGGAATTTCAGCATTGATCAAAGATCAGATTAAAGCGAGCCTCCTTGAGGTAATACATTTCTTGTTTGAGATCAGCATGCGTCAGAGGCGCTTGTTCCAGCCAACTTTCCGGAAAATCAATTTTTATATCGTGGCGATTAATCGTGATGCTAAAGTCCGGGCGTTTGCTATTACGGTTGCGGTGTAGCAAAGCGGCCAGTCGAAATACCACTGCCATGATCGGCGCATGTTGGCGCCAAGGAAACGGCAAATCCTCAAAACGTCTTAAATTAAGCTTCTTGCGGTGGCTGCGCACCAACTTAGACAGCAACAGTTGATCTTGCTTGGAAAACCCCGCCAAATCACCATTTTCGATAATATAGGCGCTGTGTTTGTGATATTGGCTATGGGCAATCTCAAAGCCAATTTCATGGAGTTCCGCCGCCCATTCCAAAAACTGTAAGCTGGCAGGGTTGTCGTTAAAGCAAGGGTGGTCGTCTAATTGCTGAGCGATGTAACGTAAGGTTTCTTTGAGCTGTTGGCTGTGTGACGTGTCGGTGTGGTAACGTGCGGCAATGGTCTGGCTAGTCTGCGAACGAACGTCATCGTTATAAATTCTGCCGAGCAAATCTTGCACCAGACCTTCGCGCAATGCGCCATCCGAAACCGTCATTTGCTGAATATTCAAGGTCTTGAACGTGGCATAAACAATAGCGACCGCGCCGATAAACACCGGCCGCCGCTCGATACTCAAGGCCGGAAAGCTGATTTCGTCGATCCGATTCAGTTTTAACAGGTGGGCGACCAACTGTTCCAAGCCTTCATTGGTGATGCCGTTATTGCTCCAGCCCATGGTTTGTAACACATTGCTGACCGCCTTCAGGCTGCCGGAAGCGCCAATGGCTTCCTCCCAGTTTTTGGAATTGAACGTGTTTTGAAAGGGTTCGAGATGTTGCTCGGCAAACAGTACCGCTTTACGAAAGGCCTTTTTGGTCAGTTCGCCGTTTTTGAAAAAGTTCTGGCTAACAGTGACGCAGCCCATGTTCAGGCTTTCTTTAGTGTGGGCAATATCATCGCGGCCGATAATGTACTCTGTGCTACTGCCGCCGATATCCATCACAAAACGGTTGTTGGCATTGCTGCCCAGGCTGTGGGCCACGCCTTGGTAAATTAAGCGCGCTTCCTCAATGCCGGAAATGATATGAATCGGATGCCCCAGAGCTTTTTCGGCCTTATTGATGAATTGTTGCGAGTTTCTGGCGATGCGTAGCGTATTGGTGCCGACTATGGAGACGCTGTTGGGTGCAAAATCCCGGATGCGGTGACCGAAGCGTTCCAGGCAGGCCAAGGCGCGTTCTTGCGTGATTTGGTCGAGATTTTTATGCTGATCCAATCCCGCAGCCAGACGAACCATTTCTTTCAAGCGGTCGATGGTTTGCAATTTGCCGTTGTGCAAGCTGCATATAATCATGTGAAAACTGTTGGAACCTAGATCGACGGCAGCAACACTGGTCGGTATTTGATGTGGCAAGAGTCTAATCCTGTTCAGGCTGCTGAGGAGCGGTGAATTCTGATAAAATCCGAAAGCTTTATTGGCGCATATTTAAATAGCGCGTCAATTTCTTTGCCCGGGATTATAACATCAGAGCATGACGGCTTTATCCATCCAAAATCTAAAAAAGACTTACAACAACGGCTTTGCAGCCTTGAAAGGCGTGGATCTCGAGGTCCAGCGCGGCGACTTTTTCGCGTTGTTGGGTCCTAATGGCGCCGGCAAATCGACCTTGATCGGCATCATAAGTTCGCTGGTTAACAAAACCAGCGGATTGGTCAGCATCTTCGGTCACGATTTGGATAAAGACAATGTCGCTGCCAAAACCTGCATCGGCGTGGTACCGCAGGAAGTTAACTTCAATCAATTCGAAACCAGCATGAGCGTGGTGATGAACCAGGCCGGCTATTACGGCATTCCGCGCAAGCAAGCCTTACAGCGCACCGAACAATGTTTGCGGCAAATGGAACTATGGGATAAGCGCGACGTAGTGTCTCGGCGTTTGTCCGGCGGCATGAAGCGGCGGTTAATGATAGCCAGAGCCATGGTGCATTCGCCACGCTTGTTAATATTGGACGAACCCACCGCCGGCGTGGACATCGAAATACGCCGCTCTATGTGGGAAATGATGCAAGATGTGAACAAACAGGGCACCACCATCATTTTAACTACCCATTATCTGGAAGAAGCCGAAAGCCTGTGCCGGAATATCGCCATCATCAATAACGGACAAATAGTCGAAAAGTCAGCGATGAGCAGTTTGTTGAGCCGCTTGCACACCGATCATTTTGTATTGGATATAGCGCGCCCCTTAACGCAAGCACCGCTAATCGATGGCTGTGAAATTGTGTTGAACGCCGATACTGTATTGGATGTGGCGGTGCCGAAAAGCCATGGTCTAAACCGTTTATTCCAGGCGCTATCTGAGCAACATATCGAAGTCCTCAGCCTGCGCAACAAGTCCAATCGACTGGAACAATTATTTTTGGATCTGGTGCAATGAACTATTCGGTCGCTTTTTCGACAATTTTAATCAAAGAAATCCGCCGTTTCACCCGGATTTGGCCGCAAACGCTGCTGCCGCCGGCCATTACCACGGCACTGTATTTCCTGATCTTCGGCAAGCTGATTGGCGACCGCATAGGTCTGGTGCATGGCGTCAGTTATATGGACTACATCGTGCCCGGCATTATTCTGATGTCGGTGATCAGCCATTCGTATTCCAATGTGGTGTCTTCTTTTTATTCCACTAAATTCCAGCGCCATATCGAAGAACTCTTGGTGGCACCGGTGCCGAATTATGTGATTTTGGCCGGTTACGTCTGCGGCGGCATCGCGCGCGGGGTGTTGGTTGGCGTGGTGGTGGCGGGGATTTCGATGATGTTTACCCACACCACCATTTTGCATTGGGACATCGCGGCTGCGGTGTTTGTGCTGACGGCAACCTTGTTCGCGCTGGCCGGTTTCATCAACGCGGTGTTTGCCGATAGCTTTGATGATATTTCCATCATTCCCAACTTTGTACTGACACCGTTGAGCTATCTGGGCGGGGTATTCTATTCGGTAGCGATGTTGCCGGGGATTTGGCAAAAAATCGCGCAGGCCAATCCGATTTTATACATGATCAACGCCTTTCGTTACGGCATGATCGGGGTCAGTGATGTCGAGATCGAACTGGCTTTTGCGATGACAGGTGGCTTTATCGTGTTTTTAACCGCCCTGAGCTTGCTGTTGTTGCACAAAGGTATCGGTATAAAAAATTAGTAGCTTATTCCAATGGCACCAACATATTGCGCAAGGCGGTAATATCTTTGATTGCGATAAAGCGGTTCTGCACCACGATCAAATTATCGTCCTGGAATTTTTTCAGCAGCCGGCTCACCGTTTCCAAGGCTAAGCCTAAGTGATTGCCGATTTCTTGGCGGGTGAGTGACAATTTAAATTCAGATGATGAAAATCCGCGCCGTTTCAACCTTTCAGATAAGCTGATCAGAAAATAAGCCAAACGCTCTTCCGCCGGTCGTTTGCTCAATACCAGCTGGTTTTTGTCCTCCAGCATTTTCTCACCGGTATGCCGAAACAATTCGCGCGTCAGGCTGGGCATGTTCTTGAACAAATCTTCCATATTGTCGGCCGGTAGGATGCAAAAACTCATGGTTTCCAACGCAATCGCCGCGCAGCCGTGCTTTTCGGCGGAGAGACCGTCGAAGCCCAGTAGTTCTCCGGGCAACAGAATATTTAATATATGCTCGTTGCCATGGCTATCGTTAGCCACCAGCTTGGCGCTGCCGGATTTTATAGCCAGAATGCCGCGGAAATTGTCGCCTTCGCGGTAGATAAAATCGCCGCGTTGCAAGGTTTTACGGGCCTTGATGACTTGGCTAATGTTATTAATTTCGGCTTGCGACAGACCGCGCGGTAAACAAATATTATCCAGACTGCAATTAACGCAACTGACTTGATTTTTAAGCGGCTCAGGGGCTTGAGTTTTCAATGAAAGCATAGTGTTGGGTTTGATAATTTGCCGCTTCTCGACGAAGCGGCGACATAGCAACGGATGACCAGTTAATCTTGTTGGTGATAGGCAACTATCCGTTCTACTTCGGATTTAGAACCTAAAATCAACGGCACTCGTTGGTGAATACTGCTGGGTTTGAGATCTAAAATTCGTTCGCGACCGGTGGAACACAGCCCGCCGGCTTGTTCGATGATAAATGCCATCGGGTTAGCCTCGTACATCAGGCGCAGTTTGCCGGGCTTGGACGGATCGCGAAGATCGTGCGGATACAGGAATACCCCGCCGCGCGTGAGGATACGATAGACTTCAGC
Source organism: Methylomonas sp. ZR1 (assembly GCF_013141865.1). NCBI lineage: Bacteria > Pseudomonadati > Pseudomonadota > Gammaproteobacteria > Methylococcales > Methylococcaceae > Methylomonas > Methylomonas sp. ZR1. The sequence continues at coordinate 1,706,867 of NZ_RCST01000001.1, read as the reverse complement.
TACCAGCGAAGCGACCCAACGCATATTGAAATCCTTGCCGCGCGGCCCATCCATACCGGCCACGCATTCGTCAATGTAACGCTTCACCGGTGGTTCCCAAAAACGCTGGTTGGACATATTGATGGCAAACTCGCTGCTTTCCTCGGGAATTTTCATGTTGCAATGGGTGAGAATGAACTCGCCGACATCCTGATCCAGCGTGAATGCGTTCACGCCATTGCCGGTGGTTAGTACCAACATGGTGGAGGGACCGTACAGCACGAAACCGGCGCACACTTGTTCGGTGCCTTTGCGTAAAAAATCCTCGGTTTCCGGTTCAACGCCTTCGCGGCAGCGCAGAATCGAAAAAATGGTGCCCACAGTCAGGTTAATATCGATATTCGACGAACCGTCCAACGGATCGAACAACACCAGGTATTTGCCCTTCGGATATTGTTTGGGGATTTTGATCGGATCGTTGATTTCCTCGGATGCCATGCCGCCCAGCGAACCACTCCAGTCCAAAGCTTTGACCATGATGTCGTTTGTAATAATATCCAGCTTTTTTTGTACTTCGCCCTGCACGTTTTCAGATTCAGCGCTGCCCAATACGCCAATTAAGGCGCCGCAATTGACCCGGTGGGAAATCTGTTTGCACGCAGTCACGATGTTATTCAACAACAGTGTGAACGTACCGGATGCTTCCGGCAGCCCGCGCTGCTGCTCGATGATGAACTGGGTTAGGGTAACTTGGTGGGACATGCGTTAGTTCTCCATAGCGTTGGCTAAAGTAAGAAGTTTTTTCGGTAGCCACGGCAGTCTAGTGCCTGGCTTGGCGAGTAAATTGTTTGCCTGTTCGCGGCAGGTTTGATTATCCAATTGCTGTGTCCCGCCCGGTATCAGACTTTTTCGCTCAACAGACTTTGCGGTGGGAGCGTTTGCGGATGGGTTTGCGAGGGTTTCCCTTGTTGAACATCCATAAATCCGGGTATTAATCCTTTTTGTTCGAACTGTTGTCTTAAATAGTCCAGACGCGCATTGATTTTATCCACGGTGCTGGTGGACTCGCTCCAGAAACGGGTGTTAATACTGCCGTCGTAACAGGAGACCTTGCAATGTATTGTAGCAAGTTCGGGAGGGGTAATGGTAATGCTCACTACCCAGTTCTTTTGGCCGTTCTCACTGTTGGCTTGTTTGTCTTGTTCCACTATCAACTGCAATGTTTCCGGCTCGGCTTTGTTGAAGAACGGTAACTCCAGCATCCAGACCTGTTTCGGCGAATCGTCCCTGGGCAGCGAATTGAGTTGATCCAATGTCAATTTGGCCAGATTGCCCTGGGCCTTTTGCAAGGTTTCTTTCAGTAGTTCGCTTGCTGTCTGCTGAGCCGCATTTTCATCCTTAGGCACAGTCAGCTCCAAGCCTAGCTGTGCAATCAGCTTGCTCAGTTTTAATTTAAAATCGTCTGGTAACACAAATGACGCGGGTTTTGCCTCTGCCTCGACCAAATTGCGTTCCATAAACAAACCGGACTGGGCGATGGCTTGCTTGAGGGTGGCCGGTTCGAACAGCTTGGTTTTGTCAGGAATCTGCTGCAATATTTCGCGGGCCAGTTGCTTGAGTAATTCGCCTACGGTTTTATCGCTTTCGGCAGGCTTTATCAGAGGCGCCAGGTGCGCCAGAAATTGTTGCGGCGGCACTTGAACGGGCAATAACTGCTTGAACACCGTCGCTATCTGTTCGTCAATAGAGGGTGCCGGTAACGATGCGCTCAGCACTGGGCGCTCACCGCTCTTGAGAATTTGTAAATCTATGCGGCTACCGACGGTTAGCGTGGACTTAGCCGCCGGATCGCTCCATTGCAGTTGTTTGCTATCAAGCACGACTCGGTTTTCGCCGCTAGGCAGCGGTGTACTTTGGGTTTGTTGGGTATCGCTGTGTGTCGGCGTCAATTGCAACGTCAAGGTATGTTTGCCGATATTCAAAATCTGCGCTGGTATCTGTTCACCTGGGTTTAACGTCGCCAGTGGATTGCTAACTGCAGGTGCCGTAATAGTCGCAGTTGGGGAGGGTAATAATTTAAGTAGTTGTGCTTCGGGCGGCGCTGAGTTTGAGGTATTGGGCGTTTGCAATGGTGGCGGGGCGATAATTTTTAGCTCCGGGGTCGGCAAAAGTCTTACCACTTGCAACTGCAAGGTCTGGCCGGGTGGCAAAGCCAATGCTTGTTGGCTCTGCAAAGTCATGGTTTTATCGGCGACGCTGACAGTCAGCGTGTTCAGCATGACTTGATTGGTAATGATTTTGGCGTCTAACACTTGATTCAATTTAAGCTCGGCAAGCGGCGCGCTCGACTTGTTCAAAGCCATCACAAGTTTCGCATCTAAAGGCAGCTTTATATCCATGACATCCTCACCTCGCCGCAACCGGGATTTACGCTTGTTCCGCGCAATGTTCGCGGTGTGGCTAGAGTACTATAAAAAACTCACCCTTACGATTCGCTGTGGTAAGCGTTTTGGCAAACTTTTTCGGTGTTCGCCCATAAAAACCTGATGCCACCGCTCAGGTAAGCATACATGTATCAGAAAATAAGCCATGTGTTAGGCCAGAGTCTGTAAATACTTTTATTTTTAAAGAACTTGACAAGCCACTTGCGCGCACTCTAGGCTCAGTTGACATTCAACTGGGGGAGTGAGCCATGAAAACGCTGCAATTGGGTTTTATCTTTACGGTTTTTTGGGTTAATGCCGCGCTGGCGGTTAGCGTGACGCAACGCGCCGGCAATAATTTTCGTACCGCGGCCAATAATCAAGAGTTCACGCTGAATAAAACTAACGTGAATACCGAGCAATTCGGGCTGCTGCGCACTTACGATTTCAACGCCAAAGTCGAAACCCAGCCCTTGGTGATTGAAAAGGGCGCCGGCGCCGATGATTTAGTGATCATCACCACCATGAAGAATGACGTCATCGGCATTAACGCCCGTACCAACGAAACCGTTTATAACGTTAAACTCGGCCCGGAAATCAGCTCGCAAGACATGGATATGTGGAAACACACGCCCACCTGGGGTATTTCCGCCACGCCGATAATTGACCCTGCCACCAACACACTGTTTGTCGCTTCCTGGCAAAAGAAGAACAACGACAGCCGGTTCCGCGATTACTGGGTGTATGCCTTAAATCCGCTGAACGGCAGCCAAAAAAGTAAACCGGTGCGTATCTTCGGCAAGTCACAGGAAGGCAACGGCTGCTGGTTTAACGATTCCGGCGCGACATATAAGCAAAATAATCAAACTAAGCAATATGTCTATCCCAAACTACGGGCCGGACTGGCGTTGACTGAGAACAACGGCTTGGTCATGGCATTCGCCGCCAATGGCGAATCGCTGATGGGCGGCCGGAAAAATCCGCATGGTTTTGTGGTGGCTTACGACACCAGAGCCTTGCTCGGGCAAAGCGGCTTTTCCAAACAAGCTGCCATCTTTTGCGCAACGTCATTCAATTCTTGGGGCGCAGGCATTTGGCATGCCGGCGGTGCGCCGGTCACCGAAGAAGACATGATTTATGTCGCCACCTCCAACGGCACTTCAAATAACGGCGATGTCGATCTGGCCGAAAGCATGATCAAACTCCGTTTCAAACCCAGCGTTGGCGGAGCCCGGCCCGAACTGGAAAAGGTGGATTTTTACAAAGCGTTTTTGGATGAGCGCGTTCCCGCTGATAAGTGTCTCTGGGGCGACAATAACTCCGAAGTGTCCTGCGGCAGGGCGCAAGCGCATGCCGCCGGCGCCGACTGGGATTTCGGTGCGGCCGGGCCGATGCTCGTGCCTGGCTCAAGGCTGCTGTTGCAAGGCACCAAAGACGGCATCATTTACTCCTTGGACAAACTTAATTTGGGCCGGAACGACCGCTTTAATCAATTGATGTCCAAACCGCCGTTGGTGGCAACCTACTTTGCGGGCGGCGTTCAGGAAAACTGGGACCGGGCCCAGCAGCTGAATCGTAGCCTACCGTGCCCGGCATCCGGGCATAGCGATCACGGCTGGTTCGTGCCATGCGGCGATCCGGAAAACAACAAAATGCACCATATCCACTCGCTGGCCTTGGCGCAACGCGATCAGAGCGGCGGCATCGTCTATGTCTGGGGTGAAAACTCCCGCTTGAAGTCCTACAATTTTTCCACTGTGGATGGAAATTTGCCAAGCTTCCGTGCGGAAGCAGAGGAGATGGCATCGGTGGGCGTTGAATCGCCTGGCGGTATGCCCGGCGGCTTGTTGATGGTATCAGGCAAACCGTCCACAACTAATAATTTTGCGCACGCCATCGATTTCGATTCGGCGGTCGTTTGGGCGGTATTTTCCAAATTCGGCGATGCCAATAAGGAGTTCGCTGAAGGTCAGCTGATTGCTTACGATGCAACCACGATAGAGCCGGGTAATAAGTTGAAACGCTTATTTCGCACCGGTGACGACAATAACGGCGGCTTGGGCAAGATGTCGCGGATGATTCCGCCGGTGGTGGCGAATGGCCGGGTCTACGTGATGATTTATCGAGTCGGTACTTCCGACTGCACCGTGCCGGACAATCAATTACCGGTTTGCAGTCAGTTGAAGGTGTACGGCTTGAAGTAATAATGGGGACGATTTTTTCAGCGACTCAAGCACATATCGGCATCATCTTCACCGAAATAGGGTGTTTGCAGACGCAGCGGTAAAACTCGGTATCGACGGCATCGCAGATCAAGCTGCGATGCCGGACTATTAACCCGCGTTTATCTGTCGCGGGTATTCCTTTCGGGCTGAGCGCGTCGAAGCCGAGGCTTGTGTATCATTCGACAGGCCCAGTACTCTCGAGGGCCGGGTAAAAAATAATGACCTGATGTATAGCTGCCGCGACCGCTCCGCAAATCGTCATTTGTTGAACAACTCCGCCATTGATATGACGTTCTTGGCCATTTCACCGATCGCGATGTTGCGGTCCATCGCCAGTTTGCGCAAGGCGTGATAGGCCTGGTCTTCCGTGTAACCTTGCGACTTGATTAAAATCGCCTTGGCGCGATCCACTAGCTTGCGATCTTCCAATTGAGTCTTGGTCTTTTTTAATTCTTCTTTTAAAGCATGTTGTTCTTTGAAACGCGCTATGGCGATGTCGATGATGGCCTTGATGCGTTTCGGATCCAAGCCGTCGACTATATAAGCACTGACCCCGGCTTTGATGACCTTGTTGATGGTCTCGGTTTGCTGATCTTCGGCGAAAATGACGACCGGCAGCGAACAGTTATGATTGATGTCAACGATGGTGCGCAAGACGGCCTCGTTAGGGGCGTACAAATTCAAGACCACCACGTCGGGGTTCAGGGTCTGGACAATTTGCATCATGTCCAGTTCTTTAAGTTTCAAGGTTACCACCTCACAGCCGTGCTGGCGCAAGCTGGTTTCCAGCAAGGGTTCGCTGTCGAATTCATCGACGACCAAGACGTTAAGCGCTGCCATGTTCAATCCAGGGCGATTTTCAGCAAGGAGCCGTCAGGCATGATTTCGGTGATGTAGTTTTTCGGCTCCTCCAGGTAATAAATCAAACCCAGCAGCAGAAAGCAGGATAAACCCAGTATCAGAAAGAATTGGCTGGTCGAGACAAAGGTCAGCAAAATCAAATAGACGATGGCGCCGGCGTTGCCGTAAGCGCCGACGATGCCGGCCACTTCGCCGGTAATGGCGCGTTTGACTAAGGGCACGAACGCGAAAATCGCGCCTTCTGCCGCTTGCATGAAGATGGAACACAGCAATGTAACGGCAACCGTGATCGTTATCGACCATTGGGGCGAAATCATCGCCATTAGCCAATAGCCGCCGGCCAGACCGGCCACGAATAAATACAGGGACAGTTTGCGGCCAATCTTGTCGCTGAGCCAGCCGCCGGCCGGACGGGCGATCACATTGGTCACCACAAAACTGGAAGCCAGGAACCCGGCATCCAACATACTGGTGCCCTGGGTTTCGTTGAATGTCTTAAAGAAAAACATCGGCAGCATCGATAAAACGGCCAGTTTGGAGCCGAAGGTAACCAGATAGGCTATCGCCAGAATGAATACCTGCCGGTACTGATAATGATGGATGCTGGCAATCGGTTGGCTGAGGCGGTCGGCGTTGTTGTTGACCAATTGAAAGACGTGGATCAGGAACAGTAGCCAGACGACAGCATGAATAGCCAGATTCCAGCCGTCGGTGAGAACAGGTGTGGCCGGCGTAGACAGTTTCCACGCCAAAAGGGAGATGGTCGCGTACAAAGGCACCAGACTCAGCATGTATAAAAACAAATCGCGGATACTGGTAACTTCCATCGCCATCGGCCGGCGGGTTTTCAGCGCGGCAATTTCCGGCGGCAGATTTTCCACACTGAAATAATAGATGACCGAATAAATCAAAGCGATGACGCCGGTCAAGGCAATCGCCGAACGCCAGCCGTGTTCGGCGCCAAAATAAAACGCCAGGCCCGGCAGGAAAATCGCTGCAACGGCCGAACCGAAATTACCCCAGCCTGCGTAAATACCCTCGGCGGTGCCGACCTGGCTGGCCGGAAACCAGTCGCCGATGATGCGTACGCCCACCACAAAGCCGGCGCCGATAAAGCCCAGTAAAAACCGCGACCAGGCCAGTTCGGTGAAATTTTCCGCCATCGCGAACATGAAGCAGGGGATGCTGCATACCGCCAGTAACACGCTGTAGCTGATTTTTGCGCCGAATCTATCTACCAGCATGCCGGTGATAACCCGAGCCGGAATGGTCAGCGCCACGTTCAGCAATAACAGGATTTCGATTTGGGTTTCGCTGATTCCCAGATCTTGCTGGATCAGTACTAATAAAGACGCATGATTGAACCAAATAACGAAGCTGATGAAAAACGCGATCCAGCTCATGTGCAGCACTTTGGTCTTGCCGCGCATGGATAGTAATTTAAAAGGCGTAAAAGACATGGATGATCCGTGGTTGTCGTTCCTTGGTCTTTTTTAGCAGTTTATATGCCAATGATTCAATAGCGACAAACCCGGCAATTCGCGATCAGATAGCCCCATAGTGGTGCAAGTAACCGGTTTCTTTGCCTTATTTGAGTGCGAATTTTGCAAAAAAAATAATGTCTGACGGCGGGAAGCGGCGTTTTTAAAGGGTTTTTAATGTTGGCATAAATTTTGTTAAAGATTTAGCAAGTCTCGTCGTTAGACTTTACCCCCGTATTAAACCTGGACAAAGGTGTCCTGCTTGAATGAGTCATTCATTCGAACAGGATGCCTTTTTTTTTGGCTGCGAAAAAGGGCGGTAGCGACCAGACAGTAGCTCCTTGAATCGCCTTACCGCCACTAGGCCGTGTAGCGCGTTTGCATAAATTCTGAGTAAACAGAGGCCCCTGATGAATATGAAACAAACCCTGGTTGTTATCGGCAACGGTATGGTAGGCCAGAATTTTCTGGCTGGATTGGTCGCTAGCAATGCGAGAGATCGCTATCGGATTGTCACATTCTGCGAGGAGCCGCGAGCGGCTTACGACAGGGTGCATTTGTCCGAGTATTTTTCCGGGAAAACCGCGGCTGATTTGTCTTTAGTAGAAGACGGCTTCTTTGCCGAGCACGGTATCGAAATTTATTTAGGCGACAAGGCGGCCAGTATCGACCGGGAGCGCAAGCAAGTCACTTCTGCCAATGGCGTGGTGGTCGATTACGACAAACTGGTACTGGCGACCGGCTCTTATCCGTTCGTACCGCCGGTGCCGGGGCATGAAAGACCGCAGTGTCTGGTGTATCGGACCATTGAAGATTTGGAAGCGATGAAAACCGCGGCAGCCAAATCCAAAGTTGGTGTAGTCATCGGCGGCGGTTTGTTGGGTTTGGAAGCGGCCAAGGCGTTGAAAGACTTAGGGCTGGATACGCACGTGGTCGAATTTGCGCCGCGCTTGATGGCGGTACAGCTCGACGATGGCGGCGGGGCGATGTTGAAGCGCAAGATCGAAGCGCTGGATGTGAAAGTACATTTAAACAAAAACACCACGCTGATCGATGACGGCACCGAATGCCTGCATAAAATGAATTTTGCGGACGGGGAAACCTTGGAAACCGACATAGTACTGTTTTCGGCCGGTATCAGACCGCGCGACGACATTGCGCGCGGTTGCGGCTTGGAAGTCGGGCCGCGCGGCGGCATAGTGATCGACAATCAGTGCCGCACTTCCGATGCGGATATTTATGCGATAGGCGAATGCGCATTGTGGAACGGACAAATCTTCGGCTTGGTAGCGCCAGGTTACGCGATGGCGCGTACCGTCGTCGCTGATTTGGCAGGCGAAGCAGGCAGTTTTACCGGTGCCGATATGAGTACCAAACTAAAATTGATGGGCGTCGATGTGGCCAGTATCGGCGATGCGCACGCCAGAACCCAGGGCGCGATGGTGTATACCTATCAAAACGGTGCCAGTGAAATCTATAAACGCTTGGTGGTTAGTCAGGATCAGAAACGGCTGTTGGGCGCGGTTTTGGTCGGCGATGCGTCCGCTTACAGCACTTTGTTGCAATATTGCTTGAACGGCATCGAGCTGCCTGAGCATCCGGATTCCTTGATTTTGCCGCAACTTGCCGGTGAATCGGCCGGTCTCGGGCCGGATGCCTTACCCGCATCGGCGCAGATTTGCTCCTGTTACGATGTCAGCAAAGGCCAGATTTGCGGCGCAATCGAAGCTGGTTGCACCACGCTCGGCGGCCTGAAAGCCGAGACCAAGGCCGGCACCGGTTGCGGCGGGTGCTCCGCGCTGCTGAAGTCGGTATTGGATTGCGAATTGACCAAGCTGGGCGTGGAAGTCAGCACTGATATTTGCGAGCATTTTCCGCACACCCGCCAGGATTTGTATAACCTGGTCATGGTGGAAGAAATCAAAACCTTCGACGAATTGCTGGACAAACATGGTAAGGGTTTGGGTTGCGAAGTCTGTAAGCAAGCGGTTGGTTCCATCCTGGCTTCACACTGGAATGACTACATCTTAGAAAAACAGCATATCGGTTTGCAGGATACCAACGATATTTTCCTGGCTAATATGCAAAAAGATGGTACCTATTCGGTGGTGCCGCGCGTCGCCGGCGGGGAGATCACGCCGGATATGTTGATCGCCATAGGCCAAGTCGGCAAAAAATATCAGCTTTACACTAAAATCACCGGCGGTCAGCGCGTGGATTTGTTTGGTGCCCGCGTGGAGCAATTACCAGCGATTTGGCAAGAGCTGATCGACGCCGGTTTCGAGTCCGGCCATGCTTACGGCAAATCCTTGCGTACCGTCAAATCCTGCGTCGGCAGTACATGGTGCCGGTTCGGTGTCGATGACAGCGTCGGTTTGGCAATTGAATTGGAAAATCGCTACAAAGGCTTACGCGCGCCGCATAAAATCAAGTTCGGCGTCTCGGGCTGCACCCGTGAATGTGCGGAAGCGCAAGGTAAAGACATCGGCGTCATCGCCACTGAGAATGGCTGGAATTTATACGTCTGCGGCAACGGCGGTATGAAACCGCGTCACGCCGATTTGTTTGCCACCAATCTGGATAAAGAGACATTAATCAAGTACATCGACCGGGTGTTGATTTTTTATGTCCGCACCGCCAACCGGATGCAGCGCACCTCGGTATGGATGGAAAATATGGAAGGCGGTTTGGACTATTTGAAATCGGTGGTAATAGAAGACCGGCTGGGTATAGGCGCACAATTGGAAGGGCAGATGCAGCACGTTATCGACACCTATCAGTGCGAATGGAAAACTACCTTGGCTGACGAGCAACGCCTGAAACGCTTCCGGCATTTCGTCAACAGCGATCAGGCCGACGACAATGTGGTGTTTGTCGAGGAACGCGGCCAAGTTAGGCCAGCCAACGTCCAAGAACGTAAACATTTCAAATTAATCGAGGAGGCGGCATAATGAGTACCTGGATAGATGTGTGCGGCATCGACGATTTGCAAGCCGATTCCGGGGTGTGTGCCTTAGTAAAAGGCAAACAAATCGCGATTTTTTACCTGCAACGCCGGCAGGAAGTTTATGCCATCGGTAACTTCGATCCGTTTAGCCACGCCAACGTTTTGTCACGCGGTATGATAGGCGACATAGGCGGCGAACCGATGGTCGCGTCGCCGATGTATAAACAGCATTTCCATCTACGTACAGGTGTGTGCTTTGAAGATGCCGGCGTCAGTGTGCCGGCCTATCAAGTACGCCTGGAAAACGGCAGAGTCGCCGTGATGCCGGCGTCGTCGCCTGCACAACAAAAATCGCCGTCTTTGGCTGTCTGTGAAATGGAGTAAGGTGTGAACTACCAATATTATATCGCTGATGTCTTTACCGACCAGATTTTCAACGGTGCGCAGATAGCGGTATTACCTAAGGCCGATGGCTTGAATGCCGAGCAAATGGCCAAGATTGCCAAGGAATTGAATCTGTCGGAAACGGTATTTCTGTTTCACAAAGCCGATGACGACAAGCACCGGCGGATGCGCATATTTTCCCCTTTAGGCGAAATCAATTTTGCCGGGCATCCGATTATTGCCGCGGCCTACGTGTTGGCTATGTCCGGCGGTGTGGCGTTAACCGAACCGCTGACTAAACTCGAGTTCGAACAAAATATCGGCGTTATCCAAGTCAATCTGTCCAGTCAGGATGGCCAACCGAGCTTGGTACAATTTAGCCGTAGCGTCGATTCGATAGTCGACCGCTTTGCGCCCAGCGACGATGAAATTTGCAGTTTCTTATGCTTGCAGCTCGCGGAGCTGGATCATAAAAAATACTCGCCACGCCTGGTGTCTTGCGGGTTTCCTTATTTAGTAGTGCCGGTTTGGAATGTCGAATCGGTGCGCAAAGCCCGCTTTAATTACGCGGCTTGGGCGCAATCCACGGCACCGCAAACCGCGGCGCAGGAAATCTTGCTGTTTTGCCCGAAATCATCAAGCCCGGAAGCGGACTTCAATGCCCGCTTGCTGGGACCCAATATTGGCATCCACGCCGATCCGCCGGTCGGCAGCGCGATGCCGGCATTTTGTTGTTACCTGTGTTCGTTTGAACACACTCAGAAAGGCACCCACACTTTTGCGGTGGAACGCGGTGAGCAAAGTACACGCCGCAGCTTGATCCACTTGGAAATGGATAACAAAGGCCTGGAGAACTTGACCATCAGGGTCGGCGGCCAAGCCGTGTTGTTTGCCGAGGGAACGATCCGTCTTCCGGATTAAGGTTTATTCGACCAATTCGAGCCTATTTAACCGACGCCTAAACCATAAACCGGTAGCCCAAATTACCAGCAAAATTTCCAGCACAAAGGATCTGTGCAGCAGAAAATTCAGCCACCAATCCTGGTAGACACTGGGCACCTTAATCAAGGCAAAAGGCTTGTTTACGAAGGGGGCCAGCCAGTAGATATTGGTCGAAATATAATCCAGCACCATATGCAACATACCGTTGCCGGTAAAAATCAGCGCCAACACCGGCAGCTTCTTGTGCCGGCAATGCTGAAAACACAGGATTGCCTGCGTTAATAACAGCAGCCAAACGCTGGGGAAGTGACTGAAATAACTGTGATGCGGATGAGCGCGGTGGTCGAAACCATAAAAATAAATCATATCCAGATCTGGCGCGATACTGCCGAGCAAGCCGGCGCGCAGAAAATTTATCCCGGTGACCCCATATTTTGCAAATCGCCTAAACAGCAGCGTCGATACGATATAGCCGGCCGGAAGATGAGCAACAATCATAACTACCTCGATTTTGTTGCTCGGAACGCTGCTGACAGCCAACGCCCCGAGCCGGTGGGATTTAAATGATTACCGAGTTATCGGCAGCGGATTGACTCAGTCCATACCAATCCAGGCGCCGCGTGGTAACCATCGCCAGGGCCAACAAGACAAACATCAGTAAAGATCCGAGCATCAGCGCGTTATCCTCTGACTCCAACAAGCCATACAAACTGCCGAACAAGCCGCTCAGTAAGGCGCCGGCGCTAATACCGCGTTTGGCGCTACGCAACACTGCACTGAGATAGAAGCCGATCAGTATTACGCAGGCAGTACTAGCGATTAGATAAGCCAGCACAAAGTCCAAATGCTCGGATAAACTCAACAGCAGCAGAAAAAACATCGCCAAAGCCAAACCCACCAAGGCGTATTGCGCCGGATGAATCGCCAGATTTTTCAGAATTTCGAACAGAAAGATGGCTGCAAAAGTCAGGCAGACGAACAGGAAACCGTATTTACTGGCTCTATCAGACAAGGAATAGACATTGATAGGTTCCATCAAGCGGATGCCAAAGCTGTCGTAACAACTGATAGCCTGACACTTATCAAGACTTTCGGCGACATTCGATGCCAGTGCGTCAACCGACCATAGCGCATGAAAACCTGCCTCGCCGACTTGCTGGGTTTGCGGATCAGGCAGAAATCGGCCGTAAAAGCTGGGGTGCTGCCAGGCTGAGGACAATTCCACGCGGGTTTGCTTGCCGGCCGGAATAAAATCCAGCGATTCAATGCCGCGTATTTTTAGCGTGAAAGCAAACGGTATATTGATAGGGCCAAACTCGACAGGCGGAGCATCCAATGACACGTGCATGCCGTTGGCTTGGTGTATGGGTAACTCCGCGCCTTGTTCGAAGGCATATTGCTTGCCGCCCCATTCCATGCCCGGCGCTTCGAGTATGCCACGCATATCCGCCAGCACGACGCTGGCGTAAGGGGTGCCGAAACTGATCTGGCCTTTATGTAGCGGCTTGGGATTGCCGTAAGCACCGGGCAGTTTCATATCGCCTTTGATACTGACATTCAGTACATAAGAGCGCACTTTGAACAGGCCGCGCTGCTTGGTTTCCGTAGCAAGCTCGCCGGTTATATTCAGGTGCTCGGGAAGAAAATACAGCAGCCGATTATCGACACGTTCGATTTGTTCGCGATTGGGCTGTCCGTCCTGTTTGGTTTCGATAATCTCGGTCCAGCGCTCGGTGTAAGGTACAGTCAACAACGGGCCGAACAATTGCTGGGGACCGGCAGAACTGGCGGCAATGTCGCTCACTGCCTGTTGTTGGCGTTCGGCGCGTTCGCCCACCAGATTTTTTATCATGCCTATCGGTATCAGCAGCACCAATGTCAGACCGAACATTATGCAGATCTTTTGCCAGAGTTTTTTTTGCATCGCGTTTATTCCGTGGAGTTAAAAGACGATGAACAGCATGCACCGGCACGGTGAGCGGATGATGGTGGGAATGTGAAGCGAGGGTGAAGTGGGCGAGACTGCCGTGAGGGGTAATGCGAGGGGAAGGGTATGGCTAAGCCTTCAGCCATACCCTAAAAAGCTTAATCGATGGTTTCCACCCAGTGACAGCGCTCTTTGACGATAGGTGCGGTGTGTTCGTTAGCGATGCCTTTGGCGATCAAGGCAATCACCCGGTCGTCCGTATCGTAGCCGATATGGGCATCCATCGGATTCGCCAGTTTACCCAAGCCAAACGCATCATAAACTCTGGCGACGTTAATATTGATATTGGTAACATTCACGCATAATCGCGAATCCAGATATTTATTCACGAAATCGTGCGGGATGGCATAGCTGAGTAAATCGTTGGGGTCGCTAAACGCAATCACCGAAGTTTTCGCCATGATCCGTTCATTGTATTTGGCGCCGTCGGCTTGGCAATAAGTGTCGGCATGATTCGCCACTTCAGGTAGCGCCCGTCCCAATTGCAGCATGGGCAATTGGTTGGACATCATGTAAATAGGTATCTCTTTATTCTTTAAAACATTGGTTAATGCGGTGTAGTAACTGGCCGTTTCGCCGTTACCCAGTTTAGAGGCAATTTGTTGCAAGCCGTCGATAGTGATACGGCTACCCAAACTGTGGGAGATGAAGGCGTAGCTGTCGTTGTAAAACGGTGTGACGTTCTTGGTGGAGCAGGTTTGCTTGACGTCGTCCGGCAGGTTGTTCCAGTCGCCGTGGATCATCCAGCAGAAGGATTGCGCGAATGCCGACAAAATATCCTCGCGTTTCTCGCCCAGATAAATGATAGGGTCCGGTCCGGTATCGTTCGAGAATTTTTTTAACAAATCGTTGACTTCGGCGCGGCGAAACGACTGCTCTCCGGAATTATCGTAAGACAATACTTCTTTTTCCTTGGCACTAATCTCCGACCAGGTTAGCTCGTAAAACAGCATTTCCTGCGACTTATTAGCATCCAGATAACGGTGGATACGCAAATTGCCCAGTGGTCGCTCAAGGCCTTTTGCATCGGCCAAGCGGATATTTTTCACATTTTTGCTGGTGACGGTCAGATCAAGTTCCTTGGTCAGCTTTTCCATGAACTGGGTGGAGTAACCCGGCAAGTGGTTGCCGACTCCGTGCACCATCAGCAGCTTCATTTTCCGGTCATGCACTTCCAGTTGCGGTTTGATGCCTTCGAATTTATCGCCTTTGATTTCGCAAATGCGGGTGTCTTCCGCTTCCTGCTTTTCCAGAATGGCTTCGGTAATCCCTTTGCCGAGACTGGCGCAACCGTTTAACAGCACGCTGATCGCCAGTATCAGCAGCTTGATGTCGATTTTTTTCATGGCTTGGGTAGTGTTTATTGCTAGAGAGTGGTGGTCTGGGAGCGCAGCCCCCGCGTTACGCGAATGGCTGCTGCATGTCATGCGGAGATTTTATGATAAATCCCCGTTGCTCGGGAGGCTTAATCGGGGCGCGAATTGTAAACGCTGGTAAAAATAACCTGTCGGCCGCAGCAACTGCAGCTTGCAGTGCGCGCCAGCTTATTCTTTATCGAGTTTTTTCTTGGCTGCCTCGGCTTGTGCGCCGATTTTTTCGACTGTTTCCCGATATTTGGCCTGAGCCTGATTGGCGTGGTCAGCGATGATGCCGTTATCGGTGTTGGCTTCTTTGATCAAGCATTCGAAATAATCGCGGGATTTTTGTTGCCAGGAGTTGATCGCCGCAATGCTTTTATTGTAGGCATCGATATTGCCGGCATCGATAGTAGGTGACTCGGGCACGGCGCCGCAACCGCTGGGTTGCCAACTGCCGTTGGCCAGGCTACCGGCTTGCGCGGGGTTTGCAAATAGGGTGGGCAGCAAGGCGGCGATTAATAATGTATGTTTCATCTAGCTAACTCCTTTGGTAAGAAAAAATCCAAGAATACTCAGGATTACGAATTACAATTTGCGCAATTCAATCTGGGCGGAATTATTCCGCAACTTGAGTAGATTGCCAACGCTGGCGCTGAGCGGTTTAACTCAACATCTGCCGGATATGTTCGATCTCATCTTTAGCCTGGTCGAGTATATTGATACTTAAATCCGCATCCAGATTGCCTTTGGCCAATTTTTTATAAGCCGGCAATTCGTCCAGCTTGGGCATTTGTTTGATGTCTATCTTGCCGATGAAGCTGTGCAATTGCGAAATCATGACTATGTCGCTGTAACTGGCGGTTTCGCCGCTGTCGCGGTGCCAGTTTTCAGCGTGGATGATCACGTCTTCAAAGTCGCCGGGAAAATCCCATTTGCGGATAATTTGCACGCCAATCGGGCTGCGCAATTCGCGCACCGCTTCAGCCAAGTCGCCCGGATTAGCCACAATCTCCGGTTGCCGGTCGGCGTAAGCCAGAATCGGCACCACGCCAATGTCATGAATCAAGCCGGCCAACATGGCCCGGTCCGGATCGAAGCCGGGCGTTTTATGGGCAAATACCGCACTGATCGCCGCCACGTAACTGCTATGCGCCCAAAGCTCTTGCATCTTACGGCGAATCACCGGTGATTTGGCGTTGAACACCGCTTTCAACGCGAAGGCGGTAATAATGTCCTGCGCGGCTTTCAAGCCCAAACGGGTCAAGGCTTCCGGACAGCTTTCGATCTTGCGCCGGCCCCGGTATAGCGGACTATTGGAGATTTTCACCAAGCGCGCGGTAATGCTGGGATCGATCTGCACGACTCTGGCGATTTTGTTGCTGTTGGCGTTAGGTTCATTGATTGCCCGGCGGATTTTTACCGATACATCCGGTATGGTCGGTAACGCCAAAGAATCGGATTGCATGTATTTAAAGCAATCTTGATACAGGCGATTTTTTGCCAGTTTGGCGGATAGCGCTTGAGAATGGGCCTCGGTCATTTACTTTGCTTTATTCGGGCAAGCGGCGGGGGATTGGTTTAAAATCCGCCGTTGCATTTTTTACACGTATTTTTTACATAGACACGCATGAATATAACAGGCCCGGATGTTATCACAACCCTCAGCAGCATCAGAGACTATATTCGCTGGGCTGCCAGCCGTTTTGCCGAGCACCGCGTGTTTCTGGGACATGGCACAGTCACGCCTTTGGATGAAGCAGCGGCGATTGTGTTGCATACTCTGCACCAACCCTACGATCTCGATCACGGCTATTTGGATTCGGTGCTTACCATGGCCGAACGCCAGGCTGTGGTGGCTTTAATCGAACGCCGTATCGTCGAACGCAAACCGTCCGCCTATTTAACCCATGAAGCGATATTTGCCGGCCTATCTTTTTATGTCGATGAACGGGTCTTGGTGCCACGCTCACCCATAGCCGAATTGATTGCCGAACGTTTCGAGCCTTGGATCGAAGAAACCCAAGTGTTCAACATCCTGGATTTATGCACCGGCAGCGCCTGCATCGCTATCGCTTGTGCTTATGCCTTCCCGGATGCGCAAGTGGACGCAGTGGAATTGTCGGACGATGCGTTGGCAGTAGCGCAGATCAATATCGAAAAGCATGAACTGGAAGAACAGGTCCAGCTTTATCAATCCGATTTATTCAACGAACTGCCGATCAAGCCATACGACATCATCGTCAGCAATCCGCCCTATGTTGCTATTGCCGAATGGGAGAGCCTGCCCGCTGAATTTCATGCCGAACCCGAGATGGGCTTTACCGGTGGCGAACACGGCCTGGATCTGGTGTTGCGCATTTTGGTTGATGCCAAACGTTATCTGGCGGAGCAGGGCATCTTGATCATCGAAGTGGGCAGCAGCGCCGAAACCTTGCAGGAAATGTTCCCCGACGTGCCGTTCCAATGGCTGGAATTCGAACGCGGCGGCGACGGCGTATTTTTACTGACCGCCGAACAAGTCTCTCTCTATCACTCACACTTTGTCAGCGCGTTATAACCATGTCCGGAAACAGCATAGGAAAATTATTTACCGTTAGCACCTCTGGCGAAAGCCATGGCCCGGCCTTATTGGCTATTGTCGATGGTTGCCCTCCCGGTTTGGAGCTCTCGGAAGCGGATTTGCAAATCGATCTGGATAGACGCAAACCCGGCACGTCCCGGCATACCACGCAACGCCGCGAAGCCGATGAAGTGAAAATTCTCTCCGGCGTGTTCGAAGGCAAAACCACCGGTTGCCCGATTGGGCTGATGATCGAAAACACCGACCAGCGCTCCAAGGATTATTCGAAAATCGCCGAGAGCTTCCGGCCCGGCCATGCCGATTACACCTACCAGCATAAATACGGGTTTAGAGATTATCGCGGCGGCGGCCGCTCCTCGGCACGGGAAACCGCGATGCGCGTAGCCGCCGGTGCGATTGCCAAGAAATATCTATTCCAAGAACATGGCGTTCTGGTGCGCGGCTACTTGTCGCAATTGGGTCCGATCAAAATCGACGCATTCGACTGGAACGAAATTCCCAATAATCCATTCTTCTGTCCCGACGCCGGCAAAGTTGAAGAAATGGAAAAATACATGGACGCCTTGCGTAAGGAAGGCGAGTCGATAGGCGCGAAGATCGAAATAATTGCCAGCAACGTCCCGCCCGGCCTAGGCGAACCGATTTTCGACCGTCTGGATGCAGAGCTGGCCTATGCCTTGATGAGCATCAATGCCGTCAAAGGTGTGGAAATAGGTGACGGTTTTGAGTGCATCGACACCAAAGGCACTAAATTCCGCGATGAAATCACCCCGGAAGGCTTTTTAAGCAACCATGCCGGCGGTATCCTGGGCGGTATTTCCAGTGGTCAGGACATCGTGGCCCGGATTGCCTTGAAGCCCACCTCCAGCTTGCGCTTGCCGGGCCGCAGTATCAACAGCAAAGGCGAAGTCATAGAAGTGGTCACCGAAGGTCGCCACGATCCTTGCGTCGGCATCCGCGCCACGCCTATCGCCGAAGCGATGGTGGCTATCGTATTGATGGATCATCTGTTACGGCATCGCGCGCAAAACCTGCATGTAAATTCAGGATTGCCGATTCTGCGCTGAATGAGCGTACCTTACTGGCGCTTATCCGGCTTTTACTTTTGCTATTTCGCTACGCTGGGCGCTTTCCTGCCGTTTTGGAGTTTATACCTTAAGCAAGTCGGCTTCGCCGCCACCGAAATCGGCGAGCTGACGGCTTTTTTGGTGGCTACCAAGATCATCGCGCCGAATTACTGGGGCTGGCTGGCCGACAAAACCGGTCGTAGTTTACGGCTGATTCGCATCACCTCACTGCTGTCGGTGCTGTGTTTCGCCGGGTTTTTGTACCGCAGCGATTACCTGTGGTTTGCCGCGGTGACCGTAGTTTTCAGCTTTTTCTGGAATGCCACTTTGCCGCAGTTCGAAGCCGCGACCTTGTTTCATTTACAAGCCGAACCGCAGCGTTATAGCCAAATCCGGTTGTGGGGGTCTATCGGCTTTATTGCGGCGGTATTGGGCATAGGTCGGTTTCTGGATCAGTTTAGCATCGCCTATTTGCCGTGGATTATCGGTAGCTTGATGTTGTTGAATTGGCTGATGGCGCTGATGACGCCGGAAGCGCGGCCGCGCTTGACACACAGCAACGCTGGCGGCATCTGGCAAATTCTCCTCAAACCGGAGCTGCTGGCGTTTTTGCTGGTTTATATGCTGCTGCAAGTCGCGCACGGTCCTTACTATGTGTTTTATTCGGTTTACCTAAAACAACACGGCTATTCGGCCACCGAAACCGGTCTGTTATGGGCCAGCGGCGTAGCGGCGGAGGTATTGCTGTTCATGGCAATGCGCCGTTTGTTGAAATGGCTCTCGCCGCGCACATTGTTGCTTGCCTCGGTATTGCTGAGCGTACTGCGTTGGCTGTTAATCGCCGACGGGGTGGATTCGCTGGCATTGACCATCTGCGCGCAAATTCTGCATGCGGCGACCTTCGGGGTGGCGCACGTGGTGGCGATGCAATTGCTGTATCAGTATTTCGGCGAGCGCCATCAAAGCAAAGGTCAGGCGTTGTATAGCAGTATCAGTTTTGGCTTGGGCGGGATGATAGGCAGTCTGTACAGTGGCTATTTCTGGGATATGCTGGGTGGGCGTTTGGTTTACATCATCGCCGCCTTGGTGTGTTGCGCGGCCTTGCTGATTACCTATATCGGCGTGGCCCGGCAATCTCGCCCCGGATTGGGTTAAAATTGATCAGTTTCATGAAAGAGGGATAGACAACGTGTTTGAAGTAATCAAAAACGGCGGCTGGATGATGGCGCCGATCATCTTGTGTTCCATCGTGGCGATGGCGATCATCGGCGAACGCTTTTGGTCCTTGCAACGCAAACGCATCATTCCCGTCGATTTGGTGCCGTACATTTGGCAATTGCATCGGGATAAAAAATTGGATGAACCGACCATTCGGCGCATCAAACTGAGTTCGCCATTAGGCAGAATTCTGGCCGCCGGCTTACTGAATCGCAAGCATGGCCGGGAAATCATGAAATCCAGTATCGAAGAAGTCGGCCGGCAGGTGACACACGAGCTGGAACGCTATTTAAATGCGTTGGGCAGCATAGCTTCTATCACGCCTTTATTAGGATTACTGGGTACCGTGGACGGCATTATCCGGGTGTTTTCCGACATCGCGATAGGCGGGATGGGCGATCCGGCCGTGCTGAGCGGCGGTATTTCCGAAGCCTTGATTTGTACCGCCTCGGGCTTAACCGTGGCGATTCCCAGCCTGTTTTTTCACCGTTATTTCGAACGTCTGGTTGATGATCACGTGGTGCGGATGGAAGAAGAGTCGCTGCGTCTGATAGACATCATGCAAGGCGCGCGCGAGGATATTTAATGCAATTCCGCCGCAAACGCCGCACGCAGGTCGATATCGGTTTAATCCCGATGATAGATGTGTTGTTGGTTTTACTGTTTTTCTTCATGGTGGCCACCACGTTTCGCCATCATTCCGAACTGAAGATCAACTTACCGGAAGCGCAAGGCAGCGATGCCACGGAGCAAGGTAAGACCATCAATTTATACGTCGATGCCAAAGGTACTTATGCCTTGGCCGGTGAGGATAATCAGTTTCACGAGTTGGTGAATCAAAACCTGGACGGCTTGAAAGCGGCTTTAGCACAAACCGCCGGCGAATCCAGACTATTGCCGTTCATCATCAGTGCCGACGGCAAAGCCCCGCATCAAGCGGTAGTCAGCGCCTTGGATGTAGCAAATCAATTGGGCTTTCATCATATTACCTTTGCTATCAACAGACCGGAAAAACCGTGAACAAAAAATTGATCAAATGGTTTGAGGACGCCTGGTACAAGGAGATGTATATCTCCGCTTGGTTGATGCCATGGTCCATGCTCTATGTCGATGCGGTCCGCTTCCGGCGCTTTTTGTATCGCATAGGCTTACTGAAAAAGACCAAATTGCCGGTGCCGGTCATTATCGTCGGCAACATCACCGTCGGCGGTACCGGCAAGACGCCCTTGGTGATCTGGATGGTCGAATTCCTGAAACAAAACGGCTACAAACCGGGCGTGATTAGTCGCGGTTATGCCGGCGCCGCCAGCACCGGTCCGCAAGCCGTAACCGCCGAGAGCGATCCGGCGCAAGTGGGTGACGAAGCGGTGTTGTTAGCCAAACGTTGCGCTTGCCCGATTGTGGTCGGCGCCGAGCGGGTAGCGGCGGGCAGGCAATTGCTGTCAACCAACGCCTGCGACGTGCTGATTTCCGATGACGGTTTGCAGCATTACGCGCTGGAACGCGACATCGAGATTGTGGTGATAGACGGTCAGCGCCGCTTCGGTAACGGTTATTGTCTGCCGGTTGGCCCGCTACGCGAGCCGCAGGAACGAGTCAAACAAGTGGATTTGGTGGTGGTCAACGGCCCGGATGAATTGTTGGAAGGCGAGTTGCCGATGCACTGCAAGGGCCAGCAACTGATCAACATGAAAACCGGCGAACGAAAACCGCTGGTCGAATTCAAAGACACGGCTTGCCACGCCGTCGCGGCGATAGGCAACCCGGCCCGTTTCTTTGCGCAATTGGCGGCTGCCGGACTGGATTGTCAAACCCACGCCTTGCCGGACCACCATCCTTTTACTGCCGAAGATTTGCAATTTAAAGACCGGCGCCCGGTGCTTATGACCGAAAAGGACTCGGTGAAATGTGCCCGTTTCGCTACCGACCAATATTGGTATTTACCTATCGATGCCGAATTGCCCGTGGCATTTTCTCAACAACTGTTAAAACTACTCAAAGACAAAGCTCATGGATAAAAAACTGCTCGAGATTCTGGCCTGCCCGCTGTGCAAAAGCTCCTTAATTTACGACAAAGACAAACAGGAACTGATTTGCAAAGCCGACAATTTGGCTTTCCCGATCCGCGACGATATTCCGGTGATGTTGGAAGATGAAGCCCGCGAACTGAGCTTCGAAGAAGCGGACGCGCTACGTAAATGAGCGGCGGTTTTAAAGTCGTCATTCCGGCGCGCTACGGCTCTACCCGCTTGCCGGGTAAGCCCTTGTTGGACATCGCCGGCAAGCCGATGATCGTGCATGTGTGCGAACGGGCACTGGAGGCTGACGCCGAGCAAGTGGTAGTGGCGACCGACGACCAACGCATCTTCGATGCGGTCAGCGACTTAGGTTTGCAAGCGGTAATGACCGATCCCAATCACCAGTCCGGCACCGAACGGCTTGCCGAAGTGGCTAGGGTTATGGGCTGGGCAGACGAACAGATCGTGGTCAATCTGCAAGGCGACGAACCGTTGATTCCGCCGGCATATATTCGTGATGTAGCTATTGCTTTGGCCGGGCAAGATCAGGCCGGCATTGCGACCTTGGCCGCTAAAATTTTGGATGTGGAGGAAATCTTCAATCCGAATGCGGTTAAGGTGGTTTTAGATAAAAACGGTTACGCCTTGTATTTCAGCCGAGCGGCGATTCCTTGGAACCGTTCGACCTTTCCGGATAATCACGATATTGCGTCTGCTGCTTTGCCGCATTTCAGGCATATTGGTATGTATGCTTATACGGTGGGCTTTTTGCAGCGGTATTGCGGTTGGGCTGCGTCGCCGTTAGAGAGTGTTGAGTCGTTGGAGCAGCTTCGGATACTTTGGCATGGAGAGAGGGTTTTGGTGAAGATTGTTGATAAGACGCCGGAGGCGGGGGTGGATACGGAGGAGGATTTGGTGAGAGTTTCTAGGCGGCTAGGTCTTGTTAATTCAGGCCCCTAACCAAGAAATCATGGACAAGAAACTCGAAAAATGGCTGAAATGGCTTGATATTATAAAGTCAGAGATTCGAGAACTTGTCGTTGCAAAGCATACCTTTCATGAAGTCCAGAAAATAATTAGCGATAATCCTGAGTTGCACGAAGCTAATTCATTTTATAGATATTTTACTAACACCTATGTGTCCCATGTGGTTAGCGGGGTTCGCCGTCAAGTAAAATGCGATGATCAAAGTATTTCTTTAGCTCGGTTGTTGACTGAAATGGTCGCATCTCCTCAAATTTTAAGCCGCGATTATTATGTCTCACTTTATAAAGGCTCACTTGTTGAGGGTTTTGCCGACAAAGACTTTAATCGGTTTGCTGATCCAAATTGTAAACATATTGATCCCGACAGAGTTTCTTGTGACCTAAAGCATCTGCGTGAGACAAGTGCTGTATGTGAGGATTTTGCAGACAGACGTGTTGCACATCGTGACAGACGAGGTCCAAAGCAACTTCCTACATATAAACAGTTAGACGATTGCATCGATATGCTTGACAGCCTCTTTGTGCGATATTGCCTACTATTTCATGCTACGAACATGAGGTCACTTCTTCCCACTCGACAACATGATTGGAAGAAAATTTTTCGTGTGCCTTGGATTCCTAATTAATTCTGCTTGGCAGGGCAAGCACGATCTTTACCTATGCAGGCTACAATTTTGTGTCGCTGTCGCGACGACTGATTCTAATGTCGGTTCTCGGACCGACGACCGAGATACTTTCTTTTGCTTCGCCAAAAGAAAGTATCCAAAGAAAAGGCGGCCCGGATGCCGCTTTGATCCTGCGCGCCGAAGCTTTTATCGAGGGTCGGCAGAAGGTGCTTCCCAGCCCCTCCGCCGACGCGCCACATCCTTGCGGCGCCCCTTCGGGCTGTTCTCGATAAAAGCTCCGGTGCTCGGCGCGGCATACGGGGAAACACCGTTGCTGTGTAGCAGGGGGATTAATGTATTTTCGTGGTCTTAACGCTCCCTCTCCTTGCGGGAGAGGGTTGGGTTGAGGGGGAAAATTCTTGCAGCATTTGTTTGGACTCCCTCATCCTAACCTTCTCCCTGGGGGAGAAGGGATGGTTTTAATTATTACGACAGCTTTCCCTTAGGAGTGGGGTTTGGTCCCGTATTTCGACCCCGAGCATCGCAGTTTTTTGCAGGATTAGCCCGTCAGGGGAGCGGCAGGGATGCCGCTCGTTGGCGAAGGGGCAGGAAGCCCCTTTCGCCAACCCCTGCAAAAAACGAGAAGCGCAGGATCAGGGCGAAATCCGGGTGTCTTTTCTTTTGGATACTTTTCTTTGGACAAGCACAAATTCGCTTGGAGCGAATTTGAACAGCCGATAGGCTGGCCCGAAGGGAGAAAACCAAGGATGGTTTTCGTAGCGAAAAGTATCGCGGTTGTCGGTCCGCGAACCGACATTAAATCAAGCCGTCGCGATAGCGACACCTGATCGTTTTATTCTGAGCAGATGGAATACGCTCATTCCGCATATTAAATATGACCATCATCAACCTCTCCCAAGAACCCCACCAAATCCCAACCCTAGCCCAATGGCACCACGCCGAATGGGCCGATCTGAATCCGGGCCAAGCCTTGGAACACCGCATCCAAAAAATGCAGGCTTATTTAAGCAACAAACTAATTCCGAGCACCTTCATATACAAACATGAAGACCAGCTAGCCGGCTCGGCAGCCATCATAGAAAGCGATATGGATACCCGCCCGGAACTGACACCATGGTTGGCCAGCGTTTATGTGGCCCCCGAATTTCGTCGGCAGGGCATCGGCTCAGAGTTAGTAAAACATGTCATGTTGCAAGCTAAGACAGCCGGCGTTGCCAAGCTCTATCTGTTCACGCCGGATCAGGCTGGTTTCTATGCAAAACTTGGCTGGACAGCGATGGCCGAGGAATATTATCGCGACCACCGCGTGACGGTTATGAGCGTGTCCCTAAAGGATCCCAATGTTTAGTCTTATTCCAAACTAAGGATAAATGCCCATTGCTCAGCATTCACCGGCATGATGGACAAGCGGTTGCCGCGGCGCAGCAAGGCCAGATCGGCTAATTCGGTTTTCAGTTTCAGTTCGCGCAGACTGATGTTACGCGATAGCTTTCTGACAAACTTTACATCGACCATGTACCAAGTAGGTTTGTCCGGATTACTTTTCGGGTCAAAATGCTTATCGTCCGGGTCGAACGCGGTAAAGTCGGGATAGGCTTCGCGCACCACTTGCATGATACCGACGATACCCGGTTCGTCGCAGTTGGAGTGGTAAAAAAATACCTGATCGCCGATTTTCATGTCATCACGCATCATGTTCCGCGCCTGGTAGTTGCGCACACCGTCCCAATGCTCGGTTTGGCCGGGTCGGTTAAACAAGTCGTCAATGCCGAAGGTGTCGGGTTCTGATTTCATCAGCCAGTAATTCATAGATGTCCACTTTGGGGTTTGTTGTCAGGTTTTTTTATTTATCCCAAACTCAGACGCAATCGGCAAGCAAAATCGCGCAAAACATTCGCCGAAACACGGGTTGTGTCGTGAGTGCTTGAAGCTGTTGAACTATAAACCTTGGCGAGACTCAAGTAACCGTTGAAACCACGCTTTTTGTGCGCTAAATATTCGCCTGAACTGGTCTAAACTTGACAACCAGCCGGGACCGCACTCAAGCCTATCGTGGTATAGTATCCACACCAGTATTGTCGTTAGATAGATAGTGCTTAAATAAATACATTTCCGCTTCGTTAAATAATGTCAATTAGTCTATTTACGGAGTTTACACTGGCTTGGTTTAAACAACACGGTCGGCGTCTATTATTACGGTAGTTTTTTCCTATTTCATCTGATTTATGTCTGCTAGTATTAAAAAAAGCAAAAGACGTCGCTATATTAGATATGCGATTGATCTAAACGCTTTATTGATAATCGACCAAACTGATACACTGGAATGCCGTATTCTGGATTTTTGTAGCGGTGGATTTTATCTGGTTTTTGATAAAAGTCATCCGCAGATTGCATTGCATAAAAATATAAAAATTCGCTTTTCTATTCAATTGGAGTTCGAGCTAAAAACTTTTGAAGTAGATGCGCAAATAACGCATATTGGTTCGACGGGAGTAGGCCTTGTCACTGAACAGATGCCCGCCACCACGTTTAATGCGTTAAGAAAAATAGCAAATGTTGGATCGCTTTCCTCAACGAATGACAATTTAGATACTTCACCAGACAATTTAAATCAAGAAAATTATAAAAACACATTTAAACAATTTCTAATAGAAAGCTTGCCTTTATTAATCGATAGGTTTTTTGACTCGCTGAGCGATTGCATGGAAGCTGCGAACACGCATGCTGAGTTTTTTTCCAATCCATCGGCTTTTGACGACTTAATTACCACGCTAAAGCTGAATAGAGAGATTATTAGTAGCGAATTTTGTTGTTCTGTTATATATCAGGTTGATTATATTTCCAGTGACAACGAAAAAAACTCAGATGCTTTATATCATGATTCGCTTTCATTAATCGAAAAAGACGACTTTGAAGACTGGCTGAATATGTCGGCTACTATCAGAAAGCTTAAAAACTATTTTGACGACGAGCTTAATCTGTTAGTTAGAGAATTATGCAGGGTGTTTGGTATATTTGATAATGCAGTCAATAATCCAATTGGTCCAGCGGTTTTATGTGATAGTTTTAGGGAAATATTTTTGCAGTTAGAGCTGGGGAGTAATATAAAAAAGGCAATTTATAACTGCTTCGAAAAAATCTTAATTATCGAGTTGCCGGGTTTTTATAAGCAAGCAGCTGCGACTTTAGCTAAGTTTGAATCCGCGCGACTGCAAATGCCCGTTCATAGTAAGCAGAGCGGCTCTGTTTTTGATACAAAAAATAGCGATAAACAGCAAGTTTATTTCAATGACTATTTGGATGCCGAACCGCTGGTCGTTCATAAAGCTATTCAACCTTTAAGCCAGGTTACAGGCAAATTACTGAACCTGTTAACTGAAACAATGGCCGTATCTACCGATACCCAGCGCAAGGAAAATACCCTGCCTGTCAATAATGTCCAGCAAGTATTTGACCCAGCTGAAGTTTTATCGGCTATTGCGAAAATCCAAAAGGATATTACCGCTAAATCGGGCCTTCATTTAGATACCACAACACTGCAAAAAAGCCTTGCCGATAAATTACAAGCTGATAATCCGGAGGCAAAATCGTTGGCCGCAAACGATGTTCAGCGTCTTGAACTGTATGGTAGGTTTTTTGATGCCTTGTTCGGTGAGCTTGAGTTTTCTAAAGACATTAAAGATTATTTGGAAAGTATTCATTTACCTCTATTGTCATTGCCCATGCAAGGTAATGATTTTCTGGATTCCGAGTCGCACCCTGCCCGCAAGATACTTAATCAACTAGCTGTTCTGGAACCTGCGATTAAAAGTAATCGGGTAATCAAAAATACGAATATAAAAAATACTGTAGAAAAAGCAATAGCGCGGATTTCCGCTGAGTCCATTAGCAATCCTAATGTTTTCACAGAAGTCGAGCATGAATTGGATAGCGTCACTAAGCAGTGGACAAAATCCAATGAAACCAACGTCAAACGCATAATAGAGCCTTACGAAGGCCAACAAAAATTGGAGGCGGCCAGACTGACTATTCAGCAGGAAGTTGATAAGCGTATAGCCGGCCGCTCTGTACCATCGATTATTCCCACGCTGCTTGGCGCTGGATGGCAAGACCTGTTAGTGATTGCCGAATTAAATAAGGAAGCTAAGCCTGAGGAAAAAGCCTCTTATCTCAAAGTAATTGACGATTTACTATTTTGGCTTTACGAACAGGATTCGTTTCTGAATATGCAATCGGTCAGCATTCATACCACACTCAAATTTATCGAAGAGAATCTAGGCACGGTTTGTCCTAACTTATTCAAACGCGATAATGTTATTGAAGAATTGTTTGCTTTACTGGTGGGTAGCGGTGTGCCAAAAGTTAGGAAGCCGATGGATACCGTCAGAATTCCCGCGCCTGGATCCATGCAGGACATTATAGAATCTGAATGGGCAGCGCAAGTTTCACAATTACAGGTGGGCGAATGGCTGATAATCTATAGAGGCTCCGAAGGTTTTGAACCGATGAAACTGGTTTGGATAGGCGATATTTTACCAATTTGCGTTTTTGTTAATCGCGATGGACTGACTAAGTTAGAGCTTAATAAGACCGAGTTGGCACTACTTTTGGAAAATGGCGGAGCGAATAGAATAGAAAGCCTGGATGTGCCTTTAATGGATCGCGCGACCAATCAAATGTTGCAAAATATGCATAGCAAATTGATTTATAACGCTACGCATGACGCGGAAACCGATTTACTCACCAAAGACGAGTTTGTTAAACAGCTAAAAATCGAGCTCGTTAAACTCGATAGTACCGGCCATATCTTGGGTCATATAGAGGTTTTGGATTTTCGCGTCATTACTAATGTTTGCGGCGTCGCTGGCGGCAAACAATTCTTAAAAACCCTCACGCATTTAATCAGCGAGCAGTTGCGTGATGGCGACTTATTCGCGCGAATCGGCGATAAATCTTTCGCAGTGCTGCTAAAAGATTGCGGCGCGCAAACTGCTTATGAGTTATCCAAAAAACTGTTAAAAGTCATTAGTGAATCGCGGTTTCAATGGCAAGATAAAAGCTATACCATCGGTGTGAGTATCGGTTTGGTGCCGTTCGAACAGAACAATTTTGACGTTAACGAGTTGTTACAAAATGCCGATACCGCCAGCATGTCGGCAGAGCGTTCCGGTCCGAATAATGTTTTGCTTTTTACGCATGATGACGAGAATTTAAAACGTCAAAATAAAATATACGAATGGATAGGCAATATTGACAAGGTATTTTCCGAGAATAGGTTGTTTTTACGTTGCCAAATGATTACCGCGGTCGATGAAACCAGTGCCAGTCATCAACATTACGAAATTTTGCTGGGTATTAAAGACGAAAACGATAATATTATTCCGCCCGATCATTTCATACCTGCTGTGGAACGCTGTAAGCGTATGCCGGAAATTGATCAATGGGTGATTACCAATGTGCTTATGTGGATTGAAAATAATAGACATTATTTCGATCATATTGATGGCTTTGCGATCAACTTGTCCGGACAATCTATTAACAGCGAAGAATTTTTAGGCTTTCTTAAAGGGATATTGGAATCAACCAGCGTGCCCACAAATAAACTGACGTTTGAAGTCACGGAAACGGTTGCAGCGGAAAGTTTTTACTTAACAAATAGTTTCATCAAAGCCATCAAGCAGTTTAATTGCAAATTTTCATTGGATGATTTCGGGTCAGGCTATTCGTCGTATTCCTATCTGAAGAACTTGAATATCGATTATCTGAAAATAGACGGGGCCTTTGTCAAAGACATATTAAATGACAAAGCCGATGTTGCCATCGTTAAATCCATGAATGAAATCGCTCATTCCCTGGGCTTGACGACCATCGCTGAATACGTCGAAAGCAGCGAGATCAGAGAGGTTTTAAAAACCATAGGCGTCGACTATGCCCAAGGCTACGGCGTGCATAAACCAATGCCGCTCAGCGAGTTGGTCATCGAACCGCCGCCGAGCGCACCGCTTTTTTCATTTGAAGACACTGAGTTCTGGGGCTTTTGAAAGCAGGGTGTCTAAAAAATCAGCTACACTACTGTTGCCACAAACAATTGCCGCTGACTTTGGCGATTTTTGCCAAACGTTGTTGGTGCGCCAGTTCTTCCTCGCTACTGCAAGCAATGATTTTTAATGGCGCTCTGTCGGCCGATAGTCTAACGATAGTCTGTTCGCCGCCATTGCCGGTGTGATCGCCTTCATCCAACAGGGAAGCCTGGCCTCCGGTCATCAACAAAT
Source organism: Methylomonas sp. ZR1 (assembly GCF_013141865.1). NCBI lineage: Bacteria > Pseudomonadati > Pseudomonadota > Gammaproteobacteria > Methylococcales > Methylococcaceae > Methylomonas > Methylomonas sp. ZR1. The sequence continues at coordinate 1,677,512 of NZ_RCST01000001.1, read as the reverse complement.
AGACATCTGCAAGGATTTCCGCGTCGAGTAAAGCGCCATGCAATTCGCGGTGACTGTTGTCTATGCCGTAGCGTTTACATAAGGCATCCAAACTGTTTCGCGCGCCGGGGTGTTTTTTCCGGGCGTAAGCCAGGGTGTCGAACACGGTGCTATTGGTTTCGACGCGGCGTTCTTCCCCGGCTAATAGCGCCAATTCGTGATTCAAAAAGCCGACGTCAAACGGTGCGTTGTGGATGATCAGCTCCGCACCCTGAGTAAAGCGCATAAAGTCTTCGACGACATTGGCGAAGCGCGGCTTATCTTTTAAAAATTCGTTGGTGATGCCATGCACTTCGATGGCGCCGGCATCGATTTCCCGGTCCGGATTCAGATAGACGTGGAAATGATTACGGGTCAAACGGCGGTTAATCAGTTCCACGCAGCCGATTTCGATAATCTTATGGCCTTCCTTGGGGTTGATGCCGGTGGTTTCGGTATCCAGCACCACTTGCCGGATTTGGCGGGGTTTTTGACTCATGGCTTATCCTATCCGCAAAACGCTTTGAGCAGTTCACTCTGCACTTGATAAATGGCTTGATCGTCGGCGCGCAAATGCCGGTACTGGCCGTCGCTTTGCAATTGCCAGGCTTGGGCGTTATCTCTGAGATACGCATCCAGGTCGTTAAGAATTCGTTCGGCAATCCGTTTGTCGGCGATAGGGAAACAGACCTCCACCCGGCGGAACATGTTGCGGTTCATCAAGTCGGCGCTGGATGCGTAAACCGCCCAATCGCCGCCGTTACAAAACGCATAGATGCGGGTGTGTTCCAGGAAGCGGCCGACGATGGAGCGTACTTCGATATTCTCTGAAACCCCCAGCACGCCCGGCCGCAAGCAACAGACGCCGCGCACGATCATTTTGATTTCCACGCCGGCTTGCGAGGCGCGGTACAGGGCTTGAATTGCCGTTTCCTCGACCACGGCATTGACCTTGATAATAATCCTGGCCGGCTTGCCTTTTTTGGCATGCTCGATTTCTCTATCAATCATCTTCAGGATGCCGTGGTGCAAAGTGAACGGCGATTGCAGCAGCTTATTCAGTTTGCTGACCTTGCCTAAACTGGTCAGTTGCATGAATACCCGGCGTACGTCTTCGCCCAATTCTTTTTCGCAGGTAAATAATCCGTAGTCGGTATAAAGCCGGGCAGTTTTAGGGTGGTAGTTGCCGGTGCCCAGATGCACATAATTGCGTAATGTGCTGCCTTCCTTGCGCAAAACCATGCACATTTTGGCGTGGGTTTTATACCCCACCACGCCGTACACCACGTGAGCCGCGGCTTCTTGCAGTTTTGCGGCCAGACCAATGTTGTCCTTTTCGTCGAAACGTGCCCGCAGCTCGATGACCACCGTCACTTCCTTACCGGCGCGGGCGGCTTTGATCAAGGCCGCGACGATAGGCGAGTCCACGCCGGTGCGGTACAAGGTTTGTTTGATGGCTAGTACATCCGGATCGGCAGCGGCCTGGCGAATGAAATCCACCACCGGCGAGAACGACTCGTAAGGATGGTGCAACAAAATGTCCTGTTTGCGGATACTGGCAAAAATATCCTTGTTGCGCCCTAGCGCTGGCGGCACGCTGGATTTGAAGGGCGTAAATTTAAGATCGGGCCTTTCGACCATGCTCAAGATGGTTTGCATCCGGCTTAAATTGACCGGACCGTTGGCTAAAAATAAGCGGTCCGGTTTTAAATCAAAGCGCGCCAACAAGAAATTCACGGTTTCTTCGGGACAATTGCCGTCGATTTCCAGACGTACTTCATCGCCGTAATTGCGCATCGCCAGTTCGCCTTCCACGGCCAGCATCAAGTCGTCGATCGCGTCATCGTCGACGAAAAAATCGCTGTTGCGGGTGACCCGGAATTGATAACAGCCCTTGACCATCATGCCGTTGAACAATTCGTTGACGAACGCATGAATGATGGAGGACAGAAACACAAAATCGTAAGGCCCGCTGTCGGTCTCGTTGACAGGTAATTGCACGATGCGGGGTAGGGCGCGCGGCGCCTGCAAAACCGCCCGGCCGCTGTTACGGCCAAATGCGTCTTTGCCGGTTAGGGAGATGATGAAATTTAAACTTTTATTGAGAATGCGCGGAAACGGATGTGCCGAATCCAGCCCGACTGGGGTCAGAATCGGCAATAGCTCTTCGTTGAAATATTTTTCCAGCCAGGCTTTTTGTGCCGGGCTCCAGCGGTCGCGCCTTAAGAAACGAATATTTTCGGTTTCCAGGCAGGGGATCAGTACTTCGTTAAGTACCCGATATTGCTCGGCGACCAGTTCGTGCGCTTTGATCGAGATCTTGTCGAATTGCTCGTTAATGGTTAATCCGTCGGAACTGACCAGATTGGGGTCCATTTCCGCCATTTGTATCAAGCTGGCGACACGTACTTCGTAAAACTCATCCAGATTGGAACAAGAAATGCATAAGTAATTCAGCCGTTCCAATAGCGGCAGCGTTTCGTCCAGGGCTTGCGCGAGCACCCGAAAGTTGAACTCCAATAAGCTGTGTTCGCGGTTGATATAAAGCTCGGGACTATTTAAATCGATGGATTCCATGTCGGCTGCTGGTTTGATTGGGGTCAGTCGATTATAAATGAAATTTTTTCGCCTTGGGTTACAGCGGCGCTTGAGGTCTGGAACTTGCTATAATCGCCGCCGTAAACTTAACCGGACGTTAAAGTCATGAACTTCCCAACCATAGAATCTTTTGTCGGAAATACGCCATTGGTGCGTTTGCAACGCCTGCCGGTCGCCGGTGGCAATACTATTTTGGTGAAGCTGGAAGGTAACAATCCGGCTGGTTCGGTGAAAGATCGGCCAGCCTTAAGCATGATTCAACATGCCGAAGCGCGCGGCGAGATCAAACCGGGCGACCGCTTGATCGAAGCCACTAGTGGCAATACCGGTATTGCCTTGGCGATGGCAGCGGCGATTAAGGGTTATAAGATGACCTTGATCATGCCGGACAACATGAGCGCTGAGCGCATTGCCTCCATGAAAGCCTACGGTGCGGAAATCATCCTGACCCCGGCCAAAGGCAGCATGGAAGCAGCCATCGATCTGGCAAGAGCCATGGAAGCGCGCGGCGAGGGACGGATTCTGGATCAATTCGCCAATCCCGATAATCCTTTGGCGCATTACGAAGGCACCGGTCCGGAAATCTGGCGCGACACGCAGGGTAAGATTACGCATTTCGTCAGTTCCATGGGCACCACCGGCACCATCATGGGGACCTCCCGGTATTTGAAAGAACAAAATCCCGCGGTTCAAATCATCGGCGTGCAGCCGGAAGGCGAATCGAAAATCCCGGGTATTCGCCGCTGGCCTAGGGAATATTTACCTAAAATATACGACGCTGTGCGGGTGGATAGCATCATCGAAGTCAATCAACTGAACGCGGAAAACACCACCCGAGCCTTGGCTGCACAAGAGGGTATTTTTGCCGGCGTATCTTCTGGCGGTGCGGTTTACGCGGCTTTGCAATTATCCCAACAAATTGAAAACGCCTTGATCGTGGCGATAGTTTGCGACCGGGGCGACCGCTATTTATCCACCGGCATTTTTCCAACCTAAACAACGCAGCTTTATATTGGGTTACACCACGCTAACCCAACCCACCCAATCGAGCACAATGGCCCACAAGAAAAAACTCCCGTTAGATCCCGTCACCGTTACCATAGAATCTTTGTCCCATGATGGCCGTGGCGTCAGTCACGTCAACGGCAAAGTCGTGTTTATCGACGAAGCCTTGCCCGGCGAAACCCTGGAATTTGTCTACACCGACAGTCGTAAAGATTATGCGGAAGGCAAAGTGGTCAATCTGATCAGCCGGTCTGAACACCGGGTTGAACCAGCTTGTCCGCATTTCGGTAGTTGCGGCGGTTGCAGTTTTCAACATGTCGATGACGCCGAACAGATCAATTTCAAAGAGGACTTGCTGCGCGATCAGTTCCGTCGCATCGGTAAAGTCGAGATTCCGCAAATCTGGGAAGCTTTGACCGGCCCGCATTGGGGTTATCGCAGCAAAGCGCGGATGGGCGTGAAATGGGTAGCGAAAAAGAATCGGGTGTTAGTGGGTTTTCGCGAGCGGCGCAATCCGTTTTTAGCGGAAATCGATAGCTGTAAAGTGATGAACCCCATCGTCGGCGAGAAGCTGATCACTTTGGGTGAGATGATCGCCGGGTTGACGGTGAAAGACAAAATTCCGCAAATCGAAGTGGCGATTGGCGACAAGGAATGTGTGCTGGCGTTTCGGGTGCTGGAGCCACCTACCGATGCCGATAAACAACGGCTGCGCGAATTTGCCCATCAACACCAGCTCAGCATTTGTCTGCAGCCGAAAGGTCCGGATACCATCGTGCCGTTGGACGGCGAGCCGGAAGTCATTCCGAGTTACGCGCTTGCCGAACAAGGCGTTAAGTTCAATTTCCGCCCGGCGATGTTTACCCAAGTCAATTACCAGATCAATCAAAAGATGGTGACGCGGGCCATGGCAGCGCTGGAATTAAGCAAAGACGACAGGGTGCTGGATTTATTCTGCGGCTTGGGTAATTTCACCCTACCACTGGCGACCCAGGCGGGTCAGGTCGTCGGTGTGGAAGGCGACTTGCCGCTGGTCAAGCACGCCCGCGAAAATGCCAAGTTGAATAATCTCGATAACGTCGAGTTTCACGTCGCCGATCTGACCAAGGACTTGAAAGACCAACCCTGGTCCAAGCAAAAATTTACCAAGGTGCTGCTGGACCCATCGCGGGCCGGTGCATCGGAAGTGTTACACAACTTGAAACACTGGCAACCGGAGCGCATCGTTTACGTATCCTGCAACCCATCCACCTTGGCCCGCGATACCGGGATTTTGGTGAACGAACTCGGTTACAAGCTGGTCAAGGCAGGCGTGATGGATATGTTTCCGCAAACCGCGCATGTCGAATCGATAGCCTTGTTTGTGAAATGATTCCGGGTTCCGCGGCAACCCAGCACTATCACTTTGCAGCGCCTTATTTGGACATCGCCATTGCCGAGCAGCGCCTGCACCTAGTACACGGCAGCGAGGTGTTGGCCCAATTTCCGGTCTCTACCGCAAAAAATGGCCCCGGCGAAAAAAAAGGCAGCTACTGCACGCCGACCGGCTGGCATAAGATCCGCGCCAAAATCGGCGCCGGCCTGCCGATCAACAGCGTACTGGCAGGTCGTCGGCCAACCGGCGAAATCTACACGCCGGAACTGGCCGCGCAGCATCCGCAACGCGACTGGATTCTCAGCCGCATCCTGTGGTTGGGCGGCCTGGAACCGGGCAAAAACCGCTACGGCGATGTCGACAGCACCTGGCGTTACATTTACATCCACGGCACGCCGGACGAATTGATGCAAGGCAAGCCAGAATCGCACGGCTGTATTCGCATGCTTAACGCCGATCTAATCAGCTTATTCGAGCAGATTGCCGTGGGTTGCCGGGTGTGGATTCATGAATAAACAGCAACTGATATGCAGCGTATCGTTTTAGGCATCGAATACGACGGCAGTGCTTATGCCGGCTGGCAATGGCAGGACGGTAAAGCGACCGTGCAGGGCCAACTGGAAAAAGCCTTGAGTAAAATCGCCAATCAGCCGATTACCGTACTATGCGCAGGCCGCACGGATGCCGGCGTGCATGCGCTGGAACAAGTGGTGCATTTTGATTGTGAGACGGAGCGCGACATGCGCGGCTGGTTGATGGGTGGCAACAGCCATCTGCCGGATGACATCCGCATTACCTGGGCGCAAGCGGCGCAGGGCGACTTTCATGCCCGCTACAGCGCCATCGCCCGCGCTTATCGGTATGTGATTTTGAACCGGCCGATGAAGTCGGCTTTGCTAAGAACGCAGGCCACTTGGTGTTATCAGCCGTTGGACGAGCAAGCCATGCATCAGGCTGCCCAATCGCTACTGGGTGAACACGATTTTTCCTCGTTTCGCGCGCAGAGTTGTCAATCGGTCAGTCCCAACCGCTTGATGCATTTTATTGATGTATATCGCGACGAGCAGCGGGTGATCATCGATCTCTGCGCCAATGCCTTTTTGCATCATATGGTCAGAAATATCGCCGGGGTATTGATGGAAATCGGTATGGGCCGGCGGCCGGTGGATTGGACTGCCGAACTTTTGGAGACTAAAGACCGCTCCCAAGCTGCGATGACCGCCCCCCCGCATGGTTTACATCTCGCGGCTGTGTATTACCCGGAGCATTATGCGATCGCCAAAAACCCCTTGTTCGATAAGCTGCCGGCAGACGCTAAGCGGCATGATTAATCTGGCCTGCGCATCGCGCCTGGCAAGTCGTCTAACTTAAACTTTCTAACAGATTTTCCAGTTCGGTTTTTGCCAGCTTACCTGTCCCGTTTCTCGGAATCTTAGTAACAAAATGAATTTTTCGCGGCAGAAACACGTCATCCAGATAGGGCTGTAGACCCCGCCGAATGGCGTGGTTGTCTAGCCTGCTGACCACAACAGCCGCCAGTCGCCCATTATCCTGGATGAAACAAACACCGTCGTCTACGCCGTCTATATCCAGCAAGCGACGGTTCAGTTCGGTCAGGGACGCGCGCTTGCCGCCAATTTTCACCATGTCTTGATCCCGGCCCAATACGGTAAAACAGCCGTCGGCTTGGATCTGCACAGTGTCTTGCAAAGGCACTTCGTCTGGCAAATGCCCAGATTGCAGATAGGTTTTTCCACCTTCATCTTGATGCAAGCGGCAGCCGGTGTAAGGTCTCCACGGGTTCTCAAGCAAGGTCTCGCGACTGGCAAACGACAGGGTTTCTGTGCTGCCATAGATTTCGCGCGGGGATTGCCCTAAAATTGCCGCGGTTTCGCCGGCCAGCTTTGCGGATAAAGTGTCGGTGGCAGAAATTATGCCGGCCAGATTGTCCCAAGCGCCGGTGGTTTTGATTAAGGAACGCAAATGGGTAGGCGTTGACGCCAACACCGTAGGCCACGGCGCAGTGTTAACCGTCTGCCGGATGTCTTCGGCGAAAAATGGTCGGCCGTCGTGCAGCACGAGTTGGGAAAACAAAGGCCAGAATACCGAGGTTTCCAGACCGTACATATGTTGCGGCGGCGTGGTGGACAGCATTAATAGGCACTGCTCCGCTAACCCCAGGCTGCTGACCGCCATTTCGGCGGAGGTTTTAAAAGTATGCAGGCTATGCGGGCAGGGCTTAGGTTTGCCGGTGCTGCCGGAGGTGAAGGCAATCACGGCGGTGCGCTGCCAGTCGAAATCGGGTGGCGATGCTGGGGTTGCAGCGTTTGGCGCGATGACTTCGAACCAATCCAAACCCTTTTGCTGTGGCGCGTGTTCTCTGGCGATATACGCGCCGCGATAGTCGCGCAGAATTTCCAGGATAACCGCCATTTGCCCGGCGGGCGGCAACAGGCAAATCTGTCCGCGTACCGCCGCCGCTAACAGGCAGAGACAAAATAGGTAGCGGTTTTCGCATAAATTAAATTGATAGGGCTGGTCCGGCAATTGCGCGGCCAAGGCCGTCACGTCAGCCCATAGTTTACCGCGGCTCACTACATGGCCGTTATGCAGGGCAAACGGTGCTGTGTGGCTAGAATATAGTGGTGTCGGTGGGGCGGGAGATTTTTGAGTTTCCAGCATTGAATGGGATGTTATTGGGGCATACCGCCAAGTTAACGCCTATCTTGCTAGGGCTTGTCGTAGAAGTTCGTTCTCCTGCTGGAGAAGGATTACGCCAATTGAACTTGACGGCATTGCCGCTGTTTCTGAATTTTGTACTGGACGTATTTTAACCGGATAAGAGGGTTGGTAAGTAAATGGATGCAGATGTATTGATTATCGGGGCCGGCCCCTCCGGCAGCGTGGCGGCGAAAATGCTGAAACAACTCGGTCACCAGGTGGTGATTCTGGAAAAAGAACAGTTCCCGCGTTTCTCGATTGGCGAAAGTCTGCTGCCGCAATGCATGGCCTTTATGGAAGCCGCGGATATGCTACCGGCGGTGACGGCGGAAGGCTTCCAATTCAAAAACGGCGCCGCTTTTTCCCGAGCCGGCAAACTGACCGAATTCGATTTCACCCAAAAATTCAGCCCAGGCTGGGGCACCACCTTTCAAGTACCGCGCGCCCATTTCGATAAGGTGTTGGCCGACAGCGCCGAGGCGGCCGGCGTGCCTATTCATTATCAACAAACCATCCAGTCTGCCGATTTTAGTAATCCTGAGCAAGCCAGCCTGACCAGCGTGGATGCCAACGGTGTGCACAAGCAATGGCGGGCAAAGATGGTATTGGATGCCAGCGGTTTTGGCAGGGTCTTGCCAAGATTATTGGATCTGGAAACGCCTTCTTCGTTGTCGCCGCGCCGCGCGCTGTTCACGCATATCGAGGATCGGATTACTGTATCCGATTACGACCGCAATAAAATTTTAATTGCCATTCATCCGAAATTTCATGAAATCTGGTACTGGCTGATTCCGTTCAGTAACGGCAGAAGCTCGCTGGGTGTGGTGACGCCCGCGGGTTTTCTGGATCAGCGTAGAGGTGAGCCGCTGGAAGTGTTAAAGGACATTGCCTTCGAAGAACCACGACTAGCTGAGCTATTGGCCGACGCCCGTTTCGATACCCCGGCAAATACCATCGGCGGTTATTCCGCCAACGTCAAGCAACTCTATGGCCAGGGCTTTGCGTTACTCGGCAATGCCGGCGAGTTCTTGGATCCGGTGTTTTCATCCGGCGTGACGATTGCGATGAAATCCGCCGCGTTGGCCGTACCCTTGGTTGACCGGCAACTGCGCGGTGAGCCGGTAAACTGGTCTGTCGAATACGAGCGGGCTTTGCGCAAAGGCATCGAGGTATTTCGGGCTTATGTGGAGGCTTGGTACGACGGTCGTTTTCAGCAAATTATTTTCGAGGAAAATCAGTTGGCCAGCGTCAAGGCCATGATCTGTTCCATTCTCGCCGGCTATGCCTGGGACGAGGAAAACCCCATGACGCAGCGCAGCGCGAAGAAAATCGAGGCCATTTTGGCAACTTATCAAACTGCCTGAGCGGTGTCATTTGTATTTACATGATTTAGGCCTAGTCTGCGCATTGGGGGACAGCAAGGCCGATATTTTAGCGGCATGGCTTGCCGGTCGCTCCTTTCCGCCCGTTCCGCCGGCCTGGCTGGATTCGGCAATTCCCGCATTCGGCGTGCTAACAGAATTACCGGTCATTCCGGCCAAGCTTAAACAATACGATTGTCGCAATAACCGTTTGCTGTTGTCGGCGCTTTGCCAGATCGAGTCCGCTACTAGTACCGCCATAGCTCGTTACGGCACAGATCGCGTTGGCATAGTGGTAGGCACTAGTACCTCCGGGATTGCCGAGGGTGAAAGTGCGGTGCAAGTGTTGCGGGCAAGCGGGAGCATGCCTGGTCACTATCACTACAAACAACAAGAACTGGGCGGTGCCGCGGAGTTTCTGGCGGCGTACCTGGACGTTCGTGGCCCGGCCTTCACCGTCTCCACCACCTGTTCATCGAGTGCCAACGCCATGGCGTCGGCCCGTCGGCTGCTGCGCTTGGGTGTCTGCGCTGCGGTCGTGGTGGGCGGTGCTGATAGTTTATGCCGCACCACGCTGGAAGGCTTTTTTGCGTTGGGTGCCCTTAGCAAAACCACTTGCAATCCGTTCAGTAAAAATCGTGACGGCACGACAATAGGCGAAGGTGCGGCTTTATTTCTGATGACGCGCGAGCCAAGTGAGATCGCGTTGCTGGGTGTCGGCGCTAGTGCCGATGCCTATCATATTTCCGCGCCGCGCCCTGACGGTAGCTGCGCTTTGCTGGCGATGCAGGCGGCATTAGCCGATGCACAGCTAAAGCCTGAGCAAATCGATTACATCAACCTGCACGGCACGGCAACCTGGCAAAACGATGCGATGGAAAATCGGGCGGTTGCGCAATTGTTCGGTAGCGATACGGCATGCAGCTCCAGCAAACCGTCCACCGGCCATTGTTTAGGTGCGGCCGGTGCGCTGGAAGCCGGTTTATGCTGGTTGCTACTGTCTGATTTACATCAAGAAAGGCGTTTACCTGCGCATCTGTGGGATGGCGAACCTGACCCGGACATGACTCGACTAAACTTGGTCGGGCTGGAAAACCAGCAGCCAAAGCCGCTACAATACTGCCTTAGCAACTCTTTTTCATTCGGCGGAAACAATGTGTCCCTGCTCATTGGACATCCCTGACAGTCCAGCGGCTTTTCCCTATGCCATCGAATCCCTAGTACCTCAGTCCGGGCGTATGGTGCTGTTGGACCGGGTCCTGGAAGTCAGTGACAGCCATATCGTGGTCGAATTGCAGGTGCGCGATGACAGCCTGTTTTCGTGTGGCGATCACAGCGTGCCGGCCTGGGTGGGCTTGGAATACATGGCGCAAACTATTGCCGCCTACTCCGGGTATCACCGCAAGTGCCGAGGCGAAGCGATTGGTTTGGGGTTTTTATTAGGCACGCGCTACTTCGAATGCTCGGTCGGCAGTTTTCCCTGTGGCGCCAAACTGACCGTCAGGGCGGAAAAAATTATCGAGGCTGCCAACGATATGTCGGTGTTCGACTGCACGATAACCGGGCAAAATATCAAGGCCAGCTCGAAGTTAAATGTGTTGCTGCCACAGGATTCGCAAAAATTTCTCGCCGGAAAAGGAATATGAGCCAACCAACCATCCTGGTCACAGGATCCAGCCGAGGCATCGGCAAAGCCATCGCCCTGCGCCTTGCTCGCGAGGGCTACGATATTGTGCTGCATTGCCGCAATCGGCTGGATGAAGCCGAGCAAGTCAAACAGCAGATTGTCGAGATGGGCCGCCAAGCGCGCGTACTGAGCTTTGATTTGGCCGACCGCCATGCGGCCAAAGACAGTTTGGAAAACGATATTCAAAGCCATGGCGCCTACTATGGCGTGGTCTGCAATGCCGGCCTTTCCCGAGACAATGCCTTTCCAGCGCTGAGCGGCGAGGATTGGGACCAGGTGTTGCGCAGTAATCTGGATGGTTTTTACAACGTGCTTTATCCGCTGGTTATGCCGATGATACAACGCCGTAAACCGGGACGCATCGTCACGCTGGCTTCCGTATCCGGTTTAGTCGGTAACCGCGGCCAAGTCAATTACAGCGCGGCCAAAGCCGGCATTATCGGCGCGACCAAAGCGCTGGCGGTGGAGTTGGCGAAGCGCAAAATCACCGTCAATTGCGTGGCCCCTGGTTTGATCGAAACCGAGATGCTCGAAGGCTTGCCCCTTGAAGAAGCGCTGGCCGCCGTACCGGCCAAACGCTTGGGTACACCGGAAGAAGTCGCGGCCTTGGTGGCGTTTTTGATGTCCGAAGATGCCGCTTACATTACCCGCCAAGTGATTTCGGTGAATGGAGGTTTGTGTTGACCCGCCGCGTCGTCGTGACCGGCATGGCCGGCTTTTCGCCGATCGGCAACGATTGGCAGGAAATACGCGGCAGGCTTTTAGGCAAGCAATCCGGCATCCGTTACATTCCGGAATGGGAAATTTATAACGGCCTGCTGACCCGTTTAGCGGGGGCAGTGGAAAATTTCACGCTGCCGGGCCATTACACCCGCAAAAACACCCGCAGCATGGGTCGAGTCTCGTTAATGGCAACTCGGGCTACGGAACTGGCTATGCTTGATGCCGGTTTGCTGGGTGATCCGATTATCAGCAGCGGCCGCACCGGTGTAGCTTACGGTTCGTCAGTCGGATCGACGCCGGCTATCGCCGATTTCGGCAGAATGCTGATTAATCACGACATTGGCAATCTAAATGCTACCACCTATCTGAAAATGATGGGCCACACCACCTGCGCCAACGTGGCTTTGTTTTTTCAGGTGCGCGGCCGGGTCATACCTTCTGTCAGTGCCTGTACCTCGGGCAGCCAGGGCATCGGTTACGCCTATGAAGCGATCAAATACGGTTTGCAGGACGTAATGCTGGCGGGCGGCGCGGAAGAGCTTTGCCCGACCGAAGCGGCATTATTCGATGCGCTCTACGCCACCAGCACCCGTAACGCTGAACCAAATCTGACGCCGCGGCCTTTCGACCGCGACCGCGACGGCTTGGTAATCGGTGAGGGTGCTTGTACCTTGGTATTGGAAGAACTGGAACGGGCTTTGGCGCGCGGCGCGCGAATTTACGCTGAAATAAGCGGATTTGCGACCAATGCCGACGGCGTACATGCCACGCAACCCAATGCCGACACGATGCAGGTAGTCATGCGTTTGGCCTTACAGGATGCCCAGCTAGAAGCCAATCAAATTGCTTATATCAGCGCACACGGCACCGCCACAGAGCAGGGCGACATTGCCGAAAGCCATGCAACGGCCGCGGTGTTTGGCGGTAATACGCCGATCAGCAGTTTGAAAAGTTTCACCGGCCACACCTTGGGCGCTTGCGGAGCCCTGGAGGCCATGGTGGCAATTCAGATGCAGCGGGAGGGTTGGTTTCATCCCAATTTGAATCTGGATAATCTCGATCCGCGTTGTGCTGAATTGGATTATCTGACCGGCGACGGCCGTCATATCCACGCCGACTACATCGTCAGCAATAATTTTGCGTTTGGCGGTATCAACACATCCTTGGTTTTACAGCGCTGGGATAGCTGAGTTGACCCAGAGCATGGCCGAGTCTGCTAGGGAGAGCCGTTTGGCTTTCACATTAAAACACTGGTGTTTCTGGCAATCGGCCCCGTATCTCCAAACCAAGGCCTGGCCTAACGGTGAAATCTTGCCGCATAACCAAGGTAAGGCCGATGTGGGGTTTTTACCGGCGATGCAAAGGCGCAGATTATCGCCATTAGCCAGAGCCGCCTGTGCTGTGGCTTGGCGCAGTCGCAGTGAAAACGGCGACATGCCCTCGGTATTTTTTTCAAACCATGGCGAAAGTCAGTATTACTTCGAGATGCTTGAAGAGTTGGCAAAGGGCGAGCATGTTTCGCCCAGCCGCTTCAGCCAGTGCGTGCACAATGCCATCGCCGGCTTGTCCAGTTTCCATAGTGCAAGCTATTTACCTTATGTAGCCTTGGCCGGCGGTACGGAAGGGTTGTATGCGGCTTTTCTGGAGGCTGGCGGCATGCTTTTGGATGTGCCTCAGGTTTTGCTTGTCTGCTATGAGCAGCCGTTGCCGGACGCTTATTTACCTTATCTGCCCGGCAGTCAAACCACCTGGGCTTTGGCAATGACGCTGGCGAGGTCCGGCTGCGCCGGACCGCAATTGCAGCTGACGCGCGAGCCGGCAAATGGCCCGGCAATGCCGTCAAAGGGCTTACCCAATTTCGTGCAAGCAGTCCTATCAGGCCGGCAAAGCGGATCTTGTCGGCAGGACAGGGCGATCTGGCATTGGCGTTTGGACGAGTTTCATAACTCGATTGCCAGCGGCCTAAGCGATCTGCCGTAACCCAGGGTATAATCCATACTTGGCGTAGTAATTTATCGCGCGGTTGGCACAGATACTTTGGCGCTTGGAGTGGTGCCAGAGAACTATACAATAGCAAACCGATACTCGCTAAATCGAGGCTTTAGAGCGATTGTAAGGCCGAGTCGAGTATCGCAACAGGAAACAACACCCGTATGAAGACCCAAGAAGACGTATTTGCCACCTTAAGAGAGTTGATGTCGGAAATGTTCGAGTTAACGCCCGAGGACATCACCTTGGAGGCTAACCTGCGGCAGGATTTGGACATCGACAGCATCGATGCGGTGGATTTGATGGTCAGGCTGCGCGAGATTACCGGCAAACGCATCAATCCCGAGGATTTCAAAAATGCCCGCACCATTCAGGACGTGGTGGATACTGTTTACCGGATCAGTGCTGAATAAGCCTGGATGTTTAAAGATTTTTTCACCAATCGGGTCCCGACCAAGATCCAAGCAAATCCCGACACCAGTATTTGCCCAAAACCCAAAGCAGAGTCTCGGCAAATCATTCTGAATGTGATTATCGGGGCTGCGACGGTCAGCTATCCCTTTCTGATTTGGTTTTCCGCCGATTACTTTCAACCCCGTTCCATGGCTTTAGGGTTAGCAGGCTTGTTCTTGCTGCGTTACTGGCTGCAAAAGCAGCGCAAATCTGCAGGAATAGCCGAATCTAGGTTGATATTGGCCTGCGCGCTATTTCTGTTGCTGGGCGCACTGGTCAACGATGCCGGCTGGCTGCTGGCTTATCCGGTGTTCGTCAGCCTGCTGTTTTTTGCGGTATTTGCCTTCAGTTTGATCCATCCGCCGACGGTAGTGGAACGGCTGGCCAGGCTGGAATTTCCGGATCTGCCCGCCCATGGCGTGCTGTATACCCGGAAAGTGACACTAATTTGGAGCGTTTTTTTTCTGGGCAACGCGGCAATTTCCTTGCTGACTATTTGCTATGGCGACCGCTGGTTGTGGAGTCTGTACAACGGTTGTATCTCGTATGTGCTGATGGGTTTGTTAATGGCAGCAGAAATGGCGGTACGCCGCAAGGTGAAGGCCAGCTTTTGAGTATGAAAAATCAGGGAAGCGAAGCAGGCGTTTTGTTTCCGGAAACGCTAACCAAACAAATTCAGGCCGACGGCGTGGTGCTGACCTTGCGCATCCCCAAAGATTTGACTTATTTCAACGGTCATTTCGACGAAATTGCGGTGGTACCCGGCGTCGTGCAAATCCAATGGGCGGTGCATTATGCCCGGCAATACCTGAGTTTAACCCGCGACTTCAGTCATATGGAATCGGTAAAATTCAAAGAGCTATTGTTACCTGGACAAGAGCTGGAATTGGCATTGCACTATCTGCAACAAGCCGGGAAACTCACTTTTTGTTACCGTTCGACAGCCTGCGAATACAGCTCGGGTAGAATTTACTTTCATGACCACGACGTTTAAGCCCTGCATCCTGATTCCGGTTTATAACCACGAAAAGCCGCTCCCCGGCATTGTTGAGCGTTTGGCTGCGCATGAACTGCCTTGTCTGCTGGTGGATGACGGTAGCGATGCGGCCTGCGCCGAGGTGATTCGCAACTTAGCCGAGCAATATGCCGGGGTGCAAAGTATCAGGCTGGAGATTAACCAAGGGAAGGGCGCGGCGGTCAAAGCCGGCATTCTGGCCGCTCAAACCCAAGGGTATTCGCACGGGCTGCAAATCGATGCCGACGGCCAGCACGATTTAAACGATGTGAATAAATTTCTAAACGCCGCCAAACAAGCGCCGGAAGCGGCAGTTATCGGTCGAGCGCTATTCGACGCATCGATTCCTAAACTGCGCTACTACGCCCGCTACCTGACCCATATTTGGGTACATATCAACACACTGTCTTTCGCCATCCCCGACTCGATGTGCGGCTACCGGGTTTACCCGCTGGCGTCTTGCGCAAAGTTGATTCAAAGCCAAGCCATGGAAAATCGCATGGGTTTTGATACGGAGATTTTGGTGCGGCTTTATTGGCAAGGCGTGACAGTCATCTCCATTCCCACTCAGGTGCGCTACCCGCTGGACGGCTTATCGCATTTCCGGGCTTTGGAGGACAATCTGCTGCTCAGTCAGACTCATGCCCGTTTATTTTTCGGTATGTTGTTACGCTGGCCCAAACTGCTACTGAGGCATTTTCAATGAAGCCTGCGAACACCGCCGCCCGGCATTGGGCAGCCGTGGAGGAAAACAGCCTGCTTTGGGGCATACAGGCTCTGGTGTGGGTGTATCGGCTGTTCGGCCGCTGGGTGTTTCGGCTATTTTTGCGGCCGGTGGTAAGTTATTACTTTTTGGCCGGGCGTCTTGCCCGCGAGTCTTCCAGGGAATATTTACGCCATTTGGCTGAGTTTTACCCGGATTTGGGCTTAGGCAGCGGGCTCTGGCAAAGTTACCTGCATTTTTTGAGCTTCGGCGAAACCTTGCTGGATAAAATCGTGGTGTGGACCGGCAACATCACGCCGGAACAAGTGGATTTTCCCAATCGCCAGCTGCTGCTGGATTTGATCGCACAAAAGCGCGGCGCCATGCTGCTGTCCGGACACATCGGTAACCTGGAAATTTGCCAAGCCATCGCCACGATGCGCGGCCACATCCATCTCAACATCTTGGTACATACCAAGCATGCCGAGAAATTCAACCGCCTGCTCGGCAGCCGCGGCAGCGCCACCATCCAATTAATTCAAGTGACGGAGTTAAGTCCCGCCATCGCGATTACCTTGCAGGAAAAGATCGAGCGCGGCGAATTTCTGGTGATGGTTGGCGACCGGATTCCGGTGCAAGGCGGCCGCACGGTGTCGGCCAGCTTTCTGGGAGAGGACGCCGAATTTCCACAAGGTCCGTATCTGCTGGCTTCGCTGTTGCGTTGCCCGGTCTATACCTTGTTTTGCTTTCCGGTGAACGGTCGATTCAAAATCCATCTGGAACACTTCGCGGAATCTATCCGCATCCCGCGCGGTGAACCCAAAAGGCATGACATGCTGAAAAACCTGGCGCGACAATATGCCGAACGACTGGAAGCCTATTGCCGAATAGCGCCGCTACAATGGTTTAATTTTTACCCGTATTGGAGTAAGACAGCTGCGGGCGATACCAGTCAGATAGCCGTCGAGGACAACTAATATGTTGCGCGCCGAAGTGGAATTGACCGTGCCTTTTCATGACATCGATCTATTGAATATTGCCTGGCACGGCCACTATTGCAAATACATCGAAATTGCCCGTTGCGCGATGCTGGATAAAATCGGCTACGGTTATATGGCCATGAAAGAAACCGGTTACGTCTGGCCGATTGTGGATTTGCAATTGCGTTATGTGCGTCCGGCACAGTTCGAACAGCGGATCAAGGTATCAGCGGAGTTGGTGGAATGGGAATACCGGATGAAGATTAAATACCGGGTCGCCGACGCCGAAACCGGCGAAGTGTTGGCCAAGGGCCATACCATCCAGGCCGCTGTGGACGCGGACAGCCGCGAAATGTGTTTCGCTTCGCCGGCGGTGTTTTTGGAAAAGCTCGGGATTAAATCTGATTCGCCCTAGCTAGGTGCTTACTGTAGCGTTTGTGTTTTGGGCTGTTCCGGTTTGTCGTCTTTGTTGTACTGTCGCGTCGCCTGTTGCCTAGCGTCAGCCTGTTCTTAACCTTTTGCTCGAGGGATTTTGATTATGTTCAGAAAAAACTACATTGTGATGTTGCTCTGCTTGGCTGTGTTGGCGGTGGGCTGCAAGAAGGAGCTTAAGCCAGGTGAAGGTGCGGCAGCGGCTGTCCAGCCCGCGCAGGTTTACTATACGCAGTTCAGCCTGTTCCAAGAGCAGAACCGGTTCCGCACCACCAATTACCGTAAAGGCCAGTTGATTCCAATCAATACACCAGTAGCGCTGCTGAAACTGACCTCCGACGAGGCGGTGCTTAGAGTGGAATCCAGCGGCCAACTGATTACCATCGAAAACGTGCAAAAATTTACCAAAGACGATATGCCGATTGCTTTCAGTAAAATTGCCGGCACCAGTAAGGTAGACCTCAATCAATATACTCCCACCGAGCGCGAAAGTATTTTGGCAGGGCAGGTGAAGACAGGCATGAGCAAAAAAGCCGTGCTGGCCGCCATCGGCTACCCGCCGCAGCATGTCACGCCTTCGCTCGATAGCGACGACTGGACTTACTGGTCCAATCTATTCAACCGCTTTTTGGTGAAATTTAAAAACGGCAAAGTCGATAGCATTGTCGAATAAGCCCGGGGCTTTTGATGTACTGGAGCCGGCAGTTGCAGTTCCGGTTCCAGTAGCGATCATTGGACTATTCAAACCCAAATCCGGCTTTAGCCCAGGCTTTGGTTCCCCCTTCCAAATTGCGCAAATGCTCGTAACCTAGTTCGTGTAGCGTTCTAGCTGCGGCATTGCCCATCGGCCCACCTTCGCAATACAGATAAATCGGAGTGGTTTTATCTTGCGGCAGTTTATCCAGGTATTTCTCGACATTGTTGTAAGGAATAAACACATCGGTGCCTTTGATATGCCGCTGCTCCGGGGTATGCACGTCCACCAGAAAAATATCCTGCTGTTGCATCAGCTGATTTAGTTCCGGCGCGGTGACCATTTGTAAATAATCGGGTGCTTGAAACGCGCAGCCGCTCAAGAACAGGCTTAAAGCTGCACTGGCATAGGTTTTTTTCATGGCTTAATTCTCCGAAATCAGACAAATGCGTTAGGGATTTTGGCAACGATCCAAGCTTTCACTCAGCGTGACCGGTTGCAAATTCGCGGCGGCAATGGCCTCCAGCAAGGGAGGAAGCACTTCCAGAATTACCGGCTGATTTTTGCTTGTGCGGGCAACATTACTGTCATGCAACAACAGAATGTCGCCAGCTTTCAGGTCTTTCAACAATTTCGCCAAGACGACTTGCGGATTGTTTTCAATCGTGTCGAAGCCGCGCTTGGTCCAACTAGCCAATTGCAACCCCAGGCGGCTGAGTACCGGGTCGAGCAAAGGATTGCGCAAACCGACCGGCGGCCGAAAAAACCGGGGCCGAATGCCGGTCACCTCAGTCAGAGTATCCTGGGCCGCGTTTAGTTCGGCCATCCAGCCATTTAGCAGCAGAAACGGCAAATGATATTGGTGATGCATGCTGTGATTTTCGACCGCGTGGCCGCGTTTGACGATGTCCCGACACAAATCCGGGTAGCGTTGGGCTTTATCGGCGATGCAGAAAAACGTGGCTTTGGCGCCGAAGCGATCCAGCAGGTCCAGCACGGCGGGGGTGATTTCAGGATCGGGGCCATCGTCTATGGTAATGGCAATGTCGCCCCGCGCGGCGGCGGCAGGCGGCAGCGAGGTCCAGTTCGAGCCTACCCAAGAGCAACGCGGCCAAAGCCCGGCAAAGGTTAAAACCAACTGATCGGCAATAAAAGTCATCAAGACCCAAGGCCAAATGCTTGGTTGAATAACTATCGCCAGCGGAGCGGCTATTGTTATTGCCAATGAAACCTTCATTAGCGGCGTAGGCTGCCAGTTGCGGTAAGCGGAAAAATTCATCATGAATGGGGGTGCGTGTTTAACCGGTAAGCGTCGCCGGTACCGAGCAGGGCGGCGATCAGATTTTTCTGCACTTCCGAGCTGCCAGAAAAAAGCCGCCCGGCTAGCGCATCCTGGACCAATTCAGCCATCGCGCCCCCCGATTCCAAGCCGGCCGCGCCCATGATCTGCACCGCATCCAGGCTGGATTGCAAGAAAGCCTCGGCCGCATACAACTTGGTTTGCGCCGACGCCATCGTCAGGCGTTGGCCGGCGTCGCACAATCGTGCGCATTCCCCCAGCCATAAATTGACGGTGTCCAGCCGTAATTTCATCTCGGCGATGCGATGGCTGACGGCCTGATGCTTACCCAAATGCACGCCGCCGGAGCGCCGTTCCCGGCTGTAAAGAACCACTTCCGCCAGTTGCCAATCCATGATCCCGGCGATGCCGGCGAACACGAAGGCCCGTTCGTATTCCAAAGCCTTTTGAATCATCTGGGTGCCGGCGCCGATTTTTCCGAGCAGGCGGTCTGCACCGAGCCGGCAATCTTGCAAAATCACACTACCGGTGGCGCTGCCCCTGCAGGCATCCAATGCACTTTCATTGCTGAAATGGCAGCCGTCATCTTCACGGGACACCAGGAAAGCGGAAATCTTGCCGTCCAGTTTGGCGTAAATCACCAACCAGTCGGCCAATGGCACGTTAGTGATATAACACTTTTCGCCGTTTAGTAGATAACCGTCGCCCGTTTGTTTGGCATGAGTAGTCATCGCTTGCACGTCGGAGCCGCAAGACGACTCGGTGATGGCATGCCCGCCCAGCCAGTCTCCGCTCAACAAAGCCGGCAGAAATTTTTCTTTTTGCGCCTCGCTACCGTACAACAAGATAGGGAACACCGATCCCCACAGATGGGCGTTGATCGCCAACATCAGACCGGGATCGCGACAAGTTTCGCCAAGGCGGCGATGGGTTTTGACTAACGAGACAAAGTTATCGCCAAAACCGCCGACCGTAGAGGGCAGGGCATGTCTAAACACACCAAGTTCGGCGACGGCACGCAAACGGGCTTTGATTTGGGTTTCATTCGGTCGGCCTGCGTAAGCAAGGATCTCGGAAAAGTCAGCGGCTATAGTCATGGTTTAGGATTTGAGTAAACTCAATGAATTTGCGTTGTATTGTATCGTTCCCAGGCTCCTGCGTGGGAGCGAAGGCATACAGCGTCGAGGCAAGCTTGCAAAGACAAAGTTTCTGTTTTTCGCAAAAGCTTCTATGCTGGTTAGGCTTGGAACGCCAGGTCTCGCCGCTTGCGATTGGTCAACCAGACTAAGCCTGGCTAGCAATTATCAATAACTTAAAAGCACGCATGAGCAAAACCACACCCGCCAACGTCAAACTCACGCTTTACGGTAAGCCTATCGAGCTGAAATTCAGCGCGCCAATGGAAAAAGTGACGCCGGTGGCGATGCTGCCGGCACTGCATCGCATCAACAACACATTTGTCGAAACCGCAGTGGCTACCTTTGTGACGGACCAGGAAACCATCTCCTGCCAAGCCGGTTGCGGCGCTTGCTGCCGACAAGTCGTGCCGTTGGCGGAATTTGAAGCCTATCAAATCGCCGGTGTGGTCGAACAATTGCCCGAGCCCAGGCGTTCCGCGGTCAAGCAACGCTTTGCCGACGCTTGCGAAAAATTGGATGCTATCCAGTGGCTGAGCCGGCTCGAACAGATGCTGGCTGAAGGCACCAGCCACGAAGCGGTAGAGCAACACGCGCTGACTTATTTCCAGCAAGGGGTGCCCTGTCCGTTTCTGGAAGCGGAAAGCTGCTCCATCCACCCGGTCCGACCCTTGGCTTGCCGAGAATATCTGGTGACATCCCCGGCCGAACATTGCCAAAATCCGACGCCGGAACATGTCAGACACATCGAGTTGAAATTTCAGGTGTCCAAAATTGTCCGCAAACTGTGGCGCACCAGCCATATCAAAGACCTGGATTCGGTGCCGATGATTTACGCCTTGCAATGGGTCAAGAAACACCCCAACCAATTTCCAAAAAAGCGTGGCGAGGCTTGGCTGCGGGAATTTTTTGACTATATGGCGAATCCGTGACGTTACTTGATGCCGCTGGAAACGATGGAATTAGCTTATCGTTCCCACGCTCCAGCGTGGGAACGAAGCCCCGGACGCTCCAGCGTCACGACTACCAAAGTGCAACCATCCAGCTCGACACAATTACAAGTATCAGCCTAATTCCATGTGATACAGCGCCCGGTCTTCACCAATAACTCTGAAGCCCATCCGGTCGTAGAGACGCTTTGCCGGGTTTATCTTTATCACGTCCAGTACCAATTTCTTATTCAGGTTTTTGGCCCGCAAAGCTTCTTGTGCCAGCAAAGTGGAGCCTATTCCCCGTCTTTGAAATTTAGGTAGCAGAAACAGGGTGCGAACCCAATGACTTTGCTCGCTCTCCTGCACATAGATAGCGCCGGCAGGTTCTTTGCCGATGCAAATCAGTTTGAAGTTTTGCACCTGTAGGTTTGTCCAGAAACCGGTATGTTGAAACTCGTCGTCCCAGCCCCATGCCCAATCGATGTAATCGCGCATCGATAGCTTGAACGCATTAAATATGAAATGTTTGTCATGCTTTGCTGCGTCGATCAGGCTAAAGGAGGTCATAAACTAAGCCAAATGTTGTGTATCGTATGTATCATCTGTCGTTCCCACGCTCCAGCGTGGGAACGCCGCCCCAGACGCTCCAGCGTCACGGCTACCAAGTATCGATGTCGATCAAGCCGCCCAGCCCTGCGTAATTCGCGGCACTTGAGTAGCGCCAATGCTCAGGCAAATTCACATAACCCCGCTTCACCGGATTGGCATGAATATAATCCAACTTCTCCCGCATCATCGCTTCATTGAGAATCAGCTGCGCATGCACGCCTTCCTGCCAAAACTGAAACTCCCGGTCATGTTTATGCGCGCATTTGGCAAAGCACAATCTCTGCAGTAAATGTTCGGCTCGTTTCGCTTGCAGGTGATCGATAATCCGCCGCGCGGTATAGGCTTTGAAACTGGCAACGCATTTATCCAGCGTGACACTCTGAGCGATGAAATGCAGATGGTTTTCCAGGATCACATAGCCATACAGTTTCAAGCCGACTTGTTGCCGTTGATATTGCCAGCAGTCGAGCAGGATTTTCACGGTTTCCGGCCGGGTAAAGACCGGTAGCCACTCCATGACCGTGCAGATCATGAAATGGGTTTGCTGGGGTTCCGTGATGATGTAGCGGCTTCGGCCCATCGGCTGTTTGTTGGTTTAGGACGCTGGAGCGTCCGGGGCTGCGTTCCCACGCGGAGCGTGGGAACGATGGAAAACGAGATAGGTAGTTTTTGAGATGGAATCCTTCTACTGGTTATTTTGGGATGAATTCGATTTCTCGCAAATTGTATTGATCCAGTGATCTTCTCTCCTTATATGCTCTCCGTGATACCAATTTAGTATTTATGCGCAAAGAATAGCTAACATCCCGAATAGTCCAACGCGCCACTGAGGCACATATAACTGCTGCAGTACGATTAACAACCCTATAGATATAGCGACTGCCATGTTACCCGTTGCTTCTTTTATAACTACAAAGCGTTCGCGTTGAAGTCTATCGGCATGGTTGCGAGTTGAAACAAAAAAAACCGACACCCCTTCATGGTATTCGGAATTCGACACATTCTTTGGGCTCGCTCTAACAACATTAATACGTTCACCAAATCCTTGCACGAAGAATCCAAGTATCCAACAATATCCATAAACAAAGAGCCATAAAAACGAGGGTATTTTTTGTAGTTGTTCAAAATCCGGATTCCCATAGAAAATCGAGAATATCAACGCTGAAAAAACAACGCCTCCCGGCAGTACTTTTGCAAAGAAGTCGCGCGCTACAAAGCTAGAGTATAGTGAGTCGGTTATTTCCTTAACATTGTCGATATCAGCCATTTTGTACCTCAGGGATGCTAAATGATTATTTTGCAGGCTAGCCCGGTGGTTCCGAAAGCGTGTTCTGATTGAGCAGTAAGTCTTCCAGCTTTTCGTTTTTTTATAATTTAGCCAATCGTATTTCTTTGGTCGTCTTGTTCAACGACGATAAACGTTGTTTTAGATATCGATGATGAAATGAAAATGGTCAATCCGTAGATTTTCTGTATATCATCGCCGATAGTTATAACCTTAACAAGTTAGCAACTCCACCTGCTCTTCAGGTAGTCAGCAAAATTCTTAATTGGCCGCAATCCAACTTCCCATTCTATCGTTCCCACGCTTCAGCGTGGGAACGCCGCTCTAGACGCTCCAGCGTCGCGACTATCGTTGGTCCGTCTATCATCAGCAATGGCAATAGCCCTAGTAACAGAAGCAATCCGTTTGATTTACGCCCGAACTTTATGCCGAAAGCATAATTGCTAAGTAGATGTAATCCATCTTCCCATTAGCCAATCGCGGCAATTCCTCCACAACCAGATAACGACAAGGCTGCATGTAAGCCGGCAATTGTTTGCTCAATGTTTTGCGGACTTCAGCGATAGTCAGCTCCGCTGCCAAAACTAATACCAAGGCAGGACGCTGGCCGGCGGAGGGGTCATCCACGCCAATTACCGCGCAGCCTTTGACGCCGGCGATGGCATTGACGACGGCTTCGATTTCTGCCGGCTCAACCCTGTAGCCGGAGCATTTCAGCATGCGTCCCAAGCGACCGTAAAAGCGGTATTCGCCTTGCTCAAAGCTGGCGCGGTCGCCAGTGGGATACCAACCGTCAGCGTTTAGAAAGGACTGCACGCGGCCGTCACGCCAGTAGCCGCTGGCTAATGTCGGTCCGCGAACCCATAACTCGCCGGTGTCGGCGGCTATGTGCAGTTCGCAGCCGGCGGCGGGCAGGCCGATGGGGATGGTTTGCTCGGCGACTAAACGTTCGCGTTGTACCGGCCAATAACAGCAGACATTGGTTTCGGTGGGGCCGAAGAAATTGTAAAAGGCCGTCCGCGGCAAACTGGCGGCCAAATCGATCAGGGCCGGGGTGGGAAATACCTCGCCGGCGAAAATAATAAAGCGCAAAGCCGACAGCGGAGTTTGCGCCAAATTGCCTTTGTAGGTGAGAAAGGCCAGCAAGGAGGGCACGGTGTACCAGCCGCTGATGGCGTGTTCGCTCAGCCAGGCGCTCAAACGAGCCGGGGCCATGCTCAAGCCGGCCGGGATGAAATGCAGGCTGGCGCCGCTCCCTAACACGGCGTAAAGATCGAAGGTGGATAGATCGAAGAAAAACGGCGCGCTACTGGCGATGCGGTCGGCAGGGGTTAAGACCAGCAACTCGGCGGCCCAGGATGTGAACGCCAAAATCGCCCGATGACTAAGCGCCACGCCGCGCGGCTGACCGGTGGAACCGGAGGTATACAAAATCGCCGCCAGCGATTCAGCGGGAATTTCAACTGGAGCTAGCATGCCTCCGTTACAGCTGGCGATGTCCAGCCACAAATTTTCATCTAGCCAGTCAGGCGCCGAATCCAATCCTACTACTGCGCAAACCCGAGCATCGGCGACGATAAAGCTCAGTCTGGGTGCCGGATTCTTCTGATCTAAAGGCACATAGCAGGCTCCCGCCAGCAGCACGCCGAACAGCGCGCAGGCGGCATCGATACCGCGATCTAGATGCACCGCCACTGGCTGGCCGGGGCGGACGCCCCTGGCTTGCAAGGCAGCGGCGATGGCTTGCGCCTGTTGCAGCAATTGCCGATAGCTGATTTGCCGGTCTTGCTCTTGCAAAGCCAGGGCGTCGGGTTGGTGTTGGCATTGGTGTAGAAAAGGATTTAGCAGCATGGATGGCTAATTCAAAAAATAAAGTACTTATCGCTCCCACGCTCCGGCGTGGTAGCTAGACCTGGGACGCTCCAGCGTCCCGAACCGCTGGAGCGGTTCTAGCTGCATTCCCACGCTGGAGCGTGGGAACGATAGATAATCTGGGCGATGGGTGCGCGTTATTGGCTATCCAATAACTCAACATCCATCCGCGCCATCACCGCATCCAGCCAGGCTTCGTCGATTGCCGGCGACAAGTAGCTATAGGACAAAACCAGCTTGCCGTTGAGTTGGCTGGCCAGCAGCGCCAGGCCGGGCGGTAAGGTCATCCAACACATCAGGGATAGATTGCTGACCGGCACGCCGAGAAAGCCTTTCTTACCCCAGGACAGTTCGCCGATGTCGGAAAACCACAGCGAGCTCAATTCGCCGCCGCTGTGTTGTTTACGCAGCACTTTCGCGTATTTTTCGGGCGACAGCCATTGCCCCAGCCACATCAGCGGCAGGTAGGCCAAGTCCAGTTCATCACGCACCACTTGCTGATGTTCGCTGAGTAAGTGTGCAAACAAGCCTGTTCTATCCCGCACTTGCTCGCGCTTCGCTCGGGCAAACAGGCAGCCGATATGGTTACCAAACACCGGTGTCGGCGCATTTTGCCGGCGCAGATTGAAGGCATAGGGGATGCAGTAGCCGTCTTTTGCGGCTGGCGGTCCGACCCATTCCATGGCCCGCATGAAGCAGCCCAGGTAGTACAAAGTGCGCCCGGTCAATCCGGTGGCCTGTTGCGCCAGTTTGGCGATGCGTTGCGACTGGGCGGCATCGAAGCGCTGCACTTTTAAGTGCAGGCGTTGCGGGCCTTGTTCAATTTGCGTGGGTAGGCAACTATCCAAGCTGTTGGCGGCGGTATTGTGGCGTTTGGCTTTGAAAAACAATTGCAGTTTTTTCCAGAAGCTCCATTGCGCCAGTTTGGCTTCGATTAAGGACGAAGATTCCTTGAAACTTTCCGGCCGCTCGGACGACAGAAAGTCCAGCAATATCTTGCAACCGCGCGCGTCCAGCAGAGGATGTAGCCAGATCAGCAGCAAAGTGCCGCCTTCAGCGCCGGCTATCCAGTGCACGGTCAGCGGCCGGGATTCGGGGCGATTGAAAATGTCCAACAGCAAACGCTGCGATTCCTCCACCTCATCCGCACCGGGTTGGCACTGATGTAGTTCCAGCGGTATCGGGTCGCCGGTGGCGACCCAGGCAAAACGCTTGCCGCGCGGCTGAATAACGGCTGAGGATTGAGGAAAGCGCTCCACCAGCAAATCCAGGCGCTTTTGCAGAGCGGACAAGTCCGGCGTTTGGGCCAATTGCAAGGCAAACCCGCAATATCCGCCGGGCATCCCGGCGTTGCGAATTTCTTGATCGAGTACGTAGGTAAAATAATCGCCGGGATTGAAGAGCTGTTCTTGAGAGTTTGTCATCCGGCGTAACCGCTACGGCGGATCCAGCTTTCCAGCGAGTTCAGACTGCCGACGTTATCCGGTTCGATTTCGGTGTCCGGCAGCGTCACGCCAAATTCTTTTTCGGCAAACATGATCAGGCGCATGATGCCCATGCTGTCCAGGCCGGCGTCCAACAGGTTGTCGTCGTCGCCGAATGAGGCCGGGTCTTCGTGATAAATCAGTTCGGCAAAGATGAAATGCTTGAGTATTTCCTTCATGGCAGCAAGAGGTGGGTGAGTTAAAAACAAATCCTAGTCAAAGCGCAGCACTCGCGTTAAATCGGCTCCGGGGAAAAGGCTTTTGACGCAAAACCCCAGCGCGGCACTTGCCGACAATAATGGCTGTAAGACGCGCCAAACCGGCTGGTCAAATCCGGTTCTTCGCGAAACACCACGGTAGTATGAAAAAACAGCGCAATCGAGCCGGCATAGACTATCAGGCCCGGATCGGCGTATAGCAAACATTCCGCTAGCAGCACCAACAATACGCCTTGAAACATCGGATTGCGGGTCCGCCGATACAAGCCGCTCACTACCAGTTTCTGCGGGGGATCGATAGGCGCGGGTGTGCCCAAACCGGTGATAGCAAAATCCCAAGCACAGCGTAGATAACTAGCCAAACCCAGGATAATACAAAAGCCGGCGGGCGGAGCCCAGGCCAGGTTGGCCGGCTGCAAGTTACCGGCTGAGTCGGAAAGTACCCAGTAAGGCATGTAAACCAACACCGCGCCGGGAACGAGCAGCGTGAATAGCAGGATTTTGAAGGCCAGGAAAGGACGCACGTATCGGTCTGTCGGGTTTGGAAGTTCGGATGGGCTAAGCTTGCGGCAATTTTGGCATTCCGCGCGCCGCAATCCAAGTGATTTTGAACCGCTGCGGGAATTTGTGTAGAATCCGGCGTTTGTTAATGGAACTTGAACAGCCATGTCAGAAGACTTGATCAGCCAATTGAAAACCATGCTTATCGAGGGCTTGCTCCTGGAAGACATCGTCCCTGATGACCTGTCACCGGATGATGCTTTGTTCGGCGGTGGATTGGGCTTGGACTCTATCGACGCGCTGGAAATCGGCGTGATGCTGGACCGGCAATACGGCATCAAGATCACCTCCGGCGACGAACGCAATAATCAAATCTTTCTCTCTCTCCGCTCGCTCGCCGAATTCGTCGCCGCTAATCGCACCCGTTAACCATGGGGCAGGTCGTCAAACCGCTGATTATCGCCGGTATCGTCGTCGCTTATCCTTTTCTGAGTGCCTACCTGGCCGGCCTGGGATTTGCCAGCTTTGAACTCATCGTCTTCGCTGCGCTGACCTTGTGGCGCGGTTTTACCTCGTCCGGGCTAATCTCGCGTTTGCTTAGTTTTTTACTGGCTGCGGTGTTGCTAGCCGGCGCTTATTTTGCCACGACCTATTTTGTCTGGCTGGTGCCATCATTTGCCTATTTGTGGCTGACATTTTTGTTCGGGCATACCTTGTGGTCGCCACCTTCTTTTATCGAACGCTTGGTGCGTTTGCAGTTTCCCGAGTTAGTGCCGGGTATAGCCGAATATTGCCGGAACCTGACCTGGGTTTGGACCTTGTTCTTTGCCGTCAACATCGCGATCTGCGCCGCGCTGCCGGCTATCATGGGGCAGACCGCTTGGGCGCTTTATACCGGCGTGGTGGTGTATCTATTGATGGGCCTACTGGGAACCGGCGAATGGTTTTACCGGCATCGACGCTTTCCCGATTTGGAGATTCCGCCAGCGTTGGAAACTTTCAAATGCATCGCCACGAACGGCCATAAGGTATTCAAGGGATGACGATTCAACGCACGCTGTTTTTACTTTTGGCCGTGTTCCCCATGTTTGGATGGGCTGATGACACGGTGCTGAGCGAGTTATTGACTCGAATCCGCCAAACAGGTCAGGCGCAGTTTCAGTATGAGGAAACCCGCGTACTGGAACTGGCAGACGCGCCATGGCACGGACAAGGCTACATGCTGTCCGGCGCCGACGGTAGCCTGGTCAAATTGCAACTGCAACCGGCGCGGGTGATCATGGCGATCACCGAACAGCGCATGCTTTACTGGGACCCGCAGCAAAACCAGCGTCACAGCGCGGCTTTGGATTCGGCGGGGCCGGCGGGTGAGCAAATCAAGGTGTTTCGCAGCATCCTGCAAGGCCGTACCGAAGAATTGCAGCTTAATTATGCCATCGCCGCCGACAAGCAAGGCCCGCAATGGACTTTGCGCTTGACGCCGAAACCCGAGTTGAGCGGTGATGATCTCCCTTCCATTGAATTATCCGGCGATGACCAAGACCAGCAACGGCGCATTTTAATCAAACAGCCGGACGGCGAATCCACCGAATACCGCATGCACAAAGCCACGGCAGCACAACAACAGGACTATTCGCTCCCCAGTTTGTTGCGGGAAGCCAGCGGAGAATAGGGCATGTCTTTTGTCTGGCGAAAGCGCTGGTTCGTGCTGCTGTTTCCCTTATTGTTGGCCATCACGTTCTGGCAGATCAAGGTCGAGACAGACCTGAACGCTTTTTTTACCGCGACCGACGATGAAGACTCCCGGCTGTTGGCCGGCTTGTTGAAGTCAGGCGAACTGTCGCGGCGCTATTTGCTGGTGGTGGAAAAGTCCGATCATGCCCCCGCTGCAGACTCCACAGTTGGAGGTGAAGCCCCGATGTCCGTGGCCACATTCACTGCGAGCTTGCTTAGTCAGTTAGCGAAACTGGATGACGTGGAGCAGGTGTGGCCGGCCGATCAGCCACCCCGCGACTGGGTCGATGCCGTAGCTACTTACGCGCCTTACCACGCCCGGCTGTTCAGTCTAAACCCCGAACAAGACGCGCCTGAATTGTTCGATCCCAGCCTGTTGCCGGCCAAAGCCGCAGGATTGAAGCAAGCCTTGCTGTCGCCGCAAGGCAGCTTTGTAAAAACTATTGCCAAGCAAGATCCGTTGTTGCTGTCTTTAAACGGCTTTAAGGCGTTACAGGGACAGTTTCAGCAGCAAGCCAAACGCAGTCAGGGTGGCGCGTTAATCCTGCAAAGCCGGCCGGCGGCGCTGGATTCGGCAGCGCAGACACGTTTGCAAGGGGCGATACAGGCCAATTTCGTGGCATTAAACGCCGCGGCCGGGGAGGGTTTCAAATTGTCGATGGCTGGGGTGCCGGTGTTCAGCGTCGCCGCGCAAAGCGAAATTAGCCAGGATGTGACCCTGGTGTCGGTGGTGTCCAGTTTGGCGGTGGCGCTGGTATTTTTATTCCTGTTTCATTCGTTTTCGGCTTTGCATTGGGTGATGATGGTGCAAGGCGCGTCGTTTGTAATCGGCACCCTGGCAACGGCGTTAGTCTTTCCGCAAGTCCACAGTCTGACGCTGGCCTTGGGCGCCAGTTTGATCGGCATCTCCTCGGATTATCCGATTCATGTGATGGTGCATTGCGCCAAGCATCGCAACACCCCGCTATCGGCGGCCAAGCTGTTGTGGCCCAGTCTGTTGATGGGCGGCTTAACGACCGTGATCGGCTACGGGGCCTTGGGCTTTACCGGCTTTCCAGGCTTTGAGCAAATTGCCGTGTTTGCCTTGGCCAGCGTCGTTGGCTCGCTGGGCTTGACCCGCTGGGTATTGCCGGCTTTGCTGGTCAATTCATCGCTGCACGCCGCACATTTGCCGGGCATCGGCGCTTGGGTGAATTTTTGCGGCCGGCACCGGAAAATCTTGCTGGGTCTGTTCGCCGCCAGCGTCGTCATGGCTGTGCTGTGTCTGCCGCAGATTCGTTGGATGAGCGATATGCAGCAACTGGCAGTCAATATGGATAGCTTGAAACAGCAGGATGCGGCAGTGCGCGCGCATTTTTCCAGTATCGAACCGGGCCGTTTTGTGTTGATACAAGCCGACGACTGGGAAACTGCGCTGCAACGATCCGAAGCCGCCGAACGCCGGTTGCAGTCTTTAAAGCAAGCGGGAGTCATTAGCGAATATCACGGCCTGTTTCCGTGGTTGGTATCTGCGCAGTTGCAAACCGAAAATAGCCAAGTTTACCAACGTGGCCTGACGCCTGAATTTCAGCAAGCTTGGCAAGCCGGCTTAGCTCAGGCGGGCTTGTCGGTCGAGAAGTTAGGGACGTTAGCGCCTGCGTCACCCGATGCACTGCAAGCTGATTGGGTGATGGATTCGCCTGTCAGACATATTCTGTCCGGGCAAATAGTCAGCGGGCAATCCGGGGTGATGTTATCGCTGTGGTTGGGCGAGCACGATCCCGCCAAATTGACAGCCGGTTTGGCCGGCTTGGAAGGCACGCGGTACTTCAGCCAAAAAGATCAGCTGGATCAGTTGGCGGGGAAATATCGGGATCGGTCTTTAATGATGCTGGGCATAGGCATAGTCGTGATGGCCTGGTTTATTTGGCTGCAACAACGCGACCTGCACAAAGTGTGTTTGACCTTGCTGCCTTCGCTGGCTGGCGTGCTGTTCATTTTTGCCACGTGGGCGCTGCTGGGCGAGGAAGTCAGTTTTCTGCATGTGATTGGCTTGTTGTTATCGGTGTCGTTATGTGTGGATTACGGCATCTTTTTTATCGACAACCGCGGCCAAGATGCCGATGTGACTTACCACGCGATTGCCTCATCCACTCTGACTACGATTGCCTCTTTCGGTGCCATGGGCTTGGGCAAGACGCCCACCTTGCCAATTCTGGCACTGTCGGTAAGCTTGGGCGTGAGCTTGGGTTTTCTGCTTTGTCCCTTACTGATCCAAAAGCCAAAGAATTAATGCCTATTTCCCCGCTGATTTCTCCAGTCGCCGTCACGGCCTACCAGTGCGTCAGCGCCGGCGGTGACGATGTGGACGCTTTGTACAACAGTCTACTAGCCAATCGTCCTTGCCTGAAACCGCTAAGCTTGTTCGATATTCCTTTTGATACGGTAGTGGGTGAAGTAACTTCAGCCTTACCGGACATTCGGCCTGATTTGCAAACCTACAATTCCCGCAATGCCCGCTTGGCATTAAAAGCTTTGGAGCAGGGCGGTTTTCGCGCCGAGGTGGAGAGGGCGGTCGCCCGTTACGGTGCGGCCCGCGTCGGTTTAATACTCGGCACCAGTACCTCCGGTATCTACGACTCAGAGAACGCCTATGCGCGCTTGCAGCAAGACGGCGTGATGCCGGACAACTTTTATTTCACCAAAGTGCAAACCGCCCAAGCCACAGCCGAATTTTTGCAGCTGGAACTGGGTTTGCAAGGGCCGTGCTACGCCATCTCCACAGCCTGCTCGTCCAGCGCCAAAGCCTTGGCCGCCGCGCAAAGAATGATCGTCACAGAGTGCTGTGATGCGGTATTGGTGGCCGGCGTAGACAGTTTGTGCCGCCTGACCCTGCGCGGCTTCAACAGTTTGCAACTGATCTCGGCGGACGCTTGCCGGCCGATGGATGCGGGGCGCCAAGGGATTAACATAGGCGAGGGCGCGGCTTTACTGTTGTTGGAAAAACCCAGCACTGACAATACGGATCGGCCCCGACTGTTGGCGGTGGGGGAATCGTCGGATGCCCACCACATGAGTGCGCCGCACCCGGAGGGGCTTGGGGCTGCTTCGGCAATGGCGCAGGCTTTACGTTTGGCAGGACGCGATGTGCGCGAGGTCGATTACATTAATTTGCATGCCACCGCCAGCACCCTGAACGATCTTGCCGAGGCCAGAGCTGTAGCCAGCGTGTTTGCCAATCCGCCGCCCTGCAGTGGCGTGAAAGGCTTGCTGGGTCATACCTTGGGGGCGGCCGGTGCCGTGGAAGTCGTGGTGAGCCTACTGGCTTTGGAGCGCGGATTTTTGCCCGGCACCTGCGGTTTGCAAATGCCCGACCCCGAATGCCGGTTTCCGCTGGTAACGGCGCCAGAACTGAACATTAGCCCCCGACTGATATTGAGCAATGCGTTTGGCTTCGGTGGCAACAATGCCAGTGTCCTGCTGGAGGCTGCATAATGGAATGCATGAGCCTGCTTGGCGTCGGCGTTTGCGCGCCGGACCCGGCATTTCGAGCTAGCCTGCCGTTTCCGGCTTTTGCTATCAATCGCGAGACCATTCCTCCGCTGTTGCGCCGCCGGAGCAGCCAGGCGATGCAGATGGCCTTCAGCGCGGCCACCGCCGCTTGCGAGCAAGCCCAGCGTTCGCCATCCAGCTTACCGGCGATATTTGCCAGCGTGGCCGGAGAAATAAACACCACCGACCAGATTTGTAACGAACTGGTCAAAGCGGACGGGGTGATGTCGCCCAGCGCTTTTCATAATTCCGTGCAAAATACCGCGGCGGGTTATTGGAGTATCGCTCAGCAATGTACCCAGCCAGCCACCGCTTTGGCGGCGGGATCGGATACCTTGGCAATGGCGTTGTTGGAAGCTTGGTGCCAGTTGGCTTGCCAGGGTGGCGAACTGCTATTGGTTTGTTACGATGAGGCATGGCCGGGCTATCTGGCTCCCGGTTCTGGTAATCCGGCTTTTGCCTATGCCCTGCTATTGGCAGCCGGAACAGTCGATGGACGTCTGATGCAGATTAGCAGACCGCAAGTTGGCGAAAGCATTTTTCCGGCGGACTGGACTGATTCGGTTAATAGCATGCCCATTTTGGCCGCCGTTCCTTTGCTTGAAGCGGCTTTAACCGGAAGAGTGCCGCAAGCCATAGCATTAAGCCCCCATGTGCCGGGTTGGCAAGTTCATGCAGGAGTGGCCTCTGCTTATCCGAAAACGGGCGATGGTGAAAAATGGCGGTAACTGAACTACTATTGACCGCTGACAAAACTAACCGGAAGGTATCTCTGTGAAGCACTATAAAACATTAGCATTCTTCGCCGCTTTAGCGCTGGCCGCCGGCTGCGCATCCAGCAATAAGGCGCCCGCGCAAGCAGGCACGCCGGCGGCTCAATCAAGCACCGCCCCGGAATCGCGGATTGACGGTAATTTTCCGGCCAATAGCCCATTCGCCAAACTCAAGCTGGGGATGACCCAGGGCCAAGTCCACGAAATTCTCGGTCAACCCACCGACACCAAGTCTTACCAAACCGGTAAAGCCTGGATTCCGTTTTATTTCGGCCCGGACGTAATGCGCACCGATGAGTTTTACAAAGGTGTGGGCATCATTACTTACACCGGTGCCGGTATCGGCGGCGTGCATTGGACTGTGTTTCGGGCCATTTACAATGCAGCTGAAGACGGTTATCCGAACGATTAATCAATATAGCTCTGAATGATGCTCGACAATAAGCAAAACGGTTTTGACTATGATGTTGCGGTCGTCGGTGGCGGTCCGGCCGGCTCGACGGCCGCGACCTTGCTGGCGCAATATGGCCACAAGGTTTTGCTGTTGGAGAGCGGCAGGCATCCGCGTTTTCACATTGGCGAATCCATGCTGCCGTTCAGCGAACCGGTCGTCCAACGCTTGGGGATAGATTGGAGCGCTGGCAACCTATCGAAAAGCGGAGCGGTGTTTATCGACGAAGCCACCAAACAGCGCATGTATTTTCCGTTGGCAATCAATCGCAAGACCTACCAGATCGAACGCGCCCCATTCGATCAGATGCTGTTTGAAAACGCCGGCAAACACGGCGTCGATACACATCAGGACGAAAAAGTACTGGACGTTGCCTGCCAACCGGCAGGGGTGGACATCCTGTCCGATAAAGGCCAATACCACTGCCGCTATTTGATCGATGCCACGGGCCGCAGCGCGTTAATGGGCAGGAAAGACAAAGCTATCAGACGTATCGACAATTTGGGCAAATTTGCGGTGTATACCCACTTCGAGGATATTCAACCGGGCGAGGAGGCTGACGAATTGTTCAGTTCCGGCAATATATACGTGCCGGTCGTCGACATTGGCTGGATTTGGATCATTCCGTTGGCTGGACGCCGCTTGAGCGTGGGCTTGGTGGTACAGAAAGAGCGCCCCAAGGACTGCGATGCGGAAGAATTGTTGCGCCGTTATTTGGCGGCATCGCCGCTCCTGAGGCGTTTGACAACAGGAGCGGCGCAATTCGCGCCGGTACGGGTCGAAGCGGATTTCAGTTACACCAACCAAAGCCGCTACGGCGTCCGCTATGCCTGCTGCGGCGATGCGGCCGGCTTCCTCGATCCGGTGTTTTCGTCCGGCGTATTTTTAGCCTTCACCAGCGCCGCCCGCGTTGCCGACCGCGTCCATTTTGGGCTAAGCGACGGGCGGGAAGCCGATCCTGAGCTGCACACCGAGGACGATGATAAGTACTTGCTGGGTTTTAATACGATGCGATTATTCGTCGAGCGCTTTTACCAATCCAATATTGTCCATAACTTGTTTTTCGAAGCCGACCGCGATCCGGATTTGAAAGCCCAGATCGCGCAACTGTTGGCCGGCGATTTATGGGTAGACGACAACAAACTGCAACAAAGCCTGCTGGCTGGTCGCCGCAGTGTAAGTTAGTTTTTCCGGATACTTCCAGCCTTTGCCGGCTAAGCAGCATTACCCGACCATCCATCTATCCGCGTCGCCAACATGCACGGTTTTCAGGCTCTGCTAGTCTTTAGGGCTTTTGACTGGGACGAATCACTATGCGCGTTAATCGATCTTCATTGGGGCCAACGCTGCTCAGCCTGCTGGCGGTGGTCGTTTTCGGCTGTCCGATTATTTACACTGTTATGTACCACCCGATCAGCCGCATGGCATCGGCCAATCCCTTATACAAGGAGTTGTCCAAGAACGCTTTTATGGTAATGTCCGCTAAAGTGGATTTGGCAGCCGGACGCTTGATCAGCTTTGACGATGCGGCCGGCAAACTGCAGATCAGCAGAATCGTCGGTATGCCCGGCGATGAAGTCGGTTTTGCGGCGGGCATATTGTCGGTTAACGGCAAACCGGCCGGTAAATATCCGCAGAGTGCATTGCCCAATTCGACGTTAATCGTGCCGCAACAAGCCGTTTTCTTTTTCCCGGATTTTATTCCCGACACTGCGGAGTCCGCGAATCCCGGGACATTGGCAAACCATCTGCTGGCGCATAGCAACATAAATGCAAGCGTGCTTTATGTATTCGATCAAGCGACGTCGGCGGCCGAGCACCCGGAACTATTCGTTTACGGTTCGGCTTTGATCGTGCTCTATGGCCTGGTATTTTTCGGACTGGGCAAGCGTAAGGAGCGTATCGTTAAACCGGTTTATTACTTGGCGCGAATTAGCGTTGGTTTGAATTTTGCGATCTGGTTATTGCTCGGAGTCATAGGCCTATCGGTTGGTTATAACGCCGTCATGCCGGCCATTTATTATGCGTTTGTTTCCTGGTTGACGTTTTTTGGCTTATCTGTCGCCGCTGCGGGCACGACGCTGGTGGCGATTGTGATATTCGCGGTGTTGGCGCTATTTTCCGATACCGAATTTGCTGCCAAGCGCCTTAACTCGTAGTCCGGAATGACAAACGGCCAGGCTCTGCTAAGCTTGGCTCTCCCATTTCCCGCTCACATCTTTAACAGGACAATCCTCAGCTAATGGATGCCATGCTTTCTTTAATTGAAAACGTCGAAAAAGTCATTATCGGCAAACGGCCGGTCATCGAATTGGCCGTGGTCGCGATGCTGTGCCGCGGCCACGTGTTGCTGGAGGATGTGCCGGGCACGGGCAAGACCATGTTGGCCAGGGCATTGGCCCGTTCGGTGGCGGTGGACATGAAACGCCTGCAATGCACCTCGGATTTATTACCGTCCGACATTACCGGTGTCGCTATCTACAATCAAAAAACCGCCGATTTCGAATTCCGGCCGGGGCCGGTATTTACCCATCTGCTGCTAGCCGACGAAATCAACCGAGCCACACCGCGCGCGCAATCGGCGTTGTTGGAATGCATGGAAGAATTTCATGTCAGCGTGGACGGGTATACACATGAACTGCCCAAGCTGTTTATGGTGCTGGCCACCCAAAACCCAATCGATATGGCCGGCACCCACGCCTTGCCGGAAGCACAGCTGGACCGGTTTTTCATGCGCTTGCGGATGGAGTACCCCAATATCGAACAGGAAATGCGGATACTGGCAGCGCAAACCCAGACTCATCCTATCGACAGCTTGCCGGCTGTGACGTCCGAAGCGGATATTCTAGCGGCGCGGGCTCAGGTCAAGGCGGTGCATATTAGTATGGACGTGGCTAAGTATATGGTCGGTATCAGTGCCGCCAGCCGCCAGCATAGCGATTTGCGCTTGGGTATCAGCCCGCGCGGCACCTTGGCCCTGGCGCGCGGTGCGCAAGGCTTGGCTTATTTACGCGGCCGGGATTTCGTGTCGCCGGATTTAGTGAAAAGCATCGCGCCGGCGATTCTGGAACACCGCCTGATCGTCAAACCGCAGGCCGCGGTATTGGGGCGCAATGCCGGCGAGATTCTCGCGGAAATTCTCGACCGGCTGCCACCGCCGGTAGTTTGATCGCTAGACTGCAATGGCGCTAAGGCTGAAATTTTTAATCTTGTGCGGCTTTACGCTGGCCGCGTATCTGGCGGCGATCAGCCGCGAACAGAGTCTGCCCTGGCTGCTCGCTGCATTGCTCAGTGCCGCCTTATTGACCGGCATGCTCTGGCCGCAATGGTTGCTGCAACGCTTATCGGTGCGGCGGGTCGGACCGCAACGGGCTTTGGAAGGCGAAACCATCGTGTTTCGGGTCCACGTACAAAATCGCGGCTGGCTGCCGCGTTTCATGGTGGAGTTGGTCGACCGCTTGCCGTTTGTGGGTGCCGCAGAACAAGGCGCCAACGACGGTGACAAATTGCTGGGCAGCGTCGCTTACGTGCCGGGCCGCGGCGAGCGTAGTTTCGACGTACCCTTGCTGTGCGAAAAGCGCGGTTTTTATAAACTGGGGCCGATGGGCTTGGCGTCCAGTTTTCCGTTGGGCTTGGCGGAGGCGCGCAGCCGCGCCGACCGTTCCCTGCAAACCCTGACCATTTATCCGAAGGTCTTTCCCATCCTATCACTGCCGCTGTTCGGCGCACCCAGCCAAATTCACCGCGGTGGTTATTGTCTGCCGGAAGGCGCCGGTGCGGCGGAATTTTCCGGCCTACGCGAATACCGGCGCGGCGACAATCCTCGGCATATCCATTGGCCGACTACGGCGCGCTTGAATGAGTTGATGGTCACGGAGTTCGAGCCTTTGGCGTCGGCATGCCTCTGCATCGCCCTGGATTTGGCCAAGGACGCCAATATCGGCCGCGGCAAGCACAGTACCCTGGAATACGCGATACGCATCGCCGCCTCCGTGGCGGCTTATGCCTGTGGCCAGAATATACACAGTCGCGTGTTGGCTGATGCCGCACAGCCTTTGCGGATTTTGTCCGGCAAAGGCGATTTTCATTTTCAAGCCATCCTGGATGCGCTGGCAATCGCGGAGGCCGACGGCGACACGCCGTATGCCAAATTGCTGACCGAGATTGCGTTGAATTGCGTGCGCGGCGAAACGGTCGTGCTGTTATTAGCCGAGCCGCCGCATCGCCATCCCGAAACCCTGCAGGCGCTGGCTTTGCTGCGGGCCAAGGGCGTGTATTTGTTCGCGGTATTGTTTGAACGTGACAGCTTTCTAAACGCAGCCAGTTGGACCCGTCGCGACACTAGCGACCGGACATTGAACGCCGGTTTACTGGAATTGGGCGCGCATTGCGTCACGGTTCGGCGAGGCGACGACTTAACGGCGCTGTTTAACCAATGACCGCCTCTCAGTTGAGTTTTCCAGTCTATGTGGGATTGTTTCTAGCGCAATGGCTAGCCGTTGCCTGCAATGCATTTTTGGATATTCAATACGGCAGCTTTACGCGGGAAATGCTGTTCTGGGCTATCGTATTCGGCGGCACGTCCATTGTCGGCTGGCGGCAAAGCCACTGGCTTTCGGGGGCGGGCAAGGTGTGGCAGAAGGCGGTGTTGTTTATCGGTTTCTTGCTGTTCGTATTGGTATTTATGCCAATTTGGGGTATGCCGCGCGCCGGGTTGTATCTATTGGCGATGTTGCAGGCTTCCTACAATTGCGTCACCACCGGCCGGCGCGAGATGAATCTGGGGTTGTTGGTGTCGTTGGCAATCGTGTTGTTCGCCGCCTCGCATTACCGCGCCGACTGGACCATGTTGTTTTATCTAGCGCCTTATATCGTGACGGTGGTGTTTTGTCTGGTTGCCGAGCAAGTCCAGCGGCGCGGCGCGGACTTGCAGCGTTTGAGTCTGGGTCGGCCCAGCAGCCAAGGCCAGGGCGCCGCTATTTTGGCGGCCACCGCCGCCATCGTGCTGATCGGTGGCGGGCTTTATCTGATAACGCCGCAAATCAACTGGCCTTATCTGGAGTGGCGTTTCGGCCAGGTCAGCTTGCAAAATCCCGGCGGCGAAATCGAACAAGCCGGCAGCGGCGGCCAAACCGGTTCCGGTCAGCCAGCCGAAAAAGCGGGTGGCGAGCAACAACAAGCTGCGGGAGGAGGAGAGGGCACAGGCCAACAATTGCAGGCCGGCAGTCGGTGGCCGAGCCCGGCGGACATGCGTGACGCCGCTAAGCGAGTCAATATGCCTGCCTGGCAGGCGGCGGCGATCAACGGTATTGCCGACCTCAGCGAATCTACGCAACAAGCTTTGGTACCGGCTGTGGCGGTGATTTTCGACTGGTGGGAGTGGTTGAAACAATGGCTGCGCGAACACTGGCTGGCGGCGTTATTGGGTTTGCTGGCATTGATTCTATTGGCTATTTTCCTGGCATTCGGAGCTTTGTTGCGGGAAATCCCTTGGGTAATTTGGCTAATAACCCAGTGGGACTATCTGCGTTTGGGTGTGATCGGCCGCCATGCCGGCGGCGAAACCGCCGCCCGCCAGTATTACCGAGCGATGTCGCACTTGTTTGCATTGCACGACGTGCCGCGCGCCGATACCGCCAACACCCGCGAATATCTGGCGCAAATCAGTCGTCGGCATCGCGATGCGCGGCGCAGTGCGGCGGAAATCACCGGTTTGTTCGAAGCGGCCCGTTACGGCGATAAACCGTTAGCGGACGCGCATATTCGGCGCATGCGGCAGTTGTACCGCACAATTTATCGTCAACTTTAATACGGCCAGTGCCATCGATCGTCTTCCGGTCGGTCTATGCCGTGCTCGTAAGCGTAGTTGCGGCAATCGATTTGCCGGTCACGCAGTCTTTCCTTGACGTGGGCACCGGATACTTGCAAAGCCGGAATCCGATCTATCGCATCGATTGCCAGGCTGAAACGGTCGGTTTCGTTTTGAATGGCTAGTTCCAGCGGGGTGTTAATACTGCCTTTCTCCTTATAGCCACGTACATGCAGATTATTATGGTTATGGCGCCGATAAGCCAGCCTATGAATTAGCCAGGGATAACCGTGGAAGTTGAAGATCACCGGTTTATCGACGGTAAACAAACTGTCGAAATCCCGATCCGACAGACCGTGCGGATGCTCGCTGGCCGGCACTAGCTTGTACAAATCCACCACGTTGATAAAACGAATTTTCAATTGTGGAAAGTGCTCTCGCAACAAAACCACCGCAGCCAAGGCTTCCTTGGTGGGAATGTCGCCGGCGCTGGCCATCACCAGATCGGGCTCGGCACCATCGTCATTACTGGCCCATTCCCAAATACCGATGCCCTTGGTGCAATGTTTGATCGCCGCGTCCATATCCAGGTATTGCAGATGTTTTTGTTTGTCGCAAACGATCACGTTAATGTAGTCGGTACTTTGCAAACAATGGTTGGCAACAGACAGCAGGCAGTTAACATCGGGCGGCAAATAGATGCGCGTTACCGACGGGCTCTTGTTGACGACCAAGTCCAAAAAGCCGGGGTCCTGATGCGTAAAGCCGTTATGATCCTGCCGCCAAACCGTCGAGGTTATCAACAAGTTTAGCGAGGAGACCGGCGCCCGCCAGGATACGGCCTTGGACATCGCCAGCCATTTGGCGTGTTGATTGAACATGGAGTCGATGACATGTACAAAGGCTTCGTACGACGAAAAAAAGCCGTGGCGACCGGTTAATAAATAGCCTTCCAGCCAACCTTCCAGCGTGTGTTCGGAGAGCATTTCCATCACCCGGCCATCGGTCGCCAGTTCGCCGCCGTCGGCATCTTCCGGCAGATAATCCGCCAGCCAGGTTTTCTTACTGGCTTTGTAAACATCATCCAGTTTGTTGGAGCTGTTTTCGTCGGGACCGAATACCCGAAAGTTGTGCATATTGGCGTTCATGATGTCGCGCAAAAACTTGCCCAGCGGCCGGGTATTTTCCGCGGACACTTTGCCGTGGCCGTCCAACGCCAAGGCATAATCTTGAAAATCCGGCATCCGTAAAGCCTTACGCAACAGACCACCGTTGGCATGTGGGTTCGCGCTCATCCGCCGGCTGCCTTGTGGAGCCAGGGCTTTTAATTCGGGAATCAGCTTGCCATTTTCAGCGAACAATTCTTCCGGTTTGTAACTTTGCAGCCAGTCAGACAAGAGTTGCATATGCGCCGGATTGTCTTTCACGCCGGCCAACGGCACCTGGTGAGAACGCCAGAAGGCTTCCACTTTATGCCCATCCACGTCTTTCGGCCCGGTCCAGCCTTTCGGGCTGCGTAAGATAATCATCGGCCAATGCGGCCGGGTAGGGATGCCGCTTGCGCGGGCTTCTTGCTGGATCCGCCGAATCTCCAGCACGCAAGTTTCCAGTACACCAGCCATCAGTTGATGCATGGTGTCCGGATCGCTGCCTTCCACGAAATACGGGTTGTAGCCGTAGCCACGAAACAGTTGTTCCAGCTCTTCATGAGGAATCCGTGATAATAAGGTCGGATTGTTGATCTTGTAGCCGTTTAGATGCAGGATCGGTAGCACCGCGCCATCGCGGATCGGATTCATGAATTTATTGGAATGCCACGATGTAGCGAGCGGCCCGGTTTCGGCTTCGCCGTCGCCGACCACCACCACCGCCAGCAAATCCGGATTGTCGTAAGCGGCGCCATAAGCATGAGAAATGCTGTAACCCAACTCGCCGCCTTCATGGATAGAGCCCGGCGTCTCTGGGGTGCAGTGGCTGCCAATGCCACCAGGGAACGAAAATTCTTTAAAAAACTGCAACAAACCGTCTTGGTCTTCGCCTTTATTCGGATAAATTTCCGCGTAAGTGCCTTCGAGATATACTGGTGCCAACACTCCCGGCGCACCGTGACCAGGGCCAGCCAGAAATATCGCGTTAAGGTCGTATTGTTTGATCAGCCGGTTGAGATGGACGTAGATAAAGCTCAAACCGGGACTCGAACCCCAGTGGCCGAGCAGCCGGTTTTTGATGTGGTCCGGTTTCAGCGGTTCTTTTAATAAAGGGTTATCGCGCAGATAAATCATGCCGGCCGCTAAATAATTGCAGGCTCGCCAATAGGCGTTGATGCCTTTTAGTTCTTCTTGGCTCAGTGGTGAGATAACCGCTGGTAAAGCTGTTTCCAGTGTCGTCATGCGCTAACTCCTTTGTTGACCAAAACGTGTTTCCGCGCTACCAGAACGGCGTGGAAATTCCTGGATTAGTGTAGTGTATGCTTGTGCAATTCAAAAATAGTGAATTACCGATAAAATTTGGCATTGTCGCATTCGTTGGATACAGCACTTAAACCGGAACAATGTTCGCCAATAATCGAAAAAGCGTGTTTTCGCAATCCATATTATTTAACATAATATACATTATGCGAATTTATTGCCATCTGTAGTTATTCGGTAAACTAATATTGTCATCCCTTTGGGATGATGTGCTATATTGTAACTTAATGAGAACAATTATTAATTAGTTTGCATGTCGACATATCTTAAAGCGCTGGCGACTGGCGATACAGGCCGTATAGTTGGATTCGATCAATCGGGTGGCGTTTATCGCAAGAAGTTGTTGGCCATGGGTTTAACACCAGGCACTGAATTTACAATTACGCGATTTGCACCGATGGGCGATCCGGTTGAAATCAAAATTCGCGGCTTTTCGTTGTCGCTGCGTAAAAACGAGGCCTCCGTCTTACTTATAGAAAAAATATGAGTATGGATTTTACTGTTGGCGTAGTTGGTAACCCAAATTGCGGAAAAACCACACTGTTCAATGCACTGACCGGCTCCAGGCAACACGTCGGCAATTGGCCTGGTGTGACTGTTGAACAAAAAACCGGCGAATACGCGCACCAAGGCAAACAGATAAGCCTGGTCGATCTACCCGGCACTTATTCACTAGAAGCCGACGACGACAGTATCTCCCTGGACGAAAAAGTCGCGCGCGATTATGTCGCTTCTCGCCAAGCTGATTTAATCATTAACATCGTCGATGCCTCCAATATAGAACGAAACTTATATCTAACCTCGCAATTGATAGAAATGCGGGTGCCGATGATTTTGGTCCTGAACATGATGGATGCGGTAAAAAAACGCGGCATCAAGATCGATATCGAACTGCTTGCCAAACAAATGGCTTGCCCGGTAGTACCGGTTACCGCCGCTACGGGTTCCGGCATTAAGGAATTACGCGACCTTATCAATAAAGCTAGCCTCAGCAAGCCCATTCCCGCATTACAAGTTAATTACCATCCAGCTATAGAACAAGCTGTCAGTCAATTGCAGGCTCTATTGGCTCAACAATCTGTCGATTTAGTTTGTGACAGCCGCTGGCTTGCCTTGCGCTTACTTGAAAACGATACCTTGGCAAAACAACTTGCCGGCCCTGAACTACAAAAAATTGCCGAACAATTGCGCGCGGATATCGAAGCGCAAACTCAAGATGAAATCGACATACTCGCGGCCGACGCGCGCTACGGTTTGGTTAATCAACTGGTACAAACCAGCGTCTGCAAACTTAACGAGGTTTCCCGCAGCACCACCGATAAAATCGACAGCGTGGTGTTAAATCGATTTTTGGGGATTCCGATTTTCTTGTTGGTCATGTATGCCATGTTCATGTTTACCATCAACATCGGCAGTGCTTTCGTTGACTTTTTCGACAAAGCGGTCGGTGCGTTACTGGTGGACGGTTTAAGCGAACTATTAACTGGCATGAATTGGCCTGCTTGGCTGGTGGTGTTGATCAGCAGCGGCATCGGCGGCGGTATTCAAGTGGTGTCTACCTTTATCCCCATTGTTGGCTTTTTATTCATATTTTTATCGATGCTGGAAGATTCCGGCTACATGTCCAGAGCTGCATTTGTAATGGACCGGTTCATGTGCATCATCGGCCTGCCCGGCAAATCGTTTGTGCCGATGA
The DNA here is from genome assembly GCF_013141865.1 of Methylomonas sp. ZR1. NCBI lineage: Bacteria > Pseudomonadati > Pseudomonadota > Gammaproteobacteria > Methylococcales > Methylococcaceae > Methylomonas > Methylomonas sp. ZR1. Next base: position 1,633,959 of record NZ_RCST01000001.1, on the reverse strand, counting down.
TCGTCGGTTTTGGCTGCAATGTACCGGCCATTATCGCGACCCGGACGCTGGATAATCAGCGTGACCGGGTATTGACCAATTTGATGAATCCGTTCATGTCCTGCGGCGCCCGCCTGCCCGTTTATGCCTTGTTTGCCGCGGCCTTTTTCCCGGTTGGCGGCCAGAATCTGGTGTTTGGTTTGTATTTGTTCGGTATTGTGGTGGCGGTGTTGACCGGTTTAATCATGCGTCACACCTTGCTGCGCGACTCCCCTACTCCTTTTTTGATGGAACTACCCGCTTACCATTTGCCCACTTTGCAAGGTGTCTACACCAAAACCTGGGAACGCTTGAAAACCTTTATCTTCAACGCAGGCAAAGTCATCGTGCCTATGGTACTGGTGTTAAATGTATTAAATTCTTTGGGTACGGACGGTAGTTTCGGACAGGAAAATAGCGATAAATCAGTACTAAGCGAAATCGGCCGCGCATTGACACCTGTATTCCACCCCATGGGTATCGCCCACGATAACTGGCCGGCGACCGTCGGCATCTTTACCGGCGTGTTGGCTAAGGAAGCCGTAGTCGGGACGTTGGATGCGTTGTACAGTCAAATGGCCGTTTCCGATCATACCGAAGAAGAAAAAAGCTTTGATTTACAGCAAGCTCTGTTAGAGGCTTGTCAAACGGTACCGGACAACCTGACGGCCATTGCCGACAAGCTGCTGGACCCATTGGGATTGGGTATCGCCAATATCTCCGATCAGGCTGCGGCAGCGGAACAGCAGCAAGTCAAACTCGATACCTTCGGCGTCATGCAAGCCCATTTTGATGGTCAGATCGGTGCCTTCGCCTATTTGCTGTTTATATTATTGTATGCGCCCTGCGTAGCCGCCACTGCGGCAATATACAAAGAAACCAACGGCAGCTGGGCTTTGTTTGTGGTGTGCTGGACGACTTTTGTGGCTTACTTGACCGCTACCCTCTTCTACCAAGGCATGACTTATGCCCAGCACCCCGATTCAGCTGTCGTCTGGATATTGGCATTAACGCTTATCTTTGCCGGAGTACTATTCCTGTTGCGATTTTACGGCGTGCGCCAAACTAGTGGAGTTCCGCAATGATATTGTCCGACTTACGCAGCTATTTGCAGGAAAAACGCCGGGTAACATTGAGCGATCTTGTGTTACATTTTCATATGGATGCAGACGCCTTGCGCGGCATGCTGGGCAAGTGGATCAACAAAGGCAAAGTACGATTAAGTCCTGTCGGCGCTTCCTGCGGCACTAGTTGCTGCAAATGCGATCCGGCTTTGACAGAGATATATGAATGGGTGGATTAGCGTAGCAAGGCTGTAACGTCTCGCTACGCTTCTGGTTGTTATTGGCCTTCCGCCAACCAACCCTGTAGCGCGTCGATTAACTCTTGCGCTTGTTTTTCGCTGGAAATATTGAATTTAGATTTTTGCTGATATTCGCCGTTACGTTTTTGATAGCGGCGAATGCTAAATCTATCCTGGCTATATTGATTTTTAGCCGGCTCCCAATCCTGATAACGGTAAATAACCGTCGCCCAAGCGCCCTTGCTCAGGACTTTTTTGTCCAGTTCTTTGACAGTTTCAACGCCGCCGTCTTCGTAACTAATGGTTAAATCTTCAACGGTTTCAGCCATATATTTCTCAATGAGGTTAGCAACGGCGCGCAGTCTACCATACATGCGCGACCATCAAAATGCCGAATCACCTAGCGCGCAATGAACTCGCCAAAAGCACGGCTGCCCTCCCCCGTTTTAATCGTGTTCACCACTTTCAGGGTTTTAGCGTCGATGACGGACACATTATTGTCAAACCAGTTGGCAACATAGATGTTCTGGTCGTCCGGATGCGTGCTGATGCCTTCCGGCTTATCGCCGACTGCGACCACGTCAATTTGCTTATATGTGGTGGTATCAACGACCGATACGGTGCTATCGTCCTGATTAGTAACAAACAGCAGACTATCGTTCAACGCCAGTGCAACCGCATACGGCCTGGCGCCAACCTTGATGGTAGCCAAACGCTTTAGACTGCGGGCGTCCAAAACGGTCACATTGTCGCTTTCCACGTTAGCGGAATACAAACGCTTACCCTGACTATCCACCGCTATGCCAAACGGATGCGCGCCGACTTTGGTGGTATTACGGATAGTCAGTTTGCTTAAATCGATTTGCGAAATCGAATCGTCGATACGATTGGCAACATACAGCCAGCGATTATCCGGACTAACGGTCATGCCGGACGGCGATTTGCCGACCGTAAGCGTTTTAATTTTCGCGAAGTTTTTGGTATCAAAAACCGTCACAGAATTTTCATACCAATCAGCGACAAATACCTGCTCGCCCTTTCTGTCCGCGGCGATCCCTAGCGAAGCGCCGCCGACCTTAACCTTGGTCAATTTAGTGAGTTTTTCGCTATCCAAAACCGCAAAACCGCCACCTTCCGGGGTGCTGATATATACCTGTTTCTTCGGTTGATTCAGTGCAACGCCAGCCGGCTTACCTTCCACTTTGATCGTTTCAATGACCTGTTGGCTTTTGGTATCGATAACAGATACCGAATTATCCAACTGATTGGTAATAAAAGCGCGCGAATCAGCGCTAACGCCGGATGCGAATGCACCGAGCAATGAAAAAGCCAACAACGAATATCTGATGCGCATGGTGAGAATGACAGGAATGGGGGGCGAGGGTTCTCGGCGCGAATGACCGAGAACCGAATAACAAAAGCTTAGCGTTTAATATCGATCTCAACTGCGGCGGAACCTGAGCCTACTTTTTTGGCAATCGCTTCCAGACCGGTTTTCAAAACATTGCTAACCGCTTTATCGGCAGTTTCTTCGTTCAATTCGGCTGGTGGGTTGTTGTTGACATAGGCACGGTAGTAAGTGGCCACCCACTCGATTTCGGCTTTTCCGCCTTTATCGTTCACGGACAATTCTGCCGCATAGTTACCCACTGGCAATACTGGCAGCGGCTCGTCTTGACCGGCGTGTTTAATGGTGCCGGTTGAGCTCATATCGGTGATTTTGTATTTGTAAGAGAATTTCGCTGCGTCATAGGCCTTTAATTCTTCTGTGATGGTACCGTTCGCCAAAGTCAACACGCGGATAGCGCCTTTGTTATTGGTGCCGTCGCCTTTCACGCTTTTAATGCCTGGGTGCCAAGACATATCATCGTAGTTCTTGATCAAATCCCACACTTTGGCCGCTGGGGCATCAACAGTGATGGTGGCTGTCATTTTTGCTCTGACCGGACCATGAGCATGGGCAAAACCGGCGAACAAAAATAAAACGGTTGAAACGAGCAACGAGGTTTTTTTCATAACACTTTCCTATGATGGACACATAAAATGGAGCGGGCGATTATAAAATAAAATCCGTCCGCAAGTATTCGCAAAAGCATGTTTGCGGAAATTTTCCCGACTCTGCCATCCTACCCGCACGTATTTAATGACTACAGCTACTTTTTTCTGGCACGATTACGAAACCTTCGGCATCGATCCGCAACGCGACCGGCCTTGTCAGTTTGCCGGCATCCGCACGGATGTGGATTTCAACATCATCGGCCAGCCCGTCATGGCCTACTGCCAGCCCGCCGACGATTACTTGCCACACCCGGAAGCCTGCCTGATAACCGGTATTACCCCGCAATTGGCGGCCGAAAAAGGCGTTTGCGAAGCTGCGTTTGCCGCCATTATCAATCATCAACTCGCCGAACCCGGTACCTGCGGCGTTGGTTACAACAGCATCCGTTTCGACGATGAAGTGACTCGCAATCTGCTTTACCGTAATTTTTATGATCCCTATGCGCGCGAATGGCAAAACGGCAACTCACGCTGGGATATTATCGATGTGGTGCGCGCCGCCAAAGCCTTAAGGCCTGAAGGCATCGAGTGGCCGGTTAACGCCGACGACGTTGCCAGCTTTAAATTGGAAGAACTCACCAAGGCCAACGGTATCGCTCATGAAGCTGCCCATGATGCGTTATCGGATGTGTATGCAACCATCGCAATGGCTAAATTAATCAGGGAGCGGCAGCCAAAACTATTCAACTATTTACTGAACAATCGCTATAAAAACACCGCACTAAACCTGTTGCAACTCGGCAGCTTTAAGCCCTTAATTCATGTCTCCGGCCGTTTTTCGGCCCGGAATAATAGTCTTGCGGTGATTTTGCCCTTAGTGCAGCATCCAAGCAATAACAACGAAGTCATCGTTTACGATCTTTCCGTCGATCCGGCACCTTTGCTTGAGTTAAGTGCGGAAGAGATTCAACAGCGGCTGTTTGTTGCCGCCGAAGCACTACCGGAAGGCATTGCCAGAATTCCCTTAAAAACCGTACATATCAACAAATCGCCGGTGTTGGCGCCATTGTCGGTGATACGCCCGGCCGATGCCGAACGCTTGCAACTCGACTTGGACTTGTGTCTATCCCATTTGCAGCGGATTCAGACTGCGCCATCTCTAGCGGAAAAGCTGTCGCAAGTCTTTACCCGGCAATATCAAGACTCACCTACCGATCCTGATTTGATGATTTACAGTGGCGGTTTTTTCAGCAACAAAGACAAGGCGGCCATCGCCCGGATCAGGCAAGCCAAACCCAGCGAGCTATCCGAATTTGACACCGATTTCGACGATGTCCGTTTGCCGGAAATGCTGTTTCGCTATCGCGCCCGGAATTATCCGCATACCCTATCCATGGAAGACGTCCAACTCTGGAAGCAATATTGCCGGGACAAGCTAAACGGCACACTGGCGACCGGGGGACTGACGCTGGAGCAGTTCAACGCCAAAATTAAACTATTGCGGGACGAGCCAAATGTAAATCAATCGATACTGAACGATTTGGCAGCCTATGCGGAAGATCGACGCCTAAAATTTTCGAATTGATGTTTTTTGCCGATTTAAAAGCCAGTAGATCGTTTCAGGAATAAGGTGCTTTTAGCGTTATGCCGTATAATGACGACCATTTGAGTAAATTTCGACCGAGGCATCATGAGCATTAACCTGTCTAACCGCGTAAAAGCGGTCAAACCCTCCCCTACCCTGGCCATTACCGCCCGTGCTGCCGCGATGCGCGCCGCCGGCAAAGATATTATCGGCCTGGGCGCCGGCGAGCCGGATTTCGACACGCCGGAACATATTAAAACCGCCGCCATTAAAGCCATCAACTCCGGATTTACCAAATACACCGCCGTTGACGGTACGGCCGGCTTGAAAAAAGCCATCATTGCCAAGTTCAAGCGCGATAACGGTTTGGATTATCAGCCCAATCAAATCCTGGTGTCCTGCGGCGGCAAACAAAGCTTTTTCAACTTGGCGCAAGCGCTGCTTAATCCCGGCGACGAAGTCATCATCCCCGCCCCTTACTGGGTATCCTATCCGGATATGGTCCTGCTGGCCGATGGCGTCCCGGTGATTTTAGAAGCCGGACAAGCGCAAAACTTTAAAATCACCCCGGCACAACTGCGCGCCGCGATTACCCCCAAAACCCGCCTATTGGTCATTAATAGTCCTTCCAACCCAACGGGCGCTGCGTATAGCCTGGAAGAATTAAAAGCACTGGGCGACGTGTTATTGGATTTTCCTGAGGTGTTGATCGCAACCGACGACATGTACGAACTGATCCTCTGGAACAAAGGCGAATTCGTCAATATCCTGAATGCCCACCCCGGCTTTTATGACCGCACTATCGTCTTAAACGGTGTATCTAAAGCTTATTCGATGACCGGTTGGCGGATCGGCTATGCTGCCGGCCCGGCACCGTTGATCGAAGCCATGTGCATCATCCAATCGCAGAGCACTTCTAACCCTACATCGATTTCCCAAGTGGCAGCGGAAGAAGCGCTGAACGGCGACCAAGGTTGCATCGACACGATGATGGTGGAATTTAAAAAGCGCCACGATTACGTGGTTGCCGAACTGAACAGCATTGATGGCATTGAATGCTTACCTACCGACGGCACCTTCTACGTGTTCCCGAATGTGGAAAAGCTGCTGAGCAGACTGGACGGTATCAACGACGATCTGGAATTTGCCGAATACTTAATCGAAAAAGCCGGCGTGGCCCTGGTGCCAGGCTCCGCTTTCGGTTGCCCTGGCCACATTAGAATCTCCATTGCCACCAGCATGACCAATCTGGAAAATGCCTTACTCAGAATCAAACAAGCGGTTTAAGGCCTATTAGGATTTGCCATCGCGAACGGATAAACCGACATTAATTTGCCATTTTTCAATTGACAAATTTAATCAATGCTATAGAATTCGCGGCCTTCGCACTTCATCAGTAAGAAGGCCTCGGTGGCGAAATAGGTAGACGCACGAGACTTAAAATCTCGCGACCGAAAGGTCGTACCGGTTCGATTCCGGTCTGAGGCACCATAAAAATTAAGGACTTTGGTTTACACCTGGTCCTTTTTTTATGCCTAATGATTGCCACGTTCCCTTTGAATAACGCCTCGGTAAAACTGGTTGAACATGAAGAAAATATTTCACTTTAAACGCAGAAATCCGCCGCTGCTATGGCGCCTCAAGTGGTTTCTGGTTTTAGTCACTATCGGTTGCTTCGAAATACTCCCGGTCCCGGTCACCGACTCAATCCTGATATTTGTCTTAATCTACAGACCACTGTGGTTCAAAAATGTGGTCAACAAGCTCTATTCTCATCTGCCCTCTGCATCACCAGAGGAAGCCGAGCTATCCTATTTTTCCAAATATCAATTGGATCACCCCAAGCATTTCAATAAGTGACAGTCACCGGCCTTGCTATAGTCTGTGTCGCGTATCCAAGAGCTTTGGAGTTTAATCAAACCCGGCGAACCGCCTGACCGTCAGCGCCGCGCGTTGCTCGATCAGCTGTACGATTTGTTCAACCACTGGATTTCCAGCAAATTCATGATCCGCCGATGTCTGCAACCTGCGAGCAACCACCGGTACATGCCGATTGTCGGCTGCGGTTTCCGCAATATGGCCTAACCAAGCTTGGCCTTGTACGTCCAAGGGACGGACATTGAGGAATCGGCGCAAGTCCGCGATCAGCTTATTGCGGCTGGACGACTTATCGAACTGCTTCAGTTCCTCAAGTCTAGGCGGTCTCTGATACCCAGCTTGGGTGATGATGTACTGGCGGATTAAGGTTGGAATGTCACTGATTTTGACAAAATAGCCCAGCCGCTGGAAGAGTTTCAAATATAAAAAAGCGATAGTACGCGCAGCAGGCCGTTTGGCAATTTGATCGATAAATGTAATTTCCTCGGTTGTCAGACTGTAGACGTTCTGAAGATCATGAGGCGTAGGATCGGCTTTCAGCCGAGGATAGGCCGTTTCGTGGATTAAAGTCATTCAATTCAATCCCAGTGTTTTCCGCTCGCCGGATCGCGGCAAACTGCCTCAAGAACGCATTGGCGAGCATCGGCGATTTGGTGAAGCTCATCAAGCAAGGCATAAAGATGGTCATCAAGAATATCCGTCGAAGACGACGGCACGGAGAGCTGATACAAATACCCGTCACGGTCGATTTGCTGTGCCTGGAATCGCGCAAGACAGCTTGTTGTCATGTCGCGCAAAGCTAGGCGTTTTCGTCGGCTATTGCCAGTGTAAGGCGAAAGTTGTAGCAAAACTTCAATAGTGGTTAACGCGGTTTCAGGTGCGGGCGGCATTTGCGGAACCGATTTTTGTGGCGTAGGATTGTCGGGATGCGGCAATATCCGGTTCATCCCGCGCTCAAAGCGTTCCTTAAGGCTTTCATCGGCGCCATCCAAATAGCGCATGGCTGATTTAACGTCACCCCAGCCCACATAATTCATCAACTCCCGGATATCCCAACCGCTTAGCCGCGCCCAATTGGCGAAACCTCGTCGTAAGGAATGACTGCTGAATTCCTCGGCGTTGGCTATTCCGGCTTGGGCAAGTAACTTACGCAGTAGTGGAATGATACTGCCGGGAGCAAGTCCGGTTTCGGCGAGTTGGCCCCATCGATCAATTTTCCGGTACAGCGGGCCCTCCTTTAATCCCGACAAATCCAGCCAATGCGCCACGGCTTCTACAGCACACAATCGTGAAAGCGCAGGACAAGAATAGTTACGTCCGTCCAATTGCCGATCTCCTTTACTGCGAGGCAGAAAACACGTTAATCCTTCGCCTGGGGTAATTTCGATAAACTCAATGCGCAGACCTGCAAGCTCATCCGCTCGAAATCCCCTCCAAAAACCCAACAGTACTAAGGCCCGGTCTCGGGCGTGCCGAAGAGCACCAGATTTATCGCCTCGGGTGGTTGCAACGGATTCGGCATGCGTTAACCATTCGCAAATTCGTTGCAGAATATCCAGCTCCAGTGGCTTGGCACGCTTCTCCCGCGACGGATGAATAGCCCGGATACCTTTAATGACTTGCCTAATCTTGGGGGCTTTAGTTGGATCAGTAAAACCATGATCTTGATGCCAACGCGATAAGGCTGCTAAGCGATGTTTGAGGGTGTTTAGGGAAAGCGATTCCGCGTGTTCGGCAAGATAACGGGCAACATTATCAACAGACGATGGCAGCAATCCACCCCATTCGATTTCAAAATGTCGAATTGCCGAATCGTAACTACGTCGAGTATTAGCTCGTTCAGCGGCATTTAAATATTGATCGACTCGATTCATTATTAAGTAGGGATTTATGCAGGCAGTCTTGTTATAAACAACATTTGGCAGGCTAAAATGTTTAAGCGAGTCCTTAAGCTCTGAGTCGATGGCTACCGGTTTAACATCCTTTCCCGTATTGACAGACAGTTATTACATTAATGATGAATATTAGAGCCTATCCGAATAGAGCGGTAGTTCCCCAAGTGAGATTACCGCAGGCCAGATAAGACTCGGTCTGATTTCCCAAAGGTTCAGAATCCGGCGGAAGTGGTCGCCCGCTATGTATGCGCTTTAAGGCCCAGCGCCGCAAGCTGAAGCCGGTGGCCTGCGCTTCCTCACCGCGTGCCCGGATATGACCGTATCGCCGCTGAAAGGGGCATGGCTGAGCGCAGGTTAGAAGCGCTCTGTTCTTGCACTTTTGGATTCCTTTCTTGGATTATGCGGCCCGCAGTAGCTGTGTCCGGAAACAGTGTGATTTTTCTGCATATCGTCTGTAATAGTCACCACGAGCTTGAATAGACTACCCCACGTTGCAATTGGAATGTACGTTCCGGAAGGCGGCTCAGGCTTGAAATCAAGCTCGATGGTCACGGAAGCTAACCAGTTGTCCGGAATCCCGTCTGCATAAAGATGCTTTTTCAGGATTGCGTTGTAGCCACAAACAAGCTTTGAAAATTCTAAACTGACTGGAATTATTGATTTCGCAAGAAGATCAAGGCGAACTACCTGCACACCACTTTGTTGCGCAAGAAGACGAAGCTTTCCAATGCCCCAATAGCCGCCTACATCGTTGTTGCGACTTATGAACGATCCATACAACCCGGATGCAATGTTCTTGAGTTGTTTTCGCCGTGCCATGGTTAGACTCTAACGTGGAGGTAACCCGCCGCCCGACAGGGCGGTAGAATCGAGCACAGGGTTATCCGTTATGATCCGTGTAGCCGACGGATTCATAATAAACCGCCACGAGCTGCTCGATCTCTAAGTAAGGCAACCCATTCATTGCTTGAATCAACCAAGCGATCGGCCAATGGCCAGCCTGGCGCGGATTCGATTAGATGAAGTATTGACCACGCCAAACCAAAACAACCATCGGGCCCAAACAGTTTGACCAGAGCTCGAGCCTCTTCATTTGACACCGGCTTGGTTACGGAACGAAGCAATGCCTCCAATTGACGCAGATGCTCTAATGACGCCTCAGGCTCAGGCGGCAGTGGACCTAGTAGAACGAGGCGCTTAATCTCAGGACGCATACCCAGCCCACCCGACGAAAACCACAAAGCGGTTTTTGGACATATGAGACGCTGTGTTATGTGCGTTGCCAAACATTAAACCTGATAACATCGTTATGTATGCCATATACCATAGCGGCTTTTGATTTTTCGTTGAAATAATAGTCCATCCAACCGTTATTCATTCTTAATTCCCAGTCTTCCTTATTGCCATATCTTTCCAAGTAGAGACTGATTTTTCTTTTCTTACCAACTTTCCATATCCTGCCTAGCGGGTCGTCATACCAAACAGACTTAACAAAAGCATTTTCTTCATATATTGCCATGTCAAACTCTGGTGTATTTATACGAAAAGACATATCGTCACCAGTTTTTTCAATTTCCGGCGCACCGAATGTGCTCAATATCTCCAAGCCCTCTTTGATCGAAATACCTAGAGGTATTACAGGAGTGTATAGCTTCTTTGGGAAAATAATGTTCATTTTAATTTATTGCATATAACGTAGAATTCAGTCGATGGTTGGCGCATAGCGGAAAGTAATTAGTTGTAATGTGTAATTATGTTTTATTGACTTTCAAACCATTTTCCAATCAAAAAACCAATTAGCCCCAAAAGCAAGAAAAAACCGATAATACCGTGAAAGATTCTTTTTTGAGACGAAAAATCTTTTTGCAGCAATGCTGCCGACTTTTCCTCTTCAATGTTTCTCAAAACAACATCATCAGGATGATTAAAGGTTTCGTCAGCAGAGGTATAAGTTTCAAACTCATCGCCTCGGACTCTGCCGCCAAGCTGTTTTGCAAAATTGATAACAGGATCGATTTCCCAAATTTCAGGGGTCTTTATCCAGAGTTCGCCATCGTTGTACCAAAGCGTGGACTCTCCATTTTCAGTTAACAACTTAAACGAGTCCGGCGCTTCTGAATATTTCCAACCTCCGATTTTAGTTGCCACAAGCTTCGCTTCTTCAAGAGAAATCGGTAGCTGCTTGCTATTTTCACTGCGTAGTATTGTGAGATGGTAGCTCATAATTATTTTTCTAAACCTAAAATAGAGCCAACCGGGCTCGGCGCGGTAAGCTGAAAAAGCAAAACAGTATTGTAAGCGCGCAACAGTTGAGTACCATATAATACTTTTTATTTATCCTAAAAAATATTATTACCAAGGGGTTATAAAGTGATAAAAATCGCCAAAACTTTGCACGGCTTTAGATGCAGAAATTTTAATTGACCTACCTTTAAACAACCAAAAAGTAAAAATAGGAATAAACAGTCCAACAAAAACCAAGACTTCAATTACATAAAAACCGAAAAAATAAATAAAGGTATTTATCCCACCGAAATATCCTCCAGTCAGAGCAAGAACGAAAACCATGACATTAACTATAAGTAGATATTTAAGCTTTAACTTTGCATTTATAATTATTTCGTTGTCGTCCATTTCTTAACATATCCCTAACTTGCATAATCTAGAAGTATACGGAGGAGGACGCATCGCGTTGAAAAGCGGCACAACGCTTCCACCCGTCCCACTGCCATCTTAAATGTCACGAACTGATTGACCAGCGCCGTGCGGCACAAGGAAAAATTTTTCATGTTTTTGAACATAGCCTCGCTCTAATTTTGCCAGCGGCTCCGGATATGCGAGAAAGGCTTTGTCTAAATTTTCCAGAATATCTTCTTCCTCGGGCCCCCATGACGCCATTTGTTTTTCCCGTTGAGCTTGATCTTTGGGCGGTTGACTATTGGGAAATACCTCAAGTGCTTTTTCAACAATAGATGCGACTTGAGATGCGCCCATGGCACGCAATGCAGAGGGTGTCGCGGTTGCAATATTGCCACTTAAGTTATGGAAGTACTGCTCAAAGCCGCCGTTGTTTATTTCCTGTTCCAGTTTATCGAGACAAAAGACAACTCTTTCTGGTTCATTAAGCGCATCGAAGCCGATCATGGCTTCGCGAGCGTAAACCAGATTGCTCATTGCAATGGCAAAATCGTTGTCGGAAACGTGATTCAGCGCCTCCTGAACAGAATTTGGGATACGCTCGTATACAGGTGGGTTGTTCATTTTTGTGCCATTTTAGGTTGAAAATCACCGGACCAAGGAAAGCACAGCTTGCCATCGGTCCGTTGGATTGCATGGTTAGCCATCAATTTAGGTCATGCCACGGTAGTAGATTTTTCCTGAACGGATAAAAGCCTCGACCTCTCGCCAGGCTCTTAAATCAGTAACTTTCGGAGTTTTGAAGTCGAGTCCCATAAAATGACATTGTCCTCCACAGTTGGGGCATATATAGGCCCGCTCATGGTTGAGCTGCTGTGCCTTGCGTTGCTGGGCTAGACGCTGTTCTTGAGTCATAAACCGACTAAACGCTCCCGACATTTGGGGGCGTTTGAAGCTCTTTCGGCATTTGAAGCATGCATATTGGAGCGGATGGCCGCCGCTACGCATCTTGGTGGCTAATATAAAGCTAACCGACGCTGCGCGGCTTTATCGCGTAGCGTCCAGCGACTGAAGGGAGCGAGATTGAGTGCCATGTTATGCATTCTCACCCTCGATCAGTGCAATGAAGTGCTCAAATCTTGGTGCAATTTGCTCAATGCTGCCATCAGGATCGATTGGATCAAAGCAAACCACCGAGCAGGTGCCAGACTGTCGCATATCAAAGGCCAAGAGTTCCCCGCAACCGTTACTGCCAAAGACAAAGGCCTCTTGTATCGTGTAGGTACCACTTTCCCAGTACGCAAGAGCGTCCTCTGCTGAATCCAAGCACAATCTATAGGGATTGATAGGTAACCCGACTTCTCCACCGTTTCCAAGTCGCAGAAGATCAAGATATGAAGCCGGTAGCCCTACAATTGTGGATTGCAATTCTTTGAGCACTTCCTCGGAAGCACCTTTGGGAAATAACCAGGATGGCTTACTTGAGTTCATGATAAATAACGTTTGAATTAACGGGCCGGTTTTTAGGGTCCCGGTTGAATGAGGGGGGGGTAGGCATTAAACCGCTCCAAAAGGGATTGACATGAAGCGTTGCCAATTTGCTTGGCCCAAGCAGTCGACGCATCAATTCGAGGTTGATGTCTAAGCGATGCCTCTTTAGACCAAAGCTCTCTTGATGGGCCTATGGGGAGATAATCTGTTTCTGATGCAATGACAATAAAAGTCATAAAATCTGGATCGGATTCGCCCACTTCGGCCTCGTGACGTAGCGAAGCCAACACGATTGCGCCCTCAAGAAAATTTACTTCTCCGCTTAGCATCCCATCAGCAATCGCCGCGACGCGGTGCCGAACCGACGCTACATATTGCTCATGTGTTATGCCATTGCTCATGAATGCCTAACGTAAAATTAAGGAGCAGGAGCAGGAGCAGGAGCAGGAGCAGGAGCAGGAGCAGGAGCGACCATTCCGCTTGAATGTTAAGTTATAACACGCTATTGCTTCCATTCGTCACCAGTTGACTTGCTATAAGGCTCTTGTTTGTTATCTGCCGGCATAGCGAATTTGCAGTTACAACAAGAAAGTTTTCTGATATTGATGAAGCAGGACAAAGCCCATAAGCTAAAAAACCTTTTATTGCAGTTTGGGCATTTCGCGGAAATAACATGGAATGCTACTAAAGCCCACGTCGAATAAGTCCCTATGATAAATATCGGATCATTATTATTAATGCCTAGACCGACAATTTTAGATATGCCAACGCCTAGAAAGGCTAATATCACAGGGAGGCCACAATATTGCAACTTCCGCTTAATTTTGTGTAACTCAATTAGTTTTTGATCTTTGTGCACGATTATCCCAAAGACTTTTAACGATATGGGTAAGTTGACCACAAAAGCGTAACTACAGTAGCCGCCTAGCTTTTACTGGTCAAGTTTATCTGTTGGTTGGGGTTTACCAAAATCTCCACCAAGACTTCCTTTTCCGCGTAGCGACTTTCAGGTTTCCATTTTTAAACTCGTTGAATTTGGCATCCAGAAAACTTGCGAGCCGGTCGAAGTCGATACTTTCCCATTCTCCGTAAACAACATTTGGAAAAAAGATGCCAAGATCAGCAAGATAACTGTCGTAGTATGCTGATGTGAATTGGTTGCCGACATCATTTAAGTTCCATTCGCCAAATTTCCAATCCATATACTCATCGAAGTACTTCGCGGCGGACAGCTCTCCCTTCCGAACCTGGTCCAGAGCCTCTGAATCTTCTCTCGCAAATTCTTCGGCGATCAGGTTTCGTTGAATACACCAACGAACGTAAGCGGCAATATGGGTAGCTGCATTTTCCTCAGGCAGACCTTTTTCAGCGCACGTATCGGTATGCCAATCAGCTCGATCATAAGACATTTTTTAAACCCTATATATTAAGTTAGCACACTGGTTAGACGTTAGCCGATTGCATGTATGTTTCCCAATTTTTTTCAATAGTAGCTATTCATCGTACTCCACGAGAAAAGGTTCCGTTTTTTAATTCCTGATGAAAAGTTGCAACCTCAATCTCAGGCTTGGTGTAATAAACACCCAAGCATTATGTATTTTCCTTTTTGGCACTTGATTACTACCACTGAGCCCACCCGACGAAAACTACATAGTGAATCTCCTCATTGGACAAATACATTGTCAATTTTCCGGCCATTCCCAGTCTGAAAGGCGACCAATAAAATCTTCGTAGGGACTGCCTTCATAGCCCCCATTGAAAGGTTCGACACCAAACCGCTCTAGCGCTTTTAGGGTTTCGAACACTCCGATTTCAAACTCATACGCCAACATGTGAGCCAGGACCTCACGATCCTCCTTGGTCAGCTTTACGAGCAGCACATTGATCGCGTGTTGCTCTGGAATAGACTCTTCTGTTGCATTTTGATTCCAGAGCCCTGTTCTGGCCCGATTTGATCCAATCTGACCTTGGCCCTGTTGGCACTCGCGAACCAATTCGTCAATAATCTGGCGATAAACTCTAGGTTTCGATATTCTGCTCATTCAGTCCATCCAATATCTGAATTCACCGATGATACGTGGCTTCATCGCTTAGCATCCAGCGGAATGAATAGCTTGGGCAACAGCTTGATTAAGTACTGCGAGAACGTTGCGCTCAATATCTGTTGGTTCAACATCGTAGCCTGTTGCATTTGGGCCGCTCCAGTTTAAGCCAGCAAGGATTCCGTCCTTCATTAGCCCAGGAATCCAACGCTGGGCAAATACGTCCCAAGAAATTGGCTCTGTCCTGAAATCTCGATAATCCTCCACGTTTGCGATAATCTCCATGGCTCTGGATTCTGACGACCAGAATGGCATCGCGCGTTTTTTATCTCCGTTGATTGGCGTAGGAAATCCCTCGCTATCTCGAATAGCCCTAACGACGCGAGAGGCAGCAACCTCGCGGTAAAAACACGCGGCATTTGGGGCTGCGATGCTCATGGTTTGCAACCTGAGGTTAAGCGGCCGACAGGGCGGTCTGCTGGAGCGCCGGGTTAGGGTTGCTTTGATAATTCATCCAATTTCTCGCCAATATCCGTTCGATTTGGGTTTTCTCGTTGAGCCTTTTTGAGTAATTCAATTGCTTTTTCTTCCGTCCGTAAGCTATGTAGACTTCTGCTTCCGCAATAGGGTCAGATTTTTGATTCTGACGCTTAGGGTATTTTATCCGTTGCCAAATCGTCAGACCCAGTAGCGCAATGGCGAAGATCCCCGCAAGTATCAGCCCGGCTAGCTGTGAGTTCTGAACGGCCATCGTCAACCTACAGTAGAGTTAACCGGACGCCGGAGCCAATGCGGAGGGGACTGCAAGCCTAGGCTGCAGTCGGTCCGGTTGAGCGCCAAGTTATGCGAACTTTTCCGCGAGCTGTGGATAGAGTTCATAGACTTTGTCTTCTTCCCATTCTTGACCAAACGGTTCATCGGGATGGGGACTTTCGCGATTGACGACCGTTCCCACGGCGGCCTTGACACCATCTGTCACGGCATACTGATATCCCTCGTAGAACCATGAGTCTTCATCAAAGTCTTCCGCGGCCAATGAATCCGGATCTGCGAGCGCGCGTTCAAACGCGGCACGACCACGTGAAATAAGTGAGGCTCTAAAATCAGAAAAGGAATCGTCCCCGCAGCCACCGTTAATGACATATGCCGCACCCCACAACGGCCACGAATAGGCTCGATCCATCATTACACGGAAAAGAGCGGAAAACGCTCTCGCATCATCTTGGGGTAGCTTGGAGAGCGCTGTGCGAATCAACTCGCATTTCTGATCCATATCACCATTTGATTGCTCGTGTGCAGAGCCGATGATCATCCAGAAATTCATTTCATCCATAAACACCTCATTGAGTGCCATGTTGTACATTTGTGATTTACTGCTGAATAGCTTTGTTGCAAATTGCGCCTCCGGGCCCTGTAAATTAGTAGTCGTGTGAAACCCGTATTATGAGATTTAGACAACACTTACTCTGTCTTTACTGGTGAAAAGCCCACCTGCATTACTCACAATTAATTCCTTTAACTCATCTGACGACGCTTTCTTGGCGAATTCCAGTTCTGCTGAAGTAATGCCTACCACCTGTAGTAAATCAACTCGTCCTGATTTAATAGAAAATCCTCCCGGAAAATTACTGGGTTGTGTAAACATCATTGTATTTATGCTATCTGATAAATTCAGAGGAACACGATGCCCATAATAAAGAGGCGGATAGTCCCCCATCTTCCCGGCAACAAGCAGCAAGTTATACGCCATTAAAGTTTGTAACACCTCAACCGCTGAAAATCTTGGAAACGGAGCGGGAGCGAAGTGAAGATTTTTAGTCCCCGATAGCCGTAGCGCCGGGCGGGTTTTCGCAGCGAAGCGGAGAAAACCTGCAAGGCATCGCGAAACGGCGTCAAGTCATGCGAGAGCCTAAGTTTCGACCCCATGCTGGGTCGGAACGAGGTGACGCGGACGAATCGGGGCGCCGAAGGCATAAGCGGTCGCGTAGTTTTTGCCGATTTTTTCCTGCTGGGAAGCTCGAAAAAATCTTTCGGCAAAAATAGCGACTCCCCGGTGCCCAGATTGCTTCTGTATTAGCTTCCATCAGAAACTCTACACCCAGACCTGAATACTCTTCTGGAGATTCAGCTTCCCATGGATTTGACATACCAGATGTAATATATGCCCATGTTTTTCTATTTTCAGCTGGAGGGCATTTGAATACACTATGCGTCAACCAGCGAGGATCAACAGTATCTGCACTCATCCGGTTAAATACTTCGGTTGATAACGGGTAAATTCCTGGCCCAATATCACCAAATATTTGTTTGTATGTTTTTTCTTCCCGTTCTTCCCAGCATTCTTCAAGAAAACTCACGGCTTCTCCTTAGCATAACACTGCGCTAAGCTGACCACTGAAGCATGTAACTTAGGTGCCATGACGTGACGCCCCTAATACGGGTTGTATTGACCGAAACGATTCGGATACCGCAGAGTGCCAAGGGAAGTGGCCTTCGCGAGACGGCCAAACGACTTGGTATAGAGGGAAGGCGTCACCCTCATAAAACCACCTGCAAAAGCCCACGTTTTCGCGATAATGGGAAACAGGAACCTCGACAAAACAGCATGAATAACCCTCCAACAGCTCTTCTGTGGGGAGAGCGAGATCAATGGGATTGCCGTCTTTTATGGCTTCTGCCGCGATATGCAGTATTTGATGCGCTACGTTAGCAGGCAACCCGAAAATGATCAGTTCCGGATGCTGATAAGAATGAAATAGCCCCACAGTGAACGAGTAAGAGGGGAACTCGCCCTCCCCCAAAATATTGAGGCAATGCCAACCAAACTTCTCAACATCTTCGAGAAGCTTGGTTTCACCGGGATCTGTGCCGACAGTACGAACCATGTTTTTGGCACCTAACGCCTGGCTAACAGGCGCAGCGCTGCTTTATCGCGCAGCATCCGGCGACCAAAGGGAACGAGGTTGATCGCCGGATTAACCACGGCTGAAGAACCGCAACAGAGTTGATAACCAATATCCATAGAGCCACCGATTTAACAATGACCCGACTTTGACGCCCGCACATTGTCCCAATTGGCTGTAGTAAAAGCAGAGATACTCACGGTCTTCGGTATCAAACGGTTTTTCGACGGCGCGAAGTGAGGCAGCAATACACGCTTTGAGCTGAGCCTGCGGTGCACCTCGCTGCACTAGCGACGATAGGTCTGTGGCGCACTGATCAAGTGCGACCTCCATCGGTTGTGTTATCGATGCGGGCGACGGGTTGATAAGACGAAACTCTGACTCGGTGCATTGAAACTTTTTGGTGTCTCGAAAAGCAGCTAGAGCAGCGAGAATATTGTTGGCGTCGGCGTTCATTGAGTCGCTAGCTATTGATTATCCGACAAATCTGCCTGACAAGTTGATATTACCGGTCCATTTGAGCCTGATAACGGCCAAACCGCGCAAATGTGCATTGATAACCTGATATTCGCCATGGATTCGGACACAGTTGTCTCTATAATTGATATAGCGCCTCACTATAGTTGCTAATCATTTGGTGTCAAGCAGGAAATCGCCTTCCATGCTGGAAGATGTTCGTCGCATCATGCGGCACATGCATTATTCGCTACATACCGGTCGCACCTATTGCGAGTGGATCAATCGATTCGTGAAGTGTCTCGGCTGAGCCGAAAGGGCAGACCGCGTCGCCACCCAGGTTGCCGTCGTAGCTTAAGGTGCTGCCGGCGGCCGTGGCGTATTGGTTCAGGCCGTTAGCGGTGTAGCTGCGGGTGCCGTTGGTGTAGCCGGTCCATTGGTAGCTGTCGTTAGTCCAGCTGGCCGCTTTGATGTCTTGCACCTGGTTGCGGGTGTAGCTCCAGGTGTAGTCCTGGGCGGTGCCGGCCAGGTTTTGGGTCAGGCTGGCCAGCGCCGATTGGGTGTCGTAACCGTAGCCGGTGGTACGCCGCGACAGGTCGTCGTAGGCATAGCTGGCCAGGCTGACGGTGCCATTCTCCAGCAGGGCGGTCGGCCGGTTCAGGGCATCGTAGCTGGCGGTAATGTAGAACGCGGTGGCTTCCGGCCAGGTGGTGCGGGTGCGGGTGCCGGCCGGGTCGTACTGGTAGGCCAGGGTTTTGCCGCCGGCCGTGGTGCTGGTCAGGCGGCATTTTAATTACATGCGTCCGAATACGCTCCGCTATTCGGACCTTGTATTATCCACCCGTGTTTTTCAGGAGATAATGAAATCTCGCAAAACATGCCTGAGGGGCACCTCAGGTTTGGGTCACTGGATGCCGTATCGGACCTTGGACTATTGAAGCCCGAGACGTAGACCCCTGCAGCAGTGACCCACCCTCGATCAACGATCGGACAGTCTCTTCGGCCCGGATTCCGGCAGCCTGCATTCACAAGGTAGATCATTTGAGGTTTTCAATGTCCCATTTTTATCTCGGTATCGATGTTTCAAAAGCCAAGCTGGATTGCTCATTACGCTTGTCCAACGGTAAGTTTCGCGCCAAAGTGGTTCCCAATTCGCTTGAAGGCTTTACAGCTTTGTTGACGTGGCTAAACGCCCAAAAAGCTGAATCCGTGCAGGTCTGCATGGAAGCGACCGGCATTTATTGGGAAGACGTTGCTCAGCATCTGGCAACCAACGGCTTAACTGTCAGCGTCGTCAATCCGGCACAAATCAAAGCTTATGGCGCTTCACGGCTCACCCGCAGCAAGACCGATACGGTCGATGCTAAACTCATTGCCGATTTCTGCGCCGAACGCAAACCATCCGCTTGGCAACCCCGTTGCGAGGCGGAAGTCACGTTACGCGCACTAGTGCTGCGCCTGGACGCCCTGCAAACCATGCGCACCCAAGAAAGCAACCGTTTGCAGGTGGCTCGCGAAGCGGTGCGCGAGGACATTCAGCAGCATCTGAATTGGCTGGATACCGCTATCCAACAATTGATCGACGCCATCAATGATCACATTGATCGCCATCCCGATCTCAAGCAACAGCGCGAATTACTCGACAGCATCCCCGGCATTGGCGAGCGCACCAGCGCTATTATCCTAGCGTTCTACGCCGATACCTCGCGCTTCGCCAATAGCCGACAAGCCGCAGCCTTTGCCGGACTCGATCCTAGGCAATACGAATCGGGTAGTAGTATTAAGGGCAAACCCAGACTCTCCAAAATAGGCCACTCGTTCTTGCGAAAAGCCATGTATATGCCAGCCATGGTCACATTGTATAAAACCGCCTGGGGGAAACAATTCAGGAACCGATTAGCCTGCGCCGGTAAGCCCAATAAACTCATTATCGGCGCCATGATGCGAAAATTGATTCATGTGGCGTTCGGCGTCTTAAAATCCGCCAAACCCTTCGATTCGGCTATTCATTTGGCTTGACTTGGATAACAGTATCTACGCGGGCTACCAATTGTGGCTTACGGGTTCAGAGACTAGCGTTATGCTTAACCACCTCTTCATCTTTAGGATCGACATAATAATCATCAGATGAGCGATAGGTTCTGCTTCGATTATCTTTGACCCGTCCGTTCAGCTGTTTCGCGATATCGATCATCCAATTTAATGTGTTCTCATCGGGATTCTTTGTCATAAGATGACTTTTTGACAAATAGAGCTTACCGGAAATATTCCCGGTCGGATCTAATACTAAGGTGTCTCTCTCTGCTCTACTGCCTGTGTCACTTTCTTTAAGGACAATATCACTACGTTGATTTGCTAATGCCTGAAGCTGTTCAAGTGATGGCGGTAAATAATAGTAAACCTTCTTGCTACCTAACCACCATGGCCCTTGTTTTGTCTCTAAACCTAGGACTATGAAGAATAAACCTTTAATTACCGCCATAAATTATTCGCTAGTTAGAGGAAAAATCCGGAAACTTTTTTTCGACCGAGAAACCACGGAGAATAACGGGTTTCTCGACCAACGATAATTCAATAAAGACCTTTGCTTACTGACACTTATTATTTTCTACCAGAAATAGATGACGCTCCTAATTGTATCCCTGCCAAACCTACACTCGCACCACTGTAAAGCCTATTGACATTGGTTAAACCAACGCCCCGCTCATAAAATAATGGGATTCCTAAACCATAATCGCCTGTATATTTGTTGACATGCTTCGTCCACTCCCCTTTCGTCGTTAAATCTGCCCAAAGATTAGAACCACCCCATGATATATCTGGCCCACCTTTAGCGCGATTTGCCCCTGTAAAAGCATTGGCCGCTCCGGAACTCAATATGTTTCCGTCGTTCAAGATATTCCCAACCGTATCGTGATAGCGCGATCCTTGCACCGCCGCATTTGAAGTTGTCGGTGCCATCCGCGTGACTTGATGCGCTACGTCGGCAACTTGAGACACATCGTATCCGATTTGAGCGGATGTTCGAATTGAATTCCCAGCTTCCAAGGATTTCAAGCCTGCACTGACGCCTGCCGGCAAGAACGGTATGGCGGTTGCCACTCCGTCATAGATAAGACCAGCAGCATCCAAAGTGGCCCAGCCCCAATTGCCTTGGCTAACATTCGCGGCAAGCGATGTGGCCCCCAAAGCGATATTCGCAACATCCCAGGCAGTTTCGAGAAATAAACCGCTTGGATCGCGACGGTTAAACGGATTATTCCCCACATAGGCATACAGGTTCAAGCCGTCCTGGTAGCCAATCGGATCAGTCTGCAAGAATCGGCCGATGGCAGGCGAGTACATCCGCGCTTTGTAGTAGTACAGGTTGAGCGGTCCCAGCAGCTGCTGACCGGTGTAGCGGAAGCGGACGCCGGTGGTGGCATTGGGTTCGCCATAGGGGCCGTAGCTTAAGATCGCCGTACTGGTGCCGGCACTGTTGGCGGTGGCGACGATGCTGCCTTGGTGGTCGCTGTACAGCCAGGTTTTGTTGGTGGTGACGGCGCCTTCGTACCAGACCAGGGGTTGGTCGACGCCGGGGCCGTGTACGTAGCGTCTCAGCAAGGTGCCGGTACTGTTGTATTCAGCCACCAAGTCGCTGCCGTCGTAGCTCAGGTTGGTGACGA
This sequence comes from Methylomonas sp. ZR1, assembly GCF_013141865.1. Lineage (NCBI taxonomy): Bacteria > Pseudomonadati > Pseudomonadota > Gammaproteobacteria > Methylococcales > Methylococcaceae > Methylomonas > Methylomonas sp. ZR1. The sequence continues at coordinate 1,612,088 of NZ_RCST01000001.1, read as the reverse complement.
CGCCGGCCAGGGTGGTTTGGCTCAAGCGGCCGGCGCCGTCGTAGGCCAGGCTGTTGGCCGAGCCGGTTTTGTTGGCGCTGGTCAGTTGGTTGTCGAGGTTGTAAGCGTAGGTCCACACGCCGTCGCCGCCGAGGTTGCCGTTGGCGTCGTAGCTTAAGGTGCTGCCGGCGGCCGTGGCGTATTGGTTCAGGCCGTTGGCGGTGTAGCTGCGGGTGCCGTTGGTGTAGCCGGTCCATTGGTAGCTGTTGTTGCTCCAGCTGGCCGCTTTGATGTCTTGCACCTGGTTGCGGGTGTAGCTCCAGGTGTTGTCCTGGGCGGTGCCGGCCAGGTTTTGGGTCAGGCTGGCCAACGCCGATTGCGCGTCGTAGCCGGTGACGGTGGTGGTGCCGTTACCCAGGGTGACGGTGGTGCGCCGCGACAGGTCGTCGTAGGCATAGCTGGCCAGGCTGACGGTGCCGTTCTCCAGCAGGGCGGTCGGCCGGTTGAGGGCGTCGTAGCTGGCCGTGATGTAGAACGCGGTGGCTTCCGGCCAGGTGGTGCGGGTGCGGGTGCCGGCCGGGTCGTATTGGTAGGCCAGGGTTTTGCCGCCGGCGGTGGTGCTGGTCAGGCGGCGTTTTTTTTAATCACATGCGTCCGAATACGCTTCGCTATTCGGACCTACGCTGATTTTAAGTTACTGATTCAGTATGCATTTAATAGAAATTTCTGGCATTGGATCCATTGCAATAACTTCTTCAAAATAATCTGCACAGCTTGTGTATTCAATTGAAAAAATCAAACCTTTAACACACCATACAGAAGCTACATTCTCAATCGAACTATTTTCTATCCGAAGATATACTTTCGCTATTTCATATTCATCTGATTTATTAGGAAATGCAATATTGCCATCAAAATTCGGCTTCCCATTTTTCATTCTATAAAAATTTACCTCAACGCCACCAGGAAGACGCTGAATTTTATTTATCGCTTGCAGCTGTCTATCCCATAAGTTAATCATAGAAGGATCAATATTGTTGCGCACAGTATCTAGAATCAATACTTCCAATTTAGATAATCCGCAATTTATCCCAAGCATGTTCTTAAAAAAATCTAGCATTTATTTTTTAGCGGCACTAAGGTTTACACTATCAAACATAGAATTATTATATGAACTATTCCCCGACATAGCGGCACCTAACGTTCCATATAAACCGCCTGACACAGCCCCTTTGTAAACATTTGGTAGTCGTGTCCACTGCTGAGAAATAACACTAGGCATTGGATTTTCCGCTTTCCACGATCTGGACATGAATCGATAACGATATGGATCAGACAATGCGTGAGTTTCTTTTGAAACAAAGTTTCCATTAAAAATAGAACGGGGGCCTCCAGATCTAGCAGGGATCCAATGAGAAAACTCCAAACCAGCGCCTCGTGTACCAGCAGCTCTTACTCCACCGGCTACTCCTGTAGCAAAGCTTGTCGCAATACCGGCATACTCACCAGCAGAATATTCTTGTGAGTTGTAGTTTATACCACCATCAATATCAAGAACATTACGAAGATCGTCACCAAATCCCAACAAAATCGTGTCTCCAAATCCAGCAAAGAAATCAACCGTTCCTTGAGACAATTTCCCACTGGGATCATTCCGATTAAACGGATTATTCCCCACATAGGCATACAGATTCAAGCCATCCTGGTAGCCAATCGGATCAGTTTGCAGGAAGCGGCCAATCGCCGGCGAGTACATCCGCGCTTTGTAGTAGTACAGGTTCAGCGGGCCAATCAGCTGCTGGCCGGTGTAGCGGAAGCGGACGCCGGTGGTGGCATTCGGTTCGCCGTAAGGGCCGTAGCTCAAGGTGGCGGTACTGGTGCCGGCACTGTTGGCGGTGGCGACAATGCTGCCTTGGTGGTCGCTGTATAGCCAGGTTTTGTTGGTGGTGACGGCGCCTTCGTACCAGACTAAGGGTTGGTCAACGCCAGGGCCGTGTACGTAACGTCTCAGCAGGGTGCCGGTGCTGTTGTATTCAGCCACCAGGTCGCTGCCGTCGTAGCTCAGGTTGGTGACGACGCCCGCCAGGGTGGTTTGACTCAAGCGGCCGGCGCCATCATAAGCCAGGCTGTTGGCCGAGCCGGTTTTGTTGGCGCTGGTCAGTTGGTTGTCGAGGTTACCTTTGCCGTAGTATGGCTTTAAGCCACTACAAAGGTTCTGGCTGTATTGGGATTTGGGCTTTTTAACAAGGAATATGCGTCTAACATGTGATAATCAACCATTATCGCATATCATAAAGCATAAATTATTCGCGTAGACTTTCGTTAAAATAGCATGTAACATCGTATTACGTAATACGGTATGAAATACTCGGAGTGACTATTATGGCGAGAGGCGGTATTTATAAAACCGAGGTAGTGAGGGCAAGAAACAATTTGCTGGCACTAGGCCGAAATCCTTCTATTGACGCGATTCGTAGCGAGCTTGGCAATACAGGCTCAAAGACTACGATTCATCGCTATCTCAAGGAAATCGAGGAAGAGGAAGGGATTCATAACGGCAAGAAGGTTGCGGCGAGTGACGCCATTTTGGATTTATCGTCCAGACTGGCGGAACGCCTGCACCAAGAAGCTGATGAACGAATTGCCACCTTAACGGATAAGCATAAAGAGGACTTGGCCAAACTGAACGATATTATTGCGGCGTTGAGAAACGAAGTGGATTCATTTCGGGGACAATCAGAGCGGTTGACCCTTGAGCTTACTGCTGAAAAAAAAGCCCACGCAGATACACGGACTAAGCTCCAAGAAGAGAAACTTGCGAATGCTCAGTTGATTCAGCACCTCCGTGATTTGGAATCACAACAAACTAAGGCAGAGGAACATCGCCAGTCATTGGAAGAAAAACACCGGCATGCCCGCGAAGCCCTGGAGCATTTCCGCACAGCGGCGAAGGAACAACGTGAACAGGATTGCCGCCAATACGAACAACAAATTCAATTTTTGCAAGGCGAATTGCGCATCGCTAAAGATTCGATAACGAGCAAACAGCAAGAACTTATGGTCAGTCACGAAAATAACGCCAGATTATCCAGTGAACTGATTCATGTAAGAAATGATTTCAATAACCTGGATCAAGAGGTTCGAATGCTGCGTCATTCAAAAGAACGGCTTGGAGTGGCTGAGCTCAAAAACGAGCAACTCATGTTGCAATTGGCGAAAGCCAGTGAGCGGGAAACAGTGCTGATCGCAGAAAATAAAAATAGCGCTGAAAGACTTCAGGAAAGGATAGCGGTAGGTCAACAGCTTGAAACGGAATTACTGACTGCCAGAGCTGTTATCGCCACGCATGAGCGAATTTTGCAAACACTAGCTCCACCGCAGACTGTTACTGAAAAATAACTCTTGACAACCTGAATTAGTATTTTAATTCAAATAGATAAGCAATCTTTTTGGCAGTTTTACATGAATCCCGGCCGTCCCTCATCATTAGCCAGGTTGAAGGTACCAGGCCGGCCATCGACAAAATGGCCGAGGACGAGGCCTTGCGCGCCGCGTTTGTCGATAGCCACATTCAAAGCTTGCTGGAGGATGAACGTTATCGCTCGCGGCTGCTGACCTATTTTTTGCGCTTTGCCTATCCCTATAAAAGCCAATTCAATTTCAAGAGTTTGGGTGACTACAACGCCTACATCCTCGAAAACGATATTCGTACGCTACAGGGCGAGCTGGTCAAAAGCTACGAGGAGTGCGAGATTGCCAATTTCTTGTATCGCCAAGGGATAGCCTATCAATACGAGGCCAATTACCAGGTCAATACCTCCGGCCCGGACTACCGCGTCTACCAACCGGACTTCTTTCTGCCGGCTTACGGCATTTACATCGAACACTTTGCGGTCAACGAGCTGAAGCAAACGCCGCCGTTTATCAATCAAGAAAACTACTTGGCCGGCATGGCCTGGAAGCGGGCGTTACATGCAAAATATCAAACCCCGCTAATCGAAACCTATAGCTACCTGAAACAACAAGGGCGATTGACCGAAGTACTCAGCGAAAAATTACTGGCTGCCGGTGTTCAGTTCCAACCCTTGCCACAAAATGAATTACTCAACCAACTCAATCAGCTAGGCCGGGTATCGGAATTCAGCAAACTGATGGCGCAAATCCTCAGCTTGTTCAAAGCCGCTTACCTCAGCATCAAACAACTGGTCGAAAAGGCCGACAAGCATGAAGACCAGGAACGCATGCGCGCCGCCGCGCATTTATTCGAACCGATCTACCAAGCTTACCAACAACAGTTGCGCGACAACGCCACCATCGACTTTGATGACATGATCGGCAGAGCCATCGAGTACGTCGAATCCGGACGCTTTATGTCTCCGTACCAATACTTATTGGTGGACGAGTTTCAGGATATTTCGGCTAGCCGGGCGCGCTTACTGAAAGCCTTGATGTCCCAGCAACCGGAAGCCAGCTTATTTGGTGTTGGCGACGACTGGCAATCCATCTACCGTTTTACCGGCAGCGACGTTGCGCTGACCAAGGAGTTTCAAACCCACTTTGGCGATACGGCGACCAGCGTGCTGGATCAAACCTTTCGCTTCAATAACAAAATCGGTGAAGTAGCGTCGCGCTTCGTCATCCAAAACCCCAGCCAGATCAACAAACAGATTCGTAGCCTGCGACTTGTCGAGCAGGCCGCCGTGTCGCTAATCAAAACCGATCAGGATTTGACCGGCATACAGGCGGCACTCGACGCTATCGCCGGGAAAGCTAAGCCATCCGCCAGTGTACTGCTGTTAGCGCGCTTCAACTTCAAACGCCCCGATGTCGCCGTCTTAAAGCGTCGTTATCCGCAGCTGTCACTGCAATTCATGACGGTACATGCCTCCAAGGGTAAAGAAGCCGATTATGTCGTCGTGTTCGGCTTGGACAAAGGCGAACATGGCTTTCCGTCGGAAAAAGCCACCCATCCTTTGCTGGAGTTGTTGTTGCCTCAGGCCGAGGCCTTCGCACATGCCGAAGAACGTCGCCTGTTCTACGTGGCACTGACGCGGGCAAGGCATCACGTCTATTTGGTCACCAACGGCCTTAACCCGTCGCCGTTTGTCAGAGAATTAATTGACGGCGACTATGCCGTTACGGTCGACGAATTTACCGGTCCCGGCTTTCAAGAGCAGATGGCCGATATTCCCTGTCCAGCCTGCAAAACCGGCTGGATGGTACCCCGAGATAGCCAGTACGGCAGCTTTTTTGGCTGCAATCAATATCCACTCTGCAATCACACCCAACGGGCTTGTCAATGGTGCGGCGGCGGCTTGAAAACCCAAGGCCGCTTTCGTGTGTGTAAAAACCGCCGTTGCGACTTTGTCGAACCCATTTGCCCGCGTTGCCAAGGCGCCATGGTGTTGCGCAAAGGACCGCATGGCCAATTTTGGGGCTGCTCGCATTACCGAAAAAACGCAGCGTTTTCCTGTTCGCATACAGAGCAATTTATCGATCTACAGGCAGCCAAGAGTAAATCAACAGTGAACGCAGGCTGAGGGCAGCCAGCATAATCTAAACTATGTCGGTCTAACTAGAGAACTACAGCAATGAGTGAAGATAAACGCCTATCCACCACCCAACTGGCCAAATTGCGCGGGGTGTCCCAAGAGCAAATGTTCGGGCAGTTGACTGCACTGGGCCTAATCGAAAAGCAAGACGACAAATGGCAGTTAACCGACGCAGGCAGTGCCGCCGGCGGTGTCTATCTAACCGGTAAATACGGCCAATACGTCGCCTGGCCCGAGGATTTTCAAGTGCCAACCGCGGCTGCCAAACCGGAAGCAGCTAAGTTGCTGACCGCCACCGTGTTGGGGCAACACTTTGAGCTGTCCGCCAACAAAATGAACTATATCCTTTCAGAACTCGGCTGGATCAAAAAGGGCTTGAAAGGCTGGTTGGTCACCGAGCAGGGATTGGCGATGGGTGCCGAGCAAGGCGAAGACAGCCGTTCCGGCATTCCTTACGTGCGCTGGCCGGAAAAAATCACCCGCAATCGGGCATTGAAAGACAACGTCGATAACATCAAGGGCGTCGATAAGCCCAAGACCGATACCGACAAGATGGACAGCTTCCGTCACAAATTCGAAGCCACCCACCGAACCACCGATGGTCATTTCGTCCGCTCCAAGGCGGAAATGCTGATCGACAACTGGCTGTACATGGCGGAAATCGTTCACGCCTACGAGCGCAAACTGCCGATTGAGGAAGAAATGTACTGCGACTTTTACATCCCCACCGGCAAGGTGTATATCGAGTTCTGGGGCTACGAAAACGACGCCAAATATCTAGCCCGCAAACAGGAAAAACTCGCTATCTACCAGAAATATAATTTCAATCTGATTGAATTGACCGATAAGGACGTGCTGAATCTGGACGATATTTTGCCGAGGTTGTTGTTGAAGTTTGGGGTGCAGGCTTATTGATTAATCGACTGAGCCATGAGGTCGAAAATGACTTGCTTCGCGCCAATGACCAATATTAGGATTTATAAATTTATTTTTGGTTTAGCTTTCCTGGTTGGATGCACTACTTTACCCGCAAAGGATAACATTATATCAATTGATAGGGATGGTGAGTTAGAGATACCTGGCCACACGATTTTTGGAACTCAAAAAGTTAAAGAAATTGAAAACCATCAGTCAAATAAAGATCCTGAATTGGAGTATATCGAAAAAAGAATAGATGAAGCGTTAAAAGAAAATAATAAAATTGCTATATATATACATGGAGGCCTCAATTATCCAAGTGAGTCAGTAGATAAGGCAAATAAAATATCCAAGCAGATTCAAGAGACTGGATATACTCCGATTTTTATTGATTGGCGGTCTGGGTTCTGGACAACATACAAAGAGCATTTGCTACATAGTCGACAAGGTGAGTACTTAGAAGTCTGGGGGCCACTGACAGCCCCATTTACCTTTTTAGAGGATATTGGTAGAGGAGTTACCAGAGCTCCCATGAGGTTTTTTCAAGTAATGAATAATTATGGAAAATCAATTCTCTTTGGTGAGTACGGTGGTGAGAATAATGCTTCTGAACTAAGCAAACATTATCTTTCTGGTGACTTTGTCAACAATCAGTGCAAAACAAATACTCCTAGTATTGTTAACAATAAATACAATTTTGGAGAGTTGCCAAAACTTTGTGATGAGCGTTCCTTAACTAAAAAAGTTGGAGATGGCTTACTAAACTTTGGTCAAGCAACACTAGCGCTAACTACTGCCCCTATATTTGATACGTTGGCTACAAGTGCCTGGTCAACAATGAAAAGACGAACAGAAATAATGTTCTCAAAAAGAATCTGTTACGATGAAGATGATGGCTGTGATTACAGAAAAGATAGCATTGAAAATTATCAGGCAAGTAAAGAGGGGGCTGCGAGTAAATTTTTTAGAATACTGAAGGAAAAGCAAGACAAAAACAAAAACGTAAAGGTGTTACTGCTCTTAAAATAAGTTAAGCCATATTCATGCGATAATACGCGCATGAAATGTAAACGAGATTCCGATGGTCGAGAAATTGATCACCATACCCTGCAAGTAATGCGTCAGCAGGCGGTCAAAGCAGTGAAAAACGGGCAGACCGCTGCCAGCGTAGCGGCAGTCATGGGCGTCAACATCCGCACCGTGTTTCGCTGGCTATCAGACTTTGCGACCGGGGGGCAAAACGCCCTGCTGGCCAAGAAGATCACGGGGCGTCCACCGCTGGTGACGCCTGAAGAAATGCGCTGGATTGCCGAGATGGTGCGAGATAAAACGCCCTGGCAGATGAAACTGGAGTGTGGCTTGTGGACCTTGTCGTTGATCGGCGAAATCATTCACCGCCAGTTTGGTAAGCGCCTGACCGCACCGAGTGTGGGGCGGATCATGCGGATTCTCGGCTTTACCCCGCAAAAGCCCTTATATCGGGCTTGGCAGCAAGACCCGGTGCTGGTGGAAAAGTGGCAGGCTGACGAGTTTCCTGCCTTGAAGGCCGAAGCGAAACGCACCGGCGCGGTGATTTATTTTGCTGACGAAGCGGGCGTCCGTTCTGACTTTCATGCCGGCACTACCTGGGCGCCGGTCGGACGCACACCCATCGTGAAGGCAACCGGGCGCCGATATGGTTTGAATCTGATCTCGGCGGTCAGTGCGCGGGGCGATTTTCGCTTCATGGTGCAGGAAGGCAACGTCACCGCCGAGGTATTTGTTGAATTCTTGAAGCGCCTGCTGCGCGGTGCCGAACAGCCGATCATTCTGGTCGTCGACGGCCATCCGATTCACAAGACCAAGATCGTAAAAACCTTTGTGGACCAGCAGCAAGGCCGGTTGAAATTGGCCTTTTTGCCACCGTATGCGCCGCAATTGAATCCCGATGAACAGGTCTGGGGCTATATCAAGCCGCGTGTCGCCAAGCAAATGCCGGAAAATAAAATCGAATTAAAGAAACTCGTTCAATCGGCCATGCACCGATTACAGAAACTCCCGGATGTCGTGAAATCTTTCTTTAGGCATCCGGAATGTCGATATGCTGGCGAGTGACAATACTTTCTTTATGAGCAGTACTTGTAGGGCATAGTATGGGAACAATAATAGCCAATAATGTATTGACATACTTTCCGGACATCGAATTTGAAAAAATCGTTTATTTAGCATCTGCTGCTTCCTTCAAAGACTTTGAGGAATCTGTGGTGCCTTATATTAGAAAACATACTTTGACAAAGTTTTTCAATATAACACTTCATCCCATTGCCGAAAATGTCGAGTCTCAATATTTTGGTTTTGGGCAAACAGGAACTCTATTAACTCAAATAGACAACTTCTACGAGTCCCCTATATCTGAAAATAAACGAACTTTAGGTCGATGGGTGAACGTCGTAAATAACTTAACCTATATAGACGGATTAAATGGAATGAAGGATATTAAAAAGAATTTATATTTTAGGACTTTACCGTACGAGCATCATGGGGAATATCCTCAAACGCATGGGGAACTGGATGATAAGGAGTTTATAAAATCCGGAGCGTTTTGGTTGGGCGACCTAGGCCAAAACCGTTAATTTTTTATCGTTCCCACGCTCCGCGTGGGAACGCATCCTCGGACGCTCCAGCGTCCATTACCAGTTGGTAGCGTGCGATGAGGTCACGAACCGCACGGAACAAATGTAAAGCAATTCGCGGTCGGCGAAGCCTGATAGGCAATACCAAAGTGATCGGCCAGTTTCGCCAGCCACTTGTCCAACGTCCACAGCTTTGGCGCCGGGCATGATCAAAACCGAGGCCAGCAACTCAATCGTGTTTTTCATCGTCGTTTGGAGCCAAGCTTTCACTGCACTTATCTGGCTCCGGCTTCAAGCGAATGATCGATATTTTTAATGTTTGAACGGCGGACAATTTTGTTTATCGGCCGATAAGTGAAAAATCGACTGCGAATGGCAAGCTGGCAGCCCGTTGATTCGGCAAGGACCCAATGTGCAACTCTGGTATCATGGCCTCCCGCATGTCGGCAAGCGCGCCGCATCATATCGATTAGAGCCTTTGTGAATACACCCGAATTTTCGTCCCTGCCGTTAAAACCCGCCCTGCTGGAAAACATCGAATCGCTGGGTTACACCCACCTGACACCAATCCAGGCCGAAAGTCTGCCGCATATTCTGGAAGGCAAGGATGTGATCGCCCAAGCTAAGACCGGCAGCGGCAAGACGGCGGCGTTTGGCATTGGCTTGTTGTCGCGGCTGGATTTGAGCAGCTTTAAAGTGCAAGCCATGGTGATTTGCCCTACCCGCGAATTGGCCGATCAGGTCTGCAAAGAAATCCGCCAATTAGCCCGCTTCACGCAAAATATTAAAGTGCTGGCCTTGTGCGGCGGCACACCGTTCGCGCCGCAGCGCAGTTCGCTGGAACACGGCGTGCATGTGGTGGTGGGTACTCCGGGCCGATTGCAGGAACATCTGCAAAAAGCCAGCTTGCGCCTGGATCATTTAAAAGTATTGGTGCTGGACGAGGCCGACCGCATGCTGGACATGGGCTTTGCGGACATCATCTCCGACGTAATTGCCTACGCGCCGACACATCGGCAAACGCTGCTATTCTCCGCGACTTACGCCGAGCCGATTCGCGCCTTGAGCCAGAAATTTCAATTCAAACCGATCTCGGTCAGCGTCGAAACCAGCCATCTGGACAACCCTATCGAACAACGTTTTCATCAGCTAGACAAAGCCAAACGCCTGAATGCGCTCGGTTATTTGCTGGCTTATCATCGCCCGGAATCGACGGTGGTGTTTTGCAATACCAAGCGCGAATGCCAGGACGTGGCAGATACATTGACCAATTGCGGCTTTTCCGTGCAGGCCTTGCATGGCGATTTGGAACAAAAAGACCGCGATCAAGTGTTGGTGCGTTTTGCCAATAAAAGCTGTTCGATTCTGGTCGCTACCGATGTTGCCGCGCGCGGCCTGGACATCAAAGACATGCAAGCGGTGATCAATTACGAACTACCTTGGGACCCGGAAGTGTACGTGCACCGAATTGGCCGTACCGGCCGTGCCGGCGCGAAAGGCCTGGCACTGAGTTTAGTCAGCGAAGCGGAGTTAAACCGCGTGAAAGCCATCGAAGACTATATGGCAGGTTCCGTGAAATGGGACGAAATCGCGCCGTTTAAACTGAGCAGCGAACACCGCTTCGAGCCGCCGATGGTCACGCTATGGATAGACGGCGGCCGCAAGGACAAGATGCGGCCGGGCGATATTTTGGGCGCACTCACCGGCGCTAACGGCATAGCCGGCGGCGAAGTGGGCAAAATCGACATCTTCGATAAACACGCCTATGTAGCGGTGAAACGCGGCAGTGCGGATAAGGCTTTGACCTGCTTGCGGGCCGGCAAAATCAAGGGCCGCAATTTCAACGTGCGCAAATCGCAATGGAATTAGTTTAAAGCCTTGAGCAGCGGTTTTGCTTGGTTTTTCTGACGGCATTCCCGCATCCCTGCCGACGCGGGGATGACGACTGAAGACGGATGATCAGCAACTTAACAGCGTCTGCTTTCGCAACCCAGCAAATATAACAGCGCTCGATAGCCGAATCGCCAAAGCCTGCTATACCTATGCCAGCCGACACTGACTACTCCAAAATAAGATTCGCCTGTGGCACCTAAAACACATATCAGTTACCTGGACACCATTCGCGGCCTGGCGGCCTTGGCCGTTATCAGCGAACATTTCGTCATCGCCTATGGCCTACCCTGCGAAACGCCACTTTGCCAGCAATGGTTGGATTTCTCGCCGCTACACATTTGGTGGGACGGCTCGGCGGCAGTATCGATGTTTTTCGTGCTCAGTGGCGTGGTGCTGTCTTTGCGCTATTTTCGCACGGGACACATACCCGATCTGAGCGAGTTTCATTTGGCGCGTTTCTTGATCAATCGGATGTTTCGGATCTGGTTGCCGTACTTGTTGGTTTTGCTGATTAGCGCCTGCCTGTTTCTGAACACCTTCGACAGCGCGATACTAAAGACCAGTCTGCCGGCAACTGACTGGATAACCGGCATGTGGCATAAATTTCCGTTAACACCCTCTGACATGCTACGTGAGAGCTTTTTGTTGAAATTGCCCGCCTTGATCGTACTACTGCCGCAAGCTTGGACTTTAAGTATCGAATTGGTATTGTCTTTGCTGTTGCCAGTAGGCTTATTGCTGGCCGGACGCGGCAGTTCTTGGCTGGTATTTTTTGGCTTGCTGGCGACCAGCCTATTGGGTGTGTCGATTTTCTTGCTGCATTTTCTATTGGGCATGACCATTGCCAGACACTACACCGATCTTACCCATTACCTGTCCGGCCGACGCTGGCAACGGCGTTTGTTGCTATTGACCGGCTTAGCGTTTTATACCTGCGGCACTTTTGTGCCGTCCGACATTTTTGGCGATACCGCAGTCTGGCTGGGTTCCGGTTTGGGAGCCGGCTTGATTTTGATGTTCGTGCTAGGTTCTAAAGATGCACAGCAGGTGCTATCGCAACCGATGTTACGGCAAATCGGCAAAGTGTCTTACAGCGCCTATCTCAGCCACATGGCGATTCTGATTTGTCTAACGCCGCTGGTTTTAAAATTTTTGGAAGGGTTTACCGAAAATCGGCTGGCACTTTGGTTTGGCGGCTGGCTTATCACCATAGTCTGTGTACAAGGGGTTTCTTTGTTGTTTTATCATTGGCTGGAAATCCCCAGCATGAGTTTGGGGCGGAGGGTGACCGATGCCATAGCAAGCATCGGCAAGCCGACGCTATAATCCCAATAATCACTCCATTTTTAGCTACTTAATCATGCGATTTGCTGCCCTTTCGACAATATTATTAAGCGTTGCCGCGTTTAGCACCAGCTACGAGGTCAAGGCTGGTTCAACGGCTCAAGACTGGGCCAAGGTCACCACGCCGACCCAGGAACCCAGCGAAAGCATCGGCACTTATACCAGTGGCTGCATCAGCGGCGCGGCCGCCCTGCCCCTGGACGGCCAAGGTTATCAAGTGATGCGCTTATCGCGCCACCGCTATTATGGGCATCCTAACTTAATCGGTTTTATCCAGCATCTGGGCCAGTTCAGCGCCGAGCATAAATTGGGCTCGTTGTTGATCGGCGATTTAGGCCAACCACGCGGTGGCCCCACTTTAAGCGGACATCGCAGCCATCAGTCAGGCTTGGATGTGGATATATGGTTTTTATTATCGGAACCAGCCAGTAACCGGCAGCTAACGGCCAATGAACGCGAAACCTGGAGCGCACCGTCGGTCGTGAACATGCAAAACGATACTATGGATTACCGGCATTGGTCGCCGGATCTGGCAAAGGTACTGGAAGCAGCCGCACGCCAACCGGAGGTCGACAGGATTTTTGTGAACCCCAGCATCAAACAAGAATTGTGCACCACCAAAAGTCCCGGAGCCGGCGAGTGGTTGAGGAAGATTCGCCCATGGTGGAAACACGACGATCATTTTCATGTGCGCTTGAAATGCCCCGCGCATAGTCCGCATTGCGACTCGCAAGAGCCGTTACCTGCCGGCGACGGTTGCGACGCCAGTTTGGCGTGGTGGTTTTCCGCGGAAGCCAAAGCCCCGTCGAAAAGCGTGCCGTTGCCGCCACCGCCGTTACCGGCATTGTGCGAGCAGCTGTTGCATCGTCCCTGATGATATTGGCGTATCGGCCTTTACAGCATCAGTCGGCTAAATATTTTATTCTTCATTTGAGAGCACCATGCCCGATTTCGTACTTCATCAACAACTGGCGCAAGATTGTTTTAACGTAGGGAGCTTTGCGCTAACGGAATTGTTAATGATGAACGACAGCCAATACCCGTGGTTCATCCTGGTGCCCAGGCGCCACAATATCAGAGAAATTTATCAGCTTGGACAGGCGGATAGACAGGCTCTGCAAAGCGAGTCCTGCCTGCTTGCCGAGGCACTGGCGAGTATTTATCGCCCCGACAAACTGAATATTGCCGCAATCGGCAATCTCGTCCCGCAATTGCATCTGCACCATGTGGTGCGCTATCAAACCGATAAAGCCTGGCCGGCGCCGGTATGGGGAAAGTTCGCCAGCCTGCCCTATGCAGGCGACCAGGCCGAACAAAGGATCACCCAACTCCGTTCCGCTTTGCAGATGCATTTAATCAATTGAAAATTGAGTGAATCTTTAGCTAGGGATAGCAAACGAGAATAGGCAATAACTGAAATAACCCAATTATTGTGTGATTGACGCTCGGTGCAAAAGCACGTCACAATCAAAAAGGTCGCAACGTAAGGACAGGCGCTTGCAAATGTCGTGACTCCAGTTTGAGCCCGCATCAGAAGCTCAGGAAATTTCGAGCCAGGTAAGCCGCTTATATCGATTGCTCAAATCCGTCGAGCTTATGGCAGACTGTGTAAAACTTAAAAAAGCCATTGTTACTACCATGCCTATTTTCATCGTCTGCTGTCTAATCTTAACTCCCCTAACCTTAACCCAAAATGCATTTTTACCCTTACTCAATATAGAGGCCGTATGGGGTGCGGGAGCGTGCCTTGCGGTGCTTTTTCTATTGAGTGGTTGTTTGAAATTAGTACCCAGCAAAATATGGCACGATGGTTTTGCCTCCGCAGGCTTATGGACTTGGTACGGTTACTGGAGCCCGCAATTCAGCGACGGCTCGCCGCAATTCAGCGTGTTTCCAGTTTATTTTGCTTTGCTTAGCAGTTGGATGCTACTGGCTTTAATCAACAAAAGTCCGCAGTTTGATTGGGAATCCCAAGAATCCTTGCGCTATATGCAAAAATATTTGGCCCGCTTCGATTCCTGCGCCGTTGCGGTATTGGTGCTGATTTGTCTGGCACTACCTGAGCACTATCTATCCTACCCGCTTGCAATGACCTTTTTCATCGTCCGTAGTGCTTTTCAGCGCTGCCTGGAGATTATTGATAGCCTGTAATTTTTTTTCATTGCTTACCACTTCCGCGCCATATCTTCCCACCTGATGCGGCGCGGTAGCCCAACTAAAACCGGGTTACCGCGCCTGCTACGGCACGATGCCTAAAATACGCCGGGCTAAGCGACTTCCTTGGCCTTATCCTGATAACTATCAATTTGATCGAAGTTAAGATAACGATAGGTATCCGCGCTGGTTTGTTCGATGCTGGCGGCATATTGCATATACTCGGCAACCGTCGGAATCTTGCCCAATAGCGAGCACACCGCTGCCAATTCCGCTGAGGACAGATAGACGTTCGCACCATTGCCCAAACGGTTGGGGAAGTTGCGGGTCGATGTCGATACCACGGTCGAACCTTCCGCCACTCGCGCCTGGTTGCCCATGCACAAGGAGCAGCCCGGCATTTCGGTGCGCGCTCCGACCTTGCCGAAGGTGCCGTAATAGCCTTCTTCCACCAACTGGTTTTGATCCATTTTGGTCGGTGGTGCTACCCACAAGCGTGTGGGCAAGGCCCCGGCTTTTTCCAGCAACTTGCCGGCGGCGCGGAAGTGGCCGATGTTGGTCATGCAGGAACCGATGAACACCTCGTCGATCTTGGTGCCCGCCACTTCCGACAAAGGCTTGATGTCATCCGGGTCGTTCGGGCAAGCTAAAAGCGGCTCGGTGATTTCGTTCAAATCGATTTCTATAATTTCCGCATACTCGGCATCCTTATCCGCTTCCATCAAAACCGGATTCGCCAACCAATCTTGCATGGCTTTAATCCGGCGCTGGATGGTTCTGGCATCGCCGTAGCCTTCGGCGATCATCCATTTCAGCAAGGTGATGTTGGAGTTCAGATACTCGCGAATCGGCGCTTCGTTGAGTTTGATTGTGCAGCCGCCGGCGGATCGCTCTGCCGAGGCATCTGACAACTCGAACGCTTGCTCGACTTTTAAATCCGGCAAACCTTCGATTTCCAAAATCCGGCCGGAAAACACGTTCTTCTTACCTTGCTTGGCGACGGTCAATGAGCCGCTTTTCAATGCCGCATAAGGAATAGCGTTGACTAAATCGCGCAAGGTAATGCCAGGTTGCATCTGGCCCTTGAAGCGCACCAATACCGATTCCGGCATATCCAGGGGCATCACGCCGGTCGCCGCAGCGAAGGCCACCAGGCCGGAACCGGCCGGGAAGGAAATACCGATCGGGAAACGGGTATGTGAGTCGCCGCCGGTGCCGACGGTATCCGGCAATAGCATACGGTTCAACCAGGAGTGGATCACGCCGTCGCCAGGACGCAACGAGACGCCGCCGCGAGTCATGATGAAGTCCGGCAAGGTGTGCTGCATTTGCACGTCCACCGGCTTGGGATAAGCGGCGGTGTGGCAGAAGGACTGCATCACGAGATCGGCGGAAAAACCCAGGCAGGCCAGGTCTTTGAGTTCGTCGCGGGTCATCGGCCCGGTGGTGTCTTGCGAACCTACGGTGGTCATTTTCGGTTCGCAATAGCTGCCAGGCCGCACGCCGGCCACGCCGCAAGCCTTGCCGACGATTTTTTGCGCCAGGGTAAAACCTTTGCCGGTATCGGCGGCTTCGCCCAAACGGCGAAATACCGTAGAAGCTGGCAAGCCCAAGAATTGGCGGGCACGGTCGGTCAAGCCGCGGCCGATGATTAACGGAATCCGGCCACCGGCGCGGACTTCGTCGAAGATCACTTCGGTTTTTAGTGCAAATTCGCAAATCACTTCATCCGTACCGTGGCGTTTGACGAAGCCTTGATACGGATAAATGTCGATCACATCGCCCATCGCCATACCGGTGACGTCACACTCGATTGGCAGCGCGCCGGAGTCTTCCATGGTGTTGAAGAAAATCGGCGCGATCTTGCCGCCGATACAAACACCACCGCCGCGTTTATTGGGGATAAACGGAATGTCGTCGCCCATGAACCACAGCACCGAGTTGGTGGCGGATTTGCGCGAGGAACCGGTACCCACCACGTCGCCGACATAGGCCACCGGGAAGCCCTTGGCTTTCAGTTCGGTGATTTGTTGCTCTGCATTGGTGATGCCGTCGCGCGGCATTTTCAGCATAGCCTTGGCGTGCAACGGAATATCGGGTCTGGACCAGGCATCCGGTGCCGGTGACAGATCGTCGGTATTGGTTTCGCCTGTGACTTTAAACACCGTCACGGTGAGCTTTTCCGAAACTTCCGGCTTGGCGGTAAACCATTCGGCATCAGCCCAGGATTGCAGTACCTGTTTGGCATAAGCGTTGCCTGCTTCGGCTTTTTCCTGCACATCGTGGAAGGCGTCGAAGATCAGCAAAATTTGCGACAGTGCTTTCGCGGCAATGGGTGCCAACGTGGCGTTGTCCAGCAATTCGATCAACGGTGCGACGTTGTAACCACCCAGCATCGTGCCGAGCAATTCGGTGGCTTTTTCAGCTGTTAATAGTGGCGATGTCGCCTCGCCTTTGGCAACGGCGGTAAAGAAACCGGCTTTGACATATGCGGCTTCGTCTACCCCAGCTGGAATACGGTTTTCCAGCAAATCCAGCAGAAACGCTTCTTCGCCGGCAGGCGGCTGTTTCAATAATTCAACCAGCGCGGCAACTTGTTCGGCGTCCAGTGGTTTGGGAACGATGCCTTCGGCAGCGCGTTCGGCGACATGTTTTCGGTATTGTTCTAGCATGATGATTTCCGGTAAAAATTATTGACCTTGGGATGCGTTGGCTGCGGCGGCCTGTTCGGCTATAAAAGTGCGCATGTCGTCGTTATCAACCCGCTGATAAATCTCGGCAACGTCCAGCGTTAAATCCACTGACTCGAAGCGGGCTTGATCGCCGAGAAAGTAATGGTTGGACACCCAGCCTTCGCTACGCCGACAGACTTCGACATCGACGATGTCCTGCTCGATCAGCACATATTCCAGCAAGCTGGGAATGGTTTGGTATAAGCGGCGCTTGATGGTTTCGTCGCGGCGGCGAGTGGATTTGGACAGCACTTCGACAATCAAGACTGGCGCTTCGGCATAATAGTCGTGGGTCGAGGTATCCTCGCAAACCACCATCGCATCGGGGTAGAACAGATACTGGCCGATCTTGACTTTGACATCGGAACTGAAGGGTTCACAAGGCTTGCCTTGTAAATGATTACCCAACAGTCGAACCAAACTCATCTTGATGCGCTCATGATTCTTGCTGGCACCCGACATGGCCACCAGCTCGCCGGCGTCATACTCATGCTTTATGTCGCTGAGCAATTCCGCTGCCAGATAATCCTCAACAGACATCCAGGGCTTATCGAATTTAGGTTGCGCACTCATAACCGCCTCCGCCGCAGGTTAATCACTCCATCGCATCGACGATGGCTTGACCCATTTCCTGGGTGCCGTATTTGGTGTCCGGGTTCAAATCCGGGGTGACATAGACACCGCCGTTCACGACTTTTTCAATCGCGTTCAGCATCCGGGTAGCCGCTTCGTGTTCGCCCAAATGGTTCAGCATCATCACGCCCCCCATCATCACAGCCGTAGGGTTGGCGATATTTTTGCCGACGATGTCCGGCGCACTGCCGTGTACCGCTTCGAATAGCGCTGCATCGGCACCTATGTTCGCACCAGGGATCAAGCCCAAGCCACCTACCAAACCGGCAGTCAAATCCGACAAAATGTCACCAAACATATTGGTGGTGACCACCACGTCAAATTGTTCCGGTTTCATGACCATGTGCATGCAGGCCGCGTCGACGATTTTTTCGTCGAATTCGATGCCCGGATATTTGGCCGCCACTTCCCGTGCCGCTCTCAGGAACAAGCCCTGGGTGTATTTCAAAATATTGGCTTTATGACAAACCGTCACTTTCTTACGATTGTTATCGATAGCATATTTAAATGCATATTCCACGATGCGCTCGGAACCGGCCTTGGTGACCACGGCCAAGCTTTCGGCAATGTCTTTAGCCGGTGTCAGATAATGTTCCAAACCGACATAGAGGCCTTCGGTATTTTCGCGCACAATGACAATATCGACGTCGTCGTAACGGGTTTTTACGCCTTTCCAGCTTTTCGCCGGCCGTACGTTGGCGTAGAGATCGTATTGTTTACGCAGTTCCACGTTGATGCTTCTAAACCCTTCGCCCACCATCGTGGTCAATGGTCCTTTAAACGCCACCCGAGTCTGGGCGATAGATTCCATCGTCGCATCCGGCAGCGGCGTGCCGGTTCTTTCATAAGCCGACATGCCGGCGTCCGCCTCATGCCAATGAATTTTCGCACCCGAAGCGTTGATCACCGCCACGGCGGCGTCCATGATCGAAGGGCCAATACCATCACCTTTAATCAACGTGACGTTATGCATTCATTTCTCCTACTTGATGTTTAAAAATAACCAGTCTTTGCGTGCACTCATCTGTATCGCGATTGAGTCGTTACTCATTCGCCTGATAAAGCACCGTTATTGCGAGTAATAATACACAGTTTCGCGCCCCGCCGCATGGTCAAGCGGGATTGGTGTAGGCCTTAATTTCGGGCGTACTCGGAGTTTATCAGCCAAACTCACCCCAGAAATGCAGCAAAATTCATACCCAAGCAGCCTAAGCCGATAATCGGCGTCCGGCAAACCAAAAAGCGGTATCATCGAACCCGCATCATTTTTTACCCAAGCCTTCATCAAAGCTAAACATGATCTCCGTCGATAAACTGATTTTCGAATACCCTGGCCTGCGCGCATTGGACAATGTGTCGTTCGACATCGCTGCCGGCAGCATCACCGCGCTGGTCGGCCCCAACGGCGCAGGCAAAACCACGCTGCTGCGCTGCATGGCGGCGCTGGATCAACCGGTCAGCGGTGCGATCAATATCGCCGGCATCGATGTATTGGAACAACCGCGCGAGTGCCATCGCATCATCGGCTACTTATCGGATTTTTTTGGGCTTTATCAACGCTTGACGGTGCGGCAATGCCTGCATTTCGTGGCCCGCGCCCAGGGCATTTTTGCAACTGATTGCCCCGCCGCCATCGAAGCTGTCAGCCGGCGTTTGCATATTCAAGATAGATTGGAAAACAGCCCGGCCGAGCTATCGCGCGGCCTACGTCAACGGGTAGCCATCGCCCAAGCCATCATCCACAAACCGCCGGTAGTGTTGCTGGACGAACCGGCATCCGGCTTGGACCCGGAAGCCCGCCACGAACTGGCCGAGCTATTTTTAGACCTGCAAGCCCAAGGCATGACACTGCTGGTGTCCTCGCATATCCTCGCCGAACTGGAGGCTTATTGCACCGATATGCTGGTGCTGCGTCACGGCAAAATCGTCGAACAGGTTGCGGTGAAAGCGCCGTCCTTACTAAAACCGTTTAAATTACTGCTGGCACATCCAGTAGAAAACCTGCTGCAACGCCTGCAATCGCTACCCGATGTTAAGGTGTTGAATAGCGACGATAAACAACAAGCCTTACTGCAACTTAATGGCGAGGCGGCTCTACAACACCAAGTATTGAAAGCCCTCATCGCACTGGATTTACCGGTCTGCGAATTCGCCCCAGTTTCTAGCAATCTGCAAGACGCTTACCTACAAACCATCCGCCACAGCTCATGAATCTGAATCCCGAATTTGAACGCCAGCTGATTTTGGAATGCTCGCCAGCTCGGCTGGTAGGTGCGCCAATCGTGCTGGGTGCAGTGTTTACTTTAAGCTATTTTCTGGACGACTACCGGCTGGGCAGCATCACCGCGCAAGCCGCTTTGACGCTATTCATGCTGATTACCCTTTTATGGGGCACCCGGCAAAGCCTGGACAGCATTGTTGAAGAATACCGCGACCGCACCTGGGATACCCAACGCCTGTCGGCGCTCGGGCCTTGGCAAATGACCTGGGGCAAACTGCTGGGCAGTACCAGCATGGCCTGGTACTGCGCCGGCATTTGTTTACTGGTCCATGCGCTGGCGACCGACAATCCGGCCGCCCTACCCTTATTGTTTTTTTACGCCATTGGCACCGCATTATTGGTACAAAGCGCCGGGCTTTTGTTGGGTTTGCTGGCAGTGCAACGCGGCCAACTAAAAACCGGTTCGATACTCATTTTGGTATTGGTGGGTTTCCTCGTTTTCATGCCGTCTTTGACTGATTTAACCGAAACGGCCAATTATTTGCCCGGTCATTTTCAAAGCAACACCTGGTATAACCTGACCGTTAACCCACAGACTTTGCACCAAATAAGCCTGCTTTGCGCCTTATTCTGGTGCGTCATGGGCAATTATCGCTTGCTGGCGCAAGACTTGGGTTTGCGAAATTTGCCCTGGGCATGGTTGAGTTTTACGCTGTTTTTGATTGTCTATTTGGGCGGCTTTATTCCCAATACCCACTATTCCTTTTCCCTGGCTGCTTTAGCCGTTTGCAGCGCTTTAACTTACATTGGCGTCATCGTCGAACGGCACGAGCCAATGCGCATCAAACGCTTACTGGATTATCGGCGACAAGCGAATTGGCGCCGAGTGGGTGAGGAACTACCCTTGAGCGCATTGAGTTTTGCGCTAAGCCTGCCGTTTGCGATATTTCTGAGCTTCCAAGAGCAACGCTTTGCCTGGCTGGACATCTCCCTGAATGCCTACCCACTGGCTGTCGTACTATTAGTACTACGCGATTACGCCGTTTACCTGTTTTTTTGCTACGGCAAAAATCCGCAACGCGCGTTTAGCCTGAGTTTACTGTCCGCGGCGCTGCTTTACGGCATTCTCCCCGGCTTGTTCGGCGCGGTCGGCATGACCGGCGTTTCAGCCTTATTCTTTCCACTATGGGCGGATTCTGCATTCTCGGCGTTAGCTTTTGCCGCGCTGCAATGTGCGCTGATTTTAAGCCTACTTTATCAACGCTGGCGGCAAAGTGTTTAAGGCCGATAGAATTTGTTGGTGCGTTAGCTAACTTTTCTTGCTTAGGCCTACCGGAATAGAGAAAATAAAGCCCAGCTACAAAAACAACAATAACTTGGCTATCGGAAACACTGATGCGCTCTTTGCGCCGCATCGAGTACGATGGTTGCGACCAAGACCGGCGGCATGCGCATACCAAATCCATTCATCGAACATCTTGCCGGCAAGGCTTTTTTTCGCGCCCCCACCCACCGTCCGCTCGGACTTTTTCTCGATACCAAACTTTCGCTCAGCCTCACCAAACTGTTTGCCATCCCGCAGTTCGATGAAGATAGCGAACGGCAGTTTTGGGAAGAACGTTACCTAGTATTACTAAGCCCCCTCAAATGGGCGTTAGGCTTGGGAGCCGTCGCATTCCTGGTCTATATCCTGCTGGATCTGCATACTGGTAATACCTCAACCGCAGAAGCCATCTTAAGACTTCCCATAGTCCTGGTACTTTTGGGCTTATTCAGATACCTAAATGTCTGCGTAGAAGCGGCGGCAAAAATCAACACCATCGCCAAACTCAGCGCCGGACTGTCCGCAGCCAATTTAATCGCCATCTTGCTGTACGACGGTAATCCCCGCTATTACGCCGAAACCTGGCCGGCCCTATTGCCCATGTATTTTTTCAGTTACGGGCAAATGTTCATGTCGTTGCGGGCGACAATAAGTTTTGGCTGGAGTACTGCGCTGACCATGCCGCTGGCCGGCTATTGGCTTGGCCTGACCGTGATTGACTTGATCCAGTCTGTCCTTAATCTTTGCATCGTCAATATCTTCGGCGTCTGCACCCGCTGCCAACTAGAAGCTTACGCCCGCAAATCCTTCCGCGAGAAACGCAAAGCTCAACTCAGCGCCGACGACAAAACCCGCTTTTTGCAGCAAATGGGCCACAATCTGCGCCAACCCTTGCAAGCCTTAGCCTGCTATGCCGCAGTGTTAGACACCGCCCTAACAAACCCACCTAACAATGGCGCGGCGTTTATGCTCAATCGCATGGGCATGGTGATAGACGAATTGAACGCCGCCTTTAACCATGTCTTAGACATCGCCAACCTGGAAACCGGCCGGCAAATTCCACAACCGGCCAGTATCGATATTAATGCATTGCTGACCGGCTTGGAAAATCAATATGCCCCGCAAGCCGCCAAGCGCGGCATCCGGCTTAAAGTAGTGTTGCGCCGCCAAGAGCCTTATAACATATGCAGCGACAGCAACATCCTGCGGCAAATTCTCGGCAATGTGCTCGATAACGCCATCAAATATACCGAGAGCGGCTGGATATTGGTGTCGGCAGTCAAAACCGGCAAGCAGCATCTGACTTTACATGTCTGCGACAGTGGCCCAGGGATCGCGGAAGAGATGCGCGAAGAGGTATTCAAGGAATTTGTCCGTAACCAGCGTCGCGAGAACGACAACAACATACCCGGCTTGGGAATAGGTTTGGCTTACGTGGCCGCCGCCGTCAAATGTTTACCCGACCACAGTCTGAACTTGGTATGCGGTTCGCGTTTTGGCTGCGACTTTAAACTCCAAGTACCGGTTGCCGAGCCGATGCTGGCTGTATACAGCGGATTAGATCAAGACGGCGACTTCTCCGGCTACTTTGTGATGGTGGTTGATGACGATGCCGAGGTATTGCAAGCCATCGCCAAACAACTCAGAGCTTGGGGTTGCCTGGTACAGGAAGCAGCATCGCTCACGGAAACCGCGGCACTACTAGCCGAAAACGATAGAGATCCGGATTTATTAATCACCGACTTTTACCTGGGCAACCGCGAAACCGCCCATGACATCATCGCCGCAGTCCACACCGCTTGCGGGCCGGTACCGACCATGATTCTGTCCGCCCGCGCCATCTCGGATCACGAAAAAGCCCTGTTACCGGCACACACCGCCATTCTGCGCAAACCCGCCGGCGCCAAAGCGCTGATGGAAGCCATGGCTAAAACCATACAAATCGGCCATTCATTGAAAGACAGCCGTGAAGGAAAACCGTTTACTATTTAAGCGGAGCCCTAAATATCGTCGCTCCCGCGCAGGCGGGAGCCGCGTTGCCTCAATCGGTTTGCCGCGAGATCTAAAAGCTTCATTCCCACGTGTTCTCTGCACGCTGTCATCAATTCCCCACTCCCGGCCTCCCAAACACAATCCCCCGCTCAAAAATCTTCACCAACAACTCGGTACGTTTAGCAACACCGAATTTTTGGTAAATCGGCCGCAGATGATTGCGCACCGTTTGTTCTTCTATACCCAACTGCCGAGCAATCTGCTTATTGCCTATCCCCTGTGCTAACCAAGTCAGCACTTCGAACTCGCGCGCTGTCAGGCCTAAACTGGCCGAATCGGATACCTTAGGTATTTCTGTAACATGGCCGGCATATGAATCGACAGTTCGTTGCGGGCCCACCGCGGATGCCGGCAAATAAACCTTACCGGCCAACACGTCCCGCAACGCATCGACAAACGCCTGCCGAGATACAGTTTTGACGATAAATCCCATAGCTCCCGCCCTTAGCGCCTTAAATACCAACTCCCTATCGTCCAGCCCGGAAAACATCACCACGCACAAATCCGGAAATGCCGCCTTCAATTCCACCAGCCCTGCCAACCCATCCTTGCCGGGCAACTGCACATCCAACATAACCAGATTCAACGGCGTTTGCTGAGCCAAGGTCAACCCCTCGTCGAAGCTCTCCGCTTCAAACACCTGTAATTCCGGAATGATTTGTTTCAACAAACAAGCCACACCCTCGCGGGCGCAGAAATGGTCGTCGATCAGGAGAATATTCATGGATAGAGCCGTCCAAATGTAATTTCATCCGATTGTAAATGTTGGTTAGCTTTAATGTCGCGCAGTACATTTGTACTAGTACAAATACACCGTAGACAATATCTAAAAAAAAACAGATTATTACTGAAAATATCACAGGCCAATAAAATGAAAATAAAAATATTCCTATTTAGCCTTATATTCATAACAAATGGGTGCGCTTTTATTGATAAACACATATTCGATCCAGCAGCATCTCATGCGAGAGTAGCACCGCTATTTCGCAGTCCGGAATGTAAAAACTATAGTGCGCCAGATGGCAAACATTGGTTAAGCACTTTAAGCGAAGACACGTCAACAAAAAATTTTGGTAGCTTTATTGTTAAAGATGAATGTGAATATCAGACAATTTCTATAAACGACTCAAACAGTAAAAATACAAATGCAGATAGATTATATTTTGAGCAATGCGAAAATAAAAATCCTAATGAAAACGCATTGAAATACAAAGAAAATATTATAGAAGATAAAAAAATAATTGAAACATTAAAGAAAGATTTAGAGAAATCAAACAAAATTGCACAAGAGCATGAGAAGGAAGCTTTAAGTATTGAAAAACAGGCTAAAAAACAGATAAGTCTAGTGCCTATAGCTAACGAAAGTAGGATTTTAGCCAATGAATGGAAAGAAACAGCCGAAAACAAAAAATCCGAACTCGATTTGGCTATTGAAAAGTTAAAAATTAGCGAAGCACAACTCGCAAGCATTAATGCCTATTCATTGGGATGTCTTACTTATTTAATAAGTAGATCAGATGAAATTTGTGAAATACACAAATCACATATATACGGTAATAGAACCGCAATGAATACCATATTTCAAGTCATGGCAACTGGCGCAGGTATTGCTGGTAGTATGTCTGGCGTCGGCGCGGCACAAGCTCTTGCGGGTTCTGCTAGTTTCCTGACCGGCAGTCAGGCCATAATGAATGAAGAGGTTTTTCAAAATGTTGTTACACCAGCAATACTAATGGAAATCAATACTAACCGACAAAATTTTTTGAACGATAAACTAACAAGTTATAAAAACGCATCCCAAGCAATAGGACTCGGAGAAATACGTTTCGACGCAATGAATTATCACAATAAGTGCTCATTTTACGATGGACTCAGTTCACTTTTGGATAAAGCTGGAAAAAATCAGATAAAGCTAGAGACCTCCAATAAAGCAATAGAAAACCTGTTAAACCAGAAGAAGGCATTGGAAAATAAAATTAGCACACTACGCGAAACCTTAGATAACGAAAGAAAGGCATCAAATCGCGATGAGTCAAAAATTAAAGATATTGAAAAAGAACTGAAATATTTAGAAGCAAAACTAAATTCCACAGACGCGGCCATACTACAAATCAGTGTCGCAACTATTCCAGAAGAAAATTCAAAAGATAAGAAATAGCAACATATAAATATTAACTCGGAAGTTAATGATCGCCATGGACCATAATTCAAATTATTTATTCAATCTTATACGAAATAAGCATTTCTACGATAATAATCTTAACCCTTAACCTAACTAAATCGGTTTAACGCCACATAAATTCAAATCACTAAATTAACACATATAATGTATAACGATGATGAAAACCCTATAAAACTTAACGGGAATACTTACCCAATAAATTCCGACTCAATAAAAAAATGACACGGGAGTGCTAACATGCTGTCTTTGGCAAGCATCAAAAACCAAATTACAATTAGTTTGAATAATGACGAGCACAATCTTAAATATACAATTAATTGAATTTATTCAATAGAGGTTGTCATGGCAATAAACTTCAACGAAATATACAGTGTAATTGAACTGACAGTGACATTTATTCCATTTCATCAAGGTATCATCGAGTTGTGGAAGCTATTTGGATCCAGAACCAGAAGATATTGGGAAGCATTAAACTATATAGTGTATGGCACAGAAAACGGATTAGACGATAAAGAAGAACTGAAACGCTCTGCATCAGATATTCTTAAAGGATTTGTGGTTGGAATACCGACAACTTTCCCTAAAAGAATTCGTGATCATTATAAGAAATCTGGCAAGCAAGTGCGACTAATTCAGAGCTTTTTATTACGCTCAGTTGGAGACAGCCCAATTACAGAGGTGTCAGATGCCGATATTCGCAATGTTTCGGATATATCAAAATTAATGGCACCCTTGGGAGTCCAACAGACAGCTACGGCATTAGATGAACTGATTCGTTTGAATATACGCAATCCTAATGATGCACAAAATATATTAGATGCAGTTGTAACCAACTTAGACGACCATAAGGATCAAATCTTAAAAAATACCTTACGGAACTGGATTAATATCTTAAGTACTGAAGGACAAGATGTAAGCCCTGCTCTATTTTATGTATGGAGGGTTCAGTTTATCGAATCTTTCCTACCTGGAGTAATCCGCGCCGAACGTGAACTCGCAAATGCGCTGAAGTCGGCTGAATTCCGCTATCACAGGCAGCTTCGTTCTGTTTCGGCGTTTATTGCATTTGTCGAAGCTATTGCAATTAATTTTATTTTCATCACGTCAAATTCATTTGATACAAAAATTGTTGGTTTTCTATTCGGATTTGGCGCTCTCATGCTTGGATCTGAAGCAGGTAAAAGTCTACTTCAAACTATAGTAGGAATTGGCGCCAGATTTAGGAGATAAATATGGCAGATCTCAGGTTGTATCCAGGGGCGATTAACACTGAAGGCAATACATACTCGCTACGATTGCGAATTGATGGTTGGCCTTCCCACTTACCATGCAAAGCAAGTAATCACCTAGAAGTCACTCCAAATAGCAATAATGAAAATATAATTGGTCTTGACCCAATACCTGGTGCGTTAGGATTGGATAGCCACATCGCTCTAATCACCGGTCTTAAGCCAAATCAGAATTACGAGATAAAGCCAAAATTCCAAGCGAATAGAGATGAAGAAATTATCCGAATAAGAACCCCACCTATCTCTTTAAATCATCCGGAAGACGAGTTAGTTATCGCGCTATCATCATGCTATTTTCCTTCTGACCAATTTGTTGAATACCCCAGAAGAATGGAAAATTTAATTAAAAAAAACATCCCTCATCTGAAAATATTTTGTGGTGACCAGATATATGCGGATGTTCCAGCAGCATTCGCTTCAGTTACACCCAAAATGTTGTACCAAGAACGCTACCATAAGGCTTTTCAAGCGTCCAGACTTGGAAGCCTTCTAAAAAATGGAGCGAATGTGTTTACATGCGATGATCATGAATATTGGAACGGATATCCCGAAGCAATGCCCTATTTAACCAGGAGTTGGAGTGATAATAAATCAAATTGGGCAAAATGTGGACAAGAAGCGTTTTGGAGAAATCAAGGTGTAATGAATATGATAGGAGAGTCTCCGCTTGAATTTGAGCGTTGCTGGGCTTCCTACAAATTAGCAGGTATAGACTTATTTATTTCAGATACCCGCACTGACCGTACAAATAGAGATGCCAACAAACCTCACACATTATCTGCGCCGCAAAAGTCTGCATTAATATCATGGATTTATAATGTTGAACGAGTTGGCTTGTTGGTAATTGGTCAACCATTGATGCTAACGTCAACTAAATTTGATAATGCACTGGAAGACTATATTACAGAATATAATGAATTGCTTGCTATTCTCGTAGAAAACATTAATGAACGAGGGGTAAGCTTTATTATCCTCACAGGAGACATTCATTGGGGTCGTTTAGTTTACTGGGTCCCGCCAAAAAACAGCCAAGCCAAATTGATTGAATTTATATCATCTCCGCTTGCGAGAGTAGGTGGAATCAAAAGCTTGCTAAGCACCGAATATAATGTTGGGGTACCAGAAGATGTATCATTGAACTCTAGCGAATTCTATAAATTCACAAAGAAACTACCTGGCTTCATGGGCGTAAAAGCATTTTCTACAAACGCCAATAATTTTGGAATTTTGAAACTAAGAAAGCCTTATACAGATTTTATAACAGCTGGATTTGATTTGTTTAGCCTTGCCTTTCCCGAGCCCGAAACCGCAATTGACAATTGGTGTATATCTAAAAATCAAAATAGATGCAAAATTGAAGACCTGCCAATTTAAGAATCACATAAAAATAGCTTAATTTTGCTGATTTTACCAGGGAATGCCTCATATGAAAATAACATTCCAATGTATTGCAACAGCTTTAAATATTAGATCAACTCCACATGGAAACATTATTGGTGAGCTGAGGCTAGGAGATCAGTTTGAAATAGATACTCAGAAATCGGATTTAACATGGGTTTCTGGAAACGTTTTGAGCGGGATTAACACTGGAAAAGCCGGAGTA
This sequence comes from Methylomonas sp. ZR1, assembly GCF_013141865.1. Lineage (NCBI taxonomy): Bacteria > Pseudomonadati > Pseudomonadota > Gammaproteobacteria > Methylococcales > Methylococcaceae > Methylomonas > Methylomonas sp. ZR1. The sequence goes on along the minus strand of NZ_RCST01000001.1, from coordinate 1,583,600 downwards.
GTTAGGCGCAAATGGTTGATACAATATTTTCAAAACTCTCCTGTCCTTTCCTCAGTTAATAGAGAAAAAGCAGCCCAGATAATCGCAGATCGTACTCTTGAGTTCGATACCATTAAATATTCATTAGGGGACAAAGCAAAAACATGGAAAGATTTACAGCAAAAAGAATATGTTGACTGTTCTGGTTGGATTTACCTTTTATCTAAAGAAATATTAAATGCCTATAGCCTTACTACCAAGCCTAGTCAATTATATACTTATTCAGACGAGCAGATTACTAACGTAGGCAAGATCACTAGTCAAATAATTTCGGGAAATTGGTTGGCCGAGGATATGTTTAAACCGGGCTGTCTGGTAGGAATCGATTTTGCTGAATATTCATGGGATCGTGATCGTGCGCTGGACATTGATCATATTGTAATTGTTGGTGAAGATGCCAATGAACGGTTCATATCTCAAAGCTCGAGCAGCGGTGGCGGCGTAAATCGTGTTGCGCTTTCAAAATGGCTCGCTAGCAATAATGGATTGATAGCGCTTGGGCGAATGCACTTAGTTGACCTCCTGGCACTGCCCTAGCTTGCCTTTACTCGCCATAGCTATTGTGGATTTTCCACAATAGCTGCCTTTTACTTTCCGCCGCCAATCAACGCCACCATCTCCTCGCGCTGAATCACCTCCTTCTCTTGCAACAAGTCCGCCAACTTATCCAAATAACCGCGTTTCTCGCTTAATATCTTTTGCGCGCGGCGTTCTGCGTCTTCGATTAATGCCTTGATCTCGGCATCGACGACGCGAGCGGTTTCTTCGCTGTAGTTGCGTTGCTCTTTGACGTCGCCGGACAGGAATTGCAATTGCTGGCGTTGGCCGTAAATTTGTGGCCCCAGCTTTTTGCTCATACCCAGATAGCAAACCATGTTGCGGGCAATTTCGCTGGCCTTTTCCAGGTCGTTCTGGGCGCCGGTGGAGACGCTCTGCAGCGCCAATTGTTCGGCCACCCGGCCGCCGAGCAGGATGGCTAATTGGTCTTTCAGTTCGTTTTCAGTGGAAAGATATTTTTCCTCGACCGGCAACTGCAACGTAAAACCCAGCGCTGAGACACCGCGCGGGATGATGGAAATTTTATGTACCGGCTGGCCGGTGGGCACGTTTTCTGCGACGAGCGCGTGACCGGCTTCGTGATAAGCCACTCGGCGCTTTTCATCCGGGCCGAGAATGCGGTTTTTCTTTTCCGGGCCGGCCATCACTCTATCGATGGCGGCTTCGAAATCGGCCATGTTGACGGTGTCGCGGCCGCCGCGCGCAGCCAATATCGCCGCTTCGTTGGCGATGTTGGACAGATCGGCGCCGACGAAACCGGGTGTGCGTTTAGCAACCGTGTTTAAGTCGATATCTTTGTCCAATTGCATGGCTTTGCTGTGCAATTTCAGGATAGCCACCCGGTCGATCAGGTCGGGTTTATCCACCACAATTTGCCTGTCGAAGCGGCCGGCACGCAGCAAAGCTCTATCCAGGATTTCCGGCCTGTTGGTGGCAGCCATCACCACGACGCCGGAGGTGGCGTCGAAGCCGTCCATCTCAGTTAGCAATTGATTCAAGGTTTGTTCGCGTTCGTCATTGCCGCCCAGCATTGCCGGACCACCGCGTGAGCGGCCAATCGCATCCAGTTCGTCGATAAAGATGATGCACGGGGCTTTTTGCCGGGCCTGTTCGAATAAGTCCCGCACCCGCGCCGCGCCGATACCGACAAACATTTCGATAAACTCGGAGGCGCTGATGTTAAAAAACGGCACCCCGGCTTCACCGGACACCGCGCGGGCCAACAGGGTTTTGCCGGTACCCGGCGAGCCGACCAACAACACGCCTTTCGGCATGCGCCCACCCAGCTTTTGCAGTTTTTCCGGGGATTTTAAAAACTCAATGGTTTCTTTTAATTCCTGCTTCGCGCTTTCCGCGCCGGCCACGTCGTCGAACGTAGTTTTAGAGGTTTCCTGCTGGATACGGATTTTATTGCCCAAGTTCAAAAAGCCGCGCCCTGCTCCGCCGGTCATTTTCGGCAATAGCCACATCCAGATTCCGGCAAAAATCGCCAGTGGAATCACCCAGTTAAACAGCAAATTGCTCAACCAGTTGTCACCGCTTCTGACCACATATTCCACTTTATGCTCTTGCAGATTTTTAACCAGTGACTCGTCCCATAGCGGCACGGTGAAGAAATGCTTGCCGATTTTCTTATCTTCTTCTTTTAACGTGCCGTTGATGAAACGCTGGGTAACCACGGCATTTTCGACTTTATTGTCATTAACCAAAGTTAAGAACTGGCTATAGGGAATTTCCTGGCCCTGGATGCGTTCGCCGCCGGCGAATAGCGACATTACAAAAATCCCCAACAGCACGTATAACCATATCGGCGAACGCTTAGGCTCACTGCCGTCGGGCTGGTCGGTACCCGGTTTAGGTTTGGATAGGCTTTGCCACGTCGATTTGAGCCAAGCCCAAAACACGCATAACCATTTAACAAAAGTCTGATAAAGCTCGGTTAGTTTTTGCTGGTCTATCATGACGCACTCCCCTCTTGTAGTTATCGAGGCCATTGCAGGGTCCCTAATCCGCCATTCCAGCCAAAATGGGGAACCTGTTTTAGGCCTCTTTGTTCGTTCACTGTACGCCAGTTTTACCGGTTTTTAACGAGTAAGCAAATGTACTGAGCCGGAAATATTTTCTTGAATATACGGAAATCCGGTTATTAACTACCGATAGCCCCCAGCTTCAAGCGAACGCCGGCATTTACGCGCGGGTTAATGATTTAAGGTCCGATGCACTATTTTTTGCCGTTAGCAAAGTAAAAAATGCATCCAAAGCTTGGGTATTTACGTACATCCTCATACAAGCCAATGTCGGCATAATGGGTTCATCAATTGAGTTGCTGTTTCGCCGCGTTTGCTATCTAATGACCAACGGTCAAAGCAACCGGGCGCAGCGCGTCCCGCAACTCATTTTTCCCAACTTAGAAGGAGGGACAAAATGTCAAACCCGCTCAATACGCTGATCGGCAAACTTTTCACAGACCCGGTCGAACAAGTCGGCATCGCTTTGCCGTCCGCTACGTTGGTAGCAGTATTCTTTAACTACCGCGAACAAATTCACCCTGCATTGCAGCGTTTGCCTGACCCATTCGCCGCCAGCACGGCGGGCGCGTTGATTTTTCTGCTGTTGACACTGGCGGTCTCCCTTGTCGTCAAGCGCTTGTCGCACGACATACTCAATACCACTTACGATTATTTATATCGAAACCGCAAACGCCAGAAAACGGATAGTTGGTATCGGCGCGCGCAAAATCTGGCTTTAACCACCAACGACCCGTTGTTGAGTCAATATCACGAAGCCTTGGATAGACTTAGGGACAACGATAACCCCGTGGTGGCCAAGGTGGAGGCGTTGCAATTGCAATCCAAATTAGCGCGCAGCCTGACTTTGATATTGGCCATTTTTACTGTGGTCTTGTTTATTGAGAAGTTGCTATTACTGGGATGGGTATGCGCCGCCGTTTCAGGATTAATGCTTTCCAGTTTTTGCAAGGAACGTTGGGCCGCGTCCGAAATGGTTTATCAAGCACTTTACGAAACCTATTACCGTCAGGAGCGCCGTCATCCCATATGGACTTCCCCGGTCACTCGTATCAAAAAACCGGCGCAGCAATTACCCGAGACCGAGTCTATAGAATAAAAAATCGTCATTGACACATCAAAAAACGGCAAGAGGCGCATAGAACGAATCCTAGACCGGCGGATAGAGCGGGTATATCATCCGAGCGGCAAGCCTAATTAGAGACCTTAATCGATCAAGGAGATCGTTACCCAAAAGGCGGACTTATGCATAAACCGACATTTCGACACAAAGCCCTGGCTTACGCCGCGCTAAGCCTGCTCCCGCTCGCCGTTGCCGCGCAAACTGCGGCCGTTAACAGTGAGGAAAGACCCATCGCACTATCGATTCATTTTTTGATTACGCTGGGCATCTTGGCGGTGGTTGTGCTCGCTTTTTTACTGTATTTGCGGCATCTGCAAAAAACCTTTCTGGAAACCTGCACCCGCGAAAAACAACTGGCGCTGTTTTTTCAAAGTCCGGCCGGCCTGCCGGAGGGCACGATACGCGGTGTGATCGCGATGCTGATCGTCACGGCCTCAATGTTGTTTTTGGCCTTGCCGAACAATCAGTTTCCGGACGTATTGGGCGGCATCCTCGGCACCATCATCGGCTTTTACTTCGGCGCACGCGGCCAGAATCGCGATTCGGAAAGCGCCGCATTGCAGCAAGCCCATGAAGCAACCACGCAACGCGACGCAGCGGTCAGCCAACAACAGCAATCCAAAACCGGCTCCATGCTGGAAACCGTCAGCAGCGGCATCGACATGGCGCGCACCGTGGCCGGTTTGCTGCCCAAGGAAATTGGCGGCAAATACGTCGATCTGGCGAACAAAGTCGAAAAAGGCGTAAATGTCGCCAAGGGCCTGATGGGCGAAGGTAAAATCGAAGATGCTCTGCACGCGGTCACCGACACGCAAAACACGCTGGATCAGGACGGCCCGTTGACAGACATACTCGGTAGCGCGGTGAATACCTTCGGCGCTACGCTGGGTACCTTCATGCCGCCGGCTGCGTTGATCGCGGCCGTGGTGGCCGGCACCGTCAAACTGACCGGCATTTATTACCAAAAATGGAAAGCCCGGATTTTACACATGCCCTTCTCACCGGCGGCCGGTTTGACGCTGGAGCCGGTCGATGACAACACCGGCTTTATGTTGCTGCGACAAAGCCCGTTATTTCGTGCCGCGTTTCAGGCGCAGATGGAAAATCCCAAGTTTATGAAAGACGCGGTCAACGACTTTATCGGCAATGCTGATTCGGCGGCATTATTCGAAAAATATGCCGAACTGGGCGGCTTTACGACGTTGCAGCAATTTGAAGAAGGCCTGGACGAATTCCATCGCACCGCTGCCGACCGGGAATTGAAGTCTTTGATCCTAGCCCGCGACCCGGCGATGTTCGGCAGCACCGGCGGTTACGAATCGGTGTTGCAAGCCGTGGACAAACTGCACCAAAACCCCGATGCATTAAAGGACCTGGATAGCTTGATTGTGGTGACCGAGAAGCTGCAAGCGGAGGACAAACCGGTCTCCGGCATGATTAACAAAATCCTCGAGGGCCAAGCGTCATGAGGCCGAATCTGAAAATAGTCATACCGCTATTAGCAACGGTTTTGTTAGCCTCCGGCTGCGCGACCCGGCAATTGAAAAACTTCAAAGAAGCCGCTGATGAAAATAATTGGCACGAAATAGCGGGGGCGGAAGTCGATTGCAAAGCCGACGACGAGACCTGTAACCAATTGCATCTACTGAAAGGCGACGCCTGTTACCGGCTAGCTAAACAAAACACCGACAGCATCAAAAATTATCAATGCGCAGCAGAGCAACTCGAACAAGGCATACATTTGACAACGGATTGGGCTGCGGCCGAGGCTATCGTCGGGCAACGCGCCCAGTATTTCGAAAACTGGTGCGAGTCGTTGCGCTCACTGCGTAGCGAACAGACCAGCACAGCCGCTGCTAAGCCTTACAACCAAAAGTTACACGCTTGTGCCCGCGAATTTCTGCAAGCGCCCGGCGACTTAAAACCCGCCGCCACTTTTTTTCTGCATAACGCCGAGTTGGCAGCGATTCGTTTTCAAATCGACGATACCGGCAGTTGCCAAGCGCTGAAACAATTACAACAAAACGAGAACCAAGCTGCCGCGCAGGCTGGCCAAAGCCGCTACGCCGATTATCACCGGCGCTTGTTAAACGACATCGCCGGAATCAAAGCTTCGATTCCCGGCTGCCCATAAGCCTTTAGCGGATAGGAGCCGGTCATGGCATTCAGTCGCCCACTTAAATTTCAACTGCCTATGCTGCGCGGCCGCGATGTGTTGGAAGTACAGACGCGCTTAAAAAGCCTGCAAATAAACGGTGTCGGCCAGCCCGACGGATTATTCGGTGCCAAAACCTCCGCAGCCGTGGTGGCGTATCAAAGCAGCCACGGCTTGGACAGCGACGGCATCGTCGGCCCGCTAACCTGGAGCAGTTTGTTCCAGGACGATAGTTCTCCGAATATGCAACGTCCCGCCGCTAACGATGCCGGCAGCACGGTTATCGGCCAAGATTTACTCGACGAGTTAAAAACCCGGCATGCTTATCAGGACAGCGTGTCCTGGCAATTGACCGATCAAGGGTTATTGGTAGGCAGCGACGATACCCCAATAGGCACCGGCGGCGAGCCGAAAACGGTAGGCAAAGTGTGGAGCCAGTACGGTAGTGCGTTGACGCATTGGTCTACCGAGTTGAAAGTGCCGGTGGAGCTGATCATCGCCACCATTTGCACCGAGTCGTCCGGCAATCAAAACGCAGTGCGCGAAGAACCCGGCTTTATCGACGAAGTGCGTACGCCGCATAAAATCTCGCCCGGCTTGATGCAGACTTTAATCTCCACCGCCCGCGCGGCTTTAAACAAAGATGACATCGACAAAGCCTGGCTATTAGTACCCAGCAATTCGATTCAGGCCGGCACCGCTTATATCGCCGGACAGTGGAAGCAAACCCATTTTGATCCACCCAAAGTGGCATGTGCTTACAACGCTGGCGGCATCTACCGTAACGACTCGGCGCGCAATCGCTGGAAAATGCGCCAATATCCGATCGGGAGCGCCGAACACGCCGACCGTTTTGTGAAATGGTTTAACGATTGTTTTGTGTTTTTCGAGAGTAACGGCGGCGCGCCCGAGTGTAGTTTTTTTAATGCCTTGCGCAAATAAGCTACGCAGCTTTCTCCGCAAAAGTTGGGGCCGTTAGGCCGCTGAGCGAATCCATTGCAAGCACTGAGCTCCCGCCTGCGCGGGAGCGGCGATTTTTAAGTTTAGATCAATCACTAGACAGTCTATGCGATTCCGAGACGCCCCTCCCACCGCAGTTTGACAATTACCTACCCCGAGGAATCTTAGCGGTATGAAGATGTCGATTGGCATAAGGTATTGCCGCATCGCCACCATCCATGGCATAACGTCGGCTGACCTGCTTGCCGACATTGAGGCCCAACATGCTGCAAAAACGCCTGATTGCCCTGCTGTTGCTGTTGATCCTGTTACCTACATTATCGGTCGGTTACATGGCCTATCGGTTTGCCACCGACAATATCCGCACGGATCGCTTTAATATTGTCAGCCGCGTGGCGGAAAGCCGCCATGAACAACTCAAACTGGTACTGGAACGTGCCGACACCCGCGCCCACGCCTTTCTGGCCGAAGTGCTCATGAAATGCGTAGCAACAGAGCAATTAAACCGTGCCTGCGCCACTGATTTCTTAAACGACTATCTAATGACCGAAGGCGCCGCCGGCGCGGTATTTTTCCGGCTCGAAACCGAATCCGGCACGGTCAGCGTCGGCGAACAGCCGGTGGCACTTGCCGATTTAAAAGATTTTCAACCCGGACAACTGGCCGACTTCAGTAAACCGGTTCCGGGCCGACCACGTTTTTATTATGTGATTGCCAAAGATGCCAAACTGCCTTGGCAACTGTTGGTCAGCTATCCGGTTAGCCTGATTCAAAGTCTTTTTGCGGCTCACCCCGACCTGGGTAAATCCGGCGAATCTTTCCTGGCCGACAGCGACGGCTTTTTCGTTACCCAGCCGCGCTATGCCAATAGCCCCCCTATCGCTGCGCAACCCATGCAAAGCTGCCTGGCTCGGCAAAACGCGGAAATGATGGCCAGCGATTACCGGGAGCGTGCCGTCATTCATGGTTTCCGCACGATTCCGGAAATCGGCGGCGGCTGCATTATGGCGCATATCGAACAGGCCGAGGCGCTGGCCCCCATTCAGCGCCTGGAAAAACAAATGCTGCTCACCGTGCTGGTTTTTGTCGGCTTGACGACGATAATCGCCAACGCCCTGGCCCGGCGTATCGTCCGGCCCATCTCGCGCCTGACCTGTACCGCCAGACGCATTCGCGACGGCGATTTATCGGTGCGCGCCGCAGTCAGCGGTCTGGGTGAAATCGCCGAACTGGCCAGTTCCTTCAATCACATGACCGATGCGCTGGCCGATGCCCAACATAACCTGGAAGCGAAAATCGCCGAACGCACGCAGGCTTTGCGTACCAGCCAGGAGCGTTATATGCTTGCCGAGCGGGCCGTCAACGACGGCATCTGGGACTGGGATATTGTTCATCACGAATACTACTTATCGCCGCGCTGGAACAAGATTCTAGGTTATGCCGACGGTGAATTACCGAACGTAGAATCGATTTTCTTCGAATTAATCCACCCCGACGACAAAGCCCGCGCCAGCGAAGCGTTTCGCAAACACTTGGAACATAACGAGCGTTACACCACCGAACTGCGTCTGCGGCACAAAGACGGCAGCTACCGCTGGGTGCTGGATCGCGGCGACGCCTTGCGTGATGCCGAAGGTCGGCCGGTGCGAATGGTAGGCTCCATCACCGACATTACCGAACGCAAGGCCGCAGAAGCCGAGTTGCTGAAGTACCGCGAGCATCTGGAAGAGCTGGTGGCGATGGCCACCACCGAGGTCAAAGCCATCGTGCAAACCGCGGTGAACGGCGTGATTTCCATCGACAGCAGCGGTCTGATTCGAATGTTCAATCCCGCCGCCGAAAAACTGTTCGGCTGGAGCAGCGCCGAAATTGTCGGTAAAAATGTCTCGCTACTGATGCCGGAACCGGATGCCTCCGCGCACGACAGTTACATCCAGCATTTCTTGGCCACCCATCAGGCCAAGATTCTCGGTATAGAACGGGAAGTTATTGCCCAACGCAAAGACGGCAGCCGCTTTCCGGCCAATTTGGCGGTTGGCCACGGCATCATTTCCGAAGGTCGGCATATGTTTGTTGGCTTTATTTCCGACATTAGCCTGCAAAAACAAGCCGAACAGGAACTGCGACTAGCCAAGGAAGCAGCGGAAGCGGCCGCCAAAGCCAAAGCCAACTTCCTGGCCAACATGAGCCACGAAATTCGCACACCGATGAATACCGTCATCGGCTTTGCCGAAGTAGCTTTGCAAGATCAAAACCTGGCCGGTGACACCCGTGGCCACATCAAAACCATCCTCAGTTCCGGTCGGCATCTGCTGAGCGTGATTAACGACATTCTGGACTTTTCCAAAATCGAAGCCGGCAAGGTCGAACTGGAATCGGTCTGTTTCAACCTGCCGTTTGCGGTGCAAGAGGCGCTGCAGATTATGGGGCTGCGCGCCGCCGAAAAAGGCTTGCGCATTGATCTGGCGATAGAAGCCGGTTTGCCCACCCACTTCGTCGGCGACCCGAATCGCTTGCGGCAAGTGATTTTGAATCTGGTCGGTAACTCGGTAAAGTTTACCGATTCCGGCAACATAGGCGTCACCATCACCCGCGGCGAAGGCATAGAGATGTTGCATTTTGCCATCAGCGACACCGGCATCGGCATGACCCAGGAACAAACCGAGCACATCTTCGAATCGTTCTCGCAAGCCGATACCACCACCAGCCGCCGCTTTGGTGGCACCGGCCTGGGCACCACCATCAGCAAACAAATTGTTGAGTTGATGGGCGGTCGTATTTGGGTGGAAAGCCAGGCCGGAGTTGGCTCTGTGTTTCATTTTACTGTGCATATGCCGGAATCGGCCAGCGCGGAAAACTGTCTGTACGATGTCAGCTCGGTGCATAGCGTGGCTTATTTTTCGCCGCGCCGCTTCAGGGTATTACTGGCGGAAGACATAGAAGCCAACGCTACCCTGGCGCGCTTACGCTTAGAACAACAAGGCCATCAAGTCAGTTGGGTTAAAAACGGCCAGGAAGCGGTGGACGCCTTTCAAAGCGGTGACTACGACTTGATCCTGATGGACCTGCAAATGCCGGTGCTGGACGGTATCGCCGCCACCCGGCAAATCCGCGAACTGGAACAAGCCGGCGGCAGCCATATCCCAATTCTGGCCCTGACCGCCAGCGTATTGAGCCATGAACGCCGCGAGTCGCTGGATGCCGGTATAGACACCATCGTCGGCAAACCCATCGATGTCGACGATTTATTAACGCAGATGGAACGGCTGGTGCCCAAGGGGCACGGCATTGCCAACACCGGCGTAAACATTGCCGAGCCGGCGAAAATCGCCGTCGACTTTACGCCTTTGGCCGGCGTCGCCGATTACGAAAAAGGTTTGGCAACCTGGCTGGACCCGTTGATTTACGCCGATGCCTTACTAAATTTTGCCGAACAACACGGCGCGGACGGCAGAAAATTACTACGTAATTTACAGGAGCACCCGGAGAATCCGGAAGCAGTCCGGCGCATCGCCCATGCTTTAAAAGGTGTGGCCGGCAATCTGGCCTTAACCGTTATCGCCGGTCTGGCTACTGAGGTTGACGCGCAATTCAAAAGTGGCGACCTGCAAAATATCCAGGAATTGATCAAGACGCTTGAGACCGCGCTAAGCGCCGCTGTTGCAGCCATACACCAACTAAAATTACCGAGCAAACCGGTAGCCGTCGCCGCAACAGCCTTCGATGCCGAACAGGTCGGCAGTCTTCTACAGCAATTAAACACAGCACTGGACAATTTGAATCCTGACCACGTCGAACCGGTTTTACAAAGGCTTGGCGCGTTTCTCGGCGAAACCGAGCTGAAAGCCATCCGCTTTGAAGTGGATAGTTTCGATTTCGACGCCGCGAAAATCCAAGTTAAACGCTTGGCGGATAAATTAGCGATCACGTTTAAGGAATAAGCCATGAAAGACAGCTACAAAGTATTGCTGGTCGACGACGAACCGAACAATTTGAAAGTGTTACAGCAAATACTCAAGGACCACTTTCAACTGCTGTTTGCCATCAACGGCGAAAAAGCCCTGGCGGCCGCCCGGGAACATCAACCTGACATCATTCTGCTGGACATCATGATGCCGAATATGGACGGCTACCAAGTGTGTACGCAGTTAAAAGCCGATCCGCTGACTGCGAAAATCCCGGTGATTTTCGTCACGGCGATGGGCGAAATGGAAAACGAAGCGCGCGGCTTCGATGTCGGCGCGGTCGATTACATTCAAAAACCGGTCTCCGGCCCCATCGTGCTGCGCCGGGTGCAAACCCATTTATCGCTGGTGCGAGTAGATGAATTGGACCAACTCGCCCGCGCCGCCATCGAAATGCTCGGTGACGCCGGCCACTATAACGATCCGTACACCGGCGACCACATCTGGCGCATGGCGGCTTATTCTGCGGCACTGGCCCGCGCCGCCGGCTGGACGCCATCGCAAGTGGCGATGATGGAATTGGCCGCCCCCACCCATGACACCGGCAAAATCGGCATTCCGCACGGCATTTTAAAAGCCGCACGGGCGCTTAATGAAGAGGAATGGCCGATCATGCAATCGCATTCGCAAATCGGCTACGACATTCTGAACAAAAGCGACAATCCGGTCTTCAAAATGGCTGCGGAAATCGCCCGCCATCACCACGAAAAATGGGACGGCAGCGGCTACCCGTTGGGCTTGGCCGGTGAGGCAATTCCGGAATCCGCCAGAATCGTGGCGATAGCCGACGTGTTCGATGCCTTGACCACTAAACGTCCTTACAAAGAACCGTGGCCGCTGGAAGAGACTTTAAAATCGATGCAAAGCATGGCCGGCAGCCATTTCGATCCGCGCCTGCTGGCCTTGTTTATGGAAATAATGCCGGAAATCTTACGCCTGAAAGCGGCATGGGGCCAATAAGCTACTAAATATCGTATCGGTGACGATTTTCCGTAACGATTGCTGGCGGAAACGGGCTTTTATATTTCTGGCCTTATCAAGCTCTTCGCACTCAGGCCACAGCCGGCAAGGCTCGGCCACCCACTACCCCAACCCCCGTTTAATTCGATAGTTTTGGCATTTTTTATGCTGCGTACTGCTTGTCATTAAATACCCAGGGGCGCGTCATGAAAACCTACGAAAAAATACAAATCGGCGATGTCATCCACAGTAACTGGTATGGCGACGGCACCGTCGCCGATCTGAATGAAGCCGGGACAGGCAAAATCAAATTCGGCAGATTCTTCGTGCTGTTCCGGGAGTTTGAGATTTTTTATGCAAACGGCTGGATGTTGTCGGTGTAAAGGCAGAGCATACTAGCCAAACACAACACTCGAACCGGTGAGGACAAGTCCACGCACAGTCAACGGATTGGCTGTTCCTCTCTGGTTTGATGGGGGTATTGGGTACTGCAAAGTGCAAAGCACTTGCTTAAACACGTTTCAATGGTAGCATTAACCCTGCTGCGGATCCCTCTCTAATCAAGGCATCCGCAGTGAGCTTGTCTGGCGTTTTCAAAATACCGTTTTGGTCTTGTCAGCCGGAAATTGGCTTAGCAGTGTGATATGGCAGCTAAGCGCTGCCCCGTGAATGTCGGACTGCGCGGGAGCGACGATATTTACGGGCCGGGCTTAGGATTTAGCCGCACTCTTACTGCCCAGTAAAATCGTATGGCGTTGATAGCCTTCGTCTGCCGCCGCAGCCGCAGCCTCGGCTTTCCGCAATTGCTCGGCTCGGTCGTGTTCTTTCGCTTCTCTGAGTACCTCACGGTAAGACCGATTGATGCTGCTGGCATATTGCGTGTCTTTTTTCTCTTGGGTTTCGGCGATGGTCTTCGTGGGTTCCGGGTCGTAACGCTCTTCAAGTTCCTCAGCCAGTTTTTTTAGCTGTTGGCTGATTGCCAGGGCTGATTGAGATGAATGGGTTTTGTTGTCGTCCAAACTAAAAATTCGGATCATTTCATCCCGCAAATTAAACCCATAGACCACAGGGTCGCCGTGCTTTTGCTGAAAATCGTAGGCAATAAAAAAATCCAGCGGATTGGTGGGATTTTTATCGAAAAAGATCGTAGCGCTTTCCATGGTGTAATTCAGCGCCTCGACAAACTGTTTCCTGGCCTGCTCCATTTCTTCAAAGATAAAGTCATCGGCAATTTGTTTTACGATGTATTTCATAATCCGCCCCAGCTTAAATTCGATTGACTCGTCTACCTAAAACTCGCTGCATCCTATTCTGTTTCATAGACGGCGAGCATCATTGCTGCGAATTGTATCAATTTGCTTCGCTCGTGCGCCTAAATGAAATATTGCCATTATCAGGCAGGTTTACACCTGGCAAAATGCCTATCCAGCCACCGGGAAGCTCATATCGGCCCAGCCAATCCTGCATCGCGGACCCGCGACCTTAGCAATACCGCTAATTCTTCCGCATGTCTCGGCGAGCCTCCCCATTCCGGTGCGCACCACGCATGTGCAAAAAAAGCACTTCCGAATCAATAGAGTGCATGATTTTTCTGCATGCCAAGATGCGCCCGCAAATTTCTCTAAAAACAGACTCACCAAAAATAGGTGTAACACACTGTTTATAATGGTTTTTTACATATAGTTATCACAAGAGTCATTAAACTGGCATCAGCATTGCTTAGTAAGCAGCAATACTCCAGTGTAGGAGTGGTAAACCCAAACCCCGCTCACTGTTGAGCACTAAAGACAAAGGCGTCTACTGTCAGGCTTGCAAACAAGTCGGGCATAGACGCCTTTTTTTTGGCCCGTTTTTCTCAATTGACAGGAACCGACATGAAACAGAACCGCATTTTCACCCCGAAGACACTTGCCGCCGCTTTCAGCTCGGTGGTTGCGCTGGGCATATTAGGCTTTTCCAACCACAGCTTCGCCGCCGGGAAACTGGAAAAAGAAGATTTGAAGTTCGGTTTTATCAAATTGACCGACATGGCCCCGCTGGCGGTGGCTGCGGAAAAAGGTTTTTTTGAAGAGGAAGGCCTGTTTGTGCAACTGGAAGCACAAGCCAATTGGAAAGTGGTGATGGACCGGGTTGTGAACGGCGAGCTGGACGGTTCGCACATGCTGGCGCCGGCACCGTTAGCGGCCAGCATCGGCTTCGGCACCAAGGCCGACATCGTGACTGCCTTCAGCATGGGCTTCAACGGCAATGCCATCACCGTATCCAACGACATCTGGAAACAAATGAAAGCCAATGTGCCAATGGAGGGCGGCAAACCGGTGCATCCGATTAAGGCGGATTATCTGAAACCGGTAGTGGACAAATATAAAGCCGAAGGCAAGCCATTCAATATGGCGATGACTTTTCCGGCCGGTTCCCACAACCTGAAACTGCGCTATTGGCTGGCGGCTGGCGGCATTAATCCCGGCTACTATGCGCCACCGCAAGACATTTCCGGCCAGATCAGCGCCGATGCTTTGTTGTCGGTCACGCCGCCGCCGCAAATGCCGGCCACGCTGGAGTCCGGCACCATCTTCGGCTATTGCGTCGGCGAGCCGTGGAACCAGCAAGCGGTATTTAAAGGCATCGGTGTACCGGTGATCACCGACGAGGAATTGTGGAAAGACACTCCGGAAAAAGTGTTCGGCGTGACCAGCTCTTGGGCCGAGAAATATCCCAACACCTATCTGGCAGTCACTAAAGCCTTGATCCGCGCTTCGATCTGGCTGGATGCCGAAAGCAACAAAAACCGTAAGGAAGCGATTGAAATGTTGTCGCAAAAACAATATGTGGGCGCCGACGTTGAAGTACTGGCGGCCAGCATGAACGGCACCTTTGAATACGAAAAAGGCGACAAACGCTCCCTGCCCGACTTCAACACCTTCTTTCGCCACGGCGCCAGCTATCCCTCTTACAGCAGTGCGGTTTGGTACCTGACGCAATTACGGCGCTGGGGCATGATCGCCGAGCAAAAACCGGATAACTGGTATCTCGACACCGCGAAAAAAGTTTATCGCCCCGATATATATTTGGCTGCGGCGAAAGAATTGGTGGCCGAGGGTAAAGCCAAAGCGGAAGATTTTCCGGCCGACACCGGCATCAAGCCTTCACAAAACTTTTTCATCGACAAAATTCCGTTCGATGCCAACAAACCTAACGATTATCTAGCCAAATTTCCGATTGGCTTGAAAGGCAAACAAACCGTCTCCGGCGGCAAGATTGTCGACTAAGAAACTCTGGTGGGTGCTCTACACAAGGATCGTATGTTGATGCAAGGACGCATCCTTTTTACCGACACCGTTAAGACTAGCGAGCAAAGACATGACTAATACATTGATCAAATTCTTTAACATCACCGGCCTGACCTGGTTCGTACCCTTAGTCAAAATCGCCGCCGGTGAAAATCCTGCCCAGCAAATGCGCCAGTTATGGTTGGTCATGGGCGTGCCCATCATCGCTTTCATCTTGTTTTTAGGATTTTGGAGCGTCACTGCCGCACGCATCAACACCAGTTTGGGCGCCATTCCCGGCCCGGTCGCAGTCTGGTCGGAAGTCAGCGGTTTGGTGACTGAACACTATGCGGAAAAAACCAAAATGGCCGAGTTTTACGAACGCCAGGAATTGCGGAATAAAGAAAAGTTGGCCGAAGACCCCAAAGCGGAAATCAAGCCCCGCCCCTACACCGGCAAACCGACTTATCTGGACCAAATATTTACCAGCCTGCGCACCGTATTCGCCGGCTTTATCATCGCCACGCTGATTGCCGTGCCTCTAGGTATCATCTGCGGCATGAGTCCGGTGTTGAATACTGCGTTTAACCCGTTGATTCAAATCTTCAAACCGGTATCGCCGCTGGCCTGGTTGCCCATCGTCACCTTGGTGGTGAGCGCCATCTATGTCACTGACGACGATTCCTGGTTCGCCAAATCGTTCGTCACCTCGGCCATCACCGTGACTTTATGCTCTTTATGGCCAACGCTGATCAACACCGCCGTGGGTGTGTCATCGATAGACCGCGACTTGGTCAACGTCGGTAAAGTGTTAAGACTGGATTGGGCCACACAAATCAAACGCATCATTCTGCCTTCGGCTTTACCTTATATCTTTACCGGGATGCGCCTATCCTTGGGCGTGGGTTGGATGGTGTTGATCGCTGCCGAGATGCTGGCGCAAAACCCAGGATTGGGCAAATTCGTCTGGGACGAATTCCAAAACGGCAGTTCCAATTCCTTGAGCAGGATCATGGTGGCGGTCTTTACCATCGGTATTATCGGCTTCATTCTCGACCGGGTAATGCACTCGTTACAAAACCTGTTCTCGTTCCAAAAAATCTGAGGATACCGTCATGAGCGCCGCCCAAGCCAAAATCATCGAACTTTCCATGCACAAACAATCCGCCATGTCTTCCGTTCCCGCCAACGATGCGTATAAGCCGTTAGTAGAGTTAAAAAATGTCTGTAAATCCTATGGAGAAGGCAAAGACAAAACCTCCATCCTCAGAGACATTAATCTGGATATTCGCGAAGGCGAGTTTATCGCCATTGTCGGTTTTTCCGGCAGCGGCAAAACCACCTTGGTATCGATGATTGCGGGTTTAATCCATGCCGACAGCGGCGAACTATTGAAACAAGGCCAGCCCATCACCGAACCCGGCCCGGATCGCGGCGTGGTGTTTCAAAACTATTCCTTGATGCCCTGGCTAACCGTTTACGAAAACGTGGCGCTGGCGGTAGATGCGATCTTCAAGGACTGGACGCCGGAACAACGCCGCGCGCATACCGAGAAGTACGTCAAAATGGTGAACCTCGGCCGGGCGATGGACAAAAAACCCGCCGAGTTATCAGGCGGCATGCGTCAGCGTGTTAACGTGGCCCGGGCGCTGGCCGCCAACCCGGATATTTTGCTGCTGGACGAACCGCTCAGCGCCCTGGATGCGCTGACCCGCGGCAACTTGCAAGACGAAATTCTGCAAATTTGGGAACAGGATAAAAAGACTGTCATCTTGATTACCAACGACGTCGATGAAGCCATTTACATGGCCGACCGGGTCATTCCACTCAATCCCGGCCCGGATGCCAGCTTTGGCCCGTCCTTTACGGTCAACCTGGAGCGGCCGCGCGACCGCACCGCTTTAAACCATAACGATGAATTCAAACGCCTGCGCGCGGAAATCACCCGCTATTTGATGAATATCGGCATGGAAAAAGCCCAAGCCGACGCTGGCGACAAGCTCAAACTGCCGGATGTCCGCCCCAATACCAGTAACGACTGGAAGCTGGATACCTCGGCGCTGAAACCCAGCGCCCGCGATCTGGGCAAGGCCCGCTATCTGGAATTCTCGAATCTGTCCAAAATCTACCCTACCCCGGACGGCAACAGTACCGTGAAAGTGGTGGACGGCTTCGATCTAAAAATGAAGAAAGGCGAATTCATTTCCATTATCGGCCACTCCGGTTGCGGTAAATCCACGGTTTTGTCGATGACCGCCGGCCTGAACGAAATTTCCGAAGGCGGCATTATTTTGGATAACCGGGAAATCAGCGGCGCAGGTCCGGATCGCGGCGTGGTGTTTCAGGCTCCTAGCCTGTTTCCCTGGCTGACCGCCTTCGAAAACGTGATGCTGGGCGTGGATAAAGTGTACCCACATGCCTCGCAAGACGAACGCGAGGACATCGTCGAATACTACCTGACCCGGGTCGGTCTGGCCGATGCGATGTTTAAAAAAGCCGGGGACATGTCCAACGGCATGCGCCAGCGCGTCGGTATTGCCCGCGCCTTTGCCTTGTCGCCAAAATTACTGCTACTGGACGAACCGTTCGGTATGCTGGATTCGTTGACCCGTTGGGAATTGCAGGAAGTATTGATGGAAGTCTGGGAACGCACCCACGTCACCGCGATCGTCGTGACCCACGACGTCGACGAAGCCATTCTATTGGCTGACAGAGTGGTGATGATGACCAACGGCCCGCACGCCAAAATCGGCAAAATTCAAGAAATCGACCTGCCTCGGCCGCGTACTCGCAAGGCCCTGCTGGAGCATCCGGATTACTACAAGTACCGGGAGAGCTTGCTGACCTTCCTGTCCGAATGCGATCACACCCATTAATTTATAACCGCTTGTTTTCCTAGGGGGCCTTATGCCGCAAACACTCAAACGTCCAACCGGCACGTTACCGGCGACACTATTATCACTCACCTTCTTCAGCCTACCGGCCGCCGCCGACATTACCAAAGAGGTGGAAGACGCCTTGAATTTCTACCATTACGGCAGCAACGGCGCGGTAAAAATGGATTTGAATTACCGCTGGGAGAATGTCGATAAAGACAACTCTGTTCGTAAACCCGCCAATATGGGCGGCCAGCCGGTGGAAACCGCCAACGCCAATACGGTGCGCCTGCGGCTGGGTTTCCTGACGCCGGTTTTTCACGATTTCCAAGGTTACGCGGAATACGAAGGCCTCTACGCGGCTCAAGCCGACTACGACCGCGGCGGTACTACCTCGAACCGTGACCGCAACTATGCCGTCATTGCCGATCCGGCCCGTAACGAGCTGAATCAATTCTGGATCAGCTACAAAGGCATCGCCGACACCCTGATCAAAGTCGGCCGGCAACGCATCAAATTGGACGACGACCGCTTCATCGGTAACGTCGGCTGGCGGCAGATGGAGATGACCTATGACTCGATTCTGATCACCCACAATAATCAGACCTTGTTCGGGCTGACAGCAAACGTCGGCTATATAGACCACATCCAAAACATATTCGGCGAAACGCATTCGATAAACGCGCCGTTTTTAAACCTGAATTACAAGATTAATGACTGGGGCAACCTGATCGGTTACGGATACTGGCTGGATTACCGCGAACGCGCTAACTACGCTAACTCCTCACAAACCTACGGCTTGCGCTTCGATGGCAAATCGCCGCAGTTTTTTGACACTGTCAATGCCATCTACACGGCCGAATGGAGCAAACAATCGGACTACGGCGACAACCCCAACCACTATCAGGCCGACCGCTTCAATCTGATGGCGGGGGCCAGTGCTTACAATCTGACCGTGTCAGGTGCCGTGGAGCAGCTAAATGGCTACGGAGCCGGCAAATCTTTCCAAACCCCGCTGGGCACCAATCACGCTTTCCAGGGGTGGGCGGATTTATTTTTGACTACACCGGCTAATGGTATCCGCGACGTCTTCGCCACCGCCAGCTACAAAGCGATGAACGACAGCTTGATCATTACCGGCGTCTATCACGACTTTAAAGACGATACCGGCAAAATTGAATACGGTAAGGAATGGGATTTTCAGGCCCTGAAAAAGTTTGGCAAACATTACTCGCTGTTAGCCAAGTACGCGAACTTTAACAGCGATAACCCGGCGTTCCCGGACACCCAAGTGATTTGGATGCAAGGCAACGTCAGCTTCTAGGCAGCAGCGGCGCAAACTGTTTTGCACAGTTTGCGTCCAATTTCCCACCGATCTTCGCAAATAGTACCGACAACATCATGAAACTCAAATTGGTAGTGATAGGCAATGGCATGGCCGGCATGCGCACCGTTGACGAATTGATTCAAACCGTACCGGATCGCTACGACATTACCGTGTTCGGCGCCGAGCCGCACGGCAACTACAATCGCATCATGCTGACACCTGTGTTGTTCGGCGCCAAAAGCGTTGCCGACATCATGATTCACGATTTCGATTGGTATCTAAAAAACCGCGTGACCTTGTATTGCGGACCGGACAAAGCGGTTGTCGATGTTGATCGCGAACGCCGCTGTGTCATCGCCCACGACGGCACCTGCGCGTTTTACGACAAACTGTTGATCGCCACCGGTTCCTTGCCGCTGATGCTGGACATACCGGGCCGCGACGTCGAAGGCGTATTGGGCTTTAGAGACATCGCCGACGTGGAAACCATGATCAAAAAATCCGCCA
Source organism: Methylomonas sp. ZR1 (assembly GCF_013141865.1). NCBI lineage: Bacteria > Pseudomonadati > Pseudomonadota > Gammaproteobacteria > Methylococcales > Methylococcaceae > Methylomonas > Methylomonas sp. ZR1. Next base: position 1,563,834 of record NZ_RCST01000001.1, on the reverse strand, counting down.
GCAAACGACATGCGGTCATTCTGGGCGGTGGTTTACTGGGTCTGGAAGCCGCCAACGGCTTATTGCAACGCGGTATGCAAGTCAGCGTCATCAACCGTGCCGGCCATTTGTTGAACCGGCAATTGGATGGTAAAGCTGCGGCGTTTTTACAACGGCAATTGGCGGATAAAGGCATTCAGTTTCATCTGGGTACCACCATCCAACGCATAGACAGTCAGGACGGGCATATCAGCGCGGTGACTTTGAGTAACGGCAGCGTATTACCGGCCGACATGCTGATTATGTCCACCGGCATTAAGCCCAATATCAGTCTGGCTAAACGCATCGGTCTGGCGTGTCAGCACGGCATCGTAGTCGACGACGGCATGCAGACTAGCGACCCGGCGATATTCTCGGTCGGCGAATGCGTGCAGTATCGGGGCGAACTGTTCGGTTTGGTCGCGCCGGTCTACGAACAGGCCAAAGTCTGCGCGCAACAACTGGCGGGTAAAGTCGACAGCCAATTTAAAACCTTATCGTCCGCGACGATGTTGAAAGTCACCGGCATCGATTTATTCTCGGTGGGCGATTTCGAAGGCGACAGCGAATGCCAGATTTTGCAGTTGATTGACCACGGCCTGGGCATCTATAAAAAAATTGTCCTGCGCGGCGACGTCGTCGTCGGCGTTATTTTGTACGGCGACACCAGCGACAGTGCCTGGTATCTGAATTTGGTTAAAGAAAGCACACCGATTGCCGCGATCCGCGACCGCTTGATGTTCGGCAGAATCCCGCTCGCGCGCGCGGCTTAAATTCCTTTACCCATGAACACCATCAAAACCACTTGTCCTTATTGCGGCGTCGGCTGCGGCATCGAAGCCACGATAGAAGACCACGCGACACACCGGGTCAGCATCAAAGGCGACAGTAAGCACCCAGCCAATTTCGGCAGACTTTGCTCCAAAGGCGCGACGCTGGGCGATACCGTGTCGCTGGAAAACCGCCTGCTTTATCCCAGCATTCAAGGGAAACAAGTCGATTGGGCGTCAGCTTTAGATCATGTCGCAGAACGCTTTAACACCATTATTGCGCAGCACGGCCCCGAAGCGGTGGCGTTTTATGTCTCAGGCCAATTGCTGACCGAGGATTACTACGTCGCCAACAAATTGATGAAAGGCTTCATCGGCACCGCCAATATCGATACCAACTCCCGTTTGTGCATGTCTTCGGCGGTAGTGGGCTACAAACGCGCGTTTGGCGCCGATACCGTGCCTTGCAATTACGAAGACCTGGAACTGGCCGAGTTGATTTTACTGATGGGCTCCAATGCCGCCTGGTGCCACCCGATTGCCTTTCAACGCATTCGCAAGGCTAAGGAAAACAACCCAAATTTAAAGATTGTGGTGATCGATCCGCGCAGCACGGCCAGTTGCGACATCGCCGATTTGCATCTGCCCGTTAAACCGGGCATGGATGCGCTATTGTTCAACGGCATTTTGGCTTATTTAGCGCAAAACGGCCGGATCGATCAGACTTATATCGATAGACATACCGAAGGTTTCGACGCCGCATTGCAAGAAGCTGTGAAAACCGCCGGCAGTATCGAGCAGGTCGCCGCAGGCTGTGGCTTGCCTAGCGAAGCAGTCGCCACACTGTTCGACTGGTTTGCCGGCACCGAGAAAACCGTCACGGTTTATTCGCAGGGCATCAACCAGTCCAGCTCCGGTTCGGATAAATGCAATGCCATCATCAACTGCCACCTCGCCACTGGCCGCATCGGCAAGCCAGGCATGGGGCCGTTTTCCTTCACTGGTCAACCTAACGCGATGGGCGGCCGCGAAGTGGGCGGCTTGGCAAACACCTTGGCTGCGCATATGGACCTGGAAAACCCGGAACACGTCGATAGAGTCGGCCGCTTTTGGGGCAGTGACAAAGTCGCCGACAAACAAGGTTTGAAGGCCGTAGCGATGTTCGACGCCATTGCCGCTGGTCAAATCAAGGCCGTATGGATTATGGCGACCAATCCGGTGGTGTCGATGCCGGACGCCGACAAAGTGAAACGTGCCTTGCAACAATGCGAATTGGTGGTGGTATCCGATTGCATCGCCAACACCGATACCGCCGAGTTGGCTCATGTGCTGCTGCCGGCCACCGGCTGGAGCGAGAAAGACGGCACCGTCACCAATCTGGAGCGGCGCATCTCTCGGCAACGGCCCTTGTTTCCGGCCTCCGGCGAAGCCAAACACGACTGGTGGATCATCAGCCAAGTCGCTCAGCGCATGGGGTTTAGCGATGCGTTTAATTACCAATCCAGCGCCGACATTTTTCGTGAACACGCCGCGCTGTCGGCCTTCGAAAACGATGACGAGCATCAGTTACGCGATTTTAATTTATCGGCCTTTGTCCACTTGGACGGGCAAGGTTATGACGCGCTGCAACCGGTGCAATGGCCGGTCACCCACCAGCAAAGCGCAGGCGCAGCCAGAATGTTTACTGACGGCCAGTACTACACAAGCAATCGTAAAGCCCGCTTCATCCCGATTACCCCGCGTCCGCCTGTTAACGCGCCGGATAACGATTATCCGTTTACGCTGAATACCGGCCGCCTGCGCGACCAATGGCACACGATGACCCGCACCAGTCTGGCCGCCAAATTAAACGCGCACCGCCCGGAACCTTTCGTCGAGATAAACCCCGCCGACGCTGAACGCCTCGGCTTAAGCGCGCGCAGTCTGGCGCAGATCCAAAGCCGGTGGGGCAGTATGCTGGCCCGCGTCGATCTCAATCCGGGGCAACAAATCGGCAGTCTGTTCGTACCTATGCACTGGACCGAACAACTCAGCAGCCACGGCCGCATGGGCGCCGTGGTCAATCCGGTGGTCGATCCCTATTCCGGGCAACCGGAAAGCAAGCAAACACCGGCCACAATCCATGCCTGGCCGTCACGTTGGTATGCCACTATTTTGTCGCGCCGTCCCTTACAAATTGGCGGGGCCGAGTATCAAGTCAGTGTGCGCGGCGACCGCTATTTTCGTTACGAGTTAGCGTCTACCGAACCCGGCAAGGACTGGCGGGCCTGGAGCCGCGCGCTGCTCGCTGACACAAGACATATTGATGATGATAACTGCTGGCTGGAATACAGCGACCAACAAGCCGGCTATTACCGTACCGCTTATTTACCGGATCGCGAATTACAAGCCTGTTTGTGCGTCGGACCGGATTGCGAGCTGCCCGAGCCTGGCTGGCTGGGCAGTTTATTCGCTAAAAATGAGTTGAGCCGAGCCGAGCGCCTGAGCTTGCTGAGCGGACTGCCGCCAAAAGGTGAAGCCGATATTGGCCGAATCGTCTGTTCGTGTTTCAATGTGGGCGAAAAAACCATCCGACACGCGGTGCAAACCCAGCAACTGCAAAGCGTCGCCGACATCAGCGCCTGTTTGAGCGCCGGTAGCGGTTGCGGTTCCTGCGTCGCGGAGTTGAAGGAGTTTTTACCCAAACCCAGTTAAATTGATAGCCCAAGGGACGATGCAAGCTAAAACACAGTTATTCCCGTATTTCCAACCCATTATTTCGGTGGCCAGCGGCAAAATCGTCGGCTACGAAGCCCTGGCCCGCCAATACGACGACAAAGGCAAAGTGGTTTCCGCCGGCGCCCTCTTCTCTTCCGCCGAGGTTGATGCCAAAACCCGTATCGAACTGGACAGGCAGGTACGCTGGCAGGCCCTGGAAAAATTCTCGGAATTGGCCGATACGCAAAGCTATCTGGCGCTGAATATTTCCGCGGCCTGGATAGAAAATCTGCGCCAATTAAACACGCTACCCACGCTACGGATGTTGGACGAGTTGAATATCGACCGGCGACGCATCATCGTGGAAATTTCCAATGCGCATGTCGATCCGCAAAAGTTAAAACAAATCGTACAGCGCTACCGCAAACACGGCTTGAGTGTGGCTATCGGCGATTTCGGCGCCGGCGCCTCGCAACTGGAACGGGTGATCGCCATTCAACCCGACATCATCAAAATCGATATGCGGCTGTTCAAGCTGGCCACCAAGGGCGGCATCGCCGGCGACATTATTCATATGATCTCGCGGCTGGGTAAACGCACCGGCTGCCGGATTATTTGTGAAGGCGTGGAATCGGACGAAGCGTTTTTATTTAGTTTGAACTGCGGCGCGCAATTCATGCAGGGGTTTTTGTTTGCCAAAGCCGAAGCCGATTTTCAGCATGCCGAGCTTTACGAACAACATATCGCTTCATTGCGCACTAAATTTTTGAAAAACACACTGGTTAAGGTGCAAAAGAAAGTCAGCGCCATTAACACCACCAAAACCTTGATTTACAAGCTGGCCGAAACCTTGCAGGACGACTTTAACTTGAATGAACTGGTCAGCTGGAATTTTACCGATAGCGGCGTGATTCGTTTTTATTTGTGCAACAACCACGGCGACCAGATTTCGCCGGATTTTAATTTCAAAGAAAACCAATGGTTTACCGATCCGCGCAAAATAGGCTTTAACTGGTCCTGGCGCCCTTATTTCTTTCAATTGCTGGCATTGGAAAACTGCGGCGACCGCAATCGGGTCGTCACTTCCGAGCGCTACATGGATTTTGAAACCAGCTTGCTGTGCAAAACCCTGTCTTTGCGCCTGGATAGTGAACGAATATTGCTCGTCGATACAGTGTCCGGCGATTGAGCTACTTTAGATACACCATCACCAGAAACAACAAAGCCAGACCGGCATAGCGCCAGCTGCTATCGACGGTGTGCGTGCCAGGCTTGGCAAACTCGGCTTGTTGCAGCGCTTGATCCAGACTGTCGGTATCGCTCAGGCGCCGGTATTGCAAGCCGCTCTCGGCAGCCAGCTGGCGTAGATAGCTGTCGTGTAGCCGGCTCATATGCTCGTCGCCGCTGGCCGCCTCGCTGCCAAACGGTGCGTTGCGGGCGTTGTAGCCCTGGATCTTCTCGGGATTTAGATCCGATTCGCCGAAAGACGAGCGGTGCGGCACGTCTTCGGGTTTATAAAACCCCTGGCGTTGGCCTTTGGCGTCGAACTTAGGGATGGGTGCAAGTTGATCGCCGCCGACGCCGACGATCACACCTTTTACCTTATCTTTAACTACCGACAGATCGGGTTTGTAACGCGGATTGGGCGGCGGTGCTTCCTGGCCGTCGCTGAAAAACACCAAGGTTTGGTCCTTACCTTGCAACATCTCAAGCGTACTTAATAAGCCACTAGCGATGCGGCTGTCGGCGGCCCAAGCCATACGCCAATCCAGCGCCGCAATCGCTGCGTCCAGCTCGGCAAAACCCGAACAGACTTCGATCGGTTCGAATAGCAGAGTCGAGCGGCGTTCGGTGAACACCCCCAAACCGACTTGCGAACCGCAAGGCAGTTTTAACAATTCCTTGCGCAACGCCTGTTTAACAAACTGCAAGCGGCTGACCGGCTGTTTATCCAGCTGATAATCTTCGGTATTCATGCTGCGGGTAATATCGACAACAAATACCAGCCGGTAGAGCGGCACTTGCGCGCTGGTTTGCGGATGGAAAAACACTACCGACAAGGACAGCAAGGCCGCGGTCAGCAGCCAGAAACGGTAATCCCTAAGATTGGGGACGATAGTCATATAGCGAAATTATCGGTCGGGAAGATAAGCGCCAAGTTAGGGCAAGCCACGCGGAAAGCCCGGCAAGGTGGTCCATAGTTGGGTCTGTTGATTAAGATCATCCTGCTCGTCGCCGCTGCTGATTCTGTCCATCTCCGGCAACAGCCGCATCGCCACTTCCAGATTGTACTTGGCATCCCAAAAGCCGCTGTCCAACGTTAATGCTTCGCGATAAGCTTGCTTGGCCAAACCCAGCAAGGGCATCGCCTCGTTGACATTGCCGGCCTGGGCTTTCTCCATGGCTTGGCGCAGATACAGATTGCCCAGGTTATAACGGGTTTGCGCTTGCGCTTCAGCGCCGGCTTGCTGCAATAACAGGTTCAGCGTCGCCAGGGCTTCGTCGTAGCGTTGGTGCCGGCTGAGATACACCGCTCTGGTCATGCGTACTTCCGGCGCCGAGGTTGCCAACTCGTCTGCGCCGACATCCTGATCGGCCAGTAATTGGCCGATCAGCCGATTTTGGCCGGCTAGGCCATACAGTTGCAGCAATTGCGTCAGAGTCACTAATAAAGCTGCTGCCAATATGGCCCACAGCGCCCAGTGTTTTAACTTACGGATCACAGTCTGGCCTCGCAGAGTTTCACGCCCAGCAATAACAACATCAGCGCCGCCGCAAAGGCATAACAGCGCGTGGATAAATCCAGCTTCGGAATCCGCTCGAAATAATGCAAAGGCCGATTCTCCAAGCGGTTGATGTCGTCAATGGCCTGCTGCAATGCACCGGGCGTTTCGGCTTCGTAGGCTTGATAGGGAATATGCAGACTGTTAAAGAACAGATGCAGATACCGTTCCGGCATGGCCTGAGCATTATCGTCGCGCGGGTCGTCGGGCACTTCAAACAAGCCAGGGCTGTTGGCGGTGCGCAGAAACACCCAATACAAACTGACTTGGCGTTGTTTGAACAACTCTCGCAAGGCCGCTTCGCTGTCCGGATCGATTACCGCCGCGCCGTCCGACACCAGCAACACGATGCGCGAACCGGTCACCGGCCGGCTATCGAAGAACTCCAAAGCCATGCTCAAGCCCTTGCTGACGTTGGTATAAGCCAAGGCCGGCAACGCGGTGGCGTCTATCGCAGCATGAATCGCGGCTTTGTTTTCAGTGAGCGGTAGCACGAATAGCGGCGAAGTACTGTATTCCGCGATGCCGATCAAATCGTGCGCTCGGTGATCGACAAACTGATTCAACAAGCGGCGGGCGGCGTTGGCTTTGGACTCCTCGCCCTGGGTTTCCGGCGTCTTGCCGGCGAAGGTGTTGTCCATGCTGTTACTGCGATCCAACAGCATGACGATGTGTGCACCGTGGCCGATGCGCTCCATTTGCTGTTCTTGCAGATAGGCACCGGCCAAGCCCAGAATCAACCCGCTTATCGCCAGCACGCCCAGCAAGCGGATCAAGGCGCTGATAGCCAGCGATAGTGGGTCGACAGGCAATATCGCCAGCCAGGGATAGGGGTTGGCGACCACTCCCATTCTCAACATTGGCAACAGGCATAAGCCCAAACCGAGCAAGACCCAAGGATACTCAAAGCCCAAATTCATCGACTGCCTCGCTCGATTTCCCGGCAATGCAGGCACAGGGTTTTGAGTTTTTGCAGATCGTATTCTTGCGGCATTATCGAAGCGTCACCGAAAAAGTAACGATTGGAATAATCGAAAAACCAAGTCAATTCGTCGGCGATGCTGCGATATTCCGGGTGGCCCTGATAAAACTCGGCCAGTTTGTGCAAAAACACCGGCTTGCCGTGAAGACCGTTAAATGCCGCATGTACAGCGCCCAGCCCTTGCGGCAACTGTGACAAGCCAAGGGTTTGCAGTTGCCGCTGCGCGCGCTTGAATACGCTGCGTTTCGGTAGTCCCGGTAAATAACCGTAAAGCCAAGCCAAACGTAATGCGATGCCCAGAGCCACCGCCAGCGCCACGCATAAGCGCCGGACAATTGCCGCGTCATCCAACAAGCTCGGCGCTTGGTCCGGGCGCATGTATTCGCCGTGCTGGTCCTGCCTGACCACCAACTCCCGCAATGGCGCGATCGTAAAGGTCCAGGCTGCGACCGGCTGTTCCAGAGTTTGCCCGTGCTGCTGAAAGCGCAAGGTGAAACCGGGTATGCTCAAGGCTTTCACTTCCAGCGGTGCGTAAAATTGCTGATATTGCAGGTCGATTTGATAGCGCTTGCCGTCATTGCCGGCCGTTTCCAGCACAGTCACCGCGTTCAGTTGTAACCAGCGATTCAAGCGACCCGGCGCCGGCAGACTGTTGCGCTCCAAGAGCATGCCGGCGCGCGTTTCCAGCACAATCCGCTGCGGGATGGTATCGCCGATCACATACCCAAACGGCCGCGGCGTTTGCAGTTGAAAGTCGCGGAGTGCTTGGTTAGACGTGCCGGAGCACGCCGCCAGCAGCGTGACGCATACCCATACCCAAGCACAACCAAGCCGCTTTGCCGCCAACGTCACCCTGCTCTCCTTAAAAAATAGTGCCCCAGCTGCTCGGCGCGGTAGCCGTTGTCGATAAACAGCGGCTCACAGCCCGAGGCCCGAAACTGCTGTTGCAATTGCGCACGGCGCTGGGCAAATGCCTGTTCTATGTTGCGCTTCAAACCGGGACGCAACCACAGCGTGCGGCGCTTACCGGTTTCCAGGTCCTGAACTTGAAACAGCCCCCAATCCGGTAAGCGGCTGTATTCGGCTGGGTCCCACAGCACCAGCGGTATCAGGTCGTGGCGACGCAAGTTTTGCAAAATGGCTTGCAACTGCGGTAACGGAAAATGAAAATCCGACGCCAGAAACACCAAGGCCCTATGTTTGGGTAGATAGCGTTGGGCTTGCTGCAAACCTGCCGAGCCGGGTTGCAGGTCGAGTGTTTCCAGGCGTTTTGCCATGGCTTGAATCCGGCCTAAATGTTTACCGGCCGGCAAATAACAGTCGGTGAGCACCTGCTGGTTAGCCGCAATAAACCCGATGTTGTCGCCGTATTCCAGGGCCGATGCGGCAATCGATAACAGCATATCGGCCATTACACGGCGCTTGTCGTTGCCACCGCCGAAACCCATGGAAGCGGATAAATCGGCCAGCAAATACACATCAATAGCACTGTGTTGCTGCTGTACCCTCACTTGGTAATGGCCGAACGGATCGAGCAGGCTGGCCCGTAAATCGATGCGCCTGGGGTCAGGTCGGGCAATCAGGGTGTCATGGCGCTTGAACAGTTGGCCGTTGCCGACCATTTGTCCGGGGTGCGCGCCGGGAAATACACCGACTGCCGGGCGTGGCAGGCGGTATTGGAAAGGCTTTATCGTGGCCGACATCGCTTTAGCGAGTAACTTATTGGCTGACAACCAAATTCGCCAGCACGGCCGTCACAACCAAGTAGCCGGGAATGGAAAATTTGAGCGGCACCTTCATCAATAAGGCCACCACGCCAGAGTACGTTTGCGGATTGCGACTGTGGATGGCTTCGCCGAACAGCCATAGCAAGGAGTTCAACAGGCATAAGGCCAGGATAGTGAAAAAACCGACATCGCTGAACAAGAACGATTTGTTCGCCAACAGCGAGATGCGCTCACTGGTATCGATAAAATTGGCGGTCAAAATCCCGATCATCAATCCGCCCTCGTCGAAGGCGACCAAAAAAAACGTGTAGGTAAACCGCCGCAAGCGCCGGCTGAAATCACTTAGCGCCGGAAAATGTAGCGATAGATATAACACCGGCAGGCTTAGGCAAAACAGTAAAGTGCCGACCACCGCCAATAAAATCCAGAACTTAAAGCCCACCGCGTCGTTCAAGGCGCTGGTGTAATACGCGGCGTAAGGGACGTCGGCATGTTTATCCAAGCTACTGGCAATAAACGAGCAAATAAAGCCGACGCCGGACCAAGTTAAATAGGTGTCCAATAAGTGGCCGAGGCCGGCATGCGGCAGCATGGCGTGCAGAATCGATTTAATGTTCATGACTGTTACGGTGCGGCGATTTGGTTGAGTATGCTGTCTATCAAGGTGGGAATAATGTCGTCTTGGCGATAGCTGTACATCGGATTCAGGAATATCCGGTGCGACATGGTGACGGCGAAAACCGCCTGCAAATCTTCCGGCAACAGGCTGTCGCGATTTTCCAGCCAAGCCCGGACTTTGGCGGCGCGTATCATGTAGCTGACGCCGCGCGGACTGGCGCCGGCCTGCAGCAGGTTGTGCATTTCCACATCGGCTAAAGCGATGCCGAATGCGCCGGGATCGGCGGTGGCTTTCCATAAATCCAAGGCGTATTGGCGCAAAGCGGCGCTGGGCTGGATGCTGTCTTGAATCGCCGCCGCCCAGTCGTTGAGCTGGTAATAAGGTATTTGGCTGGCGGCCATTTCCCCGATCAAGGCATCGACATCGTGGTAACGCGGATTGAACAGCAAATCGTCCAACACCTTGTCGTCACTGGGTGCGGTGATGTTGATTTCCATGAAAAACCGGTCGCGAGCGGCCGCCGGCAACTCAAAGGTTTCTTCTTTTTCTACCCGATTGCGGTCGGCAAATACCTGAATGTGCGGCATCCGGTATTCGCGATTGAACGCGCCGATACTGCGCTCGGCCATCACCCGCAACAGCAGCGAATGCACTTGCGGCCGGGCCCGATTGATCTCGTTAAAGAAGAACACCGACAACTGTTCGCCCTGCTTCAGCAAAGGGCCGGGATCGACGCAGGGTCGGCCTTCTTGATTTAAATAGGTGTAATAGATCAAGTCGGCCGGCATCAGGTCGATGGTGCCTTCGATACGCTGGTAGTGTCCGCCCAGACCTTGGGCGATGGCCCGCAATAAGGTGGTTTTACCCACGCCGACCTGGCCTTCCAGCAACACATGGCCGCGGGCGAATACAGCTATCAAAAGATTACGTACCGCCGCCTGCTGACCGACGACGACATGGTTGATTTGTTGTTCCAACTGCAACGCACTGGCGCGCCAGTCGCTGAGGGTTTGCTTGCTTGTCATAGCTAATTGAGCGCTGTTGATTAAAGCCAATACCGCAAAAAGAACTCCGGTGCTGGGTTGCCATGCCGCCGATTGCTGACATACGCGCCGCTGAAAACGGGCCGTCGTGATCTAAGCGGCATAGCAACGGCCCGGAGCCGTGAGGTTTCGTTTAGAAGCTGTTTAAAGGCTACTGCACTCGCGAAGTTCTTAAACAGCTTGCATGGGTTGAGCGCGCCGTTGCCTTGGGCATTCCCTGGTCTTCGCTTCGGCAGAATAATCTTCGATTCCCTCCGCATCATTAGTTACCGCCGTCCCTGGCGGCGTCCTAAGGGTTCTATTTTCCTAGTGACTGCCAGTAAGCGCGATGCGCACCCTGACCTACCCGGTGTTTATTGGCCTTCGACGTCGTAAACAAACTTGCCGGTTTTCGCCAGCAATTCAGTACGTTTGGCGTTGCGGGCTTCCATTTCTTTGATCGACTGGGCTTGTTTGTTCAGCTCGTTGGGATCGTGTTTCGGGTCGTATTTGCTGCCCGCCACTTGTGCCGGATACCCCGGTTTCGGTTCCCAGCAGTTGCCGGCTTCTTTGCATTTGGTGCCGTCGTAGGCTTTTGCCGCGCCGGACAGGCCAAAAGCCAGCAGGACCGCGCCTAACATTACTAATTTGTTCATGTTGATCTCCTGATATATTAAATTTAAATTTGCTTTAGCTCTTCCTCGTTCCCACGCGCTGCGTGGGAACGCATGGCTTGTCCGCGCTGCGGCAAAATCGCCATTACCATTTATGCCCTTGGGTACGCGACGCGCGAGAACGAGTCAAAACGTGGCTTCACTTCAACCACTCGGCTTTCTTCGGATCGCCCTTATAAATGCTGCGCAAGAAAGCCATGATGTGTAGCATGTCATCGGTGCTGAAGTTGACGTACTGCGGCCCCATCATGCCGTTGGCGCCACCGAACAGGATTTCGAACAAGCCCTGGTCGGTCAGGCCGCGCGGATAAGTCCAGTAGTCGTCGGCCAGACCGGGGCCGAGTTTGCCTTCGGCTTCATGGCCGTGGCAGCCCGAGCAACCGGTCATGTACAAGCTTTCGCCTTTCTTGGCTGCCTCGGCATCGCCGTTGTAAGGATTTTTGCCGGTTTGCATGAATTGCTTGAATTTGTCGGTGTTGCCGCCTTTTTTGGCGAAACTCAAATCCAGCGCTTCCCCGGTCAAGGCATGGCGCAGGGTAATATCGGCCTGGACAGCACTTGCCGCCAGCGCTGACATCGACAGCACGGCGCCAGTCAAAAATGTTTTCAATTTCATTCAAGGTTTCCTGTTTAGTTCATGGACACGGCTGTTTCGGGTTGATCCAGCAACGGAATGCCTTCCGCTTCCAGCAACGCTTCGATATTGTCCTGCCCGTCTTTGATGATTTTGTTCAATTGCCCCAGCAAAGCGCTGTCGTCCTTGCGCACACCGATGGCGGTGCTGTAATGCAAACCTACCTTTTCGCCGTCGGCGCGCTTGGCGTTGTCCGGAATGACCGTCATCGTCAGCGGCGTGGCCGATGCCTTCACGTAGCGGGCCGCGGCGGGCCCCCACAAGATGGCGATTTCCGCTTTGCCGGAAGCCACTTCGTTAACCAGCTTGTCGTTGTCGTACTTGACGTACTGGTTACGTTTGGACTTGAAGCCGGCCAACTCTTGTTGGTAATTGAACATATCGTTGTAACGGCCGATGGCCCGCAGCATGGTTTCGGCCGGAGAGCCCGGTGCGAAAGCAATCCGCTGGGCTTGCTTCAAGGCCGGGCTATCCCAGTTCTGCAAGTCCAACCCGTCTTTTTCGCGGCTGATAAAGACATAGCCGGACCGGTAGTAAGGTGCCGTGGTCAACAAACGCGGGTCGCCGGCATCGACGCCCATTACCACGTCGCACAAGCCTTTATCCAGGTAATCGCGGATAAAGTAGCGCGGATCTGTCCAGCTGACGGTTTCCAATTTACGGCCCAGTTGTTCGGCCACATACTGCGCCAATTTGTTTTCAAAGCCTTCGCCGTTTTTATTGGAGTAAGGCATTTCGTTTTCAGCCGTGCAGACTTTTAAAACCGGCTGTTCGGCTTGAACTGTGGAAAAACCAAAGCCCAATGCCAACGCAGCCACAATGCGTGTGCTTGTTTTCATAGTGATTCTAGGAATTAAGTAGACTCGTTGCCTCGTTCCCACGCGCTGCGCGGGAACGCCTTAGTAGCCGCGCTGCGGCAGATCATCGCCACCGCAGCGCGGTTAACCTGAATTCCCACGCAGCGCGTGGGAACCAGGAAAGCTTTCTACAACGCGAACACCATCACGCCGCCACCCATTTGGGTGTAATGCGCTAGTTCCTTGAACGCACCCACCGCACCCAAACCAGCGGTCGGATCGGCCAAGTCGAATACCAGACCTACGCCAGGCCAGCCGCCGACACCGTAATAAATCGCAACGTACTGTTTGTTGTTGTGTTTATAGGTGATCGGATGGCCGATAACACCGGAAGGCAATTTAAACTTCCACAGCTCTTCGCCGGTTTTGGAATGACGAGCTTTGATGTAGCCGTCCAGGGTGCCGTAGAACACCAAGTCGCCGGCAGTGGCGGTGGTGCCGCCCCACACTGCGAATTTCTCTTGAACTTCCCATTCCATTTTGCCGGTCACCGCGTTCATGGCTTTGACTTGGCCCAAAGTGCCTTTTGGCCCCGGATACATGTTCAAAGTCGCGCCGACGAAGAACTGGCCGGCACGGTAAGGCAGCATGAACGGTTCCCAGTCCATGCAGATATGGTTGGTACCCATGAAGAACAGCTTTTTGTTCGGATCGTAAGACTCGATACCTTGGTTGTGGTAACCCATCGCCGACGGGCAGATACCGGTGGCTTGGTGGTCCATGTGTGTCGAATATTCCGGATCGCGGATCGGCAGACCGGTTTTCAGATCGACTTTTTTCACCCAGTTGACGGTGTCGTCGATTTTGAAGGCATTGACCAAGCTGCCGTTTTCGCGGTTCAAGGTATACACCAAGCCGTTACGGTCCGGGTGCGTCAGCAGTTTGGTCATTTTGCCGTCGACCATTTGCTCGGACAGCCCCATGTAGTTGACGCCCGCGTAGTCCCACTCGTCGTGCGGGGTTTTTTGGTAACCAAATTTGGCTTCGCCAGTGTTAACGTCGCGGCCCCAGATGGTCATGGTCCATTTGTTGTCGCCGGGACGCATGGTTTCGTTCCACGGTGCCGGGTTACCGGAGCCGTAGTAGAGCATTTCCAGGTCGCTGTCGTAAGCATACCAACCCCAGTTGGTGCCGCCGCCGATTTTCCAGGCATCGCCTTCCCAGGTTTTCAGACCCAAACCGAACTGACCGTAATGCGGGTTAGCGCTGTTGAAGTCTTTGGATAATTTGATGTCTTCATCCGGACCGGTGGCATACACGCGCCAGGCTTGCTTACCATCTTTGATGTTGTAAGCGGTGGCGTAACCACGCACCCCCAACTCGGCACCGGAGGTACCGACGATGACTTTGTCTTTCACCACGAACGGTGCGACGGTCAACGTCGAACCCATGGCGATGTCGGAGTTTTCCATTTTCCACAGTACTTCGCCGGTCTTGGCGTTAATCGCCACCACATGACCATCCAGCTGGTTTAAGAAAATGGTAGCCGGATAATCTTTGCCGGCCGGTGCATAGGCCAAGCCCCGGTTGACCACGTCGCAACAAGCGACGGCGCGCGCCGCTGGATTTTGCTTGGGTTTGAACTGCCACAAAATTTTGTCCGGCTCGTCCAGGCTGATTGCAAATACGTTGTTAGGATATGGCGTATGGACGTACATAATGCCATCAACAACCAGAGGCCCACCTTCATGACCGTTGAGCACGCCCGTGGAAAACGACCACGCCACTTTCAGATTTTTGACGTTGTTGGCGTTGATGTCGATCATCTCGCTGAAATGAGTCGAGCCATAATCTTTGGTCTGCATCACCCAGTTGGTGTTTTGCTTGGCTAGTTGTTCCAGTTCTTTATTCGCTTGCGCCGATGACGACACGGCCAAGGCCGCAGCCGTGACTAAGGCCGTGGTCGATACCTGCTTGGCAAACCGTGAAATTTGCATGAATCCTCCTATGTTGTTTATTAGGTTGCATGGCCCGGCAAATCGGTTGGTTAGGGGAGCCTTCCGTTAAAAGCGGATAACGCCATCGGCATTTCCGGGCAAAATCAATCACACGCTGCGCTTAATTTTGGCGTCCATCCGTGACGCGAGATTTTGCTTTGCGGCAGAAATCTCCTTCACTTTTCACATCAGCAATCTCAATCAAGTCGCACACAATATTGACTTAGACCTACCGGGCCATGCTGGCGCAAATGGTAAAGAAGGCGGCCTATCGGGCGTTACGGAATAATCCATAAATAGCCTGGGAATTCCGCGAAAAAAGTCGTGGAAGTTTTCCCAGTCGCAGGCAGCCGCACGCCGCAGCAAAACGGGAAAAGCTCCCATGGTTTCCCGGCATAAAAATCGGCATCATGGCGGGGCAAGAAGCGCCGGCTAGGGATAGCACCGGTTCTGCCGGGGGCGTTTCTTGCTCATCCACACCAAAAACCAATCAGGGCACGTAGTTAGTGGCGAATAAAATCAGCGTTTTATTAGTAGACGACCATGCAGTGGTCAGAGCCGGTTACAAGACTTATTTATCCTTGTCTGAACGAATAGGCGCCGTCTATGAAGCCGATAGGGGCGAGACCGCTTGCCAGGTATATGACAAGCAGACGCCGGATGTGGTGGTGATGGATTTATCCATGCCCGGTCTGGGCGGTTTGGAATCGGTGCGGCGCTTATTGGTTCGCTACCCCAGTTGCAAGATATTGGTATTTTCGATTCATAACGAACTGGTCTACGTCACCCGCGCGATCAAGGCCGGCGCCAAAGGTTACATCACCAAAAATAATGAGCCGGACACGCTGGTGACCGCAGTTTGCACGCTGGCGGAAGGCGGCACGTACATCGAACCGGCTTTGGCGCAGCAATTGGCGGTGAATATGGCCATCGGCCAGGATGAGGCATATAAGGTTAAATCGCTGTCGCCGCGCGAATTCGACATTTTTTGCCTGCTGGCCAATGGTTTGAGCACCCGTCAAGCGGCGGAAAAATTATGTTTGAGCTACAAAACCGTCTGCAACCACAGTACGGCGATCAAAGAAAAATTAAACGTCAAAACCATGTCGGAATTGACACTGCTGGCTGGTCGCCAGGGTATTATCAATACCGGAAGCGAACTGTGTGAGCACAGCTAGCGCGGAACACACCCTTCCCTAATAACCAGGCCCCATTTATCCCTGGCATGCCGTTCGGACTGAGCGAATCGAAGCCTAGGCCGGTGTGCGCTTCGATAGACTCAGAGCTAACCGGTCTAACAACGCTGTGAATGGCCGCTTGCGACCGGAACTCCCGGTTGTAAGCCTGCAATCCCCCTCCCAAGCAACTGGCTCAAGACGCCCGATTCAAGCCTTCCGGGTCTAAAAGCTGCGCCAGTCTTAATCATTACTTCATTATATTTTCATCTTCAATTCATGTTGAATGGTTATTGTGCCGACTGAATAACCTTATTAAAAAAAGTAATAAAGCATCATCGAGAAGCGACGCGGTATCGGATGTTGGCCGTTTGCTTCCATTCATATGGGCAATTCATTAACGATTACCCATCCGATCAAAACGTATTCATGGGAGATATTATGAATGCACGTCTATTTATATTTCAGCTTTTGCTGATTTTTCTGGGTGTATGCGAATTTGGTAGCGTCCAGGCGCTTGAACTCAAACCTAATTCCGTCGAAATCTTCGTGGGCGAAATAGCCAAGATTGCGGTCACAAAATCATCCGGAAGCATCAGTGTAAAATCCAGTAATACCAGTGTGGCGACAGTCACTTACGCCAGCGGTATCGCTAGCATCAAGGGTGTAAAAGCTGGTTCTACGACGGTCACAGTAAAAGATCGTAAGAGCTCGAAGCGCGTGGAAGTCAAAGTCATCAGCGCCCCTTCTCCCGTCTTGACGATTTCGCCGGCCGTATTGGCGGTCAATGTGGGCGGCACTGCCACCGTCACGGTCACTAACGCCTCCGGCACAGTAAACGTTCAATCGTCGGACAACTCAATTGCTAGCGTCGGCTATGCCAATAATCTCGCTACCATAAAAGGTCTTAAAGCCGGCTCGGCCACGGTGACCATCCGCGACAGCAAGACCTCCAAAACGGTCGCAGTGACGGTGTTAAATACCACGGCTGTCGGCGAATACACCCTGCTCGCCTGGAATGATTTAGGCATGCATTGCATGGACGGCCTGGATTTTTCCGTGTTCGCCATCTTGCCGCCCTACAATACTTTGCATGCGCAATTGAAAGACAAAAACGGTAAGTTAGTCAGCAGCAACGTGTTGCTGACTTATGAAGCAGTCGCCGACAGTAGCGGCTCTATCAATACCAGCAGCGCCAACAAAACCAATTTCTGGTCTTGGGTCGGTGAGTTGGTAGGCTTGAATCCGGCACCGGATGTCGGGGTTAACCTGGACGGACTCGCCAGCGGAAACCCCATGCCCGGCAACAAAACGCCATCCCTGACACCCGCGCCGATGACCTACAACACAGCGTTCGGATGGTTCGAGGCCGAGGGTATTCCGGTGACGCCCTTCGACGACAAAGGTAATAAGAACTTCTATCCCACCGTTAAGGTCGTCGCCAAGGATGCGCTGAGCGGTAAGGTTCTGGCTAGCGCTACCACCGTGTTGCCGGTCAGCGACGAGATGACTTGCAAAGGCTGCCACGCATCCACTGACACCAATAACAATGCCGCGCAAATTGCCGCCAAACCGGCGACGGGCTGGGTGTTCGATGCCGATCCCGACAAAGACTGGAAGCGTAACATTCTGCGTCTGCATGATGAAAAACAGGCCGCCAATCCATTATTCAAGGATGCGCTGACCACATTGAATAGCAAAGGCTACAAATCAACAGGCTTACTGGCGACGGCCGATGCCGGGCAACCGGTTCTTTGCGTGGCGTGCCATGCCAGCAATGCCTATTTCGATAAGGAAAACAAGACCACGGTGATGGGCGGCATGACCGGCATTGCGCCATTCACCCAGTCCTTGCATTTAAAACATGCCGATGTAAAAGACCCTGCCACCCAGTTAACCCTGGATAGTCTGGACAACCGCAGCGCTTGTTACCAATGTCATCCGGGATCGGTAACGCAATGTCTGCGTGGCGCGATGTCCACCGCCACGGACGCCAGCGGCGACCCGTCTATCAGTTGCCAGAGCTGTCACGGCAATATGAAAGCGGTCGGTAGTGCCACTCGGCAAGGCTGGTTCAACGAGCCGACCTGCGAGTCTTGCCACAATAGCGCCGCACCCGGCAAACGCGCGATTTCAGGCATCGACGCCACCGGCAAAGCGATTGTGCCAACAGATCATACCTTTGCCACCAATGCCAATACGCCTGTTCCCGGATTGAACTTGTACCGTTTCAGTAAAGGCCACGGCGGCTTGCAATGCGAGGCTTGTCACGGTGCGACACACGCGGAGTATCCCTCCACACATGCCGACGAAAACCTGCAAAGCATCGCCGTGCAAGGACACGCCGGTACGGTAGCCGAATGTAAGGCTTGCCATACTACAGTCCCGAACACGGTAAACGGCGGCCCTCACGGCATGCATACCACCGGTGACGCCTGGGTTAAGCAACACGAAGACGCCAATAAAAACGGCACAGCCACTACGCCAAGCTGTAGCTATTGCCATGGTACAACCAGCGCCGGCACTCCCTTGAGTGCGGTAAAGGTTGCGAAAACCATTGATGCCGATGAGTTTGGTATTAAGAATTGGCCGGCGGGTTATCAAGTGAGTTGTTTTAGCTGCCACAACGGACCCAATCCGTAAAACTTCAGACAACAGATCGCCCCGCAAGGGGCGATTTTTTTTGTGGGTTGACTCCGCTCACTACAGGAGACGATTGAAATTCACATACAAAGGTCTCTGGCTCTGTCACTCCCACGTAAGCAGGAATGACGACATAAAATTTACTTCTCCAGCTTGGCCTTCAAGCCATTCAAGCCGTTCTTGAAAAAATGCGTCATTGCTTTAACCGCCGCTTCGTCACTCAAATTCTCCGGTGGCGTGTTGCCGGTATCACCGCGGTAGAAGCGGCTTTTGATGGTGACCACGCTGCTGTCGGCGGCCTCACCTGCCGCGACTTTCACATCGACCGTATGCGAACTGGTCGGAAGCGCTTTGGTGTTTTCGGTTTTCAGCCGGTAGCTGTATTCGTGTTCGGCTTCGTTGTAATAATCCAATTCTTCAGTGAGGGTTTCGTCGTTTTGAAAGGTTAACGTGCGTAAACCGCCGGACTGATTCTTGCCGTCACCCGCACTCTTTTTCAAGTCGCTATGCCAATTGGCAATGTCGTCGAAATTTTTCAGCTCTGCCCATACCTTGGCGATAGGCGCTTGGATGGTCACAGACTCCTTGGCTTTTTGCGGCGTCGGGCCGTGAGCGTGAACTTGCCAGGAAAGGAGCAAAAAGCTGAATGAAAGCATGATGTGTCGCATAAGCAATCCCGAAGGGTGGTGAAAAACCCGGTATTATCCGGGCGCACCGCCAGCGTTCATCGGGAATAAACCCCGAATTGATCCGGGGAAACTTCATTTAGCCTGCTGCCGGCAACTGCCGAAAGGAGCGAAAAGGTAAGTGCATCGCGAAGCCGACGCAGTTAAACCGAGCAAAGGTTCGCCCGGTCGATCAGCTTTTATCGCCGCAGATTCAGATTGCTTGGTCTTGTTTTTCGATAGTCACCACAATCGATTTTTGTTGGCCGCTCGCGCTGGTCTGAGTGATTACGACTTGCAGCGGTAACTGCGCCGCACCGGCGCTGTCGGTACTGAAGCTTAACGACTGACTATTAAAACTCAGCCAAGCCGGTAACGGCTCGCCGTTACCCATTTTCGCCGAGACCGTGCTGTCTCCGGCCGTTGCAGGCAGTGCTCCGGCAGGCAGCGCAAAACTGAAGCCACTTGAATAATCATTAACCTCAACGTTGGCAACGATCTGCATCTGCCCTCCCGCCACCAAGGTTTGGGACGCCAATAAATGCACGGTATTGCCTGATTGCGTCGGCCCGGTACCACCCGTCGTCAAGCCGGTGGCGCTACTACCACCACCATTGATCCCCGAGTCGGCGATATTAAATTGTACGGTCCGGTTGCTATCGGCACCGCGTAACGCAGAAAGCGCCAAGCCGCCGGTTTTGGCGCCGCTGTTGGAACCGTTGTTGCCCACGCCGCCGTTTCCGCCGCTGTCCGGTACTACGGTACCGGCGTCGACGGTATCGGTTGGCGTATTGCCGGCGGAGCTTTGTAGGATGGTGACCACTGGATTGCCGCCGGCTAGCGTGTAATTGCCGGCCAAGCCGCCATTTCCGCCGTCGCTCAAGGCCAAGGTTCCAAGATCGACCGGTTTATCGATACCGGCGCTACTATCTAACATTTGGCCAGCCCCGCTCAGCAGCAGAGTTTCATTGCCAACCAAAGTGCCTAAATTGAATACATTAGCATTCACAAGGTTACTGCCGTCGAACGCCCTCGAACCGGTTAAATGGATGACGTAAGGCAAAATTGTGCTGGTCGTGTTATCGCTGTAACTGATTGCGTAGTTGTTGCCACCATTGCCGTCGGAAACGCTAATACCGCTAACTCTCACAGTGCTACCGCCGCTGGCATTCTTATCAATGAACGTGTACACACCGCCGGATAAACTGTCCGAGCCGAACAGTTGGCTAGCGCTGCCGGCTTTGACGATTGGCGTGCCCGAGGCGGACGTGGTGCCGTCGTACGTTTTGATGATGTCGCTGGTGGTCAAAACCAAATTGGCTTGGCTGATGTCCGCTCTAAGATCTCCTCCTATCAAGGTGTAATTGCTGGCCAAGCCGCCGTTGCTGCCGTCGGCCAAGGTCAAAGAGCCTAAGCTCACGCTTTTGCCGATGCCAACGTTTTTATCAGCGATGGAGCCCGCACCTGATAGGGTTAAAGTCTCGCTACCGACCAGACTTCCGATGTGCAAATCCGTGGCGGCGACGGCTGTGGTGCCGTCATAGCTCCTGCCGCCACTCAGGTTCACAACAAACGGGCTGATAGTGCTGGTTGTGTTGTTCAGATAGGACACCGAATAATTATTGCCGGCATTGCCATCGTTCACGGTGACCCCGGCAACCGTGACGGTCTTAGTGCCGATACCGACATTTTTATCGGTGAAGGCAAACGTGCCGCCAATCAGGCTGTCGCTACCATAGAGTGTGCCGCTTGAGACCATGGCGGCGCCTATCACCGACGTATTGCCATCGTAGGTTTTACTGACGTTTCCAGTGCTGACGGTCAAACTTGCCGTAGTGAGGGTCGCGTTATGTGTGCCGCCCGTCAGCGTGTAATTGCTAGCCAAACCGCCGTTGCTGCCGTCGGCCAGCGCTAGGCTGCCCAGCGTCACGGATTTACCGACCCCTACGTGTTTATCCGCTACCGTACCGGTACCGCTTAGGTTCAAGGTTTCGGTTCCAAGCAGCGCACTCATGGCAAAAATATTGTCAGCCACATCGGCACTGCCGTCGTAGCTGCGATTGCCTGTCAAACTGACTGTGTAAGCCGTAATATCGGCACTAAGCGTACCGCCAACCAAGGTGTAATTGCTGGCCAGACCGCCGTTGCCGCCATCATTCAAGGCCAAAGAGCCTAGCGAAAGCGTTTTACCGGTGCCGACATTTTTATCGGCGACCGTTCCGGCACCGCTCAGGCCCAGGGTTTCGCTACCGACCAGGGTAGAGGTCGCCAAACTAGCGGCAGTGATGGCGGTGGTGCCGTCGTAAGTGCGACTGCCGGTCAGGTCGACGACGTAGGCCGTAATATCGGCAGCATGCGTGCCGCCCGTCAGCGTGTAGTTGCTGGCCAAACCGCCGTTGCTGCCGTCGGCCAGGGCCAAAGTCCCCAAGGTCACCGCTTTGCCGGTGCCGACGTTTTTATCGGCGACCGTGCCGGTGCCGCTCACACTCAGGGTTTCGCTGCCAACCAAGCTGCCGGTGGAGAAAATGCCCGCCGCCACGTTGCTCGAACCGTTATAGGCCCGGTTGCCGGTCAGGCTGACCACGAACGGCGTGATGGTGCTGCTGGTGTTATTGGCGTAACTGATCGAATAGTTGGCACCGCTGTTGCCGTCGCTCACCGTCACGCCGCTGACGCTCACCGTTTTATTGCCGCTGCCGACGTTTTTGTCGGTGAAAGCGAATGTCCCACCGCTCAGACTATCGCTGCCGTACAGCGTACCGCCGGTCAGCGTGGCAGTACCGGCCGCACTGGTGCCGCCGTCGTATGCCTTGCTGACGTCGCTGGTGCTGACGGTCAAGCCGGCCGCTGAAATATCGGCGGTATGCGTGCCGCCCGTCAGCGTGTAGTTGCTAGCCAAACCGCCGTTGCTGCCGTCGGCCAGGGCCAAAGTCCCCAAGGTCACCGCTTTGCCGGTGCCGACGTTTTTATCGGCGACCGTGCCGGTGCCGCTCACACTCAGGGTTTCGCTGCCAACCAAGCTGCCGGTGGAGAAAATGCCCGCCGCCACGTTGCTCGAACCGTTATAGGCCCGGTTGCCGGTCAGGCTGACGACATAAGGTGTGATGGTCAAAGTGCCGTTGACGTAGCTGAAATCGTAGTTACTCGCGGTATAGCCGCTCGCGGTGAAGGTGTAGCTACCCGCATTGGTGGCGCCTTGCGAGGTGCCGCCGTAACTGACGCTGCCGCCCAATACGCTTGATGTTTCGCTGTTAACGAAGCCGGTAATATTGACGCCATGACCACCGCTATAGCCCAAGCCGTTGTAGGCGCGGCTGTCGTCACTGGCGGTCACGGTCAGCGTTTTTTTGTTGACCGTTAAGGTTCCGCTGGCGCCGCCGGTGCCTATCGTCGTCGAATAACCGGCCCCGCCACTGATGGCGGCCGAACCGACCGCGCCGTTGACGGTATAGCTGCCGACCGCGCGGGCAGTGCCGGCGGTGCCGCCGACGATGCTAAAACTGGGCGTGCCACTTAAACCCGCAACGGTGGCGGAGTCCGTCACGCCGTCGTCGTTGACGTAACCCGAAAACGCGCTGCTCGCGCTCGGATCGGCGTCGCCGTAGGTTTTGCTGATGTTGCCGACGTCGACGCTCAGGCTAGGCTGGTAGTCATAGATCAGGTGATTGCCCGCGACGATTGTTGCCGGCGCGTTGCCATCGTAAGTTTTGTTGTATAGTCTGGGGAGCGCCGAACCCGCCGCCCCGGTCAGGCCGCCCTCGGTCGAGCCGGATGGACTGTGCATATACACTAGCCACCGTCCGTTGGCGGCGGACAGTACACCATTGCCGACATTGTTGATCAATTCGCCGCCGCTGGCGGCCGCCAAAACCAGCGCATCCCCGCTGCCGCTGGCGGTCAAGCTCGCGCCGCTGTTCAAAACGATATTCTTGCTGCCGCTCGCGCCGCCGGTGCCGCGATGGATAATGCTGATGGTATCGGCCAGGATTTGTCCCGCCAGGGTGATGTTGCCGCTGTCGTCCTCGGTGTTGCCGGTGCCGTCGCGTAACTCCATGGTGACCGAACCGGCGCCCGCATCTATCGTGACACCGTTGGCAACTTCGATAACGGCATTCCCGGCCGCGCGATCAGCGTCGACAACGCCGTTGGCCGCCAAATCGTTGGCGTGCAGCACTAGGTTGCCGCCGTCGGTGGTGACGTCGGCATTGACGTAAATGCTGCGTCCCGCCTCCAATTTCAGGGTCGCTGACGAACTGAAAAGCCCGGCGACATTGAGCGCGCTGTTAACAGTGATGTCGTTGCTGGCTTGTAGCGTGACGTTGGTACCCCAGCCGAGTAGATTGGTCAAAACGTCCGGGGCTATGGTCATGTCCTTGCCGACCGCCATACCATAAGTAATGCGACTCGGATCGGTAGCACCCGAGGTTACCCGGCCGCTATTTTCGTTGGCGAAGCTGACCACGAAGGTATCGCCGTGGTCATAAGCAAAGCCTGGCAGCAGGCTGAAATAGTTGGTGCCGGCATATTGATAGTAATCCACCCAAGGGCCGCCGGTATCGAAGCTGATGCCGCTGTTCGCCGTGGTGCCGACAACGCTGTTCGCGTCCGAAACCTCGCCGAAAATACCGTAGAAGGCATCGCCGTAGGTCACGGCGCCGGCGTTCGCCAATCCGCCGTTGCGCCAATCGGTATCGATGACCAGATAGTCGTAATAGTAGGTATTGTAGTTAACGGTTAATCTAACTTGGTTCAGGCCGACGTCCTGATTGCTGTAACTACCGATCAAGCTATTGCTGGCCGACACCGCGCCGGCTCCGCCGATACTGGCGCGCGCCCAGGATAGCGCGCCGGCATCCGCCGCGGAACCGTTATGCCAGTGCCGGCTACCGACCAAATAAGACACGCCCAAATCGATGACCCCGTCGCTACCGACCTGGTCGCCAGCCTGGCTGCCGACTAAGCTGTTACCGATTCCGACCACCGCACCTTGGCTGCTCTCGCCGTAAGCGAAGCCGGTTTTTTCCGCGACCCAGGTCACCGCGCCGGCATCGGCGTTGGCGCCACTATGCCAGTGCGGACTTAGCACCAGATAGTTGTAACTCGAGACGCCGTTGATAGGATCGTAACCGTTCGTCAAAACCGTGACGCCGCCGCTGCCGACCTGATCGCCGGACGTGGCGCCTATCAGGCTGTTGCTGCTGCTCACCGCCCCTAAAGCGCCGGTCAGGCGGCTGCCCCATGTCACCGCACCCAACTGCGTGTCGGTGCCGTTACCCCAGTTCGGGCTGATCACAACATAGCCCACCCGCGTCGCGTTGTTATATTCCGCCGGCAGTGCGACCACGCCGCCACTGCCGACGCGGTCGTTGGCGTAAGTACCGACCAAACTGTTGGCCGCGCTGGCATTGCCGGTCAACGGCGACGCCGCGCCGGCCGTCGTGGTGACGCTGCCCCAAGTCACCGCGCCGGCATCGGCCGTCGCGCCGTTGTCCCAATAAGGACTCGCAATCGAGTAATAATCCAGATGGTACTGTTTCTGACCTACTCCGCTACCCGTGGTCCAGTCGTACGGCAACAGCGTGACGCCGCCGCTGCCGATTTGATCGCCTGCGGTACCGCCGATCAAGCTGTTTGCCGAGCTAATACTTCCGGTTATGCCTGTGGCCGCCGCGGTTTTGGTAACGGCCCCAACGTTCGCGTTGCCGCCGTCGCTCCAATTGGGGCTAATAACCAAATAATAAGCAGTGCGGGTGCCTGACCAAGTGCTTCCGTTGTAAGTCAATTCGGTATATTGCCCGGCTTTGACACCGCCGCTGCCAACCTGATCAGCTGCGGTGTCGCCGACGAGGCTGTTACCAGAGCCAACGGTTCCTTGGATACCGCTGGCTTCGGCGCCGAATGTGACAGCTCCGCGATCACTGTCCCAATGCGGGCTGATCACGCCGTAAAAATAGGTGTAAGTCCAGTTATTTGCGGTATCTACACCATTAAAGGCTGTTACTACGCCGCCGCTACCTACTCGGTCGTTGGTATGACTTCCAATTAAGCTGTTGCTGCTACTGATAGCGCCACTGACGCCGCTGCCGAAACTACCCCAACTGGCGGCGCCGGCATCGGCATTACCGCCGTTATCCCAGGTGGGGGTTAGGACCACGTAATCGGCCACGCCCACGTCGATAATATTATTCGCATCGCTGCCGACACCGTCGTTGGCGGTACTGCCGACCAGGCTGTTTCCCGCGCCGACCGCGCCGCTGACGCCGCTCGTTTTGCTGCCCCAGGTGACCGCCCCGGCATCGGTGGCTCCGCCGTTGTCCCAATCAGGGCTCAACACCAGATAATAACCGTCTTTCAACAAGATTCCGCCCCCTCCGACATGATCGTTGGCGGTCGTACCGACCAGACTGTTGGCCGAGCCCAAGGTGCCGGTCTTGGTGGCTGTGGCGTTCCAAAAGGTCACCGCACCGGCGCTGCCATTCCATAGCGGACTAAGTACCATGTAACCCGGATCTTGCCCTAGGTAACTGGCGCCGCCGCTACCAACCTGGTCTCCGGCATGGCTGCCGACCAAGCTGTTGCCGCTGCCGATGACACCGGATACGCCGCCGTTGTTGGTGCTGGTTTCGGTCGGAATATTCGTTAGCGTGTTTCCGAATAAGTCCGTCGTCGTGACGGTGCCGTAGGTGATGGTGCGGCCGTCGCCCCAGGTAATCGCGCCGGCGTCGGCGGTTGAGCCGCCATTGTTGAAATGGGGACTGAGTATCAAGTAATACGGATGAGTTGAAGTATAGCCGGTATCGGGGCTGCGGCTGGTGTAGTGGCTGAGTAACTGGATGCCGCCGCTGCCGACCAGATCGCCGGCGGTCGCGCCGACCAGACTGTTGGCGGACGATACCGCGAAACCGGCAGTCGCGCCGCCGGACGCGTAACCGGTGGCGGCATTGAGCCAGGTGACTGAACCTTTGTCGCCGTCCCAATGCGGGCTGGCGACCACATACGCCGCGTCGGTACGGTAAGTGTTAACGTGGCCGTGCGGCGGGGTGTCGCCGGGTTGACTGGTATAGTTGGTACTGCTGGAGTAATAAAGCGCTTTGATGTCGCCGCTACCGATCCGGTCGTTGGCATTGCCACCGACCAGGCTGTTCGACGAAGAAACGGTGCCGGTCAATGCGGCCAAGCCGCTGGCCCAAGTGACCGCACCGGCGTCGGCGCTGGCACCGTTCTGCCAATGCGGACTGGCGATCACGAAAAAATTTCGGTAATACTCGGTGCCGGTAATCAACGCGCCGCTACTGTTGTAATCGTGAAACTCGGTGACAAATTGCGTGATCCCACTACTGCCGACTTGGTCTCCAGCAGCACCACCTACCAAGCTGTTGGAAGATGAAATGACACCGGATATTCCGCTCAAAGCACTGCCCATCGTGACCGCACCGGTACTGGCATTCCATTGCGGGTTTAGGACCAGATATTTCAAATAGCCGTTGTCGTTGCTCCAAGTGTGACCGGTTGCGCCGTAATAATTATCGACCAACACGATACTGCCGCTGCCCACCGCATCGCTTGCCGAGCTGCCGACCAAACTGTTGGCTGACGATACGGTGCCGCTCAAGCCGGCGGTACCGCTGGACCAGGTCACCGCCCCCTTGCCACCATCCCAATGCGGACTGGAAATCAAAAAGTTGCCTAGCGAATTGAACGAGACGTTGACGTTGGTATTGGTATTTTGGCTAACCAGCTGGGTGATCCCACCACTGCCCAGGCGATCATCGGCGTGGCTACCGGTGACCGTCGCGATCAGCGCCCCGGACCAGCCGTTGTACAAATAAACCGCGCCGGCATCCTGGCCGCCGAAGTCGTCATAGGGATTCGTCACAGCCACGTTGGTGCTCCACAGGACCGAAGTGCCGGTGCCGAAGCCGGATGTGACGCCCAGTGTGTTGGTCGGATTGGGGTCTTCGAAATCGAATTGCGGGTACTGGCCGCTGCTGTCGATGGTGATGTTGCGCGGATCGAGTAATAGACTGCCGTTGCGGCCCTGACTGGCCAAGGTGGTAACCGTTCCGCCAAACAGTAGGGCGTCGTGAGACGAGACTTCAACGGTGCCGCCGTCGCCGCCCGCCGAACCGCCCTTGGCGGAGATCGTGCCATAAAAATCGGTTTTCTGATCCGACCAAACCACGACGTCACCGCCATCGCCCTTTTCAGTTGCGTCGGCTTGCAGTTGGGTGAAGGGATTGATTCGCGTTATCGTGGCATTGCGAACTGCCGCGTCCTTGCCATGAAAGCCGCCGCCAATGCTGATCTTGCCGCCGCCTTTGGCACCGTTGGCGGTGATCGTCGCAGCGGCCAACGTAACGTCTTTGCCGCCGGTGACGGTGATCTTGCCACCGCGTCCAGAAATGCCGCTAGCATCGATGGTGGCGGAACTGAACACGCCACCTTGGCCACCCGTGGTCACGGCGATGTCGCCGCCGTTTTGGCTTCCCTTTGTGGACAGCTTGGCGGATGCGGTCTGGATGACTCGACTGTCGGCGGCAATCGTAATTCGGCCGCCGTCGGAGACGGTACCTTCGGCACTGAGCGTTCCGGTTTGCAGTACGCGGTCGCCGGTCAGGTGAATATCCCCGCCGCTATCACCGTCGGCGCGGATGGCGCCGGTATCGACGACCAACCGGCCGCGCTCGACGACATTGCCGCCTTGGGTATTCTCGGCGGCGGATACGTCCAGTGTGCCGCTGTTGCTGACCTCGTCGCCGATCAGTTCTATCGAACCGCCGCGATTGACCAGGGATTTGGCCTCAACTACGCCGCTGTTGTTAATCGCGGCGCCGCGCAATTGGTCGGCGGCGCTAGCCGTCATGATCACCCGGCCGCCATCGGCGCGGATCAGCTGTTTGTTCTCGATCAGTATATTGACGGTGGCTGGATCGACCTGAACATTGACCAGTTTACCTTCGTCCAATTCCAGTTTTACGCCATCGCCGCCGGCTAGCGCCACCGTGCCCAAACGGGCCTGGACCAGACCTTCGTTGCTGACGCTGGGGGCCAGCAACGCCACGTATCCGCCGTCCTTGGCACGGATGTCGCCCTGATTGACGACGCCGGCGTCGCTGCCCTCGCGCTTGAAATGGTAGTTGCCGGCACGGAAATCGGCATCGCTGATGTTCATCGTCGACGCCGCCATCGCGCCGACATCGACTTGGGCGCCCTTGGCAAACAGCACGCCGTTGGGGTTCACCAGAAACACTTGACCGTTAGCGGTCAATCGGCCGGCAATGACCGATGCTTCGCCGGATGTCACGCGGTTCAGCGCGATCGCGCTGGCGTTAGGCTGTTGATAATCCACATGGGCACTGGCGCCGATGTTGTAGCTCTGCCAGTTGATGATAGCTTTATCACTGCCTTGTGCGACATCCATCCGTGCGCCATCTTGGTGGATTTGTGCCTGTCCCGACGTCACCTGGCCGCCATTAGGCAGCGCATTGCCGGCCAATTCGGCCAAGGCCGGCTGCCAAGCACCGGCCAAGGCGATTTGTATCGCCAGCACCAGCGGATGACGGTTGAAGTGCGGCGTGCGACTTTGGTAGGCATATCTGGTCATAAGACTGTCCTCTCGAATCAGTGCGGTTATTCGGTGCTTACGGCGGCTTTACGCTCCAATAGGCGGGCAAAATTGCTCAACGACGCCAAGTGCAGATAGATCAATCCTAACCAGCCGGCTTGGAACAGGCTGTCCAACGCATCGCCGCCGATTTTTTGGAAGCGCGCCTCGTCCACGATCCAAAGGCCGGATAAGGAGTAACGCTCGCCGCTCGGTGATACTGCATCGGCCCGGCGTTCGGTTAAGAGGTCCAATTCGTGCAAGGTAGCGGCAAATTGCGCAGTCCGCTGCGATTCGGCGTGGAACTCCCGCAAAAAGGCGATGATTTGTTGCAGGTAAGCTGACGGTGCGCCGTCCACCAGCAAAGGCTCGCCGGCCGTTTCGTTAAAACGCGGGCAAGTGTCGTCAAAACAGACGACCAATTGCTTGTCTTCGGCCTGTTCGGCAGGTACGAACGGGTATCGGCGGACGAAGGCTGGTATGTAATGTCCGGTCCAACGGC
Organism: Methylomonas sp. ZR1; assembly: GCF_013141865.1. Taxonomy (NCBI): domain Bacteria; kingdom Pseudomonadati; phylum Pseudomonadota; class Gammaproteobacteria; order Methylococcales; family Methylococcaceae; genus Methylomonas; species Methylomonas sp. ZR1. The sequence goes on along the minus strand of NZ_RCST01000001.1, from coordinate 1,534,525 downwards.
CAGCAGCGTTGACGAACAGGTTTTCGCCGTCGTTCAAGCCCAGCACTACCACCGGAACGAAGTGGCCGTCGCCGGCTTTGGCGAAGGCGATCGGGTATTCCTTGCCGGCTTCGCTGAATTCGGGACCAATCAGCGGCACCGAGTTACTAACGCGCGCGTAACCGACGTCTTCGGATGGCGCAATATGCAACCGGCCGTGAGCGGCTGGGTTCAAACTGACGATGCGTTTATAAAACAGCAATTGGTTATCCACAGTGGTATCGCCGGTTGAGTGGGTGGAAAAATGGCGTCAAAAGACTTTTAAAACGCTTTGCTCAGGCTGACCCAAAAATGAGGCGTTTTGTAAGTGCCGTCCGAATCGTTGCCGTCTGCCGAACGGGCTGGGTTGGCGCCTATGCGTTGGGCAACGCTGCCGCGGATGACGAAATTACCGGGTACCACCCAGTTGATTCCAAAGCCGCCGCCGCTGAGCGTGTAATGGTTAGGCCCGCCTTCGGTGGCATTCGGCCAGAGGTCGTTGTGCAGCGTGATGCCGCCGTGATCGATGAAGCCGACCAACTCGACATGCTCATAAACCTCGTAGCGTAGTTCGAAATTCATCAGATAGCCTTCGTCGCCCAGGGCTTCGTTGACTGGATAAGCTCTGATGCCGAAAGGCCCGCCCAGACTGAATTTTTCGGAAGAATCCAGATTTTTGGTGGCCAGTTGTCCACTGACGCCGGCATAGAAGCGCAATTTGTCGGTCAGGCTTTGTAGACGGGAGGCGTTAAGCGAGAACTTTTGATAGGCGCCGCCGGCGCGGGCCGTGGCCCGGTTTTGAGTCTGGTCGGCCAAGCTTCCCGACAAATCCAGGTTGCCCGCCACCATTGTTGCGCCGAATAGCGTGACCGCGCCGCCCAGCAAGTCGTCCTGATGATCGCCGCTCAGACCTATGTAGCCGCTTTGTACCTCTTTATCGCTGACCACGCTCCCGAGGCTGGTGTTGTAATAGTGGCGATCGTCGAAACCGCTGGCCACGTAAAGATTCGTGCTCACCCCGCGAAGCAAGGGATAGGTGGCGAAGGTACCGCCGGTCCAGGCCGAACCTTGAGCGTCCAACGACTGAAAGGGTTCACCCAGGGTGTAGTCCAGCGCGGACGCGGCGAGACCAATCCGCAGCCCGGAGTAGCCTACCGGCAACGAATAGGCAATTCTGCCGTAAACGTTACCGCTGCCGCCTTGAACCCGTAACGAGGCCAGATCGCCGAGGCGCAACGGATTATTCAGGTTTAGCGATCCGCCGAATTGGTTCATGCCAACTGAGCGCACGCCGGTATTGCTGTAATCCAAGGAGCCGCTGATTAAGTTGCTGGGATCGATTTTCAGCAGCAGGTCGGATTCGCCGGCTCTAGCGCCGGCCTTCAGAGTGGAAGAAACCGTGCCGCCGGTCAGATCGTTCAACAGCAGGATGCCGCGTTGCATATCGGCCAATCGCAAAGCCTCCCCTGCGGGCTGAGCCGCCAACATGGTTTGTCGGGGAATATCGTTTCGGTAGACGGCGGCCGGATCGTCGACCTCGACTTTGCCTAATTTCGCTTCGCGGATCAGGATTTCGACGATGCCGTCGCGAATTTGCTGAGCGGGCAATACCGCGCGGGCAAAAAAGCCACGTTGCTGGTAATACTCTGCTATATCGCGAGTGATCTTGCGCAGTTCGGCCAAGCTTAAGTCCTTGCCGATGTGGTCTTTCAGAAACGCCTGTAGTTCGGCTTCGCCGATCAACTCGGCGCCGCTGATTTTCCATCCCTTAACTTGAATACGGATGTCGCCTTCACCGGCAGGCGCCGGTTGCTCCGTGATTTCGAACGGGACGTTCGAATCACCCGGCAAAATCGGTTCGGGTTTGATATTTCGTAGAATCGACCCCGCCTCGGGAACCACTTCAGCCGCTTGACCGGGAGCCGGACAACCGATTAGGAAAACTAAGGCAGCGGCGCTAAGCCGAATATGGATGAGTTTGCGATTTCGAAAGGTCGGTTGCATACGATTCCAATTGCTGACATGAATGGAAATGGTCGCCTGTCCGCTTTTTGTCTTAAGGCCGCTAGGTCAGTTATGACTAACGCGGCCCGTCTGGCGGTTACTCGATGCGGATTAGCGTGCTCAGACAAAATAGCGGCCCGATCATAACCGTTCAGTTCAGTTGCCGCAAAGGATAGTTTCCGACAGACCACAAGAACGGTATGGAAATAACATAGTCGATTTAAAATGAGTCGAACGCAAAAATTTGCCTAGCTTTAATTCAAGCGCGTTAATTAGGTTTCTAGTTTGAGCAAACCGCGGCTTTTCGCGCTGTGACCGACTATATTGTCAACTTCTCGAATATGCGGCGCTTGTCATTAGCCATGGGCTTACCTGCCGCCCTGTTGCTAGGAAATGAAAATAGCAGCCCAACGACCTATCTCGGTGTCCGAAAAAAGTTGCCCACTACAACCGGACCTTGATGATCGTCACCGCCGCGAAATCCGGAACCCCGTTACCGGAATGGATTAACTGCGAGGTCTGACGGATGCCGCCGGCCCGACACATGAAATGCCTTAACGGGTTACCAGACACCCGTGCAAAAACAAGCTGACAGACTGACGCACCCAAACGTCTATCTCCGCTTCGTCGGGCGTCGGCTCCAAACCCAGTTGTAAGCGCTGTAAGCGTTCGCCACGCACCGCACTGATGAATTGGTCGGCAAGGAAATACGGGTCCAAATCTATCATTAAGCCGGCCTGTTGCTGGCGGATAAAAAACTGCGCTAACAATCCCAGCGTCCGGCGCGGTCCTTGCTCGTAAAATTGTGTCGCCAGATCAGGGAAACGAGGTGATTCGCCGATCAATATCGCCCGCATCCGCAATACATCCGGACGGGTAATCCGATACAAAAACTGCCGGGCAAAATTGGTCAACGCCTCTTCCAATGCGCAATCGTCGGACAGGCTACCGATAAATTGATCACTGCAACGCCGGATCAACGCGCCGAACAAGCCGGCTTTGCCGCCGAATTGGCTATAGATCGTCCGCAGCGATACCCGCGCATCGCGGGCGATGGTTTCCATACTCAGGTTTCCGTAACCATTTTCAAGAAAAAGCTGTAAGGCTGCATCGAGTAATCGATCCCGACTTTGCTGTTCATCGCCCTTACAGGGACGTCCACATTTAACCATGCTGTGTGATTCGCGAAATGAATTGACTTGGATAAAGATGATAACCTAGACTAAACGGTAATAGATATTACCATTTTTAGTTAAACCACGACTAAGGCAGTACACGGCAATGGCAAAAAACCCGCGCATGACGCTTGCAGACCAACAGACCCCTTCATCGCCGGTAGCGGCTGATTTTGCAGGGCAAACCCATCGCCAAGCACTGCGACATGTGGTAAAGCTCGGCGTGGTCGGCATCGCCCTGCAACTGACTTTGGCTGGCTGTGGCGATGCCGGAGCCCCTGCCGGCGCAACAGCCGCGCCACCGCCGCCCAACGTAAAAATCGCGCAGCCCTTAAACCGCGAAACGACGGAATTGGACGAATACACCGGCCGGATCGAAGCCATCAACTCGGTGGACATCCGCGCCCGGGTTGGCGGTTATTTGGACACCGTTAATTTCACTGCCGGCGCCAAGGTCAAAAAAGGCGACTTGCTGTTTCAAATAGACCCTAAACCGCTAAAAGCCCAGCTTAATTACGCACAAGCCGAACTGGAGCGCGCTAAAACCAAACGCGAGCTGGCGAAAAACGATTTGACCCGCGCCGAAAACCTGTTCAAAGCCAAAGCCATTTCCGCGGAAGAATACGACATGCGCACCAAAGGCTTGCGCGAAGCAGCGGCGGCGGTCGAATCGGCGGAAGCCAACGTCTACACCGCAAAATTAAACCTGGAATACACCGAAATCCGCGCGCCCATCAGCGGGCGGGTCGGCCGCGAGATGATCACCGCCGGCAATTTGGTCAAAGCCGACGACACCGTGCTGACCAATATTGTGTCCACTGATCCGATTTACGTGTATGTAGATGCCGACGAACAATCGGTGTTACGTTATCGGCGGCATGCCCAGCAACACGGCCAAGGCGCCGCCGATTTGAAAGGTACGCCGGTGCAACTGGCGGTGGCCGACGAAACCGATTTTCCGCATCAAGGCAAACTGGATTACATCGCCCCGCGCGAGGATGCCGCCACCGGCACCCTGAGCTTGCGCGGCGTGTTCGCCAATCCGGACGAATTGCTCAGCCCAGGCTTTTTTGCGCGCTTACGGGTGCAGGCCTCGGCATCCTACCCTGCCCTGTTACTGCCCGACCGCGCCGTCGCCACCGATCAGGCGCAGCAGTTTGTCTGGGTCATCAATCAAGACAACCAAGCCGAATATCGGCAAATTACCCCCGGCTCACGCATCGGCGAGTTGCGGGTGATCCGCAGCGGCTTGCAAGCTGGTGATTGGGTGGTAGTAGAAGGCGTGCAAAAGCTCAAACCCGGCGCCAAAGTCAATCCGGAACGCATCGATTTGGCCGCGCCGGGAGCGCAATAAGCCATGGATAAATTCAGTCATTTTTTTATCGACCGGCCGATTTTCGCGGCGGTGTTGTCGATTGTCATCCTGTTGGTCGGCGGTTTGGCGCTGATCGGCCTGCCGATTGCCCAATACCCGGAAATCGCTCCGCCCACGGTCGTGGTTAGCACCAACTATCCCGGCGCCAATGCCAAAGTCGTCGCGGAAACGGTGGCCACACCAATCGAGCAGGAAGTGAACGGCGTGGAAGACATGTTGTATATGTCGTCGCAGTCCACCAATAGCGGCGCGATGTCTTTGACCGTCACCTTCAAACCCGGCGCCAATCTGGATAAAGCCCAGGTGTTGGTGCAAAACCGGGTGGCGCTGGCCGAACCTAAGTTGCCGGAAGAAGTGCGCCGCCAAGGTTTGAGCGTGAAAAAGCGCAGCCCGGATTTAAGCCTAGTGGTTAATCTGGTATCCCCGGATAAACGCTACGACAGCGTTTATATGAGTAACTACGCGCTGCTGCAAATCCGCGACACCTTGGCGCGTTTGCCCGGCGTGGGCGATATTCTGCTATTCGGCGCCCGCGACTACAGCATGCGCCTGTGGCTGAATCCGCAAACCATCGCCGCCCGCAACCTGACCGCCGCCGAGGTAGTGAATGCGGTGCGCGAACAAAACGTGCAAGTGGCGGCCGGGGTGGTGGGTCAACAACCCTCACCGAACAGCGCGGAATACCAATACACCGTCAGCACCCTGGGCCGCCTCAGCACCCCCGAGCAATTCGGCGAGATCGTCATCAAACAAGGCGAAAACGGCCAAGTGACGCGCCTCAAAGACGTGGCGCGCATCGAACTGGGCGCCAAGGATTACAATTCCGGCTTGTATCTGGACGGCGACGAGACGGTCGGTCTGGCGATTTTCCAACTGCCCGGCTCTAACTCCATCGACACCAAAAACGCGGTAATGGCGGCGATGGAAAAGCTGAAGACCCGTTTCCCGGAAGGCTTGGATTACAAATTGGTGTACGACACCGTGGTCTTCGTCGAGCAATCGATAGACGCGGTGGTCGAGACCCTGTTCGAAGCCTTGCTGTTGGTGGTCTTGGTGGTGATCGTGTTCCTGCAAAACTGGCGGGCGGCGGTGATTCCGTTGCTGGCGGTGCCAGTGTCGTTGATCGGCACCTTTGCGGTGATGTCGGCTTTGGGGATTTCCTTAAACACCTTGTCGCTATTCGGCTTGGTGCTGGCTATCGGCATTGTGGTGGACGACGCCATCGTTGTGGTGGAAAACGTCGAACGGCATATCGCCGAAGGCCTGCATGCTCGCGACGCCACGCGCCTGGCGATGTCCGAAGTAGTAGGCCCGGTGGTTGCCACGGCATTGGTATTGGTGGCGGTATTCGTGCCCACTGCTTTTATCACCGGCGTATCGGGCGCGTTTTACAAGCAGTTTGCCTTGACCATTGCGGTGTCCACCGTGATTTCGGCGTTTAACTCGTTGACACTGAGCCCGGCCTTGTGCGCGCTGCTGCTGGATCGCGCTCATGACAATAAAGACACTTTCACCAAAGTATTCGACAAGTTGTTCGGTTGGTTTTTCGGCGCGTTTAACCGGTTTTTCGAGCGTTTCAGCCTGGGCTATTCGCGCTTGGTTAGCCGGTTAATCCGCGTGACCGCCTTGGTGCTTGCATTGTATGTCGGCCTGAACGGCTTGAATTTCCTGGCATTTGAGAAAGTACCGACCGGTTTTATTCCGCAGCAAGACCAAGGCTACCTGGTGTTGTACGCGCAATTGCCCGACGCCGCTTCGCTCGCTCGTACCCAGGACGTGGTACAACAAGCCAGCAAGATCATTCTGGATACGCAAGGCGTACAACACGTCAACGCCTACGCCGGTTGGTCGGTGCTAAGCGGGGCTAACCAGTCCAATGTGGCCACCATGTTCGCCCGCTTAGGCGAATTTACCGACCGGGCCGGTCACCCCGAATTGCATGCCGACGAGATCGTCAAAAGCCTTACACAGCGCCTGAGCGTGATTCCCAACGCCCGCATCGCCGTGTTCGCGCCGCCGCCGATTCGCGGCATGAGTTCGGTCGGCGGTTTTAAGCTGCAAATTGAGGACAGAAACAACGCCGGCGTGGACGAATTGCAGCGCGTCACCAATGAAATGTTGGGCAAGGGTAATCAACAGCCTGGTTTGGTAGGTTTGTTCAGCACATTTAGGTCCGGCGTGCCGCAATTGTTTGTGGACGTGGATAGAACTCGGGTGAAGGCGATGGACGTACCGTTGAAAGACGTGTTCGACACCTTGCAAATTTATCTGGGCTCCTTGTACGTCAACGACTTCAACGCCTTTGGCCGCACCTATCAAGTCACCGCCCAATCCGATGCCCCATTCAGGATGTTGCCGGGCGATATTGACCAATTAAAGACCAAAAACCGCCAAGGCGGCATGGTGCCTTTGGGTGCGGTCAGCGAGGTGAAAGAAATCGCCGGCCCGGACAAAATCACCCGCTACAACATGTATCCGGCCGCGGAAATTAACGGCGGCACCCTACCCGGCATCAGTTCCGGCCAAGCCATCGACACCATGAGTAAATTGCTGTCCGCCGAGTTGCCGCCGGGCTTTGATTTCGAATGGACCGAACTGAGCTTGCAGCAGGTCTTGGCCGGCAATGTGGCGATGCTGGTGTTTCCGCTCAGCGTGATCTTCGTCTTCCTGGCCTTGGCCGCGCAATACGAAAGCTGGTCGCTGCCGTTTGCGGTGATTTTGATTGTACCCATGTGTATTTTGTCGTCGATGACCGGGGTTTGGTTGAGCCATATGGACAACAATATCTTCACGCAAATCGGCTTCATCGTCCTGGTGGGGCTGGCGAGTAAGAACGCCATTTTGATCGTCGAATTTGCCAAGCAGCGCCAGGAAAGCGGCCTTAACCGCTTCGAAGCTGCCGTGGAAGCCTCTCGCATCCGCTTACGCCCCATTCTGATGACCTCGTTTGCCTTCATCATGGGCGTGTTTCCTTTGGTGATTGCCCAAGGTGCCGGTGCCGAATCCCGGCGTCTGCTGGGTACGGCGGTGTTCAGCGGCATGATCGGCGTGACGGTGTTCGGCTTGTTATTAACGCCGGTGTTTTATGTGGTGGTACAAGCCATCGCCCAACGCCTGCGCCCCACAGCCACCGACTTAACCACTCATCAACCTGCAATCGAGGCCCACAAATGAGTCTGCGCCCCTCCAAACGCCGGCATCACGCCCTGAGTGCTGCCGGCCTGCTCGGCGTGCTGCTCGGCGGCTGCGCGGTTGGCCCGGATTATGAATTGCCGGCCACTGCGGATTTACCCGCCAGTTTTGCCAACGCCCAAGAATTTTCTGATCGCGGCATCGAAGAGCAGTGGTGGCAGCTGTTCAACGATCCGCAATTGAGCGCCTTGATCGATAACACCATCAGCCATAACTACGAGCTAAAAGTCGCCCGCGCCAATCTGGCGGAAGCGCGCGCTTTGTATCTGGAAACCGGCCTGAACCTGTTACCGACCGTCACTTCGCACGCCAATTACACCGAGCAAAAACGCAGTACCGGCTCATTCAATAATCGCACCGGGGTTTTTCCACGCGAATTGAAGCTGTACAACACCGGTTTCGATGCTTCCTGGGAAATCGATTTCTTCGGCCGGGTGCGGCGCAATGTCGAGGCCAGCAACGACGAAGTCGAAGCCCAAGAAGCTAGCCTGCGCGACATCGGCGTCAGTCTGATTGCCGAAGCGGCCCGAAATTATTTTGAATTGCGCGGCTTGCAAAACCAGTTGGCGGTCGCCCGCAAAAATGCCGACAACCAGGCCCAAACCCTGGCACTGACCCAAGTCAAACTGGAAAACGGCCGTGGCACCGAGCTGGACACGTCCAGAGCGCTGGCGCAATTGGAAAGCACCAAAGCCACCATTCCGCGCCTGGAAAGCGCAATAGCGCAAGCCATCCATAGACTCAGCGTTTTGACTGGGCAAATGCCGGACGCCTTGACCAAAACCTTGGTGCAGTCAGCACCCTTACCGAAAGCCCCAGATGCCATCCAGATCGGCAACCCGGAACAATTGTTGCGTCGCCGGCCGGATATTCGTATCGCCGAACGCAGCTTGGCCGCTGCCACCGCCCGCATCGGCGTAGCCACGGCCGACCTGTTCCCGCGCGTGACGTTCGTCGGCAGCCTGTCGCTGGAAGCCAGCACGCTGTCCGGCTTGGTCGCTCCGGGCTCGGAAACCTATTCAGTTGGCCCGAAAATCAGCTGGGCAGCATTTGATTTAGGCCGGGTCTACGCCCGCATCAAAGCCGCCGACGCCCGTGCCGAAGCGAGTCTGGCTCAGTATGAACAAACCGTACTAAATGCCTTGGAAGAAACCGAAAACGCCCTGGTCAGCTACAGGCAAGAACGCGCCCGCCGCGGCTCGTTACTGGCTGCGGCGCAGGCCAGCGAAAAAGCCGCGGCACTGGCGCATCTGCGCTATCAGGAAGGTATAGCGGATTTTCTGACCGTGTTGGATAGCGAACTTCGCTTGTTGCAAGATCAAAGCCAGCTGGCGCAAAGCGAAACCGCCACCGCCACCGCCTTGACTGCGGTTTACAAGGCTTTGGGCGGCGGTTGGGCGGAGTCGTCCGCCCCAGCGGGTAAGCTGGAGACTAGCCTTATCCAATAGGTTTCTAAGATTACAATAGCTAACCCTCTAGCGATTGTCGCGCCGCCTCTACCAAGTTTGTTGGCAGGGGCGTTTTTTTATCCCGCCCCCACCCGCCGAGCCAATCCAAATACGAGAGACTAAGCAATTAGCCGGCTACTTTGTGTAACGCTGTCCAAACCTACGCATGCCAATTAGCGCTGATCCGTATCAAAAACCGTTCGCCCTGAGTTTATCGTTGGGGTGAGGCACCAACCGCAACACGACAACCATAAAACCACCCGCAAACCATCAGCAACCCAACAATAAAGTGATTGATCACTTTTAGACCATCAATATTGGGATAGGCCATCATGTTGGGGTTCTTGCCTCACCCCTACGGCCCTGCGACAAGTTTAGTTAGGCTTTCGAATACGCACTTGTTTTGCAGCCCTTCGCTTTTGTAGCCAGCGAATCAAACCGGTGACGAACAGCGCCGCGCAAACCAGCCCGCTGGCCAATACCAGCACACGGCCCGGTAGGCGCAGAAACTGGCCGGAATGCAACGGCCACTGCCACTGTAAAAACACGTTGCCGGCCCCGCCGGACAAGGGCGTGGCAACATGCAGAATTTTCCCGTCGGATTGGTCTAAGACTATTTGCCAACGGCCGCGAAACACACCGCCGAAATCAACGTGTTTGGTAAAAATGAACGTCCCATCGGCAGCATCGGGCAGTTTCAGCCAATACCACTGGCCGGCCGGCGTGGCTTGGTCGGCCAGAGTCAAGGCTTGTTCTGCCGAGAGGGGCTTAGGGCCAGGGCGAGCGACGGAATGAAACTGTTCCAGCGGCTTGGTTGACGAGAAGCAATCGACCAGCCCGCGAAATGGCTCGCCGAAATTGAAATACACCCCGGACAGCATCACCCCGAACAGAATCAAGCCGCTGTAAAAACCCAGGGTTTTGTGCAGATCGTGGTTGAAGCGCTCGACACTGGCCCGCGGTTTGATTGTCCACGCGCTGCGCCAGCGTCCGGTCAGCGGCCACCACAAAATCAAACCGGTCAGTACTGAAATGGCACTCAAAATGGCGACGGTACCGACGATCCAGCTGCCGTCGTCCCAATCCAGCAGTAAGGCATAATGCAGCTTGAATACAAAACCGATCAGGCTGCCGGCTAATAAATCGTCCGCATGCTCCCACAAGCGGATGCCCGTGACTCGGGCCGTGTAAGGGTCGACGAAGGCGTTCCAGGTATGCTGACGTGCCTCGCCGCCGGCCGGCTGCTCGTAAAACAGCCAGAAGGCTTGTTCGGCGTGGCGCGGGTAATAAATGTAGCCGCGTTTGGCGTCGGCCGGCATCGCCGCATCGGCGGCCGCGACAATCTCGTCCAGCGGCCGGTAAGCCGCTGCGCCCTCTGCCGCCGCCGAAACCTGGTGCATGGTCGGGTTCAACACCGCATCCAGCTCCTGCCAGAAGGTAATGATGCTACCAGTCAGGCCGGCAATCAATAAAACCGAACCGGCCAGCAAGCCCAGCCACAAGTGAATTTGCAGCCAGAACTTGCGGCGGCGTTTTAGCTTAGTTAAGCGCCGGGCGGAGTGGGAAAGTACCGGTTCAGCGTTGCCCATCCCCTGCCCCGTCTCAATATTCCAGACGAATCGAACCAAAAGCCATCAACGGTTCCGCCGGGTTATTCGACCAAGTTGCGCGTTGGATGTAATACTGGGTCGAAGACACGTTGTTGATGTTAACCTGGGCAGTCAGGCGGGTCTTGCCGATATTCATACGATAAGCCGCCATTAAGTCCAGGCGGGCATATGCGTCGTCATAAAAGCTGTTGTCCCGGTCGCCATAGCGCAAACCGGCGGCATAAATGCCGGCGCCGACGCTGAAGCCCTTTAGGAAGTCCTGTTGAAAATCGTACTTCATCCACAAACTGCCGGAATGCAATGGCGCGTAGGGTAAACGGTTGCCTTGGACGCCGGAGTTGTCCTTGGTTATTTCGGTATCGGTATAGGCATAGGTACCGATCATGCTCAGTGCATTGGTCAACTGGCCGCTGACATCCCATTCCAAGCCCTGGCTGCGCGCTTCGCCGATGGCAACGCTGAGGTTTGGCGTCACCGGGTCGGGCGTCAGCACGTTTTGCTTGGTCAAATGGTAGTAAGCCAGAGTGCTGGTTAACTTGCCGTCGAAGAACGAGGTCTTGATACCGCCCTCGAATTCCTCGGAAGTCTGCGGCGCAAACGGCTTGCCGGACGCCTGCCGGCCGTTGTTAGCACCGAAGGACTCGACATAATGGCCGTACAACGACAACCAGTCGCTCGCCTCGTAGAGAATGCCGACGCGCGGGCTTAAATTGTTTTCCTCAATATCGTCGTAAGCGGCACCGGCCAGCGCCAAATTCTGATCGGAATAGCCGTAGCCATAAGTTGAAATGTCGTAACGCAAACCGCCCATGACATGGAGTTTATCCCACAACGTGATCTCGTCCTGACCATAAACCCCAAACCACTCATTGTCTTCGATAGCGCTATAACCAAATGGTGGCTGCATGGCGGCTTGTACATCAAACAAGGGCATGCTCTGGAAAATGTTGACCGTATCCAGAGCACGCGCCGTCGCTTGGTCGCGCGTGCGCTGATGGTAATAATCGCCACCGATCAGCATGTTGTGGTCTATGCCAAAGGTATTGAATTTGCCGGTCAAATCCAGATACACGGTTTGAGTATCGTACCCCAAACCGCCAAACCAGGCGCCGCGCGGCGTATCGCCGTTTACCGCCGCCTTACCGTCGGCATAGGTTTCTTGCAAATTGGCGTCACCTTCGACAATGACCATACCGTTTCTGATCTTCCAGTTATCGTTGAAGCTGTGCGACCAATTGAAATCGACCAACCAGTAGGAGTCCTTGTCCGCCAGCCCTTGCTGGGCGAAGGTTCGAGAAATCGGCGCCGGCGCGACCCGGTTGCCGGTCACCGGCAGTCCCGAGTCGTACGTTTTTTCGTCGTCCAGGTATTCCACCGAAAGATTCAGCTCGGTGCGATCCGTAGGCTTCCAGCTCAGACTGGGGGCGAAAAATATCCGGTCATTAAAGACGTTGTCCCGAAACGAATTGCTATCGAGATACGACATGTCCAAGCGGTAGGCCAGCGATTTGTCGTCAGTGACCGGGCCGGTCGCGGTAGCTTCGGTGCGGTAATAATCGTAGAAACCAAAGCGTTGTTCGATCGAATAGTAAGGGTCGGCCAAGGGCTTTTTGGTCACCACGTTGATCAAACCGCCGGCTTCGATACGGCCGTACAAGCCGGAAGCCGGACCTTTGACGACTTCAACCCGGTCAAGGTTGGCAAAGTCGGCGCTGCTTTTTTGCATGCGGATGCCGTTGCGATAGTAGTTGCTTCTAAAGCCCAATTCAAAGCCGCGCACCACGTACGCATCGGCACCACCGGTGGTGCCGCCATTCGAAGACTTTTGCTGCACGCCGCTAACGTTTTTCAAGGCATCCTGCAAACGAAAGGCTTGTTGATCGCGAATAACTGCTTGCGGAATCACCTGTACGGACATCGGAGTTTCCATCAGTGCCGTGTCGATTTTAGTTGCAGTTGAAGCGTTTCTCCGATTGTAATCCGGGTTATAAGGATCAGCCGAATCATAAACCGCCTTTCCCTCCACCCTCACCGCCGGCAACGTCGATACGTCAGCAGGCGCTTCCTCCACTTTAATCGCCACCGCATCACCCGCCGTAAACGTGTAGGTCAAGCCAGTTCCCACCAACAACTTCTGTAAACCTCGCTCTACGGTAAATTCGCCCTCCAGCCCCTGGCTGGTTTTGCCATCGGTTAAACGGGCATCTGCCGAAAGCATAATCCCGGCGTTGCCGGCGAACTGGCTTAGCGCATGGCTCAAGGTGCCACTGCTGATGTGATAGCTGCGCTCGACACCGGCTGTTTCTGCGGCAAGCGCGGGCATGGCCGCCAGCGAGGTTGCCAGCACCAAACCGGTCATGGCCTGTTGCACGCTGTTGCTGGTTTTGTCGATGGGGTGCTTGGGTTTTCGCTTGGACATGGGGTCACTCCCTTGGTTTGTTTAGGTTTCAATTCACTTGCCAATCGAAACGCGAAAAAGGGAACCGCAAAGGTGAATTTTTTTCGATTATTTGCAATTATTTTTTTATGTTGTTAATAATCAAATAGTTACTAACCTATGCTTTTTATAGGCTTCTCCGTGCATCATTGTGCATATGCGCGGTTTGCCTGGTAAATAGTATGGGCGGAGACAAATCGCTAGTTGTGATGTATGATTTTCAAAAATCATACACACGGAGATTCCGATGCGGACCAATATCATGATTGATGAAGCACTAATGGCCGATGTTTTAAGCGTGACAGGCATTAAAACCAAGCGCGAAGCGGTCGAACAGGGCTTAAAAACTTTATTGATGCTAAAGCAGCAGGAAGCCATCAAAAAAATGAAAGGTCAATTAAAGTGGGAAGGCGATTTAGACCAAATGCGGGCTGAGCGGTGATTTTGGTCGATTCCAGTGTTTGGATCGATTATTTCAACGGCACGGAAACCATCGCTACCCAAAAACTGGACGGTTTGCTAGGTGTAAAGCCTGTGTGCACGGGTGATTTGATTTTGATGGAAGTGTTGCAGGGTTTTCGCAACGATCAGGATTACCAAACCGCAAAAGCGATATTATGTGCTTTGCCCATGCACACCATGCTTGGTAGGGAGATTAGTTTAAAGAGTGCGGAAAACTTTAGAAGTCTACGCAGGCAAGGTATCACCATTCGCAAAACCATCGACACCCTGATTGCTACTTTCTGTATTGAAAAGCAGATGCCATTGTTGCATTCGGATAAGGATTTTCTGCCATTCCAACAGCTTTTGGGCTTGCAGGTTATCTGAGCCTGCCATGGGCCGCCAGCGCAAAACTCAACGCAGCTCAATCCTCACCCACAACGGCGACACTTGCGATACTTTAACCGGCAAGGTTTTTTCCAGCTCGGCCAAAATCCGATCGGTGTCATGAATGGGGTAGGCACCGACGATGCGCAGTTCGGCAATCTCCGGCGCACAGGTGATATAGCCATGGTGATAGCGATTGAGTTGCACCACAAATTCGCTCAGCGGCTGGTTGTCCGCCAACAAAAAGCCTTGGGTCCAGGCCGGTTGATTGAGTTCGGTGGCTTGAATGGGGGCGATGGCTTGGGCGTTAAACTGGGCTTGCTGTCCGGCGCTTAAGGTCTGGCGACTGGCACCGGGGCCGCTTGGGGTGATCTCCACGGCACCGGCGTAGACACTGGTTTGGCTTTCTTCATGTTGTTGGTGAACGCTGAAGCGGGTACCAATTGCCCTAACCCGACCTTCCGCACTATCTACGATGAACGGGCGATGCTGGCCGTTGCTGTCCGGTGCGGTTTCAATATAAATTTCGCCACTTAGTAGGCGGATTCTGCGCAAGTCAGTTGAAAAGTCTACGTCGATAGCGCTAGCCGCATCCATCTCGATGCGGCTGCCATCCGCCAAGCTAAGGCTGCGCGTGGCGCCTATGCCGGTTCGGTAATCAGCTCGCCACCCGCTCAGATAATCGGACCGCCACAACTCAAAGCCGGACAAGCCTACCGCAGCCAAAATCGCCAAGTTTTTAAGAGCCTGACGGCGCTGCATATCCGGCGAGCCTAAGGCCGCCGCTGCGGTTTGCGTGGGCAGACCATCGAATTTATGGGTAAAAAATTCCACCCGAGACCAAGCCGCCCGATGCGCGGGATGCGACGCCAGCCAGGCCTGCCATTGTTGCTGTTCAGTTTGACTGGTAGCGCCTGATCCCAATACCGCAAACCATTCCGCTGCCTCTGCCAGGATGCGGGGGTGAATGTCCGGATGATGTCGTTTAGCCATGATTGTTTATAGTGTGGCGGTGAGGCAATGCAACATCGCTCGGGCCATGTATTTTTTCACCATCCTATCGGAAACCCCCAAGCGTTGCCCTATCTGTACATAAGTTAAGCCATCCAGTTGCGACAGCAAGAATGCGGCACGGACTTTGGCGGGTAGTTCGTCCAGCAAGGCATCGATTTCCTGTAGGGTGGCGAGGATGATGGCATGCTCTTCGGGCGATGGCGCCAATGGCTCCGGATACGCCGCCACGGAATCCCAGTAGGCTTGTTCGATAGCAGAGCGGCGCCAATCATTGATCAACAAGCCTTTGGCAATGGTTGTCAGATAGGCGCGCGGCTCGCGAATGGCTTGCATATCCTGTGCGGTAAGGACGCGCATGAAGGTATCGTGCGCGTGGTCTTCGGCCTGCAAGCGGCATTGAACGCGGCGGTTTAGCCAACCGAGCAGCCAGGAATGATGCTCTTGGTAGAACTCAGCCAACCCTTTGTCGGGCATTATTGTGGCTGTCATGATTTATGTCCTTCAGCGTGCAAAATGAGTGTGAATCCAATCAAGAATAAACAGGGGCGGACAGTGTGTTGTGTGCTCATGGAGGTTGCCACAATCAGGGTAAGGGCCAATTCAGACGCGCGATTTCTTATAAAAACCTATAAACAAAGCAAATTTAGGGCCGAATATAGGGCTTTGACTGCGCCTGTGCGTCGCTTGCCAGCTTATTATTTTATTTCAACGGCTTACAGGGGGACTTTCCGCGGTGTTAACTGGGGACTAACTGTAGCTCAGCGACTTGCATGGATAAATGAGCGCAGAAAAGACCGCTTAGGCGGGGATTTAACCGAATTGGTTTGTGGCATATGACGCAGTTTAATTTTTTAAGCGCTCTGCCGGTTGTTAAACCATGCAGTCTGCACACATCAGCCTTCTTTTTTAAAGCGAACTGTCGCGGCGTAGGAACCATGCTGGCACTTAGCAAAACGCTTGCTAGAGTTGTAGTACTTTCAATCCCGAAAACAACGGTATCCCCATGAATCAGCCCCGCTATTTCTTCGCCGGTGACCAATGCTTTGTCATCGAACAGTATAACGACTGTGCCCCCTTCGCCAGCTTTCTGCCGGGGATTGCCGGCATGCATGGACGTCCGGCCTGGGCGTTTTATGTGAATCGCGGCCAGGCGATTGCCAGTTTTGGGGTGCGGAATAAGGACGGGGCATTTTTAGAGTTTTTCCCGGCGGACAAGGCCTACCAACTGACGCCGTCGCGCGGGTTTCGCACGTTTTTGAAAATTGACGACGGCCAGCATACTCGCCCATACGAGCCGTTTCAACGTGGTGCTGGGCTGGAGGTGAAGCAACGTCTTTACGTGACTCCGCATGAAGTAGGCGTGGAGGAAGTCAATCCCCCACTGGGTTTACGCTTGCGCGCCGACGTGTTCACGCTAGCCGAAGCGCCGGTTGCCGGGTTGCTGCGGCGGGTAGAGATTGCCAACACCATGGATAAAGCCCTACACCTCGAGATCGTCGATGGCTTGCCGCAAGTGCTGCCTTATGCGATGAATCAATGGATCCTCAAATTCATGAGCCGCACGTCCGAGGCCTTTATGCGGGTGGAGGGCGCGGCGGAAAATCGGCCGTTTTATCGCTTGAAAGTCTGGCCCACCGACAGCCCGCAGGTGGAGCCGGTGATTGCCGGCAATTTCTTCGTCGGCTTTTTGGATGGTCAGCACAATCAAGCTATTGTCGATCCGGAGCGGATTTTTGGTTTGGCCGGCGATTTTTCGCAAGCGGAGCGATTTTTTTCAGACCAGCCCTTGGACTTTGCCGAGCAAGTCTGCGGCAATCAAACGCCGGCGGCGTTTCAACATCTTAAGCTGTCTTTGCAGCCCGGTGAAAGCCGGGTGTTTTACGGCGTGTACGGTCACGCCGGCTCCCGTGGAATTTTCGATCAATTTCTGCTTGAAGCTCTGCAACCAGGCTATTTCGAGGCAAAGCGCGAGATCAATCGTAGCTTGGTTAATAACATCAGGCAACGCGCGTTCACCGCCACCGCCCAGCCGCTATTCGATGCTCACGCCCGCCAATGTTATCTGGACAACGGTTTGCGCGGCGGCTTTTCCATGCCGGTGCCGGGCGGCGCGCATTTGTATTTGTTTGGTCGCAAGCACGGCGATCTGGAACGCGATTACAACGATTTTTTATTGCAGGACACGCCCTATTCCGAAGGTAACGGCGATTTTCGCGATGTGTTGCAAAATCGGCGCATGGATTTGTTCTTCGACCCGGCCTTGGATGCCAAGAACATTCGCTATTTTTTCAATCTGATTCAGCCGGATGGCTATAACCCTTGTGCTTTGCGCAACTCGCGGTTTGTCGTGGATGCACCGGCAAATTTTGCGCACTTCTACGGGCGTTTTCCAGAACTGGAGCCCTTGCTACACAAAGAATTTAAGTATGCGGAACTGGTGGAAATCGTGGGAGCCGCGGACGATGCGGAAAACATCCTGACTACTGTTTTGTCCCACGCCCAAGAATTGGAAGATGCTGAATTCGACCGCGGTTATTGGTCGGATCACTGGACCTATCTGGTGGACTTATTGCTTAGTTACGCGACGATTTTTCCGGATCGTTTGGCCGGTTTATTTCAGGACAAAACCTACAGCTTTTTTGACCCTACCCATAGGGTGGCGCCGCGCGCGCAAAAGTATGTGGTCACCGCAAACGGCGTGCGCCAATACAATGCCGTGCGCTATTGCCCGGAGAAAAAGGCATTGATCGATGCGCGACAGCAGCGCCGTTATCAAGTACGTTCGCAAGCCGGTCACGGCGAGATTGTCTACACCAGTTTATTGGGGAAGATTCTGACCCTGGCCGCCAACAAGCTGGCGACGCTCGATCCCGCCGGCGTAGGTATCGAGATGGAAGCCGATAGGCCCGGCTGGTGCGATGCGCTAAACGGCTTACCCGGCATTTTAGGTTCGTCGGTCAACGAAACCATCGAGCTGAAGCGCCTGGTGGATTTTACCCTTAGCACGCTGAACCAATTGGATGGCGCGTGCGCCGTACCCGTTGAATTGGCCGACTTTGTGTCGGCGTTGCATAAGTTGTTAACTCGCGATGATTTGACGCCGGAACTGTTATGGCAGGAATGCGGCATCCTAAAAGAAACGTATCGGCAGCAGGTATTCATGGGTTTTGCCGGTGCCGAACGCTCACTGGCGCTGAGCGACATCCAAGCCTTCCTGCGCTTGGTAACCCATTATCTGGACGCCGCCATCGACAAAGCCCGCACGCCCCATGGCATCGTCACCTATTTTGCGTACGAGGCAGAGCAATATCATGAGTTGGAAACCGGGGGCATTGCCGTCACGCGCTTTCAGCAAAAGCCGCTGCCTTTATTCCTGGAAGGATTTGTGCATGCCTTGCGTATCGCCGATCCGACACAAGCGCAATCACTCTATCAAGCCGTGCAAAACTCCGAGTTGTTTGATCGCGAACTGGGCATGTATCGGGTCAACGAACCCTTGGGTGACAAAGCACTGGACTTTGGGCGCATCGGGGTTTTTAACTACGGTTGGCTGGAGAATGGCTCGATCTTTTTACACATGCATTACAAGTTTGTGTTGGAAATGGTGCGTGCCGGCTTGATCGAAGAGTTTTACGCCCACATCGAAACGCTCTTGCTACCGTTTCACGATCCGGGCGCGTACAAACGCAATCCCATCGAAGCCTCCAGTTTTCTGGTCAGCAGCGGTTTTACGGTGGATGCCCGGCAGCACGGACGCGGCTGCGTGGCCCGTTTATCCGGCGCCACTGTGGAGTTCTTGCACTTGTGGACACATCTGTTCCTGGGGCCGGCGCCGTTTGTGTATGCGGATGGCGTGTTGGCGTTTAAACCGACACCGCTGTTGGCTGCCGCGTTTTTTACCGCTGAAGCACAAATTGCCACGCCGTTTGTCGAGCCTGAAACCTTGCCGGCCGCTAGTGCGACCTGCACGCTCTTCGGTTCGACGCTACTGGTTTACCGCAATCCGCAGCGCCTGAATACTTTTGGTCAGGAGGCGGTTAAACCGATTGAGTACCGGCTGTATGGTCGAGACGGCACGACACAGACCCTAACCGCAGCCAGTGTCTCAGGCCCGGTAGCAGAAGCGTTACGTTTAGGGCAATTTCGCCGGGTCGATGTACTACTGGGCTAAATGCCGCTAGGCTGCCCACACATAGGTAGCCACTGCTCTGCCCGGTATCTCAACAAGCGCGTTTTTGCCTTGATAGTGGATAGCAAAGGCTTGCGGCTCGGCTGCGTCGTTTAACACGATCAATACGATAGAACCTGCTGGCGTGAGGAAGGCAACGTTCGGCAAATAGTCGTTTTGCACGCCGGAATCAATCCGCACGGAACCGGGCCGGACAAACTTCGCCGCGTGGGCAATCACGTAATAAGCAACATTGCGTGTGACCTGATCGCCGTCTATCGTCAACGCGCCCACGCAGCGGGCTTCGCCGCCCGGCGTGTGCGGCCCGCAAAACGGATCGGAGGCCAAATTCCATTCCAACACCGCCCTGCTCCAGTGCCGCAACGAGCCTATCAACACGTGGCGGGCGTGCCACATTAAATCGCCGCCAAATTCGCCGTCCGAACCCACCCATTGTTCGGTGAAATACAGTTTCATGTCCGGGTAAGCTTGATGCACTTCCGATAACACCGAAATATCACCGCCATAAAGATGCCATGCGGAGCCGCTGAGATATTGCCGAGCCTCGGCGTCGGCGAACACCGTCAACGGATACTCTTTGACATCGCAATTGTGGTCCCAGCAAAACAATTCCACGTCGGCTAATCCCGCCTCGCGCAAGGCCGGTCCCAAATAATGCTTGATAATTTCGGCCTGTTCCGGCGCTTCCATTACCATGCTCGGCTCGTTTTTTTGATTAAGCGGCTCGTTCTGCGGCGTGATAGCGTGAATCACGATGCCGCGTTCGCGCATCGCTTGCAGATATTTCACCAAATACGCCGCGTAGACGGCATAGCATTCGGGCTTAAGTTTGCCGCCGATAAACGCTTGGTTAGTCTTCATCCAGCGTGGTGCCGACCAGGCGGTGGCAATAATTCGAATAGTTGGATTGAGCGCCAGAATGTCTTGCAGTAGCGGAATAACGTACATATCGCCGGCATTCAAATCAAAATGCGCGAGTTCCATGTCGGTCTGACCATCAGGCATGTCGGCATAGCTAAAGCAACGCTCGCTTAAATCGGAAGCGCCGATACTAAGCCGCAAACAGCTGACGCCGATCCCGTCACCATCAGGCAAAAATAGTTCCTGCAACAAAGCTTGCCGTTCGACCTTGGGCAGTGCCGCTATCAGCATGGCGCTGCCGCCGGTCAAGGAGAAGCCAAAAGCTTCCACGGTTTGATAAACATCGCCGGTATCGACCGCTATTAACGGCACATCGCCGAGAGGGTTGTTAAAACCAAAACCACTGGTCTGTGGTTGTAGCAAAGCATGCTGGTCGGCAGTCGTCAGCCAAATCTCTATAGGCTCGCGCCCCTCGCTTTCGGAAGATTGTGATTGAAAAGCGTTGGTTTGCTCAGACATGACAGCCCTCATGGTTAATGCGGAAGCGGTTCCGCCGGATTTAATACAAACAGCATGGCGCTATATTATCGACTTTGCTCAGGCTAGCCAGTTAATTTTCCCGCCTGTTTAATACCATCGTGAAAACTGCACAATCCACACATTGTGCTCAGGGTCTCAGGCTTTTTGTTGGGCAATGTCATAAAACCGTCAAAATCACTTATACTGCGATTTCCGTTTTAACGTATGGAGATCGGATATGAAAAAATTGGTTTCAATTCGCGCGCTAACCACTCGGCTAAATCGTAAGCTGGCCAAGGAGTCGAAGAAGTTATTGAAGTACAAGCCGAGGTTGCAGAACAACGATACGATTGTCGAATACGCCGTTGTGGATCTAAAGACGAACTCCATCATTAATTTTCATATGGCGAGCGAATTGCAAGAATTTGCCAGAGGACTAGGCTGCTTAGCCAGTCTGGAAGAAGTTTCTTTCGAATAGCAGCCGTTTAGCGTTGCAGTTCCATGAAGCCGGGTACGCCCGGCTTTTTTGTGCGCCTAAATCACAGCTGATCTATATTCAGCGCGTCGGCTTTTTAGGTTTTGCCGTTTAACTGGTTACTCAAAGCGCGTTCCGAAATGTCGTTGTACAAATTGGCTAATTCAGCGATCAACTTTTGATATTCAGGGTGGTGCTTCAATAGCGGCATCATCGTGCTGGCCTCTGAAAGCATTTGTTCAAAATGCATGATTTCAATCTCGTTCAGCGTATCGCCCTCTTCCACTCTTTTTTTAACGGCCAACGCGCGCGGAATAGACTGCTCTTCCAATTGCTCCACAAAGGCAGTGATAATGCCGATTTCATCATCTGACGAATACATTTGTATTTCCTGTTTGTTGCGACGAAAAGCCATCGCTGCTGAATTATCGCCTTGTCTCCCGGAAGTCTCTAACCTTCTGCCTGTCTCGGAGCATAGCGTTTCCTTTGGTTTTTAGAAGCTCCCTTCCCTGAGTTTTTGGTATTTTACGGAAAAAATCAGATGTAAATTTTGACTTTAAACATGGTAAAGCCGAATATTGAAACTACTCTTTAGCATTTTTGGATAAAAAGATGACGTTTCTTAAAAAAATATCTGCCCTAGCCCTGTTATCTCTGACAACGAATACCGCCTGGTCCGAACCTGTTCACTTTTGCAAAGTGCAAAGAGTTTATGAAGACGATGTCAGCGTACAGCCAAAGATTGTCCATGAGGACTGCTCCGGCGTCGCCTTTCTTTGGTATGCCAAATTTTACGTCGAAGCATCCTGCTGGCCCGGCGCTATCGAATTATTGAAGGGTAAATGCGAACAAACTGAACTCGATTCCAAAGACTATGCTCCCGAGCCAACGGCAATCGAAACCCAAGAAGAAAATCAGGAAAAAGGCCTTTAGGCAACAAGCCCTATCAAGCAGAAACGCTTGACCTGCGGTTCAGGTTTTCCTTCCCTGCGTCGATTGCCTTCAGACTTGCCGGTAAGATCCACAACAACCATCCGCCGGACATGCTGTTGGCCGTCCGGCCGTGAAATGACCAAGCCTGCCGAAATTCATCCGTAGGCGAACTCGCGCCATTCCAATTCCGGAATCAGGCCTTGCCGGTGCTGTGAACCGCCCGCAGCACCAATATTTTCCCGAACGTTCGCAAGCTCACCACCTCTTGAAGTACCAATCCACTGGCATCGAACAGTCGCCGCCATTCGGCCAGCGTTCGCTCCCGGCCGCGGGTGTTGACGAACATTTGCATGTCGAATGAGGCTGCAGCGATGTCGGTCGGACTATCCGGCATCACCATCTCCATCACGGCGATGGCAGCGCTGCTATCTGCACTAGCTTGCGCGACATTGCGCAGCACGGTGACGCAGGTGTCGTCATCGAAGCCATGCAGCACCGCGCTCAGCAGGTAAATGTCCTTGCCGCTTTGCGCCTTGGGCACGGCTTGCAGCAGGTCGCAGGCTTCGAAGCGCATGCGTTGCAGTGCCGCGCCCTCGCCTTTTTCCTGCCAGAACTGCGCCGCGCCTCGGATAACCTGTTCGCGGTCGGCTACCAACGCCGTAAGCTGCGGATGGCGTTTGAGGATGGCAAGCGATTTTGCGCCTTTGGAACCGCCGACGTCGATGATGCGCTCGAAGCGCGACCAATCCAAATCGGTAACAAAGCTGTCTCCGGCCAAGGCTTCCACGCTATCCATCGCCTGCGCGAACAACGCATCGAATTCGGGATGGTTGTCCATATAGGCGTAAAACGCCTGCCCGTGCGCCAATTCGAACGGCACGCCGCCGTAGCGCACGCCCTGTTCCAATTGTTCGAACCACGGCCGGCTCATTTCCGGCGAGTTGTGCATCAGCACCATCGCCCGCACGCTTTGGGGATGATCCGGGCGCAAACAAGACGAAAGCTTGTTATTTTGGAAGCGACGCGGCGAGACTTCCTCGAACACGCCCAGCGCCGCCAGCATGTGCAGCAAGCGGTAGATGGCATCGGCGTCGGCGCCGACCCGGTCGGCCAAAGTTTGGGCGCTAGCTTCGCCTTCGGCCAAAGCGCCGGCGAGGTCCAACCGCGCGGCGACATACAACGCCCGCGATTGCCAATAGGCCGAACCGATCTGCATCAGGCGGAACGGCGGCGGCACGATTTTGTTGGGCAGATTTTGCAGCCAGGCGCCGAATCTGGCGAGTCCGGCTAAACGGCGCACCGCGCCGGCGTTCTTTTGCAATGTCATGTCACGCTCCCGCTTGCGCGGCGGCCATGCCAGCCGCCAATAGTTTGCCATTGAGCGCGGCGAGTTCGTTGAGGAAGGCCTCATCCATCTGCCCGCCCATCTGTTCCTCGAAGATGTCTTTCAGCAGCATCGGCATCATCGCCAGGCTGACGAAAGCCATGCGCGCCACGTCGGGATTGATCGCGAGATCGACCTGGCCGCTTGCCTTCAGCTGTCCCAGCCGCCGCGCACCGCCGTTGCGGCCGCGTTCCAGCAACTGCAGGATGAAACGCCGTCCCGGCCCGTGGTTGAGGGCAAGCACCTTGAGAATAAGCTTGGGAAACTCGGGATGCCGGCGCATGGTGTCGTAATAGAGGCGCAGATATTCAGCGAAACCACCGGCCTCGGACAGCGTATCGCTGTCGAGCATGTCCAATATGGGCTTGAGCGTCTCGCGTATCATTTCTTCGTAGAGGCCTTCCTTGTTGCCGAAATAATAGCGGATCATCGAGACGTTCACGCCCGCCTGGTCGGCGATGGTGCGGGTGGTAACCTTGTGGTATTCGTCGGCGAGGAAACACTCCAGCGCTGCCTTGAGCAGGCGCGCGTAAACCGGGTCGTTAATATCGTTCATCACAAAAACTCCTGCAAGCCAAGATGGCGGCAGGTTAGCACCGGCGGCACAGCTACCCTAACGTTTTCGCCAATCAAGATGATGGGTTTGATTGAAGTGCAATAGAAGAAAGCCGATCCCCCTGTCGCCGCCTCGCATCGCATTTTCTGCGGGACGGCCAACGACATCCCTTCGCGGTCAGCGCAATAAACGAACCCCGAGCAACATGCATCCCACGGCAAAGGTGAAAATTCCAACAGTAGACACATACACCGAAATCATCGGCCCCAGCGCATAAACCACGGCGCCGGCGAAGATCAATAATGCCGCCGGCTTGGGATAGATCGCCGAACGGTAGATAGTCAGGCAAAACAGCACTATACCGATCAATATCGTCGCGGAAGCCAAAATTCTAAACGCCAACACCGCCGGATCGTTTTTGATGACGGCGTCCCGTAACAGAAAGGCGGTTTCCGGATAGCGGGCGATGACGGGGTAAAGAAACAGCTCCCAAGTGACCTTGCAAGCCTGCAGCAAATAAGCCGCCTCGACGAATAAAAAACCCACGGCGCCCTGCACGCCAGCCGTGTCGCGCATCTTGGCATAAACCGCATAAAACCCCACCAACAGCGCTAACACGCCAACGAAGGCGACCAGCGCCAAAGGCACCCAAGCTGAGTTACGCACCATCTCGGCATAGTCGAAGGTTCCTGTCCCTAACGGCAACAAGATTGGGAACAAGACCGCATAGGCGCTAAGCAATAGCGATCCCAAGATGATGGCGATGCCGCCGAGTTTTTCGAAAATGGGCATGTAGTTTTCCTTGATTCGATGGATTGTCTGCCAACGACCCTGAGCTGCCGCAAAATATTTAATTTGCGATGACAACGATTGGTAAATAAGCTGCCAACTGCGTAGGGTATGCACCGCATACTATTTTCGGGATTTCCAATGAGCCAAACGCCAAAAAGGTACGCGGTGCGTACCCTACTTGGCTTTTGTTCAAGGTCGGGTAGTTTGGAGAAAATTGTTGCGTGAATTACCAATATCAAGCTTTGAGTAAACTGCCTGTTTTATTGGCTCCTTTGCTGTGTGAGTATTAAAATAGCACTGGGTTCTAATAGATATAATCTTGTTGATAAAAAATGATTTCGATACTGGATATTTTTCGATGATTTCAAAGAGCCTTTCTTTTGCCAAGTGATCAAACTTACTAAGAGTATCTAAAAAATAAAAATAACTTATTATGTCGTAGGCCGGAGTATTTTTCTCTCTAGCGAGAGCCTCAATAATCTCTTTAAGCTCCGGCTTACTTATAGAGCTAACAATCTTTTCAATATTTCCCATCACCCAAACAAATATATTGAATAAAACGTTTTTTCTGATTTCCGCAAGTTGAATAGATTGTTGTTTATTTGGATCAAACCTGTCGGACATTTTGTATTGCCTTTGAATAAACTCAACTATATCTTCTAGCTTCTGCTTGTCTGTAAGTAAAATCTTAGCCAATCTCAATCCGGCATCGCAAATTATTTCTATAATGTCGTGTATTGTAGTTATTTCTAATGACCCTGATTTGTTTTTCAATAACTGACTTAGTATTTCAATATTTTTATGACATTGATATATGCTGCCAAGAAAATGATCCTCATCAAGTTCGCTTTCTGTGGAGTCTGAAGTGGAATTTGATTCAATAATATCCCTTATATTTCTCTGTTGCTCCCTTTCAATCTCTACGTTCTCATTATTTGATAATTGGGCAGGTATCGATTTAAGAAGTTCGACAAACATGTCTGTTTCTTCTTTATCCAACTTGGCCGGAATCACATCATCAATTGCACAAATAGTGTAAGTTAAAACTTCATTAAGAATGTCATGCGTTTGGGAATGATGAATTGTAAATATTAGTGTTAAAGAATTGTTTCTAAAGCGACTTTTTGACACCAGATCGATAATTAAGTCGTGGCAAAATTTATGATTTGTAGCGAGATACTGACCTAAAAAATAATAATAACTATAAGCAAGATTAAACTTTATAAATCCATTGCAAGTCTTAATTAACCCATTAGGCCCAACCAGCCTATTAAGAATTGCCTTGTTGACAATGTATTTTTTCCTGTATTTATCAACAAAGGCATCATATTGATGATGATCTATAGTTATGCCTGCCGAGTTTAAACTATGAATCTCAAAAGCAAGGTGTTGTGCAAAATTAAAACAGAAATTAACTGAATCATCATCATTATTTATGCCAGACTTTCTTATATGAGCAAGTATCAAAACATAATAACAATGTCCATAGGCAGTAATTTTTAAATCTTTAGGCATAAATGCCTCGTAAGACTGCAGTATTGTGAGAATGAAAATGGGTATCTAGGTAGTATTTTATTGTCAATAATAATTGAGTTTATATTATTTTCAATTTTGTCTATTTCTGAATACCCTGTATCTTCATTGAAATGTGCGCGTGTTACTGTAAGCCATTTCTTTATAAGTTTTTCTTGTTTTGCATGGGTAAACTGTTTGACGGACAAGCACGTAAAATCTATTAGGCGTTTATCATCAGAAAAAAAACTCGCATAATCATCTGACGAAGTAGTTATAATAATCTTGTCGAAAACTTTTCTTGCTTCAGCCAAATGATCCAAGCACTTTCCATGCGGAGAAAGATTATCAAAAATAATTATTTTTTCATCTTTTTGAGACCAAATATCATAATTGCCAATATATTGACTTTCATAACAATTTCGAAAAATATCACCACCTGCCTTTTTGTTTGAAATATTATTCAAATCAATTAAAAGTACAGGACGCCCTTCTTTTATTAGACTTGTCAGCAAGTGGGTGCATAATTTTGATTTCCCGCTTCGTTCCTCTCCACAAATAATTACCTTTCCGCCTTGAAGTATTTGCAGAGGGGTCTCTATTAATATTTCCGATGTCAAATCTACTTGCTTTACTACATTAGGAAAGACAAATATGTCGTTAATATCCATTCTTTCACTTGCTTGTGAATAAAATTCTGTCTTTGAAATCTCGCTTAAGAAATCTGGACGTAGCGCAAAGCATTTAGAAATTTCTTCAGAAACTTTTTTAATTTCCTCATATATTTCGTTGAGGGCATCATCTTTAAAAGGCTGTTTAGAAATTGGCTCCTTGTTTTTTGGCAGAACTTTCAGCTTGTGCATACCATAGTAATCTTGCCAAGGACAGGATTCTAATATAATTGGAATTATGTGTTTTTTATTATTTTCAATATATTGTTTTGCATACAGAAATTGGCGTTTACAGTCATTATCAGAAATAAAGGCGGCGCTCAAGAGAACAACAATAATATCTGATTTATCAATTTCGTACTGAACTTCCTTATCAATTGTTTGGCCTGCCAACACTTCTTTTCTTGACCAGTCTTTTATCTTATTGTTCTCCTTCAGAATAGCAAAATAACGCGACAAGTCACTACAAAAACCTTGATTGTCAGGGTGATATAAATAAACTAGCCTTGGCTCTGCCATATCTGCCTAATTCCTTATGATTGTTAGTGTTATATATTTAATGCCAACTCTTTCACTTTCAAATATACGTTATGCCAAGCTTCATCTTGATCCAGCCATTTCATAATCGGCTTTCCATCTATTGGAAGAGCCAAATATTTAGACATATCATCGAAGTCAATCCACGGACATTCTCTAACAATCACAGAAACAAGTTTTTTGTTCATACCTTTTGCCATTAACCACTCATCTTTGCAAGCTTTTGAGCTTAAAAAGTCTATACTAACCAAAAACATTACGATATCCGCCTTCTGCATTGCTTTCTCAATTTCATCCAATAAATTTGCTCCGGCAAGAATTTTCCTGTCACACCAATCGTCAATTATGTTTTCACTTTTTAAAATTGATAGAAATTTCTCAATATTTTTTCTGTGTAACTCATCTGCATGACTGTAGCTATAAAAAACGTTTATTGCCATATAACCTCCGAAAGTATTAATTAGGGTAGTGGAATTTGCTGATCAGCGTGTGAGGTCGTAAACGTACCACACCCTACATTTCGGCTCAAAATTGAATAGGCATGACGAACTAAAAGGCCGTAAGGCGCAATCGTAGGGCGTCAATAGGCGTAGCCGTATTGCGCCGCATGTTGGTCATTAATGTTTCGGCGCATTACGCTAAAGCTAATGCGCCCTACGCGGCTAACTGAGCGAGACAAGGTTTTGATTCTGTCGCGAACCGGTTTGTCCAGCTTGTTGATGGCTTTGGCGGCGCCCGTCTTAAGCCTAATGCTCCAAGGCATTGAGTTGCTGCTCCCATTCCGCCAAGCTGATGGTATCGTCCTTGCCGCTCGTCAATTCTGCTAACGCAGTATCGGCGGCAGCCACATCCGCCAAGTCTTCAAGGTAATCGCTCAGGAGATTTTTGATTAATTGCGCGGGGCTGACTTGTTCCTGCTCTGACAACTGACGGAGCAGGTTCGCCGTGTCGTCGTCGATATTGAGTGTCATCATGCTGCCGCCTCTATTGTGATTTTAGACGCTTAGTCTCGTTGTATAACGCCGAGGGCCGTAGGATGTGCTGAACAGCGTGCACCGCACTTACGCCCTTTAGGGTATCGTTCGCGATTTGTACGGTTCGTAAACTCACTACACCTTACGCCTGCTTTTGCTGGACATTTGCCATAGGCACTTTCGTTTCGTCTTGCGAATTCTGGCCGGTTTTGAGCTTACCGCTACGGCCCTATCCGCCCAAGCTCACACAGATTCCAACTCTATTTTTACCTTTTTACCGAGCGCGGCGGCGGCGCTGACTAAGGTGGTCAAGGTTAAACTGGTGTCTTCTTCGTCCAGCAAGCGATTAAGCGAAGCCCTGCTGGTGTGCATTTTTTTGGCCATTGCCGTTTTACTGAGTTTTAGCGCCGACATGCCTTCCGATATTTGCCAAGCAATGACCCGCTTGGCCGCTACCGCTGTCACTTCGTCAAGGTTGGCTTCCTCACTTAGGAAGTCGTCGAAGCTGCTACCGATATAAGGGTTTTCTTCTTGGTTAGTGTTCATTGCTTACCTCGTAATGCTTTCAGTCTTTGTTTTGCCAAATCGATTTCCGTTTTCGGTGTTTTCTGACTTTTCTTGATAAAACCATGCAGCAAAATCATCGTCTGTTTATCGATGACAAACAGAACGCGAGCTATCCGGTTATCCAGCTTAATTTTGACTTCCCCAATATCGCCGTCAAGATGATAGAGGTGGCCCCAAACCTTTAAACAGCAATTCCCAAAATTAAAGTGAAATCCCTGCTGTTGGTTAGGCTGCCATTTTGACCGGTGGCAGCAAATCGGTATAGGCCTGATGAGGCTTTTTTCGGTTCAAGCTGGAATGGGGTCGCTTGTGGTTATACCACTCGAAATAATCCAGAATCGAGGCTCTGGCTTGGCCGAGGGAATCGTACGCATGTAGGTAAACCCGCTCGTATTTGACCGATCGCCACAATCGCTCGACGAAAACATTATCTCGCCAGGCGCCCCGTCCGTCCATGCTCAACTGGCAACCCTGATTTTTCACGGCATCGACAAACGCCTTGGCGGTGAATTGGCTACCCTGGTCGGTATTAACGATCTCCGGTTTACCATACAGCCGAAACGCCTGTTCCAGCACATCGACGGCATGACAGGCTTCCAGTGTAATCGCGACCTTGGCTGCCAAGACCTTCCGACTGGCCCAATCCACAACCGCAGCCAGGTAAACAAAGCCTTTTGCCATCGGAATATAGGTCGTATCCAGGGCCCAAACCTGATTGGCTCGGTTGATGGTCATGCCGCGCAGCAAGTAGGGAAAGATTTCGTGCCCTGGCGTTTTCTTGCTCGTATTAGGCTTGCAATACACGGCTTCGATGCCCATCCGCTTCACTTGTGCCCTGTGGGTATCAAGGTTTTCACATGCTTACGGCCAGTGGTGATCCCTTGTTCATTCAACTGATCTCGCAATTGCCGGGCGCCCATGAAAGGCCGTAAGGCGCAATCGTAGGGCGTTAATAGGTGTAGCCGTATTGCGCCGTATGTTGTTCATTAACGTTTCGGCGCACTACTCTAAAGCTAATGCGCCCTGCGCGGCTGAGTTTTACCATGGATCAACTATTCGACCGCTTTCGTTTACACCAAAGGCAGATATACATCCGTAATCTGTTCGTGTTCGGGCGTTTCAGGCACCCGTTTGATGTAATGAAAAAACAGTGGAAATTCCCGCAATTCCTCTCCGCTATCCGGCAACCACTCCCGGTAAAGGTAATAAACACTGTCGCTGATACGGTCGGTTGAACCGATATGGCGCACCACGGCGCAACGTCCTCCCGGAATCAATTTGTTGATCACCCCTTGCGAGTTTTCCGGCACGGGTTGCTTGACCTCACCGCATACATCGAATCGGAATGACTCTGCGGGCGTGACAGCCGGGTCGTCATACGCGATACCAAACGTCCGACTGCTGGCGATCGGCGACAAGCCGCTCTGTTTGCGCCAGTCTATGAAGCCTCTGACCGACTCCATTATCAGGCTGGGCGGGCCACGGTGCTCCAAGACGGCTATTGTGGTTTCTGAAAATTCGACGATGTTGACGTTCATTTGGGGACTCCTTATGCGTTTGGGTAATAGCATGCGCTCATTCCAAGGCTGCCATGCTGGGTGCTTTCGAAATTGAGTAGGCGTTTGTCCGAAGCACTTTTTGAATGCGCGGGAGAACGATTCCGCATTTAAGAAACCGGCGTCCAAGCTAATATCGGTAATGCTGCGCTGCTCCTGAAACACTAGTTGGTAAGACGCTTTGCGTAAACGCAATAACTGAATGTAGCGCGTCGTGCTCAGCCCGGTGTAAGCGGAGAATTGCCGTTGAAAGTGAAACCGGGAAAAATTGGCCTGTTTGCTCAGTTCATTGACCGACACCGGCTCGAACAGATGCTTGTCAATGTAATCGAAAATCCTATCGAAGCGCATGGCATAGGCCGCGCTGGCCGTTTTATCATCCACTTTCATACCTCCTCAATCGAGCGCTACTGTAACAAGCGCAGAATCATCTCGCCTGACTCAACGTGCTCAATTGACCAGAGGCATATCTAAAACAAATTCACGCACTGCGGCGACGAATTCATCGGCCTGATCGTGCATGATGAAATGGCCGCTATGACTGACGGTAATATGCCGCGAATGGCCGGACAAATGGGCCAGATCGTCTTGCTCGGCCATTTTAATCTTGGCGAGCACCTTTTCCGTTTCAACATCTTTGCCCGCTCTCTTCGCTTCGCGCTCGACTATAGCCAAATCCACCAGATTGCCGGCGGTTAGCACTAATAACGGGAGATTGCCTAAGCTGCGTGGTGGCGGTGTCGTCGGATCAAGTCCTTGGCGCATGACGGCGATTTCATTGACTACCGCATCAGCGGTATCGGTGCGATTTTGTATCGCGGTTTTCGCGGCCAGGATTTCAGCCGGTAGCGGAGATGGCCTGCGGTCGGCATCGGCGATGCCCAGCAGCCTGACGATACCGAGCCGCGACAACGGTTCTGCAATTACGATTTGCAGGGCTTGTTTCCGATAATCCCAAGCGGCATAAGGATAATCGTGCATGGGGCCTTGTTCGTGCGTCGAATCGACTAGAACAATACCCTGTGTCTGTTCGGGAAACCGCTGATAGAAAGCACGCACGTAGATTCCGCCCCGCGAATGGCCAACCAGTACAAACGGCGGGGCAATGCCGGCGTTGTGCAATACGGCCTGCAGGTTTTCAGCCACTTCTTCCGGCTGGATAGCAGCGGCTATGGGATCGCTCCAGCCCAAGCCTGGGCGGTCGTAGGCGCAAACGCGCATGGTCTGGGCAAGCTTGGCGTGAACCGGATACCAGCTCAACACGTTTTCGCCTAGGCCCGCTTCGAGAACCAGCGTTGGCGAACCGGAGCCCAGGCAATAGAGATGGAGATTCACGCCTTTCGCTGAAATCATGCGTCCTGGCGGCGGGAATGCGGCCTGGTCGGCTGTGGTTCTTTTGGCTTGATAAAATGTGCCCGTTAGCGCGGCGAGACTGCCGATGGTCAAACTTAAGAGCAAGTAACGCATACGCCGCGATAAAACGAATGTCATGTCAGCCAACGAAAGAATGGATTGCGAACAATGAAACTACCTACATAAAACAGATACGCTGTGCGAATGCATTCACACTCTTCCAATCGTTAAACTCAATCACGAGATTGGGATTAGTGGGGCCGCTAGTTATCCACATGATGCAACGGATGATATGTCTATTTAAGAAACGACAACTTGGATAGTCAATTTTTCCGGCAAAGACCGCCAACTCAAAAGGCCACCAAGCGGATTTTTCAGAAACTTCCTGATGTAAGGCTTGGTTTCAGGTCGATTTTTATCAGGCATTCGCGCCGTCAGATTGACCGAAAAAAACGCACTGGGTTTGTTGATCAGGATCGCTAAATTTCGGCGCACCCATTCGTATTGTGTTTTTTGCCGATGCAACAAATTCGGCCGAATGACCTGTGCCGGTGATTCGTTGACACTGCCTGCATTGGCATAAAAAGACAGACGCGGCTCGGATTTCACTGCGTATTGAACCGCTCCGCACATGCAGCCGCCTTTAAATTCGCTCATGCAATCTATCGATGTTAGGCGTGGGGAAAAGCTAATGGCGCTGATTTGTATTCCATAAATTCGCTTACTATCTGCTTACCAGAAACTTACAGGCAACAAAAAAGGCCTAGGTCGTTAAACCTAAGCCTTTGATTTGTCTGGTAGCGGGGGCAGGATTTGAACCTACGACCTTCGGGTTATGAGCCCGACGAGCTACCAAGCTGCTCCACCCCGCGATTGATTTGACTTATTATACAGACCTTAAATTATTTAGCAAGCAATAAACATGCTATTTGTTAAATAATGTCACCAGATAAGCTCCTTATCTGCTTGCCGTTGCTTTTAAAGCGGATGATTAAGGTTGGCCGGCAGGCAAATCCGCTGTATTCAGATCGGTATTTAAACAGGTGGGATGGCCGAAACCTCCTGCGCTAATTCCGGTACCACCGTTCGGATTGGCGGCAATGTCGTAAATGATATTATCAGGACGCTGTGGATCGCCACTCACTCCCCCGACGCCGACAATGTGGTCAAGCCCTAGATTATGTCTGACTCTCCAAGCGATATTATGATCGGCACAAGAGGTGTCGCCGCTTAAACCGACGCCACCGACCAGCGTTTTTCCCACTGAATACAAGCCTAGGCCACCACCGAATACATTAATGCCACCAATTTTTGACCCAACCATAGGATCTTGAGGAGTACCGTTTAAACCTGGATTTCCGCCATAAGCAACGCCGGTTTCAACGGGATTGCTCTCTTGAAGTCCGAATAAACTACCACCAGGCTGTACCGCTGAATATAAATTCGCTGTCGATAACGCCAAACCATTGGGCTTGCCGGAACCAGCAGAATCTGAGGAAGAATCAAGACTGAGCGAATTGGCTGTGTTGGCTTTTTGCGCTGAGATAACGCGACTGGCCGGCCATTGTGCCCCCCGATGGGTGCCGGAAAACGCTACGGCACAAACCACGCCGTCACGGTTGACTAAAGTGGCCCACATATGCAAATTAAGCCCGCTTTCCTCCGCACTCACTGCATCGTCAAGTGCTGCTTTCAATGTGGCGTGATTAGGCAAGCCCCTACAGGCTTGCCCCACTCCTTTATTGTTATCTTTATCGGCGATTGCCGCACCAGCGCTGGTCAGCATCACAAGTGAAGCAGCGAATAACCATCTTGTATTCATAAAAAGTCCTCCTAAGTGTTTGTATAGTTATTAGGTCTGAAGCTTAATATTTGCGGCATTCGCTGCACGCAACTAATCCCCCAAACCGGCATGGATTTTAGTCGCATGAATTATCATGGGTCAAATGAGAACAATGCCCCAAAACCACTGGCTTGTTGAACGAAAACAACGCTCACTCAGTTCGCCGGAAAATCAAACCAGAAGTGCATAATCAAGCCGGCAAAAACCCCTGCCACCACGTCGTCCAGCATAATGCCGAAACCACCGTGGACATGCTTATCAAGCCATTTAATCGGCCAGGGCTTGACGATGTCGAACAAGCGGAACAGCAGAAAACCGGCCAATAGACTCTGCCAGGAATAGGTTACGCCGGTCATCGTAATCAAAAATCCGGCGACTTCATCCCAAACAATACCGCCGAAGTCATGGACTTCCAATTTTTTAGCGGCTTGACCACAAATCCAGATGCCGATGCAAACGCTGATCAGCGTCACCGACAGATAAATCCACTCATTGGTTTGCAGTAAAGCAAGGTATAGCGGAATGGCGGCGAGCGTGCCCATCGTACCGGGCATTTTCTTAGCCAAACCGGAGCCGAAACCAAACGCCAAAAACAAGGTGGGATCTTTGACGATTTGTAACGCAGTCAAACGTGCGGTGCCGTAATACTCTCTAAGAAAAATGCTCAAAACCCTTCACCTCGAATGCCTCCACGCGCCCAGCCTTACGCATCCGCAAACCCGGCTCGGCTTCGATAATCCCCACGCAAGTAGCCGCCGGTAATGCATGAGAACAATCTGCCGGCACCGTAAAACACAATTCGTAATCGTCTCCGGCAATCAAGGGCATACGCCAATCGCCGCTGTGATTGATGAACTCTGCCACTGAGGCGGATAGCGGCAAGTTGTCCCATTGCAAACACGCGCCGACGCCGCTTTGCTGCAAAATGTGTCCCAAATCGGCGGCTAATCCGTCAGAAATATCGATGCAGGCACTAGCGATACCGCTCAGCGCCAAACCTTCCGACACTCGCGGTTTTGGTTGATTAAAGCGACGCAAAGCCAACTCCGGATCTGCGCAGACATAACCCTGTTTAATTTTTAAACCCAAGCCGGCGTTACCGAGCTGACCGGTAACGTATATCAAATCGCCAACCTGGGCCCCGGAACGCAATAGCGCCCTACCCTGCGGCACCGCGCCCATCGCCTGCACCGTCAAAGTCAACGGTCCGGACGTGGTGTCGCCGCCAATCAGATCGACATTGTGCTGACGAGCCAGATTGATAAAACCTCGTGAGAACGCTTCCAGCCAGGTTTCATCGACTTTAGGCAAAGTCAAAGCCAAGGTAACCGCGAATGGCTCGGCACCCATGGCCGCCAAGTCACTAAGATTCACCGCCAGTAATTTATGCCCCAGCAATTCAGGATCGGCATCGGCAAAGAAATGCACATTCTCGACCATCGTATCGGCGGTGACCGCCAATTGATGGCCGGCCGGCAGGTTCAGTAACGCGCAGTCATCGCCTATACCCAATTGATTGAACGGATGCCTAGGAGCATGCACCGCAAAATAGCGGCGGATCAAATCGAATTCGGCGACTGCCATCAGTTTTGAGATTTCGCCTGCTTGGCGGCAATCTCGACAGCACGCTGTTTCTGTGCGACTTTATCGAGAATGCCGTTGACATATTTATGACTGCCGTCGGCGCCGAAATCCTTAGCCAGATTAACGCCTTCGTTGATGATGACTTTATACGGCGTTTCCAAGCGGTTCATCAGTTCGTAAGCGCCGATGCGCAGAATCGCCCGCTCCACCGGATCGATTTTTTCCACCGGCCTATCGACAAATTCGGCCAGGGCCGCGTCGATCACAGCCAATTGTTTCGGTACGCCATGAAACAATTCGCTGAAATAGGTTTTTTGCGCGCCTTTCAGATGCTCTTCTTCCAGAAAATACGTTTCGATACGGATCAGGCTCTCGCCGGACATTTGCCATTGATACAGCGCCTGTACCGCGCACTTTCTGGCGTTGGTTTTTGCTTGACTCATTAAAGACCCAGGTTGTTGAACAGACTGACCATTTCGATCGCCGACAGCGCTGCTTCCGCGCCTTTGTTACCGGCTTTAGTGCCGGCACGTTCGATAGCCTGCTCGATACTGTCTACGGTTAATACCCCAAAAGCCACCGGTACGTCGTATTGCAAAGCCACCTGAGCAATACCTTTCACGCATTCACCGGCTACATATTCAAAATGCGGTGTACCGCCGCGAATGACTGCACCCAAAGCGATAATCGCATCGTATTTTTTGGTAGCCGCAATACGTTGCACCACCATCGGCAATTCGAAAGCACCCGGCGCCTTGACCAGAGTGATGTCGTTTTTATCCGCGCCATGGCGCACCAAGGCATCGATCGCACCACCTTCCAATTGTTCGACGATAAAGCTGTTGAAGCGTGAAGAAACGAGGCAAAACTTGCCGCCTTGCGCGGAAAAGTTGCCTTCCAGAGTAGTGACTGCTGCCATGTGTTTACCTGTTGTTGAATGATTAAAATCTTGCAAAACGGGTCGAATGAATCGACCCTGCCTTAATGCGTTGAATCGATATGTTCGACGACTTCCAAATCGAAGCCGGACAGACCGATGTATTTTTTCTGAGCCCCCATCACCTTCAGGCGCCGCACACCCAAATTCGACAAGATACGTGAGCCGGCTCCCGTGGTGCGCCAATCCGAATCGGCACTTAAATCCTGACTGTTTTTGACGCCATGATCCTGCATTTGATAGGCATGTATCAGTTCCACCAAATCCTTGTTGTTTTCTTTTTGGCGAATGATCACCAAAACCCCGCGCCCGGCTTCGGCGATATTTTTTAAGGCTTCCCGCACCGGCAAACTGCAATCGCTACGCTTGGAAAACAATAAATCGTCGAT
This sequence comes from Methylomonas sp. ZR1, assembly GCF_013141865.1. Classification (NCBI taxonomy): domain Bacteria; kingdom Pseudomonadati; phylum Pseudomonadota; class Gammaproteobacteria; order Methylococcales; family Methylococcaceae; genus Methylomonas; species Methylomonas sp. ZR1. The sequence goes on along the minus strand of NZ_RCST01000001.1, from coordinate 1,497,792 downwards.
CAAGTTGCGGGCGTGGACGCGCACCAGCACCGGTTCGTCGCCGGCGACGTTGCCCATCACTAAGGCTAGGTGCACATTGTCGTCGTTACAATCCTGGTAGGCATACAATCTGAAATCGCCGAATTCGGTGGGATAAACGCATTCGCTGATCCGCTCCAGTGTGTTTTCGTGTTTGATACGGTAGTGAATCAAATCGGCAATCGTGCCGATTTTCAGATTGTGCTGTTCGGCGAAGACTTCCAAATCCGGCCGCCGTGCCATCGAACCATCGTCGTTCAGAATTTCCACAATCACCGCCGCGGGTTCCACGCCTGCCAACCTGGCCAGATCGCACCCGGCCTCCGTGTGACCGGCCCGATTCAATACGCCGCCGGCCTGTGCCATCAACGGGAAAATATGTCCCGGCTGCACCAGATCACTCGGCTGGGCATTTTTTGCTACCGCCGCCTGCACGGTCAACGCGCGGTCGGCAGCGGAAATACCGGTGGTGACGCCGGTAGCCGCTTCAATCGATACGGTGAAATTGGTGGTATAGGGCGTATTGTTGTCGCTGACCATCAAAGGTAAACGCAACTGTTGACAGCGTTCGCGGGTCAAAGTCAGACAAATCAGACCGCGGCCGTATTTAGCCATAAAATTAATGTCTTCCGGCCGGGCAAAGGCCGCCGCCATCAACAAATCGCCTTCGTTTTCCCGATCTTCGTCGTCCATGATGATGACCATCTTGCCTTGACGAAGGTCGGCTATGATTTCTTCTATGCTATTCATTTAATAAAGCCTGCGTTTTGTAATAAGGCCTCGGTGACGCCGCCTTGACTGTGAGCAGCGGCTTCCCCTTGCATCAGACGTTCCAAGTAGCGGGCCAGCAAATCGACTTCCAGATTTACCTCGCTGCCGGCTTCGGTTTGACCCAAGGTGGTTTCTTGTAAGGTATGCGGCACGATATTCACGGAAAAATAAGCGCCATCAACTGTGTTGACAGTCAGGCTGATGCCGTTAATGCAAATCGAGCCTTTTTCGGCGATGTATTTGGCCAGCGAATCCGGCGCCTTGAATTTGAAGCGAATCGAGCGGCCATCGGCCTGTTTCTCGACCACTTTACCAATACCATCGACATGACCACTGACAATATGCCCGCCCAACCGACTGGAAGGTGTCATCGCCAACTCCAGATTCACCGGCGTACCGGTATTTGCGGTCTTTAAAGTGGTACGCGACAAGGTCTCATTGGAAACGTCGGCGCAAAAATAATGTTCGCCCAACTCCACGGCGGTCAGGCAAACACCATTTACCGCGATGCTGTCGCCCAACGCGCATTCGCGCAGCGACAGCTTGCCGGTATCGATAATCAACCGGCAATCGCCGCCTTTAGGCTGGATGGCCTTGATTTTGCCGATGGCTAAAATAATCCCGGTAAACATGGTTATCACTCAAAAAAGTAAAAATGTCCGTTACAATCAGCGCGGAGCGGTCTCGGTGGATGGCTTTGGGGTTTGGGTGGCCGTGTCTTTGTTTGGCGACTTGGCCGGCTTACGATAAACATCAAAGGTTTGATAGGTGCCGCTATGATAATCGTAGACTTCGATTTCGTGCTTTTCGCCGATCACTTTGCCGCCTTGAATCTGCAAGGTGCTGGTTTCCGGTTTATCGTCCTCATCCGCCGTCGCCCAAGCAGGCAGCAGGCTAATTAACAATGTCATTACAACAATACTTTTCATCGTTTCAATCAGTTTTTGCTTGATAGCGCAATCTCAAATCCGGTCCAATTTGCCGGGCTTCTAGCAGGCGCAGGCATTTTTTATCCTGCATGGTCAATATGCCCGACAGAGTGAACAGGCCGCGCGCTTGATCGCCCAATACACAGGGAGCCATGTAAATCAACCATTCATCGATCAGCCCACTATCGAGCAGCGCACCGTTTAGTGTGGCACCTGCCTCCACCCAAACCGTGTTGATTTGTAGCTCGGCCAACAACTTAAAAACCTGAACCAAGTCCGCACGCCCATTCCGCTCATCGACTTGAAAGACTTTGCAGCCCACATCGCGTAATTTCTGCTGTTTTAGCGCGTCGTCACTACAGGTCATGATCCAGACATCTTCCGCATTTTCCAACAGCCTGGCGGATAAAGGCATGCGTAATTGCGAATCCAGCACCACTTTGACCGGCTGCACAGCATCGAAATCCACACGCGCATTCAATTGCGGATCGTCGTACAGCACCGTATCGATGCCGGTGACAATCGCGCTGCTGGCCGCCCGCCAGATCTGCACGTCTTGCCTGGCGTGGGCGGACGTAATCCATTGACTCTCTCCGGAGGCCAGCGCGGTGCGACCGTCTAAGCTCATGGCCAGCTTGCTGCGTATCCACGGCAAACCCTGCCGCATACGTTTAAAAAAGCCTTGATTTAGCTTTTCGGCTTCTTGCTGCAAGACGCCGACCAGCACCTCAATGCCGGCTTCGCGGAGTTTTTGCAAACCGCGGCCAGCCACCAGGGGATTGGGGTCCTGCATCGCCACGACGACTCGGCTGATGCCGGCAGCGATTAATGCCTCGCTGCATGGGCCGGTTTTACCGTGATGGCTGCAAGGCTCCAGCGTCACATAAGCTGTCGCGCCTCTTGCGTTGTCTGTTTTGGCCAGCGCATCAACTTCGGCATGGGCAAAGCCCGCGCGTTGCGTCCAACCCTCAGCTATAACTTTGTCGTCCTTGACCAACACACAGCCCACATGCGGGTTGGGGTCGGTCGTGTATTTGCCGTTCTCCGCCAATTTGACGGCACGCGCCATATAGGCCGCGTCTTGGCTAGGCGTCATGCTTTTGCAGATTTTCGATCATCGCGGTGAATTCGGAGACATCCTGGAAGCTGCGATACACCGAGGCGAAGCGCACGAAAGCGACATGATCGAGTGTTTGCAATTCTTGCATCACCAGTTCACCCAATTCGCGAGCCGGAATCTCGCGCTCGCCTTTTGCCGTCAGGGCTTTCTTGATCCGGCTGAGTGCTGCCTCGACAGCGTCTACTTGTACCGGGCGCTTTTCCAGGGCTCGCTGCATGCCGGCCCGCAGTTTGGCTTCGTCAAAGCTCTGCCGGGCGCCGTTGCGTTTGATGATGCGCGGCAGGGTCAATTCAACCACTTCAAAGGTGGTAAACCGCTCTTTGCAGGCCACGCATTCCCGGCGGCGTTTGACTTGATCGCCATCGTCGGCCAAGCGGGTATCGATTACCCGAGTATCTTGTGCTGAGCAAAACGGACAACGCATAGTTAAAGAGCCAAAGCCAGGTTCAAAGGGCGGCCATTTTATTACAGAATGGCTTTATATTGAAATCGGCTAATAAACCGCACCTCATTCGTTCAATATGCCTTTCGCGACTGATCGGATGTGTACATCGCGCTGCGGATAAGGTATCTCGATATGATGGGCCAGCAAGGCTTCGTAAATTTTCGTGTGCAGACGATGGGTAACCACCGTCCTATCGCTGAGTTCGCGGACAAATACGTTAATTTTGAACTGTAGGGCGCTATCACCAAAACCAATAAAGATTACCAACGGTTCCGGGTCACTCAGTACTTGTTCGATACTTTTTACCGCATCTGCCAGAATTTCCTCGACCATCTCTACGCTGGTGCCGTAGGCCACGCTGACCGGGACCACCACCCGGGTGACGGTATCCGATAACGTCCAGTTGATCAATCGGTCGGTAATAAAGGTTTTATTCGGCACGACCAACTCTTTTCTATCCCAATCGACAATATGCGTGGCCCGCATTTGAATGCGGCTGACCCGGCCGGTCACATCGCCGACCGTGACCGTATCACCCACACGAATCGGCCGCTCGAACAACAAAATAATGCCCGACACCATGTTCGCGAAAATCTCCTGCAAACCAAAACCTAAACCCACCGACAACGCCGCCACCAACCATTGCACTTGCGACCAACTGCCACCCAGCTCGTTGGCCACCGCCAAAAAGGCCACCGTTATCAGGGAATAACGCACCAATTGGATTAATGCGTAACGACTGCCGGCAGTCATCGCAAACTTGCCGGCGGTTACCAAATCCACCAAGGCCGGAAAGTTGCTGGCAAACACAAAAGCCAGAGCGCTATACACCAGGCAAATCAACAAATTGATCAGTGTGATGGGTTGCAATGTTTCCTTACCTTCTACCATTTCGCTGTGCTGCCACAGCACGACCTGGTCGAAAACGGTCAAGGCCGGCAAAATATCGCTCCAGATCATCCAGAAACCCATCAACATGATCACCATCACCACCGTGGTCAAAAGCTTATGGCTTTGCTGGTTGATTTTGGAAATATCCAGTAATTGCTCCTCGATCGCATACCCACCTTCCAGATTGGCGCTACTCACAGCGGCTTGCTCGACTTGTTTGCGTTTCTGCCTCGCGTTTTTTAAGGCTAATTGCCGCTCGGTATTGCGCAACCAACGCAATACCAGGCCCTGGAACAATACGGTGATAAAAATCAAACGTAGGGTCAGTAGTAGCTTAGCCTGTAACTCCAATGCGCTTTGGTAATAGCCCGCCACCGCAAAGCCGATGATGACCAATGGCGTCAGCACGGCAATGCCATACCAGAGATAACGCATACTGCTGAGCCAGCCGGCGGATTGTTGATAGAAGTTCTTGCCTAAACCGGTCAAGGGTTGCGTAAGGCGATGCAACACATAGCTCATCATCAACATCATCACGATCATTGCCGTTCTACCCAAGGCATGACTGTGTTCCGAAAACAAATCGCTACCGGTCATCGCGGTGATAAACACGCAAGGTACGAGAACGAATCGTGCCCATTTCATCTGCGCGTAAAGTAATCGAACCGCATGTTGCGGCCATTGCAACAAGGTGTCCGCGACGCCGCCCGGTTTAAACAAACGAAACACAAATTGCACCATGCACAAGGACACGGCCGTAGCGGTAAGGCCTTCGGCAAAAGCATGGCTAAACAGATCGGCCCGGACATTCAGGATCAACACCCCGGCCATCCAAGCCATCAGCAACGGACCGGACAAGGAGAGCATTAACAGATAAAGCAAGCTGGATAAAATGTCCGCAAACTCTCGATTGGCGGCTTTTTTTCCTAACAGCTCCGTCAAGCGCTGTTTGACGCCGGCGCGAAAGCGCCAGTGAAATATCACGACACTCAAACCACCGAGAGCCAGCAACGGGAAATGACTGATACCGTCCCAAAAGCCACTGAGCACTCCCAACCAGTTGCCAGGACTCATAAACCACAGCAAGGAGGAGAAAATATCTTGCAGGAAATATTTGTCGATCACCCGAGCGCTGGGCACCCAAAGCAAGCGTTGATCCAAGTACGCGCTAAATTTGTCGGCTATACCCAGCATTTGCTGCAAACTAAAATCGACATCGCCCAGCACGCGGCCATATTCGTTGTAACCGTTAGCCAATCTTGCCACCAGATCTTTCTGATCGTTCAGCAACATTCGCAATTCGGTGCGCACCCGCAGTTTGTCCGACTCAGGTGTGGCTTCCGGCAACTGCGCCATCCGCGCCAACAACAGCTGATTTATATCGACCAGGCCTTTTTTGGTTTCATCCAGCTTGAACATTTCCAGGCTCGCCAGCGCGATCTGATTTTGAATCTCATCGCCCAAGCTGCTGTATTGTTTGCGTTGCGGCAAATTGCGGCGCTGTTCCCGCAGTAAATTACCCAAGGCCGGGCTTAAACCCGCCAGACTGATTTTTTGTTCGGCACTTTGGAAATCTTTTTCCAGCTGTTTATAACGAACGTCTATTTCATTTTTTTGGAGCGAGTATTGCTCCATGTTTTTATTGATTTCCTGCAAACTGCGGTTGAACTGCATGTTCTCTTTCGTGGCAGCGCGAATTAACGGATGCTTGCCCTCGGCTTCTTTTTCAGCTTGCAATAACGCCGCCTGTTCTTTGTCGGTTTCCTGCTGACGCCGCTCAAGCAGGAAATTATCGAGGTCGGCAATCACCAAGCTCTGCTGCTCGCGCTGCAAGGTCAACAGATGGACACGATCTTTATTGGTTTGTAATTGCAGAGGATTGCTAAGATTTTCCAGCTCCAGCGTTTTCAGCGTGCTGTTTAACAAGCGAATCCGGCTATCCAACTGTACCTGTCTGGCTTCTTTTTGATAGAGATTATCGCCGGACTCAGACGCCAAGACTTGTTGTTCATGCTGACTGGCAGCCTGCTTGCTTTTGATTTCGGATACTTTTTCCCTGATCAATTGCGGGCGGCCGCTCAGTTCGCCCAACGTGGCTTCGATACGGCTGATCTCCGCATCCATATCGCTAAGCCGGGTTTTTTCGATAAGCAGACGTTGCTCCAACTCATCCGTCGGAAAAATCGTGAGCTTCTCCGGCTTACGAGTTTTCAAATTGCTTTCGGCCTCGGCTATTTGTCTTGCCAATTGCTTCACTTCTAGGGGCAAGCTGTTTAATGCCTGCTTGAACGACTCAGCCTGTTTATCCTGGGCCTCCAGTTCATTGAGGTTATCTTCGCTCTCCTGATAAGCGGCCAGAATCCGTTTTTTTTGTTCTTCAGGCAGATTTTGCTTGTCTTTGACGGTCTGAATACGTTGTTGTATGTCGGCAAGCGATAGCACTTTAATCGCTGTATTTTGATTTGCGGCGTGGGCAAGGTTTAAACTGATCAATAAAAACAGCAAACAAAAGGCAAAGCCGGGTCTTAAAAAATTTGGTTTCATGCGTTGGCTGGATAAAAAATAAATCTTAAAACACATTATAAGAATGGAAAACGGATTGAGCGAACTGGAAGGTGTTATTAAATATCGCCTTGATCATCAGCATGGCGAGTTCGCGGCAGACATTGATATCAGCGAACTCAACGCCTGGCGCAGCCTGTTTTATCGCTTGCGGCTGATTGGGCAAATCGCCGAAAAATACGCTGGGCTGGGATTTGGCAATATCAGTCGACGCTTGGCTCCCGGTGGTCAGGCGTTTTTGATCTCCGGCACGCAAACCGGACACTTGCCGGTCCTTAACAAGCAACACTATGCGCTGATCGAAAGCGCATCGCCGGAACGTAATACCATCAAGTCGCGCGGCTTATCTCAACCGTCCTCGGAAGCACTCACCCACGCCAGCGTTTATCGTCAACACCCGGCGATTGGTGCCGTGATACATGTGCACTGCCCGGAGTTGTGGTTGCAAACCGACCGGCTGAATCTGGCTTTTACTGCGGCAGACGTGCCCTACGGCACCCCGGAAATGGCCAACGCCGTTGCCGAGTTATTTGCCACAGGTAGACTGCAACAAACTGGATTATTCAGCATGCTTGGTCACGCTGACGGGATTGTGGCGTTTGGCGCGACCTTACCCGCAGCGTCCTGCTTATTAATCGAGGAACTCGCCAAGGCCATGACTATTGAGCAAAAGCAGCCGTCGCTTTAGAATACCTTCATTCATTAGCATTTATTAATTTTTTCTCATGCCGGAAATTATCATTTACACCGCGAAGTTCTGCCCGTATTGCACCATGGCAAAAAAACTTTTTGATCGCAAAGGCGTCGGCTATACGGAAATCAATGTGGATGCCGAACCTGGACTACGCCAGCAAATGATGGAAAAAACCAAACGTCGCACGGTACCGCAAATCTATATCGGTGAGCGGCATATTGGGGGGTTTGATGATTTGCATGCGCTTGATATGAGCCATGAACTGGATCCGCTATTAAACGCTTAAGCAGGTCAGCACGGGTTTTGACATGAATTTTTGGACTCGTTTCTAACTAAATGAGTCCAACTGCGATATACATATTCGTATTGTGCACGTTAACGTCTGGCCCAAAACTCACCAGAGCGAATGATCCGGCGCAAGCGGGTTAACCTGACTTTATTTAACGATGACCAATTGCAGACCAAGGCGAGTGGTCAGCTCGTTGCTCTCTACCCAAACCACTTTGCCCAAAGCGCTCAATCCCAGTTCAGCAGCCAACAACTTAACCGGAGCGTTGACCTTAATACAGGAATGATGACCGCTTAATTTCAGGCACATACCCTGTACCGAACGATTCACACCTTCCACGTTGAAGCGTTCCTTGTCGATAAACAATTCGGCTTTAAACGCTTCGAGTTTGCGGTAACCGCACCGCTTGCGCCAGAGTTTGTGGGCGTTATGCACGACATCCCGAAACTCCAGGCCCATCATGATGCGGTTGCGTTCCCTTTTAACCCAAACAATATCCACCTCGCCGGCCAACATTAATTCGGCGACAAATATTTCAGCTTGCCGGTCTTCGTTCAGCAACGCTTCGAAATCCTGAATAGTGGTGAGCAAATCGCCAGGACTGACTTCGACCATCGCACCTTTCAGCGACACATCGTAGCAATTCAGTTGCAAGGTTTCGCCACCCACAAACAGTTGGCCTTCCGCGTTAAAGTTTTTTCGGTACTCTTTTCTATCCTGAAACATGATCGCAATCTCTCTATAACGTCGGTCAAAGATAGCTTAATTTTGGATTTGCGTGGCGAGACAGCAGGCTTGACCGCCCCGCACCATCATTAACTTGTCAGTCCGTTAAGCAAATCGGCCTTGATGTCATCGATGTTTTCCAAGCCCACCGAAATTCTCACCAAGCTGTCTTTGATTCCAGCCTCGGCGCGCGCTTCCGGCGTCAACCGGCCATGCGTGGTCGTTGCGGGATGGGTGATAGTGGTTTTGACATCGCCTAGATTCGCCGTGATCGACAACATGCGTGTCGAGTCAATCAGCTGCCAGGCGTGATCTTTACCGCCTTGCAATTCGAAACTGACCACTGCGCCGAAATGCGTCTGCTGGCGCTTAGCCAACTCGTGCTGGGCATGCGATTCCAATCCGGGGTAATGCACCTTGGCTACAGCCGGTTGTTGCTCCAGCCATTTGGCCAGTTCAAACGCACTATCGCAATGCGCTTTCATGCGCAAAGCCAGCGTTTCCAGTCCACCCAGAAACACCCAGGCATTGAACGGGCTCATCGTCGCGCCGCCGGTACGCAGATAGGGATACACGTATTTTTCGATTAATTCTTCGTTGGCTACCACCGCGCCGCCGACGCAACGCCCTTGGCCATCGATGTATTTGGTCGTGGAATGCACCACCAAATCGGCGCCCAAGGTTAATGGCTGCTGCAAGATCGGCGTGCAGAACACGTTATCAACCACCAAGAGCGCGCCATGCCGATGTGCTATATCGGCTATGGCCCGAATGTCGGCGATTTCAATTAAAGGATTGGACGGCGTTTCCAGAAACAGAAACCGGGTATTAGGCTTAATCGCCGCTTCCCAGGCCGCCGGATCGGTCAAGCTGACGAAATCGGTCTCGACGCCAAATTTGCCGAAATAATTTTGGAAAGTCAGTACCGTGTTGCCGAACACACTGCGCGAACAGACTACATGGTCGCCAGCCTTCAGCAGAGCCATACCCACCGCCATGATCGCCGCCATGCCCGACGCAAACGCCAGGCAGCGCTCGCCTTTTTCCAGATACGCTAAACGCTCTTGAAACGCGCTGACGGTCGGGTTGGTGAAGCGTGAGTAGATATTGCCGGGTTGCTTTCCGGTAAAGCGCAGCGCCGCTTCCTCAGCCGATTTGAACACATAGCTGGAGGTAGCAAAAATCGGGATGCTATGTTCGTCTTCGTGAGTACGCTTGTGCCCAGTGCGGATGGCCTGAGTTTCTGGGGCATAATCTTGCCAATCAAATTCACTCATTTCGGGTCCTGTTACTTTGCAACCTGCATCTCTATGATAAAGCTGCTGCTGTTGCGCAATTCCTGCGCATTGTCATTGCGCAAGGCTTCGATGCGCGCCAGATAAGCATCGTCGATATCGCCGGTAATGTAATCGTGGCTGAAGCATGAGGTATCGAAATGCTTGATGTCCGGATTACCTCTACCGACCGCTTCGATCAGATCGTCCAAGCTTTGATAAATCAGCTTATCCGCGCCCAAGGCCTGGCAAATTTCCTCCTCGGTACGGTCGTGCGCTATTAACTCATGCGCGGCAGGCATATCAATGCCATAGACATTGGGATAACGAACCGGCGGCGCCGCAGACGCAAAATATACTTTCTTGGCACCGGCATCGCGGGCCATCTGGATGATCTGCTCGGAAGTCGTGCCGCGCACGATGGAATCGTCTACCAACAATACATTCTTACCGTCAAATTCCAGCGAAATAGCATTCAGTTTTTGCTTGACCGATTTTTTGCGCATTTTTTGTCCAGGCATTATGAAAGTCCGGCCGATATAGCGGTTTTTCATAAAGCCTTCGCGAAACTTCACACCTAGGTCGTGGGCAATCTGGGACGCAGCGGTGCGGCTGGTATCCGGAATCGGAATCACCACGTCGATGTCGTGGTCCGGCCATTCCCGTTGAATTTTTTCTGCCAGTTTTCTGCCCATCCGCATTCTGGCTTTGTACACCGAAATATTGTCGATGATCGAATCCGGCCGGGCGAAATACACATATTCGAAAATACACGGGCAATGATCGACTAATTCGGTACATTGCCGGGTATGTAACTGACCATCCGCTTCGATGAACACGGCTTCGCCCGGCTCGATGTCGCGTATCAATTGAAAATCCAACACGTCCAGCGCCACGCTTTCGGAAGCGATCATGTAATCAGTGCCATCCTCGGTTTTGCGTTTGCCAAACACAATGGGGCGAATGCCATGTGGGTCTCGGAAACCCAGTACGCCGAAACCGGCGATCATCACCACCACGGCATAGGCGCCGCGAATACGCTTATGCACGGCACTGACGGCCTGGAACACGTCATCCACGGTTAGTTTGAGTTTGCCGAATTGCGCCAATTCATGCGCGAATACGTTCAACAATACTTCGGAATCTGAATCGGTATTGATGTGACGTTGGTCATCCATGAACACCTGATATTTCAGTTCTTCGGTATTGGTCAGATTGCCGTTGTGCGCCAAGGTCAAACCGAACGGCGAGTTCACGTAAAAAGGTTGGGCTTCCGCGGAACTGGTGCAACCCGCGGTCGGATAGCGCACATGGGCAATGCCCATATTGCCTTTCAGCTTCATCATTTGCTTGCTGGAAAATACATCCCGCGCCAAACCGTTATCCTTACGCAAATGCAAACGGCTACCGTCGCACGTGACAATACCGGCGGCATCCTGACCCCGGTGCTGAAGTACCGTCAGGGCGTCGTATAAATCCTGATTAACACTTTGATTGGAAACAATAGCGGCAATACCACACATAGCAGACCCAAGTTATCGATAATGGATGTAATCCGCCAAACCGGTCGGCATGTGGGTTTTCAACCACATCGCCAAGGCTTGGAACGGAGGAATGAGAAGGGATTGTTTCCACCAGGGATCTTCCGGCAACGGCGTTAGCCCGGCCAGCATCACCAACAAGGAAACCAGTACCGCCCCGCGGGCAATACCGAATAACATACCCAGCAGACGATCACTACCGGTCAAGCCGGTCTTCTCGATAAGCTGACTCAGCAAAAAACTGATTAAACTACCCAAAATTAAGGTGGCGAAAAAAAGCAACGCGAACGCGGCGGCGATTCTGGCCGAAGGATAGCTGATGGTCGATTGCAACAATACCGAAACATCGCGGCAGTACTGCGTTGCCACCCATACCGCCACTATCCAAAGCACCAATGCAAACGCTTCTTTAACAAATCCGCGCAGTAGGCCCATTATCGCCGAAATCAAGATAATGGAGATGACGACGTAATCCACCCACAGCAACTTGGCCCAGGGTACAAAATCCAACATGATCTAGCCGGCTAAATCAAACAAAACGACGTTGGCAAAGGGCTATTCGTCCGCCGAAACAAAACTGTTGACGTTAATTTGCGCCAATTTGGCCTTAACCGCCTGAGCCTTGGCTTTATCAACGATAGGCCCTATGCGTACTTTAAACACAGTACCTTTATCGCTGGCAACCTCTCTAACCGATGCGGCGAAACCTTGTTGCTTGAGATTATCCTGCAAACTGACTGCGTTGGGTTTTTGACTGAACGTACCCACCTGCAAATACCAGCGATTGCTGTCCTCGGCAGCTGCCACAGGCGCTTTACTGGCCGGCGTGACGGCTAGTGCCGGCACAGGCGTTGCTGCCACCTCTGTTTTAGGTTCAGGTAATTTGTTAACCGGTTTAAGCACTTTCGGCGTTGGACTCACCGCTTGTAAAGGCTGGACGGCAGGCACAGGCGATTTGCTCGGTTTAGTGAGGACTGCCGGCGGCACATCTTCCGCTTCAGCAGGTTCTTCATCGACTTGCGCGACCGCCGCCGATGGCGCAGCGGGTTTGGCGGCCGGCAGACTGCGTGGCGCCGGCACGGTCTCTTTGGCAGTCAATTTAACCTGCGGCTTGGGCGCTTCCAACTCGGCTTCCGATTCGCCTTCTTCCAGCACTTTCATCGTTTGTTTGGGCGCAGTCTCGGCCGGCAGAGTTTCCGCTACCTCTTCAACTTTTTCCGGCAAAGGCATGATTTCCACGTCCTGAGCCTTGGCAGGCAGCTCGGGGATTTTCAATTCATTGATGCTTTTGCCGGTTTCGTCTATCGGGTCGTCAAATAACATTGGTACGAAAATCGCCGCCAACGCGGTAATGACCGCCGCACCAATCAATCGCTGCTTTAACTCTTGATCCATTCTGATCACCTCTAAGAAAATTTCGATAAATATTCGGATACTAGAAAAAAAGAACCAAAAATCAAAAGCAAGTCGTCCTGTCCGGTATTTTGCCGGGCAGTTTGAAATGCCTCGGTAAAATCGGTAAAACCGCTACGGACATTATCCAGGCCTTGTTGCTGAAAAATGGTTTCTAACATATCCGGAGTTGCAGCGCGAGGATTAGCAAGTGGCGCCAAATACCACGTGGTCACTCTGTCGCGCATCATGTTCAATACGCCGGCAATATCTTTATCCCGCATCATCGCAAAAACTGCATGTATTCTGATCTCGGGGAAGTATTCAGACAAATAGTTGATCAATGTTTGCACAGCCTGCGGGTTGTGCCCTACGTCAAGCAAAATGCGCGGCGCGCCGACAATCAACTGAAAACGTCCTGATAGCCGGGCACTTTCCAAGCCTTGCCGAATTGCATCGTCACTGACCGCTAATAGAGGCTGTAGGGTGTTTATAGCCATTATCGCCGCGGAAGCATTTCGATATTGGTGCTCGCCCTTAAACGCCGGCGCCGGCAAGCGATGTATTTGCTTATCCGCAGAGCGCCATTCCCAGCTATCGCGCTGTTTTTGATAACTGAATTCACTGTCCATTTGCAGCGCAATGGCTCCGACTTGCTCGGCTACTTCGACTACTGAGCGTGGCGCTTGCGCATCGCCGATTATAGCCGCCACACCGGATCTAAAAATGCCGGCTTTTTCCCGACCGATGGCTTCTTCGGTATGCCCCAGCCAATCCACATGATCAAGTGCTATCGTCGTCACAATCGCTGCATCGGGGTCAATAATATTCACCGCATCAAGTCTGCCGCCTAAACCGACTTCCAGTAACTGTATATCCAGATCTGCCTCGGCGAAAATACTCAAAGCCGCCAACGTGCCAAACTCGAAATAGCTCAAACTGGTCTCGCCGCGCGCCCCATCAATGCGGGTAAAAGCATCGCAAATCAAAGCATCCTCGACCGGCACACCATCAATACGAATGCGTTCGTTATAGCGCAAAATATGCGGCGATGTGTAAGCGCCAACCCGGTAGCCCGCGGCCCGATAGATCGCTTCCAGAAACGCCACGCAGGAACCCTTGCCGTTGGTACCGGCAACGGTGATGGTTAGCGGTTTTTTTTGTTCGGGATTAAGCTGCCGATATACGCCGGCAACTCTTCCCAACCCTAAATCGATAGGCCGAGGATGTAGTTTTTCCTGCCAATCCAACCAGGCTTGCAGCGAATCAAAACGTGTCATTTCGACCGTATTTATTCCTGAGACTGCAGATTATCGCTCTCACCCTGATTGCTTAATGGCTCGCTGGTGGCAATCACTCCGACCACGTCGGCGCTGCTGCCGGCGCACATAATAGCCAGAATGCTGGCTATTTTATCGCGCATCTCGCGGCGATCAACGATCATGTCTATGGCACCATGTTCCTGCAGAAATTCGCTACGTTGGAAACCTTCCGGCAGCTTCTCGCGCACGGTTTGCTCGATGACTCGCGGGCCGGCAAAGCCGATCAAGGCATCCGGCTCCGCGACGTTAATATCGCCTAACATCGCCAGACTAGCAGAAACACCACCCATGGTGGGGTCGGTCATGAAGGAAATATAAGGAATTCCGGCTTCGGCTAGTTTGGTTAAGGCTGCGCTGGTTTTTGTCATTTGAAACAGGGAGAACAAAGACTCCTGCATTCTGGCACCGCCGCTGGCAGTAAAGACGATGAACGGCACGCCCGAACGCAAACTTTCGTTTACGCCGCGCACGAATCGCTCGCCAACCACCGAACCCATCGAGCCGCCCATGAAACCAAAATCAAACGCCGCCGCAACGATACCGACACCTTTTAGCGTGCCCTTCATCACCACCAACGCATCGTTTTCGTTGCTTTGTTTTTGCGCCTGACTAATCCGGTCTTTATAGCGCTTGCTGTCCTTAAATTTCAAAGGATCGCTGGGCTTTAATCCAGCACCGATTTCTTGACGTCCATCTTCATCCAAAAACATATTCAGGCGTTTACGCGCCGAAATGCGTAAATGGTGATCGCATTTTGGGCAAACGCTTAAGTTTTTCTCCAGCTCGGCGTTAAACAAAATCGCATCGCAACGCGGACATTTATTCCACAAGCCTTCCGGCACGGTGGTTTTTTTCTGCGAGGATTCGGTTCTGATGGCAGAGGGAACCAGTTTTTCAAACCAACTCATTCGGTGTAGTCTCCGCTTGAAAGCTTAAAGATCCATGGCTGCACGCATGGATTTCAATAAAGTGATGATCTCATGCTTGGCTCGCTGAGGATCATCGAGATTCGCTTCTATTTTACTGATCAACGCGCTACCCACCACGACGCCGTCGGCAATCGCTGCAATGGTTTTCGCCGTATCGGCATCTTTAACACCAAAACCAACACCTACAGGCAGTGCGGTATTCTGGCGAATGAGTTGCAACTTTTCTTCGACATCGGCGGTATCTAGATGGCCGGCACCCGTGACGCCTTTCAGAGACACGTAATACAAGTAACCGCTGCCCACTGCATCCATTTTCTGGATCCTTTCGGCATTGGTGTTCGGTGCCAGTAAAAAGATCTGATCAATGCCACGCTCGCGCAGCATGCGAACACAAGACTCGGACTCTTCCGGCGGTAAATCCACCGTCAATACACCATCAACCTCAGCGCGCTGTACGGCATTCGCAAAGTCTTCGTAACCCATGATTTCTATCGGATTTAAATAGCCCATCAACACCAATGGGGTGTCCTGATCGGTTTTACGAAACTCCATGGCCATGCTCAATACTTTCCGCAAGCCGACATGATGAGATAAAGCCCGCTCGCTGGCGCGTTGTATCACTGGTCCATCAGCCATTGGATCGGAGAAAGGTACGCCTAATTCGATCAAGTCGGCGCCAGCTGCCACCATTTCATGCAGCAGTGGTACGGTAAATTCCGGATAAGGATCGCCGGCTGTAATAAAAGGGATCAAGGCTTTGCGCCCGGAGGCTTTTAATTCAGCAAATTTGTTGGCTAAACGACTCATAGACTGATGCCCTCGCGTTGCATAATGGTGTGCATGTCTTTGTCGCCGCGTCCGGACAGGTTGACGATAATAATTTGATCCTTGCGCATGGTGGGCGCCAGTTTCATCGTGTAAGCCATCGCGTGGCTGGACTCCAACGCCGGGATAATGCCTTCCATTTTGGTCAGAGCATGAAAGCCTTGCAGGGCCTCATCGTCAGTAATATTCGGATATTGAGCGCGGCCGGTATCTTTCAACCAGGCGTGCTCCGGGCCGACACCGGGATAATCCAGACCGGCGGAAATCGAATGGGTTTCAATAATCTCACCGTCGTCGTCGGCCATCAGATAGGTGCGATTGCCGTGCAATACGCCGGGTCTGCCGGCCGATAACGGCGCGGAATGACGACCGGTTTCGATACCGTCGCCGGCAGCCTCGACACCATACATCTTCACACCGGCATCGTCGATAAACGGATAGAACAAACCGATGGCATTGGAACCACCGCCAACGCAAGCAACCAAAGCATCGGGCAATTTGCCGGCTTGATCCAGACATTGCTGGCGAGCTTCCCGGCCTATCACGGCCTGGAAGTCACGGACCATAGCAGGATAAGGATGCGGACCAGCTACGGTGCCGATAATGTAAAAAGTATTGTCGATATTGGTGACCCAATCGCGCAAGGCTTCGTTCAGCGCGTCTTTCAGGGTTTTGGAACCTGACTCGACCGGTACCACGGTAGCGCCAAGCAACTTCATCCGATATACATTCAAGGCTTGGCGCGCGACATCGACAGCGCCCATATACACTACGCATTCCAAACCCAGGCGCGCAGCGACAGTGGCAGTAGCAACGCCGTGCTGGCCAGCGCCGGTTTCGGCGATGATACGAGTCTTGCCCATGCGCTTCGCCAGCAGAGCTTGCCCAACAGTGTTATTTACCTTGTGCGCGCCGGTGTGATTGAGATCTTCACGCTTCAGATAAATCTGCGCACCGCCCAGATGCTGGCTCCAGCGTTCGGCGTGATACAGCGGCGACGGCCGACCAACATAATCGCGCAGATCCGCATCCAGCTCGGCAATAAACTCCGGATCCAGCATATAGCGCTGGTAGGCTTCGTTCAGTTCGGTTATGGCCGGCATCAGCGTTTCCGCAACAAAAATACCGCCGTAAGGCCCGAAATGGCCCCGGGTATCCGGCATATCGTATCTATCTGTCATAGTTCTCAAGTCGCTTGATTAGTTATTCTTATGAAAGCAGCCATTTTCGCCGCATCCTTGATGCCTTTCCCGGCCTCAACACCGCTGCTGACATCCAGCGCATACGGTTTTACCGCTTTAATCGCTTCCCCGGCATTTTCCGGCATCAATCCACCCGCGAGAATGATCGGCAAACTGCGGGCCTTTGGAATCAAATCCCAGTCAAAACTGCTACCGCTGCCGCCCTGCACGCCCGGATGATAAGCATCCAACAGTAACCCGGCCGCATCGTGGTACTGCTGTTGCAATCCTACGACGTCGGTATCGGATTGCATGCGAATGGCTTTGATATACGATTTATCGTAAATCCGGCAATCCTCACCAGGCTCGTCGCCATGAAATTGCAGGCAATCCACCCTTACTTTATTCAATACTTCGCGGATCAAAGCCGGCTCAGCATCGACGAACAAGGCTACCACGTTAACAAAAGCTGGCAACGCTCTACTGATGCTTGCGGCTTGTTCAATACTGATGTTTCTTAGACTAGGCGGATAAAACACCAACCCAATCGCGTCGACGCCCAAATTGGCCGCATAAAGCGCATCTTCCACTTGGGTAAAGCCGCAAATTTTAACGCGGGTACGCATCGAAAGCCTCATAAAAAATGGCGGCGTAGGATAACACAGGTATCCGATATGTCATGTCCGCGCCAATAAAAAAAGGCTGACCCTTGTCAGCCTTCGTCCGGTGGCTCATCAGGCATGCGTCAATGCGCATGATCATGGTTGTGATGATGACCGGCAGCGCCATGCGGCGTTTCATCCTGATGGCTATCTTCCGGATTCAAATCTTCAACTTCGGTTTCGTCAGGCGTTGCAGGCAAATTCTGCAGCGCAACGCCCTCGTGTTCATGGGCCAGTGCTGCCGCGCGATTGACCTGATCTGCCGCTTGCACGGACACACCATGCTTATAAACCATCAGCCCACCCAGATCGGCGGTAAAAGCCAGCAAAGCCGATAAAATCGCCGCCAGTAATAAATACAGCGTGTTTGCCGGTCCGGCTATCAGCCCTTTGCTAAACAAACGCCACGCCGACAGCGCAGTAGCCAGACTCAATACCGAGATACCCAGATGTTCGTGATGCTCCATGATCTCGTGAACATCCCCACCATGCGCCACACTCCCTGCCGCCACTAAACCCGCCGCCACGGTAAGCGCGGCGAACACAGTACCCAGATACAAAAATGCACCGGCAATCTGCCGCCACTCGGTGCGCTTCGCCAAGCTGCCGATCAAATCCAATGTAAAGAACAAGGTCAGCAACGCAATTGGAAAATGCACCAGCAGGGGATGAATATTCTGAAGCGCGGCAATACCTGGCAACACACTATTAAAGCTTTCCGCCGGAGATTGCCGCACCAGGACTTCCAGGAAGGACAATAAGCTCTCCACCCCGCCAGCTACTCCGCCGCCGTTGTCGCCGCCACCATGCACGGCGAACGTCAAGTGATCGTTTATACCCCACATAAAATCTCCCCCGATTTAGTTTTGCGCGGATACTACCACGATAGAACTAAGCCTAGTTAATCGTCACTTGGGTGGACATGGTCAAGGCTCTAGTTTTACTTTCCAAAAACTCGGTGCCTTGCTGCTGAATAAACATCACCTGCAATTTCTCGGCATCGGCAAGTTTCATCCCCTCCTCTTGCCCCAGGCATAACAAAGCGGTAGACCAGGCATCGGCGATAGTCGGACTTTCATTAAATACACTGACCGCCACTAAATCGTGACTAACCGGTGCGCCACTACGGGCATCGAGGATGTGGCTGTAGCGTTTACCTTTGACGTCAAAATAATGCCGATATGTGCCGGAAGTCATCACCGACATGGGGCTGTCTTTCGGCAAGGTCACGACCTTATGCATTTTTTGTTCGCCCGGCAGCGGTTTTTCTACCGCAATCCGCCAAGCCTTGCCGTCCGGTTTGCTACCCAGCGCTTTCAACTCGCCGCCTATTTCCACCAAGTAGTTTTGGATACCCATCGCCTGCAGCGCATTGCTGATTTTCTCTACGCTGTAACCCTGAGCTATCGACGACACATCGACACGCAACCTCGGCAGTTTTTTTGATATATGGCTATCGTCCACCAACTGCAACTTGTCCATGCCGACATTCGCCAAAGCGGCCTGTAACGTTGCATCGTCGGGAATAGTCAAATCATCACCCATGAAGCCCCAAAGCTCGAACAAAGGTTTGATCGTCAAATCGTAACACCCCTGGCTCAGGGCGCTGACGTTCTGCGCGATTTTAACCAAAGCCACGATTTCCTCGCCAACTGGCTGAGCATTCGTCGATGCGTTGGCATTGAACTGCTCGATTAGCGAATCAGGTCGGTAATTGGATAAGGTTTTATCCAAATCCAGGAAAACTTTTTCAACTTCGGCGGTGATCTGCGCCTCGTCCAGGGCTTGCGGCGCCCAATAGCTAATATGGTAGGTGGTCCCTTGCGCAAAACCGCTAAAAGTATGCAACGGCGGCAGCGGCTCCGCACAACCTTGTATCAGCAACAGTCCCAGTAAGACCGCGTTCCATCCCTTCCTTAGCATTAATCCCCCGTGGCACTAGCGCAAAAGCGCTGAAATAGTTTTGAAATGACTATGCCGAGCATCCCGCAACCATTCGAACAACACGGATTCGTGACAACTCAACGTAACACCTTGCTGCTGCATGCGCTGCAAGGCGTAATCTTTGTGCTGGACTTGGCGCGAGCAAACTACATCAGCCAACACATGCACTTGATAGTTTGCACTTACCAACTCAAGCGCGGTTTGCAACACGCACACATGCGCTTCCTGACCAATAATAAGAACTTGCTGCCGACCGGTGTCAGCCAGGGCTTGCTTGAAACCGTCCGCGGCGCAACAAGAAAAACCGGTTTTACTGAAAATCCGGGCACTGCCGGGCAAACACTCGCTAATCTCTGCTTGAGTGGAACCTAGCCCTTGCGGATACTGTTCAGTCACTAACACCGACACATCCAACAGCTCGGCGGCTTTCAGTAAGCGCTGACCGTGCGAGAGCATTTGTTGCAAGTCGGTAGCCGGCATCGCCGCCGACAAACGCTGTTGAATGTCCACCACCAGCAATACGCTGTTGTCTGCCTCCAGTAAATTGGGATGCGTCGCCATCGAGCTTAGCCGTGCTTCATGATGCGCGCGCGGTCGCGCTGCCAATCCTTATCTTTGGATGCGGCGCGTTTGTCGTGCAGTTTTTTACCTTTCGCCAAACCGATTTTCAGCTTGGCACGGCCCTTAATCCAGTACATCGACAACGGAATCAAGGTATAACCCTTGCGCTCCACGGAGCCGATTAATTTGTTCAATTCACGTCTGTGTAATAGCAATTTTTTCTTGCGCACTGCATCGGGATTGACATGGGTAGATGCCGACAGCAGCGCCGACACGTGCGCACCGCTCAACCAGGCTTCGCCGCGCCTGATCTCGACATAGCTTTCCTTGAGTTGAATCCGACCGTCGCGCAGGCTTTTGACTTCCCAGCCTTCCAATACCAAACCGGCTTCGAAAGTCTCGTCTATGGTGTACTCGTGGGAGGCCTGGCGATTAACCGCAATGGTGTTATCGGTGGCTTTGTTGTCCTTCTTGGATTTTTTGGCTGCCATTACGTAGCGAAGATTTTTTAAACTGACTGAAAACGTGAATTTTGATATTTTACTCACACACCCGTTAAATAACGACATAAAAACACAAGGGCTCTCCAACATGACCGATAAAACCCCATCCATTCACGGCGAATGGTCCTCCCGTTTCGCCTTTATTCTGGCCGCCACCGGTTCGGCGGTCGGTTTGGGTAATATTTGGAAGTTTCCTTACATCACCGGCCAAAACGGCGGCGGCGCTTTTGTGATGGTGTATTTAATCTGCGTGGCAGCCATCGGCATACCGATCATGATGGCGGAAATCATGCTGGGCCGCCGCGGCCGGCAAAGCCCGATCAACACCATGCAAACCCTAGCTGCCGAAGCCAAAGTCGATCCGCGCTGGGGCTATTTGGGCTGGATGGGCATGATCGCCGGTTTCTTAATTCTGTCCTATTACAGCGTGATTGCCGGCTGGGCTATGGCTTACATTTTTAAAGCCTTTTTCGGCGGCTTCTTCGGCACCGACGGCGGCGAAGTTAAGGAGATATTCGACAACTTGATGGCCAGCCCGATCCAGCAAATTTTCTGGCACACCGTGTTTATGTTCATCACCATGCAAGTCGTGATGCGTGGTGTAAAAGGCGGCCTGGAAAAAGCCGTACGCTTTTTGATGCCTGCCTTGTTCGTGATACTGATCATTTTAGTGGCTTATGCGATGGCATCAGGCTATTACGCGCAAGGCATCCACTTTCTATTCAGCCCCGATTTCAGCAAAATCACCGCTGATGCGGTGCTGACCGCGATGGGCCACGCCTTCTTTACGCTTAGCTTGGGCATGGGTGCCATTATGGTGTATGGCTCTTACCTGCCCGGTCATGTCTCGATTGCCAAAACCACGTTTTTCATCGCGGGCGCCGACACGGCGGTAGCCTTGTTAGCCGGTATCGCCATCTTCCCCTTGGTGTTTGCCAACCAGTTAGAAGTGTCTACCGGGCCTGGTCTGATTTTTCAAACCCTACCCTTGGCCTTTGGGCACATGAGCGGCGGTTGGTTATTCGGCGTGCTGTTTTTTGTACTGCTGTTTTTCGCCGCCCTCACCTCGTCCATTTCCTTAATTGAACCGACCGTAGCCTGGCTGGTGGAAAACAAAAATATCGATAGGCAAAAAGCCTGTATCTGGGCAGGCGCTGCTTGCTGGAGCTTGGGCGTGGCCGTGGTGTTTTCGTTTAACATTTGGTCCGACTTTAAAATCTCCGATAAAAATCTGTTCGAACTGCTGGATTACCTGACCGCCAACTTGATGCTGCCCTTGGGCGGTTTGTGCATCGCCGTGTTTGCCGGCTGGATGATGAAACAAGCCCATGCCGAACAAGAGTTGGAACTGCCTGCGCAAGGCTTTCAAGCCTGGCAATTTTTGATTAAATATGTGGCGCCGGCTGCCGTATTCATCGTCTTCTTACATGTACTCGGGGTGCTGTAAATGATCACGGTTGTACAAAAAAGCGCCTTGGTCAAATTCTCCGCCAAACAAATGTTTGACCTGGTGGATGATATCGAGTCGTATCCCAAATTCTTACCTTGGTGTTCGGGCAGCAAAATACTGAAACGTGAAGGCAATATCGTCGAAGGCCAAATCGACATCGCCAAGGCAGGCTTTCATAAATCCTTCACTACACGTAACAAGATCGATCAAGGCGGACGAATCCAGATCAGTTTGCTGGACGGGCCGTTTTCCTCGCTAGAGGGCTTTTGGAGTTTCATGCCGCTGCGCGAGGACGCCAGCAAAATCTCGCTGGACCTGGAATTTGAAATCTCCGGCATGCTGGCCAATTTGGCCTTCGGTCCGGTGTTCAACCAAATCTGCAACACCATGGTCACCTCCTTCACCCAACGTGCCAAAGCCTTGTATGGCGGATGATTTGATAGCGGTGGAAGTGGCTTACGCCACGCCGGATCGGCAACTACTTATTCCTGTCAGCCTGGCGGCAAATTCCACCGTCGAACTAGCCATAGAAGCTTCCGGCATCTTGCGGGAGTTTCCGGAAATCGATTTAGGTCAGCAGAAGGTCGGAATTTTTGGGCAAATTTGTAATTTGGACAAGAATCTCAGCGCCGAAGATCGTGTCGAGATTTATCGATCTTTAAAGCAGAATCCGATGGATGCGAGGCGGGGTCGGTTGCAGAAGTAGTCTGGGTAATCTGTTGATGGTTAACCAATTTGATTTAGGCAGTGCTAAATGCAGACACACAGTTGAAATGAAAAGATATTTTTATTTTTTAAAACTTTTTGACATCGTTTTGACGCAATGTTTTGCGTCATTTAGGATGTCTAATTGTAGTTAGAGTGCTTATGCCTCAGAAGCCAATCACCATTCCCGATGCAGTTAGGCAATTGCTTGCGATTGTTGAGCTATTGCGCCAGTCGTACAAGACACAGAAAAAACAATTCACTCTCGATGGCCGATTGGTCGGCGACATCGGCGAGGTATTGGCGGAAGAAGCTTACGACATCAAGCTATTTGAGGATATCCAAAAGCACCACGATGCAACTGCCAGTGACGGCCGACTTGTTCAGATAAAAGCAACAATGCAAAAGAATCTGACCTTTCCGGTTGACCACATCCCGCTCTACTACATCGGAATACAAATTCACAGCGATGGCACATTTTCAGAGGTATTCAACGGCCCTGGCGCGCTCGCTTGGGAGGCCGTGAAGAACCGAAAGCCAACGAAAACAAATTTGCACTCTGTGTCCGTCTCAGCTCTTTCAAAACTTAACGCCAAGGTAGCGCCGGCTGATCGCATCCCAAAGCGCGCTCTAACCCTGCGCTCAAGTGGGACGCCTGCCGGCAAGCCGGCAGCCGCCCCTTAGCTCCACGTTAAGTTCCAACCCCTCGTATATGACACGCATATCAACTGAATATGAAGTGCTTGTACGCGATCTTCACGCGGCACTCGTCCGAAATGATCAATTTGACAACGTAAACGTTCTTCACAACGTGAAGATAAATGGCCGTTCCGGGGCCACGTATCAAATTGATGTCTATTGGGAATTCAAAGTTGCTGGCGTCACCTACAAGACCTGTATCGAATGCAAGCACTACAACAGTCGAGTAAAAAAATCTGATGTAGCTTCTTTTGTCGGAACCATCCAAGACATTGGAAACGTCACTGGAGTATTTGCTACTACCGTAGGGTATCAACAAGGCGCCGTACTCATAGCCAAAGCGAATGGCGTTCGCCTAGTCACTGTCAATCACCTGCTCAAATCTGTGAGCATCACCTCAAATTTCACTGCCCCGAACACGGATATCTTGCAAATCAAATACGACGAAGAACAAGCCAAAGAGCTCCTCAAAGAAAGAGGGCTGACTTCTTTTTCAATGGCTTCTCAGTGGAACCGAAACACCGTGCTGTTCGATGCGAATGGAGAAGAGAAAATTGGTCTCGTTCAGTTCGTTAACGAAACAATGACAGAAGAAGGTATAGGCACTGTGGAGCCAGTCGATATATACGACAAAACGGAGCTAGGCTTGCTTCGTATCGCTGAAGTTCAATACCGCCTAACAATGCATCGCTTCCAAACTACTGATGAGGTCGTTCTGAACGATACAGCGCGGGCCATCATGGAAGACGTTTTAGCAAATCAAGCTTGCTACCTGAATGACGATGGCTCAGTATCAAAAATTGAAACCTAACCCCTCATTCAACGGGACGCCTGGCGGCGCCCGTTAATTCGAACATTATGTTCCGCAAAATGGACTCCGTTGAATTCGAGCTTATTGGGCAATGGCCGGATATTGATGACAAAGTCCTCGATGCCCTCCTTTGCCAAGAGTACTACTATGGTGGGGCGCTAGCCGCCCGACACGACGGTGCTCAACCGGTTGTGATATTGCAATAATATAGAGAGCAGAGCGAAGCCCAACAAAATGCGAATGTTGGGCTTAATGTATACAACTTAACTTTTATGCCGGCCACCAGAGTCCTAAGGATTGGTTTTCCTAAACTTCAGGCTATTGGTAAATATCATTAATGCCGATCAATTTCCTTCGCTTGTGCCCCGCTATCAATGGCTTTATCAATCAACATCACGCTACCACGCATCAATGCGGCAAAGAGCAATATGGAAAACACCAATCCCATCGGTAATATGCCGAGCAAACCGGCAATGACAATGATCAGCATAGCTATGCCGGTATTTCCTATCTTAGCGATCTTCATTTGGCCTCCCGGACCGTTTATCGGTCGAAACGAAATCTCGCATTCACTATATCGGCTTATTAAAATTCAACAATACACGCAAGCGGTAATTTATTGTTTTACTTAATAAAACAGTAACAATACTAAGTGTATTTGTGATTCACCCCTATTCGATGCAAACAGCCACCCTATTTTTTAAATTAGGCGGCTTCGTCCAGCAACTCCAGGCCTCTAAACACCGAGCAGCGCTTAAATACCTCCAACTCCGGCGCCAATTTCTTTTGCTGGCAGAACTTGGCGACCAATTTGGTCAGGCCCTTGATGTCACGACCGGTAGCGCCAGGAAAGACGGCCGCCAATTCATCGATCAATTCTTCTTTGACCGGCAAGCTAAATTGCTCAGTCATCACCCGCCAGATTTTGCATCTATCCGCGTGGTCCGGGGCGTGGTAGCGCAGCATGGCGATGCAGCGGGAAATGATCGCTTCGTCGATGTCATCGACCCGATTGGTGGTCAGAAACAACAAGCCGTTGAAATACTCCAGCACCCGCAAGAACACACCCACCACTGCATTAGAGGCTAAGTTGTCGGCACGGCTTTTGATGTAAACGTCGGCTTCGTCAATCAGCATCACCGCCCCCCAGCGCTGGGCGCGTATCAAAGTGTCCTTCAAGGTTTTTTCCATCTCCGCGACGTTTAAACCCAACTGCCCGGAATGCACCCGGTACAAGGGCCGCTTGATGATTTCCGAATACACCTCGGCGGTCAGCGTTTTGCCGACCCCCGCCGGACCTGCACACAGCACCGTGGTACCGCCGGATTTGCCGGCGACGATGTCGTCCATCAGCATGTCCATTTCCGCCGTCAGGATGTCGATCAAATCGGTTTGTTCGGGCGGCAGGATCAGCTTTTGTTTCAACTCCGGCTGATACACATAAGGCTGGGTATCGTCGACATGCACCCAAACATGGTGATGCAATTCCAAATGAAACATCAGGATATAGCCATGCACCGGCATTTCCGTGAACATACCTTTGGGTACATCGGCTTTGGCGGCTTCCATCGCGCTCTCGGTTTTGCTGTCGTAACGCATGCTTTTGCCGGCTTTGCGCAGATAGGTGCCGAGAATGTCGCCGGATGCGTCCAGACTCAAAGCCCGTTCGCTGAGGATATTTTCGTCGTTGACCAAGCGGCAGATCCCGCCACCCGAGGACATGACTACCGTATTCTTGCGCGTCCAGTCGCTGCTGCGATGGCTGGCGGTTGGGTCCTCGGCATATTCGCCGGTCCCCCAGCCGGAAAACTGTTCGCCATAGCGAGCTCGCCAATCAAAGTACCGGGCGGTAGCCTCATCGTAACTGGCGATTAATTCCGGGGTTTCTTTTAAATAGCCTTTCGTGGCAAAAATCTCCGGGATGGTTTTGTTCGCCAGATCTTTGCTACGAATGATGAGGCTCTCAACCATGATTTTACCCTTGGTGTTGGCCTTCAATTCGATCAGGATCCGCCCGGCTTCTTCTTCTCCCGGTGGGGTGTAATCCAGGCGAGTGATCAGATAAGCCAAGGTTCTGCCGGAAGGCTGCACATGGAATAGCCAACCACGCAGCCCGCCCTCCAATAAATAATTGGCAATGGCCGGCAACAACATTTCCAGTTGATCGACGTTGTAGCGATGGCTGTTGTCGGCCAGCGCCGCTTGCAAAGCTATCAATAGCGCTGCTTGCTGTTGTAAGGCTTCACCGTGTTGCAAGTAGATGTCGGCCAGACTGGCTAATTCTGCCTCACTGAGTAAATCGTAAGGCACTTGCGCCTTGGTGCCAAAACGCAATTGCTCATTGATGCTTCGTAAGCGGGGGTGATCGTTAAGCAGTTGTTCGAGATGACGTTTGTCGATGGTTAATTTCATGGCATCAATCCTGTGACGGTAAGGCTAAACAAAGTACTTCGGCTAAATGCAGCGGCTTGGCGAAACCGCCATTACCGATCTGCTGCTGACAAGAGAAACCGTTGCTGACCAGCAATGCGTCAGGTTCGGCGCGCAGCGCTGGAAATAAGGCCAACTCGGCCATGGCTTGGGATTGGTCGAAATGCTCGGCTTCGACACCAAAATTGCCGGCCATGCCGCAGCAAGACGATTCGATCAGCTCGAATTTCAAATCCGGCAGTTGCTTGAGCAACTTGCGAACCGACTTGATGGCGCCGACTGCTTTTTGATGACAGTGGCCGTGCAATAACAAGCTGTTAACGCCGGGGATGGCTTGAAACTCGATAGGCCAGCGCTTAGCGGCTTGTTCGCGGACAATAAACTCTTCCAATAACAAGACCTTTTCCGCCAGTTTTTGTGCAGGTTCGCCCAAGCCGAGTTTTAAATATTCGTCGCGTAAACTGAGAATACAAGAGGGCTCCAGACCAATAATCGTGCGCCCCGCAGCGACATGCTCGGCTAGCGCCGCCAGCATGCGCTGCGCTTCGATGCGGGCTTTATCGATCAGACCATTGGAAAAGTAGGTGCGGCCACAGCATAAGGGCCGATCCGCTTCATCGCCAGCCGAGGGCGTCGCGATATGCACATGGTAACCGGCGCTATGCAGCAGCTTTTTAGCCGATTCTGCAGCAGTCGGGTTGAAGTAATAGTTAAAGGTATCGACCAGCAGCACGACCTGTTTGTCGGCTAACTCCGGATGCAAACTTAATTCGGATTGCGTGGGAATCTGAAACGGTTGCGCCGCCGGCTCCGGCAGCCGGACTTTGGCGCTGATGCCCAGCCCGGCTTCGCCTAAACGCGCCAGCAGCGGCATCCGATTGCGCCACTGAATCAAAGGCCGGAGCGCGCGCCAACGTAGTATTTTCGGCAACTCCGCCCACAGGCGCCGCCGCAGCGTCAAGCCATTGCGCTGCACTTGCTGCGCCAGAAACTCGGCCTTGATCAAGGCCATATCCACTTCGTTCTCACACTCGCGCTTACAACCCTTGCAACTGATACACAAGGCCATGGTTTCGGCCAGTTCCGGATTGAAAAAAGCCGCATCATTATAGGCGTTCAACGCTGCCTTCAACGCCCTTACTCGTCCGCCCGGCGATAAACCGGCATTTTGCGTAACCCTATAGCTAGGGCACATCACCCCTTTAGCATCCCGTTCGCATTGCTTGCTGCCGATGCACACCGCCACGGCCTTGGCGAAATCGGCGCCATGCTTGGGAATATCAGCATAGGCGTCGCCCATCCCGGCGTTTTCATAAGACGACCAATCCAGAAACAGTTTCATAGGCACCAGGCTGATTAAAAACCTGGGTCAAGCAAAAACGAAGCCAGTCGGACCGGCATAGGGCGGATAAGCGCAAAGCATCCCGCTTTCCCTTCAGTGCTTGGCGGATGCGCTGCGCTTATTCGCCATGCCTTTAATGCGATTGTGACATTTCCGAACCGGATTGCTGCTCGGCACACTGTAGCAAAACCGACAATCCGCATAAGCCGCGAACGATTTGTCACAGCGTAGCCTAGCCAAAGCACCGGCGACCCCAGGTAATTCGGGGCACCTATTTCGGCACAAATATTGCGGTAATTAGATTTTTTGCCTGGGAAAATTGAAGTGGAATTAGAAAACTGCGATACCCGCTATTTCATCAGCTATAGCGGCGTAAAACTACCCTTGAAACTGGTCAACGAACTGGCAGACGAAAGCCATCTGGAAAACCGCAATACTTACTTTCGCGGCTGCTACGCTGCCGACCAGCGTCTGATGCTGCTGGAAAAACTCGTCTACGGGGAAGTGGAATTACGCCACGTCTATACCTATCATGCTAACGGGGTTCTAGCCGAGGCGGAAATAACGGATGCGGACGGCGAGATCGACCTGTTACGCTTTGACGAAACAGGAGTTGCGTTGAAAATTGATTAGCTGGCCGGTGTGATAGATTCATAAACCTTTGCCATAGGCAATTCGCCACCGCCTACAATACAATATGTCTCTCGCGCCTTAAGCTTGGCGACCGACATTTTGTTTTCATTCAACCGCAAACCAGCATGAGCAAAGACATCCGCATCCAGCGCCTCAGCGGCGAAGCCTTGATTCAATACATTCCGGAACTGGCGCGCCTGCGCATTGAGGTGTTCCGGGATTTTCCGTATTTGTATGACGGCGATTACGAGTACGAAAAGAAATACCTGCAAACTTACATAAATTGCCCGGAAAGCGTCATCGTGCTGGCATTCGATGGCGACGCCATCATCGGCGCGTCGACGGCGATCCCGTTGAAATATGAAACCGACGAGGTCAAAAAGCCGTTCATCGAACATTGCTACGATCCGAATCAAGTGTTTTATTGTGGTGAATCGGTGTTGAACAAGGCCTACCGCGGGCTCGGCATTGGCGTGAAGTTTTTCGAACAACGCGAAGCCCATGCCGAAGATTTGGGCGGTTTCAGACACATCACCTTTTGCTGCGTCGAGCGCCCGCTTGACCACCCGCGCCGGCCAGCCGATTACGTGCCACTGGATGCGTTCTGGAACAAGCGCGGTTATTTCAAACATCCCGAGCTGAAAACCACCTACACCTGGAAAGACCTCGACGATGTCGCCGAAACCGCCAAACCGATGACTTTTTGGTTGAGAGAAGACCGTGCCTAAAATTGCCAGCGCCCAATACGACATCAGCTTCCTGGAAACCTGGGAAAACTTCGAAACAAAGGCCCGCCGTTGGGTCAAAGAAGCCGCCGAGAACAAAGCCGAGATTCTGCTGTTCCCGGAATATGCCTGCATGGAATTGGCATCGTTGTTTCCGAAGGAAGTTTATTCTTCATTGAACGGCCAACTGGATGCTTTGCAAACCTTATTGCCCGGCTATCTGGACCTATTTAAAGCGCTGGCCGCCGAATACCGAGTCTACATTCAAGCAGGGACTTACCCGGTCAAACACGCCAACGGCGAATTTCGCAATCACGCCTATTTCTTTACCCCGCAAGGCGACGTGGATTATCAAGAAAAGCTGACCATGACTCGCTTTGAAAACGAGCAATGGCATATTTCCCGTGGCTTGGACATCAAGTTATTTGATACCGTATTCGGTAAAGTCGCTATCAATATCTGCTACGACAGCGAATTTCCGCATTACGCCCGCCAACAAGCGGAACGCGGCGCAACCTTAATTTTGGTCCCCAGTTGTACCGACACCGAAGCCGGTTATTATCGAGTGCGCATCGGCTGCCAAGCCCGCGCCTTGGAAAATCAATGCTATGTCGTACAAGCCTCCTTGGTCGGTAACGCCGATTGGTCGGAAGCGGTGGACGTCAACTGCGGCGCGGCGGCGATTTACACGCCGGTGGATCGTGGTTTTCCGAACAACGGGATTTTGGCGATTGGTGAATACAACCAGGCGCAATGGGTGTATGCCGACCTGGATTTAGCGGCAGTGGATACTGTGCGCCAAGAAGGTCAGGTGTTCAATTATCGGGATTGGCCTAAGCAGTTCGATTGCCGCTAGGCACTCACAACCCATCTCTAAGCAGTACGCCAGGCAGCACGAGGCCTGGCGTATCTGGATAATATCGTAATTCGCTCCAACAGAACGCCGATCAATTAAGGCATTTCAGCGTTCTAAACGTACATCATCAAGGCCAGTTGCTTTAACAACGCTTACCTCCTTGGTTTTTGCGCCAATTCTCCTAAACTTGCGCAATGCCGAAAAATCAGTGCCCGCAATAGCCAAAGCCCGGTTATTATTGGCCGTTGTCCATTTACACGCCCCGGTGGAGATATGCATGCTTGACTCAATCGCTCTTGATATTCAGGCTCTGGTCAATCTGCTCAGCAGGTTAAGACCGGAATTGCTGGATCAAATTTGCGCGAAGCATCCCGGTTACACCGAAACCCTCAGGCCCGGAAAATTAATCGGGCAAGACAATTCGTCGCAATCCCAGTTACTGGTCGATTTAGCCATGAGCACCAAAGGCCTGGTCAGACAGGAGTGTTTGAGTATTTATAATTTGCTGAGCACACGTTTGCGAGGCTCGGTGCGCTTGCGTTTGATCGGCAGCACCATCGCCACCCTGTCGGCGGGCGCATTGATAGCGGCATTAACCCAGGGTGTGCCAAAATTGGTATTGGCTTTTGCAGTATTGACGGTGTTTGCGGCAGCATTCATGCTGGTGGGCGAGTGCCTGGAGGGTTATTTCGGCCGGCAGCGCGGCTTGCGAGAAATGCAGGATAGGCTTCTGAAAAACCTGCTGGAAGTAGCTGATATTGAAGCCGAACTGCGTCTGATGGAATTTCGTGGCAATTTCGACGGCATCGAACCGCAAATCCGCAAATTAAATACCGTCGCGATTACCAGTCAGCAAATCCAACATTTGGTCGGCTAAGCGCATTTCCAGACTTGAATCTTGTCCGACCAACAGATACCTGATTTCAGTAACGAAACTTCAAATCGCATGCCCCAACCAATCGACTGGACAGGGAATTGTCTTCACTGGCGAATTGGTTTACATCGACACCGCAACCCAAGTTTACTGGTCGGCTTTTGCGTTTTTCAGTCGGATTAATGTTTGCCGTGCTGCGCCCGGCATTACTCAACAAAAGATTCGAGCTATCAGTGGCATCGGCTGTCAGTGCTTGATCCGAAGGAGTCAGAATTAACGCGGAAGGCGTTTCAAAACTTACCGGCGGCGCATCTGCGAGGACATTTAGCGCACAAATAACCAGCCAGCCGCCAATGACGGCGGAAATGGGTTTGGACTGCTTCAGAAACGAAAAATCATGGGCTTTCATGATTTCCTCCTGTTCCAAAGTTGGCATTATGAGCTCGGCGAACAAATCCTCCTTTTAAAGACGCTTGTCCAACCCGCTCGGTCTAAGCTATCTGCCGGTAGCGGCCAAAATTACCCTGACGATTAACAATCCGCTATGGCAAATGCGTTCCTATCTAAGCATTGATCGCTTAACACATTTTTAATTCCGTACTGCGAACCAGGCCGCAAATGCAATCCTGGAAACAGGACTAATAATAGTCCGATACCCGTTGCGTGGCGAATTTTAAAACGCTTAGTTGCAAAATTTTTCTTATGATAGTCAATTAGTTGACGAATAAATCTCATAAATTTTCGAGCATAATTGATGCCAAACAACAAAGACACGCACCAAACCAGGCAAAGTCATGGCAAGCCGCGTTTGCTTCGCAGATCAAAACCGGGAAAGATTTTCGACACTTTTTGTAAGGCCCTCTCAGGAACAAACAGATGAACAACAATCAGGCATCCAGAAATCCACCGCCGCCCGTGAGTTTGAAACAGGCTTTTGGGTATTGGCTGAAACTGGGCTTTATCAGCTTCGGCGGTCCCGCCGGACAGATCGCCATCATGCATCAGGATCTGGTAGAAAATAAGCGCTGGATCTCCGAGCGCCGTTACCTGCATGCCTTAAATTACTGCATGCTGCTGCCCGGCCCGGAAGCCCAACAATTAGCAACCTATATCGGCTGGCTGATGCATCGCAGCTGGGGCGGCATCATGGCCGGCGGCTTGTTTGTATTGCCATCCCTGTTGATTCTAATCGGTTTGGGTTGGGTTTATATGGCTTACGGGCATTTATCAGCCGTGGCCGGGGTACTGTATGGCATAAAGCCCGCCGTGACCGCGATTGTGCTGTTTGCCGCGTATCGAATTGGCTCCCGGACCTTGAAAAACGCTTGGTTATGGGCAATCGCCGCCCTAGCGTTTCTGGCTATTTTTGCGTTGCGAATACCGTTTCCGCTAATCGTGTTCGTCGCCGGGTTGCTTGGTGCGCTCGGCGGTAAATGGGCCCCCCAATATTTTAATTTAGGCGGCGGTCACGGCAAATCTAACCCACATTTCGGCCCGGCATTGATAGACGACAACACGCCCCCACCCGAGCACGCCCGCTTCAATACCGGTAAGCTGGTCAGGCTGGCCTTTATCGCTTTGGGATTATGGGGCGGTGCGCTCGGTTGGCTTTGCACTCAGTACGGCTGGGACGGCGCATTAACGCAGATGGGTTGGTTTTTTACCAAAGCGGCCCTGCTCACGTTCGGTGGGGCCTATGCGGTGCTGCCTTATGTGTACCAAGGCGCGGTGGAACATTACCACTGGCTGACACCAACGCAAATGATTGACGGTCTGGCCTTGGGCGAAACCACGCCCGGTCCGCTGATCATGGTGGTCACCTTCGTCGGCTTCGTCGCCGGCTGGAACCAGACACTATTCGGCGGCGAGCATTTATTTTTAGCGGGCGCACTAGCCGCTACCGTGGTGACTTACTTCACCTTCCTGCCCAGCTTTCTGTTCATTTTGGCCGGCGGACCGCTCGTGGAATCAACTCACAACAATTTGAAATTCACCGCACCATTGACCGGCGTTACCGCCGCCGTGGTAGGTGTCATTCTGAATCTGGCTGTATTCTTTGCCTATCACGTCTTCTGGCCCCAAGGACTTGAAGGCGTGGCGGACAAGGTCGCTCTAGTAATCGGACTGGCCGCCATACTGGCTTTGTTTCGTTACAAAGCCGGGGTTATTCCGGTTATTGTCGGTAGCGGTACGGCCGGGCTGTTATGGAGCTTTCTAAAGCCATGGCTAAGTCAACACGGCATAAACTTGTAGTTGCCAGCAAACTATTAACCCCGCCCTTACATACCGTTAGCCTTTATGCCTTTTGCGGAACGGCAACAATTGCAATCCCAAACCGCCTAACAAAGCTTGCGGCAGGTATTGGAATTGCTGGCGGACAAAAGCTCCGACCAAACCCAAAGGTTTTCTGTAGCTGTCGGCATTGGCGACCCAAGCCGACAGCAGCGTGGCCTCGCCGGCTTACTTAGGCCCATCCCACACTCAGCGCATGTTGTCGTTTGCGGCTAAGACATCTCTTGCACTTAACAACTGTTGCCCTGTAAACACCCTTTAAACACAAGCTCCGGAAAATTGGTGCTCAGCAAGCAATACGGGATTGAATATCCGCTGAAATTCCTAGCTATCCGCTCGCGCATCGCCCGGCGTTTTCCCTGAAAAACAATCGATAAATAAACCACTTAGCTCTCTAACTCGCCATCCAAGCCAGATATAGCGACGCCATCCGACAATCTGGCACAGCTCGTGCTCTATTAGAAATCAATAGCAGCGATCAAAGCCTATTCACCATTCTAAACAATCGCTTACTTTACGCGGCACAACGGGGAATATGGCCTTTATATTTAAGAAATGGGGAACATTGGCATGAGTAGTCCTTTAGCAACTTTTAATAAACTGGTACCGGCGGGAGCCCCCGCGGATTGGGACGCGACAGAGGTGGTTTCATTAAAATCGCCTGTCACTCCGTTGCCGGAAGGTTTGACGCATTCACGGGTTGCGGTGGCCTTGGGAGACTTTAAATACGTCACCGAAACCCGCGATCACAAATGGGTCGATTTTCTATTAATCGGCGCACTAACAATCTTTATCCACAACACGGTAGTCGATCACTTCAGCGGCGCGGCGTTTGAACAAGAAATTGTGGAGCCGATCAAGCCCGAAACCAAAGTACAAATCACTTTGACCAGGCCGCAACCCAAACCGGTGCCGCCACCGCCGCCAAAAGTTAAACCGCAACCACCCAAACCCAAGGTCGTACCGCTAAAGCCGCCAAAAATCCAACCCGTGCCCAAAGTCGTTGAGGAAGCGCCGGCGCCGGCGCCTGTTGAAGGGCCGGTGGTAGAAAACGCCCCACCGGCTCCGCCAGCGCCTCCCGCGCCGGTGGTTGAAGAAAAAATCACCGAGCCGGTAGCCGACGCGGCTTACCTGCACAACCCACTGCCGGAATACCCGGAAGTTGCGCAAGAACGCGGCTGGGAAGGCAAAGTGGTGATGAAAGTACACGTGCTGCCGGACGGCACCACCGATAGCGTTACCGTCAGCAAATCAAGCGGCCAGAAAGTCCTGGACGATGCTGCCGTCAAAGCCGTTCTCAAGTGGTCTTTCGTGCCGGCCAAACGCGGCGATACGGCGATTGCCCGCTACACCACGGTTCCATTCACTTTTAAATTGTAATTTTTTGAGGATCAAAAATGTCTGATATCGCAACCAATGTCATCGTCGATGGCACTCTGAACACATTAATTGCCGCCTCGGTAGTTACCTGGGGTTTAATCCTGATAAAAGGCGTGCAACACATCCGCATTTCCTATCACAACCGCCGTTACAACAAGGAGTTTTGGAGCGCGCCCAATATCCAGGCTGCCGCACATTTGGAAAATCAGGATGGTCCGGCCGCCAGAGTCGCCGGCATCGGTTTCTCCACACTGATCGAAACCGACGGCGGCGCCTCTACGCACGACCTGGAACACACTTGGGATAGGCAGGAGTTGCTGGACAGACGCTTGCGTCAGCAAATGCAAAAAGAGCGCGGCTCGCTGGAAAGCGGCCTGGCGGTGCTGGCCACCATCGGCAGTATTTCCCCATTCGTCGGTCTGTTCGGTACGGTGTGGGGCATCATGGGCGCGTTGACCAATATCAGCAAAACCGGCTCGGCCAGTTTGGAAGTCGTTGCGGGTCCTATTGGTGAAGCATTGATCGCCACGGCAGTCGGTATCGCGGTCGCGGTACCAGCGGTTGTGGGTTACAACTTTTTCATCCGCCGCAATAAAGTGGTTTGGGCCTTCCTGGACGATTTTGCCATCGACTTTGTGCACTTGGCCCTGAAAAGCTCTTTCATCATCGAACGCACCGGCAGCAAACCGGCAGCGTCCGCACGTTTGACCGATGTCAGCGGCGGCAAAAAATCCAATATCAAAGATACCCATGAAGACTTAATCGCGAAAGAGGCGCACGCATAATGGCATTTAATACGAAAGAAGACGGCGGCGATGACGTCATGGGTGAAATCAACGTCACCCCCTTAGTGGATGTGATGTTGGTGCTGCTGGTGGTGTTTATCGTCACAGCGCCCTTATTGACCCAGGCGGTACACGTTAACCTGCCGAAAACCGCGGAAACCGCGCCGCCGGATGACAAACAGGCGTCTTACTTAAGCGTCGATGCGCAAGGCAAAATCTACATCGATAAACAGGAGTTTCCATTGGAAATCATCGAAGGCGAACTGAGAAACCGCCTGGCTGCCAATCCGGAGTTTGCGTTAAATCTGAACGCGGACGACGCGGTGCAATACGGCATCGTCGCCAAGGTGATGTCATCCATCGAACGAGCCGGCGTCACCAAGCTGTCGGTTCTGACGGTTCCGCAATAAATCATGAACTGGCCGGGTAACAAGTTTGCCCGGCTGATTAATCACGGCGGCAAACGCCGTGGCACAAGCACAATCCGAACCACGCCAAAACCAAGGATGCAGCCGCTGCGTCCAGGGTTTCCTTGCGTTTAGGCACAAACTTTTAGGAGAACTGTAGGATGGCGCGCAAAACCGCTCAAGATTTTCATCCGGAAGCCTTACAAGCTTTCGATAAATACGTGCATGGCGATATTTCCCGGCGGGATTTTTTATCGTCGGTACCTAAGTACGCTCTGCTCGGCCTGACCGCCGAAGCGTTGCTGGAAGCGCTGAATCCGCGTTTTGCCGAAGCGAAGCAAGTCGCCGACGACGATCCGCACATTAAAGCCACGTATGTGGAATATCCCTCCCCACACGGTAACGGCAAGATTCGCGGCTACTTGGTGCAACCGGCCAAAGCCGCCGGCAAACTGCCCGTGGTGTTGGTTATCCACGAAAACCGGGGTTTGAATCCGCATATCCAAGACATCGCCCGGCGCCTGGCGCTGGATAATTTCATTGCCTTTGCCCCGGACGCGCTGTTTACCTTGGGTGGTTATCCCGGTGACGAAGACAAAGCCCGCGAATTGTTCCAAAAACTGGATAAAGACAAAACCCAGGCCGACTTTTTGGCGGCTGCGCAAGCCATTAAAAAACTGCCGCAAAGTAACGGCAAATTGGGCGCGGTAGGCTTTTGCTACGGCGGCGGCATCGTCAACTTCCTGGCTACCCGGCTGCCGGATCTGGGGGCCGGCGTACCGTTCTACGGCGCGCAACCCGCCGCCGATCAGGCCGCAAAAATCAAGGCGCCGTTACTGATCCATTACGCCGGCGTCGACGACCGCATCAATGCCGGCTGGCCGGCCTATGAAGCGGCCTTGCAAAAAGCCGGCGTCAATTACGAAGCCCACACCTATCCGGGCGTGCAGCACGGCTTTAACAACGACACCACCCCACGCTACGACACCGCCACCGCCAAGCTGGCCTGGGACAGAACCATCAGTTTCTTCAACGCTTATCTACGCGAAAGTTAAATCATCGGGAGGATTTCAATGAAAGTGGAAGTGCATATTTGGGATTGGCCATTACGCCTGTTTCATTGGTTGTTGGTCATAGCTGTGGTCGGCGCTTACGCCACGGGCAAACTGGGCGGCAATCTGACCGACTGGCATGCCCGCTTCGGCAGTTTGATTCTGGGCTTGTTGGTATTCAGATTGATCTGGGGATTTATTGGCACCACGCATGCCAGGTTCGCCAGTTTCTTTCCGACCTTTTCCAGACTGGTGGACTACGTCAAAGGCGAATGGCAAGGCGTCGGCCACAATCCGGCCGGTGCGATAGCGATTATTGCTTTGCTGGCGGTATTGAGCTTTCTGGCCTTCACCGGCTTGTTTGCTAACGACGATATTGCCTTTGAAGGCCCGCTGTTTCATAGCATCGATAAAGAGTTCAGCGACAAACTGAGCGGCTGGCATATTTACGCGGTGAATATCCTGCTGGGCTTAGTAGCCGTGCATGTCAGCGCGATTATCCTATATCAACGCCTGAAAAAAACCAATCTGGTCGGCGCGATGCTGACCGGCAAAAAGCAATTGCCCAGATCACTGGCGCCCTCCCCGATCAAGCCGGTTGGTCCGTTCCGTTTCGTCATCACTTTGTTGATCGCGGTGACGGTGGTCTGGGGCGTTTGGAGCGGCGGCTTTGTGAATTATCTGACGCCGTTGGCCAGCTTCCAAACGGCTACGGCCCATCCAAAAACTTAAACGTTACATTTTCTACAACCACAAGGAGTTAACCCATGAAATTGAAACTGATAGTCGCACTGGCGCTGGGCGCTGCCACGACGGCGGCCGTGGCCGGCGAAGTGGAAGACCAGATCCGCTTCCGCCAATCCGCCTACTCGTTTTTGGGCTGGAATACCGCGAAAATCAAAGCGCAGGCAGCCGATCATCCGGAAACCTTTAACAAGGATCAGGTGATCGCGGCCGCGAATGCCGTTGCCGCGGTCGCTAATTCCGGCCTGCTCAGCCTTTACGGCCCGGGCACCGATAAAGGCACCGGCTGGAAAGCGACTCGTCTGAAACCTGAATTTTTCGAAAAGCAGGACGAGGTGAAAGAAATTGAAGCGACGTTCATTAAGGAAGCCAACGAGTTGCAAAAAGTGGCGGCCAATGGCGATGCCGCAGAAGTTAAAGCCCAATTCGGCAAAGTCGGCGCTACCTGCAAAAGCTGCCACGATTTGATTCGGGTTCGCGAATAATTCCATCGGCTCTGAACGCCAAATATCCAGCTTTAAAGCATTTCCAGCCAGCAACCCGGCTTGTCGGGACTTGTCCGAAGCCTATTCGGACGAGTTCCATTTCTAAACCACGAATAGAAACACCCGTTCACAAAGGTCGACCAACACGTCATATCGCGTTTGACCACTTTCCTAAAAATCGGCATGCCTGGCTTTGCGGCTGCACTTCTAATTTAGGCATATTAATTTCAAATATTATCGTTTTATTTAATGAGTTAGTTTCGCTACCCTCTGCGTTTATTAGCAAACCATCCGTTATTAGGGACTTACTGGACAGATACTCATGCCTTTACAACAATTAGTCGAATATTTTAACGATAGACTGGAGCAGGAACACAATAACGGCTTACGGCCATTTGTGCTGGATAACGGCGCGGTGCACGGGGTATTCGGCCCCATCTGCATCGGCAGCAGATTGTCGCCGCTGCGCCAGACTTTGCGCACGGCCAATGTTATCGGGCACATTGCGCAACTGAACGTGTCCACTATTCACAAACAAACGATACAAAGCAGCGAGCTGGAACAATACCTGGCCCAGCCCCAGGCCGAACAGGCTAATATCGAGTCCATCATCAACTTCGACCGGATGTCGCGAGCCGTGCATATGCTGAACTATTTGCCGCAAGCGCATCTCGACGAATTATTGTTTCTGGAAGTCGACCCTCGGCATATTCTCGGTGTCAAGGAAGATCATGGCGCTTATTTTGAAGAGGTGATAGTGGCCTGCGGCCTGCAAACCGCCAACGTCGCCATCACACTGACAGCAAACAACGCCTATGCCGGTTTTTATCAATTGCTGCTGCGCGGCCTGCAAAATTATCAACGCCGCGGTTACCAACTGGCATTGAAGTTTGATTATCACTCGCTGGAAAAATCGGCCTTCGAGTTAATTGCTCGCGCGGCGCCCGACTTCGTCGGCATCTCGGCGCTGGAATTGGACCGCATCCGCGACAATACACTCCTGGAAAAACTCCAACAATTAAGCAGTTTGGCAAGCTCGATCAACAGCCGAAGCTTCATACTGCAAATCGATGACAAACGCACAGCCGCATTAGCTCGTAACACCGGCTTTGATCTGGTACAGGGAGACTATTTCGAACGAAGCGTCGAGCTCTCTGCGGCCAATGGCTAATTCAGAGCAATCCGCACAAAAAAGCCCGCATAAAGCGGGCTTAGCTTTTAGACACGGCTTGGTAAATGGGCTATTTGAGCTCATAAATCTTGTCGCAGACGCCAAAATTAAGCGCCACCAATCTACCGCGGCTTCAGGCAGTCTGCCAGCATCCATTGCATAATCCAACGCAGCGCCAGCTCGCATCGTAATATACCAGCCTGCACGAGCGATACTGCAGCGTACTTTTGAATCAAATCAAAAGCCATTGCACGGCTAATTAAAGTGGATCGTAAATCCGCCATGTCGCTTAGCATTGTGTAAAACATCCTCGCAATTTCAGCTGAAGCCTTTGGGGCACTATGGCGGTAAACATGTCCAGTTGGCTTCTAATACTGCATCACTGCGAGAATCACGCTGGTTTTTCATAGCCTCCCAGGCGACAATAGCCAATAGAAACGACACAGCCGGCCAATGACCAATCGATACCTGCCGAAGACATCCATCAATACAGCTTCTATAACGACAAAATCAGATTCTCACCTTCCTAGACAAACGTATTCCAGGGTAATCATCAAAAACCATTTCCCGCCCAGGTTGCAAAGCTGTTGCGGTGCAGGCGTAGAATTGCATTTGATATAGGTTTTTTAACGAATGAAGGCACGTGTACAACCTGAAGAAACCCATACTAAAACCTACACTACCCGCTAAAGTGTGGATAATATTTTTAATAAAAAATATTACTTATATATCAAATATTTAAAAATGAATAATCAGAAAACACAGGGCACCAAGCAAGACGAGAAAATGCAACACACGCCCATGATGCAACAGTGTATTACCCATGAAATATAAGGATTTTTTTATATTAAACTTAATTTACTATACTAAAACCTATACTGTCACTAGGGGCTGTTGCCGTTTCACATCGGTAACCATATAAATGCACAAGCCAGGGCGATAGCACCTTCAAAATTGCGTTTTAGTTTGTCATATCGGGTGGCAATAGCTCTAAAATGTTTCAGTCGCGCAAATACGTTTTCAACGAGGTGGCGATATTTATAGAGACACCAGTCCATTTCCTCATTCCCGATTATTGAATTTTGTTTTCTTGGGATGATGGGGACTGTGCCTTGGTCTCGAATTTGAATTCGTAACGGCTCGCTGTCATACCCTTTGTCTGCAATCATGTAGCCCGCCTGGGGGAGCTTGGCCACAAATTCCGGCGCCTCTTTGCAGTCATGTACTTCGCCCCCCGTAATCGAGAACTGGATGGGAAGTCCACCGGCATCAACCGCCATATGGATTTTGGTCGTGTTGCCTGCGACCGATTTCCCGATGGCTGTTGGATTTTCATGGGCGCCGCCGCTACTGTGTTGATGGGCTTTAATAATGCTGCCATCAATAAATAGCCATTCCAAATCAGGCTCAATCACTAGCGCCTGAAAGATACCCCTCAGCTTTTCTTGCAGTGACCAGGCATTGAAGCGCTTGTAAACGGCATTCCACTTGCCAAAAGCGACGGGCAAGTCTCGCCAAGGGCAGCCAACACGCAAGCGATAAAAAATCCCTTCGACCGTTTGCCGAAGACCGGGTTTGTCGTAAATGCTGAAACTCAACATAATCGTTTTTAGCTTTTCCCAGTGGGTATCTGTAAGCAGTTGGCGTGGCATTCGCTAGTTATCGTTTGATTGAAAACTCAATCAATATGGCTCGCCAATCGATTTTCAAAGGGATTATGACAAAATGGCAACAGCCCCTAATGAAACGCCTCATCGTCTCAATTCCTTGGCTTTTAGCAGGCTGGTGAAAAACTGAGCTATCGAGCGTCACTAAGGATCGTGGCGGTTACAAGAGGTTAAAATAGGCTACCTAAATTTGGAGCCTTTCAATGCGCGGACACGATGCCATCCAAAACAACTGGTTCAGCTACATCAACCTGGAAGACCGCATTCCCAAACAGCATCCGTTGCGCCGTTTACGGCTGTTGGTCGATGGCGTATTGGCCTCGATGGATGCCGTCTTTGCCGCGCGTTACTCGCACACTGGCCGTCCCTCGATTGCCCCCGAAAAACTGCTGCGCGCCTTGCTGTTACAAGTCCTGTATACGGTCCGTAGCGAGCGTCAGTTGATGGAACAACTGGACTACAACCTGTTGTTTCGCTGGTTTGTTGGTTTGTTGGTTTGGGTATCGACGATGCTGTCTGGGAGCGCAGCGTGTTCAGCGCCAACCGCGAACGCCTGCTGTCCGAAGCCCTGAGTCGCGAATTTTTTGAGCGGGTACTGGCCATAGCCGAATGGCAAAACCTAGTGTCCGACGAACACTTCAGCGTTGACGGTAGCCTGATCGAAGCCTGGGCTTCCCACAAAAGCTTCGTCATTTATGCCCTTTGGGTAAGAAAGACGGCAGCGGCCCGGACAAACCCGCCGGCCGCAATCCCGAGGTCGACTTCAGCGGCGAAAAGAGCAGCAACGCCACCCACCACAGTACGACCGATCCCGAAGCCCGGCTTTACAAAAAAGGCGAATACACCGAGGCCAAACTGCGTTACATCACCCATGCCTTGTCCGAGAATCGCAACGGCCTGATTGTCGATGTCGAAACCACTCAAGCCACCGGCACCGCCGAAATCGAAGCCGCGCAAAACATGATCAAACGCCGCGTGCCCCAAGGTGGCAGCGTCGGTGCCGACAAAGGCTATGACCAACCGGCGTTCGTCAACGGACTCGAGTCCCGTGATATCAAAGCCCATGTGGCCCGCAAAAAGATTGGCAGTGCCGTCGACGGCCGCACCGCGCGCGGCAAAGGTTACGCCCAAAGTCTCAAGCGCCGCAAAATCGTCGAAGAAGCCTTTGGCTGGGTCAAAACGGTCGGCGGCCTGCGCAAAACCCGTCACATCGGCTTAGCCAAAGTCGCGGGTCAGGCCTTGTTTTGCTTTGCCGCCTACAACCTGACGCGCATGCTCAACCTATTGGTGTTCACGCCGAAACCGGCGTGGAGTGCACCCGCCTAGGGTGAAGTTCGCCTGAAAACCGTCCACAGACGGCTTCAGGCGAATCAAAAGCCCTTGAAACCGGGGCAAAACGCTTGAAACTCGATGTCATGACCGATTTCAACTCGAAAAAATCACGGCAACCGTGGGTAAGGGGAAATATCAGTGGGTTTTTAACCAGCCTGTTAGGTGCCAGATCTTCACAACACACTCTTTGTTATCAGAAAATTTCACACTGAAATTATGATGTTTTTCTGCTGACTCCGCATCCCTGTGGCTCGCCACTAAAGTACAAGTCGCTCACATTGGCTTTGACTCATTATCGGATGGCATGGTTGGCAGCACCATTGATTCGATTCTGTTGACGGATCTGGCCGCCGTCGTTAGCAATCGCTACAACTATGGCGTCTCGGAATGGCCCGTGGCTGTCTTTGTCCACGAGGCGACGTAAGTCTCATCAATGATCTCTTCATTCAGGTTTTGAACAAAGGCCGAGGCGCCAAGATTCACCCGTTCATCGCCACGGAAAGCAGTTGTTTAACTTGATTCTCTGGTTATTGGATAGTGATGATTGGCTTTTTGGAATCTCAAATCCGCTACACCACACAACGCTGGTTTGATCGATCGCTTGTTCGTTACTACCGGCTTTCTAGTCGATGTCGCCGGCCGGGAACACGTGGCTTATTCCGGCTATTTATTGCGGAAGAAATCGGCGTAGGTCGACCAAGCGCAGGTGTTTACCAAGGCGATCACAGTTCTGATTTTTTTACACCGATGACACGCCTGCTTACACACTCTTCTCCCTGGAGGCCATCGGAAAAGCTAAATCTTAGTCTTCCGCTTTTTCACAAGGGATGGCAAAGATTATCGTCACCCGGCCCTGCCCTCCACGCACCCCGAGTTTTACCCTAGCTCGGCAGTTCGACCGCTTTCCGCTTACACCAAAGGCAGATAAACATCGGTAACCTGTTCGTGTTCGGCCGTTTCAGACACGCGTTTGATGTAATGAAAAAATACCGGAAATTCCCGCAATTCCTCACCACTTTCCGGCAGCCACTCCCGGTAGAGGTAATAAACACTGTCGCTGATACGGTCGGTTGAACCGATATGGCGCACCACGGCGTATCGCCCTTCCGGAATCTGCTTGTTGGCCACGCCGTGCGAATTGGCCGGCACGGGTTGCTTGACCTCCCCGCAGACATCGAATCGGAATGAGTCCGTGGGCGTGTTAGTCGGGTCGTCATACGCGATACCGAACGTCCGAATACTGATGATCGGCGACAAGCCGCTTTGCTTACGCCAGGTTATGAATTCTCTGACCGTGTCCATAAGCAGGCTGGGTGATGCACGGTGCTCCAGCGCTGCGACTAGGGTTTCTGAAAAATCGACGATGGTAACGTTCATCCGGGGACTCCTTAGGCGTTTGGGCAATAGCATGCGCTCATTCCATGGCTGCCATGCCGGGTGCTTTCGAAATTGAGTAGGCGTTTGTCCAATGCATTTTTTGAACGCGCGGGAAAACGATTCCGC
Organism: Methylomonas sp. ZR1; assembly: GCF_013141865.1. NCBI lineage: Bacteria > Pseudomonadati > Pseudomonadota > Gammaproteobacteria > Methylococcales > Methylococcaceae > Methylomonas > Methylomonas sp. ZR1. The sequence goes on along the minus strand of NZ_RCST01000001.1, from coordinate 1,453,870 downwards.
ATTCTCGAAACCGGCGTCCAGGCCAATATCGGTAATGCTGCGCCGCTCCTGAAATACCAGTTGGTAAGACGCCTTGCGTAAGCGCAATAACCGAATGTAGCGCGTCGTGCTCAACCCGGTGTAAGCGGAGAACTGGCGTTGAAAGTGAAATCGGGAAAAATTGGCCTGTTTGCTCAGTTCGTCGACCGACAACGGCTTGAACAGATGTTGGTCTATGTAATCGAAACGCATGGCATAGGCCGCGCTGGCCGTTTTATCGTCCACTTTCATACCTCCTCAATCGAGCGCTACTGTAACAAGCGCCTAATCTTCGCGCCTTACTCAACGTGCTCAATTGATACCGGAAATGCGTAGAACAAATGGAATGCACTGGCGCGAGTGCGGCAGATCGTCGGACGCCACCGTTTTGCCGACCACCCGGGAGGCGGGGCCTGCCAGGGATGCAAGCGTGGCAGAAGTATCGCCACTCAAGTTTCGGCGACACAATGGCCTGCTGTCCGCTGCGAGTGGCTGTCCATGTAGTCGTAAAAAGCCTGTCCGTGCGCCGATTCGAACGGCACGCCGCCGCTACGCACACCCTGCTCCAACCGTTCGAACCACGGCCGGCTCATTGCCGGCGAGTTGTGCATCAGCACCATTGCCCGCAGGCTGTTGGGATGGTCCAGACGCAGATAAGTCGATAGTTTGTTATTGCGGAAGCGACGTTGCGAGACTTCTTCGAACACGCCCATCGCCACCAACATAAGCAGCAAGCGGTAGAGGGCATCGGCGTCGGCGCCGACCCGGTCGGCCAAAGTTTGGGCGCTAGCTTCGCCTTCGGCCAAAGCGCCGGCAGTGTCCAACCGCGCGGCGACATACAACGCCCGCGATTGCCAATAGGCCGAACCGATCTGGATCAGGCGGAACGGCGCAGGCACGAGTTTGTTGGGCAGGTTTTGTAGCCAGGCACCGAATCTGGCGAGTTTGGCAAAGCGGCGCACCGCGCCGGCGTTGTTTTGCAATGTCATGTCACGCTCCCGCTTGGGAGGCGGCCATGCCCGCCGCCAACAGCTTGCCGTTGAAAGCGGCGAGTTCGTCGTGGAAGGCTTCGTCCATCTGCCCTCCCATCTGTTCCTCGAAGATGTCTTTCAGCAGCATCGGCATCATCGCAAGACTGACGAAAGCCATGCGCGCCACGTCGGGGTTGATCGTTATATCGATCTGGCCGCTTGCCTTCAGCTGTTCCAGCCGCCGCGCACCGCCGCTGCGGCCGCGTTCCAGTAATTGCAGGATGAAACGCCGGCCCGGCCCGTGGTTGAGGGCCAGCACCTTGAGAATAAGCTTGGGAAACTCGGGATGCTTGCGCATGGTGTCGTAATAGAGGCGTAGATATTCAGCGAAACCACCTGCCTCGGACAGCGTATCGCTGTCAAGCATGTCCAAGAGAGGCTTGAGTGTCTCGCGGATCATTTCTTCGTAAAGGCCTTCCTTGTTACCGAAGTAATAGCGGATCATCGAGATATTGACGCCCGCCTGATCGGCGATGGCGCGGGTGGTGACCTTGTGGTATTCGTCGGCGAGAAAACAGTCCAGCGCCGCCTTGAGCAGACGCGCATAAACCGGGTCGCGAATATCGTTCATCGTAAAAACTCCTGCAAACCATGACAGCGGCAGGTTAGCACCGGCGGCACAGCTACCCTAACGTTTTCGCCAATCAAGATGATGGGTTTGATTGAAGTGCAATAGAAGAAAGCCGATCCCCCTGTCACCGCCTCGCATCGCATTTTCTGCGGGACGGCCAACGACATCCCTTCGCGGTCAGCGCAATAAACGAACCCCAAGCAGCATACAGCCCACGGCAAAGGTGAAAATCCCAACAGTAGACACATACACCGAAATCATAGGCCCCAGCGCATAAACCACGGCGCCGGCGAAGATCAATAATGCCGCCGGCTTGGGATAGATCGTCGAACGGTAGATAGCCAGGCAAAACAGCACGATGCCGATCAATATCGTCGCGGAAGCCGAAATTCTAAACGCCAACACCGCCGGATCGTTTTTGATGACGGCGTCTCGTAACAGAAAGGCGGTTTCCGGATAACCTCGTTGCTGGCGGCGGCCTGCTTTAGCAAAAACAGACAATTACGCATGAATGGCGGATTGCCGATGGCATGTTGCGCGACCAACCAGGCGGCCCAAGCCCCCTCCTCGCCCACAAGACTGTGTACAGGCCAACCGTATTGCTCGATGATGGCTGCAAGGCGAGCGGCATTGCTGATATGTACGGCTTCCATATACGGGTGATAGAGAGCGTGGCCTAGAGAGCCATCGGCGACCAACGCCTCCCGTACTGAAAGGTCGTTTTTTGCCATCGCTACCAGTTCCTGGCTTAACATTTCGTTTGAATGGTGCATCGGGGCTCTGTTTTGGCAATTAGTAAGAGGCGCTTCAGCTTGTGCCGACCGGTGAACGATCTGCCGCGCGCCACGTACCCGGCTGCCAATCAGCGTCGAACGCTAATCTGCTTTAAGCGGACGGACGTTTGATCAAGAGCCGAATCCAAAACCATGTCTCGAAGCCCGCACCAACGATGAAAGCGGCGTTACCGATACCGGAATAACCGACCAGATAACACGCCACGGCTACCGCTAAAATCATGACGGTGATGATGTGATGTTTCATAGAACTCTTCTCCTACGTAATAAAGTTAAGGAACAACATTAACCAACATCCCGGCTAATTCTGTAGCAATCCGCATCAATGGATCGATGGAGGGACCGCGCCAGCAACTGACCAGGATAAAAACTTCCCGATTCAAACCATACCCATCATATAAACCATACACGGCTTAGTCGTTTAAAGGTTCAATGGCCGGGATAGGCAAATAGTAGACATAAAACTGTTCGTCACGTGTCCAACCGGTTGTTCGATAAAGTGCCTGCGCCTCGGTGTTGATTACTGCCGTCGACAAGGTCAGGCGGACTGCGCCTAAGGTTGCCGCATATTCGACTGCCGCCGCTATGAGCCGGCCGGCAATGCCTTGCCTACGAAATTCGGCATCGACAAATAGATCGTTGAGAATGTAGGTTCGAGCCAGCGAGACTGACGAAAAGCTGGGGTAAAGCTGAACAAAGCCGGTGGCTCTATTGACCTGCTCGGCCAGGAATAGTACCGATTCGCCGTGTTCGAATCGATCCCGCAAAAACGATTTCGCCGCATGCGGATCACTGGATTTACCGTAAAACCGGCGGTAATCGTCGAATAACGGAACGAGTGCATCCAGGTCGGACAGCGTGGCTTGACGAACGGAAAATGGCTTCATGACGGCTTCCATCAATGGTTGGCGTTAGGGTTTAGCTACGTCGGCAACCAAATTTGCCATGGCCGCCTGGCCGGATGCGCGCAACGCTTCGATCACGCTGTTGCAGTTTTCCGGCGGCTGGTTTTGGCTGACTTTCCATTTGCCTTGCAGTCGGGTCACGCTGATTTCGATGCCGACAATTTGCGTGAGCAAGCGTTCGGTAAAATCGGCGGGCGCGTCCGCTATTGCCCAAGGCTCTGGGAAACCGGCTTCGAATTCATCCGTCATGGCCTGCAATTGCCCACGAATCCAGGCCGGGTCGTCGATTATCCTTAGTTTGCCGTATGCATGCACGGCGGTGTAGTTCCAGGTCGGCACCACCTTGCCTGTTTGCGGTTTGCTTGCATACCAGGACGGCGAAATATAGGCGTTTTCCGCTTGAAACACCGCCAACACTTCGGTTTGCGGATCGAAGTCCGTCCACAGCGGATTCGATCGGGCGATATGGCCGCGCAAGCTGCCGTAAGGCAAACCGTCGTCCTCTACCCAATGCAGCGGAATGTGATTAGCGTTGAGGCCGTCGGCTGATAAGGTAACCAGCGTCGCCAGCGGATAATCGCGTATCAATGTCTGCATGACATCAATTCGGGGTTCGTTGAAATGCTTAGGGATATACATGAGTGCTTGCTGGATGCTTACTGTTTAAGTGTCGATGCCGTTACACATTGATTTTGTAATTCAATGTCACTTCGTCGCCATGCATGCCTCGGAATCCCCAATTGCAGGCGGGACTTTCATAGATACAAATTTCAATATCCTGGTGAGCGATGCCGATTTTTTCTTGGATGCGATCGAACAGCAAACGAATCAGCTTTTTCTTGGTTGCCGTTTCCCGGCCGCTAATCATAGTGATTTCGATGATCGTATAGGCATCGGTTCTGCCGCTGGGCGCGAACAGGTCGTCTTTTTCCAGCGGGAAGAATCTGTGCGCCCTCTTGTCTTGCGGAAACTTCAGCGCTTCCACCACGCATTCATGAATCACATCGGACAATTGCCGCTTGATGGGGTTGAGATGGTCTTTAATCCCGTAGATTTTGATTTGTGCCATTTGATGATCTAACCGTTGTTATGTTGGGCTTGACTGTTGCGTTACAAACATCCATCCACTAAAACGAGTTTACTGGTGGTTGTTTGATGGCGTAAAGAAAAAAGCGTTTGCGATTCGGGGTCTTGAAGAAAGCTGTTCGCTTGTTCTCGTGATGGAAACTCGATGACAACGACCCTTTCAGGGCTCCAATCACCCTCGATAACGGTCGGCTGTTCGCCCCGGACCACGTACCTTCCGGAATGTTTTTCTATCAATGCCGGTATTTTCAAGATGTATTCTCGGAATCGATCAAAATCATGGATCGTTAGATCCAAAATGAGATAGGCATTCATAGTTTTGCCACGGCCCTTAAAAACGCCGAAACCAAAGGGTGCGGCTGCTCCGGCGTGGATCGGGCTTGCGGCACGAACAGCGTACCAATGAAAAACGGATGATCCGGCCATTCGATCACCCGAATCTCGCCTTCGACATCGGCACCGGTGATTAGCAACGAGCCTTGTTTCAATACCTCGATATAGTTCGGGTTGATGCCGAAATTGCAGTAATACTGTTCGCCGGCGGTCGACGCGCCGTAAATCTCGGCGACGCGCGAGCCGGGCTTGAAGGTCAGCGGCAACTGCCGCCCAGCCAGCGAACAAGCCAGCTGCGAAATAAATAAACTCGAGGCATAGGGATCGTACTCGGCGTGTTGCGCGTCTTTGAATCCCAGCACATTGCGGGCGTATTCCAAAATCATGTGCTGAAAACCACCGCAGGTGCCGAAGCATGGAATGTTGTTTTCTCGGGCATGGCGAATCGCCGACAACGTTTTATCCATGTTTTTATATGGACTACCGGGCGCAATCCAGAGTCCGGAGTAGCGTTCGAACAGCGTTTGGTCGATGTCCTCGGTTGAAACCCAGTCGGCGTTAATCTCCAACCCCAAAGCCGCCTTGGCATGTTCGATGGCGGCGTTGGTCGCCAAATGCGGCGGAAATGTCGGCGTGTATTCGCCAAGCAATGCGATTGATAAAGTCATGGCTGAGTCAATTTCTGGGTGAGTTCAGGGGGTGATCGCTTTACAGATCGCCGGTGCGGTTCGATACAAGCAGGAATAATGAGAAAGTCCGTCCAGTACCGTGATTTTCGAACAGCTAGGCAACGCCGATGCCAGAAAATCGGCCATGGCAAGCGGCGACCAGTTGTCTTCCGCGCCGTGCCAGATCTGAGTATCGACGTTGATATCGGCCAGCGTTGCTTTCCAGGGCTGGACGTAGGCGATGACGTCGCGAGCATAGCCTAGGGAATCGCGCTTGAAGCAGGTTTTGAGCGTTTTCATCATCGTGATCCGAAACCCCTGATCGGCCAGCAACGCTCGGTCTTCGCCGGCTACGCTGGCAAATAACATCCGCAACAACAGGCCGGGAAATCGACTCGCCAACCATCCTTGTACCCGAGCCAGCAGCAGAAATGTCGACGGATGATTTTGAGCCAGCCGGAAAACGGCTTTTCCCGCCGCCGCGTCGATAAAGTTGCCGGCATCCAGCGGCGCGGCGGCGGAAACCAAATGCAGGCTGCGGACTTTGCCGTTCATCGCGCGACAAACTTGCAAGGCAACGAAAGCGCCGATCGAAAAGCCGATAAAATCAACGGGTTTATCGCCAACCTTCTTGGCAATCTCATCGGCTATGCATTGGTAATAAGCATCGCCTTGCAAACTAGGGGCTATGGTCGAGCGGTCATAACAAATTATGGTCAGCTGATGTTGTTTGCCATAAATATCGAATATTTCGCATTCGTCAGGCGAACCCGGCGTACCGTGGAAATAAATCACCGGCCGGCCGTCGGCGGCGCCGAATTGGCTAAATTCTATTGATGGCATAACGGCGGCATCCTGTGTTTCCAAGGTTCGGCTTGTTCGAGTTGGGCGGCCAGTTGCAACAATAGCCGGTCGTTACCGGTTGCCGCCATGAACTGCGCGCCATGCGGCAAGCCGTCGCCGCTCCAATACAGCGGCATCGACATGGCCGGTTGGCCGGTGATGTTGGCAAGAGGGGTGAACGGCGTTTGCTGCACGGCTTTGCTGATGATCGCATCCAGCAAGCTGTCGGAGAATAGCTTGTCGGCCAAGCCGGTCGCCAGCAATCCGCGCATCAGCCATTGTTCCAAGACGTTGGGATCGAGCGCGTCGGATGCCAACGGTGGCGTGGCGACCGTCGGCGTCAGGATCACGTCGTAGCGACTATGAAAATCGGCCAAACGTCCGGCAATCCGCTGCCAGACAGCCAGCGCCTGCTGCAGCTGTTCGTCGCTCACGCCTTTGCCGATGCCGGCCATCAGACGGGTATTCAATTCGATGGCCAGCTGAGGCTCGGTCAGCTCCAGCAGTTGCGCCATGTTGGCGACATCCCGTGCGGTATAGTAAAAAATTACGGTCAGAAAGGCGCGCATCAATTCGCGGCCATCGAAGTTCCAGGCCGCTTCCTCCACAACGTGGCCGAGCGCTTCGCAGTGTTTGGCGGCTTTGGCCGCGGCAGCGATACACTCGCGGTGTATCGGCGTTTCGACCGGAGCCCGGTTGATCAGCGCAATTTTCAGGCGTTTCGGTGGCTGCGTGGCGGCATATAGATAAGACTGGGGCGGCGGCTTGGTCGCGGAGTAAGCCTGATCGGTGTTGCCGGTCACCAGATCCAAATAGGCGGCGCTGTCGCGCACGCTGATCGTGCAGACATGGCTGACCACCGCCCCACCCCACGCCTTCGATAAATCTTCGAAGCGGTTCAAGCCTCGGGACGGTTTGAAACCGAAGATGCCGCAATAGGAAGCCGGCAGCCGGATCGATCCACCGCCGTCGCTGGAATAGGCCATAGGCACGATGCGGGCAGCCACGGCTGCGGCACTGCCGCCACTGGATCCACCCGAATTAAGGCTTAAATCCCAGGGGTTGCGGGTGCTACCGAACACGGCGTTGTTGGCCAGCGCCGATGCGCCGAGCTCGGAGGTGTTGGTCTTGCCGAAAGTAATCAAACCGGCGGTATTGAGCCCGGTGGCCATTTCGCTATCGGCGGCGGGACGGTAATCCTTCGTCGCCACGCTACCGTTCGACATCGGGACGCCTGCAAAACGCAGCATCAAATCCTTGACCAGAAACGGCACGCCGGTAAACGGCCCACGGTTGCCTAGATTTTTCACCAGCGATTCCGCCAATTCATCCATCGGCGTGACGACGGCATTCAGTAACGGATTGAAAGCGGCCAAACGCGCCTGAGCCGCCTTCAGCAATTCCCCAGCCGTGACCTCGCCGGATTGCACCAACTGCGCGAGGCCCAAGGCGTCGTATTGCGGATATTCTCGGAAAGGATTCATTGTTCAATCAGCCCCTGTTAACGCAGGGCATACCAATAAATAACATCAACGCGCCAGCGACCACAACCACATCGGCCACGTTGAACACACCGGTGCGGATTGGCCCGATGCCCATGTTGATAAAATCCACCACATAGCCGCCGTACATCAATCTATCGATCAGATTGCCCAAGCCACCCGCCAATAACAGCGTATATGCCAATATTGAGGACGGCGAGGTCGATTTTGCAAGCAAGATGTAACCCAGCAAAGCCAATAACGCCAAGGCAACACCACCTGAAAACAAGCCGTCGCGCAGGGTGTCCGGAAGCGACGACCCCAAACCCAAAAATGCACCGTGGTTGTGGGCCAACTGCAAGCGCACGGTATCACCCCAAAACGACCAGACTTCGGTCTCGGATAAAAACGATTGGGCTATGGACTTGGTGGCCTGGTCGCAACCGACGCAGGAGACCAACACAATAAAGACCAGGAGTGCGCGTTTCATCATGTTCATTTCGGTGTTTCCTCAGGTTAGACGTGTTCTTTTATTTCAAGACTTGGATCTACAAAGTCCCAGGGCTGATGGCTTGCATGCCAAAAAACGGTTTGTGGCTTAAACAAACCGGGATTGTCCAAGGTCGCGGCATGGAAAAACAGCATGCCCGGATAACCCGATGATTTCTTTAAAACCGGATTGCCGCAAGTCGGACAAAAGCCGCTCGTGACGGTATTGCCGCTATCGGCAGTCAGTTCGTAAAATTTCAGCGCTCCCGAAATCATCGTGTCGTTTGCCGATGCCACAAACTCGGCCGAATGGCCTGTGCCGGTGATTCTTTGACATTGCCGACATTGGCATAAAAAAGACAAACGCGGCGCGGATTTCACTGCGTATCGAACCGCTCCGCATATGCAGCCGCCTTTAAATTCGCTCATGTCATCTCTCGAAGTTGGGGCTTAATCGCTACGATGGTCGTCATTCGATTAACGACTTCGTTAAACGCCATCCTCAAGCCACAATCGGCAAGGATTTTCACGACATTGTTTGGAGAGACACGGACTTTATAGTAGGAACTCACTTTTTGCTGCCAGCCGTTTTCCGTTTTAATCTGCAACAAATCCGTCACCCGCACCCGGTCTGCCTCATAATCTAGGCAGCAGGTCAGTATTTTGGTGTCGTCACTTTTTACTGGAATAAAGCGCTGATCGCCTGTGAGTGGCGTTGAATAATCTCGAAAAGATAAAACCAGTTTTCCGCTTTCAATTAACGATTCGCAGCAATCGATAATCAATTGCCGAATGTCATCCAAGCTTTCGAGATGCGTCAGTGTGTCGCCGCAGCAAATAATAAGTTCAGGTTTGGGATCGGCATATTCTTTGACCTGACGAATATCGTCATTAAAGCCGATAACGGAAAGTCTCTGCGCATTGTCGATCAATTCGGATAACAGCTGTTGGTTAAAGTCGATTGCTTTTACCGTGTATCCCAGTTTGGCCAAGGATACGCTTTGTACACCGTGCCCTGCTCCCAGATCTAAGGAAATTGAATTACTTTTTGGAGATAAATCGTTTGCCGCCAAGAATTGTTGAAATTCTTTTTGCCTGGCGTCGAAGTCTCCAACCATCCACGCATAAAAATCGCCAAGATGCCGGTCGTAGTGTTCTTTTACGGTCATGCTATTTCCTGTAGTCTTTCAGTTATTCGATTCCCAATACATCGTGAGTTTTAAATAAAGTACGCCACTCATCGAATTGCGCATCCGTTTTCCAATTTAGCGTTTTTTCCCGAAATAATGAATGGCATGGGTTTTTGCACCGGAAACTGTCGCGGCCTCAGTGACAAAATGGCTAATTTCATCAAATAGCGATAATTCTTCAGCAATCTCTGTAGGAACAAAATGTTTCATTGCCACATTGAAAGATGCGGTGAACGTGCCCGTTGAAGAATAATGGATGTTTTCCGACCGATGAAATTCGACGCAATAAATGATGCCACCTTCATTCAGCGACTCATAGGCCGATTCGACGATTTTCATGCGCTGCGCCTTAATGGGAATGCAGGTCAGTACGGCGCAAAATAAAATGACGTCGAATTTTCCAATGTCGGCAAGTATTTCATGGCTATCGATGTAACGTAGATCGAGCGTTGGATAGTGTTTTAAGCCGCGCCTGATCATTTCGATTGACGTATCTACGCCTGTCAAACAACCGTATCCTCTGGCGTGCAGCTCGCTCGTTATCCTGCCATAGCCGCAACCGTAATCCAGTATTTTTGCATTCTTGCTAATTAGCGTTGCTAACTTATCCAAGTCCGGCTCAAGCGAAAATGAGATTTCACCGGCTATTTTGTTCCATGCATTTTGCTGGGTATCGACAAGCGCTACAGGATTATTGGAACTCACTCGACCTCCATAGCCATAGAGTATGTGCTTACTGATGCGGAGTCCGAGGCAGAATCGTTAGGACTTCGGAAAACGGGAGTACTTTGTACAGCACTCGCGGTAATAGTCTCGATCATTTGTAAAATCGTGTTCGCAACTTCGTGAGCATGACGATGATTGGTCATCAGGGATATATGATCGGCTTCTTCAAGGGTTCGCAACGAGCTGTTCGTCGATAAATTCAGCCAATTGCGCTGTTGTTTCCGATGCCAATCGATGAATTTTGCCGCAGCCTCGGCATCCAGACCGGTAAACTGGCCCGCTACGATTACCGCTACCGGCAGATCGTTTAAGGGTTGCAAGGAACGAATTTGCTTCAACGTGTCCGGTAGAAAACGGTATTCCCAAACGACGGTTTTGAGGTAATCGGTTTGGGCAAGGAAGGCATTGGCGACCGCTTCCGTATCGGCGGGCAGTCCCGCGGCAAGATTGAACAACCCCAAGCCAAGAACCGCGCGCATTGCCCCGACAGACGCCAGATAGGGAAATACCTGAACGGTTGGTGGCGTCCAGTCTTCGACCTTCGGTAAATCGACTTCGGCATAGGTTTCCAGCACCGACGGGTTGGTCGCATCGACCAGAACCAATCCTGCCACATCCTGAGGGTAATTTGCGGCAAACATACGCACATACGCTCCGCCGATAGAGTGGCCAACAAGAATATAGGGCCCGGGAATATTCGCAACGCTCAATAATCGGTGGAGTTGCCGGCTGGTATTGATGGCATCCATCGGGAGCTCGCTTGGCGCGCTCCAACTGTATCCTGCTCTGTCATAAGAACAGACCTTCGCATTTTTTGCCACCTCCGGCTGTATCCAGGCCCAAGCCAGCGAGGAAGCACCTGCGCCGCCTTCGAGAATCACGGTCAATGGACCTGCGCCCGAGCAATTAATATGAAACAGATGCCCGTCCACGTCGACCGTCCGACCAGATGGCGGGTATTTTTCCAAGTCGGCCTTTACCGCGAAGTGTTGATAAGCGGCCCCAATCAGTAGCAATGCGGTTAACACTACCAACCCGGCTTTTATGGCCCGATATATCCAGCGCCAAACGTTGCGCAATAGCGTAAGAATATTGGTTGCCATTTAGAGTGCTCCGGCCAGCGATTCCTTGAGTGGCATATCGGCATGGAGTCTGTACCAGTCATTGAATCGCTGACGATAAGATTCAAAAGGCTGATGCAGCTCCCCTCGCGGATCGTTGCTTAGCGCGTAGGCCATGCCTTCGATTAGCCAGTGCTCACCGGTTAGCAGCGCCAGGCTGCCGAATTGGTCGGCCTGCCAATGATGGATGAGCTCATGCGCCACGTAGTGTGGCTGCCAACCTCGCGGCGCGATGGCGATAGCAAAACTGCCCAAGGTGAATCCTGCCTTGTTTGATAGGCCGAATACGGACCGGCATTGCTCCGTGCTGCAAAACACGATCTTCGGCTCGCCGATGGACAAGCCCCATTGAGTAGCAAGATAAATTTTCGAGTCGTTGAGCAATGACTCAGCGGTTGCAAGCTGAGAGACATCATCCACGCATAGGTTTTGTGGGTTGCAATGGACGCCGAATACTTCAGGGATCAGTACCCGAACCGGTTTGAAAAAAGCCCACGCGGAAATCGGCACTAACAGGAAAATCACGGCTACCCATCTACTGTATTTCATCAAGCTTTCTCATGGCAACTAACGCATACGTTTCGGTAAAGCGCGGAGTTTATGAACGGGATCCCTGTTCGTTATTGAGGCTTAATGACCAGCATTTGATTGCCGCCGCGTTGAAATTCATAATCAACCTTAACGATCTGTACGTCAAATCCTCGGCTGGCAAATTCTTCGCAGACCATGGAAAGATATGGCGACAGAACCCTATCCAGCGCAAGCAGCGGAAATATCCGTACCTCTCGGGCTACCCGCAACATTTCCTGTACTGCCTGAAGATGAAACTCCGCCGACAAGTGTGCACTGTACAAAAACAAAAAATGCGACGACAAGGCCATATCGAATTGTCTGTCTTCAAAAGGCAGTGCAGGTAACTCTCCCGCTAGGTATCGGCCTTGTTGTTTACCCAACTCGAAATCGGCAAGGAAAGTGTCCATGGCCGTCATACGGATTTCTCCTAGCGCCTCTATCGAAGGAATGACATCCCAGATAAAGTCGCGTTGGTTTTCAAGCGTCTGAGCCATGACAGTTTCATAGGTTTCGGCGATGCGGCTTTTGATCTGCTCGACATCAAACATGTAGACAGGGTCTACTGAAACGATATGCCCGCCACGTTGGGTCAGTTCAGCGTTGAATCCGGCGGGCCCGTCACCGCAACCCAAAATATGCCTACCCAGATCGGCCTCGCTCAAGCTAAACATGCTGACATATTCCGCGTATGAACGCCCCCAGGGTACGACCTTGTCGAGTGTAAAAGCCATCCTATGTTCCTTACCTGTTTCGGGTCTTAAACCCGGTTATTGTGCTTCCGAATGTTTGGCAGCAAATCGCCCGATGCGGCCAAGGTGGGTAAAACCGAATCCCGCCGGATACTTGAGTCCGTAACCCAGCGCCCGGTCAAAACCGATATGGGCGCACCAGATCAAACCGGCACATTGGAGGGCCGACGACGGAACCGTGAAGCCAATCACCAGACTGGCAACGGCACCGAGGTATGAGTGCGCAGTGTTATAGCTAATAGCGCCAACCTTAGCGCCGGCGAAATAACCGAGCAACGAAATATCGGGGACCAGGAAGTAGAGTGCGAAAGTGCTCCAGTTCAGATCGAGTTTTGCGTAAGCGATGCAGGCGGCAAGCAGCACGCACAATCCCTCCAGTCGCAATAACACCCGAACGGCACCTGTGGTTTCACCTAGCATTTGGACTCCGGCAGTTTCTATATAGAAACGGATTATTTTGGGTTAATTACAACTCAGGATCAGGCCTTGCAACAACTGTCAGTATTGACAGGGTTATGGTGTGAAACTCGTAACCTATAGCGTACAGCTCGCTTATGATCCACCATCACTGCAACCACAATCTAGTACTTATTCTATATCGACAAGCGCTCTTGGCCCATTGCATCTCACTCGGCCCCCATGAACGCCAACATCAGATGCATTTGTGCGGCCAACATGGGAACGCCGGTATGGATGATTTTCCTTTGGCCGGACGCTTCCTGAAGTAACGGCGTCATTTCAGGGGCGATCACGCATTCGGCTACCAAGTCGCAATGCCGTATCAAAGGATTGGCTATCGGTAGCTCATCATTCGGCTTCATGCCGAGAGAAGTAGCGTTGATGGCAATATCGTAGTGGCAATTCGCACGCACCTCTGTCGATATTGTCACTTGCGGATAGGCATGGCGGACTCTAGCAGACAGCGCACTGGCTCTTTCCGGTGTTCGATTTTGTATGCAAAGTGAAGCGCAGCCGTGTTTGGCAAGGGCAAAAGCAATTGCCGATGCAGCGCCTCCGGCTCCGACCAGAAGGATGTGCGTGCCTTTCACGCTGTAGCTGGCGCCGGCTAATCCGGCAACAAAACCTTCGCCGTCCAGCATGGTACCAATCAGGCGGCCGTCACCGTTCCGGCGAATGACATTCACGGCACCAACCAGGCGTGCCTCCGGCGTCAGTTCATCAACCAAGCTGGCGGCAACGACTTTGTGTGGCATGGAAACGACGGCGCCCCCGAAGTTTTTCAAGGCGCGCAGGCCGGCAATAAAGGCGGGAAAGCCTTGCGCCGATACTTGCATGGGGAGCATGACAAAGTCACCCCAGCGCCCCCGTTCACCCAATAATGCGTTTGCCATAGCCGGTGTTCTGGCCTGGCTGACCGGGTCGGCGATGACGCCGAATATTTTGGTGTTGCCGATAATCGATGCGAGCATATTGTTGAATGTGGCTTAAATTGTTCCCTTTGCGGTTCATGTTGCACGATAGCGATATACCCCATATTCCCAATAGCCGCCGCCCGGCTTCGCGGGACCAACCCAATTTCGGGCTAACAACGCCTGGGCTATGAAGTAATTAACGAAACCATGCCCCACCAACAAGACGCTTTGATGCTCATGCGCCAGGTCTATTAATAACGATGCCGCGACTTGCGCCCGCAGTTTTGCCATGGCGAGCGACTCGCCGTTTCGCGAGAATCCCATCGTCGACAGACAGCGTAACAATAAGCCCCAGGCACCAACCGACATCGTCAACCCACCCTGTTTGAAATGAGGGACAGCAATTTCCCGAAACACCGGGTCACTCAGCAAAATATCAGCAAATCCCAATGCCTTGGCCGATTCCAGAGAACGGATAAAGTCGCTGCAAACGGCGACATGGCATGCCGAAGCGCGCTGCTTGGCGTGTTCCGGCGGTTCGTCAGCTATGCCGGATAAATCATAACAGCTGACAATTTCGCCGATGTCCCGCGCTTTGACTTTGCCTTTCAGCTCGAACGCCGGTTTACCGTGTCGGATTAAAGTAATTTCCATAAGCGGATCTAAAGTTTCTTGGACAAACGGCTATTATCGCTACGTAACGGTGTTTAGCGCTGAGAGTAGCAATTGCATGGGCACGAATGCTACACCTTTGCCCTCAATCTTTGGCCCCAGCGGCTGAAAGCCCAGTCGGGCATAAAACGGCACAGAGGGCAGCGAAGCATTCACCGTGAAGGTCTCCGACGGGCATGCGGCCAACGATAAGTTGATGGCGCGCAACGCCAATGCCGTGCCGATACCTTGGTATTGGCAGTCAGGCGCCACAAACAGATGAAACAGATGCCGGGCATCGCGAACTGCAACCACACCGGCCAGCTTACCGTTTAGCAAACCGACGAGATAAAGGAAATTAGCGTCGGCGATGTAGCAACCAATCGCTTGCGGGCTGATGCTCGAATAAAACAACTCGGCACCGTCGCCTGTTGGGGTAATCGTACAACGGTTGGCAACGCTGCCAATCAGTTGGCTGACGCACTCGGCATCGGTTGCTACAGCGGGACGGATGATTAACGGCGAGTTTGTCGTCATGGTTCAGTAACGGCAAGGTCCGGCAAGTTGTGATAAACCTGCTCGACGGTTTGGTGTTCGGTTAAGGCTTTGACGACGGCCGGTATGGGTTCCGCATGGATGCCGGGCAAGTCGTGTTCCAAGGGATTCACAATCGGAAAGGCCAATTTCTCCAGCGGCGGGCAAAAGCCAGCCTCCACGCCGGGCTTGTTGCCGCGCGCATCAACCCGGTACCAACCGTGTTGCGGCAGGTAAACTGCGTTCAAACCGTGCAAGCAATAAGGCGGCTGGTCGCCGTCTATCGTCAATCGCTGGTAACACAGTCCAGCCGGAATACCGTTGGCGCGCAACAATGCGGCCAACAAATGGCTTTTGGCATAGCAGTAGCCGGTGCCGTGGATTAACACATCGGAGGCTTTACAGGTCACTGGGTTCAGCCGGTAATCCCAACTATGTTTGATTTCGTCGCGAACGAATTCGAAACAGCGTTTGGCGATTACTTCCTCATCGGCGCAGCCCTCCGCCAACTTGGCGGCTTGAGCGACGATAGCGGGATGTTGGCTGTCGATATAAACACTGCTGCCGAGATAAGGCTTCATGTCCGGCAACCACTTTACCGCGCGTTGGATTTTGGTTAATACGCCGGTCAGTAGTGAAACGATTTCCGGCATCGCCAACAGCTCGGCTTCGCCTATGTGCGCGCTCGGCAACGGCAAGGTGATCGATGCTGCTTCGATCAGCGTGGCCGACATGGTGACCAAGGTTTCCCGGAGCGCGGCATCGGCATGATGGGCGCGTGGCGTGGCGTTCAATACCGCCACCGGTTTGTCAACAAAGCCCTCGAATGCCACCAACCAATCCAGCGCGTTTTTGATGGTGCCGGTAACGCCGTGGGCATATTCCGGGCTGGCGATCAGTAAGGCATCCGCCGCGGCTACGTCATTGCGCAATTGCTGGGCGACGGCTGGAGGCGTGTTTTCCAAATCCGGATTATATAAGGGCAAGTCGCCAAGCCGGGAAAACAGACCGACTTCAATCGAAGCCGGTGCCAACTGTTTTACGACCCTCAGCACGGCGGAATTGATAGACGCCGCCCGCAAACTGCCCGATAAGGCCAGAATTTTCATGGCAAATCTAGATGTTGAGGATCAGGGAAAAGTGATGACTGCTCAGCTGAAAGCCCTTGTTAAGATACAAGCGATGGGCGGTAAAGCGCTGATGGCCGGAATCCAGATGCACGCCCCGGCAATCGTGGGCTTTGGCATGGGCTATCAGCCAATCGAGCAAAGCGCTGGCGAAGCCTTGCGCAGTCTCGCCGCTTCGCGTGGCCAAATCGTCGATATACAGTATTTTGCCCCAGGCCAAAAACTCGGCGAAACGAAAACCCGCCACGCTTTTAACGGCGCCCTGCTGTCTAACAGCCAGAATTTGGTAGGACTGCAGTCGCTGGCGGCGAACCTGGGCTAGAAACTGCTCTTGCTTGAGGTGCGGGCGCAACTCGCTGAACACCGGAAAACAGGCTTGAATTTCCGCGTCGGTAGCGGCGATGAAAATATCGAAAGTCATGGCTACGGGTTAATACTCAAAAAGGGGGCTGTTGGCTTGAAACATAATACCGGGTGCAGTTTAAACACCTACCTGCTTAGCCGGATTAGACGCTATTTACAACGGTCTAACAACTGTCAACATCGACAGCTTATACCGCCATTCTGGTTTGCCGGTAAGTATTACCGGACATGGGGTTTCCGTGAACTCAGCCTTTAGGATAAGCTGTCGAACAGATTTAACGACGGTAAGCTCATGAAAGCCTGGCAAGAAATTCAACTTCAAGCATTGCAAACCAGCGACAGCGAGCATCAGCTTTTCCAAACCATTGCGGCGTTGGGTGCGGAATTGGGTTTTGATTATTGCGCCTACGGCCTCCGGTTGGTGCTGCCGTTGAGCAAGCCGAAGATCGTGAAAGTGAGTAATTATCCATCGGCTTGGCAAGCGCAATATCAAACCAAAAACTATTGTGCGATCGATCCCACAGTCAAACATGCTCTCCGCTCGTCAAAGCCCATTCTATGGACCGACGGTTTGTTCGCCTCGACGGCGGCGTTTTGGGAAGAAGCCCGCTCGTTCGGCTTGCGTTACGGTTGGGCGCAATCCATGCGGGATGTCCCCGGCGCCACCGGCATGCTCACTTTGGCGCGATCCGATGAGCCGCTGAGCGAAACCGAGCTGGCGGACAAGGCTTTTAAAATGGCTTGGTTGACCCAAACTGCGCATATGGCCCTATCGCGCCGCTTATTGCCCAAATTGCTGCCGGAAGCGGATGCGAAACTATCGAACCGCGAGATTGCGGTACTACGCTGGACGGCCGATGGCAAAACCGCCGGCGAAATTGCCAATATCATGAAAATTACCGAGCGAACGGTCAATTTTCATATCAGCAATGCTGCGGCGAAATTAAATGCCAGCAACAAAACCGCGGCGGCCGTTAAAGCGGCGATGCTCGGTTTTTTGTAACAACCATCGCCTGGACTCCATCCAAGCTTATCCCAACCCAACTGCCGTCACAAAGCGAAACCAAAGTGCGCCCAGAACGATGCAGCTTGAAGCCCACGTCGCGAAGCGATACGGCACCCAGTTTACCGCCATATAAATGATGGCATGGACATACCTGAGTACAACAAAAGCCCAGGCAAGCGCGATCTGAACGTTGTCCACTTCTTTCTCGACAAGCATCAATAGACAAATAACATAAAAAAGCGCGGGTACTTGCATTAGATTATTGAAGGTTCGAGCCGGACGCTCGAATCGATCATCGGCAGGAATATCCGCCTTGTAATCCGCGAAATACCTGATCGACGCATGCCCTCGAATAACGGCAACATTTCGCGCCACGACCATAATCAACCACACCAAAGCCGTCAGAGTAAAAAGTGCGGCCATGGGAGAAATGAGCAGCTCCGGTCGTACAGAGTGATGTTCACCGGCCAATAGCCAGAGTAGCCAAGCTACGACCGATCCAACAATAATGCCTAGGGCCGTGTAAATCCGAAGCAAAGACATTTCGGGGGCTTTAGAATTAATAAGCGACATATACGATCTCCTTATGTACGTGGTTTGCGGGATAACTCTTGGTTGATATACTTGCAATATGCAACCAATTATCCTATTTCAATTGCAATGTGCAAGTAACTAAACCAAATGTCCGACTTGAAGCTCAAAAATAGATGCCCAATTGATTATGCCCTCGAAGTGTTCGGAGACCGATGGACGCTGATCGTACTTCGCGATCTGATGCTAAGCGGCAAACGGCATTACCGGGAGTTGATGACTTCAAAAGAAGGAATCGCAACCAATATTCTGGCTTCGCGACTGAAGAAAATGGAAGCGGACGGACTCGTTATCCGTAAACACAAGCCCGAAGACAAACGCCAAGTGTTTTATGAGCTAACGGAAAAAGCGCTCGATCTGGTACCTGTGCTACTCGAAATTAGCCGCTGGAGCGTCATTTACGACCAGCATACGGCAGCTCCTCCGGAACTCATGCGCCGCTATCGAGAAGAGCCGCAGCAGCTGATAGCCGATTTGCAGCAAGCGGCACGAATTCGGCAATCCTGATCGTTTTGCAACAAAAACGAAAATCCGGAGGGCCATGGATAATCTGAACAGCGTGAAGCACATCGTTCGTGATCGGTGTGGTTCGTGAATTCAACGCTCCCAATGCCTTCCATCTAAGACTGGTAATTCTGTTCCGTCTGGCTGTTTTTGACCGAACTGATACCTTCTGGCATTTGACCCAATGACAGCTCACATCTCACGTGCATTTGACCTCCCCGTGAAGATTTCGTGACTTTTCCGATTGCACAATGGCCGCGCCATTTGGCATTCATATTAAGGAGAATCACGATGCAAAAAAACCATGCTTTTACGCTGTCGGCGCTGTTGTTAGCGGCCAGTGCGGCACCTTTAAGTTCGGCAGAGGCCGCGCAGGTCACGCTGAGTTTCAGCAATTTGTCTGCTGCCAACGGGCCGGCCTTGAGTCCGTTTTTCATCGCCTTGCACGACGGTTCGTTCGACGCGTTCGATGTCGGCACCACTGCGTCGTCGGCCATCGAAGCGATTGCCGAATTAGGCAGCGGCGCCGGTTTGTCGTCGGCATTCGCGGCCAGCAGCGCGGCAGCGGCCGGCGGTTCCAGCGCGACGGTGACCGCGTCGGTCAACGCCTTCGGCCCTGGCATTTTCCTGCCCGGCGCCAAAGGCAGCGTCACCCTGGATCTGGACCCGGTGAAAAACCGTTATCTGAGTTATTTCGCGATGGTGGTGCCGTCCAACGACCGTTTCGTCGGTAACGATTCGCCGACCGAAATCGAATTGTTCGACGCCCAAGGCCATTTCACCGGCGGCACCTTCGTCGAGAACGGCAGCAGCATTTGGGACGCCGGCACCGAACTGGACGGCACCACTGGCGCGGCGTTCCTGGTCGGGTCTAACGCGGCGGATAGCCCGGCGCAAAACGGCACGATTCAGGCCAACCACGACTTCGCGGTCTATGCCGGATTAGGAACGCCGGCCGGTTACAACTTTACCGACCTGCCCGGCGCCAATACGCCGCTGCTGCAAATCAGCGCGGTGTCGCAAGTGCCGGTTCCGGCGGCGGCATGGTTGTTCGGCAGCGCGTTGCCGTTGTTCGGTTGGTTCCGGAAGCGCGCGCCGGTGTCGGCTTTGCCGGCTTGAGGCGGTCGCTTCAACGCAGTGGAGTGCAAAACTAGATTTGTACTCCAGCTTCGCACCGCATCAAAACCCGTCGCCGTAACCCTGATTTTGCAAGCTGGCTGGCGGCTTGCCGGTGGGGAAGCGGGCTTTCAATTCCACCGTCACCGCGAGTTCACCGGCCGGTACGCTGACGATTTGCTCGGCCGTTTGTTCGGCTGCGTCCGGATGCCAAAAGCTCAGGCGGTAGCGGCCCTCCGGCAAATCCAGCGTCCAGCGGCCCTCGGCGTCGGAAACCGCAAGGTAATCGGCATCGCTGACGTAGACGTAACCCAGCATCCAATCGTGAATGTTACAACCCAGCGCGACGATGCCGGGCTGGTCGAAGCGCACCGGTTCGCGCGGCACGCCGCTATAGAGCTTGATCTCAAATCGCTTGGCTGCGGAAAACGAATAGACGTGGTGCTTGATCGCGTCGCTGTTCGGGAAATACACCGGGGTGCCGCTGCGCACCGCCAACACGTGCGGGACGAATTCGCGGCTTTTCTGGTCCAACGCCATTGCCGCCGGCGCCGGCGGCGCTTTGACCCGGCCGGCGGCATCCAAGGCTTGGGCGGCGACCACCAGATCGGCCAACGGCCGGCCGCCGGCGACGGCCTTGCCCGCCAATTCCGCGGCCGGCGCGACGGCGGCCCAGGCCGTTAAAAAAACAGCCGGTAAGCGACTTGCCACAGCGTGTCCTCCTGATAAACGGCTTCGCCGCGTTCCTGCCGCGCCGGGCGGGTGCTGAAAATGCGGCTGAACTCGACGTTCAATTGATGGTGCTGGGCAAAGGTCAGATTGTAATTGACGGTCCAGGCTTGGCCGTGTTCGCCGTTGCGGTCTTGCGGCAGGTAATCGCGTTCGTCGCTGTCGAAGCGTTCGTAGCGCACGCTGAAACGGCCGTCGCCCAGCGGCCGGCTCAACAGCCAGCTCGCCGACCAAAATCCAACATCGACCGCGCGCAAGTCGCCGAGTAACTCGCCCATGCTGGTACGGCCGGTCAGCACTTGCGAAATCAGCGTGGTTTCCCACGGTAATTCGGCCTTGGCGCCCAGGCTCCAAAAGCGGGTGTGCCAGCCGTATTGGCCTGCGGACACAAAGGCCGGATCGGCGTTGTTGTCGTAATACAGCGCGCGCAGCGTGTAGCGTTGCGACAGTTCGGCGGCAATGCCAGCGTAAAAGCCGGGCCGGCCGTCCACTTCGACGAAGGTCTGGCTGGCGTTGGCCTGCTTGGGAAACAGCGCCGGAATGCGAATGCCCTCCGGCAGACGCAGGCGGCCGGTCAACGTGGATTCGAAGTCGTGCAAACTCCAGCCGCGCCAGGTCAGCATCAGGCCGGCGGTGTCGTTATTGGCGAAACCGGCGCCGAACACGCCGAGTTTGTCGCCGGCTTCGGTTTGGTAATCCAGCCGCAACTCGCCGCCGAAGGCGCGCAATTCTTCGCCGACCCAGGCGTTGATCGTCGACGAGCTCAAGGTGTACGGGCTGCTCCAGGCGATGCCGGTGTTTTCCAACGAAATCGGCGGAAAGAACATGCCCAGGCGGCCGGCCAGACGCCAGCCGGCGGCGCCGACCGGCCGGTAGGCCAGATAGGCTTCGGTCAAGTCCAGCGGTGTCGATTGACGGTCGGCGTATTTGACGGTGGCGTTCAGCATCCAATCCCAGTCCAGCCTGACTTGCAAGGTGGCGGCGGCTTCGTTAACCCGCCAGCGGTCGCGCTCGCCGCCGGCGCGCAGCTTGCCCAGGCCGTGTTCCAATTCACCCGGCGCGGCGTCGCTGTGTTGGTAGCGCAGGTCCAGCAGGCCGTGCCAGGTCACTTCCGGAAATTGGCCGTCGGCGGCTCCTCGGGCTGGTGACTGCAAGCTGGAAACAATCAGCAACGCTACGGAAAATCTGCGGCAGACCGAAATCGCGGACTCCGGCCTTAACGGGAACGACGCTGGCGGTCTGCTGCGCATGGTTCGGTTACCGGTTGCCGTCGGCCGCGCGCGCCGAATCTGCCAGCGGCAAATCGAAGCGAAATTCGCTGCCAACGCCCAAGGTACTTTCCACTTGCAAGCGGCCGCCGTGCAGCTGGGCGATCTTACCAACCACGATCAAGCCGAAACCGCCGCCGTCGGCGCGGGCGCGGCGGGCCAGCGGCGAGTCCCAATCGCACAAGGTTGGTAGATATTCCGGGGCGATGCCGATGCCGGTATCGCGCACCGCCACCGCTATCCGGCCGCGCGCCGGCCAGGCGTCCAGCCGAACTCGGCCGCCTGGCGGGGTGTGGCGCAAGGCGTTGTCGATCAGATTGGTCAGCAGGCGCTCGATCAGGCCAATATCGGCGCTGATGAGTGGTAATTCCGGGCGCAGTTCGGCTTGCAAGCTGACGCCGCGCTGTTCGGCCTGCAGCCGGTATTTTTGGGCGACGTCTTGCAGCAATTCGGCCAGATTGAAGGGTTCGGGATTCAAGCTGGCGTCGTCGCATTCCAACTTGGCCAGTTCGAACAGTTCCTGCGCCAGCCGACTGACTTTTTCGGTCTGGCGCAACGCGGTATCCAGAAAATGCTGTTGTTCGGTGGCCGGCAAGGTCTCGGCCTTGCGCTGCATGGTTTCGAGAAAAGCGCGTAACGCAGCCAACGGCGTGCGTAAATCGTGCGACATCGAAGCCACCAGTTCGCGGCGTTCCTGGTCTTTTTGGCGCAGTTCGCCCAGTTGGCCGGCCAGTTGGGCGGCGCGAACGAAGGTATCGGCCAGTCGGCCCAATTCGTCGTTGCGGCCGGTCAGCGGCGAGGCAGCGAAATCGCCGTTGACCGCTCGTTCGCCGGCACCGGCCAAGGCCCGTAGCGGCCGCGACAGATTGCGGGCGATGACCACGCTGCCAGCCAGCGTCGTCAACAGGCCGAGCAGCAACACCCCGGCCGCCAGTAACAGCATATGGCGGTAGCCGGCGAAGGCATCGGTGAACTTGATTTGCAGCAATGCGGCGACGCCTTGATCGCCGCCGGCCGCCGGCAACGTCAGTATGCGGCCGAGGTAGCGGCCTTGCGCGGTATCGACCGTGGCTGCCAGCGCCCGGTTGGTCGAGCTGTGCAGCAAGGCCAGGGCCGCGTCCGGTGCCGACGCGGCCAGCAGGCGGCCGCCGTCGGCACTGAGTTCGGCCAAACCGATGTGCAGCGGCAATAGCGAGTTTTGCCGAAATCGGGCGATACGCTGCTCGTCGACAGCCTGCGCCACTGCCACCCAGCCCACCGGCAGCGGCGCCGACACCGGCACCAGCGCCCATTCCTGCAAGCGGCCGTCCAACACGCCGAACCAGACCAGTGAGCGGGTGGCGTCGGTGTTTGCCAAGGCTTGCGCATACGGAAACGGCTGGCCTTGCCACTGGCCGGCGCTATCGGCGAGCACCTGAAATTGTGGATCGATAAACAAGCCGCGTTGGGCGTGGATGCGCAGCAGCAGGTTTTCCAAGGCCGAGGCGATGGTGGCCGGGTCGCCGCCGGTGACGGTGCTGCGAAACCCAAAATCGGCGACCAGCAAGCCGGCCTCGCCGGCGACTCGTTCGGCGCGTTCGACCAGCAGTTGCCGGAAGGCTTGCTCGGCGTAGCGCAAGTCCTGGTCGAGTTGGTGCAACAGGTTGTCTCGCACCGCCACGTAAATGCACGCCACCGTCAGCGCCTGCACCGCGACGAACAGCGCCGCGAACAATAGAGCGATGCGGCTTTGGAAGCTCAGCGTCATGCGTCGGCGGTGTCCGCTTCGGCAAACTTGTAACCAACGCCCCACACCGTCAGTATTCGCGCCGGTTTGGCCGGATCGGCTTCGATTTTGGCGCGTAAGCGATTGATGTGGGAGTTGACGGTATGTTCGTAGCCGTCGTGGTTGTAGCCCCAGACCTGGTTCAACAGTTCCAGCCGGGTGAACATACGGCCCGGATGGCGAGCGAAGAAATGCAGCAAGTCGAATTCGCGGGCGGTCAGCGCCAGCGTTTGGCCGTCCAAAACCACCGTGCGGCTTTGCACATCGATCCGCAAACCGTGAGCGACCAGAACGGCATCTGCTTGAATGGCGATGGGTTCACTCAACGCCGCCACCCGCCGCAACAGCGCCCGTACTCTAGCGACCACCTCGGCCAATGCAAACGGTTTGACGATGTAGTCGTCGGCGCCCATTTCCAAACCCACCACCCGTTGCACGTCGCTGGATTTGGAACTGACGATGATGATGGGGGTATAAACCGGCCCGGCCCGCACCCGCCGGCAAATTTCCAAGCCGTCCACACCGGGCAGCATGACGTCCAGCAGCAACAAGTCGTAACGATTGCCGGCAATCGCGGCCAGCGCGGCCTCGCCGTCGGCCGCCCAATCCACGCTGTAGCCTTCCTCGCGCAAATTGGCGGCCAGCAGGCCGGCAATGTCGGGATCGTCTTCGACCAGGAGCAGGTGTTTCGTAGGCGGCATGGTTGGCGGTTTTAGACAAAATAAAGCTGATTATCGGCCAAGCGGAGCCGTAAATCTAATCACGAAATTATCACGGCGGCATCAGTTCTCGACAAATTCGCCGAATTTGCCAACCAAACGTTAAGAAATGGGAACGAGCCCGAGCGGCCGCATGCACTGGGCAAGCACATGACGAATGCGCGGGTAAACCAAATGCCGTCTCGCACTTGGCTTATCGATCCGCGGCGTTTGGGAGTGTCATGCTTCTCGCCAGTTCGACGAGCTTGCAAACCGTTCGCCAATTGCGGCCGATCATCGCCACACCAAGGCGCTTTTCGGCCTGGGCCGCCAGTTTCGAGCGGCCGATTCCTTCCGGTGCATGCAGGTAGAAAACTTGATCGATCAGACTAAACCGTTCGCTGTCTTTCTAGATAGCAGCCAGCGCGGCCAGGTCGGGGTTGGCCGGTGCGGACAGCAAAAAATTCAGGTGCAATGTATCGGGCTGGGTTTCCGCGTCGGGAAAGGGATAGGTCCGCACGGCCTGTTCCAGTTCCGCTAGTTCCAGCAATACTAACTGCGGCTCGATCTGTTAGCGTTGTTTTATTGCACGCAGATTCGAATTACTAAAAATGCTCAGCTAGTTTATCGTTTGATCGGCACTATAGCTTCTGTTAGCATCCCATCATGATTAACGTCCTCCCAACCCTGCTGGCTATTATTACCACCATTTCAACAATGGTGGGTTAGCACGTTTACTTTCTACTGCAACCCGCCCTGAGGCGGGTTCAATATTGCCTGTCTCTTGGTGCCTTAACCTACCAAGGAGATCGATATGGCTTACCATCCACTTAAACAAATTATCGAAGCTGCTGACAAAGCAATCACTGAAGAGGACTTCGTTACCTTGATGGCTTTCTACGCAGACAATGCAACGCTCGTCATCAAGCCAGGCTTGATTGCTACAGGCAAGGAACAAATCCATAAGGCGTTCCTCGCGATCACCGAATATTTCAACCATAGTCTTGTGGTCAAACAAGGCGCGATGCATGTCATTCAGAGCGGAAATACGGCTCTAGTGATCATGGAAACCGTTCTGGAAACGGCGGATGCTGCCGGTGTAGCGAATTGCATGTCAAGGCGCGCCACCTATGTCTTTCGGGAAGACCCTGTCGGCAAGTGGCTTTGTGTTATCGATAATTCGTATGGCACTGACTTACTGGGAGCCATATAAAATGCCAAAGCTACTGCCAACATTGCATCTGCTCTGCGGAAAAATCGCCTCTGGCAAATCGACATTGGCAAAGGAACTGGCCAAGACGCCGGACACGGTGATCCTCAGCGAGGACACTTGGCTTGTACATCTATATCCAGACGACATCAAGACTGTGGCGGACTATGTTCGATGTGCTTCGAATTTGCGTGACGCGATCGGTCCACACGTGACCGATTTGCTTCGAATAGGTGTGTCCGTGGTATTGGATTTTCCAGCCAACACCGTCGCAAACCGAAAATGGATGAGATCTCTTATCGACAGAGCCGAATCAAGGCATGTGTTGCATTTTCTTGATGTATCGGACGACAAATGCTTGACACGTTTACGTGCGAGAAACGCGTCTGGCACTCACGCTTTTGTAGTGGCTGATACCGAATTTGACCTAATCACAAGTTTCTTCGTCGCCCCTCAGCAGGAAGAGGGGTTCAACATTATTCGATATTAGGTGTTCTGAATCAGTCTAAATGACGTATCACTGTCGTGTCCGTTTTGCTTTTGCGTTTTTTACGTTGGGCTCTACGCGCGGCGTCGTACGAGCGCCGCGCCCACAGAACGGCCTGCTCCCGGTCTTCCATAAACTCGGCCGGCGCTTGGTAATATGACATTTTCGTCATTTTGCCTTCCCGCTGATATTCGAATGGCGCAAGCCCCTGTTCCTCGAAAAATTTGGCATTCTCGGCATCCGCCTTGAGATACAGAGTATCGTCCGCCACCAGCGCGAACATCAAGCCATCGTGGTAGACACCATAGCCCCCAAACATCTTACGGATCTGAATGGTGCCGAACAGTTCGAACACTTCAGGCAAATAGGCGGTAAATTCGCTCATCGGCATACCTTATTGACGGACGATGGCAAGATGGGGAACACTCATAAAACCCGTTTTGACTGGAGATCGCGATCCTAAAGGCTTTGCTCATTTCTTCCGCAATAAATACCCGGAATAAGCCACAAACTCTTGGCCATTAATCGTCTCCAGCCGCACGGTTTCCTGCATGCCGCGTCCTAATCCAAGAATGACGGCGGCGTTTTCCGATACCGGTACAATCGGGAGGGTCAGATTATTCAGGTCGAATGCGGGAATGGAATACTCCAGCATCAAAAAACCGTCCCGCTCGCGTAGCGCGCATTTTTCCGGAACCATCGCCTCGCCTTCGGCAAGATTGACGATTTCGTAATCGCCCAAGCGGCTGCGCATGGCGGCGGGAATCGGTACGGGTTGGATTTTCTCACCTAATACCAAGGTTTGGCCGTGCCAATGGGCCAGCGCCAGATCATGGCCGTCGACATGGCGCACCGACACGCCGACTTCGGCCAGCTGCTTGGGTTGTATTGGAATCAAGCCCAGCAGTTTATAGCGAATGCCGAATTTGCCATCTTCCCTACCAACCAAATCCAGACTTTTGCCGTTCAGTTCGGTGACCAGGATGTCGCCATCGGCTGATAACTTGATGTAGCCTAGCGCGGTTGCATACTGCCCTGCCCCCAATTGTTGCTCTTGCGCGGTTAAGCCGCGTGTTTCGATTTCAGGCGTTTCGGCGTCCTCCAGCAGCGGCTGGCCGGTTTTTATCGCAACCGCCAGTTTTAGTGCCTTATCGGTGACTTTGTCGATCAAGTCGCCGGTGGGCGGGGAATTCGCCAGCACGACCACGCCTAGCTTGTGTTCCGGCAGCACCGTCAGCAGGCTACGGTGAAAAAGCGTTGCTCCGCCGTGTGCGGCCACATCGCCGATACCGGGCTTGCTGGTCAAGAACCAGCCCAAACCGATTTTATTGCCCACATCCAGCGCCACGTCCTGGTTTTGCTGGCGCAGCATTTCATGTAGGGTTTCCGGCTTCAATAGTTGCCGGCCATTGGCTTTGCCGTCCGCCAAGACCATGGCGATAAAACGGCTTAGATCCAAAACATTGGCATTCAAGCCGCCGGCCGGCATATCGCGCAGTGCCACTTCGGCCTTTTCCTGATCACTCTTATAGGCTTTGGAGGCCAGCTCTCCCGCTATGCCCGGCGCAAATGCCGCATGCGTCATGCCCAGTGGTTTTAATAGCTGCCGGTCGGCATAAGGACTGAAATCCTCGCCGGTCAGCCTTTCCAACATCGTCCCTAATAAAGTGATGCCCAGATTCGAATAGGCCCAAATGCAATTGGGCGGATAGGCGGCATATTCGTCTTTCAGCGGGTCGACAAGCAGACTGAACGGCGCCGGGTTGTTAGTCCACATGCCATTGCCTCTATCACCCGGCAAACCGGAATGATGGCTCATGATGTTGCGCAGCGTTATCGACCCGGCATCCGGGAAGCGACTTTTGATCGCAAAATTCGGCAGATAGGTTTGTAGCGGCTGATCAATATCCAGCTTGCCCTGCTCCGCCAGTTGCATGACCAGCGTATCGGTGAAGAGCTTGGAGATGGAGCCGGTTCGATAAACCGTTTCCGGTGTGGCGACAATCTGCTTGGCTTGATCGGCATAACCAAAACCTTTCGCCCAAACGACCTGCTGATCGTCGACCACGGCGATACTCAAGCCTACCACGTCCTGTTCGGACATTTCCTGCTCGATCAGCCAAGCAAGATGGGCTTGGAGGTAAGTGTAATCGCCGTGTTGTACAGTATTCGGTTTTAGCGGCTGCGAACCGGCGCAACCGCTTAGCAAAAGCAATATCGCGCTTAAATATGTCAAGTAGGCTTTCATCTGGTCCTTGAAGGGGTGATCATCGGTTAGTCCGCCAGCAAGATTTTAAGCCCGTGTGGCGGGGCTGCGAGGCTTTTACCAAAGCCATGTTGGGGCGAGAATAGTATTTGGCGAGCCAATCACAGTCAAACGTTTTAACAGTGCGGCCTTGAGCCTACGCGAAGGCGGACTCTTGCATTGGAAGTAGTTGCGCGTTGAATGATAATTGCGGCGTTCATTTTTTGTGTAACGGTTTGAGTGTAGTGGTCTAATAAAAATGGACACCCAGATAGGTTGATAAACTATCAATCTACCAGGTGAGCATAATGAAACAAGAAAGACGAAGTTTTGATGCGGCGTACAAGCTGCAAGTAGTGAAGATGATTCAGGAGCAAGGCCTGACAGTGGCGCAGGTTTGCCAGGAACTGAAACTGGGCGAGACGGCGGTGCGTCGCTGGCTGAAGCAGGTGCAGGCGGAGCAATCGGGCCAAGCGGGCATCGGCAAGCCGTTAACACCGGATCAGCAGCGGATTCGGCAGTTGGAGCTGGAAAATCGTCAACTGCGCGCGGATAACGAATTGCTAAAAAAGGTTTCGGCCTTTTATGCCCTGTGGGTATCTTTGCGAAGGAACTGCGATGAAACACGAAGTGATTCAGAAGCTTAGCGCAGAGAAGGCCGCGATGGTACGGCGGGTGTGCCGGTTGTTGGGCGTCAGTCGGTCGGGCTGGTATGCCGCTCGGCAGCGGGCGTTGAAACCGCAAACGCTTTGTGGCACGCGGGTTCGGCTGCGCAGTGTGTTCGAGGCGACCGGTCAATGCTATGGTAGCCGCCGTCTGCGTAAGGCCTTGGCGGGACAGGGTATCGAGATGGGTCGGCATCGCGTACGCAGCTTGATGAAGGAGCTCCAGCTCAAGCCAACCTGGAAGCCTAAGTTCGTGCACACCACCGACAGCAATCATAACCTGCCGGTGTACGAAAACGTGCTGGATCGCCAATTCGAGCAAACCGAGGCCAACCGGGCCTGGGTCTCGGACATCACTTACATACGGACCCTGAGCGGTTGGCTCTATCTGGCGGTGGTGTTGGACCTGTATTCGCGCAAAATCGTGGGCTGGGCCATGGCGCCGAATATGCCGGCGGAACTGGTTTGCACGGCCTTGCAGATTGCCATTGCCCAGCGTCGGCCGCCACCGGGCCTGATTGTCCATTCCGATCGGGGTAGCCAGTATGCCAGTCACGAGTACCGGGATTTACTGACCCGCCATGGTTTTCAAGGCAGCATGAGTCGAAAGGGCAACTGTTGGGACAATGCCGTGATGGAGCGCTTCTTTCTCAATCTGAAAATGGAGCGCGTCTGGCGTCGCCAATACGCCAACCACACCGAGGCCATCCGCGACGTGACCGACTATATCGTCAACTGCTACAACAGTCGGCGCTTGCATTCGTCATTGGGCTACCTGCCACCCAATGGCTATGAAATGAAAATGGCAGCTCAACAACCTATCTCGGTGTCCGAAAAAAGTTGACCACTACAGAGTCAGTGATTTGCCATGTTTGCAAACTCTGCCCAGCAGTGGATTCGGAATGATCATGGCCCTACCCCCACCGGAAACGCCGTCTTATCCACGACCCGCCGTAACAAGAAGCTGGAATGCACTGCGGTCGCGCCGGGAATGCCGGCAACCGCCGCCTCGAACGTGTTGAAACATTCCGGCGTATGTCGGTCTATCGGAATGTGGCTCAAGGCCATCAGTGTCAGACCCAAGGCTTTGGCATCCAACAAGGCCCGATAGCCGCCGATCAGGCCGCCCTCCTCCACCGCTCGCACCCACCGCAGGCAGGGTGATGCCGACAGGCCTATGCGGTCGGCCAGTTCCCGTTTGCTGATGCGGCCGTCGGCTTGCAGTCTGACCGCGTCGCTCGGCGCAATGTTTAGCGGCGTCAATCGCTTATCGGTCGACTAAAAACAGCCCACGTCACTACGGTTTTCGGTTAGCGACGGACAATATCAACGACTTTGCTCATCTCTGCAATTTCATTAGGGGCTGTTGCCATTTTGTCATAATCCCTTTGAAAATCGATTGGCGAGCCATACTGATTGAGTTTTCAATCAAACGATAACTAGCGAATGCCACGCCAACTGCTTACAGATACCCACTGGGAAAAGCTAAAAACGATTATGTTGAGTTTCAGCATTTACGACAACCCCGGTCTTCGGCAAACGGTCGAAGGGATTTTTTATCGCTTGCGTGTTGGCTGCCCTTGGCGAGACTTGCCCGTCGCTTTTGGCAAGTGGAATGCCGTGTACAAGCGCTTCAATGCCTGGTCACTGCAAGAAAAGCTGAGGGGTATCTTTCAGGCGCTAGTGATTGAGCCTGATTTGGAATGGCTATTTATTGATGGCAGCATTATTAAAGCCCATCAACACAGTAGCGGCGGCGCCCATGAAAACCCAACAGCCATCGGGAAATCGGTCGCAGGCAACACGACCAAAATCCATATGGCGGTTGATGCCGGTGGACTTCCCATCCAGTTCTCGATTACGGGGGGCGAAGTACATGACTGCAAAGAGGCGCCGGAATTTGTGGCCAAGCTCCCCCAGGCGGGCTACATGATTGCAGACAAAGGGTATGACAGCGAGCCGTTACGGATTCAAATTCGAGATCAAGGCACAGTCCCCATCATCCCAAGAAAACAAAATTCAATAGTCGGGAATGAGGAAATGGACTGGTGTCTCTATAAATATCGCCACCTCGTTGAAAACGTATTTGCGCGACTGAAACATTTTAGAGCTATCGCCACCCGATATGACAAACTAAAACGCAATTTTGAAGGCGCTATCGCCCTGGCTTGTGCATTTATATGGTTACCGATGTGAAAAGGCAACAGCCCCCTATCATTCAACCTAACCATCTCCCGCAACCTACCCACCAAAAACCGCCGTTCCTATTCCTGTCTGGTCAATATCGAGGCTTGCTTGGGTTGTAGAACGATGGGTTGTCTTTCACCTATTTGACGGTCAGTATGATAGGGGCGCTCCGGGTAACAAGGATTCCTTCCGTTCATAAGATTAAGTAAAAAAACAAGGCCAAACTCAGAGGATGGGCGAAAAACAGCTTAAAGAGTGGTTTTTCGAACATATAGAATTTCTGGCAACGTCGTAAACTCGCTTCAAGACCATAACGGTGAGCTCGCGATGTTAATTATTCACATAAAAAAACAGGGGGTTAAGCACCCTGGCGTTTCAATCCAAAACCCTATTCAGCATCTTTGGATTGGATTGCTCAGTGGCCTTTGCCTCATCAGCCAACCCATGGAATCAATGGCTGCTGATTCCATTCAACCGAATGGCAACAGCCAACAGTCCCTGGCATTAAACACCAAATTACAAAACACGCAGTGGGGACAAGTTGCCCGTAGACATCGCATTGATCCCTATATTCTGTATGCCGTTGCGCTCATGGAGTCGCGGAAAAACGGTGAACAGAATCGTGTCATGCCCTGGCCCTGGGCCATCAATAACGCTGGCAACTCTTTTATTCCTAACAGTCAGCAGGAGGCAGAAGCTTTACTCAATCAAATGCTGGACCAAGGCAAGCGCAATATCGACGTCGGCATCATGCAAGTGAATCTGCGGTGGCATGGCCACCGCGTTGCGAAACCCGAACAACTCTTGATCCCGAGCATCAATATCGAAATCGGCGCCAGCCTTCTCAACGAGGCCATCCAATCGGCGCCAGACAATCTCGCTCATGGAATCGGCCGATATTACAGTTGGCAAAACGAGCCAGTAGCCATCCAGTACGGACGAAAAGTTATTGCCTTAGCCGATCAAATCCGCGCGATTCTTTAGTCCATCAAGGATTGCAGAATGGATGAGAATCTATACAAACTCAATCTCGACTACCTCATCGTCGCGCAGTCCTTAATTTTTTCCGAGAGCGAGCAAAAAGCCATGTTCTGCTTAGGCTTAACAACCGAAGCGGTTTCATTACTCCGAAAAATGCCGCTCGAACAGATGAAGAGCCTGGCACGAAGCGATTGCTTGACTTTTGTTCCCCGTTTCAATCCCCATAAATGGAGCAAATTTCTAAACGTCGAAAAATACGAAGATCCCAATGCACTCGACGCACGAACCATCGACCTTCTGATGCTCTTGTCTGCTCACCCGCTTGAGTCATGAGCAAACATTGCCCATTTGCTACTCGGCTTAAAGATCAGTATTGGGCCTATCAATTACTGAAACGAAAGTTGCGTACAAAATTGGCCAGTCGGGTCATCAAAACCTTGCGCCCTAAAGAATTGTGTAATCTTTACTTTTCGCTGCACCGCGAAAGCCCAGTGGCGGGACTGGTCCCCAGCATTATGGCAATGCCGCAGTCACGCGAGTCGTTTCTTTACATGGCCCTATTTGCTTCAATCTATCGAAGCGCTTGCTCAGGCGCTATCAGAGCGGAAATAGACCTGAATGCCATGGTATTTGCCTGGGACACTTTTTGTAAATTCTACCCAAACCATATTCAGGAACGCCGGCCGTTTGGCCGCATACGGCCTGCAAATTTCGATGAAGCCTGGATTATCGTCGAAGCCCTGAGAGACGGACTCGCTGAATTACCTTACTGTACGACCTGCCATACGCCCTATTTGGTCATTCATGGCTGTAAGTACCCGCAAGTCTGCCAAATGTGCATGCTAAGCCAAATCCCTAAAACCAGAATCATCACCGATTAATTGATCCTAGGAGCCCGTCGGACTTAAGTTTTTTTAAGCCGAAAATTTGGCGTCAGCCAAATGATCGAAGCCCTCAAGCTGTCGTAAAGTTACTCAGCCGGTCTTGAGAATTGATGTAGACGCGCTCCCCTTAGGTTATTCGACGGCATGCAACCCTATCATTGAGTTCGGCGGGGCTTATGCCCCGGCCAGCGCATACATCCGTTTCAGGTTAAACGCCATCGCCACCAGCTTCCATTCCCCGGTTACCGCGTCCAGTCCGCGTAGCGAGAACTGGCGAAAGCCCAGTACCTGCTTGATGATCCCGAATACGGGTTCCACCGTGCATTTGCGCTTGGCATAGCGGGCCTTGCCTTCGCGGGTTTTCAGGTACCAAGCCATGTTTTCCACCGGGCCGCCGGTGTTGGGTTTCGGCGCGTCGGCCGCCAGATATTCAGCCAGGGGCACAGGGTGGCTGTCGCGGCCCATGGCGATCAAAGGTTTGATGCCGCTTCGTTCGCAAGCCTGAACGTTGGCGGCGCTGAAGTAGCCCGTGTCCGCCAGCAGGGCATCGACTTGGCCCAACGTCTCGGGGAGTTTTTTCAGCTCGGCCAACATCGGTTCGACTTGTTGCTTATCGTTGGTCTGTTGCGTGACGCTGGTGGCGACGATCAGCATCGTGTCGACGTCGACGGCGGCTTGGTTGTTATAGCCTTGCACGAAGCCTTCATGACTGGGCATGATGCGAGATTCTTCGTCGGTCAGGTTGATTTGGTCGTCAGGCTTGGGGCCTATTTCCGGGGCCTTGGGCTCCGGCCCTCTGGGCTTTTTGCCGGCCTGCCGCCCGGTTTCCCGGCGGGCAATCTTCGCCTCATACGCCTTTTGTGCCTGCTCATCGCGCGGCTTGACCCGCTCGGCGATCTGGGTTTTGGCATCGCGCAGGGCTTTCAATCGGTCTTCACGCCGCGCCAGTTCGGCCGGCAAGTCCAGATCGTCGCGGTCGTCCGCCGCATCGGTTTCGGCGGCCTTTTGTAATAAGACCTGGACCTCGTCCCGCAGCTGCGCTTCCAGCTTTTCGATGTGACCGTGGGACAAGGCTTTATGCCTGGAGGCGTTCGCCTTCACTTTCGTACCGTCCAGCGCAATTTGCCCCAGTTTCACCAACTTCATCGCTTGGGACAGGCTGAGGACCTGGACGAACAGATCTTCCAGCTCGATCAGGAAGGTTTTGCGGAAATGGGCCAGCGTATCGTGGTCGGGATGCGTATCCGCGGACAGGAAACGGAACGCCACCGAATCGTAGGTCGCTCGTTCGATCTTACGGCTGGAAAACACGCCGGTGGCGTAACCGTACACCAGGAGCGCCAGCAACACCGAGGGATGATAGGCCGCACTGCCGCGTCCCTGGTAACGGCTGGTGAATTGGCTCAGATCCAGTTGCTCGATGACTTCGACAACAAAACGGGCCAGATGAGCCTCCGGCAGCCATTCGTCCACCGAAGGCGGTAGCAAGTAAAGTAGATGGCGGTTGACGGGAATGAATCGACTCATCACAGGCTCCGTATATCTGATCTTTTGACCCTCCTTATTTTACCAAACCGATGTCGCGGTTAGATCTACTGCGCTAAAGTCCGACAGGCTCCTAGGAGCAACGTTGTCTTGGCCACATAGGAGATCATTGTCCAGGGAGAAAACTTTATGCAGCAATTTTCATTTAGAGGATTATAATCCACCTATCCAATCTTCCTATGTAATCAGGCCATGAAAACCGTGAATGTCAGTGGTCTAAAGAACAACCCCAGCGAAGCTCTGCGCATGGCTCACGAGGATATGGTCTTGGTTATGAATCGAAACGAACCAGACGCGGTGATGGTCGGCCTCAAAGCCGCCAAAATCATTGGAATGCCGGGCGTGCGTAAAGCCTTGGCAACGGCACTTTTCAAGGACGGTAACCTGTCCCTTGCCCGCTCCGCTAAACTGGCCGATATGCCGTTGGCAAACTTTATTGCGCACGTCTCGCGCCTGGGTATTTCCGTCATCGAGCAAACGGCTGATGAAGTCGAGGATGATTTGGACACTCTGGACCAGTGGCTCAACCAAGCCTGATCGCGGATGACCAAAAAAGTAATTGTCGATGCCAGTCCATTGATCGGACTGGCGTTGGTGGAGGGTTTAATCTGGCTACCGAAGTTATTTGGCCAGGTTTTCGTACCCGAATCGGTGAAACAAGAAGTGTTACCGGGCAAATCTGCGCCAGGTGAACAAGCGCTGGCTCACGCATTTGATTCAGGTTGGCTAACGGTATGGCATGAATCCATAACACCACATTTGGACATTGATCTGGACACCGGAGAAACGGATTGCATCAACATTGCGCTGTCGTCACCCCAAAACTATTTGCTGATCATGGACGAACGTGCCGGCCGGGCTGTGGCCAAAGAATATCAATTACATGTCGCAGGTACTACCGCCGTCATCGGACAGGCCAAAAAGCAAGGTTTGATTTCGTCTGCTCGAGCCACTTTTGAAATTTTGCATCGATCGGATTTTCGGATTTCGGCTACCGTGATCAACAAAATTCTGGCAAGTGTCGGCGAGTAAACCGTTCGATATGCAGGTCATCTTTCTTTGCCTTGTTGAAATAGTTTTGATTTAAAAAACCGACTTGGAACGTTAGCTCAATCGCGGTAGGATTTCCCAACCGCTTAAGCATGGAGAATACAATGTCTTCACAGTCATCACTCTCAGATCGGTTCAAACGGCCCAGCCAATCGATTCAAACTCGATCAAATCACTCAATGTTTAATGGCCATCATGCAACTGTCGATTGTCCCGAATGCAACCGATCCATGGTGCCGAGAGTGGTCGTTTACTATGGCCGACCAGTCAAGTCAGTTTGCCCTTTCTGCGGCGCTACGTTTGCACGGTTTCCGAGCGGAGTTAGACAATTTTTACAGCGTTTTTCACAAAAGTCCCTTTCATTCGATGCTTTTAAACGAATAGCTTTGGTAACCGTTGGCTTTGGTTTGATTTGGCTCCTTGCAACGATGGAAATATTGCCTAACGAAATGGAAGCCCTTGGGATATTCGGTAGCATCATTTTCAGCGCTTTCGGCCTAGCTGAACTTTTTTATCAAACGATCGAATTCATTGCGAAACAGTTATCGCACAACAGTAGCCATTATTGGTCCGCTATAGGTTTGATCGCAATTCTGATTCCGTATGTTAGAGATGATCTAACCCGTTACGTCATGACGGCTTCCTTTCTGATGATAGCTCGATGGATACTGGCCGGTTTTGCAGCCGCCAAAAGTCTCTCTCATTGAAAGTTAATAGTTTATGCGGCCTCGCGCCCGATTGTAATTCCCAATCTGATCAATAAGGTCCACGCGGCCTTGACCAGCCGCACTTTTAAGTAGCTTGGCGATATCATTACCTTCGACACTGCCTTCCTCTTCTATCAACTGGCTTCTAGCGATACCAAGGTTGCCGCCATACTCGCCAGCAACAGCAATCCCCGCAAACGCCTCAAACATCGCGGCACGATAATAAGTTTGCTGAGTCGGAGTTAATTTATCTGTAACCTCATTTACTCTTTGATTTGCCCATACTTGAGAAGCCTCCTTAAATCCAGAATACGATTGGTTTGAAGCAAATTTTATTGAATCCCAAATTCCCATTCCTTGCGCTTGAGATTGTTGAACATATTCTGCAAACTCCTTGATATGTTGGTTACTAACCGATCCTAATGCTTCCAAATTTTTCGCGGAGTTATAAAGACTGCCCGCCAGATAATTGTAAGAAGCCTCTGCAGACGAAGGCGTGTCATTGGCCGCTGCCGCAATCGATTGCCTAAAATGCTCCGCTTTGACATTCGCCAATTGACCAAAGCCTTCTCTTGAGTTTTGTTCACGCTCTGCCAGATTGCGATCATGTTGCGCTTCGACTCGAGCTTCGCCACCGGCAATTTTTCCCGTCGCTGAACCAATCTGTGCTCGTGCTCGTTGATTTAGCGATTCGGTTTCAGCGCGTGGGTCTTTGAGATTGGCCTGTTCGACTGCTGCTTGAACCTTGCCAGTTTCTGGTGCATTGGTTTTCAGGAATTCGTTCCGGTTGGCGTTCCAGCTTTGATCGGCCTGTGGCGCATTAAACGCATCGCCGAGCAGCTGGTAACCCGAGATGTGCGCCTGGTGCGATTGTTGATCATCCAGGGTGCGGTAACTGGGTGACGAAAACCCGGTCAATAACGACATGCCGGCGGCAGCATAGGCTTGATCGGCATCGCTGATCCAACCTGATGCTTTCCATTGTGAGGCCAGTCGCTGCGTATCGCCGCGCAGGCCATATTGGTCTAACGTGCGATCCAGACGTTCCATAAGTCCGGGATCGTGAGACATTATGTATCCAGTCTCCGCCGCACCGAAACTAGCTTGTGTTCCAAAGCGTTGTTGAGCAGATAGGGTTTGTTGATAGGACTCGCTGGCGGATACCGCATCGGTTGCGCTGTGTTGCAGCGAAGACAGCGATTGATTTTGCAGTCCCATTGAGGCTACGTTTCGGGTGCCGGTTTGGGCATCCATCGCCAGGCTTTTGGCTAAGCCGGCTTGGTAGCCTTGGCTGTCGTTGACCGTTTGGCTGATATCCGCGGCAATCGCATCAGACTTATCCTGACTGACTTTGAAATCGTTCTGCAAGCGGCCAGATATTGCGCCGCTCAATTGGTCGCTACCCAACTTGGCTCCGGCATTGGCACTGCCGGCTACCAACGCCGAGAACTGATCGGCGGATATACCGGTATCGGCATGCTTCTTGGCAAAGGCTTCTCCGAACTGATGGTTATAGGCATCGGTATAACTGGAACTGCTGGCGATTTGATTGCCCAAGGAGCGACTATCAAAGGCATCGCTACTGATGCTGGTCGATTTCGTTGCCGTTGACGACACGCTGTGCATGAAGCTACTTGTTGCCTGTTCCGAAGCGCTGTAAGCCGACGATACCGCCGCACTCATGTCCTTGCCGGCGGTGAACGTCGGCAACACCTTATCGACACCGGTTTGGGTGACTGCCGACAACGGACTGTATTGGTGTTGCGCCTGTGCATTCAATACCGGCGCCGGACTGATCACGTCGGGCGTGGCGATTTTTTCATTCACGTAATCGCCACCGTCCATCCGTCCCAGAAAATGGGTGGCAGTGACTGCACCGCGATAAATCAGCATTAAGGTAATGGCCGGCGTTGAAGCGGCCAGCATGCCGCCGATCGACAACCATTGCTGCAACTCCATGTCCAACTGGTAAATGCCCATCATCGACGGCAGGTTATAGGTGGCCGTGATCAGCGCCGCCATCTTGCCCGCAGCCGACATCTGGATGAACAGATTGATCACCGCCAGTATCGGCATCCATAGCTGGATCCAAAGCAACATCGAGAAATAACCGATATTCATCCGGATACCGACATTGCCCAGCATCACCACAAAGGCCATGATCGGCGCGATGGCATAACTCAAGCCTTCGATGAACGCCATCATCGGCCGCACGATCTTGGCAAACAGGGTCTGTTCGGCGGCCCATTGGGTATTGCGTTGCTGAATGGCTTGTTCGACCATCGCCGCCTTGTTCCAATGCAAACCGTCTTCGTGCCGGCCGATGACGCCTTTCTCGAACATGGGCAGGATGGCCGACATCAACATGTAATCGGCGGCATCGACCACGCCGGGGCCGGCTAGCGCATCGAAGGCATCCTGTATTTTCGGTACCGTATCGCCTGCAGTCGGCACGCCCAAGGTCGGTTGCAACAAGCCTTCCAGCGCCGTCGCGAAATTGCCGTTGACCACCCCACTCAAATCGGCCCAGGCATCCGTGCAGGTTTTGGTCTGCGGTTGGCCGCCGACAAAAATTTGGGTCATGTAGATATCGGAATCAAACCTGATCGCATTCAGGGGATCGGCATCACGCAAGATAGCATCCACCGATTTCTGATTCAGATCGACACCGGTTAAGGTGCATTCGCGCACGTAATTGGCAAACGAGGTTTCCATATCACTGCCGGCATTTGGCACGTTGGCCGCGCCTAGATTCACTCGAGACAATAGATTCTTCCGCACCGCCGTCAAGGTCTGCAAACTGTCGGCAAAACCATTGCCGGTCATCGACGGTGTGCCAAAGCCCTGCTCAAACAAGCGTGTGGTTCGATAGCCCATGTTCGACATCACGCTACCGACTACCGCCGGTCCTAACGGTACGTTGTCGACCACCACCACGCTGCCGGTATAAGCATCCTCGATCGTCACCCGCACCGACGGTGCATACAGCATCAGCCACAATACATAGGCCAGGAGTAAATCCTGATAGCGAATACCGCGACCATCCCATTGCAACAAGGCCCGAAGCATGACGATGATGACGCCGATCAAACCGCCGACGGCCGCTGCTGTGCGGTAATCGCCGGTACCGGAGATCATCGCGATGGCATTTAGTACGGCTTGCAAATAGGCGGAATCGCCCACGGAAAAGATTTCAAACATGGGCGACCTGCCTTTTAAACAACGAGGGAGAAAACCACCATGGGGGGGAACGGGAAATGAGTGTTTAAGGACTTGGCCAAGCCATCCCGGAGGCCGGCAACTGCGCCACGGTACCGTAGTGTTTGGGCTTCACGGTGGTCATCAACTGCTGGTAAAACGCCATCAAGGTTTGCGGATTACCATAACGACCGGCGATGGTGACGTATTCGTCTTGAATCTGCTCACGGGCATCTTTCAAGGCGTCCATCAGCAATTTGGCATAGGCGTGGTCGTTCATGTGCGCCGCGGTCTGCACAGCATTCAGTAAATCGTTGACGATCAGCTGTGCCAGTTCCAGAGCGATCACCGGTGCGGCTTCTTCGGCCCAAAGCTTGGCAATGCCGGCATCCTCCCTTGCCAGGTTATGGATCATGCCGCCGATGGCATCTGGTACGGTTTGCATGAAGGCCTTTTCGCTGTCGGTAATTTGGCCGCTGTTGGTCGAGAATTTGTAGATCAATCCGTTGCCGGAATTCGCCGAACCAAGCAGGATCTCCATCACCCGTTGCTTCAAGCCCACCAGATTGACGTTTTGGACGATGGGTTTGAGACACTGATCGGCGTTGTGACCATCCGAACAGGTGTATATCCTGACGGTTTGATAACTATTGCCGGCGTCATTGCCGTACATCAGATCCTTGATCCGCAGCACCGGCGGCGGCGCGCTGATGGCATTGTTTTCGCCTTTGCCGTCGGGCGCGGCTTGCGGCGCATCGACAATCACGGTACCGGATATGCTCATCGCCGCTTCCAGCAAACTGTTTCCACCGAAGCGAAACCAGCCGCCGGCGTTTTGATTGACCAACGCTCGCCACACCAGATTACCTTGGATGATCTTGGTCATATCGGTCGGGTCATTCTGCTTTATCTGCTGTACCGGATCACCCAAGGTGCTGGTATTGGTCCAGCTGGAAAACACATCGGAAATGCCTTGGGTAAACGAGGCATTGGATAGATTGGTTTTGCTTTGCAGATCGAAGGCTTTGACCGTATCGTTGACTAGGCCTTGTGCCAGTCGGCAGGAGTTGCTGAACATCTGGTTCATTTCCTGGATTTTCTTTTGCAGGTCGGTCATCACCGAGGCACACCAGGGACACATCGCTCCAACCGCTAGTTGAAACGCGTAACCCGCCGCATTGCCGGCCACGTTGCGCATCAATTGCACGAACTGGTTGAAGTTAATGAAACTGAAGCTGCCGGCGAACAAATCGATCCCTCCGCAGCCGGCGCTGAATGACGGCGGCACGAACGACACCAGGTTGGTATTGGTGATGCCATTGCGCGGCACCAAGCTACCACCGGTAATTACGCCGCGGCGTTGGCCCAAATGCGCGGTTGGGGCCGTAAAGTTGGTCATGGTGCCGAACATGCTGTCCATTTCCTGTTGCAGGTCGGCATAGGCTGGAAGAGAACTCTCGATCAACAGGATCAATACAACGACCTGGCGATAGCGTAATCGAATCGTAAACGACGTCATGGCGTGCTCCCCAAATGCGCACTGCGTTGCAATGCCTGGATCAGTGACAGTGGATCTCGAGTGACCGCAGGGCTGATGCTACCGGCCGTCGGTAACAACATCGGCGTGTTACGAATGCCCTGGGTGGTTTGGTATTGCGTGGCATCGATCCAGCCGGCTTCCTTGGCCGCCAGCAGAATCCGACCGGTGATTTCTTCCAGCGACAAGGCGCCTTGCGCCAATGGCACAATTTGCTTGGGCGGTTTCATCAGAAACAGCGCCGGGGTTTGCTCAACCCCCAACATCGCAGCCTGACCGTTATCACGTTTGAACTGACTGAAAAATCCGTTCGGCATCGGCAAGCCATCCAGCGACACGGGATAGATTTTGAAGCCGTAGGCGTTTTCCAGCATCGCTAAAATCGGCGCTTGGACATGGCAATAAGGGCAATCGGACCGGAAGAAAAACAAAATGCCGGCTTGGGCGGCAATCCCTTTCAAGGCCCGTTCGGCCACCACGCTGGCCTGATGATTGGCTTCATTGGCCGCATAGGTCGCCACCGGTCGGCGCACGGTTTCATCGAGTTGCGGATCTGACATCACCACGTAGCGGGCGGCATTGGTAAAACGCTCGGCTTTGTCCATCATCACCCGCTGCAGGTAATAAAACGCCGCCACATTCTCGGGACTGGGATCGTCGATGGCCTGGTTCAAGTAATGCTCCAGGTTTTGCTTCAACCAGGCCGAGGACAGTGGTTGGGGTTCTGCAGAGGGCTTGGCTTGTGTTTTTGGTTCAATTTCAGCCTGAAAGTCACTGGGCGGTTTGATGTCAGGTTTGGGTTTTTCCTGATCGGCTTGGGTTTCGGGTCTGGCTTTTTTAGCTGGTTCCGGCAACACCTCATACCAAAACCAGCCGCGCTGTTTGTCGGCAAAATAGGAAACCTCGGGCGCGTCGTCTTTACCCATCGCCAGCGAGGCTCTGAGACACAAACTCATGATGATTGGTAAAGAAATGGCGATTCGGTTCATCGCGCCATTGTCCGTCAGATCTTCCCAGCGACTTTTGCAGCTGACGACGAAAACGCCATCAGCTGCAAGATGGTTCGAAAAGCGATCGCAGACCGTGACCGTAACGGCAGACGATCGCAAATTCGGCGTCAACTGCAATCGGTATCCCATATCGGTTGCCTAAAATGCCGGCGTTGTTGCGAACGGGCGATGACCCGTAAATCCCAATAGGAAATCGACTTTCGATTTGCCTACGTTAGTAGGGAAACGAGGCAACGGCAATCGGCCTGAAAGCCGAAGTTATTTCCTATATAGGCATGAATCACGCCGTTTTGCCAAGGCAATGCCTAAATGAGCCATCGAGAAAATGACAGTGATGTGCCTACTGCGGTAGGCATTTAAGGTGCAAATACCTATGCACTAAGGCGCTTTCCAAGTCTCGCAATGAACAGAAAATGCCGTTAGGCATTGTCCATGTCTATCCCTACAGTTAGGTAATAGGAAAATTCATGTCTAGCGAACAACCGTTCAACAGTCAGCCCAATCTTACTGAACAAGACCTGCTGCATTGGATCGAAACCCAGTGCAATCATCTCCAGGCGCAAGCCAAAGTGTTGGTCGACGATTATTGGCGCCAATTGAGAAGCCAACGCCAGAAACACACCAAAAGCGAATCGGGCCGAATCGGTGTTCGGATCCGCTGCCGGGAAAACCAACGCGCTTTCAGCATTGAGTGGTATCGCATGGCCACATTGCGACAAAACGGTCAAACCAAGCCAATTGCGCAGTACGTTAAGAAAGGCCGCGGCTATCGTTATCCGCTCGGCAACCTACTGAAAGGCGAACCCACCTGGGAGGCAGAATTAATCGAAGAACTGGAAACCGAGTTTGCCCATATCCGGCAACAGCTCGATCGACTGGGAAAAATTCGCGACGCGGTGCAGCGATATTGCAAGGTAATTGACGCCGATGCCAATAACAAATTCTTCGGTTGAGATTGCAAGATTACGAGCATTGTTCCAATGGGCTTGCTAGAAAGATAGACCCCGGTACGGCGATTACCTGTCGGTCGGGATGGCCATTCAATTTCAACGATTAATACATCCTGTAATCCATTCAAATGTCCGGAATTCGGCGAGCAAATTGACGTTATCGCTGGCTCGCCTGTGAAAGCTTGATGTTGGGAACAGAAAAATTAATGTGGACTGCATGTTATTTATGAATGGAAAAGATCTTTGCGACGACTCGACACTTCCCTCTAAATTTATCAGTAGAATCGAAAATTCATCTATCCCCATTTTTCTTCTGATAGCGTTCCTACCATCTTGATGAGGTACAAACCGGCATGAATTCGCTTTTATTTCCCCACACAAAAAACAGGTAACCGTAATAAAACGTCCAAATTAAAATCAAAAAGCAGACTACGAGCAGCCTGAATGTTAGCGTTCTCGGGCCGCTTCATGAAAGGCTTTACGTACTGGCGAAAGTAAATATTCTAATACCGTACGCGTACCAAGCTTGATTTCTGCTGATACTTGCATGCCTGCCGTCAGTACATATTGCCGCCCCTCATTTTCCAGGTAAGGAGCTCTCAAATCAGCTAATGCCCTATAGGCTAATGGAACTGCGGTTTTATTGTTTTTTTCAGCCGGCTGTGACATACCATCCGAGGATTGTTTATCTACGGCATCGGCACTTACATGACTAATATTTGCTTCCACCAAGCCATATTTCTGAAAGGGAAACGCCGAGAGCTTCAATTTAACCGGTTGTCCAGGTCGAATGAAGCCAATATCCTCATTGGTAACCCATACTTCCGCACGCAGGTTCTCATTCATAGGTACCAGAGTCATAAGGATGGTACCCGGCGACGCAACTGTACCGATGGTATGGGTCGCTAGGTCTTTGATTACAGCAGCTTGTGGGGCCTTGAGTTCGAGAAGTTCGTTTCGGTGTTCGATTTTTGCTAACTCCTGGCGCAGTTTTTCTAGTTTTGTCGCAACATCTACTCTATCGGCTTGTAGTTGACGACGATAATCGGCAGAAATCTGCTCAATA
Source organism: Methylomonas sp. ZR1 (assembly GCF_013141865.1). Classification (NCBI taxonomy): domain Bacteria; kingdom Pseudomonadati; phylum Pseudomonadota; class Gammaproteobacteria; order Methylococcales; family Methylococcaceae; genus Methylomonas; species Methylomonas sp. ZR1. The sequence continues at coordinate 1,409,845 of NZ_RCST01000001.1, read as the reverse complement.
TGGGTCCTGCTTTGAGTAATCGTCGCTTTCGCTGCCTGTATCACCGATGCTTGGGTCAATAAATCCTGTTCCTTTTCAATTCGTTCACGGACTTTTTCACTGGCTTGGATGCGACCGCCATATCCACGTTGCGCGAGTTGCTCAAAGGCATTTTCCTGCTCACGATAATGCGGCAAGGTTTGAACTAACTTTGCTTTGACTTGTTCCGCTGCCGCCAAATCATGTTGGGCTTTTTCCAATACGCTACGCTCTTGCGACAGTGCGTTTCGGTAGGCATGGATATTAGCCGCGTATTGTGACGCAATTTGACTGTACAGTTCCGGTGGATCAAGATCATCTTTTTGCAACGGACGGTCGGATAATTGGGCATCAATACGTCGCAGTGCGAGGCGATTACTGTGGTAATCGTTAGTCAGTGCTTTACGGTCAGCATCTGAATATACGGCATCCATACGCATTAATACTTGGCCAGCTTCTACGCTTTCGCCCTCCTGCACTAGAATTTGCTTGACGATCCCTTGCTCAGCCGGCTGGACAATTTTGAGGTAACTAGTAGGTACCAGTTTACCTTCGGCCACCGCGACTATGTCGAGCTCACCAAACGCCGCCCATGCCAACAGCAACACCAATAGAATAAGTAGTGAATAAAGCACTACGCAGGCCATAGGATGCGGCGGCTGCCGTTGTATCCTTAATAAACCAGGCTGAAAATCCAATAGTTGTCCACTATTCGTAGCGGGTTTGCTGGGCGCATTATTGAGATTGATGTGGCTCATAAAAACATAGCTAAATAAGGACTAAGGAATCGATTTTATGAGTGGCGTTAGCGATTGATCAGACCCTGATGAACTAGTCTTAACCTTACTGATACCGCCGTATGACAGCATCGTCTCTACTAAATACACCGCTTTGTCGATGACTTGATGGGGCTTGAAGCCGGCATAGCGATTGGCAAAATCAATGGCGCTCTGCCGATAAACCGGATTACAAAGCAAACGCTCTAACAGTTCAGAGAAATGCCCCTGCGTTCTCAATTGCTTGGCCACAAGACCTGCCGCTAAGCTCTCAACACAGTGCCCCATCAAATACTGTTCGATGTTTTGCGGCACGAGTAATAAGGGAATGCCGGCTAGCAAAAAGGCGCTGACTGTACCGATACCACCGTAAGTTATTGCAATGTCAGTGGATTTTAGCAGGCTGGAATCTAAGCGCCCTGGCTGTGCAAACACCTGAAAACCCGGTCTGGTGAGTGCTTCAGCCTGAGCACGTCGAATACCTGGTGCCACTACGACAATGTCAGCCGACTGCTTGGACAAGGCTGTCAGCAAGGCCTCGAAACCAGGTACGCTAGGTCGCAAATAGGCGAATATATGTGTGCTGTCCATCGTGGACCAACTGATTGCTTGGCCGGCATCACGACGATAAATGGGCCCGGTATAGTTTTCGCCGTCGCGTAGCCCGTAATGATCCAGTTCTCCAAAAGTTGCCAATATCTTGCCGGCACCTTCGAATAGTTCCGAGATTCGGCTTAGTGTCCGCCCACCTAACGCTGTAGCAATGGCATTGAGTCGTTCCAAGACACGCTCTTCAGACCGACATAAGCTATCGACATCTATTGCTTCCCACGGTCTGATTGACGGTAATGGTGAGCAATTCGGAGGGATTTCAAAACCGCTACCAATGATTGTAGAGGGCAACCCGATCAATCGAGCCGTGAATAGCGCAGTAGGCGCATGATCAGCCACTATGATATCCGCGTTGAACATTTTCATCAGACTCAACCAGCTCCGCACCATTCCCCACAACGTTGCATGTTCACTGTAGCCGGATGCCAAAAGCATTTCGGCATAATTGGCAGGGGGCCTAACCAAGCGTTTATCACTGGTATCAAGTGGGGCTTGGGTAAACGCAATACCATGCGGCCCAAGTAGATTCGCCGCCACAGTAGTATCTCGAACGACAAAAAACACTTGATGGCCTTTCGCTCTCAAGCGCAAGGCGATAGGTAACTGGCGGGTTAGGTGACCATAATTAGCACCTAACTCCCACGCAAAAAGAATGAGACTCATGCAATGTTATCCATAATCCCCAGGCAACCAACAGAGGAAGCATTTACTTTGAAAGACACGGAGACCCCAATACAGGGGTTCCGTCAAGCAGTCGGAAAACTGCATTACGCCACCCCGTGACCCGATCTACACCAACTTCGTCATGCCTTCTTGCAAACTGGATAGAGAATGCAGAGTTTGGGTTTGTGTGCCCAATCCAGGTGCGGCAATGGTCTCTTGCGCCGCGCTGGTGCTGATACCGCTCAAACTACCATTTTTGCCGTACTGATAGGCCAAGTCGCCGCCAAAGGCTTCGGAATCAGAGCCTCCCAAGTGAAATTGACTCAAGGCATTACTCAGCGCCCAGCTGGAAAGGCCCGGTCGAGACGCTCTAGCCGTATCGAAGGAATCGACTAGACCCGAAAAATCAAACGTTTCGATCTTGTTATCCATGAGCGGATTGGCTGAGTTTTGATCGAATCCAGTCATGGCCTCGGCCACTACCTGCAAATTCAGAACAGTTTTATGTCCGGCACAATCATACCAATCCTCGAATTTGATTCGATCACCATTACCCATGTCCAACACCAGATCGTCACCGTTCTTACGGAATTTTAAATCGCTATAGCGAATACCGCCGCCAAGCGATAAGGTATCGTCCTGCGCGCCCGAGGAATCCAGCGTATCCGCCCGATCACCTCGATTGAATAGAATTACGTTGCTGCCTCCGGACAAGGCCAATTCATCGTTACCGATGCCACCAATCACTACGGCAGCATCGCCAGAGACGGACAGTTCATCGTCGCCGGCACCGCCATCCAATAAATTGTGGCCTTGGATGTCTCGCAAGTTATCGTTGCCGTAGCCACCCTGCATAAGATCGTTGCCGAATCCGCCGGATAGTTGGTCGTTACCGGTTCCGCCTTGCAATACATCATATCCGGCGCCACCATCGATACGATCATTGCCGCTACCGCCCAGTAATAGGTCATTACCGGCAGACGCCCAAATTACGTCCTTGCCGCTGCCTCCGTCAATTTTGATGTCACCGTAACCATAGCGACGGCTGGTTAAATCAACCACGTCATCACCTCCACCCATTTGGATCTCTTCGATCCCGACTAATCGAGGGCCCGACTGACCGGCGGGGTAAGGACTGATATCGTCATCCAGTAATAGAGCATCGCTACCCGAAGTGCCCTTCAAAATGTCGTATCCAGCGCCGCCATTATAAATATCGTAGCTCCGATTTCGTTCCGCCAGGCTGACTGTTTCAGCAGAGCCTTGATATCCGGGACTACCGACATTAATCCTCCGTCCGGATTCATCTTCGCATGAGTGCTCGCCGTCGTCGTGACCATGGTGATGGTCGTTTTCGTCATCCTCATGATCATCGTGGTCATCATCGGTCCAGCGGCTGTCAACAGAATACAGCAGAGTATCGTCTCCCAAAGCTGCCTGCAGCCAATCCCGACCCGCTTTACCGTTGAGCGTATCGTCACCGGCTGTTCCAATCAGTATATCGTCGCCGTCGGTACCGTCGATAACCTGTCCTTGCACCACATTTGGCGCAATATTCAACACAAAGTCATCGGCTACCGATAAACCGCCTGCATCGCTAACTAATATGCGGAGCGACACGATACCCACATCCAGCGCACCGGGCATGCCGCTTAAAGTACGCGACGTACTATCGAAACTTAGCCAGCTCGGCAACGCGCCACCATCGGCCAAACTTAGACCGTAACTCAGCGAGTCGCCGACATCGATATCCATAAAGGCATTCGCCGGAATCTGATAAGCGAAAGCAACACCTTCCTGGGCCGCTTGATCGAGAACCGGGACCACTAGGATCGGTGCGTCGTTGATATCAGCAATAGCGAGATCAAAGTTAGCTGTCGCGCTAGCGCCGACTGAATCGATTGCTGTCAAACGGATACTAAGATTGCCGACATCGCTATTTGCGGGGGTACCGGAAAAACTCAAAGACGCCGCATCGAACTGCAGCCAACTTGGCAATACGGCACCATTGGATAAGGTCGCCGAATAACTCAAGACATCTGCTGCGTCTATATCGACAAAACTGTCGGTCTGCAGTGCGTATTGAAAAGCTTGATCCTGGGTTGCTGCCTGATTAGTCAGTGGGATAGCGAGGAAAGGTGCATCATTAACGTTTTGCACGGTTAACACAAAGCTATCTTCCGCAGTGCTCCCGGCCGAATCGCTCACCAACAGTTTGATCGAGTATGTCCCAACTTCATTGTTACCTGGAGCACCACTGAAGCTTTGTGTGGCAGCGTCAAAGCTCAGCCAAGCCGGTAAAGGCTGCCCGTCAATCAGCGTCGCACTGTAACTTAACGTATCGCCGGCATCGATATCCACAAAGGACGCCGGAGGTGGGGTGAATAAAAATGGCTGATTTTGGGTTGCGATTTGATCAGCGAAAGGCGTTAACAATATCGGAGTATCGTTTACGTTCGTCACGTTGACGGCAAAATCGGCTGTTACATGACTGCCGGATGTATCCGTGGCCGTGAGCCGAATGGCCAAACTACCGACATCGGCATTCGCCGGTGTACCGCTAAAGCTCAGCGATGCGGCATCAAAAGCTAACCAACTAGGCAGCGCTGAACCATCACGTAACGTAGCGGAGTACGTCAAATGGTCACCCTGATCGACATCAACGAAAGTCGTGTCAGGCAGAGTAAATGTCAATATTTGATCCTGAGTGGCAATGATATCGCTGGGATTGACTGCTACTATCGGTGCATCATTAGCGTTTATGATAGCCAGATTCCATTGCGTTTCCGCCGTCGCACCGAAAGCGTCGGTACCGGTTAAGCGAATCGCATAGCTGCCAACTTGCTCATTTGCCGGCGTGCCGGAGAACGTCGCGGTAGCTTGATCGAAATGCAGCCATGCCGGTAACGCGCTGCCGTCAGCCAAGGTGGCCGATAAAATCAGTGCGCTATTGGCATCGGCAAACAGATCGCTTGGCACTTGATAGTGTATCGGCTGATCTTCCCAAGCCATATGTTCGGCCAATACCACACCGACGCCCGGTCCGGCATTAAGCGCGGCTTCAATCGGCAATGCCCCACCATCGGCAAATTCGAAGCGATCTATGACTTGACTGCCAAATACGCCGCTAGGATCGTAATTGAGAATACGCACCGCGTCGCCTTGGTTACCGTAAGACACCGTCAGCGTAGTGCCGTCGCGCACCAACGTCAGATCGTCAGGCCCTATACCCTCTCCAAAACTTAAGGTATTAGCATAGCCATCCAGCAAGGCGTCGTGGATTGTATCGATACCGTCACCTAGGTTAAAGACGTAGGCATCCCGGCCCGCACCACCCAGTAGGGTGTCATCGCCACTTCCGCCGGTCAACACGTCGTCACCATCACCGCCATAGAGACTATCCACACTTTCATAACCATACAGGCGGTCGCCCAGGTTTGTCCCGCTTAAGGTATTCCCGTTTTGATCACCCTGTATGACAAATGTACTTCTGACCAGCTGTCTAAAATCCACTACGCTACCATCCGCAAATCGAAAACTGTCCACAGCGCGTGGGCTGTTTTCGACATCATTGGGATCGAAACCTTGCAGACGAACCTCATCGCCGTTGTCTCCCACACGGATGATGAACCAACCCGGCTCGCCGTTAGTGGGAGCTTCGAAATGCAAATGGTTGATCAAATCTTCCTGGGTGATACCCGCACCAAACTCCAATTGGTTGCCCGCACCCATTACGGCGCTATCAACGATGGTTAGCACCCCGTCACCTACATTAAACAGATAGCTGTCGTCGCCCGCGCCACCGTCGGCCGTATCGTTACCTGGACCGGATTCAATACGGTCATTCCCCTCATAGCCGAATATTCGATCAGTGGTGGCGGTGCCAAATAGCACATCATTATCTGTTGTGCCGTTGATATCGAAGCCGCGTGCAAGTAACTCCGCGTAACTGACTAATGGTCCTGAAGCACCTAACTGGTAATGCTCAATGGCATGCGCACCGAATGGATCATTGCGATTGAAACCGGATAGGCGAACCTGATTGTCTGCATCCGGATAGTCAAGGATTAACGTACCCGTTCCAGCATCCAGACTCAATTCGAGTGCGTCACCATCAAAATCCTCGGCGGTAAACACCAAGGTATTGCCGGCACCGGCTTCGGCTGAATCGGTAATGCTATCCGTCCCTTCATCGGTGCCGATCAGGTAGACATCGTCGCCGGCACCGCCGTCCATTGTGTCGTCACCGGCTAGAGCGCGGAAAATATCTGCTTGATTACTACCTGTCAGTTCATCGTTATTCGGTGTGCCGACGATTTCTATACCGAGCTCCAGTAACTCAGCAAAATCCAAACTCGATCCATCGGTAAACTGAAAACGCTCAATCGGCGTTAGGACTTCAGGATCGGCCGCTTGAAAACCGGTCAAACGAATTTGATCGCCGAAAGGACCGACGTGGATTGTTAACACATCATCTTCAAGACTCAGCTGTAAGTCGCTCTGGGTTATACCGCTGCCAAAGCGTATTTCATTACCCGAATCGATACCTGCCAAATCGGTGATCGTGTCGATGCCATCGCCAAGATTGAACACGTAAACATCATTACCGTTACCGCCTTGCAATGTGTCGTTACCCCGGCTGCCGACTATAAAGTCATTGCCTGCCCCACCCACGATACGATCTTGCAGGAAGGTGCCTTCCACGTAATCGTCCGCATCAGTTCCCGTCAAATCAAAACCACGTGCCAGTAACTCGATATGGGTAAGCTCAGTGCCATCGGCAAACTCGTAAATGGCCACCGCATTGTCTTCATCGGGATAGTCATGGGTAAATCCGCTCAATCTGACAATATCTCCCACGGCGCCGGTATTGATGACCAAATTGTGCTTATCGTCATAAGACAAGGTCAATGACTCGGGATCTATACCCTCACCGAATATCAACCGGTTGCCGTCGCCATCGGCTACGTCGATGATAGTCAGATCGCCGTCGCCCACGTTGAAATGGTAGGTATCGTTACCTTCCCCTCCTTCGGCAATATCGGCACCCGGACCGGCATTGATGTCGTCGTCGCCTGAACCAGCCAAAATCGTATCGTTACCGGTTCCTCCTATCAACAGGTCGTCGCCGCTACCCGCTTCTATCCAATCATCACCGGCACCACCATCTACAATATCGTCGCCGGAACCCGTAGCGATCACATCGTTACCAACCTCTGCATCCACGATGTCGTCGTTCTCGTTGCCGAGAATTAGATCATCGCCATTGGTGCCTATATTGCCGTTGGCGTAGTAAGGCGTGCCAAAAAGATCATCAGTTTGTGCGTACGCTACCGCATAACCCCCGCCCATTGGGGCCGCCGTACCCGTCAATTCGAATTCCGAGGCGTTACTCTGAAAAATGGCGACTGGCCGGGTGCGATCTGACGACATCAGTCCCGATGCCTGTGTCGCAACCAGTCCAGCCAAATTGAAAATACGTGCATGTCCGTCGGCATCGATAAACTGTAATCGGGCAACTGCCGGATCTTCAGATACGGAATAACCATCCCATACCCGGAACCAAGGGAAAGTAATACTGCCGCCCGCGCCGCCATCTAGCAGCAATACCAAATTGCCTTGAGCATCCACCGTTGCCGAAATATCATTGGGATTAATGCCAACACCGAACGATAGGGTATTGATTGCTCCACTATTGGCATAGTTTTCCAGATAATCGTCGCCGTCACCACGATTAAAGGCAAACGTATTGTTGCCGTCACCCCCGTACGAATAATCATCGCCGCGTCCACCCGCTATGATATCGTCACCGCTGTCCCCGTAAACCGAATCGTCGCCGTAACCGGCTGCAATGACATCATCGCCAGAACCACCAACAATAATATCCTCATTGGCGCGGGCATCAATCTTGTCGATACCGTCATAACCATAAATCTCGTCGTCGGCCACACTGCCTAACAGAAATTCGTTCGCGTTGTTGCCGTACTGATTGCCGATCACCCCGGCATCCGCCCGTGCCAAAACCTCGCTCAATGTCAGTTCAGTGCCGTCGGCAAATACAAAACGGCGTACTTCAAAATCTTGCAGGGTGGTATAGAAGCTGTAATAGCTACCACCATAACCGCCACCGTAATCGATGCCACTGTAATAACTTTGCAATTCCAGCAACAGACCGTCGTTACCGCCCACGCCGACCGCCAATAACAGTCCGTCTCCATAATTGCCGCCGTAACCGCCACCATACCCACCGCCGTAGCTTCCTCCGTAAGAGCCACCATAGCCACCATAGCCACCGCCGTAGCCTGACGAGCCCGCATCGCGGATTTGCACCAACAAATCGGCAGCACTGATGCCGGCTCCGAATACCACAGCATCGTCGCTAAATCTGAACGGTTCAGCCATTATGTGATCGAACCCATCACCGCGATTCAGAACATACGTATCGGAACCGCGACCGCTAACAAGTTCGTCATCGCCAGCACCACCGGCGAGGACATCGTTGCCAGCCGTACCATAGGTATCGTCGCCATATAACCGGTCGCGGCCAGCGCCGCCATGTAGCTGGTCATTACCGTTATTGCCATACAAGGTGTCTTCTTCTGCGCCACCTTGCAATACGTCATCGCCTTCGCCACCATAGAGCCAGTTTTCGCCACCTTCGTCTTGCATCGTGTCGTTACCGGCTTGACCGTACAACTCGTCATTACCCGTTCCGCCGTTCAGCGTGTCGTTACCGTCTCCGGCATAGATTTCGTCGCCACCGGCAGCGCCGAACAGCGTATCGTCGCCTTCCAGGCCAATGACGGTATTCGCCCCATCTGTACCTACCAGAATATCCGCATTCGGGGTACCGAGCAGTGTGTTACTGTTGTCCGCAATACTGGCTAACAAGGTTATCGTATCGACGTTCCAGCGCGTGCCGTCGGCAAATTGCAAGAATTCGACCTGATTCCAGCCGCCATAGTTAAAGTTGATGACTCGCATACTATCGGTGCCACCGACGATGCCTATCAATAAATCGTTGCCGTCGAAGGACAGTGCAACATCGGTTGTGGCAATGCCGGCGCCCAGCCGTATAGTATCCGTCCCGTCGTCTTCATCGATAACATCATGACCGTCGCCCAGACTAAAAAGGTAAGTATCGTTACCACCACCACCGTAGAGAAGGTCGCTACCGCGACCGCCGTTCAGCGTATCGTCCCCCCAAGCACCCTCCAACATATCGTCGCCGGCATCGCCGGTGATAACATCATTGGTATAGAACCCTAACAGTTCGTCATTGGCGGACGTACCCAGTAACACTTTTTGCCTAATGACATTAAGGTTCCAGACCGTGCCGTCGGCGAAGCGGATTTCCTCGATTTGATTCAGTTCGGAATAAAAACTGTTTTTCACCGTCAAGACATCAGTAGAATCCTCCAAAGTTAATATCAGATCATTGCCTTGGCGGCTGAGTCGCACGTCAGTGGGAATCACGCTCTCGTCTAGCGTGATGAAATCGTTAATGTCGTCAGAGCTCCCGGCATCCGAGACCGAGTCGCTACCATAACCGTAACCGAATCGATAGCCGTCGTTACCGACACCGCCTGTCATGCCGTCTTGACCGGTGCCACCATCCAGTAGGTCATTGCCTAGGCCCCCCGATAAAGTATCATCCCCGGAGCCGCCAGTCAGTTGATCGTCGCCGGCTTCGCCAAATAAACGATCATTGCCTGCCAAGCCGGTGATGGCATCGCCAGTGGCGTAACCGACGATGTCGTCGTCGCCGGAGCTGCCCATCAAACTGAATGCAACTGCATCGGCAGCCGTCCATACCGTGCCGTCGGCAAATTCGATACGCTCTATCAGGTTAGCGGCTTCCCGACCCGGTTGTGGGTTGAACCAATTTTTGACGGTTAAGGTTTCGCCGGTTTCCTGAATAACAAAACTGAGATCGTTACCGCGATGCCTGACTAACACATTCGTGGGGAGAAGATCGGGGGCAAAGCGGATGGTATCGCTATTACCTATTGAGGCATCGCTATCGATGATGGTGTCGTGCCCGTATCCCCGACCAAACAGATAAATATCGTTACCTGCTTCGCTAGACGACCATTGGCTACCACCGTAAAGCGTATCATCGCCGCTGCCGCCATCCAGTATGTCGCTACCCGTTTCGCCGTACAAAATGTCATTGCCGGCATCGCCATGCACACTATCGTTACCGTAACCGCCGAAGACCCTATCGTTGTCCTCGCCACCGTGCATGAGGTCATCGCCGCCATCGCCGAACAACATATCGTTGCCGGCTAGCCCTTCGTAGCTTTCGCCTTGCCGGCCGCCTCTAAGATAATCGTCTGACTCCGTACCTATCAGACTCAAATGACTTTCCAGGTAAGAAATATCCCACACCGTGCCATCGGAGAATTCGACGCGCTCGATTTTGTTGTCTTCGCGATCGAAGGCAAACCAATCCTGAATAGTCAGACTGTCCGCGCCGTTATTCAGGCGCAATACTAGATTATTGGCGACGCGCAAAATACTGACATCGTTCGGTGTTACGTTGGGTTGAAAGCGGATGGTATCGGTTTCGGTATGCTTTATATCAGTATCCAGAACGGTGTCGTGTCCGTATCCTAAGCCGAATACGTAGGTATCGTTGCCGCTCACTGCACCAAATCGGTATAAATATTTATTGATTATCGTGTCATCACCCAGTCCGCCGTCAATAACATCGTCACCCAAGCCCCCTTCGATTTGGTCGTTCCCCAAACCTCCCTCGATCAGATCGTTTCCTGAGCCACCTACAATTTGATCGTTACCGCTACCGCCATTTATATGATCATCGCCTTGACCGCCGTCTATGCGGTCATTACCTGCCAGACCAGTGATAATATCATTCGTGTAAAAAGCAGGAATGGTGTCGTCCTGCTCGCTGCCGGCCACGATCATGGCCCGCAGCTCGGCTTCGGTCCACACCGTGCCGTCGGCGAATTCGATGCGCTCGATCCGACTGACGGTGTTTTCGTTATAGTAATAATATCCCTGGATCGTGACCCGGTCGGCGCTGCCGGCAATACCTAAATCCAGATCAAAACCGTTGATGCTGACTTGCACGTCGCTCGGCGCGATGTCAGCCGCAAAGACCAATCTATCGACATTGAAGCTAGCGGTATCATAGTCGATGATGGTATCGTGACCACTGCCACGCCCGAAGTGGTAGGTATCGGCGCCGTTATCGTATTCGGATCCGTAGTAGCGAGTATTGGTGTAGTAGTTGACGTTGTAATCGCCCCCCACCAGAGTATCGTCACCGGCGCCGCCCTCCAGCGTATCGTCTTCCGATCCTCCCAGTAGCAAATCATCGCCGGCATTGCCGCTCAGGTTATCGTTGCCAAGACCGCCATGGAGTTCGTCGTTACCGCCCAGGCCTGTGATGGTATCGGCGGCATAACTGCCTTGAATGACATCGTCGCCTTCGGTCGGTTGCGCCACGGTATGGCGCAGCAGTTCATCCGCATTCCATATCGTTCCGTCGGCGAAATGAATGGCAGGAATTGAGCGGCGCATCAATTCACGGGGGTTATTGTAGGCGTTCCACCAGCCGTTAAATCCGCTATTGCCTTGAATGGTTAAGGTTTCGCCGGTGTCGATGATGCGCAGCCTGACTTCCACACGTCCTACCATCTCGACCTGAATGTTGGCTTCGGTCAGTCCCTCCAGTAGCAATACGTTGCTGCCGTCGCCATCGCTTAACACATCCTGGCCGCTGCCGCGCCGGAACAAGTAGACATCGTCGCCGCGTCCGCCCTTTAGTGTGTCATCGCCGCTGCCGCCGTCGAGCCGGTCTTTGGCGTAGCCGCCCTGGAGCAGGTCGTTGCCGGCGCCGCCCATCAGGATGTTATCGCCGTTGCCATCGTAGAGGGTATCGTTTCCGGCACCGCCCAGTAAGACGTCATTGCCGTCGTTGCCGATCAGGGTATCCGCCTGGTCGCCCCCCACTAGAATGTCGGCAGCAGCGCTGCCATCCAGGCGGGTGATGCCGGCGGCAGTGATCCGGACGCCGAAGGTATTGAAAACTTGTTGCAATTCCGGGGTGACGGGGTTGGCGCGCAGCGCGTCTTCCAGGATGTTCCAGGCCTTAATATCGGTACCCTGGAATTGTTGTTGCGTTGAGCGAGTGAATTCGATCAGGTCGGTAATGCCTTCGACCGGGTTGGTTTGAATGTTTTGGCTTAGGGTGGCTTCCAGGGCGGTGAAATCCAGGCGGATACCTTGGCCATCCATAATCAAGCCGACTTGGTCCAGCAGCGGTTTGAAGCGGGTTTGCAGTAGCAGGTTTTGGTAGACGGTTTCTCTAAGGGCTGCGTAACCTTGATCGAGCGCGTAAAGCTGTGCTTGGGCGAAATTGACTAAGAGGCGCTGGCTGGGCTCTCCAACGGCTGGACGGTAGCTGTAATCATTGGATAAACCTAGAATGGCCGAGCTGCCGGGCTGGTTTTGGCCGGGCAGATTGAAGAAGTAACGGCCGTTAAAGGCTTCCAAGACGTGAATCTTGCGGTTCCAACTGGCGATCAGGGCTTTGTAGTCAGCATCGACAAAGGCATCGTTGGTGCCGTCGGGCGAGAGCGTACCGCCGCTGGCGGCCACGGCGGCTGCCGGTAGCAGATGACTGCTGCGACTGACGTTGCCGAAGCTGTCGTAGCGAACCCGGAAGTGCGCAGGGTCGCGTTGATCCATACTGTTGGCCATGCCGGCGGTATCGGCCCAGGTACTGAGTAAGTTGTCCAACAGCGCCAACTGCTCGGTACGCGTAGCGGCTTGGCTATATTGCGTCAATAGCGCATTAACCGCTGTGGATAGGCTGGCGGCTTGGTGCAGTTCGCGGACTTTGCCGGCACCTTGCAGGTTGGGCAAAGCACTAACATCCTCCGCCAGCGGCACCGGCTCGCTGAATTGGCTGCGGAAGGTGTCGGCGGCCAGGTTGATCTCGGCGATTTTGCCGATCGTGCCGTCGTCACGGATAACATCACCCTGACCGAGTAAACGGTTACCATTACCTAGGGCCTGGTTGACGGTGCTGTGGGCGAGCGCGATGGATTGAATACCCAGATCAGCCAAGGTGAATAGCTCGCCGATTTGTGAGGTGCCGTCCTGATTGAGGTCACTCCAGACACGCAGGTCGGCGAAGCGGGCATCGGCTGCATCAATACGGCCATCGGTATTGCTGTCTTCCTGAGCCAGCGCCACGAAACCGTCGGCGGCGGTTTTACCATTCGCCAGCAAGGTGCCGTCGCCAAACAGTTCACGACCCGTGTCTATCGTGCCGTTGCCGTTGCGATCCATTACCAGCAGGCCATCGTCGGACTTGACCCAGCCGGACGCGGTTTTAACGCCGTCGGCATCGTGGTCGAAATACACATTGCCGATGCCGGTGGTTTCAATGCCGTCGCCGTCCAGGTCCAACACCAAGGGGTCGCGGCGGGGGACGAAGTTTTGGGCAGCGTTGAATTGGCCGGCGGTGAGCGGGTTGATGTCGGCGCCGTAGGCGGGGGGAAAGAAGAAATCCCGAATCGATTCCAATAGACTTTTACCCGGCATTGAGGCATCGATCAGTTCATCTACCATCTGCTTGGAGCCGTTCAGGCTCAGCAGTTCGCCATCGGCGGAAATCGACCATTCGACATGATCGCCGGTAGCCGGGTCGTAGGCGTAATAACTGCTTGAACCATCGGGGTTGGCGGTGCTCAACGACAGCAGGTCGCCGGCTGAGGAAACGGTCCACTGGGCGGATTCGCCGGAAGACGGATCATAGGCGGTATACGCTTTGCTGCCGTCGCTGTTATTGGTGGTAAGCGACAATAGCTCACCGCTGTTAGAAAGCCGCCATTCCGCGAAGGTCTGACCTTGTGGATCGAAGGAATAATAGGTTTTTGTGCCATCGGCGTTGGCGACACTGGCGGAGGTCAAATTGCCGGCGGCATCCAGTTTGAAATTAGCGCGGGTATTGCCGTTCGTCGCGTTGGCAAAGTTCGATACTGAATTAAGTTCGCCGGCATTTGCGGAACTAATGAAGAAGTCTCTGATAAGAGCAGAAAAATCGGGTAATGCCTGTTCCACTCCATCGACCATGTTTTTTGAGCCACTCAAGGCCAGCAACTCTCCATTGGCGGACACTGTCCATTCAATATGGTCGCCGCTAGTCGAATCGTATGAGTAGTAATTGGTTGAACCGTCTGGGTTGGCTGTACTCAACGACAATAGGTCGCCGGCGGGCGACACCGACCAGTCGACGTATTGGCCGGTCGCGTCGTTATAGGCCGAGTAATAAGTGGGTGAGTTGCTACTGGTATTGAGTTCGGTGAGCTCGCCGTTGCTGTTCAGCGACCATTGGGCGTAGTTGCCGTCAGGCTTGAAGGAGTAATACGTTTTGCTACCGTCAAGATGAACGATAGCGGTTGAAGTGACTTGGCTCGAAGAGTTTTGAATGAAGGCATAAACCTTGATATTCGGCGAGAATTTAAGCGATACGGTGGATCCATCGGGTAAACTGGACACATATTCGCCAAAATTATTTGCGATATAGTTTAACCCCGTATCGAAACCAGGCTCATAGCGCCAGCTGAAATCTTGTACATTTAGCCCCATTATATCCCCAAAGATATGGAAGGCTGAATTGCTATTGATAACACCGAGAGGATCAATGAATCCTAAAGGTGAATAGGGCAAATTAAGGCTATTCAAATAGTCTGTTGCTGCTTGCGCGTTATTCCAACGGCTTAATACGTCATCTTTAGTTCCAGCATAAACAATTGTTGAACCATCGTCGTATTCGGTTCCACCATAACTATGTCCCCTTGGGTCTTCATAAAATTTAAGCTGATCGCCAATCGTTCCAATATCCTTGACCGCCGGAGGTTGGCTATCCGGGTCATAGGCCAAGCCATGTAATTGGTGCAATATTTTGCCATCAGGTCCGCGTAGCACCCAAAAATTATGATTTGCAACTCCAAGAATGCTCATGTAGTGGGCTTCTATGGTATAAGTCCCAGTGTTAGTCATTTGATTCTCCAACTATTTTAATTTTGCCATTGTTTTCATATTGCTTTTTGTCTATTTCGTAACATTGATTGCTTATATTATTAACCTCAACTTCCAATATCTTGTTATCTTTTGTTTTTATGGCATAGTTAAAATAACTTTCGATAAGACTTGCACTTATCACCTCCCGTCCTAATAATCCCAATCCTTTTAACCCCATGATGTAATCCATTTTCATGGCGCAATCGATTGTAGCAATTGATGCGCCTTCGTTTTTTATGCAGGTACCGCTGGAATTTCTTAAGGTATCTAACATAATGTTTTCATCCGATCCCTTTGGGAACCATCGGTAAAATAAAAAAACTCGTTGATCTTTAAAGTGCTTGAAATAAGACTCATCCAGAATGTCTTTTGGAGGGAACTTTGCTCGACAAGGACCATGAAACATAATATCCTCACGAATACTATCGCTAAACTTTGTTTTCGATTCCAAGTGATGATCGGAAAAATATCCAACAGAAAAATAACCATGTTTATCGCAACCGGTTATTAATAAACAAATAAACCAAAAGGCCGTAAGGCGCAATATCCAACGGGCATTGCGCCGTATTGCTGTTTGTTTTGTATTATTCATATCGCGCCTATTTACATACCTTATTCTTCATCGTTAAGACTGCGGCATTTCACATGCCGGCCAGGGAATTGGCCTGATTTTTAATTCACTCTGATCGTTTAAGCCGCTAATCGCCTGGAATAATAGTCCGGGCTATCAATCAGCGAAGCAACCGGATGCCAGGACGGCAGTAGTCAGCAGCCTTGGCATTGTTAACTCGCTTCTCGACTTGCCATAGCACTTCATTGGCTGCATTCGACTTCCAACCCTTGAAATTCGTCGCCTGGAACTGGCTCTGGGTGGAGCGGGTGAATTCGATCAAGTTGGTGATGCCTTCCACCGAATTCGTTTGGATGTTTTGGCTTAGCGTGGTTTCCAGTGTGCTGAAGTCCAGGCTGATGCCGTTACTGTCCAGTTTCAGCGTGACTTGATCCAGCGAGTGTTTGAAGCGGGTTTGCAGCAGATTTTGATAAACCGATTCTCTAAGCGATTTGAAAGTCTGACTCAAGATGATCAGCTGTTCTTGCGCGAAATTGACGAGTAAGTGCTGGCCGGGTAGATTGAAAAAATAGCGACAGGCAAAAGCTTCCAGCACATCAGGCTTGCAGTTCCAGGTAGTGATTAGCTCTCTGAAGCCTTTTTTAAGACGCATTCCGACGCACTGCGCCTGTGTGGCTTTGGGTCTACTGGGGTATAACGAATGTCTGCGGAAAAATGTCGGTCTAAGGCCGGTCCATCGCGTAATCACTTTTATCGAATCCATTCGCTTTAGTTTGTTCATTAAATTGGTTATTAGAATTTAACTAGCTCTTGACCTCTTGTTTCTGGAGAGCAAATAGTGCGCCAAGTTATCCGGTGCTTAACGGCAAGATCAAATAGAATGATCCATCATGGGGTTACGAGCATCCAGCGTGTATATAAATTTCAGACAAAAACAAAGTCATACCTTAATCAAAGATAGTCCGATTGAGGCTTGTTTAGATTCAATGAGCCGCCGAGCATGTTGAAATATAATTATTTTATAATCAGGTTGAGTGTAAAAAAATTCGACATCTACTTTTACTGAGTTCTATGTAAGCAATTGCGTACATTTTATCAAAAATAGTATTCAATCAAGCGTTTATGCATTTATAGCTATTTGTGTTTTTCAAGCTATACCCATTTGCAATGACTAAATAACTGTCAGATTTTTTGACGTTACGCATGGCACTTGCCTTTATAGATGTGTCGATAAGGTTTTTAGTAATCGCCTAATTCCTGATAGCATCCACTGTCTCTTGTTTTTCGTCGCCGACCGACGCTATATTTTCACCGTTGCGGACAACTGCGTCGAGACGTAAGTTTTTTGGCAAGTGATGCGCGATAAACAACATAGTTCCAAAGTTCTCATTGGGCATCGCGGGATGCTTCAAAGTTGCTGAGGTTCGTGAGTAATCAGGAAAATATTTGGCCTATTTTCTTTTAAATTTTCTGTTTGCCAATTACTACATTTATACAGCATGTTTTCGGTGGCTATTTTATCAAGTGATTTTAAATTCTGAATTGCCAAAAAGCGTTTATAACGATGACGTGCCGTTAATCAGTAAAGCCCATGAATTTGATAATTGAATATTTTAATCCAAACAATGATGAAAGACATCAAGAATACCTTGATTGCCTCCAAAAAAACATCGCGAATGATTTAATTAAAAATGTTCATATCTTTATTTCGGATGGCTCCGAGTTGGATATGGCATGCGAAAAAATTGTAATCAATCGCCCCGTGCAACGACCGACCTATTATGAGTTGTTTAACTATTGCAATGAGAACTTAAAAGAAAAAACATGCATTGTTGCGAATGGCGACATTATATTTACAAAAGATATTTGTTTTTTTAATACTATTTCCTTGGATAAGGTTTTCATCGCTTTAACCCGATGGGAGTTGGTATTGCATCAACAGCAATGGATTCCAGCCCCTTTTAAGAAAGGTACCTCTCAAGATGCTTGGATTTTTAAAGCTCCGATTTTAACCTGTGAGGAAATGAATTTTAATCTCGGAAAGCCCGGCTGTGACAATAAAATTGTCAAATTAGTTTACGATCTTGGGTATGAAATCAGAAATCCGGGAAACGGCTTGGTTACAATTCATAATCACAGAAGTCAATTTAGAACTTATACCGAGAAAGAAAGAGTGCCTGGTCCGTACCTTTTAGTGTTTCCAAACCAAGATATTACAAAAAAAGCCAGATTACTGGAGATCCCCGGCTTTTTTGAAAGCTAGTAATCTGGTTAATTTAGCGGCAAGGCTATAATGTTTGAATCTCGGCTTTCTAAATCACCGCAGGTTCGCCCTCGGTTACTATTCAATGCCCTGCTTTAGCAACCTATCCCGGCCCCGGCCTGTAAAAATCATCAAGTCTTGGCGCGGGGGATAAAAACATATTTTGCAAAAACTATTTCTTGATAGCATCCGCCGCATCCTGCTTTTCATCGGCAACTACCGCTATTTTTTCACCGATGCGGACAACTGCGTCGAGATGTAAGTTTTTCGGCAATTGATGCGCGATAAACAACATGGTAACCCGGCCTTTAAGCTGATTGATGGTCTTGGCAAAATGTTCTGCGGTATGGGGGTCAAGGTTGCTGGTGGCCTCGTCGAAGATCAAAATCTTCGGGCGTTTGAGCAAGGCTCGGGCTATCGCGAGACGTTGCCTCTGACCGCCGGATAGGCCGATGCCGCGCTCGCCAATCTCGGTTTGGTAGCCTTTTGGCAAGGCTTCGATGACGCCATGGATTTCCGCCATCCGACAGGCCTGGACGATCTGTTCAAAATTCGCTTGTGGATTGGCTATCAGTAAATTGTCGTAAATGGTCCCTGAAAACAGAATGGTCTCTTGCGGCACTACGCCGAAGTTTCGGCGCAGTTCATTGGCTGCCAGATGACGAATGTCTGCGCCATCAAGTTTGATGCGACCCTCGCCAGGCAGATAAAAACCTTGCAACAGCTTTGCCAGAGTACTCTTACCGCTGCCGGATGGCCCCATGATAGCCACTGCCTTACCTGCCGGAATTGTTAAGTCAAAGTCGCGATACAACCATGGTAGCTGCTCGTCATAGCGAAAACTCAACGATTGGATTTCGATGTTGCCGTCACCGTTCCCGGTACGAGAGGGTGTCAGGGTGTGCGGCTCTGCTGGCATATCCATTAAGTCACCCAAGCGTTTAACGGCAATGTGCGCTTGTTGAAATTCCTGATACAACCCAACTAAGCGCAGGACGGGTTGGCTAAGGCGTCCCGCAAACATCTGGAAGGCCACTAGCATGCCAATTGTAAAGCCGTCGTTATTCATTACCAGCAAGGCGCCGACAATGAGGATAGCTAGGCTCTGAGTTTGCTCTAGGGTGTTAGCAATGACGTTATAGGTATTAGCTAGTCGTTTGGTTTGAAAGCCGGCACCGAGGTAATCGGCCAAATAATCACCGTAACGATGCTCCAGAAGCGATTCCATTTGCAGGGATTTGACAGTTTCCATGCCGGAGACGTATTCAGTCAGAAAGGCTTGATTACGAGCGCCGATCAGAAATTGTTGATTCAATCGACTACGAAATTGAGGGGTAACGATCAAGCTAAGACCGGTAATGACTAGCAGGAACCCCAGGGAGATTAAGGTTAGTTGCCAGCTGTAATAAAACATCACCGCCAAAAATATTACCAAAAACGGTAAATCGAGTATCAATGTAATCAAGGCACCTGACAGGAACTCTCGAATCGTTTCGACGCCATGCAAGCGAGCTACTAACGTTCCAGTGGAGCGGTGCTGAAAATAGGCCAATGGTAACCGTAGCAAATGGCCGAATACCTGGCTCCCCAATACTGCGTCAATTCGATTTCCGGTATGAATCACTAAATATTGGCGCAACCAAGTCATAATGGCGTTGAATACCGTGAATACACCAAGGCCTATGCCCACGACAGTTAAAGTGCTTAAGGTCTGGTGAACCACGACTTTGTCAATAATCACTTGAGTAAATAATGGCGTGGCTAGACCGATGAGCTGAATAGCGAGCGAGGCCAAAAGCACATCGCGCCAAACTCGTTTGTAGCGTAACAATTCCGGTATAAACCAACGAAAGCCAAACTTTCCTGATTTCACCGTTTCATTTTCATGCCCGTCTTCTGATTTAACTTGGCTTGCTGGAAGGGAAACGCATAACACTACAGGTTCGAATTGTTCCGTGAAATCGGCTACCGATAAAGTCTCAGCAACTTCGCTACCGGCTTTAAAAAACAATACGCGCTCATCATCGGCTTTGATGATGAGCACGGGTTCACTTTGTCCTAAATCAGCTGATTGGCTGGTATAAGCTTCTTCTGTCGATGCCGAATCTGCACTATATATTCCAGGGCTTTCTTTCGGATTAGCGAGCTTCTGTTTATAACACGCGATGCCTGGTAAATTTAGTTCCGTAAATTTACAGGAGCGCCCCAACTGTTTCTCATCAAGCTGAAAGCCAATTGTGATTAGCGCTTGCTGTAAGGTGGTCGTGGTATAGGGTGGAAAGAGTTGCTGTAGTAGTAAATTAGGATCAAACGGCATTCTAAACAACTGGGCTAAGCTGCCCACGAGCCATAACAAATCCGTTTGTGTCAGCGTGCCGATTCGCATTGTGCTTTCCGATTGGTGTGGTAATTAAATTGAGAGGTATATCTATAACAAAGCCAGCAGTATGGCCACGAGATAACTTTGACGGTCTATTATAAGCAATTGGTATGCCATTGAGCTTGGCTTGGTGTAACTCGTTGAGAGGATATCAAGGGAGAATCGAGCTACAAGCGGAAAGGTAAAAATACCACTCAAAACTGATATTGCATACTATTGTCAATGTCATACGCTGAAAATCTTGGAAACGGCGCAAGCGAAGTGAAGATTTTTAGTCCCCGATATACTAGAAATTTATGCCTTAAATTTTCGGGTCGTTCTTCATTTTTTAGCGGCACCTTAATCTTCCGATATGCGTTTAATTTCTAGCACAGAAACTAAAACGCCAAGATCCGCAATTGGCTTGTTGGGTGAGGTCGCCAATGGCTGCTTTGTAGCCTTCCAGTTAGCAGAATCTGGATTTGGCTGACTGGCCGCTTTGGAGAAACACGACCGGCAAGAATGGGTCGTTCTGATACGGTCACCAAGGATTGCTTTGCAGCCCGCCCGTTCCAAGAATCTGGCTTTGGCCGGCTAGCCGGAGAAACGCTACAGTCAGATATGATCGTCACAAGACAACCAAGGCGATTCCATATAAGCCCAGTGACAAACGCCTTACTAGAATTCGTTTCAAAAACGAAATATTTGCTACCACCAGTCCCTTTATATAGATTAAATAAAGATTATATATAGATTAGCACCCTCGATTTTCAGTCTAAAATAATCGCTGAAGCCAACGAATATCAAGGCCTGCAGCGATTTTACAATTTGCTCTAAGCGTCGGTCTAATGCCGTGTCAAACGTCGGCCTAATGCCGTGCTTTTTGTCGGTCTAATGCCGTGCCCGTCGTTCTAATGCCGTTACCTTGTCGGCCGAATGCCGTGCCTCCGTCGGTCTAATGCCGTATCCGCGTCGGCCTAATGCCGTATCGAGAGGCTTAGACCGACCCAAAATAGCGTCGGTCTAATGCCGTGCTTTTTTAGTGCTGCTGGTCGTCCAGAAAGCGCTGTTGACAGGGCGTGGGCTGGCGTTTGATCTTTACCATATCATCGGCGAATTCAAAGCTAGCCAAAGTACCAATGCTCACCAAGGCCTCCAACGCTTTACCCAGCCGATATTTGAAATCGCGCAGGGTTTTCGAGCCACTGCCGCTGAGTCGGTGAATGGTGGTAATTTTCATCGGAAACGGGGCCGCATGGGACGACAAGAAGCCGTGCAACCACAAGGCCAAGGGTTGCTTGCGCAATTTCTGCCGCTGTTCGAATTCAATGTAGGTGTAGCCCTCTTCGAACAGGCGCAGCATGGATTCGGTCAATTCCACTACGTAGCGCTGCGTCCGTTCATCACGGTAATAGCGCAAGAAGCCTTTTTCACCGAAGGCATCCCGTCCGTGAAAAGTGATTTCAACAAAAGCGCCGCCCAACCGGGCCATCGATTCTTTCAACCATTCATGTTGGCTTTTGCCGCTACCGCGCCCCAATGCCGTCAACAGGGCATGGGCGCTGAAGGTCACGCTAAATCCCGGTAATTGTTGCCGGGACAAATGCACGATCTGCATCCAGACATCGAGGTCCGATTGATTGAGCTGTATGCCGAGGTAACGAACCTCAATGCCATCGACCGCAGCCAGCAGGGTGCGTTTTTTGTAGGCAATGCGCTCCTTGCCTTGGATGCCGGCGAACAATGCGCTCCGTAAGCAAGCATTGGGCGTACCGCGTATCGCCGACGGCCAATTGGGTAGTGAAGTCATGGGTTCGACGACCCGCAATTTGGCCTTTTTCCGCTCCGTCAGAGATTGAAAACGTTCGGTGAGATTATCGAGCGAATGGTTTGTGATATGTCTGTCCATGACGACCGCCTCACTTCTTCAAGCTGCCTGGATGACAACCATGACTCAAAACGTTGTGCGGAATTGGCATGGTTTTGACTAACGCCTGCTCCTCCGATGTCATATCGAGCTGATGATGGCAATATTTTCGCCAAGCACGTTCAATGACCAGTGTATCGTCATCCTGGCGATCGGGAATGTGCGACGCGCTGACATCGAGAACGCGATCCGATGAGTCGTCGCTTGCCGCGTAAACGCCAAGCGGCTGATCGACTTGCCTGACAACGTGTTCAATCGATGCAGACCGTAATACCGAACCGCCCAATCCTTCTGTCTGCCAAGCATTATCCAGGCGCCAGGGTTGTTCGGGTTGAATCGGCACAATCGATTCAATGACGGTCTCGCTCACGGCGGCATCGGGCCGGTTCAGCGAGGTACAGGCCGTGCCACACACTGCGGACACAAGACAATGGATTGCGAGCGATTTGGATTTCATGAGAGCTCCAGGGGTAATTAAAGGGAGCTCGTTACACTAAACACTCTTTTTCGAAGCCTACTTGCAGCTGACGTCGAATTCGTCGTCAGCTGCAAGCAACGATTGAAAAATTCCCGGCAAGATGCGGCGTTATGGAAAATACGCCTTCGACGCTCATTACCCGCATTCGCCAACGCCTGTTTGGCGTCGAGTCCGCGCCTGTCAGTCAGGTTGCGCCAACGATGGATGAGGACGTGCCGCGTTATCCGCCATTCATGAAGGGTCTGCAGGCTGCGCCTGTGGAACGCATCCTGTCCAGTCAAACGGAGTTGATTGCGGCCATTGAACAGGCGCTGGCCTTGCCGGATAGCCTTTATCAAACCATAGCCGCGCCGGTGATACGCCGTTATGCAGCCTTCAGCCACTTGTTGCCGGCTTCGGAGTCGCATCATCATCGCGGCGCCGGTGGACTGTTTCGGCACGGCCTGGAAGTCGCCCATTGGGCAACCTTGGCTTCCCAAGGCAGTTTGTTTGCCACGTCGGCGTCACCCAAGGAACGAAAAGCACAAGAATTACGTTGGCGTCTGGCGGTTTGTTTTGCCGGGCTGATGCATGACATCGGCAAACCGGTCGCCGATATCGCCGTGGTCGACGCACAGGGGCAACATACCTGGAACCCTTGCGATGAAAACATCACCGACTGGGCTTTGCGAAATGAGATCGACCGATACTTTCTGCGCTGGCGGGATAACCGCCATAAACGCCATGAACAGTTTTCTGCCTTGGTGATCGAGCGCGTCCTAACCCGCGAAGCCCGCACATTCATTCTGGAGTCCGGCCCCGACATCATGCAGGCCATGCTGGAAACCATTAACGGTTTGGACCGCGGCTCCAAAGTTTACGCACTGGTGATAACCGCGGACTGCAAAAGCGTGGAACGGGATTTAAAAGCGCATTATCAAAACATCGACTCGGCCTTGGGCATGCCGGTGGAAAAGTACTTGTTCGACGCCATGCGCCGCCTGGTGAAGTCCGGACAGTGGACCGTCAACGAAAAAGGCGCTCGGCTATGGCGTTTTGAGGGTGGCCTTCATATCGTCTGGCGGGCCGGTGCGCAAGACATCGTTACCTTGTTGGCCAAGGACAAAGTGCCCGGCATTCCGCGCGACGAAGATACCTTGGCGGACATCCTGATCGAACGCGGCTTGGCAATCCCTAAGTCCTGGCCGGATGGCCGGCAATACCGTTATTGGCAAATGCAGCCAGAAGGCTTGGACAATCCGCTGTATCTGTTGCGCCTGAAATCTGCAGAACTCATTTTCAGTGGCGAACCGCCGCTTGTGGTTGCAGCGCGCGAAATCAACGAGCCAGATGCGACCATCGTAAAAGCCGAACCCGTTACCAGTCAGGCACAGCAAATCAGCAAACCGGTAAAAGCCAAGAATGTCGCGGCTCTAAAGCAATCCCAACGCACAGATAATCCGGCGTCAGATTTGCCAGAAGCAACCTCACCAGAACCCGGGCTTGACCCAAGCGCCCTACCCGACCCGCTGCTAACCGAATCGGCACCAGGCATTTCGAATTCGCAAGCCGCGAAGGACACGACGACCTTGCCATCAGATCCCGATCAAGAACTGTCGCAAGCCAAATCAACCATTGGGACCCATTCGTTGAGTCAGACAGAGCAACCGGAAAACGCAACGTCAGCCAAACAAACCAACTCAGAAAAAACGGCTTCAGCCACAAAACCCAATCTCTCCACGACAGACACGAAAACCATTTCTAATCCGGTCCACAGCGCCAAGTGCTGGTTGGAAAGCCACGGCGATGCCGGCCAATGGTTAATGGATATCGCCTCCATGCTCAACCAAGCCCAATGGCAGTTAGGCAGTGATCTGTTGGAAATCCAGGACAAATACTTGCTCCCGTTTCCAGCGACTGCTGAAAAACTCGCCGTCGATCCACCCCAGTTCATCAAAATCCTGGAGGACAAAGGTTGGCTGGTGACCGACGTCCTGTCGCCGATGCGCAAGGTACAAACCATCCAATCGGTCCGCGGCTTCCTGCTGGCATTGGAACCGAGTTTGGCTTTGAAGGCATTATTGAAACTCCAAGGCGAAGTCACGCTTACAGCGTCAGCAGTGCAATCTCCAACCAGCAATACTGACAACAAGACCATAGATCCAGTTAAGTCGTCTCAGCCTCAAGACGAGACAATTCGGGAACCTAAGCCTGTCCGGCCAAAACCAAACGCGACAGGCAAGCAAAAATCAATATGCGGCAACGCGTCAGACAGTTCGGTCAATTCCAAGCTTGATAAGTCAAGTGATCCCGTAGCTACCCCACCGGCAAAAGCCGGAACGATAGATTTGCTGATTGCGCATGTGGGGCAACAAAATATTCCGCCCGATGAATCATCGCCAGACGGTCACTGGCACACGGTGTCCAATACCGCGCTGGAACAATTTCTGTCGCAACATCCGACAATCAAGCGCACTCGCCTGATGCTCGATATCGCCAACCATCCGGATGGTCGCTCGGTGAGTGCCACAGAAGGCATCCAGGTTCGGTTACGCCCTTGAAATCCGATTACGACTACCAGTTTCCATGGCGCCCCATTTACGAGGTTTACGCCATCTCGGGTTGGTTAGGCGGCGCCGGTTTGGCGTATTGGACCAGCCGATGGTCGGGCTTGCCGCGCGAACCCTTCGATTGGTTGATGACGGCGTGCGGAGTGATGGCGTGTTGGCGGCTGTCACCGGCGCTGAGCCTTTGGTACAGCAAACGCCGATTGCGGCAGTTCCGTTTCCAATACCTAGATGCTGAAAAGCTGGTAGCGATGGTGAAACAGCATCCCGAAGCCTTGTGGTTCGGTTGGGGATTCGATTGGGTGCAAAAGCATGCGCAATTGGCCTACGAGATTTTGAAACGGGATGTCTCGACATTAATACCGAGCGATCATCGACGCATGGGCTCGGCCTGGATTCATGGCCTGGAAGTATCCGAAAACGACATTCGTCAGCCCTTGCAGCATACCGCAGGCCATACGCTGCTAGTTGGTACCACCGGTGCTGGTAAAACGCGGGCCTTTGACGTGTTGGTCACTCAGGCCGTCTTGCGCGGCGAGGCCGTGATCATCATCGATCCCAAAGGCGATAAGGACTTGATGGCCAGCGCCAAGCGCGCCTGCACCTTGGCCAAGCGCCCGGATCGCTTCGTGTATTTCCATCCGGCGTTTCCGGAAGACAGCGTGCGACTCGACCCCTTGCACAATTTCAACCGGCCTTCGGAAATCGCCAGCCGCATCAGCGCCATTTCGCCCAGCGAAAGCAGTAACGATCCGTTCAAGGCGTTCGGTCAAAAATCACTGGACAACGTGATTCAGGGCTTGATGGTGATCGAGGAACGACCAACCCTGGTGAAACTGCGTCGTTATCTGGAAGGCGGTCCTTCGACACTGGTGATTCAGGCCTTGGAACGCTATTTCGACAACAACCTGGGCCATTGGCGGCAAGAGGCGAGGCCTTACCTGAAAAATGCCAAGGACATCGATTCCAAAGCGGCGGGATTGGTGCGATTTTACCGGGAGGTCGTGCAGTACCAATTGCCCAATTTGGATTTGGAAGGCCTGTTGTCTTTGTTCGAACATGACCGAGCACACTTCAGCAAGATGGTGGCGTCCTTGATTCCTATCATGAACATGCTGACCTCGGGGTCTTTAGGCCCCCTGCTCTCCCCTAAACCTCATGATATAGACGATCTTAGGCCGATCACCAATACCGGCCACATCATCGAAAAGGCCCAGGTCGCTTACATCGGCCTGGACTCGTTATCGGATGGCATGGTGGGCAGTGCGATTGGCTCGATTTTGTTAGCCGATTTGGCGGCCGTCGCCGGTGATCGTTACAACTATGGCGTTTCGGACCGGCCGGTGAATGTCTTCGTCGACGAGGCGGCCGAAGTCATCAACGATCCCTTCATTCAGGTGTTGAACAAAGGCCGTGGCGCCAAGATTCGTCTGTTCATCGCCACGCAAACCTTTGCCGACTTTGCCGCCCGCACCGGTTCCCAAGACAAAGCCCGGCAAGTGCTGGGCAACGTCAATAACCTGATCGCGCTGCGGATCATGGACAGCGAGACCCAGCAATACATCACCGACAACCTACCCAAAACCCGGCTCAAATACATCATGCGCACCCAAGGCGTGGCGACTAGCGCGACCAATCCCACCGTGTTCTCCGGCAATGTTGGTGAGCGCTTAATGGAAGAAGAAGGCGATTTGTTTGCGCCGCAGCTACTCGGACAACTGCCGGACTTGCATTACATCGCCAAGTTATCCGGCGGTCGGATCGTCAAAGGTCGCTTGCCGATCCTGCGGTCAGAACTGGATCGACGACGGAATCGACAAGGTGCTAGCTCATGACGCGCAATCTGTTGTTCAGCCTGATGCTGTGGCTACTGGAAGTGATCCTGGTGGCCAGCTTCGTGTCCGACCGCTGGACGCGGGAACTGCAACGCGCCGAAGATCAAATGATGATCGGCTATTTTGGCGCCGATAAAGAATCTCAGATCACTCACACCGCGCAACGCTGGTTCGATCGTTTGTTCGTCACCACCGGCATCCGAGAAAGCGTGTTCCGCTATTTCATCCCAACCGAGCGCGAACGCCAGATGTCGAAAGGCTTCGAGGATGTGGGACGTACCGATCTATTTCCCTTTATCGAAAGCCGACTCAACGTGCTGTGGGACACGATATTCCAAATGATCAAACGCCTGACTACGGCTTGCATCTGGTTGCCGTACCTAGCGACTTCATTGCTGCCGTTTGTCGTCGACGGATTGGTGCGGCGCAAGATCAGCCAGACCAACTTCGATTACCCAAGCCCCATGGCCCATCGCTACAGCCTCTACCTGATTCTGGGTGCGTTGTATCTGCTATTGGTTAGTTTGACCTTGCCGTTTCCGATTCCACCGCAAGCCGTGCCGGTAGGCGTTTTTGTCGTGGCCTACGCCGTCAACGTGCTGTTGGCCAATACGCAAAAGCGGGTTTAGTGAGCGTCGCCATGGATTTAATCGCGTTTTTACCGGGCGACGGCCAAGGGATAATCGCGCCGGAGACCCTTAAAATCTACTGAGTCAGCAAACGATGCCGCCAAGCATACGCTGTGGCTTGATTAGGATCCGTTAAATAAAGTTTGGAAAGAATATTGCTGACATGGGACTTCACCGTTTTTTCACCAATGCCCAGCTTCTCGGCAATCAACACATTGGAAAGCCCTTTCGCAAGCAATAACAGTATCTGCATCTCTCGGTCACTGAGTTCTTCATGAAAGGCACGCTCACTGTGACGACGCGACATAGCGGTCATTAACAGCGTCGCGATGCGCGGGCTTAGGGTGCTTTCGCCCCGTGCGCCAGCGCGAATGACTGCCATCAGTTCATCCGGGTCGGTATCTTTCAGCAGATAGGACAGTGCGCCGGCCTGCGTGGCCTCGACCACGGTTTGCTCGGTTTCAACCGACGTCAGAATAATGATATGGGTATGGGGATTCGATTTTTTAATGCGTTTGGTGGCTTCAATGCCATCCATGTCCGGCATGACGTTATCCATCAAGACGACGTCGGGCAAAAGCTCCGTGGAAAGCGCAACGGCTTGCCAGCCGCTGGCTGCGGTAGCCAGCATTTTTATGTCTTGCTCGGATGATAATAAGGCATTCAGGCCTCGGCAAACAACGCAGTGGTCGTCGGCGGCGATCAGGGTGATAAAAGATGCTGATTCAGACTTCACTAAGGTGTTCCTCCCAAGTAATTGCAATGGTCGTTCCCTGGCCTGGTGCGGTTTCGATTGAGAACGTGCCAACGGGGAGTGAAGCGGCACGCTCGCGCATGGAAAGGATGCCCATCCCCTCGGTGGGGAGCGCTGGATCGAAACCCATGCCATCGTCCGTTATCTGCAACTCCAGACGCATGGCCGATTTGACCAGGGTGACCACGATTAGTTTGGCATTGCCGTGCCGAATGGCGTTGGCGACGCTTTCCTGAATGATGCGGCTTACACAAAAAACTGACTGTCCGGCAGCATTAAATCCGGCGGAACGAGCAGTGGATATGCACATTGAATTTGCGTTCCAGATTGTCGCATAAGGTCAGAAGATTCGCCGTCGTACCTATCTGTTTCGGACCGATCGTTCGCAGTTCCGCAATCGTGCCCACCAGTTGCTCTTGCACCTGTTTCAAGATTTTTCTGGATTCGAGAAGAATTTGTTTGGCCTCGCTTAAATCCGGCGCTTTGGCATTGATGGCCGCCAGTTGCAGCGCAAGCGCGAACAGATTTTGTTTGACCGTGCCGTGCAGTTCCCGCGCCATGCACGTTCGCTCGTATTGAATCGCGGCCTGTTGTTTCAAGCCCAGCAATTCCTTCAACTGCCCGGGCATGACATTTAAGTTGTGGCTATGTTCGGGTAATTCATCAGTGTCGTTATCGATAATGCACCGATCCAAATCCCACTCGCGCCATGCACTGCAAATCGATGTCATGTGCCGTAACCGCCGAACAAAATTTTTCGAGGCTAAATACCTGCTCATTACGATACAGAGGGTAATGACCAGCGGCATGAGTTCCGAAATCCAGTCTTCGTCGCGGTAGAACTGCTTGGCAATACTGAATTTAGCTGTGACCAGCAGGGCGATAGGCCCTATTTTTGTCGGCTCACGGAAGCTAAACGGGATGTTGATAAACACAGTATGGGGCAAGTGCCCAGGGACAAATGCTTCGCCGCCGGCAACAGCGGCACGATTGGTCATTAACAGTGCGTTGACGCGTTCATCGGCGCGCATCAGATGTTGTGCAATAGGGCGGTCATCTTCGTCAAATACCACATAGCTTGCAGTTGGATCACTGAAAGAACGGATGTGATCCGCCACGGAATTATCGTCCAAATTTTCCCGCATCATCAGATCGTCAATCATCTCAGGCGCGTCGGCGATGTCTTACGTATCCAGTGCCGCGCTTTCGATCAGGCGCCGTACTGGTTTCAGGCGTTCGGCCACCGTCTGTAAAACAGCGGCGGGCTGCATCGCTTCATTAAAATGTCGGTAGTGGATAATGAAGTCAAACACCGATATCAACGACTTAATGCCGACTAAAGAGACCAGCGTGTAAACAAGGGTCAGCTTGAACCAGAAACGCTTGGTAAATGCCGGGCGGCAGGATGCGATAAAGCTTTTCATGCGAACAATATAAAGCAAACCCTCTGCTTTTTCTTCGGCCTTAAGGTGTGGCCTTACTCCGCCTTAAGGCGGACTGGCGACGGTCTTGGGTGTGGCGGCCATTCACCAAGGCAAGCGGGTGCGCTTCTACAACGCCGTCGGTCTCGCCAATCAACAGGATAAGGAAAAGCAACAAGTAATGCCGGTAACCCGGCCAAGCAGTTGACCAGCATGGACGCGGTGATCCTGGATTAGCTGGGCTATTTGCCGTCCCCGGCATCCTGTGGCGCCTTACTATTCCATATTATCAGTCATTAGTACGAGAAAACCACGTCGATCATCACCACCAATCTCAATTTCGGGGAATGGGCGCAGGTTTTTAACTACGCCAAAATGACCACGACGCTGTTGGATCGCATCACGCATCACTGCGATATTTTGGAAACTGGCAACGATTCCTGTCGATTTAAACAGCGGAAAAAAGCGGTAGATAACCAAAAGTCCTTCGCAAGAACTGGAAACTTTTCGACGATCTTTCCCGGTTATTTTTGGAAAGTTTTCTAAGCCGTTTGACACCATTTGACTCTATTCGAGAGTTTCATCGCTAATATTAGAGGCTGTTGCCATTTTGGATCGATAACCTTGAAATTGAGCTGCTCTGCCTCATTGATTGAGCTTTTCAATCAAAAGACAAGAAAACTATGCCGCGACAAATGTTTACGGATGAGTACTGGAATAAATTCAAAACCATCCTGCTGAGCGTGAGGATTTACGACAAGCCGACGCTTCGGCAAACGGTAGAAGGTATTTTTTATCGCATGCGAATCGGCTGTCCTTGGCGAGATCTGCCGGCAACGTTTGGCAAGTGGAATGCCGTGTATAAGCGATTCAATGCCTGGTCACTTCAAGAAAAACTGATGAGTATCTTTCAGGAACTGGTTGTGGATCCGGATTTGGAGTGGATATTCATTGATGGCAGTATTGTGAAAGCGCATCAACATAGTAGCGGCGCAGCCCATGAACGGGAAACGGTGATCGGAAAATCTGTAGCGGGTAACACCACCAAAATCCATATGGCCGTGGATGCCTGCGGGCTGCCCATTCATTTCTCGGTCACGGGCGGCGAAGTCCATGATTGTAAAGAAGCACCGGAGTTTGTGGCGAAGCTTCCCTTGGCTAACTATATGATTGCTGACAAAGGCTATGACAGCGAACCCTTACGGATTCAAATTCGAGAGAAAGGTGCTGAGCCAATCATTCCAAGAAAGCAGAATTCGACCATTGGCAACGATGCTGTGGATTGGTGCCTCTACAAGTATCGCCACCTGGTTGAAAATGTGTTTGCAAGGCTGAAACATTTCAGAGCCATCGCGACGCGGTATGACAAACTGAAACGCAATTTTGAAAGCGTCATCGCTTTGGCTTGCGCTTTTATATGGTTGCCCATGTAAAACGGCAACATCCCCTAGTCAGAGGTTTTACAACTTCGTCTTTTCCAAAAAAACTCCTAATAAAAAAAGCGACCATAAAATGCCAAGATTTTTTCCTTGACTTGCTTATGATAATCATTATCATTTGCGTCCATCAATCATCTCTCGTGCTGTCTTTGCCGCACCTTTACAGATTCCTCTAAATTATTCAGTGTATGGCAATGTTATTTTCTAACCTTAGCAACCCAAAGTCGCCATGCTTGAAGACAACTCTATCAGCCTGTCGAGCAACCGCGATGTGCTGCAGATCCATGCCGCGACATGTTTGTTAATGCCGAAGGAGACAGCATTGGCCGAAGATGAAATCCTTAGCAACTGCGTAACGCCGCAAAGCGATTTCCGCTTGGCTAGACCATGAGCATCTTATCCTTTGCAGGTGCGGATTTAACACTATCAGTCAAATATTAAGAAAATAGAAGTACCCCTCATTTAGCCAGCCATCGCCTTGTATGTGAATAGCCAGCCAGAAGCAAGCTAACCACAACGAGTAAGGCGTTTATGAATCATTATAAAAATCGCTCACTGCCAGCCACCCTCCCGGAGGGATCGGCATGAGCGCCTCTGTCGCTTGGCACACCTTTGCCGTAGCGCTGACTTCACCGCACTACCAGACCACGCAACGCCGTGTGCTGCGACAATTGGTTGAGGCGCTGCTGTTCGAACAGGTGCTTATCGCTGAAATTACGCCGAACAGCCATGATAGCGTGTGCTTCGATATTACCGGGCGAACGCAGGACGGCTCGTCAGTCCGTTATCGTTGCTACGGCCGTATCAGCGACAGCTTCGGACGTATCCGCCTGAACGATTCGCCGGTTCTGCGCATTAGTTTGGAAGATACAAGACCTGTAGCATCCCTGCAGGAATTTTTACTGGAGACCAGCGCCATCGTGGGTACAACCGAAGTGCTATTGGCCCGCTTCCTCCGCGAGATCCAGCAAACGCTACTCAAAGATACGCTCGCGCAACACGCCCGGCAGCCGGATGCCTCCGAACGTGATTTGACGGCACTGGAAGGGCAATTGCAGGACGGGCACCCGTACCATCCCTGCTACAAGTCGCGGATCGGCTTCGACCCTATTGATAATTTCGACTATGGCCCTGAGTTCCAGCCATCAGTACGGCTGGTCTGGCTGGCGCTACGGCGGGAACGCGCTACCCTGGCGACCTGCTGCGACATCGACCTCGATGACTTTCTTCGCCAGGAACTGGGCACCGCTCAGCATGACCGGTTTATCGGCAAGCTTCAAAGCGGTGGGCTGGCAGCGCGGGATTACCTGCTGTTGCCAGTTCACCCGTGGCAATGGCGGGAACAGATCGCGCCCAATCTATTCCCGCTGCTGCAGTGTAAGGATATAGTCTGGCTCGGCGAGGGCGAGGACGAATACCGACCGCTGCAATCGATCCGCTCGCTAGGGAACTACAGCAAACCCAACGCGGCGCAGATCAAGCTGCCGATCAGCATCGTCAATACCTCCGCTGACCGGATCTTGTCGTGCCACAATGTCGAGAACGCGCCGCCGGTGTCGGATTGGCTATGCGCTCTCCGCGCTCGGGATAGTTTTCTGCACAACAGCGGGCTGATTTTTTTGCGCGAAGTGGCCGGTATCACTTACCACGATCCTGACTTGCCGCCGTTTCTGCAAGCGCAGCAGTACGGCATGCTGGGAGCTGTATGGCGCGAGAGCGTCAACGGCTTGCTAAATCCGGGAGAGTCGGCGGCACCGTTTTCCGGCCTCTGCCAATGTGAAGCTGACGGCCAGCCATTCATTGCGTCATGGGTCGAGCGCCACGGTCTCGCGCCTTGGCTCGATGCATTGCTGGAAGCAACTGTGCCGCCTCTGATCCATCTGCTCTATGCGCATGGAATCGGCATAGAGAGCCACGCCCAGAATATCGTACTGATTCACCGCCAAGGGATGCCCTGCCGCATCGCCCTAAAGGATTTGCCTGGTGGCCTGCGCTTCGTACGGCAGTATCTCGCCGATCCGGAACTGTGTCCGCGACTGGCGCCGATGCCTTCGTTTCGCAAGCAGGTCAACGCGACAGCAGGCATGGAGGCTGCCACTCCGACAGAGGTACGGGATTATTTCCACGACGCAGTCTTCTTCATCAACTTCGGGGAGCTATCCCTTTTTCTGCGTCAGCACTATGGACTGACGGAGACCGGTTTCTGGGAACGTATCGCGGCCTGCATCTACGGCTATCAGGCACGATATCCCGAGCTTGCTTCCCGCTTTGCCTGCTTCGACTTGTTCGCACCCACTATTCTTGTGGAACAACTCGCCAAGCGTCGATTGTTCGAGGAAACGGAAGCCCGTTTGCAACCAGTGTCCAATCCGCTGCATCGCTACCGGCAACAAGCCGGAAAAGAGGCGGCATGAAGTCCGGCCGCATCGTCGCTGCGACGCTGGCGGGCCATTTCGCGGCCGCATTTGCAGCCCTCGGCATGCCGCCGTTTTATGACCGTATTCTGCGGCAAGCACTGAACAGCGATACCACCTATCTAGCCGGCTGGTTCTTTGTGATTCCGACGCTGTTTGCAGCGCTGGCCAATCCTTGGTGGGGCATGCAGGCTGACCGTTACGGCAAGAAACGATTGCTGCTTCGCGCCCATATCGGCTTAGCGCTGAGCTTCTGGCTCACCAGCTTATCCGGCAATCCTTGGGAGTTCGGCGTGGGGCTTGCGTTGCAAGGCATGCTCGGGGGGACTTTCGCCGCCTCCAATGCCTACCTTGCCACGGTGGTTACCGGACACCGATTGACCCGGCTGCTGACCGTGATGCAAGGCTCAGCACGCGCCGCGCTGTTTCTCGGTCCGGCGTTGATGGGTCTGCTGGCCCATGGCGCGGACCCGTTGATTCTGTATCGATATCTGGCCGCGCTGCCGCTGTTGTCGGCTGCGCTAGTCTGGTATCTGCCGGCGAGTGAAGTCCCGGCAACACCAGACACGCTGAGTTCTGCGGATGCAGGCAGCGCCTCCATAGTTCGGGAGAGCATCCCTCCACGCCATTTGTATGCGCTCCAGCTTGCCTTCATCTTCGCCACAGTGATCACTTTCCCCTATTTTGTCACTTTCGCGGAACACACCTTGGCAGACCTACCTGCGGCGGCGCCCGGACTGTTGTTCGGGCTGCCGCATCTGGTCTACTTGCTGTGTGCGCATCCTCTGTCGCGCTACCTGGGACGGCGCCGATTGCTCGCCACTCTGGCCGTCTGCCAGATACTGGTCGCGCTCACCCTGTTGGGTCAGGCCTGCAGCCATGATCTGGCGATGATGGCTGGCTGGCGCATCGTGATGGGCATAGCCCTGACCGCCTGCTACATCGCACTGCATGGTCTGATTGCCGCTATCACCGATGCCGGCAATGCCGGTCGGCGCTTCGGCTATCTGGAGGGCAGTACCAAGTGGGGCGCTGTAGCCGCCGGACTGGTGGCAGGTACCGCCGCCGCACATTGGGGCGTGCAGGCGCCTTTTTTCATCGGTGCCGCCACTCTCGCGCTCGCCAGCGTTCTAACCTTTTTTCTCATGTCCCGACTTGTCCGGGGCACCTTTAAACAGCCAACGCAAACAGCAAATTGACCGTGCGCATAGCCAATAACCATTGTTGGAGAATTTCATGTTAACCTTAGCTCCCCACCCTAGTCCAAATATCTCGGCGGCTTATTGCGCCGCCAGCCAACGCAGCCTTGAAACCCTGCTCAATTGTTACTGCCGCGAGGTGGCCATTCCCGAGGGCCACGCCAGTGTCGGTTTGCTGTTCGGCCATAACGACTGGCCACTGGCGCTACGCTGTGCATTGGCCACCGGCCAAGCTCTCCATATCCTGCTGCCGCGCCTGGACAGCCGTGTGGTGACGGCGGTACAGCACGCCTCGCCCACCGGCAACTACCGCTATCTGTCTGCAGCCTATTGCAAGACTGCGGGACAGCCTTGGACGCTGCTAGACTGGCACGCTCTGGCCTGTCTGGTGATACGCGACCTGGCGGCAAAGCACGATCAGCCATTCAACGAAGAGTTATTGGCCCAGATTGAAGACAGCGTGCATGTCACGACCGCCATCCTCGAAGCGCCTTGGTCCACCGGCATCCCCGCCGACCCTCTGCAAGCTTATCTGGATTCCGAGCAATCGCTAACCTATGGCCACCCGTTCCATCCCGCGCCGAAAAGTCGCCAGGGCTTTACCGCCGAGGACTTGCGCCGCTATTCGCCGGAGTTGCGCGGCGGCTTTGCGTTGCACTATTTTGCCGTGCAGCGGGATGCGGTGCACCAGCAATCGACTCTGGATCAGGAATGCACTGCCATCGTTGCAGCCCAGGCGCCGCAAGGACTGGTAACGAATGACGATTTTTTCCTTATCCCCGCCCACCCGTGGCAGGCCCGTTGGCTGCTGGAGCGGCCTCTGATTGCCGATGCGATGCGTGACGGGCGGGTTCGTCACTTGGGCGCGCAAGGAGAACTGTATTACCCTACTTCGTCGGTGCGTACGCTATACCAGGCGGGCAATCCCTATTTCTACAAGTTCTCGCTACATGTGCGCCTGACCAACTGCGTCCGCAAGAACGCGGTGTACGAACTGGAAGGGGCATTGCAGGTGAACCGTATCATGGGGCGCTTGATTCCCGAATTGCGCGCGCTGTTCCCCGGCACTGCGATCATGGAAGAGCCGGCCTTTCTGTCGGTGGACTTGAAGGCTAACGATGCCGAGCGCAATCGGGAAGTTAGCGAGGGGTTCGGTTTGATTCTGCGGCGCAGCTTCGATGCCGATAACCTGCAGCCCGGAGCTGTGCCGCTGTTGGCCGGTGCGTTATTCGGCAATCATGTGCTGGGCGAAGCCCGCATGGCAGCGCTACTGCGCCAGGTCAGCGAACGGGAAGGCCTTGCGCCCGAAGCAGCGGCGGAACGTTGGTTCTCGCGCTATGTGCAGCAGGTGATGTATCCGGTGCTGCACTGTTATTTCGCGCACGGCGTGGTATTCGAGCCGCATCTGCAGAACGTGGTCATCGGCCTGGTGGATGATTGGCCCGCACAGGTTTTCCTGCGCGATTTCGAAGGGGTCAAGCTGGACCGCGAACGCTTTCCGGCTGCCGCCTTGTCCGGCATCAGCCAACGAGCCCGGGATGCCTTGTTATACGATCGCGAACTCGGCTGGAAGCGAATCGCTTATTGCCTGTTCGTCAACAATTTCTGTGAGGCGATCCATCAACTCGGCACCGGCAATCCGGTCTTGCAGCAGCGGCTGTGGGCGCAAGTACATCGCCATTTGCAGCACTACCATGCTGAGCACGGCAGTCTGGAGTCGGCAGCGCGTATCGCCGATCTGCTGGCCGGAGCGCCGTTTCCGACCAAGGGCAACCTGTGCAACCGCTTTCTCAAGCAGGCAGACCGGTCTGTAGCCTACGTATCTCTCGCCAACCCGCTGGCCACTGCGATCAGGAATCAGATATGTTGACACCGGTATAAAATTGACCAACCGTACCGGTTGAAATTTGACCAGGGGGCGGAGCCGGTTTTTGAAGTCACCGGCTGTGGATAAGTGTAAAGGAAACGGATAACAATCGGTAGTCTTGCTACCCGTTTCCAAGCTGGATTTTTAAAACGGATTTTCCTCGTAGGCGATATCTTCCGGTGTTTTTCCACTGCGTTTAGCTTGCTCTCTCGCTTGTATCCGAGCCTTGGCTTCTTCAGAACTTTGCCGGAAGCGATAGGATTCGTTGCCAGTTTCAAGGATATAGCAGTGGTGCGTCAGTCGATCCAATAAGGCGGTGGTCATTTTGGCATCACTGAACACGCTGGGCCATTCGGCAAAGGTCAAGTTGGTGGTGATGACCACGCTGGTTCGCTCGTACAGCTTCGATAACAAGTGAAACAACAACGCGCCACCATCCTTGGAAAACGGCAAGTAGCCCAGTTCATCCAAGATGACCAAATCGACCTGCATCAAGCGATAGGCTAATTTGCCTTGGTTGCCAGCGGCCTTTTCCCGTTCGAGTTGTGTGACCAGATCGATGGTGGAATAAAAACGGACGCGCTTGCTGTGGTCAGTAACGGCTTTGACGCCGAACGCGGTGGCCAGATGCGTCTTGCCGGTACCGGTGCCGCCCACCAGCACCACGTTATGGGCGGCGTCGATAAAGGCGCCGCTCGCCAGTTGTTCCACCAAGACGCGATCCACCTTGGCTTGCTCAAAGTCAAAACCGGCCAAGTTGCGATGCACGGGGAATCGTGCGCTTTGAAGTTGGTACCGAATCGAGCGAATGTGTTGATCCTCGATTTCCGCGTGCAGTAGTTGCCACAGCAACCATTCCGAGGATTGCAATTTGGCACCGCCTTGGCTGGCGACTTCGGCGTAAGCTGAGGCCATGCCGAAGAGTTTAAGAGATTTCAATTCCGCTTCCAGATCACGCATCGCCGTTCTCCTGATCCACCAGAGCTAAGTCGAACGCTTCGCGCAATTGCTCATATCGCGCGGTATCGGCGATGGGCGCATCCTTGATCTGTAAGACGTCAGGCGTGATTACCGTCTGCGGTTCGGCAGGCGGTTGACCGTCCCCGGCGAGCGTAGACACGAGATGTTTGACCTGCTCGATACTGATCACCCCGGCGGCCAGCAAAGACTCAACCGCCGCCAACACCGCATCCAGCCCTTGCCGGGGTACGCAGGCTAAAAGATCAGCCATCGCTCGATCACCGCCAGGGCGCTTGTTTAACACGAGCCGCAAAGAAGACAACGGTTTCGGCATCTCAACAAAGGGCGCACCATTGCGTAACGCGCCGGGTTTACGCGCCAATAACGGCAGATAGTGTTGCCAATCGTAGCTGACCTGATCGCGATCCAACAGTCGCACATGGCTGGCAATCCAGGCATCGTCGGCATAGAGTTCAAGCTGTTCCGGATACAAGCGCACACTGATCCGTCGATTAGCAAAACGGCA
Organism: Methylomonas sp. ZR1; assembly: GCF_013141865.1. Classification (NCBI taxonomy): domain Bacteria; kingdom Pseudomonadati; phylum Pseudomonadota; class Gammaproteobacteria; order Methylococcales; family Methylococcaceae; genus Methylomonas; species Methylomonas sp. ZR1. The sequence continues at coordinate 1,371,526 of NZ_RCST01000001.1, read as the reverse complement.
AGGCACCGAATAGCGGTTTCGTTTCACCGTCACCAAGCAGGTGCTGGATACACGAGCCACAAACTCAATGTAACCATCGAACACGCCAGGCATGGGCATCAACTCCGGTTGTTCCAGTTCCAGCGCCTCTTGTAGCGTTAACCCTTGGCGTTCCGGCCAAGATAGTTCCGTCCACAAGGCTCGGCAACGGGCTTCCAGCCACTCATTCAACTCGGCAAAGCTGGCAAAACATTGTTGACTGGCATCCAGCCAAATGCGCCGCCGGCTATCCTGCACATTCTTCTCAACGATGCCTTTTTCCCAGCCGGATGCGACATTGCAGAAGTCAGGATCGAACAAGTAATACGCCGTCATTGCCGCAAAACGCGTATTGACGATGCGTTCTTTGCCTTTCTGTACCTTGTCGACCGCCGTCTTCATGTTGTCGTATATCCCCCGCAAGGGCACGCCGCCAAAAGCCTGAAATGCGCGGCGATGGGCGTCGAACAGCATCTCATGGCTTTGGCTTGGATAAGCGGAAAGCAAAAAGGCACGGCTGGCACACAGCTTGGTATGGGCAATCTGCAAACGCCTATAAACGCCACCGACCACCAGAGACTCTTCGCTCCAGTCGAATTGAAAGGCTTCCCCCCAACGGAATTTCAATGGGACAAAGGCGTGTTTGCCAGCCTGGCTACCGGCACCCTGACGCCAGGCACGGATGTAATCGGTAAGCTGCGTGTAGCCGCCGTCATAGCCGGCTTTCTGTAACTCTTCCAATAACTTCAAGGCGGTTCGTCGCTCCCGCTTGGGGCGATAGCTGTCAGCGATCAGCGCTTGTTTGAGTTGATCCTCAAACGGGGAAAGCTTGGTTGAGCCGGGCTGGCGTTTATATTTCGGGTCGGTCCCATTGGGCATACGCAACCACTTTTTAACGGTATTGCGAGACAGACTCGTCCGTTTGGCAATCTCGTTGATGGAGAGTTTGTCACGGAAATACATCCGCCGAATTTTTGAAAATAAGATCATGGTTATCACCTTCTAAGCTCCTGTCTAATTTTTGGACAGGACAGGTTAATAACCCTGGTCAATTTTCGGCCGGAATTCGGCCTCTTACTTGGTCAATTTTCAACCGGCGTCAACACAGCTGGCCAAGTGCGGTAAAGCGGCTTCGCTACGTGCAGCCTTTCCGGAGGAATGCGGATACGCGGCCGAGGAAATGGATGGCAAAAGCATCGACGACATGAATGACAGCAGCGTGATTAACGGCACTGCCAGTCGTATCGACGAAGCGGATGTTATCGATGATGCGATTGTCGGCAGCGTCGAACCACCGAGGGTGATTGATTTATCCATGATACCGCCCAAGGTGCAAAAAGCGGTCAGTGAACTGGTTAGACGCACAGCACTTGCCGGCGCTTGGAAAGCCGCCTACGACTATGCCAATAACAAGTTTGTGGGACTGGATCTGACTTATGCCATTGCGGAGCTGGATAAAGCCTCAGCAGCGGCTAAGGCTACAACGACTCAGGCTGATATTAATCATCAGCCCCAAGACGCTTCCGGTATGCCGCCCGCTCATGATCCGGCTTCAGAGGCTCTGAACAAGGCTCGCGAGACCTTGGGATCGGCACGTCAGTCATAGCCGTTTTACTCATCAACCGCCAGTAAATTGCCGGTGATTATTTTCAACCCTACCAGGGCGTCCTGAATCGCCCTTGGGGTGAAATTCATGACGCCTTTTTTGTTTAAGAGGAGATGTCATGAATGCCATTGATCAATCATCCAACCGCATACCGTGTCATACCGACTGGCATCGCTACGATTCACCGACGGTGATTCGCCGGCATGGCCGTGGTTACCTGGAGCGTAACTGGAGTCCGGGCAATTCTGTCCATGAAATCCAAGCGCCTACCAAGCCCGAACTGCAAAGTCTGGTCGAAAGCTATGGCGGTTTATATCTACCCACAGCCGATCAAACCCTGCTGCTCTTTGCCGATTATCACTGGGCCCGGCGCTGTGAAAACCAACTCATCAAACGCGGCGTGTCGACACTGCGCCTAGGCTGCCATATCCAATTGCAGGAGCATCGGTGATGAAAGTCATCAATGTCTCTCAGCGATCACCGGAATGGCGCTTATGGCGTTCACAAGGGGTTAGTGCCAGTGAGGCGGCGATCATTATGAATCGTTCGCCACACAAAACTCCTTGGCGATTGTGGGCGGAAAAGACTGGTCTCGTGCTGGAACAAAGCCTGGACAACAATCCGTTGATCCGAGCTGGCATCCAAAACGAGCCGCAAGCCTTGCAACGCTTCGAGGAAAAGCACGATGTAATGCTGCTGCCCCTCTGCGGCGAGTCTGATTGGTATTCGCTAATGCGGGCGTCCTTCGATGGTTTGTCGGAAAACAACGAACCGGTCGAAATCAAATGCCCGCATGAATCGACGTTTCTGGATGTGCTGCTGAACCGCGAACAGTCTGAAGCCTATCAGCTTTACTGGTGCCAGGTGCAACAGCAAATGCTGGTGGCGGATGCACAGCGCGGCTTTTTGTTCTTCTATCACCAAGGTCAGGATGTGGAGTTTGAGATCGAGCGGGATGAAGTCTTTTTAAACCGGCTCGTCGATACCGCCATGGAATTCTGGTCGAACGTCAAACAGCGACAGGAACCCGAAAAAAATCCTGAACGCGATCTTTATCTACCCAAAGGTCATGCCGAACTGCAATGGCAGCAATTGGCGGCGAATTTTCGCAGCCATGCGTTAAAGATCGATGACCTGAAAGCCCAGCTCAAAACCCTGGAATCCGCACAATTCGACATCGAGCAAACCCTGGTGTTGTTGATGGGGGATTTCATGGCAGCCGAGCATTCGGGTTTACGTGTCAGTCGCTTTCAGAGCCAAGGCAGTGTGGATTTCAAAGCGGTGATGAAGGCCTTACTGCCGGATGTCACCGAAGCGATGCTCGACACCTACCGAAAACAACCGGCTAACCGCGTTCGCATTACGTGCCGGGATGACTCCGGCAGGTTGGCGGAAGTACCTTTCGATGCGGACGCGTTGAAAGAGATGGTCGGCGCTGATTTCTGGTTCTGATCTCGGGTATTGACGTCAGTGAGGAAAATTTAGCTCTCAAACAGTTTGGCTGTTTCTGAGGAAACACGCTGAATCCGGTGTAAGCCGGCGTTCCGCTATCCAGCGGCATGAAGGTGAAATACTTTCATGTATCAGGTGCGTCAAGCCTGGTTTGTAGTCCCGTCGGGGTTCATCACCCTAGCGGGTCATGGTGGCCCCTTTTATCCACATAGGAGGTCGCTATGAATAAAGACTTTTGGAAATGCCTGTTTTGCTGGTTGGAAACGGCCAGTGTTGACGAGATTAGGCACAAGCAATGCGTGGTTCGGCAGATGCTCGATCAGACCCGAGATCCGGATTTCAAAACCGACATTCGGCGAATATTGCGCTTTATGGACGAGGAAATTCTTGCCCGTGCGGAATTGGCGAACCTGATGCTAATGTCCGTATCCATGCCGCGCTAAACTTAGGTTTGACAGCGCTTTAACCTTTTATCGTTCAACGTACTAACCTCCTGGCTAGCCAGGAATTTATCTCAACCCGACGGGGACACACTACTCGTCAGGGAAATGGTGTGTCTCGTGTTGCGGGTTTAACCCAAGCATAAGGAGTTCACCATGTATCAATCCTATTCGATTGCCGACACATTCGGCATACCTGCACCAGCCTCCATGAAAGTGGAAGGCTTTATTCCAGGCAATAACCCCTATGTGCCAACGACAAAGCCGTATGTGTTTCGCAAGGATCACTTGCGGGATGTATTGGCATTTTTGGGCGCACACAATGGCGACGGCTTATACCTGACCGGTCCTACCGGTTCCGGAAAAACGTCGCTGTTGGAGCAAGTCGCGGCGCGACTTAATTGGGGCGTGCATTCGGTCACCGGTCACGGTCGACTGGAACTCAACGACCTGCTGGGTCAGTACATGCTGGTCGACGGCGGCGCAATGAAATGGATCGATGGTCCCTTGACCTTGGCGGTTCGCCTGGGCAATGTGTTGTTGATCAATGAAATCGATGCGATTGATCCAGCCGAGTTGATCGGTTTGAACGAAATCGTTGAAGGCAAGCCGTTGACGATTCCGCAGACCGGCGATGTGATCACCCCGCATCCCAAGTTTCGTTTGGTCGCCACCGGCAATAGTGCAGGTAGCGGCGATCAGTCGGGCTTGTACCAGGGTGTGTTACGTCAAAACCTGGCGTTTTTAGATAGGTTTCGTCTGATGGAAGTCGGTTACCCCGAACCCAAAGACGAAATGAAACTGTTGGCGGACGTAGTGCCGAGCATGCCGGAAACGGTGCGCGAAAGCATGATCAAAGTGGCCAACCAGATTCGCAAGGTGTTTATCGGCGGCGCGGATGGTGGTGGCATGTTATCGGTGACCTTATCGACGCGCGGCTTAGTACGCTGGGCATCGTTAGTGGCCACTTTCAAAAGTGCGCCGAATGCCCTGGCATATTCGCTGGACCGGGCATTGACCTTTCGGGCCGAACCCGCCGAACGCGAGGCGATCCATCGCATCGCCAAAGATGTGTTTGGCGATGATTGGATGGTTTAGCGATGGCCGCCTGGAATTTATATCGTCATCGTAACAGTGACGGCAGTTCCAAAGACTGGGCAGTCAGGAGTAATTCGGATGGTTCGATCACCACCCGCTGGGGCAAAACGGCATCCAATTTACCGGGTGTCAGTAGCCGTAGCGGTGTTCGGCAATTCGACATCGAACGGCAAAAACAGGCCAAGGGCTATGTGTTTGTCGCAGAGGTCGATATTGATGGTAACGGCAATGTGGTGTTTCCGGGCAATGCTTCGGCAACTCCATCACCATTGCCTGAACCTGATTCAAATCCCGAACTCGTGCCAACGCCCCCGGTCGAGGTACTGTATTGGACCATTGATTGCCGGGCAAAACAGGCCGTTCGAGTGGAATTGGGTATCGAGGTCAGACGACTGATCGGCGCTATTCAAGCCTTGGCGGATAGTCATGCTACGCCTGAACAGGAGTGGAATGGCTGGCAACAGTGGATTGATGCAACGCTTAATGCTGAAGTCTTTGAACTGAGCGGCCAGATTAAATCTACCCACGGCGTTTTGCCATGTCTGTTTTTACTGGCTCTCAAGCATCAAGGCTTTAAAGGCGTGGACATTGATATTGCCACCGAAACCGCCCGAGACCTCTCGGTCGATCTGAAAGTTGAACAGGACGTGCTGGCATTTTTTGGCACCGATCTGGACAGCATTCGTGAAACCGCTGAAGTCTTGGGTCTGCTCAAACCCCGCCTAAATCTGGCAGCGGCCATGTCCAACACGGACGACTGCTGGTTTTAACCCATGTTGTAATTTTTATTTAACCCGAAAGGGGCACATCGGCCCCAGCGGGATGGGTGTGCCTCTTTTCTTTAGGAGGTTCCCATGTCGAATGAAACACAAGTGATATTAGATCGCGTGGTCTTGGTGAAAGTCGAAGCCAATATCTACGGCGCCCGCAAGAAACTGAAAAAAGAAGACCTGGTGCTGGCCGATGGTAGCAAATTGCCGCCGGAGGATTTAGCCAGCCTGGGTTCCAAACGTTTGCTCGATCCCGATAAGCTGACGGTATTTAACCGCCTGAAGAAGGAAGCCGAACGCATTTGCTTGCGCGTTGGCACCCGCTTTCTGGGTGGCTTTGCCGTACCGGTTGAATCGGCCGCCAGTATTACCGCGGAACTCGAGCGCATTGCGCTGGATTTTGCAGCGGCTAAAACCGAGTTTATTGCCGGTTACGATGCGGCGGTGACTGACTGGGTGGTTCGCCATCCGGAATTTGCCGGCATTATCGAGCAAGCGGTGGATTCGGTGGAGTTTGTCTCGACGCGGCTGTCGTTTGATTTTCTGGTGGTCAGCGTCGGTTTGCCCGATAGTTTGCCGCCGGCAGACGTCGCGCGTCTGGAAAGCAAAATCGGTTCACTCAGTGAGCAGATGTTCTACGAAATCTCCGTGGAAGCCAATCAACTCATCGAGCAGTCGTTGCTAGGCAAGGAGCAAGTGACGCGAAATGCGTTACGACCGATTCGCCGTATGCGTGACAAACTCGATGGTCTGGGTTTTCTGGATCATCGGGTCGCGCCGGTCGTCAGCACCATTGACGACCTACTGGCGAGAATTCCCAACAAAGGTGCCATTGAAGGCAGCATTTTGCAGGAGATTTTAGCTACGGCGATGCTGTTGTCCGATCCGGATAAAACCCGTCGGCACGGTGAAGGACTATTAGCGACTCAACCGCCCGTTGTTGAAGAGGTTGATATTGATGAAACCATTGATCACGCGGAGTACGAGCCACCGACAGTACCAACAGCAACAACAGTCGCAACAGAACCAACACCTGTCATTATTGAAACCGTTCCAGACAGCCACGATTATACCGATCTGTTTGACGGCATCTTCGACGATGAACTCGAACCGGAATCGGCATCGGATGACTGGGCGCTTGAGGTCTTACTTGATAAAAATCAGACCAAACTGGTAACCGACAGCGATGCAGATGAATCCAACCCTTCTGAGCATTCAGCAGAACCGGCAACAGTGACGGCGGGAGACGATGAGGAAGCGGACGATTCTGACCAGGACTACTGGTTCTGAATGATCTGACGCCATTTAACTATTCACCCATTGGGGCAAATTCATGTCCCAATGGGGTCATGGTTTGCCCTGTATTTTGGAGCACACCATGAAAAATAGAACCTTACACAGCGCATTCCCCATCGTCGCGGCGGCCATTGGCAATCGCTTTGGCGTCAAAGTCAGTGTCGGCGGTGATAAAGCCGAAACCGATGGCCAAACCATTTGGCTGCCAGCCTATGAGGGCGACGATGCGGATTATCAGGATTACGCCTGGGGACTATTGGCCCACGAGGCGGCGCATATTCGTTATTCGGATTTTACGCTGCGCTTTGGGCATTCGGTATTACGCAGGCGCTTATGCGGTGCCATCGAAGATGTCCGCATCGAGCACGAACTGGCCAAGGACTTTCCGGGAACGCGACTAACCATCCGCACCGTAATTGAAAAGATGATTGCCAAAGGCGACTTTGTGGCCAGTAGTATTGATGATCATCCGGCTAATATTCTGTACAGCTTTGTCTTGAAAAGTTTGCGGGCAAAGGTATTAGGTCAATCGGCCCTGCAACCTTTGGTCGCGCAAACCGAAGTGGCACTGAAAGCGAAATTTCCGAAAGGTGCCGTCACGCGGCTGAAAGGCTTGTTGTCGGAAGTACCGGAAGGTTTGCAATCGGAGTCCGATTGTCTGCAGTTGACCGATCGCATCCTGACCATGATTGAGCAGGAGTTCGAGCAACAACGGCAACGTAATCAGGCACGGCCATCGGCAGATGAGGACACATCGCCTGAATCGGATGATACGGATCAGGATAGTGAATCAGCCAATTCGGAAGATTCGAATGGCTCTGATTCCGAAGATGATATGGAACACGATCAAGGTTTACCTGCGGATAATGACGACAAACAGTCTTCAGAATCCGGTGATAACGATGATTCCAGCCAGGAAAATCCTGACGATGACCCCAGTGCGCAAACAGAAAATTCTTCATCCAACCCGCAAGGGGATAACGAAGAGAGCACGGAGATTGCAGACCCGATGGGCGTCTTGCAAACCCTGTTGTCCGCCGGCGACGGTGACATTGAACAAGACCTGTTTGAATCCCTTAAATCAGCCTTGTCGTTGGCGGCGGAAAACGTGTCAGAACTGCTAATGCCCAGTGGCCACGAGCCGCCCATGGATGAGCGGGCCAGTGCGTTTTTACTGCGCAAGGTGCAAGGCGAGTCGGGAAAAATCCGCGCCGCTTTACAAGGCCTGGTGCAGTCGCAAACCCTCAACCGCTCGCAACACGCCTGTCGTGGACGGCGGATGGATGGCAAGCGTTTACACCGTTTGCCATTAGGAGAAACCAAGCTGTTTCAACGCAAAGAGACCAAAGCGGCACCCAATACGGCGACTCATCTGCTACTGGATAAATCGGAAAGCATGGGTTATCAGGTGACTGATAGCCAAGGCCAACCGATGGGATCGCGGATGCCGATTGCGTTGGAAGCCACCTTGGCGCTGGCATTGGCCTTTGAAGGCATTCCGGGGGTTAATCCCGGCGTGACTGCGTTTCCAGGGCATCAGGATGACTCAGTTTTCCGATTGCTGGAGCATGGTCAACGCGTCAATGCCCGAACCGGCGCCTTTTCTCTGGCCGCCACTGGCAGCACACCGATGACCGAAGCGATCTGGTTTGGTGCGGCATCACTACTGCGTTGCCGGGAACCGCGCAAAGTGTTGATGGTGATGACCGATGGCCAACCCAACGATACGTTGAGTACGCTGGAACTGTTACAGCGCTGCCGCGATAGTGGAATCGAAACGGTCGGCGTGGGATTGGGATTGGATGTCAGTCATCTATTCCCGATTGCCATCACCATTAACGATCTTTCAGAGTTGAGAGCGCAATTGTTCGATCTCTCGAAATCGTTATTGTTGGCGGCCTAAATCTCGGCCAGTCAATTATCCGTAGCCCAATCCTTAGGTCATAACCTATGCGATTGTGGCTATGGGTAACTGATTGCAACTGCGGTTTGTCGAATGCACTCCATATAACGAGCCCATTCGACAAACAGACCTTTCATGTGTTCTTTTCGAAGAATGCTGAATCCGACTTCGGTCGGCGTTCCGTCTATAGGCGGCGAGCAAGGTATTCCCTTGATCGTGTCGGGTGCGTTAAGCCCGATGTAAATCGCAGAGGTATTACCCACTGCAAATCCAAAACCCGCTTTGGGCGTCCATCGCCCGACCGGGTGCTGTTCGTTCGAAGTGATTTTTTAAACTTTTAAAGGAGAACTTCAATGAACTTTATTTTCGGCATCATCATTTTGGCGATGTTTATCATCGCTCTGCGAGTCCTTTGGGCAACAGCGTTGCAAATCTTTAGCACGTTGAAACACGTAACTCAAGCGTTTCACCGCTATCGTATGCAGCGATTGGCAAGAAATCGGCTACCGGTCATCATGCCACGTAGCCGAGAAGACTTGGATTGGTTGGCGATATCGGATTCGGTGCGCCAGGAAATTCAGAGTCGCAATCGTGAAACCAATCGAGAGTTGGAGCAATTGGAGCTTCAATATCAAGCCAAACAGAAAACAATCAAACTCTACGAGGCGGATATTGAAATCACCAAATTGGAGCGGGAGCTATTGAAAATCAAACCGACGATTGTCTCGGCGGAAACCGAGACCAAACCCCGTCGGCGGTCTAAAAAAGTGGGCGAATCAGCTTTGGCAAATGACAAAACCACCAAAACCGCCCAACAGGTTTTTCAGTTGCGGGAAGCGCTGAAAGGTAACGCCAACGCGTTACCGGTTAATCAGCAAGCCCGCCATTGAAGACCCGTAACGTGGTTCCGGTTGCCGTATTGATACGGCGAACCGGAGTCTCGTCTTGATTCGATTCATCAGTAAATACCCAGCTGCCTTCGGGCAATAACGACAACAAATCGTTCTGGGTTTCCCGGCGAATCTGTCGAATCTTGTTTAGAAACGGCCAGGCTTGTTCAGGATTATCAATCCGCTTGAGCACGTCGGCTTCCAAAACATCCAATTTTTGGAAAATTTGTTGGCAATGTCGAATGACTTTTAGTGGTTCGTCGACCGGAATCGCCATCGGTTTTCGACTTGGATACGTCTCTTCCGTCTGCTTAGGACTGAGGAAATCAAAAATGCGCAAAATATCGTCAAACATGGCTATTTCTCTGCTTTTTAATGAGTTTTAGTCACCATATACCGATTTTTGCGCGAATTCAACCCCGCTGTGCGAGCCGATTTTCGGCTTTAATCAGCGATTTATTACCTGCAGGAACCTCATCCTGCCGGGTGGTCGTTCCTGCATTTTTTGGAGGACATGACCATGAAAACAATCAACCAACCCAGCGTTGGCACAACCGCTATCGAAAACAGCACGGTTCGCTATCTGAATCAGTACCGCTGCCCTTACTGCCAACCGAATGGGAGGATGTGTGGGATTGCGCCTGTAACGATCGCTGCCCGGACTGCAACAAGGAGATCGAGCCTTATGAAAGCACATTGCTCGAGAGTGAGTCGGTGAAAACCGATTCGCCAGTCGAAGAACCCGCCATAGCTACTGCCTCGGCGGAAGGCATGACTCGGCACTTCGTGGTTTCGTATGAAATCGATTATGTGCACCGAGTCTCGGTAGGTATCACCGCGGACAGTCCCGAATCGGCACAACAGATTGCCGAGCAGGCATTCAATGACGCCACGATTTGGGATGACACTGTCGCCATGCCGTTATTGTCCGACGAATACCTTGAGTCGGGCGATGAAAGCCTGGTCTGGGAATGCGTTGCCGTTGCACAGTGGCCGGAACCAGATTATTCGGTACGGCAATTGAAGAAAGAGCAAGCGGCCCTGCAAGTTTGCCGCAGTTTGGTTGAAGCCTATCAACAAGGCGAAGCCAACGGCGGCAGTATCGATTGGGAAAATTTAGATCAGTTAATCCCTCTGGCCTTACAAGCCTTGGGAAAACCTGCGCTAGAAATCCAATCCTGAAAAATGTGCGCGATTTAAGCGCGCAATTTGCAGAAACCTGAGTTAGCTAAGTCATTCGATTCGGCACTCATTTTTATCCATCCACACGGGAATGTCCTATTCCCGCTGGGGAATCGTGATGTTTCCGTATTTTTATTGAGGACAACATCATGACACAAATCTTTCAACACACCTTCGGTACGGGTCATTGCATTCGCTATCAGCGTTTGTCATCCGGCACCTGTTATCACGCCGACACACCAGAACCGGTAGTCGAGTTGTTGGAACAGCTTCGCCATAGCCGGCGAAAAATCCGGTTGTATTACGGCGATCCAACTACCGGTCAATCGTGGCTTGATGAACACGATGTCATCGGTTGGATTAGTCGCTCGACCGGCACGATTAAAGTGCCATTGTTAATAGAACCCGGCGATATCGGTGGTCCGGCATTACTGGATCAGTGCATCGTTCGCATTGATAGCCCACGCCAGGTACTTTATCAACACGACGACTTTCGGGTTGGCGCGGTGGAACTGGTCAGAGGCGAGCTTAACCGTTTGCCATGGGAAATTTGGATCGACGGCAGCGTACATGCCCGATTCAAAGCAAAAACCGAAGCCCGGCAGTATCAGGACTTCATTCAAGGTAAGCGGTTCGCGTTGATATGACGCGCCGTTTGATTTCGACACTCGGTTAAACCGAGTCTTTCACTCTACCCCTGCGGGATGATTCTATCCCGCCAGGGATAAATCGGTCGTCAGGGGCTTCTTTGGAGAATACCATGACAGACCCTTATCAATATTACCCCACGCCAGAAGCACTGAGCCGTAAAGCCTGGGCTATGTTCAAGAACCAACAATTCACTCGGGTATTGGAGCCTTCAGCAGGCGAAGGACATTTGCTTCGTTCAGTACCCTACCAATACGGGAAACGTTTGCCGATCGATTGCATTGAAATCGATATCCGCAAACATGCAGTTCTGCGCGATGAAGGCTTTGCCGTGGTGGGGATGGATTTTCTGCAGTTTCAAAGCGGCAGTGTCTATTCGCACATCATCATGAATCCGCCGTTTGCCGACGGGGCCAAACACGTGTTGAAGGCTTGGGAGATTTTGTTTGACGGTGAAATCGTCGCCATCCTCAACGCCGAAACCGTGCGCAATCCGTTTTCGAAAGAACGCCAGCTGTTATTGCGTTTGATCGAGCAGCACGGCGAAGTCGAGTTTCTGCCAGAAATGTTCGCCGGCGAGGATGCCGAACGCAAAACGCCGGTCGAGGTGGCCTTGGTCTGGTTGAGGAAAACCTCAACGTTTGAGCAGGACATCCTCGGCTGTATTCTGGATGATTTGCGCCAGGATAGGCGGGAGGCCGACGATTTAGCCGGTGAGTTTCAAATGCCCAACGAGTTGGCCTTACCAAACGCCTTCATCGACAATGCGGTACTGATGTTCAATGCCGCGGTCGAAGCCGCGCGCCAAGCCGTATTCAGTGAAGCCCGAGCCAGTCGTTATCGGGCCATGCTGGGTAAAACTCTCGGCGAACTGAGCGGTGGCGGTATCAGTAGTGAAGACGAGTCGTCTTCGGATGCGGTGAAGCGGACGCTGTTTAAACGCTATCACGATTTGAAGAATCGGGCCTGGGTCAGCATTTTACGCTCGACACAGGTCACGTCGCGCTTGTCGTCGGCGGCGCAAAAACGCTTGGAATCGGATTTCGAAACGGTGAAGTCCTTGGAATTTGCCGTACCGAATATCTATGGCTTTCTGCAAGGCATCATCGATCAGCAAGGTGAAATTCAACTGAGCATGGTCTTCGATGTATTCGATCTGATCACCCGCTATGTCAGCGATAACGCGGTGTTTTACATGGGCTGGAAATCCAACGACAAACATCGCACGTTGGGGATGCGGATCAAAACCACGCGCTTCATTCTGCCGGGTCATGGCTCGAGTTCTTACCAGAAAGGTTTGAACTGGGAATCGGAACGGCTGCTGGCCGACTTCGACAAGGTGTTCGCTTTGCTCGACGGCAAGACCGAAGCGGAAGTGAGTTTGGTGTCGGTGTTTCGGCAGCATTTTCACGCGCTTCGGGTTGGAAAACGGATCGGTGGCAGTTATTTTGACGTTCGCTATTATCCGGGCGTCGGCACCATTCACTTTTTTCCGAAAAGCAAAATCTTGATCGATCGGATGAACCGTTGGGTCGGCCGCCAGCGCCGCTGGTTGCCGCCGGTGGACATCCAAGCTGGAAAAGGTTTCTGGCAGCAGTTCGAACAGGCGGAAGCGTTCGATAAGGCGTTTCACACCGAAGTGAACAAGCAGTGCAAACGCAATGGTCGAGCTATCCGATTCGATCCCTTTTGGGCGATCAAGCACGGTGGCGAGTCGGAACGGGAAAAAGGCCATCGTCTGTTAACCCAGGCTATGAGCAGCGTGTTGACCAGCCGCGGCATCGATCCCGATGCGGTATTGGAAAACGAACAATCCAGCTTGTTGGAATGGACGGGGTCTCTACCATCGGCTACCGATCTGGCTTTGGCATCGTAATCCGGTGTTAGACGGAACTTAACTTAACCACTGGCCTCGCCAGTATCACCCGCCTCGGGGAGATGATCCGTTCTCCCCGTCGGGGTTGGACTGTGTCGTGTCCTCGGGGCTTTTTTATACCCGGAGAATTACATGAAAACACAAACCAACGAAGTCGCGATGAAAGTGAACCCAACCAACTTGGTCAACAGTCTACGCTTCAGCTTCACCAACAAAACCGCGGTCCTGGGCGAGCTCATTCAAAATGCGCGCCGAGCCAATGCGACCACGGTGGTGATTAACTTTTGTCCTGAAACCAGAACGCTTCAAGTTTTGGATGATGGCTGCGGCATCGACTCGATGGCAACATTATTGACAGTAGCCGAATCCGGCTGGGATGCGGATGTGATCGCCCACGAGCATCCGTTCGGAATCGGCTTTCTATCGGCTCTGTTTGCCTGTCGTCACATCAGCGTCATCAGCAAAAGCGGTTCGATCGATGTCGAGACCGACCACATTCTGGCATTTAAACCGGTAACGATCACACCAATCGAAGATTGGAACGGTATCACCTGCATTACCTTACAGGATGTCGCGTTGGAGATGGGGCAAATTGCCGCCACGCTGAAACGCTTGGTGCGCGGTTTCCCCGTTCCCGTGCTGTTCAACGATCAATTGCTGGAACGTTCCTGCGCGCTGGATAGCGGGTTGATTTTTGTTGACACCGAGATTGGTGTGATTTATCTGCATGGCATGGATCAACCCGACGGAGCGCAATATGAGTTCGATGTCTACCTGCAGGGTTTACCTATATATTCCTCGCACAGCTATACATCGCACCGCCATATCATTCATCTGGATTCTGCCGGTTTTCACGCCCGCTTGCCGGATCGTGACAAGCTGGTCGACGAGGCTGATGTGGTCAAGCGGGTTAAAGCCGTGCTGGCGAAAGCCATCGAACAGCGCTTTATCCAGATGAAAGCCACGCTCTCTGCTGAAGAGTTTGTCGGTTTTTATGACATGTTGCGGCATTGGGAACTTCTGCGGTTACTCAACGATGTGCCCGTAGTACCGCCCGAGGCCTTACGCGAACTCATTGCTTATCCGGTTTGCGATACCGAAGTTTTTGATAACTTCGAGCAACGGCCGGAAAAAGCCATGACCCGTGCAGACATAGTGGCCCGCGGTATCGTTTCGATTGATGATGACATCAAGCAGGACGGCGCTGCGCGTTTTATGTTTGCATGGAGCCGTAATTATTTGCTCTACCATGGCTCGCTGGATAAGGGACATTGGCTTCATTCGCTGGTTCGGCATCTTAAGGATGAGGAGCTAGTGATTGAAACGGTCAATGAATCGCACCAGGCTCAATTTCAAGGTGATTGGTGTTGGGTCTACGTGCGGTTTTGCGATGCTTACCGAATCCGGCTTGGACAGGATATTGTTGAGATCAGGGATGAGGCTTGCTACCAAGGCCAGGAAAACGCTGATGACATCATTGTGCCCAAGGGCGATTGCTCGGCTCAGGTTTTGCAACAAATGGCCAGTTTCAGAAGCGAATACGATGAATTTCAGGAATCGACCTTTGAAAGTGATTCGGATGCCTTCATCGCCTTTGTGGTGGCCAATACCGCCAGCGATCCAGCCAATGCCATACAGCAACTATTGCCAAACTTTTGCGGCTGTCCGGCGTTGTACGGCAAAGCCTTCGTGGTGGAGTTGGATCAGCAAGGTAAACTGGCTTCGGTAATGGCGTATCCAGCGGCTCAATCCGTTCAAGCACAAACACCTGCAGCTGATAGGTAGCTAAGTCACTTTTATATTAGCGCATTATCCAGCCGAATAATGCGCTCTCCTTAATCACCGCAAATGAAATCAAATTAAAGCTCCATTCATGGATAGTGAAAAATCAACTTTAGACATTCAGCCGCCAGATCCGTTAGGGTCGGCGGCTTTTTTGTGCATGGCTTTTTCACGTTGCGTAAAAAAGTAGTTAATATAATACCTAACCCGCGCGGCCGCCACTCGACAACCCTTTGATAGATTGTCGAGTGGCGGCCCTTGGAGCATTTATTTGCTCCGGGTTCACTTCATGTCCTTTTCTCTGCGTAGTAGCCATTTTCTGTCCCAATGGATTTCCGCCTTGCTTCCAGCCGTGCCGCCGCGTTCGCGGGCGACCTTCATCAGATTGCTGCGCGCCTGCCTAGTGTTGCCGGTGCAAACCCTGAACTTGGTGATCGACGATACACTGGCGATGCGCCACGATCATGAGCACAAAACCAGTCGCCCTGATTTCGTGCAGGCACAATGTTGGGTGACGCTTAGCGTCAGCGTCTTGGGTCACAACAAGGCTAAGTTGGTGCTGCAGATTTTTTCGCGTTTGGTGTCAGACACCGGCAATCGTAACAAGCTGCCCCTCGCATTAGCCTTGCGCGAGTCTTGGCAACAACACAGACGGTGCCGACACGGTTGTTATGCGACTCATGGTTCATGCGCGGCCGTTTGGTTTTGCCGTTGCTCAGCCGTGGCATCCAGGCCATTACCCAAGCCCGCATCGATCCGCCTTGTTTTTGCCGCCCGACATGTCCGGCAAGTCTGGTCGTGGCCGACCGCGGAAGTATGGCCAACGCCTGACGGCGGAGGCGATCACCACCTCGCCGGCGATTGAGTTGTCGCTGACCATCTATGGCAAACGCGAATACGTTCGGCGCTAGCCTTGGCCCGCTTCCTGAAAGGAGCACCTGTGCGGGCCGGCTGGTGCGAGTTTTACGACGACAAAAAACTATCCTGGGCAAAGCCGCGCCTGTTGTTGGTGACTGAAACCGAACTGTCAGGTCGAAGCGATGGTCGAGTTTTACGCCCGTCGCTGGTGGATAGAACCCTTGTTCCACAATCTGAAACGCTCGTGGGGGATTTCCAATCTCTGGCAACAATCGCGAACCGCCCTGGAAACCTGGATGCAAATCCGCTCCACCGCCTCCGAGGTTGATTTTCGTCAGTTCTTGAACATAAACCCGCTATCGTCTGTTGATTGGCTCGTTTTTAAGAATCTCATATTGTTCCTAATGAGACCGTTTACCAAAAATCCTCAGTTTCGGGCAATGCTAACCTCCACTTGTGATTTAGTCCGAACGCTGAAACCAGTCCAATTGTTGATGAAGTGTAACTACCGCACCGACAATAATCAGTGACGGCGGCTTGATCTCGGACTGTTCCATACGACTTGGCATATCCGCTAGTGTTCCGGTTAAAACCCGCTGGTTTCGGGTTGTACCTTCCTGAATGACGGCAATGGGGTGATTGGCCGGACAACCGTACTGGATCAGCGATCGGCAGATGATTGCCAATCCAGCCAGTCCCATATAAATCACAATGGTTTGATGGGGACGAGATAATTGCTGCCAGTCGAGATTGATACTGCCGTCTTTTAAGTGGCCGGTGACAAATGTGCAGGATTGAGCATGATCGCGATGGGTCAGCGGAATGCCCGCATAGGCGGCACAGCCTGCCGCTGCAGTAATGCCAGGCACAACCTGAAAGCGGATCCCTAGTTGGATAAAGGACTCGATTTCTTCACCCCCACGACCAAAGATAAAAGGATCGCCACCCTTTAATCGGGCGACACGTTTGCCGGCCAGGGCTAAATCAATTAACAGTTGATTAATCGACTCCTGCGGTAGGCTATGGTTATCCCTCTGTTTGCCGACATAGATTTTCTCGGCGTCTCGTCGGGCCATATCGAGCACTTCTATAGAAACCAGCCTGTCATAAACAATAACGTCTGCCTGCTGCAACAGACGCAAGGCTTTAAACGTTAATAAATCGGGGTCGCCAGGACCGGCGCCTATTAAATACACTTCACCCTGATTTGCTGTAGGGTCAGCCTGCTGCAGTTGCGACCGCAGCAGTTCTTCCGCGTCGCTCTGCTTGCCTAAAAAAACTAATTCAGCCACGGGCCCTTGTAAAATTTTTTTCCCAGAAAACTCTACGCTGATTCGGTTGCGGAATGCGTTGTTTGACCAATAATTTGAATTTTTCAGCCAATTGCACCAACAGGCCAAACGATGCCGGAATGGCACTTTCCACCCTGGCGCGTAAAAGTCGCGTTAATACGGGCGATACACCACTTGAGGATATGGCGATAAGTAGGGGCGAACGATCAATAATGGCCGGGAATATAAAGGAACATAACGCCGGATCATCAACCACATTAACGGGGATTTTCCGCTGATTCGCCAACTTGGAGACCTCTATATTCGTGGAGCGGCAATTGGTAGCGGAAACCACGAGTCCCATACCGTCGATATCCTCATGCGTAAATGCTTTTTGACGGATAACGATTTGATTCGAATGATTCATAGCAGCTACCGTGTTACCAATTTCCAAAGCAACGACGACGATGTTTGCTCCAGCTCGGACCAGTAATTCAATTTTTCGCGCCGCAATTTCGCCAGCGCCTACCACCAAACACGTTTGGCCTTTAACTTTTAAGAAAAGAGGAAAATAATCCATAACGCTTTGTTTTACTGCTATGGAACCGAGCAAGTACTTTGATGATAAATCAGCGCTTCGACAGGTCGACCGCCCACCAAATGCTCGTCAATGATGCGCTGTAAATTGGTTTCATTGACGTTGTAATACCAGACGCCATCGGGCTGTACACACATGATGGGACCGGATTTACAGGTGGCAAAACAGTGGGTGCGGGTGCGCTTAACCCTGATGCCGGCCGCTTTGAACTTCTCGCCCAGGGTTTCGAATAAGGCCTGCGCTTCGCCATTTTCGGTGCAGCGGGGGCCGGTACACACCAGCAAGTGGCGTTTGTAGTCACCCATTTTGGGTTTTTCCGGCATGGGGATGGTGTTATCAGTCATGGTGGGTTGGTTCCAAAACAGTTGGGGCGCTAAATTGCGCTCGGTCATCGCGGTAATGTTGTAGGGCTGTGCTGTCGAAGCCTGCTTCGTCAGCGACTAACCATAAGTTGAATAAGGCGTCGCCGTGTTGATCGAGTACCTGAATGCCATAGGTTTGATCATCACGGCTGACAAACCAAATCTGCTGCGTTTTGCGCCAGTCGATGTGCAAATGAAAGGCGTCGTTGACGATACTCATCCAGCCGTTTTTGTTTTGCAAATCAGCGGCCTTGATCAACAATTCCGCCACGGCGCCCGCTTCGCTGCGCACCACAGCGCGTAATTTGCCCCAAGCCTGGCATGATTCCAGCAAACGATCATGGCTGTCCGGGATTGCCCGTTGCGCGCAGAACAGGCCGGCTTGATCGCCCGGCGTGGACTGGCTGACGGCATCGAGAATCTCCGCCAGCGGTTGCGCGAAGTATGCTGCCGCCTGTTGCAATGTCACCTTGGGCGTGTCGCGCAAATATTGCCGCACACAAGCTTTCCAGCCCTCCAAACCCATGCTCAGCGAACGCCCCGCCTGCTCGCCTGCGCGGGTTTCGCCGGTCATGGCGTCATATTTATTGGCATAGCCGCGCGGCGTCACCATCAACCCTGCGCGGACGAAGGTACTGCTATTGCCGACCAACACCGTGGTCAACATGCCGATGTCGCAATCGGCCATCTCCGCTAAGCGTACGAGCTGGATGTGTTGCCGAGCACGATAACCGGATTTAACGATGGCAACCGGCGTGTCCGGGCTCCGATGACGCAGCAATATAGTTTGCGCTTCGACGATATGCTGCGTGCGGCGACCGCTTTTCGGGTTATACAAAGCTACCACGAAATCCCCGCGCGCCGCGCTTTCCAGGCGGCGGGCGATCACCGACCAAGGCGTCAACAAGTCGGACAGCGAGATCGAACAAAAATCATGGGTCAGCGGCGCTCCGACCAGGGATGCGCAACTCGACAACGCGGTACTACCGGGGACCACTTCCACCTGAATTGGATCATCCGGCGTCCAACCACTGTCCAGCAGCAGTTCGTAAGTAGGCCCGGCCATGCCGTAAACACCGATATCGCCGGACGACACCATAGCGACGATTTTGCCCTGCTTGGCATGTTCATACGCTTCGATACTGCGATCGAGTTCTTCGGTCATACCTTTTTTGATGACTTCCTTGCCATCGAGCAAGTCTTGCACCAGTTTGATGTAGGTGCTGTAACCAATCACCACGTCCGCTTCCGCAATCGCTTGACGAGCGCGGGCAGTCATGTGCTCATGCGCGCCGGGGCCGATGCCCACCAGTAAAATTTTGCCTGCTTTTTTCATTTGATTCTCGCTATCGAAACGGTGGCGTTCTTGCCGTCCGTGCCGCAATATTTATGTTTCTCGACCAGTAAATCCGACAATTCGGCATTGGCCGCTCTCAAAGCGGCCGCTTCCGCCACCGCCGGAGTACCCATGTATTTCATGACCACCTCGGATGGATTCGGTACCGGGATGGCGGCCAAGACTTCTGCCGGGTAAAAAAACAACGGCCAACGGTGTAGTTGGGCCAGTTGTAACAGGGCCGCTTCGTCGTTTTTTTTGTCGATGCTGGCCAAACCGGCTACCGCTGACACGCCTAGCCCGCATTGCCACAAAGCCTGAGCCAAGGCTTGCCGTAAGGTTTCCAGGCTGGCATTGCGGTCGCAACCCATGCCAATCATGACTTTCATACGCTTACGCTTGATCCCTGGGCGGCCGATACACCACCAATCGCTCAGCCAGTTGTTGCCAAACAGCCGGATCGATTGCCCGGTGTGTGACCCATAGAATTGACCGGTATTGTTCGGTGTTGACGTCCTCAAAGCGCTGGAACAGATGAATATTGGCCGGTAACGGCGAGGGCCGCGTCCACCAATTTGAGCTGCCGGCTTCCTGCACGAAGGCAATTGGCAGTTGATTGACCACGTCCGCCGACACACGCGTGATGTTGACCTTAGGGGCTTCCACTTGCCAGCCCAGTTCACGGCCCAAGATATCCACCGGAATGGTTTTGCCCACGTCCGATGCGGTGGTCAGTACCGGCGTGGCATTTAGCAACGCGGCGACCTTTTCGGCATAAGCATTGGCACCGCCGACATGGCCGGATAGCACCGGGATCACGAATTCGGCGGCATCGTCGATCACCAGCACACCGGGATCCACATCCTTGGATTTAAGATGCGGCGCAATCAGCCGTACCACCGCACCGAGCGACACCAGAAAAATAATTTGGTCGTAGGCTGCGAACAACTCGCCGAGTTGCGCGCTCAACGCCCCCTGATACACGCGGCGCGGATTGGCAAAATCACCCAAATGTTCGGATTGCTTCTCCGACACCACCACCTCCGCTTCGGGGAGTTGTGGTGCCAGGCGAGTGGCAATCCCGGCGCCGTGTTTGGTAATCGCCACCAGGGCGACACGCACTTCATTCATCGATTGAGTCCTTTTTCTTGCGGCAACCGCGCTGCATTTCGCTGCGCTGACGGCCTGGGTTTTTGATGATAAGTAACGACAGATAATTGACCTTTTGCCCCTCGAGGCTGGCGATGTCGTGCACCATGCGTTCTTCCGGCGCCCCGGCTTTTTCGATAAACCAGCCTTGACCGAGCAAATCACGGCGGCGCAGCAAATCGATTACATCGTCCAGCAAAGGTTTGACCTTAAGCAGCACCAAGGTGTCGAAATCCTCGAGCAGGCGTTCAATCTGATCAATGCCGTATCCGGCGGGGATGATGGCGATAGTGTCATCAACATCAGCCAGCGGTTCGCCACTACGCGCCGCAGCGGCATGAAACGACGACACCCCCGGCACGACTTCCACGGTGACATCGGCTTGCAAAGCACGCACGCTGCGTTGCAAATGGCCGAAAGTGGAATAGGTCGAGGCGTCGCCCTCCACCAGAAACAACACATCCTCGCCGCGTTGTAATAGTGCCAACACGGTTTGTGCTGCTGCCAGCCAGTAACGGGCCAGAATCTCGGCATCGTGAGTCATTGGAAAATGCAGCTCGCTATGTTCGACAGGCAGTTTCAGGCCGGCGCGCAAGGCTATATTCAAGGCATAACTGTCGCTATTTTTCTTGCGTACCGGATAGGTCCAGTGCCGGGACCCCGATAGTAAGTCCCAGGCACGGCGGGTAATCAGGCCAGGGTCGCCGGGGCCGAGTGAGACGCCGTAGAGTGTGCCGAGTTTAGTGTTCATCGTGACCGAATAATATGGGCTGTAAAGAATGGGTGGCAGATACGATCCACACTGGATTTTCGGCCTGCATGCGATGCATATTGAGAATCGGGCTACTACGCGAGGCTTGAATCTGACAGACGTCCCAGTCTGCGCCGAGTTGTTTAAGGGTATCGACGGCGGTGGACAGGTTTTCCAGCGTGACGAAGTTCATCACCAGCCAACCCGCCGGGCGCAAACGCCCTAAACACAAGGCTATCAATTCCGCCAATTCGCCACCGGAACCGCCGATGAATACTGCATCCGGATCGGGCCAGGTGTCGAGAAATTGCGGCGCCTTGCCATGCACTAAGCTGTAATTGCTGATACCCCAGGCAGCCTGATTCTGTTCGACATTAGCCATGTCATCGGCGTTTTTTTCGATGGCAAAGACATGACCCTCCGAACACAGCCGCGCCGCCTCCAAACCCACCGATCCGGAGCCGGCGCCGATGTCCCAGACAATACTTCGACGCGCCAATTGCATCCTCGCCAACGATACCGCACGCACTTCGCGTTTAGTGATCAGGCCTTTTTCCGGCTTGCGCTGCTGAAAGCTGTCGTCGCTGACGCCAAACAATACCGGTGCGGACAAAGCCGTTTTGCGTTTTAGAATGACGACGTTGGGATCGAGATAACGGCTTTGAGCGACCTCCGCGATACTCAGCCAGGCGTTGACTCGCTGTTGCGGCTGCTTTAGAGCTTCAGCAATCGCCATTTCGAACGCATCAGCCAAGCCTTCGATTTGCAATAAGCGGGCGATACGTGCTGGGGTGTTGTCCGGGCTGGTCAATATCGCCAGCAAATCGTGTTTGCGGCAGCGCTGAGCTAATTCGTACAAGCCATGCTCCGGCGTGGCCCCGCCCAGCCATTCACCGGCATCCTTGCTGTGGATCGAAACGATAGCGGCGGTTTGCCAAGACAATTTCAACTCGGCAAAGGCTAGTTGTATCGTACTTAGATTGGGCAAGATGCGTACCCTTCTGGACTCCAGCTTGCCGGCCAGGAAACCGGCGATGCCGTGGCACAAGGGATCACCAGTCGCTAGTACAGCTACTGCTTCATTTTGTGCCAACGCGACATTGATCCAGTCCGGCACTTGTTTGAGTTGCCCTGTTAAGTCGTAGTGTTTGGCCTGAGTAATGTCTTTAGCCAGCGTTGCCAGCAGACGGCTGCCGGCGATGACATGCTTTGCTTCGCGCAATGCCTGCAAGGCCTCCTGGCTCAGGCTGGTGACGCCGTTGTCTAGTACGCCGATAAAACTGCACATCGCTTGCATGATCAATTCCTGCCGGCTTCGGCCAGTTTGTTGCCATCGAAATCGCACACCAGAACACTGATGTGAAAACCGCCGGGATAACGGTTTTCCAAGGTGGCGATGACTCGGTTAGCCAGTTCGACATGAAATTCGTATTCCAACCCCAACTCGGCCATGCATTCGGAGGCGTAGCGAGCGGTTTCTTGAGCAGAGATGGCGTCGCACACATCGTCCGGCGCACCGATGCTACGGGCAATATCAGCGACCAGTTCCACGTCGACCGGGGCGCGACCGGCATGCGTAATGGTTTCACCCTGAGCCATTTTGGTCAGCTTGCCGACCATACCGCCAATGATGATGTTTTGAATGCCGCAACGAGCGGCGGTGTCCAGTGCCGGTGTCAGAAAGTCACCCATTTGCACGAAACAGCTTTCATCCAGGTCGGGCAATTCGCGCATCACGAATTTCTCGGTGCGGCCGCCGGTGGTCAGCACCACGCTAGCCTGCCCCTGATTGGCCGCAACTTCCACGCCTTGCACCACGCTAGCCCGAAACGCCGCCGTGGAATACGGATGCACGATTCCGGTCGTACCTAGAATCGAAATACCGCCGATAATGCCCAAACGATAATTCAGGGTTTTTTTCGCCATCTCTTCGCCGCCCGGCACCGAGATCTTTACCTGTAGACCTCGGGTTTTTAGCGCTTCGGCGGCGATCAGACGGATGTTCTCCTCGATATTTTTACGCGGAACCGGATTGATGGCCGGACCGCCGACCGCCAGCCCCAAACCGGGCCGAGTGATCAGGCCTATGCCTGCGCCGCCTTGCAATACGACAGTGTCCGGTTGTTCTATCCACATCACATCCGCCGTCAGCCGAGCGCGATGGGTGCAGTCCGGATCGTCGCCGGCGTCTTTTTCGATGACAGCATGTGCTCGGTCGTTCTGTACGAAGCTTTCTTCGACTTTGAATGCCACGTCTTGCCCATTGGGCAGCACGCAGTCGATAGTGTCCGGCACGCGCCCATTCAGCAAACCCTGCACTGCCGCCCGTGCCGCTGCCGCCGAACAGGCGCCGGTGGTGTAACCCTTGCGGGTACCTTTGGGTTTGCGTTCCGGCATTGCCATGCTATCAGCCGTTTTTCTGCCGGGTTTCCGCCAAGCTCAACAAGGCATGAATCGCCGCGACGACCAAGGTCGAGCCGCCCTTACGTCCACGGGTGATGATCCATGGCACATCGGCTAATTCGGCGAGTAAATCCTTGGATTCCGCTGCAGAGACAAAACCGACTGGCATCCCGACGATCAGTGCCGGCTTGACGCCTTCTTCTTTGATCATCCGCAACACTTCCAACAGCGCGGTCGGTGCGTTGCCAACTGAGACGATACCGCCGGCGATTAAACCCAGGCGCTGCGCTTTACGCATGGCTTGTACCGCGCGGGTACTGTTGACCTGTTTGGCGGCGGCTATGACATCCGCATCGGCGATGAACTGGCGGGCGCTGATGCCAAAATGCGCCAGGCGCGGCTGCGATAAGCCGACGCAAATCATTTCCACGTCGGCAACGATAGGCGCACCATTTAAAATGGCTTGAATACCATCTTCGACTGCATGCGCGGAAAACTCGGTCAGGCCATTAAACTCAAAATCCGCAGTGGCGTGGATCATGCGACGCACCACTTGCCATTGGCCGTGGGAATAATGGTGCTCGCCGACTTCGCGGTCGACGATGGCAAAGGAATCGTGTTCGATTTGTTGCCCAGCCTGGGTCAGTTGTTCGGTTTGAATGTTGTGGCTCATGGCTAATCAATGATGGTGGTGATGTTCGGCTTGCTCGCGATACTGACAGCCGTCGCATTCCAGCATTTTCGGCGCGAGCGGGTCCCAGGCTTCGGTAACCCGTTGATCCAGCAATTTAAAAATGGCCGGATCAAAACCAAAATACGTACCGGCACCGAAGACAATCTGCGGATATTGGCTTTGCAAGCGTTCGATTTGTTTGCCGATGCGCTCGATCAGCAAGCCGGTAAACAGGTAATAGGGCAAAATCGCAATCTGCGTCATGCCCAGTCGTACTTGACGTTGCACAGCGGTTTCCAAACGCGGATGGGTAATACCGGTGAAGGCAATGTCGACGAGTTCATGCTCGGTAGCTTCAAACAGCCAACGCGCTAATTTTGCCAATTCCCCGTTGGCGACCTTGTCGGAAGAGCCGCGGCCTAATATGATCACACCGGTGGTTTTTGGATCCGGCATCGCCAGAGATTTGAGTGCCGTTTTGAGCTGTTTTTGCAGAATGGCCAGTAATGTTTCGTTGCTGCCCAAATGCGGCGCGTAGATGAATTCGACCGCCGGAAAATTTTCGCGGGCTTCCTCGATGTGCTCGGGAATCTCCATCTTCACATGCCCGGCGGCGCTGATGATCAGCGGTACGATTATCACGCGGCTAGATCCTTGCGCGGCGCGGCTCAATCCTTCTTCCAACAGCACCTCGGCGAGTTCGATATAGCACAACTCAATGCGCCAGTCGGGGTGTTGCGCCTGCCATTGTTGTTGAAATTCGCGAATTTCATCGTTGCCGGCCTGATTGCGCGATCCGTGGCCGACCAAGAGAACGGTGGTTGTCATACTTATTCCTTAGACTGAGGCCGCTCGGCGCGGCGAAAACGATGGGTAAAACCGGCATCATAAAGTTTGGATTTTTTTAACGATGGCCAGTGCCGCGCGCCCAAGGTGGGGCTGATGACGATCATGGCCTGACTGTTGATTTTGGCGGCCCGGCAGCGTTCGCGAATATCAGCCAGGGTGCCGCGAATAATCTGTTGTTCACCCGGCCAGCTGGCTTTGTGGACCACCAATGCCGATGCATCATCCGACCAACCTGCGTCTTTTAACTCGCGTTCGATCGTGGGCAGCAAGGTGATCGATAAAAACAGGCACAGCGTGGTGTGATGGCTGGCCAATTCTTGCAATGATTCACCGTCCGGCATCGGCGTGCGGCCTTCAACACGGGTTAAAATCACGGTCTGCGTGACTTCGGGCAAGGTCAGGCTTTCGACTGCACAAGCCATCGCGGCAAACGCCGACGAGACGCCCGGCACTACTTCGACGGCAATGTTGGCCGCATCCAGTGGTTGCACCATTTCGATTAATGCGCCGTACAAGCCAGGGTCGCCGGTTTGCAGGCGAATGACGGTTTTGCCCGGACCGGCTTGTTCGGTCAGCCAGTTGGTAATCTGCTCCAAAGTCATGTCTTTGGAGTCTTTGATCACGCAAGTGCTTGGTGCCCATTGCGTCGCGGCGGCTTGTACCAGCGAACCGGCGAACAAAATGGCATCAGCCTTGGCGATTAAGTCGCGGCCTTTGACTGTGATTAAATCCGGATCGCCGGGACCTGCGCCGACAAACCACACTTTAGGTTGAATGCTCATAGAAAAAATCCAGCCGCGACCTGGGGGTTGAACGGAAAGTAGGTGTGCAGATAAGACGCTTGCAACGAACCCAGCTGATAAAAGTTTTCGTTACGGCGACGATTGCGTTGGGGCTTCGATTCGGTGAACGGTTGCCGTGTGGTTTCCAGTTGCGAGTGATGAAAGCTATGCCCGCGAATTTCACCTTGTTCTAACTGCACGCCGTGCATGCCAAGATTGACCAGCCGGTTTTGCATCTGCGCGCTACCGGGTAGTAATCCTGCCATCGCTGCCGTATGGCCGTCTTTATCGGCCAGGCGTTCCAGCAAATATAAAAAACCGCCGCATTCGGCGTAAATCGGTTTACCGGCTTGATGATGTTGCTGCAAGGCTTGTTTCATGGCGACATAGTCGGCCAATGTTTGGAGATGTAGTTCCGGGTAACCGCCGGGCAAATAAACACTGTCTGCCTCGGGTAATACGTGGTCTGCGAGCGGCGAGAAAAACGTCAGTTCAGCGCCCATGGCTTGCAAACAATCCAGATTGGCTTGATAGATAAACGAAAACGCGGCATTACGAGCTACTGCGATACGCTTACCAGTCAGCAATTTCGGCGGCGGATCGGTAGTAATCGGCGCGAAGGTGACCGGCTGCGGCAATCGGCACGGCGCAAGGCTGCTGAGCAATTCTGCGGCGCGGGCCAGGCGAAGATCGAGGTCGCCGATTTCGTCGGCCTGCAACAAACCCAGGTGCCGCGACGGCATGCCGACTCCGGTATCTTTCGCCATCGCCGCCAGCAAAGGTATGTTATTCGGCAACGCTTCTTCTAGCAGTTTGGCATGACTAGGACTGCCGACTTTGTTGGCGATGACCCCGGCAAACGTTAAGTTGGCACGGTAATGGGCTAAGCCATAAGCTACTGCGGCAAAAGTTTGTGCCATGCCGCCCGCATCAATGACAACGGCCACAGGCACGTCTAGTGTTTGTGCCAAATCGGCGCTGCTGCTATCGCCGTCGAACAAGCCCATGGCACCTTCAATCAAGATAACGTCAGCGTCGGCGGCGGCGTTATAAAGCATCTCACAGCAATGCGCTTCGCCCATCATCCATAAATCCAGCTGATAAACCGGTTGTTCGCAAGCAAAGCTCAAGATTTGCGGATCGATAAAATCCGGGCCGGTTTTGAACACGCGTACCTTGCGGTTTTGCTGACGATGGTAATAGGCCAAAGCTGCAGTTATGGTGGTTTTGCCTTGCCCGGAGGCAGGGGTGCTGATCAATATCGCCGGGCAATGGCGTGTTGCGGCAGCATTCATCACTAAAACGTTACTTTACGCAACAATCGGCCCGATATTGTGCCTAAGGCCAGCCAGAAAATAGCGTTGTTGATGGATGTCAACACCACAAAATGCTGTTGTAAGGCTTCGGGCGCTAAAGCCTGAGCAACCTCGGGATGCGGTGCGCCGATCAGGTGCGGTAAGGTCAGTAAGCCAGCGCCGCCGATTTGCAGCCAGCGCTGTTTGGTCAAAAACAGACCAAACAAGCCAATCGCGGTAGCGGCGGCCGTAAAAAGCCACCACGCTTGGCGACTATGTAATTCGGCGCTGTCGGTGCCGGGCAACTCCGGCGGCAAGCCCAATGATGGCGCGACAAAAAATACCAAATAACCGGCCAAACCCCAGCCGAGTCCGTACAGGTAACCATGTTGATCCCGCCAGTACAGGGCGACACTGATAAACAAGGCAAAGCCGAAGCCGGTTAGGCCATTGAACAGCAAGGTAAAGCCATTACGTTGCCAGCCGTCCATCGGTTGCCAGTCACGCACATGCTCAGCCGATGGCGTTTCGAATTGTTCGGCGGCCAAAATCAAGGGCAAGGTTTGATAGTGTTGTAGCACGCTGAGTAACAAGCCGCCCAATAGTCCCGCCAGTAGCGAGATGGTGACCAGCTTACGAAAATCCGCCATGTTAATGGCAAGGAAAAGCTGCGCTGTGACGTCCGTCGTGGGCGGCGTTATGCAGGTAGTTGTTAGCGTCCTGCAAGAAACCCAAACCTAACACGACGGTCAGGCCCAAAACAATAGCACTCAGGCCGGGCAGGATTTTTGAGGAAGAAAGGGTGGTAGATGCCGCGAGTGTTTTCATGGTTGTCTGTTCCGAATAAGGTGGACGGAATAACAGAGGGAAAGACAAACCAAAAAAAACCGATTTGACAGATCGCCCTCCGCAATACTGTTGACTACAGTTTTAGGCCTGTCTCCGGGCTCGTGACGAATCACCTACCGTTGCGGGGGCAGCGTCGGCATTTAACCGACTTCCAGTTTCACCCGCCAAGAGCGGGAACCTTAAAACCAGCGGCGATTGTATGCCGCAGCTAGTCGTAGGGCAAATGAAATGTATTGAAATAAGAATAAACGGTGCGGCAGCAGCTCCTCTCGACAAGTTATCGATCAACCAGTAATCGCCCGCAACGAGTGATTCTATCAAAACTAAACACATGCTCTCTCGGGCTTTCATAACAACGCCCCACCAATCTTCGTCTGTAATCCGGCTCGCCTTTTTCGAGATAAATAGTGGCGCCACAAATGGGACATGCCGCCGAATACCGAACTAACCGAATTACTCTTAAATCTCCGTCTCGAAGCAGTTCGAACTGCGCAGACTGTTCATAAAAATTTGTGAATAGTTCATGGGCTACGACAATTCGATCATCCAACAATAATATCCAAGGCTTGATGATAGTTACCCAGGAACCATAGGGAATCGCAAAAATACTGACCAGTAATGTCAAATCTTGCGTTGTCACCGGCCTAGGCACGGATAACGATAGCCATCCGGCATAGGCAATTAACAATGCAAGTCCGCCTATTGTTGCCAACCAGCCCAGTACTCCCCATACATGCCATCGGCGTAATTCGATTTGTCCGTGCCGAAATAACCAACTCGCGATCCAACTGGGTTTGACTTCACCCAATTCTGTCAGTTGATAGCTGGCTTGCAAATCGGCTATGTTGCTCCCAGCCCGAACATTCTCGATTGCTTGGTCT
Source organism: Methylomonas sp. ZR1 (assembly GCF_013141865.1). NCBI lineage: Bacteria > Pseudomonadati > Pseudomonadota > Gammaproteobacteria > Methylococcales > Methylococcaceae > Methylomonas > Methylomonas sp. ZR1. Next base: position 1,342,508 of record NZ_RCST01000001.1, on the reverse strand, counting down.
TCTTCCAATATCACCGGAACCGTTTCAGCTTTGATATAGAACGTCGTGTGTCGTCCCGGCCCTCCCTTTGTGCTTTTACGCTCCGGCTTTGGATAATGCGAAAGCCTACGCTTACGGGCAAACTCCATGATTTGCGGTTCACGGATTTCGCAATATTTTTTTAACGAACCCGGCCAGTCGATCCATTTTTTAGGTTCGGCACTGTCTAAGGACTCACCAACAGCAGCGACGATTGCATCGGCCGTGAAACGTCGCTCCGACTCTTCGAAATCCACTTTCTTTAACGATTCCTGAGCTAACGCGCGCAATATGCGGTGGCCTTTTTCATCGCTTGGCTCACTATCCAACCAATCGATCAAGCATTGAATTACCTCGCGCATAAACCACCCCAAACCAGGTAACCGGTAGTTGCGGTCTGGTTAGCGAATAGCCGATTCATAACAATATCCTCCATAACGAATGCGAGATGAGCGAAGTAAAAATGATTTTGGAAAGCACTTATTCAGGTCAAACGCCAATTAAGACTCCACTTGTTGTGGGCAAAGCCTCTAATAAGCAGAACGAGGTTAGAAGAATTTCAGAATCATTCAATCCATCAAACCATGCAAATTGCCTGGCGTTATCAAATTGGCCGCACATCACATGCCGAAAGAAGCATCACCAGCCCAATAAGCCAATTATTTTCAACAACGCCAAATCAGATCAATCGAGGCTTCCGGAGCTTTGTGACCCAAATCAGGTCACTTTGCGACCGAGACATTTGCGCGTTGCTCTCCTAGCATATCGACAACAGTCGTTAATCAACTCAGAGGCGTTTATGTCAACACTGGACGAAGATCTTGCCCGGTTAAATTTCGAATATCTCATGCTTGCTAGAGAGTGCGCGCGCAGTAATCCTGAAGAAGCGGCCTGGCGATTTGGATTAGATCGAGTTGGCATAGACCGTCTCGCCGGCATGACACAGGAGCAACTTCGTGAACACGCCGAAAGCAGTCGCGCTGTGATTCAGTTATTGCCTGTCTATACCCCAAGCAACTTGCCCCTGGTTGCCTATGTGGATCTCCTCCAACCTTGTATCACTAGAACTGCGGATGAAACCAATGCCGTTTAAAAGCAGGTCAAATATAGGCGCAGACTTGGTCTTGGCGGAAAGGCTAATTCAACTCGGCACCCGTCCGCCAATTGTCAGCCAACTCTGCCATCTAACCCGAAAGCAAAGCATCACATTTTTTAAAGCTATACAAGGAAAATCGCCCAAACAAGGCATGCTGCCACATGATCATCAATGGGCCATTCGCTCAGCATTCAACAATATTCATGCTTCTTTATTTTTAAGCATTATTGAAGACATTAGGAGCCGGCTTTCTACCCCAAGCCTAAGCGCGACCTTACTGGTTGCGACCTATGAGATCTACAGCAACGTTGCTTCCAGAATTTTAGCCGATAGGCAATTTATCCAACCACGCTCCAGTCAACTTTATCCGTTAGACATCAACAGGGCTTGGTATTTGACCAGCCTGCTCTCTGCGGGTGATTTGGTATTCATGGTTTGCGGTCGTTGCCGCGCCCGCTACCTGGGCATGATTCACCCTGATGCCGCATTTAGCCAATGCCCTATCTGCGAGGTGTGGACTGATCGGTCGGGGCGGCGGCGTTGGGTTTCCGCAAAATCAAAAAGTCAATCTTTGAACAAACCAAGCACTCGTTAGAGGCAATCAATGAGCTACTAAGGAGAAGTCGCATGCATATCGTTGTCGTTACAGCCACCCATTCCCAAATACCCCAGGCAATCCATGGCAAAAATTTCGCGCGACTGGCACGGGAGTGCTTTGCCAATCAGCAATCGCTGACGATTGATTTTAAGGACGTCAAAACCATCACGCAGAGTTTCTTTCAGGAATTGTTTTTGCCACTGGTTGCCGAATTCGGATCCGATTATCTGAAATCGAAACTGAAAATAGTCAATATGGCGGAGCACGTCGACAACATGATGCAGTCAGCATTCAAAAATCTTGAGGCCTACTTTGACAAACTGACGGCGATAGATCAACTGGGTTGCGATGAAGAGATCTATTCCATGAATCAGGCATGGCTCATCAAAGCCAGAGAAATCGCACGGGAGAACCCGGTGCTGACCGAATTAATCTTGGGGATTACCGATGAGGCCATGCGCTTGGCAGTTGGTCGTTTATCTTTAGAAGACATTGACTTAATTTCCCGCTCAAACTGGCTATGTTTTACCCCTCGATTTTCGAGTCAGTTTATTCAAAACATCAATAGAGAATCGCCTCCGATGCTGGAAGCCATGCTTGGATTAAGCGGCACTATTGATTAAGGGAGGCAGCTAATGCTCAAGAAATATCAACAACAAACCTTGGCGATAGAACTGCTCAATCTCCATGCGAAAGTCAAAATCGTGCATCAAGCAACGGGAGTACCAATAAAGTTACTGAGGCAGACATACCGTCAATTACATGGCCAATCGCCCAGTCGTGGATCGATCAAGTTTTCAACCCGAGGTTTGACCGGTAGTTGTTGACACCGGTATAAAATTGACCAACCGTACCGGTTGAAATTTGACCAGGGGGCGGAGCCGGTTTTTGAAGTCACCGGCTGTGGATAAGTGTAAAGGAAACGGATAACAATCGGTAGTCTTGCTACCCGTTTCCAAGCTGGATTTTTAAAACGGATTTTCCTCGTAGGCGATATCTTCCGGTGTTTTTCCACTGCGTTTAGCTTGCTCTCTCGCTTGTATCCGAGCCTTGGCTTCTTCAGAACTTTGCCGGAAGCGATAGGATTCGTTGCCAGTTTCAAGGATATAGCAGTGGTGCGTCAGTCGATCCAATAAGGCGGTGGTCATTTTGGCATCACTGAACACGCTGGGCCATTCGGCAAAGGTCAAGTTGGTGGTGATGACCACGCTGGTTCGCTCGTACAGCTTCGATAACAAGTGAAACAACAACGCGCCACCATCCTTGGAAAACGGCAAGTAGCCCAGTTCATCCAAGATGACCAAATCGACCTGCATCAAGCGATAGGCTAATTTGCCTTGGTTGCCAGCGGCCTTTTCCCGTTCGAGTTGTGTGACCAGATCGATGGTGGAATAAAAACGGACGCGCTTGCTGTGGTCAGTAACGGCTTTGACGCCGAACGCGGTGGCCAGATGCGTCTTGCCGGTACCGGTGCCGCCCACCAGCACCACGTTATGGGCGGCGTCGATAAAGGCGCCGCTCGCCAGTTGTTCCACCAAGACGCGATCCACCTTGGCTTGCTCAAAGTCAAAACCGGCCAAGTTGCGATGCACGGGGAATCGTGCGCTTTGAAGTTGGTACCGAATCGAGCGAATGTGTTGATCCTCGATTTCCGCGTGCAGTAGTTGCCACAGCAACCATTCCGAGGATTGCAATTTGGCACCGCCTTGGCTGGCGACTTCGGCGTAAGCTGAGGCCATGCCGAAGAGTTTAAGAGATTTCAATTCCGCTTCCAGATCACGCATCGCCGTTCTCCTGATCCACCAGAGCTAAGTCGAACGCTTCGCGCAATTGCTCATATCGCGCGGTATCGGCGATGGGCGCATCCTTGATCTGTAAGACGTCAGGCGTGATTACCGTCTGCGGTTCGGCAGGCGGTTGACCGTCCCCGGCGAGCGTAGACACGAGATGTTTGACCTGCTCGATACTGATCACCCCGGCGGCCAGCAAAGACTCAACCGCCGCCAACACCGCATCCAGCCCTTGCCGGGGTACGCAGGCTAAAAGATCAGCCATCGCTCGATCACCGCCAGGGCGCTTGTTTAACACGAGCCGCAAAGAAGACAACGGTTTCGGCATCTCAACAAAGGGCGCACCATTGCGTAACGCGCCGGGTTTACGCGCCAATAACGGCAGATAGTGTTGCCAATCGTAGCTGACCTGATCGCGATCCAACAGTCGCACATGGCTGGCAATCCAGGCATCGTCGGCATAGAGTTCAAGCTGTTCCGGATACAAGCGCACACTGATCCGTCGATTAGCAAAACGGCAAGGCACCGAATAGCGGTTTCGTTTCACCGTCACCAAGCAGGTGCTGGATACACGAGCCACAAACTCAATGTAACCATCGAACACGCCAGGCATGGGCATCAACTCCGGTTGTTCCAGTTCCAGCGCCTCTTGTAGCGTTAACCCTTGGCGTTCCGGCCAAGATAGTTCCGTCCACAAGGCTCGGCAACGGGCTTCCAGCCACTCATTCAACTCGGCAAAGCTGGCAAAACATTGTTGACTGGCATCCAGCCAAATGCGCCGCCGGCTATCCTGCACATTCTTCTCAACGATGCCTTTTTCCCAGCCGGATGCGACATTGCAGAAGTCAGGATCGAACAAGTAATACGCCGTCATTGCCGCAAAACGCGTATTGACGATGCGTTCTTTGCCTTTCTGTACCTTGTCGACCGCCGTCTTCATGTTGTCGTATATCCCCCGCAAGGGCACGCCGCCAAAAGCCTGAAATGCGCGGCGATGGGCGTCGAACAGCATCTCATGGCTTTGGCTTGGATAAGCGGAAAGCAAAAAGGCACGGCTGGCACACAGCTTGGTATGGGCAATCTGCAAACGCCTATAAACGCCACCGACCACCAGAGACTCTTCGCTCCAGTCGAATTGAAAGGCTTCCCCCCAACGGAATTTCAATGGGACAAAGGCGTGTTTGCCAGCCTGGCTACCGGCACCCTGACGCCAGGCACGGATGTAATCGGTAAGCTGCGTGTAGCCGCCGTCATAGCCGGCTTTCTGTAACTCTTCCAATAACTTCAAGGCGGTTCGTCGCTCCCGCTTGGGGCGATAGCTGTCAGCGATCAGCGCTTGTTTGAGTTGATCCTCAAACGGGGAAAGCTTGGTTGAGCCGGGCTGGCGTTTATATTTCGGGTCGGTCCCATTGGGCATACGCAACCACTTTTTAACGGTATTGCGAGACAGACTCGTCCGTTTGGCAATCTCGTTGATGGAGAGTTTGTCACGGAAATACATCCGCCGAATTTTTGAAAATAAGATCATGGTTATCACCTTCTAAGCTCCTGTCTAATTTTTGGACAGGACAGGTTAATAACCCTGGTCAATTTTCGGCCGGAATTCGGCCTCTTACTTGGTCAATTTTCAACCGGCGTCAACAGGTAGTCGCCGTAAGTATAAAGATGTAACCATCTTCGCCGTGTGTTTTCAGGTTGCCACGGCCAAATCGAAAGAAGGCCAAATCCAGACGCTAATTACTGCCTTTAATGCGTATAAAAAATCATATCCCTTGGGACAACTCGAGTTTTCCGATGCTTGGGTGGTGGCACAGGACATCAAAGATAAACGAGTTCAACTTTCGAAGTGTCCACAATGTCAATCTTGGGTTTTGTTAAAAGCCCGTGAAGATCTCACTGATCGCTGCAGCATCTGCAAAATACATTTATGAGAAGGTTAACCAAAAATATTTGAATCCTGAGTAAGATAAAATGGCAACCAATCCGGTCATTGCTTTATTTAAAACAAGGCCGGATCGAACGAGCGACCTATTTATTGGTAGACAACAAATACATGAGTAACGCCCATAAACGTCAGTCGGTATTGAGACCCATCATGATTGATCTTGAGGCGGTTTCAGAAGTCACAGGGCTTTCTGAATCTACCATCCAATCATTGATTCGTGCCGATGAGTTCCCTAAGCCTCGTAAAGCATCTGCACGCCGTTCCTGCTGGTTACTACGCGAAATTGAAGAATGGGCTGAGTCGCGTCCTGTTTCCGATTTATTACCCCCTCCTAATACGGCAATAGGCGGACGCAACGGCAAACCTAAATCTAGAAATTTGCCAATGACTCAAGATGCTCTGACAGATTAAAGAGCCATAGGCGTTTTTCATCGTCATATTGATGCCGATTATAAGTTCCTACCACACCGGGTAACATATGACCGAGAATCGTTTCACCTACGGAATCTGGACATCCTAATTTTGCAAGCAAGGTGCGTGAAGTCCGTCGCAAATCATGCGGTGCCCAATGAGTCACCGTTAATCGAGGCCTCACCTGCTCAGGGCGTATCTGACTATAGGGCTGTCTATAAAACACCTGTTCAGTGACGTATTTTTGTTCGATGTGCCCCACTTTATGACGGGATGGAAATAGAAAACCGTCTCCATACAATTTTTTCCGCCGTAACACCACTGCCAAACCCCTACCGAATAAAGGCACCCTTTGATCTGTAGCAGTTTCATGTCGAGCATTTTTCGTTCTAATTTTCGGTATCGTCCACCAAACTTGACCGCCCTCTTCACTAATTTCAGTTCCTGACATGCCGACAATTTCTGAGCCGCGAGTTCCGGTCCAAAGATATAACATTAGAACGTCAGTAATTATCGGTGCGAAATTTGGAAGCCAAGCTATCAATTCACCGATTTCGTCTTCAGTGAGTACGCGTTTGACCACGCCGATGTTCTTACCTTCTATGGTCTTTCCTTTTGATCTAATTTTTCCACGTAAAATTAAGCGCCACCAATTTACTGCAGCTTCAGGTAGTCTGCCGGCATCCATTGCATAATCCCATGCTGCTCCTAACTCACATCGTAATTTTCCGGCCTGCACGGGCGATATTGCGGCGTACTTTTGAATCAAATCAAAAGCCATTGAGCGGGTAATTGCAGTGGATGGTAAATCCGCCATATCACCCAGCATTGTGTTAAACATCCTAGTAATTTCAGTAGAACCTTTTTTGGCTCTGTGGCGACAAACATGTCCAGCTAAATATTCATCACACAGCACTCTAACTGTATAAGCGTTTTCAGAATTTGCCGCCTCTTGTTTTAATATTAAAGCTTTTGCCTCTAATACAGGATCATTACCAGAATCACGCTGGTTTTTCAAAGCTTCCCAAGCGACAATAGCCACGGGAAATGACATAGATGGCCAATGACCAATTGACACCTGCCTAAGGCGTCCATCAACAGTGCTTCTATACCGATAAAACCAAGTTCTCACTTTTGCCATGGCAGACAAACGCAGTCCTGGGTAATCGTCAAAAGCCATATGCTGTCCTGGCTGCAAAGCTTTAGCGGTGCGGGCATCGAATTGCATTTTAGTATAGGTTTTTTATGTTGATCGATGACACGAGTATAACTCGAAAAAACCTATACTAAAACCTATACTAAACAGCAAAGTGCAGGGAAGTTTTGAAAAGTGTAGCTGGAGTGAACCCGGCTCACAACATAGACATATTATCTGTTATTTCATTAACTTACGAATGAATATCCAAACAAAACAAGACAGCAGGCAAGGCAACAAAACACAGCACACCCCGATGATGCAACAATATATGCGCATCAAATCCGGCCAGCCTGACACGCTGTTGTTTTACCGAATGGGAGACTTCTACGAGCTGTTTTTCGATGATGCGAAAAAGGCCGCGCAGTTATTGGATATTACGCTGACCGCTCGCGGCCAGTCCGGGGGACAACCCATTCCTATGGCCGGCATTCCTTATCATGCGGCGGAAAACTACATCGCCCGCCTGCTGAAACAAGGCGAATCGATTGCCATATGCGAGCAAATTGGCGACCCGGCCAAATCCAAAGGGCCGGTGGAACGCAAGGTGGTGCGCATCGTCACGCCCGGCACTGTCACCGACGAAGCTTTATTGGAGGATCGCAAGGATAATCTGCTGGTGGCTTTAGCCGTATTCGACAAGTTCTTCGGGCTGGCTTGCCTGGACTTAGGGAGTGGTAAATTCACGCTGCAGCAAGTAGACAATGAAACCCAGCTACTCAGCGAGATCGAGCGTTTGAATCCGGCTGAATTGTTGTATAGCGAGGATATTAAACTGCCGTCGGCCGTCAAGGAGCGCCGAGGCTTGTGCAAACGGCCTCCCTGGCATTTTGACTTGGATAGTTGTCGGTTGTTGATTTTAAAACAGTTCAATAGCCACGATTTAAAAGGCTACGGCTGCGAACATTTACCGGCGGCGATTTGCGCGGCAGGTTGTTTGCTGCAATACATCCGTGACACCCAGCAAAGCGCCCTGCCCCATATTCAAGGCATTCGCGTCGAGAACAGCGATGACAGCATTAGCCTGGACGCCGCCAGCCGCCGCAATCTGGAGCTGGACAGTCATCCCAGCGGCCAACTTCAATACACCTTATTGGGCGTACTGGACAAAACCGCCACCGCGATGGGCAGCCGCTGCCTGCGACGCTGGATACACCGACCGCTGCGAGATAATGCCGTTGTCAATGGCCGTTATGCCTGCATCGCCAGCCTGTTGCTGAATCATTTATATGAAGATCTACAAGCCAGCCTGCGCCAAGTGGGCGATATAGAACGGATTAGTTCACGTATCGCGCTGAAATCCGCACGGCCACGTGATTTACTGGTATTGCGCCAGACCTTGGCGGTTTTGCCGCAACTGCAAAGCCAACTGGCCGATAGCGAGAATCCGCATCTGGAAAGCCTGCGCACGCAATTACGCGAACAGCCGGCATTGCTGGCTTTACTGCAACGCGCCATCATCGACAACCCACCGGTACTGATTCGCGACGGCGGCGTGATTGCCCCCGGTTATCATCCTGAGCTGGACGAGTTACGTAATCTCAGTCAGAACGCCGACCAGTTCCTGATCGACATGGAGCAGCGCGAGCGCGCCGTTACAGGCATCGCCACACTAAAGGTCAATTACAACCGGGTGCATGGTTATTACATCGAAATTTCCAACGCCCAAGCCGACAAAGTCCCGGTACATTACACCCGCAAACAAACGCTGAAAGGTGCGGAACGCTACATCACGCCGGAGCTTAAATCTTTTGAAGACAAGGTGCTAAGCGCCCGCGAAAAATCGCTGTCCTTCGAGAAAGCCTTATATGATCAATTGCTGGATACGCTGGGCGACGCATTACTCGATCTACAGCAGTGCGCTAATGCCTTGGCCGAACTGGATGTGCTGGTAAATTTTGCCGAACGTGCCGAAACCTTAAACTTGTCCCAACCGATATTGGACCAACAGCCGGGCATCGACATCGTCGCCGGCCGGCATCTGGTGGTGGAAGCACTATCCAGTATTCCCTTCGTGGCCAACGATCTTAATTTCTCGACAGAGCGGCGGATGCTGGTGATCACCGGTCCGAACATGGGTGGTAAATCGACTTTTATGCGCCAAGCGGCATTGATTGTACTGATGGCTCACATCGGTTGCTATGTGCCGGCTACATCTCTGCGTTGCGGGCCGATAGACAAAATATTCACCCGCATCGGTGCTTCCGACGATCTGGCCAGCGGCCGCTCGACTTTTATGGTGGAAATGTCGGAAACCGCCAATATTCTGCATAACGCCACCAGCAACAGCTTGATATTGATGGATGAAATCGGCCGCGGCACCAGCACCTTCGACGGCTTGTCCTTGGCTTGGGCCTGCGCCGATTATTTGGCTCGCCACACCCAGGCATTCACGCTATTCGCGACCCATTATTTCGAATTAACCACGCTGGCCGAAGAGCAAGGCAATATCCATAACATCCATTTGGACGCGATGGAACACGGCGACAAGATCGTATTTTTACATGCCGTGAAAGACGGTCCGGCCAGTCAAAGCTACGGTTTACAAGTGGCGGCACTGGCCGGCGTGCCGCAGAGTGTGATTGCCAACGCCAAAAACAAGTTGGCGCAACTGGAAAACACCGCCTATATCGAGCTGCAAAATCATAGCGAAATCAACCAGTTTGATTTATTCACCAGTCAGGAATGCCATCCGGCGGTCGTGCTGCTGGAAGAACTCGATCCTGATCATTTAAGTCCTCGGCAAGCATTGGACGCTTTATATCGATTGAAAGCGCTGCTAAAAGCTAACAAGCGTTGATAGTGGCGGGTTTGCGGATTCAAGACAATTTGCGCCCTGCTGTCAGGCCATTAACAGCGGAAAGCCTTGTTTTACATTAACTGTTTGCGGTTGCAACTAGTATACTTTTCCTAGTATTTCCACTTTCACAGTAAATTCCATGGCGACTTGCCGCTTCGAAAAATCATTGATCGTCTTGCTGCTGATACTGTTTACGGTCGGCTTAAGCTATACGGATGCACTGTGGCGCTTTGATCGGTGGATTTATGATGCCCAACTAAAGCTGTTGGCTACACCGGCTTCAAAAGATATTGTCATTATCGAAGTCGATCAAAAAAGCCTGCAAAAACTGGGGCGCTGGCCTTGGTCAAGAGATATTCACGCTCGCCTATTGGAGACGCTGGCGCCGGCAAAACCCAAGGCAATTGGGCTGGATTTTATTTTTTCCGAAGCGGATCGGCAACATCCTGAGTTGGACGCGCACTTAAGCCGTGCTCTAGCCAATAATGGACAGGTCGTACTGCCGGTAATTATCGAACAAAACGATAACAAGATGGTGGAAACGCTGCCCTTGCCGGACTATGCCAAACATGCAGTCCTGGGACACGCCAATGTCGATTTGGACAAAGACGGCATCAGTAGAAGCATTTTATTGCGATTGTCCTTGGGCGACTCGCAGTGGTCGGCGATGCCGCTGGCTATTTATGCGTTGAGCCATCCTGAGATACTTGCCGATTTACCGGGCTTACGGATCGAAACATCGCCAGAAAACATAAATGGCGATTATCGGGTGTGGTTGCCGTTCTTTGCGCCGGATAGTGATTTCATTAGGGTTTCTTATTTGGACGTATTATCGGGTAATGTGTCCGGACAATTATTCACCGATAAATACGTATTGGTTGGGCTCACCGCCAGCGGTATAGAACGTGACCTGCCGGCACCTCTGGCTATCGGTAGTCGGCCCATGAGCGGGGTGGATTTCGTCGCAGCCGGCTTGGATGGCCTGATTAAGCAAACGCTTTGGCAACCGCTACCGGGCCATTGGCAATTTCTGTTAAGCCTGGCCATAGCCGGGATCGCCATCAAGATCAGCACCTGTTTTTCACTGCGCTGGCTGGCGCTGGCGGTTTCTATGCTGTCCATGGCAATTTTACTGTTTTGCTTAGTCTTACTGCATACCAGCCACTATTGGTTTGCACCGTCCGTGGCATTACTGGTGTTAATAATCAGCTATCCACTGCGCAGCTGGCGGCATTTTGAGAAACTGATCCAATCCTTATTCGCAGAACGAAAGCGCGCCTATATCACCTTAAACGCTATCGTCGATGGGGTAATCACCACCGATAACAAAGGCTCGATTGAATACATGAATGCCGCCGCTCTGGACATCATCGGCAGCAAACGTCCCAAGACTAGCAGTCAAAATATCGACGACATTTTTAGTTTGGAAATAGACGGCAAACCGCATCGAATCGCAGAATTGATACAACAAAGCGTCATCAATCAAGGACCGTTGAAAATCAGCAATACCCGCTTATCCATTTCCGACCATTATGCGATGAACGCGAATCTGACCATCGCTCCTTTGATAGGCAGTCGGGGCGCACTGATGGGCACGGTGTTGACCATCAACGATATTGGCGAGCGGATGCTCATGGCGAAAATGCTGCTGAAAAAAGCCGAAGAACAAACGGTAATGCGAGAATTGATTAACCGGACCGAACAAGTCAGCTTGGCCAAAAGCCAATTTCTGTCGCAAATGAGCCACGAATTACGCACCCCGCTAAATGCCATTATCGGTTTTGCGCAGCTGATGCAAATGGACGACCAGGAACATCCTTTGGCTGAAACTCACCTGGACTCGGTGAATGAAATACTCAAGGCCGGTCTGCACTTGCTCGGGCTGATTAACGAGCTTTTGGATCTGGCTAAAATCGAGTCCGGCAAAATCAGCGTGAATATCGGCAGCATCAATTTGGCGGAGCTAATCAAGGATTGCCAAACCCTGATCACACCCTTGGCGCAAAATAAAGGTCTGGCGTTGATTGTCGATAATTGCTTACCCGAGAACATTGAGTTGCAAGCAGACCCGAAACGCGCCAAACAAATTTTATTGAATTTTTTGTCCAACGCCGTGAAATACAATCGCCCCAACGGTTCCATCAACTTGAGCAGCAGACTGGTGGACGATAACCGGGTGAGAATTTCTATCACCGATACCGGCAACGGTCTGGCGGAGCAACAACAACAATTGTTATTCCAATCGTTTCAGCGCCTCGGTGCGGATAATACCGAAATAGAAGGCACCGGTATTGGATTGGCAATTACCAAACAACTGGCGGAATTGATGAACGGTACCGTCGGGGTTAGCAGCACACCGGGTGTGGGCAGCACGTTCTGGGTGGAATTGCTGACCCGTTAAGCCGCTGAGGTTTTTATCTAATACCGGCAACCGTTCCGTAAGCGCTAGTTTCCGATGTTGGGCGAGCGCGCAGCCTGAAGCCAAACATTGAACCGAATCCCACATAGCCACCAGGCTCCCGCCTTCGCCGGTGAGACGATATATAAAAGCGGCGTACGAATAGCCCTAAAACAAATAAGCTCTTGAATCTGACAACAATTAAATGCTGTCTATACTTACACGCTGAATTTCGATACCGCCCGCGCGGCTATTGATGTCCCAAAACACCGTTTGTAGAGGCCATTATGAAACGTCTTTTCGCCTGTTGTAGCCTGGGGTTAGCCCTTTGCATGCCGAATGCGGCATCGGCCGATGAAACAGTCATCGGCTACATCAAAACCATCAACGATCAAACGACTATTGACGAGAGTAGCGGCCCGATCAAAGCCAGCCTTGGTTCGCCGATTCATGTCGGCAACGTTATCAAAACCGACCAAAACGGCGCAGCCGGGGTAACGCTGAAAGACAATACCATTTTGTCGATCGGCCCGAATACCGAATTCAAAATAGAAGCATATCAATTCGAACCACAACAGGACAAATTGCAATTAAACGCCAGTTTATTAAAAGGCACCCTGCACTATATTTCCGGCGTCATCGCCAAACTCAAACCGGAAGCGGTAACGGTAAAAACCCCCACCGGCGTGATTGCGGTAAGAGGCACACGTTTTTTAGTCAAAGTTGAAGATTAAACTGAGTATTTGCCATGACGACAATTTCCATACCCAAAACCTTAACATTCGCAGTCGCGCTGGCTTTAAGCGGTTGCGCCAAATCTTATTTGGTCTTACTGGAAGATCACGACGGCTCAACCGGAAAAGTGATTTTCAGCGGTGCCGGCAGCGAAACCGTGGTTGAACAAGCCGGTTTTGGTGCGGATCTGGATAACTCTAAAACCGTATTCAAAGTAGAACAAGAGAAGATCAATAAGGACTTTGGCCGAGCCTTGGCGTCCGAGCCGGTATTACCGGAAACATTTCTATTGTATTTTGAAACCGGCGGCACCAAGCTGACCGCGGATTCTGCGGCCTTGATTCCGAAGATCATCGAAGCCGCCAGCAAACATCCGGCCGCCGATATTTCAGTGATAGGCCACACCGACACCGTGGGCGATGCCGGCAAAAACGAAAAGCTGGCTAATGAGCGCGCCGTTCAGGTCAGCAAGTTATTCGATGCCGGCAAAATGGATGTCAAAGAGGTCGCCGTGACATCGCACGGCGAAAAGAATTTGTTGATCAAGACCGGCGATGAAACGTCCGAACCGCGAAACCGTCGAGTAGAAGTGACGATCCGATAATTTTCTAACCCATCAAACCGCCAACTCGAAAGCTGGCGGTTTTTTGTATTTGCTTATTCGCTGGCCAGTACTTTTGCCAACTGCGCGGCAGGCACATAGCCCGGCAGAATATTACCTTTTTGCGTGACTATCATCGGTGTGCCATTCATACCGAACGCTTCACCCAAGGCCATATGTTCATCCACTGGATTTTCACAGGTTTTCGCGTCCAGATGTTCACCCTTCTTCGCGGTGGTTAATGCTTTGTTTTTGTCGGCGGCACACCAGACTGACACTGCTTTTTTATAGGAATCCGACCCTTTGCCGGCTCTAGGGAAGAACATGTAGCGTATCGTAATGCCCTGCGCCATGTATTGATCGATTTCAGAGTGCAACTTACGGCAATAACCGCAATCGATGTCGGTAAAGATAGACACGACATGTTTGCTGTTTTCCGGTTTGAAAATAATCATTTTTTGTTCGCCGACTTTATCCAGCGAGGCTTTACGCACCTCAGCCAGCTTAGATTCGGTGATATTTTTCTTTGCTTCGGCGTCAAATAATTGCCCTTGCAGTAAATATTTACCGTCTTCGGATGCATAAAAGATATTGCCGCCCATAGAGACTTCGTACAGACCTTTGACTTCCGATGGTTTCACCGAGTCTATCTGTCCCCCAGGCATAAACTCACTCAAGGCTTTTTTAATGGCGGCTTCGTCGGCAAATAATGCTGGGCTAGTCAAAGCCAGTAGCGTCAGAGCCAGAATGTGTGTGATTTTTTTCATGTAATTACCAGGGAAGATTAGAAAGGAATGTGGTTGACCACAACGCTGGTGCCTTTGTTCAGCGTTATTGAAATAATCTGCCTATATCCAGAAACATCGCCAAGCCCATCAGCAGCATCAATAGCAGCATGCCGGCTTGCTGAAAATACAGTTGCATTCTTTCCGGAATCGGGCTGCCTTTAACGGCCTCAACGGCGAAAAACAGCAAATGACCACCATCCAACACCGGGACAGGCAGCAAATTCAACACACCGAGACTGACGCTAACCAAGCCTAGAAACTTCAGAAACGCCGTAAATCCCATTTCAGCCGATTGACCGGCATATTGGGCGATACTGATGGGACCGCTCAAATTCTCGACGGAAGCCGAACCTACCACCATTTTTCCCATCATTTTTAATGTGGTCACTGCGTAAAACCAAACTCGCTTTCCGGCGACCGGAACCGCGTCCCAGGGAGACAAGGCATGGGTCACCATCATGGAGTCCAGCAAGTCTTTCGGCGTATCCACACCGGCGCCGATTTTGCCGACAGCCTTGCCCTCACCCTGCTGTTCGCTACGCGGCGTGATGCTTAAGGATAATGGCGCGCCGCTACGCTCCAGCAATAACTTAATTTCAACATCCGGCCGGGCCTGCACATAATCTACCCATTGTTGCCAATCGGTAATGGCGGTGCCGTCTGCGCTGATAATTAAATCACCGCTTTGTAAACCGGCTTGTTTGGCAACCCCATCCTCAAGCACCTTACCGATAACCGGTTTAATAGTGGGCACCCAAGGTTTCAAACCCAAACGCTTATGTAGCGTTTCCGGGGTTTGTACGTCTTGTTCGGTCAAGTGAATCAAGCGTACTTGTTGACTATCGTCTATCGCTTTAGTCACTACGCTGATTTCGGTTTTACCGTCAATCGCCGAGGTCAACAAGGTGTCCAGAGCTTCTATCCAGGTAGGCGTGGCAGTCTCATCAACGCTGATTATTTCGTCCCCTGCCGCAAAACCGGCCTGCTCGGCCAGAGATCCGGCCTCCACTCCACCGATAACCGGTCTAACGCCCGCTTCACCGATGACCAATACCAACCAAAATAAAACCACGGCCAGCAGTAAATTGGCAATCGGTCCGGCTGCGACGACGGCGGTTCGGGCTAATAGCGGCTGTCGGTTAAATGCGTAAGGTAAATCTTCCGCCTTAACGGCTTCTTCGCGTTCGTCGACCATTTTCACATAGCCGCCCAACGGGATGGCAGCGACGACGAATTGAGTATCGGCAGGGCTTTTTTGCCAGCTGATTAACGGCTTGCCGAAACCGATGGAAAAACGGATAACTTTGATGCCAACCTTGCGTGCCGCCCAAAAATGGCCGTACTCATGAAACGCCACCAGTACCGCGATGGCGACGATGAAATAAAACAAGGTGTGCAAAGTATCCATCTAACTAGTGTTTGAGTTCGGCGATCACTTTATTCGCAACGTCTCTGGCCTGCTGGTCGGCTGCCAAGACGTGTTCGAGCGTATCGGCGCAATCGGCAGTAAATTGGGCCATGCTTCGCTCTATGATGCGGGCAATATCGGTAAAGCGTACCTGCTCGTTCAAAAAGGCTTCCACGGCAATCTCATTCGCGGCGTTCAAAACGGTCGGCATGATGCCGCCGGCTTTGATAGCTTCGTAGGCCAGCCGCAAACACGGGAAACGTTGCAAATCAGGTTGTTCGAAATCCATGTGCTTGACTTCGAAAATATTCAGCGGCGCCACGCCGGAGTCAAAGCGCTCCGGCCAAGCCATGGCGTGCGCGATAGGTGTGCGCATGTCGGGGTTGCCCATTTGCGCTAACACAGAGCCATCGACATAATCGACCATGGAATGAATGATACTTTGCGGATGAATCACTACTTGGATGGCATCCGGGTCCATGTTGAACAACAGGCAGGCTTCGATTAACTCCAAACCTTTGTTCATCATCGTCGCGGAATCCACCGAAATTTTTCGGCCCATATCCCATTTCGGATGCGCGACCGCTTGTTCGGGCGTCACAGTATCCAAATCGGCAATCGGCGTTTGCCGAAACGGACCGCCGGATGCGGTCAACAAAATACGTCTGGCCTGTTTGGCAGTATGCCCGGTCGTATAGCCAGCCGGCATGCACTGAAATATTGCGTTGTGCTCGCTATCGATGGGCAGTAGCGTCGCGCCGTTTTCGGCGACGGCTTGCATAAAGATTTGCCCGGACATGACCAAGGCTTCCTTGTTAGCCAGCAACACCGTTTTACCGGCTCTCGCGGCTGCCAAGGTTGGCAACAAACCGGCCGCGCCGACGATAGCGGCCATCACTGCGTCAACATTGTCCAAGGTTGCTACTTGCGTCAAGGCGTCCGCGCCGGCTAACACCTTAATATCGGCAAGAGGCGAACCGGCGATTTTGTCCTTGAATGCTTGAGCGTTATCCGGATTGGCGACTACCGCATACTCAGGACGATGGGCCAAACATTGTTCGTACAAGGCTTCGATATTACCGTTGGCGGTTAACGCTACCACTTTATATTGGTCGGGGTGGCGCGCAACCACATCTAAGGTGCTGACGCCAATCGAGCCGGTCGCTCCGAGTATGCAAAGACCTTTCATGCGTAAAACACCCTACCAATCAATAAAATCCCTGCATAGAAAAAAGGCGCGGCAGCAATGATGCTATCCACTCTATCTAATATGCCACCGTGACCCGGTAACAAGTTACCGCTATCTTTAACACCTTTTTTGCGTTTTATCAGACTGAAAAACAAATCGCCGTAAATTGAGATCAACACGGTCATAACCGACAATATCAACATATCGGTCCACACCAATCCATTGAGGAAGCGCAACGTTCCAGAGTCAACATCTTCTGGCTGAGTCGCGGTAATCCAGCCATACACCGTGAAGCCTATGCCACAGACAGCCGCGGAAATTAAAGCACCGTACATGCCTTGAATGGTTTTACCCGGACTTATTTCTGGCGCGAGTTTATCTTTACCCCAAGTTTTACCGGCAAAAAAGGCGGAAATATCGGCAGCCCAAATCAACAGCAAAAAGTAGATCACCATGCCAGGACCGTAATACGCTCTTAACTTGCTGAGAAACATCCAAGCAGAGAGCAACACCAACCAACCGCTAAAAGTCTTAAGCCGTGACTTGAATTCGATATTCAACAACTGCGGACCGGCTTTTCTGATCAAAACCATCGTTAGCACCCAGAACAGCACCGGAACGATAACAAACCACTCTAAAGCATCCGAATAGTCTTTGATTTCCGGCCATTCCATCGCCTCGCTAAGCAACTCCAGCAATACCGTCCAATAAGTAACGCCCAACATCGGCACAATTAAAAACAAGAGGAAAAGTATTTTGCGGATAAGCGTGTTTACGTCAGTCAAGGCCATCCATTCGAAGGCAGCGATCAGCGTAACCACAGCGATAAACAAGGAGAAATAAAGGGCTGGCAGCAGCATAACTGCCGTTATGACCACGGTAGCCAGTACTAGCGCGGTTAAGATGCGTTTTAATAACATGTGTGTGGTTTTTTAATTATTATGGTTATAGAAAAAATCCCTAGAGAACTCTGTTATCGATCACTTGTTCGCCAGTGTGCCCAAAACGTCTTTGCCGGCCTTTGAAGCTGCCGATAGCTTTTTCCAATGCTTGCTGATCGAAATCCGGCCAAAGCGCATCGGTAAAATAAAATTCGGTATAAGCCAGTTGCCACAGCAGAAAGTTACTAATCCGTTCCTCTCCGCCGGAACGAATAAACAAATCAGGCTCGGGTAACTCAGCGGTCACCAGATATTGATTGACGAGCTGTTCTGAAATGGCTTGTTCGTCGATCTCACCCGATTTCACCCCGGCGACGATTTGCCGCAAAGCTTGGGTGATGTCCCAACGTCCGCCGTAGTTGGCAGCAATCAGCAATGTCAATCCATCGTTTTGTGCGGTCTGCCCTTCCGCTGCGGCGATTTTTTCGCGCAGTTTTTCCGGAAACGCGCTTTTATCGCCGATGATTTTCAGTCTGATGTTGTTTTTGTCGAGTTTATCGACCTCGGATTGCAGCGTGTTCATGAACAGCTCCATCAACAAACTCACTTCATCTTGCGGCCTGCGCCAGTTTTCGCTGCTGAAAGCGAACAATGACAGCACTTCAATGTTCTCTTTGGCACAATACTCGACGATCTTCCTGACCGCCTTCACACCAGCGTAATGCCCCATGATTCTGGGCATCAAGCGTTTTTGCGCCCAGCGGCCATTGCCATCCATGATGATGGCAATATGCCGTGGGTTGCCGTTATTTATCGCCGGTTTATCGTTGTCAGCAACTGTCATCTCGCCTCTCGATTACATGGAAAGCAAATCGGCTTCTTTTTCTTCAAGATGCTTCTCTACTTCCTTGATGTATTGATCGGTGAGCTTCTGAATTTTTTCTTCGGCTTGACGCGCATCGTCCTCAGAAATTAATTTCTCTTTCAAAGCATCTTTGATCGCGGCATTGGCGTCGCGGCGAATATTGCGAATCGCTACGCGGCCTTGTTCGGCTTCATTTTTGACGATTTTAACCAAATCGCGACGCCGCTCTTCAGTCAGCGCCGGCAAAGGCAGTCTGATGACGGTACCTTGAGTGGCGGGATTTAAGCCCAAGCCGGACGACATGATGGCTTTCTCGATAGCCTGGATCATGCTCTTTTCCCAAGGCACGACTTTCAAGGTGCGCGCGTCCTCGACAGAGACGTTGGCTACCTGCGACAAGGGCGATTCGTTACCGTAATACGTGACGCTGATTTGGTCCAGCAAGCTGGGATGCGCGCGCCCTGTTCTAATTTTGGTAAATGCTTTTTGTAAGGACTCGATGCTTTTTACCATACGGCTGGCGGCATCTTGTTGAATATCGCTGATCATTCTGTTAGTTCCTCTCGATTAGGGAGCCTATATCTTCACCGCGCATTAAGCGCATAATCGCTCCCGGCTCAAATACATTCATTACCCGCATGGGCAGGTTGTTATCCCGGCACAAAACCAAAGCGGTGGTGTCCATGACATTCAAGCGTTGATCGATAGCTTCGTCATAGGTCAAGCGGGGATAAAATACGGCGTCAGCCACCTTGTTCGGGTCGGCAGAATAAACGCCTTTGACTTTGGTCGCCTTAATCATCAACTCGGCGTCAATTTCAATAGCACGCAAACTGGCAGCGGTATCGGTAGTAAAAAACGGATTACCGGTACCGGCAGCGAAAATAGCCACTCTACCTTTTTCCAAATGTCTGACAGCCCGGCGACGGATGTAATCTTCGCACACCTGATTGATTTTCAGAGCAGTCATGACCCGAACGGGCTGCCCGAGATACTCCAGCGCGTCCTGCATCGCCAAAGCATTAATCACCGTAGCCAACATACCCATTTGGTCGCCGGTAACCCGATTCAAGCCTTCCGATGCTTTCTCGCCGCCGCGCAAAATATTGCCGCCGCCAATCACCAAGCCGACCTGGATACCTGCATCGCACAAGTCTTTCACTTCTTGAGCCAAGCGTTGCACTATATCCGGATCGATACTGCCGCCGCGTTCGCTCGCCAGTGCTTCGCCGCTCAATTTAAGTAAAATTCTCTGACAAATCAATTGACTCATAATCAAATATCCACCGTAAACATGGGTTAAAAGCAACGAACTGATATAAATAAACCCGGCGAACCGGGTTTATTCCGAGGCGTTTAGCCTCTAACTTGTGCCATTACTTCGGCGGCAAAATCTTCTTCTTTTTTCTCAATGCCTTCGCCGACTTCGAAACGGGCGAAACGCACAACGGCATTACCTTTAGATGCCAGCAATTTACCAACGGTAACGCTGTCGTCCTTGATGAAAGGTTGACCCAACAAAGTCACTTCCGCCAGGAATTTATTGATACGACCACCAATCATTTTTTCAACGATCTCGGCAGGCTTGCCACTTTCCAGTGCTTGCGCGGCAAAAATTTCTTTTTCCTTGGCGATGACATCGGCTGATACTTGATCATCCGATACATATTCAGGTTTAGCAGCGGCAACATGCATCGCCACGTCCTTACCCAAAGCGGGATCGTTTTTGCTTAACTCAACGATAACGCCAATTTTACTGCCGTGCAGGTAAGCCGCCTGACCACCTTCAGTGGTCGTGAATTTAACGAAACGGCGCACAGTAATGTTTTCGCCGATTTTAGCAATCAACGCACGACGGGTATCGTCAACGCTGACGCCGGTGCTCAGTACCATTGCTTGCAATTCTTCGTCGCTGTTGACATCGCTGGTCAACAAACTATTGACTACATCATTAGCAAAACCAATAAAATCATCGCCTTTGGCAACGAAATCGGTTTCGCAGTTCACGTCTACCATAACAACGGTTTTAGCGTCGTCGGAAACTTTAACACCTATGATGCCTTCCGCCGCGATACGGCCGGATTTTTTATCGGCTTTTGCCAAACCGGCTTTACGCATGTTTTCAATGGCCAGTTCCATATCGCCATTGGCCTCAACCAGGGCTTTCTTGCACTCCATCATGCCTGAGCCGGTACGCTCACGCAATTCCTTGACCATCGCCGCACTAATACTCATCGTTTTTTCCTCAAATTTTATTAACTAAAAAAACGCCTCACAAAGGAGGCGTTTAAAAGACAGTCTGTTCTGAATACCAGATTCAGCGGCGCTCGACCACCTTGGCCGAGCGCGTTTAAAACTTACGCTTCCGTTACGACTTCTTCGACAAAATCGTCGGCTTTGGCTGAAGCATCCATACGCAAGGCTTTTGCTTCCAGCACGGAGGCCGAAGCACTTTGGCAATACAAAGTCACTGCGCGGATAGAATCGTCATTACCTGGGATAACGTAATCAATTTTTTCGGGGGAGTTATTGGAGTCAACCACGCCGACCACTGGGATGCCCAATTTTTTGGCTTCCATAATGGCATTTTTCTCATAACCTACGTCCAACACGAAGATAGCGTCAGGAGTGCCGCGCATATCTTTGATACCGCCCAAGCTACGCTCAAGCTTTTCCAATTCGCGTTCCATGCCCAAAGCTTCTTTTTTGCTGAAACGTTGG
Organism: Methylomonas sp. ZR1; assembly: GCF_013141865.1. Classification (NCBI taxonomy): domain Bacteria; kingdom Pseudomonadati; phylum Pseudomonadota; class Gammaproteobacteria; order Methylococcales; family Methylococcaceae; genus Methylomonas; species Methylomonas sp. ZR1. Next base: position 1,321,069 of record NZ_RCST01000001.1, on the reverse strand, counting down.
TACAAGGTGCCATCGGCTTTCATCGCTTCCAGTTCTTTCAAACGGTTGATGGACTTTTTGATGGTTTTGAAGTTGGTCAACATGCCGCCCAACCAACGATGGTTGACGTAAGGCATGCCACAACGTTTTGCTTCTTCCGCCACGACTTTACGCGCCGCTTTTTTGGTACCGACAAACAGGATGGTGCCTTTGTTGGCGGTCATTTGGCCGAGGTAGTTCATCGCATCGTTAAACAATGGAAGCGTTTGTTCCAAGTCGATGATATGAATTTTGTTACGCGCTCCAAACAAATATGAAGCCATTTTTGGGTTCCAGTAACGGGTTTGATGTCCAAAGTGAACACCCGCTTCCAGCATTTGACGCATTGACACTGCTGCCATTTACTTCTCCTAAAATTGCCGAATAATTCGGCGTTGGGTTACGCCTCCACTCGCCCCGATCAGTGACCGAAAATCCGAAACAGACTTTCAGCACCCCACCGACCGTGTCGACAAGTGTGAGTATTGGTTACATAGTGAACTTACCTTTATACCATGATTAGAATTTCACAACAACTTCAAGTCTGATAGACTCCTGTCGGCGCCTGCCTGCGAGAGCATCTTGATTAAATAGCAAAACCAGGCCCGCACCCGCTTTTATCCTAATAATTAGCCACCTGCCGATGACTATTACCATAAAAACCGCTGAAGAAATCGACAAGATGCGCGTTGCCGGAAAACTGGCCGCCGAAGTACTTGAAATGATCGCCCCCTACGTCGTTGCCGGCATATCCACCGAAGAGCTTGACCAAATCTGCCACGACTACATCGTCGATGCGCAACAAGCCATTCCCGCGCCCTTGAATTATCGCGGCTTCCCTAAGTCGATTTGCACATCCATTAATCAACAGATTTGCCACGGTATTCCCAGCGAGAAAAAGCTAAAGAACGGCGACATCGTCAACATCGATATCACGGTGATTAAAGACGGTTACCACGGTGACACCAGCAAGATGTTTTGCATCGGCGAGGTCAGCCCACACGCCAAACGCTTGGTAGACATCACCCGCGAATGCCTGTTTTTGGGTATAGCGGAAGTCAAACCCGGCGCCCGCCTGGGCGACATAGGCCACGCCATTCAAAAACACGCGGAAAGCAATCGCTACTCTATCGTCAGAGAGTTCTGCGGTCACGGCATCGGCAAAAAATTTCACGAAGACCCACACGTGATGCATTTCGGCAAACGCGGTGAAGGCGAAATAATCGAGCCCGGCATGATTTTTACGATAGAACCCATGCTCAATCAAGGCAAACGCCATATGAAGATCCTCGCCGACGGCTGGACGGCAGTGACTAAGGACCGCAGCTTGTCAGCACAATGGGAGCACACGATTTTGGTGACCGACACCGGCTTCGAGATTTTGACGCTGAGACAGGAAGAACTGTGAGCCAAGCGCTGTTCACCGAAAACGATTTTCTCGACTGCTTTGCAGGCGAAAATCCGGTCGCCAAATTCAAAAATGCGATTAACGAAGAAAATGCGCAGTTAAAAATGCGCTTTAACCCGGACCAGGCGACCGTCGGCTTGCTGACCGAGAAAGCTCGCTTCATCGATAATCTATTGACCGCCTGCTGGCTACATTTCCTCGACGCAGCCGCTAGCCGCCATAGCCTGATTGCGACCGGCGGATATGGCAGAAGCGAATTGTTTCCCTACTCGGATATCGATATCTTGGTGCTGCTAGACGCCGCCAACCCGATAGACTTTCAACAGCCGGTATCCAGTTTTTGTAATTTTCTTTGGGACATTGGCTTAAAACCAGGACTCAGTACACGCTCCGTAGCAGAGTGCCTGGCGGTTGCTGCGGACGACCAAACCGTCTTTACCAACCTGCTGGAAATGCGCCTGATTACAGGCAACTCCGAACTATTTAGCGATCTAAAACACCAGATAAATTCTGAAACACTCTGGCCATCGGAACAATTTTTTCCAGCCAAAATGGCCGAACAGCAAAAGCGTTACAGTAAGTACCATGATACGGCTTACAACCTGGAGCCCAACATTAAGGAAGGCCCTGGTGGACTTCGCGACTTGCAGGTCATCAGCTGGGTATTCAAGCGCCATTACAACGCATCCTCTCTCCGCGAGTTGATCAAGTACGGTTTTTTACCGAAATCGGAATACGACAATCTTATTACCGCTCGCGACATCCTCTGGCGCCTGCGCTTTGCACTGCACAATCTGACCAACCGCTGCGAAGACCGATTGGTGTTCGATTACCAACGCGAGCTTGCCAGCCAGTTCGGTTACATCGATAAAAACGAACAACCCGACGTCGAGCAATTCATGCAGTTTTACTTCAAAACTGTCGTGGACATTGAACGCCTGAATGAAATGCTCTTGCAACTGCTGAACGAGAGACTGATCAGCAACAAGGAAAGCCTAACTCCCATCCCTATCACCGCCAATTTTTCATCGATTGACGGCTATCTGGAAGTCAGCCACAAAGACGTATTTCAAAAACAACCATTAGCTTTGCTCGAAATTTTTTTAATCTTGCAACAATCACCCTCTTTGAAAGGAATTCGCGCCAGCACCATCCGCTTGATTCGCAAAAATCTGCACCTGATCAATGCCGACTTCCGTACCAACAAACAGGCCAATCGCCTGTTTATGGATATTCTCAGACAACCCCGCGGCATTACCAGCCAACTCAAGCGCATGAACCGCTACGGCGTACTCGCCGCCTATTTGCCGGATTTCGCCAATATTGTGGCGCGTATGCAATACGACCTATTCCACATCTATACCGTGGACGAGCACACTCTGTTTGTTATCCGTAATTTGCGGCGCTTCTCGCTGGCCAAACACAACAAGGAATTGCCGTTTTGCAATAATATTTTTTTACTGATTTCAAAGCCTGACATTTTGTACATCGCCGCCATGTTTCACGACATAGCCAAAGGCAGGGGCGGGGATCATTCCACGCTCGGCGAAACCATTGCCAACAACTTTTGCCAGCAACACGAATTATCAAGCCACGATACCAAGTTGATCACTTGGCTGGTTCGTCAGCACCTGTTGATGTCAATGACCGCACAACGCAAGGATATTAGCGACCCGGACGTCATCCACACCTTCGCCCAAGAAGTCGGCAGTATAGAGCGGCTAAATTATTTATATCTACTGACAGTGGCGGACATTCGCGCCACCAACCCTAGCTTATGGAATGCCTGGAAAGACGTATTGCTTAAAGACTTGTATATTTCCACCCACCAAGCCTTGCACCGCGGCCTGCAAAATCCGGTGGCCCGCTCGGAACGGGTACAGGAAAACAAAAAAGAAGCGGGCGACGAGCTTTTGAAACTGGGTATATCCAAAACCAATATCACGCAGTCGTGGCAGCATCTCAGCGACGACTATTTTCTGCGCTATTCTGCGGACGAAATCGCCTGGCACACCATCGCCATCGCGGCTTGCCAGGAAAGCGAACTGCCGTTGGTATTACTGCGCCCGCAAACCCAGCGCGGCAGTGCGGAGATTTTCGTTTACACCCGCAACGAAGCGCAGATTTTTTCGATTTCCACCGCCACCCTGGACCATTTGGGCCTCACAATTCTGGATGCCAGAATCATCACGACTGCCGATCAATACGTACTGAACAGTTTTCAGGTTTTGGAACAATCCGGCGAAGCCATTAACGACTTGTATCGCGAAGTACATATCTGCACCTCGCTACGCCAAGGCTTAATCGCCAAAAAAGTGAAAGCGTCAAAGAATATCCACAAGCAGTCCCGCCAGGCCCGACACTTTCCGATAGAAACCAGCATCACCTTTCTGGAAGATCCGTCGCATAAACACACCGTCATCGAATTAGTGACGACGGACCGCGCCGGCTTGCTATCGACCATAGGTAAGGCGTTTACGGAGCTGGATATTCAACTGCACGACGCAAAAATCACCACGATAGGCAGTCGCGCGGAAGACATGTTCTACATCAGCGACCAGCAGTCGCTACCGATCAGCAATGAAGATAAGAAGGCCCAGATACGCACCACGATGTTGAGATATTTGAGCCTTAAGGGTTAGAGACGCTATCTTGCCAACAAGGACTCACCACGCGCCAATTTCGGCAGACGACCTTCCAGCCCCATCGCAGCCTTCATAGCTTTATTGCGCGCTGGGGTGATGCGCTGCGCCAATCCAAGCCCAAGGTTTCTTAAAAATTTGATCGGCAAAATATCGTTACTAAACGATTTATAAAACACATCCATCAGGGTCATCATTTTTAGATTTTCGTTGCGACGCATCGCTTCATAACGCTGCAACACCGCCAAATCCGCAATATTCTGACCGCGTTTATGCGCATCCACCAGAATCTCCGCCAACGCCGCAGCGTCCAGTAAGCCGATATTCACGCCCTGCCCGGCCAATGGGTTAATCATGTGCGCCGCATCACCCACCAAAGCCACACCTTGTTTCACATAGCGTTGCGCATGCTGCCGCTTTAGCGGGAAGCTCGCCACACCTAACACCTGCTTGACCTCGCCCAGGCAATCAGGGAAAGCCGCTACCAGCTCATCCCGCAATTGCTCGTAAGACAAGGCTTGTAAACGCCGAACTTCATCGGGGGATTGATACCAAACGATGGAACCATAATTACCTGTCAACGGCAAAAAGGCTTGCGGACCACTGGACACAAAGCGCTGCCAGGTAATGTCTTGCTGCGGATAGGCGGTCTCTGTGTAAATAACCAAAGCGTGCTGGTTATAATCCCAACTAGTCACACCCAAACCTACCGCCTGCCTGACTCGGGACTGTCCACCGTCCGCCGCCACCAGCAATTTTGCCTGAAGCACCCGCCCGTCCGCTAATATCAACTCCGATTCGTGGCCATCGTAATTGATCTTGCTGATGGTCTGCGGCATCAGCAATTCGATATTTTCGAAATGGGGCAATCTATCCAGCAACGCCAGCTGGGTGATGCGATTTTCGACGATATAGCCCAACTCGGGATAGCGAATGTCATCGCTATTAAAAGTCGTATCACCGGCTGTTTCCCAAACCCGCATGCGCTTGAACGGGCAATAACGCCGCGATGTCACGCCTTCCCAAGCGCCTACTGCTTCCAGAATATTTTTCGAGGCAATACTGAGTGCCGAAACCCTTAAATCATGTGGCTGATCGCTGGCAAAAGCTTCCGGAACCTGCGCTTCTATCACAGCGACTTTTAACTCGCTACCACCCAGACAACAAGCCACGGCGGCACCCACCATCCCTCCGCCGACGATCACCACATCAAATTGTTCTTTCATATTTCTTCACAAAGTTTTAAAACTAGAGACCAGACGAGAGAACGACGCCGCCATTGGCTTTACGGAATGACAGAGGCCGCGCCACATGGTAGAATTACAAAGTTTCGCCAACTGAAATTCCGAAGTTAATCAGGGATTCTCGCCGCATGGGACGACTCTAACACGCAGCAGGCAGAAAAACCATAAACGGCACTACTGGTAAGGAAAATACCGGCTAGCGCTTTATTCAGTATGAGAGGATCTGGATAGCAATGATTAAAAACGCCCAGAAAATTAACGCAATACACATGCTTTACGACGCTGATCTTTCCCAGGACAGCTGCGGTGTTGGATTTATCACCCGCAAAGACAGCAAACAGACTCACGAGCTCCTAGTCAAGTCACACGAAGCCTTGTGTACTATTCCTCATCGCGGCGGCATGAGCGCGGAAGGTATAGGCGACGGCGCCGGCGTTAATATCGATTTGTCTCTGAAGTTTTTCCGTAAGGCCACAGGGAATGCGGACCTGGAACTGGGGCAATTCGGCGTAGCCAACTTTTTCTTCCCGGAAGATCACGCGCATTACGATTCTGAGGCACAAAAACTAGTCGAAGAACAATTTCTGGAATTCGATCTGCCGATTATCAAATGGCGGGAAGTGCCTGTTGACAGCTCGGTGTTGAATGCGGCAGCGTTGCGCGCGCAATTACCGATCAAACAGGTCATTTTCGGCCGGCCAAAATCCCTCAAAGATGCCAGTCACGAGGCTTTTGAAAGACATATTCAGTCTGCGCTGCTGACTATTGAAGCCCATGGCTTTACTCGCCCGGAACTGAATGGCTTTTACCCGTTATCCATGAGTTCCCGCACCCAAGTTTACAAAGGCCGCCTGAACTCATTCGAAGTCATCCCCTACTTTGTCGATTTGTACGACGCGGACCACGAAATCAGTACGCTGTTTTTCCATACCCGTTTTTCCACTAATACCGCACCGGCGACGATGATGGCGCAGCCTTTTCGGTATATGGCACACAACGGCGAGCTGAACACCGACAAGAAAAACCGCCTCAGCGAAAACGCCATTGCTCGGCAAAACAACAAACATGTGGTGTTTCCTTGCGGCCAATCCGATTCCGGCCGCCTGGATCAAACCCTGACCCGCCGGATCAACGAAGATCAACTAGACATTGTCACCGCTATTTTGGCGATGATGCCACCGGCTTGGGAAAACGATAGCACCCTATCGGAAGATGTACGCGCGATGCTGGAATATTTCAGCCTGTACGAAGAGAAAAACGACGGCCCGGCCGCGTTAATCTTCAATGACGGCATTCGCGTCGGTGCGCGCCTGGACCGCCTGGGCTTAAGACCATTGCGCTCCGTCGAAACCGCAGAATACCTGGCGGTGATGTCCGAAGCGGGCCAGATCGATTTTCCACCGGAAAAAGTGCTCAAACGCGGCCGCATCGAAGCAGGCGGCATGCTGTATTTCGACCATAGCACCGGTGAATCTTACAACAGCCATCAAGTGATGGAACGTTTGGCTAAGGAAAGAGACTACAAAGCGCTGCTGAAACAAAGCTGCGTTCATATCAGCGAGTTGCCCAAAGTAGAGCTTTCGGAACTCAGTAACGAGCATGAACTGAATATCGACCAACGTCACACAGCTTATTCGCTGAACCAGGAAAGCTTTAAGTTTTTGCTGGACCCTATCCTGCAAACCGGCTTGGAAAAAGTCTCCGCGATGGGTTACGGCCTGACGCCGAACGCTTTGAGCGCGTCTGAAGGCGGTATGTCGCGTTACTTCAGCCAACGCTTTGCGCAAGTGACCAATCCGCCGCTGGACTCCCTAAGGGAAAGCGACGGCATGACTTTGCGCGTGGCCCTGGGCGCCAAACCCACTTTTGCGCCGCAAAGCAGCAAACAGCTGATGATCGAATCGCCGATTCTGCAACGCACCCAACTGGAGCAGATTCGCAGACAAAGCCAGGTAAAAACCGCGACTATTGAGGCGCTATACACTCCGAACTTTGACAATGCCGCGCAAAATGAACTGGCTTTAGAACAAGCCTTGCAAGCGGTATGCATACAAGTCGAACAAGCTGCGCGCGACAATACCGGCATTATCATTTTAAGCGATGCCAACATCAGCAAATCCCAGGCAGCTCTCCCGGCGCTGCTCGCCATTGCTGCGGCCAACCAGCATCTGGTCAAACATGGTCTGCGCTTTAACAGCTCGCTGATCATGGAAACCGGCCAGGCAGCCAGCCCGCATGACGTCGCCACCATTCTGGGCTTCGGTGCCTCCGCGATCTGCCCGCTCAGCGTGCATAACCGGGTAATTACCGAATATGCCGATGTGACCGCGCAACAAAAAGCCCTGTACAGTTTTCAAAAAGGCGTCGAAAAATCACTGATGAAAACCATGGGCAAATTCGGCCTGTGTACCGCGGAAAGCTATATCGGCGGCGAGTTTTTCGAATCCAACTACCTGGATACCGACGAACCAAAACTAAAACCGTATTTCCCCAACATCAATGCCTCGGTGGGCGGTGTGCGATACAGCGACATCGCCGCCAGCGCAACGGAATGGCACCATAAGGCGCTGTCCGTCACCAGCGAAAGCGACATTCCATTCCTTGGATTATTCAAAGAGCGGAATGAAGGCGCCGGCCACACGTTTGGCAATACGGCGGTGCGTGAATATATCAACATGACCGATGAAGCGATCATGTACATAGCGCCACAACAAGCGCCGGAAGCCAGTGATACCGCCTATTTGGATTTCGGCTACGAAAAACGCACACCCGAGCAAATCGACGCTTTTGGCATTACCCCGGCTTATCGTAGCTTTACCCACAATCTGGCTCAGGAGCGCGCGAACCGTCCTGCTGCTTTGCGCGACGTAATGGAGTTCCCAGCCGATGTCAGCGCCGCTAACAGCAAAGCCGATTTTGATCGCCTGCTGGGCAGCCAAGATTTACACGGTAACAATAACTACCTGATCCGCGGCTTACAAGTCGAGAAAAGCAACGGCGTGGTCTTCAGCATTCGGTTTACCGAGAACTCAAGCAAAGCGCGTCTGGAACAACTAGCAGAACATCTGAAAGCGCGTTTTGCCGGCAACGATTTTGGTTTAAACCTGGAAAACGACAATATCAGTCTGCGGGCGAACGACAGCGACAGCCTGATTTACCACTATTTGAGCAACGTGCGCCCTGCCCGCTCGCGGATAGCGCTGGATTACGTGCAACCTGCCCATCAAATCACCCCGACTTTCGCGTCCGGCGCGATGAGTCACGGCGCGCTACTGGCCGAAGCCCACGAAGCCGTGGCGCAAGGCACTAACATTGCCGGCGGCATGAGTAACTCCGGCGAAGGTGGTGAACACTCCAGCCGCTTTGGCACGATACGCTCCAGTAAAATCAAACAGTTCGCGTCCGGCCGCTTCGGAGTCTGGGCCGGCTATCTGGCTGATCCAAATCTGGAAGAAATCGAAATTAAAATCGGCCAAGGTGCGAAACCGGGCGAAGGCGGCCAATTACCGGCACCCAAAGTATCGGTTGAAATTGCTGCGCTGCGTGGCGGCACACCCAAAGTAGAATTGGTGAGTCCGCCGCCACACCACGATACTTACTCGATCGAAGACTTGGGCCAATTGATCCACGATGCCAAAGCCGCCCGCGTTCGTGTGGTGGTCAAGCTGGTATCTTCGGAAGGTATCGGCACTATCGCGGTCGGTGTCGCCAAGGCCGGTGCCGATGTGATTAACGTAGCCGGTAACACCGGCGGTACCGGCGCGGCGGCGGTGACCAGTTTGAAAAACACCGGTCGTTCGCCGGAAATCGGCATAGCCGAAGTGCACCAAGCACTCGCTGCCAACGGTTTGCGCGATAAAGTGATTATACGTTGCAGCGCGGCCCACCAGAACGGTGCCGACGTCGTCAAATCCGCTATTTTAGGCGGCGATTCCTTCGAGTTCGGCACCACGGCCCTGATGATGCTGCGTTGCGTGATGGCGAAAAACTGCAACATCCGCTGCCCCGCCGGTTTGACCACTGCACACGAGGAATTCAAAGGCGACCCGCGCGTGTTGGCGCAGTTCTTTATGAACCTGGCCCACGAAGTGCGCGAAATCCTGGCAGACTTAGGCTACACCAATTTGCAAGAAATTCGCGGTAAAACCGAGCTGCTGCATCTGATCGACCATCCGAGCATGGTCGGCCAAATCCATTTGCAAAAACTACTGGCGGAAGTACCGGTTGTCAAAATTGAGAAACCGATTTATCTGGAAAAAGATTTCGCCATCGACGATTTGATCTTTGCCCGCGTTAAATCGGCCTTGTTCGAAAAAGGTCAAAAGCAAGTACTTGTCGAAGGCGACGAATTCAAACTGAACAACCGTAACAAAACCGTCGGCGGTCAAACCGCAGTCGATCTGGAACGCTTATTGGCTTATGAACTCAGCCCTGAGCAAGTCGCTAAATCGAACATCATCTATACCAACCAACATGGTCGCCGCTATTTAGCCGACGATACAATTATCGTTCGCACCCATGGCTCGGCGGGCCAAAGTTATGCCGCGTTCAACAACGACGGCATGCGCATGGAACACACCGGCACTTGCAACGACGGTGTCGGAAAAACCGCTTGCGGCGGCACCATCGTGATTAAATCACCCGGTGGCGGCTCCAAGTTACCTGGCGAGAACGTGTTGATCGGTAACTTCGCTCTGTTCGGCGCTTCCGGCGGCAAAACCTTTATCAATGGCGAAGCCGGCGACCGGTTTGCCGTGCGTAACTCTGGCGCTATGGCCGTTGTCGAAGGCGTCGGCGATTTTGCCTGCGAATACATGATTAACGGCGCGGTATTGAATCTGGGCGGCTTTGGTAAAGGCTTCTGCACCGGCATGTCGGGCGGCAACGCCTACCAATACGACCCGGACAATCGTTTAAATGATTTGTATGACGATACCTCGGTATCCATACACAGTTTGACCGATGACAACGACCTAGCAAGCAGCCATGAGCAATTTATTTTGTACATGCTGGAACAACATGTTGAACATACCGACTCGGAAAAAGCCAAGGCTATCCTGGCTAATTGGGCCAACGAGCGTCGGCACTTCAAATTTGCCTTGCCGCTCTGGTTAAATCGCACGCAAACGGCGGAATACCTAAGCAAAGCGCTGGATCGCAAAGCGATGATCGAAGAGTTGTCGGTGGCATTTGCGCAAAAACAAATCGAGCAGATCAAACAGGCTTACAAACGCAACATCCCGTTGTTCGATGGCGCCATTCCCGGTTACGGCGAAACCGACACCGATCTGACCTTGAAGCTTATCAACAGCTATGCGGTGATCGATAAAGCCCAGCAAATTGCCCGCGATCAGTTAACTAAAGCCGGCCAACCGGCTACTGAAGCCTTAGTTGATCAACATGCCTACAAGCTCGTGATGGAACGTCCGCGCAAGCTGCAAGACGCGCTGATTAAAAATATCCGCGAAGCTTACAGCCAATACGATGATGGTCAGTTAGCCGCGTTGATGGCGGAAAAACGCCTGAACGACTACAAAACCACGCTGATGCTGCGCGACGTGCAAAGCATTTACTCGATAGGCTCCACGGCCTGGATCATCGAACAAGATAGATTCAACCGTTTAGCTTTGGCCGGCCTGCCGTCTATCGATAAAAATCTGGCGAGCTTGGAAAGCCTGTCGATTGTGAAAGACATGCTGGAAAGCGAGTCTGCCTGAGCTGAGGGAGGGTGCTTCACGCACCCTTCGCGCCACTTGGCAAGAACCAAATACAGTGACTGGACAACCTGACACCTGTCCACAGATGGTAATGAAATGAAAGCACCTTTTATCCCGCAAAACGCCCCTTTTAGTGATACTCAACGCGCCTGGCTTGGCGGTTTTTTCGCCGGCATGCATAGCCATATGCTGCAAAGCGCCGGTAGTGTCAATCAAGCGAACGCCCGCACCTTGCATATTCTTTACGGTACTCAGACCGGCAACTCCGAGTCGCTGGCTAACGACGCCGCCAATGCAGCAAAAAAACATGGCTTGCAACCGGTCGTCAAAAGCATGGATGAAGTCGAAATCGGCCAATTGCCGCAAATGCAATACTTGCTGATCGTTACCAGCACATACGGCGAAGGCGCTATGCCGGACAACGCCGAAATGCTTTGGGAAGCGGCCAATAGTGATGCGGCTCCGCGCCTGGACAACGTCAATTATTCGGTATTGGCCCTGGGAGATACCAGTTACGACTTGTTCTGTCAGGCCGGCATAGACTGGGATAATAAACTGGCAGCTCTGGGTGCCAAGCGCGTGTTTGACCGCGTCGACTGCGATGTGGATTTTGAAGCCCCAGCGGAAAAATGGCTCAGCGAAGTGATTCCGTTGATGGCGGAAGGTGCCAGCACGGTTGCGGTAGTCGATACCGAAACTCAGGCTGCTAAATCGGTTTACAACCGCAAAAACCCATTTCCAGCCAAAATGCGCGTCAACCGCATTGTCACGGCTTTGGATTCGTCGAAAGAAACCCGACATTACGAAATTTCTATCGATGGCTCCGGCCTCAGTTACGAAGCCGGCGACGCGCTGTGCGTGATCCCCACCAACTGCCCGGACTTGGTAGCGCAAATCGTCAAAGCCATCGGCTGCACCGGCGCGGAAGACGAACCGGTCAATGGCGAATTAATGAAGCTGTCGGATGCCTTACGCACACATTTCGAGATCAAATTACCCAGCAAAGAACTGGTTGAGGAAATCGCCAGCCGGTCCGGCGATCAAGAGTTAAATGCCTTATTGCTGTCCGGTGACAAGGAAAAACTGTCCGATTACCTGTGGGGCCGCGACATACTCGATCTGCTGTTGCAATTCCCCGGCGTGGAATTTTCGGCCGCCGAATTTTTGCGTTTATTAAAACCGTTGCAACATCGCGCTTACTCCATCTCCTCCAGCGGCAAGAAGCATCCGGACAGCGTGCATCTGACCGTCGCCAGCGTGCGTTACGACGCGCACGGCCGCCAACACAAAGGCGTCTGCTCGACTTATCTGGCCGACTTGGTAAATGAAGAAACCGATGTACGGATATTCTTCACCCCCAACAACAACTTTCGCGTGCCGGCCGATGATAGCCTGCCCATGATTATGGTTGGGCCAGGCACCGGTATCGCCCCGTTCCGCGCCTTCCTGCAAGAACGCGAATTCCGCAAAGCCTCCGGCAAAAACTGGCTGTTTTTCGGCGACCGCAACGCTTCGACCGATTTTATCTACCGCGAGGAAATCGAAGCGATGCAATCCAGCGGCTTGCTGACCAAGCTGGATTTAGCGTTCTCGCGCGACCAAGCGGAAAAAATCTATGTGCAGGATCGCATGAAAGAGCACGGTGCCGAACTGTATGCCTGGCTGGAACAAGGCGGTTACTTCTTCGTGTGCGGCGACGCTTACCGGATGGCCAAAGACGTCGATCAAGCCCTGCACGATGTGATTCGCGAGCATGGCAAGAAAACTTTGGTCGAGGCGGTTGAGTATGTCAACCAATTGAAAAAAGACAAACGTTACGTCAGAGACGTTTATTGATCGGAGATCGGTTCACGGGCTCACCTCAGTCAACCCGTGAACCACCCACTATAGAGGTTCCTCCGGGCAGTTAATCGATAGTCATCCGCTGTCCGCTTTTTTTCAGCTTCTTCGCTAGATTCAGCGTCAATATGCCGTTCTCGTAACGGGCTTTGCTGGCTTCCTCGTCAATCTCGGCGGATAGTTGAAAGCTACGCGACACTTCACCGAAATAGCGCTCGCTACGCAGCAATTTATCGTCTTTGTTTTCGGTATCCAGCTGGCTGATTTGCGCGCGGATGGCAACCACGTTGCCGTCGATGTCCACATGGATATTCTCTTTACCAGCGCCCGGAATTTCGGCTTGGACGATAAACTCCGACGGATTTTCCTTCACATCCACTTTGATTTGCGCCGGCAAACCGTCGCCGTGCAGCGGTTTAATGTAATAACCGGGATTAACATCGCGAAACAGTTCGTCAAACAGACCGCGACTAACAAATGGGCTTAAGTTACTCATGTCGATTCTCCTCTTTGTTGCATGTAAAAACCTGAATGGTTCTATGCCAATATGGCGTTAGACCACAAGAAATTCAAGAGAAAGACACTTAAAAAACAGCAGACAATAGCTAAAAAAATGGCTTAAAGAACTAAAGGCGCATTAGTTATTTCGTTGGGATTTTCTTTATTTAACGCCGGAAAATGCTGTTGCAATTGCGCCGAGATAAGGGCAATCCCCTCAATCACGCCTACTTCGAATCGGCCTGCCCTCAACTGCGCTTCCATCTGTTCGCAAATCCGGGCCCAAACCGCTTCGCCAACTCTGGCATGTATACCGCGATCAGCGACAATCTCTACATCACGATCAGCAAACAGCAAATAAATCAGGACGCCGGTATTGTGTTCCGTATCCCAGATTCGGCATTGTGAAAATACCTCAAGCGCGCGTTGTCTCGGCGTAACACCCTGCAATAACTCGCCTATCTCCAGCGCACTTTCCACCACAAAACGAATTTCACCCAAGTGCGATGCTTCGCTATCAGCAATCGCCGCTTCGATGGCTTGCAAGCTGCGCTTGGAAAACGCCAGACGCACACGCCAGGGACCACTAAAAATATGCTTTAGGAATCTAATTACTTGCACGCCCTACCATCTCCCCGACGCACCGCCGCCGCCAAAACCGCCGCCTCCGCCGGAGAATCCGCCTCCCGACCCGCCGCCAAAATCGTCATCGTCGTAAAAATTGTCGTTATGCCGGCCGCGAAACGCACGTCTGCCATTGCTAAGCGAAACCATGAACGCAAACAATGCCGCAAGGCATACAACCAGCCAACCCGCGTTCAATAGCCAAGCGATAATACCAACCACGCTGCCGTTGATTATCCCGCCGAGAAAGCTTCCAAACAGAGTCCGTAAAATCCAAGCGCCGGCCACCGCTAGAAACACCAAGAGGGGCAGTAAATGTTGCACTCGCCCATCGACAAAGGATGCTTGAGGGGCAGGCAGTGGCACACCATCAAATATTCCGATCAGGCTATCCACGCCGGCATTAATACCTCCCGAATAGTCGCCCTGCCGAAAATACGGAATCATGATGTCGTCAATAATCCGCTTAGCCAATACGTCCGGCACCACACCCTCCAAGCCGTAACCCACTTCGATGCGCGTGGCGCGGTCGTCCTTGGCCAGCAACATCAATATGCCGTCATCGACACCCTTGCGGCCCAGACGCCATTGTTCGACCACGCGAATAGCATATTGCGCAATGTCTTCCGGCTTGGTACTGGCAACGATCAATACCGCAATCTGGCTGCCTTTTTGTTGCTCAAAAGCCTGTAAGCGTTGTTCCAGCGCGGTTCTTTGCTGTGCGGATAAGGTGCCGGTCAGATCGGTGACACGCTGTTCAAGATTGGGCACTCCTTGCTCGGCATTTACGGCCGCTGCAAACAGACAAACCGCCAGGAATAGGGCGACCCAAAACCCTGAAAAATCAGCTGTCTTCCACATCTTACTTACCAAAATCAACCACTGGCGCAGTCGAAATGGCTTTCTCATTTTCAACGGTAAACGATGGCTTGGTTTTGTAGCCAAACAGCATCGCAGTCAGATTGCTGGGAAACGAGCGCACGGTGATGTTGTACTCCTTGATCGCGGCGATATAACGATTGCGTGCCACGGTGATACGGTTTTCGGTACCTTCCAATTGCGCTTGCAGATCGCGGAAATTGGCGTCAGCCTTCAGTTGCGGATAATTTTCCGACACCACCATCAAGCGCGACAAAGCAGAGCTCAATTCGCCCTGCGCCGCTTGAAATTTGGCAAAAGCCTGTTCGTCGTTCACCAATTCCGGCGTCCCTTGCATGCTGCCCACTTTGGCGCGCGAAGCCGTCACGGCTTCCAATACGTCCTTTTCATGTCCTGCGTAGCCTTTCACCGTGTTCACCAGATTCGGTACCAAATCCGCGCGGCGCTGATATTGATTCAGCACTTCCGCCCAACCGGCATTGATTTGTTCGTCTTGTGTTTGAAAGGTGTTGTAACCGCAACCGGGCAGCATCAAGATCACGATTAAAAGAAAAACCGTTACTATTTTTTGCATCGTCCACTCCGTGAATAGAAAAACTTTAATTGTGGCAGCAGAATAACACGCAGGCACTTAAGTCACGCCAAACGTCAGACTTTGATCCCTATGCCCGCTTGCGCAACACTAATAGCCGGTTATTGGCCGGCATGGCGTGGTCGGCCTGTAAGGTCAAACCGATGTGTTCGGCCAAGGCCATGATCGCCTCGAAATCCTTGATACCGCTGCGCGCATCCCGTTCTTTCAACCATAGGTCGAAACGGGCGTTGCTTTCGCTGGTATATGCACCGGCGTAATTAAACGGGCCGTAGATACACATCGTCGCCTCGGCACTCAAATAGTTCGCTAGCCGCTTGAATAACAGCCCTACTTCTTCGCTGCTCATAATGTGCAAAGTATTCGCGGTAAATACCGCCTCAACCCGTGCGCACGGCCATTGCAAATCCGCCACGTCCAAACTAAGCGGCGGCAGTAGATTTACCAGCTGCGCCTCGTACCGCCATAACTGGATCCCCGGCAGATTCTCCGGTCTATCGGTAGGCTGCCATGTCAGATGCGGCAGGTTCTCGGCAAAATGACAGGCATGCTGGCCGGTACCGCTGCCGATTTCCCACACTGTCATCGGTTGGTCAAAAACCGTTTTGAGAATCTGTAAAATCGGTTCCTTGTTGTTCTCACAAGCTTGAGAAAACGGCTTCTCTGTCGTCATGGGCAATGGTTTGATGGTATGTTGGGGCTTTAACTCTACTAAGATTAAAAATGGAAGTAAAACAAATCGCCAGCATGGCGCAAATCGAAGCCACGGCATGGAATCGACTGTGCGGACCCGACTATCCTTTTTTACGCCACGAGTTTTTATCCGCACTGGAACAAAGCGCCGCCGTTTGCCCGCAGACCGGCTGGGACACTACGCATTTATTGGTTTTCGACAATCAAAAATTGTTGGCAGCATTGCCGCTGTATTTAAAAACCCATTCCTGGGGCGAGTATGTGTTCGATCAGCAATGGGCTCAAGCTTACCAGCAGCATGGTCTGGCCTATTACCCGAAATTCATCAGCGCGATCCCGTTTACCCCTTGCCAGGGACAGAGACTGCTATTCGCAGCGGATGCGGACCAAACGGCAATCTGCGCTTTATTATTCAGTTTTATCCAACAACTTGCCGAACGACAGGGTATTTCCTCGTGGCATTGTTTATTTCCCGAACCGTCCCAGCTTGAGCTGCTGAGATCTTTAGGTTTAAGCGTCCGCGAGGGCGTGCAGTTTCAGTGGTTTAATCGAAATTACCTAACATTTTCAGATTTTTTACAAACCCTAAGCGCCGACAAACGCAAGATGATTAAGCGTGAACGACGCCGGGTAGCGGAAAAAGGTATTGAGCTATTGCGTGTTCCGGGGACGGAGGTTACCGAGATCCAATGGCAGGTGTTTTTCCGCTTTTACGCACTGACCTACTTAAAACGCAGTTCCGAACCTTATCTCAATCTAGCGTTTTTCAAACAAATTGCGCGAACCATGCCAGAACAGTTGTTGCTGGTTCTGGCAATGAAAGACGATAGATACGTCGGCGCAGCCTTGAGTTTTATCGGCGCGGATACCTTGTACGGCCGATATTGGGGATGCGATGAAGAATACAACGCCCTGCATTTCGAAGCCTGCTATTACCAGGGCTTGGACTACTGTATAGAACACGCCTTGGCGCGTTTTGATTCCGGCGCGCAAGGCGAGCACAAAATCTCCCGCGGCTTCGAGCCGGTCACTACCTACTCCACGCATTGGTTAAAGGATGCCGGTTTTGCCAAGGCCGTGGCGCAATTTGTAGCCCGGGAAAAACAGGCGATTGCGCATTACAAGCAAGACGCGGCGAATTACCTGCCGTTTAAACGAGCCCAATAAAACAGTGCTGCGTCAGCTTTTTTCCAGCTCGGTTTGACAAGGCAAACAATACTGGCAGGCAATCGCCTGACGCCGAGCTTCCGGAATCGGCTCCCCGCATTCCTGGCAATGGCTGGCCGATTCGCCCGTATAGATAGCTTTACGTGTCTCGGCGACGAAAAGCTCGGTCATCTTGTCCATTCTTTCCAGAATGGCATCGGTACCACCCGCCCAGGCTGTGGACATTACTGCTGCTCCTGAATCTGCATAATTTTGCTTTAACGATGGGCTTCCACCCACGCACCAAAAGCCTCAAACGGCATCGGCTTGCTGAACAAGTAACCCTGCGCCAAGTCGCACCGGTAAGTGCTGAGTTTTTCGATGATTTCCTGAGTTTCCACACCTTCGGCAGTCACCTGCAATCCTAAGTTGTGCGCCAAGTTGATGGTGGCTTTAACGATGACTGCATCGTTTTCGCTGTGCAACAAATCGACAACAAAGGATTTATCGATTTTTAATTCCGTTAACGGCATGCGTTTTAAGTAAGCCAGTGACGAATAACCCGTACCAAAGTCGTCGATAGACAATTTGTAGCCCATTTCATTCAGGCGCTGAATCACTTCCATGGCCCGCTCCGGATCGGTCATGATGGAGCTCTCGGTAATCTCCAGCATCATCCAGCCGGGTTTGATATTGGCTGCCGCCGCCACACCGGCCATCACATCCGGCAGCTCAGGATCGTGTAAATCCTTGGCGGACAGATTGACGGAGATAATCAGTTCCCAACCGCGCTTGCGCCATTCCGCGCAGTGTTTGAACGATTGTTTCAGCATCCAGGCAGTCAAATGCTTGATCACCCGGGTTCTTTCGGCCATGGGTATAAATTCATCCGGCGCGATAAAGCCATGCTTAGGGTGTTGCCAACGTACTAAGGCTTCCGCACCGTAAACTTGCCCGGTTTGCACCGACACCTTGGGTTGGTAATAAACATGTAATTGCTCTTTTTCGATAGCCTGGCGCAGCTCGCTCATCAAGGTCAGGCGGCGCGGACTATGATCGTCGTAAGACGGCGCGTAAGTGGTGTAACCTTCGTGCGATTGGCCGGCTACGAATAATGCCACGCCGGCTTTTTGCACCAAAGTATCGACATCGTCGCCATGCTCGGGAAAATTGACGATACCAATATTGCTGTGAATCACCAGACTCAGACGCTCGACTTTAAAGGCCGGATCCAGGGCCGCCTGGATATTTTTGGCCAATGTCAGGCCAGCAGTTTCGTTATCCACCGCCGACAACAACACGCTGAAAATATTGCCGTCGATACGGGCGACACTATCAGTGCCCAACACCACGCTTTGCAGACGTGTTGCTATCTGTTTCAAAATCAAGTCGCTGCTGTTACGGCCCAGTGTGTCGTAAACTTCCTTAAAATTGGCGACTTCCACCAACAAGATAGACAGCATTTTGTTTTGATTGCCGGCGGCTAACATCGCTTGTTCCACCCGGTCGTAAAACAATACCCGGTTCGGCAGGTCCGTTACCGAATCGTGGGTGGTGGAATAACTGACTTGTTTTTCCAATGATTCGGCGCGAGAGCGCAGTTCCTGGGTCTGGTCCAAAATCATCGCCCCGGCTTGATAAGCGATGACCGAGCTGGAATATTGACCCCAAAATCCGAAAATAAACGGTAGCGCTTCAAGCATCCACAGACCGTAATTTTCGGTTTGCGCTTTAATGATGCCATTTAAGGAAATTTCGCCGACGTAGTAATAACTCAAGGCCAACAACGCACTGAGAATGCTGGCAATCGCAATGGCCACACCCTGATAAGTGGTTTTAGATACCTCGCTTTTCAGCACGCGAACATTTTCGTTCAGTATGTTTTTGGCGGGTATCATCTGTTTCTCGGCGTCTGTTTCATGAATTTGCTATCGTCGTTTAGCTTCTGCCGACCAAGCATTGCAAGCTGGGAACCTCGACAAAATTCACTAAATATAGTTAGCCAAAACGTTAATTACAAACCTAAGCCTCTTAAACCACCATCTCGGCTTGCAGCAATTTGATCTGATCCCTGATCCGCGCTGCATCTTCAAATTCCAGGTTTTTGGCGTGCTGATACATTTTTTCTTCCAGTTGCTTCAAGGCCTTGGCGGCTTGTTTGGGCGTCATAGCCTTGTAATTCCCGGCCGGTTCGGCGACTTTGGCTCTGGCGTTGGAAATGGAACCGCCGGAACCGGGTATCGATAACTCCAAAATATCGGTAACCGATTTGAATATGGTTTTAGGCTGGATATTATGCTCTTTATTGAACGCTTCCTGCTTATCGCGGCGGCGCTCGGTTTCTTCGATAGCCAGTTGCATCGAACCAGTAATCTTGTCCCCGTAAAGGATTACCTTGCCATTGGCATTGCGCGCGGCACGGCCTATGGTTTGGATTAACGAGGTCAGCGAACGCAGGAAACCTTCCTTATCCGCATCCAAAATCGCTACTAGCGAGACTTCCGGTATATCTAAACCCTCCCGTAGCAAGTTGATCCCGACTAGCACGTCGAACACGCCTAGCCGTAAGTCGCGGATAATCTCCACCCGCTCCACCGTTTCGATGTCCGAATGCAGATAACGCACCTTGACGCCGTGTTCCATCAGATAATCGGTCAAATCTTCCGACATGCGTTTGGTCAGGGTGGTAACCAACACCCGCTCCTGGATGGCGGTGCGTTTAGTGATTTCTGACAACAAATCGTCCACCTGGCTGGTCGCCGGGCGCACTTCGACAATGGGATCGACTAGGCCGGTCGGGCGCACTACCTGCTCCACCACCGCGCCGGAATGTTCTTTCTCGTAAGTACTGGGCGTGGCGGAAACATAGATACGCTGGCCGCAGATTTGTTCGAATTCTTCGAAACGCAATGGCCGGTTGTCCAAGGCCGAGGGCAAGCGAAAACCATACTCCACCAAGGTTTCCTTGCGCGAGCGGTCGCCTTTATACATCGCCCCAATCTGCGGTACCGTGACATGGCTTTCGTCTATGATCACCAAGGCATCCTTGGGTAAATAATCGAACATGGTAGGCGGCGATTCACCATCTGCGCGATTGGACAAATGCCGGGAATAATTTTCGATACCGGAGCAGTAGCCCACTTCCATGATCATTTCGATGTCGAACAGCGTGCGCTGCTCCAGTCGTTGCGCTTCCACCAGTTTATGGTTGTCGCGCAATTGTTCCAGGCGTTCGGCCAGTTCGATTTTGATTTTTTCCACAGCGGTCAGCAACTGATCGCGCGGCGTGACATAGTGACTTTTCGGATAAAGCGTAAAGCGGGCCAGACGCTGCGTGACTTCACCGGTTAGTGGGTCGAACATCGACAACCTTTCGATCTCGTCGTCAAACAACTCGATACGCAGGGCTTGTTCTTCCGACTCGGCTGGAAACACGTCGATCACCTCGCCGCGCACCCGATATGTAGCGCGGCGCAGTTCGGTGTCGTTGCGGGTATATTGCATTTCCGCCAAGCGCCGCAGTATGTCGCGTTGCTTGATCATATCGCCGCGAACCAAATGCAGCACCATCTGGAAATAAGATTCCGGCTCGCCCAAGCCGTAAATCGCCGAAACGGTAGCCACCACGATGGTATCGCGCCGTTCCAGCAAGGCTTTGGTAGCCGACAGCCGCATTTGTTCGATGTGTTCGTTCAGCGAGGCGTCCTTATCGATGAAGGTATCGGAAGCCGGAATATAGGCCTCGGGCTGGTAATAGTCGTAATAAGAGACAAAATACTCGACGCTGTTTTCCGGAAAAAACTCCTTCATTTCACCGTACAGCTGGGCCGCCAAGGTTTTGTTGGGCGCCATGATCATCGCCGGCCGCTGGGTTTGCTGGATCACATTGGCAACGGTAAAAGTCTTGCCGGAGCCGGTCACGCCCAGCAAGGTTTGATGCAATTCACCGTCGTTGATGCCTTCCACCAGCGCCGCGATGGCGGTGGGCTGGTCGCCAGCCGGTTGATAGCGGCTTTGTATTTTGAACGGTTTATGCGCCGGCCCCTTTTTTTGCGGCCGCGCTTCTTCCACGCCCAGAACACCCGTGATCGCCGACTGGCTAATCTCCATGCGCCGTTTATCGCTCATGCCCTACCCTCTGAAATTTGGTTCAACACCGGCTTATTTACAAGCCGTTTCCGGCTGGTCGTATCCCAGGGTATCCAGCTCCGTCTTCGGATGCAAAAATCCTTCGACCGGCGCCACGCTAACTAAAGATCGCGGTGCAGCCAATAATACCGGTTGCCGCAATTGACCGTCCCAACGGCGGAACGACAGGGGCACGCCCTTGTAACCTTGCAAGGCAAACGCTTCGGAGAAGACATAATCCTTAATCGCCTGAGTTTGATTGGACTTGCTGCGGACGCTGGCCTCGCCTATCGCCCGCACCGCCAGATAGGCGGCGTAATCTTCTTCTTCCATCCAGCGGCCGGCGGTGTCCTTGAAGCGATTTTGCAATTGCACCGCGCCCCATTGTTCGTGGGTTCTGTGCCAGGCGGTGGCAACCAAACCCTGCGTGCCGATCACGGGACGCGGTTTCCAGGTCCGGTAATCCAGATATTCGCCGAACAAGCCTTGTTCGTCAGCCACCACCAACACATCGTAATCGTCCACTTGCGTGAACACCGGCACGTCGGATTGCGCGCTACGGCGGGCGTCGTAATCGTTGGTCCAGGCTTTTTCCGCGACCAGTTTGATACCAAATTTCTTGGCCGCGCGTTTAATGGCCGCTGCGTATAACTTGTCTTCCGGCGTGGGACCTATCACCAAAAACCAGTTTTGCCAGCGCTTCTTTAACATGTATTGCGCCAGCGCATCGGCGCGCATGGCCCGGCTGGGCAATATGTGCAAAACCTGATGGCGGCAATCCGTGTTGCGCAACTCGTCGTCGCTGGTAGAAGCATCGAACAGCAATTTGTTTTTCGCCGCCGGCAAATCGGCGAGCTTGTTTAATTGGTCTGGCTGCACGTTCAACACCACCAAACCAACATCCTCGCCTAATTGATTGAAGGCCTGCTGCAAATCGCCGCCCACCGGCACTACAACCTGCTTTAACTCGTAGTGCTGGCCGGTAAATTGCCCGGTGGTATTGTTATCGGCAATCGCCAATTCGGCGCCGATCTGCCCTTTGTTCTGGATAAACGGATCAAGGTTGGACAAGGCAGCCGGGGCGGCTCTTTCCTGACTAAAATAGCCGATTTTGACTATCTGTTTGGCAGGCTCGGCAGGTTTGCTGATCTGCGGTTTGGCAGGTGCGGCTTTCTTGGCAGGCGCGGCAATAGCGCTGCTGATAGGCAACGCGGCGAGCCAACAATAACAAAATGAAACAATCGCAATTTTTTTCATAATCCGGTTCGGAACGATATAAAAGCCCTATTTTAACGGATTCGGTTTGGCTGGGCTTGGTCAATAATCGTCACGCTCTATTGAATTTTAACGGTTTAACATCAATACTTAGCCACCTTTACATTTGCCGCGCTTGCCATGTCTGAGCCAGATTTCTCTTTAGATTTTCTCGATCAAGAGGTCACGATTGATAGCTCATGGTCTAACAAACGCAGTGCGGTTCGTTATCGACGCAACGACATCCGTGCTGCCGTCAAAGTCAAAAGTATCTGGTTTCCACGCCTGTTTCCGGTCGTGTTGCGGGATGTGAGTAGCCGCGGCGCGGCGATATTCAGCGAAAAAAAACTCGGCAAGAATCAGCGGATATTCCTGTATTTATTGTTCGCCGACGGCAAGCGTTTCGATATACCCGCGCTTGTTGTCCATTGCGACCGGGAAAACGGCCGTTACGGCATCAAGTTCGACAACATTGAAAAACATTTGGCAGAGCATTTACTGCACACCCAAACCGATCTGCTATTCAGCTAAGCGCAAAACAATATGCCAATACTCAGTGAAATTTATATATACCCAGTCAAATCGCTGGCCGGCATTCGCGTAGAACACTGGCCGGTGGACCACAAAGGCTTGCTGTACGACCGAAAATGGATGCTGATAGACGGCGATAGACAGTTCCTCAGCCAGCGCCGCTTACCCAAAATGGCCTTGATTCAAACCCGCATTGCAGATCAACAGTTAATTTTGTCGGCTCCCAATCAAGCGGATCTAGCTCTGCCTTTGCAATCGGAAGACGGCGACGACATTGAAGTGGTAGTCTGGCACGACGTTTGTGTCGCCAAAACCTGTGGCGCTGTTGCCGATGCCTGGCTAAGCGATTTTTTACAAACCGAGTGCCGGCTGGTCTACCAAAGTGATGACGATATTCGCCAGGTCGATCCTAACTATGCTTTAGAAAGTGATCAAACGTCGTTTTCCGACGGCTTTCCGTTTTTGATCGTGTCGGAGAACTCCCTAAACGCCCTCAACCAAGCCATGCCGTTGGCAATTGACATGATTCGTTTTCGGCCTAATCTAGTCGTCACCGATTGCGACAGTTACGCCGAAGACACTTGGCGACGGCTTAGCATCAACGATATTGGTTTTAGATTGCCCAAACCCTGCTCGCGCTGCTCGGTGCCCACCATAGACCCGCTCACCGCCGAAACCGGCAAAGAACCCTTGACGACGCTGAATCGTCTGCGCAAATGGCAAAACAAAGTCTATTTTGGGCAAAACGCCTTGCACGATAAACCCGGCAGCTTGGCAGTCGGTCAGACCGTGCTGATCCATGAAATCGGCGAACCGCAGCCTCCGCTATCCCCAACTTAGAAAATCCCGCACTTTCATTACTCCTCGTCCGGCGATTGCCTGTTCGGCAGTCACGCCGTCAATGGTGGTATCCGCGCATTTGGGTGCTTCCCATGTTAATGCTTTGTTTACCTGTTTGTTGAAGCTGTTCGCCTGGCTAATCGGGGCTTTTGCAGTTTCACATCAGTTTGACAAAGCCTTCCTCTGCTTATTTAGTAATGGGTATTTCTAAGCTAAAAAGCCTACTTTCAATTACCCGCTCTATCGAGCTAAGCAATAAATCAAACCCCACTTCGAAATAAAAACGATATTTCGTACTTCATGCGACATATCGTGCCAAAACGCTTCCACACCAATTATGCATGCTGACTCCTCCAGCCAAGCACAGCCATAAAATATCTTTAAAAACATAAAGATAAATTATTTTCCCGCACAAAAATAATAACTGGCATAAGAATTGGCTATTAATTCCCGTAATACAATTTTTTGAATAAAACAGAAGTAATTTAATTCAATTTATATGGCAATTTAGCAGCATGAGAAATTATTTTAATCCACTGCATTTAAATACTTGCTAGATGCCTGCATTTTGCACGGAACAAGTCATTAATATAAATATATTACCGCCAAATCTAATCAAATATAGAGGTATCAAGATGGAATCAATTAAATTTAAAAAGAGCATCGGTAGCGATTTTAAGAAGCTACCTACAAACCACGGTTGCCGGATTCGCAATGTCGCATTGGCTATCACATTGCTGCTCGGCGCCCATTCCGGATCGGTATCGGCTGCGGCTTTTGACAGCAATATTGTAATCCGCGGTTCGGCCGAGTTTGATAGCCTCGGCTCCCCGGCTGAGCCGATAAACGCCATCCAGACAGGCTCGCTGACCAGCATTATCGCCGGCTCTACTTCCACCACCACGCTGGTGGGTTCCACGGTCACAGGTCCTGACCCCTTGTCAGGCACCTTAAGCCAGATCGGCGATGGTTTTGGTATCAATTTAAACGCTAGCGGCACTGGCGGCGCCGAGCCCTCAAACATCAGCCCGCTTTTCGGCGACTATACCTTTTCGATTGAGAACAAGTCTGCCGTGGATAGTTTTGTGGTGAACTTGCAATTCCAATACAGCCATCAAGTCGAAGCCACCGACACACCGCCGCTGAACAATGACGGCGAATTCGCACAGTCCATAATTGGCTTTTACAAAGCCGATGGCAAGGAACTGGCGTTTTCTAAAATTGTTTCGGATCCCGTTCGCGGTAACGAAAAATTCATACCCAGTAATCCGAATACCAATATCGCTACCGGTAAAGGCGGCCTGGTATCCGACGTCGGCACTCTATTGTTGTCGTTTCTATTAAACCCAGGCGATTTGATCAGCTTTGGCGATAGCAACCCCGATCTATTCATATTCGGCGGCGCGGACTCCGGCAGATTTTCGATAAATGCGTCCAGCCTGATTACAGTCGATTCGGTCACCAAGCAAACCAACAACACGGTACCGGAGCCGGAAACCCTGTGGCTGTTGGCTATCGGTTTGATCTCAGTCCTTACCAGCAAACGCCGTAACTACGCTTTCAATTAATTTCAGCTCAATTTAAAGGTACTCAACATGTCAAAATCATTCAACAAACCACTCTTGAAACTGGCCATGATTGCTATCACCGGCTTACCTGTATCAGCCTCGGCTTGCGGTTCCGACCCCTTTCTCGGCGAGATTTGCACATTTAGCTTTAACTTTTGCCCGCGCGGTTATCTGGAGGCCGCCGGACAGACGCTGAGCATTGCGCAAAACACAGCCTTGTTTTCATTATTGGGAACGCAGTATGGCGGTGATGGACAAACGACATTTATGTTACCGGATCTGCGCGGCCGCTCGCCAATCGGGGCCGGGCAAGGTCCGGGGCTATCGCCAATATCGATTGGCCAAGAAGTCGGCTTAGATTTTGTAACCCTAGGACTAAACCAAATGCCTTTCCACTCCCATGGTGCGCAAACTTTTTTAGATAACGTTTCCGCTACGATTGACGCAGTAAGTACAGCCGGCAATAAGAGTACGCCCTCCGGCAATGTATTAGCGGCATCGACATCGAGAGATAATATCTATTCAAGCGACGCCCCCAACGCTTCCCTAAAGGCAAACATCATAAAATTTACGGGCAGGCCAACCACTTCCGTTGAGCCTGCGGGACGAAGCCAGCCTTTTGATAACCGTTCACCTGCTTTGGGTATCACTTACTGTGTAGCCACACAAGGTATTTTTCCTGGCCGAAATTAGCGGCTGGAATCGTATAAATCTGCCCTGTTAATCGCAAATAGTCTGAAGTGATATTCACGACACATAGTGCCCACGCAAAAAAGTGGGCACTATGTAGCTAGGCAAAACACGCCGCTGACTGAGCCACATGATCAACCCTTAGCCGGGTAAGCAAAAACTCGATTTACCCGAGTTTAAATCCCACAAAAAAACCGCCTGCACCGCTAACACCCCGGCTGGTAAACACCGCCAGCCTATCCAGCAAGAAACTGCCGGATTCCTTGGCAACCTCAGCGGCTGAGCTAGCCGCATTTTCCAACGCCATATTGTTGATGTTGATAAGATCGTAATATTCGGCAACGAACAAAATCGACACAATCGCCCCACCGACAAACAAGGCCGTGCGCAGCATTTTTTTGGCGAAATAGCCAACCGCCATTCCCAAAATAAACGGTGCGCCTAAATTACCCAGCAAAAAGGCTTCGGAAAAAATATCGTTGGATGCGTGTGTTTCAATGGCGTTATTCATAAAATCCAGTCGTAAAATGTTTAAAAATTTTCGAGGATTTTATAACGAATCCGGCAACATAGAGCATTTACCGCGCAGCAACATCTAAGCCGCCTGTGACGCATAACACGGACCGGCAAGCGCCTCTGCCGCTATGGCTTGTAAGTCAATCACCCTATCCACCGAGGCGATAGTCTCCGGGCGATGGGCGATGATGATACGGGTCAATTTCAGTTGCTGCACCGCACCGTTCACCAGTTTTTCGCGGGCCACGTCCAAGTGGCTGGTGGCTTCGTCCAGCACCAGAATCTTTGGGCGTTTGTACAAGGCTCGGGCCAGCAATACCCGTTGTTTTTGGCCGCCGGACAACACCGTGCCCATATCGCCTATCAGTGTGTTGTAGCCCATGGGCATGTTCATCACATCCTGATGCACCGCCGCCAGTTGCGCGCAGGTTTCGATCCAGGCTTGATCCGGTTCCGGATCGAAAAAACAGATGTTGTCGGCAATCGAGCCGGCAAACAATTGATCTTCCTGCATCACCGCCGCCACCATATTGCGGTAATCGTGACTGTCGATGCGGTTTAAGCGTACACCGCCGATCAGAATTTCGCCGGCACTGGGCTGCAACAAACCCAAGATTAATTTGGCCAGCGTGGTTTTGCCGTAACCGGACGGACCAATGATCGCCACCGACTCGCCTTCGGCAAAATCCAGATTCAAATTTTTCAGCACCGGCGGCTCGGAAGGTGCGTAACTGAAATCCAGATTGCGGATTTGGATCGATGCCGGCAGTTGCTCGTGACGGGCACCACTAACATGCTCATCTTCGGCTTCCGCCAACGCAATATCGGCGACCCGTTCGGTGTGCAGGCCCAGCATTTTGAATTCGATGCCTTTTTCGATGAAGCTGCCCACCCTATGAGTGAACTGGTCTTTAAAGGACATGAAGGCAAACAGCATCCCCACCGAAAAGCCGCCGTCCAGAATAAACAAGGCACCCAGCCAGATCACCGCAATATTTTCCACCCCAAACAACAAGCTGTTCAACGCCCGGTAAATGATATTGAGCTTTTGCACGCGGATGCCGGCGTTGAAATGATCGACCATCAAATTTTGATAGCCGTGCCGGCGTTGCAACTGGCGGTTGAATAATTTCACGCTTTGCATGCCGCGCACGGTTTCCAGCAGATTGGTTTGCTGCTTGGCGGCGCGCAGGATTTGCTCTTCGCTAGCCGCCCGTAATGGTGAGAATGAAACCAAACGCAACAGGCCGTAAAGCAGTGCGGCCAGACTGACGATAGCCGCCAGTTTCCAGCTGTATACCAGCATCATACCCAGTGTCACCAACGCCATCACACCATCAATGATGGCCTCCAGAAAGCTGGTGGTCAGGGTGCGTTGAATCACGTTTAACGATTCGAAGCGCGAGACAATGTCGCCCAGATGCCGTTTCTCAAAGAAATTCATCGGCAACTGCAATAAATGCCCGAACAGATTGCTCATCATCTGCAAGTTAACCGAAGTACTCAGCACCAACACCACCCATGAGCGCAGCGCGGTAATGCCTATCTGAATCAAGGCCAGCAATAAAAATCCCAATCCTAATACTGTCAACAAATTGGTATCCCGTGCAACCACCGCGTTATCCACCACCAGTTGCATAAAAAAAGGCGCTACGATGGCAAACACTTCTATGGCTGCAGCCAATAAAATGATTTGCAAGGTAGCGCTGGAGGCACCGTTCAATCGGCCGATGAGGCGGGATAACTTGATTTGTTGACGTTCGGTTTTGGCGGTAAAAGCTTGGGTGGGCTGCAACTCCAAAGCAATGCCGGTGAAATGCTTGGAGACCTCGGTATAGGGTAAATGCACGGTACCTTTGGCCGGATCGTGTATCGTCGCCACGCCGCGTTTGACCTGGGTCAACACCACAAAATGATTGAAGTCCCAATGTAAGATGGCCGGCAGACTGAGTCTGCTCAGTTCGTTCAAATCCAGCCGCACCGGCCGCGATGCCAGATGCAATTGGTTGGCGATTTGGATCAGATGATTCAAGGTCGAGCCTTTCAAAGACAGGGAAAACTTTTGTCTTAAACTGGCCAAATCCACCCGGTGCCCATGAAAATTAGCCACCATCGCCAGACAAGCCAAACCGCACTCGGCTGCTTCGGTTTGCAGGATCAGCGGGGTCTTCCTGCGGCCGGAAAAGTCGAGGATATGTTGCATAGTCATGATTAAACCCGTCCTAGAATGCTGTAAAGAGGATCGAACACCCATTCGATCAGGCGGCGATGATCCAACCAAATATCCGCATCCAGCAGCATGCCGGATTGCAGAGGAATATCCTGGCGATACGCTTGCACCGCTTGTTTATCGATCTCGACAGTGACCCGGTAGACCGGCTCTTGCAAAGTCACCGGCAAGTCGGCTTCCTTGGGGGTAATCAAGGTTTTGGCGATTTCGACGATACGGCCTTGATGACTACCGAAGCGCTGATAGGGAAAAGCTTGATAACGCACCGACACAGTCTGTCCCTGTTCGACAAAGCCCACTGCGCTGGACGGCACCATTAATTGCGCTTGCAATTTGGCACCTTGCGGCAGGATGGACAGCAAGGGATTGGCGGTCGTGGCATTTTGTCCTTGCTCCGCCAGGATCGTGGTGACGGTGCCGTCGTGCGGTGCGGTAATCACGATGTTGCGGCGCGACTCGGATTCGGTGATGTTTTGCGCCAAGGTTGAAATATTGCGTTCGATGGCCGCACGCTGGTTTTTAAATTTCATTTGGCTACTGTCCGCTTCCAACTGTGTGGAGCGGATGTCGCGTTGTAAGGTCATCTGTACCCGTTGCAGGGCTTGCAGCTTGGCTTGGTGATCCAACCATTCATCTTGTTTTTGTTGGGCTTGCACGGCCGAAACGAATTTTGTGCTTAGCAACTGCTGATAGCGTTGCGAAGTTGCCGCGGCACCGGCCAAACGCTGTTGCTGGGTATCTATTTCATTATTGACTTGTTGTAACTCGCGTTGCATGCCCTGCAGTCTATCCAACACGGAGCGGTATTGAATCTGGTCGATTTGCTCTTGTTTGATGAGTTCTGTTTCCAGACTTTCCCGTCGCTGCTTCAATTGCTCTATCGCCGCGGCCTGAGCTTGCGGGGTTTCCCGCGAACTACTCTCGGTGGATAACACGAACAACGTATCGCCGGCTTTCACGGCTTGCCCTTCGCGTACGTGTTTCTCGATCAAGGTGCCGGCCTGCGGCGCATACACTTTGATTAATCCCATGCTCGGCGACAAATAACCATTCACATGCGATTTGCGGGTGTATTCGCCCCAAAAGGCAAAGGCGACCAGCAGCAATGCGCTGCTGACGGCTAAAGCGGTGAGAAAGGCAAACGACAAGGATTCCACGTGAATAACCTCCCCTAAGGGCTTGTCTTTTTTAAAGTCCAAGGCTTGTTGTCGAAATAACTCATGTTTCATAGCGCCGTTTCCTTCTCACCCTTTTTGACATTGCGACCAAAACCCTCAGAGAACGCCGTAGTTGGCTGCCCGCCGCATGTCTTCGGTCGGCTTGAGGTTATTGGTCACCACTTGCGGACATCTAAAACACGCCGAGCGGCCTTCCTGTAGCCACCAACGACAGTCGGCGCGAATCGCGCACACCGGCAATTGCTCGGTGACTGTCGGCGTAAAGCGCACAACTTTTTCAGCCAGCCGGCATTTGGACTCCGCTTCCGCGTAGTGCCCGCAACCGGTGCAGGCGCATGGCGCGGAAAAGCGGAACACTTCCGCCGGACTGACCGGGCCGGCCAGTTCGAGCAATTGCTCGGTCACCGGTTGCGGGGCAGTCAAATAAGCCATTTCAGGCTGATCCGCAGTACCGGTCATCACGCCGATGACTTGGGCACCTTCCCATTCCGGCTGTGCGCTGGGACATAACACTGGGTTCTCCGAGGTCATGGCCTTATCAACCCAGCTGGGTTGCTCCTTGCAGGCCGCCCGCTAAGCCACCGGCCAAACCGCCGGCACCCTGATTGGTAATCACATTATTTAATCCTCTAAACTGATCGAACCAGGGGCCGCCGGCGATAATGCCTTTATTCAGCACCAAGCTTAACGAGGCGCCGCCGCTAACTTGATCCAGTTGCGCCTGATTCAACTCCACGCCGGCAGCCTCGCGGGCTTGCAAAGCACGTTCTATGCCTTGCGCGGCAAAGGCGGATAATTCATCGACAGAAATTCGAGTGGTTTTGTTTGACATGACAGCTCTCCAAAAAATAAAAGATGACTTCAGGGAAGTGATTTAGCGCACAACCAAGCCAGCATTGGCTTTAATCACGAACGACCCTGGATTGATGACCGGCCAGAATTTGCGGGGAAACTGACTTAAATCGGTTCCGACATCGACTAAACCGCCGGAAACTTGGCTGATTTCCTCAGGTTGCAACACCTTCAGACCTTGATCTAATTTGGATTTTTGAGACATTGTCTTTCTCCTTAATAAAGTGATGAGGCCGGCACATAGCTGGCCCAACGACTGCGATACCGGCAGCATTGCTTGCCGAACCACATCCCCATCTACCGGTTTGTGAACTTGAGCGGGTATTGATACTTTAGGTGTCCGCCACCCTGGAAAGCTGTGAAAAATTCCACTGCGAATGGCGGTAGTTTTTCATTCGACAAGAATTCGTGCCGCTATGGCGGCTACGCTAAAAGCGGAGCTTGGCTGAATGCGTAATTTGCGAAACTTTTTTACCGGCTAAATTTAAAGATCGTCTTCAGCATCTACAATTATTATCGCGGCCCTAAAATACCGCTGGCCTAAATGCCTTTAGGGTAAAGGCTCTATCGAAGGCTTAAACCGCCTCAGGCTTCGACGAATGCAGCCCAAACGGGGCAGCAGCGACAAATTGGGCCGATTTGCATGACAATGTCTTTGATACAAATGACGGCATTTATAGAATTTGGCGACTTTCGAGAACCAAACTGATCGGGAGCTGCCGCTTGCGCAATTGCCCGAACTCGACACGATTCCAGCTTTGCAGCGTACTGCCCAAGATGCGCTAACAAGATCACTTCACAGCGATAGCCATTGACCAAACAACCATGAATAACGCGCCTTCACCCGCGAAACAGACAACATTATCCGAAGCAGTTGCTCCTTCATTTACCCGAGTTTTAATTTCCAATATCGTGGGTTTGGTGATGTTGCTTGGTCTGGCGCTGTTAATAGGCATGACTTGGCAAAGCGTCGCCAGCACTGAAGAAACCACCCGGCGGGAGGTGAAAGAAACCCTGGACCGCGCGACCGAGCGCCTGCAGATTTTGATTCGCGCGGCGGAGATGACAGCCGAGTCCGCTGAACGTGCCGCGATAGCCCCGGAGGTAACGGGCGCCACTTTACAATCGACACTGGAATATTCGCTGGCGGCATTCGAACAACGCCCGGAATTAAGTTATCTGGGCATTTCCTTGGCAGCTTCAGGCGAATACGGCGCGTTGGAACGGACTGCAAATGGCGAGATTTTACTTTGGCTATTCCCGGGTGACCGCACGGAAGGCCCGCCTGCGCGAAAGTTCATATTGACCGAGCAGGGATTCGTGCTCCATCAACAGCTGTTTAACCAACACTACGATCCCCGCAGCGATGCGTTCTACGCAGCCGCTTTGCGCAGCCCGAGCGGCGACACCTGGGTTCCGGCTTACCGCTGGGCGGCGCCATTTACAGGCAACGAGCCTTTGTGGGGCTTCAGCTACGGCAAAGTGCTAAAAGATGCGGGCGGTCGTTTGATCGGCGTTCTGGATGCTGACTTCGACATCCCGGCATTGAATAGCTTTCTAAGCGCCATAGGTACGGAATATCACTCCCGGTTTCAGGTCCTGGAGTTGGGAGCCGCTCCCCGCCTAATCGGCGATCCGTTGCAAGTAGGCCGAGCGCCGTTGCCCTTGCCTGCCGATTTGAGCCCTTTGCTGAATTTCACCGGCGAATTATTCCTAGACCGCATGCTATTGGAAGGCGAGCAACGCTGGGTTGCCGCCCGCCGCATGCCGCTGAAAGGCGGCATGTCTTGGTTGGTCATTACTTCGCGTAAAGTATCGTTTATCGAAGACATGCTGCGTCGCCAGTTGTATCAGGTGGGCGGTATGGGCGTGGCAATTACCGCAGGACTGGTGCTGGTTTCGATGCGCATGGCCCGGCGCTTCGGCAAACCGCTGGCGGCGCTGGAGCGCCGGGTCGCCGGCATCGGTCATACCGAACTGGAACCCCCGGCGACCGCCACTTTCGCCACGAACGAGTTCCGTGAAACCCAAATTCTGGGTGAAGCCCTCGACCACATGGCCGTGGCCGTTAAACAACTGCTGGAAGCCAAGGAACAGCAAGCCGCTTCTCTGGCCTTAAAAGGCGCAATTTTCGACTCCACTCACACCGCAATCTTTAGCCTGGATCACCAATTGACCGTTATAGAATGGAACGCCGCCGCAGAACGTTTGTTTGGCCTGGCGCGTGAATACATTCTGGGTAAGGCCATCACCGATGCTGTGCTTGCGCCCGACGGCCACGCTGATTGGGCCGAGATTCTCAGCACCCCCGATTCCGGCGCGTTTCAATTTGTCGGCACCCAAGGCGTGTTCGACGCGGAATTGCGAGTGGCGGCTTTTACACGCAACGGCTTGGAAGTCCGCACGCTGTTTCTAAACGACATCTCGGAACGAAAACGCGCGGATGCCGCGTTGCGTGAAAGCTTAGCCCGCTTCCACGCCGCCACCCGTGCGACCGGAGATGTCGTGTGGGACTGGGACTTCGCCAGCAACAACATCTGGTGGAGCGAGAACTTTCAAATTGTGTTCGGCTACACCACTGACGAGACTTTGCCTTCATTCGACTTCTGGGCTAGCCGCATTCACCCCGACGACCGCGACCGCGTGGTTGCACACCTTCAAGCCACCGTAGCCGGCAGCGAGAACACCTGGTCCGAGGAATACCGTTTTCGGCGCAAGGACGGCAGCTATGCCGACTTGTTTGATCGCGGCCAATTGCTCTGTGACGACACGGGACGCGGTGTGCGGATGATAGGTGCCATTCAGGACATCACCGCGCGCAAACAGGCCGAGCTTCAGATTCGCTATCTGGCCACCTACGACGGCCTCACCGGCCTGCCCAACCGCGACCTGATCCAGGACCGCATTGCCCAAGCCATCGCCCACGCGCGCCGCGCCGGCAATCAGCTGGCACTACTCTATCTGGATCTGGATCGCTTCAAGATAGTTAACGACGGCTACGGCCATCCATTCGGCGACGCGGTGCTGAAGGTCGCCGCCGAGCGGCTAGGCAGCCTGGTCAGGGATGGTGATACCGTGTCTCGCCTGGGTGGTGACGAATTTCTAATTTTGCTGACTGATTTAAATAAAGATAGCGATGCCTATTTCCTCGCCCAAAAAGTGGTCAGGCATCTTGATTGTCCGCTCCTGGTTCAGGGGCGTAATATCCATTTGTCCGTGAGCATTGGCGTCAGCGTATTCCCGCAGGACGGCGAAACCGCCGAGGCGCTGATCGACAACGCTGACGTGGCTATGTACCGCGCCAAGGACCTAGGCCGCAACACCTGTCAATTCTTCACCCGCGAGATGAGCGAGGAAACCCTGCGCCGTGTCAATATAGAAACACGCTTGCGGGAAGCGTTGGCGGCGGGACAGTTTCAGTTGGTCTACCAACCCAAGGTCAACCTGAAAAACGGGCAAATTTCCGGCTGCGAAGCCTTATTGCGCTGGCAACATCCCGAGATGGGTGCGGTCTCTCCCGCCCAGTTCATTCCAATCGCCGAGGACTCCGGGCTGATCGTCCCGATAGGCGATTGGGCGTTGCGCGCGGCTTGCGCTCAGGCAAAAGCCTGGACAGACGCCGGTTTGCCGCCGGTCTGTGTGGCGGTCAACATATCCGCGCGCCAGTTTCTACAGCAGGATGTGATCAGTTGGGTGATGAATACGCTCGAAGACACCGGTCTACCGGCCTCTCAACTCGAACTGGAACTGACCGAGAGTTTGATCGCTCAGGATGTCGAGAAGGTCATCGCCACTTTTAGTCAGCTCCGGACCGCCGGGGTGAAGCTGTCCATAGACGATTTCGGTACCGGCTATTCCAGCCTCAGCTACTTGAAACGATTTCGCGTAGATACCCTGAAAATTGATCAATCCTTCGTGCGCGACATGCTCACCGATCCGGAAGATGCCACTATTGTATTGGCGGTGATTGCACTGGCGCACAACCTGGCGTTCAAGGTGATCGCCGAAGGCGTGGAAACCGAACAACACTGCCAGTTTCTGCGCGAACACCACTGTGACGAGATACAAGGCTATTACTTCAGCAAACCATTACCGGCATCAGCATTCGAGGTCTTGCTGCGTACCGGCAAAAGCTGGGTATAAACGGCAGGCGCTTGGCGGGATGGCTTTTGCAAAGTTGAAGTTCGCCAATGCGCCGAGCTCTATTCCCGCTGCCGCCGTAAAAGGGGTATGTCTGTGATTTAATTGGCCGACAATCTGTGAAATACTTCACTATCATGACGCAAACTTAGTAAGCTAGGCGTCACATACAAACCAGACCGTTATCAAAAGCGGCACTCTACTAAACCAAGCGGTTATAGCCTCATCATGCAAGCAGAAGTCATCGCCAGTCTGAACCACATCCCCTTTCTCGCCGATCTGCCCGAGGAGGCTTTGGAAGCTTTGGCATCCAGGGCCAAGGTCATTAAATTTCCGAAAAAGGCCATGATTATCGCCGAGGGCGACCAGACCAGTTCGCTGTACATTATTTTGTCCGGCAAGGTGCGGGTGTTTGGCAGTAACGACAAAGACAAGGAGGTCACCTTATTGATACAGGAGGCCGGCTCGTATTTCGGCGAACTGGCCTTGCTCAGCGACGAACCGCGTTCCGCCGCGGTGGAAGCGCAGGAAAAAACCGTGTGTGCGGTCATCGCCAAAACCGATTTCATCCACTGGTTGAAACTACACCCCGATGCGGCGATTGCCTTACTTAAAGTATTGTCGGAAAAAGTCAGATTCCTGACCGAGAAAGTCAAACAAATGGCCTTGTCGAATGTTTACGAACGTACCATTAAGGTGCTGCAAGACATGGCGGAAAAGGAAGGCGACGTCTACGTGATTCATAACCGCCCCACTCAGCAAGAGCTGGCGACCATGGTGGGTTCATCTCGGGAAATGATTAACAAAGTGATGAAAGAACTGACCAAAGGCGGTTATATCAGCGTGGATGAAAAAATCCTCAGAATCGAAACCACCCCGCCGGCCTCATGGTGAGCTGTGTATAGCGATTGTCGATAACGCATCATGGCTACTGCACATCGGGCCAATTGACAAAAACAAGAAAATCCAGAGCAAAGTTAATTATTACCTTGATCAGTTAGGGTTTCAGACTTTATCATCCGAAAAAAAAACACCTTTCGGAGATAAAATGCGCTGCCTTGTGATTTGCTTCATGGTTTTATTTACGCCAATGTGTTTGGCGGAAACCGATGCGACTGCGGCAAGCTGTAGCGTGGAAAAAGCCGCCAAACTGGTATCGCTGCAAGGCAGTTTGTTTTACGACGCCGGCGCCAAAGGACAATGGCAGCCTGCACAGCTGGAGCAAACCCTTTGCGAAGGTAGTCGGATCCGGGTCGAAGCCTATAGCCGCGCATCCTTATTGCTACCCAATGGCATTACCCTCCGTCTTGCCGAGGGCACCGTACTCACTTTAAACGGCATCGCCCCCAATCAAGCGACATTGTTGGATTTGCTGAAAGGCTTTGTCCATTTCATCAGCCGCACCCCCAAGCAGTTACAAATCACCACTCCGATTGCTAACGCCGGCCCGGAAGGCACCGAGTTTGCGTTGCGCGCCGACGATAGCAGCGCAGAATTATGGGTGTACGAAGGCGCCGTGCGCTTTTTCAATACCTATGGCGACATTCACCTAAAAGCCGGAGAAGCCGGGCAAACCTTGTTGGGTCAGGCCCCACGCGCGCGAATCGATCTTAAACCCGCCGATGCGGTGAATTGGGCCTTGTATTACCCGCCACTATTGCCCTACTCAGATTCCGAGCCAGCTATAACCCCAGCTCTACGCGCCGCGATTCAGAATTATCGGCAAGGCCGGGTCGATTTGGCGCTAAGCGCCTTGGACCGGACGCCGCCGGCTGAACAGTCTTCAGAGTTTTTGAAAGCCCGCGCGGCAATCAGGCTGTCAGCCGGACAAAGCCAGTTAGCGATGCAGGATATCCAAACCTTGCGCTCCAGCAATACGAATGACGCGGACGCTTTGGCGCTGGAAAGCATTCTGGTGCTAACCCAAAATCGCAAAGCCGATGCGTTGAATCTGGCCGAGCGTGCGGTTACGGCAAACCCGCAATCAGCGGTCGCTTACTCAGCATTATCGTACTGCCAACAAGCCGAATTCGAACTGGAGAAAGCCCTCGCAGCCGCACAGCATGCCAGTCAGCTCTCACCTAACGATGCGATGACTTGGGCGCGGCTGTCCGAACTGCAATTGGCCCTGGGCCTGCGCACTGAAAGCGCAGAATCGGCAACCAAGGCGTTTATGCTGGCTCCAAATCTGGAAAGAACCCAAACTGTGCAGGGCTTTTCGCAATTATTCAGAGTGGATACCGCTCTAGCCTTGCGGCATTTCGAATCCGCCGTACAACTTGATTCTACCGCGCCACTACCGAGACTGGGTTTGGGTCTAACGAAAACCCGTAGCGGCGACCTGGAAGCCGGTCGCCGCGATCTGGAAATCGCCGCCATTCTGGACCCGAATAATTCATTGTTACGCAGCTATCTGGGTAAAGCCTATTACGAAGAAAAACGCCCGGCGTTGGCCGGCGATCAATTCGATCTGGCGAAGCAACACGACCCGAAAGACCCCACGCCGTATTTTTACGACTCACTACGCAAGCAATCCTTGAATCGTCCGGTCGAAGCGCTGCGCGACATGCAACAGTCGATAGAACTGAACGAAAACCGTGGCGTATATCGCTCGAAGCTGCTGCTGGACGAAGACGCTGCGGCCCGCACCGCCAATCTGGCACGTATCTATAACGATCTGGGTTTTGGCCGGGTGGCCTTAAAGGATGCCTGGAAGTCTTTGGGCCACGATGCCACCGATCCGTCCGCGCACCGTTTTCTTTCGGATGCTTACGTCGGTCAACCGCGCTACCGCGTCGCCCGCGCCAGTGAACTATTGCAGGCGCAATTGCTGCAACCCATTAATATCACCCCGGTACAGCCGCAACTGACCGGCGAAAATATCGGCATTCTGAACAGTACCGGGCCAGGCAGCTTATCGGTCAACGAGTACGATTCCTTATACACCGGCAACGGCGCGCATATGGTTTTAAACGGCGCCTACGGCAGCCGCAACACCCTTACCGATAATGCCATCGTCTCCGGCGTGTACGACAAACTGTCGATGAGTTTTGGGCAATTTCATTATCAAACCGACGGCTTTCGGCAAAACGACGACTACAAACAAGACATCTACAATGCCTTTGCCCAGTATGCCATCACCCAGGA
The DNA here is from genome assembly GCF_013141865.1 of Methylomonas sp. ZR1. NCBI lineage: Bacteria > Pseudomonadati > Pseudomonadota > Gammaproteobacteria > Methylococcales > Methylococcaceae > Methylomonas > Methylomonas sp. ZR1. Next base: position 1,282,695 of record NZ_RCST01000001.1, on the reverse strand, counting down.
TTTGAATGTGCAGGTCGAGTTAAAGACCGAGGATGTTCGAAGTGGGGATACACCATTTCGGTTGAATGGCTTTCACGCTATAAACCTAGGGCAAGTAATTGAGCAAGACACGGCGCGACTGGGCACACATTACCGAATAGACAATCACCAAGAGCTGTTATTCTCCTCTTTCTACACGACGAGGAAATATATAGTAAACGATAAAATACCCGCAGGACTATTTGAAAGCTTTACAGATATTACTTCTGATATTAAAAGCTATCAAACCGAATTACAGCACTTTTTCAATAGCGCAAACTATGAAATTACCAGCGGAGTTGGTTATATTAACTCTGACAATGATGCTCTATCGAAAAGCCTTTTAAGGAGAGGCAGAGTTGTTCTTAATGGACCCAACAGCCAAACTGAGCAACAAACAGAATATTTCAATATTTACAGTTATTTAAAATATAAATTTTCATATAATTTAAATACAACTTTAGGCCTGAGTTATGACTCTTATGAAGTTGGCGCGTTTAAGAAATATCAATTGAACCCCAAGCTTGGCCTTATTTGGACTCCCACGCAAAACCTGACCTTACGCAGCGCAGTATTCCGGACCATCAAAAGACCACTAACCAATAATCAAACTATAGAACCCACACAAGTAGCCGGTTTCAATCAATTCTACGACGAGAATAATGGTGCTGCCGCGTGGCAATATGCAGCAGGCATTGATTATAAACCTACGCACAGCCTATTTATAGGTGGCGAAGTTAGCTGGCGAGACAGTCAGCAGTCGATTAACAATATTTCCTCGCAATTTAGCCGTAATGAAGCAACGCATATGGCTTACCTTTACTGGTCACCAAGCGATTGGTTATCCTTAAAGAGCGAATATCGTTTCGAGAAATTCAAACGCGAATTTGTCACAAATAATGAGGACCGAACGAATCCACGCAGTATCGCCTCTCATCAGATGCCCTTGTCCATTAATCTGTTTCATGACTCCGGCCTTTTCGCCAAATTGTCCGGCACCTTTGTAGATCAGCATGTCACATCCGTTAGGTCTTTAAACGGCCTTCCCCGCGGCACATCCGCGTTTACAGGGGATAGCGAAAGCTTCTGGGTTTTCGATGCCATGCTGGGCTATCGCCTTCCCAATAGATTGGGCACGCTAGCGCTGGAAGGCCGTAACTTATTCGACAACAACTTTGTTTACCAAAGCGTATTCGACGCCAGCGGCCCCCAACTTAGCCCTTTTATCCCTGAGCGGCAATTATTCGTCAAATTGAGTTTGTTTTATTAATTTGCCGGCTAATTTCAATCAGGCTTTTTTGAAAACAGGAGAAATATAATGAAAAAAATGCAAGCGGCGACCATTCTATTAACGAGTACTTTAATCATTGCGTGCGATAAAAAAACAGAACATACACCGCCAGTAAAACAGAGCCCTTCAGTACCGACACTGCTAAAACAAACAGCGATAATGGCAGAAGGTGTTAATTTTAAAACAGGTCAATCTGTTGTAATTGATTCTCTAACTGGCAAAGAAGTCAAGCCTTGCACTAAATCACCCACACTCGGCAAAGATGGTGCTACCAGCAGAGATGCTCGACAAAATAATCATGCAACAGGGCCAGTTTCTGGAGATTGTCAAAGTCAAATTATTAGCGTAGACGAAGCAGTAATGAACGCGATGAAAATCGCCGGCCCTATTGACGGCGTGATTTTAAAAAATAATAAAGAAGTTAAAGCCAAGTTTTTTGTGTCGGTAAAGGCGGTATTTGAGGGATCATATTGCAATACTTATTACGTAAACGGCGACCAATATGAAATCTGCTACACACAAGAAGAAATCGATGCCGCTTTCCAATAAATAAGCATTTCAAGACTAGCCCTGCAAATGATTGTTGGTGGACTCGCCTCTGCGGTCCACCAAATTTAAAGCCCCTTTCAAGCCTTTCCAGCGACTGGCAAACTTGTTATGGCCCGTCCGTTCCGCATCGCCGTTATTACCCTTCTGGGGTTTTTGCTAAGTACGCTGGTAGATTCAGCTTTCGATACAGAAAGCGAACTGGGTTTGCACACCTTATTCAAAATCCGCGGCCCGCAAACACCACCCAATCAAATGGTAATTGTCGCGATGGACGAAGCGTCCGAGACCCGCTTGGGCGTGGGCCAAGACTTGACCCGCTGGCGCGGGTTTCATAAAAAACTGATTGATCAACTTAACCGCCAAGGCGCGAGTTTGATCGTGTTCGATCTGCAATTTATCGCCCCCAATCCCAGCGTGGACCCTATGTTGGCTGATGCGATGCGCACCGCCGGCAAGGTATTGATCAATGAATGCGTGCAAAAATTTCGCCGAGGTGTCGAGGACTTTTACGGGCGGGAAGAATGTTCGGACCGCAATAAAATGCCTGCCATTTCCCGCGAAGGCGAACCAGCGACAAGCTTATCCGAGCAGCTGGTAGTCATGCGCAAACTGTCTCCAACGCCAGCGATTGCCCGGGCAGCATTGGATAGTGCGCCGTTTTATCTGATTAACGACTCTGAAAACGCCAGTATCCGCGAGTCCTGGACTTTTTACGATGCGCTCGCCGAAGCACCCAGCCTACCAGTCTTGGCCTGGTTTTATTACCAACAAGCAAGCAGCGATAATCCCGATGAAAAGCCCTTGTCGGCTTGGTTAACTGCGCAGCGCCGAGCATGTGCAACCCCAACTCCTGATTCAGCGAAACTGGATAACCGCGCCAAGCAATTGATCTGCGAAGGCGATAGCCGCTACCTAAATTACTATGGCCCACCGCGCACGCTCAGAATGGAATCCTACGCCGATGTTTACGAAGGCAAGGTCGAAGACTTGCAAGGCAAAGTGATATTCGTGGGTCGCGCCAATCGCCAGTTTTCGCCGGGCAAATCCGACTTTTTCCCCACCCCCTATTCCGACTCGCGCACCGGCAAAATGGCCGGCGTGGAAATCATGGCCACGCAATTCGCCAACTTGCTGGAAGACCGTTTTATCGAAATACCCGCGCCGGGCTGGTTACTATCAAGCGTATTCGGCCTGCTTATCGCTCTGTTGCTAGTCGGTTTTGCCGGTTGGCCCGGCATTGTCCTCAGTCTGGTCATTGCCTCGGCTTACGCCGGCTCGGCTGTCTGGTTGTTCGGGCAACGCTATTGGTGGTTGCCGGTCGCTGGGCCAATATTGATTCAATTGCCGCTTTCCTGGCTGCTGAGCTTGGCGTGGTCGCGCTACGACTTAATGCGCGAACGCGGGCGGATACTTGAATTCGTCAGTAGAGTGTTTCCGCAATGGGTCGGCATGTTACCCGCGGCGCCGGGACAATGGACGGAAACCGCTAATGCCGGCATCGCTAGAAGTGAAAAAGATGTTTCCGGTTTATGTCTGGCTACCGACATCGAAGGCTATACCACCATCGCCGCCCAACACTCGCCTCGGGAAATGTGGGAGTTATTGAATACCTATTACCAAGTGCTAGGTCATCCGGTAGTGTCGCACGAAGGCGTGATCGCCGATGTCACCGGCGACGCGATGATGGCGGTGTGGTTCGATGCGCCGGCAACGCAACAACGCCGCAGCGCCTGCTTGGCCGCGCTGGAAATGGCCACGGCGGTGGCGTCTTTCAACCTCTCCTCCAGCCAGGAACCACTCGCCACCCGCATCGGCTTGCATGAAGGGGATCTAACGCTGGGCAGCCTGGACGCCGGCAGCTCCAGTCATTACCGGGCTATTGGTGATACGGTCAACATTGCGTCGCGGATTCAGGGGGTGAACAAGTATTTAGGTACGCGGATTCTGGCAGCGCAGAGCATCGCAACCGACTTAGAGGGCATCGTTACCCGACCGGTAGGTACGTTTCGCGTCGTCGGCCGTGCGGAGCCATTGAATCTAGTGGAAGTCGTCGGAAAAATCAGCGGCGATCCCCCATCGAACAAAATGCACGCTCTGTTTGCCGACGGTTTGGCCGCATTCCAGGAAGGCCGGTGGCCGGAGGCCACTCGCCTATTCCAAGCAGCACTCGTTGTCGACGCCAACGACGGACCCAGCCGTTTTTATCTGCAAAAAGCTTTACACTATAGTGAAATGCCGCCTTTGGCATGGGACAGAATCGTGGTGTTGGATGGCAAATAAGCCGTAGCAGCGACACCTAAAAATGGCGTTCCAGCAGAACGATCAGATGATCTTAGCCGCTTTCAACGGTGGAGAATTGAGCCCAGTCCGGCAATTTCATGAGCCAATTCAATACTAAAGCGAGTCAAGCAACGGCTTTGCGCAGCGACACTGGCTTCAGCGCCCTTACCTGCCGCTTCGCTGCATTCGAAGCGTTTTCCAAGCACGACTTGTTCGGCTTTTTTTAACTGCCATTGCACGGAGAAGCGGCTTTGGCCGCTGGCGGTTTGATGTAACTCGAGAATATCAAAGCTGATTTGGTAATCGATAGCCTGACGCGGTGTCCAGGGATAGCGAACCACTTGGTCTATGCCCAGTTGTTTGGCTAAAGAAAGCCGCAAAACCCGGGCAATATTGTCATCCAGACGTTCAGCCCAGCGATGTTGGTCGTCCAATTCATATTGATGCTCGCTCAGCGCAGTGACTAGCTGCGGCCTGTCCAAATACGCCGGCAAATGAATCGGGCCTAAGCCCAACACCGTATCGGCCGGTAACACGGCGGCAACAGACGGCGTGTCGGTTTCGGCGCTCAACATGTAAAACTGCACCGGCTGACTACTGCAAGCGGTCAACAACAGCGCTGAAAGTAGCATTGGCAAATAAATTATGTGTTTCATATTCATCCGGTTAAATCTATTAACAACCCAATCTATTTGCCGTATATCAACGACTCCGGCCGCCTTTCCAGCGACTCTGTTAAATCCTTCAAGGACCGGGCGGCATTGCGCATTTCCACCAAGGCTTGCCCCAGTTGCGCATCCGGCGCGGCCAAGGTTTCGACAGCGGTCAAAGCGTTTTGCGAGCCTTCCATCACCTTGGTAGCGGCGTTCAGACTTTGTTCGGCGGCTTTCAACACCGGCAACAATTCCTTGTTAAAGTCCTGCAAGGTGGTGCGGGTATCGCTCAAAGCGCCATTGGCGTTGCTCATCAACGGTCCGATCTGATTGTTTAACGTCGCCATCAAACGCTGAGTTTCCTGTAAGGATTTAGCTAAAGCAGCCAACGATTGCTTGGTGTCGTCGGATTGCAGCAAACTACGCATTTCGCTGAGGGTATCCGCCAAATTCTTCATCATCTCCTCGACCGGCAGCTGACGCGCGCGATTGAGAATTTCATCGGCGGTATTGCGGATTTCGTCGACTGTGGTCGGCACGCTGGGCAATTCCGGCAGATTTTTGTAATCCAGCTTAATCAGATTGACCGGTTTATCGCTATAAAAATTAAGATCGACATAGAGTAAGCCGGTCAGCAAGCTCTGCGTCTCTAACCGGCCCTTCAAACCAGCATCTATCAGCCTTTGTGCGTCTTGCATGCGCTGTTTTTTACTGTGGCCACCCGATTGCTCTACAGACAAGTCCTGCAGCAAGGCCGGGTCGATTTCGATCACCACCGGCTTGAAAATCCGGCCGGTTGCAGAATCCATCACCAAGGAAATTTCGTTGACGTTACCAATCTGCACACCCTGCAATTTAACCGGCGCGCCGACATTCAAGCCATTCAACGCGGAATCGAAAAAAATCACGAAGCGTTTTTTGTCCTTAAAAAAATCGCTGCCACCAAAGATCATCACGCCCGCCGTCAGCAGGATCAACGCGCCGACCAAAAACGCGCCGATGGCGAGTGGATTGGCTTGTTTGCTCACGCCGGACTCCTCATGTGTCTATGATTGCTATTTTGCTCGGTTTGGTCGCCGCGATTTAAAAATCGAATCACGTTGGGGTGTTTGGATTCGTGCAGCAGTTTTTGCGGGGAACCACCGTCGATATTGGTGCGGGTTTCCGCATCCAGAAATACCGAGTTGTTGCCAATCGCGAAAATACTGTCCAGATCGTGAGTGACCACGACGATGGTGGCCGACAAAGCGCTACTCAAACTTAGAATCAGATCGTCCAGCAATTTGGCGGTGATGGGATCAAGCCCAGCCGAGGGTTCGTCGAAAAATAGAATCTCCGGATCCAAGGCCATGGCTCGCGCCAGGCCGGCGCGCTTCTGCATGCCGCCGCTGAGCTCGGAGGGATAATAATCTTCAAATCCGGCCAAGCCAACCAAAGCTAATTTATAGGAGACAATCTCCCGCACCTTTTTAGGTGGCAACTGGGTGGCTTCGGTAATCGGCAGCGCTACGTTTTCGGCTAAGGTCATCGAGCTGAGCAAAGCACCGCTTTGAAACAACACCCCGGTACGCGCCAGAATCTGCTGGCGGGCTTTGGGATTGGCTTGCCATAGCCCTTGCTCGCCATAACAAACGTCGCCTTTTGCCGGCGATTTCAAGCCTATCATATGCCGCAGCAGAGTGGTTTTTCCGCAGCCGTTACCGCCCATGATGATAAACACGTCGCCGCGATTGATCGTAAAATTTAGATCGCGCTGAATCACGAAATCGCCGTAAGTCATGGTCAGGTCTTTGACTGTGATGCAGGCCTCGGCCATGGCTAAATCCCCAGCCGGTTGCAGATGATGGTCATCACCGAGTCCGCAACGACGATAAACACGATGGCGGTTACCACCGCCGACGTGCCGGCATCGCCGACCGCCGAGGCGCTGCGGCCGCATTGCATGCCGCGCATGCAACCCGATAGCGCAATCAAAATCCCGAACACCGAGCACTTCACAAAACCGATTATAAAATCCTTCATCTTCACGGCATGGGCGGTGCGGTCCAGATACTCGGTCAGCGACACGTCAAAAAAATTCACCGTCACAAAGCCGCCGCCGATGATGCCCATCAAATCGGCATAAAGACATAAAAGCGGCATGATGATGATCAAGGCCAACATGCGCGGCAACACCAGAAACGCCATCGGGTCCAGGTTCATGGTTTTTAACGCATCGATTTCGCTGTTGACGTGCATCGTGCCAATCTGCGCGGCATACGCGGCGCCGGTGCGGCCGGACATAATAATGGCCGTCATCAAACCGCCCATTTCCCGGGTCATACCCAGACTAACCAGGTTAGCAATGTAAATTTGCGCGCCGAACAAAGACAACTGCACCGCGCCGACGAAGGCCAGAATCAGCCCCACCAACAAGCTGATCAAGGTGACGATAGGCAACGCCGACGGCCCGCACTCTTGAATATACAGCCATAAATCCTGGCGGCGAAAGTGGGCTTGTCCGCGCAGCGTAGCGAAGATGCTGATCATCATTTCCCCGACAAAAATCAACATCTCCTTGCCATGCTGAATGGCTTTTCCGGTGCTGACCGCCAAAGCCTGCGACCACGACCTCTGGGTTTGCTCGCGGTGCGCATCGACGCGCTCCGGCACGGCGGCAACCAGAGCCAACAAGCCTTGAATCGATGCCGGCAAGCTGGTCTTATCCACAGCCACCTGTTTTTGCTCGGCGTAATCAATTAGCTTAATTAATTCCGTCACCAACATGCTGTCCCAACGGCCAAGCGCCGCCGTAGACACGACAATTTTTTCGATAGCCTGGGTTTCAATCTGCGCGAGTATGGGTTCCAAAGCGGGTAATTGCGCATCCAGCACCCAGTCTCCGGACAGCGAGATTTCCAAAGTCTTTGCCTGGCGAATCGCGCTGATGGCGCAGCTTGGAGCACTATTGATGGCTGGCGGTAGGATTTTTGACGTTTTCATCCCTGTTGATACTGATAAAACTTAGCCGCAAGTATGCGCAGAACACCGACGCATGGCAATAGCCGACTGAGAAGTATTTTTCCTAAAAATTGCCGGGAGCAACTGCTCTGACTGAATAGCCCTGCATCTTCAAAATCGGCATGTCGGCAGCAAAAAGCTTATCAGTATCTATCAAATTTTCGCCAATTCGCGCGTTTCCCAGTCGGCCTTGATTTGCAAAATTTGCGGTTGGATGTCCAGAAAACAGGTCACCATCGCCGGATCGAAATGCTGCGCGGCGCCTTCGCGGATAGTCGCGACCGCCTTATCGACCGGCCATGCTTCTTTATAAGGCCGGCGCATGGTCAGCGCGTCGAACACGTCGGCCACCCCGACGATACGCACCGATTCGGGAATATTGAGGTTAGCCAGCCCATTCGGGTAGCCGGTGCCGTCCCATTTTTCGTGATGCGACAAGGCCACTTCGGCCGCCAGTTTAAAAATCGGTGCATCGCTTTTCGATAGAATATCGTAACCAATCTGGCAATGCCGGCGCATGATGCGCCATTCGTCTTCATCCAGCGCACCCGGTTTACTCAGTACCGCATCGGGCACGCCGATTTTGCCGGTATCATGCATCGTCGCGGCAAACTCCAGCAATTCGGCATCGGCACACGTCCAGCCGACATTTAAGGCCAAGGCTTTAGCATAAGCGGCCATCCGCCAAATATGTACCCCGGTATCGTTGTCGTTATAGTGGCCGGCTTCGCCCAACATATAGATGGCGTCGCGGTGGCTTTTTTCCAACTGCGTCGCTCTTACCAATGATAAATGGGTTTTTACTCGCGCCCGCACCAGACTGGGTACAACAGGCTTACTCAAGTAATCCACACAACCCACCGCAAACCCTTGCTCTTCATCGCCCAAGTCGGATAAAGCCGTGACGAATATGACCGGGATGGTTTCGGTGACCGGATCGGCTTTCAAAGCCCGACAAACTTGGTAGCCGTTCATATCCGGCATCTGAATATCTAGCAAAATTAAACTCGGCCGGTGTTTGGCAACTGCCAGCAGGGTTTCCTCACCGTTACGCGCAAACACCAAACGATAGGTAGGCTCCAGAATTTCACGAAGTATCGCCAAATTCGCGGGTTCGTCATCCACGATCAAAATCGGATTATTAGGCATGGGTATCTTACTGTTTTGGTATATCGAGCTGGCTTATTAACGCCAGAACTAAGCTTTCAGCTTGCCGAAAATTATAGTCGCGAATTTGTGTCGTGAGCGGCGCCAATAACTCGGCATCCACCAAGCCCGCCAATTTCAGCAATAGGCGCTCGGCATGACCGGGGTTATCTTCATCCAGCGCCGTTAATAATTCGCTTAACAAGGGTTTGATACCATCGGGCGCCTCGCTGTGAGCACTATGGTCAAGCGGTGACAGGGAGTTTGTGCTTAAGTTACCGATGCTGATGATCACCACGTCAAGCGCCTGTTGCAGCGCTGCGGCGGCCGCAGCCAACGGCTGACTGTGATGCAAGGCCGTTTCCAGTTCGACGCTGCGTTTGGCTACCTCGTTCAGAGCCAAACCGTAAGCCGCGCCTTTTAACTTGTGCGTCAGGGTGGCAAGCTCGGCAAGTTGACCTTGCTCGGCAGCGACACTAATGTCCCGTCCGGCTGTGCGATACTGCTCGACAAAGCGTGCCAGATAGGCCTGGTAAAGATCGCGCTTATGCCACATTTTCAGGCCGGCGTTAACATCGATTCCCGGCCAATCGTCTGGGTCTGGAGTTGTCGGCACAATGACTGGGGCGGATTGGCCGCGGGGAATTAACCCGTCATCCGGGTCGCCGGATGCCAGCCCCGTCACTCCGAGCGGCGAATTGTTTCCTGTCCAACGCCTGATCAAAGCCAGCATTTGCGGTACGTTAAAGGGCTTGGCGATAAAATCGTTCATACCGGCTTCCAGCGCTGCTTCCTGCAAGTTTTTAAAGGCGCCGGCCGTGAGTGCCAGGATAGGTAAATCAGACCACGCCGGATTTTTGCGTATCCGCCGAGTGGCGGCATAACCGTCCATGCGCGGCATTTGCACATCCATCAATACCAAATCCACAGCACCAGGGTTTTTAAACAACCAATCCACCGCGTCTTGGCCGTCGCACGCCAAGCTGACTTGCGCGCCCTCCGACTCCAAAATGCGCCTCGCCACTTCGCGGTTGATGTCGCTATCGTCCACCACCAGTATTCGCAGACCTTGCATACGTGTGCCTGCCGAATTGCACGATTTATCCGGCAAAACTGGCAGCGGCGGGGATTTCGACAATACCGCCGCGACGGCGTTATACAATGCGGAAGGGGTTACCGGTTTGCTCAATATCCCCTCGACATGCTTCATGTCGGCATCAACCGCCAGCAGTTCCCGGGAATTGGATGAGCTGATCATCAAGATAATGGCTATACGCGGCTGATCTGCGTTAACCGCCGCCAATGAAGCGCGGATAGCTTCGGCTATACTCGTACCGTCGACATCCGCCATAGGCCAATCCAGCAGCAGCACGTCATAAGGCTCGGCGCGTTCCAAACTGGCGAGCAGTTCGACGATTGCCGCCTCACCCGAGTCGACGGCATTGGCATACCAATCAAGACTTCGCGCCGAGGTATTGACGGCTTCGCGCGTAGCCTCACAATCATCGACCACCAGCAATTTCAAATGGTGCAAATGCGGGAGAGACTGCGCCGGATTGCAGTCAAGATGCCGCTGCAACCGCAGGACAAACCAAAATTCGCTGCCTTGGTCGGCTACGCTGTTTACCCGCAACTCGCCCCCCATCAAATTCACCAGCTGGCGACAAATTGCCAAGCCAAGGCCGGAGCCGCCAAAGCGGCGGCTGATTGTATTATCTGCCTGGGTAAAGGCGGCAAACACATCGTCCAATTGCGGTTCGGAAATACCGATACCGGTATCGCTGACGGCAAAGCGCACCGCCACCGTATCGCCGCTTTGCCAATCATCGACAGTCACGCGCAACACGACTTCGCCTTTTTCGGTAAATTTAATCGCATTGCCGAGTAAATTAATCAAGACTTGTTGAATGCGCAGGCCATCGCCGATCAGAGCATCGACACCAGCCGGCGGGATAATGATCAATTCCAGATTTTTGTGGTCGGCTGCCGCCGCCATCAAGGCCGCAAGGTGATCGAACATATCGCTGAGCCGGAACGGCAGGTTTTCGATCTCCAGGCGCCCGGCCTCGATTTTGGAAAAATCCAGAATATCGTTAATAATCGCCAATAAAGAACGCCCGGCATCACGAATTTTCCGCACCAAACTGCGTTCTTCTTCGTTCAGCGTGTGTTGTTCCAGCAAATAACAAAACCCCAGCACCGCATTCATCGGCGTGCGGATTTCGTGGCTCATATTCGCCACAAAACTGCTTTTTACCTGCGTCAAATGCTCTGCGCGTTGCAAGGCTTGGTTGAGCTGTTCCGTGCGCTGTTCGACCAGGTTCTGCAAATGATCCCGATATTGCAGCAATTCCATTTCCTGTTTTTTCCGCACGCTGATGTCCTGTACCGTGGCCACCCGATACATCACCTTTTGCTCGGCATTTTTGACGCTGACCAAATCCACCGCCACGTCAAACTTAGAACCATCCTGGCGCCGATAAACCGATTCGTAACGTATTTTGCCGAATTGGTCGGCTTCATGCAGACGCTGTGCGGCCGATTCGACGTATTCCGGCGCGTACAGGGACAGAATGAGTTGGCCTTCAAACTGATCGGCGTTGTCGTAACCCAGCATCTCGGCAAACGCCGGATTGCAGGTTACCAGGCGGCCGGTCTCGGGGTTGCCTATGGCTATGCCGTGCCCGCAATAGCGGAATGCATCGATCCAACGCTGTTTTTCCGCGGCCGCAAGCTTGGCTTCGGTGATGTCTTGCACGGTCCCAATCAAGCGCCAGGGTTGACCATCGGCCGTGGTCTCCAGTTTGGCTTTGGACAACAGCCAACGCTGCTTTCCTTGCGGGGTACAAATACGGTATTCCAAACCGTTACCGCTGTTACCCGCCAAACAGTCCTGATGCCAGGCGCGCCTGGCGGCACGGTCATCGGGATGCACCGTATCCAACAACTGCTCCATGGATAAGGCTTGATCGGTTTCGGGTGATAGGCCAAATACCCGAAAGGTTTCTTCGCTCCACATCGCTTGGCCGCCAGGTAGGTAGCGAACCCAAGAACCAATATGAGCCACGGCCTGAGAATCTGCCAGCAGCCGTTCTTTTTCTATCAGGCTTTGCTCGATTTGCCGGCGTTCGGTGATGTCTAAGACAATACCTCGATAGAGTAGAGGCCGACCTATCTCATCCAACTCTGGTTGACCACGCGACATCAGCCAACGCTCCCGGCCGTCGACTAGTGCGGCAAGCCGCCATTCCACGTTCAACTCGATATTTTGCTGTACCGCTTGGTGAATTGCCGCTTGCGCGATGGCGCGATCATCCGGATGCACAGTGGACAGCCAGACGTCGTAGCTTGCTTGGCAAGCAAACGGCTCCAAGCCATACAGGCGCCACAAACCTTCATCCCATTGATTTTCGTTGGTCTGTAAATTCCACTCCCAGATACCGGCGTTGGCAGCACGAAGCGCTTGGTTCAAACGCCGGTGGTTAACCTCCGATTCCAAACTGGCAATGCGCTGCAACTCGGCTTTGGAGCGGCGCAATGTTCGAAAGCCAGATTAAACGACAGCCCCATCAAGGCAAAAATCGCCGTGGAATAGTAATAGCGCACGTCCGCAATGTTAAAACTTCCCGCAGGCGGGATAAAAAAATAGATACCCATTGAAACGGCCATTGCCGTAGCAAGCAGGCCGCTAAGCACCCCTCCCAAGTAAGCACTTAAAAATACCGCCGGGTAAAACAAACTCCAGGTCAGGGGCGACAGCGCGGACCATAGCGACCATTGCAGCAAGCCGGCGGCAATAGGTATCGCCACAGACACAATTGAAGTCAAGTGGATGGGAATTCGTTGGAAGCGGATCTGCAGAAAACGCTCAGCATGCCGATTTCGCTGCTGGTTAACCCTGAGCGGGTCGAAGAATTTAATCAGCGTGTCCTTAATCACCGCGATAAACCCTGCAACATTCAGCGGTTGCGCAACGCATAAAAATGCAAAAGTTATCCATGCAAAACAATGCCGGCCGCCACTTTATTAGCAATCCTGCACCAATTCAGGTGTGTAGCTTCCAGTCTAAAAACAACTAACGAACGTACTGAATCGGTGACAGTCGCAGCGTCAGACCCGGTGTATTGCCAACGCTGCTCGGCGGGTATCAACCGGCACGTTTTGTCATCCGCTATGAAAATGTTGCGCAAACCGAAAAACATATGCCCCCGTGCTTTAGGTAGCCCTCTAAAACGCTAGCTTACCAGATGAGTTTATTGCGGCAAATATCGAGGGGCCTGAGTATCTATAGACAGCGGATAATATGTAAAGTGGCGTTTTAGACGGCGCAGAACAAACAGATTTCGCGCGCTATAAAAAAACCCCTGAGTAGGGGCTTTTTGCTTGTTCTAAGGTAAGTCTCAAAAAGGTTCTTCCTACCACTCATAAAACAAAATACTCATAACTTATTGATTTACGATAAATAATAACATTAAAACTTAACAAATAATCCCCTTAATTGTTAAATTTTGCCCATTTTTAGCTAGAAAACGCAACAAAGCATTTTTGTCTAACCATATCATATGGATATGCCATTCATAACCGTCTCTGAAGCAGGCTTATCTGTTTGCCACATCTATCCACAATCAAGCACCCCCATCTTGAAAAATGATTACGCCCAGCAGGTAATCCGTATGCATGCTGGAAGACATTAACGTAGCATTAACAGATGTTACTGCGCTCGCGTCATACTAGCAATATGAAGCATTACGCTGGAAAAAACGGGGTATTTGTCCTAATAATCATTTGCTGGTGCTTATATGTAATCACATTTTAAGGCCGCATATTTTTTCCGTTAGTGCACTTCAACTCGCCCTCGCCGAGCAATTTCTCGCCTTCGTTTGTTTCCAATATAGTCGTTGAATAGAAATCCAGAAGCTCTTTGGGCTCAACAGACAATGTCTGCGCAATCGTTCCAATTGTGCTCAACGAAACATTGATCTTTCCCCGCTCAATGCCGCTCACGTGGCTCCGAGCTAACCCACTTTCTGCTGCAAATCGCTCTTGCGATAGACCTCGGAGCTTTCGTATCACAGCTAAACGCCTACCAAATAATTGCGACAAGTCAGGCAGCGTAGTTTCTTCTGTCATCTTGCTACCGGCAAAAAGCTGACACTTTATTAGACTGTGGTCTTTATAGCTACGCTAGATATATGCACCCTATTTGACAGCACCCTATTTGTTAGACATTTTTTGAAGTGTCGTGTATAGTAATTCCTATCAAAAGCACCAGTAACGAATCCGTACAGCCAAAGTAGCGATCTGACGTCAAACTGCCAGAACGCCATTTATTGATTTTCGAGTAACAAAATGTATACGCATGACAAGAACAAACCATTCTCAGCATACCTAAAACGTAAAGCCGGCAAGTCTGAAGTCGAACAACATGAAACTGATGACTTGCCTGTCGTTGATTGCAAAGAACCAAAACTCGTGCGCGTTTTTGATACGGATAAGATTGAAGAATTCGCCGAGCAAAATGGCCGCAGCAGTAATTCACGTATAACCTGCAAGCGTTTGCTTGGTCATTTAGAAGATACAAACGGATATTTACCACTTGTCGAAATTCCGAAAACGATAATTGGCGACCTTGAAGAATTGAGCAATCGATTCCCTAACTTCTTACAAGTCATCGAGTATTACAAACAAGAATTTGCACTAGCCAAGTTTAACGATTACCCAATTTTTACAGCGCAACCATTATTGATTGCCGGGCCGCCGGGGATCGGAAAAACAGCTTTTTGTCACGAGCTAGCGAAATTAGTTAACACCCATTTTGAGTTCATCAGTATGTCGAGTATCACTGCAGGATTTATATTGAGTGGGAGCTCTTCAAAATGGGCAGAAGGTAGTTATGGGAAAGTAGTTCAGTCACTTGCGGCTGGTAAATGCGCCAATCCTTTACTACTACTCGATGAAGTTGACAAGGCCGGCGGAGATAAACGCTATGATTCTCTGGGTTCTTTATACAGCCTACTTGAAAATGAAACTGCTTCGAAATTTATTGATGAAGCCTTAGATGTACCAATTGACGCTTCGCACATAGCATGGGTAGCAACAGCAAATTATCAAGAAAGAATTCCAGAACCCATAGTGTCACGTTTTACCATTATTGAAGTTAGCCCACCGATCGCAAATGAGATGCCTAAGATATTGAATTCCGTTTATAAAAAAATCCTACAAAAGCATCATTGGGGTACGTTATTTCAAGAAGAGCTAACTGAAGCTGTAGTTGATAAATTAATTAGTACAAAAGTAGAGCCACGATTTCTGCAAAAATTACTTATAGGTGCCTGCGGTCGGGCTGTATTACGAACAACCACTGATTACAATCCCACCCAAAAACTAGAAATTACTGTAGACGATTTTATTTTATCTGATTTACAGAATAAGCCTGTTCCAAAGCCGATGCCTAAAAAGACCTGGGATCAGCCGGATGTAGTTGTAATACCAGTTTTTAGTATGCCAAGGTTAGCAGACGACCGTAATAAAGAAGAAACAATCATTAATTGGTCAGTTCGAGAAATTGATCACGATGGGGCAAACAGAAATCATCACCTCGTAGGATATATTCCAAGTCTCCAGACAGGTCGTGTGACATCGCCAATTCAAGAGTTTGATCGCAAATCAATGCAACTAAAAACATTTAGCGGCCGAAAATATATTCTTGAAGGATCGCCGGGCTTGAGTTTTGAAGGCGATATGGCTTGGGAACAATGGAAACAAGCAAATGATATTCGACAAGAAATTGATGTTACTCACCAGTATTGGATTATACATTGAGGAATTATGAAGCCAGAATTAGACGAGCAATTATTCAGAAAATATCCAGCACTTTATTGTGATAGACATGCAGACCCCAAAATAACTTTGATGTGCTTTGGATTTGAATGCGGCGACGGATGGTACACCTTAATCGATGTCGTTTCAGAGCTAATGACAAAACATAATTCAGAAATTACTGCCATTCAAGTAAAAGAAAAATTTGGAACTCTCCGTTATTATCATGGGCCTGTTGATGACTATAGCATTGCAGTCGAACAAGCGGCGGAGTTTCTATCATCTCTGATTTGTGAGATTTGTAGCGCGCCGGCGAGACGGAATTACGATAGTGGATGGATATCATTTTTATGCAAAGAGCATAATAATAACTACTTTGCCGAAGAAAATAGCTCGATAAATTCGCTTAACAATAGCATGTTTGATTTGGGATATTTTTGGTCTGAGATGCTTTTGAAACTGATCGAACTTTGTACTTTGCATGCACAACAAAATGAAACTCCCCCTGTCTTGATAGATGCTAACAATATTCATGGGAAACTTTTCATTACAGCGGTAGGCGGCGACGATTTCATAAAAGGCGCTGTCGATCTTTTTGTCGCATACGCAAATCGTGTGGACGAATGCACGGGCTTACCGATCGAGCCCAAGGGAGAAAAACTTGGCTAACAGGCTGTTGATTTTATCTCCCCCACAAGCCGCATTGATTCGTTGAGTTAGACGTGAAAGTAATTCATAAGATGTTGTTATATTTGATAAAATATCTCTATCTTCAATATATTGCATTGTTCCTATGCGCGGCGCTGACATCACCCAAGAAGAACTGTTTAGTTACCGAACTCTTGAAGCGCGAATTCCCAAGAATCATCCCTTGCGCAAGCTGCGTAAAGTGGTCGATCTGTTGCTCGCCACGCTAAACGACGAGTTTAACTCGCTCTACGCCCGCCGCGGCCGGGATTCCATTCCGCCGGAACGCTTGTTGCGCGCCAGTTTGTTGCAAGTGCTATTTTCCATCCGTTCGGAACGGCAACTGGTGGAGCATATCGACTTCAACTTGTTGTACCGCTGGTTTGTCGGCTTGACGATGGATGACGAGGTATGGGATCACTCGACCTTCAGCGCCAACCGCGACCGTTTGCTCAACGAACGGATCAGCCGTTTGTTCTTCGAACGGGTGCTGGCCTTGGCGGAGTGGAAACAGCTGATCTCCGACGAGCATTTCTCGGTGGACGGCACGCTGATTCAAGCGTGGGCTTCGCACAAGAGTTTCGTGAAGAAAGATGGCTCGACGCCGCCACCAGAAGAGGGTGGACGCAATCCCACGGTCAACTTCAAAGGCGAGAAACGCAGCAACGAAACCCATCGTTCGACCACTGATCCCGATGCTCGGTTGTACAAAAAGAGCGAGGGCGACAAGTCTCAGCTGGCCTTCCTCGGTCATGCCTTGATGGAAAATCGTAACGGTCTGGTGGTTGACGTCGAAGTCACCCAGGCCACAGGAACCGCGGAACGTGAGGCAGCCCATGCCATGGTCAAGCGCACAATCCACAAACCGGGTGCGACCTTGGGGGCGGACAAGAATTACGATACGCAGGATTTTGTCGCCAAGTTACGCCAGCGCAAAGTCACGCCGCATGTCGCCAGCAAGGAAAAAGGTTCGGCTATCGACGGACGCACCACGCGGCACGACGGTTATCGCAAGAGCCTCAAAATCCGCAAACGGATCGAAGAGGTCTTCGGCTGGGCCAAGACCGTTGGCCCGCTACGCCAAACCAAATTCCGTGGTTTGAAGAAGGTCGCCGCGCAAACCATTTTTACTTTTGCTGCTTATAACCTGACGCGGATGAGTGCCATTTTCGGCTGGCGATACAGTACCGCCTAGGCGGTAGTGCGCCTGAAATCCGCCAAAAGGCGGAATTTAACCCCCTTCGGGGCGAATATAACCGGCTAAAACCGGTTTTTGAGGCCTAATCAAGCTTCTAGACTGCCAAAAACTCGAAAAAGAGTTGCAAATCCGAAGGCATGCGGGCAAATTTCAACAGCCTGCTAAGGGGAATTTAGGTATACGCATAGTTTGCATGTCCGATTTGCATAATATCGATCCATATTATGACGTCCCCGATGGAGATATTTTAATAATTGCCGGCGATATATGCGAGATTGGCAATGACGAAGAAATTAGTGAGTTCGATACATTTTTATCATTTCAAAATCATGCGGTAAAAATAGTTATCGCCGGAAACCATGATTTCACGTTTCAAGATTACACGCCTAAAAATGCAAAGAAACTGCTTAAACACGGCATTTACCTTGAGGACAGCGGAATAGATATCTATGGTGTTAAATTCTGGGGTAGTCCTTGGCAGCCATGGTTTGGTGGATGGGCTTTCAATCTTCCGCGTGGGCAAAAATTAGCTGATGTGTGGGCACAGATACCGGACGACACAGATGTTTTGATCACACACTCACCACCCTTCGGCATTTTAGATGTCGTTAACGGCGAGCATGTCGGCTGTAATGACCTGACAATGGCGCTTAAGCGGATTCGCCCAAGGCTGCATGTGTTCGGCCACATCCATCAAGGGTATGGCATGACAGAGCGGAACGGCACAACTTACGTCAACGCTTCTTTGCGCGACGAAGAATATAAATTAGTTAATCAACCGATTGTTGTTGATTTGTAAAAACTTCAATTTGAATAATTAGGAGAATATCATGAATATACATAACCCTGACCGATGGGTTGTGGTTGCATGTACTGTAATTGGTGACGAGACAACTCATAAAGTCTTAGCAGGATGGTACGGCGGATATTTAGGCTCGGATTGCTGGAAGCTATCTTCAGGTATTACTGAAATCAAAGAAGATGATAATTTTTATGAATTCACTAATGTCTCTGGCAGCGTATATAAATGCTTAAAAAATGCGTACGGCATGAGCGGCATCATGAGCGAAAATTATGAATATTGGTTAGCGCTTTGTAAAAGCGAGGGCGTTGGCTCGATAGAGATAGTAGAGGGTTACGAGCCCGAATGAATTATTTGCATTTGGGGGAACTTGGCTTTCGTTTCTCTGAAACTGTCACATAATTGTAAGCTTGATTGTTTTGAATCGAATAAATGATCCCTGAAAAACAAGCCTGTAATCTCAGAAAAAATCATATTTATAGGGGGCATGCAATGCTTGAGATTTCTGCAACTCAATTTGTAAAGAATTTTGGGCAATATCGCCAACGTATTCAGAGTGGAGCTATTGCGATCACTATTTATGGACGTATCAGCGGATACTTTCTTTCTGAAAAAGAATTCAAAGAATACCAGTTGCTGAAAGAGCAAACACGCAAAGCGTTCACTCTTGCTGAATTGCCACAAAGCACTAAGGCCGCGCTGTCTACTGCAAAAATGGATTCGACGCATGACTATCTAAATGCTTTGATGGACTAACACTTTAGTTTTCCATGAATAAAGAATTAGTTTTTATCGGCACGCAAACGCTGGTTAGTCGAAAGCATTCCGCGCATTCCTTTGCGCGACTGTGCTCGCTCCGCTGCTTAATGTTTGATGGGTTTGCTGGTTAAATACAATGTTGATGCAACATTTCGCACTCTTTCGGCGAATATAGCTAATATCTCTGCATCTTCTTGAGTCAAATTTTCAAAGCTGCATTCTTGCCGTGCAGAAATTAAACGCTCAAGCTCTTGATCAAAATGGATCAGACCCCATTGTTTGCCACTGAGCTTTTTGCCGGGATTTACGTCAGCAGAAGAAATATTTTTGTTTGTCATCTTTACACCTGAAGTCAATAATGTTAGGAACCTCTATTATAGGCGGGCCGGAGCAGTTAGACAGGTGCGTCATCGAAACGTGAAAAAAATTTTTTGACGGGCTGAGTGGATGCCTGCTGGTGGGTTGTCGTAACGACGTTTTAGGATGGCTGAGTTTTTGGCAAGGTGTTGGCTTGGGGCTACAGTCGACAGGCATTTGGGATAACTTGTCTTTCGTTGCTTTTACGTTGCCGTGAAATCAAGCTTGAACACTTTATATGGCTATCATTCTTCCATTAAAAATTCGCTGATTCTTTCAATAGAGTCGCCAAGTGCTCCACGCCTGGGCCAGCAAAGTCTGAACGGGTCACAATCAGATATAGGGGTATTTCTCTGGTCGCGCCCTCTTGCAAAGGCAATGGCTTGAGTAGTCCCGCCTCTAATTCGTCGTCCCTGAAAAGCCCTGGTCATGCAGTTAAATCATTGAATAACAAGAAATAAATCACCCGGTAGGCGGGTAATAATTGCAAGGAAGTGGTAGAATAGATATTAATTTCTTGCAAATTGTTATTCAAAATGAAGCCAAAATCCCAAGAAACGAGCGGCCAAATCGATTTATTCAACACCCCTCTGGCCGATCTATTAAATCCGAGGCATGAACTTTACCAACTGGCTAATCTGATTGATTGGAAAGTCCTGGATGATGCCTTTGGCGAGTTTTTCATTGAGAATCAAGGCGCGCCCGCCTTGCCGACCCGACTGATTGCCGGGCTTCATTACCTCAAACATGCCTTTGCCCGTTCCGACGAAGCGGTCGTGGCACAGTGGCTGGAAAATCCCTATTGGCAATACTTTTGTGGCGCAGAGTACTTCCAACACCAGATGCCCTGTCACCCCACCTCGCTGACCTATTGGCGCAAGCGGATCGGTGAAGCCGGATGCGAGTGGATGTTATCGGTGACGATTCAGGCTGGCGTCGACAGCCAGACCGTGAAAAAGCAGGACTTTGCATCGGTGACGGTGGATAGCACCGTCCAGGAGAAAGCCATCACCTATCCGACGGATGGCAAATTATACGAACGTTGCCGCCAGCACCTGGTGCGTTTGGCCGAGCAACATGAAATTCCGTTGCGGCAAAACTATAACCGTAAGGCCCCTTATCTATTGCTGATGGCCAACCGCTACAGCCATGCCAAGCAAATGAAACGGAAGCGTAAAATGCTTAAACAATTGAAAACCTTGGTGGGCCGGGTGTATCGGGACATTGAGCGTCAATTGGAAAAGCAATCCGACGCCGTCAAATCGGCGTTCAAAGAGACGTTGGAAAAAACCCAACGGATTTTGAATCAGCAACCGCAGGATAAAAACAAACTGTACAGTTTTCACGCCCCGGAAGTGGAATGCATTGCCAAAGGCAAGGCACACAAGAAATATGAATTCGGCGTCAAAGTGGGCATCACCGTCACCAACAAAAGCAATTTCGTGCTCGGCGCTCGCAGCTTTCCAGGCAATCCTTATGATGGACACACCCTGGAGTCGTGTCTGGAACAGGCGGAAATTCTGAGCGGCACCCGCGCCAAAGAAGCGTTTGTGGATTTGGGTTATCGGGGCGTCGAGCTACCCGGGGTCACGATTTACAAAGCCCGGCAAAAACGCGGCGTGGATACCCGACGACTCAAACGCGCACTCAAGCGTCGCAACGCCATCGAACCGATCATCGGTCACTTGAAGAACGACGGCTTATTGGGGCGCAACTACCTGAAAGGCGAACTGGGCGATGCACTGCATGCCATCCTGTGCGCTGCCGGCCACAACATCCGTTTGATCCTCAGGCGGTTGAGGATTTTTTGGCCTCGTTTTGGGGTGCTACTGTCTCGGCTTGGGATGACTTCATCCGTCAAGCAATTCTTGCTGCCTGCATAAGGCCAAGTATCTATGAAACTTTCGGCTTTTTCAGGGGCGACTAATTCCTTGCTTATTTGCGTTTCCGGCAGCCAGGCGAATCCATAACCGCTTGCCACAGCATCGATTGAGGTAGCGATGTGACTGACCGTCCAACGCCGATCCACCTCAACCGTTACTGGGCTATTTAAGCGGGCGTTGCCTGTTTTTCATCGGCAATTTTAACCTGAAGATCGACCAAAGCTTGATTGGCTTTTCGCGCTTCCGGCGTAAAGCGTGGAAGCACGTTTCGGAAATCGTTACTGTCAAACTGGGTTGTGTCATCAATTTTCCCAGTTAAAAAGCCTTTCCCCAATGGGCTGTAAGGCACAAAACCAATTCCAAGTTCTTCCAGCAACGGTAGTATTTTTTGTCGATCATCATAGTCAAACAACGCCGCCATGAAAGCTGGAAACACAGTTTGAAAGTGGAAGTGATCCCGCAACGGTTTTAATGCGTCACCAAGCCAAGCAACACGTCTTTGACTATATCGAGGTGTACTACATTCGAAATTAGACAACATATCACTCGAAGCCTTGTAGCTAAACTACCTGCCTAATTGTGAAATTAGGTCAAAATCATGGTTTAATATCGCTTAGTTTGCGCAATTCAAGCAGACAATTTATTTTTGGCTTTCTTAGCGATCGACCAAAAAACTTGATAGCTTTCGCCATGAGAACTTTCTTTAATTAAATTAAACTCAACAAATTTATAAATTAATGAGCAATATATTCGGCAAATTAAAAAATTTAGTAACTAAATTCTATTCACAATATGGCAAACTGGAAGCTATAATATATACAGGCACATTGAAAGACTCAAATGGAAAATTATATGATTATAAAGTTTCTTTAAATGAAGATAGAAATATAGCTGAGAAATGTCAAAATGATTGGTACAGTTACGCCATGGCATTACGCGAACTTATTGTCAATAATATGGAAATTTGCGAACAACAGCAGAGTTTAGATAATGCTGGTCTTGCCAATTATCTAGTTGATATAAGTAATCCAAATTGGATAGAAAACGAAGGTGAAATCTTATATTTTTGGTTAGAAGCTGATGAGGATATTCAAGCCGCATGCATAATTACTTATCCAAGCAGCTTCGACGTTAATCGAAAAGTATTTAACATAGAGTATTTAAATGGAGCGCCATGGAATATTGAGCACAACCTAGATAATCCGGTTTATAAAAAAGTTCATACTTTATTATTAGCACATATAGCCAAATATGCCGTCGAAGTGTTGAAGCTAGATTATGGATTTACTGCAAATTATTCTATTGGGATTAAAGATTACTTAGTTGGATTAGGAATGACTAGCAATACTAACGCTAATAAC
Source organism: Methylomonas sp. ZR1 (assembly GCF_013141865.1). Lineage (NCBI taxonomy): Bacteria > Pseudomonadati > Pseudomonadota > Gammaproteobacteria > Methylococcales > Methylococcaceae > Methylomonas > Methylomonas sp. ZR1. The sequence continues at coordinate 1,259,892 of NZ_RCST01000001.1, read as the reverse complement.
ATTAACTATCTTTCAATGACTGAAAAACAGGACGAAGAATTTATAGAGGTACTGAATGGATACTATAGGAATAAAAACTGACAATGCTGAACTATTAACTAAGATTACTCAAGACTTTCCGGTTGTCTTGCCTTCTTTTGTTCAGAAGGCAAACAATAAGGAAATATATGACTATATGGGAAGGGCTAGCGATATGAGTAAGCATCTTCCCAAAAAGTATCTATCTAAATCAGGTTATGGCGATTTCTATTTTGGTGTCGAAGTTGGCTTGATTGACAAACAAAAAACCATACTATTTGAATCACCTAATGACGAGCCAATTAATGTTTATTGGCTTTCTAGGATTCGAAAGTGCATCGCCAACTATCGTGCTGATCACAAAAGCTTACCCGCTCTAGCATTGCTCCAGAAGAATGATTTTGACGCGAATAAAAAATTTAGACTGAGCTATTTGTCTGCTTTATTTCAAAATAAGGTTTTCGTAGAAAATGGCTTTTTGTTGATATTCGAATTGAGTGTTCCTGAAGCAACCGTTAATGGTGTTGCATTCAACTTTGACTTTGGACAGCCAATATATAATCATAACCTAGAAGAATACCCTGTAATTGCTATCAATACTGCAAACATAAAGCCTTATCAAGTCTTCAAGTTTATCAAACACGTCAGGGATATCCTTGACTCTATATTGAGTGATCCAAGAGTTCAGGAATTGTTTATTAATTGCAGACAAGCTTGAGCATGTGGATGCGCCGCCGCACTGCCCCTTAGATCGCATAGTCCTCGCCAAAACAACGCTTCGGAATAAGCTTAACTGGACAGAGATCACCACCGCTACTCAGTATAACCAAGCAATCAATGCCATCCGTGTTGTCACCAGTGCCGCCAAGCAATCACTCCCACGGTGGGAACTCCAGTTTTATAGCCGCAGGTAATGTATTGCTTTCACATCAACCTACCAAACACCGACGCGCTAGAGGCTCTTTGATTTTCTATTTTCCAGCCTGGTTTTCATCCTGACTGCCTGATCAGCTTCAATTTTGCTGACTTGACCGGCAGGCTCGCCTTTTAGGCCAACTCGAATAGCATCTTCCATAAGGCAATCCCAGTATCGCAATCCAGAGTAACCCCAAAAATATCAGTAGCCAGTGGAATACTGTATCAGTTGCTAGTTAACAATTCGGGATATCTGATGAATAAAACACGCTTCTATGATAATCGAGATATGACTGGTGATTGTCAGTCAGCCACCTAAGTTTAAGTGAAGGGGTAATCCCAAGTAGGTTACGCTGATTAATATCAATTTTTCCTGACACAACTATCAAGCCATCTGTGTCGAAGGTGATCAAAAATCGGTCAAAAAGAGCGTCTAGATTCGCACAGAGCAAAAAGCCGTTAAATACATCTAATCTCTCTTCATCAGATGCGCATTCAGACCAAGGCTTTGCATGACTCGCCCTCAAGACTTCGGTCACAGAAAGCCCCGTGACCGCGCAGGCATTACCCCAATAATCGAGCATAATACTTCGAAATCGATCTTGCCCTATTCGCTGTTTGACTAAACGTTCAACCTCAGTATTTTTGATACTACCCGGCACCGTAGCCATCACATCATCAATCTCTTTATGAAACTGAATGACGGCCTGGTTTGGCAATGCTTGAGCTAAAGCAGAGGCTCGGCGCAAAAAATAGGCAAGTTGCGTAATGTTTGGCAATAAATACGTGTCGTCGCCAATTTGATGTTTGGCAAAGGAGCGGCTTATTTCTGCAATCAAGCCACCGGTAATACCCGAATTTACTTTAACAAGTAATTGATCATCACTGCCGTGGCAAGCTATGGTAATTTCTGATGAGTGCCGGGCGGAGCTTAAACAAACTTCGGAATTACCAACCGAATTGCTGTTTTCAAAGCCGTTTTCATAGCCTGCCTTTTCAATTAACGAGCGTTGCAATAAATTCAGAGTCATTACGGTGATTTTTGATCAAAATAATCGCATCGGTCTACACGACGGAAAACAAATTCAAATTCAATTTAGAGGCGAATGATTTATAAATAACAGCGAGCCGGTTTAAAAGAAATTTTTCTGCCGTTCGATTTTAAACCGTTTGCGAAATAACAGACCGTCATCAGTGCTAGGATCGAGTGTTTCGCGAAGGAAAGGAGCGTTCCTTAACTCGGCGGGTGGTGGAGATGTGGTCGTTACAATGTACTGATAAGGTATTTCGCCTGAATAGGCTTGCTGCTCTATTTGCAACATCAAAGAAAGCAGCTTTTCATAAAGGACAGGACTCATGTCTGCTTCTCTTGGACAGTCATGAATTAGGAAGCCAGGAAAGGCGCTGCCTGAATCAGTGCTGTCCAGAAGACAAGCTAAATCGCCGAGTAACACTTCCAAAACGTAATAGGCTTCACCGCCATTTACCGATAGTTGAAACGGGAAATATTCGTCACGAATAACAAAGCTACCGGCAGTGGTATCGGAAAACAGATGTTGCACCAAGGCATTCATCAGTTCGTCCAGACGTTTTTGACGATTGCTACGCTCTGCTTGGCTCAATTTGAGTCGTACACTGGCAAAACCAACTTGATCGATCAGTTTTTTTGTATTTTGCTCTGATTGGCGAATTGATTCACCAGATTCTGGAGAACCATACACTTTTTCCCATCGCTCCAATTCTTCTAACAATCTGGTAGCGCGATTTACATCAATTAGCGCGGTGTCTCGTCTGGTTTGGTTGGACGAAGAAATTTGCTCCAGCGAATCAATCCGACTTTTTATTGACGCAAGTTGAGGCTTGAGCAGTTCCATGCCGGCCAAAGCGTTATCGGTTCGCTCAGTCCAATATTTCTCGTTTTCTTGGAGTAGCTTTTTATCGCGATGGCCTTTCAGGCTGATGGTGCCTTGCAGTTGTTTGATTTCATCCTTGATATGGGTGCAGTTCTGGAAGGGAATATTCGCCTCTATGCAAGTACCTAAGCGCGTTTGCAGAATTTCACAGCGGTTACTGATCCTTTGGGCTGTTCGATCATTCTGTGCCTTTGCTTCATCGAACAAGTCAAATTCCTGCTCGGCAAGTTGGTACTGCCTTTCTAACTCGGTCAATTCCAAACGCAGTTTGAATAATTGATCGTTGGAGCGATTCAGTTCAATATTCGCTTCGGCCAATCTCGCTTGAGCTTTTTGCCGAGCATCGTTGACTTTGTCTTCAACCGATTCTTTGAATAGATCATCAGAACGTAGTGGCAAGTCATCGCCAACTTGCAACCAAGCTCGTAATTCGGACTCGATGCGGCGACGTATCAAGTTTGGCTCTTGTTTTAAGCGTTCGGTTTCTTGCTGCGAACGTTTCAACTCTTGTTCGAACGAATGGATGCGAACCAATAATTCCGACTCTTCCTGATTTAGTAGCCCCAACACTGCACGCATCACAATGGGCGGGTCTTGTCTGGCACGTTGAAAGCCGATGCCTTCGCCTTCTCGCCAAGCAAAAAACGATTTGAAGCGGGCGCCTTGATCGCGCGTCAGCCAAGCTAACAGATGGCGCCATTCTATGGCTTGTTCTGTTTCGGGAATAGCGCTGGGTGATACTTTCGACATCATTTCAGTCGCCAAAAAACCTTCGAATTCCTTGTAAGACGTTTGGCCATTGCCGTTAGCGATCAAAGATTCCAGATCGCTACCGACCTCAGCCAAGCCTTCTTTGTAGGCATTGAAATAACGGAAAATACTGTAGGTCTGATCATCAACATGAACAACCATACCCACGCCACCGTTCGGAAACTCGCGGGTGAGTTCTTCTCGAAGCGTCATTACCGATTTTGCATAATCGCCCAGGCAGTACCGAATCAACAAGCACAGCGAGGTTTTGCCAACGCCGTGGCCTGCGGCATGGACACCGGTATGCGTGCCGGCAATTGGCTCATGCGCCCAAATCAGATTCAAACCACGACGAAAGGAAATCGAGCGAATACTGCACTCTGCTTTCGGTTCGCTGAAAATAGCTAAGCGTTCGATCCACAGATTTGGACTGGCTTGTTGTCCGTAAAGGTAATCTATGATCCCTTCCATGCGGTTTTCCTAGCCAAATTTGGCTGATGATCGATCGTCGCCCAATATGGAAGCGTCTGGTCGATTTAACTTTTCATCGGCAGCTTTTAACAAAGTTTGTGCCAGCAGTGGCGTGTCGGTTTCGATTATTACGCCTTCCGGTGCCGAATTGGATTGTAAGCTTATCAAACCATTGCGATCCATTTTGATGGCTCCGATCTCTTCAAAATAACCCAATAATGGATGAATGCGTTCCAATCGTTCGGATTCGAAAACGCCACTTTCGTGCAGACGCGTCAACAAGTTTTGCGCCGGAACGGCAAACTGATCGATCATTGAACGACGAGAAGTCATCAGCATAGCCAAATCGAGTTGTCGCTGCAAAACCGATTCCTTTTCCCGAATCATGGCTAACAACAAGCCTGCCAGTGTGGCATCGGTTCGATCACGAATAATGCCTTGCGGCGAGTAACTGTCCGCTAAATGTTGGCCCGGCAATGGTAGTAAGGGACTTTGGTAAACAATGCCTTTTGCTTCCGCCTCGGCCATTCGGTCGAATACAGCGAGTACCAAACGTTGAGTACGGTATTCGCCGAATTGTTTGAGTTCGTTGTTTTTGAGTACGCGGAAGGTTTCGGATGGGTAGTCGTCGCCCATGATGTCGGCGGGGTCGAGGATGTAGCGCAGTTCGTCGCGGGTCATGCCATAGGCTTTGGCGTACCAGGCGTCGAGTTCGGCTCGAAGCCCCGCGCGGCGTTCGGGATCGAAAGTAAATGGCGAGCCGTCGTAGCCGAGGTCTTTAGCCCAGGATTGCAGGTCGTGGGCGGTGTAGGTCAGTTCCAGGACGCGGGGTACTATGAAGTTGAGGTCTGTTTCGGTGTAGAAATCGGGGGGTATTGCTGGTATCTGCTTGTAATACCCAAATGTCATGTTTGTGCCACCCAATTTTTGTCTGACAACATAATCAAAAACTAGTGCGGTCATATTTGCTAAAAATGCGGTTGCCTTATTGGGAGACTCGGACAATAACCATAAAGGCATAGAATGACCCACAGCATACTTTGGCATTACCGAAGATATGAATGTGCGCTCGTCAGTGCTTCTGGCAATATTTCGCCAACCCATTAACCAGTTACACCCCCATCCTTTATCCCGCAAACGCAGATCGACTTCCGCCTTGTCCACCCAGTAACGCGGCATCACTGAAAAATCAGGGTCTTGTTTTTCAGCCAGACTGACATCGCCCGAAACATCCATTCCATCCTCAACCCGATAACTCGCCCAGCGATGATCAAACTGGTGAATCATCTTGGCTTCGTACAAGGGCAATTTGTTGTCGTCTAAGGTGTCGGCAAACAAATGGCTATCGCCAGACATATGAAACATCGTCATGAAACGAATGCCCCATGGATTCAACTCCGACCTTTTGCCGCGCGCTTCGCGGATCAACACCGGCACGCGCTGGTAAATCTTGCGCGTTAATTCAGCATCCATTCGAGATCGAAATACAGGACAAGTCAATGTATTTGGGTTGATATTGGCAAAATCACTGCGGGATAGTTGGAAGCGGCGGCGTTCATCATGGATTTGTGATGGCTGACGGGCGAAAAATGCAAAATTGGCAGTTTCAATTTGATTTTGTCCCGCAATGACCAGTAAGCAGAATCGGAAAGAATGATGGACTGCTGGAAAAATGAATTCTTCATTTTCAAACGCCAGCAGTTCGAACAATCTGCCTGTCTCAATCATTCTTGAGAAAAAGGCTTTGGTGGAGTCGTCGGTCGCAATTCCGGTGGGCACAATGAATCCGGCGCGACCCTTTTCTGATGTAATCTGGGTAATGGTTTCGGCAAACAAAGCATAGGTATTCACGTCACCCACGCCGGTCAACGGATAGCGTCCGCCATCGTCGCCTTTGACATGCGCAAAAATGCTGGCGGCCTCGGCAGTACGGCGGGCGTTGATAAACTCCTGGTATAAACGCCGCTCGGCTTCGCACTCATGCAGCGCTTGTTGTAGTTCGGGATATAGCTGCTGCGCCAAAATGCCCTGAGCCAACCAGTCGATGCGTTGCGAGCGTTCAGCTTTATTTTTGGCTTCCGCGACATACCTATTACGGGTAGCGAAAAACTCTTCCTCTTGCAGCTTGATCCGCTCCCACGGCGGATTACCCAGCACGCAATCGAAACCGCCCTTGGCGAACACTTGCGGGAAGATCAATGGCCAATGCAATACCCGCGCTTCCGCGCAGAGCTGTCGGGCAGTTGCCAAACGTTCGGTTTGATAAACCCCATGCAGGTCACCGGCAGATTGGTCGGTATACAGTTCCAGATACAGGTTTTGGCTGGTCGGCGTGGAGATTTTTGCCTGCTCGTCAGATTTCGGTGTCAGAAATGCGCCGATCAATAAATCGGCGGCATGGCCGAGCTTATGTTCTTTGGCATGCTGCAAAAACTCGCGGTAGGCTGCTTCCTTGATGGCCGCTTGCGCCGGTGTCGAATCAGGCAAATTTTCCAAAGCTTCCAACTCCGATAAACCAGCGGCATCGTCGATGGCAATGTCCAGATTTTGGTTATTTTTTAGCTTGCTGAAGGCTTTCAGCGCTTCTTTATTGGCTTTGGCGATGTCTTTACAAACGGCTTTGTCGTCGCCGGACAAAGGTTTGAAGGCCGCATCGGGTATGCCGGATTGCAGTTGCTTGAGGTCGGTCAAGCCGATCAGCGCATCGCCGCAGATCAGATGGTGATCCAAAAACGACAGCGCCAAGCCTTCTTCGAAGCCTTCCAACCACAACGCGGTGCGAGCCAGCTCAATGGCCATTGGGTTACGGTCGACGCCGAAGATACATTTGCTGATGACTTCGCGTAGTGCATGGCGGTAATCTTGCGGCCTGACCGCACCTTCCGGCGCGCGCAAAGCCGCCAAGCGTTCGGCCAGACGGCGTGCAGCGGCCAACAGAAAATGGCCGCTGCCGCAAGCGGGATCGATGACCTTGATGCTGAGCAAGGCTTCGGTTGGATTGTCGGGGTTATTGGCTAAACGATCTTCGATGATCGGATCGAGCGCGGATTTGATCAGCTCTTGTACCAAACTGTCCGGCGTGTAATAACTACCGGTGGTTTTGCGGGCGTTGCCTTGGGTGCTGCCTTCGCTGGTCAAGCCGACAAAACCGAACTGACGGGCGGGAATATCGATTTCCGCTACCAGTTCCAACAGGCTTTCATAGACCGAACCCAGTTCTTCGGTACCCATGTTGCGGTAATCGACCGGTGCCAAATTGCCGCTGACATTCGACCAGCGCAATTGTTTGACGGCATCCAACAAACTGGCGTTGCTCAAGCTGGCGGTATCCAGATCGGTGCATTGGCTGACGGCAAACAAACCGCCCAACGCCGGTAATGCCAGACGCGGTTCGCCATGAGCCAAGCTGCGGAAAACGATACGTAGCGATTGCCATTGGTCGTCGAATGGATTGCGGGCATGGCGGCGCAAACAACGGGTACGCAAACGGGCCAGCGCGTAACCTTCGGCATAGGCTTTACGGGCGGCTATGGCGGCGGGTGTCTCGTCGTCGGTATGCAAGACGCCCCGTTCTTCGACCGTGAACAGGAAGATAAACCGATAGACCAAACGCAACAATTGCTGGAAATAGTCGTCTTTGCTCAAACGGCCTTCGTGTAAATCCAGGCGTAGCTTTTCGTTGGCTGGGTGTTGAATGAAGCCATTGCCAAGCTGGAGCAAGGCGTCCGTCACACCTTGGCGCAAACCATCCCTTACACGGGTGCCTTCACGTTGGCCTTCGCCACGCCACGCTTCCCAAATGCATTCGGCATGAATTCCAGCGCGGCTGGCATGCAGAATACGCCAAGCCATTTCGAACTCGGCGAAATTCTGGCCGTCCAGCATGTCTTGCAGATCGAATTCCAAAAAGCTGGGGCGTGTCAGGGTATTGGCATCACGCAACAGACGGCATTGCTTGCCGTTGGTTACAATCGCCCAAAGATGGTCGGTACTGGCGTTAATGAATTCCTGCGCCAATTGAAATGCACTTTTCTTACGGGCACCGCTGCCGATGATGGCAAAGCGTGGATCGGGTTCGTCCAGTCCGAGCGTATGCGGTGCGATAACGACAGGAATGTTGTTGCCCGCTAACGTGGTGATCGGGTACTGGCGTTCGCCGACAGTCAGGCCGCTGACCAAGTCGATGGGTTGGTAAGCCAACGCATCGCGCAGCAAGTCACCTACGAATTTGACAGTAACCTGAGCTGGATCAATATCCTTGCGTTCCAGATTGGGGGCAAATTGTTTCCATTGCGCCGAAGCAATCTGGAAGGCGCGGCTGTATTCGTCTTTGAGTTTTAGACCGGCTGGTATTCGGTAGTCGGCCTCGGACTGCTGTGAGGCTTGGCCACGGGCGGCTTTTTCCAGTTGATCGGGCAAGAATAGGCCGCCTTCCAAGCGCAAGGTCGGCAGGTTCAGTATGGTGGAATGGTTTTTTCTGACGCGTTTCATGATGTTTCCTTACAGGGCGTCTGGTAACAGGACATAAACGCCTATGATGTCCACTGGCAAACAAGGACTGACATTGTATTGCCCGACATCGCGGGCCGCTTCGCGCACGCGACGATGATCTGAAAGCAAGGCTTCAGCACGTTGCTGAGCCAACTCTTCGATTCGGCTTGATTGCGATTGGATGAAATCCAGGGCTTGCCTAACTTCGCGTTGCATCACCTCAGCAGGCAAGTTGCCGCTGGGCTGGCATTTGAGCAAAACAGCGGCATTTTCATTGATCAGCCATTCAGGTTGGCTGCGCCCGCGGACCGCTAAAGTCACAGTTTCTTCAGCCATCAATTGATAGGGTTGGCGACGGCGCACATAACTGAGTTGATGGCGTAAGCGCAGCAAGTACAACGTCGTGACAACATCAACGGCTTCGGTGACGGTGGCTGCACAGCGGGCGGCCAAAGGCTTTTCACCTAACAGCGCTTCTTCCAGCAGATGTTCCGCCAACAAGGTGACGACAGGATGGCTACGGTGCAATTCAGTAAAATTCAGCAGTAAGGGCTTTTCAATGCCTTCGTCAGCCAGTCGTTGTTTGAAAATTTCTGGGAAGTGTTGCGGCAACAGTTTGTAGTTATTGCGTTTACCGACTTCTAGCGGCGCATTCAGCCTGGCGCAAGCGGTTTGCACGAAGCGTTTGACATCTTCCTCGGTGCCTAATGCGGCTTGCTGCTTTTCCCACTCCGGCATGACTTCTTCGGGGCGGATACGGCGCTGAGCAAACACTGTGCGGTTGGTTTTGGCTTTTTCCAGTGCGTCATGCCATTGGGCCTGCAAAGGCTTCAATGGCTCTTCGGCTTCGCCGAAATCAAACAGGCTGAACTGTTTGGGCGCTTTGTTGGATTCACCGCGTCTCATCAAGGCGGCTTTGACTAGTGCTTGATTGATGCGGGTTTCGTCTTCCGGCATTGGCACCAAGACGCCGAGTTCTTGTTTAATGGCCTCGGCTTTACGCAGAATGACATTCAAGACAAATCCATCAACCGGATTGTCTTGGCCATACAGCATTGAACAGCGCACTTGCGGCGCTTGCTGACCAAATCGATCGACGCGACCCTCACGTTGTTCGTGTCGGGTTGGATTCCAAGCAAGGTCGTAATGGATTACGGCGGTAAAAAGATGTTGCAAGTTGATCCCTTCCGACAAGCAATCGGTTGCCACCAGAAGGCGTTGATCTGCCTCTTCCATGGCTTGCACGCGTTGCTCACGTTCTTCCGGCGTGTATTCGCCGGTTACCGATTCCACGGTAATCGCGGGAAACTGTTTGCGCAGTTGTTCGGCCACATAATGAGCGGTGGCGATGTAACGGCAAAATACGACGGGGTGATAACCTTCTTCGAGTAGATGTCTGATGTGCTCGATAAGTATCGCCAGCTTGGGGTCACCGGATTTACCGCTCAGGCTTTCGGCTTGGGAGATCAGGTCTTGCAATCTGCCGACATCTTGCCATTGCGCGGGTGGCTCCAAATCGCTACCGGCCAAATTGTCGGCTTGACCATCGTACAAGCGATCATCGCTCAGACAACTGTCGTTATCCAACGCTCCGGCTAAACGGGTATTTAATGCCTTCACCGCTGCCGCAGGTGATGAAGCGACACAGCGCAGCAGAGCAAGTGTGGCATACCAGATCAGGCGGGCATTACCGTTGCCCGCTGCTTCCACCGATTCCGCCAACTCGCGGCAATAGCTTTGCACGTCATCGAAAAATTGCCCCCAAGCACCACTGAGTTGATAAGTGATTTCAGTAGTCATGCGCTTAGGAAATCCACGCGTATCGTGCCATTCGTCTATGTCTTTACGGCGGCGCTGCACGAAATGGCGAGCTAGTTCTTGTCTTAACGGATCATTAGCGGATGTTTTGTGTTGTAGCTCAGCGAATTTGGGATTAAGCAAAGACAGCAAGTTATAGAAAGCCGCTTCGTCGCCGGAATGCGGCGTGGCGGTGAGCAGCAGCAAATGACGTTCTTCATCGGCAACCAGTCGTTGCAACAACTCGAAGCGCAATTGTTTACCCTGACCACTACTGGCGCAGGTATGGGCTTCGTCAACAATGACACATTCCGGCGCGATGGTTAGAAAATGTTCGCGATGACGTTCGCTTTTGATGTAATCCAAACTCACGACAACACAATGATGATGGTCAAACAGGCTAACACCATGAGGCAAGTCACGCTCAATGCGAGCAGCACTAGCCGAGGTTAGCGCGACTGCTTGCAAATTGAAGCGTTCGGCCAATTCGCTTTGCCATTGATCAACCAAGTGAGGTGGACACAGTACCGCTAGACGGTTGATTTCGCCTCTATCCATCAACTCGCGAACGATCAAGCCTGCTTCGATAGTTTTACCAATACCCACGTCATCGGCAATCAGTAGCCGAACGGTGGTCAGGCGTAAAGCCATCAATAAGGGCACCAGTTGGTAGGCTCGCGGTTCGACTGCGATATTGCCAAAGGAACGAAACGGGCCGCCACCGGCACGTAATTTCAAGCGCAAGGCGTCACGTAACAATAATGCAGCCGCATGGTTACCTGGTTTTTCGGGATCAGGCCAAGGAAAGGTAGCCGGTTCGACCTGCTGAAATTCCAGCTCCGGTATCAGGGCAATGATTTCATCATCCGCACCACCTAATGGCCGTAGTCGTAACCAGTCGGCTTTAGATTCGGGTTGTACCACCCACTCGCGACCACGAGCGCGAACGAGGTTACCAATACTAAAATTGGCGGCAGGCATATTCATGCGATGTTCTCTTATTTTTTACCGATGAGATCGGCGTATTGGACAAATAGGCTGGGCCATTGATCTTGCGCTGAGAAATCCAGCACTTGCCAGCCTTTATCTTGTAATTGATTTTTTAATTCGTCGCTAATCGCTTCGATGAACACTAAAACCCGCTGGGCTTTAAAGTGTCCGGCGGCAGTTGCTTGACCTTGGTTAATTGGCACCTCGATTGCGTCCGGCTGCCTAAGGTTAGCTTGTTGCAACGCTGCAAGCCATTGTTCGATCAAGCTTGATTCAGCGCTTGGCACTTGTTCAACATTGGATGTCGGTTCTGCCGGAATTACCGTGGCGTGTGCCAAACCGATAAGAATCTTCAGTGCATCCTGGTTGCGGCGGTCTATATTTTCATGATCCGGCTGATTGAAATACGACAGCAAGCATTGGTAACAACCGGCTTCACACGTGCTTTCGCCGACTGGATTTTTCCTTTCCAGTTGCAGCAGTGTATCCAAGTCGGTGGCCTGATCGACATTGTCGAAGTGCATCAAATTCAATGCGGCTTTAGCAACCCAAGACAAACTGGTTGGCTCGCTAATCAAGCGTGTCAAAACACCTGCTCCACCTTCGGCGGCCTCATAAAACAGCAAGGCCAATCGATCATCAGTATTGGGCAGTGGCTCGACTACGAGTTCGGCTTCTTCGATCTGGAAGGTTTGCTCGATGCCGCGTTTTAGCGCCGATTGCAATGTCGCCATGGCCTCAATGGATAAAGGGGTTGGCGATGGATTGGGGGTCAAGATCAAGACATTGCGATGGTCCTCGACGAAAGGCACGATGCGCTGGGGCGAGACTTTATCTAATAGTGCCTCTTCGTTACCGCTGTCATCATCCTGGTTCGGATCGTCTTGTTTGCTCCAGACACCTGTAATCGGGTTGATATAAAAACCCAATTGGTTTTTATCTTTACGCCGTCTCCAACCGCGATTTATCCGCCAAATCCGAGCCGCTGGCGAATAGGTAATTTCGCACAGGGTTTCGTTGTTATGGATGACTTTTGCCAATTGTTTCTGCTGTTCGCCGATTGTGCCAGGCAAAAATCTATAAGTTGTTTGTAGCTCAAAACCTTGACGTTGGCGTTCTTCGTCGTTAATCGAAATGCGCTCGACCGGCAGGGTTTCGACGGTTTCGATGCGGTAGAGCTGGTTGACCCAATCGCTTTCCGTCAGTAAGGCGTCGCAGTTTTCACAGCGATTTTCTAGCGGCGCCGAACCGTTTTCGTCACCCAAGTGGCCGTAACCACATTGACTACAAACCAGTGCGGAAACGGTCCCAAGGGAGCTATTGCTAGATACATGGTCGGACGAACCGACATTGAGCTTAGCCCGAACGACGCGGTACATGCGACCTTCATGGTAGATCAAGCTGCGGGGTCCAAATTCGGACAACGCCAAAAAGCGCGGACGACTGACCATCGAGCCCTCATCATCCTTGCCATTGCTGGTAGCACCGCCACGGGCTGGAATCCATGCCATTAAGGGCAGACGCGGGAAGTTGTAACCTGGCAAGAATCCTTGGCTGGCAAGATACCGATAAGTATAAAAATCCGAATTTTGTGTGTTGCTGCTTTTGAGCAATATCGAATATTGCCGAGCAGCATCCCCATAACGTCGACGCGCATTCTCTCGATCACTATTGGATGCAGTATGACTTTTAACGATGCTGTCGCTCATGTCCATCTGCTTGCGAGTCGCTTCGAACAGGTTACGCCAACGGTCGATAGCAGCGGTAAAGGCTTGCGGTGAGTCGTTGATGATCTGCTCTACAAAACCTTCATGAAACCAGCCTGAATTTTTGATCTCGGATTCCAGTTGATCGATCACGCGCTGGGCCGATTGTTTGGCCTTAGCGAGCACATCGGGATTGGTAAATCTTGCTAGCAACTCTGGCTTGATCGGTTTACCTTCTTGTTCCAGATCAATCAATGGTGCGATACTGCTATCGAGTTCAATCTCGCAGCATGCAAGCCAGACGGCATGTAAATGGCTTTCTACTAAATCACGATTTGCCAAATCGAGCGTAGGCGGTTTGACGATGCCATGCACCATTTTGTCGGCATTATGGAAAAACCATTGGTCATGGGGGCTTTGAGCTGCGCAATACGTGATGACTAGCGCTTGTTGGCCGGAACGTCCGGCACGACCGCTTCTTTGCGCGTAATTTGCTGGAGTGGGCGGCACATTGCGCAGGTAAACGGTATTCAAAGCAGAAATATCGACACCCAACTCCATGGTCGGTGAGCAAAACATTACCGGTAAGCGCTCCAAAGGCGCTTCGTGAGAAGGATCGTTAGCCCAGTCTTGCCGGTCTTTATCGGTAAAGCGAAAGCGTTGTTCCAATAATTGACGACGCGCCGCATCGACTTGTGCGGTGTGCTCATGCGCTTCGAAGTCAAATAACGGGTGGCTAGGCAATTTAAGCATCTCCGCCATGACCAGATAAAGCTGACGGAAAAATGAGTTGGATTTGCTTGAGTCGGCAGATTCTGATGGTTGCGGTGTGCACCAATCCATCGCGGCTGCATTCAATCGCCAGCCTAAAATTGAGCTATCGATGGTGTGCTTATGAACATAGCCATAATTGGCCGCCGCTTGTAATAAAGATTCAAGTATGTCAACAAATTCCTGTTCCTTCCAGCAGGAAACCTGATGAGCAAATGGCGAGTCTTTCCAAAATTGTGCTCGTTTGATTTGCTTAGCGATACGGGAACGAGGGCCAGCACTTACAAGATCGGCGCGTGGTTTGCCTTTGTATTCGGGGCGTTTACCGAGAATAAGGTATTTTGACGTAGCCAGCGTCTCATCAGGCACAAAAGCCCAGCGTTCATTCAGATATTGATGAGCACTGGTTTTGGCTTTGTCTTGTTCGACAGCATCCAGGTAACGGCTTTCCAGACAAAGAGCCCAACGCATTTCATCGAACACCAATTGGCAGAATGCTGCCCGATTATCTGGAGACAGGCTATGCAAAATCGAACCTGGTTGCCCGAACACTGAATCATCCGCGCAAAATTCATCTAGGCTGCGATATTGGATGACCAATAAATTCAATTGGTCGAGATTTGGGTTATTGAACCGCCAACCTCTTCGTAAATCGCGCAATAGGCGGTAGCCTAGAATGAAGCGTAGTGTACGCTGGGCTTCAGTCCTGGCTAGTCCCATGAGTTTGGGTGTGCGTAAATATTCGCGTAAAGTAGCTGCATCGGCTCCATTAAAGCCAAGTGCCTTGAAGACTTCATCTGCCAAGTTTTCTTCATTTAATAAACCGCTATTGATTTGCAATCCCGCCAGTAAGCCCGCTCGCAACGTCAGCAAAAACACAAAATCATTGAAGTGACCGGCCTGCAGCGCCGCATCCTGCCGATTGTCCGTAAAGCCGAGTAATTTTCTTGGATCGGGAAGTCCTTCCGGTAATTCTGTTTCTTCAAAAAGTTGCCGTAAAGCGCTGAGCGTTAGCATCGTTGTCGCAGATGAACGGCCCTCACCGGACAGGCTGGCGAGTCGGTTGATGTCTTTGCCATGGGCTTCATTGACGAAGCCGCAATGCAAGCAAAATCTGAATTTACCTGGAATAAACCAATAGTGTTCGCCACGGCCTTCGTTGCCTTGTGCATCGACCCTCGTAGCGATGGGAATGACTTTTCGATAGCCAGGTTTAATTTTGGGTTGTGATTTGGTCAGGTCGAGCCAGATTTCAGGCAATTCTTCGAGTTGTCCTTGATATTGCTGGTTGGAATTTGCGGGACATAAAAAACCGAATTTGATGTCATCGTTATCGTCCGAGCTGATGTCGTCAATTTCCCTTGGCCGGTATATAACCCCACCTTGTTCTTCCCGCCACACCGGATGGTATTCCTGCCCGCATTCTCTACAGAAATGGGCTGGGTACAACAGCACCGACTCCGATTGACGGCCTGGCGCAAAGCGTTGGGCATCTAGCGTGATATGCCTATTGCTTGGAGATTCCAGTGTCGCATGTACTTTTCCGGGGCCGGAAATGAATTGATGCAGTTTGAAAGCAAACGGCGACCGGCCTTGGGGCGTTACGACTTCGTGTTGAACTGCGATCAGAAATTTTTGTAGACCAGCTTTGGCAACCTCTTCTGAACAATCGGCATCTTGCGCCAAACGTTTGGATGCTTCCGACAAGCTAATAGGTTTGGCGCGATGCGGCTCTCCGTCCAATGGCAGCTCAATACCTAAATTCAATTCAACCCAAATCGCAAGCGGGTCTTGTCTAAATGCTTCAAAAGTCGGCCATGAAAACTCTGAGTTAGCCAAACAATCCGATAATTGACCTTTTATCGATGAAACATCTTTAGACGGATCGGTAACACGCTCCAAGGTCTCGCGGATGATGTCGTTTGGTGAGATGGCCGCGCCGAACAACTTGCTGGATACTTCGGCAACCGTTTGCATTTGATCCGATACACTGCCGGTGCTCGACATCGTGGCAGACGTACCAATGCAAATTAATTGATTAGCTTGCAGTCGCTCACGTAATCGACGTACTAATAATGCGACATCCGCGCCTTGGCGGCCACGATAAGTATGCAGCTCATCAAGGATCAAAAAATTGAGTCCCTTGCAATGCTCGACAACACGGCGATCTGTGTCTTCAAAGCGCGTCAGAATCAGTTCTAACATCATGAAGTTGGTGAGCAGAATATCCGGTGGATTGGCGGCAATGGCCTCGCGTTCCGCTGTGCTTTCTTGACCGGTGTAACGCGCCACGGTGAAAGGCTGCTCCGTGGGGCTGTAGCCTTCAAGAAATTTATTCAACTCTTCGAGCTGGCTGTTGGCCAGCGCGTTCATGGGGTAAATGACAATGGCTCTGGTGCGAGCGATTGGGTCTAAGGCCTTTTCTTTCAGGATTTTGTCGATGACCGGAATAAAAAACGATAGTGATTTACCGGAACCCGTACCGGTTGTGACCACATAGCTTTGACCTGACTGTGCTTTGGCGATTGCTTGTAGCTGATGGATGTAGAGATGAAGTGGTTGCGGATTTTTTTCCTGTTTGCCAACTTGAAAGATGTCGGCGCATTGCTTGTGCAAAATGCCTTGTTCAGCCAGCTCTTGTACTGTCGATTGCCGTTTGTAGTTCGGGTTGATCTGAATCAGAGCTTTGGGCCAGTAGCGACCGTCTTTGTATTCGGCTTCGACTTTTTCAATGATGTCTGTGGCTGCGATGCGGGTAAAGCTGCGAGAGAAGGAGCTATAGTCCGATATCAATTCGTCTCGAAAATCAAATACGTTCTTCATGTTGGCGTGACAGCATCCATTCGATTATTTTTGTAAGACTGTGTTGTGCTCAACGACACATACAAAATCAGAGCAAGAGCCGCAAACACAAATTCTGACTAATTTACATCATGAAGAGCCAAATTCCATTATTAAACTGTCAAGTGGGTTAATTCTACGTGCTATTTGGGCTTACAGATTCTAGCCAGGATCGTTTTGGAAATGCATTGCTTGTCGTCTTGATGCTATCCTTCTAGAGTATTTGTCCACTCTAATTGTCTACTATGGGCACTGACATATCGCGCGTCACCGATCGGAAGATTTACATCCATTCTAAGATTTCGATTCTTGCTTGATGGCCGATCAGTAAGCAGCAAGCTGGTTTTCTTGGGATAAAAAGGTGAGAGATCAGACTTTGATCTCAGAGCCTCAGCGGTCAACTTTTTCGATGGACTGATTTCCCCAAAACATTATTCGGTGAAACTTGCCAGTCCCACGCCGGTAGTCTTTAACACGATATGTGGCGAAAATGCTCTGGCCTTTTTGGGTTTCGCGCAGAAAACTTGTCAAATACTGTGAAGACCGGAGCGAGCATTTTTGAACACGCGCCCTGAATGCTAGACTATGTAAGCTATCAACTCACCCTAAATGGAAGTCGATCCAAATAACAAAAAAAATGACCACTCAAAAAGCCAATAGGATTGCGGTATTCATCGACGCAGAAAATGTCACCAACTGGATCAAAAACGATGGCGTTACACTATTAATAGAAGAACTGAAACAGCTAGGCCAAATCATCATTCGTCGGGCATACGGCGTTTGGAGCCGCCCCCAATTGGCTATGCATCAGGCATCTATCAATCAGAATGGATTTGAACTGATTCATTGCTACCACCCTGTCACCGGTAAAAATACTGCCGACATCCAGATGACAGTCGATGTCATCGAATGTGCATGGCAACTTCCCAATATCAATTATTTTGTTTTAGTCACGGGTGATTCGGACTTCAGTCCTGTATTTCGCCGTTTACGAGAAATGGACAAAGAAGTGATCGGTGTTGGTCGGCATTCAACTTTGAGCGAATGCGTCAAAACATCGTGCAGTCGTTTTATTTATACGGATGAATGCTCACCTGAACTCGTCGCATCATCAGTGGATGTGGCTTCACCACAGGACTCATCCCAAAACACAACGATAACCCAAGGCTCTCAACCTTGTTTATCACTTGCCGAAGCGCAGTCGCTTGTCATTCAGCAATTGAAAGCGACACCGGATGCAGTCAACACTTCACAGCTAAAAAATACTTTGAAACAGAAAGTGGCGGATTTTAAGGAAAGTGACTACGGGTTTAAAACTTTTACAGACTTCCTTAAAGCGACCAAAGGCGTCCACTTGAATAAAGTTGGAACCGTTAACTATGCGTCATTGATGCCCAGCAAAACAAAAACAACTGCACCCAAACCCGCTTCAGCCGATTTATATAAAAGCCTACTGAGCAAACACAATATGCGCCTGATCAGCGCAGATACCATCAAGAAAATCTATAAACAGGCTTGCACAAATAAACAAGCATGTTCCGATTTGTCCACTCTTCGCGAAACTGTTTTTGTTGAATGCCATAAAATTGATAACCATCTTTCGAAAACCGATATCAATAAGGCATTTACTTTGTTTGTAAGGATGGATTTGGTGTATACCGAAAAGCAGAAAGATGGGACAGATGCTATTCGAGTAAAAAAAATCGCTTTAAAGGATTTTTTGTTGAAATTAGATAAGCTGATTATTTCGACATTGATAGAACTTAAGAAAGTCAACGACTTTGAATTAAAAGCCAAAGAACTTAAAAAGCTCACCATGTCCACGATTAGTAAAGACAATATCAAAAAGATAATTGGTGAAAAATAGCGGTTACGTTCAACAGCAGATGCAGTATGCGATGGTGCATTAACGAATTATAGAAATGCAATTTTTAAACAGATTTTGGCTTTACCGAGGAAGGTGGAATGAAAACAGTGTTGGTATGCGGTGCTGGTGTCGATAAAAGCGAAGGGATTGATATGCCTCTTGCTGCCGAATTAGTGCCCAAAATTCGCGCATTTCTCAAATCAACTGATGATGGACAGAAAATTGAAGCCACTCTTCGACAAATAATCCCGAATCTCCGATTTAGTTACGATAAATTTGTAAAAGAAGCAGTTGAAAAACTTTCGAATGAGTTTCGTGGACAAGTTGCCGATATTGTTGATCGAATTGGACAGGAGTTAAAAGATGAACACCTTGATGATAAAGATGCAAAACTCGGTAGATTGATTATTGCCTTGCTCATCAAAATCCAGAAACTGCAAGACGATGTAAAGCTTGATAACGAAACAGAAGCTCTAATCAATGAAGTATTCGAAGGGACTATATCAGTCGAAGACGATAACATCATTCAATTGCCAAAACTAACGTTTACCGACGTTTTTAACAATGTCATGCGGGCAATTTTCGAGCGCAGCTTAGAAGAACCCAACCACCGGATTCTAAAACACGTTCGCGGTAACTTGATGGATTTTGAGCGGCTGTTGATGGATAGTTTTATTGGTTTTTATACCAATAATGAATCCCAAATGAAGACTTACATGTACTTATCATGGACATTGTGGGCCTACTTGAAACACTGCGAACAAGGCGTGGCTCATGACAACATGCCGTTTTACTCAAGTGTTCCAAATGAATGGGACTTAGTTACCCTTAATTACACGTCTTTTGCTAGACGGATAAAAGGCGATAAAGCACACTATTTTCATGGTGGCCTAGACAGCTTCATCAGAATGCGGGATCGCCAGCTCGTAACTGTAGATGGTTATGCAAACCTTGATATACCAAAATTCTTTTCAGAAACCGTTCAAGCCAACACCACATTTGGCAAAAACAAAAGGCCGAATTGCGTTGTACCATCAATAGTTCCGCCATTGAAAATGAAGCCAGTGCTATCAAATGCTTTTATTGAAGTATGGTACCGATCCAAACAAGCCTTCCAGGATGCAAAACGAATCGTTGTCGTCGGATACTCGTTCAATTATGCGGACGAGCATTTCAATGATCTGATACGTTGCAATAAAGACAAGCAAATTATCGTTGTCGATCCTTTTGCCGAAAGTGTTCTCGGCAACCTACAGAATATTTTTTCTCACGGGAAAGATGATTATGTCGTGAATAAATTCCAAGAAAAGCATAGCTGGTCGAAAGATAACCTTAAAATCGTGAAGGCATCAGCAACGCAAATTGAATTGGATTCGATATAAATACACCCAACAAAGCTTGTTAGATATATTTTAAATATAGCCACAATTATTAACATAGAAGCAATGTCAATATAAAATATTATTATTTACTGAAAAATAATAATATGGCAATGACAAATGAAAGGGAAGTTGAGCGCTACGTTGAAGATATTCTAAAAGACCTTGGCTATAAAGAAATAAACTATCAAGGGTCTAATGATAAAAACATTCAGAGACTATTGAAAAGTAAATCTGGCGGCAAAGCTGGAAGAGGAAAACCAGAGTTTACTGTAAAACTTAACGGCATATCCTCTGATTTGTTGATAATTGAAATAAAAAAAGATGCGAAGTACCACGAAAGCAAAAACTCATACAAAGATGTCTTTGATGAGGTGGATGTTAATAATTTAATAGCAAAAGATTACGCCGTGGATGGGGTTGTTCACTACATGGCGTCTGTAATGAAGGAATACAATGCTATTGGCGTCGCTGTTTCTGGCTCTTGCAAAGATACTTTAAAAATATCTACATTCGTAACAAAAAAAGGAAAAATAGCTCGATTAAAGAATCAAGCTCTATTATCTGCAAAGGACTACATTAAGCTAATTCATCAAAATGATTATCAGCCAAACGAAGCAATAATTATTGCTAACATACAGAAAGAGCTCCCGATTTTGCATAATGAGTTGAGAGATATGATGAAGCTCTCAGAACAAGAAAAACCATTATTGATTTCAGCTTGTTTGCTGGCACTACAAGAAGAATCATTCGTAATTTCATATAAGTCAAAAACCAACAAAGAGGCTTTGTCTAGTTATACATTAAATACTATAGAAAACACATTAGTTCATACTCTTCAGGTAGCTAAAGATAAAGCCGACATGATGATGGCGAATTTCTCCTTCATCAGAAACAACCCTAATGTTATAGAACATTTGAAGTACATATTGGAAAAAGTATGCTTTTTGTTCGACGAATTTAGATTTTCAGAAACTTCCTATGATGTTATAGGTAATTTTTACAACGAATTTTTAAAATATACCGGCGGTGATAAGCAAGGTCTCGGCATTGTCTTAACGCCCAGACACATAACCGAGCTTTTCTGTGATCTTGCTGAAATCAATGTTGATTCTGTTGTTTTGGATACATGCACCGGCACTGGAGCATTTCTAATTTCGGCTATGAAGAATATGATTGATAAAGCTAATGGAAACTCTGCCATTATCGAAAGAATTAAAAAAAGCCAACTAATAGGAATCGAACAAAATCCTCACATGTTTACTTTAGCCTGCTCGAACATGATTTTGCGCCATGATGGTAAATCCAATATGTTTCATGGCTCCTGTTTTGATGTAAACATTCAGAAACAAGTAAAAGCTCTCAAACCAACCGTAGCTTTAATAAATCCACCATATTCTCAAAAGGACACAAAAGAAAGTGAACTGGCGTTCATCAAGCAGTCCTTGGATATGTTGCAACCCAACGGTAAGCTGGTAGCGATTGTGCCTATTTCATGTGCCATTGAAATGTCGAGCATTCGCATTGAACAGCGACAAAATATTCTTAAAAGCCATACGCTGGATGCAGTGTTTTCTATGCCGGACGAACTGTTTTATCCAGTCGGCACAGTGACATGCATTATGGTATTTACGGCGCACAGACCACATGGACAGCTTGTCATAGATACCATTAATAACAAGCCTGTCGAAGTGGTAAAACCTACTAGACCGACATTTTTTGGCTTCTGGAAGGATGACGGATTTGTGAAAACCAAAACCCAAGGCCGGTGTGATAAATACGGTAAATATGCTGGCATTCTGCAAAGATGGCTAGATGCTTACCGTCTGGGTATCGTTCAGAATGGCTTTACTGCCAAAGAATACGTCAATGAGCGCATGGAATGGTGTTGTGAAGCTTACATGACCATCGACTATGCCAGCATCACGCAAGATGTGTTCGAGCAGCAAATTTTAAAGCTAATGGCGTATGAGCTGTTGAACAAACAGGGGGTGCGTTATGGCTAAGTTGAGCGAATTGTTTCACATTAAATCTGGTTTTGTTTTAAATCTATCAGATGTAGATGAAACAAAAAGAACTGGAATATATCCTTATGTTGCCAGAACTGAAAAGAATAATGGTGTAACGGCTTTTATTGAATTTCAAGAAAATGTAAATATAAATCCAGCCAATACACTATCCGTTTCTTTAAGAGGCTCAATTTTAGAAGCGTTCTATCAAAGCAAGCCGTATTACACAAGCGACAATATGGCGGTTTTAACGCCAAAATCCCCAATGACAATTAATGAGATTTTATATTATGCGGCTTGTATTAGGTCGAATAAGTCAAAATATTCGTATGGAAGAAATCCAGATAGAACTATTAAATTAATTGAGTTACCCGATAAGCACGAAATCCCTGCATGGGTCTATGACACCAAAAAAGGCCAAGTGCAGTATCAACCAGCAGACATGAGTATTGATCTATCGAAGTGGGTGGATGTTGCGCTTACTGACGTTTTCGACATCGAGCGCGGCAAGTCTGAGCCCATTAACGAAATGACACTGGAAGAAGGCAACACGCTTGTTGTCAGTTCAAGTGAACAAAACAACGGCGTGACTGCTTATACCAACTATGAGCCAACCGTTAAATCACCCTGCATAACACTGGCTGTTAATGGCAGTGTCGGCGCTTGTTTTTATCAAGACCAACCATTCATTGCGACTTCCGATGTTGTGGTTTTAAAACCCAAAAAACCAATCACTAAAAACGTAGCGGTGTATCTAAGCGCATTGTTGAGAACAGAAGGTAAAACCAAGTATTCCTATGGCCGCAAGTGGTCTTTGGAAAACTTGAAAAAAACCACCATCAAATTGCCAGTAGAAGACGGTCAAATTGATTGGCAAACGATTGAAGATTATATGAAAACCATTGAAAATCAATTCACAATCAAATGGGATGTAGTTGATTTCAAAATTGCCGCATAGTTAAACAGCTTGCGACTGAAACTAGTGTCGGTGGTCAACCCAAGTTCTTTCTCGTTAGCGTTAAATCTTCGGTACTGCTTTAATCGTGCAAGTGTAATTCTCGTTCGTGTCACGACGACTTCAGCTATTTAAAATACCGGTTGCTGCCAGCTGAAGCAACGTTTTACAACTGAATCAAAAAACCAACCAAGAACAAGTTAAGAACGGGCCTATTTTTGGTGTAACATCATTAGCCCATACCCCTAACCAGGTACGACGATGATCATTTCAACTTCAAATTTGCCACAGCAGCTCTCAGGCATTTTCAATTGGCAACTAAAGACTGACAACTTGGAGCTACCAATTTTAGAGCCAAGCCAATTTGCAGCTTTGCTCGAATTGCCGCTGTTTACATCAAAGGTTCCCGCTGGCTTCCCTTCTCCGGCAGACGACCATTTGGAAGCCTCTATCGATTTAAACCAGCAATACATTGATCATCCAGCAGCGACTTTCTTTGTACGCGTGCAAGGTCACTCAATGAAAGATGCTGGTATCCATAATGGCGATATGCTGATCGTTGATCGATCGTTGGAAGCCAAATCAGACTCGATTGTAATTGCTGTCGTTAATGGCGAGCTAACGGTAAAACGGCTTGTGCTAGAAAATCAGCAAGTCTGGTTAAAGCCTGAAAATGCCGACTACAAGCCGTTGCTAATCACCGAAGAAATGGACTTACACATATGGGGTGTGGTTGCCCATGTAATTCATTCGCTGTAGACCATGTTCGCGATTGCCGACTGTAACAATTTTTACGCATCATGTGAGCGAGTTTTTCAGCCGCACTTGAATGGCAAGCCAGTCGTTGTGCTGTCGAATAACGATGGCTGCGTGATTGCCAGATCGAATGAAGCAAAAGCATTAGGCGTGGCAATGGGAGCGCCGTACTTCAAGATTAAGCAGTATTTGCGCCAGGAAGATGTTGCTGTCTTTTCGAGTAACTATGCTCTCTATGGAGACATGTCGCAGCGCGTGATGAGCATATTGGCAGGTTTTGCACCACGAGCCGAGGTGTATTCGATTGATGAGTGTTTTTTAGATTTAGCCGGTATTCCCGGTAACTTGACTGAGTATTGCATGCATATCGGGAAGATAGTTAAGCAGTACACCGGCATTCCCATTTCCATCGGTATTGCGCCGACGAAGACATTGGCAAAGTTAGCGAACCGAATAGCAAAGAAGGATAAATCGACAGGTGGCGTTTTAGATTGGCGGAATGTTGATGCAGACGAGATGCTTCGAGCTACAGCCCTTGATGATATCTGGGGAATTTCGAGAAGGTTAAAAGTACGGTTGCAAGATATGGGCATTCATAATGCTTTGGAACTTCGCTGTTCCCCCCTCAAGCAAATTCGGCAAATTTTTGGCGTGGTCGTTGAACGAATCGTTTCTGAGCTTTCCGGTATTTCCTGCATTCCTCTTGAAGAGATGCCTTCGCCGAAAAAACAAATCATGACTTCGCGTAGCTTCGGCACTAAGTTGACAGATTACGACGATTTACAGGCCGCTGTTACTTACTTTGCCACTCGCGCCGGCGAAAAACTGCGGGCGCAGCAATTAACCACCAATGCGTTGACTCTCTTTATACAGACGAGCCCGTTCGATACAAGCAAACCTCAATTCGGCAATAGCGCGACCATTGAATTCGATTACCCAACCTGCGACTCATCAAAACTGATCAACGCCGCGCAAACTGGGTTGAGAAGCATTTTCCGGCGCAACTTCAGTTATCAGAAAGCGGGTGTATTATTGCCGGATTTGTTACCCCTCGGTGTTGGGCAGCTATCTTTATTTGGTGTTACAGATGCAGAGCGTTCGGATCAATTGATGTCTGCATTGGACAAGATCAATCGTCGGCATGGTAAAAGCAGCGTGCGCTTTGGTAGTGAATTAGTCAGTGATCTTTGGCGGATGCGGCAGGAGTTTAAGTCGCCTTCATACACAACAAAATGGGATGAGTTGCTGACTATCACGGTCTGAGCTGAAACTGGGCAATATTGCGTGCTCGAATCTGTCGAATTCACCTTTTCGGCCAAAACCGGACAATAAAAGCTTTTACTGAATGGCTGAAACTCCACTCAAAGCGGAATTTCAATCCTATGACTTGATATTTGGTTTACGTCCTTCCATCAAATCGATTTCGCTGGTCAAAAAATCGACCATGCGGTCGCGAAAAATGCGCACTCTTGCGGTGGTACGTAAATCAACGTGGCTGAGAACCCAAACATCGTCGCTGGATTCAATATATTTCACCGGAAATCGCACCAAATCGTCCACTTCATCGCCCACGGAACAAGGCAACAAAGCCAAGCCCAAGCCTTCAAGACACATCTCATAAATGATTAAGCTGGAATTCGTCCGGTACGCCCGCTTGAGTTTGGGAAAATTTTTCTTAATCCAATAAGGCAAAGTAATCCCGTCACCTGTCCAGGTGATACAAGGCGGTGTTTCTGGCGAAAGGTCTTTCAATAAAGACGGATGACAATAGACCGAATAAGCAAGCTTACAGATACGCTTGCCGACTACATTTTGTGGTGGTTCAGTCATGGCATGAATATCAATGTCAGCTTCCCTGCTTGCAAGATTTAAGACGCCTTCAGCTGCAATCAATTCAAAATCGACCTCAGGATAATCGCGTTTGAAATCACGCATGACCGGCATCACAAATCGCCTGGAACAAACATCGGAAACAGCCACTTTGATGAGTCCAGAAACATTTTCGGAATCGCTTTCGATTTCTCGATGAATGGCCGTGGCCCGATTCGCCATGTCTTCGGCAAGCATGACAACTTTTTCCCCGACCGGCGTGATTACCCAGCCTTTTGCGGTACGGCCGAACAAGGCTTTCCCTAATTGCTGTTCCAGTTGCGCAATCCGACGACTTACGGTTGATTGATTAACGCCAAGCCTTAAGCCTGCTTCGGTCACGTTACCTGAGCGAACCACTTCGATGAAGTAGCGAAGATCATCCCAATTCAAGTTATGCATATTTGCAAAAGCCTTATGCTGATTTCGACATTGGCTATGCATTTTAATTATTAGTGTATTGTCATACAATTATTTTTACTGTTTCAAAGCTCTGCTAAAGAGGCCTTGATTACTCATATGACATTCAAGTGCTTGTGAGGCTTTGGGTTGCAAAAATATTTGTTTAACTTGGGTAATTGACTATGTCTGGTTACGTTGATGAGGTTGTCATACCATATGACCGCGATCTGGGGCCGGTGCTGTTCGAGCATTACGGCGCCGATACCGCTAGACGCGTGGCTGAGCAAGCGCCAATGGACGTACTGGAAATTGCCGCCGGCACCGGCATCGTCACGCGCCATTTGCGCAACGGGTTAAAGAAAGAAGCGCGTTTGACCGCTATCGACATTAGCGATTCGATGATGAATGTGGCTAGGCAAAAGTTTCAGCTTGGCGAGCAGATCATCTTTCAAAACGCCGACGCCACCGCCTTGCCGTTTGCCGATGCAAGCTTCGATGCCGTGGCGTGCCAATTCGGCATCATGTTCTTCGATCGCGACAAAGGCTTTCGCGAGGTTTACCGCACCTTGAAACCCGGTGGCCGCTATTTGTTCCGGGTTTGGGATTCTGAACGCTACAATCCCTTTGCAAGGTTGAGCTACCAAGTCCTCAAACAATACTTTCCGTCAGACCCACCGCAGTTTTTGTTCGATCCGGTGTCCTGCCATCAAATCGATCCGCTCAAGGAACAGTTGATTCAAATTGGCTTTGATCCCATTGTTATCTCCGTCCAGCGCCATGCTTATGATATTTTCGATGTGACGGCTTTTGCGCGGGCCTTAGTCTATACGCCGGTGATTTTTGAAATCAGGGACCGAGGCGGCGTCGATCCCGAAGACATCGTTAAGCAACTGGCCGAAGCTTTCAAAAAAGAGTTTGGCGAAGGCCCAACCCGCTATCCGATGCAAGCCATTTTATTCGAGACGGAAAAGCCCAACGCTTGAGCGCAGCAAACAACAGTCATTTCTTGATAGAACCACAAAAACCCATGAGATACCTGCTATGAAAACAAAATCCTTGCACCTCAATCCTGTTATGGTCGGATTGGCTCTGCTGTTGGCATCGAACGCGTGTTACACGATGCCCGGCATGGATATGCCAAACGGCGCCAATGCCCAGGCGCCGTCGCTGGCGAAAAGCTTGGGTGCGCCGATCAATTCCGACGCCGCCGAATTTGAATTGACCTACAGTGCCGACGGCAAAACCGTGTTGTTCGTCTCGACGCGGCCGGGGAGCATCGCATCACCCGGCAACCCCTACAGCTTCGACATCTGGATGGCGCACAGCGTTAATGGCCAATGGCAAACGCCGATAGCCCTGGGGCCAGGCATCGATCCTAAAGTCGGCCCGGCCATCAACACCGAAGCCTGGGAATTGGAGCCCAGCCTGTCCGACGATGGCAACGCGATTTATTTTACCCGTTATCAAGCCGGCAACCTGTCGACTGGAGATTTATACGTGGTACAAAAAATCGATGGCGTCTGGCAAACCGCGAAAAGCTGGAACGAGGTGACGGAATTGCCGGCTCTCAACACACCGACTGGTGAGGAACATTGCCCGATCATCGCCTCGGACAGTCTGATTTATTTCAGCTACCAACAGCCGGGCGTGACCCAGGATAGTGACATCTGGAAAGTTGAAAAGAAAAACGGCGCCTGGCAGAAACCGCAAAGTTTGGGGTCACGTATCAACTCGCCCTTCCGCGATCATTTGCATTGGACCGGCTTGTCGAAAGACGGCAAAAGTCTGGTGATAACCAGCATGCGTACCGATATGGGCTCACGCGGCGGCCACGACGAATGGATTTCGCATCAGAATCCCAAGGGCGAATGGCAGGAACCGCTGAATCTCGGCGACACCGTCAATACTGCCGGCGAGGACATGTGCTGGTCGTTTACACCGGACGGCAAACAGTTCTTCGGCGGTTGGGGGCCACAAGGCTCGTATAACATGGATGTACTGTGGCTGAATAAAGATGACGTGCCGCTGCTGAAAAATTTCGATCCCATCGGCCCGCCGCCTAACTTGATGGCCAAAATCAAGGCCAAAGCCGTTAACAAATAGACGCAGGCGTTCTGCCACCACCTGCCAGACACGGCTCGGCCGCAACACAGCCGAGCTGCCTGACCCACACCCACGGAAACACTACATGAGCTTGCATTTAAACGAAATCGACCCCGCTAAACTGGAGCAGCTGCAAGGCAAAGTCATCAACGACGTCGCCGGTTCGTTGGGGCTGCTGATGGCCTATATCGGCGACAAACTGGACCTGTACAGCGCACTGCTGGAGATCAGCCCGGCGACCAGCCAGCAACTGGCCGACAACACCGGCATGGATGAACGCTACCTGCGGGAATGGCTGTCCGCCAACGCCGCAGCGGGTTACGTGAACTACGATGCTGCGTCCGGCACCTTTGCGCTGTCGCCGGAACAGGCAGTGATTTTCGCCGCCGAAGGTCATCCGGCCTGCATGCAGGGGTTTTTCCAGGCGGTGATGTCGGTATATATCGACGAACCCAAGTTGACTGAGGTATTCCGTTCCGGTGCCGGTCTGCCGTGGCGCGAACACAGCCCTTGCCTATTCTGCGGCACCGAGCGCTTCTTCAGGCCCATGTACGCGATGAATCTGATCGACCACTGGCTGCCGGCGCTGGACGGCGTACGCGCCAAACTGGACGCCGGTGCCCGGGTTGCCGATGTGGGTTGCGGGCACGGTTCGTCAACCATCCTGATGGCCCAGGCCTTTCCCAACTCCACTTTCCACGGGTTCGACTTCCACGCGCCATCGATTGAACACGCCCGCGAACGGGCGCGCGCTGCTGGCGTTGCCAGCAATACCATTTTTGAGGTAGTTACCGCCAAGGAATATCCCGGCAAGCATTACGATCTGGTGACCATCTTCGATGCTTTGCATGACATGGGCGATCCGGTTGGTGCGGCGACGCATATCGCCAATACCCTGACCGAAGGCGGTACTTTGATGCTGGTCGAACCCTTTGCCGGCGACAGTCTTGAAGAGAATCTGCATCCACTGGGGCAAATCTATTATTCGTTCTCGACCATGGTTTGCGTACCGGCGTCCAAATCCCAAGAGGTCGGCCTGGGATTAGGGGCGCAAGCCGGACAAAAGCGGCTGACGGAAGTGCTCAATGCCGCCGGTTTCAGCCAAGTCCGCCGTGCTGCTACGACGCCGACGAATCTGGTGCTGGAAGCCAGGCTTTAATTACGGCCGGTGCGATCATCCCGTGTGTAACAACCAGGCGCTGCAGAGCGGGCCGCACGGCTTTTGTACAACACAAACGTGCGGCGGCCCGACCAGGTTGACGTGCTTTTGCTTAAAAATTTCGAGCCTATCGGTCCGCCGCCAAACCTGATGGCTAAATCAAAAGCCAGCGACACCAAATGGTATCGTCTTACATCACTCTCCAAAACTTATTCTGACTGTTCCAAGTCAGAATAAGTGAATGATCCTGGCATATTTTGAGACATTCAATTTAAGCGGGTAACGGTAGCTTGGGGTCGATTACAGCAATTCATCACTTCCATAATCTGTAACTCAATATTGAATTAATCCTACCGGAATCGATGAACCAGTACGTCCGAACATATGGCGGTTGCAAAGAACTTACTGCTAAAGTTGTTTGGGCATATGCTGTTAACTCAGCAAAACGACCGGATGCCCTTAAAATTTATTCATTCGCATCATAACTTAAAGTCTGCATGGAATTACAGCCAGGTTTTATACGCGAAAGCTAAAATGGTTAAAGCGTTTTTTCGTTAAAATTCACGTACCAGGATAAATGGGCAATATAGCCAATTTTTCCAAATTCATTTTATCGAAATCAAGCCCCAAAACTCATGACCAACTTTACCCCACGATGATTACATCGAAATCCGCAGACGTGGCGTTTCGCTAACCAACAATATCTTCAAAAAGCTTACAGACATCGCTCAATGGCTTTTTCCATCAATCGCATTTTAAAATTTGACACAATTTTGTGCGCTACCTCATGGTATTTCCAAATATTTGATCTATATTGAAGGCAAAGGGACTTGGAACGTATAGCAAATTTTTTAATGCTTAAACAGTCTGTGTGACAAGGGGGTTTATAGTAGATGCCATCTTTTTACATTACGGTGCCTGGTCAATGAGACCTTATTGATTTTGTCAAATCAAAAAAATTATATATTTACGAGCCCCTGAAGCGAAATGCTTCAGGGGCTTCGTGCTTTTAAAGGCACCATTTAAATTCTTCGTTTGGCTGGGTATTCTGTATTGTTCGAGATTCTAGAATCACTCGATCACGACTCGAAGAACATCAGGTCGATGACATCGTCAAGGCTAAAGTGTTTTCCCACCTTGTTATCGGAAAACAATGGTGTGTTCAGCCGAATCGCGCATGATTATCAAGATGCAAACAATGTCCTAAATCAGCTGGAATTGCATGATGCGGGAATGAGCGCCATTACAAATTCTGGGGCATGATAGGTGGTTTATTCGGACTCAAAAAGGTATTGGGTGACAACTATCAAACACATTGTGTTGGGCATCGTGTTGACACCGGTATAAAATTGACCAACCGTACCGGTTGAAATTTGACCAGGGGGCGGAGCCGGTTTTTGAAGTCACCGGCTGTGGATAAGTGTAAAGGAAACGGATAACAATCGGTAGTCTTGCTACCCGTTTCCAAGCTGGATTTTTAAAACGGATTTTCCTCGTAGGCGATATCTTCCGGTGTTTTTCCACTGCGTTTAGCTTGCTCTCTCGCTTGTATCCGAGCCTTGGCTTCTTCAGAACTTTGCCGGAAGCGATAGGATTCGTTGCCAGTTTCAAGGATATAGCAGTGGTGCGTCAGTCGATCCAATAAGGCGGTGGTCATTTTGGCATCACTGAACACGCTGGGCCATTCGGCAAAGGTCAAGTTGGTGGTGATGACCACGCTGGTTCGCTCGTACAGCTTCGATAACAAGTGAAACAACAACGCGCCACCATCCTTGGAAAACGGCAAGTAGCCCAGTTCATCCAAGATGACCAAATCGACCTGCATCAAGCGATAGGCTAATTTGCCTTGGTTGCCAGCGGCCTTTTCCCGTTCGAGTTGTGTGACCAGATCGATGGTGGAATAAAAACGGACGCGCTTGCTGTGGTCAGTAACGGCTTTGACGCCGAACGCGGTGGCCAGATGCGTCTTGCCGGTACCGGTGCCGCCCACCAGCACCACGTTATGGGCGGCGTCGATAAAGGCGCCGCTCGCCAGTTGTTCCACCAAGACGCGATCCACCTTGGCTTGCTCAAAGTCAAAACCGGCCAAGTTGCGATGCACGGGGAATCGTGCGCTTTGAAGTTGGTACCGAATCGAGCGAATGTGTTGATCCTCGATTTCCGCGTGCAGTAGTTGCCACAGCAACCATTCCGAGGATTGCAATTTGGCACCGCCTTGGCTGGCGACTTCGGCGTAAGCTGAGGCCATGCCGAAGAGTTTAAGAGATTTCAATTCCGCTTCCAGATCACGCATCGCCGTTCTCCTGATCCACCAGAGCTAAGTCGAACGCTTCGCGCAATTGCTCATATCGCGCGGTATCGGCGATGGGCGCATCCTTGATCTGTAAGACGTCAGGCGTGATTACCGTCTGCGGTTCGGCAGGCGGTTGACCGTCCCCGGCGAGCGTAGACACGAGATGTTTGACCTGCTCGATACTGATCACCCCGGCGGCCAGCAAAGACTCAACCGCCGCCAACACCGCATCCAGCCCTTGCCGGGGTACGCAGGCTAAAAGATCAGCCATCGCTCGATCACCGCCAGGGCGCTTGTTTAACACGAGCCGCAAAGAAGACAACGGTTTCGGCATCTCAACAAAGGGCGCACCATTGCGTAACGCGCCGGGTTTACGCGCCAATAACGGCAGATAGTGTTGCCAATCGTAGCTGACCTGATCGCGATCCAACAGTCGCACATGGCTGGCAATCCAGGCATCGTCGGCATAGAGTTCAAGCTGTTCCGGATACAAGCGCACACTGATCCGTCGATTAGCAAAACGGCAAGGCACCGAATAGCGGTTTCGTTTCACCGTCACCAAGCAGGTGCTGGATACACGAGCCACAAACTCAATGTAACCATCGAACACGCCAGGCATGGGCATCAACTCCGGTTGTTCCAGTTCCAGCGCCTCTTGTAGCGTTAACCCTTGGCGTTCCGGCCAAGATAGTTCCGTCCACAAGGCTCGGCAACGGGCTTCCAGCCACTCATTCAACTCGGCAAAGCTGGCAAAACATTGTTGACTGGCATCCAGCCAAATGCGCCGCCGGCTATCCTGCACATTCTTCTCAACGATGCCTTTTTCCCAGCCGGATGCGACATTGCAGAAGTCAGGATCGAACAAGTAATACGCCGTCATTGCCGCAAAACGCGTATTGACGATGCGTTCTTTGCCTTTCTGTACCTTGTCGACCGCCGTCTTCATGTTGTCGTATATCCCCCGCAAGGGCACGCCGCCAAAAGCCTGAAATGCGCGGCGATGGGCGTCGAACAGCATCTCATGGCTTTGGCTTGGATAAGCGGAAAGCAAAAAGGCACGGCTGGCACACAGCTTGGTATGGGCAATCTGCAAACGCCTATAA
Organism: Methylomonas sp. ZR1; assembly: GCF_013141865.1. Taxonomy (NCBI): domain Bacteria; kingdom Pseudomonadati; phylum Pseudomonadota; class Gammaproteobacteria; order Methylococcales; family Methylococcaceae; genus Methylomonas; species Methylomonas sp. ZR1. The sequence continues at coordinate 1,227,334 of NZ_RCST01000001.1, read as the reverse complement.
ACGCCACCGACCACCAGAGACTCTTCGCTCCAGTCGAATTGAAAGGCTTCCCCCCAACGGAATTTCAATGGGACAAAGGCGTGTTTGCCAGCCTGGCTACCGGCACCCTGACGCCAGGCACGGATGTAATCGGTAAGCTGCGTGTAGCCGCCGTCATAGCCGGCTTTCTGTAACTCTTCCAATAACTTCAAGGCGGTTCGTCGCTCCCGCTTGGGGCGATAGCTGTCAGCGATCAGCGCTTGTTTGAGTTGATCCTCAAACGGGGAAAGCTTGGTTGAGCCGGGCTGGCGTTTATATTTCGGGTCGGTCCCATTGGGCATACGCAACCACTTTTTAACGGTATTGCGAGACAGACTCGTCCGTTTGGCAATCTCGTTGATGGAGAGTTTGTCACGGAAATACATCCGCCGAATTTTTGAAAATAAGATCATGGTTATCACCTTCTAAGCTCCTGTCTAATTTTTGGACAGGACAGGTTAATAACCCTGGTCAATTTTCGGCCGGAATTCGGCCTCTTACTTGGTCAATTTTCAACCGGCGTCAACACCTGCGGATAAAGTTGGTCGTGTACATGTGCTGATGGTACGGCTGGAAGTGGAAGCGAAAAAACCATAACCCGTTTGGCAGTGCCCTTGAAGCCACATCAACCATGTTTTAAGGGATAAAAACAGAGGTGCATCAGAGTTTGCCGGAAAGGCAACGAGCTATAAGATGTGACGGCCAAGTTTTTCCAAACTTTTCTTGCTTAATCAATGAGCCATCGGCATTTTGACTTACCCCCATGAATGCAACAAAAGTAAATCACAAAGCAGTTACGTTATCCACATCATCTGTGGATAACGCTGTGACAATGTCGTGACAAGATGCAGTAAGTCTTTGATGTGATGCGTACTGACTTAGATTGATCGAAAATTAGCCAGCCGATCTAGGCTAGCTCAAAGATTGGGCATGCTATGGCCCCCAGTAATCAAAATGAAAGACAACGCCTTCAGGAATATCAAATTCGATCCACCCGCCGCACTGAATTTTATGATGACCTGGAGTGATTAATCCGGCCTCACCAATCATGTAAGACCAAATTTTTCCATCAACGATGATTGGTCCGCATCCACCACCGTTATCATCAACGACTACCAGATAGGTTTTGCCATCACTAGATATTGTTACCGATCCTCGAAGATAGCCGTCATCACATGCGACCATGGCAATAACCAAGGAAAAAAGTAATAACCGTAAACTAATCATGTTGAAAAGCTTTCCAAATCTTACCATGCCGGGTTTTTCACAAAATGCCGCTAATCTTGTGGCAGAGCCTGAACCAAGATATTTCAAAATGCTCTCTGAAATGATAGATGACGCTCTCCTGAACCCCGATTTTTAAATGACGGCCACGTTGTCCATAACTAAAAGCTAAAATTCGAACCAGCTTCTCCGACGCTTATCCACTGTTTTCATCAAATTTCCACCATCCAGCCTACCACCGGCTTCTTCGAGCGCGTCCATGATATGGATGAAATACTGTATGTCACGAAAGTCGTAGTTTCTGTCGTCAGCCATATTTTTGTTCCGATTCGTCAATCAACTTTCAAAATCTCAGTATTGAGCTGTAGTATCAAAAACCTGCTTGCCAAAAGCTTTGCCAAGTTTTTCGTAAACAGCGGCCGATCAATGTGACCATACCCGAATCCCGGTATTTCACAATACCTGCTAAAGTGGAAGGCGGCTGATCGCCGAAAATAACGACTTTGAAATGAAGGCCATGTTATCCATAATTTCCCCCCCCCTCAGCAGCCATCTTAGCACCCAATGTCCCCACAAATCACTCCAGTCCCGGCCGAGACTCGCCAATTAATCGAATCCAGATTGGCATCAATAGCTAGCGAGCAAAACATCAAAATTCTCTACGCATGCGAATCCGGCAGCCGGGCCTGGGGATTCCCATCGCCTAATAGCGACTACGATGTGCGGTTTATTTACGTTCATTCGCTCGATTGGTACCTAAAGCTCGACGAAGACCGAGATGTCATCGATTTGCCGTTGGAGCACAGTTCAGCAGGTATTCTGGATTTGGGCGGCTGGGACTTGCGTAAGACATTGCGATTGCTCGGTAAATCCAACCCAGTTATATGGGAATGGCTACAATCGCCGATTTGCTACCATGACGAAAAACTTCTGCGCGAATCACGCGAAGTTTTCGATCCATTCTATTCCCCAATCGCAGCATGTCATCATTACCTCAGCATCTGTCGAAATACCATGAGTCAAGGCTTGAATGAATCGACCGTAAAAATCAAAAAATATTTTTATATGCTACGACCGTTGTTGGCGGCTGTCTGGATCGAGCGGTACCGTTCCATTCCGCCAATGGAGTTAGAACCCTTATTAGCCGCGCTAGATGATCGCCTGGATATCAAATGCAGTATCAGCGAGCTTCAAGAGCGCAAGCAAAATACCGATGAACAGGTGCCGATCCCCCGAATTACTATGATCGATCAGTTTTTAGAAAGCGAAGTTTCTCGATTACAAGAGCCAGCAAAGTTGCTCCCAACTGGCGGCGGCGACAAAGATAAATTGGATGCGTTTTTTTGCCAGTCAATTATCCAGTAGAGGATGTTGCTGATGAACTTGAGTATTGATGATCTGAAACAGCAAAATTTAATTCTGCTGAACACGATTAGCGGTAGTTATGCCTACGGCTTGGAAACGCCGGAATCCGATACTGATACACGAGGCGTGTTTATATTGCCGCAGGACATGTTTTATGGATTTAATTACATCGAGCAGGTCAACTGTGATCGGAATGATCACACGTATTATGAGATCGGAAAATATCTAAAACTTTTGGCAAAGAATAATCCATCCAGCATAGAGCTCCTATTTGCGCCTGAAAATTCGGTGATCTTCAGACATCCGCTTATGGATTGCATAAACTCCGAATACATCATGTCCCGGTTATGCCGAGACAGTTTTGCCGGCTATGCGCTTAATCAAGTTAAGCGAGCCAAAGGTTTGAATAAGAAGATTTTCAATCCAATTTCCGAAGAGCTGCCGCAGCCAATCGATTGTTGCCATGTTGTCGTGGGTGATAAAACCGTCCCCGCTGGGCAATGGCTCTCTGAAAATAATATGCTCGCCGAGCGTTGCGGATTATCGGCCTTGCAACATGTTAAGGATGGCTACGCTCTTTTTTATGCCGATGATTGCAAAGCCGAAGAAGTCCGATTTAATGGACTATTTCGATCAGATGGTAGCGATGCAAATCAGTCTCAAGATGTTTGTTTATCTTCGATTCCAAAAGGCCTGCATCCCCGTGCATGGCTGGTATTCAATAAAGACGAATATTCCAGGCGGCGCAAAGATTTCCATGAATACCGAAATTGGGAGCAGTCCCGTAACCAGCAACGGTATCAGGGTACGCTAGAGCACGGCGGCGGCTACGACGCTAAGAACATGATGCATACCTTCAGGCTCTTGCGTATGGCAAAAGAAATCGCTGATACGGGGCGCCCGAAAATACGCCGGCCGGATCGCGATGAGCTGTTGGCAATTAAAGCTGGCCGTTATAGCTACGAGGACTTAATAGCAAAGGCATCAGCGGAACTGAAAAAAGTCGATGAAAGTTTTGCGTTAAGTGCATTGCGGGATGAACCGGATGTTGAGCAAATTGAAAGATGGGCTGTTGAAATTAGAAAGGCTTGTTATTCGAATAAATAATAGGCAACGATAAAATCAGTTAGGTGAGCTTGTTTCAATAATGAATAGCATATTGATTACTATGATTAAGCCTCGATGAAATCTAAACCAAGTTTTCTGGGTTGCATATTTATTTCATGACATATTCACTTTATCACAATATCGGTCGTTGAATTTTGCAAGAGTTTTTCAAATACCCCCTAATACTGTCTAACAAACGGTGGTTTTACAGACAATATTAAAATTGATCGCAATGTATTAAGTTTATATACCTTAATTGTTAAAATATATGTATAGGAAACAAAATCTCATTAACGTATATGAATCAACTGATCGGGTATGCGCGAGTATCGACTGATGACCAACACCTTGACCTTCAGCGCGATGCTCTGCTCGCGAATGGCTGCCATGTTATTTATGAAGAAAAAATAAGCGGCAAAAGCGCTGACCGTCCTGAACTCGGCAATTGTTTGAAGTCACTGCGTAGAGGGGACACATTGGTGGTATGGCGCTTAGATCGGCTTGGCCGATCCTTGAAAGACCTTATCTACATCGTCGCTGACCTTGAAAGTAAAGGCATCAACTTCGTCAGCCTGACAGAACGAATCGAAACGCAAAGTGCTGCAGGTAAACTGACGTTTCATTTATTCGCTGCATTGAGTGAGTTTGAGCGTACCATCATCCGGGAGCGAACAAAAGCTGGTATTGCTGCAGCTCGTGCACGTGGCAGGAAAGGCGGGCGCAAACCGATTCTCGATCCCGGCAAAATTAAAGAGATCAAAGCATTAATGGCTGACCCTACAATCAAGGTTACTATAATTGCCAAACGATACGGCGTTAGTCGCGCAACGCTTTACAAATACGTTAAACATTAATTGATTAGCCCTAATTTGGGTTGCTTCTGTTATTCTTTTTTGGTAATGGAAGATTAAGTTTATCCATGGACACACCATGTGCATAAGCGTTATATTGCCAGACGACAAACTGAGCTAATAAGCTATCTTGCTCTTTTTTTAGTCTTTCATTTTCAGCTTCAAGATTTGCAATTCTTTTTGCTGCAATACTAAGTGAGGCTGGTATTTTTTCTTTACGCTTGCCATTAACCCGAAGATTTTCTTTCTTATCTTTAAAAGCTGATTTTATCCTTGAATATTTTTCAAGGGTTTGACGAGCTGAGGATATAGAATATCTTTTTAAAGCTAATTGACAAAGGCTTTCCCATGAGAATTTTACATCATCATTCCACTGGTCAATTAACGATACTATTTTTGCAATGTCTTGATCAGTTAAATGCTTTGCCATTAAGAGTTCCTCAACATTTTTAGTTTATTGAGTGCTTGTGGGCCTCTTATAACAGTTTGAACACCGGTGTCACGGTTTTTTTCAATTTTTGGAAGACGTTTTTTATTGTTAATATCCAAAGCCTTATCCAAATGACTCATATTTGAAGCAGAAGAAAGTTTGATTAAAGTACCATCTGGCAACGTATCGTCAGTAAGCTTTTCTATAAGCTCTGAACAAATTTTAATTGATTCAAGACGTTTGTTATAATGTCGATCAGCGCCAATTGTTCCCTCAACCATTGCTGCTCTATCAGATATGAGTAAAGATTGCTCTGCTTCGAGATGAGTTTTTAACCTTTCGAGTTTTACATTATCACCCTTCAGGCATACTTGCTCAGGGCAAGTAATACATTGACGGTGCTTTGAACATGGCGAAATAATGTAGTCGTGAATACATACACCAAACTCAGTTTGATGAAGCGTTAATGATGCGCTAGTGTTGATTTCTTGGATAGTATTAGGTTTAACGATTTCGATAATCGGTAGATTGCTATGGCTGGTTATGTGACTTCCTGAAATCAAGGATAATTGTTTGTTGTAGTGTTCTGGTGGCGTATGATTATAAACTCTGTTATGTTTCTCATTTGCTCTACCAGCCCATTTTGTTAATAGAGCAGTATCCATGCCATTGACTTTAGCGATTGTCGAAAGCAAATGACGTATTTGGTGGCTTGTTATCTTATAAGATAGATATTCGTGTCTTTGGAATATGCTTTTAACATTAACCGGTTCATTTGAGTCTTTTTTTTTCTTTTTTGTTGGCTCAAGGTCCTCATTTAACGTGTCGATATGTGGCATCCATAATTTTCTAGTATTTACGCTCCCCTTTATACGAAACTCATATGCATGTAATGTGAATAGTCCCTCAGACCATTTTACTGAAACATCATCACCTGTAGTATATGGAACATATGGAAAATTCAATAACCTCTCAGAGAATGTTGAACTTGCTTTATTATCTTCAAGGCTTTTAGCAAATTTTCTAGCTGGTTCAGATAAATTTTTTAAGCGCCTTACCGCTTCTCTAACAGTGTTTTCCATAGAGCTAGGAACCCATTCAACTTCGTATCCATAGCCCTTACCGGAATACCATTTAATACCAAGAACTTTATTACCCTGCCGATCTACATCCTCATGTAGGCAATCAACTTTCAGGTAAAATAGTTCGCTTGCTCGTGCAGGTGCTGTTAATAGTATTGCGATGGCTGACGAAGTAAATATATCTCTTTTGCTTAAGTTGTCCTCACCTAGTGCAAAAATTTCGGCTAAAGCAAGTAGTGCATTTTCGTCTGGTAATTTTTTTTCTCTATGAGTTGCACCGACTTCGCCAACTTTGTCTACATCGTCTGGATGTCGGTTTAATGGATTAATCCATGTGAATGGTTTTACGATCTTCTTTGAAACAAGAAAATCTTGTAACTTTTCCAGATGCAATCCACCATGATAAATTGCTTGTCCTTCATAAGACTCTCTAATTACCTGTGCTGCTTGGTCTAAAGTCACCGCATTAATTGAATTAACGTCTACCGTGCCATTTGTTTTCAGCATGACTTGTTCAAGAGCACGAATAGCCTTCATTTCATTGAATGCTTTAGCCTTTTTCAATGACTGACTATATGTAACATAAGCCTTGGCAAATGGAATAATTGACTCATCTAACTGATTTCTAGGTTCTCTATTTTTTGAACTAACACCTATTTTTGTAAAATTAACAGCACCTTTCCAGTAATTCGATGAATATACCAACTTATCATTCAAGGCAGGCAGTTTTTGAGAAAACCCAATAAAATCTTTAAGATTTTGTTTGGCATCTTTCTCAAACTTTGGTGTAAATATCAGAACATTATCCATAAGCAATATCTCCCTTCATTTCCGCACAACGCTGTATTACTTGAGTAACCGCAAGAATAGCGCGGTCATTTATAGTTGCAATTTGTAGATCGTTTGTCGTTTCGATCACTCGTTCTCGCTCATCTAGCAACCATTTCAGCACTTCATGATGCGGGGCATCTCGCCAAGCCTTGAATTTTGGACATAAGTAACAAGCGATTGGCGCATAGTCGTGACACATTGCGGTTGTACCGCATGAACCCACATTGCATGAGTTATCACTTGACCTGATCCGTTGTGCCCCTGGGATAGTCGCAAGAACATCATATTCAGAGTCTACAATTTCTCCTTCAAATGCTCTTGCGTATCGCATCAGAGAGTTATTCATAAATGCAGATATCTTTACCGCGTGTTCGGGAATATTTGCCACATAAACCGTAGTATTTTGCGTATCTGATTGATCTAATAACTTTGCTATTGTAAGCACGCCAGCACCTTCTCTTGCCGCACGAGTACCTAACGTATATCTAAACCTATATCCTGTAATTTTAATTTTATTGCCCGTTCTTTCGGATGTAATATCTAACTTGCCAACTACATCTTTTAACTCTGAAACTATTTCTCTTGTTTTGCAGTGAAAGCTGTCAGTAGTTAACCAGGACTCAACATCGTCAGAAGCAACATTGGTGAGTTGCACCCAATCATCTGGAAAGAGCGGCAACAAATTGCACTCAGATTCTGACAGTTTACGGCCAAGCACCTGACTTGCAGTTTTCTTTATATTCTCAATGTGTTTAATCAAGACTTGTCCAGTGCTTTCTAAAAGAGCAAAATCTGTGAACCTAGATCGGAATTTCCCACCTCGCACTTTTGCTTTAGGGATGCTTAACATACATACTGTCTCCCCAAGTGTTTCTGAATCCATTCGAAAGTCACCGACTTTCAATGAAGCAATCTGAATAGGTCGTCGTCCAGTTGCTGCAAACATTTGAGCCAACGAATATTCCCTGTCATTTATAACTGATTCGGCATATTTGTTATCAAGCCCATTTCTAATCGCATCAAATTCAATATCGCTAAATGGCCCCTCTTCAGGGTCCAATGACAGCACTGCCATTCCTTTGTCGTTACCGGATAGGCTCCAGCTATTCATTAACTCAAATAGTTGATCACTAACTGCATTAAACTCTAAAAAATACAGTTGTTTCAAAAAAACTCTCAAAACACCAAGCCTGTGTTCTTGGCTCTTAGAAGAATAAAGCGCCTTATAAGTTAACAATCCTTTTTCGTTAATTACTCTAAAACTAGTTTTATCGTAATAATTCTTTATTGCCAAGCATACATTAACCGCATGACTTGCTGATTTTGTTTCAGCAAAATACACAAGAGTTTCTCTTATATCATTTTGTATCAAATCATCAAACTCAACAATAAAAGAAACATTCAAATATTTATTTATGTTCAATTGCCATTTATCAGAATAAATATCAAACTCATACCCATCAAATGACACGGACTTTGATACCTTAACGGGGTTAAAAAAAACTGCCTTCATTAAATATTTTCACTGTAAAATATAATTATTATGCTACCGAAAAAGCTTAATGTTAATAAAAATCCAATATTATCACTGCTTCTAAATTTACATTTTTAAAGCACATTATTTTTCGACACCAATTATTCTTCTTTGTAATTGCAACCCAATTTTCATTGCCTTCTTATGCTGAAATCGTTTTGTATATGTTTTCGCTGTACCTGAGTCTTCTTTCCATCCCATTAAATAACTGCGCAGGTCTTCTATTTCTGACTCTGACATTTCTCCTGAATGTAAATAAGGCTCTACCATGCTGCTAAAGTCATCGTTCCATGCATGACGAAGTGCATGTGCATGAACACTAAAACCTAAAACGTTCGTAAGCTCTGAAAAAATCTTATCAATTGCCGAGTGAGAGAGTGGCATGGCACTTCTTGCCCCTCTTTGATGACTGAGAAATAAATAAGGGCATTTGTTGGCACCTTTCACTTTTGAACGATATTTAATAACATAATCCTCAAGCATTAAATAAATCTCATCGATAATATCAATATCTCGACTTTTAGTTTTTACTAGCGGCGGATTTGTGCGCGGATCATTTGGATTATCAGCGTCTCTTCTAATGCTAATTTGTTTGGTGCCAGGGTCTAAATCTGTGGCTTTTAATGACAATAGCTCGCCCTTCCGACAACCTACATAATAAAAGACATGCACTATCAATTTATTTCTAAAACGAATGTCTTCGCCTTGCCATGGATTGTTCGGAGAATCTAATTCAACTAGCTCCATTAACTTCTTTTTCTGATTTTCATCCAATGATTTGAAGTTTACATTATCTTCAAATGAAACTTTTACCGGTCGATGACTAATAATTCTGTTCACCATCCGTTCAATTTCTTTTTCAGTTGCTAGGTCAAACGTATTCGCCAGCCATTCAAGATATTTAGAAATTACTGTTAATCGGTTGTATGTTGTGTTTGGCTCAACAAGGTTCTCATCAATGATGATCGTATGACGTGCTAATTCCAGTCTTTTAAGATTAATAGGTATGACGTTGTTGTTTTTCCCTGCATTTTTATTTTCAAACAGTGCTTCAATCGGTTTAGTTGCCCACAAGCCAATTGATTCAATTTCTGGCTTCGTTAGTAGCTTACCTTTACGGAATCTAGCTTCGATATCGATTTCTAATAAATCACACAGTGTCGCAAAGAATCCAAGCACACCAATAACTGATCTAATTGTGTTGATGGAATCATGTTTGTTTCGATGATGAATCGTCACATATAGATTTTGATAAATAAGAGGCTCCCCAAGTTCTCCACTTACCAGCACCCCATGTCGCTCCCCGTTGGGAAACCTGAATGTCTTGTATCGATACATCACCACCTCACGTCATTACAAAAACCCTAGGTATATGATAACCGAAAATATCTCACAAAAAAAGCTTACGGATTTCTTCTATTTTTTCCGTAAGCTTCATTTATAAGGCAATGTTTTTTATACTAAAAAATCAAAAAACATTACAAAATAAATCTAAGGTAAGGGTCAGAACGGAATATCATCGTCGAAATCGTCATAGGAAGCAGGCGCAGCTTGTGGGCCTGAAGGCCCGGAAGAGCGATTGTCATAGCTACTGGCCGGCGGAGTATTGTTGTCAGAGTAGCTGGCAGTGCCGCCGCTTTTGCTGTCCAGCATATGCATGTTGTCGGCAACGATTTCGGTAGTGTACCTATCTTGACCGTCCTGACCTTGCCATTTTTGCGTACGAATACGGCCTTCGACATAACATTGGCTACCTTTTTTCAGATATTCGCCGGCGATTTTCGCCAAACCACTGAAAAACACCACCCGGTGCCATTCGGTTTCTTGCTTGCGTTCGCCGGTTTGCCTATCTTTCCAGCGTCTATCGGTGGCCAACCGTATCGTGGTAATAGCATCGCCGCTCGGCATATAACGCACTTCCGGATCGGCGCCGAGGCGGCCGATCAGCATAACTTTATTCAGCATGGTGTTCTCCGTGTAAAAATTGCGAGTAACAGCGGCTTACTGCCACTGCTTCAAAAAAAGACCTAATTGATTTTTGTCCAATTGCTGGTTATCGACTTTCAGATACGCGGCATTTTCTTCAAAATGCAGCCGTACCTCTTCAATGCCGTTAATCGCCAACAAAGCTTTGGAAAATTCAGCTCCGCGTTCGGGTTTGATCGCCTGCAAAGACAGCAGCAGGTTGGCCCAGTAGCGCGGCGGCGACATGAACAGCGCGATGACTATCCAGCTGGCGGCGATGCCGGCCGAAAACATAAACACCGCCGCGGCGCCGAATTCGCCGTACAACCAGCCACCGGCGCCACCGCCTAAAAACGCGCCGAGGAATTGGGCGCTGGAATAGATGCCCATCGCCGTGCCTTTTAAATCACCGGGCGCGGTTTTGGAAATCAACGACGGCAAGGTGGCTTCCAACAGATTGAAACCGCAGAAGAATATCCACAAGCAGGCGATCAAACCGATCAACTCACCGTGCAGCAACACAAAGCCAATGTTGGCAATCACCAAGGTGGCAATCGCGCCGATAAACACTTTCTTCATCTGCCGCTTCTTCTCAGCGATGATCACGAAGGGGATAATCATCGCCATCGACGTCACCAACACCGGCAGATATACCAGCCAATGGCTGCCGCCTTGCAGGCCGGCATCGCGCATCAGTAGCGGCACCACCACGAAACTGGCCATCAGGATCAAATGCAGCGCAAAAATACCGTAGTTCAAGCGCAGCAGATCGGCATTCTTGATGACCGAACCCAGCTCCGAGGGAATGTACTCGGCATCGCGGTGGGTGGTGATTTTTTCCGGGTTAGGCACGACGAACAGAATCACCAAAATGGCCAGCGCCGCCAATACTGCAATCATCCAGAAGATGCCGGCAATGCCGAAATGATGGGCAATGATAGGTCCCAGGGTGATAGCCACCCCGAACGACACGCCGATGCTGGCTCCAATGGTCGCCATGGCTTTGGTACGATGCACTTCCTGAGTCAAATCGGCCAGCAAGGCCATAACCGCTGCGGAAATCGCCCCGCAACCTTGCAGCGCGCGGCCGATCAGCACGCCGTAAATATCGGTTGCCAGCGCCGCCCAGACGCTGCCGGCCACGAATAGAATCAGTCCGATCACAATCACGGTCTTACGGCTGAACCGGTCCGACAACAAACCGAACGGTATTTGCAGGATGGCCTGCGTCAGGCCATAGATACCCATCGTCAAACCTACCAGCTTGGGCGTCGACCCGGGCATTTGTTCGGTAAACAGCGACAACACCGGCAGCAACATGAACAAACCCAGCATTCTGAGTGCATAGATACTGGCCAGCGATACGGTAGCCCGCTTCTCCATGGCCGTCATCGGACTGGTAATATCCTGAACCTGTGTCAAACCAAACTCCCCTTTGCCTTGCGTCGTTAAAGGTGGCTATAGTACCAGTTTATAGGCGTCGCGCTCCAGCACGGCAATACCGATTTAGCCAATCCTCTTTGCCCAATGGCTGCCTTAGCCGTATAGTAATCGGTTGTTAAAAATCCCCAGGAATGCACAGCAGTGGACACCATCAGCATACGCGGCGCCCGCACTCATAATTTAAAAAACATCGATCTGAACTTGCCGCGCGACAAGTTGATCGTCATCACCGGCCTGTCCGGTTCCGGCAAATCATCGCTGGCCTTCGACACCATTTACGCGGAAGGTCAGCGCCGTTACGTCGAATCCTTGTCGGCTTACGCCCGGCAGTTTTTGTCGATGATGGAAAAGCCGGACGTCGACCATATCGAAGGCCTGTCGCCGGCGATTTCCATCGAACAAAAATCCACCTCGCACAATCCGCGTTCCACGGTCGGCACCATTACCGAGATTTACGATTACTTGCGGCTGTTGTACGCGCGGGTCGGCATTCCGCGCTGCCCGGAACACGGTGTGTCGTTGGAAGCGCAGACCGTCAGTCAAATGGTTGACCAGGTGTTGGCACAACCGGAGGGCGAGCGCTGGATGCTGTTGGCGCCGGTGATCAATGATCGCAAAGGCGAGCATGTGTTGCTACTGGAAGATTTGAAAGCCCAAGGCTTTTTACGCGCCCGCATCGACGGCGCAGTCTATGAGCTGGACGAGCCCCCTGCCCTGGATTTAAAGAAAAAACACACCATCGAAGTGATCGTCGATCGCTTCAAAATCCGCGACGACATTCAGCTGCGCTTGGCCGAATCCTTCGAAACCGCATTACGATTATCTGAAGGCCTGGCGATTGCCGCCTCAATGGAGAACGATCAACAACTGCTGTTTTCCGAACGCTACGCCTGCCCGCATTGCGGCTACAGCCTCAGCGAACTGGAACCGCGTATTTTCTCGTTCAACAACCCGAAAGGCGCCTGCCCCAGTTGCGACGGTCTGGGCGTGCGCCAGCACTTCGATCCGCAATTGGTGGTGCACAATCCGGAGATCAGTCTGGCCGGCGGTGCGGTGCGCGGCTGGGATAGGCGAAACGCATACTATTATCAAATTATTTGCGCCTTGGCCGAGCATTACCATTTCGATCCGGAAGCGCCGTTCTCGCATATACCTAAAGATGTACAGGGCGCAATTCTGTACGGCAGCGGCGAGGAAAAAATTAGCTTTACTTTTCAAATGGGCAACGGCAAACCCAAAACCAGCCGCCACGCCTTCGAAGGCATCATTCCCAATATGCAGCGCCGTTACCACGAGAGCGATTCGCAAATGGTCCGCGACGAATTGTCCAAATATTTGGCTCAACAAACCTGTTCTGTGTGCGAAGGCGCACGTTTGAATCTGGGCGCCCGCAATGTGTTTGTCGAGGAGCAACCCTTACATCACGTCACCCGTTTGCCGATTAAACAAACGCTGAGTTTTTTTCAGCAACTGAATATTCCCGGCCACCGCGGCGAAATCGCCGCCAAGATCAATAAGGAGATTCAGGAAAGGCTGGAGTTTTTGGTGAATGTGGGACTGGATTATTTGACGCTGGACCGTAGCGCCGACACGCTGTCCGGCGGCGAAGCCCAGCGCATTCGTTTGGCCAGCCAGATCGGCGCCGGCCTAGTCGGCGTGATGTACGTACTTGACGAGCCGTCGATCGGTTTGCATCAGCGCGACAACGAACGCCTACTGAACACGCTGTTTCGATTGCGCGACTTGGGCAACACCGTGATTGTGGTCGAGCATGACGAAGACGCGATCCGCGCCGCCGATCATGTGGTCGACATTGGCCCCGGTGCCGGCGTGCATGGCGGCCAAATCGTCTCGCAAGGCACGCCAGCGCATATTCTGGCCGATCCCAACTCCTTGACCGGCCAATATTTGTCCGGCGGCTTGAGCATCGACATCCCCAAAAAAACCACGCCGCGCGACCCAAGCAAACAAGTCACCATTCGCAAAGCCAGCGGCAACAATTTACAAAACGTTGATGTCAGCTTTCCGGTGGGTCTGATGACCTGCGTGACGGGCGTCTCGGGTTCGGGTAAATCGACCTTGATCAACGACACTTTATATAGCCATGCCGCCCGGCTGATTAACGGCGCCAGCTGCATCCCCGCGCCGTGCGAAGCCATTGACGGCCTGGAACACTTCGATAAGGTGGTAGACATTGATCAAAGCCCGATCGGCCGCACCCCGCGCTCCAACCCAGCCACTTACACTGGGATTTTCACCCCGGTGCGCGAACTGTTCTCCGCAACACCGGAAGCCCGTTCGCGCGGTTATACGCCTGGCCGCTTCAGTTTCAACGTCAAGGGCGGCCGCTGCGAAGCCTGCGCCGGCGACGGCGTGATCAAAGTGGAAATGCATTTTCTGCCCGACATCTTCGTGCCCTGCGACATCTGCCACGGCAAGCGCTACAACCGGGAAACTCTTGAAATACGCTATAAAGGCAAAACCATCCACGAAGTGCTAGAAATGACCGTGGAAGACGCGGCGGCGTTTTTCTCGGCGATACCCAGCCTGGCCCGCAAGCTGCAAACCCTGATCGACGTAGGCTTAAGCTACATTACCCTCGGCCAAAACGCCGTGACCCTATCCGGCGGCGAGGCACAACGGGTGAAACTGGCGAAAGAACTATCCAAACGCGACACCGGCACCACGCTGTACATCCTGGACGAACCGACTACCGGCTTGCACTTCCACGACATCAAGCAATTGCTGACCGTGTTGCACACCCTGCGCGACCACGGCAACACCGTGATCATCATCGAGCATAATCTGGACGTGATCAAAACCGCCGACTGGATCGTGGATATGGGCCCGGAAGGCGGCAGCGGCGGCGGCATGTTGGTGGCGGAAGGTACACCCAAACAGATTGCCAAGCATAAGAGCTCGCATACTGGGACTTACCTGAAGCGATTTTTCGAGTAGCGCCACTTGCCGACAAACGGCGGACTCATTAGGATGCTTGACTGACGGACAAATAGCGGGAGAAGGATGATGGGCTTAGCTTTAAAAGACCGGCAACGACACACTTACGGGGATTATTTGCAGTGGCCGGACGACTTACGCTACGAATTGATCGACGGCGATGCCTATCTAATGCCGCCGACACCCGATTTGGCCCATCAAGACGTTGCCGGCGAAATTTATTGTCAAGCCGCCAACGCCTTACAAGGCAAACCCTGCCGAATCTTCATCGGGCCGGTGGACGTGCGCCTGCCAAAGCGTGACGAAGCCGATGAACTGATAGCCAGCGTCGTTCAACCCGATGTATTAGTCGTTTGCGACCCCACCAAACTGGACAAACGCGGTGTACGCGGCGCGCCGGATTGGGTAGTGGAAGTATTGACGCCGTCTACCGCCAGCCACGACCAGATCAAAAAGCGCGACCTGTACCAACGCGCCGGCGTCCGCGAATATTGGCTGGTCCACCCCATCGACCGTATGCTGACCATCTATCGCCTGCAAAACGGCGAATACGGTAAGCCGGAGCTTTATCGATTGGAAGGTGAAACCCAATTCGGCATTCTGCCGGATATTGTGATTAGTTGGGACGAGTTGGTGGCGCGGCTGCCTGACGATTATTGATAACTAACCAGCACGCCGCGATTTATGGCTGGCTGCCCATGCCCGATCATTAGACTGGATATTGGTGACCAACAACGAACGCGAATTTCTCAGAGTTCCAGACCTATGGGTTGAAAATTGGGTAAATTAATTCCTTTTAGTCGACGAATAACACCGTGATCATCATCGAACATAATCTGGATACGATTAGGACTGCCGACGAGATAGTCTATTGGGCCCGGAAAGCAGCAGCGGCGTCATGTTGATGGCAAAACACACGTCAAAGCATAAGGCTTCGCATACCGGGCGCTATTGGCAGCATTTTTTTCGTGAATCTCCGCTGACAACATGAACGATCTGCAAGCGGAAATAACTCAAGCAATTTTGGCGCATGCCGCAGTCGATGCAATTTATCTATACGGCTCCCGCGCCAAGAATACCGCGCGACCCGACAGCGACTGGGACATCGCGGTGATTTTCAGCGATTTCGAGACCGATCCGCTGGAACGCGCGGTGCGTCCGCAAATGCTGGAAGCCGAAGTCGAACGCGAGTTAAGACGCTACAATCAAATCAGTATCGTCGATCTGGAAACCGCGCCGGTCTTGCTGCAAGTCGGCATCTTGCAATCGGCTGTCAAATGGTACGACCGCAATGTAGCGCACGTCAGACGTGTCGAGCAAAGCATCTGGTCGAAATGGGAAAAGGATTATGAGAGATATTGCCTATGAACAGGCGCTAATGCGCCATCGCCACAAAATGCTGCGCATCCTAAACGAATACGGCCAAGAAAATACGCATACCTGGACCGAACGCGACCTACTGGCGATACAGCGCGCACTACAAGTTTATATCGAAGCCTTCATCGGCATGGCGCGTTATTTCGTCCAGCAAAAATACCAACTGACAGTCAGCCAATCACGGGAAGCGTTGGACGAATTAAAAAGCCACGGCGATTTACCGGCCGATCAGCATGCCGAATTGATGAAAATCCTAGGCTTCCGCAACGTGCTGGTGCACGACTACCTGGACCTCAACGACGGCATCGTGCAAGCCATCGTCACCAAAAAGCAGTATGCGGTTTTGGAGGAATGGATGGTGGTTTGGCAGCGGGAGTTGGATGTGAGCCGAAATGAGTGAACACACTCCTGTGAGCACTCTCTGCGTGGTAACAGGAAAAGCACTGCGTTGCGGTAGAAGATGATAGCCGTATCACGGGCAAACCAAGCATTCCAACGCAGCGTGTTGGAATGAATAAAACTCTCTTGTCTCCTTTCAATGACCAGGACACAACTAATAACGGAATATGACACTCTGGTCGGAAGGTTATCCCAACACAAACACAAATCTCAGATAAAAGAGCCGGTGCTATACTCCTGCTGCCAAACTCAGAGAATTTTGCGAGATGTCAAAACTTAGCCATAACGATGCCCCTATTCATATCGATGCGTTTGGTCAAGGCGAATTTATTCGGCAAATCGCGGACGTTATCAAAACCTGCGATGCGCCAAAGGGCATTGCGATAAACGGTTACTGGGGCAGTGGTAAAACCAGCGCCTTACTTCAATTACATAAAGAGCTGACTGGCGTCTTACCTAGCGATATAAAAAAGCCAAAACAGGATATTACGCCGGTGTGGTTCGAAGCTTGGCGACACCAGAACGAAGCGCTACCAATTGTTGCGTTATTACATGAAATTCGCACAAAACTCGGAGCTTGGAATAAATTCCGAAACAATGCCGAAAAGTTGAGCACGATAACCCTGACTGGAATTTTGGGCGCATTCGATGAAACGTTGAAGGCAGCCAGCGGTGGCGTGATGAGTCCAGCCCTAAGCAAAATCCCCGAGATAGCAGCGCAATGGGAAAAAGACAATTACCACAACAAACTTGCTAGCCAACATCTAAGTCAATTATTGGAAGAAGCTATCGATCAAGCGTTGGGTAAAGATAAGAATAATCCTGATCGCAAGCTAGTGATTTTCATCGACGACCTCGACCGCTGTATGCCTGACACAGCATTGAAGCTGCTGGAAGGCATCAAGGTCTATTTAAACCTACGGAACTGCGTCGTCATATTCGGTATGGATCAACGCCAGATAGAAAACTCACTACGCAAAGCCTTAAATTTAAAAGACGGCTCCAACGATGGCGATCATCATGCAAGAGAATACTTGGAAAAAATTTGCCAGGATATTTATCATCTGCCCATACCCGATAAGCTGCAAAAGTCGGCATATCTATATGATCTGCTTAAAAACCTGGATTTATCCGGTACTCCCCAACAACAAAGAACGCATCGCGACGAACTGAAAAGAATCCTGGACAATTACGATTGCCTGCCCGCTAATCCTCGCAAGATCAAAGCCTTGGCAAACCGTTTGGCAACCGTGCTCAGAAAGCTACCTAAAATGCCGGTCATAGCGCCGACTACGACACCGAGTGCGTTAATATCAAAAGGCTTAAAAGTCGAATACGGGCTTTTAACAGTCACTGCGATTATTTACACCTTTCATCGAAGCTTAAATGAGCAACTGGCAAAAAACCCGACATATATCAGTACCCTGATTGGATACGCCAATTACCCAACGCCAGCATTGGGAGCTACACCCGATCCTATTTACGAACCAATGCGTAGCCTCGTTCCATCTTTTAACGGTACAGCGGATTTGCCGGTCAATCCCAGCGATAGCCATGTGTTTCGTCTGCATCGACTACTGATCGATTTGGGCACTGTTATCGAAGCCGAAATCAAGCCCTTTCTCAATCTATAGTCATGCTACTTTCAACATCCCAAACCCTAACCCCCATTCAAGAACCGGATACCGGCGCATTTATCGATATAAAAAATAACCATGCCTTACTGAGCTATTTTCAAAACTTGCAGCGGCATTTCATGGTCGCCAATAACTTCGGTTTGGCACTGGATGATGAAGACCGTCCAGACACAAAAACCGCACCTGCCTACTTGCGTAACCTGTTTGTGCCGCCACATCTGGGCGAGCGCCACTATGATCCGGAACAACTGATTAACATGGAAGTGCAAGGCCAAAACCAACATTGGCTGGACGCAGTAGAGGTTCTCAAACAAAACCCTAGGATGTTTCTGCTTGGCGACCCCGGTGCGGGTAAGTCCACTCTACTAAGTTGGTTGATGCTGGCGTTTAGCTACAGCGGCGAAAACCTCACTAAAATGCAGCTTGGCGAGCGGGTGCCTTTTTTGCTGGTATTGCGCGACTTACCGCTTAGCCAAGTTCGCGATTGGGACACGCTTTGGCAAGTGTTTCTGAACAAGCACCTCGACCACCTCGCCGCCCCTTTGCAAGAGCAAGTGGCATTGATCAGCCAGCTTTTCGAAAGCGGACAGGCTTTCTTATTAATTGATGGCTTGGACGAAGTCACGGAAGAAAAATCCAGAACGTATTTAGGTAAGGCGGTTTTGGACGGCATAAACCGCTTCCCCCGGTGTGTGTTTATGATGACATCCCGCTTGTTGGGCTTCGACCAATTGGAATGGTTTGGTCAGAAAGTCAAGCGTTATGTCCCTGCGTATATTGATAGTGCTATTGAAATACAAAACACACAAATTCAACTAGATGCGACAGAGGCAGATATGCTTCTAAAAGCATTCGAATTAACTAAAAAAACAATCCCGGAGAAAAAACTACAATATTTCGCCAAAACAATTCATGTTCGAAATACGCATTTTTTCGAATTACCGGTTTTTTATTTGGCCCCTTTCGATTTACCGCAAACTCGCCTGTTCATCGAAAACTGGTATCGGCAATATCTCAGCGCTGACCACGCCTTACCCCAGAGGATAAATGATCTACAAAAGCGGATAGAAGCTAATGACGGTTTGGGGCGCTTGGCTCGGATACCGGTGTTGCTGAACATGATTTGCTTCATTCATTCCCGCCGTGGTCGTTTGCCGGATGGCCGTGCTGAGCTTTACCAACGCATAGCCGAAACCTATTTAACCGGTTTGGATAGAGCCAGAGGACTTAAATTTTTGGGCCGGGAATTCAATTACGACTATCTGGATTTGTCGGAATGGCTGGGTAAACTGGCGCTACAACTACAGGATAAGCGAGGTGAAGACGATCAGGCCTTGTTGATCGAAAAACCGGACATTGAAACTCTACTTAAGGAGGAGTTACAAAGCCGAGGCATGCCAGCATCGCAAATACCCGAAGAAATCGATTTCGTCCTCCGCTATCTTGCCGAGCGGAGCGGCTTGTTCATCCCGCGCGGTTTCAATCAACAAGGTGTCGAACAATACGGATTTACTCACTTAAGTTTTCTGGAATATTTTGCCGCCTACGCCTTGAAGCAGGAGGCACAAGTTGATAGCGATTGTCTGGTATACCGTCGGGAAACCACTCAGCTACCGCGCTGGCATGAATGCTGGGCTTTATTTTTCGAACAAATTGAGCATAGCCGCTTAACCGATAAATATTTGGAATTGTTATTCCCAAATACCAATCATGAAAAATTCCCTACTGGTTTATTAAGTTCATTGACCCGGCAGCCGAATTTAATTGCCCAACTACTCTGCGCCAAAATTGTGATGGATAGTGCCGTACGTCTGGGATTTCAAGTGCGCCAAAAGATGTTGATTAATTTATGGGCATTCTATCTCACTCAGAATCAATACCGTTTCGTTGAAAGCGATGATTATCAGTATCTATGCGAATTACTTTGGTCGGACCGTTTCGATTCGAGAAACGTATTTTCCCACCTAGTACATCAGGCAAAAATCAGCGAATTATCGTTAAGTGGCGAAGCGATTGGTGATTTAAAACCAGTAGAAAATTTACTAATAGAGTCATTAGATTTGTACAACTCGAACTTGAGTGGTGATTGGCTGCATATCAATGTCTCAACATTAAAAAACCTGAAGTTAAAAAACATCGACATTTCAGACCTCACTGTCTTAGATCGTTTTGAAGCTTTAAATCGCTTAACTCTAGAAAAACTGAGCATTAAAGACTTATCCCCATTGAAGGCGTTGAAGCCATTAACTAGCCTGAGTTTATCGAACTGCCCAAATATTGATCTTGCAAGTTTAACCAAACTCACCAAAATAAAAAAACTTTATATCCTCGAACAATCAATAGACGACGCTTCACCTCTAGCCAAGTTAAAGCATTTGGAACAATTATTTTTGCTTTCTATGTCAATAGACAGCTTTGCCGCTCTTGGCAATTGCCAAAAGCTAAAACAGTTAATATTGGTTAATGTTAAAACTCCTGACTGGACCTCGCTTGCCAAGTTAGAAAATTTAAAAATCCTTACGACTCATTTGCTTTATCAAGATGTACTAAACAACTGGCCAACTCTGGAAAACATAAATTGTTTATACATTTCCTCGTCAAATATAACCGATGTAACACCGTTAGCAGGGTTTATAAATTTAGTGGATTTGGATATATCCGGGACAAAAGTCAACGATATAAGTCCGTTGAAATCCTTAAAAAAATTAAAACAACTATTTTTACCTTCAGAAGATATAAATGGCATAGAATTGTTTGATAAAAAAATATTGAAATACAGAAATATTGAGTTTAACGATTCGGAAGAAGTCGAGTCGTTAAACTAATAAAGACATAGAAATACAATAAATTCGGCACTTGCCACGATACTAACTCTGAAATTCGTTCTGAAACGTTTCTTCTCCGTGAGTAGAATTTTTTGCATTGTTACAAAAGCAGACCCAGTCATGAGCGAACAAGTAAAACCCACCCTCAGTCCCAACACTCAAGCGATGTTGGATAGCCTGCAATCCGCCGTCAGCAAAACCCTGGAGCGCAAGCGCCGACTGGGTCAATACGTGGTGCAATGGGACGGTCATCGCCCTATAGCCATTGGCGATGACGCGCCGGAGGAATTAAAACCCGTGCTTTCCGACCCTGAATCTTAAAGCTATGACTTGGTTAAGTCGTATAAAACGGTAGCCGTCGTTTTTTTTGCATGTTTTATTCATCCCGCCGCCTGCCGCCGCTTCTCGCTTGCAGCAATCATCGCCGATAAATCCTCGGCCGGGCGGATTTCCCACGGCCCCATCTTCGTTCCGGGATGGTTGGATATTAACTGGATGGCGTGATTAGTATCCGTCGCTTCCAAAATCAATAGTCCGCCCAACAGTTCTTTGGTTTCGGCGTAAGGGCCGTCGGTGCGGAATACTTCGCCGTCTCGGTGACGCAGGGTCACGGCGGTGTTGGGGCCTTGCAGCCCTTCCCCGCTTACCCAGTTGCCGTTTTTCTTCAGGACGGCATCGTAGGCAAAGCACGCATCGATCATGGCTAGTTGTTCGGTTTCCGGCTTGCTAGTCCAGTTTTCGACGTCCAGGTAGCCGAAGCAAATGTATTTCATGGTTTTCTCCCGAGTTGGTTTATAAAGACAAGAAGGCTGTCGTCACATAATCGTTTGAGAAGCGTCCAAATCGACAACGGCTCGAAAAATTATTTTTCAATTCAGCCAGAATCACGGAAATCGTTAACAGTCTTCGCAACCGCAGTTGTCACATTAAGCTTAGGTGGCAAAGCTTATCGAAATCGGCTTTTAAGTTTAATTCCACTACATCCACGCCCGGCGTAAACTAAGTCCAAAATGCCTACTCAAACCGAATCCCCAATTATTCAGCGCATCGGTATCATCTCCGACACCCACGGCTTACTCCGCCCCGAGGCGCTAGCGGCGTTGCAGGGCTGCGAGCGGATTATCCACGCCGGCGACATCGGCAAACAGGAGGTGTTGCAGCGGCTGAACGAGTTGGCACCGGTTACGGCGGTACGTGGTAACAACGATAAAGACGCTTGGGTTGAGGAACTGCCGGTTAGCGCCATTGTGACGATTGAGCAAGCGTGCCTTTACGTGATTCACGATCTGGCCGAGCTGCGCATCGATCCAGTCGCGGCCGGGATTCGTGTCGTCATCTCCGGCCATTCGCATAAACCATCGATTCAAGAACTTGATGGCGTGCTGTATCTCAACCCCGGCAGCGCTGGTCCACGCCGATTTAAATTGCCGATAGCCGTTGCCGAACTTGTCATCAGGGATACGGCAATCGAGGCGCGAATCGTCGAGCTGGCAGTTTGAAACCGATTGCAAGAATTTGTTATCGTTGTCACCTGCAGGATCATGCTGGCGCACGATTCGTTTCCATTTAACCTCTTTTTCACTGTACCAGATTACCCCATGAGTTTTGATTTTAACGCTTACCTAAACCGCATCGGCATAGCCAAACCGGAGACTAGCCTCGCCGGGCTCAGCCAATTGCAACAGGCGCAACTCGGCGCTATTCCGTTCGAAAACATCAATCCGCTATTAGGCTTGCTGCCCGAGTTGGAAACGGCGGCGTTGATGGAAAAGATCGTCGCCAATCGACGCGGCGGCTATTGTTTCGAATTGAACGGGTTGTTTGGACAGGCGCTGGACGAGTTGGGATTTGCGTATCAGCCGATTATGGCCAGAGTGCGAATGGGCCGTAACGAGGGCGGACCGCGACTGCATTTGGCGTTTATCGTGGAGGCTGAAGGCGATTCCTGGCTGGTCGATGCCGGCTTCGGCGGCCCTAGCCACTATCGGCCGCTACGCCTGAATACCGAGCAGACGCAAAGCCAGGATCATAACCAGTTTCGGTTGCGCGAAGAAGCGGAAACGGGAGAAACCGTATTGGAGCGCTGGCAAAACGGCGAGTGGTTTGCGTTGTATAGTTTCGACCGCTCAAAAGTGCAACGCTGCGACCTGGACGCGGCCAACTTGGTATGCACAACCTGGGACCAATCGCTGCTGTCGCAAAATTTGTTGATTTGCCGGAATACCGCCGAAGGCTGGGTACAATTGTTCAATACCCATTTTTCAAGATGCCGCGCGGATGAGAAAATTAGCCATTCAATTGACAGCCAGGCGCAATTAAATGACTTGCTGGACGAGCAGTTTGATATAGCGCTCAACAGTGAGCAATTGCGCTGCCTCGCCGAGCGTTTGGCATTAAACCAGGATAACTAAGCATTTGTCCGGCGGGTTTTATCGGCATTGCAGCGCCCTGTCTGAGCAGGTACTCGGCAAATTTGCCTATTTGTTCAAGCAAACTTGACGATTTATCCATCGCTCAAGATGTCTGGAACGGCTTTTGCTTGGAAATGGCGACAAAACTGGCTAATACAAAGGTCGCGTGCTATCAGCAAGGCAAACTGAGTGTTAAAAAAATGATTTTGGTATTCTCATACGTATGATGTAGCAGGGGAAATTTATTTCCAAACTCGGCGAGCACTTTAAGGCAAGTCTTGTCGCGCGTTTATCGCACCCGTCGATGTGCGCTTACCCAAGGCCTCGGAGCCAAATTCAGTCCGGCACCAGGACTACATGCTAGTGAATTACTCTGCAGTTAACACAGCTTTTTGAAGAGCGTGACCAACCGACAATACGGTTGCTAATTGTGAAGTAGGATTAACCGGCAGAGCAGTTTAGTGTGCTGCTGAGTATGTGATTAAGCGGGATATATGGCGGAAGGTGGGATTTGTCGGGATTTGGCCGGAAGTGGCGGGACGACTGGGGTTGAGGGGATTTTGGGTTAGTTTTGCGGTTGCGCGTTATTTGGCGCATTTTAGGGAGGTTGGTTGATATTTTGCGAGATAATTGGCGGAAAGTTTTTCCGGCTTTTTGCTTTATTGCACGCCATATCGACAAAGGCGATACGCTGACGATTATACCTATATATATGAACGGCCCCAAAACTAGACTCGGGGCTGAGTAGTGGGTGATGGTGTAGTTGATGTTGATGGTGTTGCCTACACCATAGCCTAAATCAACGTTGTCGCCGTTTATGGTAATGTTAATACCGCCGGATGGCTCTTTCGGCGTGGGCTTTAAAGTCGAGTGCTCCAATTGGTCTTTTATTCTGTCCTTAATGTCCTTTTGCTTAACGTCCTGATGATCAGCCATGATGAATCTCCGTGTATTGGTGGTTGCGGCGCACTTTAGACGCTTGAAAGCCGCGCCGCTATTGGACTTTGCGCCAATTTACGCCACTAATTTAAGGAATCTCTCCACCGTGGCCGGAGCACTCACATCATCTTCCAGCTTGCAATACTCGTACATCAACTGAATCACGGCCGCCTTGCGGGCTGGCGTCAATTCCAGATTGCGTTCATCCAGCGCGGTTTCCAGCGACTCTATCAAATCCTGCAACAGCTTGTAATTCACTGGTGATGTGGGGATCGGGGCCGATTTGGCCTCAATTTGCCGGATAAACTCCGCCAGCTCCTTGACCGCCAGGCGAATAACCGGCGTATACGCCTGATCCATTGCCATCAATGACCAAAAGTTCATGCGCGTCAGCTGTGGCAGTTGCAAGCCCTCCTCTATCTCGATGGCCTGTAGATCGGCCTCGATCTGCCTTGATTTGGCGCTTTGCTCCTCTTGACGGGCTTGGAGGCGGCGCTTGGCCTCTTCATCGCCCGCAAAAGAAAGCGCAAAGTCAATGCCGGCTTGCAATTCAGGCGGCAGCTGCTTGGCATCTTCCAGCAGCATTGGGCCTTCGCCTGTCATTAGCCAGTTGGCATTGATGCCTGCCTCAATAAATCCCTTAACCGCATCACCGCCAGGGATCGTCCTATCGGATTCATACTTTTGATACACACCATAAGAGACGCCAAATAGTAAGGCCGCATCCTCTTGACTCATTTTATTTGACGCCCTCCATTGCTTTAATCTGCTCCCGATGGTCATGCGGCAATTGATCCCGTGAATTGCCGCATGGAGCTAGTTTCTATTGCCGCACATGCGGCAATTCTATGTTTTTGATTTAATTGGTTTTTCATAAAATCACCAGATATGGCGCGCAAAACTAATTGCCGCATGTAAAAAATAACGTTTACGCATTTGACAACACGTTAAATATGGCGTCTAATTAGCACACCTTGAAACACACCAAAGGACAACAAGTTATGCAAACAGCAGCCCCAAAAAAAGCCAATCCGGTATCGGTTGCACCCGATACCGATTGGCACCCTGCACAGATTCTCGCGGCACTGAATATGGCCGGCTATACGATCACCTCGTTAGCTGAACATTACCAGCTGAGCGATGGATCATCTCTATCCAAAGCGCTACGAAACAGCTCACCCGCCGGTGAAAAACGCATTGCCGAAGTCCTTGATAGACACCCCAAGGAGATTTGGCCCAGTCGTTATGAGAAAGATGGCACTCGCAAACTGGTGGGTTTCCACGCCTTACAGTCTACACGCCGCCGTAATAGCGTCAATGCCAAACTGGCAAAAATGAATAGCCATGAAAGCGCGTGATGCATTGACTGTCGATCTGTTTGACGGCTTTTTTACCGTGCCGGTTGAGCGTGGCAACAAACCTGGATCGTTAGACATTGGCATGGAATTTAGGCACCTGATTAGCGAGCAAATCAAGGCTTGCCCCAAGTCCAGACACCAAATAGCGGCGCGGATGAGCGAGCTGGTAGGGCATGAAATCACCAAGCATCAATTGGACAGCTGGACAGCGGAAAGCCGCGAAGGCTGGCGCTTTCCGGCCGAGTATCTGCCCGCATTGGAAATGGCTCTGGAAACGCATGAAGTGTTGGCTTTTCTGGCGGATTTGCGTGGGGCAAAACTCAGCGTTGGTAAAGAGGCCTTGGAAGCGCAACTGGGCAAGCTGGAAAGCATGAAAGACCAATTGCGCAAGCAGGAACAGGTATTGAAAAAGCTGTTGGGTGAACGGGAATGAGCGAGATCGACAAAAACCTGTATGCCGATGCCGAGGAAATCGCAGCAGCGATTTGCAAAAGCAAAAGCACCGTTGAGCGTATGGCCAACGATGGCAAATGGGAAAGTAAAGAAGGAAAAAGCCGTGGTAAAAATAAGAAAAAATGGTTTTTGATCAAACGGTTGCCGCAACACATTCAAGAAGCTGTTTTTATTAAACGCTATACCCCAGGAGTTAGCAATGAGCAAGCAAGACAAGCCGCAAGTGCTAAAATTTCCAGACAAGTTAACGATGGAGGACATGACCGAACAGCAGATGGACGAAATTCTGGCAATGGAAAAACAGCTGACTATCTACCAGTTGTCGTTCCTGGCTCAAGCCAAGGGAAAGCTACATGCAATTATGCCGATGTGGCATTACCAGAACACGCAAGAATGGGCGGAAACGTACTCGCTAGCGTTTCATCAGGTGCCGGAGATCATGACGGAAGACTTGTTAACGGACCTGTTGCAAGTGCGCAAGCTGGAAACATTGGGCCTGGTCAGGAAAATCAAGTTTCAGGACAAGGTTTGGTGGCAGTTAACAGCGCGCGGACATCTGACGGTGGTCTTATTCCTGGGGTATATGCAGGATTACCAACAGGACATAGACAACCTGTAAAAACCGACGAAAAGCAGCGCATTCGGGATGGTGCGCGCCAATACATTCTCAATTTTGTCAGCAAATACCCTGGAAAATTAGAAAAGGCGGTAGCGTTCATTAACGAGGGTTTTGCCGCTGGCACTCTGGATATTGATCTGCACAATGCTGTATTGCATTGCAACGATAAAGCGAATGCCGAACGGGTTGGGAAGTTAGCGGCTAGAACTTTACAGCGTTGGGCAAAGTTGCGGGACGATGCCGGCAGTTGCACGCCAATGAAAACTCGCGTGAAAACCGATTGGCGCGATGTGGTTTGGTTAAATTGGTATTTTGGCTTTTACCGGAAGCCGCAGAAACCGGGGATTAGCGAAGCGTATAGGCTATTTGCGGCCGACTTTGAAGAGCGCGGTTTATCCGAATCCATCCCCAGTGAATTTGCCGTGCGGCGGTTGCTGAAAACCGTGCCGAAACTGGTATTGGAATGGGGGCGCTCGACAGGTGCTGAGTACAAAGCCATGCAGGCTTTTACGCGACGGGATTGGTCAGGCGATTCCAACGAGATTTGGGTAGGCGACGGTCACAGCTTTAAAGCCAAGGTGCGGCATCCGGATGCGCCAGACCGTCTGGCGTTTACGCCTGAAGTGACAGTAATAATTGATGCTGCCAGCCGGTTTATCGTGGGATGGGCATTTAGTTTGTCGGAAAACCAAATCGCGGTTTCAGAAGCCTTGGGCAATGCGATGGTCAAGCATGGCAAACCACTGATCTATTACAGCGATAACGGTTCCGGCCAAACCGCCAAAACCATCGACTGCCCTGCTGGCGGCATGTTAGCAAGGTTGGGCGTGCAACACGAAACCGGCATCCCAGGCAATCCGCAAGGACGCGGCATTATTGAAGGCATGTGGGACGTTACCACGATTTGGGCCGCCAAACAGTTTCCGACCTTCCAAGGCACCGGTATGGATGCCGAGACCCTGCGGAAGAACACCGTCGCCATTAATTCCGCTAAAAACAAGAATGGCGAGATGCCAGATAACGTGCCGTTTTGGGAAGAATTTATCGCAGCCTGCGAGGCGCGATTTGAGTGGTACAACACCCAGCACAAACATAGCGCTTTGGGCGGCAAAACGCCGGCCGAGGTGTATTACGCCAACTTCGACGATAGCTGGCATTGCCATTTGACGGATGACGAAAAAGCCACGCTGTATCGTCCATTTAAAGAACGGACGCCGGCTCGCGGCGAAATTCGCCACTTGAACAACATCTATTTCCACGCGGCATTGGCGGCTTTGCCTGCCAATACCAAGGTCAGGATGTATTACGACTTATACAACGCCGATCAGGTGTGGGTAACGGATTTGGATGGTGTGGCGATCTGCGTGGCTGAGTGGAACGGCAACCGGGTAGCCGCTTTCCCAATCACACCAAGACAGAATTTGAAGATTCAACGCGCCAAGGCCAAAAAGAAATTGGGCCAAGAGCGTTTTGATGTGGCGGACATCGAGCTTAACGGCTTATTGGACGCCGACTATGGACTACTTGAAGCCATCCCCGCCAATCAAGTGCCTGGGCTGGAAATCACTGCGAAGAAGATCGAAGAGAAAGTATCGACCAGGATGGCTGTCACCATCCCGGAAGACCCCCGCGAGCGCCATTTGTTCTGGCGCGAGTGGACCCAAAAATCTGCAAACGGGACGGCAATCCCGGATGAATTGCAGATGTTTATGAGCAGCTACCCAACGACCGCCAAATATAAGTCCTGGGAAGCGTATTACAACGCCGGCCGCGATTCCGCGACCGGTTAACCGTCGCTGAATGTTCCATACAACAGCGACATTTCCGCCATCCATGGCGGTCACGGAGACAAAATGATAGCAGAAATCAACAGCCCCGGTATCGCGCATATCGGCAACATGATGCAGTGCCAGACCGCGTTGGAGCGCGCTATAGAGCGCAATGCCAACTTGCCGGGCATGGTCTGTTTCTACGGCCCCAGCGGCTGGGGAAAATCGCTGAGCAGCAATTACTTGTGCAACCAGATGCGCGGCTATTACATCCAGGTCAAAAGCATCTGGAGCAAGAAAGTTATCCTGCAAAAAATTCTGGGTGAAATGGGCATCAAGCCCGCGCAAACTACAGGCGAAATGTTAGACCAAGTCTGCGACCAGCTCAGCGCCAGCCAACGGCCTTTGGTGATCGATGAAATGGACCACGTGGTGGATAAAAAAGCCGTCGAACTGGTCCGCGACATCTACGAAGGCAGCCAAGCGCCGATTCTGATCATCGGCGAGGAAAACCTACCGCAAAAGCTGAAAAAGTGGGAACGCTTCCATGGCCGCATCCTGGCTTTTGTGCCCGCGCTGCCTGTCGATCTGGAAGACGCACGGCGCTTGTCCAGCGTCTACGCACCCGGCATCGATTGCGCCGACGAGCTGTTGCGCAAGCTGGTGGCGGATAGTCATGGTTCGGTAAGACGGGTCTGCGTCAACCTGGATCAAATTCGCGAAGCAGCCGCCGAGCACGGCGCAAAAGGCATCGATCTTGGTTGGTGCAAAGCCCACAACGTCACGTTTTACAGCGGCGAAGCGCCGAAGCGGAGGGTGGTGTGATGAAAAAATCTACTGACAAAAAACCCAGCCAATTAACCGAAATACCGTTTGGCGTATGGGTCAAAAAAGGCAAGTTCGACCACTTATACGGTCAATCGTCGGTGGCTTTGAACATGAATGATGGCGCGTGCTTTCTCAACCTGAGCTGCGATTGTGGTGCCGAGCCTATCGTGTTGGGCATGAACCTGGAAACGCTGAAAAAGGTATCTTCTGGCATGACTCGTGCCATTGCCGAATTGGAGCGCAGCAAGCAAGGAGTTGCGAATGTCCACTAATAAATTCACCAAGAAGCAATCAGCGCTATTGAATGCCTGTGCGGCTGATTACGAAGCCATGGGCGACGGTGTAATGGTCAAGGCAATAAAAGGCTTTTATGCCGATCATTCACATGTCACAGCAAGGTCACTGGAAGAACGCGGCTGGCTGAATGTCGCTGAAAACAGCGTTGGTGAGCAATATGCCAGCTTTGACGGCATGCAATACAGTGAATGGTTTGGCTTGAACGGGGGTAAGGATGACGAATAACCGTAAACCCGCTCACCTGGAATACGCCGGCGGCAAGTCGCCACGCCAGTTGATTTGGGAGCAACTTCGCCACAGTCGCAACGGCATCACCTTACCGGCCTTGGTCGGCGCTCTGCCAGGCACGATTCACCGAGATACCACCAGAACCTATGTCAAATCATTGTTGGCCGGTCAGTATCTGGAGCTGGACGACTTTGGCCTATACAAGCTGATAAAAGACAACGGCGTCGAAGCCCCGCGCGTTCGCAGGGACGGCAGCGAGGTGACACTGGGTCGTGAACAGGAAAACGTGTGGCGCTCATTACGTGCAGTTAATCACCCCGTTAACTATAGGGAGCTGGCCGCACTGGCTAGCACGGCCACACACCCGGTTACTCCGGCCTTCGCGAAAGACTACTTGGCGAATTTATACAAAGCCGGCTATGTGACTCGAAACGACTCCAAGCCGTTTAAAGGCGCTTGTAAATACCAGCTAATCCCCAGCAAAAACACCGGCCCGCGCCCGCCCATGATTCAGCGCATCAAGCAGGTCTACGACCCTAACCTGGGCAAAGTGGTCTGGTCGGAAACCAAAGGAGACGGCGATGCGTAAATATCGAATCCCAGACAATGCGGCAGTGCGTGTAGTACCGGCAGAAGACGGCGGTATTGCGATGATGGTTAGGCTACCAGGTGACACGGTAGTGCTATTAGCCAGTGCCTACGTAGCAAGAGCTTTAGCTGAAGAAATCAATAGAGCAACCGACTTCGCTTGCAACGGAGGTAGTCATGGTTGAGCAGACTGAAGCCTTGCAACGCCTGAAACAAGCGGTGGCGGACAGCAATATCACCCAGGTCGCCGACAAGATCGGCGTTAAACGCTGCACCTTGAGTTTGGTGGTTAACGACAAATATCCCGCGAATCCAAAGAAGATTCTGGAGAAGTTTGAAACGGCCTATGGCGGCGTGGAATGCCCGCACCTGGCACAAACCTTAACCCACGAGCAATGCCGCGACTATGCCACCAAGCGCCGCCCCAGTAACCCGCTGGGCCTGCAACACTGGCGCGCCTGCCAAAACTGTATCCACAAAGGAGCTAAACCATGACTCACGTCATTATCAGCATAGACGATCAACCCGACGGCAGCCTAAGCATTAAAACCCTGGCGCATCCGGCCCAAATCGGTCAGCCGTTGACCCAAACCCCAGCCACCGAGCTGGGTGATTTTCTGCAAAAAGCCATCGACGTTTGGCACGGCACCCGCGATATAGACATGCCGCAAGCCGCCGCCTTTGTGCAATCCGTAACCACTAAACCAACCATCAATTGAGGTGAAGCATGCCAACAATCAAACGCAAACGCGCCACGGTTGACGATTACATCGCCATCCTGACTGAACATGACCGCAAACAAGCGCAGCGCGCCACTCGCGACGCAGCAATTAGCCAATTGGCTAAACGAGCCGCGCAAGGCTACACGCTGATGGACCACGTCGAAACCGTGGTGGTCATCATCATCCTGGCGATAGTCGGCATTATGAAAACCGGAGGCCTGTGATGGACATGCTCACAATCATTATTGCGGTGTTAGTGGCGTGCTTCGGTTACGCAGTAGGGTTTTTCAGCTGTGCTCTGTTAGCGACGGGCTTCGAGGCAAAAGGCGAAGCCGCCCGCCATCAACCCGCCTGCGCGGTGATAGACGCCCTGGCGAAACAGGTATGCCGCTATCGTCTGGGTATGGTCGTGATATTCGTGCTGATGTTTTTCGGCATGGTGATGCTGGCCGGAGCGATGTGGCATGACTAAAGCAAAACTCCCCGAGCATCTATCCCAAGCCGAGGTAGCCGAGCTGATGGACGTGAATAAACACATGCTCAGCAAAGCGATTCCGTACTTGCCCGGCTTCCCCAAAACGCAATCCGTACCCGGTCAGGCCGGTAATTTCCGGCGCTATTCGCGTAAACAGATTTTAGCGTGGTGCAAAAATCGAGACGTTAAAAAGGAAGTCAGCATCGCCGGCTCCCAAGCGCGGGCCGGCCAATCAAACGAAACGGACCAGCGTTTCAATGCCGCCTGCCGTCTGTTTATAACCGGCGCCTATGTCGGGCCAACGCAGCGCAACCGCATTGCCTTGAAAAAGATAGCCGCCCGCCAATGCTACAAACCCGGCAAGCGCTTGATTATCACCATCGTGCCGGATTGGATGCAAGACCAACGCGGCTACAACGAACCCCAAACCAAAATTATTGAGAGGACAGTATGAGCCTGATTAAAAACGCCATTACCTACAAATGCGACCTGCCGGCAGCGGCCACGCTGGAAAAACACCTGGCCGAGCATCCCTTCCGCGAACTGGGCGAGGCGGAGTTTTCCATAGCCGGCTTTGTGCCGGTTAAAGACGACCGCTACGTGTTTCCGTTTCCGGATGGCTACTGCTTTCGGTTGCGTTTCGATGAAAAGATTCTGCCTACATCGGTAATTGGTACCGAGGTCAATAAACGCGTAAACGAAATAGAGACTGAACGCGGTGAAAAGCTGCCATTCAAAGAAGTATTGCGGGTTAGAGACGATGTGTACAACGACCTGGTCAAAAAGGCGCTGAGCCAAAGCCGCCACGTAGCCGCGTTTTATCGTCCGAAAGACCGGCTGTTGGTGGTTGCCACCGCCAGTAAAGCCCTGGCGGATGTATTAAGTAACCGCCTGGTTCACGCCGTGGGCAGCATCAAGGCAACCACCATCTATATCAGCGGTATCAGCAACGGCCTGACAGCCAAGCTAAAAAGCCTGTTGGATGGCGGCGATGGTTTGGCCGGCTTTGAAATCGGCGGCGTCTGTAAATTGAAAGGCGAGAATGGCACCGCCCTTTCGGTTAAAGCCCTGGAAATCCAGGAATCCAAGCTGGGCTTAATCGAAGCCTTAGAGCAAGGCTACAAAGTCACTGAATTAGAAATCGGCAACAAAGACGTGCATTTCCGCTTAAACGAAAAGTTTGTCAAAAAAGGCATTTTCTTTCATCCGCAAGATGACGAATACGACGCCGACGACGGTATCGACCAATTTCAACACCAAGCCTCGACCGAACTGCTATGGCTAGCCAACGCCTGCCAGCAGCTGTTGACCTTATTCGAATACAAAGAACCCGCTGCCGATCAGGAGA
Source organism: Methylomonas sp. ZR1 (assembly GCF_013141865.1). NCBI lineage: Bacteria > Pseudomonadati > Pseudomonadota > Gammaproteobacteria > Methylococcales > Methylococcaceae > Methylomonas > Methylomonas sp. ZR1. The sequence goes on along the minus strand of NZ_RCST01000001.1, from coordinate 1,194,253 downwards.
AAGCCGCATGAATACGCCAACAACACTATTACCACCGGGCTACCGGGCCGATAGCTTTGGCCGCTTAGTGCCGGAAGACGGCATCAAGAAAATCGACCTGCTGCGGGATGACACCGTTAAAACTATCGTCAAGGGCGGCTTATTGCTGCAAGAACAGATGCGTACATGGAAGCACCAAGTGCTGGCCGATATCGCCGCGTTTTGTGAGCTGTCTGCCGAGCAATATGGCGTGAAATGGGGCGGCAAGAAAGGCAATCTGTCCCTGGTCAGTTACGACGGCAAATATAAAGTGCTGCTGGCCGTTAGCGATGCTTTGGCATTTGATGAGCGTCTGCAAGTCGCTAAAACTCTGATCGACGAGTGTATTCACGAATGGACGGCCAATAGCAATACCGAAATCAAGGTGCTGGTCGAACACGCTTTCCAGGCCGACCGCCAAGGCAAGATCAACACAGGCCGCATCTTCGGCTTGATGCGCGTCAAGATCGAGCATCCCAAGTGGAAAGAGGCTATGGACGCCCTGAAGGATTCCATTCAAGTGACTTCTACTAGCGAATATTTGCGCATGTATGAGCGGATTGGCGATACCAACCAGTATCGGCAAATCACTATGGATATTGCGGGGTTGTAGTCATGAGCAAATACGCTACTACGAAACGTATTGCCGAATTGCGCAGCATTGCCCAACATCATTTCGAGCAGGCCAAGCAATCGCCACGTTATGAGGTCTATTTCAGTGAACAGCAAAAAGCGCGTCTAGCGGATGCTGAAGCCGATCAGTTAGAGCTGGAATTGCAAGGCGGTGAGGCATGAGCAATCAACCGCACACCCATACCAACCCAAAACATAAAGCCCAGCGCTATGCCGCGCTGGGAAAAATCCACCTGGGCAAAAAGCAGCTTGGCATGGACGATGAAACCTACCGCGCCATGCTGCTGACCATCGGCGGCGTTAAATCCAGCAAGGATTTGACTAACGAAGGCTTGAACAAGGTGCTACGGCACCTTGAGAAAGCCGGCGTGGTGTTTGTCAGTAAGAAAAAGCACGGCCGCAAGCCCAATAACCTACCGAGCGGTTCCGACCGCAACGCCAAGCTGAGCAAGATCGAGGCGCTGTTGGCCGAAGCCAAACGGCCGTGGGAATACGCCCACGCCATGGCAAAGCGCATGTACAAAAAAGACGCCCTGGAGTTCTGCGACCACGATGAGCTGAGCGGGATTATTGCGGCGCTGGTGAAGAATGCCAAGCGGGAAGGACGGAAAACCGATGCAACTGAATAGATGCCCCGTCTGCCACACCCGCATTAGCCTGGACGCCATGGCCCAGGACGAAGCCGGCCGCGAGCTGTTGGGCATCCTCGCCAAACTCGATGGTGAAACCGGCTTTGCGCTGGTGGGTTACTTGGGCTTGTTCCGCTCTCATACCCGCGACCTGGCAAGCGATAGAGCCTTGCGAATGGCGAAAGAAGTCTTGGCGTTGTCGGAATCGCTGCCGGCGCTGGCCGAGGCCATGCGTATCACTGTAGAGCAAATCCGCGCCAAGGGCGGCGATCCGTTGAGCAACCACAACTATCTGCGCAAGGTGCTGGGTGATTGTCATGGCTTTAAAGCCGACATCGGTGCCGGCCAGGCCAATAAGGACCACGTCGACGGCTTGACGGTTTACGGCGCCAACAAAAAAACCAGCAAAACCGCGCAAGCCTTGCAAGCGTTGGAGGATTTCGGCAATGGAAACAGCTAACGACATCGAATGGTTACGCCAGGCGATCAGCAAGGGCTTGATGGGGCTGGTGGTGCTGCACTTGGAAGGCGGACCCAGCGCGGAGACGGTCAAGCACACGGCCGGGGTTTGGTATCACGTCGCGAAAAACTGGCCGATTACCTGGGAAGAAACGCTAGACCGGCCACGGCTGCGGACGGCGTTTACCCAGTTGGCCAGCCAGTCACGCCGCTGGCCTAGCCCGTCTGAATTGCGCTTGTTGTTGCCGTCGCGCATCTATCCGGACGACCAACTACCGGCGCCGGAATACCCGGAAGCCAAAGCCGCCGCCAACCGCGCCAAGATCAAGTTTTTACTCGGCGCGACATTTCAGCTGCGGGAGTTGAAAGACGACTTTGCCAAGCTGGAAGCCAAACATCAGCAAGCCCCCAGCGAAAACAGCCTGGAAGCGCTGACCGACCTGCAAATCAAAATAGACACCCTGCAACAACAAATCCAGGAGGCCCAATAGCCATGAACACCCCGCTGCCCAAACACCTGCTGCCCAAACACCTGCTACCCGATAGCCTGCTGCAAATCGCCGAGTATTGTGGCGAGGAAACTATGTGGCTGATCTGGCGGGCCTACGGCGGCGGGCATTTAACCGTGCCGGTAAACGTTACGCCCGACCACCGCCTTGCCGAGTTGCTGGGCATGGAATTGGCCGCGAAGTTTTGCGAGATGTTTGGCGGGGCCACGGTGTATCAAATCCCCAAAGCCCACGCGGCCATGCTGGCCATGCGTAATGAGCGCATCCGTCATGACCGCAGCAACGGCATGGGTAACTTTGCCTTGTGCCGTAAATACGGCCTGACCGAGCGGCAAATCATCACCATCGTCGGCCAAGCCGTACCGGCCGCGCTTAATTTCGACCTATTCGACGATTAACCATTTTTTAACAAACCGGAGTAATCCACTATGAACCACCGTGATCTAGTCAGAACCATCAGCGACAACACCGGTATCCATAAAACCGATGCCGATATGGCCCTTCGCGGCCTGGCCGATGTGATTGCCGCAGAGTTGCATATCCACGGCAGTATCACCCTGCATGAAATTGGCACCATCAGCGTCGTGGAAACCGCAGCCCGCAAAGGCCGCAACCCGCAAACCGGCGCAGAGATCGACATCCCCGCAGGCAAACGCATCAAGCTGAAAGCCGCCAAGGCTTTGAAGGATGCGGTGGCTGCTTAAAGCTTAAAGCCAAGCGCCCCAGGGCAAGCCTGGGGCTTTTGTCTTTAACCTTTTCCGCCGATAATTCGGCCATTTTTAACAAAGGAGCACGTATGAAAAGCAAAGTGATATTGGCAACAATCTGTTTATTGGCCGGTGGGTGCAGTACCAACTATCGATACCCAAACTGGCAATATGTGCGGTTGGAAGAAAAAACCCCGGACAATTGCACTTACAAAATGCAGGAAACATGCGCGAGAGCGGGGCTGGAATGTTACGACTGGTACAAGCAGCGGGCTACCACGTTTGGCGCTAATACCGTAGTCATCGGCCAAGTCTCCAAAGACGAACGGGCGACCACCAATCCGTTTACCGGCAACTATTCGCGTAATGTGGAAGGCAGCATGTTGGCGGAGTATTACCATTGCAACGGCGAAAAGAACATCCTTCCGCCAAAACAATAAATCGTTAAATTCAGTAGTAAAGCATTTCTTGACAACTCTCAAACCGAGGGGCTAACCTAATCGGGCACTGGCAAAATCCAGTGCTCGGGATTGGCGTCTCGGATTCGCAGGCTCAATTAACCGCGTTGAGCGGTTTTTTTGTGTCTTTTGCTCAAGCTCTACAGTCATGTCGGGCTGGGCAGGCCGTCGCAAGACGGGCCGGACCCTGTGACCGGTACGCCAACCTGTTCAGTCCGGCACCCTGATTGGCGTCATGGTGTCGGTTTTCAACTTTCACGGGAAACCATCATGAATTCACTTCAAGCTTTCCAATTCCATACCCATCAACTGCAAGTTATTGTCGATGCCATCGGCGAGCCTTGGTTTATCGCCAAACACGTCGCGGAAATCCTCGAATACAGTGACGCTCATAAGATGACCGGCCGGTTGGATGAGGACGAAAAGTCAAACCGCCAAATCGGCGGTTTGGGGCCAGATACCGGCGGCAGAGGGATTATCTGCATCAACGAATCCGGCCTATACAGCGCCATCCTCACGAGCAAAAAGCCCGCCGCAAAAGCCTTCAAGCGCTGGGTAACGCATGATGTCTTGCCGGCGATCCGCAAAACCGGCAGCTATCAGGTTATCCCCAATTTAGACCAACCGTTGACGTTGGCGCAGTTACAAGCCTGCGAAACCATGCTGCGTGATGCTTCCCGCAAATTGAGCAAGGCTCAGGTCATTTTGACGGTAGATGAGCTCAAGCAATACGAGAAAACCGCTAAAAAGAAACAATACGAGTTGATTTGCGAGCGGATAAAACAAGGTTTTACTCGTGCCGAAATATCGGAAGAGCTGGGTATTACGCGGGTCAACGTGCGCCAAGTCATTTTTCATGCGCACAAAGATGGCGACTTGGCCGCCAATGAGGGGTTAGCATGAACCCCGCCCTAAATGCGTTGGATCGTATCGACCGCATCGCCTGTTGCATTGAGGCGGTCGGTGACCTGCTGATACCGGAAAAAGACCTGCACGTGGTCAACCGCGAGAAGCAAGCCATGCTGCTGGCCTATCTGGCCGAAGAGTTAATCGCCGCCCGTAACCAGTTAAACCAGACTTGGCCGCGTTAACTTTTCGTAAAACTTAAACACTTTCAAGGCCGGTTTAACCGGCCTTTTTTGTGGATTAAATCACATTATTTTGATTATTTGTATTGCAATTAATCAAAAATAGCGTATCATTAAAACCGTGGAAAGCATCCATAACCGACCAGGCGGCACCCGTGTTAATCAGGAGAACGAAATGAGCGCATGTACAATTGAACAAATAAACAAACTAATTGCAGACGCAGAAACAACGGCCATTACTATTCCGTCCGAATATCTTGACGACGAACACATGCTAGCCAATGGCATAGCGCTTGACGATGAATCGACAGATGCTAGATGGTGGCACGCAATCGAAGGATCTGGAGACAATATCGGCGTATTTTCCGACCAAAAAAATCAGTATTGGGTGCTGATTTATACCGGCGGAGAATTGGTTCTGACTTTCTCGGGCGATGTGGATGGCGTGGCAGACATATTGGATATCGAGATCGCCGAGGAAAACGACTAATCGTTACTTAGTCGCTATTGCATAGAGCATGCTTCAATAAGGCCTCGGCGATCCCGAGGCCAACTATAGCCGAGTTCAAAAATATGTCAACGGAACAAGAATACCGCGAGCGCATCACCGCTCTAGCCGAGCAACTCACCCAGCTGTTTTCGGACTTTGCCGATTTCAGCGACTATAAGCGGCCGCGCGGGCCGTCGATGCTGACTAACGCCGATTTTGATTTGTATCAACAGCTAGAGCGCTATCTCGGCGTGCCGGGCGTCGATTGATGGACGGCACGGAAAAAAGAGGCGGCAACCGCGAAGGCGCCGGCCGGAAGGTCGGCACCACAAAACCGACCGCCAAACAGTCCCTGACCATCCGCCTACCCCCGGATTTGCTCAAGGCGCTGGATGAATTTGGTCGAGGGAAAAACCGGTTTATCGAGTGCGCGATTAGGCAGGCGCTGGAAAACCAGCAATAGGATTTATGCGGGCTTGGCGCTTTTAATGCGGGTGGTAAACGTAAATTTACAACCTCCGTCAATCGGCCCGAATAACGACCAGCCCCAAAATAGGTTCAGATAGCGTTTAGTGAGCCGCCAGCAAAATTGGCCGTTTTCAAATATCACTACATCTCTGAAAGGGATATAAGCCCGAAGCATCCAATAGCCGTCTGGGCGCAGCCACAACCAGTCCCTGTCTTGCAACCAGTCATATTTAAGCCGGAATAACACGCTATCGGGGCAGCCCAGCAGTTGGTAATTCAATCGGTTGCCACCGTTGCGCCATAACCATTTGATGCGGTTCCAGGTACTCAGTGGGTCACTGCCGGGCATGATATGTTCGGTTTGCCAGCCGCTGTCGCCGGCCAGGTCGTTATCGATGGTGCCTAGCCAGGTAAACGGAAACAGCAGGTCTCGCCGGTCATTGCTGGTAAAAAACACCACGGCAATCGGTGCCAGCGGATAGCGGGCGATGACGATGGCCAGGTGAACAATCAGATACAGCAACCATTGCAAAATTCTGCCGCTGGTTTTTAAAAGTGTTTTCATGGTAGGCTCAAAAAAGGGATGGTGCTGCGCATTGTCCCCGCCCCCCACATCGCTGCCATCCGAAGCAGTTCACATACGTCGCTTTCCCCCTGTTCCTTAAACTCTCGCCATCACTTTCGAGCGAGATGCCATGAACACCGACAACCCCCATGACGCCACCGAGGCCGCAATCGAACTGATTACCCAGTTCGAAGGCATGCGCCAACAGGCGTATCTGTGCCCGGCCAATCGCCTAACCATCGGCTGCGGTCATGTGATTTTGCCAAAGTGGGATTTCGGGTTGTTCCGTGTCGACGCCGGCACGCTGGCCCGCATCGTGGACGAATGCCAAAGCCGCCGCATCCTCACGCAAGAGGCGCAAGTGGTGTTGACCACTAGCAAGGACAAGGTCAAAGAACTGCTGTATCGCGATGTCGAGCAAACCGCGCTGTTTCTGCGCTCTGTTACGCCTGTCCTGATTAATCAAAACCAATTCGATGCGCTGGTCTCGCTGATTTTCAACATCGGCCAAGGCCGCTACGCGCAATCTGCGCTACGCCACAAGCTGCATGCCCGAGACTTTGCCGGCGCTGCTGCCGAGTTCGACCGTTGGGTGATGGGGACTATTGACGGCAAAAAAGCCCCATTGCCCGGTTTAGTAAAACGCCGCGCCGCCGAGCGCGCCTTATTTGAGAAGCCTGTATGAAACAAAACCCGTTAATGCAAATAGTGGCTGTCGCTGAGATAGATGCCGCTTTGTCGGGTCAAGAATTTGCCCGCGCCCGGCATCGTCTTGAAGTTGCAAGAAAGGATGTGCGCTTTTATTCCGATCAGTTAGACCGGGCATTGGCCCGTTACTCGGATGCGGTTTTGCGTAAAAACAGCAGCCATCTGGATTTAATGAACAGCGGTATCTCGCACCGCGACTATCTGCGCTTTGTGCGGAGTACAGAGCCTTGTTTGAATTTTTGATTCACGTTTTCGGCAGTTTGGTTACTGCCGTTTTTATCCTGTTTTTCTGGATATTGTTCCTTGAGTACAAATATTCCGGAGAAAAACCCACCCGTATTGCCCTACGCACGGTCTTTGCGGATTACATCATCACTATGGAACCTCACGAAATGAAACGCATTAGTTCGCTAGTTACCCAATTTATCGTCACTGCACTGGCCTTAACCTATGCCGGCGCATCCGCAGCCATCGACGGCGCTATTAGCATCGTCTCTTCCGATCCGAACGTGTTGCTGGTCACGCCAGTGGGCGACGGTCAGTTTTTGGTCAAGGTGGTCGGCAAAGGCTTGGCTACCTTAACCGTCAGCGGTGACGCGGACTTGGGCGACGGCATTAGGAGCATTACCCAGTCATTCGAGTTTGAAGTGTATGACGGTGATACCGAGGCCGATCACTTTGACCTAACCATCACCGACATTTTACGCAGCGACGAGCCCAGCGCCGACGCCGCTAACGAAAACGCTACCGACAGCAGCGCAGCCGCCACCTCTTAAAAAATGGCGGACACTCAAAGCCGGGGCTTTGCCTCGGCTCTTTTTTGACAGGAAAAACCGATGGATAACGCCAAACACATTCTGGGCAGTAAAACCTTTTGGTTCAACGTGGCGGCCGCCGTATTGCCGTTGCTGGAGAGCAACCTGCATTTGGTGCGCGATTACCTGCCGGACGGCGGTTATCTGTTTTACATGTGCGCGGTGTCGGTGGCCAATATCTATTTGCGCATCATCACGCGCGTGCCGGTAACGTTTAAGGAGTGATTATGGGCATTGGACAATTTGCCGAGTGGCTGGATGTTGTTTACAAAATTATGGTGGGTGCGTTTGGCATTTGGCTGTATCTGGACCGTAAAAACGATAAAACCCATCTACGCATATCCCAGCTTGAAGAGCGGATAGACCAGCGTTTGGACGCTCACGCCGGACGAATAGTACGTATGGAAGCGGTCGTGGAAAAGCAGCCAACACACGACAACCTGGCGGATGTATACCGGGAAATCCGCAAGGTATCGGACTCCGTAGCGGGATTAACAGCAGCTATATCTGCGGTGCAAGCCACGCTGGTCAGCGTGGAAAAGCTGACATCACGCATGGATACATTTTGGCGGGATCATAAATCATGAGCGTACATGTCGCCCCGCTAATGCTGCACGCCCGTGGCTTTGTTAACTCGGTGAACGTGGATAAGCCGCTGCACGAAATGACTGATGCCTATCTGTATCACATCGTCGTGCTGATCAACGATTTAGGCGTCGCCCGTCTGGAAGGCCTGGAAGCATCTATCAGCCATCAAGACCGGCGAGAGCTGCAACACAAGCTTCGCGCCTTTGGTGTGCGCCGCGTGGAATGGCGGCATCACGGCATCGAGAAACATACCAACCTAGTGAGGTAACAATGGACTATAGCCAACACATGACCGCACACCGACGGTTAACGATTTTAGAGATATTGAACAATGTCGCCACCTATACCGCGCATGAAGTCGATATAAAAAACGAACTAGCCCGCCAAGCCCAGGCCGTTGGCACCGATAGCCTGCGCGCCGATCTGCAATGGTTGCACGAACAAGGCTTGGTGCTAGCCAATCAACCCGGCGGCGTCTGGTTTGCCACGCTGACGGCCAAGGGCGGCGATGTGCGGCAAGGCTTAAGCACGGTGCCGGGTGTGGCGCGGCCGGAGCCTAAGTAATGCCTCCCCGTAGTGCCATCACCACCTTACCCGATGATCTGTTAAACCTGCTGAACGGCAAGCTTATAGACAGCGGCTTTAGCGATTATGCCGGTTTATCCGCTTGGTTATCCGAGCAAGGCTATCAAATTAGCCGCTCAGCTGTGCATCGCCATGGCTCTGAATTGCAGGCGGCTATGCAGAAATCCATCAACCGCGCTCGGGAACGTGTGGAAATCGCCAAAGCCATGGGAGGTATGAGCAATGAAGGCAAAGCCGCTCTGCTGGAAGCTTCTGAAATGGTGGCTATCGATCAGATTATGGATGTGCTTGAGGAGATGCAAGGCTGGGACGCCGCCGACAAAGCCGCCATTGTGCCTAAGTTGGGTCGAGCTATCGCCGATATCGGTCGAAGTGCCATTGGTTCAGCTAAATGGAAAAAAGAATTTGAGGCCGAGGCCCAACGTAAGGCCCGCGAAGAAGCGGCCCAAGCTGCCAGCGCCGCCGCCAAAGCCGAAGGCGTATCGGAAGCCGGGGTGGCACGGATTCGCGAAGCGTTAGGCATGGCGGCGTAATGTCCGCCAAGATTATCCCCGCCAACCCCGACGCCATCTTCCTGCCGTTCCAGGAACGCTGGATCAAGGACGACGCGCGGCTAAAGCTGATGGAGAAATCCCGGCAGATTGGTATCAGCTGGTCTACGGCCTACAAAGCCGCCGAGCGTACCGCGATGGTCGGGCAAAAGTGGGATCAATGGGTATCCAGCCGCGACGATCTGCAAGCCCGTTTGTTTATTGAAGACTGCAAACTATTCGCCAATATTCTCGCCATTGCCGCCGAAGACTTGGGCGAGCGCGTGATTGACGAAAAAACCAAGTTAACAGCCTACGTGTTGGAGTTTGCCAGCGGCAAGCGCATACACAGTATGTCATCCAACCCGGATGCTCAGGCCGGTAAGCGCGGCGGGCGTATCCTGGACGAATTTGCCTTGCATCCCGATCCACGCAAGCTGTGGAGCATCGCGTATCCCGGTATTACCTGGGGCGGCTCGATGGAGATCATCAGCACCCACCGGGGCAGTCACAACTTTTTTAACCAGTTGATTCGCGAAGTCCGCGAGCATAACAACCCAAAGAACATCAGCCTGCACCGCGTCACGCTGCAAGATGCGCTGGATGCCGGCTTTTTGTGGAAACTGCAAAAGGCCCTGCCGAAAGAGCACGAAGTCCACGAAATGGACGAAGCGGCCTATTTCGACTTTATCAAGGCCGGTTGCGCCGATGAAGAATCGTTCCTGCAAGAGTACATGTGCGAGCCAGCCGACGACGATTCTGCCTTCCTGGAATACGACCTGATTGCCCGCTGTGAGTACAGCGAGAAAGACGAATGGGAAGTGGATTTGGCTGAAGCTAAACGCCGTGGCGCGCAACTGTTCGCTGGGCTGGATATTGGCCGCAAGAAAGACTTAACCGTGCTGTGGGTGCTGGAGCTGCTGGGCGATGTGCTCTACACCCGCGCCGTGATTGAGTTGCAGAACATGAGCAAGCCTGATCAAGAAAAAGTGCTGTGGCCGATCATGGCCTTGATGGAGCGCACATGCATTGACGCGACGGGCTTGGGGATTGGCTGGGCGGACGACGCGCAAAAGCAGTTTGGTCAATACCGTGTCGAGGCCGTCACGTTTACCAATCGCGTCAAAGAAGAATTGGCTTATCCCGTGCGCGGTGCGATGGAAGATCAAAAGCTGCGCATTCCTTACAAACCCGCTATCCGTGCCGATTTGCGCGCCGTGACCAAAGTCACCACGCTGGCCGGGAATATCCGCTTTACCGCTGAGCGTTCCGAAAACGGCCACGCCGACCGCTTTTGGGCACTCGCCCTGGGCGTAAGCGCCGCTAGCAACGGCGCAGCGGGATCTGCTTACACTCCGATGAGGTTGAAATGGCTATAGACCGCACATCCGATCAATTCCTGCTTGATGCCTACAGCGGCCAGGGCGGTTTTGCCAACGGCGCGTATCTCATCCCGCACCCACGCGAAACCACAGAAAAGCTGGCTCGCCGCAAAGAGTTGGCGGTGTACCCCAACTTTAGCCGCAAGATCGTCAATGTGATGATGGGCTTTTTGTGGAAACAAACCCCCACCCGCGAAAGCGACGAGTTGTATTCCAAATTTGCCACCAATGCCGACGGCGCGGGCGGCAAGCTGGATACATTGCTGAGCAGTTACCAGCGTTTGGCTATGATCCTGGGCACCGTGTACGTAATTGTCGACAAGCCCAAAACCCAGGGCCAAACCCGCGCCGATCAAGCCATGCCGTATATGGCCTTGCGCTTAAAAAGCCAGCTGGTTGCGGAAACTAAGGACGCCGCCGGCACCTGGACTTCGGTGACGTTTAGCGAACTGGATGGCAAGGAAACCCGCTATCGCACCTACACCACCACCGGTTGGCGCTTGAGCAAAGAGCAAGACGGCAGCGACGTGATCGAGCAAGGCGAATACAGCATTGGCCGCGTGCCGGTGGTGCGCTTGCATATTGCCAAACCGCTCAACCCTACCGACAGCGCCGCGCAAAGCTTCTTCTACGATCTGGCCGGCCTAAATTGGGATTTGTATAACGCCCGCTCGGAGATGCGCGAGCTGTTTCGCGCGCAAACCTTTGCCATTCTGGCCCTGCCGGTCGCGGACGATAACGAGCGCCAACGCTTGAAAGACATGACCATCAGCACCGAAAACGCGCTGACCTACAACCCGGCCGGGGGCGGCGAGCCCAAGTTTTTAGCGCCACCGCCCGATCCAGTGCAGCTGTACATGGAGCAAATCGCCAATACAGTGACCGACATTTACCGCGTGGCTAACCTGGAGTTTGTCGGCGGCGTGCAGCAAAGCGGCGTCGCGCTGTCGTTTCACTTCCAAGAATGCAACAGCACCTTGGGCGACATGGCGGAAAACTGCGAAGCGGCGGAAGTGGAAATCGCCGGCCTGGTCTATGCCTGGCAAGACAAGCAATTCACCGGCAATATCGCCTATCCCAAAGACTTTAACCTGTCCGATCTGCAAACGGCCATCAACATCGCTATGGATTCGGTAACGTTGGGTATGGGGCCGGAGTTTGATAAAGCCATCAAAAAACGCCTGGCAAAACAAATCCTGGCAAACGACACCGCGCCCAGCACCATGACGGCGATTGATAAGGACATTGACGCACAGGGCGACACCTATGGCGACCGGATTGCCCAGCAAGCCGGCCAATGACCGATTACCCCGCACTCTACCGCCAATTAGCCCGCGAAGTTCTCAAGCTAGAAGGCGAAATTCAAGGCGACACCCTCAAATTTATTGAGGCACTGGTTAAACAACTCCGCAAAACCGGCTATGTTTTAACGCCGGAAACGGAGGATGTGATGAGCAAGTACATAGACGCGATGAAGGCCGCTATTGGCTTAGGAATCAGTAAGGCAGCCGCCACGGCGACACAGCAACCCATGCAATCGGAAGCTGTACTGAAGCTGGCCGAGCAGTCGTTTAAGCAGCAATGGCCGGATGGCTTAACCCTAAGTGATCGCCTGTGGAAGTGGGACAATGCCACCCGCGACGGTGTAGCCCAAGTGCTGCAAGACGGCATCCGCGCCGGCAAAGCGGTCGATAGCATTGCCATGGACATGCAGCGCACCATCGAGCGATCTGCCGGCGACCAGCGCTTTAAGATCGTCTCCGAGCACATCGACGATTGGGTAGCCGAATTACACAGCGCCGCGCTGGAGTTGATCCACGATCCGGCCGCCCGCGCCGACTGGAATGCAGCAGTTGAAAATGCCCGCGAAATTATCGACGGCCTAAAAGCCACCGGCAGCCGATCCGCCGCCGAGCGGGTGTTATCCGAAATGCAAAAGGCCGTGGAAAAAGGCCGCGAAGAGTTGCTGGATAAAGCCGTGAAGTGGTGGACATACGACAAGCAGCTATACAACCTGAAGCGCATCGCCCGCACCGAGATGGCAAACGCCGGTCATCGCGCCGTGATCGAAAGCTCCATTGATCAGCCTCATATCATCGGCTACCAATGGCGGCTATCGGCCAGCCATCCGGTAACCGACATTTGCGACTATTACGCCAGCATCGACATGGGCCTGGGCAAAGGCGTGTTTACCAAAGACACTGTGCCCAAAACTAAAGCCCACCCGCACTGTATGTGCCTACTGATTCCGCGCGTATCGCCGGTAATGGAGCGTGGCGACAAGAATTATGCAGACTGGTTGCGTAACCTGTCCCCAGAAAAACAACAGGACGTGTTGCCGGATTGGGCGGCTAAGGCGATTGAAAAAGGCCTGTCCGTCGATAAATTGATCCGGCCCGATGGCTTGGGATTGCTCTCGCAAGCTGAAATCGAAAATAAAGCGATTTAAGCGCCAAAAATTGACGGAGCCGCATTCGTCGTATCTGAAAAAGGCACTACCCCCCGTTAAACCCCCGTTAAATTCGCCAGAAACGGCACGCACGATTAAAGTCGTGGTATAAATTCTCCGCCAATCGGCAAACCTTCCTAAATCCATCCCTTCCGAAGCGCTTCGCATACTGATGCAAAGCTGCGCTTCGTATCCTGTCGTCGAATTCAATTTTCACTATCCGACACAGGATCACGAACATGTTTAAAGTCCGTCATGTATTACGCAGCGACGATGCCGGCCAATCCGGCGGCGGCGCGCCCACCAACACCCCAACCTCTGCGAGCCAGTCCGGCGCGGGTGCTCCCGCGCCGGTTGTGGATGTGCAGGCCCAAATCAACGCGGCATTAGCCAAGCGAGACTCCGAGCATGCTGAGGAGCTGGAAAAAGCCACCGGTCATAAAAGCATCAAGTCTTTGACCGAGGCCCAATTGCAAGCCCAGGGCAAGTTGCAAGAATTGGCCGATGCCAAAGCCGCCGAAGCCAACACCTACAAAACTAAATTCGAAGGCGCGGCCATCAGCAATGCGCTGTTGGCGGCGTCTGCGGAAGCAGTTGACCCGGCCACCGTCAAAGACCTGCTGGCCGGCAAAGCCAAAGTGGACGACGCCGGTAATGTCACCATCGACGGCAAGCCGGTTGCGGATGCGGTCAAGGCATTACTTGAGGCCAAGCCGTTTTTGGCAAAAGCCCAAGGCGGCACCGGTTCCGGTGCGCCGCAAAATGCGCAGGGCGGCGCTAAAACTCATACCCGCGCGGAGTTTGAGGCGCTAGACCATGCCGCCCGTTCCAAATTCATCGCCGACGGCGGCAAAGTCGTTTAAGCGAGTCGTTTAAGCGTCCCTTTTCAGATTTTTAGGAACCTATCATGCCTAATACCTTAACCAATTTAATCCCCGACATGTACGCCGCGCTGGCCGTGGTCTCGCGCGAACAGGTCGGTTTTATCCCCGCCGTGACGTTGGACGCCGACGTGGCCCGCGCTGCCGTGGGCCAAACTGTTCGCGCGCCTGTTGCGCCGGCTGCGTCTGCATCCGACATTACCCCAGGCGTTACGCCGCCGGATGATGGTGACGCTAACATCGGCAACAAAACCATCACCATTTCCAAGGCTCGGCGTGTGCCTGTTCGCTTTACCGGCGAAGAGTCGCTGGGCTTGAATACCGGTCCCGGCGTATTGACCGTGCGGGCACAACGTTTTGCGCAAGCCATGCGTACTTTGTGCAACGAGATCGAGGCGGACATTGCCGCTTTGTATAAAACCTCGTCGCGCGCTTATGGCGCGGCAGGCACCACGCCGTTTGCGACGGCCGGCGATTATTCCGACGCATCGTTCGTGCGGCAAATCCTGATTGATAACGGCGCGCCGACATCCGATCTACAGCTTGTGATTAATACCACAGCGGGCGCGGTATTCCGTGGCAAACAAACCCAAGCGCAGCAAGCCGGCTCGGATACGATGCAGCGTCAAGGCGTGTTGCTGGATGTGCATGGCATGCAGATTCGCGAATCCGCGCAGGTTAAAAATCACACCAAAGGCACCGGTGCCAGTTACCTGGTGAACAACGGCGCGGGCTATGCCAGCGGCGCGACTACCATTGCCGCCGATACCGGCACCGGCACCATCTTGGCCGGCGACGTGATCACCTTTAACGGCAACAACGATAAACACATCGTCGGCACCGCATTAAGCGGCGGCTCCCTGGCGCTGAATGAGCCCGGCTTGCGCTCGGTAGTGGCGGACAACACCGCTATCACCGTCGGCAACAGTTATGCGGCTAATCTGGCGTTTAGCCGCTCGGCGATTGTGTTGGCAACCCGGACACCGGCCTTGCCTGAAGGCGGCGATTCCGCATCGGACCGCTTCTCGCTGACCGATCCTATGAGCGGCTTAACTTTTGAAATCTCGGTGTATGCACAATACAAGCAAGTGCAGTACGAGGTAGCGATTTGCTGGGGCGCGGCCAATTTCAACCCCGCGCATACTGCCACGTTGTTGGGTTAAGCCATGGCGACCTCTAAAGCGGCTAAAGCCGCTATCACAGAAAAAAACCCCGAAAGGGATCCGACGGTGCTGGATGCGCCGAAGGCTCCCGCCTTGGAGGGCGATATTATCTTGGGCAGTGAATCTGCTCCATCGGTAGGTGCCGGTGATGTGGGCGGAGGCACCGCCGACACGGAAGTCAAACAACCTGCAATTGTTACAAATGCCCAGGCCGAAGCTGAATCATTGTCAGCAGGCGATGCGGAGGAAACAGCCGAGGCGGACAAGGAAGTAATAGACGGGCCGTCCTCGGCATCGTTGGAAGATGATGGCAACAATGATGAGCCAGAACATTCAGTATTGTTTGTCTACTGGCCGAATATCGCTGTTTTGTCGCCTGATGGTGGTTTCGCATTCGACAAAAACGGCGCTGGCGAACTCACAGAAAAGGAAGCAGCCTGGCTGGCGGAGCAAATCTCGGCAGGAAACCTGCCGGAACCACCTGAAAATATTCTGCCGGCAGACTCCCTTGATCGCATAGCGATGGTGCGTGCAGAACCAGCGTTTGACGATGGCCCAACAACCGCCGATGTCCATCCGAATGAACTGGTCAACTGGTTGGCTGCGGGTTGGGTGTTGGCTGCTGATCAGGCTGAGGGCGCGTAAGTGCTGTCCATCAGTCTGGACACCGGCAACATCCCCTCCGTGCTTGATGCGTTGCGCGATCCGCGTAACGCGCAGCGGGTGGCGGATGCGATGGCGGAAAGCTATGTGGTGGATATTCACGACTGGATCAAGGCCGGCAACGGCTTTGCCCCGCGCAGCCCTGGCGGCGGTTTGGAGCAAGCCATTAATTGGGCGCCCAATACCGACGGCTCGGCCGTCGTCTACGCAAACAAGGACTATGCCGGTTACGTCGAGCACGGCACCGGTGTACATGTGGGGCATCAACCGTGGGTAATTACACCCAAGGCGGGCCGCAAAGGCTTAAAAATACCCACCGGTGGCAATGCCTCGCCGGTTGGTCCACAAATGGCCGGTGGCGGCTACATCATCCGCCGTGCCGTTACTCACCAGGGCAGCAAGGCGCATCCGTTTTTCTTCGCCGATATGGAAGGCCGTCAGCAACGCATGCTGACGCATGCCACGTCGGTATTCGCGGCACATTTGGCAACATCGGGGCTTAATCATGGGTAAATATTGCACGCTAGCCGATTGCGCCGATCCGGTCGTGGTCGTCACCGATGCGCATTTGGACGGCGCGGATGTGTATGTCGATTTGGCGCTGGGCACGGCGGGTATTTCGCCTGCCGATGCCGCCACTATCACCTTGCCAAATAAAATTCTGAAAGAAATTGCGGTGAACTGGGCCAAGCGCCTGGCTGCAATAGACGGCAGCATGGGCGACAACTCGCTGATGATCGACAAAGCCAATCAATACAAAACCAGCGCCGACATGCTGGCTCAACAACTAAACCGCGCCGCGCTGGGCTTAGCTGAGCCGACCAGCGGCGGCTTTGGGTCAATCACTTTGGGAAGAGCATAAATGAAAACGTTGACTGCGCCGGATAAGACTGGGGAGTTGTTGCGGGCTGGACAGGTTCTAAGCGTAAGCGGCAATGTGCTCATAGAATTGACTGATAACACGGGTAAAACATACCCGCCGAGATCCTTGATTGGCATTAATGACTTAGGGCCTTTCGGTTGTGACATGCAGTTGATAATTACAGCGGTCAGTGGCTCAACACAATATGAGCTCATAGCCGATATCCTTAAAATAAAGGGGCTAAGCGTAGAATATAGTGGTGCGCAGCGCGAATATCCCGCATTTTACAAACGAAGACCGTTTCAGCATGAAGCTGTACCGTTTGGCACTGCTCTCATAAACGAGAAAACGTTGACAGGAGGCACAACCGGATTGTCGATTGATTTGGCAAATATGTTTAATGGCCGACCGACATCAAAATGTGCGATCACTGTGGCGGGGACGTCTGTCAACTTAGATATGGGCATTTCGAGTGCGGCGTTCGATTTTGACGCTGAAGCCGAGTTGATAAACTCTAGGATGCTGCTCTGCGCTGTAAAAGTATCCGGTGCAAATACATTATCTCAGGCCGTATTATTTGTTGGGGACGGTGGATTTGCCAATTACTCAACATATACGCTACAACCTCTTGGGGTGACGCCTGACGGGTGGACAATATTGGGTAAAATTGCTGTTGGTGCAGACTTTACCAGTGGGTCACCCGCATTTACGGGCAACAATAGAGTCAGGTTGCGTTTAGTCGCTACTGCAAATTGGAGCGTATCAGATGTATTTATATCCAGCGTTTACGTGTTACCCAGCCCTTTGCCAACTGTTATGTTGTCGTTTGATGATGGCTATGCCGAACATCAGTGGCTAGCGGAGGAAGCTGAAAAGCGTGGGCTTCCTATATCGTTTTCAATTGCTCGTGACTTTATAGATTCTGGAGCAGATTTTCTCACGTCTTCTCAGCTTGCGAATCTAATTAATCATAAGTCAGGATTGTTTGAAGCGATAAACCATAGTACCGACAATAATAATTTTAGCGGTATAGGAGCATCGCGTTATTTAGATAATGTAATAAAAAATAGAGACTATCTTAAAGCGCTTGGGGCGACAGAAGATGCGGCAAATTGCCATGCTTATGTAGGAGGATTCCGAGACGCCGGATTGATTGCTGGGCTGAAGGCTGCTGGCGTTATATCCTGCCGAGCTGTCGGGCCAATGAACAAAAAAAACAACAATACGTTAATTGCTTTGCAAGGTAAAACATCTGATACTCTTTATGATTTGCAATTGACTGCTCTGCTATCAAATGCAATCGATTTTGCAACTGTAAAGTCAAACGTGATCAATACAGCAACTGGCACTGGACTCGCTATTATAGGTGGGCACACGCTCAAAGCCGCTGCGGATTCAACGTCGTGGGTTAAGGGTTATGATAGCAATAATGGCATCCTGAATCTGCTAGATTGGTTGGCATACCAACGCGACGAAAGCGGTTGGGTAATCACTAAATGGACAGATTGGTACAAAGATGTTTTGTATGGGAAATATCCCATGGCGCTATAAATTACGCTTCATTTTGTCTTACGAATCCCTTCACATACCCCGCAACACCCCCTTTCTTTAGACTACCCCCAACCCTAAGCCCTCCGCCCGGTTATCCGGCGGGGGCTTGGCTTTTTGGTTTTATCCTCGGGTTAGTCGATGAGCATCAAAGCTTTACAAGCCGCACGCAGCAAGCTGATGAACGATGCGCCGCTGAATGCCTTTTGGCAAGCGCGTTACGGTCGCGCGGCCAGGCATTTAATCGGCTACAAGCGGCCGGTTAGCGCCAACGATTACCCCTCGATCTGCTACGCGCCGGTCACTGGCACCCGCGCGAATACTGTTGGCGGTCGGCATAGCGAGCGGGTCAGCTTGGTGGTTGGCGTCCACGAGCCGGACATCACTAACGACGTGTTCGACGGCATCACTCAACTTGCAATCATCGAGCAATTGATATTTGACTGTCTGGAGCCTGGGCATCTGGATAACGATTGCCTGTATCTGGGCGAGGCAAAAACCATTCACGATTTATCGGTTCGGCATCCATTCCACGAAATGGAAATCTCGATGCTGTTGGCCGCGCGTTAACTTTTTCATTATTTAACTGTTTGGAGACCGATATGGCCGCAACCACCAAAACCAGCAAACCGGAAGATGCTCAGCCGTTAGAGCCTGTGGCGGAAATTCATGCGCCTGTCGCCGAGGAAAAACCGCACGATCCCAATCACGGGCGCTGGATACTCGATCCCATTACCGGCGAAAAACGCAACAACAACGAGGGCTAAGCGATGTCGTTATTAAATAACAAGCGCGTGATTATCGCGAAACTGGAAACCACGTACGGTGTTGACGCCAGCCCGGTCGGCAGCGATGCGCTGTTGTTGCGCAATCTGGATTTGATGCCGCTGGAAGGTGACGTAGTGCAGCGGGATTTCATCCGGCCGTATTTCGGTTCGTCCGGTGAGATACGCGTCTCGAACTTTGCCAAGCTGGATTTCGAAGTGGAACTGGTCGGCTCCGGCACGGCCGGCACTGCACCGCCGTGGGGCAAGTTAGTGACCGCCTGCGCGTTTACTGAAACGCTGCTGGCGGCTGCTGTAACCGGCACGGCTCAAGTCGGCGGCTCGACATCCAGCATCAAGCTGGCAGCCGGCGCGTCAGCGGTAGATGGTGCTTATAACGGTGCCACTGTTAGCATTACCGCAGGCACTAACATCGGCACGTCCCGTGAAATTCTCAGCTATAACGGCACGACCAAGATTGCTACCGTATCGGTGCCCTGGTCGGCTGCGCCGGATGCGACCAGTCAATACAGTATCGGCGCGATGGCGCAATATGCACCGACCAGCGCTTTCGGCACCAGCACCTCTCTTTCCTTGTATTTCAATCTGGATGGTACGCGGCATATTCTGCTCGGCGCGCGCGGCACGTTTACGATGGACATGAGCGCCAAGGCATTGCCGGTGCTGAAATTCTCCTTTACCGGCTTGCTCGGCACGATCTCCGATGCGGTGTTGCCGTCGGTTTCGTTCTCTGGCTTCCAGGCACCGCAAACCATTTCCACGGCCAATACTACCAACCTGAATTTGCAGGGTTACAACAATGCCATCCTCGAAAAACTGACCTTCGATGTGGCGAATAGCGTGACCTATCGCCAGTTGGTCGGCGCGGAATCGGTGTTGATCACTAACCGCAAACCGACCGGCAGCGCCAGTATCGAAGCGGTGGCTGTGGGTACGAAAGACTGGTGGACCAGCGCGAAAAATGCCGCCAACGGCCCGTTTGGCGTCAAGCACGGATTAACCCCCGGCAACATCATTTCCGTGACATCGCAATCCATGCAGATTACCGCGCCGAAATATTCGGATTCCGACGGTATCGCGATGTTCGAATTCGGCATGCAGTTTATGCCGATCAACGGCAACGATGAATTTGTGATTGTTGCGAAATAAATTTTAACTTTGGGATTTGGTATGACTACTCAAGTAACTATTCGAGCGCATTTATCTGACGAAAAAGAAGTGCGTGTAACTGTTAAAGAAAATGGCGAAGTCATTGAGCAATTTGCGTTGCAACATGGCGAATCCGCTGATCGGTATGTATATGAAAGCCGAGAAATCAGCGTTTCTGAAGTCATTAAAGGTCAGGAGTAGACATGTTTCAACTCGTAGGCCAATCCGACGAAATCAAATGGCCGGTGAAAGTGCCGTTCGTAGACGGCAGCGGCAAGACTCAGCAAAAAACCTTTATCGCGTTTTTCCCACGCCTGCCGCAGTCCGAAATCGATGAAATCGTGAAACGGGCGCGGGTGACCGAGGAAGCCGATAGCCAAAGCGGTGACGACAAGCTGACCGACGATGAGCTGGCAAAAAAAATCCTGATCGGCTGGGACGAAGTGACCGACGACCAAGGTCAACCGGTCGAGTTTTCGCCAGCGATGCGCGACAAACTGTTGGAGATATTTCCCGTGCGGCCGTCGGTGATCTCGGCCTGGTTTGAAAGCATTTCCGGGCAAAAAAGAAAAAACTAATCGAGGCGGCGCAATGGTGGGCGAACGGGGGCAGCGGCAAGGCCCAGCAGTTTAGCGACGATTGCGCTGCACTCGGGATCGAACTGCCGGCGGGCTTTGCGCAGCCGGAAACCTGCTTCAAGGTCGAGGCGGAAAACTGGGAATCGGTGATGGTGTTTTTATCACTGGATACCCAATGGCAGATAGGCGCAATGGGTGAAGTGATTGGGTTGAATTATGCCGGGGTTGAATCGGTATTCCGGATTAAACGTATCAAGAACCGCGAGGCGCTGTTTGATGATTTGCAAATCATGGAACGCGCGGCGGTAACGGCATTTAGAGAGCAAAGGCAAAAGAAATGAGCGACATGGAACTGAAACTGAGAATTACAGCCGATGGCAAAGTGGCCGTTGCGTCTGTTAATCAGGTGGATAAGTCCGTGGTCGATCTGGGCAAGGACGCCCAAAAAGCCGGTGCCGATATGGCCGCTGGCATGAATGCCGCCAACCGCTCAACGCAAGAACTGGGCAAAGGCGTGGCGTCGGTTAGATCGCAAACCGCCGATCTGGCCTCAGCTGTGCGCGGCAGTATAGCCGGCATGGCCGGCAGCATTCTATCGGTCGGCGTGGCCGCTACCCTGGCCCGCGACATTTTGAACACCAACCGCAGCATGGAGATGCTCCGCGCACAGTTGACATCGTTGACCGGTTCCGCCCAGGCCGGCGCCATCCAGTTTAAATTTATTCAGGACTTTGCTACCCGCACCCCTTATGAGATCGATGGCTTAACCAAAACCTTCGTCACGTTGCAAGGCATGGGCCTAAACCCTACCCGCGAAGTCATGCAAGCCTTGACCGATCAGGCCAGTAAGCTGGGAGGCAGTCAGGAAACGCTGACCGCCATTGCATTGCAACTTGGCCAAGCCTACAGCAAGGGCAAATTGCAGCAAGAAGACATGGTCATATTGGCCGAACGCGGCATCCCCATTTATAAGCTGGCCGGCGAAGCCATGAATAAAACCGGCGCGGAAATCATGGAGATGTCGGCGAAGGGCGAAATGGGCCGCGATGCGATCGACGCCATCATCAAAAAGATGGGCGAGTTGTCCAGCGGTAGCAATGCGACGGCGATGGAAACCCTGAACGGCAAAATATCCAACCTGTCCGATGCATGGCATCAATTTGAAGACACGTTGATGCAGGATAAAAGTGAAGGGCTAGTTAAAGGCATTGTTAGTTCGATGACTAATAGCTTGAACATCTTGCGGCGCAATATGAGTGGCGCTGTTGACGATCAAATCGCCCACCTGGAAGCCCGCATTAAAACCTACAACCAATCTGGGGTAGTCGGTAAGACAATATCGGATTATTCCGGTTACGACATCAATCTGGAAAAAAACCGGCTTGATGTGCTGAAGAAGCAAAAAGCCGCCGAGGATGAACTGGCAAAAGCCGAACAACAACGCGCCGCCAGTCGTACTGCGGTATCGCAAACTCAAGGTTGGCTGGATGAATTGGCCGGCATTGATGCGGATAAGCGAAAAGAGTCGCAAAAGAAAGCAGCGGCCGATGCAAAAACCGCAGCTACTAAAGCCGAACACGCCGCCCAGCAAGCCCTGAACAAAGCCAAGCAAGAAGCGTTGAAAATCGAAGAACGCTATCAAGCTTTGCGCGACCAGGCCCGCACATCCGACCAGGTATTTATCGATACCGTGGCGGAATACACCAAGGCCTATAACACCCGCAACATCAGCCTGGAACAGTACATCATGCTGCTGGCCAAGGCCGACGATGCCCGCGATAAATCCGCGCAAAAAGCCAATCCCATCGTGCAAGCCGTACCGCATTTCACCGAAGGCGGGCAAAACCTCAGTGCTTATTCGGCGGCGGATAAGGCGATTAATTCCGAGTTGGACCAGGCGGCGAAATCCGCCGAAGAATACGACAAGTGGCTGAACCAGGTCGATAGCAGTTTAAGCAAAATGGGCGCGACCAGCGGCGATGTGTTTGACGGCGCGTTGGGTGGCATTCATTTGTTAACCGGTGCATTTTCCGACTTATCTGAGCAAATGGATAAGTTCTCGCAAGCCCAAGCCGCCAATGCCGAGCAGCTGGCAAAAGCCCAGCAAAATCCGCTGGCTAATGCTGATTTGATCCGCCGTGGCATGCTTAAGGAAAAAGAGCTGAATCAGCAAAAAACGGCTGCCGAGATTGCCGGCGCTGCGCGGCTGGCCGGTGCGACCGCGCAACTGTTTGATAAAAAAACTGCCGCTTATAAGGCCTTTCATACCCTTGAAATGGGCTTGTCGGCCATCCGGATGGCGGCGCAATTAAAAGAGACGGTTATCAGCGTGGCCGCCGGTGCGGCTAAGTTTTTTAGTCAATCCGGCTGGCTGGGTTTTGCCGGTGTGGCGGCGATGTTGGCGGTGATGGCTGGGCTGGGGTTTTCAAAATCAAGCAGTTCATCTGTGGGTACTGCGGCGATTCCAACGTCACCCGATAGTGGCACGGTATTGGGCGATCCAACGGCAAAATCGGAATCGGTTAAAAACACATATGAGTTATTGCAAGACATCCACGCCAAAGAATATCGCGAACTTCGCGGCATCAATGCGGGCGTGGCCGCGCTTAAGGAAGGCATCACCAATTCGATTACTCGATTGTTCCAAAGCGGTGGTTTGCAACTGCCACCAAATTTGAATACCGGGACGTTTTCCAACGCTAAAGCAATACTGCCTAAAGACCCTATCGGCCAATTTATTCTTAACGGCTTGTTTGGGACGACCAAGCGTGAAGTGACTGGCAACGGCGTCATTCTGAATGCGAAAAACCTCGCTGATTTGATGAATGGCGGGGAGATTTCCGGCCAGCAATACACGCAAATCACCACTACTAAAAAAAGCTGGTTTAGCAAAAAAACCACGGTTTCCGAAGTGATGGGTGCGCTCGATCCTGAGTTTACCGATGCATTGACCAAGATGTTTAAAGGCATGGGCACCAGCATGCTGTCGATGGCTGATCAGTTTGGTCAGGATATGACGACTGCGGTAAATCAATATGTGATTCCCGGGATCAAGGTCAATTTATTCGGCATGACTGCTGATGAAATGGTTAAGACGCTG
Source organism: Methylomonas sp. ZR1 (assembly GCF_013141865.1). NCBI lineage: Bacteria > Pseudomonadati > Pseudomonadota > Gammaproteobacteria > Methylococcales > Methylococcaceae > Methylomonas > Methylomonas sp. ZR1. The sequence continues at coordinate 1,170,443 of NZ_RCST01000001.1, read as the reverse complement.
AATAACGTCATTTCCACCCAGTTGGACACCATGACCACATCGATATTCGGCAGCCTGATTGCTAAGTATCAAAAGCTTGGTGAAGGCATGTTTGAAACCGCAACCCGCTTAGTCGCGGAAAAAGCCGTGGTGCTGGATGCGATCGATATGGTTGGCAGCAGCTTCAAAGGCGATGCGGTAGAGATGGCCGATGGTTTAATCACGTTGGCCGGCGGTATCAAAGAGTTCCAAGGCCTGTTCCAGGACTATTACAGCAAGTTTTACACCGAGGCCGAGCAGTTGGCGAACACCACCCGCCGCCTGATTGCCAACCTGGGCGACTTCGGTTTGATGCTGCCCGATACCCGCACTGCTTATCGCGACCTGGTCAATGCGCAACAACTTGATACCGAAGCCGGGCGCGAGCGCTACAACCAGTTGTTGAGCCTGGCTGAAGCCGCCGATACGTATTATCAGGCCAACGAAAAGCTCCGAGAAAGCATGGAGCTGCTGAGCAAAGACACGTTTGCCACAGCGGTCGATTACACCCGCTATTTGCGCTTAGCCCAACTGGCTGGCATTTCCAAAGCCGATAGCTTGTTGCCGCCCACGCCCGATAAAGTTTTCATGCCCAATGGTTTGCCTGGTCAAACCCTGCCCGGCATCAATCCCGGTAATGCAGTGACCAGCGCGTATACCACCGTCGCGCAAAGCAACGAAGCCGTTGCCGAGCAAATCCGCCAGTTGCGTATCGAGCTGCAAGCGCAAGAAATTGCGATCGCACAAAACACCGCGGATACCGCAAGAATCCTGAAACGCTGGAACGGTGATGGCATGCCGGCAGTGAGGACCGTCTGATGATGTTAGTCAGGCCGTTTCTGGTTAACGATGCGGTGTTAACATCGTCGAATATACCTGAAACCGATTATTCACCGTGGTCTGTGGGTACGACCTATGGACTTGGTGATAGGGTGCGAATTGTGGGCACGAATACTCATTTGGTCTTTGAATCCCTACAAGCCGGAAATGTAGCGCACGATGTGTCTGAGCCAACTTGGTGGTTACATGTTGGCTCCACAAACCGCTGGAAAATGTTTGATGAGGCGATTAATTCGCAATCGGTCAATCCCAATACCATCGACCTGACATTTACAACAACCGACAGAATAGATACGGTTGCGCTGCTGAATATCGCAGGCTTATCCGTCCGCATCATCATGACAGACGCTATTGATGGCGTGGTGTACGACAAAACGACTTCACTGATTTCCGACAGCGGTATCACGGACTGGTATTCGTATTTTTACGAGCCGATTGCCCGCAAAACCGACTTTGTCGCGTTCGATTTGCCACCGTATTACGCGGCTACTGTGCGCGTGATTTTGAGCGATCCTGGCTATAACGTGGCGATTGGGGCGTTGCTGCTAGGGTTTAAAAAGGTGCTTGGCGGCACGCAATACGGAGCCAAGGCGGGCATCCAAGATTACTCGGTTAAAAAGCGCGATGACTTTGGCAATTACACCATTCTGGAACGGGCTTATAACAAAAACGCCAGCTTTACATTTTGGGTGGTTGCTGGAAATGTCGATTATCTGCAAAACCTGCTGGCAACTTATCGCGCTACTCCCATTCTTTATATAGGTACTGAGGATTACCGCTCAACGGTGATTTACGGTTTTTATAAAGACTTTAGCATCACCATCGCTTATCCCACTGAATCACTTTGCAACCTTGAACTTGAAGGGCTTACCTGATGGCTATTTCTCCACTTCCACCTGTCCCGCTCCGTAGCGATACGCCAGCAGTATTTATTGCCAAGGCCGATGCGTTTTTGGGGGCTTTGTCTGTGTTTCGCACAGAGGCCAACGCTGTTGCAGAAGCGATGAATTTGGGCGCTGTGACCGCAAATAGTACGACGACGATGACTATTGGTTTTGGCGGCAAATCGTTAACGGTTGATGTGAGCAAAAGTTTTGTGCCCGGGATGACCGTAAAGATTGCTTCTACCGCGAACGGTGCCAACTGGATGCTGGGCGATGTGATTTCATACAACGCTACAACCGGCGCGATGGTGGTTGATTCTCAAAAGATCAGCGGTTCCGGAACCGGTATATCGGACTGGACTATTTCACAGTCCGCGCCAGGGGTTTCAGAGACAACTGGCGTTATCGGCTACTTTCCTGTTTCAAGTGCTCCATCCGGCTGGTTGAAAGCCAATGGCGCGGCGGTTTCTCGTACTGTGTATTGGGCGTTATTTAGCCTTATAGGCACAACATACGGTGCTGGTGATGGTTCTACCACGTTCAATTTGCCTGACTTGCGGGGCGAATTTCTGCGCGCATGGGATGACGGTCGTGGGGTTGATGCAGGTAGGTCTCTTGGGTCTGTTCAATCAGGCAGTAATGCATCTCATAGTCATACTTTTATTACTGAAACAGAAAATGCATACCACTCTCATATTGACGCCGGTCATACACATTTGGTATCGGCTAACGTAGCACGAGCAGTTACCGGGTCGGATATTCTGTATGCCGGTTTGGATGGTGGCATTCCTGGAGCTAGTTATACAAGTGCTGGCGCAGCTACTTTGGGTAACGAGACTGCTACGCATGCTCATGATGGTACAACTAATCCGACGGGCGGAACAGAAACCAGACCTCGTAACGTCGCCTATTTGGCTTGCATTAAATACTAAGGATTGCCATGGATATTTTTCATTATCACCATATTACCGGCGAATATTTGTGCTCTTCGACTGCCGATCATGATCCGCTAATCCCCGGCAGCTATCTAATCCCAGCATGGGCAACTACCGTTCTCGCTCCTGAAGCTGGCCCTAATGAAGTTGCTGTTTTTAATGGTACTGATTGGGCTTTGTTTAGTGATTATCGCGGTACAGACTACTATTTAGCAGATGGCTCAAGACGCGAGATATCTGCAATAGGCGACACTGTGCCTGCGGGTTCCTCCTTAATTGCCCCTGTGTATTATCAGTATGACCCCGCGACTGGTGAATTTTTGGGCATTGCCGATCCATTGACGCGGCCTGCTCATCACACCTTATTAGCACCGCTGGCGGTTACTAATGCAAAAGAAGTAGCCGTGTTTGATGGTGATGCATGGGTTGTATCCGAGGATAACCGGGGCGATGTCTGGGACACTGCAACTGGTATCAAATCGCATCATTCCGCCCTTGGACCCTTGCCAGGCAATCTGACTGCTATACCAAAGCCCAATGGGTTTTATAGTTGGAGTGGCAACGCATGGGTTGTTGATTATGCGGCCGCCAGGGCGGCTAAAATCGCTAAGCTAAAATTGGCCTGTGCTGCGCAGATAACATCGGGAATCGAACACGACGCGCTTGGCACTATCCATCGTTATCCGACGACCAAGGATGATCAGCAGTTTATGACTGCTAGATTCAGCAAAGCTCAGGCTGTTGGTAGTGCCGGTGATCCTTACAAATTTATGTGTGCTGATAACGCTGGTGTATGGGCTCGGCGCGATCATTCTGCTAGTCAAATTACAGCTGTCGCGCTGGCGATGGAAGCGCATATAACTGATACGTTAAATCATCTGGATACGCGCTTGGCTGTGCTGAATTCTAAGCCTGATGATCTTGATCAAATCGAGAGCGTGAATTGGTGATTATTTTGCGTTAAACCGAGACTTATCTTAACGACAAAAATCGCGCAAAATTACGACAAAAATCGCGCGTCGTTACAAGTACTGTCGTTTTTATACCAACCGGTACTCAATATCTTGCAGACATAAAAAAAGGACTAGCGAATTAACGCAAGTCCTTGATTTAAATGGTGGCGATACCGGGGATCGAACCTGGAACCTCGGGGTTATGAATCCCGCGCTCTAACCGGATTGAGCTATATCGCCACTGGGAACAGCTTTGAAAAGACGCGCATTATAGGGCGCGTCTTTTCTATTGTCAAACATTGAAACGAAAGTGCATTACGTCCCCATCCTGGACTTTATACTCTTTGCCTTCCAACCGCCATTTACCGGCATCTTTGGCACCTTGTTCGCCGCTATAAGCTATAAAATCCGCGTACGAGACCACTTCGGCGCGGATGAAACCTTTTTCGAAATCGGAATGGATTACGCCCGCCGCCTGCGGCGCGGTGGCGTTGACCGGAATCGTCCAAGCTCTGACTTCCTTGACGCCAGCAGTGAAATACGTCGAGAGATTCAATAGCTCGTAGCCGGCACGCACCACTCTGTTCAAGCCCGGCTCTTCCAAGCCTAAATCTTCGAGAAATTCTTTCTTTTCGTCTTCATCCAACTGCACGATCTCCGCTTCTATCGCGGCGCAGACGGCAACCACTTTGGAACCTTCCTTCTCGGCAAAAGCCTTGACCTTATCCAACATCGGGTTATTGTCGAATCCATCATCTTGGACGTTGGCAACATATAGAGTGGGCTTGATGGTGATCAGACATAACTCCTTGATAAGCTTGGCCTCGTCCTCGGTCAAGCCTAAAGTACGCACGGCTTCGCCGGCATTGAGGTGATCCAGCACCCGTTCCAGAACGTCTTTTCTCGCCAGTTCGTCCTTATTGCCAGACTTTGACGCTTTTGCGGCTTTTTGCAGCGCTCTCTCGACGGAAGACATATCGGCCAGAGCCAATTCGGTATTGATGACTTCGATATCGTTAATTGGATCGACCTTGCCGGCAACATGAATCACATTGTCGTCTTCAAAACAGCGCACAACATGGACAATGGCATCGGTTTCACGAATATTCCCCAGAAACTGATTTCCCAATCCTTCGCCTTTCGAGGCACCTGCCACCAAACCGGCTATATCGACAAACTCAATCGTGGTGGGCAACACCCGTTCCGGTTTAACGATTTCCGCGAGTTTATCCATGCGCGGATCAGGAACCGGCACGACGCCGACGTTAGGATCGATAGTGCAGAAAGGATAATTTTCGGCGGCGATAGTCGCTTTAGTAAGCGCGTTGAACAAAGTTGATTTACCGACGTTGGGCAGCCCAACGATTCCGCAGTGTAGTGCCATGAATTTTATACAGAAGGATTAATTTAACGGGAGCCGGAGAACCGGAAGAGTGCGGGCGCGATTATACAGCGAATTTAAGAATACGGCCGTGCCGATGCGAGAAGTAGCGCATCGCTTGCGAGCGATGCGCTATCGTTTGGTTATTTGACTTGCAAAACGCCACCTTGACCGCTGCCACCGCCGCCTTGCACTTCTTGCGCCTTATAGTTTCTAAGCGACTGGACCATATTGTTATAAGCGTCGAAAAAGGCTGCCGCGGTCGCTATGCCTTCCGGGGTTCTGCTGTACATACCTATGCTGCCGCCCGCCGCGCCGGCAAAAAGTCCGCCCCAACCGCCGAACGCGCCGCCGCCGGAAGTACTCATATTGTTAGCGGTGGCACTGCCTTGGGAAATGGCAATTTGTACGGTCGAACGAATATCGGTCAGGGTAAGCGCCACATCGGTGGTTCTAGTTTCCACGGCATGTGAAACTGCGCCGGCAATGGCGCCTAGACCACCCAAACCGGCAGCGCCTAATCCGGCACCGATTAATCCGGCTCCAATGGAGCCCCCTTGTCCGCCTGTGGATTCGTTAGCGACGATAATCTGCGGGTCGAGTAAATAATCGGCCGCAACACGTTGGCCTTTGTGTTGTTTTGAACCTGACCGATATTCTCCTGAGTTTCTTTGTTGATCGGTGATTCTATCCAGCATGGCACTGGTGCTCATATTGCCAATGCCGGTAATAATAAAACAATTGGATTGCTGCACCGCCAAGCGAATTAACGGATCAACCGTGGTAACCCCTGACGCCCCCGAAAAACGCCCGTCGCTGACCGCCAAGGTACCCAATGGGCTGGCACAACGTTCCAACGACTTATTGGCGTTGACGCTGGTCGCGCCGCCGGCAGAACCAGAAACTAAATTTGAACTACCACCTGTCTGCAAGCCAGGCTGTTGCGCGCAGCCGGCAAAAGCAAAAACAGAGACCAGTAATGATAAATCTCGAATTGATTTAACGCTCATCCAAAAAACTCCAAAAAATTGCCATTCAGTTAATGGTGCCTAGCAAACTAAAAAATTCGAGCGATAATAGACCAAAACTTATAAAAAGAAAAAGGAAATACTCATGCATTCAAAAAAGCCTTTTTTGTCAACGCTATTTGTTTTATTCGTAGCGTTTGGCCTTGTCGCCTGTACACATCAAGAAAAACAAGTTAAGTCGGACACCATTAGAATTTGCGACGAAAATGGATGCGCGGACCGCCCGAAAGACTATGCCTCTTTTCAACCGGAGCCGGCGATGTCCGCCGAAGACAGCGCAAAAATCAAAGCACTTGAAGAACTGGCCGCAAACGATCCGCGCGCCGCTTACGATTTGGCGCTACGTTTCTTTAGAGCGGACGGCGTTCGTCAAGATACCTACAAGTCGATCAAATGGATGCGCGAAGCCGCCGAGAAAGGCAACTTCGATGCTCAAAAAGCACTGGGTAGAGTCTATCTGACTGGTCTTGGTGAAATGGGGTCCGATCCGGGCGAGGCTGAAAAATGGTTGTCCATTACCGCCAGTAAAGGCGACAAAGAAGCAAGCAGCTTACTTAAAGAAGCAGTAAAAGCGCGCCAATCGGAGCAAGCCGATTACCAATGGCGGAGACGATGGCAACAGGTTTTTTACAACAACTGGTATTCCGGCTATCGCTACAATTGGTACTGGGGAACCGGACGCTGGTATTTGTATTATTGACCGGCCCTTAAATACCGTTCGCCTAAATGTCCTTGAGGGTACTGAGCTCGTTGACAGTCACACCAACTGGGGCTTCGACCAGCTCAGCCCGGACGGAATAACCGTTAATAAACAGGGCCGGTTTAATACCAAGAATACGTAATTACCTAAAAATCAACTATCGGACTGACAGACACTCCTGATGTCGTGCTGAGTGAGAAATTCAAATATTTTTAGTCACAACTTAAGGTTATGAATATCCCGATGAACCATCCCAAATCGTCTTACAACTGATCCGAGCAGGCTTCGCCGAATACTATCGTCTTATCTCGGCCGCTGGCTTTAGCTTGATACAACGCAGCATCGGCGTAATTAATCATTTGATCAATGTCAGGGGCTTGTTCGGATTGAATTAAATCGCTATTCAAGCAATATATGCCAATACTCAGGGTCAAATTTACCACCTCTTGATTGATAGACCATTCCAGGGTTTTGATTTCCTGACGAATGCGCTCCGCAAATGTTTTACCGCTATCGCAGCGGGTATTAGTAAAAATCGCTACAAACTCTTCGCCACCAAAACGTACCAGAATATCGGTATTACGCACTTGCCGCTTTAACGCTTTAGCGACACCGGTCAGCACTTGATCGCCGAACAAATGTCCGAAGCGATCATTAATGACTTTGAAATGATCAATGTCCATCACCAGTAAACAAAAACCGGTTTTGTAGCGCTTATGGTGAGCGATAACGACTTCGACTTGGTCATAAAAAAACCGCCGATTATGCAGGCCTGTTAACTGGTCATGCATGGACATACTGGCAAAATGATCTTTAAGTTGATTGGTTTCGGCAACCAAACTCTCCAACTCAGCCGTCCTGGAAGCAATTTGCTGTTCCATATGCTGAACCAGGCGCCTAGTGGTAATCAACTGACCAAGAATGTTTTTATAAACTTCCAACAAACGGATATGCCAATCGTTGAAATAATAGGCTTGCGGATGGGATACGTTTAAAACGCCAATCAAGGTGCGATTGAAAGTAAATACCGGCACACTGATAATTGAACCGGGCGATTGCTTCGAGTTTCCGGTTTTTTCGAATCGCTTATCTTCGTGGCAATTTTGACAATGCTGCAAAACACCGGTCGCCGCGGCAGCGCCAATCAAGCCTTCCCCTACTCTAAAGCGCAAAGGGCTATCCATATTTACTTCAGGAGCGCCAAGCTCGCCCACACTAATGCCGGCAACATTGCTTAATAAGCCTTCGCTATCCACGATAAAAAAAGAGCACCGCTCCATATCTTGATATTGGATAAGGCTTGCCAAAGCTTGTCTGATAAGGGTTTTTTCATCATCGACTTGACAATCGATTTCGGATAACTGTTTGACTGCGGACAGCGCATTGACGAGATCTATCAGCAAATCCTGCACGCCGAAACCTGCCAGTTTCACATCTTGACTGTTTGCGCTAGGCTGGTTCATCAATTCCCCATGATGGCAGCAAGTTTTTGCATAGCCGGCTGATTTTCTGCCAGTTGTTCAGCAAGCTCTTGTATATTGTCCAACGGCAACTTAATCTTCCGGCATTCCGATTCAAACTCTTGCAGATTAATAGACTCCCCTGAAATCACGGTTACGCTTAAGCGCTCGCAAAGCCTCATTAAAATCAGCAAGGGCAGCTCTATACCTTCAAAATCCTTATTTTCATAATTGTCTAATAGCACTTGGTACAAAACCGGCAAATGCCATTTACGTAATAAAAAATGACCGATTTGATAATGGCTCTGCCCCATTTGTCGAGAAATTCCCTGACTCACAGGCAAACCCGTTTTTTTGCATTCGACAAACACTTCATGCAGCTCTTCCGGCTGCAAATAGCCGAGCACCAATATGCCGATATTAAGAAGTAATCCACCGGAATAAATTGTCGATGGCGTAAATGCTCGCAATTGCGGAATTTCGATCGCCAGTTTTTGCGCGGATACCGCGGTGGTTAATGAGCGTATCCAAAAATACTCGGCGTCGAAACCTTGGCATTTGCGCGTATCAAATTGGACATTAAAAATAATTGCCTGTGCCAGCGCCTTCACCAAATCCAGACCCAAGACCTGAAAAATAGCGGTACGAATATCTGAGACATTTCTGCCACGGGCAAAATAGGCCGAATTTGCTAATCCAAGCAATCTAGCAACTAAACCAGGCGATAACGATAAGGCATCCGCCAACTTTTCTATGGGTATGTCCGGCGTGTTGATGACATCCAGAATTCGCAGACTTGCCTCTGGCAAAACCGGCAAGTTTTTCAGCGAACCGATTTGCAGTTCAATTGTTTGCTTCACACCGGCATTCATCAACCATGACCATAACCTGAAATAATTAAACAAACCGAGAGTTTGCGGTAATCGTCGTTACTCATTACATCTTTTGGAATTATCATCGATTGACACCTCCCTTCATCGTGCACCCAATGCAGCGCGATCAGTAATCCACTTACCACAGTTGACGCTTGAATCTCGATAGACCTGTACTGGTCGCCCGTTCCAAGCAGCGACCATCCATACTGAGGAGTATAGCGTAGATAAGTAACATCAATTTTGCCGAATGCCATATTGTTTCGCCAGCTTAGTAATACCAGCATCGTCAGCAAATATTTGTATGGCAACGGTAGCGCGTTTAGCCAACATGCCGCCAGCGCCGCGCTGTGAATAGCGCTAACAACGAATCTCAGCGCCCTCGAGCGCTCCACTTTAAAATTCATGCTCTGTTCAAGATTTTTCGACACAATCGCCGCACCTTTTTCGAGCTAAGGTAAACTACCCTGCTAAATTATGTTCATGTATTCCTACAAACGTTGCCGCCATGCTTGAAGACCGCACAGATCACACAAACGCTTTTAGCGAACCCAATGCACTTGCTTTATCCAAAAAAATTTTCGCGTCCACCGGTCTGAGCCTTATAGAAGTTATCGGTCAGGATGCCGCAAAACTGTTACAAGGCCAGCTGACTTGCAATATTAACGATTTATCGGCATCGCAAGCCAGTATAGCCGGATTCTGTAACGCCAAAGGCCGTGTTATCAGTACACTGTTGGTGGTTAAATCACCAGCGTCTTTTTTCCTGATACTGCCTACGGATTTGCTCGACACCGTGTTAAAAAAATTGCGGATGTACGTATTGCGTGCCGATGCAACATTGCAGGATCAAACTGGAAACATGCGTATTTTGGGCATATCGGGTTTTGCGCCTGAGATAGACGCTCCAACAGGCAATTTCGCTGTAGGGCAAATACCGTTAACGACCATTAAACTACCTGGCACCCCGCGTTATTTGACACTGGGTACACCTGATCAGATCGATGAATTTGCCGGATTACTCAGTAGCCGCTACGATTTCGAATCCGGCTGCCTGGACGAGTGGCGTTATCAAGACATCTCCACTGCCCTACCCTGGTTCGATATTAACCAATCGGAACAGCACATACCGCAGATGTTGGGTATTGACCAACTGGGCGGCATTAGTTTCAGTAAAGGCTGCTACACAGGCCAAGAAATCGTGGCCCGTAGCCACTATCTGGGCAAAGTTAAACGCGCGCTGTTTATCGCCGAGTGTCAGCCCTCAGCCAGCGGCGTGGTTAATGGCTGCAAGGTGTTGGACGGTATTTCTCAGCAAAGCATGGGCTGCGTATTGGCTAACGCGGTCTGGTCCGGAATAAACCGGGCGCTGGTGGTCTTGCAAATAGTTGATGGACTGCCAAAAAACCTTATACTTGAAGACGACTATCGGACGCCAATCGCGATAATTTCGGATCAATAGCGGAAATTCAATCCATGCAATTCAAATCTGTTCAAGACTTTTTAGTCCATGTGCAAGCGGAACTGGACGCCAACCGATTAATCCTGCCTACCTTACCGGATGTAGCCATCAAAGTCCGCGATGCTGTGAGTAAAGGCGATGCCACCGCGCAAAGCCTGGCCGAGATCATCGCAACCGACGCCGCTATTTCCGCCCGTTTGATACAAGTGGCCAACAGCCCCTTGTATCGCGGCACCATGGAAATCAAAAATATTCAAATGGCTGTTACCCGGCTCGGTAACAACACTATTCGCACCCTGATTACCAGCTTGATCATGCAGCAAATGTTCACGCCCACCACGGCGCTACTGGAAGGGTATTTTCGCAGCACCTGGGAGCAGGGTGTGAATGTCTCGGCGATCAGCCGGGCGTTGGCGGCATTCGTGCCGCATTTAAACGCCGATGAAGCGATGCTGGCCGGACTGATCCATCAAATCGGTAAATTACCGATACTGACGCTGGTCGAGAAAATCCCTGAATTCAGAGACAGCCCGTCGCGGCTGGATAAGTTATTGGAAAAAGCCCACCCACACGTTGGCAAACTGATCATGAACACCTGGAATTTCCCGGAAGAACTGAAGCTGGTGCCGTCCGAATATGTGGATTTTCAGCGCGACTCCGGAGCCAAGGCCGATTACGTCGATTTAGTGCAAGTCGCATTTTTGCAAAGCATCGCCGGCACCGATCATCCGGCCTGCCGCGTCGATTGGAACACCGTACCGGCCTTTGTTAAATTGGGCATCCAGCCCGATACCGAAATTTTGGAAATTGAAGGAGTCTCGGAAGAGATCGAACTCGCGCATTCAATGTTCCTTTGAGAATTAATAACACATGATAGACGCTCAAGACGCCGCCCGTTTTCGCCGCTTAGGCACCCTTACCATCTTTGCTGTGTATTTCGTAATTCTGGTCGGCGGCATCGTCCGCGCCTCAGGAGCCGGCATGGGCTGCCCGGATTGGCCCACCTGCTTCGGGCAATGGGTGCCACCGACTCACGAGTCGCAACTGCCTGCCAATTATCACGAAATTTATGCGGCGCGCGGCTATGAAAGCACCACCTTCAATCCGGTAAAAACCTGGACCGAATATACCAATCGTCTGGTCGGAGTGACGATTGGTTTTCTGATTTTTCTCACCGCCTGGACGTCGCGGGTTTATCTGAAAGCCGACAAAGCGATTTTTTATTTAGCGTTATCGGTATTTTTGCTGGTCGGATTTCAGGGCTGGCTGGGTTCGGCCGTGGTAGCGAGTAACTTAAAGCCCTTGATGATAACGCTGCACATGTTGTTGGCCTTATTTATCGTCGCGCTGCTAATCTACGCGATTGCCAGATCGCAAAAACCCCTACTGCAAGCCATCGATAGCCATTGGCTAACGCCACGTTTTGCTTTGGTTTTGAAAATTGCCATGGCAATGACCTTGCTGCAAGTGGCAATGGGCACCCAAGTCAGGGAAGCGGTCGATTACATTGCTCATGAGCACAGCTATATCGACAGGCAATATTGGCGCGATAGTTTTCCGATCATTTTTTATATTCACCGCTCTTTTTCATCAATCATTTTGTTCACCAACCTCTGGTTGGCTTGGAAAATTTATCAACAAGCCGACAAACAGAGCCTGCTGTTGCGCACTGCTTATCTTCTAGTGGGATTGATCGTTACCGCCATTTTGGCTGGCGTCAGCCTGGACAGACTGGGATTTCCCGCCGTCGCTCAACCGGTACATCTGTTGATGGCTAATCTGATTTTCGGCGCGCAATTTTTCATCTTTATTTGCTTAAATTACTCGTCCGGAAAAGCAAACTGAACAAGCCAGGATTTTACGGTAATTATCAATAAGTTAAGCAACATCAGACTAAGTTGCGATACAATGCCAGGCATAGCTAGCCCATGGCCGGCAACTCTCTTTTTTTCTACAGGTATTATTAATGTCCGACGCCCCTTCCTCCGCCACGCCTTCCTTTAAAGATTTATCGCTTTCAGACACCATTTTAAAAGCGCTGGAAAGTGTCGGTTACGAAACCCCTTCTCCGATTCAAGCACAGATTATTCCGTTCGTCATGGCAGGTCGCGACGTGTTGGGCCAAGCCCAAACCGGTACGGGTAAAACCGCTGCATTCGCCTTGCCGATTTTGTCGCGTATTAATCTCAATCAAAAAGACCCGCAAGCTTTGGTACTAGCCCCTACGCGCGAATTGGCGATACAGGTTGCCGAGGCTTTCCAAAGTTATGCCGCGCACATCAAAGGCTTTCACGTCTTGCCAATCTACGGCGGCCAGGATTACACCAGCCAGCTACGCCAATTGAATCGCGGTGCGCATGTCGTGGTGGGTACACCGGGACGGGTCATGGACCACATGCGTCGCGGCACGCTAAAACTGGATCAGCTTTCTACCCTGGTCCTGGACGAAGCCGACGAAATGTTACGCATGGGCTTTATCGATGACGTGGAATGGATTCTGGAACAAACCCCATCGACGCGCCAAACCGCGCTGTTCTCGGCCACCATGCCTACCGAAATTCGCAAAATTGCGCAGAAATACCTGAACAACCCCGAACAAGTCACCATCAAGGTTAAAACCGCCACCGCCGCCAATATTCGCCAACGCTACTGGTTTGTCAGCGGTGTGCACAAAATGGATGCGCTGACCCGTATTCTGGAAGCGGAAAACTTCGACGGCATGATTATCTTCGTCAGAACCAAAACCGCTACCATCGAAGTCGCGGAAAAATTGGAAGCACGTGGTTTTTCCGCCTCAGCCATCAATGGCGACATGTCGCAAGCCTTGCGCGAGCGGGCTATCGATAATCTGAAAAGCGGCAAACTGGATATTCTGATCGCCACGGACGTCGCCGCCCGCGGCCTGGACGTTGATCGTATTACCCATGTCGTCAACTATGACATCCCTTACGACACCGAATCTTATATCCATCGTATCGGCCGTACCGGTCGCGCCGGCCGCACCGGCGACGCGATTTTGTTTGTCTCGCCGCGCGAAAAACGCCTGCTAGCCAATATCGAGCAAGCCACGAAACAAAAAGTCGAAGAAATGCAATTGCCTTCCACCGACTTTATCAACAACGCCCGCATCAACCGTTTCAAACAGCGGATTACCGATACGCTGGCCGGCGAGGAACTCAGCTTTTACAACCAATTAATCAACCAATATCAGGTTGAGCATAATGTCCCGGCACTTGATATTGCGGCGGCGTTAGCCAAGTTATTGCAAGGCGATACGCCTTTGCTGATGAAAGAGCCCAGCAAAAAACCACGCAAAGACGCCGAGGAAAAAGGCCGTTCCGACCGCAATGATCGTAACGACCGCGGCCCAAGAAGGGAAAAAGGTCGCGTCGGCGCGGTAGAAATGGAAACCTTCCGCATCGAAGTAGGCCATGCCGACGGCGTGAAACCGGGCAATATCGTCGGGGCTATCGCCAACGAAACCGGTATAGACGGCGATCATATCGCCCGCATCAAAATCGAGGAGCACTACAGCACCGTAGAACTGCCCGCCGGCATGCCCAAAGACTTGTTCCAGGCCCTGAAAAAAGTCCGGGTAGTCGGTAAACCTTTGGATATTTCCAAATTCGACCCGGCTTTGGTGAAAAAAGACAAAAGTAAAAAACGGGTCGGCTCACCGTCAAGACGCGGCAAAAATAAAGACCAAGCCGAATAACTGATTGTAATCGGCCAGTCTAGGGTTCTAGCCCCATCGCCAGTTCCACATACCAAAGGCTTAGGTGTTTTTCACCTAGGCCTTATTTATTGGCCGTACCGAATTTGTACCCAGTCTTGCGTTATCTGCGTACTCGGCAAAATTGCCAGGCGGCAGATGAGCGTAACACAGTGCCTTCACGCACTATGAACTAATTCAATCTGGCTAGACCGTTGATGAACAGATACCGATCTTATGGCAGATTGGATGCTCTGAATGGAATGGGGAAACCTCGCGCCAGGACGTGGACGAATAGTGTTATGAGGCGCTTAGCTTGACCAAAAGCTCTTACGGTACCAGCTTCATGCTCAATCATGACAGACCACTTAATCTGAAACTCAAACGCCACGCCGTCAATTCGCCATTCCAAATATTTTTATATAATCCAGTGTTATTTAGAAAACTTCATTATTTTAAATTAGTGATACATGATTCAATTTTTGCTTTTTCGTGAAACCATTTCGGCAACGTGCTAATTATAAATGGATAATTATTTACCAAGTATATGAATACGTCGTATACAGCGGTTGCGTCTTCAGTGGCGTATATAATCTGATTTTCAGACAGGTCTTTGTTTTCCCAATTTGACCGAGACATCTTTTTTGATTTATTCATATTTTTTCTTAAAAAAATAGCAACTGCCTTTTTAGCGCCGATGTCATTTTCTGAGTGGAGGTAAGTTTTAAATATTTGATGTAAATCCAAAAATGAACGCGGCCTGACTCCAAAGTCTCTTAATATATTTTCAATATCTTCACTCAGTCCGCTGCCTATCTTTATTGTATTAATATCTTCTAGAATTTTAAGTAATGGGGTGACATCTTTTATAGATTTTATTTGGAAAATATAGCAATCAGAGTCGTTCGCAATTTGAATTATCGAAATTGGATTAGGTGGATCTCCTTTTTTAAAATTTGGCTTTTTCTCTGTATCGAAACCTATAACTCTATTTTTCCTAATTTTCTGAATTGCGCTATTTAGGTCACTGTTGTTTTTAACTATTTTGATTTCACGACGACCAATTGTATAGGGTTCAAGTTTTTCAAAATCTATATTGTCAATGTTATCAATCGCATGGAAGAGTTCAATTACTTTTAAAAATGAACAGTCTTCTGTTATAAATGACATTGCTTTTTCAAAGATAGCTTTCAACTCATCTTCTGCGGCTTCACCACAAATTTTTTTAATTAATTTTACTCTTTGTGGATGTGAAAGTGATTTGAGCATTTAAATAAATTTTTAAAAATTATTAGAATTTTATCATCATGCTTGGAGGGTATGCAGCATGACGTTATATGATGGCTGTCGGTCAAAAATCGACTGACGAAACAAAAATGCCAAGAGTCAAGGTATAGACCAAAGCAATCAAAGGGTGAGGTGCTTTTACAAACCACACCGTTGGCAAACGACGTGACTCAAGATGTTCAACACATCCTTTAGCTCTATATATGACTAAATTTGCAAAGAGGATTGCCTTATTAGATGAGGCTGCAATTAGCAGAATTTTAACGCCTGGCCCTCACAGATTTTGATAAGGCCAGGTATGTGCTCAAGAAAAACCGCCAAATAGCAAAGAAAACTCTATTGAATTTCCGTTAAGGAAGCGAGTGCTTCTCTTATAACAGCATTATCCGGAGACTTTTGGAATTCCGGGATTGACAAAGCAATATTCGCGATGTGAAGGAAGCGTGAACTATCAAAAAAGATTGATTTATTTTGCCACGCCATAGCGAGAAGTCGCGCATAACAGTGATAACCAAAAGGATGGATGAGACGAAGTTTGTCAATCTCTTCTAGTGATACTGGATTTAGGATCTTAAGAGCTGGATCGAATTCTTTCAATATGTATGCAGAAGTCGCGTAGTTACTCTTATAGACGAGGGTCTCCGAATCTCTAGATATTGCGGCAGAGTAGTGTTCGAGTGCTTGACGGCGATTGCCAAGGCTTACAGCGATCAAACCTCCAAGGTTAAACAAACGAGCGGACTCTACACCTAGACGGCGTAACCTTTCGAAGTCTGCATACGCGATCTCAAATGCGTTGGATTCTAAAAGCGCGCCTAGCACACTTGAAGCAACACTGTAACTAAAGTGGCGTAGCCGTGTTTCTGGTTTGCGACCTGCATCAGCTGCGGCAAAGCGAGCGAACTCAACGGCATTCGTCGCGTCGAGCGAATTCTCAGTATCACTAGTTGAAGACTCTCGGTCTGCTTCGCAGAATATACCAGCGAACACTCCTAGTTCGTGAAGATCCACCGTTACACTTTCAATAAAATCAGTAACTATGCTTTCCTTATAAACACTATTGGGGCCGGCGATGCAGATTGAGCCTCGGTCTAGCAATTCAATTAATGTTGCAGGAGGAAAGACTATCTGAGCCTCACGATAAAGTTTGGCTAGGGCAGTATTTAGCGCAACCGTTCCGTATTTTCGAAGATATTCGCCCTCTCTAGTAAACCTAACGACTACAGCGAAAGGAGCTCCATTATTACTGACTGATGTTTTAATGAAATCTAGTAACTCGCTAGTAACACCTCGCTCATGCTTATCCGATGTAGATGGAAGGTACTTTGAAAATGATGGTAGCAGATGACCAATGGAGCCAGCAGGTATAGCCTCAAGGTGCGATCCAGGCTCCAGAAGCGGGTCAGAATTACTGGGTTCCGGCTCTGCAACGTATGCAAACGAAATTTCAGGCTGTGCGTTAAAAATTACAATTCTAGCCGATTGTACTCGCGGATATTCGCCTAAGGTACGTTTAGTTCGACCATCGTTTATGAAAAATTTCGTCTTACCGGAAAAGGTTGGCGAGAATACTTTAAACTCTTGACCTTCAGACACACCTACATTTGAGCCGATGTCCAAAGCAACAACCCGAGTATTTTTATCTTGTTCGATAACTCGCCCGCAACTGGAAAGTATCTCGTCGTAGCAGATTACTTGATTTCTCCCAGCTGCTTTTGCCCGGTAGAGTGCAGTATCGGCTCGATCAAGTAAGTCAGAAACTTCTTCAGATCTCTGTCCTAGGAGAGATGCACTGTTGTGCAATGCCACACCCACGCTGACTGTTGTGGATCGATCCTGAGTTGGTGGCAGTTGTAGAACACCAATACTGCCCGAGCTAGAAAGCCATTGCCATTCGGTGTCTGTTGGTAATACTTCGTCTGCAATAGATTTTCGAAAATCATTTGCCCATTCAACAAACTGTTCCCTCAGAACATTTGCCTGGATGAAGATAAGAAACTCTTCCCCAGAAGGATGTCCAAGGGATATGGTCGGGTCACCTACTCCTTTTTCTTGAATATCGTCAGCACAATTCTCAAGTCGTCTACCAAAAGTCCTGAGAACCTGATCACCGTAAAGATGGCCCCATGTGTCATTGACCTGTTTGAAGTGATCAATATCCAGAGCCATAACGGCCAATGCTCGAGCCACACCGCTTTCCAGTGCCTCAGTGTTATGCATCTCGGGCCTCTCAACGTCAGTAATAGCTGATGCCAATCGTTCTCGAAATGAATTTTTGGCTAGAAGGTGCGTCAACTGATTGTGTGAGACCTTATAAGCATTTGAGGCGCTTTCTTCAATCTTTTGAAGTCGTTCGCGATACTTGCGCCGTGTTTGTAATTGTGGAGACTTTGAGCACGTCAAACAGACAACACAATCAGCAGAAGAAAAATAAAACCAAGCGTCTAAGTGGTTTGTTGCGTGGAAGGCCACCTGTTCTAATTTGGATCGGGTTAGATAGTTGGTTGTTGCACTATCACAAACTGAGCTACAAGATAGGTCACGCCAAACGTCATCGTAAAAATAATAGATATTTGCATCAATTCCTTCTGGTTTGAACTCGCTCTGAACTTCGGCGAGAAAAGTTTGTAATCCATCGATTTTCATTTAGTCCTATGGCTCCGTGATCATATGAAATTGGCCGAAATATCATCTTAAACAGGTCATTTCTGGGGGGGCAAACCTCTATCGTTAGCTCCCTAAAGAAGATATTTGTTTTGTGAGTGGTTGATGTTTGTGTATAAAACCCGAGTGCTGACAGGTTCGTTGCAATCTTCGTGTAAAGATAGTTTTTTTGTCACATTTTAGATGATAGCCGTAAAAGTTGGCGTCCGACTTACAGGCTGTACCAATTTTGTACCAGAGCAGCATACCTAAATACAACGATTCAAGTATAGATTAGGTAGGTTTGGATTAAGCGAAGCCGGCAGTTTATTGATATAAAAGGTTATTGCCTTTAAAGTCAGGTTTAGTAATCAGCCGGTCGCGGGTTCGTGATTTCACCGGTGACTATAGAGGCTTGGGTTGAAAAACCTAGGCCTTTTTATTGCCTTCCGGCTTGCAGAGCCAAAATTGCATTAGACACAAGTTAATCGAATTGAACCGATTTTCTGTGAGAGTACTACCCTAATCGAATCTTGAACTGGCGGTAGGAGGACTTTTAGCGCCAGCAACTTCAAGCCACAATTAAATTCAGCAACACCGCTTCACGCCATTCCATTTACGCTGCGTTTCAGCAGCAAAAAACGCCTTTCGGCTTAAGGGTCGAAGCTGTTCCGCGTGATGTTCGTGGCAGTGTCGCAGATAGCGTTCATAAGCGGCATCGCCGTTTAGGTGGCGCCAGAATGATCGAAAAGACAGAATGAACGCGCTCATTACAGCCCCAATTAATCTTTACGCTGTGGTGCCAACTTGACGCATTCGAACATCAGATCGTCGAATTCGTCTTCGCTGTGTTTATTCGGATTATATTGCAATCCGCATTCGCGGTCTTCGCGGATATGTTTGATGTTGCCGTGTATCGACATCGCTACCCTCGATTCCGGCAGGATGATGGAAATCCGCAACTCGGCCTCTTCCACTGCTTGCCCCAGGGGTTCTTTCAAACGAATTTTAATGCCGCTGTAACTCATATCGACGACCTGGCCATCGATGATGATTTCACCGCCGGGCGGTGGCGGTTCGATAATGATGTGCGCCACGAGTCCTTCCGGATTAAAACGTATTCTGGTACGGTTTTCATTCTCCACTGCAATGCTCCATATTTTGGTCCTGAGAGTATAGGCAGAAACGCCGACACGGCAAAATTTATCTGACATCAATACTCTGCCGATTCGGCACTGGTGTGCGCCAATAGCGTTGCCGTTTGACACGTTCGGCTATCGGCTCAATTCTTTCAGGTCCACTATGCACCGAAATAGCGCCCTGTTCGGCCGTATTCAACCAAGCCATGCCAAGCTGGCTATAGCGTTCGATAACCTGGCGATGCGGAAAACCAAAACGGTTTTGATAACCGGCGGGAACCAAAATAAGCCTGGGATTAACTTTTTCAAGCAAAGCCAGGCTTGATGAAGTTTTGCTGCCATGGTGCGGTGCCAACAATACGTCGCTGGCAAGTTTGTCAGCGTACTCGCGCACCAACCAGTTTTCGGCTGTTTGTTCGATGTCGCCGGTCAGCAAAAAAACCTGCTGTGCGGAGCTTACTTGTAATACGCAGGAGTTATCGTTATCACCGATGAATCCCTGTTCCGGCGGGGACAGCACCTTAAATGTTACTTCATCCCAACGCCAGGTTTGTCCTGCCCGGCAATACTCGCCGTGTTCGCGTGCGGCCCATTCAGGAACGCTACTAAGGACCTTGTCTACCGGTAATTCGGCAAGTATCGAATCTGCACCGCCACTGTGATCATTGTCACCATGACTAATCACCAAGCCATCGACCCTAGAGATGCCCTGATCGCGTAAAAACGGCACAACCACTGAATCGCCCATGTCGGAATATTCTGAATAACGTGCGCCGGTATCAAACACCAGAGCATGTTCCGCAGTTTGCACCACGGCTGCTAATCCTTGACCCACGTCCAGCACAGTCAACCAAGCTTCACCGGGTTTCGGTTTTTCGACATCAACCAGTAATAGCGGGAAAAACAGTAAAGGGCTTAAATACCGGCATGGAAAACCCCTGGGCGCTAACAACAGCAGCACGCCAATGGCCGCCAGAACAATGGCATACCAAGGCGGCGGGAGGCAATAGACGCTGGCTAATGGTAGTTCGGCCATGTGCGACAGCACCCACCACAAGCCTTGCAAAACATAATCCAGAACTTGCAGCAACAGCGCCCCGAACGTCGGCCAGATAAACAGTAACACCACCGCCAGCAAGGCCGGTGGGACGATCAAGATGCCGATAACCGGCACCGCCAACCAATTGGCGACAGGCGATATCAACGATACTTGCTGAAAAAATACGATCAATAAGGGCGACAAGCCCACAGCTGTAGCCAATTGCGCGGCGCCGGCTTCGCGCCAGTAAGAAGGTCTGCCCAATCGACCCGCGGACACGTAAATCAATAATGCCACCGCCACGAATGACAGCCAAAAGCCAACCGATAGCACAGCCAACGGATCGAACAGCAAGACAGCCAGCAACGCCAGCAATAAAATTCGCATTGGCGCGGTGTTACGCTGCCACGCGATTGCTGCCAAAGCCACGCTGAGCATAATCACCGCACGTAGAGTGGGCACCGAATAGCCTGCCAAACCAGCATAAAACACCGCAGCCAGCCAAGCGCACAATGCGGCGGCTCGTTGCGGCGAAAAACTTAGTATCCCGGTCCAAGCCCAAAGCCGCCTAGTCCAAAGGTAAATCAGGCCGGCGATCAGACTGATATGCGAACCGGAAATCACGATTAAATGCACCACACCGGTGATTCTAAACACGCGCCATTGCTCTTGGGTGATTGCGTTTTGGCTGCCGATGGTCAATGCTTTTATGACACCCAACTGACCGCTGCCGGGCAAAGCAGCGTCCAGTCGATCAGCAATCGCTTGCCGACACCGAGCAAAATATTGACCGATACTCGGCGATAAGCTCACGATTTGCGGCGGCGGTTTGTCGCGCACATAACCCGTAGCACCGATATGGTTGGCAAATAACCACGCTTCGAAGTCAAAGCCGCCGGGGTTGAGGCGGCCGTGCGGCCTGCGCAACTTTACCCGGAACTCCCAGCCCTGTCCCGCAGCCAAGTTGAGCTTTGGGTAATACCAGCTCAGGCGAATTTTATCCGGAAAGTTGCCGGATGGCGTCGTGACAATAAAATCAAAATTGGTGCGCTGCTCTTGTTGTTGCGGCAGACTGGCGATATAGCCTTGAATTTTCACTTCCTGATTTTGATAGGTATCGGGGAGTTGTTGGGACAGCCGCCAGCTACCGAATAAACTCGCCCACAACACCCCAGCCAGCAGCGCGAAAAGCCGCCAATGGCGCCGATAAATCAACAACAAGCTGCTAACCCCCAAACCGATAAACTCAAACAGACTAGGCAAGCGGCTGAACTGTTGGACAGCAACAATTCCGGCCAGAAATAGCAAACTGCTCAGATTCATCGCCTCTCCGACCTATATTTATCCTGTATTAAACGCCTCATATTTCTACCACATAAACTCCGCCGCCAAGCGTATTTCACGCAGTCTAGCCGATTTTTTAAACTTGTCTGCGGCGCAACGGCTGTCATGGGCTGGTTGTTGTGACATTAATCCTGCAAAATAGCCGGTTGCCGTGCCTGGCAAATGTTGTTTTTTAAATTGATAACGCCTACGCCGCCCAACAGGCGGGCTGTCGCTAAATCTCCAACTGTTTACCCCATGCAAGAAACCCATTACCCGCTGATTGTCCGCCCGCGCTTTATCCTCAATGCCCGCAAATGGTGGCGCTTGTGCCATGTTTATCTGGCACTGAGTTTGGGGCTCATCTTCGCGCTGATCGGCTTGACCGGCAGTTTGAGTATTTACCGGGAAGAATTGGATAGCTTGCTCAATCCGCTATTGCGCGTCGATACCCCACAATCAACGGCTTTGTCGCCGGACAAAATCGTCGCTGCGGTACGTGCAGCCCATCCGGACCGGCACGGTGCCTGGACCTTGGAAATGCCGCGTACCCCGGAAGGCATGATCACCGCCTGGTTTGAAAAGCCCAAGGAAAGCGTAGACGCCTTTTATGCGCCTCTGATGGTCTCGGTCAATCCTTACACCGGCCGGGTTGCCGACAGCCGATTATGGGGCCAAACCCTGACGACCTGGGTGTTGGATTTACATACCCAACTGCAATTGGACGGCTTTGGCCGAAATGCGTTGGCGGTTTTAGGCGGCTTATTAATGTTGTCGGTACTCAGTGGTTTGTACTTGTGGTGGCCGGGCTGGCCCAAGTTGTGGCGCGCCTTTTCGCTGCGCCACGATGCCGGCTTGATGCGGCTAGTATTTGATTTGCACCGACTACTGGGCGTAGCCAGTTCCGGCTTTTTAATGTTGCTGGCCTTCACTGGTTTTCATCTGGCCTACCCTAGCCTGCTGGAGAACCTGACCGCCGCGTCCGGCATGGGACATGGTGACGCCGGCCCCAATGTGCGCAGCAGTGCCATCCCCAATGACAGGCCGACCAGTCTGTCGGAAGCAATCCTCGTGGCCCGCGGACCGTTTCCCAGCTCGGAAGTCCGACGTATTACCACCCCGGTTGGCGAGCTGGGGACGTATCGGATCAATTTGCGCCAACTTAACGAGATCAATCAACACCACCCGTTCACAACCGTCTGGGTGGACCGCTGGAGCGGACAAATTCGCGATGTGCAAAACCCCAGCCAATTCTCGGCCGGACAAACATTTACCACCTGGCTTTGGCCGCTCCATACCGGCGAGGCCTTGGGCGAAAGCGGCCGCTTGCTGTGGTTTTTTGTGGGATTGACGCCGACATTCCTGTTTTTGAGCGGCTTATTACACTGGTTACACCGGCATGGCTGGGTCGCGGATCGAGAAGTCAACCTGAAACAGGCGACAGACACGGTGACAACTGCTTGCATGACGACATTAAAACGCGCCGCCAAGGCAATTTTTAGGGTCGTGATCCCCGCTGCTAACCGTTTTTTGCAAAAAATCTACGGCCGAATCAGGTGGATAAAAAGACTAAAGTAGTGTTTTCAGCACCACTTCTTAAGGAAATAGCACTTTCGCTAATTCCTGAGTTTTTAAATATTGGCTTTGCAGGTCGGCAAATATCTCAGCCTGACAGGCCGGGCTGATGCTCAGCTTCTCAAAGGCCGAGACCGGCCAGGTTTCTTTATCGTCGAACACACTACCCACCATATGAGTCGCAGCGCCAACCAAAGCTGCCTGCCGCCAATAGCTGCCTTGATAACCCGGATTACGATGGTAACGAATAATCGCCACCAACGCTTCGGGTATTCCCCAGGAAACGGTCAGATGCGCCCCGACTTCGCAATAATCGGTATGCAGCAATTTGCGTAAGGCTTGATTCAAGTCCAATTCCGGATTGGCTTGTTTAAAACGCAGAGCCTGGTGGGTTTCTTCGGGCATGATGTCAGCCATGCACAGCAAACCGATATTGTGCAGAATGCCGCCGGTGTGCACGGTTTGCGGCAAGTGTTCATTGCCCCGCTCGGCCGCAAGCTCGTCGGCCAGCGCGCGGGCAGCGTGCGCCACCAGCATGGTACTGATCCAATAGCGTTTGATATCGAAACTTCGGCAATCCCTGATATTAAAAGGCTTCATCACCGCCAAACCGATACCGACACCCCGGACAATATTCAAACCCAGTTTCAAACAGGTTCTTTCCAATGACGTCACCGGTTCGCTGGAGTTGTTAAACCACGCTGAATTGGCCAAGGCAATCAGTCGCGACGAAATCGTCGCATGCCCCGCCAGAATCTTGGCTAACCGGGCATAATCCAGATTATCGTCGGACAAGGCTTTAACCACTTGATGAACGTCGTGCGGCAAAGAAGGCAGCCGTTTAATATCTGCAAAGCGTTCCGGCAATTCAAGATCAGTCATAATTGTTTCGATGAATATCGTTATGGGCTGGTTTGGAGTGAATAAATTCCAGCCGGAAATCTTTGTCAAACATGGCCGGCACTTCGGCGGCGGTCAGAGCTTGGCTAAACAAATAGCCTTGCACCACTTGGCAGCCCAAACCACTCATCACCATCGCTTGCTCTATGGTCTCCACGCCTTCCGCGACCAGCGAGAAATTCATCGCATTGGCCATGCCGATAATCGTACCGAGCAAAATCGGGGTTTGCGGATTGAACAACACGTCCTGAACAAAGGTTCGGTCGATTTTCAGACAATCCACCGGCAACTGCTTCAGCGACGCCAGCGACGAAAAGCCGGTGCCGAAATCGTCTATCGCAATTTTCACTCCTATGCCCTTCAGTTTTTTAAATATCTCTAAGTCTGCCGCCGTTTGCATGGCACTTTCCGTGACTTCGATTTGCAAATAGTGAGCCGGCAATTGGGTATGTTTGAGGATTTCCCGCAACGTGAACGGAAATTGCGGATCGCGGAAATGGCTTGCCGAGACGTTGACAGCCGTGGTGAATAACGGCAGCCCTTGATTTTGCCAGGCAATTAATTGTTCGCAAGCCTGTTGAATAGCCCAGTCGCTAATTTTACCGATCAAACCCAAAGCCTCGGCCAAAGGAATAAACTCGCCGGGCCCAAGCAAACCGCGCAACGGATGTCGCCAGCGCACCAAGGCTTCGAGACCTATCATTCGCCCATCCAACATACTTACCTGGGGCTGATAATACAATTGCAATTGCTGGTGCTCCAGCGCGTCGCGCAAGGTTTGCTCGTCTTGCATGCGCTTAATCGCCAGGCCCGTCATCTCCGGCCGATAGTAAGCGTAGCGCTGTTTGCCGGCGCTTTTCGCTGCGTACATGGCGGTGTCGGCGGCTTTCATCAAGTCGTGCTCGTTCTCGCCATCTTTTGGATAAATAGCAATACCGATACTGACGCGGGGCTTTAAATGGTGGGTATCCAAAATTAAAGGTCGGTTGATTTCCTGCAAACAGCGTTCGGCGATTTCCATGGCTTGAAATTCGTCGGTAATGCTGCTGGCGATGATACAAAATTCGTCTCCTCCCAATCGTGCAGCAAAGTCTTCTTCACGTACCACGCTTTGGATACGTTGGGCGATCGCTTTCAGAAATTGATCGCCGACGTTATGTCCAAAGCTGTCGTTGACATACTTAAATTCGTCCAGATCCAGGAATAGAAACGCAAACTCCAGCTTGCCGCGCGCCGAGGCTTTGATGGTCTGTTGAATACGCTTGTGATAATGCACACGGCTGGCCAGGCCGGTCAACTCATCGAAATACGCCAACTGATGGATGATTTTTTCCGATTGCTTTTGCTTGGAAATATCCTGCACAGTCCCGGTGACAAAACTCTGCTGTCCGCTGCTGATCATGGCCGTATCCTGGCGGACGCTGATGGGCGTTTCCAGATCCGGCCGCAAGCGGTACTCGACATACTCGACTTGTTCGCCCTGGGCAGCAGCTTCTATCAAGGTCTGCACTATTTTGCGGTCCGCAGCCTCAATTAAATTCAAATAGTTGCTGAGCTCTCCCCGAAAATAGTCGGCCGGCATTTGGCACATTTCCGCTAAAAACGGCGATATTTCGAATTTGTCCTGCCGCGGATCCCACGTCCAGTAGCCCAAACCGGCGATGCGTTGCGCAGCAGACAATTGCTGCTTACTGTTGCGTAATTCCGCCGTGTCATGGCTGGAACGCAGCAGAAAACGGATGTGATGAATCAACACCACATGATTAAGCGGTTTAATGATGAAGTCGGTAGCGCCGACCTTAAATGCCCGATTTATCGATTCGATGTCTTCCAAGCCGGTAGACATAATGATGGGAATGTCGGTCATGGCGGGGTTGGCGGACATGCGCCGGCAGGTTTCAAAACCGTCGATACCCGGCATAATCGCATCGACTATGACTAGATCAGGAATGGCCGTTTCAAGCAAGAGTAGCGCCGCTTCGCCACTCTCGGCCTCCACGACGTCGAAACCCGAGGCTTTTAACTGCTCGCCGGTAATCAATCTGAAGTTCGGATCGTCGTCTATCAGTAAAATTCGCTTGGCTTCCAGCGCTAGGTCGGTTACTCGCTTATCCATGCCGGCTTGCGGTGCATCGGGCTGCGCTACGCTGGCATGGGCAATAGCACGCAACTCGGCCAAAGCCGCCGGCAATTGCGCCTCAAATTCCGCCAGCAGTGCCGGAATTGCTGCAAGATCCGCTTGGCGGCCGGCAGTTTCCAGCAATCGGCAGGTTTTAGACAAATCCCTGGCACCCAGATTGGCACTGGACGATTTGAGGGCATGAGCCATATCGGCCAGCAAATCCGCCTGCCCATCGGCAGCGGCTTGTCTAAGTTTTTCGGCTGTTTCCGGCGCGGTTTGCAGATAGAGTGCGATGGCCTTGTTTAATAAACTTACCCCATTCGCATCGTAAATATCCCGAAGCTGAGCCAGATCGGCCTGGCAAATCGGTCCGGGGGGAAATTCGCCTGCCATCGCTGCGTCTTGATATGCCAGCGGAGCCGGCTCCAGTGCATTATCCGCAGCATTTGGCAGCCAATTTATCAATAAATGGCGCAGTTGCTCTTTGCTGAACGGTTTACTTAAATAGCCGTCCATACCAACCATTTCACACTGATCGTGTATGCCTTTTTGTACATCGGCGGTTAAAGCGATAATCGGAATTCGGGTCGAGGCCGTGGCTTGTTCATGCTCGCGAATTTTGACGGTTGCCGAAAAGCCATCCATAACCGGCATATGACAATCCATCAAAACCAAGTCGTAACGACGCCGACAGGCGGCTTGCAGTGCTTCCTGACCGTCTGCCACCACCTCCGCGATGCAGCCCATGCTTTCTAAGAAGCTTTTGACCACTTCCTGATTAACCAAGTTATCCTCGGCCACCAAAATGCGCCCGGATAACTTAATTTGCTCCGGTGTAACAGCGGAAGGCGCCGCTTGTTCCAAGGGTGCGAACGTGGCGATTTCCAGCAAGCAATTCAGCAGACGTTGTTGAAAAACCGGTTTGTTCAAATAAAAGCTGATGCCGTATTCGTGGGTCAGGCCGGTTTTAATGCTGACATTTTCGGAGCTGAGCATGATTAAAGGCAGCTTGGGAATACGCTGGTCGCGTTGAATGGCCTTGGCCAGCGTCAAGCCGTCCATCACCGGCAAATGCCAATCCAGCAGAGCAACTTGAAACGGATTATTTAAAGTAGCCGCCTCGACCAATAGCTTTAGCGCCCTGGGGCCGCTATCGACGGTCGTAACATGGGCGCCCCATAGCGAAACTTGATCGTGGAGTATGTCGCGGTTTATCGCATTGTCATCCACTACCAAGATGTGCAGACCTTCCAACGCGCTGGTATCGGCACGTTCGATGTCGGTCTGGATGCCCAATCCCAATTCTAAGTCAAAGTAAAACCGGGAACCCCGACCGATATTACTTTCCAGTCCCAGACTACCGCCCATTAATTCGACTAATTGCTTGGAAATGGTCAAACCTAAACCGGTCCCGCCATAACGCCGGGTAATGCTGCCGTCGGACTGGGTGAAACTATCGAAAATTTCCGCCTGACGCTCAGCGGCAACCCCTATGCCGGTATCGATTACTTCGAATAATAATCTGACTTTATCGCGTGCGGTATTTTCCGGAACACTCACCTTAAGCTGCACATCGCCTTCTTCGGTAAACTTGATGGCATTGCTCAGCAGGTTAACCAGCACCTGCCGTAATCGTTCCGCATCGCCTTGCACAATAAAATGCATTTGGTGCGGCAGATTCAATATCAGTTCCAGGCCCTTACGGTGGGCTTGCTCCGCCATCATTTCCACGGTGTCTTCCAATAAGCGGCGCAGATCGAACTCCTGAACGATCAACTGCAATTTGCCGGCTTCGATTTTGGAAAAATCGAGAATATTATTGATGATGCTGAGTAGCGAATTGGCAGAACGGTAGGCGGTATCGGCAAATCTGGTTTGCCGATCATCCAAACCGGATGACATCAACAACTCGGTCATGCCCAACACGCCATTCATCGGCGTTCTGATCTCATGGCTCATGGTTGCCAAAAATTGCGACTTGGCTTTACTGGCTTGTTCGGCTTGCTCTTTGGCGGAGAGCGCTTCGGCGATGCTGATACTCAGCTCTTGATTTTTTTCTTCCAATTGCTGGGTACGTTCGATAACTTGCCTTTCCAAAGAATCTCGGTGCATGGCTAGTTGATCATCTCTGAACTGGATTTCGGCTAGCATGGCATTGTACACATCGGCTAAATCGCCGAATTCGTCGTTGCTGGTCTTGTTAATCCGATGCGAAAAACTCTTCTCATGTCCAACCGATTGCATGGCATCCATCAGTTTGAGTAGGGGCGCCAAAAATATTTGCTGCAATTTGGTGGTCAACATACCGATTAAGACCATGGTAAATATTACGATCAAACCCATAGTCGAATAAAACGCTTTTAATATGGCGTAGAAGCCGCTTTGGTCATCCACCAAATGCAATACCCCTACGACGTCACCATCCAGTTCTATCGAACGGACAAAATGCAGATTATTGTCGTCATCGTATTTGAATACGCTTTTTTCCCCAGACTTACCAACAATATTATTGGTATAAGGAAATAAGCGCTCATACCAATAAGCGAAAACTTCGCCGATAAAACCATATAGGCTTTCAGAGCTGGGAAGAGATTTCGCATCGTTTAAAACCGCGGAAGCTTTTTCCGCATCCCAATGACTAACACCCAGTTTTTGCGAGTGATAGTCGGCAAATAACTTGCCTTGCTTATCATATAATTCGGCATTTAATATGCTGTCCCGGGTTTTCATACTATTTAACATAGTATTAGCCGAGACAGTATCTTCAAAAACCAGTGCCGCTGAAATATTCGACGCAATAATATTGGCAATTAATACCAGCTGCTGCTCGGTATCTTTCTTTTTTGCATAATATTCATTCACAACAATCGCAGTGCTTGCCGAAAACAGCGTCAACACAGCGATCAAAGTCATAATAAAGACTAGCTTGATCTTGATAGGCGCATTGTTAAACCATTTAAACATGCGATTATCTCTCCTAATTATCGCCGACAATTTTCGCTAAGCGCAGAAGGCTGGAACTAATCGTTAGCCCCGAGCTTTTGACCGTGGCAAGATTGATATGTAACTGTATTTTTCCATCGGTATTCACCATAGCCACCATGCCCCCCGATTCGATAAAATTGGCTTCTTCACCTATCGTCAACACCGGAAACTGCCTGGTATCTAAAAAAACTTGCGACAAAACACTATTGGATAATTCGCTTAAAAACAGAATATGACATTGATTTAAATTGCGTAACTTATCCGAATTAATTATTTTAATCACTCTATCTCCAACTGCTTTACCGCTAATTGAATCAAAAGATTGCAGTAATGCATTGTCTCCTACCAAACAAACCTGCAGGTTATTTCCGGAATTGGCAAACGCCTGCTCCGGCCATTGCGTAAAGCGCGCAAAATTAAGCGTCAATGCGGCCAACACCGTATATTGCTCAAGCGCCAACGGCGCCGCGCAAGACGCGCTTGAACTAAATAACATTAATGCCAACAGATAAATTTTTATTGCGTTTTGCATATCCGTCGCAACAATAATCCAACTAAATAGAAAAAATGCAAAACAGTCTACCTGCCAGCGGCATCAGAAATTCCAACTGATTTTTCCGTACATACCCCTATCAATAAATGTTGTCAGTACCAGGTTTTCCTGTTGATATTCCAAGTGGCTATTAGTTAATAAGTTTTGGCCTACCAATGATATTTCCAGATCAGGTTCGGGGCGCCAGGCCAAGCGCGCGTCCATCGTCACATAATCGGGTATGTAACTGTTGCCGGAAGCTGTTGCTGCGGCATTGTTGCCGACGTAGCGAAACCAAATATCAAAGTCCAAATCCGGCCGAATATTGACCGCACTGCGTAAATTCATGCGCTGCTGCGGACTAATGCCCACCACCGCCATAGCGGTTTGCGGCACTTCGGTTTTAAGCACGCTGTAATTGGCGTCCCACCGCCACCAGTCCAGCATTTGCCAGACAGTCGAGACTTCGACACCATAGGTCTTGGCTTTTAAATTATTACTAAAGGGTAAAGGCTGGACCAACACACCGCGAATAGGATCGAAATAAACGGCGCCTTGGGAAGCGTCGCGCATGTGCGCGTAATCGTTATAAAACGCCGTCACATCCACCGATACGGATTTGATCATGGTGGTGCGGTAACCCACTTCGTAAGCAATCACATCTTCGCTACGCAAGCTTGTGTTACCCTCCAGCGCCAGTTCCACCGGTATAAAAAATGGCGATGACGGCGGCACAACCGCCGTGGTTAAGCGCATATTGGCTTCGCCGCGCGAGGGCGTGCGCACTGCTCTGGATACCCCGGCCCAAAGCCGATGATTCAGCGCCGGCGCCCACATTAATCGGGCGGTGGGCTGGCCTTCAAAGCCGGTGAAATCGTTATGTTCAAATTTGTTGCCCAAGGTCAACCACAGCGTTTGGTCTATCAATTCCATTTCATCCTGGACGAATGCGCTGAATAACTGATTTTTCCGGTGGGCAGGAGACATGCTGAATATAGTGCTACTTTCAAGGCGATCCGAGGTTAGTTGGTAACCCAGCCCCCAAATCAATTCATGGCTATCAAACAAGCCGAAGCGATGCTGAAAATCCAAGTCAAAAGTATCCCGCCCTTCGGACATCCAGTCCTCATTGCGCCGATAGTAGTCGTAAAACAATTGTAGAGACATGTCGGACTGGGTGGAAAACGTGTGCTGCCAACGCCCCATGATATTGCCGCCGTAGGCTTCGGCTTTATCACGGAAAGTTGTACTGTAGGGCGCTAAAATACTGGGCTTAGACAACACTTGATTGAGATGACTGTGATAAAGATCGCCCTGAAATTTAAGTTCGTCTGCTGACGACAACTGAGAATCTATGCGAAACCCGCCCTGTACTTTGTCCCAATCGTCGCCGGCGCCATGGCCTTGGGCATTGGTATTTTGATCGCGTTTGAACCCCTTGGCATAAACCCGGCCCGTCGTATCCTCGCCCAACTTGCCGCCGTAGCGAAATGCGCCAAACCCCTGTTCCTCAGTACCGCCGCCGGCAGCCACCAGACCGCCTTGTGTTTTCGAGCTGTGTTTGGTGATGATGTTGATTACACCGTTTACCGCGTTTGCGCCCCACAGCGTCGCGCCAGGGCCTCTAATCACCTCAATCCGTTCGACATCCTCCATCATCACATCCTGGTTTTCCCAGTAGGTACCGGAAAACATGCGGCTATAAGTATTGCGACCATCGATCAATACCAGTAACTTGTTGGAGAAACGCGCATTAAAGCCCCGGGAACTGACTGCCCACTTGTTCGAATCGATACGCGCCACGTCAAGGCCCGGGGCCATGCGCAGTGCCTCGGGAATACTGGTCGCGCCCGTTCGTTTGATGTCATCGTTGGTAATGACAAATATCGCGGCCGCGGAATCGTTCAGTGCTTGGGCTTTTTTGGACACTGAAGTCACTTCAACATTCAGCAAGTCTTCCACATTCAGCTCAAGTGCGTCTTGAGATGCAGCCTGCAAGACGCAGGCGTGACCAGTTAATACAAAAAATCCGGCAATATATTTTTTCATAGGGTCTTATGAGCAGTACTTTGAGTCATTCAATCTTTATTAATCAGCAATCCCGGATACCTGGATTGCGACTCCGGCATGCGGTTTGACTATTAACCAGCCTTCATATCGACAGCGAGGGACATTCCCGCAGCTTGGGGGGCCTTATAGGCCGCGAAGGGAATCAGTCCGGATTCGCAGGAACAGCAATATTTGAGGATCGGGCTAACCATAAAGCATGGCTTGTCATGATCGTTTCGACATTGTTTTGCAATGTGGGCAAGTCTAGCTCAATTATCGAATTCAGACAGATGATGGGGCAGGCATGAAAGGCTTCCGTATCCATACTCGGCCAAGCCGGAAAAAAATGCCCCGACTCGGCCGCAGGAAAATCATGGGAAATCTTTGTTTCAAGCCAGGAAATTAAGTTGCTGCACGCTGCCGGCTTGGCCTTGTTCGGTTAAATAGATACCGCTACTGGCAATTTCACCCAGCGCTTGATTGGCGGTGTCTTTTAGTTGAAACGGCGTCGTCAAGTGACCTAAGTAAATCGCGCCAACATTTTTATCACCCAACGCCAATAATTGCTGCGACCCGTCATCATGCCGTTGCCAGATCCGCAGTTGTTTGTAAACGGCATCGCCGGCGTCGATAAACTGATTGTTATCGTCGTCATAAGCCGCTAAGTCTGCAAAGCCATTGCCGCTGCGCGGACCGAACAATTCCGAACCGTCGTTGATCAGGCCATCCTGGTTTTTGTCCAATGCCAGCAGACCGCTGCCGGCTTTCAAACCGGCTATTTGATCCAAACGACCATCGGCGTCGATATCGAATTGAAATTGGCTACCGCTTAACTCTGCGGCATTACCATCGAAATTGATAACCAAAGGATCGGTTTTCACCGCGTCGCCGGCGCGGATACTGAGATTGGATTCGGTATAAAAGCTGCGGCTCATCGACAAGGACACTGAAAAACTCAGCGTTTGCCCATCCCGGGTAGTGATACTACCTTCGGCGCTGAAATTAGTCGTTTCGCTTTCGAAATAAGACTCGGATTTTTCGTAGACCAGTCCATACCCTTCGCGCTCGGGGACGGATGTTGCCGGTGCTTGCTGCGGGGCCTGAATGGTCACAGAGTCGGCTTGCCCCTTGAGATCATCCGGTGCGAATAATTCAAAGTCGCGGCCGGTAATCTCCTTGACCATGCGTCTAATGATTTGCAACAGCAGATTATCTTTGGAACTGAGCGCCCTATCGGCATCCAGGGTTTGCGCAGCGGTTGCCGAAGTTTGCGCCGACCGGCTGAGATCAAAGGAATCTTGAATGACTTTGCGCGCGGTTTCGGGACGAGTCTTTCGCGCTGTATTGGGGGTATCTTCCGGCTTATCGATCCAGACCCGCAGCGATTCGTTGCGTTTACTGATCTGTTGCGCTTGATGTTGACTTTGCAGGTGGACGGCGGAATTCTGGATAATCATGGCAACCCCCATAGCTCGACTGGTGTGAGCTAAATATCGGCTGCGGCCCTGAAATATTAAATATTTAGTTTGTCTTCTATTTTTTGCTTGTAGTTTAGGAAATGGGCGGCTTGTAACTGCTCGTTTCGGTCTGTTCCCAACAAACGACAAGGTACATCTATTTCGGTGATGTGAAACGGATAGTCGTCGCGGTTTTTCCGATAGCCCAGTATGTGGGCGCGGATCGGTTTGAAGCTATCGACGTTGGCAACGGAAAACTTTTGTTCGTTACAGTAAATCGCAATAGCACCGTCCTCCTCGGTCGCTATCCGGACTCTCAGATCCATCACACTGCCGCCAAGTTTGACCGGTACGGCCTGACAGGACAACACCCCCGCCGAGTTTCGCTGAATTTCATAAAATTTGACACTCAAACCATCCGGCAATTGCGCGCGCGCCAGCAAGGTGCCTAAAAACACGGAATAGTGCGTGATGACGTGCTCAGGATTGGCATTGCTATGCTGATGGACAAACAGCGCGCCTTTTTCATCAAGCACATAAACACCCACGTGTTTGCTGGTTGCATGATAAAAAACCTGAATCACATCAGCCAAATTCTGCGTATATAAAGACGGAATATAGGTTTGATCCAATACGTAGGCATCAAAAAATACTGCGGAAAATTGCGGATTAGGCTTGGCTAATTCATGCAGCAGTTGATTTTGCGTGTCCAGCCGGTAATAGCCCAGGCTGCCGTTTCTGAGTTGGAACAAGCCATAACCGGTCTCGGCAGCCACGATATAGCGCTGCAAGCCGTCCCGAGCTGATGCAAAAAATTTTAGCAAATTGCCGAACAAAGATTCGATGCGCAAGAGGATGCTTTTGCCGCGTACCGGGTTGTAACATAGCGCTTGGAGTTTATCGGCAGACAAGGGCGCGGCGCTGTTATTGAACACATCAACGAGGCAGTTAAAAACCCCCTCTATACCTATATAGCGCTGCAAACTGACCTCACCCCAACTGGATACGGATAGGCGCTGGACGCTCTGGATGAAACACTGGCGGCTGTCACCATAACTCAAGGGGTCTGAGCGTTCGCTCATCACCAACTGTTGATTGTTCGCGTCAATCGCCAAACTTTCGCCGAGGTTTATCAGTAACAAGGACGACGAGACGCGATTCGGCTCGCCGTAAACCTCCAGATCGTTCTCCCTGCCAGGCAAATAGCGGCTTAGAAACGCATTTAACTCATTAAACAGTTGATATAAATCATTATTGGCAATTTTAAGATTGGGAGTCACCAGTTGCAGATTGAGCGACTTTTTGTACAAGCCGTTTACCACGGCCCAGCATAAAACTTCGAGCAAGCTCTCGCCGGATTTAATCGCGCTTTCCAGAGAGGCTTTCTGTGACGCCGCTCGGTCATCGTATAAACACCAGCGAGGCGGCGCGTCGTCAGTCAGGACTTCCACAGCTATCAACAAATCGGGTTTGGCATGGACAGTGGTTCTGGTGGTGAGCACCTCGATTTTGTCGGGACGTAAATCCAGGGTGGCCCGCAATTTCCGGCCGATCAATTTCAAGTCTCTGTTTTCCCGCTGCGCCTGATCCAATGGCAAACCGGAAAACTTTAAAATCATCCGCAGACATTGTTGCAATTGATCGCGAATCACCACGTGCTCGACACTGGCTTTCTTAATGTCCCAAAATTTTTGGCTGGCTAAATTGTCCAGCAAATCCTCCGGCCATTCCCATTGATCTGCCACACTATGCAGATAATCTTCACGCTGCAAGCGCACTCTATTCTCCGTGAGATTATCGGACGCGGCCATGATCTTCATGTAAAAACATTCCCGAATCAGATTCAAGCGGCGTTTGGACTGAGCCTGGCGCAGATAGGCATCCACTTTGCGGTACATCAGCAGGTAAGGATCCAGGCTTTCGACACTGAAATCGCCTTGATACACCGCCTGCTTCAATGACAGACACAGCCACTGCGGTTCGGGAAATTCGCTGGCATAACTTTCCATCAGCAGCAGCTTCAACAAGGACTTATGCGGGGATGTCAAAGACTTGTAGATATGCCAAAGCGTCGCACTGACGAATTCCGCCATCGGCATATCTTCTAGGCCGCCGAAATCGACGACGTCGGTTTCGGAGATAAACCGGTTTTCCAGCAAATGGGCGACATATTGCTTATAGTATTTTTCCTGTTGCGGCGGCACCAACCACCAGACCGGTATCCGCCCGGCGATGTAAATCGAGGTGCGGTAAAACTCTTCCAATAACAGATAATGTTGCGTTTCGCCGCTACTCTCTTTAGAGATCGGCGTATTTTCGCCGCGCAAAAACTGCACCGCATCAACCAGAAAAAAATGCGTCTCAATTTTTAAGGTCGCCGCCCATTTTTCCACTTCCTGGGCTTTTTGCCGCAATTCGTTTAATTCATCCGGCGCCAAAGTGGATGAATGGCAAAGCCAAATATCAATATCGCTGTTTTTCGAAAACGCCATACTCCCGACGCTACCCATCAAAAAAATCGCCTGGATAGGATAGTGTCTTAAGGCCTTGCGCTTGTAGACAAAGCCTTTGGAAAACTGCTTGGCAACATCTATAGTCTGCTTGTTGGGCGTGTAATCGGGAATACCCGCCGGGCCTTCCAGCGACACGAAACCGGGCAACAAGGGATGATTTTGATGAAACAGTAACGGCAGCAGCTTTAAGAAATCCTGTTGGCGCGGCTGCAAAAAACTTTGTACATGTTGCAAACGCAACTGATTGAAGTGCTTGAATCGTTGGGCAACTGCATATAGATCTTTTTTACTGATCTCTTCGCCCGGCGCGCCTAAATGGATGGGTAGGAATCGATTGGTCAAAACGGCCGCGCCTAAATCAAGTGTAAGGCCAGTATAGAAGAATCAAACCGGCTTGTGAAAATTAAGCTGGACGAAGCGCCCGTTACCGTCATCAAAACTGGTAAAACGGGTTAAACAGGCGTGCGGCAAATCGATATGAAAACTTTGGGTAACCGGCAGCTTGAAGGCTTCCGCGAATATTGCTCTGATCACACCGGCATGGGTTACTACCAGCACGCGGCGTCCGGCCTGCACAGCCAATAAACTTTCCCAGCCCTTCCTGACGCGGGCGGCGAATGCTTGGTAGCTTTCCGCATTCGGCGGGGTGAAATGGACGGGGTCTTTATAAAATGCCGCCAGTGCGTCGGGCCAGCGACTGGAAATTTGCTCGGCGGTTTGGCCTTCCCAAGCGCCGAAATCAATTTCACGCCATGCCGGTTCGATGACCAAATCCTGTTGCTGTTGTTCGCACCAGGCC
This sequence comes from Methylomonas sp. ZR1, assembly GCF_013141865.1. Classification (NCBI taxonomy): domain Bacteria; kingdom Pseudomonadati; phylum Pseudomonadota; class Gammaproteobacteria; order Methylococcales; family Methylococcaceae; genus Methylomonas; species Methylomonas sp. ZR1. The sequence continues at coordinate 1,133,835 of NZ_RCST01000001.1, read as the reverse complement.
GCGGCAAAGGAACGACAACGGCGTAGCGGCGAGCTGATCACCACATCCCACTGTCCTGCCCCGCATTGACCATACATCTGCCGCCAACCGCGTTCGGTCAGCGGATCGTCGGTGATTCCGCGATAATACGAACCACCACGGGCTTCGCCGTGTCGCAGAAAATCGATTACGGTCGACTGATGCATCGCGATGGAATCAAGTGTTCAAGGTATCCATCAAATCGATCATGAACTCCATTTCCTCGTCTTCGATCCGTTGCCATGCCCTAAAGCCCAGGGCATTCAACACCCCACCGCCTTTTTCATCCTTATCCATCTCCAGTAATATTTTTTGAATGTCGGCGCGGCGATTCTGTAATCTCGGCCCTATCATCAAAGAATGGTAGATGACGCTTATTTGGCTACGCACCAAGATCCGCAGCTGTTTTTTAATCACACCGGACAGGTTGTCATAGGCCTCCGCCAGAATGATGCCGACATCCGCTTCGCCTTTCAGCAGGTGTTTGGCCACCAAAACATGATTGTCCGATAACAACGGGACGATATTCCCGGCGTGCAAATCCGCGGGCTCCAACATAATCATGCCCATCAGGCGCACATCCGGATCGTCGGTGAAAGCCACCCGAGTATTCGGTTGTAAGTCGGCCACATCGTTGATATTACTGTCGGCGTTAACGGCAATGATCGCTTCGTCGGATTCGCCCTGGGCGCGTACCAGCGGCAAAAAACCTTTCTCTCGGACCAGCATGGCGGCATCGAAGGGGTTGGCGTAAATCAAATCGATCTTATCGGCTGCGATGGCCTGATGCAGGTCTTGATAGTGATTGTACATTTCCAAATGGATGGCCTCGGCGCTCTGCTTTTGCAACCAAGTGTTGAATATATACCAACCCGACAGGTGGTCTGGGGCAAAATCCGGGCTGACTGTAAACATGTAAGACATGATGCTCCCCAATTAACTAAGTGTCGGATACAGTGCGATGCATTCATCGACTTTACTGCGCGAGGGTTTGCGGCGCACCGAGGTATAGCCAACCACCTTGCCGCCGCGCACATTCGGAATGACCGTGGCTTTTACCCAATAATAACCGCCGTCCTTACGCAAGTTTTTCACGAAGCCTTGCCATTTTTCACCGCGTTGCACCGTATCCCATAAGTCTTTAAACGCAGCGGACGGCATGTCCGGGTGCCTGAGAATACAATGCGGTGCGCCGATTAACTCCGCTTCGGTATAGCCCGACATTTCCACAAATGCGCGATTGACGTGGCTGATGATGCCATCCGGCGTTGTGGTGGAAACAATCAACTTGCCGTCGGGATACGGCGTTTCAAGCTCGGTGTACAGCACTTTTCTGGATTTGCCGTCGCAATAGGTAAGCGTTGCTTCCTGGTACTCGCCAATGATGTCTTCGGGCTTCATATCAACGATCATGATTTACTCCGGGTTGCCGGTTAGGGTTTACAGCATTTCGGAAATACTCTCTGCCGCACGCTTCACATCAAGAAAGATGAGTCCGAGCTTGGCGTTGGGTTTAGCGAGTACGGTAAGCACGGCTTCATTACCGGCATAGGTCATTAGCACATAGCCCCTGGCACCTTTGATCAACACCTGTTCCAAATTGCCGCGATTTAATTCTTGGGCCGTTCTATCGCCCAAAGACAACATCGCCGCACTCATAGCGCCCACTCGATCCTCGTCCATACCGGCTGGCAACACCGACGCCATCATCAGACCGTCGGTGGAAATCACACCTGAGGCTTCTATATCCGCCGAAGTACCGTTCAGCTCGTTTAAAACCGACGTCAGCATGTCTGCTTTCATAATCTAATTCCTATTCGTTAATGGGTGATATGCGATCCGCTTAATTGGCAGCATCAGCGGCTTTGCTTAAATAACGGGTGATTAAAGCCCAGGCCAGGGTTACAAACTCCGCTTGGTTAAAATGCGGTACGCCGCTGATCGCCAACACGAAACGGTGCTTACCGACGAACATCGGCCAAAAGCCGATTTGACTATTACCGAACGGATCGACAATGGCCCAGGCGTGGCTGGAAATGCCCATATTGTTTATCAATAATCCGGAACGGCGTTTATGCACGGTTGCCAGTTCCGCGCTGAGCGCGGACAATTCTTCGGCGACCTCATGCGGAAAACCGCTACACGCCAGATAAAACCCTTGGTCATCTGCCAATAGCACTTTGCCGCTCTCGGAAATCGATCCCAATAAATCCGGCAACATCGTCTCAAGCGCAGCCTGTGGCGCCTGTAAAGGCGTGTCTACGCCTTGCACCCAACCTAGCTTTTGGCAGTACAGCAACAATTGCAAGGCTTTGTCCTCGTCATCGATTTCCATCAATGTTTGCAACTGCGCGATAGTCAGTGCCGGAGTCTGTTCCTGTTGCAGCAAGCGGATTAAAAACCGCCGGGGTTTATCGTTTTCGGGCGACGAGACAGCGTAGTAAGCACCAGCGGGAGTAGGATAGAGATACAGCCCGTTAATCAGATCAAATCTTTCCATGGTGATTACCCCGCCAAACCAGGATCCAGGGAATATAAAAGAGCTTGTACCAACAAAGAAACATCATTCTTTTCCCGTGCATCCACCGAAAAAACCGGTGGTTTCAAGCCAAAGCCTTGCAGTTGCGCATGGTAGTCTTCTATTGAGGGTGTGCTACTTAAATCCATTTGCGTCACCCCAATCGCTACGCTGGTGTCGTTGATAAACTTACCGAACGCATCCAGAAAAAAACGCATATCCTGAAAAGGGTCTGCGCGGGTGTTGTCTAGCAATAAAATTAAGCCGATGCCGCCGTTGGTCAAAATATCCCACATAAAATCAAACCGTTCTTGGCCGGGAGTACCGTACAAGTGAATTTTTTCACCGCCCGCCAAATTCATGACACCGTAGTCCATCGCCACCGTAGTGGATGCTTTACGATTTTTTGTCATATCACTGGCAGCCGCATCAGTTTTGATCGGAGGCACATCGCTAATAGCGTTGATTGCAGTCGTTTTGCCGGCGCCTACCGGGCCCGTGAAAATAATTTTGTATTGACTCATCGAGATTCCTTATCGTTTGCTAAGCGCCGCGCAATTTATTGAGAATTTTGCTTAATAAACCCTCATTTTTGGGCTTCTTGGTGGGTTCTACGGCAATCACCGCATCGGCTTGACGTTCGCTTTGTTTCAATATGCCTATCGTCTGGCAAGCACTAATAAACACAAACACATACTGCGGTTTGACATGTAACAGACCAGCAACTTCCAATGGCGTTCTCGGTGCCTGAACCAACAATGCGGCAATGCGCAAAGCATCGGGCGTGATGACCAGTCGGGTAAAATTCGGCCATCTTTCTAAGTAGACCGGCCCTTGAATATCCAGACCTATCGGGAAGCGCCCTTTGGATGTCCAGATTGCCAATTTCCAGACAAAAGCCCCCATATCTTGAAACTTATCTTCGGCGCGCTGAATGGCGGTTGTGGAATCGACTGCCGTCAAAATCATTTTGCCGACGGAGCCTTTACCCAATGGCATTCCGGCAAATGCGCGGGTTTGCTTATCGTCGGCATCGATCCAGACTTCCTGGCTTTCCGGAAAAATCGTCAAAGGTTTCCAAATCGAACAAAGTTGCAAAACACGCGACTGTAAATTGGCCGTTTTATATGCCGACATCACGTAGCCCAAAAAATACTGGCGCGGATCGTAACAGGCTGTTAACAGCTGCACCTCGTCGTCAAAATCGATGTCGCTCAGTGTCCCTAAAAACGCTGTGAAGCCGCCTTCGTTCAACTGCATCGCAGAATGATGTTTGCTGGCCTTGTGGTGCTCAGCGGCATCACCTGTTTTTGGCGCCTTAGCCTTATTGACATAGACATCCATAGCCATTTTTTTCGGCTTCTCGTCCTTGGGCGGGGGCGGCATATCAGCTGTCTTTGCAGGTGCTTGCGCAATCTTCGTACGTTCGGCAGCGGCTTTGCGAGCATCGGCAACCGCCTTAATCTTGTTCAGCACCGCCATTATTTGCTGGACATTCACCGGCTTCTTGATGAAGTAAGTATTATCCAGTTGTAGGTTTTGTAATGACAATAAGATGATCGGTCGGCCCGGCGCGGCGGCTTTTCTGGCATCCAGAATATCCCGGGCTTTGGGGTGATCCGCGTCGATCATATCAATGCTGGCTTCGGCATCCTCGACCACGACGGCAGCCCCCCGACAAGGCCCCTTCAGATACATTTCCATGGTTTTATAAGTGCGGGTATCCATGCCATGCAGAGCGATTCGAAATGGCGTTTTGTTCGACTTGCTCATGATGCCTGTCCTTCAAAATAATGTGCCAATTCCAGCCATTCACCCTCCAGCACCACGCCGGAGTCGCTAAATCGCTGCCGATTGAGCTGAAAGCGCTCCCGGTTTTTTGTAGACTTATACAGCTCTAACAAAGCCAGTTGCAAATCCGGACGATCATGTTGCAGGTTGATACCCGTTTCCAGCACATCCATGGCCTGTTCGAGCTGACTGTATTCGATAAAGTCGTTGGCTAAGGCCAAATAATCATGTTGCGCTTCGGTTTGCCGTCTGGACCTGACCAGTTCGCGGCTAGCCAACAGACCTTTACTGAACAAAGAATATCGATTAGCTGGCGGCGTTTGCCCGTCAGTTTTAAGCAAATCCTGACATTGCTGGACCAGCAGCCGCGACTGGCTAGCTTGTATCATACGGCGACTGATCGCAGTTCCCTTCCCATCCAAAATAATCATTAAATCCAACAAGGCCGCGTAGAGTTGCTCGGACAGGCGCCGGTCGTAACAAAAATAAATCCGGCGTAGATGCGCCAGCAGATCTTTCGGGTTTCTACTAATTTTAAAAACTAATGCGGTCAATGCGTAATCAGCATCGGCGCTGGGGCAGCTAAACAAACTAAGCTCCCGGTCGTGCCAAAAATCGGTTTCTTGCGGGATTGCATCCAGCGATGGTCCAGCAAGCAGTCGGGAAAAATATTGGGGCATGCCACCCTCCAAATCAAACGATGCTCGAAGGGTAGCAGTTAAAAAGCCAATTTCCAGGATTTAGTGGGGTATTTGTTGTCTTGCTTCACATATTGCCTGACGAACGGCTGCTGGCGCCGTGCCACCGATATGATTGCGGGCAGCGACCGACCCTTCCAATTTTAGAATATCGAAAACGTCCGCCGTAATGGTGCCGGAAAAGCCCTGCAACTCTGAGAGAGTTAGTTCCGATAGATCCCGCTCTGTTTGCAGTCCTAAGCGCACAGCTTGACCCACGACTTCGTGGGCATCGCGAAAAGGCATACCTTTGCGAACCAAATAATCAGCCAAGTCGGTAGCCGTCGCGAATCCTCTTTTTGCGGCGATGTACATGTTTTCGCGTTTGGCTTGAATGCGCGGCATCATGTCGGCAAAGGCCCGCAGACAATTGATTAAGGTGTCGGCGGTATCGAACAATGGCTCTTTGTCTTCCTGATTGTCTTTGTTGTAAGCCAAGGGCTGGCTTTTCATCAACATCAATAAGGACACCAGATGCCCGGTAACCCGGCCGGATTTGCCGCGCACCAGTTCCGGTACGTCGGGGTTTTTCTTTTGCGGCATGATTGATGAGCCGGTGCAGAATGCATCCGGAATATCGATAAAATTGAATTGCGCACTGGCCCACAACACCAGTTCTTCCGAGAACCTGGACAAATGCATCATGATTAAACTAGCGGCCGCGGCAAACTCAATCGCAAAATCGCGATCACTGACCGAATCCAAAGAGTTATTCGACGGCCGGGAAAATCCCAACAATTCGGCGGTCATGAAGCGATCAATGGGATAGCTGGTGCCCGCCAATGCTGCGGCGCCCAAGGGCATCACATTCAGGCGTTTACAGCAATCTTGCAGACGTTCTTTATCACGGCACAGCATTTCGAACCACGCCATTAAATGATGGCCGAATGTCACGGGTTGCGCGACTTGCAAATGGGTAAAACCCGGCATGATGGTATCGGCCTCGCGTTCCGCCACATCCAATAAAGCGATTTGCAGACGTTGTAACTGCGTCAATATGGTTTCGATTTCGCTACGTAAATATAAGCGAATATCGGTTGCTACCTGGTCATTACGCGAACGGCCGGTATGCAGTTTTTTGCCGGCAATCCCGATCAAATCGGTCAAGCGCGCCTCGATGTTCATGTGCACATCTTCCTGCTTGATTGACCAGACGAACTCACCGCGTTCGATCTCACCGCCGATTTGCATCAATCCGCTGCGAATGTCGGCGAGTTCCTGTTCGGTCAGAATACCTATTTTGCACAGCATGGCCGCATGCGCCAACGAGCCTTGAATATCTTGCCGGGCCATGCGCCGGTCAAAATTGACTGAAGCGGTAAATTCTTCGACAAAAGCATCGGTGGCTTCGGCAAAACGGGCGCTGGAAAGTTTTTCGGTGTTAACGGTGGTCATAAGCAATCAAACGGTAAATGCAAAAGAAGCGGGAATTATACCGATGCTGCGGCTATCCACCTTGGGAATTGCACACTCACTCGCAAACCGCCCAGTTGCGCGGAACGCATAATCTCCAGCGTACCGCCATAAAATAAGGCGATGTCACGTACAATCGCCAAGCCTAGCCCATGTCCCTGCACTGCTTCGTCCAGCCTTAAACCGCGCTTACTGAGTTGCTGCATGTCCTGCGCCGAACAACCCGGACCGTCGTCTTCGACACTGATAGTAATGCCGGCGCCATGTTCAACCGAGACTAGAACCTGCTTGTCAGCCCATTTGCAGGCGTTATCCAACAAATTACCGGTCAGCTCCAGCATGTCTTCCCGATCAAAATTGATTAATTGATCGGGGGCATTGACTTGGATCGCTAAATTTTTCTCGGCATAGACATTTTGCAACAGCATGACTAAGGCAGTGAGTTCTTGCTGTGGATTAAACACGCTGGCGGTTTGCAGATTGCCGGAGATACGGGCGCGTTTTAATTCTCGCTCGATGCGCTCATGGATCGCTTGCGTTTGCTTTTGCAGCAGATTACGCAACTCGGAATGGGCATCCAGTTGCGAATTTTCAGCCAGACAAAACAGCATCGCCAACGGCGTTTTCAGCGCATGCGCCAAATTGCCAATCGCGGTGCGAGACTGGTGCAGGCGCCTCTCAACCAACACTAACAAGCGATTGACTTCCGCAACCAAGGGTTTGATTTCCGCCGGCACTCTGGCTTGGATCTGTGACTGACGGCCGTAGGCAATCTCGGCCAGTTCGTCGCGCGCTGCCTGCAACGGTTTCAGCGATCTGCGTACATCGTTACTTTGCAGGGCGATTGCGATCAAAAGCACCATGGCCGTCAGTACCAGATAGGCAAGCCGGATGTGGTCTATGTCATGGCCAATATCGCTTAAATCCTCGGCGATGCTAATGGTGATTGCATGACCAAATCGCTCGAAACCTCGACTCAAAACCAGTAAAGGTTGGTGATGCGGTCCATCAGGAAAATGGAATTGCCTGGCGGTATTGGCCGGCTCGGTAGTAAAAGGCAAAACGTCGTCTTGCAGCGAACTTGAATAATAGGTTTTTCCGTCAAGCTGGATCACAAAGTAGTGACCCGAATAGGCTTGGCCGTAAACCGTGCCGGCATGCGAGCTATCGAAAATCAGTTGTCCTTCCGCGTTAAGCGTCAAGGTATCCAGCAACGAATCGCCATCGTGCTGTAAGCGGGTCAGCATTTGTTTTTCCGCTACAGAGCGAATCACCCAATCTGCTGCCAACCAGTGTCCGGCAAACACCATACTCAGGATAATGATCAGGCCGCGGTTAAGACGCTGGCGCAATGAGATCACAGTTTGTCGCCGAAGATGTAGCCTTGCCCACGCCGGGTAGCGATCAAATCCTTACCCAATTTACGCCGTAACCGATTGATATACACTTCGATAACGTTGCTGGCCGGGTCACCGTCGCATTCGTAGACGTGCTCAAGTAAATGGGTTTTGGTAAGCAACTTGCCGGGATGCAGCATGAAATAGCGCAGCAAACGAAATTCGATTGCCGTCAGCTCAACATGCTCAGCACCATCAACGCTGACGGTTTGCCTGTCTTCATCCAAGGCCACGCCGCAACCGCACAGTTGCGGCTGCATCATCCCGTGCATACGCTTTAACAGGGCCTGGATGCGTGCCTGTAACTCCTCGATATGAAACGGTTTGCCTAGATAGTCGTCGGCGCCCACTTTAAAGCCGTCGACTTTTTCATGCCAGGCGTCCCTGGCCGTCAGCACAATGACTGGCACATGATTACCCGCTTGCCGCCATCGTCGCAGCACTTCCAGTCCGGGCATTTTCGGCAAGCCTAAATCCAGGATGACAATATCGTAGGATTCAGTCATGCCCAAAAACTCGCCATTCTCACCATCCATGGCCAAATCGACCGCAAACCCGGCTCTTTCCAGATCGGCTTTTAAAGATCGGGACAGGCCTGGATCGTCTTCTACCAGCAATAGTCGCATAGTTGAGTCATAACAATGGTTGGTTTCAAAGAGTTACTCGGAGTAAGGGTATTTTAACCCCGAACTTTTAAGATTGGATTTATCTCGGTTTCCTACACTAGCTACATCTGCAACTAAGCATGCCGAGGTAAACCACATGAATAACCAACACACCGTAGCGGTCTGGGACATTTTTATCCGTATTTTTCACTGGTCGCTGGTCGTTGCCTTTACTGTGGCCTATTTCACCAGCGAGGAAGAAAACGCTTGGCATATTTACGCCGGTTACACGGTTTTGGGTCTGATTATCTTCCGCATTCTGTGGGGAATCATCGGCAGCCGCCATGCCCGATTTAGCGACTTTGTCCGTTCTCCCGGAACTGTTTACCGCTATATTCGCGAACTGCGCGCAGGCTCCGCGAAACATTATGTCGGCCACAATCCTTTGGGCGGCTGGATGGTCATGGCATTGCTCTCAACGTTGCTGGTTGTGACGGTCAGCGGCTTGAAAGTATATGCGATAGAAGAAGGCCGAGGTCCGCTGGCTGCCAATCCAACAACACTAAGTTTGATTAGCGCTGCCCATGCGGAAGAAGACGACGAAGAGGATGGAAAAGCAGAAACGCAAAGCCAAGATGAAGAATTTTGGGAGGAAATTCATGAAGGGGCAACCAATTTTATGCTGGTCCTAATTGCCTTACACGTAGTGGGCGTCTTTGTTTCTGGTAGAGCGCACAACGAACACTTAATCAAAGCCATGCTAACTGGAAAGAAATCAATTAAATGACACTAAAAATGTGAGATTTCCCACAATTTTAATTTTGAATTCATTTTCCATTGTTATAAGTCCCGCGACTTTTAGTTGTCTAAATATGTCGAAATCGACTTTTGAGTTTAGGCAACTGACTACGTGCCTTGCGGCAAGACTTCTTAGCTTTTTGACTTAGTCAGGCTTTACCTCGGTCTATCAAAATCGGGAGGTCGTCGGTTCACCCCGCCAAGTTTCATTGTTAGTTAAAGTCAATTGACACACCACAAACCTACAGGGAACACTCGATGAAACAAATGACATTCTTACTGCCATTGCTGGCGCTCGGCTCTATTGCCGAGGCAAGCGACATCAGGGGCGGGCTAGGCAACTTTGACGCACTGAATCACACCGGCGGTCCGGTCTACGGCATAGAAATAGAACTGGACGATACAAACAGCAAAGATGTAGTCAGCACCTACCCAGGTAATCATTACGGTTACGGAAAAATACGGGAAGACCTCAGCGACCCGGCGCACCCCAAAACCTTCGTACGTTACGAAAAAGACGGTGCCTTCACCAATCCCTATCCAATCGGCAGTACCTTGTATTGCTACGATTTAAGCAAAAATGTCGGCTGCGAACATTTTGGGGTGCACTTTGCCTACTCCGCCACCACGCCTTATAGCGCGGTCAAATACAACTGGCTGGTCAAGGATGGTAGCGGCAAACTGGTTGTTGGTCCCGCGCTGCAGTTGAATACGCCGGTATTCGACTACACCCCACCGACCACTGACTTCCCTGCTCAAGTCGTGGCAACCATGCCGGCTCCGGTTGTTCCGCAAAGCGTCGTAAAAGAATTTGGCGAACCTAGTTGGGTGAAGGTTATTAAAACTAAAACTCACAACGCTCGGGTTTTGGCCTTAGGCGCACTGATCAGTGATGATCATGACCACGACGGTCTAGCAGACTGGACCAATGGCGAGCCGGACGAAGTCGAATCTGAATGGTATTTGCTGCAATCCCACAATGGTGTCAGCAACGCCAAATCCGAATTGCGTGGCGGCAGCGACAGCATGGGCAACAACGCCGAAGAAGTCGTCACCCGCCGTTATGAGTTTTATGCCTATGGCGGTCCCGCCGCGTCCATTGATGGCGAAAAGGGTGAAGCCATGTGCGATGCGGTCGGAACGGATAATCTGCACGGCGACGGCGTAGTGGAAGTAACCGATGCCAACGGCGGCTCTCATGAATTCGATTGTTCGACTGCGGAAATCGTCGGCGCCTATCAAGGTTCGCAAATGACGGAATTCGTGGCTATCTCGCCCTTCGCAATGGTCGATGCGCTGCAAAACGGCAATGTCAACGAAGTGTTTCCGGAGCGGCCCACCGTTAGTGGCGGCAACACCCCTTACGTGGTCAACGTCAGCGCCGGCGCATTACCAAACGGCTTGACTCTTGCGCAAGACACAGGCCTGTTATCAGGCGTGCCTTCCAAGGTAGGCATTTTCAACTTTACCGTCTCAGCAAACGATGCCGATAACACCAGCGCATCTAAAGCTTTTACCGTGAAAGTAACAGGCCCCGGCGATACGGATCGCGATAACGACATCGACATGAACGATTTGAACGCCATCAAAGCCAAATACGGCAAAGTGGTAGCAGCCAACGACCCCGCTGATCTGAATGGCGATTTGCGAGTCAATATTATCGATTACAGAAAGGCAGCTTCGCTTTGTACTTTGCCGCAATGTGCCGTGGTCAACCCTGCGCCCTAGCCCATTTTTTGAATCAGTTTGCCGGAGCGATTGGCTCCGGTTTCCAGCCCTACGGAATATTTTATGAACAAACATTTACTTACCAAACTACTTGCGCTGGCATTCGTCGGGTTTTTCCAGACCACCGAAGCGGCCACCCTTAATCTTAAATTTTCTGACGACACGAATATCCGCTCATTCGCTAAAGGCTCTATTTTCGATGTGAATATTTATATTAATAACGTTGCTGATTTGGCGGGCTTCGATTTCGATCTGACCTACAACAGCACCAATCTATCGGCGCAATTGCTAAGCAGTGGCAGTATTTTTGGCACTGACACCGAAAGTCTGGCGAACAGCATTACCCCAGGCTCGGGCGCAACCTTGGGGAAAATTCATTTTGCCGAAATGCTGTCGGGCAGCGTCGCAACCGGTTTAAATATCTCTGAGCCCACCTTGCTGGGCACCGTCAAATTTCAAGCGCTCAATGTCAGCGCGGGGAATGCCTTAAGCATAATCCCCGACCCGATCTATACGCCGGCACAACTACTATTTCTCTCCGATGGTAGCGGGCCCGCCACAACCATCACAGGCGCTACTGTCCACGTCACTGCCGCACCAGCCGCTGTTCCGTTGCCTGCCTCTGTCTTCTTGTTTGTTCCGGCGCTGTTAGGCGTATTCGGCTTTGGGAAAAAACCAATTTAAAAGCCATAAAGCAGTTCGCCGGGTTATCGCACCGATTTTGTCCGTCGACGGACAAGGTGGTAGCAATGTCAAAAGCCATCCCTTGGGGATGGCTTTTTCGTTTTTAGGAGGCAAAGGGAAAATTAAATTGAACAACGTTTAGTTTATCGTTATAGTGCCTTCCGGCAAATCGCAATCTGTCTGCTAATATGCGCTTACGGGAGGAATATCATGTTAAAAATTGTTTTACGCTGGCTGTTGACGCTAGTCTATCGAGTCAAGGTCCACGGGCTGGAAAATTACGCTAAAGCCGGCAACCGCGTGTTGATCGTCGCCAACCACACTTCATTTCTCGATCCTTTGCTGCTGGGCGTGTTTTTGCCGGACGACATCACCTTTGCGATCAATACCCAAATCTCTGAACGCTGGTGGCTAAAGCCATTTTTGCGTTTATCCAAAGTGTTTCCGATGGATCCAACGCACCCCTTGTCTTTAAAGGCGTTGATTCATCATTTACAAAGCGATACCAAAACCGTGATTTTTCCGGAAGGCCGGATCACCGTGACCGGCTCCTTGATGAAAATCTACGACGGCACCGGCATGGTTGCCGATAAATCCGGTGCAACCTTGTTGCCGATTCGCATCGAGGGCGCTGAATACAGCCGCTTTTCCAAGCTGGGCAGCGTGCGTCAACACTGGTTTCCGCGCATCACCATTCATATTCAGCCGCCAACCTTGATCGAGACTCACGGCGATGTGACCGGCAAAGCTCGCCGCAAGCATAGCGGCCACATCCTGGCTGACATCATGACGGAAATGATGTTTGCCACCAGTCATTACCAACAAACCATCTTTGCGGCCTTATTGGAAGCACGGGCTTTACATGGCGGACGTTACACTGTTGCGGAAGATCTGGAGCGCAAGCCACTAAGCTACGATGCTCTTATCACCCGCAGCATCATCGTAGGCAAACTAATCAAAACCCTCACGCAAACCGGCGAGAATGTCGGCGTGTTGCTGCCCAATAGCTGTAAGACGCTGAACGTGGTACTGGGTTTACAGATTTATCAGCGGGTACCGGCGATGCTGAATTATTCGATAGGCGCCGCCGGCATGGCTGCCGCTTGCCGCACCGGACAAATCAATATTGTGCTGACTTCGCGCAAATTCATTGAATTAGCGAAACTGGGAGACGAAGCCGCAACGCTGGCACAACACGTCAAATTAATTTATTTGGAAGACTTGGCGACATCACTAACAAGCGTCGACAAAATCATCGGCTTGCTACAGGCTAAAACCGCAAGATTTTGGTACAAGAGCCAGAACTACGATGCCGACGATGCGGCGGTAGTATTGTTTACTTCAGGTTCGGAAGGCTTACCGAAAGGCGTGGTGTTGTCGCATGCCAATATCCTGGCCAATCATAAACAAATCAGAGCGCGCATTGATTTCGGACCGGGGGATGTGGTGCTGAATTTTCTGCCGATGTTCCATTCCTTTGGGTTCACAGTCGGCACGATGATGCCAATATTGAACGGCATGACCAGCTTTTTTTATCCGTCGCCGCTGCATTATGCGGTAATACCGGAGATGGCATACGAGGTAGGCGCGACCATCATGTTCGGCACCAATACCTTTTTGGCGGCATATGCCAAAAAAGCCCATCCTTACGATTTTTACTCTTTGCGTTACGTGGTAGCCGGCGCCGAAAAATTGCAGGAAAGCACGCGCACCACTTGGCTGGATAAATTCGGTATCCGTATCTTGGAAGGTTACGGCGCCACGGAAACCTCGCCGGTAACCTCGGTAAACACGCCGATGGACTACAAGGCTGGAAGCGTCGGCCGCTTCATGCCCGATATGCTGCATAAATTGGAGCCGGTGCCCGGTATTGAGAACGCCGGCAAACTGCATGTCGCCGGCCCCAACATTATGAAAGGTTATCTACTGCCGGACAATCCCGGAGTTTTGGTACCGCCTTGCTCCGCTGCTTTCGGCGAAGGTTGGTACGATACCGGCGACATCGTCCATGTCGACGAGGAAGGCTTTATTCACATTCAAGGCCGCAGCAAGCGCTTTGCGAAAATTGGCGGCGAAATGGTATCTCTCACCGCGGTGGAACAATTGGCCATCCACGCTTGGCCGGAAGCGCAGCATGTGGTGGTCAGTTTGCCCGATCCGAAAAAAGGCGAACAACTCATTCTGTTAACGACCCGCCGCGACGCCAACGCCAAACAATTGGCCGACGCATCGACCGGAGTCGCTACCATCAATCTGCCTAAGAAAGTGTTTGTGCTGGATAAACTGCCGGTATTGGCGACCGGAAAAACCGATTATCCTGGTGCGACAGCGTTAGCAGCGCGATTGCTGGAAGGTGGCGACGTCGAGTCGGATTGAGCACGACCCACACCTGGCTTGCCTAACTTAACTACCCTTTAATGCCATGAGCAAACACATCTATCCCCTTTTAGTCGCGCAATTCCTCTCGGCATTTGCCGACAACGCCATATTGTTTACAGTCATCGCCATGGTGATGCAGGATGCGTACCCGGTCAGTTGGTACGTGCCGGCACTACAAAGCGTGTTTCTGGTGGCATTCGTAGTGTTGGCGCCCTGGGTGGGCGGATTTGCGGACAGTCACGCCAAATCGCGGGTATTGATTGTCGCCAATCTGATCAAGGCTTGCGGCGCGGGTTTGTTGCTATTTAACGTCGAGCCTCTATTGGCGTATTGTGTGGTCGGTGTCGGCGCTGCCTTGTACAGTCCGGCCAAATACGGCATTTTGCCGGAACTGGCAGGCCACAACGGTCTGGTTAAAGCCAATAGCTGGATTGAGGGCTCGACGATACTGGCGATATTAACCGGTATGGTGGTTGGTGCAAAACTAGCCGATTATTCGACCAGTTGGGCGTTGGTCGCCACAATAGTCTTGTTTTTGATCTCCGCGGCGGCCACCTTGTTCTTACCGATAGGTTTACGTAAAGCGGCGCCGACCGGCTCGAAAATTGTATTGTTTTATTTGGAAGTTAAAACTTTTTTGGCGATGCCGCGTTCGCGGTTCGCGGTGCTGGGCGCATCCTTGTTTTGGGCAGCAGCAGCCAGTGTGCGGGTGATTATCATCGCTTGGGCGCCTTTGGTGTTAATGACGCATAACGCCAGCGATATTGCCAATCTCACGCTATTTTTGGCTATCGGTATCATCGCCGGTTCGGTCCTGGTCCCGCGCTTGATTCCGCTGGAACATTTGCGCCGGGCGCGCATCCCGGCCTATCTGATGAGCATCTTCATCATCGCCCTGAGTTTCACGGAAGCGGTCTGGCCGGCGCGTTTTGTGTTGTTTTTAATGGGTATGGCAGGCGGCATGTTTATCGTCCCAATAAACGCTGCTTTACAGGAGATCGGCCAACAAAGCATAGGCAGCGGGGGTGCGGTAGCGATGCAGAATTTTTTCCAGAATGTAGCAATGCTATTGTCGGTCGGCGGCTACACCCTGGCGGCGGCCGAACAAGTAACGCCGATTACAGCACTAATCGGCTTGGGCTTGCTACTACTGGCGGCTACTTTTCTGGTGGTTTGGCATTTACCTGAAGTGGAGCACGCGCCTTCCAGCCTTGAATAAAAGTTTGTACCAACAAATCCACGCTTAGCCGGGATGCTTCAATGTCGCTGACCTGCGGTTTGGCAGTCAGCGACAAAATACAGATTCCATGCACGCCGCTCCACAAGGTTCTGGCTGCCAGCCGGCTTTGTTCCGCGGAACTGCCGGGCGTAAGCTGGATAAACAACACCTCGACAATCGCAAACATCTGCTCCACCTTTTGTAGATACCAGTCAGGCTGAGGCTCCTCGCTCTGAATATCGAAGATCATGCGCCAGCGATTGAAATGCCGGGCGGCAAAATTTAGGTAGGTTTCCGCCAAGATCAGAATATTTTCCTCGACACTCGCGGTCGGTTCACAGTGAAGCAATTGTTTAGCCAACTCATCCAGTGTCCGGCCTTTGACGTGGGTTAGCAAATCGTTCATATTGGCAAATACCATATAAATGCTGCCCACGGTATAGCCGATTTCCATCGCGATTTTGCGCACGGTCAGAGCGCTATAGCCGTCCTCTATGACGATAGTTTCCGCGGCGACCAGCACCATTTCCTTGATTTGTTCCTGACTATGTTCGCTTCTTCTTGCCATATGTTCTCTGCGACATGCACTAAAAACAGCTACCATACACGACCTTGCCGCAGGAATCGATAGTTTACATGCACAACGAACTTCTCGATGTCGTCGATAGAGACGATGTAGTGATTGCCCAACAGCCCAGACCGGTGATTCACGCTAACGGCCTGCGCCACCGGGCCGTGCATATTCTGGTTTTCAACGATGCAGGCCGTTTGTTTCTGCAAAAGCGTTCAATGAAAAAAGATTTGAACAAAGGCTTATGGGATACCTCGGCGGCCGGTCACGTCGACGCCGGCGAAAGCTATGACCGTTGCGCGCCGCGCGAATTACAGGAGGAATTGGGTATCATTGGCGAAAGCCTGGAGGGTTTATTTAAATTGGAGCCTAGCACCGAATTGGGTATGGAATTTATCCAGGTCTACCGTTGCCGGCATAACGGACCGTTTAGCCTAGCGACAGATGAAATCGACGAAGGCTGTTGGGCGGAACCGGACATTCTGGATACACGTGTCGCCAAGAACGATCCGACCTTGACGCTGACGTTTAAAATTATCTGGCAACGGTTTAGGAATATTGCAAACTAAATGGGTTGCAAGAAACTCATCATCAATGCCACTTAAACGATGAGATAAAAACGGGGTAAAACATGAAAGTGGCGGAGCGGACGGGGCTCGAACCCGCGACCCCCGGCGTGACAGGCCGGTATTCTAACCAACTGAACTACCGCTCCGCAGTAGAGAGCGGCGCATTCTACAGCATATCGCCCAAGCGTCAAGCAAAAGCCCAAATTAATTATGCCGGCACCATCCTGCCCACTCTGTAACAGCCCCGATACCCATCTTTATCACAGCGACGCAAAACGCGATTACATTCAGTGCCGACAGTGCTTGCTGGTTTATGTTGATTGCTCTCAGCACTTATCGCCGAGCCAGGAAAAAGCTATTTATGATCTACATCAAAATACCATTGACGATCCGGGCTACATTGAATTTCTATCCCGCTTGGCAAAGCCTTTGCTCAGAAAATTACCGAACAATTCTGTTGGACTTGATTATGGTTGCGGCCCAGGCCCGGCGCTTGCAGAACTGTTCAAGGCGCAAGGGCATCGAATCAATGTCTACGACCCACTCTATGTGGACTTTCCTGAACACCTGCAACAAACCTATGATTTTATCGTCTGCACCGAGGTAGTAGAGCATTTTCGCGCGCCGAAACGCGAATTCGACACGCTGTTTAAATTATTAAAACCGGGCGGCTGGCTGGGCATCATGACCAAATTGGTCATAGATGCCGAGGCCTTTGCCAAATGGCATTACAAAAACGATCAAACCCACATCGCTTTTTTCTCGCGACCGACCTTTCATTGGTTAGCGGCGCATTATCATTGCCAAATAGAATTCATCGGCAACGACGCGATTATTCTGCAACGCAATCCTGACCCTTACAACAATTGACTTCCACGGTGATATGGTCGAGCTGCGCGAATTTGCCCAATAGATTCTTGTAATAACTGGGCGATTTTGGCTGCTGCGTGACCAAAACCACGATTGCCGCATAATGATTGGCACTAACGGGCCAAACATGCAGATCGCTGACAAGGCATTCGCCGTCTTCCTCCAGCGCGGATTGTATCGCGTGGGTGTATTTGGGGTTCATGGTCTGGTCCAGCAATACGGGGCTGGTCTCTTTGATTAAGCCGTAAGCCCAGACCAGAATCACTGTCGCGCCAACAAAACCCATCACCGTATCCAGCCAAACCCAACCGTAATATTTGCCAGCCACCAAGGCGACGATGGCCAATACCGATGTAAGGGCATCGGCCATTACGTGTAGATAGGCCGCTCTTAGGTTGTGATCGTGATGATGGGAGCGCTGAGCTTGATCTTTTTGGCCGTGTTCTTCATGGTCATGGTCATGGTCATGGTCATGGTCATGGTCATGGTCATGGTCATGGTGAGCATTATGCCCGTGTCCATGGTGATGATCGTGATGGTCTCGCAATAATAACGCGCTTAACAGGTTGATCAACAAACCCACTTGCGCGACTAAAATCGCCTCGTCAAAGCGAATTATTTCCGGCATCAGTAGCCGTTGTACCGAGTCGGCGATCATCACTAAGGCTACCATCGCTAATGCTATCGAACTGGCAAACCCGCCCAATACACCCACCTTGGCGGGACTAAATGCGAAGGTTTGGTCGTTCTGATGAATACGACTGTAACGGTAGGCGAAGATTGCAATCATAAAAGCCACCACATGCGTGGCCATATGCCATCCGTCCGCCAACAACGCCATCGAATGAAACTGCATACCGGCGACAATTTCCACAATCATCGTCGCAAACGTCAGAAGCAGCACCCATTTCGTACGCCGCTCGCCTTTGCGATTGATCCGCGCGAAATCGTGCGAATGTTGCCAGTTACTCAATTGATGTTCATGCATCCGTAGTTCCTTGTTCGCTAAAGCCGAAATCATTACCGAGACAGCATTTTAGCGCAGCTTACCTGGAAACACTTCCGCAAAGTAAAAGCCCCTGTTATTTGCGGCAAACCGCCGTAAAATAAGGTTTTCAACCTATTCGCCCTGCACTTTCAAGCATTCGATGAGTAATTCCGAGCAGATATTCAGCGTATCTCAGCTAAACCGCGAAGCCAAACGCTTGCTGGCCAGCCATTTCTTAACCGTGCAAGTACAAGGCGAGATTTCCAATCTCAGCCTGCCCTCTTCCGGCCATTACTACTTTACCTTGAAAGACGCGCAAGCCCAGATCCGCTGCGCCATGTTCAAAGGACAACAGCAACGACTAAGGTTCAAACCTGCCAACGGCAATCTGGTGGTCGCCACCGCGCAAGTCAGTTTGTACGAACCGCGCGGCGATTATCAATTGGTAGTGGAAAAGTTGGAAGAAGCCGGCGACGGCGCATTGCGTCTGGCTTACGAACGCCTGAAACAAAAGCTCTTACAAGAAGGTTTGTTCGAGCAAAACCGCAAGAAACCGCTGCCGCAATTGCCAAAACAAATCGGCGTCATCACCTCGGCCAGTGGTGCGGCGATTCACGATATTCTCAGCGTACTGAAAAGGCGCTTTCCGGCTATTCCGGTGCTGATCTATCCGGTAGCCGTGCAGGGCGAAAGCGCTAAATTCGAGATCAGCGCGGCATTGGCAGCAGCCAATAAGCAAGCCCTGGTAGACGTGATCATCCTGGCGCGTGGCGGCGGCTCGCTGGAAGATTTGTGGGCCTTTAACGAAGAAATCGTCGCCAGGGCGGTAGCGGCCAGTGGAATTCCGGTGATTTCAGCAATAGGCCACGAGGTAGATTTCAGCATCGCCGATTTCGTCGCTGATTTGCGCGCACCGACACCATCGGCAGCGGCGGAATGTGCGGTGCCGGACCAGTCCGCCTGGCTTAACCGCTTTGCAGCTATTGAGCACCAACTAACTCGACAGATGAAAGATAAATTACAGCAACAACAGTTGCAATTGACCTGGCTGATTAAAGCCTTGCAAACCCAACATCCTGGGGAAAAACTACAACGCAATGCCCAGCGTCTCGACGAATTGGAACAACGCTTGAATCGGGCGACGCGAGCCGGCTTGGGGCTGTGCCGCCAGCGTCTGGCGTTAAACACCCAGCGTCTGAACGGACAGCAACCGTTGGTATCGATTCACGGCTATCGGCTGCAACTTGATTACTTCCAACAACGATTAAGCCGTTCGATGCAAATTAAACTGACGGCATTGAAAAATCGGCAACGCGCGACGGTACAAACCTTACATGCGATTAGTCCACTGGCAACGCTGGAACGCGGTTATGCTATCGTGCAACGACACGAAAGCTCCCAGCTGGTGAAGTCGGTTAAACAGTTAGCCAAGCTTGAACTGTTCGACATTAGAATGGCCGATGGTCGCATCGTTAGTAGAGTTGATGAGGTGATACCCGATTAAATCTGGCCTGCGCTTTAATTGCCATCGACAATCATCCATCCGTTTTATCGTCGGCGATTACTAGGCATAAAACATGCTTTAGTGCATTAGTTTACAAATCACACGAGTGTTCAAATGACAATATTCGACAGAACCATACCCCTGAGTGTTGGTTATGCTCACATCGATCATGATCACGGCATCTTTATTGATTTGGTAAATCAATTGGATAAGGCCAATAACACTGACTTTCCGGGCTTGTTTGCGCAATTGTATCAACACACCGAAGAACATTTTGAATCTGAAAATCGGTTAATGGCGCAATTCGGATTTCCGGCGGAAACCGAACACAAAGGCGAACATCAACGGGTTTTGGAAGAATTCAAACAGTTTAAAACCCGGATCGACAAAGGCTTAATTTCCTTTGGTCGTGCTTTTGTCAAAGAGCGTCTGCCGCAATGGTTTTTATTGCACATTACGACAATGGACAGTGCACTAGCTTCGCATATTAAAGCACAGCAGGAATTGCAAGACGAATGACGCCTGATAAGGAGCTGAGAATAATAAGAGATTTTTACGACGCCGCCGAAAGCGATGCTATCTATAGGCGTTTGCTCCAGGAACAAAATTGGCCCGACAATTGTTACAGCGTTGCCGGTCGGGAATTTACTTTACCCCGCCTGCAAACCTGGCATGCTGATCCGGGGATAGTTTATAGCTACAGCAATAATCTATTAAAAACTCGGCCCTGGACGCCATTACTATCGGATATAAGGCAAAAAATCGAACAGTTCTTAAACTTTTCGTTTAATTCGGTATTAGTGAATTTATATCGCAACGGCGATGATTATGTAGGCTGGCATGCGGATAACGAAGCGGAGTTGGGACCACAGCCTTTTATCGCATCATTGACGCTGGGAGCGACCCGACAATTTGCATTTCGGCATAAAAAAACCGCGGAAAGCGGCAGTATTTTACTGACTAGTGGAATGCTATTGATTATGCAGCCCGATTTTCAACACCACTGGCTGCATAGTATTCCTGTCGATCAGAAGTTGACTCAAGGACGCATAAACTTAACGTTTCGGAGAGTTATCGCTCCGAAGTAGCTTAGTTTATCGCTTTGGGCAAGCAGCCTTAATGTTGTTCCAATGTTTTAGCTTGCTCAGCTTCAAACTTCTTTCTTTTGTCGCATTTCTCACTGCATACGCAATTGCCGGTGCCGCCGCAAGACCCCTTGATAGCATTCCGACCGAAAAGCACACCGACTGCCATGACGGCAATAACGATCAACATAAATAAAAATGTTACTAAAAAATAACCCATTTTTTTCTCCTGTTTTTTCTAATCACTGAAACGAAAAAAGGAGCGATCCGAAAATCGCTCCCTGTGCTTCGCGTCAGATTAATACAACTTAACCGCCGAAATCATCCAACATAATATTTTCAGGATCCACACCATTAGCCAGCAGCATGTTAATCACTGAAGAGTTCATGATTGGCGGCCCGCACATGTAGTATTCACAATCTTCTGGGTTCGGATGTTTCTTGATGAATTCTTCGAACAACACGTTGTGAATGAAGCCGGTATAACCTTTCCAGTTATCTTCAGGCAAAGCATCCGACAAGGCTACATGCCATTCAAAATTGTCGTTTTCTTTCGCCAGCATATCGAAATCTTCAACGTAGAACATTTCGCGTTTGCTACGTGCGCCATACCAGAAAGTCATTTTACGCTTGGATTTCAGTCTGCGTAGTTGATCGAAGATATGCGAACGCATCGGCGCCATACCGGCACCACCACCGATAAAGACCATTTCAGCATCGGTTTCTTTGGCAAAAAACTCGCCGTAAGGACCGGATACGAACACTTTATCACCTGGCTTCAGGTTGAAGATAAAGGACGACATGATGCCTGGCGGAATGCCATCCGGCGCCCCTGGAGGCGGCGTAGCGATCCTGACGTTCAACATTATTTCTTTTTCTTCAGGATAAGATGCCATTGAGTAAGCACGTAGCGTTGGCTCTTTTACATCCGACACATAGCGCCACAGATTGAATTTATCCCAATCAGGACGGTATTCCTCGGCAACATCCATATCCGCATATCTTGAAATATGGGGCGGACATTCAATTTGGATATAACCACCTGCACGGTAGTTGATGGCTTCACCTTCGGGCAATTCCAAGACCAACTCTTTAATGAAAGTCGCGACGTTGTCGTTGGACTTAACAGTGCATTCCCATTTTTTAACACCGAATACGCTGTCTTCGACTTCGATATCCATGTTTTGTTTGATGGATACTTGGCAAGCCAGACGTTCGCCATGTGCGGCTTCCCGTTTGGTGATATGCGATTGCTCGGTTGGCAGAATGTCGCCACCGCCGCTGTGCACTTTCACTTTACATTGACCACAAGTGCCGCCGCCGCCACAAGCTGAAGACACGAACAATTGGTTGTCCGCCAAAGCGGTCAACAATTTGGAGCCCACCGGTACATGGATTTTCTTTTCGTTATTGATCAGAATTTCCACATCGCCAGAGGCCACCAGTTTACTTTTCGCGCCGATGATCAAAAACACCAGCGCTATCACGATGACCGTGAAGAAAATAACACCTAATGCAATTTCCAGCATTACGATACCCTTATAATTGAATTCCAGAGAAAGCCATGAAGCCCAGAGACATCAAGCCAGCGGTGATAAAAGTGATGCCCAGACCTTGTAATGCAGCAGGAATATCGCTGTATTTCAATTTCTCACGCACACCGGCCATAACGGTAATCGCCAAAGCCCAGCCGAAACCACTGCCTATACCGTATACCACGCTTTCACCAAAATTGTAGTCACGTTCGATCATGAATAAACTACCGGCCAAGATCGCGCAGTTAACGGTAATCAACGGCAGGAAAATACCCAAGGCTTGATACAGAGCCGGAAAGAATTTATCCAAAATCATTTCCAGAATCTGCACAATCGCAGCGATCATACCGATACAGCTCAACAAGCTTAAAAAGCTTAAATCCACGCCAGTAATGCCTATCCAAGATAATGCATCTTCTTTCAACAAAGTTTGGTAAATGAAGTTATTGGCAGGCACTGTTAAGGTTTGCACCACCATAACGGCAATACCCAAACCCATGGCCGTGGAGATCTTCTTGGACACCGCCAAGAAGGTACACATACCCAGGAAGAATGACAGCGCCAGGTTTTCAATGAAAACCGCTTTAACAAACAGACTGATATAGGCTTCCATTAGTGGTGCCCTCCTTCACCGTGAGCAATCGACATGATTTTGAACTCGTTGTGTTCCACTTGCTTTGGTTTCCAGGTACGGAAACCCCAAATGATCAAGCCGATGATGAAAAACGCGCTAGGCGGCAGCAGCATCATGCCGTTCGGTACGTACCAACCGCCATCCTTTACCAAAGGCAGCACATCGAAACCAAGCAGTTTGCCTGAACCCAAAGTTTCTCTGAACAGCGCCACGATGACCAGAATCAAACTGTAACCTAAGCCGTTACCGATACCGTCAACAAAGCTTTGCAGCGGCGGATTTTTCATCGCATAGGCTTCAGCACGCCCCATGACGATACAGTTGGTAATAATCAAACCAACGAATACCGACAGCTTTTTGCTGACATCAAAGGCAAAGGCTTTAAGCAACTGATCGACCACAATAACCAACGAAGCAATGATGATCATCTGCACGATAATCCGAATGCTGCTCGGTATATGCTCGCGCACCGCACTAATCGCTGCGCTCGAACAGGCAGTAACCGAAGTCAAGGCCAATGCCATGATCAATGAGGTAGACATTTGCGACGTTACCGCCAGCGCCGAACATACACCAAGCACCTGCAGGGTGATTGGGTTGTTATCGACCAACGGTTCGAATAATACTTTTTTAGTTTCTTTATCCATGATAAGTCCTAACCGTTTTTTCTAATTTTGTTTAGATAGGTGGCAAAACCTTCGGTACCCATCCAGTATTGGATCAAATTACTGACCCCACGACTGGTTAAGGTTGCGCCGGCCAAACCATCCACTTTGTAAACAGAATCCGGGCGACTGGAATCGACACCACCTTTCACTAAAGTCAAAGCCACTTCGCCTTTGTCGGAATAGACTTTTTTGCCTTTCCACAACGCGCGCCAGTTAGGATTGACTACCTCACCACCCAGGCCGGGGGTTTCACCTTGGTCGTACAGGTTGATGCTCTGTACCGTTTGCGCATCAGCTTCCAAGGCTAAAAAGCCATACATCGTAGACCACAAACCGTAACCGTTGATAGGCAGAATAATGGATTGCAACTGGTCGCCGTTTTTAACCAAAAACACTTTGGTGTATTTGGCTTTTTGACGGATGCTGGCAATATCTTTCTCGACCGGAATCAACTCGTTCTGCGCAGGGTCTTTCGCAGCCTTGCGTTGGTCGTATTCGTCGACATTGATATTGTCTACGTAATCACCTGTTTTCAGGTCGACAATCTTGCTTTCGATTCTTTCCGCAAAGGCTTTGTCGATATCAGTACCCTCTTCCAACAAACCAGCCACATCAAGAATGTTTTTCTTCATGTCCAGGGCTTTGTTGTAGCCTTGCAAAGGCCGTAAAGCGACTGTAGCGATAGATACCAATACGGCGCACACCAAACATAAGGCCAAAGCCACGTTGACGGTTTTTTCCAGGCTGTCGTTACTTAAAGCCAGGATTCTGTCGGCATAAACTCTGAACTGTTCGTAGTACTTGCAGAGTTGCTCGTTGTACTTACAGGTTTTTTTCTCGGCATTAAGCATGGCGTTTGATCCTTCTTCTAATATTTGCTTGAACAACAAAGTAATCAATCAATGGTGCAAACATGTTTGAGAAAAGAATTGCAAGCATCACACCTTCCGGGAAAGCCGGGTTAATAACCCGAATGATGATAATCATCACGCCGATCATGCAGCCGTAAATCCAGCGACCCGTGTCGGTCACAGCGGCAGAAACAGGATCAGTTGCCATAAACACCGTACCGAAAGCAAAACCACCGACTACCATATGCCAGTACCAAGGCATCGCAAACATTGGGTTGGTTGTGCTGCCAACGATATTCAATAAAGTGGACATACCGATCATGCCAATCAACACGCCAGCCATGATGCGATAAGAAGCAACACGTGTATATAACAAGAATGCAGCACCCAACATACAAGCTAATGTGGATGTTTCACCCATCGAGCCGGGAATGAATCCCAAAAACGCTTGGATCCAACTGAAACTCTCTTTAATAGCCTCCACGCCGCCAGCCGATGCCAACGATAAAGCCGTCGCGCCACTGTAACCGTCCACCGCAACCCATACCGCATCGCCGGAAATTGAAGCCGGATACGCAAAAAACAGGAACGCACGACCTGTCAAAGCGGGATTAAGGAAATTTTTACCGGTACCACCGAAAACTTCTTTACCCAACACGATACCGAACGAGATACCTAAAGCCACTTGCCACAAGGGGATGTCAGGCGGCAGGATCAGGGTATACAGCATTGACGATACCAAGAAACCTTCGTTGACTTCATGCTTGCGTACGGTTGCGAACAACACTTCCCAAACGCCACCGACCGCTAAGGTAGTGATGTAAACAGGGAAGAAATACAACATGCCGTGCACCAGGCAGGAAATCGGGTTGTACGGGTTGTAGCCGAATAGCGCCATTGGAATGCTACGCCAGTTGTTAATCGACTCAACACCCAGGCTCTTCATGGCTAAGTTGGCTTGATAACCCGTGTTGTACCAAGCCATCAAAATACAAAACGCCGTGGCGATTACCACGAACGTCATAGTGCGTTTCAGATCGTTACCGTCACGTACATGGGTTTTTCCGCGCGTTACATCGGATGGCGTGTAAATAAAAGTATCCACCATCTCGTAGAGACCGTAATACTTTTCAAACTTGCCGCCCTTTGTAAAATGCGGCTCTATGCTATCTAAAATATCTCTAGCCGACATTATCCTTCCTTCTCGATTTTAGTTAAATTAGCTCTGAGCACAGGCGCGAAGTCATGCTTGCCTGGATCGACAAAAGTGAACAAAGACACGTCTTCTTCACTCAGTTCCAGGCAGCCAAGAGACTGTGCAGTGTCGGTATCGCCGACTACAATGGCTTTCAATAGAGGTGTAGACAAAATATCCAACGGCATCACTGTCTCATACACACCCACCGGCACAATGGCGCGATTGCTACCATTTTTATCGGTGGTCAGCGGAAACAGGCGATTATCTTTACGATCTTTGCTCGACACGTACACATTCATAGCCGAGTATTTGTCTTTGCCGGGAACGATCCAACCGAAAAGCTCACGTTCACGACCTTCTTTAATAGCAGAAACTTGCAAACTGTAAGCACTCAAAAATGCCAGAGATCCGGCAGCCTCGTGGCCATACAAAACAGAGCCCGAAATTACGCGGTTTTCAACATCTTGCAATTCGCCGGCAACCAAATCGTCCAGATTGGCGCCCACACGTGTGCGTACCAATCTTGGGTTTTTAACCGTTGGACCAGCCAAAGAAACGATGCGTTCTACATTCAGCTTACCTGTAGTAAACAATGCGCCAATAGCAATTACCGCCTGGTAATCAATATGCCATACGAATTTATGGATATTGACCGGATCGATAAAATGAATATGGGTGCTTGGCAAGCCGGCAGGATGCGGCCCGGAAAACTCCGCTACCTGAACGGCTTGATTCGCTACCAAATCAGTGCCCGTCGCTTTGCAAAGATAGGTTTTACCGGATGTCAACTTAGAAACTACAGTCAAGCCATTAGCAAAATCGGCAGCACGTTCCTTGATAATGACAGCAGGATCTGCCGCCAGCGGACGAGTATCTATCGCTGTGACAAAAATTGAACTAGGCGTTGTATCGACAGCAGGGATTTTGCCGTAAGGACGTGTCAGGAACGCAGTCCACAATCCTGATGCCAGCAAATTTTCCTTAACCTGTTCTTGAGTCAAATTGCCTAACTCAGCTTCGCCGTATTTGCTGAAAGACTCTTGCTGATTTCCTTGCAATTCAATGACCACAGACAACAGCGCACGCTTGTCGCCACGGTTAATAGCTTTAACCACACCCGCACCGGGTGAGGTAAAGTTGACGCCAGGATTTTTTTTGTCAGAAAAAAGGGCCTGTCCTAATTTGACCTTATCTCCTTCGGCAACCATCATTTTCGGCTTCAGATCGATGTAATCGGCACCCAATAAGGCGACCGATTTGATGCTGTTACCATCGCTAATCTTTTGTTCGGGTCCGCCTGTTATAGGCAAATCCAAACCTTTCTTTATATTAAATTGCATAGTTAATACGCCTGCTCCCCAGACTAGTTGCAGCAAAAAGCCCATTGCGAAACACCGATCCCAAAGGGCACTTCAAGACAAAACATGTTCATTACATCACAAGTTATCGGCTTTCTCAACGGAAAATCCCAAGGCTTGTAGCCCTTTAAGCCGAGCGATAGCGCCCGGCATAAGTGGAAATACCGCTCAAATATCAACCACTTTATCGATATCAAAACCACTCACATACTTGCGCCCGACATACCCCCGGGTATTGCTTAAGATACGGGCATCCGCTATCCGGTAATCACCCAAATTGTGCACATGACCGTGAAACCAGGCTGCTATTTCATATTCGTGAAATAAAGGCTTCAAGTCATTACAATAAGCCAGCTTTTTAAGTACGTTGGGTGAATCGATCCAACTCCATTCGGTGGGCGCATGATGAGTGACCACTATGGTCCTGCCGGCAAAGGGCGTGGCAAGTTGTTGTTCTAACCAGAATTTAGATTCCCGATGTAGCTCGGTAAAGTGTTTGGGCTCGAAAGTTTGGCCTGCAAATGACACCTTGCGAAAGTCATTCAAGGTATTTCCCAGCACTTCGGCCTTTTCGGCGCCCTCGATAAACAAATTCGTCCACAAGGTGCAACCCAAAAAGCGCACACCCTGGAAGATAAACTGATCTTTTTCCAGGAACTGAATTTGACTGCCCGCACATTCCCTACGCAGCATATCGATAGTCTGTTGATATTCGTAACCATAAAACTCATGGTTACCCGCCACATAAACCACAGGCTTGCCGATAGACTTCAACCATTCGACACCTTGTTTGAATATGCCGATATCGCCTGCCGCCACGACCAAATCGGCATCGGTTTCCGGCAGACTCTGCTCGCCAAATTCCAGATGCACATCAGAAAAGTAATTTATCCGCACAATTTGCTCTTTCGTCCTGTAACTAAGGAGGTATAATTTATATCCTAAGTGAATTACTTGGTATTTTTTAGATAACTTTCAGTTTTTGCAGACCACACTTCTATGTCGATTAGCTCCAGAAAACACACCCAACAGGTTTTGGTAGGAAACGTAAAAGTCGGCGGCGACGCTCCGATTGTAGTTCAATCCATGACTAATACCGATACAGCTGATGTGGCAGGAAGCGTTCAACAGATCATGGAATTAGCAACAGCCGGCTCGGAAATGGTCCGCGTCACTGTCGACCGTGAAGAAGCTGCGCAAGCCGTACCGGAAATCGTCAACCGACTGGCACAAAAAGGCTTTTCGGTGCCCATTATCGGCGACTTCCATTTTAACGGCCACAAGTTACTGGAAAAATATCCGGATTGCGCTCAAGCACTATCCAAATACCGTATCAACCCCGGCAATGTCGGCAAAGGCAAAGCGCGGGACCCGCAATTTCAGCAGATGATAGAGTTTGCGATTCAATACAACAAACCCGTGCGGATTGGCGTCAACGGTGGCAGTCTTGATCAAGCCGTACTAACCCGATTGCTTGACGAGAACAGACAATTAGCGCAACCCAAAGAATTACCCCTAATCACACGGGAAGCCATCATACTCTCCGCCCTGGAAAGCGCGGCTAGAGCCCAGGAAATCGGGCTGGGTAAAGACAAAATCATCCTATCCTGCAAAATTAGCGATGTCCAGGAGTTGATCAGCATTTACCAAGACCTGTCCAGCCGTTGCGATTACGCTCTGCATTTAGGCCTTACCGAAGCTGGCATGGGCTCCAAAGGCATCGTCGCATCAGCAGCAGCGCTCGGCGTACTGATGCAACAAGGCATAGGCGACACCATTCGGGTATCCCTAACACCCGAACCCGGCGCAGCGCGCACCAAAGAAGTCATTGTGGCCCAGGAAATTCTGCAAACCATGAACTTTCGCTCCTTCACACCCATGGTAGTGGCCTGCCCCGGCTGCGGCCGCACCACCAGCGATTATTTCCAACGTCTGGCGCAAGACATTCAAGGCTATTTACGCGATCAAATGCCTATCTGGAAAGATAAATACAAAGGCGTGGAAGATATGAAAGTCGCGGTAATGGGTTGCGTCGTCAACGGCCCCGGTGAAAGCAAAAATGCCAACATCGGCATCAGCCTACCCGGAACCGGCGAGTCACCTGTTGCGCCGGTTTTTGAAGACGGTTTCAAAACCGTCACCCTAAAAGGCGACCATATCGCTGAAGAGTTCCAAGCTATAGTCGAGCGTTATATCGAATCGCATTACAGGGCGCAGTAAAAACGTTTCGACACAAAAAAAGGCGGCTGAAAGCCGCCTTTTTTTACAACCCTATCAAAGCCCGCTATCACTGACCAAGATCATTACTCCTGCCAGGAACAGACCCGCTTACGCCCTTGACGCCGTTGACCAAAGTCAATCCGTCCAACTCATGTTCACATCAAACCTGTCGCGCAATTTGCTTCCATTCACTCTCATTTCATTGACCAGATCGCGCAGTAAACCGATATAGCAACCCTAACACTGTCGCTCCAACAAATTCAATGTATAAAAAATACGGCACGCTTGGACGAGACCATCCGCCATCGCCACTGTTTTTATGAACTACGCTACCCCGGCTGCCCATCCAACCTGGGCGACATCAAAATTGGCGAATAATAAAATGCGAACAAGGAAAACGCCGCCAACCAGCAATAGGTGGACACCATCACCAAACCGCCATACCAGTTTGGCAACAAAGCCGGAAATAACACCCGAAACAACGCGGCCAGATTTATCAGCACAAAGGCCAGCGCCATCACATTCGAGGCTTTTAGCGCCCTGCCGGTATGGCCCAACGCAACGCGGGCCATCATGCCCAAAGTCAAAATACCGATGCCGCCAACAGTAAAGGCGTGTAAAGCCAAAGACTGCGGAACCACAGCAAAAGCAGAGAGGGATACCAAGCCAAATCCAAGGATCAACCAACCATAGCCGATGTACAAAACCCAAAGCAGGGGCACAAACCAAATCCGCGGGTTGTACCAAGCCGCCACTCGCACAATATTAATCACAATCGCCGCTACCGCAGCAACCGCCAACAATGCGCCGGATATATTCAGCATTAATAATGCAAACACCGCCAGACTCACCGCAACAGCTGCAATATCCAATGCCGGATTGCGAATACAAATAACCCCGGATAATCCCCGTTCGGTAAAAAACGGAAATACCCGGCCGGCTATGACCAAAATCATCGCGACGATAATGGTAACCACCAGGATCAGTCCTAGCGAGGCACTACCAGCCATACCCAAAACTTGGGCGTGAATCAAACCATTGCCCAAGGCCAATAGCAGTAATAAGGCGATAAAAATCAGATTTTGATAGTTGCCAGTTTTTAGAATTGGCTTACCCACAAAATACGCCAACACCGGTAAAAATACGAAATCGACGGTGCCTATCAACAAATCGGGCAATAGTTCGGAATAAAAAGGCAATACCCGGCCATAAATCCATAAAAAACACAGCGACGCCAGTTGATCGGGAGTCACTGTTTGTAAGCCAGTCCAGTTTCTAACTGCTGTTAGTAAAAAACCGGCAATCACCGCTGTGGTGTAGCCAAGCAACATTTCATGAGCATGCCACGTGCTGCCGGTGAAGTAATTATCGATATGCAGCGAACCGTTGGACATTGAGTTCCATACTGCAATCAAAGCCAGAGCTGATAATCCCGCCAGCGCGAAAAAGGCCCTAAAGCCCATCGCAAACAGTGGATAATCAAAAACCGGTTTGTTATTCATGCAAACGCTCCTCCAGCCAATCGATTTCGTTATTCGAGAAGCCGGCAATTATACGCACTTCTCGGTTAAAGGGTCCCTTGGGCTTACCTTTGAAATAATTCAGTATCAGGTCTTTAAAGCAGTTTTCAGGTTCCATACCGCGCTGTCTGGCCAGATTATTGAACCAGTAAGAACCGCGCTCGACATGCCCAACTTCGTCGTTATAAATCCTCCGAAGGATAGCTAGACCTGGCTGATCGTCGATAGCAACCAGTTTATCCATCATGCCTGGGGTCACATCTAATCCGCGCGCCTCCATACACCGCGGCACTATCGCCAAACGCGCCAAAATGTCATTGGACGTATCTTCGGCGTGAGACCAAAGCCCGCGATGCGCGGGTAAATCGCCGTAATCGAATCCCAAGCCAAGCAAATGAGTGCGAATCAACTCGAAATGCTGAGCCTCTTCGTCGGCGATGATCAGCCAATCCCGATAAAAATCGTCGGGCAAGCCGGGAAACCGATAAATAATGTCCCATGCCAAATAAATTGCCACGAACTCGATATGTGCGAGCGCGTGAAAAAAAGCCGCTTTACCTTCGATGGAATCCAGACGACGTTTAGGCATCTCTCGCGGCATCAACAACGCCGGCCGGCTAGGAAATACGGTATTGCTTATCGGCAATACCGCCTCTGTTGTTTGCAGGGACAATAAGCCGTTATCCAACAACTGCCTGGCTTGATGAGTTAAAACAAGCTTTTGCTCAATGTCGCCATTGAATAAACAATGCTCCGCAAAATCGGATAGGCTTTGGGGCTGCTCTGCCAAAATCGAAGTTCCTGTTTTCTCGCTACCGATGAGTCCATCCCATCCGACGATCACATAAATAGGTCAAACTAAGCACGACACTATCAGAAGTACTCGGCGTTTTTATTTTTTAGACATAAAGAAATAAACGGTTTGGCACTTCAAAACCATATTGTTGCCGGATTTTTCAATTGCCTCGCAGGTTTCCATCTTCGAGCGACCCGGCGCCGCCTGTTTGACAATCTTGCCGCCTTCGACGGCGTAATTCAGCACAGCCCGCATTTGGTCAATTCTGGCATGCGAATCGTTTTCATGGGTCATGCCTTCGATAGTGCCATCGTCTTTAAACGTCCAGGTGGTATTAGAGCTTCGGGCCTTGCTGCCATCACTGGTGTTGGATTCTTTGTCGATTTGCCATGTACCCAAAACATCGGCTTTGGTCAGCTGAACTTCCGCTGTGGCGTGAAAAGATAAAAACAATAAAGCAACAGCGGAGAGTTTAATAAATTGCATGGTAAAGCCTTTTTGAGATTATGTTTTTAGAGCAGTCGATTGTAACACGGAGCCTTAGGCAGCCTCCTTTACTTGAATACCGCAGCTATACTCAAGCCAAACTAGTCAGACGACGCCCCTACAATCGGCCAATAACGCGGCTTAGCCAGGTTAAAATCCATCCAAGAAAACGCACATCACAAGTTTGCTGAATTTATATGTCCGAAGACATCCTACATTTTACCTACCGCTTAAGCGCAGAAGATTACGACAGCGCCGATTTCCTAATCGAAGTTGATAAACAAAGCATGACCCTTATTTCTGCCGCTCCCCCTCCCTATCCTCTATGGACGGAGCTCACGTATCAACAATGCCGCAATTGCCCGTTAAAACCTGAGCAGGTTCCGCACTGTCCTGTCGCGATTAATTTGGTGTCACTGTTAAATTTATGTGGGCACCTAGTGTCCCACAAGCAAATGGCTGTAGAAGTCATTACTGATAGAAGAACCATACGCGCCGAAACCACTGCTCAACATATCGCCAGTTCGATTCTAGGCTTAATTATGGCCACCAGCCCGTGTCCGCATACTGAATTTTTAAAGCCAATGGCACGTTTTCACTTACCCTTGGCCGATCAAACTGAAACGATTTACCGAGTAACCACGATGTTCCTATTGGCACAGTATTTTCGGCAAAAAGACCACCTAACCTATTCCCTGGAATTGGATGAACTGCTCGCGCTATATCAAAACTTACAAGTTATCAACCTCCATTTAAGCCAACGGTTAAAAACTGCGATTAGCGAAGATGCAGCGGTAAACGGCGTGATTTTACTGGATTTATTGTCAAAGTCGGTTTCTTGGTCAATCGAAGACGGTCTTGAGGAAATTCATCATTTATTCGATGGGTACCGCAAATTAGCTCAATAGTCTGCCGAAAAAAACTTTCTTGCACAAACTATCGCTCGCCAATGGAAGCAGCCAAATAGACCAAGCCACCCTAATACCCAAGCCACTGCCTCAGAACGACTGAGTCACGTGGCGACAACAACCAATCCTTCAGGAGTGCCGACGTTAAGCTGCTCAGCGATGTGTATAATCATAAGGTTGACACATCCCATTCATATACTTATAATGACCAAATTACTTGCCTAGATGAGTAATGCCGAGGTGGTGAAATTGGTAGACGCGCTAGCTTCAGGTGCTAGTAGGGGTAACCCTGTGGAGGTTCAAGTCCTCTCCTCGGCACCATTTTTATTTTCTTCTTGCGGAAACCAGCAAGACAGAGATTAAAAAATCCTTATAGATTTTCTCGTAGCTACAAACGATGTAGCAGTCAATTATTAAGTCAATACTTATTTAAAATTTTTGTGGGTTCATATACCCGCCAAATTATCTCTCTATCGAGAGATTCTCCGCCAAATAGCATCGACCCAATTCTCAGATCAAATTCAGTATATAACTGCCTTCCAGAAACGCAGGTAAGAACGCTTATAGAGATAACGCAGAATAGCTATCGTTATCGTCAACCGCCGCTGAAACGCGCGCAACTAACTCCAAGTTGCTATTGCGCTCCATCATACCCCCTATAGCCAAGGTAACAATCATCGCTTCGAACGGATACACCAAATGAGCGCGGTAGCGTTGGTAATACGTTTCTTCATCCAAGTCGCTAATCCCGTGACTAGCTAACGCCGTCATGTATAGCTTCAGCAATTGTTTTTCATGAGCTCGCCGAGACTCCGGCTTCAGCGATGTCGCTAAAAAATAAGCTAGGTCACTAACACCCTCACCCATCCGCACCAATTGCCAATCCAGAAAGCCCGGCTCAGAGTGATTCCAAAATAGATTGCCTGGATGACAATCATGATGCACCAAGGTCTGCACACCGGTTGCCAATATCTTGGTGATTCGCCGCCGATCCGCTGCATAGCGCAACGCGGATCTATGCAATTTGTTGGGCACCAAGCGCCCTGCGCGATCAAGGCCACGCTTCATCAAGGGCACAGCCAGTAAGGTACCCATATGATTCTCGACATTGTGACTAAAACCGTTTAACCAGCGATGCGTTTTCAACAGCCCAGCATTGCCCCAATAGTGAGCATGAAAACCGGCGAGCTTTTCAACCACCTGCTGAGCTTGTTCCAAAGACAGAGCGTCTGCGGTAAGCCCGGGCCTAAATCCCAGCTCATCCAAATCCGCCATTACCAATGTAGTACCGCGCCCTAACAGACTTTCAGCCGCTAAAATTTGCGGCACACTCACCGGAACCCCCTGAGAAAGCGAATTATAAAAATGAACTTCCTTATGTAATAACCGCGGTATGGTGGTAATCGCTCTGGACTTAATTGCCAGCGACGGCGTTTTTACAAACCACCGACTTGGAACGACGCCGATGGCGTCATGATTCACGGTTAGCCGCAAGCGTGTCGATGTGCCAATATTGACGGATCGAATATCTACTGTACGTACTTTGGCACTGGTTGCGTATCTATCAACAATACGTTGCGCCCATTGCCGAGACAATTGATCCGGGTGATTCACGACAATATGATCTCTAAAACGGCTCAACATCGGATTAGGCCTGTCTCAAATATTTGATAAACGAAATATTAGCCGCCGTATTCATTCAATTTAACTTTATCGATCAATCAGTGATTAATTATCAAAAACGCTATGTATTCCTATAGTTTTTCAAGCAATAAAAAACCCGCTAAGTCAAGTAACTTGCGGGTTATTCAATATTCAATCTCAAAAAACTTGGTCGGGACGGCGGGATTCGAACCCACGACCCCTTGTCCCCCAGACAAGTGCGCTACCAGGCTGCGCTACGCCCCGAAGTTTATCATTAAACCAATGCCCACCTAGGAGAGCAAGCCGGACATAATATCATATTATTTGGGAAACGCTATTTCAGCAGCTCCAAAATATCTTCCAGCTCGCCAATCATCTGATGAATAAGTTGTTTGGTGCGTAAACTGTCTTCCTTCGCGCTACCACTCGCCAGATGAGCACGCGCACCACCTATTGTGTAACCTTGCTCGTATAACAAAGCGCGAATTTGTCGAATCAACAACACGTCATGGCGCTGATAATAACGGCGATTTCCTCGGCGTTTTACCGGACTAAGCTCGGTGAACTCTTGTTCCCAATAGCGCAATACATGGGGCTTTACCGCGCAGAGGTCGCTAACTTCGCCAATCGTAAAATACCGCTTGGCCGGAATAACCGGTAATTCGTTATTATTACTGGGTTCCAGCATACGCTTCTACTCGAGCTTTCAATTTTTGCCCTGTTCTAAAAGTCACCACACGCCGCGGAGTGATGGGAATTTCTTCACCTGTTTTGGGATTTCTACCCGGCCGACCACTTTTGTCGCGCAATTCAAACTTACCAAACCCAGAAATCTTCACTTGCTCGCCGCTTTCCAGACTTTTTTTAATTTCGTCAAAAAACAACTCTACGATTTCTTTGGCTTCTCGCTTGTTTAAACCGAGGTCTTCAAACAACTTCTCTGCAATATCTGCTTTGGTTAATGCCACAATCACTCCCTCAATTTTGCATTCAGTTTAGCCGCTAAAGTGTCCAGCACTTTGCGAAATATAGCATCAATTTCTGTGTCGGTAAGCGTTTGCGTAAAATCCTGCAAGAGTAAAGCTAACGCGACACTCTTATAACCTTCGGCGACGCCCGGTCCGCGATAAACGTCGAAGATCGATATTTCGCGTATCGCCGTCTCCATGCATTCTTCAATTACACTGGTGATTGCGGCAGCCGATACAGCCTCTTCCACCAATAAAGCCAGATCGCGGCGTACAGAAGGGTATTTGGATAATGTACTAAATTTAGGCACCTTGCGTTGCAATACGGCATCCTGTTCGAGTTCAAACAAGAATACCGGACTATCGAAACCCAATTGTTTTTCGAGCGTTGGGTGCAACATGCCCAATAAACCTATCACTTCGCCATGTTGGTTTTTGATTTGCGCGGTTTGACCGGGATGTAAAGCCGGATGTTGGTAGGCAACAAACTCAGCCATAATACCCGTCAAACCAAATAACGCTTCAATATCAGCTTTCACATCGAAGAAATCCAGCTTTCTGGCTTTTTCGCCCCACTGTTCGGGATTAACGGAACCCAAGGCTAAACCGGATAACATTTTTCGCTGTTGAATTCGCCCATCTTGATAGAAAAACCGCAAGCCGGCTTCGAATAAGCGCACTCGACTCTGTTGGCGGTTGATATTATACAAAGCCGCATTCAACAAACCGCACCAAAGCGTAGTGCGCATCACGGCTAGTTCTGAGGATATAGGGTTTTGAATCCGGATAAATTCTTCGCCAGGCGCGACGGCATTTTGCATTGCTTCATCGACAAAGCTGTAGGTAATCGCTTCCTGATAACCGCGATCTACCAAGCAATCCTGCAATCTCGCCAATGGCAAGTGCGCCTCGGGCGCTTTGCCAAGCTCAGAGCGCATCAACAAACTGCTACTAGGTAGATTGTTATATCCATAGATTCTGCCGATTTCTTCCAGCAAATCTTCTTCGATGGCAATATCGAAACGAAAGCCCGGCGGGGTAATTTCCCAGCCGTTCTCGACTACTTGAACCTGCATACCCAAGCCTTCGAACAGCGCATGCACTTCATCGTCGCCAAATTGAATGCCCAACACCTTTGTAATACGTTGGCTACGCAGCTTTACCGGCATTCTGGCGGGCAGTTCGGCAGTGGAAATAACCTCTTGAACCGGCCCAGGACTACCGCCGGCTATTTGTAGAATCAATTGCGTGGCGCGTTCGATCGCCCGGCGTTGCAAGTTAAAATCCACACCTCTTTCGAAGCGGTGCGAGGAATCGGTATGCAAACCAAATTGGCGGGCCTTGCCGGCGACATCAATGGGCGTAAAAAACGCACATTCCAGGAATATATCGCGGGTTTCGCCAAATACGGCGCTGTCCTTACCCCCCATCACGCCGGCCAAGGCCAAGGCTTGCCGTAGATCGGCTATGACCAGTGCCTCGCCGTCCAGCTCTATGGTTTGGTCATTCAATAAAGCCAAGGACTCGCCGGCCCGGCTACGTCTAACCACGATAGGCGCACTCAGTTTATCGGCATCGAAAGCATGCAGCGGTTGGCCCAATTCGATCAACACATAGTTGGTAACATCAACAACCGGGCTTAAACTTCTAATACCGCAACGGCGCAGACGCTCCTGCATCCACAGTGGCGTCACTGCGGCGGAATTGATATTTTTGATCAAACGCCCCAGATAAACCGGGCAAGCTTCCGTGGCTTCGACTTTAACTTCCAGGGTTTCCGTGTGCTGCGGTTCGACAGTAGTAAACGTCGTAGCCTGAAACGGCAGATTGTTCAAAACCGCCACTTCCCTGGCGACCCCTTCGACGCTCAGGCAATCGGCGCGATTAGGCGTTAAGCCCAATTCGATCACATTATCGTTCAGCGCCAAATAGTCGCGAATATCGGCACCCACCGGCGCGTCAGCGGGCAACTCCATCAAGCCTTCGGAACTAACCGCCAAACCCAATTCCTTTTCCGAACACAGCATGCCGAACGACAATTCGCCACGCAGCTTGGATTCCTTTATTTTGAAATCGCCGGGCAATATCGCACCGATCAATGCTGCCGGAATTTTCAAACCGGGCCTGACATTACTGGCACCGCAAACGATTTGCAGGGACTCAGCTTGGCCGACGTTGACCTGACAAACTCTAAGTTTATCGGCGTTTGGATGTTGAATGGTGGAGAGCACTTCGCCTACCACCACACCGGAAAATTCGGCTGCAACAGGCGTCACGGCGTCAACTTCCAGACCGGCCATGGTCAGCTGCGCGACTAATTCGGCGGTAGCGATGGGCGGATTGACCAGTTCTCTTAACCAGGCTTCACTGACTTGCATGATTATTTTCCACCGTCACCTAAACTGTTGTAAAAATTTCAGATCGTTTTCGAAAAACATCCGCAAATCGTTGATGCCGTATTTCATCATCGCCAGACGTTCGACTCCGGTTCCAAAGGCGAAGCCGGAATAAACTTGGTTATCAATACCGACCGATTTGAATACTTCCGGGTGAATCATGCCGCAACCGCCCACTTCCAGCCAGCCCGTTTGTTTGCAGACGCGGCAACCTTTGCCGTCGCACATCACACAAGACACATCGAATTCGGCGGAAGGCTCTGTAAACGGAAAATAAGAAGGACGAAAACGCACGTTGACTTCTTTTTCGAAGAAGGCGCGCAGAAACTCAAAAATGACACCCTTCAGGTTGCCGAAACTGACGTCGGTATCAACTAGGAAACCTTCGACCTGATGAAACATGGGCGAATGGGTCATGTCCGAATCACAGCGGTACACCCGGCCCGGTGCGATAATTTTCAAGGGTGGCTTTTCGGATTCCATCACCCGAATCTGTACCGGCGACGTGTGAGTTCTCAATACGGTATGCGCATCGAAATAAAAAGTATCGTGCATCGCCCGCGCGGGATGATGCTCGGGAATATTCAAGGCGCCGAAGTTATGGTAATCGTCTTCGATTTCAGGGCCTTCGACGATATTAAAGCCGGCCTCGGCAAAAATTTTGGCAATCCGCCGCAAGGTGATCGTGACAGGATGCAATCCGGATACGGTTTGACCCCGCCCCGGCAGGGTAACGTCGATACATTCGCTAGCCAGACGCGCCGCCAATTCGGCATTTTCCAAAGTCGATTTCCGAGCCTCTAACGCCTCTTGAAAAGTATTTTTGGCATCGTTGATAATTTGCCCAGCACTGCGGCGTTGCTCGGGGTCCAGGCCACCCAACTCCTTCATCTGCTGAGTGAATAGACCTTTTTTGCCTAGATAATTAACTCTGACCTGATCCAGTTGGCTAAGGTCTTGTGCATGTGCAAGCTCTTGTAATGCCTGCGTAACAATATCTTCGATACTAGCCGACACGACTCAGCTCACTTTTGTCTGCAATTGAGGGAAATTCCAAAACGATAGGTTCCCGCCAACGAGATTTGGCGGAAAACTCCCCGTCAAAAACGGGGAGTCGAGCAATTAAACCGCTCTTTCAAAGCGGCTTAATGTTTTCCTTACGGTTTGCTTTGGTTTGCTATAGCCAATTTCGCAATCGCGCCGAAAGCGTCGATGTCGCGTACAGCCAAGTCGGCCAATACTTTGCGGTCGATCGCAACATTGGCTTTATTCAGACCGTTGATCAAACGGCTATAGGAGATACCGTACAAACGTGCGGCAGCGTTGATACGCACGATCCACAAGGCGCGGAATTGGCGTTTTTTCTGTTTACGGTCGCGATAAGCGTATTGACCGGCCTTGATGACCGCCTGCTTGGCGACGCGGTAAACCCGGCTACGGGCACCGTAGTAACCTTTTGCCAGTTTTAAAATCTTTTTGTGTCTTGCTCTAGCGGTGACGCCGCGTTTAACTCTAGCCATGTTCTACTCTCTTCAATATCAATGATAAATCAACTGTACGGCAGCATACGCGCAACCAATGGCGTATCCGACGGATGAAGAATGGCTGTTTTACGCAGTTGTCTTTTACGTTTGGTGGTTTTTTTAGTCAAAATATGACGTTTATGCGATTGTTTGCATTTAAAACCGCCGCTTCCAACTTTCTTGAAGCGCTTGCCGGCACCGCTATGGCTTTTCATTTTTGGCATTTGTTTTCTCCAATGATTAAAAGTAAAGTCCCTGAGATAAAACCCAGTGAGGCAAAATGCTTGGCCCCATTGAATTTCCGGACACAAAAGCATCCTTTAACCGATTCGTTCCTGAATCGCCTTGCCGTTTTAAAAAACGGCTAAAACCGTGTGATTGAGTTATTTCTTTTTCTTCGGGCCCATCACCATGACCATTTGCCGGCCTTCCAATTTCGGAAATTGCTCGACTATGGCCATTTCTTCCAGATCGGTTTCGATACGTTTCAACAAGTCCATGCCCAACTCGCGATGAGTTAACTCACGGCCTTTAAAACGCACGGTGATCTTGGTTTTGTCGCCTTCGTTTAGAAATTTGATCAGGCTGCGCAGCTTGACCTGGTAATCGCCTTCTTCGGTACCGGGCCTAAACTTGATTTCCTTGATCTGGATTTGTTTTTGCTTTTTCTTGGCGGCTTGCAGTTTTTTGTTTAACTCAAACTGGTATTTGCCGAAGTCCATGACTTTGCAAACCGGCGGATCGGCATTGGGCGATATTTCGACCAGATCCATATTTGCATCGTAGGCGAGCTGTAACGCTTCGTTTATTGAAACAACCCCGACTTGTTCACCTTCAGCGCCTACTACCCGAACCCGCCTGGCGGTAATTTCGGTATTTAAGCGCGTTGCATCTTTTTTAGAGCTGATACCCTAATCCTCCAAGTTGTTATTATTTTCGATCCGCAATCTGGTTCCTCAAGCGTTCGCCAAGTTCGCCAATTGACAGACTTCCTAGATCCTCGCCCTGTTGTGTGCGTACACTAACAGTCCGAGTTTCTAATTCCTTGTCGCCGATAATCAAAAGATACGGCACTCGCTGCATGGAATGCTCGCGGATTTTAAAGCCTATCTTCTCGTTTCTCAAGTCAATTTTGACTCTAAGACCTTGTTTTTCAAGTTCTCGCCGCACCTGCTCCGCATAATCGGCATGGCGGTCGGTGATATTCATCACCATCACCTGCACTGGCGCCAACCATAGCGGAAAAGTTCCGGCATATTGCTCGATCAAAATTCCGATGAAACGCTCCAAGGAGCCCAGTATTGCCCGATGCAACATTACCGGCACATGCCTGGCGCTATCTTCGCCTATATACGAGGCATCCAGCCTTTCCGGCATCGAGAAATCGACTTGTATAGTACCGCATTGCCAGACCCGACCTATACAATCTTTCAAGGAAAACTCTATTTTAGGACCGTAGAAAGCACCTTCGCCCGGCTGCAATTGCCAATCCAGGCCTTTATTGTTCAAGGCCAATTCCAGCGCGCTTTCCGCCTTATCCCAGACCGCATCGTCGCCGACTCGATTTTCCGGACGAGTTGACAGTTTGATAATCACTTCCTCGAAACCGAAATCCTTGTATACCTCAAACAACAGATCGATAAACGTGGAGACTTCGGATTGAATCTGATCTTCGGTACAAAAGATGTGCGCATCGTCCTGCACAAAATTCCGGACCCGCATCAAGCCATGCAGAGTGCCGGATGGCTCGTTACGGTGACAGGAGCCGAATTCAGCTAGGCGCACCGGCAAATCCCGGTAACTTTTAATACCTTGATTGTAAATCTGAATATGGCAAGGACAGTTCATCGGCTTCACCGCATAATCGCGGCTTTCCGAATGCGTGGTGAACATCATCGCACTGAATTTATCCCAGTGACCGGATTTTTCCCACAGCGTGCGATCAACGATTTGCGGGGTTTTGACTTCGCCATAGCCATTGACGCGCAATTTCTCGCGCACGTATTGCTCGATCTGCTGATATATGGTCCAACCCTTGTCGTGCCAGAACACCATGCCCGGCGCTTCTTCCTGGGTATGAAACAAATCCAGGGCCTTGCCGATTTTACGATGATCGCGCTTTTCAGCTTCTTCCAGACGATGCAGATAAGCGGCTAATTCCTTAGCATCGCCCCAGGCAGTACCATAAATGCGTTGCAGCATCTCGTTCTTGGAATCGCCGCGCCAATAGGCGCCAGCAATTTTCATCAATTTAAACGCTTTTAATTTGCCGGTGCTGGGCACATGCGGACCGCGGCACAAGTCGGTAAAGTCGCCTTGTTGGTATAAAGACAAATCTTCATTGGCAGGAATCGAAGCGATAATTTCAGCTTTGTATTTCTCGCCTAAACCTTCAAAAAACTTTACGGCTTCGTCGCGCGACAACAGCGAACGGCTAACGGCAATATCTTGCGCAACCAGTTCCGCCATTCTCTTTTCGATAGCCGTCAGATCTTCAGGCGTAAAGGAACGCTCAAAGGCAAAGTCGTAATAGAAACCGTTTTCTATCACTGGACCGATGGTTACCTGCGCTGAGGGGAATAACTGTTTGACAGCCTGAGCCAGCAAATGCGCTGTGGAGTGGCGGATCACATCAACACCCTCCTCGTCCTTGGCAGTGACGATTTGCAAACTCGCATCGGAATCGATCAACGTGCCGGCATCTACCAATTTGCCATTTACTTTACCTGCCAACGTCGCTTTAGCCAGACCCGTACCAATAGACAGGGCCACATCCATTACAGATACCGCTTGGTCGAATTGACGCTGAGAGCCGTCGGGCAAAGTGATTACAGGCATTTTCGATTCCACAATAAAAAAAGCACCGTCATGCGGTGCTTTATGTTTTGGTAGGCGCGAGTGGACTCGAACCACCGACCCCCACCATGTCAAGGTGGTGCTCTAACCAACTGAGCTACGCGCCTAAAGTCTATCGTTCGAGCCGCGCATTATAACGACCTAAACCGTTTATGCAAGCTTTTTCTATAGCAACAACGGTTCAAGCTGTAGCAGTTAAGATAGATCCCTTGGCACCAGAGGCCGGAGTGTTACTCTCACGATTACCTGACAACTTGTTTAAAAACTCCAACAAAGTCGGTTTTTTACCATTCGCCGGAGCTCCCAACACGTTCACTAAATCGTTAAAACTATCTTGCAATTCTTTATATTTGCCACCAGTTTGACCAGTAGCATCACCCAAAGCCGCGATCAAATTTTGCAAATTATCGGTGAATTTACCATAGCCATTTCGACCTACTGCTTTGTCGCCATGCCGACCGTCATCGTCGGAGCCGTGACGACGATCAGCACTGTATTTCAAAGCCTGACGCAAATCGTGCAAGAAGCTGTGCAACGCTTGGCGTACATCGGCAACAGTTGCGCGTGGCGCGGCAGTAGGTGTGGTCGTTGCAGATCCGTTGGTCGTCGTTGCTTGCGTACCCGCATTATTCGTTACGCTAGTTGACGGTGTCGCAGCCGTTGTCTGTCCGGTTTGCGCCCTACTCGTTGTTGCAGGCGTCGGTGTAGTCGCGGCCGATGCGACCTGCTTTTGCGGCGTTTGAGCAGCACTTGCATCGCCTTGCGCCGCTGTAGCCGGTTGCTGCACACCGCTTTGTTTCAATACCTGCCTTAAATCCTGCAAAAAGGTCTGCAACAATTGCCCAAGATTGGATGAATTATTTTGACTACCGCCAGCGTTGCTCTCAGTAGTGTCATCGGCGGCAGAATCACTATTACCACCAGGAATATTCAATCCAAAACTTTGCAATGTTTGTATGACATTGCGCATGAACGCCCCACCACTATGATGATGCCCATGCTTCTCCCCTCTCCCGCTTACCGCCGGACGCTCTTGATCGTCATCGTTGTGCGTACTTTTGGTGCTGGATATGCTGATGGTGGTTTGCGATACATACAATGATGTTGTCAATGAATTGATCGTAGTCATTAGATTCACCTTGACGCTGCATAAAAACAAATGGCGGATAGCCAAAGTCAGGACAGATTCAAATCACTTCCTATATTTTGGCGATTACAACCATGCCGTTTCTTTTAGCGGCAGAAATTTTGTGAACTTTAGCTAACTATCCAAAAAAAAGACCCCACACGCTTGACTGAAAACAAAACCTTGCAAACAAATCTTGCTAAGACATTCCGAAGCACTGTTACTAACCAATTTCCGCCTAAATTCCCAGCCAGTTTTGTGGGCGTAAAAATGTGTCGTATAACCGGGCTTCCGGACTACCTGATTCAGGCTGCCAATTGTATTGCCAGTGCGCGACCGGAGGCATGGACATCAAAATCGATTCGGTCCGCCCGCCAGATTGCAGCCCGAATAGAGTCCCCCTGTCGTACACCAAATTAAACTCGACATAACGCCCACGCCGATACAATTGAAAATTACGCTCCCGCTCGCCATAGACTGTGTCTTTACGCTTTTGCACGATGGGCAAATAGGCATCCAGGTAATGATCGCCAACACTCTGCATAAATGCAAAAGCTTGAGCAAAATCAGGCTCGTTCAAATCGTCGAAAAACAACCCGCCGACGCCACGAGTTTCGTTGCGGTGCTTTAAAAAGAAATAGTCGTCGCACCATTTTTTATAGCGCGGATAAACA
Organism: Methylomonas sp. ZR1; assembly: GCF_013141865.1. Classification (NCBI taxonomy): domain Bacteria; kingdom Pseudomonadati; phylum Pseudomonadota; class Gammaproteobacteria; order Methylococcales; family Methylococcaceae; genus Methylomonas; species Methylomonas sp. ZR1. The sequence goes on along the minus strand of NZ_RCST01000001.1, from coordinate 1,089,600 downwards.
TCCTCACCAAACGGCAGACAAGCCTGACGCGCCACTTGATGCCAATGCAACACGTCTTCTTGGAAAGGATAAAACGGCGTCAAATCGAAACCACCACCAAACCACCAAATAGCCGGTTCACCGTCTTTTTTGGCGATAAAAAACCGCACATTGGCGTGTGAGGTCGGCACATAAGGATTGCGAGGATGCATCACCAGGGACACGCCCATCGCTTCAAATTGCCGATTGGCTAGCTCCGGCCGTTTGGCGGTTGCCGATGGCGGCAGATGACTACCAAACACGTGCGAAAAATTAACCCCGCCTTGCTCAAATACCTCACCATTCGCCAACACCCGCGAACGCCCGCCACCACCTTCGGCGCGTTCCCAGGCATCTTCAACGAAGCGCGCGGTGGGTTCTTCCGCTTCTAAAGCAGTGCAAATTCGATCTTGCAACTTCAGCAAATACGTTTTAACTGCGGATATATCGTTCTCAATCATGATAAAGCACTGTCCCGTCGATAGTAATTTTACTCAGCAACCGCTATGCGGCAGCCCTCTGAGCGCAAATTACCACAATAAGCATTCCGCAAACACTTAAGTCGGTTCTCCGGAAAACCCCGGCAGCACCCGATAAAGTGCGGAACGCTATGTTATTTATCTAAGAAATTGTTAGCCGAGCGCACCAAAATTCGATTGCACTATTGGCTTGATGTTTCCCGATGTACAATCTGCCTTTTATTCCTTGATAAAAGTGTGGATACATTATGGGATTTGAAGAACTAGCAGCGCTTAGAGATGAACTTATCAAGCAAGCAGCCGCCAATAAACCGGTAAAACGAGAAAAAAAGATAGCGGAGAAATCGCCTATCAAAAAGACCGGCAAAGCTGACGCGCTAGTCGCCATTATCGGCTTGCTGCAAAAGAATTTTCCCTTGGCGTTTCCCAAAAAACCCGCTGCCAAACTGCCCTTAAAAATAGGCATCCACAAAGACATCCTGGCCCATGCCGATCAACTCGGTGCAGATAAAAACCAACTCCGCACCGCACTGAAGGCCTGGTGTTGGGGACATCGATACTGGGATTGCCTGACAGAAGATGCCGTCAGAGTGGATTTGCAAGGAATGCCGGCCGGCCAAGTCACAAAAGCAGATGCTGAACAAGCGAGCAAATTAAAAGCGCAACGGCGGAAACAGCCTGAAGCCGTCGAAGCATTACCTACAGGGTCAGCATAAGTTTTTCTCATAAAGAGATTGCACACACCAGGAAAGCGCGACTTCAAGCTATTGATTTTTCAAGACTTTAAAGCACGTATAACCACCGAAACAAGTTATTTCCAAAGCCTGCTTGCCGATGCGACAGCCCGTCCCAATCCAAAACTCAGAACCAATCGATACGCGCTTAGCACCCAAAGTTGTCTCGGGTGCTTACCGACCTTGTCAGTTCCCGGAAAATTTTTGTCATAAACCCTCACAAAGCCATTAGAATGCGCAAATATTCTGCAAAAATATTGTGGAATCACAACGTATCGACTGCAACATTTGCGTCATTTTCTTCGCGCGATCACGCCTTAGGTTAATCCCCCAAGGCAACCTCTTCACGACCAAGCCCAAAAAGCAAAAGTCGGCAACACAGAGCCTTAAAGCCCCTCGGCATCTGCCAGGCGTTACTCTTATACCCTTTTCAAACTCCGACACTGGATCGCAGTTTACCCGATCCTAGATTATTCCCAGGGGGAATTATGTGTTGGAGTGGCGAGGCATCGGCCGCGCTTGCCTTAACCGGCTTTGCGAGCACTGCTTTTTTTTATCGGCGCGGCGAATCCCAGGTCTTATGCCTGGCACTGGCCTACTTTTCCCTGATGGAATTACTACAGGCCTATACCTATTCGGTGATAGACCAATGCCTAAATCCGAACAACCAGATTGCTACGTTTTTGGGATATATGCACATTGCGTTTCAACCGTTTTTTGTCAACGCAGTCAGCATGCATTTCATCCCGGAACCGTCACGAAAACGCATCGCGCCGTTTGTCTATATCTTGTGCTTTGCAGCGGCCACTGTTTTCATGATGCGAATTTATCCATTCCAATGGAGCAGTTTTTGTTTTGACCACTACTATCAATTTCTACCGGGTACTCAACTCAAATTCTTAATGCCCTTTTGCGGCACGGAAATTTGCTCAACATCCGGACAATGGCATATTGCCTGGGCCATACCGGCCAGCGGCAGTATTCAGATGGCTAACAGTTACGTATACGCTGCCTTTTTGATGCCATTGCTTTACGGCTCATGGAAACTGGTGTTGTATCATTTCACGACCGGCCCGCTGTTGGCCTATTTGACTACCAACGATATGAACGAATGGGCTGCCGTATGGTGTTTATATTCGATAGGGCTGCTGCTATTGTTAATTAAAACACCCATCCGCCACTATCTGTATGTAACCAACTGGTACGGTTGCCGGTATCCGCAGTTTTTTAAATAAGTTGATCAATTCACCACACATCCCTCAAGTTTGTTGAAGGTTCAAGCCGACTAGGAAATAATGCACAAAAGGGTAGTTCTATACTGACAGCCAATCACTGACAATGCCCGCATAAATCTCAAACTACCCAGCCATGGACACAGATAAAATCTTCCGCAAAGGCGTGTTTGCAATCTCCATAGGAATTTTCGGCGTATCCTCGGTTTTAACTTGCGCTCAAGCGGAATGGCATGGCGAACTAACGTTTCTCAGCGATTACTTATACAGGGGCTATTCCAAGAATCGCGGCAACCCGCTGGCTCAGGCGCATATCGATTACCAGAACGCTATGGGCTGGTTCGGCGGCGTAGGCGTTTCACAAATCAGCTTCGACGACCGTCGCTATAAAAACCATGCCGATGTCGAAATCAAACCCTATCTGGGTTGGAACTTGCCGCTAAATCGCGACTGGCGTACTGAACTCTCAGTAACCGGCTATCTGTTCGACGGCAAGATTTTTGGGAAATATGCCGATTACGCCGAATTTTACGCATCCCTACACTATCAGGACTGGCTCAGCGGCACCGTGTCCGTTGCGCCTAACGCCTATCGCCGCGACGCCACTGTGCTGAATTACGAACTCAAATATCGCCGCGACATTCTCGACAACCTACAATTTTCAACGGGATTGGGCTACTACCAAGCCAACAAACTATTGGATGAGGATTATTTTTATTGGAATGCCGGGGTCTCCTGGTTCATCACCCACAATCTGGCACTAGACTTACGCTACGCTGACGTTCATCTGGACAATCATCACGCAGATACCCATCACCACGAGTTTTATCCGCGCTTACAGGACAACAAGTTTTTAATCTCCGTGACCGCCGGATTTTAAATAAATTTCCCGCCTTTGAACCTTCCGGCTTCGCGGCGGAATACACTCGCACACCACGCTAAAATCACCGGAACCCAGGTTTGAGCCATGCTGCGTTTAGTCCCTAACTTACATCGACCACCCATGCCCGAACAGCCCCAAATCGGCCCGGACGAATACGCCCTGCTGCAACGTATCGGCGAAGGCGATACCGCCGCATTCGAAGCCTTCTACAAAAATTACTATCCAAGGTTGTTTCGTTTCATCTTGCGCATGACGCGCCAACCCGAAGCGGTTGAGGAATTGATACAGGAGACCTTGCTGGTGGTTTGGGAAAAACCGCACGGCTTCAATCATGAAAGCAAAATTTCCACCTGGGTATTCGGCATCGCCTATCACAAAACCTTGAAAGCCATGGCCAAAAGCGCCCGGCGGGACAAGGATGTCGATATCGACTTCTTGATAGAAACTATCGGCGATCCAAGCGCAAATCCAGCGAATAATTGGGAAAACCAAGATTGCTTAAACTATGCCTTGGCCACTTTACCGCCGGACCAACGCGCCGTCATCGAATTAACCTTTTACCACAGCTTGTCTTATCAGGATGTCGCCAGAATCCTGGATTGCCCGGAAAATACCGTCAAAACCCGTATGTTTCATGCCCGCAGGAAACTGCAGGTTTTTGCCGACGCACAGGAGAAATAAGGCCATGAACTCACAGATTTCCTCATCCACTACTTCCCATTCGGACATCGTGTTGTTACTGCCCTGGTATGTCAATCAAAGCCTGACAGTTAACGAACGCCAACAGGTAGACCAACATTTAAAAAGCTGCCTAGTCTGCAGACGCGAACTACTAACTTTGCAAAAACTTGCGGCAGCCGTGCAACAAGCGGCCGATCTGGATGTGGCCGCCGAAGCTTCTTTTGCCGGCCTGCGTGCCAAAATGCAAACAGCCAGTCAACTCCCGCGCAGCAAACAGATAGACATTCCACGCGAACAACTGGGTGGCAGCAATGTAAAACCCTTCAGACCGGGCATGCGATTTTGGCGAATCGCCAGCAATACCGGAAAAGGTCTGGCCATTGCCGCGACATTGCTATTGGTCACGCTACCGGCTGCCGTCCAATACCTACGGCCGGCCAACACCTCCGATTATCACACGCTGTCAGCGGCCAAACCGGACGCCGGTGCGACCGGTCAGATACGTGTGGTATTTGCAAAGAATCTGATGGAAAAAGACATAGACGCCGCGCTTAGCCAAATTGACGGGATACGGGTAGATGGACCGAACAGCGTCGGCGCCTATACTGTCAAAATCGCCACCGGCAAGCCCGATGCCGACATGGCCGGCGCCTTGGCATTGCTCCGCAGCCGACAGGATGTGATACTGGCCGAACCGATTTTACAACCGTAATCGATCATGAAATTAGTGCGCTTAAATCTGTTTATTTGCTTGATCTGGCTGCTTAGCGCCTGCGCGAGTACCAGCGATTTATCGCGACTAGGCGACAGCACAACTGCCGAAGAGCGGCGTCTGCTGGTCACCTTTACCGACCGCAGCATCGATCGCGCGTTGCCGACCAATGCCTTGGATGGTTATCGTTTGCGAGGTCAATATGGCAATTCCGGCTGGAGCGAACATATTGCGCAGGAACTGGCCGAGCGCCATCATTTGCAGTTTGTCGCCCAGTGGCCGGTGACCACATTGGGCGTCAGCTGCGTGGTGTACGAGGTACCGGACACCCTGCCCGTGCAACAGGCAATAGCGGAGTTGCAACAGGACAGCGACGTGTCGTCCGTCCAGCAAATGCATAGTTTTCAGGTATTAGGTAAACAAACTGCGCCGACTCAGACATATAGCGATCCGTATCTGCATTTACAAACCGGTTTTAACGCTTTGCGGATAGCAGATCTGCACCGTACCACCACTGGCCAGGGCGTGCGTATTGCCGTCATTGACACCGGCGTGGATACCGAACACCCGGACTTACGGGGCCGAATCAAGTATTCGGAAAACACCGCGCCGGAACCCAGCGATCATAATTTGGCCGATATTCACGGTACGGCGGTAGCCGGCGTATTATCCGCTCATCCCAACAATGGCATAGGCATAGCCGGTATCGCCCCCGAGGCGGAAATCTTGGCATTTCGGGCTTGCTGGCCGGAGAAACCCAACTCGTTGGCGGCACATTGCAACAGCTTTACCTTGGCTTTGGCCTTAAATCAAGCTATCAGAATGAATAGCCATATCATCAATCTAAGCCTGAGCGGCCCCGAAGATCCTTTAGTGCAGCAGTTAATCGAGAAAGCGTTGACCAAAGGCATTATCGTGGTTGCGGCAGTCCCTAGCCAGGACCAAAGCGGTGGCTTCCCGGCCAACATCACCGGCGTAATAGCCGTTGGCCAGGAACACAATGGCAACCATCAACACATCGCCGCCCCTGGTAAAGACATTCTGACCACCGTGCCGCACCAAGCCTACGACTTTATGAACGGCAGTTCCTTCGCCACGCCGCACGTGGCCGGCATGGCCGCATTGCTGTTGCAATTACATCCGGACTGGAAAACGGCGGACATCAAACGCCGGCTGGGCAACGACGCCTCGACCGCCAATTTGCTGGATTCGAGCACCGCCCTCGCCGTTCCAGAGCGCGCTCACTGATCTTCACAACAGTCGCCGTCAAAGATTGCCCTTATCCGCCGACTGATTTCGGCCGCGCCATTAATCGCTATGGCCTGCTGCGGATAAGCCTGATTTATCGTTTCTCTGATCTTGATACTAAGCCGTTCCGGCGGCAGATCGTTGTCGGTTAACGGAAACACAAACCCCTTGCCGGCCAGTTTTTCAATCCGCAGCCCTTGCTCGCTATTGCCGGCGTAAGGATACGCCAACGCCGGCGTGCGGGTGCTGATCACGTCCATCAAAGTGTTGTCGCCGCCCAGGCTGATCGACAAAGCGGCGGTTTGTAAATTTTCCTGGAAGTTGTGCAAGAACGAGATGACTTGGGCATTGGAGCTGCTGACCAAGGCTTGCAATTCAGCGATTTCGGTTGCCGAAGCTCGGGAGCTGGTAATCACTAAAAACTGATATTCCGGCAGCAGCGGCGCGGTCCGGATCGCGGCGCGCAACAGCGATTTACCGATTTCGCCGCCGCCCTGGCTGACCACTATCCGGTTTCGTCGTACTGGCCAGCTTGTTGGCGGTGGCGGGCTGACGTAGCCCACGTAAACCAAACGGTCGGCAATTTCGGTGGTCAGGCTAAAGGTTTCCTCGAAGCGGACAATATTCGGATCGCCGCGCACAAACACGGTATGGATATGCTCCCGCACCAGTTTGACCATGCGCCTTTCTGCGTCCAGCGCTGCCGGCACCAGAATTTCCCGCACAAAACAAAAAATCGGAATCGCCCCGCAGCGCTGTCTGACCTTGGCAAATAAACCCAGAATCTCTTGTTTCAAGCGGCGCCGGCCGAACGGGAAAAATTCGACCATTACCGCATCGTAAGGCCAGTTTACAAACTGCTCGATAGCCGCCGCGCGTTTGGCCCAGATACGTTCGATGGGCTCATCGCTGTCCGGCGCATAAAGTTCGTCGTTGGTGCTATCGATCAAAATGGTCGGCAAACGCAGATGCCGAAATCCCGGCAATTCCGGCATCTGCTGTAGGCCTTGGCCGCCGTGGATCAAGTCCACATCGGCGTAAGCCGATAACTCACGGATCACCAGAAGGCTGCTGGTCAAATGCCCCAGGCCAACCAGGCTTTGGCAATAAAACAGAATTTTGCGGCGCTTTGCGCGCATGGCAAACAAGCCGCTAAAAGCTGTATTTGAAGGTCAAATCGAGCTGAAAGGAATTATTGCCTTCCAACGCGCCAAAAGCCGGACCGGCCATGAAGACAGAACCGGCAAATTGCACCTGCAAATGTTTCCATTCGTCCAGGGACAATACCAAATCGAACTCGTCGCCCAGCGTGCCGCTGCGGCCGTTGGGCGTGGCGCGAATTCGCGAATCGCGAATCACCGACGACGGCGTGGCCTGTTCGTAGTGGTGGTAAAGCAAATCGATAGAGCTTTGCTCGGAGATCGGAAAGCCCAGCGCCGCAGTCATGATGTTCAAATTCGATAATTCCGGCCGAAATAACTCACCGTAATAACGAAAGCGCTGGCTGCCGGATAATTTAATCTTGTTGTTATGGATTCCGGATTGCCGATAAGCACTATCGGTACCGTCGTTGGGATTGGTGTCGCCGGAGCCGTAGGCATAGCCCACGGTCAGATAAGGTTCCAGGAACAAGTTACTGTACCAAGTGATGCCGGCGTCCATACCCCAGGCTGCGACATGCCGCGGCGTTTGCGCTCTGACCCTTGAGAAATTGCTGTTGATATCGGTAAAGGTCTGGGTGGTCTCTTCACCGAATACCAACGCTGAATCCAGCCAATAGCCGATTTTACCGACATGTTCGATTTTGAATTTGCCCATCGCCCGGCCACCGAACCAATTTAAATCGCCGTCGCTGCTGTCTTTACGATTGGCGCGGATCAAGTCGCCAGGGCGTTGATTGTCCGAATTGTCGAACTGGCTGAGAAAAAACAAGGATAAATTTTGCTTCGGGTCCCATTGCCAAACCATGTCGCCCATCAGCCGCACCACCCTGTCGCTGACCGGATCGATGAAATCCTGATCCGACTGCTTGGAGCCCAGCTCCTTGGCAATCGCCAACTCGGCAAACAGCGTGTTTTCGCCAAAATAAAGCCGCGCCGCGTCCAGTTCGTCGTTCCACCACCACTGGCGCTTGTCGGCAATACGTTGCCGGCCCAATTGCAGACTAAACCCCGAATCCAGGAGTTGGTGAACGAACAGCCAAGCCTGAGTTAGTTTGATGCCGGCCTCGTATTGGTCGAGACCGCTTTCGGTGTAAACCTCCGGATCGTAATACACATCGGACTGCACAAAAAACGATAGCGATTTCGACCACTGGTAAAACAACTCCAGCTTTAAATCTTGGTAAACATTGGCCACGTCGTCATCGCGACGCGGGTCCAGCCGTCGGTCTTCCACGTAGCGTGGTTCCAGTTCGTAAGCACCGCCAATGGTCAGCGGATGGCCGAACACATCGACCTTGAACTGGTCAGCCGGCCGTTTGTCGCCGGGGTTGATACGTAGCGGCTCTTTTCTGACGGTATCGCCGTTATCCTGGCGGAAGGCGTTGTCTGCGCGTTTTGTGGAAGCCCCTGCTTGTTGGAGACTCGCGTCGGCAAACACAGACTGGCTGAGCAAGGCGCCGCCGGCCAGCAGGGCCGACTTAATTATTGTTATTTTGAAGGGTTTGGAGCTCATCAGTGGAACGAAAATCAGTGGATGGGTTTATCAGAGGCAAGGCCGAGGGGCGTCAACGGCTTGACCAGGGAATCAAGCGCCAAAGCACGGGTCGCCATATCGACAACGTCTGCGGGACGTAAAAATTCGCGCATCAAGCGGCAGCGCGTATTGGGATGTTCGCGGAATAACTGCAATAAGGCTTGCAGATGCTCAAGGTCGTCACCGTCCATCACGGCGTGGTGCAACATGATGCCCAGTGGTACCGAATGCGCCGGGTGCAATGAATCAGCTATGGCTTGGCCCAGTGCCATCCAAGGCTGTGGGGATTTGATTCTGATCCCGCACCAGTCGATAGCCACCGAAATTTCCCGCAATGTCCCTGTATCTAGTGGCGCGGCGCCTCGGTTGCGCGACAGGGCTTGAAAACCCAGTTTGATCAGGCTATCAGCCGTGGTTTGGCTGCAACGGTTCCAGGGCGGCGTGAAGATGCTGTCCAGCGCCGACCCAAATAGGCACTCAAGCTGTTGTTTGCCAGCCAGCAAATCCTTAAATTGCCGCTCTTCGCTGCGGCTGATGCCAAATTCGCATTTGCGGCCTTGGCTTTCATGGTTGTGATGGCTGTAGCCATGTTGATGCAATCCCAACAGAATTGGATTTCGCCGCCAACGTTCCAGTAACGAGTCAGCCAACGACAGGCTAAGCGCCTCGGGAATCACCGCAAGATCGATGGGTGTATGGCAATCCCGAAAGCAGTCCAGCAATGCATAAAGCCGATCATCATCCCAGCCGGCGTCGTCGTCGCGAAAGAAAATCTCGAGTGACCGCTCTCTGGCATCCAATGCCGCGCAGACCGGAGACAGCCAATCAGCAGGCATGGGCGCACTCCTTCGGCTGCGACTCGGCAAGCGAATTGTTTTTGCCGGCCAGCAATTCTTGAATCAGTCGCACGGTATGGTCGGCGCCAGCCAGATTCAGGCCGGAAGGATTAGGCAAAAAATCCCGCAGCTGCCTAATCCGCTCGGCCAAGCGTTGGCCGGTCGATTCGCTTGGATGCAGCATTTCGACCAAGCCCAGTTCGGCTAACTTTTGCGCCCTTTGAATCTGCTCGTCTTCCTGGCCGCGCAAGAACGGCACGACTAAAGCGGGCGTGCCCGACTCCAGAATATCCATCACCGTGTTGTAACCGCATTGACTCACCGACAGGCTGTGCGCCTCCAACAAAGGCTGCATCGCCGGCACCGAGCGCAACAGGGTCAGACCCTCCATACCTTGGGCTTGCGCCGATAGTTCCTGCCAATCCGCTTCCGGCAAAAACGGCCCGGCGACGATGGTCATCGGTAATTTGTCAGCCTTCCAATTGATAGCATGAGCCTGAATCGCCGCTTGAAACAACGGTGCGCCGACCATGCCGCCACCGGCCGACACCAACACGCCGCGCCGTGGCAGTTTGATCGCGGCCGGCACGCGACCGGGAGCGACAAAACCGGTGTACAGCAGCGGGGTTTGCAAGGGATGTCGCGACTTAAAACTGTCTTCCAAACGGGCAAACCTGGGATCGGCGTGCACCAACAGGCCGTCGAAATAGCGGTCGGTGATCCAGCGCGCGCGGTCGTCGTGGCGGCTCTGATCCTTGCGGGCGTTGACCATGATGTCGCGCAGACTGCACAACACCAGCGGCCGGTCCTGCTTATCCCGGCGCGCAGCCTTTAACAGCGGCAGCAACTCGCCGGCCAATTTCTTGCGGCCGAACGGGAACAGCTCGATCAATACCACTTCCGGCCTGAGTAAGGCATAGGTATCGAGTATCAATTGCCGGCGCATCGCCAGTGCTTCCTTAACGCTGTAACGCTCATCCTGACTATACAACTGATGATCCTCGCCCATGCCCAGAGGCGGCAGATTCAACATATCCAGGTCGCCAGCAGTTGTCTGATGATCGGGAGCGCGACCGCCGTTCAGAAACGTCACCCGAAATTCGCGGCTCAAGGCATTGGCCAAAGTCATGGCTCGGACCCAATGGCCCATACCCAGTGAATGCTGGCAATACAGCAATAAGCGCGGTTTGTTGTGGTTCATGCAGCACGCAACCCGTGTTGGAGTTTATACAGTTCGTGATAATGGCCGCCCATCTGCATCAAAGCTTCATGGCTGCCTTGCTCGACAATCACGCCTTGCTTCAACACTAAAATCCGGTCGAAATGGCGGATGGTGTGAAATTGATGAGCGATCATCAGCACGGTTTTGCCACCGTGCAGTTGGTCGATGGCATCGCGGATCAAGGCCTGGGATTGGGCATCGACTGCCGAGGTGGGCTCGTCCAGAATCAGAATCGAGGATTGGCGCAACAAGGCCCGTGCCAGACACAAGCGTTGTTTTTGGCCGCCGGACAGATTGCCGCCGCTTTCGCCCAACACCGTGTCGTAACTGTCCGGCAGATTGCGGATGAATTCGTCGGCATGCACCAGACGCGCGGCGGCTTCGATGTCTTCAATCGTGGCATCCGGGCTGCCGTAGCCGATGTTCTCGCGAATGCTAGTGCCGAACAGTATCGAATCCTGCAACACCACGCCGATTTCCCGGCGTAAGCCGGCGCGTTGATAACGATCAACTTCAATGCTGTCGATGCGCACAACGCCCTGTTGTGGATCGTAAAGACGGATCAGCAAGCGGGCAATCGTCGATTTGCCGGCCCCGGAAGCGCCAACCAACGCCACCCGTTCGCCCGGTTGAATATGAAACGAAACATCCCGCAGGATGGGTTTGCCGGTCGGATAGCCGAAGGAAACCTGACGAAATTCGATTTCGCCGCGCAAGCCGCTGGGCACTATGGCATCCGGTGGGTCCTGAATGTCCGGCTCGGTATCCAGAATTTCGCTGATGCGCTCGATGCTGACGCTGGCCTTGGAAAATCGCGTCGACAAGCGGGTGATTTGCCGAATCGGTTGATACATTTGGGCGATGTACGAGCTGAACACCAGCACATCGCCCGGCGTCAGCACCCCGTCGAACACTTGCAAACAGCCAAATAGCACCACGATACCGGTGCCGATGGCGCTGATGATTTCGATCATCCGTGTCGCCCCGGCCTCGATGCGCGCGGTACGCACGCTTTCGGTCATCGATTGGCTGCTTTCCACATCAAAGCGCTCGCGCTCGACATCTTCCATGCCGTAGGTTTGCACCAGCGGCACCGCGTTCAACAGTTCGCTGACCCGCGACGCCAAGCGGCCTTCATTATGGCGTTGCTTGCGCGCCGAGCGCTTGACCCGGCGATAAATCAGCACGATAGCCAGACACAGCAGCGGAAAACTGGCCAGCACGATCAAACTCAGTTTAACGCTCAGGCTGAACATGATCGCGAACATGCCTAACACGGTCAGCACGTGGGTAGTAAAGGTCAAAGCCGAGTCGGCGTAGACGTCCTTCAAGGTATTGGTATCGCTGGTGAGCTTGTTCAGCAACTCGCCGGACGGCGTACTGCTGTGAAAGGCCAGCGACAGGCGTTGCAAATGGTCGAACAATTCGCTGCGCAAGGTGTAGACCAGCAAATAGCCGATACGCGAGGTCAGAAACAATTGGTAATAGGAAAACACGCCTTTGCACAGGGCAATCAGCACCATGCTGCCGCAGAGTATCCACAACGCTTGTTCGCTGCCGCCGTGCAACAGCGGTTGCGCGGCGGCCAGATGGTCCGGCAAGGGATGATTCAGCAACACATGATCGAAAATCAGCTTCAGCGGCCACGGCACGATCAGGCTGGTCAGGGTGGAACCGATAATGCAGACAATCGCCGCGACGATACTGCCGCGGACCCGGCGCAGATGCGCCCACACGATTTGTCTGAAGCGGCTGTTCGATTGAGTGGGGTCGGTCATGGGCATTTTTCCGGTGAATTCAGTCGGCCAGCGGCCAGGGACGCAAAGCCAGCGCCATAAAATCGGCAACCCGTTGCGGCACCTCGGGTTTTTGCTGGATGAAGCAACGGTAAGCGCGGGTCAATAACTGGCCACGCAGATGCCAGACAAAGCGTTGCGGGTCGATTTGGTTGTGGTTGGCGGCTGCATAGCCCGTAAACAGTTGCTGAACGAGCTGGTCTATCGTGGCAAGCGGGTAGGGATAGTTGTATAAATCCGCCGCAAAATTGGCCAAATCCTGCAATGGGTCGCCCAATGCCAACTCGTCGTAATCGAACAGCGCCAATCGGCCGTTCGGCAACACCAGTAATTGATCGATGTGAAAATCGCCGTGGATCAAACCTAACACTTCAAACTCGGGGCAATCTTGGCGTAATTCGTTGAGTAACCCAGTCAGAGCCGGCTGGACGGCTGGATAGGCGTGGCTCAATTTATCGGCTTTCTTGTGCCACTCTTTTAGCTGTTGCTGCGAGGTAACGACCGGCAGAGGCGGAGGTGTGACTTGGTGAAAAGCGGCAAGTGCATGAGCTAAGGTCGGGATTTTCTCTGCGACACCGGCTGTAAAATCCAACTCGGTAAGCATTTGGCCCTGCAAGCCTTCTAACCACAAAGTGTGGCTATCGGCGTCGTAAGCCAAGGCTTCAGGCATGACAAAGGCGGCGGCCGATTGAAGTTGCAGCGCCTGCAGGTTGGTATAGACCTCCCGACCTCGTTCATCGGCATACGTTTTGCCATAAACCACCCGCGCCGGCTCGGTTTCGCTAGCAGCGAATCGGTAACGAGCCGTACAGCGAATTTCCGGCCGATAATTGACGATCTCGATAGCCGATATTGGCAGTTGTCCTAACTCGGCAATCTGCCGACTGTCCATCAAATCCGCCAACCAAGGCATTGCCGGATCGTCAGGAAAGCGCCAGCCAACCATGCCCAGCGCGGCCAGATGTATCGCCCGCTCGCCGTTGGCTTGCGCTTCGGTGTAGGCCTGCTGGCTGCGGTTGCCCAAGTAAGCGCGGGCGTAGAGTATGCGCTGCTCGGCGGTCATTTTCGCTGGATGCCGGCCGCGCAGATGGTAAACCAGTGATAAAAGCGAGCGCTCGCGGTTTTCAGCAGCCCGATAAGTCTTGTAACGCGGATGCTGAATCTCGCAGCCGGTCACTTGCCAGTCGCCCGCCCGGCACTCGGGCAAATGCTGCTGCAGCGCAGCGGCCATCAGATCGCCGTCCAGTAGAGGGGCAAATTGCGCCAAGGGGTTAGTCATGTGCGCAACCCCGCATAGCGCCGGCCATGCTGTTCCCCGCCCAAGCGTATCGTCATCACTTCCGTGTTGCTGCGTAAATCGATGGCGTATAGGTATTTGTTTTTGACGTTGATCTCGGCTACGCCGGCAAAATCGGCGCCCAACAACTGATTCAAGATGATTTCGTTGGTGTTGCGATGGGCGACGATCAACATCGCCTCTCCGCCGCCGGCCAATATGGCTTGCAGAGTGCTCAGCACCCGCGCGCTAAAATCCGCATACGCTTCACAACCGGGTACGCTGAAGCCGTGTTTATCTTGTTCCCGCGCCGCCCATAACCGGCTGGCCTCCGGGTCGCGCTCGTCAACATGCCGGCCTTCCAGAATACCCAAACCAATTTCCCGCAAACCGTCCAAAGTCTTGAGGGGCAAGTCATGCATGGCAGCGGTGGGTGTGGCGGTTTGTATGGCGCGGGTCAGGCTGCTGCTGTATATCGTGTTCAAAGTTTCCTGTTTCAGCACGTCCGCCAAGGCTTCAGCTTGCTGCATGCCTTTGGCGGATAGTTTCGCATCAGCCTGACCGGAAATCCGTTGTTGCAGATTTAATTCGCTTTGGCCGTGACGGGCCAGATAAATCCGCCGTGGCTGATCAGATGAGTACATCGTCCACCCCAGCAGCCTGCCCACAGCGCCCCGCGTACATATCGCTCAGTTCCAGATAGCGTTTAATTTGTTTGAGGCGTGTTTCGTCCAATTGACGCAAACTGCGGCGCACCACTTCGTGTATCAACGCGGCGGCAACCTGCCAACGTAAATCCGCCAAATTCAGCGTCTGCCGACGGTGACGTTGGTAACTCAATACCAAGCGATTGACCAGTGGATGGATGGATTCAATCGAGGCCGCATCGCGGATGCCGTTTAAATAAATATTGGCGATCAGGCTGGCCAGATCCAGCAGGGGATCGCCGAGGCATACGCAGTCCATATCGATCAAGCCCAAGCGCTGACCGTCATATAAAAAGTTATTCAGTTTCAAGTCGTGGTGCAGCGTCGCCAGCTCAGATGGCGTTTGACGCGGCGCCTGCGCCAACAAACTGTTTACCGAGCGGGCAATTCGACCGGCCCATTCCGGGCGAACTTGCTCGGCCAGCGTTGGCGTATCCAACAAACCCTGCACCACATCGCTTTGCGTGTAACATCTTGGCGTATCGATATGGCAGGCGTGCAACTCCGCCACGCACTGTGCCATCTTATCGGCCAGCGCCCCATCCATGTCTGCCTGCAACGCCGCCCACGTCAAAGCCTGACCGGGCAGATGGTCTTGCCAAAGCGTCAGCGTGTCCGCGTCAAAAGCCAACGCCTCGGCACCCCAGTTAAATGACCCGTTAAGTTGGCGCATGACGGCAAAGGTTTCCCGGCCCGCGTCATCGGCATAATTTTTGGCATACACCGGCCGCGGCTGCGCTGATTCGGCAGTTTGCACGCTGTAACGAATCATGCAGGAACATTCGGCAAGATAATGCAACACTTCGGATTGCAAACTTTCTAGAGGCATGCCAAGCAGGTCGGGTGCTTGCAGGCGGATCGCCATCGCCGCGTGGTCCAGCAGCGTGGGCAGCTGGCGCAGTTTGCGATCATACGGAAACGCCCACACCAGCATGGCCGGGTGTTGTAATAGCGTCAGCGCGCCTTTCGCCAAGTCCGGGCGTTTGGCGAGTTCCCGTTCAAATTCCCGATTGACCTCGGCCGGCGAGCATAGCCGCCCGGTGGCAAAGCGGGTGTGCGGATTGTCAGATTGTCCAGTCCACCGATAACCCACCAACAGGCTCTTCCCCGGTTTGTAGCGTTTTTCGCCGATCTGCCAGCCGCATCCGGACGCTGGATTATCCGCATCGTCCAGCAGCCAATTTAGCAAAGGGCCCATCAAGGTCGGATTCAATGCCGTCGGCATCTGCGGAAATTGCGGGTCTTGATTCATGCCGCGCACTCCCAAGCTGCTGATGGTGCTGGATTGGTCGGGCTTTGCCGATAATTCAATACAACCGGTTTGTCGAGGCTGTCTAATAGCGTGCGGCCGGCAATGCTCAGACTTTCGGCGGCATCGGCTTGCAAGCTGACGATCTCCCCCAGCGGATTGCGACGTACGAACAACAGCCGCGCCCGGCAGACAATATCCGCAAAGCGGTATTCCGCAGGCTTATTGATATGGCTAACAAAAAAACAGTCGCGATAAACGGTGTCGGCGGTCTTTAAGGTAATACTCAAAGCCATGGCCTGCATTGGCGTTGCCAGATGCTGCGACTGACTGACCGGCAAGCTGTCGATCCGGATGTCTGGCGCGTCATCCCGATAGGGATAAAGCACGGTTTGAAACCAACGGGTACCGTCGCCCTCTTGGCTGAAACACAGCACCGGCGCGGCGTGTTTGACGCCATACTCCGGCGAAAACCAGCCGGATTCAATGCGCATCGCCACCTCGATACGCGGCACCTGCGCGATTATTAGGTTAGGCAGGCAAATGCCCTGGCCTTGCTGACTGTTCAGCAGCTGGATTGGCGCTAGAGATGGCGGCGGCAAATGAAAATATTGTTGGTAGCTATGGCTGGCGCCGCCGCTTAACAGATCGCTGACAATCCAATACTCGTTTTCGGCAAAGAAGATGCTGCGCTGATAATCGACTTCGTAACGCGGGCTGAGTGCGCGGCCATGCACAAAATCAAAGCCTTGATTCGATTCAAAACGGATTACCCCGGCGTGGGGTTGCGGGCCGACCGGCTCATGGCATTGGTAGGCCATTTGATCTTTGCCATCGATCATGACCGTGTTGTGTGCGGCCGTGCCTTTAAACGCATACCGCCAATTGACATCGTCGCTTTGGTGTTCGTGATAGGTAAACCGGCCCGGATCGACTATCAAGGAACGGCCGAAAGCGGCCATTTCAAAACTTAATAAGTCGTAATGGCCGTGGCTGCCAAAACCCAAATCGCCGCAATCGAAAAACAGGTAACGGCCGTCGGCATGAGGCCGTTCGGCCCAGTCGCTACGCAAAATACAGTAACCGCTGTCGGCAAACAGCCGCGAGCGTTGCGCCGGCGGCTGGCCTTGCTTACCTTGGCTAAGCACATAGCGCAACGCCTCGCTGGGATAATAGTGTTCGGCTTTACCCAACAGAGACAAGTAGCTGTTGACGTCGCCGTCGTTGATGGCCGGTAGCCAGCCGTCGGGTTTGTGGGCGTAAATTGAAAATTCCAGGGCTTTTTCGATGACGGCATCAAATGGCTCGGGCAAGGTCATGCCGTTTAAATCGGCTAGTTCGCGAACCCGCAGAAAGTTCTTCAACACCGTATGGTGATAGTCGGTGGACAGCTCTTTTTGCACGCCGTCGGCCAGGAAATCTTGGCGCAGATTGGCCAGCAGTTCGCGTTGGGCAAAGGCCAGCAAGTCTGCCGAGGCGCCGAGCTCCGGAAATAAAATCGCAACCGTGAAAATCGCTGACAGCTCGATGGTGCGGTGATTGCCTTCCGGGGTTAGATTGCGGCTGAGAAAGACCGCCTGTGACTGTATCGAATGCAAAAAAGCCTGCAAAAATTCGGCGCTTATTGCTCGGCAGTTTCGATTAGGCACGAAGTAATGGTAAGCCAGCAGCCATTGCTGCAAGCGGCGGCCAGTCACCTGGCTGTTCACAAACCCGTCCGGCACTTGCTTGATCCAGGAACCGACCAATGCTACCCATTTTTCGGCATAACGTTCGTCGCCGCTGTAGTCGTAAGCCAAGGCCAGATCGCGGGCGTAATAAAACTTGTGCAGCAGAATCAACCATTCCAGATCGGCGCTGGGATTATGCAACCAATCGAATCCGCTGCTTAAGCGGTGGGTTTCGTTATTCAGGGTAAATTGGTTGTCGAGAATCGGCGCCGCGCTGGCGACATGTTTGGCTTTTCCGGATTTGAGCGGAAAGTAGTTGTCGACGCCGCGCTGGCGAAAATGCGCCAGCACCTCGGCGGGTGACCACGCATCGAAAGGCGGAATCAATAACGCCGGCTTACCGGGACCGGGGTTGCCTGACCGAGCCAATGTATCCATCACGGTATATTCGGGTTTCATCATTTATCCCCGTGCCGCGGCAGCCGATTCGGTATGCCAGGCAATCACCCGACCTTGATTGTCCTGGCGGCGGAATACGAATGCGCTATCGGTTTGCAAATCGGCAAACGCGTAACTGCCGCCCTCGCGGTGCGCTAGAAATAGCGTGTCGTGGTATTCCCCGTGTGCCTGTTGGCTGTGAATTCGCAGGGCACTGGCTATGGTATTGCCCACCGATTGGCCGTGTTGCCTGACCGGCAGCTGTTCCAGTGTCAGCCGCGGCGGCGTCGATTGATAAGGAAACAGCACGGTCAGAAAGCAATAGTCGGCGGCATGCGCGGCAAACTTGACGACCGGGGACGGGTGTTTGACGCCGTAGCTGGGCGAGATAAAACCCTGCTCCAGCGTTAGTTGGGTATCCGGTTGCGCGGCTTGCAGCATGAGCAGATTCGGCGAATCGACGCGCAAGCCGGCGGCATCGACTCGCGTTGTCGTGCGTTGCTGGGCTAGCGCATCCAGATGAAACAGCAGTTCGTAGTCGTGGTTTTGTTTCGCACGCAGCACATCGCAGATCAGCCAGTATTCGCCGGCGATGAACAGGATTTTGCGCTCGTGAATCACCGGATATTCATGACTGGCGGCGATGCCGTGCAGATAGTCAAATCCCGGCCGGTGCAGCGCGCACTTGAATTCGCGCACCGGCTCCGGGCCTTGAATCTTGTATTTGCGAGTATGCGGCGCGTAAAGCGCCTGATTTTTGCCGTCCACCTGCACGGTGTTGTGATAGCCGGTGCCGCGAAACAGCACTCGCCAATTGGTGTCGCCAGATTCGTCGTAGGTGTAACGGCCCGGATCGACGATCAACGAGCGGCCGTAAGCCGCCATTTCGATATTCAGTAAATCCAGATGTCCGTGATTGCCGGCCCCCAGCGGCGCGCAATCGAAAAACAAATAGCGTTCGTCTTGATACGCTTCGCCTTGATCACCCCAGCCGCTGCGCAAGATGCTGTAGCCGCTGGCGGTAAAGGTT
This sequence comes from Methylomonas sp. ZR1, assembly GCF_013141865.1. Taxonomy (NCBI): domain Bacteria; kingdom Pseudomonadati; phylum Pseudomonadota; class Gammaproteobacteria; order Methylococcales; family Methylococcaceae; genus Methylomonas; species Methylomonas sp. ZR1. Next base: position 1,070,692 of record NZ_RCST01000001.1, on the reverse strand, counting down.
TTTGAACGCTCTGCCGGTGCTTGGCCTTGTTGGCCGGCTGTGGCGACGTACAGCATCGCCTCATCTTGGTACAGCTCGTGGCCTTGGCGCAGTAAGTCAAGGAAATTGGCGCTGTCGCCGTCGCTGATGGCCGGAATAAAACCGTCGGGTTTATGCGCATGCAGGCAAAATTTCAGAGCCTTTTTGATGGCTGCGTCCATGTCGGCCGGCAGCGCGATGTCGTTCATCATCGCCAAGCGACGAATGCCTAGAAAGTTGCGCAGGACAATGTGGTGATAATCGGTCGATAACTCGCAATGCACGCCGTCGGCAAGCAAGTCGGTTTGCAGGTTGCGTTGCAATTCGGCAATCGAAAATTTCAACCAATCGTCGGCACCGGATAATTCCGGAAACACCACTGCCGCCAGAAAAATCGCGTAAAGCTCCAGGGTGCGGTGATTGCGGGCCGGGGTCAGGTGGTCGCACAGATAAGCCACTTGTTGTTGTAGCGAGGCCAGAAAATCCAGATGAAACTGCGCATCGATGGCCAATTGGTTGGCCGCCGAGACAAAATAGCGGTAGGCAAAAATCCAGTTTTGCACGCGGCGGCCGGTGACGTCGCTGGAGAGAAAATCAATGGGTACGCTAGCTATCCAACGACGAGTCAGCGCTTGCCATTTATCGCGGTAGCGCCGATCGCCGGTCTCTGCAAAGCGCCGGCCCAAGCCGACCGCGTAATAAAACTTGTGCAACAGGATCAGCCATTCGACATCGGCGCTGGGGTTGCTGAGCCAGTCGAAGTCATCATTCAGCTGATAGGCCTCGTGGTTGAAATCAAAGCGATTGCGCAATACGCCGTCCAGTTTTTCCGGGGTATTTTGCTCTTCGTCGATCACCGAAAAATAGCGGACATGCCGCCGGCCATGGAAATACGCCAGCAATTCTGTTGCAGACATATCGCAATACGGCGCTGCCAGCGCCTGCAGACGCGGGTAGGTATTAAGAATGTTCAGTACAGCAGACATGCGCTTCCACCATTTCACCTGCCAGGCAGGCGTCGAACAGATTTTTCAAGGCTACCGTGGTGTGGCGGGAGTTGAAATCCCGGCAGACGTTTTGCCGCGCGGCTTGGCCCAGGCGCTGGCGCAGAGCCTGATCTTTTAACAAACGTTCGATGGCATCGGCCATGGCTGCGGCATTTTTCTCCGGTACCAGCAGGCCGTTGATTTGGTCTTGAATCAGTTCCGGGATGCCGGAAATGTCGGTGGAGACGACCGGCATTTCCATCGCCATCGCTTCGACCAAGACATTCGGAATGCCGTCGCGGTCGCCGTTGTCCACCACCAGACACGGCAGCGCAAACACATCGCCTTGCTGATAAATACCGCGTAGTTCTTCCTGCGTTACCGCGCCGGGCAGGCTGACCACATCTTGTAAATCCAGTTCGGCGATCAGTTGTTTGATTACTTGCGCGTACTTATCGGCGCCACCGACGATACGGCAGTTAAATTTGACGCCGCGGTCGCGCAGTATCGCGCAGGCTCTGACCAGATAATCGAAGCCTTTTTTCTCGACCAGCCGCCCAACTGACAGAATGGTTGGAACAGGGTCAGCGGCGGCTTGCTCGCGTGGCTCCGGCACAAACAAATCGGTGTCCAGGCCGTGATAAATCCGGTGCACGGCAATATCGCTGCCTTTGCAGGCGTCCAGATGTTGCTGGTTGGCACCGGTGCAGGTCACGGCAAATTTGGCGCGACGCATTTTGATTTGCAACAAATCACCGGGATTCAATTCCTTTAGGTAAATATCTTTGGCGTGGGCGGTAAAGCTGAAAGGCCGGCCGCTGATCCGGCTGGCAAACATTGCCACCGTCGTGGCGCCGTGGCAGAAATGCGCGTGTAGATGGCGAATGGCCGGATTCCGCAACACCGATTCGGCGATAGTGCCGGCTTGCAAAAATTCCTTGATGAAAACCGTGCGCGGAAAGTCCCACCCGCTTTCGCGGTATTTGATCGACATACTGAAACATTCCAGCAAAGCGCCGATATAGGCAATCGGCCGCTTCAGAAACAACCGGCCGTGGCTGGCTGTGAATTTAGGCAGGTTTTCCTTCAGCCAGATCCAAAAGCTGCGGCCGGTCAAATCGTCGGCTTGCGGCAGATAAGTCACCGGCGCTTTGATCTGGTCAACCACGGCATGGTGCTTTTGGCCCTCGAGTTGCTTGATCGAAAAGATCGACAGTTTGAGGCCTAAGGTTTCCAATAAATGGATTTCATTGGTGATAAAGGTTTCCGAGGTGCGCGGAAAACCTTTGAGGATGTAGGCGACTTGCGCCTGGCTATCATGGTTTTGCATTGTAAAATCCAAAGTTATCCGGTCGGCGTTATTCAGGCCGTTCGTTACATCGAGCGAATAGGGTTAGTCTGCGCTAGCGCTACGAGTTGAGGCCCTGATCGGTGCCGGCATGTTTGCCGCGCAGTCGTAAAGCAGGTCGCTGATTGACTGGCTGATGCGCGGCAAGCCGCCCATGTCGATTTGATACATCCGGCTGTGGTGGACGTTGGTGCGGCGCAATTCCTCGCGGACGGTATCCATCAGCAATTTGGGCGTCAGATTGTTGGGGTGAATGGCGCGCACCAAACCTTGCAGGGCCAGGCGTTCCGCGCGTATCCATTGCTCCTGCGAAGGTTTGACGCGCGGCACCAAAATCGCCCGTTTACGCAGGGTCAATAGCTCGCAGGTGGAGTTATAACCGCCCATGCTGACCACCAAATCAGCGGCTTCCATACAGGCCATCATGTCGGTGTTAAATTCCTGAATCACCACGTTACGACAGCCGCGAGCCAAAACTTCGAGCTGGTGGCGGCGGCTTTCCGACATTTCCGGGCCGCAAATCATCAGAGTCATGGTGTTGTCGCCCAGATCTTGCCGATTCAAGCCTTCCAGATAGCTATGCAGCAATTGGTAGCCGTCTTCACCGCCACCCGCTGTCACCAACACCAGTCGTTCCTGGGTGCAGCCGATTTGCTGCCGAATCTCACCGGCGCGTTTGTCGCTGCGTTCGCGGGCGATGTAGCCGCAGAAGTCGACTTTTTCATGGCTGGCGTCGGGAAACTCGTATTCCTTGCGCATGTCGTAAATCTCCGGCGAACCGACAACCAACACCTTGTCGTAGTGCGACTGAATGGCGTCGTGGTAACCGTTTTTCTTCCAGACCGGTATCGTGCTTTCCGGACTGTCGAGGATGTCGCGCAACAACAAAACCAGCTTCGCACGGTGGCCACGGCGCTGCATCAAATTCAAAGCCGCGCCCAACTCGTCACTGACGCCGTAGGGCTTTTTATCGACCAGAATCAAATCGGGGTCAAAATCGAGCACCGCGCTGAGGATGATATTGCTGCGCAGTGTGAGCAATTGGGCGTATTCCATGTCCAGAAACTTCACCGAATAATCGCCTTTCACGCTACGCGACAGACAAGGCAATTTGATGTAATCGATCCGATCCGGAATCCGGAAGGCATGCAACATCGGCGAGCCGGACAGGATCAGTACCGAAACATTCGGGTCGGCATCCACCAAGGATTTAGAAATAGCCAGCATCCGCCGGATATTGCCCAGACCGAAGGTATCGTGAGAATACACAATGATTCTTTTGGATTGCTTGCTAAGCGTCATGGCCCGGATTCCTTTTGCTGCATCGTCATTATGCGGGCGCCATTAGTTTCCAGTGAGGATAATCTGACGCCCGGTTCAATTTCGGTAACCAGACAAAACCGTGGTTACGTGCAGCGTTTATTCCCGGGCAAACCAGCAAGGTTCATTCAAATCGGCATTTTCATCAAACTTTAATGTGGCGATGTTACTCAGCCTGCCCACAGGCGCATGAACCGGTTTTTTGGGACAGCCTGCCTTAAACACGGTGCAAATAAATTGAGAAGTACGAAATCCGGGATTTGAAGCGCTTCGGGAATGTGGCGCCAATGGTTTGAGCGATGTGCAAGTCGGCATTCGATCTGCTCTGCTTTCAAACAGCGCAGCGGAATTAAGAGGTTTTTAAGCAAAAAGGCGAACAATCCGCTGCGACTGAAACAATCCCACAAAGGAGGATATATGTTCAGGCTTATAACGATATTGTTAATCGGCGTGTTATGGTCCGGAACCGCTTTGGCACATGGAGACGATTGGGGACATGGCCACCATAGGCGGCATCATCACCATCACGGGCATGCTTACCGGCCATATTTTAGGATGCATGGCCCGGCAAGATTGGGCTATTACCCTCCCCCGCCGCCGCGCTATTTCGCGCGGCCGCCGCTGGACTATTACGGCTATCCGCCGCGGCCGATGCCCCGATATGATTACCGGGAGCGCTGGTGATTGGGCGCGCCGGGAGTCAAACAGTTGCTTGCTTTGACTTAGCATAGAGATAACAGTCATGTGCATTTGGGGTTGGTTGGCACTTCCAAGCATCTGGCTTCAATCGGCCAAAAGCGGTCTGTGAAAAATTCAAAAATCAGTTCTCCGAACGGCTGGTTTATAGCGATCATTTGACATCTGTAAAGCTCATTCGTTACATCATCGTTATGTTTGCCCGTCTGTTTCCGAAGACAGGCCCTGCAGAATCCTACAATCTTTGGCGGCTCGGGCACTACGGCATTGACCGCGCAAGTTTCTCAACTGACTTTCCAGTGATTTGAGTTGCGCGATCCGGTTGACCACATCACAGATATGCTGATCGAGTAAAGCGTCTACTTCGCTGCAGTTTTCCTCTGGCGTGTCTCGGAATCTGAGTAACAGCCGGATGTCCTCGAGCGTCATTTCCATCGATCGGCAATGGCGAATGAAATGAAGTTGCTCGAGGTGCTTGTTGGCGTACAAACGGTAGTTGCCATCAGATCGAGCCGGTTCCGGCAACAAGCCTTCCCGCTCATAGTAACGAATGGTTACCACCTGACAACCTGCCATTTTGGCCAGGTCACCAATCTTCAAATTGTTGGGCATTTGGAGCGTATTACCTCATCTGCATTACACACTTGACTCTATACTAACTATAGGGTCTTAAATTGGCAAGAATCGGGGCAGATTGCTGCCTTATCAGCCAATGCGAGGACGAAAAATGGCCAGTTGTTGTGAAAATAAAAGTTGCGAGTTAACCGCCATGCGCCAAAGCCACAGTCGGGTACTGTGGATCGTGCTTGTCATCAATGCCGCCATGTTTTTTGTGGAAAGTGCAGCGGGACTCCAGGCACACTCCACTTCGTTGCTTGCCGACGCGCTAGATATGCTGGGCGACTCACTGGTATACGGCTTCAGCCTTTTCGTGCTAGCCCGTTCGGCGCGGTGGCAGACGATGGCAGCTGTGGTGAAAGGCTGTTTCATGCTAGCCTTTGGTCTTGGCGTTCTCGGAGAAGCCGGTTACAAGGTATTCAACCCGATCATGCCAGGTATCGAAATGATGGGGATCGTTGGTGCTTTAGCGTTGTTTGCCAATCTTGTCTGCTTTTTCCTGCTTTACCGGTATCGCAGCGATAACCTCAATATGAGTTCGACTTGGCTATGCTCCCGCAATGATCTAATCGCCAATGTTGGAGTTCTGTTAGCTGCTGGTACAAGCTACCAGCTCTCTTCGCGTTGGCCAGACATCATCGTTGGAAGTCTAATCGCAGGATTGTTTCTTCATTCTGCATTCGGCGTTTTACGACAATCAGCCCGAGAGCTGCGCAGCATTGACAAGTCTTAGCACGCGATTTTCCATTTTTTGCTTTCTCTAATAATCCCCCGACAGAGACCAGTTGGGGAGGATTTTTATTGCCCGGCGGCCCAGCAACGGATTTCCCGATTTTTCTTGAGCGCTCAAGCGGTCACATCCTTAAATTTCGTGCTCTTCAGGACTTTGGATAGTCATCTTCAAATGATATGCGAAAATATCGTAAACTCTATTTCACATCAATTCAGCTAATTTTTAGCCTCGAATTTTCTGAAAGCGCGCCACAACATCAGATCGTAGGCAATCTTCAAAACCCCGCACCCCACCAATGGAAGCGCAAAAAAACCAGTTGTAAATAAAGCCCCTCCTAGCGTTGGACTGAGCGAAGACGCCAAGCTCCGAGGTACCAATGTAAAACTAGCCGCCGCCGCTCTCTCTTCAGGGGTCACCGCCAGCATCACAAATGCGCTTCGAGCCGGCACATCCATCTGGGATAATAAGGATCGCAGCAACAACAAACCGAGTGCTGTTTCGATGTCAGGCGCAAATGCGGCCCCGATTAGACTGAGATTTGCAGGGATGTGCGTGAACACCATGGTATTGATCAGTCCAATCCGTTTTGCCAAGTGTGGTGCAACCAACTGGGATAAGGACGTCAGCAAACCGGCCCAAAAGAAAAACGAACCAGCTGCGGCTAATGACAAATCGAATCGCTTGAATAGCCAAAGCGCTAACAGCGAATTGACGACTAATCCGCCAGCGAAGGAATCCAGGGAAAACAAGGTCGCCAGTTTTATCACTACTGACTTGGATGGTCCTAATGGCTGTGCTGGCTTTCGCTGTTCAGTATGTGACTGTGGTAAGCGTCTATACAGTAGCCAAATAGTAAAGCCGATAAGACTATAAAGGACAAACATGAATCGAAAGCCATCAAGTCTGTTGATGTCAATAGTTTGGACAAGATAATCTGGCAGTCCCGCCGATAAAGCACCCAAAGCCGCGAACAATGCACCGGCAAGGCTATAACGGGCAAACAGTGCTGTCCGAGCTTGATCGTGGGCCGCCTCAGCCAGTCGAGCATGCTCAAGTGGCAGAAACAAGCTGACGTCACCGGAGCTGGGATTGAGTGTGCCGATGAAGGCAATCATCAACAATGGCCAGAATGACGTTTGACTGGCAAAGGCGAACCCAGTCGAGATCATCAATAACGCAGCAACTAGCAGTAATTCGCGATCATGGACTTTATGCCCCCAGGCTCCCACCGCCAGTGTAGCCATGGCCGATCCTAACAGTGTCGATGTTGCTATCACCCCAACTTGCCACGTATCAAAACCCAAGGCCAACAAATATGCGGGCAATAGCACTGCAACAAAGCCATCGGAAAAAGCCCGCAATGCCCTTCCAATAATGATGGGCAATATAGCCCTGTCTACTCCGGCGGGTAATAGAAGATGTTTAAGCAAAATTATTCTACGTAATCAGTTGGTCATAGCCAATGAGCTCTTCTCAAACGCCAATATAGCAATGCGCTACCCAAAAACACGATGCCAATTACTATGGGGTAACTGAATTCCCAATCCAATTCAGGCATGTGCTTAAAATTCATTCCATACCAACTAAAGACCATGGTGGGTATTGCAAGTATTGCCCCCCAACCGGCCAGCTTTTTGACGACATCGTTCTGTCTGACAGTTTCAAAGGTCAAATGAACTTGCATGGCGGCAAGCAACATTTCCCGCATGCTGTGAATGCTTTGATGGATACGTTTGATATGGTCGGCAATATCACGGAAATACACCCGCACATCTTTAGGAATCATGTCATTATGAAAACGCATTAACTCGTTGCAGATGTCGATCACCGGTGTGATAGCGCCTTCTAATAAGAGTAATTCACGTTTTAGTTCGTATAGGCCTTCCATGGTTTGCCGGCTGGGTTTGTATTGAAAAATCGCCGATTCCAAAACATCGAAACGGGTCTGCAAGCCATCGATCACAGGCATGTGGTTATCGACGATGAAGTCCATGATCGAATACAGCGCAAATCCAGGTCCTTTGGCTAATTGCTGCGGCATAGCTTCACAACGTAATCTGACTTTGCTTAGGCTGTGAGAGGCACCATGTCTCACCGTAACTAAAAATCGAGGACCGAGAAACACATGTGTTTCGCCAAGTTTCACGCTATCGTCGCCAAGTTGAGCGGTATTTAGCACCATAAATACCGAGTTCTGATATTCCTCGATTTTAGGCCGCTGATGAGCGGAACAGGCATCCTCAATCGCCAGATCATGCAATCCGAATTCTTCCTGAATTTTTAACAGCAACTCTTTGTTCGCTTCACGTAAACCCAACCATACAAACGTGTGTTCGCGTTTCAACACTTCGCTGATGTCTTCTAACGTAACATCACCGATGCTGATGCCATTTTCATAAGCCACGCACTTCATCACCATGCTGTGGTCGATATTATTTGTCACAAAATCCCTCCTGATTTGGAAATAGTGATTTGCGGTGCGCTGTATTGTGCGGATAAGTTTGCCTGTCAGGTCCAACCCGAAATCATTCGTAGAGCATTTTACTAGAATCAGCGTCCACGACAGTCTGATCGCATTAGCCGGGCAAAACCGCCAGATAAGATGTCAGATGGGGGTTTGTTGAACGGGTAACTTATAATGGTGAAGTTACACTTGAATCATCAAACTCGGATCATTACAGTCATCATGTCCTTAGAAAAAATCCAAGAGCTACTCCACAAACATAAATTGGTGGAAGGCATGGTTCACAGCCAACATACACCTCGCCAAGAAATTGTCGAAACCTTAGTCCATCGACAACATCTCGCCGAAATTGAGTCCTTACTGAAAAAGTTACCGGTTGTTGAAATTGCTGCGATTCTTGAGGCCTTAACTATTGACGATGCCAAATTACTTTGGCAGAAAACGCCTGAAGAGCGGAAAAACGAGATTCTCTGGGAAGTTCCCGACACCCTTCGTGAACAAGTTGCAGGTATTCAGGAACCAGATTTTGCCGACAGTCAGATCAATGCCTTTGAACTCGCGGATGGGCGGCTTAGACAAGTTTCGGTGACCTGTCGAAAAGATTTGGATGGTTTTCAACCCATTTGGATTGATTTGCTCAGTGCCAGTCCGGCGGAGCGTCTATATGTTGGTCGACACTTCGGTCTGGAGTTACCCGATCCAGGGGATGAAACCGATCTTGAGGTCAGCACCCGGTTTCACGTCGAGGAGACAAATGATATTTATCTCCACTCGAACTTCTTACTCGATAAATACGATCATTCGCGCAGCGTCCCAGTCGCCTTCATCCTACATGAAGGTATTTTGTTTTCACTGCGTAACGAAGAATTACCCGTCTTTCGCTTGCAACGCCAGCGTGCCCGCACCCGACCTGGTTATGTCACCGATAACTTTGATCTGTTGATCGATTTGTATGGGGCGGATGTGGAATATTCTGCCGACTCACTGGAAGATATTTACCGAACACTCAGTAAAGTGGGTAAACAAGTATTAAGCGAAAAGATGTCTGACCAGGAAGCGGCCACTGTTTTGGCTGAAATCGCTGAAGTAGAAGATTTGAATGGTCAAATTCGCAGTAACATTTTGGACACGCAGCGTGCACTGGGTTTTTTAATGCAAAGCAGGATTCTTTCCAAGCGACAGGTGATCGATATTAAGCAGATTCTACGGAATATCGAGTCATTGAATAGCCATACCGCTTTCTTGTTCGACAAGATCAACTTTTTAATGGATGCCACCATTGGTTTTATCAATATCAACCAAAACGGTCGGGTTAATCAGCTCACCGTGCTGGGTGTGGTGTTCATGCCTATCAATATTCTCGCAGGCATCGGCGGTATGTCGGAGTTTTCCATGATGACCGCAGGTATTCCCTGGCCTTTCGCTTATGGTGCGTTCATCGTGGGAATGGCATTAATCGGCTGCGGAACCTTTATCGGGCTGAAACATTTCGAGAGTAAAAAGATTAAACAAGTGGTAAATGGTAAAGGGCGAAAATAGGCCCTGATCGTTAATAACGCAAGCTCGAACCTAAAATTACAGGCGCAATCAGTGACTATTTATTTCTTAACGCTGTTCGTGATGCTGATTGTTATTTTGCTGGCATCGGAACTATTTACCAATGCATTAGAACATCTAGGCGAAAAACTCAAAATTTCCGAAGGCGTAACAGGTTCATTATTCGCGGCGGTTGGTACGGCGCTACCGGAAACCATGGTTCCGCTGCTAGCTTTGTTAGCGGGCACAGCCAATGTCAATATCAATGAAGAAATCGGCGTCGGCGCTATCCTCGGTGCGCCACTCATGTTATCAACCTTATCGACGAGTTTGATGGCGCTTTCGGTTCTGCGGCGACGAGGGTTCGCGGGACATATTCGCCCTGAGCGGACGGGTTTCATCCGTGACCTTAACTTTTTTCTGTTTGCGTTCGTACTAGCCGCAGTGGCCATGTATATTCCTCAGCAGGAGCGTTATATCCGAGCTGCGCTGGGGATTGCGCTGGTCTTGACCTATTTTATTTACATCATGCTGACCCTGCGTGCTTCGGCCCATTTGGTTCAGGATGGCCATGCCACGGAAGCGGGAACCAAAATGTACATCGCCCGACTGGGGCTGCCAACCAATCTGATCACAATTTTGCTGCAATTGGCGATGGGGCTTGCTCTGCTTGTGTATGGTGCTGAGGGATTTATCTCGGGGGTTGAAGGCGCTGCACACTTACTGGGTATTTCCGCGCTCTTGTTATCCCTGCTGATTATTCCGATAGCCACCGAACTACCCGAGAAGATCAATAGTATTCTCTGGATTCGACGCGGCAAAGATACGTTGGCCTTTGGCAACATCACCGGCGCCATGGTGTTTCAGGGCACCCTGCTTCCGGCAATCGGTATTATGCTGACACCCTGGCAACCTCGTATCGAAGTGTTATCCGGCGTTTTGATTACGACGCTTGCCGCCACTTGGCTGCGCATCAACTCTCAAAAGCATGGAAAAGGACTCCCCATTTGGGCGCTGCTAATCAATGGGGTCTTGTATCTTGCCTTTCTCCTGATAACGACGATGTAACCATGAACCCTAGCGTCATTTATGCGTTGATGGCGGCCATCCTGTTTGGAGCCAGCACCCCCTTTGCCAAGTTGCTAGTTGGCGAGGTTTCGCCGATTTTATTGGCGGGATTGCTCTATCTGGGTAGCGGCATTGGCCTGAGCCTCACACGACTGATTCGTGATTTAGGCTGGAAGCCTTCTGGGCTGATGCCTCCGGAATGGCCTTGGTTAATCGGCGGCATTGTATTTGGTGGCGTGTTGGCCCCCGTGCTGTTGCTAATAGGATTAACGGTTACCAGTGGGTCTATCGCATCGCTGCTCCTTAATCTGGAAGCCGTGCTCACCGCCTTGATTGCCTGGATTGTGTTTCGAGAAAATGCTGACCGCCGCGTCGTGCTCGGCATGGTTGCCATCGTTGCCGGCGGAATCGTACTGTCTTGGCCATCCGGTGAAGTATCCTCATCAAATTGGCTAGGGCCGATGGCAATCGCCTCAGCCTGTTTCTGTTGGGCAATTGATAACAATTTAACGCGTAAAGTGTCTGCGGCGGATGCGTTGTTTATTGCCGCAGGCAAGGGTTTGATCGCAGGCACAGTCAACTGTGGATTGGCCTTAAGCCTGGATGCAACAGCGCCGAGTACCGTTATCTTGTTGAAGACCCTGACGCTTGGATTAGTTGGCTACGGCATTAGTTTGACACTGTTTGTACTGGCGTTGCGTGGTTTGGGAACGGCTCGAACGGGTGCGTATTTCTCAACGGCGCCATTTATTGGAGCCGCTGTGGCTCTGGTCTTGTTAAATGAAGCCACTAGTCCAGCATTTTGGCTGGCATCGGGTTTAATGGGCCTCGGTGTCTTGCTGCACCTGGCTGAACACCATTTACATGAGCATACCCATTCAGAGTTGGAACATTCCCATCGTCATGTTCATGATGTGCATCACCAGCACTCGCATGAAGTTGACTGGGATAGCGGCAAGCCCCATGCTCATTTTCATCTGCATACAGAAATCAGTCATAAACATCCACACTACCCCGACATTCATCATAGACATGATCATCGATAGGCTTTTTAGAGTATTCGCACCGCGTCATTCGGCAATCAAAGGGCACGGCTTCTTGGCCGTCTCCACGAAAAAATCACTGCGGTTGATCATTTTAAGTAGCTTGATGTCGCTACAAGCTTGTGTTTCGCCCTATGCACTGGACCATGCGGTTATTGCTTATGACCAGTCAACTTCCGAAATTCTTTCGGAGTTGCTATTACTCAATATTGCTCGCGCCCATCAACACCAACCCTTACATTTCACCGGTGTATCCAATATCGCCGCCACGTTTAATTTCCAATTTAATGCCGGGGCTACGCCAGCTATGACCGGTCCAACGGGTTCGTTGATCACGCCGATATTGGGCGGTACGGTTTCCGAAAATCCAACGATTAGCATCATACCGATGGAAGGCGAAGAATTTACCAAACGCTTGTTAACGCCCTTTCAGGAAAGCAAACTGACGATGTTGTTGCGACAAGGTGCTGATGTTGACCTTATCCTGCGATTACTGGCAGGCGAATTACGAATTGAAAACGATCATCAAGATAGGGTTTACAACAACAAACCATCAGATAAAGACGGTTACAAGTTGTTCCGGCAAGTCGTGTCCCACATTTCATCTATTCAGGATCGAAATGCATTATTCGTAGAGCCGTTGTTGTTTGATTCTAATTGGGATTTATCCTCAGAATCCCTGTCTCCGGAGCGACTGGTTGAACTACAAAAGGAATTCAAAGTTGACTATAACGCCGACAAGCGCCATTTGAAGCTAAGTAAACGAGTTAGCGGGCGTATTATCCTGACAAACTATGATCCACAGTCGTTGAGCAACGAGGAGCGTATCAAACTTAACGAAGAAGCGGATAACGGTGCCAGCAATGATGTGATGGTCGATATTCGCCCTGGCTATCCAGGTGGTGAAGTACCGATACATGGATTTTTCCGCTTGCGCAGTTTTTACAATATAGTGAATTTCATTGGTCGCGACATCAAGGACGAACCTGAATATAACGTAGACAAAGACCCGCGCTCACCCTTCGTCAGCGAAAACCCGATCCATACCCTAGAAGTTTTGGCATCAGAAAGTATGCTAGACGATGTGGATTTGAGCGTTACTTACGGCGGATTACACTATGCCGTTAAGCCAGAAGAAGGCTATCAATGGAATCGGGAGAGCTTTCGCTTGCTACATCAGATATTCCAAATGACCATAACTGAGTTGTCACAACAGGGTGCGCCAGAGATTACCATCTCAAAATAATCTCCATTGGGTAATTGGCTCATCCCAATTTGAAGTCCCTTAGGTGTAGCGGCTTGCAATTGAAAACGCGCAAACCTGCAATCAGCGCAATTTTCGAACGGAATTAGCTGCAACTGACGGGCATTCAAACCGAGATTATTTGCAACTGAACCTGCAATCGTTGCCACCGATTTGCAATCATCCGCCGCAAACCAGCTTTATTTGCAACTGAAATATATCGCCGGCCATCGGCCAAAAGACAATTACTCACGATTCTTTAAACGCTCTTCTGCGAAGGTCCGCACGTCACCCGTGTTCTGACACTGAATATCCTGTAACTTTCTTTAATTTTTATGCTGTAGTGTTGCCATACCTGCAATACAGGGAAGGCATCAAAAACAGATTCAACAACGTAGAGGTAATCAAGCCACCGAGTATCACTACCGCCATGGGGTATTCAATTTCGTGACCAGGCACGTTGCCTTTGAGGATCAGCGGTAACAGAGCCAGACCGGCACAGGCAGCGGTCATTAGAATCGGTGCCAGACGTTCTTCGGCGCCCCGCATCGCCAATCCCGCCCCAAATACCTGGCCTTCTTGTTGTTCCAGATGTCGATAGTGGCTTAAGAGCATGATGCCGTTTCGGGCAGCAATACCCAGTACGGTGATGAAACCGACCAACGAGCCTAGCGAAAGCACTCCGCCACTTAAAAACGCTCCAACAACGCCGCCGATCAATGCAAACGGCAAGGTTAACGCCACTAAAAGCACTAAGCGCAGCGAGCGAAAATCGACATGCAGTAACACCAGGATGCCCAGCAATGAAGCCAAACTCAACCACGCCAGCCGTTCGCTGGATGCTTGTCGTGCAGCGTATTCGCCCAGAAATTCCGGGTGATAGCCTTGCGCAAACGTCAGGTTTTTCACGCGCCTTTCAATTTCTCTCGCCACGCCGCCTAAATCGTTGCCACTGACATTGCAGGTAACGTCGATTCGGCGCGAGGCATTTTCTCGTTTGATTTCGTTCGACGTAGGTGCAATGTAGATGTCCGCCACATCGCCCAACGGCACGCGTGCCCCGGATGGCGTATCGATAGTTAATTGCCTGAGTGCAGCGAGATCATGACGGACCCGCTCAGCCCCCCAAACCGTCACGTCGATGACTTTTTGGTCACGGTAAATTTCGCCGACCTTACTGCCTTTGATTAGCGTGGCTGCGGCCCGGCGCACTTGACCGGCTGTCAAACCAAAGTTGGCTGCCACGTCAGGCTTAAGCCGTATCTGTATCTGCGGTACCGATATCTGCGGTTCCACCTTGAGGTTGGCGATGCCCGGCACATCAGTGATGGTTTTACTGATTTCGGTAGCCTTATCTCGTAGCACATCCAAGTCGGGTCCGTACAAACGCACCACCATGGTCGCACTGGCGCCGGTCAGCACTTCCTTGATCCGTTCGCGCAGATAAGTCAACACATCGCGGTACAGCCCTGGATAGCCCTCGACGACGGCCTGGATTTTCGCCACGGTGCTGTCGTAATCAACCGCCGTATCCAAACTAATCCATAACTCGGTAAAATTCGGTCCTACCACTTCGTCGGCGACTTCAGCCCGGCCAATGTGCGAGCCGAAATTGCGCACACCGGGAATTGCTCGGAGTTCCTTGCTGACTTGCACGGTAATGCGGCGCATGGCTTCCAGCGATGTGCCAGGCTTTTCGACCCAGTGCATCAAAAAATCGGTTTCCTTGAAGTTGGGCAGAAACGATTCACCGAGTCGCGGTAAAGCGATAGCCGTCGATATAAAAGCCACCATCAGGAAACCCGTCGCCCATTGCGGACGGCTGACGATAGCCGGCAAGAGCTGCCGATAATGCCGTTTTAAAACCTGCGTCAGCGGCGCTTCGCTTTGGCGCGGATTGGCATTCGGCAGCAGCATCAGGCACAAGGCCGGCGTCACGGTCAGCGCCACCAGCAGCGAAGCCAAAATCGCCAATAAATAGGAAAACGCCAGTGGCCTAAAAAAGGTGCCGGCCAAGCCGTCCAGGAAAAACACCGGCACGAACACCAGTGCGACGATCAAACTGGCAAACACTACCGCACTACGCACTTCCAGCGAGGCCTTCAGGACCACCCGGAAAGTTGACAGCGGATGCACTGCCTCTCGGTTCAACCGCAACCTGCGCATGATGTTTTCGACGTCGATAATCGCATCATCCACCACTTCACCGACTGCAATCACCAGGCCGGCCAGTACCATGGTGTTAAGCGTGCCGCCGCGCAAATAAAGCACCACCGCAGCCGTCAGCAGCGACAGCGGAATCGCCGACAGGCTGATCACAGCGGTACGCCACTCGAACAAAAAGGCAATCAAAATCACGGCGACAAGTATGCAGCCCAATATCAACGCGTCGCTTAAATTATTTAACGAACGTTCAATGAAGGTTGCCGGACGAAAGATAGTCGGATCGATGTCGACCTCATGCAGACCGGGTTGCAAAGCCGCCAAGGTCGCTTCTACCTTGCGAGTCACATCCAAGGTATTGCCCCAGGGTTGTTTTTCGACGATCAGGAGCAAGCCCGGCCCATCGTTGATCACCGCATCGCCAATCGGCGGCGGATGACTTTCAACGATTTCAGCCACATCGCCCAAGCGCAACGGCGCACCGCCAGTGAACTGCACCACGGTGCGGGCCATATCGTCCAGTGTTTGCAGCGAAGACACATGGGTCACCGGCAGGCGTTGATTGGGTAGATCGACAAAACCCCCAGCCGATACGGTGGCAGCATCGCCCGCCGCACGCACCACCGAATCCAGCGTCACGCCGTTGGCGGCCAGGCGATCAGGATCGACCAGTACCTGTAACTGCCGATCACGTTGCCCCCAAATGGCTACGTTGGCCACACCCGGCACCGCCATCAAGCGTGGGCGAATGGTCCACAAAGCCAATTCGGACAATTCCATCTGCGATAGTTTTTTCGATGAAACGCCAATCTTCAGCGCCCGACTGGTGGACGATAACGGCGATAGCATCACCGGTGCGCGAGCAACAGCGGGTAGGCGTGGTGTGATGGTGGCGATGCGCTCCTGCACCAACTGCCTGGCTCGCATCAAATCCGTGCCCTCCTGAAAGATACAGACCACTGACGACAGACCCAACACCGACTTGGAACGTAGGGTTTTTAGCCAGGCCGTGCCGTTGACTGCGTTTTCCAAGGGCACGGTGATCACGCTTTCCACTTCCTCGGTGGACAATCCGGGTGCTTCAGTCTGGATTTCCACCAGCGGCGGTGCGAATTCCGGGAACACGTCCAGCGGCATTTGTCGGGCGGCTTGCACACCCAATATCACCAGTACCACAGCCAAGGCCAACACTAGTAGACGTTGGCGTAAGGCAACGGTAATCAACCAGCGCATCATTTGCCGACTCCAAATTCGGTGCCGAACAATTCGGCCACACCGGAAGTAACCACTTCGATACCCGCCACGATGTCGCCCGTTATGGCGGCTTGATCGTCAACCACCCGCAATACCTGTACCCGTCGGCGCATATACCTATTAGTTTCCAACACTTGATATATCCAGCTGCCACCACTTACATCATGCACAATCGCCGACCAGGGTACGACGAGATTTTCGTCTTCGCTACGCAACGGGATTGAGACACCGACCCGCTGACCGGGGCGGAATGCGGCATCCGAATTTTTTACCGCATAGAACAGATCGACAGTGGCGGCAGCCGGATTAGCCGAAGGCGGCGCCGCGACCGGCAAGGCAGGAAGATAGACATTTTCAGGCGAATCTTTTAGCCCGCCAACACGGGCTTGGGCGGTGGCGTTCAATCCCGATAAATCATCAACATAGACCGGCACCCGCACCCAAAACGTGCTGCGGTTGTTGACGTCTAACAGCGCGGGACCAAGCAAATCGCGGCGTTCGTGCGCGGTTTTCAGATTGGCCTCGGCCAAGCCTAGCTGTATTCGTGCATCATCGACCGAGCGTTCGGTGCCCACCTTGTCGCGGCGCATCTGTTCGGTGCGATTCAAGGCTATCTGCGCGGCTTGCACTTGCACCTTGGCCTGTTCCACCTGACCATCGGCATCGATTTGTGATTGCGCCAAACGCACTAGTTCCGCCGGTGCCAGCGATGGCAAGATGGTATAAACCGATTGCTTGTTAGCTTTTCCCGAACCGTTCAAGGCCGGTAGCGTGATCTCGCCCCCGAACAACCGCGTGCGCGTCAGTGGTCGTTTTTCAATTTTAGTGTTAACGATGCCCAACCGCTTCGTGGCTTCGGGTGCCAAAACGACTTGTGTCAGATTACTTTCCTTGACCGGGTTTTCTATTTTGGCAGGCGGCGGCGATGTTGATTCGGCGGCCGGTAGATTGCCAGCCAATAGTAATAAAGCTGGCAGCAGGAGCCGACAAGTCGATGGCTTGTGGTTTGGATGCGCGAGGTTCATAAATATCCGACCTTTGAGTCCTGTAATGTGTAAGTTAAGCAGGCTGCAGACGCTGGCCGACGCTGCGTTCCAGTTCTGCGCGGGCGCGGCGTAAATCGGCGGCGGCTTGCGCGGTTTTTAATTGCGCGTCCAGCCAACGGCGTTGGGTTTCGAGTACGAAGAGGTAGGTGACATTGCCTACCGCGTAAGCGTTTTCAGCATCCTGTATGGCGGCTTGCAGCGGCGGCAGGATAGTCTGTTGCCACTGTTTCAGACTTTCACTGGCCTGTTGCAATCGGGCATGGGCTTCGCGGACATCCAAGGCAATCCGTTGTCGGGTGGCGACATATTGCCTGGCGGCCTTGTCAAAGCGTGCCTGGGCTTGGGCGACGCCACCTTGATTTTGATTAACGATAGGCAATGTTACGTCTAAGCCTGGTCCTGCCAATAAAGGCCCGTTGACTTGCTTAGCGTTGAGGCTGGCGGTGAAATTAAATACCTCGGCGCGCGCCAAGCCGATACGTTCGCCAGCGGCTTCTACATTAATTTCTGCGGCACGTAGATCGGGGCGAGCCAGTAACGCCTCCGCGACCAGTTTTTCCGACTCAAATTTTTCGCCATTGGCTGAGGCTTCCGTACTGATGGCATTGGGCCACTGTTCCAGACTCAGGCCGACCAGATGCCGTAAACGCTCATTCGCTATCTCGCAATCGTGTTGCAGGCGGCTTTGTTGTTCCTGGGCTTGCAGGCCATCGACTTGCGCATTGGTGACTTCCAGTTCGCTGGCATCGCCGGCGCGCAACCTAGCTTGTGTGAGTTCGGCGATATTGTGACTCAGGCTTACAGCGGTTTGAGCCAGTTGCAGGCGTTCTTTGGCTAACGTTAGCTCGGCATGCGCCAATCTGACGTCGCGAATCAAGTCCAATCCAGTCTGCACCAGGCGTTGCGCGGTTTGTTCAACATCCAATTTAGCCAACTCGACCCGTTGCGGGCGCAACCAGAAAATTTCCAAGGGATAGCGTATCGTCAGTTCCAAAGGTTTTGCTCCCCAAGGTATCAACATCGAAAAAGTGGGGTTGGGCAGCATTCCAGCTTGCACTAGATCGGCGCGAGACAGGCCTAAATCCGCCAAGGTCGCGCGAAAGGCCGCATTGTTCCATAGCGCCAAACTGACCAACTCGTCATCGGCTAAGCCGTCATTCAAAGAGATATTGGCGGGCCATGCGGTTTCGTCGGCACCGGTTTCGGCAAAATGCTGACCGGTACGTTGTTCCAGATCGTTAGCGACGTCACTCAAACCCATGCCCTGCGAGGTACAGGCCGTCAACGACAAAGCGAGAAGCGTTATTGGGAAATGGCCGGAAACAAAAGGCGTCATGCGCTCGCCTCCGGGAACGTCACAATCACTTTGAGGCCAATGCCACCATCCCCATCGGCCAGCCTAATATCAGCCTGATGCTGCTCGGCTATTCGCCGCACAATGGATAAGCCAAGACCACTGCCGGATTCGGCGCTGTTCAATACTCGGTAGAAGCGGTCGAACACGCGAGCCCGCTCATCCAAGGCAATACCTGGGCCGGTGTCGTTGACTTCCAGACGAATCGCAGTGGCTTCGGAGGTGACACTGACGTCAATCCGTGCATCTGCTGGTGAATAGCGGATGGCGTTATCGAGCAGATTGCCGAGCAGAATGCGCAGCGCCTCTTCGGTACCGGCAACCCTGACATGATCCGCGCGCGACAGGCCGAGATCGATGTGGCGATGGGCGGCTTGCGGGGCAAAATCGGCTACCACGTTCCGCGCCAAATCATCCAAAAACAGCGGGGTGAGCGGATAATCGCCAGCCTCCGGATCGAGGCGAGCCAAAATCAGCAATTGCTGAACCAGATGACTGGCACGGGCTATACCTTGCCGTAAGGTTTGCATAGCGTGATCACGCTGAGCGGGTTCAGTGGCACGCTCGGCCAGTTGTGCCTGCAAGGACAGTGCAGTGAGCGGACTGCGCAGTTCGTGCGCCGCATCGGCAGTAAACTGGCGCTGCGTCGCCAGTGCCTGATCCAATTGACTCAGCAGCGTGTTTATTGCGCTGACTAAGATGCTAACTTCTTCCGGTAAGCCCTTATTCGGAATCGGAACTAATGAATGAGGATTGCGACACGCCACCGCTTCAGCGACTTGAGCCAATGGCGCTAAACCGCGACCAATCGCCCAGCCAACCCATAAAGCTAATCCCGGCAGTAAAATCAGTAACGGCGTCAATACATGCAAGGCAACTTCGTTGGCGGTTTCACGGCGTTCTTGCGTCGTTTGAGCGACCTGGACAAATCCACTATCGGTTTTTAAATTAAATACTCGCCAGTCTTGGTTCTGCCAGTTAAGCGTGTCGTATCCCAGTTTTCCGCCTTGCGGTAATGGCGAAAACGAATGGGATCGAAACAGAATTCGACCATCCGGGCCACGGATCTGACTGACTAGGTCAATGCCATCGCTGTTTAAACCAGAGCTGTTTGTGTTGGGTTTAACATCTTGCAAGCTGTTTGAATGGGACAAGGAATAAGCTGCTTCACGCAACACCTTGTCGAATAGTTCGTCAATTTCTTCGTGAACGTTCAGCCAAGTCGGCACGGCAAACGTGATACCGGCAACCAGCAAGACGGGTATTAACCAAAAGGTTAGCCGGTTGCGAATAGAAGTAGTCATGGCTTCACCACTTTAAAACCGACGCCACGGACATTAAAAATAATGTCGGCACCGAGTTTGCGGCGCAGATTGTGCAGGTGGACATCGACCGCATTACTCGCCACTTCCTGGCCCCATCCATAGAGGCGCTCTTCCAATTGCGGACGAGACAGTACAGCACCCGGCTGTTCCATCAAAGCATGTAGCAATGCGAACTCGCGGGCGGATAAGTCTACCAAGGTTTCGCGTAACCAGGCCTCGTGACTCAGCGGGTTAATGCGCAAGGCGCCGTATTCAATGTCTGAAGTGCCGCGTCCAGCACTTCTGCGTACCAGCGCATGAATACGGGCAACGAGTTCTTCCAGGGCAAACGGTTTGACTAGATAATCGTCGGCGCCGCTATTGAGACCGGCGACTCGATCACTTAGCCCA
This sequence comes from Methylomonas sp. ZR1, assembly GCF_013141865.1. NCBI lineage: Bacteria > Pseudomonadati > Pseudomonadota > Gammaproteobacteria > Methylococcales > Methylococcaceae > Methylomonas > Methylomonas sp. ZR1. The sequence continues at coordinate 1,050,087 of NZ_RCST01000001.1, read as the reverse complement.
TCGCGTGCTGTTAGGATTAACACGGGGATGGCGTTGCCGGATTTACGAAGTTCGACCAGTAGCTCCTGGCCGGATAGGCGCGGAAGCCCTAAGTCGAGCAACAATAAAGCGTACTCACTCGCCGCATAAGATAAGGCTTGTTTGGCTTGTTCCCCGTCTTTTACCCAATCGACCACGAAGCCATCCAACTGCAATCCATCCCGTATCGACTGGCCGATCATCGGATCGTCTTCCGCTAATATCAAACGCATGTTGACCTTTAAAGTTTCTTCATCTGGCCAACAGTGTAAATGATCAAGATTTAAGTAATAGTTAAGGCGCTTCGAATGTTCGGGAAGGTATCGATAACGGTCAGTCGTTACTGGAGTTGATCAAGGGCGGCTTGGGGTCGATAGCGGTAAGTCAACAATCTCAATCCTCCCGCTTTGCCCTGAACACCGGACTTCCCTGTTTATTATTCAGCCGCATTTTGCACAATACAGAAATATTTCAGCTACCGGCCAAAATGATGTTTCGACCTAATAATGCATATAGCGGAAATACAAAGGGGGCAGCAGCCAGTTTGCCAAGCTTTTACAAAAACCTTAGCCACTGCCCCTTAACTTCAGCGCCGACTCAAACCGCCACGCCCTGCGCATCGAACAAGCCTTCGAATAAAGCAGAGCTCAAATACCGCTCGCCGGAGTCCGGCAGTACCACCACAATGGTCTTGCCGACATTTTCCGGCCGTTTTGCCACGCGCACTGCCGCCGCGACCGCTGCGCCGCAGGAAATTCCGGATAACAAGCCTTCTTCCCGCGCCAAACGCCGCGCATACTCAATCGCTTCGTCATTACTGACTTGCTCGATGGCATCGATCATGGATAAATCCAATACATCGGGCACAAATCCGGCCCCTATGCCCTGAATTTTATGCGGCCCAGGCTGTATATCTTGGCCGCTGCGATACTGAGTCAACACCGGGCTAGCTTCCGGCTCCACGGCGATAGAAACGATGGGTTTGCTTTGCGTGAGTTTGATATAGCGCGACACGCCGGTAATGGTGCCGCCGGTGCCGACGCCGGCCACTAAAATATCGACTGCACCGTCGCTATCGTGCCAAATTTCCGGACCGGTGGTCTGCTCGTGGATTTGCGGATTGGCGGGGTTTTTGAACTGCTGCAACAGTACATAGCGCTCAGGATCGGAAGCGACAATCTCTTCAGCCTTGGCAATGGCACCTTTCATGCCTTTGGCGCCCTCGGTCAGCACCAGTTTGGCGCCGTAGGCCACCAGTAATTTGCGGCGCTCGATACTCATGGTATCCGGCATCGTTAAAGTCAACGGAATGCCGCGGGCGGCGGCGACAAAGGCCAGTGCGATGCCGGTATTGCCGCTGGTTGGCTCGATTAACTCTTTGCCGGGTCCCAGCAGGCCGCGCTGTTGCGCATCGTTGATCATTGCCGCGCCGATGCGGCATTTCACCGAATATCCAGGGTTACGCCCCTCGACTTTAGCTAACAGGGTGACTTGAGCGCCGTCGGTAATACGGTTAAGCCTGACCAGCGGTGTTTTGCCGATAGACTGTGAATTGTCGGGATACCAATATGCCATAACATTTTCCTTCAAAATGGATAGTCCAAAAAAAGCCAGTGCGCATTGACCTGCACTGGCTGTTTGTGGGGTTGAATTAAGCTCACACCGCTAAATCAGAAAAACGTGTTGCACACGCCCTGAATAGCCGTAGTACCACAGCTCCAAGATTGCGCCTGTTTGAAGATTTTTGCAACCTGCAGCCAGGCGCATCGTGCATCCCTGGGATAGCCGGCCATCAATCAAAGACAGTAAATTCAAGCCGCAAGAAAGCACTGCCAGCCAAAGCCTAGCGTTACCGGAAAGTAATTGAAGGTTGGAAGAATGATCCTGAAAGCGCATACCGGTGAAGGCATGCGCGGAATCGGCAGAATTTACTTTTTGGATGTTCTGATAATTGAAGTCAGATGACGACCGCATTGTGCGCAAACAAAGTTTCCGGTGGGTACGCCGGAGACATATTCTTTGGCTAAGGACGGGTGGTCGCAGTGCTCGTCATTTCTGCTTTTAGTTGATGTATCTAATTTCTTTGCGTCCATAATCTTCCCCTTGCTTTACGCATACTTACAGGATTATTTAACAAATTTTTTACGTTAAAAGTTAAGCAAAAAACATACGCACAGAACACAAGCTTATGTACTTAAAAGACTTTTATTAGCCGCAGACCAAACCCCGCAAAAGTCGAACCGTCAGGTGTAAATTTTCTCGACTTAGCCATTGACGCTAACCATCCGCTTTACCGATACAACAGCTGCTTAATACGCCAATTTGCAGAATTTGAGCAGCTAATAGAGTGAAATCGAAAAAATCAACTGAACCAGTTTGTTTGCTTGCAAAAAAGCTGCTGTAAAAAATTCCGACAGCTGATAAACGCCGGGGATCTGGCCGGCTACCAGGGAATTTACCGGGCCAAATACCATTATTCAAGCCGCCGGACCGCGCAACCATTTCGGAAAATAATCAATGTTCGGCAAACCGACAGGCACAAAAAAGGGGCTTGCAAGCCCCTTTTCTAAGATTGCGTTGAGCAGTCTATTTAACCGCTTCAGCAATTTTGTTGAACGCTTCAACCCGTTGCTTGCCGGTATTGGCTAAATCGATTCCATTCTCGACGATCATTTGAATCAACCCTGGTGTGCTGTAAACAATTTTGCCCATGTAAGCCACTACCGGCACGGCAACAATCGCACCGAACAAGGTACCGATACCTACCATATGCAGCATTTTGGTAATCAACACCACTATATCCAGCGGCAACAAAATCAAAGTACCGAAGTACAACAATACGATGAATGTGAACAGCGCGAACACCACAAACTGCAGCAGTCTTACCAATGCGACATTAAGGTTTTTCATGTTAATTTGTCTCGAATGAATGAAGAATCTTTTGCAAACACAGGCAACGAACTTGTTTTTCGTTGCCTTTTCAGCCGGTTAGCCAACTGGCGGCATTATAAAATAAAAGCCCTACTGTTTCTTGCTTTTTTGCCGGTTAAACGCGGCGTTAAGGCCTATTCATCTGACTGGAGTTGATATGCCGCGGGTTTCTTTTCGATAAAAAACGGATGCAGCAAAGCGCCGGCAACGAAACCACCCAGATGCGCCCACCAGGCCGAATCCACCGCAACATTATCTAAAACCGCTGCAGTGAATACGTCGCCGATTTGGATAATCACCCAAAATCCAAGAAAAGCTATCGCCGGCACATGGAAAAACAGCGGATAAAACAGGATGGGCACCAGTATCACTACGGTCGCTTGCGGGAAACGGAAGAAATACGCCCCCAACACCCCGGCAATCGCCCCCGATGCACCCACCACCGGCACCGGCATCTTCGGGTAAAAATACCACTGCGCATAAGTTGCCAACAGCCCGCATAACACATAAAACGCCACAAAGCGTTTATGTCCCATCAAGTCTTCGATGTTATCCGCGAAGATCCATAAAAACACCATGTTCATCAACAGGTGCAGGAAACCGCCGTGCAGGAACATATTGGTAAAAAACGACAGATAATGATCCGGCGGCAAACCAAAACTATAAGCCCAATCCGGATTGGAATAGCGAATCGGCACCATCCCGTACATGTAAACAAAGTGCTGCCCCATTTCATCCGGCATAAACAGCATCGCTACGTACACTGCTATGCAAATAGCCATGATGCCCCAGGTCACATAAGGCTTGATGTTACAAGGTATCGAATCTCGAATGGGTATCATCTTAGGCTTCCTAAAGTAGAGGGCACATAAATCAGAGGCGAATTAAAATTTTTCGTTCCAAGTCTTCTCCAGCCGCTGCACCGAAACCGGGTAAGCGGTTTTAAGTTGCTGCGCAAACAAGGACACGCGCAATTCTTCCAAACTCCAGCGGAAGGGTTCACGCTCGGGCATAGGCACCAACGTCTTCATTTGCTTCTCGACATGTTGCCAAAAACGTTGCGACAGTCTGTGCAAACCTTGTATATCCGCTGAATCGGGCTTCTGCTTATCCAGGCGACACTCGATTGCTTTTAAATAGCGCGGAATAGCTTGCACCTGCGGCAGCGGCGTATACCGCAAAAAACCAGCAAATATCAGCAAACTCAGCTGTTTTTCCAAATCTTCTCGCAAACCCGGGCTAACGCCAGGCTGCTTCAATCGCTGTCTTACGGTTTGGTAGTTTGCCATGATTTCCGTGACATGCTTGCCCACCTGATTCCCAACCGTGACCAGCGTAGACTTTTTGGCCGCCAACGCTGCTTCGAACTGCTGCTGGCTCCGAATCGTACTATCAGCAACAAACACACTGTTAAAGATCAAGAATAGTAGATCCTCCTTAAAATCACCGCCCGGCCGTTCTGTCAACAACGGATGCTTGGGCAGTTGGTTATAGGCCAATTGCAAGGTGGCCTGGACACCACTGTTTTTTAACAAATACTGGGCGTCCTTGCGGCATTGCAATTGAAACAACTTGGTCAAGCCATCGAAATGCGCCAGATCGGCCTTATATTGGGTGTCGAGAATCTTCACCCCCACCGTTTCGCCTTCATCGACAATGGCCGGAAAGCCGATGAAGGTCTGGCCTTTTTGCATGAACTGCCAGGTCTCGGGCAAGTCGTCGAATGCCCAGGCAATGCAGCCGGTATGGTTCATCTCTTCCTGTGCCAGCTTGTCGAAACTGTCACCAGCCTTTGTGGCATAGTCGGCTTGCAGCTTAGCCAGGTTACGGCCATAGCCCAAGGCCCGGCCATGATCATCAACGATGCGGAAATTCATTTTCAAATGCTCCGGCAACGCATCAGGCTGCCACTCATTCAGTGGTATCGACTCGCCGGTCAGTTTACGCAAGCGCCCGCTCAGCCATTCGAATAACGATCCCTTAAAATCCGGCTCGATTTCCAGACAAGCCTTGGCGGTATTCGGCACCGGCACGAAGTGCTTGCGTAAATGCTTGGGTAGCGACTTAATTAACGCAGTAACTTTTTCTTCCAGCATGCCCGGCACCAACCAATCGAACGGCGCCTGGCGAATTTGATTGAGCTGATGCACCGGCACGATGGCCGTCACCCCATCTTCGTCGTGGCCCGGCTCGAAGCGGTAATGCAGTTCGATAGTCAAATCGCCAATCTTCTTGCTGTCCGGAAAATCCCAATCGTTGATCTTGCCATCGTCGTGGCGGGTCAAATCTTCCTTGGTCAGAAACAAAATCTTCGGGTTTTCGCGCTCGACTTTCTTGCGCCATTGATCGAGGGTAATGCCGCTGACCACCTCAGTCGGCAGCTTTTTATCGTAAAACTGATACAGCCACTCTTCGTCTTCCACCAAATCGACGCGGCGGCCCTTGTGCTGAATGTACCCCACCTCTTCCAGCAAGGCCTCGTTGGCCTTAAAGAACGGCGCGTTGCTGTGATAATCATGATTCACCAACGCATGGCGGATAAACATCTCCCGCGCGGCTTTAGGATCGACGTTTTCGTAAGGCACTTTGCGCTTGGCTTGCAAGGTCAAACCGTACAACAGGGTGCGCTCGTAAACCCCGCTACGACCGGCGTTTTTCTCCCAATGCGGGTCGTAGTAATTTCGTTTAACTAAGTGCTGTGCGGCAGCTTCTATCCATTCCGGCTCGATTCTAGCCACGGTGCGCGCGTAAACCTTGCTGGTTTCGACTTGTTCGGCGGCCATGATCCATTTCGGCCGCAGCTTATGCTGACCGGAGCCGGGGAAGATGAAGAATTTCAAACCGCGCGCGCCCAGATATTCGTATTGCTCGTGTCTGAAACCGATATTCGATAACAAACCCGGCAACAACGCCATATGGATTTGCTCGTAATTGGCCGGATTACCGCTGGTCTTCAAGCCCAAATCACCGCGTGCCACCTGCATAATTTGAGTATGAATGTCATGCCATTCGCGCATGCGGATGTAGGACAAGAAATTGTCCTGGCAGTATTTGCGGAGCTTGCTGTTAGTCAAATGCTTTTTCTGTTCTTCAAAGGCATTCCACAGATTCAGCAAACTCAAAAAGTCGGAATCCTCAGCCTTGAACTGGGCATGTTTGGCTTCTGCCTGCGGTAGCTTATCGGCCGGCTTGTCGCGTGGGTCTTGAATGCTCAAAGCCGATACGATGATCGCGACCTCGTGCAGCGAACCCAACTGCGCGGCTGCCAGCAGCATGCGCGCCAGTTTGGGGTCGGTCGGAATCTTCGCCAACTGCCGGCCAGTTTCAGTGAGATTGCCCTGCTTATCCAGCGCATCGACTTCGAACAGCGAAGTCTTGCCGTCGCGGACCATTTTTTCGTCTGGAGGCTCGACGAACGGGAATTCTTCGATGTCGCCCAATTTCAACGCCGCCATCTGCAAGATCACCGACGACAGATTGGTGCGCAGTATTTCGGGATCAGTAAACTCCGGCCGGGCCAGATAATCCTCTTTAGAATACAGCCTGATGCAAATACCTTCGGCCACCCGGCCGCAACGTCCTGCCCTTTGGTTGGCGCTGGCTTGCGAAATGCGTTCGATCGGCAGGCGTTGAATCTTGCTCTTGGCACTGTAGCGGCTAATGCGAGCATGGCCGGAATCGATCACGCAGCGAATGCCCGGCACGGTCAAGGACGTCTCCGCGACGTTGGTAGCCAAGACAATGCGCGGCTTGTTACCGCTGGGTTTGAACACCCGCTCTTGCTCGCTGACGCTGAGTTTGGAATACAGCGGCAACACTTCGTAACGGGTGTTGTTATGCGACTTGCGCAGGGACTCGGTGGTCTCGCGAATCTCGTGCTCGCCGCTCAAGAAAATCAGGATGTCGCCGCGCATATCTCGATACAACTCGTCCACCGCATCCAGAATCGCTTGCTGCAAATCGGCGGAAGTTTCGTCATCTTCCTCGATCAGTTCGATGGGCCGGTAACGCACATCCACCGGATAGGTGCGGCCGGAGACGTTGACGATGGGGGCATCATTAAAATGCTTGGCAAAGCGCTCCGGATCGATGGTCGCGGAAGTAATCACCACTTTCAAATCCGGCCGTTTGGGTAACAACCAGCGCAAATAACCCATTAAAAAATCGATATTCAGGCTACGCTCGTGCGCTTCGTCGATGATGATGGTGTCGTATTGATTTAAATAAGGATCGTTCTGCGACTCGGCGAGCAGGATGCCGTCAGTCATCAGTTTGACCAGCGAATTGGGATGGGTCTGGTCGTGAAAGCGCACCTTGTAACCCACCGCCTGGCCGATGGGTTGGCCCAATTCCTCGGCGATACGGTCGGCGACGGTGCGGGCCGCGATTCTTCGTGGTTGAGTGTGACCGATCAAACCGGTTAAGCCACGGTCGATTTCCAGACATATCTTCGGCAACTGCGTGGTCTTGCCGGAACCGGTCTCACCGCAGACGATGGTGACTTGATTGTTACGGATTAATTCGGCAATCTCGTCCTTCTTGCCGCTGACCGGCAAATCCGGGTAATTAATCACCGGCACCGAAGCCCGGCGCTGATTGCACCGCCCGACCGAACGCTCGATCTTATCAGCCACTTGCTGCAACGCCCCGGATACATCCTTGCCCTTACTCGCCTCGCTCCGCAAGCGATCCAGTTGCCGCTTCAGACCGTGGCGATCGGTGCCCATGCAGTTTTGGAGATTTTTGGAGAGTTGTTTGAGAGTGTCAGGAACAGACATGAGGATGGCGAATATCGTAAAAGCCGGGCATTATAAGGGCAGATGGGGCGGTTTTATATTTGACTTGGGAGAATTAACTTGGCTCCGGGCTGTAAAGTGTTGCCGTCTATTCCACTGGTTACCAAGCTCCAGCTTGGTAACCGAACCTCGAAAGCTCCAGCTTTCTTATTAGCAAGGAAGCAATAGCTTCCAAGATTTAGGTTCCAAGCGAGAGCTTGGAAACCAGAATCAAGATTGATGTATCGGATTTTGTCAGATACAACCTACAGACCTTTCTCAATCAAACCTTCGAGCTTGTTATATTCTTCCTTAATACAAGCATTAATTATTTCAAAATCCATAAAATGACCAGTTATGAACGCTGACGCCATCACTCGAAGCACTTGCAACATTGGCGGGATCAGACTAAATCTTACAAATAACCTGCATAACAGCATTGCTAGTTTTCTTTCGACTATGTCTCCGTCATTACATTGTATGGAAACATAACAACAAGCGTTGAATACTCTTTCCGCATAACCGTTATTTCTAGGGTTATGGATTCTCAGCCCTCTCAAAATATTCCCATCCAAATAAGCTTTTCCCAATACAGGAACAAGTAACTCGATCAGCATAGCAACTGCTGTTTCGGTGTCGGGAAAAGCTTTAGGATGAAGGTTAAGTATTTTTGCTAAGAAGTAATGGGTATGCTCCTCATCGGAAACACTGAGTAATCTCAAATCGTTATAACTTAAAGCGTAGGGAATGATTTGCTCGGCGTATAAATACAAACCATGTTTCTTTTGTTCAAAAGCCACCGAGTTTCCGAGCTCAATAAATAATTTAACAGCATTGGCTTGCTTATGTCCTAATTCTTTAATGCAATGGGCGAAAACTTCGTCAATACAGAGCCAAGGAATATTGTTGCTGATTGATAAGCAAGCGCTTGAATATACGGAAATATCGACAATATCATGAATGGAAAGCATCAACGGTGGCATATCTACCAAGTTAGGTTTGATAACTTCCGATTTATCAATAATCAGGTGCAATGCTTTTTGAAAGTCATGAGTGGATCGTCTTATATCATCCGCTGTTACTTTCCATAGCCCCTCACCAGGTATTACGCCTACTGACAAATAATCCTCGCGACTTATCTCTTCCAACCATTGCTCAATAGCCATCTTGGTTTCTTGAGTAATAACAAAATTAATCGAAGTGTGGTTAATACCATAAGCTAAACCAGTAATAGCGAGGTAAGTTATCGCATAAACATCAAGTATAATTAGAGTAGCCTCTTCTTCACCAAAACAGGGCAAAGCACACGGAACTGATTTTTTTGTTGTTAATTGTTCTAGCGCTGCTTTGAGGGGATGATGGCGATTTAAAATACGACCCTTACAAAATAAAGGGATTTCAGAATTATTAAAAATATTATCGTCCCTATTTTTAGGTAATTTACGCTCAAGAAGCGCAAGCAATTCACCAGGACCATTCGGCACTTTTAATGCAAAAAAACAATCACTTCCATCATTTTGCGTATGTCGCAATTCTAATGAAATTTGAATGGCCGCAACAAAAGGAGGCAATCGCTCAAGCAGTGTTAAATCGTACATTCCAAGTTGTTTAGTCTCACCTACTTCCATTTGGTAAAGAGCATCGCCTAGCTCAGAATTAATATCCAACAAACAGTGATGGTTGACAGTTACTTTGCCTACTAACAACTTGGTAAATTCTTCATTATCTTTTTTGAACCTTACGCCAACAATACAACCACCAATTTTTTCAGGTGTTGGTATTACGTTAACATTGACAAAAATGAGATTAAAATAGAAGTTTGTTATTTCTGTCGCGCTGGAGCTTGGACTTTTAATAAACCAAGAAAGAATTATGTTTTCAGCTCTAGAAAAGTCTCCCGTTTTGGCGGTTTCAATTAATAAATATACCGCCATATCTGATTTTCTTGCTAAAATCTTTTCTGGAATATTTTTTAAAATCAATGATAAATCACTATCCGATATTTCCAGTTTTCGATGCAGATATGTCAGCAAATACCACGCATCTAATAAATTAGAATCAAGTTTTATGGCTTCCTCAATGGCTTTGATGGCGCTGGGATAATCATTCTGTTGTTCAAATAGACGAGCTTGAACTCGCCAAACAAAACTATTCCATTCATCTTGATTGATGTTTGAAAGTACTAAAGCAAGTGTTGCCATTTGCTGACTAACTAGCAACGCATTTAAGTAAGACTCGACGATGGGTGAAGCCCATAAGTCAGATGGGGGTAGTATGGGGCTGATTAAATCACAAGCGATGACAGCAAGTTTTGGGTGTAATCCCAAGCGTTTAGTGATATCGAGCAAAGAGACAGGATGCAGAAAAGTTAGCTTTTCCTTATATTTTTCAATTATTTTTTTAGCCAGAAGAATAATTTCTTCAATTTTGTCTTTTTGATCATAATGTTTTTTATTGGGTAGAGTAATAAGTAGTAACTTAAGATTATCAAAGTCTGTGGTTATTTCATCTTCCCCTACGACCTTCCCGCCAGAACTAACCCATCTGCTCAAACTATTAGGATCAGAAAAAAGACTGACAATTACAAAATCATCATTGGAAATTTCTTTTTTATCGAATATGTTATTTAATAATTTGGTGCGATAGCTTATATCGCTGTGAGCTTTATTGCATTTAGATTCAAGATCATCTGTATTTGATATATCTTGCGTATTGACTCGACGAAGAATGACCGCTATTTCAGGTCGAACTTTTTCAACTTCATCAATATACTTCCAACAAATTTCATTTAGTTCCTTATGGTCGCCTCGTAAGTTATACCAATATGGCGCAGCAATATTAAACAACCTTGCATCCGTACCTTTTGATTCATTTATCAAAAAAACCACTTCGTCAATGAGATTTATTATTTCTGTTTTTAATGTTGAACTGATAATCCAAAAGTGTTTGTTGGCAAGCTTTACATCAAGGCCACAAGCAGTGGCAAAAAGCAATAGCACTTTGCTATTGGAAGATGGAAATATCTCATTTAGGCGGTTAGCAGTGGTTAATGACAGTTCAAACTGTTGTGTTCTAAATGTCCCACGAATAAGGCCATTTAGCTGGCTTTCATCAAGATCAATACGCTTTTCTTTATACGCTTGCTCCAGTTCTTCAGTCGTTGCAACAAACTCATAAAATGCTTCTTGACAGTAGGAATTGGGCGCATTAGCCTGAATATAGCGCTCTCTAGCATCATCAATTCGGTTACTTTTTGCATCCAACCGAATCAGCGTAGCTAAGCATAAATCACGGAAGAGACTATCAGTTGAGCTTTTGAATGTTGAAAGTAACGAGTTGTAGACTTTAGAATTTTCATTATCCTCAAGTAAATTCAACTGAATAGAAAGCATGTCAAGGATAGCTTCGCTATTGGAATCCAGTTCGGTTGCCTTAATGGTTTCCAATTGGATTTTTGCAACATCCTGTTTTCTTTCACGGACACTGGAAAGTATTAGTTCGATCGGTTTACGAAGTGCTTCTGGGGCGAGTCTTTGATAAACAATTACATTTTTATCTCTAGCGATATTATCACCGTCGCCTGTAGCATTTTGGTAAACAGTGGAATTTCTTTCCGTCATTAAATCCATGCTTTATTTTCCGCTATGAATTATTTTGTCTCTACCAATATTGTCGCCGCTACCTGAGTGATGTTGAATAATTGTGTTACCTTCTGAGGCAGGTTTTATATTTTTAATAATACTTTGAATCTGGTGCGAATCTAAAATTCTTCTTTCAATTGCTGTTTCGCTCATTTGATTGGTCAATTCAAGATTCTTCAATTCATCAGTAAGAATCACGATTTCAGTATCACTAATTAGCCACCCTTTTAGTCGTTGTTTTAGCTCATCGATACTCAGCACTACACCGCATTTCATTACATCATAGGCAATGCCTGATAAAATCGTAGCTGTTAAGAACTCTTCCATACAATTCCTCTTTGAAGATATTTGATTAATGTAGTTTATCGATATAAAGGGAAAAATTACTGATTACAAGAAGCATGTGACTCAGAATTATGAGCTCTTTGATTTTTCCGACTTAGAACTGCTGAGATGGTGCCTGAAAATGAAGTGCCCATGTGCGGAAAAAACAGTTTTCTCATAAGTCTCTTAATTATATCTCATTAATTTTGATTGACTGGTTATGGCTGACTGTCTCCGATTACAAGCCAAAGCTTGGAACTCAGAATCACGAAATACATGCCAATTCCTAGCAAACAAAATCACGCGCACCTCCAAAAATAGCCTACGCTTTTCATCTGCGGACCACACCCCATCCTCCGCAGTATCACAAACGCCAAAAGGAGATAAACATGAGTCAACATCTGATTTCTTTAAGCCTTTCCGACAATGATCTGACCGACATAGACGCCGCCCTGAAGACATTGGAAGACCGCTTCGCCGGCTTCCTGGTCTTATCACCCGAAGAGCGCCGTACCATCCTGAAGATGGGCGATAAAACCGAAGCGTTCTGCCGCCAGACGCTGACGGTGGCCACCCAAAACACGCAAGCCATTCCGCCCGGTCTCGATGTCGTCGAAGCGCAAGCGGATCTGCTAACGCTCGATAAACTCCGCCCTCGCCTGCACCGCCTGCGCGATTTAATGAGTAGAGGCGAAGACACCGACATGGCACTGGGCAGTGATATTTATAGTTTTAGCCTGGATGCATACGCCTCATTGAAAATCGCCGGCAAGGGCGCGGGCTTGGAAACGCTGCGGCAGGCCATGTCTGTTCGGTTTAATCGCGGCGCCAAGGCCAAAACCCAGGCCACCCAACCTGCCGGCTAAGCAAGATAAGCATAATGACTGCCCGGCAAGGCATTCCGGCTTACCGCCTAAGCTTTATCCCTTGGCGGAATAGCTGAAAGTATAGCGCGCAAGCCTTTCCGCTAAAGCCGCAAGCTTATTAGAGCCACTCGCCACTTTCAAAGCCTTGCCCGCAAGGTAAATCGCTTCGCGGGCAAGGCAATTTGCAATAAACGCAAACCGAAATGGCTTAAGCGCAAGGCCTTGAGGCCAAACCGCCACCTTATTTGGTTCGCACGCTAGCTTCAATGGTTTGCGCACAAGGAAAAAAGCCTTGCCCGCCAGGCAAATAAGCTTGCGCGAATCCGGAAAAGCCTTGCGCACAGCTCTAATTGGCTTGCGCGCAAAGCTCTGAAACTTGCGCTTATGACAAAAACCGGTGGTGTCCCGAATTTTTGCCAAGTGGACCGACCGACCTGCTTACGAAGATTTGCGTCAATCTAGCCTTACTCGGCCCGCAATACCATCGACTGTCACTTTGTCGCCGTTCGTCAATGCATCCAGCACACCTCTGACGCTCATTACCGCAGGTAAACCCACTTCCCTTGCAGTCACTGCACCATGCGACAAAGGTCCGCCGCTTTCGGTGATCACGGCCGCCGCCTTATAAAATAAAGGCGTCCAGGCCGGGTTGGTGGTACGCGCTACCAGTACCGCGTTGGCGGGAAAATCGGCGAAATCGTCCTGCGACAACACCTTAAAAACCACGCCGCTGGCAACGCCGGGGCTACCGGGTAAACCAACAAAATCCCCGTCTTTAGCGGAATAGGCTTGTGACTTACCCAACTCCCATTCCGGTGAATGCTGCCTATGGTTTTGATAAGCCTGTTTTTCCCTTTCTATGCTATCCGCCAAACAACGCCACGACTCGGCGTCGTTAAGGCGGATTGTTTCCGAGAGCTGTTCGGCTCTGGCAAAGAATACATCCATCGCTTCCGTAACTATGTCTCTGGCCTGCAAGGCTACACCCAAGGCCAGTAAACCCTTGCGGAACGGCAATGTCAGCCGTGTAGTCTGGTAATGTTCGATGTCGTCCAATGCGGTATAAACCCGCGCCAAGCGCAATAGCTCCTGAACAGGAAACCGCAAATCCTCCGGCAACCCGCCGATCAATTGCCGTTCGGTTTCCAACATCCGGATTTTCAGAGTACGTTCTTTTTCGGCAGGGTCTTCCAGGGTCGAGTCCAACATCATTTTCAGATTTTCAATCACCAGCCATGGCGCTTCCAACCAGGTCGGATGATAGGGATCAAACTCCACTTCCCGATGCCCATGATCCTGTAAAAAACGCTGGAAAGCGGCTGCAATATCTGCTTCCTGTATGAATCCGCCGGAAGCCAGAAATTGCTGACCAGTTTGGGTGCGCAACGCCTGCACGAGTTTGGGGCATTCGGCTATCCGCCTTGCCAGCCGGTAAAGTTCCTTGTTGACGAAACCCGTTTTGGTTTCGCAGTACGCCAGCAAGCTATCAAAGGTCGTCGGCGCATCCGCTTCGCCAACCGCCGCCCCAACGATGCTGTACACCAGCTTGTAAAGGGTGCGCTGCGTAATGGAAATGGCAATATTCGGCAGAAAATATTCCGCACCTAGCTGCTTCACCCGCAGTACAAAATTCCACAACTCGGGAATAGAGCGTCCTGTCAGCGGCTCGGCCATTAATTCGCCGAGGCCGAGTAAATAGCGATCCAAATCGCGCGACCACGCCATCGGTAATTCCTGCACCCAGGCATAGCGTTTGCGCAGTGTCGGTAAAGCAGACAGCAGTTCGGCAACTGAACGCACGTTTAAGGAATTTGCGGTGCCTTCGGCATAAACCTCGACGGCATTCTGATTGCCGTATACATAATTATCGAACAAGGCGAACCACTTGCCGTGAAACGGCGGCAAGCCCATCAATTCGAAAGAATGCGACAGCGATTGGTGAAAACCCTCCTCCACCAAGTCCCAAGCCAGCGGCGTAATCACCGAGGGAAATCGCTCGGCGGATTCGTCACGGGTCCAGCGCGGCGGGATGCGGGTAATCGGTCGCGCTTGCAACAGCCACAACTGTTCACCCTCAAAACCCCATTCTATGTCCTGCGGATAACCGTAAAACTTTTCGACACGCCGCATCAAATCGGATAACTCAACCAACTCAGGTTCGCTGAGACAAGGTAAATTAGCTTGATCATCTGACAAGTTCTCGCTGCGCGTACCGGTGCGGTCGGCGACGATGCATGAGGATTTATGGGCTAAAACCGCATCCAACACTCGCCCGGACGACTTATCCAGCAACCAATGATCAACCTGATGTTCACCGCCCACCACCGATTCACCCAAACCATAATTGGCATCGACCGACTGTTGTGCAGGATCGCCGGTAACCGGATTGATGCAAAACCCCACGCCGGCGACCCGATTGAAGGCCATTTTTTGCACCACCACCGCCATCGCAGTGTTCGACAAGCCGATGCCGGCCTGCAAGCGGTAAGCAATGGCGCGGGCACTCCACAGCGATACCCAACAATCCCGGATGCGCGAAACAATGTCGTCGATGCCGATGCAATTCAGATACGTTTCGTGCTGCCCGGCGAATGCGGCGCCGCCCAAGTCCTCGGCAGTGGCGGAGCTACGCACGGAGAATGCCGTGTCGCCCGGAAACTCAGCCAACATCTCCGCAATTGCCTGCTTCAAGCTTTCTGGCACCGGTAGCTGGGTCAACTGCTCGCATATACGTGTGCACGCCTGTTCCAAGGCCAGGGGTTCGTCTATAGGCAAATTCCGAAGCAAATCCGGCAATGCATCGTATTGCTCAATGAACGAGTAATAACCCTCCGGCGGCAACACAAAGCCTGACGGAACGGCAAACCCAGCCTGCGTCAAGCGGGCAAGGTTGGCGCCCTTACCGCCGGATAGGGCCGAATCCAGAGCAGACGGATGATGAAAATCAAACAGCGTTGGCATAGGTATCCTTCTTGTTGGGGTTGATGGCGGGGTGAGCGGCATGACGGCGAGCTTCGTATAAACCAAAGCCTGCCAACGCCAAGCCGCTGAGGACATCGACAAAATAGTGATAACGCAAATAAAAAGTAGCGATCCATAAACCCAATATCGGCAACAACAAAACCCAGAACTCAAGGCGATGATGCCGTCCGGCAAATCCCAAGATATAGAGCGTCACGGCCACGTGCAGACTCGGCCAGACATCCACTTTATTGCTGCCTTGCTCAACCATCGCTTGATTAAATGCCGTGACCGCGCCGCCGTTCAATTTGACGTTGAACAACTCCGGATAGGCCAGCCAAGGCCCGGCAGCCGGCACCAGCAGATAACCGAGGAAGCCCAAGCCGTAAACCGCGAATAGACCGGTGTAAAATTCCCCGAGCAATTCCCGGCGCCGGAAAAAATAACGCAGCAGGCTGACCAGCAATAATGGCATCAATAACAAGTAGCAAGCGCTCATTAGTTCGGTGAGCGGTGGGCTAATCCATCGTTCCAACCATACCGACGGCGTTTCCCCTATCAATAGCCGATCCAATGCCAATAGCTGGGCATCGAAGCGTACGCTCCGGACAGCGGGGATAGCCCCGGCCATGGCTTGATACGACACATTCATACCCACGGCCAAGCTGACGCAAATGGCCGCCAATAGCCCCCAACTGCGTTGCCTGGAATACTTGCGCGCCAATCCGGCCATGCCGGCCAGCATCGGACAAAACAATAGACTCCAAACCGTCAGATGCGCGATTTCCATGGTTGAAACGGCGCCCAGATAGATACTGAAATAGCGTAAGGGCGGGTCGAGAAGTTTATTCATGCGCTTTGCGCTCCGCCAAATTCCGATAGGCTGTTACCAATACCGCCCTCGCCTCAGGATGAAAAACCGCGTTACCGAGTGCTACCGTCAATTTACGGAATCGGTACCACGCCAATAGGCCAACGGTACTGATCGCGCCGTAAAGAACACACCAACTTGGCCCGGCACATAAAAACAAACCCACGCAGACGGTCACGAACCAAAATAATCCTACCGGCACACCGACGACCATGCGCCAAAAGGCAATAACATTCGGCTCGTCCGGCAGAAGTTGACTAGCGATATGCCCAGCGGCCAGTACCGGAAAATTCAATATGCTGAAACAAGCGATGACAGGCGCCAGCAGTAACCACTTGACTAAATCCCGCTGCCACAAGCGGAGCGGCATTAAAGGTAGGCCTTGATGAAGAAAAAGACCTTTATCCTTGGCAACTGTCTCCAACTGCCTTAGCGACTCGGATAAAGCAGGCGCAATCTGGCCCTCAAATATTTTTAAGTTTTCAGCGTAAGAAAGATCGGTACTTAAAATGCGGGCATAAGCCAATTTTTCTGCCGTTTGCTGAGCTTCGGTATCAACAAAATTAGCCCCAACGGCCTCCAGACCATCGGTAATCGACTGGTGTATCGCTATCTCGTCGGCGTTTTGCGGAATTATGGGTTCACCTATTAATACCTCAACACGGCTTTGCCAGTGAGTAGGGTCTTCGTAATGAACAGCCAAAGGCTGGATAATGGGCCTGACTCCAGCAGCCATGGCTTGGGCTACGATACGCGCGGCACCACGATTAAACGGTAAATGTCGGCAACCGAGCGAACTGGTGCCTTCCGGCATGATGAAGAGTTGTCCACCCACTTTCAGTAACTCTATGCATTCTGCCAAGGCTTTGCCGTTATCGGCCTTAATGCCGCGAGCCTTATCCTTGGCACGGGCTACCGCAATACCACGAAACAAAAATCTGCCCAACGGTAAACGCTGCAGCTGCGCCGATACCATCGGCATGACCAAAGGAACGGCAAGCGAATACGGTGCGGCATCGAGTGCGCCATTGCGGTGAGTGGCTACAAACACGACAGGGCCGACTAACGTTAGCCGCTCTTTGCCGATGACTCTTATTCGACTGAATGCCAGATAGCCAATGCAGCGCCATACGCCGTGGTGAAGCAATCCCGCAATATTTAGACTCGTCATACTAACGCCCTTCCTTGTCAGGCAATATTCGTAGCACGAAATATAGCTGGAGAATCCGGTTAAGGTATTTCGCTTATCTGACGCATTGAGTTAAGCCGGGTCATCCTAACCAAACAGCGAGATCCGCCAATCGCTACTGTCGCTTGCTTGCAGTACCGCTTTATTTCCAAGCAAAGCATTGATCTTTGGAATATCTCAGGTAAATCCCTGCCCGGAAACCCCGGAATTGAAGCTAGCCATCAACCAGCAAACGAAATCCAAAGAACTCACTGCGTTGGGATTTATCGAAGTGGTATCGGTAGGCGGAACGGGCGAAGGTCGCATCGGCATCCCAGGAGCCGCCGCGGGCGATTCTTTCATTTGGAGAGTCCCAAGACAATGGCATATCAACTGAGCTTCCAGCACTGAAACCCTCTCGCCAAGCATCCTGACACCACTCCCAAACATTGCCGTGCATCTCGTAAAGCCCCCAGGCATTCGCCGGCAAACTCTTTACCGGCACGGGTTTACCGCGAAATTCACACTTCGGCGCGTTTGCGTAGGGGTAGTTACCGTTGAAATTCACCAGATTGGCATCAATACTGTCGCCGAAACTAAACGCCGTGTCGGTGCCTGCCCGGCATGCGTATTCCCACTCCAGTTCTTTGGGTAATCGAGCATTAAAGCCGGGAACCCTCTGGTTCAACTCGGCAATAAAGGCCTGGGCGTCATCCCAACTGACACCGTGTACCGGGTACACCAAATTATCATGGTGGCGGCTAGGACTCTCGCCGGTACGAATTTCCACCCATAGTGCCTGAGTGACCGCAGTGTCGGCCAACCAATAACCCGATTCAACCTCTTCCGTTCGGCGAACTTCGTAGTCGTAGCGGCCCAATTCACTATCCGGCGAACCCATCATGAAAGTGCTCGGTTCGATCCAGCGAAACACCTGCCGCACGCCGCGGTAGTTTAACGTTTGCCACAAACCCTGAGTATCCTCACCCCATTCAGAGGCCCAGGGACAGGGAAAAACTAGCGGAGACAATAGGTTACTGTAATTCATAAGCTTTCATCTGGTTACTCCGCAACGCCGCTGCCCGGCTTCGATGAATCACCGCCATTGGCAGATTTTACCTCGCCGTTTACCGGCCCTGGCTTTAACTCAGCATGACCTATAGCAAGCCGGAAACCGACGTCTAAGTCACGATCACCGGGTCGACCTCCAGCACGGGCGGCAGAGCGTCCATGGCTATCGGGGTCACACCAAGAGCCGCCGCGCTGCACACGGCGACCGTCTGAATCCTGATTCGACTCTACCAGGGGATCAACCGTATTAACCGAGCCAAGGTCATACTGCCAAACGTCCTCACACCATTCCCATAGATTGCCGTGCATTTCGTAGAGGCCCCAAGGATTTGCAGGTAGGGATTTCACCGGGACGGTTTTGCCTCGATATAGCCCCTCTTCACCCCCAACATACTGGGAGCGTCCATCGTAGTTGACCTGGCTTGGCGTGATGTAGTCGCCAAAAGCAAACTGCGCCGTAGTGCCGGCTCGACAGGCCAGTTCCCATTCCGCTTCGCTGGGCAAACGCGCCCCCAGACTGGGTTGTAAAGCGTTTAGGCTGGCAATAAAACTTTGCGCATCGTCCCAACTCACCTGTTCAACTGGGTTGTTTTGGTTGTCTTGAAAGTAACTGGGATTGGCGCCCCCCATCACCGCAAGCCAAAAGGCTTGCGTAACAGCGGAATCAGCCAACCAAAAACCCTTTGTCAAGGTCACGGCGTGCGCGGCTTCGCTGGCGTAATTTATAGAACCGCGCCCAGAACCCATCATAAAACTGCCCGGCTCTATCCAGCGGAAGCGCTGGGTGACCTGGTTGACGGTGAGGTCGGCGTAGAGACCGTATTGGTCTACCCCAACAGGCCAGGATCTAGGCTTTTCCGGTTCCCATCTCACTTGCGTAAGCAGCATCCTTCTATCTTCCTGATTTAACAGGCTGGTATTGACAAATTGCTCGCCCCATTTTTCCGACAAGGGTTCGGCCTCAGAAAACCGTTGTAACTCGATGTAAGGGTTGAAACCCTCCCCTGCTTGTAACCCAAAGCGATAATCTTTGCCTGCAAAGCGTAAATTAGCCGAGAGTCCTTCTGAATTACGGACGATACTGTCAGCCCAACTGGGCTTTGTAAATGCTGCAAACGTCAGGCTCGCCAATCCGGTATCAAAATCCAGGATCTGCCCATCCAACTGACCGACGATGCACGACTCGCCATGGTCCGGCAAGCGAAGCAATTTCTTATCCACTCGAATCCGGCCATTTTCTACCCAACTTTTGAACAGCATGATACTGTCGTGGATTGCGTCTAATTCGGCCAGTTTCGCGCCACCTATCGCTACGGGCCTGGTGTCGGCATAAGCGATACTCAAGGCTTCACCAACTTGCCAGATGCCATAGCGATTTAATTCAGTGCGTTCACGAGTCAGCTCGTGGACGATGGCGGCATCATATTCCGCAGGCAACGGAGCGCCAGCCCGCAGTTGCTCGCGATACGCTAAACCGTAAAGCGCACTGGTATAGCGGTGATTATTCAAACGAATCGCCTCACCGCTTAACCGGTTTAAATGCCGCCGGGCAAATTGCGTCATGCCGCTGTCGGACTGGGCACCCTGCAGGGTTTTGGCGAAACGTTGCATAAAAGCCTCCGCCTGTTGGACATCGGCCAGTTGTTCGAGCGGGAACGACACCAGCGGCAGGGCGTTGATGATTTCCTCCGCCCAAATCGCCGGAAACTGGCCGATATGCTGGCGTTTGAGCAAACTCAAGACTTGATACTGCAAGCCAGCGTCCAGCTGTTTAAATTCGGCCTGATACTCGGCCCGTTTTTCCGGGCGCATGCTGATGGCGGTATAACCCCATTGCATATCGGCATGCTGATACACCGCCGCTTCGATGCCGCTATCGGCTTGTTCAGCGGGTAAACAGCGCAACAAGGCGCGCAGCAATTCAGGTTCGACGTGTACGGCGACGGATAACAATGCCAAGACTTTGCGGACATGCTCAGCGTGGGCCTTGATATCCGGATCGATCTTTTCCGGTTTGAGCTTGCCGTGTTTGTGCCACAACACTTGGCGGATGGTTTTTAGGCGCTCGGGCTGTTGCTGGACGGCCGATACTGGTGCTAGCACGACCGGTGCGGTGTTTTTACGGCTTAGTTGCCGGAAAAAACTGTCCCACCGCGAGCGTATCGGGCTGTGTTGTTCAGCCAATTGCCCCAGGTCGCTGACGATGAACACCACACTTTGCGCTGTGAGCGCTTGCCACTGCTTAAGCCGTTGCTGTTGATCAAACCAATCCCAATATTCGCCTTGTGGGTCGTCGTCAATCACGCGAATTTCCAGGCCGTTCAACCCATACTGACGGACGATACTTTCACACAAGCGATGGGCGTCCAACCAGAACGGCAGCAAGCGTTTGTTTAGGTCGAGGACGACATAAACCCTCCCGGCCGGCACGACTCGTGGCTTGCGCGGCAGATGATACAAGGTTTGCAGGCGGGCGATACGTTTGACCAACTGCGGTATATCCAGTCGCTGCCCCAAGCTATGGCTTATGGATTGCCGCAAAAAATCGCGCATGCGGGCTTCCGGGACGATGGCTTGGTGCGGCAGCGGTTCTCCGCTGGCAAAGGGCTGCAAATCGGCATCGGAGAGCGGCTCAACGCCTTGAAGCACGGGCGGCAGGCTGTCGCCGAGCTGTTGCGGATCGGCATAATGCTCCTGAGATGCAAGGGCGTAGAACAATGCTTGCGGGCGTTTCAGCGCTAATTTAGCCGGCGTAGGAGCAGGATTTGGATCGATTTTGGGAGGCTCCGGACGGGGCACTTTATAATCAATTTCATGGCCTATCGTGACTGGCGCACACCATTCGTAACCCAATATCGTAGCGCTCAGGCATTTTTCGTCATGGGTTTGACAGCGCTGCAGCCAGCGCAGTAAGTCGCCGCGACTGGTCTGAGTATGAATCGACATTACAACGCTTTGCGCAACACAAAGTGCTGGATCTCAGCCAGCAAACATTGCTGATAGGCATCCCGTTCTTGGCCTTGCAGCGAGGAATCGGTCATTTCATCCAGCGCCGCCAATAAATCCAGATACTCCGCCAAACCGGCCTTGATGGTGCCGTGGCGCTCAGCCTCCTGCCGGTCGGCGATTAGTTGTTGTAGCGCCAGGCGTTTGATGGCTTCGCTGCACTGGTTATCATTGAAATGCACCTTGGCGCGCTCCAAGAACCAGGTTTCAAGGTTTTTATCATCCACCGCCAAATGCAGCACCAGACAGCGCCGAATAAACGCCGCCGGCAATTCACGCTCGTCGTTGCTGGTGATGATCACTAGCGGCGGCGCAGCTTGTTTGTCTGCCGTCTGCAGTGTCTTGCCGATGGTTTCTCCCAACAGCGGTACGTCAAAGCCGCCGTTACCCAGCACTTCTAATAGTGCGTTGGGCAAAGAAGGCTCGGCTTTGTCGATTTCGTCGATTAGCAAAACAATGCCGTTGTCCAGTTCCCCGTCGTCGGAAATCTGCGGACGATAGACTTTATGACGGCACACATCGTTGTAATGCCGGGCCGCACTATCCCAGCCAAAGGCCCACCACAACACACCGGGATTGAGATAATGCTTGGGGTTGAGTTTGTCATCATCTTTGATGCCGGCGTGAGCGTCGTTTAGGCGTGCGACCGGATCGTAACGCCAGAGCAAATCCTGACCTTCGGTGTTGATGTTGACGACTTCGGCGATGAATTTGCGCTTGAGCTTGGCAGCAGCTGCCCGCGCCAGATAGCTCTTGCCCAACCCTGGATCACCTTTTACCAACAGAGGGCGGCGGGTCGCCAAGGCCATTTCCAGGGCATAAGCGCTGGCTTTATCCAAAAAGTAACGGCCTTGCCGCCAGGAACCACAGTCCGCGTAATCGATAACACTATCGGCTTGAAAATGTTTGAGGGTGGTTGCTGTCATGTGCTTGATTGGCTGGTTTCGAGTATGTTGAAGAGCTCTGTGATTTTGGCACTCAGCTTGGCTTCTTTTTCCGCTGCGGCTTCGCCATAGTGCACGATGGGTAAATCAGGGAGGCAGTCTGCAGCATTTAAAGCCTGACAATTGGCTTCATCAAGCAAAGGGTTGTTAGTCAAATTGGCATCCCGCCGATTTAATTCCAGGCGATGCAATTGGTTTAACGAGCGGTTTTGCCGCTGTTTAATCGTGGAATTCAACGCCTCAAGCTCAAAGGCGTCCAGCGGCTCGGGCGGCGGCGCTTTGTGAATAACCTTGTAAATGGTTTCGGTGGCGTCTTTTATGAACTCTGTCTGGCCCCAACCGGTTTCGCGGGTAAACACGTCCGCATTGATCGTATGCCTGCCATGCACTTTGCCGTCATTTCTCACGAACTCGGGATTGGTATCGTAAAGCGCCGCCAGCGACAATTCAGCAGCCATCGCGGTGCGCACCGGCAAGTTAATCAATGCCTGCCTGATTGCTTGGCATTCCGGGGCCATCAAGCCCGCAAACAAACAAAATAGCTGTCTGAGATTCCGGCGTATCGACTCGCCGGAATCTTGTTTGAACGCATCGGCACCGGCGCGCAGCAACAGATCTAAAACCGCTAAATCATCCTGCTTAAAGGCTTCCAGCAATTTGTCTGTTAATTTTTGATTGGTAATATTCGCGACATTCAAATTTAATTGACCGGCAATTTGCTTGAACAGAGCGTCCTGCGTGGTCATTTTTGACAATACCTCGCTAATTTGTCGTTTCTGCTCGGCAACGAATTTTTGATGTTTTTGAATCTGGCCTTGTATACCGGTTATTTCTTGGAATTCTTGGTCATTTCGAATTAACCAGGGTATGGAAATAGCAGTGAAACATTCATCACGCTTTTGGGGCGTCGCAGTGATAATCGCAAATAGTTGCGGCCCGTGAAATACCGGCGCCCCCGATAATCCGCACCAACCGGCTTTCTCCAAAGCATCACTTTTGCAGGAAATGGTGAGTTTAGGCGTGGCGACATTCGGTGGAAAGAACTCCCCCATCACCGGTATTTTTTCGCGCAATCCCGATTCAGCTTCCTTGCCGATAGCCGGATAGCCATAACCACTCCACTGTTCATGGCTTTTTGGATCGCGTGACGCCAATAGGCCTGAGGAAAGCGACATGTTTGGCGGGGTTTGACACCTGAGAATGGCCATGTCGTGTTCATCGCTGACCCAAACAAATTCGGTGACATTCGTATCCGAATGCTTTGAATCCGGCCATTCAATCACAATAGGCACCGCCTTATCACGCTCATCAAAAACAACGACGTGGCGTGCTGTCAATACCAAACCCTCAGCGATGGGATAACCTGTGCCAATAGCGCGCTTGCCATCCTTTTTCGTCGGCAGAATCTTTGCAATCAGCTTGGTATCCACAGTTAATCCCCGCTAAGTGCCTCGGTTATTCATCACCGGACAACAATAGTTTACTCGGCTCACCCGTCTGCGGGTCCGGGTTCTTCACATCCACCGGTTGTAAATTAAATTTGATCTTGTGTGTTGCTGAATTTTTGTAAGTGGCTGACGCCTCGGCGCCAACGTCACCCAGCACCCAGAAATTGAATTTCCCCTTACCCGTTAAACTTCCTGTCTTTTCGACCACCATTTGCAATTCCACTTCTACGCTATTGACGTTAAAGCGAATGGTTTCCGCTTCGCCATGAGCGGAAGCAGTCACCAAACTTTGTCTCAGCTCTTGAATCACTTCCGCCAAATTCAGCTTGTCGTTCTCGTTCATAGCCGCTCCCTTCGTCATTTATTTAAAGTGTTGGGCGTAACCGACTGTGTTTTACCAATTCGTTATCGGGCGCCTTTCTGAGCGCTCTGAATTGTCTTTGAACTCAATCTCCCCAACAGTTATCTTTCCCGTGCTCCAGCGACACGCAGCGCCGGAACGATGACCGATAAAAAAATTAAGCCAATTTCGGCTTTATCGCGGTCATCAACATGTCCACGCCTTCACGATAAGGCGAATGCACATCGCTGAATCCCAGAGATTGCAGGGTGGATATGACGGCTGGCACATGCATGATGTGGTCCGGTGATTCGTCGCTCAACAAATGTACCACCCAGTCTTCCAAAAGATCGTAACGCTGCAGTTCCCCAAAGGTCTTGAACCAATGGCGAATGTCGGCTTGCGTGGAAGCCAAATGCCGCGCGGGATCATCGATAGCGAAGCGGTCGCCGTTTGCGAACAATCCACCCGGTTTAAGCACGCGCCAGATTTCGGCAAAGACTTGATCCCGATAGTCATTCAGAAAATTGTGAATGGCATAATTCGAGGCTACAACCTCAACGCTGGCGTCTGGTTGCTGCTGTAAAAAAGCTAGTGCATCGCTCTCGATGAATTCGACACGACCGTTGTCGACATACTCCGCCAAATTCGCGCGCGCCTGCGTAAGCATTGCCGCTGAGGCATCGAAAGCGCGCAGATGCAGGTCCTCGCGCTGAGTAAGCAAGGACAGCGTGCTCAATCCTGTGCCGCAGCCGATCTCCAGCCCCTGTAGACTATTGCCGGGATGCCATGCGGCGACTGTCTCACCGAGCTTTTGCGTCAGCACCACGACATTGGGACACATCATACCGAGAAAATCGTACTCTTCACCGATACGGCCGGTAAACGGATTCTGTGCGGTTAAAGAAGGCATCACGGCATTTTCATTCAAATTCATAAATAGCGTCCCGGTTTGTTTAATAAATACGCGCTGGTGCTTGATTACAGCGGGCAGAAAGGAGGGTGTGGATTTCGTATTTTTGCTCTGAAATTATAATCAGATAAACGAGCTACGGATACCGAGCCACCCACTTCCCTAAATGCTGGCATCCTTCGCGTTATCTTCTAGCCGTTAACCTCGATAAATCGCAGTCAACACTCCAAGTTTCAGGATACACGCCTTGTTTCGCATAACGATGAAAACGCGAATGGGGCCAATCTTTAAGCGTTCTAACCCAGCCATGCGTGACCGGATTTCGATGAATGTGGCGGACATGCTGCCGCTAATTCGATACAGCGTTATTGTCATATAAACCCGACAATATTTTGTTATGATCTGACCCGTGTAGTCTGCTTTCTGCCTAGAATACTGGCTTGGCCCTTAAATTCCCGGCATTCTTCGTTGCCGCCTGCCGCGGCGCTAATCTACTTGAACCGCTGGACTGACTGCTGCATGAGAGCGACGATATTGACGGGTTGAATTGGTCATCAAACTAAAGGTTTAGACCTCTTGGGAAAATGATTTTCAAGCGCTTTTAAATTGGAGAAATACGTTATGTCTAAATTACGATTTGTTGTTTCCGCATTGGCGTTGGCTTGGCTACCCAATGCTCAGGCGGCCTACAGCGGTAGTCTGTCGTTTGTTCAACCCACGGGCACTGTCGTTGCGACCGATAACATTCCGATTTGGTTGAAACTAAGTTTGGACGCCACATCGGATCCCTTGGTTTTTTCCAGCACAGGTGGCGGTAACCCGCCGTTTGGCATCAATCCGGCCAACTACCCAAGCAGCTTTACTTACTATGATTCAAACACTAGCCAAAGCAGATACATAGACAATGGCGTACTTATCACCGTGGATAGTATTTCTTTGAGTACTTCTATTGGTTGTGCCGGTACATTTCTGGCCGATAGCTGCTCTTCCGGACCTTACGAATTCAATTTCGACTCCAGCCCGAACAGTATCCTAAGTAAGCAGAATATAGCCTTAAACCCTGGTGATAGCGTTGAGTATTTGCTTGGCGAATTTACCCCGAAAAATGGCGCAGCCGCAGTCGGCGAATACGAGTTTTATACGGCGGGATTGAGTCTATATTTTTACGGTACGGTTAGGGCTCCGAAATTAGATGAAAACGGTGCACCGGTTCTGGATGGGAACGGAGATCCGATTTTGGAGGATTTTGTTAACGCCGACGGTAGCCTGGAAATCGCCAGCACCGCATGTGCAGCGCAACCCGATCCAACTTGCTCAGAGAAATTTGCGCGGACAGTCGTCGCAGCTCCCGTGCCTGTGCCCGCCGCATTTTGGTTATTTGGTTCAAGCCTGCTCGGTTTTGTCGGCTACCGCCGGCGCGAAATCTTTACGCGGTCTGTCTGAGTCTTAGTTAAAGCACGTCTGTCTTCGCAAATACTCCAAGCCGCCAGCCCTTAAATATGCTGGCGGTTTTGAGGTTTGCAGCCAAATAGTTCAGGTTGCGCGCCAGCGTTACCTGACTCTTCCGCCAGTCGAAATGATCAAGCAGCACGACAGTGCATGCGTTTAAATCAGCGGAGATTATGCAAGCCAATTTCCTCCCGGTTTCGCTTCTCACGACCCCATAACTTGCCGCAAATTGCCAATTCATTCTGTTTTAGGCGAAAATGGCACGTTACGCATAGCTCAGTCTCTTTCGGAATAAGCAATCAGATTGCTCATAAGCCGCGCGACCAGCTTATGCACAAAGGTCATTTTTTAAAGACGCACGGGGTGTCGCTATCGCTCTACCCTGTCTACGAAGTTAGCTTGGTCAGATACCGCTACAGGACGCATCGAGAACAACAAAAATCATGTCTACCCATTCAAGACACATCCAGTTAATGGATACCACGCTGCGTGACGGCGAACAAACCCAAGGCGTGGCGTTTACGCCGATGGAAAAAGTCAGCATAGCCAAAGCTTTGTTGCAGTTTTTGCGCGTTGACCGCATAGAAGTCGCTTCGGCGCGGGTTTCGGAAGGCGAAAAAGAAGCCGTCAGCCTGATCAATCAATGGGCACGACACGAAGGTTTTGCCGAGCGCGTTGAAGTCTTGGGCTTTGTCGATCATACCCGCAGCGTCGATTGGATCAAATCGACCGGCGGTAGCGTCATCAACCTACTAGCCAAGGGCAGCGAGAAACATTGCCGCGAACAGCTCGGCAAAACCCTGGAGCAACACAGCGCCGATGTGCTGCAAACCATCACCTATGCCCACGAACAAGGTTTGAAGATCAATGTTTATCTGGAAGATTGGTCCAACGGCTACAAAGACAGCCGGGGTTATGTTTACGGCTTGATGGAACGCTTGCAACAAGCCCCGATCAGCCATTTCATGCTGCCCGATACCTTGGGCGTGATGGCGCCTGACGAAGTTTTCGCCAGCTTCAGCGATATGTGCCAGCGCTACCCGACGCTGCAATTCGATTTCCATCCGCACAATGATTACGGTTTGGCGACCGCCAATGTTATGGCGGCGGTGCGGGCCGGCGTCAGCGCGGTGCATTGCACCGTCAACTGTCTGGGCGAACGGGCCGGCAACGCCTCCATCGCCGAAGTAGCGGTGGTACTGCGCGATAAAATGGCGATGGAACTGTCCGTGGACGAGAGCCATTTGGTGCGCATCAGCGAAATGGTGGAAAACTTCTCCGGCAAGCGCGTCGCCGCCAATGCGCCCATCGTCGGTGCCGACGTGTTCACCCAAACTGCGGGTATCCATGCCGATGGCGACCAGAAAGGCGGTTTGTATAAAACCAAGCTCGGCCCTGAACGCTTTTCCCGTATCCGCAGCTACGCCTTGGGCAAAATGAGCGGCAAAGCCTCCTTGAAAAAAAATCTGGAGCAGCTGGAGCTGGATCTATCGGAAGAAGACCAGAAGAAGGTGCTGGCGCGCATCGTCAGTATCGGCGATTCCAAACAAACCATCACCACCGACGACCTACCGTTTATTATCGCCGACGTGTTGGAAAGCAAGAGCTATCAGCACATCAAATTACTGGCTTGCTCGATCAACAGCGGTCTGGATTTGCCGTCTACGGTCAGTATCCGCGTGGATGTCAAAGGCGAGAAACACCAGACCACCGGGGCCGGCAGCGGCGGTTTCGACGCCTTTATCGACGCCATCGGCAAGGTATTGCAACATTACGAATACACCTTGCCGACGCTGGCCGATTTCGAAATCCGCATCCCCAAAGGCGGCCACACCAGCGCTTTGACCGAATGCGTGATTACCTGGGATTGCGGCACCGAACTGCGCAAAACCCGCGGCGTACACGTCAACCAGGTGTTTGCCGGGATTTTAGCGACCATCAAGTTGATCAACATCCAGTTGCATGAAAAGGCCAATACCGCACAGGCTTAGTTCACATTGACTACCTGATCGGAGGGTTGCTGTTCCGGATGAAGAAGGTATTTAGAAGTAACCCCATCCATTCGACCTGCAAATCCGTGGGTTTTTAATGTTAAATCCCTGCCGTTGTTGTTCCCACTCTTCGGCCGGGAACGGTGAAATCGCTATGAGTGACTATTTGGTTACCGGACTTCGAAGCGGGTGATGGTTTCGCCGGGTTCGCCATAGCGGCCGCTGTATTCGTTAAGGCCGGTTAGGCCGGCATCCCGCAAAGTGGTAAGCACTCGCTCGCTCAACTAAACCACAGACTCATTCAAGCGATGCCGCCACAACGGCAATTGCGCCACTTTTTCCATAAGATCGGGGTGGTTCTGCAGGACGGGGAAGTAATCCTTTTCATATGCATCTGCGGAGAACGGTATAAGGCCCGTATTGAGTTTTTCACCCAGTTCCTCGATTCTTAAGTAACGCCTGACACTCAACAAGTAATAGGTTTGTTCATTGATCCTTTGTCGATTTTCGTCCTGGATTTCCGTTTCGATGTATTCGTGCTCGAAATCGTCGCAGGTCTCCAGTACCGCTCGCGCCCGTTCCGACACCAGTAGGCGCTCGCCGGTACCGTAAAAATCCGGTATGGGCGTACCGGGCTTGACTCTGAACATGTTGTATTCCTCCTCGTAACCTGCCGGAAACAGCGGTGCACGCAACATCTTGCAATGCGGCCAGGGCGGGTCTTGAGGGATCTCTTCCATCGCCCGAGTCCAGCCGATTGGCAACATCGTTTTGATCCCGGACGGCCGATAAGCCTCCATCAAACGAAAATCGCCTTGTTCGATGGAATCGAAAACTTGGCAAAAACGATAAAAATGGGTCATGGGATTCTCCTTGGGTTTGTATTTAAAATTTATGTTGTGTCCAATTCTTTCCGGTTAGCAAATAGCCTAGATGCAATTGAGGTTTTGTAGGCCAATAGGGGTCTGTTATTTGACTTTCGCCTGAGGATTGGATTGGCCATCTCGTCGCCCTCGATTCTGCTAAAGCTGCATCGAGGCTACGTGCCGCTTGGTCAATTGCAGAGTGGGAAGGCATTTCCAGTCACTCATCAGACAAGCTCCCACATGACGCCTAGTTGAAGCCTAGGCTATTGGCAAACGAAAGCCGTTTTTCGGCAGAAGCGTGGCGGCCAATCTGCTAAAATCCGCTGTTTATTTTCCGATAGAAATTCCTGATTTAACGCTTTAACCACTCAGCACTCACCATCTCATGAAAAACTACAAAATCGCAGTTCTGGCCGGCGACGGCATCGGCCCTGAAATCACCGCGGAAGCCATCAAGGTTTTGAAAGTCATCGAAGAACGTAACGACGTTAGCTTCGAACTGATGCCGGCTTTGTTCGGCGCCTGCGCTTACTTCGCAACCGGCGATGCTTTCCCGCAAGCCACCATCGACATTTGCGACCAGGCCGACGCCATCCTGAAAGGTACCATAGGCTTGAATCACGAAGAATCGAAGAAAATCCCGGTCGACAAACAACCGGAGCGTGGCGCTCTGTTGCCGCTACGTCGCCGCTATAACACTTACGCCAACTTTCGCCCGGTTTTCCTGCCCAGGTCGTTGGCGCATTTCTCGCCGCTGAAGCCAGAAGTGATCGGCGATGGCATCGATTTGATTATGGTGCGTGAGCTGGTCGGCGGCCTGTATTTCGGCCAAAAAGAAGCGGGAGTCAACGAGCAAGGCCTGCGTTACGTGCGCGAAACCCTGGAATACGACGAGGAACAAATTCGTCGCATCATGCACCAGGCCTTCAAACTGGCGCAAAAACGCCGCAAATTGCTGCACAACATCCATAAAAGCAATGTGCTGAAATCCAGCGTGCTGTGGAACGAAGTGATGGAAGAAGTCGCCAAGGAATACCCCGACGTGCAAGTCGTCAATTATCTCGTCGATTCGGCCGCGACCGCACTATGTCTGAAACCCACCCAGTTCGACGTGATGGTGATGGAAAACATGTTCGGCGACATTCTCAGCGACCAGGGCGGCGGCATTTTGGGCTCGCTGGGCTTGATGCCATCGGCTTGTATCGGCCCTGACAAAGCGTACTACGAACCTTCACACGGTTCGGCGCCGGACATCGCCGGCAAAAACATCGCTAATCCATACTCGATGATCGGTTCGGTAGCGATGATGCTGGAAAACAGTTTTGGCATGGAAGCGGAAGCGAAAAACGTCTGGGCGGCCATGCAGGGCGTATTTGCCGACGGCTACTCTACCGCCGACTTATCCAAACCCGGTAGCGGCGTGACGATGATCAGCACCGTTGAATTTGGCGACAAAGTGGTGGCAAAGCTACGGGAAATGCCTAAAGTCTAATAAGGGCTTGCCATACGATAACGCGGCGTAGGCTGCGTTATCTTTGCTTCTACAAGCCTCGTATCCCAGTTGCTGGTATTAACGTCAAGGACGGGTGATTAAAACAGTATCCGCCGCGACGCCTACTTTTTCGAAAATGCTTTAGTCCCTTACCCACTCTTCAACCAAACGGCTGGGTATATGCGGCGATTCGCTGGATTGCGGGTGGTTTTTGCCGGCGATAACGCAATAGATCACCCGCAGGGTGTCTGCCAATAATAACCAGGTGATCAGCATAAACAAGCTGGTTAAGCCGGCATTCAAATAATCGTTGAAGATCAAATGCGGGGCGTTTTTGACTTGCTCGGCGGGCAGGTTGCCGTTGGCGAGTTTGGCGGATAAATCGGCGGCGTGGGACAGAAATCCGACCCTTAAATCGGTGGCAAACAGTTTTTCCCAAGCGGCGGTGCTGGTGACGATAATCAACCAGGCCAAGGGTGTTGCCGTGACCCACACATATTTCAATTTGTCGGATTTCACCAAAATCGTGGTGGCGACGCACAAGGCAATCGCGGCCAGCATTTGGTTGGCGATGCCGAACAACGGCCACAGGCTGTTGATGCCGCCTAAGGGATCGATAGTGCCCATGTACAGAAAATAACCCCAAGCCCCGACCACCAGAGCGCTGGTCAACAGTATGCTGGGATAGCTGTTGGTTTTAGGCAAACCAACATTGCTCAGAATATCTTGCAACATGAAGCGGGCGACGCGGGTGCCGGCGTCGAGTGTAGTCAGAATAAACAAGGCCTCGAACATGATGGCAAAGTGATACCAGGCCGCCAGCAGATGCTCGCCGAATACTTGCGCAAACAAACTGGCCATGCCCACCGCCAGCGATGGCGCGCCGCCGGTGCGGGCAAACAATGTGGATTCGCCCATGGTTTTGGCCAGGGTTTGCATTTGGTCGACGCTCACCGGAAAGCCCCAACTGCTGATTTTGGCGACCGCGTCCACCGCTTCCTTGCCGACGATACCAGCCGGGCTGTTGATGGCGAAATACACGCCGGGCTCTAAAACTGAGGCGGCGATCATCGCCATAATCGCAACGAAGGATTCCATCATCATCGCCCCGTAGCCGATGAAACGGGCGTCTTGCTCGTTAGCCAGCAGCTTGGGTGTGGTGCCGGAGGAAATCAGGGCGTGAAAGCCGGAAATTGCGCCACAGGCAATCGTGATAAACACGAACGGAAACAGTTTGCCGCCGAAGATAGGCCCGCTGCCGTCGATGAACTGGGTCAGGGCCGGCATTTTCAGTTCCGGGCGCAACACCACAATGGCAATCGCCAGCGCGCTGATGGTGCCCAGCTTCATGAACGTGGATAAATAATCTCTCGGGGCCAGCAATAGCCAGACTGGCAACACGGCAGCGGCAAAGCCGTACAAAATCACCATCAACGCCAGTTGCGGTGCGTCGTAATCGAACCAACCACGGATGGTCGGATTGTCGTCGATCCAGCCGCCGCCGACTACGGCGAAAATCAACAGGGAGACGCCGATCAGCGTGGCTTCCGCAACGCGGCCCGGCCGCAACTGGTTTAAATACAATCCCATCAACATCGCGATCGGAATGGTTGCGGCGACGGTGGAAGTGGCCCACGGGCTGTGTTTCATCGCATTGACCACCACCAAGCCCAACACCGCGATCAGAATTACCATGATCACCATCACGCCCAACATAGCGGCCGTGCCGCCGATATTGCCCAGTTCATCCTTGGCCATTTGTCCCAGTGAGCGGCCGTCGCGGCGCACCGAGAAGAACAACGTGACAAAATCCTGCACACAGCCGCCTAATACGGCGCCGATCAAAATCCACAACGTGCCCGGTAGGTAGCCGAATTGGGCGGCCAAGGTCGGCCCAATTAAGGGGCCAGGGCCGGCGATTGCCGCGAAATGGTGCCCGAATACCACCCATTTATGGGTAGGCATAAAGTCGCGACCATCGTCGAAACGCTCTGCGGGAGTGGCGCGGCTTGGATCCAATACCAATACTTTAGTCGCGACAAATGCGCTATAGAAACGATAGCCCAATGCGTAAATACAAATCGCCGCGACGATTAGCCACATACTATTAATGCTTTCACCGCGTTGCAGAGCAATCCCGCCGACGGCGAAGGCGCCGGTCAGGGCGACGCAAGCCCAGAAAAAAATGGACGGTACTTGTTTGTTAGGGCCAGACATGGCGGGTTCCTTTGGATTGTAATCGGTGTACTGCGTGATAGAGTTCGCAAAATGGTAGCATGCCAGCGTCAATTGCTGTTGGCGGATTCGCTTTGAAACCGGCTGTTTTGCCAGGTTTTACCCGTAATTCGTCATTGCAAACGGCTGGTTTTATTTAGCTGAATTGATCAGGCGTTAGCTACTAACGTGCCGGCGTATAATAACGGCTTGGTATCCACTACAGATAAAGGAGAACGAGAATATGAACAGAACTATTTTCAGCGGCTTATGTTTGGCAGCGGTGGCGTTAATGCCGTTTGGCCTGGCTTTCGCGGAAGCCCAACCGACTGCTAAACCCGAACATGGCGAATACCGCGACTGGCGTTTGTTGGGCGTGTCTTTACGTCACGATAAAAACAGCATACGCGCCATCGTTGGTAACCATGTGGCTATCGCTGCCGCGCGTGCGGGTAAAGTCAAACCTTGGCCGGACGGCAGCATCATCGCCAAAATTAAGTGGGGCGAAAGAAAGCATCCGAATTGGGAACAAGCGTCAGTGCCGGGCGAATTCACCGCCGCCGAAGCCATGGTCAAAGACAGCAAAAAATACGCGGAAACCGGCGGTTGGGGCTTTGGTATCTGGGAAGGCCAGACCTTAAAAATGCTGGATAAGGAACAATCCGCACCCTGTTTTGCATGTCATTTGCCGATGAAAGAGAGTGACTATGTTTACACCTTACCTAATCTGCAATAAATCGCCAGCTAGAGAGACATGCGATGCATTACGCGCTGCCCGGCTGTGTTGCCCATTAAGCTGCTGACGTGGGCGGCGACGCTGTTCGCCAGCGCGCTCAGGTTATAGCCGCCTTCCAGGGCCGAAATAAGTCGGCCCTGGCAATAGGTGTCGGCGATGGTGATCAGTTCATCAGTAATCCAGCGATAATCGTCTTCCAGTAGTCCAAGCGAGGCTAAAGGGTCGTCCTGGTGCGCGTCGAAGCCGGCGGAAATCAAAATCAGCTCCGGATTGAAAGCTTTCACCGCCGGCAATATGGATTGCCGATATTTGTCCCGAAACACATCGCCGCCGCTGCCGGTGGGCAGGGGGACGTTGATAATATTCCCGACGCCGGTTTCCGAGGGATGGCCGCTGCCGGGATAATGCGGCCATTGATGGCTGGATGCATACAGCACTTGCGGCTGTTCGCAAAAAGCAGCTTGGGTGCCGTTACCGTGATGTACGTCAAAATCGACAATGGCAATTCGGGTCAAACCGTAGCGGTTGCGTGCATATTCCGCCGCAATGGCGATATTGTTGAATAGGCAAAATCCCATCGCATAATCCGGCATGGCGTGATGCCCCGGTGGGCGGGTAGCGCAAAAGGCCTTAGTGTTTTGCCCGCTACAAACTCTATCGACCGCATCGCATACGGCTGCCACCGCGCGCAGAGCGGCTTGCTTCGAGCCGGGCGATACCACGGTGTCGGCGTCAAAATTGGCGTAGCCTTGCTCGGGAATGGTCGACAACACTTTGGCAATCATGGTTTTACTGTGTACCAGGCCAATGATGTCTTGAATATCGACCGGAATCTCCGCGGAGATGCGTTGCAACTCGGAGAATTCCGGTGCTGACAATGCTTGTTCAATCACGTGGAGCCGATCAATGCTCTCCGGATGGGTGATGCCGGTGTCATGGCCCCAAAAATCCGGATGACTATAGTAAAGTGTGCGCATAAGCTTACTCCCAAGGATGTTGCTTAAAGTCGTATCTTTATCGGATTGTCGGCCTCAGTGTATATCTCCAGCAGAAAAATTACTATGAATATTAGGTGTTTAGCTGGAAATAATTTACAGCTAACGGCTCGGATAGTGCGGCCGGAGGCGGACAGCAACGTCAGCCTTGTCTGGCTTCAGGTGCCTGGCGACGGCTAGGCGGGGCGGTTATAGAGTGGGTGAATTTCCGCGAGTGACGGGTAGCCGGCGAATTGTCGGGTGCTTCGGAATCCATTCTGCCATGCGCTTCCGAAACCCCGATTTGCACCAGCTGTTACAACTCTCTCGTTTGACTGAACTGGATGTCCGGCCAGCGCTCTTCGGTCAATTGTAAATTCACCCGGCTGCTGGCTAGATAAACCAAATAGCCGCCGCCATCTTCGGCAAGGTTTTCAAAGGCCTTGTTCTTAAACTCCTCCAGTTTGGCCGGATTTTTCGCGCTGACCCAACGCACCGTATTAATCGGCGAAACGTCGTAAGCACATTCCACGTTGTATTCGTTTTTCAGACGATGGGCGGTGACATCAAACTGCAAAATACCCACCGCACCGAGGATTAAGTCATTGTTTTTCAGCGGGCGGAACAACTGGGTAGCGCCTTCTTCTGTCAATTGAATCAAACCTTTTTGCAGCGCTTTTGCACGGAGCGGATCTTTTAATACCACGCGACGAAATAATTCCGGCGCAAAGTAAGGGATGCCGCCAAATTTCAAGACTTCGCCTTGGGTAAAGGTGTCGCCGACCTGAATAGTGCCGTGGTTGTGCAAGCCTATGATGTCGCCGGCATAAGCTTCCTCGACGTTTTTACGGCTGTCCGCTTGAAAAGTAATGGCATTGGCGACCTGGATGTTTTTACCGATGCGCACTTGATTGACCTTCATGCCTTTGTCGAATTTGCCGGAACAGATTCTTAAAAACGCCACGCGGTCGCGGTGCGCCGGGTCCATATTGGCTTGGATTTTAAATACAAAGCCGGTGAATTTTTCTTCATCGGGCATCACTTCGCGTTGCTCGGCCTGGCGTGATCTAGGACCAGGGGCATATTCGGCAAAAGCGTCTAGCAGTTCGATGATGCCGAAGTTATTGATCGCCGAACCGAAAAACACCGGGGTTTGTTGACCCGCCAAATATTTCGCGTGATCGAATTCGTGGCTGGCGCCTTTGACCAATTCGATTTCGTCGCGCAATTCTTCCGCCTGATAGCCTAGCAATTCGTCGAGCTTGGGATTGTTCAAGCCTTTAATGACTTCGGCCTTGGCGATACGACCGCCGTGGTGCGGACTAAACAGCAAAATTTCGTCTTTATATAGCTGATAAACCCCTTTAAAGCGTTTACCCATACCGATTGGCCAAGTCATCGGCGTGCATTGAATTTTCAGCACGCTCTCGACTTCGTCTAGCAGTTCGATCGGTTCACGGCCTTCACGGTCCAACTTGTTGATAAAGGTCAGGATCGGTGTATCCCGTAACCGGCAGACTTCCATCAATTTGATGGTCCTATCCTCTACGCCTTTCGCCACGTCGATCACCATCAACGCAGAGTCTACCGCTGTTAATGTTCGGTAAGTATCTTCGGAAAAGTCTTCGTGGCCTGGGGTGTCCAGCAAATTGATGATGCAATCGTTATGCTCGAACTGCATCACCGAGGTGGTCACGGAAATCCCCCGCTCCTTTTCCATTTCCATCCAGTCGGAGGTGGCATGGCGCGCCGCTTTGCGACCTTTGACCGAACCGGCTAACTGAATAGCACCGCCGAACAGCAGCAATTTTTCAGTGATGGTGGTTTTACCGGCGTCAGGGTGGGAGATGATGGCAAAAGTGCGGCGTCGCTTGTATTCAGGGGATTCCATTGATTGCTTTATTTGAATTTGCATAGTTGTGTACACAATGATGTACACAAAATTAAAAGTACACTCCCGGCAAGGCGATGGGTGTTGCCGGAAAATCTTGGAATTATATCGTAGATTCTTCCCAAGCGATGACGTCGTCCGAATCCTCGAATTGCCTCACGTTAAAAGTAACCAAGGGGTAATTAAAAGCGGGTCGTCAACTTAGATTATCGGTTGGTTTTTGCCATGCGCAGCTTGGTTTATCGCAGGACGAATGGGTAAACAGCCGATGGCTAGCGATGCTCAGCGCACAAGCCTTAACTTGTAGGAAATTGACCGGCCGCATCCAAACGATATTGGGCCAATTCACTATTAATCGCCACCACCACCTTTTTTAACCATCATGCCCTTACTGGGGTTATAGCCCATGATCGCCGCGCCCATAAACAGCAAAAACGCCGCGCCGGTAAAGAGTAAGGCCTGTTGATTAAACTGCTCGTACAAGGCAAAACGGATCAACTCCACCGCTTGCGAGAACGGATTGTATTGCGCCAGGTTTGACAACAATTCGCTGGATTCCTTGATCTTCCACAACGGATACAAAGCGGTGGACATGAAGAACAGCGGGAAAATTACGAAATTCATCACCCCGGCGAAATTCTCCAGTTGTTTGATGAACGACGACAACAGCAAGCCCAATGCCCCCAGCATCATGCCGGACAACACCAAGGCGGGCAAAATCCAGACATAGCCCATCAGCGGCGCTTGAATGTCGTACAACCAGGCGATACCCAAGAAGGCATAGGATTGCAACACACCCACCGCCGTACCGGCGATCAGCTTGCTACACAATAAAAACCAACGTGGTAACGGACACACCATCAACATGCGCATGCTGCCCATTTCCCGGTCGTAAACCATTGAAAGCGAGCTTTGCATGCCGTTAAACAACAGGATCATGCCCAACAATCCAGGGGTGATGTAAACCTCGTAAAGGATATAAGTCTCGTAGGGCGGCGCAATGGCTATGCCCAACGCGGCGCGAAAACCGGCGGCGAAGACGAACAGCCACACCAGCGGCCGCACCAAGGCCGAGACAAAGCGTTCGCGCTGATGTAAAAAACGCAGCAATTCACGGCCGACGATGCCAAGCGTTGCCCGCCAGTAATGTAAAACCCTCATGCTTGCGGCCCCTGAGTCAGTTTTTGGAATACCTGGCCGGGATCGGCCCAACCAGTGGTCTGCAATATCTCCGAGAGTTTGCCGCTGGCTTTGACCTGGCCCTTGTGTAAAACAATCAAGCTATCATCGGCGGCAATTTCGTCAATCAAATGCGTCGCCCACAGTACCGCCAGATTTTGCTGTTTGACCAAATCGTGTACATGGCTGACGATAGCCTGACGGCTGGGCATATCTAGACCAACCGTCGGCTCATCCAGCAGCAGCAAACTGGGTTTGTGCAGCAAGGCGCGGGCGATTTCCACCCGGCGCTTGTGGCCACCGTTTAATTGCCTGACCTTTTCGCCGCGCCGTTCGAACATAGCCAAACGCTCCAGTTCTTCTTGGATACGCTTATCGGCGGCTTTGCGGCCGATGCCGTGTAAGGCGGCGTGATAGCGCAGATTTTGTGTGACCGACAAGTCCGGGTCCAGCGTGGTCTGCTGAAATACCACACCCAAGCGCGCCAAGGCTTGCAGGCTTTGCTTTTTAAGATCAAAACCGCAAAGCTCGATGCGTCCTTCCCTGGCATCGTAAAGCCGGGTGATCAAGGAAAACAGCGTGCTTTTGCCGGCGCCGTTAGGGCCGAGCAAGATGGTGCATTCGCCTGACTGCACGTTAAAACTCACGGCATCCAGCGCTTTTTTTGCACCATAGGCAAAACTCAGGTTTTCGACGGCCAACGCATTCTCGGTCATGGTTTAACCGCCACACCCCAGGGATAACGACCCACCGCCACTGATTTGGTCACTTTATGGTTTTCCAGATCAATGATCGACACATCGTTGCTGACACCATTGGTGGTGTACAGACGTTTTTGATCCGGCGAAAACGCTAGATTCCACACCCGTTGCCCCACCAGCAAAAATTTCTCGACCTTGTAGGTTTGGGCGTTGATCACAGCGACGCGATTGGCAGGCCCCATCGCCACGTAACCGTAGCGGCGCTCCTTATCAATCGCGATGCCCACCGGCTGAATCTGATCACTGCTGACGCCTTGGACGTCCAGCTTGATGTTCTGCACGATCTGTTTGGATGCCGCATCGATAATCGTCAGCGTGCCGGCCATTTCTGACGTCGCCCATAATTGCAGGCTATCGTCGGTAAACGTTACCGCGCGCGGCCGCGGATCGACCAGTGTGTTATCCGCAATTTGCCTAGTGTTGGTATCGATCCAGTGCAGCATATTGGTGGTTTCCGAGGCGCTAATCGTCCATTTGTTGTCGGGGCTGACCGTAATGCCTTCCGGCTCCACACCTACCTTGATCTTACCAACGGCTTTTTTTGCGGCGATGTCGATCACCGTTACTTCCGCATCATCTTCATTGGAAACATACATGAATTTGCCGTCCGGGCTTAAAGCAAAGGTTTCCGGATCTTCGCCGGACGGCAATTTGCCGATTTCCTTCAGTGTTTCCGAGTCGATCATGCGGATGGTGTTATCGTCGCTGGTAGCAACGAACAGCGTCTTGCCATCCTTGCTAATCGCGATGCCGCGTGGCCGCTGGCCAACAGGTACGGTTTTGACTAGTTTGCCTTCGACGGGATCGAGTACCGCAATCGCGTTATCTTTTTCCAGCGTGACGAATACGGTTTCGGCTTGCGCGGCCGTCGCAAATAAGATGGCGGCCATTCCGGCCATTTTTATCGGATGCATAAACTTTTCCTTGGTATGCCTGATGTCATTTTACTGGTCTATTTAGTGTAACGAGAGATAACGCTTCACCAACAAATCGATGTAGTCAGCGGAGAGAGATAGATATAAAACCGCTAACACGGCCTATCACAAGCAATGCCCTCCCCTGCGGTTGAGAAGTTTAACCCGAAGCTCGACGGGATTACATCCCTTCGCGCGTAGGGAAATTATCCTAATTTATCCGACCATTAAATATCGCCACCGCGGGTAAAAAACGCTGCACCCTGTACCCTAGAACAATACCGGATCAGCTACTGTCAAGGCGAAGATATGCACAACACTCGCCATTTGTTATTTGCATCGCAAAAACCGGCAGAGGACGTTGCCAAAAAACTTAATTTGGAAACACAAGATCAATTGCTGTTAAATTCAGGCTGCCAAGGACATAGAAATGAAAATTTACCTAATAACGGAAGACCAACTGGAAAACATTGGAAAAAAGCATGACTCTCTGCTTAAAACCGGAAGCATG
Source organism: Methylomonas sp. ZR1 (assembly GCF_013141865.1). Taxonomy (NCBI): domain Bacteria; kingdom Pseudomonadati; phylum Pseudomonadota; class Gammaproteobacteria; order Methylococcales; family Methylococcaceae; genus Methylomonas; species Methylomonas sp. ZR1. The sequence continues at coordinate 1,009,832 of NZ_RCST01000001.1, read as the reverse complement.
TGCGATCTGATGCTGGACATCGCGGCGCAAGCCGATGATGTTCAAACCTTCGATGCCGCACTGGAGTTAGCCAACTGTGAGCTGGATAGATTGGAACTGTTTTTTGATACCTGTGACTTGGTTTGAGTTGATTACTGTCGGTTTCCCGACCAATCACTGTTGCGCATAGATGATCTTATCTGCAAAAGCAACGCCGGCCCGCTACAACACCCAAACTAAGCTCGCAGCATTCGCACTTGCTGTGGCCCGATCCCACAAACGAACAGCATAGACATGACTGACTTACCCCCGGCGAGCTTGGCGATCAATGGTTAACGATCATCTCATAGGGCCTCTTCTTCCTGGCTGGAATAGAAACCACGAGATACCCCCTTTTTAATGCCGATTCTGCGTCCGCCAGTTCGCGACGATACCTTCCACATCCAGGTCATCCGGGCCTTCGCGCCAGCTAGTGTAGTAATCGACATCGTTACTTTTCGGTTCCGGATTGGGCCGGTAGATTTGGACCCGGGTCGGCAGCGGCGCCGCTTCGCCCAGCACTAGCGCTTCCCCCCGGCCGAGCGAACTAAGAATATCCGCCAAATCGCCCTCGGCCTCCGGCACTAGGCCGCGAATATACTGCTGGTCGTCCGGATTGGTGGTGCGCAAACAAATAAACGAGCTGCATTGCGCCAGCATGGTTTCCGACAGTTCGGTGGGCCGTTGGCTAACCACGCCGATAGAGACCCCGTATTTCCGGCCTTCCTTGGCGATCCGCTCCATCATCCGCTTGGTGCCGTCGAATTGGCCGCCTTTTTCGCGCGGGATATAGGCATGCGCTTCTTCGCAGATTAGCGTGATCGGAAATTCGCGGCGGCGCGGGTTCCAGTAGTTGAACTCATACGCCAACCGCCCGACTTGCGCGGACACCGCCGGCCGCACGTCGGTCGGTACGGAACTGAGATCGACCACCGTGATGTTGGCCTTTTTTTGCCCCAGACCGACGAATTGCCTGAGCAAATCCGCCATGCTGGCCGAGTTGTTGCGTTTTTTGGGTTTTAACAAAAAGTCGTAACGCACGTCGTTGAAACGGCTCTGCATCGTCACCAAAAACTCATCGAACTGGCCGAATAAGGCGCCCTTGGTTTTGCCAAAGTCTTTACGCTCCTCGTTGGCGGCCTTGAATTGCATATACATTTCCGCCAGCGAAAAATAAATCGGCGTGTCTATCGATACCACGCCTAGACCAATGGCTTTGGCTTCCTTACGCTTCAATTGTTGCAGCACTTCGCGCATGAAAGACATCTGCATCGAGGCCCCTCTGTCATCGCGATCAATGAACAAGTCCACCAACTCAGCATAGGACATCATCCAGTACGGCATCTCCAAATCCATGGCATCAACGTAATTGACTTGCTCTTCGGGAAATGCCGATTCGATACTGCCATCTGGTCGTTTCCAACAGTATTCGCCGTGCAGATCCAGCATGATCATATGGGTCTTAGGCATGGCTTTCATGGTGTGCTGGATCAAGCTGGTGACGGTCCAGGATTTACCGGAACCGGATTGACCGATAATCGCAAAATGCCGGCCAAACAACGCACGTGGGTCCAGGCTCAGGTGATAATCCTTGTGACTGGCCAGCTGCCCAATAAAAAATTCGTAATCGCGGAATTTGGAAAAAATCGCGTTGATCTCGCTGAGCCCAACCGCATAAACCGCCGCGCCCGGCGTCGGATAATGCCGCACGCCGCGAATGAAGATATTGTTTTCGTTCAACTCGCCGACCGGGATTAAGGCAATAAAACGGTCGGTTGCACGATTGCCGGCAGCGTCGAAACGATCGCGTTCCCACATTTTGAACACCAGCGCCAACACGCCTATATGCGACTGCCTGATCACCACGTACGAACCGATATGGCCGGCCAGGATTTCTTCATCGCCGAGTTTGATGATGGGCGCCGCTGTTGAATGTTCTTCAGTGATACGGGCATCCATACCGTCGCCTCTGACTTCGGTTAAATGGCCGATCAGGATGTTTTGCGTTTGTTGGGTCATGATGTTCTCTCTGGTAAAGCCGCTGGGCTAAGCTTAGACGATTTTTACGGCCCGTCCCGTCCAGAGCAATCTATGCAACCACCTGGGACAGCACAGCGGTTTTGCGCCAAAATGGCAAACAAATCGCTACAAACGCGACAACATGGCGCTAGGCTCGTAAGAGTAAGTCGTTGAACATTTGGCACTTTTGGCTGACAAAGCCATACGGTCTGATTATTGCTGTCATCAAACCGGCATCATTTAATATTGCACAAGAGGTGAATATGAAAATCGGTATACCCAAGGAAATCAAACCCAACGAAAACCGGGTATCGGTGGTACCGTCCGGCGTTGCCGCGTTGGTGAGCGCCGGCCATAGCGTGACGATGGAAAGCGGCGCCGGCGTTGGCGCCGGTTTCGAAGACGCGCTATACCAGGCTGCCGGCGCGCAGTTGATGGACGGTCCGGAGCCGGTTTGGGACTCCGCTGAGATGATTATCAAGGTCAAGGAACCGATAGAACCCGAATGGTCGCGGATTCATCCCGGACAAACCCTGTTTACCTATTTTCACTTTGCCGCCAACCGCCCGTTAACCGAAGCACATCTGGCATCCGGCGCTACCTGTATCGCCTACGAGACCGTGCAGTTGCCGACCGGCGAGTTACCCTTGCTGACGCCAATGTCGGAGGTAGCCGGCCGACTGGCGGTGCAAGAAGGCGCGCATTATCTGGAAAAACTGTACGGCGGCCGCGGCATGTTGCTCGGCGGCGTACCGGGGGTATTACCGGCCAAAGTGTTGATTTTGGGCGGCGGAGTGGTCGGCACGCAGGCGGCAAAAATGGCGGCAGGTTTAGGCGCGCAAGTCACAGTCATGGATTTGTCGCTGGAGCGTCTGCGCCAACTTAGCGACATTTTGCCGGCCAACGTGCAGCTGTTGTTTTCCAGCCGTCATGCCATCCTGGAACAAATTCGCACGGCGGACCTGGTCATCGGCGGCGTATTGGTCACCGGGGCCGCAGCACCCAAGCTGATCCGGGCCGACGATTTAAAATCGATGCAACCCGGCGCGGTCATCGTCGATGTCGCGGTGGACCAAGGCGGCTGCGTGGAAACCACCCACCCCACTACCCACGCCGATCCGATTTATGTCATCGACAATGTCGTGCATTATGCCGTTGCCAACATGCCCGGCGCTGTACCGCGCACTTCGACCCTGGCGTTAACCAACGCCACCCTGCCCTATGCTCTACAACTCGCCAATAAAGGCTGGCAACAAGCATTGCGGGACAATTCGGCGTTACTGAAAGGCTTGAATATCGTGGGCGGTAACGTTACTTGCCAAGGGATTGCCGATGCGTTTGGTTTTAATTATTTGCCGCCGGAGCAGTTTCTGAGCTGAACCCATCGCCCCGACCGGCCAAAATAATTTGTAAACATCCCCCGGCAAAACCGGGGGATTCATATTCCCGCTTAATTCTACGTTGTCAGACGCTGAAAGGTGTGCATGATTTGGTCTGGGATTGCCAAAGTCGCGTCACCACAGATGGGGCCGAGCTTACCATCCACGGCACTGGATACTCGCTTCCGCACCGGGATCAAGACATTTGCTCAAATCCCTTAAAGTAAAGTTAAGCTGTGTTGGGACGACTCAACGCGCTTTATCGGGTTATCAATTCGGAAACCCACTCCGCGCCTTGGCTCAGATCACTTTAGAAAATTGCTGCTGTTTCCGCGCCAGGTATTTGTCAAACACCATGCAGATATTGCGGATCAACAGGCGGCCGGCGGTGGATACTTGAATGCCGTCGGCGTCTAAATCCAGTAAACCGTCGGCTTTCATCAGCTTCAGGTTTTCCAGCTCGGGCGCAAAATACTCGGCAAAATCGATAGCAAACTCGGTTTCGATTTTGCTGAAAGTCAGTTCGAAATGGCAAATCAGTTGGGTGATTACCGCCCGGCGCAATTTGTCGTCTTCATCCAAGTCCACGCCGCGAAATACCGGTAATTTGCCTTGCGAGATGGCCGCGTCGTATTCGTCCAGTTCCTTGTAATTTTGCATGTAGGCGTCGCCGACCCGGCCGATGGAGGTCACGCCCAAGCCCACCAAGTCACAGTCGGAATGGGTAGAGTAGCCCTGGAAGTTGCGGTACAACTTGCCTTCGCGTTGCGCCACGGCCAGTTCGTCATCCGGCTTGGCAAAGTGGTCCATGCCGATGTAAACGTAGCCGGCATCGGTGAGTTTTTGCCCGACCATTTGCAGGATTTCCAGTTTCACCGCCGGCGATGGCAAATCGGCGTCGTTGATTTGCCGCTGGGTTTTGAAGCGACTGGGCATGTGGGCGTAGTTGAAGATCGAAAATCGATCCGGCGCGTAGGTCAGCACTTGCTCCAGCGTGTGGGCAAAGGTTTGTTCGGTTTGCAGCGGCAGACCGTAGATCAAATCGATGTTAGTTGAGCGAAAGCCTTCCTTGCGTGCGGCTTCCAACACCGCAAAGGTTTGTTCCTTGCTTTGCAGGCGGTTGACGGCTTTTTGCACGTCCGGATCGAAATCCTGCAAGCCCAAACTAATGCGGTTAAAGCCCAGTTCGCGTAATTGGGCGATGGTCAGGTCATTGGTTTCGCGCGGATCGACTTCTATCGAATATTCTCCGCTGTCGTCGTCATGCAAATTGAAATGCGCGCGGGTGGTATCCATCAAGCGTTTCATTTGCTCATAATTCAAAAACGTCGGCGTACCGCCGCCCCAATGCAGCTGATTAACCGAGCGGCTCTTGTCGAATAACGCACCTTGCATCGCCACTTCACGGCACAAGTTATCCAGGTAAGGCACGGCGTGGGCGCGATTTTTGGTGACGATTTTGTTGCAGGCGCAATAAAAACACACCGTATCGCAAAACGGGATGTGAAAGTACAGCGACAACGGCCCGCCAGCGGTGTTGGATTTTTGAATATGCTGCAAATACTCGGCTTCGCCGAAGCCCTCGTGCAATTCCAGCGCGGTGGGGTACGAGGTGTAACGCGGCCCGGACTTGTCGTAACGTTTGATCAGGTCCAGGTCGAATTGAATTGATTGGTCCATTACTGCACTTCTTGATTGATGACAATACCGATGCTTGGATTGCCCGACACAGAATCCAGCTGCGCCGTGCCGATCAAATCGCCGGCTTGCGGCATCGCGTTACCGGTTTTGGAAATCCGCGCGACGATGCGCAGCTGCTTGAAATCGGCCAGATGGGTTTGCGGCTGCATCGCCATGCTGTCGTTCAGCACCACGCTGGCCGGCAGGTCAGCGACTTGTTTCCGGACGATGGCCAGTGGCATTTTCGGACCGTTGACGGCCTGAGCATAGATAAACACGGTGTGTTGCGGTTCAGCTTTGGCTTTGACTGCCGCATCCAATTCGACTTTCACAGTAATATCGATAGCCGCCGCCGATGATGCCGGCGCTTGCGGTTTTTGCTGCTCCGCTTCAGCCATTTGTATCATTTTTTGCAATTGCGCCTGGGATTCGTCGTCGGCAGGCAGCAGAGCGGATAATTTCTTCCAATGCGTGATTGCCTGGGCAAAATCCCCGGCTTCAGCTTTGGCCATGCCCGCCAGCCATAACGCAGTGTGGTCTTCCGGCACCAGCTTTAAGGCTCTTTCCACCAGCTCGCTTGGTTCGCCGTCCATTTGGCCGTTACGCGCCATCGACAAGGCGTCGGCATAATGCAGCATCACCGCCGGCTCGTTGGGTTTACGGCGATTCAGCTCGGCAAATACGTTGGCGGCATCCTGATATTGCTGCGCGTAAACATAAGCTCGGCCCAACATCATCCAGCCTTCCAAATCTTCCGGATGCTGTTTTAGACGCTCTATCAGTTTGTTGACCATGCTTTTGACATTGTCGGCCACTTTTTGATTGTTGGCCGCCAATTCGGCTTTGACCAAGGCTTGCGGTTCGCCGAGCAAGCCATATAAAAACAGACTTAACAGCGGTACCGTAATCGCCACGACCGGCACTATCCAACGGCCGGTTTTGGCGCTAGACGCGGCCGGCACATCGTCTTCCAGGTCATCCAGCAGAGTCAGTTGCAATTCGCGATACTGGGCATCGTACTGCTCCTGCGACAATACGCCATTTTGCAATTGCAGTTTAAGCTCGGCCAATTGCTGGCGAGCAATTGCGGTATTGCGTTGCTCGCCGTCGGCGTAGCGTAGCGGTGTTTTTTTGAACAAGGGCGGCAACAGCACCAACAACGCGAGCACGATTAAACCGACTATCACTAGCCAAAACTCAAGATTCACGCGTCGTCACCTTTTTCCAAAATGCTGTTTAGCTTGGCCTGCTGCTCTTTGCTTAGCTGTGCGCTGACGCTCCCGGTTTTACTGCGTAATACCCATACTGTCGCCAAGCCGATGACCAGGAACAGGACCGGGCCCAACCAAAGCAATAGGGTTTTCAATTTCAAGGCCGGTTTGTACATCACGAAGTCGCCGTAACGGTCGGTCATGAAATCGACGATGTCCTGCCGAGATTTGCCTTGCTGCAGCATTTCGTAGACTTGGCGGCGTAAGTCCTTGGCCAGGTCGGCGTTAGAATCAGCGATGGTTTGATTTTGACAGACCAGGCAGCGCAGCTCGGAAATCAGGGTTTGGTAAGCCTGCTCCTGCTCGGGTTGTTTGAAGTCGCGGTATTCGATCTCGGCTTGGGCTTGATAGACAAACAAGCACAAGATCAAGGCGTAGAGAGTTTTCATGCGCTTTCCGCCTCCAATTTTTCAATCAACGGCAGGAAAATGCTTTCCAGTTCGCCGGGTTGCGCCGGTCCGGTATGTTTGTAACGCACCACGCCGCGTTTATCGATCACGAAGGTTTCCGGTACGCCGTAGACGCCGTAATCGATACCCACTCGGCCATCGGCGTCCATCACGCTGACGTTATAAGGGTTACCGTGTTTGCTCAGCCAGGCGTTGGCGGCCTGAGCCTCGTCCTTATAATTCAAACCCACCAGCAACACCTTGTTTTGCTTGGCTAGCTCGATCAACAAAGGATGCTCCTCGCGGCAGGACACACACCAGGATGCCCAGACATTCAACAGCCAGACTTTACCTTTAAAATCAGTTTGGCTCAGGCGCTGTTCCGGCGTTGCCAGAATCGGCAGATTAAACGCCGGCGCGGGTTTGTCTATCAGCGGCGACGGGATTTCCCGGGGATTGAGCTTTAAACCGATCGCCAAAAACACCGATAAGGCGATGAACAACAGCAGCGGTAACAAATATTTCATTAATTTTGCGGGAGAGGCTTGTTAAGCAAACGGTAACGGCGGTCGCTGGCAGCAATCAGGCCACCCAGGGCCATGAACACCCCGCCCATCCAAATCCAGCGGATAAAGGCTTTGTAATAAACGCGCAAACTCCAGGCACCTTGTTGATCTAAAGGCTCACCTAAGGCCACGAAGAGATCGCGGAACACGCCGGCATCGATAGCCGCTTCGGTCATCGGCATGGTTTGCACCCGATACACACGTTTTTGCGGCGATAACTCGGCGACGGTTTCGCCAGCGTGGCTGACAGTCAGATAGCCTTGCTCGGCGCGGTAATTGGGTCCTTCGGTGCTTTTCACGCCATGAAACTGAAACACATAACCGAACAAATCCAGGGTTTCTTCCGGTGCCAAACGTACATCGCGTTCGATGCTATACACCGAGGTAAAGGTAATGCCGATCACAAACACCGCGATGCCGACATGCGCCAAGGTCATGCCGTAAAAGCCGGCCGGAATTTGTATAAAGCGTTCGATTGACCAGCTTTGCAGACGTTGTTTGAACGCCAAAGCAGTAATCGCCAAAGTCCATAACGCCAAGCCTGTACCCAAAGCCGCGCCCCAGGAATAAAACGGCATAAGCAACGGCGTCAGTAATGCCAGCCCCACAGAGGCGGCAATCAACCAGCGCACGCGTAAGCCCAACGCTTTCAAATCGTCGCTTTTCCAGCGCATCAACACGCCCAAGCCAACCACCAATGCCAAAGGCGCCATCAGTGGAATAAATACCGCATTGAAGTAAGGAGGGCCAACCGACAATTTCCCCAGGCCCAAGGCATCAACCACCAAGGGATACAACGTACCCAGCAAGATGCTGGCGGCAGTGACAACCAGCAACACGTTATTCACTAGAAGTACCGATTCTTTGGAAACCAGTTCAAAACGGGCATGGCTTTTAACCTGCGGCGCGCGAATCGCGTACAACAGCAGTGAACCGCCGACTACCACGGCCAAAAAGATCAGGATGAACAAGCCGCGCGCCGGATCGCTGGCGAAGGCATGTACCGAGGTCAACACGCCGGAACGGACGAGGAAGGTGCCGAGCAAACTCAACGAAAACGCGAAAATCGCCAGCAACACGGTCCAGGTCTTGAACACGCCACGTTTCTCGGTAGCGGCCAGGGAGTGAATCAACGCCGTGCCAACCAGCCAGGGCATGAACGAGGCGTTTTCCACAGGGTCCCAGAACCACCAGCCGCCCCAACCCAACTCGTAGTAGGCCCACCAACTGCCCAGCGTGATACCCAGCGTTAAAAACATCCAGGCGATATTGGTCCAGGGCCGCGACCAGCGTGCCCAGGCTGCATCGAGTCTGCCTTCCAGCAACGCGGCTATCGAAAACGCGAAAGCCACCGAGAAGCCTACATAGCCCATGTACAGCATCGGCGGATGAATCGCCAAGCCTGGGTCTTGCAATAAGGGGTTCAAGTCGCGGCCTTCAGATGGGAACGGAAACAAGCGTTCGAAGGGATTGGAGGTCAGCAATAAAAACAGGATAAAGCCGATGCTGACCAAGCCCATTACACCCAACACTCTGGCGCGGGTGGCATCGGGAATATGCGCACTGAATGCCGCGACCAGCGCGGTCCAAATCGACAAAGTCAGTGCCCACAGCAGCAAGGAACCTTCATGCGCACCCCACACCCCGGAAATCAAATAAATTAGCGGCAAGGCGGTATTGGAGTTCTGCGCGACATAAGCCACCGAGAAATCGTGGCTAATGAAACTGGCGGTCAAACAGCCGTAGGCCAGGCCCATGAACAGCAATTGCCCGAACGCGGCGGGTTTGGCGACATGCACCCAACCGGTAATCGATTTGGCTGCGCCGAAGATCGGTAAGACGCCTTGTACGATTGCCATGCACAAGGCCAGGATAAGTGCGAAGTGGCCGATTTCCGGGATCATGGCTGAGCCGCCGGTTTTTTCAGGCTGCCGGCTACTTCCGGCGGCATGTAGTTCTCATCGTGCTTGGCCAGCACTTCCTCGGCGACGAATATGCCTCGGCTGTCCAATTGGCCTTTGGCGACGATGCCCTGCCCTTCCCTAAACAAATCCGGCAAGATGCCTGAATATTCCACCGTCACTTCCTTTTCGAAATCGCTGAGCTTGAAGCGCACCAATAAATCCGCATTCGGCCGCTCCACACTGCCTTTGACGACCATGCCGCCCAAACGAAATACCGCGTTATTTGGGGCTTTGCCAGCCACCACATCACTGCTGGAGAAAAAATACATCAGGTTTTCGTTAAAAGCCTGCAAAGCAAAGGCGGCTGCCAAGCCCAGTCCCGCCAGCATCAGGATGATCAGAAACAAGCGCTGTTTTCGGATTGGTTTCATCGAACTTGCGCCCGTTTTTGTTTGATAGTGAGTTGACGTAACAGCCGTTTACGCTGCAACACCGGCAACACGATATTGACGACCAACACTAATGCCGTCACGCCGTAAGCCGGCCAGACGTAGACGGCGTAACCGCCCATGTATAAAAAGCTTTCCCAGCTCATGCCTGTTTCTCCAGTAGTGCTTTCACCCATTGAGAGGTGGTTTCGCGCTTTAGTAATTCCAATTTGGCTGCCTGCAATACCGCAACCAAGTAGTAAAACTTGAAAGCCACCGCCATCAGCAACAAGGGCACCAACATGCTGACGTGTATCGACGGTTTATCCATCTTGCTGACTGTCGGCCCCTGATGCAGCGTGTTCCACCATTGCACCGAATAATGGATGATGGGGATATTCACCACGCCCACCAGTGCCAAAATAGACACGGCCCGCGCCGCCGCCCGCTTTTCTTCGATGGCGCCGTACAAACTGATCACGCCCAGATACAAAAACAACAGGATCAATTCGGACGTCAACCTTGCATCCCACACCCACCAGGTCCCCCACATCGGCTTGCCCCATAAGGAGCCGGTCACCAGGGCCACAAAGGTAAAGCCGGCGCCAATCGGCGCGCTACTGATCAGCATCACCTCGGCCAGTTTCATACGCCAGATCAGGGCAATCCCGCCCATGACCGCCATCAGCACGTAAATAAACAAGGACATCCAGGCTGCCGGCACGTGTATATAGATAATACGGTAACTATCGCCCTGCTGGTAATCGGTGGGCGCCAAATACAAGCCACCATACAAACCGGCGCCGAGCAGTAACAGAAAAATAACCGTCAACCAGGGAATGAACCGATCCGCCAATGCATAAAAGTGCGGCGGCGACGAGGTGCGGTGAAAAAACCGGCTAACCGGCGCGGGTATCCAAGACATCAATTAACACTCATTTTTAACGCGGCCGCTGTCGGCAGCGGCACCAATACCAGTGCCGACAGCAACATAGCCAATAAAATATTCAGTTGGGCGCCAACCGGCAAGCCGCTGGCCGCCCTGTCGACGGCACCACTGGCGAAGATCAGCACCGGCACATACAAAGGCAAGACCAACAAGGACAACAACATGCCGCCCCGGCGTAAACCGACCGTTAACGCCACGCCGATCGCGCCGATCAGGCTCAATAGCGGCGTAGCTAAGATCAACGTCAGCCATAAAGTTCCCATGGCCTGCTCGGGCAAGCCCAAAAACACCGCCAATAATGGCGCTACCAGCAGCAATGGCAAACCGGTCACCAGCCAGTGGGCGACGATTTTACCCAACACCAAGATCGATAATGCATGCGGGCTGAGCAGCATCTGCTCCAGCGACCCGTCTTCGAAATCACTGCGGAATAGCCCATCCAATGACAACAGGGCCGCCAACAAGGCAGACACCCAAATCACGCCCGGCGCCATAGCTTTCAGCAAATTTGGCTGGGCGCCCACGGCCAAAGGGAACAAAGTCACCACCAGCACGAAAAAAAACAGCGGGTTGGCCATTTCCGCGCGGCGCCGAAACGCCAATAATAAATCTCGGCGAATGATCGCCCAAAAAGCCTGAATTATTGGCATGCTTGCAGGTGAATGCGTTGCAGATTGAGATCGGCCATGCTTAGATCGTGATGGGAAGTCAAAACCGCCATACCGCCTTGGGCAATATGTTCAGCCATCAGCGACTCTATTAATTTAATGCCTTGTCTATCCAGCGAGGTGAAAGGTTCGTCGAGTATCCACAGCAAGTTATGCGTGATCAACAAGCGCGCCAGCGATAGTCGGCGCTTTTGGCCGGCCGACAAGGTATGTACCGGATTATCGTCAAAACCGGCCAATTGCACCTTGTCCAAAGCTTGCTCGATGTCATATTTGCCCGCACTACCTAGTGCCAGCGCAAACTTCAAATTTTCCAGCACCGTCAATTCCTTTTTTGTACCATCGGCATGACCGACATAAGCCATGTCATCGTAATAGCTGCTGTCGGCGATTTTGCTGCCGCACCAATAAATCTCGCCGGCATCGGCTTCCCTGAATCCGCACAGGATGCGCAATAGCGAGGTTTTGCCGCTGCCGTTGGCGCCTTCCAGCAATAACACTTCGCCGGTATTCACGGTAAAACTCAAGTCGGAAAACAACAAGCGCTCGTCGCGAAAACACGATAGTTCACTGGCTTGCAGCGAAGCGTGTTGCGAGTTTTCCATCCATCCATCCTTAGGCTGACACATTACAGGGGGCGCTATCTTATCACTAAGCCCGGCATAGTTAGCAATTTGCCGACAGAGAAAATCTCCCCATTTATGCGATAATCGAGCCGTTTTGATTTATCGCAAATACCGGAGATTTTGCATGACCGCATTGATAGGCATCATCATGGGTTCCACATCCGATTGGGAAACCATGCAACATGCAGCGCAAACCCTAGAACATCTTGATATTCCGCATGAAGTGGAAGTGGTTTCGGCCCATCGCACCCCCGACAAGTTGTTTAAGTATGCGGAAACCGCGGAAAGCAAAGGTTTGGAAGTGATTATCGCCGGCGCCGGCGGTGCCGCGCATTTGCCGGGCATGACTGCCGCTAAAACCGCATTGCCGGTGCTGGGCGTACCTGTGCAATCCAAGGCATTGAACGGTATGGATTCTTTGTTATCCATCGTGCAAATGCCCGCCGGCATTCCGGTAGGCACCTTGGCTATCGGCAAGGCTGGCGCCATCAATGCCGCATTATTGGCCGCCGCGATCATCAGCAATAAACATCCGCAATACCGCCCTGCTCTCGATGCTTATCGGCAACAACAAACCGACAGCGTGATCGCCACCCCTGATCCAAGACAGGTGACAGGATGAAAATTGGCATTTTGGGTGGCGGCCAGCTCGCCAGAATGATCGCATTGGCTGGTTATCCGCTGAGATTGAAATTTATCGTCCTAGATCCCGATCCCAATGCCGGTGCTGCCGGTTTAAGCGAGCATCTGTTAGGCGCTTACGACGATCCGGATTTGTTGGCTCAACTAGCCGAAAAAGCCGACATCGTCACTTACGAATTCGAAAACGTGCCGGCGCATGTCGCCGAATTCCTGTCCAGTCACACCACAGTCTACCCGCCCGCCGGTGCATTGGCTGTCGCTCAGGACCGTCTGCTGGAAAAGAATTTCTTCAAGGATTTAGGCATCCGCACCGCACCGTTCGCGGCCATCAATAGCTTGGCAGACTTGCAACAAGCCATGCCTGAAATCGGCTACCCGGCTATTCTGAAAAGCCGGCGCATGGGCTATGACGGCAAGGGCCAAGTGGTTATAAAATCGGCCGACGAACTAGAATCCGCCTGGCAAAGCATGCAAGGGGCCGCCTCCATCGTCGAAGGTTTCGTGCCGTTTCAACGCGAAGTATCTATTATCGCCGCTCGCAGCCCATCCGGCGAAATCGCTTACTATCCATTGTCTGAAAATCAGCATCGCGGTGGCATTTTGCGCGTTGCCGAATGCTGTGCTAACGACCCCGAACAAGCGATTGCCGAAAATTACGTCAGTCTGTTGCTGGAAAAACTCGATTACGTAGGCGTGATTGCACTGGAATTGTTCGATCTGAACGGCGAACTCCTAGCCAACGAATTCGCACCGCGCGTGCATAACTCCGGACATTGGACCATAGAAGGCGCGGAAACCAGCCAATTCGAAAACCACTTGCGGGCCATTCTGGATTTGCCGCTGGGCTCGACGGAACCGCGCGGTTATGCGGGCATGGTGAACTTCATCGGAGGTCTGGCCGACGACGCGACACTGTTAAACATCCCCAACGCACATTTACATCTGTACGATAAAACGCCGCGCAAGGGCCGAAAAGTTGCGCATGCAACGGTCAGAGCCGACGCGGAATCCGCCTATCGCGAGGCCTTACAGCATTTGGCTAATTTAGCGCTGGCTGTAGACGAATCATGATCTCTTAGCTTGAATCCGGGCGGTTTTGGCACCCAAGCCAAAATCGCTCCGCAGAACATAGAGAACACAACCATGAAAAAAATTTTATTCTTATTGTTGATAATGGTCGGCATCGCCATCGCGGCATTTGTCATTTTTAATCCTGCCCCTGCCACCTACAAATCGCAAGGCGATATTCCTTATTCCAACTTCATCCAGGATGTGCGCGGCAAAATGGTAGCCGAAGTGGTGATCGACGGTAGAGCCATCAACGGTCTGAGGCATGACGGCACACGTTTTACCGCATATAGCCCTGGTGACATCACGGTGATAGACGATCTATTGCAGAACGGTGTGAAGATCATCGTGCAAAGACCGTTAACCCAATCCACATTCATGCAGGTGTTTTACTCCTGGGCGCCAACCTTTTTGCTGATTGGCGTATTGATTTATTTCATGCGCAAACAACTGCTAGGCGCCGGAGCACAAAACAATTTCGGTAAAAGCCGCGCCAAGTTAATGACAGAGAATCAGGTAAAAATCCGTTTCAGCGACGTTGCCGGCGTTGAGGAGGCCAAGCAGGACGTCGCGGAAATGGTCGATTTCCTGAAAGCACCGGGTAAATACGAGGCCCTGGGCGGTAAAATCCCCAGAGGCGTGCTAATGGTCGGCCCTCCCGGCACGGGTAAAACCTTGCTGGCCCGCGCGATTGCCGGCGAAGCCGGTGTACCTTTCTTCTCGATTTCCGGCTCCGACTTCGTGGAAATGTTTGTCGGCGTTGGCGCATCCAGAGTACGCGATCTATTCGTGCAAGCCAAAAAGCAGGCCCCGTGCATCATTTTTATCGACGAAATCGACGCGGTCGGCCGGCAGCGCAGCCCTGGCAATATGGGCGGCACGGAAGAACGCGAACAAACGCTGAATCAATTACTAGTGGAAATGGACGGCTTTAGCGGCAACGAAGGCATCATCGTCATCGCCGCCACCAACCGTATCGACGTATTGGATAAAGCCTTGCTACGCCCCGGACGGTTCGACCGGCAAGTGCAAGTCAGCCTGCCGGACATCAAAGGCCGCGAACAAATCCTCAGAGTACATTCCAGCCGAGTACCCTTAGCCGATGACGTCAATTTGAATGATTTGGCGCGCGGCACACCAGGCTTTTCCGGCGCCGAATTGGCCAACCTGATCAACGAAGGCGCATTGTTCGCTGCCCGCAATAATCAGCGGGAGATCACGATGAACGATCTGGATAAAGCCCGCGACAAAACCATCATGGGCGCGGAAAAGCGCACAATGATAATGAGCCGCGAAGACCTGTTAATGACCGCCTACCATGAAGCCGGTCACGCCATCGTCGGCCGGCTGGTACCTGAGCACGATCCGGTTTACAAAGTCAGCATCATGCCGCGCGGCGGCGCGCTGGGTATTACGATGTTTTTGCCGGAGCGCGATGCATACAGCGCCAGCAAGGACAAATTGGAAGGTCAAATCTCCAGCCTGTTCGGCGGCCGAGCCGCGGAAGCGCTAGTTTACGGTAAGAATAAAGTCACCACCGGCGCGAGTAACGACATCCAACGCGCCACCCAATTGGCCCGTAATATGGTCACCAAATGGGGGCTATCCGACAACCTGGGGCCGCTGGACTACGGCGATAACGAAGGCAGCTACTTGGGACCGCAAGCCAAACCCATGTCGGAACACATGGCGCGCTTGATTGACCGGGAGATCAGGTTAATTGTCGACAATAATTATCTTAGAGCCGAAACCCTGCTGAAGGAAAATATCGATATTCTGCATAATATGGCGCAAGCCCTATTAGACTGGGAAACATTGGATAAATATCAGATAGATGAATTGATGCAAGGTCGAACCATCGCACCGCCGGCGCTTGATGCAAAACAATCCTTCGACGCTGGGAACACACTAGAGCAGTAGCGCGCTTTATTTCACCAAGCAGAAATAGAGTCTGTCAGATATACAGCGGGGCCATTCTGCGCCAGTAGTGGCCCTGATGCGCGCGCCCTTCCCATTCGTATAAGGCATGAGGAATACCCTTGGCAGCCAATATGTGGCTTAACTCGTGATTGTTCTGCAAGAACGGATCTTCCTTACCGATCACCAAAGTAATTTCCATTTCCTGCAAATGCTTTAATTGCGCTTGGCAATTCAGGTTGGGTAAAAAATGCGTTGGCGTGTGGAAATAGACATGATCGTCATAGTAGCCGTCGAACAGGTTTTTGAAACACTCTACTTCCAGCGTCAAATCGAAACGACCGGAGAAGGCTACTAATTTTCTGAACAAATGCGGGTGACGGAAAGCAATATTGGCCGCATGATAACCGCCTAAACTACAGCCGTGCGCGATGACGCAGGGGTGTGGATTTTTCAAGGCCATGAACGGCATGATTTCGTTCAGTATGTAGTCTTCGAAAAACATGTGCCGCTGAATACGGTCTTTCGGCTTGCGCCAAAAGCAGTAAAAAGTTTCATGATCAATGCTGTCAACACAGTACAGTTGTATGTGTCCCGCTTCAATTTTATTGCGTAACCGTTCGACAATGCCGAGGTTCTCGTACTCGTAAAAACGGCCGTCGCGAGTAGGAAAAATCAGTACTTTGGCTCCGGCATGCCCGAAAACCAGAAACTCCATGTCGCGACCCAAGCGCGGGCTGTACCAGTGATGATATTCGCGATTCATAATCTAAAGCGACGATTCCCCGAAAAAACTTTGCAGCTCCGCAATCAGCTGCCGCTCCTGATCATGTTGGCGCGGATAATCAAAATGCCCCGCATCCAATATAAATAACTGTTTATCGCCGGCCCAAGCGTTGTAGATTGCAAATTGTCCGGGTGGCGCTACGACCGGATCGAATCGCGCGACGGCACCATGCAAGGGTTGCAATGCATAACGCGCCGAGACAGCGGCATCATAATAGGCTAATGTGTCAAACACATTATGGTGAGATTGACTGTAGGCTTTCAAAGCCGCGGCACTGCCGCTGGTAGGCAAACTTAAACGCAAGGGTTGGTTGCCAAAGGTGGGCACATTTAAGTGCACTCTCTTGATTCTGGCGTCCCATGGCGCGGCCAATGCTCCGATGCCGCCACCAAAGCTAATGCCCATATAGCCGATCTTATCCACGCTTGCTGGATAACGTTCGGCCAAAACGGTTACAGCCAGCCAGAGATCTTCTACACATCCGCCGATTACATAATGATTAGGATCATCAATGCCTTGTACGACATGTTGATTGGGTTGTTCCGGCAAGCGCTCGCAGCGACTGCGAGATATGCCACGAAAGCAAGGAAAAAGTAAGGCGGCACCTGGTATGTTCAGATGAAAATCGGGTTGCTCTCTGCCGCCGTAACCATGGCCGACCACTATGCTCTGAGTAATGGGGTTCGCATCCGGCTCAAGCAACCAGCCGGCTATCTGAAAATCATCGGTAGACCGATAGCTAATGTCATAAACCCGATAGCCTGCGCGCTGGCATTGGTAATTCAGAGAAAATTGCGGAGAGACCGTTAAGGCTTTTTGATATTTATCCCGCCAAAACCGACAGAAATCGGCAGGCTCTTGCGGTGCGGGAACACTTAACAGATCGTCGAGACTGTAGCCATAGCCAGGATCATAGCTGTAATAATGATCAAATAAGCTCACGGGCTACCGGCCTGATTAAATTCTAGCTAGATCCTGTATTAAGGGTCTATTTAGCAATGGGGCAAAAATTTTAAGCGGCGGACACTGCCGCCACTAGAAAATCATCTAAAGTACAACACCATCCCTAACATGGGAGGGCGTCGCTATTGTTGGTTTACAAGCTATCGTCAATCGACGATTTTGTATTTTTCCCTGGAAGCATCAACCATATCCCGTAACTCCTTTCCCGGTTTAAAATGCGGCACATGCTTTTCTGTTAAGGACACTGAATCGCCGGTCTTGGGGTTACGTCCCAGTCGTGCAGAACGATGGTGTAACGAAAAACTGCCAAAACCTCTAATTTCTATCCTATCGCCACTTGCCAACGTATCGCTCAAGTGATCAACAACGCATCTAACTGCCAATTCAACATCTTTAAGCGCGAGATGAGGCTGTTTTCGTGCCAGCATCTCTATCAATTCTGATTTCGTCACATCCAGCCCTGAATAATCAAAAAAGGGTGGCATGAGCTAGTCATGCCACCCTTGGAGATGGTTTTACTACTTGTCCATTTGTTTAAAGATATCGCCTAATGTGGCTGTGCCAGCATTTTGTGACGAGTAATCTTTAATAGCATTAGACTCTTCTTCGACATCTTTCGCTTTGATAGACAAAGAAATAGATTTAGTCTTTTTGTCAACACCGACAAATTTAGCTTCGATTTCTTCGCCTTCTTTCAACAAAGTACGCGCATCTTCGACGCGGTCACGTTGGATTTCGGAAGCGCGCAAGTAACCTTCGACGTTATCAGCCAAGGTCACCACTGCACCTTTAGCATCGATTTCCTTGATGACGCCTTTAACTAAGCTGCCTTTTTCATGCACGGCAATGTAGTTTTGGAAAGGATCTTGTTCGAGTTGTTTGATACCCAAGGAGATACGTTCGCGCTCGGAATCAACAGCCAAGATAACGGTTTCAACTTCGTCACCTTTTTTGTAATTGCGAATCGCTTCTTCGTCGTTCTCGTTCCAGGAAATATCGGACATGTGAACCAAACCGTCGATACCACCGTCCAGACCGATGAAGATACCGAAATCGGTGATGGATTTGATTTTGCCGGAGATTTTGTCGCCTTTGTTGTGCGTGGCGGCAAATTCATCCCAAGGGTTGGAACGGCATTGTTTCATGCCCAGTGAAATACGACGACGTTCTTCGTCG
This sequence comes from Methylomonas sp. ZR1, assembly GCF_013141865.1. Taxonomy (NCBI): domain Bacteria; kingdom Pseudomonadati; phylum Pseudomonadota; class Gammaproteobacteria; order Methylococcales; family Methylococcaceae; genus Methylomonas; species Methylomonas sp. ZR1. The sequence continues at coordinate 991,382 of NZ_RCST01000001.1, read as the reverse complement.
ATTTCCAGAACCATAACTTCAACTTCGTCGCCCAATTGAACAACTTTAGACGGATTAACGTTTTTGTTGGTCCAGTCCATTTCGGAAACGTGTACCAAGCCTTCGACGCCTTCTTCGATTTCCACAAAGCAGCCGTAGTCGGTCAGGTTGTTGACCTTACCGAACACGCGAGTGCCGGCTGGGTAACGACGAGCGATGTTTTGCCATGGATCTTCATCCATTTGTTTCATGCCCAACGAGACGCGGGTTTTGTCTTTGTCGAATTTCAGGACTTTAACTTTAACTTCCTGACCAATTTCTACACACTCGGATGGGTGACGTACACGGCGCCATGCCATATCGGTAATGTGCAGCAAACCATCGACGCCGCCCAGATCGATAAACGCACCGTAATCGGTGAGGTTTTTAACGATACCGGTAACAATCGCGCCGTCTTGCAGCGTTTTAACCAACTCTTCGCGTTCTGCGCTGTATTCGCTTTCGACGACCGCACGACGTGACAACACAACGTTGTTACGTTTTTGGTCGATTTTGATGACTTTAAATTCCAGATCGCGGTTTTCCAGGAAAGCGGTATCGCGGATAGGACGAACGTCTACCAGAGAGCCTGGCAAGAAGGCGCGCAACGCACCGACCGCAACAGTGAAACCGCCACGTACTTTGCCGTTGATACGGCCGACAATGGTTTCTTGCGTTTCAAAGGCTTTTTCCAGTTCTGCCCAAGCTTTACTTTTCTTGGCTTTATCACGGGAAAGAAGAGTGGCGCCCAGGCCATCTTCGAATAAATCGAGAGCTACCTCAATTTCGTCGCCTACATTGACCTCAAGGTCGCCGTCGGCATTCAGAAATTGCCATTTAGGAATGACCCCTTCTGATTTGGCTTGCGTGCTGACGATAACAAATTCGTTTTCGATATCAACAACGGTACCAATTAGCATTGCGCCAGGACGCATTTCCGTCTTGGCATAACTCTCTTCAAACAACTCTGCAAAGCTTTCGCCCATCTCTACTTTCCCAAACTTGCTAAGACTCAAGCAAGCTTTCTCTTCTCTGAAATTAAAATAAAGCCACCGATAACAATTCGGTAACCACCACTAGTCTGAATTGACTAAATTTACCACCTGATCAATCACTTGCTGAATAGTCAAACTGGATGAATCGATGTAATGCGCACCTTCCGGCACGGTGAGCGGAGCCGTAGCTCGCTGCTGATCGCGAAAATCGCGTTCTTCTATTTCCCGAGTGATTTGAGCAAGGTTAGCATCAATTCCCTTTTCAATCAACTGTTTATATCGCCTAAGCGCCCTTTCCTCCGCGCTGGCGGTTAAATAAACCTTGATTTTGGCGTCCTGAAATACGACGCTACCCATGTCTCGACCATCGGCGACCAAGCCTGGAAGTCTTTGAAAATCCTTTTGTTTTTGCAATAACACTGCCCTTACTTCCGGATACGCGGCAATCACGGACGCAGTATTGCCGGTGGTTTCGGTGCCCAATTGACTGGTAATGTCGATGCCATCAAGCTTAACGATCAACTCGTCGCCGCAATCGAATTCTAACGACATGGCTTCAGCGACTCGGCAAATAGCGGTTACGTCCGATAACTCAAGACCCGATTTTAAAACCGCAACAGCTAACGAGCGATAAATCGAGCCGCTATCCAGATAATTCCAACCCAAAAGTTTCGCGACGGCGCGGCTGACCGTGCCTTTACCTGCGCCACTGGGACCATCTATCGTCAATACGGGTACTTGCATCTTAAAAACTCGTTAATGCCAAACCCAGTTTGGTGGCCAAATCGCGGAATTCCGGAAACGATGTATTCACATTCGCACAGTCATTGATCGTGATCTGACCACTCGCCCGCAAGCCGGCAATCGAAAACGACATAGCAATGCGGTGATCGCCATGCGATTCCACTTCGCCAGTACCAATATGCCCGCCGCCGTTAATCACCATGCCGTCCTTGGTGGGCTGCGCATCGACACCGAGAATTTGCAAACCGTCAGCCATCACTTGAATACGGTCGGATTCCTTGACCCTTAATTCTTCGGCGCCAGTCAATACGGTTTGACCTTCCGCACAAGCAGCGGCCACGAACAAGACTGGAAACTCGTCGATGGCCAGCGGCACCAAATGCTCGGGGATGTTGATGCCTTTCAACTGTGCCGAACGCACACGCAAATCGGCTACGGGTTCACCGCCGACTTCTCTCTCGTTCAATACTTCGATATTCGCCCCCATTAAACGCAAAATATCGATGATACCGGTGCGGGTTGGGTTGATCCCTACGTGACGCAAAGTCACATCGGAATCCGGGGCGATACTGGCACCGACCAGAAAGAACGCCGCCGAGGAAATATCGCTGGGTACATCAATGCGCGCGGCAGTCAATTTGCCTTGATTGGTAATACGGGCTGTGCTGCCTTCGCGGATGACTGGATAACCAAATCCGTTCAACATCCGCTCGGTATGGTCGCGGGTCGGCGCTGGTTCGGTGACGCTGGTTTCACCTTCGGCATACATGCCCGCCAACAGCAAACAGGATTTGACCTGAGCGCTGGCGATAGGCATATCGTAATGAATGCCTTGCAATTTTCCGGCCTTGCCTTTGATATGCAGCGGCGCGGTGCCGTTTTCCTGGGTAACAATCTCGGCGCCCATCAGCGCCAACGGCACGGTGACGCGCTTCATCGGCCGCGATTCCAGCGACTTATCGCCAGTCAACACCACATCGAACGGCTGACCTGCCAACAGACCACTCAGCAGTCGCATTGAAGTACCGGAGTTGCCCAAATACAAAGGTTTCTCCGGCGCTTGCAAACCGTGCTTGCCAACGCCGTGTATCGTCACTTCGCCATTGACCGGCCCTTCGATTTTTACACCCATGGCCCGGAAAGCTTCCAAGGTAGAAATGGCATCTTCCGCGTTTAAAAAACCGGTGACGTGGGTGACACCTTCCGCCAGTGAACCCAGCATAATCGAACGGTGCGACATGGACTTATCACCCGGCACACGGATTTCGCCGCGCAAACTGCCGCCCGGCTGTACTTGAAAAGTAATGGTTTGTGACATGTTAATCTTCTTAGTCTTCTTGTTGATCGAGAAAACGCTGCCGGGCATTTCTGGCATACGTAAAGGTTTCGAACAATTGCGCAGACTTATCCTCAACCAGCAATTGTTCTATTTTGCTTAATTCCGCTTGAAACTGGCGAATCAAGGGCACGATTTCCTGCTTATTGGCCAGACAGATGTCCTGCCACATGGTCGGGTCGCTGGAGGCGATGCGACTGAAATCCCTGAAACCGCCGGCGGCATATTTGAATATCTCGCGCTGTTCGTCCTTGCGCCCCAACAAACCAACCAAGGCAAAGGCTAGGATATGCGGCAAGTGGCTAGTGGCAGCCAGCACGGTATCATGGTGTTCTACCGACATCACCGAAACGCTGGAGCCGATCTTTTCCCAAAATGTATGGATTTTCGCCAGCGCCAGCTTATCGGTGCCTTCTAGCGGCGTCAGGATCAGGCGGCGATTGACAAACAAATCGACGGTCGAAGCATCCACACCGCTGCGCTCGGCGCCGGCAATCGGGTGCGCAGGCACAAAATTGCTGGGTACGGTACCGAAAACTTCCGCCAATGCGGAAACCACGCTGCCCTTGGTGCTGCCTGCATCGCTGTAAATAGCATTCGAGTTCCAGTGCGGTTTAATTTGTTCGAAAATAGCCTTCATGCTACCGACCGGCGTGGCGACGATTACGCAATCGGTATTTTGCAATGCCGCAGCTATGTCGGTGTAAAACTGGTCGATGACACCGAGTTGCTTCGCCAATTGCATATTCGGCAGATTTTTCTCGCGGCCGTAGGCAACGACTTCACGACATAAGCCTTGGGCGCGCGCGGCCCTGGCAATAGAACCGCCGATCAAACCGATGCCGATGATGCACAGGCGGTTAAACACCGCTCAGCACCTCGCGCAACGCTTTTATGAATATGGCGTTTTCACGTTCCGTGCCGATACTGACACGCAGGTGGTTAGGCATTTCGTAATTGGCAACCGGCCTTACGATTACGCCCTTGCGCAGCAAGGCCTCGTAAATCGGCAAAGCCGGTTGTTTCACATCCACGGAAACGAAATTGCCGGACGAGGGAATCCAGGGTAAATCCAATTCCTTAAAAACATCAGTCAGTTGCGTCATACCGGCGTTGTTAAGAGCCACGGTCTGATTCAGGTAATCTGTGTCCCCCAGCGCGGCTTCCGCTGCGGCTAATGCCAGCATGCTGCAATTGAAAGGTTGGCGCACTCTGTTCAACAGATCGGCGATGTCAGGGGAGGAAATCCCGTAACCGATACGCAACCCCGCCAAGCCGTAGGCCTTGGAGAACGTGCGGGCAATAATCAGATTCGGATAACGATTCGGCCAAGCCAACGATTCGGTTCGCACGGCAGGATCGACAAACTCGTAATAAGCCTCGTCTAAGACGCACAGCACATGCGCTGGCAAATCAGCGATAAAGCTTTCCAGTTCGTTTTTATTCAGCAAAGTACCGGTTGGATTGTTGGGATTGGCAATAAACACGACTCGGGTTTTTGGACCGACTTGCGCCCGCATTGCCGCCAAATCATGCCCGTAATTTTTAGCCGGCACCACTTTGGCTTTGGCGCCGACGGCTTGCGTCAGAATTGGATATAACGCGAATGCGTGCTGGGAAAACACTACTTCCAGTTCCGGCGTAACGAAAGTCCGCATCACCAATTCCAGAATCTCGCTGGAACCGTTACCCAGGGTAATTTGCTCGGGCGCCACATTTAATTTGGCCGACAATTCGGCTTTCAATGTAAAACCGCTGCCGTCGGGATAACGGGTTAATTCGGGCAAGGTTGCTTGAATAGCCGCCGCGACTTTGGCGCCGGTGCCCAATGGATTTTCGTTGGAAGCCAGCTTGATGACTTCTGCGATACCCAGCTCGCGCTGCAATTCATCCACCGGTTTACCGGGCACATAAGGCACCAGCTGTTGAACGCCGGCAGTAGCAAGTTCTAAAAATTTGTTCATCGAATTAAAGATTAAATGACGGCTTTTGGATAAGAGCCGAGGATTTTCAACATTTTGACGTTGTTTTGCAGGGTTTCCAGAGCTTTGGCGACATCGGGATCGTCGCGATGACCATCGATATCGATAAAAAACACGTATTCCCACAAGCCCTGCCGCGATGGCCTGGACTCGATATGCGCCATGCTGATGCCGTATTCGGCAAACGGCCCCAAAATCTTATGCAAGGCGCCGGCTTGATTGCCGGTGGACACCAAAATGGATGTTTTATCCAGCCCGGTGGATGCCGGCTGCTGTTTGCCGATGACGATAAAGCGTGTGGTATTGTTGGATTCATCCTCGATGTGTTGCTCGATGATGTTCAACTCATACAATTCGGCCGCCATCAGACCGGCTATCGCGGCTTTATTGTGGTCCAAAGACGCCAGCCTGGCGGCTTCGGCATTACTGCTGACCGCCGTGCAGGGCACACCCGGCAAATAGCTATTCAGCCATTGCCGACACTGCGCCAAGGATTGTTGATGCGAATAGACTTCGTTAATCGCCGCCAACGTGTCCATTTTACCGAGTAGGTTTTGATGCACCCGGATTTCGACTTCGCCGCAAATTTGCAAGGACGTGGTCATAAAACGGTCCAGCGTATGCGCAATTACGCCTTCGGTGGAATTTTCCACAGGCACCACGCCGAATTGACAATGACCGGTTTCCACCGCCAAAAAAATCTCCGGTATTGTCGCCACCGGAATGCCCTTCACGGCGTGACCGAAATGTTTGAAGGTTGCTTGCTGGGTAAAGGTGCCAACCGGCCCCAAAAACGCCACTTCCAAGGGTTTTTCCAAAGCCAAACAAGCCGACATCAATTCCCGGAACAAATGCACCGAAGCATCGTCACTCAATGGACCCGGATTCAGCTCCTTGATTTTGCGCAACACCTGAGCTTCGCGATCAGCACGGTAAAAACTACCGGTTTCGCCTTCGGCCATTTTGGTTCTGGCTACTTCAATAGCGCACTCCGCCCGCCGATTGATCAACTGCAATATTTGCTGATCAATCGCGTCGATACGTTCGCGCAGCTCCGATAAAGGAATAATCGCCGTCATTTTGGATTGCTTAGTGAGTACGTTCGAACTCGGCCATGAAATCGATCAAGGCATCGACCCCGGCTTCCGGCATAGCATTGTAAATACTGGCGCGCATGCCACCGACGGAACGGTGGCCTGCGAGCGTGCTAAGGCCGTTTTTCTCGGCCAAGACCAAAAACTCTTTATCCAGCGCCGCATCCGCCAACACGAAGGGCACGTTCATTCGGGAGCGGTAGTCTTTCACCACCGGATTGCTGTAAAGGCTGGATTCATCGATAACTTGGTAAAGCTTGCCGGCTTTACGAATATTATGCTGCTCAATGGCCGCGATACCCCCTTGCTGTTTCAGCCATTGCAACACCAACCCCAACAGATACCAGTTATAGGTGGCAGGCGTATTCAACATGGAGTCGGCTTTTGCCTGTTGCTGGTAGTCGAACACAGCCGGCACGGTTTTTGGTGCCAAGCCGACTAAATCATCGCGAACGATAACCACGGTCACGCCGGAAGGCCCCATATTTTTCTGAGTACCCGCATAAATAATGCCGTAGCGACTGACATCGACCGGACGCGACAAAATGTTCGAAGACATATCGCACACTAAGGGCAAATCCCCTGCGTCGGGAACTTCGGAAAATTCCACGCCGTGAATGGTTTCGTTAGAGGTGTAGTGCAGATAAGCGGCGTCTTTATCGATATTCCAGGTATCGAGCGCTGGAATAGTAGTAAATTTTTCGGCTTCCGAGGTGGCAGCAAGCTGTACTTCGCAATATTTACCGGCTTCTTTGATAGCACTGGTAGACCAGGCTCCAGTGTTCACGTAACTGGCCTTGGTTTTGCCGTTCAGAATGTTTTGCGGGATCATTGCAAATTGCGCGCTGGCACCGCCTTGCAGAAACAGGACCTTGTAGTTGGCCGGAATGGCGAGCAATTCGATCAAATCATTTTTCATCGCTTCGGCGATGGCCATGAAATGCTTACCGCGGTGGCTCATTTCCATCACCGACATGCCGCTATCTTGCCAATTCAACATCTCTTGTTGAGCTTGCACCAGTACCGATTCCGGCAACATGGACGGACCGGCGCTAAAGTTGTAAATCCTTGCCATCGTTACTCCTCTTCTCCGCCTTGTTCGGCGCTGTCTGTTTCCACCACATCAACATCATTTTCGTCGATATCGCCGTCCACATCGTCTTCATCGCCCAGACCATCGATACAATCAACGCCAACGACTCTTTCGCCCTTATCCAGACGAATGACGGTAACACCTTGAGTATTTCTGCCGACGATGGAAATTTCCTTAACCCGTGTCCGCACCAGCGTACCGCCGTCAGTGATCAACATGATCTCGTCAGTATCGTTAACCAATACCGCGCCGACTACCGCACCATTCCTCTCGGAGGTTTGGATCGCGATTAAGCCCTGTCCGCCGCGCCTATGCTGGGTAAACTCTTCCAGCTTAGTGCGTTTGCCGTAACCGTTTTCGGTGATATTCAACACCGTGCCTTCGCTGGCGATGATTAAGGATATGACTTTTTGGCCTTCCTGCAGACGGATACCGCGTACGCCGGTAGCGGTCCTGCCCATGGAGCGCACATCGGTTTCGTTGAAGCACACGGCCTTGCCATCACTGCTGAACAACAACACGTTTTGCTGCCCGTCGGTAATCGCCACGCCCACTAAAGTGTCGTTTTCGTTTAGATCGATAGCGATTTTGCCGTTACTGCGCTGGCGTTCGAACTCGGGCAACGGGGTTTTCTTCACGGTACCCGATGATGTGGCCATGAAAATGTATTTATCCGCACTGTACTCACGGACCGGCAACATCGCATTGATCTTCTCGCCTTCTTCCAACGGCAACAGATTTACAAACGGCTTGCCGCGCGATGCCCGGCTGGCGACCGGCAGATTAAACACCCGTAACCAATAGACTTTACCCGCCGAAGAGAAGCACAGAATCGTATCGTGAGTATTAGCGATGATTAGTTTTTCGACGAAATCGTTTTCCTTCGTTGCAGTCGCCGACTTACCGCGGCCGCCGCGGCGCTGAGCTTTGTAATCGCTGAGCGGCTGCGTTTTCACGTAACCCTCGTGCGACATCGTCACCACCATATCTTCTTCGGTAATCAGGTCTTCAGCGGACAGATTTGAATAATCCTGGACGATTTCGGTGCGGCGGGTATCGCCGTATTGAGTTTTGATCTCTTCCAGCTCTTCGCGAATTACTTCCATCAAGCGCACATCGCTACCCAAAATATGCAGATATTCGTCGATCAGTTCCAGCAGCTGCTTGTATTCGTTGACGATTTTTTCTTGTTCCAAGCCGGTCAAGCGATGCAGACGCAAATCCAAAATAGCCTGCGCCTGATTTTCGGATAAGCGGTAAGAGCCGTCTACCAAGCCAAATTCGATAGACAAATCGTCCGGCCGCGAACGATCCGCATCGGCTCTATCCAGCAAGGACGCAACCAAACCGGCATTCCAGGTCTGCGCTAGCAGGCCGACTTTGGCTTCTTGCGGGCTGGGCGAGGATTTGATCAGATCAATCATCTCGTCGATATTAGCCAATGCAACCGCCAAACCTTCCAGAATATGCGCCCTCTCCCGTGCCTTGCGCAGGTTATAAATGGTTCTGCGGGTAACGATCTCGCGACGGTGATCGACAAACGCCGCCAGAATCTCTTTCAGATTCATCAAATGTGGACGGCCGTCGTACAGCGCCACCATATTGATACCAAATACGGTCTGCATTTGGGTTTGTTTGTACAGATTATTCAGCACCACGTCCGGCACTTCACCACGACGCAGTTCAATCACCATGCGCATGCCGTCCTTATCGGATTCGTCGCGCAGGCCCGATATACCGTCTAACTTACCTTCTTTAACCAGTTCGGCGATTTTTTCCAGCAAGCGGGCTTTGTTAACCTGATAGGGTAGCTCGGTGGTGATGATGGCTTGGCGACCGCTATCGCCAATGTCTTCAAAATGGCTGCGGCCACGCAGGTAAATCCGGCCACGACCGGTGGCATACGCTTCAAAAATACCGGAGGCGCCATTGATGATCCCTGCGGTCGGAAAATCCGGTCCCGGCACAATTTGCATTAATTCAGGAATCGTCAGATCGGGGTTTTCGATCAAGGCCAGGCAGGCGCTGATAATCTCACCCAGATTATGTGGAGGAATATTAGTGGCCATACCGACCGCGATGCCGGCAGAGCCATTGACTAACAGAGTAGGCACCCGAGTCGGCATCACAGTGGGTTCAGATTCCGATTCGTCGTAGTTGGCAACGAAGTCCACGGTTTCCTTATCCAGGTCCGCGAGTAATTCATGGGCGATTTTGGCCATTCGCACTTCGGTATACCGCATCGCCGCCGGCGAATCACCGTCCACCGAACCGAAGTTGCCTTGACCATCGATTAACATGTAGCGCAAGGAAAACGGCTGCGCCATCCGCACCATGGTGTCGTAAACCGCTGTATCACCATGCGGATGGTATTTACCGATCACGTCACCGACGATACGCGCCGACTTTTTATAAGGTTTGTTCCAGTCGTTTCCGAGCTCGTTCATCGCGTAAAGGACGCGACGGTGCACCGGCTTGAGGCCGTCTCTGACATCGGGGAGTGCCCTGCCGACGATGACGCTCATGGCGTAATCGAGGTAGGATTGTTTCATCTCGTCTTCGAGATTGACGGGGATAATTTCTTTAGCGAAGTCTGACATGGGTCCGTGGTTCCAGTGCAGTCGAAAGCTTATCGATCGACGGGTTAGCCTGAAGCATCAATTCCATTTAAGCATGGCTAACAGGTTTATAAAGCAGTCGATTATAGCAAACGCCACCCTCTGCCGTCAGGCAAAAATCTCGCTCAAAAAGTTTTGCATCGCCTGCCAAGACCGGCGATCAGCAACCGGCTGATAAACGGTACCAAAATCAGGATTATTAGCCACCGGGTTGGTAAAGGCGTGCATCGTATGCCCGTAGCTATGCAACTGCCAGTCCGCACCAGCCTTGGTTAATTCGTCTTGTAAGGCAAGCACTTGCTCAGCGGAGGCCATAGGGTCGTCATAGCCATGCAACACCAGTACCTTCGCCTTGATTTGAGGGTTCGGGATATTTTCAGGCGCACCGAGCAATCCATGAAACGACACTACTCCACGCATATCCACACCGGTCCGCGCCAAATCCAGCGCGCATAAACCACCAAAACAAAAGCCTATCGCCGCAATCCTGGCGTTGTCGGCCCAAGGCATCAGCTTGACTGTGGATAGTGCTGCCTGTAAGCGCTGTTGCAATTTCGCCCTATCTTGTATGAAGGGTTGCATCAATTTGGCGTTTTGTTCGGGCGTCTTACCTAGGACGCCTTTGCCGTACATATCGGTAGCGAACGCCAAGTAACCCAATTCCGCCAACTTGAAGGCCTTGTCAGCCACAAACTGGTCTCGCCCACCCCAAGCATGATGGATCAACACCACCGGTCTCTGACCGACAATCGCATCGTCGTAAGCAAAAAAACCTTCCAGCACCGTGTCGCGATCCAGGTAACTGACCGTATTCGAGATTATCGCCATGAGCTTTTTCCTACCCCGTTAATTACAGCTCGCCCGTTTGTTGCAATGCCTGCAAAAATCCCGCCGATGCCTCTTCGACCATATCCAGCACCCGCTCAAAACCATAACTACCACCGTAGTAAGGGTCTGGCACTTCGCGTTGATTCAAGTGCGGTGCATAATCGAGAAAATGGCGAATTTTATGACTCAAATCAATCGGACAGGCTTCTTTTAGTACGGCGTGATTTTCGTCGTCCATGACCAGAATGTGATCGAACGCTTCGAAATCTGCGGACACAACTTTGCGCGCCCGCAGATGTTTCAATTCAATCCCCCTGTCGCGAGCGGCTTTTTGCGCGCGCAGATCGGGCGCATCGCCAACATGGTAGGCATGGGTACCGGCTGAATCTATTTGAAAGCGCTCCGCCAGGTTTCTTGTAGACACTAAATGAGAGAAAACGCCTTCTGCGGTGGGCGATCGACAGATGTTACCCATACACACAAACAAAACCTTGATTTTCCGCATAGTTGTTAAGTTTTTAGAATAGTTGACGCTAAATTGTAAGCTATACTCGGTTGGCATGTCTTCAGGGCGGTACTGGAAAGACAGTTAATACAAGAAATTTAAAGCGTATTTTAGGGGAGTTTCGGATGTTGATGATGAACTGGCATTCTGTAGGGGTAAAGGTGGTTTCTATCACCATGTCGGTGCTAACACTTTTAGGCATAGCCATCTTGGTTGTTTACTCAAGCTTTGAGAAACAAAAGCTGATTGACCGGGAAATCAAAGCCTCGCGGCAACTACTCACTTTGTCCGAATCAATCCGCGACAATGTCGTAAAAAAATGGGAAGCCGGCATCTACACGCCTGAGCAACTCATGCAATTGGTCGAACAAAAAGGTAGCTCTAAAGCCAGAGAACTGGTGATCGCCACCGTACCGACGGCCAATGCCTGGGATGTCATCGAAGCAGAAGCCAAAGAGCACGGCTTTCGTTTTAAAGCACCGTCTCTTAACCCCCGAAACCCCCGGAACGCAGCGGATGACATCGAGCGTCAAGCGCTGGAGTTTTTCAGAAGCAACCCGTCCGCCCAAGACTTCAGCTACGTAGACGAAGAAAAACAGGAAGTCCGCTATTTACGCCCGGTCAAATTAGTCAAACAATGCGAATTGTGCCATGGCGACCCCAAGACATCGCAAAGTCTCTGGAATAACGAAAAGGGCCAAGATTTACTGGGGTATCCGATGGAAAATCGCCACGCCGGCGACTTGCATGGTGCATTTGAGATCGTCACCCCATTTAGCGTGGCGCTAGCCGAGCTGAAGAATAATACCTTCTACGCTATCGGCTTCTTATGCATAACACTGATCATCATTGGTTTTACCGGCTACTTCACGATGAGCAAAATCATCATCGGTCCGCTGACAGCATTGGCTTTGAAACTGCAGGACATCGGTAGTGGCGAAGGCGACCTGCGGGCTCGCCTGGATGCGAGCGGCAAGTCGGAATTTGCCTGGATTGCATCGAGTTTTAATACCTTCGTGCGCAAAATAGCCAAAACCATCGACCAGATCAGCTCCACCAGCGAAAAACTGGCCAGCTCTTCCCATAAGCTTGCGAATATCACCCAATCGACTCAAGCCGGTGTTGAGCGGCAATTGCACGAAACCACGTTGGTGGCTAATGCCATGAAGCAAATGACATCGACGGTGCAAGAAGTCGCAAAAAATGCCGTTAGAGCATCGGAAGCCGCCGAAATCGCCGACCGTGAAGCGTCGTCAGGCAAAAACATCGTGAAAGATGCGGTACATGGCATCAACAGCTTGGCGTCTGAAGTGGAAAACGCCGCCAATGTGATACACGAACTGGAAAACGACAGTAACAGTATTGGCGAGGTATTAGGCGTGATTCAAGGTATTGCCGAGCAAACCAATTTGCTGGCACTGAACGCCGCCATAGAAGCCGCGAGGGCTGGCGAGCAAGGTCGTGGCTTCGCGGTAGTAGCGGATGAAGTGAGAACCTTGGCCAGCCGCACCCAAAACTCCACTTTGGAAATTCAAAAAACCATCGAACGCTTGCAGGACCGCGCGAAACAGGCCGTGGCCGTGATGGAAAACGGTAGAAGCCGCGCCAACTCCAGCGTAGAGCAAGCCGCATCCGCCGGAGGTTCGATAACCACTATCAGTGAACGTATCGATACCATTAACGATATGAATAATCAGATAGCCAGCGCGGCCGAGGAGCAAACCGCTGTAGCCGAGGAAATCAATCGCAACATCAGCAATATCAGCCGGGTATCCGAAGAGACTTCGATTGGCGCGAAAAATACGGCGGATGCCTGCCACGAATTACTTGACCTGGCGAATCAGTTACGCTCCATGGTTGGAAACTTTAAGACCTAGCTAAACCGCTATCCGCTTGGCCCGGCGTAACCTGGATTCAGGCGGCGCCGGGCCCTGAACCGGTTTAAATTTATAAGGTTTGTTCGCCGAGGCTGGCTATAATTCTCTAAAAATAATTACAGTTTCGTAGCTTAAGGATGAAGACATGCCCACAAAAATGAACCAACTGTTCGATGAAATCCACAAAATTCCGCAAGTACCCGAAGTCGTCAGATCCCTCATCAATCAGCTAAACAATCCCAACGCGGATATGCTCGACATAGCCAAAAACGTGGAAAAAGAGCAGGTGATTGTTTTAAAAATCCTGCGTTTGGTCAACTCCGCGCATTTTGGTTTATCCCGTAAAATTGGCTCAATAGATGAAGCCATCACCTTGCTGGGCATGAACCAGCTGAAAACCTTGGTGATCGCATCCGGGATTGTCGGTGTGGTACCGCAATTGGATAATTTCGATGTCAAACAAAGCTGGCGGAATAGTTTTCGCACAGCAGGTTATGCAAGATGGTTCGCGGCCCAAGCGGGCCTGGCAGCCGACATCGCCTATACTGCCGGGCTAATCAGCAATCTGGGCAACCTGCTCATTCACATTGGCAGTCCCCGTGAAGCCAACGAAATTGATCAGCATGTGAAAAACGGCAACGTCAGATTGGAAATTGAAAAAAGGCGCTTGGGCTATACCAGCCCGGCAGTCTGCGCGGAGCTTTGCCGTCGCTGGAAATTTGCTGACGAATTGGTCGAAACCATCGAACAATCGGCGGAACCTTTGGCTGCGGAGACGCCTAACAAGTTAGCTTGCACAGTTTTCCTCGCCCATGCAATCAGCGATTACCAAGATCAGGGTTTGGATGAAAATCAGATTTTAGCCTCGTTACCCAATCAATTAACCGCACTTTTAGGCCTATCGGAGCAACTTCTTAAGGAAAAACTGCCGGATGTTCTAGCGGCTAAATCTGAACTCGACGGCCTTCTGGATTAAGAAACATAATTTTCAATAATCGTTCAGACGAATTTATTTGCCTGAACGATTGCCACACCAGTCTCGCTATTTAAGCCCCCGCCTCATAGAGTCCACCGCACCCTAAAACCCAGTATCAGCGCGCCGTCATCCCCAAATTGACCGCAATATGAGCAAGCTCGGTGGTAGTGTCCACCTGGAGCTTTTTCTTGATTTGCGTGGCGTAGTTCGCCACGGTTTTATGACCCAAACACAGTTGATCGGCGATCTTATGCACCGTCAACCCTTGGGCAAGCAAGCTAAATACATCGAACTCGCGTGCAGAAAAACCGGCGATTATCGCGTGATAACCGGTGTGCTGGCGTTCTTCACCGCCCCCCTTGACCAAACCGCGCTCGACATACTGTTGACCAGCCATAATTGCCGCTATCGCTTCGGCAAGAATACCGGGAGCGCTATTTTTGGTGATATAGCCCTGCGCGCCGGCTGCCAATGCCCGGCTGACATAAACTTGTTCATGATGCACACTAAAAACTAAAATTCTTGCCTCACTATCGCGCTGAATGATCCGCCGAATAGTTTCCAAACCGCCAATCCCCGGCATGGACAAATCCATCACCAACATATCGGGCTGTAATTCTTGATAAAGCTGAATAGCCTGTTCACCACGCTCGGCTTCGCCGATAACTTCGACACTATCCCCGGCAGCCAACAGCATTTTAAAACCAGCCCGCACCACCAGGTGGTCATCCACCAACACGATTTTTATCTTGTTATTCATACGAGTGGGATTCGCGCATTAACCAACATACCTGAACCAGGGCGAGACAACACCTGCAATTCGCCGTCCAGCGACTTGATACGTTCTTTTATACCCAGCAAACCAAAGCCTTGACTGGTAGTCTGCAAATCGCAGCCGCGTCCGTCATCCTGCACTTTAAGTTGCAAACATGCCTGGGGGAGATCCAGCTTATCCAAGTCAATTGTCACGCTATGGGCTTGTGCATGGCGCACCACGTTAGTCAAACACTCCTGAATCACCCGAAACACTTGAATAGTCAGATTTTTATCCAAACCATCCACTGCGTCGCTACAACGAATCGTCAGACGCAGGTCGGCATTGCGTTCCGACCAATGATTAACCATCTCTTCCAAAGTGGCCTTCAATCCTAATTCGGTCAAGACCAGAGGATGCAATTGCTGCATCATCGAACGCACCACAGTCATTAAGTGATCGCAAATTTCCGCGATTGTTGCGGTTATTTTAGCCGCGTCGGCTTTACGATGCGCTGCCGTAACCGCCATCACTTTGATAGCCGTCAGGGATTGGCCAAATTCGTCATGCAATTCCTGAGACAGGCGTTGGCGCTCTTCTTCCTGAATGGCTAGCGAATGCTGTGTCAATGCGCGATTTTCCTGGCGGGTTTTTTCCAATTCAACCGTCATATGATTGATTGCCTTGGCAATATCATCGAATTCCTGCGTGGAAAATGGCGGCAATTGTTGCCGATATTGGCCGGTTTCGATCAGGCGCAAGGCGTCCACGATGACCGCAATCGATTGCAAAGACTTATTAAATACCAGATTGACCGCCAGAAAAGTCAACATAGTCAACAAGGAAATCGACGCAAAAAACGCCACGCTTTCCTGCCAGACTTCAGTGATTTCATCGAGCGGCTGAGCCTGAATAATCAGCGTCAATAACTTGCCGTCCTGCATGTTCAGCTGATGCTCGACTTTGGGATAGTCGCCCTTCACCAAGCGGATAAACCAACTAGGCGGCATTTCTTCGGGATTGGTCGGTTGATTTTCGCCGGCGAAATGGATTAACTGTCCGTCCGGCTTTTGCAATTGAATGCTCAAATGCCGCGTTTGCCGCAAGGCGCTGAAGCGGGATAAATCGTCGCTTTGTTGAAATACCGGGGTATCGGTGATGCCCAAGGTGATCAGCTGCAAGGCCAGATGAATCGAGGCATCCACCTCCTTCTCGACCGCTTGGCGGGCTTGCCAGACCGCAATCGCCCCGCCCAATACCAAAATACAAACCGAAGACAGCAGGATGCGACAGATAATCTGGTAGCGAAGGCTCATAACGTGGAGTGCGTTGAAAACCCTCTATTATCCCGTCTAGCTTCCCACACAGCTATAGGAAAAATTCTTATTTATTTCCTGGCGATGAGAACTGCAAATTGGAGCCCCTGAATCATGGAGAGGCTCGGGATATGGGTTACTCAAGCTCGATCCTATTTAACCAAACGAAAGCCTCGGCGCTGACTCAGCCTACCCAAACCCGAGCATTTCTGAACATTCGCAACCACGCCCCATCTTCCAACCAATCGGCAGGATGCCAGGAGTTCTGTATCGCCCTGAAACAACGTTCCGGATGCGGCATCATGATGGTAAAACGGCCGTCGACGGTGGTTAAACCGGTAATGCCCAGCGGTGATCCGTTCGGGTTGGCCGGAAAGGCTTCGGTTTCATTGCCGTAGTTATCGACATAACTGATCGCAACCTCGGCTTCGGCAGGGTTTTCGGAATCGAACTCGGCGCGCCCTTCCCCATGAGCGACCACGACCGGCAATATAGAACCCGCCATGCCTTGGAAGAAAATCGACGGCGAAGCCTGCACCTTGACCATCGCTACCCGCGCCTCGAATTGTTCCGACAGATTGCGTTTGAACTGCGGCCAGTGTTCCGCACCTGGAATAATATCCTTCAGGCCGGACATCATCTGACACCCGTTACAAACCCCCAAACCAAACGTATCGGGGCGGGCAAAAAACGCGGCAAATTCGTCGCGTGCTTTCGGGTTGAACAAGATGGATTTGGCCCAACCGCCGCCCGCACCAAGCACGTCACCGTAAGAAAAACCGCCGCAAGCCACCAGACCGGTAAAATCGGCCAGCGACACCCGGCCGCTGATGATGTCGGTCATGTGTACATCGATGGCCGCGAAACCGGCTCTATCGAAGGCTGCCGCCATTTCCACGTGGCCGTTGACGCCTTGTTCGCGCAAAATCGCGACTTTAGGTCGATGCGCATCCGCGAATCTTGCAACGATGTTGTCGTTGATGTCGTAAGTCAACTGAGCGGACAAACCTGGATCGTTGTCATCGGCGATTCGCTCGAATTGTTGCCGTGCGCAATCGGGATTGTCGCGCAAGGCTTGCATCCTGAAGCTGACTTCCGACCAGGTTTGTTGCAGTTCAGCGCGTTCCGCGCTGTAAATTTCCTTGCCGTTACGGACGATTCGTAACTTTTGATCTGAACTTAATTTACCGACGATATGGGTAAATTCGTCCAGCCCGGCCTGATCCAACAGTCGCGCGACATGATCCAATTCAGCCGTTTTTACTTGCAGTACCGCGCCCAATTCCTCGTTGAACAAGGTCGCCAGCACGTCGTCGCCCAGTTCGGAAATATCTAGTTCAACGCCTTTACGGCTGGCAAACAGCATTTCGGTTACCGTAGCCAGCAAACCACCGTCGGCCCGATCATGGTAAGCCAGAATCAGCCCTTGGTCGTTCAAGGCTTGAATGGTATCGAAGAAACGCTTGAACAAACTCGCGTCGTCCAGATCCGGAGCCTGGTTGCCGAGCTGATTGTAAACTTGGGCTAGCACCGAACCGCCGAGACGGTTCTTGCCCCGGCCAAGCTCAATCAACAGCAACACGCTATCGGCATTTTTCAACTCAGGAGTGAGTGTAGAACGAACGTCCTGCACCGGCGCGAAGGCAGTGATAATCAGCGACAGCGGCGAGGTCATGGTCTTCTCATGCCAGACGCTTTTCATCGACAGCGAATCCTTACCTACCGGAATCGCAATGCCCAATTGCGGGCACAATTCCATACCGACTGCCTTGACCGTATCGAACAGCGCGGCGTCTTCACCGGGACTGCCGCAGGCGGCCATCCAGTTGGCGGACAGTTTGACATCATTGAGCTTGCCGATACGAGCCGCTGCCAAGTTGGTCAACGCCTCACCTATCGCCATGCGTCCGGAAGCAGGACCGTCGATCAAAGCCAAGGGCGTGCGCTCACCCATTGCCATTGCTTCGCCGGTGTGGGCATAAAAGCCGGAAGCCGTGACCGCAACATCAGCCACCGGCACTTGCCAGGGGCCGACCATCTGGTCGCGAGCGACCAAACCCGTCACTGAGCGGTCGCCGATGTGAATCAAGAAGCTCTTGTCCGCCACGGCCGGAAATGCTAAGACCCGTTTCACGGCTTCGGCCAATTCGACTTGATCCAGTTGCAGGCCGGGTAAATTCTTGTTTAAACGCTGGACATTTCTATGCATTTTCGGCGGCTTGCCGAACAATACCGACATAGGCAGATCAACGGGTTTACCACCCAGCCATTCGTCGCTCAGCGTCAGATGTTCCTCGTCGGTGGCATGACCGATCACCGCGTACAAACAATGCTCGCGTTTGCAGAAAGATTCGAACAATGCCAGCGATTCCGGTTTGATCGCGACGACATAACGTTCCTGAGCTTCGTTGCACCAGATCTGCATCGGCGACATGCCCTTGTCGGCGTTCTGCACCTTGCGCAATTCGAAACGGCCGCCACGATCGCAGTCGTGAATAATTTCCGGTACTGCGTTGGATAAGCCACCGGCGCCGATGTCGTGAATAGAGATGATGGGTGTGTTTTCGCCTAGCGAATTACAGTGATTAATCACTTCCTGGCAACGCCGTTCCATTTCCGGATTCTCGCGTTGCACCGAAGCAAAATCAAGTTCCGCAGCACTTTCGCCGGAAGTTTGCGATGATGCCGCGCCACCGCCTAGACCGATCAGCATCGCTGGGCCGCCCAGGATAATGATCAGCGAACCTGCCGGAATAGGATGTTTATCCACCAGCATCGGCCGGATGTTGCCCATGCCGCCGGCGATCATGATCGGTTTATGGTAACCGCGATATTGATTGGCTTCGCCGGTTTCCGATGGTTGTTCGAAGCTGCGGAAATAGCCGGCGATGTTGGGCCGGCCGAATTCGTTATTAAACGCTGCGCCGCCGATTGGCCCTTCCAGCATGATGTCCAACGCGGAAACGATGCGCTCGGGTTTGCCGTAATCCGCTTCCCAAGGCTGCGGGAAACCAGGAATTTTCAGATGCGAGACGCTGAAACCGGTCAGACCGGCCTTGGTCGCCGACCCCCGGCCAGTGGCGCCTTCGTCGCGAATCTCCCCGCCGGAACCGGTTGCCGCGCCGGGATGCGGTGAGATCGCAGTCGGATGGTTGTGGGTTTCCACCTTCATCAGCAGGTGCGCGTGTTCTTCGACATAGCCATAGGCATAGTTATTCGCCGCATCGCGGATAAATACCTGGGCTGTCGGGCCTTCCAGCACCGACGAGTTGTCGCTGTAGGCTGACAGCACGCCTTGCGGATTCAGCGTGTGGGTGTTGCGGATCATCGCGAACAAGGACTTGGCTTGCTCTTCGCCATCAATGGTCCAACTGGCGTTGAAGATTTTATGCCGGCAATGCTCCGAGTTGGCCTGGGCGAACATCATCAGTTCCACGTCGGTCGGATTACGACCCAAACTGATGAAGCTCTCGGTCAAATAATCGATCTCGTCAGCCGACAAAGCCATGCCTAATTCAGCGTTGGCCTTAACCAAAGCGTCCCTGCCCTGCTCTACGATAGCTACGGTTTGTAAAGGCTGGGGATCGTGCTCGGCAAACAAATCAAGGCCAGCCTGATCGTAAACCACTTGCTGAATCATTCTATCGTGCAGTAAAGACGCCAGTTGGTGTTTAACAGCATCGCTCAAAGGCTCGGAAGAGGTAAAGCGGTATTCGATACCGCGCTCAATGCGTTTTACCGCAGCCAGGCCGCAACGCTCGGCTATTTCCGAGGCCTTGCTAGACCAAGGGGAAATAGTGCCCAAACGCGGCACCACCCACAAGGAGACAAATTGGGGTTCAGGTGATTCACCACCCTCTTCCACCGCCGCATTTTCGCTGTTTTCCTCGCTTTGACCGTAATCGAGCAAGCGTTCCAGCATCGCCGATTGCTCGGCGGATAGCTGACCATCGATTTGCACAAAATGCTGAAACCGGGCACTAACGGCATTAATGCTGCCGGCCACTGCCTGCAGTTCGGTCAGCAGTTTTTCAATACGAAAACGGGAAAGAGCGGAGGTTCCGGATAGGGTCAACATGGGCTGTGTTTGAGTGGTTTTTATAGCTAAAAGAGTAAATACAGAACATTCCGCAGATAAAACACGGCAAGCCCCAAATCGCAAACAAGGCGGCGATTTTATGGCGACGGCGTATCGTCGGCTGCTTTGTCCGACTTGTCAGCGGTACCGCTGGGTATATCCTGATTAATGCCTTCGGTGATCAATCTGAGCAAAGAGGTCGCAGCGACATTTGACAGGGTCTTACCATCACTATCTTGCACCGTCACTTCGGTAAGCAGTTCATCAAGTTGATGCAGGCTTACCCGATATTCCTGTTCCTGGCTGGGATCGTCGCCGAATAAAAAAGTGATTTCGTCCAGAATGGAACCGTCTTCCGGCTTAATCGCGTCAGGATCGTATTTGACGAAGAAATAGCCTTTGTCCATATTCCGCTCGACCACTTCCAATTTTTGGCGGCTCAAGGCTTTGCCGACTATCCACCACGCTTGAGTGGCAGATTGATCGATTTGTAAACTGCTGACGCCACTGCTGCCGGCCGCTTGCACACTTTTCCCGGAACCGGCTGCCGCGACAGTCTCTTTAGCTTCGGTTTTTTCCGGCTTACTAGGCGCCGGCTCTGCGGCTGCCGCGGATCGGACAGGCTCCTGCCGCACCGGCTCTGGTGCAGGTTCCGGCGCATTGCTTACCGGACGGGTCGCCAAGGTCTTGGTTTTTAGATCGTCCGGGACAACTAATTCGGGGATTTCGGTAGTAAATTGATAATCTCTTTCCTTATCCGGAAACCAGCTCTTGATGGTGCTGCACGAGGCATTCAACAGCAACGCCGAAACCAGCGTCAGACGACCGTATAGGCGAGTTTTCATGGTTATAAAACGCCGGCTTGATGCATCGCCGCGCGCACGGTAGCAAAACAGTCTTCAGTCAGCCAAGTCAAAGGCAAACGGATGCCTTGGCCCATCAAACCCATTTCCGCCACCGCCCATTTGACCGGAATGGGATTGGATTGTATGAAGAGACTGCTGTGCAAACCGGTCAACTTGGCGTCTATCGCCTCGGCAGTCGCGCGATCACCCACCATTGCCGCCGCCAACATTTCGTGGACCAGTTTCGGTGCCACGTTGCCGGTCACGGTGATGCTGCCGTTGCCGCCCAATAAACAAAATTCGCAGCTGGTGGCGTCGTCGCCGGTGTACAGCGCAAAATCGTCACCGGTTAAATCCCGGATTTCTTTAACTCTTTCCAGCTTACCGGTGGCTTCTTTCACACCCACGATGTTATCGATTTTCGCCAGTCTACCCACGGTTTCCGGCAACAAGTCGCAAGCGGTACGCCCCGGCACGTTGTACAGAATTTGCGGAATATCGACCGCTTCGGCGATGGCTTTGTAATGCAGGTACAAGCCTTCCTGGGTCGGTTTGTTGTAATAAGGCGTGACCAGCAAACAAGCGTCCGCACCGGCTTGCTTGGCTTTTTGAGTCAGGTGTATCGCTTCGCGGGTGCAATTGGCACCGGTGCCGGCGATAACCGGTATCCGTCCGGCCACGCAATCGACGATAAATTTAATGACTGCGCAATGCTCGTCTTCGTCGAGAGTTGCCGATTCGCCAGTGGTACCAACCGCTACCAATGCGTCAGTCCCTTGCTCTATATGAAATTCGACCAGCCGTTTCAGACTGGTTTCATCCACCGCACCGTCTTCCGTCATCGGGGTTACCAGCGCAACGATACTACCTTGAATCATGCAAATCTCTCGTGTTTAGGTATATAAAACCGGGGCATTATATCAAGCTAACCCTGAAAACTCAGCCTGTTATATTTGCCGGGCGGCCAGAAATCTATCCAGCGCGTTGGCGAAATTTTGGACATCTTTGGCCGTCATGGCCGCCGCACCACCGGATGCCAAACCGTTATCGCGCAAGCCTTCCATGAAATCGCGCATGGCCAGTTTTTCACCGATATTCTCCACCGTATACGCTTCGCCGCGCGGATGAATCACAAACCCCTGCTTGGCTAGGATTTTTGCAGCCAACGGAATATCGCCGGTAATCGCCAGATCGCCGGCCCACAGATGCTCGACGATATAATCATCAGCGACATCGAAACCGCCGCTGACGCGAATGGATTGGATATAACGAGATGGCGGCACGGCGATGCTTTGATTGGCAATCAGCAGCAATTCCAACTGCCTTTTTTGGGCGACGCGGAACAAAACCGTTTTAATCAAATTAGGACAGGCATCCGCATCCACCCAAATCTTGATTGCCCCCGTCATTGCGCGGTCTTCACGTCCGGCTTTATCCGAACATACCAACCGTAGTACAAGGCATAAGCCACCAAAAATACCAGGTAGCCGGACCATAAAATATCCGACGCAAAATGTCCGCCGGAAGTCATCCGGGTAAAGCCCAGAGTCCACGCCAACACTATGGTCAACAGAAAATAGATGGCTTTATGGTTTTGCGACAGAAAATACAATACAAAAAATGTATAGCCTACCGAGCAATGGCCGCAGACGAAGGATTTATCCGGGGTATGGCCAAATTTAGCCGGTGGTACATACTGATGCTCGCCACCGAACTGGCTGACATGCACCGGCCGGGGTCTTCCCCAATGATCTTTGACGATCAGATTAACCACCAAGCCCGGACCTAAAGCAATGACCAGCAGTATGTACAAGGCCTTACGGCGAAAGCGTTGCGTATGAGTATTGAAATGACTGAGGACATAAACCGCTAAAGCTATTAGACCGGCCCACAAGGTGAACGGAAAA
This sequence comes from Methylomonas sp. ZR1, assembly GCF_013141865.1. Classification (NCBI taxonomy): domain Bacteria; kingdom Pseudomonadati; phylum Pseudomonadota; class Gammaproteobacteria; order Methylococcales; family Methylococcaceae; genus Methylomonas; species Methylomonas sp. ZR1. The sequence continues at coordinate 968,416 of NZ_RCST01000001.1, read as the reverse complement.
GCATAGTCATACAGCAATTTCCAGGGCCACCAATGCTGGGTCGGCCAGACATCGCCGGGATTTTCCGGATGATAAAACAAGGCCGCCAGGCGCAAATCCAGGTCTGTCAGCCCAAACAATAGTGTGGTCAGTGCCGCCAATAGCAACACGAGCATGAGTTCGTTGCGCGCGCGTCTAATTTTCCGATGGGGCATAGCTTTCCTTATCCAATGTTAGCCGGACGGTTTCCGGCCAAAACTTCAGGTTTTCACCTAAATACAGGTAATACGGGGAACTCGGCTTGGCAGGATTGGGGATTTGCGCCAAGAAGCGAAAATTTTGAAACGCCGCTTTCAATTCTGCGGGTAGGTTTTCCTCCGAAGTTTCACCCAGCACAAAGCCGTTTTTGCCGACAAACGCCTGCGGACCAGGCCAAACTTCGTACTGCGACGTCACCACACCACTGGGTTCGTAACGATAAACCTGGGGATGATCGGGTAAATAAAACGCCAACTCGCTCGCCAGATAACGATGGCCCAAGGCTACCACAAAGGTATTATCCAGATTGGGCAGACTGATCATGCGCTCGAAATGCACGTTAATCGCCAACTCCTGCCAGCTGTTGAAACGCTTGGTGGGATCGAACGCCGTGTTTTGTAATTTAAACACTTGCAAGACAATGGGCAGCGAATAGGTCAACAGCACCATCGCTAAACCCAGGGCGACACCGTATTTCAAGGCTTTCTTCCAGGCGCCGGCCAGCCAGTTGCCGGTCAACAAAATCAAGCCGGTAAAATAAAACGGCATAGGCCAATTGCCTTGGGCTTTTTGCAGCAAACTGAGCAGCAAAACGCCGAGTAACAAGGCTGGCCCCATCAATAACAAAAACCGTTTCTCCGCAGCCAGGCGTTTAAAATTAAGCGCCGCTTGCGCGCTGCTAATCAGCACCAGTACAAACAGCACCGGCGAGACCAGTAACAGCTGGTAAAGCAGAAAATCTCGGGCCCATTGTAAATGCTTAAGTACGCTGACCGGTTCATGGTTACCGAAATGACCTCTACTATGCCCGAACATCACCCAATCGTGTTGCTGGTTCCACCATAAAATCGGCACTGCCGCGATCACGATAGGACTTAAATAAACCAGAAACTCTTTTTTCAACTGCCCTCGGCGCTGCTTATCCAAGGCTAAAAAGATCAGCAACATTAACGGCAAAATCAATGCTGATTGCTTGCTGAGTAAGGCGGCGGCGCTGGCCAAACCGGCCCATAACCAGGCACGCGCTTGATTGTCGAACAATGCCCGTCTCAAGTAATACACGGTCATTATCCAGAAACAATACAGCGGCGCATCGATGGTCATCAGGAAGTTGGCCAACACATTGATCGGCGTCGCCAACACCAGCAACAGTGCCAAGGCACCACCGCGCGCACCGTAAAATGCCTTGGCCGTGGCGTGAAAATACCCCAGAAATACCGTACCCAACAACAGCGCCGGCAAACGCACGGTAAACGTATGATCGCCCAATAACCAGGTAAACGCACCGATCAGCCAAGCTATCATCGGCGGCTTGCTGTAATAGCACCAGTCCGGTCGCCGCGACCAATCCCAGTAGTAGCTTTCATCGCCGATCAAATCAAAGCCATTGATCAGCAAAAATCCGCCACGCAACAACATGAGCGCCAGCAGCAAAGCCAGCGTATGTGAATCTATCCAGCGTAACAGTCTCTCAGACATAGGCTTTTATTCCCATTTCTCCAGATAATGTAACAACAGTTGCAGACTGCGTTGCCCGCGAAATTCATTGATATCCAGTTTATAGGCTGCGTTGATTTTCCGGCAACCCAGCCATTTTTCCGGGTGATCGGCAAAAAACGCGATTGCATCCAGCAGTTGGCCGCTAAACGGCAAGCGCAACACAAACTTTAAATGCTGCTGCCCGACGATGCGGCATTGGATCACATCGAATACGCCATTGAATACCGGTTCCGGGAAGGTTTGCCCCCACACCGCCGCCTGCTGCAGCACTTCCGCGAAAGCCAAAGTCATATGTTGCTCATCCAATTCACCGTCGGAATAGACTTTTTGTTCCAGATCCACCAACTCCAGTTTCGCCGCCACTGTCTCGGCAAAAGCCAGGGCAAAATGTGGATAGTCATGCAATTTAATCGTCAACCCTGCTGCCATCGCGTGGCCGCCAAATTTGCTTAATATCTGCGGATGCCTGGCAGCGATTTCACTGAGCACATCGCGGATATGCACACCATTGATGGAACGGGCAGACCCCTTAATGTCGCCATTGTCGGCTGGAGCAAATGCGATCACCGGCCTGTGCAAGCGGTCTTTGATCCGCGATGCCAGGATGCCGATCACCCCTTGATGCCAATTGCCGTCATATAAACACACACCAGCCGGCACATGTTTTTCATCAAGAGCCTTCATTTCCGCCAGCAATACCATCGCCTCGGTCTTCATCTGCCCTTCGACTTCTTTTCGGTCTTGGTTCAAGGCATGCAATTGTTCGGCAATGTCATGTGCCAAGCCGGCATCGTCAGTCAACAAGCACTGAATGCCTAAGGACATATCGTCCATCCGCCCGGCCGCGTTCAAACGCGGCGCAATCGAAAAGCCCAGGTCGCTGGCATGAATCCCGGCCAACTGCTTGCCGGCCACTTCGGCCAACGCTTTGATGCCCGACTGACATTGCCCGGAACGGATGCGCAATAAGCCTTGATGCACCAAGATCCGGTTAACTTGATCCAAAGCCACCACGTCGGCGACGGTGCCCAAGGCCACATAATCCAGCAAACGCGCCAGATTCGGTTCAGGGATTCCGGCCTTTTCAAACCAATGCAATTCGCGCAAGCGAATCCGCAAGGCCATCAGGATATAAAACATCACCCCTACGCCGGCGATGTTTCGGCTTGGAAACTTATCGTCAGGCAAATTGGGATTGACGATGGCATCGGCGTCCGGCAGTTCCAGTCCTGGTAAATGGTGATCCGTAATTAACACCTTGATACCAGCAGCCTTGGCGGCTTTGACACCGTCAATACTGGATATGCCATTGTCCACAGTAAGAATAATGTCTGGACTCTGCCGCTTCACCAACTCCACAATTTCCGGCGTCAAGCCGTAACCGTATTCAAAACGGTTGGGCACCACAAAATCCACGGCTTTCGCCCCGAGCAGCGCGAAGCCTTTTAAAGCTAGGGCGCAGCTGGTGGCGCCGTCGGCATCAAAATCGGCGACCACGGTAATTTTTTGCTGCTGTTTGATCGCCGACACCAAATGCTCGACCATCTCCTTCATACCGGTCAGCAGCCACGGCGAAGGCAAACTCGCCAGACTCCGATCCAGTTCATCGGCACTCTGCACACCGCGGCTGCTAAAAATCCGTTGCAGCACTGGGTCCATCTCACCAAAGTGCGGATTTTTAATCTGCACCGGCCTGGGCAGGATGACTTTTTTAACGCTTTGTAAATACATATCAGGCAATAAAAAAGCCGGCAATTGCCGGCTTGTCGATGCTCCTCGTTAGAATCACATCGAATCCAGAATGGCTTTTTTTACCGCATCCAGCGTCGCGTCTATCGTGATCGGTTGATCGTCCTTGCATTGCGCAATGGCGGTATCGGGATCTTTAATGCCGTTACCGGTTAAGGTACAGACTATCTTGCTACCTTCCGGAATATTGCCATTCGCAATGTCGTGCAAGGCGCCCGCCAGTGAGGTGGCGGAAGCAGGCTCACAGAAGATACCTTCATAGGCGGAGAGCATTTTTTGCGCGGCCAGAATTTGCGGATCGGTGAACGATGCGAACCAACCACCGGATTGCTTCTGCGCGGTCCAGGCTCCATCCCAGGATTGCGGATTACCGATGCGAATGGCTGTAGCGACCGTTTCTGGATTTTCCACTGGGTGCCCCGCCAAAAATGGCGCGGCGCCGGCCGCTTGATAGCCACACATCACCGGACGTTTTTTGGTCACGGCTTTATGGGTGGCAGTATCGGTTGAATATTCTTTATAGCCCTTCCAGTACGCGGTGATATTGCCGGCGTTACCGACAGGCAAGCAGTGGAAATCGGGCGCATCGCCCAGGGCATCAACGATCTCGAAAGCAGCGGTCTTTTGACCTTCCAGACGGAAAGGGTTGATAGAGTTCACGATGGTTACCGGCGCGTGATCCGTGATTTCCTTAACGATAGACATGCCGGCGTCGAAATTACCTTTAATCTGAATGATCTTGGCTCCGTACATCATGGTTTGCGCCAATTTGCCCAACGCAATCTTGCCTTCGGGAATCAATACGAAGGCACGAATGCCGGCCCGCACCGCATACGCTGCGGCGGCAGCCGAGGTGTTGCCGGTGGACGCACAAATAATGGCTTGACTGCCCTCTTCCACCGCTTTGGTCACGGCCATGGTCATACCGCGATCTTTAAACGAACCGGTCGGATTTAGGCCTTCGAATTTCACATAAATATCCACATCCTTGCCAATCAAGCGCGGAATATTTTGTAACTGGATCAGCGGGGTGTTGCCTTCGCAAAGGCTGATCAGCCGGGTATCGGCGGAGACCGGCAAGCGGTCGCGGTAACGTTCGATGATGCCTGTGTAGCGAGTTGGGATGGCCATTATTTATCCTAAAGTTTCCAAGCGAATCCGCGCCACTTTACCGCTGACTGTCGCCAGCGCTTCGATGGCCGCAATCGCGGCGTTCATTTCTTTTTCTAAGGTCAGTTGCGTCAGCATGATGATCGGCACGGAAGTCTCGCCTTGCGGCGGTTCCTTTTGAATCAAAGCTTCAATGCTGATGTTGTGCGCAGCCAAAATCCGGGTCACATCGGCTAACACGCCGGGCTTGTCTTCGGCAGTCAGGCGCAAGTAATAGGCGGTCTTGATGTGCTCGGCAGGCAATACCGGTATATCGGCAATGGCATCGGCCTGGAACGCCAGATGCGGCACCCGGTTCTCCGGATCGCTGGTCATCGCTCGGACTACATCGACCAAATCCGCTACCACGGCTGACGCCGTAGGCTCGGCGCCCGCGCCGGCACCGTAGTATAAGGTGGGGCCGACCGCGTCGCCGCAGACCAACACCGCATTCATCACGCCGTCGACATTGGCGATCAAGCGGCGTTTGGGAATCAGAGTTGGATGCACGCGCAACTCGATGCCGTCCTCGGTCTTGCGGGCGATACCCAGATTCTTGATTCGGTAACCCAGTGCTTCAGCATATTCGACGTCGAGGCGGGTAATCTTGGTGATACCTTCGGTGAAGACTTTCTCGAACTGCAATGGGATGCCGAAAGCGATTGAGGCCAAGATAGTCAATTTATGCCCGGCATCGATACCTTCCACGTCAAAGGTGGGATCGGCTTCTGCGTAACCCAAGGCCTGGGCTTCGGCCAAGACGTCGGCAAAATCGCGACCCTTGTCGCGCATTTCGGTGAGGATGAAATTACCGGTGCCGTTGATGATACCGGCCAACCATTTGATGCGGTTACCGGCCAGGCCTTCGCGGATGGCCTTGATGATGGGTATGCCGCCGGCCACCGCCGCTTCGAACAACACCATCACGCCTTTTTTGCTGGCTTCGGCGAAGATCTCATTGCCGTGCAAGGCAATCAGGGCTTTATTGGCGGTAACCACGTGTTTGCCATTGGCAATTGCGGTTAACACCAATTGTTTCGCCAGATCGTAGCCGCCGATCAATTCGACAACCACATCAATGTCCGGGTCGTTAACGATTTCGAACGGATCGGCCGTTAAGATAATGCCATCGGTAGCGCAAATCCGCGTCCGGTTCAGGTCGCGCGCAGATGCGCGGGTGACCAAGATTTCACGGCCGGCCCGGCGAGCGATTTCCCCGGCATTCCTTTTCAGTACGTTGACGGTACCGCCACCAACGGTACCCAATCCCAAAACCCCAACTGTTACCGGCTTCAAACCTGACTCCTAGCGTTATACCCAAAAATGGCGGCGATTATACTACGTTGTCTTTTTTCAGCATATTGCGGATGCTGCGCAAGGCCTGCCGGGTTCTGTGCTCGTTTTCGATCAAACTAAAGCGAATATGGTCGTCGCCGTGCTGCCCAAAACCAATGCCGGGCGATACCGCGACTTTGGCATCAATGATCAATTTCTTGGCAAACTCGATGGAACCCATTTCACGATAGGCTTCCGGAATTTTGGCCCAAACAAACATGGTCGCCCGCGGTTTTTCGACATGCCAACCCATCGCATTCAAGCCGTCGCACAACACATCGCGGCGCGCCTTATACATGTCGCAGATTTCTTTCACGCAATCTTGCGGGCCTTCCAATGCAGTAATCGCCGCGACCTGAATCGGTGTGAAGGTGCCGTAGTCCATATAGGATTTGATCCGGGTCAACGCAGCCACCAAGGTTGGGTTGCCACACATGAACCCAACCCGCCAGCCCGGCATGTTGTAACTTTTGGACAAGGAGAAAAACTCCACGGCGATGTCTTTCGCCCCTTCCACTTGCAAAATCGAGGGGGCCACATAACCGTCGAACACGATGTCCGCATAAGCGATGTCGTGGACGATCCAGATATTATGTTCCTTGCAAATCGCCACCACTTTCTCAAAAAAATCCAGCTCTACGCATTGGCAGGTCGGATTGCCCGGAAAGTTTAAAATCAACATCTTCGGCTTGGGCCAGCATTCGGCAATGCCTTTTTGCAGCTCTTCAAAGAAATCGACGCCCGGCGTCAAAGGCACATGGCGAATATCGGCACCGGCGATCACCACGCCGTAAGGATGAATCGGGTAAGCCGGATTGGGCACTAACACCACATCGCCGGGGCCCAGCGTGGCTAAGGCCAGATGCGACAAGCCTTCTTTTGATCCTATGGTGACGATGGCTTCGGTATTAAAGTCTAAGTCAACATCAAAACGGCGTTTGTACCAACCACAAATGGCTTTACGCAAACGGGGAATGCCTTTAGAAACAGAGTAACGATGCGTGTCGTCGCGTTGCGCCACCTCCAGCATTTTGTCGAGAATATGCTTGGGCGTGGGTTGGTCCGGATTCCCCATCCCAAAGTCTATGACATCTTCGCCCTCCGCTCGGGCTTTGGCTTTCAGCTCGTTAACGATATTAAAAACATACGGCGGCAGGCGGCTAATGCGATGAAATTCTTCCATTAATGACTCTTGAGATTCTGATTTTGAAGACGGCTTCTAAAAGAAAGCCGGCTAAGGTACTGTTGTTGCAAGACGATGTCAATTTCGGTGCAGCCAGACGGGTCCGAAAAACGCGGCTTGGCGTTTAAGGTTGCGCGCTATCAGCGGCAGCACCAGTTTCGGCTTCCGCTCGCTGCTGGTGCAGGTAAGAGCCGCCGACTAAAAATGTCAGCACCAATAGGTATAGCACTGCGGCGATGTTTTTAACTTTCTTGCTGTCGTCTTGACGCTGGTTGTTCATGAATAAAGTCTCGGGAATATACAGGATGCTAACTCAATTGTACCGTCTGCACCGCTGGCTGAGAACGAAAAGCTCTCATTTGCTGCTCGGCCAAACAATCACCGCCGTCCGCAAGCGAGATTTACCAAAACAGGACATACGATCAAAGTCCTCACGGGCAATCGGAATAAACTGGCAATCCAGCTCATTTTGCCGACCGTCGTCCGGGTCGGAATCGTGCATATACAGACAATCTTTATCAAAACCGCTCATCACTACCCAATGCGGGGCTTTTTTTCTATCCATTGAAAAGGTACTGATCAGGATCAATGGAATCGCCCCGGCCTCGAAGGCGGCGATCAAATCGTTCTGCGTGACGTTGGCATAGTGGATAGACACGCCCTGCTCCGCCGCTTCGCGCTTGAAGCAGGTATCGACCAGCTCGACAATCTGCTTTTTATCCTCGCTACGCACGCTATCGATAAACAAAGAGCCGGTTTGATTGATCCAGACCTCCACGGCAAACTGCCGGCGTTTGGCTGCCAAGGCCAAACCTATCGGATGACAACCGCCGTGACCAGAGGTCATGAAAATCGTCGTCGCTTCACGCCAGAGCTCGATTTCCTGTTCCCGCGACGGCAAATAGCTTTTGTTCAAAGCGTGCATCGCCATCATCAACGCCGCCGGGCCGCAGGTAAACGGCGTGGTTTGCCGTAGCCAATGCACCGAACGATGCTGAGGGGTGTCACGATAACGGCGGATGCGCTTTTGATAGCGCAAGGCATCTTTATGGTCTTGATAATAGTCGCGGTACAAACCAAACTTTTGAAAACCCAGCGACTCGTATAAACCAATGGCCGGCGTGTTATCCACACTGACTTCCAGACGCAGGTACAGGCGGCCGTCGTCGCGCGCGGCTTGCTCGCCGGCTAGCATTAAGGTCTTGGCTATGCCTTTGCCGCGCAGCTGCGGCGCCACGGCCAGCGAATAAATCCGCGCCAAGCGGGTACCGGGATGATAAATGATCAAAATATAGCCGGCCACTAGCCCGGCCCATTCCGCTAATAGCAGGGCGCGGTGCTCGGAACTTAACCAATGCCGAAAACTGCGTCGACTGAGTTTATCGGTCGCAAAGCTGGCATTCTCCAAGGCAACCAAGCCCTCCAGATCGGCACTTTGCGCCGGGCGCACCGCCAACTCGTTGGCTAAAGCTGTCAAGACGACACCCCGCGCAGTGCCTGACTCAGCACTTGCCGCGCCCGAAACAGCACCATTTCCTGCCAGGCATTGTCGTTGGGGCAAAAATGATGGCGCATCGTCAGGCTGTGTGCGAAGCGTTGATCGTGGTTATCCTCCACAGCCCAAAGCTGATGATCACGCAACAAAACCTCAAACAAGTGATCGGTGCTATACGTGCCAAACTCCAGGGTCACATAGCAGCTTTGCGGATTCATGTTGGCGTGCCACAGATAATCCAATAAGCCCAGTTTGGGTACCGAGCTGGACGTCCCTGCCAGCGGCAGCGTCACCGAATCGCCGTACCAACGCTGCGCAACCGCTGCTCCTGCGCTGTCTGGCTGATGATCGCAGATAATTTCCCCGTACCCATAGGGGCCAAGGCCGGTGTGCAAATCCACCACAGCCACACGGCGTTGAGCCAGACTGTGCCGATTGATCAAATCCTCACAGACCAGCCGGCCATGCGCCGGCGCCCGGCCACCATAAAATGGTCCGGACGGGTCGCGGTATTGGCCGCCGCTGATGGCTTTTTCCAACGCGACTCGACCGTATTGCTGACTAAAATCGGCATAGGCTTGTTGTCGTTGCCCGGCATCCGCCACGAACAGCCACTCCCGCAACTTGTCGTAATCCGGGTTCTCCGGCAAGGGCTGCGAAAAATCCACGGCATTGCGATTCAAATCCACTCCGTCGCCGTCGCAGCGCCTCGACCAGGTATAGCCCCAGGGCGTTAAGGCGTGGACCAGCAACAGCGCCGTACCATTGGGAATATCCAGCTGGCGTTTGTTTAAGCCTTGCAGCACATCAAGCTGAATTGCGCTGCCCGCAAAGCCTTCCACGCCGTGCGTCGCGGCAAGGCACACTACCACGTTGTCCGCTTGATCATCGCCTATCCAGGCGGTATCGGTCAGCAAAGATTCGCCGTCCGGCCCCAGTCCGACGCATTGATAAATCTCGTGTCTTAGCGGGTGTGTCACCGCAGAGATTAGCGACAACCAAGCCTGGCGTGCCTTGGCATAACTAGCCGGGAAAACGCGGGTATCGATTTCGGTGCCGTAGGGGGACAAACTCATCTGCATACTCAACTGTTCGGAGACGGTAATAGTACAGTGTGGCAAACCCCCAGGCCGCAAGCAATAGGCAACAGCAGAGGGAATTGCAGAATTCGGCTTGTCTTAATACCCGACTGGTTTCAAAATCCCCGCCCAACACAAACCTTTCGGGCATTTTTTACCATGGCAAGCACGCTGTTGGTCGTCGACGACCTTTCGGATTGGAACCCTTATTACCCCAGCGATCAGGTCGCCAGCTTTGAAGATTATCTGGCCAGCGAACAAACCGATCCCGATCAACGGGTGCGGGTGATCAACCTGTGCAGTAGCTACACCTATTTATCTGACGGCTATTATTGCTCGCTGCTGGCCGAGGCCCGCAATCATCATGTGATTCCGTCGGTTAAAGTCATCAACGACTTGGGCAAAAATGCCTTATACCGCCTGCAATTGGAAGACTTAAACCAGCCGCTGGCGCGCGCCTTCAAACATCAAAACCAGAACGGCGAAGTTATCCTGCACAGCTATTTTGGCACCACGCAGGAACCGGCCTTTCAAGAATTGGCGCGACTATTGTTTGAGCGTTTCGCCTGCCCAATTTTGGAAATCAGCTTGCGCTTTGACCAGCAATGGCAAATCACCGATCTCAAAGCCGTCTCCCCCAGGCAGTTGGACGATGCCATGCAGACCTTATTCGCCGATGCGCTGGATCGCTTTAGTAAAAAGGTCTGGCGGAAAAGCCGAGCCAGAAAGACCGCGCGTTACGATTTGGCGATTCTGATCAACCCCTCCGAGCAACTGCCACCCAGCAATCGCGGCGCGCTGAAAAAATTTATCGATGCCGGCCGGCAACTGGGCATCGATGTGGAACTGATTACCTTGAATCATTACGGCCGCCTGCCGGAGTTCGACGGTTTATTCATCCGCGAGACCACCGCCATCGACCATCACACTTACCGGTTCGCCAAAAAAGCCGAAGCGGAAGGCTTGGTAGTGATTGACGATCCCACCTCAATATTGCGCTGCGCCAATAAAGTCTATCTCGCAGACTTGTTTCGCACCCACAAAGTCCCGTCGCCGAAAACCTGGATTTTGCACAAGGGCAATACCCAACACCTGGATAATCTGGAAGCCAGCGCCGGTTATCCGGTGGTGATCAAAATCCCAGACGGCTCGTTTTCGCGCGGCATCGTCAAAGTGCATAACCGCCAGGAATTGGAAAGCAAAGTCGCCGAGTTGTTCGAGCAATCGGCGCTATTGCTGGCCCAGGAGTTTTTGTACACCGATTTTGACTGGCGCATCGGCATCTTCAACCAAAAAGCCCTGTATGCCTGCCGCTATTTCATGGTGAAAAACCATTGGCAGATATACCGGCACGGCGCCAAACGCACCGACAGTGGTAACTTCGACACCCTGCCGACTTTTGAAGTACCCAAAGGCGTACTGGACGCGGCGTTAAGGGCCACGCAGCCGATAGGCAACGGCTTGTACGGTGTGGACGTAAAAGAAATCAAGGGCAAAGGCTATGTCATTGAAGTCAACGACAACCCCAGCATCGACAGCGGCGTGGAAGACAAATATCTGGGCGATGAATTATACAAAGCCATCATGAGCGAATTCCTGCGGCGCATGGACAACCGCAGCAAAGGAGTCGCGCAATGACCGCCACACCGCTCGACGTACTTTGCATCGGCCATGCCAGTTACGACTTGGTGTTTTCGGTGCCGCATCATCCCGGCGCCGATGAAAAGATCGTCGCCGACGACTTGCTGGGCTGCGGTGGCGGACCTGCCGCCAACGCCGCGGTCACGGTGGCTAAACTAGGCGGTAAGGCCGGCTTTTGCGGCTATTTGGGTGATGATGTATACGGCGACAGTCATTTACGGGAGTTGCAAGATCATGGCGTCGATAGCCACTGGGTAGTGCGCGGCGCATCGCCAACGCCATTATCGACCGTGCTGGTCAAACCGAACGGCCAGCGCGCCTTGATCAATTACAAAGGACAAACCAGCGCCCTGCCCGCAACCGCTATCGACTTTGACGACTTAGCAGCCAAAGTGCTGTTGTTCGATGGTCACGAGCCGCATATTTCTCTGCGCGTATTAAAGCAGTTAACCCGCCCAGTACCGACCGTGTTAGACGCCGGCTCGCTGCACGACGGCACTTTGGCTCTGTTGGATAAAGTCGACTATCTGGTCTGTTCGGAAAAGTTTGCGCTGCAATATGCCGGTGACGAAAACCTGGCCTTAGCCAAACTGGCGCAAATTGCCCCGGTGGTAGTCATTACCCTGGGCGAACGCGGCTTGATCTGGCAACGCGGCCAGGAACAGGGCAGCCTCAGCGCGCCGCCTATTGTCGCCATAGACACCACCGGCGCCGGCGACGCCTTTCACGGCGCCTTTGCCGCCGGCCTCTCCAAAGGCTTTAGCTGGATAGAATTATTGCGTTACGCCAGCGTAGCCGGTGCGTTTTGCTGCACCAAAACGGGCGCCAGGCCGGGTTTACCTAGCTTGAGCGAACATCAGAACTTACTGGCTAGTTGGTCGGTGAACGGTGAATCAAAATAGACACGAGGCTTTTCGTTTATTCTTCTTGCCTACCCAACTATAGAGTGATGCAAATAATGAATATGCGAGTGGAATTGATGCTAGGGCCTCCTGTTTTCCGCGCTCTAGCAAATTACACTCTGAAAAAGTTGTATCCAAATTGAAAACAGCTGACTTTAAGACGGCAATTTGATTGTATGGTTAGTCGCATGTAGCAGCCTTTCGTTGTTCCTAATAGCTATGGCAGCTATATGGTAATTTACATAGCCTATATCCCATTAAATCTTTGCCCATCTGTGAATTCTACAAATGAAATCCATATCAAAAATTAGCGATCTTTCCGATTATCCCGCCATCAAAAAGCTAGCATCTGCTCTGCATAAACTTGATGCCAATAGGCACGGAGCCGCGATTATGATAGGAGCAGGTTTTAGTCGTAGCGCTGCTCATCATGGCGGGGGTGGGAAAAAAATGCCCCTTTGGAATGATTTCAGCAAAAGATTAGTGAAATCACTTAATCCAACTGAAGACTTGAGTTTTTCTGATCCGTTACGTGTGGCGGAGGAATATCGCGCATACTTTGGTCAAGCATCTCTCAACGACCAAATTCGTTTTGAAATTGACGATGAGGCTTGGCGCCCTGGAGCACTATATTCGTCGTTACTTACATTACCTTGGTCTGAAATTATGACCACTAACTGGGACACATTGTTGGAGCGAGCAGCGAAGAATATACATAATCCATACTATAGTCCCGTTACAAAACCCTCTGATCTTGCATGGGCTCAATCTCCACGTATCGTTAAACTACACGGCACAATAGGTGCAACAGATATATTCATAGCAGCTCAAGAGGACTATCGATCTTATCCTGTTAAATTTGCTCCTTTTGTCAATTTTGCGCGGCAAGTATTTATTGAAAATGAACTTTGTTTATTGGGCTTTTCGGGGGATGACCCAAATTTTTTACAATGGGCAGGTTGGGTACGGGATCATTTAGCCGATCATGCACGCAAAATTTATTTGGTTGGCGCACTGAATCTGTCAGCAGCACGACGGAAGTATCTTGAATCTATTAACATTGCTCCGGTTGATTTGTGGGACGCGGTAAAACATATCGACGACCGCGAACTTATGCATCAGACAGCAAACGAATTGTTTTTAGAGGCAATGAGGGACGAGGGAAAATCGAAGGCGGGGCCACATCAGTGGCGGCCAAAAGATTTACATGTTATGGACGTTGCGCAAGAAGATCATTCTCGGATTCGTAAAGAACCAGAATATGCTGCAGGAGTAATAAAACGGCATCTTAAGCACTTGCAAAATGACCGAGAGTCTTATCCCGGCTGGTTAATGTGCCCGCCGTCACTACGCTGGCTTATACGCTCCCAGCTTCATGCAATATTTCTCACTCCTGATAACGTTGCTGCACTTGACTCGGTTGATCGAGCCAATCTGCTTTATGAAATAGCATGGCGGCATAGTGTTACGTTTGAATATATAGACCCTTGGCTGACTGATGAATTTTTTCAGTTTGCTAATCCAAGTCAATCCTGCTCTTTAAGCAAACACCAACAAATGGAACTTGCATTAACCTTGCTTAAAAACAGCCGATGGCTGGAGGCAAGTGATGAAGCAGGAAACCAATTCATTGCAGAGCGCATTCAAGTACTGATTGGCATATTGAAAAATTATGCGTCGTACTTACCAGACTGCAATGCAGAGCTAGCCTATCACCAAGCTCTTGTTAGTCTTGACAAGCTTGACTTTGCAGGCATCGAGTCTGTAATTGTAAATATCACTGGTGAAGATCCTGTTTGGAAACTCAGGCGCGCTGCATTACTAATGGAGTTGGGCCGATTTGAAGATGCTACCCACCTAATTAGGGAGGCCTACCGCGAGCTTCGAGAGCGTTATCGGTATAACCAAAATTCAATTCCAATTTTATCTCGCTTGACATGGTGCCATTGGTTATTAAAAGCGGTATCTCAATTTCAAACCGATAAGCCGTTAGAACCATTACCTGTCACTTTCAAAGATTGGCAGTGTGATCCTTGGGTTTGGATCGAAGATCTTCAAGAGAAAGTTAGGAAACGACAAGACGACTACCTTAAAAATCAGAACCCTGTTGAGCCGTTATTTGACCAAGGCCATTATCGAAATAATTCGAATAACCGTTCAGTTAACTCCGACATCTCAGAGTTCTTGCTTTTGCAGGGGGTGAGCGGATGTGTGGGCATTCCTTTACATACTGGTGGTACTGGCATAAATATCAACTTGTTAGCAGGCGCAGCTGAAAAGTTAATCCTGTCTGGTGGCATCGGAATTGAGCTTTGGGATTACTCTTTGGCGATACGTGCTGCCATCAGCGAAAGTTCATCATCAATAAAAGGCATTTTCACACGTATCGGTTTAGCATGTGCTTCAGAAAAAGTTGTAGCGAAATTGGTTTGTCATCTCCGTTTAGCGATTAATTATTGGAGTAACCTGCGAAGTAAAGGTACAGAAGAGCAACAAGGTCATGCTATATCCATCCTTCGCGTCCTAATGGAGGTTTTTGCACGTCTAGCCGTTCGCGTTTCAGATGAAGAGGCCGCAGACATATTTAAACTGGCTGTCTCATTAGGGCAACAGAAAGATTTTCAACATTTTTGGTTATCTGATGTTATTGATCACCTTTTAACCTATTCACTAAAAAGCGTTCCAAACTCAAAACAGGGATATCTATTGTTAGAAGCATTGGCGTTTCCCTTAAGCAGTGAGTTGGCAAGCAATGATGTTCATCATTGGCCCAATCCGATTATCAATTTTCCGAATGAACGCCAAACATACCCTGGTATCGAAAGAAGGATCGGTGAGTTAATAACGGGGGTGACTCCAAATGGCTCAAAAAGCAGCACTGCAGCCTTGTCGAGAATTTTACCCTTGATAGAAAAAGATTTTCTTAAATCATCAGAACTTGAAAGCTTGGCAACCGCAATTTGGGGGGAAATGCCCAATTATGAACACTTACCCAATATAAAGGATTTATATCCCCACGCCTTTTTACTCTTGCCTGCGCCCGACGAACAGCAAGTGAAGGCTTTGGTGCAACGTCATTTATATGAAACAAGCGACGATATTCTGATAGATACCGAGAAAGAATTACGGAGTTTTCCTTCGAAAGAAATTCAGCGAGCCATTACGGTTTATGCGAGCATGGCGAATGCGGCCATCAATGAGCGAACGAAATTGCTTCCCTCAGCGGGTCAAGCGTGCATACTTTTTGAGCGTTTGATGATATGGCGACCATGGAAAGGTGGTGATGGTCATTTTGATTTTGAAGCTGGTCAACGCGGACGATTAACCGAGTCTATTTGTAACGCACTTTCTTATGCGATTTTGCCAGCTTTATCTAGCGAGGCAAAATCCGTTGAACAATTTAACAAACTACAGGCGTTTTACGCCGAAGTTGATGGGGCTATCGCCGCCCTTCCTGCACTTGTTTATTTCGTATCTATAAACGATGAAATAGCACTTTGCGTTGAGAAACTCATACGTAAGGCATTACAAGGTCGAGATAGCCGTGATGTAGCTTATGCTGCAGTTGCGTTACATAGATGGAGTGAATTATCTGAATCGAAAGATTTACCACAAATTAAAAATTTGGTTTCAAGGCTAGTTGTCATTATCGACTCGGGTCGCGCTGTCGGATTGCAGCAATTACTTTGGGTGGCCGGTGAATTATTCAAAAAGCAACAGCTATCCACTGAGCAAATAGAAACGCTAAGAGAGGCGCTAATAAATGCTTTTGATATATCTGATTACTCCAATATTGACCCCAACAGCCGAGAGGCTATCAATGCGTCAAGTATCAGAGAGGAATCCGTAAAACTGGCAAAAATAATCTGCGAACAGTCGTTAGGAGACTGCGATCTGGAAACTATGATTAACAAATCACGTATGGATGCTCTTCCAGAGGTACGCTTTGCGCTTTAGTCCAGATAGAGCGCTTACTGGTAAGTCATTCTCCGTGTCCATTATGGGGTTTACAGCAGTCATTCACACCACCCTACGGCGGCAGCAATTGGCCGATAACCAGCCTGCCAACAATTCATTGCTCGATTGCATTCAAGTGCAGGGCGATTGCTTAGTGCCCGGCATGATTTTCTTTGGGGGGTTGGGGATTTTCCTCTCATTCGGGCCTTGACGCCTCGCGCTAATCGCATTGAGCTATTCGCGAAAGCCCCGTTCGCTCGGACTCAAACTAAAACACGTTGCCGCCTGGCTTAGTGCGCTGGCGGGTAACACAGAAAGCTTTGCGACGATAGTAAATCACCTTGTGCGCGAGATTAATCCCGTTGCGTGCAAGGCATTCTGCCGGACCGGCAAATCAATTTGCCTTGCCCGCAAGGCTTTTAGGTTTAATGGCCAGGCTCGGCAGGCTTGCGCGCAAGGTAAAAATGATTGCGACGATAGCAAAATACCTCGTGCACGAGCTGAAACGGGTTGCACGCAAGGCTTTTAGGTTTAATCGCCAGGGTTGGCAGCTTGTGTGCAAGGTAAAAAAGTTTGCGACGATAGCAAAAGACCGCGTGCGCGAGCTTAAATGCTTTGAGCGGAGCGTCATCCGCCACGTTGGTTAAGCCTCTCGGGGCATGACGCTATTATGTAGCCTAAAAAGAGCAGTTGGGGGGTGTGGTGGCCGTTCGTGCTGAGCAAAGTCGAAGCATGGACGGCCTACAACATACTCACCCGCCGGGTGATTGAAAAATCCCGCTCGCCCTTCGACAAAACTCAGGACGAACGGGATTTTTCAAGGCTCAATGCTCTGTTCAGGTTAATGCATCAGATGACTGCGGACAATTTTACTGCGGCACTGAACAGTTTGTTGTCTTTGACAAATGCGGACTACCGCTCGAAATACGCCAGCAAAAAATCAATAAACGTCGTCAATTTGGCCGGATAAAAGCGGCGTTGTAGATAAGTGGCGTAAATGGCTAGCGCCGGTCGGCGATATTGCCTGAGGATCTCCACCAATTCACCGCTTTGTAAATACGGCGCTACCGATAGTCTGGGCGCCTGCACGATGCCCATACCCAAGGCCGCCGCCTGACATAGCGCGCGACCGTTATTGGACGCCAGCACCCAGTCGGATTTGATTTTCTTCAATTCGCCGTCCACTTCAAACAACCAAAATTCGCCATGCGGGGTATCGACATAGTGCAGGCATTGATGCTGGGCCAATTCGTCTATGGTTTGCGGATAACCTTTTTCGGCTAGATAAGTCGGCGCGGCGTAGGTACACAGTTCAGTCTCGGCAATTTTGCGCGCCACCACGCCGGGGTCCAGGGTATCGGTAACCAACAGGGAAATATCGAAACTGCCGACTCGCAAATTCGGCGGTTTGTTATCCAACGACATTAAAATCTTCACTTCCGGATATTGCTTTAGATAACGTTCGATAGCCGGCACCATGTACATACCGCCGAAATCGATAGGCGCGCTGATTTTAATGGTGCCTTTCACCCGCTCGCCTGATTGTGCGGTAGACGCTTCCAAATCAGCCAAATCTTCCAGCAATTGCTTGCTGCGGTTATAGTAGGCTTCGCCGGCA
Source organism: Methylomonas sp. ZR1 (assembly GCF_013141865.1). NCBI lineage: Bacteria > Pseudomonadati > Pseudomonadota > Gammaproteobacteria > Methylococcales > Methylococcaceae > Methylomonas > Methylomonas sp. ZR1. Next base: position 950,571 of record NZ_RCST01000001.1, on the reverse strand, counting down.
CTGGTCAGACTTAGACTACGGGTAGTGCGATGCAATAGCACCACCCCCAGAGATGCTTCCAATTGGGCAATGTATTTGCTGATCATCATCGTGGACAGCTTCGATTCTTTTGCAACAGCAGAGAAAGTGCCTAGCTCGACTATTCGGCAAAAAACACGCATGTTGTTAAATTTATCCATCGCGGCACTCAATATAAACTTAAAGTTTATATTTTATAAACCAAATAGCGTCTTTAAACCAGAATGCCGCTTGGCTACAATGCCGCCCGGAGATAGTCGTTACCTCGTCTGGTTTGACATTCAGGCCAGACGTTTTTTCATGCACCGAGGTTTTTATGAGCAAAATTCACAACGAAGTACTGTTAGCCAACCGCGATTATGTATCCAGTTTCACTAAAGGCGATTTGGCTATGCCCCCTGCTCGTCAGTTTGCCATACTGACCTGCATGGACGCCCGGCTGGACCCGGCCAAGTACGCCGGTTTATCCGAAGGCGACGCCCACGTGATCCGCAACGCCGGCGGCCGCGCCAGCGACGACGCCATCCGCTCTTTGGTTATTTCTTACAAATTACTCGGGACCAAGGAATGGTTTGTGATTCATCACACCGACTGCGGTATGGAAACCTTTACCAACGACATCATGAGCGATTTGTTGGCCAGCAGCCTGAAAACCGCCAGCGTCGATGCCACCGGCTGGCATGACAGCGGCGAAGGCCCCGGCTCGACAGATGGCAAATACATCAACTGGCTGACCATTAAAAACCAAGCCGAAAGCGTGTTGGAAGATGTTAAGCGCATCAAGTCCCACCCCCTGGTACCTAGCGACATTCCAGTCTATGGTTATGTTTACGACGTCAAAACCGGCCGTTTGATCGAAGTACCGGAAGCGACTGCCGCCGGCCAAGCCAGCTAAAATTTGCTGCCAGCCTTAGGAATCCGTCAGTTCTGTTGCGAAATAGACAGAGGCATTCCCGTAGAAAGTGAAGTGATAGGACTCAAAATTACGCTACTTTGAGCAATGCGCTCCCGCAAATGCGGGAGCGATTTAATCGCCAATCCTAAAATTGTCAGCTTTTGCTTCCGAATATTGCTTAGCTGAAAATCAAAAGTCTATTGGACTTACCGCCCGAAGACTCAATCGCAAAACGCCGCAGAAATATCAGCGGTTTTGTCGTAGAAGCTTTGCAATATCCAACCACCTGAAATGGCAACGGAAAACAAATCCTTACCGGCGTTCAGAGTCTTTGCTGGTACCGCGGAGACAGCGGAAAGATTGCATCGATTTGTTATACCTAACATCAATAACCTCGACGGCGCGGCATATTTCGGAACATATAAAACAGAAAAAAGCTGAAAACCCACCCAACCGCCGGGATAGGAACAACTGCATTCATGGCGCTAACATTAACTTGGTAGCCACTTGTGCTCTCCAGGGAAATGGCGATACCCAGAATATTTATCGTGTGAGAGCCGGCAGTCAATATACCGTCAAAGGACCAAGCTTCATCGGCAGGTCCGGCACTTTTAGCCAATGGACTTCCATCCAAGTTGACGGCGTATAACAGACTCCCAGTGTTAGTTTCTAGGGAACTTACTGAAACCCTAACTTGACTGCTGTTGTGTAAATTAAAAGTCCAATCGTCAAGCACATTGGTTTCGATACGTAGGCCGGTTACTATGCCGAATAGATCCTGCGGCGAATTTTGACCTGATTGCAAACTTCCGAGAATAGGGCCATAACCGGTAATTGTGCCCCAACTTAAAGTTGACGCATTAACTTGAAATGAAAATGACGCGATGGCCAGGCATATTATCGTTAAGTAATTTTTCATAAAAAGCCCCCAAGCAGATGGTAAAGATACGCTTATACATATCTTTGCCTATCAGGGAAACGGTAATATTTTCCCGCAATGATTATTTTCGGCTTGCCGGTGCTTGTTCGGTAATATGCTTTGGCGATCCTTCAAATAAAATCAGGGTCAACGTATTCTCACCATGCAAAAGTTGGCAAACCGTCCCATGACTTTGCCCTGGAAACGACTTAAAGTACCCAAAACTCTTAATCTACATTGCGTATTGTGCCCCGTGAAGGAAGTATTTTGACAAAAAAAGGGGCCTTGCGGCCCCCTTAATCTTTAACTACCTGATAAAACTCAGTTAAAGCTGGAACCCGGTGTTCCTGGCAATTGCGGCATGGTTTGCGCTGGGAATTCGCCGGTCAGCGCATTCAAAAACGCGACGATGTCAGCCACATCAGCATCGGACAACTCTTGATTTAATTGCAATTTACCCATCAACCAAACGGCTTTATCCAAAGTTTTTACCGAACCGTTGTGCATATAAGGTGCGGTCAAAGCCACGTTACGCAGAGTCGGCACTTTAAACAGGTGCTCGTCGCTTTCTTTTTTGGTGACTTCAGCTAAGCCTTTGTCTTTTTGGAAGTGGTATTGCGCTTCGAAGTAGCCGCTAGGGTTAACAGGGAATTTTTGGAATACCCCTGGGCCGTTAAAGGCCGGACCACTGTGGCAACTGGTGCAACCCAATTCCACGGCTTTTTTCAGACCGCGTTCTTGCTGTTCGGTCAATGCATCTTTATCGCCTTTGACATATTTGTCGTAGGCGCTATTCGGTGTAATCAACGTTCTTTCGTAGGCGGCAATCGCTTTGGTGGCGTTGTCTTTGGTAATAGCTTCGGCGTCGCTACCAAAGGCCACTTCGAAAGCATGGCGATAGCCTTTGATGGTTTTCAAGCGAGCAACCACGTCATCCCAGCTTTTCATACCCATTTCAATTGGGTTGGTGACTGGACCTGCTGCTTGCGCTTCCAGACTGTCGGCGCGGCCGTCCCAGAATTGCACTTTGTTGAATGCGGCATTCCAGACCGTTGGTGCACTGCGGCCGCCGGTTTGGCCGTTGACACCCATGGAGTTGGGCCGGTTATCTTCGCCGCCCAGCATGGTGTTGTGGCAAGACGCGCAAGAAACGGTGCCCGTGGAAGACAGACGCGGATCGTGATACAGCATTTTACCCAGTTCAACTTTTTCGGGGGTTGTGGGGTTGTTGGCAGGCGCTGGCGCCGTGGTGGGCAGCGCATCCGCCGCCATAACAGACATCGAACCAGTCAGCGCTATCGCAGAAACCAGCATACGAAATTTAAACATGAGATCCTCCTAAGTAATTATTTTAGCCATGGGCTACCAAATTGTAAGATATTGACGCTGGGCAGGTAAATTAAATTGCATCGTTATCGACCGCACGCTGCAAAGCCGGGGTTAGGCTGGCGTTAAAGTTTTTGCTGCAACTCGCTCAGTTGCGCCAGTGCCTCGTCAATGGCAAATCGGTCGATTTTTTTGGCGATGTCCTCCAGCAAGGGCAAATACTGATGACCAGCCATACTACGCTGTAATTGCTCCAACATGGCTTCGGCCGCGCCTAGATCGCTTTCCAGCAATCGCGACAATGTCTGTAAATCCGCCGCTATCTCGGCGTCGCTAACCCCTGTCACAAGTGGATCCGTGTCGGGCGCTTGGCTGCTCGCCAGTGCTTGCAAGGCCTCAATTTGCCCGATGACTTGGCGCAAAAATCCTTCCATGTACTGCAAGTGTTCAGCGGGCGGTATTTGATTTTGCTTAAGGACAATATCCACACCGGCGGCGGCTTCGAATAAATCCGTCGCCCCCAGATTGCCGCTAACCCCTTTCAAGGCGTGGCAACGCTCTTCAGCCTGTTTGAGTTCCCCGGCATTGATCAAGCCGCGAATCTCGGCGACCGCATCCGGGTAGTGTTCTTTAAAACGGTATAACTGTTTGCGATAGGCCTCCGGATTACCGCCGATCCGGCGTATGCCTTGCACAATATCCAGGCTGGTCAAGGTTTGTAAATCTTCGGGATAATCGGCAGCTTGATAAATCCGCGCCGCCTCCTGGCTCTGTTCGCCGTCGGCCGTGAGCGGAATCCAGGTTGCCAATGCTTTGAACAACCGGTCGGGATCAATCGGTTTCGTAACGTGATCGTTCATACCTGCCTCCAGGCTTTTCTCGACATCGCGGGCCATGGCATGGGCGGTCATCGCGATGATGGGCATAGTTGCAAAACGTTGATCGTTCTCGGATTCCGCCAAGGCCCGAATTTTGACGGTGGCTTGCAAGCCGTCCAGCACCGGCATCTGGATGTCCATCAAGACCGCATCGTAATGATGCTGCCTAACCATGCTGACCGCTTCTTCGCCGTTCACCGCTTCGTCAACCTCAATCTCGTGGCTGCGCAGCAATTCGCAGGCAAATTCGCGGTTGATTTCGTTATCTTCCACCAGTAACAGCCGGATCCCTTGCAATTGTTTGATACCGGCAATATCGGCCCCACCCAATTGCTTAAATTTATCCACCACCCCAAGCACCCGGCCACGTCCAAGTGCCGACAAAATCGCATCCAGTAATGAGGACGGCGATACCGGTTTGATCAAAAAGCCATCGATACCGGCTCGGCCCGCCAACACCATCACATCTTCGCTGCCGTAAGCGGTGACCATGATAATCTTGGGCTGAGGCATCAGGCTGGTGTCGGCGCGAATCTGCCTGATCGCCTCATCGCCGTTCATACCCGGCATTTTCCAGTCCATCAACACCACATCGAAAGGCTGATCGGCCGGCGCCTCCCGCAACGCTCTCAGCGCCCCGGCCGCACTGGCCGAACAGCTCACCCGTAGCTGAAACGGCCGCAACATATCGCTGATGATTTCCCGGGAAGCCTCATTGTCATCCACCACCAATACCCGCACCTCGGCCAACAACACGCCTATGCTTTGCTCCAGCGCGTCTTGATGCAGCAAAGTATCCTTAGCCACGCCCAAGCGCACGGTAAAACAAAAGGTTGTGCCCTGGCCCAATTGCGACTGCTCGATCCAGATCCGGCCCTGCATCATTTCCACCAGGGTTTTACAGATGGCCAAGCCTAAACCTGTGCCGCCAAAGCGCCGGCTGGTGCCCTGATCGGCTTGGGTAAACTCTTGAAACAGTTTTTTCTGATCGTCTTCCGCCATACCGATGCCGGTATCTCTGACCGATACCCGCAATTCGATAGTGCTATCGGTTTTGGCCAGGCAATAGAATGCCAGTTCCAATTCACCGGCTTCGGTGAATTTCAGCGCGTTGCCGCATAAATTGGTCAACACCTGGCCGAAACGCAAGGGATCGCCCAACAACACCGGCGGAATTTGCGGATCGTGACGAATCAGAAACTCGATACCTTTCAAGCCGGCTTGGTAACCGATCATGTCAGCCAATTGCTCCACCACGCTATCGAAGCGAAATTCGGTTTCTTCCAGCGCCAATTTACCGGCCTCGATTTTGGAAAAATCCAGAATATCGTTAAGAATCCCCAATAAGGTACGTGCGGAACTGTGGGCTTTTGCCAAATAGTTGCGTTGCGACGCGGTCAATTCGGTCTGCAAAGCCAGATGCAACATACCCAGCACGCCGTTCATCGGCGTGCGAATCTCGTGCGACATATTGGCCAGAAACTGGCTTTTAGTCTGGGTGGCTGACTGGGCGGCGTCCCGAGCCTCTTTCAACGCCAGCTCGGCCTGTTTGCGTAAGGTCACATCCTCGTAAGTACTGACGAAACCGCCATCGGCTATCGGCCCGCCGCTAATCTCGATGACCCGGTTGTCCAATCTTTGCCGAGTAAAATTGTGCGGCCGAAAATGTCTTATTTCTTCCAGCAATTGCCGCAGTTCGGTATCGGGATCACGGAAACGCAACTGCGGATCGGTTAAATCAAACTGCACGAAATCGGCATGGTCCCTGCCCACTGCCAACATGCTTTCCGGATAACCGCGCACCTCGCTGAGTTTTTTATTCCAAACCAATAACTTTAAATTGCTATCAAAGGCTATCAAGCCCTGCGACATGCTATCCAGCACCGTCGCCAGCATGACGCTGTTATGCGCCAATTTGGCGTTAATTTCCGCCAACTCCGTGGTGCGGGCAGCCACGCGCTCTTCCAAACCTTCGTTGATGCTGGCCAATAGCTTTTCATTCTCGGCAAGCTGCCTGTTCAAGGCCAACAGTTCGCTATCGCGAGCTTCGATGGTAGCTATCATCGTGTTGAAGGCTTGAATCAGTGCACCCAATTCATCGTTACTCTCTTGTGCGGCGCGCAAGGTGTAGTTCTTTTCACTGTTGATCGTTTCGACGGTTTTCTTCAACCTGACCAGCGGACCGGACACCACTTGCTGCAAACTGGAAGCCAATAGCAAGGCGAACAGACCGGATAACATCACAATGCCCATCGCCGCAGCCAAAAAATCCCGCCATAAGGAATCCAGCTCCGCCAGGCTGGAGGCTATCCAAACCCTTCCCAAGGTGCGGCCGTCCAAGGCTATCGTTTCGCTTATGGTGCAATAGGCATCGTCGAATCGCGGCCGCTCGCTAGCCGAAGGCTCGGGATGTTGCAGCGGACAGGCCAAGCCAGGCTCGTAAAGTGCAAACAGCTGATTGGCACTATCGTAAATACAGGCCGATACCACGCTCTGCTTGACGCTTAAAGCGGCCAAAGTGGCGTTGGCGACGCTGCTGTCATTAAACGACAAGGCCACGGTACTGCGATTGGCAATGATACGAGCCAGAGAACTCAAATCCCGGCCCATGTCCTCTTTTACCCGCATGTGTTCCTGGGCAATAAAACCGGCCCCCGCCAGCAGCAGGGACAAGATGCTGGTTGCCAACATGATCAGCACCAGCTTGGTTTTTATGGTCAGATCGCGTTTAAATTCAGCCTGGTTTGTCATGGGATTCCGGAGTGAATTAACGGACGATACGGGCGATTTCCATCAACAAAGCGTTGACTTTTAATTGCGCTCGGCGCACGGCGTCCGGATTGATTTCCAGTTTGATCTGGCCGTTTTCGCTATAAAAACCGATACAGCCGCCGCGGCCGGCAAACCCCTCGGCATCGCTGACAGTTAATATCTGATTGCCGCGCACCTGCTGTATCAAGGCTGGCAATTCCGGCGCGTCATGGTCGATATACAAAATCTGGCAAATCTGCGGGTCGTCTATGCCCGACCAGATTTGCAATAAATGCCCCTTGGTATCACGGCTGGCCAACTCGCTCAGCAAGTTGACGATAGGTTCGGCGCCGACGATGCAGACATGCAGCGTATCGTTCATCAGCGCCGGCCACTCCACGAACTTGGTGAAATTGAACACATAATTGGCCTTGGTTTTGGCGTTGAGCATGTCGTCGGCAGCGGCGCAGAAACTGCTGAGCAACACCCACAACAATAAACCCGCGCTCACTAACTTGCCCGGCATTAAAACTCCAGGCGGGCGGTCAATTTCACCGTCAAACTCGGTCCGGCCAGCACGGTCAGCGGCGCCCCCAAATTCGGCGAGGCAAAGTCGCTGTTAAATGCCGCATAATTTTTAAAATCGAATAAATTCAATACATCCAGGCGCAGTTTCATCCGGGTGTCGTGCGGCGTATCGAAACTTTTTATCAGCGCAATGTCGACTTGTTTGTATCCCCACCACTGCCCCGGAAAAATAAAATCGCTACCCTGCGGCGTAAAGGTATCGAAACGGCAAGCACCGCTTGCACAGTTGACGCCGGAGCGGGTGTCCGGGGTCGCCAGCGTCAGCTTGGTAGAAAAAATCAAATCCCACGGCAAATCGACACTGGCGGTTGTCACCAGCTTATGTTTTCTGACCCCGGCGGTATCCAGCCAGCCATTGGTGTGGGTATTGGGATGTTCAAACAAATAACTGCTGTTATCGAAGAAAGACTGCGGTTTGTTTTCCTCGGAATCGGTAAAGGTGTAGGCAAACGTCATACCCCAGCCGCTGTCTTTGCTGTACGGTTTTTCGGCTTTGACAAATACCGAATTGGTTTTGGTCTGTACACCGTTATCGAACAAAATCAATTGCCCAAAACCAGGCACGGCCTGAAAGGTACCCCCGAACCCGGACCCGGCTGCGTAAAAGCTGCCATCGGCATTGCGGCCGCCCAGCAAACCGACCAAACCGTTGTAACTGTGTACGTGCGACACGCTGACCTCGGTATGCCAGTCGCCGAAACGATTGCGCATGCCGATATTAAATTGGTCGGCATAGGGCGTGCGCAGATTGTTGCGCATCAAATTGATTTCCCGGCTGCTGCCGGCACTGGCGCCGGTCAGTGCGGACAATTGCGCCGGCGTATAGTTTAAATACCCGGGATTCCAGGCAATGCAGTCGACGCCGGCCACGCAATCATAATTGGGGTCGCCCTGAAAATTGACGCTAAAACTGGGATAACTGCCCTTGGTACGTTCCAGTTGCAACACGTCGTAAATATGGCGGTCGTAGGCTTTAGCGTAACCGCCGAATAACACATGCCGCTGATCTTCGAATAAGTCGTATGCCAAACCTAATCTGGGCGCAATATTATTGCTGTCCGCTGCCCGGTTCGCGCCGTTACTGAGGTAGTTTTCGATGTCGTAACCCGTATTCGCGTTGTGAATGTTACGCCAGTTGCGGAGCGCGCTGCTGACATCGCCGGGCGTGACATGGTTTAGATAGCCGGGGTTGTATTCGTAATCCCAGCGTACGCCCAGGTTCACGCTCAAGTGTCGATTAGGGTTCCAATCGTCTTGCAGATACGCGCCGAATTGCGTCACATCGGATTGGGCGGAACCGTCACCGCCGCCGGCCAAGGGCGTTGCCCAACGCACTTGATACGGGTTGCCGGCAGGATTGTTTAAATTTAAGCCGAACTGCGGGTGGTAAGGGTCGCGCTCCACCGCACCGAGTTCTATCTGTTTAACTTTAGCGCCCAGCTTGACGACATGGGTGCCATGCCAATCCAAACCGCTGAAGGTTAGATCATCTTGAAAACCCGGCCCGTTTTGGCCCTTGTCCTGATAATTGGTCGCGCCGCCGCTATTCAACACACTCCGGCTATTCAGATTCCCCGCGCTCAAACTGCCATCCAGGCGCCGCAGCTGCAAACCCGCGCTTTGCGTGGCCGGCAGTTGCCGCCAATTGGCATCTTCATAAGTAAACCGGGCTTCGTTTACGCAATGTTCCGCGCTGTATTGATATTTAAAATCCAGGCGTTTTTCGCTGTTACCCTTGGTCAGCGCGTAAGACTCTGAGTTTTCACCGCCAATCCCTAAGGTTTCGGTTTCGTCGCGCAGCTTAAAAGACACTTCGATCAAATTACTATCGTTAAGCGCCCAATCCAGTTTCCCGAAGAACAAATCCGCCCTGAACGGCCTGTTCACCCGACCCAGTTGCGCTTGATACGGCTCGGGTAAGCGGGAGCCGTCACCCGCGCTAATATTGGCGTAATCGTCGTTGAGTTTACGTTCGTATGCCATGAAAAAATGCGCGACATCCTTGGCGATGGGACCGCTTAAGGTCACACCGAATTGCACTTGCTCGGTGTCGCGCTTGCCGCCCGCCAGTTGTTCGCTGGGGGTAACGCTGCGCAGATCCTGATTGGTATGATCGTAAAATGTTTCGCCGTGAAAGGTATTGCCGCCGGATTTGGTCTGCACCGAAATTGCCGCGCCGCCGACTTGATCGTACTCGGCCTTATAGTTCTGGCTAATGACTTTATATTCGGCAACCGCCGATTCCGGAAACACATTGCCGCGACTGGAATCCTGGCCGGCTACGCCCCCCCTGACCACATAGTTTTTCTGGCTAACGCCGTCGATAAACAAATTGACGCTATCCGGCCGCTGCCCGCCGCTTTGCAAGCGGGTACTACCATTTTCATCGTTTACCACGTTCACACCGGGCGCCAGATCGGCATAATTCAGAAAATTGCGGTTTACCTGCGGCAAGCGCTGCATTTGCTCGGGCGTTAAATAGGTAGCCAACTCCGCGGAGTTGCCCTCACTCGTCTGTTCGGCAACGCTATTATCATCGCCTAACGCAACGTCTACCAAGGCCACCTGCCCCACTTGCAGCGTCAGCTCTTGACTGTTTTGCTTGCCTTCCAAGCCTAATACCTTGAGCTGGTAACGGCCGGGTTTCAATGCCATCAGTACATAAGAGCCATCAGCTCGGGAAAAGGTCCGCGTGGAAAACCCCCGCTCCAGACTGGTAACGATGATTTGCGCACCTGCCTGAGTGTCAGCCCCTCGCAGCGTGACTTGACCACGAATTGTCGCCGCACTGATGTCGGCCTGCACCGGATGGCTCCAACAGCCTATCGTCAGCAGAACGCTGGCGGCGCTTGATAACCGGCTGACCGTAAAACCGACGAGCCTCTGCCAGGTTATCGTCTTGCGCAGAGGATGTTCATTAAAAACCGGCCGCATCTTAAAACTCCATTCCGGCTTTAGTAGCAGAGTTGCCTGGATCAGACTGTTTCATGTCCTCCCCCGGATGCACGTTGGATTCAATCATGGCGGGGCGTCCCCAGCGTTTGCGGTGCCGGTTTGCCCAGATAAAAACCTTGCGAAAAATCGATACCCAGCTCAACGACCTTGGCTTGGATCTCCGCACTCCCCACAAATTCGGCAACCGTGCGCATACCCAAGCGCCGCGCGGCATCGACTATGACACGGGCAATCACTTCAGAATCCGGATTGTCGATAATATTCATGATGATGGAGCCGTCGATCTTTAAGTAATCGATCTTCAACCGCAACAAATGCACGAAATTGGAATAGCCGCTACCGAAATCGTCAATCGCAAAGTGACAGCCATAGCCTTTCATGCGATTAACAAACTGGCGCACTTCCTCGTAACTTTCGATACCTTCAGATTCGGTAATCTCCAATACAATGCGCGAACCGACGCCGGGCTGAGAGAGTTTTTCGGCAATAAAGCTCACCGTATTGGCATCGATAATATCCTCGACGGTTAAGTTGATACTCATCTCCCCCTCCGACTCGGGCAAGGCTTTCACGACTTGTTCGACGATGGTGCGAGTCAAGGCGGTATATTGCCGGGTGCGTTTTGCCACGCCGAGAAAGCTAGGCGGAATCACATTACCCTCTTCGTCTATCATCCGCATCAGCGCTTCATATTTCACGACTTTCCCGTTGCGATTGTCGATGATGGGTTGATAAAAAGGCACGATGCGGCCGTCGGCCAGGGCACTGCGAATTTTCTGGCTCCAGTGGATGTTATCCTTGTAGTGCGACTTGATCTGCATTTGATCTGTATAAATCAAATAATCCCGACGTTCGATCCTGGCGCGCTCCAACGCCAGCGCCGCATGCGTATAAGGACTGTCGGCCCCCGAACAGATGCCTGCAGTCACGCGGATGTTAATCTTGTCTTCGCCGCAATCGATCGCTTCCGATTCCAAACGCTTGATAATGCTGTCTATCAATTGCTCAAAACGGCCGGGATCGCCACCGTTTTTGGAGAGCAACGCAAATAAATCGCCGCCGATGCGGTAAGCCTGCGCATCCGCGCCGCTCATTTTTTGCAAACGCTCACCAATTTCTAACAAGACTTTATCGCCGTTGCGCAAACCGTAAAAATCATTGATGGCTTTGAATTGATCGATGTTTATCATGCCCAATATCGACGGACCGGCGTCAGCCAAATCCTGCATCAATTTCACCCGGTTGGGCAAGCCGGTTAGCGCATCCGTGGTCTGTTCCCTAATCAACTCTTCCTGTTTGATCAAATGGGTGACATTAACGCTGGTGGATATAAATTCGCGAATCGAGCCGTCGGCGTCAAGGATGGGGACGATGGTATTGTTGATGTAAATCACCTCGCCACTTTTAGTAAGATTGCTGTAGGTCCCGCGCCAGATTGCACCGCCTAGAATCGTGTTCCATAACTCCCGATGCAAACCCGGAGCCGCGTCGGGATCTTTGAGAATCCGGCTGGTTTTGCCTATAACCTCCTCGCGGGTATAACCATAGGTTTGCACAAACGCATCGTTTACAAAAGTGATGACGCCGTGCGGATCGGTGCGGAATACGATATTAGACACATCCGTGGCATGCCGGTATTCGCTCAGACGTTTCACCCGGCCTTCCAGAGCGCGGCGTAAGCGGCTCAGTTCCAAATGCGTTTTGACCCTGGCCCGTACTTCGTCAATATCAAACGGCTTGGTAATGAAATCGGCGGCGCCCATGGAAAAACCGCGAATTTTTTCGATGGACGCTTCGACTATCGTCACGAAGAGAATGGGTATCCCCGCGGTTCTAGGATCGCTCTTGAGCCGCCGGCAAACCTCATAGCCATCCATACCCGGCATTCTGACGTCCAGCAATACCAAATCAGGCGGCGTCGGGCCTTGCGCCAACTCCACCGCACGCATGCCTTCCGTCGCCACCATAATGCCGTAATCGTCCTTGAGTGCTTCGAGTAAGCCGTGAATATTTTCGGGAAGATCGTCTACCACCAAAATAGTCGGCCTGGGATTGAGCGATAGGGATTTGTCTTTGTTCATTATCCAAGGAAATAGTTAGATCAGCGTTGCTTGACCCCAACGATTATAGTCTGCCATAGCGTTTCCGATAGGTGGCTAGCTCCAAATGCAGTCTAACCCGAGCTAGAAGCAACTCAGGCACTACGGGCTTGAGTAAATAGTCGTCGGCGCCCAGCGCCATACCCTTGGCGTCGTCACCGACTTCAGCGGCCGCAGTCACAAAAATGACCGGGATTTCGGCCGTTGCCGGATCATCGCGCAGATATTCCAACACCTGGTATCCATCCATTTCCGGCATTTTTATATCCAGCAAAATCAAATCAGGAGCCGACGCGCGCCGGGCGATTTCCAAGGCTTTTTCACCGGAAGTAGCAGCCATCACCGCATAATCTTGCCGCAAAATATTCAGCAAAGTATGCAAGTTTTCGTGAACATCATCGACGATCAGAATTTTTGGTTTTTCGTTTGAAATACAAATATCGTTCATAGAGCTCCCCCGTTCACTCCGATAGGCCATCGACAAAATGTGAGTTCACTCTCCAGCAAACTCCTGCGCAAACTTAGACCACGATCCACTGAAGAGCAAAATTCAACAATTTATTTATCCGACAGAATATGGTTAACCGAGTACAAGTAAGGGCTGATCGGGCGCTAAACCAATGACTAAACTGGATTGTCTTTTAGGGAAGTAACGCCAATGGGAAATTCAATGCCTAGGCCAATAACCGAGAAAACACTCGTCCGAATTGCAAAATAACCGTGTATCCATTATCCTAGTCGGGATTGGGTGGTCGCTATCACGGCGACAAACGCAGATTAAGTTATGAAGCGATCAATTTCTGAAGCACTAAATCTGCTGATCAGCCCAAAAATGTATTAGGAGAGATGGCCGAGCGGTCGAAGGCGCACGCCTGGAAAGTGTGTATACGGCAACGTATCGAGGGTTCGAATCCCTCTTTCTCCGCCAACTTATAAATTATTGAATAACAATAATTTTTTTGAAAAAAGCCTCTCGTGTAACAGAGTTTGCTAAACAACCCTGTTACACGAGAGGCTTTTTTGTGGGGGCAATTTCCCCTATCTTTTTAAACGACGCAGCAACTACCTCAAAATTAGCAGTCCTGCTCAGCATCAAGAAGCGCTCGCTCAACGCAACTGAAATTGTACGAAGCTTAAAGACTGAAAGTCAGTCATGCAGCGATTCCGCTTGCTTTGCAACTTGCGCTAAATGTTGCATTGGCTTTCAAATTAAAATTCTCAGCACTCAATTCTACCGACTCTTTCAAATGTCTTTTAGCAGCTGATTACGCTCGGATGCTTCTATCAGACTCTTGAAGCTTTCGACCGCGTCGATCAGCAGCGGCTGCTGGTTGCTTTCCGGCAATTGGTTTTGCCCGCATTGCTCCAGTGCGTTGATCACAAAGCTGATGGTCAGGATATGAATGTCTATAGCCGGCAGATAGACCTCGTCGCTACCATCAGGTTCTTTCAGTTCGGCCAGCAGGTGGCTAAGCAGTAATTTCGCCAGCACTTCCTGAATGATCGCTATAGGTATGGCCAGCTTGCCGGCGATGTCGGCTGCGCTTAAGGGAGTCTGCAACTGGCTAAAGTTTTTGACTATCAAATGCATGACTTGCAAGGCCACCAGTTTTTTCAGCGCAAAACTTAAATGGGCAAAGCGATTATTGTTTCGATAGGTTTGGTAGTTTTGGGTAAAAAAAGCCATCTCGCAACCGAACAAAACAATCATCCAGCAGCTTTGCAGCCAAACCACAAACAAGGGTAGCGCCGCAAAACTGCCGTAAATGGCGTTATAACTCGACACGCCGATCTGCAAGCTTAAATACGCCCATTGCAACAAATGATAACTAACGCCCGTCACCACACCGGCGATAATGCCGGCGCGAACGTGTATTTTATGATTAGGCATAAAAATAAACGTAAAGGAAAACAAGGCAATCATCAGCAGCACCGGCGACAAACTCAGCGCTTTGACCACCAGCCAGCTGGCAAACGCCGGCAATTGCATGACGGTAATAAACCAAGTGATTTGCGTACTAACAAAGACGGTGATGCTGCTGGCGGCGATCAGCAACACCGGCGCCAATAGCATCAGCGATAAATAATCGCTAAATTTGCGGCCCAACGACCGGCTCTTGCCGATTTTCCAGATGTAGTTGAAAGACTCTTCGATATTGCCTATCAAGCTGATGACAGTCCAAAACAGCACGACAATCCCTATCCCGGCCACCACTTCACCCTTGGCGCTTTCCAACAGGTTTTTGGCAAAACCGATTAGCTGCACCACTAGCGCATCTCGCTCCGGCATGCGCTGCAACAGTTCTTGCTCGAGCATGCTTTCAAAGCCAAAGCCCTTGGCAATGCCAAACAACATGGCAATGACCGGCACTATCGACAAAATGCTGTACAAGGTTAAAGCGGAGGCGCGTAGCTGACAAAGATCCAAACCGAAACTTTGCCAGGACAAAATAACGATTTTTAAATACTTGATCAGTTTTTCTTGAACATAAGGCAGATCTTGCTCGTGCAACAACCAAATATCGTCTCGGACAAACGTCATTAATTTGTGGTGCATGGCTGAACTTGACGGGTGGCGGTAACTGGGAAGATAGAATCCGTTCTCCGCTGACAGTATAAATTGAAAAAGCCAAGTTGATGGCTATACATCTTCTACCGCAACAGGTTCGCCCCAGGCATTAGGCTTATGCAGACTTATTGCACATCGAACTGTAGATTCGCCAGCCTAGCATAGAGTCCGCTTTGTTTGCGCAAATCCTCGGGCGATCCGGTTTCGACGATGCGTCCTTGATCCAACACCACGATGCGGCTGACCTTATTCACGGTGGCCAAACGGTGCGCAATAATCAGTGTGGTACGACCCTGCATGGCGGCATTTAAACCCCGTTGCACCAACACTTCCGATTCTGCATCCAGCGCGCTGGTCGCCTCGTCCAATAACAACAGCGGTGCGTTTTTCAGAATGGCCCGAGCGATGGCGATGCGCTGTCTTTGCCCACCGGATAAACGTGTACCGCGCTCGCCGAGAAAAGTTTGGTAACCATCCGGCAAGCGATCAATGAACTCCGCTACTTGCGCCAATTGCCCGGCCGCGATAACTTCCTCATCGCTGGCTTCGGGCCGGCCGTAACGAATATTTTCCAGCGCGGTGGTCGAGAAAATCACAGCATCCTGCGGCACAATGGCAATTTTGCCGCGCAGTTCCTGTAAGGATAGGTGACGAATATCCTGACCGTTAAGGCGAATGGTACCGTGCGTTACATCGTAAAAACGCAACAGCAATTGAAACAACGTAGTCTTGCCGGCCCCGGACGGGCCGATAAAAGCGACGCTCTCCCCTGCCGAGATACTTAAATCGATTCTATCCAGTGCGGCGGCTTGCAAGCGCGACGGGTAACTGAAGCTGACTTGCTGAAATTCAATCGCCGCTGTATCGCCATTTACCAAAGGCTGAGGTGTAGCAGCATCAATGATTGCCGGTTGGGCATATAGCAGTTCCAGTAAGCGCCCGGTTGCGCCGGTCGCCCGCATCACGTCCCCCCATACTTCCGCTATGGTGCTGACCCCGCCGGACACCAGCGTGGCATATAGCACGAAAGAAGCCAGTTGCCCGCCGGTCATAACACCCGCGTTGACCTGGTTGGCGCCTATCCACAATACGAAAATAATGGAGCCCATCACGGCTGTGATGACGATAACCGTCAATGCGGAACGAAACCGACTACGGCGAACAGCAGTCATAAAACTGACTTCGGCGCGCTCACTAAAGCGCGCTGCTTCACGGCCTTCCTGGGTATAGGCTTGGACCGTAGGTACCGCATTGAGGATCTCGCCGGCCAGCGCCGAGGCATCGGCGATCTTATCCTGCGACTCCCGCGACAGCTTTTTTACTTTCCGGCCCATTGCCAAAATCGGCAAGGTCAGCAAGATCATTAAGCCCAATATCAATGAGAATAGATGCAGACTGGTCACCGCCAACATAATCATGCCGCCGATAAACTGGAATACGCTGCGTAAGCCCATGGAAATCGAACTGCCCACCACAGTCTGAATCAGCGTGGTATCGCCGGTCAGTCGTGACAAAACTTCCCCGGTTTGCAAGGTTTCGAAAAACTGCGGAGACTGCGCCAAGACCCGTTCGTAAACCGCGCTACGCAAATCCGCGGTCACCCGTTCGCCAACCCAACTGACCGTGTAATAACGTGCCGCTATCGTCACCGCCCACAGGCAGGCTAAGGCAAATAGCGCCAGAAAATGTCCATCCATGCTCAGCGCGCCTAACAACCCACCCTGCTCTGCCTGTCGCTGACCAAAGCCAAAATCAATCAGGTCGCGGAACGCCAACGGTACTAACAGAATCGTCGCCGAGCCCAGGCACAACAGGCAAAAGGCCAACAGCATTCTAGCGCGATAGGGACGGATAAACGGCCATAACGCCTTTAAGGTCGATATTTTTCGGGTGGGATCGGTTTGCTTAGAACGGGAGAAAGGCATATCAATACCTCGTGGAGAACCTTGGTGCGAAAATGCATCGCTTAAAAATAAAAAACCCGCTAAGCCTTACGGCTAGCGGGTTTTTAAATTTCTTTGGACTACTCTGGAAGAGTAGGTGGTACGAGGGTCGGAACCGAAAAATTCATAAGCATTTGTTTTATTTATCATAAAAATTTAAAAGCCTGAGCAAGGACACACACAAGGACACAATCCGAAGTCTTATCCGATATTTTCCTACCTAAACAGCTCAAATCCAAATCTTTCGCCGGTCGTTACTATAGAGATTATTTAGCCTGGATCAGCCTAAATAAACCCAACCTCACAAATACTGAAAAACTGCCGATTTCCGCCATTCGGTTTTTCACCAAATCCAGGTAATTCGCGGCTTTCAGCCAATCGCATCGAACACGGTAAAATTTCGCCAAAAAATTGAATAGACAAAAAATCAATTATTTATCAGTTTGTTACATTAAATTTGGCGATTTTAAGGTGTGCCGTTTAGCGGTCTTAAATGGCAGAATGTGTAAATGATCGGCATTTTGCGAATTCTGCACATCGGGTAAAAGCGGTCCACTTTAGTGCCAGAAAGCCGAGAATTTCCTGGCTTTAACGCTTCTGGTCCGGATTTAAGCGGTTCAAAGCGAACTTCGTGTGCAAATTTTTGTGCAAAAACCGCGCGGGCGAGGAGGAGTGAATTTTGACCGGCGGACGGTCTGAATTAACCAGCTATACCGTTACCAAGTTGCGACCTCGATCAGGCTGCTTTAGCCAATGGATTTAACCGGTCAAAAAGGCAATCCGGAACTATCCAGATTGCCGCTTGCATTAAGCCGCTGTTTCTATCAGGTCTGCTATTTGGCGATAGGCATATCTCGTATCTGGCATCACATAACCGCCTTCACGACTGAATACCAATTGAAAAAGACGTTCACAAACCATAATGCTGACTCTCTCGGCATTTTCTATGCCTTTGTCAGCGATGATCGCTGTAACCAAATCCCTAAATGGTTCGCCGGCTAATTCTATTAGCTTGGCCGCCGATTGCTCGACCATGCCGGCAGAGATTTGCTTAAAGGCGTAATTCATTGATCCGTGTATAGGCGGCACGGACTTGGTCCTTGGGCATGTGGCACAGTTGGCGTTCTATCGCATCCGGCGACCAGCCTTGTTCATTGAGCAATGTCGATGCGGTGGTTCTGAAACCGTGAGCGCTCATTTCTTCACGTTGGTATCCAAGGGTTTTAAGCGCGGTGCGTATTGTGCCATCTGACATAGACCGACCATCGCCACGGCTGGACGGAAAAACATACTGGCCAATACCGGTTAACGGCTTGATGGCTTCCAAAACCTCTATAGCCTGACGCGACAATGGGACGATGTGTTGTGTTTCCGTTTTGGTGACGAAGTAACGCCATTCTTTTGCGGAGAAATCAATATCCTTCCATTCCATCTGCCTGATTTCTCCCGGCCGTTGAAACAGGTATGGCGAGAGTCTTAACGCGCATTGCACGACAAAGGTGCCTTGGTAGTTGGAGATGTCGCGCAGTAATTGGCCAACTTGCTTTGGCTCGGTGACTGCGGCGTTGTGTTTGACTTTTTGCGCCGGAATTTGGGCGCCAACGGCTTGCGCTGGATCGTAGTCGGTATAGCCGTGAGCGATGGCATAGGCAAAAGCCGCGCTAATGTCCGCACGCACGCGGTGGGCGGTTTCCAGTTGCTTTTTGATGATGAGTGGGCGGACAACAGCAAATATGTCGGGCGATTTCACTTCGCCTATGGGCTTTTGACCGATTTCCGGAAACACGTAGAGTTCGAATCGGCGAACTTTCTTTTGGTTGGTTACATCGCGCACTGTATGTGACGTCGAATCCATCCATTGCCTGGCGATGTCTTCGAAACTGTTGACGATGGGTAGTCCGGCGTTTACTCGATTTTGATTTTCGACGGCTTGGGTAATTTCTGCCCGGGCTTGCTTTCTGATTTCGCTGGGATCGATGCCGTTGGCAAGGCTGTTTCTAGCCTCATCAGCTTTGCGCCTGGCGTTTTCCAAGGTGGTATCCGGATACACGCCAAATGAGAGTTTTTTCCGCTTCCCTTCAAACGAGAAAATGAATTTCCATATCTTGGTGCCGTTTTTCCCGACGACGAGATAGAGTCCGCCGCCATCGTTGATAAAGTATTCTTTATCGCGCGCCTTTGCCGCTCTGTAGACCGTGTCTTTATTGAGTTGGAGTGCCATAGTGTGTCCTCAATTGTGTCCTCGGTAACAGACATTATAGGAAAGGACACAATGAAGGACACACTTTTGATTGCATGCCCCTGCATCTTGCTGCATTTCTTTGCACAATAAAAAACCCGCTAAGCCAGTCGGCTTGCGGGTTTGTACTTCTCTTTGCATTTGATTGCACTAATCAATGGTACGAGGGTCGGAACCGATATGAAATACAAGGCATTGTTTTATAAAAAATTATTTATATAACATTGCGCACGTATCACTATTCGTGTCACTCCTTCGAGTTTTGCCTACCAAAATCCAATCACCGCATGACGACTATAAAGGGGTGACGTTTTCCGCTTGAGGGCCTTTCGCTCCGGCGGTCACTTCCATCGTTACGCTCTGGCCTTCTCTCAGGGTTTTGCGGCCGCTACCTTGAATGACGCTAAAGTGAACAAACACATCTTTGCCACCATCTTGTTCAATGAAGCCGAAGCCCTTGTCATCGTTGAACCACTTAACTTTGCCTTGTACTAATGCTGCCATAAATTACTCTTAACTTTTAAAAAACCATTACTGGTATGTTGCCGGTTGTTTTCTATATCAACCGATATACTGATTATGCATCAATTAGGGCAAGTATGTCCCAAAAGAATAGCCGATAGCTCGCGCGGGCGCTATCAGTTCGTTTTAACCAGACGGCACATTCGAACAATATCGATTAAGGAACGCCAACGGGAAGGCATCGAAGCGGCCAAAGCCCAAGGCAAAAAGCTAGGCGCACCGGCCAAGCTGACAGCGGAACAAACCGCCGAAATCAAAGCACGGGTTGAACAGGGCGACGATAAAAGCAAACTGGCGAAGGAATACGGCATTAGCCGGCCAACGCTTTACAAGCTGATTGCCGCCTGAGTTTTCGACCGATCCAGCCAACATAAGCCGCGATCCATGCGGCTTCAAAAAATGTCGTCGCTACTGTCGGCTAAAACCCGTTGAATATGCAATAGCGGCAGATTGACCGATTCCGCAGTAACACAAACACGCCCGTGATTGCCAAGTAGATAAGGAATACCACACTGTCGCAACCAGTTGACCAAGGCTGTGCGGCGCTTAAATCCGCTCCATTCCATCAATTCCTCTTCTTGTATCAAGCTGGTTGTCATTTGATCCGCCTGGGCTATGTTAGATAATTCAAGTTAAATCATCCTATGTTCGGCAAAAGAATAGGGTTCACCGTCGCCAACGATGAAATGATCCAGAACCCGAACATCTATCATCCCTAGCGCCGCTTTCAACTTATCGGTTATTTGCCGATCTGCTTGGCTAGGTTCGTTTGTACCGCTCGGGTGGTTATGGGCGAATATGACCGCCGCTGCATTCAGCTGCAGACAGCGCTTGACTACTTCGCGCGGGTAAACGCTGGCGCCGGCAATCGTGCCCCGGAATAGTTCTTCATATTCAATAACGTGGTGCTGGTTGTCAAGGAACAAACAGACGAACACCTCATGCTCACGTTTACGCAGTTGGGTTTTAAGATAGGCTCGGGTTATATCGGGGCTAGTCAGCTGCGAGCCGCGCTCTACCCGTTGATTCAGCAGCAGGGTAGCCGCCTTGATGATTTGCTCTTCGGTCAATGCTCGGCTAGCGCGATACCTGCCGCGCTGATCCGCGACAAAGTAAGGTAGTTTGATAGGTGTGGTGTTGCTGGTTGTGGCGCTCATGGTTGCACCTTCATCAATTGGCCGCGTAGCGATACCGACAGCGCCAACAGCTCTTCGCAGTCGCATTGCAGGCCGACCACTGCGGAGCCGGTCAGCTCGCCGCGTTCGGCTTCCTTGATGGTCATGCCGTAGCTAAACGCCAGATTAGCAAAGGCCTGGTGTAAGGGTTGGGTAAAGGATTGTTGTTGCTCGATTCGAGCGGGATTTGATGCGCTAGGCATGGTAGCTTCTCCTATTCATAAACGAGTTAACCGCCGCCTTGCTTCCTACGGCATGGGCGACGGGCTTGAGTGGGGTAGGAAATACCGCGAATAGGAGCGGCCAGCCCGTAAAGGCTGCCCAAACAAGCCCGCCATAGCAACAGACACGGCAAGGCCGCGCCGAACAACGGGCATAAAAAAGCCACTGGCTAAGGTGGCGATTGTCGCCTATTCAAACGGGTTTCCTACGCCCGGCCAGTCTGCGGACTGACGACTACATTCTGATCCGGATTCGGCGGTGGTGTCAATGCTTTTCCTCCCCCGTGCCCGCAATGGTGCCGCCATGCGGGTGGCCAGTGCTACGGGTGGCAACAGCTAAGGCTTTCTTCTCCCCCCAGCCCCGATGATTGACGCCATAGGGGTGGCGGCGGTCTTTGGTGGGGTAGCTGGTAGGGGTGTGAGTAAGTCCAAGGCCTTGGCTTGCTTTATCCACATGGGCTTTTTCTATTTATAAAATCCCCCCAGCGAAAATTTAGCTAGGGCGACGCAAAGGGACAGCAAACCCCTAGACTTTTGACCCGCCCCTGGGGGGCATGACTGCGCATAAATTGGGCGGCTTCCGCCCGGCCATGCATCCAACGACGGCGGGCACTAAAAAAATATTCCTTCTATACCCTATACAAAAAATCTGGGGAATCTGGGGAGATAGCCCGCCAAGCCACGCGCGACGCGGCTTTCAAGCTCCCCAACCCCTCTAAAAATCTGGGGAATCTCCCCAGATTTATTTGGGGAGATGGCGCTTATCGGGTGAAATTGACGCGGTTTCCGATCCGGCCATGTCGATTTGTCCAGCTTGCCAGGGTTGGACGCTCCCCAGATTTTTGGGGAATCTCCCCAACCATTTTAAAAATCTGGGGAGCTTGAAAGCCTTATGTATCAAGGCTTACAGACTTATCTCCCCAGATTCCCCAGATTTTTTATACATACCCTTATATTTTTTTCAGCAACGGCACCGGCTAAATAATCAGCCGACCGCAGGCCCGCTACCCTATGGCGCACCAATAATGGGGAGCGGGGAACATATGAAAGGGCGGCTTACTTATACGGGGATATCCTCTACCCAGTAATCAGACGATAGAATCATGCAGCCGCAATCCGGCACTTCTCCAAATAAAATGGGATGTGGATGGCCGGCAGCCGTAAGATTGACCGCGCCATCGGCGATGAATGAAGGCTTGTTTTCCGGGCGCTCTTGCTGAGTTGCTGGCGTGTTTTTCTTTTTGCTGGTAATCAGGCTGGCGATGGAAGACAACGCTATCGATATAGCTATGTTAGCCAACGCAACCGCAATCTCAGCGGCCGCGACGGCCGCCCCAGCAGCTACACCCGCTTCGGTTAATGCCGTCGCGACTCCAGCCCATATCGCAGCATCAAAGCCATATTCACCTCTCGCGGTAGGCATAACCCAAAGCTCCTCGTCTGACCACGGGTCGAACGCATTATCACCCGTCACGAGTCTGGAGCGATCCTGGTCTTTTAGATCAATCAGCACCGCCACATAATGCCCGGCGTCGCACTCAGCTAAAAATCCATCGCGCTGTACACCTATCGCCCGCAACGCTTCAGCCGGGGTTTTAACGTCCAGCGTCCAGACGGGTTTGTATTTTTCCAAATCTCCAACAAGTCTTACTGTCTTCATGTGAATTC
Organism: Methylomonas sp. ZR1; assembly: GCF_013141865.1. Lineage (NCBI taxonomy): Bacteria > Pseudomonadati > Pseudomonadota > Gammaproteobacteria > Methylococcales > Methylococcaceae > Methylomonas > Methylomonas sp. ZR1. Next base: position 927,805 of record NZ_RCST01000001.1, on the reverse strand, counting down.
TCCTTCACGGTTAATGCCGAAATCATCGGCGAATATCAATTTTAAAATTTGGCTAAACCTTCCACGTTTGGCGGAAGGGGCTTAACCGGATTCAACAAGGCCGGCATCCAGAACCAGCACACGCACCGACCGGCCCGCAATAGTGCGCTTGATGGTTGGGCGTGGCTTACCGCCGCCGTCGTGCTCCATCTTTAACAACAAGCCCCGCTCAGCCATCCGACGCCATAGAGAACCGGCAGAAATCAGAAAGCTGTCGCCTTGATGGCGGGCGAACTCTTGGACGATCTTGAAGGCGGTGTTAGGCTCCATCCATACCTCGGCGGGCTGTGCATCCCTGGGTTCGGCATACCAGCCGCAACAATCGCCCATCGGCTTATACATGTCATCGCCGTTCAAATCCTTGCCGGAACTGCGCCAACCCCAGCTAAATGGCCGGGTAACGGGCGGCCCCTGCTTGATAACGGTGGCAATGTGACCATTGCCTGAGCTGAACGCGGCCCGTAACAATTGCAAGAATCGCTCGACTTCATCTTGTTCGGTTTGGTATGCGCCCTGTTCGCTGAATGCCTGCTTTAAGCAGTTCTCAAGCTCGGCCAACACCACGTTGGCCTGTTCGCTGGTCAGGGTGCCGGCGTCTTCCAGAAACTCCATAAAGGTTTCAGCACCGCCTAGCAGGTTGCTGTAAATCTCCGGTGCTCGCGGGTGACTGCTGGCGAAGCCGTCGCGAATCGCGGCGTTGCGTAGCTGTTCCACCACCTTAGGAAATTCGGCTTTCAATCGATCCATGCGCGGTGCCAGCCATTGCAGATAGGCAGACATCAGCCCTGGAAATCGTCCAGCCTGAGCGGCGTGCTGTAGTTTGCTGAGCGTGGGGTTATCAACGTCGGCGCGGCCTAATTCCAGTATCAACAATCGCCCTAATAACGATTGCCCACGGGGTAAATCCTCGGCGGTTACGATCATCATTGATCGATTGAACGGCGCGGCTTGCGCCTGCATATTGGCCGTGCGGCGACCCCGTCCGGCCCCGTTGCCTGTACCGCGAATAATCCGCTCGGCCATCGCGTGCTGCTTCTCGGCTTCGACACGGTTAACCGAAGGGCGGAAGTCGTCAATACAAAACACGCCGTCTTTGCTCTGATGGCTTTTGGCCTCGGCATCATTCGCACTATCGGACCAGTTCGCCGGAAAGCTGCGGGCGGTGAAATCGCCATAAAAGGCTTGAGCGATGGCGGCCAGGGCGGACTTACGAGAACCAGTCAAACCATGCAACCAGACGGCAAAATCGGTTTGCTGGCACTCGCCCAGCGGCGCCCGCGCCACCGCTGCCAACAAGGCCGCGCCGATATGCGGCCGGCTGGGTGCCACGTCCAACAACAGCATGGCATCGGCAACCGCCTGTTTCAAGTCATCGCCGGCCAACGCTGTCGGCAGCGCATAGCGGCCCATGTTGCCCGGACCTAAATCGACTTGAACGCCATCGATCAGTCCGGCGGCAGTCATAGCCCCTGATCCGGTCAAGTAGTGCCAGGCGCCGTCTATCTTTTTCCAACCGGTGAAGCGATAGACCACCCTGCGCGGTATATCGCCCGACAAGCGGCTGAATTGATGCACGGCGGCGCGGAGGTTGTCGCGTTTGGCCGTGCCGGGATAAACGAACACCCGAGAACCCCAAGCCTCGTTAGGCCAGCAGGCTTGCGATGAAAAGAACGACTTGGCCGGTACATCGACCGCCGGCAGCGGCAAACCATCACCGCGCCGGCCTTCGATTCGCAGAAAGGCCGCATCGTTTAAACCGTCTTCGGCGGTCACTTCCTCCTTGATTGAGCAGACAAAATCGCACAGCGGAAACTCCACAAAGCCGGACCCATCCGGCCCGGCCTTAACGGCGCGGGATTGATGAAACGCGCCATTTTTTATCAGGTACTCGCCGAACTTTTCCGGCGGGGTTGAGCGTCCACCACCACTACCTCCGCCACCGTTGCCGGTTGGCTTTTGGGTGCCGGCTTTCTTGGCGGTTGGCGGCTTCTTCGCACCGTTAACAACTTCCAGAATCGGCGGGGTTTTGGGCTTATCCGACATGGCTGCCACCGTTCAAAAAAATTTGATAGTCGTTGAAATCCGCGTCCGGTATCGGTGGCACGATGACCGAACCGCCCACCGCTGCGGCGGCCTCGTTGGCCTTGCTCAGTCCTGGATTGCCGGCGGTTTCGGTGTCGTTGTCGGCAGCAAACACAATCGTGGCGTTCGGCAACTTCTCACGCACGATTCGCCCAACCGCCAACAGATTGTTTGCCGTGAACGCCAGATAAGTCTTGATACGGGTTTTCTCATACAGCGTGGCCGCAGTGGCAAAGCCTTCGCAAATCAGCACGACGTCGGTTTTCGCCCCGATCCACCAGAACAGCCCAGCCAGACCACCGCCTGGCAAAAAGTCTTTATTGCGCGTGAACAATGGATGCTTATCGGGAAAAATCGCTTGCAGGCTGCGGAGGGCGCCGGTGTGGTCGAATAACGGTATCAGCAAGCTATTCGCAATCGATACCGTTTGCTTAGTGCCGGCGTCGTCGGTAACGGTGCGCTTCCAGGTGCCAACGCGGGCAGCATGGGGCTTGATTTGCTTTTCCAGCAAGTAAGGATGATCTAACGGCGCGGGTTCGGCTGCCGTCCAGGTGGCCAAAGCCCGTTTGGCTGCACGATCCATACGAGCTAATTCCTCGGCTTGGCGGCGCTTGCGCTCGCACTCGATCCGTTGGCGCTCGGCTTCGGATAGTGCGGTGGCTTGACCTTCAGCATTCAAAAAGAATGAACCCTTTTCGCCGGTCTTCCAGTTTTGGACGACACCACCTTTACCGTCAATAAAAATCTTAATCCTGCCCGCACCGTTTCCGGGTCTACCATCTTCGACATCAACCACTTGGAAGGTGTCGCGCTTGAAATACTTAGGCGGTAACAGCCCATAATCGGCCAGCGCAGTGCGGGCGGCGTCTTCGATATGCTGAAAGCTCATTGCGCACCGCCGGTTTCTTCGATTTGATGGCCACAATGCGGACACGCGACGGGCTCCAGCATTTCTATTTCCAACTCCAGAAACAGACAGCCAAGCGCGTCAATTAACTTGCGGCACTGGTTGCGCGATGAGCCGGGAATCTTCGCCGCTTCGGTTGCGATGGCTGACTTAATCCGGGATTCCGTGGCGGTTTCAGCCTCAGCCGCCGCAATGGCGAGGCGCATCTTGATAAGTTCGTCTTGAGGGGCTTTTTTGGCTGGCATTACGCACCCCCAATCTTATCGAGCAATGCCCGAATATCGTCTACCGGCCAGACACGGCAGCGCGGGGAAAGCAACGTTCCCGCCGGATACTTGCCATCTTTTACGCCATTGAGGAAGGTGCTTTTTGACACACCCAGCACTCCCAAGACCGATGGCAATCTAACGAAGCCTTCAGCCGGCAAAGGTGCTGGAGTATAAGTGATTTTATTCCGCTGTCTGCGGCGGTTTGCGGTTGGTGCGCGTTGCGCGTTGTCGGGTTTTGCTACCATTGCCAAGCCTCCTTTGGGCTTTGTTGAACAATGGCGCTATCCTAAGTGCGATATTTTCCCGAATTTCCCTACTGTGAGAAACGGGAAAAACTGTCGGGAAATTTTTTTAATTTCGGGAAACGCTGTCAGGAATTTTTTAACAACATTTCGCTTGACAGCTATTTGCCAGTAAGTTTTTTAAAGCTAGTGACCTTGTTATTTAGTGTTTTCAAAGCCATAAAACCACTAGAAGTTTTAGTTTCCCAAGAAAAGCCCGAGCACTTGGCCTCCGTCCAAACATCAATAATTACACCCCCGACGGCGGCTTGTCGGCGATATTTCTTTAACCTTCCCAAATAACGATTGCCGCCGGGCTTGCCTTCAGAAATCCAAGTTTCATACAGCCACTTGTCAATGTCTCTTCTTAACTTATCTTGAACCGAGGTTTCAATATTATCGTTTTGAATGTAAAGGGGTTTTTCCAATAACCTATCCATATCTGCGGACATAACCACCATTACACATTCGCTAAGCAAAACGGGATTGGGATAAATGTCGTCAACACCCCCCCCGCGTCGCTGATAATCGGCTAATTCTTCATAAGACGGATAATGGTATCCAGGCCTCTCAAGAAAAAAAACCTTATCCCCAACAGACCGACTCCAAATGCCTGTACTTTTATCAAGGCCATAAAAGGCTTTTTCTGTATTGTCAACATCCTCCAGCCCATTTACCGTGATAAGCAACTCTTCAGGCTCAATCAATGGCTCAACATTCAAAACCCCAGCCTCATATTGCAGCAAGCACCTCGGGAGTAGTTTTTTATATATTGAGGAATCTGAAGACTCATAATGGACTTTGCCTTTCCTGATAAAGCTCCGCACACGCCAGTTAGCTAGAAGAATGTAGATCGGAATCCTACTCGTTGCTCCAAAATGAAGAAGATCAGCTTCGCTAAGACCAAAGATATCCACTGAATCTTTTAAAGAATAATATTCGCGCTTAATCACAACGCCTCCTAAAGCGTTTGCCCTGATAGGAACCAAGCCAACCGGCAAGGAGACCGGCTTTCGCCCCGTCGGGCTAGGCTTGGTTATTCGGTTTAAACGACCCTGCGAAACGGGATCACATCCGCCCCCGCTTTCAGTCCGTCCAGATAATCCGCCCAGGCCTGCATCATGCGGCGGCGCTCGTCCAAGTATTGCGCGCGGTTATAGGCCGCCCTCACCTGATCCTTGGGCATGTGGCACAACTGCCGCTCGATTGCATCCGGCGACCAGCCTTGTTCATTGAGCAGCGTAGACGCGGTGGTTCTAAAACCGTGGGCGCTCATTACGTCCTTTTCATAGCCTAGTGTTTTCAACGCCGTGCGAACGGTACCGTCGGACATTGGCCGGCCGTCGCCACGGCTGGATGGGAACACGTACTGACCAACGCCGGTTAACGGTTTGATGGCTTCCAATATTGCCACCGCCTGGCGTGACAGCGGGACAATGTGTTGCACTTCGGTTTTGGTGACGAAGTAGCGCCATTCCATGGCCGCAAGATCAATATCTTTCCATTCCATCTGCCGAATCTCGCCAGGCCGCTGGAACAGGTAAGGCGATAGCCTGAGCGCGGTTTGCACAACAAAGGTACCTTGATAGTGAGTAATGTCCCGCAGTAATTGGCCGACTTCTTTGGGGTCAGTAATCGCGGCGTTATGAATGACTTTTTGCGCGGGTATTTGAGCGCCGACAGCTTGCGCCGGGTCGTAATCGGTGAAGCCGTGGGCGATGGCATAGGCAAAGGCGCCGCTGATGTCTGAGCGTACCCTATGCGCGGTTTCCAATTGGTTTTTGATAATCAACGGCCGCACGACGGCGAAAACATCCGGCGATTTAACCTCGCCAATCGGCATTTGGCCGACCGCCGGGAATACATACAGCTCAAAGCGGCGGAGTTTCTTTTGATGGGTGATGTCGCGGACGGTGTGAGCATTTGAGGCTAACCATTCGCGAGTTACATATTCGAAGCTGTTGATTAGTGGCAGACCAGCATCAAGGCGATTTTGAGCTTCGGTGGTTTGTTGGATGTCGGCCTTTTCCTGCTTGCGAATTTCGCCGGGGTCTATGCCATTGGCAATCTGCTCGCGGGCGGCCTCAGCTTTGCGCCTGGCGCTTTCGAGGGAGGTTTCGGGGTACGATCCAAAGCCAAGCCGATTCTGCTTACCCTTAAATCGATAGATGAACCGCCAAAGTTTTGAACCGTTGGCTTTGACCAACAACGTCAAGCATTCGCCGTCGTTGATGGTGTAGTCCTTGTCTTTAGGCTTAGCTGCCCTGTAGACCGTGTCTTTATTGAGATTCTTAGCCATCGAGTGACACCGAAAGTGATTCGCAGTGATACGTTTAGGCGTTACTTTAGCGCGTGTCACTAATCGTGTCACTGTTTGCGGTGTATGTCACTGCATTTTGTTGCACTTCTTTGGACAATAAAAAACCCGCTAAGCCTTATGGCTTGCGGGTTTCTGTATGTTCTTGCACTTCTCTAAATCTTTCTTTGGTACCGAGGGTCGGAATCGAACCGACACTCCTTTCGGAACCGGATTTTGAATCCGGCGCGTCTACCAGTTTCACCACCCCGGCAAAGAAAGCGTCATTATACTGATTTTTGCAGAAATGCCAAACTATTTTTTACGCTGCCAATATTACCGCTGCTTTCAGCTTTTTCATGGCGTTTTGTTCAAGCTGTCTGATACGCTCAGCCGACACTTGATAACGATCCGCCAATTCGTGCAAAGTGGCTTTTTCTTCCACCAACCAGCGGCTAGCCAGAATATCGCGGCTTCTGTCGTCCAAGCCAGCCATGGCATCCATCAGCAACTCTTCCTTGCGGTCTTCCCAGTCGCTATTTTCCAGCAATAAAGCCGGATCGGCGCCGTGCTGTTCCAGATAAGCGATAGGCGCTTGCGCATGGTCTTCGCTGTCGTCGCCGGTTGGCTCAAGTCCTATATCGCGACCGTCCAAACGCCGTTCCATTTCGTAAACCGTTTTGACGTCCACATCCAGGTTCTCTGCTATCGCTTCCGCATCGTCTTGCGATAGGTAGTTCAAGTCGTTTTTAAACTTGCGCAGATTAAAAAACAGTTTGCGCTGCGCTTTAGTGGTAGCAACTTTAACAATGCGCCAGTTTTTAATCACATATTCGTGAATTTCCGCTTTGATCCAATGTACGGCAAACGACACCAAGCGCACACCCATGTCGGGGTCGAAACGCTTGACCGCTTTCATCAAGCCGATATTGCCTTCCTGAACAATGTCCGCCAACGGCAAACCGTAACCGGCATAGCCTCTGGCTACATGCGCCACGAAGCGCAAATTGGACATCACCAGCTCACGCGCAGCATTCAGGTCGCCTTCATCCCGGTAACGTAACGCCAAGTCCTGCTCCTGCTCGACGCTGAGTTTGGGCATTTGGGCGACTAAGTTCAAGTAAGAATCAAACGTCCCAACCGATAAATTGATCGGCAAAGCCAAGCTGTTGTTCATATCACCCTCGTTTCCGCGGAATAAATTAACGTTAACCGAATTCTAGCACTCGAAACACGAGAGTGCTAATAATTTAGTAAAAATCTTTTGATACAGATAGTTACACTGATTTTTGCTTCAATTTTGCTGTGTAAGCAGCTAGCGATGCCGCCTTTACGAATTCCGGCCAAACTCGTTAAAATGCAGATTAAGTCAGAAATCTCCGCCTAACTCATCAAAACCACAGCCATTTACTCAAACATGTCAGCTTCCGATAGCCCCGTATCATCCAACTTTATTAGACACATCATTGCCGCCGATCTGGCCGCCAACAAAAACAACGGCAAAGTTGCCACCCGTTTTCCTCCTGAACCCAATGGCTATCTGCACATCGGCCACGCCAAATCGATTTGCCTGAATTTCACCCTTGCCGCCGAAAACAACGGTACCTGCAATTTACGCTTCGACGATACCAATCCGGAGAAAGAAAGCGTCGAATATATGGAAGCCATCGAACGCGACGTGCAATGGTTAGGATTTAAATGGGCCGGCAAATACCACGCCTCCGATTATTTCGAACAGCTTTACGATTACGCGGTGCAACTGATCAAACAAGGGGATGCCTATGTCGACAGCTCCACGCCTGAACAAATGCGCGCGGATCGCGGCACCTTGACCGAACCCGGCAAGGAAAGCCGGGACCGCAGCCGCTCCATCGAAGAAAACCTGGATTTGTTTACCCGGATGCGGGCCGGCGAATTCGCTGACGGCCAGTATGTGCTGCGCGCCAAAATCGATATGGCCTCGCCTAACATTAATATGCGCGACCCGACCATCTACCGCATTCGCCGTGTTCATCACCAACGTACCGGCGATGCCTGGTGTCTGTACCCAATGTACGACTACACCCATTGCATTTCCGATGCTTTGGAAGGCATCACCCACTCGATCTGCACCTTGGAGTTTGAAGATCACCGCCCTTTATACGACTGGGTGCTGGACAAATTGCAAACCCCTTGCCATCCACAGCAAATCGAATTCGCCCGTCTGCAATTGGAATACACCATCGTCAGCAAGCGTAAATTGCTGCAATTGGTCACCGAAAAACACGTCAAAGGTTGGGACGACCCACGCATGCCAACCATTTCCGGCCTGCGCCGGGCCGGTTTTACGCCGGAAGCGATTCGGGACTTCTGCGAACGCATTGGCGTCACCAAAAACGATTCCTGGATCGAAATGGGTGTCTTGGAAAACTGCATTCGTGAAGACTTGAACGAACGCGCTCCGCGAGCGATGGCCGTGTTAAGGCCGTTAAAAGTAGTCATCAGCAACTGGGAAGACGGTAAAACCGAAACTTATCAAATCGCCAACCATCCGCAAAAGCCGGAAATGGGCAGCCGAGAAGTCAATTTCTCCAAAACCATCCTGATCGAGCAAGACGATTTCATGGAAAACCCGCCTAAAGACTTTAAGCGTTTGGTGCCAGGCGGCGAAGTGCGCTTGCGCGGCTCCTATGTGATCAAATGCGAGGAAGTGATTAAAGACGCAGCCGGTAATGTCATCGAACTGCGTTGCAGCTACGACCCGGCCACCTTGGGCAAAAACCCCGAAGGCCGCAAAGTAAAAGGCGTAATCCATTGGGTTTCTGAACAACACGCCCTGCCCGCCGAACTGCGTTTATACGACCGGCTGTTCAGCCATCCCAACCCGGACACACTGGATAATTTCCTGGACGGCATCAATCCCAATTCGCTGGAAGTGTTGACTGATTGCCGGGTGGAAGCCAGCCTGGTCAATGCCACGCCGGATACCCGTTATCAATTTGAGCGCACCGGCTATTTTTGCCTGGACTATGCCGACAGCACCGCGGAAAAATTGGTGTTTAACCGCACCGTGACCTTACGCGACAGTTGGGCAAAGTAGCAAAGTAATTAACCATGGCCGCGCTGCAAGCATTAATTGATCACCTGGAAGCACAAACCGGCCAATCACTAAACAACCACCGTCTGAGCAGTGTCGGCGGTGGCGACATCAATAGCGCTTACCGGCTGCAAGCCGCCAATATCGACTGGTTTATCAAATTAAACCGGGCAAGCCTAGCGAATATGTTTGTAGCGGAAGCGGCCGGTTTACGAGAGTTAGCCCGTATAGGCGAGGTGCGCGTGCCCAAGGTGATTTGCTTTGGCGAATGTCAACAACACGCTTATCTGGTGCTGGAATTCATCGAATTGAGTTCGTTGCATAGCCGCAGCGCCAGCTTATTCGGCGAACAACTGGCCTTGCTGCACCAGCGGCCGCAAGCCTATTTCGGCTGGCACATCGATAACACCATCGGCTCCACGCAGCAGCACAACGCCAGACACGACGATTGGGTCAGTTTTTGGCAGCAACAACGCCTGGGCAAACAATTACAGTTTGCCGCCGCTAACGGTTATCGCGGCTCACTGCAAACGCAAGGCGATAAACTGCTGGAGAACATCATCGCTTTTTTCAGCGATTACCGCCCACACCCATCCTTACTGCACGGCGACTTATGGGGCGGCAATGCTGCCTCGGATAAGCAAGGACAACCGATAATCTTCGACCCGGCTTGCTATTACGGCGACCGCGAAGCGGACCTGGCCATGACCGAATTATTCAGCGGCTTCAGCCGCGATTTTTATGCGGCTTATCAAGCCGACTATCCGCTGGACCCTGGCTACAAAACCCGTAAAACCCTTTATAACCTTTACCACATCCTTAACCATCTTAATCTGTTCGGCAGCGGTTATTTGAACCAGGCCAACAGCATGATCGCTCAGTTATTGGCTGAATTAAACTAATCGCGTCCAGCGCCGAATGGCCAACCGAAGCGATAGGTTGACATAGCCAGTTGCAATCCCCCTCCATTTTCCCTGCTCATAAAAAGAATTTTTCCCGCATCAATCCAGGAATTTCCTCCCGGATAATAGCCGTCAACTTTAAGGCCGAAACAGCAGCTTATATCCAGAGCCCCGTTTCGAAATTTATGACACCACCCATTCCACCGCTGCCATGAGCAACACCCTAAAAATATTGTTAGTCGACGACCATGCTGTGGTACGCGCGGGTTTTCGCATGTTATTGTCGGTTAGCGGCAATGTCGAAGTCATTGCCGAAGCGGAACGCGGCGAACAAGCCATTCAGCTTTATGGCGAGTCCAAGCCGGATCTGGTGGTCATGGATTTATCCATGCCGGGAATCGGCGGCCTGGAAGCCATTCGCCGGATCGTCGCACGGGATGCAAATGCGCGGATTTTGGTATACAGCATCTATCACGAACAAGTTTACGTGCGGCGAGCCTTGGATGCTGGCGCGCAAGGGTACATCACTAAAAACATGGCGCCGAATTTATTGTTGCCGGCTATAGAAAGCATTATGCAAGGTAAAGGTTATACGGAACCCGGCCTGCTTAAACCCGCGGACGAGCCGTCCGCCAATGCGCAGTATCAAGCGCTGATCGATGCATTCTCGCCGCGCGAGTTCGATATTTTCCGGCTACTGGCCCAAGGCCTGACGGTCTCGAAAATTTCCATTCACCTGTGTTTGGGCAATAAAACCATCGCCAACTACGCGACGCAAATCAAGAAAAAACTGCAGGTGCAGACCACCACCGAATTGGCCCACATCGCCGTCAACCTAAACATACTCAATCAGTAAACCTTATCTAAAACCGCTCAGCGCAATACTCTGATCGAACCCAAGGTACCGGTTTCAACGGTCACGCTCAGCCGGGTAATTTTACTGACGCGGATGGCGTTCTTGGGTTGCGAGGGGTCGAAATTGAATTCATCGCCCTCGCGCACCATGAAAGTACCGACACCGCTGACTTCCAACAGAGCAATAAAGGCCTTCCCGGACGGATTCAACAAACCTCGTAATTTGAGGTTAGGCACCTTCATGGTTTCCTGATTCGGCATAAACCCATAAGCGCCGACGGCAGCGCCCTGCGCCCCAGCCGTTTCGTACATCAGTTCGCTGGGCGTGAATGGATCGCGCAGCTGCTTCGGCGCCTCAGGCGTCAACGGCAGCGGCGTGGCCGGCGCTTCCAGAGCCCGCGCGGCGAGTGCCGCCATTGAAAAAGCAAGGCCGGCAATCGGCTTGATTGAATTCGACAAACTCATTTAATGCCCCGATACCAAAGAGAATAAGGCTTGAAAGAATGCATAATAGACAAAGCCCACCATCGAACCGATCACCAAAATCATCACCGGCTCGATCAGGGCCGACAGGCGCTTGATCGCAATTTCCAACAACTTTTCGTAATAAATGCCCAGTTCCTGCAACACTTCGTCCAGCGACCCGGTCCCCTCGCCTACGGCAACCATCTGCACTACCAGCGGCGGAATGCGCGGATGATCGATACTGCGCGCAATATCCCGGCCCTCTAAAATCTGGTTGGATGCGGCCAGCAACTGATCGACATAAACTCGGTTGCCCAGCAAATTAGCGGTAATTTTCAACGCCTGAAACACGGTGACACCGCTGCGCAGCAGAATCGACAACGCCCAGTTCATCTGCGCCATCGCACCGGTCACCAGCAACGAGCCGATCACCGGCAGCCGCAGCAACAGCCGGTCTATCCACAAACGGCCGTTACGGGTTTGATAAATCAACACTATCAGCAGCAGCAAAGCCGCCACACCACCTACCAGCCAAAGGCCATGCTGGCGCACGAAGTCGGATATATCCACCAGCAACTGGGTGGACGGCGGCAAAGCTTTGCCTTTGCCCATCAAAAACTTGCTGAATTTGGGGATGATTTTCACCACCATGAAAATGCCGACGCCGATTGCCGCCAGCACCACAATCGCGGGATAAATCATCGCGTTGATGGTCTGTGCCCGCAATGCGGCTCTTTTATCCAGATGTATCGCCAACCTTTCCATGATCTGATCCAAATCGCCCGTGGTTTCGCCGGCGACCACCAAATTGATCGCCATTTCCGGAAACACCGCCTTGTGCTTACTCATCGCCGACGACAGCGATTGGCCAACCCGAATGTCCTTCAGCATCAGGCGTAAAGTCAAATTCAAGCGCGGATTGGTCAATTGCGCCTGGGCCAGCTCCAGGGCCTGGGCCACCGGAAGGCCCGCCCGCAGCATAAAACTCATTTGCCTGAAAAAGAATATCAACGCCGTATTCGTTACCGAACGTTGCGAGGCCAACCAGTCAGAAAAATTGGCCTGGCCGAAAAAACCGCTGCTGCCGCGCCCCTGCCGTAACGCCAACACTCGCAAGCCGCGTTGGCGCAATTGCGATGCGGCATTACCCATATCGTCGGCTTGCAGCCTGCCGCCAATCTCGTTGCCGCGCTCGTCCAAGGCGGTGTAAACAAATTCCGCCATCTCAGTTTACTCCGCGCACGCCGCGGGTTTTGTGAACCGCCACATCACGTAACTCGTCTAGTGTGGTCATGCCCAACAGCACTTTACGGCAACCGTCCTCCCACATAAAACTCAGACGCTCACCGGCACTGGCTTCCAAGGTTTCCTCGTCGCTGCCGCGCGCTACCAAGCGGGCGAGCGTTTCATCCAGCCACAGCGTTTCAAACAATCCCAGCCGGCCGCGAAAACCGCTGCCCTGGCAGATCACGCAACCGCCCGGTTCGTAAATCTGCACGGCATCGTCATCCCGCCCCAGTTCCGCCAGCTCGGCAGGCGTCGCCAAGCGCGGTTTGCGGCAATGCCCGCATAAGCGGCGCACCAAGCGCTGGGCGATCACCGCCGCCACCGTGGAACCGATCAGGAACGGTTCGCAACCGATGTCGATCAAGCGCGTGACGGCGCTCACCGCGTTGTTGGTGTGCAGCGTCGAAAACACCAAATGCCCGGTCATCGCCGCTTTCACGGCCACATCGGCAGTTTCCGGGTCGCGGATCTCGCCTACCATCAACACGTCCGGATCGTGCCGCAAAAACGAGCGCAGGGCGTCGGCAAAACTGACTTTCGGCCCGGTCTGCAATTGAGAAACCCCGAGCATCACGTATTCAATCGGGTTCTCCACGGTCATGATGTTGATGTCGGCGCGGTTGATTTCCTGGAGCGCGGCGAACAAGGTAGTCGATTTACCGCTCCCGGTCGGACCGGTCAGCAGCACCATGCCATAGGGGCGGTGTATCACCTTGCGAAAATGCTGCAAATCTTCTTCCATCATACCCAGATCGGCCAGCGTCAAACCAAACGCCTCTTGGCCGAGCAGCCGCAGCGTCATCCGTTCGCCCAGCCGGGTCGGCGCCGTCGCCACCCGAATGTTAAAGCCCTTGTCGATAGGCCGGGGCAAATGATAAGAAAAACCACCGTCCTGCGGCATGCGCTGTTCGGCTATATCCAAGCCGGCCAGCACTTTGACCCGCGACACCAACGCGGCAGCCGCGCCGGCGTTGGCAACCAACGGAAAATCGCGCAATTTGCCGTCCACCCGCAAGCGGACTCGCAATCCATGCGCATCCGGTAATAAGTGAATGTCCGAGGCCCGGTAAAAATAGGCTTCGCGGATGATACCGTCCAACATGGCTACCAAATCGGTATCGGTCTCCGCCGTCACCGCGCCGCTTTGCTCGGGCGCCGATTTTCCGGCCAATGCCTGCTTTACCTTTAATTGCAATAAGGCCAGATCGGCCATTGCCAGCGGCAATACCTGCCCCAACAAGCGTTGCACCGAATCAATGCCGCCCCGGTCGCCCGGATCGCTGCAGATCAGTAACACCTGTTCGCCATCACTAACCGGCAACAGCAACTTGCGCTGTACCAGACTGGGCGGAATTTTTTTTAACAAGGCGCTTTCCACCTGTAGCGTATCCAGATCGACATACGGCACGCCGTATTGCTCGGCCACCGCCCGATGCAAGGCCGATAAGGGAAAACGATAATGGGCCTGAACCATGCTTAGCAAACTCAAGCGTTGCCGACGGGCGTCAATACGTAAGCGCTCCAATTGTGCGGCCTCAACCAAGCCGCAGCGCACACCGGCTTCCAGGAGATGTTCGTCATTGATAGCCATACGCTTACAACGCCAAAATCACTTCGGCCAGCAGGGATTGCGGATAGCCGGGCATCGCCAACACCGGCATGCGCTCGACGCTGATACGCAGCACCGCCACTTGAAACGGTAGCCGATCCAAATCGTGAATGAAGCGGTTCAAAGCCAGATAGGTGCCCTCCACCTCCAGGCGCCGCAGCGGCCTTTCCAACAACGAACCCGGCGACATCCGTGCCACCCAGCCGGCACTCAACGGCGGAATCACGGCAGTGATGGGCGTAGTGGGAGCAGCCGGCGTTGCAGCCGCCGGTTTGTTTTTCCGGCTTTTCTTGGTGGTTGCCGGTGCCGCCGCAACCGGCGCGGCATTGCTGCTTACCGCCGCTTTGAAAACCTCGTTGGCGCGCACATGAATCTGCGCATCCCGCGCCACTTTGGAAATATTCACAATCAGAAACTGAGAGTCGTCCGGCGCCAGATGTTTTTCCACGCTGTCCGACTGCTCCTTGATAGCCGCCAGCAAACGCTCTTGTTCCGCTAATTGGCTCTTCAAGCGCTCGACGTCCTCATCCGGTTCTTCCGGAATCTCGGCGGTGCGCAGGCGTTTGTCGGTGGCTTCCGCCGTTTGCTGTAATTGGCCGATTTCCCGGTTGGCCGGCACCCAGCGCAACCAGGCATATCCGCCGATGACGATCACGCCGATAGCCAAGGCCGACAACCATTGTTCGCGCTTACTCAAAGGGGGTAGTTTCATGGGGGTTTGGATTGGATAAACGAATGATTTTGCCGTCCGGCTCGGCCAATTTGACCAGCCGCAACGAAATACTGAAGCCGTTACTCTGCAGCGGCCCTTTGCCGAAAGTCACTTTGGGCTCACGAACCTGCAAGTCCCAGCGGGCGGCGGCATCACCCACCCGTTTGATAAAGGTCTGCGCGGCGCTGTCGCTGAGCGCCCAGGCCTCCAGCACCAGGTTTTCCGCTTCGATACGCTTGGCGTCGATAGGATTGGGCGGAGCCGCGTTCGGCGCCGCGGCCGGTTTTAATGCCGACTTGTCCGGCTCATCCAAACGCTCGATCACCACCTCATTGTCAACCAGCGTTTGCAGCATACCCAACACGCCCTTTACCAAATCCATGCGCTCCGGAATGTCTTCGTCGTAGAAGCGGGCCAGATTTTCCAGACGCGACTGTTCGGTGCGCAAACTCTTGATCTTGTCCTTGATCTGGGCGATTTCAGCCGCTTGGGCATTGATGCGCTTAATAGCCTCATCGATACTTTGCCAGCTGGCGTCCACCTGCTGCTTGTAGCTCTCGACGCTGCTTTTGCGCGCCCACAACGACAGCTCGGCCACGCCGACCATCAGCAATAGCAGCAGCACCAGCGCCGCGGCCCGCACCTCCAAGCGATCACGCAGTGCCGGCAATGGGCCGCCCAAGCGCACCCCCACGCAACGCTCCGCTTCGGCCAGACCCAAGGCGTGGTAAGCCGCTCCGGCCATGCCCGGCGAAACCTTATCGCCAACGACAGCATGGGTTAGCGGGTGCAAGTCCAGTTCCAGCATGTGTTCCAAATTGGCGGCCAGCTCGGGTGCCGACGGCCAACTAGCCAACCACACCGGCTCGCGCGGCGGCGCATGCAGCGCGTGGTAGCTTTCCAGGCAAATATCCAGCGGCGCTTTGTGCAGATTCAAATAGTGGCGCAAGGCCGTAATCCCGCCAGCGGCTAGCCGCGTGCTAAACCCCAAACCGGGTTGAGTCTCCAGCAGCACCGCGTAGGTTTCTGTCGCTGGAAGTAAGGCCGCGCTGCAACCGGTCAAGGGATACATGGTTTGCAATTTCAAACCCTGCCGCGCGAAAGCGTCCGACCAGCGCTGCAATAAACTTTGATGCACGCAACTAATCAGCCAGTTAAAAGTACCGGGTATATCGTCCACCGCACTCTGCGCCGCCCAGCCGACTTCGATGGCCTCGTCGGCGGCTTTCAACCACTCCTGCCCGGTCAAGCACGCATTGAGCTGGCTGCGTTTGATATACCCCAACTCCACCGCCAGATCGCCGAAACGCCGTAACGAAAACTGCTCGGCCAACGCCAAACCGCCGCCGGCCCTGGATTTACCTTGCTGCAAATCCATCACCGCCCGCGCTTGTTCCTCGGTCATATAGCCTTGGCCCACCAATAAATGCCCCACCGACCAGCGGGTGACGTGTTGCAGCAACAGCGGCTCCGCTTCCCAGCGCGCCAATTCCAGCATCTGCAACAATGGCCGGGGTTTGCGGGGATTGACCGGTAACTCCACCAGCGTCGAAAACACCGCCGGCGACAACAGAATCGCCGAACCGCCGCCCTGCCAACCCTGGCTTTTTAGCGTAATCAGCAGATCGCTGAGGCCTTCGGCCATATCCACTTGTTCGGTTTTGGCCTGATACAGCAATTCCATATCCTGATCGGCACGGCGCAGCACGGCGGCGCGCAAGGAAAAACCGTCGGTCTCGCAGACTAATAACTGCGACGGGATAGCGAAAGGGATAAAACGGTTAAATTTCATGGAGGCTTGGGTTAAAGGGATATTTAAGTGGTTCCCGGACTTTGATTTTTCGGCTCCGCCGCTTCTCGTTCACACGGTCATCCGTCACCGCCATTAAGTTAAGAGCGGGTGATTCCCTCTCCCCCTGGGAGAGGGTTAGGGTGAGGGGAATAAATAAGGGAAGAAGCGATATTTTGATCCCCTCATCCCAACCTTCTCCCGAAGGGAGAAGGAGCTTTTTCCTTAGCGTATTGGCACTGACGGCCCGCAGTGAGCGCACATAGCGAGACCGATTCGGACAAAGTGGACTCATGGAATGATCCAATTAAGGGCCAAATTCAGTGTCTGGCGGGGTAAGACGCTGAAACTGCGGATGTTGCTCACAGCCGGGACTGGATTTCCGGCCACACAATCGCCGTCGAAAATTCGATAGTTATCCGGGTCACCAGGCGGCACTTCGTGGCAAATGAGCGCATAAGCGCGTTTACCGATAGGCAAGATTGGCGGCGTACTCAACTTAAAGTTCTCGGTTTTTTGACCGCTCGCCGATACTGATAGGCTTGTCAAAACCAAGTAATCAGGAGTTCCCTCGTCCGAATCGACATAATCCGTCAAATCGGATAAGTAAAGGCGCAACACCAAGTTGACGCCTGACCCTGGCAATGGTGCCCCGCTTTGATTCTCAAACGTCACACTCACTGCCGCCGGTATTTGCACCTGCCAATCGGCGCTGACAATCAGTTGCGGCGCGGCCACGTCATCGGTTGCAACCGTTAAATCCATGCCTTCGCTAGCTAAACTGGCGGTCGCTGCGGTTACACTGTAATCCCAGCCTGAATCCAGCGCATCAGCGGCCGCATTCGCGCCCTCGTTGCCATAGCCATCTCTGAAACGCAGGCCGCCGCCGGATTCCGGGATAACCTGTAAATAGGGGCCGCGCCAGCCAATGCCGACACCCGTGTTCTGATCCAAATACCATTCGCTAACGATTTCGGTGACATCGCACGGCGATTTAAAGGTTTTCGGAACAGTGGCGGGAAGCACTTCGTCACCGAGCCTCAATAACTCCGCCAAACATAAGGGCAAGCGCCCCATATCCGCCACAAAGCCGCTAAGCTCCGGCGCGCCATTCACGGTGCGGCTCGGGTCGCCGACGATGGCTTTGCGGATCATTTCCATCCGGCGTTTGGTTTCGTCGTATTTGGTCTGATCTTCCACGCCCTCGGTCAACATCAAGCCGGTGGACGCCACCAGCGCCATCAAAAAAATCACCAGCAACATTTCCAGAAGGGTAAAGCCGCGCTCGGATTTGTGATGTCTCGAACCGACCGCAGGTAGGGTGGATAAGCGCAGCGCATCCACCGGGATAGGTTTGCATGCGGTGGATGCGCTGCGCTTATCCACCCTACGCGCTGTGCCCGAAAGCGGGCATCGATTCCCACGGCGGAGCGTGATAGCCTGCGCTTTGGCGTTTTTGGCGATTTCGATCAATAAGTTCATCGCAACAAACACAGCACAGTATCGTCGCCACTGCCAGCGATCTGGCAGGAACTGGGCGTTGGGTTATTGTCGGTTTTATCCGGGCCGATGCTGACCAGCCGGGCTTTGTCGGCGTCATCCAAATCCAACATGAGGTAATTGGCTTGATAGGCATCGGTAATCACCCACAAATTATCGACACCGGCATAACTCATCAGAGCGCTTTTGCGTTGCAAATACGGACCGTTCCAACCGCGACGGGTATCCGGATTCCAGCCGTTGCCCAAAGGATCCGCAAACAGCATCCAGAAATTGGCCGGCGATTCGCACCAGGCCAATTTTGCGGCGTCGGTAGTGCCCGCTTCGGAAGGTAAATTGACTAAATCCGGGTTGATTTTGCCGGCGTTTGCCGGGTCCTCGCAGACATAAACACCCTGCCCCGGCAAATCGTTGCTACCGCTATCGCGGCGAAACTGCAACAACGCATTGCGGATTTCCGCCATTTCAAACCGGGTGGCGTCTTGGCGGCCTTGATCCTGCACACCTTCATAAGCCAGCACCGCCGTGCCGGCCACCACTGCCATCAGCGCAATCACCGCCAATAATTCCAGCAGGGTAAAACCGGCTTGCGCGCGACTTTTCAGGGTTTTGGAACGCACGGCGGCAATATCGCGCCAGGCGACGGACCGCAACATCCCGCTAAAAACAAACAATAAACACCTCATTTACTTGCTTGTGAAAATTAAAAACTAGCCAGCCCTCGTTTCCGATTAGCTGGCATTAAGTTGGCGTCACGCCGGCATCGGCAGCCAATCAAATGTCTCAGTTAAAGTTGCTTGGCAGGCGCGCCGCTGCTGGTGACCACTTTTGCACCCAGCGTGGAGGCCAGCATCGGCAACATGAAATTAACCTTGGCACTGTCCGGGCCTTTAAGATGGAACAGGTCGACAATAAACTTTGAAGCATCATTCGGATAAGCGGCCAAGGCCCGGCTCAGCGTTTTTTGGGATGCTTGCTGATCGCCGTTCAGGGCTTGCAGCAGCGCCAGCCGGTACACTAAATTGTTGGCCGGCACGAAACGCACGGCAACATCCGCCAACACGGTCAGTTGCGGCCGCATCGCCAAATCATCGGGCTGACCGGTAAACGTAAAAATCATCGGCACATAAGGTTCGAGCAGCGGCGCTTGCGTCACCGCTTTTTGACAGACATCCACCAAATGATCGGAGCGTTGTTGAGAGGGTTGCGCCACCGTCGCTAACAAAGCCAACTCCATGCGCAGATAGTGGGTTTCATGTACAACTGCCACAGACGCGGCAGCAGCAATGCAGAAGCCCGCAATAACAGTGCCGGATTTTTTCCAAGCTATCGGCCGGCTCAACTCATCTCCCAAGCCCAGTACCATCGCGGCAACCCCCAAAAACGGCGCATACCACAGCGGGTATTCCAACATGCTGTGAATGCCCAAAATGGCCGCCAACAACATCAGCCAAGTCTTAAACGCTTGATGCGTTGTCCCCTCGCCCACGGCCAGCACCGGACGAATCCAGCGGCTGATAGCCAATAGCAGCAGCAATACCGGCAATAAACCCAGTTCGGCCAGCAAGTGCAAAATCAGGTTGTGCGCGTGTTCGATATAGGTAGGCAGTGCCGGAATATACCGGCCAGCTTGAAAATACGCGGTGTCGAATTGCCCAAACCCTTGGCCCAGCAAGGGCTGCTGCAAAAACAAGTGCCAGGCCACTTGCCAGATATGCCAGCGCGGCGAGGCGCCGCTGGTTGGTTGCAGCATGCGTTCCGCCGAGCTGAGTTGCGCATCGGGCAACACCCCCAGCGACCACAAACCCTGCAAGGCCAGATAACCGAAAAGCCCTAAACCAATGGGTTTCAACCAGGCGGAACGGTAGCGCCAAGCAATGATAAAGATGACTAGCCAATACAATAAAACGCTACGCGAAGGCGTCAGACTCAAGCCCAGCATCAGGCTAAACCCGCAGAACGCAAATACCCACCGCGGTAGCCGACCAAGTGCATGCCAGTACAATAAAGACACACTGCCCAAGGCCAACAAATCACCGTAATTATTGGCTTGGCCCACGCCGCCCCAATCGCCGATTTCCCCGGATAAGCGCCCAAATAGCTCACGCCAGGCTACCAGCGCGGCCGCCGTTACCAAACCACCGGCCAGCCAGCCGCCCACCCGTTCACTACCAAACTGTTGCCGAAAATGAGCCATCAAAACCATCATCAACGCAGCCCAAACCAAATAAGCCATCCCCATATAGGCATGGGGCACGACAACTTGCGGCAACAGTTTGGTTTGTAAGGCCAGATAGGCGGCCAGCGTTAAAGGCAACCACAGCGTGCGCGGCAACTGTAAATACTCACTACGCCACAATCTCGGCAATGCCGCAGCACAAGCCAGCAAGCCGCCGACTAACGCCAGCCATTCCAGATGAAAGGTGATTACCGGCTGCAAATGCCAGGGCGCCAGCCAAGGCAAAATCGGCAGCAAACCCAATAGCAACAGGCTGAGCGGTGGAAGTTTGGAGAAGTGGAGCGATTTCATGATTTGTATTCAATCGTTAATAGTTATGCGCGTGGCGATTATGAATTTCCTATACAGCCAAGTGCCTTGTTCCGACACTCCAGCGTGGGAAGGCACGCAGGCTTGCCACCACGACAGGGCGCAGGCTATCCCAAGCGCTACCCTTCGGAATTCCAGGAGCCCCGTACCGGCTAGCTCTAGACTCTGCCGCAAAGTCCAGAGCTAGCAGGGATTCCCACGGCGGACCGTGGGAATCGGCTTACCTAGCTAAACTTAGTTAGGGTTTTGATCAGCGATGTTCTCGTCGATCATACGGCCTTCGGTGTCAACCACGGCCAGCAGACGGGGTTTAGTGAATAATTCACCGGCTACAATGTTGTTGTCCACAGTTCCAGCATTCGCGCCATCTTGGCCGACGTGGAACAAGGCGATGTAACGTGCATAATTGACGGCTGGGTTGATATTTTTACTGACAAAAGTTGGTGCTGTCGAAATAGCGACAGAAGAATTGCTAGTGCTATGAGCGGCGTCGTGACCGAAGCCCAAGGCAATAACCAGATTACACTGGTCGCTTTCCAACGAATCGTTGATAACGTTTTGACGAGCACCATCATCGCCATTAATTGGATCACCACTCAACTTGGTAACAGGTAGCGCTACACTATTTACTTGGCAGGCCGCTGTGCCAAAAGTAGGCAGTATGGCAACGTTAGTAATTGCGTTCCAATCGTTTTCTGCCGCATCAGTTGGTGAAACAGTAAAAACTGCACCTTCGTTATGCTGCAGGTTTGGTTCTATACCAGCAGTGGTTGTAGCAACGGTACGTTCTTGAATTTCAGTGATATTGACTGCAGCCATGGCATCATTCAATGCCAAACCAAAAGCGGAAGCAGATGCAGGCACAGACCAGTTTGAGAACTTTGAAGCCGTTGCAGCAGCCATAAACGCAGGTGCAGAACCGGCACTAGCCCCTGAGCCGACAACCAAATTATCCCATTGATCTGGGAATTTTTGCGTAACCGCACGGTAGTTACGAATCGCACCGTCGGCCGTAGCAGTACTATTGGAAGCAGCAGTAGCTTGCGCGCTGTCACCAATGCCGTCATACGCCACCAATGCCGCTGTCGCCAACGTAGCGATCAGCGTGATAACCACCAGCAGTTCCAGTAAGGTAAAACCCGCTTGTCTGTGTTGCAGTCTTTTCAGTTGTTTGCCTTTCATACTGTTTTCTCAAATCTAAATGCCGCAACTGCCTCGCGCAGCCTATTGGTCATCTTATTTTTTGGTTTTTTGATGTGACCCCATCACACTCGTTTAGTTATGCGCGTCCGTGCGCGGATTAGTCCTGAATTCTCTATATTCCTCGCGCCCACTGGGCAAAAGATGGGGGATTATTTAAAAAATCTCCCCCGGCCCCTCTTTGCTAAAGAGGGGAATTGATAAGGCTAAAGCGGCCTTATTCCAATCTCCCGCCTTCCACTCGGACCGTGCCTACCGGAAGCATCAAGCTTGGCCCGGTAAGCTGCTATCCACCACAAAGCGGTATTGTTTGCCGCAGTGCAGAATCACTTCTTTTTGCTGACGCTTGAGAATTTTTACCTCGACCCGGATTTCGCCGAAGCCGTCGTGCTGCAATACTTCATCAAGCAATTCCATCAGCTTGCTTTTGACGGGTTGGGCTTGCATGTGCTTATGGTTTCTCATCATCTCTATTTCTCCCTCATTCAATTCAAGCGTGTTCATTGCGCCGGCAAGGCCAGTTTGTAACCGCTATGGCGGGCTTGATTCAGCCAATATTCGGCTTTTTCCTGCTGCTCCAGATTGGGACTGGTAGCGTGCACCCGGTACAGCATGTATTGCGCATGCGCATGCCCCTGGCGGGCGGCGGATTCGAACCAGCGTGCCGCCAGTGTCATGTCCTGCGGGCCGCCCAATCCCAGGTAATACAGTTCGCCCAGCAGGGCCTGGCTGTTGGCGTCGCCGGACCCGGCGGCGCGATGGCACCAATCGAAGGCTTGGGCAAAATTGATCTTGCGCAATTTGTCGCCGTAGCGGTAGGCATAACAGTTTTCGGTGGCGATGTCGGCCGGGGTATCCAGGCCCATGTGGTTGGGCTGGCAGGCGGCGCAGGCCAACAGGAACAGGCTCAGCAAACTCCGGACATAGAATTGCTTCGGTAACGGGAATCCGCGCCGAGCTTTTAAATGGTTGCGGCTCATTGATCCGACTCCCTCAGGCGCGGCGGCGCGCAAAACTCGCCGCAAACCGGTTCGTCCGGATTTTCGGGTTTGGGCACCGGCTTGGCTTGCATGGCGATTTCCGGCGCGTAGCGGTGGTATTTGTCGGTCGGATCGTATTGTTCGTGGTGATCGTTGCCCTGGTTCAACACGTAAGGCGTAATCAACAACACCATTTCCGATTTACTGTCGGAATCGACGGTCTGTCTGAACACGTTACCCAACACCGGGATGTCGGCCAAGTATGGGACTTTACGGCGGTTGCGGGAAAAACTGTCGCGAATCAAGCCGCCCACCGCGACGGTATAGCCGTGCCTAGCGAAAATTTCACCTTCCATACGGGCGGTGGTAATAGTGTCCACCGGTAAATCCACAACTTCACCGCTGGTGTTATTGGTCACTGGAATGGAGGCCGCGCCTTCGTTGAGCGTGGAATTTTCCTGCCTGAGCTGAATGTGGATGGTACCGTCGGCGTTGATATGCGGCGTCACTTCCAGAGTGGTGCCGATTTCTTCCAGCTCGGTCTCCGGGGTGGTGATGGTGCGGGTGGTATTCAGATTATCGATGTTGTCGATGGAATAGCCGCGCACCATGATGCGTTCTTCGCCGACGAACAGGTTAGCCGGGCGATGATTGGACGCCACCAGCATGGGGTTGGAAACCACGTTGACGCGGTTATTTTTTTCCAGAAATTCGATATTGGCTTTGATTTTGTCGCTGAGAAATTCGTAAACAAAGCTGCCGCCGCCGGTCATGGCCGCCGCGCCGCCCATGATCAAGGGATTGAGGCTGTCGCCTTGAATCTTGGTATTTTTGATTTCGAAGTTGAACAAGGAGCTAAAGTCTTCGCCAACCTTGA
Source organism: Methylomonas sp. ZR1 (assembly GCF_013141865.1). Taxonomy (NCBI): domain Bacteria; kingdom Pseudomonadati; phylum Pseudomonadota; class Gammaproteobacteria; order Methylococcales; family Methylococcaceae; genus Methylomonas; species Methylomonas sp. ZR1. Next base: position 904,131 of record NZ_RCST01000001.1, on the reverse strand, counting down.
CGTCGATAATCTTCATTTCCAGCATTACTTGATTTTGCGGTTTGTCGAGTTGCTCAACCAGGCTGGAAATGGATTTAAGAATGGCATTGTCGCTAGTCTTGACGATCAGCTGGTTGTGTTCGGCGTTGATGGTGACGTATATCACCTTGTTGATGCCGGACACCTCGGACAGTTCGCCGGGATCGACACGTTTGCCGTCGGCACCGAGTTCCGCGAGTTGTTCGACGCTTAAATCCTTGGGTACTTCTTCGCGGAAACCTTGTTGCAAGTTGCCATAGCGACCACCGGCCGCGCCTTGATTGCCCATGCCGCCGGAAAAACGGTTATTACGTCCACCGTACATATTGCCGCTGCTGCTACCACCAAAGCCGCCTTGAAAACCTCCGAATCCGCCGCCCATGCTGCCGAAGCCACCCATACCGCCACCGAAGCCGGTATTACCCATGCCGCGGTTATTGCCGAAACCGCCGCCACGGTTGTTGCCGCCACGCCCATTCATGCCGCCCATGCCGCTCAACATCATCGCGTTGCCGTAGGATACCCGCACCCGATTACCGTAAAGACTTTCGATAGCCATAGCCACCGCCATGACATTGGGGTTGCGCAATTGAAACACGCGCACATTGTCGTCTTGGCCCATCACCAGATCTTTGCTGTATTCTTCCTTGGTCATCAGTCTGAAGGTACCTGCATCGCCGTTATCCTGGCGGTACCAAAGATCGCTGATCCGGCAGATGGAACGGATAGCCTCTTCCAACGAGACCTTTTTTAGAAAAATCGTCACATTCTTTTTGCCAGCTTCCGGGGTGGCAACGATGTTGACGTTGGCATCCTCCGACAAAACCCGGATGATGTCCGAGACCTGGGAGTTTTTGAATTCCAGTTCCTGAATTTCCAGGGACTTGGCGGCCGCACACACGTCAAAGCCTGCCGACAACAGCATGAGCATGCATAACACCTTGATGTGCTTTGGTTTTACGATTTTCAATTACAGCCTCAGTAACTTGATAATTCATGTTTTGCACTTATCGAAAACTTTGGCGCACCCGGACGCATTAGTCCTAAGCCGCTTGTCGTTTGCGTATCAGCAGGCTGTTTAAAATTTGAATATAAAGATGCTTCCGCCACGTTGTAAAAACCGTTGATCAAGCTGTCCTTAGCCGAGCCCAAACCGCATGGATAAGTCGAAGCGTGCCCTCCATGGCTCTGGCTACCCGCTTCCTGGCGGGAACGACGGTTTTTTGGGGCTGACAGAAGCATCTTTATATTCAAATCGCCATAGCACAAAATGGCGCGCATTGTATGTTGGCGAATTCCCAGTTGTCGTTAGGAGTAAATCCCGAATTATTTGCCAATAATTCCGGGCGTTAAGAAGGGCAATGTAATAATTTTCCGCAATACCTCACGCATTTATTTGCGAGGCCCGCGGCTTTCTTGGCCTGGGATCTCGATACAAACGCAAAGGCAGCCGGTTAATCAGGCGGCTAGTGATCCGGCATTATTTAACGCCGGTATCGCGGCCAGGCGAAGCTTGTCGAGACCAGTTGGATACTGGGCTGCGACAAATTGTGTGCCAACGGTGGGACAGAAGGGAGAAATTTGGAGCGGAAGTATTTTTAGTTTTTGATCCCGGCAGACTCACTACCGCCGACAAACAGGCGATAGGCCGGGTTGCCGGTTTCATCTCGATACGCAAGCGCCAAAGCCGATAAACACTGCTCGAAACGCCTGCGTTGTTCGCCGTCGATCTGCAGACCGATCAAGACCTTGCCGAACGCAGCCCCATGATTGCGGTAATGAAACAGGCTGATATTCCACTGACTACCCAGCGACAGCAGAAATTTCAGCAGCGCGCCGGGGCGTTCGGGAAACTGGATGCTGTAGACGCTCTCCTTCAACTCGAACGGCGCATGACCGCCGACCATATAGCGGATATGGTCCTTGGCCAGTTCGTTGCCGGTCATATCGGTTACCGGAAAGCCATCTTCGGCCAATTGTTCGATAAGATGCTGGCGGTCGTTTTCCGCGCCGCTGCTACTGATCCCTACAAACACTTGCGCCATGCGCGCGTCGAAATAGCGGTAATTGAACTCGGTGATGCTGCGTTTGCCGATCATTTTGCAAAATCTTAAAAAGCTGCCCGGCACCTCCGGTATTTCCACCGCCAGCAGAATTTCCCTGTGTTCGCCTACCAAGGTACGCTCAGCGACATAGCGCAAGCGGTCGAAATTGATATTGGCGCCGCTGTCGATGGCAATCAGCGTGTGCTGTTGCAGGTGTTGCTGTTCGGCGTATTTTTTCAATCCCGCCACCGCCAGCGCGCCGGCCGGCTCGGCAACCGAGCGGGTATCGTCGAAAATGTCCTTGATAGCCGCGCAGATCTCGTCCGTGCCGACGGTGACGACCTGATCGACGTACTGCCTGGCAATGCGAAACGGTTCTTCACCAATTTGCTTCACCGCCACGCCGTCGGCGAACAAACCGACTTGTTCCAATATTACGCGCTGACCGACTTTTAAAGCTTGATTTAAACAATCGGCGTCGTCCGGTTCCACCGCGATGACTTTGATGTCCGGACGCACGAATTTGACGTAGGCGGCGATGCCGGCCACCAGTCCGCCACCGCCGACCGGCACGAATATCGCATGAATATCGCCGTTGTACTGCCGCAGAATTTCCATGCCAACAGTGCCCTGCCCGGCTATCACTTCCGGGTCATCGTAAGGATGGATAAATGTCATGCCTTTTTCCGCGACCAATTCCATGGCATGGGCATAAGCATCGTCGTAGGAGTCGCCGTGCAGCACGATTTTCGCGCCGCGTGCCTTGACCGACTTGATCTTGATTTCCGGTGTGGTTTTCGGCATCACAATCAGGGCTTTGATTCCCAGTTTTTTTGCCGCCAAGGCCACGCCTTGGGCGTGATTGCCGGCGGACGCGGCTATAACGCCGTGAGCGGTTTGTTCCGGTGTCAGGGAGGCGATTTTGTTATAGGCACCTCGCAATTTAAACGAAAATACCGGCTGTAAATCTTCGCGTTTCAGATAAACCTTGTTGTTGATTTTCTCCGACAGCGTAGCGGCAAAATCCAATGGGGTTTCTTCGGCAACGTCGTAGACTTTTGCCCGCAATATCTTTTCTATGTATTTTTGCATTATTGTCCTCGGCAACTGCTGGCGCACTTGCCGTCCATGCGTTGATCCTTGGGCCGTGCGGGCGATGCCGCCTACAACCTTACGGCGTAAAAACTGCTGAGAGATCAGCCTTAATCGGTTATTATCCCATACAATGACGGGTTAAACGCCGTGTCAGATTTATAAGAGCAATCCATCAGGACCATCACCATGACCCAAGACGAATTAAAAAAACAAGTCGCCCAGGCTGCCCTGCAATATTTGAAAAACGTGCCCATCATCGGCATGGGTACCGGCTCGACCGTCACGCATTTGATCAACTTGCTGGCCGACTGCGATTTCAAAAGAGACATCGAAGGCGCGGTATCCAGCTCGGCTAAAACCACCGAACATTTGCAATCCATCGGCATTCGCGTCATTGAATTGAATCAATCCGGCGATCTGGATATTTATGTAGACGGCGCGGATGAAGTCACCCCGCATAAAAAAATGTTGAAAGGCGGCGGCGGCGCGTTGACCCGCGAGAAAATCATCGCCGGCGCCAGCAAAAAATTTGTCTGTATCGTCGACGAAAGTAAATGCGTGGATGTGATGGGCAAATTTCCATTACCCGTAGAAGTGCTGCCGTTATCGCGCAGCTTCGTGGCTCGCCAATTGGCTAAACTGGGCGGCCAACCCGAATTGCGCATGAACAAAGACACCGGCGCCAGCTACATCACCGACAACGGCTGCGAGATTCTGGATGTGCATAATTTGAGCATCCTGGACCCTATCGAGTTGGAAAAAACCATCAACAATATCCCAGGCGTGATCACCAATGGTCTGTTTGCGATCCGCGACGCGGATGTGGTGTTGGTGGGTAAAGGCAGCGAAGTCATTACTTACTAAACCGCATCATCCGCTATTGCGACAGGTTGTCCGACGCGACGACCTCAGTCACCGAAACGCCGGCAACGCCCTATCTGTAAAGCCTTGCCGGCTTTTCACCATTAAATTTCTGGCTGCCCCAGCCTTAGAACTCTACAATATCCGCCCATCGCAGCCGCCGGCTGCTCTGCTTTATTGCCACACTTCTCAGAGTATTTTAGGAACTACCATGTCTGACATTGAAATTGCCCAACAGGCAAGCATGCGCCCAATTATTGATTTGGCCGGCGAAAAATTCGGCATTCCCGCCGAACATCTGGACCCTTACGGTCATTACAAAGCCAAGATTTCCCTGGAATATGTCAACAGCCTGACCGATAAAACCGACGGCAAGCTGATTTTAGTCACCGCCATTAGCCCTACGCCGGCCGGCGAAGGCAAAACCACCACCACGGTAGGTTTGGGCGATGCGTTGAACCGCTTGGGCAAGAAAACCATTATCTGCCTGCGCGAACCTTCATTGGGCCCGTGTTTCGGCGTAAAAGGCGGTGCGGCAGGCGGCGGCTATGCGCAAGTAGTACCGATGGAAGACATCAATCTGCATTTTACCGGCGACTTTCACGCTATAGGTGTGGCCCACAATTTATTATCGGCCCTGATCGATAACCATATTAACCACGGCAACAAACTGGACATAGACCCGCGCCGCATCCAATGGAAACGGGTAATCGACATGAACGACCGGGCGCTGCGCAAAATCACGATCGGCCAGGGCGGACCGGCGAACGGCTATTTACGTGAAGACGGCTTCGACATCGTCGTGGCTTCTGAAGTGATGGCGATTCTGTGTCTGGCCACCAGCCGCGCGGATTTGAAAGAGCGTCTGGGCCGCATCGTGATCGGTTATAAATCGGACAAAGTCACGCCGGTTTATGCCAGCGATCTGAAAGCCCACGGCGCGATGGCAGCTATCTTAAAAGACGCGATCAAACCGAATCTGGTACAAACCCTGGAAAACAATCTGGCGATTATCCATGGAGGTCCGTTTGCGAATATCGCCCACGGCTGCAATACCGTGACCGCCACCAAAACCGCGTTGAAGCTGGCCGACTACGCAGTGACCGAAGCCGGCTTTGGAGCCGACTTGGGCGCGGAAAAGTTTCTGGACATCAAATGCCGCATGTCCGGCTTAAAGCCCTCGGCGGTGGTATTGGTCGCCACAGTACGCGCGTTGAAATTCCATGGCGGCGTAGCTAAAGACGATTTGAACCAGGAAAATCTGGCGGCACTGGAACAAGGTTTTGCCAATCTGGAACGCCATCTGCATAACATTACCCAGCATTACGGCCTGCCCTGCGTGGTCAGCATCAATCACTTTACTTTCGACACCGATGCCGAAATCGCCTTGCTACAGCAGAAATGCGAAGCCTTGGGCGTGAAATGCGTAGTCGCCAAACACTGGGCGCACGGTGGGGCCGGCGCGGAACAATTGGCTCAAGAAATACTGAACATCGTCGATCATCGCGAACCCGGTTTTAGTTATGTTTACGACAGCGAACTACCGCTGTGGAATAAGATCGAAGCCATCGCCACCAAGCTGTACGGCGCGGCAAACATCAGCGCCAGCCCGAAAATTCGCGCCGAGTTGAAGGCGCTGCAAGCCAACTACGGTCATTTCCCGGTCTGCATGGCGAAAACCCAAATGTCGTTTTCCACCAACCCCAATGCCAAGGGCGCGCCGTCCGACCATACTGTGGAAATCAATGAAGTACGTCTGGCTAACGGCGCCGGCTTCATCGTGGCGATTGCCGGTGACATGATGACGATGCCCGGCTTACCGAAAGTACCGGCCGCCGAGCGTATCGATATTAGCGACGACGGCGTGATCAGCGGTTTGTTCTAAATATCGCTAGGCAAATTGGGTCGATTGTTCGAATTTTTTGCAATGCAATCGGCCCGTTTCCTTCAACCTTACACGTAGCAGGTATAAGCACCCTGGACTATGCTTGAGCATATGAATAGTCGCCGGGAGTGGACATGCTTGACCTGAAAACCGTTAAATTCAACCACAAAATAGCGGCCCTATCGCTGATACCCTTAGCAGGCTTACTGCTAATGGCCTCCTTCGTGGTCTACACCCATATTGTGGAGATGCGGTCAGCGGCAAAGATTATCTCCTTAGCCAACTTTTCCGTGTACGCCAGCGATCTGGTGCATGAATTACAAAAAGAACGCGGCTTGTCGGTCGGGCATTTGGGTAGTGGCGGCCAGAAATTTAAACAAGAACTGGGGCAACAACGCTTAACCACGGACGAAAAACTGAAACAACTGAATGCTTTTCTCAAAACATTCGACACCAAAGCCGCCGCCAATCTGGCGGCTGGTTTGGCGGCGGCAGACCGGCAAATCGACCAACTCGACGAGACTCGCCAGTCGGTCACCGCTTTAAGCGCCAGCGGCGAAGTTACCATCAATTACTATTCCAATCTAAATGCCGCCTATCTGGCGATCATCGCCCAATTGCCTCAATTGAGCACCAATGTAGAAATCAATCACAAGCTGGATGCCTATGCCAATTTTCTGAAAGGCAAGGAGCAAGCGGGCGTGGAGCGGGCCGTGTTGGCGAACACTTTTGCCAAGGACGCTTTTGGCCCCGGCATGTATGAAAAACTGGTGACGCTGATCGCTTTTCAGAATACTTATCTGGATATTTTCGCCTCTGTCGCCCCCCAGCAGTACCTGGATTTTTTACAACACACGCTGCGCGGCCAATTTATTGATGAAACGGCGGCGATGCGCAGCAAAGCTCTGAGCAATGCCGATAAAGGCGGTTTTGGGGTAGACCCGGCCCACTGGTTTGCCATGCAAACCGGCAAAATCAATCTGTTGAAAGACGTAGAAAACTATATCGCCAAGGACACCATAGATTCGTCCAAGGCGATTGAAAACAGCGCTAGTCGCCGATTGTTGTTCAACGGCGTGTTTATTATTGTGGTAGCGGGGTTGTCTTTTTCGCTATTTTGGATACTGCGTAAGGACATAGCCGCTCAGTTGGGAGGAGAACCGTGGCAGGTCAATAATCTGGCAGTCAATATCGCTGCCGGGAAACTGGAACGACGGGGCATGCCGCAAGCGGAGCAACATGTCGGCATTTTTGCGGCAATGCTGACCATGCAAAAACGTCTGGCCGATGTGATTGGCACTATCGGCAGTTGTTCGGCGCAAATCGCTCAAGCCTCTACCGAAGTCAATAATGCGGCGCAAACCCTCAGTCAAAGCAGCTGCGAACAAGCGGCCAGCATTGAACAAACCAGCGCCGCACTGGAACAATTGACCGGGTCGGTCGAACACAACCATGAGAATGCGCAGACTACGGAACAAATTGCCCTTACCGCCGCCCAATCGGCGCAAAGCGGTGAACAGGCGATCAGAGACACCGTGGAAGCGATGAACAAAATTGCCGAGAAAATCGGCTTAATCGAAGCGATTGCCTACCAAACCAATTTGCTGTCATTAAACGCTTCGATAGTCGCCGCCAAAGCGGGCGAACACGGCGCCGGCTTCTCGGTCGTAGCAACCGAGGTGCGGAAGTTGGCAACCCGCAGCCAGGATACCGCCAACGAAATCGGCGAACTCGCCAATACCGGCCTGGACATCGCTGAAAACGCCGGCCGTATCTTTAGCCAAATGCTGCCCAGCATTCAAAAAACCGCTACCCTGGTACAGGAAATAGCCATCGCATCTGACGAACAGGCTGCCGGCGTCCGGCAAATCAGTCAAGCGGTAGGACAATTGGATACGGCTATTCAGCATAACGCGGCAGCTTCAGAGCAATTGGCCGCCACTGCTGAAGAATTAAACGATCAAAGCCAAACGCTCATGCGGGAAGTTGGCTTTTTTAAGATGCACTAACAGACAAAAGATGACGGAAATAACATGAACGAATTCGTTTGGGAAAATCAATATCTGCTCGGAAACGAAGCCGTTGACCAACAGCACAGAGAGATTTTCGATCTGGCAAACCAATTGGTGAGCTCGAAAGATACGCAAGCGCTAGCCGAAAATATTATGTTGCTTTATCAACACGTTAGAGAGCATTTTCAAGCTGAAGAAGCCTTTATGAAACAGCACGGCTATCCGGAATATCAACATCATGTGCAGACGCATAATGTGATGCTGGAGAAGTTGATCGCTTTTAGTCAGGGAATCCATCAGCAAAAACGACAGGAAATAGACGTGTCCGGCTTCATGCGCGACTGGATTACTCATATGGCAGAGGAAGATGCTGCCATTAATACTTATTTAAAAACCCAGAAATAGCGGAAGAACACCTAACAGGATAGCAACGAGTGCTGCTACCTAGCCGTGAAGAAAGCAAGCTGCTGGGAGAATGCCGGAAAATTCTTCCAGCATAGCTCCCAGATCAAAACCTAGTCCGCATTTGCGAGCAGATGGTCTTGAGATTGCGCCAAGTCGTTTAGTAACGATAGCTCGTCCAACGACAGTACCCGGCTAATCGCCAAAAGTATAATAAATACGTCGTCGACACGGGCCATGGCTTGAATAAAATCGGTACGAATATCGGTTCCGAAATCCGGTGCCGGCTGGATATTGGCGGGCGGAATTTCCAAAATCTCCCGGACTTCGTCCACCAGCATGCCGATCAGTTGCGAACCCTCGCCCGTTTCAACCGCCACCAACACAATGCAACTGCGCTTACTGACCTCCGAGCAATGCCGGCTTAATCGTGCCGATAAATCGATTACCGGCACCACGCTGCCGCGCAAATTGATCACGCCGTGAATATAGTCCGGTGTCAACGGCACCCGGGTCACGTTGGCAATTTCGATAATTTCCTTCACATCCAGAATGCTGACGGCAAAACTTTCTGTCCCCACTAAAAAAGTCAGGTATTGGCCTACCTGCTCCTGAACCGCCACAGCGTGGCCGGTTTCTCTCCGAATCAGATTACTCATGGTCTGCTCTCCAGAGACTAAAAGCGCTCAAAATCTTGGTCGTTAAAATCCAAGGAGTTGTCGGCAAGGCTATTCACCGCCACGGGTTTTTTAACATAGTTTTGCGCTACCGCGCCACGAGACTGGTGCTTAGCGGCCGGCGGTGTTTTACCAAAAGATTGCGACCTATTGCTGTTGCCATCCAGTTTGAAAAACGCTACGGCATGCTGCAGTTGGGTGGCCTGTCCGTTTAATTCCTCGGACGTAGCGGCCAATTCCTCGGCGCTGGCGGCATTTTGCTGAGTCGCTTTATCCAACTGGCGCATCGCTTCGTTAATTTGATTAATGCCACTGGATTGCTCCATGGATGCGGCATTGATTTCCTGTACCAAATCGGCTGTTTTCACAATATTGGGTACCACGGCAGCAATCAAGGTACCGGCTTTTTCAGCTATTGCGACGCTATTGGTGGCAAGCTCGTTGATTTCTTCCGCTGTGACGCGGCTGCTCTCCGCCAGTTTTCTAACTTCTGCGGCCACTACGGCAAAGCCCTTGCCGTGTTCGCCCGCGGAGGCCGCTTCAATCGCCGCGTTTAACGACAGCAAATTGGTTTTGTAGGCTATATCCTCGATCAAGCCAATTTTTTTGGCGATATTCTTCATGGCCAGAACCGTCTCGTTCACGGCCTCGCCGCCGTCACGAGCCTCGCCTGCCGACTTAGTCGCCATTTGCTCGGTGACATGGGCATTTTCGGTGTTTTGTTGTACTGATGAATTGAGTTGTTCAATCGACGAAGTGGTTTCCTCGACGCTAGCCGCCTGCTCGGTAGCCATCTGACTCATGGACTGGGCGGTAGCACTGACTTGTTGCGAAGCACTGGCCAGCGTATCGGAGTTTGAGCGCACTTGCGAAACCACTTGGCTCAGCTTATCGCGCATTTCGCGTAAAGCCTGGGCAAGTTGGCCGATTTCATCTTTACCGTTGACTTCCAGCTTCGCTGTCAAATCACCTTCGGACAAGGATTGGGCAAATTTGACACCGACGATAATCGGCACGGTAATCAAGTTGGCCAGGAACATGGCGATGATAACGCCCAAAACCAATGCGGCAATAATGGTACCGATAATGATTTTATTGGCCTCGTCGACTAATTCGTTTGCTTGGGCCCTTGCCACCCCTAATTGGGCATACCCCGCTTCCTCCGCGCTTTGTGCTTGTTTAATGACGTTATCGCCCAATTCCAGCATTTCTTTTCGGACGACATTCAGCTTGTCGTCGTTATCAATCCAGTTTTGCGCGGCTTGCTGATAATCGCGGGTACTCGCACGCGCCGTCTCAATCAGACGCAAGGCTTCTTCGGAATTGACGATTTTTTGTAAATCATCATAAGCCTTCATCAGTTCCGGCATTAAAACTTGCATCTTTTTCCAGGCGACACGGTCTTTGTAATTCACTTCCTCTTTTTCCGCGCGCATGATTTCCATCGCTTTAATGTAAATATTGGCCGCGCCAATATAACGCTGAACGTATGGATCCAACTCTTGTGCATTAGTACCTTTTTTCATAGCCTCCTGATACAAACGCACTTGTCTATCCAAAAAATCATCTGCCGCTTTAGCGACGTCATCACCTTCTTTTACCATTTCTTCTACAGCCGCTTTATTTTCCTTGACCGATGCCACGACGGCTCTGAATTTTTCACCGAATTTCTGTGTGCCTTCCCGGGCGGTTTTAGACTGAGTCAATAACTCGGTATTGTTATATTTCTTGGCTACCTGATCGACCTTATCGAGATACTCAAATAACGTTTTCATGTTGTCTTCGACTTTTTGAGCATCTTCGTCTTTATTGGAAATACGGTATGCCCTTTGCGCCATGATAGTTTGCAAAGCCATTCTTTCTACGCCAGTAGCATATTCAACCGATTTGCCGTTGTTGTCGGTAATACCGAACAAAGCGCCGGCGACATCGCCAATATAAATTTTGGACAACACACCAAAAGCTATCGTGATAGCCACGAGCAGCATCGCCCCCGTCAGGATTTTTGTTTTTATTTTTAGGTCGTTGATATTCATCTGCTGTTCCCTCTAATAGGAATTTATAACCGTGAGAAATCGTTAACTTATTGAATTCGCCGCGACGTTAAGATCGGTGCCGGTCGGCTTTTATTTTTGATGGCCGCTTGAATCAAACCTTGTACATCCAGAATCAGTGCGACATTGCCGTCGCCGAGTACCGTCGCACCAGTGATACCATTCAATCTTTCGAACACTTTGCCCAGCGGCTTGATGACGGTTTGATGCTCGCCATGCAATTCGTCAACCACAAAACCCGCTTTGGTTTGCCCGGATTTAACCACCACGACGCTCTCACGTTTCCTGTTGGTATCGGCACTCTGATTATGGAAATAATCGCCTAAACGCAAGTACGGCAAGACCTGGCCGCGCAGATTGATGTAATGCTGTATGTCGTCTATCTCGCATTCGCTAGTGTTCATCTCGATGCATTCGTCGACCATACTCAGCGGGATGATGTAGCGGTCCCGACCGGTGCCGACCATAAAACCGTCGATAATCGCCAAAGTCAGCGGCAAGCGTATGGAAATGGTGGTGCCCTCGCCTTCTATGCTGTCTATCTCGACAGAACCGCGTAAGGCTTCGATATTTTTTTTCACCACATCCATACCAACACCGCGCCCGGATAAATTGGTAGCTTGATCCTTGGTGCTAAGTCCGGCGGCAAATATCAGATTATGAATTTCTTGTTGGGATAAATCGTGATCGGGTTTAATCAGGCCGTTGGCCAATGCTTTGTTAAGTATTTTTTCGCTATTCAAACCGGCGCCGTCATCAGCAATTTGAATGACGATATGCCCGGATTCGTGATAGGCGTTGAGTTGCACGGTACCTTGTGCCGGTTTGCCGGCAGCAAGCCTCTGCGCGGGACTTTCGATGGCGTGATCCAAGGCGTTGCGGATCAAGTGGGTCAATGGATCGTTGATTTTTTCGACAACCGTTTTATCCAGTTCTGTTTCACCACCACTGATATAAAGTTCGATGTCTTTATTCAACTCCTTGCTGACATCGCGTACGACACGCTTAAACCGGGAAAAGGTTTCGCCGATTTGTACCATGCGCAATTCCAAAGCCGTATCGCGGATACTACTGACCAAGGCATTCATGCTGGCGGCCACATCGCCGGCATCGCTGAGGCCATGCTTCTCGACGATCAAATTCATCGCCGCACTGGAAATCACCAACTCGCCGACCAAATTGATCAAATGGCCCAGTTTGGTAGCATCGACCCGGATGTAATTGGCTTCGCTTGCCAGTTTTTGTTTGGTCTGTTCCTGTTTTTTCAGCGCTTGATCGACTAATGGCTGCTGTACGACATGTTGCTCGACCAGTATCTCTCCCAAGGGTTTGCCGGGGACGATAACCTGTTCGGAATCAATATTGGCCTGCTGACGTTGCAAAGCATGGTTGACATCATTTTGAGTCAGCGCCCCAACCTGCACCAACATATCGCCCAAGCGGTTGACATGATTGTCATCCTGGGCATTCAACAGATTTAAATATTCCTCCAGCTTGGAATTGGGCGGCAAAATTTTGATATCGCAATCGTCCGAGGCAAAATCAAATACCGCCTCTATCGTCTGTTTATTCGCATCGCTCTGAAAAGCAATTTTGAAATGCAAATAGCAGCTTTCCGGGTCCATGTCGTCACCGACCGGCATTTCCGGGGCTACAGTAAGAATTTGTTTAATCTCACCCAAGGTGCGCAGATAGCGAATAAACGACAAGGGGTCCATGCCGTTTCTGAAGGCATCTTTCTGAAACTCTAGAGAAATTAGCCAGTTATCGTCCACCGATATTTCACCGCCGCCTTCAATTTCCAGCTGGACGCTATCGTCGCTTTGCTGCATGTCGGTCGTTTGCCGTCCGGTCAATTGCCGAATCAAACGCTCTCCGTCCGCCGCCAAGCTTGCCGGTAACTCGGCGTCTTTCTGCGTCAAACAATGTTCGATCAATTTAGCCGTGTGATCCTTGCTGTCCAACAAAACAGAAATCAATTCCGCGTCGATGCCGCGTTCGCCGTTACGCACTTTATCCAGGACCGACTCCGCTTCATGGGTAAAGCCGACAATGGCGTTAAAACCAAACAATCCGGAAGAGCCTTTGATGGTATGCATGGCCCTGAATAAACTGTTGATGGTTTCGCTATCGTCCGGTTTACTCTCCAGAGACAACAAAGCGTCTTCCATATCCGTTAACAACTCTTCAGCCTCTTGGGCAAAAACCGTTAAGGCCGCATCTAATTCGCTCATGATGTTTTCCAATCTGCGGAGATTACGATAGGGTCGCCGAAATGCTTACTCAGGTTGAGCAGTTCCAGCACTTCAACGACCGCCTCGCTATGCTGAATAAGACTAAAGCGGATATCGCGGCTGACGGCTTCCTGCTTCAGAAACATCAGCAGTTGCACACCGGCGCTATCGATTTCAGTGACATCGGCAAGATCGATTTGCACGTCTTTAGCCGAGCTTAGATACGGGGATAGTGCTTGTTTGTGTTCCAGCACCGAGTAGATGGTCAATTCACCCTGAATGGCTAGATGGGTGACACCCTTTTTTTGTTGTTTTAGGTGGATAGCCAAGGTTTTCTCCCCTTGTGCAATGGAGTTGTTTTTAAGGCAACACCAATTTAGACACCGCGTCGAGTAAAGTGGGGGCTTGAAACGGTTTGGTCAGCCAGGCTTTCGCGCCTGCCGCCTTGCCAGCCTGTTTTTTATCGTCGGCAGCTTCGGTAGTCAGCATCATCATCGGGGTGAATTTGTAAGCCGGGAGTTTTTTGGCTTCCGTCACAAAGGTTATGCCGTCCATATTCGGCATATTCACATCGGTAATGATCAAATTGATTTTTTGTCCGGTTAATTTACTCAGTGCATCCCTGCCGTCGCAGGCCTCAATCACATCGTAGCCGGCGCCCTTAAGGGCAATGCCGACAACCTGTCGAATGGATGCCGAGTCATCAACAATCATGATGGTTTTAGCCATTAGTCAATCCTTCATCAAATTTAGAAAAATGTAATCTCATCGTTGGCGGAAGTGCTTTGGTGACTGACCGCCGCACTTGAAGAGTGATTCAACAACTCTTCCGGCATCGTGTAACTAAGCTCCATTCTCGACAATGTGGCGCCGACATCCAAGCTATTTGCTTGGCGCTCGCCGCTGCTGCGCGTGGCATCTACCGCAGTTTGCAGGCTGTTTAGATTATGTTCGACATGCGACAGCATTTGGCTGACCCGATCCTGAAACTGGAACGCCGTCAACACCGAGAAAATCTCGTCGCGAATTTGCGCGCTGTTACCGCGCAATTGGTCCGCATCGTTTCTGAACATGTCCAAAGCCACCCGCAAATCGTCCAGAGCGGTGCGGATGGCGTGTTCAGCATCGCGGATCGCTTTATCATCGGACGAGCCGGATGCTTCGGACATTTTCAACGTCGAGGCCATGGCTTTGTTGATATCGGCAATGGCGTGGCTGATTTTTTCCCCGGTGGAAGACGAAAATCCGGCCAGTTTACGGACTTCGTCGGCAACAACCGCAAAACCCCGGCCATTTTCGCCTGCCCGGGCGGCTTCGATAGCCGCATTCAGCGCCAGTAAATTGATTTGTTCAGCGACCTTGCGCACTTCCTGCGCCATCGTGTCCAGTTGACCGGTATGCGCAGACAGTTTGCGAACCTCGTCGACTACCGCATGCTCAACGTCCTGGATTTCACTTAAAACTTTTAACACCGCCGTCAAAGCATCCCGGGTTTCGCCGAATAACACATCCACGCTACGACCTTGACGATTCTGCGCACCGCCGGAAATCAGTCTCTCCAATTGATTAACCATAGCGGCGAAACGGCTGGTCAGGACGGTGATTTCCTGTTCGGTATGCGTTCTGGATGTTTGTACTTGTCTGAGCAAAATGGGCACTACTTGCAGAAATAAACGCTCCAGCTCGATGGCGTATGCTTCAAGCTCTTGCAGTTTTAAATCTTCGTCGCCACGCCAGGCGTTATTAGCTTCATTCAGCGCGGTTTGCTGTTTATTGTACAAAGTAGACCCAATCAGGACGCCGGCAAAACCAAGCCCGGCAGTAGCTCCCAAGCTGATCAAACTGAAACCGGTTTGCACGCAAGCCAACAATCCACCTGTCACACCCAACCCCACCGTTAACAGATAAAAACCAAGTGGACCGGGGCTCTTGGCTACAGGATAAGGTTTTCGAAGCATGGGAATTCCGTCTGGGTTTTGGGTATGTTAAAGATAGTAGAGAGTTTTAAATTTGCATTCAACCCACTACCATCTTAGGTTTTTCGTTAATGTTAAGTTCTCAGCACTTCCTGTAATTATTTACTGACATAATTACGTCGCATATCCTTACTAACGGAGACGGTTTTATTACTATTACCCCGATCACAACCGAAGAATTCGAACGTTTCAGACGTTTGATTTACGACCATGCCGGCATCGCTCTGACACCGGAAAAGAAAGTCATGGTAGCCAGCCGGCTAGCCAAAAGGCTCGATTATTACCAGTTGGAACATTACGGGGAATACTACCAACTGGCTACCAGTCCCGATTACCCCCATGAATTTCAAACGCTGGTCAACATTCTGACCACCAATGAAACGTATTTTTTTCGGGAACCTAAGCACTTCGAATTTTTTCAACAGCACATTCTTAAGACCTGGCGCGGCGAGCATTTTAGGGTTTGGAGCGCGGCTAGTTCGACAGGAGAAGAAGCCTATACTCTGGCAATGGTATTAGCGGAGAACCTAGGCGCGCACAACTGGGAGATTTTCGGCTCCGATTTGAGCACGCGAGTGCTGGAAGTTGCCCGCCATGGCGTCTATCCACTGGATAGGCTGGACCATATGGACAAACGCCTATTGGAAAAATATTGTTTACGCGGCGTGCGCAGCCAGGAAGGTTACTTTCGCGTTGACAACAAACTACGCAGCCGCGTCAAATTTGATCAGGTTAATTTGATGAGTTCACTGCCGCATACATTGGGGAGGTTCGACGTAATTTTTCTGCGTAATGTTCTAATCTATTTTGACCAAGACACCAAAAAGCAGGTCGTCGAAAGACTGATTACCGCGCTAAAGCCTGGCGGACATTTCATCATCAGTCATTCGGAAAGCCTGCACCGGGTCACCGAACAGTTACAAATGCTGAAGCCTTCTATCTACCGGAAACCATGAAAATCCTGCCCTTCCGAGATACCCAGCGTATCGTCATCGATCCGGGCGAATTCTATGCCTCCCGCCAGCCGGAAGTCATTTCGACGCTGCTAGGCTCTTGCGTAGCTGCCTGCCTATATGACCCGATCAATCGGGTATTTGGCATGAATCATTTTTTGCTGGCTTATCGTTCCTACTCCAAAAACATGCCTATCATCGAATCCGAAGAGGGCCGTTACGGCATTTATGCGATGGAATTACTGATCAACGAAATGATGAAGCTCGGCGCCAACCGGCTCAATCTACAAGCCAAATGCTTTGGCGGCGGCAACGTGTTAAAACTGCGAGAGGACAAAAACCGCAAGGAAACCGTGGGCGACGTGAATGTTTTATTCATCAAAGAGTTTTTAAAAAAAGAAAACATTCCTATGCTTAGTGCCTGTCTAGGCGGCAATATCGGCAGAAACGTCCATTTCGTCGGTACTGATTATTCGGTGTTTATCAAAAAAATCGACCACAATCAGCAACTGTCTCTTGAAAACGAAGAGCGCCGCTACTGGAAGAAAAATATCGACGAACATGAAAAATCCAGAAGCAGTGCCGAATTCTGGTAAATCATCCAAGACCATTAGCAGGCAACACTATGACAGACACAAAAGTATTTATTGTCGACGACTCCGCCGTGGTCCGGCAGGTATTAACCGGATTGCTCGATAGCCTGCCTGGCGTCAAAGTGATCGGTGCCGCGCCGGATCCCATCTTTGCCCTGACCCGCATGGAAAAAGACTGGCCGGATGTCATCATCCTGGACATCGAAATGCCACGCATGGACGGCATCACCTTCCTGAAGAAGCTAATGCACGAACATCCCACGCCGGTCGTGATCTGTTCGACGCTCACGGCAAAAGGCGCGGAAGTGACGATGCAGGCCATGAGTGCCGGTGCCGTCGACATCATCACCAAACCGACCGTCAACCTGAAGGGCTTTTTGCAAGATTCGAAAACCCTGCTGGCGGATGCGATTAAAGGTGCTGCGCATGCCAGACTAAAAAAATCGGCTATCCCAAGCGGCAAACCTCTGGATGGCAGCCCGAAATTAACCGCCGACGCCGTCATTTCCCCGACCAGCCTGATCTCGATGACGGAAACCACCGATCGCGTCGTCGCCATTGGCACATCAACCGGCGGCACCCAGGCTCTGGAATACGTATTGACGCGATTACCCCGTACCACGCCGGGAATCGTCATTGTGCAGCACATGCCGGAGGCATTTACCGCCGCATTTGCCAAACGGCTGGACAGCCTGTGCCAAATTACAGTTAAAGAGGCCGAGCAAAACGACCGGGTCATTCCCGGCCTGGCTTTGATCGCGCCCGGCGGCAAACACATGCTGTTGCGCCGCAGCGGCGCCCAATACCGGGTGGAAATCAAGGATGGCCCCTTGGTAAGCCGCCATCGGCCATCGGTGGATGTGTTGTTCCGCTCGGCCGCGCAAGCTGCCGGCAAAAACGTACTGGGCATAATCATGACCGGCATGGGCGACGACGGCGCCCATGGAATGAAAGAATTACACGATACCGGCGCACTTTGCGTGGCCCAAGACGAAGCCAGTTGCGTGGTCTACGGCATGCCCAAGGAAGCAGTAAAACTGGGCGGCACCGACGGCGAATTGCCTTTATCAGCTATCCCGAATTTGATCATGCAATCGCCGAATCGGGCAAAATTCTTGAAAGGTTAAAGGCCGGTTTTATCTACAAGCGGCGACAGCGGTAACCGTAATAGGCGATATATAAATAACAGAGTAAAGGGATGAAAAAAGCCTGCTGAATGCCAATACGATCCGCAAACGCCCCTTGCAGCAAAGGTAAAATAGCCCCACCGACGATGGCGGCGCAGAGTATGCCGGAGCCTTGGCCGGTATGCCTGCCCAAGCCGGTCAAAGCCAGCGAAAAGATGGTGGGAAACATGATGGAATTGCACAAACCTACCGCCAGGATGGTAACCATAGCCAGTATGCCGCTGCCCAACATCGTCGCCAACACCAAACCAGCCGCCGCCAAGGCGTTAAAGGCCAACACTTTGCCGGGATGGATTTTCTGCATCACCGCCGACCCAATAAACCGGCCGACCATCGCCCCGCCCCAATAAAACGACACGTATTTGCCGGCCTCTTGCTCAGCCAAACCGGCTATATGCGGCTCGCCGAGAAAGTTAACCAGAAAGCTGCCAATCGACACTTCACCGCCGACGTACACAAAAATCGCCACGGCGCCCAATACCAGGTGCGAATATTGCCAGGCGCTGCCATCCACTGCATTTGGGCCGGTTGCCTCGGCTTGCTGGTTAATCTTAGGCAACTTCAACATCGCAAACACTGCCGCCATGAAAAACAAGACTGCCGCGAGACATAAATACGGATTCTGCACCGCCGCCGCTTCCGCGGCCTGATACGCAGACAATTGCTCGGCGTCGAGCAGCTTTATTTCCTCGGCGCTTTTCACCGCATTCGACAAAATAAACAATGCGCCAAAATACGGCGCCAGCGTGGTACCCAAGGAGTTAAACGCCTGCGTCAAGGTTAAACGACTGGACGCAGTGTGCGGATCGCCCAACACCGTCACGTAAGGATTGGCGGAAACCTGTAGCAAGGTAATCCCGGACGCCAACACAAAAAACGCCGCCAAAAACAAAGGATAAGAATGCAAGCCAGCCGCCGGATAAAACAGCAAACAACCGCCACCGGCAATCGCCAAACCGACGATGATGCCGCCCTTGTAATCGATTTTTTCCACCAGATAGCCGCTGGGCACCGACATCAGAAAGTAAGCGGTAAAGAAACAAAACTGGATCAGCATCGCCTGGGTGTAACTCAGCGTAAACACCGCCTTCAAATGCGGGATCAGGATGTCGTTAAGACAGGTGATAAATCCCCAAATAAAAAATAGCGAAGTCAGAACCGTCAGCGAGCCTGCATGCGAGGGTCTATCAAGGTTTTGTCGATCCGGCATGAGTGAATCCTGCATATTGATTTAGGGTTTGAGGACCTGGAAACGTGCGATCTCGTTACCGACCATCACCTCAAACTCGCCCGGTTCGACAATGCGCCGCATATCCACGCCGATAAAAGACATATCCTGCGGCGTTAAGCTAAATTGCAAGGTCTGCTCCGCGCCGGGTTTTAACTCAACTTTTTTAAACGCCTTTAGCTGTTTCACCGGCCGCGAAACCGAGGCCGCGACATCGTGCAGGTAAACCATCACGGTCTCCTTGCCGGTCAGCGTGCCGGTATTTTTCACCTTAACCGTCACGTCGATATTCTCGCCCATGGCAATATTGTCTTTGCTCAGACGCAGGCCGCTGGTCTGGAAGGTGGTGTAACTCAAACCGTGACCAAATGGATACAAAGGCCGATACTGATTGCTCTCAAAAGCCTCTATCGGCTTGTGATCGTACATCACAATATCGCTAACATCGCGCGGATAGGAAATCGGCAACTTGCCGCTGGGATTGGTGTCGCCGAACAAAATATCGGCCATCGCTGCCCCGCCTTCCATGCCCGGCAAAAAGCCCAACACCACCGCCTGCGCCTTGTTGGCAATTTCGGTGATGATGCGCGGCCGGCCGCCGAACGTGACTAAAACCACCGGCTTGCCGATTTCGAAAATCGCTCTAGCCAGTTGCAACTGTACCGGGTCCAAATGCAGGGATTCGATATTGCCTTCGGTTTCGGTGTAGGTTTTTTCGCCCAGCGCCAAAATCACCACATCGTGCTGCCTGGCTTGCGTTACCGCCTGCTCGATATTGATTTCGTCGCTGAAATTTTTGCCGCCCACGTACGTCACTTTGCCCGTGGTTTTCTGCTGAATGGCTTGTATCAAAGTGGGCTTGTCTTTGGGATATAAATGCTCTGCGGCGCCCTGCCAGGTAATCGTCCAACCGCCGTTCATCACGCTCAACAAGTTCGCGGTCGGCCCGGTGACCAAGATGCTGGCCTGCTTGCTCAAGGGCAGAATATGTTGGTCATTTTTCGCCAGAATGATCGCTTCCCGCGCCGCTTGCCGGTTAGCGGCCACCGCATCCTCAGTGACAAAGTTACCTTTTACGGCCAGCTCAGGCTCGTGCCTGTCAAACAAACCGCTTTGATATTTCACCCGCAAAATACGCGACACCGCTTCGTCGATACGGGTCATCGGCACTTCGCCGGTTTTGGCTAAATCCAGCAATAAGTCGTAAAACGAATAATCGAACGGCACCATGCTCATATCGATGCCGGCCATCACCGCCATTTTTACCGCTTCGCGCGGCGAGGATGCCAATTTATCGCGGGTATACAAGCGGCTGATGTCGGCCCAATCGGACACGGTAAAGCCTTTAAAACCCATCTCAACGCGCAAAATGGTGTTCAGGTAGTAATGATTGACGTGGCCGGGAATGCCATCCACCTCGGCGGAATTGACCATCACCGTCGGCGCTCCGGCTTTCACGCCCGCTTCGAAGCCCGGCAGAAAATATTCGCGCAAAGCTCGTTCGCCTATCCAGGCCGGGGTGCGGTCCTTGCCGTTCAAGGGATAGCTGTAGCCGACGTAATGTTTCAAGCAAGTTGGCGCTTTGTCGGCGTCCGCAAAATTATCGCCTTGATGACCTTGAATATAGGCACTGCCCATCGTCACCGCCAAAAGCACGTCCTCGCCGTAAGTTTCCCACAAGCGCGGCCACAGCGGTTGCCGGCCGATGTCCATAACCGGCATGAAATTCCAATCCAAACCCGAGGCCTTGGCTTCCCGCGCAGTCACTTCGCCTTCCTTGAAAGCCAAATCGGGATTAAACGTCGCCGCCATGCTGATGGCTTGCGGAAACAGCACTGCGTTTTCGGTGTAAGTTGCACCATGAATCGCGTCGATACCGTACAGCACCGGAATTTTCAGCCGGCTTTTTGCCGCCACGTCGCGTATCGCTTGGGTCATCCGCCGCCATTTTTCGATGGGCTGGGTTTGATTATTCGGCGTGGTGGGCGTGTTGAGTATCGAACCGATATGCCGGTTCAAAATGGCGTCTTCCAGTTTGGCCTGATCGATGGGATTGTCGGCTACCTCGCCATTCACGACCGAAACCACGCTAAAGTCGATCTGCGTCATCTGTCCGACTTTTTCTTCCAGGCTCATTTGCGCCAATAAGGCCTGTACCTGCGCTTCAACATTGTCGTTTGTTTCTTTTGCACTCACGCCGGACTCCAAAGCCAAGAATAGGGAAAGAATTAAGAAAGCTAATTTTGTTTTCAAGAGATTGATTTAAGGTTTGATCGATGCCCGCTCAATCGTTTTATCTACCTGCCGGCCGCACGGCAAAAATCCGATCAACGATAGCAAGGCATTTGTAGTTATCGGTAAAAATAGGCACATCATAGCCGGCGATAATTCGCTCATGTCAGCGGCAAGTGCCCATCAGGGACCCGGAATAGTTTATCCAGACCTGAAGATGCTGTCTTATATTTTAAGAGCAGCGGTGGCGTAGAGCCTGGCTTGGTGTTTTTCGTGGCAACTGCCACACCGGATGAAGTTTTCTCAGGATTGTTATTCCGGAAACAACTTATCCCGCGCATTCTCCAAAATCGCGGTCACGGCCGGATGCTTGAGTTTGCGGCGCATGGTGATGGCGTAAAAACGTTCATGCACCGAGTCGATACGGCCGATGGCTTCCACGCCGTATTGGCTTTGGATTTCGGCTTCGACATTACTCGGTGCGACAAACAAACCCACGCCACCACTGCCAAAGGTTTTGATCAACGCGCTGTCTTCAATTTCGGCCTGGATAGCCGGGCTGATACTTTCGGCGTCGAACCATTGATCCAGCGAGCGCCGCAGCGAAGTGTTGGCGGTGGGCAGCAGGAACGGTGCGCCGCTCAAGCAGCGTGGGAAATTTTGCCTATAGGTCGCGGCCAAAGCCGGCGCGCCGAACACGGTAACCCCGCATTCGCCCAGCAGATGGTTAAACGCTTTGGCGCCACTGGTTGGTGTCAGCGGCGCATCGGACAAGACTATATCCATCCCTTGCATGACCATCTCACTCAAAAGCCGCTCGGTTTTGTCCTCGTAACAAAGAATCTGCACCGACTCTGGTAAGCGGAATGCCGGCGCCAGCAAGCGATAAACCACCATTTTCGGTAACGCATCCGCCACGCCCACCACCAGACGCAGAGCCCTGCCGGTCGGCCGGCCTTTTAAGGTGTTAGTTAACTCTCGGCCCAGCGAAAAGATTTCTTCCGCGTAATTAAATACCACCCGCCCAGTGTCGGTGAGCACCAGTTTACGGCCTTGTTTATAAAAGAGTTTTTCGCCAATTTGCTGTTCCAGCACCGCTAATTGGCCGCTGATGGTAGGTTGCGCCAAATGCAGTTTCTCGCAAGCGCGAGTGATGCTTTCTTCACGCGCGACATTCCAGAAATAAAACAAATGTTGGTAGTTGATACGTTCCATAGCGCTCAATGTATAGGAATTTACGATGAATTAATTCTAAACATTCTATTTAACAATATCAAAATGCTGCGCTAGGCTATCACGCAACCCTAACCTACCCTGAGAACTGCACATGCAAAAGCTAAAAGCACTGCACAGCGAAGACATCGCGCCAAGTACCGGAGCCGCATTAGCGGAGTATGACAAGTCGGCGTTTGAATTGGATAACCTCGGCGCCAGCCAAATCCTCAGTGATCGCTTATCGGATGCTCACGGCGACGACAAAGAATTACGCAGTTCGATACGCCTGCTCGGTTCGATCTTGACTAAAGTGCTCACCGCCCAAGCCAAACCGGAGGTGGCCACCGCCGTCGCGCAGTTGCAACGCAAGTTTGCCAGCTTGCTCCGAGAGGGCAGCGCCAACCGCCGCCGCCAGTTCATGGAGATTCTGGAAGGCCTGGATGCAGAAGAAATAGGCGAAGTGGTACGAGTGTTTAACGGCTATTTCAGCCTGCTCAATATCGCCGAAGAATCACATAACCTAAATTTGCGCCGACAAAATCAGACCGGCCGCTATTGGCCCGGCTCGTTTCATGACACGCTGATTAAACTACGCGACAGAGGCGTCAGTGCCGATAAATTACAGGTGTTATTGGACGAAATGCTGTATTTGCCGGTGATGACCGCTCACCCCACCGAAGCCAAACGCCGCACAGTCAAAAGCGCGTTGCGCAATGTCTTTCTCAGCCAGGAGGCCTTGGACGATCCACGCCTACGCAGCCAGCAACGCAGCGAGGCCTTAGACAAACTGCAAGCACAGATTCAATTGCTGTTAAAAACCGACGAAGTGCGGGCCCGTAAACTGGGCGTGGCCGACGAAATCGACGCTGGTTTGTTTTATTTTTCACTGTCGCTATTTCAGGCTACCACCTTGGTTTACCGGAACTTACAACGCGCACTTAGCGATGTGTTCGGCGCCGACGTGGCTAGCCAAATCCGCATCCCCAGCTTTTTGCGTTTTGGTTCCTGGATAGGCGGCGACCGCGACGGCAATCCAAATGTAAAACCGGAGACCACCGAGCTGGCCTTACGCATGCAGGCGCAAACCATCATGCAGGAATATCTCGCCCGCCTGGATCAATTACGTGGCCAGTTGTCGCATTCTTATGGACTTTGTGACTTGGCCCCGGAATTTATCGACAGCCTGCACGCCGACCGCACCCTGCTAGGCCCGGTAGTCGCGGAGTTGGAAAAGCCCTATCTGCAGGAACCTTACCGGCACAAACTGATATTGATGAAATATCGCATGCAATCCACCTTGCAGCGCGTGCAACAACAGTTACAGGGCCAAGCGGAACAAGCCAATCGCCTTGCCTATGCCAGCGTGGCCGAGTTTTTACACGATCTGCGCTTGATCGATGCATCCTTGCGCAGCCACGGCGACGCCAATATCGCCGAGCTGGAATTAGCCGATCTGATCCGCTTGGCCGACGTGTTCGACTTTCACTTGATGCAACTCGACGTGCGGCAAGAATCGACTCGCCACAGCGAAGCAGTCGCGGAAATTCTGGCAACCGCATTGAACATTGACTACCTGGCGCTGGACGAAGCGCAACGCATAGCATTGTTAGCAGAGGCGATTGCCGCACCGGGTGGTTTGATATTCGACGCCGCCGCGCTGACGCCGGCCAACCGCGAAACCCTGGAGTTGTTTATGGTGATGGCGAAAATGCGCCGGGAAATAGGCCCGAACTGCTTTGGTAAATACGTAATTTCCATGACCCATTCCGCCAGTCATGTCTTGGAAGTCTTGCTGCTGGCGGCGCAAGCCGGCCTGGTCGGCAAAATCGGCGGGCATTGGCATTGCCATATCGGCGTCAGCCCCTTGTTTGAAACCATCGACGATTTAAATCGCATCTCCGAGGTACTGACCCAGCTATTCGATACCGAGTGCTATCGGGAATTGTTGCGCGTCAGCGATGACCGCCAGGAAATCATGCTGGGCTATTCGGACTCCTGCAAAGACGGCGGCATCCTGGCTTCGGCCTGGGGCTTGTCGCGCGCGCAACGGCAAATTATTGCGATCAGCGAGCGGTACGGTTTGAAATGCCGCCTATTCCATGGCCGCGGCGGCACCGTCGGTCGCGGCGGCGGCCCGACTCACGAAGCGATTCTGGCCCAGCCGCCCGACACCGTGCGCGGCCAGATCAAATTCACCGAGCAAGGCGAAGTGCTGTTTTATCGGTACAACAATATGGAAACCGCGGTCTACGAATTAACCATGGGCGTTACCGGCTTGCTGAAAGCCAGCGTCAGCCTGGTGCAAGCCGTTCCGGCGGATCATGCGGAAGATTTGGCAGTCATGGACGAATTGGCGCGGATCGGCGAACAAAGCTACCGCGACCTGACCGAACGCACGCCCGGCTTTTTGGATTATTTCTACGAAGCCAGCCCGGTCGGCGAAATCGGCGGCTTGAACATCGGTTCGCGGCCTTCGCACCGCAAAAAACTGGATCGCTCGAAAAACTCGGTGCGGGCGATTGCCTGGGTGTTCGCTTGGGCGCAATCGCGGCAGACGTTTCCGGCTTGGTACGGCATCGGTTTCAGTTTGGCCAGCTGGTGCGCCGGCAAGCCGGAGCGCCTGGAAACCCTGCGGCGAATGTATCGGGACTGGCCGTTTTTCCGCAACCTGCTGAGTAACGCGCAAATGGCTTTGAGTAAGTCGGACATGAACATCGCGCGAGAATACGCGCAATTGTGCAATGACCCGGAAACCGGCAAACGGGTTTACAACCTGATAGCCGGCGAGCACCAGCGCTGCGTGGAGTGGATACTGGAGATAGCCAACACTGACCGCTTGCTGGCGGAGAATCCGGCCTTGGCCGCATCCTTGCAGCGCCGCGATGCTTATCTGGGGCCGCTAAACTATATCCAGGTTTTTTTGATCCGGCGGCTGCGGGAAATGAATACCGAGAATCCCGCGGACAGTCCGTGGATGAAACCCTTGTTGCGCAGTATCAATGCGATTGCCGCAGGTATGCGCAATACCGGTTGATGTTATTAGCCCGGCCCTGAAATACCGGCCGTCCTGAACGGGTCGAAGGACGCGCCCCCTGAAAAGGGGAAAGGGCTTTTCGGCAGACTCTAAAAGGGAGGAGAACCATGCAATACGCCTACGCATTGGCACACTGGTTTAGAGTGATCATTATCAACACCGGGCGCTGGCTGTTTGAAAACAAGCCTGCCATGGCAATCTTGACCCTGATA
The DNA here is from genome assembly GCF_013141865.1 of Methylomonas sp. ZR1. Taxonomy (NCBI): domain Bacteria; kingdom Pseudomonadati; phylum Pseudomonadota; class Gammaproteobacteria; order Methylococcales; family Methylococcaceae; genus Methylomonas; species Methylomonas sp. ZR1. The sequence continues at coordinate 878,218 of NZ_RCST01000001.1, read as the reverse complement.
TTTTTGTATAAATTTGGCGACACCTTGCTACCCTTTCTATGGCACATTCTGCACTTGGCCATTGAGGTGGTCGAGATGTTGTTCGAGCATTTTTTGGAACACGTGTTCGGGGTAACGCCGCGCCAAGCCGAGTTCATTGTGTTCTGGACCGGTCTGACTTTGCTCGGTACTGTGGTTTGGCGCTTGTCATATAAAGCTTATCTCGTGATAGTGCGAGCATGCGAAGCTGCTTGGCAGAACTGGTGTGAAAAAGCCGGCCCGGCCAAATTGCTTGCCACACTAAAGGTTACACTTTTGCTGGGCATACTCGGCAAGACCATGCTGTTATTCGTTTAAACCGATAGGATTTCGTTACGTATGAGCATCACCGCCGGAAACAAGGAACACCCGCACAGAAAACAGTCGACGCAAACCTTGCTGGGATTCTTATTCGACCTGCTGGAAATCCCCAGCCAAGCCCAAGGCATCCGGGAGCGTTGGCTGGACTCAGTCAGCGACGACAGCCAGACAGCGCTGAGCCGCATCGGTGACCATTTGGGTTTGAATATGGAGAGCACGCTGCTTACGCCGATTGCGGCCGCCAACGCCTCATCCCCGCATACGCCGCTGCTCACCAGCCTCTCGGATGGCTGCGGCTGGCTGGTGTTGTGCGGATTTCGCGGCGGCAAAGTCAGAGTGGCCCTTGCTCAAGGCGAGGTGATCGAAGAGCGCTACGTCAAACCGGCTGACATCGCCGCACTATTGGGCCGAAGCGACGCCGGCATCAGCGAGTGGCTGTTAGTGCAAGCCCAGGCGCCGCTGGAGAATGCCGTCAGCCAAGACCATCACAACCACATGCCGCCATTTAGCCGCTTGCTGGAGCTGTTACGTGCTGATCGCCACGATCTCTGGTTATTGTTGGGTTTGGCTTTGGGCTCCGGATTGTTGGCGCTGGCTTCGCCGGTGGCGGTGCAAGCGCTGGTCAATACCGTAGCGATGGGCGGCATGGGCCAACCTTTGATCGTATTGGCGACCATACTGTTTTTCTTTCTAAGCTTCGGGGGTGCGGTTTTTGTGCTGGAATCTTATCTGGTGGAGATCGTGCAGCGGCGGATTTTTGTACGGCTGGCCGCCGACTTGGCCTATCGCTTGCCCAGAGTGCGCAGCGATGCCTACGATAGCCAACACGGCGCGGAACTAGTCAATCGCTTTTTCGATGTATTGACCTTGCAGAAAGCCGGCTCTGCACTGCTCTTGGACGGTTTGAGCACCGTGGTGCAAACTTGCGTCGGCTTAATCATGCTGGCGTTCTATCACCCCTTCCTGCTGGCCTTCGATGTGGTGTTGCTGTTGGCTATCACTGCCATCGTATTTTTGTTGGGCCGCGGCGCGGTCACCACGGCGATTCAGGAATCGATCAGCAAATATGCCTTGGTCGCCTGGCTGGAAAGCGTTGCCGGGAATATTCAAACCTTTAAATTCGGTAACGGTGCAGTAATGGCCGCCAACCGCACCGACCAACTCTCACTGGACTATTTAACGGCCAAACGCCAGCATTACCGCGTGCTGCTGGGCCAAGTCATCGCCTCCGTGGCGCTGTACGCCATCGCCAGTACGGCCTTGTTGGCTATCGGCGGCTACTTGGTCATAGACGGCCATTTAACCTTGGGGCAATTGGTGGCGGCGGAACTGATCGTCTCGTCAGCTTTATTGGCCTTGATCAAATTCGGCAAACACCTGGAAGGCTTTTACGACTTGATGGCCGGCACGGACAAGATCGGTCATTTACTGGACTTGCCCTTAGAAGATTCGGCCGAGTTGGACGCAGAATTTAACGGTCCGGCGTCACTCACAATCAGCGGCTTAAAATTCGGCTTCGGCGCGCAGCGGCCATTATTCTCGGATTTTGCGCTGCACATTCAGACTGGCGAAAAAGTCGCGATTTCAGGCGGTCCCGGCAGCGGTAAAACCGCGCTGGTGTCGCTAATCAGCGGGATGCGGCAAGCACAAGCCGGCCGGATACAAATCAACGGCCAAACACTGGATGAATTGCGCCTGAGTACTTTGCGGCAAAACATCGCCGTCGTCAGCCGGCTGGAGATTTTTCACGATAGCCTGCTGGAAAATATCAGGCTTGGCGATGCGAACCTGAGCGTTGCCGATGTCCAAGAGGCCTTGGCCAAAGTCGGCTTAACTAGCTTGGATTTGGATACCGTCATGAGTCCCGGCGGCTCGCCACTTGCCCACAGCCAAGCCATACAAGTCATGCTGGCAAGAGTCATCATCGCCCGGCCCACCTTGTTGATCGTGGATGGCATACTCGATGGCTTGGATAGCGGGTTACAGCAGCAGTTGGCATCAATACTATTGGCCGCTGACGCGCCCTGGACCCTATTGCTGCTGACCGGATCGAAAGAATTGGCCGCACTTTGCGGGCGCGAGATCACTTTGCCGGGAGCCGCCCATGACTGAGTTACAAATTAGGCTGTCCGCGCTATCGGCAGCCCATACTCCTCGCCTGGTCAGCAGTCTAGCGCGGGCTTGCGTCTGGTTATTTCTGTTGACCCCTCCAGCCCTGCTGCTGACACCGTGGCAACAAAACATCAACGGTATCGGCCGGGTCTCCGCCTTTGCGCCGCTGGAACGCCAACAGAATTTGGATGCGCCGGTTTCCGGTCGTATCGTCAGTTGGCATGCTAAAGAAGGCGCCAAAGTGAAGGCCGGCGATTTGCTGATGGAAATCACCGATGTCGATCCGGAATTGCTGGAACGCTTGCAACAACAGCGCGCGGCAGCCGCGGCGAAATTGGCGGCCAAAGAAGACGAGCTGCGGGCCTATCGCCTGCAAATCGACAACTTGATTGCTACCCGCGATTTGCAAGTAGCTACCGCGCAATACCGGCTGGATGTGGCCCGGCAACGCGCGCGCTCAGCCAGTGAAGCCATTGCCTCGGCACGCGCCACGCTGGAAACGGCTAGTGTGCAAACCCAGCGCCTGCAACGCTTGATCGGCGACGGCTTGGTGTCGCAGCGCGATTACGAAGTCGCGCAACGCGATGGCATCGTAGCGCAACGCGCCTTAAACAGCGCCCAAGCCGGTCTGGAAGGCGCTTTGGCCGAACAACGCGCCGCCGAAGCCGAAATCGGTCGAATTCGCGCCGATGCCCAGGCACGTATCGACTCGGCGACGGCATCGGCTAACAAAACCCAAAGCGAACTGGAAGACAGCCGCAGCAGCCTGTTAAAGAGCGAAGTGGATGTGTCTCGCCAACAATCCCAACAAATCAGAGCGCCGCGCGACAGCAGCATCCTCAGGCTGCTGGCCAATCCGCAGAGCGACATTGTCAGACAAGGCGATCCCTTGCTGGTGTTGGTGCCGGATATGGATGTAAAAGCCGTGGAACTGTGGGTAGACGGCAACGATGCCGTATTGATCACCCCAGGCCGACATGCACGTCTGCAATTCGAAGGCTGGCCGGCCTTGCAATTCGCCGGCTGGCCGGAAGTAGCCGTCGGTACCTTCGGTGGCTTAGTAGCCTTCGTGGACTCCACTGACGACGGCAAGGGTAAATTCCGGGTGCTGATCGTACCCGATCCCAACGACCGCCCCTGGCCGACAGAACGCTTCGCCCGCCAAGGCGTCAGAGTAAAAGGCTGGGTGTTGTTGAACCGGGTAACGATGGCTTACGAATTGTGGCGGCAACTGAATGCCTTTCCGCCACAAATGACTATGGAAGCGCCGGCGACCGATTTGGTCAGGCAAAAACTGAAATAAGCGCTTATGAATCGTTTCGCATCCCGTCAACACCCATCAGGGGCTACGGCCAAATACTTGCAAGCCTGCAGGCGGCATATCGGCGCACTCTTGCTGATACCTTTGCTAACCAGTTGCGGACAATATCTCGACACCAGCCCCGACCGTAAACTGGTCAAGCGCGTCGAGGAGCGCCTGAAACCTGATGAGGGTTTACCGCTACCGGCCATCTCGCAACTGCCGCCGCAAACTGTGGAGCAGGCCTTGCCCAAGTTTAAGGAAGGCCGGCCCAAGTCGGCGACTATTCTGCCCCCTCCCAGTGCTACGAAGCCGGAATTACCCAAGGCACCGCCGGAAGCGAGCAAGCAATTGTCCATCGCTGCGGTGCGCAGTATGGCTTTGGAAAATAACCTGGATTTAAAAATCGCCCAGGCCGATCCAAAAATCGCTGCCACTGCAGTCAGCGAAGAGCAAGCCAAGTTCGATGATTTAATCTTCGCCAAGGCCAAATACGGCAAGAAAAACACCCCGGCGCAAAATCTGGATGTCGTCAGCTTTACGCCGGTGGATCCCACTTCGCCGCTGAAAAATGAAATCGACAAACTCACCGCCGTGCCGCAGGAAACTGAAGTGCTGGATATGGAAGCCGGTATCGTGATCCCGTTGCGTACCGGCGCGAAAATTACCGTCAGTTCACCGTTCGACGGCAAACGGCAGTTTCGCGGTGTCGCTTCGGACCAGTATCAAAACGCGCTGCGGTTTTCCATCAGCCAGCCCTTACTGCGCGATGCCGGGATTGCCAATAACGTCGCCGGCATCCGCATCGCCCGTTACGAACAACAAGCCGTCGACGTCAAAACCCGTCTGCAGGCAATTCGCGTGTTGGCGATGGTTGAGCGCGCGTATTGGAGCCTGTATGTGGCTTGGGGCGAATTAGATGTGCGCCGCCAGCAATACGAAAACGCCTCCAATAATCTGAGTATGGTCCGGAAGCGTGTGGCTGAAGGCTTGACAGCCAGTGTGGAAATCAACCGGGCCGAAATCGGCGTGGCCGAACGTCTGGAGTCTTTGATCATCGCCGAAACCAGCCTGAAAACCCGCCAGCGCCAACTGAAATTGTTATTAAACGCGCCGGGCCTGGATCTGGATTCGCAAACGCTGCTGATTCCCGAGACCTCGCCGACCCTGCTGGAATTTAATCTGGACCGCGAACAACTGGCGCAACGCGCGCTGGACGGCCGCCTGGAATTGCTGGAACTGGAATTAAAGCTGGCCGCAGACTTGACCAAAATCGACTACCTCAGCAATCAAACCCTGCCGATGTTCATGCTGGATTACAACTACGCCGCACTGGGCCGCGACACGTCGTCCTACGGTGGCGCTTTTGATCAGACCTTGAGCGGCAATTATTCGGATTGGTCGGTGGGCGTACGCATGGAAATCCCACTCAGCAACGAATTGCGCCGCGCGCGTCTGGATCGAGCCGTGCAAGAACGCATGCAACGTCTAACTACGCAACAACTCAGGGAATTGAGCGTGCGTCGAGAAATCTACGACTCGCTGGATCAAATGAGCCAGAACTGGCAGCGCATTTTAGCCACCCGGCAGAACGTAGTACTGGCCGGTTTGAATTACGACGCCGAACTGAAACAATTTAAAGAAGGCCTGCGGACCATGACCGAGGTACTGGAAACCCTGACCCGGCTCGGTGAAGCGCAACTGCGCGAAGTGCGCGCCATCGGCGATTATCAAGTGTCGATGATAGACCTGGCGTTTGCTACCGGCACTTTGCTGGGACATAGCCGGGTGGATTTGGGCCTGAGCGCGAGTGCTCAGTAACAACAGCAGAGAATGAATGTAAGCGATAAAAGCAGCGCGTTTATCGCTTACAAATTTGCGGTTGGGAAATGACTATCAGTGATGGCAACCTGAACCGTGGATATGACCGTGAGCCACTTCGTCGGCTGTAGCAGGTCTGACATCCATCACTTCCACGTCAAACGTCAAATCTTCACCGGCCAAAGGGTGGTTACCGTCGATGGTGACATCGTCGCCGTCGATCTCGACGATGGTAATGATGCCTGGGCCGTGGCTGACATCGGCATGAAACTGCATACCGATTTCAATATCCATCCCGTCGAACATTTTCTTGGAAACGACTTGAATCATTTCTTCGGAGACTTCGCCGTAGGCTTGATCGGCGGCGATGGTGACGTTGAATTTATCACCGGCTTGTTTGCCGTTTAACGCTGCTTCCAGACCCGCAATGATGTTGCCCGCGCCATGCAAATACAACAAGGGCTCTTCGCCTCTGGAACTGTCCAGCTGCTCCCCGTCTTGGTTGGTTAAGGTATAATGGATGGAAACAGCCGTTTTGTCTGTGATTTGCATATGCATCTTCGCTGGATGAAAAAAGCCGACATCATATAACCTTTTCCCCGAAAAAACATGTCACGCTGGCGACCGCCCCGCCCCAAATCTTCACCGTACATCACTGCCGAAGGCTATCGCAGCCTGGAAACCGAGTTGAAACAGCTCTGGGAGCGGCGCAAGCATGTGACTATAGCCCTGTCCGCCGCCGCTGCAGAAGGTGATCGTTCCGAGAACGCGGAATACATCTACCGCAAAAAAGAACTACGAGAAATCGACCGGCGTATTCATTATCTGCAAAAGCGCTTGCCGTCGTTGACTGTCGTGTCCGAGAAGCCGAGCAATCGCGATCAGGTATTTTTCGGTGCCTGGGTGACTTTGGAAACGATGGATGGAGAGGAAATCACCTACCGCATCGTCGGTGCCGACGAAATCGATACTACGGGTGGTTTGATCAGCCTGGACTCACCTCTGGCGAAAGCCTTATTGAAGAAGATGCTGGACGACGAAGTGACAATCCGCCATGCCGAGCAGGAAACGCGGTATTACATTACCGCGATCAAGTATTAAGATGAGTACGCAAGCCGCCTTTACCCGATTCAAGTGGTTCGTGATCATTCTGCTGCTGACCATCGTCGAAATAGGCCCCTTTCCGCTGATGGGTTTGACGCTACTGTATGTCATCGCGTTCCGCCCACGCTGGTTCAAGGCGTTGGTCGATCAGATCTATTCATGAGCTGCGCGCAATACCTGTTTGTCTACGGTACGCTGCGCAGAAACCCGGACGATCAAACTCAACACCCATTTCTAGACGATTGCGATTACATAGGCCCTGCGTTTATGCACGGCGATTTGTATGAAATCGATAATTATCCAGGCGCCGTAACCCGCGGCACAACGCAGATCAAAGGCGAACTGTACTTACTTGGCACCCCCGAACACACACTGTCTGTATTGGATATTTACGAAGAATGCGCCACGCATTTTCCGCAGCCGCATGAATACATCCGCCGCCAACTTTTAGTAAACCTGCCCGACGGACAAAGCGTTTGCGCTTGGACCTACCTATACAACCGTCCGACGACCGGTTTGCAGCGGATCTTAAGCGGCGACTATCTTCATCATCTCAAGGACAAAACATGATCAGCATTATCCAGCGCGTGACTCAAGCCAAAGTCACGGTCAACTGCAACGACATCGGCGTGATCGGCACCGGCATTATGGCGCTGGTGGCTGTCGAGAAAGCCGACACCCCCAAGCAAGCGGACCGCTTGCTGGAGCGGATTTTGAATTACCGCATCTTTGCGGACGCGGACGACAAAATGAATCTGAGTCTGCGCGATATTCAAGGCGGCCTGCTGCTGGTACCGCAATTTACCTTGGCGGCCAACACCGATACCGGCAACCGGCCCAGTTTTGCCTCGGCCGCGCCGCCGGCAATGGGCCGGGAATTATTCGCGTATTTGCAAAAGCGCGCGCTGGAGATTTACCCAAGCAGCCAGTTCGGCGAATTCGGCGCCGACATGAAAGTAGCGTTGATCAACGACGGCCCGGTGACTTTTACCTTACGTTGTCTGGAAAAGTAATTTTGCATACCGTTTGGATTCGGGAATCACTGCCTGACCGCTCACCCGGTCGAATTACCAACCCGCCCTTAAATATTATCGCTCCCGCAAAGGCGCAAGCTCAGCCGCTAGAGTGGATTCGCCGTAAGATGTAACGGCTCCCGCCTTCGCGGGCGTGACAAACCCAAGGAAATTGAGGAACGGCTTGGCAGTCACTGTCAGATAGGCGCGCTCGCCAATAAATTATTCTGTGTTAAATAACACAATTTTATTTGCCTAACGTGCACCTTACCCCTACAATTGCGCCTCCTTTATCACCCACAGAGAAATACTTATGAAAATTCAACATTTGCTAATCGCCTTAACCTTGCCGGCTTTGCTGACCCTGACAGGCTGCGAATCCGCAAAACCGGTCGAAGCAACTGCTGAGCCTGCGGTCGTGACGCCTGTAACCGCTGCACCGGCTGAAACTGCTGCCCCCGCGCCAGCGGCGGCACCCGCCATGTCTCCGGAACATTGCGCTAAACATAAAGCCGATGCCGCAGCGCACAATTGCGTTGAACATTGCGCCAAACACAAAGGTAAAAATGGCAAAGCTTGCCTGAAACATTGTGCCGACAAAGCCGCAGCCGAACACGATTGCGCGAAACATTGCGCCGATCACCCAGGTGCTAAAGATAAAGTCTGCGCCCAACATTGCGCGCAAGATGCCCATGCCAGCGCCCACCAATGCGGTGCCGAGCATTGTGCCCATCACGAAGCCGCCGCTGCCGCCAATTGCAGCAGCCACCATTGCGCCCATCATCAAGGCGGCGCAGCCCATGATTGCAGTGCGGATCATTGCAAAAAGCACGGCGGCGACATGGCCGATTGCTGCGGCTCCGCGCATAAATGCGATAAATAATCTGTAACCTCAGATCCGATTGGGCCTCACTGCGGTGATGTAGTGACCGCAGTTAGGCCCAGTCAAACCAGTCCAGCCCGCTCGAAAAGCCCCCTACCGCCCTCTTCACTCGGCTAGATCCAGCCTCTTAACTCTCTCCCATTTATTCTTTAGCCGACGAGCGCATCTTTTAGATTGCCGAATCGTTTACATCTGCGCTAAATTCTCAAACTGTGCCACCTCAGGCGGCCGGACATTTTTATGCAGCAACAGAGGAACTTATGGCCGAATCCAATCAAAATCCCGCTATCGCCGCCGCGATCATTGGTGTCATCGGCTCGATCAGTGTCGCTATTATCTCTAACTGGGATAAATTGACTGGACAACAAAAGGCCGTAGAATCGCCGCCGGCACAGCAAACCGTGACGGCAATTTCTCCGCCGATTGCCCCGGCAAAACCGGCAGTAGTGGAGCCTGTGCCAGTCATCAACATCAGCGGCGACTGGTATAACCCCGCCGCGCCTACCGCAGGCGGCACCCACATCAACCAACAGAGCGACAGTTTTGAATTCCAGGGCTGGGGGATGTTGGCGCAAGGCGTGGGCTATACATCAAAAGGCAGTGGCAATCTGATCGGGCAAACCCTGACTTACGATTACACCGCACAATACCAAAACGGCTGGGTTTCGAAGGGCAATTGTACCGGCACGGTAACGCCGAACGGCGCGAAGATTACCGCAACCTGCACTGATACCATCATGGGTACCTACGTGTCGGCAGGCGTGCGGCAATAAGGCAGGACAAGGGGCAGACACAACCATCCCGGCAGTCTCCCCTTGAACTAAAACATCTAGCGAATGGCTAACAACGCTCTTAATACATCAACGCGGCTAATCATGCCGACAAACTGATCGTTTTGAAAAACCGGGAAACTCCTGGTCGGCGATTCCTGAAATTTGCTGGCGACATCCACCAGACTGGCATCGGCACTGACAAATTGCGGGTCTTTGCTCATGAACTCACCTACTTTTCCAGCCATGCTTTGGTTGTAAGCGGATTCGACAAACACCTTCATGCCGTCTTTTTCGGAAAATATCCCCACTAACTTACCGTGTTGGTCCACAACCGGCACGCTGGTTACTTTGTGGTCCAGCAAAATCTTAACAGCCTGAGAAATTTCGGTATCGGGGGTAACGGTAACGATTTTGGTCGACATGTAATCGACTACAGCTATTTTGGCTAGCATGGTGTACCTCCTGTTATTATTTTTTATTCTACGCTTGGACAGCCTCGGGACCGACCGGTTCGGCGGCCAGCTGACTTCTGTCCTATGCGATTATTATAAAAATTCCCCACACTAGCTAGCTTTATTATTCCAAAGCAGCAGCGACCGAAATACCGGGGGATTTCGGCGTCGGCCACCCATTCCGGGCTAACGGGTTAATGCTGAAGCCCCACCCGCAAACTCCTTGTAACGGCCATTTTCAGTAATGTAGGAATTTTCTGCCAGGCCGTTGGGATTTGCGTTCCCGGCCGTGCGGATACGACGACATTCAACGGCGGGCTTTGTAAGTTGCAAAATGACTATGCAACTCGCGTATCAGTCTAAACTTGTGAAACCGCACATTGACGTTTCTGCTGAAAATGGATACCGCTTATGCCTGATCGCCTTAGTAATCAGTCCGCACCTCAGGATTTTTCCTTACGCAAACTGTTGACCGTACTGACCGCCACGGTGGCTTTATTGCTGATAGTCGGCAATATGTTTGTGTGGCTTAGCCACGGCAAACTGGAAACAGCGGAAGCCGAAAAACAGCGTCTGATAAATGCGACGCTGGCATTTAAAAATGTTCGCTATCACGTCGTACAAATCCAGCAATTTCTCACCGATGCATCAGCGGTAGGCGAAGACGATTACAGCGATGCCTTGGCGGAAAAAAACGCCGCGCATGCGGAGTTGACGAGTTTACTGGCGATGATGCCGGACATGAGGCCAGCGATTCAAGACGCCGATAACGCCGTAAGTGCGCTTTATGCCACCGGCGAACGCATGGCGAACGCCTATTTTCAGCAAGGCCGTGAAGCCGGCAACCTGATCATGAAAGCGCCGGAAAATGGCTTCGACGCGGCTTCGGAAATTCTGGCCAACAAACTCAATCAGCTTGCCGGCAGCGTGGAACAGCAAGCCAACACCGCCTCACAGCAGCAAAATCAGATGCAGAGCCAGATGTTTACGGTCAGCGCCACGGTTGCCGGTCTGGCTTTACTATTGATCGTGTCAGCCAATATCTGGCTGACGCGAAAATTATTTAGCGTGTTGGGCGGCGAGCCCAGCTATGCGTCGAAAATTGCCGGCAGTATCGCCAAAGGCCAATTAGACATCAAAGTCGCCACTGAGAAAAACGATACCAACAGCCTATTGGCGACCATGAAGCTCATGGGCCAGGAACTAACCCGCCATATGCGCGAGATCAACGCGGTTAGCAAGCAAATCGGCCAATCTTCCTACCAAATATCCAATATTTCCGGCGGCATTTCCAATGCCAACCGCTCGGAACAAGCGAGATCGTCCGAGGTAAAAACCGCTACCGAACAATTACGTAGCACCACCGAAGAAGTCGAACGCTTTTCCGTTGAGATTCGCCACCGCACCCAGCAAACGCAAAACACGGCACATAAAGGCATTGTCGCCGTTAACGAAAATCTTGATGAAATGCGCAGGGTTGTGAAGGAAGTGGAAAACGCGGAAGCTAAAACCGTGGCGCTGCGCCAAGCTAATCGGCAAATTCAGGATATTACCATCACCATCCGCAACATCACCGAGCAAACCAATCTACTGGCCTTAAACGCGGCCATCGAAGCCGCCAGAGCCGGCGAATACGGCAGAGGCTTTGCGGTGGTAGCCGATGAAGTGCGGAAACTAGCGCAAAACGCTTCCGGCGCTACCGCCGAAATTGCCAGCATTATTGGCGAATTAACCAAAATCATCGAAGAAAATACTCTGGCGATGGGTTCCATCATCCAGACCACCAAACAGGGCATGGAAAAAGCCGAAACCACCAGTGTAGTCATCAACGAGATTGTGGGTCAGATAGCAGAAAATGCGGGTACGGCGCAGCAAATCTCCCAGGTGTCCAAATATCAACTGGAAAACGTCAACCAATTGCAGACCCGGGTAGCAGCTTTATTCGACGCGCTGGGACAGAACGAATCCAAAGTGCACATCACCCGGACCATCAGCGACGACCTTTACGTGGTGACCGAAAAAATGCGCACTATGCTGGAACACTTTAGCTTCGATGCGCAGTGGACGGCGACTCCCGCCGCCAACGAGAATCGCAAATTTCCGCGCAGCAGCCAATACTTGCTGGCCCATGTCGAAATCGCCGACTTGGTTCTCGACGGCGTCACTGCTGATTTCAGCATGTCCGGTGCCTGTTTGCGTCTGCCTGTGGAACTGCCCTGCCCGCTAAACAGCTCGATTGCTATTCAATTGCGTATTCCTTATGACAATATTCAGCAATATGAATCGCAACTACCGCTGGAACTGATGTGTAGCATAGTATGGTACAAGCCTATCGACGGCGAGCACCACTACGGGGTTAAATTCAACGAATTCATGCCGCCGGAAACCGCGCAGAGCTTAAAAGCCTGTTTTGCCTTTTTCAATCACTCCGCAACCTATTAACCACGGCTTGGAAATACTTGGCGCAAAAATTCAATCGAATTCGTTGCAGCATGGACATTTCCAATCCACATCCGCTGGCCGCGTCGGATGCACGTGATTCAGCAGTTTTTTCGAGCCGCCGAAATCATGATAGTTTTGGCAGACTTTTTCGAACGCGGCCTTGGGCGATGCGGCATAGCTAAACTTAAATTTGGGATACCTGCCGACATGCTGCTTCAAGCGGGCGTTTAGGTCGGTTTCCGAACGGCCGACGTATTTGACGACAAACTTATTGGTTTTTTGATTAATAATGCCCAAGGCATAATTACCTTCAGTGCTTTCGGTGATTAACTCGTTGATTTTGGCATTGCTCAAATCGTAAGCCCCTTGCATATCAAGTGAAGCCATAGTTCCTCCAGTAGCGTCTCGCTATTCTTATAATCAAGTCGTAGGTCTGGCAAATATGCCTGATGACAGGATAATACTCTTATCTGGTCCAAGTATTACTTTAAATATTGCAAGTTCAGTCCGACGCCTTTGTAAGGCGCTGCAGACCGGACAGAATATAGCGCTTGGGATTAATGAATTTTACAGCCGCCCATAACCAGGAGCCGGGATGCAACGCTTGATATTGTCGGGATGTTTGATCAGTGTGGTTGGTTGGCTGCTGGCCTTCCCGGCGCACGGCACCGAATGGCAAGTCGGCCCGCAGCGCGCGCTTAAGCTGCCTAGCGCGGCTGCAAGACTGGCCAAAGACGGCGATGTCGTCAGCATCGATGCCGGACTCTATGAGGGCGACGTCGCCAGTTGGCCGCAGCAGCGCTTAACCATACGCGGACTGGCAGGCGGCGCTCACCTGGATGCGCTTGGCAATTCAGCGGAAGGCAAAGCGATCTGGGTACTAAAAGGCAATGACACGGTCGTTGAAAATATCGAACTTTCCGGGGCCAGCGCGCCGGCGTTGAACGGTGCCGGCATCCGCTTCGAAGGTACTCATCTGACTCTAAGGAATTGCCATTTCCATCACAACCAGATGGGCATCTTGACCGGCGTTAACCCCGACAGCGACATCCTGATCGAAAATTCGGAGTTTAATGACAACACCGTCGATTATCCCCGCTACGGTAAACTCGGCCATAACATCTATATTGGCAATATCCGCCGTTTTACCCTGCAAAATTCTTATATCCACGATGCCAGCACCGGCCATAACGTCAAATCGCGGGCCAGGGAAAACTATATTCTTTACAATCGCATCACCGACGAGCGTAACGGCTCCAGTTATCTGGTGGACTTACCGGATGGCGGCGGCGCTTATCTGATAGGGAATCTGTTTCATCAAGGTACAAACACCGAAAATGCCGCAATGCTGGCTTTTGCCGCCGAACACAACCAAACTCAGCCGAATCAACAGCTTTATCTGGTCAACAATACCTTCGTCAACGATTACCCCGGCGGCTCATTTCTGAATAATCACAGTATTGCCACTGCGATGTTAATCAACAATCTGTTGATAGGCGAAGCCACCGCCATGATTGGCCCAAGCCAGGAAAACCAAGACCTCAAGGCTAAGGCCAACGTGTTACTTGATCCGGCAAATTACGATTACCGCCTGAAACCCAATGCGCCGGCAATCGATCAAGGCGTCTCCCCAGGATTCGCCACCAACGGTTTACTGCTTAATCCGCAATTTGTCTACCGTCACCCGCGCGGCAGCGAAAAACGCCGCCAACAAGGACCGCTTGATGTGGGGGCCTACGAATTTATCGCCCAACAGCCCGATTAAACCTTAGCCGAACAAAGCCAAAGCCTTTTTCAACGTAGACCACACGCCCCAACTGAGCGGGATCAATACATAAAGCCAGAATACCGCCAACAGCCAGGGGCTGGAAGATTTACTCGATGCGGAGTTATTCATAAAAAGTGCCCTGCCTTGCTTAATGTTCGGCTTCGTCGGCCGGATAAATACCGTCCAGCTCATCGAAATCGCCGTGTTTCATATGATGTTTCTCGTGCACCGGCCGGATCGATAGATTGGCAATAAAGCCCACCACCAATAATCCGGCCATGATGTACATGGTCACGTTGTAAGCATCGGCCTTAGCCACGCCCTGGCCGATTTGATATTCGCGGATGTAATTCACCAACACCGGCCCCAACACACCGGCGGTTGACCAAGCCGTCAACAATCGGCCATGGATACCGCCGACAAAACGGGTGCCGAAAATGTCCGCCAGATACGCCGGAATCGTCGAAAAACCACCGCCGTACATACTCATGATCAAGGCGTACAGCAACACGAACAGCGCCATATTGCCGCTCATACCCATGGTAGGTATGGTGGAATACAAGGCGGCACCGACCGCGAAAAAAATAAAATAGGTGTTTTTACGCCCGAGATAATCCGACGCCGACGACCAGAAAAACCGCCCGCCCATATTGAACAAACTCAGTAAACCGACGAAACCGGCCGCCGAAGCCGGCGTTACCGAGCCTTTAAACATCTCCTGTATCATCACCGAAGCTTGCCCCAGCACACCGATACCGGCCGTCACATTCAGGCACAGCACCAGCCACAGCAAATAAAATTGCGGGGTTTTTAAAGCTTGGTCGATATGAACGTGCTTATCGGTGATCATTTTGTTTTGCACCAGCGGCGGCGTCCATCCCGCAGGCTGCCAATCAGGCGGCGGGATGCGGATGGTCAATGCGCCTATCAGCATCGAACAAAAATACAGGCCGCCCATCACCAAAAATGTTTGCACTACGCCAACCGATTCGGCCGATTTAAACTGGTCCATCAGCAACACCGACAAGGGCGCGCCTATCATCGCCCCGCCGCCGAAACCCATGATAGCCATACCGGTCGCCATACCGCGCCGGTCGGGAAACCATTTGATCAACGTCGATACCGGCGACACATAGCCCAAACCCAAACCAATACCGCCGATCACCCCATAACCCAGGTAAATCAGCCAAATTTCGTGCAGGTGTACGCCCAGCGCCGAGATCAAAAAGCCACCGCCAAAACAGCAAGCCGCGACGAACATCGTTAAGCGTGGCCCGACTTTTTCCAGCCATTTGCCGCCGAACGCCGCCGACAAACCTAAAAACACAATCGCCAAGCTGAAGATCCAGCCCAGTGTCGTCAGCTTCCAATCCTCCGGCGCGGAGGTACCGATGCCTATTACCCGAGTCAATGGATCGTTGAACACACTGAACGCATAGGCTTGGCCGATGCACAGATGCACCGATAAAGCCGCCGGCGGCACTAACCAACGGCTATAGCCGGGCTGCGCGACGCTATGTTGTTTGGAAAAAAATCCCGACATAATTGATCCATTGTTTAACTAAATTTTCGATAGTGGCGGTTTACCGCAGCGCCGGCCCATGCGGCATTTTAGCATTGCCGGCCGGCAGGCTTTAAGTCCAATATCCGCGGACCTAAATCAGTACCAAGCCGGCGAAACAAGCCATATACCGCGAAACCGTCCATTTATCTAACATAGATTAATTAAAAAACTCAGCCCTTATGCCCTGCAACACCCGCCGTGTTGGGACTTCCGTTTCCGGCACACTACTTGCTGCCACCCAAAAGCCTTCTAACTTCTAAATGCCTGATAAAAACAATGAAAAAAACCAAGTTACAGGATTTTCCAGTTGCCCAAACCGGTCACCTAGCAGGCGTCGCCGCCTTGCTGTTTTCGCTGCACGGCATCGCCCACGCCGCCGAGCCATCGCCGACCGAGGATCTAAAAACCAGCGAAACCAACAGCAAACCCAAAACGGCCAGAACCGCTAGCCAAAGCCAAACCAGCGACACTGCCACTACGCTGGATACAGTCACCGTAGCGGGAACGGCTCCCTTTAATCCACCCAACCAAAAACCGCAACTGGATACCGAAGCCGCTACCGGCAGCCGCCTGGGCCTGACACCTCGCGAAACGCCGGCTTCGATCACGATTATTGATCGGGCGACTTTCGAAAAGCGCGGCGCGCAGACTACGCAGGAAGCCTTGGAAAAAGCCCCAGGCATACTCGTATCGTCGCAACCCGGCTCGGCGGGCTCGGTTTCGATGCGGGGTTTCACCGGTTCGCAAATCACGCAGTTGTTCAACGGCATTACCGTGCAATATGATGTCGTGGCCGCCCGCCCCATCGACAGTTGGCTCACTGATCGCGTCGAAGTCTTGGGTGGACCGTCCACATTTTTATACGGCCAAGGCGCAGTAGGCGGCTCGGTCAACTATGTCAGCAAAATTGCGCATCGCGGCCCGGATGAACATCACGGCTTGGTATCGCTGGGTGAATACTTAAACCGCCGGGCTTCCTATGGTTTCAACGGCCAACTGGGTAATACCGATAATTGGCTGCAAGCCGACATCAGTTATTTGGGTTCCGAAGGCTATATCGACCACACGGAAGCCGATTCCGGCGTGATGTCGTTTTCCTTGTTAAGCGACATTACGTCCAAACTGTCGCACACCATCGCCTTCGAGCATCAGATGGAAGACCGAGATTCTTACTGGGGTACGCCGGTGCTGAATCCGGTCGTCAACGGTAGAATAGTTCCCTGGGGTACCGCCGGTTTAGGGCCCACCGAAGGCCAAATAGACCCCGGCACCCGCTTTAAAAACTATAACGCCAGTGGTTCGGTATTTGATCAGCAGGTGTTTTGGTTACGCGACATTGTCGACTATCAACTGTCCGATAACACCCAATTCAAAAACACCTTTTACTATTACAAAGCGGATCGCCAGTATTTAAACGTAGAAGGTTACGACTGGAACAGCACTAATACGCTGATTACCCGCAATAAATCGTTTGCGGTAAATCACGATCAAGCCTTGGTCGGCAACCGATTCGAAATCGTGCATAACAGTAATTGGTTCAGCCTGCCTTCGAAAATTTCGGCCGGGGTTGACATTGCCTACAACAAGCAAACCCGCGCACCCAGCATGGAAAGCTCGACAGGCACCGTCAGTATCGTTAACCCATACAATTTCAGCACCGGCACCTACTACGACAACCCTCTGGCCACCGGGCCAATCTCCAACGCCCGCAACGAACTGTATACCGTCGCCGGCTATGCCGAAAACCGCCTGACCCTGGTGCCCGATTTAAACTTGATCACGGGCGTGCGGGTGGACGACATTCGCCTGGATGCGAAAAACTTGCGTACTTCCTTCGTACCACCGACCGCCACCAACCCCGCCGCCTTCGGCCGGCGCTGGACCGCAGTGACCTGGCGGGCGGCATTGATGTACGACATTACCTCCACGTTTAATGTCTATGCGCAATACAGCACCGCAGCCGATCCGCCGTCCGGCATTTTGACCACCGGCACCTTCGCCGCGCTGCAAGACTTCGATCTCACCACCGGCCGGCAAGCAGAAGTAGGCACCAAATTCGACTTTTGGGACGGCAAAGGCTCGGCGACACTGGCAGGCTATTACATCGAACGGAAAAATCTATCGATAACCGATCCGACGGACCGAAATCGGCAGCTACCAATAGGCGCACAGTCCTCTGGCGGTGTAGAGGCCAATATCGGGGTACAACTCACCGACGAATGGAGCGTGCAAGGCAACATGGCCTACGTCGATGCCCAGTACGACAAATTCCTGGAAACCGTCGGCACCAGCACAGTGTCCAGAAAAGGCAATCGGCCGGCCAATGTCGCCAAATGGGTGGCTAATGCGTGGCTGACCTGGGATTTCGATGCCGACTGGCAATGGAATTTTGGCTCGCGCTATGTCGGCGACCGTTTCGTCGATACCGCCAACCTGATCAAAACCCCGGCTTATGCGGTATTCGATACCCAACTGTCCTGGAAATTTAATCCAAAAGCCACGGTCACCGCGCGGGTTAAAAACCTGTCCGACGAGCAATACGTCGAATGGGGTAGCGGCGGTAACGCCCCGTTATTTTTCGTCGCCGCACCGCGTACCTTCATGATGGAATTGAAAGTAGACTTTTAATGCTCAACGGGCTCAAGCGCAATCTATATCTGGTTCACCGTTGGCTGGGTATAGCCTTGTGCTGTTTCATGGCCATGTGGTTCGTATCCGGCGTCGTGATGATGTATGTCGGCTACCCCAAACTGACGCCACAGGAAAAGCTGAGCGCCTTGCCTGGCTTGGCGGCTGAGCGCTGCCGCATCAACCTTGCACAAGCACTCGCAGCTAGTGCTCAAGCCAAAAGTCCCGATAGCGTGCGCTTGACCAGCGTGGCCGGCGCGCCGCGTTATGTATTTGCTTACGGCAAAACCCAAATCGCCGTGGATGCCGAAACCGGGAACCGTGTCGATCAGGTGACGCCGGCCCAGGCTTTGGCGTCAGCCGGCAGCTTTCTGGCGACGGCTGACGGCTATTATCTGGATCGCATCGACGAAGACGCCTGGACGCATTCCAAAGCGCTGGACGAACATCGGCCGCTGCACCGCGTGCAAATGGCCGACGAGCAAGCCACGCTGCTTTATATTTCCAACACTACCGGCGAAGTGGTACGCGATGCCAATCGCCACGAACGCACCTGGAACTGGCTGGGTGCCTGGATTCATTGGCTATATCCGTTTCGCGGCGGCGCTTTGGATCGTTACGCGGCGGATATTGTCATTTACACCGCGCTGGCCGGTTCGGTATTAAGTTTGCTTGGCCTAATCGTCGGCATACTGCGTTGGCGTTTTCAAGGCCGTTACAAACATGGCACAAAAACCCCATACCGCGAGGCCTGGATGCGGTGGCATCACCTGCTGGGATTGGGTTTTGGCGTAATCGCCTTCACTTGGATACTCAGCGGCTTATTTTCGATGAATCCGTGGAAAATATTCGACTCCACGGCCGCCAAACCCAAGCTCCAGACCTACATGGGCGGAGACATTTCGCCGCAGTATTTCCCCTTGTCCGCAGCGGAAGCCTTGGCGCGTTTTCAAAATACCGGGTTTCAGCCGCGGGAAATCGAATGGCGCGTACTGAACGGCCAAGGTTTTTACATTGCTTTTGATGGTCAGGGCCGCAGCCGTATCCAGACGGCGCAGACTGATAGCCGGGTTTTCGAGAAATTCGCGTGGCCTGCCCTGCAAACCGCAGCCGAACGGCTCATGGCTCCGAATAAAATTGCCAGGCAAAGCGTGTTAAACGAATACGATTTTTACTACTACAGCCGCGCCGCGCATACCATGACCGGGCACATCGACAAACGTTTGCCTATCCTGCGTTTGGAATTTGCCGACGCCGACAGCACCTGGCTGCATCTCGACCCCTACACCGGTCACTTCAGCAAACTCGATGCCGGTAGGCGCGTCAGCCGCTGGCTATTTGCCTTTTTACACAGTTGGGACTGGCTGCCTTTACTGAACAATCGGCCTGTCTGGGATATTGTGTTGATAGTATTCAGCACCGGCGGCTTGTTGATTAGCGCAAGCGGCATCGTCATCGGCTGGCGGCGTGCGAAGCGCAAGCTGGCTATTCATTAAGCCAACCCACGAACACCGATGCTTCCAAGCAGGCGGGAGCCACCCATCCCTTATCAGCGCTCCCCAAGCCTGATCGGCTTAGTCGATAACCGTTAGAAAACGTCAGCCAAAACGCTTATTCTGTCGGCACGTTTAACCTCGCCGGGTAGTCCCCTTCTACCAAAACGCCAAAATGCTACGGATACTAAAACCATGAACGACTCAAGAACCCGCTTGGACAGAATCAATACCCGGATTAGAAACAACCCGCTGCTGTCATTGTTGATTGCAGTCAGCACGCTGGTTATTGGCCTTTCGACGTTTACCAACGCCACCCGGAATCTAATAGATCTGTTAAGCGGCGCAGAACAGCGGCCGGCAATCAACGGATTATGGCAAGCCCAAGTCAGCTATGACTGGCCGAACGCTAATTATCAAGAGCGATTCGATTTCGCCGGTAGCGATACGCAGCTATATGGCAGCGCTACATTTACCGGCAGCCCAAACGGCATTTTAGAAGGCGAGATCGCCGGAGGCACCTTGCGTTTTATCACCAAAACCCCGGAATCGCTGGGATCAGGTCCCACACAACAGGCTATCCATCGGTATCAAGGCAAAATGGCCGGCGATGAAATTAAATTTGTGATGCAAACTGAAGGCGGTTATTCGACGCACGTGCCTGTTGAGTTTACCGCGAAGAGAACCGGCAATCCGGCGCTTCAGCCGTCAGCTAACTGATATTTGCGCAGAACAGCAAAGTGACAGGCTTCGCGCCGCTGCCCCTGGCGGCATTTCCAAGTAGACAGCACGATCCGGTGTTTGCGATCTAAAAATATGATCTGAGTTGATTGGCTCGCTCGCAAATTGAATGATTTGGCGAAATGCCACCATAACAGTTATGCGCTTTTTCAAGCCATACAGATTTCATTTCACTAAATCTGTACTTAAAAATTAGGCAATAAACTGAATCTGTTTGGCTTTTTCCTAGCTTAGTAAAGTATTCACCGTCGACCAGGCAACGCTGGCGGCCAGAAATACGTCCCTGTATCCATCCCGCCGATACAGGGCATTTTTTACTAACATCCAGGAGAACTTCATGCCCGCAGTCACCGCACCAGCACATCAAAAAGGCGATTGTTTTGTCGATTTCGAAGAAAAAGTATTTGAAGACGTCAAAGCCGAGCCAGGCCAGAAAGCCTTGGTCAAATTCCATACCGTCGCCTTTGAAGGATCGATCGGCTTCGTCAATCTGCTGCAAGCCACCCGTTTGCAACGCAAAGGCTTCGAAACCTCCATCCTGCTATATGGTCCGGGCGTGACATTGGGTTTGCAACGCGGTTTTCCGCGCCTGGGTGACGAATCATTTCCCGGCCATCAAAACTACGCCAATCAGCTTGCCAAATTCATCGAAGAAGGCGGCAAAGTCTATGCCTGCCGCTTTGCCTTGCAAGCCCTGTATGGTCATGGCGAACCCAGCCTGTTGCCGGGCATCCGTCCGATCAGCCCACTAGATGTGTTAGACATCGTGTTACTGCACCAGCGCGACAACGCCTTCATCCTGGATACCTGGACTTTATAAACCGTAACGCCGAACCCTTCATCGAGAGGGCGTCGTAAAAACCAAAATGTAGGTTGGGTTAGCGTAGCGTAACCCAACAAAATCAAATTGTTGGGCTTCATTGCATTCAGCCCAACCTACGTTTTGAGCTTGTTGATCATCCACAGGAGAAAAAAGTGACCAATCCCAACATCGTCAGAGCGGCGGCGGTACAGATTGCGCCGGTGTTCGAATCCGCCACCGCCACCGGCGACAAGGTTTGCCAAGCCATCAGCGACGCCGCCGCGAAAGGCGCACAAATCGTGGTGTTCCCGGAAACCTTCGTGCCTTATTACCCCTACTTTTCCTTCGTGATGCCGCCGGTCACCCAGGGCCGAGAACACTTGAAGCTTTACGATTACGCGCCGACGGTACCTGGCCCGATTACCGACGCGGTCGCGGCGCAAGCCAAGGCGCATGGCATTGTGGTGGTGTTGGGCATCAACGAGCGTGACCACGGCAGCTTATATAACACGCAACTGATTTTCGATGAAACCGGCCGCCTGGCGCTGAAACGCCGCAAGATCACGCCGACCTATCACGAGCGCATGATCTGGGGCCAGGGCGATGCATCGGGCTTAAAAGTCGTAGAAACCGGCATCGGCCGCATCGGCGCGCTGGCCTGTTGGGAACATTACAATCCGCTGGCCCGCTATGCCTTGATGGCCCAGCACGAACAAATCCATTGCAGCCAGTTTCCGGGCTCCCTGGTTGGGCCTATTTTTGCCGAGCAAATTGAAGTGACGATACGCCATCACGCATTGGAATCGGGCTGCTTTGTCGTTAACGCCACAGGCTGGCTTAGTGACGAGCAAATTGACTCAGTGACCACCGACCCTGGCCTGCAAAAAGCCGTACGCGGCGGTTGCTGTACCGCCATCATTTCGCCGGAAGGCCAGCACGTCGTCGAACCGTTACGGGAAGGCGAAGGCATGCTGATCGCCGATCTGGATATGAATTTAATCACCAAACGTAAACGAATGATGGATTCGGTCGGCCATTACGCCCGGCCTGAACTACTTAGTTTGCGCATCGACTACAGGCCGGCGGCACCGATGTTCAGCGACCTGCCAGCCGTTTCGTCTCAACCCATCCAAGAGAGCGACCACGATGACGCTATCAACACACACTAAAGTCGGCGTGGCAGAGCTGATCGCCGATCTGCAATCCTTAGGCTTACGCCTGGAAGACAGCGATGTTGGCGTAACCAGCCGCCGTGGCGGTGCCGGGCCTTCCGATCACAAAGCTATTAACTTGGCCGGCCGAACCGTGATGATACCGATCGCCACCGTGTCGGCTTGCGAATCGCCGTTCATCGCCAGTCGGCCCGACACACACGGCATCAGCGAGATTCGCCGCGATGGCGTTGTGGTCAGCCAGGTTCAATTCCCGCGCCAACCACGTTTTTATGATTTGCAAACGGCCGACGGCATTCCCTATTCGCAGATCGCTACCCTGCATTCGGCGGATGTGCTGGCGACCACGCTGCTGCAATCCTGCATCCGTTACGGCAACCGCAAAACTTCCTGCCAGTTCTGCGCCATCGGTCAGTCTCTGGCGGCGGGCAAAACTATCTTGCGTAAAACGCCTGAACAATTGGCCGAGGTCGCGAAAGCCGCGGTCGAACTGGATCAGGTCAAACACATGGTGATGACCACCGGCACGCCGAATCTCAGCGATAGAGGCGCGGCATTGCTCTGCGAAAGTGCCGAAGCCGTTAAGGCGGTCGTCGATCTGCCGATTCAAGGCCAATGCGAGCCGCCGGATAACGACCTCTGGTTCGAGCGCATGAAGGCCGTCGGCATAGACAGTTTGGGCATGCATCTGGAAGCGGTCATGCCGGAAGTGCGTGCCCGCATCATGCCCGGCAAGGCTAGTGTTTCCTTGGAGCGTTACATGGATGCCTTCGACGCCGCGGTTGCGGTGTTCGGCCGTGGCCAGGTCAGTACCTACATCCTGGCGGGCCTGGGCGACACGCCGGAAGCGATTCTGTCGGTCTCCGAGCATTTGATCGCCAAAGGCGTTTACCCCTTCGTGGTGCCGTTCGTACCTATCAGTGGCACACCCTTGCAAAACCATCCGGCGCCGACAGCGGATTTTATGGCGCAAATCCTGCCGCCGTTGGGCGCGATGCTTAAGCAGGCGAACCTGCTGTCCCAAGACATGAAAGCCGGTTGCGCCAAATGCGCCGCATGCTCGGCACTCGCCAGTTATGAGGTGTGAGATGTGGAGCAACGACTTTAAACCGTTTTTTGCCAACACCTACCTGATCAAATTCGTCAGCGAGGATTGGGAGCATAAGCAAATGCGGGCGTTACGTCAGGCGGTGTTCTGTGAAGAACAAGGCATCTTTGCCGGCGACGATCTGGACGACATCGACTACATCGCCACCCCTATCGTCGCCATCGCCTGCGTCGCCGGGTTGCCGGACCGAGTCGTTGGCACCGTGCGTATTCATCAGGAGCAACCCGGCGTGTGGTGGGGCTCGAGATTGGCGGTGGATCAGGACTACCGCAAACAAGGCAGTCTCGGCGCGGCTTTAATCAAACTGGCGGTCACCAGCGCCCACGCCCAGGGTTGCACACGCTTTCTGGCGCAGGTGCAAAGCCGCAACCAATTGCTGTTCCGCCGGCTGCACTGGAAATCGTTACAGGAAATCACGGTGCATGGGCGGCCGCATTATCTGATGCAAGCTGATCTGGCTTGGTATCCGCCTTATGCCAACGGCGCTATCGGTTTTGTAACGACCAGTCGGATCGCGGCATGAGTTGGCTGGCCGATTTGAGCCTCGACATTCGCCAAGGTTTGGGATTGGCGCATAAGCGCGATATTGCCCAGGTGATGAAATACTTATCGCCGCATTCCGCTGAGAAGATTTATTGTTCCCACGGTCTCCGTGGGAACCTAGCCCCGGACGCTCCAGCGTCCCGAACCGCTGAGCGGTTCAGTCTGCGTTCCCACGCACAGCGTGGGAACGATGTACCGGTAGGCGACGACTGCGCCGCCATTCCGGATGGTGCCGGCTATTTATTGCTTGCTTGCGAAGGCTATCTGAATGACTTCGTCGCCAGCCAGCCCTGGTTTGCCGGCTACTGCGGCGTGATGGTCAACGTCAGCGACATTTATGCGATGGGCGGTCGGCCTATCGCCGCGGTCGATGCACTTTGGAGCGACGGTGAAAATCAAGCCAAGCCGATTCTGGAAGGCATGGCAACTGCCGCGCAAGTCTACGGCGTGCCAGTGGTTGGCGGCCACAGCAATCTGCGCAACGACCGCCCGCAATTATCGGTGGCCGTTCTGGGCCGCGCCAAGAAATTGCTCAGCAGTTTCGCCGCCAAACCGGAACAACAACTACTGGCAGCCATCGACTTACGCGGCCACTTTCGCGAGCCTTATTTGTGGTGGGATGCCAGCACCGGCGCGCCACCCGAACGCTTGCGCCAGGATTTGGAAATCCTGCCGACACTGGCCGAAACCGACCTATGCGCAGCCGCTAAGGACATCAGCAATGCCGGAGTAATCGGCACCTTGTTGATGCTGCTCGAATGTTCCGGTTTGGGCGGCGTGATCGATATTGACGCCATACCGCGTCCAGACAACATCGATTTGGCAAGATGGTTGCGCTGCTTTCCCAGCTACGGCTTCGTGTTGAGCGTCGATACGCATGACACCGGTACCGTGATCGATCTATTTAGCCAGCGCGGCATTGCTTGCGCGGCTATTGGCAAGACTGACGACAGCGGCCAACTCAGACTCAAAGCAGGCGACGAAGAACGACTGCTCTGGGATTTAAACAGCGAAGCCCTGATCGGCTGCGGTCCAAACCGGCAGGACTAGCCATGCCAAGACTACGAATTGCCATGCTGACCCATTCCGTTAACCCGCGCGGCGGCGTGGTACATGCCATGCAACTGGCGGAGGCCTTGCAGGATATAGGGCACGATGTGACCTTGATCGCCGCGGCGGAACCCGGCAAAAAATTCTTTCGCGCCGTACGCTGCCAGACACCCCTTATACCGCTAGCCGGATTGAGCGGCGATCTGGTCGCCACTGTGGGCCAGCGTATTCAGGCGTATATCGATTACTTCAGCCAATCCGACACCGAGACATTCGATATTTACCACGCCCAGGATGCCATCAGCGGTTGCGCGATGGCCGAACTTAGCGAACGCGGCATCATTAATGGCTTTGTCCGCACCGTGCATCATCTGGATAGTTTCGACGAGGCTTCATTGGCGAATTGGCAAAATCGCTCGTTTCTGGCGGCACAACAAGTCTTATGCGTTAGCCGTGAATGGCAGGAAAAATTGCACAAGCAGCATCGGCTTGCTGCCACCCAAGTCAATAACGGCGTCGATGTGCAACGCTATTCGCCAGCGCCGCAAGCCCATGATGACACCCTGCGCCAGTCGCTGGGCTTGACCCGTGGCGGGCCGATTTTCCTGGCAGTCGGCGGCATAGAGGCGCGCAAAAATACTTTACGCATCTTCGCCGCATTCCGACAAGTTTTGCAGCAGCGTCCCAATGCGCAGTTGATCATCGTCGGCGGCGCCAGCTTGTTGAATCACGATGAGTATCGCCAGCGATTCAATGACGCTGTTTCTGAAAGTGGCATTCAGGATGGCCCAGGCCAAGCTTTGATCATCACCGGCCCATTGCCCGATGCCGACATGCCGAGTTTGTTTCGTCTGGCTGACGCACTGGTGTTTCCATCGCTGACCGAAGGCTTTGGCCTGGTAGTGCTGGAGGCCATTATCTCCGGCACGCCGGCCATTGTTTCGCTACGGCCGCCGTTTATCGATTATTTGCAATATCAAGACTGCATATGGACCGACCCGGAAGATAGCACAGCGATCACAAACGCGATGCTGACGGCCGTCGATGATTTCCCCACGGATAGCCTGCCAACTATTGCTAGGCGTTTAAGCGAGCAATTTTCCTGGGGGCAGTCGGCCAATACTCACCTTGAAATTTACCGTTCACTCATCAACGCCAAAGGAACTCAACATGCCTGAAATGCGCTTCCGCGTCCGCTGGCCGGACCAAACCGAAAGCCTGTGTTATTCGCCGTCACTGGTAATTAAGGATTATTTCCAACCCGGACAAAGTTATCCCTTGCCGGCATTCGTCGAGTACAGCCGCGAAGCGCTGGAAATAGCCAGCGAACGGGTGCGGCAGAAATACGGTTACACCTGTTCCAGCGCGATGAGCCAACTGGCGGAAATCGAAGCCAAGGCCAGCCATTTTTTGGAAAGCGACAGCCCCATGGTCAGCGTGATCGAATTCATCGAATAAGCCAACACACCCCACTCAAATACACGAGGACGACATGAAAGAAAAATCAGAAAACACCCGCCTGCACTATGACACGATTATCGTCGGCGGCGGCCAGGCCGGTTTGTCCGTCAGTTACAATCTGCAAAAACACGGCATCGACCATATCATCTTCGAAAAAAACCGTATCGGCCATGCCTGGCGTAACGACCGCTGGGACAGTTTTTGTTTGGTCACCCCAAACTGGCAATGCCAACTGCCGGACTTTCCCTATCAGGGCGACGATCCGCAAGGCTTTATGCTGAAAGATGAAATCGTCGATTACATCGAAGCTTTCGCCAAAAAAGTGAATGCGCCCATTATGGAAGGTGTCACAGTGAATCGGGTCTGGCGCGGCGAGCAAGGCAAGTTGCATGTCAGCACCTCGGCCGGCGAGTTTTCCGCCGACCATGTCGTGGTAGCAACCGGCGGCTACGATATTCCTATCGTGCCCGACTATGCCCATAGCCTGCCCAAACACATCACCCAGATTCATTCCGTCAATTACCGCAATCCGGAGCAATTGCCGGAAGGTGAAGTGCTGGTGGTCGGCACCGGCCAATCCGGCGTGCAGTTAATGGAAGACTTGCATCTGGCCGGTCGCAAGGTACATCTGGCCGTTGGTAGCGCCCCGCGTTCGCCGCGCATGTATCGCGGCCGCGAAACCACGGAATGGTTGTTTGACCTGGGCTTTTATCAATTGACCATAGACCGCCATCCCCTGGGCGACGAAGCCAAGCATAAAACCAATCACTATTTGACCGGGCGCGGCGGCGGCCACGAAATCGATTTGCGTCAGTTTGCCTTGGAAGGCGTGAAACTTTACGGCAGCATGGCCAATATCGACGGCAGCCTATTGGAGTTTTTACCGGATTTGACCAAAAACCTGGACGATGCCGACGACATCTACGTCAACATCCGCAATGACATCGACCGTTACATCGCCGAGCATAATATCGATGCTCCGGTAGAACCGCCGTTCCGCAAAGTATGGGAACCCGAGTTCGATCCCACCCGCATCGACGCCGACGCCGAAAACATCACCAGCATCATCTGGGCCATTGGTTTTAGACCGAACTATCGCTGGATAGAGCTGCCGGCATTCGATGGCCGCGGCTTCCCGCAATACGATCGTGGAGTCAGCAACGTGGACGGTCTGTATTTTATCGGCTTGCCCTGGTTGCATACTTGGGGTTCCGGACGGTTCCTGGGGATTGCCGACGATGCTGAGTATTTGGCGGATGTGATTAAGAGCAAATTGGCGGTTAAGACAGTGGCTGAGCTTTAATAATTGGCCGTCAGTGCGGCAAGGCCAGCATAGAGTGGGCTTTATAATACGGCTTATTGATCGAACTTAAACGAGTGGATGCTCAGTGCAAATGCATGGCTTAACCTGGATAAAAACATGAAACACTTGTACGAAACCGTCGCGGATACGGTGATTGCGCATATCGAACAGGGTGTTTACAAGCCGGGCGAAAAGCTACCCGGTGTCAGGAAGTTGAGTCAGCAATTGCATGTCAGCATCTCAACCGCACTGGAAGCCTATCGGATGTTGGAAGACAGCGGCAGGATTCAGGCGCGCTCGCGTTCCGGTTACTATGTCAGCAGCTTTCGCCGGCAGGCGATTGTGGAACCGCAAGTTTCCGATGCGCCGGTGACGCCAGCCAAGGTCACCGGCCAATCGCTGACCCGGCAAATCCTCCGCGCCGCCAAGGACCCGTATCAGATCAACCTGGGTTCGTCGGTACCGCACGCCGATTTCTTACCCACTCATGCGCTGCAACAAGCGACCGGCAAGGTGGCGCGCAGCTTTGGTAAACGCTGTTTCGACGCCGACGAATTGCTGGGTAGTCAGGAACTACGCCGGCAAATCGCCAAGCGCATGGTGGAACTGCAATGCGCCGATAGCCCGGACGACATTGTGGTGACCCACGGCGCGCGCGAAGCGGTCAGGCTGGCGTTAATGGCTATTTGCGAACCCGGCGACTTGATCGCCATCGAATCGCCCACCTTTTACGGCTTATTGCAAGTCATCGAATCCTGCGGCATGGAAGCGCTGGAGATTCCTACGCATCCGCGCGACGGTTTGTCGCTGGATGCGCTGCAAATGGCCATCGAGCAATGGCCGATCAAAGCCTGTTTGCTTGTCTCCAATTACAACAATCCGCTCGGTTCCTGTATGAGCGACGAGCGCAAGCAAGCCTTGGTGGCTCTGCTGGAAAAACATCAGATTCCATTGGTCGAGGACGACGTCTACGGCGACCTGGGCTTTGGCTTGCGCCGACCTTCGGTTTGCAAAGCCTGGAGCCGAAACGGCCAGGTGTTGTATTGCAACTCCTTTGCCAAGACCCTGTCGCCAGGCTTGCGCGTGGGCTGGCTGGTGCCGGGCCGCTATATGGCGAGGGTGGAAAACCTGAAATACATGCAGCATCAGGCCGTGCCGACCTTGAATCAGTTGATCGTCGCGCAGATGCTGGAACAAGGCGGTTACGACCGCTACCTGCGGCATGTGCGCCAGGACTATGCCCGCAACGTGGCGTTGGCGGTGAACGCGGTCAGCCTGTTATTCCCGGAAGGCACGCGAGTAACCCAGCCCGAAGGCGGCTTTGCCTTGTGGGTGGAACTGCCGGCCGGCGTCGATGCCATGGCACTGCACCGCCGGGCCAGCCAGGAAAATATCATCATCGCTCCCGGCCCCTTATTCTCGGCCACGCAAAAGAAATACGGCAATTTCATTCGCTTGAGTTGCGCCGTGCCTTGGAACGACAGGGTAGAAAAGGCGTTGAAGAAGTTGGGCGATATTGCCGGGGATTTGCTGGCACAAAATCCCCAGTGACTGCAGTTAATTTGATAACGTGGGTATAGTTGTCTTAGCTAATGAAATTGGATGTTGACCGCGACCGGCGGGTTTTTGCCGCTCGTAACCAATCCATTAGCGCTGCCGCACAAACAGACTAGCGCCCAGCCATATTGGCTTTGCGTGCAATCATTTTGTCAGCCAATGCCAGGGTACCGCCACTGTCAAGAATGACTTGGCGGATTTTCTCGTCCGGAATCCGTAACACCACGTTTATGGCCTGTTTGATGTCGTCAGCACTCATCTCGGAAAAGAGTTTGACGGCGTGCGGGTTATCGGTATCGCGGCGCAACAGCTCCAGTTCGTCGACGCGGGTACCGAATGCTTTGCCTTTCGGATCGCCCTGAGCCCGAAAGGCCAGTGCGCCGCCCACATCCAATGTCAGCACTTTGCCACCGGCAACACCTTGGTTATCGCCATTGTAGCCGGCAGCGTCCCAGTTGGCGGTCCAGGCGTGCACACCGAACCAGTACCGAGCCTGTTTGCGTTCGCTGTCGTTCAGATGGGCGACGCATTTTTTGGTGAGTTCGACCCATTCTGTCGCCACCTGGTCCGCCGCAATTGTTCTCACATAGGTCAAAGTGGGCGCTCCAGCCAGTTGATAGAGCTCGGCTGCGATCAGCTCATTGCGCGCATGCGCCGCAGATTCCAGTGTTTTCACGTAGTAGCGTCGGCCGTTACCGTCCTGAAAAATGCCTGCTGGATTGCTACCCAATTGCCCGCCTATCCGTTGCAGGGTGGTGGTATCAATAGTCGCAGTATCGGCACACATCGTTATGCGCCGGCTTAAGAGATGGGTTTAGTGCGACGCACCAGCGCCAGTTGTGCCGGTGTTTCGATGGCCCCCTTACGCACGTGCCGAACGGCATTGATCGCTTCTTCGGCGTCCATGCCCAGTTCCACCAACAGCCGCGCCGCGATCATGCCCGCCCGACCCAAGCCGCCTTTGCAATGTACCAGCACATCTTGGCCGCTACGCAAAATCTCTCGGATCTCATGCCCTTGCGTGACCCACTGCTGTTCGAAAGCCAGAGTAGGCACGGAAAAATCGGCAATCGGCAAATGGCGCCATTCGATGCCGCGTCGGCGAATTTCATGCCCGAGCTGCGGCACCTTGAGGGCTTTAAGCTCTGCGGGTTCGACGAGTGTCAACACCAGTTTTGCCCCCCAGGCAGCGATGGCATCCAAATCGATACCGAGGTCGCGCTCCCAGGCCCCCGTGTAAGCAAAGTGATCGTGCTTGCCGGGGCAGAAAGTAATGCCGATCCGTCCATGCGCAGGACTCGCACGTAGTTCTGCGATCTGCAGCGGATGTGTGTGGCTGGTCCGTACAGCTGTCATATTGTCATCCTGCCGGAATATTGAAGGGAGGAGTTTTTAATTTTTAGAATTGAGTTGTCCGCATGCCGCTAATACATCATCACCTTTAGTGCCTCTTATTAAGGTCGGGATTCTAAAGGTATCTAAAATTGCCTTAAAATTTTCGACTTCAATCAGATCAGGACTCTCGTAACGTGAGCCAGGGAAAGCATTAAATGGAATTAAGTTTATATAAGCCCTTTTGCCTTGCAGTAACGCGCCCAATTTTTTAGCATCATCCGCAGTATCGTTTAAACCTTTTATCAGAATATACTCATAAGTAATAAATTGTTTCTTTTGCAAAGGTATGGCGTCAATATAGGTTAATACTTCAGCGAGCGGATATTTTTTATTAATCGGAATAAGTTCATTCCTTTTTTCAGTGAACGGTGAATGCAGCGATAAGGCCAAGTTCACGCCGGGCACTTCCTGGAGCCATCTTTTCAGTCCGGGAATATAACCGGCCGTTGAAATCGTAATCTTTTGCACGCCAATTGACGTACCACGTTGCGATAAAAAAATTTCACAGGCTTTTTTAACGGCGTCAAAGTTATGTAAAGGTTCGCCTTGCCCCATAAAAACAATATTTAAAATCCGCTCTTCTCCTGGCCTGTTGCTTGCCAACCAACGCCAAGCCTGCAGAAATTGTCCAACCATTTCACTGGTAGTCAAATTCCGCTTAAGCCCTTGTTCTCCGGTAAAACAAAAAGAGCAATTCATGGCGCAGCCAACCTGCGAGGACAGACAAATAGAATATTTGTTGTTAAACGGAATAAGGACAGTTTCGACTTTGTGCTGGTCCTTGAGCTTAAACAGAAATTTTACTGTTCGATCTTTTGACGACTCTTGCACGGTATCGATTTCCGGCAAGGAAAAATCGAAATGTTTTTCAAAAAAAGCCAATGAGGATTTTGAAATATTATCTCGGCATTGCATGCTTTCTTTTTTCTTATAATGCCAATTAAATAGAATACCTGCTACCGATTGATTTAAATCATTCTGCTTTATAACGGCTTCTAAATCAGCATAATTTAAATCGTAAAAAGATTGTTTCAAAACTTCTCCTGGCAATGCCGACATTTTACCTATCCCTGCAGGCTTGAAAATTGGGTATTATTTTCCGAATCTACGCAGATCCGCAATGCCTCAATACCACACCCGCACCCCGACGACACCTCGTAGACTGTGTTGGTGCTCGCGGAGTGATTCTTCCTCGACATAGTCCATACCCACATAAGGCGCAAATTCGCGTGCGATCTCGTAACGCAAGCGAAAGCCGGCTTCAAACTCGGTAATGCCGGCCTTGACGCCGCGATTTTTTATATCTTCTGCAGCGACATTCACTTCCACCCGCGGTTGCAGAATCAGGCGTTGGGTCAACAGCATTTCGTAACCTAGCGTCAAACGCCCCAGCACGTTGCCTTTCTCGTTAATGAACATCGCACTGTCCACTTCAATAAAATACGGCGCCAGCCCTTGAAAGCCGATCACCGCATCAAACGTGCGCTCCGGTTCTATCGCCCGCCGCGCACCGATTTGAAAGTCCCAAAACGTATCAATATTTCGGCTATACAGCACTTGCAAGTCGGCGCGGCCAAAGATGTTTTGATCGGCGGAATAATCGCCTTCTGATTTCAACCACAGTTTATTTTCGTCGGTGCCGGTCCAGTTTTGCACGTCCCATTTGAACAGATGCAAGTCTTGATTACCTTCGTATTCCAATCTGTCGGCCTTGAAATGATTAAAAATCATCGAGCTATCGTGCGCAGTAGCAACGGAACAGAATAAGGCCAAGCAAAGCCAGGCATTGCGAGCACTGAACAGGGCTTTAACGATGTTCATGCTCAGCCCTTTCCACGATCAATTTACGAAACATGCCGGTATCCATGTGATACAGCAGATGACAGTGAAAGGCCCACTCGCCTTCCGCATCTGCCGGCACATCGACGCTCACCGTCTGACCGGGCTTGACGTTGATCACATGTTTTTTCGGGTTGTACATGCCATTCCCATTGTCCAGGTACTGCCACAGGCCGTGGATATGGATGGGATGGTTCATCATGGTTTCGTTGACATAGGTAAAGCGAATCCGCTCGCCGAATTTGACCCGAATCGGCTCCGCATCCGCAAACTTGGTGTCGTCGAACGACCAGATATAGCGCTGCATATTGCCGGTTAGCCTGAGTTTGATTTCCCGATCCGGCGGCCCCATTAGCGCATGGTTGGGTTGCGCGGCGATTAACTGGCTATAGCTCAACGGTTTGGCGGTATCGCTGGCATCAGCCACTGGCATGACGTGGCCGGCATGTAGATTTGACTGCGCCTCGGCAGTGGCATGCTGATGGCCGCTGTGCTCCATCATGGTGGAATCTTGTGTAAGCGAGTGCTCTGCGTGCGAGTGCGCAACTTCCGCAGCGACCGCTGGTTCATCCGGCACTTCATGAGCAGAGTGGCCGGCATGCTCGCCACCCATGTCCGCCAAGGTCAACAAAGTCATGGGTCGCATTTTGGGCAGTTCAGCATGTAGATCCGCGCGTGGCGTCAGCGTCGCGCTGGCATAACCGCTACGATCCATCGCCTCGGCAAAAATACTGTAAGCCTGTTCGGTTTGCGGCTCCACCAACACATCGTAGGTTTCCGCGACCGCTATCCGAAACTCCTCCACATCAACCGGCTCGACGGGTTGCCCGTCGGCGGCAATCACCGTCATTTTCAGACCCGGCAGACGCACATCAAAATGCGTCATTGCCGAAGCATTGATAAAGCGCAAACGCACTGTTTCGCCAGGCTTGAACAGATAGTGCGGTTTCGCTTCCGCGGTTTGGCCATTGATCAAAAACCGGTAATTGGCGCCGGTCACGTCGGCCAGATCGGTAGGCTCCATACGCATTTCACCCCAGGCCAGCCGATCACTAACGGTCTCCCAAAAACCCAAGCGCTGAATATCGGCGAAGAAATCGCCCACTGTGCGCTGCTGAAAATTGTAATAGTCACTTTGCTTTTTTAAGCGCGCCATGGTCCGCTGCGGATCGACACGCGGCCAGTCGGACAGCATGACCACGTAATCGCGATCTACCGTTTGCTGCTCCTGTTGCGGGGCGATGATCAGCGCGCCGAACAAGCCCTGTTGCTCCTGCATGCCGGAATGGCCGTGATACCAGTAGGTGCCGCTTTGCTTGACTTTAAACTGGTAGGTAAAAGTCTGGCCGGGCTCAATGCCGTCGAAACTGATGCCCGGCACACCGTCCATTTGGTAAGGCAGAATAATGCCGTGCCAGTGTATGGAAGTAGGTTCCGCAAGTAGATTAGTGACTTGCAAGGTCACGTCCTCGCCTTCTCGCCAATGCAAGGTGGGCGCCGGCAAGGCAGCATCCACCAGCACGGCCTGCTGGGTTTCGCCGATTAGATTGATCGAGTTTTCCGAAACCGACAAACGATAAACATCGGCCTGCGTCAGGCTGGGTAGCAAATTTGCCAGCACCAGCCATGCAAAAGCATATCTATCGACCCGCCCCTTAAATTTCCTGCGCTCCTCATGTCCTGGACGGCCGGAATCGATTGCTTTAAGGACCGGATTAATAAGGTGGGAAAATACCCAATAACGCATAACACCTCTAAAAACCGGTTAACAGGTGTTTACTCTAACATTTTTAAAAGAATCGATACTTCTGAGCGGCAACACTGGGATTACGGACGCCGAAAATTCAGTCGGCCGCGCGATTACGGACTTAGTCGTCCAGCACAAAATCGCGCGAATCGCGCATACCTTCCAGAAAACTAAACAAGCGTTGCGGACTGATCAGACAGCCGGCCGCCGCTTTTCGGGGCATGATTTCTACTAATACGCCCTGTGCGGTCAGCTTGTTCAAGATTTGGTACATGAAAAAATCCAGCGTTTCCGCCACGCCTATCATGTTTTCCCATTCGCCGACCGCCGCCTCGTCGGCGTAACGCCGGTACGGCCAGACCGGCAAGGTTTCGTGGCCGTCCACCACCCGCAAGATCCATTGCCGGCTTTCTTTCAAGCCCCAGACTTCGTCCATTTCGACGATGCGATACATAAAATATTCCAACAGATCTTCGTCGCTCATGGATTGAGCCGCATCATATTCTTCTTGGTAGGGTTCGTAGCGCATAGTAAAGATCCGGAAATGGAAAACCACTTTGCAGCAATAATCGCACCACGCTAATCGGCCACCATTTAGCCCGCCAAACTCGGCGAATTGTCGGGTTTGCGCACAAATAAGCCCTATCGCCGCGCGTTGACTAAGCGATTGATTGTCGCGTAAACGACAAAACCTCAAGCAATTGCCGCACAGGGCGTATTTAGCAAAAAGCCAAATCCGATAAGTTGTATAGTTGCGGGCCTTTAGCATAAACAAGTAAACCCATGAAATTACTGATACGCAATCTTCCCCGCACCACCACCGAAGCCGAATTGCGGGCCATGTTCGCGGCACACGGCAGCGTGCAGTCCTGTTCGCTGGTGATGGACAAAGACACCCACAGCTCGAAAGGCTTTGGATTTGTAGAGATGCCCAAAGCCGGCGAAGCCAAGGCCGCCATCAAAACCCTGAATGGTCTGGAAATGGACGGCAACCGGATTCGCGTGAAGAAGGCCGAAACCAACGCTGGCGAAGCTGCCGATGACTAAACCCGGCAAGCAAGATCCGTTGCATGGCATCACGCTGGAAACGCTGCTGACCCGTTTGGTAGAAAAATATGGCTGGGCGGAATTGGCCAGCCGCATCGACATCAACTGCTTTGCCAAAGACCCCAGTATTAGCTCCAGTCTGAAGTTTTTGCGTAAAACGCCGTGGGCGAGGCAAAAGGTTGAGTCGCTTTATTTGCAGAGTTCGTGGACAAAAACTCAAGATTAGCGCGCTATTGCGGATGCGGCCTTATTGGCCCAGGGCAACTAGACGTGCAAGTCTTTGTGGTTAAAAACGATTGCCGGCGACGCGACCATACTGATGGACCGGGAAACCTGGAAAGTATCCGGCTGTCTGCTGGTCAATGCCAGAACAATCAGAGCAACAATGGCAATGAGGATCAGACTAGGTTCATCATGACGAAACGCTCCGGCTGCTAAAAATGCTAACGCGGACTCTCGGCAACGCCATCATCGCGAATAGCAGTCTGTAAATCGATCATGCTCTGCTGACTCACCCGGATTACGCCCCGATACGGCCGGTCCAAATCCAGAATAATGAACACCATGACCACAATCAACCAGACCATGATGTAAGTGACGAACGATGTGCGATGTCCGGCCAGACCGTTGGTATAACCCACCAATGCTCCGCTCATGACAAAGGTGACGTACAACAGGGCCAGCACCAACTCGGGTACATGCCGCTTCACCTCGGCATCGCGTTTGCCAAAATTATCGATCAAATCGTTTAAGGCGGGGATAAACAAACCGGTGGTCACCGGATTGGGTGCCTGCTCATTCGCTTGCCGGGCGTAATCCCAAAGCTTCGCTTGCATGCGTCCGGCCTCCGCGATCAGCGCTTCCCTCTGCCCACGCTGAGTGAGATCGACAGTGCCGGTTCTTACCCGCAAATCCAGGTAGTTGCGTATTAAGCTGCTGACTTCTGCACTGACCGACTTCGGCAATAATTGCGCGCGCAAATAAGCCGTACCGATAGCATTGGCTTCGTCAACCACCGCCTCGCTGCGACTATCGTAGCGCTGTAAGGACAAGGAGAAGGTAAACCCCAGCAGCAATGCCAGAATGCCAAGTAAAGACCCGGAGATCGAATTGACATGGGCTTTGAAATTATCATCCACCTTAGGGTTAATTTTTAAACCCAAGCGATAACCCAGTTCGATAGTGAGCGCCATGGATAACAGCAACACACAGGCGATCAGTAAACTATCGATGTCGTAAGTAATCTCGTTCATGATTTTAATTGGCGAAAGCAACTGACAGGAAATTTGGGCAAACTTGCCGTGGCTTGATTATGGAGGACAGGTGAAAATTTGTCATTCCGGTATATGCCGGAAGCGCAAAGTCCTTCAGCTATTAATTCGGCCTTGTTTAACACGGGTACACCATTGGGGCTGAGTCTGTCGACGCCTGATCTGGCATGTCTTTCGACAAGGCTCTCCTTAGCGCAGCCGAAGGACTCAGAGATTAAGGCCCAAGCCAAGCTCGGTAAGCAGCCTCGCGAGTCCGCTGCCTGAGTTTAACCTATCATTCAGTTGGACAACTGCTGTTGCTGGGCCTTGGCGTTGAAATGATCAATATCGGTAATCAACTCGCAGTGGCTTAAATCATTTTGCAATTGCGTGTAATAAAAATAAGCGCCGCTGCCGCCCAACCATACTTGGGTGGGCTCACTGCTGACCGAATCTATGATCAGCTGTAATTCGTCAAGGGTCACTTGCTCCGGCGGCGTCTTGACCAAGCCCATGACTATGACGTCCGGCTTCAAATGCTGACAAGCCTCGATAATATCTTTGGCTGGCAGATCGGCACCCAAGTAGTAACAGTTGTATCCCTGGTTGGCGGCAATCAGGCAGCTCACCAATATGCCAAACTCGTGCGGATCGCCGCTCGGCGTGGCGAACAGCATGCCCGGATTGTTTTTCGAGTGGTGGTGCAAATTGTTCACCATGCTCAACACTATCCGCTTGATACAGCTGGAAAACATGTGTTCCTGGGCGATGTTCAACTTTCCGTCATGCCAAAGTTCGCCCACTGTTTGCAAGGCAGGCAACAAAATGTCTCTGGCGTAGTCCAAGGGCTCGGCGGCAATCAGAGCCTTCTTCAACAACTGTTCGCAGCGTTCGATTCTGTATTGTTTCAACGAGTCGATGATCTGCGCTAACAAAGGCGACTGTTCTTTCGCCGGTTGTACGCTGACTTGCTTCTGGAAGTCTTGTAGTTGCTGGTTGTCCAGGGTCGCCAGCTTACCGATGGGATGGCCCTTTCGGGTCAGATTGACCAATAGCGTCAATTTTTCCAAATCCTGTTGCGAATAGAAACGCCGCCCCGTGCTGTTCCGCGCCGGCATGATGCAGGCGTAGCGACGTTCCCAGGCTCTTAGTGTTTCCGCTGTTAATCCGGTTAAGGAGGTAATCGCTTTAATTGAGTACATTGTTCAACTTTTGTATAGAAAATACTTTGACAAACATTCTACATTCTAGTAAGTTATTTGCCAACAACTTAAATAACCAAGTGAATTGATTATGTCCAACTTAGCCGCATTGCCAATTGATAGCGAGATGGATTCGATAACAGAATCCCAACCCAACTCACTTGCCGTTCAAGTTGAACAGGCCAGGCAGAATCTGTTAGCGTTATTGCTTGAGAACAAGCAAACCAACGCTTTGATAATTAACAGGTTCTTGCATGATCTTGATTCGGGAGTGGACTCCTCGGATCTGATCTTAGCCAAGAACTCGGAAGACTATAAAAGGCTACTGCAATTACTGGTCAATACCGAGACAGCCAACAGATCCCATCAGCTTGCCTGGGGTGAGAATAACGGACAGGGCAAAGTTGTACAAGCCGAGAATGTTGTACAACTTATGGGTTCGGAGTTTGCCCAGCAATCCCTGATCGCCCGCTCAGTGAATCGCTTGTTGTACAGCCTGCACTTGTTACCGGTATTTTTGTTGGACAGTGCGGCGCAAGCAGAGAGCATATTGACCACGGACACCGAAGACGGCGCAGATTTCAAAAAACGCTTGGGCAAAGCCAAACGGGAATTAAGAAGCTTGCGCCAGGAAATGATCTCCGCCAACACCGGCTTGGTGGCGTTCGTGGCGCACAAGTACAAAACCAGTAACCTGAGCTTTGAAGATTTGATGCAGGAAGGCCTGGTCGGGCTCATTAAAGCAGTAGACAGATTCGATCCGGATCGCGGCATCTGCTTTTCCACTTACGCCATTTATTGGATCAGACAGGCCATATCCCGTCTGATTGTCAAACAAGAAAAAATTGTGCGACTTCCGGTGGCTTTGGCCGAAAAAGCCGCCACCGTATTCGAAGCTATGCGTAGTTGCTACCTTAGATATGAGCGCTGGCCGAGCATCGCAGAATTAAAACTGGCTTGCGATTTATCCGAGCAAGAGATTAAAACCATCAGCAGCTACTATCAAGCCACGCATTCTTTGGATGCGTCTATAGGAGATGATGACGATAACCTGGAATTGATGGCAAAAATGCAGCAGCATCAATTCAGTCTGCCACTCGATGAACTAATTGATCAGGATCTGGCTCAATATGTCGACAAAGCAGTTGCTTCGTTACCTGAAAAACAGGCGGCGATTTTAACAATGCGTTTCGGTCTGCGCGATCACACGGAAATGACCTTGCAGGCAGTAGCGGATCAGCTGCATGTTACTCGGGAGAGAGTTAGGCAAATTCAAAATGAAGCTTTAAAAAAACTGAAACAACAATTTGGCTTTGACCTTATGCTATTTCTCGAACCCAAGGACGGCTAACAATAACAATCATTGACCCAGGTCAGGCTAACACTACAAGAGGAGTGATTATGTCATCAGAAAAACAAAACACCAGTAAGCAAACGCCGCAGTCCGACTGGAAGTTGGAATTGGATAAGCAGTGGAAGCACGTCTCTACCAAAGCGGGCGACTTCTTCAACGATCATAAGAGTATGTTTTCGTTAACCAACATCGCCGCCGCCGTGGGTGGCACGTTGACCGTCGTCTGGCTGGCCAGCGGCGTTTACATCGTGGACCAAGGCAATCGAGGCGTGGTAAGCCGCTTTGGCGCTTACACGGAAACCACCCTACCCGGCCCACACTGGCATATTCCCGCGCCCATCGAAAGCGTCGCCAATGTCAACGTAGAGCAGCAACGGTTTATCGAAGTGGGCTACACCGACGCCAGCCGGGTGAACAAATCATCTGTGATTCCACAGGAATCGCTAATGCTGACCGCGGACGAAAACATCATTACCGTGCGTCTGGCTGTGCAGTATCAAATCAATAACGCCCGAGACTACTTGTTCAATGTCAAAAACAACGAAAACACGTTGAAACAACTGACTGAAAGCGTGGAGCGGGCGGTGATTGGCCGCAACAATATGGACTTCGTGTTAACCGAAGGCCGTAGCCAGATCGTCGCCGAGATCAAAGAACAAATCCAGGAAGCGATGGATGCTTACAAAGCCGGCATCAGCATCGCCAGTGTCAACTTGCAGGATGCACAACCACCCGAAGAAGTGCAAGGCGCCTTTGAAGACGCGATTCGGGCCAGGGAAGATAAACAACGCTTGATAAACGAAGCCGAAGCCTACAGCAACGAAGTAATTCCTAAAGCACGCGGCGCGGCATCACGGATTATTCAGGAAGCGGAAGCTTACGAAGCCGAGAAAGTCGCCAAAGCCAAAGGTGAAACCGAACGGTTCGATCAATTGCTGGTGGAATACGAAAAAAGCCCCGCCATCACCCGCAAGCGTTTGTACCTGGAAGCCAAAGAAAAGCTGTACAGCAGCACCAATAAAATCATGCTGAACGAAGACCAATCCAGCCCGATGATGTATATGCCCTTGCCGCAAACCATTACTCAACATGCGCAGCCCGCTGCCAGCCATACGGAACCGGAAGTTAGCGCAGAACCGCACAACGGCGACAAAAACGCCGTTCGCAAATCAACCGGCAACGAATTACGTCCTAGCAGGAGCAAACCATGAGCAGCAAAACCACCCAAGTTTTAATTCCGGCCGGTTTAACCCTGTGCGTACTGGCCTATATGTCGGTTTTTTATGTCAAAGAAAACGAAAAAGCCATTCTGTTTCGCCTCGGGGAAATGGTCACCTCCGACTACACCCCCGGGCTACATTTCAAGACCCCCATCATCAATAACGTCAGTACATTTGATGCGCGTGTGCTGACCTTGGATGCCAAATCCGAGCGTTTTCTTACCTCCGAGAAGAAGAACGTTATTGTTGACTCATTCGTCAAATGGCGAATCGGTGATGTGGGTCTCTTTTACACCACGGTCGGCGGCGACGAGTTTCAAGCCAATCTGCGCCTGGACCAAATCATGAAAGACGCCATGCGTAGCGAGTTCGGCGTGCGGACCATCAAGCAATTGATCTCCGAAGACCGAAACGAACTAAGGCAAACCTTACTGGCTAAATTAGCGCCGGCCGCCGAAAAGTTCGGCATTGAATTGATCGACATCCGCGTTAAACGCATCGATCTGCCGCCGGAAGTCAGCAGCTCGGTGTACCAACGGATGCGTGCCGAACGCGAGCGGGTCGCCAGAGAATTCCGTTCGCAAGGTGCCGAAAGCGCCGAACAAATCAGCGCGGAAGCCGATAAGCAAAAACACGTGATAGTTGCCAATGCCCAGCGCGATGCGGAAAGCATTCGCGGTCGCGGTGATGCGCAATCAGCGGAAATTTACGCGAAAAGCTACGGTAAAAACCCCGAGTTTTATGCGTTCTACCGTAGCTTGCAGGCATACCAAACCTCATTTGAAAAAACTCAGGATACTTTGGTGTTAAAACCAAACTCCGACTTTTTCAAATACTTCTCCAGCGAAAAGTAAGTTAGGAGACAGCTATCATGAAAAAAATGTTTATTTTTCTCTCCATCCTGATCGTAGCAGGGTTGGTGGTGTCGGCGGTGATGAACCGCAACATGCCGCAATACGATCCGCATTATGAAATTTCGTACTCCGACTTTATCGAAGACGTGCGTAACAAAGTGGTTACGGAAGTGGTGATAGACGGCAACTACGTTGACGGCCAACGCCAGAACGGTACGCGCTTTGCGACCTACAACCCCAACGACTCCAGAATGATTGACGAATTGCTGGAGTATGGCGTGAAAATCAAAGTCGAGAAGCCACAACAACCCTCCACTTTGATGAACATCCTCATTTCTTGGGCGCCTACCCTGCTGCTGATCATGGTGCTGGTGTATTTCATGCGTAAGCAGGCAGCGATGGGCGGCCGCGACGGCCAGATGGGTTTCGGTAAAAGCCGAGCCAAGTTGATGGCTGAAGACCAGATCAAGGTACGCTTCACCGACGTGGCCGGCGTGGAAGAAGCCAAGGAAGACGTCGTGGAAATGGTCGACTTCCTCAAAGATCCGGGCAAATACGAAGCATTAGGCGGCAAAATTCCGCGCGGCGTGCTGATGGTGGGCCCTCCGGGTACCGGTAAAACCTTGTTAGCCAGAGCGATTGCCGGCGAAGCAGGCGTGCCGTTCTTCTCCATCTCGGGTTCCGATTTCGTGGAAATGTTCGTCGGGGTCGGTGCTTCCAGGGTCAGAGACATGTTCGAACAAGCCAAAAAACGTGCACCTTGCATTATCTTCATTGACGAGATTGATGCAGTAGGCCGGCAACGTGGCGGCAGCGGTATCGGCGGCGGTAATGATGAACGCGAGCAAACGCTCAACCAGCTGCTGGTGGAAATGGACGGTTTCAGCGGCAACGAAGGCATTATCGTCATCGCCGCTACCAACCGCGCTGACGTACTTGACAAGGCTTTGTTGAGACCGGGCCGTTTCGACAGGCAAGTTCAAGTCGGTTTACCGGACATCAAAGGCCGAGAGCAAATTTTAAGAGTGCACGGTGCCAAAGTGCCTTTGGCGGAAGACGTCAACATCAACGATTTGGCCCGCGGCACGCCCGGCTTTTCCGGCGCGGAATTGGCTAACTTGATCAACGAAGGCGCTTTGTTCGCTGCGCGTAACAAAAAGCGTGTCGTGACCATGAACGATTTGGACAAAGCCCGCGACAAAATGATCATGGGTGTGGAAAAACGCACCATGGTCATGACCAAGGAAGACTTGTTGATGACCGCTTATCACGAAGCCGGCCATGCCATCGTCGGTCGCAATGTGCCTGAACATGATCCTGTCTACAAAGTCAGCATCATGCCGCGCGGCGGAGCTTTGGGTATCACGATGTTCCTGCCAGAGCGCGACCAATACAGTGCCTCCAAGGATAAGCTGGAAAGCCAGATCGCCAGTTTGTTCGGTGGCCGGGTAGCGGAAGCCTTGATTTACGGTAAAAACAAGGTCACCACCGGCGCTTCCAACGACATCATGCGGGCTACGCAATTAGCTAGAAACATGGTCACCAAGTGGGGATTATCAGACCGTTTAGGGCCGATGGATTACGGCGACAGCGAAGGCGGCTATATGGGCCCGCAGTCCAAACCAATGTCCGAAAAGATGGCCCAAACTATTGATGAAGAAGTTCGGGCGGTGATCGATGCTAACTACAACCGCGCCGAAGCTATTCTGAAAGAAAACATCGAAGTGTTGCACAACATGGCGCAAGCCTTAATGGATTGGGAAACCATCGATAAGTATCAGATTGACGAACTGTTACAAGGTAAAAAACTTGCGCCACCGGAACCCGAAGTAGAAGAACCCAAATCGTTTGAAGAGATTGAAGACTCAATAAACGAAGAAACCGGTGGTCACCTGGATCAAGGACAAATATTGGCGTCCTAAAAGTCCTCCTCTATGTACCCTCCAAACGCTGTACTCCTGGAGGGTATCTTTTTTTCAGAGGTAGCAATATGCATACTCAATCGATAACCACAAAAACCATGAATTTCCTGCAATTGTTGTTGCAGATTAATTTTAATGTAGCGGTGATTTTATTATTGATCAGCGGTGCAGCCACCATATTCGGCAATACCCTGTTTTTTGAAGATAGCAGCGACTTGTACGGTCCATTGGCAAACAATATGCGGTTAATGATGTTTTATTTGTGCTTAATCCAAATCGCAGCGTACAGTTTTTATAAATTAAGCAACAGCCCGGAAGCATTGGCGGCGTTAGGGGTTTTTCTGCTGCTATTAATTGGCTCCCTGGAGTTTTACTGCTCGATTAATCAAATTGAAATCGACGAAAACTACCGGCAATTATTTATTTATTCGGGCTTATCGCACCTGCTTTATGGCGGCTGCGCGGCCATGCGCCACCAGCAAAACTAGAGATTGGTAATTTTCCGGTAGAAAGCGGGCTAGAATTAGACATAAAAAGCCGAAGCGCCTGACGGCGATTTAATTGCACAGATTTAAATACCGTTTTATTGGCTTTACGTGTCCAGAAAAATAATAACAACGCTGAGCAGAAAGCTCCGCGAGGGGGAACATCAAATGCACATCAAATTTCCGTTTGACTCACACAAGCCCATTGCCGGCGAGGCCTGCATCGATATAGACAAACCTGTTGACGATGTTTTTCATTATGTTGGTGAAAATTTTTTTGAAAACTATCCGAAATGGGCTGTGGAAGTAGTCGATTTTGAACCGCTCGACGGCAAGGAAGTATTCATCGGCGCCAAGGCCAAGCAAATTCGTAACGACAACAACGGCGAAATAGAATCTGTTTTTGAAATTACCGAATATCAACCCAAATCCAAGCTGATCTTTCAAGGATTAACCCAACCTTACAAACACAGCTATCTGCTCGAAG
The DNA here is from genome assembly GCF_013141865.1 of Methylomonas sp. ZR1. NCBI lineage: Bacteria > Pseudomonadati > Pseudomonadota > Gammaproteobacteria > Methylococcales > Methylococcaceae > Methylomonas > Methylomonas sp. ZR1. The sequence continues at coordinate 833,987 of NZ_RCST01000001.1, read as the reverse complement.
CCATTCAAGAAGATCGCCGACCTACCCGCTTGACGTTTCGTTTTGAATTCTTGGAGTTGGAGGTATTTATGCGGCCTTTTGAAAAATTAATTCGTTGCGCGATCGAAGACGGTGCGGAAAACACCGTCGAAAACATCAGGAATTTAATATTAGTAGAATGCAACTAGCATTTACAAACTCATAATTATTATAAAACCCGGAGTTTAACCATGGCTTTTATTGTTGAAAAAGATAGCGGACTGATTCCGCAAGTACTTTCCGCTATTTTGGACGAATGCGTCAACGGCGTCACGCTAGCCGACCCTGACATTGAAGACGCGCCGATTATCTATGCCAATAAGGCATTTGAACGTTTAACCGGATATAGCCATGACGAGATCATCGGCCACAACTGCCGGTTTTTGCAAGGTGAAGACAGAGAGCAAGATGCGCGTTTTAAAATTGTGGAAGCCATGAAAAACCACGAAACAGTGGAAGTCACCTTAAGAAACTATAAAAAAGACGGCACTTTATTCCACAATCATTTGAAAATAACCCCGCTATTGGATAAGAAAAATAGAGTCATTTATTATCTGGGCGTGCAATACGACATTACCCAACAAATAAATGCCAATAACGAAATCAAGGAATTGACAAATTTATTAAACGCTATTCAAGGAAATTAAAAAAACCGTTCGATAAATATCTCATTATTGGGGACTTCCATGAACACCACTGCAAATAGCCAAGGCGACAGTAGCCTGTTTTTTAACGAAGCCTTATTCGGATTAGCGATACTGGCTTTCGTGCTGTTGCTGGTCATAGAAAAAACCAAACCTTATCGGCCATTCCCGGCCAAAACCTATAAAGAGTCGTTTGTCACCAATACTACGGCTTTCTTGGTCAACAATTTAATCTTAACCGCGCTCCGAGCCTCATCCTTATTTCTGGTAGCGCAACAATTCGCCAGTTACGGATTATTAAGCGGCCTGAGTAACGGTCCGCTTAAATGGATTCTGGCGTTTGCTTTTTTTGATCTGGCCATTTACCTGTGGCATTACGCCAGCCATCGGTCCGAATACTTATGGCGCTTTCATAAAATCCACCATAGCGACAAATGCTTTAACGTTTCCACCGGTTTTAGATTTCATGTTTTCGATTTATTTCTGGAAATAATTTACAAATGTATATTCGTGGTAGTAATCGGCGTGGATGCTTACCTAGTGCTTTCCATCGAAATTATCGAGTTATTTTTCATCTTTTTTCATCACGGCAACATCCGCGTCCCCAACGAAGCTACGATTTCTCAAATCATTATCACCCCTTCCCTGCACCGCACTCACCATTCCACTTTGCGCTCGGAACATGACAGCAATTACGGCATAGTGCTGGCGATTTGGGACCGGATGTTTGGAACCCGCAAGGAATTGGTACCCGCCAATATAGGATTGGATTTGATTGAAGCCGAGAATTTTATTCAATTGTTTTCTCTGGCATTTATTACCGAACGTAAAATCCGCCAATTGATGGGCTGGATTCCGAAAGGCAAAAAATAGTGGGACTTCTTCTATAAGTTACCGGTAATCAAGCCATGATTATAAAAACAATAAAAAATATTCCCGGCAGTGAAATTACCGATCCCCTGGTTTTTCAGCAACGCCGCACCCTCATCAAAGCGATGGCGGCGATGATGCTGACCGGCACCAGCATCCGTACCGGCGGGGCCGACGACTCAAAACCACTTTGGAGCGCCGTATCCAAAAGCCCGCTCTCAGCGCCTGAGTTAGTGGTGACGCCGGCTGCGGCCGCAAAAAATTACAACAACTACTACGAATTGGCCTTCAACAAAGAAGACCCCGCCAGCCTGGCCCAAAGCCTGCGCATAGATCCCTGGTCCGTGGAGATCGGCGGTGAAGTGGAAAAACCCGGCATCTACCAGTTGGAAGATATTCTGAGCCGGCACACCTTACAGGAATACATCTATCGTTTCCGGTGCGTCGAAGCCTGGTCCATGGTAGTACCCTGGGTGGGCTTTGCGCTGGGCGATTTACTGAAAGCCGCCAAGCCTTTATCAAACGCCAAGTTCGTAAAGCTCACCTCGGTTCAACAACCGGACACCATGCCCAAGCAACGCGGCAAGGCCATGCTGGATTGGCCCTATGTCGAAGGTTTGCGTATCGACGAAGCCATGCATCCCTTGACCATACTGGCGGTAGGTATGTACGGCGACATTTTACCCAAGCAAAACGGCGCGCCGCTGCGTTTGGTGGTGCCCTGGAAATACGGCTTTAAAAGCATCAAGGCCGTCGTCAAAATAGAACTGCTGAGAAGACCGCCCATTAGCAGTTGGAACAAGTTTGCCCCCAACGAATACGGCTTTTACGCCAACGTCAATCCGGACGTACCGCATCCGCGTTGGAGCCAAAATAGCGAGCGACTATTGAGCAGCGGCTTTTTTACCCCGCGTCGGCAAACCGAATTATTCAATGGTTACGGCGAACAGGTCGCTCACCTGTATCGTGATATGGATTTGAGGCATTTTTTCTAATGATTATGCCAATTAATAATTTGCGGCCTTTAACCATCGCGGTTTCCATTATCCCGCTGCTTTGGATAGTGTTCGATATTGCCTTCGATAATCTGGGCCCAAATCAAATGCAGGCCTTACATATTCGTTTAGGCGATTGGGCCTTGCGATTTCTATGGATAACCTTAGCCATTACTCCCGTGCAAACTGTCACAAAATGGCGCGGCATGACTGAGTATCGGCAACTATTCGGTTTATTCGCTTTTTTTTACGCCAGTCTGCACGTCCTGGTTTATTTAGCGGTAGACCAGGTTTTTGCCTGGCGAATGATCGGTATCGATATTCTCGAAAGCTCGTATATCTGGTTTGGATTAATTGCCTATATCATTGTTTTTTCATTGGGGATTACCTCTTCCAAAGCATCCAAAAAACTCTTGGGCAAGAGCTGGAAAAAACTGCATCGATTTATTTATATCGCCGCCGGTGCGGCAATGATTCATTATTTCTGGCAGCTTAAAGGTAACCTGGCCGAGCCTTTATTCTATTTGCTCCTGATATTTATGCTGCTGGGTTTTCGCGCAGTAATCTGGATTAAAAACAAACAATTAAACCAAATGATGATTCCAAAAGGCCGCACTTCCATCGATACCGAAGCCGATTAAGCCAGCAATCCCATAGTCGGCGATGCAGTTGGTTGTCAGTAGTTTCCGGAGCAGAACTTATGAATACAAATTCGATTTTAATCAGCGGCGGCACCGGCTTTCTGGGCAGTGCACTGGCCAAACAGCTTATACAAAAAGGCTATGCAGTGACGGTCCTGAGTCGTAGCCTCGAAAAAGTCGCCGCTACTTTCGGCAACAGCGTGCAAGCGGTCAGTTCCGTAGCCGATTTACCGGATGCCGCCACGTTTAAAGCGGTAGTCAATTTGGCGGGCGCCGGTATTTTCGACCAACGCTGGACGGAGGCGCGCAAGCAGTTGCTGCGCGATAGCCGGATTAAACTGACCGAGCAGTTGGTGGCCTGGATAGCCTCCTCGGCGCAGCCCGCGCCTGTGCTGGTAAGCGGTTCGGCTATCGGCATCTACGGCGATCAAGGCGATAAGTTTCTGACTGAAAATAGCGCGAGCATTGCCGATTTTTCCCAGCAGTTGTGCGCGGATTGGGAATCGGCAGCCTTAGCGGCGGAAAAATTCGGCAGTCGGGTCTGCCTAATACGCACCGGCTTGGTGCTGGGTGATAATGGTGGCATACTGAAACGCATGCTGTTGCCGTTTCGCTTGGGATTAGGCGGCCGCATGGGAAATGGCAAACAATGGATGTCCTGGATACATCTGCACGACTGGTTGGCTATCGTCGAATCGATGCTAGATCAACCGGCAATGCGCGGCCCATACAATGCCACAGCCCCAGAACCGGTCAGCAACCAACAATTCAGCGTCAGCTTGGCCAGCGTACTTCAGCGGCCACTGCTCCTGCCGCTGCCGGAAGCGCCCCTTAAATTATTGCTGGGCGAAATGGCGGCGCTAGTCTTGGGCAGCCAGCGCGTTCTGCCGGAGCGGTTACTGGCCCAGGGCTTTGCATTTAAATATTCACAGCTGGATACCGCATTGCGCGATATTTTGCATAAACCCTAGATATAAAAACGGGCATTCTTATGTTGATCGACAGTCTTTCCCTGCTATTTGCCTTTACCTCGTTCGTCACCTGGTACGAAGCGCTGTTGGTCGCGCTGGCATTGGGCACGCTGGTATTTTATCTGACGCCCTCACCCGCCCAGGAATGGGAAGAACGCACGCCGGCCACGCTGTATTTTTACCTGCAATGGAGCTGGCTGGGTTATCTGCGCTTAAAAGATGCGTTTTACCCGTTTTTTATCCTGTACAACGCCGTATTGTTTTTCATCGACTACCGAATTAACGAAGGCAACTTCACCGTCGCCAGCTGGGTGACCATCCATATTATTATGGCGATGCCGCTGATTTACTGGACCGGCGCCGTGTGGCGTTGCTCCGACAAAGGCGCCAGCAGAGTTTGGGCCGCCTTGGCGCGACTGATGACGGTAGCGGCATATTTCGATTTGCTGCTGCGCTGGGTGATTTATCAGTATTACCCCAATATTCTGTTTAATTGCCAACAAATGATTATTCATTGGGGCGACTGTTGAGCCGATGGCAAAAAAAACCTACAAAACCTCGCTGTTCATTTTCCGCCGCGATTTACGCCTGGAAGATAACACCGCTCTGAACGCCGCACTAAACCAGTCCGGGCAAGTCATTGCCTGCTTTATCTTCGATCCCCGGCAAATCCAAACCCATCCTTACCAAAGCACGCCGGGCTTGCAATTCATGCTGGAGTCGCTGAGCGATTTGCAGCAACAACTGCAACAGCAAGGCGCCCTGCTGTACATTTTCAACGCTCAGCCGGCGCATCTGCTCCAGCCTTTGCAGCAGGACTTAGGCATCGAAGCGGTATTTGTCAATCGCGACTACAGCCCGTTCAGCCGGCAACGGGACAACGAGCTGCGCGAACAATGCGAAACACTGCATCTGGCTTTTCACAGCCAAGCCGATCTGCTACTGACCGAACCCGAGCAAGGTTTAAGAAGCAACGGCAAGCCTTATCAGGTATTCACCGCATTTCACCGGCAAGCCCGGCTCCAGCCGGTATCGGCTCCGCAAGGCTTGGCAGCGGGTAAACTATCGGCAAAAGCCTATGCCGGACACAAACCGGAAGTAATACAGCAGCTGCAGCAGCCGCACCACAATGCATTGCCCGGTGGCAGGCAAGCGGCGTTGGCGCGATTAGCCATCATCGGCAACTGCAAAAACTACCTTGCCGTTCGCGATTTTCCGGCCATGGCCGCCACCAGCCAGCTCTCAGCCTATTTAAAATTCGGCTGTTGCTCGGTACGCGAGGCTTTTTACAGCATCCAAGCCGAACTTGATCCCGAACATCCCTTGCTCCGGCAGTTGTATTGGCGGGATTTTTTCACCCATATCGGCTTTTATTTTCCGCATGTATTCGGTCACGCCTTTGACAGGCGTTACGACGGTTTGCTGTGGCGCAACGGCCAAGAAGATTTTTGGGCCTGGGCCAACGGCCAAACCGGCTTTCCGATTGTGGACGCGGCCATGCGCGAATTGAACCAAACCGGCTGGATGCATAACCGCTTGCGGATGATCGTTGCATCGTTTTTGGTCAAGGATTTACACGTATCCTGGCGCTGGGGCGAACGCTATTTCGCGCAACGCTTGCTGGATTACGACCCTTGCGTCAACAACGGCAACTGGCAATGGGCAGCGTCCACAGGCTGCGATGCGCAACCGTATTTCCGGATCTTCAATCCCTGGCTACAGCAGAAAAAGTTCGATCCACAATGTGTGTATATCAAGACCTGGATTCCGGAGTTGCAACGCTTCCCGGCAGAAGTCATCCACAAATGGGAAAAGCATCCGCAAGCCGGCGACTACCCTCGACCAAAAGTTGACCACGGCTTACAAAGCCAGCTAATCAAAGCCCAATTCAAAGCCCTGGGCAATACCACGGCGCCAGCGGAGTAAACCATGCGTTATCTACCCATACTGTTATTCAGCTTGCTATGCGCCTGCACCGGCATCCCGGAAGGCGTGAAAGTGATAGACGGCTTCGAATTGAACCGCTATCTGGGCACCTGGTACGAAATCGCCCGCCTCGATCACAGCTTCGAGCGCGGCCTGACCGACATCAGCGCCGAATACAGCCTGCGCGATGACGACGGCGTCAAAGTGTTAAACAGCGGCTACGACGCCGAGCGAGGCCAACGAAAAATCGCCGAAGGCAAAGCTTACTTTATTGACAAACCAGAGATCGGCCGCCTGAAAGTCTCTTTCTTCGGACCGTTTTACGGGGCGTATAACATCATTGCATTGGATAAAACCGCTTACCGCTATGTGATGATCGCCGGCCCGGATCGCGATTATTTATGGATACTGGCCCGCAGCCCGGAGCTGGAACCGAGCATCCAAAAAGATTTAATAGAACAAGCCAAAACCCTGGGTTTTGCCACTGACAAACTGATTTTTGACCAACACCCCAAGCAATAACAGGATTAAGTATGCAGAAAATTTCGGTGGGCATCAGCGCCTGTTTGTTAGGCCAAGAAGTGCGCTACGACGGCGCGCACAAATATCACAGCTACATCGAACGCACGCTGGGCCAATACTTCGAATTTAGAGCATTCTGTCCGGAAGTCGAAGCCGGTTTGGGCATCCCCCGCCCCTGCGTACAGTTGCGGGAAACCGCGGACGGCATTCGTTGCGTCGGCGTGAAGGACCATAGTTTCGACGTGACGGACCGCTTGGAACAGGCCTCCGCCCGGCAACATGATTGGCTGGGCGGCTTGTGCGGCTACATTCTGAAAAAAGATTCGCCCAGCTGTGGCATGACCCGCGTCAAAATTTATAAAAACGACATCCCCGCGCGGCAAGGCACCGGCATTTTTGCCGACTATTTACAGCGCACTTTCCCTAGCCTGCCGGTGGAAGAAGAAGGCCGGCTGGGTGATCCGGGCCTGCGGGAAAACTTTATCCAGCGCGTATTTGTGATGCGCCGCTGGCGGGACTTATGCGAGCAGGGTTTAACAGCGCATGGTTTGATTACCTTTCACAGCCGGCATAAATTGATCGCGATGAGCCACGAGCAAAACCAGGCCCGCGAGCTGGGAAGAATTATTGCCGGCGTCACTAACGCAGATATTGAAAACACCGCCGCTGCCTATATCGGAGCCTTGATGACTTGTCTGAAAATCGTCGCCACCCGCGGCAACCATGTTAATGTCTTGCAACACATCCAGGGCTATTTAAAGCACAAGCTGGACAGCGACGACAAACAGGAACTGGTGGAAACCATCGAAAACTATCGGATTGGTTTATTGCCGTTGATTGTGCCGCTCACCCTGCTCCGCCATCATTTCCGCAGAGAGCCGGATGACTTTATCGACAACTCCTATTACATGCTGCCGCATCCGGCGGAATTGTCGTTGCTGAACAGTATTTAGCGGCTACTTGAGTTGCTGCCGTTCGCGCTGATAGGCGTCGTAACTTTGCCGCCGTTCGCAATCGTTGGCCATGGCTTTTTGGCACTGCAATTGCCCGGCGTTCTGCAGCACATGATAACCAAGCCGCTGCGGCCAATCCGCACTGCAAGCGCTGCACAAGCCCAACACCCAGGGCACACAGCTTATGGCTTTGATTCTTCGCATAATCCCGCCTCCACGTCCTCTGTATAAAAGACCCCTAGTTTAATCCTTGCCGCAAAAACGGTGGTGCCTGTCAGCAAGATATTGGAACTGCTGCCTCACCCAAGAGAGCTGTATCCCTAAATCATCTTTACAAGTTGCTGGTTTTTGTTAAATTTTAATTTCAAGGTTGATCGTTTGAGGTATTCGGAAGGTAGGTCTTAAAACCGGAATTAATAAAATTCTGTTGAAATTGTTCCGCACTCACGGGTCTGCTAAACATGTAGCCCTGCAGCGAATCGCATTTTTGCTCAGTTAGAAAGGATAATTGACCCTTGGTTTCCACCCCTTCGACCACGACAGACAAGTTAAGCTCATGGGCCAGAGCAGTGATGGCCCGGACAAGGGTTTTACTGCCGTCGTCGCCAGGAAGATCAATCACAAAGGATCGATCTATTTTGACGCTTTGTATCGGAAATCGGCGCAGGTAGGTCAAGCTGGAATAACCTGTACCAAAATCGTCGATGCTGAGCCGCACCCCAAGCCCTTGAAACTGATGCAATACCTGCAGCGTGTTCTCGGGATCCTGCATAATTGCCGATTCGGTGATTTCAAGTTCCAGGGCGCTGGGATTAAGGCCGGTTTCGGCCAAGGTTCGTTTTACTGTTTGAAACAGGTTGGTATCGAGGAATTGGCGCGCCGATACGTTCACGGCTACACCGCCGAATGGCCCATCATTTTCAATCCAGGTTTTGGCTTGTAAACAGGCCTCACGCAACACCCAGGCACCAATAGGCACGATCAGTCCGGTTTCTTCCGCCACGGTAATGAATCGGTCCGGATACACCAAGCCCCATTCCGGATGCTGCCAACGCACCAGCGCTTCCGCGCTGACCACCACGCCGCTGCCGGTACAGACCTGAGGCTGATAATGCAGCCGTAATTCATCATGGGCTAAGGCATGCCTCAGGCCCCGTTCCACCTTCATGCGTTCGATCGATTTTTCAGTCATTTCCAGGGTATAAAACTGAAAGTTGTTTTTACCACGGTCTTTGGCCAAATACATGGCCGTGTCGGCGTTCATTAACAGCGAATGACTGTCCTTGCCGTCGTCGGGATGAATACTGATACCAATGCTGGCGGTTACTACAAGATCATTGCCTTCCAAGGTAAACGGCTGGGTGAGGATGTCCAGGGTCTTTTGAGCAATTCTGGCTACATCGTCGATTTGGTTGATGTCACTCAACAACACGATAAACTCGTCACCGCCCAACCGAGCCAGAATATCGTTCGAGCGCACCGAGGCTCTCAGGCGGTCGCTGACGGCTTGCAGCAATAAATCGCCCAAGCGATGGCCCAGCGTATCGTTGATCAACTTGAAGCGATCCAAATCCAGATACATCACGGCCAATTTACGGTTATGTCTTTGACCGGTCGATAATGCTTGAGTAAGGCGGTTATGAAACTGGTCGCGATTCAGTAGCCCGGTCAAGGGGTCGTGATTGGCCAGATAGATCAATTGCTGTTCGGCGTATTTACGGTTGGAAATATTCTGAATTTGCACAATGAAATACTGCGGCTCGCCGCCGGCAGTGCGAACCAGCGAGGCGCTGATCATAGTCCAAATGGTCTTGCCGACCATTTTATGAAGGCACTCCACCTCGATCTGAAACGTCGGCAGTACGTCGGTTACCAATTGCCGCAAGTAAAGGTTTATTACTTTATCATGATGGTCTGCATGCGTGAGTATTTGCAGATTGGAGCCCAGCAACTCATCCCGCGTGTAACCAAAAATTTCACAGAGGGCATTATTGACTTGCAGGAAACTGCCGTCCAGGGCTATCAGCGCCATGCCGATAGCGGCCAATTCGAATGAGCTATGGAAACGTTCTTCGCTTTCCCGCAGTAAATGTTCCATTTGCCGACGGGCGGTGATGTCCCGAAATACCATCACAGCACCCAACAAGGTTCCATCGTCATCGAGTATCGGGGCGGCGCCGTCGTCCACCGGAATTTCCACTCCTGACTGACTAACGAACAAAGTGGGGCAGTCAATGCCGGTCACGGTCCGATTCTGTAATGTACTGAGGACCGGGTTTTCAATGACACTGCGGCTCGACTCAGCTATCAGCGTCATGAGTTCGCTGACCCGTTTACCTTTGGCCTGTTCCAGACTGTGTTCCGTTATCGTTTCGGCCACCGGATTCATAAACCGGATGACCCCTTCAGCGTCGGTGGCAATGACGGCGTCACTGATACAGTGCAGGGTTTTGCCAAACCACTGTTCGCTCTCCTTCAGCTTGCGTTCCAGCTGATACTTATACAACGCGACTTCGATGGAAGCATGCAGTTCATCCGGCCGGAACGGCTTGATCAAATAGCCGTATGCGCCTGTGGCTTTCGCGCGCAACAAGGTGGCCGGGTCGCTATAAGCTGTCAGAAAAATCACGGGAATATGCAGAGACTCCGTGATGGCATGCGCCGCGCTAATGCCGTCCATCTCGCCTTTCAACACAATATCCATCATGACTAAATCGGGCTTATGCTCATTGGCCAGCGTAATGGCTTGGCCTCCCGAAAAAGCAGTCGCAACCACCTCATAGCCGAAACCTTCCAGCTGCCTACGAATATCCATGGCAATAATGCCTTCATCCTCGACGATCATAATTCTACTGGCTAACATGCGGAGCCCCTCCCGCTTAACAAGTTTTAGTAAAACGCAGAGTAAAGGTGGATCCGTTTGTCCGATCCAGGCTCATCTGTCCCATGAGTTGATTGGTCAAGGTATCAACCAATTGCAGACCCAGCGAGCTGCTTTTTTTGAAATCCATTTCGCTGGGAAGGCCGATGCCGTTATCGGAGATTATCAGGATGTATTCGCCTTGCTCCTGTGTGAAAGCGATGCCGATTTCGCCGCGCCGATCTCCGGGAAATGCGTACTTAATGGCGTTGGACAGTAATTCGTTGATGATCAGGCCGCAAGGTATCGCGGTATCGACATCGAGAAACACATTGTCTATCTTCATGTTGAGCTTGAGCTTGTCCGAATATGCGCCGTAGCCGAACAGCAAATGGTCGGATAGGCTACGAATGTATTCGTTGAAATCTATCCTGGCCAAGTCTTTGGATTGATAAAGTTTTTCATGTAACAAGGCCATGGCTTTGATGCGATCAGCACTTTGTTTGAGTAAATCGGCGGTCTCCGGACTCGTTACATTGCCGGCTTGGAGGTTGATCAGGCTGGACACCACCTGTAGGTTATTCTTGACCCGGTGATAGACCTCCTTAAGCAGCATTTCTTTCTCGTTGAGGGTTTGTTTCAGCTTATCGTGGGCACTCTGGCGCTCGGTAATATCAACGATGGAGCTGAGGACGATGATGCCGTTATCGTCATCGATCAGACCCAGGCCGATTTCGACCGGAAATTCGGTGCCGTCCTTGCGTAGCCCGTACAGATCGCGTCCGGCTCCCATCGGCCTCGAAACCGGATCGGCTAGGTAGGCCCGGCGGAAACCGACATGTCCGTCGCGAAATCGCTCGGGAATCAACATCTCCACCATTTGCCCGATCAGTTCGGTTCGCGCGTAACCGAACGATGCTTCCGTTTGCGCATTCACCATTACGATGGTGCCGGACTCATTCACCATCACAATGGCATTCGGCGCCGACTCCACCGCTTGCCGGAATCGTTGTTCCAGGCGCTTGCGCTCGGTAATGTCGACGATCGAACTGAGCACCAGGGTTTCTTCATGGCTTTCGATCAGACCCAGGCCGATTTCGACCGGAAATTCGGTACCGTCCTTGCGTAGCCCGTACAGATCGCGTCCGGCCCCCATAGGCCTCGAAACCGGATCGGCAAGATAGGCCCGGCGGAAACCGATATGTGCGCCGCGAAAACGTTCCGGAATCAACATCTCCACCCTCTGCCCGATCAGTTCGGTTCGCGCGTAACCGAACGATGCTTCCGTTTGCGCATTCACCATAACAATGGTGCCGGACTCATTCACCATCACGATGGCATTCGGCGCCGACTCCACTGCTTGCCGCAACCGCTCCTCACGTTGTTTATGTTCGGAAATATTGTCATGGATTACGATAAGCCGGGCTAAATTCTGGTCGGGAAACAGGATGACTTTCCCTGCAAACCATAGCTGACCGGAACCGGTGTAATAAGGATATTCAAGCGAAAAGCTGGATAAAGCGCCGTTCAAAACCGACCTAATACCCTCTGCGAACGCCTTTCCGCCCCTATCGTTGGTCAGCCCGGTTTCCAGCAGGGCCAGATAGTTTTGCCCGGGTTGAAGGCTGGCTTTATCCCCGGCGTATGCCTGATCGAAATCAAGCCAAGGCCTGCTGACTTTCAAGATATTGGCAGCTCCATCCAACACACAGTATTGTTTTGACAAGGAATCCAATATGGCGCCGTTAAAATGTTCGGCGTTGTGCGCTGTATCTTGCGGACCCAAATCAGCCGGCAAGGCTTGGGCAGTGGGTTTTTCAAGGATGTCGGACCGGCTTTTTTCCTTCTGTCTGCGCGCCAAGGCTGTACCGACTTGGCCGGCAAGAATCTTGAGGCCCTCAAGTTGATTGACACTTAACGCTCGTTGCACAACGTCGAACACACAAAGTGCGCCTAATGCTTCACCGGTGGGAACTAGAATCGGGCTGCCCGCATAGAAACGGATATGCGGCTCGGAAACCACGAGGGGATTGGCCGCGAAGCGACTGTCATGCTCGAGATGCGGTACAACCAACACATCCGGGTGTAATAGGGTTTGTGTGCCGAATCCGCAGTCTCTGGATTGTTCGTTGGCCGCTATGCCCTTTTTGGCTTTGAACCACTCGCGGTCACTATCGACCAGTGTGATCACCGCAAAAGGCGTGTCGCACATTAGTGCAGCTAGCCGGACAATGTCGTCAAAGTTTGATTCAGGGGGCGTGTCGAGGATGCAGCATTCGTGCAGCTTTTGTATCCGCAGAGCTTCAGCTTTCGATTCAAGCATAGCGAGTACCCCACCTCGGTTTAGACACTAGGGCTAATCATAATCTATAATTCAAAGTCAGGTGCTAATGTCGGTAAGGTAAAAATAGTCTCCTGGGGAACGTGCAGGCAGTCCGCCGAATGGCATTCATTATCGGTTTTTCTGCTACAAAAAACTTTCATTTGCCGGAGTTACGCGGCTTATTTCATGATCATTAGATGAAAAATCCCGTTATCCGCGAATAAGCGAAATTGGCTGTCCCGGTCAGTTGGTTTTTTTCAGCAGTTGCTCTACTTCCGAAGCCGGCAACGGTCGGCTAAAGAAATAACCCTGAATTTCATCGCAGCCATTCCGCGCCAAAAAATCCATCTGTGCCTGTGTTTCAACCCCTTCGGCTACCACTTTAAGTTTAAAGTTGTGCGCCATCGCAATAATGGTCAACACTAATGTAACATCGCCCTCTCCCAACGGAATATCGTTGATAAATGCCTTGTCTATTTTAAGATTATCGAAGGGAAATCGTTTTAAGTAGCTCAAACTTGAATAACCCGTACCAAAATCGTCCATGGAAATCCGAATGCCGATATTCTTTAGCCGGGTCAAAGTAATGGCTACATTATCCGGGTCTTGCATCACCGCGCCTTCGGTTATCTCCAAATCCAGAAAACTCGCGTCCAATCCACTTTGCCGTAAAACACGGGTAATAGTTTGATCAAACGTGGGACTATGCAACTGCTTGGGTGAAACATTGATCGCCATATTGATGGCGGGTAGTCCCGCCAACTGCCAAGCTTTAGCTTGCAAACAGGCCGTATGCAACACCCATTCGCCTATCGGCAGAATCAAGCCGGTATCTTCCGTCAATGGAATGAAGTGATCGGGGGGAATCAAGCCCTTTTCCGGATGGTTCCAGCGCAGCAAAGCCTCCATACCGCTAATTTGTTCACTATGCAAATCGAACTTGGGTTGATAATAGACGACAAATTGCTCCAATCGTAAAGCCTGGCGCAAGTCTTCCTCCAGCATCAAACGCTGCATAAGGCGTTGGTTAAACGCTTGAGTATAAAAACTAAAGCTATTCCTACCCTTATCCTTAGCGTCATACATGGCGGTATCCGCATGCTGAAGCAGGGTCTCTTTGTCCGCCCCGTCTGCAGGATAAAAACTGATGCCGATACTTACCGCCCCATGCAGGGTGTGCCCATTCAGCTGTAGAGGCTGCGAGATTTCGGTAATGATTCGCGCCGCGATCAAAGCAGCATCATCGGTTTTAGCGATGCTTGGACATACACAGACAAATTCATCGCCGCCATATCGCGCTACGCTATCGCAAGCTCGGACGCAATTCAGCAGTCGCCCGGCAATGATTTTTAGGAACTCATCCCCCACCGAATGTCCCATCGTGTCATTGATGACTTTAAAGTCATCGAGATCCATAAAAAACAGGCAGAATACTTTGTGCTCGCGTTGCGCGGTACTGATGGCGTTATTTAGACGATCATTAAGAAGATTGCGATTGACCAGCCCGGTTAGATCATCATAGTTGGCTCGATATTCCAACTGTGCCTGGTTGGATTTGAATTCGGTAATATCGTCGACGATAGCGACAAAGTGCGTCACTTCATCGTTGGCGTTTTTGATTGGCGCGATAGCCAGTTCATTCCAGAACAACGAGCCATCCTTGCGATAATTACGGATAACGGCATAGCCGGTTGTCTTCCGGCGAATTGCAATTCGGAGACTCTCCAAGCCAGGCTGATCATGATCCTCGCCCAGCAGAAACGAAAGGTTACGGCCAAGTACTTCCGCTTTGTCGTAACCGGTAATGCGTTGAAACGCCGGGTTGGCATAAACCAGGGGATTGCCGGCTTGTCTGGCATCGGTAATGGTGATGCCATTGCGTGCGGCTTCAATGGCTTGATTGTGGAGCAACAGGGTTTTATTGGCTTGCGCCAGCTCTGCTGTACGTTGTTCGACTTTTTCTTCCAGATGTTCGTTGATGGCTTTCAGTGCATCGTTCTGTTGCCGGATGATAGCCGATAAGCGTTCCTGTTCTTCACGCAAACGTTTTTCTTGCAGTGCGTTATGAATCAATAGTTTTAATTCTTCGCCATTCCAGGGTTTCGTGCAATAACTGTAAATCCGGCCTTTGTTGACTGCTTGGATAGTCGATTCTAAATCGGCATAGCCTGTTAACAAGATACGCACGGTATCGGGCCATCGCTCAAATGCTTGAGCGAAAAATTCGGCGCCGCTCATTGTCGGCATCTGCATATCGCAAACAATTATATCAACGGTATGCTCGCGCAAAACCGTCAAGCCCTCCGCACCGCCCTCCGCAAGATAAAGCGTGTAATTTTCATGCCGAAACAGTCGATGCAAGGCTTTGAGCACATTGGTGTCATCATCGACAAACAGTAAAGCCGCCCGCCGATCATTAGTCATTGGTGATGGCGGCAAATTCATAAGTCGACCGGCTGTTCTTTTTTTGGCAATACCACGCGAAAGGTGGTGCCTTCGCCGATCCGGCTGTCTACCTTAATTTCGCCCTGGTGCTTTTTAACGATGCTGTAGGAAACGGACAGTCCTAATCCCGTTCCTTTGCCCACCGGTTTGGTGGTAAAGAAAGGGTCGAAAATTTTATTGGCGTGCTCGGGCAAAATACCTTGCCCCGTATCGCTGACCTCAACCCAAAGGGTGCCGTTTTCGCTGCCGGTACGGATGGTGATCGTACCTTCCTTTTCAATGGCGTGGGCGGCGTTGACCAGCAAATTCATAAATACTTGATTCAACTGATGCGGCAAACACCAGGCATGCGGGATGTCCCCGTATGCTTTGACCACACGGGCTTTGTATTTGATTTCGTTATTGACGATATTCAGTGTGCTATCCAAGCAGTCGTGCAAATTCGTCCATTGCCAGTCGTCGGCACCGCCAGCATGCGAAAAATCCTTGAGATCCTGAACGATTTTTTTGACGCGCGACGCCCCCTCGTGAGACTCAACCAATAAATCGAGCACATCGGTTTTTAAAAAAACCAGATCGATTTGCTGCTTGAAATCCTGAATTTGCCGAAGTTGTTCGCCGTCGGCGCATTCCCCCTCAGTTTTTTCATATTTTTCCACCAAGGCCAGCAAATCTTCCACGTAGGTTTTCAATGAAGTGAGATTGGAGTTGATATAGCCGATAGGATTGTTGATTTCATGCGCGACGCCCGCCGCCAATTGGCCGATGGAAGACATTTTTTCGGACTGTACCAATTGCTGCTGGACTTCTTGTATGGTGTCGAGGGCTGTCTGTAATTCCTGATTGCGCTGTTTCAGCAAGTCTTCGGCATTTTTATGCTGGGTAATATCCACAGTGATGCCGTCGATGCGTACCGGTGAGCCGGCATCATCGCAAACGGCGCACATGCGATGAAACAACCAACGAAGCCCGCCATCGGGGCGGTGAATACGATAGATGACTTTCTGGATACTGTTAGTCTTTAAATCGGCCAGACTGGCTTCCACCTGCTTTCTATCAGTCGGATCAATAATATTCAGCCATAACTGCGGATCGTTTAAAAAATCCTCGACCGGCCGACCGGATACCTCAGTGGCGGCCTTGTTGAGATACAGCAATTTCATCGTGACCGGCTCCATCGACCAGACCACGCTATCCAGTGAATTTAAAATGTCGTTAAGGCGTTTTTCCGACTCATTCAAGCGTTTGTGAGCCTCTATTAATTGCTGGTTGGCATTGGCATAGCGTTGATTTGCGTTGGCAAGCTGCTGGATGCGCTTGCGTTGATCACCATGTAACCTAATGTTGTCGATCACGAGCGTGATCGGATTAACTAATTTTTGTCCGTGGTCTAAATCCGCTCCCGTGTAACTACACTCATCGTTAAAACTGTTGACCGATAATGCGCCAATCAAGCGCTGGCCTATCTGCAATGGCCAGCACATGGAGGCAACCGGTATGCGGGTTTTGGTTTTGGGTGGGTAGCGGAGAAAGCGCGAGTCTTTATTGATGTCGCCCTTGATCAATAGCGCCTGCTGGTTGGCCAATACCCAAGCTATCACGCCGTTGCCATTGGGTATCGCGCTGCCGACACATTCCTCAGGCAAACCGAGCGCAGCGACTATGGTTAAACAGCTGCTGTCTTCGCCTTCATACAAGACTAATGAGCCGGTATCGGCTCTAAATCCCTCTACAATATGACGCAGTAATTTTTCGAATATCTTGTTTGTATCTTCTTCAAACGCATCGGATTGCCCTAATTGGTAGAGGTTATAAATCCAGTCCCATTGTTGCGATTCAGTTAATAACATAATGCTCCCGAATTTATAGACTGGCGACGACCTGATTGGCGAATTGTTGACTAGAATTAGCCCAGTCTATGGCTTGGTCAAGAGGAATGTTCAGCATCTCAAGTATCTGCACAATAGACTCCGGATACTCAAAAGCCTGGTCGTCGCGTTGTGTGGCAAGTACCAGAAAATTGGCCATATGGATCATCAATTCTAACGATTTCCCTTCATCTTGCCCGCGTGGGATTTCGTGCTGTTCGATAGCATGCTGAATCGCCATCGGTAAATTCCAATGCTTTGCGACATTGCAGCCGATCTCCGCATGATCAAACCCCAAAACGCGCCGTTCCGCTTCAATTCTATTGAGATGTTGCCCCGTAGTAATACGGCTGAAATCGTCTGGAAATAACAAAACAATGGCCAGCAGCCCGATGTCATGCAGCAATCCCGCCGTAAAAGCAATATCCTGATCCATACCGGTATGAATCGCCAATTGTCGAGCACACTCCGCGACTGCCATGCTGTGATGCCAAAACTGTGAGTAGTCGAAATCTTGGCGGTCCAACCGAAACAGGTTCATAAAACCAAGGCCTAACAACAGGTTTTTTACCCGGTTAAGCCCCAACACCACCACCGCTTCCTGCAAAGAACCAATTTCTCGAGACCTACCGTAAAAAGGCGAATTGGCGACGCGCAAAATGCGTACCGCCATGTGTGGGTCTTGACTAATTTTGTTGGCGAGATTGGACAAGTTTTGCTTGTCGGCCGTGAACTGCAAGGCATCCATGATTACAGTGGGTAAGGACGGCAAATCAGCCAGTAGGGTCGCTTGGGATTTCGTATTCATGTCGGCAAACTCCACCTCTGTACTTTTCTGAGACAGTCAAGGTTATGTCTTTACTGACGAAAGCGCCACTATAGTGCCTTTTGATTGACTAAGTTCACCCATTGGGCTTATCCACACGTACAGGGTCTTGCTATTGCCTAAATCTAAGCAGCTGCCGTTAAATTCTGCTGCAGTTTCAGAATCCTTGGTTTGCTGTAATACATGCAATAAGGGGGCGGGCAAAACACTCTCTGCTTGCAGGCCAAGCAAGCATTCGTTGGGATAACGCTGGAATAGCGAGTCCGCAAGTCGATTGGAAGAGGCGATCATGTGTCGTTCATCAAGGCCAAGAATAGCCAACGGCAAATGTTCAAGTATTTCCTGAGATATTTCCAGCATTTTGATGTTATGTACGATTTCACGGGTTTTTTGCATCACTTGTTGTTCCAAACTTTGATTAAGTCTGGCAAGTAAATCGTTTGAATGTTGGAGCTCTCGAGTCAGCCGTTGATTTTCCTGTTCCATTTCATGATATTCAAACGCTTCGCGAACGTTCTTACGTAGCAACTCGTCATCCCACGGCTTAGTCATAAATCGGTAAATCGCCCCTTCATTGATGGCGCCAGTCACCGATTCAAGATCGGTAAAGCCGGATAACACCACCCGTACGGTTTTTGGATAGAGCTCTTTAACTTTGCGCAAAAATTCCACACCGCTCATCTTAGGCATACGCTGATCGGATATGATCAGGGCTATATTATGATCGACAAGTAAATCAAGCGCTTCTTCCGCACCATTGGCAGTGAGTATGCTGTAGCCATCTCTGCGCAACGTACGTTTCAGCGCATTAATAATGTTCGGTTCGTCGTCGACCAATAGCAACGTTCTAGGGGGGTGAGTACTTTCTGCCATAGCCGTATATTTACGTTTTGTTGAGCTTGTCATGGATTGTATCGGCAATACCCGTTTGGTCAAACGCTTCAAATGATCTGACATCTGAATTTATATAAGGATGGCTACAGACATTTGCTTTTGACAAAGGTGCAGGCAGGTATAGGGGCGATGCCAAGCCTTTGGGGCTTGCCATCATGATCAACCTACCAAGCAATTGATCAGTATTTAACCGTCAACTCACCATGGTGCGATCTGACAAAAGCGGGAACCCAAGGGCGTCAAAATCCCCAACACTCGCCACCCCAAAACAAGAAACTGTTCGAGCAGCGCCTCATCCCCTCTCTAACGCGGCACAAGAGTCACTATCCCATAAACAATTACTGCCGGACTGAGTGGAAAATCGCTACAATGCGCCCGAGTTCTGCAAGTTTAGGCTGATACAGTGAACATGGAAACCGTGGAAAACCCCGAAAAATACGCCGCCTTTCTCAGCTTGTTAAAAAGGAAAGGTAAGCTCTCCGACAGCGATTTGAGTAAAGTCCGCCGCATGCAAAAATCGGCATTGGACGACTCCGTGCCGCAACTGCTGATCAAACTGGGTTTGTGTTCGGACAGCGACATCGCCGGCAGCTTCGCCGAAGCCAGCGGGATTGCTCGCGTAGGTCCGGCACAGTACCCGCCGCAAACGCCGCTGCCGGATAGTGTTTCGCAGCGTTTTTTAAAGCAATACCATGCCGTAGGTCTGGCGGCGGACGACGAACAGATCCAAGTCGCGGTGATGGACCCGGAAGACGACTATGTAACGCAAGCTTTGCAACTTGCCACCGGCAAACCCATTAAATTGCAAATCGGCCAGCTTTCGGAAATAGACGCCGCGTTGGAATTGCAATACGGCGAAGGCAAGTCGCAAATGGACAAGCTGATGGACAACTTGAATGTCGAGGAAGAAGGCAGCGAAGATCTGGAACATCTAAAAGATCTAGCCAGCGAAGCGCCCATCATCAAAATGGTGAACTTCATCCTACAAAAAGCCGTGGAAAGCCGCGCCTCGGACGTGCATATCGAACCGTTCGAGCAAAGCCTGAAAGTGCGCCTGCGTATCGACGGCGTGTTGCAGGACATCGACTCGCCGCCGGTGGCTTCCACCGCCGCCGTGCTGTCGCGGATCAAGATCATGGCCAAGCTCAATATCGCCGAGCGTCGCTTGCCGCAAGACGGCCGCATCAAACTGCAAATGATAGGTAAGGAGCTGGATTTGCGGGTTTCCACCATTCCTACCCTGCACGGCGAAAGCGTGGTGATCCGCTTGCTGGACAAGGAAAACGCGGTACTGGATTTCGAAACCCTGGGTTTCGTCGGCAAACAGGCTGAACGCTTCATGGAAGTGCTGGCCCAACCGCATGGCATTTTGCTGATCACCGGCCCGACCGGTAGCGGTAAATCCACCTCGTTGTATGCGGCGCTAAAAACCCTGAACACCTCCGAACGCAAGATCATCACGGTCGAAGACCCGGTGGAATATCAGCTGGAAGGCATCAACCAGATTCAGGCCAAACCACAAATTGGTTTGACTTTTGCGTCGGCCCTGCGCTCCATCGTCCGCCAAGATCCGGATGTAATTATGATCGGCGAGATGCGCGACCTGGAAACCGCAAAAATTGCCGTGCAATCGGCACTGACCGGTCACTTGGTGTTATCCACGCTGCACACCAACGATGCCGCCGCTGGTGTTACCCGTTTGCAGGACATGGGCCTGGAAGAATACCTGCTCAGCTCGACCATCAACGGCATCCTGGCCCAGCGCTTGGTGCGCCGCCTCTGTCCGCACTGCAAACAAGCCCACCCGGCCTCGGACACGCTGATCGAAGAAATGAAACTTAGACAGTGGCAACCTACCGGCGAAATCCTGCTGCACAAACCGGTCGGCTGTCCCACCTGTAACGGCATCGGCTATAAAGGCCGACTGGCGATCATCGAATTTTTGACGATGACCGACACGATCCGCAAGCAAATCATGAAACACGAAGAAGCTTTCGTGATCCAGCAAACCGCGATCCAGGAAGGCATGCAAACCATGTACGAAGACGGCGTCGGCAAAGCCTTGCAGGGTATCACCACCTTAGAAGAGGTATTAAGGGTAACGACCGAAGCTTGAGCTGTTTAATCGGCGCCCGACAACAAACTTTCGTTGATCCAAACCTAGAAAGGCTTTGAATAACAAAGCCAACATACCGCATAACAAATAGCGTCAAGTGGAATATGACTAAAACCCACTTTTTAATCAACATCATGGATTCAAGATGTGCCAATCGCCAGCCGAGTCTGCAAATAATCCTCCGATAGCCAGACGACGTTCGCGCAGCGTCGGTGCCGATGCCTCTTGCGCTTTCTCGGCGTTGCTGATCGGATTTTTTTCAACTGCCGACGCTGCCGTTTGTACCTGGCAAGGCGGAGATGATATTTGGTCTACGCCCGCTAACTGGTCATGTGCCGCAAACCCCGGAGCCGCGGATGATGCGGTTATCAATGTCGGCCAAAATGTGGCTCTTGATATTTCGCCCACTGTGGCAAATTTCAGTTTGGCGCATGCCGGCGCGACTTTGAGCGGTGCCGGCACATTATCCTCAAACAACGACTTTGATATGCAAGCCGGTACGGTCAGCGCGGCGTTGGGCGGCAGCGTGGGCTTGAGTAAAACCACCGCTGGTACCGTGACGCTAAGCGGCAACAATACTTACACCGGCACCACCCAAGTAAATGCCGGCACGTTGACCTTGGGCGCCGGCGATGTGCTCGCCAATGCCTCGAGTCTGATCGTCAACGGCGGCACTTTTGATTTGGGTGCGAACAACGACACCGTCGCCGGCGTGCAATTACTGTCCGGTTCGATTACCGGCACCGGCACGTTAACATCAACCAGCGACTTTGATATGCAAGCCGGCACGGTCAGCGCGGCGTTGGGCGGCAGCGTGGGCTTGAACAAAACCACCGCCGGTACCGTGACGCTGAGCGGCAGCAATACTTACACCGGCACCACCCAAGTAAATGCCGGCACGTTGGCCTTGGGCGCCGGCGATGTGCTCGCCAATGCCTCCAATCTGATCGTCAACGGCGGCACTTTCGATTTGGGTGCGAACAACGACACCGTCGCCGGCGTGCAATTATTGTCCGGTTCGATTACCGGCACCGGCACTTTGACGTCTACCAGCACGTTTGATGTGCAATCAGGCACGGTCAGCGCCAAGCTAGGCGGCAGCGTCGGCCTAAACAAAACCACCGCCGGCACCGTGACCCTGAGCGGCGCCAATACTTACACCGGCAACACCCAAGTCAACGCCGGCACGTTGACCTTGGGCGCCGGCGATGTGCTCGCCAATGCCTCGAGTCTGATCGTCAACGGCGGCACTTTTGATTTGGGTGCGAACAACGACACCGTCGCCGGCGTGCAATTACTGTCCGGTTCGATTACCGGCACCGGCACGTTAACATCAACCAGCGACTTTGATATGCAAGCCGGCACGGTCAGCGCGGCGTTGGGCGGCAGCGTGGGCTTGAACAAAACCACCGCCGGTACCGTGACGCTGAGCGGCAGCAATACTTACACCGGCACCACCCAAGTAAATGCCGGCACGTTGGCCTTGGGCGCCGGCGATGTGCTCGCCAATGCCTCCAATCTGATCGTCAACGGCGGCACTTTCGATTTGGGTGCGAACAACGACACCGTCGCCGGCGTGCAATTATTGTCCGGTTCGATTACCGGCACCGGCACTTTGACGTCTACCAGCACGTTTGATGTGCAATCAGGCACGGTCAGCGCCAAGCTAGGCGGCAGCGTCGGCCTAAACAAAACCACCGCCGGCACCGTGACCCTGAGCGGCGCCAACACGTACACCGGCAACACCCAAGTCAGTGCCGGCACCCTGACCTTGGGCACCAGCGACGTGCTCGCCAATGCCTCCAGTCTGATCGTCAACGGCGGCACATTCGCTCTAGGCAGCAATAACGATACGGTGGCCGGGGTGCAATTAACGTCCGGTTCGATTACCGGCTCCGGCACCTTGACCTCGAACAACACATTTGATGTGCAAGCGGGCACGGTTAGCGCGGCGTTGGGCGGCAGTGTGGGCTTGAATAAAACCACCGCCGGCAGCGTGACGCTCAGCGGGACGAATACCTACACCGGCAACACCCAAATCAATGCCGGCACGTTGGCCTTGGGCGCCAGCAATGTGCTCGCCAATACCTCCAGCCTAATCGTCAACGGCGGCACTTTCGATCTGGGCGCAAACAGCGACACCGTCGCCGGCGTGCAATTACTGTCCGGTTCGATTACCGGCACCGGCACCTTGACTTCGACCAGCACGTTTGATGTGCAATCAGGCACGGTCAGCGCCAAGCTAGGTGGCACCAATATCGGCCTAAACAAAACCACCGCCGGTACCGTGACGCTGAGCGGCAGCAATACTTACACCGGCACCACCCAAGTCAGCGCCGGCACGTTGGCCTTGGGGGCCAGTGACGCGCTTGCCAACACCTCCAGCTTGATCGTCAACGGCGGCACTTTCGATTTGGGTGCGAACAACGACACCGTCGCCGGCGTGCAATTACTGTCCGGTTCGATTACCGGCACCGGCACTTTGACTTCTACCAGCACGTTTGATGTGCAATCAGGCACGGTCAGCGCCAATTTAGGCGGCAGCGCGGGCTTGAGCAAAACCACCGCAGGAACCGTGACACTGAGCGGGGCGAATACCTACACCGGCAACACCCAAGTCAATGCTGGCACGTTGGCCTTGGGCGCCGGCGATGTACTTGCGAATGCCTCCAGTCTGATCGTCAACGGCGGCACTTTTGATTTGGGTGCGAACAACGACACCGTCGCCGGCGTGCAATTAACGTCCGGCTCGATTACCGGCACCGGCACGTTAACGTCAACCAGCGACTTTGATATGCAAGCTGGCACGGTCAGCGCGGCGTTGGGCGGCAGTGTGGGCTTGAATAAAACCACCGCCGGCACCGTGACACTGAGCGGGGCGAATACCTACACCGGCAACACCCAAGTCAATGCTGGCACGTTGGCCTTGGGCGCCGGCGATGTACTTGCGAATGCCTCCAGTCTGATCGTCAACGGCGGCACTTTTGATTTGGGTGCGAACAACGACACCGTCGCCGGCGTGCAATTAACGTCCGGCTCGATTACCGGCACCGGCACGTTAACGTCAACCAGTGACTTTGATATGCAAGCCGGTACGGTCAGTGCCGCACTAGGCGGCAGCGTCGGATTGACCAAAACCACCGCAGGTACCGTGACGCTGAGCGGCAGCAATACTTACACCGGCAACACCCAAGTCAGTGCCGGCACGTTGGCCTTGGGCGCCGGCGATGTGCTTGCCAATACGTCCAGTCTGGTCGTCAACGGCGGCACTTTCGATTTGGGTGCGAACAACGACACCGTCGCCGGCGTGCAATTAACGTCCGGCTCGATTACCGGCACGGGCACTTTGACTTCGACCAGCGCGTTTGATGTGCAATCAGGCACGGTCAGCGCCAATTTAGGCGGCAGCGTGGGCTTGAGTAAAACCACCGCAGGTACCGTGACGCTAAGCGGCAGCAATACCTACACCGGCAACACCCAAGTCAGCGCCGGCACGTTGGCCTTGGGCACCAGCGACGTGCTCGCCAATGCCTCCAGTCTGATCGTCAACGGCGGCACCTTTGCTCTGGGCAACCATAACGACATAGTGGCAGGCGTACGACTGCTGTCGGGGTCTATCACCGGCACCGGCACCTTGACCTCGAACAGTGCGTTCGATCTTCAATCCGGCAAGGTCAGCGCCAATTTGGGTGGTGGCGCGGGTTTGAACAAAACCACTTCGGGTACGGTGACCTTGAGCGGCACTAACAGCTACACCGGTAACACACTGGTAGATGCCGGCGTATTGAATTTTACCGGCAGCAATACCCACTCCGGCAATTTCACCGGCAACGGCACCTTGCAATTCGGCGCAGGCACGCAACAATTCAATGCCGGCACCAACCTTGGCACAGCCAATATCACTTTTAGCGGTGGGACAAATCTAGTCAACGCCGGCGTTGCCCTAACGGCCACCGATGCGGTGTTCAGCGGCGGAACAACCACTATCGCCGGCGATTATTCAGTAAGCAATTCCACGACGGTATCCGGCGGCACCGTCAATTTTTCGTCCGCAGCGACCAAGCAGCTCAATCTGGGTAGCACTTTTACCATAAACAACGGCACCGTCAATTTACAGCACACCAGCACCGAGGTGAGTCGTTACGTGCAGACTGGCGGCATATTATCGGGCCCTGGCGAATTAAGAGTGCAATCCGCAGTGCTTTCCGGCGGTGAGATGCGCGGCCCAGGTAGCTTGATTATCAGCGGCTCAGGAGGCTCCGCCAGCGACTTATTGCTGAACGGCAATTTCATCCTCAACAATCAATCGACGGTCATTAATTCCGGCAATGTGCGCGTGACCAGCAATGCCTCGTTTATCGGCAACGGCACTTACCGGCAAACAGCGGGCACTACCCGGGTAGATGGGGTTTGGAGTCAGGCTTTGACCGACATACAAGCCGGCAGCTTCGGCGGCAACGGCAGCGTCAGCGGTCCGCTCATCAACAATGGCACGGTCGGCATCGCCGGTTCGCACTTGACTTTGAACGGGCCGGTATCCGGCAGCGGTTCTTACGCCGGCATCGTGGACATAAACAACAGTTTCTCGCCGGGGCCGGGTGCCAATGGGCAAGGGATAGCGGCCATTGACGCCGCATCGGCTGATTTGATTTTCCGCCAATCCAGCAGCTTGAATTTGGAATTGGGCGGGGTAAACGGACAGTTGGTAACCGATTCGATTACTGCGCGCAGCATCGATATTCAAGGCGCAAAGCTTAACTTACAACGCTTGGCCAGCCAGCCTAACTTCTCGCCGCAACAGGCTTTTTCGCAGTCTGTGCTGTTGCAAACCACCAGCGGCAGCATCTCCGGAAATTTTAACCAAAGCATTACCTGTCCGGAAGGCTCCAGCGATATGTTTATATTTTCCAAGCAGGAAAAGCAGTTTTTGCTGACCATGGTGCCCAGATTGCCCAATCTGGTCCCCGCCGACGTGCAATCCTTGGCCAACGCCTTACAGCAAATAGACTGCAGTGCCTCAACCCCAACTAATCTGCAGAATCTATTGAACGGCTTGAAACCCTTTTTAGCAAACGGTAACGCCGATGCCAGCAAAGTAGACCAATTCATCAGCGCGTTGCGGCAAATCAGCCCTGGTCAAATCGCGGCGGAACAAACCGTATCGAACCAAATAGCCAAATTGCAGACCGGCAACATCACTCAGCGACTCGTCACCCTGAGGTCCGCAAGCGTCGGCGCCGGTTCCGCGTCAAGTTTCAAGTCGTCCCCCACGTTCAACACACCGGTAAGCAGTTCAATGGCTATCGGCAGCGCTCCGGGCGTTCTCAGCGCACCCAACAGTATCAGCTCACCGAATGCGTCAAGCAGCATAAACACGCCTAGTAGTACACCCAGTGCGCCCACCAGTTCAGCCAGTTCGCCCAGTTTAGGCAGCTCACCCAACACACCCAGTTCTAACGCTATCAGCATTCAGGCTTCAACGCCGGAAAAAGACGGTCAATCCTCATCCAATGCTCCCTCCTCGGTCAGTATTTCCTTAAGCACGGATAACGACGGCAACGGCACCGATCTTATCTCCGGCTTCAGCAATTTGGGCTTATTCATTAACGGCCAATTCGAATGGGCTGATAGAACCGCGACGGTCGTTCAACGCGGTTATGCGTCCACGATGTCCGCCGTCACTGCCGGTGCCGACTATCGCTTGAGCAAACGGCTACTCTTGGGTTTGTCTGCCGGCTACGGCAGCAGCACGGCCCTGATTTCCCAACAGGGCGGCAGCCAAAGCATAGACGGGTACACCTTATCAGCCTTCGGCTCGTTAAACCTGACCGATAACTGGTACGTTGATCTGGTCAACAACCTGACTTATAACCAATACGATTCCAAACGTGTCACACTTTATAACGACGCCAACGGCACAGCGATTAATGAAACGGCATCCAGCCAAACCGATGGCTGGCAAAATCGCACCAGCCTCAGCAGCGGTTACGACATAGCGGTAAAAGAATGGACATTCGGCCTTAGAGGCCGCACGGAATACGGTTACAACTTTGTCAACGGCCGCAAGGAACAAGGTGCAGGTTTAGGCATGAACATGATAGTCGGCGAGCTGGACAACGAGTCGTTGAGCAGCAGTATCGGCGCGATGGTCTCGCATGCGCTGAGCACGCCGGTGGGCGTGCTGGTTTCGCAAGTGAATGTCGAGTGGGAGCATCAGTGGTTCAACAAAAACTCCTTGATTACCACCCGCTTCGTCGATTCGCCTAACAATGCCTTTACCACCAACAGTTTTAGCGTCGATAAGGACTACATCAATCTGCGCGCCGGTTTATCCGCCCAACTGCCGTTTGGCGGCTCGGCGTTCGTGCAATACGACACCACCTTCGGCCAGGAATACGTTTCCCGCCACGCCTTTAATGTCGGGATACGCATGGAGTTTTGAGATACGCCCGCAACTACTTTATAGTGGCGAGCATGTTTTGCCGGCGGAATTAAGCCTCGCCAGACCGAATCTGCGTGATGATTAACCCGGCCCTTAAATACCCGGTCACCTATATGCCCTTGGCTATCGAAGGGCATATCCGTCTGGGCTTAGATGAACTCAATTTGATCGGAATATCCGTGATCAATAGGGCCGGGCTAGTAACATGAAATGTGATAGACATATACACGCTACGCCACGGTTATCGAGTGTCCATGTTTTGGCATTGCAAAAACATTGCCGAGTACCGAAGCGCAAACCCAGCTAAAAAGCAAACTAAACAAATACATGCCTTTATTCTCCTACAAAGCTGTCAACAGTCAGGGTGTCGCCGAAGAGGGTGTGCGTAATGCTGCAGACGAGCAGGCCTTGCTGCTGGAATTGCAAAACCAGGGCTTGATTCCTATCCGTATTGAATTGGCGAAAGATAAGACCTTTCTGGGGTTCAAACTAAAGTCTGCTACCGTCAAACTGTCGCAAAAAGAAATCGGTATGCTGACCGGCGAATTGGCGACCTTGCTGGAATCCGGTTTGCCGCTGGATCGGTCGTTAACGATTCTGATGCAGTTGACCGAGGAAAATCCGAAACTGAATAAACTAGTCGGCGAAGTGCTGGAAAAGGTCAAAGCCGGCAAGGCACTAGCCGATGCCTTGGAAAGCCAGAGCGGGGTGTTTTCCAAATTTTATCTGAACATGATCCGCGCCGGGGAAATGGGCGGCAATCTGGGCGGGGTGTTGCTGCGCTTGTCGGAATACATGGAACGTTCGCAGGAACTGAAAGACACGGTCAGCACCGCGTTGATTTACCCGGCCATTTTGTTGCTGATGTCGCTGGCCTCATTGTTCGTAATGCTGACCTTCGTAGTCCCGCAGTTTAAGGAAATGTTCGATAGCGCCGGCCAAGCCTTGCCGGTGCCAACCCAGATAGTGATTGGCCTGGCCGAGTTTCTGCAAAGTTATTGGTGGGTACTGCTGATTGTTATTGTCGGCAGCGTGCAAACTATAAAATTGCAGTTGGCCGATCCGGCCGGCAAGAAAGCCTGGGACGGCCGGCTACTGAAGTTTCCGTTGTTCGGCGAGATCATCCTGACCATGGAAATAGCCAATTTCAGCCGTACCTTCGGCACGTTATTGGGCAACGGCGTGTCGATTTTGAAATCGCTGGGCATCGTCCGGGAAACCGTCGGCAATATAGTCTTGGCCGATCTGTTGGAGCATGCCGAAGCCCAGCTCAAGCAAGGCCGGACCATGTCGGACGCCTTGGCCCAGCAAAACCTGTTTCCCAAACTGGCGGTGCAAATGATTAAAATGGGCGAGGAAACCGGCAAGCTGGAGGAAATGCTGATGCGGGTAGCTACCATTTACGACAAGCAGCTAAAGACCACCATCCAGCGGATGCTGGCGCTGTTGGAACCGGCCTTGATCATTTCGCTGGGCTTGATGATAGGCGGCATCATCGTTTCCATCTTACTGGCTATTTTGAGCGTAAACGATCTGGCGGCTTAGGCGCATGGGCGAATGAATTCGCCGGTACCATCCATTTTTATAGAAGGAGTTTTGCAAATGAAACACATGTTACGCCGCCACGGCGGTTTTACCTTGCTGGAATTATTGGTGGTATTGGGCATTATCGCCATGCTGGCCGGGATTGTTGGCCCGCAGGTGATGAAACATATGGGCGCCTCCAAAACCAAGGCCGCCAGAGTACAAATCGAGGATCTGGCGGCGTCGCTGGACATGTACAAACTGGATGAAGGCCGCTACCCCACCAGCCAACAAGGCTTGGCCGCGTTAGTGGAAAGACCGGCCGATGCCAAGCGCTGGAACGGCCCCTACCTGCGGAAGGACAAAATCCCGCAAGATCCTTGGAATCAGGATTATCACTATGTCTTCCCCGGCCAACACGGTAAGTTCGATTTGTTCAGCTATGGTGCCGATGAAAAAGAGGGCGGCGAAGGCGAAGATCAGGATATCAACAGCTGGGAATAAATGACCGCCCTGCCCGCCCGCCAACGTATGCAAGGCTTTACGCTGATCGAGCTGATCATCGTACTGCTGATCAGCGTGCTGGCTTTTGCGGTGGTCGGCAGCAATATCGGCTCCGGCAACCGCAGTACCAAGCTACAAGCCGTCGCCAGGGATATGGCCTCAGCCCTGCGTTACGCGCACGGCCAGGCACTGATGACGCAAAAGCCGGTCAGTGTCGCCATCGACCTGCAAGACAACAGTTACCGCATCAGTAACCACGACAAAACTTATCCGTTTGCCGAAGAGATTGACGTGTCCTTAGTGGTCGCGGAGGAAGAGTTTAGCGAAGGCGAGCAAGGCCATATTCGTTTCTTCGGCGACGGCTCGTCCACCGGCGGCAGAATCACGCTGGAATGGGGTAATCAATTGCGCCGCATCGACGTTAACTGGATTACCGGCCAGGTCAGTATTTCCGATGCAGCGGCATAAAGGCTTTTCCCTGCTGGAAATTCTGGTCGCCTTTTCCATCATGGCGATAGCGTTGACGATACTACTGCGCATCTTCGGCACAGGCGTTAACAATGCCGTCATTTCCGAGGAATACACTATCGCGGTGCAAATCGCCGAATCGCTGATGGCCCGCACCGGGGTGGAGACAGAGCTGACAACCGGCGAAAGCCAGGGCACGGAAGGCGATAAATACGACTGGCAAATCACGGTCAATCCGGCGACGCCAGTGCAATCCCGTGCCAGTCTGAGAGATACGGATCCCGATCAACAAAAACCGGCGCCGGTGTTGATGTCGGTGCGGGTAGTGGTGGCGTGGGGTGAGGCAGAACAACCGCGTGCCGTGGAATTGCATACCTTAAAACTACAACAACCAGGTCCGGGCTAGTGTCGCAACGTTCATCGGTAAAAGGATTTACGCTGATCGAAATGCTGATAGCCATCAGCTTGCTGGGGATCATGGTGGTCTTGCTCTTCGCCAGTTTGCGGATAGCCGCGGAAAGCTGGAACAGCGGTGAAGCCAAAATCAGCGAAGTGAATAAAAAAGCCGTGGTTTACCAATTCTTCAAACGGCATTTGAGCAATACCAAACCCTTCCCTATCATCCAGGAAAACCAAGCACAAAACGACCAACAACTGGCATCGCAAGAATTGCCGAAACTGGCTTTCGAAGGCTTGCCGCAAAGCATCAGCTTTGTCTCTGCGCTGCCGGCCGCGTCGGCACGCAAGGGCTTACAAGTGTTTCATGTCGGCCTGGACCCGCAGCAGCCGTCGACCCTGAAAGTCGCATTAACCCCTTACCGGCAAACCGAATCGATACCGGCCGACGCCGAACCGGTCGTGCTATTGGAAAACTTACGGCATTTCAAAATCAGTTACTTTGGCGCATCGGCTGACAACGTTGACGGTAATGGTGCTTGGCTGGACGAATGGCAAGGACAAGCCACCGGCCAGTTACCCAAACTGGTAAAAGTCAGCATCGCACTAAACGACGACAGTTTTTGGCCGGACATGATATTTGCATTAAAAATCAACGGCCAGCCGAACGCAGAAGCGTTGCTCGGCGAGCAAAATCAGCAGCCCGGCATCGCGAATGAATAGCATGCTTCGTGCACAGGCAACCCATCGGCAACGCGGCCTGGCGCTGGTAATCGTCATTTGGATTTTGACGCTGCTGAGCCTGATGGCCGGCAGTTTTGCGTTAAGTATGCGCAGGGAAAGCAGCGTCGCCGGCGCGTTGAAAAACAATGCCCAAGCCCAAGCACTGGCGGAAACCGGTTTAAACATTGCCCAATTCATGCTGCAACAGGCCGATCCCGAGCGGCGTTGGCACGCGGATGGCAGTATCTATCGAATACCGGGCAACGATAGCGAAATTCGGATCCGAATTATCGCCGAATCCGGCAAAGTCGATATCAACGCCGCGGAGGAACCTTTATTAAAGGCCTTGATTAGTTCGGTAAGCGACGACAAAAAGCTACAGCAGAATTTGTTGGATGCTCTGCTGGATTGGCGAGACGCCGACGATGATCCGCGTCCGCAAGGCGCCGAGAAAAAACAATATCGGCAAGCCGGGCTGGCTTATCAGCCCAGCAATCAACCTTTTCAATCCCTGGAGGAGTTGCAATTAGTGCTGGGGTTCAACGCGGATATTTTCGAGCAGCTGCAACCGTGGATTACCATCTACTCCGGACAAGCGGAATTAAACTTGCGGCGGGCACCGTCGGAGTTACTGGAAATGGTTGGTGACAACCTGAAGGCACAGAATATTCATGATGTATACTTGGACAAACGCTTGTCTGAATCGGCTGCGGCAGACGATAGCACGGCCGATCAGACCGATCCGGCATTGGCGGATGAAGAGCAAACGTATACTATTATGGTACAAACCCTGCTGGAAGATCAGGCGACGGCCGCTATCGAAGCAGTGGTAAGAATCCAGAACCAAGACCCCAGCCAAGCGCCCTACCAAATCCTGGATTGGAAACAAGGTCAGCAAGTATTGGCCTTATTCGACTCGGCCAAGGAATCCCAGCTCATTACCGTTCAAGATGAATTTACAAACCAGCATTGATTTCGATCTGAAACGTTTCTTCCAGTGGTGGGGGCGAGAATTGGCGTTTTTGGTACCGAGTCGTCTCAGATCCTTGCTGACAGACCGTAGTGGCGCACTCGTAATCAGCGCCGCCGACGCGGATTTTCAAATCCGTTTTTACCGCGAGGCCGAACAGCAAACCCCGATGACATGGCGCTTGGACAGCAACCTCGCGGATAGTTATCAAACCTTGAAGGCCCAACATCCGGATTTTGAAAAAGCCGAATGTATCTTGCGCCTGGACAATACCCAGGCACTAAAAAAAATCGTCTATTTACCCGCTGCGGCGCAAGAGAATCTGCAGCAAGTTGTCGGGTTTGAGTTGGACCGTTATACGCCGTTCAAGGCCGAGCAAGTCTATTTTGCCGCCATACCGCTCGGCAAAACCGAGCATGGTCAAATTGAAGTATTACTGGTATTTACACCCAAAACCGTACTGGACGAGCAACTGGTCAAACTACAGGCTTTGGGGATACAGCCGGTGCGGGTGGATTTTTGCCATGCCAGCACCGTGTGCCCTGCCGACGCGCCCGCTTACAATTTACTCCCGGAACGCTACCGGCCGCGCGGCAACGCCTTAGCTCAAGCCATGCATTGGCTGCTGAACAGCTTACTGTTACTGTTGTTTCTGGCAGTTTTGATTTGGCCGGTGTGGCAGGAAGGTCAAGCCGTCGATGTCTTGAAAAATCACATCAAAACGCTGGAAAAAGAAACTCGCGTAATAGAAGAACAACAGCACGAAATCGATGCCTTACGCCAGCAAACCCAACGTTTGATAGACATTAAAACCCAGTCTCCCGCTCTGGTTGCGGTATTGAACGAACTGAGCTCCTTGTTAAAAGATGACAGCTGGTTGACGCATTTTCAATTTGCGGACAAACGTCTGCAAATCCAGGGTCAATCGCCGGGCGCGTCGTCTTTGATCGGTTTGTTGGAAAGTTCCGGATATTTCAGCAATGTCAGTTTCGTCTCGCCGTTGACCCAGGATAAAGCCACCGGGCGCGAGCGCTTCCAAATTAGTATGGATGTTAGCCCGCCACCCGCCGAGCCTGCTGAGGATACTGAGGCGACGACCACCAGCCAGCCTGCTCCAGCAGAATCCGAGGCAAATGGAGGGTCCGAGCAATGAATCAAGCGCGCTATCAGCGCTGGCTGGCACTGGCTCTACTTGGATTGGTGTTATTTACCGTGATATTTTTGGTACTGCTGCCTTTATTCAGCAGCTGGCTGGATTACCGCGAGCAAAAAAACGACCTGTTGTTTCGTTTGCAACGCCAACAAGCCATTGTCGCCCGCCGCGACAGCGTTGCCCAAAACCTGGAATCATTGAATCAGCAATACCAGCAGCAAGGCTATCTAAGCGACAGCGACACCGAAGCCTTGGCCTCAGCTGAGCTGCAAAACATCGTCAAAACCGCGGTAACAGAAGCCGGCGGCCAACTGACCAGCACGCAAGGTTTGCCGGGCAAGGCCGAAGAGGATTTTGTGCGCATCGCGGTAAAAGTGCGCATGAGCGGCAGCATTGAAGCATTGCGCGCGGTGCTGCACAGTCTGGATACCAATATGCCCTTGCTGCTGGTCGATCAATTGGACATTTCCCCGGTACGCGGCGCGCGTAACCGCAGCACCAACAAAATGGACCCCAGTTCTCAGTTGAATGTCAGTTTTGAAGTGATCAGCTTTATGCGAGCCAAAGCCTCATGAATCAGAAGCTGATCAGATTGCAATTACTGGGTTGCGGCACGCTGAGCCTGCTGTTGGCAGCGGAATGGACGTATAGTCAATATACGTTAAAGCAATTGCAAACACTGCTTGAGCCGCGCCCGCAAACCGAATCCCCGGCCGAGCAACTGCCCAATATCGCCGATAATAGCGGCTCTGCGGAAACCTACAGCGATATTGTCGATAGACCTTTGTTTGTGGAAGGCCGAAAGCCAGTCGCCGAAACCAATCCGACCGACAATTTGCAAACTCAAGATTCCGGACAAATCGACGATTGGGAGTTAATCGGCGTTTACGATAAAAATAACAAGCCGACCGCCTTGTTTAGAAAGCGCAACGAAGCCAAAAAGTTTTTAAAAATAACCGAAGAACAAAGCATATCCGGCTGGCTGCTGAAGCAAATACACGCCGACCATGTGCTGCTTCAGCAAGGCAGCCAGGAAAAATCGGTCGTATTGAGAAAGCCGCGTGCGCAAGTCAAGCCTCCGGTACCGGGCAAGCCAGCCGTACCGCCCAGACCGCCGCAGCCCAACGCCGTTGCCAAACCTATAGAACCAGTACCTAATGAAAATCCCGAGAACATCAATGACAACTAAAAAAATCAACATTCCTCCAATGTTGGCGTTGGCGCTGTCCATGACCGGCTGTGAATTTATCGGCCCGCAGTTGCATGAAAAACTGGCTATTGCCGATCACAAACCGGCTCAAGAAGATACTTTGTTGATTCCGGAACTGGCTAACGAGGCCAATAAAAACGCCGAAAATAGAATCACCAAAGTCGAAATGTACCCTAGCGGCGACGCAAGCATCGCCCCGCAAGCCAGCCACCAAGGTGGCGGCAAAACCAGCGGTAAGGGCGAATACAGTTTGAATTTCGATGACGCCGATCTGGGCGAAGTGGCGAAAGTAATACTCAGCGATATTCTCGGCCGGAACTACACCATCAGTCCGCAAGTGGTCGGCAAAGTGACTTTGCAAACCTCCAAACCCTTAAGCAAGGACGAGCTGATCCCAACCCTGGATATGCTGCTGAGCTTGAATAATGCCGCCCTGACCGAACAAGGCGGCATGTATCTGATTAAACCGTCTAACGAAGCCTTGTACAGCAGCTCAATCAGTTCGCTGTCCGGCGCCAAAATGCCCAATGGTTATCAGGTGCGGGTAATTCCGGTCAAAAATGTCGCGGCCTCGGAACTGGCGGAGATATTGAAACCGTTATTGCCGGAAAAATCGTTGCTGCATGTCGATCCGAACCGTAATCTGATATTGGTCGCCGGTTCCGGCGCGGAAATCTCCAGGGCGTTGGATGTGGTCAATACCTTTGATGTCGATATTTTAAAAGGCCGCTCCTTTGCTTTGTTTACACCGGCTAACGTCAGCGCCGGCAAAATCATTGAAGAGCTGGAGCAAATCTTCAACACCAAAAAATCCAAAGACGACGAAGCCAGCTTTTTCCGCTTTATCGAGATAGAAAGGCTTAACGCCGTATTAGCTGTCACCCATCAAGCCGGTTATCTGAAGGACATTGAAAACTGGGTATATAGGCTGGATCGCATTAACACAGCGGCAGCCGGCGGCGTGAATGTCTACCGGGCGCAACATGTCAGCGCCACCGATTTGGCCGAAACTTTAAGCAATATTTTCGGTAGCGGCGGTTCCGGCAAATCCAGCAAGGCTTCTATCGCCTCCGGCCGCAAATCATTATCGGCCACCAATAAAAAGTCGGATAGTTCATCAAGTAGCAGCGCAGGCGGCGCCAACCGGCAGCAGGATTCGATGAGCGATAGAACGCTCAGCGACCGAACCAAAGATAAAAGCAGCAGCGGCGCACTCGGCGGTAGTTTAAGCGGCAGTTCGGGTGGCAGTAATAACAATGACATGCCCAACGTCAAAATCATCGCCGACGAAGGCAATAATGCGCTGATTATCGTCGCGACCGCCCAGGAATATGCAGTGATTGAGCGCGTGTTAAAACAGCTGGATGTGCTGCCTTTACAAGTGATGATCGATGCCACGATTGTGGAAGTTACGCTGAAAGACGATTTAAAGTATGGATTGCAATGGTATTTTAGCCACAATAACGGAGGAAATAACGATACAGCTGGAGGCTCTGCACAAGGCTTGAGTCTCACAAATGTTGCTAAAGATGCTATGAAGGCATTTGGCACAAGTGGTTTCTCCTACGCTTTTTCTAGCGGTTCAAAGGACATTCAAGCCGTACTAAATGCCAGTGCTGTCAATAATAACGTCAATGTCATCTCCTCGCCGTCCTTGATGGTACTGAACAACCAGGAAGCCACGATCAAAGTCGGCGATTCGGTGCCGATACGTTCCTCAGTTTCCAGCAATTTGAGCAGCAACAATTCCAATAACGGTATCGTGCAAACCAGTTCGATCCAGATGATCGATACCGGTGTCAATTTGTCGGTTAGGCCCAGGGTGAATGCCGGTGGATTGGTGCTGATGGACATATTACAAAGTGTTAATCAGGCTATCAAAACCACGACCAGCGACACCATCGACTCGCCCACCATTCAAAAAAGGGAAATCGAGAGCAGCGTTGCGGTACAAAGTGGCGAAACCATTGTTTTGGGCGGTTTGATCAAAGAAAACAACGATTATTTGCGTGACGGCGTGCCGCTGCTGCACGAGATACCCTTAATCGGGCCGCTTTTCGGCGGTACGACGCGGAATAAGGACAAAACCGAGCTGGTGGTGCTGCTCACCCCCCGCGTGATGAAAAGCCGCCAGGATGCTAGGGATATAACAGACGAGTTCAAACGTAAACTGTCCGGCATCTATTATCAAAAACCTGTTGAAATTAATGTTGAAGTGGAGACGGTGCCATAGGCCCAAGCCTTTAGCCCGTATCTACAAAAAAACGGACGATAAACATGAATCCAATCTCGCCGGACCGGCTGATTTCGTTTTGGTCGCTTGCCCAATTGGAAGCCAGCGTGGTGATTCTGATGAATATCGTCGGCGCTTTGTTTTTGGGCATGGTGGTGGGCTACGAACGCTCCTACCACGGCCGAGCAGCCGGCATGCGCACCTATGGACTGGTGTGCATGGCTTCCGCGGCGGTAACGGTTATCGTCGGTTACCCGCAGTTCTGGTTTGGCGGCTTATTGCCGCTCACCACTACCGCCGACCCCACTCGGGTTATTCAAGGCATCGTGACAGGTATCGGCTTCTTGGGTGCCGGCGTAATCATGAAGGAAGGTCTGAACATCAGCGGCTTGACGACCGCCGCATCGATTTGGGCCTCTTCGGCGATTGGTATTTTATGCGGCGCCGGGTTTTATTTTGCGGCCATTTTGTTGGCTTTAATTGCGTCGGCGACGATGATCTGGGGCGGGCGAATCGAAGCAGCCTTACCTTCCCGTCATGCAGTGTCGGTGATTTTGCGTTTTCAAACCAGCTATCGACCTAATCAGACCGAGATTAACGATTTGGCAAATGCCTTGGGTTATCGATTGGCCGAAGGCTCGGTTGCCGTTATCAGCAACAATAAACACGAAGAATGGCATCTGGTTTTTATTGCAACCGGTAATCATAAAATATCGATTCCTGCGATTGCGGAAAGCCTGGAACGCTGCGATTTTCTCAGCGGTTATCAAGTCGCCTTTGCCCGAAACTGAGCGTCAGGAAACAGGGAATCGATAGGACGCCCTGCTTCCTCACCGCTTTTCTCAGTTGAATTGCCGGGTTATTCCAATACGTTTTTCACACATTGTCTGGCGAACGTATTAATCGACAGCGTATCGCTTAAGTATTGGTTGAACAAACCGCTGATATCGACCGGGTTGAGATAGACATAAACGCCGCAGCCGGTTAGCGCGATAAATTGCTGACTCAGCGTTTCAACGAATAAAGTGCGTGTGTTGCTGAGTTGGGTGATTTCGTTGCTTGAGGTTTTCATGACATCCACCTAATTTGCTGGTTAAACCCAACAACCAAGCAGCATGATCCACGCCAAATCACTCATCGATTACGCTTCAATAGCCTGAACGCAAACCGGAATCCGTCCAAGTACCTCAAAATCCTGCTTTTTCTAAAACAAAAGAAAACCGACTGATTCTTTCTCTGGGTTGATGCTTTGAAGGAAACCGCTCTCCTCATGAGCTAAGCATGGAAAACTGTGCACTGACCTGGCAATTTTGTCGCAAAAACTGCCAGAGTTGTCACAAAACCGGCATTTTCAATCCACTCTGTCACAGTCGTTTGGCAGGCATTATTTAAGCTGACAGACAAGTTTCTACCAATCTCACCCAATAGGTCGCGCCTAGAGGCAAAATATCATCGTTAAAATCGTAACTGGTGTTATGCAGGGCACAAGGACCGGCGCCATGACCAATACTGCGATGATCACCGGCGCCGTTGCCGATGAAACAGTAGCTACCGGGTAACTTTTGCAGCATAAACGCAAAATCTTCGGCGCCCATCGTGGCTTTTTGCTCCAAAACATGCCGGTCGCCAACAATAGAGGCCATGACGCTACGCGACGTTTCGACTGCCTCACGGTGATTAACCGTCGGCGGATAGCTACGTTTAAATTCAAAATCACATGCCATTCCATGTGCCAGACAAATATGCCGGGCTACTTCCTGCATACGGGTTTCGATCAAATCCAGTAATTGGTTGGAGAATGTGCGTACCGTACCGGCTAGCTCGCAGGTATCGGCAATAATATTGGTCGCCTCACCGGCATGTAACATCGTGACTGAAATCAAACCGTTATCCAAGGGATGGGCGCTGCGGGTTAAGATGGTTTGAAACGCCATAATCATTTGCGCGGCCACCGGCACCGGATCCAATCCCAAGTGCGGCAATGCTGCATGGCAGCCTTTGCCCCGAATCACGATCCGAAAAGTATTCAATGATGCCATCACCGGTCCGGGACTCACCGCAAATTGCCCAGCCGGCAACTCCGGCCAATTGTGCATGCCGTAAACCGCTTGCATCGGAAACAGTTCAAACAGGCCGTCCTTGATCATCTCATCGGCGCCGCCACCGCCCTCTTCCGCCGGTTGGAATATTAGATAGACAGTCCCGTCAAAATAACGCTGGGTTGCCAGATATTGCGCCGCAGCCAACAACATCGCGGTATGGCCATCATGCCCGCAGCCGTGCATTTTGCCTGGGTACCGCGAGGCATGTGCAAAGCTGTTTTGTTCATGCATCGGCAAGGCGTCCATATCGGCACGCAAGCCGATTGCCTTGTCGGAACTCCCTGCTTTGATGATCCCGACTACACCGGTTTTACCCAAGCCGCGATGAATAGGAATCCCCCATTCGGTCAGTTTAGCCGCGACCAAATCCGCGGTACGCATCTCTTCGAAGCACAACTCCGGATGGGCGTGTATATCGCGGCGCAATTGGCGAATAACGGCAATATTGGCGACAATTTCCGGTATCAGTAAGGCTGACGACAATTCAGCATCGAGTTTATTCATGGCAAGGCGGTGTGCGGTCTAAGCCGTATCGGTTTTGCGCAGCTTTTCCACGAGCGTGGTTCTGCGCATATTCAGCAGTTTGGCAGCATGCGCTACAACGCCATTGCATTCTTCCAAAGCCTGACGAATCAATTCGTTCTCGAGATCGGTCAAATATTCCTTAAGATCGATACCTTGTTCGGGTAAATGCACGGCCGCGACTGCACCGGGTGTCGGCATCGCCAGCGCTTCTCGCTCAGCCGGCCGCACAATGTGAATATCCTGCTCCGGCAATACAATCTGCACGCCTTCCGGTACTTCATAGCCCTGAAATTTTTCCGGTAAATCACTGACATCGACACTAGCATCCGGACTAATGATGGCTAAGCGCTCGATCAAATTTGACAACTCGCGGACGTTACCGGGCCAACTGTGTTGCATCAAGGTGGCGATTGCGCGAGGCGATAAACTGACGGTACCCCGGTTGGCGGCTTCCATGCGGGCAATCAGGTCGTTGATTAAATAAGGAATATCTTCGGCTCTTTCCCGCAAGGCTGGCACTTCGATCGGGAACACATTCAGACGGTAGAACAAATCCTCTCGAAAGCGCTTCTCGGCGATTTCCTGTTCGAGGTGACGATGCGTCGCAGCAATAATCCGCACATCGCAATGGATGGTTTTATTGCTGCCGACACGTTCGAAAGTGCGTTCCTGCAATACTCTTAACAACTTAACCTGCATCGGCATCGGCATGTCGCCGATTTCATCCAAAAACAGCGTACCGCCTTCCGCCATTTCGAAACGACCTTGCCGCGAGGTCAACGCGCCGGTAAATGCGCCCTTCTCGTGGCCGAACAATTCGCTTTCCAGCAGTTCACCGGGAATAGCCCCGCAATTGACCGGCACGAATGGCCTGTCTCGCCGCGCAGAGGCACGATGCAGCGCTTGCGCCACTACTTCCTTACCTGTGCCGGATTCGCCGAGGATAAGCACCGTGGCGTCGGATTTGGCGACTTGATCGATCTGCGCACGGGTTTTTTGAATGGCTTTGCTTTTACCCGCCAGACCCTTATCAGGCAGCGACTTTTTACTGGCTTGCGCAGGCTGCGGCAAACTGTCCAATAGTTGGATCAATAGCGGGTAGACAGTCGGCCACTCCAAGGTTTTATTGACCATTTGCTGAATGGCGCTAACCACCTGCGGCCCACCGGCGTCCACCAGCAAAACCACAGGAATATCGCCGACGCTTTCGGTGACCGTTTTGATCAAGCTGGCTTGCTTGTCTCCGCCGCAGCCGACAAATACCGCACCGAAACTGTCATGATCTCTAAACGCCGCTTCAAAATCGCTACTGGCAACCGCCTCCACGCGATATTCCAAAAACCGGAGTATGCCTTCCACTTGCTGACTGCGGTGGGTGTTGTCATCAATGAGCAAAATTTCTGGCAAAGCCATGCGTATATTCTCTGCAAACTACGTTGTTTTAAGGCGGAAGGGGGGTTGCTGATTTTAAGTTAAGCATCGAATCCGGTTATTGTCAAAATGGCCCCATTTCAAGCTATTGCATAGTTTAGTTCATGTTATTTACATCGATTGACTAATCAGCCATCCCATTTTGCAGCTTGACAAATTTTCCACAACATAGAAACTAGCTCGATGTTTAACAACCAAGAGCCCCGTTGCCTTGAACGACATATCTTTGAGTATACTGTTCGGTATACTGGCAGCCTTACTGATTATTTCAGCTTTTTTTTCCGGCTCTGAAACCGCCTTGATGACGCTGAACCGTTATCGCTTGCAGCATTTGGTGAAAAAAAATCATAAGGGCGCGATTAAAGCCCATCAACTCTTAAAAAGGCCGGACCGTTTGCTGGGCCTGATCCTGCTGGGCAACAATTTTGTCAATATCCTGGCGTCGTCCTTAACAACCTTGATTGCCATCCGCGTCAGCGGAGATAACGCTATAGCCCCCGCTATCGGCCTGCTAACTTTCGGCATGCTGGTATTTTCCGAAGTAACCCCAAAAACCCTGGGCGCCCTCAAACCGGAGTTACTGGCGTTGCTGTCCTCCTGGATTTACATTCCGTTATTAAAGATATTTTATCCCTTGGTATGGGTGATTAACGCTATATCCAGCCTGTTGTTATGGCCATTCGGTATTAAAAGCTCGAGTAATACAGCTATCGAATCGCTAAATAAAGACGAGTTAAAAAGTATCGTTTCGGATGCCAATCATTTGCCGACGCGCTATCAAAACATGCTGTTGAGTATTTTAGATTTGGAATCCGCCAGCGTTACCGACATCATGACCCATCGCAATGAAATTATCGGTATCGATCTGGAAGAATCGGTAGAAGACATTATCGAACAACTACAAAATAGCCCGCATACTCGCCTGCCGGTATACAAAAAAAATATAGACCGGGTGATAGGTTTTCTACATTTACGTACGATTTTGGCACAAATTAGCGACCCTGATTTCGATAAACACAATATCACCAATAGCCTGTCCAAGCCTTTTTTCATTCCGGCCAGCACCTCGATTCACAAGCAAATGCAAATCTTTAAGGCCGAAAAACTCCGTATCGGCTTGGTAGTAGACGAATATGGCGATGTACAGGGCTTAGTGACGCTGGATGATTTATTACAGGAAATCGTCGGTGAATTGGTCTCCGAAGAACCCGATATAAAAATGCAAAAAGACGGTAGCTATCTGGTGGATGCCGGCGTAACCATCCGCGAACTCAATCGCATCACGCATTGGGATTTGCCCACCGAAGGCCCGAAAACATTGAATGGCTTGGTAATCGAATACATGGAAACCATTCCGGAACCGGGTACCAGCGTGAAACTGCATGGGCATATTATTGAAATAATTAAGCGCGATGAAAACGCGATCAAGCTGATTAAATTCAATCCCAAACGCTGACCAAAATTTATTTTAGGCAAAAAAAAGGCGGTTATTTTTAATAACCGCCTTAGAAGCAATAGGAAGAAATATAACGCAACTTTAAACTATCAAACCGAACTAAAAAGTTAGGTTAATCATAGTGGCGAAAATTTCAAATTCAAATGTGACATATTGTCGCAGGTTGAGTTTGAGCGTTAAACAGTTCAGCGGTATGTAAATTGCTCGCTTACCTCAACCAACCCTTCCTTTTAAAGAAAATAAACGGCAATAATACCGAGATAGTCATCAATCCGAGTGCAAAAGGATAACCCAGCATCCACTGCAATTCCGGCATATTCTCAAAGTTCATACCGTAAATACTGGCAATCAGGGTGGGCGGCAACATTGCCACCGAAGCAACCGAGAAAATCTTGATCAC
Source organism: Methylomonas sp. ZR1 (assembly GCF_013141865.1). Lineage (NCBI taxonomy): Bacteria > Pseudomonadati > Pseudomonadota > Gammaproteobacteria > Methylococcales > Methylococcaceae > Methylomonas > Methylomonas sp. ZR1. The sequence goes on along the minus strand of NZ_RCST01000001.1, from coordinate 791,578 downwards.
CTTGTTCTGATTGATATTGATAAAACCGACGGTGGCATCCATTAGGAAGTTAATCTTGTCGAACAAAAACGCGGTATGGCTATTAAGCGATTCTATATCGCGCAGAATTTGCTGCGCATCTTCCAACTGCGTGGTATTCAGCAGTTTGCGGCGAATCAAAAACGACACGGCGCGCTGAGTGTCGAGCATATTCCGGCGGATTCGGCCATTTAAATCCTCCTCTGCGGCAATATCAGTCAAAATATCCGCGGCTTCTTCGTCGCTAATATCCTGGCTCAAAACTTTTTTGCTGACAATTTCCAACTGCTCATAAATATTCTCCAGCGCGTCCGCGGAATACTCGGCTTCGGCGCCGTATAAATCCAGCAACATATCCTTACAGTCAGAGACAAAGCCTGGCTGCGTGCGGGCCCGTAAACGCTGTAAGCGAAACACCGGCAATTCTTCGCTACGTACCGAGAACAACATGTCGCCACGCAATATAAATGCGACCGGCACGCTGCGAGACTTACCTTCGCGATCCAGTAAAAAATCCGAATGTATATGAATTTCGTGCTGATCCTCGACGTAGAACCGGGCACTGGCTTCCAAATCGGTCAAATCCAGGGGGTCCGGCAACTCCAGGCCATAATGTTGCCCAATAAGCAGCCTTTGCGCTTTGCTTGGCGCCAACAAATCGATCCAAATCGGCTTGATTGCATACAAGTCGTGGCGGCAGGTGATAGCGACCTTAGCGAGGCGACCTTCGACCAACTCGAATGCGCTCATTTGTCCCACGCCACAATGCGGTTCTCGGTCGCCGACCAATTCCTCGCGCAAGGTATCGGACAATTCCCAAAGCACATCGTCCTGTCTGGCTTCCTCGACCTGCTGCCAAACCAAGTTCGCATCTTCCAGGTCCAGAGCATGCAGAATTTGCCCAATTTCGATAGCAGACAGCCGCGCCAACAGACTACGCAGTTCCACCATGTGCTGCTTTTGTACCAAAGCAGTGATTAGCTTACGGCGCGGCATGGGCTGATTGTTCAGCATGCCTTCGACAAGCTTATGTTTTTTCAACAAATCGTTGATTGTTTGTAACGACAAGAGCAACTCCGGAATAAAGCAAGCACCAAATTTTTTATTCGGCGGGTATAAAACGGCTAACTTTAAACCAAAACGCTGACAAAAAATCCTTCGCCGCTCTTCGTTGAACGGCGAACTTCAGTAAATTTAGACAAAAGCACTTAATTTTGATGACACATCAAACGATGGATTGATGCAAACCATCTGCTTAAAGTAGTCACTGACAGATAATTTACACAATATGCAAGTCCAGGCGCCACGTAAACAGACGCGGCGATAAGCAAGCAATTCCGAGTTAAATACGACCGTATTGATCTTCGTAACGGACGATATCGTCTTCGCCTAGATAGCTGCCGGACTGGACTTCCACCATTTCCAATGGAATCACCCCCGGATTCTCCAGGCTGTGAATAACCCCCAAAGGGATATAAATCGATTCATTCTCGGTGACTAAAATTTTCTCACCGTTTTTATCCACCCAGGCAGTACCTTTGACAACTACCCAATGCTCTGCGCGGTGATGATGCTTTTGTACTGATAATTTGGCGCCGGGCTTCACGACAATACGCTTGGTTTGATGGCGCTCACCGGCATCGACCAAATCGTAATGTCCCCAAGGTCTGTAAACTTTACGATGCACACTGGCTTCACTGCGTTTCAATTTTTTCAGTTGATCGACTACTTCCTTGACGTCTTGCACCCTATCCTTCGCGGCAATCATGACCGCATCGTCGGTTTCAACCACCACCAAATTATCCACACCGATCACCGCTACCAATTTGTTGGCCGAGTGAATATAGGAGTTGCAAGTATCCACCGTTAACACATCGCCTTTGATGGCGTTGCCGGCTGCATCTTTATCCGTTACGTCCCAAAGCGCGGACCAAGAACCGACGTCATTCCATTCTGCATCCAACGGGATCACTACCGCCTTATCGGTTTTCTCCATCACCGCGTAATCGATGGAATCTGATGGACACGTCGAAAAAATCTGCTTATCCAAACGCACAAAATCCATATCCGGTTTTGCCGCCCGCAAAGCTTCTCTACACACTTCCAGCATTTCCGGATTGAATTTTTCCAGCTCACGCAAAAAGCAACCCGCTTTAAAAGCGAACATGCCGCTGTTCCAAAAATATTCGCCACTTTCCAGATAGCGCTGCGCGGTTTGCAAATCGGGCTTTTCAACAAATGCGGCAACTTTATAGGCTTCACCATGACGGGTATCGCCGCGCTTGATGTAGCCATAGCCGGTTTCCGGCTCGGTCGCGACGATGCCAAACGTCACCAAAAGATCCTGTTTCGCCAACAGTTCGGCTTGAACCACCGCCCGATGGAAAGCGGCACGATTACCGACCACATGGTCAGCCGGCAAAATCAACAATACATCGTCTTCGGAACGTGCACTTAATGCCGCCATCGCTACGGCCGGTGCGGTATTTTTGCCGACAGGCTCCAAAATAATGGCAGCCGGTTTGATGCCGATTTCCCGCATTTGCTCTGCGAGCATAAACCGATGATCTTCATTACAAACCGCAATGGGTGCCTGTAAGCCGGCAACGCCATCAAGCCTTAAAATGGTTTCCTGAAGCATGGTGTTGCCGGACACCAAGGGCAAAAATTGCTTGGGATACTGACCACGAGACAAAGGCCATAGCCGAGTTCCTGAACCACCTGATAATACTACCGGGATCATAATGTCGTTTTCCTTACGGGCTGAATGAAAATGGGTTGAGCTAGTCTAACATTTAGGTAACTGCTGGGGTCAAGCCTTGGATCAGGTAATTTGACTCACAAATTTGCCCCTGCGTTTTCATTGAATTGTCACAATAAGCTCAGCGTAGCCGTTTAATCACAACAAGCTATCGCGAGCTGTTTCAATTTTTGCCGGGCCAAATCGTAATCTCCATCCGGGGTTTCGGTATACATCACGACGAGCAACTCAGCGGATGCATCACCTGACAAACGTTTCAGCAATTGCCACCATTTCGCCAGATAGGCATTGGCGGTATTTTTGTTGCCAATCCGATACCAACGCTCAACCAACAAACTCCGATGCGTACTGTTTAGTACCGCTTCTTCAATATCGCCGCTTTTATCGGCCGCCCACTGCATGGCAATGACGTCGTCATGCAACATCCGCCAAATAGGATGTTTTTGCGGCACCAGATAATTTTGCGAATTGACCAGTTCACCACCTTGGGTTTCATCGCCAAAATTGGCAAAATACATACCGACTATCGTTTGACCATCGCTTAAATAAACTTTGGCATCCGCCACCACGCCCTTAAAATTGGGCTCCCAACCCCAATCGGGCGCTGCAACCGGCTGCCAATCAGGCAAAGACGGACTGCTAAAGCGCTCGGGTACCTCGATGTGGGCGGCCTGTAGTGCGGATAGGCCTTGTGACGCAAACGGCCAAATGAAAACGCATAAAGCGCTTATCGTTAAAGCCGGCCAATAATGTTTGTAAATCGTTGCAGCATCAGCAAGGTAAGAGTCACCCGCCAAATCCGGGGTCGATGCGGCCGCTACCCCAGCATCCGAATCGTGCCAAAAAGAGCCAAAATAAAACAACGCAAACATGACGATCCCAAAAAACACCCAGCCGTAAACGATGTGATCGACACCCGCAGCCAGCTTCATGTTACTGAAGTGGCCTATCATCACAATCAAATAGGCGCGCAGACCGTTAGCTAAAATCGGCACCAAAAACGAGAGCGTAATGAAGATAGTCCGTTTCTTGTAGCTGCTGTAATTGAGATACGCATAGACCGAACCCAGTGTTAGCGAAGAAATCAAATAACGCAAACCGCTGCAACCCTCTACCACCGACCAGTTACCCGAGGTTAGCGTAAAAAACAAGCCTTCCCGGTAAACACTCATTCCGGTCAGCCGTATCAGCGTAACGACAAAGGTGGCGGTGTATTCCATTAAAGGCGGAATAAATGCTTCCCCGAATGGCACCATCAAAAATAAAAACACTATCGGAAATAACATTTGCGCGACGGTATGACTGCCAAGCACGGCCCAAAAACCACCGACCAAAACACCAACCACGGCCCATTGCTGAATCACCGCCACATGCACCAAATCCGCAATTAACCAGCCAAATCCGCTAACGATAATAAACAGCAAACCTAACGGGCTAAAAGCCGGCCGTAAATCTTTATAGAACTCCCGGCGCGACCAAATCAACCAAAGACTAACCGGGGCCACTAAAAAACCGTGCGTGAATGTGTCTGACCGAGACCAAATAGCAACAATTTCTGACCAGGTCTCAAAAAAAGCCGCTACTGAAACCAGGGTAACCAACACGACGCCCAGCAGCGGTTTACGCCAGTGTTCAGGCAGTCCTAAAGCTTTTAACATTCTATTTCCTCTGCTATTTAGTGGTTACTCAACTACGAACGCCCGCGTCGTCTATATGCTACAGAGCCTAGACTCATCCCAATGTTTAGCGAATGGCTATTTACCGCTGTTATCATAAGCCTGCTGCTATGTCGACCACATCTAAAGTTTGCACAGTGGTTTTCAGCTAGTTCACTAATCTCTGCTACGATAAAAGTTCAGTGCGTTGGTCGACCCAATATTCAGGCTTTTTAATTATTAAACAAAATCCATGGTAGTTCTGTTTTTTTTAGGTTTCTGGCTGGCCTGCCTTACCGGCTTATGGCTGTGGAAAAAACCCTTATTTATCGCTACCTGGCGTGAGCCCTATTTTGCCGATACGCCGGTTTTAATCGAAAGCGACGACTGGGGCCCGGGTGGCGACTTCCACGCAGCCCGTTTAACAGAGCTGCTCTCCATGCTGGCTCAACACAAAGACGCTGTAAACCGCTCTGCGATACTTACCGCCGATATGGTGTTAGCCGTTCCGGATTTAGCAAAGATCGAATCCACGGGCCAATACCACAGGCGCATGCTGGACAAAGACTTCCCGGCCATTTTTGCAGCACTGCAACAAGGCATACAACAAGACACTTTAGTGCCGCAGCTGCATGGCATGGAACACCTGAACGGCAAGGCCTTCGCGGAATTATGCCGACAACAAGACCCCCGCCTGGCAACCGCCCGCGCAACTAAGGATTGGTGGGACTGGGAAAAACTGGATTCGCCGCTACAAGGCCACTATGTAGACGGACGCAATTTACCTACCCAGGCAATTGACGCTGCGGAAGCCAATTCACTGGTCGCAAATGCCATGCAATGTTTTACCGGCATGTTCGGCTATCCCAGCCTCAGCACAGTCGCCCCCTGCTATTTATGGAACGATGAGATCGAACAAAGTTGGCAACAGCAAAATATCATCGCGATTCAAACTGCCGGCTACCGCTGTACCGGGCGCAATGAAACCGGACATTATTTTCAGGATCCTCCGCTGATACGGGTCGGCAATACCAATCGTTTCGCACAACTTTACCTCGTTCGCAACGTGATGTACGAACCTGTTGACGGCAAAAACACACCGGCCAGCGCGTTTGCCGAAGCTGAAATGGCTTATCGCCAAGCCCTGCCTGTAAGTATTTCCACACATCGCTACAATTACACGCGCTCAGAGGACGAATGCCAACAAGCTATACGTGGGTTAGACCATCTTTTAGGGCAAATCAGGGCAAATTTGCCCAACGTTCGCTTCTTGGCGTCCCCGGAACTCGGCGAATTCTTGCAAAACAAAACCGACAATATCGTGAATCGTTTCAATCAGCGTCAATGGCCAGCAATTTGTTTAGCTGCGACGTACCGCAAAACCGGTGCATTTCTATACCGTGTATACTACAGACACAGAAAATTAGCGCTGATCGGTTATTGCACCGGATTAATTGTACCGGCGTGGTTGATCTGCAAAACCAGTTTATAACCACTCTAACGTATCGAAAATTTTGATTAGCCCAAAATGAAAATCAGCGCCGTCATTCCAGCGTATAACAGCGCGACATTCATTCGTGCCGCCATCGAAAGCATCCAGGCGCAAACCAGCAAAGTTGACGAAATCATCGTGGTGGATGATGGCTCCACGGACAACACCGAACAAGTCCTTAAGACGTTTGCCCATACCGTCATTTATCACAAACAAGCCAATCAAGGCCCGTCCGCCGCGCGCAATAAAGGCATAGAATTGGCTAGCGGTGACTGGATTGCATTTCTGGATGCCGATGATCAATGGACTGTGGACAAAACCACCAAGCAAACCCAAGCATTGCAAACCAATCCGGAACTCCACCTGATTGCCGGCGACATGACGGAAATCGACAACGACGACCAACTGCTAACCCAATCGGTGTTAGCCAAACATAAAATGTTGGACTATTTCCAACAGCTGGCCGGAAAACCAATTCCCAACGCCCTTGCTGCGTTAGTGAAAAAAAATTTTATACCGACGGGTACCGTTTTGGTGAAGCGCCAAACCTTGCTTGAAGCAGGCATGTTCAATACCGAGATTCGCTATGGAGAGGACTTGGAATTGTGGGCAAAAATTGCCACATTTCACGCAGTAACGTGCCTTCCCGACATTTTGATGCTGCGCCGGCAGCACGGCAACAATGCCACGCAAGCCAGCGAAGGTATGTTAATAGACTTGACCAAGGTGACTGAGTCTATTCGGAACTTTGCCTCGCCCCAATTAACTGCTCAAGGCATTTCGCCGAATAGTCTGGTGGCGGAGGCACAATGGACGCTTGGCTACTGGTATTTCAGCGGCGGCAATAATGCCAAAGCCAGAGAGGCCTTTAAAAAAAGTCTCTCCCAGGATTTCACACTTAACAATCTACTCTATCTGATTTTCAGTATCTTGCCAGCCAGCTTAATTAATGCGCTACGTGTCATTAAACAAAAATTCGCAAAATCCTGAGTATATGAGAATATTCCTTAACGCTTTCTACGCTGATATTGCCAAACTCTGATTTCATGTCGACCAACAACCTCCCAAAAAGAATTATCTATGTCGAAAACGGAATTGGTTATGGTGGCGCCATTATCTGTTTGAGGCATTTAGTCAGAAATCTTGATCGTGATCGCTTTCTACCTCTGGTTGTGACAGGACGCAGCGGTCCGCAATATCGGGAGATTGCCGATGAAGCCTTATGGAAACACATCCCGGACCGCCATATAGACATCGTGGCGTGGCGTGCAAAAGCGGAATCGATTCAATGGTTAACGAAGGTGTCTCCCCTGCGGTTTTTCGTCAATCAACTGATAGCCAGAAGCGACGATTTATTTAATTTTTTACCGTTTTTTCTCGACTTGCTTTGGACTGCATGGCGGTTCAAAGCGGACCTGATCCATGCCAATAACGAGCCGCTTTGTAACAGAGCCGCACTCTTGGTAGCAAAGATTTTGCGTATCCCCAGTATTTGCCATGTCCGTGGCAACCCTGACGGACCGCATTCAGCGCGCTGGGCTTATTCCCTACCCGATCATTTTGTGTCCGTCTCCCATTGGGTTGCCAATAGCATGCGTGAAAAATTAGCCGTGCACGACGAGAAAATTAGCGTGGTCTATGATGGCATCGCTTTGGATAAGCTGAACAACCAAGCAGGCGGCTCCTTATTTAGGCAACGATTCGATTTACCTGAAAATATCTTTATCGTAGGTTTAGTAGGCTTACTTATTCCTTGGAAAGGGCAACAACTATTTATCGACGCGGCTAAAATACTGCAAGACCAAATACCCCATTTAAAAATGCTGATTGTCGGTGGAACGCCAGACGATTGCATCCCATACGAACGAGAGCTTAGAGAACGTGTAAGACAGGAATCGTTGTCGGATACCGTCCACTTTATCGGCCACGTCAGCGACATGATAGAAGCCTACAAAGCTCTGGATATTGTGGTCTCAGCATCCACTAGCCCCGAACCATTAGGTACGGTCGTCATCGAAGCGATGGCGTTAGGCCGGCCAGTGATCGTACCAAACCATGGAGGCGGCGCGGAAATGGTTGAAGATAATCAAACCGGACTGTTATTTAACAGCGGTGACGCGGAAAGTTTGGCAGCGTCTATCCTTAAGTTTTACCGCTCCAGCGAGTTGATGAATCGGTTAGCCAGTAACGCCCGGGGCAAAGCATTAGCCACCTTCGACGTCCGGCAGCACACAGAAGCGATACAGTCCATATATCAAAAGTTTTTATAAAACAGTACTCAAGCAAATTCATGCGCCAGAAAAAAGTCAGATTACTTCCATTGCTATATATTGCCTGTATCCGGAATGCGGCAGCCGACTATCCGAAAACAGACGCCGATTACGCCTTCCTGCCACCCTACTGCAAGGCGCGCGCATCCGATCAAAAATCGCCTGACTACCAAAGCTGGAACCGAAAGCTCGGCGACGACTTCATTCATATCCACCACTATTGCGCAGGCTTACACACCATGAATTTAGCCTTCAGAACCCATGACGAGGCAGAAAAACAGTCTAAATACCGCGCGGCAGTGGGAGATCTTCTATATGTACCGGATCACGCCTCGCCTACTTTTAAGTTAATGCCAAAAATATTTTACGATGTCGGTCAAGCCTACCAATTCATGGGTGAAATTGATGAAGCAATTGCCGCCAACTTAAAGAGTATTTCGCTTGATAAAAATAACTCTTTTCCTTATGCCGCCTTGAGCAGTTTGTATCAAAGAAAAAACATGAAAGCAGAAGCTAAAACCATTTTAGAAAAAGGCTTGGAACACAACCCCAACTCGAAAATATTGCTTAAACACATGAAGAATTTCAAATAATCCCCATCTCTAATTAAAAGCTTAACCGCTACCGATTGGATTATTCAGTTAAAATAAATACCCATGTTACGAATCGCCAAAAACTTATATACCTACAGAGAGCTAATAGCCGCACTCACCTGGAAAAACATCGTTATCCGCTATAAGCAAGCATACCTCGGAATTTTATGGGCTGTATTAAAGCCTATTATGTTAATGCTGGTATTTACCTTGGTTAAGGGTTTTGTGGGCATAGAAACCGGGGGCTTACCTTATCCGCTTATTACGTTTGCAGCACTAATACCTTGGGTATTTTTTCAGGAATCAGTTTCTGAGGGCGTCAATAGCGTAACTTCGAATGCCAATTTGATCAAAAAAATATATTTCCCGCGTGAAGTGTTTCCATTAACCGCGATGGTTACTAAACTAGTGGAATTAGTTATCAGTTTTGCGATATTGGCGGCCATGATGATTTATTATCATGTCATGCCCACTCTGCATGCAGTCTGGATCCCGGCTTTCGTGCTATACACGATGATAGTCGCCTTAACAATCAGCTTCTTTGGCGCAGCGATGAATGTATACTACCGCGATATAGCTCAAGCAATACCAATAGCATTATCTTTATTGATGTACGGCTCCCCAGTCATCTATCCGTTGAGCTTGGTACAAAAGAAATTAGTTATCGAACAGGCAGCGGGCGAATGGTCCAATGATTTGTATTTTTTATACACACTTAATCCATTAGTGGGCATTATAGATGGATTTCAAAGTGTTTTAATTAGAGCAACAGAGCCCGATTTAAATGTAATTTATCCGGGGTTAATTTTGATTTTGGTAATACTACCGTTCAGCTATTGGTTTTTTAAGCGCGCGGAAAGTTGGTTCGCCGATGTCATATAAGATTCGGCAAAAAACTTCAAAATTACATCATTAATTAACATATATGGCCATCATAGAAGTCAACCACCTCACCAAGGAATATCAACTCGGTCACCTTACCAGTTTGAAGGAAACCGCTTTAAACACCATGAGACGCCTCGCCTTCCAACCGGTTCAGGAGCGCGAGAGTTTCAAAGCGCTTGACGATGTCAATTTTCACATCAATGAAGGTGAAGTGGTCGGTATCATCGGGCATAACGGCGCAGGTAAAAGTACTCTGCTCAAGCACTTGGCCAATATCAGCAAACCCACCAAGGGCGAAGTCATTGTTAAAGGCAGCGTAGCACCGCTGATTGAAGTGGGTGCCGGTGTCAATCCGGAACTAACCGGCCGAGAAAATATTTATCTTAATGGCGCCATCCTGGGTATTCCCAAAAAAATCATTCAACAGAAATTGGATGAAATCATTGATTTCTCCGAGCTAGAACAATTTATTGACACACCGGTTAAACGATATAGTTCCGGCATGACGGTAAAGCTGGGCTTTTCCATTGCCACTAGCATGGAAGCAGATATATTAATTATTGATGAAGTATTAGCAGTTGGGGATTTAGCTTTTCAAAGGAAATGTTTTGATCGAATGGAAGATCTTATTAGACGCCAAGGTAAAACTGTTCTTCTAGTCAGCCACAACATACGCCAAATTGAACGGTTATGTAATAGAGTTATATTATTAAGTAAAGGCTCAGTTATAGGTGATGGTGACGCCAACAGCTTATGCGCAAAATTTTATCAGGCAAATGACAAAAAAATAAGCATTGACAGCTCTACCACACTTAGCTTGGCAAATAACAACGAATGGGCAACAGGAGAGATACACCTAGTAGATATTAAACTCCTCAACTCTTCAGGCAACTCAATTACAGAATTAAAACACACTCAAGCCGTTACCATTAAATTAGTTTATGAAGTTAAAAATCAGGTTCGATATCCTATGTTTGGAGTGGGCATTCACACCACTGACTTTATTTATCTAGCCACTCAGCAAAGCATAAACCAACTAAAAATAGAAAAACTTGATATTGGCATATATGAATTTAACTTTGAGATTGAATCATTTCCATTTATGCCTGGAGTCTACTCGATCAGAGCGGGAGTCGCTGAAGGATCAGCCAGTAGAACTATTTTTTATGCAGAAAACCTGCTACATTTTCAAGTAACATCTGAAAACCTAGCAGACAAAACTTGGAATGAGGGGTTAGTGTCTCTTCCCGGCACATGGACATTCACAGCAGCCTAGTCAACATATTACATTGAGAGAAAAAAGTGACCTCTAAAAAGTATATATATGAAATTCCAGATAACGAAAACCACCCAGCTAAAAAAGTTATTAAATGGATAAAAAATAATTCAAAGGTACTTGAAATTGGTTGTGCTAGCGGAATTCAATCTAGAATATTGAAAGAAAATTTGGGCTGCAGAGTTACAGGACTCGAAATAGATCCGTCAGCTGCAGTAGATGCTAAACCATATTGCGAAGACGTTATAATTGGAAGCATTGAGGAAATTGATTTATCATTAGCACTAAAAAATGAAAACTTCGATGCCATTCTCTTCGTTGATGTATTAGAGCACCTGATAGATCCTTTAGCAACTCTAAAAAAAATACTTCCTTTTCTTAATGAGAATGGTGTTGTAATTGCATCCATACCTAACATTAGTCACTCAGCAATATGCTGGGAACTTGCTCACGGGAGATTTGATTACCAAAAATATGGACTACTAGACAATACTCATATACGATTTTTTACTAAAAAAAATATAATAAAATTATTTGAAGATGCCGGATACCATATTATTTTATGGGATCGCGTCATTAGGACCCCAGAAGAAACTGAATTTAATGTGCATTGCTCTTCTGCAAAAGATGAATCTTTTTTTGACTGGATTAACGATCTTAACCCAGAGTCCAATACATATCAATTTATAGTAAAAGCAATACCCACATCAAATACGGAAGAGTCTCTGTATACGAAACTAGACAATGTAGACCAATTAGTCTCGAAACTATCAGAACTAAACAAGCAAAATATGTTGCTAAAATCTAAAATTGACTGGCTTGAAAAAAATAGATTTGGCCCTTTTACAAGTTTATTTCAAAAATTAATACATCGCGCCTAATTCATGAATGATAACCCAGTAAAAGCAATTGCATTCTTCCTCCCCCAATTCCACCCAATTCCAGAAAACGATGAATGGTGGGGCAAAGGGTTCACTGAATGGACGAATGTCACAAAAGCAAGACCATTATTTCCGGGTCATTATCAGCCTCATCTACCTGCAGATCTTGGTTTTTATGATTTGCGTTTACCGGAAGTACGGCAACAACAAGCTGAGCTTGCCGGAAAGTATGGAATTTCGGGTTTTTGTTATTATCATTATTGGTTCAACAAGAGACGGATACTCGAACATCCTGTCAATGAAATATTAAATACTGGGAAGCCTGATTTTCCATTTTGTCTTTGTTGGGCTAACGAGAACTGGACCAGAACCTGGAGTGGCGGATCAAAAGACGTGCTTTTAAAACAAAAGTATAGCCATGAAGATGATATAGATCATATTCATTCACTTTTTAGTGCTTTTCGTGACCCACGTTATATAAGAATTGACGGAAAACCTTTGTTTCTAGTTTATCGGACTGAATTGTTACCAGACCCCAAAAAAACTGCTGAAATTTGGCGAGCAGAAGCCATTAAAAATGGCATCGGCGATCTTTATCTAGTCAGAGTAGAAAGCTTTGTAAACAACATTAACCCTGAAACTATTGGTTTCGACGCAGCAATAGAATTTGCTCCAGACTGGGCCAACCTTGGACCAAGGCTGTTTAGGACTGAATTACTTAAAAAAATATCCAATATCGGATTATTCCCTAAGGTTTTTAGTGATAACCAAGTGGTAGATTATGATACTTTAGCTACCAGCATGATGCGAAAGAAAAATCCTGATTATGTAAGGTTTCCGGGAGTCACTCCCTGCTGGGATAATAGTGCTAGGAAGAAAAAAAATGCTGCAATTTTTATTAACTCAACGCCTGATAAATACGAGCAATGGCTTGCAAGTTCAATTCAAAAAGCTTCTTTATTTGACTCTAAAATACCGAAATTAGTCTTTATTAATGCGTGGAATGAATGGGCTGAAGGGAACCATCTCGAACCAGACCAAAAATGGGGTCATGCATATCTCGAAGCAACATTTAATGCCTTGAATGATCCGAATAAAGAGCGAAAAACTTTGCGTACCCATCCAAATCCATTGAATATATCTCATTATCTTAGGTATCTATATAATAGAAACATAGGCTGGCGTCTACAGAAATAAGTCGATGAAAAATGACCTATCAATATCGTTTGATAAATTAACGGTTATCCTATTAAATTGGAACGGCAAAAAAGACACTTTGGAGTGTTTATCCTCGCTACAGCTCCTTAAGCATCCTAATTTTAATATTATCGTCGCCGACAATGGTTCCAGTGATGATTCCGTGAAGACTATACGCGCCGAATATCCGGATGTCTTTGTATTAGAAAATGGAGCCAACTTAGGTTTTGCCGAAGGGAATAATAGGGCCATTCGTTACGCTCTGGATCAAGACGCCGACGCTGTTGTATTGTTAAACAACGACATTATCGTCGATCCCAACCTCTTACAAGCATTTCACGACGCATATAACTCCTTGGCTAATCCAGGCATTCTGGGTGCGGCGAGCTACTATTACGATAATCCTAAGGTAATTTGGGCTGCGGGCGGTTTTTGGGACTCAACTATTCTTGATCTCAATCATATTGGGCTCGGTAAATCCGCTCAGGAATTACCAAGCAATAACCCCTACGAAGTAGAGTATGCCGTGGGTTGCGCCCTGTTTGTACACAAAGATGTCATTTCAAAAATAGGCTTGATGGAGCCATTATTCTTTTTAAATTTCGAAGAGAACGACTGGTGCCAACGCGCCAGGAAAGCTGGGTTAATTAATTACTCCGTACCAGACGCGAAAATTTGGCATAAGGTTTCCGCATCGTTTGGCGGTGAATCTCCGTTATGGAAATATTATATGACCCGTAACCTGCTTTTATGGTCAAAACGGCATTTACCCACTAGCGAGCATCACGCAGTTATTCTAAAAACCATTAAGGCCTGCTTCCCTTCTCTCGCATTTCTATCATGGAAAGCACCATTAACGCTAAAACAGCGTTATTGGGCATTTGGTATGTGGATAAAACAAGTATTCGACCGATTTAATGATCCATTTTATATTGCTCAGTTTTATGGAATAAATCACTACTTTATTAACAAATTTGGTGAATGTCCGCCCGAGTTAAGAATTAAACTGCGCCCAGCAGCTTGATTTAATATATGTCTGCTAATAGCATCTCCCTGCCCGCTATCAGCGTCATCATGACCGTTTACAATACTCAACGGTATTTAACGGAAGCCATTCAGAGTATTCTGTCGCAATCTTTTACTGACTTTGAATTGGTGATCGTCGATGACGGGAGCACCGATGGCAGCCCGGAGATTTTGAAAAATCTCGCCCAACAAGATTCGCGCGTTAAACTCATCACTCAAGTCAATGCCGGCATAGGTGCAGCAACCCAAAGAGGCATTACCGAAAGCCAAGGTGAATATATCGCCATCATGGACTCCGACGATATTTCCCTCCCTGATCGATTAAAGCTACAGAAACAGTTCCTCGATCAGCATCCAGACATTGACGCGGTCGGTAGCCAATGGCGAATGCTGCACGCCGACGGTCGAGATATTGGTATCGATACGCACCCTATTGATTCAGATAGAATTTCGGTGTTGATGTACGCTTTTTTTTCGCTGCATCATCCCACCACGATGATTAGACGACACGCATTGGAAAAAGTGGGTGGCTACTCCGTAGACCGCAGTTGTCTGGTACCCGACTACGACGTATTTATGCGCATGCAATTGGCGGGATGCCGGTTCGCGAATCTGCCGGAAATTCTGTTCATCTGGCGCTTAAATCCAGCCAGTACTACACACCACAAAGCGCGAGCACAGTGTGCGTCGGTAGCGGAGGTTCGCGATGCGGGATTTAACCAACTGCTATTAGACGATCCACGACGAGCTGCGGACACCGCAAAAACGGTTATTTGTTCTTTTCCAACCGGCACATGGCAAGACGAAAGAATCAAACAACTATTACCCGAGCAGGGACCGTCATTGTTGTATCGCACCTGGCGGAATCTGCCAGACGCTACCTCGGGAGACCGTCTTAACAAGGCGCTGGTCTTGTGGCTGGAAAAGCCGGAGCTCTATTGCGAAACCTTGCGCGAACAACTACTCGCCAACGACAAGCCTTGGTTGGCGGCATTACTCAATGCCTACCGCGGCATCGAAAACCTAGACCCCGCCCTGAACGCCACTACGCTGGCGATTATCCCCAGCAATCAGATAGCGGTAAGTTTATTCGTCACCTATAACCAAGCTGGCGAAGATTTCAATCAACGTCTGCAACAAGCCTTCGCCTTGAAGGCTCAGGCCAAGTTTTCGATAGAAATTATTGTAGTTTCGGTCAAACCAGAACTTAGCCTGAAACCTTTTATCCCGTTACTTGCCACTCATGATTGTATTTTCGATGAAAACGGCCTTGCGTGGCACACGGCATTGCATAGGGCTAAAGGTGCTTATTTTGCATATTTGGAAGACAATTTTAGATTCAATATCGATGTAATATTGAAAATCCTGGCTAGTCACATCCAGCACAAAACATCTATTTCATTTATGCCGGATACTCGCTATTTTAGCGAAGCATGCGATGAAAAAGGTCAACCGGCTCTAGATAATCAATTCCATCCAGTTTGGACACGTAGCACTCTACTTGGAAAAAATCGTGTGCAGTCTAGTCACTTTATTCATCATCGCTCTTTATTAGACAACTTAAAAGGCAATTTAGCAGAGCTGGGGGTGGCAGCAGGGCGATACTTGGGTAGATATTTGGCAATTAGAAACGAATTTAACATTATCGATGGAGCTGTAAGCTATTTTATGCCAGGAATAATTTTAAACGCCAACCCATTACCTTTATTTCAACAAACTATTGGCGATTGGTACCTGGATTATGGGATGACAAATTTTCCAGACCTTGTATTCCATGACAACTTGTCAAAATCTGAAATTGCACATTATGCTCAAACCCTTTCAACAGCTTGGCTCAACAAAAATTTATATATATACCAAGGTAATATATCGGTACTGGAAAGCTTCTACCTCAATCGTGTCAATTTAGCGATCAGGATACCATTATTTAGATACTTACTCGCACACAACAAGAAAACTTATTTACTCGCCTTCTGGCGGAAGAAGGATTATCTAAATGCAACTTTGGCTTTATTTTATTGTGTTTATCAGACCATAGCTGTTCGTTTGTTTTCTCCGTATAAAAAATGAAAACTCTACATATTTTCCATAATAGTGATTTAAAAAACGGGGTTGACAAAACCACCTGCACCTTGATGGTCGCATTAAAAAAACTAGGCGTCGAACCTATCGCGGTGGTGCCCAAAGCTGGCAATGTCACGGAATATTTGCAGTCTCAAGCGATTCGTTACTGGCTGGTCCCATATTCCTGCTGCTTAAGCCGAACAGAGCGGGCGCAATTTAAGTTTTACGGAGATTCTTTTGCACAATTAGACAATTTAATTACGTTGATACAGCAGGAAAACCCTGACATTATTCACATTAACACCGGTCATTTACTGCATGCCGGTATTGCAGCTGCCCGTCAAAGAGTACCGGCCATTTGGCATATTCATGCTCCATTTGCAGAAGATTTGTCCCGTTATGAATCCAGCATTGGCACCGGCGGCTATATTCACCTTTTAAAACAATTGAGCAGCCGCATCATCGGCGTATCAGACGACGTTGCTAAATCGCTATCGGAACATTTGCCCCCAGACAGAATAAATACGCTCTACAACGGCATCGATATAGAAGAATTGCGTAGTTCTGCGAAGTCGTCTTCAACCGATATTCGCGCGGAATTGGGCCTTTCCGCAGACTCGAAATTGGTAATCGGCGTGGGCCGCATCTCTGCGCAAAAGGACTTTGCTGCCTTTGCCAGAGTAGCCGCCAAGGTCGTTACGTTTAAATCGAATTGTTATTTCCTTATCGCCGGCCCAAAACAGGAACCGGAAGCTGTACGCCTGTTGGAAGACGAATTAGAGCGTGGCCAATTAAGCAACAAGTTACATATACTCGGACCGCGAGATGACATTGCCGCCCTGCTGGCACAAAGCACTATATTTCTCTCCACGGCAATTTTTGAAGGCCAAGGCATTGCCGCTCTGGAGGCAATGGCTTTGGGTACGCCAGCGGTCGCGATGGCGTGTTCGGGTCTACGGGAGTGCATCGTTAACGAACACGACGGCATTTTGGTCGAGCCGGGGGATGAAAATTCCACCGCTACGGCCATTTTGCGCCTGCTGGACGACCCGGAATTGGCTCAAAAACTCACCGCCAACGCCCGTATCTCCGTCGCTGAAAAATTTTCCAGCCAAAAATACGCTAAGCAATTTTTGAACATCGCCAACGCTGCGCTGGCCTACGGCCCGGCGGCGATTTCTGATCAAGAACTTGATCTGCTATCGGGATTATTGGGACAAATTAATAATGCCCATCTGCGTTTGCTAGGCTTTGAACAGCAAACCTTAAATCAACGTATAAAAGGCATTCTCTGGGAATGGCGCCAACAGCTAAAGGCAATATTCCAGTAAAAGCTCGAATTGCCACAATTTGATTTAAAATAAATTTCGCACAATCAACGGCCTGATTCAGGCGAATCCAGTATGCGACAAACTACTGATATATCTCAAGCTAAACCACTCATTTCCGTGATTATGCCTTGCTATAACTCGGCACATATCATTGAAAAAACCATCGCCAATCTGTATCAACAAACTTTCAAGAATTTCGAATTGATAGTCGTTGACGACGGTTCATCGGATAACTCGCTAGAGGTTTTGCAGACAATAACAACGCTGTATCAAAATATATTAGTTATTTCCCAACAGAATAAAGGCCCCGGCCCTGCGCGCAATCGCGGATTGGAAGCCGCATCGGGAGAATTTATCGCCTTTCTGGACTCCGACGACAGTTGGCACCCTGAGTTTCTGGCAAAGCTTCATCATAAGCTTGAAGAAAAACCGGATAGCGTACTCGCATACTGCGGCTGGCAAAATATTGGTCTGAGCGCAGAAAAATCCCAACCTTATATTCCGCCTGATTACGAAGAAAATGATAAGTTTGCCGTTTTGTTGCGCAGTTGCCCTTGGCCAATTCACGCCGCATTGACGCGCAAATTTGCCATCGATCAAGTTGGAGGTTTTAACGAACACTGGCTAACCGCTGAAGATTTCGATATGTGGATCAGAATTGCAATGTTCGCCCATATTGTCCGCGTTCCTGAAGTATTGGCTTATTATCACCATCAACAAGGCGAACAAATTTCCAGCAACCGACTTAGGGCCATACTAAATCATTGGGGCGTGCAAAAAGGCTTGCTGCGAGATTTTCCCGTAATATCGCAAACGCTGGGTAAAGCTAAAACCGATCTTTTGACAAAAGGCCAGTTATTGCAAAGAGCTTATGAGTTTTATTGGAAAAACGATTTACCTAGCGCGCATCATTTATTTAGAAAAACCTTGGGTTTGGGGTATTTTGGTATGAAGGACTTAAAATATATTCTACCCAGTTTACTGCATCTAGCGCTTTACCTGGCTCTAATAAAAAAAATACGGAGTTAATATTCCATCAGCCTTTAAAACCGACAAAGATTAATCGTGAGCCCAACATCCTTATTTCGCTTCCCATTCCAGGCTATGGGTACTCAATGCGAAATCCAATTGATTGCCACGGAGCATAAACAGGCCAAGCGTATTGCCGATATAGTAACAGCCGACGTGCAACGCTTGGAGGGCTTGTATTCCCGGTATAAACCCGACAGCCTGCTTTCAAGCATCAATCAAGTCGCAGCCATGGGAGGCCGCATTACCGTGGATGAGGAAACGGCTGGCTTACTGAATTATGCTGCAACCTGTCATCAACAAAGCGACGGCCTGTTCGACATCACGTCCGGAATTTTACGGCAGGCTTGGCGTTTCGAGTCCGGCCAGTTGCCGGATGAACAACTAATTAAAACACTATTGAAAAAAGTTGGATGGGACAAACTACGCTGGCAGGCGCCGCTATTAGAGTTCCCATTGGCCGGCATGGAGTTGGATTTTGGCGGCATTGTCAAAGAATATGCCGTAGACCGGGCTGCGGTAATTGCACGGAATGCCGGCGCTCGCCACGGCTTTATCAATCTGGGCGGCGACATCAAACTGATAGGCCCACGTCCGGACGGCACTGCCTGGCGAGTGGGTATCCATCACCCCCGCCAAAGGCAGGCATTAGCAAGTACTTTGACGCTACATAGCGGCGCTGTCGCCAGCAGCGGGGACTATGAGCGCTGCATTATCGTCAACGGCCAGCGCTACGGACACATCCTCAATCCGAAAACAGGCTGGCCGGTTCGGCATTTGGCATCTGTCAGTGTCGTCGGCGAATTCTGCGTAGTGGCCGGCAGCGCGTCAACCATCGCCATGCTCAAGGAAGAACAAGGCCCAAGCTGGCTGGAACAGTTGGCATTGCCGTACTTATGGATAGACGTACACGGCAATTCCGGAGGTTCGTTAGCCGTTGCAGACCCAGCAACCCGCTGAGTTTTATCCGTTACCGATACGGTGCCAATTCAATATACCCAAAAATACGGCATATCCCTTGCCATTGCGGCATAAGCCTTAAAACCGGTAGTTTGGCAGCACTCATACCCTCGTGCACGCCCCGCCGAACGGGAATTCATAATTGGCACACCTATTGCTTTATCTAAAAAATAATAAAGCACTGTTTTGTTGCCTGCCCCACCCAAACAATTTCCGGGGTATCAATTAAAGCCCCCGACCCATTCAAGATTTTAAGGACGCGCTAAAAAACTCTCTCGCTGGATGAGGGATGGAGCGCTTTTTACCAGTCGTTAACAAGCTGCCACGGATGGCGGCGCCTTACGAATCGGCTAGCCGAGAGACCCGCCGACGTAAACACAAGATAACATCAGCAACAAATAATGGAGCGGTAGTTATTACGCCATACCGCGATAGTGATGCTCGATAAGCCCAGCCGCGCGGAATAGCCGCAGAGCTCCCGCATTCGGACAATTTAGAGTAAATGTTTGATGGCTTGTCGCTCTTCTTTTAACTCTACTTCGTTTTGACGCAATCTTGCCAAGCTGAACTCGTTAAGATCCAAGCCCTTAACGATGCCGATCTGCCCATCCACCACCGTCACCGGGAAGGAATAAACCAATCCTTCCGCAACACCATAGCTACCATCGGATGCGACCGCCATACTCACCCAGTCCCCCGGATCGGTACCGAAGGCCCAAACCCGCATATGCTCAATCGCCGCATGCGCCGCAGACGCCGCGCTGGACTGGCCGCGTACTTTGATAATTTCCGTACCTCGGTACTGCACAGTGGGGATAAATTCATCAACAAACCAGGATTGCTCGACCAAAGAGAATACATCCATGCCCTTGACCTTGGCATGATGTAAATCAGGATATTGAGTGCAGGAATGGTTACCCCAAACCGCCACGTTTTTCACGTCTCTGCTCAGCACCCCGCATTTCTCGGCCACCTGACTTATCGCACGTTTATGATCGAGCATGGTCATCGCCGTAAAACACTCCGGCGCTAAATCCGGAGCGTTATGAATAGCGATTAGAGCATTAGTATTGGCCGGGTTGCCGGTCACTAAAACCTTGACATTCCGGTTGGCTACTTCATTCAGCGCCCGGCCTTGGGTGATAAAAATCTGCGCGTTATCCAATAACAAATCGCTACGCAGCATCCCCGGTCCGCGCGGTTTTGCCCCTACCAAAAAGGCGTAATCGACGTTATCGAATGCCACTTTCGGATCGTCGGTAATGATGATTTTGTTGATCAACGGAAACGCGCAATCGTTCAACTCCATCACCACGCCTTGTAACTGCTTCATAGCCGGTGGAATTTCCAACAGACGCAGCACGATAGGCTGATCCGGCCCCAGCAATTCGCCAGACGCCAAATGAAATAGCAAGGAGTAACTAATCTGACCAGCTGCACCTGTTACAGCAATATCCACGGGCGTTTTCATCTGCGTTCCTCTTTATTGATTGGATTCTTCCACACCCGACCCAACGGCAGGCTTTTCCAATATGACATAAAGTTTTTGAGCAAACAATCACTAATTCCTGCCTGCCAAAACCCGCTTGGATTCTGCGGCGAGGTAAATATTATTCTGTATAATGCCGGCGGCTAACCTTCTCCCACCGGGCCACCACTATTCATATCAGGTAGCTTAATGAAAAAATTGTTATTCCAGTTCGACACCGACACCCATCCCTCGGCTTTCGATACCGTAGTCGCTTACGACGGCGGCGCGGACCATGTCATTGGTTACGGCAACATTACCCCCGATAACGTCGGAGGCCTGGTCGACGGTACGATCTTCACTCGCGCCCCCAAAGACAAAAAAAACACGGCGATTTTTATCGGCGGCAGCAATATCGAGGCCGGCCAGCGTTTACTGATAGCGGTGCAAAAACATTTTTTCCCCGGGTTTCAAGTCTCGGTGATGCTGGACAGTAACGGCAGCAACACTACAGCCGCCGCCGCCGTCGCCAAACTGAGCAGCAGCGCAAGCCTGGCCGGCAAAAAAGCGGTGGTATTAGCTGGTACAGGTCCGGTCGGTCAACGTGCGGCGGCAATGATGGCGCTGGAAGGCGCGCATGTCAGTATCACGTCCCGACACATATTTAACGCGGAAAAAGCCTGCTTCGCGATGAAGGAGCGTTTCGGCGTAGATCTGACACCCTTAGAAGCCGCCGATTACGACAGTCGCGCAGCCGCCATCCAAGACGCCAACGTCGTATTAGCGACCGGTGCTGCCGGTGTCCAATTATTAAAGCCGGAACATTGGCAAAACAATCCAAATTTGCAATTGTTGGCGGACGCCAACGCCACGCCGCCTGTCGGCATTGGCGGCACGGACGTACTGGATAGAGGCGAACAGCGACACGGCAAAATCGTCTGGGGCGCCATCGGCTTCGGCGCGCTAAAACTAGCCTTACACCGCGCCTGTATCACCAAGCTATTTGAAAGCAATAAGCAGGTGTTCGACGCGGAAATCATCTTTGCACTCGCTAAAGCCATGGCTTAAGGTTCTGCCGGATCGATATGTCCGCAGTCCAGCCAAGTTATCGTGAACACGCAGCCGCCATTTTTCGCGCCGGCGTTGCGGCGGCTGATCCGTATCTTGCCGTAAAACGTTTTCTCAGAGCCGATAGCGAACTGCTGCATATGGGTTCGGAACAAACCGGCTACCGCAGCGGCGACTGGCGACGCATTCATTTAATTTCATTCGGTAAAGCTGCTTGCGCAATGGCCGATGCGGCACAAACGATAATTCCCGAGTCTTGGCTTGTCGCTAAAGGCATTGTCGTAACCAATTACGACAACATTGATGTCGTCGAAAATTGTCAGGTATTCGGCGCCGGCCATCCGCTACCGGACGCTGCTGGGTTGCATGCGGCAAAAACCATCGCCACCCGCCTGAGCGACACGAATCCCGGCGAGTTGGTATTAGTGTTGATTTCCGGCGGCGGCTCGGCATTGCTGCCCTACCCGGTCGCCGACATCAATTTGGCGGATAAAATCGCCACCACCCGTCTATTACTGGCCTCCGGCGCAACCATCAATCAGATCAATTGCGTCCGTAAACATCTGTCTCAACTCAAAGGCGGCGGCTTAGCCAGGCTTGCCGCGCCCGCCGATTTGCATGCACTGATTCTATCCGACGTACTGGATAACGATTTAAGCGCCATCGCCAGTGGCCCCACCGTGCCCGACGACACCACTTTCACAGACGCCGTCGCAGTATTGGAATCGTTCGGCATATGGCAGAAAATACCATCCAGCGTGCAAAACTATTTGCAACAAGGCGCTCAAGGCTTGCAAATCGAAACGCCTAAAGACAGTGACCCGCTCTTCCGGCAGACGAGCCACCATTTGCTTGGCAGCAATGCCATTAGCGTTGACGCTGCAATCGACAAAGCACGCAAATTGGGCTATGACACCCAGCTTTACAGCAAACAGTTGAGCGGCGAAGCGCGCTTGGTTGCCGAGCAAATAGCACTGCATGCACTATCCGCAGCAGCCGGCATGACGCAACCAACAGCCTTGATCGCCGGCGGCGAAACCACTGTGACCTTAAAGGGAAATGGCAAGGGCGGCCGCAATCAGGAAATGGCTCTTGCCTTCGCGTTGGCCGCCGAAAAATACGGGCTGAACGGCGCTTGGACCTTTCTCAGCGGCGGTACTGATGGCCGCGACGGCCCTACCGATGCCGCCGGCGGCATCGTCGATGACGGCACTTTGCCACGCATCCGCGCCGCCGGACTCGACCCAGCGGCCCTGCTCGACGATAATGACTCATACCCTGCCTTGCAAGCGGCGAACGATTTACTGCTCAGCGGCGCAACCGGCACCAATGTCGCCGACCTGCAAGTCCTGCTGCTGCATCCCCACGAATAACCCGAACTTACTTTAGGAGACCCCATGTTTAGCGAATCGATGACCATCAAAGGCTTTGACGACGAACTATTTCAAGCGATGGAACAAGAACGCCAACGCCAGGAAGACCATATCGAACTGATCGCCTCGGAAAACTATGCCAGCCCCCGAGTTTTGGAAGCCCAGGGCACGGTGCTGACCAACAAATACGCCGAAGGCTATCCAGAAAAACGCTACTACGGCGGCTGCGAATACGTCGATGTCGTTGAGCAATTGGCGATCGACCGCGCCAAAGAATTGTTCGGCGCCGATTACGCCAACGTGCAAGCTCACTCCGGTTCACAAGCCAATATGGCAGTGTTCATGTCCTTAATTCAACCCGGCGACACCATCCTGGGCTTGAGCCTCGCCGACGGCGGCCATTTGACTCACGGCGCCAAACCCAATTTCTCCGGCAAAATCTACAACGCCATCCAGTATGGCCTGAACAAAGACACCGGTGAAATCGATTATGAACAGGTCGAAGCGCTGGCCTTGGAACACAAACCGAAACTGATCATTGCCGGCTTCTCGGCGTATTCGCGCATTTGGGACTGGCAACGTTTTCGCGACATCGCCGATAAAGTCGGCGCTTACTTCGTTGTAGACATGGCCCATGTCGCCGGCCTAGTCGCAGCGGGTTTATATCCCAATCCGGTGCCGATTGCGGACGTGGTCACCAGCACCACCCACAAATCCCTGCGTGGCCCACGCGGCGGCTTGATTTTGTGCAAAAGCAATCCGGACCTGGAAAAAAAGATCAACTCCAACATCTTCCCCGGCATCCAGGGTGGTCCGCTGATGCACGTGATCGCCGCCAAAGCCGTAGCGTTTAAAGAAGCCCTGACCCCGGAATTTAAAACGTATCAGCAGCAAGTCGTGAAAAACGCCCAAGCCATGGCGGAGGTTTTTATCAAACGCGGTTTTGATGTGGTTTCCGGCGGTACCGACAACCATTTGATGTTGGTCTCGCTCATCCCTAAAGGCATCACCGGCAAAGCCGCCGACGCCGCATTAGGCCGGGCCCACATCACCGTCAACAAAAACGCGGTACCCAACGACCCACAGTCACCCTTCGTCACCAGCGGCATCCGCGTCGGCACCCCTGCCCCCACCTCGCGCGGCTTCAAGGAAGACGAAGTTCGCCAAGTGGCGGAATGGATGTGCGATGTGATGGATAACCTGGAAGACGAGAGTGTGATTGATGCGGTTAGGGAGAAGGTGCATTTGTTGTGTGCTAGGTTTCCGGTTTATTCAGCCGGATAAGGTTATGTGTCGCTATCGCGACGGCTTAATTTAATGTCGGGTCTCGGCCCGACAGCCGAGATACTTTTCTTTGCTTGTCCAAAGAAAAGTATCCAAAAGAAAAGACACCCGGATGCCGCTTTGATCCTGCGCTCCGAAGCTTTTGAACGGGGTTGCCGAAAGGGGCTTCCTGCCCCTTCGGCAACGCGATGCATCCCTGCATCGCCCCTACGGGCTAGTCCGTTCAAAAGCTCCGGTGCTCGGCGCGGCATACGGGAGAAAAAACCATCCCGAGATTTGAAGTAAATTCGTTTTATAAAAAATCTAGCGTTAATGCCGTGAAAGGGAATTGAGGAATTGATGGCTCCGAATACCCTCGATGAATGTAGGCCGTTATTCATAACAATCCACTATTTGGCAATAACCAGTGAGTATTCACCAACAAGTCAATGACGCTATATTTCTAGCGGAACACAATCGTCATGTAGGCGCATTTACACTTATTTTGCTTGCGATCGGAGCTTCAGCTCGAAAGGTTTTTCCAGAGGGTACGAAAAAAGACCATTTAGCTTTCAAGCTTTTTCTTGGTGGACGACTTCGTAGAATTTTACTTTATGACTATCAACCACCGGAATATTCTCTCTCAACAGGGTTTACATGCGTCGTCGGAGGCAAAGAAACAGACATTACTGACATACTATACAAATATTTTAGATGCTCATTGGCCCATGAGGGAAAGCTCGCTACAGAGGTTAAATTCAACTCTTCCCAGGGTAACCCAAATGGATACCCTCAGCGTCCCAGAGGGATGGCGCAACTAGCATCATGGTCTGAAGGGGAAGACGGTGGAAAACTTACTTTGGATCATATATGGATAGATATACTGCTAGAAGTAATATTCCATGCTCCATGCAATGCGTCAGAATTCGGACTCTCTTACTTTACCCTCGTGCCAATGCAGTGCATAGATGAGTCGGATTTTCAACAAAGTTTTATGATCAATTACGAAATTTCGCCAAGAATGTATTACCTGCTAAAAGAGATAGTTTGCGAGCTTTCTCCGAATTTTGTTCTTGGAAATAGCGAATCAATCTGGCGTAGTGAACTTGAGCGACTGTCTGAGTCAAGGCGGATTTCTGATGCTTTGGCTGAACTTTCTCGCAATAAGCTTCTTACTTCTCATGGAGAATTCTTACCAAATACAATTAACGCGCTTCAGGAAATTGCACACTCCTTTGAGCGCGTTCCAATATAAGTTTTCAAGACCCGACGATGCATGTAGCGATTCCGCTGGATGAAACATAGCGAAATCCGGGTAACCGAAGCTATCAAAACCTCGATTTCGTTTCACTCCATCGAGGCTACATAATTTGTTCATTAATCGACTTTTAATACCGGGACGGTTTTCTCCCGTATGCCGCGCCGAGCACCGGAGCTTTTGGCGAGAATAAGGCCGTAAGTTGAAATTGGTAGGGCGTCAATAGGCGTAGCCGTATTGCGCCGTATGTTGGCCTTTAATCATTCGGCGCATTACGCTATCGCTAATGCGCCCTACATAATTTCGTAAACAATAAGCTGCGGAATTGGGGCGGGGGGCCTCCCGTATGCCGCGCCGAGCACCGGAGATTTTATCGAGAACGGCCCGAAGGGGCAGCGCATGGATGCGCTGCGTCGGCGGAGGGGCTGGGAAGCCCCTTCTGTCGACCCTCGATAAAAGCTTCGGCGCGCAGGATTAAAGCGGCATCCGGGTGGCGTTTCTTTTGGTGACTTTTCTTTGGCCAAACAAAGAAAAGTTACTCGGCTGTCGGGCCGAGACCCGACATTAAAACCAGCCGTCGCGCTAGCGACACATAATCCCGACGACTTGAATTATCAGGAATGATGCACCCGTTCCGGCACAATCACCCCATCCTCCATATACAATACCTTATCCATCCTTCCCGCCAATTCCGGATCATGCGTCACCACCAAAAAACTCACCTGTAATTCCTGGTTTAACTCCAACATCAGCTGATAAATCTGCTCGGCGGTTTTACTGTCGAGATTACCCGTCGGCTCGTCGGCCAGCACGCATTTAGGCTGATTAATCAAAGCCCGGGCTACAGCAGCGCGTTGCCGCTCGCCACCGGACAATTCGCCGGGTTTGTGCAGCATGCGATGCCCCAAGCCGACACGCTTGAGTAACTCGGCAGCTTGTTGTTGGGCGTGCTTGATCGATTGGTTGCCGATCAACAGCGGCATTGCCACATTTTCCAGGATGTTAAATTCACCCAGCAAATGATGAAACTGGTAGATAAACCCCAGTGAACGATTACGAAGCTGACTCAGTTTGCCGGCGCTAATCTTGTTCAAATCGGCGCCATCCAGCATCACCGAGCCGGAGCTGGGTTTTTCCAGGCCGCCCAGTAAATGCAGCAAGGTGCTTTTGCCGGAGCCGGATGCACCCATGATGGCGACGCGCTGACCGGCATGAATCGCCAAATCGACGCCGCGCAACACTTCGACATTCAAATCGCCCTGCTCGTAACGCTTGGTTAACTGCTGGCACTGCAATACGATGGCATTATTCATAACGCAACACCTCGGCAGGATTGATACGCGCCGCCTGCCAAGCTGGATACAGCGTCGCCAGCAAGGACAATAAAAACGCCACGCAGGCTATCCAATACACATCGGTCCAGATCAGTTTTGACGGCACTTCGCTGATGTAATAGACGTCGGCAGCCATGAACTGCACGCCAAAGGCTTTTTCGATGGCTGGCACAATGGTTTCGACGTTCAGCGCCAGCAACACGCCACCGACGGTTCCCAGTAGGGTACCTATGCTGCCGATGATGCAGCCCAAGACAATGAAAATGCCCATCACCGAACCGTTGGATAAACCCTGGGTTTTCAGGATCGCGATGTCGCCGCGCTTGTCGGTGACCACCATCACCAGCGTGGATACAATGTTAAACGCCGCCACTGCGACGATCAGCAGCAAAATGATAAACATTGCCCGCTTCTCGGTTTGCACGGCACGGAAGAAGTTGCTGTGGGCCTTGGTCCAGTCGCTGACCCGAAACTCGTCGCCCAGCGTATCGGCCAAGCCTTGGGTGATGCGCGGGGCATTGAATAAGTCATCCAGCTTTAGACGCAAACCGGATACTGCCGACTCCAATCTGAACAATTTGCCGGCATCTTCGAGATGCATCAAAGCCATATTCCGGTCGTACTCATACATGCCGACCTTGAACACGCCCACCACGGTAAAGCGTTTCATGCGCGGCAGAATCCCGGCCGGCGTGGAGTTGATTTGCGGAGTGATGATGGTGACTTTGTCACCCATCATCACGCCTAAATAACTTGCCAATTCTGCCCCCAAGACAATACCAAACTCGCCGGGGACCAAATCGTTCAAGCTACCGAACATCATTTTATTGGCCACTTCAGACACTTTGGCTTCATATTCGGGTAACACGCCCTGCAACAAAGTGCCGCTGACTTGGCGGTCAGCATTCACCATCACCTGGCCATGGATAAACGGTGCGGCACCTTCGACATGCGGCATGCTGCGAGTACGTTGCTCTAAAGCTTGCCAATCATCCAGTTGACCGAAGCGGCCGGTAATTGTGCTGTGCGCGGTCATGCCCAGGATGCGCTCGCGCAATTCGGCTTCGAATCCGTTCATTACCGACAGCACGGTAATCAAGGCCGTGACACCCAGGGCGATACCAAGCACGGATGTTAAGGTGATGAACGAGATAAATTGAGTGCGTTTTTTAGCACGGGTATAGCGCAACCCGATATACAGGATGAGAGGTTTAAACATGCTTAGGCTTTTGGGGGTTTACAAGCGGCGCAATAACCGTAAAGGTAAAGGCTGTGATCGGTCAGTGTATAGCCCAGTCTCAGGGCAATTTCCGATTGACGTTTTTCGATGACTTCATCGGTAAATTCGTCGACTTTTCCACACTTCATGCAGACGACGTGATCATGGTGGCCGCCGCTATTTAATTCGAATATCGAGTTGCCACCCTCGAAATGATGGCGGTTGACCAAGCCGGCAGCTTCGAACTGGGTCAACACCCGGTAAACCGTCGCCAGGCCAATTTCCTCGCCTTCCGCTAACAAGATTTTGTAGACCTTCTCAGCCGACAAATGCCTATCGTCCTGTTGTTTTTCCAGAATCTCCAGAATTTTGATTCTGGGCAAGGTCACCTTTAAGCCCGCATTACGCAAATCCTGAGTTTCCACAAGCCCCCTCCTTTAAACCGATAATCCGCGACATTGTATCGTTTTTTGCGCCAAGCCGCTGACAGAATTATGGGATAATGGCCCATCGTTTGTCGTCAGACTCCATTCTCTTCTCATGAAAAAATCGACTTTTTTGCTAGCCGCCGTCACCAGTTTATCGATCAGCGCTTGCAGTACCATCCTCACTAATTTGCCTGGCGTTTACACCCTGGATATTGAGCAAGGCAATATCATCGATCAAAGCATGATTAACCAATTGCGGCCTAATATGACCAAGCGCCAGGTCTTGTATATCATGGGTTCGCCTATGCTGTCGGATGCCTTTCATGAAAAACGCTGGGACTATTTGTACTCCGAACAACCGGGCGGCGAAGACCGGGTGCAAAAACGGGTGTCTTTATTTTTCAACGGTGACAATTTGATGGGCGTGCAAGGCGACTTTAGACCCAGCTCGCTGCCGGTTGTCAAGGAATCCACGGAAACCAGTGTCGAAGTACCAAAACGCGATCTGGAACGCTCGATGTGGGAAAAAATTAGCGGTTTATTCGGTAGCGACGAACCCGACACCTTTGCCCGCAGAAAAAATCAAAATGCTGCCGAACCCAAAGAAGCCGCCAGTTCCGCAGAGAAAGGCAAAGAATTGGTAGAAGAAAACGCCGACAAACAATAAGTAAAACGCCCAAACGTCTTACAGCAATAATGCACCGGCAATGGCGATGAAATTGTCGGCGGCCTGAATCAAGGCCGGCGCGGTTAAACTATGAATCCCATAAACATCGCTGGCAGTACCGAAATCGCTGCGCACCTTTTGCAATAACAATTCGAAATCGCCGTCGCCGGACAATAGAATAATACGATCAGCCCGCGCGGCGTAGTCCATCACATCCAAGGTGATTCCCACATCCCAATCGCCCTTACTGGTACCATCGCGGCGCTGAATATAGGGTTTTAATTTGACGGTAAAACCGATATCTTTCAAGATTTTCTGAAAACCCTGCTGTTTGCTGTCACCACGATCAGTGGCGTAAGCAATGGCAGCGACGACCTGCTTACCTGCGGTTGCCTGCTGCCAAAACGCACTGTAATTGAAATGTTTCTGGTAGCGTTGCCGGGTGGTGTAGTAAATATTCTGCACATCGACAAAAATCGCTACCTTTTCCATCCAGCGCTTACTTCAAAAAAGAACAGCAGTAATCGCTGGCAACACTTACCTTCATCGTGAAAGCGGCATTGCCAGGCACATTGAAAGACTCGCCGCCTTTCACCGCTTGCCACGCATCGTTGCCAGGCAACAACACTTGCAGTTCGCCTGCCAGTATTTCCATCAATTCGGGATCGGCCGTGTTAAAGGTATATTCGCCCGGCTGCATAAAACCCAAGGTTTTCGAAGAGCCATCGGCAAATTTAATGGTGCGGCTATTCACTTTGCCATCGAAATAGACGTTGGCCCGCTTGACGATGGTGACGTTATTGAATTCTGACATGATGCACATCTATTGCTAGTAAAAAAAGGAGCGCAATCATAGCAGATCGGTTTGTTTGCGAATAACAAAAAGCCGCGGTGCACTGGGCTTGTCGTGACTGCTAAGAACAACTTCCGCAGTAAAACGACTTCCATCCAACTGCCGACACCATGCCGCCAACTGCTCTGCCTCCAGATCGCCGCCGGCGTGACCCGGATACGCCAACACCGTCATCACGGCACGCGGCGCCAATAAACTACGCGCGGCATCCAAGGCGGCCAGCGTCGAATCAATTTGGGTGATTATGGATTTATCGGCGCCGGGTAAATAACCCAGATTGAACATCACTGCTCTCACCCGGCCAAGCCATTGCTCGGGCACATGCGACAGCATATCGGCATGACTGGCCAGGCGTAAGGTCACCCGGCGCTGTAAATCAGCCTTAATTAAACGCTGAAAACTATTGCCCAGGGCTTGCCGTTGAACATCGAATCCAAACACATGACCGCTCGCCCCAACGCTCTGCGCCAGAAACACGGTATCGTGGCCGTTACCCAGTGTCGCGTCGAGCACCACGTCGCCCGGTTCTAGGTAAGAACCAACAATATGGTGAGCAGTTTCAAGCAGGGATATAGGTTTTGTCATAGCGGCGTATATCGCAACCGGGCGGCAAGCCGGCGTGCTGTTGCAAGTAATCGGCAAACCGGACAACGTACCAGGGAATCGCCAAGCTGCCCTTGGCGCCAAAGCCATTGAAAATATGCAGTTGCGGATATTTGGGATGCGTGCCGATAAACGGCTGTTTATCGCGTGTAGCCGGCCGGATTCCGGCGCGATGCTGATAAACATTAAGGTTTTGTTGTTGTGGGCAGACCGCACGTAAGCTCGCCAATAAAGCGGTTTTCGCTGCTTCGGTCGGCACATGATCTACTTGATCTGTTTCGAAAGTCGCACCGGTCTTAAAGCGCCCGGACTCCAATGGAATCAGCCAATGCCCGTAATTCAAAATCTGTTGCGGAATATCTTGCCTACTTTCGCAACCCAGTATTTCACCTTTTGCCAATTGAAAAGGTAGATACTTGAACCATGGATTGCTAAGCGCCTGATAACCTTCACAGAAAACAATATGCCGCGGATAGATTTCCTGCCAACGCAGCGCCGGCTCGAGGTTAATTTCTGCGTATTGCAGAGTGTATCGCCGATAACAGTGCTTGTTCCGTAAAAAATCATGCAACCGACTCAGCAAAGCCTCGGTCCGCAAATAGCCGGTCTGGGCTTGTTGTAACACACCGTAAGGCGCGTTAACTCCCATCGGTGCCGGCGCCAATCCCGACAAGTAAGCACTATAATCCGCCTGACTCAAACGGCGTTCGGCAATTTCAAGCTCTTTGGCGGTGCGCAGAATTTTCAGCATTGGCATTTGCTGATAGAAGGCTTGCCCAAACTGTCTCTCAAGTTGCCGATAAGCATGCATTGCGGCCGGCAGCAGATTTTCCACATCCACCTGCTTTACCAAGCGCTGCCCGGTAACCGGATTGATCAAACCAGCCGCGACTTGCGAGGCGTTCTCCGCACCGCCGTCCACCACCAAGATTCGCATTTGCCGCTGCCATAACTCCCAAGCCAATAAACTGCCAGCCAAACCCTGACCGATCAGCAGTACATCAATTTGCACGGCAATTATTGGGCTTGCAAGGCCTCGCCTTTAAAAACAATGCCTTCCCAACCATCACGCATAAAGTGTCTGATATTTTGATGATCGTCGCCGGACGGGTTACCCAATACATCTTGGCGATAATAATCGCCGAAGAGCGCCAGAGTTTGTTCGACAGTCAGTTTATGCAATTTGGCGAATGCAAAAATCTTGCAAGAGCCCTCATTACGACCCGCTTCGTTTACCAGAGGCTGTTGCACGCCGTTACTAAACTCGGTGGGTTGGTATTGATAATGCTCGGCAATAAGCGCAATGACTTCCTGAAATTCGACCGCTTGCCCGGACTTAACACGTTGTAAAAAATCGTTCACTGTCACTGCCTTACTCCCAAAGTTTTATTAATTTTTGGTTAATTTACTGTTTGATTCGAACAAAACACAGTCATTCCCGGTTATAATCGCATGAAATGTCTAGGTGTTTCTCACCTAAGACTGCGTTTGGGATCGTCTTATTCTTGTTATATTCCGTTACTAGAATCCCGCCTTACTTTGGCGTTTGGCTCGAAAAGTGCGGTTTGCAACCTCAATAACATCATAAAGGAATACATTTTGAAACAGATAATTACTCTTTTCTCGTTTTGTCTGCTTTGCTCCTCCACTGCCCTGGCAGAACCGGAAACCCCGATCCCACCTGCACCGCCAATAGAGCCCATTAACAACACTACAATCAGCCCTGCACCTACGGTGACTATCGAGCAGACCAATTATGCGGCTTACCAACTATCGCCGGGTGATGCATTGGAAATCACGGTCTGGAAAGAAGAGGGTCTACAACAATTGCAAATCCTGATTTCCCCGGACGGCACCATTATTTTCCCCTTGATCGGTACCGTCGGCGCCGCCGGCAAAACCATTACCGAGCTAAAAGATAATTTGACCAGCAGGCTGGCCGATTACATATCCGACCCCTCGATTTCGGTTAAATTACTCAACAACCAGGGCAACTCCATCTTTGTGATCGGCAAAGTCAACAAACCCGGACAAGTGTTTTCCGGCAGACGCCTGGATGTGCTGCAAGCGCTGAGTCTGGCCGGCGGCCTGACCGTGTTTGCCAAGGAAGGTTCGATTAGCATTATTCGCCGCACCGGCGATCAAGTTAAAGTGTTTCCTTTCGACTACAGCGATGTGATTGATGGCGAAGACCTGGAACAAAACATCCTGCTGGAACCGGGAGACACGGTTACCGTACCCTAAGCGGAATTAGATAGAAGCACTATCTATGAAGATAAAAACGGATTTTTTGCTACCTGCGTTGGTTTTATTCAGCACCGATGGCTACGCGCTGGATTTGTTGTTCAAACCGGAGTTCAGCTTTAAGGAGCGCTTTGACGATAATGTACGCATGCAGATTCATCCAAAGCATAGCAATTTTATCAGCACCCTTTCTCCAGGTGTGATGTTCGGCTATCTTGCCGACGACAACGAATTAAATACCCGTTTTAAGTGGAATGAGTTGATTTACAGTAGCGACTCGGCGCTGGATTTTTCCGAAAAACTGGTCAATCTTAGCCACAAATACCAAAGCGAACGTTTCAAAACCGATCTTGCGGCAAGCTATGCGGAAGAATCCTCGATTAATAACCAACTCGACCCTACAGTAATCGACCCAACGCAGATCAACGAAGCAGGTGGCGTGCAACTTCTCGTACCACGGAACACCAAATCAGTCTCCCCGACTGTCACTTATAACTTGAACGAAAAAAGCTCTCTACAATTGGGTTATAGTTATCAGGATGTGGCGTTTGACAGAGCGCAAAATCTGATAAATAACATTAATTACTCGGATTATAGTTTCCAGCAATATTCGGCAACGGCCAGCCATGCCTACACCGAACGCTTGTCATTTAACCTGACAGGTGCGTATTCGGTGTATGAATCGGCAAACGAGAGTCCAGGAATCGGTCTTTTCAATCCTTTTCCTTTTCCTGTACCATTGCGATTTTATCAAACCGCGCCAATAACAACAGGTTTCAGCCAAAAATCGACTACGTTCACTTACCAGGCGGGTGTGCAATATCTATTTGACGAGCAGACCCAATTAGCATTTTCAGCTGGGATTCGCGACACAACAACTGACAGCACTCAATTCACCAGCTCGTCAAACCCTGCGCCAGAGCTTAATAGTCGGTCTTCCTTATCCAAAAACACCATAGGCAACGTATTTTCGGCAAGCTTGGCTCGTAAAAGCGACTGGGGTGACTTCAGCTTAAGTGCCGGACAACAGCTCAACCCGGCCAGCACCGGCCAGCAACAAACCTCAACCACCTTTTCAGCCCGAGGCCGATACAATCTCACGGAGCGCTTATCCACCGGTATCAACGCCAATTACTTGCTATCCGAATCGATATCCACATTTAGTAACGATACCAGCAGAAGCAATAACCGCACATTTATTACCCTATCACCCAGTGTTCAGTGGCGTTGGACGCCGGAAATCAATTTGGATCTGTCTTATAGCTATCGCCAGCAAGTGTATGAATCAAACAACCAGACCATCACCGGCGATAGCGTACAACTACAATTCTCTTATCAACCGCAAATCAATCGTCAGGTGAAATAGCGTGGAAAATCAAGCCATCGACATCAAGGACTATCTAAAAATCATCAAACGACGTAGACGGTTTTTAGTTATTCCGTTTCTAATCATTGCGCTGATCAGCATCGTTTTGGCAGTACTGCTACCGGCTGTGTACCGCTCGACCTCCACCATTTTGATCGAGGCGCAAGAAATTCCTGCCGAGCTGGTGCATTCCACAGTGACCACCTTCGCCGACCAGCGGATTCAGATGATCAGCCAACGGATAATGACCCGACCGAATTTGACGGAAATCATCAAGAAATACGATCTCTATGCCGAGGAACGGCAAAAAAAGCCGGAAGAAGTCATTCTGGAAAAAATGCGTAAAAGCATCAAAGTAGAAACCATTAGTGCCGACGTCGCCAATAACAAAAGCGGCCCTGCCCAACAAGCTACCATTGCCTTTACGCTAACATTTGATGATAAATCACCCGCGCTCGCGCAAAAAGTCGCTAACGAATTGACTTCCTTGTTTCTGAAAGAAAACATCAAATCTCGCACCGAATCCGCTGAAAATGCGGCGTTGTTTTTGAGCGAAGAATCAAAGCGCCTTAAAGCCAAAATCCAGGAAATTCAACAAAACCTGGCTACGTTCAAGGAAAAGAACCTGAACCAACTGCCGCAAATCAGCGCCATGAACCAACAAGAACTGACCTCCTTGAGCAATCAGTTATTGCAATTGGATAGCCAAGAAAGGACACTCCAAGATAGGCGTTATTATCTGGAAGGCGAACTGGCGCAAATCGATCCTAACACCATGGCTACCAACGCCGTGGGCAATCGGGTGTTCGATATGAAAGACCGTTTGAAGGAACTGCAATCGCAATATCCATCGGTGTTATCCAACCATTCTGCGAACCATCCCGATGTGATTAAAATCAAACGGGAAATCGACTCATTGCAAAAAGAAATCGGCTCCAACACCGATCTGAATGCGATGAACGGCGAACTAACCGACAGAAAAGCGGAATTGGCCTTGTTGTTGAAACAGTATTCGGACAAACACCCTGACGTGGTGAAACTGCAAAAACAAATCAGCGCCTTGCAACAAAGCTTGGCTAGCGCGAAACAAAGCGACTACAGCAATGCCAGCATTCAACCGGATAACCCGGCCTATATCACCTTGAAGTCGCAACTGGCTTCAGTGAATACCGAAATCGAATCGTTGAATTTCACACGTAGTCGCGTACAGAGCAAAATGGAAGAGTTACGCTCAAGCCTACGCCAATCGCCATTGGTTGAAAAAGAATACATGGATTTGATCCAGGATCTGGACAATACCAATCTGCGCTACCGTGAAGTGAGTGCGCGAGAAATGGAAGCGCAAATCTCGCAACAATTGGAAATGGAAAGAAAAGGCGAGCGTTTTACTTTAATCGACCCCCCCCAAGAACCATTACAACCGGTTAGCCCGAATCGAATTGCGATTATGGTACTGGGCATGGTGTTGGCAGTGGCAAGCGGCTTAGGAGCGGTGGCATTGACCGAAATGCTGGATTCGACCGTTAATAGCCCAAAAGCGGTCGCGGCGATTCTGGGTGTGGAACCTTTGGCGTCGATACCTTATTTCGAAAGCCAGAGGGAACATCAAGCACATAGAAACGAGCGACGGCTGTTGTTGATAGGCATGGCAATAGCCGGCATTCTGGCTATCGTTGCATTTCATTTTATCGTCATGCCGCTAGATGTATTTTGGTACAAATTACTACGTGTCGTGGGCAATTAATCATTTAAGGGAAAATTCATGAACCCCATTGAAAACCTCGTGGAAAAAAGTAATCCTGCCGCAGCCGGATTAGCCAATCAACCCGGCGACAAAGTCAGCATCGCTTACACCAAAACGCGGGTGCACACTCCGGATCAAAACTTACTGAAGCAAAACCGGATTATTTCCGCGGCGTTACCTGGAAAATGGCTGGAATCCTACCGCATGCTACGCACCCGCTGCTTGCAGCAGATGGATGCGATGGAATGGAAAACCATGGCTATCACCAGCCCCAGCGAAGGTACCGGCAATAGCTTAACAGCCGCAAATTTAGCCATCAGCATGGCGATGGAACTTGACCGCACAGCCCTGCTGGTGGATGCCAATTTCCAAAATCCCAGCATTAATCAATTATTCGGCATTCAGCCGGGCACAGGTCTTAGCGATTATTTGTTGAACGACACCGAATTGAGTTCCATGCTGATTAATCCGGGCATCGAACGTCTGGTAGTTTTGCCGGCCGGCAAACCTTTATTCAACTCAACTGAGATGTTGCGCTCACCGAAAATGGTACGACTGGTTAACGAACTGAAAAGCCGTTATCCCTCGCGTATCATTATTTTCGATATGCCGCCGATTTTGTCGCACGACGATACGCTGGGTTTTTCGCCTTATGTGGATTGCGTGTTGTTGGTGATCGACGAGGGGCATACCAAGACGGATCAATTGAAGCACGCGGCCTCTTTGTTAAAAGACACCAACGTACTGGGGACAGTATTCAATAAAGCCACCGACATTAAAATCGGCTATACCGGGGTTTAAGCCTTTAAGCCGGTTTGACGTGGCTACCGCAGGTAGCCACGTCCCTACATTTCCTATCAGAGTTTACTCAAAACATCCTTCGCTTCATTCAAGCCATCGAATTCCACTTTTTTATCGACCGCTTTTTGCAAATATTCGCGGGCTTTAACCGGATCATTTTGCTTGAAATACACCATACCCAAATGATAATTGCTGATCGGCGATTGCGGATCGCGTTCAATCACTTTCAACAATATCTCTTTAGCCTTATCGTAATTGCTTTGTTTATAGGCAACCCAAGCAACCGTATCCATCATATTGGGATTATTGGTTTGCAATAAAGGTTCGGCCAATTTGGCTGCCCGTTCCAAACTATCCGGACCGGCGGAAAAATCCGACAAATAACTGGCCAGATTATTAACCGCAACCACCGAATCCGGATGCAGCTTGTAAGACTCTTCGTAAAGCGCCAGCACCTGCTCATGCTGACCGTCACGATGATACAAACGCGCCAAGTCGTCGACCAATTCCAATGCCCCTTTAGTTTTTTCAATCCCTTTTTTGTAGATATTGATGGCTTCGGCCTGGTTTTTTTGTGCCAACTCGATCAAGGCCAAGTTCCGATAAGGGCTATACCACTCTGGTTTGATATTCAAAGCCTTTGTGTAAGCTGTTTTTGCTTCGGCAAATTTCTGTTCGTTCAGATAAGCACCACCCAGCAAATTGTAAGCAACGAAATGATCTGGTTGCTGTTTAATGACTTGCTGCAATTTACCGATAGCCTTATCCGACTGCTTCAATACCAAATAGCTTTTGACCATCTCGGTCAAAGGCTCAATCGCATCCGGCTTACGCGCCAAGGCCTGTTGAAAGGCTTCGGTACTGGCTTCCAGCTTGCCTTCCGCCTGATAGCCCAAGCCGGACATGTAAAAGCCGGTGGCATCCTTATCGGATAGCTGCTGCACCTGTTTGGCAATCTCTTGCGCTTTATCCCAATGCTTTTGCGACAACTCCATTTTAAACAGCGCCTCCAAACCTTTCAGACTTTTCGGATTGGCTTTCATCAGTGCTTCAAGCTGCTGCTTGGCTTGATCTTGGTGCCCGGCTTTCATATGCAAGCCAACCAAATCCAGCCGGGCGGTCTCATCGCCCGGTGCGACGGCCACTACTTTTTCCATGTTTTCTCTGGCCAGCTCTTCCTCGTTATTGCGCAGATGAGCTGCGGCCAGCATTTTCAACACACCGATATTGTTGGGTTGATCAACCAATACCGAGCGGAAATCGGCAATCGCGTCGGGAATTTTGTTTTCACCCAAAGCAAACTGGCCGCGCAGCGTCAAAGCCTCGGCATCGCGCGGATTGTTATCCAACACTTCCTTGATCAAGGCCTTAGCCTCCTCGCCGCGCTTGGTCATTGCATACAAAGCCGCTAATTTATTTCGTGCGGTGATGCCGCTGGGTCCCAATTTATCCTGATCGACGACTTCTTTCATAGTCGCTTCGGCCTTATCGACTTGCTTTTGGGCCAGCTGGATATTAGCCAGTTTGAATTTCAGTTCATACGCTTGCGGCTTTTGCTCTATCATCGGTAGCAGCTCTGCAATCGCCACTTCCGGACTGCGCTTTTCCAACAGGAAGTCGACCAAATAAGTTTTGGCGGTATCGTTGTCCGGCAATTTGCTAACCGCATCGCGTAGAGTCGCTTCGGCTTTATCGACTTGTTTGGTACCGACCTGGAACAAGGCTAACGTACGGTAGTGCTGTAATTGCTGCGGCTCCAGTTTGACAATTTCCAACAACATGGCCTCTGAATCGGCAATCTGATTGTTTTTAGCGTACAAACCGGCCAGCATGCTGCGCAACGCCACATTATCCGGTTTCTTTTCAATAGTTTGCTTCAATAAAGTAATCGCTTCGCCTACTTTATCCAAACGCGCTTTAATCGAGGCCATCATCAAGGTCGCCGGCACATCGTCCGGACTGTTTTTCAAGGCGCGCTCCACAGTCATAATCGCGCCATCGCTGTTATTTTTGGCTGCTTGGACGCCGGCGAACAACACCAAAGCCTCGACATTGTCCGGTTCCTTGGCCAAAGCTTCGCCGACCATTTTTTCCGCATCGTCTACCGCGCGATTCAATAACAGCAGCTGACCAACCCGAACCCGCGCCATCACATGATTTTCATTGCCGGCAACCACGGTGCTGTATTCCTTAAAGGCATTTTCGATTTTGCCTTGTTTACTCAGGGCTTCCGCAATCTGGAAGTGAGTTTCCCAGTCCTTAGGATCGATTTGCAGCACGTTTTTATAGGCAAGCAACGCTTTCTCATAATCACCCGCTTGATATAGCTGTTTGCCTTCTTCCATGTATTTCGCTTTCCGTTCATCGGCGCCGTTACAGGCCACCAAGCCGGTCGATAACACAACAATGCCTAGATTTTTTAAAAAATTTTGTTTCGTTGTCATTAGTCTCTCGATAATTCGTGCATTTGATTATGTAGCCGCCATAATGGAGCGCCGCTTTTTGGGATTTTAACTTATTTACGCGACCAAGCCTTAAGGCTTTCGGTAAATCAGCGAGGGTCGAGGTGCGGCATGTTGCCGCACCTGAGTAGAGAAACTATTGGACGCCAGCCGGCGCTGTGCCACTATCCGCAGCAGATTGTTTTTGATATTTCCCGGCGTTCAACTTGTCCTCATATTCCTGGACGATAGTTTCCATTTCCACACTGTTGAATTGCAGCAAGGCTTCATTCTGCAGCATACTAGCCAGTGCGCCTTTGTCTTCGTAGCGTGCCAGCAATTCCTTGGCAGCCTCGTAAAGTTTCACATTATGATTATCGCAAACCCCCAATTGCTGCTCGGTTGCTTGCTGCTTGGTAGTTAATGCCGTTAATTGCGCTTGCAAATCGGCTTTAGCCTGACTCACTTCCTTATGCTTTTCCATCACGTCGGAGAGTCTGGCATTGCTTTTCTGCAAACGCTCGCGCACCTCACCATTGGCATTTCGCTGCACGGACAACTCACTGCTGATTTGTTCCTTAGCCGCCACCGCCGCGGAATGGGCTTTTTTCAACCGCTCAAGCTCCTGTAACTCCTCGGCTAACTTGGCCGATTCGGCTTTTGCCGCATCGCGTTCGGCGGTCAGACTTTTGACCATGGCTTGCAGCTTTAACACGGCGCCGTCGTTCTTGGCAGCCTCACGCGGCGCGGCCTGACTGGCGGACCAAGCGCTGCTGATAAGCACAAACAATACGGCCACTTTCGGAAATGTATTCATCGACAACCTACCTAGAATTGCGTATTCACGTCGATCTGCAACACATCGATACCGAGAGGAGGTCCGGTGATGATGTCCGCACTCAACCAGCGGCCGGTCAACCAAACGTTCTTCATCAAGCCATAGTTACCGCCGATGAACCAGCCCTTACTGTTAGTACCGCCGAGGTGGAAGTCAGAATCGGTGAATGCATCCAATACCGCATCGCGCTCCACGTACTTATAGGCAGCAAACACATTCCAATGCCCGGCCACTTCGGCTCTTGGCCAACCGAAATCCGCCCTAAACTGCCAGGCGTTGGTTTTACCCTCAACCACCGTACCGTTCAGCATCCGGCTGACCGCAGCTTTATTAAAGCCGACGTTTTTAGCGTAGTCACCGCTCAAGCGCAGATGGTAAGGGGCAAACAGAGTCATTTCATACGAAACATTGGCGTTGACGATATTGTAATCAGACGCCAAACCGACCATGCCCGGATTGGAAGCCAAAGCGCCGGTGCCTTCTCGGCAAATCGACGCCAAGGTATTGCCGCCCTGCATGAATTCCGGACGCGAAGCGGTGTTGCCGCGCGTATTGAGAT
The DNA here is from genome assembly GCF_013141865.1 of Methylomonas sp. ZR1. NCBI lineage: Bacteria > Pseudomonadati > Pseudomonadota > Gammaproteobacteria > Methylococcales > Methylococcaceae > Methylomonas > Methylomonas sp. ZR1. The sequence goes on along the minus strand of NZ_RCST01000001.1, from coordinate 750,613 downwards.
CGCAAGTGCCTAAAACGCTGGTATTTTGCTTAGCTTCGACGTTGACGTAATCGAAATAAGCCAGCGCAGCCTTTAAATTGTCTTGATTGACAAAGCCCCAATCCACGCCGACTTGACCGCCGAACAACCATTTATCGCTGCTCAGCGCCGATTCTTGTAATGGAAACGCCCCGGCTGTGGCAAAAACGGAATGCGTGTGGTCGTCGTTAGCCATCAAGCTGTCCGATCCACCCAAACGGTGGCGCACGGTGCCGGCAAAACCTTCGAAAGATAAATCCGTATCCCACACCAATTCGCTACCGCCGGTAAACTCGCCACCGCCAGTGTACCAGGGGTTCTTGATCCGGCCACCGGACAAGGTCAGCCATTTGAATTTATTGTCGTCAATCGCATCGTACTGCAGATAGGCCCGGTCCACGGTGAAATCGTATTTTTGTCCGGTAAAGCCTAAAGACTGGTTGGTAGACACCGGGTCACGTTGATTACCCGTCGCCAAACGCACACCGGCTTTCATACCATCGGTAATCGCCGCATCAATGCCCAAGCGCAAGCGCTCGCGAAAATGCTGTCTGTCGGTAGTCGTATTCAAGAATTGATCCACACCCGCCGCGTTCAGACCGCCTCTTTCATTAACCGCCTGCCAATCAATATAAGAATTGGCGATGTTTTCCTTGGCCATCATCTCATGCTGAGAACGTAGGCGAATATCGCCAGACAACTTGAAACGCCTGGTCCACTCCGGCAACGCATTAGGCAAGCCCCACTGTTCGTTCTTGGCCTTTTGCATCACATCACCGACCACTTCTTCGCGCAACTCGCTACGCACTTGTTGGCGAATTTCGTCCTTTACAAAATCAGGCACATAAGCCACCCGCACTTCATCGGCCGGCACGGCTTCCTTGACACCGGCCGCCTTGGCTTCGGCCACTTGCTGGCCGGCTTCGACTTCGGCTTGTTTGATCATCTCGTTGGCAGCCTTGTCGGTAATCACCCCTTGTTTGACCAATTGCTTGATCAAATTAGTGGTGGTATTGCGCAATTTCAGCAACTCTTCCTTTTCTCCGGCCTGCACGGTACCGATCAGCCCCGATAGCGCCAGGGCCATCAGCTGTTTCTTATTCGCCATTGTTTTACCTGTGGATACTTAAATACGTGATGAAATTTTTAACTTGATCGGTTGCTGCATGCCCGGCGGCGGTGCTTCCGCCACGCGGTCGAACTTATTCAACAAGCGGCTGAGCAATTCGTCGATGTCCGCATCGTTGCTGCCCTTGGCCAATTCCACCCGTTCTACCGAGCCGTCGGCTTTCAGCCAGACCTTGACGATGGCGGTATAGCCTTTACGGCGCAATTCTTCGTGGCTGCTGAGAATGTTCAGAATCCCGTTCTTGACCAAACCGCCGTACCAGGCAAACGGGTTGCCGGCGCCACCGCCGAACAAGCCGGTACCGCCCTTGCGGGCCGCCAGACCAAAACCGTCCGACCCGGCCGTACCCTCAGCATCCAGACCCAGATCGCGCGGCGGTGCTTGTTCCGGTTCGGGTTCCGGCTCAGGCTCGGGTTCCGGATCCGGTTCCTTGATTTTTTCCTTGATCTCAGGCTCGGGCGGCTTCTCGACTTTCGGCGGTGGCGGCGGAGGGGGCGGCGGTTTAAACAAGGTAACCGGCTGAATTTTTTTCTCGTTTTTCGCCGGCTTTTTGTCGACGAACTCCATAATGATTTTAACGACGTAAAAAATCGCGATAGCGGCAATTACGGCAGCAATGAACATGGGAATATAAACCCGCCAATGTTTTTTCTTTGACATGTCGCAAGGCTTTATTTGGTCAGATTTTGGGTAACCAGACCGACCTGGGTGATTTCCAGTTTGCCGAGCAAAGCCAAAATATCGACGACGCTTTGGTACTGGACGGTAGCATCTCCCTTAACAACAACCGGCAATTCCGGGTTGGCGGCTTTGTATTGCATCAGCGTCGATTCCAGCTGTTCCATCGTCACCGGAAAGGTATCCAGAAATAAAGTGCCGTCAGCCGTCACGGTAATGGCTTTAGTTTGCGGCTTAGCCAAACTGGGTGTGTTACTAGCCTTGGGCAGATTGACTTGCACGCCTTGCACAGCCGCCGTAGTCATCAAGATAAACACCACCAGCAACACATAAGCCAAATCCAGCATAGGCGTAACGTTGATTTCGTCGTACGCCGCGTTTTCTTCTTGAACTTTCATTGAATCTTCTCGGGTTTTCGTAGGGTACGCAACGCATACCGGCAGACTTTGGCAAGGTACGCATTGCGTACCCTACGAACGTTTAATTAGCTATGCTGCTCGGCCAGTTTGGCGACAAATTCGTCAACAAACACATGCATGTCGGCGGTCACGGCCTTGATCATGCTGCCCAAATAGTTGTAAGCAAACAGCGCCGGTATCGCCACGCCCAAACCGGCGACGGTGGCCGCCAAAGCCGCGGCGATACCGGGCGCAATAGCGTTGACGTTCACTTCGCCGCTGGCGGCAATCGCCGCAAAGGTGATCATGACCCCGACCACGGTGCCCAGCAATCCCAGAAACGGACCTCCGGAAATCGCGATGGTCAATAACACCATTTGCGAATTAAGTTTTTGCAGTTCCCGCACCAACACGCCGTCCATCGAGGCCTTTACCGCGTTCAACGCCTGGGCAGACAAGCCCTGTTCGGCCGCTTCGGCGCCCACGCTTTTGGCCAGACGTTTGTTCATTTCCTGCACACCAACGTGATAAATCCGGTAGATCGACGAACCGGCAAACGCCGAATGATTGCCGGTCAAGGACAGCAACAACGGCGATTCGTCATAATCTTCCTGGCCGTCTTCGTCCTGGTGATCCAGATTGCTGATATTTTTGGCGCCCAATTGGCTAAAGGCGTCTTCGAATTTTTTGTTCTCACTGCGGGTACGGTTCAGGACAATCGCTTTGCTGACGATCACCAGCGTACTGACGACAAACATCACCCCCAGAATCCCGATGATGACCCAGCCGTCCACGGTAACGTTATCCAGCGTCGACATCAGATAAGATTCGCCGCCCTCTTCGCTGTCGGGTGTGCTGTCTTCACCGTAGTTCAACAATGCCGACGACTGACCTTGCATAAGCGCGGCGAATTGCAGGTAATTCTGGTCACGAGCAACCTTGGCAATACCAAATTCGTCAATGGCACCGACCAAGCCGCGTGAACCGTCCACCGCCGCGCCTATGCTCATATCACCCAACAGCGAAGGCACGCTGGCCGGTAAGATACCGACCGGTTTACCGTCCACATACAAGGTAAAACCGTCCTTATTCCCTGCGACTGACAAATACTGCCAAGTGGCCAAATTCAGATCGGCGGAACTGACCAACTGCTTACGATTAACCTCCAAAACCGGGGTTTGACCTCTAACAGATAAAATCAGCCCATCCCGCGCGAATATCACCCCGTCGGTTTGCGCCTGATCAATTTTTACCCATGCCGAAACGGTCCAGCCAAATTCGACCGCCATTTGAATCGCAGGCGTTGCCGTGATGCGTATCGCTTGACTACCGTTAAAACCGCCCGCTTCGCCAATGGCTCCACCTTCCACAACGGTTTGGGTAGCGGTGGCCGGTTGATTGGCGTAGGCCGTAGCGTCTTTCACCGGACCGGCTTCGAAGTGATAGGCAACCGCTTGCGCCACATCGAAAATTCCCGGCGCATCTTGGCCGTCTACAGCCTTGGGATTGCCGTAATACATCCAGAACATCGGCTCATCGGCCGTAGCAATGTCCTTGGGCAATTTCACCCAAATCAGCGCCATCTCGTTGACCGTATCGATCTTTTCGATATAAAACTTCAACGGAGTCTTATCGTCGCCGGCCATGAAGCGCAAATCTTTGCCGTTTTCGCCCAAATCGGCGAAGAAGCTGAAATTGCCGGTATGCAGTCGCACCAGCACCAAGCCCTCCGCTACCGGCGTCACGCCGCCCTGCTGCAATTGCTGGGCATCGATGGTTATTTTCTTTCTATAACCCCAGTCGTCATTCCACCAAGCTTGGGCCAGGCCGGGCATGGCTAACAGGGCCGCTACTAAAAACACAATCCGTTTCATGATCACTCTCAAATCAAAACATAAACTGGATTATCCCAACGTTTTTTTACATGATTATGACGGGCGGGAAAGAATCGAAAAAACGGGAAAAAAATAGTATTAATACGACCGAGTTAGCGCAGGCCGACACGCCCACTGCCCGCTGCGAACACGGGCAATTCAGCCATTGTCGGCCTGAATGGCAAGACAGCAGGCTATTCACCAAAACCCAGAATATCCACGCTCAAGATACCCAAGGTGTTGGTCGCTGCCTTAGCGAGTTTTTCGGCTGCATCCTTGCCAACATTGCCGGTGCTATCCAGCGATTTGCCGACCGCCGCCGCCACATTGCTGACACCGGTCAAACCGGCGGCGATGCTGCCGGTCGCGGCGACCGGCACGCCCACGGCAGAACCACCAACATCAATATTATCCGCGCCCACAATGGCCGTTGCCGCCAGCGTGATGTTATTGCCTCTGATACCCGCCTCACCGGCATCAATGATGCCGCGCGGTGCAAACAACAACACGTCGCCTGCTCCTACCGTTCTGATACCGCCGCCCTGCAACACCGGCGATACTTCCAGTACCGGCATCCCCGCCGCGTCGTAACTGACTTTAAGCGGTGGAGCCGCCAACGCGGTTTGCGCACTCCGACCGGCATCGACATCGCCTTCAGTGGAACCGCCGGTTATATTGCCGTTACCCAAAGTCACCACGCGCTGGATGTTCACGTCGATGTCGTTGCGGGCCAGCAGATTGGCCTCACCCTGCTTTTTCACGATCACGCCCAACTCATCATCTTCCTTTGCTAAACCAATATCGGCGGTTGCCAAGCCCACGGTAATGCCGCCATTGGGGGTAAACAGATTGGCGTCGCCGCCGTCCTTGGTTTGTATCGAGCTTAAAAACAGCGATATATTGCCCAGCTTGGGCCTGACCAACTCACGGGCGTCGTCTTTCTCGCGGTCGCTAGCGCTGGCAAAGGTTTTGCCCTGCCTCGTCAACTCTGCTTCGATTTTTTGCTGCAGCGCGGCGTTCAAACTATTCAAGATATTACTGGCGCTGGTATCGGCGTTAACTACAATGCCGTTCGCAGCGTCAACACGGTAATCGCTATTGCCTGCCAATAAGGTGGTACCGGGGAACAGCGACTCGATGGTAGCCAGCAATTTTAGCTCGGCCAGATCCTGCGCCTGTTTGGTGGTGGCTTTGGCCAGCGTGCTGGCATTGGCTTTTACCTCCTGCAAAAACACCGATTGCACGACGCTTAACAGCTTGCTGTCTAACCGGGCCTTATCCACCGTGGAAAGCCCGCTAAATACCAGTTTGGCCGCATCGACACTTAACGACGGGTCGCCGGTGATGCTGCGCATTTCCTGCACGAACAAATTCAGGTAACGCTGATTTTCCAGGACGTATTTACCAGAATTTGCCATAAACCCTTCGGCAAAGCCATTGCTGTCCAGCGCACCGCCAGCCAAACCGGCAATCACGGCAATGTTGGCACCGTCATCGGCCAGCGCGGCGTTGGATTGATCGCCCGAAGATGTAATGCCTATGGACGATCCCAGATTCACATCCCGGCCCGCCAGCGCGGTTAATTGTCCGGGACCGGCCACGTCTATGCCTTGATCAGCTTCGATGATATTGCCGGTATCGGGGTGAATATTGATCGTGTAACGAATGTCTCGGCCGGCATTAAAGATACTGACCGCGTCGGCATTGTTATGTTGAATATTAAACGTGGCGCGGACAATATCCTTACCGGCGCTGACCTCGGCGGGCTTGGCCAATACGAATACGATGTCATCGTCGATACGGCCGATGTTGCCGGTGCCGGTACTGATCAACACCGGATTCGGGTCATTGGCGTGCAACGGCGTGCTGGCATGTATCGCGGTGGGCGATTGCGGTTGCTGAATATCCAGAACCTTAAGCACATTGTCCAAGTCGGTTAAGGAAGACCCGAAGAAGGGCAATGCGGCGCTAGGTAATGCCGCGGGTTCCGCATCGCTCAAAATAATCCGCGGATTACCCTTACCGGTTAAATTCTCAGCCGCGAATAACTCCAAGTCACCCTGCGCCGATGGGTACAACGTAAAGCTCTTATCGACGGCAATATTGCCGTTCAGTGCGTAGGCTTGTAGGCCGGCCGGATAAACCAAAAAGCCCTCGGAGATATTGGTATTGGTGGCCTTCTTCAAACTAGCGATGTCGTTTTCCAGGCCAAGGTCGCCGGAGAGCGTGGTCAATGTCACATTGCTGTCGGTGCTATAGCGGAAAAACCGATTCGACGAGCCATTAATCAAATCGACCGACTCCGGCAAGGTCACGAACATCGGATCGACAATCGCTTCCAGGGCCATGGACTTGCCGGCGACGACATTAAACTGCGCATCGCCCAAAGCCAATATCGGATTCAAACCCTTGTTGGTACCGGCTTTCAAAGAGCCGTGCGCATAAATATCCGCCGCCCCGCCATCCACATAAAACACGCCGCCGGCGATATCGCCACCCGCCTGCAATTGCAGATTACCGCCGCCGTTCACTTCGACCACATTGGTCTTGAACGTGATAACAGTGGCATCCGCTACCGGCGTATCCCGTTCACCTACCTGTTTACCGGTGGTAGGGACCATCACCGACAAGTCTTCGACATTTCCGCCCGCGCTGATGCGGACATTACCGCCGCCGAAAGCGGTTACGCTTTGCTGATGCTGACGAGAAAAGCCACTTGAGTCGCTGATACCCAAGGCCACGCCCCAGGCTGTCGGACGTTCCGAGTTAAATTCCGTACTGTGCTGATTGCTGTTGGACCAATCGCCGGTGCGCACCAAGGCATCACTGAGCAATTGCGCACTAGGTTTGGCGTCTATATCCCGCCCCACCTGAATGCTGATGTCGCCGCCGTCCAAAGGATATTCTGCGTAGAACAATGCGGCCAAATCCGGTCCGCCGCTGCCCCAGCGTTTGGCATCATCCACATCCGCCCGGCCCGCCGTGTAGATCGCCGAGTTTTGATTACCGTAAACCAAGTCACGCGCCGCACGAATATCAATATCGCCGGTGCCGGTCCGCACGCTGACATCATTGGCTAAACTGACGTCGCCGCTGCCGGCACTGGTCAACAGACTGGCAGAGGCCAGCACTGTCATTGCATCGGCGGAACCCAAATCGGCGCCGCCGATCAGCTGGTAACTCCATGAAGCTCCGGTTTGCAAATAATCGCTGACGTTGATCGGTCCAAAACTTGATGAATTCAAAACCCCGGTGGAAAAACCGTCGCTCAAATTGGCATTGATTAACAAATTGCCTTTCGCTCTAAGCGTTAACACCCCAACCAGATCGTTGTTCGCGCCATAACGCCAGGCTTCTCCGCTATCGAGTTTCCCCAAATCCCAAGTCTCGGCGATAGTCAAATTGCCGCTGCTGCGAACTTCCACCCCGGGGATGATGGTAAAACCGGCGCCAAAGCGGCTGTTAGCCACATTGGCCGCCGCCAAATCCGCCATATAAGCTAGATTATCGTTATGCATCGCCTGCTGTTCGGCGGAGGCGATACGGCTGTTGTGATAAATGCGCGCGCCTTCAACGGTAACGTCGCTATCGCCAACGATAGTACCGGCAGCGATGGCTTTGACGTTAATGTCCGCCAAACCGTCGCCGTCGGTATCTTCGCGGTCGGCACGTAAATACACCTCGCCCGCCGCACCGGTTCCAGCCGCTGCGACGTTGATACGCGCGCCGGACTGGATCTCAATGCCGGCGCCATCTGCCGTGGCCCCATCGATAGACGACAAACTGACCTTGCCGCCGTTGCCGTTCACCGCTTGCGCGTTCGCCAGAATCAGCGCCGAGCTATTCAGCGTCAGCAGATCTTCCGCTGCCAAGGTCACCGAACCGCCATTCGCACCCGCAGCATCCAAGGTGCCGGCAATGCTGATACTGCCGGTGTCGGCGCTCAGATTGATCGCATTAGCACTCACAGTTTGCCCAGCCTCAACCACAATGTCGCCGCTGCGGGTTCTCAGTTCGACAGCACCGCTAAAACCGGCGGCGGTAAACACCGCATTTAACACACTAAAGCCGCCGGCGCTCAAACTGCCGGTATCAATGGCGACCCGGCCACCGTTGGCCTTACCGACGCCATGAGCATCGATAAAACCGTTGAATTGCACCTGGCCGGCGCCGGCTTGCGCGGACAACAATCCGGCCAGCATATCGGCGTTACTGGCGTTTAGCAGTAGCTTACTGCCTGCTTCGGCGCTGACATTGCCATGCTGAGAACTCAGACCGATTTTGCCGCCGGACAGATTCACCGGCTTGCTTAAGCCCGCATAAGCCACCGCGCCGGACACATCGATCAATGCATTCCCACCTAAGGTCACATTACCCTGCAAGGCATTCAAGAACACATTACCGGTTTGATACAACAAAGCCGTGTTCAAACCAATGCTATCGGCTTCCAACAGTAATTGCGCAGCTATGCCTTGGGTAGAAGCGGTTAGCACCTGGCTGCCACCCGTGAGCGACAAGTTATGGCCGCTGGCACTGATGATGGTTTTAGCGCCGTTCTCGGCACTGACATAAGGTGTGCTGACACTTAAGTCGGCCAATGCGGTCAAGGTGCTATCACCCTTGCCCATCATGCGCTCACCGGCATTAACATTCACTGCGGCAAATCCCGACAGCTGGAATTTACCTTGGTCCAGCAGCAGCTCTTGCACATTGATATTCAATACCCCGCCGCCGTCGCCCGCCAAAACACTGCCCGTAGACTTACTATTGGCAATACTCAGGGTTTTCACATTCAAAGACAGGGTTTTCCCGGCATTGGCTTTGCCCGCCAAACCCAAGGCGTCGATACGTAAATCACCGAATTGAAAAGGCTGACCCAGCGCATCGGTTTGCAATAACTCGCCGTACAAATTGACCATACCCCGGCTGCTCAACACCAGCTCATTAACAGTCAAGTGCGCGAGCTGAGTATTATCCAGCGACAGGCCGTTCGCTACGCCGGCGGTCTCGCCGAGGTTGATGGTCTCCGCGCCCAGATACAAGGAACCGCCGGCCAGATTCAATTCGCCGGCCATTTTGGTCCGCCGTGTCGAGTCCAGCGCCACCGAACCCGCGCCGGCCGAAATGATCGCGCCGGCATTTATAGTCAGATCGCCTTTCAAGCCCTTGGCGCCGGTTCGGTTGATCGTTGCCTGTTTGCCCGCCGATGCGCGCAGCAATGCCCCATCTCCGTTCAGCTCCAGCACCGTATCGCCATCGGTATCCGCAACCGCGCCGCTGGCTTCGATTTTGGCACCCTGTTCAAGCGTGACGGTTTCGCTGGCGGCCAGCAAGGCCTCCGGCGCTTTCAAGGTCGTGTTTTGAGCTAGCGTCACCGACTTGGCGATGACATCCAGCTTGGTGTGGCCGGTCGTCGCGTCAAAGCTTCTCACCGCCCCGAGCAACAAACTATCCACTCTAAACTTATCCAGGTCGCTAACCAACAATTCAACATCGTCGGTTGCGGCGGTTGTGCCCAAGGCCAATTTATCCGCCACGATGTCGACCAAGCCGCCACGTCCGCCCTCGACCACATCGGCCACCACGGTGGGTAGCTCCAGACGGGTTTTGGCGTTTAGCACCAATTGCCCGGCATCTTGCGGCAGACGCGGAATCGCCAGTTCTTTATTTACCGCTCTATCCGCGAAAAATTGGTTGGCCGAGCTGATGTTGTATTCGCTGCGGGTTTTCGCGATGCTGCCGGCTTCGACGACAAACTCCGACCAATACTGATCGCGGATGTCTGTTCCGGCAACGCTGCGGTAGCCGGTGACGACAGCTGCGCCATCGACCCGGGTTCTACTGGTGCCGGGAATGGCATTGGCGCTGCCGGCGACCGGCGCCACCAAAAATGCATCCGGCAATAAGGCGTAACGAGCCGGCAGTAAGGCGTAGTAGCCGGCGGCAAGGCCGCTACCGGCACCGATGTAAATGCTGTCGCCAGTCTTCAAACCTGATTCGGGAAACGATTTGGGGTCGAACGGCGAATAACCGGACATACCCGGCACGACCGCAAAGCGCTGATCAGTATCAAGAACATCTACCGAACCGCCATCACCGGGAATAAATTCGAAGCCCAATAAATCGCCGCCGCCGGATAAATCTACCAAAGCACCGTCTTCCCGAAGGATTTGCGCGGCTTTAACGGTTATTTTTTTCTCTGGGCTTTCAAACACCCGCTTTTTATCCGTTTCAGCCGGTTTCAGATCGGGGTTGACCACGTTAAGATTGTTGCCGGTGCCGGCCAATGGCAACAACCATTCCAAGCCGCCTTGCGTCACGCCCAACGGGATAATTTGCCCCTTGGCCGAGACCGACGTAACGCTGTCGGCGCCGAAGGTCACCGATTTTGTCGCGTCCAAAACGATCTCACCCAAGGGCGCGGTGAGCACGCCGTTTTGGACGATATTCGGACCCTGCACGGTCAAACTACCCAAGGCCGACAGCACCGGCGTTGCACTACCGCTTTTGTTGAAAGTCACCGTGCCGTTCGGATCGCCGGTGACCGCCAAGGTAAACTCGGTCAAGGAGGTGGGATAAACCTGCGCCGCAGTTAAATTAAGTTTGGAAAAGGTTTTAAATTCGCCAACAAAATCCAGTTCCTTACTGTCGATCCTTATACCTTTCAGGCGAATATCGCCAGCGGCGGCAAGATCAACCGTATTAAAACCGGTCGTTACCGAGCCACCGACCAAATCGATTAAATCGGCATTAACCGCCAATCGGCCATCCCCGTTGCTGGCTTTTACTAGCGGCGCGCGATAGCTATCCGACCCCAAAGTCGCAGTAGTAGCGCTGATTTGCACATTACCGGTATCGGCGGCGGTGTTCCGCTCCCAACCGAAATTGACTGCATCCAAAGCAATAGCGTTATTCAGTTGCAGATCGACGTCGCCAGTAAAACGAATCTCACCCTTCTCTCCGGATACGGCCAGATCCACAGAGCTAAAACCGCCCTCGCTAATCTGCTCGGCAGCCAGATAGCCAATGCCGGTCAGCCGGTCGCCGGGCGAGTCCTTCTTGGGTAACGAATCGCCGGGTTTAGAAAAAACGGCAGAAAACGGTACATTCCGTTCCTGGGAGATTTTCAAAATGCGCGGCGCGCGCGGAAAGATGGAGTTCTCTATGTCCGAATCGCGGCGATTGTCTACGTTAAGAAACACCGACAGTTTGCCGCCGGAGGTGCCTGGCGCAACGCCGCCGGCGGCTTGCATATCGCCGTCCAGGAACGCGCCTTCGGCGGCGGTAACGTTAATGCTGCCGGCATGCGAACCTACTAGCGTGGCAGCAAAACTCGCGCCTATCGCGGCGGGACTATTACCCGGTAAATCCAGGATGTCTTGGCTACCGGATACATTGATCAAAGAGCCGGCCTGGGAGGCAAAAAAGCCGCGTTGCGCATTGACGACCACCTTGCCGCCGTCAAAAACCTTACCGATACGCCGGCCCAAGCCGTCCACGGTAATTTGACTGCCGCCGGACACATCGATGCGGGCAGTGCTGCCCAGCCAGATGCCTTGATTCTGCTGGTACTGCGGATCGACCTCACTTTGATCGGGAATAATATCCAGAGCCACCGTACCGCCATGTGCGACGATCCGGCCATCCAGCACCAGGGACGAATCGGACTCTAGCGTGACGCTGCTTAAATCGTCGGCGTTAATCGTTGCGGTAGCAGCCACCAGCAAATTGCTGTTGGCATTAATCCCCGCGGCATGATCGGCTCGCAAGGTCAATTTGCTGGGTGCGCGCAGTTCCGGCAACAAGGTCGTCAAATCCGCGAACGCTCCGATACCGTCGGCATTAGCCTGTTCCAGATAGGTGTTGTTTAGTACTCTGTTCTGTTGGCGCAGCTGGATATTGACGCCGTCTTCCACCGTCAAGCCGTTCAGGTTTGCGCCTATATCAAACTCGGCAAAACCGCCTTCGCCGAAAAACGTCGTAGCGATTTGCAAAGGCTGTACGCCGCCATCGCCTATGCTAGGCGTCTCTTCCCGGCGAATGGCTACCGCATTGGCTTTTACGGTAAAGCCGCCGCCTTGTTGCATGGCATAAGCGTGCATGACACCATCCAGCAACACGTTGGCGCCGGCCTTGTCTATGGCAGGTTCGGCGACCAACACAATACCGCCCTCTTTAAAAGTATCACCCTCGCCGGTGTTTCTTTGCGCCTTACCGGCTTCCAGCTTACGGTCTTCGTGCAACCAGGCCCCGGCGCTAATGTCGATCAAGCTGCCGGCCCGCAAATTCACGCCGCCGCCGTTACCCTTGGCCTTGGCAATAAAACTACCGCCGTCTATGGCCACCGTCTTGCCATCAAGATTTTCCGGCTGGGCGAAATCGTTAATCCATTCCCCGCGCAAATCGATTGTCGCCCCGGAAGCCAGGTTAATCTCGCCTTGCAATCCCGGTGCGTTGGTTTCGGCGGTTTCCAGTTTTACCGTGGCGCCGGCACCAACGATATTGCCGCGCACGTCAATCGCGCCGCCTTGTAACGTCAGATTACCGCCGGCCGCCAAGCGCAAGGTCGCATTCTCGGCAAGGCTGATGTTACCGTTGGTTTTAAACACCGCAGTATGCACGCCGCCGTCGATGAGTTTGTTAGCATCCACGGCCAGAGCCATGGCCAAGCCGTCATTTCCGACCGGGAACACCTCGTCGATATCCAAATCAACGCTGTTTTGCACACCAGCGGAGAAAATCAAGGCCTGCGCATTACTCAGGGTAAACGCGGTATCGACGGTCAGACGGCTGCCTTTGGCCTGCTCGGCCAGCGTCCGCTGCCGCCTGCCGTTAGTGGTTTTACCCAATAGCTCGCCGTCTAAAATCGCGTTGTTGGCTCGAATCATCAGGCTGCCGGCGTCCTGGCCTTCCACATAACCCGGTTCGAAACGCGCCAGCGTGAATGGACCGTCGATTTTCCAGACTTTGGTGATGCCCCATTTCTGATATTTTTTCACCACCTCGCCGTAAATCGCCTCGTAAGGCACTAAAGGATCGGCTTCGCTAATATCCACCAAGCGGCCATTGGCCAGCAGTTTACTGGTGGTAATAAAGCCATCCAGATAGGTAAGCTCGCCACCGGAAAAGTCCAGAACCGCGCCTTTTTCCAGGATGACATCGCCTTCGGAGTTAAGCACAATCTCGCCGCCGTTAACCATCCGTTCGGCGACCGTGCGGCCAATCCCTGCCACGGTGGGCTCAATGTCCGTGAGCGGCGTACCTTCTCGGATGTCCACCAAGACGGTCTTACCTTTTAATATCCCGGTCTTTTGCAACGGCGCGTCTTTCAATTCAAAGTTGCGCAGTTCCACTTCCAAGACATTGCTTTCCATGGTGCGGATGACTTTATCGGTACCGGACACATCGATTTTCGCGCCGGCATCGATCAGGATCCGGCTATCGTTTTTTTGGCTGTTGTCGGCAACCGGATTTAACGGCGATTTGGTCGCGGTAATTGATACCTTGCCCGAAGGCGCGTTGATTTCCGACCCAGCCTGTAAATGCACCTTATCAGCCATAATCTCGACCCGAGATTGCGGCTGCACCTGACCGGGTACAGCGGTTTTCTCCACCAACACCTTGACGGTTTCGCCGGACTCTAGATTTTGCGTTTCCTCAATGTATTCCACCTCGGGCAAAATCTCGGTAGTACTGCCCGCACCCAAAGTCACTTGCGCGGAACGCCCCAAACCATCGCCTTTATCTGTCGTGCGGGTGGTGGACTTGGCGGCTATTACTGTCTCGCCGCCTTCGGTCTTGGTGGTGAAACCCTCCCTAGCCAACAGACGGATAGTGCCGTTCACATTGGTGGAAGTCGTTGCCGACACCTTGCCGCTTTGTTTGACGGCAAAGCCCATCAAGGTGACGTTACCGCGATTGGCGGCGATGTTGCCCAAGTTTTCCACCTTGCCGCCGGTTTCGACTTCCACCAGCAAGCCGCGCACATCGTTATTGCTTCTGTCATCGGCGGTAGGTGCTTCCTGTAAGTACACCTTGTCGGTCGCCGCCGCCATGATCACCTGGCCGCCGGGCGATTCCACATCGCCTTTGTTCATGATGCTCGGCGCAATCACCAGGATGCGGCCGCCCTCGCCGGACTTAATCCGCGCTCCGCTTTCCACTTTGATTTCGATGGGAACTTTTTGGCCGTTAGCATCCAGCTTAAAACTGCCGTCGGTATTTTTTTGATAATAATCGCCGGAACCGACAAAAGCGGCGCGACCATCCTTGGAGACAGTGCCGATGGTTTCTTTATCAAAGGTTTTTTCGAAACTGACATCCATCGTCGAAGCCACCAAACCGCGGGCATTGACCACGGAATCCCTACCGAACACGAAACCGTTTTTATTGACCAAATATATCTGGCCGTTGGCAGTCACCGAGCCCAAAATCTGGCTGGGATTTTTACTGGGATCGACGATTTTATTCAGCGCGATGGCGCTGGCGCTGGGCTGTTTGAACTCGACGGAACTGTCGGCACTGACGTTGAATTTATCCCAATTCAGAATAACCCGGTCGGTTTCCTGATTAATGGTCATATTATTGCCGATGACGGAACGACTGGCGCCACCCATGCTGGCCCAAACCGCGCTGGGCACCGGTAACTCGGCGCAAACCGGCGAGACGAAAGCGATCAGCATACTGCCCGCGACTGCCGACTTTACGCAAGCCGCAATAGGATTTAATCTGAAAAATACCGCGTCGCCATGCTGATGCTGTTGTCTATTAGTCATAATTTCGCCTGTGCCAATCCAAGAAACAACCGAATAAAATCAGTTGGCAACCCGGCTGTCTTGACTGACAAGACCCGCGGCTTTCCGCCCCCGCCTCGCAACGGGTTTAGCAATATTTAAATAAAATGGTAAAAATTATAAAAATAACTTTTAACTACCTAAATAACCGTTTAATTCAGAATAAATACTAATTTAAAACAGCCGCATAATAACTGTACAAAAGTAGTATCAAGGCAATATAAAATATTACATATTTATTACATGAAATAGATTTGCAATAAATATGTAATATTATTAAGCGAAACCTATAATCTAAAATAATCGTATTGCCCGCAAAAGCGGCTGCCCAGGGAAATCCACAACCTGGATTCGCTGCACGGTCTGCGGCTCCCGCATACGCGAGAATGACGAGTTTTTAGCGACCCTCTAGGGAGCCACTGATAGTGTCTTTTCCCTCAGCAGGCTGTCGTAAACACGCCTTGCCCGGAAGGCGATACCGTTAATTCTTAAGGGTCCGCGTAGGGTGGATAAGCCTTGCGCATCCACCACGATTGCCGGATGCGCTTCGCTTATCCAGCCTACGATTCATTAACGCTGTTTTGACTGAATAATTAAGACAGGAGCGAATAACCCAAAGACACCAGTTAATTCGCTCCCGTCTTCCGCAACCATTCAGCCACCGCGCCCTAAAATTGGGTAGCAATCCTAAAGTCCACCCTATTCTCGCCGCGCCGGACAGTGCCTTGGTCCAGCAGCGGGATACCAAAATCAAACTCGCCTTGCACATGTTTAAACATATCGAAACGTAAACCCACGCCGGTGCTGGCCAGCGCCATTTCATTAGCATTACCGGGCAAGGCATCGACAATCCAGCCTTTCCCGGCATCGACAAACACCAGCGCCCGCATTTTGTCGAACTCGTCCCATTCGTCCGGCACCAGCCGGGGGCTATACCATTCCAGCGAGGCGGTCACCCCGTCATCCGACAGCGCATTAGTTTCCAAATAACCGCGCACGGTTTGATAGCCACCCATTGAAAACTGCTCGTTACTGATCAACGGCGAATCGGTGATCTGTCCGGACATGCGCGCCGCCACTTCCATACCCCATGGCAAGTCATGCCGGTAATCCATACCGCCGCTCAGATAGATAAAATTGGATCGGGCTAAAAAGCGCTTGTCGGCAAACTGCTGCTCATCGCTGCCCAAGCCGCGTATCGCAAAATTAACGCCCACATTGAAAGACAGCAAAGACTCGGCATCGCGGTAATTGCCGCTGTACTGGGCCATGAACGGCAGATAACTGATAGGGGTTTTTAAGGTATCCGAACCTAATAAATTCAAATCTTCCTTAAAGTCTTTGTAATCAACGCCTAGCGTCGCAGTGTGGGTGTAATTATTTAGGGTCTTCAGCGGCGACACAAAACGCGCGCCGTAAATATCACCGCTACCAATCACCGATAAGGCGCCGGCGCTGGCAATTTGCGACGTTGACGATGAACTGACCGCGTATAAGGCCAGGCGCTTATCGTCATCAATGACCGGCAGCACATAACTGCCCACCAAAACCTCCACTTCGTCCGGATTTTCCGGCGAGGTTTGATACATAAACGAAGCACTGTGAAATTTTTGCCAGAGATTGTCGTAACGCAGCGATACCAAGGTCCGTAAGCGGCTGGTGTTTTGCGTATTGTGAGAATTCACTTCCACCTTGCCGTGCAAAGGCAGTTCGTCTTTCACCTTTAGATCCACTTCCAGCGTGCCCGGCGTTTCACCGGCGCGCAGCACCGGCACCACGGTTCTATCCTGGCTCTCGCCGGCCAACGTGGTCAATTGCTCCTGCATTTTTTGTAGATTGGGGACATTACCCTCGGCCAGCTCAGGTACTTTGGCTTTAATGGCCCCCAACGAGAAATAACGGGAATCGGTAACCCGCAAGCGCGACACCTTGCCTTCCGTCACCTGTAAATACACGACGCCGCCGACCACGTTCTGTTCGGGAATATCCACGGAGACGGTTTGATAACCTTTACTACGATAAAGCTCTTCCAGTGCGGTACGGGCTTCCTCCACGGTATCGATGGTTTTTTTCGGCCCCAAAAACCGGTAAACCGTGCGTTCAACCAGTTTCCGGTCCAATAAGGTGCTGCCCTTCATCCGCAGCTCCAGTAAATCGAATTGATTGCCGGTTTCTTCCGCCTGACCAAGCGCGCTGGCCGTCAGCAACACAGCCGCGAGACCGAAACGGACCGAGCCTAAAAACAAATGTTGTTTCATTTCACCCATCGCAAAAAAAGACAGCCTCCGCAAGCGAAGGCTGTTTGTATTCAATGCGCATCCTTGCGCGAACCTCCAGCTATTACACTAAAGGTTTGTTACATGCTGATTACATCGGCTTGCTGGTGTTGGTAGATGATTTGATAACCGGCACTTGGCAGTTGCTCAAAGAACCTGAGGCAGCGTGCGAGTAAGGCATAACAGGTGCATTGACATTCAAGGTGTCGGTGAAGTTGTTGCCGTTACCGATAGCCAGATAACCTGATTGACCGAATGGGTGAACAAAACCAATGTTCAACTCGGTAGCCAGAATGGTTGGTGAAGCCGCGTCGGCAGCGATTTTAGCGATGACGGTAGATTTATCCGCGCTGATACCTTTACGCCATTGGAAGGTTTGCTCAACCCAATCCATATACTTGCCTCTGAAGGCTTGTTCCAGAGTCGGTGCTACACCGTCCACTTTGATAAAGCGGTAATGCTTGGCGTGCGTGGCATTGTTTTCCAAGCTTTGGTGACCGATGGCCCAGCCTCTGTTACCGGCAGTGTTAACCGCAGTGTTGAACACGTCTGGATTAGTCGTAGTGATTTGTTTAGCCACCGCTTCGCCGTCGGCAAAGTCTTCCAGACACAACTCCATATCACCGGAACCGCTAACTTCATGCTTAACAGGACCCGCTAAATTAGAACCCGTCCAATCAGGTGACAAACCGGCAGTACTGCAAGGGTTGTTCAGGAATTTGACGTATTGTTGTGCGCCGGTACCGGAACCGTCGATACGTTTGCAAAAGTGCACTTTAGTATCGTTAGGGGTAACGTTTCTGACAGTGCCATCGGAATCGGTGTAAGTCAAACCGGCAGTCAAGCTGGTTAAGGCAGTGCCGTTTACTTTAAACTCGGACCATCTTTTGATTTGACCGGAGATCAATTCAGCCACTTGTTGTTTGCTCAAGCTAGGCATACAGGCTTCGGTGTAATCGCCCGGTGCGCAGCTGCCGCCAAAACCGGCCAACAGGTTTTGCGCTCTTTGCAAAGCCACGTACAAGTTATCGGAAACCGGCACACCAAATACCAAAGCCGCCGCAGGCACCACGTTCAGAGCCGCGTCGGCAGCCACTGGATCAACCGCAGAAGCGTTTGAAGGTTTGTTTGGGCCAACAAACAATTTTGGCTCGACATCGGAAATACCGGCATCGGACAGCACGTTGGTCAGGTTAGCGCCGCTGGCGTTGCAAAACCAAGTGTTGGTCGCGCCTTGTTGCGTGCAGTTACCGTTGTCGATACGCATCGCCGCAATCGCCACGCCGTCGATCAGCGGGTTAACGCCTTGCGCAGAACCGCCGGCAGAACGTTTGTGGAACAGGACTTTAGCCGTGGTTGCCGCAGAACCGTTGACGGTCAGGCCGGGTACGTTAGTAGAGTTCAGTGTGCAGAAATAAGCACTATGGTTTTTACCTTCGGAACCCGCTGTACCGTTGTCTTTAAATACATCCAAAGTACCGGCGTCGCACAAGTTCACAAACAAGGCAGCCAGGGCTTTGTCTTGCGCGCTAGCGCCGGACATGAAGATTTCGATATCCGGCGTAACGCTAGGCGCATGTGCGGATGCACCTTGCGAGAAACCTGCCAGAGAAGCCACTGCGATAGCAGCAGACAATAATTGCTTTTTCATTGTATATCTCTCAATTGATTGAATTTAGAGTGTGAGCCGACCCGTTCTTGAAGAGGGAACCAGCGAAACAGAATCCGGCCGGCTCAAGACGTTTGCGGGATTAAACCGCCAGCGATTTACGGCGAGTGGCGCGCAGTACACCCATCAGACCGGCGCCGAACATCCAAACTGCGGCTGGCAGCGGCACAGCAGCAGGTGCAGCGGTGTAGGTCAATGAACCGACATTGCCGTTGATTGCAAAATTCCATGTACCTGGAAAAGTGACTAATTCGCCAGTGTCGAAGTCGCTATCATTGACTTTTTCATGAACAAAGGCCAAAGCGGTGCCCAATTGGCCTTGCCCGGTAAATGGCAATGCGGTTTGCAAATCATTACCGTAAACAGCAGTGTAGCCTTGTTGGCCGACTGTTTTGAAGGTGCTCAGGTTGTTGGCATTAGCATCTTGAGTTTGGATATAGCTGACCAAATCATTCCATTTACTCATGCTGTTGCTAATGTCTGCTGCGTTGGTATCGAAAGCAGCAGGTGCAGGAACTACTGAAGTTGTATAGAAACCATACTTAGCAGTATCTGAAGGGTCGTTCAGTAATCCATGTCCACCCGAAACACCCCAAGTAACGTTGTTGCCGGCAGTGTAAGCAGCAGCGAACGATTGGAAGTTGTTGTCGCTCAGTGTGAATGACAATGGTTGGCTGGGGTTAGCCAAAAATTGTTCAACAGTGATGCCCAAATCCAGCGTGTAAGAGTTTTGTGCTGTGTAGTTAACCAGGTTAAACAAAAACTCACTACCGTCTGCTGTTGCATCGCCGATAGCTTGGATACGCGCTTCCGCGGCGCCTGAAGCGGCCGCTGCCAATACTGCAACTGCCAACAATTTTTTAGACAATTTCATTTTTAAAACCTCATGTTTAAATTTCGATTAATGACATAAGGTGACAGCCCAGCCGTCTTGACCTGCAAGACCCGTGACTTTCCGTCCCCGCTTCACAACGAGTTTGGCTTTTACACGCTTTAGATTGCACTCGACACCATCTAACATCCTGACAGCGCCGCTTTGTTGCCCCCGCGACCATGTTCCGCCTAGCCTCCTCCCTATCCTCTTCCTTCGCCGCTCCTTGTTCGTGCCGTCCGTGTTCCCTAGTTGCTCCCGAATCTTTGCTGAACGGCCGTTCCTCAACCCCTCAACTTGGCGCGAATTATTCCAGAGCAATAGCGGCGTTTCGGTTACAGCATTGTTAAATTAACGTGACATGTAATACATCTGTATTACAAAGCCCGCTGCTAACACGAAAATTCAGCTGATGACTGGGCGCGGGAGGGAGCGATGAAATCTAAGATTCTATTTGCGGGGGTCGCATCAGTGCGATTCAGTTAAGGAAGAAACCCCTTCTCCCTCCGGGAGAAGCTTGGGATGCGGGAATCAAATAAAGCTATTTTCGGTGTAGCCTAGGTATTAGTGGCCGCTAGCTCTCGACGGCAAGGGCCTTGCTGGCTATTGAGCAAGTTAGTTAAATCCAAAAAGTCCGTCATGCCGCCGGGTTAAGGGCGTCCGGTGCCATGGATGGCAAGCTTCGAACTCTGCGTGCGCTGAACACGGCATTCCCCGACAAGCAAACGCCTTGCGACCGCTTCACCAATCGATTGGGAACACTGGGCTCCCGCCTGCGCGGGAGCGACGGACGTTAAAGGCCAGGCTAATATGAAGGCGGGCTAAACAACGCCCAACAAGACTTTGGCGTTAACGATACCGTCCGCATCGGCCGGTTTTTCCACATCGATTTGCAGCACTTGCAAGCGGTGTTTGGTTTCCAAAATTGTCAGCCATGACATCAGTCGGTCGAAGGCCAGATTTTCCAGCCAGACGCTGACTTTGTCCTCGCCTTCCGGTGACAGATGTTTGATCGCCGGTTTTATATCCAGCTGTTGGCTGCTGAAATCGACTAACGCCAGCGGCGATTGATTACCGCCATCCACTGCCGGCGTATCAACCGCGGCTTGTTGCCGCAAAGCCGCCGCTTCGTTGCCGACTTGTTGTAAATAGCTATAGATTTGCTGTTGCGCCTGGATTTTTAGCGTCAGCAAGCGGCTCTGCTCCGCCATCGGTTGGTAAAACAGCAGGTATGCGCCATACACCAGTACGACCAATAAACCGCCCAGCCCCAGCACTCGCTCTCTGGGTGATAGTTCAGCAAAACGCTGGGTTAAGTCATTTTTCGCGAATCTCAAGTTGCGCCTCCACGCCGTTTGCGCCGCTATCGGCGGATTGAAGTTTCACCAGCATGCTGCTTTGCAGTTGTTGTTTGAATTGCTCCAGCTGGCCGATGTCATCGGCAACCACATGCAACTGCAAACCGCCGTTCAGGAAATTGAGCTTTTTCAGGTGCACGGCGGGCGTGTCTTTCAATACCAAGCCGGACCGGTAAAGCAAGCGCATGAAACCGCTACCGACGGAATCGTGTTGTTTTCTGAGCAGCGCCAGTTGTTGCTCGGCTTGGGCTTTGACATTAACGATACGTTTCACTTCGGGAAAGCTTTGTTTGAACAGCGCTTGGGTTTTTGCTTCCAACTCGCTCAGCTCGGCTTGCTGTTGCCAGTAGGTGTGCAATAAGGCGTAGCTCTGCACCGCCAAGGCCACCGCCAGAATAATGGCCGCCGGCAGCCACTGTTGCCAGCGGTCTACCTTTCGGCTGCTGACAGCATAGGCACCGCTCAACAAATTCAGCTCTACAGGCAATAATTCGACGGCACTCGCCATGAATGACAAAGGTGCTTTGATGACCGTGTCCATACCGGTAATAGCCAAACCGTCCGGCAGCTTGCTGTCTTCGCTGCCTTTGCATAGCAGCAAAGTCTGAAAATCAGCACCTTCGGCACGGACTTTTTCCAACAGCTGCGGCAGAAACAGCGCATCCACACCACCGCCCAAATAGGCAGCGCTGCGCAGAATGGCGTTGCTGTCGTCGAGCAACAAAGTCGCTGGTCCGGGCTGATACGGCAGACATAAGGTTTCCGGATACGCACCATCCAGCTGCAAACCGGCTTCCTGAAACGGTGTAAGCAGCGCCGCTAATGTTTCGTGCGTAATCGCCGCCACGGCGAGTTTATCCCGGTCCTGCTTTAACCAAACCAGATGATAATTTTCCACGTCCTCGGCCAGTAAATCTTCCAAGGCAAACGGCAAGGCTTTTTTCAGTTGCGCGGTGGTTTTAACCGCCAGCTCGATTTGCAATAACAACACCGAGGCAGCCGGCAATAACAGCAGCACAGACTTACCCTGCGCAGCCGCTGTTAACTCGGCCATCGTGCCGGATGCCGGCTGGCTATCAGGCTCGGCAAGATTCAACCATTCCAGTTTATCGGCCGATTCGGCGCCGAATCTGACCAGCAGTTTCTCAGCCATGCGCCAAGCCCTGGCGCTGGCGCTTCACCACTTGCGCGCCACCACTATCGCGTTGCAATTGCGACTGAAACTGCAAATGGGTTTTGCCCATATCAATTTGCCCTTGTAATAAAAAATTTTGCGAACTGACACCCAAGCCGTATTTACCGATGCCGGCATCGGCAACCGCTTCGTCCTTTAAAAATTCGGCGACTTTTGCGAAAGGCTTGCCTCTGGCCCTGAACATGGACGCGGCCCGATCGGCGCTGATGTCGTCCGCCAAACAGCGCAGCACCATGGCGCTGGCGGTATTGATATTCAGCGGCGCGTAGCCTTCCACCACATACACATACGGCAATAATTTCGAATAAATCTCGCGCGTCATGCCTTTTACCAACAGCAACTCGCTAACATCTGCAAATTGCCGGTTCGCGGCGCGGTAGGCCGGCTTGGATCGAGTATAGGTTTCGTCTTCCGCACCGTGCGGATAGCTAGCGTCCATATCCGCGTCTATCCAATCCACGATTGCCTGCGCCAATTCGGTTTTCAGTTTCAGTACCGCCAGTAAGCGCTCCAGACGTTTCACATCGGGCGCGGATACTTTGCCCTCGACCAATAAGTTGTTCAGATTGATCCGGCCTTGCAAGTCATCAAGCTTCGCTTGCATCGTACCGCCGGCCACAGTTGTCCTTGCCAGCGGTTCGGACCAGGTGTCATCCAAACCATCGACATCACCCACTTTGGCATCGGCCGCCAGCCGGCCAACAGCCCAGCTTTCCAGGCCATACGCATATTCCCAGGCTTGCATGCTACGCAACTGATTTTCGGTGCGGCGTATATCCAGCTGCCGCGCGCTGGACATGGACACCACCGCGACCGTGGCGATAGCCAGTATCAGCATCACCGTGATCAACGCTATGCCGCGCTGCGCCTGATGCAGCGATCTCATTCCCGCACCAGAAACAGCCGACGCATATCACCCAGACCAGCCAAGTTAAAATTCGCTTCCACCGCTTTGGGTAATCCGCTGCCGTCTGCCGGCCAATGCGTAGTCCAGTCGCTGCCGAAAAAGCGCAATTCAAGCGCATTAACATCCAGCAATTTTTTCCGGCGAAACTGCGTCTGTTGGGTACGATCCAACACGGTCCAAACTTGCCTGTACAAACTGCCGTTTTCCAGGCGATAACTGACTCGTTGCAACTGACTTTGCATGGCCAAAGCCGACCATTCCGGCACGCTGCGGGTCAAGGTCAGCAAATCCTCGCCATTACCACCGGAAAACGCCGGCTGTTCGCTACCGAATTCGTCACGAATAGAACGCGGTAAGGCTTGGGCCAGATCTTCGTTCAGCAGATACAAGGTTTGCTGCAACGCAGCAATGCTCTCCGAGCGCTGTTCGGTTCCGGCTCTGGCATCCAACACCGCACGCAAACCGGCATAAGCCATGGCCGCCATGATGGCAAACACGGCCATCGCGATCAGGATTTCCAGCAAGGTAAAACCGCGACCGGCGCTATTTTTCATGGCCTGCCGGAATATGACTAAGCAGACCGGCGTAAGGTGACTTGTCGCCTTCCAGAAACACCTCAATCCGGTAATCCCAGACAGTGCCGCCGAGACTCGGCGTCACACCGCGCCTGGCCTGCCAATACCAACGCCTGCCAGCCATCGTTTCCCATCCATCCCGGTTTTCCGGTTTTTCGGTATCCAAACGCAATTGCACCGCATGATTGGCGGCTATCGTTGCTGCTATGGTTTTGTTTTCCAGGTACCAGAGGTTCTTGGTGTTATCGGCGGTAATCTTGATCAGACCGGCCATCAGGATGGCTAACAGGGCCAGCGCAATTAGTACTTCCAACAGCGTGAAGCCGCCGTTGCCGGAGTATTTCATGGCTTCACGGCGACACTGGAAATTGCCAAGCCCTCATCCGCCGTATTACTCAACCAAAACCGGAACTCGCTTTTGGCTAAATCCAAAGCAATTTGAAACATCGCAGAGGCCCCGTCCGGGGTAAACACAATCTGCGGTTCAGGATGTACTTGGCCGCCGAACCGTTGATTCAGATACACTGGCTTTTCGTCTAGGCTTAAAGCCAATCGCATACCGGCTGGCAAATCCCGCTGTCTAAATAGCGCATCGCCAGTCTCAGCCTGCCACTTGCCTTGTGCCGGCGACAGAAAACGATAACCCTGGCCAACCAACTCCAAGCCGATACTTTCGCCGCGTATCATCGCTTCCTGCTCAGCCAGAGCCAGCAATTTTGCCAGCCGCTCAACTTCCAATTGTTGCTGCTTGCTGTGATCGGCATTGCCCATCGCCAGCATCGCCATGCTGCTCATCAAGCCGATCAGGACCATGGCAATTAACAGTTCTATCAGCGTAAAACCGCGCGCCTTCAAGCTGTGGTACGGCCTTATTTTTGCACCCAATTGGTGATGTCCGCGCCGGCTTCGCTGCCGCCTTCCACACCGTCGGCGCCAAAGGAATACAAATCAAATTCGCCGTGCGCGCCGGGCTGCATATAAAAATACGCTTTGCCCCAGGCATCGACCGGCAATTGATCCAGATAGCCGCCCTGCTTCCAATGCGCGCCGGCCGGTAGATTGGCGGGTTTATGCACCAAAGCTTCCAGGCCTTGGTCGGTGGTGGGATAGCTGAAGTTATCCAGTCTGTACAAGTCCAGCGCGGCGCTGATGGCCCTGATGTCTTGCAAGGTGCGCGTGGCGCGGGCCTCGTCCGGTCTGCCCATGATTTTCGGGACGACGATGGACGCCAAGATGCCCAAAATCACCACCACGATCATCACTTCGATCAGGGTAAAGCCTTGCTGTTTTTTATTGCTCATAACGGTTTAAAGTCGGATTGGTTTAAACAGGTCCCGGCCTGCGGGACAACGGGGAGAAGATTAAGAAGATAACGTGACAGGCGTATGACAAAACCGCTATCTAATCAGCTGGTTCATTTCAAATATCGGTAACAGAATCGCCAGTACGATGGTCAGCACCACCAGGCCCATGAACAAAATCAGAGCCGGCTCGAACAAACCCATGGTCAATTCGGTCAGCGCCTGAATATCGCGCTCCTGATCGTCGGCGGCGCTTTCCAGCATGCGCGGCAATTGGCCGCTGGCCTCGCCGCTGGCGACCAAATGTATCGTCACCGGCGGGAAGAAGCCGCTGGCTTCCAGCGCCTTATTCAGGCTCTGGCCTTCCCGCACGCGAATCGCGGTATGCGCCACCGCTTGCTGCATGGCGTTGTTGGACAAAACCTGGCTGGATATTTTTAGCGCTTCCAGCAACTCCACGCCGCTATTGGTCAAAATTGCCAAGGTGCGGGTAAATCGCGCGGTGTTTAAGCCTTTGGAAAAGCGGGCGGTAATCGGCATGGTCAGCAGCCAACGGTGAAACAGCATGCGCGGCCGCTCCCGTCGCAGAATCAGCTTGGCGGCTACCGATAAAGCCCCGCCAATAGCCAGCAGCAGCAAGCCATTGCTCTGCAAAAAATCGCTGCAACTAATCAGCCCTTGGGTAATGGCCGGCAGTTCGTGGCCCATTTTGTCGAACACGCCGGTGATTTCCGGCACCACGTAAGCCAACAGGCCGACGACCACCAGTACGGACACGGACGACAGCAACACCGGATAAATCATCGCCATCTGCAACTTGCGATGCAGCTGGCCTTTGTCGCTGAGATAATCGGCCAGTTTTTCCAAGACCTGATCCAACTTGCCCGACGATTCGCCGGCTTCGATAGTGGCGCGGTACAAGGGCGGAAAGGTACTGGGAAATGCCTGACAGGCCACGGCCAGGCTTTGGCCTTCCAGAATCCGGCTCCTGATCGCAAGCAAAATCCGTCTGGCGCGATTGGATTCCAATTGCCGAGCGATAATGCCCAGTGCTTCGTCTATCGCCAAACCGGACTTCAGCAAAGCCGCCAACTGCCGGGTGATATGCGCCAACGCGCGCATGCCGATGTTTTGAGCTAAAAACGGCGACTGGCCTGTGCGTTCTTTTTTATGAACTTCCTGAATGTCCAGCAGGGTTAAGTCGTTGACTTTTAATTGCTGGCGCGCGGTTTTGATGGTGTCGCTTTCAATCGTGCTTTTAACCGCCTTGCCCTTGCCGTTCAGCGCTTTATATTCGAATACCGCCATGGCCGATTTTTAATCTTTTAAGGTGATGCGGATGGCTTCGTCGATGCTGGTGTCGCCATTCAGGACTTTTTCCAGCGCGCTTTGCTGAATGCTGCGCGAAGTCAATCGGGCATGCCGTTCCAGTTCCAGGTCACCGGCGCCGTCATGGATTAACTGCTGCATCACGCTATCTAGCATGATCATTTCAAAGATCCCAGCCCGGCCTTTGTAACCGTGGTTATGACATTGCGGACAACCTTGGGCTTGATACACAGTTACGAATTGGTCGGCATCGCCGCCATAACCCAGCTTGGCTAAATCCCGCGCCGGCACCTGCTCCGGCGTTTTGCAATGCGGACACAATTTGCGTAGTAGCCGTTGCGCAATCACGCCGACCAAGCTGGAGGCCAACAAGAACGGTTCTATGCCCATATCCCGCAGCCGGGTGATGGCGCCGACGGCGGTATTGGTATGCAAAGTCGATAGCACCAAATGTCCGGTCAAGCTCGCTTGCACGGCAATTTCGGCGGTTTCCCGGTCGCGAATCTCGCCGACCATCACGATGTCCGGGTCCTGGCGCAAAATTGCACGCAAGCCCTTGGCAAAGGTCATGTCTACCTTGGCATTAACCTGAGTTTGGCCGACGCCGTCCAGGTAATATTCGATAGGGTCTTCGACGGTGAGAATATTGCGGCTGCGTTGGTTCAATTGATTAACCACCGCGTACAAGCTGGTGGTCTTGCCGGAACCGGTCGGCCCAGTCACTAAAATAATGCCATGCGGCCGGGCGATCATCTGCTGAATGCTGTCAAGTTCGTAATCCGACATGCCGACTTGTCTAAGGCTTAACTGATTAGCCTGCTTATCCAGCAAGCGCAACACCACCCGCTCGCCGTGGCCGGAAGGCAAAGTCGATACCCGCACGTCCACGGTGCGGCCGCCGATATTCAGGGAGATGCGGCCGTCCTGCGGCAAACGCTTCTCGGCGATGTCCAGCTTGGCCATGACTTTCAGGCGGGAAATCACCATCGGTGCAAATTCGCGTTGCGGTTCGATAATCTCCCGCAAGGTGCCGTCCACCCGAAACCGCACCACCATGCGTTTTTCGTAGGACTCGATATGAATGTCCGAGGCGTTTTCCTTGATGGCTTCGGTCAGCAGCGCATTGATCAAACGGATGATGGGCGCTTCGTCCTCGCTTTCCAGCAAGTCTTCCGGCTTGGGCAGATGCTGCGCCATCTCCGACAGATCCAGATTGTCCTGCATATCGGCCACCATTTGCTGGGCATGGCCGGTTTTATGTTCGTAAACCGCCTGCAACAGCCGTTCGAATTCCTCCGCACCCACCGCTTCGTAACTGGCCGGTCTAGCAACGAAGCGGCGGATTTCAAGCAAAGCCGTTACCGTGGCTTTTGGTTGGTAAACGATACGCGCCTGCTTCGCCGAACATTCCGCGACCAGCACGCCGTGGCGCTTGGCAAAACCGTATGACGGCAGCCTGATGTCGGTCGGCGCTGGCGCTGTCGGTTCAGCGCTGGCCATTGCCGCCAGCCTCGCCGCGATTGTCTTGCCCGGCCAAATTGTCGTCCGGTAAATTGTCCAGCAACGGCTGTTTCTGCTCCGGCATCAACAATACGCCGTCTTCGTTAAACTCTTGCTGCTTGTCGCGAATGTAGTTGTATTTGTCGTGGGTCAAACCGCTGGATTTACCCGCGTCCCGGATGATTTGCGGGCGCAAAAACACCATCAGATTCTTTTTGGTGATGGTCGTGGAATTGGTTTGGAACAAATAGCCCAGATAAGGAATGTCCCCCAACAGTGGCACTTTATCCACGGTTTCGGTGATGTCGTCTTCGATCAAGCCGCCCAATACCAGGACCTTGCCGTCATCGACCAATACGCTGGTTTCGATTTTGCGCTTATTGGTCTGCAAATCGGCGCCGGTTGTGCCTTGCACCACACTGGAGACCTCTTGCGCGACTTTCAATTTAACTGCGTTGCCTTCGTTGATCTGCGGCAAGACTTTGAGTTTGATACCGATGTCTTCGCGCTGGATAGTCTGAAACGGCGTGCTCAAGCTGCCGCCGACCGACGGCGTGTATTGGCCGGTGGTTAACGGGATGTTACGGCCAACTATCATGCTGGCTTCTTCGTTATCCATCGTCACCAGCGACGGCGTGGATAACACGTTGACGTCGGTATCGCTGGCAAAGGCGGTCAGCAAGGCTTTTAGTTCGCTACCGGCTAGATAACCGATGCTCAGGCCCTTGCCGGCGGAGGTAATGAATTGCGACAAATTCAAAGAGTTGCCTTCGCCCTTTCTGCTGGCCGCAAACACACTGCCATCGTCCTTGGTTTGCCATTCGACGCCGATGTTCTGCGATTTGTCGTAGCTGACTTCAGCAATAATCGCTTCGATATGCACTTGCGCGCGGCGCACGTCCAGCTGCCGGACCACCGATTTCAAAGTCAGCATCAAATCGTGCGGCGCCGTGATAATCAGCGCATTGGCGGCCTCGTCGGCCCGAATGTCAAAGTCCTTGGCAGTAGTGGCTTTGGTTTTGGCTTGATCGGCTTTTTCGTCCTTCAAAGACCCCACCCCGGTCAGCGTTTCCACCAATTCCTTGGCTACCGCATAACGCATATAAATTACTTCTGTATTGCCGGCTTTTTCCATCGGCGTATCCAGATTGGCGATCAAGGCGCGCATCTGCAAACGCATCTCCGGGTCGCCGCCCAGAATAATGGAATTGGAGCGTTCGTCGGCCACCATGGGCGGCGGGACAGCCGTGGTTTTTCCGGCATTATTGCTGGTAATCAGCGTATTCAGCGGCAGTATCAAATCGGCGGCGTTGGCATGCCGCAGATTGATGATTTCAATGTTTTGTAAATCGCTTTTATCGATTTGCTTGATCATCGCTGCCAAGCGCTTAACATTCGCGGCGGTATCGGACAGGATGACGGTGTTACTTTCCGGCACGGCGCCGATAAAGGCGTATTGCGGCATCAACGGCAACAGGGTCTGTACCAGTTGCGTGGCATCGACATGATGCACCTGTAACACCCTGGTCAGTTGCTCGTCGCCGTTCTGTGGGTTGCCGCGCAACTCGCTTTCCTCGCCGTCCTGCTTGGCGGTGACGTTGGGAATAATCTTCACCACATTGCCGTTCGGAATCGCGGAGTATCCGTGCACCTTTAGTATGGACAGGAATACATCGTAGACTTGCGCGGACTTCATGGGCGTGGAAGTCACCACCGAGATATTGCCGGTAATGCGCGGATCGATAATAAAGTTTTTACCGGTGACATCGGCAACCGTTTCGATCAGGGCGCGAATATCGACATCTTTCAGATTCAGCGAGAATTCGTCTTTTTCCGCCAGTACCATCGGGCAGAATATGGCCAGCAGCAAGCCGATCAACAAGCGTGTTTTCATTTGCAGTTTATAAGGGAGGGAATTATTCGGCGGCGGATGGCGCGTGGACGCTATCTTTTTTTAATAACAGGGATTCCCGGCGTTCGCCACGCTTCAGCAACACCCGGTCGGCTTGGACAGACTGCAACACCGCGCCGCCGGGCAGTTCATCGCCCAGCCTATATTTCTTTTGCTGGCCGTCGTCGGTTTGGATGATGCCGCTGGCATTTTCCGGATTCTTGGATAAAAACAGGATGCCCAGCAGTTTGAGTTGCGATTGCGTCTCCGCAACGGCGCCATCACCAGATACGCTATCCGGGCTTTGCCCGAACAAATGCCAAGTGCCGATTTCCGACAAATCCATGGGCGGATTTTGCGTGACCATTTCGGGTGAGATGGGCGCTGCGGACTCTGCCGGCATCTGGTCGACATCGGCCAACGCATCGGGCAGGTTGGCATACAACACCGCAAGCAAATAAACCGTCGCCAGCGCTGTGGCAAGCCATGGCAAAGAAACGCCGCCGCCTAATCCACACGCCGCTGATTTCCAATCGAAAGCAAATCTTGAATATCCCGCAAATTTCATCATGCTTGGATTATGCTGGGAAAACATGACTGTTTTATGACAAAGCCGGCCCGGCCGATAGCCACCCATCTGCGTCGGCAGCTGGCTTGCCGGTAGCCCTAAAGCGCTGATAAAGTCGGTCGAAAAACTGAACCCACCCACATTAACTAAGCACATGAATGGATTATCAACCCTGGCACAGGCCTTTGGCGGCGAGGCGAGCCGCATTGAGGGAATCGACAAATTAGCCAGCGATTTAAATCGCTGGTATTTGCAACAGCCGCCGGACCGCAACTTTCTGCATCCCTGTTTAATCGGCGGCAATCCGGCCCTGGTGTGTCAAGCCGGCCTGAGCCGCGACGCCGCCTCAGCTTATGCCGAATTGGCAGCAATAGCCCGGCGCTACGACATCTATCTTAAAGAAGACAACCGGCAGCGCGACGATAGCACTATCCAGCATAACCGCCGCCGCGAAGTCAGTCTGGTATTGAGTTTTTGCATCGGCATGCTGGGCTCTTCGCGCATCGTAAGCGCCAACGATTTGCAGCCGGTCAATGCCGTGCCGGCCGTCGCCAGCCAATTGGCCGAACCGGTCAACAGCATGCAGGCCAAGCTATCGGTCGATCAGGACGGCGCAGCCACGATACGCTTGCGTCTGCGTAAACCGCCCAGCGCCGCGGAAGTGATGGCGGCCTACAGTCAAAAGCAGGCCACGCTGAACAGCGATGCGCTGGCGAAAACGGAAATTGCCAATTTTCTAAGCACCATCTACCAGGCCGAGTCCGCCGATCCCTCTAATATCCGCGCGGATCTGGCGGTGATGGCCGACTACTTTTCGCACTACCCGCAAGCCGTGAATTTGCTTAACGAACTGCGCGGCCAAAAACTCGTACTCAAATACCGGCAAAACACCTGGCAAACCCAGGCTTTTGGCAACGAATTTGGTGTGGATAGCGTAACGATTTATTTCGATACCCGCTTGGGTGCGCAATTGCTGAACGAACCGGGCTGCGACAGTACACCCGCCTGTAGCATCTCGCCTGCCGACGCCTTACTGCACGAGTTGCTGCATGCCAAATTGATGTTGCTGGACAGCCGGCATTTCATAGACGGCGGCGGCATGGCCCAGACTTTGTACCCTTTTGAGCACGAACGCGAAGTGATCAATCACGAAAACCGGCTTTACCAAGATATGAACCAATTGGATGGCCGTGCCCGTCCTTTAAGGCATAGACATAGCGGCGAGTTATTGCAAGTCTCCTGCCCGGCCTGCAACCCAACAAAGCAAGTTGCGTCAGGCGACCCAAGTCTGTAAAACTAGCGAAATTTCGTGATAGACATAACAAAAACTACTCAACACAGGAGACACACCATGACGCCCATATCCAGCCGCAATGTTGCCGAAAAATGGCGGTTTGCCCGACTCGGCGGTTTCGATCAGGTTGAATTGCAGCGCGGTAGCGATTTAATCGGACTGCCTGAACTGGATCAGAAATTATGGGCGGCGCTGAGTTGCCCGACCCACGGCTTGTTCTTCGACAACCAAACCCTGGCGTTGCTGGATACCGATAACGACGGCCGCATCAGAGCGAACGAGGTCATCGAAGCGGTGCGTTGGGTGAGTAAAGTGCTGAAAAACCCGGCCGATTTGATCCAACAAAACACGACCCTGCCGCTGGCGGCAATTAACGATCAAGATGAAGAAGGTCAACAGCTACTGGCCTCCGCCATTGAGATCTTAAAAAACCTGGGCAAGGCGGATGTAAGCCAAATCACCGCCGACGATCTGGCCGATATGACCAAGATTTTCGCCAACACCCAATTTAACGGCGACGGCATTATTCCGATTAAAGCCGCCGGCGACGAGGCCGGCCAGCAAGCCATCACCGACATCATCGCCTGCTTGGGCGAGGTTGAGGATCGCTGCGGCGAGCCGGGTATTAATCTGGAAAAAATCGAGCAATTTTTTAAAGATGCCGGCGCATACTTCGATTGGTGGCAACAGAGCGACGCAGAAGCCGTGCGGATTCGCAATCAAATCGCCGACACCGAAGCGGCAGCGGCCTTGCTGGCGCAAGTAAAACCCAAAATCGACGACTTTTTTACCCGCTGCCAATTAGCGGAATTCGACACCGGCGCAACCGAGTTGTTGAACCCAGCCGACAGCCGCTACGAGCAACTGGCCGGCATCGATTTATCCGCCGGCAGTGAAGAGCTGGCTAAACTGCCGCTGGCCGCTATCGCCGCCGGCGCTAACTTGCCGTTAAATGCCGGCTTGAATCCGGCTTGGCGGGCGGCGATAGACCAGTTAAAAACCCAGGTGCTGACACCGCTGCTGGGCACTTTGGATAGCTTGTCCGACGCACAATGGCAAAGCGTGGTCGGCCAATTCGCCGATTACCAGGCTTGGTTGCAGAAAAAACCTGCCAATGCCGTCGAAAGCTTGGGGCTGGAGCGCATCAAAACGCTGTTGCAAAGCGATACGCAAGCCAAATTGACCGGCTTGGTCGAACAGGATTTGGCTCTGGAACCGCACGCCAAAGCCATCGATTCTGTCGTGCGCTTGCTGCATTACTACCGCGATCTGTACACCTTATTAAACAACTTCGTGTCGTTTCGCGATTTTTACAGCCCGGAACCGCACGCTATTTTCCAAGCCGGTACCTTGTATCTGGACGGCAGAAGCTGCCAATTGTGCGTGAAAGTGGATGACGTGGACAGCCATAGCAAATTGGCGGAACTGAGCAAAATCTTTCTGGCCTATTGCGTCTGCCGCCGCCAAGGCAGCAACGAAACCCTGACCATCGCCGCGGCCTTTACCGGCGGCGACAGCGACAATTTGCGCGTCGGCCGCAACGGCGTGTTTTACGACCGCAATGGCTTGGACTGGGATGCGACCATCGTCAAAATCATCGAAAACCCGATCAGCATCAAAGAAGCATTCTGGGCGCCTTATAAACGTGTCGCGCGGATGATTAACGAGCAAATGGAAAAAAGTGCGTCGGCCCGCGACAAAGCGGCGCACGAAAATACGTTTAAAGGCATTTCCGAAGCCGGCGCGAATGCCGGACAAGGCAAGGAACCGCCGGCCCCGTTCGACGTCGGCAAATTTGCCGGGATTTTCGCCGCCATCGGCTTGGCAATCGGCGCGATCGGTACTGCGCTGGCCACCGTGATGAGCAGCTTCATGGGCTTGGTTTGGTGGCAAATGCCGCTGGCCATCATCGGCGTGATGCTCGCGATTTCCGGCCCATCCATGTTTATCGCTTATTTGAAACTACGCCAACGCAATCTGGCACCGGTTCTGGACGCCTGCGGCTGGGCGGTGAATGCCAAAGCCTTTATCAACATCCCGTTCGGCCGCTT
The DNA here is from genome assembly GCF_013141865.1 of Methylomonas sp. ZR1. Classification (NCBI taxonomy): domain Bacteria; kingdom Pseudomonadati; phylum Pseudomonadota; class Gammaproteobacteria; order Methylococcales; family Methylococcaceae; genus Methylomonas; species Methylomonas sp. ZR1. The sequence continues at coordinate 716,938 of NZ_RCST01000001.1, read as the reverse complement.
GTTGACCGGCATCGCCAAATTACCGAAAGACGCGGAAATGCAAATGGTCGATCCATTCGGCGAAAAGCAAAGCCATTGGAAAAGCTACGTGTTTTTGCTGATCCTGCTGGCCGGCGCGGCCTACGCTTGGCATAAAGGCTATATCGGACCCAAGCAAGAAACGGAACAAGCGGCCCAGGTGGAGGAAAAAGCGGCGCCAGCGAAAGTTGATGCGCCTGCTCCGGCAGCGGCCTCGGCAAAGCCTGCGGAACCGGCTAAGTAAGCCTATCGTTGCATACGACCGGAGCGGCGGCGCTTATCGGCTGTTGCTTCGGCCCTATCTAGTGTTGAAAATGTAGGGCGTCAATAGGCGTAGCCGTATTGCGCCGTATGTTGGCCTTAAATCATTCGGCGCATTACGCTAACGCTAATGCGCCCTACGCGGCTGTTTTAGCTGTTGGTAGACGCTTATATTGTAAACTTTCGTATTGTCACAATAAGGTGCTGTTAGAAACCAGGTAGTGCCTAATCTAACGAAATTATTGATTTTTTCAGTTCATCGACAGTAGTTTTATATGCAATGTCTTTCAAGTCGCCAACATGAAATGTTTCGCTATTTAATTCGTCTGTCGCGAAAAATGCAAATCTATATTCGTTTTGATATGCATACAATTTTCTTTTCCTGAAAATTGACTCAACTCCTTGGAATTTGGTGCTAGTCGCTTCATCATTAAAATATCCAACAAGACCGTGGTGCATTTCTTTATCGCAATGCTCTTTTACTCGATCTATAAATTTTCGCACGTTAGTTATGACAATCGCTATATTGCCAAGCTCAGAAGATATTTTTTCTTCAATTTTAATTTGCTCGCTTATGCGGTAATTTATTTCTTTTTGAAGGGACACCCTTTCCTCTTCGGTTGAATATTCAAATCTGAAGTCATCGATTGCTATTGCATACATGCAATATATTTTATAATAATCATATTCTGTTGTTTGTACTGCTGTTGGAGCGGCCAGATCGGCTTCTGTGATTGTTATTTCATCATCTGGGAGTCCTTCTATATTTTGTGGCAGTTTTAGAGAAATAATGCAGTCTTTCGGTTGAAGAAAAAGAATTAACCCTTCATATCTATCTCCTCTTACTTCATTGCCTTCAATTGCTTTGAAATTTCTTAAAGCTTGGCAATACATTTCCCCATTATTTAAAAATGCGTCTGCATAAGCTTCGTCGCTGTCTTTGAATACTTTAACAAGGCAGTAAATAATTTTCTTCATTTAATATTACTTTTCTAAAATTCGATCACAGGTTGCTTCATACTCATATCGGACGGAAAAACAGGGTGTAGTGCATTGGGTTTTATTTTCAATGCCATTTCAACAAATTCTTTGTCTTCCTCATTTACGTAAAGTATTTTGAATTTCTTTACGCCAGCTTTTTCAGATCTTCTGAGGTCATATAAATATTTGCCTCTAAAGTTTATGGTTCTCATGAGCAGAGAATAAAGACCGTAACTAAATCGATCGTTTAGCGCCTCAATTTTTTGAGCAACTAATGGGTTGCTGGCTATGTCTGAAATTGATTTCAGCAAGTCAACCAAATCATTTTTCTTCGCTTTTGCTGGGGCTGTCAGTTGGTGTTCAGTGCATAGAGATTTAAGCTCGCTAACCTTTAATTGACCAAGTGCGTCTTCGCTCGTTGCTGCGGTGAATACTTTATTCTTCGGAAAGCTTGACGGAAATTTTCCAATTTTTGTGAATCTGCTATTCCATTCCTCATATTCATCCCATTGCCAATCCCTACCTTTGAAATATTTTTCCCATACAATAGAGTGATAGCCACCCATGTTAAGGAATCCACCATCGCATTTTTTTATAATGGAGTGAATTTCCTTCCCTTCATTTTCTGTTAAACCAGATATGTCAGAAATCATTGTCTTGAAAACCTCGTCATAGCATTCAAAGATTTCTTTATCTGGTTTTATTGTTGGCATTGAATTGTTGGGTTGAGGCAGAAGGATGCTTTTATTGGTGGGTTCTTCTTTTTTACCGATTGATTTCAGAAAGTCAAAAATTCCCATGATTTCTCCGAGTTTGTGAATTCAAGCTGAAGGGTTAGTCAGGTAGGGTGGGCACGGTTTTTGTGCCCACGCGGAATTAAAGCAATCGCGCGAAATGGTGGGCAGAAAAGCGTTGCCCACCCTACATTTGAATATGGCTTGCTCAGTGCATATAGGCATTTACTGCTCATAAAGAAAGTATTGTCACTCGCCAGCATATCGACATTCCGGATGCCTAAAGAAAGATTTCACGACATCCGGGAGTTTCTGTAATCGGTGCATGGCCGATTGAACGAGTTTCTTTAATTCGATTTTATTTTCCGGCATTTGCTTGGCGACACGCGGCTTGATATAGCCCCAGACCTGTTCATCGGGATTCAATTGCGGCGCATACGGTGGCAAAAAGGCCAATTTCAACCGGCCTTGCTGCTGGTCCACAAAGGTTTTTACGATCTTGGTCTTGTGAATCGGATGGCCGTCGACGACCAGAATGATCGGCTGTTCGGCACCGCGCAGCAGGCGCTTCAAGAATTCAACAAATACCTCGGCGGTGACGTTGCCTTCCTGCACCATGAAGCGAAAATCGCCCCGCGCACTGACCGCCGAGATCAGATTCAAACCATATCGGCGCCCGGTTGCCTTCACGATGGGTGTGCGTCCGACCGGCGCCCAGGTAGTGCCGGCATGAAAGTCAGAACGGACGCCCGCTTCGTCAGCAAAATAAATCACCGCGCCGGTGCGTTTCGCTTCGGCCTTCAAGGCAGGAAACTCGTCAGCCTGCCACTTTTCCACCAGCACCGGGTCTTGCTGCCAAGCCCGATATAAGGGCTTTTGCGGGGTAAAGCCGAGAATCCGCATGATCCGCCCCACACTCGGTGCGGTCAGGCGCTTACCAAACTGGCGGTGAATGATTTCGCCGATCAACGACAAGGTCCACAAGCCACACTCCAGTTTCATCTGCCAGGGCGTTTTATCTCGCACCATCTCGGCAATCCAGCGCATTTCTTCAGGCGTCACCAGCGGTGGACGCCCCGTGATCTTCTTGGCCAGCAGGGCGTTTTGCCCCCCGGTCGCAAAGTCTGATAGCCAGCGAAACACGGTGCGGATGTTGACGCCCATGACTGCCGCTACGCTGGCAGCGGTCTGCCCGTTTTTCACTGCTTTGACCGCCTGCTGACGCATTACTTGCAGGGTATGGTGATCAATTTCTCGACCATCGGAATCTCGTTTACATTTCATGCGCGTATTATCGCATGAATATGGCTTAACTTATTTTAAGAGCAGTAACACCCGTCCAACACTTTTCCCACCTAAACCTCACGGCGCAATCATGCCATTGTGTAAATAGCTTTCTTCGTAATTAAATACGATATTCGCATCAGGCAAGACCAGCGATTCGTCCTTGCCTTTGTAGTCCAAACGAAACAATAAATCCTTGATGATATTGATCCGTGCGGCTTGTTTATCGTCGGATCTAACGACAGTCCAGGGCGCGGATAAATGGTGGGTTCTGGCAAACATGATGTTGCGGGCTTCGCTGTATTGCTGCCAGTGTTTTTGGGCTTCCTTGTCGATGGGGCTGATTTTCCATTGCTTCAGCGGATCTTTTTGGCGTTGTTTTAAGCGTTCTTTTTGTTCGGCTTTGCTGATGTCCAGATAGTATTTCAGCAGTTTGATGCCGGAGCGCACCAGCAGCTGTTCGTAATGCGAGACGGTTTCGATGAACTCGTGGTATTCGTCGTCGTTGCAAAATCCCATCACCCGCTCCACGCCGGCCCGGTTGTACCAACTGCGATTGAACAACACCATTTCCTGGGCGGCCGGCAAATGGTGGGTGTAGCGTTGAAAATACCAGGTGCTGAGATCGCGGTCGGACGGTTTACCCAGTGCCACCACCCGGATTTCCCGAGGACTAAGATGTTGAATGATGCGCTTGATGGTGCCGTCTTTACCGCCGGCATCGCGGCCTTCCAGGATGATCAGAATTTTGTCGCCATGCTTGATGATGTGATTCTGCAACTTGACCAGTTCCACCTGCAATTGCTGCAAGGTATCTTTGTAGACCTGTTTGTCGGACTTTGGTGGGTGTTTTTTGCTCATAGTTACCTGCCTGTCTAAAAGGGTTTCCACCGTTCCGGCTTATTCAACCGCGTTGTCGCTCACTGCCCATTCTCACCCGCAAAATCAGATTTTTCTTTTGCTTCCTGAGTTCAAGAATGTCTTCGACGTTTTTTTCGTTGAGAACCTGATTCTTTAAATACAACACGTCGTTACAAATAATCTCGGCGGCTTCCATGCCTGCTTGCAACTGGGTCCAGGAAATTTCGATAATCGGCCGTTCGTCGACAGTTTCCGATTCGGCAAGCAGCGCCAGAAAGGTATCAACCACCCGTGGGTCGTAGTCCTTGGCTTTTTTACTCAGCAGCCGCTCTTTCACTTGCTCGGTCGTCATCGCGGTGCCGGTGATCGAGCCGTCCAGATAATTGATATAGTCGCGCACCAGGGTCAATATCCTGGTACCCAAGGGTATCTCCGCGCCCGCCCAACCCAAAGGTTGGCCGGAACCGTCGAAATGTTCATATTGTGCGGCGATGAGTTCGGCAGCGTTATGCAAGGGTTCCAGGCCTTTTAATAGCGTTTGCCCTTCCAAAGCGTGGTTTAAGTAGCGTTTGCGTTGCTGGCTGTTCATGCTTAACAAAGCCTGGGTCAGCAAACTGTCCGGCAAACTCATTTTGCCGATTTGCAGCAATAGGCCGGCATAAACTAAATCCTTCAGCTCGGCGGCATCCATGCCCAGCCGCCGTCCGACTTCCCTGGCATTTTCCGCCACATATTTGGCATGACCGCTTTTGATGCCCGGCCGCATTTCGATGGTTTTGGCGAACACCTTAACCGAATCGGCATACTGTTTTTTTAAGGCATCGTGGGCTTGATCGATCATCTGCAAAGACTTTCTCAGCTGCTCGGTGCGCTTTTCGACCTTGTCTTCCAAACCGGCGTTCAGCTCTTTCAGCTCCTGATTTTGCCGGTTGATAATATCAAACAGCTGCCGACGTTCGTCGCGCAGGCGCTTTTGTTCCAGCGCGTTGTTCACCAGAATTTTCAGTTCGTTGTCTTCCCAAGGCTTGCTGCAATAACTGTAGATCTTGCCTTTGTTGACGGCGGCGATGGTCGATTCAATGTCGGCATAGCCGGTCAGTAAAATTCGCACGATATTCGGCCAACGTTCAGCCGCCCGGGTGAGAAACTCGGCCCCATCCATCTGCGGCATCCGCATGTCGGAGATAATCAGATCGATGGGCTGTTGCGCCAAAATCTCCAGGCCGTCGGCGCCGCTCTCCGCCATATAGACTTGATATTCCGCACCGCGAAACAGGCGTCGCAGGGCCTTTAAGACATTGGGTTCGTCATCGACGAATAATAAATTGGCAACGGTTTGGGAGTCTGGGGATAGCTCGGTCATGGCGCGGCTGCGATAATCGTTAACTGGCAGGGGTACGGGTCGGCAAATAAATCCGGAACCGAGTTCCTCGGCCTATTTCCGAATCTATCTCGATACGACCATGATGGTCCTGGATGATTTTGTACGATAGCGACAAGCCCAGGCCGGTACCTTTACCGACCGGCTTGGTGGTAAAAAACGGATCGAATATCCGCATTCGGGTTGCCTCGCTCATACCTTGGCCGTTATCCTCCACGTCCACCCAAACCCAATCGGCATCCTGATAGCCGGTACGCACCGTGATTTTGCCGAAATCTTCAATGGCTTGCGCGGCGTTGACCAATAGATTCATGAATACCTGATTCAACTGCGCGCCAACGCATTCGAAAGGTTTGATACCGCCGTATTCCTTCACCACTTCGGCCTTGTATTTCAGTTCGTTGTTGACGATATTCAAGGTGGCATCAATCCCGGCTTCCAAATCGAACATCTCCCGGCCCTGCTTATCGATCCGGGAAAAATCGCGTAAATCCTGGACAATTTTCTTCGCGCGAGTCGCACCTTCCAGAGACTCTTCCACCAGGTCGGCGGCGTCATCTTTCAGAAAATCCAGATCGACCGTATTTTTAAACTGTTTAAAGGCTTGCACGTCCGGGTGATTATCCGCCAGTTGCCCGGCCAGACGCTCAGCCAATTCGGCGGCCTTGGTGAGTTCTTGTATGTATTGTTTCAGGCTGTTAAGGTTGGAATAAATATAACCGAGCGGATTATTGATCTCGTGCGCCACCCCGGCCGCCAATTGGCCGATCGAGGCCATTTTTTCCGATTGCACCAGATGGGCCTGAGTTTCCTGAAGTTTCTGATTGAGCAGGGTTTGCTGGTTTTTTTCCATCTGCAGCGTCTGATTCGCTTCTGTCAGCGCTTGGGTGCGCTCGCGAACCCGTTCTTCCAGTTGTTGGTTCAGTTTCAGCAAAGCGGTTTCCGCCTGCTTTTGCGTGCTGATGTCCATCCCACAGCCCATCAAGCCGGCAAATTTACCGTTCTTGCGCATCCTGGGCACAGCGGTTTCCAGAATCCAGGTTTCCTTGGCATCCTCGGTACACAGCCGGTACTGAATCTTGAACTTGGTTAATTCCTGCGCGGCTTGCTGATAGGTCTGTACCACCTTGTCCCTATCGTCGGGGTGTATCGTGTTTAGCCATTGCCGGCGGTCGACGAAACCGCGTTCGATGTGAAAGGTTTTAAACCAGAAACGATTGCAGAAAATCGGCAGGTTTTTGGCGTTGGTGATCCAGATCAGGGCCGGGAGATGGTCGGCAAGTTCCTTGAAACGCTCTTCGCTTTCCCGCAAGGCCGAATACAAATTGCTGTGCAAAATATCGACATGTTCATCCTTATCGATACTGACTTGCTCGGCGTCGATGCCCTGATTAAGGCTGATCGCCATCAACTTGTCGGTTTTTAAAATATGGTGGCAAAGCCAATCCACCAAAAAATCCAACAGATCCTTGGAAATGACCGAAACATCGGATTGCGCCTCGACATGCACTTGCTGCATTTTATCGATAAATTCTTGATGTTGCTGGCAATGCTGGTCCTGCATCCGCGGATTGAAGCCTGCCTCCATCATCAGTTGCTCTTCGTGTTGGAAGTGCTCGACGGTATACTCGACCAACTGCTTGACGGTTTCCAGCACGGTTTGCAGGTCCGCGCCCAAGGCGTTTAATTCATCCAGGCGATTAATCAGCGCGACCAGTTGCCGATGCTGATTATCCACACTTTCTATACCAACCAATAGTTGGTCGTTCCACGTTAAAATACTCATCCGCGATCCATTCTCAGGAGGGTCAAGTCTGATTGCCGACCTTTGGCATTATGGCACAATGCACTTACGCTGTCGGTTATTTCAAGACTCAGGTTATTGCTATGGATATTCAAGATTTCGACGGTTTACAAGCCTTGCTGGATTCAACGTTTCCGAAAACCTGTCGCAGTTGCGGTTACGTATATCTCTCGGCCGAGCAGTTTTTCATCGAAACCCAAGACATGCCCCATGGCCGTTCATCGTTACGGTCGGCTATTGAGGACGATGGCTTAATTCTAGTGGAAGTATTCAGAAACTGCCGCTGCGGCTCTACGCTGATGGATGAATTCGGCTGTCGGCGCGACCAAAACGAGGATGGCCTGCAGCAGCGTCTGGTTTTTGAGACGATACTTCGGGCCATGCAAGCCCGAAACGTTCCCGCAGACGTTGCCCGCATGGAGATTATCAAATTTTTACAAGGCCAACCCAATACGCTGGTGGCGCTGCTGAATATTGAACTGTTGCCCTAAGCAGCAACCTGCTCAACCCTGCAGGGCTTCCAATTCATCCCAACGCTGATAGGCCTCACTTAGATCGGCCTCGGCGGTTTGCAATTGCGCCAGTTTGGCGGCCACCGCATCGGGACTTTGTTTATAAAAACCGGCTTCGTTCATTTCCGCTGTCAGCTGGGTTTGCAATGTTTCCAGTTGTTCGATCAGCGCCGGCAGTTGCTCGAGTTCCCGCTGTTCTTTAAAGCTAAGTTTCTTGGCCGGCGCGGTTTTGGGTTTTTCTTTTTTCACCGCTTGTTCGGCAATCTTTACTGCTTCGGCTTTTTTGTTCTGCTCCATCAGGGCAAACCAATCGGCATACCCGCCGATGTATTCTTCCACCCTGCCCTCGCCTTCGAACACCAACACACTGGTGACGACGTTATCCAAAAACTCCCGGTCATGGCTCACCAGCAGCAAAGTGCCTTGATACTCCACCAGTTTTTCTTCCAGAATTTCCAGGGTTTCCAAATCCAAATCATTGGTGGGTTCGTCCATCACGATCAGATTGGCGGTCTTGGTAAACAGGCGCGCCAGCAGCAAGCGATTTTTTTCGCCGCCGGACAGACTTTTAACCGGCGAACGGGCGCGGGCCGGCGCGAATAAAAAGTCGGCCAGATAAGACATGACGTGGCGTTTGCCATCCGGTGTATCGACAAACTCGCCGCCGTCCAGCACGCTGTCGGCCACGGAGATTTCCGGATCAAGCTGTTCGCGCAATTGGTCGAAATACGCGATTTGCAGATTGGTGCCCAGCTCGATGCTGCCGGTGGTCGGTTGCAATTGGCCCAGCAGCAACTTTAATAAAGTGGATTTGCCGGCACCGTTGTTGCCGATCAAACCGATTTTGTCGCCGCGTTCGATGCGCAGCGAAAAATCCTTGATGATGGGTTTGTCCTGATATTGAAAATTGACATCGATGGCTTCGACCACTTTCTTGCCGGACGCTTCGCCTTTATTCAAACTGAGCTTGGCGGTGCCCTGGGTATTGCGACGTTCCGAACGCTCGGCGCGCAATTTCTTCAGCGCTCTAACCCGTCCCTCGTTGCGGGTCCGCCGGGCTTTGACGCCTTGCCGGATCCAGACTTCTTCCTTGGCCAGCTTCTTGTCGAACTCGGCGTTTTGATTGGCTTCGTCTTCCAAAGCCGCCGCCTTGCGGGTCAAATAATCTTGATAATTACCGGCCCAGGACGTTAATTGCCCGCGATCCAGATCGATAATCCGCGTCGCCAGTTTTTGTAAAAATGCCCGGTCATGGGTGACAAACATGACCGCGCCCTGGAAGGCCAGAATTTGCTCCTCCAGCCAGGCGATGCTTTCGAAATCCAGATGGTTGGTCGGCTCGTCCAGCAACAACACTTCCGGTTCGATCACCAAGGCGCGCGCTAGTGCGACTCGGCGTTTCCAGCCGCCGGACAGGCTGCCGACCAGCACGTCCGCCGGCAATTGCAGTTTGCTCAATACCGCTTCGACCCGGGTTTGAAACTCCCAGCCATTGTCGGCTTCCAGCTTATGTTGCACATCGCCCAAAGCTTGCAGCGACTGCTCGCTGCCATCCATATGGCTCAACAATTCATGGTAACGGGCGATGACCCGGCCCAATTCGCCAAGTCCACCAGCGACGGCTTCGTAGATCGTGTCGTTTTCGTCCAGATTGGGCGATTGCTCCAACCAAGCCAGGCGCAGTTCCGGTTGTTTCCAGATTTCGCCGTGATCGGCATGAATATCGCCGGCGATGATTTTCATTAATGTGGATTTGCCCTCGCCGTTGCGGCCCAGCAGGCCGACCCGCTCGCCGGCGTCGAGTTGAAAAGCGGCGTTATCGAGCAGCGCGTGGGTGCCGAAGGCGATGGAAACATTGGTTAAACGGATTAAAGGCATTTGTTTTGTAGGTAACGTCTAAGTAAGTCCAGCGCGAATAAAGTCGCCTGGTTTTGTTTGGTTTTAAGGGCGCCATAGGCGCTAAGCTGGGTCGAGACCACGCCGCTGGGTGTGGCTAGGGCATTGTAAAGGACTATGGCTTTATCTTTATCCCGGTAATCTTCGGCGCTACCGGCAAAAAGCTGAACTAGGGCAAAGTCGGTTTGCTCGCGAGCTTTCAGTTGTTCCGCCCAAATTTTGGCGATAGGCAGTAAATCGCCGCCTCCCGCTTCGCCTGCACCGGTGTTGCGCCCCCAATCCAGATTGATTTCAACGCGCCTCAACCAGTCGCATCCCAAACATTTGGCGGCCAACTGGCCTTGGCTGGCAGTTTCCAGCAAGGCGAGCGAATAAGATTTCCGGCTCATGGCCTTGCTCACGACATCCAGCAGATCGCCCTGCGCTTCTTCCAGGCCATCGATGGCAAACACGTAATCGCCGATTTTGTCAGCCACGGCGGCCACGCAGCCACGCTTTTCTTGCTCGGGGAAATTACTGGGAAACAATAGTTTGGTCTGCACTTCATCGGGCGCGGCACGAAACCCCAGTTGCACACCCGCGGGCACATCAAATTCGGCCAAGCACTGCTGAATCGCCGATTCGCCTATGCCTATGCTGCGCAAGCTGACCAAACACGCCGGCTGTAGCTCAAAACCCTCCAGCAATTGCGGCCTGACTAGCGAGGTAAACATATTCTTCATTTCCGACGGCACACCCGGCAGACACACGAACCAGCAGCGTTTGAATTGCAAGGCAAAGCCCGGCGCGGTGCCGTAAGCGTTGTCGATACGTATGGCCGACTGCGGCAGCAAAGCTTGCTTGCGATTTGCAGGCGGCATCACGCGATTGCGGCGGGCGTAATACTGTTGAATGTCGGCAAAAGCCTGTTCGTCGAATCGTAAAGGCTGACCGCTGGCGATACTGACTGCTTCGGCGGTTAAGTCGTCGATAGTCGGCCCCAAACCGCCGGTGCAAATACAGCAGTCGGCGCGCTCGGCAATTTCCGTAAACAAGGCCACCAAATCGTCCACGTCATCGCCCACCGCCGTATGGCGTTTCAGCGTAAAACCTAGTTCCACCAATTGCTGGGAGAGCCAGGCGGCGTTGCTGTCCACGGTCTGCCCGCAGACAATTTCCTCGCCTTGCGAGAATATTTCGGCAATCTGTTTCATAACACCCGATACCAGAGCGGTAAGCTCACTAAACTCAAGGCCGTCGTCACCGTCACGGCCATCGCATATAAACCGCTGTCCAGCTTATAGCGGTCGCATAACACGATGCCCATCACCATACTCGGCATGGCTATATCCATCACGGCCGCCGCCCTGGGCTGACCGGTCAAATTGAGCAGGTTTGCCAGCCACAAGGCAATCAGCGGCATCAACCCTAGTTTAACTAATGCAGTGGGGACAATGAACGGTACGTTGCGCAGGCGTATATCCCGCCAGCTAAGCGCCAAACCTAACGAAAAAATCATCAACGGTGCGACCGCTCCGGAACATTTTTGCAGTAAGCCGGCAACCCAGAACGGTATCGGCACCTGATTGAGGTTTAACACGACCGCGACAAACGCAGCCCAGAACGGCGGCGCATTGAAAAATGCCAACACCGATTTTGGCTTAGGTTCGCCGCTAGCGCCGTAATGGCGGGCCAGCATGATACCTAAGGTATAGACCAACGGCGCTTCGGCAAATAAATCGATCTGAATGACCAAAGACCGGGTCCAGTCGCCGAAAATCTGCTCCAATACCGGCAGGCCCAGATAGGTGACGTTTGGAAAAGCCGCCGCCAAAATCACCGCCCCGGTTTGCGGGTTTTTAAATTTAAACAACTTAGCAAGCAGCCAGGTCGCCAAAATCGACAACAAGATACTGATAAAACCCAATGCGGAGTATTGCAGCGATTGCCAACCAATATCGGCCCGCCACAGCACATCAAGCACCATAACCGGCATAAAAAAATAGTACACCACGCTGGTTAATACCAACCGGGTCTGGTCCGCCGTCAAGCGGTTAGGGGTCAATACTCGCCAACCGGCACCACACAGCATCAGCGCGGTCATTTGCATCAAGGTTGTATTCATGCCGCGCATTTTATCAGGCTGGCGATGCTGCCACCCGGCTAAAGCATTCCGATCAACCAAGGCCCTTAAATTTTCCGGATGCGTGTCCCGCAAAAACGGGGGCGGCGATAGATAAAGGCCGGCTAACCATTCCAGTGTTCTGGCTAATGCCGCCCATCGCCGGATGGCGCTTGGGTAAAAGCCTTATCGAGCAACTGTTCGAATTGGTCGGCCGGGACCGGTTTGGAAATTAAATAGCCTTGTCCGTAATCGCAGCCCATTCGGTTTAATAGATCGTATTGTTCCTGGGTCTCTATACCTTCGGCGACGACCTTAATGCCCAATTTGTGCGCCATTACCACGATGGCTTCGCACAAGGCCATGTCGCTGGAGCCGGCCACCAGACTCCGGACAAACGCCTGGTCTATCTTGATGTAATCGATGTCGAATTTTTTCAAATAGGCCAGAGACGAATACCCGGTGCCGAAATCGTCCAAAGCCACCTGCATCCCGCCATCGCGAAACGCTGACAGTTGCTCGCGCGTGCTGTTGCTGGCATCCAATATCAAGCCTTCGGTTATTTCAACGATCACACTCTGGCCCGGCAAATCCAGCTCTTGCAATAAGGCAAGCCATTGATTGGCTTCCATGGCTTGCCGGCGGAACTGCACGGGCGATTTGTTGACGCTGATCTGGAAATCCGGATGATAGGTCTGCCGCCACTGCTTAGCCTGGTGCGCGGCAGTGTCAAAAACCCAATCGCCAATATCGACGATAACCCCGGTATCTTCGGCAACCGGAATAAATTCGGCCGGGCTGACCATGCCCAGCGTCGGATGCAGCCAACGCAGCAGGGCTTCGGCTTTGGCTATGCTGCCGCTGGCAAACTCGATAATCGGTTGGTAATGCAGTAAAAACTGCTGACGGGCCAGCGCGCCGTGCAAATCGTTGGCCAGCCGCATGCGCAGTTGGGCGTTCTGCTGCATCAAGGCAGTGAAATATTGGTAGCGGTCGCGACCCTGATTTTTGGCGGCGTACATTGCTTGATCGGCATTTTTTAATAAGGAATCGGTGTCCAGCGCATCGTCCGGATATAGGGCAATGCCGATACTCCCTGAAATATAGGCCGTCTCATTGCCCAAACGAAACGGTTCCGCCAAAGCCTGCAAGATGTTCCGGGCGATCCGGTTGACGCCATCCACTTGATCCAACTCGCCGAGAATCACGGTAAATTCATCGCCGCCCAGTCTGGCAATGCTGTCGCAATCGCGCACGCAGCCGCTGATGCGCCGCGCGGCTTCCTTCAACAAGATGTCTCCCATGAAGTGGCCCATGCTGTCATTGACATCCTTGAAACGGTCCAAATCCAGAAACATCAATGCCACATGCCGGCCATGCCGAAAAGCCTTTTTGATTTCCTGATTAAGCCTATCTAAAAACATATTGCGATTCGGCAAACCGGTCAGCGGATCGAAATTGGCTTGCCGCCAAATCAATTCCTCGGATTTTTTGCGTTCGGTAATATCCGCGATCAAGGCCACTCGCCTGTGTACACCGCCACTCTCGTTCAGAATGGAGTTGATGGTGACCCACTGAATGCAATCCTCGCCGTTCTTGCGGCGGCCGCTGATTTCGCCGGCCCACTGGCCGTGGGTATTGATCACTCGCAAGACGGTTTTATAGAAAGCCTGATCATGCGGCTCTGTGGTGGTACCGACAAAGGCCCGGCCTATCACTTCGTCCGCCGAGTAACCGGTTACCGTAGTAAATGCCGGATTAACCGTGATGATAGTGCCCGTGGCATCGGTAACCATCATCGCTTCGCTACTGTTCAAATACACCAGGGCCGCCAGTTGCATTTCCTCTTCGGCGCTTTTCCGCGCGGTGATGTCCTCGTACACACCCAGCACGCCGATGATCTGTTGCTGTAAATTACGTAAAGGCACTCTTGAGGTCCTTAAATGCATGGTTTTACCTGCCGGCCCCATTAGCGTTTCTTCGTAATTCAATTTTGCCGTATCGCTCTCGATGACCTGCTTATCGTCTGCGCGATATAAGTGCGCTAAATCCCGCCAAACCAATTGCTCATCGGATTTACCGATCAGTTCGGCCGGATTCTCTAGCCCGGCATCTTGACTGAAGGCTAAGTTGGCGCCCAGATAACGGTAATTCAGGTCTTTCCAGAATACACGGCTGGGGATGGTGTTGATGACGGTTTGCAGCATGTTTACCGAATCGGCCAGTTTGTGCATCGCTTCCAACCGTTCGGAAATATCGCGCAAAATCAGTAATTGATTGCCGGCCAAGCTATCGCCTAACAAGACAATGTCGACCAACACCATCCGACACCTGCCATCCTTGCAACAGACTTTCAATTCCGCGGTTTGGCCGGACTCGGTAGCAGACTGGGGAACACGCTGATAAGTATGCCAATTAGCGATGACCTGTTGCCGATATTCAGCGTCGGGATGGGCATGCCACCACCATTCCGCCAAGGTCGGAATATCGCTTAGGGTATAACCGAAGGTTTTTACGAAAGCCGAGTTCAAATAACTGATATTGCCCTGGCTATCATGCAAAGCATAGGCAATCGGCGACTCTTCGATAATGGCGTGAAATTTGGCTTCGCTAACAGACAGTGCCTGATGCGCTTGATAGAGCCGCTGGTAAGGCAGTTGGATGCTGTTGAGGAAAACCGAACGGTAAATCAGGCCATAGGCGACCAACTTATAGGCATGCCCGAGCAAAATATACAAATCGCTGACGCTGGCATAAAAGGTCGCGAACAACTCGCTCATGGCCATGATCGCAGCAGCCGCCGCCAAACCGGCCGGATCGTAGGTATGTTGGCGGCGGGTTTGGCGTAAATAGCCGATGGCGCTGACAGCATAGACGCCAGCCAATACATATTCGCAGGTTTTTTTAAAAGAGGTTAAACCATCAACTGCATCAAAGGTGCGCGGCAACCAATCTTGATGGAAAAACACCAGCCAGCAACTGAGGCCAATATAGAGCAGCACAACGCTCAGCATCAACGCCCGCGACACCGGGGTTATCGGCCGGTTTGGCAGCAACCATCCCATCACCAGACCTATCGCTGCAAACCCGCGGGCCATTAGCCAAAAAGCGATGGCTTTTTCCGGATCGCTTTCGGTGATAAAGGCCGGCATGCCGCTGAAAGACAGGGTATGCATTAAATCGAGGACCGCCACCCCCAAGAAGCAGCAGGCCAGCATCAGGAATCCGGCGGAATTCTCCTTTTGATAAACGCTCCAACCCACCGCGAAAACCAATGCGGAAATCACGATGGAAAAACCTTCCATCAAGGTATGCACGCCCAAGGATTGGCTGACAAAGGGCCGTAAGTAGTCTGCCAGCGGAAAATACAAGCTAAGCAACTGCGCAAGTAAAAGTAGTAGCACCGTCCAAAGCAGAGGCCTGGCCTGGTTTTGTTCGCGATATTGCTCCACAGTGATCCCTTGCTGTTTACCGGTCTGCCGACATTATGTAGATTTAAGTCTGTTGGCGGCTAGTGTTATTGTTATGTTTTGTCGATGGTGCTATGGGTACTGTCAATGCATCAGCGGGCTCATTCAGTACGCTAAAGCTCGCCAATGTTGCCTAATTATGTCGATTTGCCCGACGTCCAGTTGCGCAGTGCGGGAATGTTCCCGGCATAAGGCGCCGCGAAAGCCCAAATAATCCGGACCTAACTGCACTAAACCCGCTACATCGTCGACGCGCAAGGAACCGGCCAAGCCACTCAGCAAACCCAGGCCGGCGACCCTATCGACAAAAAGTTGCAATTCGTCGAACGTCATCAGCCGCGTCAATGAACCGAGTTGTTTATTGGCGGTATCCAGCATCACCCCGCGAAAACCGGCCTGGGCTAAAGCATCAATCATCGCAAAATCCGGGCGGGTATCGGCAAACAATACCGCCACCAGAGCCACGCCCCGCGCAGCAATCGCCTGTAAACCCTCGACGCACGCCAGCCAGTCGCCGTCCGGAAAAAACCCGATTTTCACATAATTGACGCCGGTAGCCGCCATGGCTTGCACGGCCGGCAGGACCAGTTCGGGCTGCATCGGTAAATCGCCGATAGTGGCACTAACACAGCTGCCCGGTTGCAAGCGGCGGACAATCTCGGCAACCTCGGCCACATCCAGAGCACCCAAGGCGCCGCGAGCGGGTTGTTTTAAATCGATAATATCGACGGCGGCGGCTTCGACCAACAGCGCTTCCGCCAAACTATTCACGCTTGCCAACATCGCGGTCATACTTGCACTCCCCGGCGATGTTGTTCAATCGCCGCCATCAGCCAATCCCAGGCCTGACGCTCCCGCTCACCAGCGGTTTTATCCAGGCCGATGCGCAAATAATCCAGTTCGGCTTGAATTTTCTCCCCAGGCAATCTATCCAGCCGGCTGATCAAAATCGCCGCTTCCAGCACTGAATATTGCGCCCGATTAAAGCCTTGAAATGGCTTATGGTTGACCGTGTGCACGGCCCGGCAAAACAATTTCGGCCGGGTGTCGTCGTCTTCGATTCGCACCAATTGCAGTTCGGTATGCGCCAAAGTATCGGCCAAATAATACCCCGCGACTTGTTGGGCGGGCAATAAGGGCCAGTCCCTACGCCCGGTCAGACAACCGGCAAAAATCCGTACATCGTCGCAATAATTGATGACAGCGGTTTTGTTAACTAGCAGATTATCCAGCGTGGTCGAGGGCCGAAACGGCAAGATAATGTATTGATCTTGTTCAACATGCACCCCCATCGGCGCGATGTGCGTATCGCCCTGCAGATTGATGGTAGTGACGAGGGTTTCTTGAATCATGGTGGTTTAGGTCTATCCTGAAGCGTGAAATGTTGCCGGTTTACCGGCAAACCAACGCGCAATTTTAATCTCGCCGGCTACCCTTGGGGATTTTTTTTCCAGCCGGCGCCTGCAGGATGCAATTCCGTTCAACATTAACCAGGCCACACGCTTATGCACGCCATAGATATTGCCGACTTATCGATTTTGCTGATTGAGCCTTCGACCACACAATTAAAAGTCATCATGCAGCATTTACGCGACGAAGGCATAGCCAAAATCGAAGGCGTTTCCAACGCGGCGGCGGCGCTGGAAAGCTTGCATAATCACCGCCCGGATTTGATTATCAGCAGCTTGTATCTACCGGATATGATGGCCACCGAACTGGTTGAGCGTCTGCGCAATGAAGAAGCGCTGAGCCATGTCCCCTTCATGCTGATATCCAGCGAATCCAGCTTCGATGTACTGGACACCATCCGCCAAGCCGGCGTCGTAGCGATTTTGCCCAAACCCTTCGCGCACGACGATTTAAAAAACGCCTTGCGGGCGACCATCGAGTTCATCGATCCGCAAGAAATCAGCCTGGAACATTACGACATCGAAAATGTGCGGGTCTTGGTGGTGGACGACAGTCCGCTGGCCCGCAAGCACATCAGCCGGGTGTTGAACAATATGGGCATCGTCAAAATCACCCAAGCCCATGACGGTAAGGAAGGCGTGGACATATTCAGCCGGGACCAGAACGCGTTCGAGCTAATCGTCACCGATTACAATATGCCGATAATGGACGGCCAGCAATTGATCAAAACCATTCGCCAGGATTTGGGTAACTCCATCGTGCCGATCTTGATGGTGACCAGCGAAGAAAACGAAACCCGCCTCAGCAATGTCCACAAAGCAGGGGTATCGGCGATTTGCGACAAACCCTTCGACCCGCAAACCGTGAAGGAAATGTTGTTTCGGGTACTGGAACCGGATTGAGGATTACAGCATTGGTTTGCTGAAGCTTTATCTTGTTTAACCGTTCCATCCGCTAATAATTAACCGCCCCTCCTGTCATCACTCGTCCTTTACCCGCGCGTATGGCATCGGATTTGTTCCGGGCAAACGCTTGCCAAGCCTAAGTTTGAACATATAAAACCCACCTAGCTGCTCAAAGCCGCTAGCGTGCAAGCAGCAGTTTTTATAGCTGCCGGATAGTTGTGCTAATCCCACCATACGCACTATACTGCTTATAAAAGCAGTAATCATAGAAGCAGCATGAAACCACTCACCGACCGCCAACAAGACATCCTGACTTTCATCGAGCGCAGCCTGTTACAGGATGGCTTTCCGCCGACCATCGCCGAAATCGCCGCGGCCTTTGGCGTGCGCTCCACCAACAGTATTCGCGGCCATTTGCAGGCTCTGGCACGCAAGGGCGCCATCGAACTCGTGCCGGCCGCATCGCGCGGCATCCGCTTGCTGAAAGCGACACCCAATCCCGAGCAAGGCCTGCCCCTGGTTGGCCGGGTGGCGGCGGGCCAGCCGATACTGGCCGAAGAACATATCGAGCGCTATTGCCGCCTGGGGCCAGAGTTGTTCGACAACCGCGCCGATTATCTGTTACGGGTACAAGGCATGAGCATGCGCGATGCCGGCATTCTGGATGGCGATCTTTTAGCCGTGCAACGCACGCCGGAAGCGCGCAACGGCCAGATCGTCGTTGCGCGGATTCACGATGAAGCCACGGTAAAGCGGCTACGCCTGGAGGGCGTTAAAGCGTTTCTGGAGCCGGCCAATCCGGATTTTTCCATCATTGAAGTCGATTTGCAGCGCGAACCTTTGGTAATAGAAGGCCTGGTAGTCGGCGTGATTCGCAGCGGGCTATGAATGCAACTCCCCTGGATCAGCTGTTACGCACCCAGACCGGGATTTGGCGCGGATTGCATTCGAAAAATCAAAACTGGCGAACAATTGCCAGCGGTTTTGCCGAGTTGGATGCCTTGCTGCCCGGTGGCGGCTGGCCGCTGGGCGGCGTACTGGAAATTCTATCGCCCTGCTTGGGCATCGGCGAATTAAGCCTGTTGCTGCCGGCCATGGCCTACATAACTCAAACCAAGCGCTGGATAGCCTGGATCGCGCCGCCCCAGCAAGTCTATGCACCGGCCTTACTACAGGCAGGCATTGATGCAAGCTATGTTCTGGTAGTCGATTGCCGGCAAGAAGCGGACATTCCCTGGAGTCTGGAAAAACTGCTGCGTAGCGGCCGCTGCGGCATGGCCTTGGCCTGGCCACGCCGGCTCAGTGATCATCAAATCCGCCGCTTACAACTGGCCGCGGAAGCCGGCTCGGCGTTGGCAGTGCTATTTCCCAAACAGCGCAGCGGCAGCGGCTACACGGCATTGCGCTTGGAAGTCAGACCCGCGAAAACCGGCCTGGCATTACAGATTTTAAAGGCGCGCGGCAGTTTGCAACGTGCGTCTTTGACCTTGCCGCTGTAAGACCGCCATGGCTGCCACCGCCAGGGCGCTATCGCCAACGCCGCCAGAGCGAATCGGCACACTCGTAAAGCCCAATTCGGCCAACAGCCAACTTTGGCTATGCGCCTATTTTCCTGACTTGGCTTTGACTACACTGCATCTGGATTTAAATCAGGCCGTCGCCAGTGCTATGTCCTACAAAGGCCAGACTCGTCTACATACGGTCTCGGCGCCAGCCCGGCAAGCCGGCGTCGAACCGGGCATGACTCCCGCCGCCGCTTTAGCCCTATGTCCCGGCCTGAGCATTCATAACCGCGACCCGTTCGCCGAACGCCAGGCATTACAACAACTTGCCGAAATTGCGCTGGATTTCAGCCCCTGGGTCAGCCTGGATCAGCCGGACTGCCTGCTGCTGGAAATTCGTTCCTGTCTGACCCTGTTCGGCGGCGTGGAAAGTTTAAGAGACAAGCTAAAAACGGTATGGCAAAGCAGCGGACATCGGCCGTCGATTGCCATCAGCCCCGCGCCTACAGCCAGCGTATTGCTAACCAAACTTGGTCAGGAAACAATCGTCATCGACCGACAAGCCTTGCGCTCGGCACTGGGCCCACTGCCCATCGCCGCGCTAGCGCTGGAGGATAAAATCTTGCATCGGCTATCGCGCACCGGCATCCGCCAACTCACCGACCTGTGGCGACTGCCGCGCGACGGTTTAGCCAAGCGCTATGGTGCTACCTTGTTGCAACAACTGGACAGACTTGCCGGTCAGCAAACTCAAATTTTACAGGCTTTCCATAGGCCGCCGCGCTTCCAGGCCAGCCGCGAGATGCCGATCGAACTGGAACGCATCGAACATTTTTTTCCGGCCATCGAACAACTGGCCGGCGAATTTGCCGCGTTTCTAAAAACCCGCGATGCCACAACCTTAGGCATCACGCTGGAACTACTGCATCACGGCCGCCCGGCTACGTTTTTTGTATTGGATTTTCGCGCCGGCAACCGCAACCCTAAACACTGGTGCGACTTGCTGTACGAAAAACTCGAACGCTCACCGTTGCCGGCCCCGGTGCTGGCTATCACCCTACTCAGCGCAGCCATAGTGCCATTTCAGCCGGAACGCTTCAGCCTGTTCGACGACCACGAAAAACCGGACAGTGACGCCGAATGGCAAGCGGTTTTGGATCAGTTGCAGGCCAGACTGGGCCATCAAGCCTTGAAATTTCCCGGCGCGCAAGCCGACCATCGCCCGGAACGCGCCATGACCGTTGCACCAAACCAACTAACCGCCAATCCCGATTTAGCGCCCAGGCCTTTGTGGCTGCTAACTAATCCCGAACCGGTGCGGCTAAGCGGCCTTAGCCTGCTATCGTTGGCGGAACGCATCGAGTCCGGCTGGTGGGACGACCAGCCGATCCGCCGCGACTATCACAGCGCCCAAGATATTAGCGGCCGCCGGTTATGGATTTATCGAGATTTAAACGCCAAACAACAATGGTTTGTGCATGGCTTGTTCGGATGAGGCCTCCACACCCAACATCGGCTTTGCGGAATTGCATTGCCTGTCCAACTTTAGTTTTCTGCGCGGCGCCTCGCATCCGGAAGAACTAGTCGAGGAAGCCGCCCGCCTGGGTTACCAGGCACTGGCACTGACCGACGAATGCTCGCTGGCCGGCGTGGTAAGAGCGCATCTGGCCGCTAAGAAACACCATATCAAACTGATCATCGGCAGCGAGTTTGTCTTGGACGACGGTCTGAAATTGCTCTTGCTGGCCACTGACAGGGCCAGCTACGGCAACCTGTCCGCTTTTATCACCCTGGCCCGCCGCCAAGCCGAAAAAGGCCACTATCGGCTAACCAGGACCGATTTGGCCGAACACTTTCCGCAAGGTTGTCTGGCGATCTGGCTAACCAACGACTGTTACCGGGAAGAAGATGGCTATTGGTTGAAACAGTTATTTGCCGGCGATTTATGGCTGGGGATCGGCCTGTTTCTATCCGGCCGCGACGAAGACTATTGCCAGCAGGCGCAAGCTACCGCCCGACGCTTAGACATGCCAATTGTCGCCTGCAACGACGTGCACATGCATCGCCGCTCGCGCCAAGCCTTACAGGATACACTGACCGCGATCCGCCTTGACCAGCCCTTATCGCAACTGGGCTATGCCTTGTTCGCTAACGGCGAACGGCATTTACGCCCGCTATCCCGGCAGGCCGAGCTGTATCCGTCTGAATGGCTGCAACAATCCTTGGTTATCGCCGAGCGCTGCCACTTTTCGTTGGACGAGTTGCGCTACGAATATCCGCAAGAACTGGTGCCGGATGGGTATACGCCCACTTCCTGGCTGCGGCATTTGACCGAAACCGGCATCCGCAAACGCTGGCCGCATGGCGAGCCGGCAAAAGTTCGTCAACAAATCGAACACGAGCTGGCACTGATCGCCGACTTGGCTTACGAGCCGTATTTTTTGACCGTGGATGACATCGTCCGATACGCCCGGAAACAAGGCATACTCTGCCAAGGCCGCGGCTCGGCGGCTAATTCGGCGGTGTGCTTTTGTTTGGGGATTACCGAAGTCGATCCGAGCCGGATGAACCTATTATTCGAACGTTTTTTGTCTCGTGAGCGCAACGAACCGCCGGACATTGATGTCGATTTCGAGCACGAACGCCGCGAGCAAGTGATTCAATATATCTATCGAAAATACGGCCGGCATCGCGCCGCGCTGGCCGCCACGGTGATTACCTACCGCAGCCGCAGCGCGGTGCGCGACGTCGGCAAGGCCCTGGGTTTGAACTTGGCGCAAGTCGAACGCCTGGCCGATAGCGTGGATCGTTGGGACGGCTATCAATTGATGCCGGAGTCTTTAAAAGAATGCGGCTTCGACCCGGACAGCCCCATCGTGCAACGCTTGGCGCTGCTGGTCGAGCAAATCAAAGGCTTTCCTCGCCATCTGTCGCAGCACGTCGGCGGCTTCGTCATCGCTCGCGACGAATTATCCAGATTGGTGCCGGTGGAAAATGCCGCCATGGCTGATCGTACCGTGATTCAATGGGAAAAAGACGATCTGGAAGCGATGGGCTTGTTGAAGGTCGATGTACTGGCGTTGGGCATGCTCAGTGCGATTCGTAAAGCGCTGGAGTATCTTGGTCAATATTGCCGTCCGCCCCAGCACCAATATCCCTTTGTTGAAGAAAATTGCAGAAACGCCCTCTCCCGCCGGGAGAGGGATGGGGTGAGGGAATATTCAAACCATAACCACCGCCCTCATCCTAACCTTCTCCCGGAGGGAGAAGGGACTGTTTCGACTTTTATCACCCCTACCGAAGAAACAGGCTCACCCAACATCCCCTGGACTTTAGCCGACATTCCCGCCGAAGACCCGGCGGTTTACCAAATGCTGCAACAAGCCGACAGCATCGGCGTGTTCCAAGTCGAGTCGCGGGCGCAAATGACCATGCTGCCGCGCCTGAAGCCGGCCAATTATTACGATCTGGTCATCGAAATCGCCATCGTCCGCCCCGGCCCGATTCAGGGGGAAATGGTGCATCCATACCTGGCCCGGCGCAAAGGCTTGGAGCCCGTGGAGTACCCCAGCCCGGAAGTCCAAGCCGTGCTGGAACGTACACTGGGCATCCCGATTTTTCAGGAACAAGTCATGCAACTGGCCATGGTCGCGGCCGGTTTCACTGCCGACGAAGCCGACCAACTTCGCCGAGCGATGGCAGCCTGGAAACGCAAGGGCGGCCTGGAACCGTTCGAGCGCAAATTGCTGGACGGCATGCGAGTGCGCGGTTATAGCCAGGCGTTCGCCCAACGGATATTTCAGCAGATCAAAGGCTTTGGGGATTACGGTTTCCCAGAATCGCATTCCGCCAGCTTTGCCTTGCTGGCTTATGTGTCGGCCTGGTTGAAACGCCATCATCCGGCGGCGTTTTGTTGCGCCTTGCTGAACAGTCAACCGATGGGTTTTTACGGGCCGTCGCAATTGGTGCAAGACGCCCGCCGCCATGGCGTAGAAGTGCGCCCGGTGGATGTGCAAGCCAGTCTCAGCGAATGCTCGTTGGAGTTTCCCGCCAACGCCGCACCGGCCTTGCGTTTGGGTTTTAATCAAGTCAAAGGTTTATCGCCAATAGCGGCGGCCAAGATTGTCCAGGCCCGCGGCCGACAAGCATTTGCCAATGTCATTGACCTTGCCGCACGCGCGGTTCTGGATCGGCAAGATTTGGAACACCTGGCGGCAGCAGATGCGTTAAAAACCCTGGCCGGCAACCGGCACCGCGCCTTCTGGGCCGCCGGCGGCGTCGAATCGGCCACGCCGGTATTTGGCATGCCGGTGATTGCCGAAGCCGCGCCGTTGTTAAAACCGCCCAAGCCAGGTCAAGAAGTACTGGCCGATTACGCCAGCACCCGGCTCAGCCTGCGCGAACACCCGCTGGCCCTGCTGCGCGAGCGCTTGCGCCGCCGCGGCGTCACTACCGCCGTTTCCTTATGGCAACGGCGTAACGGCAGCATCGCTCAAGTTGCAGGTTTGGTGATCTGCCGGCAACGGCCGATGACCGCATCCGGCGTGACTTTTGTGACACTGGAAGACGAAACCGGCCAAGTCAACCTGGTAGTCTGGCCCGCCACTGCCCTGGCCCAGCGCAAACCCTTGCTCAAAGCTCGTCTGTTGTCGGTAACCGGCACCATCCAGCAAGATGACGGCGTGTTGCATCTGGTCGCCGGGAAGTTGGAGGATTGGAGTAGCTGGATCGGCGACTTGGCGAGTAAATCCAGGGATTTTCATTAAATGTTAACGTCCCCGAAGCCTTAACTACCGTTGCGCGGCTCAGGGAGATTCTTCAAGTTCAAGCTGTTTGGCTATTTTTGCTTCGAAAACGGTAAAGCGTTTATCCAATTCCCGCCGCGCCTCAGCCTTTTCCTGGTCATGCAAAAAAGCGTAATCGATACTGTTGTAAACCACGGCCTTCAATTCGTCGTAAGCAGGTTTGTAGCGACTGGTAAATAACAGATATTCGTTGCTTAAATTGTTACGCGACACCCCGGCATCATCGGTGGAAATCACATAAGGCACGTGATAGCGCCGGTATAACTGCAAGGGATGGGCCTCGTATTCCACTCCCAAAATAAACGCATTGCTGGTTAGATTGATCTCGACCGCCACGTCGCCGGTTTTCATCTGCTCCAGCAATTGATAGGCATCGGTTTCATGCACGATGTCTATCCCGTGCCCAATACGCTGCGCTCCGGCGGTATTTAGCGCTTCTTGGATATGGCTTTTCAAGCCTTCCGGCGGCACCATGCCCAACACCAACTCACCGGCATGCAGCGACAGTTTGGTCTCGGGAAAGTGCTGCCGCAAAAACCGTAGCATTTTCATATGCAAGCTATAGTCGCGCATCGCGATATAACCGTTTTCCGGCCCTACCAAATTAACACCCACAATCAAAGCCGATTGCTACGCGGCGGCGAAAGCGGCATACAAGCCAGAGAATACCTTACCCGGCTCGCTGTTGCGCGACACATAGGTCTGAAAGCGCAGTGTAAAATTGCCATCATTGATACCGGCGGCCGCTTGTTCATGGGAAACGGCATACTCCTCTACGGCGGCCTTGGATGCCGGATCGCTTGCCAGAAAATCGAAATAAGCCTGAAAGGCCGCTTCCATTTCCAGATCGGTGCTGTCGGCGTTTAAGGCGTTGAGTGTCTTTGCCAGCGCCGGATTATCGATGGCCGGCGCGCTTTTCAGCATGGTCTCCAAATACAACACGTTTTCGGCTATGGCCCGCTGTTTAAGCGCCTGCAAACCTGCTTGATAGGAATAGTCGGATACCGATCCGAAGAAACCGAAGGTATCGAAAAACTGTTGGTCCGGCGGGGATTGTTCGTGAAAGTGGTTGGCAAAATCTTTATCCGACCATCGCTTCAGCAGATCGCGGTAGAGGGTTGAATATTTTTTCTTGGTCCGCAAATCACCGGCGCTAACGCAAGTGCCTGACTTCCAATGCTTGACAACCTCGTATTTAGCCGCCCAATCCAACTCAGCTTTGGTGCCGCCTTGGCAGGCGTTGTCCAAGCAAATACAAAAATGGCTTTTGTCCACCTAATCCAGATAAGTCTCCACGTAAAGCGCACCTGAATAGTGGTGGTGTAGATCGCCGCCCTTGGGCAGTTGATTGGTGAACAGGGTCAATTCGGCGATGCTGGGCATCGTGCCGGAAATCAGTTCGTGATAGTAACTTTGCGTTGCCAGATAATTCAAATCCGGCACGGATTGGACTACCAGGTTTTCGCCGGGAGCCTCCGCCAAATCGGCATGGTTGACACACCCGGAAACCAGGAAAACAGCGGTCAGCAGGGTAAATTTTAGAGTTGAGCTAATCTGCCAAATTGCCATTTTTCTATCCGCCCCGGTATAAAAACCTGCTGGAATTGAAACAAACATCAAAAGTCGGCTCATGGTAAGCCATCCTGATTTGCAATAGCTAGCGAATTGCTTTGATGGGAGTTTTATCGGCGAGGGAAGCGAGCATGCTGGGCCTATGCCAATACCGCGTGGGCACAAAAACCGTGCCCACCCTACGCCTACGATACTACGCAGAGTTAGCGTAAAAAAATTCGCGATGGGTTGGGGTTTTCCCGTATGCCGCGCCGAGCACCGAAGCTTTCGCCGAGAATAGCCCGTTAGGGGCGATGCAGGGATGCATCGCGTTGCCGAAGGGGCAGGAAGCCCCTTTCGGCAACCCTCGGCGAAAGCTTCGGAGCGCAGGATAAAAGCGGCATTCGGGTGTCTTTTCTTTTGGTTACTTTTCTTTGGACAAGCAAAGAAAAGTAACCCGCCCGCCGGTGCGGGAACCGGCATTCAATAAATTTTCGCGATAGCGAATCTCTAACAATACAAACAGAAATTCCAAGTGGACACGAAAACGGAGATCAACTCCAATTAAATAGGTGAAAAAACATATTTAACTTGCGACTTCCCCCCACATTTAAAACATGAAAATACATTACCAAGTTTTATTAAATGATAACCCACATAATTGATGGTATCGCATGAATTACAAAGGTATTCTATTTCCCTAGCTTTTACGGTGAACGTGCCTTCGTCTTCAGAAACTATGTCATGCACGGCTTTACATTTTACGTCTTGGCAAACAATACCTAGATCTTTATTAATACTTTCCTTTCTACATTTAATGTCTTTCTTACAATAACTGCATTGAAATTTATAAAAACTCCCAAAATTCACGTTAAATACCGGAGAACTCAGAATTTTCTCGATTTCATTAACCACAGTAGTCGCTTTTTTTAAAACTTCTTCTTTACCCTTGGTTTTTCCTGATTCAATTTGTGCGAACGTAGGAGCGTGGAGGAAGTTTCCAAGTGCGTTATGTTGCGTATTAGCCCATTTAAGGGAGAAACGGTGATCTTCACCGAGCAATTGTGTTTCGGCTGGCTCACCAAGTTTTTCCTGAACCCCTAAAGAAACAATAATGCTTTTATCAGCGTTGGGGTCACAATCCAATAATAAACTTATGATTTGCTTCGGAGTCCATTTTTTTAGAGCGTCATCAGAAACTTCTTGTATATATAACTCCAACTGTGAATAGGTAATATATTCGATACAAAACCGTAATTCTAAGCACGCATACCTTGCGGAAACTTCATCATCTTTTGCAATAAGGTCTTTGGCGCGATTGAGGCAAAATCTAGCAGCATTACGCATTTATTATTCTTAATTTTTATTAAACTAATAATGAACAATCAACACTTCTATCATCTAAATTATCAAGTGGTAACTTGCTAAATATATTTGCTGGAAATATCTATTCTACGGAATATCAATAAACACACTACAAACCCACAAACTCCATCAACGCCGCCAATTCCTTAGCTTCCAGCTCATAAAACGAATGCGCCCTGACTCGCTCCGGCAAACCGACATCGCCGTAGCGGACCCGGATCAAGCGGCTGACTTTAACCCCCTGCGATTCCCACAAGCGCCTTACCAAACGATTCCGCCCCTGTTTCACCGTGGCGTAAAACCATTTGTTGGCGCCTTCGCCGGCGTAAAAGCTGACGTCTTCGAAATGCGCCGGCCCGTCGTCCAGTTCCACGCCTTGTTTCAGGCGCGCCAGCATCGCGTCATCGACTTCGCCCAAGATCCGCACCGCGTATTCGCGCTCGACTTCCTGGGATGGGTGCATCAAGCGGTTGGCGAGTTCGCCGTTATTGGTGACTAAAATCAGGCCGGAGGTGTTGATGTCCAGCCGGCCGACCGCGATCCAGCGGCCGACCTGCAGGCGCGGCAGTTGGGTAAAGATTACCGGCCGGCCTTCCGGATCGCGGCGGGTGACCAGTTCGCCGACCGGTTTGTGATAAACCAATACGCGGGTCGGTTGCTCGGCGTATTTTTCCCATTTCACGACCCGGCCGTTGATTTGCAGATGGTCGTCCGGCTTTAAGTGGTAACCCGGCTGTACCGGATTACCATTGACGATCAGTTTGCCTTCTTCTATCCAGCGCTCGATTTCCCGCCGAGAGCCCACGCCGGCCCGCGCCAGCAGTTTCTGGATGCGCTCGCCGCCGGCGGGCGCGGCTTTAGTGGAGGGTGAGCTTTTCGGCGCCGAGGCCGGCTTCGGCTTGTGAGTCGAACTCGGTTTCCGCTGCTGCGGTTTCTGGGTCCGTTTGTCCTGCGGGGCTGACGGGTTGTTGGATCTCGGCGGTTTGCGGTCTTTCACTATGGTCCTGCTCGGGTTGCGGTTGCGGCGAATTGCCGAAATCGAAATTGACGATTTCTTCCAGCGTCGGTAATTCGCTCAATGAGGTTAAATTGAAATAATCCAGAAATTGCTTGGTGGTGCCGAACAAGGCCGGCCGACCCGGTACTTCCTTATGGGCGATGACGCGAATCCACTCGCGCTCCAATAGGGTTTGAATGATGGAACTGCTGACACTGACGCCGCGGATGTCTTCGATTTCACCGCGCGTCACCGGCTGGCGATAGGCGATGATAGCCAATGTTTCTAAAAGTGCCCGCGAATATCGCGCGGGTTTTTCCTCGAACAAGCGGGTGACATACGGCGACAAGCCTTCGCGCACCTGAAACCGGTAGCCGCTGGCCAATTGCCGGAGGCCGATCGGCCTATCGGCGTAATCGCGGGCGATTTCATCCAGGGCCATTTGCACCGACAAGGTATCGGGTTGCTCCAGTTCAGGAAAAGTTTCCTGAATCTGCCTGATCGTCATTGGCCGATTGGCGGCGAACAAAATGGCTTCCACGATGCGCTTGGTGTTCATGTCGCACTCTTTAATTATGTCGGGCTGTAGTCGGTGGCGTTCGACCACGATGGGTTCGTAGGTGCTGGCGCGAATAATCTCGGCCCAACGCTGCGGTAAACGGGTTGCGCGCCTAGCCTCGCTAACGGCTGCAGCCACCGGTACGGGTGCTTGCCAACTACTCCGCCAATCCGACTGTAAGCGCACCGCGTGCCTAGGGGACGTTGGCAAAACCACCGGCTTGCTTGGTTCTTGGATGTGAACAACCGCGACGCGCGGCGCGCTAACCCAGATAGCCGGAAAGCGCACAGCGCGCCGTTTGACCGGCACGAATATCGTAACCGGCTCGGGTTTGATGCGCGGCTTGCGGGGCGTTCTGGGTTTGGTTTTGGGAATAACATCATCGACGACGGTTTCGGCTAGCAGTGAGTCAGTCGCCGGTGCCGCTATCGAGGCGGATTCTGACCTGGATGCCGGCGTAGGGTTCGGATTGGAAGATGTCGATGATGCGTTCCTTGGAGAGTTCAAGGATGGCAAGAAACGCGACAACCACTCCGTTTTTTCCTTCACTTCGGGTAAAACACGCTGCGAAATGGAGCTGATTTGCTCCGTTAAGTTTTTCCAAAATGGCTGCCATTCGTTCACGGACTGATAGGGGTTCTTTGGTTATTTGATGATGGGTAAGCCTCTCGGCGCGCTTCAAAATGTCCTGGAAGGCCAGCAGCAGTTCCTTGAGTTGCACATCCGGCAAAATTTGCTGTACATCCACGGTTGAAGTATCCACGCCGAATTCGAAGGTATCGCGCTCGTTTCGGGGCAGCTGGTCGATTTCTTCGGCTACTTTTTTGATCGCTTCGTATTCCTGCAATTTGCGAATCAAAAATGCTCTGGGGTCCTCTTCTTCCTCTTCGCTTTCCGGCTGTCGGGGCAGCAGCATCCGCGATTTGATCTCCGCCAGCAGCGCGGCCATCACCAAATATTCGGCGGCCAGCTCCAGACGCAAATTTTCCATCATGTCGATGTAGGCGATATATTGCCGGGTAATCTGGGCGATGGGGATGTCGAGAATATCCAGATTCTGCCGGCGAATCAAATACAACAGCAAATCCAACGGCCCTTCGAACGCATCCAGAAACACTTCCAGCGCATCCGGCGGGATGTAAAGATCTTCCGGTAAATCCTGATAAGGCTGGCCTTGCACCAGCGCCAGAGGCGGCAGCGCGGCTTCAACCGGTAATGCTACTTCGTTCAAAACTACATGCCCGCCAAACTAAAAAATAATTGTTGGGCGTAGTACATCGGATAAGCCAGCAAATATTGCAACACGTCGGTAGCAAGTAATATCAACAAAAAAATAAAACCAAACCGTTCCAAACGATTGTATTGCCAGGCCCAATAATCCGATAGCACTCCGGACAAAATCCGGCTGCCGTCCAAGGGCGGTATCGGCAGAAGATTAATCAAAGCCAAAACCAAATTGATGCTGATGCCTGCTACGCCGCTGTATATCAGCGGAAAAGAGATGTATTCGATTTCCAACATCACGCCGATTCTAGACAGCAAAGCCCAGGCCGCCGCCATTAATAGATTGGACAAGGGGCCGGCTACCGCCACAATCGCCATGGCTTGACGCGGCTTTTTAAACGCGCGGGGATCGACCGGCACCGGCTTGGCCCACCCGAACACAAAACCGGTAAAGGTCAGCAACAATAAACCGGGAATAATCAGCGTGCCCAGCACATCAATATGTTTGAGAGGATTCAGCGTTAAACGGCCTTGGTCGGCAGCGGTATTGTCGCCCAATTTCTTGGCCACCCAACCGTGTGCTACCTCGTGACCGGTGATCGCGAAAATCACCGGCAAAATCCACACCACGATCCTTTGTATCAGGGTTAATTCGTCCATCATGGCTTTTACTCCAACATCGGCGCAATACCGATACCTTGCCGAACAATGTCAATGGACTTGTCGCCGCAAGCGATGACGGTAGTGGGTTGATATTCGATCACGCCCACATCTATGACCAGGGCTAACTCTTTTTCCAGCCGCTTTCGGATTTCGTAAGGATCGGCCAAAGGCTCCTCATCGCCGGGCATCATCAACGTGGAGGTCAACAAGGGTTCGCCGAGCTGCTCGACCAAGGCTTGAGCTACCGGATGGTCGGTGATTCTGACGCCTATGGTTTTCTTTTTGGGGTGCTGCAACCGGCGCGGCACTTCGCGTGTGGCATCCAGTAAAAACGTAAACGGGCCTGGCGTCAGTTTTTTGATCAAGCGGTGGGCCTCGTTACCCATTTTGGTAAAGTTAGAAACCTGCGATAGGTCGGTACACAACAGTGTGAAGTTATGATTATCGTCCAGCCGGCGGAGGCTGCGAATTTGATCCATGGCCGCCTTATCGCCGATCTGGCAACCCAGCGCGTAGGATGCGTCAGTGGGATAGACGATGACTCCGCCGTTGCGCAAGATATTGACTGCTTGTTGAATCAAGCGCGGCTGCGGGTTCTTCGGATGAATTTCGAAATATTGCGCCATGGGCTAAAACTATCGGCTTAGGTAAAGGGCTATTGTACCCTAGAAGGTATTTAAAAATGTGGCGCGGCCGTTTTAGCGGCCGCTGGAAACCGGAAACCGACTCATCTTTCCGATTGTTTTTTGGCGACTTTATCGCGCAAATAAACCGGCATGGCTTGCTCGACAGGCACCGCCAAACCGCAAGCAAAACCGTAAGCGCCCAATTGCGCGACACAGCCGGCGCGCGGCCAGACATCCACCTCAACGCCCAGCACACGCTCTGCTAAACGCTGGCCCAACTGCTCCGCATAAACGCCCCAGCCGGAGCCGACGCCAAAGCCACGGCAATCCGGAAATATCGCTTCGCCGGCTGGCGTGACGGCTTCCGCGCCGATCAAGTCCGCCAGGCCCAATTCATTGCGTTGATACACGCCCCAAAAAATCTCGTCCATCCTGGCGTCCATTGCGGTAAAACTCAGCTGGGCATCGGACCGCCGGTTAAAAAAATCTTGGGCGATGGCCGCCAACGTCGAAACCGGCACCACCGGCAAGTCGGCACCATAAGCAATGCCTTGCACCACGCCGCCGGCAATTCTGACACCGGTAAATGAACCGGGCCCGCGACTTAAACCGATAGCGTCCAGTTGTTGCGGTTTGAGCTGAGCATCGGCCATCAATTCGTCGATCATCGGTAAAATCAATTTGGTATGTTCGCGCGGGGCGACGGCAAACTTTTCGGCAATCTCGCCATTGATAAACAAGGCCGCCGAACAGGCGTCGGTGGACGTTTCTACTGCCAATAATTTCAAATCTGTACCTCTGTCAACAAGATGCCGGAAACGCTAACGCTTATTCCGGCCTACGCAATGTTCAATGTGATTCATCCAACGCAAAAAACCGCCGCACATCCTCGATCTCACGGCTGCGCTTCATCGCCGGCACGCTATCCAGAAACATCTGGCCGTAGGAGCGCTTTAATAATCTGGGGTCGCAGACCATCAGCACGCCGCGGTCATTGACATCCCGAATCAAGCGGCCCACACCCTGGCGCAACATGATGATGGCGCTGGGCAGTTGATGCTCAAAAAACGGGTTGCGGCCCTGCTTTTCCATTGCATTCATCCGCGCTTTCAATACCGGATCGCCCGGCGATGCAAACGGCAGTTTGTCGATAATCACGCAAGATAAAGCATCGCCGCGCACGTCCACGCCTTCCCAGAAACTGGCAGTTGCTAACAATACCGCGTTGCCCAGTTCCTTGAAATGATCCAGCAATACGCCTTTAGATTTTGTCCCTTGTACCAGGATGGGATGGTCGAGCTTGCCTTCCAACAATTGCGCGGCGCGTTGCAAGGCGCGGTGGCTGGTAAACAGGAAAAACGCCCGACCCCGGCTGGCTTCTAAAACCGGCAAGGCAAACTCGACAATTTTGTCGGTAAAGTCAGGATCACTGGGCTGCGGCAGGCCTTTAGGATGGTAAAACAAGGCCTGGTTCGGATAATCGAACGGACTCTCCCAACTCTGGCTGAGCGCGCCGCTCAACCCAAGATTCTTGGAAAAATGCACGAAGTTATTGGCCACACTCAAGGTCGCGGAAGTGAAAATCCAGGTGGCTTTATGCCGGGCCATGAAACCACGAAACTCCTTGGCAATATCCAGCGGCGTGCGACTGAGCGTGAAAGACTTGCTATAAGTCTCGTACCATTTGATCCACTGCCCGTCCTTGTCGTTAATCAGCGTTTCCAGTTGCGCGTCCAGCGCTTCGGCGCGGTCAAAGCAGGATTCCAGGCCTTTGCTGCGCACCGAGGCGCGCTCCAGTTGATCGGTTAGCCGGGCCAATTGCTTTTGCAAGGATTCCAACGCGCCGGCGATTTTGGGGTTGGTTTCGATGTCTTGCCAGTCGCCGCGGCGCAATTCCAGGCCAAACGCTAGGCGTAAATCCTTGACTTCGTGTTGCAGGTCCTCGCAGGCGGTGCGCAGGTCCGGCATATCCTTGGCGTCGGTGAAATACTCGGCCAAGCTGTCATCGGCCAAATCGACCAATTGTTTGCCGCTAATCGTCACGCCCAAAAAATTGGAGGCGGTGTCGGCCAGTTGATGGGCTTCGTCGATAACGACGACTTCGGCATCCGGCAGCAATTCACCGAAGCCGGTTTCACGGATCGACCAATCTGCGCAGAGCAAATGGTGATTGACCACCACGATCTCGGCTTCCTGCGCTTGCTTGCGGGCCTTGGTTAGAAAGCAATCGCCATAGTCAGGACAGTTTTGACCCAAACAATTGTCGGTGGTGGAAGTGGCGTGAAACCAGACCGGATCGCCGTCATGCACGTCAGCCACTTCCGAGACGTCGCCGGCCTTGGTGCGCTTCGACCAAGCCTTGATCTGCGCCAGTGCCGCCGCGTCTTCCTGGCTGTAACCGAACGCGGAATTCAAGGCCTGTTCCAGCCGATAAGTGCATAAATAATTGGCGCGGCCTTTCAGCAAACTGGCTTTGAACGGCCGTCTGCTCAAGGCTTTGCGGATCACCGGCAAATCCTTGTTGAACAATTGATCTTGTAGATTTTTGGTGCCGGTGGAAACGATGACTTTTTTACCGGACAGGATCGCAGGAATCAGATAGGCAAAGGTTTTGCCGGTGCCGGTGCCGGCCTCGGCAATCAGGTTTTGCTGGGACTCGATGGCGTAGGCGATTTTTTCCGCCATCTCAATCTGCGCGGCGCGCGGCGAATAACCGCTGATAACCTCGGCTAAGGCGCCGCCGTCGCCAAACACATCCACCAATTTGCTAGCGGCGCCGGCAAGCGCCGTCTTGGAACCCTCAGCCACTAGCGACCGAAAAAGCTGTCCGCCTTGGCTTTAGCTTCTCTTGCCCCTTGGACATTTTGCTGCATTTGCCGGGCTTCGGCGATCAACAACCAGCTTTTGCGTTTCAGATCCAGATCACCGCCAGCCAGTAAAGCAGCCTTGCCCGCCAATTCCTCGGCCAATTGCGGCTTATTTTGTTTGATTCTGAGCTGCGCCAGCTTGTAAGTCAGCGTGGGGTTGCGTGAATCGATGCGTAGCGCCCGTTCCATCACGACCACTGCAGCATCCAGGTCGCCACTATTACGGCTGCGGTCTGACTCGCTAATTAAAGCCACCACCGCCGGCGGCGTGCCGCTGGGGATGCGCGCGTCTTCTATAACAAACCTTGGTGCCGGCGCAGTTGCTGTAGCCACCGCCGCCGGAGCGGGTGCAGTCAGAGCCGGACTGGCTGGCGCAGGCGGCGGAATATCGGCCGGCGGCATCAACGGCTCGGCGCGAAAGGTCGGCAGATTCGGTTCATCTTTAAAGTTATTGCTGACACTTTCGATAGGATAGGTGGCGGTATCGGGACTAGACACCGGTTTTTTAGCCGTAGTTGCGGGGGCTTTGTTTGCCGCTGATTTTTTAGCCGGGGCTTTTTTGGCCGGTACGCTGCCGGCCACCGGTGGTTCTGAGCCAGGATTACTACACGCCGTTAATATCAGTAACAGAGGGCACAAAATTAACAGAGATTTTTTTTTCATTTACGATTTGAGTAGCCAAGTAAAATTAAAACAGTTCGATTTCATCGTCGTCGCTTTGCCGATTTGCTTGTTGAAACAAGGCTAGCGCTTCATCGACGCTTTTGCCCTGATGGATAGCATCAAACATCACTTTTTCAGATTCCATAGTGTACTGGTTGCGAATGCTTTCCTGAAACTTATACCATTCGGCAGGATTATATAACCTCTGCGGCGTATCGATGATGACCGACAAGCCTTTTAGATTGTTGGACACGTGTTGTAAGCATTGCTGCAGGCGATCATAAAACTGGAACGCCACAATCGCCGAATAGATTTTATCCTGGGTCGCCTCGCAATGCGCCAGAGCCTGGTCGCGGCTCTCGCTCTGCTGAAAACTACTCAGTAACTGATGAATATTTTTCATATCTTCAACCATACCGGTAAACGAGTCGGCCAAGGCTGAGACCGACTCGTCGCCGGCTTTCATGCTGCCCTCAACCTGAGCAACCGAAACGGTCAACAGCTTGATGGTTTCCCTAATCTGGCTCCAACCCAAGTCTGGCTGGCTTGATGGTGAAAGTGTCATAAATAACTATCCTAAAAATACCGATACAAATTAAGTTGTCGCGACATATGCGCCCTATTGTAACCGACTATACAAAAGCAATGACGACGGCTTAAGTATAGAGAAACTGGAGATTAGTCGATTATTGGCACCGGTATTTTTAAAAAACCCGGAATTGACGGTGAAATCGCACTACTCTTTTGCATAGGGTAGCAACGCTTATCGGGCACAGGGCAAGCGATAGCTCGGTTGACGATAACTCTACACTTGGAGTAGAAATACCTTTAGCGCAGCACCGGGTTTGCGTTGAAACCGCTTTTCCACGCTTTTTACAAGGATAATATGAATATTCAATCCGCCGGCAAAAAATTGTTCGTGTTGGACACCAACGTACTGATGCACGACCCAACGTCCATTTTTCGCTTTCAAGAACATAATGTTTTCATTCCGATGGTGGTGCTGGAGGAATTGGATCACGCCAAAAAAGGCTTATCCGACGTATCGCGCAACGTCCGCCAAGTTAGCCGGTTTTTGGACGAATTAATCCGCGATGCCGATCAACAAACCATCAACGCCGGGCTACCGCTGTCGCGCATCGATTATGCTCGGAACGGCGAGCGAGAATTCGACGGCCGTTTGTATTTTCAAACCCGGCAATTGTCGCATCTACTCCCTGCCGACCTACCTGGACAGATTGCCGATAATTCTATCCTCAGTATCGTATTGGCCTTGGGTAAGGAATACCCGGATGTGAATGTAATCCTGGTCTCCAAAGACATCAATATGCGCATCAAAGCAGCCGCGCTACAGATTACTGCCGAGGATTACCATAACGATCAAACCATCGAAGATATAGACCTGCTCTACACCGGCACGATGCCGCTGGACAGCGACTTCTGGGAGGAACACGGCGGCAAGATGGAATCGTGGCAGGAAAACGACCACACATACTACCGCGTGAATGGTCCGCTGGTGGCCGAATGGTATCCCAACCAATATCTGTATATGGAAGGCGAAGATAACTTCGAAGCCATCGTGAAAAGCCGCGAAGGCGACACGGCTGTGTTGCAATTGGCCCGCGATTATCGGACCAAACACAATAGCATCTGGGGGATTTCCGCCAAAAACCGCGAGCAAAATTTTGCGTTGAATGCCCTGCTCGACCCAAACGTTGACTTCGTGACGTTAATAGGCTCTGCCGGCACCGGTAAAACCTTGCTGGCACTGGCAGCCGGCCTGTCTTTGACTCTGGAAAGCAAAGCCTATTTGGAAATTATCATGACACGGGAGACCATGCCGGTCGGCGAGGACATTGGCTTTTTACCGGGTACGGAAGAGGAAAAAATGGCGCCGTGGATGGGGGCGTTGATGGATAACCTGGAGTTGCTGGGCAGCCGCTCGGGCACGACCGAATGGGAACAAGGCGCGTCGCAAAACGTCATGATGAACCGGGTAAAAATTCGTTCGCTGAACTTTATGCGCGGACGGACTTTTCTGAACCGCTACCTGATTATCGACGAGGCACAAAACCTGACGCCCAAACAGATGAAAACCTTGATTACCCGAGCGGGGCCCGGCACTAAGATCATCTGTATCGGCAATCTGGCACAAATCGATACGCCGTATTTAACCGCTACCAGCTCCGGTTTGACCTATGTGGTTGATCGTTTCAAATCTTGGCCGAATAGCGCCCACATTACTTTGCGGCGTGGCGAGCGTTCGCGCCTGGCGGATTTTGCATCCGATAATTTGTAACGCCATCAAGCCGATGATTGACTGATCTCAGCCTTTGGCCACGCCATTAACACCGCTTTAACCAGCGTGGCCAAGGGTATCGCAAAAAACACCCCCCAAAATCCCCATAAGCCGCCAAAAAACAGGATGGCAACAATAATTGCAATAGGATGCAAATTCACGGCTTCAGAAAACAGCAGCGGCACCAATATGACACCATCCAGCGCCTGAATCACTGAATAGGCAATAAATACGTACATAAAATGATCACTGCCGCCCACGCCCCACTGCACATAAGCCACCGCCAATACCGGAAAAGTGACTAATGTCGCGCCGACATAAGGAATCACCACAGACAAGCCCATCAGTACCGCAAGCAACATCGCATAATTCAAACCCAACAACCAGAAGACTATGTAACTGACCGCCCACAGGATAAACACTTCGAGAAATTTGCCTCTAACGTAATTGGCTATTTGCCTATCGACTTCATGCCACACTCGCAGGCTAAGACTGGTATCCCTTGGCAGAAACTGTACAAACCAGCCCAATAAAACCTGTTTATCTTTCAGAAAGAAAAACACCATCAACGGCACCAAAAACAAGTAAATGATCACCGCCACCAATCCGACAAACGATTGGGCGGAGCCGGAGATCAAATCCTGACCATACTTGAGCAAGTCTTGCTGAATGGAGAACATGATTTCGCGAATCCGGACTTCCGAAATCAGTTCCGGATGGCGTTCAGGGAAGCGCATGATTTCGGCTTGGGTACTGGAAACAATCTCCGGTATGTGTTGCACCAGTTGCACGGTTTGCTCGGAGACTATCGGCACCAACACAAACAACACAAAACCCAGCACAGCCATAAACGCAAAGAATACGAGATGCACCGAAATCAAACGACCGAGTTGGCGCTGTTCGGCTTTAACCACCAGCCCTTCCAGTAGATACGCCAACACAATCGCTACAAAGACCGGCATCAGCAAATCCAGCAAGCCGTATATCAATAAAAAGCCGCCCAGCAAAACTATGGCTAGGGAAACAACTTGGGAATTGGGTAGAAATCGCTGGAAAAAATTTCTAATGAAATCGGAACTGGAAAAGTCAGTCTGCTGGTTCATGAGGTGTTGGCGGCTACGCAAACCGTTGTCGGTTTGATCGCGCCATTAGGTTATATAAAAAAGCGGGATTGCTCAGGATAGTGTAAATAATTTATCAAAATTAGCGATTTCCAAAATTTTTTTAACTTCGGTACGCGAATTTTTAATCCGTATTGCCGACTTATCACCCGCCATCTTATCTCGCAGAACTAACAGCATGCCAAGGGCTGAGCTATCTAAGTATTCGGTGCCGATCAAATCCACTTCTATCAACTTCACGCCACTTTCAACCAGCTTGGTGGCTTCGCGAAACTCGTTGTGCACGCCGAAATCGAACCGACCGCTTATTTTAATCGACAGCACTCCCGCATCAACACGTGCATCAATACCCATATTCTTTAACCTCACAAATTTTCATGTCATCTCTTACCTTTAGCCTAAAACAGATCCACATCGCCTTCCTCCATGGAAGATTGCGACACAATGTGCGATTTTCTGACTTGCCACTGTTGCTTCATGATTTTCAAGCGATCCGAGCCTTGCCGTAATTGGTCACGCCAATCAGTGTCGCCACCGGTTTTAAATACCCCCAAACCTATACTGACCTCGTCAGATAGCGAACCGAAATGTTCTAAATTGAATTGTAAATATTCAATCAATTGCCGGGCCATATCCTCAAATTGCAGACCTCTCACCGCATTACCCACATTGAACTCGATTTGATTGGTCAGTTGGGAAATTTCGCCGACGTTGTTGGAGATATTGGCATTAATGACGGCGATATCATCCATCATCTTGTCGATACTGGCTTTGGAACTAATCGCCACGTTCATGTCTTTGGAGGCCATTATTTCGATCATGGTTTGCGCTTCGCGGATATTATCCTTGGAGGCCTTCACCACGCGCTTAATTTCCTCGCTGAACTTATCGGAGTTTTTTGAAAGATTTCGCACTTCTCCCGCAACCACTGCAAAGCCTCGACCGGCTTCTCCCGCC
Source organism: Methylomonas sp. ZR1 (assembly GCF_013141865.1). NCBI lineage: Bacteria > Pseudomonadati > Pseudomonadota > Gammaproteobacteria > Methylococcales > Methylococcaceae > Methylomonas > Methylomonas sp. ZR1. Next base: position 678,121 of record NZ_RCST01000001.1, on the reverse strand, counting down.
CTGGCTGCTTCTATGGCGGCATTCAGCGCCAACAAATTGGTTTGATCGGCAATCTTCTGCACATCGCCCAATAGTTTCTCGACATGAGCCATATGGCCCCCAACATCATTGATGACCGCGACCATTTCCATGCTCTGCTTACTGATTTGCAGAATATGGTCGATAAAAAACTGCAGGACATCATCGGTTTCCTGAGCAAAACTCGTGAAATTGATACTGCTACGCCCTTTGTCGGTACTTCCTTCCAGATCAGCTACCAACGAATATACTATCGATGACTGCCCGGACGTCAGACTAGCCAAACTATTGAAGCTGTTGGACATCGTAGTCACCGCATCGGCAAGCATGGATTTGAGCTGTTCCAATTCCGCGCGAAAATAGGAGGCTTCTTGGTCGATACAATCTTTCAAATGCAGTAAATAGTCATCAATCGCGCGCACCAATTCGGCTTCGCTTAGACCCTTGCTGTTTGTCAAGGCTGACACTTGCGCACGTTGCGCACGAAATGCTTTGACCATCCACAACATGGTTGCGATGGGGGCGGCTAGCCAATAAACCAGCGCGTTGGACGAAAGCAACGGCAATAACAAAACTACCAGCGTGAATAAAACCAGAAGCGCGTTATCTTTTAGGAACTGCAACATATTTTCAATCCACCAAGGCCAGGATTTTTTCCGCTATTTTCCCCAAGGATAACACATGATGCGCGGCTCCCAGTTTGTAGGCCTCGCCGGGCATGCCCCAAACGATACTGGATGCTTCATCCTGCACTATGTTGACGGCCCCGGCCTCGCGCATCTCAAGCATGGCTCTGGCACCATCCGCCCCCATGCCCGTCAACATAACCCCAACCGCATTGCTACCCACATTCTCGGCAACTGATCGAAACAGGACATCCACGGAAGGCTTATGTCTGTTGACAGGTGGACCATCATCAAGGCGGCACGCATAACGAGCACCATCTCTCACAACCATTAAATGCTGATCACCTGGCGCTATATAAATATTTCCGGGCAATATCAGTTGCCCATCGCTAGCCACGCAAGCAGTCATCTCAGTGGCCTCGTTAACATGTTTGGCAAACGAAGCGCTGAAGGCGAGCGGCAAATGTTGGGTAATGACAATCGCCGGCGCCGTCCTAGGCAGGCTTTTTACCAGTTCCTTGACCGCTTCGGTGCCGCCCGTTGAAGAACCCAACGCCACAATTTTATGAGTCGTTTTGAAATGCTTTTTCATCGTACTGGCTGCATTCTCATTCACTGAATTAAGAGCTGGGACATTAACCCGATTGGTTTCCAAAGCTTTGACTTTTGCTTGAGCGGCCATCCTGATTTTACCGATAATCTCATCGGCATAGGCTCGTAAGCCATGGGAGACATCGATTTTTGGTTTTGCCACGAAATCAACCGCACCGAGCGCTAACGCATCAAGGGTCACTTCGGCGCCTTTTTCGGTCAACGTTGAAATCATGACCACCGGCATCGGTCGTAAACGCATCAAATTACGTAAAAATGTCAGACCATCCATACGCGGCATTTCTACATCCAGTGTTAATACGTCGGGATTCAAGGCCTTTATTTTTTCCCGGGCAATAATCGGATCACTGGCCGTGCCGACAACTTCAATATCGCCTGCCTCATTAAAAATTTGCGTCAACATTTGGCGAATTAATGCCGAGTCGTCAACAATCAATAGCTTAATTTTTGTCATCCTGGTTTCCTAAAATAGCTCTACGCTACCTTCAACCGGTGCGTCCTTGATACTGGAACTATATTGCTTCTCGCGCAGGAAGATAGTTTGGTTGTGTAAATCTTTAATTTTTTTCATTCTGACCCGTCCGGTATGCGGAAAGAAATTCACCTTACGCGGATAAATATCGCCCAAATCATGAGAAACCAGATTCAACGCTTCAGTGTCCACATAGTCCAAAACGAATTGAATGTTTCTGGCCCCCACATCACCCAGGGTAGCGATGATTTTGCCGCCGCCGAACAGCTTAACTTCCAGGTTTTTACGCTTACCGCCATTTTGCAAAATAGCGTTGATCAAATGTTCCATCGCGTAATTGCCATAGCGAGAGGCATTGCCAACGACAGCTTCGTCTCTGGCATTCAAGCGACTTTTACTGGTCTCCGGCAACATGAAATGATTCATACCCCCCACACCGGTCACCACATCCCTGATACAGGCTGCCACGCAAGAACCCAGCACAGTCGTAATCATTTCATCCTGTTTGGTGACGTAGTAATCACCGGGCATTAATTTTGCCGCCACTATTTGATTTTCTTGATCCCAATATCGATTGACGTTTTCGAAGCCGGCGATAAGCGGTCTATCCACATGTCGCACATGACTCACTTAATCGACTTCCTGTAGATGGTGTTACCTATCAAACTGAATCCGGTATCGAGCTGATGCAAGGATTCTGAATGTCCAATGAATAAATATGAACCCTCTTCCAATAAGCCGCAGTAACGATTCGCTAACATCGCCTTGGTTTCCCGATCAAAATAGATCAAAACATTTCGGCAAAAAATAAAATCAAAATACCCTTTCAAGGGCCACTCCTGCATCAAATTCAATTGTTTAAACTCTATCAATTCTTTCAATTCCGGTTTAACTCGCACCTTGTTCGCTTGTCCACCCACACCTTTTTGAAACCAGCGCTTAAGGCGTTGCTCGGCTATTCCTGTCACGCGATCAGCCATGTAAATACCGGCTGCTGCGGTGGCCAAAACATTCGTATCAAGATCGGTAGCCAGAATATTTATAGTCCAATCAGCCGGAACGCTTTCCTTCAAGGTCATCGCCAAAGAATAAGGCTCCTCACCTGTTGAGCAACCTGCGGACCACACTTTAATCTGTTTAGTCCCGGCATGTTTTTTAAGCAAGCCCGGTACAACCGTCTTGCTTAAATATTCAAAGTGGTGATTTTCGCGAAAAAAAGAAGTGAGGTTAGTGGTGACAGCATTAATAAATTCAGTAAACTCAGTATCCGGGTTGTTTTTCAAATAGTGACAATACTGTTTGAAGCTGGTAAAGCCCAGCATGCGGACCCGTTTCGACAACCTCGAATAAAACATATCGAATTTATCGTCCGGCACCAAGATTCCGGAATATTGGTTGGATATTTTCCTTAGAACGTCAAAATCTGCTTGGGTATATTCAAACTCGCGCGCTTTTTCTTTCATTTTTTATATTCGGGTAGTACCCCATCAAAAGAAGCCGGATGCAGCCTGATCAACTTCCAACATTTCGGCAATCCCCAACAACTCCGAGGCTTCAATAAACTTATCGGAAGGAAAATCGATAGAAACAGATTTCTGCAAGCCAATTGCGGTCTGCTTTAAAATCAATAACAGTTGCAGAGTGGCCGTATCTATCATCGTCACGCCGGAAGCGTCGATATCGATAGCCTCAAAATTGCTGAGCATCTGCGTTAAGCGCTGGTGGAGAGCCGCGACATTTTGAATATTCAGTACCGGATCCAATACCAAAACCGCTCGCTCACTTTGAGAGGCGTATGGATCAGAGCCGTCGGCCGGCACTTGATCCAAGTCTGTCTCAAGGTTTGACCCTGTTTCTGTCGAGCTCGCAAGTTCTGTCGAACTGTCCGCTTCCGCTTCACTAACTTGGGCTTTTTGTGAGTCGTGATTGAAATCTGATCGATGCATCCAGGCCAGAGGGTCGTAACCGATCAAACTATCTTCATTTTGTTCCGCCATTACATCATCCTCCCTTCTAAAAAGTCTTCGGCAAGTGCCATAAAATCTCGTGCGGAACGGCAGCCCGGGCGATATTCAAAAATGGTTTTACCAAAACTAGGGCACTCTGCGAGTAAAGCCGTTTCCCGAATGGTGGTCGCCAAAATTTGCCCAGGGAAGTATTTTTGTATGACACTCAATACCTCCTTTGACATGCGTCTGGCCGGAATATACCTGGACATGACCAGGGAAAATTTGTAGGGCCTTTTCGAAGCACTTTCAAATTTCCTGATGGTTCCCACCAAATGCGACAAGCCTTGCAATGCCAAATAATCACTGGTCATTGGCACCAATATTTCATCGGCGGCAAACAAGGCATTGGCTACCAATACCCCGGAAGAAGGGGGACAATCGATAAAGATAAAATCTTCATCGCGATTGCCGTCAAGCAAAGCTCTGCGAAGCAGATCGCCACGTCTGGCTCCACCATCCGTCAATTGCTCAATTTCCTGCAATCTTGGACCGGCAACCACCAAATTCAGATTCTTTCTAACCGGAATTGATTGCTCCGCGAGACTCGCCCCTTCCAACAAAACCTTATCAATCCCACTTGTTTGCGTATCTACGGAACCAAGCGAAACGGCCAAATGACTCTGTGGATCAAAGTCTATCACTGTAATTTTCTTACCGAGTTTAGCTAGAGCGTGGGTTAAATTGACCGAAGTGGTGGTTTTTCCTACCCCGCCTTTCTGGTTAAGGACCGCTACAATCCTCGCGCTCATTTACCCTCGGCAATAGCAGCAAGCCCGGCAATACCGACAAACTCTTCCGGATTTAAAAGCTTATCGACATCCAATAACATCACCATATTTTTCTTGCCGACGAACATGCCGCGCATATATTGAGTATTGATTTTCGACCCCAAATTCGGCGCTTCTTTTATATCGGACAGCTTAATATCCAACACGTCGGATACGGCATCAGCGACGATGCCCATCACCGAAGTACCGGAAGCAGTATTGACACTCATCACAATAACGACTGTCACCGGGGTATATTCCACTTTTTGCATCTGAAAACGTTCGCGCAGATCGACAATCGGCACTATGGAACCGCGCAAATTTAACGCACCTTTTACAAAATCAGGGGTATTGGGAATTTTTCTAATGGGCTCCCAGCCTCTAATTTCTTGGACTTTCAAAATTTCGATGCCATATGCCTCGCCTTCCAACTCGAAAGTCAGAAATTGCTCAACGTGCTGATTGGATTCTAAATCGGCTGTCATGGCGGCTATTCCCTATCTAATGGTTTGGTCAATCAAGCAACTCCGCTAAAAATCCTGCCACTCGTCGTCGGCTTGTGAGGTTTGCTTAAAACTACTCGGCTGACGAACCGCTGGCGATGATGCCATTCTATTGGCCTCTGCACGAACAACACTGGCACTATCGGCTTGATGAACGACTTTTTGCTGCCCGGATTTTTTTTCTGTTTTGAAAAACGCCAACATCTCGACCATATTCGTCGACAAGTCGCTCATTGAAACACTGGCGGCAGATGCTTCTTCGGCTAAGGCCGCGTTTTGTTGGGTGATTTCGTCCATTTGCGCAACAGCCTGATTCACCTGCCCTATACCCGCAGACTGCTCAATACTTGCATCGGCAATCTGGGCGACGATATCTCCCACCTTCTGCACACCTGCCACAATTTCGTTCAGCGCTTTACCGGTTTCGTTCACAAACTCGGTGCCTGCTCTGACTTTTTGCACACTGGTTTGAATCAGCTCTTTACTCTCCCTGGCTGCCGTGGCACTGCGTTGCGCCAGATTTCTCACCTCTGTGGCAACAACGGAAAAGCCTCTACCTTGCTCGCCTGCTCTGGCTGCTTCCACTGAGGCATTCAAAGCCAACAAATTGGTTTGGAAGGCAATTTCATCAATCACGCTGATGATGTCAGCGATTTTATTACTGCTCTCATTGATTTCCTGCATGGCGGAAACCGCCGCCTTGACGACATTCCCACCTTTTTCAGCCAATTCTCTGGCGTTATTGGCCACTGCGTTAGCTTGCTGAGCGTTATCGGCGTTATTTTTTACAGTACTGGTCAACTCTTCCATGCTGGCGGCAGTTTGCTGCAAATTCGCAGCCTGTTGCTCGGCGCGTTGTGATAGATTGTTATTACCGCTGGCAATTTCTTGGGACGAGTTGTTAATAAAATGAGCAGACTCGCTAACCTGACCGAAAATTTCGTTCAGTTTATCGATGGTGGTATTAATATCGTTCTTGCAGTTTAAATAAACCCCTTGGTAATCACTGGTGATTCGATTGGTCAAATCTCCAGAAGCCATACTTTGCATGGTACTGCCAACATCTCTGAATACATTTTCGATCACATCGGTCAGTTCGTTGATGCCTTCGCTGAGCGTTTCAAAAAAGCCTTGTTTGTCGGCCATCTCAATCCGGCTGGACAACTCACCCACTTTGACAGCTTCCACAATGCTGGCAATTTCCTGCTCGATTTTTACTTCATGCGTTCTATCCAACCACTCGACCACGATGCCGATACGCTCGTTTTCGTCGTTCTTAACCGGGTTGGCAACGATATTCATGTGTCTGCCGCCAATCACCAACGCAGAACTAAATGTGCTGGATAGGTTTGCCAACAGGCCTCGTTGGTGAGCTGGTTTTTTATGGAATTGATCGATGTTGGCGCCCATCAGTTTGCTGGCATTGAAGTCAGGCAATTGCTTGCGAATGTCCGCTTCCGCATTTTGAAACATATCGGCTACTGTCTTATTCATGTAGATGATGTCTAAATCGTTGTTAGCCACCATGACACAGGACTGCACGTTGTCGAGCGCCTGCTTGATGCGCATCGCTTCCGACGCTACCTGTTTGGAATAAGCCAAATCGGAATTCAATTTAACTTGCATGCCGTATAAGGCTCGATAGAAATCGCCGATCTCATCACCACGGTCCAAATCTATAGTATTCCGGAATTGCTCATCCGCCATCCGATAAGAAATACGTATCGAATTCTCTAAAGCCTTTACAACACTACGAATCACCGAATATCCCAATATTGAGGCAAATCCGGCCAAGCCCAAAAACAGGAACATCTCCGGGTATTTTTGTTCGATATAGTGATCGTAAATGGAATTGATCGTCGGCAACAAAAAGATCAGGTAGATAATCCCCACTTTTTTCCACAAGCCCAGTTCCAGTAATTTCTTGATGAGCGCATTAATCCCCGTCGGCCGTATTGTGGCTTTATTGGCATTTAGTTTTTCATACAAAGATTCGGCTTGTTGGATTTGTTCCCGGGATGGCGCGTAACGAACCGACAGGTATTCCTGTACTTTGCCATTCTTGAACACCGGCGTTACGTTTGCTTCTACCCAATAATAATCTCCGGTCTTGGTCCTATTTTTGACGGGTGCGGTCCACGGGCGCCCAGCCTTCAAACAATTCCATAAATCTTCAAATGCCGCCGGCGGCATGTCAGGATGACGAACCATATTATGATTCGCCCCCACAAGTTCATCCTTGCTAAAGCCGCTAATCTCAATAAAAGCGTCGTTTGCATAGGTAATAATGCCTTTTAAATTGGTGCGCGTGACCAAAATGGTGCCTGGCTTCATTAAGACTTCGCGATCAGTCACAGGGTGATTGAGTTTCATTGCATATCCTCCATTACAAGCCAGCCATAAACAGCTCTTTTTTTAACTTTCATCTTCACCATCCAGGCCATCAAGTTTTAATAATTTATCTACATCCAACAGCATCACCATTCGGCCATTTACTGAAACCAGGCCGTTGATAAATTCAGTACTGACTTTTGCACCAAAATTCGGCGCGCTTTGGATACTTTTTTTATTGACATCGACAACGTCTGAAACTGAATCCACCACGACCCCGATGATCCTGGTTTTATCGGCCATGTGCGCTTGCAAGACCACAACGACCGTCAAAGGCGAATAATCACTGTGTCCCAGTTGAAATCGCTCGCGTAAATCTATGATAGGCACTATCGCACCGCGCAGATTGACCACACCTTTTTCATAAGCCGGCACATTGGGAATTCGCGATACCGGCTCCCAACTGCGAATCTCCTGAACTCGCAGAATATCTACCCCATATTCTTCCTGGCCCAAGGTAAAGCTTAAAAACTGCAAACTAGTATCCAACCGCTTTGCATCTTGCTGGTCAGTGCTGCTGAGTTCGATTATTTCCGACATGACACGCTTTAGGTTAGGTTTATTGATTGGCTAAACGCACGAGACCGGGGATATCAAGAATCAGTGCCACCGAACCATCGCCCAGAATAGTTGCGCCGGATACCCCGTCAATCCGTCGATAATTCGCCTCGAGCGACTTGATTACCACTTGCTGCTGTCCAAGCAGATCATCCACGAACAATCCGCAACGCAACCCTTGCCCTTCGACAACCACAATTAAACCTTCGGTTAGCTTGGTGGTTTTCGCGGTGGGTACGTTAAAAATTTGATGCATTCTGATAATCGGCAGATATTGGCCGCGTAACAGGAAAGTTTCACCTTTGCCCGCTACTCGATTGAGCCTGTCTTCCTTGACGTGGAGTGACTCGATAATAGAACCCAAGGGTAATATGTAGGTTTCGTCGCCAACCGCAATCGACTGACCATCCAGGATAGCCAGAGTCAGCGGGAGATGAATGGAAATGGTGGACCCTTTGCCTAACTCGGAAAGGATTTCTATGTTGCCGCCCAAAGCCTGGATATTACGTCGCACCACATCCATCCCCACGCCGCGACCGGAAATATCGGTAAGCTTTTCGGCCGTAGAAAACCCCGGCATAAAAATCAGCTCGTATGTTTGCTTATCGCTTAAGATCGCATCGGGATCGATCAAACCTTTTTCAATGGCTTTGGCCCTTAATTTATCTTTGTCGAGGCCTTTACCATCGTCAGTCACTTCAATCACGATGTTCCCGCCGCGATGATAAGCTTCCAGGGTAACCGTACCCGTCTCGGGTTTGCCGGCCGCGAGCCTGACATCGGGCATTTCAATGCCATGATCCAAGCTGTTTCTGACTAAGTGAACCAAGGGATCACTGAGCAGTTCGACGACTGTCTTATCCACTTCGGTGTGTTCACCCACCAATTTAAGTTCGATTTTTTTACCTAGTTTGCTGCTGATATCATGCGCCAGCCGTGGGAAACGGCTAAACACGAAACTGATAGGCAGCATGCGAATGTTCATCACGCTTTCCTGCAGTTCGCGGGTATGCCGCTCTAGCTGAGAAAGTCCGTTTTTCAATTGATCAAGTTTATTCAGTTCGAAATGTTCGCCTAATAAGCTGAGCATGGATTGCGTAATGACCAACTCCCCTACCATGTTAATCAAGGTATCGATTTTGCTGGTATCCACGCGAATGGAACTTGAACCTTTCGGTGCGGCTTTTGCTTCCTCTTTTTTGCCGTTTTTACGCTCCAGCGTATTCGACTCAGATTCTCCGGTACTTGCAAACTCAGGGCTGATGTCTCTATGAACGCTGTTTGTAACGGGCGTTATAGCGATGTCTACTGAGACCTGGGCTTGCGCAGAACCTGTGGACGTTTTGTAGATCGGTTGTTTAGCCAAATCGCAATCGTCCTCGACCCAATCGAAAATCTCGTCAATTTCCGCCTCCGGAATATCGCCCAAAACACGCAATTTCCAGGACAAATGACACTCTTCCGGATCCAAATCGTCAAGATCGGGTACACCTTGTAAATCAACGTTTGTCGTCAATTGGCCCAGGGCTGCCAACTCCCTGAACATCCGTACCGGTTCGTTACCGGTCTTCAACAAATGTAAATGCGGGCTGAAGGCTATCACCCAGCCGGCGATTTGTTCAGCTTCTTCAGCCGGCAAATCCGCAGCACTTTTTGAAGCCGAAGTGTCTGGAGCGTGTCTCCCTGCAGGGGAACTGGGCACTGTATTATTTAGCTCGTTATCCAATGCTAATTTATGCTCAGCGACATCAGACTGATCCACTTCACTACCGTTTTGTATCGATTGCAGCATATCTCTCAGACAATCGACTGACCCCAACAACACATCAACCGCCGGTTGCGTGATCTTTCTGCGGCCGTCGCGCATTTCATCAAGCAAGGTCTCCATGACATGGGTGAAGTCGGAAACAGCGGTAAAACCGAAAGTTCCGCTACCGCCTTTGATCGAATGCGCGGCGCGGAAAATGGTGTTGATGTCTTCGACGTTAACATCCCCCAAATCAAGGTTGAGCAATCCCGATTCCATCGCGTCAAGTCCTTCGAAACTCTCTTCGAAAAAAACCTGATGAAATTGCGCCATATCGATTGACATAGAATTACCCGGTGCTGATGTCTCTGAAGAGGCGGATACTTAGCCCATCACTTTTTTGATCGTTTTCAAGAGTTGGTCGGGATTGAATGGCTTCACTATCCAGCCCGTTGCACCGGCATCTTTGCCCTGCTGCTTTTTATCCGCTCCCGCTTCAGTGGTCAGCATCAACATCGGCGTAAACTTGTAGTTTGGTAAAGCGCGTAAGTCTCTAATCAACTCAATTCCGTCCTTGTTTGGCATATTGACATCGGTAACGACGCAGTCAAAAGCTTGCGCTTTCGCTTTATTCAAGGCATCCGCTCCATCAACCGCTTCTACCACGTTATAGCCAGCGCCTTTTAAGGTAAACGCCACCATCTGCCTCATTGATGCGGAATCGTCTACAGCAAGAATTGTTGCCACAATTTTCTCCTCAAAATTTATCGAACATAATTTAAAACTGTTAAATCAGCACAAACTGCGATTGCCAGTTCAGCTGATTAGCATTTTACATTGCTCAGATTGTAGCTAAGCTCAGCTAAGATTGTAGTTAGAGAAAGCTGATCTTGCCGAAAAACACTCATTTTAAAAATCTAAGACGCTTCGTTGCAGGGACCGCCATTTTGGCGAAAATCTGTAAACACTCACATTGCGATTGTGGTTTAACTCGCATAACTTTGTTGAATCCTGTGCTATCTTCAAACTCGATTTTGACGAGCCAACGCTTCCCTATTCCCAGAGTAGAAATGCACTTTTCATAGGCCGGAGCGGCAAATAACAGCAACAGAGTTCGAGTTCATTTGCGCCCAACTACCTGAGTCACAATCCAATAAATCATGCAAAAATTATTCACCGAAACATCTAAAGGATTCACACTGGTTGAGCTGATGGTGACCATCGCTATCGCCGGCGTTCTGGTGGGTATTGCAATTCCAAGCTTCACTTCGATTATCAGCAACAACCGCTTAACCACATCAGCCAACGAATTAGTCACAGCATTGAATTTAGCGCGAAGCGAAGCGGTAAAACGTGGCGTATCGGTGACTGTGCGCAAAGTTGACGACAAATCATCGACTAATAAGAACAAGACCGCCTGGGCTTCAGCGAATTGGGAGCAAGGCTGGGATGTTTTCACGGATGCAAATGACAATGGCGAGTTCGACACAGGCGACGATGTGCTTCTCAAAACTTATGGAGCACTAAGCGCCTCTTATACCTTGCGAGGCAATAGTTTTTCAGACTTCATTAATTTTAGTTCTTCTGGACAAAGTAATGGTGGAGGTAGCTTTGTAATCTGCAACAACAGCGACGGCAATAACGTCCCCGAAGCAAACACCTCTAGGCTGATAATCGTTAGCCCTATCGGTCGATTGCGCATGGGCCTCGATGCAAACAACGATGGCATACCAAACAAGGACACGGTCGCAAGCACCGCCTCGAATATCACCTCCTGCTTACCCCCATTTTAGTTACCGATGAAAACAACCAACGGTTTCACATTAATAGAAGTCTTGATCGCCGTGGTGATACTTGCCCTGGGCTTGCTGGGTTTGGCGGGCTTGCAATCCACAAGCCTGCGGAACAATCAAAGTGCATATTTTCGCTCACAGGCTACTTTGCTTGCTTACGATATAGCCGACCGAGTACGAGCAAACGCAGTGGGTAACTACGATAACCAAGCAGAAACGAATAACGATTGCTTAGCAAACACTTGCACACCGGCACAAATGGCTGGTTACGATTTAAAACAATGGAACGACCAACTAAGAAGTCAATTACCTAGCGGCGAAGGTGTTGTTTGTAAGGACAAAACCCCGGGGGACGGAAATTCAAAATCCGCACACAACTGCGACGGGATCGGCGATGCGTATGCGGTAAAAATTTGGTGGGATGACGACCACGATGGGGCGGCGACGCAACGGTTTGTAATGAGTTTCCAGCCATGAGAAAAAATCAGACCTATTTCCTGCAAACAGGCATGACTCTCATAGAAATTATGATTGCGCTGCTTCTGGGCGCATTCCTATTAGGTGGGGTAATCAAGATTTTCGTTAACGCGAAGCAGACTTACGGGATGCAGGAAGGCTTATCCCGTTTACAAGAAAACAGCCGTTATGCGTTGGAAATACTCAGCAAAGACTTACGCTTAAGCGGTTTTCAAGGCTGTATATCCATAACCGATTTAACACCCACCAATACTGCCACAACCGCAATTACCTCGCCCGTTGTTGCGCCAGCTATATCGTCGCCAACACCAGCCACTATCATAGTCGGCTACAACGGCAGTGAGGCATCGCCGGTAACGACCACTTGGTCCCCAGCCTTGCCAAGCGCCTTGTCAGGTTTAGCTACGCCGATTACCCCTGGCACCGATGTGATAACAGTAGTTTTCGGTGAAAGTTGCGGCGGTTATTTGTCAGCAGATATGGCAAGCGCAAGCTCGGATATACAAATTTCCAGTTCCAATACTTGCGGCATAGTTGATGGTGATCCGGTTTTAATATCCAGCTGTAGCAACGCCGACCTTTTCCGGGCCACCACGGGCACTACCTCGACACTGATAAAGCACAATACGGTGTCTTTGCCGGCAACTTGCGCTTCCCCACCCTGCTACAAAACCAGCTCGGAAGTGTTTGCTTACCGCGCATACAGCTATTTCATCCGTCCAGGCGCAAGCGGGGAACCAGCTCTTTGGCGATACGACAATACCAAGGCTGCAAGTAGCAGCAATCCAGTTGAAATACTCGATGGCATCGAAAACCTGCAAATTCTCTACGGAGAAGATACTGATGCCGACGGGGTAGCCAACCAATATAAAACCGCCGCCAACGTCACCGATATCACCCATGTCGCCAGCGTGCGTATCTCAATCCTGGCGCGCACCAGCGAGAATCTGGCCTCGCAAACCCTCACTTACGATTACAACGGCAGTACTGGCATTAACCCAGGTGACCGGCGAATTCGCCGCGTGTTCAACGCGACGCTTGCAGTACGTAATCGGCTGCAATAGGTGGCACCATGAATAAGTCGAAAATAAATCAAACTGGCGCAGTGCTAGTCGTCGCCTTAATCATGCTGATGCTTCTGACGATCATTGGCGTGACCGGCACCAATGTCACCAGTCTGGAAGAAAAAATGGCCGGCAATATGCGTGACCGTAATCTTGCCTTTCAAGCGGCGGAGTCCGCCTTGCAAGCGGGGGAAACTTGGCTAAATACCCATGCCTACACCTGCAGTAAAGCTGCCGGCAGATTCAAGCCGCGCGATAAAGATTGCAATAGCGCAACAGCGGAAACGTCGGAAGTTTGGGACAGCATAAGTTGGGACGACAATGATTCGGTGCTTTATACGGGCGTTTTGTCAAACCTCAGCGCTAATCCTCGTTACATAATCGAAGACTTGGGCTGCTTGCCCGCACCTGCGGCATGTCCCGGAAAACACAACTATCGAATTACCGCCAGAGCAACCGGCGGCACAGCGGACACTATCGTCATGCTCCAGTCTATTTACCAAATTTAGTGAGTCGTACTGACTATGTTGATTTCAGACAGAAACACGCAGAGGGCAAAATCATGAAAACTAAGCAACGCCAAGTAAAAGCCTTTTTTTTGCTGATTCTGTCTCAGACATTGCTAGCAAGCTTCAACGCTTCTGCAGGTATTTCTCAACAACCTTTATTTCTAACCTCCAGCGTTCCGCCTATCGTCATGCTGACCATGGGCCGCGACCACAAGCTTTATTACGAAGCTTATAACGATGCCTCTGACCTCAACGGCGATGGATTAATTGACGTTGGCTATAAACCAAGCATCGACTACTTTGGGTATTTCGACTCGCATCGTTGTTACGATTACGTGGACAGCGACGGAGGATACTTTACACCGAAAGCAAAAACACCATCAGCTACTGATAAAACCTGTTCATCGGTGGACGGCGACTGGAGCGGTGATTTTCTTAACTACATTACAACCGCGCGTATTGACGCTCTCCGCAAGGTACTATATGGCGGTTACCGAGGCGACGACACCACCTCGAAGACCGTACTCAAACGCTCATTTATCCCTCAAGATGCCCATTCATGGGGTAAGGAATACAATCCTAGCAATAACCCGGGATACCTTATCTCAGACTACACACCGTTGGCCGAACCCGCTACGGGGAAAAGCCACCTATTTGCCAATGTGTCCTTAAGTTACACCGGCCAACCATTGATGCGCGTCTTAAATAATACTTCCTACCGCGTTTGGGAATGGCTTTCCATCGAACGGCCCGTGGCCGGTAGCGATTGCGATAACGGCAGCCGTACAGCCTGTGCAACCACGGGTAGCTCTAACTGGTCGGTAGTTCCCGATATAGTATTCAGCAATTTGGTGAGAAAAACTTATAGAACCGGAGATACTGCTCCCGCCCATCCATCGAGCGCTGCGGAGTATGCAACATTTGTTACTAATTACGGCACCACCGGTAACTTACGCCACACTGACAATATGACTAGACTGGAAGCCAATGGTAATCCTGAACGTACCGAACGTTATTTAACCGTTGTAAAAGGAAAAATCACTGTTCCTGCCAGTCTCAATTACAAGTTTTCGGTAGATGGCGACGATGCAGTAGAAGTATTGATTAACGGTACGGTAGTGGCAGGATATTACGGAGGCCATGGCGTCTGCAATTGCAATACTAATAATGGCACTATTCATCTCACCGCTGGTGTCGCTTACGATATTGAATACCACCACGAGGAGGCTTACGGCGACGACAGCTTCGTATTGCGCTGGGACACCTCGAATACCGCCTCTAGCATCACCGACTACAGTGTCAATGTTAACGTCTGCGAAACCGGCAAATTGGAAGCCAACTGCAAAGCCTACAAAAGTGGATCAACCACAACCTATAAACCCACAGGGTTGCTACACACCTATGGCGAAAATGACTCGATGGCATTTGGCTTGCTGACCGGTTCTTATAAAAAGAACATCTCGGGCGGCGTACTCAGGAAAAACATAGAATCTTTCACCAACGAAGTAGACCCTACTACAGGCATATTTACGACAACCAACGGTATCGTCAAGACAATCAACAACCTACGTATCAACACCTTCAACTACTCGGATCACGCTTACGCTTCTGGGTGGATTACCACGCGCGCAATAACTGAAGGTGAAGCAGCCGAATGGGGTAACCCTATAGCGGAAATGATGTACGAGGGTTTACGCTATTTTGCTGGTAAAGCAGCCCCCACCTCAGCCTACTCCATAACAGCCACGGATACCCCGGATGCAACACTAGGATTGCCTTTGCCGACTTGGCTTGATCCATATTCAAATACAGGCGGTAAATATCTGAGCTGTGCGAAACCAATGCAACTGGTTATAAGCGATATAAACGCATCCTACGATACCAATCAGTTACCCGGCAGCTATTTTGACTCGTCGTTCTCAGGTGATTTGTCTGGTCTGAATGTATCGACTCTAGCCGATACAATTTGGGGTAACGAATCCGAATCGAGCAATATTTTTATCGGTCAATCGGGGATTCTCAGCGACGGTGCCCCCACGGCAAAATCGGCAAACAGCTTTAAAAATATCCGTGGCCTCGCTCCGGAAGAACCCACCAAATTAGGTGGCTTTTATGCCGGTAGCATTGCTTTGTACGGCAGACAAACCGATCTAAACGCCGCTACCGGCGATCAGAAAACTGATACGTTGGCAGTGGCATTAGCTTCGCCGCTCCCCAGAATCGAAATACCGGTCAACGGCAAGATAGTAACCTTGGTACCCTTCGCAAAATCCGTAGCGGGCTCCAGCATCTCCCAGTCCTCAACCAGCTTTCAGCCCACCAATCAGATCGTAGACTTTTACGTAGAAAAGATTGTCAACACGGTAGAACCAGTCTCGGGTGTTACTCCAGGCAATAAAGATGCCGCGATTAACGGAGGACGCCCGTACGGAAAATTCCGTATAAATTACGAGGACGTCGAGCAAGCTGCCGATCACGATATGGATGCGATTGTGGAATATACGTTTACGGTCAATGCATCAAACCAAGTAGTGGTCGATCTGAATTCAACCTATGCCGCGGGCGGCATAACCCAGCACATGGGTTACGTTATTTCCGGTACCACCAAGGACGGCGTTTATCTGGAAGTACGTGACAAACCCGATGCCGGAGAAAATGATAAAGATTATTTTCTTGATACACCTCCAGGTCAGTTTCCTGGTGGTACTTGGGCCGATGGCGTCTCTTTACCGCTCACGGCATCCAGAACATTTAACGTGGGCACCACCACCTCAGCCAGCTTTATTAAACATGACCCGCTTTGGTACGCGGCAAAATGGGGTGTAAACGACAAAAACAAAGACAACATTCTTGACCAAAATGAATGGGACGAAGATAAAAATGGTACTCCTGACGGTTATTTTCTGGTAACCAATGCCGGTAAACTTTCCGAACAATTGGGAAAAGCTTTCGCCAAAATACTCAGCAACGTCAGTTCTTCCTCTGCGGTAGCAGCCAATACCGCAAAATTAAATACCGGGACATTGGTTTATCAAGCCAAATTCGATCCCAGAGACTGGAGCGGACATTTGTTGGCAATCCCGGTCAATGACACTACTGGCGCATTGGAAACAAACAATCTCAACTGGGACGCTGCCACAAAGTTACCGACATCAAGTAGCCGCAAAATTTACACGCTCAACCCAACGTTAACTAGTGCTCCACGGGGTATAGAGTTTCGATGGGCAAACTTAACCACCGCGCCAACAGGCAGTTCGCAGCAGGACTATTTAAACCAAATATCGGGTACTGCTGACGGCAAAGGTGAGTTACGGCTCAATTGGTTGCGCGGGGATAACACAAACGAACAGCGCTTGGGTACCGGAAACTTTAGAAACAGAATCAAGAAATTTGACGGCACTTTCTTAGAAAACAACACGGATCTGGCGAATGCCACAATTGCTACCAACAAGCTCGGTGACATTGTAAACTCCGACCCCATCTATGTTGGAACCGATGACTTCGGATACAGTTCACTACCCGGAGCAGAAGGTAGCGACTACACTTCATTTCGGGCCAGTACGAGTTACCAAAATCGCAGACCCATGATTTACGTAGGTGCCAATGACGGCATGCTACATGGGTTCGACGCTAAAAAGAACTCCGGCTCGATCACCACTGGCGGCACAGAGATTTTTGCTTATGTTCCGAATGCGTTATTTCCGGAATTAAGCAAGTTGACATCGCTCACTTATGCCCATCAGTATTTTATTGACGGCATGTCAAGCTTTGGCGACGTGTATTACGATTCGAGCTGGCATACCCTTCTCGCAGGTGTCACAGGAGCCGGAGGCAGAGCCGCATTCGCTCTCGACATCACTAATCCGGATACGTTTGGCGCCAGCAGCGTTTTATGGGAGTTCACTAGCACGGATGACAATGACCTAGGCTATACAATAGGTCAACCCGCTATCGCTAGAATGAAAGACGGCACATGGGCCGTTATCGTTGCGAATGGCTATAACAGCGACGCGGGTAAGGCAGTGTTGTTTGTATTGAATGCCAAGACAGGCGCATTAATCAAAAAATTTGATACCGGAGTCGGTGACGCCGCGCAAAAAAATGGTCTGTCATCACCAAAGGCGGTTGATACTGACGGGGACACAATTGTAGACACCATATACGCCGGCGATCTCTACGGAAACCTTTGGAAATTCAACGTAGGCACGACCTCCGCAACTAGTTGGACTATTGCTAACAGTGGCGCGCCACTATTCGTCGCCTGCACCACAACAGGCACGTCATGCACATCGGCAAACCGTCAGCCGATTACCGGAAAACCTAGTGTTGGTGCAGTTGGCTCAGAGCAAACCGGTGGCATTATGGTGTATTTTGGTACAGGCAAATATTTTGAGACTACTGACAACGTCATACCGACGAGTCCACAGGTTCAGTCTTTTTACGGCCTGTGGGATGACAACTCTGGGGCAATCACCGACAGAGCGAAACTACAAGAGCAAACTATCACATATGAGGGTAACCCCAAAAACTCTGCCGGCGTAGAGGAAACAGGCGTGGTACGGGTAAGCTCTAGAAATACTGTGTGTTACTCGGTGGCAACCATTCCATCAACGGACGACGATACGCCCACCGCCACTTGCAGTGCAGCCAATCTTAAAAAAGGCTGGGCTATGAACCTCCTTAAGCCCACGAATATCGCTCAAGGTGAAAGAGTCGTTAGTCCAGCGGTTCTGTATCAAGATTTAGTGATTTTCTCGACAATGATTCCGAGTGCTGATCCTTGCTCGGGTGGCGGTGTGAGCCGCGTCATGACTGTGGAGGCAATTACAGGTAAACGCCCCGCTACAGCCTCTTTCGATTTATTCGGTAATGATAGTAAAGCTGATATAAACGATCTTATGCTAATTGATGGCAAATTAGTTGCTGCTACTGGTTTTGACATGGGCATTGGCATACATAAAAATCTTAGTCTTGTTGAGAATATTGGTATCGGATCCGGTAGCGATGGTCTGGACAAAATGATTTTTAAAAATGCCCCAACTACCCCTGGCGGAGGAGGTGGTGGCGGCAAAAGGACTTCTTGGCGCCAATTGAGATAAATAGCTCAGTTGTTGAGAACTTATTTTGGAATTAGTCTGATACTAAGAGTTTAATGCCTGTGACTTTTGGGGAATCTTGGTTTAGCCGTGAACTTGCGTGTATTCACTGAATTAAACCGATATGCGATAACAGGCTTACATATTTCAATAAACGATAAAACCCAAACCGGTCAAAATTAAAATGAACAAAACACAGCAAGGCGTAACTCTTATAGAGTTAATGGTTACAGTGGCGATCATCGGCATACTTGCAGGCGTCGCGATACCTGGCTATCAAGAGAGTGTACGCAAATCGCGAAGAGCGGATGTCAAAGGCGTATTGCTCGGACTAACCAATGCCATGGAGCGACGTTTTACGGAAGCCAATACCTTTTGTGACGCCGCTGCGGGAGGAACTGCGGTAACCGGTTGTGGGTCATCAACCGGCGATACCGGGACACCATCGATCTATACGATCCCAACAGAAACCGCCGGCTTTTACACGGTAACTATCAGTGGCGCCAGTGCTAGTAGCTATACCTTGAGCGCGGTTCCGACCGGAGCCCAAGCCAGTGACAAATGCGGTACCTTATTAATAGACAATACAGGCAGCAAAACCGTAGCGAGCGCAACATTAGATGCCTCAACATGCTGGAGCAGATAGAATCTTCGCTCAGAAAATCCTTAAATAACCAGCATCGCATCGCCATAGCTGAAAAATCGATAGCGTTGCTCAATAGCATGGCGATAAGCGTTCATGACTGCGTCATAGCCGGCGAATGCCGAAACCAACATTAACAACGTCGACTCCGGCAAATGAAAGTTGGTCAGCAACGCATCTACAGATTTGAACGAATAACCCGGCGTTATAAATAAGTCAGTATCGCCGCATCCAGCCTGCAATACGCCACTATGTGAGGCTGACTCCAAAGCTCTTACAGCAGTGGTACCTATAGCCACAACTCTGCCTCCCCTGGCCCTCGCCTGATTAACTGCATCTACACAATCTTGCGAGATGCTATAAAACTCCTTGTGCATCACGTGTTCGGATAGATCCTCGACCCGCACAGGACGAAATGTGCCGCTGCCGACATGCAAAGTTACAAAACTGCGAGCTACGCCTTTTTGATCTAAGCGATCCATAGTTGGCTGATCGAAATGTAACCCGGCTGTAGGTGCAGCCACGGCACCCAGTTGCTCGGCAAATACCGTTTGGTAACGATCCAAATCACTTGCTTCGTCAACACGGCTAATGTAAGGCGGCAGCGGAATATGCCCTACTTCGTCCAATAGCGCCAACAAGCCGGCTTCCGTTTCAAACCGCAGCCTGAATAAATCGTTATGTCTACCCATAACCCTGCATACCGCGCCATTTTCCAAGCTCAACAAGGCATCGGTCTTTGGCGACTTACTTGCTTTAACATGAGCAAGCGCTGTGTGAGTATCCTCGATTCGCTCGATCAACATTTCGACTTTACCGCCGCTTGACTTATGCGCGAACAAGCGAGCAGGCATGACTTTGGTATTGTTAAAAACCAATAAATCGTTACTGCTTATCATGTCGACAAAATCGGCAAACTGACAGTCTGCAATTGCCGCACTTTGTCTATCCAGACGCAGCAATCGACTGGCGCTCCGTTCCGGCAGCGGATACTGGGCAATAAGTTGCTCCGGCAACTGGTAATTGAAGTCGCTCTTTTTCATTCCGAATAGGTTTTAAATGACTTTTGAACAATCTTGGGACTTTATCTGCCGCAAGATACGTAAAGGAGAGTTTATTTGAAGTTTTTTAATACGTTAAATCATTTTGTATGGTGAGAAGCATCGCTTTTGCAGCCAGATTTTAGCAAAACTTAAACCGGCAAAGTTCTGATTACCAAGACCAAGCTTTTCATACTCTCGTCGCTCGGCAATTGTTCACCCATCAAGTATCGCATCAGTTCAGTGTCTTCAAGTTCCAACATTTGCAAAAACGTTTGCTGTTCCGTAGTGTCGGCGAAGAGGTAACGATGTTCTAAGTACCTGAGCAGCATCAAATCCAGCTCAAGGGTACCGCGCCGGCAACGCCAGCGCAGCTTATTGATGTTTTCGCTCACAGATGGTCGCGTTCCACCAAGAGCTTCTTGATTTCGGCAATCGCCTTGGCGGGGTTAAGTCCTTTTGGACAAGTATCCGTGCAATTCATAATGGTGTGGCAACGATACAATTTAAACGACTCATCGAGTTCGTCCAAACGTTCTTTATCGTTTTCATCGCGGCTATCGGCTAACCAACGATAGGCTTGCAACAGGATTGCCGGGCCGAGATATTTATCGCTATTCCACCAATAACTTGGGCAACTGGTTGAACAACATGCGCAGAGTACGCATTCGTAGAGGCCGTCGAGTTTGGCACGATCTTCCCTACTTTGCAGGCGTTCGGTTTCCGCAGGCGCTTCTGATTCAGCAGTTAACCAGGGTTTTATCGACGTATATTGTTCGAAGAAATGCGTCATATCCGCGACCAAATCCTTGACCACGGACATATGCGGCAACGGGAATATTTTCACGGTACCTTTGTAGTCGCTAATCGCTTTGGTACATGCCAGCGTATTTTTACCGTTGATGTTCATCGCGCACGAGCCGCAGACGCCTTCGCGACAGGAGCGGCGAAAAGTCAGACTACTGTCGATTTCATTTTTAATTTTCAGAATCGCATCCAGCACCATCGGTCCGCATTGGTCCATATCGATCTCATAGGTGTCGATGCGCGGATTTTCCCCAGAATCCGGATCCCAGCGATAAACTTCAAAATGACGAATATTGGTAGCGCCCTCGGCTTTATAGGTTTTACCCTTTTTAATCACCGAGTTTTTGGGCAGTGTAAATTCAACCATTAGTAAACCCTCTCTTTAGGCGCAACGACTTCGACTTCGTCGGTGAGCGTATACAGGTGAACGGGGCGGTAGTCGATTTTGACTTTGTTGCCTTCCCGCCAAGTCAGAGTGTGCTTCATCCAATTCTTGTCATCTCGTTTCGGGAAGTCCTCACGCGCATGGCCACCGCGACTTTCTTGACGATTACCGGCGGCAGTAATAGTAACCTGAGCCTGGCCGAGCAAATTATCCAGCTCCAGGGTTTCCACCAGATCGGTATTCCAAATCAGCGATTTATCACCCACTTTGACATCGTCAAACGAAGCGGCAATTTCGCCTATGGCCTTGATACCTTCGTTTAAAGTAGCCTCAGTTCTAAATACCGCAGCTTTAGACTGCATGGTCGTTTGCATATCCATGCGGATTTCCGCCGTTTTACGGCTACCGTTGGCATGGCGGATTTTATCGAAACGCGATAATGCTTGATCCGTGGCGTCTTTTACCAACGGCTTATGCGGCATACCCGGCTTGATCAGCTCTGTGCAACGAATCGCCGCCGCGCGACCGAATACCACTAAATCCAATAAAGAGTTAGAGCCTAAACGATTGGCGCCATGTACCGAAACACAGGCGGTTTCACCGATCGCCATCAAGCCAGGAACCACATAATCGGGATTACCGTCTTTCAGTGTGACCACTTCGGCCTTGTAATTGGTCGGAATACCGCCCATGTTGTAATGCACGGTGGGTAAAACCGGAATCGGTTGTTTCGTCGCATCGACACCGGCAAAAATTCGGGCGGTTTCGGTGATGCCGGGTAAGCGTTCATGGATGATAGCCGGATCGAGATGCTCTAGATGCAAATGCACATGGTCTTTCTTAGGACCGATGCCGCGTCCTTCGTTAATCTCAACCGTAATTGCCCGGCTCACTACGTCGCGAGACGCCAAGTCTTTGGCATGCGGGGCGTAACGAGCCATGAAGTGTTCGCCTTCGGAGTTGGTCAAATACCCCCCCTCACCGCGCGCGCCTTCGGTCATCAAACAGCCGGAACCATAAATACCGGTTGGATGGAATTGCACGAACTCCATATCTTGTAAAGGCAAACCCGCTCTCAAGATCATGCCATTGCCGTCGCCGGTAACCGTGTGCGCCGATGTGCACGATAGAAAGGTGCGACCGTAGCCACCGGTTGCCATTACCGTTTGATGGCCGCGAAACAGGTGAATGGAACCGTCATCCAGGCACCAGGCCAGGACGCCACGGCACTCGCCCTCTTCCATGATCAAATCCAATGCGATGTACTCGACGAAGAATTCAGCTTTGTGTTTTAAAGCCTGTTGGTAAAGGGTATGCAAAATGGCATGACCGGTTACGTCGGCTGCTGCACAGGTTCTTTGCGCTTGGCCTTTACCGTAATGCGTAGACATACCACCAAAAGCCCGCTGGTAAATTTTACCTTCTGCGGTTCTGGAAAACGGTACGCCGTAATGTTCCAACTCGATGATGGCAGGAATCGCTTCCCGGCACATGTACTCGATCGCATCCTGATCGCCCAGCCAATCCGAACCTTTTACGGTGTCATACATGTGAAAACGCCAGTCATCCTCACCCATATTGCCGAGCGCGGCGCTGATACCACCCTGTGCTGCGACGGTGTGACTGCGGGTAGGAAACACTTTACTGATACAGGCGGTTTTCAGACCTTTTTCCACCATACCAAAAGTAGCCCGCAAACCGGCCCCGCCGGCGCCAACCACCACAACGTCATGTTGGTGTTCGATGATGTTATATGCTGAGGCCATGAGTTACCTTGCGAAAAAGATGATGATAATCGCGAGTAATGCCGCGACACCCAAAACTAAAAAAATCAGATTGGTGGCACGTATTGCCAAGTTTCTTACCGGAATAGTCGACACATAATCTTCGATCACCACCTGCACACCCAACGCGGCGTGATAAACCACTGCCACGGTCCAGGCGATAATCGCCAGGGTGTTGAATGGTGAAGACAACCAATCCACGGTATCCGCATACGGTGCATTTAGAGCCTTGTTTAGTAGCACAATCAACCAAATAGACAATGGCACCAAGGCCACAGCGGTGACGCGCTGATACCAGAAATGACCCGAGCCGCTATGTACCGAGAAAAAATCAGCGGCTTTTTCCAATGTTGCTTTGTAATCCATAACCAGCCCTCCTTTAAGAAACCACAAAGGTAATCAATGTCAACGACGCCGAAGCAATCAGCTCGTAAACTGCATATTTGTCCAGTGTCATGCGTTCGAAGGTTTTGCAAAAATCCCAAATCAGATGGCGAATACCGTGCACCAAATGAAAAAATAACGCATAAATAAAGCCCCAATACACCAGTTTAAACAACCAGTAGGACATAAAGGCCTGCATGGCGCCATACGCACCTTCACCAGCGGCAATGGCGAACAGCACATAGACAAATAGCACCAGGCCCATGGAAAGGAACACCCCGGTCATGCGGTGGGTGATTGACACCAAGCCGGTTAAGGGCAATCGATAAACTTGCAGATGGGGCGAAAGTGGTCTGTTTGCTGACATGATTTACCCTGTATTTAAAGTTGAAAAATAATTTTTTGTTAGAAATCGACGCAACGGCCTTTGCGTTCCCAATCGCCAAAGCGAGTAGGCTCCGGCCCTTTCGGGCCATTAATTTCTGTCGGAATGGCAGGATCTTGCTCCGCAGACGGCGTCTTCTCGGGTTCTGTCTTGGCGTTCTCAGGCGGTTCTTGCGTATTGGTTTGTGCTGACTTCATGTCGATTTTCTGCATAATTTAGCGATTATTCACAGCGGTATAGTCGCGGCGCGGCGGCCCTACGTATAACTGTCTCGGCCTGCTGATCGGCGTCGCCGGCTCTTCCATCATCTCCAACCAATGTGAAATCCAGCCGGCGGTTCGGGCTATCGCAAACATCACAGTGAACATTTCGACGGGGATGTGCAGGGCTTTATAGATAATGCCGGAATAGAAATCGACATTGGGGTAGAGTTTTTTCTCGATGAAATACTCGTCTTTCAACGCATATTCTTCCAAGGCCAAGGCCAGTTCAAACAGCGGATCGTTGGTGTTGGTTCTGCTCAACACCTCGTAGCAGGTTTTGCGGATGATGGTAGCGCGCGGATCGAAGTTTTTATAAACCCGGTGCCCAAAGCCCATTAAGCGGAACGGGTCGTCGTGATCCTTGGCTTTGGCGATGTATTTGGGGACGTTTTCGACGCTACCGATTTGCGCCAACATATTCAAAACCGCTTCGTTGGCGCCGCCGTGAGCCGGTCCCCACAATGCCGCTATGCCCGCTGCCACGCAGGCATAAGGATTGGCACCGGTACTGCCCGCCATGCGCACCGTCGAGGTACTGGCATTTTGCTCGTGGTCGGCATGCAGAATAAACAACAGATTCAGCGCTTGGACCAGATTGGGATCGATGTAATGTTCTTGATCGATATAGTTTTGAGAGGAACGAGAGAACATCATATTCAGGAAGTTCTCGCAATAACTCAGATCCATGCGGGGGTATACGAAGGGTCGACCGATGGAATGCCGGTATGAGGCTGCGGCAATGGTGGGCATCTTGCCTATCAGCCGGGTCGCACAGATCATGCGGCTGGCAGGATCTTTAATGTTCAAATCGCTGTGATAAAACGCCGACAAGGACCCCACTACCCCCACCAGCATCGCCATAGGGTGGGCATCGTAATGGAAACCATCAAAGAATTTGCGCAAAGCTTCGTGGATGATAGCCCTATCGCTGACTTCCTCATTAAAATCACGCAACTGCTCCGCATTGGGCAGTTCGCCATTCATCAGCAAATAGGCAACTTCAGTAAATTCGCAGTTTTCCGCTAATTGCTCGATAGGATAACCGCGATACAACAAAATCCCGTTATCACCATCAATGTATGTAATTTTGCTTTTGCAAGCAGCCGTGGCAATAAAGCCCGGATCGTAAGTAAAACACCCAAGATCTTTGTTTAAAGAGCGAATATCGACAGTATCTGCACCCAAAGACCCCTTCAACAACGGATATTCAACTTCTTTTCCGGTGGCATTGTGCCTGACCAGTAAAGTATCGTTTGACATGGTTTCCTCAGTATTCTGTTAGCAGAAGCTTAGCAGTTGAATTCGATTATCACACAGCGAATGTGATTAGGCCAACCGCTTGTACCATGAATCATCTCAAGATTAAGCCATTAATGATTACCGCCTATGCCTAGAAAGGTTCAAGCCATTGTTCGGCTGGTTGATAAAAAACCGTCTAATTCAGAAAAAGCGTTATGCATCAGCCAAACACAGCAACATTTCTGTCAGATTTTGTAAGCAACGGACAGAGTGTCTGTTTCATTGTTACAAAGATAACCAAATACGTTAGTCACTGTTTCGCCCCTTTCCACTGGGCAGTCTACCGCAAAGCGTTGAAGTTACCGACTTAGCGAGAACTCAGAACCCAAGATTACTGATGGTTTAAATTTTGCTTTGCTGCTTGTAGACAATTCGATGGAGATTTAACTATGAACAAGATTGGAATTTTCTACGGCACCGAGAAAGGTATGACAGCGATGATGGCGCAGGTCATGTACCGAGTTTTGGGCGACGAAATTGCCAGCGAACCGGTGAATGTTAATCAAGCAACAGTAACGGAACTGCTTGGTTACAAAGCCTTGATTTTGGGAATGCCCAGTTACGGCGTCGGCGAAATACCCGGCAGAACCACCGGCAGCGAAGAAGGCAACTGGGAAGAGTTTTTATTCCGCCTGGATGAGGCGGATTTATCCGGAAAGCGGGTTGCCCTGTTTGGTTTGGGTAACCAACAAAAATACTACGCGCGCTTTGCCAGCTCATTAATTCATTTGTATCACCACGTTCGGTCTTATGGTGCCGAGGTGACCGGCGCCTGGAGCACGGATGGCTATCACTTTACCCACTCCAGTTCGGTAGTCGATGGCAAATTTGTCGGCTTGGTGCTGGATCACCACAACCAACCCGAGCTGACCAAAACCCGAATTCTGGATTGGCTTGACTTGGTAAAGCCGGCTTTGCTGGAAAAACTGAATTGATTGTACTGCTACCCTCAAACATACTGCCCCGCACACCACCCCGAAGCCCAAGCCCATTGAAAGTTATACCCCCCCAACCACCCCGTGACATCCAACACTTCCCCAACAAAATACAACCCCGACACTTGCAAGCTCTGCATGGTTTTCGAGGAAATCGCATCGCAATCCACGCCACCGACGGTTACCTCGGCGGTACGATAGCCTTCGGTAGCATTCGGCTTGATCGTCCAGTGGTGCAGATTTTCCGCGATCACGTTCAGATCTTTGTCCGCGCAATTGGCAACGGTTATATCCAACTGCCGCTCGTCCAATAAGGCTTGTAACAAGCGTTTGGGTAAGTAGTCGGCCAGTAAATTTTGGATTTTTAATTTGCTGCCTTGCCGCCGCTTTTCTTTCAATGTCTCCGCCAGATCCATATCCGGCAATAAGTCTACATGCAGCGCTTCGCCGGGATGCCAATACGAGGAGATTTGCAGGATGGCCGGCCCGCTTAAACCGCGATGGGTGAATAAAATATTTTCTTTAAACGACTGCTGTTGATTGCTGACCCGACACGGCACCGCGATGCCGGTCAGCGGAGTAAAGCGCTCTGAATCGCCTGGTTGCAGCGTTAACGGCACCAAACCGGCTCGGGTCGGCCAAACTTTGATGCCGAATTGTTCCGCGACTTTATAACCAAACGGCGTGGCGCCCATTTTCGGTATCGATAAGCCGCCGCTGGCAATGACCAAGGCTGATGCAGACATCGCACCGCTGCTAGTGTGCAGTAAAAAATCGCCGTCGCCGCGTTTCTCCAATCGCTCTACCCGACAATTTAACGCCAGCGTCACGCCGGCTTGGCCGCATTCTTTTAACAGCGCATCCAGAATATCCTTGGCGCTGTTATCGCAAAACAATTGCCCGTGCAGGCGTTCGTGAAACGGTATTTGGTGGCGCTGCACAAAACTCAAAAAATCCCACTGCGTGAAGCGGCTGAGCGCCGACTTGCAGAAATGCGGATTATTGGAAATGTAATTTTCCGGGGCTATGCTGTAGTTAGTGAAATTGCAACGGCCACCACCGGACATCAGAATCTTTTTGCCCGGCTTGTTGGCATGTTCCACTATCTTCACCCGCCGGCCGCGCTTGGCGGCTTCGATAGCGCACATTAAGCCGGACGCGCCGGCTCCGACGATAATGACATCAAATTTATCCATGGCGCGTAACTTGTAATGACTCAAAAAAATAGGTAAAAAGTGGGGTATTCTAACCGCAATACCCGGCATCACGAGACGCCGACAAGCTACTCAAGGCGTTTCCCGCAGCCATCATTTAACTTCAACACTTCGACAAGGCCATAATGACTCCAAAATACAGCTATTCATTCAATACGGGCGACGGCAAAAACAAGGCATTACTGGGCGGCAAAGGCGCAAACCTGTGCGAAATGACGCAAATGGGCTTTAACGTACCGCCTGGCTTTGTCATCACCACCCAAACCTGTCTGACTTACCTGGAAAACAAACAGTTACCCGTCGATCTGATGGATGAAGTTCGTCAGCAAATTGCCGAAATCGAGCAACTGAGCGGTAAATCGTTTGGCGGCGCCAACGACCCGCTACTGGTTTCGGTACGTTCCGGCTCGGCCATCTCGATGCCGGGCATGATGGACACCATTCTGAACTTGGGCTTGAACAAGCAAACCCTGGCCGGCTTGATCGAAATGACCGACGACCCACGCTTTGCTTACGATGCCTATCGCCGCTTCATCCAATTATTCGGCAAGGTAGCGCTGGGTATCGACGACGAAAAATTCGACGTCCATTTCAACAACGTTAAGCGTGCGGCCGGCATCAAAGCCGACGTGGCGTTGACTGCCGACCAACTGCAAGAAATCAGTGAACTGTTTCTGACCGTGGTCCATGAAGAAACCGGCCGGCCATTTCCGGAAGACGTTTACCAGCAACTGGAAATTGCCATTCGTGCGGTATTCAACTCCTGGCTGGGAAAACGTGCCGTCGATTACCGCCGCGAGTTTCACATCACCCCGGACATTGCCAACGGCACCGCCGTCAATATCGTCACCATGGTATTCGGCAATATGGGCGACGACTGCGCGACCGGCGTCGGTTTCACCCGTAATCCCGGCACCGGTGTCAACGAAATGTACGGCGAATACCTGGTCAATGCGCAAGGCGAAGACGTGGTCGCCGGTATTCGCACCCCCAAACCGGTTCACGAAATGGCGAAGGAAATGCCGGAACAATATCGGCAACTTGTGGAATTGCGCAATAAACTGGAAGCGC
Source organism: Methylomonas sp. ZR1 (assembly GCF_013141865.1). NCBI lineage: Bacteria > Pseudomonadati > Pseudomonadota > Gammaproteobacteria > Methylococcales > Methylococcaceae > Methylomonas > Methylomonas sp. ZR1. The sequence goes on along the minus strand of NZ_RCST01000001.1, from coordinate 649,269 downwards.
ATTATCACGAAGTGCAGGATTACGAGTACACCATAGAGCGCGGCATTCTGTATTGTTTGCAAACCCGAAACGGCAAAATGAACGCGACCGCGATGGTGAAAACCTCCATCGATATGGTGGCGGAGGGCTTGATCAACAAAGAACAAGCGCTGCTGCGGATCAATCCCGACATGCTGGAACAATTGCTGCATCCGCAATTAGCTCCCAATCACGAAGTTAAAGCCATTGCCCAAGGCCTGCCGGCTTCGCCCGGCGCCGCGTGCGGCCATTGCGTATTCGACGCCGACACGGCAGTTCGCTTGGGTAAAACCGGCCAAGATTTGATTTTGCTACGCGAAGAAACCAAACCGGAAGACATCCACGGCTTTTTCGCTGCACAAGGCATCTTGACCAGCCGCGGCGGCAAAACCTCGCACGCAGCGGTGGTGGCGCGCGGCATGGGTAAAGCCTGCGTGGCTGGGGCTGAAGACATCAAAGTCGATGTCCGCGCCCGCTTGGCTATCGTCGGCGACATCCATATCAAGGAAGGCGACCTGATTACCATAGACGGCAGCAACGGTAATATCTATTTGGGCCGGATCCCCACCATTCCGCCCTCATTCTCTGAGGAATTAAAAACCTTGCTGGGCTGGGCCGACAGCATAGCCCGCTTGCGTGTGCATGCTAATGTCGACACGCCGGAAACCGCGAGACTGGCGGTCAGCTACGGCGCCAAAGGTGTCGGTTTGTGCCGTACCGAACGCATGTTTAACGCCGCCGACCGTTTACCCTTAGTGGTAGACATGATTCTGGCGCACAACACCGAAGAACGCGAGGCGGCTTTAGCCAAACTGTTCCCGATTCAACGCGATGACTTCCAACAGTTGTTCGAAGCCATGTCGCCGCACCCGGTTACCGTGCGTTTGCTGGATCCGCCTATGCACGAGTTTTTGCCCAATGAGCACCAATTGATTGATGAGCTGGATGCGCTGAAACACTACCTGACCATCGTCAAAGGCCAACGGGTCACGCTGGATACGCTGGCGCACCCGGCGGAAATGCCGGCACCGTTCAATATGCTCAACGAAGACGTGATTTTAGAAGCAATCAGCAAAAAACAAATGATGCTGGACAAAGTGCTGGAGCTGTACGAAGTTAACCCAATGCTGGGTCATCGCGGCGTCAGGCTGGGTATGAGCTATCCGGAAATCTACAAAATGCAGATCCGTTCAATTCTGGAAGCGGCGGCATTGTGCGTGAAACAACGGATTCCGGTCGAACCGGAAATCATGGTGCCGCAGGTGATCACCGCACAGGAATTGAAAACCGTGAAAACCTATGTCGACGAGATTCAAGCTGAAGTGGAAGCGCAATACAAACTCAAGCTCAACTTCAAGTTCGGCACAATGATTGAAACGGTGCGGGCATGTACCCGTGCCGACCGTCTGGCCGCGACGGCTGCTTTCTTTTCATTCGGCACCAACGATTTAACCCAGGCCACGTTCTCGTTCTCCCGCGAGGATGCCGAGAACAAATTCTTACCGCTGTACGAAGAATCAGGCCTGCTGGAAGACAACCCCTTCGAAACGCTGGATATTGAGGGCTTGGGCAAACTGATGAAAATGGCCGTGGAACTGGGTCGTCAGCAGCGCCCGGATTTGAAAATAGGCATTTGCGGCGAACACGGCGGCCATCCGCGTTCGATTAAATTCGTTCACGACCTAGGCTTGAACTATGTATCGTGTTCCGCGCCGCGCATTCCCGTGGCTCGCTTGGCAGCCGCTCATGCCAAACTATTGGAAAAATATTCGTAACTGACATGGCCAGGGCCGGTCAAACACCGGCCCTGGCCATCGTTTCAAACCCGGCGTTTGCCAACCCGGTTTCTACCGGTGGCCTTGGCATCGTATAGCGCCTGATCCGCAGCGTGCAGCAGGCTTTCGAAAGACAGGTCGTCACTCGGAACGATACTGGCAACGCCAAGACTGATAGTCACAAATTCGGAAATTTTGGAAGCCGGATGCGGCAGACGCATATTCTCGACGGCTTTACGCAGAATTTCGGCCAACACCATGATTTGTTCGGCATCGCAGGCCGCGACCACGCAAAACTCTTCGCCACCGTAACGTGCAATCAAATCGCCCGGCCTTCTAAAGAAACGCTTCAAGGTTTTAGCCACTTGCCGCAAACAATGATCGCCCTCGATATGTCCGAGATTGTCGTTGTATAGCTTGAAGAAATCGATGTCTATCATGATCATCGAGATAGGATATTTATGCCGCAAGGCGCGCTTCCACTCCCTTTTTACAAAGGCATCGTAGTAACGGCGATTGGGTAGCAAGGTCAACGAATCCAGATACGCCAGTTGCATACGGCTTTTGGCTTTATCCAGGCGCAGGCTTAGTCTGGCTTGCGCCAAATAAGACAACAGCAATACGATCAAACCGATAACTGCCACAATTGCATGGGTGATTGTCAAATGCTCCAGACGCTCGCTCACAAAAGCATCGATACTGGCACTGGGAATACTGACACTAATACCGCCGCGAATATCGCCCTCTTTATAGCCTTGCCGCTGATGGCAAACGAGGCAACTTTGATCGACATGCAGCGGCGCCATGTAACGATAAAAAGACTGTCCGTTGATAGTGCCGATACTGCTCACACTTTTTTGACCTTGCTGGAACGCCAACAATGCCTCTGCTTCCCATTGGTCCGGCCGATTTTCCGGGCGAATCGGATTAAAACCGGTAATATGAAAGGCAATATCCGATTCGTCACCCATTTCCGAGAGCTGCCGAGTCATATAAGCTGGATTAATTAAAGTCAGGTGCTTGCCATCGGTGGTCTCTACATCGCGATGAGGAACTTCCAGGTAAGGATTGGGCTGAGTACTCTCGGTGATAGGCACGTAAACGCCGCCGTGCAACGCATTCCATTTTCTGATCAATACGATGTGATCGAAAAACATCTCTGCCTGCCGCGTGGCAATTTTTTGCGCGTACTGTTTGGTATCCGTGACTTGCTGGTAAAGGTTCAGGCTAATCAACAAAATCCATAGCACTGCATAAACCAGGAATGTAATCCTTCTCATTTATTGCCTCAAAATTACTTATAGCCGCTCGCAAAAGTCCGCCGAGAAACCGCCAAACAACCATACTATGGCGCTTAACCGCGCGCCTTAAAAACACACAAAATTTATTTGGTAATCCGATTTGAAATGGGTTGTTTATGCTGGCACTATAACTTACCGCATCCACAAAATGAATGAACCCAATCACCCTTTGCAAAATGACCGACCAAGCAATTTTCCCGGCACCAGAGCATGACCATAACGTATGCATCCACAGGGCGATAAGTGTAGCCGAACAACTTTGCTTGACGCGCGGCGTACAACTGACCCCCATCCGCCATAAGATTTTGGAGCTGATCTGGAACAGTCATAAGGCCGTTAAAGCCTACGACTTGCTGGATCAAATCAGGCCGGTAAACGACGCCGCAAAACCCTCGACAGTCTACCGGGCCTTGGATTTTCTGTTGGAACAAGGCCTGATTCATCGGGTGGAGAGTTTAAATGCGTTCGTCGGCTGCCACTGCTCCGGCACCCAACACGATCAACTACTGTTAATCTGCACCGCGTGCCATACGGTTCAGGAGCGCGCCGCGCCTTCGGTACTCAGCGCATTATCCAAAGAACTTGGCGATGCCGGCTTCGTACCGCAGCGTAAAACCATTGAAATTCACGGCTTGTGTAAAACCTGCCACCCCGCCACCAACACGGCTGAAGAACAGGCTATTCAATAACCCGCCAAATATTGACCTAGATCAACGCTTGTTCCCTAGAAAACTTTATATTAAGCCCATGTCACGCGATTTCCTACCGTTGACATGATCCTCTTGAAAGATAGATGCTTCGGCGGGCGAGTTCTCTCTCCCGCCTTTTTTTTGCGATATTATCCTCTATAATCGCCGCCCTACCCGACACATCTATCCCCGGCATGCTTACCGACAGTCAAAAAGCTATTCTTTTGCAGACCACGCTAAGTTCGAACGATCTTGGTGAGAATCGTTTTTGCGAATTGTGCACACACGCGGATTTGCTGCATACCGTGACGGACAGTGAATTAGTGACGTTCCTGGAGATTGCCAACGCTTTGTATCGCGGCGGCGAACCGATCATCAGCGATACCGATTACGACTTCGTTTATCTGGCAGAACTGAAAAGACGTCATCCCGAGCATCCGCTGTTGCACACAGTCGAGCCGGAACCGGCTTTCGCGGGTAAAACCGTCGATCTGCCAACTGTGATGCTCTCCACCGACAAAGCCTATAGCCGAGAAGAAGTGGAACGCTGGGCCGGCCGCATCGAAAAAGCCGCTGTCGATCTGGACAAAAACTTTGCCGAACTGACTTTTAAAGTCACGCCCAAGTTGGATGGTTACGCCGCCTATGACGACGGCCGGATGCTGTATACCCGCGGCGACGGCCGCAAAGGCACCGACATCACCCGCGTATTCGAGCGCGGCTTGCAAGTCGCCAATCAGGGCCCGCGAGGCCTGGGCGCCGGTGAAATTGTGGTCAGCCGCAGTTATTTCGACGCTAATCTGGCCGAATATTTCGACAACGCCCGTAACTTCCAAGCCAGCGTGATCAAGGAAAAGGAACTGGACGAGCACGCCGAACGCGCCATCGCCGATCATGCCGCGGTGTTTTATCCGTTTGCTATATTGCCTTGCTGGGAGGGAGTCTGGCAGGACCTGATCGACAACTTCGAAACCATCGTCAAAGACATCTGGCATAAGCTCGATTACGACGTGGACGGCGTGATTCTGGAAATCGTCGACGAGCAACTCAAACAAGCGATGGGCGCCACCCGCCACCATCACCGCTGGCAGCTGGCTTACAAAGAAAACCTGGAAACCGCAGAAGTCACCGTCATCGGCGTCACGCCGCAAACCTCGCGCTCCGGCCGCATCACCCCGGTCGCCGAGTTGGAACCGGTGCGCCTTAGCGGCGCCCTGCTCTCCAGAGCCACCGCCCATCATTACAAAATGGTATTGGATAAAGGCATTGGCCCCGGTGCGCTGATCCGCCTGGCCCGCTCCGGCGAAGTGATACCCAAAATCGAGGAAGTTCTGCGTCCGGCCGAACCGCAAGTACCTAGTGCCTGCCCCAGCTGCGGCCACGAATTGATTTGGGACAACGACTATTTAGTCTGCCCCAACAACCTGGAATGCCCGGCGCAAATCAGCAACAGCATGGAACATTTCTTCCGGGTGCTGAAAAACAACGACGGCTTCGGGGCTGCGACCATCAAGAAGCTTTACGAAAACGAAATCCGAAGCGTCGACCAGATTTACGCCTTAACCGCCGCAGAATTCGAAAACATGGGCTTCGGCCCCAAGCAATCGCAAAACCTGGTCGATCAATTGCTGCGCAGCCGCAACGAAGCCATCGAAGACTGGCGTTTTCTGTCCGCGTTTGGGGTATTTCGAATGGGTCTGGGCAACTGCGAACGGCTGCTGGCACATTATGCGTTGCCGGAGATTTTCAATCTCAGCGAAGCCGACATCGTCGCCATCGAGGGCTTTGCGGAAAAAACCGCCGCGGTAATCACCGAAGGCTTTGGCAAAATCAAACCTTTATTCGACAGCCTGATGGCGCTGGGTTTTACTCTCACCCCAACGCAAAACCAAGCCACAGACAACGCCCATCCGCTAGCCGGCAAAACCTTGGTGTTCACCGGCACCCTACACAGCGGCAGCCGCGACGACTTGAGCAAACTAGCCAAAGCAAAAGGCGCTAAAGTCGGTAGCTCGGTGTCGGCGAAAACCGACTATCTGGTAGCCGGCGACAATGTCGGCGCCAATAAAACCAACGCCGCTCGCGAGAAAGGCGTCAGCGTCATCAGCGAACAAGAGTTTCTAGCCTTGCTGAATGGAGACGGCTTATGAGCCGCAACCGCCCGGTGGTAGTCTGTTTTTCCGGTCACGATCCCAGCGGTGGCGCCGGTGTGCAAGCCGACATCGAGGCCATCATTAGCCACCAATGCCATGCGGCTAGTGTGATTACGGCGTTAACCGAACAGGACAGCCGCAACGTCAAGAAGCTGATTCCGCAACAGCCCGCAGACATTCTCAGCCAGGCACAAACTCTGTTGGCGGACTTTAAAGTCTCCGCGTTCAAAATCGGCCTGATCGGCGACGCCGGCGTTGCTGTAGCGATTGCGCAAATTTTGCGGCAACATCCGGCTATTCCGGTGGTGCTGGACCCGGTACTGGCAGCCGGCGGCGGCACTGCATTGGCCGGCCAGCGATTAATTGATGTCATCGTCGGGCAACTACTGCCGTTGACCACCTTATTGACACCCAATAGCGAGGAAGCCCGCCGCCTATCCGGGCAAAACGATTTGAGCGACTGCGGCCGTTTCTTGCAAGGCAAAGGCGCTAAATACGTGCTGATCACCGGCACCCACGAAAGCTCGGAGCTGGTGCATAACCGCTTGTACATGCCCGACGATCTCAATGAAACCTTTAACTGGGAGCGTTTGCCGCAGAGCTATCACGGCTCGGGTTGCACGCTGGCCAGCGCCAGCGCCGCGCTGCTGGCGCAACGTCTGGACGTGTTTACCGCCGTTAGCGAAGCTCAGGAATTTACCTGGCAGTCGCTGGCCGCCGCCTATCGTCCGGGACAAGGCCAATACAACCCCGACCGGCTGTTTTGGGTGGAAGCATGAAATTTCCGCACGAGGGTTTGTACGCCATCACCCAACCCGAAAACAAAACGATTGCCCAAATTGTAAAAGACGTCGAAGCGGCCTTGCGCGGCGGGGCTAGCGTGATTCAATACCGCGACAAAAATCCGCTGGATGCGCCGCAATTAGCGAGGCTTTTGTTGGAAGTTTGCCACGCTTACGATGCTCCGCTATTGATTAACGACAGCGTCGAGTTGGCGTTGGCGGTTGATGCTGACGGTGTGCATCTAGGTCGCGACGATGGCGAAATCGCCACAGCGCGGCGCCTGTTGGGCCAGGACGCCATCATCGGCGTATCGTGTTATAACGATGTGGATAAAGCACAGAACATGGCCGCTGCCGGCGCCGACTACGTCGCATTCGGCCGCTTCTTCCCGTCCGGTTCAAAACCGTTGGCCGCCCCCGCCGACATTATCAGCCTGCATCGCGCCAAACAATTGATAAATGTGCCGATAGTCGCCATCGGCGGCATTCTGCCGGAAAATGGTGGAACTTTATTGGCGGCAGGCGCAGACTTATTAGCGGTGATAGGCGGCATATTTGACCATGAACCGGAAGCGGCCGCGCGCGCCTACCAAGCCTTATTCAACCCTCAAGCGGAGTAAATAACATGCCAGAACATGTCTATCAAAAAGTCGAACTGACCGGTTCATCCAGCCTGGGCATCCAGCAAGCTATCGAAAACGCCGTCGCCAAGGCCGGCGAAACCATCCAAAACATGCGTTGGTTTGAAGTTGTGGAAACCCGCGGCCATATCGATAACGGCAAGGTCGCGCATTGGCAGGTCACCATTAAAGTGGGTTACACGCTGCCACACTAGGCGATTAGACGCCGCTAAAGCGAATATAACGCCTTAGCGGCGAGCCGGCAGCCCATACGAAGGCCTCGGTGTAATAATGCATCAGGGCCAAATATCCAAGAAAACCCAAGGTTACGGCTTTATAAATTTGCGTGGAAAACAGGGTTTGCAACAATAAATTGACCAGATCGTCGCCATAAGCCTGTAACAGGTAGGTCAACACAAACGACAGCAGCGGCAATACCAGCCAAACGGGTAATCGAATCGCCGTTGCAGCTCGGAACAAATTATTCTGCGGCTGTTCGCTGTGGCGATTCACATCGTGAGTCACGTAAAAACTATAAGCGGTGATGTCGTGCACCAAGCGCGGCATCAAGATCGCCAAGAAATAGTATTGCTGGCTGTAAACATACCAACTGCTAACGACCAGCAGTGTGTTGGCCCACAAAAAATAGATACCCAAGCGGCTGGGCACGTAACGTTGGCAAAACACCGTGCTGATAACCAAAGCCGTCGTCAGCACGCTGGCAATTTGCAACACCAACGCCGCTTGTTCAGGCTCCAGGCTATTTTTTAAAAATATCCCCATGTAGATAAAAATCCCTGCACTAACGCTGAGCCACAATTGCAGATAAAACGCCCAATTAGGCAAACGACACACTGCCTTGGCGATACCCTGCTGTTGCTTCAAAACGTGATATACCGTCCAGCAAGCGGTAATGATGTATAGCGCACGGTATGGAATAAACAGACTGCCGATACCGAAAAACACCATGATAAACAAAGTCATGGCGATTAATTTGCCTTTAAAGGCTTGCAGATAGTCCTGATGACTGACCAACAATAGGTTACTGGCGACGATATGCGGAGTACCGAACAAAATTTGAAACAACAAAAAATGGGTCGGGCTACTGGGCAGCATATCGCGTAATGCGAAATTGAAGCCGAATTCGTCTAGCCAAAGAACCAATAAACACAGCGGCACAATGGCGTACAAACTCAGTAAAAAGCGGAAAGACACCGCCAGTTTATTGCTACTTTTTTGCTCGGGGAATGAAATGATCTGCGCAACCACGGTGCCACCTTGTTATTATTTTTTAGGCAGCGGCTATTATCACCATTTTGGGTAATGACTCAATATCTATCTGATTTTTAACTGGTAACACGACAGGGAATATTACTTGCGCTTGCCTTGCAAACCGCCGGTATGGATTGCCACTATCCGCTGCCCAGCCGGGAAATACCCCTTCCGGATTAAATCGTAGAGCGCAAACAGCAATTTTCCGGTGTAGATCGGTTCCAGCTCGATACCGTGTTGCCGTTGAAAATCCTGCATAAACGCCAACAAAGCCGGCGTCGTTTTGGCGAAACCGCCGAAATGGTAATCCACCAGAATTCGCCGGTCCGCATGACTGATGATTCCCTGATTATTCAGCAATTGCTCGACATCGTCGATTAGAAAGTCGCCACCCTTCAGCGCTGCCGCACCGATAGCCTGTTGAGTTAGCGGCGAGGTAAGCAAACCTGCCAAAGTGGTGCCCGTGCCGCAGGCAACGACCAGCGTATCAAAGCCGACGTCAATTTCATCGATCAGTTCGGCAACGCCTTGCAAAGCCAAGTCGGTGGCTCCACCTTCCGGCAGCCAATATTGGCCGGCCTGCAGTTCAGGTAAGCTGTCGTGACCTTTGTAATCGCGCAATTGCCGGTAGTCGCTACGCGACACAAAACGCAGCTCCATGCCCCAATCAAGTAAATCATGCAGCGTGGCATTAAGTTGCGCGGGCCGCTCGCCGCGAATATAGCCTATGGTTTTCAGCCCCAAGGCTTTACCGGTAAAAGCCAGGGCGTGTAAATGATTGGAATAGGCGCCGCCCATGCTGACGATACTGTCGGCGCCATTGTGTAAGGCCTGATTGAGGATATATTTGAGCTTGCGCCATTTGTTGCCGGAGATAATCGGATGTAGCAAGTCATCGCGCTTGATCCACAACTCCAACTGTCGGTCCGCTAATTCCGGGTCGTTGATCTTAGTCAGCGGCGATACCGCCAATTTAGCCTGCAATTTCTGTAGCAGCGGATGGAGATCGGTCACTGTGCCTGCTTGATGGCCCACGCCACATCCGCTGCCTGCCGGTTGGCTTTGACATCATGAACCCGAAACATTTGCACTCCCGCCATCACCCCTAACGCCGTGGTCACGGCTGTCGCGGTAACCAACTCTGCGGGTTCGCTGACATTGCAGATGCTGCCCATGAAGCGCTTGCGGCTGGTACCCAGCAACACCGGGTAACCCAAACCAACAAAGCTACGCAAATGTGCTAACAAATCGATATTGTCTTGCTTGCCCTTACCGAAACCGATGCCGGGATCTATAGCAATGTTTTCCGCCAACACGCCTGCCGCTAACGCTTCGGTAATACGTTGTTGCAAAGCAGCGATCACTTCGGCCAGTACATTGCCGTAATGCGGTCGGTCTTGCATGGTTTTAGGTGTGCCCTGCATATGCATCAGGATGATCGGAACTTGCGCTGTTGCCGCAAAAGCCAACATCTTAGGGTCGCCTTGGCCGGCGGAGACATCGTTGATGATACTCGCCCCCGCCGTCACCGCCGCTGCAGCAACCTGGCTTAAGGTGGTATCTATACTGATTTGAACTTGGGGATTGTTCGCACGGATCGCGCTAATCACCGGCACCACCCGGCGAATTTGCTCATCCGCCATAACGGGATCGGAGCCAGGCCGCGTCGACTCACCGCCGACATCGATAATATCGGCGCCTTCAGCGATCATTTTTTCAGCTTGAGCTATCGCTGCCGCCACGCCGGTAAATTTGCCGCCATCGGAAAAACTATCGGGAGTGACATTGAGTATCCCCATCAGTTGGGGAGCGTGGATAGCATTGAACATGTTTGAAAACTCCTCGATAGCCGCAAACGTGTAGTTTACCGTTGTCGAGTCGTTTTTAGAATTTACGGACTGCCGTTTTACGCCTTACCGATAACGGTGCCACCCCGCCGGGAAGCAGGATGGCACTCAATCGTTAAACTCTGAGGAGAGCTTTGGCAAGTTTTTCTGAAAGCTGTTCTTCAACAAATTGCGGCTCGTTGGGTGGGTACAATTCCACTTCATCGATTTCGAACCCGTATTCCTTACCCAATAACAATAGCTCCTTGATTTTGAGACAGGCTTTCAGCTTTTCTTTCAAGCCCTCATCGCTTTTGGATTTTTCAGAAAACTCTTTGATAACCTTGATTGACATTGATAACTCCGTGATAACTCTGAAAGATGGATAAAATCCAATCTCTCCCAAGCAAAAAATCGGCCATATCTATATGACCGTTATTTTTCATGCGGTTCATGGCGTTACAAATCAACAAACCCGGCAACAATCGCGTCTATTCACACACAATTCATGAGAAATTTGTCGGGTATACGACAATTGTCAGCTCTATCAAGCAACAATTCGCAACGAGGATATTTGGCTTAATCTTGCGCCGCCACCGTGCGGTAAGCAGAATGATAGTAAAGCAAAGGCTCGCCTTCCCGGCAAACCACGCTATCGACCTCACCGATAATCACCCAGTGGCTACCGGCCTGAACTTGTTGCACTACCCGACACTCCAGTGCCGCCAGAGCTTCGCTCAAAATAGGCGCGCCATTTTCACCCGCTTGCCAGGCAATGCTGGCAAAACGCTGTTCTTGGGTGGTGCTACCGGCAAATTGGTTGGAAACGTCTTCTTGTGCGCTGTTCAGGATGTTAACCGCAAAGCGGCGGCTTTCCAGCAATGCAGCACCGGTATCGGTAGCCTGATTCAAACACACCAGAATTTGCGGGGGCTCCAGGGACACACTACTGAATGCGGTCGCGGTCATGCCTCTGGGCTGACTATCACGCCCCTGAGTCGTAACCACTGTCACGCCGCTAGCCCACAACTTGAGGGCATTTTTAAATTCTTTGGCTTCAACGCTCATAATTTTCTCTTAGATCCAATAGCGATAACACGAAATAGACGTCTGATTGCGTCATCAGTTTTTGGGGCGCATATGCGGAAACAGCAGTACGTCGCGGATACTCGGTGAGTTGGTAAACAGCATTACCAAGCGGTCGATACCAATGCCCTCGCCTGCGGTCGGCGGCATGCCGTGCTCCAGCGCGGTAATGTAGTCGGCATCGAAATGCATCGCTTCGTTGTCGCCGGCTTCTTTTTCCTCGACCTGTTTCTGGAAGCGCTCGGCTTGGTCTTCGGCGTCGTTCAACTCGGTAAAGCCGTTGGCAATCTCGCGGCCGCCGACGAAAAACTCGAAGCGATCGGTAACATGCGGATCGTTGTCATTACGGCGCGCCAGCGGTGATACTTCTACCGGATAAGCGGTAATGAAAGTTGGATTCATCAAGCGATGTTCGACGGTTTTTTCGAAAATCTCGATCTGTACCTTACCCAAGCCATAACTGTCTTTCACCGGAATTTTCAGATTCTCGGCGACTTTCACGGCCGCTTCGCGAGTGGTCAAATCGGCCAGTGTCAACTCCGGGTTGAAATGCAAAATCGACTCCAACACTGTCATCCGCGCGAACGGTTTGCCGAAATCGTATTGATCACCTTGATATTCAATAACGCTATTACCTACCACATCTTCGGCTATGCCTTTTAGCATCGCTTCGGTCAGATCCATCAAGTCGCCATACTCGGCGTAGGCTTGGTAGAACTCCATCATCGTGAATTCGGGGTTGTGGCGGGTCGACAAGCCTTCGTTACGAAAATTACGATTGATCTCGAACACCCGTTCGAAGCCGCCCACCACCAACCGCTTCAAATACAGCTCCGGGGCGATGCGCAGATACAATTCCATATCCAGCGCATTGTGGAACGTCGTAAATGGCCGCGCGGTGGCGCCACCTGGGATGACTTGCATCATCGGTGTTTCGACTTCCAGGAAGTCGCGCGCGATCAAAAATTCGCGGATGTAATTGACGATCTTCGAACGCATCAGGAAGGTTTTGCGCGTCTCGTCGCTCATGATCAAATCCAGATAACGCTGACGATATTTGATCTCTTGATCGGCGATACCGTGGAATTTTTCCGGCAACGGCCGCAACGCTTTAGTCAGCAGTCGAATGTCATCAACCTTAACGCTAAGCTCCCCAACCTTAGTTTTGAACAACACGCCCTCGGCACCGATAATGTCACCGATGTCCCACTTCTTGAACTGGTCGTTATAAACGCCTTCTGGCAGATTATCTCGAGCCACGTAAACCTGAATCTGTCCGGACATATCCTGCAAATGGCAGAAACTGGCTTTGCCCATGATACGCCGCGTCATCATCCGCCCGGCGATCTTCACCCGAATCGGTTCGGCTAATAATTCGTCTTCAGATTTATCGCCGTATTCGGCCAACAATTCACCAGCCACCACATTACGCCGAAAATCGGTGGGAAATGCAATACCTTCTTCGCGTAGGGCGTTTAGTTTTTCGCGGCGTTGTTTGATCTGTTCTTGTTCGTCGTGTTCGAGTTCTGACATTTTCAAAAATTATTAATAGAGATAAATTAGGCTTAAATTTAGCGACTTAAGGGCAACAACCTTACTCTTTCGCGCAATTCGTCGGCAACGATCAAAGCACCATTATCAAGCTCCGTTTTGAAGCGGTGCAACAATTCAATAGCTCTCGGTCCGAGCACTTGTGGTGAAATATTTTGGGTACGAATTTGAAACACGCTCGGTGCTTCCACACCGGTCAACGCTAACAGCGCGCCAAAATCCAAATCGTGGGTAAATACCACGGCTTCATTTTCCCTGGCCCATTTAAATAACTGAACGTCTGGAGCATCCGCAGGGCCGACTGTGGACCAGTGTACGGAATCGAACCCTGCTTGGTTTAGCACACCTGTCCAAGCAGGGGATAAATTCATGTCCAATAATATTTTCACGCGGCATTCAATGGTAACTCAATCTCCTCGGCTCTCCACGCGGCGAAACGAAGGGCTTCCGTAACATCATCGGCTTCCAAATAAGGGTACAACTCCAGTATCTGTTCGGTCGAATAGCCACTGGCCACCAAACCAACAAGCATTCCCGCTGTCACCCTTAGTCCTCGCAGACAGGGTTTTCCGCCCATCACCGTAGCGTCAAACGTAATCCGTGAAAAACCTTTCATAGTCCCTCCGACAGTAAATTCAGAGCTTGAAGTAAAGCGGGAGCGTTTCCCTATGATGCCCAGTGTGCGTCAATCAGTTTTAAGTAATGCTAGAATCGCAACAATTAGGCTTGCAAATGCTATCACCAAAGAAGCGATTGCGATTTTGTTGGATATTGTCGCTTGAGCTAAAGCACGCTCGGCCATGCGCCGACGTTCTTCTGCTCTAATCATTTCATGAACCCAAGGGTCTCCAGAATGCCCATACGCATCCACGAGTTCATGATCAGATAAAGATGAAAATTCGTTGTTATTTTGTGTCATTCAAACACACCACTCATGCTTTGGCGACGACGTAATTAATGATTATCAAACTTACAACCCGCTCTTCAAACTAGCCTCAATAAACTGATCCAGCGAGCCATCCAAAACCGCCTGGGTATTGCCGGTTTCGACATTGGTACGTAGGTCCTTGATGCGGGATTGATCCAATACGTAGGAGCGAATCTGGCTGCCCCAGCCGATGTCGGACTTGGAATCTTCAATCGCCTGCAAGCCTTCGCTACGTTTCAGCATTTCCATCTCGTACAGTTTGGCTTTTAGCTGCTTCATCGCAGTGTCTTTATTTTTGTGCTGCGAGCGATCGCTTTGGCATTGGGTGACGATACCGCTGGGGCCATGGGTAATCCGCACCGCCGATTCGGTCCGGTTGACGTGCTGGCCACCGGCACCGCTGGCCCGGTACACGTCAATACGCAAATCGGCGGGATTAATATCAATTTCGACGTCATCGTCGATTTCAGGTGAGACAAATACCGAGGCAAACGACGTGTGGCGGCGGTTGCCGGAATCGAACGGCGATTTTCTCACCAAACGATGTACGCCGGTTTCGGTGCGCAGCCAGCCAAAGGCATACGGCCCTTCGAACTTGATAGTCGCGCTCTTGATGCCGGCCACGTCGCCAGGCGATTCTTCAATGAGCTCGGTTTTAAAGCCCTTGGCCTCGCCCCAGCGTAAATACATCCGTTCGATCATGGATGCCCAATCCTGGGCCTCGGTACCACCGGAACCGGCCTGAATATCCAAAAACGCATTGTTTGGGTCCATTTCCCCGGCAAACATGCGTTGAAATTCCAACGCCGCGACTTTCTTTTCGTACTCTTCGAGATCGGCGGCCACGGTATCGACGGTATCTTCGTCGTTTTCTTCCACCGCCATCAACAGCAATTCTTCAGCGTCGGACAGGCCTTGTTCCAGTTCCAGGATAGTATTGACAATGCCTTCCAACATTGCCCTCTCCTTACCCATGGCTTGCGCTTGTTCCGGCTTATTCCAGATCGCCGGATCTTCCAGCTCGCGCAGCACTTCCACCAAACGCTCACTTTTTGTATCGAAATCCAGATAGCTTTTCAGACCGGCGCTACGCTCACGCAGGTCGGCTATTTTGTATTTAATGGGATTAATTTCTTGCATGAACTCTCAAAACCGAAACAGATACCCCAACGGGGCAGCATACGCCGGGCAGCCCCGGCGATTGAAAGTCGGGGATTATAAACGATTAAGCGACAGGCTTGGGCTGATGGTTTTTCATAGACCAAACGATGCAGCCAATGCCGGCCAGCACGAACGGCATACTGAGTAGCTGGCCGGTGGTGAACATCACCCCGGTGTCGTACATGGCTTGCTCGGTTTTAAAGTATTCCAGAACAAACCGCACGCTGAACAGCATGCTGATGAAACAGCCAAACACAAAACCGGGCTTATCTGCGTGTTTTTTATAAATCGCCAACGAAATCCCATAAATCAGCAGATAACACACTGCTTCGTATAGCTGTACCGGATGACGCGGCAGCGGATCGATCCGCGCAAACACCACGGCCCAGGGTTGTTCTGACGGAATCCCTAAAATCTCGGAGTTGAAAAAATTACCGATGCGAATCAGCGCACCGGCCAACGCAGTCGGGATACTGACGCGATCCAACAACCAGAAATAACTATCACTGTATTTGCGCCGGTATAAATATAAAGCCAGAATGATACCCAGCGTCGCGCCGTGACTGGCCAACCCACCTTCCCAGACTGCCAGGATTTTCAAAGGGTGAGACAAATAATAAGCAGGATCGTAGAGCATGGTATGACCCAGGCGCGCACCGACGATGGTGGCAATCACCATGTACCAAAGCAAGGTATCCAGCTCTTCGATGTTCTTACCTTCACGCTGGTAAATCCATTGCATGGTTAAAAAACTGCCGACAAAGCCGGATGCGAACATCAAGCCGTACCAACGGATTTTCAAGAAGCCGAAGTCGACGAGAATAGGGTCTATATTCCAGATGAAGTGTTCCATGATGATGCGGGAGTTGTTACGGTTGAATCGCGAAAGATCGGGAATTCTAACGCCGACTGGCTTTTTTCGCCGTTTATCTTTTGCCTGGCGCCGGTTTAGTTAGGATTCTCGACTTGTATCCGGCCGTCAACTATCCGTACCGCAAAAGTAGCCACATCTTCGTAAGCCGGCGCACATTTTACCGCGCCGGTTTTCACGCAAAACCGGGCGCCGTGGCGCGGGCAAACAATTTCGTCGCCGTCAAGCTCGCCACTGGCGATTTCAGCGCCGTCATGGCTGCACACGTCTTCGATCGCATAACACTGTCCATCGATTTTAAAAACCGCCACATCGGTACCATCGACATCCACCAGCACATGCTCCCCGTTTGCCAGTGCCGATTCGGCCACCACATCTATCCAATCACTCATGCTTGCCTCGTTTGGGTTTAAGTTTCGTCTGCAAAGTCATTTCAGATAAACATCGTATCTAAGCAATTTACCCTGATAAGTTTCGCTAGGCTTGCCGCCCAGCGGCTCCGCATAGTCGGGGCTTTTCACTACCACCCGCTTGCCGGTAGCTTGCCAAGCCGTCGCGAACAATTCCGCCCTATCCAGGTCGTCCCCCAATATATCGCGCAGTATGGCCATCGATTTCCGGGTTGCCGCGGTTTGCTTGCGCTTGGCTGGAAACATCGGGTCCAGATAAATGCAATCCGGTGTTTCCGATAAACCCGCCAGTAATTCGATGGCATTTCCAACCATTAACTCGGGCGTTTGCAACTGCCGGTTTAGCACCCAATCCTTCCGCGCCAGACGCTGAAAACCATCGGCAATCAGCTCGGCCATCACCGGCGAGCGCTCGATGCAGGTCAGTTGATAACCCATGCGAAATAGCGCCAAGCTATCTTGGGCCCAGCCTGTGGTGCCATCGACGACGGTTTTGGTTTTCTTGCCGATGGCCTGCGCCAACAAGTCTTTTTTGGGAGCTGGGTAGGAATGCTGCTCGCCGGGACGCGGATCGACATCCACCGCCAAACCACCCTTTTTCAGGGTTTGTTTATCCAGCAACTTCAGACAAGCATCCCGATAACAAAGAAAGAACGTTTGCGGCAATTCAGCGGGTAAACTTTGCAAGGCCAGCAAAGGCCAGCCCAAGCGTTCGGCGAGAGCCTGACTGGCGGACAACACCGAGTCATCGGCATAAACCACCGCCCCCTGCTCGGACAAACTCCTCACGCGCGATAACTTATTCGGTGGAGATCGACTGCGCTTCGTTTTTCAAAGCAGCATCCAAGGTATGCCAAGCCAAAGTCGCGCATTTCACCCTGGCAGGATATTCGCGCACGCCGGCCAATACCGCCAGTTTACCGATGGCCTCCAGATTGATTTCCTCGGTTTTGCCGGTGGTCATTTCATGAAATTGTTTGAACAAGGCATCGGCCTCGGCTTCGGTTTTACCTTTGACGATTTCGGTCATCAACGATACGGACGCCGTGGAAATCGCACAACCGGAACCTTGAAAACTGGCGTCGCTAATCACGTGATCGTCGATTTTCAAAAACAGCGTCAGCCTATCGCCGCACAAGGGATTGAAACCTTCCACTTGGCGATTGGCATCAGCCATCACCCGGAAATTGCGCGGATTGCGGTTGTGGTCGAATATGACCTCTTGGTATAGATCGCGTAAATCTTCAAACATTAGCCGAACACCTCTATTAGGGATTGGATGCCTTGCATCAACACATCGATTTCTTGGCGGGTATTGTACATGGCAAACGAGGCCCGCGCCGTGGCCGGAACGCCGTAAAAATCCATCACCGGCATCGCGCAATGGTGACCGGCGCGGATGGCGATGCCCAAACTATCCAGCATGGTGCCGATGTCGTGCGGATGAATCCGATCCAGGGTAAACGACAAGATGCCACCTTTGTGCGCCGCCTGGCCGATGATGTTCAGGCCCTTGATCTGCTCGGCTTGCTGCGTGGCGTAATCCAGCAACTCGGCTTCGTAGGCGGCGATGTTGTCCATGCCAATACCGCTGACGTAATCGATTGCCGCACCCAAACCGATAATTTCGGCGATGGCCGGCGTGCCGGCTTCAAATTTATGCGGCAGACCGGCGTATTCGGTTTTTTCGAAAGTGACCTGCCGAATCATGTCACCACCGCCTTGATACGGAGGCATCGCTTCCAACAGCGCTTGCTTACCGTAAAGCACACCGGTGCCGGACGGTCCGTAAAGCTTGTGCCCGGAAAACACGTAAAAATCGCAATCCAAGGCTTGCACATCCACCGCCATATGCGGAATCGCCTGAGCACCATCCAACAATACCGGAATCTGCTTGGCATGGGCTGCGGCGATAATCTGCTCTACCGGATTGATCGTACCCAGCGCATTGGACATTTGAGTGATCGCTACCAGTTTGGTATTGGCGTTCAACAGTTTTTCGAATTCGTCGAACAGCAATTCGCCTTGTTGATTCATCGGCGCGACCTTCAGCACCGCACCGATCTGCTGGCAAAGCATTTGCCAAGGCACGATGTTGGCGTGATGTTCCATCGCGCTGATGACGATTTCATCGCCGGCTTTGAGTTGCGATTTACCGTAGCTTTGCGCGACCAGGTTAATCGCCTCGGTGGCCCCACGTACGAAGATGATTTCCTTAACGCTGGCGGCATTGATAAACGCCCTGACCTTTTCCCGAGCCCCTTCAAACTTATCCGTGGCGCGGACGCTTAAGGTGTGCACACCGCGATGGATGTTGGCGTATTCATGACTATAGGTGTGTAGGATGCTGTCGATGACCGCTTGCGGTTTATGGCAACTGGCAGCGTTATCCAGGTATACCAAGGGTTTGTTACGGATGGTTTCGCCGAGGATGGGAAAATCGGCACGGATTTGTTCAATTGGAAATATGCTCATCGCTAACTGTTTGGTTTAATTGATTTCGTCTGTACTAAACACTAGAATCGAGTAAGTCGATTCGCTAATGGGATAAAACTATGGTCGCCGTCTTTCCGCAAAAACACCTTACTGACATCGCCGAGTGGCACCGCATGGGGGAAGCCGGGATTTTCCCGCCGGAAGCTCGTATGGAACTCATCGAAGGAGAAATCTTACACATGGCGCCGATAGGATTTAATCATGCAGGACATGTTACCCGGTTAACTCGTTACTTCTTCCGTTTGTTGGATGACACCGTTTCGATTCGGTCTCAAAACCCCATCCAACTTGGCGATCTATCCGAACCCGAACCTGATTTAGTTTTGGTAAAGCCGGATACCGACGACTACACAACCCGCCACCCTAGCGCTGCCGACGTCTTGCTACTGGTTGAAGTCTCCGACAGTACCTTACGCTTCGACCGCACCCAAAAACTGCGCCTGTATGCCACCCACGGCATTACCGAATACTGGATCGTCAATCTGGTCGACGAGTGCCTGGAAGTGTATCGGCAACCGCAAGACGGTGACTATTTGGATAAATCGCTACTGACAAAAGCCGATAGTTTCAATCTCGTGGCGTTACCGGCGCTTCAGGTTTCGGTCGCGGCTATCTTATAAGCTGATCGCCGGAAACCGCACCAACAGTTGCTCCAACAGCAAGGCTTTCAACTCGGCGTTGTCGACCTTATCCACCATCTCGTTGGCAAACGCAAAGGTCAGAATGTTACGGGCCGCCTCTTCATCCAAGCCACGCGATTGCAGATAAAACACCGACTTTTCTTCCAACTGCCCTACCGTCACGCCGTGCGAACATTTCACATCGTCGGCATAAATCTCCAACTGCGGCTTGGTGTCCACTTCGGCATCCGCCGATAACAGCAGGTTGCGGTTGTTCATTTCCGAATCGGTACGCTGCGCATCTTCGGCCACGATCACCCGGCCTTGAAATACCCCCCGCGCGCGGTCATCCAACACGCCTTTATAAAACTCCCGGCTAATGCCGTGCGGTTTTAGGTGATTAATTCGAGTGTGGTTATCGATATGCTGGCGCTTGCCGGCCACAAATAGCCCGTTCAATGAACACTCCGCTGCGGTATCCAGATCACTATGAATATCGCTGCGCGCCAAAGCACTTCCCAAGGCAAAATTGTGATGATTGAAGCGACTATCCCGCGCCTGCTTCACATAGGTGCCACCAAAATGCTGAGCCTTTTCCGCTTCAAGCTGCACTTTGTACAGCACCAACCCCGCATTGCTGCCCAACAGACATTCGTTTACCGAGGCGGTGAAATAACTATCGATGCTGCCCACATAGGTTTCGATCACTTCCGCTTCGGCTTGCTCGTTGATCACCAGTAAATTACGGGTCGCCGCCAGCGCATCGGCGTGGGTCACCACGTGCAGAATCTGCAAGGGCTTGTCCAACTGCTGCTTGGCCTCCACTTCGATTACCACGCCGTCGGTAAACCAGGCATTATTGAAGGCCACCAAATTGTGTTCGGCGCTGGTCACAGCTTGACCCAATCGGCTTTCCAGCCATGCCGGGCGGTCTTGCAGGGCTTGTTTAAAACTGGAAACAGACACTTGGCCTGACAAATCTCGCAGCCGAGACAAGGACGCGGAAAATTGGCCATTAACCAACACCACACTGGCGGCATCCTCCAAACGGTATTGGTTCAACCAATCTTCATCGACCAGCTGATTGGCACTGGGTACAAACACGGTTTTATTCAGCGCCGACAGATTGGTATAACGCCACTCTTCCTCGCGATTGCCGGGAAAACCATTGACCGCGAAAGTCTGCAAGGCCTGATTTCTGAAACCTTGCAACCAAGGCAAATCCAGTCCCGGCAAACTCGCCGCCAAGCCGGAATATTCTGCTAAGTACGCCGCGCCGCTCATGCCGCTTGCCCTTCCAGCCAACTGTAACCGCGCTCTTCCAATTCCAGCGCCAGTTCTGGGCCACCGGATTTAACGATCTTACCATCTGCCAATACATGAACCACATCGGGCTTGATGTAATCCAACAAGCGTTGGTAATGGGTAATCATCAAAAACGAACGCTCGGCCGAACGTAGGGAGTTAACGCCCTCGGCGACGATACGCAGCGCGTCGATGTCCAAGCCCGAATCGGTCTCGTCGAGGATGCACAGCTTCGGTTCAAGCACTGCCGCCTGCAAAATCTCATTGCGCTTCTTCTCGCCGCCGGAAAAACCTTCGTTAACCGCGCGGTACAAGAATTTTTCGTCCATCTGCAATAGCTTGACCTTGCTTTTGACGATAGTCAGAAAATCCATTGCGTCCACTTCCGGCAGACCGTGATGCTTGCGCATCGCATTCAGCGCGGCCTTCAACAGATAAATGTTGCTGACGCCGGGGATTTCCACCGGGTATTGAAACGCTAGAAACACGCCTTCGCGGGCGCGGATTTCAGGGGCCATCTCCAGCAAATCTTTGCCGTTGTAGGTCACGCTGCCTTCGGTGACTTCGTAACCGGGCTTGCCGGACAATACGTGCGACAAGGTGCTTTTACCGGCACCGTTGGGGCCCATGATGGCGTGGACTTCGCCTGGGTTTATGTCCAGGGTTAGGCCTTTTAATATGGGTTTATCGTTAATGGTTACGTGGAGATTTTTGATGCTGAGCATACGTTTAGTCACCTAAGTTTTTTAAATATTTCCGAACCTTATCGTTCCCACGCTCCGGCGTGGGAACGCAGCCGTCGACGCTCCAGCGTCACCATTGGCTTGGCTAGGCTTTTAAACCCAGCACTTAAATCTTTGTTTTTGTGTCGCTATCGCGACGGTGTTTTAAAGTCGGGTCTCGGCCCGACAGCCGAGATACTTTCGCTACGAAAACCATCCTTGGTTTTCGCCCTGCGGGCCAGCCTATCGGCTGTTCAAATTCGTTCCAGACGAATTTGTGCATCGCCAAAAGAAAGTATCCAAAGAAAAGGCGACCCGAATACCGCTTGTTCCCTGCGCTCCGAAGCTTTTGAACGGGGTTGCCGAAAGGGGCTTCCTGCCCCTTCGGCAACGCGCCGCATCCATGCGGCGCCCCTACGGGCTAATCCGCTCAAAAGCTCCGGTGCTCGGCGCGGCATGCGGGAATAAAACCATCCCGCAAATTAAAGCTATAAATCGAAATAGTAGGTTCGATTAGCGAAGCGTAATCGGACGTATGTTTAAAATTGGATCTATTAGTTAAATACCTAAATAATTCTTGCCAAAACAGAAAAACCAACCCTTTATTAGAATTCATTCGTCCGATTACGCTTCGCTAATCGGACCTACGCGGGCTTAAATGTTTATGATTTTTGTTTTTAACCTATCGATATCCATATTATATTCAGAAATCTCTATTTCTATATTCCGTAACCTAAAAAACATCATTGAAAACTCTTCACCAATTTCCCTAAGTTCATTTAGGAGCGAATCACACTCAGCAGCTCGTTGTTCAGACTCTTCTATCTCTTTTTCAAATTGAGGGTCATCTGGAGAAATATTTCCAAGTCCTCCATACTTTTCGAGAAACATTAACCTATGCACAATCTGCGTATTATTAACCCCAGAAATAAGGATATCGAACATTCGATCATATTCAACTTGTAAAACGCTGATACGTTCTAAATTAATATTGATAAATTGAGTTAGTGCAGCTAGTTTTATATTCTTTTCTTGCGCATCAGTTGATTGTTGTAGCAACTGTCTTGTCTTTTCAAGCTCATCTTTCTGCAACTCATAAGTCTTACAAATCAAGTAAAAAGCAAATACAGCCACGATAGGACTGAGGATACCACCTATATAGCTCCCAAATGCTCCCCAAACTTGAGTATCTTTCGAAACTTGATCATTAAAGTTGATAAAATAGCTAGCAAAAACAAAGAAAAAAATTGCGTATATAACAATCATTTCTTTCGTTTTAAATACATTCGCTTCCGATTTTCGCATCTTTAACTCTTCACCTATTAGGCCCAATATTTATTTCAAATAGTGTTTATAGGATGAATTGAGCAACTCGTAGGATGTGCTGAACGCAGTGAAGCGCATCTGTCGCGAACGATGCACCTCCTATCGTCGGCACATCCTAAAAATTCTTTCAACATCAAAAACATCCAACTGCTTTAAATCCACGACGGGGTTGTTCCCGTTATTCCGCCCCGAGCATCGCAGCTTTTGGCGAGATCAGCCCGCAGGGGAGCGGCAGGGATGTCGCTCGTTTTCGGAGGGCCAGGGATGGCCCTTCCGAAAACCCTCGCCAAAAGCGAGAAGCGCAGGATTAAGGCGGAATTCCGGGTGGCCTTTTCTTTGGATACTTTCTTTTGGCCAAGCAAAAGAAAGTATCTCGGCTGTCGGGCCGAGACCCGACTTCAAAACAACCCGTCGCGACAGCGACACTTTAATGCTGATTCCGTTTATGGTTCGACAAGCTCACCACGAACGGAATCAACGAGACACCTCTAACCTACCGCCCCTTCCAAACTAATCCCCAACAACGCCTGCGCCTCCACCGCAAACTCCATCGGCAATTCCTTAAACACTTCCTTACAAAACCCATTCACAATCATTGATACGGCATCTTCCGCAGACAAACCGCGCTGCTGGCAGAAGAACAACTGGTCTTCGCTGATTTTGGAAGTGGTCGCCTCATGCTCGACCTGCGCAGTCGGTTGTTTCACTTCCACATAAGGAAACGTATGCGCGCCGCATTTATCACCAACGAGCAAGGAGTCACATTGGGTATGGTTGCGGGCGTTTTCGGCGGACTTGGCAACTTTAACCAAACCGCGATAGGTGTTTTGGGCCTTGCCAGCGGAAATACCTTTCGAGACGATGGTGCTGCGGGTGTTTTTGCCGATATGGATCATCTTGGTACCGGTATCGGCCTGTTGCAGGTTGTTGGTCAAGGCCACCGAGTAAAACTCGCCAACCGAATCGTCGCCCAGCAACACGCAGCTTGGATACTTCCAGGTAATCGCCGAGCCGGTTTCCACTTGGGTCCAGGACACTTTGGAGTTATGCCCGCGACATTCGGCGCGCTTGGTGACGAAGTTGTAGATACCGCCTTTGCCGTCTTTGTCGCCCGGATACCAGTTTTGCACGGTGGAATATTTGATCTGGGCGTTGTCCAAAGCCACCAACTCAACCACTGCGGCATGCAACTGGTTTTCGTCGCGCATCGGTGCCGTGCAGCCTTCCAGATAAGAAACGTGCGAACCTTCGTCGGCGATGATCAAGGTCCGTTCGAACTGGCCGGTGTTGGCGGCGTTGATTCTGAAGTAAGTGGACAATTCCATCGGGCAACGTACGCCTTTGGGGATATAAACGAAGGAACCGTCGGTAAATACCGCTGAATTCAAGGCGGCGAAAAAATTGTCGCCGGTCGGCACTACGCTACCGAGATATTGCTTCACCAAATCCGGATGTTCGTGCAGGGCTTCGGAAATCGGGCAGAAAATCACACCGGCGTCTTTCAATTTGCCTTTGAAGGTAGTAGCTACCGACACACTGTCGAATACTGCATCCACTGCAATCCCAGCCAGTCGCTCTTGCTCGTCGAGCGGGATGCCGAGTTTTTTATAAGTATCCAGCAACTCCGGATCGACCTCATCCAGGCTTTTAGGGCCGGCTTTTTTTGATTTGGGCGCGGAGTAATAGCTGATTGCTTGATAATCGATAGGATCGATCTTGAGTTGCGCCCAGTCTGGCGACGGCATGGTCTGCCAATGTCGAAAGGCTTTCAGCCGATATTCCAACATGAACTCCGGCTCGTTTTTGACCTGGGACAGCCGGCGAATCACGTCTTCGTCCAAGCCCGGCGGAAAGGTATCGACTTCCAGTTCGGTCACAAAACCTTGTTTGTATTCCTGACTGATGAGATGTTCAATTTCTTGTGCGCTGGTAGACATAATCTTTTTGGTAATTAGCGAAACAACTGGTTAACCGGAATCAAGACTTCGTCCGGCTGTTTAAACGGCATAATCAGGTCGGCTAAAGTGACCGACTCGAGCGCGTTGGCTATTTTTTGGTTGATCAAATGCCAATTGCCTTGTATCCGGCAACCGCTGGCTTGATCGCAACCCTTGTGCGATGCCGTGCACTCGGTCAGCGCAATCGGCCCTTCCAAAGCACTAATCACGGTTGCCACCGTAATTCGGCTCGGCTCTCTAGCCAACGCATAACCGCCCTTGGCACCCCGCATGGAACTCAACACGCCGGCCTTGAGCAATATTTTTAATATTTTGCTGACTGTAGGCTGCGCGATGCCCGTCGCTTCTGCGATCTCCAGGGCACCGTGCACGCGACTCGTATCTCTGGCCATATAGCTCAAGATAACCGTGGCATAGTCCGTCAACTTACTCAGCCTTAACATTACACTCTCTTTTCATTTAGGACTATTTTAGTCTTATTTAAATCCTGAGTAAATAGCTTGGTTATTAAAAATCTTACTTTCGCATGGACACCTTATTTTGGGTTTTCGTGCACTGCGCTATCTGGCTTAGCATCCCGGAAAAACAGCCTGAGATAACTTTTCCCTGAAAATCTTGGTTTTTTGCAATACACTTATTTTTAAGGAACGAAACATAAGCCATTTGATAAAAGCCATGTCCCAAACTCGCAGCCCTATTGTTTTGATGTATCACGGTACGCCCGACGCTCAACCCGAGTCGCATTACTCGATAAGCGCGGACTTGTTTGCGAAGCATTTGCGGTATCTACAGCAAGAAGGTTGGACAACGGTTTTGTTCAAAGACTTGCAAAGTGCCAAATCGCTACCTGAAAAAAGTGTGGTCATTACTTTTGATGATGGCTACGAAGACAACTATTCGGGGGCTTTTTTGCCTCTGATGGCGCTTGGGATGAAGGCCACATGGTTTATCGCTACCGATTGCATCGGCGGTCATGCCCATTGGCTAGGCAAACCATCTACTCAGACACGGATGCTAACGGCGGAACGCTTGCTTGAAATGCATACAGCCGGAATGGAAATTGCCTCGCACACCTGCTCGCATCCAGACCTATCCGTGCTCAGCACTGACCAACAACAATTCGAACTTTCAAAAGCCAAAACCGTTCTTGAAGATTTATTGTCAACCCAAGTAAGCAGCCTGGCTTATCCTTTTGGCAGATTCAACTCTGATTCAATCACCCTAGCCGAACAAACAGGCTATAGCATGGCTTGCACCACCCGTCCCGGCTGGTTCGATAGCGAACCAAACCCTTACCTAGTTAGGCGTATTGCCATATTCTCCGGCGACAGTGCCAGTACACTAGCTCGCAAATTAAGCTTTGCGGACAACGACGTATCGTGGAAAAAGATGACTCGCTACTATGCGAACCGTGTTTGGGATAAACTGCGTCATACGAGTTGATGGCTAATACCAATGCAGCGTTTAGCGTCGCTATGAACCAACAGCGATAAACAGCGCCGAAATTCGTCCCCACCAGAATTCAATACTTTTACGCCGAGCCGAAAACCTAAAACCCTAAGAACATGACTTTGCCCGGCAACTCTTTACCACTCCCTGCATTTAGATATCGAAAATGAGCCTGGAAAAAGCCTCTAAAAAGCTCACATTCGCTTTTTGCACTTACAACCGAGCGGAAAGACTGGAGAACCTGGTCTTTGCCATGCGCGCACAATCTTGTCCGATTCCATTTGAAATTCTTGCTGTCAACAATAACAGTAGCGACGCGACAAGCGAGGTATTGAAACAACTTCAGCAACTACCCGGCCCGACGCTCCGCTGGGTGCACGAGCCCAACCAAGGCATAGTCGCAGCGCGCAACAGAGCCATACAAGAGGCAATCAATTCCGACATTCTGGTGTTTATCGACGACGATGAACTACCTTTAACCGGACTTTTAGAAACCGTTACACACGCATACCTCAGCGAAGGCGCCGAATGTGTTGGCGGACGAATCGATATAGACTTTACGCACCATAAGCGTCCGGAATGGCTTGACGACGAATTGTTGGGATTTCTAGGTGCGCTAGATCACGGCAAACAAGCTTTCTGGATAGAAGACAGCACCACACCGGTTTGGGCCGGCAACATTGCATACGACATGGCGATATTCCGAAACGATCCGGCATTGCGCTTTGATAGCAGGTATGACCGCAAAGGTAAAACCATAGGAGGAGGCGAAGATGTGATGATGTTTAATGTGCTGCTCCAGCAAAAGCGCCGAATACGTTACCGCCCGGACATGGCAATACTTCACGCCGTCGAACCCTGGCGACTGCGGCGGCGCTACTTTTTAGATGTTCATTTTCTGGCCGGCTATCGCGGAGCGATTAATGACTTTCCGGTCTACCATCGCACCTACCTGGGCATACCGCCATTCTTAATCTCGCAAATTGTCCGCCAAACTTGGCAATGGCTTGCCTTGGCATTTACCGCAAAACATAGCCTGCGCCAGGCAATGAATGTCAGCTACTCTCTCGGACAAATATGTGGCTGTTTTTCACGTTGGAAAAACAAATTATTAATAAATAATTAAATTAATCTGTCCATTAAAAGCTTAGTTAAATGCATTAAAACCTACTAAATTAAACTCCGTGCGCGACATAGTTGTTCTTATTTTTCTGATATGCTGCATAGTTGCCGCATTAAAAAAACCATGGTGGGGGGTGCTATCATTAGCAATATTCAGCTACTTGAATCCGCACGCCTATGCCTGGGGAGCGGTACGTTCGCTACCGGTATACTATGTGTTATTTTTGGTAGTTGTTGTCAGCACGTTCAACACCAAAGATAAACAGCCCATCCCTAAAGATTGGCGAATTTCAGTTTTTATAACACTTTGGTTCTATTTTATATTTACCACAACCCAATCGCCTTTACAGGATATTGCCTGGGAAAAATTTTTGTTCGTCTCTAAGGTATTTGTGCCATTCTATTTCACATGGGTACTCATCAATACCAGAGAAAAACTCTATTATTTGATTTCCACCATAGGCGCCTCTATCGGCCTTGTTGCAGTTAAAGGTGGTATATTTGCCATCCTAACCGGCTTTGGTCACCGCGTATACGGCCCCCCCAATACGCAATTCGAAGACAACAATTTATTTGCCGTTGCGATGTTGATTGCAGTGCCATTGCTACTAGTATGGGAAAAAGAAGTACGGAAGAGCTGGCTTAAAAAAGGAATATTGCTATCCATTCCTATCATTTATGCCGCTTCATTATCATCATGGTCGCGAGGGGCATTACTTACCATGATCGCTCTGACGTTTACGCTGATCTCAAACAGCAAACGTAAATACTTGATGATACCCCTGGTAATCGGCGGTACATTTTTTGTAATCCCCTATTTGCCTGAAGAATGGTTCGGACGCATGCACACTCTGGAAACCTATGAGGAGGACGCATCCGCCATGTCACGTATCGAAGCATGGACAGATGGCTGGAATCATGCACTGAGCCACCCGTTTACCGGGGCGGGATTCGATGGGTGGATACATGTCACGATGCGTGATTGGCACAGTTCTTACGTAGAAATGCTTGCTGAGCATGGCTTTATTGCATTCGGATTATGGATTTCGCTGATACTGGGTAGCGTTCTTGGCTTAACCCGTTTATCAAGTCAAGCGAAACGAGTAGATGGCATGGAATGGGTACGCCATTACAGCCTAATGGTCAGAACCTCGATCATTTGCTATATGGTTGGCACCGCTTTCCTCGGCTTATCCTACTGGGATTTGATTTATCATTTAGTATTTATATCGATGTTAATTAAAAAATTCGCATTGCAAGAGTTTTCGGAAAAAGCACGCATAAATGAACAGCAGTACAAAAAAAATCGAAATATAATAATTTAGCCACCAATCATACTCATCCAATCGAATAAAATAGAGATGGAAAAAATACTGGTGTCCCTCTACTGCTCATCTGCTGCCGCACTGCTGTTTACTATTACATTAATAATACTTACCTTACACAACTATTCTCGTACCGGACCCGGCATCCAAAAAGAAATAGAAAAAAAATTTGGGTATTATGTAGTTTTCGCCCTAACCAGGTTAGCCGCTTGGTTATTTGTCATATTTTTTCTGACATCCTTACCCGGTTCTATTGCAGCTTATTCACTATCAAAGCTTACTGCATTGATAGAATTTAATTTCATCACAGGCTTAAGCTGCTGCTTAATATCAACCACGCTAGTTACTACCTACTTTTTTTTACACCAACTTCTTTACACACCAGGCACCATTCAATTATCTTTCCAGTATAGATTTTCCAGATTATTTGTTATATGGAAGATATTATCTCCGAAAATAATAAGTGGCATAAAGTTTTCATTAACTTCATTACTGTCTGGAACATCGGTAATCGCTCTATTTTTAGCTATCGAAGAAAATAATACGCTGCTAGTGCTCTATATACTAGCTTTGGCTGGTTTATATGCTTACATCTATTACGCAACGATAGTTACCGAACCAGCTATCGCTAAAGCATCGTCTCAAACAAAACCCAATGTGATTATGATAGGTTCCGATACATTGCGCCATGACAGACTAGGCGGCAGCAACTATCACAGAAACCTTACCCCCAACATTGATAAATTAAGCGCGAATGGCTTACGACTCGATAAATGCATAACTCCTGTCGCCAGAACCGCACCAAGTATTGCGTCCCTATTTACCGGATTATGGCCGCATAACCATAAAATTCGCGATAATTACCCATCCTTGGCAGACTGTAAACTACCGCAACCGTCTTTAATCGACATATTAAACGAACAGGGTTACTTGACTGCATGCATCTCCGATTGGTGCGGAGCCGATTTCGCAAAATTAAGTTTTAACTTCAAGGAAATCTCGGTCGCTGAAGATCAATGGAATATCAAACTACTACTAAGACAAGGTCCGTCTTTAATCCGAAACGTATTATCGCTTTTCACCAATAACACATTAGGAAAACGCTTCTTACCCGAGTTCTATTATCTGGCCGGCGTACCCTTGATCCGAAGCTTAAGTCGCGAATGCCGCCAATTAATTGCCCATTCGGCGAAAAACTCGCAGCCTTTTTTTATTAATTTGTTCACTTCGGCCACGCACGTCCCTTTCAATTCGGAGTATCCCTATTACAACTTATTTACCCCAAAAGACTATAAGGGTGAATCACGGTTTATTATGACCAGACTCGCCTCGGCGGAAGAAATTATCAAAAAACAGGAAAAAACCTCGGAGTTTTTCGACATCCCGCAAATTATTAATTTATATGACAGCTGCGTCAAACAATTCGACGATGAAGTGGGGAAAATAATAGATTATATTGAAAAGTCTGATTTATCCGATAATACCATCGTCATCATATATAGCGATCATGGTGCGGATTTTTTTGAAACGGGATGCTGGGGCCAGGGCAATACCTTGGTAGGAAACGACCCCAGCGGCAGAATTCCATTGGTGATGAAGGGCCCAGGAGTGCCTGGTGGCGTAAACTTTAAGCCGACCACCCGCTCCATTGACGTCATGCCAACTTTGTTAGATTTGTTGAATATACCTATTCCAACAACGCTCGACGGTGTTAATTTGATTCCTTATGTGAAAGCACAGACATCACCGGAGCTTTTTGCTTTTCAAGAAACAGGGATTTGGCTAGGAAAGATACCTGGCTTACATCCTGAACAAATTTTATATCCCAACATTGTTGAATTACTGGATATTCCTGATAAAAAATCCGGCACACTGGTAGTCAACGAAAAACATTATCCCACGGTTATCCGCGCGAAAAGCCGGTCCGTACAGAATGAAAAGTGGAAACTAATATATATAGCGACTTATACAAAACCTGTGTATCAGCTATACGACTTAGAAAACGACCCATATCGGGATGTAATAGAGTCTCATCCCGATATATTTGCGGAGCTTAAAAAGCTATTGGATAGCCACATCGAGAGTGACCCTTTATTTGAATCTGCTAATTAGTCGTCCCTGAAAAAACCGAAGTTTTTCATGAGCGACGCCCCTCATGCGAACGATAAAATTTGCGCTGCTGAAAATGCGCCCCAAAGCCGAGACAGCAGCTGCCAAATATGGGGCCAAAAAATCCTCAACCGCCTGAGGATCATGCGGATGTTGTGGCCGGCACCGCACAGGATGGTATGCAACGCATCGCCCAGTTCGCCTTTCAGGTAGTTGCGCCCCAATAATCCGTCGTTCTTCAGGTGGCCGATGATCGGTTCGATGGCGTTGCGGCGTTTGAGTGCGCGTTTGAGTCGTCGTGTATCCACGCCGCGTTTTTGCCGGGCTTTGTAAATCGTGACCCCGGGTACCTCGACACCCCGATAACCCAAGTCCACAAACGCTTCTTTGGCGCGGGTACCGCTCAGTATTTCCGCCTGTTCCAGACAGGATTCCAAGGTGCGTCCATCATAAGGATTGCCGGGAAAGCTGCGAGCGCCGAGCACGAAATTGCTTTTGTTGGTGACGGTGATGCCCACTTTGACGCCGAATTCATACTTCTTGTGGACTTTGCCTTTGGCAATGCATTCCACTTCCGGGGCATGAAAGCTGTACAGCTTGTTTTTATCCTGGGGTTGCTGATTCAAAATCCGTTGGGTTTTCGCCAGCGTCTCTTTGAACGCCCCTTTGACGGCGTCGGATTGATTGTCCAGTTGACGCTCAATATCTCGATACACCCGGCCCACCAGGGTTTTCAATTGTTTGAGCATTTTGCGTTTCCGCTTCATTTGCTTGGCATGATGGTAGCGGTTTGCCAATAGCAATAAATACGGGGCCTTGCGGTTGTAATTTTGCCGCAACGGAATTTCATGTTGCTCGGCTAAACGCACCAGGTGTTGGCGGCAGCGTTCATACAGTTTTCCATCCGTCGGATACGTGATGGCTTTCTCCTGGACGGTGCTATCCACTGTCACCGATTCAAAGTCCTGCTTATTTACGGTCTTGCTATTTACGCCAGCCTGGATCGTCACTGATAACATCCATTCACAGCCTGCTTCGCCAATTCGCTTCCGCCAATACGTCAGCGAGGTGGGATGACAGGGTGTCTGATGCTGGAAGTACTCTGCGCCGCAAAAATATTGCCAATAGGGATTTTCCAGCCACTGTGCCACGACCGCTTCGTCGGAGCGTGCAAACACATGTTTGAGGTAATGGAGACCGGCAATCAGTCGCGTGGGCAAGGCAGGAGCACCTTGCTTTTCGGTAAAAAACTCACCGAACGCATCATCCAGTACTTTCCAATCAATCAGGTTAGCCAGTTGGTAAAGTTCATGCCTCGGGTTTAACAGATCGGCCAGAGGTGTGTTGAATAAATCGATTTGGCCACTCGTTTCTTGGGATTTTGGCTTCATTTTCGATAAAAATTTGCAAGAAATTAATAGCTATTTTACCGATTTCTTGCAATTATTACCCGGCTTTTTTATTAAATCTTTATTGTAATTCAATGCGTTAGCGTTTATTTTATGGCTTTTCAGGGACGACTAATTAAAATACAAAGCTGTTGCACAGTTTAAAACTGCGCAATCGGGGTATCAAAAATTATTCACTGATAATACTGAAGATACCAAGCAACAAACCGTTCAATCCCCTGCTCGATAGTCGTGTTTGGTTTATAACCAACATCCGCTACCAAGGCCTCTACATCGGCGAACGTATCCGGGACATCACCAGGCTGCAAGGGCAATAAATTTTTCTCGGCAGTTTTACCGAGAAAACGCTCCAAGGTTTCGATATAAGACAGCAGTTCTACCGGATTCTGGTTACCAATGTTATAAACCCGCCAAGGTGCTCTACTGGTGCCTGGATCGGGTTTTTCTCCACTCCAGTCCGGATTCGGCGAAGCGTTATGATCCATGGTCCGAATCACGCCCTCAACGATGTCGTCTATATAAGTGAAATCGCGGCGGTGCTTACCGTAGTTGAATACATTGATTTTCTCGCCATTCAAAATCGCTTTGGTAAATAAAAACAACGCCATGTCTGGGCGACCCCACGGCCCATACACAGTAAAAAAGCGCAAACCTGTGGTAGGCAATTGATACAAGTTGCTGTAGGTGTGCGCCATCAGCTCATTGGCTTTTTTTGACGCGGCGTACAAGCTCAAGGGATGATCGACATTGTCATGCACGGAGAACGGCATGGATTCGTTGGCACCGTAAACCGAACTGCTTGAGGCATATACCAAGTGCTCCACCTGATTATGCCGGCAACCCTCCAAGATATTGATGAAACCGACAATATTACTATCGATATAGGCATGCGGATTCTCGATGGAATAGCGCACACCGGCCTGAGCCGCCAGATTAACCACTTTTTGCGGCTGGTGCTTTTTGAATAGTGCATCCATACCGGCTCTATCGGCAATATCCAGCCTGACATCGGTATAGCCGGCAAAATCCTTGATCCGATCCAAGCGACTCAATTTCAGGTTAACATCGTAATAGTCGTTGAGATTATCGACACCAATAACTTCGTCACCACGCTCCAACAATCTGAGCGCCAAATGATTGCCTATAAAACCGGCCATGCCGGTCACCAGAATCTTCATTCTTAAAGCCTTGCGTCTGTTTGATCCGTAGGAAACAAGTATTTCAGGTCATACACAATGGCTTGCGGCGTACCTAAAGCTCTGACGTCTGAAATCGCCATTTTTCTGAACTCGTCATGGGCCACAGCCAGAATAATCGCGTCGTATTTTCCTGCTACCGGTTTAGCGACCGGCGTTATACCGTATTCGTGTTTCGCTTCCTCAGCATTAACCCAGGGGTCGTAGACCTCGACATTGACGCCATAAGTCTTCAATTCGGCAATGATGTCTACCACCCGAGTGTTACGAATGTCCGGACAGTTTTCTTTAAAGGTCAAGCCCATGATCAACACATTAGCTTCCTGGACATGCACACGCTTCTTCAGCATCAGCTTTACTAATTGCGACACGACGTATACCCCCATGCCATCGTTGATTCGACGGCCGGAAAGTATCACTTCCGGGTTGTAGCCGATAGCTTGAGCTTTATGGGTTAAGTAGTAAGGATCCACACCGATACAGTGCCCACCGACCAAACCTGGGCGAAACGGCAGGAAATTCCATTTAGTCCCCGCTGCCAGCAATACTTCTTCAGTATCTATTCCGAGTTTGTTAAAGATCAAAGCCAATTCGTTGATTAAAGCGATGTTGACGTCGCGCTGAGTGTTTTCAATGACCTTTGCAGCCTCGGCGACCTTGATACTGCTGGCTTTGTGCGTGCCCGCAGTAATGATGCTTTTATATAAAGCATCTACTTTTTCGGCTATTTCAGGCGTAGAGCCCGAAGTAACCTTCAGAATATTGGTGACACGGTGTTGTTTATCGCCGGGATTAATGCGCTCAGGGCTATAACCGACATAAAAATCCCGGTTAAACGTTAAACCCGACACTTTCTGCAGAATCGGTACGCACACCTCTTCGGTTGCGCCGGGGTAAACAGTGGATTCGTAAATGACGATATCGCCGGACTTTATTACCTTACCCAACAAATCGCTGGCTTTTTGCAGCGGCGTCAAATCAGGTTGTTTATGTTCGTTGATTGGCGTGGGGACTGTGACTATATAAACCGAACAATCGGCTATATCTTGTAAATCTGCGCTGTAAGTCAGTAACTTGGCGTCGGCGAGTTCTTCTTCACTAACCTCCAGAGTATGGTCGCGACCTGCGCGTAATTCCTGAATTCGATGCTGGTTAATATCGAAACCTACGGTTTGATATTTTCGTCCAAACTCGACAGCTAGCGGCAACCCCACGTACCCAAGCCCAATCATACCGATTTTAATGTTATCTAACATCTAGTAAATCCTCCTCCGCCCCGCTCTGAGTTTTAATGACTTGAATTACTTTTTAACTATACAGCCCCATGCCGTCAGCCAAGCTTGTGCCTGATAGCTTTCCGCCGTTTTCGGCAAGTTGCCGCTCAACACCATCGCCAAGGTATGATTGATAATGCCGAAGAAATAAGTGTAGGCCAATAAGGGATCCAGTGCCTTCATCTCGCCGTCTTTGACGCCATTCTGAAAAATCCGTTTTATTTTAATAAACGCGGGCGTTTCCAGCAGGGGCTTAGGTTCCGCCAAAAATTCTTCGCTTTTAACAAATAACAAGAACTCGACGATTTCCGGAGCGTCATCGGTTAATTTGAAGAGTAAATCGACTATTTCCCGCAATTGTTCGGCAGCTTTGCGATTACGGCGGCGAATATCATCAATCGATATGCTCAGGCTATCCAGAATATTTTCGTACAAGGTTTGCGCGATGGCTTGCTTGGTTTTGAAATACTGACTAATGCCGGTACTGGTTGTTATACCCGCCGCATCTTTAATATCGGTTAATGAGGTATTGAAATATCCCTTCTTGGCAAACAGCTTTAAAGCAGCCTGCAACACTTCATCCTGACTGATGGTTTTATTCGGTTTATTTTCTAATTCTAATTCTTGTTCCATGCTCTTATATACAGCTTTACCTGCTGTTTACTCTCTGTTGTGGCAGTATCGATACTGCTTTTATTATTCGTTGATGGTGGAGAACGCCGCGACAAGGTAATTAACCATAGACCATAAGGTTAAAATCGCCGACAAGTATAACAACCAGTAACCCATGGTATTGATAGGCAGGCCTAATAAATCATCCCTATAAAGCAACAAACTGACTGCCGTCATTTGCGCCGTGGTTTTCCATTTTCCCAATTGCGAAACCTTGACTTTGGCACG
Source organism: Methylomonas sp. ZR1 (assembly GCF_013141865.1). Taxonomy (NCBI): domain Bacteria; kingdom Pseudomonadati; phylum Pseudomonadota; class Gammaproteobacteria; order Methylococcales; family Methylococcaceae; genus Methylomonas; species Methylomonas sp. ZR1. The sequence goes on along the minus strand of NZ_RCST01000001.1, from coordinate 613,615 downwards.
CTGACCAATCTCAGCCATCCATTCTCTCAGCGACGCAATCGCAATTTCCCTACCGATAATGATAGCCGCCGGCACCGCTAGATAAGGATTGCCTTGAGCCTGCACCACCAATACCAGAACAAACGCCACCATCAATTTATCGGCCACCGGATCCAGGAATGCACCAAAAGCGGTTTGCATATTCATTTTTCTGGCCAGATAACCATCAAGCCAATCGGTGAAACCGGCAACCAGAAAAATTGCGGTACAGGCCAGATTGGAATATTGCCACGGCAAATAAAACACGATGGCCAACAAGGGAATCAGGGCGATCCGCAACAGGGTTAAATAGGTCGGAATGGTAAATCTAATGGCCATCTTGATGGTGAAATGTATCGTAAATTCGCTGCGCTAATTGTCGGCTAATGCCATCTATACTGGCTAAAGCATCCACACCCGCGCTGGACACACCCTGTAACCCGCCAAACTGTTTCAGCAAAACCTGTCGTCTTTTCGGCCCCAGTCCGGCAATATCTTCCAGTACCGATTGTTTGTTAACCTTACCGCGTCGCTGCCTGTGTCCCGTAATCGCGAAACGATGCGCTTCATCGCGAATCTGTTGAATCAATAGCAAGGCGGAAGCCCCCGGCGTCACATCCAAGGGCTGCCGATTACCGACCAGAATGATTTTCTCCATGCCGGCTTTGCGATCAGGACCTTTAGCAACACCGACTATCATAACATCGTTTATCTCCAATTCAGCCAAAGCCTTTTCCGCCTCAGCGACTTGGCCTTTGCCGCCGTCTATTAAAAGGATGTCCGGCGCAGGATGCTCGCCATTCTTCAAGCGGCTGAAGCGCCTAAAAACCGCCTGATGAATCGCCGCATAGTCATCGCCTGCGGTAATGCCATCGATATTGAAGCGCCGATAATCGGATTTCACTGGCCCTTCTCTGTCAAACACCACGCAAGACGCCACGGTCTGCTCGCCTTGGGTATGACTAATATCGAAGCACTCCAGACGAGTGGGCGTGGTATCGCAGCCCAGTTCCTGCTGCAAACTGACAAAGCGCCCTTGTAAGCCCTGCTGATCAGCCAGCCTAGCGTTAAGCGCACTGTCGGCGTTTGTTATGGCCATTTGCAACCACTTCATCCGCTCGCCGCGCACATTATTGGCAATCGCTACCGCATGCTTGGCCTGCTCGGCCAATACTTCGGCCACCAAAGCAGCTTCGGGCAAGGCATGACTGACGATCAATTCGTGAGGTACGGTTTTGTCCAAATAATATTGGGCGATGAAAGCCTGCAAGATTTCCTCGGGCTGATTTTCATCGTCGACTTTCGGAAAAAACTGTCGGTTGCCCAAATGTTGACCGTTGCGGATAAAAAATACCTGCACACAGGCCACACCATTTTTAGCCGCGCACGCCAAAATATCCACATCGCCTTTTTCCCCTTCCACACAATGTTTTTCCAATACAGCGCGCAAGCGGGCGATTTGATCACGATAGGCTGCGGCTTGCTCGAACTCCAACTGCGCGGCCGCGGCTTCCATCTTCACTACCAACCGATCAATTAATAAGCCACCCTGTCCCTCCAAAAATAGAATCGTATTTTCCACATCGGTGGCATACTGCTCTTTACTGACCAGCCCCACACAAGGCGCGGTACAGCGCTCGATCTGATGTTGTAGGCAAGGTCGAGAGCGAGCACTGTAATAGGAATCTTCGCATTGCCGCACCGGGAAAATTTTTTGCAATAACTTCAAGGTTTCCTTCACCGCACTGGCGCTGGGATAAGGCCCGAAATACCTGCCCCGCCGCTTCTTGGCGCCGCGATGAAAAGTTAGCTGCGGAAAATCGTGGAAACTAGAGATGAACACATAGGGATAGGACTTATCATCGCGCAAGCTGATGTTGTAGCGCGGCTTGTGGCGTTTAATCTGCTGGCTTTCCAGCAGTAAGGCTTCACCCTCCGTGTGGGTCACGGTTACCTCTATACCGGCGACCTTGGCTACCATGGCCTGCTGTTTAGGCGAAGCATTTTGACTTCTGAAATAGCTGGAAACCCGATTTTTCAGATTCTTGGCTTTGCCGATATAAATGATCTCGCCTTTCTCGTCCAACATCTTGTAAATGCCGGGACGCTGAGTTAGCGTCTTCAAAAAGGCTTTGGCGTCAAATTCGCCCGGTTGCATTTCAGTCACCGGCAGATAGCAAGTTTTGAATGCTTACAAACACCGCCGCCAGCATCTCCATGCTCAGGCGCTTGGTCTGCACGTTATAGCGACTGCAATGGTAAGAACTGACCAGCGTGTTGCCGTCCGGCAATTCAAAACTTACATGATGAGCAAACTTAGCCGCACTAGTCTTCAACCCATATGCTCGCAATACCGCCTGATGGGCGATATTACCCAAAGCCAAAATCACCGAATGTTTCGGTAGAGTTTTAATTTCGGCCGCCAGATAAGGATTGCATTGTTTAATTTCATCGCCGGTGGGTTTGTTTTGCGGCGGCAAACATTTCACGGCGTTGGTAATCCGACAATTGCTGAGCTGCAAACCATCGGCCAAATTCGTCGATGCCAATTGATTGCTATAACCAAAATCATACAAAGCCTGATACAGCAACAGACCGGCATAGTCGCCGGTAAACGGTCTGCCGGTGGCGTTCGCGCCGTGCATACCCGGTGCCAAGCCAACAACCAGCAAGTGCGCTTGCGGATCGCCGAACGGTGCCACCGGCAAGGCGTGATAAGCAGGATATTTCGCCTTCACTTCACAGAGAAATTCGCTTAACCGCGGGCATGCTCGGCAGTCTTGCTTGAAATAGGATGAATAAGTCATAAAACGATAAACACTCAAATTGGCGGAATTTTACCTGAGGCCCAGATTTCTTGCGTCGCTCGCTTTGCTTATTAACCTGCGTATCTAAAACATCCTTACTTCCGTCTTCGCCGGAATAACCTTCCGGAGAGAATAAGCGACGGCTTGACCGCAAGCGGTCCTAGCCCGGACTTTCCAAATTCCCATAAGCCAAGCCCGGAAACAGCCGACTGGAATACCGCAAATACTGGCACCGGATAAACCTAAACGTTTGCTAATAGCCAAAATTGTGGTATTTTTACAACATGCTTAGCAGAATCTGCAATTCCCTTTGATTTTTAAAGCCTATTTTTTCTAATCATGGCTTTATTACTCCATCTCAAAAGCAACGAATTATCTATTTTTTACAAATAACAAAAGGAGTCTTTATGTTGAAGAAAAGTTTACTGGCAATCGCCATGATGACGGCGCTCGGTTCCGTGTCGACGGCACAAGCCGACGAGTTCCTTGACGACAGATGGTACGCGGCGCCCTTCGGCACTTTCGTTCAACCGGGTGGTGATCGTAATGCGCATAGCGGTTGGGGCGGCGGTTTGGGCCTGGGTAAGATCATCAATGAACATCTGAACATTGAGATCAGAGGTTTGTACCAAAACTTGGAAGGCGCTAAAAGCAATGGCAACTGGGATTTGACCGGCGGTACTGTCGACGCGCAGTATTATTTGTTTAGAGATAAATTCTCGCCTTATGCAGTAATCGGCGTGGGTGGCATCAATAGCACCCATAATGGTGACAGCGGCGCGGGCTTCATCGGCGAAGCGGGTGCGGGTTTTACTTATGAATTGCATGACAACTTCCTGATTCGCAGCGACGTCCGCTACCGTTACAACAACAACTTCAACGCCAAACTACAACCCGGCACCGAAGAATTTCATGACATGACGGTTAATCTGGGTTTCGTGGTCCCGTTCGGCGAAAAACCTAAAGCAGTTGTCGCAAAAGCCGAACCAACCCCGCCGCCCACCCCAGTACCGGCTCCAGCGAAACTGGATTGCTCAAAAATGGATGACGACAAAGACGGCGTAAACAATTGCGTCGATAAGTGTCCAACGACATTACCAGGGGTAGAAGTTAGCATCTACGGTTGCTGGATTGTTGATGTGAAATTCGATAACGACAAAGACGTGATCAAACCACAATATTTCCCAAAACTGGATAAAGTCGTTGACCGCATCAAACAGTATCCTGACATGGCGTTTGAAGTTCAAGGCCATACCAGCAATACCGGTTCGTACAAACACAACCTGGACTTGTCGGAGCGCCGGGCATTGGCGGTTAAGAAATACCTGACCAAAGGCAGCCACTCTCCTAATATCACTTCACACGGTTATAGCTGGGATAGGCCAATCGATACCAACGAAACCGAAGAAGGCCGCGCCAATAACCGCCGAGTACAGTTGGAAGTGGATGGTAAAGCCCAACAGACATTGAAATAGTAAGCGAACCTGGTTAAGTCAATTGATTCAGCACAAAAACCCGCCGTTAGGCGGGTTTTTTATATGCGCACGAGGAAGATCAAAAAACTACAAACTCAATGCCCTAAATTCCGCACAAGCACTTGAACGCTGCCAGACCCGCTCAAACTCTTCGCGCAATGGCCGATGACGTGCCGGCAAATTAGGACTCCAATGCCCATCGTAGCGATTACCCAGCAAGCGAAATAAATAGCCGTCGCTATCGTTGATGATAAAAGCAGAAGGATATTGCAAATCTTCAGCTTCATCGGGCACACGAATCAAAAAATATGACGGTAAGCGCTGAGCCAATTCCACGATAGGATGAACCTGATGACGCAGGCTGGCTGGTTCCTGAACGATAATCTGCACACTGGCGTTACGATTGCCGAGAGTAAATTGTTTCAGAGCCTCGACAAGGTCTTTTTGTCCATATAAAACAAAGTCCAGATCCCGGCTGTAGATACAAATCTGCCGACGAGCCGCCATCACCAGTTGCCGGGTAGCGGTTAAGGTCGATTCGACAGTCTCCAGACGGACAGCGTCAACAGAAACTTCTCGGGTCTGGAGCACGGATCGCAACGTTTGTTCAAGCGGCTGCAATATAAGCCTGATAGCCTGATGCGGAATGCCGGCTTCAGCAAACCCTTCGCCTTCCGCGACAAAACCGAATTTTTGGTAGAACCCCAATGCTCTAAGTTGCGCGTTGGCGGTAATAGTAGTCAGCCCCAAGTTACGCGCTTTGTCGATTGCTGCACGCAACAAAGATTCACCAACACCTTGTCCGCGCCATTCGAGTAGAACCGCCATTCGTCCAAGCTTGCCCTCCGGCGAAAGTCGACACGTAGCGATTGGCCGATAATCCGCATCCCGCACTAAAAAATGATGGCAGTCCGCATCAAGTTTGTCGAACTCCACTTCTAACGGTATTTGTTGCTCGACAACGAACACCAAATTTCGCACATAACATATGTCCTCAAAATCAACGGCGTAGCTGGCTGGCTCGAGATAACAGTTGGCAATTTGCATAGCGCGATGGATGAGTAGTAAGAGAGTGAATCAGTTTAGATACACTTTGCTGAAAATTCGACTCGGCAAGCCGATTGCATGACCTACCCGACGGACCGGATGGCAGAGAACACAAGCCTAAATTCAAACGTCCCTTTTGATCTTCGACTGCAAATGCTCGGCAAGCCGCTTCATCGCTTCTGACGAATCATCGGATGCCAGATGGACATTGATGATACTGGGCATGCTTTGGTTATTCAGGGCAATTAACAGTGCCTCTTCAAATTCAGCTTCCGTTCGCGCATCGTAGCCCGCTAAGGGCCCGAAGAGCTCTCCCAATCGATCGAATCGCCATGGATTTATATCGTTGAATGGGCCCTCGAGAATACAACGCTCCGTACTGTAGCCGTCGTTGTTAAACACCACCACGATGGGATTCAAACCCAGACGAGCATGAGTCGACAATTCGGTGCCAGTCATTTGAAACGCCCCATCGCCGACTAAAATCAATGCCCGCCGATCCGGACGCGCGATTTGCGCACCTAACGCAGCCGGCACAGCAAAACCCATCGTGGTGTAAAAAGCCGACGCCAAAAATTCGCTTTGCTCGTGGACGCGCAAATCGATAGCGGCAAACAAGCAATCGCCGACATCGCACACCACGATCATGTCGTTGCTTAACGCACTATTCAGCCGCTCGACTAGTCTGGCAGTGGTGATTGGCCGGTCCGATTCCGGAAAAGCATGGTTTCTTGACGGTTCCGGAATGGATACGCGACTGGCTCCGGAGGCATTAGCCGAGCCGGCTAAAGCCCCGAGAAAGTCTTCCAAGGCAATGCCTGGATAACGATGCGCGCTGATTACCACCTCGTTCAATGCCGCGCGAATGGTTGAATGGGAATTGAGTTTTGCCGTGTAGATACCGGTATCGATCTCGTTCAAGGTTACACCCAACATCAACAGCAAATCGGACTTTTCGACTCTGTCTCGCACGGCCTCCGAACTCATCGCACCTTCGTAAATTCCTAGATACGCCGGATGCCGTTCGGACATCACCGATTTACCGGTTAGCGTGGCGACCACGGGCAAACCGGTACGCTCCACGAAATCCGCCAAAGCGCTTTGCAGCCCGCGTCGATGCAATTCAACACCCGCCACGATCATCGGCGACTTCGCTTTGGATAATAACGCCATGGTTTCGGCAAGCGCTTCGGATAGAGCAGTTTGGTCACTGGTAAACTGTTCTACTGACTCAGTCGGCATGGGATAGCCTTCCGCCATTACCAAGTCGCGGGGAAGCTCGATGTATACCGGCTTGCAAAAACGCCGCGCGGCTTCGATAGCATGGTCGATTTGCCGAAAGGCGATCACCGGGTCGTTTAGCACCACCGACGCGCAGCTAATCCGTTCGAAAATTTCCCGCTGAAAAGTAAACGGCCCAAATCGATGGTGAATCAACGGATCGTCTTTCTGCTCGCCAACGCCGGGCGCGCCACTGATCAGTACCACCGGCGAGGATTCTGCATAAGCGCCGGCTATGGCGTTGACGGTGTTTAAAGCACCGACACCGTATGTCACCGCCAACGCGCCCATGCCCACGCAACGCGCATAACCGTCGGCCGCGAAGGCTGCGGAATCTTCTCGGGTGGTGCCGATATGCCGAACCTGACTTTTTATCATCAGATCATAAAACCCCAACACATAGTCGCCAGGCACGCCAAAGATGTCTTTTACACCGGCTTGATATAGGCGCTTGAGGAGGTATTGTCCAATCGTATCGAATTTGGCAGTGCTCATAGCGCTTTGTGACCTCCGAATAGAATTAAACTGTGAGCACTGATTTGTAAAAGACCCATATTGCTCAACCGTTTTAACAGGACGATTAAGAGTCAATACTGCTGAGCCCCGCCTAAAAAGTCAACAGACATTCGTAGTCCCCGGTAATTACGATTCAAAAGCATCACAATCGCGGCAACATAAGATTCTGAATTTCAGCCACAAAAAAAGGGCCTTGCGGCCCTTTTCGTTGCAGAGTCGAACCGAACTTATTCGCTATCGACTTCTTTCATGCTCAAGCGTACGCGGCCTTGACGGTCGATTTCCAGTACTTTGACTTTAACCACATCGCCTTCCGACAGTTTGTCGCTGACTTTTTCCACACGTTCGTCGGAGATTTGTGAAATATGCACCAAACCGTCCTTGCCCGGCAGAATGGTCACAAACGCACCGAAGTCCATCAAACGCACCACTTTGCCTTCGTAGGTTTTACCCACTTCGACTTCGGCGGTGATTTCTTCGATCATGCGCCTGGCTTCTTCGCCCGCCGCTCTGTCGACAGAGGCTACGTTGACCACGCCGTCGTCGGTCAAATCGATGCTGGCGCCGGTGGCTTCGGTAATCGCGCGAATAGTCACGCCGCCTTTACCGATGACTTCGCGGATTTTAGCCGGATCGATTTTGAAGGTGATAATGCGCGGCGCAAAGTCGGACATTTCGGAACGGGTGCTGGACAAGGCTTTGTTCATCTCACCCAAAATGTGCAGACGGCCTTGTTTGGCTTGTTCCAGCGCAACTTTCATGATTTCGGCGGTGATACCGTCGATCTTGATGTCCATTTGCAGCGCGGTGACGCCATTTTCGGAGCCGGCCACTTTAAAGTCCATATCGCCTAAGTGATCTTCGTCGCCCAGGATGTCGGACAAAACTGCAAATTGATCGCCTTCCTTGATCAAACCCATTGCAATACCGGCAACGGGCGCCTTGATCGGCACGCCGGCGTCCATCAAGGCCAAGCTGCTTCCGCATACAGAAGCCATGGAGCTGGAGCCGTTGGATTCGGTGATTTCCGATACGACGCGCAGGACGTAAGGGAACTCGCCCATGTTTGGCAATACCGATTGCACGCCGCGCTTGGCCAGACGGCCGTGGCCGATTTCACGGCGCTTCGGCGAGCCGGTACGGCCGGTTTCGCCAACGCTGAACGGTGGGAAGTTGTAATGGAACAGGAAAGTATCTTTATATTCGCCGGCCAACGCATCGATGATTTGCGCGTCGCGCTCGGTCCCCAAGGTCGCGACGACCAACGCTTGGGTTTCGCCGCGGGTAAACAATGCAGAACCGTGGGTTCTCGGCAACACGCCGGTACGAATCGTAATCGGCCGAACAGTCGTCAAATCGCGGCCGTCGATACGTTTACAATCATTCAGAATCGCACCGCGCACAACATTGTATTCCAAGGTTTCGATGACGTTGCGGATGTCTTTTTCGTCGTAGAGACCTTCGGCGGTGAGTTTTTCGACCACGGCACCACGGATTGCGCTTAGGGCATCCTGTCTAGCCAGTTTCTCGGGGATTTGATAGGCCGATTTGATTTGCGCTTCGGCTTCAGCGGCAACAGCGGCTTTCAATGCTTCGTTATCCGCAGGTGCTGTCCAGGTTATTGCCGGTGCAGCTGCTTCTGCAGCAAATTCATTGATCGCATTGATCGCAACCTGCATTTGCTCGTGGCCGAACAATACCGCGCCCAGCATCACGTCTTCCGGTAGCACATCGGCCTCTGACTCTACCATCAATACGGCTTTGGAGGTACCGGCAACCATCAGGCGCAAACGCGACTCCTTCAGTTGCGGCAACGTGGGGTTCAGCACATATTGGCCATCGATATAGCCGATGGTTGCGGCGCCCAGCGGGCCATTAAACGGCAAACCGGAGACCGCCAGCGCAGCGGACGCACCAATGATGGCCGGCGCTTCGGTATCGATTTCCGGATTCAAGGACAGCACGGTGGCAATGATTTGGACTTCGTTAGTGAAGCCTTCGGGAAACAACGGACGGATCGGACGATCGATCAGGCGCGAGATCAGCGTTTCGTTTTCGCTTGGGCGGCCTTCGCGTTTGAAAAAGCCGCCAGGAATTTTACCCGCGGCAAAGGCTTTTTCCTGATAATCCACCGTCAGCGGGAAAAAGTCGCCACCGCTGCTTTCTTTTTTGCCGACCACGGTCACCAACAGAGTGGTACCTTCGACATCAATGATTACCGCGCCGTTGGCTTGGCGGGCAATTTCGCCGGTTTCTAAGGTGACGAGACGATCGCCGTACTGAAATTGTTTCCTGATAGGATTCACTATAAGGTTCCTTTGTTTAAAGGTTATGCTAAAAATTTGCCTTAAAGCAGAAACGGCGCCCGATGCGCCGTTTCCAGTTTGTGCTACTTACGAATGCCCAAACGTTCGATCAACGAACGATAACGAGCCACATCTGTGTCTTTCAGGTAATCCAGCAATTTACGGCGTTGGTTTACCATGCGCAGCAAGCCGCGGCGCGAGTGGTTGTCTTTTTTATGGGTCGCAAAATGCGGAGTCAGCTGGTTAATGTTGGCGGTCAACAAAGCAACTTGGACTTCGGTTGAACCTGTATCGGTATCCGACAAACGGTATTCTTCAACAATGGCTTTTTTTTGTTCTGCGGTTAATGACATTCTTAATCCCTATCGATTAATTTTGATTGAATAAAGGCCATCGTTTGATGACCGTGTAGCCGCTATCTCCACAATAGGGTGTAGAAACTTTGCGGTTTTTCCCGGAAAATCAAGTTGTTTGATCTTCCAAATGAAATAGTTTTTTCGGCGCTAGTTTACCATCCAATAGAATTTCTCCCAACCCCAAAAAGGCCTGCGGCGAGTATATTCTGACCTGGCCGGCCATACCGCCGTTAAAGGCTATGCGCTGACCCAGCTTGATTTTTTCGGCCTGCTCAGTAGACAAAGATACCTCCGGGATCGCCTTCAGGGGTACATCCAGTTCGATTAAGGTATTCTGCAATTCTGCAAAGCCCATAGCCTGCAACTGCTGCAGGGTATAAGCTTGCTCCAGATCGAACATACCCGCCTTGGTTCTGCGTAACGCAGTTACCGTGCCGCAGGTCCCCAACCAGTGACCAATATCTTCCGCCAGCGAACGAATATAAGTACCCTTAGAGCAAAATACATCCAGCCTCAATTGCCCCAATTCGGCATCGAAATTTAACAGCTGCAATTCATAAATAGTGATGGCCCTGGGCTGACGGTCCACGGTTTTGCCTTCCCTAGCCAACTCGTACAACTTCTTGCCTTGATGCTTGAGCGCCGAATACATCGGCGGCACCTGCTCAATCGGCCCGGTGAAATGCTGCAAACAAGCTTGCAACTGCACGCCATCCAGGGCTGGCACCGGCATTTCAGCGACGATTTTACCTTCGCTATCGCCGGTATCGGTCATCACGCCCAATTGTATCGTTACCTGATAACGCTTATCGTCATCCAGCATCAATGCCGAGACCTTGGTCGCCTCACCGAAGCACAAGGGTAACAAACCGGTAGCAAGAGGATCCAGCGCCCCGGTATGCCCGGCCTTGTTGGCATTAAACAATCGCCTGACTTCCTGCAAGGCCTGATTGGACGATGCGCCTAAACGTTTATCGAGCAGCACGATGCCATGTACATCGCGCCCGGACTTACGTTTTGCCATCAATCGTCCTGTTGCGGTTTATCGGCCCCGGCTTCCGGCGCAGCACCAGCATCCTTAACTTCGTCGTGATGCAAATCGCCCAGTAACTCGGCGACACGCATCCCGGTGTCGAAGGAGTGGTCATAGTAAAAATGCAGTTCCGAGATATGCCGCAAACGCATGCGCCTAGCCAGCTCATGCCGAATAAACGGCGAAATTTCGTTCAACACCTTCACATTAGCACGCTTAGCAGCGTCATCTTGGGCATCCAACACCGTCACGAATATCTTGGCAACCGCCAAATCCTTGGACAATTCGACGTCGTTAATCGTGACAAAACCCAAGCGGCTGTCATCGACATCACGCTGTAATATCGACGCCAACTCTTTCTGCATTTCCGATGCAACCCTTTGACTGCGGCCGAACTCTCTTGCCATTAGATTTCCCGTCTGACTTCGATACGTTCAAACACTTCGATCTGATCGCCGTTTTGCACATCGTTGTAGTTTTTCACGCCGATACCGCATTCCATGCCCATTTTCACTTCATTGACATCGTCTTTGAAGCGGCGCAAGGATTCCAGCTGGCCTTCGTATATCACCACATTGTTGCGCAATACGCGAATCGGCAGATTGCGCTTGACGAAGCCGTCGATAACCATACAACCGGCCACCGCGCCGAATTTCGGCGAACGGAATACGTCCCGTACTTCGGCCAGACCGACGATTTTTTCCTGGATCTCCGGTGCCAACATACCGCTAATGGCTCGTTTCACCTCATCGATCGCTTCGTAGATGATGCTGTAGTAATGCAGATCGATGTCTTTTTCTTCGATCAATTTACGAGCCACCGCATCGGCACGCACATTGAAACCGATCAAGATCGCGCTGGAAGCCAAAGCCAAGTTGGCGTCGCCTTCGTTAATACCACCGACACCACCGTAGATGCATTTAACTTGTACTTCTTCAGTGGACAAACCGACCAACGACTCACGCAAGGCTTCCAAACTGCCTTGCACGTCAGTTTTGATAACGACGTTAAGTGTGGACGTTTCGCCGGCGGACATCCGCGAGAACACGTCGTCCAATTTCGACGCATGTTGCGCCGCGTGACGACTGGAGCGTTTACGGTCTTCCCGGTGAGCGGCAAGCTCTCTAGCAACCCGTTCATTCTGAACCACCAGGAATTCATCACCCGCATCCGGGGTACCCGACAAGCCAAGAATCTCCACAGGCATACTAGGCCCAGCCGACTTAATAGCGTGGGCGTTTTCGTCGAACATTGCCCTTATCCGGCCATATTCGTGACCGCAGAGGACGAACTCGCCTTTGCTCAACGTACCTTTTTGAATCAATATCGTCGCCACCGCGCCGCGGCCTCTATCCAGACGCGATTCGATACAAATACCGGAGGCGATGCCATCGACCGGCGCTTTCAATTCCAGCACTTCCGCCTGAACGATCAGCGCTTCGATCAATTCATCAATACCGGTACCCACTTTCGCCGATACCCTCAGGAATTGCACATCGCCGCCCCACTCTTCCGGCACCACATTCAAGTTGGCCAGTTCTTGCATGACACGGTCCGGATTCGCTTCCGGTTTATCGATTTTGTTCAAGGCCACGATGATGGGCACATTCGCGGCGCGCGCATGATCGATGGCCTCTCTGGTTTGCGGCATCACACCGTCGTCAGCAGCCACCACTACGATCACGATGTCGGTTACTTCCGCACCACGTGCCCGCATCGCGGTAAACGCGGCATGGCCTGGCGTATCCAGAAAGGTGACAGCACCGTGGTCGGTTTTAACCTGGTAAGCACCGATGTGTTGGGTAATCCCGCCCGCTTCGCCGGCAGCAACCCGTGTTTTGCGGATGTAATCCAGCAAAGAGGTTTTACCGTGGTCAACGTGACCCATAATGGTGACAATAGGCGCGCGTAATTGGACTTTACGTTCGTCGCTATCACCTTGCACCTCGGCCAGCATTTCCTGTTCAAAGTCATCTTCGCTCTGCATGATGGCTTTGTGGCCCATTTCCTCAACCAAAATCACCGCCGTTTCTTGGTCGATGGTTTGATTGATCGTGGACATGATGCCCAGCTTCATCAAATGCTTGATGACTTCAGCGGCCTTGATGTTCATTTTTGCAGCCAAATCCGAAACCACGATGGTTTCCGGAATGGTGACGTCATACACAGTCGGCGCCACCGGCTTCTCAAACTTATGTCGAGCCTGATTGACATCGATCTCGAATTCAGGTTTTTCCCGACGCGATGGCGCCTTGCCTTTTTTGCCTTTGCCGCCGCGACGCGCGGCATCACCGCCGCCGCCAATATCGCCATCGGTAGACGGGCCGCGAGTGGGCTTGAATTCGGCTTTTTTCTTATGCAGCGTGGTTTGTTGCTGCTTGGCTTCGGCTTTTTGTTTGACTTTTTCTGCGGTTCTTTGCACCGCAGCTTCCAGCCTTTCTTTCTTTTCTTTTTCCAGACGTTGCTCTTCGGTCAGCTCCGGCGCCGCAACCGGTGCAGGTGCTTCAGCCTTAGCGACCCGCTCAGACTGGACTTCTGCAACAACCGGCAACGCCTCGGCCACCTGCTGCTCTGCAGCAACCGGTTCCGCACTCACCGTCACAGCGGGTGCGGACGCATCAACCGACTGAGCAATTTCCGCGCTGTCCACCACTTGCTCTTCTGCGGCAGACTGTACAGCCTTCTGTTCGTGCAATTGCTTACGTTTTTCTTCTTCGATAGCTTGTTGCCGTCTCTGTTCTTCCAAAGCTTGTTTGGCTAATTCGGCCTGTCTTAGTTCGTCGTTTACAGAGGAGGCATCGCTGCGCTTGATATAAGTCTTTTGCTTGCGAACCTCGACACTGACGGTTTTCACCGCGGTACCCGGCGGTGAGGATTGCCTTAATTCGGTTTTGGTACTGCGTTTCAAAGTAATGCGTTTGGGGGCGGCGGCTTCCTGATCGGCGTCCGACTTGCCGTGGCGCTTGCGCAAGTGCGCGAGTAATTTGACTTTCTCTTCATCGTTTATCACATCGTCGGGCGCGCTGGCGGTCAAGCCGGCTTCCTTCAATTGTTCTATAAAACGCTCCAAAGGGATGCCAACAACCTCTGCCAATTCCTGTACTGTTTTATCGCTCATAGTATCCTCCTGCCTCAGCCCTTATCCTCTGCGAACCAAGATTCGCGGGCTTTCATGATTAGTTTACCAGCACGCTCCTCGGTCATGCCGGTAAATTCGATAATGTCGTCTATCGCCTGCTCCGCCAAATCGTCCAGGGTCACAATGCCCTTGGCCGCCATTTGGTGCGCCAACTCTTCGTCCATGCCTTCCATCGCCATCAATTCCTCGCTAGGCACGGCGGTTTCAATTTTTTCTTCGGATGCGATAGCACTGATCAACAAAGCATCCTTGGCGCGAGTGCGCAAAGCTTCCACCAACTCTTCGTCGAAGCCTTCGATTTCCAGCATTTCGTCGACGGGGATGTACGCAATTTCCTCGATGTTATTCAATCCCACATCAACCAAAATGCTGGCGATTTCTTCATCGACATCCAACAACTCCATGAACTGCTGCTTGGATTTGGCTGCAGCTTCGTCGTGGTTTTTATCTACTTGCGCAGCATCTTGAATGTTTAATTCCCAACCCGTCAATTCGGTTGCCAGACGGACATTTTGGCCGCCACGACCGATAGCTTGCGACAAACTGTCGGTAGCCACCGCCACGTCCATGCTGTGCTTATCTTCGTCGACCACGATCGATTGAATTTCGGCCGGCGACATGGCATTAATCACGAATTGCGCGTCGTTGCTGTTCCATAAAATAATATCGACCCGCTCGCCCGCCAATTCATTAGAGATGGCTTGAACCCTGGAGCCACGCATACCGACACAAGCACCAACGGGGTCCAGGCGCGGATCGTTGGCTCTGACAGCGATTTTTGCGCGGGACCCGGGATCGCGAGCCGCCGCCAAAATATCAATCAAACCTTCACCGACTTCCGGCACTTCCAAACGAAACAGCGCAATCAATAATTCAGGCGCGGTGCGGCTGACAAACAGCTGCGGACCGCGCGGCTCGGAACGTACGGCTTTCAAATAGCCACGCACCCTATCACCCATTCTAACCGGCTCTTTCGGGATCATATCTTCCCGGGCAATATAGGCTTCGACATGACCACCCAAATCCAGGTAAACACTGCCTTTCTCCAAGCGTTTGACAACACCGGTGACCAACTCGCCAACCCGGTCCTGATAGGCTTCGACAATTTTCTTGCGCTCGGCTTCGCGCACTTTCTGAATAATGACTTGCTTGGCAGTTTGCGCGGCAATCCGGCAAAAATCGACCGATTCGATTTCTTCTTCCACATAATCACCAACTTGAATATTGGGATTATCGAATTGCGCAACTTCCAGCAACACCTGCCAGCCAGGATGTTCGACGTCGCCGTTAATCTCGGGATTCGCATCGACGACCAACCACCGCCGATAAGTCAAGTAATCACCAGTATGCCGATCAATGGCTACTCTAGCTTTAATTGGATTTTCGTAACGCTTGACAGTCGCCGCTTCCAAAGCGGATTCAATGGCCTGAAAGATAATTTCCTTGTCTATTTCTTTTTCGTTAGCAAAAACATCTGCCACCAATAAAATTTCTTTATTTGCCACTGCGACCTCCTTTATTGATTATGTAATCCGGCACCAAGCGTGCCTTGCTCATTGCCTGAAACGGGATTTTTAACAACTGCTCACCATCCTGTACCAGAATGGCATCGTCTTCGACCACCTTGATCTGGCCGGTAATTTTGCGGCGTTTATCGATGGGCTTGAATAAGCTCACCAGCACAGTGCTCCCCAAAAAACGTTGAAACTGGCTGAGTTTGAAAAACGGCCGATCCGCACCCGGCGAGGATACTTCCAGATGGTATTCACCTTGAATCGGATCTTCGACATCCAGCACCCCGCTAATCTGGTGGCTAACCTTGGTGCAATCGTCCAGCAATATCCCATTGTCGCTGTCGATATAAATGCGCAACATGCCGTGTGTTGGATGCGGGTTGTACTCTATCCCCACACACTCATAGCCAAGACCTTCCACAATTGGCTCGATCAATTCCACCAAATGTTCAGGAGCCTGTTTCATTAACGCCTCACCTTTTCAAACCCAAAAAAAAAGAGCCTCAGGCTCTTCCATAAACAACCAAAACCCGTGGGCTTCGCGTTTTTCGAAAGCCCACAAAAGAAAAAACCCCTGAAAGGGGCTTTCTTAGCAAAACCACGCCTGAAACAGCATTGAGGACAACTCACTCGCTTATCGAGACAACAATCTCAAAAAACCACGCTTATCAGGAAACAATTTACCGCCTCAAAAACTGCGGCGAAAAATTAAAAACCGAATTATAACCATATCTTTCAAGGATGTAAATCGACATTCCACGCCACTGTACAAGTACTTGGCTAAATCCTGAAACCTACACTCTCGACAGAATTGTATTCACACCGAAATTTACAAGGATGACACAGGAGACAGAGCCCGCAGACTCGCTCACCATCGAAATCGTCCAAAGGTATGGCATTGAACCGAGCCGCTATTCGTCAGCTACTTACCGACTGAAACAAGGAAAATCTTGGATTTGAGAGACTCTAGCCGATCAAACGCTATTGCGAGGGGAATATTTGTTCAGGTGGTGCCCAGGGACAGAATCGAACTGTCGACACGAGGATTTTCAGTCCTCTGCTCTACCGACTGAGCTACCTGGGCAGCGACTTAACCTAAAACAAGAATGGTGCCCAGGGACAGAATCGAACTGTCGACACGAGGATTTTCAGTCCTCTGCTCTACCGACTGAGCTACCTGGGCGTCAAGAGCCGCGCATTAAACTAGGTTACAAACAATTAGTCAAGGAAAATACCACCAATCCCGGCTAACTGGACAGCAGGCGGTGATGTATGCAATTCTTCCGCACCGCAAATTCCTGACATTTTTAGCGCCAAATATCAGACTTTGCAGACACAAACCCCATTTAAACAACCCAAACAACCGAGACCGTTTATGCAAGCTTTCACCGACATCCGCGCCCTGATCATAGACATGGATGGGGTACTTTGGCACGGCGACCGAGCTCAAGCCGGACTCGTAGATTTTTTTCAGACTCTGCGCGAACTAAAGCTACCCTTTATCCTGGCCACCAATAACGCCAGCCTGACAGCGGAACAGTATGTCGATAAGCTGGCAAATATGGGTGTAACGGTAACGTTGAATGAGATTCTGACTTCGGGCATGGCCACAGCGCTATATTTGTCCGAACGCTACGATCCCGAGACTACTCGCGTATTTGTGATTGGCGGCATCGGTGCCCGGCAACCGTTGCTGGATTTGGGCTTTAAACTTACCGGACTTTACGAGACCGAGCCGGATCAGCGCGCACATCTGGTGGTTTGCGGCATGGACCGAGAACTGAGCTGGGACAAACTGGCCACCGCCACCCTGAATCTGCGAGCCGGCGCGCACTTCATCGGCACCAACGGTGACCTATCGTTACCTACCGAACGCGGCGAAACACATGGCAACGGTGCCATTCTGGCAGGCTTGACCGCTTCCACCGGCATTAAGCCGATGATTATCGGTAAACCGGAGCCTATTATTTATCGACAGGCATTGAACCTGCTGAATGTCGACCCCGCCTATACTGTCGCTATCGGCGATCGGCTGGATACCGACATTCTCGGCGCAGTGCGCACCGGCATCCGCAGCCTGATGGTGCTCAGCGGCGTATCCACCGAACAAGATGTCGCTGCAGCGGATTTCGGTCCAACCTGGATTATGCCGGACATACGCGACATCACCGAAAGCTTGCGCCACAGCAAACTCTAAGCTCATTCCACGCCCTAACAGCGGAGGCGAATCATGAAAAAATTTATCGACAGCCCGGACACCTTACTGCAAACCAGCCTGCAGGGCTTTGCCAAAGCCCATGCCGACATCGTGCAATTCAATCCGGAACCAAAATTCGTATATCGAAACGTGCGCAAAACCGGCAAAGTCGCGCTGATTTCCGGCGGCGGCTCCGGTCATGAACCGCTGCACAGCGGCTTCGTCGGCGTCGGCATGCTGGATGCCGCCTGCCCCGGACAGGTATTTACTTCACCAACGCCTGACCAGATGCTGGCCGCGGCGCAAGCCATGGACGGCGGCGCTGGCGTGCTGTTTATCGTTAAAAATTATGCCGGTGATGTGATGAATTTTGAAATGGCCGCCGAGATGCTGGACCTGCCCAACGCCAGCGTTTTGATTGACGACGACATCTCCTTACCCAAAACCCACAGCATCGGCCGTAGAGGCGTGGCCGGCACCACCATCGTCGAGAAAATCGTCGGCGCCGCCGCCGAATCCGGCGCTGACTTAGCCACCTGCAAGGCACTGGGCGAACGGGTCAATCAAGCAACCGCCTCGATGGGTGTCGCCTTGACCAGCTGTACGGTGCCGGCCTTGGGCCATCCAACTTTTGCTATTGCCGACGACGAAATCGAGCTAGGTGTCGGCATCCACGGCGAACGCGGCCGCGAGACAAAGAAGCTGGTGAGCGCCAGCGAAATTGTCGACCAATTAGCCGGACATATTTTCGATGAATTGCAACCCGCCGCCGACCAAGCCGTGTTGCTGCATGTGAACGGCTTCGGCGCCACACCATTGATAGAGCTACATTTGATTTACGAATTGGCCTGGCAATATTTCAGCGAACGCGGCGTGATCGTCCAGCGCTCTCTGGTAGGCAACTTTACTACGTCACTGGATATGGCAGGTTGTTCGCTAACGCTGACGCTGCTGGACGAAGAAATGCTGGGTTTTTGGGATGCGCCGGTGAATACCGCTGCGTTGCGCTGGGGTTGTTGAAGCAGGCAACAATCTAAGCGGGTTGAACCTGGGCGTTTTTCAACACCTCGGCAATCGCCGCGATCATCAACTGCGCAGTCTTGGCACCGGCATCGATATGGCCCTTGCTGCGCTCGCCCAGAAACGAGGCCCGGCCCTTGGTGGCAAGCATGTCCCGAGTCGCTTCCACGCCTTCTGCCGCCACCAGGCTTAGGCTATCCAGAATCTCGGCCAGCGGCTTACCCGCAGCCGCATGCTCCCGCAACTCCTTGGCGACCGGCACTAGCACATCCAGCATGGTCTTCTCACCAACATCAGACTTGCCGCGTTGCTTCACAGCCTCGACTGCCTGCAAAAATGCATCAGAAAACCCAGCAAGATCGATAAGCTTGTCCTTAGCATTCTTTGCCAACGCGATGAACAAAGTCGCGTACAAAGATCCGGACGCACCACCGACAGCAGCCATCACCGTCATGCCAATTTTCTGCCAAGCCGCCACCCAGTCGAGTGTCGCAATCTCACCGGCATGCTCGCGTAAGGCCTGCAAACCACGCTGTAAATTAAACACATGGTCGCCGTCGCCTATCGCTTGATCCAGTTCCGTTACTTCTTCGGCATGCGCATCAATGGTCTCAATCAACGCTTGAATCAATTCCGGAAACAAAGATGGGGTCAATGACATGCCGCCTCCGCGCAACAAAACAATTAAGTTTGCTGAGCATAGCTAAAACGCCCTATTACTGTCCAGCCATACACATTCGCAGACACACTGTGCTAGAGAACATTTGGCAAATTCTCAGCTTCCGCCGAACCGATGACGGCCGAGATAGCTGAATGACTGACGATTTATCTATTTTCCAGCGCCAACGCATCCAGAAACGGCAACTCCGTATCCGCGTCATACACGCTGAAGTGATATTTATCCTTCAAATATTCCAAAAGCCAGGCGTTGGTGTCGGCTCTGCGCTGCCCGGCAGCCTCGTTCATTTGTTGCAAGCGCTGACGCACCGCGTGTTGCGGCAATAACAACAGCTCAATATCGGCCATTGATACGAATTTTTCCGGATCGGGGTTCTTGCCGTTAAAAATCTTGAATAGCTGATGCTTTTTTAAGCCCAAATGCGTGTTGAGCTCGTCCTTAAACTCGATGAATAACGGTAACAAATCGCTACCGACACACGAGTCTTCATGCAGCTTGTGTAAGCGATTCAGCAAATGGTAGACCGCAAACCGGTACAATTCCGACTCACGCACAAACAGCCGAGCGGCCATGGCACGCACGGCAATCCGATCGGAATTGTTCAACCGGATCGAAACGATGTGCTTTTTATCGTCTAAAAGATGTTCGTTGTCGTTCAACGCAAGTCCTTTGTGAGTAATCGCCGGCAAACTCAAACCGGTCGAAACAACTTAATTTGCGAGAATTTAAAGCATCAATGTTACAGATTTATAACAAACGCCCAGACACGCGAAAATTTCGGGCAAATCGCTCCACTATTGCTACGGACATCCGGCAAAACACTGGATTTTGAGGAAAAGTATTTATTGCGTACGCGGGATGAAAAAAATATAATCGCGCGCTTTTTTCGAGCGAATAGCGTTTTTCAAAACACTTTCAGAGTCTTAGCACAATGACCAGTCACATCATGCCTACCTATGCCCGCCAGTCGGTCACTTTTACACGCGGCGAAGGCGCGTGGTTGTGGGATACCGATGGACGCCGCTATCTCGACTCGGTGGCCGGTATTGCCGTGTGCAACCTGGGCCACGCCCATCCGGCCGTGCATGAAGCGCTGTGCCGGCAAAGCAAAACCTTGCTGCATACCTCCAATCTTTACGGCGTAGAGTTGCAGTCGCAACTGGCGGATAGACTGATCGAGCTAAGCGGCATGGATAATGTGTTTTTCAGCAATTCCGGCGCCGAAGCCAACGAAGCGGCGATAAAAATCGCCCGCAAATACGGCCACCAGCAAGGCGTTGAAAACCCAGTAGTGTTGACCATGGAAAAAAGCTTCCATGGCCGGACTATGGGCACGCTGAGCGCCACCGGCAACACCAAGATCAAGCAAGGCTTCGCGCCGCTGTTGGCCGGGTTTACCCATGTGCCGTACAACGACATGCCGGCTATCGAAGCAGCTCTCGCCGCCGATAAAAACATAGTCGCGATCCTGGTTGAACCGGTGCAAGGCGAAGGCGGGGTGAATATTCCGGCGGCGGATTACTTAAACCAAATTCGCGCACTATGTGATCGGCACAATCTGCTGATGATGCTGGATGAAATTCAAACCGGCGCCGGCCGTACCGGGCGCTTTCTGGCTTATCAACATCCCGGCATCCTGCCGGATGTTTGCACGATGGCTAAAGCCTTGGGCAACGGCGTGCCAATTGGCGCTTGCCTGGCACGCGGCAAAGCAGCGGATGTGTTACAAGCCGGCAATCACGGCTCGACGTTTGGCGGCAATCCACTGGCCTGCAGCGCTGCCTTAGCGGTACTGGAAACTTTATCAACCGGCACCTTGATCGCCGATGCGCAATCAAAGGGCGAACAAATTTGCCAGCGCTTCAAAAACGCACTGGCAAACACCCCGCATATCGTCGATATTCGCCATAAAGGCTTGATGATAGGCATTGAACTGGATCGGCCTTGCGGCGAATTGGTCGGAAAAGCCTTGGCGGAAGGCTTATTGATCAACGTCACTGCCGACAACACTATCCGTTTGCTGCCGCCGCTAATCATCGACGACGCACAAATATCAACGCTGACAGACACCCTGACAGCGCTCATTCAGGCATTTTGCAGACAATAACCATGCAACCCAGACACTTCATCAGTCTGCTGGATTTGTCCAGCGCCGAACTACACAACCTGATTCAACGGGCCATTCAGCTCAAATTGCATCGCACCCCGGACTATCAGCCCTTCAAAGGTAAAGTGCTGGCGATGATTTTCGAAAAATCCTCGACCCGCACCCGTATCTCCTTCGAAGCAGGCATGGCCCAATTCGGCGGCAGCGCCCTGTTTCTATCACCCAGAGACACGCAACTCGGCCGCGGCGAACCCCTGGAAGATAGCGCCAAGGTGATCTCCAGCATGGTGGACTGTATTATGCTGCGCACCAACAATCACGAAACGGTCACCACCTTTGCCAAGCACTCGCGAGTACCCGTCATCAACGGCCTGACCGATTTGCTGCACCCGTGTCAATTGCTGGCCGATATGCAAACCTATTTCGAGCTGCGCGGCGACATCGCCGGCAAAACCGTAGCCTGGATCGGCGACGGCAATAATATGTGCCATTCCTATATCAATGCGGCTCGCCAATTCGACTTTAAATTGAACATCGCCTGCCCTGTCGATTACCGTCCGCAGCAAAGTATCGTCGATGCCGCCGGACATAGAGTGGCGTTTTTCAATACGCCGGAGCAAGCGGCACAGCAAGCCGATTTAGTGGTGACGGACGTCTGGGCCAGCATGGGACAGGAAGAGGAACAAAAAAAACGCGAATTCGTATTTAAGGATTTTCAGGTCAACAGCAAAACCATGGCTGCCGCCAAAACCGATGCGCTGTTCATGCACTGCCTGCCGGCACATCGCGGCGAAGAAGTGACAGCCGAGGTCATCGACGGCCCACAAAGCGTGATATTTCCGGAAGCCGAGAATCGCCTGCACGCTCAGAAAGCGCTACTGGAATTTCTCATCTGCCGATAATTTCGCTAGAATCGCCGCTTTCTTTACGCCGAACGAAGAGTGATACTGTGAAAAAAACTTTTGCCTACCTGTTTGCCTGTCTGCTGATTAGCCCGCTTGCCATGGCAAGAACCGCCTACGTCACCGACAAAGTTGAGGTGCCGTTGCGCAGCGGCGAAAGTGAGCGCACCAAGATCGTCAAAATGTTGGAAAACGGCATCCCAGTCAGCGTATTGCAAGAAAGTACCGAAAACGGCTATACCTATATACAAACCAGCAGCGGCGCGGAGGGCTTCATTCTCAGCCGCTACCTGACCGGCGAACCCAGCGCCCGCAATCAACTGGAAGCCGTCAGCAAAAAACTCGAAGCGCTGCAGGAAGAAAACAAACAACTTAAAGCCGGACAAGCCAACAGCCAGGAAATTGGCAAAGAACGCGATAAGCTCAGCGCCGACCTTAGCGAACTTCAGCAAACTGCCGCCAATGCGATACAACTCAAACAACAGCGCGACCAATTGCAGGAGCGCGTCATCTCCGTCGAACGCGAACTACAACAATTAAAACGCGAAAATCAGGCGTTGACCGACAGCAGTAACCAGGACTGGTTTTTGTACGGCGGCGGCTTGGCTTTATTCGGCGTATTGCTGGGCTTTATTCTGCCCAAACTCAGCTGGCGCCGCCGTTCCAGCGGCTGGGATAGTTTTTAGTTTTAAACGAATTAGCCGCAGGACCGCCCTGCTTCAAATGACGCCCTTTCCCGCGGCAGTTTAAGCGCCGCTTTTGCTTTCATCTGGAATCACCATGCCTGCATACCGTTCTCATACCACCACTCAAGGCCGCAATATGGCTGGCGCGCGCGCATTGTGGCGCGCCACCGGCATGAAAGACGGCGATTTCAATAAACCGATTATCGCAGTAGCCAATTCTTTCACTCAGTTCGTGCCGGGCCACGTACATTTAAAAGATCTTGGCCAATTGGTGGCACGCGAGATTGAACTGGCCGGCGGCGTCGCCAAGGAATTCAACACCATCGCGGTAGACGACGGCATTGCCATGGGTCACGACGGTATGCTGTATAGCCTGCCCAGCCGCGATTTGATTGCCGACAGCGTCGAGTACATGGTCAATGCGCATTGCGCCGATGCGATTGTCTGTATATCCAACTGCGACAAAATCACCCCGGGCATGTTGATGGCGGCTATGCGCATCAATATTCCGGTGATCTTTGTCTCCGGCGGCCCGATGGAAGCCGGTAAAGTAAGGTTGGCGGAAAGCGCGGACATCAAGAGGCTGGACTTGGTGGACGCCATGGTCATGGCGGCAGACAGCAAAGTATCCGACACCGACCTGGCTGCTGTCGAACGTTCGGCCTGCCCGACCTGCGGCTCCTGCTCCGGCATGTTCACCGCCAATTCGATGAACTGCCTGACCGAAGCACTGGGCTTGTCGTTGCCGGGCAACGGCACCATGTTAGCCACCCATGCCGATCGCGAACAATTGTTCAAACAAGCCGGCCGCCGTATCGTCGAACTGGCCAAACAATATTACGAGCAAAATAACGCATCGGTGCTGCCGCGCGCGGTGGGTTTTAAAGCCTTTGAAAATGCGATTGCCCTGGACATTGCCATGGGCGGCTCCACTAACACCATCTTGCATCTACTGGCTATTGCTCAAGAAGCCGGCATCGATTTCACCATGGCGGATATTGATCGCATGTCCAGAGTGGTGCCGCAACTGTGCAAGGTCGCGCCCAACACCAACAAATATCATATCGAAGACGTGCATCGCGCCGGCGGCATCATGGCGATTCTGGCCGAACTTAACCGGGCGGGTCGCTTGCACACCGATGTACCCACCGTGCACGCCAAAACTCTCGGCGATGCCCTGGCACAATGGGACATTACCGCCAACCCCGACGATGCCGTAAAAACTTTTTATCTGGCCGGCCCAGCAGGTATCCCTACGCAAGTGGCATTTAGCCAGAACACCCGTTGGCCCAGCCTGGACACTGATCGTGCCGAAGGCTGTATCCGCTCCATTGACCATGCCTTCAGCCAGGAAGGCGGGTTAGCGGTATTGCACGGCAATATCGCTCTGGATGGCTGCGTGATCAAAACCGCCGGCGTCGATGACAGCCTGCTGGTATTTGAAGGCAACGCCCATGTGGTCGAATCGCAAGATGAAGCGGTAGAAAACATCCTCAATAACAAAGTCAAAGCCGGCGATGTAGTAGTGGTGCGTTACGAAGGCCCCAAAGGCGGACCCGGCATGCAGGAAATGCTGTATCCGACCAGCTACATCAAATCCAAGGGTTTGGGCAAAGCCTGCGCGCTATTGACCGACGGCCGTTTTTCCGGCGGCACCTCCGGCTTGTCCATCGGCCACTGTTCGCCGGAAGCGGCAGCTGGCGGCGCGATTGGTTTGGTAAAAAATGGCGACCGTATTCGTATTGATATTCCCAAGCGCACGATCAACGTAATGGTGAGCGACGAGGAACTGGCCCAGCGCCGGACCGAACAGGATAAATTGGGCTGGAAACCAGCCAAGCTGCGCCCCCGCAAAGTTTCAGTGGCGCTGAAGACGTATGCTCATTTTGCCACCTCCGCCGACAAGGGCGCCGTGCGGGATTTGTCCAGGCTCGAAGATTAGTACCTTTACGATGCAACAAAAGGCTTGATGGCTTTGGCTGTTAAGACGCCATCAAGTGTTCAACTTTGCATATCAACCAACACGTGGTCATTTGCTGCTTCCAAAATATCTGGAAGCAGCCTTACTATTCCGGTTAACTCCTTACAAGCTTCGCCAGAATTTTCAATGCTGTACCCCATAGAGGCAGCACATAATTTTTGGTAGCGATTGCAACTGAAGCGATCAAACCGGCTAAATCGTGTAATTGATCCATTACCGCCGCAACTTGGCCTTAATCCCAATCGCTGATGAAACGCTTCCTGCTGCAACTGCTCTACATCTGGAAACAAAAGCTGAAAATCTATTTCATAGCCGGCTGGATCGGTGCCGGCATGGGAATATTTTTATTGGCGCCCAGTTACGATTACATCAGTTCGCGCGAACGCAACGCCGATCCGCTTTCCTCTATCGAATTCGTGCTCGGCCAGTTCACTGAAGTAATGACCGGCCAAATCAATCAGAACAACCTGATTCTGTTCTACGCCGAAATCGGCGCGATACTAGGTCTGCTATCGCTGGGTTTTTATCAGATACTGCACAAGCGGTTGGTCGCTTTGGATGCGTTGAAAGTCGAGCTGGAAAAAGATTTACCAACCATCATCCGCCAAGGCGAAGGACCGTTACTGGAGTTTAAATCGTCGCTGCGCTGGGATATTCAGGAGCAGCGCGTCAATAAGGCCCTGGAAGGCGTGATTATGAAAACCCTGGCCGGTTTCTTCAACAGCCCGGTTGGCGGCACCTTGCTGATCGGCGTGGCCGACAATGGCGAAGTCCTCGGCCTGGACTCGGATTTCCAAACCCTGAAAAAACCCGACCATGATGGTTTCGAGCAAACCTTGATGACTGCGATCTCCAGCACTCTGGGGGCCGATTTGTGCCCGCTGATCCACGTGCTTTTTCATAAATTGGCCGACCGTGATGTCTGCCGGGTTATTGTCTCCCCCTCACACCGGCCCGTGTTTCTGACGCAGAGCAACACCCCCAAATTCTTCGTGCGAACCGGCGGCGGTACTCGGGACCTGAACATTCAAGAAGCGCTGGATTATGTGGCCAGCCGTTGGAAAAAAACCAAATAACCAGCCCTGATTGGGTTTTAACGCCGGCAAAGTTACACTAAGCAGCCAGCAACCCCGCAACCGATTCGTAAACACTCCATGGAACATCAATCAACTTTCGTTAATTGGTTCAGAAATTCGTCGCCTTACATCCATGCTCATCGCAACCGCACCTTTGTGATCTTTTTCGGCGGGAACGCGGTGACGGAGCCGGAGTTCGACAATCTGATTCACGACTTCGCGTTGCTGAGGAGTCTGGGCGTCCGGCTGGTACTAGTGCACGGCATTCGCCCGCAGATCGACGAACAAGTCACCGGGCATGGCAACACACCGCAGTTTCACCACCATTTGCGGATTACCGATGCCACCACGCTGCAATACGTCAAGCAGGCCGCAGGTCTGGTACGGGTGGAAATTGAGGCCCTGTTATCGATGGGTGTGTCCGGCTCGCCGATGGCCGGCGCCAAAATACGTGTCGCGTCCGGCAATTTCGTTACGGCCAAACCCTTGGGCGTACTGGATGGCATCGACTATTGTCACACCGGCAAGGTCCGGCGTATCGATGCACAAGCCATTCATCAGCAACTGGATCAACACAATGTGGTGCTGATTTCACCTATCGGTTATTCGCCCAGCGGCGAAATTTTTAATCTGTCGGCCGAGGAAGTGGCAACCGAAGTAGCCATCGCCTTGCAAGCCGAAAAATTGATTTTGTTGACCGAACAAAATTGCGTATCGCCTGGCGATAATCATCCCATCCAACAGCTCACCACGGCTCAAGTTTCAGCACTATTGCAAGAGACGCCAACGGTCCCGGATGAAGTCGCCCGTTCATTACGCGCCGCGATGCAAAGCTGCGAAAAAGGCGTACAGCGCGCGCACTTGATCAATAGGCATGTGGACGGCGCCTTACTCCTGGAACTGTTTACCCGCGACGGTATCGGCACACTGATCAGCTCTAACGCCTTCGAAACTATACGGGCAGCGACATTGGACGACATCGGCGGCATTATGGAGTTGATCAAACCTTTGGAGCAGCAAGGCATCCTGGTCAAGCGTTCGCGGGAAAAGCTGGAGATGGAGATCGGCGACTACGTCGTTATCGAGCGCGACGGTCTGATCATCGGCTGCACGGCGTTTCATCCGATGGCCGACGGCAATAGCGCGGAAATCGCCTGTCTGGCGGTGCATGCCGATTATCAAAAAGGCGCGCGCGGCAACAGTTTATTGGACTATCTCGGCAACAAAGCCAAAACCGAGCACATCCAGCGTTTGTTCGTGCGTTCCACTCAAACCGTGCATTGGTTCGTCGAGCGCGGTTTTGCGCCGTGCGAAATCGACGATTTGCCCGAACCGATGAAAAGCGCTTACAACTATCAGCGCAATGCCAAGGTATTGTATAAAGACGTTTAACATCACCTTCCACCCACTCAGCTCACGGAATATAGGATGCTCAATAAACAGGATTTTCTGACAGTCGTAAAAAACACCCCCCTAGTCGCTATTGACTTAATTGTGCGTTCCAGCAAGGATGAAATATTGATGGGCTTGCGCATGAATGAACCGGCGGCGGGTTATTGGTTCGTGCCGGGCGGTAGAATCTATAAATCAGAAACGTTGGCAGCCGCGTTTCAAAGAATTACCGAAACCGAGTTAGGCACTGCCTACAGCATCGAAAGCGCTGATTTACTGGGCGCCTTTACCCATCTGTATGAGACTAATTTTGCCAAACAGCCGGGCATCACTACCCATTACGTGGTTTTAGGCTATCAATTGCAGCTTGACCTGGATATTAATCAGCTACCGGCACAACAACATTCTAATTACCGCTGGATTGGCAAAAACGAAGACTTGAGCGAGGTTCACCCTAACAGCCAAGCCTACTACCCCTATCTGCGCTGACCAATGCCTGCTTTAAAAGTCTTGCAGTTAACCGACCTGCATATATTGCCGCATGCCGGCGACAGGATGCTTGGTATCGATACCGAACAGTATTTCCAGCAAACCCTGGCCCACGCGCATGCTACTCTCGGCCCGTTCGATTTGATTTTATTGACCGGCGATTTAGGCCAAGACCCTAGCGCCGATAGCTACCGGCGAATTTGCCGGCATCTGCAAACTTATCAAACACCTTGCCTGTGTTTGCCGGGTAATCATGACGACTGGAAACTGATGCAAACCGAGTTGAACGTTGACTTCGTCAGTTGCCGTAAACATGTGCTGCTGAAGAATTGGCAGATTATTGCGTTAAACAGCCAAAAACCCGGGTGCCCCAGTGGGTTTCTATCACCGGAAGAACTGATATTTTTACGGCAAACGCTAAGCACACACGACATGCCTGCGCTGCTGGCGGTGCATCATCATTGTATTGCCAGCGGGAGCAGTTGGATGGATACCATGCAAATTGAGAATGGCGAGGCATTGCTGGCAATATTGGAACAGTTCCCGCAGGTTAAAGCCATCACTTGCGGTCATTTGCATCAGGAAATGCAAACTAGTCATAGACAAATAGCGATATACGCCACGCCGGCCAGCTGTTTTCAGTTCAAACCGTTTGCCGCCGAGTTTGAACTGGATACGCTAGCTCCCGGCTACAGGATCTTCGAATTGGGGGATGACGGCGACTTGCGATCCAGATGCTATCACCTGCCCATCAGCATGAGCGGCTTACAAACCAACCAGCACAGTTACTAACCAAACGCCAATCTTCCGGATAAATAACTCTCGGCGTTGACTCCCACGTCATTGGCAATCAACAAAGCTCCTAATTCGTCCATCGCTTTGCGGTACACCCGGCGTTTGAAGTAAACCACATCTTTCAGCGGATACCAGTACTCCACCCACTTCCAGTTATCGAACTCCTGCTTGTGCCCGCAATCGAACCTGACATTCGATTCATCTGTCATCAAGCGCAAAATAAACCAAATCTGTTTCTGCCCGATGCACAAGGGCGTGGAATTTTTGCGGATATACCGATCCGGCAGTTTATAGCGCAACCAATAACGGGTGCGCCCCAGCAACTGCACATGCTCTGCACACAAGCCGGTTTCCTCCCACAACTCCCGATACATCGCGGTTTCCGGGTCCTCGTCGCCATCGATCCCGCCCTGCGGAAACTGCCACGAGTTAGCGCCCTTGCGCTTTGCCCAAAACACACGACCCTCGTCATTGCAAAGGATAATGCCGACATTAGGCCGGTATCCTTTCGAGTCTATCATGTAAAAACCTGTATTATTTGCCGCCCTGTTGCTAATGCCTGGATGTTAAAATTAACAACGGCACGGCCATTAAAATGAATGGCGCAATTGTTCCACAAATAACCGGCGGACGCCACAGGCCGCTACTTTTTTCTTTATGACGACGGATTTGCCGTGAGCTTAGCGATTTTTGATCTGGATAACACGCTGATCGCCGATGACAGCGATTTTTTATGGGGCCAATTTTTAGTCGACCGTGGCATTGTCGACAAAGACCAGTATGAACAGGCCAATAAAAAATTCTACGAGGATTACAAACACGGCACGCTGGATATTGTCGAGTTTTTGCATTTCTCACTGGCGCCACTAGCCCAACACGACGCAGAGCAACTGTATCGCTGGCGCGCTGAATTCATCGAAACGCTGATCGAGCCGATCATGCTGGAGGCTGCCCAAGCTTTGGTGGAAAAGCATCGCGCGGCCGGCGACACCTTGCTGGTGATTACCGCCACCAATCGCTTCGTCACCGAGCCTATCGTCAAGCTATACGGTATCGACAACCTGCTGGCTACCACACCGGAATTTGTCGATGGTCGCTACACCGGTAAATTCAACGGCACACCCTGCTTTCAGCAAGGAAAAGTAGTGCAGCTGAACGACTGGCTGGCCAATTCCACGGAAACGCTGGCAGGCAGTTGGTTCTACAGCGATTCGCATAACGATTTGCCGCTATTGAGCTTGGTCGATCAACCGGTTGCTGTCGATCCCGACGAAAAACTACGGGAAGTTGCTCGGCAAGCAAACTGGCCGATTATTAGCTTGAGGAAATAAAAGCTGAGGACAAGGGTCAAAAGAAGCGCCCTTTTGACCCTTTATAATATTGAATCGCTTCTATTTTTTCTGTATAAAGAATACTTGTTTATCGGCTTCCTTGAATATCTTCAGCGGAATATGTCCCGCTTGATCGATATAGACGCCAAAGTCCAAATGGGCCGCCGGATCGGTAGCAATCACTTTGACTACCCTGCCGCTTTCCACTTCCATAATCGCCTTTTTCAAACGCAGCAACGGTAACGGACATTGCAATCCGCTGGCATCGACTTCCAAATCAAATTCGATCATAGTGGTGTTCACTCAACTGTTCTTTAGACAACGCTTATAATAACACCAACCCCAGACCACGAAAATCAAGCACCATGGATTACTTCCCGCTTTTCTTAAAACTAAAAGACCAGCCATGCCTGGTTGTCGGCGCCGGCGAAATCGCCTCGCGTAAAATCGAGCTCCTGGCAAAAACCGGCGCGCGAATTACCGTGGTGGCTCTGGAAATTGGCGCTAGCGTCGCGGAAATGGGGCGCAATAATCAAGTAGTAATCCAACAAAAGGCCTTTGCTGCGGACGATGTGAAAGGCATGCGCGTGGTCATATCGGCCACCAACCAGCGCACGGTCAACGAAACGGTTGCGCAAGCTGCGACGGCTCAGAATATTCCGGTGAACGTGGTGGATAATCCCGATTTATGCAGTTTTATCTTTCCGGCGATTGTTGATCGCTCGCCATTAATCGTAGCGGTGTCTTCCGGCGGCGTGTCACCGGTTCTCGCGCGCTTACTGCGTTCCAAGGTGGAAAGCGCCATTCCCGGTGCGTTCGGGCTGCTGGCGCAGTTTGCCGAGGATTTTCGAGCATTGGTTAAGGAACGACTCAAAGAACCCAACCGCCGCAGGGTATTCTGGGAAGACGCCTTGCAAGGCCACATCGCCGAATTGGTGTTTTCCGGCCGCCGCGAGCAAGCTGCAATAGAATTACAAGCCAAACTTGATGCGGCTGAGCAGACACAAAATCGCGGCGAGGTGTATTTGATCGGTGCCGGCCCCGGCGATCCGGATTTATTGACTTTTCGAGCCCTGCGCTTGATGCAGCAAGCGGATGTGATCGTCTACGACAGGCTCGTCTCCCAGGAAATATTAGAAATGGCTCGCCGCGACGCGGAGAAAATCTACGTGGGCAAGCAACGCAGCAATCACAGTCTACCGCAGGAATCGATCAACGAGTTGCTGGCGAATCTGGCTTTGTCGGGCAAGCGCGTCGCACGCCTGAAAGGCGGCGATCCGTTTATTTTCGGCCGAGGTGGCGAGGAAATCGAAACCCTGATGCAGCAAGGCATTCAGTTCCAAGTCGTACCAGGCATTACCGCTGCCGCCGGCTGCGCTAGCTATGCGGGAATTCCGCTGACCCATCGCGACCATGCACAGTCGTGCACCTTCGTTACTGGGCATTTGAAGGACGGCAACATCAACCTCAACTGGAGCCAGTTAGCCTCGCCTAATCAGACCGTCGTGATTTATATGGGTCTGGTCGGTTTGGAGACTATCTGCCAATCGTTGATCGATCACGGCTGCCCGGTCGATCAACCAATTGCATTGATTCAACAAGGCACTACCCGCCATCAGCGAGTCATTACCGGCACCCTGGGCGATATGCCTAAACGTGTCGAAAACGCGGACATTAAACCACCGACCTTGATCATAGTGGGCACCGTAGTGCGCCTGCGCAAACACTTGGAATGGTTTCAACCCGGCCAAAACTAAGCACATGTGAATTTTTCCTTATTTCAGGCGATGTTAAGTTTTACTTGGAAAAATCAGCCCGCAAACCCGGTAAAGGCGCGAGCGACAGAGAAAATCGATTGAATTTTTCGCTAAAGTTCCCTATCCTTTACCCGCTTAATTTCCCAATGAACTGCCTATGCAAATAAGAATATGCAGTTCTTTTTTTAAACACAACGAGAGAATCATATGAAAAAATCATTCGGTTTATTAGTAGGCGCAGCTTTGATCGCTATCAGCGGACAAGTTGCAGCTAACGAAGCGGAAGAAATCGGCGCGAAAATTTATGAGCGTGCTTTCGGTCGTGGTTGCGGCGCTTGCCATGACATCGCTTCTAACCCACAATTATCTGCTTTGATCGGCGCGGGTAAACTGCCTAAAGACCAATTTGCCAAAGTCTTAAAAGAAGGCAAAAACGGTATGCCTAAAGCTGTTGCAGCTATCATGGAAGTCGGTCCTGTGAAAAAAGCAGGTTACACCGAAGACCAAGCTATCGATGCAGTTTACGAATATCTGAAAAAATAATCGTAGCCTTACAGGCAAACAAAAAGCCGCTGCCCCTCACGGGACAGCGGCTTTTTTATGGTCGTTATACTACAAGTTAGTCTTGACGGCCGAGATACGCCTGTTGGCTGCGTTGATGGGTTAAGCGGTAACGGTTGCGTAGCCAAACTCCGGCAATCGCCGCAATCATCAATCCGCAAGACACAAAGGTCAGATAAACCAAATCCTTAATGTCGTTCAATTCCTTGATCAGGGCCTGATTGGCAGCCGCACCTTCCACTTTTGCCGGCGAATCAACGGAATAGGTAGTGAGTATTTTGACATCGCCTTTCAGATCCTGAATGGTCTGCAGGGAATCAGCCACGCTACCCTTTTTGATATTCTCTTCCAGGGCTCTTAGCTTGCTGTCGATAGACCCGCTTAACAAGCCGAACAACTGGCCTTTCAAGGCGCTGATTTCGGCGGATAGCGCCGGATTCTGCGTGGCATACACTGCCGAGATAGCCTGATGCTTTTGTATTTCGGTCAACAGATTTTGTTTAGGCAGTAAGACAAAACCCAACAAAAAAACCGCCGCCATCAACGCCAGAACCAGCATTAACAAAAAGCGATTAGCCTTCATCAGCGCCTGATGCTGATGGGCGCGCAGATAGACTATCTCATGCTTATCGGTATTGACATCATCCAGATTAATCTCAGGCATATCGCTCATTATTCTTTTAGTGTTGCTAATCGGGAAGCTCTATTGATTTCCTAGAGCACGCGGCGCCTAAACGGCACCCCATGCCCGCCGGAAATACATCGGCGCATTATACAAGCTAAATCAAAAATGTCCTGTTTTATACAAACCGCGATCAACGACCTTTTTTGGCGGCAATCCGCATTCTCAGGGCATTCAGTTTAATAAAGCCTTCGGCGTCTTTTTGGTTGTAAGCACCACCATCTTCTTCAAAAGTCGCGATATTTTCATCGAACAGACTATTGGTTTCCGAGGCGCGACCGACCACAACCACATTGCCTTTATACAACTTCACCCGGACCTTGCCGTTAACGTTGACCTGTGAGGCATCGATCATGGTTTGTAACAGCGCCCGCTCCGGACTCCACCAGTAACCGTTGTAAATCAAGGACGCATAACGCGGCATCAACTCGTCTTTTAAGTGCGCCACTTCGCGGTCCAGGGTCAGCGATTCGATGGCGCGATGCGCTTTCAACATCACCGTGCCGGCAGGCGTTTCGTAGCAGCCTCTGGACTTCATACCGACATAGCGATTCTCGACGATGTCCAGACGGCCAACGCCGTTAGCACCGGCAACTTTGTTCAATTTTTCCATCACCTGATGCGGCGTATGCGGCACATCGTCGATAGCGACGATGTCACCATTCTGATAGGTAAGTTCCACGTAGGTCGCTTGATCCGGGGCATTTTCCGGCGATACGGTCCAGCGCCACATATCTTCTTCCGGTTCCGTCCAGGGATTTTCCAAAATCCGGCCTTCGTACGAAATATGCAACGAGTTGGCATCCATGGAATAAGGCGAGGTTTTACCCTTTTTCATTTCCACGGAAATGCCGTGCTGTTCGGCATAATCCAGCAATTTTTGCCGCGAATTCAAATCCCATTCGCGCCAAGGGGCGATGATTTTAATATCCGGACGCAAGGCATAAGCGCCCAATTCAAAACGCACTTGGTCGTTGCCCTTGCCGGTCGCGCCATGAGAGACCGCGTCAGCACCGGTTTCATTGGCGATTTCGATTAAGCGTTTGGCAATCAAGGGACGGGCAATCGAAGTGCCGAGCAGATACTCGCCTTCGTAAATGGTATTGGCACGGAACATCGGAAACACGAAATCGCGAGCAAATTCTTCGCGCAAATCGTCGATATAAATTTCCTTGATGCCGGCAGCAGTTGCTTTAGCGCGAGCCGGCTCCAGTTCTTCACCCTGACCGATGTCGGCGGTAAATGTCACCACTTCACAGTCGTAGACATCTTGCAGCCATTTCAAAATAACCGAGGTATCCAAACCACCGGAATAGGCCAACACCACTTTTTTAATATCCGACATAATGCGCTTCACACCTTTTACAAATTAAAAAACGGGCGAATTATAACGGAAAACCTCAACGAGTTGCCCGCTAACCGCCCTAACCCACACGTAAAACTACAGGCACTGCGCCAACAAACCCACCACCCGTTTTGTCGCGCCTTGGTTATTTTCTACAAACGACCTACCGTTATCGATCAATCTATTTCTAAACGCTACATCGCGATAGAG
Source organism: Methylomonas sp. ZR1 (assembly GCF_013141865.1). Classification (NCBI taxonomy): domain Bacteria; kingdom Pseudomonadati; phylum Pseudomonadota; class Gammaproteobacteria; order Methylococcales; family Methylococcaceae; genus Methylomonas; species Methylomonas sp. ZR1. The sequence goes on along the minus strand of NZ_RCST01000001.1, from coordinate 578,913 downwards.
ACGCAACACTGCATCGGTTAGGCTTTGGCTATCACGACACTGTATCGCCCCTTCCAAGGCTAAAATGCGCTCGGCAATTTCCTGAAAATTAAACATTTCCGAGCCAAATAACACTGGCACGCCAATGGCGGCCGGTTCCAATACGTTGTGACCGCCGACCGGCACCAGGCTACCGCCGACAAAAGCCAGATCGGCAGCGGCGTACAACATTTTTAACTCACCCATGCTGTCAGCGATATAAACATCGGTTTGCTCATGATGCTGCTTTTGCTCGCTACGCATCGCCACCGCCAAACCCTGCTGTTCGCAGAGCTTTTTAACGGTTTGAAAGCGCTCAGGATGGCGTGGCACTATCAACAACAGCAATTCGGGTATCGATGCTTTAAGGAGCGGGTAAAGCGCCAGAAATATCTCTTCTTCGCCCTGATGAGTGCTAGCTATGATCCAGACCCAACGCTGGGCAAATAATTGTTGTTTCAATAGCTGCCCAGCCGCGACCGTAGCCGCATCTACCGCCATATCAAACTTGATATTCCCCAGCACCTGTACTTGCGCCGATTCAGCACCAATCTCGATAAACCGCGAGCGATCTTCCTCGGTTTGCGCTGCAATCGTGTGCACGCAAGCTAAAGCCGGTTTAACCAACCGCGGGATTTTTTGATAAGAACGCGCAGATCGCTCGGACAATCGCGCGTTAATCACAAATAGTGGAATCGCCTGCATCGCACAGGCGGCAAACAAATTCGGCCAGATCTCCTTTTCCATGATCACCGCCAGCCTTGGCCGAAAATGCTTAAGAAAGCGCGCGACTATAAAAGGTAAATCGTAAGGCAGATAGACGTGTTCGACTTGGTCAGCCAGTACAGCTTGAACACGCGCCGACCCTGTCGGCGTGGTGGTGGTGACCAACACCGGTATTTCCGGATATTCAGCCTGCAATAGCTTAAGCAATGGAAAAGCCGCTTCCGCTTCGCCCACCGAAACCGCGTGCAACCAAATGACATCGCGCTTTGATGGGGTGGAATAGATGCCTAAGCGTTCGCGCCAACGCTGCCGGTAGGCCGGCGCTTTGATGCCGCGCCAGTAAAGCCTAAACAAAACGGCGGGTAAAATTAAACCGAAAACCAATGTATAGAGACGACGCATCGGCTTTTAAAACCTGTAAGCCAGCTGCGAAATAAAGCGTCTTAAAGCTAGCGTTGCGTCCTTGGACATTAGCGCACCCTCAAAAATACCGGGGAGTATATCAAAGGGTAAACCTAAAATTTAACTGCTAACTGTGATCAGAACTCGGTACAAGGTAGCGACGAATCTATTGGGAGGAACGGTCGACCACATCCTTAGCCGCCCCGTAACAAAGACGCCATCCCTGGCAAATCTTCCTGATTATTCCTAAAACCACATTCCCTGCGCTACAAACCGTCAGACTTGCAGCATACTTTCACCCTTACGCCGCGACGGCAGCTTTACGGCGACCGCCAAAACCGATCATCCCGGCCATCGCGCTGCCGAATAACCAAACGGCGCCAGGAACTGGCACAGCGGCAATGGATAACTCGTAGCCGGAGACGTTTGCATTCCATCTGCCGACGCCGTTACCACCCAGCGCAATCGTATAAACTTGGCCTGCCTCTGCGAAAAACTCAAGATAATTCACAGCATCGACGGTAGCGTCATGAGTCAGGTACTCCATACCGGAACCAACGCCCACATTGTAGAAAGGGTTGCTGGTATTTTCCGGCTTGCCGGTGTTATTCCAACTACCGTGGTGGCTATAAGCTACCGAGTTGGTAGTATCCATACCTTTAAACACGGTAACGCCAAAATTACCGTTAATGGTGCCCAGCGAGGTCAGGTTCAGCCTCAGTACAGTAGAGATGTCGGATTTAATCAAACCCATGTCAATTTGGTGTTTCCAACCGGTTGGACCTGTTGCAGTGGGTAACCCGTCGTTACCCAGGCCATTATCTTTCCAAGCACCGGCGCCCGTATCAATTTCCGCTGCCACGCCATAATCAGCCAGTGCGTCGGCGGCAGACACCTCCAAGGTTCCTGGTCCGTGAATCGCGGCAGCCCAGTTCAAATGCGCGCGACCGGTATATCCGAACGGCAACGCACCGCCTGTTGTACCAAGCCAAGGCACTTGGGTACCTTGATAGCCGCCGCTTTCAGGGCCGGTAGCAATGGTATCGACATCAGGACCGTCATAAGTGTAATTCCAACCATCGGTTGCACTGGCCGCCGTTGTCGTGAAGGTGTTGTACATGACGTGCGCCGATGCGGTAGATGCACCCGCTGAAAGCGCAACACCCGCGACCGCCATCGAAACAGCTTTAGCCAATTTTGTTTTGATCATACGTTTTTTACCTTAAATCTTAAGTTTTAGGGAGAAAGCACCTTGAGCCCAGGACTTAACAATCTTGTAAGCCATCACTGACAGGCGCCTGCCTCCCTAACGCAATCCTTATGCCACCTATAAAACGTATTAATTACAAACAATTAGAATTTACTTATTCTCAGCCCCTAATCAAAGTCCGTGATTTAGCTCACAAAAAACAGGTGAAATAACATAATTTAGATTTTTCCCTTACTCGAGCAACCGTTTCCGACCAAAGTTCGAGAGCAACACAAATTTAGGTGTAACACGGTATTGAAAACATCAGCGGCAAGTCATAGAGCCATCAAACGCCCAGAGTAGCTATCGTCTCAACCTACGTTCTAAATCCAGCAGACGCTGGGTAGTCTGCAACACCGTATCCGGATTCAAGCTCATCGAATCAATGCCGATTTCGACTAAATATTCGGCCATTTCCGGGTAATCCGACGGCGCTTGACCGCAAAGACCTGAATGCCTGCCGTTGCGGCGAGCACCTTCCACCGCCAGGCGAATCATGGTCTTCACGCCGGCATCTCGCTCGTCGAAGTCATTCGCGACGATTTCCGAATCCCGATCCACTCCCAGAGTCAATTGCGTCAAATCATTGGAGCCGATCGAAAAACCGTCGAACAATTTGGCGAATTCGTCGATCAGGATGACGTTATTCGGTATCTCGCACATCACGTAAATTTCCAGGCCGTCATCCCCGCGTTTTAAACCCAGCTCTGCCATGTAAGCCAATACTCTCTCGGCCTCGTCTATGCGCCGACAGAATGGGATCATCAACACCACATTTTTCAGGCCCATTTGCTCGCGCACCCGTTTCATGGCCGCGCATTCCAGTGCAAACCCCTCGGCATAAGCCGGGTGCACATAGCGCGAGGCGCCGCGAAAACCGATCATCGGATTGGCTTCGTCGCGCTCGAACCAACGTCCGCCCAATAAGGTGGCGTATTCGTTGGTTTTAAAATCCGACATCCGCACGACCACCGGCTTGGGATAAAACGCCGCGCCGATCGTACCGACACCTTCCGCCAGACGTTGAATAAAGAACTCTTCCGGTCGGGCATAGCCTTCGGTCAACTGCTTAAGTTGCTCCGTTTCACCGACATCGGCGACTTTCTCCGGGTGAATCAAAGCCATCGGATGGGCCTTGATATATTCGGTGATGATGAATTCCATCCGCGCCAGGCCGACGCCATCGTTGGGCAGAAAGCTGAGTTTAAACGCCAACTCCGGATTGCCCAGATTGAGCATGATCTTAGTTTTTGGCCGCTGCAGTTGCGACAAATCCGTCTGCGTCACGTCAAAATCCAGCCGGCCGGCATAGACTTTGCCGACATCGCCTTCCGCGCACGATACCGTGACCAGGCTGCCGCTCGCTATCGCGGCTGTCGCGTTCTCGCAACCGATCACCGCCGGCACGCCCAATTCGCGTGCGATGATCGCTGCATGACAGGTTCTACCACCGCGATTGGTCACGATGGCCGCAGCGGTTTTCATCACCGGCTCCCAATCCGGCGTCGTCATATCGGCCACCAACACTTCGCCGGGTTTAAAACTACCGAGTTTGGCGACGTTGTCTATCACCCGCGCCTGACCCACCGCGATCTTGCTGCCCACGGCATGGCCTTTGACGATGGCTTCGCCTGCTTGTTTGAGCTGGTATTGTTCTAACACATTCCCGATTTTTTGCGAGGCCACGGTTTCCGGGCGGGCCTGCACGATATACAGCTTGCCGTCCAAACCGTCCTTGGCCCATTCCATATCCATGGGCCGGCCATAATGCCGTTCAATTTTCAGCGCGTAATCGGCCAATTGCAGCACTTCCGCATCATCGATACAAAATTGCCGGCGCTCGTGATTTGAGGTGGCGACGTTGCGAATCGGTTCGCGGGTACGGCCGTCGCTATAGATCATCTTGATTTTTTTAGCGCCCAGCGTGCGCCGCAATACCGCCTGATAGCCTTGCGCAAACGTGGACTTATGCACGTAAAACTCGTCCGGGTCGACCGCGCCCTGCACCACGTTTTCACCCAAGCCATAAGCCCCGGTGATAAACACGGCATCGCTGAAGCCTGACTCGGTATCCAGCGAGAACATCACGCCACTGGCCGCCAAATCGGAGCGCACCATTTTCATCACGCCAATCGACAAACCGATTTTGAAATGATCAAAGCCCTGATCCAGCCGATAATGAATCGCCCGGTCGGTAAACAGACTGGCAAAACAACGCTTGCAAGCATCCAGCAAAGCTTGGCCGCCGCGAATATTCAGATAGGTATCTTGCTGACCGGCAAAGCTGGCGGTCGGCAAATCCTCGGCTGTCGCGGAACTGCGCACCGCGACGGTTAAGTCGTCCTGATACTGCCGTTGTAATTGCCCAAAAGCATCCAGAATTTGCTGCTGCAAATCAGCCGGCAACGGCGCCGCATACACCAAATCCCGCGCCTGTTGCGCACGGTGCGCCAAGTCTGCAACGTCGTCGGCATCGACGTCGTCGAGTAAGGCGTGCAAGCGTGGCCAAGCATCGGCCTGGTCCAGCATATAACGGTAGGCTTCGGCGGTAATCGCAAAACCATTGGGGACCATCACCCCATCAGCGGCCAGCTCGCGATACATCTCGCCGAGCGAGGCATTTTTACCGCCGACCAGCGGAATATCGTTAATGGTAAGTTCTGCAAACCAGCGGATGTATTGATTGTGCGTGGACATGTTGCGCTCCTTGGCTGTTGTTATGCTTGTCCTGATAAGCATACGCCGTTGGCGGTAATCGGCAAGGTCTGGAGCTGTCGCCTGGGGCGGGTGTAATTCCGGTGAGCGAGGTTTTAGCGAAATTTTAAAGCGGGTGGATTGTGAAGGTCAGGGATAACTCCCCGCCCCGCCAAGAATCGGTGAATTATTTACGCAACAGATAACCGATTATCCCGCCTGTCGCCGCGGATAAGATCGACATCGCCCACTTTTTTTCCTCCGCGCTGGTGGTAGTTGCCACCAAAGTGGCGTAGCACAACCAGACGATTAAAACCACAAAACCGAGCGCAACAACAAATAGCGCTAAATCCTTGAATAAGCGGACATTCCGTTCGGCGTCGGCTTCCTACCGGTCAACCGAGACGCTGAACGTATGATTGGGCGGCGGATTATTGAGATCGATATGGCTCATAAGCCGATAATTTCGGTTTCCAGCTTTTGAGTTTCAGGTTCGACCAAACCGATTTTCAGGCCGCGCCGACGTCCGTCCCTGGCCGCCAGATACAGGGTGATCGCTTTGCGCAAAATTTCGCTTTTATTGGTATCGCCTTCCTCAGCGGCCTTGTCCAGTTCGCGATTCAGATCATCGGACAACACAACATTGAAACGTACAGACATGAGCAGCTCCTCTTGGTTAAATGATGTGATTTTTGTACAGATATTTTGCACATCAGGCAAGCAGAATGCGTGGGCTTCAGCCTGTCGAGTTTAATCAATTCGAAACCTGCTTGGCTGTCGCACATTTAGCCACGCCGAGCCGGTTCCGGACAGTATTAGCCAAGCGTCAAACTCACTGACCTAAACCCCGCCCGTAAGGTTTCGGACGGGGTTTGGAACGGGTTTTAAACCATCGGGCGGGAAGCCGATCCCTTGCGTTTAGGGATTTAAACTCAATCGTGCGGGTACGGTAATTTCGTGCCGCAGCGCGGCCGGAGTTTGGAATTCCCACGCAGCGCGTGGGAACGAGAACAGCACCCCTGGTTCCCGAGCTCCCGCTTGGGAACCAATCACTTGGAAGCTCTTGCTTCCTGTAGAGTTAGGAAGCTGGAGCTTCCAAGGCCGAGGTTCCCAAGCTAGAGGTTGGGAACCAGAAATTAGAACTCAACCCTAACCGATCCCATAAAAGTTCTTGGAGTACCTATTGTTATGAAATTGCCGCTGTTACTGCCTGAGTAATATTCCTTATCCAGTAAGTTATCGACATTGAACTGAGTAGTTACTTTGGATTTTCCAATTTTCATCTCGTAACTTGTCATTAACCCTACTGTCAAAAATCCTGGCAATTGATAGGAGTTCGCCGAATCCCCTTGTCTTTGGTCTAATCCAACAGCTCCAGCGCCAAATTTAAGACCTTTGAATGCAGTATTTCGAAACTCATAGGTACTCCAAACGCTGCCGGAATGTTCCGGCGCTAAAAATAAGCGCTTGCCTGTATTGCCGGGACCTCCATTATTGGTATTGTCTTTGGTGATCTCGGCATATGGCGTATAGGCATACGCGGTTATTACATTCCAGCCAGGTAGAATTTCACCGGTTACTTCAAATTCAATACCATGACTTTCAGCTTCACCAACTGCTCTAGGGGTGAAGAGCGGCGGTGTCGTACCGGGGACGCGGATATTTTGCTTAGTAAGTTCAAAGTAAGATAACGTAGCCCTTAATCTACCATCCCAAAACTCTGTTTTTAAGCCAGCTTCCCATTGTTGCGCCGATTGGGGAGGAAGGATTAGATTATCATTTCTAAATAAGGTGCTGGACGGGCCAAAGTTTTCGGTATAGCTCCCATACAACGATAACCAGGGCAATGCCTGCCAAAGTATGCCGCCACGAGGACTAATTCGGTCTTCTTTGGATGTTACCCGACCTAGGAGATGATTTTCACCTTCGGCATTGTCATATCGAAAGCCGCCTAATAGGTGCCAACCATAGGGCAGCTCAATTTGATCTTGAAAATAGAGTCCATACCAGGATTGAGTATAGTTATTGCGATCAACAGAATTCAATTGTGGAGCAGTGCTAAGATATACCGGGTTAAAAATATTAAAGGCGGGAGCAGGCGTACAACAGTTTCCGCGAATTTTGTCATCTTCCTGAAAGTGGTCGAAACCAAATAACAAGGTGTGTTGAGCAAATCCGGTTGTCAGTTTCCCAGATAAATTTACTGTATTCATGTAGCGCTGAGATTCAGTTTCAGGCGAAAGATTGAAAGACCGAGAAACAGCCCCGTTCGCAGCAGCAGAGCCAAAGAACAAAGTTCGGTTGTCGAAATCGAAAAATTCCGAAGTGAAACGATGGCTTAATTTCCAATCGTTGTTAAATTGGTGTGACCAGTTAAATCCAACCATCACTCTGTCCCCATCATTTTTGTTCACAAGAGGTTCGTGTAATGCCGTTTCAATGGGTACATTTGCAGGCCTATTTCCAAGCGGAGGGATTCCAGGATCTGGCGATTCGTTAAAGTGCTGGTACTCCATTTCAAATGTTGCTTGAGTTTGCTCGCTTATATTCCATTTCAGCACCGGTGCGACAAATACGCGCTCGTTATCAACGAAATTACGAAATGATCCGGCATTTTCATAAGCAATATTAAGCCTGTATAACAGAGAGTTATCATCTGTTATTGGTGCAGTTGCATCAATTGTTGTTCGATAAAAGTCATAGGAACCGAACTGTTGCTGCATTGAATAATAAGGTGTTGAAAGCGGTTGCTTTGTAACCATATTAATAATGCCGCCCGGTTCTGCCCGACCGAACAAAATCGAGCCAGGCCCCTTAAGTACCTCAACCCGCTCAAGATTAGCTACTTCTCGTTTAGTCGTCCCTCCACCTAAGATCGTTGGCAATAATACGCCGTCGCGATAGGTTGTATCATTCAGAAAGCCGCGCATGATAAAACTATCAGTGAATCCTTGGTTGCCTGGAAAAACCGTTACTCCGCTAACGTTCTTTAGCCCCTGCTCGAGACGTGTCACTTGCTGGTCTTGCAAAACCTGCTTGGAGACTACCTGCACCGAAAACGGTGTTTCCATGATCGGCGTGTCAGTCTTGGTCGCAGTGGAAGCATTAGGCAGGCTGTAATCAGCGTTATAAGGATCAGTCGAATCATAAACCGCCTTCCCCACCACCGTCACCGCCGGCATCGTAGCCGCCACGCGCGGCTCGGCAGTCGCGGCTGGTTCCACCGTAAACGTATCGTCCGCCGTCTTCCGCACAGTCAAGCCCGAATTCTGCAACATCCGCTGCATGGCCTGCTCCGGGGTGTATTGGCCGGACACCGGGCTGGAGCGGAGTTTGCCGACCAGGTCCGCCGGATAGAGCAAGCGCAGGTTGGTCTGGTAGGCGAGTTCGGTCAGCGCGCTGTCCAGGGCTTGCGCCGGGATATTGAAGGCTTGCGCGGCGTCGCCGGCCATCGCGGCCAGGCTGACAGTGCCGAGCAGTAATAATGCGGCAATAGGCTTGGGTTTAAACATACGGGCCCGGCCGGGATGGACGCTGCCGGTATCGAGTGATTTTTTCATCTGTAGTCCTTAACGTGGCGGCGGCACCATTGCCGCGTACCGATTAAGACGGACGGTTGGAAAAATCTTGTAATGGCGGCGGGATTATTTTGCGCTAGCCGTGCAACACGGTCAACCACGGCGTGATTTGGCTGATTTTTACCGAGAGGATTTGTTGCAGCATCACCAACGTGGCGGCGCGGTCCGCCAGCGGGAAAACGCCGCTAACCCTTAGCGCCGCCAGTTTGGCGTCGCTGATGACGATCTTTCCGGGGAAATAGCGGTCCAGTTCCGCAACTACATCGGCCAGGGCTTGATTTTTAAAGACCAGTTTACCGCGCTGCCAGGCGGCGCTTTGCTGCGGATCGGCCGCCACTGCGGCTTGCAGGCCGTCGGCGGCACTGTAAACCGCTTGCTGGCCTTCTTGAATTCGAGCGTCAGGCGGGTAATCCGGGGCGTGCAGACCTTTGACACCCACCGCGTGTTCCTGCACAGTGATGCGGGCGGCGTGGTCTTGCTGCAGTACTTCAAAGACCGTGCCTAAGGCTTTGACCACTGCGGTATCGGTAGCTACCTCAAACGGCCGTTTGCGGTCGGCGGCGACCTTGAACAAGGCCTGACCGTGTTTCAATGTCAGTTTGCGGCTGGCATCCGAATAGGCAACCGTCAATGCGGTATCGGTATTCAACAGTACCTGGCTGCCGTCGGCCAAAGTTACGGTTTTTTGTTCGCCGACAGCGGTGTAATAGTCGCTGAACCAGCGGTCGCCAAGGCCGGAAAACGGCAACACCAGCGCCAAGGCAACCGCGGCCGCGGCCAAGCCTCGCCAGACGGGCCGGCTATACCGGCGGCCCATGGCTTGCGCCGGTATCGGCAGATCCGTTACCGACCAGCCCTCGCCCATGTCCAACCACAGTTGTTCGGCCTCGGCAAAGGCGCGACGGTGCGAGGGGCTGCGATTTTGCCATTCGGCGGCCGCACGCCGCTCCTGCTCGCCGGCGTTTCCGGCGCGCAGCCGTATCACCCAATCAATGGCCTGATCGGACAAGGTGGTGATTTCGGAAACGGGTGCGTTACTCATCGGCATAAGGTGTGGACGGTTGAAACTATTATGACGGATGACGCGGCGGTTCTTGCTGATATTTTCCGGGCGGCCGGCAATTTGCTTCAATGTTGCTTGAGTCTGTCCCGGCAATGCCGCATGGCCCGCGCCAGATGCTTGGCAACCATGCTTTCCGAAATGCGCAGGCGGGCCGCGACTTCGGTATGGCTAAGACCTTCGACCCGGTTCCAGTAAAAAGCCAGACGGCAGTCTTCGGGTAATTCAGCCAAGGCCTGATGAATGGCTTGCAAGCGCTGGCTCTGCTGATAACGCTGCTCGGGGCCGGGGGAGTGTTCGGGAACGGCGTTGTAGGTGTCGTCGTCGACGTCCTGCTTGAGCCGATTCGCGCTAAGGCGTTGGTAGTCGATCACCAGATTGCCGACAACCCGAAACACGAAAGCCCGTGGATTCTCGATAGTGTCCTGGGTTTGCTGGCGGCTCAGGCGCAAATAAGCATCTTGCAGTATGTCTGCGGACAGGTCTTCCGAACCCAGTTTACGCACGATAAAACGACTGAGTTCATCGCGATGTTTATCGATGAATGCCGCAAACTGTTCGGCGCTGAGTTCGGCTTGCTCGCCGCTGTCGGAAGGTTTTGTGGAAAATACTTGGTCGGACATGTGCCATCGCTGCGTTATTGTCCTGATGTTATCAGCACAATACGCGCCCAATCGTACAAGCAAATAGAAATCAGGCTATTAAGTTTTTTCGCCGGCACATACCGGGAATGACAGACAGAGAAAATACGTGATATGCCACAGCGCTTTGCGGCGAATCCCTGATTGGCAGCGACATTCTAGGTTTGGTTACGCCCCGTGCGAAAGTATCGAGAATGTGTTTTGGTAAATCCGCGGGCGATGGTGCCGGGCGCACGAAATCGCACGCATGCTGAGCGCGTTGAGCCGAATCCGCCAGAACACCGGCATCTACCGTATCGAATAAAGCGCGGCCAGGCTGCAGCTAGAAGCGGTCAACCTCAGCAGCGGCGAGCAATCGGCAAGCACTTCGCAGCAGAAATTAACCGAATCGGGGCTATCCGGAAAGTGGACTAAAAACGCCTATTGCAATGGCTGGGCAGCTGCGACGACCTGATTGCGGCCAGAGTCCTTAGCTAGATAGAGCGCTTTGTCCGCTGCCCCGATCAAGGCCACCGGGGATAGACCGTTTGCCGGGTAGGTGGCTACACCAAATGATGCGGTGACATGGATACTGATGTCGGCAACGGCAATGGGCTGCGCGCCCAACGCCAAACGTATCGATTCGGCGCGTTCACTAGCGGTTTGCAGCGAAGTATCCGGCAACACCAGAAAAAACTCTTCGCCGCCATAACGGCAATCCAAATCGCTGGCGCGGGCATGATGCTTCAGGATGTCGGCAAATGCTTTCAAAACTGCATCACCGGCCTGGTGCCCATAACAATCATTGATCATTTTAAAATGATCCAGATCGCTCATCACCACGCTCACCTCGTAGCCTTGTCGCTCTGCCAACAGCAATTCACGTTCCAAATTCTCGTTGAGGAACAGGCGGTTATACAGTCCGGTCAACGGATCATGAATCGCCTGATATTGGAGTTGCTCGTGTAGCGCTTGGACTTGCCGCTCAGAGCGCAATCGCTCGCTAATATCCGCCAAGACCGCTATCAATGCAGGCTTGCCACCAATATCTATGGCCGGACTCACCGATACCTCCACCGTGATCATTTGGCCATTCCTACGCACGGCGTTGGCGACAAAATTAATTTTGGCAAGCTCTTGGTTCAGCGCTTTCTGCATCGCTGCGCGCACGGTAGGTTCATCGGCATCGCTGACGAGTTCCATGATGTCCATCGTCATGAGTTCATCGACCGGGTAATCGAAGATTGCCGCGAACTTGGGATTCACATAATGAAAGCGGTCTTCGATAATCATGGTGATACCGACCAAGGATTGATCCAGCACCCGGTGAAATTTCTCCTCGGCTTCCTGCAGGGCCCGATTGATCTTCTGGTTTTCCCGCAATGCCGCATCCAGTTCCTTTGTCCGCACCCGCACCAAATTTTCCAGCATGATGGTGGTTTGAAACTGATCAAAATCCGAATAGTGTTGAGTGGAACTATGCTCTACTCGATTCATTAAGGCTTCCACCACCTTATTCAGGCGAACGATTTCCGCCCTTAATCCGCTCTCTATATCGAGTGCATCTGTATCAATCATCCTCGCCACACCTATCTACTGCCCCGATGGCAACCGCGGCGAAGGTCTGATTCACATGCACGCCGCGAAACTGTTCGCCATAAGTATTGAAACCTATCACCCTGTTATCACTCAGGATTTGTTCCGCCTGCGCCGTCAACCCGCGCTGTACCAGCTCAAGCTTTCTAAGGACGCAATCGCAAGCGACAACAACCTGAGGTTGGCCTATCTCGGCCCGAATTTCGGCAAACACCTGTTGCAGACTTTCGATAGGATCGACGCCCAGCGCCACTCTCAATACCAAGCCTTCCTCAATCGCGCAGTAAAAAGTCAGGCTTTGATCTTGGTTGGCGCTACGAATCGCCCGCACATAATAGTTTCCGTCGATAGATACCACGACCGGCGCCGCGGCAAAGTGCGCTGGGCTTAAAGCGTCTGCCGAAACCCCAATGAGTCTGGCGTATTCCGACGCGGCTGGTAGGCCGTTGATTTCATATACGACGCGGCGTCTGGCATCGGCGAGAGTGACCACCAATCTTTCCGCGGTCGGCTCAAAATGCTGGGCTTTGAATATTTTGAACGGTAACGAGGTATGCACCAGCAACAACACGGCACTGTCCGCATGAAAGTCGCCCTCGCAATAAACGTATGTTTTATGGAACTGCAAGTCGTCGGCCGCCGAGCCGCCAATCATGGCGATATTGCCTAATGCGTCTTGTATCGCATGGGTGACCTGCTCTTCGCGCACCGATAAGCCGTCGATCAATAAAAAACCGAAGCAATTTTCCGCGTTAAGATGCGTCACTCTATCTTGCAAGCCATACAAAAGCTCGTTGGCAAGCGCGTGCCCTTCGGCGATGCGAAACTGTTGCAAATTAGGAATTAGGCCACTGGTTGCAATAAAATCCGGTGCGGAAAAGCCGACACCTACCAGGCTTTGTTGACGTAATCCTGCACCGCCAATTTCGCCGGAAGTCGTACAGCCAAGCACTTGGATACCTTGAAATCGACGTCTTATTTCGGAAGCCAGCACAGTTCGGTCATAACTATTCGAACAAAAGAAAATGACCAAGGTGGTGTCGGCGTGCTGCAAACCTAAAGCAAGCTCTTCGACCGCCCGCTGGGGGTCAGCTAAACAGGAATGGGCAATGCGAATTGCCTTGCGGGGACTCATCTGCGTTCTCGGCAGTTACTGTTGACGAATTAGGGAAATATTCTACAACCGGGCTCCAGACCATGCTGTAGAAAAATCGAGATTTGTCGTTATTTGCTTATAAAAATCATCTGGATCGATGACAGAAATTAACCTGACTAGCCGTTCAACCATTCCATATAAAGTTGTACGCCTTGCTCGACGGTTTGGAACGAATGTTTGCAACCAGCGGCGCGTAATTTATCCAGATTGGCTTCGGTGAAGCTTTGGTAGCAGCCTTTCAGGTGCTCGGGGAAGGGAATATATTTGATATGGCCGCGCTGGTGAAATTTGATCACCGCATTGGCTACGTCATTAAAGGTCTGGCTACGACCCGTGCCACAGTTGTAGATGCCGGACACTTGCGGGTTATCCAGAAACCAAAGATTAATATCTACCACATCGCCGACATAAACAAAATCTCGGCGCTGCTCGCCGTTGCCGTAACCGTCGCAACCTTCGAATAAGCGTAATTCGTCGGAATCTTTGATCTGGTTATTCAAATGAAAGGCTACGCTGGCCATACTGCCTTTGTGGGCTTCGCGCGGACCGTAGACATTGAAGTAGCGTAAACCCACCACTTGCGCGGTCAATTTTTGCTGTCTGCGCAAATATTGGTCGAACTGAAACTTGGAATAACCGTAGACATTCAGCGGACCTTCATAAGCCAGTTCTTCCTTGAAGGTTAAATCGGCACCGTAAGTAGCGGCGCTGGAGGCGTAAATAAACGGGATTTTATGGCTTTGGCAATAATGAAACAGCGTTTTGCTGTATTCATAATTATTGTCCATCATGTAACGGCCGTCCCACTCTGTCGTGCTGGAACAGGCGCCCTGATGAAATATGGCTTCTATCGCTTCGGCATGGAAAGCACCTTGTTGCAGTCGTTCCAAAAAGGTGCTTCTGTCCAGATAATCCGCTATCTTGCACTCGACCAAATTCCGGTATTTGATACCGTTGGTCAAATGGTCGACGACCAAAATATCATCATAACCGCGGGCATTCAGGCCCAATACCAGATTGCTGCCGATGAAGCCGGCGCCACCGGTTACGATGATCACGGTTTTACTCGGCTACCACTTTTACCGGCAGCGTAATAACGACGTCGGTATGCAGATTGATAGCAATGTCGTATTCGCCGATGTTACGGATGACGCCGTTTGGCATACGGATTTCGTGCTTCTCAACTTTTACGCCGGCAGCGGTAATGGCATCAGCAACGTTTTGTGTACCAACAGAACCGAACAAACGGCCTTCGTCGCCGGTTTTGTGGGCAATGGATACGTTCAATTTGCTGATTGCTTCGCCGCGAGCAGTTGCAGCAGCCAATTTTTCAGCCGCTTGTTTTTCCAGCTCGGCGCGACGCTCTTCAAACTCTCTGATTTTCTTGGGCGTAGCAGGCACTGCTTTGCCTTGCGGGATCAAATAGTTTCTGCCGTAACCCGCTTTGATGGTTACTTTATCGCCCAGGTTACCCAGATTGGCGGTTTTTTCCAGAAGAATGACTTCCATCGTTTTCTACCTCTTAGATCGACTTGATTGTCGAAAAATCGGGAGCTTACGCTCCATTTGGTTTTAGTTTATTTCGTAAGTCCAGCCAGGTGTCAGTCAGTCCGCATAACACGATCACCACCATCACATGCGGGATCAACATCAATGTGACATATAAAAAAGGCACCATGAAACGACTACCCTTCATCACCGAGAACGCCGCGTGCAACACTGCGGTGCCTATCATTGTGTAGGTCACCAGCAGCACCAGTAGCACGTTCCAACAAAGTTCCGCGGTTTTACCGGAAGTCAGCATGGCTACTCCGGCCACCAACAAGGTGCCTAATGTCAGATGCACATGCCCTTTCAACGCCAAAAACTCGGCTCTGAAACCGCCCGGGTTGTATAGCGCTGCTTGCCACCATCTGGCCAAAAACAAACCGAACAGCAAGCCGTAAACGCTGCCTGCCGCGGCAACTCCGGACATGAAATGCGCCAACAATTCTGCAGACTGCCTAATTTGCTCAAGCGGCACATCGGTTTTGCCTTCAAGCATGGGCTGCAGCATAAAGCTCAACACTTCGCGCCAAAGCTGTACCGGTTGGTCCTGAATCATGTAAATACCCAGCACCACCGCCACACCCAGCAACACGGCAATTTCAATTGCCAGTGTCAGATAACGGCCTTCGCGCAGTACTATCGAAATCAGCCAAACCGGTAGCCAAAAGGCCAGACCGTAAAGCAATGCGTACTGGTAATTACCGATCAATAAGGTGCTTAATACGGCGGCAGCCAGACATGAGCACATCAGCACATACAAGCCTTCGCTAGCCCCACGCCTCAATGTTACCAATGAGACAGCGGCTGAACTTACGATACTGACAGGAGGAAACAGCAGCGATAGCAAGGCCAGGCTGGATGCGACCGTCATGGCCTGCATCCGTCCTTTCATAATGAAAGTGGCCAGAAATTGCACGCGCTACGCCCCCCGTGCTAAATCACTTGTGTGCGTCGCAGAACGGCAACAAAGCCAGGAAACGCGCTTGTTTAATAGCGGAAGTCAGCTGTCTTTGATATTTCGCACTGGTACCGGTAATGCGGCTAGGAATGATTTTGCCGGTTTCGGTAACATACTCGCTCAATAAATCCAGATCTTTATAATCGATTTTGATCGCGTCTTCGCCGCTAAAACGGCAACCTTTTTTGCGTCTAATGTTGTTACGTGCCATCACAATTCTCTTGGTTCAATGTTGATTATTCGGAATCCGCTGCGACTTCAGTCTCAACGACTTCTACTTCAGCTTCTTCGGTTTCTTCTTCGACTTCTTCCTTAACTCGGCTACCGGCTTTTTGACCGTCGTTACCGCTGACAGCAATCGCGGAAGGCTCGGTTACGGCCGCTTTTTGCGCCAGAGTTTGGCTACGCAGAATGGCGTCGTTGAAACGAAAACCGCTTTCCAGTTCTTCAAGAGTGGCTTGATCGCATTCGATGTTCATCAACACGTAGTGTGCTTTATGAATTTTTTTGATAGGGTAAGCCAAATGTCTACGGCCCCAATCTTCCAAACGGTGAATTTTGCCTGCGGCTTCTTCAACGGTGGATTTATAACGCTCTATCATAGCCGGCACCTGAGCACTTTGGTCAGGGTGGACTAAGAAGACAATTTCATAATGTCGCATGATTTCTCCTTACGGGTTTAAAAGCCTCCCATCCGCTTGAACAGTGAGGCAAGGGGTGGGGATAAATTCCCCAAAAAGCTGGGCATTATAGAAATAGGCGCTGTTTTTGCAAAGCAATTTTTCAACAGCGCCTAAAGTTGACTAGGCAAACAGACTCAATAAGCCATTACTGGCGATGGCACGGCCTGCTTCAATTTCTTCGAGCATAGTGTTGGAGGGCTCGGTTGCCGCAGTATCGGCATGGCCTTGGCTTTGACTATTGCCACTGCGATTTTGCTCGCCGGCCATTTGGAAGGACTCGCGCCCCGGTCTTTGTTCTGATTGTTGCTGGGAAACATTAACATCCGCCAAATTCAAGTTTTGCCCACCCAACATTTCCCGCAACTTGGGGATTGCCGCTTCGATTGCGTCCCTGACCGCCGCGTGCTGGGCGGTGAAGACCACATTGGCTTGATCTTGATTGACATCGATCTTGATGGAAATAGGGCCGAGATGCTCAGGATTCAGCCGAATTTCAGCGGAAGGCACCGCTTGTTTATGCATCCACAACAATTTTTCGCCCAGCTCGGTGTTCCATTCCGGATGAGTCAAATGTTTTTCTATCGTCGGCGCTGACGTTTGCCCGACGCTATTTACCGATTTATTCAGCTGGTTGATGTCGGCCGTCATTCTCGATAACCCCACATCAGCCTCGCTACCGCCAATTTGCTGCTTCGGCACATCGCGCTGCTCGGTTTGAAAAGTATCAGCCGCGCTGTCTTGCGCAAATTGCGGGGACGCGCCGTCTTCGGCGGCCAGGGTTTTGGCAAAACCGCTCTCCGCTACCATCGTCTTCCGCCCTTCATCAGCGCCACTCAATGCCGTCAACGCCTCTTTTTTGGCATCCATACTCAACAGCTCCGGACTGTTTTTGATCGCAGACATCGCCTCGCTGGTTGCTACCGCTGATTTCAGCGCGTCGTTAACAACACTCACGCTATCCGCCACCGGCAAGGGCTGAGCTTGCGTGCTTACATAGATCGCAGCATTCACCGCCTGCTCATCATGTGCAGCCTCGATATTTTCCGTCACTATATCGGCAAGATTCTCTTGATCGGCCGATGCAACCGGTAAAACCGGAGCTTGCGGCGCGGCACCGGTGGCCTCCAAGCCTTGCAAGTATTGCAAAACATCCGCTAAGGCTTGCATGGTATCGTCGAGATTAATATCCTGATCAAGTTTGGTTGCCGTCGGCAAACTCTTGCCGAATAGAGCGGTAAAATCCTGCAAGCTTTGACTGTTCAGAGCATCCGCCCCCAATCCGCCCAGCTGCTGTAAATTCGCCAAGCCGGCGTCACCGGCCGCCCCTTTACTCAATAAACTGTTTTGCAATTGTGCCAGCTGCTCAAGCAGCGTCGCCGAAAACACGCCACCACCACCTTCGCCCAATAGAGCTGTCGTCGCAGCACCGGCGCTATCGGCGGAGGCTAATAGAGACAGCGGATTTAAACCTTGGATATTCATGGCATTTCTCCTGACATTTTTATTTAATCAAGCACTTCCCGTGCCATCCTTGCGTCCTGATCGCGCCGCCCGGTCGTCTTGCTCGGCCTGCTCGCGCTTTTGTTCGACTTTCATTTCTTCAATCAAAGCCAGCTCACTGACTTTTTGCAAACTTTTGGTACGTTGATGCGCCTCTTCCCAGCGCTTACGGGCCCGCTGCATCTCACGTTCATGGTTGCTTACGGTCTGCTGCTGGCTTTCGATAGCCTGATCGAGCTTATCGGCAAAAGCCCTGAATTCCATCAACTGACTGATGTTGATCCCCGCCTGCTGTCTGACGGCGAACTTACCTAAATAATCCAAACGGTAACTTTGTAAATTTTCCAGCTGGGCCTGCTGCTCTTGGAGTTTTTGCTGACAGATACCCAAAGCCTGCAAAGCGTCATGTTCCTGACGCGCATGTAAGTCGATAATGACTTTCAGTCGCTGCGACTTTTTCATCAGCTCGCCAGCAATTGCGCTAACTCGCTCAGACTCCGGCTCAAGTCCACCGATTCGTCCATGCTTTGTTGTAGAAAATCCATGATCGCCGGATTTTTTTCTATCGCTTTATCGATGCGCGGATCGGCTCCCGGCCGATAAGCACCGACGCTAATCAAATCCTTATTCTGTTGATAGATGGAATACAAACGCCGCAAATCGCGCGCCATTTGCAGATGTTCCGGTTCTATGATGTCCGGCATCACCCGGCTGATCGAGGCTTCAATATCGATTGCCGGATAGTGCCCCGACTCCGCCAACGACCGCGACAGCACCACATGGCCGTCCAACACACCTCGCGCCGCATCGGCAATCGGATCGTTGGTATCGTCGCCTTCCGCCAATACCGTATAAAACGCAGTAATCGAACCGCCACCTTCGTCGCCGTTACCGGCACGTTCCACCAATTGCGGCAATTTCGCAAACACCGAGGGCGGATAGCCCTTGGTAGCCGGCGGCTCGTCTATCGCCAAAGCGATTTCCCGATAAGCCTGGGCGTAACGAGTCAAAGAGTCCATCAGCAACAACACGTCCAGGCCCTGGTCGCGAAAATATTCGGCAATACTGGTCGCCAGCAAGGCGCCGTGCACCCGCATCAACGGCGAGTCGTCAGCCGGCGAGGCGACTACCACGGCTCGGCGCAAGCCTTCTTCGCCAAGAATTTTCAACACAAATTCGTTGACCTCCCTCCCCCGCTCGCCGACCAATCCCACCACGACCACATCGGCATTAGTGAACTTGGTCATCATCCCCAGCAACACGCTCTTGCCCACGCCGGTGCCGGCAAACAAGCCCATACGCTGACCGCGGCCGACGCTGAGAATGGCGTTGATCGCCCGCACGCCAACATCCAGCGCCTCGCGGATCGGTTTGCGGCTGAGCGGATTGATGGTAACGCCGGATAACGAGACCTTGGCATCGGTATCCAGCGGCCCCTTACTATCCAAGGGCTTGCCGGCACCGTCTAGCACCCGGCCCAATAAACCAAAACCGACGCTGGCCAGACTGTTCTTGCCCATGGGAATGACACGGCAGCCCGGTTCCAGGCCGTGCGTATCGCCGGTCGGCATCAAAAATAAGCGGGATCCGCCAAAACCGACGACCTCAGCCGTGATGATCTTGCCGGATTTGGTAATTACTTGACACAATGAACCGATTGCCGCCCGGCAACCTTCCGCTTCCAGGGTTAAGCCCACCATCCGCGACAATTTGCCTTCGACCACCAATTCCAGCGGGTCCGCAGCCAATCTTTCCCGATACGGCTGCAAACGCGCCAGCCATAAATCGGAACGGTCGGCACTGGGAATCATCGCCCAAAATCCTCGCGGCGCTCCCCGCCCAATACTGTGGCGATCACGGCGGCTACCCGGCTTTCGACGCTGGCATCGATTCTGGACATTTCAGTTTCAACGGTACAACCGCCACGACTCAACAAGGGATTTTCCTGTAAGCGCCAAGGCGGCATATTTTCATCGAGTTTTAACGCGGTGCGGACCAAGGCCGCATCTTCGGGGTGCAAGTTGACGGTGACCTTCTGAGATGCCAGCGGCAAGGCATTGATCGCCTCCCTGACTACGCCGACGATCTCGCCGGGTTCTAACTTCAATTCCCGGCGAATCAATTGACTGGCAATGGCAATGGTTAATTTCACCAACTCCTGCTCGACCGACTCGTCGAGTTGTTTGAAGGGCTCGCTGAGCGCCTCCAGTAAATTCGCGAACTCGGCCGCTTGCTTTTGCAGCAAATGCACGCTTTCTTCATAGCCTTGTTTGCGCCCTGCTTCAAAACCTTCCTTTTGCCCGTCCACATAACCTTGCTGCTTACCTTGTTCGAAGGCTTCTGCGTAGGCCTGCTTTTGAATTTCTTCAATCTGTTCGGCGGTCAAAATCTGGGTTACTTCCTCCAATTCGACGGCTTCGGAACGCGGGTTGCTGAAATCCTGCAGATTGGTCCAGCGATCCAGAGCCTGTAATTCAGACTCGGAAAACTTATTGCCCTTAGACGAACTCATCGCCACCGCCACCGCCACCCAAAGCTATTTCACCCGCATCGGACAAGCGTTTGGCTATCGCCAGAATATCTTTTTGCGCGGCTTCGACTTCGCTCAAACGCGCAGGCGGCGCGGCTTCCAAATCATCGCGCAGCATTTCCGCCGCGCGTCTGGACATATTGGCAAACACTTTGTCGCGTAAACCGGTTTCCACGCCGCGCAGAGCCAATAGCAGCTGATCGGTGGACACTTCGCGCAACAGGGTTTGAATACCGCGATCATCGACATTGATCAAATCGCCGAACACAAACATTTTATCCTGGATGCGTTGGCCCAAATCGGCGTTGGCTTCGTTGATGTCTTGCATCATCGGATCGCTGATACCGCTTTCGATAAAGTTAAGGATATTGGCCGCTGCATCGATACCGCCGATTTGCGAGGATTTGACGCCATCGCTGCCGGTCAACTGTTTCTCCATGATGTCGTCCAACTCGCGCAAAGCGGCGGGTTGCACGCCTTCCAGCGTGGCGATGCGCATCAAAATATCCGAGCGCATGTTTTGCGGCAATAAGGTCAGCACGTCGGCGGCCTGATCGGCATCCAGCAAGGACAAAATTATGGAAATGATTTGCGGATGTTCCAGACGAATCAAGTCGGCGATGGACCGAGTATCCATCCACTTCAGTTGTTCGATACCCTTGCTGTTGGCTCCCAACAAAATCCGGTCGATGATGCTGCCGGCTTTATCCGCGCCCAGCGCGTTGGTCAGCATATTGCGAATGTATTCGTCGGAGTCCAGACCCAGGCCGGTTTCGTTTTTGATTTCGATGATGAATTCTTCCAGCACCTCATCAACCATGCCCGAACTAATCGGCCCAAGCTGCGCCATGTTCGAACCGATCAATTGCACTTCTTTCGGTCCCATATGCCGCAATACCGAGGCTGCTCTATCCTGTCCCACCGCCAATAACAGCAGCGAAGCCCGTTGCGCATGCGTTAATTTTTCTTGCTCAGCCATCGTCTTTCAACCAGGTTTTGATCACTTGCGCGACCAATTTAGGATCTTCGTCTATGAGTTTTTGCACATATTCCAAACGTTTTTCATAGCTTTGCGGCGCTTCGAGTAACAATAAATCCTCCACGCCAGTGGTGATGGTGCGTACTTCACCGGTTTCTTCATCCACCGACACCGCCACAGCCACCGGCTTGCCGGTCTCGTCGAAACGCACGACACCACCCGTCGCTTCCGCGATTGCTTTGGCTTGCTCAAGGGCTTCTAACTGTTCTTCCTTCGCCACCAAGGTGCGCAGACCGGGACGCAATACCCCCATGATCAGCAACACCACCACAGCAACGGCGGCCAATTGTTTCAGCGCGCTGGCAAACCAGGGTTGTTGCCAGATGGGTTCGGAAGGGACTTCTTCCAGCGCATCGGGCAATCTAAACGCGACATTGGTGACCGTTACCTGATCGCCGCGGCTGTTATCATAACCCACTGCCTGTTTGACCAAGTCGCGAAGTTGATTCAGGTCTTCTTGCGAGTAAGCCACTAAGGTCGCTTTACCGTCGGCTTGCACTACTTTTTTATCGTCGACCACTACCGCCACCGACAAGCGTCTTAAGGCACCTGTGGCCAGTCTAGTATGAGTAATGGTTTTATCCAGTTCGTAATTACGGGTCGCGGTTTTGTTGGACGAGCCGGAACCGGATTCTGCGGCGGCTTGTTTTTCCTGGCCGCTAGCAACTTCCGGCGCGGTGCCCGTGGGAGGGGGTTGATTGGATAAAGCGCCGGGCACACCTTGCACTTTGGATAAGGAGTTATTTTCTTCCTGCGTTTGCTCGCTACGCAGGGCGGGCAAATCCGGGTTAAACATTTCTTGCGTTTTTTCGGTCACGGTAAAGTCGACGTCCGCGGAAATTTGTGCCCGCATGCCGTCACCGCCCACCAGTGGCGTGAGGATGTTTTCGATCCGGCCACGCAGATGTTCCTCTATATTTTTCTTGTATTCGAACTGCTTACTGGATAAGGACATATCTTCGCCGCCTTCTTTGCTGTTCAACAAGCGGCCTTTCTGATCCACAACCGTCACCTGGCTGGCTTCCATCAAAGGCACACTGGAAGCGACCAAGTGTACAATGGATTCAATTTGTTCTTTTTCGAGGGTGCGGCCTTGATACAGCTCGACGACTACTGAAGCGCTGGGTTTTTTGCGTTCGCGGACAAACACCGACTGCACCGGAATGGCCAGCAATACTTTCGCAGATTTGACGTTTTGAATAGTTTGAATAGTCAGGGCTATTTCGCCTTCCAATGCGCGTTGAAAGCGCATTTGCTCGACATTTTTGCTGGCGCCGAAGCCATTGTCTTTATCCAGCAGTTCGTAGCCCAGACTGGCACTGCGCGGCAGGCCTTGTGCGGCCAATTTCAATTTCAGTTCCCGGACATTATCGGCCGGCACCATGATCGCGCCGGAGCCGGTTTCGACCTTGTAATCGACATTTAACTTGCTCAGCGCATCGAGAATTTCCGCAGAATCTTTTTCCGCCACGCCGGAAAACAGTAAATCGTAAGACGGGGCCTGCGACCACAACACCACCGCCACGCCTATTGCCACGCTAAGCGCCAAACCCAGCATCAGACCCAGCTGGCGCACCATCGGCATTTTGCTCAGGCTTTTCAATGCAGGGTGCATTTTGTCGGCGTTTGCCATACTTGATTGGGTATGGGCCTCCATCGGTAGATTTCTGTCTAGTTCGCTCATGGCTTATCTTCCGCTGCCTACATTGACATGCCCATCACGTCCTTGTAAGCATCCACCAGTTTATTACGCACCTGGAGCATGGCCTGAAAGGAAACGCTGGCTTTTTGCGAGGCAATCATCACTTCCGCCAAGCTGACGTCGCTCTGACCCATCTCAAAGGATTTAGCCAAACCGCTGGCGGTTTGCTGAGTGTTATTCACTGCGTCGATGGATTGTTTCAACATGGCGGCAAAATCGCCGGAGGTGTCGCTAGGCTGTGGCTTGGCACCGGCCTCTATGGACATGGCCCGCATTTGTGCGAGCACTTGGTTAACATTCATATCTGACATGATAATGACTCTTTTAGGTTGCCTTGCTTAGCATAAGCATTTTTCAAGCCAAGATTTAACCTGGTACCATCACTCCCGCCTCTTTCATCCGCGCAATTTTATAACGCAAGGTGCGCGGACTGATACCCAGCTTGGCGGCTGTGGTTTTCCGGCTGCCGCTGACGTCGCGTAACATTTGCAAAATGATTTTTTCCTCAGCCGAACGCACGCCGTCGCCCAAGCTGCCGAGCTCGAAAGGGCTATTCTCGCCGTCGGTTTGCCGCGATTCTACGGCAAGACTTTGCACAGCAGCGGGCAAACTCGGCAAAACCAACATATCTTCCTCAAAAATCAGGTCGTCGGCGCCAATTTGATGCCGGCTTTGCAGGATCAAGGCCCGCTGCACCACGTTTTCCAACTCTCTGACATTACCCGGCCAACTGTATTCAGACAACTTGATCATGGCCGCCTCGTCAAAGCCGCCGACCGCTTTCCCAGCCGGACTATGCTTGTGCAACAACTCCAGCGCCAGCGGCAAAATATCGCCCGTCCGTTCCCGGAGTGGCGGAATTTTGAGTGGAAATACGCTCAAGCGGAAATATAGATCTTCGCGAAACCGGCCGTCCTGCACATACTCTTTTAATTTGCGATTGGTAGTCGCCAAAATTCTGACGTTCAGCGCGATTTTGCGATGGCTACCCAGGCGTTCAACCTCTTTTTCCTGCAACACCCGCAGCAATTTGGCTTGCAGCGAAATATCCATCTCGGAAATCTCGTCCAGTAATAAGGTGCCGCCCTGCGCCAGCTCGAACTTGCCGGGCGCCGATTGAATCGCACCGGTAAATGCGCCTTTTTCATAACCGAACAACATCGCTTCCAGCATGTTTTCCGGAATCGCCGCGCAATTAATAGCCTCGAACGGGCCGGCATGATAATGCGAGTTGCGATGAACGTAACGGGCCAGCACTTCCTTACCGGTACCGCTCTCGCCTTCCAGCAACATGGTCACGTCGGTTTTGGCTACCTTACTGGCCAGTGCATAAAGCTTTTTCATACTCTCGTCAGCCACCACCCGCTCGTTAACCACTGGAGCTTGCCGCGTAATCAACGACGCCACCTTATCGACCAACATCCCGGCTTCGAACGGTTTGATCAGATAGTCGGCCGCACCGGACTGCATAGCTTCCACCGCTTTGGGAATGGTGCCGTAAGCCGTCATCAGCAACACCGGTAACTGTTCGAACTTTTGCTGAATATTCTGTAAGAGCTGAAAACCGTCCATCACCGGCATTTGTACGTCGCTGACTACTAGCCGGACCGGATGCTTGGCTAATTGGCTCAAAGCCTCGATACCGTGTTTAGCTGAGATGACCCGATAGCCTTCGATTTCCAAGGTATCACATAGGGCCTCGCATAAAGCCACGTCGTCTTCAACGATAAGTACATCATACTGTTTCATCATTTTGCTCCATTTTGGCATGACCGACGGATAAGCCGAGGGTGTATTGACTGACACAGGGCAGACTCAAACTAAAACTCGTCCCCAGCCCCGGCGTCGAACGGCATATGACACTGCCGCCATGGGCGCGTGCCACACTGTCCACCACCGCCAACCCCAAGCCGGTGCCATTGGATTTGGTGGTGTAGAACGGTTCGAATAATTTAGTTTGCTGGGCTTGGGCTATACCGGGCCCATCATCCGTCACCTTGATGTCGATACAACCTAAATCGCTGCGCCGGACCGTTAATGCAATGTTGCGCGCACCCGCCTCGGCCGCGTTATTGATTAAATTCAGTAGCGCCCCTCGCAGCGCATCCTCATTGCCAAGTAACTGATCGGTGCTGATGCGGTTTTCGATGCTAAATTCGCCGGCAAAACTATCGGCCGCTTCGGCAAGATGCGCCAGTAGCCGCCGCAATGAAAAGCTTTGCATGGCCATTCGACCCTGTTTAGCAAAAATCAACATGTCGTTCACTTGGCGCTCCAGGTGATGCAGACGCTCTAAAATTTTCTCGGAGAACTGTTGGCGCTTTTCGTCGCTTATCGCGGGTTTGCTCATTTGCGACGCATACAAAATCGCTGTCGCCAACGGTGTGCGCACCTGATGCGCCAGACCGGCCACCATTTCGCCCATTGCGCTCAATTGCTTGTGCTGCGCCAGCGTGTCTTGCAAGGAACGCAATTCGCTGACATCCGATAACAAAATAATTTGCTCGTTATCGTTACCCAAGGAACTGTGGGTTATATTGACTTTACGTCCGTCTCGGAGCTGTCGTTCATGCGGCGATTCGAACACCGGTTGCAGACTGCGCGCAGCCACACTCGACCATAATTGGCCCAGCAAAGGTTCACCCAAAAAATCCACGGAATGAACATTGCAATCGATGATTAAACCGTGCGAATTAAGCACAACCACTGCCGCCGGCAAGGCTGCCAGAATTTGTTGCAAGCGGCTGGCGAGCTTTTCCTTCTCAATCAGCGTATTTAAACGCTCGCTACGGGCAGCCTGTAACTCCCGATTGAGCTTGGCCACTTGCTCTTCCAAACCTTGGTAAGAATGCGCCAGATTTTCTGAAAGTTCGTTAAATATCCGGAATGCATCGGTCAAGCGCTCGGTTTTTTGTTGTTGATGCAGCTCTAAAGTACCCATATTTAGTCGCCTAATTGATTGTCTAGACGCTAAAAGCAAAATTTAGACCATTTAAATTTACATTTAAAATCATATTCTTAAATGCGACCAGTCAAGTTTTTGACGACAAGAAGCCGACTGTTAGTTCCGGACTGGTGGCGAGTTGGCTTTGCGACTATGCTATGTGCACACTTGAGCAACTCCATCTTCGTTATGCGCAAAAATCCGATGAAATCCCATTTCCCACTCAATAAACTACTGCTGATTCTGGCGCTCAACCCCGTACAGATAAGCTTTGCCGACGACATCCAGGCCGGCAAGTTTTACGAAGAGGCGTTACAGTCCTACAGAAATCAGAACAATGCCGAAGCGATCATCCAGTTAAAGAATGCGCTACAGCAAAATGAAAGGTATGTTTCGGCTCACATGCTGCTTGGCGAAATTTACTTGCAACAGAAATCGTTGACGGAAGCAGAAGTCCAACTTGGCTTAGCCAAACAATTAGGCGCGGACCCATCTTTAATTGCGGAAAACCTGGCCAAGCTCTATACCTACCAAATCCGTTACAACGACCTACTGAAGGAAATCGATCCGGCGCAGTTCAATAGCGGTTTGCGTCCGGTTTTGCATGTTTACCGCGGTAACGCATACCTGCAACTCAATCTAATCAGCGAAGCCCTGAATGAATTCGACATTGCCTTGCAAATTGCTCCCAATCAGGTGAACGCCACAATCGGGCGCGCGAATGCCCTGTTAAAGCGTGGCGACATTAAAGGCGCCGATCAAGCTGCCGAGAAAGCCATACAAATCCAAGCCAGCGATGCCGGCGTTTGGTATACAAAAGGCTCGATCAAGCATGCCAACATGGAACTGGATGAAGCTTTAAAATTTTACGACAAAGCAATTGAGCTCAACCCCGATCACGTAGACACACGACTTGCCAGAGCAGGCCTGTTAATGGACTTGAAGCAAGATGATCGTGCACGGCAAGATTTGGAATATGTGCGCCGGGCTTATCCATTTGAACCGAAAGCCGCCTATCTACATGCGGTTTTACTCGAACGCAATAACCAGAAAGAAGCGGCGACCAAAGAATTGGAAGTGGCGGCCGACATCATCACCGGCATAAAACCGGAATATTTATCGGCACATGGTCCGACTTTAATGCTCTCCGGCTTGGTTAACTACAGCCTGCAACGATACGACTTGGCAGCGGAGTATTTGCGTCTGTACGTTAAGCAATACCCGGAACAATCAGGCACGTATAAATTGTTGGCCACCATACTTTTAGAAAAAAACGAACCCGAGCAAGCTATTGATCTGCTCCGCCCGGTGCAAATCCGCAATCCCCAGGATCAGCGCCTGGCATTTTTATTGGGAAGTGCTTTCATGAAGGCCGGCAAACACGATATGGCCAATAATATGTTTGGAAAAGCCGCTGCTTTAGGGAATGACAGTGGCAGCCTACAAGCCGAAATAGGCCTTAACCGATTAGCAATGGGCCAGGAGCAGGCAGCAGTTCAAGACCTTGAAGTGGCATTCAAAAAAAATCCGGATGCGGTCAAGGCCGGTATTCCTCTCGTGGCACTTTACATGAGCCGTGGCGAACCGGAAAAAGCGTTGAAAACCGCACAAGCCCTGCATGAAAAAGCGTCGAAAAACTTTACACTACTAAATTTACTGGGGACCGCTCAAGTCAATACCGGGCAATACAAGCTGGCCCGACAAAGTTTCGAGAAGGCGATTGAACTGAACCCCAATTTTCTCGACGCGCAAATTAACCTAAGTAAACTGGACGTCGGCGAGAACAAACTTGATCAAGCCAGACAGCGCCTGCAAACCTTGCAGCAGAATCATCCGGGCGACATCGATATTCTTATCGAGTTGGCCAAAGTCGAACAAAGTGCCGGACGCTATGAGCTAGCCAATGACTGGCTGGCAAAAGCGAAGATGGTTGATCAAAAATCATTACCGACTCTTTTGGCTTTGGTTGAGTTGAATCTGAAGATGGGCAAAGCTGCTGAGGCTAATGCCGCCGCACAAGCAGCTGAAGTGATCGACAAGAACAACCCCCAGGTTATGGACGCCCTGGCTCGAAGTTACTTGGCTAATAACAATAAGGACAAAGCCTTAGGTGTATTTATCCGCATGGCTGACCAAGCCCGGTTTAATGTCAAACAACTTTACAAAGCGGCTCGTTATCAAATAGATGCAGGCGATTATTTTGAAGCCATAAAGACCTTGAAAAAAGCCGTTTTGGTCGACGAAAATCATATACCTTCGCAAATTGCCTTGGTGGAAATGGAACTGCTCCATGGGAAACCGGTATTTGCATTGAGCCGCGCAGAAAGCCTGTTAAAACAATATCCCAAACGCGCCTTTCCCCACCGACTATTGGGAAACATCGCCGATCATGACAAAAACCTTAGTTTGGCCAACAGCCATTACCAAGCGGCTTTCGAGCTGGAGCCGGATACAGCTTCATTGATGCTGCTTTATGAAAATTTGAAAAAAATCGATCAGGCGGACAAAGCCTACAATTTACTGGATCAGTGGGTCAAAAAGCATCCTCAAGACCAGCTACCGATGGCAGCCTTTGCAAACGAATTACTGAAAAACGGAAAGTTTAAAGAGGCGGAAAAGTACTACGTCGAGCTATTGAAACAATTCCCCAACGAACCGCAGTTCCTGAACAACCTTGCTTATGTATATCTCAATAACGGCAACAGCAAAGCCTTGTCGATTGCCGAACAGGCCCATAAATTGGCCCCTGACCAACCGGCAACGAACGACACCTTGGGCTGGATTCTGGTTAACACGGGACAAATAGAACAGGGGCTTCATTACTTACGAAATGCACACTCACTACTCTCGCAAGATTCTGAGATACGCTACCATATCGCAGTTGCCCTCAATCAGTTGCAACGCCAGGAAGAGGCTAAGCAAGAATTACAAGAAGCGCTAAAAGGCGAAGCTATTTTCAATGGCCGCGAACAAGCCAAAGCACTGCTTGAAAAGCTGAGCAGATAGTCGATTTTTCAAAACATGTCGTAATTTTTTACACCATGCGTAATCGCCGACTTATTTTATTCACAAAAAAACAATTAACGCATTGTATTAGAATAATAATTTTTACTATGGCCCAATAAGTGCTCAGATATAAACAGACCGTAAAACTTTGTTCATGACCAATAGTACAATGGTTATTTCCAGGCCGACGAAGACAATACCGGAAGGTAAAATTTCAAAAATTGCGAGGACATTATGACCCCAAAACTCTTGGCTATAGCAACTCTGCTGCTGGCCCCGTGGTCGGTTAACGCCACCATATGGACTATAAACGGTACTAGTTCAGTGACACCGACGGGCATTCAAAGTATGGCTGCATACTCAGTTGGGACTACAAGCACTTCAACTTTTTCAGCAGCCACACTGGCTTGGTACGGTAGTGCTAACGGCCTGGGTGTATTAAGCGGCTCGGAGACGACAAATAGCTACCCAGACCATGCGGTTGATAACAACGGCAGAATCGAAGCGGTGCTATTTCGGTTTGATGGCAGCACGATTTTAGACAAACTAACTGTCGGTTGGCCGGATACCACAGCCTACGACTCAGATATATCGGTTCTCAGGTACACCGGCGCAGTACCGGCTACCGGTGCGCTCACTGGCGCAGCAGATATTTCCGGAAAAAGTATTTCCGGTCTTCTTAGCAACAGCTGGGAATTCGTAGGTAGTTACAATACCGTTGGCGACGTGGCTGAAGACATCAACCCAAACAGCCTGTCTTCAAGTCTTTGGCTGATTAGCGCGTACAGCAGCAGATGGGGTTCCGGCTTGGGAGACTCTAACGTCGACAACAGCAACGACTACTTCAAGCTCACCAAGCTTGAAGGCACAGCAGGAACGCCAGGCGGTGGCGGCGGTGCAGGCAGCGTGCCGGAACCAACCAGCCTGTTGTTACTGGCTGGCGGCATGCTGGGCTGGAGAATGAATCGCAAAAGCCAAGCCTTGGCCGCATAAGCGCACAGAAGCTCTAAATAAAAAACCGTCTTCCAGACCAAACTGGAAGACGGTTTTTTTATGCACCACACATATTAAGGATATAAAGCAACCGTCTCTAAAGACAGATACTCGGGCAGCCCGAACATCAGATTCATATTTTGCACCGCCTGCCCCGACGCGCCTTTCACCAAGTTATCAATCACAGACAAAATCACTACCGTATCACCGCCTTGCGGTTGATGCACGGCAATTTGACAGCGATTACTGCCGCGCACGTTGCGAGTGTCGGCATGACTGCCGCTTGGCAACACATCGACAAATCTTTCATCGCGATACTTCTCTTCAAACAAACTTTGCAAATCCAACTTCCTATTTAAACGCCCATACAGCGTGGCGTGAATACCGCGTATCATCGGCGTCAGATGCGGCACGAAAGTTAAACCAACTGCCTGTTTGGCGACATTTTGCAAACCCTGCCTGATTTCCGGCAAATGTCTGTGCCCGGAGACTGCGTAAGCCTTAAAACTCTCACCTGCCTCACTCATCAACGAAGAAATTTCCGCCTTGCGCCCCGCACCACTGACACCGGATTTCACATCGGCGATCAAATACTGCTCATCAATCGCTCCGACCTCCAATAACGGCAAAAATCCCAATTGCACGGCAGTCGGATAGCACCCAGGGCATGCGATCAAGCGCGCCTGCTTAATCTGCTCCCGATTGACTTCCGGCAAACCATAGACCGCTTCGGCAATGAGATCCGGGCTCGCATGTTGCATGCCATACCATTTCTCCCATTCCTGCCGGTCTTTGATTCTGAAATCGGCGGATAAGTCGATGACTTTGATACCAAGTTCCATCAATGCCTCAGCCATCAGCATCGCAGTACCGTTTGGCGTTGCGAAAAACACCACATCGCAGTCTTTTAACTTATCCAGCTCCGGCAGGCTAAATGTCACATCACAGCAACCCCGTAGACTCGGATACAACTGATCCACTCGCATTCCGGCATCCGCGCGCGAAGTCACCACACTCACTTCGACCTGGGGATGCAATACCAAAATTCTTAATAATTCGACGCCGGTATACCCGGTGCCGCCGACGATGCCTGCACGTATCATGAATGCTCTCGTTGAAAAAATACTGTTAGTCAAATGCGGCGCATATAATACGCTACTCTCTCCGCAAAGCTTAACACCATGCGTGCCATCGAGATTTATCGCTCCGCTGAGTTGACCGATTTAATCGTCGCCGATCAGGCTCTACCCTCACCCGCCCCACATCAAGTATTGATAAAAGTCGTTGCCGCCGGGGTAAACCGCCCAGACCTGATGCAGCGCAAAGGTCTGTATCCCCCGCCACCTGACGCATCCCCGGTTCTAGGCCTGGAAGTAGCCGGCACTATCGCTGAACTCGGCAGCCAAGTAAAACATCTCAACATTGGGGACCCTGTGTGCGCATTGCTGACCGGCGGCGGTTATGCGGAATATTGCCTGGCAAGCGCCTGTTGCTGCATGCCAATACCTCAAGGCTTCAGTTTTATTCAGGCCGCCGCGCTGCCGGAAACTTTTTTTACCGTGTGGAGCAACCTATTTGATCGCGCGAAACTGCAAGCCGGCGAAAGTTTATTAGTTCATGGGGGGACCAGTGGTATCGGTACCAGCGCGATTCAACTCGGTAAAGTCTTCGGTAGCCAAGTGATTGTGACGGCCGGCAGCGATGACAAATGCCAGTTTTGTCGAGAGCTCGGCGCGGACCTGAGCATCAATTATCGGCAGCAGGACTTTGTCGAAGCCGTTATGCATCACACTGGCGGCAAAGGCGTTAATGTCGTTTTAGATATGATCGGCGGCGACTACTTGCCCCGTAACTTGAAATGCCTGACTATCGACGGCCGACTCCAACAGATTGCCATCCAAAACGGCGGCAAGAGCGAAATCAATCTGGCATCCGTATTGATGAAGCGCCTGACCATCGCCGGCACCACCTTGCGTCCCCGCGACGACAACTTCAAGGCTAAAATAGCCCAACAACTTTTTGCAAAGGTTTGGCCGCTACTGGAATCCGGCCAAATCAAACCTATCATCGATTCGGTTTTTCCACTAGCTAGGGCATCGCAAGCCCACGAGCGCATGGAAAGCAACCAACATATCGGTAAAATTATTTTGGAGGTTTAAACATGTCCTACACCACACTGGTTTCCACAGACACTCTGGCTGCTAATTTGGACAACCCGGATTGGCGAATATTCGACTGCCGTTTCTCGCTCGCCGATGTGACAGCCGGCTATAAATCCTATCGACAAGGCCATATCCCCGGTGCGCGCTATGCTGATTTAAACCAGGATTTGTCTTCGCCAGTGCGATCCTATACCGGCCGCCACCCATTACCGGACTTTACATTATTAGGCAAAAAGCTAGGCGATTGGGGCGTTAACAACCGCAGTCAAATCGTGGTGTACGACGATGCCGGTGGCGCGTTTGCCGGGCGGATGTGGTGGCTGCTACGCACGATGGGGCATACTCAAGTCGCGGTGCTGGATGGCGGATTTACACGCTGGCAAAAGCAAGACTTGCCGGTCACTACCGTGCTTCCGAAAATTACCGCCAGTCAATTCCGCGTCTATCTTGACAACAAACAATGGCTGGATGCCGATCAAGTGGCAAACGGTTTGGCGACACGAAAAATCACCTTGATAGATGCCAGAACACCTGAACGCTTCCATGGTCGACAAGAGCCTATAGACCCAGTAGCCGGCCATGTACCCAAAGCGCGAAATAGGCCCTTGCACACCAATCTGGACAAATCGGGATTATTTTTACCCGCCGCTCAGTTACACCAGCAATTTAGCGCGCTAGTAGCTCCTTATCCAGCCGAGCAAGTAGTACATATGTGCGGATCGGGTGTGACCGCCTGCCATAACCTGTTAGCGATGGAAATTGCAGGACTAAAGGGTTCTAAACTTTACGCCGGCTCATGGAGCGACTGGATTACTAACCGGAATAGAGCTGTCGCTAGAGATTGACCCCAGCATAAGCCGAAACAGCGGTGCTGTATTTTCTGAACGATTAAAACTGTAAAGACGCTGAATATATTCAGCGTCTTAAAGGCAGGTTTATTGCTTAAGCGTTAAGCCTGGAACGGATTTTCCAAGACTATGGTTTCGTTCCTGTCCGGGCCCGTAGACAAGATCGTGACTTTTACACCGACCAGTTGTTCCAGCCTAGCAATATAGGCTTTGGCATTTTCCGGCAATTGTGCAAAATCAGTAACGCCAGCAGTCGTACCTGTCCAACCCGGCATTTCCTCGATCACGGCTTCACATGCGGCATATTGATCAGCACCTAGCGGGGCGGTCTCAGTCATTTCACCGTTAATCTTGTAAGCGGTACAGATACCAATTTTATCCAGGCCATCCAGCACGTCGAGCTTGGTCAGGCAGATACCGCTCAAGCTATTTAATTGCGCCGATTTACGCATGGACACCGCGTCGAACCACCCGCAACGGCGTTTACGGCCCGTAGTAGCGCCAAACTCGTGGCCTTTCACGCCCAGATGCTCGCCGTAATGATCCAGCAATTCGGTGGGGAACGGACCATTACCCACTCTAGTGGAATAGGCTTTGGTGATGCCCAATACATAATCCAGTGCCAAAGGCCCCACTCCAGTACCAGTAGCCGCACCGCCCGCCGTGGTATTGGATGAAGTGACGTAGGGATAAGTACCGTGGTCTATATCAAGAAGTGCACCCTGCGCGCCTTCGAACAGCACGTTTTCACCTTGGTTTTGATAGCTGTAGATAGCCTCGCCAACGTCGGTCAGCATCGGCTTGATGATCTCACCCAAACGCAAGGTATTTGCCAGTACCTCGTCATAATTAACCGGCTCGACATGGTAATAATTAATCAGCATGAAGTTGTGATATTCGACCAGCTCTTTTAAGCGAGCGGCGAATTCTTCGGTATTGCGCAAATCGCCGGCTCGCAAGCCGCGTCTGGCTACCTTGTCTTCATAGGCAGGCCCAATACCGCGGCCAGTCGTGCCGATGGCCTTGCTGCCTCTAGCCTTCTCACGAGCCTGATCGATAGCAACATGTATCGGTAAAATCAAGGCGCAGGCTTCGCTGATCTGCAACCTATGCCGGACCGGTACGCCGGATTTTTCCAAAATCTCGATTTCCTTCAATAACGCTTCCGGGCACAGCACGACGCCATTGCCTATCATGCATTGCACGCCTTCCCGCAATACACCGGACGGAATCAGATGCAATACGGTTTTTTCGCCGTTAATCACCAAGGTGTGACCGGCATTGTGGCCGCCTTGAAAGCGCACCACCGCAGCAGCTTGTTCGGTTAAAAGATCGACCAGCTTACCTTTACCTTCATCGCCCCATTGCGTGCCGATAACAACAACATTCTTTCCCATATTTCTAACCTTAAACTAGTGGTTTAACGACAGCTTATTGATCTAACGACAGCTTATTGATTTAACAACCCAGCGTTGATTGTGTTTTTCTAAAATAGCATTGCAGCCCTGCTGTTCAGCGCCGCCTTGTTGTTCCGGCAGATGTTGAATCACTGCCACGCCTTGCGCACGTAAATCTCTAATAGCTTCCCGCAAATCAGCATCTTCCGCAAAAGGGGCAAACACTAACTGCGCTGCTTCGTCATCGACTTTATACATGCCCGCCAATACTTTTAAATCTGCACTAAAACCGGTAGCGGCTCGCGCTCGGCCGAATACTTCGCCGATATTATCGTAGCGGCCGCCGCGGGCAATTTCCTTGCCCAAAGCAGGCACGAAAGCGGCGAATACCATGCCGGTATGATAGTGATAACCCCGTAACTCGGCCAAATCGAAACTCACCGTCAACGCCGGAAAATCTCGGCGTAATTTATCGGCTATACCCTGCAAATCCGCCAAGGCGCCGGCAATTTCATCAGCACCGGCAAAACCGGTCAATAAGGCTTTAGCTTTATCAAGTACATCCCGGCCGCCATTCAGTTTAGGCAAAGCATTGAAGACGTCTTTATAGCGCGCGTCTATATTAAACTCGGCAAGCAATTCCGCTAGCTCAGTTCTGGCCTTACGCTGCAGAACATCGAACAATTCAGCTTCCTGTTGCGGATCAAGACCGGCATGTTCAGCCAAAGCTCGGTAGATAGCCACATGCCCTAAATCCAGATGCACGTTTTGCAAACCGCTAATCGCCAACATTTCCAGCATTAACTGGATGACTTCGTAATCGCTTTCCAGACCGGCATGCCCGTATAGTTCAGCACCAATTTGCATCGGGCTACGGCTTTTTTCCAGAGGATCGCCCAAAGTGTGCAGCACGGTACCGGCATAGCATAAGCGAGTTGGACCGTCGTGCTGGAAGTGATGAGCATCGATTCTCGCCACTTGCGGCGTCATATCCGCGCGTACCCCCAACATTTCGCCACTCAATTGATCGGTCAGCTTAAACGTCTGTAAATCCAGGTCATGTCCTGAACCGATCAGCAAGGAGTGGAGAAAGTCCACAAACGGCGGAATGACCAACTGGTAACCCCAGCAGGCGAAAGTATCCAAAAGCTTTCTGCGCAACTTCTCCAGATGCGCGGCTTGTTCCGGCAATACTTCGCTAATTCCTTCCGGCAATAGCCAGGTGTCTTTTTTTTGCATTTTGTCTGTCTCAAACACAGCAAACGCCCCGCATAGCGGGGCGTTTGACTACTAGTCATTCAAACGGAGGTTATTTCTGATTCTTGAAATATTTGAAGAAGTCGGAATTCGGTTCCAGCACCATGATGTTGCCGGATTTGCCCAAGCTTTCTTTATACGCTATCAGGCTGCGATAAAACGCAAAGAAATCGCTGTCTTCACTGTATGCTTTAGCGAAAATATCCGCAGCTTTAGCGTCACCTTCACCTCGCATCACTTCAGAATCGCGGTAAGCGTTGGCCAAAATGATCTCCCGCTGCTTATCAGCATCGGCGCGAATCCGCTCGGCGGCTTCCGAACCTTGTGAACGGAACTCCCGAGCCACCCGCGCCCGTTCGGCTTCCATTCTTTGATAAACCGAGGTGCTGACTTCCGCCGGCAAATCAATGCGTTTTACTTGAACGTCAACGATCGTGATGCCTAATTTTGCTGCATGCGGCGAGACATTGGTAATCAAAGCATCGCGAATGGCACTGCGATCCGTAGATACCAGTTGTTTGATCTCGCGTTTGCTAAACTCGCTGCGTGCAGAATCTTTGATGATTTGATCGAGACGAATATTAGCCTGGTTCACATCACCGGCAACGGTGGTGTAAAAGGTCTTGACATCACCTATCCGCCATTTGACAAACGAATCAACGATAACATTTTTCTTTTCCGCCGTTAAAAAGCGCTCCGGCGTGGAATCCATCGTCAGAATGCGCGCTTCGAACTTTTTAACATTATTGATAAACGGTAGTTTAAAGTGCATGCCCGGTTGAAAATCGGCACCGACAATCTCGCCTAATTGAAACTTAATTACCCGCTCGGTTTCTGCCACGGTAAATACCGACATCGAGAGCAAGATGACTACTGCGCCAACGGCGACTAAAATCTTATTTCCCATCTTAGCGTCCTCTCACATCGCGTTCACGGCTTGACGTGCGCACATCGGTTTTAATTTCTTTCACAGGTTGGGGGCTTAAAGAAACCGGCTCGTGACTGACTACGGGGGCCGGGGCGGCATCTTCAGCAGCCTTATTCGCCAACTTTTCCAACGGCAGATACATAATGTTATTACCGCCTTTCACATCCACCAGCACGTTGTTGGAACGGCCCAGGACCAATTCCATTGCTTCGATATACATCCGCTGCTTGGTTACCGCCGGTGCTTTTTTGTATTCGGCCAGCAATTGCGAGAAGCGGCTGACATCACCGTTTGCGCGGGCAATCACTTTTTCTTTATAGGCTTCAGATTCCTGCACAATACGTGAAGCAGCACCACGGGCTTTGGGCACTACGTCGTTAGAATAGGCTTCAGCTTCGTTGATCAAGCGCTGCTTGTCTTCCCGCGCCTTGATGGCATCTTCAAAGGATCCTTGTACTTGTTCGGGTGGCTGTGCGTCCTGCAAGTTGACGCTGGTGATCAAAATACCGGTTTTGTAGGCATCCATGACCGCTTGAATTTCTGACTTAACCGCCAAAACAATGTCGCTACGGCCTTCGGTCAGCACAAAGTCCATATCACTGCGACCGATCACGCCACGCTGCACGCTTTCGGTGACTTGTTTCAGCGTTGAGGCTGGGTCGAGTACGTTAAACGCATAGTCCTTGGCATCTTTGACTTGGTATTGGACGGCTAAACGGACGTCGACGATATTTTCGTCTTTAGTCAGCATCATCGCTTCCTTAGGCACTGAACCCATACCCTGCCCGCCACCGGAACGGTAACCCACTTCAATAAAGCGTTGCTGCTCGACATTGATGACCGCCACTTGCTCTATAGGCGACGGGATATGCCAGTTCAGACCGGGCTGTGTGGTATTGACATAGGCACCGAAGCGAGTCACCACGCCGCGCGTACCTTCGTCGACGGTATAGAACCCGCTCAAACCCCATAGAACGATTGCACCTGCAGCCAGCAAACCGACACCTTTCATTGACGGGCCGTTGCCGATACCACCTTTAGAACCGCCACCGAAAATACCGCCCAGCTTGTCCTGTAGCGAACGAATTACCTCGTCCAAATCGGGTGGATCATTCTTATCATTACGACCACTCCAGGGGTCTTTTTTACCACCGCCGGGTTCATTCCAAGACATACCAAACACTCCAAAGATTGGATTTGAAAACTCTAAAGCTATTTCGTAATGACCGCCTGTTCGATGATTCGAAGCACTGGCTGGTCTATCCGAAAAGTCGCCATTCTATCGTAACTTAACCATTTCCGAGCAAATAACTGGGGGATTCTTACGTCAATCCCCCGGCTGAGCCTGCTCATGAACGTCAATACCCTTCAACAAGCCCAAATGCTTTTTGTCGATTTCTATCGTCAATTCGCAATCGCCGCTGTCCTTATTTACTTCGTTGATAATTTTCACAAAAGTAAACAATTTCGCCTTTAAGCCCGCTTGGCTAGCCGGCAAATAGCATTTTCGAATCACCTTGCTGCTCGCGAATAATTCGGACAAGGCCTGTTGCAACAGATCACAGCCTACCCCGTTTTGCGCGGAAATCCAGACGCTGACAGGTTTACCGTCCGCATCGTAGTCGATGTGCGGTGCAACGTCCTCGAGCAAATCAATTTTGTTGAAAACCATCAACTGGGGAGTTTTAGCGGCATCAATGTCGCTCAAAACTTGGTTTACCTGATAGATCGTGTCTTCGCGATCTTCCGCCGCCGCATCGATCACGTGCAATAGCAAATCCGCCTCGCTGGCTTCCTGCAACGTAGATCTGAATGCCGCCACCAATTCATGAGGTAAATGCCGAATAAAGCCCACGGTATCGGCCAAAATAATTTCGCCGCCATTACTCAGCGACAATTGCCGCAAGGTGGGATCCAATGTGGCAAACAATTGATCGGCCGCATAAATGTCGGCACCGGTTAAGGTGTTAAACAAGGTGGACTTACCGGCGTTGGTATAGCCAACTAAAGATACGGTAGGAGTTTCGGCCTTTTTACGCTTACTTCGGCCTTGATGACGCTGCTTTTCAACCTTACCCAGGCGCTGTTGAATCTGCTTGATACGCACCGCCAATAATCGCCTATCGGTTTCCAACTGGGTTTCGCCAGGACCACGCAAACCGATACCGCCTTTTTGCCGTTCCAAGTGCGTCCAGCCGCGAATCAACCGAGTGGACAAATGTTTAAGTTGCGCCAGTTCGACCTGTAATTTACCTTCGAAGGTTTGCGCCCGCTGCGCAAAAATATCCAGGATCAGGCCGTTGCGATCCACCACCCTGACTTCCAACGCTTTCTCCAAATTACGCTCTTGGCTGGGTGTGAGTGGATGATTGACGATAACGATATTGGCTTCGTGCTCGATGATCGCCGACCTGATTTCTTCAACCTTGCCCGTGCCGACAAAATATTTCGGATCAGGCCGATACCGGCTACCGGTGACTACATGAGTGGGTTGGGCGCCTGCGGATTTGGTTAGTTCTTTCAGCTCGTCGAGGTCTTCTTGACCAACTTGCAAATTGAGGTGAACGAGAATGGCTCGTTCACCCGCATCGGGACGTTCAAACAAAAAATAACCTCTTAGCTTTCGTCGCTAACGTCGGGGTCACGGTGCATCGTGACATTTTTGCCGGGAACGATAGTGGATATGGCATGCTTGTAAACCATCTGATTCACAGTGTTTTTCAGCATCACCACGTATTGGTCGAAAGAATCGACGCGGCCTTGCAGTTTGATACCGTTAACCAAAAAAATCGACACGGGGGTGTGTTCTTTTCTGAGGGCATTCAAAAAGTTGTCCTGCAAGTTTTGTGCTTTCGACATCCTATTTCTCCTTATTATTGTTCGGTGCGCTATTAATACATTACCCGCTAGACCCACCAATTTCAACACGCGGGCTGCGGATCAATAAAAAACTGTTAGTGACTTTGGGACTACTCGCCGCTATTTCAAGTTCAATCGAATCTTTATTAGCAAAGCCGTTGCGAAAATAACAACGGCTGCTTAAGTTCAGCTTAGCCGATTTTTTTATATTTGATACGACGCGGATTATCGGCATCTGTGCCCAGGCGGCGATGCCTATCGGCCTCGTAGTCGGCATAATTACCCTCAAACCACACAACTTCGCTATCGCCTTCGAACGCCAACATATGTGTGGCGATCCGATCCAAGAACCAACGATCATGCGAGATCACCACCGCGCAACCAGGGAAAGCCAGCAGAGCCTCTTCCAGTGCCCGCAAGGTTTCCACGTCCAAATCGTTGGTCGGCTCGTCGAGCAGCAGTACGTTGCCGCCGCTTTTCAGCAACTTGGCCAAATGCACGCGATTACGCTCGCCGCCGGACAATTCGCCTATGCGTTTTTGCTGATCGCCACCCTTGAAGTTGAACCGGCCGATATACGCCCGCGACGGCGTTTCGTATTTGCCGACGGTAATCATGTCCAAACCGTCGGAGATTTCTTCCCAAACCGTCTTGTTGTTGTCCATGTCGTCGCGCAACTGATCGACATAGGCCATTTGCACGGTTTGCCCAAACTTGATTTCACCCGAATCCGGTTTTTCAAATCCCGCCATCATCCGGAACAGCGTGGTTTTACCGGCACCGTTCGGGCCGATAATGCCGACGATGCCGCCCGGCGGTAATTTGAAGCTCAAATTGTTGATCAACAACCTGTCGCCAAAACCCTTGCTGATGTTCTCAACGTCGATCACCACATCGCCCAGACGTGGACCGGGTGGAATATAAATTTCCTGGGTCTCGTTACGTTTTTGCGTTTCGACCGATGATAACTCTTCAAAACGTGCCAGACGGGCCTTACTCTTGGCATGGCGGCCTTTCGGATTGGAACGCACCCACTCCAGCTCGGCTTTCATGGCTTTTTGCCGAGAAGACTCTTGTTTCTCCTCCAGCTCCAGACGTTTTTCTTTTTGTTCCAGCCAAGAAGAGTAATTGCCTTCCCACGGAATCCCCATTCCGCGGTCCAGCTCCAAGATCCAGCCGGCCACATTATCGAGGAAATACCTGTCATGGGTTACCGCTACCACGGTACCTGGATAATCGTGCAGAAAGCGCTCCAGCCAGGCCACCGATTCGGCATCCAAATGGTTGGTAGGCTCGTCCAGCAACAACATATCAGGTTTGGACAGCAATAAACGGCACAACGCTACCCGGCGCTTCTCACCGCCGGACAACTTGGTGACATCGGCATCCCAGTCCGGCAGGCGCAACGCATCGGCCGCCACTTCCAGCGTGCGATCCAGATTATGCCCGTCACACGCATTGATAATGTCTTCCAGCTTGGCTTGTTCGGCGGCCAGCGCGTCGAAATCGGCATCCGGCTCCGCGTAAGCGGCATAAACGGCGTCCAATCGGGCCAGCACATCTTTGATTTCCGCAACCGCTTCTTCGATATTGCCCCGCACAGTTTTATTCGGATCCAATTGCGGTTCTTGCGGCAGATAGCCGATCTTGGTGCCTTTCAGCGGAATCGCTTCGCCTTCGATTTCCTTGTCGATGCCAGCCATGATGCGCAGCAGCGTGGATTTACCGGAGCCGTTCAAACCGAGCACACCTATTTTGGCGCCAGGAAAAAACGATAAGGAAATGTCTTTAAGGATGTACTTCTTGGGCGGTACGATCTTGCCGACCCGGTTCATCGAGAAAATATATTGCGCCATTGTTTTTCTGCTGAAGAAATAAAATAGCATTATACCGTGCGATAACGGTTTTTTAAGGGTGTTAATTTTTATCGAGTA
Source organism: Methylomonas sp. ZR1 (assembly GCF_013141865.1). Classification (NCBI taxonomy): domain Bacteria; kingdom Pseudomonadati; phylum Pseudomonadota; class Gammaproteobacteria; order Methylococcales; family Methylococcaceae; genus Methylomonas; species Methylomonas sp. ZR1. The sequence continues at coordinate 537,526 of NZ_RCST01000001.1, read as the reverse complement.
TCAGGTGGTAATTCAGTGAAAATTGAAACAACTACGGGGGCGCTGAGCTTGGCCGATGCCTACATTGACATTCATTGCCACCAAATCGGCAATCAGCAGACCGTTGAAATGAGCAGCATTGCCACCCAGGATTTCGACGTCACGGCAACACAACACGGTTTTTACAGCTTGGGTTTACATCCCTGGCATCTCGATAAAGAAGACGCCGAAACCGCTTTAGGGAAAATCAGCGCAGCAAGCCAGGATCCACAGCTATTGGCAATTGGCGAATGCGGACTGGACAAAGCTATTGCCACGCCATTGGCCATGCAAATCCCCGCATTCATGAGCCAGATCAAACTCGCCAACCAACTTGGCAAACCGTTGATCATTCATTGCGTACGCGCCTTTAACGAGCTGATCCAGATTAAAAAATCCACCCCAAACACCGAGACACCCTGGGTCATTCACGGCTTTAACGGCAAACCCGCCTTGGCTGAACAATTACTAAGACACGGGGTTTATCTATCCTTTGGCGCCGCGTTATTGAATCCCCGCAGCCATGCCGGCGAAGCGCTAAGATACACGCCAACTGATCGCTTATTCCTGGAAACCGACACCGCAAACGTATCCATTGACGCGATATATGCCGCAGCGGCTAAAATGCTAGGTTTGGACATCGCGACCTTGCACCAACAAATCCTGAGCAATTTCAAACGAGTATTTCTGCATGACTGATTTAAGCTGGCTGTCCCGTACCGAACTATTAATCGGCAAACCCAAACTAGACAAGCTGCAACAATCCCATGTGTTGGTGGTGGGCATGGGCGGTGTGGGCTCGTTTGCGGCCGAATTTATCTGCCGGGCCGGGGTTGGCGAAATGACCATCGTCGATGGCGACGTGGTCGACCCGAGCAATCGCAATCGGCAGTTGCCGGCGCTGGCCACCACCCACGGCCAATCCAAAGCCGACATCATGGGTGAGCGTCTGCTGGCGATCAATCCGGATTTGAAATTGCATATCCGCCACGAATTCATCACCCCGGACACCGCCGCCGACTTGCTGACCACCCATTACGATTACATCGTCGATGCCATTGATAGCTTGACACCGAAGATTCATCTAATCCGCGCCGCGAAAACTAACAAAATGAAAATCGTCAGTTCGATGGGCGCGGGTGGCAAGATGGACCCGACCCATTTGAAAGTGGTGGACATCTCCAAAACTTATAACTGTCCGTTTGCACAATTCATTCGCACACGCCTGCGCAAACACGGCATCAGCCGTGGCGTGAAGGTGGTATTTTCGCCGGAAGTGGTGAATAAAGATTCGTTGATGTTTACCGACGGCAGCAATTATAAAAAGTCGGCTTACGGCACGATTTCCTATTTGCCGGCGGCATTCGGCGGCGTCTGCGCTTCGGTAGTCATCCGCAACTTGATTCACGATCCCGTACATTCGCACCACAACAAACATCATGGATAAATTACCCAGCCGTCCAGCGGATTCCTTGCTGGTCAATCCAGGCAAAAGTTCACGTTTGCAGGAGATGCGGCAGCGAGCGACCACGGCAAATCAGCCAGCACCCGCGCCTACTCAACCTAAGCTCAAAGCGACGGATGAAAGCATAAGTCCAGAGCTAGCCTTGGCTCGACAATTGATCGATCAACGCCTAACCGAAATTCTTGCAGCGCTTCCAATTGGTAAACAGCGTCGTTTGTTCAAGATTCGCTTTGGCGTGGAACCAGAGCAAATCAAAGACTTAGCAATAAAACAGATATTCGCCATGCTGGAAATCAATCACCCGCAATTCAACAATCTGTCGGCTAACATGAAGCGAATCGCCGATCTGAATTATAATGGCCGGCAACCCAACTAATTCGGCCGTTTACCTTGCGTTACGCTCAGCCGTCCCGTTCCTCGATTCCCGCTACGATGTACACCCTAGAACCCAACCAAGATTACCGCGACCAAAGCCTGCGCGATGACACCGAATTATCCAGCAGCGAGCTGCAAGCCGACGCCGCCAAACACTACGATGACTGCTACAACGATTATTTGGTGGCATGGTGCAACCGCGACAATCTGGCCTTGCATTATGGCTATTGGGACGAAGCCAAGCCTTACGATCAACATCAAGCCTTGCTGAACAAAAACCAGGTGCTTTATGAAAAAGCCGGGATTCAGGCCAGCGATAAGGTTCTGGACGCCGGCTGCGGCATCGGCGGCAGCACGATCTGGATGGCTAAACAACACGGCAATCGGGTAACCGGCATCACCATCAGCGCCAAGCAAGCCGACTATGCCCGTCAGCACGCCAAGCGCCACGGCGTTGCAGAATTAGTCGATTTCGAAGTCGCGGATTTTTGCGCCACGCCCTTCCCCGACGCCTCGTTTGATGTCGTCTGGGCTTTGGAAAGCTCTTGTCATGCGTTAAAAAAAGGCGACTTTTTGCGCGAAGCCTGGCGGGTGTTGCGTCCCGGCGGCCGAATTGTGGTTTGCGACGGCTTTGTATTACAGCGTCAATTCAGTGAACAGCAATGGCGGGCGGTAGTGACCTGTTTGAACGGTTGGGCCGTGCCGAATCTGTGCTCGCGCGACGAATTTAGCGGCTTGTTGGAACAGCAAGATTTTCAAGCCATCGTTTGCCACGACATCACCACACAAACTCAGGCATCGGTCGAGCACATGTTCAAAGTCGCCAAACGCCTGAAACCGGTACAAACCATCAGCCAATGGCTGGGGCTACGTTCCAAGGCACAAACCGCCAACTATTTGGTCGGTCTGGCCCAACATCAGTTGTTTACCGAAAAACTCACCGAATATTGCATTTTTACTGCGCAAAAGGCTTAAACACGATGCCGATGGTTTTACCGCGTTTGAAGTTTCTGACTCTATTTACATTGGTAGTATGCGGTGCAATGGGTTGCGCCAGCGTGCCGGCCAATAGCCAGCATGACAGCTTTGCCGACTACGCCGAATCGGTATTCCGCCACCAGAGTACGATATTAAGCCGACTGATGATGCTCAGTGAAGCCGAGCAATTGCCGGATAACGAGACCTTCGAAAATGCCGAACAAACCATGCACGATGCCTGTCATCTGTTGAACGAATATGCGGAAAGGGAAAGTGATGGCGAACACATGGGCTTGCGCTTTAAAGCCAAGGTACAAGCCAGCATCGAAGGTTGCGATGCCAGCATTCAGAAGATGGAAGCGCTAATGAGCGGCCTGGACCAAGAGCAAGCACCGCCGCACGCCCACCCTTAAAACACAAAACCAGCGCGAAACGCTAATCGCCGCTATTCGCCCATTGCCGGCAATAATCGGCATAACTATCGCGCTTTTGCAGCACCCAGCGGGCCGGATTGACGATGTAAACATCCGGCAACTGGTAACCGTTAAACCGATTGGCCTTGATCAGCGAATACGCCCCCACATCGGCAAATACTAAACGCTCGCCAACCTCCGGAATCCGCCTAAACCGATATTCGCCAAACACATCGCCGGCCAGGCAGGTCGAGCCGGCCAAAATTGCCGACTGTTCTCCGGCACCCTCTTCTTCCAGCAACCGAGGTTTCATCTGATATTCGAACACTTCCGGATGATGATTCACCGAGGTGTCCAAAATCAACACCTGCTTGCCGTCACTAACAAACCGATCCAGCACGGTGGCCAACAAATAACCAGCATTACCGACCAGCCCCTTACCCGGCTCCAGATACACATCGACGCCAAATTCGGCTCGCACATCCCTGATCAATTCCGCAACATCCTGCTGTTCGGCGATGGCGTGATACAAATAGCCGCCGCCCAGATTCAGCCATTTAAGCCGGTTGCGTTTTAGAATAGGCCGCAGCTTTTCCAGCGTCTGTTGCAAGGGCCTAAAATCCCGGCAGGCAAACACCGTGTGAAAATGTAATCCTTCCACATCAGCCGGCAAACCATCCCGCAGCAGCTCGATATCGACACCCAATTTGGAATGCGGCCGGCACGGGTCATAGCGTTGATCATCGGCAAAAGACAGCTTGGGATTAACTCGCAAACCTGGCGAATAATCGCCGACTGACGCCTGTAGCCGCTGATGCTGCGGCAAGGAATTGAAACTGATATGACTGCAAAGCCGGCCCAACTCTGCGAACTCGTCGGGGCGCAAGCCCGGCGTGGTCAAATGGATGCTACCGCCCGCATCTGCCAACACCTCTCCCGCCAAGCGCGCCTCGAACAAGGAACTGACCGAAAAGCCGTCGATTTGATCTTTTATCAGCGCCAGCAATGCCGCCAACGGCAGCGCCTTCATCGAATACAAAATCTTGCAGCCGCTTGCCTGCTTCAGCGCTTGCAGCGGTTTTAGATTGGCAAAAATTTGCGCCTCGTCCAGCACCAAGGCGGGGCTAGTGGGAATTTGTTGCTTTAGCTCGCTCCAATTCATCGTTGAGCATGCCTGTTGCCTGAATAAATCGCGCGCTCGGTAAGCACATAGTCCATGAACACATCGTGTGTATCCATCGCCACCTGCGGCAATAGTTGGGCTTCATAACAAATCGCCGCCAACACCGCGTCGGGCCGCACTTTTTGCAGTAGCCGATCGTAATAACCGGCACCGTTGCCCAAGCGCCCGCCTTGCTTGTCAAAAGCCACGCCGGGCACGACGACGACATCCAGCTCATCAGCAACCACTTGCTTAGCCGGCTCCAGCCAACGTGCACGCGGCGGCTCAAGAATATTCCACATGCCCGCTTGCAATTCGTCGAGTGATTCCAACTGCCACAAACCCAGTTGCTTATGGCCCGCGGTATCGACCGTACAATAAGGTACGACTATGCGCTTACCCGAATTTAGTTCTGCAGCTACGGTAGGTAGCGTCTGCACCTCTGAACGGCAATGCAAATACCACATCACCGTCTTAGCTGCTTGATACCAGGCTTGCTCGACGGCACGCCGGCAAATGTCGGCGCTGATCGCATCTTTATTAGCCTGAGCGTGGCGCGCTGCGTAGGCGATTTGGCGTTGTTCGGATTTATTCATAGGCGCGGCAATAGGTTAAGGCTTGTCCCAACAGCTCTTTAGAACCGGTAATCAAATGATGGGCATCCTGTTCCTTACGTAGCCAGGTAAATTGCCGCTTGGCCAACTGACGAGTCGCGATAATGGCTTTGTCCCGCATGGTTGCCAGATCGTATTCGCCGCTTAGATAGGACCAAGCCTGCCGGTAACCGACGCAACGAATCGATGGCATGCTCTCGTCCAGATCGCCGCGTCGCCATAAAGCCTGCACTTCGTCGAGAAAACCGTGTTTCAACATCAGATCGAAGCGCTCGGCAATCTTGTCATGCAAGGTACTACGCTGCTCAGGCGCAATAATCAATTTGATAAACCGGTACGGATGCTCGGCCTGCTGGTTGGCATCGAAGAAACTGGATAACGGCCGGCCGCTGATTTCAAAGACCTCCAGCGCCCGTTGAATACGTTGCGGGTCGTTGACATGTATCCGCGCCGCGGCTTGCGGATCGACTTGCGCCAGGCGGGCATGCAAGGCATCCTTGCCCAAGGTTTGCAATTCGTGGTCCAATCGCTGGCGAATCTCTGGGTCAGCGGCCGGCAATTGCGCCAAACCTTGGGTCAAGGCGCTGAAGTACAGCATCGTCCCTCCCACTAAAACCGGCAACTTGCCACGTTCAGTCATATCCGCCATCAACGCCAAAGCGCGGTCACGGAATTGACCGGTGGAAAAACTTTCGCTGGGATCGAGAATATCGATTAAATGATGCGGCACGCCACCGCGCTCGGCGATGTCGGGCTTGGCAGTACCAATGTCCATGCCACGGTAAACCAAGGCCGAATCGACACTAATGATTTCGGTGTCCAAGGCTTGCGCCAGCGCCACGCCCAGCACGGTTTTGCCGGATGCGGTCGGCCCCATCAACAGAATGGCCGACGGTTTATGCGTCTCACTCATTTATTGCCCACGCATGAAAAACCTGTCCAAGTCCTGATGGCTAAGCGCCACCCAGGTTGGACGACCGTGGTTGCATTGGCCGATGCGCTCGGTTTGCTCCATGTCGCGCAGCAAGGCGTTCATTTCTTCGATACTGAGTTTGCGCTTGGCCCGCACCGAGCTGTGACAAGCCATCGTCGCCAAAATCGCATTAATGCTTTCCTGGGCTTTATGGCTGACGCCGTGGGTGGCTAGATCGGCCAGGATGTCACGCACCAACTGATCGACATCGGCTTTCGCCAGCAGGGCCGGGGTGGCTCTGAGCACCACCGTTTCGGGGCCGGAACGGTTGATTTCGAAACCCAGATTCATAAAAAATTCGTGCTCTTGCTCTGCGAGATCGGCCTCGGCGGCGGTGACTTGCAATTTGATCGGCAACAGTAAGGGCTGGGAGACGATAGCCCGATTGTGGTAATGCTGTTTCAGCCGTTCATACGTCACCCGTTCATGGGCGGCGTGGGCATCCACCAAAATAATGCCGTTGGCCGTTTCCGCCAGGATGTAAATATTATGGATGTGCGCCAGCGCAAAGCCCAAGGGCGGTATTGCCGATTCGATGTTTGGCTTGACGCGGTCCGATTGCGGATAAAGCTTGCCGTAGGCTGTGATTTGCTCGGCCACATCCGACATATTGGCTCGTTCGGACGGGTAGCGATAAGCGCCGAATGCTTCAGGTGTAGGCCGTTGCGGCATACTATCCACACCCGACTCCGGCATCGTCAGAGGTAAAGAGGTTTGTTGATTCAAAGGCGTCCGCAACGGCGTTTGCGCCGCCGAAACTTCGCCTACAGTTTCGATTTGCTCCGCCACCAAGGCAGCGCCGGGCCGTTGATCCGCCAAGCTGCGATGCAAGGCCTGAAACAGAAAATCGTGCACCATCCGTCCTTCCCGAAAACGTACTTCCAATTTGGTCGGATGCGCGTTGACGTCAACCAGAGCCGGGTCGAGCTCCAGGTACAACACAAATACTGGATGCCGGCCGTGGTACAGCACGTCCTGGTAGGCCTGCTTAACGGCGTGGGCGACCAAGCGGTCTTTGATCAAGCGTCCGTTAACGTAGAAAAACTGCATGTCCTGCTGGCTGCGGGAAAAGGTTGGTAAGCCAACCCAGCCGTGCAAATGCAAACCGGATGCGGCAAAATCGATCTTCACGCAATTCTCGACAAAGGCCGAGCCGCAAATAGCGGCGATGCGTTTTTCCTGGGCAGCCTGCATCGCCGCGGGTTTGAGATTCAGCACTTCGCGCTGATTGTGATTCAACACAAAACCGACATCAAAACGCGCCAAGGCCAATTTTTGAATCAAGCTTTCTATGTGAGAAAACTCGGTCTTCTCGGCTTTTAAAAATTTACGCCGGGCCGGCGTGTTGTAAAACAGATCGCGGACATCCACCGTAGTGCCGGGGGGATGCGGATCGGGTTGCGGATCGAAATTTTGCTCGGTGCCGTCGGCGCTGACTTGCCAAGCGCATTCGGCATCGGCAGTACGGGAGATCAAAGTCAATCGCGCCACCGAGCTGATACTGGGCAAGGCCTCGCCGCGAAAGCCCATGCTGATCACATGCTCCAAATCGTCCAAGGAGGCAATCTTGCTGGTGGCATGCCGGGATAAAGCCAACGCCAAGTCATCCTTGACGATGCCGCAACCGTTGTCGCGGATTCGGATTTGCCGGGTGCCGCCCTGCTCCACATCAATTTGAATCTGCGTCGCGCCCGCATCGAAACAATTTTCCACCAGTTCTTTGACCACAGACGCCGGCCGCTCGACCACCTCGCCGGCGGCGATTTGATTGACTAATTGGGTAGGTAAAGCATGAATCCGCATCGGCCGAGCTCAAACAAAAGCGCGTATTTTAGCGGATGAAAATGAAACGGGGCGAAATGATTCGCCCCGCTTTAAGATAGTTTAATCAGCTGTCATGCGGAATTTGCAACACCTGACCAACCCGAACATTGCCGTCATTCATCGCATTGGCCATCCGCAAGGCTCGCATGCTTATGCCATATTGCTGGGCGATGCCGGACAGGGTTTCGCCGCGATTAATCACATGATGCGTGCCGGCACTATTGCTCGCGATTGTGGCTGGAGCCGCATCCAACTCTCTAGCAGCCAACACCGGTTTTTGTTCCGGTTTTACTTTAGCCACCGGTTCATTGTCATCCACATCCACTTCCGCCAATTGCACGGCTTTGGATTTGCCGGAACGATTCAACTGCGCCATCATCGTATCGGCCGGCGCATATTGTTTAAAGTGACCGACGATCCCGCTAAATACCGCCGAGGCCATTTTGTTTTGATAAGCCTTGGTGTTTAAACGGCGCTCTTCTTCCGGATTGGAAATAAATGCGGTTTCGACCAGGATAGACGGAATTTCCGCCGACTTTAACACGACGAATCCGGCTTTTTGCACGGTATTGCGATGCAAATGACCGACGCCTTTCACGCTTCTCAACACCTTATTACCGATGTTTTGACTGGCTTCCTTCGCCGCCTTATTGGATAAATCCATCAACACCGAGGTCAAGGTGTCATCTCTGTCCTCGGCGGCACCGCCATCCACCGCGTTTTCGCTATTAGCCAGCCACGTGGCGCCGGCACTGGACGCGCCTTTATTGGCCAACGTATAAACCGAAGCACCGTGCGCCTGACTGTCGCTAAACGCATCGGCATGTATCGACACAAACAAATCGGCCTTGGCCGCACGGGCAATACGGCGGCGTTCGTTTAATTTCACAAAATAGTCACCATCGCGAATCATCACCGCTTTCATGCCCGGCTGGCTGTTAACCATGCCTTGCAGGCTCTTGGCAATCGCAAACACCACGTCTTTTTCTTGCGTACCGTTCGCGCCCTGCGCACCGACATCCTTACCGCCATGACCAGCGTCGATGGCCACAATGATGTTACGACCCTTGGCTTTGGCGACCGATTTAACCGCGACAGGTTTGGCAGTGGTCTCGGATTTTTTAGTGGATTTATCGGTTTTTTCGGCAGCAGCAACCTCCGGGATAGCTGTCGGCTTTTCCGTTTTAACCGCCGCAACCGGAGTAAATGCTCTTTCCGCCGGCTTGGCTGTCAATTGCGGCTGCGCTGGCTGATCTTTTGCCGCCAAATCGATTTGTAAATTCTTACCGACCATCGCGACTTTGGCGTCCACATCAGATTTCAATTCGACGACGATACGCAAATCCTTGTTGTTACGCATTGCGCTGCGGGCAAAACCAAACAAGGGATGATCCGCAACCGGTTGATTCAAATCCTGCGCCATTTTGGCATCGCTAAAATCCATAACCAGACGATTAGGACTTTTCAACACAAACGCATGATGCTTGACCGTGCTCGGCAAATTGACCAGCAGTTGATTGGTGGATGAATAACTGATCGGACCCAGTTCAGTCTGAGCCGCGAGCACCGAAAACGTGGGTAATAACAAACCCCATATCCAGAAAATTTTAGACATCTGCTGCATACCCCACATTTCCACTAGTGACAACTTCGTTGAAATTATAGCAGTAGGTTATTGTTTTTCCAGTTTAGTTTTATGTCGCCAAGCCGATTTTTTGCTAACACATTGATTTCAGCGGTACGTTGCTGCTGAAAATAATTCAAGCTAACCTCCACATCGGCATTGGGCAGAAAGCCGGCACCCTTTTGCGGCCATTCGATGCAGCACAATGCGTTTTGGTTGAGATAATCGTCCATGCCCATCCACTCCAATTCCTCGGGGTCCTTCAGCCGATACAAATCAAAATGAAACAAGCGCCGACCATCGACTTCGTATTCCTCGACCAAGGTGTAAGTAGGGCTTTTCACCGCGCCTGAATGGCCGGCAGCGCGCAATAAGCCGCGCACCAGCGTCGTCTTGCCGGCACCCAAATCGCCGTACAAAAACAGCAGACATTTTGCCGGTAAGACTTGCCACAGCGCCGCGCCCAGCGCTTCGGTATCTTCGGGGGTTTCCAGCGTGATGTTCATTAATTCAATAATTTCCTGATTCGTTCCGGCAAATCAGCGGCCAACAAGCCGCGCTCGCCCAATTCTGCAGCCAGACTGTCAGCCGCTTCGCCATGCACATAAACACCCAGCCTAGTCGCCTGCTCCAAACTCAAGCCTTGCGACAGCAAACCGCCGATCAAACCCGACAACACGTCACCCATGCCGCCGCTAGCCATGCCGGGGTTGCCGGTGGTGCCGACATAGATCGTTTCGCCGCCGGTAATCAAGGTACCGGCGCCTTTTAATAAACAGGTACCGCCATATTGACTGTGCAAATCCGCCAACGCAGCAAAGCGGTCTGCCGAGATTTGCCGGGTATTACATGCCAACAAGCGCGCGGCTTCGCCGGGGTGCGGTGTTAAAACCCAGTTGTCGTGGCGCTTCTGTTGCTCCGCCAGCAAATTCAGCGCGTCGGCATCAAGCACGCAAGGCTTATCGCGACCCATGACGGTGCCAAACATTTCCCTGGCCCAATCGTCCTGACCAAGGCCGGGCCCGATCACGATGACATTGGCTTTATCCAGTAAGGCGTGCAGCGTTTCGCCGCATTCCGCACCGTGACACATCAACTCCGGCCGGCCGATATTGATCAGCCCGCTATGCGCAGCGCGGGTGGCGATACTAACCAGACCGGCCCCGGAACGCAAGGCCGCCTCACCCGCCAAACGAATCGCCCCGGTATAACCCAGATTGCCGCCAATCAGCAGTACGTGACCAAAATGGCCTTTATGCGCCGTCCGCGAACGACGCGGTAACGCTAACTTTTCCAGCAATTCGGCGAACGGCGGCATTGCCGCCAACACTGCGGCGTCGATATCCAAAGTGTCGCAAATAATCTCGCCGCAATATTCTGGCGCTGCGCCGGTAAACAAGCCGCACTTCAAACCGATAAAAGTCACCGTCACATCGGCCTTAACCGCGCAGCCCAATACCGAGCCGGTGTAGGCATGTAAACCGGACGGTACATCCACGGCAACTACCGGACAGTCTGAATCGTTAATTGCGGCGATGGCTAACGCATAACCTTGCCCGACTTCGCGACTCAAACCAATTCCGAATAAGGCATCGACGATCACGCCTTGCAGCCTGGATTGCCCGGCTTGGAAGTCACTGACACATCCCCCTGCCTTGATAAAATCTTGGTATGCACTGAGCGCATCGCCCGACAAACCTTGCGGATCGGTCAAGGCGTAAACGGTTACCTGATAATTAGCCTGCAAGGCCAGCGTCGCCACCTCATAACCATCGCCGCCATTATTGCCGCAACCGCAAAACACCGTGATCGCGGTGTATTGCGGCCAACGCCGCTGTATTTGTTCGAACAGCGCGTATCCGGCCCGCCGCATCAATTCCCTACCAGGAATCCCCAGTTCGTCGATCACATAACGCTCGGCTTCGCGGATTTGGGCGGTGCAAAAGAGTTTGTTTGAGGGTGTTTGCATGGGGTGACCTTGGGAAAGTCGATAGGATTTTTGTCGGTGATCTTGCCAAGATTGCTTAGCTGGATTGCTCCAGTAACTGTCGGCAAAACTAACTTAAATCAAACTCACGACCATTTGCAAAAAATCAATCGGCGTTCAAGGTTGATTCTCGCGGTACACGGTTAATATCTCAATGGCATCGCCGTTTAAACGGTAAACAAAGCTGTATTGTTGATAGACCACCCGGCGAATGTTGTCGCCAAACTCCGGCATCTGCGTACCCGACTCGGGAAACAGCACCAGCAGGGTGTTCAGCCAATCTTCAAAACGTTGCAAATACTCCAACACAAAGCGCTGCGACAAGTTTTGCCGATAAAGATAGTCCGCAATTTCCGCCAAACGCTGCTGGGCGCGCGGCGAAAAAACAATGCGGTACTCACTCATATTTCCGGCGAATGTCCTGCATCACCAGTTGCAACGGCAGGCCCTCGCCGGCATCCAATTCAGTAATCGAGACACCGATGTCTTGCTTGATTTTACGCTGCTGTACAAACTCGGCGAAGGCACTGGTAATGGACTGCTGATTAGTGCCAAACAACTGGTGCAAGCTGGCTTCCAGCTCAGGGTTATCGATTTCGATGTTTAACATGATGAATTCCAGAGATTTAGTTAGCTTGTAATTTTCCAGACCTCTTTAAGTACAAAGCCGGCCAAGTCTGTAAAGCATAACGCCAAACCATTGCATAGCCAATTCTGAACGTAGGTCGGATGGGTTGTTCAAACCGCTCCAAAGGTTTTGCCAAACTTCCACATATTTTCGAAACATTCAGTATGGGTTTACAAACTCCGTTGTGCTCAGCGTTGCGATACCACTCCCACCAAGTCATATGGGGTAACGCTTGAGTAGCAGTGCTAGCACATCACACCGCGAACCGTCCTTATTTGACATTGTTAAGTTCTTCTTCATACTCTACTTTTGTGAAATTCTGTCCTGCCTTTCTCAATTCATCGAAGAGAATTTGGTAGCGTTCTTCAATGTTATGAATGACATCAGTTTTCTGATTGCAAAACTTCAGAAGCCAAAATAGTCTTAGCTTAGAGAATGTACAGAGATCTGAAACAATTCTGGCACAGTGCGCTAGCTTCACCGCAAACTGCTCATCTTGATTGCGGCCATATCGTTCCCAAACCATACCAACGCCATCACCGTCTTTATGAATCAGGTGACTACTCATGCCATAACCATGTGCAAGATGTACTAATAAGCGCAGCCCTTTGGATTGACTTACGCTAAAGCTTTTAGTTATTTCGGAAAATGACCACTTTTGTTCAAGCTTGTTTCTATCTGCCCGGTTGGTTCCATTTCTTAATGAATCTATTTCCTGTTCAGTTAAGAGGAGTTTTTTAAAGGGAATCCATTCTGGATCATCCGGGTTCGGCACTTCGTTCAAAAAATTTGATGCCCGCTCGTGATGCTTTATAGCCATATAATTTGGGAGCTGCTCCCAATACTCATATGCTTTGATCTGTATATCAGAGGATTTTCCGTCCATGAGAAAGACATACTTAATTGTCCCTTCCATGACAGATCTATTGATAATATCAGCATCCCACTCCTTAGCCTCTCTAATCAAAAGCAACGAGCTTTCACTACTCAAATGACAATCAATAAATAAATGCGAGCTAACAAATCTAACATATGCATCCATACCTCCATACTGCTTATCCAGGTATGGTTTGGCTATATCAAAGCAATCGCCGATAAAATGACTCGAAAGCCCCGCCCAAGTAGCTAGTATCTTCTGCATCAATTGTCTACTTCAAAAGGAGTTGGTTAATTAACAGGTTGGCAAAAACTTTTCACGTTACTGTAAGTTTTGCCGATCACCACGAAGTCTGGACCTATCGCAGAGAAAGATTTCCGTAAAATACTCTGCTCCGTCTCGCCGAGCATAATTTTACGGACAATCCATCAAGCCGGCTATGTCACAATTGCCCCAATAAACCGACACGGAGCCAAACTATGCGCCAATTTCTATTAATCATCATGGCACTGCTTGCGCTGAGCGGCTGCGCATCGGAATCCTGCGAGAAAGATGTGGTGGGCATCCTCAACCCCAATCAAACCAGCGCGAAATTGCTGATGGATTACGCCAAAACCGCCGTCTGTAAGACGGATTCAACGGGCACGGCAAAGCCTACAACTGTAGACGAAGAACGCAAGCTGGTGTTGATTTACGATTTGTATGTTAAAGCCAGGAGTTATGCGATTTTAAATAAAGTGTTTTTCTGGCTGTCGCTGATTTCGGCGGTGGCGGTATTTTTGTGGCCTTCGCTGGGGGTGTTGTTGAAAGACCGGCTGGGCGAGCGCGAATGGTATAAATCGGCGATTGTGCAAACCACCGTTACCGGCATCGCGGCGTTGATGTTTGCGTTTTACAGCCAATACAAAGACAAGCAAACCTACACGGAAAATCTAATGCGCTACGCGGTGTTTTCCGATAAGCCGGTAGATGAATTGAGCCAGAAAGTGATCGAGGAAATCGGCAAAATCGATATTGGCTTTAGCTTCAGCGGGGTGTTTGACAAGAAGGAAGACAAATAACTGGAAGGCGCTAACAGTTGCTTTATCTAAGTCAAAAAGATTCCAGCAGCCTTTTACTGCATTAATAGAGTCCACCATAGCCTTGTGGTTTAAGTTGGCGACGAACGATTCGCTACCATCGTAAGACGGGCTGTTGGCCTCGTAACTTATCCTTGCCATACGCGCAGCTTTTAACCGATAGTGCGCTCAACACCCGCGCTACATTCTAAGAGCCACGCGCTAAACCATGAACTCGGAAAACGTCAGCAAACCGCCATCGTCACAAGCAGCCAGCCCCTCCGCCCGGCTTTATCTATGGGTTCTATTGGCTATCGTTGCCGGCGGCCTGTTCGGTTACCTGGACGCCGAACACGCTATCTCGCTCAAACCCATAGGAGACGGCTTTATCAGCCTGATCAAGATGCTGATAGGCCCGGTGGTGTTTTGCACTATTGTGCTGGGCATCGCCGGTGCCGACGATATGAAAAAGGCTGGCCGGGTGGGCGTCAAAGCCTTGCTGTATTTTGAGATTGTCTCGACTTTCGCGCTGGCGCTGGGTGTGATGGTGGCCAATCTGCTCAAGCCCGGCCAAGGCTTTAATGTCGATCCGGCCACGCTGGATGCGCAGGCGGTGTCCGGCTATGTGAAACAAGCCAGCCAGCAAAGCACCGCCGACTTTTTGCTGCACATCATCCCTAAAACCTTTACCGACGCCTTCACCGGTTCCGGCGATTTGCTGCAAGTGTTACTGGTGGCGGTGTTGTTTGGGTTTGCCTTGCAGCAAATGGGCAGCGCCGGCAGATCGGTGTATGTGTTTATCGAAGAATGCTCGCACATCTTTTTTGCGATGATGAGCGTGATCATGAAGCTGGCGCCGTTCGGGGCCGGCGCGGCGATGGCGTTTACCATCGGCAAATACGGCGTCGCGGCATTGAAACCGCTGGCCGCGCTGATGGGTAGCTTTTATCTGACCTGCGCGTTGTTTATCGTCTTGATACTGGGCAGCATAGCCGCGCTGACCGGCTTCAATATTTTTCGACTGCTGCGTTATATCAAGGAAGAAATGTTGCTGGTTCTGGGCACTTCTTCGTCGGAATCGGCGCTGGTGCCGCTGATGAATAAGCTGGAAAAACTGGGCTGCTCGCGTTCGGTGGTGGGCTTGGTGATACCGTCCGGCTACTCGTTCAATCTGGACGGTACCAATATTTATCTGACCATGGCCGCTCTATTCGTTGCCCAGGCCTTGAACGTCGATTTAAGCCTATCGCAGCAATTGACCTTGCTAATGGTAGCGATGCTGACCAGCAAAGGCGCGTCCGGTGTCACCGGCGCCGGCTTTATCACCTTGGCGGCTACACTGGCGGTAGTGCCGGCGGTACCGGTCGCGGCACTTTCGCTGATCCTGGGCATAGACCGCTTTATGTCGGAAGCGCGGGCCTTGACCAATATCGTCGGCAATGCGGTAGCGACGATAGTGGTGTCGCATTCGGAAGGCGAGCTGGATAGGGAAAAGATGCGGGCACAGCTTGGTCAAAACCGATCAAGCCAGGGTGTCTAACCCCAGTAAGCGCAGCCCTTGCCGTTGCCGATAGCTGACTACCGGCATGATGTTTTGCGCCAATAGATTATTCGCCTGCACTTCGTTCAACACCACTTCCGTCGCCGGCTGCAATACCTGCTCGCCGTCCAGTTCGTAGCTAAACGCCGGCACATCGGCAAAAAAGAATTGCTCCGCGGTGGCGTCATCCTGGGCAGCTCTCAACAACACCCTGGCCGCTAAAAAGGCCGAATTTCCCCACAACAACTCGTCGGTCTGCGGGATATTACTACACTCTTCAAACGCCAAGCTCTCCAGTGGATCGCGTTTGCTGCCATAAGGTAAACGCATCAGCACGCGGGGATAGGTCAAGATCACACTATCGGCCTGGATCTGTTGGCGATATGCTAGCCAATCCGACGGATTCTGCAATGCCTCGACCACCAAACCGTTCCCTGCGCCCGCCAGAAAACCCGCCCCGCATTTAGCGGCTAAATCCGCACAATAACCGAGCAAGGCTTTGTCGTCCGCATTATCGGCAAACAGATAATCGGCCACGATCAACACATCCTGCTCGCCGTCACCGGTTTGAATATGTTGCTGCAAACGCTGAACCACGCTCTCGCCGCCTTTTTCCAACTCCGCCAACAATTGGGCTTGGCTAATATCCAGCAAATAGAGTTGTTGCGCGTCGGCGGCTTCTTCATGCACCAACTCATACGTCGCCCGCCACAAAGCTTCCAACGCTTGAAAATCCTGCCGGTGTAACAGGGCTTTCACAAACTGTGCGGTGGCGGCGTCGATCACATCGATTAAAACCCGATGCTGCGGATTAGCGTCCTTGGCGACATGCGGCTCCACAATCTGTTTCAACAAACTATCCAAGGAATCGGATGCCGCGACCGCGCCTTCCGGTTTTTTCCCCAGCAGGCGTTCCAGCATATCCTCCTGGCTTTCCGTTGCCAATGCGGGGGCGGCTGGTTCGCTGGCGCTTATCGAGGGAAAAAAGGCCTGAATTTTCGCCGCCGCCTGCGCGGCGGTATTGGGGTTGCCCAGTTCCGATTTTAAAGTCCGCAAATCGGCCAGCAGCTTGATTTTCCCCAACCAGGCATCGGGATGAAAATCCTCCAGCGCCGGAAATTGCAGCGTGATGCCCGAACTGACTTCCAGTGTCGGTGTAACTTGCGCCTGCACTTGCTCAAAGTTATCGACATCGATTTTGCGGATTTTGCTTTGCTCCCAAGGCACGGCGGCACCGGAAAAATTGCCGAAAATATAAACCCGGTAGCTACTGTCGCCGCCGGCCTTGGCCGTTTTTCCGGCGTTAACACCCATCGTAAAATCAATTCTGCCTGACATATAACCTCCTCGCGTTCAGCGCGTTAGCATCAACAGTAGCAGAGCAAACCCGGTCCAACAAGCCAGCCGGTTTTTCCGGATAGCGGTATGCTTATGGGTGTCAGTCCAACAGGTGATAGCCATGAGCAACGCCAACCGTTTAGCCAAACTGCGCCGGCGCATCAATCAAGCATTTACCCAAGCAGAGCCGCAAGCCATCGCCAGCCTGATCGCCAGGTTGGGAGATTACGATAGCCAGGCAATATGCGCGTGTTCGCAAGCCTTGATAGAAGCGGTACGCGCCAAACACAAACAGCCCGGCATTTTCGAAGCCTTCTTGCACGAATACAGCCTGAACAGCGATGAAGGCATCGTGTTGATGAGCATCGCCGAAGCCCTGCTGCGGATTCCGGACAGCGACACGCAAAACCTGTTCTTGCGCGACAAACTCGCCGATGCCGATTGGTATAGCCACTGGCTGCATAGCGATTCGTTGTCGGTTAACCTGGCAAGCGGTGCGTTATGGATGAGCGGCAAAATGGAAGAACTGGTTCGGCAGCGGGTTGTCGATGGATTATTAAGCCGTCTGGGCGAGCCGCTGATCCGCACGGCGATCAAGCAAGCCATGCAGCATATGGCCGAACATTTCGTCATCGCCGAAAACATAAACGCGGCTATCGAACGAGCCGGCCGCAATCCGGCCTACCGCTATTCTTTCGATATGCTCGGCGAAGCAGCCCTGACCGAAGAGGACGCGGAACGCTATTTCGCGGCCTATCGCCGCGCCATTGAATCTCTAGCCGAATCAGCGAACGCCGAGTTATTCGCCAATCCCGACATTTCCATCAAGCTGTCGGCGTTATATCCGCGTTATGAGCCATTTCAGCAGCGTTATGCGGTGCCGGTAATCAGCGACAAGCTGTTGGCTTTGACCAAGCTGGCCCGCGAGGCGAATATTTCCGTGACTGTCGATGCGGAAGAAGCCGAACGGCTGGATATGTCTTTGGATATTTTCGCGGCGGTGTTTAACGATCCGGCGCTGGCCTCTTGGCCTGGTTTTGGTCTGGCGGTGCAGGCTTATCAAAAACGCGCGTTGGCGGTGATCGATTGGCTGGCGGCATTGGCCGAATCGCGGCAGCGCATCATTCCCATTCGCTTGGTAAAAGGCGCGTACTGGGATAGCGAGATCAAACGCGCCCAGGAAAACGGCTGGGACGACTACCCGGTGTTCACCCGCAAGCCTGCCACCGACTTGTCCTATCTGGCTTGCGCTCGGCTGATCCTGTCAAAGCCTCAGGCTTTTTATCCGCAATTTGCCACCCACAACGCCCATAGCGTGGCGGCGATTGGCGAGCTCGGCAAAGGCCACCCCGGGTTTGAATTCCAGCGTCTGCATGGCATGGGGAGCGCTTTGTATGATGAATTGCTCAATCAACGCCCGATCAATTGCCGCGTCTATGCGCCGGTCGGCAGTTACCGGGATTTGCTGCCGTATCTAGTCAGACGCTTGCTGGAGAACGGTGCGAATACCTCGTTTATCAATCAAATCGAAAATCCGGCGATTAGCGCCGCCATGCTATCCGCCGATCCATTGGTCCAGCTAGACAAGGTGGAATCTAAACCGCTTGCGGTTCCCGCTGAGTTATTCGGCGCGCAACGCCGGAATTCGGAGGGGCTGAATTTGAGCGATCCCGAAGTGTTACAGCAGTTGCAACAGGAATTGGCTGCCATGTCGGGCCAGACTTGGCAAGCCGCACCATTGATTGCTGGTCAACAAATGCGTGGCGAACCGCATCCGGTTTATAGCCCGCACGACCAACACAGCCTAGTTGGCGAGGTGGTGTTCAGTTCCGCAAATGATATAGAACAAGCCTTGCAACAAGCCACGCGCGCGTTCGATGACTGGCGTTTATGCCCGGTTGCAACCCGCGCCGGGTATCTGCAAAAAGCGGCGGATTTATTGGAACAGCAGCGCCTGGAATTGGTGGCGCTGTGCATACGCGAAGGCGGCCGAACCGTGCGCGATGCGCTGGCGGAAGTCAGAGAAGCGGTCGATCTATGCCGGTATTACTCGGCCTGCGCAGTCGAACAATTTGCGCAACCACTCCGCTTACCGGGTCCAACCGGTGAAGACAATCAATTATTTAGTGTCGGGCGCGGCGTGTTTGTCTGCATCAGTCCGTGGAATTTTCCGATTGCGATTTTCATCGGCCAAATCGCCGCCGCGTTGGTGGCCGGCAATACGGTGATCACGAAACCGGCGCTACAAACATCATTAACGGCCATGGCCTGTTTGCGCCTGTTGCATAGCGCCGGCGTCCCGGAACAGGTACTGCAGTTTTTGCCGGGCGACGGCGCCGAGATTGGTCGGCACTTGTTGATCGACGAGCGCGTCGCCGGCGTGGCGTTTACCGGTTCCAGTGCCACCGCCCATCTGATCAAACGGCAACTGGCGAGTCGTAACGGCGCCATCGCCACGCTTATTGCCGAAACCGGCGGGCAAAACGCGATGATCGCCGACAGCTCGGCGCATCAGGAACAGCTGGTCGCAGACGCAATGCAATCGGCGTTTAACAGCGCCGGCCAACGCTGCTCGGCGTTACGGGTGTTGTTTCTACCCGAGGCTATCGCCGACAGCGTCATTGCCCGCTTGATCGGCGCGATGCGCTTGCTGCGGGTCGGTTCACCGCTGGATATTGCCACCGACGTCGGCCCTATTATCGATCAACGCGCGTTAGCCGCCCTGCAACAGCACATCGAGAAGCTTGAACACGACGCCAAGCTGTTATATCAACTGCCCTTGACCGACGATCTAACAAACGGCTGTTTTTTTCCACCGACGTTAGCGGAAATACCGGCCCTATCCTTCCTTGACCACGAAGTGTTCGGCCCCATCCTGCATATTGCCCGTTACCCAGCCAACGAGCTGGCAAAAGTGGTCGAGGCCATCAATGCCAGCGGCTACGGCTTGACACTGGGCATTCACAGCCGCATCAACGCCAATATGCACTATATCCAACAGCACACGCGGGTCGGCAATATCTACATCAACCGCAACATGATAGGCGCGGTGGTGGGTGTGCAGCCGTTCGGCGGCATGGGCCTGTCCGGCACCGGGCCGAAAGCCGGCGGCCCCCACTACTTGCAACGCTTCGCCAACGAACAAACCCTGACCACCAACCTCACCGCTATCGGCGGCAATCCTTGGTTGTTGCGAAAATAAACATGGATTTTACGGTCTCGGTTCGCGAAATTTGGAATCCACGCCCTGATCGATAGTGTAATTTTACAAAAAACGTTGTTAGTTTCTGCCTTTGAAGCCGAAAACCTCTAGTGTTAGTCTAGTTGCACAACCGGGTATGCCCCACTACTCTCCATCGCAATCAGAGATTGGCGCTTATGTCTAGAGAAAACAAATCCACAGCGATCTCGCCTAACTTATTAAGCGTGCTATTGATCATTTTGGGCGGCAGCCTGTTCGTAGGCCAAAGCCCTTTCAACGATTCCAGACCCAATAAAGCGTCCTTATCGCAATTGCAACAAGCCGGCTTTAAGTCCGACGTAGACGCGCGCTTGTGGCAAGATCCATTCGAAGCTATCGCCAACCAAAATGTGAATAGTCAGGGGTATCAGCAATATAAAGACCAGAAGGAATTGATAAAAACCCTTCAGTCCCACTTGGAAGACATTCCCGACGGGCGGCAAATCGTCATCGCCACACTAATGCCCAATGGTCATTATCAAGAAGACGTGGAAACCCGGCGCCGTATCCGCTACGCGGTATTATCAGGGTTAATCGGCAATTCCAAACAAGAGTACGGCCCAAGCGACGAGGAGCATATCGGTTACGTCAATTACCTGCTGAACAAATCGAGTACCTTGATCGCATTCGAACATTTGGTTTGGAAAGCCCAACCGATGGCCCGGAGTCCGGAAACGGAGAAACATCCGCCTATTTTGCTGCTATACCTTGACAGCAAAGCCTTCGGCTATGAGCCGCTAAAAGATCTTTTCAAAAATTTGCGCAAACTTTACGAGAAAAACAACAAGCTAGAGCTCAACGTACTGGGACCGGCAACTTCGGACGATCTGCAAGCCATGGCGAGCGAGGCACTGAAAGTTGGCAAGCCCAAGGACGCGCCGTTGTTTCGAATGTATTCGCCCCGAGCAACGGTCGATGAAGGTAAATTAATGTACGGCAACCAAGCGGCAACGGCCCATCAACCGAGCAACTTGGCCGAGCACTTCAAGAATCACCTGTCGTTCCTCCGCACCACGGCGACCGACAGCCAGCTGGCGGGCGCGCTGAGCCAGGAACTGGAACTCCGCGGCGTACGGATCGGCGACCAAGCCGAGCTGGCTAAGCCCACTAAACACGTGGTATTGATCTCCGAAACCGAATCACTGTACGCCTACCATATTGGCACCACATTTGCCGATGCGTTAGTCGAAACCGCCATGAACGCAAAACACTCGTTTGGCGCATGCCGCGACCCCATGATTTCAACAGCGGGTTGCGCGAATTACTTGCAAAAATACGTACACCAATACACCTATTTCCGAGGCTTGGACGGCAAAACCCTGCGCGGCCAAAGTAGTTCCAGCACCGGCAACAAATCCGGCAACAATGATACCAACAGTGCCGCCGAGGCTTCCAAAGCCATGGAGCATGCCGACGGCGACAGTCAGTTTGATTACATGCGCCGGTTAACCGACAGGGTTGAAGAACTGGAACAGGAACTGGAAGACCACGACCAAGCCATAGGTGCCATCGGCATCCTCGGCAGCGATGTCTACGACAAACTACTGGTGCTGCAAGCGCTGCATGCCAAATTTCCGGATGTTTGGTATTTCACAAACGTGATGGATGCCCGACTTCTACACCCGGAGCAAAACGAGTGGGCTCGTAACCTGATTGTTGTCTCGAGTTTCGGTTTGCAATTACCGCCGGCATTACAAACTCGTATCCCGCCGTTCCGCGACAGCTATCAAACTGCATATTTTTTAGCCGCGCAAATGGCCTTGTGGGATTCCAACCATGAGCCCTCCGAAGCGACTGGCGCAGCAACTGCGTGCGATACGACCAAGCGCCAACAATTGCTGGACAGCAAGGTATTCAATCAACCCGCCTTGCATGAAATCGGCCGCAGCAAAGCTTTCCCTCTCAACACGGACACCGGCAAAACCGAACAGCAAGAATGTGATGCCTTAGGGCCTATGGAGACCCTGATACAATCCGGAGGCGATCTCAGCGACACCGCGCCGACACCGGATTCGGCAGCCGCGCAACCGTTTTCAAGATTTCCGCGCCTGACATTGAAAATTTTAATCGGCGCATTCGTATTGATCGGGCTAGGGCTGTATTTTCGGCGCAAAATCAAAATCGCGACTGCCGCCAAACTCCCGGTGAAAGCCGCCGTGCTGCGCCGGCAAAGAGTCTGGTTGCTAACCGCTTTCGCCATTGGCTGCGGACTAGCGGCTTTCGTGCTCAATACCCCACAAAACGAACCATTGGCCTTAATCGAAGGCGTAAGCATGTGGTCGACGGAGGCAATCCGCTTCGCCGCACTGGTTGTCACAGTGTATTGGGTTATCGAAACCGCCAAGTTTCCGCTATTGCTTTGGGAACAGCTGAACTTCAGCGGTAAGTTCGGCGTATCCGCCGACAATCGCTGTTACGCGCATGATAGATATTTGGACAGGCGACTGAAACGAAATATGCATGTTAGGCGAATCAGCATTTTGACATTTTTAGCGTGGATCTTATCGTTTGTGGTGATTTTGTCCTTGGGCGTGCCTTTTACGCCGTATCGCGGCCCTTTCGTCTATTACCTCGATTTAATCCTGCTGAAGGCGATCTTGGTGCCGGCATTCCTGTTTTTGATGATCAGCGTCACCGAGGCAGCGCAAGCGATCATCCAGTTTATCCGCACCATTCCGCGCGCGGCGCCCTGGCCGGCGTCCATGACGAAGGAATACAGCGACACATTGAATATCGATGCAACGTACCTTCAGGACTGGGTGACGATACGTTTGGTCGGCGATATGACGCAACAGACAAGCCGCCTGATCTCGTATCCGCTATTCGCCGCCGCTCTGATGGTTTTGGCGCGCATGAGTTATTTCGATAACTGGCATACGCCGCCCGGTCTGCTGATCGTGATCGGCGTTTGCATCGCATACTTGTTCTATTGCGACTTCCGCCTGAAAGCGTTAGCGGATGAAACCGAGCAAAACGCCATGAAAAACCTGCGCCGATTATCGATAGCCAATCATGGCAAAGTGAAAGATTCATCCCTCGCCGGTAAACTGACCAGCCTCTCCGAGTTGGCGGAACGCTACGCCGAAGGTACCTATAAACCGTTTGTGCAGCGCCCGATTTTTCAGGGCATGCTGCTAATTATCATGGCCGCCGCCATCGGTTATACAGACTACTTATCCATCATGATGAAAGTACTCGGTTAGCCTCGCAAAGCCGTCCACCGTCCGCAGGAGCCGCGTATCGCCAATGCCAAACGATTGAATTTCGTTAGAAAAAATGCGATGGTGGCTGCTTATCTGCCCGGACAAGGGAATAGGCACCAGGCCGACACACCCCGAGGCGGACCCCGCTTTCTCGGAGAATCGAATATGCTAGCCACCAAACGCTATGAATATCTTCCCATCGACCAAATCGAATTTCACCACACCCTCACCAACCACAGAGAACTGGATCGGGCGAAAGTCGCGCATTTGGAAAAAGACATCGTGGTCAATGGCTTGTTCGAACCGTTAGTGGTGTGGGAGCGCAACAACCGCGAATATTATCTGGTCGGCGGCTTTCACCGCATGGAAGCCATTCAAGGTATCCGCCGCGCCAATCCCGGCTATTTCGACAGAGTGGACGTCAGAATCGTCACCGGCGATCCGGACGAGATCAAGGCACTGAATCTGAAGCTGAATTCCGACCGGGTCGATACCCGCATCACCGATTATTTTCAAACGGTGATTTACTTGAACAATGCCAACTGGTCCAGGGAGCGCATCGCCGAATTCTTCGACAAAAGCGTCAGCTGGATTGACGACATCATTCGCTACGCGCCACTGACGACGGAAGCCATGCGCGAAAAACTGGCGGGTGGAGAGCTATCCTGGGCCAGGGCCCGCGACATCTTGCGTAAAGCCTTAAACGCACCGCCCGGCAACGAAAAAGCGATTATCGAAAGCGAACTGTCTCGGCCAGCGCAACCGGCCGCCAAGCCTTTGCCGTTCCGCACGGCCATCAAACACCTATCGAGCGCCGTTAAAGCTGATCCCAAACGCACGTTTAAAGTCAGCACTCAGGATGTTTACGCGCTGGTACTGGCTTTGCGTGGCAAAAATGTCGATCAAGAAGCCATCGAGCGGGTGCGTAAAGCATTTCCCGTATTGTGGGATGATGAATAGTTCGATAACAGGAAACTAGCCATTCCTGAATTGTCATAAAATTGGCCATCCGCTTCAGCTAAGATAAGTTTGACCGGAACAATGCCCCGTTTTGCGCATCACACTCGGGGATATTTTGGGAAATTCAATACTGAAATAATGTGTTAGCGATGAACAATCTTGTTTTGGAAATAGTGAACGCTCGCAAACCCTATCGACAACGCATGCAGCACGCCAGAGCCCTGGCCGGCTTGTTAGTGCTGCTCTCACTGAGCGGCTGCATGCCGATGAGCTATCCGCCCGGCGCCAAAATCAACACCGCACAGCTGGGAGAAAATACATTTCTCACGGAAGACGGCGCAAGTCTGCCGCTACGGCGGTGGCTGCCCGAGGCAGAGCCCAATGCAGTGATCATCGCGCTGCACGGCTTCAACGATTACAGTCACTTTTTCGATGCGCCGGGCAATTATTTCAGCAAACTCGGCATCGCCTGTTTCGCTTACGACCAACGCGGTTTCGGCGCGGCGCCGCAACGCGGTTTGTGGGCCGGCAGTGATGCATACGCGCAGGATTTAAAACAATTAACCCGACTGCTGAAACAGCGCTACCCAAACAAACCGCTTTACCTGCTGGGCGAAAGCATGGGCGGCGCGATTGTGATCACCGCCATGCAGCAGGAAAACATGCCGGACGTCGCCGGCATCATCCTGGCCGCACCGGCGCTATGGGCCAGATCAACCATGCCTTGGTATCAAACCAGTTTGCTGTGGACGCTGGCGCACAGCATGCCCTGGCTGACTTTGACCGGCAGCGGACTGGAAATTTTACCGTCGGATAATATCGATATGTTGCGGGCGATGGGCCGCGATCCGATGGTCATCAAAGCCACCCGGGTGGAAACGGTATATGGCTTAACCAACCTGATGGATGCGGCGTTCGATAGTGCAAACTCGCTAAGGGCTCATACCTTGATGCTGTACGGCGAGAAAGACGAAGTCATCCCCAAAGAACCGACTTACGCTTTCTTGCAGCAAATGCTGACTACCGATACCGCGGAAAAAACCGTTGCCATTTACCAAAATGGTTACCACATGCTGCTCCGCGACCTACAAGCCCCCACCGCCTGGCAGGATATCGTCGCCTGGATCAAATCCGGCCCGAACCAGCTGCCTTCCGGTGCGGACAGCCGCGCCCGGCAATTGTTGAGTAAGGGCTAAAGCCTTTTTTACCGGCAGACGCGCGCGGAGTGTGTCGGCCAAAAGTCAGTAAGCGCTTTTGGGGCGATGGCATCGAAACTGTTAAACTGCGACGCAGTTTATTAACCTATTCCCCAACCAAAGTCCATGCTCCGCATCATCTCCGTCAATCTAAACGGCATTCGGTCGGCAACCAGAAAAGGTTTTTACGACTGGTTAGACACCCAAAATCCAGACTTCGTCTGCCTACAAGAACTTAAAGCCCAGGCCGGCGATATGACAGCCGAGATGCTGACACCGAAAGGCCTGCACGGCTATTTTCATTATGCCGAAAAGAAAGGCTACAGCGGCGTCGGTATCTACAGCAAACAGCCGGCCGATAACGTCATTGAGGGCTTGGGCCATGCGGACATCGATAGCGAAGGCCGCTATCTGGAAGTGCAAGTCGGCAATCTATCGGTCATTTCCCTGTATCTGCCTTCCGGCTCCAGTAGCGAAGAGCGACAAACCGTCAAATACAGCGTGATGGAACGCTTCTATCCGCATCTTGCCGACTTGAAAGCCAGCGGCCGGGAAGTGGTCATTTGCGGCGACTGGAATATCGCCCATACGGAAGCCGATTTGAAAAACTGGCGCGGCAACCAGAAAAACTCCGGGTTTTTACCGGCGGAACGGTCCTGGATGACCCAAATATATGATGAGCTCGGCTGGGTAGATGTTTATCGCAGACTACATCCAGACGCTACCGACGCCTGCTACACGTGGTGGAGCAATCGTGGCCAGGCTTGGGCCAAAAATGTCGGTTGGCGAATCGATTACCAAGTCGCCACGCCGGGTATCGCCAATCGTGCACAGTCAACCAGCATTTTTAAAGAGCAACGCTTCAGCGACCATGCGCCATTGATCGTTGATTACGCAGACTAGCCGCCAATCGACAAACGCACCGAATTAGCGAAGCAGCTATTCGACTGACGCACCAGCCTGGTTACCGATGCCGAAAGGCGCACCAATTCAGATCAAAGTGTGCCATTGCCAGAGATCACCTACCGGTTTATTCACTAGCCTTTCAACCCATGACACCTTCATCTCCGCGGGAACAGCGACCAGAATACACGATGCAAACGGCTTGAATGGGTCACTCTCACCCCGGAACGTCGCTTGATTCAACTCAACCTTTATCGCACCAATATTGTGCAATCATATGACACATAACCGCGTATTCGAGCTGCTGATAGGGTTCCCAAACATTTTAGCCGCCTTAATCGATATTGATCGTATTCCTAAGCATAAGGCTTAAAGCCGGAATAGCGATAAAAATCCCACTCCGCATCCACCCTTGCACTAACATGAACCATCAAATTGGGCTAACGCACTAATATTGTGCATTAGAGCCGTTTTTTATCAGACAAATGAGGCAATAAGGCAACTTTACGCTTGGCGTGCAAATTGCTTGTTCACTACAACTCTTAACACTTAAATTAACCCGTGCACAAAAAGATACTGGATCATTTAAACGAAGCAATCCTGCTGTTCGACAAGGACTTGCGCCTGACCTATATCAATCCCGCCGGCGAAATGCTGCTTGCCGACAGCGCCAAGCATTTGCTCGGCCAAACGGCGCACAAACTGTTCAAAACCGCGCACAACACGCTATTTAACGATTTATTACCGCGCTTGTATTTGCTCGAGCCGCTGGTCGATAGAGAATTAATCCTAGAACGGCTCAGCCAATCGATTACGGTTAACCTCAGCGCCACGCCCTTGCTCGAGGATGGGAAATTAAGCGAAATCCTGATCGAACTGCAACAGGTAGACCGACATTTGCGGATCACCAAAGAAGAACAGTTGCTGGCCCAGCAAAACACCAGCCGCATGCTGGTGCGCGGCCTGGCGCATGAAATCAAGAACCCGCTAGGTGGTTTGCGCGGCGCAGCACAATTGTTGGACCTGGAATTGCAAGATCCTGAATTAAAGGAATATACGCAAATCATTATCGCCGAATCGGACCGCTTGCAGGATCTGATGGACAAAATGCTCGGCCCCAACAAACCTGCGCATAAAAGCCAGCTGAACATTCACGAGGTATTGGAACGGGTCCGACATCTGGTTTCGGTGGAGGCCGCCCACGGCATTATGCTGCATACCAATTACGATCCGAGCATCCCGGAGATCTTCGCCGACAAAAACCAGCTGATCCAGGCCATACTCAATATCGTCCGCAACGCCGTACAAGCCGTGCAAAACCATGGCGTGATTACGATAAAAACCCGGGTGCAGCGGCATATGACTATAGGCCGCAAACGCTACAAGCTGACCGTGAAAATCGACATTATCGATAATGGTCCGGGCATTAAACCCGAGCTGATGGGACAGATTTTTTATCCGATGATCACCGGCCGCGCCGAGGGTACCGGACTTGGCCTGTCGATTGCTCAATCTTTGATCAACCAGCATAACGGCTTGATTGAATGCGAAAGCGAGCCGGGCAATACCGTATTTTCCATCTACCTACCTTTGGAGACGAATCATGCAAATACCTGACAAGGTCTGGATTGTCGATGATGACAAATCCATCCGCTGGGTACTTGAAAAAGCCTTGCAAAAAGCCGGCGTGCATACCCAAAGCTTCGCCAGCGCCAACGAATTGCTGAAATCGCTGCCCGGCGGCCTACCGCAAGTGCTGATCACGGATATTCGCATGCCGGGCATGGACGGCTTCGAGTTGTTGCGGAACATTCAAAACAGTTATCCGGATTTACCGGTGATCGTGATGACCGCGCATTCCGATCTGGAAAGCGCGGTGTCGGCATTTCACGGCGGCGCTTTCGAATACCTGCCCAAACCCTTTGACGT
Organism: Methylomonas sp. ZR1; assembly: GCF_013141865.1. Classification (NCBI taxonomy): domain Bacteria; kingdom Pseudomonadati; phylum Pseudomonadota; class Gammaproteobacteria; order Methylococcales; family Methylococcaceae; genus Methylomonas; species Methylomonas sp. ZR1. The sequence continues at coordinate 509,220 of NZ_RCST01000001.1, read as the reverse complement.
AACCGAAGTGGTCGAAACCGTACAACGCGCCTGCGCGCACAGCAAACAGCGGCAAAGCGACCTTGTGCAAGCACCGCCTACCGTCGAGGAAACCCCGGAGATCATCGGTGAAGCGCCGGCCATGCAGGAAGTGTTTCGGGCAATAGGCCGTCTGGCCCGCTCGCACATCACCGTGTTGATTAATGGCGAATCGGGTACCGGCAAAGAACTGGTCGCCAAAGCCCTGCATCGCCATAGTCCACGCGCCGACCAGCCATTCATTGCCTTGAATATGGCCGCGATCCCCAAAGATTTGATGGAATCGGAACTGTTCGGCCACGAAAAAGGCGCGTTTACCGGCGCCCAAGCCCGGCGCATCGGTCGGTTTGAGCAAGCCAATAACGGCACGCTGTTTCTGGACGAAATCGGCGACATGCCCGCCGAATTGCAAACCCGCTTGCTGCGGGTGCTGGCAGATAACGAGTTTTATCCGGTGGGCGCGCATACCTCAGTGCGAGTCAACGTGCGCATCATTGCCGCCACCCACCAGGATCTAGAAGCGTTGGTGGCGCAAGGCCGGTTTCGCGAAGATTTGTTTCACCGCCTGAACGTGATTCGAATTCATATCCCACCGTTGCGCGAACGCCGGCAGGATATAGGCTTGTTGATGCGGCATTATCTCTATCAAAGCGCGAAGGAACTGAATACCGAAATCAAACTGTTAAAACCGGAAACCGAGGCATTTTTAAGCGGCTTGAGGTGGCCAGGCAACGTGCGGCAATTGGAGAATATCTGCCGCTGGCTGACGGTGATGGCCTCGGGCCGGGAAATTCATCTGGAAGATTTACCGCCGGAACTGACCCACAATAGCGGCGATTCCGCATCCAGCGACACAACACCGGGAGATTGGGAAAGCCAGTTTAAAAGTTGGGTCAAGCAGCAATTATCGACCGGTAAAGTGGACATCGCCAAGCAGGCTATCCCCACCTTGGAAACCCTGTTGATCGAGGCCGCGTTGAATCATACGCATGGCCGCAAACACGAAGCAGCACTATTGTTGGGCTATGGCCGTAATACCTTGACCCGCAAAATCAAGGAGCTGGATATTAGAGAATAAGCGCGGCCGGAAAGCCGCCATTTTCGGCGCAGCTTGGTATTTGCGGCAGCCGTTTGCCGGGGCATTTTGACCGGCAAAAACCGGCAGGTTTTTTATCCGTTTAAATGCCATCGGTGTATACTCCCGCCGTCTGATTAACCTCAATAACAAGCAGAGAAGGTTCATATCTAATGGCGGATAAAACGGTAAGTAAACACCTGAGCAATCTTGAACGGCAGTTCGCGGCGAACGATCCGGTTTTGCAAAAAACCGCCAAGATATTCCAGGACCTGGATGAAATCGAGTTTGAACTGGGGTTGATCGATAACGACGAGACCACCGCACGCAAAACCAGTTGGTGGCCCATCGTCAGCACGCTGGGCGGTTATTCGCCCGCCAAATCAGACTTTGTTAATCGTTACCTGGGCGTGCAACTACACACCGCCCGCCATAAATTCACCGTACTGCAATATACGCCACAAACCAATACCGCGACGCTACCCGGCACCGCACTGGACGCCGACCACCGCTTACCTTTCTATCAAATCAGCCGTCAAATCGATTTGGTCGCCAACGGCGAAGGCAGCAAACTGAACGGCTATCTGGAACTGGTCACGGTCAATAGCAGCAAATTAAAAAACAAACTGTTGATCGACACGCCGGTATTCAATCCCGCCACGGAAAATCCAGTCTCCGGCCTGTTGCGAAAATACGTGATAGGCATCTCCGATTTGGTATTGGTATTTAACGACTTGTTCGAGGCCGATGCCGATTTGATCAAGGACACCCTAGCAGAGATCGTTGCTCACCAGGATGCCAATAAATTCATTTTCGTGATCGATCATTCCGAAATAATGATCGATGCGCTGAAAAGCCAGGAAATCGCCGCATCCTGGCAACGCCGCCTGGCCGAACTGGGCATCCACACCGGCCAATTTATTGTGTTATCGCAATCGGGCGATACTTCGCTGTTCGATCAGCGCTTCAACAACATTTATAACGACCGCTCGTACCGCATACTCGGCACGCTGGAAAACAGCATCCGCGCCATCGACGACACCATTTTTTCGGAAGTGGAAGAAGCGTTAACCACCTGGAAGGACAGATGCAACGCCTCCACCCTCATTGTGCTGGGCTTTATCGTAATGCTGATGTTATTTGCGGAAATTGCGGTGGGGATACTCGAACTACTGATCGACCCGATTATCGGCCCGGCCATCCTCGCGACACTGATTGCCTTATTGACGCCGCTACATATAATCGTCAGCCGCGTGCATGCCAAATTCCTGATCAAGCACTTGCACAAGCGGCAGAAACAATTGAATCTCAGTGAAGACTTGGCGGGTTTGTTTGAAAAAAGCCTGAGTTTCTGGCGAATTTTAATGCCCATCACCGACCCCGTCGGTAAAAACAAGAAAAACCGCAAAAAACTGAACGGTCTCATAGAACAAACCAAAGATCTGGTACAAGCATTGAACGACCAGTTCAGCCACGGTCAGCAACCGGAATATCGCAGCCAATACGACGCATATTCTTATGCCGACTCAGAGGAAAACTGATTAAGTAGCGTGAGCGTGCGTCGTGATGGAAATTTTCAGACATTATTTCCCGCTGTGCTGGTTCAATGTCTCGGTATTGGATCTGCCCAGATCGACGCGCTTTTTTAAAAACAATGCGATTTTTTATTTTATCGCGGTGTTTTTTATTCAATTCAACATGTCGGACGACATTGATTCGGCCTTCGAAGTGCTGCTGGAGACCTTGCTAACGCTGGGCTTTATCGCGCTGGTATTACTGCTGAATAGAACTTTTAACACCTTCATACAAGTCGCGTCGGCTATTTTGTTTTGTGAAAATGTCGTCGCTATCTTTCTGATTCCTATCGTATTTTGGGTGACCATAGCAGAAGATACGCCCAGCTATGCAACCTTGGCGTTGTTTTTGATTTGGGACATGGCGATTATTGCGCGGATATTTAAAGACGTATTGCAGGTTAATACTCCGGCCAGTTTGGTGGTGTCTTTATTCTATTTTCTAACCACTTACGGCGGGGCCTACGGCATCTACAGCTTAGTGGGCGGCTGAGGACTCCGGTTTAACGCCGTAATAATTCGACAGCACATCATAGGCGCCTTGCGCGCCCGCAACCGCTGCCGCTTTCAAAGGTAAACAAGCCCCGCTCCATTGCTTGATCTTGCCATCGAAATAAAACGCCCATTCGCCCTGCCAGCAATCGCCTTTTTTGGCGATGCGACCCGCCATCACGGAGGTCACTTCGTAGCGAGCGGATACTGCCAACAAATTGCGGGAATCAGCTCCTAGCACTTCGCTTAGTGAAATTTTTTGCTGTTCCTCCAAATCCAGCATCGGAAATATCATCGGTACGCCCTTAATTTTGGACGCAAACGCCAATGCACTTTCCAACTCCGGCATGCTGTCAGCGTTGTAAAACCGTCTACCCTCTTCGTCATCGACAACCAGCCACACCAAAGTTTCGGGCCGGATTTCACTCCAGATACCTACCTGGCTTTTGCGCATGACTTCCATCAATTGATCTTCATCAAACTGCACTCTAAGCAAGCGCGCGTCGGTGTCAGGCAGTTCATCGGCGGAAATCAAGGAAAATTGCGATTGCTTGACATAGTTCTGCGCACTGGACAACGCCTGCTGCACTACCAGAATTTTGGAAATATCCTCAGACACCAAGACCCGACTCAAAACGGCATACATGGCCTGTTTGATTGCTTGCGTCCTATCCTCAGCGGATTGACTGTTGGCGATCAGTTCAATCTCATACAAACCTTTTACTTCGACAGCCTCCGTTAACGGGCAATTGCACAACAATCCCCACAGACATAGGCTGAAAAACCCCGATTTACCCTTCATAAAAACTTTGACCACAAGCCTACCCTGACAGTGCATTAATGGGAACTATAGTACAATATCGCCCGTTTCAACCTTAACTTTAACGAGAGACTGACATTGAGCGAACAACAACAAGACCGCCTGAATTATAAAAGCGCGGGCGTCGATATTGAAGCCGGCAACGCTTTGGTCGAGCGCATCAAACCCATCGCGGCCAAAACCCGTAATGCGGGCGTCATGGCCGGTTTAGGCGGCTTCGGTTCGCTGTTCGAATTACCGCTGGATCGTTATAAACAGCCGGTGTTGGTCTCCGGCACCGACGGCGTCGGCACCAAATTAAAGCTGGCGCTGGATTTAAACATCCACAACAGCGTCGGTATCGACCTGGTGGCGATGTGCGTGAATGACATCATCGTGCAAGGCGCAGAACCGCTGTTTTTCCTGGATTATTTCGCCACCGGCAAACTGGAAGTCGATACCGCCGCCAGCGTCATCGAAGGCATAGGCAAAGGCTGCGAACAGTCCGGCGCGGCACTGGTTGGCGGCGAAACCGCGGAAATGCCCGGCATGTATGCCGACGGCGATTACGACTTGGCCGGCTTTTGCGTCGGCATCGTCGAAAAAGATCGCATCATCGACGGCAGCCAAGTCAAAGCCGGCGACAAACTGATCGCCCTCGCCTCGTCCGGCCCGCATTCCAACGGCTATTCCTTAATTCGCAAAATCGTTGCCCGTAGTGGTCTAGCTTGGTCTGATGATGTCAACGGCAAACCACTCGGCGAAACCTTGCTGACTCCAACCCGTATTTACGTCAAGCCCCTACTGGAACTACTGAAAACTGTGCCGGTGCACGCAATGGCCCATATCACCGGCGGCGGCATTACCGAAAACCTGCCGCGCGTGCTGCCCAACGGCCTGAATGCCAGTGTCCAGCTTTCCGCCTGGCGATTGCCGGAGATTTTCGTCTGGCTGCAACAACAAGGCAATGTCGAATTAGCCGACATGCTGGTTACCTTTAATTGCGGCATCGGCATGATAGTCTGCGTCGCGGCAGAAGACGAAGCCGCTACCTTGGAAATATTGGCACAGCAAGGCGAAACCGCGTTCAGCATCGGCGACATAGTCCTCGGCGACGGCAAACCACACGTAATCTACTCCTGACTCTGAAAATATCTCCGCCATGCCTGAAATCCACAGGCATGGCGTTAAAAGATCTTCAGTTTCATCTGCGATCAATTCAACACCAAGAAGGTCATTTCCTGATCAGTGAGTTGCCAACGGCTTTGAAGCAAGCCACCTCATGTCGCCATTCCTAAAGAAATTGCCAATATCTTGAACTACGGTGATTAAGCTTTGCGGCGAACGCCCAAAAAACCTAACAATGCGGAACCGAACAACCAAACTGCGCCAGGGACTGGTACGGCTGCTAACGCAGTGCCTGATACCGTTACCATATCAAAACGCCAGGTGCCGGTAGAACCATAAGTACCGGTTGGAGAAGATGCCGCGTATGTGCTTGTTGAAGGCGCGAATGCCGCTAAGACACGAAAGCCGAAATTAGCATTGTTGGCTACCCCGGCGATACTGCTGAAATCGACTGAACGGCCGTTGAACCAAGTATCGCCTGCCGCGCCGCTAAACAAGGCAAAATCAGTCCAGGTACTACCGTCCGTAGTGTATTGCACTTGCTCATATTTAGAAGACGTATTGCTGTGGCGTAAGTCGTAACTAACCTGAATGTTATTGAAACCCACCGTGCTAACCAGATACCGCGTACCGCGGGTTTTATTGCCGGCACCTTGAGCCGCATAACTGGTGGTATTCCAACCACTGTCATCGCCTATCGCCGGGTCGGATGAACCGCCACTCGCATCGCCGCTAGCAAAAGTTGCTGTGGTGCCTCCTACCAGCGAAGCCGAGCCGCTACCGATGCTAGGGGCGCCTGTGCCGGTACCGGTGGCAGAATCAGCAGGATTCGAGTTGAAATTCCATTGTGTAATTACAGCCGCTTCCGCGCCGGCACTAACAGATAGAACCACTAGCGCGCTAGCCATCATCATTTTTTTGTTCATGTTTGGATTCTCTTAATTATTGGTGGTCAAGAAGACATTTCCGGACTGCTTATCTGGCCCGAAAGACTGCCCATCACAAAAAAGCCCGACATAAAGTCGGGCTTTCGATCAATCAATTTGGGAACACGCCCTGCCCCCTAAGCAATCAGGCTTTACGGCGGCGCAGGCCGATCATGCCGGCAATTGCTGAACCGAACAACCAAACCGCTCCAGGTACCGGTACTGGCGCAGCAGTCAACTCAATGGTGCGATCAATGCCATCAGCTGGATGCTGTACGTTGATATACGCTTTGTTTGGATTGAATTTGTCGAAATACAAACCGGTGCTTTCAGCACCTTGAGTAGTCAAACTGATCCATTTGGAGAGAGACTCGGCAACCCCGTCACGATCTGCATCCTTGGCAAACCATACATCTTCCACACCACCATCTTGATCTTCAACGATGTAGATATTGCCTTCGGCATCAATAGCCAAGTTATCGGCATTTTTGAATTCACCGCCTGCCGCCAAACCAGTCGCCAAATCGATGGTGTTGCTGTCGGCAAACAGTTTGACTTCGCTAGTACCAAGATCAATAGAATAAACGCGGCTGCGGCCGGTGCCTTGGTTGCCGTCGGTGTCTGAATCGGTAGTCGTGAAGTACAAAAACTGGTTACCGTTAGCCAAGTTTTGAATTTCCATGTCTTCAGGGCGATTAAAACCTGTGCCTTTTACAGCGGCATTATCAGCGCTGACGCGGCCGTCGATCGTGCCGTCGCTAAGCTGTGCGGAAATACCGGCTAAAACGCCACCGTTGACATCGGTAATAGCTTCCCATGTTGATGCACCGGTGATAGCAGCACCGGTAGTGCCTTCAAACTGGGCTCCTGCACCGACTTTTAAAGCAAATGTTTGCCCCGCGGCAAAAAAGCTGTCGCCGCTAGTGGCAAATGGATTGGCCGATACGTATTTGTATACAGACCCACCGTTCAATTCATCGACAAAATACAAGTTGTTGTTTTTGTCGAACGCCAAACCTTCGTGAGAAACGCGCGGCAGAATGGAACGTTGGATAAATGTGCCGCCATTCGCCGCCGCAGTGGTGGCATTGGTCACTTCAAACAAACGGCCTTTGCTGCTGCCAGTTCCCCAAGATTCTTCAGCCGTCAAATAGCCGCCCCATGGTGTCCACAAAGAAGCATCGCCGGAAACAAAACCTTGCGTACCTGGCGCCACGATAGTGGTGGTGCGCGAGTTGTAGTCGTTATTCCAAAGATCGATACGTTGCACGCCCGCGGAACCGGTTTCGAACGGCATGAACAAATAACGGCCGGCGTCAGGACCGGTTTCGTTGGCGGCTATCATGTCCCAGCTACCTGAGTTGGAACCTGGCACCAAGGTGTTTTGGGTCTTACGGTCGGCGATGGTTTGTTGAGTAAAATTGGGCGAAGACAATTTATAAGGTGTCGCTGAACCTGGGTTAACAGGAACCGTGTTGCCTGTCATTGGCGTAAAATTGTCGAATTCGGTTGAAGCCGCTTGCGCAGTCAAAGGTGAAACGCCAGCGGTAACAGCTGCGGCAATCAGAGTTAATTTAAAAGCTTTCATAAAAAAGTCATTCCTAAAGCAAAGTCGGTTAATTGTTTTTGGTCTTCCGCAAAAATCTGCCTCACAGAATTTGCAGAAAGAATGTTAACCAGCGCTCAAGAAATTAAAGTTGCAGTTCTGTTAAGTTTTCATGACATGTAATACGCCGCTAGCACCCATTCTGGTGCGACTAAAATCACCTTATCGACTCTTAGCCTTGTTCGATATTCGCACGCTTGACCATTTCATTATTGGCGACGGCGAGCCGTTATCGTTTGCCGAGCGTGGCTTAATCTGAATAAAGCGGAGATGCTGAGATGGCAAAGCCCAAAAAAGACGTTGTTTACTTAGGGTATCGGGGAAGCAAACCGTATAACAACGAGCAAATCATCAAGGCCCTGTATGCTGGCGACCCACCGCCCTATGACCGGGAGCTTTTGTTTGGGTATTTAGCGCGAATTCTTGAAAATCAATCCGAACACGACCCTGAAACTTTCGCCGCTGCCTGTGCTTTGCGTGATGCCTTGGTTGGAGTGGATTTAATGAAACAAGTCGGGATTAAGTGGAAAAAAATCACCGAAAAGGACGAGCGCGAATTGTTACACCACCCTGCGACATCGATTGTTAGGGCGGCATACAATAACGAATTTCCCCACGATGGCAAAAAGCCACGCCAACATGCAGTTGCTGAGCTGGTCAAAATGTTTGGCTATTCAACGCGAAGCGCGGAAACGTTTTTTGACAAGGTAAAAACATCAGCCAAAACCACCGCAAACACTTTTAAAACAATGTTTGAGGCTGGCGGGCTTGAATACAAAGAAAGGAAAACCCTTGAACAGTCAATTGAAAATCAAATCGGGGAAATGCCTACTGGAAGCATTAACACCAGAAAAAACATAGAGCGAGTTATGGAGTTGACCGGCCAAACCTACCGAGACGCACAAGCCATTTACCATAAGACGCGCAACAACAAGCAATAAATAAGCCACCACTACCGAAGCAATATATAGCCATTTTTGCTTGGGTGAAAACTTAGCCCTTAACTCTGATTATGTGACCATCTAAACCAGCCTTTAGGAGGCTTTACGATGGCTAAGACCACCCAACCCAACCAGCCCCAACCAAATGACCCGCTACGCAGCAACGCGGAAGCGGCTGCAATTCTAGGCGTAACCACTGCAACCATGGACGTTTGGCGCTCAACAAAGCGCTATGCAATCCCGTATATCAAAGTTGAACACCCAAACCGGCGGTTTTAAATGCTTTTCTTGCGGCGCTGCGGGCGGCGACGTGATCGCGTTCGAGCAAAAACGTCACGGCCTAACCTTTCCGGAAGCCCTGGAAAAGTTGGCGCGGGAATGGTGGCTCACATGATCCAGTTACCCAAAACCTACAACAACAAACCTTTGCTGTTTGCCTGGACATACAACGACGCAAAGGGCGAAGCTTTGGGCGTGGTGGGCCGGTATCAAGTCGAAGGCAGCAAAAAAGATGTTGTGCCATTTTTCCGGCGGCGCGGCGCTGACTGGACACCCGGCATAGATGCCAACCCCCGGCCTTTGTTTGGCCTAGATCGATTGGCGGCACATGACAAAGCCAAGGCGGTTTTTATTGTTGAGGGCGAACCGTGCGCCACGGCGCTGCAATCTATCGGCCTTTGCGCCGTCACCAGCTTAGGCGGATCGCAAGCGGCAAAAAAGGCCGACTGGACACCGTTAAACGGCTTCGGCGCTGTCTATATCCTGCCCGACAACGACGAACCCGGCGAACGCTGGTGGCCTTGCCTACTATGCCTTACCCTGTCGGCTGATCGATGACCGGCGGCGCTGGTGCCCAGTTGAGCGGCTGGCCTTTTGTCGGTTTAGTCAGTTTTGTCGGTGGGGGGTGGTCCGCGTTTTCGCGTGAATAGGCCAACCCCAACCGGCGGCCATGGTGGACCGCAATCGGGCGCGGGGGCCTGGTGGCTACTATCCATGCAATACAAACACGGCGACACCGGCGCACACTATTAGCATGTGGCTTTTTGTATTTCCAAAAAATCACCCAGCGAAAATATAGCTAGGGCGACGCAAAGGGCCGGGTAAGCCCTAGACTTTTGACCCGCCCCTACCCGGCGGGCCTTTGGCGTCGGTTTTGTCGGTGCTTATATAAAAAGACTATATTAGTATTCTATTATTATTTTTATATAACAAAAACTTATTATGGTTCTAGTGGGCTTTTTCTATTCAATAACCCGTTAGCGAAAATGTAGCTAGGGCGACGCAAAGGACCGGGCAAGCCCTAGACTTTTGACCCGCCCCCACCCTTTAGGATCGCTGCCTGGTCTGATTGCTTATACCTGACCTGATCCACATACAACCCAACCAAGCCAACGCGGCGGCGCTGATCCTGGTTGCTTGTGCCTGGTGGCAAGGTATCAGCTATCGATGGCCGGCGGGCCGGGGGATCAATACCAAATAAAACGCGGCGCCCCCCTACCGACAAAACTGACTAAACCGACAAAAGGCCAAAGGTGAGTATTGATGGCGGGCGGTAGTTGCCTGGACTGATCGACATACAACACAGCCAAGCCAACAAGGCGGCGCTGATCCTGGTTTCTTGTGCCTGGTGGCAAGGTATCAGCTATCGATGGCCGGCGGGTCGGGGATCAATAACGAATAAAAACGTGGGCCGCAAAACAAAACTTTTTCGCGAAGCCGTAGCACCAGCGTAGCACCAATAAAAAAGGCCTAGGTGAAAAAACACCTAAGCCTTTGATATATATGGAGCTGGCGATGGGACTCGAACCCGCGACCGGCTGATTACAAATCAGCTGCTCTACCAACTGAGCTACACCAGCAATTCATTCGCGCATTATACCTGTAATTTCGAACTTTTCCAGCACTAAGTTCGATCAACTCGCCGAATTGCAATCACACACCTTGAATACTGCTCAGCATGCTGCCGATGTAATTGAGGGTTTCGTGCAGAAAAACGATTAGTTCATCAAGTTTATCCTGCACAAACACCAGAAAATGACTGTGGTTGAAGTTTTGATCTTTGTAAAAACTCAAACCGTTGTTAATGGTATTGGCCCCCATTAACAGCATGATGAACGCCGCCGCTTTCAACATTAAACCTCGTAATTTCACACTCATTTTGCCGAAGGCGACGCTGATAAACAGCATCATCGGTAAAGTCCCTACTCCAAATGCCAACATCAACGCGCCACCCTCGAGCAACGTAGCAGCCGTGGTAGCTTTCACGGCCATAGCAAACGTCAACATACAGGGCATCAAACCATTCAATAGGCCAGCGATAACCGAACCTAGTAGGGGCCCTTTTTGATTCGCCGCAGCATAGCCTTTGCGTAATACTTGCATGGGAATCAAGCGTATCGAGCCTTGCCAAGGTATCCAGCCCAATACGCCCAGCGCCAACACAATGACCACCGTGCCCATCAACATTTGCAAGATACTTTGGATTTTGCCGAACAAGCCGCTGGATACCAGCACTACGCCCAAAGAAGCAGCCAATACGCCGATCAGGGTATACACGGAAATGCGAGCGGCTTGATAGGCAATATAAGGTAGATAACTGCGGCTTTTCCCAGCTCGCATGAAGTAACCGGATACTAGCGCCCCGCACATCCCCAGGCAGTGCCCGCTACCCAAGAATCCGGCAACGAACGCCAGGGAGTAATCAAATCCCGTGGCCGCAGCCATTTCGGTCATGCCGTGCATGGCATGATCCATACCTTCCATATTGTGTTCCATTTATTTGTTCAATCGAAGTGAATTGACGATGACAGACACCGAGCTCAAGGCCATCGCCGCGGAGGCGATCATCGGATTGAGCTTGCCCAGTGCCGCCACCGGTATCGCTATAGTGTTGTAACCGAACGCCCAGAATAGATTTTGTTTAATGACGCGAATGGTAAATGCGCTAAGTTCGATAGTATCCGTGACCTTGCCTATATCACCTTGCACCAGCGTCAGATCGGCTGATTCGATGGCAATGTCCGTACCGCTGCCAACTGCAAAGCCAACATTGGCCGCGGCCAGCGCCGGCGCATCATTGATGCCATCACCTATCATGCCGACATTGTGCCCTTCATCCTGCAACTGGCGAATGATTTGCAGCTTTTGCTCGGGCTTGGCATTAGCGACTACATCCGCGATGCCGACCGTATCCGCGATGCAATAAGCGGTTCTTTCGGTATCGCCAGTGACCATCATGGTTTTAATACCCAATTCGTGCAGCCGCGCAATAGCGGCTGCAGCTTCCGGGCGTGGATTGTCGGCAATCGCGAATATAGCCGCTTCCTTCCCGTTGATCGCCATATAAACCGGGGTTTGCCCTTGATCAGCAAAATTGTCGGCTTGCTCCACTAAGCGGCTTACATTAACTTGCTGATTTTCCAGCCAGGCCCGATTGCCCAGCAATAATTTATAACCGTCTACCTCGGCGCGAATACCGTGACCGGTTTCGCTATAAAAATAAGCACAATCCTGTAACTCGACACCCGCGTCGCGGGCATAGGCCACCACGGCTTTGCCGAGAAAATGCTCGGAGTTGTTTTCGGCGGATGCCGCCAACATGATTACCTTGTTTTCAGCCAGACGAGATAATTTATAGACCTTGCTTACCCGGGGTTTGCCTTCTGTGATGGTGCCGGTCTTATCGAAAACAATGGCATTCAATTTACTGGCGATTTCCAGACTTTCGCCGTTGCGGATATATACACCCTGCTTAGCGGCTTGACCCGTGCCGACCATGATAGCCGCCGGCGTCGCCAGTCCCAACGCGCAGGGACAAGCAATCAACAAAACGGTGATGGCATTACCGAAAGCAAACGCAAACGGCGCGCCGGCCAACAGCCACCCCACCAGCGTTGCACCGGAAATCGCCATCACCGCCGGCACGAACACTGCCGAGATTTTATCGACCTGTTTTTGAATCGGCAGCTTGGCGGCCTGGGCTTGATCGACCATATGCACAATACCCGCCAGCACCGTATCCATGCCTACCGCCGTGGCCTTGACATGCAATACGCCATTGCCGTTGACACAACCGCCGATCACGGCATGGCCGACACTTTTCACCACCGGCATGCTTTCGCCGGTGATCATTGCCTCATCGACCGTGGAAAGACCAGCAATCACCACGCCGTCGGTGGGAATTTTTTCACCCGGCCTGACCAGCATCACATCGTCGATCTTAATTTCGTCTACATCGATGCTGCGCTCGCTGCCGTCATCTGCCAGTAAAGTCGCGGTTTGTGGTTGCAAATCCACCAACTTGCGGATCGCTTCCCCGGCTTTGCCTCTGGCCCGTTCTTCAAGATAACGCCCCAGCAACACAAAGGTGATGATAGCGGCGGCGGCTTCGAAATACACATGCCCGCGCCGCCGGAACAGGGACGGAATACTGTAGCCGTAAGCGGAACCCACGCCCAGCGCGATCAAGCTATCCATGTTGGCCGCGCGTTGTTTAGCCAGCCGATACGCCTTGCTGAAAAATTGCCAGCCTGTGCCAAATACGACTTGCGTGGTCAGCGCAAACTGCAACCAATGCATCCAGGTTCGGCCGCCCATCATCATGGCTATCGTCACCACGGGTGTGGTTAACAGCCCTGCCCATACAAATCGACGCCGGGCTACGTCAATTCGTTGCAACTCCTTTTCGATGAGCTTCTTCCGCTGCGACAGCGTGTCGATGGGCATGGCGCTATAACCCAGTTTTTCGATTTTATCGATCACCTCCGCCTTGCTGATCTGGCCCTGCACCGTCACGGTTTCAGTGGCAAAATTGACGCCGGCTTTTTTAACCCGTTCGTCGCGGTTTAACACCATTTCGATCAATAGCGCGCAGGACGCGCAACTCATGCCTTGCACGGCTAAATCAACTTCTTGCAGGGGCCCGTCGAATGCTTTTTTCTTGTCTTTTTTTAACTCAGTCTGCTTTAACGCGATATTACCCAACACCGCGTCCAACATGATCAGCAAGTTTTTTGCCGGCAAAAGGCTGGAATCGAATTCGATGACTACCGAACCGATTTCAAACACCGAGCGCACACTTTTAATTTCCGGGCGCTTTTTCAGCAGGATTTCCAGGATATAGCCACGCTCCGGGTCGTTAAGCAACACCGGCGTAATGATCCGAATCCGATTTTTTAGCTGATGTCGAACGGAAAAATGCGCGTAATTTAGAGTATCGGTTTCCATGGGCGACTGAGGATTTGATGGACTAGCGAGCCGATCCTATGGAAATCATAGGATGGGCGTTGACAATCTCTACTTGGGCCGGCGCGAACGTACTAATAAGAAAAACATATAAAACACCGCCATCCACTCGTAACGATGCACGATGGGTTTGACCAGCCACTCCTGCGTGATGCGGGTCCAGTGGGTTTTTATCAAATACAAGACCAGCACATCATTCAAGAAATCTATCGTGGCTTTTTCGGGATCTTTAAACAGGGCTTTCGGGCCTTTGGTACTGACTTTGCCGATAATTTTGGCCGCCTGTACCGTTTCCTTGCCGGCTTGATATTTATCACTGAACCAGCCACCAACCCGGGTGCTTTTCAAGCGCTTTTTAATGCCGAGAACAGACTTTTTAGCCTTCTCCGCTAACGGCTTACTGTCGAAATAACCTTGCTGTTCCAGCTCGGCAAGAATTTGAAACAGCTGTGCCGCCAAACTGGTAAAGCCACAGACAGCCCCATCGTAACGGATTGATAATTTGCCCTGCCCACGATAAAGGTTCACCGAGTGCACGCCGCTAATCGCAGCGAGCTTGGTGCTTATCAAGTTCGCCGCAGTCGGTTGACAAGCTTGCGCGGGCACCTGAAAACGCACATGACCGTCATGGCGGTAACGTAGTACAAATTCTTTTTGGATAGCCATAGTCAACAGGGAAAAGTAAAACGGGCGGTCCTGCCATGGCAACGACCACCCGTTTCAAGTTACAGCCAAATGTCCAAGAATCGAACGGGGTTAATTGCCTTCTTTCGCTTCGGCAACGATGTCTTCGAGGTTTTCTTTTTGATGCAATACAAAATCCTTGCCGGCATCAATCGTTTTTGTGGCGCTGGAAATAATTTCCTTTCTGTATTTGTACACAAAATAGCCCGCCACCATGCCTGCACCGAACACCAACAGAGGGTGTTTCGCTAATTTAGTCATCAATTTTCCTCCAGTGTTTACAGTTGCAGTGGCTAGTGTACCAGCCACCACCTGCTTAGTCATGGATGAATCGTTCGAGTTCTTTTTTTGATTGTGAACATGAGCCATATGCGTCCTCGTCGCTGGTTAAGGCTGGGGCTGGGTTGAATCGTCGGCGTCTTCAGGTAAAACCTGTGCCTCGTGCAACATTTGATAGATTCCCTTGCAGCCCTCGCAGCAAAAGCGCTTGTCGCCTTGCAGGGTTTTTAATCTAAACCCTTCCACTTCAACAGCTAGCCCGCAAAGATCGCAGCTTTTCTTATTATCATCCATTGTTACACGAACTCACTTATTACCTGTGCACATGTGCGGATTATAGCGCCTAAATAACCTTGGTAAACACGGCACGAGCGAAAACAAAATCATACGCTGACAAGGCCAGCGCAAGCAGGAAATGATCGATCAATCTGAAGCTGACCAATCAATACATCCGCTGAGGTAGCGACTGCGATCATCGTTTGCCGTGTGCGGCTCGGCTGGATGCCTTCATCAATGCAATTCTCAGTGCGCCAGTCAAACTCGCGCTCAAACCAAGACGCATCGCCAAGGCAGGTACCAAGATCATTGACGCCACCGCCAAACCCGCCCCCAGCATCAAGCCAGCAGTATTGATTTGCTGTGCCACGACTTCTTGATTTACAACAATTAATTCTTGAGCCATTCAGATACCTCACGCAGAAAAAATTTAAAATCCACCGGAGCTAAACAGCATAAAAGATGCCAAAATATAATCGTTTGATTATATTGACTAAAAGTAAATGCCTTATAAAAAACCAGAAAAAATCAGGGAAATGCCTCGTTATTTTTAAGTTATTTAACATAGTTTTTGAAAAGGACATTCAAAAAAAATCCCCAGCCTTGCATCTGAATACGATACAAAAAACTGGGGATTTATTGACTCTCTAGCGCTCGCAACGAGCAAACATTAGAGTGCCGGAACTACTCCTGATCGAGACCAAACGCTTTGTGTAACGCACGCACCGCCAGTTCCAGGTACTTCTCGTCGACCACCACGGAAATCTTGATTTCGGATGTCGAGATCATTTGGATATTGATACCCTCGTCGGCCAGCACTTTAAACATGGTGCTGGCGATACCGGCATGCGAACGCATACCGACGCCGACAATCGACACTTTGACGATACTGTTATCACCGATCACCGTGGTATTGCCGCCCAGATCGGCGCGCAAACCGTCCAACACTTTCTGCGCGCGGGCGAAATCGTTGCGGTTGACGGTAAAGGTAAAATCGGTGGTGCCATGCGCGGAGATGTTCTGCACAATCATATCCACTTCGATATTCTCGGCGGCGATAGGCCCCAGGATTTTCGACGCCACGCCCGGCAGATCAGGCACACCAGTCAAGGTCAACTTGGCCTCGTCCCGGTTAAACGCGATGCCTGAAATTAACGCTCTTTCCATTTCTGATTCCTCGTAGGTAATAAGGGTACCGTTGCCTTCCATAAACGAAGACAACACGCGCAATTTGACATTGTATTTGCCGGCGAACTCGACCGAGCGGATTTGCAAAACTTTGGAACCCAGGCTGGCCATTTCCAGCATTTCTTCAAACGTGATGCGATCCAATCGGCGAGCTTTTGGCACCACGCGCGGGTCGGTCGTATAGACGCCGTCCACGTCGGTATAGATATGGCATTCGTCGGCTTTCAAGGCCGCCGCCAAAGCTACGCCGGTGGTATCCGAGCCGCCGCGACCCAAGGTCGTGATGTTGCCGTGCTCGTCCACGCCCTGGAATCCGGCTACAACCACGACCCGGCCGGCATCCAAATCGGCACGCATATTAGCTTCGTCGATTTCCCGAATCCGCGCCTTGGTATGCGCGCTATCGGTAAGTATCCGCACTTGCGCGCCGGTGTAGGAACGCGCCTCGCAACCGATTTGGTGCAAGGCCATCGATAGCAAAGCGATGGTGACTTGCTCGCCTGTGGACAGCAACACGTCCAACTCCCGGTCGGTCGGCTGCGGCTGCAACTCTTTCGCCAAGGCCACTAGGCGATTGGTTTCGCCGCTCATCGCCGACACCACCACCACAATCTGATCGCCCGCATCGCGGGCTTTTTTCACTTTCTCGGCGACCGCCTTGATACGTTCCACCGTACCAACGGAAGTGCCGCCAAATTTATAGACGTACAATGCCATGTTTTTATTGACCTTTTGGCTTTTATTACTCCCTCGCCTTGCCGGAGAGGGTTGGAGTGAGGAAAATCGAATGCGATCTCTTCATTAGGATTTTTGCTTACTTGGCGATTTATTGTTTGATGTCGCCAAGACAACGGACAATTTTAACGCGAGATACCTATTTAGCCGATGCAAAATTATCCGGCGTCATCGGTTGGTAAAAAGAACGCATCAAAGCCGAGTGCGTCAAGCCCCATTCGCAACTGCTTGTCGCCGGTCCATAACAAGCCGCCCATTTCAATGGTCAGCGCAACAAACAACAAATCCTTAGCGTCCACATCTTTCACCAATGCCCATGCTTTTTGTAAAGCTTCGGCCGAGATACTATTTTCGTCAAAGAAATCAATATGTCGGATCAATTCATAAAGCAGCTCTAGGACTTCATCTTCGGAGTGTTTGCTGACCGCACAGATTTTTTCTTTGTATTTGAACAGTTCCACAAACCCATATTTTGGCATCAATAAAGGCTGCTCCGAGCGCAACAATAATGTGGCTATTTTGGAGTTTTTATTCACCAACGCCGAAAAAACGATATTGGTATCGACAATCACCGGTTTCATTTAATTTTTGCCAGAAACCTTTCTTGATTCTCCCGCCACCAATTTTCTTTCAGTTCATTATCAAGCAAGCTTGCGTCATCATCGGACATTTGGCTTTTGGAAATCAGCTCTTTAACACGCAGCATTTCGATCAATCTTGTTAATTCATGGGCCGATAGAAACTCCTTAGAAAAACTTAAATTGACTGTTTTGTCTGTGGTTTGGTAAGTCAACATGGTTAGGGCCTATTCCGACTAATTTAAAACCTGCAATAATAATGTGTCGCTATCGCAACGGATTATTTTAACGTCGGATCTCGGACCGACAGCCGAGATACTTTTCTTTGCTTGTCCAAAGAAAAGTATCCAAAAGAAAAGACACCCAGACGCCGCATTTTTCCTGCGCTCCTCGCTTTCGGCGGGGGTTGGAAAGGGGCTTCCTGCCCATTCGGGCTAATCCCGCCAAAAACTCCGGTGCTCGGCTCGGCATACGGGATGTAAACCATCTCAAAACTCAAGAGCTAAAATGAATGCAATTTACGTTCGTTTATTTGATCATCTCAATCAAGTTGAGTGGCCTTACTAGCACTTCCATGCCTTGCGGCGTTCTGCCAGTCTCAAAAACGGTCTTCCAGAAACTATTGTTTTGTTTTCCACCAAATACTGTGGCGGAAAGATCAGTATTCACCCAAAGCGGAAGGGAAGCCAAGTTCTGTAGAAACTTGCGCATATTTTCCCAAACCTGCTCTGGAAACGGATATTGAAAAAGTCGTCCTTGCGGATCGGGACGACCTTGCATAATGAAATACTGTCTAGCAATCTGACCAGAATATTGCAACCAGTTATATACGATCTCCTCCTTGCTCATTCGAAAAGCACGCAAATGATCATGGTTAAATGATTCACCGTTTTGCAATCGGTTTTCGATTTTATCTGTACCAATCTCTGGATCAAATTTATCAACGTAAATTTCCTCAGCCGCGAGATTCATCAATTTGAGAATTTGCTCTCGCTCCAGTTGTCGTGGATTGGAACCTTCTTCAAGATGAAAATTTATAGGTGCCTCTAATACTTCCTGATAAACGAAGAACGAGTAAAAGGTCTTCTCGATGGTACTGTATGACAGTGGACGCTCTTTTCCTCGACCGCCAAAATCGATGTAATCTCTTAGCTTATTATCTGGGTCAGAAATTACACCATCCCGCAACGCATCAAGGATATAGCGTTTAATTTCCCTAGACTGTCCTTTGAAGTGATTCACCAGGTCCCGTTCCGAAAATCCAAGATCATCTTCACTACGCCCCGTTTCCTTTTGAAAACGGGCTATGCGGTCGTGATATAGCGAACTACCAAGATGTCTTTGTACTGATTTATCAAATGCTACTTGCTTGAGAGTTGTTCCCGCGTTGGTGTTCGTCGTAATCAGCGTGTCTGGATCAGGATCGATGAATACTCGAACGGGTAAGTATCGTGCACCCAGCATGATTTGAGCAGCAGCCTTATGTTGACCATCAAAGATGTGGATTGCGCATTTGTTGTTATCTGACCGAACCCAACCCAATGGTACATGCAATTGCGGGCGCTTCTGATAAAACTCTTCTATAAGTTTTGAGATGTTAGGACCAATTGACCGCGGATTGATATGGTTGTCATGAGCAAGATATTCAATTGGGATTCTGGCGAAGAAATACCGAAAACCACTCATCTCATCTTCATACACCGGCACGTTGAAGAGGGTATTATTTCCTAATTCACTCAGACTGTAGGTAAAGCCCGCATCAGCTAGGTTGAAACCCAGCTCATGACATCCTCCTCCAACCTGTTTGAGAATATCGCCAAGGTTTGGGCTACGATTTTCTGGCTCCAAAGTTTCTTTTAATCGCGCGAAACGTTGAAGCACTCTCGCAACTTTGAGGTTAGAAGCTTGTTTACTTCTATTGCAACTTGCGTGAGCTAACGCAAAATTATCTTCATCGTCTTTACCACCAAGTTTCAAAGGAACAACATGGTCAATATCTACCGCCCCTTTGTGTACTTGCAAATCGATTGCCTGCTCACAAATAAAGCAATTCCCTCCTTGGATGCGATGCAGTTTAATTTCTAATACCTGCCTGTCTTCTGTACTCAATCGATTTAAAAATAACGATGCCACTAGATTTTCCCTTCCAAATTATTTTTGTTGATACTGACAGTTCGACAAATACTAAAAATTAGCCCATACAAAGTGAAGCGCATCGATCACGAATGCTACACCTCATAACGCTGGCAATATATTTTAGTAGCATAGGTTTGAGCAACGCGAAACCCAGAAAAATCGTCAATACTGGGTTTCGTTTCATACAACTTAGCCTACAAAAACCAGCCTTAGCCCAACGCTTGCCGTTCCGAATTGTTGGGTTACGCTATCGCTAACCCAACCTACATTGGAGGCGGGTTTTGTCCCGTATGCCGCGCCGAGCACCGGAGCTTTCGCCGGGATTAGCCCACAGGGGCGATGCAGGGATGCATCGCGTTGACGAAGGGGCAGGAAGCCCCTTTCGGCAACCCCCGTCAAAAGCGAGGAGCGCAGGGAATAAGCGGCATTCGGGTCGCCTTTTCTTTGGATACTTTCTTTTGGCGATGCAAAAGAAAGCATCTCGCCCGTCGGTGCGAGAACCGACTTCAAAACAATCCGTCGCGATAGCGACACATCACCGCCAGAAATGCCTATCGGCCTAATTCAAGCCTACAAACCCTATCGTTGCGATCCCGAACATCTTCGGTATTGGCAGCTTTCAATAGGCCGCGTAATTGTTGCAAAGTAAGCAACTCAGCTTGATTTGACTTAAGCAAGTCCATCCTCTGTTTTAGAATCGCCTTATGCCAATTCGGAGACCTAGTTTCTGCATTTGTCATAGCCTTCTCCGAAATTAACCAGGCAAACGTTCCCTCACCCACTCCGGCACTGCCGCCAACGCCGCCGGCAATCCAGCCGGATCGCTACCACCAGCCTGCGCCATGTCCGGGCGGCCGCCGCCTTTACCACCAACTTGAGTAGCGACAAAATTAACCAGTTCGCCGGCCTTAATCTTGTCCATCGCATCCTTGGATACGCTGGCAATCAGGCTGACTTTATCGCCGCTGACCGCCGCCAAGACCAAGGCTGCGCTACCCAGTTTGTTTTTCAACTGATCAGCCAAGTCGCGCAAGGCTTTTGGGTCGACGTCGTCCAATTTTACGGCCAGCACTTTCACGCCGTTGACATCGACGGCTTGGCTGGTCATTTCGTCACCAGCCGAGCTGGCTAATTTGGCTTTGAGTTTTTCCAGTTCTTTTTCAAGGCCACGAGTTTTTTCCATCAGTTGATGGACCTTGTCGGCGGCTTTGTCCGGTGCGGCTTTCAATAAACCGGCGATGCTGAGCAGAGCTTTTTCGCGCTGGTCGATCCAATCCAAGGCCCCTTGACCGGTCACGGCTTCCAGACGTCTGACGCCGGCCGCGACGCCGGTTTCGCCGATGATTTTGAACAAGCCGATGTCGCCGGTACGTTGCACGTGGGTGCCACCGCAAAGCTCCGTGGAAAAATCACCCATCGTCAATACCCGCACTTCATCGCCGTATTTCTCGCCGAACAGGGCCATCGCCCCGGCTTTCACCGCATCGTCCTTGGCCATGATTTCGGCGGCGACCGCGTTGTTTAAACGAATCTGTTCGTTGACCAAGCGTTCGACGGTCGCAATTTCCGCTGGCGTCATCGGTTCGAAATGCGAAAAGTCGAAACGTAAGCGTTCGGAATTAACCTGCGAACCTTTTTGCTGAACATGCTCGCCCAAGGTCGCCCGCAGCGCGGCGTGCAATAAGTGCGTCGCCGAGTGATTGCGTTCGGTCGCTTTGCGGATTTCGGCATCGACGCTGACTTCGCAAGCTTGGCCTTCGCTGAGCGTGCCGCGCAACACTTTGCCTTTATGCAGGAACAATTTACCGCCCTGTTTCTGGGTGTCGTGTACTTCGAATACCGCGTCGCCACATTCGATGCGCCCAGTGTCGCCCACTTGGCCGCCGGATTCCGCATAGAATGGGGTTTGATCCAGAATCACCACACCTTCGTCGCCGGCTTCCAAAGCCTCGACCGGCTGGCCTTGCTTGAACAAGCCCAGAATTTGTACCGAGCCGTCCAGATGAAAATAACCGGTAAATTCGGTGCTGCTGTCGTGTTTGATGTCTTGATCGTAATCAGCGGCGAACGTACCGCCGGCCCGCGCCCGGTCACGCTGAGCGGCCATTTCCACTTCGAAACCAGCGTGGTCGACACTCAGTTTGTGCTCGCGGGCGAAGTCGGCGGTCAAATCGACCGGGAAACCATAGGTGTCGTACAGCAAAAACACCACATCGCCGGGGATGACATGGCCGTCCATTTTGGCGACGCAGGCTTCCAGAATTTTCATGCCCTGTTCGAGGGTTTCCGCAAAGCGCTCTTCTTCTTTTTTCAGCACCCGTTCGACTTGTTCCTGGGCATTCGCCAGTTCCGGATAGGCCGCGCCCATCTCGGCAACCAACGGCGCGACCAGTTTATAGAAGAACGTATCCTGAATGCCCAAGCGGTAACCGTGCCGAATCGCCCGCCGGATAATTCGGCGCAACACGTAACCGCGACCTTCATTCGACGGCAACACACCGTCAGCGACCATGAAAGCGCAAGAACGAATGTGGTCGGCGATGACCCGCAAGGAGCTATTCGCCAAGTCGGTGGTGCCTGCCAGTTGCGCGGCGACTTTTAACAGGTTTTGGAACAGGTCGATTTCGTAGTTGCTGTGCACGCCCTGCATTACCGCCGAAATCCTTTCCAGGCCCATGCCGGTATCGACCGATGGCGCGGGCAGCGGCGTCAAATTACCGTCCTTGTCGCGGTCGTATTGCATGAACACCAAATTCCAGATTTCGATGTAACGGTCGCCGTCTTCGTCCGGGCTGCCGGGAGGGCCGCCGGCCACGTGTTCGCCATGATCGTAGAAAATCTCGGTACAAGGACCGCAGGGGCCAACATCGCCCATCGACCAGAAATTGTCCTTGGCGCCGATGCGTGAGAAGCGCTTGGGATCGTGTTTGACGTCTTCCAACCAGATCGCTTCGGCTTCGGAATCTTCATCAAATACCGTCACCCACAGCCTTTCTTTGGGAATGCCCAGCTCCTTGGTCAGGAAGTCCCAGGCAAAATGAATCGCATCGCGCTTGAAATAATCGCCGAAACTGAAATTACCCAGCATCTCGAAGAAGGTGTGATGGCGCGCCGTATAACCGACGTTTTCCAAATCGTTATGCTTGCCGCCGGCCCGCACGCAGCGTTGGCTGGTGGCGGCACGGGTGAAATCGAGCTTTTCCCGCCCCAGGAATACGTCTTTGAATTGCACCATCCCGGCGTTGGTAAACAACAAGGTCGGATCATTACCCGGCACCAGCGAACTGGAGGGACGCACGGCGTGGCCGTGTTGGCGAAAGAATTCCAAAAAGGCGGCCCGCAATTCGGCGCTAGTCATTTTTTTCATTGTGGTTACTTCAATGTTTTTCGTTTTAACAAATTGTTTGTAAGCATGTGCCGATGCCAGAGCTGCATCAATCGCGATCGATGCGCTTCACTTCGTTCAGCACATCCTACGGGCTCCGCGAATCCCAAAGCTATTAAAGTCAATCACCCCATCGCCTAATTCGCTCATTTTCCAAACGCGCTTTAATATTTATAGGGTCTTGCCGACAATCCATCACGGCATAAACAGAAACAAATTCATCATCGACAGTGTAATAAATCGCATACGGAAAGCTTCTTGCTAACAGCCGATGAAAGTCAGCAAACTTTTGGGGATGAATGCCGGCATAAAGAGCCAGCGAATCAATATCCGCATAAAGAGAGTCCAAAAAATAACGGCCGACGCCCTCTTGTTGCCGCTCGTAAAACTCAAAGCCATCCAGCAAATCAAATTTCGCGCTGTCAAAAATTCGAATTTTCATCGAATCCTATCTTGAATTTCCCGCTTTGCTGCTTCCCAATCCGTAAAACCAATCTCACCCGACTCCGCCAGGCGCTTTCTTTCCGCCAACAAATGACCATGCCAATCAGGTGATGAATAGTCAGCTGCTCGAGTGGATAAATCGTTCCATAGCTCTTCCATCATGCCAATTTTCTCGGCAACCGACATTTCTTTTAGCGGCAGTGTAACTTTCATAAATTCGCTCCCGAAAGGCCTAGCAGGAAACCGAGGCGGATCGCGGAATGCACGATTGGGTCCGCCAAATGCCAACTTAGTTTACTTTGCATGCGTATTGGCATCCGCTCTAGCCAATTTTATTTTCAATTCCGCAAACAAGCGCTTGATCATCTCGCCGCTGAAGCCGCGTTGCTGTAAAAAGCGACTGCGCTTCAACCATTCGTTTTGGGTCAGCGATTTTTCGTCGTCGTATTTACGCGAATACACATCCAGCAGCACATTTTGCCAGCCGCCTTGCTCCTCGGCCTGTGCATCCAGATCGGCGTCGTTGATACCGCGCTGTTGCAGTTCGTAGCGAATTCGCATCGGGCCATAGCCATTCTGGATACGTTGTCGGACATAGCACTCGGCATAGCGTGCATCGTTTTGCCAGTTCTGCTCGGCTATCTGATCGATAACCGGTTCAACGTCGTCGCGGTCAAAACCGCGCAAGGCCAGTTTATCCAGCAGTTCCCGGCGGCTATGTTCGCGCCGGGCCAACAACCTTAGGCAAACCGCTTCGATCTGTTGCCGGCGCTCAATCGCCGTCGACAAACTCGGCGTCGTCGTCTTCACTGACTGCTGCCGGCGCTGTGGCTAATTTGGCAAAGGCTTTCTCACGAATCGCTTTTTCCAATTCGGCGGCCTTATCCGGGTTATCGCGCAAAAACTGCTTGGCGTTATCCTTGCCCTGGCCGATTTTCTCGTTGTTGTAGGCATACCAGGAACCGGATTTTTGGACGAAGCCGAATTCCACGCCCAAGTCCACCAACTCGCCGAAGAAGGACACGCCTTCGCCATAGAGGATTTCGAAATCGGCTTGCTTGAACGGCGGCGCCACTTTGTTTTTGACCACTTTAACGCGGGTCTCGTTACCGATCACCTCGTCGCCTTTCTTGATCGCGCCGATGCGGCGAATATCCAGTCGCACCGAGGCATAAAACTTCAGCGCATTACCGCCGGTAGTGGTTTCCGGGTTACCAAACATCACCCCAATTTTCATCCGCAACTGGTTGATGAAAATCACCAAAGTGTTGGAACGTTTGATATTGGCGGTCAGTTTGCGCAAGGCTTGCGACATCAAGCGCGCTTGCAAGCCCATGTGCGAGTCGCCCATATCGCCTTCGATTTCGGCCTTGGGTGTTAGAGCGGCCACCGAGTCGACCACCACAATGTCGACCGCGCCGGAGCGCACCAACATATCGGTGATTTCCAGGGCTTGCTCGCCGGTATCAGGCTGCGAGACCAGCAAGTCGTCGATGTTGACGCCGATCTTTTGCGCGTAGATAGGGTCCAGCGCATGCTCGGCGTCTACGAAGGCCGCCGTGCCGCCCAGCTTTTGCATCTGGGCAATGGTTTGCAGCGTCAAGGTGGTTTTACCGGATGACTCCGGGCCATAAATTTCGATAATCCGGCCGCGCGGCAAACCGCCGACACCCAGCGCAATATCCAAGGACAGCGAACCGGTTGATACGACTTCGATGTCGCGGCTGGCAGCGACATCGCCCATCCGCATCACGGAGCCCTTGCCGAATTGCTTTTCGATCTGCATCAAGGCGGCGCCCAGCGCCTTTTTCTTGTTTTCATCCATTTTAGTACCTGCTGTTGTCTGGCCGGTGAAAGCCGCACATTATCCCATAGACCCTGGCCGTGAAACAGTTTTAATCGTTCTGCAAAGCCTAGAAAAAACCGGCAGCAAGTTTCGGATTGAAAGAAAAATACAAGTGCAGATAGGAGGCTTGTAAGGAGCCGTTGCGGAAAAAGCCCTCGCCATGACCAAAGCTGCGTTGCGGCGAGGAAACCACAATCGGCTCCAGCGTGGTTTCCAGCTTGGAAAAATGAAAACTGTGACCGCGAATCTCGCCCTGCGCCAATTGCAGACTGTGCATACCCAAATTGGCCAAGCGGGTTTGCATGACTGCGCTGCCGGGTAACAAGCCTACCATCGCCGCTCGCTGGCCTTCTTTATCAGCCAGACTATCCAGCAAATACAAAAAGCCGCCGCATTCGGCATAGATGGCTTTGCCGACCTGATGATGCTCGGTTAAAGCCTGCTTCATCGCCAAGTTGTCGGCTAAAGCTTGCAGATGCAGTTCCGGGTAGCCGCCCGGCAAGTAAACGCTATCGGCCTCCGGCAAAGCACTATCAGCCAACGGCGAGAAGAACAACAGCTCCGCCCCCATCGCTCGCAAACAATCCAAATTGGCTTGATAAATAAACGAAAATGCCGCGTCGCGCGCCACCGCGATGCGTTTACCCTGCAACAACCGTGGCGGCAGATCGGTGGAAACGGCGGCAAAGGTAGCTGGCTCGGGCAAAACACAGGGCGTAAAGCTATTCAATAATTCCGCGGCCCGCACCAACCGGGTATCCAGATCGCCGATTTCATCGGCCTGCAGCAAGCCCAAATGCCGGGAAGGCAAGCCGACTGCCTCGTCTCGACTCATCGCCGCCAACAAGGGCATGCCGGCCGGCAAGGCTTCTCGCAGCATCCTGGCGTGACCGGCGCTACCGACTTTATTGGCGATCACACCCGCGAACGCCAAATCCGGCTGATAGTTCGCCAAACCGAATGCGACCGCGGCAAAGGTTTGCGCCATGCCCTGGGCGTCGATCACCGCAGCCACCGGCACCGCCAAGGCTTGGGCCAAATCGGCGCTGCTGCTGTCGCCATCGAACAAGCCCATCACACCTTCGATCAAGATCAGATCGGCTTCGCCGGCGGCGCGGTACAGCAGTTCGCGACAATGCGCATCGCCCATCATCCATAAATCCAGCTGATAAACGGGCTGGCCGCTGGCGTAAGCCAAAATCTGCGGATCGATGAAATCCGGGCCGGTCTTGAATACCCGAACCCGACGGCCTTGCTGTCTATGATAGTAAGCCAGAGCGGCGGTGACGGTCGTTTTGCCTTGCCCGGAAGCCGGGGCGCTGATTAACATGGCCGGACAACCGCACGGGTTGGTCGTCATGGATAAAACGGGAGAAACAGTCAAAACATCAGTCCTTTTGGTAAAACCACATTTGATAAACACTCATTAATATTTGGACGCCCATCGATAAGCCCATCAACGCACCGCTGAGCACTACCACATAGGCAAATTCGGAAATATGCTTGGTGACAAACCAGGACACCACGTCCAATAGCATTGCAAAAAACGGAATCACCAGCGCCACCCGCTTGACGTAGATATTCATATCGCAGAGCAGAAAAATTTTGCCAATGAAAAACAGGATGAAGGCAATGCCAAATAAATGAATATGCGACACCCTGACCAGCGCCGGCGTCGACGCCCCGCCTTTATGCGCCACTTCCGCGACACCTTCGTAATGCGTCAGATTGGGCAGGCCCGGGTTGGCGGCCGGGTTATGACAGTGGATGCAGTCGCGGTTCAAAATCGGCGCAATTCTTTGCTCGTAAGCAGGCTGCCCCGCGCCATCCTGGATCCATTTCAAGATCACTTCCTTATCGCTTTTGTACTTCAGATTGGGCTCCATGATGCCGTTGATCGCCGCGCCCAGCCGCGATTGCGTGGTGGAACCGTGGTACATGATGACAATGTCGTCTATCGACAGACCGCGCTTACCATCGCGGCCCTGATGGGTGTAATACAAATTCACCAGGGCCATCAGATAGCCCAGCCCGATGGTCAACAGGAACACGGTGTTTAATATTTTCTCACTGGTGGAAATATCTCGAAAACGGCGATATTGCTTCGGCATAGGCAATTTAGAAAAAGGCAAAGTGGGCACGATCCATGGCGCTAGACTGGTGCTGCGGAAGCTTCTGACAAGCCGCATCAGCTCCCCAGCTACTCAAAGGCATCAAATGGCTTTTAGAATAATCGATATGTAAATATTGATCTATGCCAAGTTCGCGGAAAAATCCTACCGGCGATTTTTATTTTTATCGCATAATCGACCATGGTTAAGCGCCAAGAGTGATTCAAGCTCTCAGAAGAGCACGTTCTGGTTTTGAATGAATTTTCCAACGTCCACTTTTGCTAATACCGCAAAATCAACGATGAAACCATCCCCAGCGCTTTAAGTCATTGGGGCATCCAACACAGCAGGAGAACATATGCGTACTTTATTACTTTCCTTACTTGCCGCTACCGCCTTTTACAGCAGCTTATCAACCGCTCAAGCCCAAGATTCCGCTAGCGTGGCAATTCCGGATAAAGTCAGGGCCAATATTTTGAAACGACACCCGCAAGCGCAGGACCTGAAAGCGACTCAGGAAACCCACTTTGGTCAACAGCTACTAGAAGTCAGCTTCAAGGATACGGAAGACGAATTGAAGCATGAGTTATTTAGAACCGACGGCGCGTTGTTTGCGAACGAAATCCTGCTGGACAACGGTCTAGAAATATCACCTGACGTGACCAAAGTGCTGGCCGATAACTTCCCCGGCTATAAGCTGCATAAGGCGGAATTGGTGATTAATCCGAACGGCGTGGGCGAAGAATACGAATTGTTTATTGAGGTGGGTGGCAGCAAATGGAAGGTGGCGGTCAACGACAAGGGCAAAATCACGGATAAAGATGCTTATTAATGGCTGTCTTCCCAGGCACTTAATGCTAAGAATCTTAGAATTTCCTGCCTGTTAACCGGGCACTTAAATTTTCCTGCTCCGTCATTCCCGCGTAAGCGGGAATCCATCTTGAAAACTCGGCCTAAGCATAAGCGTGAGCGACTATATTGAGGGCCGGCTTAATAAATCCGGCCATACTTGAGTGGTTTTCTTACTGCCTGAGTAGGCCGCTTGAGAGTGTCCTGAATTTTGCCCAATAGCTTTGCCCGTATAGACACTCGGGGAGCGCGGACGGGTAAAGCGCGTCGCTAGCCGTTTACTCTGACACCTGGATTCGAACCCCAAGTTTCAGGAAATTCCCTATTTTCCGCCCCACCTCGCTAGTCTTACAATATTGGTATGACTCAAAATAATTCTTCCGTCACCGAACTGTTTCCCGGATTTTCAGACGCCGATAGCTTACAGATAAGCCACGCGCTGAAGCTGGTCGAGCAACTTTCGGCAAACTGCAAGGACACTCTCCGCCCCAAAGGCGTCGATGTCGCCTCGATTTTAATGAGTGTGCATATCGATCTGGAAACTATTCTGGCGGCGCTGCTCAGTGATTCACGTGTTGCCGGGAAACTCAGCGACTCGACAATACGCGAGCAATTCGGACCGTTAGTCGCCGACTTAGTTAAAGACGTGAGCTGGTTGAATAATGTCAGCATTTACAGTACCGACATGGCAAACCAGCCCAATCAAGCTGAGATATTGCGACGCATGCTGCTGGCAATGACCCATGACGTGCGGGCGGTGCTGATTAAATTGGCTTTTCGCATTCAGCGGCTGCGCGGACTCCAACACGAGCAAGAAAATATCCGCCGCTTCATTGCCAGGGAAACCCTGGATATTTATGCGCCGCTCGCCAATCGCCTGGGTATTAATCAATTCAAATGGGAATTGGAAGACCTGGCGTTTCGTTATGCCGATCCTGAGCATTACCGCTTTGTCACCGACTCATTGGCTGTCAATCGGGAACAACGCCAAGCCTTTATTGAGCGGTTTTTAGCGGCACTTCAAGACCGTTTAAACCAGGAAGGCATACAGGCCAAGGTCTACGGTAGGCCCAAGCATATCTATAGCATCTGGAACAAGATGCGCCGCAAGCAACTGGCGATAAACGAACTGTACGACTTATTGGCAGTGCGCGTGGTGGTGGACAGTTTGTCGGCCTGCTACATGGTGCTAGGCTTGGCGCACAGCCATTGGCAGCATATTCCGCGGGAATTCGACGATTACATCGCCAACCCTAAGGAAAACGGCTATCAGTCCCTGCATACCGTAGTTTTGGATGAAGACGGCAACCGTATCGAAATTCAAATCCGTACCAAAGCCATGCACGACTTTGCAGAGCTGGGTGTGGCGGCGCACTGGCGTTATAAAGAGGGCAGCAAGTTCAACGCCGCCACCGAGAAGAACATCGCCTCGCTCCGACAACTGCTGGAAGACAAAGATAACACTGACGGCTTGCTGGAAAACTTTCATACCGAGCTGTTCTCCGACCGGGTATTCGTGCTGACGCCTGCCGGCAAATTGATCGACTTGGTCAAGGGCGCCACGCCGTTGGATTTTGCGTATGCCATCCATACCGAGGTGGGTCATAGCTGCCGCGGCGCCAAAGTTAACGGCCAGATCAAGCCCTTGACTTACAAGCTGTGCTCTGGGGAGCAGGTGGAAATCATCACCGTTAAAAACGGTCAACCCAATCACAATTGGCTGAATCCCAATCTCGGTTACCTAAAAACCCCGCGAGCCATCAGCAAGGTAAAAAGCTGGTTCAAACAACAACAGCAAGCCGAAAATATTGCGGCCGGCAAATTGCTGCTGGATAAGGAAAGCAAGCGGCTAGGCTTGAAAACCGTCGATATCAACGAATTATTAAGGCATTTTAAATTCGCGGATACAGAACATTTTTATGAAGCGCTAGGCCACGGCGACATCAACAACCGGCAATTGGCCGGCGCGTTGAAAATTCCGGAATTGGAACCAACACCGATCAAATTGGTGCCCAGCAAATCCTCTACGCAATCAGCGATCACTATCGACGACATTGATAATGTAGTGACCACGCTGGCGCATTGCTGCTCGCCGGTAAAAGGCGACGAAATTATCGGCTTTATCTCGCATAAACGCGGTATCACTATTCATCGCCGCGACTGCGAGAATATTCGGCATCTGTCGCCCGAGCAGCAATTGCAATTGTTGAAAGCCGATTGGAGTGGTCAACAAACTGTACATCACAGCGTACCGATTTTGATTCATGCCTTTAACGCCCAAAATTTGCTGAACGACGTTTCTCAGGTATTAGCCGCCGGGAAAGTACATATCAGCAACGCCTCGTTGAAAACCCACGACGATTTGTCCGCGATTCTGAATATGACAATTCAAATCGAAAATACCGAGCAACTTAGTTTGGTGCTGGCACGTATCAGCCATTTGCCAAATATTATTGAAGTGAGAAGGAAAGTCTGACGCGCCCTGTATCAGCACAAATTCAACTATCCGGGAGACTTTTTTAGCGGCTCGGCAGAGGATTCATGCTAACATAGGCGTTTTAAATTTAGAGCTTTGACTATGGCAAAAGAAGATCAGATTGAAATGGATGGCAAGGTTATCGATACCCTGCCCAACACTATGTTTCGCGTCGAATTGGAAAATGGTCACATCGTTACCGCCCACATCTCCGGCAAAATGCGCAAACACTACATCCGCATCCTGACTGGCGATAAAGTCCGCGTAGAAATGACACCTTACGACTTGACCAAAGGCCGCATTACTTTCCGCAATCGCTAACCCGTCTTTCGGGAAAGCGATTGCTTCCCTCGTTTTATACTACTTGATTCAATTCCGAAACGATTAGTTGTTTGCTCTCGATGGCAAAAGCCAACGCATCGTTCTCGACATGCACTCGCACGTGACCGCCATTCGCTAAACGACCGAACAATAAATCTTCTGCCAGCGGTTTTTTGATCTTTTCCTGAATCAATCGCGCCATTGGCCGCGCACCCATTTTTGGATCGCAACCATGTTCGGCCAGCCACGCTCTCGCCGCAGGCTCTAAAGTCAATGTGACATTTTTGTCCGCCAATATGGCTTCCAGCTCGAAAATAAACTTATCGACCACACTGCCCACCACCGCCAAATCCAGCGGTTTGAATTGCACAATCGCGTCTAAACGGTTTCTAAATTCCGGCGAAAAACCGCGCTCGATCACTTTCATACTATCGGAAGCATGATTTTGCTGGGTAAAGCCGATAGATGCCCGGCTGCTTTCCTCCGCACCGGCGTTGGTGGTCATGATCAGGATGATGTTTCTGAAATCGGCTTTACGGCCGTTGTTGTCGGTCAGAGTACCGTGGTCCATCACCTGCAATAACAGATTGAACACATCCGGATGCGCCTTTTCCAACTCATCCAGCAACAACACGGCATGCGGATGCTTGGTCACCGCTTCGGTCAGTAATCCACCTTGATCAAAGCCGACATAACCCGGAGGCGCTCCTATCAGCCTCGATACTGTGTGCCGTTCCATGTATTCAGACATATCGAAACGAATCAACTCAATGCCCAATACTTTGGCTAGCTGCCGAGTCACTTCGGTTTTACCGACACCAGTAGGACCGGCAAACAGGAACGAACCGATCGTTTTAGTGGTATCGCGCAATCCGGCCCGCGATAGCTTAATTGCCGACGCCAGCTCTGAAATGGCTTCGTCTTGGCCAAACACCAGCATCTTCAGGTTTTTTTCCAAGCTCGACAATTTATCAATGTCGTTTGACGATACCGATTGTGCCGGAACCCTGGCAATTTTGGCGACGATTTCTTCTATCTCGGCAGTATCGATCAGATCCTTGCGATCAATACCGGCAAACAACCGCTGCCTGGCCCCGGCTTCGTCGATCACATCAATGGCTTTGTCAGGCAAATGCCTGTCTGTGATATAACGCGCTGATAATTCCACCGCCAGTCGCAATGCTTCTTGGGTGTATTTCAGGCCATGATGCTCTTCAAACCGCGACTTCAAGCCCTTCAAGATTAATACAGTATCTTCTATCGATGGCTCTATCACATCGATTTTCTGGAAGCGCCGAGCCAGAGCATGGTCTTTTTCGAAAATACCCCGATATTCTTGATAAGTAGTAGACCCAATACAACGCAATTGTCCGGATGCCAACACCGGTTTGATCAAGTTAGAGGCATCCATCACTCCACCGGAAGCGGAACCCGCACCAATAATGGTATGAATTTCGTCAATAAATAAAATCGAGTCCGGTTCTTTTTTGAGCTGGCTAATTAAAGCCTTCAGGCGTTTTTCAAAGTCGCCCCGATATTTGGTACCGGCAACCAGTGCGCCCATATCCAATGAATAAATGACACTATTCAACAAGATATCCGGCACTTGTTCTTCAACAATTCTTTTCGCCAAACCTTCGGCTATGGCAGTTTTACCGACCCCAGCCTCCCCTACCAATAGTGGATTATTTTTGCGGCGACGGCAAAGCACCTGTATCGTTCTTTCCACTTCCAGCTCGCGGCCAATTAAAGGATCTATGTTGCCTTTCAGGGCTTCTTCGTTCAAGTTGGTTGCGTATTTTTCCAATGGGCTGGACAAAGCTTCATTGCTACCGCGCTCGGATTCAGGCTCTTCGTTATTCTCTTTCCTGAACTGCTCGATTTTGGAAACCCCATGCGCCAGATAATTGACCACATCCAAACGAGTGATGTCTTGTTTATTCAACAGATAAACAGCGTGCGAATCCTGTTCGCTAAACAAGGCTACAAATAAGTTGGCTCCGGTGACTTCTTTTTTGTCGGAGGCCTGCACATGAAACACCGCACGCTGTAAAACCCGCTGAAAACCCAACGTGGGTTGAGTTTCGCGCTGGATACCTTCTGGAATCAATGAGATGGTTTCGTCTATAAACCGGGTTAATTCCGCCCGCAAGGCATTCACATTACAGCCACAAGCGATCAGAATCGGTATCGTCGTGACGTTGTCCAACAAGGCCAGCAATAAATGCTCGACCGTGATGAATTCGTGTCTTTTGGCATGAGCTCCGGTAAAAGCAGCATTCAATGTCACTTCAAGTTCTTTACTTAGCATGGTAAGCCCTCACGCCTCTTCCATCGTGCACATCAGCGGGTGATGGTGCTCGCGGGAATATTCATTAACAATATGTACTTTGGTCTCGGCAACGTCTTTAGTGTAGGTCCCACAAACGCCGACCCCCTGCGTATGCACCTGCAACATTACCTGTGTCGCTTTTTCTTCGCTCATGTTAAAAAAATCGGTCAATATTTCGACGACAAAATCCATCGGTGTAAAGTCGTCGTTCAGCAACATAACCTTATATAGCGGCGGCTTTTTCAGCTGCGGTTTGGCTTCCTGCAACGCAGTGTTACCGTCAATATCTTTTAAGGGTTCAAAATCGGACATAAGCTTTGGTACTGCGAATCATTGTGGCCTTAAAAATAGCGTTTTAAGTACTAAATTTCAATCTTTGCGCATATAAAAAACATTTCTAGTAAAATGCGCGCCTTTTACCGTTTTCTATCGACATCATGGTTTGGAAACCTCACGTCACGGTAGCCGCCGTGATCGAAAATGACGGCCGTTTTCTGTTGGTTGAAGAGACAACAACACGAGGCCTCGCGTTCAATCAACCCGCCGGTCATTTGGAAGAAGGTGAGGATTTGATCAGCGCCGTCAAACGCGAAGTTTGCGAGGAAACAGCTTGGCAATTTGAACCGGAGGCATTAATCGCCACACAACTATGGCGTAAAAATCCACATATGCCCAGTTTTGTTCGCTTCTGTTTTTCCGGCACGGTCAACAACCACAATCCAGAACAAGCTCTCGACGACGGCATTATCGACACTCACTGGCTAAGCCGCAATGAAATTTACGCAAAACGCCAACAATTGCGCAGTCCTTTGGTATTGACCACTGTGGACGAATACCTGAAAGGTCACCGCTATCCGCTCAGTATCCTTCAGTCATTTATCGATTTAGAATGAGCAAACACATCATCGTCGGCATGTCCGGCGGCGTCGATTCTTCCGTTACCGCTCTAGCCTTGCAAGAACAAGGCCATAAAGTCACCGGCTTGTTTATGAAAAATTGGGAGGAAGACGACGGCACCGAGTATTGCACCGCGATGCAAGATTTAGCTGATGCCCAGCAAGTTGCCGACAAACTGGGCATCGAATTAAAGACAGTCAACTTCGCCGCCGAATATTGGGACGATGTATTTGAAGTGTTTTTGTCGGAATTTAAAGCCGGCCGCACTCCCAATCCCGACATACTTTGTAACAAACACGTCAAATTCAAAGCGTTTTTGGATTACGCCATCGAAGACTTGGGCGCCGAATATATCGCTACCGGCCACTATGCCCGGGTTCGCGAACAACACGGCGAATTCCAGCTATTAAAAGGCCTGGATCCCAACAAAGAGCAAAGCTATTTTCTCTACGCGACGGGACAGAAAGCCCTATCTCGTACCCTGTTTCCAATAGGCCACCTGCACAAGCCGGAAATCCGTGCGATGGCGGATAGAGCCGGATTTGCCAACAGCCGCAAGAAAGACAGCACCGGCATTTGCTTCATCGGCGAACGCAAATTCAAGGAATTTCTGCAACGCTATTTGCCGCACCAACCTGGTGAAATGCGCACCCCGGAAGGGCAATATATCGGCAAACATCATGGGTTGATGTATTACACGCTGGGCCAACGCCAAGGTTTAGGGATTGGCGGCGTCAAGGACGCGCCGGACGAACCGTGGTTCGTACTGGAGAAAGACCTGGACAATAACGTACTGATTGTCGGCCAGGGCCACGACCACCCGTTGATGCTGCACAACACCCTGGAAGCCGGCCAACTGGACTGGTGCGGTAGCCAGCCTTTGACTGAAACCATTCGTTGCACCGCCAAGACCCGCTACCGTCAGCCCGACCAGGATTGCGTCGTCGAACCGCTGGATGGTGGCACCCGCGTTAAAGTCCGCTTCGACAAACAACAACGGGCGATCACGCCGGGGCAGTCGGTGGTGTTTTATCAGGGGGAAGTTTGTTTGGGTGGCGGGATTATTGAGGTTAAGTACAATGAAAATTAACAAATTAATACTGAATAATTTTCGTTGCTTTGAAAAATACGAAATCGATTTTTCTGACAGATTTACCTTGTTGATTGGTGATAATGGCAGCGGTAAAACAGCTATTTTAGATGCTTTAGCGATTGCAGTTAGCAAGTTTTTAGAGTCACCTGGAATCCATGAGCTTTTGAATCAAAATCAGCCAAAAATAACCAATGATGATATTCGCGATGTAAGGTTAATAATGGGACAAAATCCCATTAAAGAGAAAACAACATTCTCAAAATTAATTAGCGTTGAAGGATGCATTAACAATAAAAACATGACTTGGTCTGCATCTAAAGGCGGCTTATTAAGTAACACCACACCAGACTTATTAAATGCGTTCCCAAGAAACATAACAGATCCACTAACTTTATTGCCATTGATTTCCTACCAAAACACCGATCGTTTATGGGGCAAAAAAGAGCATTTCAATGTTGATACCGCTAGTCCCACAACAAGACTTTTTGGTTATCTAAATTGTTTAAGCAATACATCCAATATAAAACTGATTTTTAGCTGGTTTAAAACCCAAGAATTTGCCGCACTACAAAAAAACGAACGCCGCCATGTTTTAGAGGCCGTCCGCAACGCCATCGTTGAAATGATTCCCGGCGCCAAACATGCATGGTGGGATGTCGATTGGGACGAAATCCTGATCGAAACGGAAATTCAGGGCAAAGCTCAAACTATCCCCTTCCACCTGCTCAGCGACGGCTACCGCAACATGATAGGCATGGTCGCCGACATCGCCTACCGCATGGCGACGCTGAATCCACAACTGGAAGCCGATGTCATCAAGCAAACCGAAGGCATCGTGCTGATCGACGAAATCGATCTGCATTTGCATCCCAAATGGCAACGTGAAGTTGTTGGTCGTTTGTTGAATACTTTTCCAAAAGTGCAGTTCGTCGCCAGCAGCCATTCGCCGTTTATTATTCAGTCGCTGTACGGGCGGGACGATTGTTTATTGTGGGATTTGGAGAAAGCCCAGCCGATCACGATTGAAAGCGAAAGTATCGAAGATATTGCCGAAGATCAGCAGCATGTCGAAATTCCGCAAAAGAGCAAACGCTATCTGGACATGATGGAGGCTGCCGAAGCTTACTATCGAAAACTGCACGAAGCAAATAACGAATCGGATATGGAAGTCATGCA
Source organism: Methylomonas sp. ZR1 (assembly GCF_013141865.1). Classification (NCBI taxonomy): domain Bacteria; kingdom Pseudomonadati; phylum Pseudomonadota; class Gammaproteobacteria; order Methylococcales; family Methylococcaceae; genus Methylomonas; species Methylomonas sp. ZR1. The sequence goes on along the minus strand of NZ_RCST01000001.1, from coordinate 472,611 downwards.
GTTACGCTCGAAATTGGACGAATTATCCATTCCTTTCAGTGACGATCCGGCATTCGCAGCACAATTAAAATTCGAACGCGATTCCGTATTAGCCTCAAAAGATAAATAACCATGCGTCCGGTTAATAAAGGAACAGACCTGGGCGAAATTAAACCCTATGAAAATGCTCAACAGCCGTTAATAAAACGACTCGGCGAATATTGTTCATATTGCGAACGCTGGATTGCCAGCGGTATTCATGTAGAGCATAAAAAACCAAAAAATGAATACCCGGAAACCAAATTCAGTTGGAATAATTTTTTGTTAGCCTGCGGCAATTGCAATTCAGGCAAAGGCCATGGCCAATTGAACCTTGACGATTATGTTTGGCCCGACAGCGACAATACCTTGCTAGCCTTTAGCTACGATGCGCAAGGCAGAGTATTATCGAATAAAATTCATGCCGAGCCTATCAACGGAAAAATCGAAAAGACCTGGTTGGCATTAGGCCTAAATAAACATCCTGATCGCCAGATTAATGGTCAACAAGTTCCAACAAACAAAGACAAACGATGGCTGCATCGGCAACAAGCTTGGCAAAATGCCGCGAAGCGAAAATCACAGCTGGCAGCCTTCGACACCGAGGAACGTAGAGCCGAAATTGTCGAAATGGCAACGCAACGAGGTTTCTGGTCTGTCTGGATGACTGTATTCCAGGACGATGCCGACATGCGCCACCGCTTGATCGAAGCTTTTCCCGGCACTAGCAGAAATTGTTTCGACGGCCGATTTCAACCCATTTCACGCCCCGGCGGCCAAATTTAAAACCACCGCCAACAGCTATCCCATTTCAGCTTTATTCAGGAAACGTACATGAGCCATTCAGAACTCACCGCCATCTCCCCCATCGACGGCCGCTACGCCGGCAAAGTCGACGCCTTGCGCCCTATTTTCAGCGAATACGGCTTGATCCGTTACCGGGTCGAAGTCGAAGTGCGCTGGTTGCAAGCTTTGGCCGCCGAAGCCAAGATTGTCGAAGTGCCGGCCTTGTCGGCCGAAGCGACCGCCGTGCTGAATAAAATCGTCAGCGATTTTTCCGAAGCCGACGCCCAAGCGGTCAAGGATATCGAGAAAACTACCAATCACGACGTCAAGGCTGTCGAGTATTTCCTGAAAGCGAAAATCAAGGACAATGCTGAGCTACGTGCGATCAACGAGTTCATCCACTTCGCCTGCACCTCTGAAGACATTAACAACCTGTCTTATGCGCTGATGTTGAAGGAAGGTCGTGGCCTGATGCTGGCGGAAATCACTGCGACGATTGCCGCGATCAAACAACTGGCGTTGGCTAGTACCGAACAACCAATGTTATCACGCACCCACGGCCAGTCGGCCACGCCAACCACGGTGGGTAAGGAGATGGCTAACGTCGTAGCGCGCATGCGGCGTCAACGCAGGCAATTGGCCGACGTTGAACTACTCGGCAAAATCAACGGCGCGGTCGGCAATTACAACGCGCACAACGTGGCCTATCCGGAAGTGGATTGGCCGCAATTCGCGCAAAACTTCGTCGAATCGCTGGGCCTAACTTTCAATCCTTACACCATCCAGATCGAGCCGCACGATTACATGGCGGAATTCTTCCACGCCCTGTCACGCTTCAACACCATTTTGCTGGACTTCGACCGCGACATTTGGGGTTACATCTCTCTGGGTTATTTCAAGCAAAAAACCGTGGCTGGCGAAGTCGGCTCCTCGACCATGCCGCACAAGGTCAACCCCATCGACTTCGAAAACTCCGAAGGCAACTTGGGGCTAGCCAATGCGATTTTCGGCTTTTTGGCCGACAAATTACCGGTCTCCCGTTGGCAGCGCGACCTGACCGATTCCACGGTATTGCGCAACATCGGCGTCGGCATCGCCCATACCAGCATCGCCATTCAATCGACCTTGAAAGGCATTTCCAAACTGGAACTCAACCCTGCCATGCTCGATCAAGACTTGGACCAAAACTGGGAAGTGCTGGCCGAACCGATTCAAACCGTGATGCGCCGCTACGGCATCGAAAAGCCTTACGAAAAATTGAAAGAACTGACCCGCGGCAATCGCGTCACCGGCGACGGCATGCGCGCCTTCGTCGAAAAGCTGGAAATTCCGGCCGAAGCCAAGGCCGAGTTGCTGAAATTGACCCCGCATAGCTACACCGGCTACGCAGCGGATTTGGCCAAGAAAATCGACTAACTAAAAGTAAGGCTGAATTTTTGCTCAATTTCATCTGGATATTCTTCTTCCTGGCCGCCTTCGCCACCGCCGCCTTCAAGCTGCTGGTGCTGGGCGACACGAAAGTTTTTTCCGAGTTGATGAATGCGATGTTCAGCCTGTCCAAGACCGCGTTCGAGATTTCGCTGGGCTTGAGCGGCGTGCTGGCCTTGTGGCTGGGCATCATGAAAGTCGGTGAACACAGCGGCTTCATCGATCTCTTGACCAAGGTATTGAATCCACTGTTCAGCCGGTTGATGCCGGAGATTCCCAAAGGTCATCCGGCGCAGGGGGCAATGGTGATGAACATCGCCGCCAATATGTTGGGGCTGGACAATGCCGCGACGCCGATGGGCATCAAGGCCATGCAGGAAATGCAAACCTTGAATCCGCATCCCGAGCGAGCCAGCGATGCGCAGATTTTGTTTCTGGTGATCAACACCTCGTCGGTAACGCTGTTTCCGGTGACGATCTTCGCTTACCGTGCCCAGCTCGGTGCAGCAAACCCGACCGACGTATTCATCCCGATATTGATCGCCACCTATATGTCGACGCTGACCGGCTTGCTGGCGGTCGCCGTAGTGCAGAAGATCAACCTATTGGATAAAGTGGTGCTGGCCTACTTGGGCGGCATCACCATGCTGGTCGGCGGCATTCTGGCTTATTTCGCCGGACTCGATCAGGCGGAAATGCTCAAGCAGTCGGCACTGGTCAGCCATGTGATTTTGTTCAGTTTGGTGATTTCATTCATCGCCGCAGCCGCTTACAAACGCCTGAATGCTTACGAACTGTTCGTGGATGGCGCCAAACAAGGTTTTCAAACCGCGACCACCATCATCCCGTACTTGGTGGCGATGCTGGTGGCTTTCGGCGTATTCCGGGCCAGCGGTGCGCTGGAATTGATCACCGACGGCGTAAGGCTACTGGTCAATGTTGCCGGCATCGACAACCGCTTCATTGACGGCTTGCCGACCGCGTTGATGAAGCCGTTCAGCGGCAGCGGCGCGCGGGCGATGATGATAGACACCATGCAGACGCACGGCGCCGATTCCTTCGCCGGCCGGCTGGCATCGGTGGTGCAAGGTAGTACCGAAACGACTTTTTATGTGTTGGCCGTGTATTTCGGTGCAGTCAACATCAAGCAGATTCGTCATGCCGCCACCTGCGGCATCATCGCCGACCTCGGCGGCATCGTGACCGCCATTTTGGTAACTTATTGGTTTTTTGGTTAACGCCTATTGTTTGAATTCGTTGGGTTACGTTTCACTAACCCAACCTACATTTTAGATATTTCATGCAGATACATTTAAAGACACTCGGCTGCCGCCTCAACGAAGCTGAACTGGAAACCTGGGCTCAAGCCTTTCAAGCTAAAGGCCACGGCATCACCCGTAACTTAAGCGACGCGCAATTGGTGATCATCAATTCCTGCGCGGTGACTCAGGACGCCGTGAAAAAATCCAAACAGATGATCCGCCGCATCCACCGCGATAATCCGCAAGCCAAGCTAGTGGTCAGCGGCTGCTATGCAACCTTGAATGAGGAAGAAGCCGCGCAATTAATGGGTGTGGACGTAATCGTCGGCAACCAGGATAAAAACCAACTGGTCGAAAAAACCCTGGCCGAACTGAATCTGGACAGCATGCCGGCGATGTCGACCGAACCTGGCGAAGTGTCCTTGTTCAGCCGCGGCCGACAACGGGCCTTCGTCAAAGTCCAAGACGGTTGCCGCTACCGCTGCACCTTTTGCATCGTCACAGTCGCCCGCGGGGAAGAGCGCAGCCGGCCAATTCAGGATGTAATAGACGAGATTAATACTCTGCACAACCAAGGCATCAACGAGGCAATCATCACCGGTGTACATTTGGGGGGATATGGCAGCGATATTTCCAGCAATCTGGTCGAATTAATTACAGAAATACTCAATAAAACCGCAATTCCACGCCTACGCCTAGGCTCGCTAGAACCTTGGGAATTACCCGAAGGTTTCTTCGAGCTTTTCAAAAACCCACGGCTAATGCCTCATTTGCATCTACCCTTGCAAAGTGGCAGCGACAGCGTGCTACGACGTATGGCCAGACGATGTAAAACAGAAGAATTCGGCCAAATCGTCAAATTAGCCCGAGCGGTAATTCCGCATTTCAATATCACGACCGACATTATCGTCGGCTTTCCGGGCGAAACCGAACAGGAATGGCAAGAAAGCTACGAATACGTCAAGAACTTGGGCTTTAGCCACATTCATATTTTTAGCTACTCGCCCCGAGAAGGCACCAAAGCGGCGGGTTTACCTGATCAAATTGATCAGAACACGAAGAAACAGCGTAGCAAGCAGTTGCATGATTTAGCTGACACCATGAAACAAACCTTTATTGCCGAAAACCTTGGCGAACGCGCCAATATTCTGTGGGAAGGCCAAAATGAACCGCAGAGTAACGGTAGTATTCGCTATTTTGGCTATACGCCGAATTATCTGCGGGTAGCTTGCGACGTGCCGCCGGAGCTAATATTGGAAAATAAGATGGCGATGGCGGAATTAATTAAAGCTGAACAGGATTTCGTACTTGTCAGTTTGATTTAATCCCACAAAAAAGCCGCAAAGCTTATCGCTTTACGGCTTTTTTGTATCCAAATAGATCAGTCCAAATTAATATGGATTCGGGTCGAGTGGTCCATGCCCGCCGCCTTGCATCTCTTCGAATTTCAATACATCTTCTTCAGGAACATTACCATCGTGAATCAAGTAATTACGCCTGGAAAGATAGGCATTTTTAAAAAACTCATAACGATCAAGCGCCGCCTCGCTGGCGACTTTTTCCATTCCCAGTAGATCTGAACGCGCGTCGATGACTTTCAATGCCCCCGGCCCAATTGAAACGGCCGCACCAATCCAATTCGGATTTATATAGATACCGGCATAAGTAAACGGATTCATCGCGGCATCGCCAACCAACCCGAACACGCCACGTGGCGAACTAGGTCCGAAAAACGGCAGGACCAAGTAAGGGCCGGTAGGTATTCCCCAATAGCCTAATGTTTGATCAAAATCTTCATTATGCTTCGGCAAATCGATCATCGTCCCAACATCTATAAGCCCGGCAACACCTACTGTGGTGTTCACCAAGAAACGCGCGCCGTCTTGGCCCGATTGCAGGAGTTTTCCTTGCAAAACATCGTTGGTACAAACACCTATGTCATCGACATTGCTGAAAAAATTAGTAACCGCTTGGTCCGCAAAATCGGGCATAACCCAATCGTAGCCTTTGGCAACCGGTTTCATGACATAATCGTCCACGCCGTCATTAAATGATTGCACGCCTCTGTTCCAGCCCTCCCAAGGATCTTTAGGATCGACACCGCGGGTCGTGGCACAACCGTTTAATACGGTCAGTAACCCTAAGATAACCCAACCTTTTTTCCGATCTTGCATAACTTCACCTCACCAATTGAATATTGTTTATACCTATCCAAAACTCACGTAACATAACGCACAACCGACTTTTTTAGCCCATCAAACTCAATGGAAATAAACCTAAATCCGTTAGGCAACCGTTTCAGAGGTTACCTTCCTGTTATTGTCGATATAGAGACCGCCGGCTTTAATTCAAAAAAAAATCCACTATTGGAAATTGCCGCCGTAATAGTCGAACCAGACACTGATGGATGGCTGCATGTCACCGAAAAACATCACTGCAATATCATTCCTTTCAAAAACTCAGAGCTGGACGACGCAGCGCTCAAATTTACCGGTATCGATCCATACCATCCTTTCCGCATGGCGATAGAAGAGAAGGATGCGCTTACCAAGCTGTTTACCCCTGTCAAAGCCGCTGTAAAACGTAACGAATGCAAGAGAGCCATTTTGGTTGGTCACAACCCAGCTTTCGATATCAATTTTTTGAACGCCGCTATTGAACGAACCAACTACAAACGAAGCCCGTTTCATCCATTCAGTAGTTTCGATACCGCCACACTCGGAGGGCTAATGTACGGCCAAACAGTTTTAGCAAAAATTGCTCAAGCTGCCGGAATTGTCTGGGATAACGAAAAAGCACATTCAGCGCTTTACGACGCCGAACAAACTGCCGAGTTGTTTTGTATGATTATCAACCGCTGGAAAAAATTAAGCGAGTACGAAGCGACGTAAATGTAGCCAATTAGCGACTTAGAACACATGCACCCAAACATATTGGCGAGAATGGCAGAAAGTCCATCGCAATACACGGTCGAATAGGCACGCTGCTGCTTAATTAATATACCTTTTTCGACTAAAGCTTGGAGCCAACGCTCGCCAGCATATTATTAAGCTCACCTTTATTAAAGAGATCGATGACGATGTCGCAGCCGCCGATTAATTCGCCGTTGATATACAGTTGGGGATAGGTAGGCCAGTGCGAGTATTCTTTTAAGGCTTCACGCACTTCAGGGTCTTCGAAGATATTGATGTGGGCATAATCCGCATTGCAAGCCTGCAAGACTTGCACCACCCGGCTGGAAAATCCACACTGAGGGAAGTCCGGGGTGCCTTTCATGTACAAGACCACAGGATGGCTGGCTAATTGGGCTTGGATTCTGTCTATTGCACTCATGCGTTTTCTCGTTAAACATTGATGAGAGGGGATTCTAACAACCCCGTCCGCAAAAGAGAAGAGAGCAGCAGTAGGGGTGATTGGGGGGTAAAAAAAAGCCCCGCTATGGCTAGCGGGGCTTTTGGTTTAAGAGCTTGGCGATGACCTACTTTCACATGGCAACCTGCCACACTATCATCGGCGCTAAGCGGTTTCACTTCCGAGTTCGGGATGGGATCGGGTGGTTCACGCTTGCTATGTTCACCAAGCAAACTGGTTTGGCTGCTTTTAGTCAGCCGTCATAAACAGGTTATAAGCTTTTGCTTTTAGGAAAAACCTTTGGGTGATGCGTTCGCATTTAACTTAGGTTGTTCCCCGTCCTGTTTTTCATGGAAATCTGTATCGAGTGTGTCGTTATCTTGCGTTTATCAGCGTGTCAGTGACACCCAAACGCATTGGGTGTTATATGGTCAAGCCTCACGGGCAATTAGTACACGTTAGCTACGCCCATTACTGGACTTCCACACCGTGCCTATCAACGTCGTAGTCTCCGACGGCCCTTCAGGGGACTTATAGTCCCAGTGAGATCTCATCTTGGGAGGGGCTTCCCGCTTAGATGCTTTCAGCGGTTATCCTGTCCGAACGTGGCTACCCGGCAATGCCATTGGCATGACAACCGGAACACCAGAGGTTCGTCCACTTCGGTCCTCTCGTACTAGAAGCAGCTTCCCTCAAATCTCAAACGCCCACGGCAGATAGGGACCGAACTGTCTCACGACGTTCTGAACCCAGCTCGCGTACCACTTTAAATGGCGAACAGCCATACCCTTGGGACCTGCTTCAGCCCCAGGATGTGATGAGCCGACATCGAGGTGCCAAACACCGCCGTCGATATGAACTCTTGGGCGGTATCAGCCTGTTATCCCCGGCGTACCTTTTATCCGTTGAGCGATGGCCCTTCCATACAGAACCACCGGATCACTAAGACCTACTTTCGTACCTGCTCGACTTGTCCGTCTCGCAGTCAAGCACCCTTATGCCTTTGCACTCATTGCCTGATTTCCGACCAGGCTGAGGGTACCTTCGTGCTCCTCCGTTACTCTTTAGGAGGAGACCGCCCCAGTCAAACTACCCACCAGACACTGTCCCTAATCCAGATAATGGATCGAGGTTAGAACTCCAAACATACCAGGGTGGTATTTCAAGGTTGGCTCCACGAGAACTGGCGTTCCCGCTTCAAAGCCTCCCACCTATCCTACACAAGTAGGTTCAAAGTCCAGTGTCAAGCTATAGTAAAGGTGCACGGGGTCTTTCCGTCTAGCCGCGGGTACACTGCATCTTCACAGCGATTTCAATTTCACTGAGTCCCAGGTGGAGACAGTGTGGCCATCGTTACGCCATTCGTGCAGGTCGGAACTTACCCGACAAGGAATTTCGCTACCTTAGGACCGTTATAGTTACGGCCGCCGTTTACTGGGGCTTCGATCAAGAGCTTCTCCGAAGATAACCCCATCAATTAACCTTCCAGCACCGGGCAGGCGTCACACCCTATACGTCCACTTTCGTGTTTGCAGAGTGCTATGTTTTTGCTAAACAGTCGCAGCCACCGATTTTTTGCAACCCCCTTCCGCTCCAGTCGCGAGGACCTTCACGTAATGAGGGCATACCTTCTCCCGAAGTTACGGTATCATTTTGCCTAGTTCCTTCACCTGGGTTCTCTCAAGCGCCTTAGAATTTTCATCCCACCCACCTGTGTCGGTTTAGGGTACGGCCACTAGTAACCTGAAGCTTAGAGGTTTTTCCTGGAAGCAGGGCATCTATCACTTCGCTGTTCTTTCGAACCGCTCGTCATCACGTCTCGGCATAGAGCACCCCGGATTTGCCTAAGATGCATGCCTACCTGCTTAAACGGCCACTTCCAACCGACCGCTGATATAGCCTTCTCCGTCACCCCATCGCAGTTACTACTGGTACAGGAATATTAACCTGTTTTCCATCGACTACGCTTTTCAGCCTCGCCTTAGGTGCCGACTAACCCTGCGTCGATTAACGTTGCGCAGGAAACCTTGGGTTTTCGGCGAGGGGGTTTTTCACCCCCTTTATCGTTACTTATGTCAGCATTCGCACTTCCGATACCTCCAGCCGACTTCTCAATCGACCTTCGCAGGCGTACGGAACGCTCCTCTACCACTCACACTTACGTGTAAATCCGTAGCTTCGGTACTATGCTTAGCCCCGGTAAATCTTCCGCGCAGACCGACTCGACCAGTGAGCTATTACGCTTTCTTTAAAGGATGGCTGCTTCTAAGCCAACCTCCTGGCTGTCTGTGCCTTTCCACATCGTTTCCCACTGAGCATAGATTTGGGGACCTTAGCTGACGGTCTGGGCTGTTTCCCTTTTCACGACGGACCTTATCACCCGCCGTGTGTCTCCCGTGCTGGCACTTGCTGGTATTCGGAGTTTGCATCGGGTTGGTAAGTCGGGATGACCCCCTAGCCGAAACAGTGCTCTACCCCCAGCAGTGATACACGAGGCGCTACCTAAATAGCTTTCGAGGAGAACCAGCTATCTCCGAGCTTGATTAGCCTTTCACTCCGATCCACAGCTCATCCCCGTCTTTTTCAACAGACGTGGGTTCGGCCCTCCAGTTAGTATTACCCAACCTTCAGCCTGGCCATGGATAGATCGCCCGGTTTCGGGTCTACACCTTGCGACTAAACGCCCTATTAAGACTCGCTTTCGCTACGCCTCCCCTATTCGGTTAAGCTTGCCACAAAATGTAAGTCGCTGACCCATTATACAAAAGGTACGCAGTCACCCCACGAAGGGGCTCCCACTGCTTGTACGCATACGGTTTCAGGTTCTATTTCACTCCGCTCTCCGCGGTTCTTTTCGCCTTTCCCTCACGGTACTAGTTCACTATCGGTCAGTAAGGAGTATTTAGCCTTGGAGGATGGTCCCCCCATATTCAGTCAAAGTTTCACGTGCTCCGACCTACTCGATTTCACTAGAAAAAGGTTTTCGTGTACGGGGCTATCACCCTGTATCGCCGGACTTTCCAGACCGTTCCACTAACCTTATCCTAGCTTAAGGGCTAGTCCCCGTTCGCTCGCCACTACTTAGGGAATCTCGGTTGATTTCTTTTCCTCCGGGTACTTAGATGTTTCAGTTCTCCGGGTTCGCTTCAGTGAGCTATGTATTCACTCAAAGATGACGCGCTTATGCACGCCGGGTTTCCCCATTCGGACATCTCTGGATCACAGCCGGTTTGCAGGCTCCCCAAAGCTTTTCGCATGCTACAACGTCCTTCATCGCCTCTTACTGCCTAGGCATTCACCGTATGCGCTTATTCACTTGACCATATAACCCGAATACGTCTGTACTTTGGCTATACTGTCAGCTGACATTTTCGCTGATTTTTTCTGCTTGAGAACGACATGCTGTTTGCTTTCCGCCTTTCCCTTTCGAGACAGACCTCATTCAAACCGCAACTCGTTTTAGTGTTGATCATTGCTGATCATTACTATAGTTACAGATTTCCATATTGTTAAAGAGCTATCGGTACGAGTACCAATGCTATAAAGTCTTTATCTGCTACCACCGAAAAACCCTATAGCGTTGATGTTCACCCACTATTTTTCTTACATTTGACGAACTGGTTAACCCTCAGCGTTCAGCATGATGGTGGAGCCAGGGAGGATCGAACTCCCGACCTCCTGCGTGCAAGGCAGGCGCTCTCCCAGCTGAGCTATGGCCCCTAAAGCAGACTAAAGCCAAGACTCAAGCCGAAACGTGACTAAGCACAGCGCCAGTTATTCTAACCAGGCGTGTGGTCTGATTGTGTTTCGCCTTATTGCTTTCGCCTTTTATGCGTTGGTGGGTCTGGGAGGAGTTGAACCTCCGACCTCACCCTTATCAGGGGTGCGCTCTAACCAACTGAGCTACAGACCCAGGTGCGTCTTTCAATCGAAATAATTTGTTGTGAGTACGTGTAACGGTGTGCCGTCTTTGTAAGGAGGTGATCCAGCCCCAGGTTCCCCTAGGGCTACCTTGTTACGACTTCACCCCAGTCATGAATCACAAAGTGGTAAGCGCCCTCCCGAAGGTTAAACTACCTACTTCTTTTGCAACCCACTCCCATGGTGTGACGGGCGGTGTGTACAAGGCCCGGGAACGTATTCACCGCGGCATTCTGATCCGCGATTACTAGCGATTCCGACTTCACGCAGTCGAGTTGCAGACTGCGATCCGGACTGGGACCGGCTTTTTGGGATTCGCTTACTCTCGCGAGTTCGCAGCCCTCTGTACCGGCCATTGTAGCACGTGTGTAGCCCTACCCATAAGGGCCATGATGACTTGACGTCGTCCCCACCTTCCTCCGGTTTATCACCGGCAGTCTCCCTAGAGTTCCCGGCATGACCCGCTGGCAACTAAGGATAAGGGTTGCGCTCGTTACGGGACTTAACCCAACATTTCACAACACGAGCTGACGACAGCCATGCAGCACCTGTCTCAGAGTTCCCGAAGGCACTCCGCTATCTCTAACAGATTCTCTGGATGTCAAGGGTAGGTAAGGTTCTTCGCGTTGCATCGAATTAAACCACATGCTCCACCGCTTGTGCGGGCCCCCGTCAATTCATTTGAGTTTTAGCCTTGCGGCCGTACTCCCCAGGCGGTCAACTTAATACGTTAGCTCCACTACTAAGTTCTTTAAGAACCCAACAGTTAGTTGACATCGTTTACGGCGTGGACTACCAGGGTATCTAATCCTGTTTGCTACCCACGCTTTCGTACCTCAGCGTCAGTTTTAGTCCAGGGAGCCGCCTTCGCCACTGGTGTTCCTTCAGATCTCTACGCATTTCACCGCTACACCTGAAATTCCACTCCCCTCTACTAAACTCTAGTTGCCCAGTATCAAATGCAGTTCCCAGGTTAAGCCCAGGGCTTTCACATCTGACTTAAACAACCGCCTACGCACGCTTTACGCCCAGTAATTCCGATTAACGCTTGCACCCTCCGTATTACCGCGGCTGCTGGCACGGAGTTAGCCGGTGCTTCTTGTATAGGTAATGTCAGTCTACCGGGTATTAACCGATAGGTATTCCTTCCTATTGAAAGTGCTTTACAACCCTCAGGCCTTCTTCACACACGCGGTATTGCTGGATCAGGCTTTCGCCCATTGTCCAATATTCCCCACTGCTGCCTCCCGTAGGAGTCTGGGCCGTGTCTCAGTCCCAGTGTGGCTGATCATCCTCTCAGACCAGCTACGGATCGTCGCCTTGGTAGGCCTTTACCCCACCAACTAGCTAATCCGACATAGGCTCATCTATTAGCGCCAGGCCCGAAGGTCCCCAGCTTTCCCCCGTAGGGCGTATGCGGTATTAGCGTGAGTTTCCCCACGTTGTCCCCCACTAATAGGCAGATTCCTATGCATTACTCACCCGTCCGCCACTCGTCAGCGCCCGAAGGCCTGCTACCGTTCGACTTGCATGTGTTAAGCATACCGCCAGCGTTCAATCTGAGCCATGATCAAACTCTTCAGTTTAATTTTAACTTGTCACTAAATAAGATTAGTGACCAATCTTGACTCGACTACAGAACATCTTTTCTTGCGAATTGACGTGGTGTCTGTGTCGACTATTTTTAAACAGCACATAGTCGCTACACATACCCACACAAATTATTTCGATTTCGTTTGTTAAAGAGCCAGAGCATTTCGCCCTGTTGAGCCGACATATTTTACAGCGTTTTCAGTGTTTGTCAAATTTATTTTTAAGTCGCTTCAAAAACCGAAACCAAAAAAACAAACCCGCCAATCAACAACCTCAAACCCGCCGAACTAAGCCGACCGCTTCACCACCAAAACTTAAAAGCCAGAGCAGTGAAGAGCCGCTCATTCTAATCACACAACATACTCGCGTCAAGAAATTATTTCTATTCGCGCAAACTTTCTTTTCCCTACTTGATAAACATGCCTCGCAGGCGCGTAGGGATTTGGGCAACACTATTCTGCTTTAAACTGGCCTTGATGCTCTAAAAACCAACGATAGGTAAGCTCCAGACCTGTTTTAAGCGGTATCTTTGGTTGCCACCCCAAAGACTTAAGCTTTGAGACATCCATCAGTTTTCGCGGAGTACCATCCGGCTTGGTACTGTCCCAGCTAATTTGCCCTTGAAAACCAACGACATCTTGGATGGTTTCAGCCAATTCACGCACCGTTACATCTTCACCAGTCCCAACATTTAAATGCGATAGCATGGGTTCAGTGCAAGATTGATATTGCTCTTTGTCCAAGGCCATCACGTGCAAACAAGCAGCAGCCATATCCTCGACGTGTAAAAACTCGCGCATAGCCTTACCGGTTCCCCACACACTGACAGTTGGAGAATTACCAAGCTTGGCATCATGAAACTTTCTGATTAATGCCGGGATAACATGGCTATTTTGCAAGTGAAAATTATCGTTTTCACCATACAAATTGGTCGGCATCACAGACCGATAATCTACGCCGTACTGCCGGTTATATGACTCACACAACTTAATCCCGGCAATCTTGGAAATTGCATACGGCTCATTGGTCGACTCTAAAACGCCTGTCAACAGCGCGCTTTCTCGCATCGGCTGCTCAGCGAATTTCGGATAGATACAAGAGCTACCCAAAAACAGCAGTTGCTTGCATCCAATCCGCCAAGCCTGATGAACCACATTGGCTTCCATCATCAGATTTTGATAGATAAATTCCGCCGGATATTCATTATTGGCATGAATGCCGCCAACCTTGGCCGCCGCGAGAATCACCTGATTCGGACGCTCTTGTTGCATAAAGTCCTGCACAGCGATTTGATCGGTCAAATCCAATTCAGCATGCGTACGCACTACAATGTTTTGATAACCCGCCTCAGTCAATTGCCGATAAATCGCCGAGCCTACCATACCTCTATGGCCCGCCAGATAAATCTTATCTTTCTTGTCTACCATGCTGTTACTCCCGGCTAACCGCCACGTTATAACCTTGTTCTTTCAGCAGAGCATGTTTTTGCGCTTGCTCAAGATCATAAGCCACCATTTCGGATACCATTTCTTGCAAAGTAATTTGCGGCACCCAACCCAATTTGTTCTTGGCATTAGTCGGATCGCCCAACAGCGTTTCCACTTCGGCAGGTCTAAAATAGCGCGGATCGATAGCGACGATGTTTTGTCCAACCGCCATACCAGGCGCTTTGTCACCGGTAATAGCATCGACATAACCTTTTTCTTCAACGCCCGCACCTTCCCAACGAATAGTCACACCCAATTCTTTAGCCGACATTTCGATAAATTGTCTCACCGAATACTGCACACCTGTAGCAATCACAAAATCTTCAGGCTGATCTTGCTGCAACATCATCCATTGCATCCGCACGTAGTCCTTCGCGTGCCCCCAGTCTCGTAGAGAATCCATATTGCCCATATATAGACATTTATCCAGACCAATTGCGATATTACTGAGGCCGCGAGTTATTTTGCGCGTCACAAAAGTTTCGCCTCGGCGCGGCGATTCGTGGTTGAACAAAATACCGTTACACGCATACATGCCATAAGCTTCACGATAATTAACGGTGATCCAATAGGCGTAGAGCTTGGCTACTGCATAAGGCGAACGGGGATAAAACGGCGTGGTTTCTCTCTGCGGAATTTCTTGGACCAGACCATACAACTCAGAAGTGGATGCCTGGTAAAAACGCGTAGTTTTCTCCATACCGAGGAAACGAATGGCTTCCAAAAGCCTTAATGTCCCCATACCGTCTACATCGGCCGTATATTCAGGAGACTCAAACGATACAGCAACATGGCTCATCGCGCCCAAGTTGTAGACTTCATCCGGACGAATTTCGCTAAGGATACGGGTGAGGTTCGAACTATCCGTCAAATCGCCGTAATGAAGAAAGAATTGGGGATCCTTAATATGTGGGTCTTGATAAATATGATCAACGCGTTCGGTATTAAATAATGACGACCGCCGTTTGATGCCATGCACTTCATAGCCTTTTTCCAACAGAAACTCGGCAAGATAGGATCCGTCTTGCCCGGTTATGCCTGTGATCAATGCTTTTTTTCTACTCATTTACAGCTCCTTTTCTTTTGAGTCAAATCGACGTAAAACCGCATAAATTCGTCAGGCAATAAAGCCGACGTCTTAATTGATTAACCCGGTAAAGCCGAATAAACCGGCTCAATGATCTTACCCGGCAAATAGGCGGGTAACTCAGGCAATAAATCTTTTAAAAATAAATGCAGGCGTTTGTCGGCAACGGCAATATCTTCCACCTTATCCACAGGAGTCACCAAGCGAATCAAAGCCCCATCGGTGCGATTCATAGTGATGGCATCATAAAATAGATACCATTTGACCATATATTCGTTAGTTATCATCCGGCCGCGCTGTTGAAACCAAAAATACACTAATTGTCTGCTTTCGCCTTTTTGGATAATGGCCCGATTTACCTGCAATGCCTGCCCGTCCAGTTGCAAATCTGTGAACTCGCGCTGCTCGAAACTGCTGATCTGCCAACCATCCCCAGGAATACAACTGCGGGGCGAATGTACTACGGCGCCCTTGCGTTGCGATTGGTAGTACGCGCTGTAAAAATTAACGCTGTTCCGAGTTTCAGGCTGAACAAAATTGACAATAACATAATCCGTCAATTTCAACTCGTTTAGATAAAATTGCGTTAAATAGTCATTGCGTCCCTGCCAACTTCCCAACGTCGTCGGAAATGTTAAAAACGCTTTTCGCGCTGGAATAATGTCTTCCCGCCCCTTAAAGACCTCTGAAGCACCTGCACCTATACAAAGCAATAGCAACACAGCGAAAACCGATTTGTTCAATATTGCGACAATATCTCGACGCGCCGTGTGGCTCCATTCTTCCGGAATCTGCACCAGTTCGCCCATTGCCAGTTTCCTACCGCTGATTCGGCTAAAAACCCACATCTCGATAAATAGCAGAAACATGCACAGCAAAAATACCGCCCAGCCTTCAAAATCATGCAAAAAGCCTTCAGCCATCTCAGTGCCCCAGTTATCAACCAGGACCCCGATGACACCAATCCGAAAGCTGTTCATGAAAATAGTCAGGGGCATCGACGACAGAAAAATCAGCAACTTCTGCCAGAATGGACCTTTAAACAGATAAGCGCATAGGAAAGCCAGACTGGCCAAAGGAAACAAATAACGCAATCCGCTACAGGCATCGACCACTTGCAACTTATAGCTGCCTAGATCGATAACATTCCCTTCCAGGTAAACCATGATGTCGCAAGCGCGTATAAATTCCACGCCCAACCAGGAAGAAATCAATTGCAGCTTTGACGACAGGTTATTCAGTATGAAAGATGGAAACGGCACCATGAAGACTAAAAACAACAGTGGGATAGCCCCAACCCGCAGCCCGCGCAGCCCGAAAGCACTGCCAAACATCCCAGTCAACACCACCAGAAAAGCATACTGCTCCATGGTTTTTATGGTTGCCAACCCGCCCAGAATAAAAAGAATCAACCCTAAGCAGATAATGATGATACCGGGCAGCGACGCTTTAAATCCTTGAACCAAGACTAGCTCGCCGCGCCGCACCCAAAGCAGGTAAATAGTGATGATAGGTATAAAAAACCCGTGACTGTATTCCTCAACGTTCGTCCATGTCGTCGCCATTTCGACAAGGCTATCCCTGAACACCACGCACAGCAGCAATAAAGCCGCACCCCATAATGACCAGACAATGGCCGGTTTCGTATTCTCTGTATTCATTCCGTGTCGAAAATAAGAATTGATGTTTAAATTTCCCCCATACCGGCACTGTTTGTTATGCGGTATGGAAATTTTGTCCTACTTGCTAACCCGATCAATCGCAATAGCCCTGACCGGTAAATCCAACCATTATCCCCGAGCTTTATTAAAGCCGAGTGACACATCATGACAGACAAATAACACTTTTAGGCTTCGGGATCGGCAGTAAAAATCGGGTTTGTTTTGTCGTCTTCATGCAATTTAGCTTTTTCTTCAGGATAAATATGCCAAAAAGATTGATCGATAGCACCGTCGGTATAGCTGTTTTTACGATCATGGGTAAATGGACACCACCAGTTTTCCACCACTTTCACCAAGTAAGCATGCCATTCGAATAAGCCCACACTCACCGGACAATACCAGGTGCAATTCAATATCCAGAATAATTTCGATTGCGCCATGCTGAATTTGAATGACCCGTCCATCGTAATCTGATTCTTTAAATCATACCGATGGCTCGCCCTGGCCGGCAGAAAATCACTCCATTTTTTAACATTTTCCGCACCGACCAATTTCAGGCTGAAATACGTCAAATAAGCGCTGGTAATCACAAACGGCAAGGTCAAAATCGGCAAATAGATAAACAGCAAACCAATAGCTCTGGATATAACCGGCATTTGTTTATGATGGCAACCGATATTGACGCGGTCTGCACAAGATTCGCAGGCTTTCATGTTTATTTCTCCTCTGGAGTCGTTATTATTATTTGCTCGCTATGGAGCAGTTGAAAAATGCTGCGACAACCCTCGCAACAGAATTTTTTTTCGCCCAGCAAAGTGTTGAGCTCAAATCCGGGAATCAACACCCGCTGACCGCACAGACCGCATTGGGGCTTGGAGTCCACCATAATTGACTATAGCCGGCTCGATACTGCACAAAAAAAGGTTTTCAAATAATCGGTCTCAGGCAAGGCCGGATGAATCGGATGATCCGGGCCTTGAGCGCCGGCACCGAAAAACACCAAGTGCCGGTCAATGTGCCGCGCCGAAGAACGCAATATTTCATGCAAATTATCTCTACTCAAATGATGCGAGCATGATGCCGAGACCAAAATACCATTATTCGACAAAACCTGTAGCGCCAAATGATTCAAGCGCCGATAGGCTTCGTACCCGGCTTTGAAATCTTTTTTACGTTTAATCAGCGCCGGCGGATCCAGGATGATCGCGTCGTAATGTTGTTGCTGTTCACGGGCTTGCTTCAAAAACTCGAACACGTCATTGCGCACGAATTGCATTTTGCCCTGCACCTGATTCAATTCGGCACTAGCGGAAGCTAAAGCCAACGCACTCTCGGAGCTATCCACACAACACACTTCCGCAGCGCCCGCCACTGCGGCAGGTATACCCCAAGCACCGGCATAGCTGAATAAATCCAACACCCTTAAACCATGGCAAGCTTTAGCAAACTGCGCCCTGCTGTTGCGATGATCGTAAAACCAACCGGTTTTTTGGCCTTCGGCCACATTGACGATAAAACGCACGTTGTTTTCTTCAATCAGCAATTGCTCAGGCAACTCGCCGTAAATCAGCTCAGGCTCCAGAGAGAGACTTTCCAACTGGCGCTGACTATTATCGTTTTTCAGCAAAATAGCCGTTGGCGCCAGCAGCTCAAGTAGGATCTTGACCAGCACATCCTTATAACGCTCCATTCCGGCAGTGGTAATTTGCACGGAAAGCACAACCCCAAAGCGATCAATTACCAAGCCTGGTAGACCATCGCTTTCGCCGAACACCAAGCGATAATAGGGCTTATCGAACAAACGCTCACGCAACCCTAAAGCTTGGGCCAAGCGCGCTTTAAAAAAACTTTCATTGATTTTGATATTGGTTTTACGCGTCAACAAGCGCGCGCAAATGAGTGCATGAGGATTCAGATACGCTATCCCCAAAGCTTTACCGCCAGAATCGTGAACAAGGACTAAGTCGCCTGCCGCAAACTGCTCCAAAGGGCTGCGCTGGGTATCGACCTCGTTGCTGAACACCCACAAATGCCCTTGCCGCAGACGTTTGTCTTCGTTTTTTTTTAGAAACAGTTCCGGGTAGCTCATATTGCCCTAAAGTAAGGTAAAGGTATAACCGCCAATTGGCGCAGCAGGCGCCACAACAAACAACCGAATTTCGACCGTTTGCTCCGGGGCGAGTGTTGTGGGTTTTAGAAGGTACTCCGCAGAACTAAACACCCGCTCCGCAATGGCCTGTCCATTAAAATTCAACACACTCAGCTTCAAATCAGGCGCGGCTTGCGCAAAAGGCGCCTGATTACTAAGTACAGCGTTAAACAAATAACTGCTATCGCTTCGAACTCGCAAATCGCTATGCGAAACGCTCAATTCCTCAAGATTTCTATATGGCGGTAACCGACAAGATAATGTCGCACAAACTTTATCTAAATGTGCTCTGAGCTGAGGCTGCATAGTTAAACGATAACCTTCGAAATACAGTATTTGTGCCACCAATAACAATGCCAATAAGCTGGTGGCAACAAACCAAACCCGCCGAGTCTGCGGCCCCTGGTCTAAAGTTTGGAGGTCTGGATACGGCAAGTCGTCGTTCAGTCGCGAATCTTTATCTTCACTAAGGAATCGCAACGCATCGAAAGAGTTACCGCAAACCGAACAATCCAACAAGCCACGCGATTGCCGCAAATGCTCGACGGTAACTTCGTGCTGCTCAGCGCAATGCGGACACCGGCTAAACATCTATTCAGTCGGGTTTATGGGCATCCAATCGACACCAGTCTTCCTGGCTGACCGGCGGCGCCACAACAAACCCCTGCTCTCGATAAGCTGCCGCTACAGACTCGGCTTGTTCGTTCAAGATGCCCGACAAAACCAACTGCCCGCCCGGCCTGACCAATGCGCCAATCGTTGGGGCCAGCTCAATCAGCGGTTTAGCGAGAATATTGGCAAGTACCAAATCAGCTGCAAACCCGGAAAACTGTTCGGGCAGATAATAATCAATCCGTTGCTGAACCTGATTTTTTTCGGCGTTGTATTGACTGGCGGTCAACGCCTGCGGATCAATATCTACCGCATGCGCCCGCTTGGCACCCAGTAACAACGCTGCGACGGCAAGAATCCCCGATCCACAGCCGTAGTCGATTAACACTTTATCCTTAATATCGTTACCGGCCAACCACTCCAAACACAATGCAGTCGTCGGATGAGTTCCGGTACCGAATGCCAAGCCGGGATCCAAAGTCATGCAAACCGTACCCGGCTCGTGCTGTTCCTGGCCGCTGGGGCAAATCCATAAACGATTGGCAAACTTCATCGCCTGGAAATGCTCCATCCACGCCCGCTCCCAGGCTTGATCTTGCAAAACCTCGGCTACCCATTCCTGCAAAGGCTGACCGATAAACTGATTGAACAACAAGTTGCGAACAATATCCGGATCGGTATCGAGCTCGAACAAAGCCGTGACCCGAGTACGAGTCCAGATTTTGGTTTGATCAATGGCCGGTTCGTAAACCGGCTCATCATCGGCATCGCTGTAAGTCACCGAGACCGCGCCCAATTCGCTGAAAAACTCCGATATGTCCGGAGCAGTGGTTTCGTCGGTGATAACGGAAAGCTGATGCCAGGCCATAGTTATATAAAGCGTTTAGCAGGGAAAGAAGACGCCATTTTCGTCATCTCCTCGCCCTTACCGAATTAATGGATACCCAATTTCTTTTCGAGGTAATGGATATTTTGCCCACCCAGAGCGAACGCCGCGTCAGCCATAATGCTCTGTTGCAAGGGGATATTGGTTTTGATGCCGTCTATCACCATTTCACTCAGTGCGGTCTTCATCCGGGCAATCGCACTGGCTCTATCGTCGCCGTGTGCAATCAGCTTGCCGATCATGGAATCGTAATACGGCGGCACTTTATAGCCATTATAGATATGCGTCTCGCAACGGATACCCGGGCCACCCGGCATATGGAATTGATCGATCACGCCGGGGCTGGGCATAAAAGTTTTCGGATCTTCGGCATTCAAACGGCATTCGATCGCATGACCGGTAAACTTCACCTGTTCTTGCGTGATCGATAACGGCTCGCCCGCAGCGATGCGTAGCTGTTCCTTCACAATATCGAAACCGGTAATCATCTCGGTGACCGGATGCTCGACCTGCACCCGCGTATTCATTTCTATGAAGTAAAACTGGCCTTTTTCATAGAGAAACTCGAAAGTACCGGCACCTAGATAACCAATTTCCCGGCAAGCCAGCGCGCAACGCTCGCCCATCTGTTTGCGTTGCTCTTCGGTAATACCCGGCGCAGGCGCTTCTTCCACCACTTTTTGATGACGGCGCTGCATGGAACAATCCCGCTCGCCCAGATGTATCGCATTGCCGTGCGAGTCTGCCAACACCTGAAACTCGATATGCCGCGGATCTTCCAGAAACTTTTCCATATAGACGGTGCTATTGCCAAACGCGGTGCCGGCCTCGGCCTTGGTCATTGCAATGGCATTTAGCAACGCGCTCTCGGTGTGCACAGTGCGCATGCCACGACCGCCGCCGCCGCCAGCAGCCTTAATGATCACAGGATAACCAATTTCCCGCGCCATTTTCAGATTGGTTTCCTCGTCATCCCCCAAAGGATCGCCGTTACCCGGCACACAAGGGATACCCGCAGCCTGCATGGCTTTTTTTGCGGCGATTTTGTCACCCATCATCCGAATGGTATCAGGCCTTGGACCGATAAATACAAAGCCGCTTTGACTCACTTTCTCAGAAAAATCGGCATTTTCGGATAAGAAACCGTAACCGGGATGGATGGCTTCGGCATCGGTGACTTCTGCGGCGCTGATAATCGCCGGGATATTCAAATAGCTGGCGGCCGACGCAGCAGGACCGATACAGACTGCTTCATCGGCCAGTCTGACGTGTTTTAAGTCACGATCTGCTTCGGAATACACTGCCACGGTTTTAATACCCAATTCGCGACAGGCCCGCAAAATGCGCAAAGCAATCTCGCCGCGATTGGCGATAACAATTTTCTCAAACATTAGTCCAGCCCCTTTGTCCGTTATTCAATGATGAACAAAGGTTGGCCATATTCGACCGGATGGCCGTTTTCAACCAGAATCTGTTTGATTTTGCCGCTTTTATCCGCTTCGATCTGATTCAAAATCTTCATCGCTTCGATGATGCACAAGGTTTGACCATTGCTAACCGACTGACCTACCTCGACAAATGCCGCTGAACCAGGCGATGCAGAGCGATAAAAAGTCCCAACCATCGGCGACTTCACAACATGACCACTGACTTTCTCTTCCACTGGCGCGACCGCGGCGGAGGCTGCAGCAACCGCTACCGGTGCCGAAGCCACCGGCGCAGCATATTGTACCGGCGCAGCCGCCGAATAACGGCTGATTTTCACTGATTCTTCGCCTTCGCGAATCTCTATTTCAGCAATATCGGATTCCTCGATAAGATCAATCAGTTTTTTTATTTTTCTAATATCCATTGTTCTGAGTTCTCTCTAGTAATATCTGATGAGCGGCTTGCAAAGCCAATTCGTAACCGTTCGCCCCCAATCCGCAGATAACGCCGACGGCGATATCCGAAAAATACGAATGCTTCCTGAAAGGCTCACGGGCATGCACGTTCGATAAATGTACTTCTATGAATGCAATCTTGGTTGCCAGCAAGGCATCGCGAATAGCCACGCTGGTATGGGTAAATGCGGCGGGATTGATAATGATAAAATCGACGCCCTGCCGATAAGCCTGATGAATTTGTTCAACAATTTCATGCTCGGCGTTGCTTTGCAGGAAATTTAATTGATGCCCCAATGTTTGGGCCAACCGCTCCATCCCCTGCTGAATGCTTTGCAATGTTTTGCTACCGTAAAGCCCAGGTTCCCGGACGCCTAACAGATTTAAATTGGGTCCATTGAGAACCGTGAGGTTTGCCATTGCCGGTGTCGAACAAAAATTAGCCAAATAAGAATGAATTCTGCCTAATTTGTAGGTTTTTGTCCAGATAAACCGCTTTTCACTTCATTAGCCTGCGTTTTAGCGATTTTTCAGTCATTTTGCCGTCAACAACGGTGCAATCACTTCCAGCACTTTTTCTCGGGTCAATTCGCCTAATTGATGATGCACAATTTGCCCTTGTTGATTAATGATCACCGTGAATGGCACGGTGTTGATGACATTGCCCAGCTGTTGAGCCAACATTGTTGCACCTTCGCCGCCAATCAACACCGGATAATTGATCTTGATACGCTTAAGGTAGTCTTCTACCGGTTGCTTGTCTTCGATGGCAATACCGACAAACTGCACGCCTTTGTCTTTATACTCGTCCTGCAGCTTGATGAACTCGGGAATTTCCTTCAAACAGGGCGGACACCAGGTTGCCCAGAAGTTGATAATCAATATTTTGCCTTGCCATTGCGCGACCGATTGCGGCGTATCCGCCAGGTCAGGCAAGC
The DNA here is from genome assembly GCF_013141865.1 of Methylomonas sp. ZR1. Taxonomy (NCBI): domain Bacteria; kingdom Pseudomonadati; phylum Pseudomonadota; class Gammaproteobacteria; order Methylococcales; family Methylococcaceae; genus Methylomonas; species Methylomonas sp. ZR1. Next base: position 449,549 of record NZ_RCST01000001.1, on the reverse strand, counting down.
TAAAATTGATTTGCGGAGTCGGTTTACCGGCTTCAGGGGCTGCGAAATATTGTCTGACAAACAGACCGGCCGCCAGTGCAACAAAGGCAATAGCGGTGACTATCAGTATGATTTTTTTATTCATAGTTGTTGCAAGGTTCTTAAAAAAGTAGCGGCATCCTGGTAGCCGATCACGCGCTGCGCAGCCTGTTCACGGCCATCGGCACCAAAAAATATGATGCCCGGCGGCCCAACTAGCTCGAAGCGTTTTAACAAGGCTTTATCTGCCTCATTGTTATCGGTCACGTCGGCCTGGAGCAGCACAAAATCAGCCAATTGTCGCTTAACCTGCGGATCGGTGAAGGTGTAAGCCTCCATCTCTTTACAGGAAATACACCAATCGGCATAGAAATCCAGCATCACCAGCTTGCCGCTGGCCGTTGCTTGCTGGATGCGCTGGTCCAATTCCGCCACCGATGCCACCCGCTGAAAACTAAGCCCCTGAACCGGTTCCTGCGCTTGCGCATTGAAACCCATGCCTTGCAGGGGCCGTAGGGGATTATCGTTTCCGGCGCTCAAGCCGATCAACTGCAAAACGCCAAATACGAGCATGATAATGCCCAAACCTTTCCGCAGTTTACGCCAACCGGAAGCCGTTTCCGGCAAAGAATCGATTGCCCCGAGAAATATGGCCGGAATAACCAACAATAAAGCCCACAAAAACATCGTCACCGCAGCCGGCAGAATCCGCGATAACATCCACACCGCCACGGCCAGCATCGCGACGCCGAATACGGCTTTGGTGGCATTCAGCCAATCACCGGCCTTGGGCAGCAGTTTTCCAGCTGATGCGCCCAACAGTAATAACGGTGCACCCATACCAAGGCCCATCATGAACAACGCCAAACCGCCCAACACCACATCACCGGTTTGACCGATGTAAATCAATGCCGCTGCCAGCGGGGCTGCCACGCAGGGCCCGACGATCAGCGACGACAGCGCCCCCATGATACCCGCGCCGAGATATGAACCATCGCGATGCTTATCGCTGGAGTGATGCAAGGCAGACTGCAGCGATTTCGGCAGCTCCAAATGGTAAAAACCAAACATAGACAGCGATAACAGTACGAATAATCCTGAAAACACGGCGATTACCCAAGGCTCTTGAAAGGTCGCTTGCAGATTGCTGCCGAACAAAGCCGCCAAGATACCGAACAGTGTATACATCAACGCCGAAGCCAGTACATAACTCAAGGACAGCAAGAAGGCCTTGCGCGTACCGATTTGGTCACCATGGCCGACGATGATGCCGGACAGAATTGGAATCATCGGAAACACACATGGGGTAAAGGCCAGCAACAAGCCAAACCCGAAAAAACTGAGTAAAGTCAGTGCCAAGCTATCATGCCGCAAGGCATTGACAATTTTATCCTGCTCCGACAACTCGGCAACCGCGGCCGGTTTGGCTTGCGGCAATGCATCAGTAGGCGGCAAGTCAAGGCTCACCTTGGATTGCATGGGCGGATAGCACACACCGCGGTCGGCGCAACCTTGAAACTTTGCCAGCAACTCAATGGTTTCGCCGGCCTTGCTATCTCGCAACAGCGGTATATCGACGCTGATCTGGTTTCGGTAGATTTGCACCTGACCGAACTCAGCGTCGTGGTAAGCAGCGCCTTCCGGAAGTTGCAACGGCGACAACCGCGTCTGGGTAGAGCCCTCCGCTTTGACCGACAACTTATCCTTATAGAGGTAATAACCCTCGGCAATTTGCCAGGTTGCTTGCACAGTATGCGGATCTTTCAAAGTCGCGAAAAACTGAAAGGCTTGTTCCGCCGGCAATAACTCCTCAGAAAACAAGCCGGGCGACAAACCCTTTAGACCTTTGACGAACTGGTTGAGCGCCCCATTGTTTGCGGCGGCCGAAGCTGCAGGGAGCGCCACATCCAACAGTACTTTTTGCGGCGGATAACAAACCCCGGCATCCGCACAACCTTGGTATTTAACCAGCAGCTTTAATTGGGTTTCACGACCTTGACTAATCAGCGGCACCACTACATCCAGCGTGTTGCGATACACCACCACCTCGCCCAGACTTGGGTCATGCTCGGTAACGCCTTCCGGCATGCTCGCCTGGCCCAGCTGAATCGATTCGGTTTGTGACTGGAACTTGGTCTTATCGCGATACAGGTGGTAGCCTTCGACTATCTGCCAATGCAATTCAACTTTATCGGCAGTTTCGGCCGTGGCAGTTAACTTGAATGCCTGCTCCGGGGGCAAAAAATCCTGGCTGTCCAGCGCCGCCGCAGTGCGCCAAAAAACAGCGAATAAACATAATAAAATCAGTCGATGCCAAGGCATGAGTCTATCCATTTCAAATAATCCAGCGAGCCGCTTTCTATCGCGACCGCAATAATTTCCGGGAGTTGGTAAGGGTGTAGGCTTTTCAGCGTCGCTTCAATGGCCGCATAGCGGTCTTGAGGACTTTTGATGAGCAGCAAATGTTCCTGAGCGGTTTCAATTTCACCTTGCCATTCATAAACCGAGCGCACACCTGGCAAGATGTTCACGCAGGCCGCTAATTTTTGGGTTATCAGAGTGCCGGCCAGTTTGTCAGCAACCTCTAGGTCCGGGCAGGTACAAAGAATCAATTGATACATCGCGATATTATCCTGGAATTTGCACCAAGATGCTCTTAGTATTAGCGGCTTTTTACCGCAACCGGACTCACCATGAAAACCATGCAAATTCTGTTTATCGCTTTTTTGATCGTGCCGTTTGTGGAAATATACGTGCTATTGCAAGTCGGCGGCTTGATCGGCGCCTTTCCCACTATTTTGCTGGTGGTTTTTACTGCGGTTTTGGGCGCTTGGCTACTACGTCGGCAAGGTTTCACCACCTGGCAGCGCTTCCAGTCCGGGTTGGCACAAGGGGAAATTCCGGCTTATGAAATGATCGAGGGCCCGATATTGCTGGTAGGCGGAGCGTTGTTATTGACGCCGGGATTTTTCACCGACCTGTTGGGTTTCGCTTGTACGATTCCAACCTTACGCAGAAAGATTGCTCAGTACATTATCGAGCATCATTTGCTGCAAACTCAGATGGGCTCTGTGTTTAAACAGGCACGAGACTCGCAAACCATTATCGAAGGCGAGTACAACAAACAAGATTAATAAGGTTTTTTTGAATCCGAATCCGCGCCAAAGGCGCAGATTCGGAGCTGGCCACTAGCAGTTATTGACCGGTAGACCCTGCATCAGCACCCAAGGTATTTTTGTCCATACCGGAATATACCGGGCACCAGCCGGAATAACTGGTCGCAACCAAGACCAAGCCAACCAACAACATCAGGATGCTGGCGGTAAACAGCGATACGCTGAGCAACACCACGCCAGAAACCATGCGAACTTTCTTATCTTTCTCGCCGATGTTGTGCTCAAATTTGATCAAACGTTTATAATCGAAGCTCATTTCCAATCCTCTCTGTGTTGTAGTTATTAGTCCCGACGCACGGCCTTCCCTTAAAGGCAAGCAAATATACACAGCTCTTCAAAATCTGCAAGTTATAAAAAATGGACGTCTCTTCTATCATCACCTCTTTAAACGACGACCAACGTCTGGCCGTTTCCGCGCCCATGCAAGCCATGCTGGTACTGGCCGGCGCCGGTAGCGGCAAAACCCGGGTACTGGTCCATCGCATTGCCTGGCATATTCAAGTCAACCACATTTCGCCCTACAACATCCTGGCGGTGACCTTTACTAACAAAGCCGCCAACGAGATGCGCCATCGCATCGAAGATTTACTCGAAACTCCGGCCCGTGCCATGTGGATAGGCACTTTCCACGGCCTGGCCCACCGCTTATTGCGGCAGCACGCCAAGCAAGCCAATCTACCCGAAACCTTTCAGGTGATGGATAGCGACGATCAAATGCGTATCATCAAACGGCTGATGAAAAACCTGAATCTGGATGACAGCAAGTGGCCGCCCAAGCAGGCGCAATGGTTTATCAACGCGCAAAAAGACGAAGGCATCCGCGCCAAGCACGTGCAGGACAGCGGCGATTTTTATAACCGGCAGATGAAGGAAGTTTACCTGGCATATGAAGAAGTGTGCCAACGCTCCGGCTTAGTGGATTTTGCTGAATTGTTACTGAGAGCTCATGAATTGCTGCGCGATAACGACGACTTACTGGCCTTTTACCGGCAGCGCTTCCAACAAGTCCATGTCGACGAATTCCAGGACACCAACACCATCCAATACGCTTGGCTGCGCCTGCTTACCGATGGCAACAACAATCTGTTCGTGGTCGGCGACGACGATCAATCGATCTACGGCTGGCGCGGCGCTAAAATCGAGAATATTTTTAATTTCCAAAAGCACTATCCGGAGCACGGCATCGTCCGTCTGGAACAAAACTACCGCTCCAGCGGCCATATTCTGAAAGCCGCCAACACCTTGATCGCCAATAACGACAATCGGATGGGTAAGGAATTGTGGACTGATGCCGGCGAAGGCCATGCCATTTCTCTGTACTCAGCGTTCAACGAGCAAGATGAAGCCTATTTCGTCGTCGAGAAAATTCGGCAATGGGTGAAAGACGGCGGCTTGCGCAGCGACACCGCAATTCTGTATCGCTCCAATGCCCAATCCCGGCAATTTGAAGAACGCTTGATGACCACCGCCACGCCATATCGGGTTTACGGTGGCCTGCGCTTTTTCGAACGGATGGAAATCAAGAACGCCCTCGCCTATCTGCGTCTGTCCAGCAATCCGCACGACGATCCTTCGTTCGAACGGGTGGTGAATACGCCGACGCGCGGCATCGGCGCCAAAACCCTGGACGACATGCGCATCCTGGCCCGCCAACAACAGTTGTCGCTGTGGCAAGCAGCCTTGGCAATGCTGGAACACAATCAATTACCGGCGCGCGCCGCCAATGCCTTGCGCGGTTTTTTAAACCTGATTATCGCGCTCGGCGACACGACTAAAGATCTGAGCCTGCATGAAACGGTCAAACAAGTCGTCGAGACCAGCGGCTTGATCGAGCTGTATAAAAAAGAAAAGCAAGATAAAGGCGAAGCCCGGGTGGAAAACCTGGAGGAGTTGGTCAACGCCGCCCGCTTATTCGATTACGACAGCGAAAACGCCGAAAACATGGGCGAATTGGACATGTTTTTAGCGCACGCCGCATTGGAAGCCGGCGAAATGCAAGGCGAAGTCGACGAAGATTGCGTACAGTTGATGACACTGCATTCCGCCAAGGGTTTGGAATTTAAACTGGTGTTTCTGGTGGGCCTGGAAGAAGGCCTATTCCCTTCGCAACAAGCGCTGGACGATCCCGGGCGATTACAGGAAGAGCGCCGGTTGTGCTATGTCGGCATAACTCGGGCAATGCAGCAGCTATATCTGACGCACGCCGAGTCGCGGCGGCTTTACGGCAAGGATAGTTATCCGCGCGCCTCGCGGTTTTTGCGCGAACTGCCGCCGGAATCGATTCAGGAAATCAGGTTACGCGCCAACGTCAGCAGACCGGCCAGCAATAGTGCACCACAAACCAAAAGCCTGGGCAGCAAGGGTACTTACAAACTGGGCCAGCCTGTCAGGCACGAGAAATTCGGCGAAGGCGTGGTCCTGCAAATGGAAGGCGAAGGCGAACAGGAACGGGTGCAAATCAACTTCCGCAACGCGGGCATCAAATGGCTGATGCTGGCTTATGCCAAACTGGATGCTGCTTAGAATAGGTTGAAGACGCGGCGTGCGGATAAACCGAACGCCGCGAAACAAGGCAAGCCGACTAAAAAATTAGTCGGTGACGGTGATAACTTTCAGGGAGTTAGTGCCGCCGCTGGCGCCGGTCAAGTCGCCTTTGGTGCGGATCAGTGCATCGCCCGCTTTTACGACACCACGGACTTTCAAAGCCTTGATCAGGCTGTCGGTCACGCTGGCCGACTCCATTTTCTCCTTAGCAAACGGAATCGGAAACACACCTTTGTAAAGAGTCACACGCCCCAAAGTGCGCTCCTGACTGCTGAAGGCAAAGATAGGAATATCCGAGCTGATCCGCGACATCCAAAGCGGAGTAGAACCCGACTCGGTCAAAGACGCTATACCGGCAATTTTGGTATGGTTGGCCATATACATCGCAGACATCGCAATCGCTTCGTCCATCCGTTCGAACTTGTCGGTCATCCTGTGCATGGACTTGGTCACGCTAGGTTGCTTTTCAGTTTCCAAACAAATGCGAACCATGGCTTGCACGGTTTTCACCGGATGCTTGCCTGAGGCGGTTTCCGCGGACAACATGATCGCATCGGTACCATCGACAATGGCGTTGGCCACATCGAATACTTCCGCACGGGTCGGGATTGGATTCTCGATCATCGACTCCATCATTTGCGTAGCCGTGATCACCGCCCGGTTCAACTCGCGCGAACGGCTGATCAGCAGTTTTTGCGCAGCCGGCAAATTGGCGTCGCCGATTTCCACACCCAAGTCGCCACGCGCGACCATGATCGCGTCCGAGGCCAGGATGATTTCGTCGATAACTTCCATCGCTTCCGCGCGCTCTACCTTGGCCACCAAGCCGGCGTAAGAACCGGCTGCTTGCAACAGCTCACGGGCTTCGTTCATATCGGCTGCCGTACGCGGGAAGGAAATCGCCACGTAATCAGCTTGAATCACCGCGATGGTTTTGATGTCTTCTTTGTCTTTGTCAGTCAAAGCTGCCGCGGACAAACCGCCACCCAACAAATTGATGCCTTTGTTGTTGGACAAATCGCCGCCAACTACTACCGTGGTATTGACGCGGGTGTTGTTTTCAACATTGACCACGTCTAATACAACCCGCCCGTCGTCCAGCAACAACCGTGTACCCGGCTTCACTTCCCGCGCCAACGGCTCGTAGCTGATGCCGACTTGGGTGTTGTCGCCATCCAGTTTGCCTAGATTAATGTCCAAAGCAAAAGCTTGACCTTCTTCCAACCAAACTTTGTTCTCTTTAAACCGCTCGATACGGATTTTCGGACCTTGCAAATCGGCCAGAATACCGACGCGACGCCCGGTTTTTTTACTCAGCTCGCGAACCCGGTTGGCGCGGTCGATATGATCCTGTGCCGAACCGTGCGAGAAATTAAGCCTGACAACGTCGATTCCAGCCTCGAACAACTCTTCAAGTACACCGGGCTTGTCCGTAGCAGGTCCCAGCGTAGCCAGGATTTTCGTTCTTCGTAACAGCATGTAAACCCTTTATTTGGCGTTAAACAAAGCAACCGTGGTATCGAGCATACGGTTTGAGAAACCCCACTCGTTGTCATACCAGGACAGAACTTTCACGAAATTGCCGCCGGTGACTTTGGTCAGGCCTGCTTCGTAGATAGAAGAATGTGGGTTATGGTTAAAGTCCATGGACACCAAAGGCTCGTCGTTGATCGCCAAAATGCCTTTCAATGGGCCGGCAGCCGCTTCGCGCAGCACGCTATCGATTTCTTCTTTGGTGGTGTTGCGTGAGGCTTGGAAGCACAAATCCACGACAGACACGTTGATGGTTGGTACGCGCATAGCAAAACCGTCCAGTTTGCCTTTCATTTCCGGCAATACCAAGCCTACCGCGGCAGCCGCACCGGTTTTGGTTGGGATCATGGATTGAGTAGCTGAACGCGCGCGGTGCAAGTCGCTGTGGTATACGTCGGTCAACACTTGGTCGTTGGTGTACGAGTGAATGGTAGTCATCAAACCGTGATCGACACCGATGCTGTCCATCAAAGGTTTAACCAAAGGCGCCAAGCAGTTAGTGGTGCAAGAAGCATTGGAGATAACGGTGTCGGACGCTTTCAAAGTTTGGTGGTTAACACCGTAAACAATCGTGGCATCGACATCGTTGCCGCCAGGTGCAGAAATAATGACTTTTTTAGCACCGGCAGTGATATGCGCAGACGCTTTGGCTTTGCTGGTGAAGAAGCCGGTGCACTCATGAACCACATCAATTCCCAACTCAGCCCAAGGCAATTTAGCGGGATCTCTTTCAGCAAATACCCGGATTTTATCGCCGTTGATCACGATGTAATCGCCGTCGACAGACACATCAAACGGAAATTTACCGTGTACGGTATCGTATTTGGTCAAGTGTGCGTTGGTTTTGGAATCGCCCAAATCGTTGATAGCGACCACTTGGATCTCGTTGGTGCGACCTGATTCGTACAAAGCGCGCATGACATTGCGACCGATACGACCATAACCGTTAATTGCAACTTTAATTGCCATAGAGTTTTCTCCGGGATGAGTGTGAAAGACTTGCGTCGAGATGTGCCAAAAGCACCAAAAATAGGCTGGATTGTAGCAACAAGCAGTCCTGTACGTCTACCGCCGCGGCGCGTTGCGGCGTACAGAAATCCGGCTTTTTAAACATGTCGGGGCTCTACCCCTGTTGAAGGGCGCTTACCATCCTGCACCTATAGGCCCTAAAGACAAACCAGTAATCAATAGCGCCGGCCCGATAAAAGGTACAATTCTATTTTTTCCACTTACCGCAGCACAACCCATGCAAATTCAATGGTATCCCGGCCACATGCACAAGGCCAGCAAGGAGATCAAGTACGCCTTGCCCGACATCGATTTGCTGATCGAAATACTCGACGCCCGCATTCCTTACAGCAGCCAAAATCCCATGCTGGCGAATCTACGTGGAGACAAACCCACTATCCGCGTTCTCAGCAAAACTGACTTGGCCGATCCTGAACTGACTAAAACATGGCAAGCCTATCTAGAACGCGAACAGGCCGTCAAAACCCTGGCCGTCACTACCCAACAACCGGAAAAAATCAAACAGATTATTGACTTGTGCGCGAAGATGCTGCCGGAGAAAACCGCCGCCAACAAAGTCATCCGCACCATGATCATGGGCATACCCAACGTCGGCAAATCCACCATTATCAATGTGCTGGCCGGCCGTACCATCACCAAGACCGGCAACGAACCTGCCGTTACCAAGCAACAGCAGAAAATCAATTTGGCCAATAACATCGTACTATCCGACACCCCTGGCGTACTCTGGCCCAATGTGGAAAACCGCCACAGCGGCTACCGGTTGGCAGTAAGCGGTGCCATCAAGGATACGGCTTTCCAACACGACGACATCGCGCTGTATGCCCTGGAATATCTGCGTACAGCCTACCCGGAGCAGCTAAGCCAGCGCTATCGTTTGGCACCTTTGCCAGAAGAACCGCTCGCGCTATTACAAGCCATCGGCGCGAAACGCGGCTGTTTGCGTAGCGGCGGCATCGTCGAATTGGACAAAGCCGCCAAGCTACTAATGAATGAATTGCGCGCCGGTACTTTGGGTCAAATCACCCTGGAAACCCCCGAGATGATAGAAGCGGAAATGCTGGAACTGGCCGCCATCCGCGAGCAAAAGGCCGCTAAACAAGCAGCCAGACGGCGCGGCGGCAACCCACAGAATTAAAAGTCGCCAGACTAGAGTTCATCTCATCCCAAGTCCCAAGCGCGTCAGCTATTACGCTTTCATAACCTTATAAATATGGTGCGCGCCGGCATGATTAACGGTGCTTTCTTCCACGGTAACCGAAAAACCGAAATCCGGGCCGATGTTTTTCGGGTCGTGCTCCTCGCCGACAAAATCCGAGTAGGGAATATAAATCCGCGTGTGCTCGGTAATATAGTCTTTCACTTGATGGAAAAACCGTCTCAATATATCGCGCCCACCGTCTTCGTTCAGCCCGAAGGTGCCGTCGGACGGGTAATAATTAAAATTAAAAACGATCAGATCAAACAGCGTGTGCGGCACATCGGCAAATAAATCGCTGTGCAGAAAATCGATAGGCGCCAATTCAGGATTAAAGCGCGTGTTTTCCAAGGTGCAATCTACTGCGTCCCGATTAAAATCGACACCCATGACGCTGGCGCAGCCTATTTTTTTTAACAAAAACGCGAAATAGCCGCTGCCGCAGCCCATATCCAAAGCCATTTCGGCGGACGGTTGTTGCAGAATGAAATTCCCAAAAAATGAGCTGGTCAACCCAAAGTCGGACGGAAACACATTTTTCGCAATCTTCAAAGTTATGCCATCCAACTCCGTCATATAGGGTTGTTTTTCCAAATAGTGGGCCAATTCCTGCTTGCGAGCATCGATGCTCATATCCGGCTGTTTCATAATTTGCGATAGAGTTGAGTGGCGCCACGCTTTTGGACGCGATTGTTTCAGGAGCCCGCCATAAACGGCTGGCCGGTTCATACTTGAATCCTACAACAAAACCAAACCCTGTGCAGTTATTGCCTACCGTGCCAGGCCTGCATCATTGGCCAACTGCCTGCCTTTGATGTCGGCCACGCGGTTCGACCACCACGTAAGAGCGGGCAATTTGCCCGCCCTTTTCGGGCAAATATCAGCTTACCCAGGCCACCGCCTCACCTACACTGCAACTGTCCGCGATATTCAGAGCCCAAACATCAGCCTGCATACCCAGCCACTATCAAGCAGAGAACACACCATGAACACATATCTTTTCGACGACCGCCGTATCGATTGGCAAACCCTGGAGGGCTTCGAGCATTTACGCTATTTCATTCTAAACATCGACACCGACGCCAACATTGTCGACGTCTTGTTCAAATTTGCCGCCGGCCAACAAATAGTGCTGCACCGACACAAAGCGCCAAACCACATTTTCGTCATTCAAGGCGAACATAGAATCTACCACGCCGACGGCACCTTGAAGGAGATCAGACCAGTCGGCAGCTACACCGTCAGCCCAGCCAGCGAGGTTCCGCACCGGGAAGGAGGCGGCGACATTGACGTCATCCTGTTGTTCAGCATCCGCAGCACGGGGGTGCTTTACGACATACTGGACAACGATGCCAACGTTATTGGTAGCCTGGCAATGTCCGACTTCGTGGCATTACACCAAGCACAGTCCGGGCAAACGGGATAAAAATCACGCAATCCCGGTCATTCTGAACGGGTGCAATGAAAACCTCGCTCTCCGCTCCGTTACTGTGTGCTCAGAAATTGAGCTGTACCGGCACTATCCAGTAGCGCCAGACTTTACTACTATTATCTCAGCTCGGCCGTCTATTCATGGCTTGGGCTTTAACTATTTATTAACCCGAGCCTATTTATCGTGGGTATGCCGTTGGGGCTGAGATTCTATGATTATTTGTCAAGCAGTGCCTGAAACAATCAGTCTTTCCGTTCACAGAGGCGTCATCATCAATAACATCAAATTTAAGTCCTTCCCCTTTTAAAAAGAGGATCGATGGGGCTTATACGGCATGAACAATGCCCAAGCGGAACTTAACGGCATTGCGTTTATCATCAGAACCAAGCAGCGATTTATCTATTGTGGAATATTGTTGTAAGGTTTAAGCCAACCCTTACAACTTAGAGCGTGTCACCGATCCGATTAAGGAAATTTCCCATGCTCTCCCCTATTCTATTCAGCAGCAGTAGCGCCAATTTCCCGGACGAGTTGATACGTACATTACCGTTCAGAATTGCCTTCACAGCTTATGCCGGAATGCCGGTGATTCTGACGACCCATCACAGCTTTTCAGACACACAAACCAATTCGGTATCGACTTGGCAGCGGCTAGGCCAATACTGGAGTGATTGCATCGATTGCCTTATCCTGGCTGCGGGCCTTACCCTGCGCGGCTATCTGTGCCGCAGCCATTTAAAACGCCCTTAGCACTTATCTTCAATAATAAAAACACGAGGCTTTCCATGACTACCAGTATCGAAATCAGCGAATCGGTCCGCCATTATTATGGTCAGGTCTTGCAATCCAGCAACGATCTGAAAACCAGCGCCTGTTGCAGCATCGACGCCATGCCAAGCTATTTAAAAGCCTTGCTGACCAACCTGCATCCCGAAGTGTTGGAACGGTTTTACGGCTGCGGCTCTCCCTTACCCCCCGCATTAACGGGTAAAACCGTGCTGGATTTGGGCTGCGGCACCGGCCGCGATTGCTATCTGTTGTCGAAGCTGGTCGGCGCGTCAGGACGGGTAATCGGCGTAGACATGACTCCCGAGCAACTAGAAGTGGCCGTGCGTCATCGCAACTGGCATGCCGAGCGCTTTGGATTTGCCAATGTTGAGTTTTTGCACGGTCACATCGAAAACCTGCACACCGTAGGTATCGCCGACAACAGTGTCGACGTGGTGGTCTCCAATTGCGTGATCAACCTGTCGCCGGAAAAACCCAGCGTGCTGGCGGAAATATTCCGGGTGTTGAAGCCCGGCGGCGAGCTGTATTTTTCCGATGTTTTTGCCGATCGCCGCATCCCGTTCGAACTGCGCCAAGACCCGGTGCTATTAGGCGAATGTCTGGGCGGTGCTTTGTATTGGGAAGACTTCCGACGCATATTGCACGACCTAGACTGCCCCGATGTCCGCAAGGTCAAACAAAACGCCATCAGCATCGACGACCCGGACGTGTTCGCCAAAATCGGCATGGTCAAGTTCGATTCGGTGACGGTGCGCGCCTTTAAAATGCCCCTGGAAGACCGTTGCGAGGACTTCGGCCAGGTCGCAACGTATTTGGGCACTATTGAGCAGCACCCGCACAGCTTTGATTTGGACGATCATCATCATTTCGAAACCGGCCGGCCGTTAAGAGTCTGCGGAAACACCGCCGACATGCTGGCAGGTAGCCGCTATGGCGAACACTTCCAAATATTGGGCGACAAAACCCGCCATTTCGGCTTATTCGACTGCTCGCCCGGACCCGGCAGCGAATCAACCAAGACTGACAGCGCCTGCTGCTGAGATGGACTGATCCGGTAAATTGGGCGAACGACAGGCGATGTTGTTCATGTGGTGATACGCTCGCGTTGCCGCAATAAAGCCATGCATCGCCATACCGACAACTGCAAAACCGGTTGGATAAAGAATCCTGAGAAGAATCAAAAAATTGCCAGGTAGCAGCTAAACGCAGCCCGTCCCCAAACCTGTCAATCGCAAGTGGTCGGTCTACACTGATACATGATGGCTAATCCGACCCGACCGCCCTCTTTAATAGCGGTTTGAACGCCCATATAGCTAAGCCGGTAGCGCCGCCCATCGCTGCCAATAACAGAAAGAAATCCTGTCTGGGCATTTGCTCGTAAAAACTGCCGATGTAACCAGACAAATAATTGCCAAAAAACGTCGACAGAAACCACATGCCCATTAGCACGCCTACCAAGCGCGGCGGCGAGACTTTACTGACCAGCGACAAGCCAACCGGCGACAGATAAAGTTCGCCGAGCGTGTAAATCAAGGTACACAATGCCAGCCATAGAAAGCTGATTCTGTCGGTGGATTGCACACCGCTGACCGCGAAAATCAGTACCAAAAACGACGCACCCAACAATATCGAGCCGAATGCCATTTTGCCGACACTCGAACTTTGCCGGCCCTGGCCGGCGCGGTAGCGAGAAACACGGTCGAGCAACGGTACCAACAAGAATATAAAGGCCGGATTCAGGGATTGAAACCAGGTGGAGGGCATTTCCCAGCCGAAGATATGCCAATCGGTGTTGTGCTCGGCGAACAGTTGCAGCGTGTTGCCTTGTTGCTCGTAAACTGCCCAGAACAAAATATTCAGCACTGCTAAAGCCGTTAAGCCGCCTAGTGCCTGCCATTCTTTAGTAGTCAGCGGTTCGGGCTTTATCACCTCAGCCGCAGGTTTAACAAATTGATCCGCACCCAGATATTTCTGCCCAAACAGATAGACCAGCAAACCCAGCAACATCCCGACGCCGGCGGCGCCGAAGCCGTAATGCCAGCCGTAGCGTTGCCCCAAGGTGCCGCAGATCAACGGCGAGAAAAACGCGCCCAGGTTGATGCCCATATAAAAAATCGTAAACGCGCCGTCGCGGCGCGGATCGCCGGGGGGATATAAATTGCCCACCTGTGTCGAAATGTTGGGCTTGAAACAGCCGTTACCTAAAATCAAAAACAACAGCGCCAACAAGAAAAACGCTTCGGCAACCATCAAAAAATGGCCGATAGCCATCAACACGCAGCCGACTATCACGCATTTGCGCGGCCCCAACACTCGGTCGGCCAAAATGCCGCCGAACAGCGGGGTGAAGTACACCAAGCCGGTATATAAACCGTAAATCTGCGAGGCCAGGGCTTGCGTGGATAAAGGCCCGAAAAAGGCTTCCAAACCAGTCCGTAGCATCGCAAATCCGAATACCAAGGTATCGGTTTGCGCGGCTTGAATTAAATGCTGGGTCATATACAACACCAGCAAAGCGCGCATGCCGTAATAGGAAAAGCGCTCCCACATTTCAGTGAAAAACAGCACGAATAAGCCGATGGGATGACCAAACAGAGTTTTTTGATTCACGAGGGAAAGTCTTGTTAAGTGTCTTTGCAAAGCCTGCTGAACATCATCTCACAAGCGCCAATCTGGGGCATTTTTGCGGTAAACACTCAGTAATTGCACCGCCTTGAAACACGGCAACTATAAGCGACAAAAAAAGTGCCGATTCAGCGTGTTTTCGGCTACCGCATCGCCGATTAGGCTGTTATAAAGGGAACACGCGCCATCGTTTGTGCTATTCGAGCTCCTGGTTTGCCCCTGGATTTCGATTAAATATTTTCAAGGAAACTTAATGACAACGCTAAGCGATTATTTCGACTACCGGCTAGATGCCGACGGTAATAAATATGTAGAGGTTTCGATTCGGGGCGTGACCTTACTCAGGCTACCGGCCACCAATAAAGGCACCGCGTTTAGTGTGCAGGAACGTATCGAACTGGGCTTGGATGGCATGCTGCCGCCGCAAGTCACGGATATGGCGCAGCAACTCGACCGCTTGTATGTCAATTATCAAAAACAAGCGAACAATATTTCCAAGTATCAATTTCTCAGAGCTCTGCAGGACCGCAACGAGGTGTTGTTTTACGCGCTGTTAGAACGGCATCTTGAGGAAATGGTGCCCGTTGTCTACACCCCAACCATAGGCTTGGCGGTGCAACAATTCAGTTCCAACTTCACCAGCACGCGCGGTTTGACTTTTTCCGCAGCCAATATCGATCGGGCCGAAACGATTTTACAAAACTACCCGTTACACGATATTCGCATGATTGTGGTGACCGATTCTTCGTCGATTTTGGGTATCGGCGACCAAGGTATGGGCGGTTTGGCGATTTGCATCGGCAAACTGGGGCTGTATACCGTCGGCGGCGGCATGTGCCCGTTTCAAACCTTGCCGGTCAATCTGGATGTGGGCACCAACCGCAGTGAATTGTTGGACGATCCGTTCTATTTGGGCGCGCATAGCAAGCGCTTGCACGACCAGCCTTATTTCGAATTGGTCGATAAATTTGTTAACGCGGTACAAACAGTCTGGCCCAAAGCCATTATCCAATGGGAAGATTTTGCGAAAAACATCGCCTTCGATTTGTTGGCCAAATACAAAGATCTGCTGCCCTGTTTTAACGACGACATCCAGGGTACCGGGGCGATGGCCTTGGCAGGTCTGCTCTCGGCTTGCCATAAAAAAGGCGAAACCCTCGCAGAACAAACCGTGGTGGTGGTGGGCGCCGGTGCCGGCGGATTCGGCGTAGCCAGTACCATTAAAAAAGGCATGCTGCGCGAAGGTTTAACCATGGAGCAAATTCTGCAGCGGATTTTCGTGGTGGATGCGCATGGCCTGGTGGTCAAGGAAGCTACGACCGAGGCCTACAAATTACCGCTATCGCATACTCAGGAAAGTTACCACGACTGGGATATTCCCGATGATAGGGTGCCCAACCTACTGGAGGTGGTCACTCACGCCAAGCCAACGGTATTGCTCGGACTAACCGGTGTAGCGGGTTTGTTCACCGAGACTGTGATTAAAACCATGGCGGCAAACCACGCCCAGCCCATTATTTTCCCTTTATCCAACCCCACCGCCAATTGCGAAGCCACGCCGGAAGACATCTTGGTGTGGACGCAAGGGTCGGCTATGGTCGCGACCGGCAGCCCATTCGCTGACGTCGAATATCAAGGCCGGCTTTATCCGATTGGGCAGGGCAATAATGCCTTTATATTTCCGGGCTTGGGCTTTGCCGCGGTGTTGGGCGAGTGCAGCCGGATTAGCGACGCAATGGTCTTGGAGTCTGCCTATGCTTTGGCCGACTACATCGTGGAGAAATGTTCGGCTGCCGACCTGATTTTCCCGCCGGTGGGCGATCTGAAGCAAGTCAGTTTATTTGTGGCTAATCGGGTATTGGCTAAAGCGCTGGAAGACGGCTCCGCGACCCGGCAAGATTTAGTGGGCATCGATCTGGAAGCTTACGTTAAGGCCAATCTCTGGAAAGCCGAGTATCTGCCGTTCAAATATGCCGGGGCAACGGCAACGCATTAATGGAATTTCCCCGCTTACAAAGCTCAGCGGTAAGGCTTATAGCTTGCAACTGGATTTGAATCTGCTGCACCTCGCCTACCTGATTGGCGGGATTGGTATTCTGGTGGAATGGCGGGCTTATTGTTTGCCGGATGGCTTAGCGTTTCGGCGTTGGTCCGCAGCCGGGGCCGTGCTGTGGGCCGCTCAATACCTGTTGCTGGATGCCTGGACCGCTGGTTTGACCATGGCCAGTACCGCCCTGCGCACCCTGCTGTCCAGCCGTTTGGAGAGCGGTTTGCACAAACACTGGACGGCGGCGAGCTTCGTGGCTTTGTTTAGCGGGCTTACGGCATGCTCTTGGCAAGGCCCTGTCTCTTTATTGCCGGCCTTTGCCGTGATCAACACCACACTGGCTCTGTTTTACCTGAACAATCGCCACATGCGCGTTGCGCTGTTGGCTTCCAGTCTTGCATGGATAAGCAACGATTACATCTGGCAGGCCTGGCCGGCATTGGTGGCCGAGACCGTGGCGATGGGCATTAATCTGCGGACGATACGCAAGCTGTTTGCCCAATAACAACGCGCACCTTAAATATGCCGTCCCCTACCCCATAACGGCGTTTCTGAAATGGCTTTATGCCGTTTCAGTCTGCCCAACGGGTTCTTCCAGGACTATCCAGTTATTTTCAAGCAAGGCGCAATACGGGCGTAGCGCGGCCATCAGCGTTTGATAAATAGTGAATGCATCGGTTGGGTCTTTTTGCTTAAGCTCGGATACCTCGGTCAGAAACCGATAGAGCATTTTTACCAAATTCTCGATGGACATTGCCAGCCAGGCATCGTTGGTTATCCATTTATCGATAAACTCATCCAGGCGTGCGAAGGTCAGTTTTAGCAGCGGATAAGCAGTTTGGGCCTCCTTAAATTCCCGGAGCAGCATGTAATCTAGGTAAGCCCGCTCCGATGCCACCCGTGGCCGGTTGGTAATACTCAGGTAAGTGGCTTTGTGGTGGGCATAGACGGCATCGAATTGTTCGCAAAACTCGGTTTCGGTGGTCATCGCCAGCCAAGTCTCTAGACTCTCGATGCTTACGCCGTAACACTCCTTGATTGAGTTTGCCATTTTGTCGAATTGCTCGATGAATGCCGGCTTGGTCAGTTCGCCTTTAAGCAGATTTTCAATCGCCACCAGTTCGCTTGCAGTCACGCATACCGTGGCCAACTCTCGAACAATTTTTAGCTCGACACCCATATTGTCTTTACCTATTTTCGCTATGTAAAAATTAAAGCAGCGCTTTCAGCCCAAGTTTACAGTGTCAGATCGACGATTTCGGCAACGCAGGCATTGTCTTTAACCGTGTGCAGCGCATTGTCGAATACCATGTTTGAATTAAATAAAACGCTTTTTACAATGATGGCACCGGCCGCATCTTTAATCACAAAAAAAGTATCGCCTTCAGGAACCTTGCTGGCGGCAATCTGGTTGCTCATTAAGGAGCCGGTTCGCACTTCTTTAATGCCCTGGAGAGCTTCTTCTTTGTTATCGTAATCGCCGCTGATCAGAATCAGTTCGCCCTTACTGTTCACAAAAGAAAAGGAATACTGATTGTCGTCGTTGGCTTTAAGTTGAAAAGTGGCTGGCATATTCTGTCCCGGAAGTTAACAGTTGAATGGAAGTTCATCGCCGATCAAATTTCAATCTCCCGACTACAGAAGAGCCAAAGCGTGACCGGCAGAGGCTATAAATCCAAAAGCAAGCGTTATGCCAATAAAAAATCCTTAAAAATCAGCCAGAAACAACTCGACAGCTATTCAATTGTCGGGTTCGCTACACAACATTGACGACGAGCCGATCGCCAGTGAACTGTTCTCTTCAATCATGGGCTCTCGCTTTCCAGCCTATGCCTGAATTCCGCCCCCCTCCCGGCAATAACGCGAATCAAGCTAGGTTTTGCCCATAATGTTTACATAGCCGAATAACGCAGCCAGTCGGAGTAAGTGTCCACATCCCATTGGCTATCCAGTTCGTAAAGGTTCAAACCCATTTCATTTGCCCGACTGCGCGTGGTGGCCATGACCTGATCATGGCCCCAGCTCATGTCGCTGAACAGTCTCGGTTGCGTTTCGTTTAAGCCGATCAGCACATAACCGCCGTCGTCGGCTGGTGCGATAACCGCATCATGACCTTCGTGTAAGACCACTAATGCGCGATGCAGATCGTCACTCGACAGACTGGGGCAATCGCAACCCATCAGCATGGCGTGACGGTAACGGCCTAAGGCATCAGCAAAGGCGTGGTGCATGCGTTCGCCCAAGTCGGCGCCGGATTGCCCTTTGAGCGTCAACGGATAACGCCGCGCACACTCCTGAAAAAAGCCATGGCTGGCGTCTGGCGCGCAATGCAGTTCGACCGCACACAAAGGCTGCTCGAAGGCGCGGTCCAGGGTCATAGAAGTCAGTTGCCGGTGTGCTGCGGCAGCCTGTTCGGCATTTAAGGCTGGTTGCAGCCGGGTTTTGACTTGGCCGGGAATCGGCGCTTTGCAAAAAATCATAAGCACACTGTCGGGATAGAGCGCTGGCATGGCTTAAACCTTGCGCCGCCAGGCGTGATAACGGCCCAGCCATTTCAGCAGACCTTGCGGGGCATGATTGCGTTTCCAGACGCCCGCCACATGCTTATTGGCTTCCGCCAGGGTGGGATAGATATGAATAGTGCCTAGGATTTTATTCAAACCGATACCGTGCTTCATCGCCAGCACAAATTCAGCCAGTAAGTCGCCGGCATGTTCACCAACGATGGTGACGCCGAGGATTTTATCCTTCCCGGGCACGGTCAGTACTTTGACGAAGCCGTGTGCCTCGCCGTCGGCTATTGCTCTATCCAGGTCATCAATGCCATAAGTAGAGACTTCATACGCGATGTTCTGTGCTTGCGCCTCCTGCTCGTTCAAACCCACGCGGGCCACTTCCGGATCGGTAAAGGTTGACCAAGGGATGACGGCGTAATCGGTGCGAAACTTTTTGAAGGGGCCAAACAGCGCATTCACCGTCGCGTACCAGGCTTGATGCGCCGCGGTGTGGGTAAACTGGTACGGCCCGGCCACGTCGCCGACCGCATAGATGTTGGGATAATTGGTTTGCTGGAATGGATTGGTGTCCAAGGTACGGCGCGGCGACAGGGCGATGCCCATTTCTTCCACGCCGTAACCCTGCACATTGGCCGAGCGGCCAAGCGCCACCAGCACCTTATCAAAGGCAATCCTGACCATCTGGCCGACATGTTCGGCCAGCAGAATGTGTTCGCCGTTTTCGACAATAAATTCCTTGGCTGTATGCCGAACTTTGACCTCCACGCCTTCCGCCTGGAAACGAGCCTGGACCATGTCCGATACCTCCGGATCTTCCCGAAGCATAATGCGCGGGGCCATTTCCACCTGCGTAACCTGACTACCCAAGCGAGCGAAGGTTTGCGTCAGTTCGCAGCCTATTGGACCACCGCCCAACACCAACAGGCGCTTGGGCAATTCGCGCAAGTTCCAGACGTTATCCGAGGTCAGATAATCGATGTTTTCCAGTCCTGCTATCGGCGGCACTAGGGGGCTAGCACCAGCGGCGATGACAATGGCGCGGCTAGTGAGGGTTTGCACACCGGTTTCCGTCGTGACTTCCACCGCCCAGGGCGAGACGATTTTGGCACTGCCTTCGATCACTTCCACACCCAGCGCGGTATAACGCTCCACGGAATCGTGCGGCGCTATCGTTTCGATCACCCGCTGCACCCGCGCCATCGCTTCGGCGAAATCGAACTCGGCTTCGGCTTTGGCAATGCCGAATTCCTTAGCACGTTTGATATGCGACAGCAACTTGGCCGAGCGAATCAACGCCTTCGACGGCACGCAACCGGTGTTCAGGCAATCGCCGCCCATTTTGTGCTTTTCGATCAGCGTGACTTTGGCTTTGACGGCCGCGGCGATATAAGCCGAGACCAAGCCGCCGGCGCCCGCGCCGATGACGATCAGGTTGTTGTCGAAACGCGCCGGTTTGGTCCAGCGCGCGTAGACTTTGCGCTGTTGAATGACTTCGAGCATTTTCTTCGCCGCTAATGGAAACACACCGAGCAAGGCAAACGAACCCAACAAAGCGGGAGAGAGAATAGCGGATAGGGAGTCGATTTTTGCCAGCTGGGTGCCGGCATTGACGTAAACCAAGGTGCCGGCCAGCATGCCTAGCTGGCTGACCCAGTAAAAAGTCCTGGTCTTGATGGGCGTCAAACCCATCGCCAGATTGATCATGAAGAACGGGAACAATGGCACCAGACGCAAGGTAAACAAATAAACAGCACCGTCTCGTCTCACGCCGTCGTCGATAGCCTGCAAACGGGTGCCGAAGCGGGATTTGACCCAGTCTCGGAACAAAAACCGTGCCGCCAAAAACGCCAGCGTCGCGCCGATAGTGGAAGCAAACGAGACGATCAGTGTCCCCCAGAGCAAACCGAACACCGCGCCGCCGGCCAGCGTCAATATCGTCGCCCCCGGTAATGACAACCCAGTAACCGCGATGTACAGCCCAGCATACAGGGCAAGCGCTGATAGCGGATTGTTTTGGCGATAGTCCACTATCGCCGCTTGCTGTAATTTTAGGTTGTCCAGACTTAGCTCATGCTGGAGATCACAGCTGAAAAACAGCCCGATCAATCCCGCCATTATCAGTAGTAAGATGAGTCTTGACGGCTTCATGCGACGGGGCATGCCCTTGGATTTATCCTAAAGCCCCACCGCAACTGCTACCTTGGCCGGCCGTGCAACCGTAACAATGGGCGGCGGTGGCGATGGGGGCGCCTTGCAGTGGCTCAAGTCGCAACTCGCTGATATGGGTTTGGGGTTTGGCTGTAGCGCCCAAGGGCAAACCCAGCATTTGGTTGAAATCGCAGTCGTAGACGTAACCTTGCCAGTCGATACTGAGGGTATTCAGGCACATCAGGTTTTCAAGGTTGTCCGCACGATAACTGTCTTTCAGTAATGTCAGATAAGCTTCGAAGCGCCCGAGACTGACCAAGGTGCTGCCGAAGCGCTGAATCGGCATATTGGCGATGGCAAACAGGCGGTTGAAGACAATGCCGTAATGTTGCTGCAAATGTTGTTTATAAGCCCGTTCCAGATTATGTTGATCGGGTGGCAACACCGCGTCTTGCGGGTTGAACACCAGATTCAATTCCAGTCCGCTGTCCGGCTGGCCATAACCCAGCCGATTCAAACGCTGCAAGGCCGCCAGGCTGTCTTTGAACACGCCTTTGCCGCGTTGTTTGTCGACATTTTCTTCCAGATAACACGGCAGAGAGGCGACGATCTTGACCTGCTGCGCGGCCAGAAACGCGGCGAGATCGGCGTATTCAGGTTCTTCCAGAATGGTCAGATTGCAACGGTCGATCACCGCTATGCCACGATCCCGCGCGGCTCGCACCAAATAGCGAAAATCCGGATGCATTTCCGGCGCGCCGCCGGTCAGATCCAGGCTGTGAATGTTGGCGGCGTCGGCCAGCGCCAATATTTCATCGATAGTCTCCCGACTCATCATTTCGGTACGTTTGGGGCCGGCGTTGACATGGCAATGCACGCAGCTCAAGTTGCACCGATAGCCCAGATTGATTTGCAAAATCTGCAACGACTTGCGAAAAATGGCCGGAAAATCGCTGTCGGCCAGTAGTGGTTTGGTGTCGTGCATGCTTAATCCTTGGAAAACCAGATGTCGCCATACACGGCGGAAACCTGGCCGCCACTGTTGTCGGTATCGGTCATGATGGCGACGGCATCGATGCTGCGAATGTCTTCACCGAATAGTTGCTTGAAGTCGGTCCGGATATTTCGTTTTTCGTGTTCCCAGACATTCAACGGTGCCTCCTGATCGCGTAAAGCCATCATCATCGCATGATCGCCGGCAAACGCATTCGGCCAGACGCTATCCCGTTTGCTGTTGCCGGCCCAGACATAATTAACAGCCTTAGTTTGCCAAAACGCCAGCCCGCCTTTGACCACCACATACACCCTCGCCGCATAATCATCACCAGCCTTACTTTGTTCGTTCAAGCCGGATAAACGATTGCCGATGCGCCAAGACCAGTTCAGAAACGGAGTTTGGTCCAAATCGATGCGTTGCTCCTTGAACAGGCCGGAGCCGGCGGCGCGGCTATCGGCTACCAGCGCTGTCACGCCGTCGATTGCTTGCAATCGGTAGTGGGTTTCACCTTTGAAGCTTTTATGTTCCCAGCCGTCCAGGCGATTCTGGCTGAACTCACCGATAGATAGCTTGTTATCGGCAAGCACTGGGTGATGAGACAACCACATAGCCAGGCACAGCAATAGCTTATGCTTCACCATTGTCAGTCTGCCGCTGGTATAAGCCGGATACAGGGAAATTGTCATAATCGGTCGTCCAAGTTTTGCTTGATAAGGATGTCGCGCTTTTCCAGTCGATAATAAAACGCCCCGCTTAGCTTTTCTACGTAATCCTTCGTGACTGGCAGGGATTTCTTACCAATGACTTGAACAGCTTAACGGTTGATCTTCATGTTTGATACGGTTAGCTTATCCAGCTATCCGCGAGCCATTCCTTACTAGGCCACGACAACCTCCCCTAATATTTCCCAAGGTTCCGTAAATTGCACACGCCTTTAACCCAAGCCGAAGATCTTAACGCACTTGTCCAACGCATCAAGCACTGGGGCGAGGAATTGGGATTTCAGCAGATTGGTGTCAGCGATACGGATTTGAATACCGCCGAAGAGCATCTGCACAACTGGCTGGACAAGGGCTTTAACGGCGAGATGCAATACATGGCCGCACACGGTTTGAAACGCAGTCGCCCGGCTTTGTTGCAGGAAGGTACGCGCAGCATTATCTCGGCACGGATGGATTATTTGCCGGAACCATCGGCAACCAGCAAACAATTATTGGAAGACCCGGCCGCCGCCTTCGTATCGCGGTATGCCTTAGGACGCGATTACCACAAGCTGCTACGGAATAGATTGCAAAAACTGGCGGACAAAATCGCCGAGACCATCGGTCCGTTCGGCTATCGGGCGTTTGTCGACAGCGCACCGGTGTTGGAAAAAGCCATCGCCGAGAAAGCCGGCTTGGGCTGGATAGGCAAGCACAGCAACCTGATCAATCGCCGCGCCGGCTCCTGGTTTTTTCTCGGGGAAATTTATACCGACTTGGCCTTACCCAGCGATCAGCCCGTCAGCAACCACTGCGGACAATGCCGGGCTTGTCTGGACATTTGCCCGACGCAAGCCATCGTCGGCCCGTATCAGGTTGATGCGCGCCGTTGCGTCTCTTACTTAACTATCGAATTGCACGGCAGCATTCCAGTGGCATTACGACCCTTGCTGGGTAATCGAATTTACGGTTGCGACGATTGCCAATTGGTGTGCCCGTGGAATCGCTTCGCCAAACTCAGCGCGGAAAGCGATTTTAAACCCCGGCATCGTTTGGATCAGGCGACTTTGCTTGAATTGTTTGCCTGGACCGAAGCCGAATTTCTGCAAAAAACCGAAGGCTCGGCGATTCGCCGCATCGGTCATCAGCGTTGGCTGCGCAATATCGCCGTGGCGCTGGGAAATGGCAAAGCCACTGATGCCGCTAAAACGGTATTGGCCGGCAGATTGAGTGATGAATCGGAGATGGTGCGCGAGCATACACAATGGGCTTTGCAGAAATTGGACAGTTTGCACATTGAACCGGAACTTCCGACAATTTAGAAGCGTCTTTCCCAGCGCAAGCCGGAGCCGAGTGCCATTAACAAACGGGATTGGTAGTTGCGGGAATGACGAGTAAAAGGGATTTAATCAGCCAGACTGCGATAATCGCCCTACCGCGAAAACTCAGGCTAAAAATGCTTTGGTTACTTGAACTCGCATGAAGTCAAGGTGTATTCTTAGAGCCAGTTAACACAATTCGTTCGAGGCCCAATATGCTGGTCACCGCCTCTTCCCATCAAACTTCGCTATATCGGCTGACCGGCCGCAATCTGGCCGCGAGCGGCGAACAGGCGCCTGTCGAACCTATCGCCCAAACTGCGAAAAGCGCAAACGCCCAATCCGACCAATACAGTCCGGAACAGCTAAGCCAAATTGCCGAGCTTAAAGCCCGCGACCAGGAAGTTAGAGCTCACGAACAAGCTCATTTAAGTGCCGCCGGCGGTATCGCCGTCAGCGGGGCGCGTTTTACGTTTGTGACGGGGCCGGATGGCCAACGTTACGCCACCGGCGGTGAAGTGAATATTGATGTCTCAGAGGTTGCCGGCGATCCGGAAGCGACTCTGCGCAAAGCCGAGACTATCCGCCGTGCAGCATTAGCGCCGGCCAGTCCTTCAGGCCCGGATCAAAGCATCGCCGCCAAGGCAGCGGCGATGGCTAATAAAGCTCGCGGAGAATTGTTGAATTCGCAAAAGCAACCCAGCCGTAACGGCGAGCTCCTCGACCTGACCGCCTGATCAACGCGGCGCAAACTCCAGACCAAACCCCACGTCCGGCTCTACCCGCACCACAATCGCAGTTTGTATCGGCGCATCGTCGAATTCGGTGGTTTGCACTTCCACTAGCGCGCCAATCGGCGGGATTAATTCGTTGGCACACAGTAAAAACAATCCAGTCTCGGAAAAGTCCCGCATATCCACCACGACCGCTTCAGCCGATGCCGGCACCGTCATCCTGATTTTGGCACGGTGCTTTAGGCGCGGGTGCCTGCGCTTGTTATCAATCACGAATTCTCCTATCTCGTTTCGGTTCTATCGCACATGTAGTGATAAAGAAAAGCGCTGTTAATCAGCGCCCCAAGCCAACCGGCCATCTACTCGCCTAAACCGCGCAATATTAAATACAACCCTAAACTTACCATCGCCAAGCCGCTAAGCAATTTCAGCCAACGACCTTCTTTTTCCTGCAAACGACGCTGACTCAGGGTCACGACTCCCACACCCAGCACAACGACGTCATCCAGCATATAGGCCAGATTGTACAACATTAAATAACCGTAATAGTCCCAGCCGCTTAATTCCCGCAAGGTGAGTATGCGTGTGTAAAGGGCCGGGAATCCGGAGGTACACAACAATTCGACGATCTGGACCAGCAAAGCCAGTACCACGGCCCCCAACATGGCGCCCGCCAAATTCTCGGCTTGCAGGATGCGCCGAATCCGGTTGTAGATACCGGGTTTGGCGGCAACCGGAATCGACAGCGAGATACCCCTGCCAAACGCCCAAAAATCTTTCAGGTTGATCGCGCCGGCCAACACGGCAATGCCGGCGATAGCCAATTCCGAAGCTCGCGATAAGCCTATCAGTAAAAACAGATTCAACCAGGCGGCCATAAACACGAAGTAAGCCATCCCTTCGACGACAACAAACGTGCCGGCCACCGCCAACATCCGGGGCCGATTATTCATAGGTGCCAGCATCGAAATCATCAAAATCAACACCCACATCGAACAGGGATTGAAGCCATCCAGCAAGCCCATGGCTAGTGTAAAAGCCGGCAAACCAACCTCATCAAGACCGATGCGCCTGCCAAACCAATTCACGGCAAACACCTCCGTTGCGGGTGCGGGTGGCTGGCTAACCGGCACATCGCAGGACTCGCTGACTTGCACTTCACAGCTACCGGCTTCTGCGCCGGACACTTCACTCGGCAGCGCACCGGCACGCAAGGCATTCCTAATCAAACCGCTACTACCGGCTTCTTCGGAATAACCGACGATGTATTCGCCATGCACCAGAAATGTCGGCAACCTGATTGGCCCGGCTTGCCGGGATTCGGTAATCTGCTGCAATCGCTCCAAGGCGGTTGGCTCAGCAGAGATATTGCGAATAACTATCCGTAAACCGGGTTGCTCGCCTTGCAGCACCGCCAAAAATTGTTCGGCTTGTTGGCAATGCGGACAACCGTTACGTACAAAAGCTTCGATATCGATCCGGTTTTCAACCGCTCCGACACTCGGCATGATTGCCAGCGCAAGCACCAGCACCAAACCAAAACGCATCAGTGTCGACGGTAGCTGGGCCAAGCATTTTGGAAACAGTTTCAGTATCAACACTCGCCTATTCTCCTCAATAACGCCAGCAATCTGTGCGGAAGTGGGCATTTTATTAGATAATAGTAAGCTAAATGAACTGCGCCGAACCAGCAGGTGCCATCTTCGCCCCATTCACACAGCCGCCGCTAACTGCCGTCGGCGAGATCAGATACCGACTTAATGCCTAGACGACCCAGAAGCAGCAAATCGACCGTTAGACGCAGAAAATCGCAACCCCAAGCATCGTGGCTGAAACGCGCGCTGGTTTCGCTAGTGCTGATCGGGGCTTTCGTATTGGCGGTGTATGTTAGCTACCTAGATTACACGGTACGCCAGCAATTCGAGGGCAAGCGCTGGTCGATTCCGGCCCGCGTCTATGCCAGCCCCGTCGAGCTTTACGCCGGTTACGAAATTTCCAGCAAAAATCTGGAAGACTTATTGCTGGAATTGCATTACCGCCAGGACAACCAACTGGCCGGCGAAGGCTCCTATTCCATTAAGGGTGGCCAGATCAACATCCGCACCCGCGCCTTTAATTTCGGCAATACGCCTCAGGAAAGCCGCAATATCAGCGTGAGTTTCACGAGCGGCGGCATCGCCGGTATTACCGACGCCGCCACCGGCGAGAGTTTGGCCATCGTCCGCATGGACCCGGTGCAAATCGGCAGCTTTTATCCCACCCGCAAGGAAGACCGAATTCTGATCAAACTGGACGAAGCGCCGCCAACCCTGGTGCAAGGCCTGCTGTCCACCGAAGACAAGGACTTTTACAACCATTTCGGCATCTCGCCCAAAGGCATCGTCCGCGCCATGTGGTCCAACGTGAAAGCCGGCGGCATGGTGCAAGGCGGCAGTACCATCACCCAGCAGTTGGTGAAAAACTTTTTCCTGAACCCCAAACGCACGCTGCGCCGCAAGCTGAAAGAAGCCTTGATGTCTTTTATTCTGGAATACCGCTACAGCAAGGACGAAATTCTGGAAGCCTATCTCAACGAAATATTCCTGGGCCAAGACGGCGCCAGCGCGGTGCATGGCTTTGGTTTGGCAAGCGAATTTTATTTTGGGCAATCGTTAAAAACTCTGAATTTACATCAAGTCGCCACGCTGGTGGCATTGGTACGCGGGCCGTCCGAGTATGATCCGCGCCGCAATCCGGAACACACTTTAGAGCGCCGCAACATCGTCCTGGACGCGATGCATACGGAAGGCTTTATCGACGCACAGCAACTAAGCGAAGCCAAAAAACAACCGATAGGCGTCGCAACGGTGATTCATCGCTCCGCCAATCGCTATCCGGGCTTTATCGATCTGGTGAAACGCCAACTGAAACAAGAATATAAAGAAGACGATCTGACCTCGGAAGGCTTGCGCATCGTCACCACCTTGGATACCCGTATCCAGGACACGCTGGAAAAATCCATCGCCAGCAAGCTGAAACATTTGGAAAAAAGTCCGAAAAGTAACGACTTGGAAACTGCCTCCATCGTTACCCGCCGCGACAGCGGTGAAATTGTCGCCCTTGCCGGCGGCCGCGATGCCGAAGACACCGGCTTCAATCGCGCTTTGGACGCGGTGCGGCCGATAGGTTCGCTGATTAAGCCGGTAGTCTATTTGACCGCACTGGAATATCCGGACCGCTACACCATCGCCACACCGATCAGCGATACCCGCCTGGAAATCCCCGCCGAAAGAGGCAAAACCTGGTCGCCGGACAATTACGACAATCAGGAACACGGCGTCGTGCCGCTGCATAGCGCCCTCACCCACTCCTACAATATGGCGACTGTGCGGATTGGCATGGACATTGGTTTGGCCAAAGTCGCCAACACCTTAAAAAGCATGGGGGTCAGCCGGCCGGTGGATTTGTTTCCGTCCTTCCTGCTGGGCGCGCAACCGCTGACGCCGCTGGAAGTCACCCAACTCTACCAAACCTTGGCCGGCGACGGTTTTGCCACACCGCTGCGCTCGATCCGTGCGGTCAATGCCGCCGACGGCAAGGCCCTGCAAAGTTATCCGTTTACCGTGCGTCAAGCCGTCGATCCGGCCGCTACCTTTATCACCAACACCATTTTGCAGGAAGTCATGTACGCCGGCACCGGCCATTCTGCGTATAACTATCTGCCGCAGAACATGGCTTTAGTCGGCAAGACCGGTACTACCAACCAATTACGCGACAGCTGGTTTGCCGGTTTTAGCGGCGATTTTCTGTCGGTGGTGTGGGTAGGCCGCGACGACAACAAACCAACCGGTTTGACTGGTGGAACCGGCGCCTTGCAAATCTGGTCCGAGCTGATGCGGCAAGTGTCGAAGAAGCCGGTCAGTCTGGTACCACCGGATAATGTACAGATGACTTGGATAGACGCTGCCAGCGGTTTGCTCAGCAATGAAGGCTGCCCCGGCGCCAAACTCATGCCGTTCGTGGATGGCTCCGGACCCAGCCAATTTGCCGACTGCGGAGCAAGCCCGGAATCCGGCGAAAGCTGGCTTAATAACCTGAACCCATTTTAACTATGTTGCTTAAACACATTTTTGCTCTGATTTTCCTAATCGCCACCACCCCATCAGCCTGGGCCGACGAAACACCGATTGCCCGATTGAAAAGCTTTTTAGCCAGCAGCAGTTCCTTGACGGCGGATTTCAAGCAAACCAGTTTCGATAAAAGCGGCCGCCCCGCGCAAAACAGCACCGGTAAATTTTATCTGAGCCGGCCCGGCAAATTTCGTTGGAACTACCAAAAACCCTTTGTGCAAGAGATTGTGTCCAATACTGGCAAAGTCTGGTTTTACGATGCTGATCTGGAGCAAGTAACGGTCAAACAATTGGACGATTCGCTGGGTTCCACGCCGGCATTGTTATTGACCGGCGAAGTAGATATAGAGGAAAAATTCATCCTGCAGGAACAAGGCAAGGAAGACGACGGCATGAACTGGGTGAAACTATCACCCAAGAATGAAGAAAGCGGGTTCAAGTATATTTTGATCGGCCTGAACGGCAACCAATTGGGCGGTATGGAACTGAGCGACAATTTCGGCCAATTAACCCGTATTTATTTTTCCAACATCCAGCTCAATCCCAAGCTGGACGACGCCTTGTTTAATTTCAAAGCGCCGAAAGGCGTGGATGTGTTTGAAAATTAGCCAACGTCAGGCCGGTTTACTAATCCCCAGCTTTTCCATCCGCGACCGCAAAGTCGTGGATGGCACCCCCAAAATCTTCGCCGCTCCCTGATTACCGGCGATTCGCCAGGACGTGGCTTCCAGCGCTTTCAAAATATGCGCGCGCTCGGCTTCGTCCAGCGTGACAATCGGTGCCGCGTTGGGCGCGCCGCCGGCCCCCATCACATTCACGCAATCCACGGCGGCCAGTTGACTGCCCTTGGTTAAAATCACCGCACGTTCGATGATATGTTGCAGCTCGCGAATATTGCCGGGCCAGAAATAACTTTGCAGATCAGCCATCATCCGTTCCGGAATAGACTGAATTTTCTTGCCGAATTTTGCCGCGTACTTATCGATGAAATGCTTCACCAAAAACGGCACGTCTTCCTTGCGTTCGCGCAGCGGCGGCAAATTAATGGGGAAAACATTTAGCCGGTAATACAAGTCGGCCCGGAATTTACCTTGTTGCGAAAACTGCGCCAAATCCCGATGGGTGGCGGCGATGACCCGCACGTCGCAGGTCAGGGTTTGCGTGCCGCCCACCCGTTCGAATTCGCCTTCCTGTAGCACCCGCAATAATTTGGCCTGCATCTCCAACGGCAATTCGCCGATTTCATCCAGAAACAAGGTACCGCCGTTAGCCAGTTCAAAACGTCCCAATTTGCGGGCAATCGCCCCGGTAAACGAGCCCTTTTCGTGACCGAACAACTCGCTCTCGGCCAGATTTTCCGGGATCGTCGCGCAATTCAATTTCACCAAGGTTTTGTCTTTGCGAGCGCTGAGATTGTGAATCGCCCGAGCAATCAATTCCTTGCCGGTACCGGTTTCACCGGTGATTAACACCGTTGCGTCGGTGTTGGCTACCTGCCTGACCAGATCCATCGCTTGATGCAATGCCGGAGAATTGCCGATCAATTCCTCGCCATCGCGGCTGGCCAAGACTTCTTCTTGTAGATAAAGATTGATGCCGCGCAGGGTGTTGCATTCTGCTTCGGCCTGTTGCCGGGCTTTACGTTCGTTGATGTCACGCAAAATTAGGATATACAGTTTCTGCCCAATGGCTTCCACGCGGGAAATGGTGGCTTCAATGGGAAAAGTGCTCTCATCCGCGCGTACCGCACTCATGCCTTCCGACACCCAAATGGCCTGCTCGGCCGGCACGCCGTTGCGAAAATTGGTTAGCGTTTTGTAAAGCTCGGGCGACAAAAATCTATCCACCGCCCTGCCGATGCTGTCGGCGGCTTTGCAGCGAAACATCTGTTCGGCCGCCGCGTTGAATAAGGTAATCCGCCCGATGTCATCCAGCGTCAGAATCGCATCCATCGCGTTCTCGAAAATCCGCGACAGGCGCTGCTCTTTTTCTTGCAACTCCAGCTTCAACTTTTGCAGCGTCAGGTGGGTTTGTACGCGGGCAAGCACTTCTTCGTATTGAAACGGCTTGGTGATGTAATCCACCGCCCCGACTTGAAAACCCTTTAATTTATCGGCGGTATCCGCCAAGGCCGTCATGAATAACACCGGAATATCGCGCGTCGTCGGAATGGTTTTCAAGGTCTGGCAGACGGTAAAACCGTCCATGCCCGGCATCAACACATCCAGCAAAATCAGGTCGGGCAACTGGGCCACGGCTTGGACCAAAGCAATTTCGCCTGTTTCCGCACGCAATACGTCAAAGCCGGCTTCATCGACCAAACCCGCCAACTCTTCCAAGTTGACCGGATTGTCGTCCAGCATCAAGATTAACGGTTTATCGCGCTGGCGCTTATGAGTCATGCCTATCTCCTTCTTAACCTATCCCAACCACCGGCGGCAGCATCATTCCTGAAACTCGTGCAAATATTCCTGAATAGCCGGCTCCAGCCGAATGCTGGCTTGTTGCAGTAACTCGTAACTGGCGGCCGCATCAGTAAAGGCCGCCTCGTGGCCCATCGTCTCCAGCTGCTGGGCTATCTTGCCGAACGGGAAGGCGCCGATACTGTTAGCCGAGCTTTTCAGGGTATGTGCGGATAGCCGTAACAATTCGGCATCCTGACGCTGTATCGCATCGGCCATGTCATTCAGCAGCGGCGCTGACTGTTCCTGAAATAAAGTCATCATTTTGCACAACATCTGCTGTCTACCGCGCACCCGGCTTAAGGCTTGTTGCCAATCCAGCGCCGGCTCAGCCAACAGCGCCGACGCCATGCTGTGCTTATCCGCTTGTTCTGTTCCCGCCATATTCCAACACTCCACCATTGCCAACAAATCCTGCTCCTGCACGGGTTTGGCGATGTAATCGTCCATACCAACGGCTAAACAGCGTTCCCTATCACCTTTCAAGGCGTGTGCGGTCATCGCGATAATCCGCATATGTTTACCGGTCTCGCGCTCGCTGGCCCGAATCGCTTCGGTAGCCTGAAAACCATCCATTACCGGCATCTGCACGTCCATTAAGATCAAATCGAACAAAATATCGGTAGCCAATATATCCAGCACCTCCTGGCCGTTGTTGGCCACCTTCACGGTGTGGCCGCGCTCTTCCAGCAACACCACCGCCATGTATTGGTTAACCGGATTATCTTCCGCCAACAAAATTCTTAATTTACGCGGCGGCTCGGCCAATACTGTCAACGCGGCTTCTGCGGCTTTAGCGGATTTACCCAACGCCGATTGAATGGCATTCCACAATTCCGAATGTTTGACCGGTTTACGCACGTACAAATTGATGCCCAAATCGTGGCAGCGTTCGCAATCGTCCGGCCGGTCGGCAGACGACAACATCATGATGGTTACCGGCTCGAAGCGTTGATCCTCTCTGATGGCTTGCGCTACCATAAAGCCGTCCATGATCGGCATCATCGCATCGAGTAAAATCAAAGCGTAGGCTTCGCCGGTTTCCGCCATACTCTTCAATGCGGTAATGGCCGCCTCGCCGCTATCCACCGTGGTGGGCCGCATGCCCCAATGGCTCAAGATTTCCGAGAACACCCGTAAATTGATGGCATTGTCGTCGACGATCAACACCGGTAGATTTTTCACGTCTATCAGTGGCTGAAATGGCGCGTCGGCCTCGCTTTTAGTGTGCCGGTCAAACACGGCGGTAAAGAAAAAAGTGCTGCCTTTATGTTCTTCGCTTTCCAATGACAAATGCCCGCCCATCAATTCGACGAGGCGAGAAGAAATCGACAAACCCAGGCCGGTGCCGCCGAATTTGCGCGTGGAGGATGCGTCTATTTGCGCGAAGGCTTCGAAAATAAGCTGTTGTTTATCGGGGGAAATACCGATACCGGTGTCGCTGACCGCAATCTGCAAACAAACCTTGTTTTCATCGACCGATTCCGGTTTGACTTGCACCACGATTTCGCCGTGCTGGGTAAACTTAATCGCGTTTCCAACCAGGTTAATGATGACTTGATTCAAGCGCCCGACGTCGCCCAGCAAATCGTCCGGGGTTTCCGGGTCGATGCGCAACATCAACTCCAGATCTTTTTCATGGGCATGGCCGGCCAGCAGCTTTAAGGTGTCGCCGAGGCTTTCGCGGACTTTGAACGGTGCATGATCGAGTTCGAGCTTACGCGCCTCAATCTTGGAGAAATCCAGAATGTCATTGACGATGCGCAGCAAAGCATCCGCCGAGCTGTTCGCCATCCCCAGAAACTCGCGCTGCTGCGGGGTGAGTTCGGTGCGCAAGGCCAAGCCTATCATGCCGATGATGCCGTTCATCGGCGTGCGGATTTCATGGCTCATATTAGCCAGAAACTCGCTCTTCGCGCCGGCGGCCTGCAATGCCGCGTCGCGGGCGGACAGCAAGGCTTGGCGCATTTTTTCCAGATGCTCGGCCAACGCCGCTACTTCGGTAATTTTGGTGCCGGAATTAAATTGCCCGGTGTGATTGCCGGCGGCGATTTGTTCGGCTTCGTCGCGTAAACGTTCCAGCGGCATAACCAGTTTGCGCCCGAACAATCCCACCACCAGCAGCGTCAAGCCCATGTAAACCGCGACAAAATAGGCGCTACGCTGATAGATCGTGGCAATGTCGCGTTGAATCTGCCGCTCGTCGTAACCCAGCCTTAGCATCGCCAACGAGCCGTCTTCAGGATTCAAAATCGGCACCGCTAGAAAATAAATATCGTCGTCGTGCTCGCCGAAGAAAAAATCTTCCTGAAATTGCTGCTGGGCGTTCAGTTCGATGTCGGCGCGAATATTGCCGCGCTCGGTGGCGATTTCCGCAAACGCCAAACGGCCATTCAACAGAAACTCCCCTAACAAGCCTTGCAATTCGCCGGCCTTACTGTGTTGCAGGCGCGGTGTCACCAGATTACTGAACAGCAAGGCATCGGAGCGGACGTAATTGACAAACTGCGCTTCCAGACTGGGTTTGATTACCCGATAAATGCCGAACAACAACACCGGCACCAGCAGTAAATGAATGCCGACAACCGCCAGAATCATTCGGCCGTTAAAACTATGAAAAAACCGACTCATTCCAGGGCTCCCTGCCATAACACGTTAACCGCTTTCAGGCCTTGATTGGCCCGGACTTGATCTTCCCACAAATAGGTCACCGTACCCGGATTTTGTTGCAGCGTATCGACCAAGCTCTTCAGATCGTTAAAACTCTCCGGACGCTTACCGCCGAGGCGGAAAACCACTGATATGGTTTGACTTTCATAGGCATTAGCCGACATGAAAGCCACTTTTTGCAGAAATACTTCGAAAATTAACGGATCGCTGATATTCAATAAGGGCACGGGGTGTTCGCCGCCCTTCTCCAGCGGCACGCCCAAGAACAATTTTCTGGCTTCTTGCACGGTTAGAGCCGGCATCGACGAGTTGGCGCTGGTGGCCAATACCAGAGAATGGCGAGTGATAGCCCATAGGCTCTGCGCTCCAAGCAGCAATAGCAAAACAATGATGCAAAGACCGCGCAGCAGCTTCATGGGAACACCGCGCTCCATTGAAACATCACTTGCCCGAAATGATCGTCGCGCAAATGATCGCGGGAGGCTTCTAGCTTTAGGGCATTCGTGTGGTTGAGTTTATAGCGTATGCCACCGAGAAACCTGTCCTCGACATACTTAGGAAACATCGCCAGGTAGGGATCGTCCCTACCGCCAAAAGTGCCTTCTACGCGCCCGACCACAGTCCAGGCCGGATTGAGGTCCCATTCCACTTGCCCGTAAGCGCTGAGAAAATCGTCGTAAGTTTTGCCGCCCAACGGGCTTTCCAAGGTATTATTCACATAGACAATTTCGCTTAATAGCCTTAGCGATTGGATTTGCTTAGCGGCATAGGCACTGGCGACGAACTGATTAACGTTTTTAACGGCCAGTTCGTCGGAATGAATTTGATTGTAGGCCCCGGAAATGCCGAATTCGTCTACCCCATAGCTGATAGGTTGGTAGCCCAACCGAAACGACACACCAGGCCGGCGGGAACCTCCCGGCTCCACCAGATTGAACGCTTCCAAACCTTTATTAATTTGCGGGCCCGCACCAGCGCCAACTGTGTAATACAAGCCGCCCTCACCCAGATCGTGGACACCTTCCCATAAAAACCCGGTCAAATGATTGGGAATCACGCCTCCCGCCGTTTCGAAAGCCATAATACCGGGCCTGCTGATCGTGGTTTGCAGAAACGCGCCGTGGTGGAACTGCATGTTCCAATAGCCGATCGGGTTATGAAAGCGCCCCAACCACAGCGTGGCTTCGTCGCCGACATGCATGCCTAATTGAAAGCGTTCCAGATTATGGGTTTTGGTGCTGACCAGCCATTCGCCGAGAAAGCGGAAGCGCTGATAGTCGGTGGTGTAAAACACGTTAATCTCGGGGATAACGTCACCTGTACTGAGTTTTTTCTGCGGTTCTTGATCGAAACGTTCGATGCCGGTCACAGCCGGAAACAATAACAAATCACCCGGCAGTCCGGTGGTGCCATGGCTGGGCATATGTCCCATATGACCCCCGGCAACTACAGAGGCAGGCACTATGGCTGCGAGTGCGCAGACATAGGAAACGATAGCAGCGTTTAGCGTTTTGAATATGGCCGGATAGTATCGTTGCCGCATGCGGACTCTCAAGCATTTCATCGGTAGCACACTCATACTACCTAGTTAATTGGGAATATTCTCCCGATACGTTTAAAGCGAAATGTATCACATATTTTTGAATGGTTGACGATATTTCGTCAAAACTTAAGTGCAGATCAAACACCTGAGCAGCATCATTCAAGACAGAGGTAGATTTGATTAAACCCGCATTTGCCCGCCAATTACAAATCTTCAAGCCAGCGCTGGAGATACCCCTGTAGCGACAGCCATTAACCTAAAAATTCATACCAACTTTAAACCTGCAAAAGCGTCTAACGCCCCTGCATCATCGACTGGCGCTGACACCTTGTACGACATTTCGTAAGCGATACGATATTTAGTGCTGAAATCAACAATTTCTTGTGCATTTTTTCACTGTTTTCCAGCATTGCCAGCTCATAAAATAATGCATAAACAATTACTTAGAATAATTAAGGTGCACGCGGTTTTGTAGTGGCATTGGTTTTGCGCTACATAAAGTAGCTCTGCAATGACGAAGAGCGGAATACCCAACAAACCCATAGCGCATTATTTTCAGATATTCGGATTACGAGGTGATCACCATGAAAACACTCCAGCAGATTACTCGTTGCAAAAGGTGCGGCGACTTATTGTCAGCCCATGAAAAGTCACATACCGCCCACGAAGGCCTCTGTGCATTTTGCGCCCAGATGCGTAGTGAAGCACTGGAAATTCACCAAGAAATACATACAAAAAACCGCGTGGCAAAAATTCACTTCAGATTGGTTTAAGCATGGCTTTGTTATAAGGCTGGCCGCGCCACAATGAAAGTTTGCCGATAACCATCGTAGGCTTGAGGCCACGTTCAACCGGATCGCGAAATGGCGTCGTTATTCAGCGCCTTAGCTGCCCACAGCGAAACGATTGGCGCGAATACCTGAAACATGCGCATCAGCTCGCTAAGTTTTTATAACCCCAACATAAGGAGACAAACTATGAATTCCGAAGACATCCTGAAAACTTGTATACGCGAATTAAAGCGCTGCGGCATAAGCTTCGTACTGATCATAATCGGCGTATTTCTGGCCACCCAAAACGCCCCCGCCGCAACCATGCCAAAACCCAAGCAATGCATAGGGAGCATGGAAACGATTAACGCACTTGCCTCCCGCCCTCTAAAACCCGGCACTCGTGCGTTGGTCCAGCCGGTTAGCAATTCGCTCCATCAGTTTCATAACAAACAAACTTACAGTAAATGCGTTGGAAGCCTGGCCGAAAACAAAGCTAGCAAACAATACAAATGAGTGTTTTTCGGCAATCCGTATAATTTTGAATCGTCCGCGCGGACAACCCAGATAGCCATCCCGAATCCCAAGTCACTCGTCAAGGCGACGTCAACACGGCACCAAGGCTTTTTTTGATCTATCTGCAACATTTAGATGCAAGTTGTTAACTTTTAGCTTCATCTGATAGCAGCGGGCCAATACGCATCCGACAAGCCTGAGCAGAATCAACTGTGCGATTGTCTTTGTCGTGTTTATGCTGTTTAGTGTCAGCCCCATCCCGATTACCAGCAGCATCGGTTTATACCTAGTGATTTTCAGGCCGCGTTGGTTTAAAGAACTGACCAACTACGCCGATAAAGCAGACTGATATTCTCCTATCGCCTTCCTGCTTCAGCCTTCAGCACGGGCTGATTTCCTATTGCGGTTTTTATTCAGCCCGGCAAAGTATAATAAACTCACCAATTTGAATCCTGATTCCCAACCACCAGAACCACCCATGACCGCTGACCGCGACCATCCCCCCTCCCAAGCTGACAAACACCTAACCTACAGATTCTCAGTCGCCCCCATGCTGGATTGGACTGACCGACACTGTCGGTATTTCCACCGTACTTTATCCCACCATGCCTTGCTATACACGGAAATGGTCACCACCGGCGCCATCTTGCACGGCAACCGCGACCGGCATTTACAGTTCAGCTCAGAGGAACACCCACTGGCTTTACAGCTAGGCGGCAGCAATCCAGCCGATTTAGCGGAATGCGCCAAAATTGCCGCCGACTATGGTTACGACGAGATCAATTTAAACGTCGGCTGTCCCAGTGATCGCGTGCAAAATGGCCGCTTCGGCGCCTGCTTAATGGCAGAACCCGAACTGGTCGCCGAATGCGTAGCGGCAATGCGGGAAGCAG
Source organism: Methylomonas sp. ZR1 (assembly GCF_013141865.1). Classification (NCBI taxonomy): domain Bacteria; kingdom Pseudomonadati; phylum Pseudomonadota; class Gammaproteobacteria; order Methylococcales; family Methylococcaceae; genus Methylomonas; species Methylomonas sp. ZR1. The sequence goes on along the minus strand of NZ_RCST01000001.1, from coordinate 411,780 downwards.
TATTGATGCCGGTGACGGTGAAATCGCGGATTGGTATCGATGATCGCGATTCTTACGCAGAACTGACACACTTCATAAGCACTGTAGCGGCGGCCGGTTGCGAGACCTTTATCGTGCACGCCCGCAAAGCTTGGCTATCAGGGCTTTCACCCAAGCAAAATCGCGACGTACCGCCGCTACGTTATGACGTGGTGTTGCAATTGAAACACGATTTTCCGATGCTCAATATTGTTATCAACGGCGGCATCGAATCCTTGGATAGCTCGCTCCATTTATTAGAGCAACTTGACGGCGTCATGCTAGGCCGGGAGGTTTATCACAATCCCTATCTACTAGCAGAAGTAGACCGGCGCTTGTTTAACGACGAGCATTCCATCCCGTCGCGGCAAGAAACGGTATTAGCCCTGTTGCCTTATATAGAGCAGCAATTACAACAAGGCGTGAGACTGCATTGCATCACCCGACACATGCTAGGGCTGTTTCATGGGGTCGATGGCGCGCGGGCCTGGCGCCGCCATCTCAGCGAAAACGCCACCCGTTTTGGCGCCGGTAGCCAGGTGGTTTTGGACGCCTTAGAATTTACAGTTTGATGCTGTATACTCACGACATTTTTTTACTCGAGGGCGGCAATGGAAGAATATTTCTCCAAAATCATTCAAGCAATAGGCGAAGATGTGAATCGGGAAGGTTTGCGGGACACGCCTAAACGTGCCGCTAAAGCCTTCAAATTCCTGAATAACGGTTACGAAAAAACCCTGGAAGAGGTATTGAACGGCGCGATATTTGAAGCCGATACCGAAGACATGGTGATCGTAAAAGACATCGAGCTTTACTCTTTGTGCGAGCATCATTTATTGCCCTTTATTGGCAAATGCCACATCGGTTATTTGCCTAAAGGCAAAGTCTTGGGTTTGTCCAAACTGGCCCGTATCGTTGATATGTACGGTCGGCGGCTGCAAATTCAAGAACAATTGACTCGGCAAATCGCCAAAGCGGTGGAAACCGCCATCGACGCCCGCGGCGTAGCGGTAGTCATCGAAGCCAAGCACTTGTGCATGATGATGCGCGGCGTGGAAAAACAAAACTCGGTGATGACCACATCGGTCATGCTGGGTATCTTCAGAGAAGAAATAAGCACCCGTTCCGAATTCCTGAACCTGATCAATCGCAAGTAACCATGACTGAAACCGGCCAAAAAAAGATCGGGGTGTTACTGGTCAATCTGGGCTCGCCCGCCTCCCCAAAAACCGGCGACGTACGCCGCTTCCTGCGCGAATTTCTCGGCGACCCGCGGGTGGTCAATCTGCCCAGGCCCTTGTGGTGGCTGATCCTGAATTTGTTCGTGCTGCCGTTTCGCCCTAAAAAATCGGCGCATGCCTATCAATCGATCTGGACCGAGCAAGGCTCGCCCTTGATCGTATTCACCGAAAAGCTGACCGCCAAATTGCAAGGTTTTACCGGTGTAGACGACGCCGATTTAATCATTGATTGCGCGATGCGCTACGGCAAACCGGCCTTGCGGGAAAAATTGCAAAACTTTCAGAAGCAAGGTGTCCACGAAATCGTTATCCTGCCGCTCTATCCACAATATTCCTCCACCACGACCGCCTCGATTTTCGATGTGGTGGCCGAGGAATTTGTCAGTTGGCGGCACATGCCCGGCCTGCACTTCATCAGCGACTTTCATGAACACCCCAGTTACATCGAAGCCCTGGCGCAATCGGTACGCCAGCATTGGCAAGCCAACGGCCAAGCGGAATTGCTGTTGCTGTCATTTCACGGCTTACCGGCCAAACTGACCGAATGGGGCGACCCCTATTTCTATCAATGCCAAACCACCGGCCGCCTGCTCGCCGAGCAATTAGGCCTCAAAGACCAACAATGGAAATTGGTATTTCAATCGCGCTTCGGCAAGGCCGAGTGGTTGAAGCCTTATTGCGTGGAAGTCTTGCAGGAATTACCGCAACAAGGCATCAAGCACGTGGACGTGATTTGTCCGGGATTCTCGGTAGACTGTCTGGAAACGCTGGAAGAGATCGCTATCGCCAACCAAGAGATATTTCTGGAAGCCGGTGGCGAGACGTATCGTTATATTCCGTGTTTAAACGACAGCGACGCTCATGTCGAGGTGATGCTTGATTTAATTAAAACCGTGCACTAAATAAAGCGCGGCCACTAAAAAACCGGGGGTAATATGCAACAAAACATCTTACAAAGCTGGAACGACGAATGGCCGACAGTGCGCTCGAGCCACCCCTTGCCCACCGGTGAAGGCGTCATCGACCAAGGCGCGTTTAACACCATAGAAGTGGACGAATTGTTCGATTACGTCAACTACGCCAGCACCACCGCCGGTAAATCGGTGCTGTATCGTTCGCTAAGCCAACCCTTGGATAATCTGGAGGCGATAGCCGCCAAACAAGCCGCAGTGCGGGAAATTCAAGACAACCCCGATGTGCGCGCCAATGTGGAAAACATTATCGCCAATGCCGCCGCTTCGGAAAACCGGCTTTACTTGTTATTGTTCGGCGAGTTTCTCGGCGGTTTCGGCACGGCTCGAGAGGATAATCAAATCGAAGGTTACGGCTACAAACAATACGTGCGTGGTGTGCGCGTGGTCTTGAATCTGGTCGGTGCGATCTACAACTCCGGCAAGCCGCAAAGCCCTTATCTGCAAAGCGTCTTCGAGAAAATCGGCAATTTTTCGCACAGTAACGAATATTCGTTGATGGTCGGCCCGGTTTACAACAGCGAAAAAGGCCTGCAAAGCAAAGAAGAGCGCAAAAACTCCTTCTCACCGGCGACGATTTTCCGCCCCACCCTGTTCAAACCGATGTTGATCGCTCTACTGATCGCCGCCATCTGGGGCTTGATGCAGATTTTCCCAACCGATATGTTCCAGGTCACCCGTGACGGTTTGTCGGTGGCTTCGGTGTTTTTCCTGCCCTTAGCCTTAGCTTATATTCCGGTCATTGGCGGCTACGATAGAGACAACTGCATCATACCCCTGCGTAACATTTATAAAAATTCGCAGGCGCTCGGCGATATGCTGGACGGCCTGGGACAGTTGGATGAGTTATTGGCTTTTATTAAATACGCCGAAGACTTCGGCAGCGAAATGGTGCTGCCAGAACTGAACGCCGGCGAACGTCACAATATCAAATTAGTCGCTGCGAAAAACCCGGTACTGGGCCAGAAAAATCCCGCCTACGTCGGCAACGATTTCAGCATGGACGACGAACGTCTGGTGTGCGTGACCGGCCCCAACAGCGGCGGCAAAACCGCATTTTGCAAAACCATCACGCAAATTCAATTGTTGGCGCAGATCGGTTGTTTCGTGCCGGCTCAGGCCGCCAATTTAAGCGTGGCGGACCGCATTTTCTATCAATGCCCGGAGATCAGCCATCTCGATGACGGCGAAGGCCGCTTCGGTACGGAATTGAAACGTACCCGCGATATTTTCTTGGCCAGCAGCGCAAAAAGCTTGGTGGTGCTTGACGAAATGGCGGAAGGCACTACTTTTGAAGAGAAGATGCAGTCGTCTATCGACGTGCTGGACGGTTTTTACCGCAAAGGTAACAGTACTATTTTGATTACCCACAACCATCAATTGGTGGATGAGTTCGTGAAACGAAAAATCGCCGTGCCTAAACAAGTGGAATTTGCCGACGACTTGCCGACTTTTAAATTGATCGCCGGCATTTCCAGAGTCAGCCACGCCGACCGGGTCGCGAAAAAAATTGGCTTTTCCAAACAAGACATCGATAACTATTTAGCAAAATCATGAAAATCGGCACCCCTGACAGCGGCAGCGCCACCAAAGCTTTATTGCTGGGTAGCGGCGAATTAGGCAAGGAAATCGCCATTTCCCTGCAACGCTATGGCGTGGAAGTCATTGCGGTTGACCGCTATGCCGGCGCGCCAGCCATGCAAGTGGCGCATCGCAGCCACGTGATTGATATGACCGACACGACAGCAGTAAAAACCCTGATTGCCCGCGAACAGCCGCATTACATCATCCCCGAAATCGAAGCGATTGCTACCGAGGCCTTAGCGGAGATTGAAGCTCAAGGTGAAACCACTATTGTCCCTAATGCTAGGGCGATTCAATTGACTATGAATCGTGAAGGCATCCGCGAGCTGGCAGCCGCTGAACTAGGTCTACCGACATCGAAATACGCTTTTGCCGAAACCTTCGAGCAATTGAGGAGCGCAGTTGATAGCGGCATAGGCTACCCCTGTTTTATCAAGCCAACGATGTCGTCTTCCGGCAAAGGCCAGTCCATGGTAAAAAGCGCCGATCAGCTGCAAGCCGCCTGGGATTACGCCATGGCCGGCGGGCGCGCCGATACGGGTAAGGTGATCGTCGAAGCGAAGATCGACTTTGATTTTGAAATTACGCTACTCACTGTCCGGGCGTTGGATAGCAACGGCCAAGTGCAAACCTATTTCTGCGAACCCATCGGCCACCGCCAGGAGAACGGCGACTACCGGGAAAGCTGGCAACCACAGGCGATGAGCAGCAAGGCCATTGAGTTATCTCAGCAAATCGCCGATAAAGTCACCACAGCGTTAGGTGGATTAGGTTTATTTGGTGTGGAATTATTCATCGCCGGCGATCAAGTCTGGTTTAGCGAAGTCAGCCCCAGACCGCACGACACCGGCATGGTGACGATGGCCAGCCAGCGGCAGAGCGAATTTGATTTGCATACCCGCGCCATTCTTGGCCTGCCGGTCAACACGGCGCTAGATAAAACCGCCGCCAGCGCGGTGATTTTAGGTGGCGTAGACGCCAAAGCCGTGAGCTATGCAGGCTTGGCACAAGCATTGGCGGTCGCAGACACCGACATTCGCCTGTTCGGCAAACCGGAGGCTTTCGTGTCAAGGCGCATGGGTGTGGCGCTCGCCACGGCCGACAACGTCAATGATGCTCGATCTAAAGCGTTACAGGCCGCCAGCCTAATTCGTGTGACTGAATGAGTCCAATCGGTAAAAGGTGACGCGATGAAACCCCTGTTGATTGCCACACTATCGATAGCGCTAATCACCGATGCGGGGGCCGACATTTTTAAATACACCGATCCTAGCGGTCGGGTGTATTACACCGACGAACCCAAAAAAGGTTTCGATTACCGCTTGATCATCCGTACCCGGCCGCGTACTTATAAACACGACCTAAAGTTCATGTCGGGCAACAAGCTCAAGTTCAACGATCTAGTTGCCAAGGCCGCGGCCAAACATCAAATGGACCCCAAACTGCTGCACGCAGTGATTCAAGCCGAATCAGCCTATAACCCCAATGCGGTGTCCTCGGCCGGCGCGGTGGGCTTGATGCAATTAATGCCGGATACCGCACGCCGCTATGGCGTGACCGACCGGCGCGATGCCGAACAGAATGTCGATGGCGGCACCCGCTACTTGAAAGATTTACTGGCGATGTTCAACTCCAATCTAACCTTGGCGGTAGCCGGTTATAATGCCGGCGAAGGCGCGGTGATGAAATACAATAATAGCGTGCCGCCCTATCCCGAAACCCGTAATTATGTGCAGCACGTGATGGCGCTGTATCGGAAGAGTTAATTGAAAGCTGCTGCCATCAAGCAATTGATTGCCGGCTCGACCGAACTGTTTTCCCTGCCCGATATTTATTTTCAACTCAGCGAAATGATTCGGGATTCGCGTTATTCGCTGGCGGACATCGGCAAGGTGATCGCCAAGGATCCTGCTCTGAGCGCCCGGTTACTGCGGGTAGTGAATAGTCCTTTCTACGGTTTTCAAGCCAAAATCGACACCATTTCCCGCGCCGTTACCGTAATAGGCATCGACGACTTGAGTAATCTGGTATTGGCTACCACGGTCGTTGATCGCTTCGGAAAAATTCCCGACGAGCTGATCGACATGACCTCGTTTTGGATGCGCAGTATACATTGCGCGGTGATTGCCCGGATGCTAGCTAAAGCCAGCGCCGTTCTGCATACCGAAAGACTGTTTCTGGCCGGCCTTTTACACGACATAGGCTCACTGATACTCAGTCAAAAAATGCCCGAGCAATATCTAAGCGTATTGCTTGCCGCAGACCACAACCGCGCTTTGTTGGCCGGTTTCGAACAAGAACTGATTGGTTTCACTCATGCTGAGGTCGGCGGGGAATTACTAAAAATCTGGGGCTTACCGGAATCCCTCTACGAAACCATAGGCTGTTATCTGAATCCTGCCGATGCACAAATACACAAACTGGACGCGCATTTGCTGCATATGGCGGCGCGCTTGGTCGATAGCGGCCAACAAGCCGATGGCTTGGAAATAGCCGTAGCTGAATTTTCTAACCAATCGTTAACGCTAGTGCGTCTGACACGAGAGCAAACCATTTCGATAATGGAGCAGGTGGAAGAGGAGTTTTTGCAGATGTTTGAATTACTCGGACCGAACAAAAAATTTCACTAAACGGTACTGGCAAGCATTTTCTGCTACCGTAAGTCGCGGTAAATCAGAGAATATTGACCCCAAACTTGTCGAGTAAAGCCACCAATTTTATCAAGGGCAATCCTACTAATGCATTGGGGTCCTCGCCGACAATTTTACTAAATAGCGCGATCCCTAAACCCTCGGATTTGAAGCTGCCGGCACAGTCGAAGGGCCGATCCAAATCAATGTATTTTTCAATCTGCGACGAGGTCAGCGTTTTGAATTGCACACTACAAACATCCATATCGCTCAGATGCCGGCCCGATACGCTATTAAAAACGCAGACTCCAGTATAAAATTGCACGGTCCGGCCGGATTGCTTGGCAAGTTGTTGAATTGCCGCGTCGCGCCCGCCGGGTTTTCCCAATATCTCTTGGTCCAGCACGGCAACCTGATCGGAACCGATGATTAAATGATCAGGGTACGTTTTGCCGACTTCTTCAGCCTTCGCCAGCGATAATCTGCGCACCAAAGCATCGGGCGATTCGCCGGCTTGCGGGCTCTCATCGACGTCACTGCTGCAACTTAAAAAAGCAAGACCCAGTTTTTCCAACAACTGGCAACGGTATTTCGAACTCGAAGCAAGGACTATGGCGGTCATCGGCTAGGTAGTGGTTTGAGTCGGTGTGCGTTTGACGCAACAGTTAGTTATCTGTATCATTGTACAGTTATGTCAGACAAGTTTCCCGACCTTATCGATCCCTTATTATTCGCCGAAAGACGCGGCGCGTTTTCCGGGGATATAAAAATCGCTGCGCTCGAGCGCTTGTCTGGTAGCGTGATCGATCATGGTGGCAGCGTTAGCGCCAAGATCGAATTTGGTAAGGAAGGTAAACGCATTGTCGTTGCCGGCCATATCGAGGGTGTTGTGGAATTGGCGTGTCAGTCTTGTTTGCAAGCACTGGTCTGGCCGCTGAATATCGATTTTAAATTGGCTGTTGTTGCTTCGCTACAGGAAGCAAAGCAACTGGACGATTGCGAACCACTATTGCTGGACGGCGACACCCTATCGTTGAACACGGTGATCGAAGACGAAATCCTGCTGGCATTGCCCGACTACCCTCGGCATGAACACGATTGTCTCGCCCACAACCGTTCGGAAGATGCCGATTACAGCGCAACAGATAGTCAGACTAAGGCTAACAACCCTTTTTCTGTTTTAGCAAAACTTAAAAAAACTGGAGATTGAAATGGCAGTACAAAAGAGCAAAGTATCGCGTTCCAGACGCGGTCAACGTCGTTCACACGATGCATTAGTCGGTAAAACCCTGTCTCAGGATCCGTTGACCGGCGAAACCCATCTGCGTCACCACATGACGCCGGACGGTTTCTTCAAAGGCCGTCAAATCATTGCCGGCAACGACGAAGATTAATCGTTTTAAACTGCCATAGGCCGACTTGTAACTCATTCGCAAATCGAGTCGAGCAGCCCTTAGTCCACGACGGGCCGCAAACATCGCGTTTTACCGCGCAATCGTCAGCATGACGGGCAGTAATATTTGATTTATTGATAGTCTCTGAGTAAGCCAACACGTCGCTGGACAGCTGTTGGCTCCTTTCAACTTCTGGAGTTAGTCCTAAGCGTGAGCTCAACTCTCTCAATTGATGCCATGGGCGGGGATTTCGGTCCTCAAGTGACCGTACCTGCTTCACTGGCCTGTTTACGAAAAAATCCGGACTTAAATCTGATCATGGTGGGCGATGAAGCGGTTCTTGGTAACCTGCTATCCCAAGCGCTGGTCGAGTTCAAAGGTCGGATCAGTATTCAACACGCCTCGCAAGTCGTCGAGATGGACGAAGCGCCGCAAAAAGCCTTGAAGAACAAAAAAGATTCTTCCATGCGCGTGGCGATAAATCTGGTACAGGAAGGCAAGGCCGACGCCTGTGTCAGCGCAGGTAACACCGGCGCGTTAATGGCAACAGCCCGTTTCGTACTGAAAATGATTCCCGGCATCGAACGCCCGGCGATTATTTCCACACTACCGTCTACTTTCGGCCACACCCACATGCTCGATTTAGGCGCCAATGTCGATTCCAGCGCCGAACAACTCTACCAATTTGCCGTCATGGGCGAAGAAGTGGTCAAGGCCGTGGAAAAAATCGAACGCCCTCGTATCGGTTTGTTGAACATCGGCGAAGAAGACATGAAAGGCAACGAACAAGTCAAAGCCGCCGCTAAATTGCTGGAAAGTTCCGGGCTGAATTACATCGGTTACGTGGAAGGCAATTCGATCAACGCCGGTAGTGTCAAAGTCGATTTAATCGTCTCGGACGGTTTCGTCGGCAACATCGCCCTAAAATCTATCGAAGGCGCGGCGAAAATGATAGGCAGCAAACTGAAAGACAGTTTTTCGCAAAACTGGCTGACCAAATTAGCCGGATTGATCGCGTATCCTGTTCTGAAACGCTTCAAAGACAGCATAGACCCGCGCCTCTACAACGGCGCCAGTTTCATCGGCCTGCGCGGCTTGGTGATCAAAAGCCACGGCGGCGCCGACGCTCTGGCTTTCGAAACCGCCATTCATCTGGCGGAAGTCGAAGTCGCACAGGGCCTTATTCGTAAAATCAGCGAAAAACTAGAACTCGCGCTGGCCCAAAAGGTTGATGAATGACACGCTGGACTCATGTTATCGGTACGGGCGGCTATCTGCCCGAAACCATCCGCACCAATGACGATATATCCGCCACGGTGGACACATCCGACAGCTGGATCTACGAAAGAACCGGTATCAAAAGCCGCCGCGTAGCCGGTCCCGACGAAACCGCTTCCAGCATGGCGGAAATCGCCGCCAGACAAGCCATTGACGCAGCCGGAATTGCCGCTGACGAGATCGACATGATCATCGTCGCCACCGGCACACCGGATCGCGTCTATCCCAGTACGGCCTGCCTGTTGCAGGAGCGCCTGGGCATCAAGCAATGCGTCGGCTTCGATATTCAGGCCGCCTGCTCGGGTTCCGTTTACGGACTCAGCATCGCCGACCAATACCTGAAAACCGGTTTTGCCAAAAACGTACTGGTAGTCGGCACGGAGATTTGCTCACGCATCGTCGATTGGACCGACCGCGGCACCTGCATTCTGTTCGGAGACGGTGCCGGCGCGATTTTGCTGACCTCCAGCGATAAGCCGGGCATCTTGTCCACGCATATCCACTCCGATGGCGGCTACGAAGATTTATTGTATTGCCCCAATCCGCAGGTAGCGGCTGTCGCTAAGCAAAACGAGCCCGCTTACATCAGCATGCGCGGCAACGAAGTTTTCAAGGTGGCAGTCAACACCTTGGGCAGGATTGTCGATGAAACCCTGGAAGCCAACGGCTTACAGCAAAGCGACATCGATTGGCTGGTGCCGCATCAGGCCAATACGCGCATCATCGCCGCCACCGCCAAGAAGCTGGGCATGTCGATGGACCAAGTGATTCTAACCCTGGAAAACCAAGGTAACACGTCCTCCGCCTCCGTGTTATTGGCGTTTAACGAAGGCGTGCGCGACGGCCGTATTCAACGCGGACAAACCGTATTAATGGAAGCTTTTGGAGCCGGTTTTACTTGGGGTTCCGCATTAATCAGGTACTAAACATGACGACGATAGAACAAAGTTACAACCTGGCATTCGTATTTCCCGGACAAGGCTCGCAAGCCGTCGGTATGCTGGGCACCCTGGCCGCCGCCAACCCATTGGTCAAGCAAACTTTCGAACAAGCTTCCGACGTACTCGGTTTCGATCTGTGGAACATGGTCGCTAACGGCCCTGACACCGACTTAAACCAAACCCATAACACCCAGCCGGCGATGCTGGCGGCCGGCGTTGCGGTGTGGCGGGCCTGGTGCGAAAAAACCGACATCAAACCCGCCTGGATGGCCGGCCATAGCTTGGGTGAATACACCGCCCTGGTCTGTTCCGGTGCGCTGGGTTATGAAGACGCCATTCGCCTGGTCGCCGAGCGCGGCCGCCTAATGCAGGAAGCAGTACCAGCCGGAAAAGGCGCGATGGCGGCTATTCTGGGCCTGGAAGATCATCAAGTCGTTAACACCTGTGCCGAAGTCGCCAATGGCGAAATCGTTGCGGCCGCCAATTTCAATGCCCCAGGCCAAGTGGTGATTGCGGGCGAAACCGCCGCAGTGGAAAGAGCGATGGAAGCCTTAAAAGCGCTGGGCGCCAAACGTGCATTAAAACTACCGGTTAGCGTGCCGTCCCACTGCGCATTGATGGAAGCGGCCTCCGACAAATTGAACGAAATATTGCAAAGCCTTAACGTCGAGATGCCCAATAGCACGCTGATCCACAACGCCGACGTCAAATCGCACGGCTCGCCGGAAGTGATTCGCTATGCATTGAAAGAACAATTGTTCAAACCGGTGCGGTGGGTGGAAAGCGTCAAATTCATGCACGAACAAGGCGTCACCGCTTTTGTTGAATGCGGGCCCGGCAAAGTATTAGTCGGTTTAAACAAACGCATAGCGCCTGATGCAACGCATTACACCATTTACGACCCCGAAACCATTGACAACGTTGTGGAGCAACTCCGTGGATAAAAAACTCGCCATTGTTACCGGCGCCAGCCGCGGCATAGGCCGGGCCATTGCCGAAAAATTAGTCGCCGACGGCTTTTTTGTGGTCGGCACCGCTACCTCCGATAGCGGCGCTGAGGCTATTTCCGCTTATCTGGGCGACAACGGCAAAGGCTACAAATTAAACGTCGCCGACGCTGCCGACATCGAAAACTTCATCAAAACCACCGGCGACGAATACGGCACACCGGCGGTTCTGGTCAATAACGCCGGCATCACCCGCGACAACCTGCTGATGCGGATGAAAGACGAGGAATGGGACGACATCATCAACACCAACCTGACCTCGATCTTCCGGATGAGCAAAGCCGTGTTGCGCGGCATGATGAAAGTCCGTTACGGCCGCATCATCAATATCTCATCGGTGGTCGGCTCGACCGGCAACGCCGGCCAAACCAACTACGCGGCAGCCAAAGCCGGCATGGTAGGCTTCGCCAAATCGATGGCTAAAGAAGTCGGTTCGCGCGGCATCACCGTCAACACAGTCGCGCCGGGCTTCATCGACACCGACATGACCAAAGAACTGTCGGATGACATCAAAAACGCCCTACTTGGCTCAATAGCGCTGGGTCGCCTCGGCCAGCCTGAAGAAATTGCCCACGCGGTATCCTTCCTGGCCTCCGAGCAAGCCTCGTACATCACCGGTGAAACCTTGCATGTGAACGGCGGCATGTACATGCCTTAAAGGCTAAAAGTTTCTCCAGACCAAATAAAAGGCCGGCAAACAGTTAGTTGCCGGCCTTTTTTATTGCCGATTCACCCTCGCTGCAACACCATCGCCACCGCCGCCGCCCGCGTCGAAACGCCGAGCTTTTCAAAGATATGCTCCAGATGCTTATTCACGGTCCTGGGACTGGTGGTGAGGATGATGCCGATTTCCTTATTAGTCTTGCCGCGGGCAATCCACATTAAAATCTCGGCCTCGCGAAAGGTCAGCTTCAGCTTGTCGCGCAAGGTTTCCGGCGTCCATTGCGCGTCTTCGCGCTGCAATAACAGCAGATATTCATCCGGATTCTGGCAGGCGCTGACCCGCAACGCAAAGCCCGGAGCCAGACGATGCGCTTCCGTTTCGGCTGCCACCTCGCTGCGCCCGCTTTGCCGCAACCAGCGTTGAAACCAGCCACGCATGCTTTCCGGCAATAGCTTATCCGCAGTATGCTGCGCCCCTCCTTCTTGTAATTCGGCAAAATCGTCCAACCATTCGCGAGCCGCCGGCGTCAGCCAGACAATGCCGCCCGCCGCATCCACCGCCACCGCAGCAAAATCGTGATGATCCAGTAAACTCTCGGCCCGGCGTAAATTGCGCGATTGGGTCAGATGCACTTCAATCCGCGCCAGCACCTCGGCCGGCCGAATCGGCTTGACGATGTAATCCAACGCCCCCTCGCCAAAGCCGCGCAGCAAATCATCCAATTCGCTAAGCCCAGTCATGAACAACACTGGAATCGGCGCGGTGGCCGGATCGGCTTTCAAACGGCTACAAGTCTCGAAACCATCTATGCCCGGCATCATCACGTCCAACAAAATGATGTCGGGTTTGACATATTGAATCTGCTCGATGGCCGAACAGCCGTCAGTCGCCACCAACACCCGATAATTGGCCTCGGAAAGCGTATCGGATAGCAGGGCCAGATTGCCGGGCGTATCGTCGACTATCAACACCGTGCCATTGCTGGCGGATACTTCCATCATCGGGACACCTCCTGTTTGTGCATCTGCAATAGTTTTCGGATTTCGCCTACCCTAAATTCATTTGCCAAGGCTGTCAGCTTGGCAAAAAAAGCGTTGTAACGCGGCTCGGCTTGCCGGAGCTGTTCCAACACTTTCTTCAATCCCAACAAATCGCCGATCCGCACGCATTCCACACAGGCTTGCAATAATTCCGGCGGCGGCATCAGCATAGGCTCGGCCGCTTTTTCGGGAACCGTTTGCCCTGGGTCGTCCCGATAAATCCAGTGCAGCGACAAATATAGCTTCAGCTTGCTCATCAGCTGCGGGACCTGAATCGGCTTGGACAGAAAATCGTTACAGCCGGCATTCAATACCGCCAGCCGATCACCTGGATAGGCATTGGCGCTCAGCACCACAATCGGCATCTGCAAACCAAGCTCGCGTAAACGCATCGCGGTTTCGATACCATCGATACCGCTCATCGAAATATCCAGCAGAATTAGGTCCGGCTGCTGTGCCGCCACTTTGTCCAAACAAGCCTCGCCGGAATCGGCCTCCTCCAGATAAAACCCCAGCGGCTCCAGCAAAGACAATAGCAGTTCGCGATGTTCGCGCTGGTCGTCCACCACCATGATCCGCCGGCGCGCGCCTTGATAGCCGATGATAGGTGCCAGAGGTTCGGCTTCATTTTCTACGCCCAAGCTCGGCAACAACAACCGCACACTAAACGTCGAGCCCTCGCCAACCTTGCTTTGCACCGTCAACTCGCCACCCATCACCTCCGTGAGAATTTTACAGATCGTCAATCCCAGGCCACTACCCGACACCGCATTGCCTGTCGGGGTATCCAGCCGGGTGAAGGGTTGAAAGATGTTTTGCAATTGCTGTTCATCAATACCGCTGCCGGTATCGGACACCTGAAAGCTGGCTACACCGCTGCTATAACCGATCCGAAACACCACACCGCCCTGGCTGGTAAATTTGATGGCATTCCCAAGCAGGTTCATCAAAATCTGCCCTACCCGCTTTTCGTCGCCGCGTATGCGCTGCGGCAGCACTGTGGTCAATTGGCAATTAAAACTCAAGTCCTTGTCTTCTGCTTGCGCTTTGAAAACATGTACCAAATGCTCGATAAACCCGGGGAAATCGATGGGTTGGTACTTAAAATCGAATTTGCGCGCCTCGATACGGGCGATGTCTAAAATATCTTCGATCAACGCACTCAAATGCTCGCCGCTGCGCTTCAAGGTATCCACCGCCTGCCTACGGTTTTCGGGGATATTGGGGTCCTGGTGCAAAATGTGGGCATAGCCGACGATGCTGTTTAGCGGCGATCTAATCTCGTGGCTCATATTGCTCAAAAACCGACTCTTGGCCTGATTGGCGGCATCCGCCATACGCCGGGCCTGCTGCAACTTCAGATCGGTTTGTTTGTGTTGTTCGATTTCCTGCAACAGCAACTGGGTCTGCTTGGCGGTTTCTTCATGCGCCACCCGCCGGCTCTCGGCATTCAAAATCAGCCACCAGGTACACAACCCAATAAACACCAACAACGAGGCGTAAATCTTCAGGAAATTGTTGATCAACAAACCAAAAGCCGGCTGATTGTGCTGAACACTGATTAAATCCTGATAATAAATAATGCTGATAAAAATCCCGGTCAGGATGGTCAGAAACCCAAACAACAAACCAAAGCGCAACAGGCGCAAGCGCGCGGTAATCCCAATAAAATCCGGCATCAGGCGCTTGGCCAGGCTTTCCAGATAATCGTCGAAGCGAAATCCCGGCTTGCAGGCATCCAGGCAACGGGCGTCCAGTGTGCAGCACAGCGAACAAATACTGCCGGCGTAGGCGGGACAATACGCCATGTCGTCGTGCTCGAATTCGTTCTCGCAAATCGAGCAATTATCGTGGGCTTTACGATTGTGTTTTTTTCGGTCGCGGGCCAGGTAATGTTTACCGCCGCAACAATAGGCAAGCGCCGGCACCAAAACAAAGGCCAGACTCAGCGCGATAAACGCCGAAAAAGCCTTGGGCCATTCGCCGAACAGGCCGACATAAGCCAGAATCGACACCACCGACGCCACAAAAGTAGCAGCCATTCCCACCGGATTAAGATCGGACAAATACGCACGCTTGAATTCGATTTCCTTTGGGCTGAGCCCCAAAGGTTTATTAATCATCAACTCCGCCGCCACCGCGCTGATCCAGGCTATCGACATATTCGAGAACAAACCCAACACCTTTTCCAGCGCGCCGAATACGCCGAACTCCATCAGCAACAAGGCAATGAGGACGTTAAACAGCAACCACACCACCCGGCCCGGATGGCTATGCGTCAAGCGTGAAAAAAAGTTCGACCAGGCCAGCGAGCCGGCATAAGCATTGGTAACGTTGATCTTGATCTGACTCAACACCACGAACAAGGTCGTGGTCGCCAAGGCCCATTGCGGATTCTCGAACAGCTCGTTATAAGCCACCAGATACATTTGCGTCGGTTCGTGGGCATGCTGCGGATTAATACCGTGGCGTATCGCCAAATGCGCCAACAAAGCACCCGCTATTTGCCTAATCACCCCAAACACGACCCAGCCCGGCCCAGCCGCCAGCATCGCTGCCCACCACTTAAACCGGTTAGCCTTGGTTTTATCCGGCATGAAACGTAGAAAATCCACCTGCTCGCCGATTTGCGCCACCATCGAAAATGCCACGGTAGTCGCGGTGCCGAACAACAACCAATCGAAGCCTTCCCCACTGCCGGCGATCCAGAAATACGCCTGCAAAGTCATCAGCGCTTCCGGCTCGGCATGGGCCACGGCAATATAAGGCACAATCAATAGCGCCAACCACACCGGCTGCGTCCATAATTGCATTCGGCTGATGGTGGTAATCCCAAACGTCACCAAGGGCACCACGATCACTGCGCTGACCACATGCGCAAGCGCGAGCGGAATCTGAAAATATAATTCAATCGCCAGCGACATGATCGAGGCCTCCAACGCAAACAGCGTGAAGGTAAACGAGGCATAAATCAGTGAGGTAACGGTGGAGCCGATATAACCGAAACCGGCGGCTCGGGTCAGTAAATCGATGTCGATATGGTAGCGGGCGGCGTAATAACTGATCGGCAGACTGGTGATAAAAATCACGATGCCGACGATCAAAATCGCCCAGCAGGCGTTGGTAAAGCCGTAGTTGATAGACAAAAACCCACCGATGGCTTCCAGCACCAGAAACGAGGTCGAGCCGAAGGCGGTGTTGGCCACCTGGAATTCGCTCCATTTCCGGAAGCTGCGCGGCGCGTACCTGAGCGCGTAGTCTTCCAGGGTTTCGTTGGCGACTAAAGCGTTGTAGTCGCGGCGGATTTTGGTAATGTTTTGGTGAATTGGCTTCATGTTTTGGTGTCGCTGCCGCGACGGGTATTTTTGAAGTCGGGTCTCGGCCCGACAGCCGAGTGACTTTTCTTTGTTTGGCCAAAGAAAAGTCACCAAAAGAAAAGCCACCCGGATGCCGCTTATTCCCTGCGCTCCGAAGCTTTTGGCGGGGGTTGGCGAAAGGGGCTTCCTACCCCTTCGCCGACGTGCGGCATCCGTGCCGCACCCCTTCGGGCTATTCCCACCAAAAGCTCCGGTGCTCGGCGCGGCATACGGGACGAAAACCATCCCGATTTCGTAGAGTGGGCACGGCTTTTTGTGCCCACGCAGTGGCGCGGTTCACTCCCCTGCTACCACGTCATCAACATCATCACCCCAATCCATGGAATTAACACTCGCCTTGACGTAGCGATGAAACGTCGAATAAGGCCATTCGCTTACCCACTTGCAATACCCATGTTTCACGGGGTTGAAATGAATGTAATCCATATGCCTGGCAAAATCGGTTTCATCGCGAATTTGATGTTCCCAAAACCGGCGTTGCCATATGGTCGATTCCCGATGCTTTTGTTTCGACGCATTGATCCATTCGGCCCGCCGATATGCGTCACCACAAACCACGCTCACCTGCCGTTTGATCACGCTCCAACGGGTCGCAAAATCTCCGTCGTCCGCCGGCAATGTCCAAATGCAATGCAAATGGTCCGGTAACAACACCCAGGCGTCGATGATAAACGGCCATTTGGCGCGGGTGGTTGCAATCGCTTGTCGCAAAGCCTCCCGCACCGGTTCATCACATAAAATCGCTTGCCGCCGATAAGTCACCACCGTGAAAAAATACGTTGCACCGGGATTTTGAGGGCGGCGGTAACAGGACATTATTTTTTGGTTGTTAAATTTTGGGCGGTTAATTCGGGGTTTGTGGTTTTCCCGCGTGGGCACGAAAAGCGCGTGCCCACCCTACCGTGCTAAGCTAAACGGATGTACGCGGATTTGTTATAATCGTAATTTCGGCCTGTGTTTTTACCTGCCTAATAAAACCGATATTTTCGCTTTGACCAGCATACTTCCTCAATTCAGCTAGAAAACCGCCCACTCCATCTTGCACATAGTTTAAATACTTTACAGAATCTTTAATATCGTATCCAATATGAGGGTTTACAGAATGAACAATCTCATTTCTCTTTGTCTTTAATTCAATAAATTTTGACCAATACTTCGATTTTTTATATTCGTCTATTTTATGAGCTGCAAATGTCGTCATCCAAGCCTCAAGCTTTTCGTCGAATGAGCAAATGGAATCCAACACTTTAGTATTAGCGTAATCATGTGTTGAAGGAATCAAAGCTTTGATGTGAAAAGCATATCGGTGAATAACACAGTCCAGCAATGAAATACAGCTTAGAAGGTAAGCTCTATAAGCTCTCGCAAAACCAGGAATGTCATCTTGATTAAACATTACAACAGCTTCTTTTCGATAAAAGGATATATCGTCTGAAAATGAAATTTCAGGTGCTTCTATAAAACCAGGTGCATTTACGCTTACAGAATGACTACCATAACTTGATGTTATATTAATCTTTAATCCTGGGGCTGTAGTAGCAACACTCATTCCTGGAAACATATTTAAAAAAGGATCTTTCGAATCGAACAGCCTTTGTAAAACATCTGCCTTTCCGCTTTTCCTAACAATATCGACCTCTTTAGGTAAGTTAATTTTATAATGTCTACCGCCAAAATCAATTTCTTTAATTTTCGTCAAGTCTTTTCTGTCACTTATCGAACAGCCTAAGTCTTTGCATAAATTTAAAATATACTTTTCAGCCTTATCTTTGCCAACCTGAAATTCTGGGATGTTAAGTTTCATATTGCCATTGGTTAACTAAACTTGTTAGACAAGAAACTACTTTAACATCAAGGGCGAAGAATGCACTGAATAGAGTGAAGCCTATCGCTCGAAATATATGCGAACCCTTTTTGGAGATAGCCTTTCATCTCGCGACGGGGGGGCCCGTTATTCCGCCCCGAGCATCGCAGCTTTTGGCGAGATCAGCCTGCAGGGGAGCGGCAGGGATGCCGCTCGTTTTCGGAGGGCCAGGGATGGCTCTTCCGAAAACCCTCGCCAAAAGCGAGAAGCGCAGGATTAAGGCGGAATTCCGGGTGGCCTTTTCTTTGGATACTTTCTTTTGGCCAAGCAAAAGAAAGTATCTCGGCTGTCGGGCCGAGACCCGACTTCAACAAAACCCGTCGCGGTAGCGACACATCAATGATTCCGCTCATGGTTCGACAAGCTCTAGGCAACTGCTCCTGCGTTGCTCTACCTCCTGCATCCATGCAGTCGACCACGAACGGAATCATCGCCACAAAAAATCACTTCCTCTCATGTCCAAACTGAAATATCACCGGCGTCCCCTGATTATGAATAATAATCTCCTTCTTCGGTTCATCACCAACTGCCCCCGGCTGCGCAACGCCGTTTGCATCAACGGCACCCTTAACCTCCCTAACCTCCACCCTTACATCCGGCATCCACTTAGGTTTGAATAACTCCGTTTTCACCCGACCGGCCTGCTTGGGCAAGGGGGCATGCTCCAACACATCCAGACAAGCCGTACCGATCTGATCCACCAATTTGTCGACGATGCGCGCCGGCAGAACATCCTTATCCAAAGCATGCGCGCTAAATGTCGATTCGCGTTCCACCAACACCGCTTGATTGCCGACATCGCGCAATGTGCAGGTAATCGGCAACACGTCGGCCTTTTGAAAATCGGTCGCGCGCGGGTCGGAATTGCCAGACGAAAACGAAAAACCCACCGGCGTTTCCCGGCGGGCGATCTTGCCGAGCTTGGCCTGCAAACTATGGCTGTAAGGGCCTTTGCCGGCGAGTGGAAATTCCCACTCGGTTAAATTGGCGCGGACACGTTCGCCGATTGCCGCAACGTCAATCGGCGTAGCGAACTGCTGCAAATTGTCTGGCGCCAATCCAAATTCAATAGCCTGCAGCGGTTTAACAGCGTCGGCCGTCGGCGCTGCCAGCGTCGGCTGGCATGGCGCGAAACCCAATAGACCCAGCAGCAAAAACAGACCTCTAGCGGATGTTATTTTCATAATCGTCAATCTCCCAAGTTAAGCTGCACTCTACGGAAACCCTTATTTGCCAGCCATACGTCAAATGACTGATGAGTCATTTACCCGATTGTGGCGCTGTCTGCAAAATTCAACAATCTCCCCGACGTTTTCAATCGCCATGGCCAGCGGCAATGGCTTGTTTAATCCAGATAGAGGGGAATGCAAATGACTGGTTTTAACCCACAAAAACTAAGCGGCCGGGCCATCGGCTTGCTAAGCGGGGCAGCCCTGGGCGCCATCGCCCTGGGACAGGCGCCCGAAGCGCAGGCAGGCGCGACGTTTAAAATCGACGACACCAAATGGGTCAGCGTCGGTGCCGGTTTAAGAACCAGCTTTCGCGCCCAGGAAGGCTCGGTCGGCGCGAACGCCGACAAATGGAGCAACGATTTCAATCTGGACAACATCCGTTTATACATCAATGGCCAGATTCACAAATATCTGAAAGTCGAATTCAACACCGATTGCCAAACCTGCGGCAACGGCGGCGAAGTGCGGGTTCTGGATGCCATCGGCAAATTCGAAGTCACGCCCTACGCCAATTTATGGGTGGGCCGGATGTTGGTTCCTGCCGAACGCCGCGAGATGAACGGTCCATTCTACAGCGCGGTGTATAACATCTTCTCCGCCGGCACGCCGTTCGAGCCGTCCGACTATAACTTGGTCATCAAATCCGACGGCACATCCGCCGGATCTTTTGGCCGCGACGACGGTGCCACCTTCTGGGGCGCGGTATTCGACGGTCGTTTCCAATACGCGGCCGGCTTTTTCCGTGGCCTGCGCGGCGGAGCTAACGTCGACGACAACATCCTGTACGCGCAACGCTTTGCCTACAACTTCTGGGACGTGGAGAAAAACCCCGGCTACTACACCTCCGGCACCTACTACGGCAAGGGCGGCGACATTCTGACTGTCGGCGTAGCCAACCAATACCAGGAAGACGGCGCCGGTGCGCTGGGTTCGCCCGGCAGCTTCCGCGGCACCACCGCCGACGTGTTGATGGAAAAAGTGTTGCCGGGCGGCGGCGTGGTTACCCTCAACGGCGAGTACAAAAACTACGGCATCACCGGCCCGTATAGCCAAACTATCCGCGACGCGGAAGGCAGTGTCGGCGCGCCGGCTCAATTCTCGATGTTCGAAGGCAACGCCTATGATGTCAGCGGCATGTATCTATTCCCGCAAAAAATCGGCATCGGCCAATTTCAACCGTATTTGCGTTACGTCAACGTCTCGCCGGATAACAGCCCGAATCGTGAAGTTTACGAAGGCGGCGTCAACTACATCATCGACGGCCACAACGCCAAGATTTTCGCCAGCTACCAATACGGCGATTTGTTGACCAAAGGCTTGAACTACAAATCCACCGCCAGCGGCGAGAACGCCAGCCAGGTCATGGTCGGCTTTCAATGGCAAATATAAACGTAGGGTGGGCACATTTATGTGCCCACGCGGAACAAACTCCGCGCGTGGGCATTGCATGTCCACCCTACGAAAAACGGGCTGTTGATTCACCCACGATTTATTCTCGACATAGGATTACAACGATGAAACTACTGAGCAATTCCTTCCGTAAACTGGCGACTGTCACGGCCTTGTCCGCCGCGCTATTCGGCGCCGCCACCTCGGCCCGCGCCGAAGACACCATCAAAGTCGGCGTGCTGCACTCGCTGTCCGGTACGATGGCGATCAGCGAAACCACGCTGAAAGACACCATGTTGATGCTGATCGACGAGCAAAACAAAAAAGGCGGCTTGCTGGGCAAGAAGCTGGAAGCGGTAGTGGTCGACCCGGCCTCCAACTGGCCGCTGTTTGCAGAAAAAGCCCGCGAGCTGATCACCAAGGACAAAGTAGCGTCCATCTTCGGCTGCTGGACGTCCGTTTCTAGAAAATCAGTGTTACCGGTTATTGAAGAGTTGAACAGCATCCTGTTCTACCCAGTGCAATACGAAGGCGAAGAGTCTTCCAAAAACGTGTTTTACACCGGCGCCGCGCCCAACCAGCAAGCAATTCCAGCGGTCGATTACCTGATGAACGACCTGAAAGTACAACGCTGGGTGTTGGCCGGTACCGATTACGTCTATCCGCGCACCACCAACAAAATCCTGGAAGCATATCTGAAATCCAAAGGCGTTAAACCGGCGGACATCATGATCAACTACACCCCATTCGGTCATTCCGACTGGCAAAGCATCGTTGCTGACATCAAAAAATTTGGCTCCGCAGGCAAGAAAACCGCCGTGGTTTCCACCATCAACGGCGACGCCAACATCCCGTTCTATAAAGAGTTGGGCAATCAAGGCATCTCCGCGGAAAAAATTCCGGTCATCGCTTTCTCGGTGGGTGAAGAAGAACTCTCGGGCATGGACACCAAACCCTTGGTTGGTCACTTGGCGGCCTGGAACTACTTCATGAGCGTGGATACCACCAAAAACGCGGCCTTTATCCAACAGTGGAAGGACTACATCAAGAATCCTAAGCGCGTCACCAACGACCCGATGGAAGCGCACTACATCGGTTTCAACATGTGGGTGAAAGCAGTCGAGAAAGCCGGCACCACGGATTCCGACGCGGTACAAAAAGCGCTGATTGGCGTCGAGTACCCCAACCTAACCGGCGGTATGTCGAAAATGCTGCCTAACCATCACATCAGCAAACCGGTGTTGATCGGCGAAATTCAAGACGATGGTCAATTCGTCACCGTCTGGCAAACCAACAAACTGGTCGATGGCGACGCCTGGTCGGACTTCCTGCCGGACAGCAAACCGATCATCGCCGACTGGACCGCGCCTATCAGTTGCGGCAACTACAACACTAAAACCAAAAAGTGTTCAGGACAGAACTATTAACAGCGGATGTTACCCGCGAGGTTCACGGCAGGATGCCGTGGGCCTCGCCCCCAAAAGAGGACAGACGATGCACACAACACGTTTCAGAACCCGTTTAAAAACGCCGCCCGGCTCGCGCCCGGCCAACCGTTCCCCCAAGGACAACTGCTTGAGCATGATGACTACCACTTCTACTCAGACCGGATTAACAGCCGGCGGCGTTTTTAAACGGCTTCCAAAACTTGCCGGCTGTTTGCTGGCGTTGATATTCCTGGCCGCGCACCCCGCACTGGCCCAAGACGCCGGCAACGCCTTGGAGCAACTGCGCACCGGCAGTATGGCCGAGCGCGAACAAGCCATCGCAACTCTGGGCAGCGACAGCAATAACCTGAAACTACTGCAAGCTCTGCAAGACGGCAAACTGTTCGACTTCAAAGCCGAAGGCAAATTGGTGTTTGCGCAGGAAAGCCCGGCCGGTTACCAACTCAGTGATCCGCTCAGCGGCGCGGCATTAGCCGAAGTCGAACGCGGCGCGGTAGGCAAAATCAATTTAAACAACAAACTGCGCGGCGTGCTGCGCAAAACCATCGCCCAATTGCAATTAAACGATACCGACCCGGTGCTACGCCTGATCGCGGTACAAACATTAGCCAACGACATAGACGACAAAGCGGTGATTTTGCTGCGCGATCATCTGGCAACCGAATCCGACGCCGAGATCAAAACCGCCATCAACAAAATGCTGTTACTGCAAGACATCAACAGTCCGGAAAAAGACCAACGCATCGCCGCTATCGGCGCGTTAAAAGATTTGGACAGCCAGGACGTAGTCAACAAGTTGCAAGCCATTATCGATAAGGATGCCGACGGCAATTTCCTGGAAGCCGACAGCGATGTGCGCAACCTGGCCGAAGCAGCCCTGATTAAAATCCGCGAACGCATGCAAGCCTACGCTGCCGCCGAAACCGTTTTCTTTGGCTTGAGCTTGGGTGCGGTGCTGGTGTTGTCCGCGATTGGTTTGGCGATTACCTTTGGCGTGATGGGCGTCATCAACATGGCCCACGGCGAACTGATGATGCTGGGCGCTTATACCACTTACGTGATGCAACAAATCATGCCCAACAACCTGGGCACCGCTTTGATTCTATCGATACCGATGGCTTTCTTGGTTGCCGCCTTGGTCGGTATCGCCATCGAGCGCGGCATCATCCGCTTCCTGTACGGCCGGCCGCTGGAAACCTTGTTGGCCACCTTCGGCGTCAGCCTGTTCCTACAACAAGCCGTGCGCTCGATCTTTTCGCCGCTGAACCGCAGCGTCGCCACGCCGGAGTGGATGAGCGGCTCGTGGCAAATCAACGATTTTCTGTCACTGACCTGGAACCGCTTCTACATCCTGATCTTCTGTCTGCTGGTATTTACCGCGCTGTTACAAATCTTGAAGCGCACCAAGCTGGGTTTGGAAGTCCGCGCCGTCGCGCAAAATCGTGGCATGGCCAGGGCGATGGGCATCCCCACTTCGCGGGTGGATGCGATGACTTTTGGCTTGGGCTCCGGCATTGCTGGCGTAGCCGGCGTGGCCTTGAGCCAGATCACCAACGTTGGGCCAAATCTGGGCCAGGCCTATATTGTGGATTCGTTCATGGTGGTGGTGTTTGGCGGGGTCGGAAATTTGTTCGGAACGTTGGTCGCCGGTTTCTCGTTGGGGATTGCGAATAAGGTGTTGGAGCCTTATGCAGGGGCGGTGTTGGCGAAGATATTGGTGTTGGTGTTTATTATTTTGTTTATTCAGAAGAAGCCTAGGGGGTTGTTTCCGCAGAAAGGAAGAGCGGCGGAATCGTGATTTCAATAAATGTAGGTTGGGTTTACCCGAAGGGCATAAAAGGCGTCAGCCGTAACCCAACACGATGGCTTTTGATTTGGTTGATGGCTTTGGAATTCGGATTTGTGTCGCTATCGCGACGGTGGTTTTTGAAGTCGGGTCTCGACCCGACAGCCGAGATACTTTCTTTTGCGTGGCCAAAAGAAAGTATCCAAAGAAAAGGCCACCCCGCCGCCGCTTGATCCCTGCGCTCCTCGGGTTTGAACGGGGTTGCCTGAAGGGGCTTCCCAGCCCCTACATGCAACGCGACGCATCCATGCGTCGCCCCTAACGGGCTGATCCGTTCAAACCCTCCGGTGCTCGGCGCGGCAGAGGGGACGAAACCCATCACGCGAATTAGAGTGGCTAGATAATTTGGAGATGGTGAGAATTTGTAGGATGTTCCGAAGATAGGAGGCGCATCGCTCGCGACCGATGCGCTTCGCATTTGCGAAGCACATCCTACCGGCTAATTGGATTTACGGCGTTTAGTTTTTTTATCTATATATCTTCTGCAAATAGGACTATTTAGTTTCCAAAATATATCTTGGAGTTTTGTAGCGTTTAACGTGGCTGTCGATTCCGCCTCCGTTGCCTTGGATTCATAAAACTTTGCAGTTTCTTTAGCTGAAGCCGAAACTGATGAGTCGATATCGATTTGTTGTTGTAGCAAATTAACTTTTGTTTGGAGTTTTTCTAAATCGGAGACGCTGGCGCAGCCATAACCAGTTATTAAAAGAAGAGCAATTGATAATCTTCCAAGCGCTGTTCGAATCATATTTTCCTTAAAAGTAAACGAGTTAGAAGCATAACTAAGATATTGAAATTGGCAAAAAGGGCGATTTGTATAACGAAATTAAACTAGCCGGTCGTAACGCAGTTCGCTAGTTACATTTGGGCATCCTATAACAGTTAAATAATGCTTTCAAAATTATTAGTCGTAGGGTGGGCACGATTAAGTGCCCACGCGAAACAACAGCCAACGGTGGGCAAAGTTGCCCACCCTACGCAAATTCGGGCGGCTGATGGTTTTAACCCCTTATGCCGCGCCGAGCACCGGAGTTTTTATCGAGAATTGCCCGAAGGGGTGCGGCATGGATGCCGCACGTCGGCGGAGGGGCTGGGAAGCCCCTTCTGCCGACCCTCGATAAAAACTTCGGCGCGCAGGATATAAGCGGCATCCGGGTGTCGTTTCTTTTGGATACTTTTCTTTGGACAAGCAAAGAAAAGTATCGCGGTCGCCGGTCCGCGAACCGGCATTAAAAAAACCGTCGCGATAGCGACACACTAAAACGGAAGACGGTATGAAACTAATCAACCTAAGCCAAGACAAAACCTACACCACCGTCCTAACCACGTTAGCCTCGGTAACCCTCTTAATCCCCCTCTGTAATCTAATCTTCCCCGAAGACTCTGCCCTGCACTTCTCCGCCTACTCAGTCTCCCTAATCGGCAAATACCTGACCTTTGCCCTGCTCGGCCTGTCGCTGGACATGGTCTGGGGCTACGCCGGGATTCTGGTCCTCGGCCAAGGCGCATTCTTCGCCTTGGGCGGCTATGCGATGGGTATGTATCTGATGCGGCAGATCGGCACGCGCGGCGTGTACGGCAACGCCGAGCTGCCGGACTTCATGGTGTTCCTGAACTGGACCGAGCTGCCCTGGTATTGGTACGGCTTCGAGAATTTCGGTTTCGCGATGTTGATGGTGCTGCTGGCGCCGGGCTTGCTGGCCTTCGTATTCGGCTGGCTAGCGTTTCGTTCGCGAGTCACTGGTGTGTATTTGTCCATCATTACCCAAGCCCTGACCTACGCTTTGTTGTTGGCCTTCTTCCGCAACGAAATGGGCTTCGGCGGCAACAACGGCCTCACCGATTTCAAGGATATTCTCGGCTTCAACATCCAATCCGAAGCGGTCCGCTCCGTCTTATTATTAATGACCGGCCTCAGCCTGATCGGCGCTCTGTTGCTGTGCCGCTGGATCGTGAATAGCAAGTTGGGCCGGGTGGTCACGGCGGTTCGCGACCAAGAATCGCGGGTGCGTTTTCTCGGTTACCGGGTGGAATTGTTCAAACTATGGGTATTCGTGTTCGCGGCGATGCTGGCCGGACTCGCCGGCGCGCTGTACGTGCCGCAGGTCGGCATCATCAACCCCAGCGAATTTTCGCCGCTCAACTCGTTGGAAATTGTCATTTGGGTCGCGGTCGGCGGTCGAGGCACTTTGTACGGCGCCATCATCGGCGCGGTATTGGTCAATTACGCCAAAACCGTCTTGACCGGCCTGATGCCGGACGCCTGGCTGTTTTGCCTGGGCGGCGCCTTTATTCTGGTGACCTTGTTAATGCCCGATGGCATCGTCGGACTGCTGCGCCGCCACACCAAACCTAAACCCGAATCCACCCTTAACTCGACCGGAGGACAACCGGCATGATGATCTCAGCTGCATCAACACCCGAAGGCGGCGCCAGCCTACCCTTGGCCGGCGAAGTCGACGCCCGCCACGGCCCGATTCTGTACATGGAAGACGTCAGCGTCAGCTTCGACGGCTTCCGCGCGCTGAACCATTTATCGCTGTACATCGACGACGGCGAACTGCGCTGCCTGATCGGCCCCAACGGCGCCGGCAAGACCACGCTGATGGACGTCATCACCGGCAAAACCAAGCCCGATAGCGGCTCGGTGTTTTTCGGGCAGACCATCGATTTGCTGGAAATGGACGAACCGGCCATCGCCCAGGCAGGCATTTGCCGCAAGTTTCAAAAGCCCAGTGTGTTCGATGCCTTGACCGTGTTCGAAAACTTGGAACTGGCCTTGAAAACCGACAAACGCACCTGGCCGACGCTGTTCCATAAATTAAACGGCGAGCAACGCGACCGCATCCAGGACGTGTTGCAAACCATCGCCCTGCCCGCCCAACAACGCCAGTTAGCCGGCGCACTGTCGCACGGCCAGAAGCAATGGTTGGAAATCGGCATGCTGCTGATGCAGGACCCGAAAGTGATGTTGGTCGACGAACCCATCGCCGGCATGACCCATCAGGAAGTCGAACGCACCGCCGAGTTGCTGCTGTCCTTGCAAGGCCAGCATTCCATCGTCGTCGTCGAGCACGACATGGAATTCGTGCGCAGCATCGCCCGCAAGGTCACCGTGCTGCACGAAGGCTCGGTGCTGACCGAGGGCACGATGGACGAAGTGCAAAACGATCCGCGCGTCATACAAGTTTACCTGGGGGGATGATGTTAAACATTAGCGCATTGCAACAATACTACGGCGCCAGCCACACCTTGTGGGATCTGGATTTAAGCGTGCCGCAAGGCGCTTGCGTCTGCCTGATGGGCCGCAACGGCGTCGGCAAAACCACACTGCTCAAAGCCATCATGGGCCTGCTGCCGGTAGCCGACGGCAGCATCCAATTCGACGGCGTGGAACTGGCCAAAGCCAAGGCCGAATCGCGCGCCGAACTGGGCATCGGTTACGTGCCGCAAGGCCGGGAAATCTTTCCACTTCTGACCGTGGAAGAAAACCTGAAAACCGGCCTGCGTGCCGCTAATAAACACGGCATCAAGAAAATACCGGACAGCATTTTCGAAATTTTTCCAGTACTGAAACAAATGCTGAAACGCCGTGGAGGCGACCTATCGGGTGGCCAGCAACAGCAATTAGCCATCGGCCGAGCCTTAGTGCTGAATCCGCGCCTGCTGATTCTGGATGAACCGACCGAAGGTATCCAGCCCAACATCGTCAGCGAAATCGGTGACGTGATCATTCGTCTTAATAAATCGCGAGGCGTGGCGACACCGACACCAAAACCGGAAACCGGCGAAATCCACCAGGCCATCGACCGCATCCATAAAGAGCTTGGCGTGACGGTATTGCTGGTCGAACAAAAACTGCCGTTCGCCCGCAAGGTCGCCAACCAGTTTTGCATCATGGACCGGGGCCGGCATGTGGCGATTGGGACGATGGACGAATTAGCGGATGACATGGTGAAGCGGTATTTGACGGTGTAACGGAGAATCGACAATGAAATCAGAAAACTATTTACTAGCTGGCGGCGCGTTGTTATTAGTCTGGTCGATGCGCGGCGAAGCACATGACAGCTTCGAAGCCATGCAGCAAGGCGGCAATCTCATGCAAATCACAGCTGAATTTTTGCACCCGCTATTCGAACAGCCATTTTGGATAGTCGCCATCATCGTCGCATTAGGGGTTTGCCATGGAGCCTGGTGTGGGTTAAAACGTTGGCGAAACCTGATAACCACCACCGACTAAATCGTGCCTGCCCAACTCGCCACCCATTCCGTTAACGAAGCCGCCCCAAGCCACTGGGAAGCCGAATTGACCTTAGACTTCGCCCTGCGCGGCCACAAAACCGCCCTGGTCAACCGCAGCCATCGCGGCCCTTTGACCGTGCAGCGACCGTTTTATCCGGAAGGCGAAGTCTGCCACGTCTACCTGCTGCACCCGCCCGGCGGCGTAGTGGCCGGTGACCGTTTGACGATCAACGCCAATGCCGAAACCGCCGCCCAGGCCCTGATCACCACGCCCGCCGCCGGCAAGTTTTATCGCAGCGGCGGAGGCGAAGCCCGGCAAACGGTGAATTTAACAGTCGCTAACGGCGCCAGCCTGGAATGGCTGCCGCAGGAAACCATCGTCTACGAAGGCGCCCGCTTAGATTCCAGCATGACTATCGATTTGGCGGAGAACGGCCGCTTCATCGGCTGGGAAATATTGGCCCTGGGCCGCCCCGCCGCCGGCGAGGGCTTTGAAAATGGCTCTGCCAACCTAAACTGGCGCATCAATCGTGCCGGGCGTTTGGTGTACCTGGAACGCTTGCGCCTAGATGCGGCAGCGTTTCAATCCCGCTGGGGTTTGTTTGGGCATTCGGCGTGCGGGACGATGTTTTTGTATCCGGCAACGCCTTTGCATTTGGCGGCGGTACAGGAATTGATTGGCGAGAAGCCGAATCGCGGGGTGACGTTGATTGAGGGCTTGTTGATTTGTCGGGGGTTGGATGAGCGGGCGGATTTGTTGAAAGGTTTTTTTGAGCGGGTTTGGGGATTGGTTAGGGGGGAAGTGGTTGGGAAGGAGGTGTGTTTGCCAAGGATTTGGGCGACATGAAGTTTTGAATTTGCTTGGGGATTGGCTCCCTCGCCCTCCGGGAGAGGGTTGGGGTGAGGGGAATTTAGTGTCGCTAACGCGACGGGGTTGTTTAGAAGTCGGGTCTCGGCCCGACAGCCGAGTTTCTTTCTTTTGTTTGGCCAAAAGAAAGAAACCAAAGAAAAGGCCACCCCATGCCGCTTGTTTCCTGCGCGCCGAAGGGTTTGAACGGGGTTTTCGGAAGGGCTATCCATAGCCCTCCGAAAACGCGATGCATCCCTGCATCGCCCCTGCGGGCTTATCCGTCCAAACCCTTCGGTGCTCGGCGCGGCATAGGGGATTAACCCCGTTGCGCGTTAGTAACTTATTGGGAGATTTTATAAGTCTGAACATAGCGTTTATTGTAGGATGCTGCTGACGTTAGGAGGCGCATCGGTCACAACAGATGCGCTTCACTTTATTCATCATACTACTGGCTAAGAAGGAAAATTATGTGGATGGCTTTAGTGATACTTTTCATATTGATTATTGGCATTAAGCTTGCCGTAAAGAGCGCTAAGGCTGAAATTAAAGAAAAACGTAAAGAAAGAGCTAAAACTTTTGTAAACCCAATCTCTGAAGATAAACCAACATCAATTAAGGTTGATCGATTGGAAAGCAAAGAGATGGAAGAGACGGAATACCAATTGTCGATTGATTGGGAATCCAAGTTTTTGCAAATCGAACAGGCAGTAAAGCATGGCGATTACGAATTTGCGCGTATTTGGCTGCAAAAGTTTGCTTACACCTCAGTTGACAAAGACGTACCACAATTTGTGCGGGATCGCTTCAAGAGCTTGATGTCGGCTTTCGCTAAAGAAGATCCACTCTACAGACGTTTAATTTCCGAAATCAAACCGATTATCGAATCCCAACCTGGTGTGTTGCAGACGTCGCTTTATCCGTTATTACCGGAATTTAATGAAGAGCAAATTCGTTATGTGCTTTATTTTGCACACGAGTTGGGCGATTTAAACCGATTGAAGAAGGGACGGAGTTACCAATTATTTGGCCCTACCAGCAGAAAAGTGATTCAGCCAGGAGAAAAGATTGGTGCAACTATCGCAACATCCAATATCGTAATTACGAAAAACCCCATTGATGAACGCATTGCAGCCTTGCACCGCGAAGCAACGCAACACAAGGTATTTGATTGGGACGCCGCCGTGGCATGCTTGCAAGAGGCTAATGATTTAATGCGCCGTCACGGTGGCATTTATGACATTGAACGCTGGTTACGCCTGCCAGTGTTTTTACAACAAGCAGGGCGTTTTCAAGAAGCAATGCAAGTATTTAATCAACTATTAAATGACGTAGAGCCTCGAGTTAGAGCTGAGTTTTCTCATACATCACCTACGACAATTAATAAACACATCCATCTACATTATCAAAAAATCTACGACAAGATGAGAATGGCATGTAAGAGAGAAAAGCGGCTAGAGGAAGCAACTCAGTTTGGTGCCATGTCTTTAAAGCATGGCGAACAGGCTCAAGCGCTACAGCCAATAATTGATAGTGAACGAGATGCTGAACGTAAAGCCTATGAAGAAAAGCGAGCACGCAAGTTAAACTAGAAATCCGGTTGGGAAGTCATCTGCGTGGGAGGGTTTTCTCCCCTGATGCCGCGCCGAGCACCGGAGGGTTTGGACGGATCAGCCCGCAGGGGCGATGCAGGGATGCATCGCGTTTTTCGCAAGGGCTTGGATGCCCTTTCGAAAAACCCCGTTCAAACCCTTCGGAGCGCAGGAAACAAGCGGTATGGGGCGGCCTTTCTTTTGGGTACTTTTCTTTGGCCGTCCAAAGAAAAGTACCTCGGCTGTCGGGCCGAGACCCGACATTAAAAATAACCGTCGCGGCAGCGACACAACAAAAAACAAACACGAACTAATAAAAAGCACCGCCATGCAACTAACACCCAGAGAAAAAGACAAACTCCTCCTCTTCACAGCCGCCCTCCTTGCCGAGCGCCGCAAAGCCAGAGGCTTGAAACTCAACTACCCGGAAGCGGTGGCTTACATCTCCGCCGCGATAATGGAAGGCGCCCGCGACGGCCAGAGCGTCGCCGAGCTGATGAGTTACGGGCGAGCCTTGTTAACTCGCGACGATGTGATGAACGGTGTAGCGGAAATGATTCCCGACGTGCAGGTGGAGGCGACGTTTCCGGATGGTACCAAGCTGGTCACTGTCCACGACCCTATCGTTTAATGTAGGTTGGGTTAGCCGATAGGCGTAACCCAACAATAACGCCATCATGTTGGGTTACGCTGCGCTAACCCAACCTACGTTTCCAAGGAGCAATGTATGATCCCCGGAGAAATCTTCCCCGCCGCCGGCGACATCGAACTCAATGCCGGCCGCGCCACCGTTAAAGTCCTGGTTGCCAATAGCGGCGACCGGCCGATTCAGGTCGGCTCGCATTACCATTTTTACGAAACCAACCCTGCTTTGCATTTCGACCGCGAGGCGGCGCGTGGCTTTAGGTTGGACATCCCTGCCGGGACGGCGGTGCGGTTCGAGCCGGGCCAGCAGCGCGAGGTGCAGTTGGTAGCCTTCGCAGGCGAACGCAAGGTCTACGGCTTTCGCGGCGAGGTAATGGGCGCATTGGAGAAAATCGCATGAGCAAAATCAGCAGAATCGCTTACGCCGACATGTTCGGCCCCACCACCGGCGACCGTTTGCGGCTGGCCGACACCGATTTGATTTTAGAAGTGGAAGCCGATTACACCGTCTACGGCGACGAGGTGAAATTCGGTGGCGGCAAGGTGATCCGCGACGGCATGGGCCAAAGCCAGCTCGGCAACGACCACGCGGTGGATTTGGTGATTACCAACGCGCTGATCATCGAATACTGGGGCATCGTCAAGGCCGACGTCGGCGTCAAGGACGGCCGCATTTTCAAGATCGGCAAGGCCGGCAACCCGGACGTGCAGCCCGGCGTGGACATCATCGTCGGCCCCGGCACCGAAGTCATCGCCGGCGAAGGCCAGATTCTGACCGCCGGCGGCATCGACGCCCACATCC
This sequence comes from Methylomonas sp. ZR1, assembly GCF_013141865.1. Taxonomy (NCBI): domain Bacteria; kingdom Pseudomonadati; phylum Pseudomonadota; class Gammaproteobacteria; order Methylococcales; family Methylococcaceae; genus Methylomonas; species Methylomonas sp. ZR1. Next base: position 379,728 of record NZ_RCST01000001.1, on the reverse strand, counting down.
ATTTCATCTGCCCACAGCAGATCGACGAAGCGCTGTGCTCCGGCGTGACGACGATGATCGGCGGTGGCACCGGCCCAGCGACCGGCACCAACGCCACCACCTGCACGCCTGGGCCATGGCATATCCAGCAAATGCTGAAAGCGCTGGACGGTTTGCCAATGAACTTTGGCCTGCTCGGCAAAGGCAACGCCAGCCTGCCCGGCGCCCTTGAAGAACAAGTCAAAGCCGGGGTAATGGGCCTGAAACTGCACGAAGACTGGGGCACCACGCCGGCATCGATTGATTGCTGCCTGGGCGTGGCCGAGGATTACGACGTGCAGGTGGCCATCCACACCGACACCTTGAACGAATCCGGCTTTGTCGAAGACACCTTCGCCGCCTTCAAGGGCCGCACCATCCACACCTACCACACCGAAGGCGCCGGCGGCGGTCACGCCCCGGACATCATCAAAGCCTGCGGCTTGGGCAATGTACTGCCGTCTTCGACCAACCCAACCCGGCCGTACACGGTCAACACTGTCGACGAGCATCTGGATATGCTGATGGTCTGCCATCACCTCGACCCGAGCATTCCGGAAGACGTGGCCTTCGCCGAATCGCGCATCCGCCGCGAAACCATCGCCGCCGAGGACATCCTCCACGACGTGGGCGCATTTTCGATGATCTCCTCCGACTCGCAAGCCATGGGTCGGGTTGGCGAAGTGGTGATCCGCACTTGGCAAACCGCGCATAAAATGAAGGCGCAACGCGGCGCGCTGGCCGGCGACCCGGCGACCAGCGACAATCAGCGCATCAAACGCTACATCGCCAAATACACCATCAACCCGGCCATCAGCCACGGCATCAGCCACGAAGTGGGCTCTATCGAAGCCGGCAAACTGGCCGACCTGGTGTTGTGGCAACCGGCCTTCTTCGGCGTCAAACCCAGTTTGGTCATCAAAGGCGGTCTGATCGCCGCCGCGCCGATGGGCGACGCCAACGCCTCCATCCCCACCCCGCAGCCGGTGCATTATCGGCCGATGTTCGGCAGCTTCGGCCGTACTGCCGCCAACACCTCGATGATCTTTTTACCGCAAGCCGCGGTGGCATCTGGTTTGGCCGGGCAATTGGCCTTGCAGAAACGGGTCGGTACGGTGCGCAATACTCGCAACATTGGCAAATCGAATATGAAGCTGAATGACTACCAACCGGTGATGGAGGTTTGTCCGCAGACTTATCAAGTCAAGGCGGATGGTGTGTTGTTGACTTGCGAGCCGGCCGTGGTGTTGCCGATGGCGCAGCGGTATTTTTTGTTTTGAGAGGGATCAGGGTTTTCGGTAGAGCCATCCGTGGCCCTGCCGAAAACAAACTGTATGCAACTGAAGCGATGGCAGTGTTTGCCATCCGTTAAAACTAGGAACCTGGGATATGGTTTTTGTGCGGTAGAACCGGTTCGTCCGTGGTGGTTGCGCCGGCTTCGAGTGGCTGAGCCATGGCATTGATGATTTCCGGCGGAGCACCGGATTGCTTTAGGCTTTCGCGTAGCTCGGCGCTCAATTCCGCGTTGGTTCGTTCTGATACTGGCTCTTCAGGCTGAACGGGCGTGGCGGACTCTTGATCTTTCAGAGTCTGCTCCAATTGAGCGACCTGCTCTTCCGGTAAGTGGTTGGCTCGCATCGACGCAATCAAGTCGGCATTGGCTTCGCTACGCGCAACCTCATCTTCGGGAGACAAGCCATTAGCGAGCGCCTGCCGTTGCTGTTCGTGAGGGGGCAACCGAATTTCCTTAGAGACCGGGACGTTTGTCCGCGACATATCCAGCTTTCTGTTCGCGCCGACCGCGATAACAGGCGCGGAAACTGAAGCGGTATTCTCCGGCAGCGCCGCTGAATGGCTGTCGCCGCGACCGGGGAATTGCTGACCGGCAAAATATCCGCTCGCAAAAACGCTAGCCACACCCAGTATTGAGACAAGTTTGTTCATGATCTTGACCTAGGTTGATGTTACTCAGAGCGGAATCTCGGTCGGATGGGCCAGACCAAAGATTCCGCATGATCGGATGCCGCGATTAGTACTCGTACAGGTAGGATAAAGTACCCAAGTAGCGATAAGAGCCGGAGGTTGGGCAAGCAGCAGTGCCTGAGTCACCATACAAATAGTAAGTTTGATGGTTTTGCAGCGCCATTTTGGCCTGAATCAAAGCCTCTTTGTTATAGGTGACGAAATAGTTGGTATAGGCTGGCAGTACGTTGTGTTCCGGCACGGTGTAGATATAACCGTACGTCGTACCGTTAACGTTATATTCGTAAACACCGGTGACATTCACCCAGCCTGCGGAACAAGTCGCCGCATTGGCCGCACTGGCGCCAAACATGGAAGCAGCAATGACAGACAGCATTAGAAACAGATTTTTGATAGTTTTCATGACCTTCACCTTTTGTAAATTAAACACGAGAGTGGATGAGTTAACGCTGTACTTGCTTCTCGGGTAAAAAATTGGCCTACCTGAAAATTCAAGGGCAGCGTGTCCTTCGGCATTTACGCTGTGGTTTTACTGGCGGCGTAATTAGCGGGGACGGTGATAATTTAGGGAAACTGAAGGGCTTTCTCTGTTAACTTTCTGGCTGAAGAAGTGTGAGGTTTTTCACAGTTTTATGTGGATATAGCTTTGCTGGGTTTTGGGGTTTTGTGTCGCTATCGCGACGGGTTTGTTTGAAGTCGGGTCTCGGCCCGACGGCCGAGTAACTTTTCTTTGCTTGGCCAAAGAAAAGTCACCAAAAGAAAGGCCACCCGGAATTCCGCCTTTATCCTGCGCTTTACGAAAACCATCCATGGTTTTCGCCCTCCGGGCCAGCCTATCGGCTGTTCAAATTTGCTCCAGGCAAATTTGTCGCTTTTGGCGAGGGTTTTCGGAAGGGCCATCCCTGGCCCTCCGAAAACGAGCGGCATCCTTGCCGCTCCCCTGCGGGCTGATCTCGCCAAATACCCGCAGGGCACAAGAGCTGCGATGCTCGGGGCGGAATAACGGGAATGCTTCACTCCGAGGGTTATTGCGTGTAACAAAGGTGATTTGGTAGGCTGGGTTGGAACGATAGTGTAATCCCAGCGTTAAGCCTACATCGCTGGGTTTCGCGTTGCTCTACCCAGCCTACGAACCTGGGTAAAGATATTCCTTTTTGAAGTTCTAAGCCGAACCAATTGAAATACGCAAATATGAGACGTAGCTTATCTGAATTTGAACCTTTAAAACCAGCTGAGACCTCTTTACTAAAGAATAGTAAGTCAGGCACTCTAGCGGTCATTTCCGAATCTCGCCCTGAAAATCAAAATTTAGACAACACCATAAGAGCGGAATTTTTACGATTCATTGCATTAGGAGGCGACGAACATAACTATATTCACGAAAAAGGTTTATTCCTCAAGGGTGCTTGGATTGAGGGTGACGTTGATTTTGTTGGCACTAACCTCCCTCAAAGTTTGGGTTTGATCAATTGCCATATTGGCGAAGTTAACTTGCGTTATTGTCAAATTAAGGGTTTTCTTGGGCTTCAAGGTTGTTTCGTTGAAAGTATCGATGGCGATTCCCTTAGATGTTCAGGCGATATTTTCTTAAATGAAGGTTTTATATCCTCTGGTACAGTCAGGTTTTGCGATGCTCAAATTAATGGTTGTTTGGATTGTAAGAATGCCACTTTTTTTGGCAATTTTAATAACCAGGGTAATACTGAAGTACTGTCCTTAGCCTGTGAAAACGCCTCAATAGGTAATGTATTTCTGAATAACGAATTTTCGGCGCATGGCACTGTAAATCTAGCAGGTGTGCAAATCAGAGGAAATTTAATATGTGATGGCGGCAAATTCAATAGTATGTTTGGAGTTGCTTTGAATTGTAGAAGCGCAGCCGTCAAAGGGAATATTGAGCTAACGAATGGTTTAGAAGCACATGGGCAAGTCTGCTTATCAGGTTCAAAAATTGGTAATCTGAAATTGGATCGAATAAACCTAGAAAGTTTGATGGATAAGTATGCGTTTAGAGCAGAAAGCATGGAGGTTAATGGCATATTTTCGATTAGTAGACTAAATATAAAAAAGGGCTATGTTTCCCTAATGGGCTCAAGAGCAGCCTTATTGGAAGATGATTTGGATTCTTGGCCAAAAGGAAGTTTGCTGCTGGATGGATTTGTATATACAAAATTCGCAGGTAGCGCGCCGACATCGGCAGAGCATAGGCTTATTTGGTTACATAAACAAATTCCAGATCATCTTGGAACCAGTAACAAAGGAAAAGATTTTCGTCCTCAACCTTGGCGGCAATTACAAAAAGTATTGCTGGAAATGGGGCATAATGAGGATATGAAGAAAATTGGAATTTCTTTTGAAAAACATCGTCGCAAAGAGAAGTTGATAAGCTGTAATTCAAATTGGTTATATAAAAAAATCATTACTATATTTCATTGGCTTTATGGCTTTCTTATTGATTACGGGTACCGACCGTTAAGATTGTTAGCAATTAGTATTTGTGTCTGGATTTTTTGTGGCGGCTGTTATTTTTATTCTGCTTATCATGATGTATTTGCGCCAAGTAATCCTTCTATTTTTCAAAATGCAGATTACGATGTATGTAAATCTGATAATAAAAAAGCTATTTTTGAATTAGAAAAAACAGAGCTATCAAGAACCAGTTGTGTTGAACCGCCGCCTGTCCAGGGTGCTGGAAACTGGTATTTATGCTCTAAATTAAGAGCCGAATATACGACCTTTAGTCCATTTGCTTATTCTCTGGACGTTATTTTGCCTTTTGTAGATTTACAACAAGAGAGTGATTGGGCACCGATGACTCCAACCCCAGATACTTTGCCAATGCGCGAATTTTTTTCATTTGATGAAAAACATGGAATTCGTTTTTTAATTTGGGTTGAAATTTTATATGGGTGGATTGCTAGCCTATTAATGGTAGCGGTGGTTTCTGGCTCGATTAAAAATAAGATGGATTAAGAAGTTAATTTTTCCAAAAATTCCCTGAAACTTGTGGGTAGGTTTTCGTCCCGTTATTCCGCCCAGAGCATCGCAGCTTTTGGTGAGATCAGCCCGATAGGGGAGCGGCAAGGATGCCGCTCGTTTTCGGAGGGGCTGGGAAGCCCCTTCCGAAAACCCTCGGCAAAAGCGAGACGCGCAGGAAATTGGCGGAATGTCGGGTGGCCTTTTCTTTGGATACTTTCTTTTGGCCAAGCAAAAGAAAGTATCTCGGCTGTCGGGCCGAGACCCGACATTAAAAACAACCGTCGCGGCAGCGACACAAACCCAATGAAAGCTAGAGCTTTCGAGACATCGTTCCCAAGCTCGAGCTTGGGAACCAGCGTGACAAGCAAAATCTAACCAAACCAAACAATGCTAAAACTCACCGAAACCACCCAAACCGAAGAAACCCCAGACGACACCCTCACCCTCCCCTTCGAGGCCCGGCAGAAATCCCGGCAACCCGCCACCACCCAAGGTGGTATTCAAGTCGGCGTGTTCCTGCCAAGGGGCCAAACCCTGAGACACGGCGCAATCCTCACCAACGGCCAGGGTTTCAAGGTACGAATCAACGCCGCGCCGGAACCACTGTCGGTAGTGAAATGCGCCGATCCGTTGCTGTTTGCCCGCGCTTGTTATCACTTGGGCAATCGTCACGTAGCCTTGCAAATCCTGCCCGGCGAATTGCGGTTTTTGACCGACTATGTACTGGATCAAATGCTGATCGGATTGGGTTTAGCCGTCGAGCACGACACCCTGCCGTTCGAGCCGGAAGCCGGCGCTTACCATAGTCATGGTCACTAATTTAAGCCTGCTGCGGCTGCTGCAACTGGTCAGCCCCAGTTTGCCGATTGGGATGTACAGCTATTCACAGGGTCTGGAGACTGCGGTGCACGACGGCTGGGTAACCAATGCCGAGCAAACCGGCGATTGGCTGCGTGGTTTATTGCACAACGGTTTAGGCAAGGTCGACGCACCGTTGTTGGCGCGGCTGTACGACGCTTGGCAGACTAATGACATCGAGGCTGTCACGCATTGGGGTCAAACCCTAACCGCTTACCGCGAAACTGCCGAATTGCGCGCCGAAGACAGGCAAACCGGGCAGGCCCTGGCGCGCTTGTTGGTCAAGTTAGAGATGCCGGAAGCGCAGATTTGGCAAAAACGGCCCGATGCTACGTTGGCGACCTTGTTTGCGTTGGCGGCGACACGCTGGCAAATCGATAAAGCCGATGCGATAGCCGGTTATTTATGGGGCTGGCTGGAAAACCAGGTGTTGGGCGCGATTAAATTGGTACCACTGGGCCAGGTGGCCGGGCAGCAGTTGTTACAAGGTCTGGCCGCCGAGTTGCCGGGCTTGGTCGAGAGCGCATCGCAATTGAAAGACGATGAGATCGGCGGCAGTTGTTTTGGTTTGGCCTTGGCCAGCAGCCGGCACGAAATCCAGTATTCACGGCTGTTTCGGTCGTGAAACTCCCGCTGCTCGATTTAACGATTACCTAGGTCACATTTGCCGCGAGACCAGTTACGTGACATTAAAAATATTCCGCAATTGTCAGGGAGCGCTATGCGTACCCTGACCTACTCACTGCTTTGTTATGAACATAAAAACTGGAACGTGAGGCAAGATTGAATCTGGCGATGAAACTGGTGCGTTCATCAAGATTATTGACGATAGTCAAAACACAGGTGGTTTCATAATTGTCACCTCGAGTTCACCTGAATTGAAGAATGGCTTTGACAATTGGGTTAAAGACAAAAACACGCTTGACCAATATTTCCAGGAATCAGGATGGGTCATCACATGGTTCTGATGAATGCGCCAATTAACTTAATTCTAAAAAAGTAGATTTTATTAATATTTGAGAGGAAAGCCATGAACGACAAACAAATTTTAAGAGTAGGCATCGGCGGCCCGGTCGGCTCCGGCAAGACAGCGCTGGTGGATGCCTTGTGCAAGAGGATGCGCGACGATTACCAAATCGGCGTGGTCACCAACGATATTTACACCCGCGAGGACCAGCAGTTTTTGATTCGCAGTCAGGCGTTGCCGGAAGAACGGATTCTGGGCGTGGAAACCGGCGGCTGCCCGCATACCGCCATCCGCGAAGATGCCTCGATGAACTTGGCTGCGGTTGATGATTTGATCGAGCGCTGGCCTGAGCTGGATTTCGTGATGGTGGAAAGCGGCGGCGACAATCTCAGCGCCACCTTCAGCCCGGAATTGGCCGATCTGACCATTTACGTGATCGATGTCTCCGCCGGCGACAAGATTCCGCGCAAGGGCGGCCCCGGCATCACCCGTTCGGATTTGCTGGTCATTAACAAAATCGATCTGGCGCCGTATGTCGGCGCCTCGCTGGAAGTGATGGACCGCGACGCGAAAAAGATGCGCGGCGAGCGGCCGTTCGTATTTACCAACATCAAAACCGGCAATGGCTTGGATGCGGTCGCTGACTTTATTGTCAAGCAAGGCATGCTGCATACGCATTGAAGGTAGGACTAAGCCAAGGTTGACTTTTAGCCAGCACTGGTATGCTCCAGGATAATGGATCAGGAGGGAAAATGATGAAAACCGCCTTTTTAATCGCTAACTTATGGGCTTGCTCGGTATCGGTAGCCGGAGCCGAGCCTTGCCCGGAATTGCTGAATTACAAGATGACTAAGCTTCGCTCCAGCGAGCAAATCGATTTTTGCCAGGCGTTTCAAGGCAAGGTGATCCTAGCCGTCAACACCGCCAGCAACTGCGGCTACACCCCGCAATTCAAGGGTCTGGAAGCCTTGTATCAAAAATATAAGGATCAGGGCTTGGTGGTGGTCGGTTTCCCTTCCAACGATTTTAATCAGGAGTTCGCGGAAGCGGAAAAAACCGCCAACGTCTGCTACATCAATTACGGCGTCACGTTCCCTATGCTGGAGAAAAGTCAGGTGAAAGGCGTGGCGGCGAACGGCTTTTTCCAAAAATTAAGCAACGCCACCGGTCAGGCGCCGGCTTGGAATTTTCATAAATATTTGATCGACCGCAGCGGCCACAGCGTAGCGGCCTTTCCCAGTGATGTGACGCCGGAACAGCTGGATTCGAAGATCAGCGCCTTGCTCTCAGCCAAATAGTGATGTAGACCTCAACTACCACCGGCGGCATGCCGGCATTTTTTATCAGGACGAGACGGCAATGCGCAGAATTGGACTTTACTGGTTCGGCAACGATTTGCGGGTGCATGATAACGCCAACCTGCAACAAGCCAGCGCGGTCGTCGACCAGTTACTTTGCGTATATTGTCTGGACCCTGCCTGGTTGGCGCCCAATCCATACGGGATGGCTAATTTGTCGGCACAGCGTTGGCGGTTTTTAAAAGAAGCCTTGCAGGATCTGGATAGAAATCTCCAGCAAGTCGGGCAACACTTACTGGTTTGTTACGACGCGCCGGTCGCGGCCATCAGCACGCTAGTCGCCAAGCATGGCGTATCGGTGATTTATCGCAGCCGCCATGCTGGTTTTCAGGAGCGGCAACAATGGCAGGCATTGAAAAGGCTTTTGCCGGGCCTGCGTTTTGTCGAATCCGACACGCAAACACTGCTCAACCTGAAGGATTTGCCGTTTGCCCAATTGCCGCAGGCCTTCACCCCATTCAAGGATAGCGTCGCGCGGTTGCCGGTCGATCATCCCTTACCGCCGCCCGATGCTCTGCCGCCCAGCCCAGAATCAAAATCGGATTGGTTATTGAATTTTCCGGTGTATTTACCGGCCTCTTCGGCGCTTGATCCTGATATGGCGTTTCATGGCGGCGAATCAGGCGGCAAAAAACAACTTAAAGCGTATTTCCTTAGCAACTACCCCAGCCGTTACAAGGACCTGCGTAACGAACTGGACGGCTGGGAAAATTCCAGTAAGTTTTCGCCTTGGCTTGCCCATGGCAATCTGTCGGTACGAAAAATCTATTCCAGTTTACAACGCTACGAAGCAGAGAATGGCGCGAATGAATCGACCTATTGGCTGTATTTTGAATTACTCTGGCGAGAGTATTTTCAATGGTACGCCCACCAGCACGGCAAGCGGCTGTTTGCGTTTCGCGGTATCAAACCACGCAAACCTTTAACCTGCTTTTATTCGGAACGCTTTCAAAAATGGTGTAACGGTTACACGCCCTATCCATTAGTAAACGCCTGCATGAAACAACTCAACGCCACCGGTTATATGTCCAATCGCGGCCGGCAAATCGTCGCCAGTTGTTTGGTCAATGAATTGGCGGTGGACTGGCGATTTGGCGCGGCTTATTTCGAACAGCAGTTGCTGGATTACGACGTGGCCAGCAACTGGGGAAATTGGCAATACCTAGCCGGGGTGGGCGCCGACCCACGCGGCCAGCGGCATTTTGATCTGGAGAAACAAACCCGACTGTATGATCCAGACGGCAAGTTTATCCGCAAGTGGCAGGCTGAACTCCGCAATTTGCCCTTGGATTCGGTGGATGCGGCCGATTGGCCGGTGGACCCGGCTAACGCGAAATTGGCATCAACCTTAACGGCTTAACCCCTGCCTTATCGGAATAGTTTCTTAGCGTTGATGCAACAAGCGAAATAGCCAAAATCCGGTAAACATCGCCATAACAAAAGCATAATTACCCAACACGCCGGCAGTTAGTCCTAACAAAGCCGGCCCCGGACAAAAACCGGACAAGCCCCAACCGACGCCGAATATCGCCGCACCAACAATTAGTCTGGCATCAACACCCGCCGGTACAACAGCGGAAGGCTCTTGCTCGCGATCGGCTGCGTCGTTATTGCGATGCATCAAATAGCGCGCTAGCCCCAGCGTCAGCAAGGCACTAGCCATTACCAAGGCCAAACTCGGATCCCACGCTCCGGCCACATCCAGAAAAGCCAAAACTTTGGCCGGATTGCTCATGCCGGCGACAATCAAGCCCAGCCCAAACAACAGGCCGTATGCGAATAAATAAACGGTATTTTTCATAGCGGATTCCGGTTTAGAGCAAGTGACGAACGATAAATACCGTGATACCGGCAGTCAGCATGAAGGTCAGCGTCGCCACGATGGAACGCACGGACAAGCGCGCTATGCCGCAAACCCCATGGCCGCTGGTGCAACCGCCGCCCAGCCGGGTACCGTAACCGACCAACAGGCCGGCAACGGCCAGCAAGACAGGAGAAGCATCCAAATTCAGCGCAATGCTGGCACCGCTCAGGCGATACAGCGGCGCGCTGGCCAACAAGCCGGCCAGAAACCAAAACCGCCATGCGCCGCCCGCGCGCCAAGGTAGTAACAGGCCAGCCGCGATGCCGGAAATCCCGGCGGTATGTTTATGGGTAAACAACAGGAAGGCCGCCGATAGCCCTATCATCGTTCCACCAGCCAGTGCGGATAATATCGTCAAATAATTCATGTATAGGTTTTGCCAAAAATCAGTTATTGAATCAGAATCCTGACTTTCAAGCCAGGTTTACCGGACTATTGCCGCGTTAACCCCCAGCAGCTCCTGCTTTTTGTAAATTACCGACTTTTCCCATCCGTTGCCGGCCGTTTATTCACCGAACAAAGCCGAACTCAAATAGCGCTCGCCGGAATCCGGCAGCACGGCCACAATGACCTTACCGGCATGTTCCGGACGCTTGGCCAGACGCACCGCAACCGCAAGCGCCGCACCGCTGGAAATACCGGCCATAATCCCTTCTTCCTTGGCAAGGCGTCGTGCGTAGGCGATGGCTTCGTCGTCGTCCACCGGCTCGATCAGGTCTATCAAAGACAAGTCCAAATTTTGCGGCACGAAGCCGGCGCCTATGCCTTGAATCCGATGCGCGGCGGCTTGCAGGGGCAGACCGGCGCGAGTCTGGCTCAATACCGGGCTGCCGGCCGGTTCGACCGCGACGCTGAGCACCGGCTGACCACAATGGTTTTTCAGATAGCGCGACACACCGGTAATCGTACCGCCGGTGCCGACGCCGGCTACGAATATATCGACCTGACCGCCGCTATCGCGCCAAATTTCGGGGCCGGTGGTTTGTTCGTGTATCGCCGGATTGGCCGGGTTTTTAAACTGTTCCAGCAATAGATAATGCTCAGGGTCGGCTGCGGCAATCGCCTCGGCCTGCTCCACCGCCGCGCGCATACCGAGCGCGCCATCGGTCAGCCGCAGGTTCGCGCCATACGCCAACAACAACGTGCGGCGCTCCTGGCTCATATTGTCCGGCATCGTCAATGTGATAGGGATGCCACGCGCGGCGGCCACCGCAGCCAACGCAATACCGGAATTACCGCTGGTGGCTTCCAGTAAAGTCTTGCCCGGCGTTAATAGGCCTTGACGCTCCGCAGCCCAGACCATCGCCGCACCGACCCGACATTTCACCGAATAAGACGGATTACGGCCTTCAATTTTCACCAGCAAGGTCGCGTTCAATCCTTGGCTAATATGATTGATCCGTACTAAAGGCGTCCGGCCTATCGATTGGGAATTATCTGCGTACCAAGCGGGCATCAAGGGTTTCCTGTAGGATAAGGGGTTTACTTTGCATGAAAAAAATGATCCGGGCTATTGTGACGGATTCTAAAATCATTCGCTGAAGCCCCTCCCTGTAATAGAATCGTTATTTGAATTGACTACCAAAAACAGGTATATACTTTTCCCGGGGGAAGGTGTTTTTTATTTTTTGAGGTGGTACAAACATGAATATTTTCACAAATCGATTAAAACAGACCCTGCTTCTGGCCGCGGGATTAAGCGTGGTAACTCCTGTTTCAATGGCTAGCACATGGGCCGGAACGGCAAATTATACGGCCGCACCTGGTGCCACTGGCGACGAAGCGATAGTAGGTCCGTTTGACACTTACGATTTCGGCTCAGGCGTTACCTTGGTGCAATTTACCAGCGCATCCACCTTTACTGCTTATTTCCAAACTATGGTGGATGGACACTTCCTGAACAACGCCGGCATCAACGTTCCGGAATTGAATATCTCCGGCGCGGGCTCGGGTTTTGAATTGACTGTGGCTGCAACCCTAAATGGCAGCTACAGTAATTTCTCCGGTTTCCAGTCCTTCAGCTTCACTGGCGGAGCTGTCAACCTGTATTTTGACACCACACCCGATTACAGCTTTACGGGCGATAGCGGCTTCAATAACGGTGCTGCCATTTTATCCGGCACCGTAACCGGCGGTTCCGGGGTCATATCGCCAGCAGGCATAGGCGCCGAGCAGTTGGATTTAAATTTTTCCGGTATTTTTGGTAGTTACGACTCCAACGTCTACGCCCCTGGCATAACCGGCGGCCATTCAGTTTTTTCGATAAACTTGAACAATTCATCTTTACTGTCGGGAATCAATAGCGTTTTGGGCCAAAACACAAACACTGGGGTACTTGCTGCCGTAGATGGCTCTATCCAATTGACATCCGTACCGGTACCTGCTGCTGCGTGGCTATTTGGCACTGGTCTGATCGGCTTAATGACTGCCGGCAAACGTAAAAATTTCGCTGCTTAAGCTCTAAATCTAAAGCATTTCGACTTCGTCGCCCAAGCCATGATAGCGGCTGGGGCGACGAAGTCATTCTGGACCGGATTCTAAAGCTGTAATCCTTTCGAAAACAACAAACAAATCCTAAACAAGCCCTCCCATTCGTCGCCGTTAATCTGGCCTTTGATTTGGCAATCCACGTTGGCGCTGGCTTGCAAAATACCCTGTAGTTCCTTGCTCTTCAACCGCTGCAAGGCCTCATGCACCAACTGCTTTCGCTTATCCCATATCTGATATTTTTTGTAGAGAACGTCTGGGTTACTGCCGCGTTTCAATTCAGTTTTGATACTAACCAGGGTTCGGGCTTCGCGGCTGATAGCCCACAACACCACCGGCGCTGCGACGCCTTCCGCTTTGAGCCCGGCAAGAATTTTAACGGATCGATTCACCTTGCCCGCCAACAAAGCATCCATCAACTTAAACACGTCGAACCTAGCGCTGTCAGCCACATCGCCCTCAACCATGGCTTTGTTGATACGGTTAGCCCCGTGCAAGATATATAGTTTTTCAAGCTCCTGAGCCGCGGCCAGCAAGTTGCCTTCGACTCGCACGGCCAGGCTTTTCAACGCCTCCGCGTCAAGATGCATGCCCTTACGTTCCGCGCGGCGCTGCAACCAGTGCAACAACTCCGGCCCTTGTAATGGCCAGACCTGCACGGTGGTCGCAATTTTATCCAAGGTCTGAAACCATTGCGACTTCTGCGCCGCACTATCCAGTTTGCCGGACGTGATCAGCAATACGGTATCTTCGGGCGGACGCTGACAATACGCGCTTAGGGCTTTGCCGCCTTCTAACCCAGGCTTACCGGAAGGCATACGTAAATCGATGAGTTTTTTGTCGGAAAAGATAGAAAGGGATTCGGCTTCGAGCGTCAATTGCGGCCACTCGTTACCGGTATCGATGGCAATCACTTCGCGGGTGGCATAGCCTGCAGTGCGAGCCGCACGCCGAATGTCGTCGGCCGCTTCACCAAGCTGTAAAGGCTCATCACCGCTCACCAGATAAACCGGCGCCAGCTCTTTTTGCAAGGCGGCGTTTAACTGGTCAAGCTTCAGACGCATACTTATTTTTTCTGCGTATCGACGGCTATCCTGGCTCTGGCCAATATCATCCGCGCCACTTGTTTATAGATTTCGTTGCGAATCAATTGTTCTTCGTTGCCTTTCGCCAGTACCGCCGTTTGGTCGTTGAAAAACTCCCGGGAAATTTCGATCACTTGCTCGTCCATCAGCGCATTTTCCTTGCTGTCGAAAAATTGAAAGCGCAGATAATATTCCAGCTCGGACTCACTGGATTTACCGGTTGAACCGATGGTCAGTACCCGGTTACGCATGTCTTCCCTAAGCACCTTGACCACCACGCCGGCATCATTGGGAGAACCCACTATTTTACCTTTCGAGGCTTTCATGATGGATTGCAGTTCACCCTGTAAAGGCACGGACGCACCAAACACATACATGTTTTTCAGCACTTCCGGCATCTCTATCGAACCGCGCAGATGGTATCCGCAGCCAAGCAGCAGCGCCAAAGTTCCAAACAAAACCATTCGGCTCAAGTGATTCATCATCTGCTTCTCGAAAACCCAGTGTTTAAACAACGATATTCACCAGTTTCTGCGGTACGACAATCAGCTTTTTCACCGGCTTACCTTCCAGATAACGCTGCACATTGTCGTCGGCCAAGGCCAAGGCTTCGACCTGCTCCTTGGAGGCCGTCGCCGCAACGGATAATTTACCGCGCAGTTTACCGTTTACTTGCACGACCATCTCGATGGCGTCCTGCTGCAAGGCGGCTTCGTCGATCAGTGGCCAAGCGGCAAGCACGATGTCATCGTTATGCCCCAACTCATTCCACAACGCTTGAGCCGCGTGCGGAATAATCGGCGCCAGCATCAAGACGATGGCTTCCAGCACTTCCTGACGGATTGCCCTGCCATTGGCACTATCGTCTTCGAATTTATTCAGCGCGTTGACCAGCTCCATGTTGGCCGCAATCGCGGTATTAAAGGTATGGCGACGGGCCATGTCGTCGCTGACTTTTTGCAACGCCTGATGCAGCTGGCGGCGCAACACTTTTTGATCATCGCTCAAGGCCGCCTTGTCCAGCGCTTGCTGAGGCAATCCGGCTTCGACATGCAAATAGACTTGCCGCCACAAACGTTTCAGGAAGCGGAAAGCCCCTTCCACGCCGGCATCGTTCCATTCCAGCGACTGGTCGGGCGGCGAGGTAAACATAGTGTACAAACGCACCGTATCCGCGCCGTATTTATCAATCAAGACCTGCGGATCAACGCCATTGTTTTTCGACTTCGACATCTTCTCCACGGCGCCGACGGTGACCGGCGAACCGTCTTCCAGCAATTTGGCGCCTATGATTTTGCCTTTGACATCGCGTTCGACATCGATTTGGGTCAGATTGAAATAGCGCTTGTGGCCGTGATCGTCGATTTGATAGAAGGTTTCGGCAATCACCATACCTTGCGTCAACAAGTTCTTGAACGGCTCGTCGCAGGCCACTAAGCCTTCGTCGCGCAACAATTTGGTGAAAAAACGCGCATACAGCAAATGCAAGATTGCGTGCTCGATGCCGCCGATATAATGATCGACCGGCAACCAGTAATTGGCGCACTGATCCAGCATCGCAGTGTCGCAATCCTGGCTGGCGTAACGGGCGAAATACCAGGATGATTCCATGAAGGTGTCGAAGGTATCAGTCTCGCGCCGCGCCGGTTTGCCGCATTTTGGACAAGTGGTATGCGGGAAGCTTGGATGTGCAGCCAGCGGCGATTGCGAGCCGTCCAGCACCACATCGCGCGGCAAGGTCACCGGCAATTGCTCGTCGGGCACCGGCACTGTGCCACAGTCGTCGCAATAAATCACCGGAATCGGCGCGCCCCAATAACGCTGACGAGATACGCCCCAATCGCGCAATCTAAAGTTGGTTTTGCGTTCGCCCTTGCCGATACCGGCTAGTTTAGTGGCGATCGCGTCGAAGGCTTGCTTGAAATTCAAGCCGTCAAATTCGCCTGAGTTTTTCAATACGCCTTTATCGGTAAAAGCTTTTTCCGCAACGCTGTCGTCATAGCCATCCGCGGCGGCAATCACTTCCTTGATGGCAATGCCATATCGCTTAGCGAATTCGTAATCGCGCTGATCGTGTGCAGGAACCGACATGACCGCGCCCGTGCCGTAACTCATCAATACGAAGTTGGCGATCCACACCGGTACGGATTCCCCGGTCAAAGGATGAATGGCGTGGAAACCGGAAGCGATACCACGTTTTTCCATGGTTTCCATCGCCGCTTCGGAAGTTTCCATCTGCTTGCAGGATTCGATGAATGCTGCGATGTCGGCATTGGCTTGGGCAGCTTTCAAGGCCAAGGGATGTTCGGCAGCGACGGCGACATAGGTCACACCCATCACGGTGTCGGGGCGGGTGGTATAGATACGAATCGGCGCGTCAAAACCATCGACGGCAAAATCCATCTCCACGCCTTCGGAACGGCCGATCCAGTTGGCTTGCATGGTACGGACCTGCTCCGGCCAGCCGGGCAGTTTATCCAGCGAGGTCAGCAGCTCGTCGGCATAGGCGGTGATTTTTAAAAACCACTGCGAGATTTCCTTTTTCTCGACCAAGGTATCGCAGCGCCAGCAGCAGCCGTCGATGACTTGTTCGTTGGCCAGCACGGTTTGGTCGTGCGGACACCAGTTGACCGGCGCGGTTTTTTTATAAACCAGACCTTTTTCCAGCAAGCGGATGAAAAACCATTGTTCCCAACGGTAATAACTCGGATCGCAAGTCGCCAGTTCGCGGCTCCAGTCGTAACCAAAACCCAGCCGTTTCAACTGGTCACGCATGTAATCGATATTCGAATAGGTCCAGTCGGCCGGGTGCACCTTGTTTTGCATAGCCGCATTCTCGGCCGGCAAACCAAAGGCGTCCCACCCCATCGGTTGCAACACATGCTTGCCCTGCATCCTTTGAAAACGGCTGATCACGTCGCCTATCGTGTAGTTGCGGACGTGGCCCATGTGCAGCTTGCCGCTGGGATAAGGAAACATCGACAGGCAATAGTATTTTTCTTTGCCGGTGTCTTCAGAAGCAGTAAACACCCCGGATTTTTCCCAGTCGGCCTGTACTTTTTGCTCTATTTCCGACGGCTTGTAATGCTCTTCCATCCTATTCGTCTTTTGCTGTAAAAAGGCGCTAGAATACCTTAGAGACGCTTAAAGCTAAAGCGTGAAAATTAAAACAACACAAGGAGCAGCCATGGGCGAAAACAAACTGATCAAAGCATATGACGATCTGATGGGCCATCTTTACGAGGCCCTGGACGACACCTTGCACTCTGTTGCCGACGCATTGGAAATAGCCAAGGAAAAAACCAGCGCGCTGGGCGGCCACACGCAAGAAGAAATCAATAAAATCGCCGATTACGTGATGCGCGACGTCGAACACATCGCCACGGCGTCGTCGCAACAAGACGAAAACAATTCGTTGTCCGAATGGTTGAAGTTTGACATCGATTTGATCGAAAACTTTGCCCTGGATGCCTTCATGGACATTGCCGACAAAACCAAGGTCAAGCTGGCCGCGTTGGAGATGGAAGCCAAGCTCTATCATCCTTATAAAAGCGGCGAGGTAGCCGGCCCCGGCACTTTTGTCTGCGATGCCTGCGGCAAACAAATCGCCTTCAAATCCACCAGCGTGATACCGGCCTGCCCGGAATGCAAGGGCGACAGTTTCTCGCGCGTTTGATATTGCAGGCTTTAACCTTATAATGCGGGCTTTTATTTTTTAGCAATCGAGGGCGATTATGCGCAGGGTGATCTTCAATCAGAAAGGCGGCGTGGGTAAATCTACCATTACCTGTAACCTGGCAGCCATCAGCGCCGTAGAGGGTAAAAAAACCCTGGTGATCGATCTCGATGTGCAAGGCAACTCCACCCAGTATTTGTTGGGCAATAAGGTGGCCGATTCAGACAAGACCATTGCCCATTTTTTCAAAGACAGTCTAGGCCTGGGCCTGTTCGGCGGCGGGAAGGAAGGTCTGGACGGCTTAATTCATGAAACCCCTTTCCCTAACCTTTTCGTGCTGCCATCCCATAGCGATTTGGAAGGTTTGCAAAGCCGGTTGGAATCGCGGCATAAAATCTACAAATTAAAAGAAGCGTTGGAAAAACTGGAAGGCTTCGAGCAAATCTATATCGACACCCCACCGATTCTGAATTTTTATAGCCTGTCGGCTTTGATCGCCGCCGAAAAATGCCTGATTCCGTTCGACTGCGACACCTTCGCTCGTGAAGCCCTGTACACACTGATGCGCGCCATCGCCGAAGTCAAAGCCGATCATAACGACAGACTGGAAGTGGAAGGCGTCATCGTCAACCAATATCAAAAGCAGGCCAACCTGCCGCGGCAGTTGGTGGAAGACCTGATCGCCGAGGGTTTGCCAGTCCTGGAGACCAAAATCTCCACCTCGGTGAAAGTCCGCGAATCGCACAGCGATGCCCAGCCCTTGATTCACTACGCGCCAACCCACAAATTGACCGAAGAATACCGGGCATTGCATTTGGAAATCCACAAATAACGGTTTGGCATTTACCCACATTAAAAAGCCGGCAATGCCGGCTTCTTTGTTTTTAAATGACGGCAAACACCGAAGAGGCAGCCGCGCGCAAATGCTTAACCAGCAAGACTAGCCTGAGTCGCCAGCCCACCATGCCGCACATCGATACCGTCCAACATAAAAATGGCGTGCTCGGCAATGTTCCGGCAATGCTCGCCGCAACGCTCCATGGCTTTCATCATTTGCATCACATCCAAGGCTCTGCGAATCATTCGGGCGTCGTGCAATACCAAAGTCAATTGGTGCTTGATACCCTCCTGCAATTCCGACTCGCAATCCCTATCGCATTCCAACAAGGCGTATGCCTGCTTGGTATCCCGACTTTCGAAAACCACCATCAACTTGTCCAAAATCAGCTTGATTAAACCGCCGATTTTCACGATGTCAGCCAACAGCTTTTGATTGGGGTCGCTGGTGTTCGGGTCGAACAACACCGTAATCAGTTTGGCGAACTCGACAATCTCAACACCGATTTTTTCCAGCTCTACGGCGATTTTCGACGTCGATAACACATAGCGCAGATCGTTTGCCACCGGACTATGCCGGGCAATGATGTTCAATACCTCGCCGTCAATCTTGCTTTCGAAGTGCTTGACCTTCTTATGCCGTGATACGACTTTTTGCGCCAGTTCGGCATCGCCGTAGTCCAGCGCCTGCATCGCCTGTTCCAGTTGGTAAACCAAAAGGTCTGTCATATCCAGCATCAAACTATGCATATGCCCTAAATCGGTGTCATACGCATGCAAGGTATGCACATTATTGGGAGTGTCTGTTTGCTTCGTCATCGGCAGTTCTCTTGCTTGTTTGGCCAGGGTCTCGGTAATAAGCAAACCTTAGAACAAGCAGATTACAGGAATGTGACACAACCCGATAGACACGCAAAACCCGGCGCGTTAGCCATTGTTTTTAAACAATATATTTATAGAGCCGACGATCTAAAGTCTGCACAAAACGCCAAAAATAATCCGTTGCCCGCATTACTCGGCAAAGAAGCGACAAGCCTGCTCTGTCATGCTGCTGTCATAAATGCAGACAAGAATAGCCCTCGTCCGATACCAATATTTGGCGTTTGCTTATGAATACCTCTTTCTATCGCACCATCTGGATTTCCGACCTGCACATTGGCTCGACCCAATGCCAGGCCGATGCCCTGCTGGATTTTTTAAAACATAACGACAGCGAAAAACTCTATCTGGTCGGCGACATCATCGACTTTTGGGCCTTGTCCAAAAAAATGTACTGGCCGCGTGATCACAACACCATCATTCAAAAAATCCTGCGTAAAGCCCGACACGGCACGCAAATTATCTACGTCCCCGGCAACCACGACGAAAACGTCCGCGATTACGACGATTACGTGTTCGGCGACATCGTCGTCAAAAACTCGGATATTCACACCACGGTAAACGGCAAACGCTTCCTGATCGTCCACGGCGACGAATACGACACCATCGCCAAACATCACCAATGGTTGGCAAAAATCGGCAGCCTGGGTTACGACTGGCTGATCGAAATCAACCGCTTCCTGCGCTTGTTCAGACGCCTATTCGGCAGGCAATCGCATTTCTCCTTGGCGGCGTTTGTGAAATTCAAAGTCAAGAATGTGGTGCAATTTATCTCCGATTACGAAGAAAGCATTGTCCGCACCCTGAAAAACGAAGGCCTGGACGGCGTGATTTGCGGACATATACATCACGCCGAAATCAAGGAAATAGAAGGCTTCTTATACGTCAATACCGGCGATTTCGTGGAAAGCTGCACGGCCATTGTCGAACATCAAGACGGCAGACTGGAATTAATCCGCTGGCTGGCCCAGGAAGCGCCACAATTGACGCAGCAGCACGATGGAGAATTGCCGCATCCTGGCTAACTCCAAACCTTGCCGGAATCGGCCTACTTAGCTTTGTATTACATGTCACAAAAACTTCGCCAAACCGTCACGGTATCTTAACCCTCCCGCAAGCGTAATCCCGGAAAATGTGAGCGGGCTTGCAGAATTTTGGGAAGTTACCCAATGACGCGCTCGTCGCCTTTACCCCTTAGGCCGGCGAGTGCGTCTCTCTGCGAGTCAGCTCAGGCTCATCCAAGCCTGCTTACTGATTTTTAAGCACAGAGACCATCCGATCATGATCGCAAAGCACATCCGCAGCTACCCGCTGCTGGCCGCAGTGAGCGCCCTCAGCTGCTTCGGCAACGCCCAGGCCGCCACGCCGGTGTTTATTAACGAAATTCATTACGACAACATCGGCTCCGATAGCGGTGAGGCCATCGAAATCGCCGGCCCGGCCGGTACCAACCTCAGCGGTTGGTCGCTGGTACTTTACAACGGCAACGGTGGCGCCAGCTATAACAGCAAAGCCTTAAGCGGCGTGATTGCCGACCAAACCGGCACCGGATTCGGCACCCTGAGTTTCAGCTACCCGGCTGATGGCATACAAAACGGTGGGCCAGACGGCATTGCCTTAGTCAACGGCAGCACAGTGGTGCAGTTTTTAAGTTACGAACCCTCACCTTTTACCGCGGTGGGTGGTCCGGCTAACGGCATGACCAGCGTGGACATTGGTGTAGCGGAAACTAACTCAACTCCCGTCGGCCAATCCTTGCAACTGAAAGGCACCGGCAACAGCTACGAAAACTTTACCTGGAACGCCCCAGCCACAAATTCATTTGGCGCGGTCAACAACGGCCAAAACTTCGGCGGCGTCACCCCACCGCCGCCACCGGTTTCCCAATGCGGCCAAGCGGCAACCCTAATCAGCGCCATCCAAGGCAGCAGCGGCGTCAGTCCGTTGAGCGGCAGCGTGCAACATGTTGAAGCCGTGGTCAGCGCCGACTTCCAAGGCAGCGGCAACTTGAATGGTTTTTTTGTACAGCAAGTCGATGGCGCCGACACCAATCCGGCGACTTCCGAAGGCTTGTTCGTCGCCTCCAGCTTGCCGGTCAATGTCGGCGATAAAGTCCACATCGTCGGCACCGTCACCGAAACCTTCAATATGACCCGCCTGGAAAACGTCAGCTCAGTGGACATTTGCGCCACCGGTAACGCCTTACCGACAGCGGTTGAAGTGAATTTACCCTTCGACAACGCCGACAATAACGCTGAACGCAGGGAAGGTATGTTGATCCATCTGCCGCAAACCCTGACAGTCAGCGAAAACTTCAATCTGGGCCGATTCGGCGAGTTTTTACTCTCCTCCGGAGGCCGCTTATTGACACCCACCCAAGTCGCCACTCCCGGCCAAGCGGCTATCGATGCTGCGGCGCAAAATGGCTTGAATCAGCTGACCGTAGACGATGGCTCCAACATCCAAAATCCCGACCCGGTGATTTACCCACAGCCGACCGGCTTGAGCGCGGCCACACCATTGCGCAGCGGCGACTCGGTCGTTGGCGCTACCGGCGTGTTGGCTTACGATTTTGGCGTGTACCGCCTGCAACCGACTCAACCGCTAACCTTTGTCGCCGACAATTCCCGAGGCCCGGTTCCGGCCCTGTCCGCCTTGGGCTCATTGAAAGTCGCCAGCTTCAACGTGTTGAATTACTTCAACGGTAACGGTGTCGGCGGCGGCTTCCCAACCGCTCGCGGCGCTAATACCCTGGTCGAATTCAACCGCCAGCGCGACAAAATCATTCCGGCCATCCATGCCTTAAATGCCGATGTGGTAGGTTTGATGGAAATTGAAAACGACGGCTACGGCAGCAGCAGCGCCATCGCCGATCTGGTGAATGGTTTGAATCAACTGGCCGGCGCCGGCACGTATGCCTATATGAATCCGGGCTTGAGCAAAGTCGGCACCGATGAGATCGCGGTTGGCATCATCTACAAACCGGCTAAAACCACGCCGGTCGGCGCGGTGGCAATATTGGATTCTTCGGTAAACCCCTTATTTATCGACGCCAAAAACCGCCCTGCCCTGGCCCAAACTTTCTTGGATAAGGCTTCCAACAAGTTGCTGACCGTGGCCGTCAACCATCTTAAATCCAAAGGTTCGGCTTGCGACGATGTGAATGATCCCGACACCGGCGACGGCCAAGGCAATTGCAACCAAACCCGCACCAATGCCGCGCAAGCCTTGGCCACCTGGTTGGCTGGCGATCCTACCCACAACGGCGCCAACAATGCCCTGATCATCGGCGACCTGAACAGCTATGCCCAGGAAGACCCGATCACAGCCTTGAAAAACGCCGGTTACCAGAACCTGCTGGAAACTTTCGTCGGCAATCAGGCCGCTTACAGTTACGTATTCGATGGCGCGGCCGGTTATCTGGATCATGGCCTAGCGAATGCCGCACTCGCGCCGCAAGTTAAAAGTGCCGGCGAATGGCACATCAACGCCGACGAGCCACGCTCTCTGGATTACAACACCGAGTTCAAAACAGCCAATCAATTAAGCAGCTTCTACGCGGCCGATGCTTATCGCTCATCGGATCACGATCCGCTGTTGATCAAGTTGTTCGTACCGGGTGATTTGGATAACGACGGCGATGTCGATGGTAGCGATGCCAATTTGATCAAGGCTCAAATCGGTAAATGCAGCGGCAAAGTGGGTTTTAACCGGGAAGCGGATTATGACGCGACTGGTTGCGTCAGCATGGCTGACTACCGGACTTGGTATGGCTATTTCAATTACTACACGGCGATCAGCAAGCCGTAACGGCCGCGAACATTGCCGATTAATTTTTATTTGTTAAAGAAGGTTTTATGAAAAATATGACATGGCGTCATTGCCTGATACTTGCGTTGGCATTTTGGTCTGGTGTCAACCAAGCGAGTACGCTTAGCACAACTAACGATATTCAAATTTACCCTGGCGGCAATATAGAACTCCAAACGGGTCAAACCCCAGGAAATCTGCAAGCTAAACAACCACCATTGATTACAGGGGGTGACATTCAAATTTTGCCTCGAGGTAGTATTGCAAGCCAAGCGGGACCAACGCCAACAAATTCGGGATCAATTTCATCGTTAACCATTGTCTTGCCCACCGAACCCACATTTTTGGCGCTGCCGCAGACCTCAGGCTTTACCCATATTGGCGATCATTTTGATATTGAAGTGCTGGCGCTCGCGCCTTTTACTGACGCCAGCGCGGACGAACTGGTGTTGGGCTTTGGTTTCAACACGCTATTAGGCGGCACTGGCGCTGCGCAGTTTTTGGGTAGCAGCATTAACCCGTTGTTCACCGACATTTCAACACAGGATGGCGTGAATTTAGACGCTGCCGGCCTGGCCTTTCCGGGCTTGAGTGCAAATGACGTGGGCTCATTCATTTCTCTGGCGGTTTTGCATTTTCAGGCTATCGCAGCGGGAAACTTGAATATCGCGATTACCAGCGATTTGAACGATCTCAACCAAGGTTTGATCTTTTTAAATCAAGGATCACTGGCGATTAATACCAGCGTCGGCTTCAACATCACGGCTGTGCCGGTACCGCCCTCTTTGTTGCTGTTTGTGAGTGGCTTGGTGGTGGGTTTTGGGGGAATTCGGGAGCGCGCAGCATACCTGCATCGCCCCTGACGGACTATTCTCGCCAAATACCCACGGGGCACAAGAGCTGCGATGCTCTGGGCGGAATAACGGGAGAAAATCACTACCAAAATCAATAGAAAACAAAACGCAGGGTGAGCAACGGTTCTCTGCAAACCGATTATCGGTATAGGCTTATGCCAGGTAAGCACAAAGACCGTGGCGTCTACGGTGGTGCGGTATAAGTCGTAAGAACCGAATTGCTGCTGCAACGAATAATAGGCATGGGACAATGGCTGCTGTTTCGGACACACTGGATCATTTCTTTCGGGAAAATCGGGACGATTTAATCGGTTTTTTTCTGCGCCGCCTGCATTGTCCCGATACCGCCAAGGATTTGGCCCAAGAAACCTTTGTGCGGCTATTATTCTCAGAACAGCGGACGCCGACTCAGGATAGGCGGGCGTTGGCATTTTTTATCGCCGGCAATTTGGTGGTCGATCATATCCGCAAGGAATCGGTACGCGCCCGTTATGCGCCAAGCCAGGAGATGCCGGCCGAACTACTGGAGGCGGTTGCCGGCAATGATCCGGACGCCGAAAAACAGTTAATGGCCTGGCAGGATCTGGATACGGTCAATACGGCCCTGAATGAATTGCCGGAAGAGTGCCGGGCGGCGTTTTACTTAAGCGCCATCGAAGGCCTGACTTACGCGCAAATTGGCGAATGTTTGGGCGTGTCCGAACGGGCCATCGCCAAACGCATTGCCAAAACTTTGAAGCATTGCCGTGACCGTCGCGAGCAACACTGAATTGGCCTGCGGTTTATTTTCCGGCAACATTGTTTTATCGTTTGCCCACTCCTTCCCCGCTTCAGCAGCCTTGATGAACACCGACCCCGACAACTCCAATGAAAGCTTGGCCGACCAGGCGATAGACTGGCTGGTGCTGATGCGTTCCGGTTCGGTTACAGACGCCGCGCGCCGCCAATTCGAAGCCTGGTATGGTCAAGACGACGCCAACCGGCAAGCCTACGCCGAGGCCGAAGCGCTGTGGGGTTCGGTCGCGCAAGCCGTTAAAACCACACCGCCCGCCAATTTCCAGCCAAAGCAAATTCATGCCGTTCCGCGTTTGCCGCGGCGAGCCGGTTTGGCGCTAGCCGCTTCGCTGGTGTTGGGGTTATTGCTAGGCCGGGATAGGCTGCACGATTGGTTGCTCAGCGATTACGCAACCGCCGTTGGCGAGCAAAAACAGATTCAATTGGCCGACGGCAGCAGCGTGTTGCTGAATACCGATACCGCGTTGGACATAGACTGGTCGGCGGACAAACGGCGCGTGGTATTGCTCAGAGGCCAAGCCGAGTTCAAGGTCGCCAGTGATGCCAACAGACCCTTTGAAGTGGAAGCCGGCGATACGGCGGTTAGGGCCTTGGGGACAGTGTTTGACGTGGCGCGCCCTGGCGCCGATAAGGTCGAAGTCAATGTTACCGAGCATGCGGTAGCCGTGCGCTTGATTGACCAAACCGATGTCGCCGCGATACGGGTGGAGGAAGGCCAGCGATTGACGTATTCCACTGGCGGTGGGTTGGATAAACCGGCACCAGCCAATCTCAACCAGTTAAATGCCTGGAAACGCGGCAAGTTGATTTTTCACGATCAGGCACTGGCCGACGTGGTAGCAGAGTTAAACCGCTATTCCAAAGCCAAAATCATTCTGAATGGTGAGGATGTCAAGCAATTGCGAGTTAGCGGGGTATTTCCAACCGACGGTCTGGCAATGCTGGATGCCTTGCAAAAATCTTTGGCGCTACGTCAGACCGCATTGGGGCCGTGGCTGGTAATTTTGCATTCTTGACGCGAAAACAGAATCGGCCGGGCCGTATAAGGAACCGCCGCTGCGGCAATTGGCCGCATTCCTGGCGGCAAGGCTTTTGTCATAATTAATTGAAAATCGTCTTAACTTGGCGAATTTAGTTGTTTGGAAGAATCACGCCAGCTCAGGGACGCCGCCGCATGTTTAACCGCCAATCCTAAAAACCCGTGCCATTTATTAGAGCGAATCGAATCGGACTTGTTATTGCTCAAAATCCGGCAGCATCTTTTCTTGATGCATCCGTCGGCGTCGAAGCCGGCCGCGCGGTGTTGCTAAAACCAACCCGCAACAAAGAACGTTCGCGCAACATCTCCGTGCTATTTTTGATGTTAGTTACCGTTATGTTGCTGCACTTGGCCGGGGTCAGCTGCTTCTTGTGCCCCGACCTGCCGGAGGCAAAAGCCAGTCCGCTTAAAATGGAAGTGTCGACAATCACAGTTCCGGCCAGTGAGCCAAGCCTTGAGCGAACCCAACCGCCGCCGCCCAGCGTTGCCCAACCAAAACCTAAAAAGCCGCAACTCAAACCCCGGTTGAAAAAAGTGACGCCGCAGGCGCCGCCGTCCGATTTTTCGATGCAGGAACAAGTTTTTGATCAACAGCCTCGGCCGGTCGACGATGCCACTCAGCCGGCGATTGCCGAGAAAGTAAGCGCCGACAATCCAAGTCCGACGTTTACCGAGGCATATCTGAATGCCGCTTACCAACACAATCCCAAGCCGGAGTACCCCGGTATCGCCCGCAGCCGAGGCTGGCAGGGCAAAGTGGTTTTGCGCGTGGAAGTCAGCGAGGATGGCCTGGTAGTGGGCGTTGCCGTCGAACAAAGCTGTGGTCACGAAGCGCTAGACGAATCCGCGGTCGAAGCCGTCAAACAATGGCGCTTCGTACCGGCCAAACGAGCGGAAATCAATGTCGCCAGCGCGGTATTGGTGCCGATCATTTTTACGTTGCAAGACCAAGCGCCGGCTTTTTAGATTTTCCGCCAGTATTGCAGTACGCTGGAAACAGCAGGCGGTCGCGGGTTTTCCCGTCAAATTGATTAATGTTAAAAACAGCGGATTCAAACCCGAAGGAGTGGACCGCTTAGCAGCGTTTTATCTCAAATCAGGAAATTTTGTTTTACCCACACGTTTACCATTCATTTCGAGAGCACACGTGTCATTCAAAAAAATATTTATCGCGTTCACCCTGCGTTTTAATTGGGGGGAAAAAACCACTCCCAAAATCTAACGAAAAATCAAAAAACGAGGGTGTAAAAATTTTTGTTTAAACGGTCATTAGGCAGGAAACTGCCGTTACTTTTAGGAGTACCGATGATCTTACCAAAATCCATCCCAACCGAACTGATCGACAGCTTGCTGTCAGGCTATCAAAAACCCGAAGACCTGCTGGGTGAAACGGTCTTCTGAAACAACTGACCAAGGCCCTGGTGGAGTGGGCTTTAGAAGCTGAAATGACCGAACATCTCGGTCATGGCAAGCATGAAGCTGTCGGCAATCCTGCCGGCAACACCCGCAACGGCAAAAGCCGAAAAACGCTGAAAGGCGACTTTGGCGCATTGCCGATTGAGATTCCCCGCGACCGTCACGGCCAGTTCGAGCCACAAATCATTGGCAAACACCAATCCCGCTGGACGGGTTTCGACGACAAAACCATCTCACTCTATGCTCGAGGTCTGACGGTCAGGGAAATCCAGAGTCATCTGGAAGAACTGTATGGCACTGAAGTGTCGTCGAGGAGAAATAGTCAAATCTGGTGTATGGCTGATTTGAATCAGGCGGCCATCTGCTGAGTTTCTTCTGTTTTCTCCGGTTCCATAATGACAGCCATGCCGTCCTGAAAACGGATGCCCTCAATCACATCCGGCAATCGTTTAAATCGGCGTATTTTGCGCCAACTCTTCTCGGCGGTTAACGTCAATTGGAACACTAACCCCAACAAGGTATTGCGGGACACACAGTTCTTGGTGCGGGTCGTCCGATGGCGCATGGTCGCAAAGCTGGATTCGATCAGGTTGGTCGTACGAATATGTATCCAATGCTTGGCCGGAAAGTCGTAAAAGGCCAATAGGGATTCCCGGTCTTTTTCCAACACGCCCACCGCCTTAGGGTACTTGGCTTATGGATCGCCCAAACCGAAGGCGCCAAGTTCTGGTTGCAAGTCGTCACCGACCTAAAGAATCGCGGCGTCCAAGATATTTTCATCGCCTGTGTCGATGGCTTGAAAGGCTTTCCTGAAGCCATTGAAACCGTCTATCCACACGCCGCAGTCCAACTGTGCATTGTCCACTTGGTCCGCAATAGCCTGAACTATGTCGGCTGGAAAATGCGTAAACAGATCGCTGACGATCTCAAGCGGATATACCAGTCAGCTACCGTCGATGAAGCTGAGCAGGCACTGGGAGAATTCGAGGCGCAATGGAACGATGCCTATCCACCGATTGCCCAGATTTGGCGGCGCAATCGGGATCGGATCATTCTCTTCTTTGACTATCCGCCGGAGATACGCCGCATCATTTACACCATCAATGCTATTGAGTCGGTGAACATGAGTTTGCGGAAAATCACCAAGAATCGCGGCTCATTTCCCAGTGACGAGGCCTTGTCGAAATTGTTCTATTTGGCGCTGATGAATATCAGTAAAAAATGGACGATGCCATTACATGACTGGAAAGCGGCTTTAAATCGGTTTAGCATTCAGTTTGAAGACAGAATGCTAAACCACTAACAAAACCCGTTTACACAAAATTCAGGACACCCTCGCCCCGTAAAGTTTTTTTGACTGGAGCGCCTATTTACATCTGCGATTGCAGATAGTTTTGAATGCCGACTTTTTCGATCAGGTCCATCTGGGTTTCCAACCAATCGACATGCTCTTCTTCGCTTTCCAGAATGTGTTCGAACAATTCCCTGCTGACGTAGTCGTTGATGCTTTCACAATAAGCTATCGCCTCTTTCAACAAAGGCAAGGCCAGATGTTCCAATTTAAGGTCGCATTCCAGCATTTCCTTGGGGTTCTCGCCTATCATCAATCTACCCAGGCTTTGCAAATTGGGCAATCCTTCCAGAAACAAAATCCTTTCGATCAACTTATCGGCGTGTTTCATTTCGTCGATCGATTCGTGATATTCCTTTTCATTCAGCTTTTGAAAGCCCCAATTTTTGAACATCCGGGCATGCAAAAAATATTGATTGATGGCAGTTAATTCGTTTTCCAGTGCCTTATTTAAAAATTCGATTACTTTTTTATCGCCTTGCATGTCAAATCTCCTGGGTTTTTATGATTAGTTGGGCGTCATTCGCAGCCTGCAATAGCCGACATGCATTTTTTCTATCCAAAATTTGCGCAATGTCCTTGTTACATTTACCGCAATCGCCACCAACACCAAAACATTGCACCAACTGTTTCCGCGAACATAAGCCGCTGTCTATGGCAGCATCGAGCTGACTGTCGGTGACGGCTTTGCAAAGACACACGTACATGGGCTACGCCACCCGCCTGCGCTGAACTTGCGCGGGATCGGCGGTGATTTTACGATAAATCTCCACGCGGTCCCCTTCCTTAACCGATGCATCCAATTTGGCCAGTTTACCGAAAATCCCGACCTTTTGGCTCTCCAGATCGATCTCGGGATATTGCGTCAACACGCCGGACAATTCAATCACTTCGGCGATGGTACTGCCCTCCGGCACTTCCAGCCGCAACCAGAGTTGCCTGTCCGCCTGCGCATAACATACACCCACATTCATAGTTTACGCCCCTTCTTCCAAGACAACCGGATCAATAATGGTCGGTTCTGTAATTTTGGCCGCCGCTTTCCGGTCCAACAAGCGTTTCAATGCCACCATGAAACCCAGCATGATGAAGCCACCCGGCGGCAAAGCCATCAGCAAAAAACCTTTGTATTCCGGAATCAAAGTGGTTTCCAGAAACCGGAAACTTTCCCCCAACAGCACAGAGGCGTTGGCGAATAAAGTGCCGGCAGAACTAATCTCCCGCATCGCTCCCAGCACCACCATCGCCGCGGTAAAGCCCACCCCCATCATCAAACCATCCCACATCGAGGGCATCACCGGTTGCTTGGAAGCAAACGCTTCAGCTCGACCGAGAATAACGCAGTTGGTGACAATCAACGGGATAAACAGGCCCAGTACCTTATGTAACTCATGCATCCAGGCGTTTAGAAAAATATCCACCAAGGTCACCAACGCGGCAATCAGCAACACGAAAATCGGGATGCGAATTTCAGACGGAATCAGATGCCGACTCACCGATACCGCGGCATTGGATGCCACCATTACCACCATGGTCGCCAAGCCCATACCCAAGCCGTTGGTTGCCGTCCCGGTCACTGCCAACAACGGACACAGCGCCAGATTTTGGGTCAGCACGACGTTGTTGTCCCATAGGCCGTCGCGAGCGATTTTTCTGTATTGTTCTGAAAACAGAATCGAAAGATTCATGATGGTTTCTCCAAAAATCGTGAGCAAGTGTTAATGCCTGAGAAGATCGCGACGATTTTCTTCCCGTATGCCGCGCCGAGCACCGAAGCGTTTGGCGAGACCAGCCCGATAGGGGAGCGGCATGGATGCCGCTCGTTTTCGGAGGGGCTGGGAAGCCCCTTTCGAAAACCCTCGCCAAACGCTTCGGAGCGCAGGAACAAAGCGGCGTTCGGGCCGCCTTTCTTTTGGATACTTTTCTTTGGCGGAGCAAAGAAAAGTATCGCGGCTGTCGGTCCGCGAACCAACATGCAAACTAAGCGTCGCGACAGCGACACCAAAAACACTATCGGCTAGGCTGCAACAATTCCGCCTGATGCACCTTATAAAACTCCAATCCCCGCTTGATTGCTTGAACCACTTTGCGCGGTGTAATCGTCGCCCCACTAAACTGATCGAACACCCCGCCGTCTTTTTTAACCGCCCATTGCTCGACAGTCAGGTTATTTAAGGATTTGCCGTTGAAAGACAGCACCCATTTGGACTTGGTCACTTCGATTTTATCGCCCAAGCCCGGCGTCTCGACATGTGCGATAACTCGTACACCAAGGATTTCGCCTTTGCTATCGATCCCCATCACCAAGCTGATCGGCCCGGCATAACCGTCAGGGGCAACGAATTTAAAACAGACTGCGTTAACCAAACCCGCCTTTTTAGCCAAGTAGACTTCAGTTTGTTCTGCACCCAAATTGGCATCGGCAGATGGCAGCAGCACACTGTCTTTCAGCAAGTTATTATCGTAAAGCTCTGCCGGAACCACTTGCTCCAGGTTGACCTGTAGATCTTCCTGCAAGCGCAGCTCTATCACGCCGCGTGTCGCCAGATCGGCCACACCCAATAAAATCGCAGCCAACAGCGCAAAACCACCCAGCACGCCAGCCTGATACTGTAATAGCGGCCGCAGTTGTTCCAAATTTCCTGGCTCCAGCCACACGGCCAGTTTTTGCTTTAAATCACCGACAGTACGCAAGGCGTACTCCATATATTGGCTAGCCTTGGGATTTGATTTTGCGGGTTCGGAATTCATGGCCTGTCTCAGGAATTGGAAATATCGAGCGGCTTGCCGTTACGATAGCGGCCATAAATTCTGGGCCGGATGTAATGATCGATCAGCGGCGTGACGGCGTTCATCAATAAAATCGCAAAACCGGTGCCTTCCGGATAGCCGCCCCAAGAGCGGATCACGAAAATCAATAAACCGCAGCCGGCGCCGAAAACCACCTGCCCCAACGGCGTGTTAGGCGACGTGACATAATCGGTGGCGATAAAGAACGCTACCAACATCACCGCGCCGGAATTCAAATGCACCCAGGGTCCAAGGTAATGTTGACTATCCCAAGTATGAAAAATCGTCGACAACAGAAGGATACTGAACAGCAACGAGACAGGGATGTGCCATTTGATGACCCCTTGGCGCATCAGCCAAATGCCGCCGGCCAGTAATAATAAAGACGAGGTTTCCCCCAAACTCCCGCGCTCCCAACCAAGAAACGCTAAAAATCCCGAATATTCGATCAAACTGCCGGGCAACAGCCGGTTTTGCGAAAACTCAGTCTTGACCCAACCCAACGTCGTGGCGCCGGTCACCGCATCCGGGTTTTCCAAACCGCTAAAGGTGATCGCTAAGCTATCGATCACGCCGGGCCCGGTGAACAGCGGCGATACGTTGGCCCAGGTAGTCATCTCGATGGGAAAGGAAATCAACAAAGCCACCCTGGCCAGCATGGCCGGATTGAACAGGTTTTGCCCCAAACCGCCGTAAACATGCTTGCCCAATACAATCGCCAGCGCCGAACCGACTACGCCTATCCACCATGGCGCCCAAGGCGGCAAAGTCATCGCCACTAATAAGCCGGTGACGATCGCCGAACCGTCGCGCAAATAAGGCATTGCCGCCACACCTTTCATCTTCAGGCACAAGCCTTCGAAAGCCATGGCAGACAGCACGGTCACCGCCAGCAAATACAAAGCCGGCCAGCCGAACAAAAACACGCCGCAAGCAGTGGCCGGTGCCAAGGCGAGAATCACCAAACGCATGATTTGATCGACGCGGCGGGTGGCCGCCACGTGAGGCCCGCTAATTGGTTTATTACTCATACGGTTTCCTCTGCTGGCGCTGCTTGCGCCTGTTGTGCGGCAGCCAAACGGGCGGCTCTGGCTTCCTGAGCACGCAAAGCTTCCGCTTCGGCTTCCAATCTGGCCCGTTCCATCCGATTATTTCTATCTTCGACTAAACGCTTGGTTTGTTCAGCCTTGTGCTCGGCTTGTTGGCGTTTAACTAACTCGCCGGAAGCGAATTTAAAGTAATGCACCAAGGGTATATTCGACGGGCAGACATAAGAACAACTGCCGCAGCTAATGCAATCTTTTAGGCCCAAATCAACCGCTGAGTCCAACTGATTGGCTTTGATCCGGCTGGCCATTTCCAAGGGTAACAAACCCACCGGACAAGCGGTCACGCAACTGGAACAACGAATGCAAGGCTGTATAGCCGGCTCGTCGATGTCGGCATGCGACAAGGCCAGGATGCCGTTGCAGGCTTTCACCACCGGCACTTCGGCAATTGGCAAAGCGTCGCCCATCATCGGTCCACCCATCACTAAGCGGGCCATTTTCGACTTTTCCAATCCGCAAAACGCCAATACTTCCGACATCAAGGTGCCGATGGGCACTTCCACATTTCTGGGTTTGGCAACGGCCGCGCCGGAGACAGTAACCACCCGGCTAATCAAGGGTTGTCCCAAGCAAATGGCTTGATAGACGGCAAACGCCGTGGCGACGTTGTGCACCACCACCCCAATGTCCGTGGCTCGCCCGTCGGCGGGAATTTCCTGGCCGGTTAAATAACGCAACATTTGCCTATCCCAACCCATCGGATAGCGGGTCGGCACTTGCGCCACCACGATATTGGGAAAATCCCGGGCGGCCGTTTGCATGGCCGCGAAAGCTTCGGGTTTATTATCTTCGATACCCACCATAGCCTTCGGGGCATCCATGCCGCGCAACATTAACCGGATGCCGGCAACGATTTGCTCCGCGCGCTCTTGCATCAAACGGTCATCGCAAGTCAGATAAGGCTCGCATTCGCCGGCATTAATCAGCAAGGTATGAATCTTGTTTTTACGCCCCAAACTGAGTTTGACCGCCGACGGGAATACCGCACCGCCTAAACCCACCACGCCAGCGGCGCCGACTCGTTGACAAATTTCTTCCGGCTCTAGTTGAAATGGGTCTTCCGGAACGATTAACTGGGCCCATTGCTCTTTACCGTCGCTTTCAATTACCACGGTGCGAATCGGCAAGGCTGACGGATGCGGTGCCGGAAAATCTTTGACGTCGGCGATAATGCCCGATGTTGGTGCATGCACAGGCGCCGAAATGGTGCCTTGGCTATAGGCCAGCAATTGGCCCTTCAGTACTTTCTCGCCGACCTTCACCACCGGCTCGGCAGGCTTGCCGACATGCTGTTGCACCGGAATGTACAATTTCTTAGGCATTGGAAAATCGGTAACAATGCTAAGCGGAGAGGTTTCGGATTTGTGCTCTTCGGCATGGATACCGCCGCGCAAACGGGGATTTTCGAACAAGGCGAACATAGGCGTCTCCGTCTCAGGCGGCCAGCGGTTTGGGCCAGCGCCAGTTGCGCAAGGTCACTTCAACAGGATACATTTGCAGACATTCGGTGGGGCATACTTCCACGCATTTCTTGCAGCCGATGCAGGCATCCGCCACCACCGCGTGGATTTGTTTGGGTGCGCCGACGATGGCGTCTGTAGGACAAACCTTGAAGCAGCGGGTGCAACCGGTGCAGGTTTCTTCACTGACTCTGGCCACCATCGCTTCTTGGTCTTGGGTTTGGCTCAAATCGACATCAACACCCAGTAATTTGGCCAGTTGTTCCACCAGCGACGTACCGCCAGGCGGGCATAATGTCACCGGCGCGGCGCCGGATACCACGGCCTCGGCAGCCGGCCGGCAACCGGGGAAGCCGCATTGGCCGCATTGCGAACCGGGCATTAAGGCTTCAACTTTCTCGATTAACGGATCGGACTCCACCTTCAGATATTTGGCGGCAATCCCCAAAGCCACGCCCAGCAACAATCCCAGCGATGTCAAAATAACGATGGCAGATAAAACGTACATGATGTGCCTCTTATTTGCTGTAAAGCCCCGCGAATCCCATGAATGCCAGCGACAGGATGCCGGCGGTGATAAATGCGATGGGGGTGCCGGAAAAAAGCGCCGGCACTGCCATGAGCGCTAAGCGTTCACGTAGGCCGGCGAAGAGCACCATCACCAGGGTAAAACCCATTGCCGAACCAAAGCCGAACAGCAGGCTTTGCACGAAATTGTATTTCTCTTGGATGTTAAGCAGCGCCACACCCAAAACCGCGCAATTAGTAGTAATCAGCGGTAAAAAAATCCCCAAAACTTGGTACATCACCGGACTGGTTTTGTGTATCACCATCTCGGTAAACTGCACTACCGCGGCGATCACCAAGATAAAACCCAGCACGCGCAGAAAACCGATATCGAACGGTATCAATAAACGATGCTCCAGCACCCAGCTGGCCGCGGACGCCAGTGTCAAGACAAACGTGGTCGCCAAACCCATGCCCAATGCGGTGTCCAGCTTGTTGGAAACGCCCATGAATGGGCATAACCCCAAGAACTTGACCAACACGACATTGTTGACCAAGGCTGTACCCAATATCAGAAGTAAGTATTCGCTCATCGTTTTCGACCCGGTGTTTTGCAACAAGACAGCATCATTTATGCCAACGCCTTAAAAACGCCGTAACTCCCCATTTCAGTGCAAAGCCGCAAGATTTGCCGCCAGCATCTCTGTCCTAAAAAACACAGAGCCGGAACAAGTACAGTTAAATTTGTCGTAAACCATACAAATCGCCGGGATTTTCCAATAGCTGCTAAGCGAAAACGCATTTGGCTCTCTAATTGCATGTATTTTTCCAACTTAAGCCCAGAAAAAACACGCGAGAACCATTTGCCATGACCAAATCCACCCCTGACTACCTGCAAGGCCAGATTGAGATTGAAACGGCCGATATACTATCGCCAGCCATCGGCCCTAGCGGGCAATCGCCAAGAAGCGGCAAAACCTCTAAAACACTGCCTTTCTCTTTGTTTGTTAAGGCCGTGGAGCAAGCGCCGGTGGCCATTTCGATCACCGATAAAAAAGCCAATATCCTTTACATCAACCAGGCCTTCACCGATGTAACCGGCTATAACGCCGCTGAAATTTTGGGCCAAAACGAATCAGCGCTGTCCGACAAGTCCACACCCAGACAGATTTATTATGATTTGTGGCACACCATTTCCCGTAAGCAGGTTTGGCACGGCCAATTGGTCAATCGGCAAAAAATGGGGCAACGCTACCTGGCTGATCTGACCATCGCGCCGATGCTGGACGACCGCGGCGCCATCAGTCATTACATTGGCATGCACCGCGATGTCACCCAGGCACACTACGCGGAACAACAAGTTAATAACCAAAAACAATTGATCGAATCGGTACTGAACGCTTCGCCGGTGGCGATGGTGGTGCTCGATTCGGACAAACGGGTCGTGCTCGACAATCAGATGTACAAGATGCTGATCAGCGAACTCGATAAGAAGGAACCCGCCCTGTTCTTTCTGGAAGCGCTGGAGCAAGACATGGGCGACTTGTGGGGCGACAACATTGATCGGCAACAAGGTTTTGCCAATCGCGAGGTACGGATTGAAAGCGCGGGGCTGAAAGGCACGCGCTGGTTTTCCTGCTCCGGCAATTGGTTTATCGAAAACGATGTCTGCGCCGACAGCTTCTTCGCCAGACAATCCAAAGACTATCTACTGTTGACCATT
This sequence comes from Methylomonas sp. ZR1, assembly GCF_013141865.1. Lineage (NCBI taxonomy): Bacteria > Pseudomonadati > Pseudomonadota > Gammaproteobacteria > Methylococcales > Methylococcaceae > Methylomonas > Methylomonas sp. ZR1. The sequence goes on along the minus strand of NZ_RCST01000001.1, from coordinate 343,883 downwards.
AACGACATCAGCCCCTTGCGCCGGCAGCAGGAAAAGCTACAGATACAGACTTTGCGCACCATGTTGGCGGAAGAAGAACACATCCGCAGCATCCGCGAAACCTTGCTCGGCGCAATGCACCAGATTCGCCAACCCTTGAACCAAATTCACGCGGCGATTCAAATCATGACGCAACGCAACGACGCCAACAATAGTCCAATCCGCGATCTATTGGGCCAAGTGCAAAAAATGGGGGAAGAAACGCTTGCCACCTTGCAGCGCTGTGTGCCGGAAATACCGGAGTCCGCGGTGGTGCCGGTGAATTTGAATCAGTTGTTGCACGAAGTGATGCTGCTGTATAGCACCAAGTTTTTGGCAAACGGCATCGTAGTGGATTGGCTGCCCAACCCGGTGTTACCCAATATCCTCGGCTCCGAAAACAAGTTACGCATGTTGTTCAAGCAATTGATCGACAATGCGGTCAACGCCATGAATCGTGCGGGCAGCCAGGAACGCATCATCAAAATTAGCACGGCTATAGAGCATGATTGGGTTTGCGTGTCGATAGCCGATTCCGGCCCCGGCATACCTGCCAACCAACGGAGCAAAGTATTCGAACCGTTTTTTACCACCAATCAAAGCACCGCCGGCGTCCAGGCCGGCATGGGACTGGTCATGAGCAAGGAAATCGTCAATCAGCATAACGGCATGATAGAAATCGACCCGCAATACAAAAACGGCTGTAGTTTTAAAATTAGCTTTCCCTGTCAAAAAAACCTAGCGATGGTGAACATCCATGAGTGATCGTTTATTGCTGGTTGAATCCGAACTGGATACGCTATTTCTGGTCAGTCAATTGCTGAATAGCACGCATGACTTGCGCACCAAGCTGAAAGGCATCCTGGAGATTTTGCACAAGCGTAACGGCCTGCATTTCGGCATGATTACCCTACGCGATGTCGATGACGACAGCATGAGCATTTGCGAGATCTACGGCGAAGGCATAGACCGCTCGGTGCGTTACCAGCCGGGCGAAGGCTTAGTTGGCGCCATCCTCGACGAAGGCAGTACGATTGTCGTGGAACGCATCGCCGACGAGCCGCGTTTTTTAAGCCGCTTGGGCGTGTATAACCCGGATTTACCGTTTATCGGCTCCCCGCTGGCCATCGAACAAGGCGAAGTGGTCGGCATTTTAGCCGCGCAGCCTTGTACTTCGACGTTTTTGGGCGAGCGCGCCCGCTTCATGGAAATGGTCGCCAACCTGATCGCCCAAAGCGTGAACATGCTGCGTGTCATGGAACGCAAGCAAAACGAACTAGCTAGCGAACGCGACTATTTAAAACAAACACTGGTCAAAAACTACCGCTTCGAAAACATCATCGGCCATTCCGAGCCGATGCTGAAAGTGTTCGACATCATCCGCCAGGTGGCCAAATGGCATACCACGGTGTTGATTCGCGGTGAATCCGGCACCGGCAAGGAAGTGGTGGCCAGCTCGATACACTTTAACTCAGCCTGCGCCAACGGCCCGTTTCTAAAATTGAACTGTGCAGCCTTGCCCGACACCTTGCTCGAATCGGAATTATTCGGCCATGAGAAAGGTGCATTCAGCGGCGCAATCGGCCAACGCAAGGGCCGCTTCGAACTGGCAGACAACGGCACGCTGTTTCTCGACGAAATCGGCGAAATTTCCGCGTCTTTTCAGGCCAAATTATTGCGCGTGCTGCAGGAAGGCGAATTCGAGCGGGTCGGCGGCGTCCGCACCTTGAAAGTCAACGTCCGTATTATTGCCGCTACCAACCGCAATCTGGAGCAGGAAGTCGCCGAAGGCAATTTCCGCGAAGATTTGTATTACCGCTTGAATGTGATGCCCATCAATATGCCGCCGCTGCGCGAGCGTATCGAAGACATTCCGGAACTGGCCAGCTTTCTGTTAAACCGTATCTCCCGCCAACAAGGCGGCCGGCCTTTGGAAATCAAGGAAAGTGCGATCCGGATTTTGATGAAACACGATTGGCCGGGTAACGTTCGCGAATTGGAAAACCGTTTGGAACGGGCGGCGATCATGAGCCAAGAAGGCATTATCGACCGCGACGTGATTGCCAGCACCGGCCTGGAAAACGAAATAGGCATCAGCCGCACCCCGCAATCGATCAAACATATCGATCTGCACGACGAGAACATGGACGAACGGGAGAGAGTGATCGCTGCGCTGGAGCAGAGCGGCTGGGTGCAAGCCAAGGCTGCCAGGCTACTGGATATGACACCTAGGCAGATTGCTTATCGGATTCAGACCTTGAACATCAATGTTAAGCAGATTTAGAAAACCTGCCGCTCAAGTTAAGCTGAGAGGGGGCGATTGAAATTGCCCCGTCCTAAGGAAAGATTTAAAGCTTTTCCCTGACGATACGGTAAATCTGCTCGGCGGCCTGTTCGCCGGTTTGCAACAAAATATCCAATTCGGCAAGTTGGGCTTCGGCAAACGGCCTGTCTTTCAAACTCGCGGCATTGATCTGCACATTCAGTGCCGCGCTTTTCAAGCCGGCGTAGCCTGCCATTACCGCCACGCCGGCATCGCTAATCACACCAAGATTACCGTGTTCGGCAGCCACCCGACTTAACTCGATAGCCTTGGCGCAAGCTTTCGCGCATTCCAGCGGCACTAGCGTAGCCTCTCTGAGCACCGTTTGAATCTGTTCGGTGCGCACGGCTTTCTCATCGTCAGTGCTTTTAGGTAAGCCGTAACAGGCCATCAGTTTGTCGAATACATCGACATCGGCTTTGATCATACCGATCAAGGTTTGCCGCAAGGCTTCCGACTCGATCAGCAAAGCCTGCATCTGTTCTTCCACCGCCGCGTATTTGGGTTTGCCGATGGTCAGATTACAGACCATGCTGGTCAAGGCGGCGGCTTGTGCACCCATCACTGCCGCCGCGCTACCGCCGCCGGGCGTGGCTTGCTTGCCGGCTAGTTCGTCCAGGAATGTTTCTACCGATTTATCTTTGATTTCGTTCATTGACAGTCCTTAACTTTCGCGGCGCCAAATGGTGTTGCCGCCGGCCACATCCTCTAAAACTATGCCTTGTGCTTTCAATTGATCGCGGATTTGGTCGGCGCGCGCCCAGTCTTTGCCCGTTTTGGCAGCTTTTCTGGCGTCGATCAATTGCTCGATTTCCGTTTCACTCATGCCATCCGGCGCGGCCCCACCCTTAAAAAAACTGTCCGGATCGTCCTGCAATATACCCAAAATGGCCGCCAGTCGCTTTAATGTTGCCGCTAGCACGCTTTTTTCCTCGGCTTTGTTTAATTCGCGCGCTAAATCAAATAGAACAGCCAAAGCCACTGGTGTATTAAAGTCGTCATCCATCGCCTGTTCGAAACGCTGGCAGTAATCTGCATCGATAGCCGCATCGATAATTTCGACACCTCTCAAGGCTGTATACAAACGAGTCAAAGCCACACCCGCCTCGTCGAGCTGTTCGTCGGAATAATTCAGCGGGCTGCGATAATGGCTGGAGAGGATGAAGAAGCGGATCACTTCCGGGCGATATTGTTTCAACACCTCGCGCACGGTGAAAAAATTGCCCAGCGATTTGGACATTTTTTCTTCGTTGACCCGCACGAAACCGTTATGCATCCAGTAATTCACAAAGGGTTCGCCGGTGGCGCCTTCCGACTGGGCAATCTCGTTTTCGTGATGCGGAAATTGCAGATCCATGCCACCACCGTGAATATCGAAATGATTGCCCAGGCAGCAGGTGGACATTGCCGAACATTCGATATGCCAGCCCGGTCTGCCCTGCCCCCATGGCGAATCCCAATAAGGTTCGCCGGGCTTGGCCATTTTCCACAGTACAAAATCCAGCGGATCGCGTTTGGCGGTATCGACATTCACCCGCTCGCCGGCTTGTAAGTCTTCGATATTTTTACCGGACAGCTTGCCGTAGCCGTCAAAGCGGTTTACCGCATAAAACACGTCACCATTGCTACCGACGTAGGCAAACTCGCGCTCGATTAATGTCGAAATCATTTTAACGATGTCAGCAATGGATTGCGTGGCTTTGGGTTCAATATCCGGCGGCAACACCGACAAAGCGCGCTCGTCTTCGTGCATCGCATCGATAAAGCGTTCGGTCAATGCGGTAAACGCCTCGCTATTCTCATTGGCGCGCTGAATAATCTTGTCGTCGATGTCGGTAATATTTCTGACGTAGGTAAGCTGATACCCGGCATGCCGCAAATAACGGGCGACCGTATCGAACACCACCATGACCCGCGCGTGACCGATATGACAGTAGTCGTAAACCGTCATGCCACAGACATACATGCCGACTTTGCCAAGCTGTTTGGGAATGAACTCTTGCTTACTTCGAGTTAAGGTGTTGTAGATTTTCAACATGTTGATCATAGGTGGATGTAGCGAAACATCTGGCAATCTATCAAGATTCCAGCTTCTCTTTCAAGATAAAAACACATAGAATTCGCGGCTTGCAGCGCGATTATGGAGCTATCAATGCGTACCACCCTGGTTTACCTGATGCTGTTTTTATTCTCAACCCTTTCATTTGCAACAGAAAATAAAATGTCCAACACACATAGCAAAGTTAAATTAACCACTTCCCTGGGCGACGTCGTCATTCAATTGGAAGACGAAAAAGCACCGGTTTCCGCCGCCAACTTTTTGGCCTATGTGAAACAGGGCTTTTATGCGGGTACCATTTTCCACCGGGTAATCCCAGGTTTTATGGCCCAAGGCGGCGGTTTCGATACCTCATTCAAACAAAAAGAAACTAATGCACCGATCAAGAACGAAGCCGACAACGGTCTGAAAAACAAACGCGGCACCTTGGCAATGGCCCGTACTAACGATCCGCATTCGGCAACCGCGCAATTTTTTATCAATTATAAAGACAATTCCTTTCTGGATCACACCAGCCCAAGCCCTAGCGGTTGGGGCTACGCGGTATTCGGTGAAGTAATCGAGGGAATGGATGTCGTCGATGCCATGGCCAAACAAGCCACCGGCAATCGCGGTCCGCATCAGGATGTACCAAAAACGGACATCGTTATCGAAAAAGCCGAAGTTATTGAGTAATAATTAGCGGTTTCCGCCGGTAATTGGGCGGAAACCGCTGTTGCTTAACGTGAAACAAGACGTACTCTTCATCTCCGACCTGCATCTGGCTTTGGAAAAACCGGAGATCACCCGGCGATTCATAAGCTTTTTGCAGCAGCGCGCCATTGAGGCAAAATCGCTGTATATCCTTGGCGATTTGTTCGACGCCTGGATCGGCGACGACGACAATACCCGGCCTATCCCGTCCATCAAAAACGCTCTCAAACAACTTAGCGACGCCGGCACCGAGATTTTTCTGTTGCAGGGCAACCGCGATTTTTTGCTGGGTCAAGATTTCTGCCGGGAAACCGGTATCCGTTTGTTGGATGAATATGCGATTATCGAATTGAATGGTCAGCGAATTTTACTAACCCACGGCGATTTACTCTGTAGCGACGACTTGGCTTACCAGGCTTTTCGCAGCAAATCGCACAGCCCGGAATGGCAACAAAATGTGTTGTCCAAACCTTTGTGGCTGCGGCTGATAGCGGCACGTTGGTATCGGTTGCGCAGCTATTATCATAAACGCGGCAAAACCCTGGATATTATGGATGTCAACCAGGATACGGTGGTCGAAAGCCTGCACAAGTATGGTTGCTGCACATTGATTCATGGACACACGCATCGACCGAAATTACACGAATTTATGCTGGATGGCCGGCCGGCCAGACGCTACGTGTTGGCGGATTGGAAACCGGATGGCGCGGAGGTTTTGTGTTGGAAGAACAACGATTTTCAAACAGAATCGGTCTGATACAAGCACAAAAAAACCGGTAGCGATTTAACAGAAGGCCAGCGACCTGCGTTTTTTAATCTCAAACCCGCTGATACACCACTGCCACACACTACCGGGAATTGTCTTACTATCTCCGAAAAATAAGACTCAAAAGAAACCAACTAGTTCACTGGGTATATAATTTTAGTAGGTTAATGCCCACGCGCGTTGTTCCAGGTGGACATTAAGCGCAATCTAAGCCGGTGCCTGCCTGTTACCAAAGTGTAAACAACTGTTAATTCACGACGACGCCCGCATTCATGCTAAGTTAGACTAAACTTTCCAAGCTCTACCAATTAAGGCCCCTTAACTCCTCCAGCCATGAAAAACCAAATACTTTATCTCTTGGCGCTATTTACCGGACTATCCACCATCGCCACCAGCCATGCCGATGAAGTTAACCTCCCCGACATTCTTGCCCGAGTCAAACCCGGAATAGTAGCCATCGGCACTTATATGCCAACACGAAACCCGCGTGCGGTATTCCTGGGCACCGGCTTCGCCGTTGCCGACGGCAGAAAAGTGGTTACCAACGCTCACGTAACCGCAAAAAAACTAGACGAAGAGCACCTCGAACGTTATGCGGTTTTTTATCGCCACGAGCAAAAAGAACAAATGCAAATTGCAGAACTGACCGTAACCGATGAAGATCACGATCTGGCATTGCTAAAGGTAGACGGCGGAGTTTTACCCGCACTGGAAATCGGTGACTCACTAATAGTGCGGGAGGGCGAGCAATATGCATTCACCGGTTACCCAATAGGCATGGTGCTAGGTTTGTATCCGGTCACGCACCGAAGCATTATTTCGGCTATTTCACCCAACGCCATACCGGCAATCGCCACTCGGCAGTTAAACGTCAACATGCTGAAACGACTACAGACGCCTTTCAATGTGTTCCAATTAGACGCCACCGCCTACCCCGGCAACAGCGGCAGCCCCTTGTACGACATCAATTCCGGAAAAGTTGTTGGTATCATTAACAAAGTCTTTGTACAGGGTAGCAAAGAAAATGCCATATCCAATCCCAGCGGCATCACCTATGCTATTCCCGCTGAACATATCAAGACGCTTCTAAAACAGAATATCGTCAAATAGTTATTATCCAGGAGTTAGCGGTAGCCTTCACATGATAAGAATTTTTCGACATTACATTTCCACCGCCTACCTTTGGTTGCTTATAGTGGAATCTTTGGTGTTTTATCTGGCTATGTATTGCGGCGCTGGCCTCAGATTTTTATATATAGCATCCTGGTATTCCCAATCCGAACTCGCTGCTGCAGCAGCGGTTTACGCAGTGGTGTTTATCGCCAGCTGTTCCGGTTTGGGCTTGTACCGCAAAACACTGGATAAAGAAGAATACAATATTCTCCAGCGCATTAGCTTCAGCTTTGCCGTTGCGGTTTTTATACTGGCGTTCATCTATTACATCATTCCCGATTTGATGCTGGCACGCAGCGTCCTGATTTCCGCAATTATTTTTTCTTTTGTGGGCTTGCTGTTAACACGTTATTTATTTTATCGCTTCGTCAATCTGGATAATTTAAAACGCAGGGTGTTAGTGGTGGGATGCGGGCAAAGAGCGGGAGAACTCAGCGTCGTTAATTCCAGCTATATTTATAGAGGATTTGAAATAGTCGGTTACATCACGCTGGAGGACGAACCAATAAGCGTACCCCATGCGATTGCGCTCAACGAAAAAATCAGGCTAACCGATATTGTCGAAGCCGCTAACGTCGATGAAATAGTCATCGCTGTCGATGATCGTAGAAAAAAACTACCCGTGGAGGAACTGCTGGACATCAAAATGTCCGGCGTGCAAATCATGGACTTGCAAACTTTCTATGAGAGAGAGCAACGGCTGGTTTTTTTAGAGGCGCTGAGCCCAAGCTGGCTGATGTTTTCCGATGGTTTTGTGAGTGGCGGTTTGCGCCCCATCGTCAAACGCAGCTTCGATATTTTAGCCAGTCTGCTGTTACTATCTGTCAGTTGGTGGCTAATGATCCTCACCATGTTGGCGATCTATATCGAAAGCGGCTTTGGTGCACCGGTTTTCTATCGGCAAAAACGTGTCGGCTATCGGGACATTCCGTTCGATGTCATTAAATTTCGCAGTATGCGTATCGACGCTGAAAAAAATGGCGCGCAATGGGCTAGCCAAACCGATGACCGCGTCACTCGCGTCGGCAAAGTGATTCGTAAATATCGGATAGACGAGCTGCCGCAACTGCTAAACGTGCTAAAAGGCGATATGAGCTTTGTCGGCCCGCGCCCGGAGAGACCGGAATTCGTAAAAGGCTTCGAAGAGAATATTCCTTATTATAAAGAACGGCATAGGGTTAAACCCGGCATCACCGGATGGGCGCAACTATGTTACCCCTATGGCGCCAGCGAATACGATACCCGACAAAAACTGCAATTTGATTTGTATTACGTCAAAAACTACAGCCTGTTTCTGGACTTGACGATAATGCTGAGCACGGTGGAAGTTATTTTGTGGGGTAAGGGAGCGAGATAACTTCTTGGCTCCGTAGTAAGAGAAACTAGCAATCAACTTTACAACCCAAAACTGCATTTTTTATCTGGCTTAACCAGTTTAATTCCTGGCAAAACTAAATTCATTCGAGGCCTGCAAAAAACCTCTTAACCTTAAAAACTTACCCATTTCCGGCGAGGTGAATATGGCCAGCTGTAAGCAATGCTTGATTTCCGATGCAGTACCCGAGATAACCCTGGACGCGAATCGCGTTTGTAATCTTTGCCGAGATTTTAATCCGCATCACCAAAGACAAGAGGAAGAAAGCCGCAAGGAGCGAGAGCTCGATCTGGAAAAGGCGCTAAAAGACTGCAAGGGACAAGCGGAATATGACTGCCTAGTGCCGCTCAGCGGCGGCAAAGATAGCCTTAACTTACTCTACAAGCTAAAGGTGGAATACGGCTTAAAAGTCCTGGCATTTACCACCGATATTAATATTCCCCCGATTGCCTGGGATAACATCCGTCGCACACTCGGCAAACTCGACATTGACCACCTGGTATACCGCCCATCCGATAACTTCTACCAAAAGGCTTTTCGTTATCTCTTAAAACATCAAGAACCGAGAGGTGCCGTCTACACAGTATCTTATGTCTATGCCCCGCTATTCGAAGGCGATGCAATCAAACTGGCCCTTCAAAAAAATATACCGCTAGTCCTCGCAGGATACTCGCCGGGGCAGCCTGAACCGGAAAGAATGCTCTACGAATTCTCCAGAAAATTAATCTGCGAAGTCGACTGGACGCCGCCGGCACTGAAAACGTGCGGAGAATTCGATGAACAAGAATTATCGCGCTTTTTCAATCCCAACAATTACCCTAAAGGCACTCAATTTCCACGCTATTTAGCCCCTTACCATGCCTGGGAATATAATCAGGAAGAAGTGATGCAAAAAGTCGTCGAATTGGGCCTGGTTAAGTCAAGTAAGCATGCCAGTCCGATCTTCAGTAACTACCCAATCAACTGGCTGCTGATGTATTCCGACTTAAAGCACTTTGGCTACAATCCCTATCTTCCCGAATTCGCGGCTTTAATTCGTGAGGGTAAAGCCAATCTAAAAGAGTGGAAAATTTTGATCCCACTGGTCGACTTCATGATCAAAAACAAAGTCTTCTTGGGCAAGGATGTCAGAACTAGTCTAAATTGGTTGGGAATGTCGGAACACGAGCTAGCTATTACCGAGCCTAAAGGTGCTTACGACCCGCCTGTATGACTTAAAAGGAGAACGTATGAGTCGATATAAGACACTTCCCGATTTATTAAAACTCAGAGCGAACGAACATCCGGATGACGTAGCTCACTGGATTCTGGATGCTGACGATACTTGGCATCCGATAAGCAATATAGAGTTTTATCGGAAAGTGATGGGTTTATCCGGGAAATTACAGGCTCTTGGCATAAATACAGGGCAGGTTGTCGCAATTATGGCTACGACCTCGCACGTATGGGAATCTCTACATCACGCCTTTTTATCATTAGGCGGAATTGTGGTTGGTATCGATCCCAACGAAAACTCCGAGCAATTAAACGCGATCATAAAAATTGCTAACGTTAAAATCCTGGCTATAGACCAAATCAAATACCTGGATAAATTTAACGATCTCAGCCAATTTGACAATATTGTTGCATTTAATAGCGATCCATCGAGATATCAACAAGATAAAATCAAATATCTAGATATACCCGAGACAGCAAATGGCGAACTCAACGATACTCCGCAGCCTGAAATTCTAAAACCTTCCGATATTGCCACTATTGTATTCACGTCGGGTACTACCGGCACGCCCAAAGGTATCGCCTATCGGCATGATCAAATTATTGCTGCTATAGACTCTATACTACTCACCTACCCGGAACTAAACGATAAACCGTGCCATTTAGTCTGCTGGTTACCGCTTTCCAACTTATTTCAACGCATTGTGAATTTATGTGCATTAGCCGGAGGAGCCGAAGTATACTTTGTAGAGCAGCCGCATAAAATCATCGAATATCTGCCAGCAATAAATCCCCACATATTCATTGCTGTACCTCGATTTTATGAAAAACTTTACCAAGGATTTGAAGCCAAACTAAATCTGCAGCCGCGGCTTATCTCTCTATGCCTGAAATATAGCCTTAAAATGGGTGAAAGCCCGTCAACTATCGGCTCATTATTCAGAGCTGCCAATCGCCAAGTTTTTAAATCATTTACCTCTCTTTTTGGCGAAAATATACGGTATATGGTGAGCGGATCGGCAGCCATGCCGGTATGGTTGTTACATCGTTACCAATCTCTGGGATTGTTGATTTTAGAGGCATATGGACTAAGCGAAAACGTGGTGCCTATTGCCGCAAATAGATCGTCAGAATACCGTTTTGGCACGGTAGGCAAGGCTTTACCAGGCAACACCATAAACTTGGCCGATGATGACGAACTACTAGTTAAAGGCATAGGCGTTTTTAACGGATACCTTGACGACCAACCCACTAAGCAGAGCACCAACGAATCAGAATTCCTTCCTACAGGAGATTACGCGAAAATCGACGCCCAGGGCTTTATAAGCTTGACCGGACGAAAATCTGAAGTTTTTAAAACGTCAACTGGTAGAAAAATTGCCCCCGTTGCAATCGAGTCGGTACTCCAAAGCAATGTAGCGATAGAGCATGCCGTTGTTTTCGGCGAGAATAGAAAATTCTTGGTTGCCTTGGTAACAGTTGGCAATTCAAATACCATTGAAGACCAATCTAGAACTACTTACGCGAAAAAAATCGCTATAGATCTGACAGCAACCACTTTGGGTTTACCCGAATATAAGCGCCCAGTTGGCATCATTTTTTCATATAAGCCCCTATCGGTTGCGGAGCAAGAATTAACGACAAATCTGAAGCTTCGCCGTAAAAATATCCGACACAAATACGAAAAATGGATAGAGGAACTTTATAACTTGTTGGAAGAGCCAGAATCGACTATCCATTCCCAACCAATTTCAGCTAGCCGCGATATCGTGCTATTGAAGCTTTAGTTTTAATTACAATACAAAGCAGCTAAAGATTCTCCGCTAATGCGAAAGCGTTGATTCTGGATTTTTAGACTTCGACAATATTCAATCCATCATGGAGCGCTCTCATATGGCAAAAAGAATTTTTGTTACCGGTGCCACGGGGGCAGTCGGCAGTACCTTGGTGCCCTTACTTTTGGAAGAAGCTGATAACTTTGTATGGCTGCTGATCCGCGCCGAATCCTCTGAGCACTTAAAAATTCGTCTCGAAGATCTATTCCTCTTTTGGAACCTGGATAAGGAACAAGAAGTAAGCGCCAGAAACCGTGTCATCGCTTTGCAAGGCGATGCCGATCTTGAAAAATTTGGAGTATCTGAAAGTGTTTACGCCGAAATATCTAGCCAATGTACCCACATTATTCATTGTGCCGGCGTTGTCAGAATGAATTTACCCCTGGAAGTAGCCAGACAACATGCGTTGGGATCCGCAAAAAACGTAATCGAGCTTGCGCTAGCGTGTCAAGCGTCAGGAAATTTACAAAAAGTCGAATATGTCAGCACAGTTGGCGTTGCCGGCAGAATGTCAGGTATCGTCCCTGAAACTTGGATCACCCAACCGAGGAGCTTTCACAACACCTATGAGCAATCCAAAGCGGAGGCCGAAGATTATCTTCACCAACAAATTGAACTTTACAATTTGCCGATAACCGTTCACAGGCCCAGCATGGTTGTGGGTGACTCAAAAACCGGCAAAATTATTCACTTTCAAATTTTTTATTACTTGTGCGAATTCATATCAGGTGCCAAAACTCATGGCTTGCTACCGCATTTAAAAGATGCCACGCTTGATACAGTGCCGGTAGATTATGTCGCACGCGCTATCCAATGGAGTGCCAATCAGCCAACTCTCACCACCAACAAGATTCTACATCTTTGTTCGGGTCCGCACTTATCCATGCAATTGACCCATTTGCAAACTCTGGTGCGCGACAAAATGCGTGAGTTTGATACGCCTTTGCCAGCTGTGATTGCCGTACCGTCAGTATTTTTTACATTCCTTTTACGGGCGATGATGCCAATTGTTAGTCACACTACTTTACGCCAACTAAAAGCCGTTCCGATTTTTCTTGATTATTTGGCTGACAGGCAGATTTTTGGCAACGATAAAACAGCCGATCTATTCCTGGTAAATACTGGCCCGAGCTTACCGCCAGTTAAAAACTCCTTGGAAGTTGCTATAACCCGTTACTTGCAGTCTAAATCGGATAAAAATAAGCACTCGTAAGGACAGTAGCCAAAATCACTCTGCATGGAAAAACAAGAGCAAACCTGTCGGAAAATTTTACATATGAAATCGTGAAAAAAATAACTTATTGTTTTATATTGATTTTTTATTTGGCATGCTTTCTGCTTTTCATCAAATGTAAACAAACACCCTTACAATCCATTAAACAGGAAATTTTATGAAACACTCAATTGCCAAGCTCACATTGTTGGGCGCACTTATCGCACCAAGCGTATCTTTTGCTGCCAGCGTCGGCGGAGTAACCTGGAACGAGGCTAGCGGCTTTGATTTAACAATGAACGGCACAATATGGGAAACAGAAGCTAATAACGTAGGAGATGTTGTAACTTTCTTCGGAACGGTTTCAAACGTCAACGGCACAACAACTTTCGTCGCTCCAGGCGCGGAATTGAGCTACTTTGGAACATTCACACTGTCCAATGCTGGAAATTTTGACGGCGACGTAAACGGCGAAGCAATATTTAACCTAGCATCCATGACGTTTTATTATGATGCAACCGCTGACTTCGATGCTTCAAATTCAGCCACTGCAAACGACGGCAATATCTGGCTGACATTGACCGGACACGATTACGATGCGTACGGCTTAGGCCCGACAGGATTGGGCGCTATCTACGCCGAATTGAACGGTGCCTCTATTTCAAGTCTGGGTGATACTGGTGGTGGCTACGGAGCATGGGACGTGTTGGGCGGACAAGCAGCGCTATTCTTTGACACTAACACTGTTTCTACAATTAACGGCGTTTCAGTTGGCGCAAACAATGCAGACTTCACATTCTCCGACAGCTTTCAGCCATCTGGCGTTCCTGGCCTGCTGACCGGTACCGGCGAACTAAAAGGCAAAACAGGCTCAGTTCCTGAGCCAGGCTCGTTGCTTTTGCTGTCTGTTGGTTTGTTGGGCATGGGCTTACGTAAAAGCTACCGCTAATAAATCTGCCGGGATACATTTGCTACAACGCACTTAATCCTGCTTTTCGTTAAAGCTTAAAGAGCCACTTAAGTCTTTAAAAACTTAGGTGGCTTTTTTACTGGCTTGTTACATGTACATGTCCTAGCCACTCTCATAAACACCAAAGCTACTATCAAATCTGGTGTTCAGTAGTTAATTGATCTTGCCCAAATTTCACAGACACCTTGAATCTCCCCGGTTTTCTCGGAGACTCCAACCTTTGAGAGAATGGAGCAATGAAAGAGAATACCATGCTAAACGGCGTGCAAAACTTTCCAGGGTCCTGGGGAAAAGAGCGTTGAAAAGTTTCCATCCCAGGTTGTTCAATGTCCGGTTTTTTGCCGGAGAATCCTGGAGTGTTACAAATGGACGTTATTGCCGAAATCAGACGGCGTCATCTAGTCGAGAAAGAGACTAGCAGTTCACTGGCTATCGCCTTTAAGCTATCCCGCCCCACCATCCGTAAACATTTAAAGACGGTCGAAACGCCGGCGTATCAGCGCAAACATCAACCCCACCCCATGCCGGGTTCGTTCCATCAGCAGTTACATGCCTGGCTGGAGCAAGAAGCGGATTTGCCGCGAAAACAACGACGCACCGCGCAACGCCTGTATGAATGTCTGCAAGTTGAGGGCTACCAAGGCAGTTACACGGCGGTGCAGCGCTACGTTAAGGGTTGGAAGAAGAAACGATCTCCCCATCCCACCATCAAGCAAGCTTTTGTCCCCCTGGCCTTTCCAGCAGGCGAGACCTGCCAGTTCGACTGGAGCCATGAAACCGTTGAACTGGGCGGCGTGGTTCAGACCATTAAGGTCGCCCACTTCCGCTTAACCTACAGTCGTCAGATGTTCGTGATGGCCTATCCACGGGAAACGCAGGAAATGGTGCTGGATGCGCACCGTCAAGCCTTCGCTTACTTTGGCGGGGTGCCGAAGCGCATGGTATACGACAACCTGAAAACGGTGGTCGATGCGATCTATGCTGGCAAGGAGCGGCGCTTTAATCGGCGTTTCATGGCGCTGGCCAACCACTATCTGTTTGAGCCTGTGGCTTGCACGCCGGAGTCCGGTTGGGAAAAAGGCCAGGTAGAGAATCAGGTCGGGAATATTCGGGAGTGGCTGTTTACGCCGATGGCGAAATTCACGGATTTCGCCGCCCTTAACGTCTGGCTGGCGAAGCGCTGCTGCGAGTTGGCGGGACGCCCCCATCCTGAACAGACCTCACGCAGCATCGCCGAATGTTTCACTGAAGAACAGCCCTTGTTAATGCCGGTCAAGGCCGCCTTCGATGGTTACGTGGAAGAAATGAAGCGTGTTTCGCCACTTTGTTTGATCCGCATAGACCGCAACCGCTACAGCGTGCCGGCGCAATGGGCCAATAGCGTGGTGTCCGTGCGTTTAACCGCCGACCATGTCCGTATCGTCGCCGACGGGGCGATGATTGCCGAACATCACCGCCGCTTCGGACGCGATCATTTGATCTGCGATCCTTGGCATTATCTGCCGGTGTTGGAGAAAAAGCCTGGCGCACTGAGGCATGGCGCACCCTTTCAGACTTGGGACTTGCCGGTTGCGATCAAGGTGGTGCGGGATCGTATTCTCAAGCAGGATCAGGGTGACCGCGCCTTTGTCGACCTACTGCTGATGGCGAAAGACCTGGGCGATAACGGCTTGGATGCCTTGGAAGTGGCTTGCGATTTGACCTTGCAGACCGGTGTCATCAGCGCCGCCATCGTCCTGAATGAAATGCGCCGGTTAACCGAAGCGGCCAAGCCCAAAGCACTGGACGACACCCCGGCATCGACGCCGGCATTGACCTTGGAGCCTGTCGCCGATTGCAGTCGCTATGATAGCTTACGGAGCGTTTGCCATGTCCATTGATCGCGCGCTCCAGCTCAAAACGTTACATCTGTTCGGCATGGCGGCGGCCTGGAGTGAATGGCAAGCCGAATACAGTCGCCAGCAAAAACCCGTGATGCCGGAAGCCTGGCTGGATCGGTTGATCAGCGCCGAGCAGGCCGACCGCCAAGCGCGCAGCCTGAACTATCAGCTCAAGGCGGCTCGATTCCCGATTCATCGAGACTTGCTACAGATTGACTGGTCGGAAACGCCCTTGCCGCAAGCTCGTCTCGAACAACTGGCCACCGGAAACTTTATGGAGCAAGCCTACAACCTGATCCTGGTGGGCGGCACCGGCACAGGGAAAACCCACTTGGCCACTGCCATTGGCATAGCCGCCATCCATCAAGGCAAACGGGTTCGCTTTTACAATGCGGTCGATCTAGTCAATCAACTGGATAAGGAAAAACAGCTAGGAAAAGCCGGTAACCTCGCCAAGCAGCTAACGCTGATGGATGCCGTCATCCTGGACGAATTGGGGTATTTACCGTTCCCAGCGTCCGGCGGTGCCTTGCTGTTCCACCTCATCAGTCATCTGTATGAGAAAACGTCCTTGATCATTACCACCAACCTCAACTTTGCAGAATGGGTGCAGGTTTTTGGCGACGCCAAGATGACTACGGCGCTGCTGGATCGCATTACTCACCACTGCGATATTTTAGAAACCGGCAACGATTCTTATCGATTTAAGCAACGGAAAAAGGTGGTGGAAAACCAATAACCATACGACCTAACTGGAAACTATTGGGCGCTCTTTACTGGAAACTTTTCAACGCCGTTTGACACCATCTTCATGACGGCCAAATGTTGACGATATTCTCGGCTCGCATATTGGCTACCTCGATCGGAATGATGCAATAAGCCGGGCGGAGGCTTACGCCGCCACTTGTGCCCTGTGGGTAGAAGGCCATTTGCAAGGCATTGACGCAAAGCGATGTGCGCATGTGATCGTCAATCGCCCAGCCAACGACTTGGCGGGAAAAGAGATCAATGATCACCGCAACGTAAAACCAGCCCTGCAGCGTCCACACATAGGTGATATCGGTCGTCCACACCTGATTAGGCTTGGCTACTTGAAATTGCCGATCCAATCGATTGGGTGAAATAGCCTCATTGTGGTTGCTGTCGGTCGTCGCTTTAAATCGCTTGGGATAACGTACCTGCAATCTCAAGTCTCGCATGAGTCGCCGGGTTTTAAAACGACCCGCAGCAAATCCCTGCTTTTGCAAGCGATCGGCTAGGCGACGCGAACCAAAGCACTGCTTATTGTCGACAAAAATCTGCCTGGCTGTTTCGGCCATTTTTCGATCTTGTTGCTCTTTATCAACGTCTTTCGGGGCTTTTAACCAATCGTAATAGGCGCTGGTACTCACCTGCATCACTCGACACAGTACGGTCACTGGATACGTCTTCTCTTGCTCTCGAATAAACCCGTACTTTACTTGTGCCCTGTGGGTATTCGGCTTCTTTCGCAAAGATACCCTCTGGGGCATAAAAGACGGCCGCCTTTTTTAATATTTCGCGCTCCATCCGCAACTGTTCATTTTCCTTGCGCAAGCGAATCAATTTGTCATGCTCTCCCAAGTTTACGCTGTTTTTTTTCATCGTCGCGTCAGTCGCCGAGGGCTTGCGTTCCGCCCGAACCCAGCGTCCCATCGCACTTAGCGATACGCCCAAATGATCGGCTGCTTGTTGCTGACTATAGCCTTTCTCCAAAACTAGCTTGGCGGCATCTTGCCTGAATTCCAAACTATATTTGGGTCGGTTGTGTTGTTTTTCGTTTGTCATGCTTACCTCTAATAACAGTATAAAGTCTGCTTTTAGAAGTGTCCGGCTTCATTAAACCATTTCAGTGTCCCGCTAGTCAGCGACGTTTGATGATGACAGGTCGTACATTGATAGAGATGACGGGTCTTGACCACGCTATAACTACCGCCACCACAACGTGGACATTGAAAACCCGAGGGCTATCGCGCCTGAAATAGGGCTTCGGCGCATTGGCTTTCGGTACCGTAGCGCTTCAGGAAATCCATCAAACTGAAGCCCTTTTGAAATTGGACCGGGTTCTTTTTCATGGCACGATCTCCAGTCAGGTTGGGGCTTTCGTTGGACTTGCAGGAGGCCTCAAAGTTGCTGAGGTTTATGGGTAATCAGGATGTTTTTTAGGAGCAGTTATCTTAAATCTTGTTTAACAAAAAACCTAAACATCCGCCAAACCGAACCAAACCCCATTAATGCCAATAAGCTGTATACAAAATTCTTTATCGTCAAGTATTTTAAAATATATTGAAGTCGCCCAGTATCAACCTCTTCTTTTCTGGCGAAATTACGTTGAGAGAAGTCAAGTATAACCTTAGAATTTCTACCAGAATCTTGATTTATCCTATCACCAGCACCCTCAGGTTTAGGAGTTATTCCAATAGTGCTCTTGAAAACTATCATAGCATTCAAATTCTCATCCACCCCGATAAACTGTTGTAATTTTCCCAACAAATTACTGCCACTTAAATCATACCCGACCATGCTCGCATATATCCTGCTGTCAAGGTCTTTGAGATCGTAATAGGTCCAAACTAATTTGCTATATATTCCTTCCCCAAGACTATCCCGTAGTTCGTCTAGGAGTTTTTTAGAGGAAAATACATCATCGGAGTAATTATAGCCACCCCTCCCCCTAACCAAATCGGCATCAGAAAAATCTGGAACAAAGAAGGAAAACTGCGCAGATTTATTAATGTTTTCCTGCTGTCGAAATATAGGTCGTGAGATCGAAGAATCGTCAACAGCCAATTCGTCTGGAGAAACCTTGGCCCTGATATTTTGGACAGCTATTTCATGACTATGAATTTTAGCAATATCTTTTTTAAGATCAACCGAACTTAGTATATCTTTAACTCCATCTGAAGCTGTTTGAGTCTTCTCTTTGTCGTCTTTCACGTTAACGTCATCTACGACAAGCTCAGCCTGGACACCCATCGCAACCACATTAGTAAAGAACATACTCAATAATGCCGTCAGCACAATTGCGAATGGAAAAGCTCTAAATATCATGCAAGACTACCCAAGCGCATAAATACGTATCAATTTAAAAAACATAATAAAAACTAAAATAGCCATCTGAAAAACTAAAACACCACTAAGCACTTCGTTACATGGGCTTCGCTGAATATTTTGACGCAACCACTTTACGAAAAATCATACACAGCGGGATTTGAGCCATAAAAACCAATAAAACCAGTCCAAAGTGCGCCATAAAAAAACGCGCCATTAATATATCGCCTGAAATTAAATGACTTCTATCAGTACTTAACAAAAATTGCATAGCTGAAAAAACAGCATCATACTTTAGAATAAACTGCTCCGTTCCCCAACTTAACAACTGATAGCCTAATGGAAAAGAAGTTATAAATAAAAATCCGACAACAATAATGCGCCGATTATTAAAAACTGTTAAAAATAAAATGGACGAACCTAGCCAACCGACCAGAAAAAAATAAATACCAATACAGATGACCGCGAAAGAATATCCACTATTGGTCATTAACTCTGTTAGGTTATCCGTCGCAGCTTCAATAACCACGACCCAATACCCAAACGGCAGTAACGATAATATCCAAAAGAAGCCTAAAACGAAAAGCCGCACCAACTGCCGAGTTGAAACCACCCAAAAAAGCGCCGCATGAGTGGCTGTCAATGCGATTAATGAATATACACCAAACAAACCTAAAAACCGAAACGCTAGCTCTAGCTCTGCGGGGATACTCAAAATTGGAGAGCCCAACACATCATGTATACTTTCAAGGGGAACAATAACCCTTACCAACATCCACGCTATCAGAGTATGTACCGCTAAAAAACGAGCATAAAAAAAAACTTCTCCCCTACCGTTTTTCAAAATATTCATCAAAGAGAATAGCGGATATGCAAAGCACCAATAAATCAATACAGCTATGCCTAAAGCACTGATGATTCGGTATTCTTTCGAAAATAACTCCCTCACATTGTAAGGCATAGCCTCAGAGCCACTGACAAATATCAGCACACCCAAAGTCACAAATACAGACCCCACTGCCAGCAAAAATAGGGGAATCCCACTTGTATAGCTCGTAATATTTCTTGGACGACTCACGGAAGCCGAGCCTTCAGCAAAATTAGCCTGCCCCCTTGAAATCGCAAAAAAAACCTCATTTCCCAGCTTGTTTTTAGGCTCCGGCAAAGCAGGTCTATTAAGTTGCAGCAGCTTGACCACCGAATAACCGAGATACCCTCCAAAAGATTCTAAAATAACATCTGTTATATCAACATTTTTATTTGGCAAAAACAATTGTGCAAATTCAATACTCAGAGCCGTCATCACTATTACAGCCAAAATAATGATACTTGCTTGATTACGGCTATTAAAATACTGAAAAGAATACCCTATCAAACCAAAAGGCATAAAAAATAAAATTTTATGAAAAACCTCTGTAACAGCCCTATATTCGGTACCATAATAATATGCATAAAAAGGCACTCTAAGAAACTTATCACTCCAAGTTGAAAGTCTTATATAACTCCACTCAAAATCATAAGGGTACAAAAATACAAATCCTACAACTAATACCCATAAAAAATACGCTAAACACGCATACAAAACAGTGAACCTATGATAACTTTTCAACTCACTAGCACTTCCGACCAAAGCAAGCCTATTTAAACCTAAAGTTATCAATTGCACGCCAATAAAACCGCCCACCAACGCAAGCAAAATATCCGTAACATCGGTAACCCTGCTATATACAAACAGCTGAAAAAACTCAATTATAGTTGCCGAGAAAAAAACTCTTTTTAATAGATCAACTTTACTCAAAGGTTTCAGCTTATACCATAGCCAAGGAATTGGCATCCATAATATGACATCAGACAAGCAGTCATATATATCTCGAAAAGCTTCTCCCTTTAACCCATAAAATGGCAGTAGAATAACGCGCCCTTCATGCCATTTATGATAAAACTCAACAGGACTTAGGGTTAAATCCAGCGGCATGACGCTGTAAAAAAACATACACCCCAAATAGATTTGCAAATAGGGGACTGAATTGTTTTTATTTATTTGCCAATTTTCAAACCAATTGGCAAATCTCCCACCAAAAACCCACCACGCAAAAACACCAATGGCGGCTCCCAAAGTTTCGGCTATTATGTCGTTTAACGACACCGTTCTGGGAGGAAAAAATAACTGAGTAAATTCGATAGTCGAACAAAGCAAAAAACTGACTATCAATACAAAAACTGACGACACACACCTACCAACAAATTGTTGCTTTAGGGAAAGCGTACCCAGCCAAAGAAAGGCAAGCGGTATAAATAGCAGAATATTGGCAACCCAATCTGCTCTTGACGCAATACCCAGGGTCAAATATTCAATATTCTGAAAACGAAACCAAGCATCGCTTAACGAAATACTATTAAATTGCCATGGCACCAAACTGCCGTAAACGACAAAAATCGTATAAACAACACAAGCAATTAATAAGCTATTTTTCACAAAAAACTTGGCTCATTGATATTGGCTTTGAAAAGCCGCTACAAAATTGGTCAACTGCTGGTATGGAATATGATTAATACCTGCCGCAGCCTTACGACCGCCACCCGAAAATAAGGCACATAACACATCGGCACCAACTTTATTATTTATCGGGGCTCTAACGCTAATTTGATAGCCTCCTCTTTGATTGTTGCTAACGATTGCATGAGCCCTATTCGGATATTGATTAGCCAGTTGATTTCCCCATACACCAGATACCCGCCTTGCCCACTTTTCATCAGGCAAAATAACTACCGAGATACTGTCGGTCTGATATTCAGCATCAACTTGCGCCGCTAGACTCATATCCTCGTTATAACCATTAAATAATTGCTGACAAATTTCCGCCTTATCCCGGATAAAGTCAAACGGCGATATAAAACCTTCCAGCTGCCTATAGAGCTCATCCGGAGCAAAATATAGATCATCGATACTCGCACCGTAAGCGTTGTAATTGATAGCGATTCCCAGTTGCTGTAGCTTAAGCAATTCTTGGGCCGTTAAATTAAGTAACTTAGCGGCTTCTCTTGCCGAAGCATCCAAATTATCGCCAAAAGCCCCTGTCACAGCCCATTCGGCAAAGCGTTGCTTCAAATAAATATTCATCAATAAACTTGTGCAAACGTTGGCATCAGTGCTTATTAAAGGGGTCAGACCTTGGTGAACGGGAATTTCACCTGAATAATGGTGATCCATGTAAAAAATACTGACACCTTTATTAAGAAGCTCGC
The DNA here is from genome assembly GCF_013141865.1 of Methylomonas sp. ZR1. NCBI lineage: Bacteria > Pseudomonadati > Pseudomonadota > Gammaproteobacteria > Methylococcales > Methylococcaceae > Methylomonas > Methylomonas sp. ZR1. The sequence continues at coordinate 322,048 of NZ_RCST01000001.1, read as the reverse complement.
ATAGCGGTACGCGATTCTTATCCAGAGAGATGTCGAGCACAACTGCTTGATCGCCTGCCTCAGCGCAAACTCGACTTAATAAACCAATGTCGCGCTTGACCCCAGTAACAAGCACAGACTCCTTGGGAAAAGCCAATCGCAACTGTAGCAACGCACAAATACCATCTGCATCGCCATTAAATACGTCGATATTCACTTTACATTTCGCCTTTAGTAGAGGCGATAACACCGCGCTGCTCGAGCATGCTCATGACTTGGTCGACACAGGCTTCCAACTCATACGTTCCGGTACCTACTATCATCTCGGGGTTTTCCGGCACTTCATAAGGAGAAGATATGCCGGTGAATAGCTTAATATCGCCTTGCCGCGCTTTTTTATATAGACCTTTTACATCCCGCTGTTCACACACGGACAAATCGCAGTTGCAGTAAATTTCAATAAAATCGCCGTGCGGTACCAAATTTCGCGCATATTGCCGTTCAGCCCGGAAGGGCGAAATAAAGGCAGTTAACGCTATCGTACCGGCTTCCAGCATCAATTTGGCGACTTCGGCAATTCTACGGATATTCTCCTGCCGGTCTTGATGACTAAACCCCAGATCGCCACATAAGCCTTGGCGAACGTTATCGCCATCCAACACAAACGTTCGACACTTTAATTGGTACAACCGCTCCTCGACGGCATGAGCCAAAGTTGACTTGCCTGCCCCGGATAAACCGGTAAACCACAGAATGGCCGATTTGTGCCCGTTTAAAATTTCTCGGCGGCTACGTGTTACGGTGGCATGATGCCAAACAGTATTTGAGCTTTGTTTATCCATTGAATCTCACTCCATAATTGTTCGGCCAAGACTACTTCATCGCAGGCAAGCGATGCAATCCTCTTCAACGAATCTGGAAATCTCGCCGATTGTCTACGCTTCTACTTCATCCGTGGATTTCGTGGCGATAATAGTCACAGGAGATTTAAACGCCAAACTAATACTCAGGACTTACTCCCAAATCAACGCTAACAACGATTTTCAAGAACTTTCTTTCAGCCATCGTTAATCCGCGCGTTTTCGGGTATCATTTGCCGCCTTTTTCGACTAGCTTGGCTTTTCATGCGAATTGGCCCTTACGAACTTCCCAACCCAGTATTACTAGCGCCTATGGCAGGCATTACAGACGCGCCGTTTCGGCAAATCTGCAGCGAATTTGGAGCGGGCCTCACGGTGTCGGAAATGGTGATTTCAAATCGCAGCTTGCAGCACCACCCGCGCACCCTGAAAAAGCTCGATTACAACGGCGACATTAGCCTGCGCTCGGTGCAAATTTTGGGTACCGACCCTCGGCAAATGGCTGAAGCGGCCAAATTGAATCAGGACCGAGGCGCCCAGATTATCGACATTAACATGGGCTGCCCGGCAAAAAAAGTGTGCTCGGTGGCGGCGGGTTCAGCGCTAATGAAAAATGAGTCATTAGTAGCTAAAATTTTAGACGCGGTAATCAATGCCGTGGAAATCCCGGTAACCCTCAAGATTCGTACCGGCTGGGACTTAGCCAATAGAAACGCGCCGACCATCGCCAAGATTGCTGAGAGCTGCGGCATTCAAGCGCTCACCATCCACGGGCGCAGCCGAGCCTGTAAATTTTCCGGACATGCTGAGTACGACACCATCAAACAGGTCAAACAAAGTATCAGTATTCCGATTATCGCAAACGGCGATATCGATAGCCCCGCTAAAGCCAGTGAGGTATTGGCATATACGGGAGCCGACGCGGTGATGATAGGGCGAGCGGCGCAAGGCAAACCCTGGATATTTAATGACCTAGTCGCCCATCTCAGCAACACGACATATTCACCACTTAGCTTGACCGACATCAAAGCCGTTATCAACCGGCACCTGGAAAATTTATACAGTTTTTATGGCAACGACAGTGGTGTTAGAATCGCCCGCAAGCACATCGGCTGGTATTTCGATCATCTCGGCAATCTGCCTGCCGACCAAAAGACTGCAATTAACCAAGCCCAACACGCTGCGCGGCAACTCGCGCTCGTCAACGCCTCTTTCAATTTGCTGACACCACGAGCCGCCTAGATGGGAAAACATCTTACACATAAAGTCACCGGCAGCGAGCAAACGCTGTCTGACCATGTCCGTCATTGCGTCGAAGACTATTTCGCCCACCTAAACGGGCACGATTCCAGCGGCTTATACCATTTGGTGTTAGCAGAAGTGGAAAGACCCTTATTGGAAACCACGCTGAAACACTGCGATTACAATCAAAGCAAAGCCGCGATCATCCTCGGCCTCAGCCGCAGCACCTTACGCAAAAAGCTTGAACATTACGGCATAGGTTAATTTCCAACCCTTCTTTTTACCCTTTCTTGAGGTTTGCATGAATCCCACTTTGGGCATAAATAAAAAAGTGACCCGCGCATTGGTCAGCGTTTCCGACAAAGCCGGTATTCTGGAATTTTGCCGAGAACTCAGCCACCTGGGCATCGAGCTACTATCTACCGGCGGCACGGCCAAACTGCTGGTCGACAATAATATTGCCGTTACCGAAGTCTCCGACTACACCGGCTTCCCGGAAATGATGGACGGCCGCGTTAAAACCTTGCATCCCAAAGTTCACGGCGGCATTCTAGGTCGGCGCGGCATTGATGATGCTGTGATGGCCGAAAACGGCATCAAAGCTATCGACATGGTGGTGGTCAACTTGTATCCCTTCGAACAAACCGTCGCAAAACCCGATTGCGACTTGGAAACCGCGATAGAAAACATTGACATTGGTGGCCCCAGCATGATCCGGGGCGCAGCCAAGAACCATAACGACGTGGCTATCGTTGTCGATCCGGTCGATTACCCGAAAATTTTGGCCGAGTTACAAGCTAATGCCGGCGCCCTAAGCCACGACACCCGTTTTAAATTGGCGCTAAAAAGCTTCGAGCATACTGCGCGTTACGACACGATGATTGCCGCTTACCTGAGCAAAGTCGTCGATAGCGGCGATTTCCCGGAAACCCTAAATCTGCAATTCCACCGCCTGCAGAGCATGCGTTACGGTGAAAATCCCCATCAAAACGCGGCATTTTATGGTGAAAAAAATCCACCCGCCGGCAGCATAGCCGCTGCCAAACAGTTACAAGGCAAGGAATTGTCTTACAACAATATTGCCGACGCCGATGCGGCATTGGAATGTGTCAAAGCGTTTAACGACCAACCGGCCTGCGTGATCGTGAAACACGCCAATCCTTGCGGCGTTGCGGTAAGCGGTGACATTTTCGACGCCTACAATCTGGCGTACGCGACCGACCCGACTTCCGCATTTGGCGGCATTATCGCTTTCAACCGCGAATTGGACGAAAAGACTGCGGCGGAAATCGCAGGACGCCAGTTCGTCGAAGTGATCATCGCGCCGGCCATATCAGCGGGTGCGCAAGCGGCGTTGGCTAAAAAACAGAACGTCCGGGTGCTGGAAACCGGCTATTGGACAAATACCCATGAATCAGCTTTAGATTTTAAACGCATCACAGGCGGCTTATTAGTTCAGGACAAGGATACCGGGAAGATCAGTGCTGCCGATTTGAAAGTAGTCAGCAAACGCGCACCCACGGAACAAGAATTGGCGGACCTACTGTTTGTCTGGAAAGTTGCCAAATTCGTCAAGTCCAACGCAATTGTCTATGGCAAAGGTGGCCAGACCATCGGCATTGGCGCCGGACAAATGAGTCGAGTTTATTCGGCAAAAATCGCCGGCATCAAGGCCGCCGACGAAGGCTTAACCGTGCCCGGCTCGGTCATGGCCTCCGACGCTTTTTTTCCGTTCCGCGACGGCATCGACGCGGCGGCGGCGGCCGGCATAACCGCAGTTATTCATCCAGGTGGCTCGATGCGCGATGCAGAAGTGATTGCCGCCGCCGACGAACACAATATCGCAATGGTATTGACCGGCATGCGGCATTTCAGACATTAATACGGGACAAGCTAATATGAACATTTTGATCGTAGGTAGTGGCGGCCGAGAACACGCCTTGGCCTGGAAAGTCAGGCAATCCGCAAAAGCCGGCAACGTCTACGTTGCGCCGGGTAACGCCGGTACAGCTCTTGAACCCGGCATTGACAATGTCGACATTCAAGCCGACGATATCGAAGGTTTATTGAGTTTCGCTCAAGCCCGAGACATAGAGCTCACCATCATTGGACCGGAGGTACCCTTAGTCAAAGGCATCGTTGACCGATTTTCCGCCGCTGGTTTGAAGTGCTTCGGGCCGACTGCTCAAGCCGCGCAGTTGGAAGGCTCCAAATCCTTCTGTAAGGATTTTATGATCCGCCACGGCATCCCCACAGCCGCATACGAAAGTTTTACAGAAGTTGAACCGGCAATCGCTTATATCCGCGAAAATGGCGCACCCATCGTTGTCAAAGCCGATGGTTTGGCAGCCGGTAAAGGCGTAATCGTCGCCCAATCCGAACAAGAGGCAATTGCCGCGGTTCAAGACATGTTAGCCGGCAATACGTTTGGCACGGCCGGGCATCGGGTTGTGATTGAAGAATTTTTGGCTGGCGAAGAAGCCAGTTTTATCGTTATCGCCGACGGCTTGCATGCCTTGGCCATGGCAACATCTCAAGATCACAAGGCTCGCGACAACGGCGATTTAGGTCCCAACACGGGCGGCATGGGGGCCTATTCTCCCGCACCTATCGTGACGCCAGAAATTAACCAGCGCGTCATGGATGAGGTAATTTTGCCCACTTTGCAAGGCATGCGTGAAGACGGTAACGAATATACCGGCTTTCTCTATGCCGGCCTAATGATAGGCAAGAACGGTAGTATCAAAGTGTTGGAATACAACTGCCGCTTTGGCGATCCGGAAACCCAACCGATCATGATGCGTTTAAAAAGCGATTTGGTTGAACTTTGTCTGGCAGCCATAGATAAAAATCTTGATCATACGACTACGGAGTGGGACGAACGCCCTTCATTGGGGGTCGTACTCGCAGCCGGCGGTTATCCCGACGATTACGCCAAAGGCCATCCAATCAGCGGATTACCGGGCAGCAATATTGGTGACGATTTTAAGGTGTTTCACGCCGGCACCAAACAAGTTGCAGGCCAAGTAGTCACTGCCGGTGGCCGAGTATTATGCGCGTGCGCATTGGGCGACAGCATCGCTCAAGCCCAGGAAAAAGCCTACGAGCTATGCCGACAAATCAACTGGCAGGACGTGTATTTCCGAACAGACATCGGCTTTAAAGCGATTAAAGAAACCGCTTAACAAGTAAGTTTGAGAGATTTCAGAATAAGCGAGGACGATGTAATCCGACCCGTAGACCGAATTACATCACTACAGGCAACTTAGGCGTCGCCTACACGCAGAACTTCAAGTTTGACTTTCGCCAAGCCTGCTTGGATAAAACCAAGCTCGCTGGCAGCCCTTTTGGACACATCAAGCAGCCGCTTATTGGCTTTATGAGCGCGGCTATTTATCCGCAACTCGACACTACGATTATTACTAAGATTAACGACACGCACCAAAGAACCAAACGGCAAGCTCGCGTGAGCCGCAGTTAATGCGTTTTTATCATAAAATTCACCGTTTGCTGTCCGCTGACCATGCATTTTGTCGCTGTAATACGATGCGACGCCGCTTTGTTCAAGGGAAAGAAAACCGTTCCTTTCTGTTTTCGCTAAACCTACAGAGCTAAAAGACGCTAGACTCGCTGAAAGCAATAATATTGCCGTCAATTTCGTTTTTCGCATCCTACCCTCCTTACGTTGAGTATTGACAGGAGGTTTGAGGTTATCCGAATAAAAACGCTTTGACAAGCTTTTTTCGTTAGCCTACAAATTTCACAATCTGTCAATAACTATTTTTCGCAAGCCAAATTTATCTACTCTCTAAGAAACACAAGGCCTCGCGGACAAACTCCAACGCATAGAACAACACTTAAAAAAAGAAAAAAACCTGCTTAGTCACAGCAACCTTGGAGATGTAATACAAACAAATCAATGCGCCACCAAAAGCCAACCATCGCGAACGTCCCGATTGGCGAATCGCCACAATCCCCAAGCCAATGTAAACTATCAACATCAATAGCTTGGCTACAATCCAAGCAAATTCTGCTGATAACCAACCTCCTTGGAAAACCAAGGAAAATCCGGTCAACAAGACCAAACTCGCAATGATATGCGGACCAATTTTTAGCCATTTCTGCTCCAAAAGGGCTGGCTTTAGCTCGGCAAGCACCACTCGCCCAATAAAGCTGACGACCAAAACTGCCACGAAAAGAAGATGTATGTGTTTAAGCATGAGTACCCCAAATTTAGCTAAAGATTATTTTCGAGCCGCCTCCATTCGAACAACACAACGCCGTAAGAACAAACAGACTGCCAGATTCAAATTCCAATCCTATCATGCAACCTGCACGATGGCCGAAGTTAACCATACCTCCTTTCTCTTCATCACCCCGCAGAACACTCGACAAACGATAGGAATTTCCCACAATATTTCTCGACTTGCCGCCGCAATGCAGGCTTCGGGCATACGGCATAAATGCATAGCAAACCACGCCGAAACAGATACGCAGCAACAGCATCGCATCAAAACCGGGTACTTTTCAGCCAAAAGAAAAGCCCATAATAAATTGATTTTATTAGAAAAATAAAATACCTATCAGTCAAAACGAATAATCGCAAAAATATTGTTTTGACACAAAACAGTTTTGAGTGTAAAAAATGCACCGTCGACCAACAATAATACTAATTTCGACATACAACTCGAGTTGCCCCGTTTAGGGCTAATTATTACAACAACAAGATGAGGATTATAAAAATGGCTGAACAAGAAAAAGACAATACCTTTACTGTAGTTGCTGTTGTTACTGCAATTGCTATTGCTGGCGTCGTTTTGCTGAAAGCGGATGAAACCAAACATCTCAAATACAGCGGCGAAACTTCTGCCCAAGCTGAAGCCCAAGTTTTGGCAAAGCATAAAGATTTTAATAACGACGTTTTAAGCCAAGCAAAATAATTTTTGCTTAGCAATTTAGGCGCCAGCTGAAAATTCAGCTGGCGCCTTTTTTGTGCCCGCAAGTTTCTCACTCCATTTCTGATAGTTCGCTTTTTCAAGAACCCACGCTAATGTAGAATTGGGCCTTTATACCAATTTTATTTAAGCTACAGATGGACGTTATCCAACGCATTGCCGAAGAACTTTCAGTTAAGCCGCAACAAGTCGCCGCCGCAGCCGCCCTATTGGACGATGGCGCCACGGTGCCCTTCATAGCCCGCTATCGCAAAGAAGTAACCGGTGGCCTGGACGATACGCAATTGCGAAATCTTGAGGAAAGATTGATTTATTTGCGGGAACTTAACAGCCGCCGCGACTCAATTCTCGACACCATTCGCTCGCAAGGAAAGCTCACCCCGGAACTGGAACTAGCAATACTCGACGCCGACACCAAAACGCTTCTGGAAGACCTATACCTACCCTACAAGCCTAAACGCCGCACCAAAGCGCAAATTGCTCGCGAAGCCGGTCTTGAACCATTAGCCGACGCCATCTTAGATAATCGCAACCTAATCCCCGAACAAATCGCAGCTAGCTATATCGATGCTGAAAAAGGTATCGCGGATGTCGCGGCGGCCCTGGAGGGCGCCCGTCAGATCATCATGGAGCGTATTTCCGAAGATGCCGAACTACTTGCTGAATTACGCGAACGTGTTTGGAATAAGGGCATCCTGCACGCTAGCGTCGTGACCGGCAAGGAAGCAGAGGCAGCAAAATTCAAGGATTATTTCGACTATAGCGAAGCGATCAATAAGATTCCGTCTCACCGCGCCTTGGCCTTGTTCCGCGGTCGTAACGAGGATTTACTATCCTTAACCCTAAAACCGGCGGAACTGGATCAAGAAGAACATCAGCTATGTTCACAATTCGTTAGTCAACGCCTGCAAGTTAAAGACACAGAAAAACCCGCCGATGCCTGGTTGGCCGAAACCGCCCGCTTTGCCTGGAAAATCAAACTATTTACCCGTATCGATATGGATCTAAAGCTGAGACTGCGCGAGGCCGCCGAGCAAGAAGCCATTAGAGTGTTTGCCAGCAATTTGCGCGACTTGATGCTGGCGGCGCCAGCCGGTCCCAAAGCGACCATGGGCCTGGACCCCGGCATTCGCACAGGCGTCAAAGTTGCTGTGGTTGACGCAACCGGCAAGCTGTTGACCACAGAAACCATTTACCCGCATCAACCTAAGAACCAATGGGATCAATCGATAGCAGTTCTGGCTAAATTGATCAAGCAGCACCAAGTACAACTGGTGAGTATCGGTAACGGCACCGCTTCTCGGGAAACTGATCAATTGGTTGCAGACTTGATGAAGCAACATAAAGACCTTAATTTTCAAAAAATCACAGTTTCCGAAGCCGGCGCGTCGGTATATTCGGCATCGGAACTGGCTGCCAAGGAGTTTCCAGACCTCGACGTCTCATTACGCGGCGCAGTATCGATAGCCCGCCGACTACAAGACCCACTGGCGGAACTGGTGAAAATCGATCCAAAATCGATAGGCGTTGGTCAATATCAACATGACGTCAACCAAGTGCAATTGGCTCGTATGCTCGATACCGTGGTAGAGGATTGCGTGAACGCGGTCGGCGTAGACGTAAACACAGCTTCGGTAGCTTTGCTGAAACAAGTATCCGGACTAAGCAGCAGCATCAGCGAAAACATCGTTGCGTTTCGCGATGCGAATGGCCCGTTTGCGAACCGCAATCAGCTGAAAAAAGTGCCGCGCCTAGGCGATAAAGCGTTCGAACAAGCAGCCGGCTTTCTCAGAGTCATGAACGGCGACAACCCGCTAGACGCATCTGCCGTGCATCCAGAAGCCTACCCCGTGGTCAATGCAATCCTGGATGATACGGGCAAATCAATCCGCGACTTGATCGGCCAAAGCCAGTTTTTACGCGGCCTGAATCCGGCAAACTATGCCAACGCCAATTTTGGCGTTCCCACCGTTTCGGATATTTTGCAGGAACTGGAAAAACCAGGCCGCGACCCGCGTCCGGAGTTTAAAAGCGTGCAATTCAAGGATGGCGTGGAGAAAATTACCGATCTTGAACCGGGCATGACGTTAGACGGCGTCGTGACCAACGTCGCCAATTTCGGTGCTTTTGTTGATATTGGCGTACATCAAGACGGTTTGGTGCATATTTCACACTTGGCGGATGACTTTGTTAAAGATCCGCGTAGCATCGTAAAAACCGGTGATATGGTAAAAGTGCGCGTACTGGAAGTCGATGTGGCACGGCAGCGTATTTCTCTCAGCATGCGAAAAAACCTGGATGCCGGTGAGATTATTCCAAAAGAAAAACCGCAAAAAACTGCTCATAAACCCAAACAACAACCCGCGCTACAGAACAGCATGAGCAGTGCATTTGCCAAGGCGCTGAAAAAGTAAACAGTCCAGGGCTCTGCTATACTTTCGAGCGATTGTCGGTCGAAGCGGTAAAGCCGACTCGACCAACAGATACTCACATCCGCTCTAATATACAGGATCAGTTATGAATCGAAACACTCGCACCCTGGCCACTGTTTTATCCGCAGCCATTCTATTGACGAGCTTGCCAACCCAGGCGGAAGAAGCCGAAACCTATGGCCAAACCTTCGGGCGAAAACTGACCACCGGCCTTGCCAACATCGCCACATCTTCCCTGGAAATACCGAAAAACATTATTTTAATCAACAATCAAAGCAATGTTATTTACGGCTTTATCGGCGGTACGTTTAAAGGGTTATTGAACATGGGTGGAAGAATCGGCGTCGGCGTGCTGGATTTAGTTTCCTCGCCAATCCCTACGCAGCCTATCGTTCATCCTTTATATGTGTGGGACAATTTCAACGCGGAAACCACCTACGGCAAAGCCTTCCGCCCCAGCAATTAATTACTTAATTTTGTGGTGGAGCGTTCACCTACTCCACCGTCAGATCAAGCAACCATCTTCAATTCGCTCATACCGTTGGCTTTTTTTACCAATTCAATCTGCGTTTTGATGCGCTTTTTTACCCCTTCGACGTGGGAAATTACACCGACCGTTTTCCCTTGAGTCTTCAAGCCTTCTAAGGCACTCATTGCCAGATACAGGGCTTCCGCGTCTAAATTACCAAAGCCCTCATCCAGAAACAGTGAATCGATCGCCTTACCGTTGTTGGCAATCTCAGCTAGCGCCAAGGCCAAAGCCAAACTGACCACAAAGCTCTCCCCGCCAGACAAGGTTTTCGGCAATCGCCGTAGATTTTTTTGTTTGGTATCTTCAACCTCTAGCGCCAAACCATTATCACTGGCCAAACTGCGAATATAGTAACGTCCGCTTAGTTTTTCCAAAATCCGGTTGGCTTCCGACAACAAATTATCCACCAACAACTGTTGAATACGCCGCCGGAAACCACCCTGCTCGTCATTAATCAACTTCATTTCCGCTTCGGCTTGTGCATGTATCACCCTTTGCTCAGCCAAAAGCGCCTGAAGGCTCTGATATTTTTCTTGATAAGCTGACTGTTTATCCAGCTTAGTTTCCAACGTAGCCACTTCTTGTTCGGCAATATCGATTTTCTGGGATAGCTGGCGTTGGATTGCCAAAAGATCGGCTTCGTTTAAATTGGCCGGCATAACCGCCAATTCATTTTGTAAATCGGCTGACAGTTTAGCCAGTTCTTCGCAGATTGCTGCCAATTGCGTATTTTGCTGTTCCAGCTTTTGCTCAATTTCCGCCCGCCTATCGATCAGCTCTAAAGCCGACCGTAAACTATCGACATCAGTAAAAACACCACCCGCAATTTTATTAGCCAATACTCGCCGCATTGCATCTAGTTCAAGTTGCTGGGTGGCTATTTGCCGCTCCAATTCGACGATGAGTTTTTGCTTCTCCAGGATAACTAGATGCAAACCCAGCGATTCTTCCGTTTGCAAGCTAGTCAAAGCGTCTGCCATCTGCTCCTGATAACTGGCTATTTTTGCCTGACTAGCGTGCAGTCTATCTTGCAAGCTAGCAACTTCCTCCAGCAAGCCCTTCTGACGTAACTCGCGGATTTGGTAATCCTGGCGCCGAGTATTGAGCTTATCGAAGACTATATTTTCTTTGCCTTTTCCTGGTAACTTCTCACCCAATAAAGCCAACTGCTTTTCCAGTTTATCAACAAGCGCCTTTTGCTCCGCCGTACGACTAGCGAAAAGCTGTTCGGATTCGATGTATTCCTGAGGCCGATTACGCCAAGTGGCATCAAGTTGCTCCACCGACGCCGTTAATTTTTCTACCAAAGCCTGCTTGGCTTCTAGCTCGGCCGTCCACTTAGCCACATTACGCTGTAACTGCGCGTGATCATTGACCAGGTTTTTGATTTTCTCCAACTCCTGGGCTTCTGCGTCCCACAAGCGTTTTTGCAAAGACAAATTATTGATGTCCAACTCCGCACTGACGGCATTTAAACGGTTGCTCAAAACCAACCATTGCGAGCGCATTTGCTGCAATCTTTGCTGCCGCGCTGACAATTGACTACCTTGCTTTTTTGCCACTGCCAACTGCCCGGAGACACTATCCATAGCAGCTTTTAAGGCCTGCATCTTGCCGCGCTGATCGACTAAGGCTTTTTTAGAGTTGGTTTGGATTGGCGGTTTAGAAACATAGGGATGATCTAAGGAGCCACATAAAAAACACGGTTTACCATCAACTAACTTGCCGCGATCACCGCTAAATTTTTTCAGCAATGCCTCATTAAGCACAGCTTGCTCCAAGGCTTTGCCGATATTTTCTTCACGGTCCATCTCGTCTCGCAGTGCATCCAGCCTGGCTTGCAAGCGGGTCTCATCGGGCAGTTCCGGCGCTTTATTACGAGAGAACCAACTAAAAAAACTTTTTTTGGTAAATTTGGCATTAACCGCAGCCAGCGAGTGCAGTTCCTGAAAATCATTGACCCGTGTTTGCTGCTCTACCAGTAACTCCTTCAACTCCTCGAAACTTTTACCTTGCGCCAACTCCAGTAGGGTTTTACGTGCAGCTTCAATACGCTCATTCAAATCGGCAACCGCCGTTTTAGTATCGCGCAAAGCAGTCTGGTTTTTTTTCAGCGCCGCAGTCGTGTTTTTAGTCCAATTGGCTTGTGTCTTCTGCTTACCGGCCAACTCCGCCAATTCTGTCCGGAGATTACGTAACTGCACGACATCGGGAAAGTCAGACTGCAAACTAGCGTCCACCTGATGATCTTGCAACCAGCCGTCTATTTCCGCAAGACTGGCCTTTCTTTCGTCCAATTGTTGTTGCAGCGTCTGCACCAGTTCGGCTTCACGCGGCAACTCCAGCTTGAGATCACCCACTTTCAATTTCAGCGCGTCAATAGCCTGTTTTTGCTCCTCTACGCTTTTACCATTCAGGCTTGGGACGATTGCGTTACTGACGTCTTCGCCAAGTTGGCGCTGTAGCGCATTCAGCTCCTGACGATAAGCATCCAAGGTAGCCTGACTCTGGACAATCTGTCCCTGCTTACCGTCCAATAAAATTACTTCTTCGCGAAACTGTGTCGCTTGCTGACAATCGGCAATTTTCTGTAAATCGTCTTGTAAAAGCTTAATTTGCGCTTCAACTTTCTCTGACTGTTCGAGAAGTTGTCTTTGGCGTCCTTCTAGCGAATGAATGTTTTCGATTGTCAGTAGTTGCTGTTGCAACTGTTTTTGTTGGTTTTTTAACTCAGCAACTTGATCCTTGAAATCCTGTAAGTCTTGTTCACCGGCTTGCAAGGCTTCCGGACTGAGTAAAGGAATCAGATCAATATCCTGTTGTAGTTGCGTTAAACGACTGAGCGATGAATGAAAGTTATCTTCAGTCCGCTTCCGATACTCAACATAGATCTGGGTACCGCTGATTTTTTCCAGAATGTCCATGCGCTCGCTATCTAGCGCATTTAGAAAAGCCGCAAAGTCGCCCTGCGGCAAAACCATGGATTTGCTGAATTTATGAAAGTCCATGCCCGTCAACTCGGCAATTTTGGTCCGAACTGTATTTGGTGTCCTGGCGAGTAACTCCGAATCATCGTTTAACTTAGTCAAGCTCATTTCCGGCTGTAAAACCTGATCTTGATTTGCGTCAGCAGGCCGTTTTACCTGCCATGAGGAACGAAACCTCTCGCCGTCCAAAGCAAATTCAACCTGTGCATAACTATCGTTTGCCTGCTTGGTAATTACATGTTCGGCAGGCTTGTCGAAACGAAAAGTTTCTCCGTATAGGCCTAGCGTAATCACATCAAGGATACTGGTCTTACCGGAGCCGTTGGGACCAGTGATAGCAAACACACCGCTGTCGGCGATAGGTCCTTGCTCGAAATCGACTCGGCCTTCGCCTTCCAGAGAGTTGATGTTTTTGAAGACTATATTGAGTATCCGCATAATCCCAGGCTTTAAGGGCTGTTGGTGGCAATTTGCTCAAACTCGAATAGCATTAAGCTAATCCAAGCAAATCAGATTGAAAATCTATGCGGGTATTTTAGTGAATTTGACTCAGGCGCGCTGATTAATCTGAATTTTTCGGCAAAGCGACCAGTTAGTAGAAGGACTAACGGCTTAGTACTGCAATATTTTGGCGGAGCGTACTGAACTCTTGCTTATCAAAGCCATTTGCAACGCCTCGACCCTCAGCCATTTTGATCACCTGTTCCGCTGTGTCATATTCCTTTAGGTGAATGAGTAAATCGGCTTTCTCAATGTAGAAATACATTCTGTCAGGCGATTGCGCAATGGCTTTATCAACATTTGCAAAAGCCTCTTCAATATGGCCTTGAAAAAAACATATTTTGGCTTTGATGATATACAGCACCAATCTGTCGGAAAAATCGGGCTGCGCCAAGGCAGCGTCCGTCCATTCCATCACATCCTCTGAAATATTCTTACACTGATATTCAGCATTGAGAAGGCAGCTTGTCATCAACCGCAACGTTACCAATGTTCGCACCGAGTAAGCCTTGTTGGCGATACGAGCCAGAACCTCCTGATGCACCAACGATTTCAACGCCTGCATATAGTGGCTATCCAGTATGAGCGGATCGTCATAACGTTTTGGCATGGCAATTCCTGGCTGATCATTTTTAGCATCTTGAAAGTAAAGAAGCTTGTTCAACTCCATATAGACTTGAACCAAAGTAGCAACCTCTAATTCATTACCTTGTGCCGCCAATAAATAATAACGGTAACTTTCGGGATTCGGCCCAAGTTTTACTTCAAGACTATGGGCATAGAGACTATTTGCCCTGATCGACGTCGGATGATTGCGCACTTCAAAATAACTTAAAGCGTCCAAACTTGACCAAATTGAAGCACGAGAAAAAGTAGCTAGCCCCAAACTAAACACGACTACAGCGAATAGAATATTTAATAACTGTTCACTGATTAATTTAGAAAAAATATTATAGGTCAACGCAACTGTTGCGATGACCAACCCAATACTGGGTACATAATTACGATGCTCGTAAATTAATTCCAGCGCAAAAATACTGGACTCCATACTTTGGCCAACCAAAAACCAAAGAATACCAAAATTAAAAAATGGCGTTTTTTTGCGTACGCAATTGAATACACTGAGTACCAGTAAGCAAAGAATACCTATGACAGAATAAAAGGTACTGATCGGCTGAAACAAACTCTTGCTCAAGGAGAAATCATCATGGTCGAAGCTGAGCTGGGTATTGTCCGGATAAAACAGTAAGCTCAAATAATAAAACAACACTCTGGTCTGAGTCATTACTCGTTCAGCAAGAGTAAAGTTGCGTGTCGCATATCCGCCCAATACGTATTCCGGGTGACTAAATAAATAAATGATTGCCACGAAAACTGGTAGGACCACAGTTATTGCATAGAACACTTGCACACGTACACGGGAAGTATCATTGGGAATCGATGGCAGCAGAATCTCAGATACAACTATCAACAGAGGTAATAGTAGAGCGTTTTCCTTAGCCAAAATACCCAACCCGGAGCCGAACAGAGAACCAACCAGCATCAACAAAATACTGAAAGGCTTTTCTAGTTGAAGCCTACCCTTTAAAAAAATCAAAAAACCTGTCAGCATAAAAAAACAGGACAAACTGTTCATTCGTTGCACGACGTAAAGCACAGAGGTTAACTGCAACGGGTGCAATCCCCATATCAATGCTGACATTAAAGCCAATTTTTGTGCAGGATAGTTTTGAGCAGTTGCGCTAAACAGCAATCGACTGAGAAAAAAAACTAGAACACTATTGACAACGTGAATAGCAATATTCGTCAACTTAAACGCGATAGGATCGAAGTACTGACCTGCGAAATAGTAATTCAACGCAAAACTTACATTGGCTAAAGGTCGTTTAAAAACCCCGCTGGCATTTGAGCTCCATGTTGACATTAGCTCACTGAAATTAAGATGAGTCAGTAACACACCCTTATTTTGCAGAATATTCGGATAATCATCGGCTATAAACGGACCCATCCGACCAGGAAAATAGACAATTAAAATCAGAAAGCCAATTAAACCCAATTTGACCCAATCACTTTGCCAACTTCTTCTGAGCGTACACCCCAACCAGATCGTCATAATTTATACTGAAAAGACATACCAAAAAAACAAAAGGGGCTGTAAGCCCCTTTTGCATACCGTTAAAAATCTAATTACTAGCTTTTTGGACGATATTTTGCTGGCAAGGTACTGTTTGTATTGTCAACAGTCCATTGCATGCCAACACCAGTTGCACATTGACCTGAATAAACTAGTTTATTGGCACCGCTCACCACGTCTGTACCCAAAGCACCGCCCGTTGTGTACAAAATTGTTACTCTAGCACTACCCGTGGACGCAGAGGTAATCTGAACAGACGTAACATACTTACCAACGATTGAAGTTGGCTGAGCCAAACCGAAAGTCGCGTTGCCTGTTGTACTCACACCCAGTGTTACTTCACTACAACCCACGCCACCGGCAGTCAGCGCTGGTGAAGCCAAACTTGGACCTTCAGACACTTTGGATTTAACTGTGTAATCCTGGTAAGCCGGGATCGCAATGGCCGCCAAGATACCGATGATCGCAACTACGATCATTAATTCGATCAAGGTAAAACCTTGTTGCACTTTTTGCATTTGCTTATTCATAACCACCTTCTTTTTTATGATGAACGGAACTTAAAACTCTCAGACTTATTAACAATTAGCATGCCAATTATCTTCCGAACAGAATAAAACGATAAAATTAAGCCTATTCCACATACATTTCAAAGCCTTACACAACGCCCTAACAAATAAAAAAATGCAATATTCCTGTAGCCACAACCTTATCAAAAAAGTAGTTTTTGTTAATAACTGACGTTTTTTGTCACCCCCCCCTGTAAATCGCTAAATAATTTGGGGATTGGTTGACTACAAACTCTTACCGGCAAACCAAAACTCCAGCATCATCAACATCCACACTAAATCACCGTAATAGGCGGCATGCACACTTTGATGCATCTCGATAGCATGATCCAAAAAATCCGGTTTAAAAAACTCGCGCCGCTTCAAATCATTTATTGCGCCATAAGCCAGTTGCTTAAGCGGCTGATGGTCCTTCAGCCAAACGCCGAAAGGCAATCCAAAGCCGTGCTTAGGCTTATTGATAATCCGCTCCGGAAGAAAATCCACCATGGCCTGTTTGTAAAACCAACGCAGCTTTTGCCCTCGCAACTTGTCATTGGATGGAATTCGGCAAGACAAGTCGAGAATGCGTCTATCCAACAAGGGGTAGCAGACTTCAACGCCTGCCATTTCGCACATTCTATTTACCTTGACCAAATCGTTGTCGTGCAACGTGTTTTTCCAATCCAGATACAACATACGGTTCAAGGTACTAGCAGACTCCGGCCGCCAATAGTCTTCCCTAAACTGGCGTAAGGGCGCAGAAGTATCAATTTCCACTAAAAAATCAGCTTGAAAAATGTCTGCCGCAGCATGCCTATGCAAAAAATTGTAATCCTGGAGGCGGTCTGGCATCGCTGCGTTCGCTTGATCGATATAGCGTTTTGCCTTAAACGGTAGTTTCTGTTTGGCTATTACATCCGGCAAGTTATTTAATGTTGCTTCGAGGCCAGCGCTTAGGAATTTTGGCAGGCGATGATAACTCTCGAATAACATTTGCTTGGCATAGCGCTCGTTACCCGCAAAAATCTCGTCCCCCCCATCACCCGCTAGCAAACGGTCAACACCATGATCCTTTGCCAACTTGGCGCAATAATACGCTGCCAAGGCAGACGCATTCCCAAACGGCTCATCATAGTAAGCCGCTATTGCCGGCACGGCATTAACGGTATCCTCGGGCGTGACGTAGTACTGGTGTTGCCGCGTGTTGAAACGTTGCACTGCAATATTGGCGTACTCGATTTCATCATAGCCGTCAGCGTCAAAACCCATCGAAAAGGTTTTCGCCTTGCCTGGAAATACCTTTGCCAAGGCCCCCGCCACACTGGAACTATCCAGCCCACCACTCAGAAACGCGCCGGTATTGTCTTCAGTATCGGCCATACTTCTGACCGCTTCGATTAACTGCTGCTGCAATTCCAGGCCGGCTTGATGCAAATTGCAGGATTGCTCACGAAATACCGGTAGCCAATAGCGTTTTAAGCTGATTCGTCCGTTGTGATAAACCAAGCACTGCCCACCTTCCAGCTTTTTAACTTGCCGATAAATCGTTGTAGGGCTGGGACAATGGTTGAGATAGATGTAATCAAATACCGCTTGCGGCGCAATGTCGTTACTGACCTGAGGATGACGCACTACAAAATCGGCACTTGAACCGAATATTAGGCCATCGGCGATTTCTGCGTAATAGATGTTACTGAGACCAATCGGATCGGTAGCCAACATCAGCAGCTGCTGATTGGTATCGATAAGCAGCAAGGTATCAGCTTCCGGCAAACCGACTAAAAAATCGACACCGCGACTTAAATAGGCATCCCACAAACTCTGCGAGCGACCTGATCGCGAACCGGACTGCGGGACGAGCAACAACACCCCATTACTGTCCGTCATATCGGTCGCAGCGGTTGAAAAAGCGAAGTTCTGACCATGCCGAACATTAAATATTGAATCCGCCGCCGTCATTTGCCCCAGCAAAGCGATAGATTCATCTTTCTGGAGACCGCTCCCCATCCATCCTGCAAATTTTGTCATAGTGATCGATATAGTTATGCCTTGACGTGACTGATCACATAACGGAACTTTCCTGAACGTTCCTTGGGAATGTAATCGGTATATTCGATATTGATGGTAACTGCTGGTCCTAAACGTTTTTTAAATTCGTCGACGATTTTTTGTTCGTAAGCCGCTTGATATTTTAGGGTTTTAACAATTTGCACAGTGGTTTTATCCAAACTATCTTGGGTGATTTTAAAGGAATCAACGCCTTCTAAATCTCGCAAGACATAAATCAATGCCAAGCCATGCAATACCGTTCCATCCTGAGCAACTACAAAATCGGTGGTTCGACCTTGAATCTCCTCCAGCACGGGTAATCCGCGCCCGCAAGCACAGACTTTATCCGACAATATTCCCATATCGCCAGTACGATACCGAATAAACGGAAAATCTCTGGTTGCCATATGCGTAACCACAATTTCACCGAGCTCTCCGTTAGGTAAAGGCTGGCCTTGTTTGTCTACAATCTCGACGACAATGTCCTCAGCGGTAATATGCATACTGCCTTCGGGACACTGATGCGCGATAAAACCGGCATCACGCCCGCCGTAACCATTCGCGACTGGACAAGCAAACACGCTTTCTATTTTTGTCCGCTGGTGATCATAAAGCCGTTCCGATGTCACGAAAGCCACTTTAATCCCCAAATTATGCAATGCCACACCTCTCTTCTCAGCATGACTGGCAATGTGAGCCAACGCGGAAGGATAACCAAATAACATTTTCGGGCGAATCTGCTGGATTTGTCGAACAAAGCCGTCCAACTTTTCCGACGACATTTCGAACGCCGGAATCAAATGTGTACGCAACAATTTATCGCGCAACAGCCGAATTTTATCCTGCGCCCCTAGTTCGATTGGAGACCCCCAGATTACTGCTTCCGGATCGCCTATATCCACACCCCACCAACGGGTAGCCCGCCACTTTGCCGCGACATCATGGCTAACTCGGCGGCTACCGATGTAAAAAATCAATGGTTCTCCACTGGAACCGCCAGTGTTGAAACGTGCGAGTCTTTTAGCATCGTCCGCTTTCATTTCATCAAGATGCTGCCTGATTTCCGGCTTACTTAACAACGGTAGCTCGGCTAATTTTTTCACACTATCAAGGTTCGCCGGCTCAAATCCCAAAGTAGCAAATAACTGCCTGTAGTAAGGTACATGATCTTGTACATCTTGCAGAAACGCGCGTAAATTTTGCAACTGCAATTGTCTGATTTCGTCAGGTTTTAGCCATTGACTGCGCTCCATTTCGCGCCTAACTTTGACGGTAGTATGCTTTTTTAAGGCTTCGTGAAGCGGAAAGATTACCGTTGAACAAAAAGACGTATAAAAGCTCATGACCTCACCAGTTTTTTAAATTCCGCCAACAAAATATCCACCCGCTTATCCCAAGAGTTATCAGCCGCATAATTTACAAGAGCTTGCCGGTCCCACTGCCGTTGCAAAGCATGATCAAGCGCCATTAAAAATGCGTCAGCATCCCCAAACGGCACGATAGTACCCAATGTTTCATCAGCAACCACCTCGCGATTGCCGCCAACATCGGTGCTAATCACCGGCAAGCCGCAAGCCATAGCCTCCAAAAATACGTTGGCCCAGCCCTCGTTGGCAGTAGCCAGCACAAACAAATCGGCTGCCGATAATGGGCCGTGCAATTGTTCAGCGGGCAAAGCCCCAAGAAAACGCACATGTTGGCCAATATTCAGCGTTTCAACTTGTTGCTCCAAGCGACTGCGAATATCGCCTTCCGGACTAGCGCCTCCGACGATCAAGTATAGCAATCGCGGGTATTTTTCTATTAATGCCGGCAAAACTTCGATCACCCGGTGAAAGCCTTTTCTATCGACCAATCCGCCGACCGAAATCAGTACTTGGGCGCCTTCAGGAATTTGCCAATGCTGCCTTGCCTGTTTTTTATCAATAGGAAAAAATTTCGCGGTATCGATGCCGTTGCCCACCACCTGGATTTTCTGAGGGTCGGCGCCTAAATCCACTACGTGCCGCCTTAAAGAATCCGATACCGAAAATACTCGGGCGGCATCATTAAGAGCTTTTAATAATCGATGGCGGCGACTGGGAATTTTAGACAACGGCACTTCTGTGCCACGTAAAGTGATGGTAACCGGCACCTTAAACCATTTCCCGAGTAACGTGGCCGCATAGCCGTCAGGGTATGAGAAGTGTGCATCGATCAAATTAAATGGGAAGCTCTTTTTTAATTCTCGACAAGTCACCAAACTACACAACGCCATAAAAAAGCCGTCCCAAGATCGTCCGATTCCGGGTATCGATAAAAAACGCGGGAAATAGACAGAAATACCGTCTTGATTTTCGTATTTATCCGGTTGCGGCCGGTAATTCGGTTTAAACCATTGAATTAGGCTTTGCAGTGGGAACCAAGGCACCGGGGAAATGACAACTAAAGAACAATGACCAGCCACTTTGGACATACGCTCGCGAATAAAAACGCCAGCGTTAGGTCTGACACGACTGGGATACAAAGAACTGAAAACAATCAGCCTTGGCGAGTTATCGGCCATCGTTACCCGCCATTATCCTGCCGTAAACAGCCTGATAATGACTGACACTGCGCTGCCAATTACGCTCTTCTTCGACATAGCGCCTACCGGCTCGCCGCACTTGCTCCCATTGATCTTGCTGATTGAGGACCGCCAACACCGTTTGCGCCAACGCTGTCTTATCCCCCGCTTTGAAGAGATAGCCAGTTTCCCTGTCTCGAATTAACTCATGATGCCCACCGACATCCGAAGCCACCAACAAGCGGCCTTGCGCCATGGCTTCCAGCGGTTTTAAAGGTGTCACCAAATCGGTTAAGCGCATCGCCAAGCGCGGATAAACAAAGATATCGACCAGATTGTAATAGCGCTGCACTTGATCGTGAGCGACACGTCCGGGCAGAATAACGCAATCCTGTAAGCTCAGCGCCTCAATTTTCTGCAGGATTTGTTGCTGTTGCGGCCCACCGCCCACTAACAACAAACGCACATCAGGCTGCTGCTGGATAATCGCCGGCAATGCATCCAGCAATAGCAATAACCCCTCATAAGCATAAAAAGACCCGATAAAACCGAGCACAATTTTGCCGCTCAATCCCAGCTCTGCTTGCAAGTTTGGCTCGGCGGCCTCGCCGTAGGTAAATTTATCGATATCGACGGCGTTGGGAATCACGGTAATTTTTTCCGCCGCGACTCCGCGGCCTATGATATCCCGGCGCAGACCTTCGCAAATAGTCGTCACCGCATCGGCACGCTTAAAAACATGTGTTTCCAATGCCTTAGTCAATCGGTAACGTAAACTACCTTCATGGGTGGTGCCATGATCGACGGCCGCATCTTCCCAAAATGCCCGGCATTCGTAGAACAACGGCAATCCGTATTTTTTTGCTACCTTTAATGCCGCAAGCCCGTTCAACGCGGGCGAATGGGCGTGCAGAATGTCCGGTTTAATCTGCGGAATAATTTCGTCCAGCCGTTCCGCCAACGATTGTACGATGGCCCATTGATTTAAAACCGGCAATTTCGCCGCTAAACCTTGTGGGATAACAGAACGATAAAAGGTCAGCCCGTCAACGGTTTCAATGGGAGCTTCCGCGACTTGATGTTTGGCGGATGTGACATGAAACGTCTCCCAACCCAATTTGCGTTGTTGCTCGAGAATCGCACGAGTACGGAAGGTGTATCCGCTGTGCAACGGAATGGAGTGATCCAATATGTGTAATATCTTCATGTCAAGAACGGGTTAAGGAATATTCCTATTGGCAACTTGCCGGGTTCGACATGATTGCCATGATTTATGTGGTTTTTGTATTGTCAGCCAGCCGAAACCAAGCCTTTCTGATTAAATGCGGCACTAGTATATGCAAGGGCATTTTTAACCAATGCGAGCGAAGAAACAACAGCCAACGAGCAAAGCCTGTCAGGCTATCCATGCAGCTAGAATGGTGTGGTTTTAGGGCTTGCGAGAAAAGATAGTCCATAACTCGGTTTTTTCCGCCTCCCGCATAGATGGTAGAAGCCTCAATGACACTTTCAGGAACCGGCGTTGCCAATATTTTGGTGGCATAACGGAGGGCGTAAAACAAGGGCTTACCCAATCCCAACATTTCCGCTCGATGATGCAGGTTTTCCCAAAAACTTGGATCGTTGCCACTAAATTCGCGTAGGAGCAAATCGATGTCGCTCAAATCGCGCAAACCATTTTCAAACTCTCCTCCCCAGAATAAATGGCTGGCACTATGGAGAACCATATCCTCGGGGGCCAAAACCCAATAATCGGTATCGGTTATCTTGACAGCGGCTTTTAGCAACAACTCGGCATCAGGGTATAAATTGCAGGTTTGCGGAAGTATATTGTGGTGAATATCCAGCGAAGTCCCACGCTTGATATGCCTAAGCGGCGGCAATTCATGCATCCACTGCTCGTAATAGCGCTGATCGTAATTATCCATCGGTTCAGGAAGCCATCCATGCCATTTCAACGCATCTTTGACCTGTTTCAACTGAGTCTTCGGCACCAGTATATCAATATCGCTGAATACGCGCCCCAAACCAGCATTCAATCCGGATGCCGAATAAGCGGTGCCTTTCAACAAAATTAACCGAATATTCAAAAGCTTAAAAACCTGCAACAGGTTATGCAACTCCCAATTGACGATGCGCTTTTGAGACAACCAATAAGTCTCGGCTGAATCGAGGTGATATGCAAAATGCTGTGGCGGGTTGAATAGTAGAAATTTTTTCTGGAAAAATGCCAGTCTGGCCAATACTCCGGCGCTCCTTGCTTGCCTTAACAACAGCTCCCAATCGGAATTCGAGTCAATACTATCTTTCGCCTTGAGCATCAAGTATTCATTCAACAAATCAGGCATCATGCGACTCTCTAGCGTACATCATCCAATAATTGCACAAATAAATCAGACGCATGGTTAAAATCGCCATCGTAAATGAAATCATACGCCTGACAGCTGTTTACCAGACCCAACATGGTCTCAAAACCCTGCGCACCTAGTACACTGTAATTGAATGAAAGGTCCGCCAGCCGCATGAACGCCTCAGCCTTTGGCACCGCAGATACACTCAAGGATGATTCTGCTTGATATTTCGGAAATACAACCAAGCATGGCAGGGCGGTTTGGTCAGCTTTTGACACCGATTCGGAGGGTGGCTTCATCAGACAAACCGATCCTTTCAATGTATCATGAACAACAGGACTGAATTGGCAAAATGGAAAAGTATCCGCGATCACCGATATTGATTCGTTTTTCAAACTAACTGGACGCGGTACCGGAACAACATGCCCGGTTGCTCGATCCACCAAAGTTAACTCATCAGATAATAGTCGCCAACCGTTGTTGATTAATGCTGCGCACAATGTGCTCTTACCTGACCCCGGCGCACCAGGTAAAATTAACGCTTTACCGTTTCGTTCCACCACGGCGGCGTGAATAATTAGAAACCGGTGTGAGTAGCCGGATATACACCAGTTCAACCCCCATTCAAAGAATGGAAATGCCTGCACATAAGGCAAAGGCTTGAAAGGAATAAATTGATCAAAGGCAAATAGCACCTGTTTGCGAAAGAAACGTCTTACGCCCGCAGGCTGAATTAAGCGGACATAAAAGTCGCAAAATGTATCTGGGGGTAATATGGCATAGGCAGAGTAAAGCTCAATGATACCCTGCTGAACTGACGGTATAGCAGAATGAATTCTAATTGAAAAAGGGCCAATCCTGATAACAAACTGCCCAGACGCTATCAAAGATGAAGTGGAATTAGGTCCGCGCAAAATATTTATATATTTTCAACAAGTTGAATGCTCTGCAACACGCCTAATATGCCCGCTAAAGATTGCTGATCAATTCTCTGCAGACCTGCATCAATAGCCATATTTAGCAAGGTTGATTCACCAATCGGTGCTTGAGAATGCATAATTGTCAATAATATTAAGCTCGCCTCCTCATCTAAACGATGAGTTTCTCCACTACCGTGATGAAAAACTATGGCCTGCTTATCAAGCAATGCTATCTGAACAGGAAAACTTGAGGAAAGAGTCCAAGCCACAAATTAAAGAGGAACCAGACTTCTAAGTAACTCCTTAGCCGCTTCAGAATTAGAAACTAACAAACTCCCGTCATAAAAAGTGTTTGCTGAATTAATTCCCAGAAGGTAAAGTTTTTTGATGTCTTCGGCGCTAACATCAGGTATTAACCCTAAAATAGCGTTGAGATAATCAACACTAGCGGCTCCGCGGATGTCCACACTAGGACTATAAAGCAATGTTTCAAAAAACGTGGTTGTAGCCGACGCAGAACCAAATACGGATGAAAAAGTAGTTGCACCATACGTTTCTGTGGTCTTTCCTGAGCTATCTACATTGGTGCTTGTCTTAGGGAAGTTACTGACTATCAATTGACACATCTTAATTTGGGCAGATGTTGAAGCGCTTACCCAACTATTAGATTTGTAATACTTATAAGTATAGTTTGTGGTGTTTTTCGGCCACGATTTACTCACCAAAAAAGGATTGATTCTCGCGGTGATCCAGTCGTTGATATTTGGATGGGTGCCAGACTGAGTATTTACATCAATGGTATCGACATTACCACTCCAGGCTAACGCTGTATGTCCAGCTCTACAAACCGACATATCCTCGGAATGACTCGACACATTGCCTGATTGCACTCCTGAGATAGTACATTGATACACGCTGCCTAAAGCGGTCTTACTTGTGAGTGTCATTAAAACCGGCGCGATCACACCGGCTTTCGCGAAAGATCTTCTGGATTTATCAAGTGATCTACCAACGTGCTGGGATTCTTCTGCAGTACGTTTCTGTTCATCTATTCTGTTCATCTGGAACCCTCTTAAATTAAACTTTGAATTGGTTCGCACTCTAGCAAAATACCTTGTATCTGTCTATTGCACACAGGTACAGATCCAGAATTTGAAAGTCGATCATTTAACTATTTCGAATAAACGCTTCAAACATCAGCAATGACCAAATTGACGCGCTGTAATCGCGCAGCCCGGACTGATGCTGAGTAACCAAATGATGCAAATAAGCGTCATCGAACCACCCTGTGCTTTTCAGAGTTTCCCCCAGCAATGCCTGCTGCACTCGCCCCTTTAATGGCCCTCTAAACCAGTTACTTAATGGCACCGCAAAACCCATTTTGGGACGATAAAGAATATCATTAGGTAGATAAGGTTCCAATGCCTTCTTGAATAGATATTTACCTTCTCGCCCATGCAGTTTTAAATTAGGTGGCAAGGTTGCCATCCACTCCACTAACTTGTGATCTAGCAACGGCACCCGGACCTCCAAGGCATGGGCCATACTAGCCCGATCAACCTTAGTCAGAATATCTCCAGCCAAATAAGTTTTTAAATCCAAATATTGCACCATCGACAAGGGATGATCAGGGGCTTGCTGACTATACCGACGGAATACTTCAATAGCTTGATAACCCTGCAACTCGCTCTTTAGATTATCACTAAATAATTGGCTGCGCATGCCGTTGGAGAGTACCGAGACACTGTGAAAATAACCAGCCATCGAATCTCTACCAATAGACTCGAATGTTGTTTTTGCCCTTAATACCTTGGGAGCCCAATCCAGCTTTGGATATACCTTGCCCAAGGCAGAGAACAAAGGCATCCGCAACGCATCAGGCAATAATGCCCTCATCCTCTCTTCATAGGTGTGCCAACGATAGCGCCTGTAACCAGCCAGATTCTCGTCGCCGCCGTCGCCAGATAACACCACGGTCACCTGCTTCTTAGCCAATTCGCAAACCCGGTAAGTAGGTAACGCAGAACTGTCGGCATAGGGCTCGTCATACAAACCGGACAATTGATCAATCAAACTAAAGTCTTCGGGATCGACTTGTTCGACTCTATGTGCAGTGTGATAGCGGTCCGCAACCTGAGCGGCGAATTGCGCTTCGTTAAATTTAGGATCGCCAAAGGAAATCGAACAAGTATTGACCGGATCTTTGGATAGTCCTGCCATCAATGCCACGACACCACTGGAATCGACGCCGCCAGACAGAAATGCCCCCAATGGCACGTCAGCGACCATTCTAATTTTCACAGCCTCGCGCAAGCGCTCGATTAACTCTTCACCGGCTTCTACTGCGTTGCCCGCAGGGGCCGTCTGAAATTTAACATCCCAATATTGTTTAGGTCGAAAACCGTTCTGTCCTCGTTTAATCGTTAAACAATATCCAGGCTCAAGCTTGTAAACACCTTTATATATGGTTTTTGGATCGGGAATATAGCCAAAGCCGAAATAGTCCTCTACCGCAGTAGGGTCAACATTTTTTGGCAGTAAAGGGTGTTGTTTTAATGCTTTCAGTTCGGAACCGAAAATGAACTGACCGTTACTTAATTCAGCATAAAACAGCGGTTTTACGCCGAGACGATCTCTAGCCAAAAATAAGGTCTGCCGCGGCCTATCCCAAATTCCAAATGCAAACATGCCGCGCAAGCGTTCCACGCACGACTCACCCCAAGCCTGCCAAGCATAGAGAATGACTTCTGTATCGCAATGCGTCCTGAAACTAAAGCCCAATGCCTCCAATTCTTCTCGCAATTCCGGAAAATTGTAGACCTCGCCGTTATAAGTCAACACCACATTGCCATCCTGACTATGCATGGGTTGTTGACCGCTGGACAAGTCAATAATGGACAGTCTGCGGTGTCCAAAACCCAAACCGGGCTCGGTATGCAAACCGCCTTCGTCGGGCCCCCGGTGAAACTGGGATTCGTTCATCCGCGACAACAAGTTGCGGTCTATTTCACTAGCACCTGTAATATCGAAAATACCGACTATGCCGCACATATGAGTTCTCTCTGAATCATTTACTGCTTGTCATAAACTTGCCGATAGCGATCCACCATGCTATCGATTGAAAATTCCGCCTGAATCCGCCTAAGCGAAGCTGCGCCGAGTTGCTGCCGTTTGCTATCATCCAACGCCAAATCACGCATCGCGAATGACAATCCCGCTACATCCTCTTTTTCTACCAGGCATCCGGTCTTTCCATCCAACACCAACTCGGGGTTACCGCCGACACGAGTCGCTATAACCGGCAAACCACTAGCCATCGCTTCCAATATAGTATTGGAAATGCCTTCCGCCTTAGAAGGTAATACGAAAATATCCAGGCTACGCAGGATTTCTGCAATGTCGTTACGTTCGCCGGGCAACCAGGCTTTATCAGTAAGGCTGGCGGCACTCAATAACTCAAGCGCTTCGGCTCGCAAAGGCCCGTCACCAATCATAAACAATCGGGTTATTTGGGCAAATTCCGGGGATTCTTGACAAGCATCGATAAACGCCCTAACCAGCGTCAATTGATCTTTCACGCCGTGCATGCGCCCGACCGTACCGATCACCAGCTTTTCATGCAAATTCAGTGAGCAACCGTCCGGTATTTGTCTACTTCCGGCACGAGGATAAAACGTTTTGGTATCGACACCGTTACAGATTCGCGTGATTTTATCTGAAGAAATGCCCACTCGATTCAGCAGATAATCCTGTAAATGCTGCGACAAAGGAATGAAGCGATGAATGATTAAACCTAAACCCCGCCTTAGCCATTGATATTTGACATTACTGCCATCCGGATCGAAGACATCCCAGCCATGCTCGCCATGTACGCGATAAGACACACCAGCTAACAACGCGCAAACCTGATATTCGATTGCCGCTAAATTACGGGTATGCACGATAGCGGGCTGCAATTGTTTCAACAAGCGATAAACTGTATAAAACGACTTCCAATCCTGCCCTGGCCGTTTATGCAACTGGTGAACGATCACATCTTGCCGTTTGATACGTTGGCTGAATTCGGTACTATCCGCCAAACAGATAATGGCATGCCGGTAACTGTCTTCCGGTAGATTGTTGATGATATTGACCAGGCCGTTCTCCAGACCGCCAATTCCTAACCGATAAATGATGTGCACGATTAACGGCGGTAACGGCTTGGACATTTATGCAGACTCGCCCGCTATCAATCGGCACAAGCGTTGGCCGTTCTGCTCCCAACTGAAATCGCTTTCCACATAGCGGCGATTGATGTTAGCCGATTCGACCGGCTGACTCAAAAACCGTAAAACTTGGCAGGCAAAGTCTTCGGGAGCGTCGGTTATCGCCACCTGCAGATCCGCCCCACCAGGTATACCTTCCATAGCCGCCGTAGTAGCCACTATCGGCTTCGCCATCGCCATCGCTTCCAACACCTTGTTTTGAATCCCTCTGGCAATTCGCAAGGGTGCGACGACAACGTCAGCATAAGCTACATAGGGCCTGACATCGTCAACCCGACCGGTCACAATGACGCCTGAGTCTTTATCCGCCAGTTGCAACACCTCTTTGGCAGGCTTGGAACCCACTATATAAAAATGTACTTTAGGCAGGCGGCTTTTAATAACTGGCAATACCTGCTCGGCAAACCATTTGACCGCATCGACATTGGCCCAATAATCCATCGCTCCCGTGAAAACTATAGCGTGCTGCTTGGCCGGAAAGGGCGTTTGCCAAGACAAATCCGGATCGAAACTATCCGTATCCACACCGTTGTTCACAAAACCAATTTTGCTTGCCCATTCAGGCGCCAAAGCTTTGAACAAACCGGCTTCTTGTTCGGATACGAATATTGTCGCATCAGCCCATGCTGCGATACGTCGCTCATAGGCCAAAAGCTTTTCGGCTTCACGCCGGTAAACCCAATTGGCTGGCCAGCGCTTGCTGAAGGCATATTGCTGCCATTTGTCGGAATCGACATCGACAAAATCGGCTACACAATACAAGTTGGTATATTTCTCTACGTATTGCGCCATCGGCGATGAAAAAATCATCGCCCGTTCAATACTCTGTTCGTTAATAGTCTTATCCACCCACTCTTGCAACCCACGGTTTCGGTAATACGGCAAACTCAAGGCTTCTCCACTCAACAAGCCTGCCAAACTTTTAATTTTACCGATCTTGGGATTTAATTCGATACAGCAAGTATCCGCACAGAAAGACTTTAAGGCGTCGATATGCCGCCTGTCATCAGGATCATCGATAAAGGTACCGAGGAATATCCGGTATTCGGCGGCTAACGCCTGCAAAAAATGAAATGAACGAATCTTATCGCCCTTGTTGGGCGGATAAGGAATACGATGGACCAAGTAAAGTAATTTAGGCTTTTCCATTAGCCTAAGTCCTTGGCAAGCCAAGGGCCAATTAGCTGACTAAGCGGCAAAGGCAAACGCTTCCAAGCCGCAATAAACAAGCGGTATTTAGGATTTAGCGGATTGATTTCGGGTATTTGTGTGGCTTTAACCAGATCAACCTCGTAATAGAGCGGTTCCGGTTCAAAACCCCAGTGCTTTTTAAAGCGATAAGAGCCCGTGCCAACTTTACTGCGACCATAATCGAAAATCTTGCAGCCCTTTTCCACCGCACGCCGCATCACTTCCCAATACATGAAATCGTTGCCTTTCAAATCACGGGCTGCGTCGGTGCCGCCGCCGTAATACGGCAAAACCTCGTCCTTGAAATAAAAACTCATTACGCTGGCCACTAATTGACCTTCGTGCTCTATCGTGAGCACCTCGCAACTCTCACCAAATACATCCTGCAAAATTTGAAAATATCTTTTCGGAAAAACCGGGGTGCCTAAATTCCGGACACTTTCGGAATAGGCACGATACAAACGTTCGACATTATCGTCTATGACACTGGTAAGACCGGCTTTAATGCCGGCCCGCACCATTGCCCGCTGTTTACGCGGAATCGCATTCAGATTTTTTTCGACATCTGGATCGAGTTCTTTTCTAAACGTGACATAGAGTTCTTTGTGCGGCCAATCCGGGTGATGCTGTTGTCGACTTCTCATCTCCAGACTATCCACGCCCAATTCCCTAGCCAGTTGTTGCGCTTTGCTTTGTAAGCCTGCGAAGGCTTCATCATTGCTTGCGACAATTCCACCATAAACACAAAATGCGTTTGAAACCAAAGAATTACCAAACAACAAGCTATTGACATGAGTCAAGGGCAAAATACCGGTAATTTCGCCATCTTGCTCTGTGTAGTAATAATAGGTGTTATGCCCGAAAGCCTGCTTTATCACTTGCTGCCAGGCCGATAAATGAAAAAAGCTGCCATCGGCCGAAGCCATGACATAGTGATCCCAACGCTCTCTTTGGGAAGGCTCAAGTAATTTGATCATGACTGACTATGATGATGTGTCTGTTTGTTTGCTTAGAAACACGCTCTGCATGGTATCCCAAGCAAAATCAGCAAGTAAGCTGTTAAGACGATTTTCCATTCGCCCCAGATTCAGATAATGTCTAAAGCGGGTTTTAAATGACAGGTCATGCTGCCGCGGTTGCTCTGGATCTATTTCCCAAGGGTGGAAATAAAAAATGCCAGACTGGTTTTCGTATTTATTGAGGTGGCGATAAGCCCATTTCGAAAATTGATACGGATACAATCTAAAAAATCCGCCGCCGCCGCAGGGAATATTACGATTCAGAATTTTTAATGTAGTAATCGGAATTTCCAACAGTTTCGGCGCGTTGCCCGGCCGATAGGCGAAGCGAGGAGCTCCAGGCATACCGTATAAATCATGCTTGACCGGATAAATACTGGAACTGTACTGAAAGCCTTCACCTTCAAGGACTTCTAAGGCCCAAAGATTTTTGGCGCCAATTGAATAACTAGCCGCCCGATAACCCACAATTGGCTGACCACCAATATCTTCAAGAATCTGCCGGCCAATTCTAATGTCTTCCCGGAACTGCTCCGGTGTTTGTTCGGTTACCCGGGTGTGCTGATAACCATGCGACGCGAGTTCATGCCCTTCATCGACAATCCGTTTAACCAACTGCGGGTAACGCTCAGCCACCCAGCCCAAGGTAAAAAACGTTGCTTTTACTTGATGCTGAGCAAACAAATCCAAAATTCTCTGGGTGTTTTGCTCTACCCGGTGAGGTAAAGCATCCCACTGATTACGCTGAATATTCGCCTCAAAAGCCGAGACCTGAAAATAATCCTCGACATCGACCGTCATGGCATTAACCCGCACAGGCAAATTCATATTGCTTTACCCTGCCAACTCATAACGACGCAGAATTTCGTCGACGATGCGATCAGCCGCTTTACCGTCCC
The DNA here is from genome assembly GCF_013141865.1 of Methylomonas sp. ZR1. NCBI lineage: Bacteria > Pseudomonadati > Pseudomonadota > Gammaproteobacteria > Methylococcales > Methylococcaceae > Methylomonas > Methylomonas sp. ZR1. Next base: position 290,636 of record NZ_RCST01000001.1, on the reverse strand, counting down.
AATATTCCGGGACTCGACCACTCTTACCGCCAGTGTGCAAAATATCATCAACACATTGCATGATTTTGGCCGGATCGGTTCCCACAATAGTATTCGTGCCCTCGGTGATCGTAATCGGCCTTTCGGTATTTTCCCGCAAAGTCACACAAGGCACACCCAATGCGGTGGTTTCTTCCTGCAAGCCGCCGGAATCAGTCAAAACCAATTGGGCTGCTTGCATCAAACCAAGCATTTCCAGATATGCCACCGGCGGCAACATAATCACTCGCTGTTGCGGCAATAATTGCAGCAAACCCGCTTCCGCAATTTTTTGCTGTGTGCGTGGGTGAACCGGGAATATCACAGGGAGTTTTTCACTAATATCACCCACTACCCGAACCAAGCGCTCCAGTGTTTCGGGGTCGTCAACATTAGAAGGTCGGTGTAATGTTAATAAGGCGTAAGCTTTTTCCGAAACAACCTGCTTAGAACCGTATCGCTGCAATGTTTCCGCCAAAGAAGAGGCTTGCTGGCAGTTAGCCAAAAGCGTGTCGATCATCACGTTCCCAGTAAAGCATATCCGCAGTTCTGCAATCCCCTCCCTTGTCAAATTATCCGCCGCCGCACGTTCCGTAGTGAATAGCAAGTCAGATAGCTGGTCAGTCAAAATCCGGTTAATCTCTTCCGGCATTTGCCGATCATAACTTCTTAAACCGGCTTCAACATGAATCAGTGGAATGTTCTTTTTCACTGCGACCAACCCACAGGCGATGGTGGAATTGACGTCACCGACAACCAATACCGCAAAAGGCTTAACCTCATCCAAAACCGGCTCAAAGCGCAACATGACATTTGCAGTCTGCACGGCGTGACTGCCAGATCCGACCCCCAAATCTTTGTCCGGCTCCGGAATACCGAGCTGTTGGAAAAAAGTATCTTTCATGGCCTGGTCGTAATGCTGACCGGTATGCACCAAATAAGGAGTGATCAAATGGCTAACAGCTTGCAACTGTCTAATAATGGGCGCCATTTTCATGAAATTAGGTCGCGCGCCAACCACGCAAACCAAGACTTTAGGGAACATTTTTTAATCCAGGGAGGTTGTTGTATCGCTGTATACGGCATCCATATCCAATTGCAGCAGAATAGCTTTTCTAAGCAACGCTTTTTCTTTATTCAGACTGTTTCGAAGATTAGTGACAACGTCTTCTAGCCTGGCAATCCGATGCTCAAGAGATTCTGAGTCAACACCACTGAAACGATGTAAAGGCGGCATGGAATTCTCATACTCCTCGTCAGCGGCTTCGAGTAGCATTTCTTCCTTAACCTCGACAATCACTTTGGTGACCGCCTGCTCATCCAGCAGCTTCAACTCCTCCAAATAACCGAACAATAGCAGACGATCACACAAGGAATTAATGCGCCTAGGAATACCGCCGCTAAACTCATGAATTACCTCGAAAACACTGGGCGTAAACTCGGGAGTTCCCGTCCAGCCGGCAGTTTGCAACCTAAAAAGTATATATTCTTTAGTCTCTTCCAAATCCAACGGATCAAGTTGAAATGTGGATACAATCCGTTGTTTCAGCTGCTCCATATCCGCGGAGTATACAGTACGTTTCAATTCGGTTTGCCCAACCAGAAACACCTGAAAAACGGGATTGCCGTTTACATCCAAATTGGTAAGCATGCGCAACTCTTCCAAGGACTGTTTAGGCAAATTTTGTGCTTCATCTACGATTAACAATAATCGCCTCCCCTCTCTGGCTTTTTCAGCGATAAATTTTTCGAATCCCGATAATAAACTAGCTTTATCCGTTAGGGAAAATGAAAAACCAAATGTCGATGCAGCCATCCGCAAGGTGTCTTCGGGACCCACTTGAGAAGTCATCATCACACCAATTAACAATTTCTCCTTATTCAAATTTTTTATCAAACTCTTTACCAGCATAGTTTTACCTGTGCCAGGTGAGCCGATAACGAGCACAAAGCCTTCACCTTGCGTCAAGCCGTAATGCATATAAGCTAAAGCACGCTTATGCACAGAGCTCTGGAAAAAGAAATCTGGGTCGGCGCTTAACTGAAAAGGCTTTTGGGTGAGATTATAAAATCCGTCGTACATGTAGTTTCTATTTAGAATCGTACGTTAAAATTGGCTGTCGCCCTGTTTTCAACATAACCGTTAAATTGAGACGAATCAGATATTTGATTGATATGTCGAAACTCGAGCCTAGTATCCATTAATAAGGGCCTCCCAAGATTAATCGGAATCCCCCTACTAACCCCCAAAGCAACATCATATCGAGAATTGCTGGTCAACTCTCCGTCGGTGTGCTGCCAAGACGGCCGCAAATAAAGATCCATTCTAGAAGCAAATTGCCATTGCCAACTACCCGTAACACCATATGACATGTCTTCTCCAGAACGAACCTCATATGTTCTACGTTCGTTAAATACCGAAGCGGTATAACTGCTCTTGCCCGTTTGGTACGAGAAAGAAAGATTTCCACGTTTTCTAATAATCACGTCGTTGACCAAATCAAACGGATTGAAAACTAATTGAGTATTGTTAAAATTGGGACCTCGAATTAAAGATGATCTTCCGGTCACAGGATCAGTAGGGCCCGGCGTGAGAAATCCCTGAGCAATTAAATCTTGAGTATTAACCACCTGAGTCAAACTACCCGATGCATCCCGAAGAAAAAACCCCTGCTCGGCAAACAATTGCTGCTGTGTAGTTGTCTCCTGGGAATAATTGAATGCAATAGTGGCCTGCTTAGCTCGATAATTAAAGTTTGCATCCCAGGAATCGCCAGTGTTTAACCCAACATCTTTATTACGATACGTAATAGTCGAACTAAGATTTTCCGATGGATTAAATTGCAACGTAGCATGCTTGTTATTACCAATACCGACCTCAAGCGAATACCACTTGCTTGGCGTCCATTGACCACCTACAGTATAAAAAAAACCATTACTTATGCTGTTGGCCGAGGTCTGAAAATCGTTATTTTCAAACCCCGCTTGCCCGAAAAGGTTGAATTTGTTATTGATATAATACCGGGCATTACCTTGATATTGTTCAAATCGAACATCTTGCCCGACAACCCTACTCTGTTCTTGCGACGAATAATTTAATCCCCAATTAATTCTATTAAAATAACTGCCGCTGGACAATCTAGCCTGGCGCGTAATAGTATCTGAATCAGACACTAAACTCGACAACTGCGGCGTGACCGCAGATCCATTTAAATTCTCAAAGGAAGACTTACTATAACCGACTTTAGCTAAACCCGTTGCAAACTGGCCAAAACGAGGCGTCCAATAGGGTGAAATACTAAATGTCTTTACTTCAGTCCGCCCTCCGTTCCCAGAAATATTATCAGTCGTAACAAAGGAATTACTAATATTTTGCTGGCTAATTGAGCTTGCAGTTTCCAGAAAAAGAGTATTACGAACAGCTTGATACAAAGAACTCATATTAAGCTGATGATTTACATCTATAGCATCTCTACCACCCGCATTATAGAGACCTTGCATACGATAATTTAAATTGAAATTACTCCACGGAGAATTCCCATACAACGAAATTCCAGGACTAATCTCGGTGACAAAACCGCTCTTTTTGTTATTTTCAGAAAGCGCCAAATTATCAGAAAATATTTCACTCGCCGACAAACTCGGACTAAATCTCCAATCTAGCGCCATTGCGACGCTAGAATGTAAAACCATGCCAACACTTAAACCAGAAAGCAAGGTAGCTAGAGATAAACCGGAAAGACGATTACTGTCACAAATGTCCATATTTCCCATAACTATAATTGTGACCGTATATATCTATCTCTTTTCTTGTTTTATTCAGAAGGGTCATAACAACATCGCAATTACTAAGCTTCGCAACTGACTCATTAACCACGCTCTGAGGGGTTACTTCCGCCGCAATCACCAGCACTACTTGACCTACAAGTTCCGCAAGTATTTGGGCTTGAGTAGCAACTAACAACGGAGGTGAATCAAAAATCACAATTCGATCTTTGTATCGCCGACTCACTTCTTCCGCGAACAAATACATCCGCTGACTTGATAACAACTCTGTTGAGTATTTATGTCTTTTACCCGCTGTAATTAAACTAAGATTTGGAAGATCTGTTTTTAACAAAATATCTGAAAAAGTTACTTTATCATCTTCTAAATACTCTATTAAGCCTCGAGGGCTATTAATCCCTAATTGTTTTGATATACTTGGCTTTTCCACATCAGCATCTATAAGCAAAACTTTTTTATCTCTTTCGTTAGCAATACTCAAAGCCAAATTAATTGAAACAAATGTCTTACCTTCCCCAGGCAAACTACTGCAAATAAGAATTAAATTAGAACGATTAATTCCATTATTTTCTGCGCCCTGTATATTGTTTACCAAAGGCCTCTTAATAACTCTAAATTCTTCAGCTAGCTGAGATTTTGCGTTATTATTATCTATAAAACCGTTTTCCGCCAAACTAGCCCAATCAACAACAACCTGTTGTTCGGGCGAAAATGCCCCGGAAGATTCTCGCAACCCAGTCAATTCTAAATTGGTTTCACTGAAACCCCTATCAGGTTTAGCTGTGGTAGCCGACTCTTGACTATTATTTTCCACAACTAACCCTTGGCTCCCTGCCTTTTTCAGCGCATTCTCTATAATGCTCATATGTGTACCTGTTTAATACGGCTTTATTTGAATATCTCAAATATCATGATACCGATATAACCACTTAGCAATATTGCAAAAGTCGAAATAAGTAACCAGTCAATATTATTAGTTTGACTTATGCCTTGCGAGGTAAGAGACACACTACCTAAGGATGGTAGGCCGGTCACAATCCTTACTTGTCTCGTTGACATGAACACTGGACGTATAAAATAAACCAAAAACGCGACACCAAATCCTAAAATAACCCCAACCAAAAGCGCGAAAGAATAAAATAATTTTCTATTAGGTGAGCTAGGCTTGTTGGGCTTACTAGGGGGATCAGCAATTTTAAATTTCAAACGAGATGTCTGATCATCAACGCGTTCGGTAATATGAGCCTGTTCACGCCGATCCAGCAACTCGGCGTACTTGCCGCTTATCGTTTCATAGTCCCGGTTAAGATTTTTCATTTCCGTTTCTATGGTCAATCTTTCATTCAAACCTTCTTCAAGCTTTGCTATCCTGTTTCGAATTGAATCAACCAAAGTTTGACTAGAAGCAACTTCAGCCTGAGCATTGTCAAACCCCATTTTTAACGCCTGAACATAGGGATTCGCCATTTTCTCGGCGCCAATACTTTCGGAAAGACCTGCCTGTATATCTCCATTTGCTTGCGTCTGACTCGTCTTAGTTTGATTTTCTTGACTTTTCAGCGTGTCAATCAGCTTATCGATTTCTATTATTTCCGGATGGCGTTCGGTGTATTTCAGCAACAATTCAGTGCGCTTATCTTTCAAAGATTCTATTCTTGCATTATCTGCAGATACTTCCTGAGTGGATGTCGGCAGACCCCAGTCTTCTTCAGACTCTTGGATTTCAGCAACCTGCTCCGCTAATACATTTCGTCGAGAAATAGCTTGATCTAGAGCCGTGTTGGCATCTAGATACTGCTCCTTCATTTTCTGCAAACTCTGAAATTGATCTGAGCCGTTAAGTAAATCAATGTTTGCGCGTTTAAATTCTTCTTTCGCTTTTTCAGCATCTTGCAGCCTAATCTCGTATTCTCGTATCTGCTGTTCGATGAAACGTTGCGCATCACTCGCATCAGCCAATGCTTTGCCCTCTGTTTGTTCAGAAAACACTGTAAGAACAGCCTGGACCACACTCTTCGCAACTTCAGGATCTTGTGAGGTATAAGCAATATCGAATATATCTCCTCTGCCTCCTGCAATTGTTATGTCCTTCTTAAGTTTCTCAATCAATTCCGTAGCAGATCCTGAGCTATCCTGCGATCTACTTAGCTGAGATAGCGAAATAATTTTTTCAAGATTAGGTCTCGTAAACATTAGCTGCTGGATTATTCTGATCAGCGCAGATATATCAGGCTCTATAACCATACCTCTCATGAGAGGCCTAATCACTGTAGCTGAATCAATATGAACTTTGGCTTTCGATTCAAATTTATCAGGCATCATAAAAATGTACGCCCAAGCAGCTGAACAAACAACCAAAGCGAAAACGATGGCAAGGCGCTTGTACTTTAAAGTACCTTTCAAATAAAAATAAACTTCGGAAAGATCTTGCTGCATATTAAACTAGCCGTTGTTTTCAATCTAAAATTAATGGACATACTACCTACAGAAAAAGTCTACCTTCTTACAAACACTTAAAAATACGCATCGGGAATAATTAAAATGTCCCCAGGCATCATCAAGACATTAGCTGACAAATCTGTATCATCAATGAGGTCGTCAATCCTTACGCCAAACGGCTTCAATTCTCCATTCACATCCCTGATAACACTGGCTCTATTACCATCAGCATATTGGTTCAGACCAATTTGAATAATAACATCCAATAGCGTCATTCCCCTCTCGTATGGAATAGATTTACCCTGGTAACGTCCTACGCCACCACCACCAGCTCCACCACCAGCTCCACCACTGGCTCCACCACCGCCACCGCCAATTCTCCCAATGACCCTGATTTGCTGAGTGCTAATCCCTTTGAATCCGCTAACCATAACAACTACCTGTGGACTTTTTATATAAGTCGAAAGCACCTTCTCAATGTCCCGAGCAAGTTCAAATGGCGTTTTACCACTGGCCAACAATTCTTCTACTAAAGGAACAGTTATCTTTCCATCCGGACGCACTGGCGCTGATGTAGATAACTCTGGGTTTCCCCAAACAAAAATATTGACACTATCGCCAGGCCCTATCTGATAAGTATAGTCAGCAGTCTGTTGCATATCCTCAAGTAAAGGCTGAGAACACCCAACAATACTAGAAACAAGGGCAGAAGCTATCAAACAATACAACAACTTTTTTTTAAATATCGGCATAATCATAATCTAAGTAGTTACCCAATTACCTGCTCAATTCTCTATTTCTTCAAGGATCTTTTTTGCGTTATCTTTACCGGAAAAATTTCGCTTCTGTTTTTCAGACAAACTAATAGATTGTTTAAGCTCACTTATCGCAGTCGCTTTATTACCAGCATTCATGTGCGCAACTCCTAAGTGATATCTAAACTCAGGAAGTTTAGGCTCTTTTAGAATCAAGGACTGTAATAACTTAAGCCCCTCCTCATTACTACCAGCTTTAATTAATGCCCAAGCGTATGTGTCTTGAAAATACGAATTCTCGGAATCTTTAAATACTTTTGCTAACTCCATTCCTTGACTAATCTCATCGTGACTGTTTGACTCTATCAATAACGAGGCCAAATTGTTAATAGCTAAGTTATTATCGGGATTCTTATCGAGTACGGCTTTATACACCCTGATTGCATTTTCCTTTTCGTTTAATTGTTCATACAAAGCAGCTAGAGCCATAGCTAACTGAGGATCATTTGGATTGACTTCCAATCCTCGCAAGTACACATCTTTGGCTGAAGAAATATTTTTATTCATCATTGCCTCAACCCTTGCTAGAGCGAGATAAATCGATGCTGCTTTTGGAGTATGTTTAAGCTGATCCGTCAGCAGCTTTTTGGTTTTTACAAAATCATTATTTGCAATGTATATATCACTCAGTACGCCGACAGTATTTAATTGATCAGGATACTTTACATGCAGCTTTTCCAAATACGCAACAGCATTATTTCTTTGCCCAAGAGCCTCGTAAGATTTGACTAAATTAATCAAAGAATTTAAATGATTAGGATACTGTTGTATCAACTTGTCATACAAGCTAATTGCCTCAGCATACTTACCTTTACCCTGTAAAACATTGGCTTGAAGATATATAGGCATCGCCTTATCTTTAGAAAAAAGTGCTAGCCGTTGAATAGACTCTTGGGCGCCATCCCACTTTTTCTCTAAAATATCCAATTCAGCCTTACTAGTAAGCAATAAAATGTCGTTTTGTTTTAGCGATAAAGCCTTTTCAAGATATTGCCTAGCATTTTCATTTTGCCCGGCCTGTACGTAGTTACTATATACACGAGAAAAAGCAGCCAAATTTGCTGGATTAACTTCTAACGCCTGTTTAAAACTTTTCTCAGCCTGTTTCCGATCTTGTTTTATTAAATAAGCATCACCTAACAAAGAATAAACGTCGTCTACATTAGTTTTGTTCCATACAAGTTTATTAAGGAACTCAATAGCTTCATCCGTTTTATTTTGAGCCAGCAAAAAACGACCTTTAAGCAAATTTGCCTGAATCAATTCCGAATTGATACTAAGAATATCTTTTAAAGAGCTTTCTACAGCACTAAACTGCTTTTCCGTTAGCGCAATTTCCGCAAGAATGACCTGGGCTGACAAGCCTGCTTCGTTATTCTTTTCTAGCTGAACAACTTGTTCTAACCCTTCCTTAGCAGTTTCAGCATATCCTGACGCAACCATCCATTTCGAGAGCTCTAACAACACCTTAGGTTGCCCTTGATGGCGGTTAAGCATAGCCTTGTACTCAGGAATCACTCGATCTTTAGCACGAGCATTTAAAAATTCGAACAAAACTATTTCAGGCTCGACTTTATCATTTGATTTTTCGACCATTTCCCTCAATAGTCTCTCCGCCTCCTCAAGCTTATCAGTCATCGAGTAAATGGAAGCCAAGCTCAGCTTAAAATTACCGGCATCTGGGTATAACTGAATAAGCTCCTGATAACCTTTTATTACGCTATCTATGTTATTCAGCCCTGCATCCAGTTTTATCTTAAATAAGCGCAAAGGAAGGTTTGCGGGCTGTACTTCCAATGCCTTATTTACTGCCCCCAAAGCTTGATCTATTTCATTTTTTTCAGCAAATAAAGCAGCTTGCAATGACAAAGCCTCAACATTATCCGGGCTATCTTTTAAAACAAAATCAACTATTTCTGCTGCTTGATCTTTTTTCAACTGCTTAATATAAACCGATGCCTTGATCATTTTTGCATCAATATTGCTTGAGTCACTTGTCAAAACTGACTCCGCTTGCTCCAATGCTTTCTCCAGATCTCCAAAAACAATATCGAGCTTACCTAGTTTTATTTTTGCGGAAGTCAAACTTGGCTCTAACTCTAAGGCCCTAATCAGGTTTTGCCGCATCGACTTGAAATTATTATTTTTTTCGTCCAATAGGGCCATATAGAAATAGGTCTCACCAAACTTATCGCTGCTTTGACTGGCTGTCTTCAACTCAAGCAATGCCTTATCAAATTCCCCTTTTTCAAAAAGCTCCTTACCTTTTTGCAAATGACTCCGAGCAGATTCCTCCGGCGAGGAACATGCCGCTGTTTGCAATAAAAACGTACATGCGAGAACTACGGAACTGATTATTTTTCTTTTCATCCTATTACCAAAACCCCAATATTTTATTTGACTACTTACTAATCGCCTAGAAATATATAATTACATTCGATCCCGCCATATTAATTAACAATATTTTCTTTTATCCAGGAATATAACTCTAGCAAATCGGGATGCATATTTTCTAAAACAGCCTGAGTAGTAATGAAATAAGGTGCTCGTATACCATGATAGTCAATATCCTTACCAACTCGTTGAAAATCTATACCTGACCGATGCATCAGCCGCGGCAAGAACGGCTCCATCATCGCAAACACATTTGTACGTCCATCAACCTCTGTTAGGACTGTGGCGGCAAAAAAACAAGCAACTGCTATTGACGAAAAAGTCCTCTGCTCTTGAGGCGAAAACTGTAAGCCGTTAATTTCACCGAAGCGGGTTAGAGTCTCGCCGGTACGTCTACGAAACGCCCCATCCACAGCCAATCTTGATATTTCGCATACTGTATTTCTTTGTAGCTTTAAATTATCTATAAGCTTGCTGTCTAAACTAGCTCCACAGTATTTTTCTAACGGCAATGGCTTATTTTGTCGTTCCCCGATAGCAGGAACCATTCTTACACAACCAGCAGGGATACCAGTTTGCAAATGCGTAATCAAACAGTGGCGGGAATATTGATCGTATTCGTCTACTTCAAGGCGATTAGCAAAACGTTCAACAGGTTCATATTTAAACTCTTCACAATAGACACGGTACCTTACTTGAAAAACAAATTCCTTCTGAGCATCGCTTTCAGCGAGCCCCACCTTGAAGTAACGGCTAAAACTTTCTGCCAGTGATAACTTAGGCCCCACATCCATCTTGCCCTCTCATTTTCACGAGCATCATCCAACTACAAATATTTATCGATATCATGCGCTTTAATTCCCCACGCCAGTAAATGCTCTATTCGATCATTTGCCAATCCCAAACGATTGGACATAGCTTGAAACAAGCCTTTCAAAAATAAATAACCCTGCACCGGATGATCGTCCAAATAAACACTCAACATGTCACTACGAACTTCAAGTAAACACACATCAGTCAATGAAACAACAGAAGCCGTTCTCTCCCTAGGCTCGTACAAACAGACATCCCCAAATACCGCCCCAGCATCTAAATCACAGAGACCTGGGCTTATTCGCCGATTACCATCCAGCTCTGCACCACCCAACACTCTAACAACACCTTCTTCTATGAGAAATAATGTATTTCCTTGCTGGCCTTTTTTTACGATGGTCTCACCCGCATTAAGGCGGTATCGTTTCCAACCGGAACCGTCAGAGAATTGCGCATTGGCTAGTACGTCACTAAATAATTCTTTCATGTCAGCCTGAATCTGCAAAGTAATGATCCTGCCTACTGCTTATAAGGTCGTATAATGATTATACGTATTGAAAAAACACTTAAACATCGACGCTAAATGCAAAGCTACATTTATTACAGCTACTTAAGCGCAGCCATCGCTTATGGTTTTTTACTTTTATACGCTTGCTTTAGGAAAAACTGGCATCTGCCTTTCATAATAGCAGTTTTGTGCTCGTTAGCATGGTGCACAAGCGTGATAATCGCCACAAAAAATAGCCATTTCTTCTTCGCTGACACGCTACCGTACGAAACTCTCCGGAATGCATCTTGGTTTCTTCAACTTGGAACGCTGCTGTCCAAACAAATATACAACGATCACAAGCAAATATTTAAGTCGAACGTTAGCGTAGTCGTTACCCTGATTTTAATGCTGGTTTTAGGTATCGAGATCTTCCCTGGCAGCCTAACCCTAATCCGAGAACATCTAAACGTCGATCCTCGTTTCGCATCGCACGTTGTATCCGCTGTATTTGGCCTCATCCTAGTTGAGCAGCTTTATCGCAGCACCCCCCTGAAGCAAAGGTGGAATCTCAAATTTCTGTGTATAAGCCTTGGCTCGCTATTCGCATTCGATTTGCTCGTTTACAGCAAATCACTGCTATTCAGCAGCCTGGACTTCGAGCTCTGGCAGTCACGAGGTGTAATTAACGCACTCATGACACCACTTTTAGCAGTCACATTGACCCGACTAAAGCTTAACAGCCAAAGTACGGAACTGACAACACCTCGCAAAACTATTTTTTACTCAACGATTCTCCTCGGTTGCGGCATCTATTTAATCCTTATGTCGTTTGCCGGTTTTTATATCAAACGCGCAAATACCGAATGGGGTGAGGCTGCACAAACTCTGTTTATTTTTCTCGCCATTCTCCTGCTGATTATCCCGTTTACATCTGGAAAAATACGAGCGATCTCCAAGGTGTATTTTAGTAAGCACTTTTTCCACTACAGCTACGATTACCGTGAAGAGTGGCTCAAGATCAGCAAATCATTGGCAAAACTTGAGTCGCTTGAGGAACTAAAAGGATTCATCATAACTACTTTAACGGACCTAGTAGAAAGCGCAGGAGGCGGTTTGTGGTTAAAAAACGATCAAGGCCATTTTTTTCTAGCTGCAGAACAAAACCTCAAACTCACTCCGCAAGAAATTGAATATCTCCACAACATCGGCGACCTGCCTCAATATTTAGCGAACAAGCAATGGGTCATCGATTTTTTCGAACTGGCTCATGCTCCGGAAGTATACGACGACATAGATCTATCTCCGTGGTGCTACGAAGATAGCCAAGTGTGGCTGATAGTGCCGCTATTTCACCTAAACAAACTTGAAGCTTTTGTCGTGTTAACGCAGGCGCGCGCGCCACGAAAGCTTGACTGGGAAGACCACGATCTTTTAAAAACTGTGGGAATGCAACTTGCCAACGCCCTCGCTCTCAACCGGACAAGTGAAGAACTCGCCAATAATCGTCAATTTGAAACTTATCACCGCCTTTCAGCATATTTGGTACATGACCTCAAAAATCTGGTGGCCCAGATCTCCCTGATCGTAAAAAACGCGGAAAAGCATAAACATAACCCGGACTTCTTCGACGATACCATAGACACACTAAATAATGTGGTCAAAAAAATGCACCATATTGTCGAACAGTTAAAACAAGGCGAGACCAACACAACCACAGCCAATACCTTCATCAATTTGGTGGAATTGGTTAAATACATCGCGCAACAACATCTCGGCACTCCGCCGTTGCAGATGGACACAACACTCAGCGAGTGCTTCGTGACGGCCGACAAAATCAAACTTACCAATATTTTGACTAATTTAGTGCAAAACGCCCAAGACGCCATAGCGACAAGCGATGGATGGGTTAAGCTTGAATTAACAAAAAACCAAGACTATGCTGTCATCAAAATTATCGATAACGGCATAGGTATGGACCAACAGTTCATTGCAGAACGCCTATTCAAGCCGTTCGATACGACAAAAGGCAACGCCGGAATGGGCATCGGCGCCTACGAAGCCCGAGATTACATTCTAAAGCAGTCCGGAAATATCCGGGTCGATAGCAATCCAGGCCGCGGCACTGCTTTCACCATCCAATTACCATTAGCTCAGCGAGTTTCCGCAAATCAAGGAAATAATGATCACTTCTAAAGTACTGTTAGTTATCGAGGACGACCTAGGCTTACAAAAACAACTGAAATGGGCCTTCGAGCAATACGAAGTAGTAATAGCAAGTAATAGAGACGAAGCAATAGCTGCACTTAGACGATATACGCCAAGCGTCGTTACCTTGGATCTTGGTTTACCGCCCGACCCCACCAACGCCACTGAAGGACTCGCCACTCTCAAGGAAATTCTCGCATTAGCACCGGCCACCAAGATAATCGTGGTAACCGGCAATGATGATCGCGCAAATGCGATTCATGCAGTAGCCTTAGGTGCTTATGACTTTTATCAAAAGCCGGTAGACCCGGACGTCTTGGGCCTGATTATAGAAAGAGCGTTTCAACTCGACGCATTGGAGCGCGACTACCAAATATTGCAGCAACAAAAGCCCCTAACCGGCGTGATCGCCACCAGTCCGCAAATGCAGGCAGTCATGCGGATGATTGAAAAAATTGCACCGACTCAAGCAACCGTTTTACTAATCGGCGAAAGCGGCACCGGTAAAGAGCTATTGGCAAAAGCCTTACATCGCCTGAGCACACGCGCCTCACAACCGTTTGTAGCGGTAAACTGCGCGGCCATACCAGAAACATTGTTAGAGAGTGAATTATTTGGCTACGAGAAAGGTGCATTCACCGGCGCAGTCGCGCAAACCAAAGGCAAAATCGAATATGCGCAGGGCGGCACATTCTTTTTAGACGAAATCGGCGACCTCCCTTTTGCCTTGCAAGCAAAATTGCTGCGATTTATCCAGGAACGGGTCATAGAACGGTTAGGGGGTAGAAAGGAAATTGCCGTGGATGTGCGCATTATATGTGCAACACATCGCCATTTACCCGACCTCATTGCGCAAGGTAATTTCCGGGGCGACTTATATTACAGGCTCAGTGAGATCGTCGTTGACATTCCCCCACTACGCGAACGCGAAGGCGACATTATTACGATAGCTAATGCTTTGCTACAGCGCTATTGCCGCGAAAACAACTCCAAAGAAAAACATTTTTCCCACGACGCCGCTCGTGCTCTTGAAGCTTATAACTGGCCTGGCAACATTCGGGAGATGGAGAACAAAATCAAACGTGCGGTCATTTTATCCGACAACAATTTCGTCACCGCCGAAGAGCTGGAAATTGGTACCGATAGCGACAAGTCTATGCCGCTGAATCTCAAATCGGTACGAGAAGCGGCAGAAACGATCGCCATCAAACGCGCACTGACCTACGCAGACAATAACATATCCGAAGCAGCTAAATTATTGGGTGTTACCAGGCCAACCTTGTACGGTTTATTTGAAAAATACGGACTGCAAGCTTTGCTGCGTAATCATACTGATGAACACCAGGATTGACATAGAAGGCCTACCAGCGAGAACGGTTTATAATTGCAGGCTAGGGTTTTACGCGGCGGATTTAAACGGATAAATCAGATTCTCGACACATAAGAAATAACGCCGATTTGCTTTACCTGGCGCCCCCTCATATCGACAGGAACGTCAGTTGCAATATCCGAATATAAGCGAAAATCGTGTCGGTAACCCTCAAACCATAAAGAGTTTTCCAGCACTTGCTTTGTATTCAAATAATACAGCAGACGTGCACTTTGACGACTAGCATCGCCCAGTTGCTGTATATCTAAGCCTTGTTTCTTAATACTGTACGCCAGCGCCGGATTGGCTAACATATACCAATGTTTAATGCCCTGCTGGACGGAATAAACCGCCGCAGCTCGATACAGCCCCCACATTATGTCTCTATTGATATTGCGGTAATCGTGCAGAAAACTAATTTTGCGATTTTCTTCAGCTACCTCTATAGCCGGGTTTCTGAAGACAAAGCGCCTTGCTTCCTTAGTAACGCATAACCTGGAAATTTCAACTGAATTTTTGTATCTGCCGCTTGGTAGCCGTTGATGCGAACTACTGCTTTCCTGAAACGGAAAAACGTGACCTTTGGGCCTGACCATCCTCAACCCGCCCAGCCATTGTTGCGTATATTTATGCCTGACTAAAAAATGAACTGCGCTTTTATCCCATTCGTCGATTTCTTGCTGCGCCGGAAACCGCTCCGTATCGTCGAAGCCCATTTCATCGCAATAAATCCGGTATCTGAGTTGATAATGAATTTTTTTACTTTCCGGCGTATCAGCTAAAAATACCTCGAAACAATGATCGAAAGACTGCTTCTGTCGATTCAAGATACACCCCACCCTATAAACAAATATTCATAACAAGTTCAAATAGCTATAGCCACTTTGTCTCGTTCCGCAGGTAAGGATGGTATAGCAAATCGAGTCAATTTCAAGCTAAATTGTAAAAAAAACCGACACTCGCTGATTAGGTTTTTTAATTTCCTCGTTCTATCTAGCTCGCATTCCAACGTAAATCCAGCGTAAACGGATAATCTTTATTGAACTCCTCACTCGGTAATTCCAACACGGTTTCGGTTGGCGTATGCCCGTGCTGCCAAAAACGACTAACCCTGCGTCCTTCAGCCTCGTAAGCATTAACTGGCAGCGTGTCGTAGTTGCGGCCGCCGGGGTGAGAAACATGATACGTACAACCGCCGATAGACCGACCGTTCCAGGTATCAACCAAATCAAATACCAGCGGCGCCTGCACACCGATAGAGGGATGCAAAGCCGAGGGCGGGTTCCAAGCCCGATACCGGATGCCCGCCACCAGCTCGCCTTGCTTGCCGGTGGCCTTTAACGGTACCCTGCGACCATTACAGGTTAAGGCATAGCGTTCACCCATCGCCCCACTCAGAGACACCTGCAAGCGTTCCACCGAGGAGTCGACATAACGGGCGGTGCCGCTGCTGGTGATTTCTTCGCCTAACACGTGCCACGGCTCAATAGCCTGATACAGATCCAATTGCAGATCGTTAACCCGCAGACTACCGATTCTAGGAAACCGGAATTCCAAAAACGGCGCGAACCATTCCGTCTTGAATTCATAACCCGCAGCTTGCAGATCGCGCGCCACATCGTAAATATCGCTGGCAATGAAATGCGGCAACATAAATCGGTCATGCAATTGCGTCCCCCAGCGCACCAAAGGCTTCTTGTAGGGCTCGCGCCAAAACCAAGCTACCAGGGTTCGCAGCAACAGCATTTGCATCAAACTCATTCGTGCGTGCGGCGGCATTTCGAACGCACGCAACTCCAGGAGCCCAAGCCGTCCGGCATCGGTACCCGGCGCATACAGTTTGTCGATACAAAACTCGCTACGATGCGTATTGCCGGTCATATCCACCAACAAATTGCGGAACAGCCTATCGACCAGCCACGGCGCGGCCACTTCGCCCTCCGGCATCTGTTGAAAGGCAATTTCCAGCTCGTACAGGCTGTCATTGCGCGCTTCGTCGACGCGCGGCGCCTGGCTGGTTGGACCAATAAACAAGCCGGAAAACAAATAGGACAAGGCTGGGTGATGCTGCCAATACGTAACCAAGCTGCGCAACAAATCCGGTCGCCGCAAAATCGGACTATCGGCGGGTGTAATGCCGCCCAAGGTCACATGATTACCGCCACCGGTCCCGGTATGCCGGCCATCCAGCATGAATTTCTCGGTGCCGAGCCGGGTCAACCGGGCCAACTCGTACAAAGTAGTGGTGTTGTTCACCAGCTCTTTCCAACTGGCGGCAGGATGAATATTCACCTCTATCACGCCAGGATCGGGCGTCACCGGCAAACGGGTCAGACGCAAATCGTGCGGCGGCTGATACCCCTCTATTACCACCGGCATTTTCAAAGCCGCTGCCGTAGCTTCCACCGACGCGATAATGTCCAGGTAGTGTTCCAACTCGGTCGTGGGCGGCACAAATACAAATAAACGACCTTCACGGGCCTGAACCGACAAAGCGGTATGCGGCACCCATTCCGGATCGTGCGGCCTCTCATCATCGGCTGCGTCCATTTCGGTCGGATGTAGTCCCTGCTTGGCCATTTGACTGTAACGACGGCTAACTTCCGAATCAATATCGCCCAGAGGCTCCACCGGTTCGTACAGGCTACGTTCATGGGGGTGATCGCGCTTTTCAAATGGCACCCAAGGCAAACTGTTCAGAGGTAAACGCAAACCCATCGCCGAATCGCCCGGCACCAGGAACATAGCCCCACGCCGAAATTCCCAAGCACTGCTGTTCCAAGAGCCGGCCTGATAGCTCCAATGCAGCGGCAACACATAGCCGACCGGCGCGCCGAGATCCGCGCTGAGCAATTTGGCCAAGCGCTGACGCTCTAAGTCGTCTTTCAAATCGACTCGCAAAGGATCCAGGTTTTTCGGTACCAATCCTTCCTGTAACAGGTAGTAAAGAGGATCTTCGAAACCCGGCAGAATGAACTCGCCGGCCACGCCCAGCCGTTTCACCAAATCACGGATAAATGCATCCGCATGCTTGAGATCGAATCCATAATCACGGGTCTCATCCGCCAATAAGGCCGGATTTTTCCAAATCGGTTTGCCATCCTTGCGCCAAAAACACGCCAACTGCCAGCGTGGCAACGGCTCGCCCGGATACCATTTGCCTTGGCCGAAATACAATAAGCCGCCCGGCGCAAAGCTGTCGCGCAAACGTCTGACCAATTTTCCGGCCAACTTGCGCTTTTCCTCGCCGTCAGCATCGGTATTCCATTCCGGCGCATCCATGTTATCGATGGACACAAAAGTCGGCTCGCCGCCCATGGTTAAACGCACATCACCCGCTTTCAGCTCGGCATCGACCTTTTCGCCCAGACGCTCAATGTCTGCCCATTGCCTATCGGTATAAGGTTTGGTAACCCTGGGATCTTCATGGATGCGACTGACACGATTGGAAAAATCGAAGGTAGTCTCGGCCTTGCCGATAAAGCCGCCGCTGACCGGCGCCGCACTGACATAATCTGCGGTACAGGCTAAGGGAATATGGCCTTCTCCGGCAAACAGTCCGGACGTCGGATCCATACCTATCCAGCCAGCGCCGGGAATATATACCTCGGCCCAGGCGTGCAGATCGGTGAAATCGTGATCGGTACCCGACGGCCCGTCCAGCGATTTCACATCCGCCACCAACTGCACCAAATATCCCGATACAAAGCGCGCTGCCAAACCCATGTGCCGCAATACCTGCACCAATAACCAACCGGAATCTCGACAGGAACCCAGCTTTTTTTCCAGGGTTTCCTCGCAACTTTGCACGCCCGGCTCCATGCGGATTGCATAGTTGACGACCTGATTCACGGCTTGATTGATACTCACCAGAAAATCGACGATGCCTTGCTTATCCCGCTTCAAGCCGGCCAGAAAACCTTTGAGCAAAGGCCCTTGTTCGCGAATTTCCAGGTAGGGCGCCAGCTCCTTGGCCAATTGCTCAGGATAAGCAAACGGATAATGTTCCGCGTATTCCTCCAGAAAAAAATCGAAGGGGTTGATCACCGTCATGTCGGCGATCAGATCCACTTCTATCGAAAATTCGGTGGTTTTTTCCGGAAACACCAAGCGCGCCAGATAATTGCCAAACGGATCCTGCTGCCAGTTGATGAAGTGCTTATCCGGCTTGATGGTCAGTGAATAGGCACTGACCGCCGTCCGCGAATGAGAAGCCGGCCGCAGCCGCAGCACATGCGGCGTCAACTGGACCGGATGATCGTAGTGGTAACTGGTTTTGTGGTTAATCGCGACTCTGATACTCATGCTGACACCGGACTGACTGCTTCACTCTCTGCCTGCAACAAGCGTAGATTTTCCTCTACCCCAGCGGCATGCGTTAATTCAGCAACGTTCTGCTTGGTGAAAAAACCGTCGAAATTACCGAAACGCTGCACGTATTCCACGATCAACGACGAATGCTCGGACGCGCTGGAAAAAATCTGTTTCAAACCTTCCTCACGCGATCCGATGACATCCAGCAGAAAGTCCTTACCTCTGGCCCGGATAGCCTGCACTACATAATCGATATTGGCCTGGCCGTTGATCTCACCGTCCGCTACTTCCAAAGCCACATGATGCAAGCGCGGTCCATAGTTGCGTACAAAACTTTCGGTCGGTGACGGCAAGCCCACCAAATGATTAACAAAATACGGATGATTGGCGGCGGTAAACACTTTGGCCGGACTAATGCGTTCCTCGGGATAATGAATGCTTTTGGTGACGTTGGTCGAAGAATTCTGATTGGCAATATCGTAGGACCCCCAATAGTAATAACTGGAGAGCGTCAAATATTCCAAAATCGCCACTTCCCGATTCTGGCTGTAAACCCGGGTGGCTAAATGATCGATGGGCCGAATCAGTTTATCCAGCCCCAATTCCTCCTGAATTTCCTTGGCTTGCAGATAGCCGCGATTCACTTCATCGAGGATGATGCTGTTTCCCAAGGCATATACTCGGATGTCCTCCGGCGGCCTTTCCCAGTAAGCGACGATGTTATGGGTATACGGCGACGGTTTGACGATGGCCATATTGCCGGGCAATTCCAGTTTGCGAATTTGATCCTGATTAAAAAAGCGAATTTCCCTGGCTTTTTGCTGCTCGACCACTTCATGCAGGTTACTGACCCGGAAAATCTCACCCATATAGCGCGAGTTAGGCTTGTGGGCGCCAATCGGATACACCTCGTTCAGACTGCGGAAAATGTCAGCCCGACCGGGTGCACGCACTTCCCGCACCAACAAGTCCGGCGAATTCATATCAATCCGCAGCACGTGAGTCCAATGGCTCTCGGACTGTAAAGTGACCAAATAGTGGTAAGGCGTCATCAAGGCCAATTCGCTGACATAGGCCGCCGAACAGTCTGGCTCCACCGTCAACATTAACGCATCGATTTCGCGGATCATTTCGGTCAGGCCGGTTCGATCCCGGTTTTCCAGCAACTTGACCAGAAACTCGTCAAACCAGGGCGAATTGGCCTTGTCGCCCTGTTTGGGGTGGATCAGTGAATTTATCATCCGTTTTCCTCTAACTCTATTTGTCCGCTAGGCTGGATCGCCAAAATTTTGCTTAAACAGTCGGTGCAGCAATTACTTACAGCACTGTTTACGCAAGGACTTATTCCGGTCCATTAAGAAAGGCCCGCTGAATTTCAACGCCGAGCGCGTTGTTGCGCAAAATGAAATCCTGCAAAAACTGATGCAAGCCCGTCTTAAAAATGTCGGCCATCCGCCCGTAATGCAGCCGCGCATGATTTTCGCCGGCCAAGCGCAGACACTCCCGGCCGCGCTGCCGACACAGTTGCTCCAGGATAGGCGCTAGTTCGTCGTAACAGGCATGCAAGGAGCGCGGCATGTCGTCGCGTAAAACCAGTAACTCGGCCACTTTCCAGGGCTCGATGGTATCTCGAAATACTTTTTGATAGGCCTCGAATGCCGATACCGAACGCAGCAAGGAACTCCATTCGTAATAATCGACCTGACCCTCGGGAGCTTCCACGGCCGGCAACAGCAATTGATACTTGGCATCCAGGAGTCTAGCGGTATTGTCGGCCCGTTCGACAAAGCTGCCCAAACGCACGAACTTGTAACTGTCGTCGCGCAACATGGTGCCGAAGGTAACACCGCGAAACAGGTGCGAACGCGATTTCACCCAATCGCAAAATTCGCTGATCTCAGCTTCTCGTAAACCTTGTCGAATCCGTTGCCTAAGTTCCAACCATAAGGCATTGACGGTCTCCCACATTTCCGAAGACATCGCCACTCGGACGGCACGCGCGTTTTCGCGCGCCGAGTTAAGAGCACTGACGATGCTGGACGGGTTACGCTCATCCAAAGCCATGAACTGAATCACATTGACCGCAGTGTAGCCGGAGTAGTTTTTCTCGAAAGCCTCGATATCGTCGGCAATCTGCACCGGGGGTTTCCAGCGTGCGGCTTCGTCGTAGGCGCTATTGGCGACCAGTGACATCCGATAAGTGACGTCCAGCACCCGCGCCATATTCTCGGCGCGCTCGATATAACGGGCCATCCAGTAAAGATGGTCGGCGGTGCGGCTTAGCATGTTGAGTCTCCGTGCAATACCCAAGTGTCCTTAGTGCCGCCGCCCTGCGAGGAGTTCACCACCAGTGAACCTTCCCGCATCGCTACTCGGCATAAGCCGCCCGGCACCAGCGTGGTGGTTTTGCCGGACAACACAAACGGTCGCAAGTCCACATGGCGCGGCGCCACCCCTTGTTCAACCAACGTCGGACAAGTCGACAAAGCCAGAGTCGGTTGGGCGATGTAATTGTCGGGTTCGGCCAAAATCCGCGCCCGAAAATCCTCTATCTGCTGTTTGGACGAGGTCGGCCCCACCAACATGCCATAACCGCCGGAACCCTGCACTTCCTTGACCACCAGCTCCTCCAGATGCTCTAACACATATTTCAAATCGTCGGGATTTTCCAGTTTATACGTGGGCACATTGGACAAAATAGGCTCCTCGCCCAGATAAAAACGCACCATCTCGGGCACATAGGTATAAGTAGCTTTGTCATCGGCCACGCCGGTACCGATCGCATTGGCTAGCGTGACGCCGCCGTTGCGATACACCGACACCAATCCCGGCACGCCCAGCATCGAATCTTCACGAAACGCCAGCGGATCGAGAAAATCGTCGTCGATGCGCCGATAAATCACGTCTATGCGCTTTGGGCCTTCCGTGGTGCGCATGAACACTCCATTGTCCTTGCAAAACAAGTCCTGGCCCTCTACCAGTTCTATACCCATTTGCTGCGCCAGAAACGCATGTTCGAAATACGCACTGTTATAGGCGCCAGGAGTCAACAACACCACAGTCGGGTCATAAACCCCGGGCTGCGCCACCGCCCGCAAATTGTTCAGCAACACCTGCGGATAATGCTCAACCGGCGCTACCGCATAACGGCGAAACAGTTCCGGGAACAGACGCATCATCATCTTGCGATCTTCCAACATATAGGAAACCCCGGACGGCGTGCGCAGATTGTCTTCCAGCACATAAAATTCGTTCTCGGCGGTACGTACGATGTCGACGCCGGCGATATGCGCATAAATCCCGCCCGGCACATCCACGCCCTGCATTTCCGGCCGATACATCTCGTTTTCCAGAATGCTGGCGGGGACGATACCGGCTTTGATGATTTCCTGATCGTGATACAGATCGTTTAAAAACGCATTCAGCGCCGTGACCCGCTGAATCACGCCGGCCGACAACACCCGCCATTCCGTCGCGGCCAGAATCCGCGGCACCACATCAAATGGAATTAAGCGCTCGGCACCGGCCTCGTCGCCGTAGACATTAAAAGTAATGCCCACCCGCCGAAACAGCATTTCCGCTTCTCGGGACTTTTGCATCAACTGGGCATGATCGGTACTGCTCAACCACTCCGCGAAGGGTTGATACAGGCGCCGGACGCTACCGGTTGAGGTACGCATTTCATCGAAAAAAGTATTTATATTCATGACCATCTTTCAGCAATCCACATGCCAATCTTATTAATGTCTATTTATCAAAAAGTTAAATCGCCGCCACATCACCCAAACTGCTTTACGCACCACATCAGTGCAGCACACATCGGTAAGCGCCCTGAAAACGACCATAGCCGTTCACACGCCATTGTCATTTCCGCAGGCGTTGATTATTGTGATCGCTCTAAACCAGCAATTGCGGCGAGGCCAGACAGATGCAGACAGCTTTTTTCACGATATTCGGTGAAGTACTATTCGACAATTTTCCGGACGGCAGCCGAATCCTCGGTGGCGCACCGTTTAATGTCGCCTGGCATTTGCAAGCTTTGGGCCGGCCAGCCCAGTTTGTCAGCCGTGTAGGTGAAGATGACGCCGGCCGCGAGATCCTCGCGTCCATGCAAAGTACCGGTATGACGCGATCTGCCATGCAGATCGACGCTACGCATCCAACCGGCAGCGTAGCGGTCAGCATAACAGATGGGCAACCCAGCTACCGGATTCTGGACCAGCAAGCTTACGACTACATTGATGCCGAGGCGTTCCATCATGCCCACAAACAGGGCTTGCTCTATCATGGCAGTCTGGCTTTACGAAACCCGGTTTCCAGACAAACATTGCTTGATATGCAACAGAACTGGAGTGGCCCGGTGTTTCTGGATGCCAATCTGCGCGCGCCCTGGTGGCAAGCGGATGAGGTCTTGGGATGGATAGCCGGCGCGGATTGGTTAAAACTGAACGATGAAGAATTGGAATTATTGCTGCCTGCCCAGCAGAGCGTAGACACCAAGATGCGCCTATTGCAGCAGACATATCATTTAAAAGGCGTGGTGCTTACGCGCGGCAGTCAAGGCGCGCTGGCGCTGAATTCATCGGGGGAGTTGTTCAGTATCGCCCCCGAAAGCCATATTGAAATAGTCGATACGGTCGGTGCCGGCGATGCGTTTGCAGCAGTTTTGTTATTGGGGATTGCCGAAAACTGGCCTATGCCCGTGATGCTAAAACGGGCGCAGGAGTTTGCGTCGGCGTTGGTAGGTCAGCGCGGCGCTACCGTCGCCGACCCAGCGTTTTATCAGGGGTTTATTGAAGCCTGGCAATAGCAGAGGCGTAATGTCTTGTGCCTCTGCGGCACTAATCAAGACTGTTGTCTGGCGGGCACACCGTCTGACCAATCGTCAGACTGGGCGGAGAAAAACTTTTTAAATATCGGCATAAAGCTAGCGGTGATCGGGATCGAATAAAAACAATACATGGCTGCCGCCTCGCCGGTACTGACGCCAAACAGCCATTGCGGCATGAACAAGGTCATCAACGCGCCAAAACAATGGTAGATGCCGATTCGCCAATTGTTTTTCCAGACAAACGCGCTGAACGCCAACGCAAACAGTGACCCATGAGTCACCAGCAAACCAAAGGCGCTGGAGATCGCATAACCGATATGGTAAATGCCCATGAACAGGCAGGAGTTCATCCTGCCGATAAAGTTAGGATCTATGTCAAACAGTTGCCAGTCGTTCGGCAAGCGGGTCAAAATCAAAAACAAACCGCTCAAAGAGCTGCCGACAATAAAAGCTTTCTTCAAGGCTTTAGGGTCCGACGAATACGTCGCCAAAGCCGGCATGATCGCAAAGGCTTGCAGGCTGATATGCACCGACGACAATTCGCTTAGAAAAAGATTGCTGCCGTAGCCGCACTGATCGGCAACCGGATAAGCAAAATACTGAATAAATTCCATCAACGAGAAGTGAAAAATGGCGTAAGCCCTCGCCAGTTTCACCCAAAAGGTTTCGTCCTTATCCAGGAAGGTTACCGTGGAGGCAACGAGCCCCGCCACTCCCAGGCCCAAAGACATATTGGCGCTAAAACACATGGTTAATCCGTCATTTAAATTTTTAGAAGCGGCGCGTACCTTGTCGCAGTCGCCGGTTTGATTTATGAGTGTCGGCCATTTTTGCCGGAAGGCAAAGATACACGTAGCCGCGCATTATTGCAGCAATTTTGTGGAAATTAATCGCTAGCCGCCTGAATACGGCCGAACTAGTGCGGCCGATTGGCCAACTCAATCTGTTCTATCAACTGTTCGGCACCCTCCAACTCTCGATCATAAACATCGGTGCGATAAGCCTCGCCATTCAGCGTAACCGCGGATGCCGATACCAAACCGTCGGCTTTTTCTATGTTGATACGGGTTAATGTAGACAAGCCGGGCTGCAAGGGATTGGCCTTGAGTTCCCCGGCATCCAGCGCGATACGCACCTGCAAACGCTCGGCGATATGAATGAAATTGCCGGTGGCATTATCGGTCGGCAACACGGCAAAGATGCTGCCGGTACCGGGAGTGATGCCTTGTACCCGGCCGTGATAAACCCGTTCGTCGCCATACGCCGCGACGCGAATTTCCGCAACCTGCCCCGGCCTAACTCCGGCGATCTGACTTTCCAGAAAGTTGGCTTCTATCCACAGATCGTCCAACGGCACGATGGCCAGCAGCGGTGAGCCAGCCTTCAAAGTATCGCCGACTTGCACCTTGCGCTTGGCGACGCACCCGGACACCGGCGCCACCAGATTCCGGCGCTGGTAATCCAGAAACGCCTGGCGCAAGCGGCTCTTGGCTTTTTCCACGGCAGGATGATTATCGATACCAGAATCTAGCAATTGTGCTTCGACGCCGTTTTGTTCGGCGCGAATTTCTTTAATCGCCGCCTCCAGTTCGTGGCTTTTATCCTGGGCATTTTGCAGTTGCTGATCGGAAACCGCGCCGTCCTTGGCCGCCGCGTTGAAGCGCGCCAGGTCGTGATTGGCCTGTGCCAGTAAAGCTTGTTTCACCAAGGCCCGCTGCTTCAGCGTCTCGGCTTTGGCCTGCAAACTAACGATATTCCGCACCGCTTCCGCCAATTCGGCTTGCGTCTGCTGCAAGGCAATGCCGGCATGCACACCATCCAGCCGCACCAGTACCTGACCTTTTTCCACGCACAGCGTGTTTTCCGCCAGTACTTCCACCACGGTACCGTCAGTCTGGGTTTTCAACGTAATTAAATGCCCGGCCACGAAGGCGTCGTCAGTGGCCACCCAGTCGCGATGCTCCAGCCACCAATACGCCAGATAAGCCAAACCAGCCAGCAGCAAAGCCAAGGTGACGCCTTGCAAGCGGCGCCGGCGTTGGCGCAGAATTTCCCGAGGACGAATTTTTTTTGGCATGTTTGCGGTCATGGTATTGCGGGTTTAGTGTCGCTGTAGCCGCCGCCCAGCGCTTTGAGAATGTTGATCTCGGCTTTGTGTCGCTCGCCCACCAGAGCCGCCAAGCGAAACTGTTGTTGATAGACCTCCAATTTAGCCAAACTCGGCGCGGCGCGATCAGACAAGCCATGACTGCGTAAACTGTCGGCCAGTTTGTCGGCGGCTAATGCGTCGGCCAGGCTTTGCCGCTGTGCCGTCAGGCGCTCATCCAGCTCGCGCCAGCGGCTCAGCGCATCGGCCACTTCCTGCACCGCATGCACCAAGCTGCGGTTATAGCGCTCGACGGCCGCATCGTAAGCGGATTCTTGATACGTCAGATTGGCGCGCAGCCGGCCGCCTTCGAAGATCGGAAACTCGATGGACGGCCCGACCGCGTAAGCCAGACTGGAACCTTGCAACAACACGTCGCTCAAGCTGACGCTGTGCAGACCAGTGAAGGCCACCAGATTGACGTCCGGATAAAACGCCGTCTCGGCCACCTTGATTTCCTCGGCCGCCGCCTCGGCATGTAGTCGCGCCGCGCTAATATCCGGGCGATGCGCCAACAAGTGTAAAGGCAAATCAACCGGCAGGGTTAACGCTTGCTCAGGCTGATCGGGTTCGATAACGATGTGCGCCCCCCAATCAGATCCCTTCCCGGCCAGCGCCGCCAACAGGTTTTTACTTAACTCTACGTCAGCGCGCGCCGCAGCCAAACCTTGTTCGGCGTTGGCGAGGGCTATTCTGGCCTGCAATAGCGGTGCGTCGGCGGCCAAACCAGTCGCCAGGCGCGTTTGTTCGAATCTCAACAAGGCATGGCGCTCGGCGACGATGCGCTCGGCGATGCCTTGTTTTGCGGCAGCAGCCAACAATTCAAAATACCCCCTGGCCACGGCAGACGCCAATAACAGCCGCGCATCGGCCAGTTCCGCCGCGGCCGCCAGCGAGCGGCCGACCGCGCCTTGCAGAGCCGCTGCATCGCGCCCCCAAAAGTCCAGGTGGTAACGCAAGATCAAGGGGTTAATCAGCATTTGCCGAAAGTTCTCGCCAGCCAGTTTGGCTTGCACGCTGTTTGCGGAGAAGCGTTGCGCCGAAAAGCTGACGTTGGCATCAACCGTCGGATAAAGTTCGGCGGCCTGCGCATCGACCATCGCCTGCGACTGCCGCAACCGGGCTGCGGTGGCCTTCAAATCCGGATTATCGGCCAGCGCCACGCTTATCAAGCGCTGCAATTCCGGGCTGGCAAAGCCGGTCCACCAATCCCGCGCCGGCCAGGCATCGCTGCTTGCGAAACTGCCGCGCGCGGCGACGACGGTGTCTGTCATGTCGGGCATGGGTAACAGACTGGCGCGCGTAGTTTCTTCTCCACCAAACCGTGCGCAACTTGACGAAATACCCAACATTAACGCCAGTGCAATGAGTCGGCGTAAAGACATCAGGCCTCCTCCGCGAGTAATTCCTGAGTTTCCCTGCGCAGTTCCTGCTCGACGCTGACTTTAACCGGGGTGCGAGTTGGGTGCGCCAACCAAACTAGCGCCGCCATACCGACAAATACGCAACCGGCCATCCAGAACGCATCGTTCATGGCGTGTAACACCGCATCACGTCCGGCCAGCTTGGCATATTTGGTCAACGCCGCCGGCTCGGCGAATCCCACGGCATTTAGCGTTGCCAAGGCGGGATGATCTGACAATTCGAACGCGCCGTGATTTTCAGCAAAGCGGGTCAGATGCTGCGGCGCCCGCCGGTACAGCACGATGCCTTGCACCGCAATGCCGATTGCCCCGGCCGCTATCCGCAACAGATTAGCCAGTTCCAGCGCCCGCCATTGCCGCTCGGCTGACAGGCCGTGCAGCAGCAACGCAGTCATCGGCACAAAAAAGCTGCCCAGGCAGGCACCCTCCAGCAATTTCGGCCAGAACAATTGGGCAAACGAGTCCGGATCGTCGAAGCGACTCAGCCAAAAATAGGTGGCGGCAAATCCCAGCAGATTAGCACTCGCCAACAGCCGGGCATCGCAGCGTTTGACGATCTCGTGCAAGACGCTGGCCATCGGCTTGGCGCAGATAGCCATCGGCAGAAATACCAAACCGGCTTCCCAAGACGAATAGCCGAACGCCAGTTGTAACTGCACGATGAGCAAAGACAGCAAGCCTTGAAAATACAGAAAACCGGTGAATAAAATGAACACGCCAATACTGAAATTGCGGTAGGCAAACAGGCGAATATCCAAAAATGGCCGGCGCACGTGCAATTCCCACACCACCCAATAAATCAGCGTGGCGGCTATCAATGCGATCAAGCTTCTAATGTAGGTCGAATCGGTCCAGTCCCAATCGTTGCCTTGATTCAACAAAGTCTGTAAGCCAAACACCAGCATCACCGATAAGATAAAACCCACGCTATCAAAGCGCTGCCAGGATCGCCGGTGACCGCGCCGATACAACAGCGCGCCGACGATACCGGCAATCGCCAATGCCGCTGGGATGTTGAGCCAAAACAGCCAGCGCCAACCCAAGTTATCGGCTATCCAACCACCCAAAGGCGGGCCGAAGGTGAACGGCGTCAACGTGAATAGGCTCCAGATACCGATGCCCAGCGATTTGCGTCTATCAGGGTATTCCTTCAGCAACAAGGCCTGACCCAAGGGCAGCGTCAAGCCGCCGGCAAACCCCAGCACAATGCGGCCGGCCAGATAGCCGTAAAAGGCAGTGCAATAGGCGCAGAGGAAAGAGGCCAAGGCAAAAGCCAGGAAAGCCGCAACGAAGGGCCGGTATTCGCCGAAGCGCCGCGCCAAGCAGCCGCCCACCGGAAACCCCAACGCCAGGGCTATCATGTAGTCAGTCTGGGTCCAGGTCGCAAAACTGGGCGGCACACCCAAGCCGCCTGCAACTCTGGGCAGCATCGCAATATAGGCGCCGGCATTGAAGATGACCAGCGCATGACCGCAACCCAGACACAGATTAAACAAGCTAAAACGCCAGCCACGCAGGCGTTTGTGATAGACGACACTCATCCGATTACCGGCCCGCGCACTAAGTCTCGTCAGCTTGCGGCGCCATACGCAACCCTATGTCGCCCAAAGTTTGCCGCAACAGTGGCACTGCCATATCGCCGATCAATTGTTTAAACGCCTCGCCGCCATTCTCAAGCGAGGCGAACGCCTGGTCGTCAACCCTGAAACTCTCCGATAGTGTCCGAGCGATGACATGGCGCGACACGGGATCGATGAGCTTGATCATCAGCTGCAAGGACGTTTGCCCTTCAAAAATCCGATACCTACCGATCCCTACCTCTATCACGGCGTCGTAGCGGCCCAGCGCCGCATAATCGACCGGCGTGGTGTTCTGGCCGTACCAGGCTTGCATCGCCTGATGCCAATGTTGCAAACTGGCGTCGCCCGCCGTAGGTAATTGATAATACTCGCGGCTTAATTCGCCTTTGCGATTTTCCGCCGCCAATAAACCGCGCAGCTTCTGCGCCGCCGCCTTGGCGGGCGTCCAACCCAAATCAGCATTCGCAGAGCCGCCCGCAGCGCTTGGCGCCGCCTTGGTCATCCCATCGACATCAACCGTTTGGCTGTCGCTAACCATGCCCGCAATTTCGATACCGCCAGGGATTTGATAAAGCGCCGTTGGCAGCGCATAACCCAAGGCCATGTTTTCGAAATGTCGATAAGCCGGATCGCGCCGCTCTATCAAATCCGGTATCACTTCCAGCGGCGGCGCTTGCACCGGCACAATCAAAAAACTGTGCAATCGGTCGATCTGTGACGCGGCAGGCTTAATGCTCGGTGCGGTGCATGCCGCCAGCAAACACGGCAAAACCAATCCCGGCAGGACGTTTTTGTGGTTGCCCAAAAGCCTGATAAATGAACATATTGAAGTTTTCATAATTTCCTCCGCGCCACTTAATGCCATCGAATCGATACATTACAGGCTAGGCACTATAAAAACCGTCTTGATATAAGACAAGCGATATTTATTGGACTTTAATATCGATAAATGCAATATTAAAGTCATGGACATTGATCAGATCCGAACCTTTTTAAGCGTCGCAGCCAACGGCAGTTTTCTGGAAGCCGCCAATCGTTTGTACGTGACGCAATCGACGGTTAGCACCCGTATCCAGCGCCTGGAAGCCTATTTGGGCGTGACGCTGTTTGTCCGCAATCGCTCCGGCGCAAGTTTGACCTTGCCGGGCCGGCGTTTTTTACCGCACGCCAAATCCTTGCTATTAACCCTGGAACAAGCCCGGCACGACATTGGTTTGCCTAGCCGGTTTCGCGGCAGCATCAGCATCGGCGCGCGGATTGCCTTGTGCGAAACCTTGTTACCGGAATGGATCGGTGAGATACGGCAGGCCATGCCCGATATTTCCATCCGTAGCGACATCGGCTTTGAAGACGACTTGATGCGCAGCTTAGTGGCAGGCGCATTGGACATAGGCTTGATGTACACCCCCCAGCACAGCCCCGGTCTGCAAATTGAGCATTTGTTCGACGAAACCCTGGTGCTGCTGACCACCGACCCCAGCCAACCCTGGCCGAACGACGATTACATCTACGTCGATTGGGCGCCCGGGTTTTACGCCCAGCACAGCAATAGCTACCCCAATCTGGAACGGCCGGCGCAAGTGGTCAATATCGGCTGGATGGCGGTGCAGCTGATTCTAGCGCAAGGCCGCGGCTCCAGTTTCCTGCCGGTACGCCTGGCTGAACCGCTACTACAAGCCGGCAAACTGTTTCCGGTGGCCGACAGCCCGCGATTCAAATTACCGGCTTACATGGTGTCACAGCGCGATAACGATTCGGCGGTTTTGCAGCAGGTGCTGGAGCAGATCCGCATCTTGGCGGCTCTAGAACGGCAAAAGGTTTATGCGCTGCCCGATCAATCCAAGGTGGCCGACGCCACATGAAATGCATCGGCATGGATGTCCTGCAAAGCCGCGCCATGCAAAAACGCTTGGCGCTTGGTCTGATGCACCATGTCCGGATGGCCGCATAAATACAGCAGCCAACCTTTCAGACTAGGCAACTTCGCCATTGCTACATCGTTGGCCCGCCCCCTCGCAACACCTTCCGGCGCATCGCCGCGTGAGATACAGGCGGTGTAGTGGAAATTAGAGTATTGGTCGGCAAGCGCCTGCATTTCTTCGATCCAATACAAACCATCCATCTCTCGGCTACCATGGAACAGATGAATATCGCCGCTGTGGCCGTGGTGCAAAGCCTCACTGACTATGCCCGCCAATGGTGCCAAACCGCTGCCGGTCCCGATCAGCAATAGATTTTTCTCCTGAGCGGTCGGCAGGTAGTAACACAGCCCCTGCGGGTCAGACACCTCCAGCTTGTCGCCGACATTCAGCTCCTGGTGCGCCCATTCGCTGAAACGGCCGCCGGCCAAACGGCGGATATGAAAACTGAGTTTGTTGGCGTGTAAACGATTGTTGGCAATCGAATAACTACGGGTCAATCCGTCGGCGCGTTTCAGATTCACGAACTGGCCGGCGTAATAATCCATGGTTTCCCGGCACTGCAAGGTCAGTTGCAGCGTCTCCGCATTCAACAAACTTTTTTCGATCACCGTCGCTTCAGTAAAAAAATCGGCGGGCGGGCTAATGCTGATAGACATATCCTGCTGCGGATAACACAGGCAGGCCAGGAAATGGTTCTGATGGCGCAACACCTCTTTTAAACCGTCTTGCGCCGCCGGCGGCGGCGGGCCCTGCAAGCTGCGCACCATACAGCTTTGACAAGCGCCCTGCCGACAACCGTAGGAGATGTCGATGTTTTCGCGCAGACACGCTTCCAGCACGGTTTCGCCAGACTCGCAAACAATTTCGCGGTCGTTCACGCTGAGTTTATGCAAGCTCATCCCCTACTCCGGCGCCTAGCGGTCCAACACGTCGTTACGGGTGCTTTCGGCAATCGCCGCGACTTGATTGATCAACTCTTGCGGCACGTTCAGTTCTTGTAAGGTAGCAGCAAGATTTTCGACCACCGCATCAAAGTGCGAATCGTCCAGCCCCAGTTTTTTAACCAGATGCGCATGGGCTTGGCGCATATCGGCGCCGGAGTAGTTATTCGGACCGCCGAAAGCCATGGTTAAAAAGGATTTTTGTTTGGCTGCCTGCTTGTCCATATCGGTGTTATCGAAAAAGCGGCTGATGCGGTGATCGCTCAGCACTTTGCGGTAAAAAATATCGACCGCCGCGTTAACGGCCGCTTCGCCGCCCAGTTGTTCGTAAAGTGTCGCTGTGGTTTCACTCATGATGGTCTGCCTTTAGTTGCCAATTAAAAAAATGCGGCTGTTTAAAGCCGAACGCAGAGTAAGCGAAAAAAACCACTTTTGCAATATTTTTATTATAAAAGTTATTTATATGTCAAAAATAGACTTACAGCGCTTTGCGTGATAGCTGATCCGGCGTAGAATGCCGCATCACTTATTTCCGACCACCCCACACGCCATGGTCAAACTTACCGGCTCGCGCCAAGAGCAAATCTTAAAATTATTGCTGTCCAGCACCTCCGGCATGAGTATCGACGAGCTGGCCGCCCAGTTGGAGATTTCCAGAAACGCCGTCAAACAACATCTCACCGGCCTGGAAAAAGATCAGTTGATTCAGGAAGCGGCGCTGAACAACACCGGCGGCCGGCCTTCGCGCAATTACACGCTGACCGAACAAGGCCGCAACCGCCTGCCCAAGCAATATCCTTGGTTTTGCAACTTGTTGCTGGGCGAGCTAAAAACCGAACTGGGCGAAGCCGCTTTAAGGCAAATGCTGTGGCGCATGGGCGTCAATCTGGCACAGTCGCTGGCCCCGCAATTCAGCGGCAAGGACCCGGCACAGAAACAAAGCGCGCTGCTGGAATTGATGCAATCGCTGGGTTATCACGCCGAAATGGACGCCGAACAAACACAGCCGACCATTAAAGCCGTTAACTGTGTTTATCACGATTTAGCGCAGCAGCACCCGGAACTATGCGAATTTGATCGCGCGCTGATGTCCACCCTTTTAGACAAACCCGTCGAGCAAACCGCTTGCATGGCCTTGCAGGATTGCGCCTGCAAATTCAAAATCTGCCATACCAGCGCTTAGGCGAACTTCCCAACTATTCCAAACAGTTGCCAAAATTTCCGGCTTTGGACTAAAGCGCCTTAGCACAATACGCGGGTTTTTCTACGCGGCGGCTCTCGGTGTTACAATGTTGTTTTCCAGAATGACTATTTTGAATCGCGACCATGAGCCAACCTTTCCGCACGACAACCAGCCTGTTTAGCGGGCTGCTGTTATTGTTAACCGCCTTCTCGCTGCAAGCCGCCAGCCCGATTTTCACCCCCGCCGCTCCCAGCGTCGCGGCCTCCAGTTACTTTTTGATGGACTTCGACAGCGGCCGGGTATTGGCCGAAAAAGACGCCGATAAGCGCGTATCGCCCGCCAGCTTGACCAAAATCATGACCGCCTACGTGGTGTTCCGCGAGCTGAAAGCCGGGCATTTGACGCTGGACGAAAAAGTCACGATCAGCCAGAACGCCTGGGAAACCGGCGGCTCAAAAATGTTCGTTGAGGTAAACAAACAAGTGGCAGTCGAAGACTTGTTGCAAGGCATGATCATTCAATCGGGCAACGATGCCAGCGTAGCCTTGGCTGAACACGTCGCCGGTAGCGAACAAACCTTCGCGACGATGATGAACGAACAAGCCAGCCGCTTGGGCATGGCCAACAGCAATTTCGAAAACGCCACCGGCCTGCCCAGCCCCAACCATTACAGCTCGGCACATGACCTGGCGACCTTAGCCCGCGCGGTGATCAAAGAGTTCCCGGAATACTATCGCTGGGACAAGCAAAAAGAATTTACCTACAATGGCATCACCCAACAAAACCGCAACCTGTTGCTGTGGCGCGATCCTTCCGTTGACGGTTTGAAAACCGGCTTCACCGACGATGCCGGCTATTGCATGGTGGCCTCCGCCAAACGCGAAGATATGCGTTTGATTTCTGTGGTCATGGGTACCGCCAGTGCTGGTGCCCGCTCTAACGAGAGCCAGTCCTTGTTAAATTACGGTTTCCGCTTCTTCGAAACCCACCGTCTGTACGAAGGCAATAAACCGCTGGGCGAAGCGCGGGTCAGAAAAGGTGTGACGTCGAAAGTCGCGGTTGGCTTGCCGGAAGATCTGTATGTCACCGCCCCGCGCAAGCATTTTAACGAGTTGAAAGCCGAAACCCAGATCGATAAAGGCGTGTTCGCCCCATTGAACAAGGGCGACACGGTCGGCAACCTGAACATTTCGTTGGCTGGCGAATCCATCCTCAGCAAACCGCTGGTGGCTTTGGATGCTGTCGCCGAGGGCGGCATTTTCCGCCGTCTCTACGACGCCGCCATTGGCTTACTGGAAAAAGAATGACCGAGCAAGTCTATCTGAACGGCGCTTATCTGCCATTAGCCGACGCCAAGGTGTCGGTGCTGGATCGCGGCTTTTTATTCGGCGATGGCGTCTACGAGGTGATTCCGGCTTATAACGGCCGGCTGTTCAGACTGGAAGACCATATTGCCCGGCTCAACAACAGCCTGGACGGCATCCGTTTACCGTTGCCGCACAGCGTCGCGGACTGGGAAGCGATTTTCCGCCCGTTGCTGGCAGATGACCGCGATCAATACATTTACCTGCAAGTCACCCGCGGCTATGCGCCGAAACGCGATCACGGTTTCCCCGAACAAATCGTACCGACGATATTTGCAATGTCTGCGGACATCAAGCCGTTCGCCGGCCGGATCGACGGCATCAAGGCGATTACGCTGGACGACACCCGCTGGCAACTCTGCAACATCAAAGCCATTACATTGCTGAGCAATATTCTGCTTAGGCAGGAAGCGCTGGATCAAGGCTGCGCGGAAGCGATACTGGTGCGCAACGGTTACGTTGTGGAAGGCGCGGCCAGCAATCTGTTTGCGGTGCTGGACGGCGAATTGATCACGCCGCCGAAAAGCCATGAAATCCTGCCCGGCATTACCCGCGACTTGATTCTGGAACTGGCGGCCGCGCATAACATCCCCTACCAGGAAGACATCATCGCGCTGGAAGCGCTGCACAACGCCAGCGAAATCTGGGTCGCCAGTTCCACCCGCGAGATCGTGCCGGTGATCGAACTGGACGGCCGGCAAGTCGGTGACGGCAAGCCCGGCCCCGTCTGGAAACACATGGACGACTTATTGCAAGCCTACAAAAAATCACTGTCATGAGCGAAACCGAAAGCTTACTGGAATTTCCCTGCCAATTCCCTATCAAGGTGATGGGCAAGCATCGCGACGATTTTGACGCCATCGTCGTGGAAATCGTCCGCCGCCATGTCCCGGACATCCTGGAAGGCGCGGTCACCACCCGTCCGAGCAAAGGCGGCAATTATCTGGCGGTGACGGTCATGATCGAAGCGCATAGCCGCGAACAGCTGGACGCCATCTACCTGGGCTTGACGGCCTGCCCTGATGTATTGATGGCGTTGTAAGCCGGACTGATGCCCAGTAAGGTGACCACCGTCCTGCGCGATCTGGGGACGCAAGACTATCTCGGCGTCTGGCAAGCCATGCAGCAATTCACTACCGAACGCGATGACAACACTGCCGATCAAATCTGGATCGTCGAGCATCCGCCGGTTTACACGCTGGGTTTAAATGGCAAGCGCGAACATTTTCTTAAAGCCAATAACATCGCAATCGTTGAAAGCGACCGCGGCGGCCAAGTGACCTATCACGGTCCCGGCCAGTTGGTGATTTATCTGTTGGCCGATTTGCGCCGTTTAAACAAAGGCCCCAGACAAATGGTGACTATCCTGGAAAACGCAGTGATAAACACCTTGCGGCAATACGGCATCGCCGCCCAGGCCGAGCCCAAGGCACCGGGCGTCTACGTCAATCAGCAAAAAATTGCTTCGCTGGGCCTGCGTATCAAGCGCGGTTGCTGCTACCATGGTCTGAGCATCAATAACCATATGGATTTAGCGCCGTTTGCAGACATCAATCCCTGCGGCTATGCCGGTTTACAAGTAACCCAACTGGCCGATTTAGGCGTTAAGATAACTAATCAGGAACTCGCGGTGCCGGTTGTGCATCAGTTACTGCAAGCAATAGAAATCTAAAACAAACTCGACAAGCATTGCTGGAAAAAGCCGGGCTTGCGGAGATTCAAAAACAAACATTAGTGCCCGGTGGCAATATGACACTCAACGCCCCTTCCCGCTCCACCCCGGAAACCCATCAACGCAACGCCGACAAGCTGTCGCGGATTCCGGTGAAGGTGGAAAAGCCCGAACAAATCTTGCGCAAGCCGGACTGGATCCGCATCAAATTGCCCAGCGGCGACCAAGTCAACCGCATCAAGCAATCGCTGCGCGAGAACCGGCTGCACACGGTTTGCGAAGAAGCCGCCTGCCCCAACTTGAGCGAATGTTTCAGCCACGGTACCGCCACGTTTATGATTATGGGGGATTTATGCACCCGCCGCTGCCCGTTCTGCGACGTCGCCCACGGCAAACCGCAACCTTTGGATGCGGAAGAACCCGCCAACTTGGCCGCGACCATCGCCGTGATGGCCCTGAAATACGTGGTCATCACCTCGGTAAACCGCGACGATTTGCGCGACGGCGGCGCTGGTCATTTCGCGGCCTGCATCGCAGCAGTGCGCAGCCAGGCGCCTAATACCACCATCGAAGTATTGGTGCCGGATTTTCGCGGCCGGATGGACACGGCGCTGGACGTTCTGCAACAACAGCCGTGCGATGTGTTCAACCACAATCTGGAAACGGTGCCGCGCCTATATCTGCAAGCCCGCCCCGGCGCCGATTACCACATCTCGCTAAAACTGCTGCAACAACACGGCCAACGCCTGCCAAACGTGCCAACCAAATCCGGCTTGATGCTGGGCATAGGCGAAACCGAAGCAGAAGTCGTGGAAGTGATGAAAGATTTGCTGGCTCACGGTGTCAGCATGCTGACTCTGGGGCAATATTTGCAACCCAGCAAGGACCATTTGGCGGTACAAGAATATATTCACCCCGACCAATTCCAGCGCTATGCCGAGATTGCCCGCGAACTGGGCTTTCAACAGGTTGCCAGCGCACCCTTGGTACGGTCTTCCTATCACGCCGATTTGCAGGCAGCGGGTGTTGGCAAATAGCAACACATCCCAAGCTATACAAACATCCCGATAGCGTTTGAGCTTTGTCGCATCATAGCCGTCAATCGCGCATGGATAAAGAATACGCAAGCAAGCAAATCCGGCCCGTAACTGATTCGCGGAGTGGTATCAATTGCCAACCCGCAAGGGGCGACGTCGAACATTATATTTACTTCGGTACTCAGTGAAATCGGCTGAGCCGGTTCTTGATTTCCTCTAGCGCGTAAGCCGGCTGATTTAAGGTCATCGGATTGTGGCTGAATAGCCGGCATCGGGCACATGGATATTAAGAGCCTAACTGCTTTTGCGTGAATAGAATACTATTTATAGGACTCTTCCCAGCCGATTATTAAAGACCGGATTAATAACAGTTGCTGCCGGACGCTGGTTTGTGCTGAACTACCGACGCGATTCGTGTGGATAAATTGCTTGGGGGGTGGATGATCGACAAACCGGTGCGCGCGCAACTTCCCGCTAAATTGGTCGCGCCGACCTTACCCGCTGTGGTTTGCCGCCGACGCCTGTTCGAACAAATAGACCGCAGCTATTCCGACTACGGTTCGGCAGTCTGGCTGTTCGGGCCGGCCGGTTACGGTAAAACCACGTTAGCGGCTGATTATGCCGCCGCAAACACTCAACCCGTACTTTGGTACCGTTTCGACAGCGATGACCTGGACCCGGCCGTTTTTTTGGGGCATTTCCGCACTGCGGCAACCCGTTTGGGCCTGGTCTCCGCGACACCGGCGTTCGGCCCGGAATATTTGCCCGGCCTTGAAGCCTATGTCGGCGAGTTATTGCGCACGCTGTTGCCGCCCGAAGCCGCGCCAATGCTGCTGGTATTCGACGATTGCCACCAGGTGGTCGCTTCGCCGTTACTGGTGCGGATATTGGCCGCATTGGGCCGCATCGTCGGCGTGCAGCACCGAATACTGTGTCTGAGCCGCCACGAACCACCGCCCGGACTGGCTATTGCATTGCAGCCGCTCGGCATGCTCACGCCGGCGCAATTGGCGTTTGACCGCGACGAAGCCGGCCGACTGGCCGATCTGGCCGGATTCGACGGCGGCAGCGACAGGCTCGACAAGTTGTTCGGCCAAAGCCGCGGCTGGCCAGCCGCTTTAGCCGTGGAATTACGGCAACGGCCACCCGAACATCCGACTCCGGCCAACGAGCAAGCAGATTTAGCGCAACGGGTGCAGGACGGTTTGGATGCCACCGTCTTGCAACAGTTGCTGGCCGTTGCCTGCGCAGAAACCGCAACCGAGCCGCTGGCGCACGATTTAGCAGACGACCCGGCCGTGTTGGCGACGTTGGCCCGACTGGCGGCCAACCATTATTTGGTCAACCGCATCGACACTGCCATCCCCAGTTACCAACTTCACCCTTTGCTGCGGGAATTTCTGCTGGCCCGCCACCGGGCCAACCTCGGACAGGACGGTTACGCGGCATTTTTAAAACGCAGTGCCGGAGTGCTGGAACGCCACGGCGAGATTGGCCAGGCCTTCGAACTGTACCGCCAAGCCAGCGCCGGGCTGGACCTGCAACGCCTGATTCTGGTCCATGCCAAAACCGAGTTGGGCGCCGGCAGAAGCCTGCAACTGCAGTCTTGGTTGCAGAGTTTACCGGACGACTTGCCGGCCAACCCGTGGCTGGATTTCTGGCGGGCCGCGGCCCAGTTGGCGTTAAATCCGCCGCTGGCCCAAACCTTGTTCGAACGGGCTCACGCCGGTTTCGGCGACGACCCCTTGGGCAAAGCGCTGAGCGCCGCCGGGGTACTGAGCGCGATGTTTTTCGTGATGGACGACTTTCGCGACGCGGCACGCTGGCTGAACGAACTGGCTGTGCTGGATTCAGTAATCGAAGCAGCCGACGATCCGGAGTTGGACGCCTGGATCCTGGGCTGCGGCAATATTCTGGTCCACTTCCCCGATTACCTGGAATTGGCCCGACGTTGGGCGCAGCGAGCATTAGCGCGCCTGCCGCACTGTCCATCGGGGCGCCAGGTATTTTTGACTTCCTTCCTGTTGCAATACCATGTCTGGCGCGGCGATACGGAGGGTTCGCGCGCCTTTTTCGCCCTACTGGATCAACAGATAGCCAACGACGAACCGCTGTATCGGATCAATCTATTGAATTGGCAAGCAGTAAACGCTTACCTATGCGCCGAGCACGCCGCCGCTTACGCAGCCACCGAGGCGGCCGCGCAATTGGCTACCGCTTACGGCTTGGATTTTTATTTGCCGAACATTTACGGACAAGAAGCCTATACCGCGCTGTCGGCCATGGACTGGGAGCGCTTTCGCTCGGCGTTGGCGCGCATGGAAGCCTGTTTGCCGGCGAATCGACGGGTAGACCAATCGTTCATCTTGCATTTGCGCTCCGGCCTGTCGCTGGCGGAACAGCGTTTTAGCCAAGCGCGCCAGGAAGCGGAACTGGCGTTGTCGATTTGCCGCGAAATCAACTTACCGTCGGTGGCGGCCCTGGTTCAGCATGGGCTGGCGCAAGTGTTAGCGGCGTCCGGTGACCGGGCCGAAGCCGCCCGGCATTTACTGCAATTGCAAAGCTATGCCGTTCGCGCGGACAAGCCCTTCATTCTATTCATGGCCTTGCTGACCGAAGCCCAAGTCCTATTGGCCGGCGGCGACGAAGCCGGCGGCCTGGCCTCGCTGGCCCGGGCGTTGGCATTGGGCAAGCGCCAGCGTTATCTGAACGTGCACCCGTTCTGGCAGCCGGCAGTGATCGGCAAATTATGTACCGTTGCGCTGGAGCACGGCATCGAAGCCGACTATGTGCGCTGGTGGATAGTGCAACGCCAACTGCAACCGGACGGTAACGCCTGCGAAGAATGGCCGTGGCCGGTGAAAATCCGGACGCTGGGCCAGTTCAGGATCGACGGCCTCGAACCGGAGGCGCGTCGCAGGCAAAAAGACAACAAGCCATTGCAGTTGCTGCAGTGGTTACTGGCGACGAATCCGGACGGCGTGCCTCAACAAACCCTGGCCGATGCGCTGTGGCCGGACTCGGACGCCGATGCCGCCCAGCATGCGCTGGAAGTAGCCTTGCAGCGCATGCGCAAACTGCTGGGACGGAATGAGGCGGTGTTGTTGCAGGGCGGCACCCTGTCTTTGAATCGGGAATTGTGCTGGCTGGACATTTGGGTCGTCGACGAAGTCGCCAGACGATTTGCCGCCGACCCGAATCAGGCCGCAACCTTGGCGGATCGCCTGTTAAAAGTCTGGCGCGGCCCGTTTTTGCCCGGCCTGGAAGCGCCATTAGCGGCATCGAAACGGGAAAATCTCGCTGCCAAATTCATCCAAACTTTGGAAAAGCTTGGTTCCGAGCTGGAAGCCGCAGGCCGGAGAGCCGTGGCCATCGCCTGCTATACGCAAGCCGTCTCAATTGAACCGTTGGCGGAAAATCTGCAATACCGGCTGATCGATTGCCTGCTCGCCGAAGATAGGCGCGCCGAGGCCTTGCTAGCTTACCGCCGCTGTCGGCGCCACTATGCCGGCCACTATGGCATCGAACCCTCTCCCCGCTTAAAGTCCCTGGCCGCACTGATCACGGCGCCAAACGTCGGTAAAGACTAAACACTGTTCATAGCCTTAATGGACGGCATCGAGCTAATACTAAATAACTTCCGGTCACGCATTCGCCGATCATCCGCAAACAAATTCGGTCGATGTTGTGAGTTTTTTGTGAGGCCTGTTGCTTTAGGGTATCGACACGACCGTCGATAGGAGACCTAAACATGAACTTTCCCGCTAAGCCGATCACCTTGTTTTTATGCGTCAATCCGTTTTCGACGTTTGCCGCGGTAGTTTCGCCACCGCCTGTGCTGTCGTTGATCGCTTCCGACGTTTATGTCCAGTACAGCGGCCCCGGGGTCGCGAATACCTTGCAGCATCATCCCAGCGTATTGTCGATTGCAGTCGGGGGCTCTATGGCTTCCGCCGATTTCGGCAGCGGCGTCTTTAAGGCCAGTTCTGCAGCTGCGGATACAGGCTCACAAACCACTTATGCCTACACCGGCATGACTGCAACATTCAAAAATACCGGCGCCGTCAATATCAGTTTTGCCGCCGGGGCGATTGATGCCGACATCGACGCGGTGTTCAGCCGCACAATCGGCAGCGAAGCGAGCGGCCAAGCCGCCACGGTACTGAGTTCCGCGTTGGCCGGCACTTACCCGGGCAATAATGTTCCCGGCGTTAGCGTGCTGTATCAATATGGTGCTTCCAATAGCCCTTCATCGCCGTTTTTCGACTTTCATTTCAACCCAAATGCCGGTTTCACCGGCAGCGGTACGGCAGATGCGGACAAGTTGTCGGCCAATCTGGCCTTCCCGGCTTTCACGCTGAAACCGAACGACATTCTAACCGTGAATTATTCGCTGAATACCTGGGTCGTGGCCGGCGTCGGCTTGGGCACTCCCGGCAGTGGCTGGAGCGCGACCAGCGATGCAACGCACACCGCGTCGATCAGCTTGCAATTGCCGGCGGGAACTTTACTGAACTCGCCGATTGCGCTCGATTGGGTGAAAACGGCGCCTGTCCCGCTCCCGCCAGCCATAGGCTTGATGCTTACCGGGTTGGCGGGCATATTCGGCTTCACCCGCCAGCGTTCGCACCAAACCATGATTTTCCCGCTGGTCGAATCCACTAACCCAGGAATCCAATCATGAATCTAAACAAAGGTTATGCGCTATTCGGCATCGCGTTATTCGGCCTTACCGCCACTGTTCGCGCGGACCAGGCCATTTTGCAATATGGCGGCAACGATTACGGCAATCAGCGTCTTTTCGATCCCAATCCAGCTGCTTTCGACGACGCCAACATTTAGGATGGCGTCATGTCGCCACGGCGGAATTCAAGGTTTCCGGTTATTCCGATTCGGTAACCAACTCGAACAACCGTTTCAGCCAAGGCTCCTTGCAATATCACTATCTAAGTTACTTAAGACCATTCAGATTAAACACCAGTCAGAGATACTTTAAAGCACGTCATAACATTTGGAGGATTATTATGTTGAAATTAGTACGATATATTGGCATATGCGCGCTTGCGACCAGCCAACTTGCAACAGCGGCGACAGTGTTCGTTCAATACCCTGACCCCAGCGGTTCTGGGATCACGTCTGATCCTGCATTTGCCACGCAGACCGGCGCCGGCTTCTTTGCAGAGGCGGATCTGCTGAGTGCCGTATTCAAGGCAAGATCGGAATCCCCGGACGCTTCCTTTGCTTATGCTGGACTACAAGGTTTGACCTTTACCAATCCGCTGGGCAACGCGCCAATACTGCTGCCGGCCGGAGCGCTTGGTGTCAACATTACCGGCCAGTATACACTTGGCCCGCTGGTACCAAACTCTGGCGCCAGCGCGGGCATAACCGGTGTCCTTAGCATCAATGACGGCAGCTTGGCAAGAGTAGCCAGAGGCGATCATTTCGTCAATATTGGTCAGGCTAGTAATGGTTTCTCCTACCCTCCCACCAATACAACAACCCCAATTACGCAAAACGGGGGGACCGTCTTGTTTAATACGGCAACCTTGACCAACCTTGACATGACATTATTAATGCCAGCCATGACAATAGACCCTGGCGAAACCCTGGAAATCACGTTTTTGCTGCAAACGATACAAGGGGCCAATGGTGCCGGCGTCAAATCACTAGCCGATGCGTCGAACAGCGCAAAGTTGTTTTTCAATTTACCGGCTGGCGTCAGTTTGGTCGACAATGCTGGTGGTACTTTGACCTGGGTTAAGCCTGTGCCGTTACCGGGAGCTTTTTCGCTGTTCGGCATTGCACTGGCATCTGCGGCAGTACGTCTGCGGCGCGCCGCCCCCCATTCGCACTAGCAGATTTTTCGCTCGTTCCCACGCTAGCGCGTGGGACGGCACTTGTGTATAACGCTAAGCACCCGAGCTTCGAACTACCCATTAAAAACGTATAAACACGGGATGTAAGCCTCTTCATCCCTGACCTTCTTCTCCCTTTTTATCATGCGGCTTCGGAGGCCGCGAGCGTTGACAATTCGCCATCCTACCTCCCCCAAAACACTGTAGAGGCGTAAAACCTTGCGTCTTCACGCATAAGCAGTAACACTACTTGTTTTTTAAAGCCATCCAAGCATATGAACTCATTCAGAACATTTACTTTGGCAACCACTATCGCGTTGGGAACTGCACTGATCAGCGGCTGCTCGTTTTCCACCAGCTCCGAGAGTTCGTCCGACAGTATAGGCAGCTTGTCTGACAGCTCCGGCGGCATCTTCAAAAGCGCCTCCAGCCCGTTTACCTCCAGCTCCGACTCGTCTCGTAACAAGCGCGATAAATACGAAACCGATGTGGCCGACTATACCGCTACCTTCGTGGTGTCCAGCAGCGGCACACTGGATAGTTTTCGCGGACATCTCAGCGAATTGGCCGAAAGTCATGAGATCACCAACTGGGAAACCGACCGGAATACTTACGTAGGCATCGGCCGTGGACTTGCTAAAGCCAAGCTCGGCAAACCGCAAATTTCGGCGTTTACCGAAAGTTTGAGCGATAACGAGCCCTGGAAGAAACAGGCCATTGAAGAAGGTTTGAAAAAATAATCCCGCAGGCAGTCGCCCACTTGGTCATGCCAGTTGCTGGCTTGAAATTCGCAAAGTGGGCGCTGACGCTGGGCTGTTTACTTTGGGTAGCCGTTGCCGAAGCAGACCAAAGTCATCATTTCGAATTCCTGTACATAGACGCCAACGAAGGCAGCGCCAGCGGCGGCCATGCCGCCATTAAATTCGACCGGCAAGTCTTTCATTTTCAGCACATCGAACCTGGCCTGCTGCGCCTGTATCGCAACGATGCGGCGGCTTTTGAGTTTGCCTACGGCTTTCAGGAGAACCGAAACATATACGGTCACCGCATCGAAGTGTCCGAGGATTTTTTTCAAGTACTACGGGATACCTTTAGCCGCCGCCTATTCATTCAAAATCAGCAATTGTCGCTGTTACAAGCCCTACACGACGATCAGGCACTGGTTGCAGGCTTGCAAAATCTTGACTCTGCGCCACCTCTACCCATAAAAGGATTAGGTTATTTTTTGACGCAATACCGGGCGACGGAAGCGTTCCCTGTCGAGGCAGGCAAACCCAGCAACAACAGCCAAGCACTACAACAATTGCACGAAGCCATCGTTAACGAGTATGGCGAAGATTTTTTGCCGGCCAAGCGCCAGCAAGCTTGGCAAACCCTGCAAACCCTGAAACCTGAGTT
The DNA here is from genome assembly GCF_013141865.1 of Methylomonas sp. ZR1. Classification (NCBI taxonomy): domain Bacteria; kingdom Pseudomonadati; phylum Pseudomonadota; class Gammaproteobacteria; order Methylococcales; family Methylococcaceae; genus Methylomonas; species Methylomonas sp. ZR1. Next base: position 246,637 of record NZ_RCST01000001.1, on the reverse strand, counting down.
AGCAGTTAACCCCGCTGAACCCACGGATACACGGTTTACCGCCACGAACAGCTCATTTGCCGAACGCTACCGCAATCAGTTGCTGAATCTGGCCGCGCTGGATGTGCTACACGCCAGGCTATCCCCGCTTAGCGAAAGTTTGTTAGAAATTCCCGAGGCGACATACAAACTCAACACCGCGCAACGAGCTAAGCTACAAGATTTTCGGCGGCGTTTGTTTGCCGATTTAATCACTCTAATGCACAGCCAGCGCAGCGACTGGGGTTATCCGCTGTTGGTGGGAATGGCCCGTTTGCATGCGCTGGACCATGCCGTCGCCTCGGGCTATCTGAGCGTGCTGGACCGCAGCCGCCCCGACAGTGACGACCCACAAGCCACTATTATCGACAACGACAACTTGCCGGCAGCCCTGCAATACAGTCAAGAACTGTTTACCGCGGCGTCCAAACAACTCGACAGCCCCATAGCGCTGGATGAACTCGCTTACTCGGAACTGGAGCTAAGCGCGACGGCGCTTATGCGATTGCATAAGCCGCGCCATGATCAGCAGTCTTTGCAGCTGTTGCCATTGACAGCCACTCCATCGCGACCGGCAGCGGCCAAATTGATTGGTTTACCGCTACCTAGCAGCGAACTGGCAGATTTCCAAAACAGCGTCACGCAGCAAATCGAAACCTATCAAAGCCAATTGCAATCTCTGTATGGCTATAACTTGCTTGGCCGCAATTGCGCCACCGAAATCTTTCGGCTCATTAACCAGACGGTTGCTGACATCTCGTCTACAACCAACGAAAGCACAAGCCAGGCGTCGCAGCGACTACTGGGCGGTTACGTTGATGAAGGCAGCTTGAACATGATTCCGTTTATCGCCTATGACCAGATAGAACGCGCCTATCGACTAAGCACCAGCTTTCAGCGCCAGCCCTACAGGGAACGGCAGCGTCAACGGCGTTACCGGCAAATGCCGCAATGGCAGGTGGATTTACAGGAATCCAATACCCTAAGTTCGAGGATTTATCAATGGAACGAGGATGACGCGGCGTTTTTATTCTTCACTCAAGATCAGCTATGGCCTCGGCCATTGCAGGGCGGCTTCAATCTAGCGATAGCCGGCGGCCAGGGCCTTTATGGTGTGTTCAGTTGGCCTTGGGATGACGGGGACAATCTACGCAAAGGCTTGAAAGGTCTTGTGGTCAGCCTACCGGAGCTGTTGTTTTTTAACATCCGTAAAGGCTCGTTTCCAGGATTGCTGCCGGAGGCAGGTCTATATTGGCCTGAGGCTTTTTAACTAGGCTACCTTGCGGGTATAGCGACGGTGAGAGGAGGGAAGAATAATTCGTTGGCGCTTTACCGGACTGCCCTCAGACCCTAGGCAATTTGCGGCGAAATTCTCGGGCATCAGGCTCGAACATCAATAAATCTGCCTTTACCACCTTCGTTATTTTGATCGGAGGCGTCTTTAGCAACCGGTTGGACTTGCTGGAAGGCTTGTATGGGGCTGTTTGGCTGCGCCTTTTTGACTGTCGGAACATTGGTTCCGGCAGCACTGTAAATTTGCGACGCGCCTGAATTAATTGACATGTATGACATTGGCTACCTCTTGTTCACGGATTTAATGGCTACAACTCTACTTGAGAGCAGCCAATTTTATTCCAAGCCCTTTGTATGAGTTGCCTGTTGCCTCGCAGTTTTCGAGATAATTGCTATACCAGCTTCGAAGCATATACCTGAATTGCGCTAATTTGCCCGATATGCCGCATCAAACCGTTCTCGCGAGGCTTCAGACAGGAAAAACACCGGTAGGCGTTCGCTTGTCAATCCACCCTATTTGTTAGTATCAATGCGGCGGGTAAGCGCTGTTGCTTGGCTCAACGCTTGATGACCGGACTCACCGGCGCCACGTTCTGCGGTACAAAAGGCGGGGGAGTCGGCGTCGTGGTTGGGGCTGGCGTGGCAAAATCGAAGGTAGCGATACAGTTGACGCCGCCGATCAGTTCGTCGCTGGGATTAGGCAAGGTCATGCGCACCGTAAAGCTGCCACTGGCCGGATCGATCAATTGGTCCACTTTGGTGACATTAGCTCTCACGACTTTTTTGGCCGGCAGTTCAGGGCGTACTTCCACTTCCATACCAGGCTGAATCAGACCAAAATATTCAGTCGGCGCGATCAGCTCAACGCGCAACGGATTGACTTGCGCCAGCTTCATAATCGCGCGATCACTAACGGACTCGCCGGGCATCGCATAGCGGTCTATCACAATACCGTCTATCGGACTTTTGATGGTTTTAACCTCCAGTTGCGCCTTGGCCATTTCCAATGCCAACATCGCCGACTTTTTGCGTTCCTCTGCCTTTCTCAACTCGATTCCAGCCAACACCACTTCGGTCTCGACTTTGTCTTTCTCTATTTGTGAAATAACACTGGTCGTGGCTAAGCTGCGATAGCGGGTGCGGTTGCGCGTGGCGTATTCCAGTTTCACTTTCTGATTGCGTACCTCGCTATTGGTCTCGGCATCGGCCTTGGCCTGGTTAAACTTGGCCAATTCCACCGACGCTTCCAATTGGGCAAGCGGTTGGCCTTTGGCAACGTGATCACCCTTATCGACCAATAGCGCTGCGACAGTCCCCGCCACCGGGCTACTCAACTCGACGTACATTTCCGGCTTGACCATGCAATCCAGATTGGCGGCAAACACGGTGCCACTGAACAGGCCAGGACCGATTAATGCGCAAAAAAAATGGTGGCGTATGGGCATGTAAAAATCACTAATCGATTAGTTTGATTTGAAACGGTCTGATTTTTAACAAAATAGTAAATTTAAGGCCACAGCGTTTATTCAAACTTGCCGGAAAACGCCAAAATACGCGACAAATGCTTATCCTGTTTGCTGAGTTGCCTTCTGACGTTGCGCTGTTGCCGCTCGTTATAAATTTGCGGCAGACGTAATATCAGGTTTCCCAAAAAACCCGGCAAAGCTTGCTGATCTTTAGCCAGGCCGGCCATAGTCTTGAGAATAGCAGACGAATAAAACTCCCGTAGCGCCGTATCCTCCAGCGACAGTATCGCTTCGCAGCTACCCGGATCGCCTTGCCGGGCAGAGCGCCCGTATAGTTGCCGGTCAATACGGCGGGATTCGTTGCAGTTCAAAGCAATCACGTGCAAACCGCCCAACTCCGCCACGCCCAATCCCAGGGCTATATCGGTGCCACGTCCGGCCATATTGGTAGCTACCGTAATAGCGTGCAACTGCCCGGCTTGCGCGATGATCTCAGCCTCGTGTTGATCTTGTTCCGCATTCAACACCCGGTGAACCAAACCCGCCGCTTCCAGCCAAACACTGACCTCCAGCGACTCGGCAACCGAACCGGTGCCTATCAATACCGGCCTGCCTAGTGCGTGCAACTCGCGGACCCGTTGCAGAAACACGCCCTGCTTGGCTGCCTGCGTGGCATAAATCCGTTCGCTGAACAAAATCCGTTTCGATACTCTGTGCGTAGGCACTTTTACGCTATGCAAACCATAAACACGCTGCATTTCCGCGGCCACTTCCCGCACCGTGCCCGAAGTACCGGCCAGTTTGAGATAGCAGCTGAAAAAGCGCTGGTAACTGATCCGCGCCAGCGGCTCGCGTTGTTCGGAAATCAAGCAACCTTCCTTGGCTTCTATCATTTGTTGCAAGCCCTGCTCCCAAGACCGATCCTCCATCACCCGGCCGGTAAACTCGTCGATGATTTGTACCTTGTTATCTTTCAGGATGTATTGCTTGTTGCGCTTGAAGCAATACTCGGCGATTAGCGCCTGTTTGACCATGGCTTCCCGCCAGCGCTTGTTTTTCCAACTCGGTCCCAAGCCGATAATCATATCCGCAAGGGTATTTTCGCCTTGCGGGGTCAGTTCCACGTCGCGAGTTTTGGGATCCATGACAAAGTCGTCGTTGATGAACAATGACGAGGCCAGATACAAGGCGTCACCGTAGGTTTCCGGAGACGCCTCACTCGGCCGGGCCTGGGTGATGATCAGCGGCGTTTTGGCTTCGTCGATCAATACACTATCGGCTTCATCGATGATGGCAAAGCATAAGCCACGCATGATCAGAGGATTGCTTTGCGGCTGTTTGATTTGCTGTTGAATCTGCTTGAATTGAAATTTTAACAAACCCACATCCTCGCCCATCTCGATGCGGTCACGCAGATAATCAAAGGCAATTTGTTTATTCGTCGTATGGACGATGGGTTGTTGATACAGTTTTCGGCGCAGTTCAAGGTCCATACCGTCAACCACCGCGCCGGACTTCAAGCCCAGGCGCAGATAAAGCGGTTTCAGAATCTCCGCATCGCGCGCCGCGAGGTAATCGTTAGCAGTAATCACATGCACCGGGATGCCTGCCAAAGCAGCGGTGCAGGCCGGCAAGGTCGCGGTCAGTGTTTTGCCTTCGCCGGTTTCCATTTCCGCCAGCATACCGTTGATCATTAACCAGCCACCAAACAATTGCACGTCAAAATGCCGTTTATTTAGAGTCCGACCGGCGGTTTCGCGAATCAGCGCGAAGGCTCTGATCATCAGCTCTTCGGTCAGGCCATGCCGGTACAGATTTTCCCGCAACTCCAGAATGGCGATGGTCAACTGTTGCTCGTTGTAGTGGCTTAACGGGGCGGCAACTTTTTCAACTCGACTGACGATATAAGCCTGGCTGAAACGCTGGCGGTTCAGGCGCTTGTGGAGTTTGTCGAAAAATGCCGCCGCGCCTTGTTCGAAATCACTTAGTCGACTTTCCGGCTTTTGCGGGTAGCTGCCAAAATGCACCCCTGGACGCAACACCAACTCAGACATTGAACTGCCTCAAAAATACCTGACGTACCCGGCGGTAAAGCTGAGTCATAATCGATTCGCCGCCATGGTTGATCCGCACATAAGCGCGCATACCTATCGGCAGATTTTTCGGCGGCGAGAAGTCCAGATCGACCAAAAAGATTTTTTGCAGGGTTTGCATGTCTTGTTCGTTTTCCGTATTCACCCGGATCTTGCCGCCGCCGGTGGTCGCCAGGGCCGGGCTGGGCAGCGTATTGGTCGCTTCCGGCGCCAGGCGGATGATGTTGGCCGGGTATTCGCGATACGGGTCGCTAACCAGACGCACGCTGATTTCCGGACTGCCTTGCCTTAGCAAGCCAATATTGTCTTGTGTTACCACCATGCGGATGGTCGGTGGCTGTTCATCCAGAATGTAACCAATCAACTCACCCTGGCGCAAATAGCTACTAGTCAGATCGTCGGCATCGGGCAACAGGATATAACCGGATTTAGCAGCACTAATGATCATCGCGCTGGATTTATGATTCAAATGATCCAGTTCGGATTCCGCAACGCGCAGCGATTCTTTCAAAATTTCCGCCTTCACCAAATCGTTTTCTTTCTCCGCCCGATATTGGCTTTGCAACTCGGCCACTTTGGCGCGAGCGATCTTGGCTTTGGCTTCCAATGCGTCATCATGCATGGTCAGCAACACATCACCCTGATTCACAAACTGATTGGATTTCACCAGCAATTCGCCGATGAAACCCTCTTGCTCCACCTTGATCAACGCTTCATCGGGTAGCCACACCACGCCTTCAGCCAGCGTGTAATTGGGAATCGGCAAAGCACCAAAAACCAGAACAACCAACAAGGCTACGCCTGCCGTGGTCAACAGCGCCTTATCTCTTTTCCGACTCAGACTGGGGCTGGTAAACACAAAACGTATGGCTTTATACAGCGGAAACACGACCTGTAATGACACCATCAACAACGCAACGACGATACCCAGTGAGAAAAATTTTTCGGTCAGATAAATACAGACAAACCACAACATCATCAGGCGGTAAGTCAGCGATGCCAAACTATAAATGACAAACCAAGCCGTTTCGCCCGGCGCGGAGGCCGGCGACACCGCCTGTTTCAAGTCAAACAAATAGCGCTGGGCCAAATAAGCCCAGATTTGGCTTGAACGCTGATACAAATTCGGAATGCTCAAGGCATCGGCCAGAATGTAATAGCCGTCGTACTTCAATAACGGGTTGCCGTTAAAAAACAACGACGACACGCCGCCGGTCAGCAGGATGTCGAAACCCATATCCTGGACAAACCCGGTCTCGGTGCTCAAAAACAAGAATAGGCCAAGCGCGGCCAGAAATCCTTCCACCAAAATGCCCGCGGCGCTGATCAACATCCGGTCGTACTTGTTACGCAGATGGTTGGCGGCGGAGACATTGACGTAAGGCACCGGCATGAACAATAAAAAATTGACACCCATTTCATGCACTTCGCCGCCTTTCAACTTCATCGCAAAGCCATGCCCCAATTCATGCAGGATTTTGATCAAGGGGTACAACAAGAACATGATCAAAAAATTGTAGGGAGCCAAGGCGTTCAGTTCAAAATGATGACTGATTTCCGGCCAATTAGCCCCTGCTTGCAGCGAAGCAATTGCAATGACTAGCAGCCAGACCACGCCGAACTTGACGCTGAACAGACCCGCCACTTTAGACGCATGTTTGCTGAGAAACTCGTCCGGATCCCACAACGGCAATTTCAGCGAGAGCGGATTCAACAATCGCTGATTGCTTTTCGCACTGCTTAAACGCGCCTGACGCTCAAACAATTCTTCGGTGTTGACCAAGGCTTCGGTTTGAATCAAATCGGCCTGATGCAATTGCCCCAGTAGTTGAATAAGGTCTTGTTGGCTGGGGGCATAGTCGCCCAACTGCCGATTCAGGATGTCGGCAATCTCTTGTACGCTCAACTTGCCGTCCAACAGCCCGATGAACTGGTAGGCCAGGCTGTTAAAGCGCTGATGGCGGGCGGTATTAGGGTCTTCCAGGATGTACCAGATCAGGCCGCGGTACTCGTGGCGATGAATCTCGATATGGCTATGCAATTTGGGTTTGAGCTTGGCGACCCGGTACCAGTGCGGGCTGAACAGTTCGTTAGCCATGAGCAAACCTCAGCATCCGATTCACCAGGACCAAATCCACAAACGCAGCCAAGCCAGCATGTCGTGGCTCCAGATCCACAATAAACTAGCGCGTCCGGCTTCGATCTTGCCAACACCCTCCATGCCCGGCCGTAATAGTTCAGGCGCATTTTCCAGACTGGCTTCGACGCGGAAGATATTCTTGCCGCTATCGGTTTTGGCCACTGCGGTAATTTTTTGCACCTGTAGCGGAAAGGTCCGGCTGGGCATACTGGCCAACACCAAAGAGCCTTTTTGACCTGCCTGCACATAGGAAATCAGGCTTTCATCCACCTTCAGGATGATGCGGTAACCTTCCAACGGGGCAATTTTGAACAGGATTTCACCGCGTTCGACCGGTGAACCGAGCTTCTGACTCAAATCGCCTTCAATCACCACTCCATCGAATGGCGCGGCCAGATTGATTTTCTGTAACTGCTGGCGGGTCAGCTCCATCTCCGCATCGGCCTGGTCGATTTGCGCGCTAATGACCCTGACTTTCACGAGATCACCACCAGACAGGGCTTCGCGGTATTCGCGACGGAATTTTTGCAACTGCCCGTCCAGCTTGCTTAATTCCAGTTGTAATTCCGCATCGTCCAGGCTAGCCATGAATTCGCCTTGCCGCACCGTATCGCCGGCCCGTACCGCCGCCGATTGCAAAAATCCGGAAATGGGCGCAGCGACCACCCGCTGAATTTTGCCTTCCAACACCGCGTTGGCGGTCACCCGAAAATCACTGCGCCACACAGAGCTGATCAACAAGAACAACACCAAGCCCAGGGCGGTCAATTTCACTTTGAAGTGTTTGACGCCCATCAGTTCGGCCAGCCGCTGTTTAAGCTTGATGCCGATTTTTACCGACAACGCTTGTTCGTCGAGTTTTTTTAAGGCCAGAAAGGGCGAGATCAGCGCCAGGGCTTGTTGGCAAAGTAGCACGGTTTCCTTATCAAAGGATTGTTCTTCGCTGCGTAGCAGGGTAACCGCGCCGATAAACTGACCGTCATGCAGCATAGGCACGGTCAGCAATGATCCATAGCCATACTTGCGGACGACTTCCTGATGGGCGCGCTGGATGCTGACCGATTTGACGTCAGGAACCACCACCACGCTATCCTGCTCGATAGCTTCGTCCATCGCATCGGCGATTTTTTGCAACAGATTGGCCTGCTGGTCGATTTGCGCGTTGTTGGAAATCGCCACTACCGTACTGTAGTTGTCTTTGAATTCGCCAATGGCAACCCGATCGCAACCCAGCATGCGCGTCAATTCCGTACCCAGGCTAATCAAAACCTCGCGGTAACTATTTTGCTCGAAACAAGCCGCCAGCAAACCGACTACGGAGCTGTAAAAATCGTCGTTCTGCTGCAAACGGCCTTGCGCCAAACGCCACCACTCCACGCTCTGCTCCAGCGCGGTAAAAACAGCCGCGCGCCGATCAGCAACAGCATGCTCCAGTTTGAGCGCAATCACACCTAATAGTACCGAACCGTCAAATACCGGCAGACCGAAAAAGTCATATTGCCGTTGATCAGGCTTTGCCACATTAGGCATGTAGCTGGGTTGATTTTTATCCAGTGTGAGTTTGCAAATAGCCGATAGCTCAGCAGCATCGGCGAGGTTCTCCGGCCATTTCGCCAACAGCCGCAGCGTTTTGCCATCCGCATCGCTCACCATCAATGCCGCAGCCTCAGTTTCCGGCACAATGCGGCAGACTATCTCCAACCACTGTTGGGCAAATCTAACGCTCATGACGGAAAACCTTCCGCACAAGCATTACTCTGAACCACACTCTGCGGGCACAACATCAGAAATATGTCATCGAGATGGTTGGCTATTTCCTGACTGACCAGGTCTTTCAAATTACTGGGGATGGCGGCAAATTGTTGCTGGCTATCCTTTAAGCCACTGAGCGCTTGGTTAAATTGTTCCGGCTCCGCAAACACTTGCTGCGCCAGATAAACCAGATAGGTTTCGTTGCGATAATGCGGATCGGTAAGTTCGGGATGCAGTTGGTGACCGATGATATGCGAATACACCTCGGGTAAATGCCATAAACGCATCAACTCCGAGCCCAACTGACAATAATCAAAGCCAAACAACAGCCGTTCCTGCTCGTCAATCGGCAAGCCCTGCTTCCGGCTTGCCAGCAATGCGTCCAGCGCCTGTTCCGGGGCTTTGACAAACATCGCCGCGTGGCCGATTTCCAATAACAACCCCAGTGCAAAAAAACGATGTCCAGCGGGTAGTCCGGCCAGTTTAGCCAGCGTACGGCAGGCGATGCCGCATTCGATGCCATGCAACCAGAACTCCTTCAAGTCCATCACCGCGTCGGGAATATTGCAAAACGTGCGCATGCACAGGCTACTCAACAGCAAATCATGCAACTGAATGGTACCAATCAAGCTGATTGCATCGTAGAGATCGTAGGCTTTGCGGTTAAAGCCAAAGAAGCGGCTATTGGCCATGCGGATTATACGGACGGTCAACATAGAATCGGTTTGCAGCACAGCGACATAGTCGCGGATTCTGGCATCCGGCTTTTCTAATAACAGCCTGATTTTCAGATACACCTCAGGCATCGAAATTTTTTCGGCCAAATCGCAAAGGAATTGTTGTTCAGCTCTCATAGCGGCTTAATTGAACATGAGCTTTTCCATCTCAGTCGCGGCTTTTAAAGCTTGTTCGACAGTCTCTGCCAACTGTTCGGCATTGAGTTGCAAAATTTCCCAAATGTCCGCGGATACGCTTTCCTCGATTGCGCGCATATGCCCTGATATGTATTTTTCGGCGCAGGCCCGCACCAGATGCAGTAGTGCGGTTTCCCTGCGCTGATCCGGGGCAAGGTCAGGGGTGGGCTGATAATGCACAATGTCTTGAAAATGCGCCGGCAAACACCATTGCGCCATGAGTTTGGCACCGATCTCGCCATAATGCATACCCAACAGTTTTTGTTCAGCGATGTGCAGTAATTCCTGGTTATTCCGGGACAGTTCCATCGCGCGTTTCGCCAACTCAGGGTGCTTTGCGTAAAGCACCAGATGCCCTATTTCATACAACAAACCAATCACAAACAGGCGTTCGCTCTTGGGGAATTTTAGCTGGCTTGCCAACAACCGGGTCAACACCGCCGAGAACAAGCTGAACCGCCAAAAGGTTTTCAGCGGCATGATCTCATTGGGCAATTTTAACGAGGCAATCGCCGAGGTAGCGAGCACCAAGTCATGTAACTGCCCGATGCCCAACATATTGACGGCGCGACTCAAGCTGTCGATCTTTCCCGGAAAACCAAAAAAAGCGCTGTTGGCGACCCGCAACACGGCTACGCTTAAGTTGGAATCGCTGGCCACAACTTCAACAAAATGCTCGATGTCCGAATTAGGATCGTCGATCAAATTTCTAACTTTCTGATATACCTCGGGCAAAGAAACCAAACCTTTGATTTCTTGCAAGGTGTGTTCGATCAAATCTGCTTGCGAATCGATCTCGGCAGGATCAAGCAAGGGCGTCCCTCCAAATTAGACAGTGTTTAAATCAAGCGGAAGTATAGAATGGAAACCGGAGCTGTAGTAGGGAAACTACCGGTATTCCGTTCGGGCTGAGGTCGTCGAAACTCAAGCTGGTTTGCTCTTTGAGGGGTGATCGGTATTTAAGAGTGGGGCTAATACAAATAAAAGCCACAAGCGCTCCATTTTTTCCATATACCCTCCGACACTTAACCACTGCACATTTTGAGCAGGCTTATCTGTGTTCTATTACGGATTATTTGCTGCAATCACAGAATAATTAAAGCGAAGTCGCTAAACTCTAGCAGCATCTAAGGCATCCGATGCCAACGGCGTTCCATGCTCATCGGTCAAACTGCAACTTTCAACGCCCATGAATTCAAAGTCACATCTCAAGCACTACCACTCCAAACCGATTCTGGAAGAGTTGGAATCTCGACAGCTGTTCTCCGGCGGCATCGAGGGGCTTTTGACCGAACAACTCATGGCCCCCAACGCGACCTACGCCAACGCGACACCGCCCGCCGACACCCAACAGCCCCCCGCGCAAACCAGCACCAGCGAGACCAGCCGCAATGAAATCGTGTTTGTCGATACCCGCGTCCAGGGCTACGAATCGCTATTAAACGACATCAAAAGCAGCGACGTTTCCAACCGTAATCTGGAAATCATTACGCTGGACAGTAGCACTGACGGCATTCAACAAATCACGCAGATTCTGGCCGAGCGCGACAATCTGGACGCGGTGCATATCATCTCGCACGGCAGCGACGGCAGCCTGGATTTAGGCAACAGTCAACTCAATTTCGATACCTTGATTCAAAACCAGACCGACATCAGCGCCTGGGGAGATGCCTTCAATACCGACGGCGATATTCTGATTTACGGCTGTAATGTCGCGGAAACGCAATTTGGGCAGAGTTTTGTCGATTATCTGTCCGGGATCACCAATATCGACGTCGCGGCGTCGGAAGATACCACCGGCAGTGCGGATTTGGGAGGGGACTGGCTACTTGAATACCAAACCGGCGACGTCGAAACCGAAGTTGTAGTCAGCGCGGCGGGTCAAAGCGAATGGACTGGCTTGATGGCGGTAACTGCCAATGGCACAGTGACATCCACCAGCAGCACCAGCACCAACCAACTGACGTGGTCGCATACGGTCAGTGCCGGCTTCGACCGGGTACTATTTGTCGAGATTGCCATTGATGACGGCAGCGCTGGGGTCAACAGCGTTAAATACGGTACCGCCGATCTCACCCGCGTAGGGCGCACAGCAGCCAATCACGCCGTCGAAATTTGGGCGTTGGTCAACCCCACAGCGGGAACCGATAACGTCGTTATATCATTTACCGGAAATACAGAAGCTGCTGCGGGTGCATCGACCTTTAACGGTGTTAACCAATCGATGCCCTACGGTACTTACGCTGGCAACACCGGCACCACCGGTTTGTTGGGGGGATCAGGCACGGTGAATGTCGCCAGTGCGACTGGCGATTTAGTTATCGACGTGCAGTATTGGAAAGCTATTTCAGCTGATACTACGGGTACCGGGCAAACTTCGCAATGGAGCAGCTCTCCCCTACTGTCTACGGCAAAGGCAGGCTCTTCCGTGGCGGAAGGCGCGAGCTCAGTAACGATGAGCGGTTCAGCGTTACTTGCTGCCGATTGGTCGATAGGTGCGGTATCTATCAAAGCAAGTATAAACACCGCGCCTGTTAATACAGTACCCGCAGCACAAACGACGAATGAGGACACGGCCAAAGTGTTCTCATCGGCCAATGGCAATGCGATTACGATAACCGACGCTGATGCCGGCGGCGCAAACAACGAAATCACTCTGACGGTCACCAACGGCACCCTGACCTTGGGCGGCACCACCGGCTTGACCTTTGCAGCTGGTGACGGCACGGCCGACAACACGATGAGGTTTCGTGGCACGGCCAGCGCCATCAACACGGCGCTGAATGGCTTGAGCTTCACGCCCACTGCCGAATACAGCGGCAGCGCGACGCTGACATTAGCCACCAAAGACTCGGTACTCCTGAGTTTGGATATCGATACCGGCCTCTTGGGCCGTTACGCTTTCGATAACACTAGCGCACTGGAGACCGATAGCAGTCCGGCGGCCGGTTCCACGGCCTCGGTCGTCAATGGCACGTCCGTCAATGACACTACCCGCGGCAATGTGCTGAGCTTGGCTGGCGACGGTTATGTGCAAACTACTGGGGTTTATGGCCAGCCATCCAGTGTCACCCTGGCGGCCTGGGTAAACTTGACATCCGCCGACACGGGGGGTGCAGAAGTCATTTCGCTGGGCGACAACGTGATATTACGCCTGGATGCCGGCGGCAAAATCAAAGGTAGTTATGTCGATAGCGGCACGTTCAGATTTACCGAAACGGCTACGACATTGGCCGGTACCGGCTGGCACCACGTTGCATACACCATCGACAGCGTAGCCCATACCCAAGCGGTTTATATAGACGGCGTTGCCGTGGCCTCTACCGCTTACACCACATCCATCGCTTACAGTCAGGGAACCAATAGTTTTATCGGCAAGCACGGAAACGGTGGTACTACCTACGATTTCAATGGCAAGATAGACGAAGCACGGATTTATAACCGCGCTTTAACTGGGGCGGAAATTGCCGCACTCGCCGGAGACCTGACCTTAACAGACACCGATACGGTGGCTATCACAGTAACGGCAGTCAACGATGCGCCGCTCATTTCCGCCATCGAAGCCACGACCCTGGCTTACACCGAGAACGGCACTGCGACAGAGATTACCTCAGGCCTGGTACTTACTGAGGTCGATAACGCTAATCTGAGCAGCGCCACGGTGCAGATCAGCGGCAACTACGCCAGCGGGCAGGACGTACTGGCGTTTACCGATCAAAACGGCATCACCGGCAGTTGGAATGCGAGCACCGGCACACTGACCTTAACCGGCACGGCCACCGTCGCCCAGTATCAAACTGCGCTGCGTTCTGTTACCTATCAAAACACCAGCGATGCACCGTCCACCGCCAGCCGCGCCGTGAGCTTTAGTGTGACCGACGGCACGACGGCAAGTAACATTGGAACGCGCAGCATCTCGGTCGCGGCGGTCAATGATGCGCCGGTCAACAGTCTGCCCGCCAACAGTTACACCGCCGTCAATACCAGCAAAACTTTCTCCAGCGCGAATGGCAATGCCCTACAAATTGCCGATGCAGATGCAGCCTCCAGCAATGTGCAAGTGACGCTCAGCATCAGCCACGGTAGCTTGACGCTGGCCAGTAATGCGGGCTTGACCTTGGTCAGCGGCACCAACGGCAGCAGTAGCATGATTTATTCCGGCACAGTGTCGGCAATCAACACCGCACTGAATAATGGCCTGACCTTTACACCCGCTAGCAACTACCGTGGCTTGGCGCAACTGACCATGACCACCAGCGATCAAGGCAATACCGGTTCGGGTGGCACTTTAACCGATACCGACGTTCTGGATGTGCATGTCGGCGCCATCGTTGTCACCAACACCTCGGATACCATCAGCGCTTCGGCTGATACCAGTTCGATCAGCGCATTGATCGCCAGCGATGGCGGCGATGGCATCTCGCTGCGGGAGGCGATTGCCGCCGCCAACAATACCGCCGGCACGGATTATATTTATTTCGGCATCAGCGGTTCGTCGGTGCATACCATCAATCTGACGGCACCCTTGACGATTACTAGTCAAGTCGTGCTGGATGCGACCAGCGACGACAGCTTCAGCGCCAACAAACCCGCAATTGTTTTGAACGGCGCCGGTAGTATTCAAGATGGCATACAGCTCTACGGCGGCAGCGATGGCAGCACCATGCGCGGCCTGGTGATTCAAAACTTTACCGGCAGCGGCATCACTATCGCCGGCAGTAGCGGCAACACCATTGCCGGTAACTGGATAGGCCTTAACGCTACAGGCACCGGCGCCGCCGCCAACGCAGTGGGTGTCAGCATCTGGAATTCCGCCAATAACATCATCGGCGGCAGCTCGGCGGCGGATCGCAACGTAATCTCCGGCAATACCAGTCTTGGTATCGGCTTGAATACCGACAACGGCTCGACCACAGGCAACGTAATCAAGGGTAACTACATCGGCACCGACGCCTCCGGTGCGAATGCAGTCGGCAATGCCAATCAGGGTGTTTGGGTTAGTGCCGCCGGTAACAGCATCGGCGGAACGGTCGCCGGCGAAGGCAACGTCATCAGCGGTACCACCAACTGGGTGGGGATTCAGTTGGAAGCGCCTGCCAGCAACAACTTGATCGCAGGCAACCTGATCGGTCTCAACGCCACCGGAACCGCCGCGCTGGCCAATGCCGGCGGCGGTATTTATGTGCAATCGGCTAACAACACCATCGGCGGCACAACAGTCGCAGCGCGTAACGTCATTTCCGGTAATAGCAGTTCGGGTATTACCTTGACCGGCGGCTCGGCAAACGGCAACGTCATTACCGGCAACTATATCGGTACCGATATTTCCGGCATGGTCGACTTAGGCAATGCCAATTCCGGTATTACCATCGAATCATCTGGAAATACTGTCGGCGGCACGACAAGCGGAGCCGGCAATCTGATCTCGGGCAACAATTACTCCGGGATTTTTATCAATGGCGAAAGCGCCGACAACAATATTGTCCAAGGTAACTATATCGGTACCGACGTATCCGGCAATGCCGGTTTGGCAAACAGTTGGGACGGGATTTCCGTGATCGGCGGCGCGGACAACACCCTAATCGGCAGCACCACGGCGGCGGATCGCAACGTCATTGCCGGCAACACCGAAGCAGGCATCTATATCAGCGATAGCGGCACCACCGGTACGGTCGTCCAAGGCAACTACATTGGGGTTGGCGCGGATGGCGTCACGGCGTTGGGGAACGGTATGCAAGGGGTTGCCATTGAAAATTCCGCCACCAGCAGTTTGATCGGCGGCGCGACAGCCGGTGCCGGCAATATCATCGCCAACAACGATGTAGGCATAACGGTTGTGGGCACTAGCTCCAGCAACGTGTTTCTAGAGAACAGCATTTACGGCAACACCCGGCTTGGCATCGATCTGGCCGACGATGGCGCCACCGCCAACGACGCCGGCGATGTCGATAGCGGCCCGAACAGCCTGTTGAACACGATGGTGTTAACCCGGGCGGTCGTGAATGGTACGAATCTGACCTTTAGCGGCACCTACAACGGCGCGGCTAACAGCTATTACCGCATCGAAGTGTATTCGGATGCCACGGCCAGCGGCGAGGGACGGACCTTTCTGAATGCGTTGAACATGGCGGTCGGCGGTTCAGGCAGCGCCAGCATGTCATTTAATTTTTCCGATGCCCGCTTGGCAACTGGTCAGTACATCACCGTCACTGCGACCCGCACCGATTCCAGTTACTCGACCTTTTACGAAACCTCGGAATTTTCCAATACGATTGTCACGGCAACGCCGGATAGCGCGCCGGTGGGTCAAGACCACTCCATCACGGTTACCGAGGATACGGCTTACACCTTTAGCACCGCCGATTTTCCGTTCACCGACGCCGATGGCAACAATCTCAGCCAGGTCTGGATCGAATCCCTGCCCGGCGCAGGCACCTTGTTTTTAAACGGTGTTGCCGCGCAGGAGTTGGACGCCATCAGTGCCGCGGACATTCAATCCGGAAAATTGACCTACACACCGGCTGCCAATGGCACGGACGCAACCAGCTTTTTATTCAGTATCGTCGATAGCGGCAGTAACTATGGCGGCGGCCAAACCCTAGATAGTACGGCCAATACACTGACCATCAATATCAGCGCCGTTAATGATGCGCCGGTCCTGTCGGCCACTGAAGGCACGACGCTGGCTTACACCGAAAATGGCAGCGCCACGGCGATAACCGCGACGCTGGCATTGAGTGATGCCGACAACACCAACCTAAGCGGGGCAACAGTACAAATCACCGGCAACTACGCCAGCGGGCAGGACGTACTGGCATTCACCAACCAAAACGGTATCACCGGCAGTTGGAATACTAGCACCGGCACACTGACCTTATCCGGCACGGCCACCGTTTCTCAATACCAAACCGCGCTGCGTTCTGTTACCTATCAAAACACCAGCGATGCACCGTCCACCGCCAGCCGCGCCGTGAGTTTTAGTGTGACCGACGGCACGACGGCAAGTAACATTGGAACGCGCAGCATCTCGGTCGCGGCGGTCAATGACGCGCCGGTGTTGAGTTTTGCCACTGGCAGCGTCAGTTATCCGGAAAATGCCGGCGCCGTGATATTGGCACCCACTGCGACCGTGACCGATGCTGACTCGACAGATTTTAACGGCGGCCAGTTGGTAGTTTCGTTTAGCGCCAACGGCCAAGCAGAAGATCGTCTGGCGATCCGTAATCAAGGCACGGCCAGTGGACAAATCGGCGTGTCGGGTAGCAATGTCAGCTACGGTGGGGTCGTAATGGGTACTTTCACCGGGGGTACCGACGGCACGACACCTTTGGTCATCAGTTTTAACAGCAACGCCAGCGTGGCCGCTGCGCAGGCCTTAGGGCGTAACATTACTTATCAGAATGTCTCGGACGCCCCGTCAAATTTGGTGCGTACCTTACAAGGGTATCTGACTGATGGCGATGGCGGCACCAGCAATGTGGTGTCCGGCACACTCAGTATTATTGCCAGCAACGACGCCCCGGTTGTGACCAGTGCCAGTCTGACCTTGAGCGAGGGCCAAACCGTCACCCTTTCGGCGGCGAACTTCGGCGTAACCGATCCGGATAACAACAGTTTCACCTACACGGTCAGCAATGTGTCCGGCGGTATTTTCCAGCTTACGACCAACCTCGGCTTCAACATCAACAGTTTTACCAGCACGCAACTGTCTAACAATCAAGTGCAATTTGTTGACGATGACAATGAAGTCGCGCCTAGCTTTAGCGTTGCCGTAAGTGATGGCTCGGCGAATTCGAATACTCTGGCAGCAACAATCAACTATACCGCCGCCAACGAAGCGCCAACGGACATTGCCGCGACCCGCTATCTGTCTGAGCAGAGCTATTTGACAAAATCGATGTATGACTTAACCCTCGATACCGGACATAGTGGCTACGGCATTGTCCTGGACGGGGTCAGCTACGCCCGTGGCTTGGGAACTCATCCCGCCGCTAGCGGCAATGGCTACGGTTATGTCGACTATGCGGTCAATGGCGCCACATCGTTCAAGGCCACAATCGGCATCAACGATTACCAAACCGGCTCGTATGGCAAGGTGCAGTTCTATGTGTATGTCGATGGTGTACAGACTTATAGCAGCCCGATTCTAAACTCCACCAGCACACCTATCGACCTGAACATCGACGTGACCGGAGCCAGTACGTTAAGGCTTGCTATCGACAACGCCAATAACGGCAACGCTTTTGATCATGGTGTTTGGGCCAATGCGCGCCTGGAAGGCGGCACTGTTGCCTTGGCAAGTATCGCCGAGAATACCGCCATTGGCACGGTCGTAGGCTCGGTTGTGGGGGTTGATAACGATCTGCGGGAAAATTGGAGTTATGCGCTGATCAACGATGCAGGCGGACGTTTTGCGATAAACGCCAACACCGGCCAAATCACCGTCGCTAACGACAGTCTACTTAATTATGAAGCCGCGACCAGCCACGACATCATCATTCGTGCGACCGACACTGGCGGGCTCAGCGTCGATAAAACATTTACCATCTCGCTGGCTGATGTTAACGAGGTGCCGGTCATCAGCAGTGCGTCGCTGACCTTGAATGAAGGCGATACCGTTACTTTGTCATCGGCCAACTTTGGCGTCAGCGATCCCGACAATACCAGCTTCACCTACACGGTCAGTAGCGTCAGCGGCGGTTACTTCCAATTGAGCAGCGCGGCGGGTAACTCGATCACGCAATTCACCAGTGCCGATTTGAGTGGCGGTCTGGTGCAGTTCGTCGATGACGGCAACGAAGTGGCGCCGAGTTTCAGTATGACTGTTAATGACGGTGCGTTGAATTCCAACACGTTGGCCGCAACGATCCATTATACGGCCGTCAACGACAACACCCCGGCGATCAGCTCCGGCAGCAGCGCCAGCGTCAATGAGAACAGTCCGATCAACACCGTGGTCTACACCGCCACCGGTAGCGATGCCGACGGCAACCCGATGACATGGAGTCTAAGCGGTACTGATGCCGGGTTATTGACCATCGACGCCAATAGCGGCGCAGTCACCCTCAACGCCTTCGCCGATTACGAAAGCAAGTCCAGCTACAGTTTCGATGTCGTCGCCAGCGACGGCACCTTGAGCAGTAGTCAGGCCGTGACCTTGGCGGTCGCCAATCTCAACGACAATCCGGTCTCGGCGGTCAGTGACAACAATGCCACCGCCAACAGTGTCGCCGAGAACACCGCCAACGGCACGGTGGTGGGCATCACGGCGTTAGCGAGCGATGCCGACACGGGGGCGACGATCAGCTACAGCCTGACGGACAACGCCAACGGGCGCTTCGCTATCGACAGCAGCACCGGTGTGGTCACCGTCGCCGACGGCAGCCTGCTCGATTACGAGGCCGCCACCAGCCACAGCATCACCGTGCTGGCGACCAGTTCCGACGGTTCGACTAACAGCCAAAGCTTTACAATCAATATAACCAACCTCAACGACAATGCCCCTTTGCTCAGTGCAACCAATTTGACCCTGAGCGAAGGCCAGACGGTGACACTGAGCGCCGCAGATTTTGTCGTCAGCGATGCAGACAGTAGCGATTTCACTTTTACCATCAGCGCGCTGACAGGGGGTTACTTTCAACTAACAACGGCCCCCGGCATTGCTATCACCAGCTTCACCGGCGCGCAACTCGCCGCCAATCAAGTGCAATTTGTCGACGACGCCAACGAGGCTCCGCCAAACTTCAACGCTACAGCCAGCGATGGCACACTTAATTCCAATACGCTGGCCGCGACCATCAACTACAGCTCGCTCAACGATGTGCCAGTCCTGACCAGTGCCAGCCTAACGTTGAATGAAGGCGAGACCGTCACCCTTTCGGCCGCCAACTTCGGCGTCACGGACCCCGACAACGCCAGCGTCACCTATGCGCTCAGCAGCGTGAGTGGCGGGTATTTCCAACTCACCACCAATCCCGGTATCAGCGTCACCAGTTTCAACAGCACCCAGCTGGCCGCCGGCCAGGTGCAGTTTGTCGATGACAGCAATGAAGTGGCGCCGCGTTTTGATGTCACGGTCAGCGACGGTAGCCTCAGTTCCAATACCTTATCCGCGACGATCTACTACACCGGTATCAATGATGCACCGATCATCAATAATCTGGGCTTGACGGTAAGCGAGGGGGAAACGGTCACGCTTAGCGCGGCCCATTTTGGGATAACCGATCCGGATAGTGACAGTTTTACTTACACGGTCGGCGATGTAACGGGGGGGTATTTCCAATTGGCATCCCGTGCAGGATTACCGATCACCGGCTTTACCAGCGCCCAGCTGACCGCCAACCAAGTGCAATTCATCGACGACGGCAACAATGAATCGGCGCCGAGTTTTAGCCTCTCCGTCAACGACGGATTAGCGGGCTCCACCGCAATAGCCGCCAAGATTAACTATATTGCATCTAACGATACGACGAGTACTTTGCACGACATCATTAGGTATAATCCAAAAAATGGTTTGAATGATAAAAATCAGGGAGACGACGCTCAAACACATATTTCAGCAAGTCAGCACGCATCCACCGATCAATTTGCGGTGATTGTTGATTTAACCCCCCATGCCGATCAATTAACGCATGAATCACCACCAGATAAGCAGGCAACAGACAATCGATTTATCTTAGAATCCAACGCATGGATTGATAATGGAAATAGCCCGCGCTTATCCGGACTGATGGACACTAATAAAAACGAAGAACCACGCAGGAACGAAACTAGCCGAAAATACCACTTTGAATCCAGAATTCCCTCGATCGATGAATACAGAATTGATAGCCAGACGACTTTAAGCGAGCAAGAAGAAGTGGAGTTTTGGAACAGATTGGAAAACATTCACAAGCAAATGAGCGACCCTACGGTCGTAGAGGACGCCAATCCGGTAAACATTAAAATCATTCTGGGGACCAGCGCCGGTCTGACTGCCGGATTTGTCAGCTGGATCTTGCGGGCTGGGTCGTTAATGGCCAGCTTTATGTCCACGGTACCCTTACTGAAACGCTTTGATCCATTGCCTATAATGCGATCAGTCAAAAAATCAAGGCTGGCAAAAGACAATGAAGCCAAAGAGCTTGACTCAGTATCCTCCCTCTCTGAAGACACCCCGTGATGATCAGAAACTGTTTGCTTGAGTTTCGGTTTAATATTCCGACATCGCATCATTTAAGATCATGGACGCCCTAAAAAAAGCGGTCGGAGTTTTATTGCCGGCAATGCGCATCAGTCTGGCTTTAGTAATGCTGAGTATCTGCTTACTGTTTGCAGCGGAAATGTTGGGTTTCATGCCGGATAAATCCAGTTTTATGCTGGAGTCGCGCAAACAAATCAGCGAAGCGCTAGCCATTCAATTTTCCACCATCGCCTCCGATCAAGACCCACACCGCATTGAGCGAATGCTCAATGCCTTAATCAAGAGAAACCCGGACATTCTCTCCGCCGGCATCCGCTTGCAAAACAATCAATTAATTTTTCAAGTCAACGATCACGTTAAAGAATGGGCCGATTACGATAGCCAAAAATCCACGTCCACGCATTTGGTGGTGCCTATTTTTCGCGACTCGGAAAAATGGGGGGATATTGAATTTAAATTCGCGCCGATAGCCGGAGAATCGGCCTCAGATTTTCTTGAACACCCCAGTTTTAAAATGGCGATATTCTTTTTGGTTGTCGGCTTTTTTATTTACTTGGCGTTCATGCTCAGAACCTTGAAAGTACTCGACCCCAGCGCCGTGATTCCCGACCGGGTCAACGCGGCTTTCGATACGCTGGCCGAGGGCGTCATCATCATTGATGAGTACGAGCAAATTGTCTTGGCCAATGATGCCTTTCTGAAAAAAATCGCCAGCCCTACGTCGGCTTTGCTAGGGAAAAAGGCCTCGCAATTAAAATGGAAAAGCGCGGACGATTCGACCACCGACGTCTACCTGCCCTGGCAAACTGTTTTAAAAACCGGCAAAAGTTCGATTGGCGCGCATCTGAAACTGACTAGTCCTGACAATGACACATTTAAATTTGTGATCAACGCATCGCCCATTCTTTCTGGCAACGACACAGCTCAAGGGGTATTGATCACGCTGGATGACATCACCGAAATAGAAGAACGCAATACCAAATTGCAAACCATGGTCAGCAAGTTGGAGGAAAGTCAGGCGCAGGTTAAAGAGCAAAACAGGGAATTGCACTTTCTGGCCACCAGGGACTCTCTGACCGGCTGTTTGAATCGGCGAGCATTTAACGAACTGTTTGAAAAGGCGTTTGCCGATGCCCTGCAAAACAATTTGGAGCTGTGCTGCATTATGGTCGACATCGACCATTTCAAACGGGTTAACGATAATTACGGTCATGCCACCGGTGACGTCATCATCAAATTGCTCGCCGAAATATTAACCAACAACACCCGCAAAATTGATTTGGTTGGCCGCTACGGCGGCGAAGAGTTTTGCATCGTGCTACCGGGTTTAAGCGTAGACGAAGCCATTACAGTGGCAGAGCGTATTCGGTTACGCATCAAATCCGAATCAGTCGCCCGTTACGAAACCGGACCCTGGGTGACCGCGAGTCTGGGTGTCGCCAGTATCCTCGACCAACCGGAAGACCCGAGCGAATTGAACAAATTTGCCGATGAAGCGTTATATGTTGCCAAGGAATCGGGCCGAAACCGCGTTGTGCGCTGGCAACTGCAAAACGAATTTGCAGAAAAAATTAAACCCGACCCACAGCCCGTTGAAAAAACTCTACCTGCACCGCAACCAGAGGCCGCTAAGGCCGCCGATGATTGTTCTCATCAATGACTGAATGTTGGTTCGAATGAAAGGAGCTATCAAATGATGAATCGATACAGCACAGCAACAAAGTTGGCTTGGAGCCGGTGAAAATCAAGTCACGCAAAAAATCACGCAAGCCAAATTTCAGGCACAAAAAAACCAGCTCTGATTTCTCAGCAACTGGTTGATTTGTATATCAATTTGATGGTGGGTCGTGTGCGATTCTAACGCACGACCATCGCATTAAAAGTGCAACTTATGAATCATAACTAATTGTTTTAATTGTATTTTTTATAAACACCAAGTCGCGTAAAGTCAGTACCAATCACA
The DNA here is from genome assembly GCF_013141865.1 of Methylomonas sp. ZR1. Lineage (NCBI taxonomy): Bacteria > Pseudomonadati > Pseudomonadota > Gammaproteobacteria > Methylococcales > Methylococcaceae > Methylomonas > Methylomonas sp. ZR1. The sequence goes on along the minus strand of NZ_RCST01000001.1, from coordinate 223,816 downwards.
ACCAAGCATAACCAAGTCGCGTAAATCTCGCGTAGGGTATTTGGTGGATTCGCAGCCTTCATAAGGCTAGTGAAAAGCTTCACCTTCAGTGGGTTCAACAAAAGCCAAAACGCCTTCTTCCTCGATTGCCGACATTGCTTCATCGAAAGCAAGCTGGTCGGTTTCAAATTGATCCTCCCAACATGTTGAGTAGTTATTTTGGTCAATGATCTCAAGGAACCAATTCGTATCAGCGGATTTGAAAATATTGATTTCAATAGTACAGCCGTCTTTAGATACGGTACAGTTTAGCGGCGAGTAAGTTAATTCTATGTCGTTAGTCATTTTTGCAAAAGTATGATTTGGTGCCTTCAGGCTTGTAATCTCTGCTGAAATTAGCTTCAGCCAGTATCAACGAAACTTGTTCTGTTTGTCCAACGCGGATGATTCCAGTCTTTCCAAAATCCAGAGGTGGTGCCGAAAAATTGAACACTTGGTTAAGTGAAAAACCCTGCTACTTTTGAACGTCCGCAAGGACAAAGCAATGGAGCAGAAGATGTCCAAAAAACCGAGAAGAAAACATTCACCGGCCTTCAAAGCCAAAGTTGCGCTGGCAGCACTGACTGGCGATCAAACCCTGACCCAATTGACCCAGGAGTTCGAGGTCCATCAAAATCAGATTGTCGATTGGAAGAAGCAGCTGAGCGAGCGGGCTGCCGAAGTGTTTGGGAAACCCGCGGAGTCCGAATCGCCACCCGTCGATTTGCAAGCCCTGCATGCGAAAATCGGCCAACTGACGTTGGAAAACGATTTTTTACTTGTGCCCTGTGGGTAGAGGGCGCGCTCACCAAGGCGGGATTGCTGATACCCAAGGGGCACAAGGCGCAAAGCGATGATCGACCGTCAATCGAAGTTACCCATCAGCCGGCAGGCCGAGCTATTGGACATCAGTCGAGGTAGCGTGTATTACTTGCCCAAGCCGGTTTCGGAGCCCGATTTGGACATCATGCGCCGACTCGACGAACTGCACCTGAAACACCCGTTCATGGGCGCTCGCCAGTTACGGGATCGGCTCAATCTGCAAGGCATCCCCATTGGCCGCAAACGGGTGAAAACCTTGATGATGAAAATGGGCATCGAGGCGGTGTACTGCATGCCCAATACTAGCAAGAAGACGCTGGGGCATGAAATTTATCCTTACTTGCTGCGCGGCATGACCATCAACCGTGCCAATCAGGTCTGGGCGCTGGATACGACCTACATCCCGCTGGCCAAAGGCTTCGCTTATTTAACGGCGGTCGTCGACTGGGCCACTCGCAAAGTCCTGGCCGCCAAGGTCGCGATTACCCTGGAAGCCTGTCATGCCGTGGACGTGTTGGAACAGGCTTTCAAACGCTACGGCAGGCCGGATTGAAATGGTTTAATGAAGCCGGACACTTCTAAAAGCAGACCTTAGGTGCGAACCGCTATTCATCGCAACGGGGTATTGGCGCGTATTTATCCGCCGCTGTAATGCGTTACGTCTATGACCGTAATTATTCCTTCACGTCTCGCTGGCTCGATGGCGGTCTATAGATTCAGAATGTCTCAAAGCCTCCGGCCTGTTTAACGGGCCTTTTTTTTGTCATTTTTTCGATAGGGGAAAAATAATATGAAACAACACGGCGTCTATTATGTGACGGGTGGTTTACGGTCTGGTAAATCGCTGATTTGTACCCGCAAGATTCAGGAGTTTTTGCAACAGGGTCGAAAAGTAGCTACCAATTTCGATTTAAGGTTGGAAAATATGCTCCCAGCTCATAAAAAAGATGTGACCTGTATTCGTATACCAGATCATCCGAATGTTAATGATTTAAATAATATCGGGCTTGGCTACGATTCCGACGATCCTGACGACTATAACGAATCAAAGTTCGGCCTATTGGTTCTCGATGAATTGGGAACGTGGATGAATAGTCGAAATTGGCAGGATAGACGCTTATAGAGATCCTCAGAGATAGGCACCGATCGAGATTTTTTAGACTTGGTTTCATGATAATGAACCATATTGTTAGACAAATCGGATAAAGCCAGGCTTTGAGCCTCACCCCACCTAGCACCTGTAGCCAGGCACACCAACGCTATCAGGTAAGCATCAGATTCGCTTTTTTCGAGATAAGAAAAGAGCTTTTTTATCTGGTCAGTTGATAAGAAAACCGTTTTAGGCTCTGAAAGGCGTATTTGCTTTATCGCTGAAAAATGGTTTTTCCCCTCGTATTGACCAGAACGGATTAGGTCATTAAATACAGCTTTGAATGTTTGCAATTCACGGTTAAGCGTAGCCGGTTTAGTGCCTTCAGTAATACGAGCCGAGCGATATTCAATAAACACAACAGGCTTAAAAACGGTCATAACGGGATTACCCATTTTTGCACTAGCTTGAATCATACGCTGAAAGCTATCCTGGCCTGAATTAAGCAACTGGCCTGTAGACTGATACCAAAGATTAACGAAGTCTGAAAGCTTACGGGTATCCTTTTTCGGCAACGTGTAACCAGGATCAACAGCAACACGAGATTGAACTATTACCTCGTAACGCTTAGCAGCCACCTTAGTATCGAAGGTTTTGCGTATGCGCTTATGACCCCTGCCGCCTGGCTGAATATCAACGAGCCATTTTCCCGACTTTTCATCTTTTTTAATCATTGCGGTTAATCCCGCCTTTCAAGCTTATCAGCCAAGTCCATTAAAATATCGTCGGCTGTTTTGTTTCGCCGGATGTACATAGAACACAGCAAATCCCACAACCCAGAGTGCAATAAATGCTGTTGAGCCTGGCTAAAAGTTAAGCGCTTTTTGCGGTAAATCGAAGCTAATTGACCGAAACAAATAGAAACACTCCTATCGTTTGGCAGACCATCTTGAAGAGCAGATTTATATTTCCGTTGATAATCAATATCCAATTTTCTTTGGTGGTAAAAGTGAAGATCATCACGGAGCCATTGCCAAAAGGGATTAATGTAAGTAACTGAATCGTCAAGCCTAAAATTATTTAACGCATAAGACCACAGCCCCGACAAATGAGACGCTATATCTTTCAACGACTTAGCAGAAAAACCGGAACCATTAGCAAATTGCTCAACAACAGAATGATGAAATCGGGCCTCAAATCGCCAAATCGGAACATCTAAATCAAACTGATCAGATTGCACCCAAACAGGCAACCACAAAGGAAGCTCGCCTTTATCTTTTACTGCCTTGCCCTTGTCATACACGGCGAACTGCAACGAATCAGCCTTGCCAAAAGTAAACGATTGAGACTTGCCATAAACAATGGCCGCATCATGGGCATCGAGCTCAATCGATTGTATGCCGCTGTTACGCATGACACGACGCGCGCGGGTAGTGATACGGGAATCAAGATCAGCAGGCGGAATATAACCTTGAACATCGGCGCAAATATGAACAGCAACGCCAGAGGGTGAAATTTGATCAGCGAAGAGCTTAGCAGTTTCGGTTAAATGGTCGTCTATCTCAGTGATAGAGCGACTAAGCAGAAAAACCGGGGAACATTGTATTTTTAAATGCGGCCCGTTGGTTGTAATCGTATGTTGAAAAGTAGAGCCATAAAAGACGATCAACCCGAGATCATCGCAGTGCAATTTAAAGCGATAACCAGAACGGCCACCGTGAGAAACGCGCCATTCAGAACCGCTTAATTCAATAGATTCGCCAAAGCCCCTATCATAAGCATCCTGGATTTTAGCTATAACATTAAAATCCGGAAGGCAGTTATAAAGCTGCCTAACAGTGTCTAAACCATGATGAAGGACAAGCCAATCACGACTATCAACAATATCGCCTTGATAGTTGGCGAATAAATAACTTTTTTCATCAAAAAAAACACCTGAGTCAATTCGGGAACAATCTTTCACCATTCTAGCCATTTTTTTTTCCTATATTGAAACGCTTTGTGACGGCACAAAGCTTTTTAATTACTTTTATTAGGACGTGCTACAAGGCCGTCCACTATTGAGTGACTGCCTGTATTGCCTGCTTGAAAAAGCCGGGATTCTCACCCCCGGCCCCACTTGCAGCGGCGCCGGTGGCGGAAGAATCCGGCACATCACAAGACACGCTTAATTTGCATTCGCCTTTAGAAACGGTCATTAAGCAGTTGCTAATAGAAGTAACGGCATAACCCATTGAAACGATTTTTTTACTTGTTAAAGAATCATCACCATTACGAAGGGTATAAACGACGCCATTAGGGCCACTAGATTGACCGGTAATATTCACGGTTTTAAATTGATCCAAATCAGAGCAATCAAGCTCTTTTTTTGGAAGTTGAGGGGCGAGAGGCATAACAGGGATTGCAGGCACAACACGTTTATCCAAATCGGCAAGCTTGCCGTCAATTTTTGAGGTTTGATAAATAGCGTAAGCAGTGAGAGGCGTTAGCACCAAAGCAAGGCAAGCAAGCAGGGCAGAAGTAACGAAGGCCAAATAAGCGCGAGCGTTCAAAAATTCTTTGTAAAACGCCCAGTTTTTGACGGGTGTATAGCGACCGACTAAATACCAGGGCGGCAGGTAAGACGACAAAAACACGGCGTTTGCATTATCTTGCGGTACAAACTCTTGAGTAGTGCGATAGGCCCGGTAGAGATCAGAGCCGCGATATAGCCAGCGATCAGCGACTGTTGCCCGGTTGCCTTGACCGTTTTTGACTACTGCCAAATGACCGTCAGGCAGCTTTAAAGGATTACCGGTAATGGCCTTCCAAAGCGGAGACAAAACCGGGATGGCATAGGAACCCAGGCGACGACAAACAACGACATATTGATTTGCGGTAGCTGCGGCTACTTGATTATCAAGTAATTCTAAATCCTGAATAATTAGCATCAATATCCATCGCTTTTTACCACTATGCAAAAGCCAATCAATGACAGTTTTGCGGCTTTTACATGATCGCTTAATTCTCGGCCGGCTGACTGATAGCTATTCGACATTTACACGCCGGCTTTATGAGTCGGGAATAAATCTCCCTGAAGGTCAGCGAACCCATGTTTTAAGGCATACCTTCGCTTCTCATTACATGATGAATGGCGGTAACATTCTTGCGTTACAAAAGATTCTAGGCCATTCGTCATTAAACATGACAATGAAGTACAGCCACCTCGCGCCTGATTATTTACGTGAAATTTTACAAATTAATCCGGCGTTGACACTTTGTTGACACTGCCAGCAAACAGGCAAAAAAAAAGCTGTAAGGCGTAAACCTAACAGCTTGATTTTCTTAGTCATTTAGTGGTGGGTCGTGTGCGATTCGAACGCACGACCATCGCATTAAAAGTGCTCAAGATGCATTGTAACTGATTGATTTAATTAATTAAATCAAGACTCCCGTTGCACTAAGTAGCAGTACAATGCATAACGTACCACAACCGAATCACGCAAAAGTCACGCACGATTTTTTGAGGCTTAATCGTGCAATCTTCATCTCTTATGCCTTAGATGCACCCATTCGGATTGAAGTGTATCGATTTATTTAAATGTATACATGATTCGTAGTATATTTATGAATAAATTGATACATTCGAGATATTGCTATGGATAAAATCAAAAATCCTTTTTCACCCGGTGCTGGATCGCCACCTCCTGAAATGGCCGGACGGGACGCCATTCTGGAACACGCTCGGGTATTGCTGGGACGTGTGCGTGCTAAGCGCCCGGAAAAAAGCTTATTACTGACGGGGCTGCGAGGCGTTGGTAAAACCGTTCTATTAAACGATATCGAGCGTATGGCGATTGATGCCGGTTATCGCACGCTGTTGGTTGAAGCGCATGAAGGTAAACCCTTGGCTGTTTTACTCGCGCCGCATTTGCGACGCCTGCTATTTGATCTCGACAGGCTGGCAGGCGCCGGCAATAAAGCCAAACGCGGCATTGCTGTTCTAAAAAGCTTCATCGGCGCCATCAATATCAAAGTGGGCGACTTCGATATTGGTCTGGATATCGAACCCGAATCAGGATCGGCCGACAGCGGTGATCTGGAGGTCGATCTTCCCAGTTTATTTACGGCTGTCGCCGAAGCGGCAGAAGAACGTCAGGTCGCAGTGGCGATACTCATCGACGAAATTCAGTATTTCAGTACGGATGAATTGAGCGCTTTGATTATGGCCATGCATAAAATGCAACAGCGGCAATTGCCCTTGGTGCTGATTGGCGCGGGTCTGCCGATTTTGCCGGGCCTGGCCGGAGAGTCCAAATCCTATGCGGAACGGCTATTTAGTTTTCCGGAGGTTGGGCCATTGCCGGAGCCCGATGCCTTTACCGCCATCCAGGAGCCGATACGCGCAGCAGGTGAATCGATCGAACCAGAAGCCTTGCAGGAAATTTACCGCATGACGCAAGGTTATCCGTATTTTCTCCAGGAATGGGGCTATCAGGCCTGGAACCACGCTGTAACATCGCCCATCACTTTGCAGGATGTCAGAGAAAGCAGTGCCTTGGTTTCCAAACGTCTGGATGAAAACTTCTTTCGCGTGCGCTTTGATCGATTGACGCCGCGCGAGAAAAACTATTTGCGCGCCATGGCAGAACTCGGTCAAGGTCCGTACCGGACGGGTGACGTTGCCGATAAGCTCAACGTTAAGATTAATACTTTGGGGCCGGTACGCGCCAGTCTGATCAAAAAAGGCATGGTCTTTAGTCCGTCCCACGGCGACATGGCCTTTACCGTACCCTTGTTCGACGAATTCATGCGTCGCGCCATGCCCAATTTCAATGTCTGAAGCGGATGGCCTCATTCCCGCATCGCAACAACACTGTCTGCCTCTTTGATGATTCATGAAAGTCCTGATCTATAACGAACTCGATCCAAAAACCATCCCCGGTTTTGCCAAACTGCAAGGCTATCTGGAAAAAGACGACTTCAAATCGGCAGAGGTCAAAAAGGTCGGTGACAATCTCTACCGGGCCCGACTTAACCAGCGCGATCGCTTGTTGTTTGCCATCTATCGTTATCAGGAACAACGCTATGCGCTGATTCTGGAATTCATCAAAAACCACGCTTACCAGGATTCGCGCTTTCTGCGCCAGGTCAGCACGATCGATGAAAGCAAAATCCCCGACATCTCGGCAGTATCCATCGACGAAGCCGCAGCACTGGTTTATCTCAACCCCCAGCAGCCGCGTTTCAACCTGCTGGATAGAATCATCTCTTTCGACGAGCGTCAACAAGTCATTTATGACTTGCCCGCGCCGTTGATCGTGATCGGTTCAGCCGGCAGCGGTAAAACTGCGCTGACGCTGGAAAAAATGAAACATGCGGTGGGCGACGTGTTATATGTCACCCAATCGTCTTATCTGGTCAACAATGCGCGCGACCTCTATTACGCTCACCACTACGACAACCCCGAGCAACAGATCGATTTCTTGTCGTTTCAGGAGTTTCTGGAGAGCATCCATGTGCCGGCAGGCAAGCCGGTCAACTTTGCGGCGTTTCAAAGCTGGTTCAACCGTCATCGCCAAGGCCATGCATTGAAAGACGCGCATAAACTATTCGAGGAATTTCGTGGTGTCATCACCGGTCCCGCCACCGACAAAAGTTGGCTGAGCCGCAAGGATTATTGTTCTCTTGGTGTCAAGGAATCGATCTTCCTGGCCGAAGAACGTGATGCGGTTTACGACGTATTCGAAAAATATCTGCAGTTTCTTGCCGATAATGCACTACACGACCCGAACATCGTCAGTCATCAATACCTACAATCGCTTCACGCCCATTACGATTTTGTCGTGGTCGACGAAGTGCAGGATCTGACCAATATTCAGCTGTATCTGATCTTGAAGTCCCTGCGCCACAGTCGGGACTTTCTGCTGTGCGGCGACTCGAATCAAATCGTGCATCCCAACTTCTTTTCCTGGGCCAAGGTCAAAAGCCTGTTTTACCGGCAGGACGATTTACAAACCGGCGATGAGTTGATCCGTATCCTCAACACCAACTACCGCAATTCACCGCAAGTAACCGAAATTGCCAACCGGATTTTAAAGATCAAAAATTTGCGCTTCGGCTCCATTGACAAAGAAAGCCATTACTTGGTGGAAAGCAACGGCCACCATCAGGGTGAAGTGCTGTTTTTGCAGGACACGACAGAGATTCGCCGGGAACTGGACAACAAGACCAAGGCGTCGACCCGCTTCGCAGTGATCGTCATGAGTGCCGAGCAAAAACCGGCAGCCCAGCAGCATTTCGGCACGCCGCTGATCTTTACCATCCAGGAAGCCAAGGGCCTGGAGTACGAAAACATCATTCTCTACAACTTCCTCAGCCAGGAAGAAACCCGTTATCGGGACATCAGCAAGGGTGTAGACGCCGCCGATTTGCAGCATGATCTCAAATATGCCCGCGGTAAGGACAAGACTGACAAATCGCTGGAGATTTACAAGTTTTACATCAATGCACTGTACGTCGCGCTGACGCGGGCGATCAAGAATTTGTATTGGATCGAAAGTCAACCCAAACAGGCCCTGCTGGACTTATTAGGCTTGGGCGAAGCCCAGGCCAGTCTGCAACTAGCCAGCCAGAATTCCAGTCTCGACGCTTGGCGACAGGAAGCGCATAAGCTGGAATTACAGGGCAAGCAGGAACAGGCCGAGCGCATCCGCAGCGAAATACTCAAGCAAAAAACGCCGCCCTGGCAAGTGATCGATGCGACGGCATTGCCTGAGTTGAAGCAGAAAGCGCTGGCCGGCAACGACAAGCAGGCCAAAATGATGTTGTTCGAGTACGCGCTGGTCTACGAAGACCTCGATATCATCAACAGTCTGTTGAAAGCCGATTTCAAGGCCGCCAAACAGCCCGACAAAGGCCTGCAACTGCTGCAACAAAAGCACTACAGCGCTTACAGCTTCAAAAAACCCGATGCGGTGTTGAAACAAGTCGATCAATACGGCGCCGATTTTCGAAACATCTTCAACCAAACGCCGTTGATGGTGGCCGCCTGGATAGGCAATGCCGAAGTCATCAAGGCCATGGAAGCGCTCGGCGCCGATACCGAAAAAGTCGATAGTAACGGCCTGACGGCCTTTCAAATCGCCCTGGCACAAAGTGACCGTAGCGAAGCTTACGCCAAGAAGAAACTGGCCGATATTTATCCGCATTTGGAACCCACCAGCATGAGCATTCAGGTCGATGGCCGCCTGGTCAAACTGGATCAACACACGATGGAGTTTTTCCTGTTGAATCTGATGATCGCCTTGTTCTACCGGGTCATGCCGAACAAACTCCGTTACCGTATCGAGGGCTTCACCACACAGGACTTCATCGACGCAATTCAGCATTTGCCGGTCAGTATCCTACCTGAACGCCGCAAGCAAAGAGCCTACCTGTCCAGCATCCTGGCCAAAAATGAACTCGACAAAGAGGATAAGCACAACCGCAAGCTGTTTTATCGTGTGATGCGTGGCGCTTACATTTTCAATCCCAAGCTGGCGATTAAGGTGGAAGGCGAATGGGTCAATATTTACGATCTGCTCAGCATAGATAAACTGATGCCTCAGTACGAAGCGAGGCAAGACTGGTGGCGAGCCGATTACAACGCTTATCGCGAAAAAAGTATGGCAGCGTGTAAAGCGGAGTTGAAGCGATTAATAGCGGACAATCAGGTGGCTGTTTAAAAGGGGCGTTGGTAAATTTTTGACTGAAAGTAATACAACCGATTTTGCCGATTGCATTTATCCAAAGTGTCCAGTTAGCAAAATCCTGGGCCTGGAAATTGGATGTCCATAAAGGAGACCTTGGCGACATCAACCAACCGGCCACTATGCGACACTCAATTACTTAAACGTTTGACTGCTACAAGCCAGAAAGCTGTCTTTCAACGTTGAGCAATGCTTGAAGGTTGTGATGAGTTTACGAGTTGCACCAATCGCTAATGAGTATTCAGAACAGAATCCAAGGCTTGAAAATTTTCAGTTTCACCGATACCGAATTGCATAAACGCTAAAATAATTTCGGCATCGCGAATAATTCTATACTTTTCAGCACCTGCCCGAGTGACGATCCAAACTGCTAATAAATTATTTCTCACCTTTATTGCTGCTACGCATAAACTTGCAGGCCTTCCCTGTTTGTCAAGCTGGCAATAACTTGATGGCGTTTTGTCGATAAATTTCATTTTTTTCAACAATTCGCTAACACTGCAGCAGTTCCCGAGCTGAATGCGTTCAAGTAAGTTAACGCTGTCTTCTCTAACCAAAGTAAACTCACCTATTCCATGGAAATCAATATGTTTTTCTGCTGGGGTTGTCAAGCAAACTCGGCGAGCCCATTCTTGGCTCAGCATTTTACAAATCTCAGGAAACCAAATTGAACCTTCTGTTCGGTAGTCAGGGAAGCGGCTGTAACCTTCGAGTGGAATGTCTAAAGAATTTACGACAATTGGCTGATTGGCCTCAATTTTTTCTATGGGCAACCCGCAAAACTTGTCCTTCGCGCTGCACACGGTGCGCCTAGTCGATATAGCAACCAATGGCAATCGAATTATTTGATCAGCAATAGATATCCGAACATCATGAGCTAAAGAAGGCAAAGGAAAAACCGGTTCGGGTTTGGGCTCTGAGCCACATGAGCTCAACAAAACTAAAAGCAAATACGCTTCAAATTTAACTTTCAAATTCATACAATACCTTAAATGGCAGATCATGAAGCACAGCCGACATTAAGCATAGATCTATGGATGTCGCCTTAGGGTCGGGTGTTGACCGTCCGCTCATCAGATACATCGCCGGAAAGCTGACATTGAATTCCGATTCCCGAAAGCTGCCGTTCGTCACTGTACCCAACCGACCCAGGCTGTGTCAAAACGCAAGATTTGGTAAAATAAGCTCACGGCCAATCAACCGGGAGTGCAGATGAAACGCTTCATTCAAAGTACAGACCGAAGTCAGATAACCCTGTTTCCTGAGCAACTGGAAGATTATATTGCTGACGATAATCCTGTTCGCGTGGTCGATGTATTTGTAGAACAACTCGATCTGGGCAAATTAGGATTCGATGGGGTTTCTCCCATGAAAACAGGACGCCCAGCCTATCATCCCGCTATTCTTCTTAAGCTATACATCTACGGTTACTTAAACCGAATTCAATCCAGTCGCCGCCTGGAACGCGAAAGCCAACGCAATCTGGAGCTGATTTGGTTACTGGAACGTTTGACACCCGATTTCAAAACCATCGCCAACTTTCGCAAAAATAACGGCAAAGCTATCCGCAAGGTCTGTAGTCAGTTTGTCATGCTGTGCCGGAAGTTGAATTTGTTAACAGAAGCCACCGTTGCCATCGATGGCAGCAAATTCAAAGCGGTGAACAATCGTGACAATAACTTTACTACCAATAAGATCAAACGCCGCCGCGAACAAATCGAAGCCGGCATCGAACGCTATCTATCCGCACTGGAGACGGCAGATCGTCAGGAAAAAGCTGATTTTACCGAAGCCAAAATCCAACGTCTGCAAGAAAAAATTGCGATGTTGAAAGCGCAAATGGCCAAGCTTGATACCCTCGAAGCCGAATTAGAAAAAACTCCAGATAAGCAAATCTCTCTCACCGATCCTGATGCACGATCCATGGCGACGAGTGGTCGCGGTAGCGGTATGGTCGGTTACAATGTTCAGACTGCGGTCGACACCCAAAATCACCTGATCGTCGCTCACGAAGTGACCAACGTCGGTCATGATCGAAATCAATTAGCCAACATGGCTGAGCAAGCCAAAGCCGCGATGGGTGTAGATGAACTCAGTACCATTGCGGATCGTGGTTACTTTAGTGGTGAAGAAATTCGTAAATGCCAAGAAGCCGGGATTACAGCGTTTGTCCCCAAATGCGTCACATCCGGTGCTAAAGCCGATGGTCGTTTTGATAAGGCCGATTTTATATATGATGCTGTGAAAAACGAATACCAATGTCCGGCCGGCCAATCCTTAGTTTGGCGTTCATCCAGAGTCGAGCATGGCATGACTTTGCACCGTTATTGGAGTTCCGCCTGTCGACAGTGTGATTTGAAGGCAAAGTGCACCCCGGGTAATGAAAGGCGTGTTTCCCGGTGGGAACATGAAGCTGTCCTTGAAGCCATGCAGGCACGTTTGGATCGAGCGCCAGATAGTATGCGTATTCGGCGGCAAACAGTGGAGCACCCCTTTGGTACTCTAAAAGCCTGGATGGGTTCAACCCACTTTTTGACCAAAACACTCGATCGTGTCAGTACCGAGATGAGTTTGCATGTATTGGCATACAACCTTAAAAGAGTGATGAATTTACTGGGAACGGTTGCTTTGATGGAGGCAATGGTGGCCTGATGGCCATTGTTGCTTTTTTTACCCATTAGCCATGGCTTTGAGCATCAATTTGGTCAAATTTAGCCGATAAACCTGTAGAGTCCCCGTTCAGAAAACAAGCTGCTTAGAATGGCCTGAGCTCAACAGAATTCGTCCAAACCTTCGGTCCATTTCATTCTGTCGACGTTTTTACACGGCCTGGACCCTAAGCGGCCAATCAAACGACAGAATAGCGGACATTCGGGCGTTTGATTCCGGCAGATTGTCAAAGCTACACTTTCAAGCTGGCTGGAGTGAACATTTACAAGACTTTAGGCTTCTTGGTTACGCCACGCTTTGAGCACAGCAGCAAAGTCAATATCAGCGGGATCGGTGGTCCAATGCCTGTAGAACGAAGCATCATCGCTGGCTGGTTTCGGGTCCGGAATGTCGATGCGTATACGAGTAGGCATGAGGACTGAATCCCCCAACAGAACGCACTCACCTCGCCGAAGTGTTGAGAAGAGGCTCGCTATTCCACGCACCGAGTCTGGAAGGAGACTTTTGACGTATGACTGGTCTTCAGGATTCGAAATACGGAGACATAAAAAGCTGTTGCATTGAGAGAGAATGGTTGATGAAACCTCTCGGGGACGTTGGCTGATGACTGTAAGGCTCACACCGTACTTGCGCCCTTCCTTTGCTATTCGCTCAGCAGAATGTCTGGCAGCTTCTGAGGTTGTATCGCGTTCGTTGAGATAAATATGAGCTTCATCGGCGAAAACGGCGATTGGATGCCGAGCCTTTTTGACCCGTCTGTACCAGTAAGCGAAGTCAAATATACAGCGGAGAATCAGAGATATAACTGACCCACGAACGTCAAATGGAACAGGGCTGAGATCAATGACGACTATCTTCTTTCTATCGCCTTGCTTCTCACCTAGTAGGCGACGGAATAGCTCTTCCATCGACGCGCTGGTCAAATAGGTTTTGGGTTTGAATATTAAATCGTATCGACGGTCATTAAGCCGCGAGTCGATTCGCATAAGCAAGCGCGTAAATTGGCCGAAGAGCGGTCCCTGTTTCTCCTTTCCAGCCGCACCGGGTACCATCTGCGTGTCTAACTCCCTAAACTCCTTGAGTATCGCGTTGAAGTCAAAGAAGACAGGGGTGTCAATCGTGATCTTGGTTATCCCAAGTGCAAAACGGCGTGCAAAACTTTCCAGGGTCCTGGGGAAAAGAGCGTTGAAAAGTTTCCACCCCAGGTTGTTCAATGACCGGCTTTTTGCCGGAGAAACCTGGAGTGATAAAAATGGATGTACTACCCGAAATCAGGCGACTGCATTTTGTTGAGGGCGTGACCATCAGCGACTTGGCCAAACAGTTCAATTTGTCCCGTCCTACAATTCGTAAGCATCTCAACACGGTTGAAGAACCGGTTTACCCGACGCGTCAACACCAACCGCATTTGAAACTCGGTGCCTATATCGAGCAACTGACGAACTGGCTGGAAACGGATGCCGTCTTACCTGGCAAAAAGCGCAAACGCACCGCACAAAGGCTTTATGAATGCCTGCAAGTGGAAGGCTATGTGGGCGGTTACAGCGCGGTACAACGTTTCGTCAAAGCCTGGAAACAGGCCCGCTCATCAACGCCCACTATCAAGCAAGCCTTCGTTCCCTTGTTATTCCCTGCCGGTGAGACCTGTCAATTTGACTGGAGCCATGAAATTGCGGTGGTTGGCGGCATGGAACAGACGGTGAAAGTGGGCCACTTTCGCTTGAGCCACAGCCGACAAATGTTTGTGGTTGCCTATCCTTGCGAAACCCAGGAGATGGTGTTTGATGCCCATAACCAAGCCTTTGCTTTCTTCGGCGGCGTACCCAAGCGTATGGTGTACGATAATCTGAAGACGGTGGTTGATGCGATATTCGTAGGGAAGGAGCGTCGCTTTAATCGACGTTTTTTGACCCTGGCTAACCATTACCTGTTTGAACCCGTGGCGTGTACCCCTGAGTCTGGTTGGGAGAAAGGCCAGGTTGAAAATCAGGTCGGTAATATCAGTGAATGGCTGTTTACGCCGACACCCAAGTTTTCCGACTTTGCCGAACTCAACGCCTGGTTAGCCCAGCGTTGCCGAGAGCTGGCTTTGCGTCCACATCCTGATCAGCGGACACGCACGACCGCCGACTTGTTTGCTGAAGAACAGCCGTTACTGATGCCGATCAAAGCGGTCTTTGATGGCTACGTAGAAACGATGCGTCGCGTGACCTCATTGTGTCTAATCAACATCCATCGCAATCGCTACAGCGTGCCCGCGCAATGGGCTAATCAGGTAGTATCGGTACGTGTTACAGCAGGCAAAATACGCATGGTCGCCAATGGCCAAGTGATCGCTGAGCACGCGCGCCGCTTCGGGCGTGATCATTTGATTTGTGATCCCTGGCATTATCTACCTGTGCTGGAGAAAAAGCCTGGGGCACTGCGTCACGGTGCGCCGTTTGTGACCTGGGATTTGCCGGTGCCGATCAAGGTCATACGTGACCGCATTCTCAAGCAAGACAAAGGTGATAGAGCGTTTGTCGCGTTGCTGCAAATGGCCCGTGACCTGGGCGATGCGGGATTGGATACCTTGGAAGTGGCTTGCGATCTTACCCTGCAAACCGGCGTGATCAGCGCCGCTATTGTCCTCAACGAGATGCGCCGCCTGACGGAAGAGGCCAAACCCAAAGCTCTGGATCAGTCTGCTGTATCGCTACCGACGCTGACAATCGAGCCCATGGCTGATTGCAGTCGCTACGATGCATTACGGAGCGAACGACATGTCCATTGATCGTGCGCTGCAACTGAAAACCTTGCATTTGTATGGCATGGCGGCAGCCTGGGGTGAATGGCAAGCCGAATACAGCAACCAGCAAAAACCAATGATGCCCGAAGTCTGGCTGGATCGTTTAATCGCTGCTGAACAAGCGGATCGTCAAGCGCGAAGCCTTAATTATCAACTCAAGGCGGCCCGATTCCCCATTCATCGGGATTTGTTAAAAATCGATTGGTCAGAAACGCCGTTGCAACAAACCCGCATCGAACAACTGGCGACCGGAAACTTCATGGAACAGGCGTATAACCTGATCCTGGTCGGGGGGACGGGTACGGGCAAAACCCACTTGGCTACAGCCATTGGCATTGCCGCGATCCATCAAGGCAAACGCGTTCGTTTCTATAACGCCGTTGATCTGGTTAACCAATTGGATAAGGAAAAACAACAAGGTAAGGCTGGCAATCTGGCCAAGCAACTGACGGCGATGGATGCCGTTATCCTGGATGAACTGGGTTATCTACCGTTTCCAGCATCAGGCGGAGCTTTGCTGTTTCACTTGATCAGTCAGCTCTATGAGAAAACCTCATTGATCATCACCACCAATCTGAACTTCGCCGAATGGGTACAAGTGTTCGGTGATGCCAAGATGACCACGGCACTCCTAGATCGAATTACTCATCATTGCGACATCTTGGAAACCGGCAACGATTCTTATCGTTTTAAACACCGGAAAAAGGCGGTGGAAAACCAATAACCCTATGGTTTAACTGGAAACTATTCGACGCTCTTTAGTGGAAAATTTTCAAAGCCGTTTGACATATCCCAAGCTTCTTGTTCTCGTCAGGCGTTTCCTTGGCTGACTGAAGCACTTCCTTGAATTTAGCAATCTGATTAGGTGCGGCCGATTCACTTCGATCTACCATCAGGCCAAGAAGCTCTTCCGAATTCATTAACCAGTACGGGAGCTCAAGGTCTGCGGCCGAAATGATGTCAGCGTCTTTCGCGAATGCCTCAGAATATTCGCCATGAAGATCAAATAGAACGACAGTTGCTTGTTTAAGATTTGAAATTTTTTGGAGCAAAGACGCGACCGTCCAGGATTTACCACCGCCAGTTTGACCAAGTATTGCGGCATGTCTTGATAGAAATGAGTCAAGATTAATTTTCGCCAATTGATCCGGTTGCAGAGACAATGTGCCGAGAGTGAAATCTCCCTCCGCGTAGCTGGCGAACACGGAACTGACCAGTTGTGGTGATGCAGCAAAGACCGGTGCATTTACGGTAGGCAGTACATCTGTTCCTCGTTCAAAAGTGCCTACGCTTCCGATAGTGCCAACAGGCACAGTTACCAGCGCACGTGAAGTTGGATCAAGAAGAAGGGCTCCCGTCAGAGCTGCGTCTTTTGATTCACCTGCGGTATACCGCCCTTCCTTCATCGTGATGCCTACCACCATACAAAGCAGGCTGGCGGCAGGAAGTGCCACCACTACAAATGTCCCAGGCTGACCAATTACTACTGGTACAGGACCAGAGTCACTCGACAGATGCACTGTCATGTTCTCGGGTACGCCTAATTCGCCTGTTTCGTCAGTCTTATAGTCAATAACATTGACGAGAATCTCATCGCCGGACACACCGCAGACTTTGCCGATCTGGTAATTCATGTTTTCCTCCGTTAGAAAGCTTGAGCGAATTGATCAAATTGCCAGAGCGTCGTGGTATCAGTGGTTTCCGCTGTTTTCGACCAAGCGTGAGTTGGGAATGCTCCGACGAAAGTTGGTAATGTCTTGAATTCGGCTAATCCGGGTGGATCGAACCCGCAAAGAGCTGTCAGTCGACATCTTCCTGCGCGGAGTGCCGGTAGTAAGATGTTTTGGTTTATGTGTTCGTCTCCATAGCTAAAGCCACAACTGATGAGATATTTGCACTCACTACCGATAGCCCTGCTCGCCAGTGCAAATAACTGATCATATGGTGGGCTTAGGGTGTCCATTACCTTTCGTCGTCGCGGCAGCACAATTGTGCGCGGCAACGTCGGGGCAAGGGAAGTGGGGTGTTGCTCAAGTATTTGGGTTTTGTCCACATACCATGATAAAGAACCATGCAGTTTGACTAGTTTTACGACTAGGCCTGCATGAGGAACGAATCGTTGACCGTCACTGGTACCATGTAACTGTCCGAAGCGTCCAATATCATGAAAACTGGTAGTTGTTCCAGAGAAACCATTCTCCAAGCGAACACCAGTCATTGCTGCGGCAGTCTCAAACAGGACGTCATAGTTGGTTGTAAATATCCAGACAGTGCATGGAAGACCAAATGTTCTGCGTTTCAGTCCCTGAAAAAACCTGATGTGATGGTCAAAATTTGGAGCAGTTACGGACAGTAGTGTTTGGACTATTAATTCCCTTAGGCGCCACTCTAAGTTTGCGTATCTTGGGTCACCGGAATTGAGCGAGTGCGCAATCGTCAAATCGGCAATCTCTTCAATATTTGGCGTTGCCGTTTTGTCATCGTATGTTTGACCAGTTGCATTTAATACGTTGGTTAGGTCAATCCTTTCTGTTGCTGTGAGTTCTGCTACGACTTGGCGTGTCAATGTGGTCATTAACGGATAGCCAGCCTGAAATGAAGCGCCGGCTCCAAACAGGAAACCGATGCCGTTAATGGATTGATTAACGTTGGGTAGTAGTTGGTCGAGCGTCAATGCCAATTTCGCCTCCTTTTACTGTCTTGTGGCTATAAATCCAGCTGTTTTTTACAGTCTAAACGATATTTTGCATTCTGACGTTGTTTAAGCGCTAGGACAGTTCCTTCAAATACCCAATGACTGCAAACGATAAAAGTCTTGGTTGGCCGCTTTTGGCCGTTGTTATTCTGTGAAAATGTAAGTTTGCTCGCCTAATACCTGACATTCAGCTGATTCAACGAATACATGAACTCTTGAAGTTGGAAAGTATGGCCGACAGCCCTGTAATTGACTTCATTCAAGACAGTTTTAGCTAATAGACGTCATGGATTTTTATTCAGTCTAGCCGCCAGATGAGTAATTCTGCGCTGTGATTTTTGATTTTTCACAGCCATCGCCAGCGCTTTGGGCTGGGCAATCACGACGACTAATTGTTTGCCACGCGTGACGCCGGTATACAGCAGATTGCGTTCCAGCAGCATAAAATGCTGCATGGCCATTGGAATCACCACCACCGGATATTCCGAGCCTTGCGATTTGTGCACGCTGGTTGCATATGCCAGCGTAATTTCGTCCAAATCGCTGAATTCGTAGTCGACCTCCCGATCGTCGAATAAGATCTTGACCTGGCTTTCTTCAAGATCGATGGCTTTGATCACTCCAATGTCGCCGTTGAAGACTTCCTTGTCGTAGTTGTTGATCCGCTGAATCACCTTATCACCCGGCGCATAGGTATTGCCGAAACGGGTAATCTTGGGTTCGCTGTGTCCGTTTAACCGCGCTTGCAATTCGACGTTCAACGACCGCGCTCCCAGGCCACCGCGATTCATAGGCGTCAGAATCTGCACGTCGTTGACCGGATGAAATTTAAAACGCTGCGGAATCCGTTCGAGGACGACGTGCATCAATTTTGCGAAAATCTCCTCAGGTGTTTCGGCGTAGAGGCAATAAAAGTCGCTGAGGCTTTCAGTTTTATCCACCACAGGTATTTGCCCGTGGTTAATCCGGTGCGCATTCGTGATGATTTTTGAGGTACTGGCTTGGCGGAATATCTCTGTCAGACGCACGGTGGCAATTTGACCGGAATCGATGATGTCGGCCAGCACCGATCCGGGGCCGACGGAGGGTAATTGATCAACATCACCAACAATTAAAACCGCAGCCTCCGTCGGTATGGCTTTTAGCAACTGATTCATCAACACCACGTCCATCATCGACGACTCATCGATCACCAAGCAATCGAGGTCTAGCGGGTTTTCGTCGTTATGCTTGAAGGCAAACTGAGTCGGATCGAACTCCAGTAGACGATGAACGGTTTTCGCTTCCATGCCAGTCGATTCAGTTAAACGTTTTGCCGCTCGACCCGTCGGGGCGCACAAACCGATTCGCACCCGTTTCGCTTTGAGAATCTTGAGCAGACTGTTGACCAGCGTGGTTTTACCGACACCGGGGCCGCCAGTGATCACCGAGACTTTATGCTGGAGTACCAGCCGAACTGCTGCAGCTTGCGACTGCGACAAGGTCATGCCAGTTTGCCCTTCAACCCAAGGAATGGCTTTATCCGCGTCAATCACACCCCATGTCGCATCACCTTGATTTAATCGGTTCAGATGGACGGCACAACCTATTTCAGCACGGTGTAAAGGCGTCAGAAAAATGAATTCGTCGCTGCCGTCGATTTCGGCGATCAAATTGCCTTCGGTTAATTCTGCCGCGATCGCTTGATCGATAATCGGCAATGGAATTTCCAGTAGCTTCGCCGCCATTTCGCACAGATTGCTGCGAATCGCAGCGCAGTGGCCTTCGCCGGACCATTCCTGCAAGACATGCCGGACACCCGCTTGCGCTCGCAGCAGGGATTGCGGGCCGATGCCTAGCTTCTGGGCCAGCGTGTCAGCCGTCTTAAAGCCGATGCCGTGAATATCCAGTGCCAGGCGATAGGGATTTTCGCGCACTTTCTCGATGGCCTGATCACCGTAGGTTTTGTAAATGCGCACCGAACGCGAGGTACCGACGCCATGGGATTGCAGAAAAACCATGATCTCCCGAATCACTTTCTGTTCAGCCCAGGCACTGGTCACACGCTCCTGGCGTTTCTTACCAATCCCCGGTAATTCCAACAGACGCTCGGGTGTTTGCTCAATCACATCGAACACCAGCTCACCGAAGGCTTTGACCAGCTTTTTGGCAAAATGGGGGCCAATGCCTTTGACCATGCCGGAACCCAGGTATTTTTCGATGCCGTCCAACGTGGTCGGAGGCACAATTTTTAACGAGATGGTTTTGAATTGCTGACCATGCTGGCGATCATTGACCCAGCAACCCAGGCATTCGATGTATTCACCCGCTGTGACACTAGCGGCCGAACCGATCACGGTAATCAGTTCACGATAACCTTTGACCTTGACCCGTAACACGCAAAATCCCGAGGCCTCGCTATGGAACGTGACGCGCTCGATGGAGCCGTGTAGTTTCTCAACGGGGTTGTCGGCAGAATGTGATGGGCTGGGTTGGAAATCCATGCTGAATTCGCTATCCCTAGCGTTTTTTCATCAAGTCATCGAGTGTCAGGCCGCAGTTAGGCGCGAAGGACAGCATAAAAAATCAGACCTCAGGCTGATCCATTGCTTCAATATCCCGTTCAAGTTGTTCGGCAGCTATTTCAAATTCAGCATTGCCGGCTTTCAATTCGGCCTGGCATTTCAGGTAGGCGGATATCTTGTCAGCCGCTTTGATGATTTTCTGATGAGCTTCAGACATTTGCTGGTGATCGATCAAAACCCGGAAATCGGGTTGTAATGCTTCAGGCAGTAGATTCAATAACTCTTGTTCCGCTTGCTGCTCGATTTGCTTGTAGGCACTGAGAATTGCTGACGAATGGTATTTGATGGGTGTGGGCATATCACCGGTAATGACTTCAGTGATGTCATGGTAAAGGGCTGCGGTTGCAACGGCATTGGCATCAACTTGACCTTCAAAATAGCGGTTTTTGATGAGCGCCAAGGTATGGGCAATGACAGCCACTTCCCAGCTGTGCTCCATGACATTTTCTTCATGGGCGTTGCGTTTCAGTCCCCAGCGTTTAATCCATCTTAAGCGCGAAAGGTAAGCATAAAAATTCGAACTAATCGATGGTGACATGGGGTTAAGAAATCCTAAGTTTGTTCAAAGCAGATTAAAACACTGCAGCGCAATAGCCTTAATCTTACTGCCGCTGAATCGTTATCCCCAAATTCTGTGGATAACATTGTTTAAAATATAGGGTTAGTTCATCTAACCCGCTGTTCTACTTAAAGGCTAATCAAATTGGGCAATAATTGGTCATCAATACACCGTGACGTTTTACATTCACCAGTTACTGTGGCGGAAGCTGTCGCTCGGTTGTTACTGGTTCTGGAAGAGAAGGACCAACTGACAATAGCGGCAATGGAACCGAACAACCTGATAGACCTGCATTTCGGGCTTGGACTGGCGATTCGAAATGCCTACGACCTTCATAATCCGGATAATCCGTTACTGCTAGAATGTTCAACGTCCCATCCTGATGACGCTGCACTTTTCATCATTCATGCTCTGTGGCAACGGCTACAGTAAACAACCACTTTACGGATCAACAGATTGCCTGCGTTACGCCTTACCTTTGGATTTTTTATCGTTCTATGCTGGAGCGGTGCGCATGCTCACCCCGGTAAGGTTAATACCGAAGGTTGCCATACCCATCGAAAGAGGAGTGAATACCACTGCCATGAAGATCGCATCAAGGCAAAAGTGGAACCGGTCGTGCCACCCAGTGAAACAGCGCAGCCACCTGCCCAAGTGCAAGCCAGCATGGAGTCGAATGAGTTTCTTAAGCTTGATTACGAAGGATTCACCCTTTGGATTGATTGCAAAGAACGAGCCGCTATCCGATTTCGCTATACCGCCCAGCGAGACAATGGCAATGTAAAGCGCTACGATCATTTCGAGTTGGGGCCAGGTGCACCAGCAGCGTGCCAACAGTTCAGTAGCCAGGCCTACGGCAATGGCTATGACCGTGGTCACCAAGTGCCCGCAAATCATCTTGATGACTCGGTCAATGCGATCCATCAATCGAACTATATGGCGAACATCTTGCCTCAAACCTCGCAGATGAATCGAGGTGCCTGGTTGCTTACGGAGGAAATCATCGAGTGTTACCGAGATATTGATGATCTCTTAGTCCTAGGCGGCATAATCTGGGGTCAGGATACCAACAACGATATTTTTGCTTCCAGTCATGGCGTACGCACCCCCGACTACTTTTACAAAGTGATCGTACGGGGCACGGGCGCCGATGAACGGGCAATTGCCTGGGTAGTGCCGAATTCCACTGAGGCCACGAAACGCAATCTGGATCACTTTTTGGTAACGATTGACGAACTGGAAAAACTTACAGGAGACCAATTTCCAGTTGCCGATTATGCAAAACATGACAAACCAGCCACCAGCTGGTTAATTCCATGCGGCTGTAACAAAAGTTAATCCTGGCCTGGAGTGACCAGCTAGGCTACTAGTCATAAGCACCCAGTGAATTGCCATTGATAAGCAGCCCTTGCCATAAGTTTTCCTTCGCTTTATCATTATAAAAATTCATCGAGATCGATTAATTATTCACTCAATATGGCATATGATCACCTGTCGACTGTCAACGATCCTTGGATCCAAACGCCTTAAAGTCGCCGACGTATGTCACGCAACAGGCATTGCGCGGGCGACGGTAGATCGCTATTACTACGATCAGGTAAAAAGCTTTGATCGCGAGGTGCTTGCCAAGTTGTGTCGCTATTTGCAGGTAAAGCCGGGTGATCTACTGGTATTGGTCGACCAACAAGATCTATTTGAATCGTGGGAACAGCCCATTCAGCCCAGCGAACCGAAAATCAAGGGAGGCGTATGATTGAGCGCGAGGTGAAGGTTTTGCTTGATGCCAATGCGGTGAAGCAAGTTCAAGTTCATTATGCCGTTATGGCTCAAGGTTACATGGTGGTCATCAACGGACAACCATTGGAAACGACCAAACGTGAAACCAAGGAATTTAAAACCTTGGACGCGGCAGCCAAACAATTATTCAAACTGGGGATTGCGGATTTTTCAGTCAAGCTAAAAACCTGTACTGGCTGAATAAGTCGACATACCATTTTTTTTGCTTCAAGGAATTCGAAGTGGGCGTAATCAGAAACTGCATTTTTGGCAAACAATGCGATAAAAAATGGGCCGAGTTGACTCAAACGGACAATCAGGACGTTCGCTATTGTTCAACCTGTGAACAGAATGTTTACTTGTGCCAGGACGAATACACTTTAGCCGAGGCGATCCAAGCGAATCGTTGTGTTGCCGTTGATATTGATGAAAACGTGCGGCTTTTAGGTGAGCCATTACCTCTCCCTTATTCATAGGCTCATGCCTCTCTCTGCCTCATGAACATAAACGAAATGGGATGTTTGAAACTATGCGTGGGTGAACGCTTTGATCATGACATGCCCGCGGAAGGCATGAGCATAATCCTAGCCAATGGCACGCCTTTGCTGACGTTTAATTTTTCGGCATCCCCTCGAGAAATCCAAGCCTTTCTGAATGGGAATACTTCGTTTGCGTTATTCGCAAAAGCCGAACTCATTTTGTTTTTATTCAAAATCGACGGCTTTCTGGATTGGTCGGATTTGGCGTTTACCATTCATCTAGCCGGTGATGAGACGATTGATGAGGGTGGTGCTTATTTGCCCATTAATCTGGTCTTGGTGGATCCCGACACCAAAATTGTCAAAGGTCTACGCATAGTGACGGTTTCACCGGATTTCAGGTCAAGATTGGCCGAATTGATTCGAAAACAAGCCTCAGAGCCGTTTGATACCATAGCTTATTATCGTGCCATTGGCCGTCTTTACGAAAGATACCCCGCGGCAAGCGATTTACTTAAACAAGCAGTGATTATCGAACAAGGTGGCAAGACACTACCCGCAAGCCATGGCTAGCGGCATTCATGGACATTTAACCCAGACCCGGTACGAGAATGACGAAATCCCAACTCATCGAAAACATCAGCCTTAGATTGCCTCATCTACTGCAACGTGACGTTGAAATGGCCATTAACATCACCATTGATGCGCTGACCCACCATTTGGCCCAAGGTGAACGCATTGAGATTCGTGGATTTGGTGGATTCTCTGTTATTCAACGAGCCGCTCGGATAGGGCGTAACCCCAGGACAGGCGAACCAGTGAGTTTGCCCATTCGGTATACCTCGCACTTTAAGCCGGGGCTGAATTTACGTGAGCGTGTTGAACAGTCGAGAACCGCGTTTCCCATCACGGATGATTAGACAAAACACCTTCCGTCATGCCTAAAGGCAATCAGGGTAATTTGCAGTTAAAGGCATATTACCCACTGACTGGATTGCTTTCGCTCCGTTTTTTTTAAAAAAAATCTTCACTCGTACAATAAAAGTCGTATTTGACTTTTATTGTACGCAACTCGCCCTAAATCCTGCTCACAATAATGGCCATCCCAACCGGAGGTCATTATGGAACCCGTTGCCATCCCCCAATCGATCGACGATCCGATCCACATTTTATTGTGGAGCGCGGACGAGATCGTACCCTTCATGGTCAGCATGCTGACCGGCATGTTGATCGATCAATTCATTCCGGGCTTAGCGCTCGGGTTGATTGCGGTCAAGTTTTACCGGCGTTTTCGCGATAATCGGCCTGACGGCTATACCTTGCATGCGCTGTATTGGCTGGGCCTGTTGCCCAGTCGCGCGCAGACCATACCCAATCCCTACATCCGCCGGTTCCTGCCATGAGATGGTCGGATTTTCTGCAAACCTGGGACGGCCACGAAACCGAAAATCGGTTTAGCCGCGTCGTCATCATTGGTTTGTTAGTCATTTGCGTGATTACCTCGCTGGCTGCCTGGCGAACCGAACGTAGCATCATTCTGGTGCCGCCGAGCTTGACGCAGGAAGTCGAAGTCACACGCAGTCAGGCATCCAGCGAGTTCAAAGAGTCCTGGGGATTGTTCCTGGCCGAATTGCTTGGCAACACCACGCCAGCCAATGCCGACTTTCTGAAAACCGCAGTCGAGCCGTTATTGGCGCCGGATATTTACCGCAGTGTCCTGGATGCCATGAGCGATCAAATCAAGGCCATCAAGATGGACCGGGTCGCGATCAGTTTTACGCCGCGTCATGTCGATTACGAAGCCGAGAGCAACAAAGTCTTCGTCAGCGGCGAACTGAAAAGCCAGGGCCCCAGTTCCAAACCGGACGTGAAGCTCCGTACCTACGAATTCATCATCGCCATTAAAAACTATCGGCCCCGGCTGGAATACATCGACGTGTATCCGGATTCCCCCAGAACACTAGCCCGTTTGAAAGCCACCCAAGGCCAACCGCATAAGGCTCAACCATGAAACGATTGTTGCACCCCTGGTTATTGTTTTGCTTCGCCAATGGCGCTTGGGCCGCCGATGATTTACCGGTGACGGTGTTGCCACCGGTCACCACCGTAGCCGAAGAGTCGTCCGCATCGCCATCACAGCCCGTTGCCACGTCTCAGCCGGATTTAGGCATCGAGTTACCCCCGGTCGATGCCAGTGTCTTGAAAGCCGCCAAACAGCAAGCGGCAGCGTCAAACGCAGTCTCAGCCACATCCATCGGCCCACAGCATATTTCGGTTAAACCCGGCATCAACGAACTGATGCCGATTGCCGTCGGCCACTTGAATCGGCTGGTCACACCGTTCGAACATCCGGTGGTCACGACCACCAGCCAGGCCACCACCAGCACCAAAGGCAAAATCGTCTATGTCGCCACCGCCGACGAAACGCCGGTGACCTTATACATCACCCCTGGTGACAATCAGGATATTGCCTTGTCGCTCACATTGATCCCCAAACGGATTCCTGCGCGGGAAATTCACCTTGATCTGGATAAAGACAGCTACCAACTACTGAACCAATGGCAACGTTCGGATGCCGGTAATCGAAATTCTGGCCAACAGGAACAAGCCTACATCAGCCAGCTAAAAACCTTGTTCCGGGATTTGGGTTTGCAAAAGACCCCGCCTGGTTATTCCCTGCGCGAACCCAAGCCGCAAGAACAGATTCACTGCCTGCAAGACCGGGTGCAGATCAAAACCGGTCAAGTTCTGGAAGGTCAGGACAGGCTGATCTTGGTGGGACTTGCCAAGAATACTGGCGGCGACATGCTCGAGTTCGACGAACGTAGTTGTGCCACGACGCAACAGGACGTACTGGCCGTTTCAGTTTGGCCCAACGTGGTGTTGAAGCCGCAGGAAGCCACCGAATTGTATGTCGTGGTCCGACAATCGCCAGAGGGGTCAGTCAGTTTGCGTCCTTCATTATTGAGCGGAGGGCAACGGTAATGGCGGTCGTCGATACCTGGTGGACACGCTTGAGTCCGGCAGCCAAACGCAATCTGGCCGTCGGCAGCATCGGTACCGTGCTGTTGGCGGTCATCATCGCGTTAGCCACTGTCACCCCGGACGTCAGTAAACCGTTGAGCAAACAGGCGACCATCCAACATATATTGACCGATAGCGATCCACGTTCACTGGGCATCGACGGCATTTCCGCGCAATTGCGCGATCTGCTACAGAAAAACGACGAACAAGCCCGCCGACTAGCTGCGATCGAAGAACAACAAAAGCGCGAACGGCTATCCGACGAAATTCGTTTCAAACAATGGACCACCGCTGAGCGCGAAGCCTATGAAGCCAAATTGCAAGCTGTCACCGGTGAAGTCGAGTCGTTGAAGAACAAAGCGGTCACACCCGCAGTCACCGGTAACCCAGGCGATGCCAGTCAAAACGCACTGGAGCCATCGAAACAAGGAAGACTGTCAACTCTCCGTCCAAACAGTGCGCCCTTCGATAACAGCCAAGACGATCTCAACCGCGTCTTCGAGCAAGCGGCTATTCCTGGACCGACACCGGGCAATACCGGCGTCTCGGGAGGACGAGCCAATAGCCAGGCGCCGGCGGTGATGCAGATTCGCGTCATCCAGGAGGGCGCTAAGCACTCCAACGGTAAAGATAAAGACGCCGCGCAGACCACAGCTCACGGCCAGTCTCAGCCAGGCCACGCAAACAGCGACGTCTTCATCCCGGCCGGCAGCATTTTAACTGGCGTATTGCTGAATGGTCTGGATGCCCCGACTGGCCGCAAAGCCAAGAAAGAACCGATGCCAGTGCTGTTCCGGATCAAGAAAGAAGCCATCTTGCCCAACCGTTTCCATGTCGATGTCCGCGAGTGCTTTTTGTTGGCCGCCGGCTTTGGCGATTTGAGCGCTGAGCGCGCCTATTTTCGCGGCGAGACCTTTTCCTGCGTGCGCCAGGACGGTGGCGTGATCGAAGTGCCGATGAATGCCTACGCCACCGGCGAAGACGGCAAAAACGGGGTGCGTGGTCGCGTGGTCTCCAAACAAGGTGCGTTACTCGCCCAGTCCATGATGGCCGGTTTCCTGCGCGGCTTTTCTGATGCCTTCGGTCGTAACCAGATTCCGGTGCTGATGACCGGCGGCATCGGTGCGCTATCTGGTACCACACCGTTTCAAAGCGCCTTTTCCTCGCAGTCGATGGAAGGCGGTGCTTTGCGAGGCGCAGGTTTTGCCATGGAACGGCTGTCGCACTTTTACATGGACATGGCCGAAGAGATTTACCCGGTCATCGAAGTCGATGCCACCCGCCAGGTTAACTTCATCGTGCAAAAAGGCACGGCATTGAAGCTGAAAACCCCAAGCTGATTCTAACCCTAACCCTAACCCTAACCCAAAGGTCGTTATGACATTCCGCCACATACCTTTATTACTGGCCACGCTATTCAGTACATCGATTGCTCTGGCCGCGAATCCGCCAAAACCAGCGGTCTCGGATATTGCTGCAGGCTTGCTATCGATCAAAATCGACGGCATGCAAGACTTGCCGATCTCAGGCCTGAAGATGGTTAAGTCCGGCGAGCAGACAGTGTTTATTTCCAGCAACGGCCGCTTTGCCTTTTACGGCGGCAAATTGATTGACATCTGGACTCAGCAAGAGATCAAGGAACTGGCGGATATCGACAAAATCGCCAACCGTATCGACCTGTCACGAATGAAACTCAAGGCTGACGATCTGGGTGCGGTAACGGTCGGCCATGGCAAAGCCCAAGTCCTAGTGTTCATCGATCCGCGCTGCCCTTACTGCGGCAAGGTCATGAAAGACCTGCAAGCCTTGCAGGACCAGTACACCTTCAAGCTGGTGATGGTCCCCATTCTCGGTCCCGAATCGCAAAACATTGTCGTGCAACTGGCCTGTCAGTTGGGATCCAGCGATGCCAAGCTCAAAGACAGTGTACGTGACCGACTCTTGAAACAGGACTACGTCGGCTTACCGACCGAACCGCCCACTCAATGCAACAAAGAGCCGCTGCAAAAAGCCGTGGTCACTGCCAAGTTATTCAATTTGAAGGGTGTGCCATTTCTGATTGCGCCTGACGGCCGCACTCACAGTGGCGCACCCGAGGTGTTAGCTGATTGGTTGGCCGATAAACCGAAACCGTCGCCCAGTCTGGCAACAACGCCCGATACAAACGCACAAAACACAAACGCCACGGAGAAAAAGCCATGAAACGCTTTCATCAGTTTTCTATTTATAGCCTCAGTGTACTGCTGATCGCCATCACCACCGGCTGCGCCACCGACTACGGCTGTAAAGGCATGCCGGACGAACCCAGCTGTCTGTCGACGACACAGGCTTACCAAGTCACTAATACGGCGATAACGGAAGCGCCTCCGGAAAATAACCCCAATTCGGAGACAAACTCATCAACGGCACTCGTACCGCCGTTACAGCAACCCGTACCCAAGATCGAAGATCCCACGCCGATTCGTACCCCATCGCAGGTCATGCGCATTTGGATCGCGCCTTGGGAAGATGCAGACGGCGATTTGATGGTGTCCAACTACGTCTACACCGAACTGGAACCCAGGCGTTGGATGATCGGCAAGGCGGCACCCACCGCCAGTGCGTCGTTGATTCCCTTGCAAGTCGAACAACGTCCACCGGAGAGACGCGCCAATGTCGATACCGGGGACGACGAGCGTCCAGTCAATGGATTGAGCAAATCATTGCCTTGATGGGGTAACCCATTTAACCGCAGGTCCCACACACCCTGCGAGACTGAGCGGGCAACCGCTTAAAAACCTGCCGGACTAACCGTCCGAGATTCGACGGGCAACCGTCCTTTAACTTGAATGAGGATATTTTTGATGAAAACGTCATATCGAAGCGGGGTCTTGATGGCCTTGGCATCGTTATTGTTTATGTTGATGGCCAATGATGCCATGGCCGGTACCGCTGGTACCGAGTTCAGCACCGTCTGGAGCTTGCTGACCGGCTGGGTGGAAGGCTTGCTCGGCCGCATTATCGCTATCGTGTTTGTCATCGTTGGCTTAGTCGCCGGTGTCGTGCGCGGCAGCATCATGGGCTTTGTGCTGGGCATTGCCAGTGGTGTCGGCCTGTTTGCGGCACCGACCATTATCACCAACATCGTGACTGCCACGATTTAGGCCTCACCACGATGACCGGTTCAACGATTGATACCGAGACTGCGGCGGGCAACCGCCGCCTTGCTTCATTGGCACACGATAATCGGACCGTCAGGGTTCAAGACGCCAATGGCCAGCCAATCAACCCCTGCCATCCGGCCAGAGCCCGGCAGCTGAAACGCAACCACCGCGTATCGCTGGTGTGCCGGCATCCCTTTACGATTCGTCTCGATCCGGAATGTCCCGTTGAAGACCTGCTGCAGTTTTTTGAAGAGGATATCTTCCTATGACCACCGCACAACGCCCCCGTGCCGACCAACTGTTCCCGGTACTGGCTTATGAGTACGACCATCATCTGTTCTTGATGGCCGATAGCAGCCTTGGCTTTGGCTTTTTGTGCCGGCCGATGACCGGCGCCGATGCCAGCGTTTCTGCGCGAGTCAACGTATTACTGAATCAGGACTGGCCGCCCGAAACGCTATTACAAGTTTCACTGTGGACCTCGCCGGATATCGAAGAGTCACTGGCCGTGATGCAAACCCGGCGATTGAAACAGCAAAAACGGACTTATAAAACCATGACCCAGGCTAGTATCGAGTTCTTGCGGCAAGGCACCACCAAACCGCCGGAAGCGATTTCCGGAGCACGCCTCCGGCGCAGTCATATTCTGGTCACGGTCAAACTGCCGATGGCCTATCCCAGACCCAGTGAACAAGACATCCGTCGTGCCAGTGAATTGCAACTCGCTACCCAGCAATCGCTGTCGACTATCGGCCTGTATCCGGAACTATTGGGCGCCGATCAGTATGTGCGTATTCTGAACACGATTCTCAACTGGCAACCCGATGCCGGCTGGAAAGATCGGGTGGTACCCGAGTGCGATCCGACCACACTGATCCGCGACCAATTGCTGGATTACGACAACGCCTTACAGACCGACGAAAAAGGGATTTGGCTTGGCTCAAAACGCGTCAAGACGCTGTCCGCCAAACGCACCCCCGATCATTTTTATTTCGGCAGCGCCAAAAGTTACTTGGGCGATATTTTGTCCGGCACCCGTGGCATTCGTCAAAATGCCTTGCTCAGTCTGACCCTGCATTACCCCGATGCCGAATCAACCCGCACCCGTCAGGAAGGTGTCCGGCAATTCATCACCAACCAGGTTAATACGCCAATTGCCCGGTTTTTGCCGGTGTTGGTGCAGCGTAAACACCATTTCGACGTGTTGTTCGATGCCTACCGTGACGGCGACCGGCCGATCAGGGCCTATTTCGGAGTGTTGCTGTTTTGCGACGAAGCCGAAGAAGCCGCAGCCGTGTCCAATGCGCGGGTGTATTTCCGGGAGCTGGGTTTTCAGCTGTTGGAAGACAAGTATTTCTGCCTGCCGTTTTTCCTGAACTGTTTGCCATTTGGTCCCGAGCGTTCGGCGATTGCTGATTTGAAACGCTACCGCACCCTGGCTACCCGGCATGCGATTCCGTTATTGCCGCTATTTGGTGATTGGGCGGGCACCGGTACGCCGACCTTGAATTTCGTCTCAAGGAACGGTGAGCACATGGCGGTATCGCTATTTGATACCACCGGCAATTACAACCTGTGCATTGCCGCCGAATCGGGTAAAGGCAAATCATTTCTGACCAACGAAATCATAGTCAGCTACCTGACCGAAGGCGCACAAATCTGGGCGATCGATGTTGGCCGCTCCTATGAAAACCTCTGCGAGGTACTGGAAGGCGATTTCGTCAAATTCACTCACGGTTCGAGCATTTGCATGAACCCATTCGAGATCGTGCAAAACTTCGAGGAAGAAGCCGATATGTTAGCCGGCTTGGTCAGTCAGATGGCGGCACCAACCGAGAAACTGACCGATTTTCAAACCGCCGGTCTGAAACGTATTCTCAAGCAACTGTGGACCGAAAAAGCACAGGCAATGTCCGTGGACAACATTGCAAAATGTCTGTGCGCTGAAACCGATCAACGTTTAAAAGATGTCGGCGAACAGTTGTTTCCCTTTACTACCCGAGGTGAATACGGTCGCTACTTCAATGGCCGCAACAACGCCAAATTCACCAATGACTTTACCGTGCTGGAACTGGAAGAACTCAAAGGCCGCAAACATCTGCAACAAGTCGTACTTTTGCAGCTGATTTACCAAATCCAACAGGAAATGTATCTCGGTGAACGCAACCGACCCAAGATCGTGATCATCGACGAAGCGTGGGATTTGCTGACTGAAGGTGATGTGGCCAAGTTCATGGAGCACGGCTACCGGCGCTTTCGAAAATACGGCGGCGCGGCAGTAACTATCACCCAATCGGTGAACGACTTGTACCGCAATGCCGCAGGGCGAGCCATCGTTGAGAACTCCGCCAATATGTACTTGCTCGGTCAAAAAGCCGAAGTCATCGAAGGCATGAAGCAGGATCGCCGTCTGCCGTTGTCCGATGGCGGCTACGAGTTACTAAAAACCGTGCATACCTTGCCCGGTGCCTATTCCGAGATTTTCTTCATCACCGAAATGGGTTCCGGTATTGGCCGGCTGATCGTCGATCCGTTCAAACGCATTCTGTTCTCCACCAAACCTGAAGACGTCAACGCCCTGAAGCAGTTGCGTCGCAAAGGCTTGAGTCTGGGTGATGCCATTCAACACCTCATCGACAACCGCAGCAGCAAACCCAGGGAAAATAGTTATGGATCCTAAATCGCAATGGCTCAGCACCGTTTTAGTCGCAGCCTGTCTGGGCGGCGTCAGCGGTTGGCTGGCGACACAACAGCAGCTACAACAACCCTTGGCGCGCCTGAATCTGGTCACACCTGTGTTCGTGCTCGATCGCGCCAAGCTGATTCAAAGCATTCCACCCAATGCGAGCCAGGAACACATGGCCAAGATCGTCGATGACTGGCAGGGCCAGGCCAAAAAGCTCAGTGATGCGGGCTATCTGGTGATCGATTCGACCGCGGTGGTGGCTGCTCCGGAGGACGTCTATGTTGGACACGCCGGACGCTAAACGTATGAATAAACCACGGGCACATTCACGACCAAATTTGGGTAAGTTTCTGCTCAAGGCGGTACCGATCTTGTTGCTGGTGTTAGCGGTGGAGCGTTATATCGGCCAACGTTTTCTGATCGGTGGCGACGACCAGGTCGACCGCTGTCTGCCGGACAAATGGATATACCTGATCGATACCCACAACAAGGACATCTGGCGCGGCGATTTGATTGCCTTTCGCGCCGAACGCATGGCGCCATTTTTCAAGGATGGGCAGATCATCGTCAAAATCGCCGCCGGCGTCACCGGCGACACCATTCACGTCGATCCACAGCACACCACGATCAACGGCGAACGAATCATCGACGGGTTGCCTTTAACGGAGAAACTCCAAAAGCCTGCGACCCAATTCAAACGTCATGAAACCATTCCACCGGCTGCCTACTGGGTAACCGGGCAAACCGACAAAAGCTTCGATTCACGTTACTGGGGCTATGTCTACGACCATCAA
This sequence comes from Methylomonas sp. ZR1, assembly GCF_013141865.1. Classification (NCBI taxonomy): domain Bacteria; kingdom Pseudomonadati; phylum Pseudomonadota; class Gammaproteobacteria; order Methylococcales; family Methylococcaceae; genus Methylomonas; species Methylomonas sp. ZR1. Next base: position 190,978 of record NZ_RCST01000001.1, on the reverse strand, counting down.
GTGATTGGACGGGCCTATGCGTTGTTTTGAGCCCCATAAATTTCCTTGGCGGCAAACGGCGGTCTGTTTGTATTGCTGGTTCAGTGTGCAATCGGTTCAGGCGGAAGAAGCTTGGCTGCGACGTTCTCAGGCTATTTTGCAGGCATTAGAAGGTCAGGCTAGACCGGATTGGTTGAATGGCCAATCTGAACAGTTGGACGTGAAACGCCAGGCGCAACAAGTGTTGGAAGCCTCACAGGCGATCCAAACAGAGGCTCTATCGACTGGATCGGAAAACGTCCAGCCGACATCCATTTCGAACAAGCCACTCACGCTGTTGTTTGTTTCCTTCTCGCTGGGTGAGTCCGCACTGAAAAGCATCTTCGAAGAATCGGCAGGTCGGGAAGACATATTGCTGGTGTTGCGCGGCCCAAAGCCTGGTCAAAAACTACCGGCGTTAATGGCCGATCTCAAGCGATTGTTGAAAGGCATTGATCCTCTGCCCAACATCGTGATCGACCCCACCCGTTTTCAGCGCTGGTCGGTAACGTCAGTACCGGACATCGTTGTCGAACAGGAAGGCAAATCTCGGTTACACGTTCGAGGTGTCAGCAGTCTGTCTTGGCTGGATGAGCAACTCAAAGTCGGCAAACAGGGTGATTTGGGAACGATGGGCGATGTTAGCGAGATTGCCGAAATCGACTTGCTCGAAGAGCTCAAACGCAGGATGGCGGCCATCGACTGGAAACAAAAGCAGCAACAGGCCATCGCTCGATTTTGGGCACAGCAAAAATTCGAAGAGCTGCCTGTGGCTCGGGAAGATCGTGATCGGACTTTGGATCTAACCATCACCGCCCCGCGCGATCTGGCAGCACCAAATGGACAGCTGGTCATCCGTGCCGGACAAACCGTCAATCCGTTGGACAAAATGCCGTTTGGCTTATGCCTGAAGGTGTTCGATGCCACGGAGCCGGCTCAAGTCGAACTGATTCAACATCAGTCCTGCCACGACAAACAGGCCCGCGTGATGTATCTGGCCACGTCGTTGCCGCGTCAGTCCGGGTGGGACAGCTTGCAGCGTTTGGAAACCATGCTGAAAGCACCAGTGTATTTACTGACGCCGGATGTGCGGAACCGATTTCAGCTACAGCATGTGCTGGCTATCGTTGAACAATCCGGCAACCGTCTGGTGGTTCATGAACGAAAACTGCCGGTCTCAACAGGAGATCGATCATGAAACGATTCATTTTCCATTTTGTCTTGGGCGGTTTGATAACACTGGCAACCCCGCTTTATGCCGAAACCAATACGAATAGCGTCGATCCGTTGTGCTCCGATGCCGAACTGTGGTCCGGCAAACTGATCACTGATATTTGCTGGAGCTGTTTGTTTCCGATTCGGGCGGCCGGGGCATCGCTGGGTGGCGGCAATGTGCCCAGTATTGCTACCGACGAGAAGTTTTGTTTCTGTACCGATAGCATGAACATTCCGGAACTCGGTATGACCATGGGCTTATGGAATCCAGCTCGATTGATCGAGATCGTCCGCAATCCCTGGTGTTCGCCGGCACTGGGCGGCCATAAGTTCAGTGCTTCAAATGTGCGCTTGATCGCCACGACCGGCAAGGCGGACTTCGATGCCAGCGAGATGTCGTTTTTCAATTACCACTATTTCGCCTTCCCGCTGACCATCCTGCTGGATTTGTTCTGGGATGGCCGTTGCAACAGTGATGGCTATCGGGACTTTGATTTGCTGTATGTCTCGGAACTCGATCCGACCTGGAATAACGACCTACTGGCGTTTTTTACAAGTCCGGAAACGGCCCTGTTCGCCAATCCGGTGGCCATTTCCGCCTGTGTCGCCGATGCCGCGGCGGCGGCCACCGGCAATCCCCTGGATGCTTTGTTCTGGTGTGCCGGCGCTTGGGGGCATATGTATCCCTTATCCGGCATCTCGCCGACCAGTTACGGAACCGATCCCAGGATTACCAGTTTGTTGGCTACACGCGCCACAGCCTCCTTGCATCGACGCGGGCTGGCCTGGAAAACCTCGGGCAACGATGCCTTATGCGGCGGCTATATCTATCCCTTCATTCCCAAATCGCAATACCGGTTGTCGATGTTTTATCCGGTTGCGGAAACAGACTCCAATCACGCCATTGGCGAGACGACCTTCAAGTGGGGTGCGGGGCGGACTTATCCGGGGCCGGGGGAAGATCACATATATATCCAATTTCGATGGCAAGACTGCTGCGTGGGTTTATGAGGCGATGAAACAATTCTTTGATCCCCAAGCATTCGCCACACAAAGCCTGTCTGCGGTGCTGTGCGTAACCCTGGCCTGGACACCGTATGGTGTTTCCTGGGCGGATGCGATTCAGGCGGCTGGGCGCGATGGCCAGCAACTGGGCCAGCAAGTCCTCGACGGCTTTGCCTTTCCGCTCGATACTGGCAATGGTTCGCTGAACTTGAATCCGGGAACGGATCAAGAAAGCGCCATTTCAATCGGCACACTGTTTCCGGATACGAATAGCACATCCACCACGACAAGTGATTTCGCCAATCTCTACGGCAACAACCCCGGAACGATCGCAGCCGGGTTGGACGCACAGACTGTATTGAACGGCGAAACCAGCTTTACCGGTGAAGCCTATCGAACCCTGATCGACAACGCCCACCAATCGCACCCGGACTTACACGCCGATCCGATATGGGAAAACGGCGACCAAGTGTTTGCCGATTTCACCCCATGGGCACAGTCATTCACAGACTGCACGACCACCACGACCCAAACCGACACTCTGCAATCAGTGCGAGTGCCTGATTATCAGCTGTGTCTGCGGCAACCGACGGTGCCGCAAAGCTGCACCGCCACCCACCAAGTCCATGTCGAGCCCTTGATTCGCTTCGTCAGTGGTGATGGTGGGTTTTCCAGTTGCGGGCCGGGCTGCATGGATTTGTATGTCGGCCGGGTGGGTGATGATTATTGGGAATCGGATTGCGGCTTGTTTACCTGGCAGGTCAAATACGAGGTTTTGCATCCGGAAGCCATCACCAGCGCCACGCTTGAGTACGTTAAATACGATGACCACACTCGGGTCTATTACGATAATCAGTTGATCTATACCGGGGCCAGTGGCTGGTTCGGGGATTGCGAGCTTTACACCAGTTGGAACGAATATCCCAACACCAATGTGCTGTATGCCTTCAATAGCAGTGGTATCAAGGTGTTCAAAGAAGAAACCCGCGTATCTGGACGCGGCGAAGGTTATTCGCGGATTCGGCTGCGCTATGACCTGTCAAAACTGATCACCCAGGACGAATGGAGTTGGAGCGGACCGAATTGCCAGAATCTAGCCAATGCGATTACCGATGGTATTTGCCAGGCTGGCAGCCAATTGAGTTGCACGAACGATCCGGCCAATGCGTCGGGTTGTTACGTCGATCCCACTTCGCAAGTCATGGTCTGCGGTTCCGACTTGGCACAGGCCCCGGTGGTCAGTTCGACCGGGATTCGCAATACTTGCATGAATATTCAAGCCTCAGGAAACTGCGATCTGAATCAGTACGGCCAATGCTGGACCGATACCGCCGGTACCCACTGTTTAGAACCGCCGGCGAACGGCATACCCAACAAAACCTGCGTGTCGTTGGAAACCCAAGGCTGTTCATTTATCAAAAGCCAATGTACCAGTGTGTTAGCCTCCGGCACCTGCTGGGACAGTGTCGATACCTACGACTGCGGGCAAACAGTGGCTATTCCCGGTATTCAAAGCAATACCCAACAACAATGCGCCGGACCGATACGTTGCATGGGCGAACAGTGCATGACCGTGAATCGCACTCAGAGCCAGGATTTCAGCAAGGCGGTAGCCTTACTCAATAGCGCCCAGCAAATGGCGATGGATCTACATTGCGATTACGCCAACGCCGATTTGCAGCAAAAGGATCCGACTACCTGCCAGGTATTTCAGGGTAAACCGGCCAGTTGCAAAATGGTCGGTGGCGCGCTCAGTCTGGTCGATTGCTGCGAAACGCCCTCGGGTGCCATGGGGCTGGGACGTTACATTGATTTACTGATCGCCACCAGTCAGATGGACAGCGCGGTGATGGCTATGGACAGTACCTCGGCGATTCGGGGCGCCTGGGAAACCATGCGCACCCCGTTCACCTTAGCCGGCGATGCCTGGAACAGTTTTCAGGCGGATTTTGCCTCGACGGTAAATGACCTGGTCGGCACCGACATGCTCAGTACCAGCGATATTGCCTCGCAAGGGTTACTCGACTCGCTGAAAGGCGAATTGATGAAGTCGGTGGCGGAATGGATCGGCCAGACCTTTGGCGAAGCGGCCGGCAATGCCTTGTTCAGCGCTGGCGGCCAGGCTGCCTTTGACTCGGCGGGCAATCTAACCCCGGCCGCGCAATCGGGTGGTGTGCAATTAGGCGGCGGCGCGGCAGTGGCCGGACAATTACTGAGTACCTTGATGGCCGCTTATACGGCCGTGATGATCATCATCATGATTATCCAAATGGTCTATTCCTGCGAGGAACCGGAGTACGAACTGGCCGCGAAGAAACAACTGAAGGTCTGTAAGGATCTGGGTAGCTATTGCGAAAGCAAGGTATTGGGCGTTTGCATGGTCCGTAAGGAAAGTTACTGCTGCTACAACTCGCCGCTCGCGCGCATCCTCAACGAACAAATCAAACCGCAGCTGAGCATGGACTTTGGTACGCCGGAAAGTCCGAGTTGCACCGGTATCAGAGTTGCGGATCTGGACAGGGTCGATTGGACTCAGGTCAATCTGGACGAATGGTTGGCGATTCTGGCGCAAACCGGGCATCTGCCTAGCGCCGCCAATGCCGCGTCCATGCTCAATCTGGATCAACTCACCGGTACCGGCAGCCGCCTGAATCCGCAGAAATACGGCGCAGCCTCCAGCGGCAGGCAGGATACCTTAACCCGCAGCCAAGGCCGGATGACCGATCTGGATGTCCCCAGGGTCAAACGGCAGTCGGAACTGGAGGGCTGGGGAATGGGGCCGCAATAATTGCGGCCAGAGACTTACTGAGCGGCGTCTTTTAAGCCTTTACAAGCTACCTTTATAGTCGTCTAATCAGTGGACTGCACAGTGTAAAATCAGATTCTGTCTAAATGATTGTTTTTATTATAAAGTATGACAGTAGATCTCAAAAAATTAACATAATCATTCTTATGCGAAGTCACAAATATTAGTGCAATAGCGTCATGTCCTGTTTTAGCAACGTTGAAATGTCCTATCAGGAGTCACTTAACCACGCGTTAATTTACCCGGGGGTCGGTAGCTAAATTCGCTCGTAAGGATAGACGTTTTTATAGTTCCTATTGAGATAGGAACCAACGGATGAAGCAGTTCTCAGATTTTCAAACTCGTATTCGGTTACGCCTTTATATACATATACTGAACCATCAAGGAACTGAACATATACCCCCTGATTCTCTGCATCGTAACCTACAGCAGATATGTTTGATGAGCTAACTTGGTGCATTTCTGGCATTGGCATAGTTTCTCCTAATTGAATGTTTGGTTTCTCCAGTTACGGACACTAGTATTGTATTCTTCTACCTCTGGTCGGGTGTTTGTCCAAAGTTTCGATGGAATTGGATCAGAACTTTTTACCGCATTATCAGCTTGGAAAAATTTGATGCGTGAAGGGATGCGAACGGCCTCACCACTTATAATGGCTTCTCCCGTTCTCAAACTTGAAAGCACATCTGCCATTTCGCGTAACTCGTCCTGCATTGCTGATGAAACATGCCCCTTATCACGTGTATTCGTCATTCTCAGAGCGATAATTGAGCCACATTGGCTTAAAACAGTTTCGTCTAACTCTGATGGTCGTTGTGTGACGAGCAGCATACCAACTCCATACTTTCTCCCCTCCTTTGCAATCACTTGAACAGTCCGTGAAGAGATGGAGTCCTCGCCAGACTTTAGGTAGGCATGAGCCTCATCCAAAACAACGAGCAACGGTTGCTTTTTCCCCCCGACGAGAGTGTTTTGTCCCCAATAAAGCGCGTCGTAGGTGATCTTTAAAATGCAGCCTGCAATTGTCTGCATAATATTTGATGGAATTGTAGATAAATCCAAAATTGAAATTGGAGTGCCGTGGCTGAACCAAGTTGAAAACAATTGTGGTAAGTCATTAGCCGTCATCCCATTGATGTCTGGAGAATAGCCACTCGGCCTGAATAAAAAATTATAGCGTTGATCCAAAAGACGAGAACGCATGCCGTCTAGGAATCCAAGGATGCCTTTTGCTTTGGTGTTTAGAAATGGAGCACTAGTTCCTAAACCGGCTGGTGGATACTGATTTGATCTCAGTGTCTCTGCGTCTCCTTGAACTATTAGGTCTTCTGGTGTTATTCGGTCAGCCTTAAGGGTTGTTCGTTCAAAATTATCCAATTCGAACCAAAGTTGGTTAATAGAAAATGGAATTGGGCTATCCGCAGTAATTGCTTCTTCCCGCAAGTCGCCAATGGCCGTAGCCGAGACTCGCTTAAGCTCCAGAACCTTACTGCGAATATAATCTTCATTCTGATCGGAGAGTTTCCCCGGAAATATTGCCATTAGCTCCTTAAACGGAAGTGCCCAGAAAGGAACGCACAACTCCCCTTCACCAAGTTTGGCATTCGCCTCCACTCTAAAAACACGGCACTTTCCAGACAATGAGCTTGCATACTCACCATGGGGATCGATCATAAGAATTCTATTGCTCGGAAGCGGTTTTTCAGCAATTGCTTTAACGACAATGCTTACAGCGTTTGATTTGCCGCTACCTGTTGAGCCAATAATCGCACAGTGTCTGGTTATAAGCTTGTCCATGTCCAGTTGCGCGGAGAGACCTTCAGATGCACTTTGATTGCCAATAACTATCGACGACTGGGCATCGTATCCCCCATATACAATACGAAGGTCTTCATTTGTTACGAGGTGTACTTGGTCACCAGAAGTTGGTGATTGCAAAACTCCTCTCTCAAAGGAAGCGCCAATCTGCTCGCCGACTAGTATCATTCGTAACCATCGATGTCCGTCAACGATTGATGGATTTTCTTTGTACGCGATTAGCAGAGGCTCTGGCATTGCCAGCATGCCAGCCTGTGTAATGAGGCCATATAGGTTAGCGTATCCGAGGGGAATTTTGAGGAATGAGCCAATTTGCCCAATTCTATAAACAGTACCATCCACTATCGGCATGTTAGATGGATAGCTACTCGCCATTTTGATCGTCACTGAATTACCACTGACGCTCTCGACCTCTCCAATATGTGTAGGGTTATGTTTCATGCTGATTTTGCAGAATCAAAAACGGTTTCAGTTGTCGATAATCCATAGAGGAATTTAGTAAGCTGGCAAAAATCTGGGAGAAGAAATCTACCGGCCCCCGTCCATTTTTCATTTCCTTTATGTTCACCTGTTTCTTCGGATGGCATGGCTGCGTCTTCATCAAAGTATTGATCGATTCGAATTGATTCATCGGATTTTGGCTCACTCCTTAATTGCCATTTACCGAACTTACCGCCGATTACCGCATGTCTTAACCCATAAACTGACATTTTCCCACTAGTTCCATGTGTTGCCATGGAGCGAACTTTATCGGTTGCATCAGTAAGCCCAAAAACTGTTTTATCGTCACTATCCTTATATTGGTCGTAATATAGTGCGATAACGTGGGAGTTCGCTCCGCGCCTCAGTGAGGTCGCTATCCGTTCATTAATATGATTGTCTCCGAAAGAGTAGCCACAAGTAATTAGAACCGCATCGTCTTGTTGTAAAAACGTACAAAGGCGATCAATAAGACCAACATAAGGTTGCTTTTTTGATGTGTTGTATTTTAGGTGAGATGGATAAATCAAAATTGATTCCGCAGTCGCTGAGTTATTTCGGATTACCGCTTTATCGCTCTCACGGTATGTCCAGCCTAGAGAACCGTGCATCTTCCACAGCTTCACCAAATGTGGATATGCCTCGACATCTTCAACGGCCTCAGGGCAGAAAAACGGCTCATAACTTCCCGAAAATCCGTCGAAATAAGGTATTCCAGAACCTTCCAGAGCTATTTCAAAAAGATAGTCATAGTTGGTGGTAAAAATTTCTGCGGGGAAGCTCCTTCTCGCTTTTGAAACCCAGCTCGAAAGTTTTGAATGTGCCAGATTACTTCTATCTTCTGGCTTTAAAGTTTTATGAATTGACACAAGGTTTACTACATGACCTTTGACGCAAGTGGCGAGGTCTGCAAAACCTGAAGAATTGAGCCCATTTAGCGTTCCACATCCAATGACCGCTCTTTTGGCTTCAATGCTAGAAAGGAGCGATTCAATGTTGAAAAGCTCGTCGCCGATTTCTGCACGTATCTCATTAACCGCAGTGGCATATATTTCAGAACACTTTTCAACTTCAGAGACTATCTTAATAGTCATTTCAGAGACGGCTGGCACGCGGGTTGATGGGATGCCAGTTGCAAAAGATGAACCCGCTCCGAAGAGAAAACCGATGCGCTTTTTGTCGGAAATTAATATTTGATGGATACCGCGAATATATTCGCGTGGGTCGTGTGTGTGCAAATTCATAGTGTTTTTTCCGAACCAGTTGGTTGAGTTTTGGGGCTCGCTCGATAACCCGCAGACGACAAGGGCTTGCGTCAATCATCCACTATATGCAAGATGCCAAAATAGCTTGATTAAACACATCCCCACTACTTTCCAGCAAAGTGAAGTTTTCTTTCGCTCGGGTGATGCCCGTGTAGATCAGTTCACGGGTGATAACAGGACTTCTGTTTTCAGGCAGTACCAAGGCAACGTGACTAAACTCTGAGCCCTGGGATTTATGGACCGTGATGGCAAAAGCCGTTTCCACATCCGGTAGCCGCATCGGTGATATCCAGCGTATCTTGATGTCAGCCAAGGGATCGTCGTTTGGAAATGCCACCCTCAGTTTTCCGTTGCTGTCTTTAAGTGTAATGCCGATATCGCCGTTCATCAGGCCCAAATTGTAATCATTCCGAGTCACCATGACAGGACGGCCTTCATACCAAAGGCTGGGTTTTTGTTGTGGAAACAACCAGTCTTCTATCCGCTGATTAATCTCTTCAATCCCCCAGACACCACGGCGCAGAGCGCAGAGCACCTGAAAGGTATCGAAGGCTATCAGTACTTGTTTAGCCCAGTCATCGTATTGGGTGCTATCGGCAGGACGATTTTCCTCGATCACAGCCAGATAATAGCCATAGCCTTGACGATCATTTGGTTTGCCGTCCTCCTTGACGCCGGCATTGAGAGTCACCAGCTTTTTTAACAAGCGGTTTGCCGCATCCTGATTAGGCTGTTCTCTCAGCTTTAAATAGTCTGCACGCGGCTCAGGGATTAAATCCGCATAAGTGCTGAGATTATTCAAGACGGTTTGGGCTTGCTCGGCATTTCCCGCGTTCACCGCTTTGGCCAATTGGCCGATACCACTGAGTTCATTAAACCGATGGCTGTAGCGAAGCATGATGGTTTGTTGGTTGATCGCCGACCCCGTGTTGGCGGGCTCAACTAACAGCTCACCCGCATACTGGCTAATCCATGCCCGTGTTGATTCGTCGTAGGCGCTGTTTTCGGCGCCAAGGCATAAATCCCCCATCACTGAACCGGCTTCGACAGATGCCAATTGATCCTTGTCGCCCAGCAAAATCAATTGGGCGGTATCCGGCAGCGCATCGAGCAACGAGGCCATCATTTCCAGATCTATCATCGAGCCCTCATCGACAACCACAATATCCGCGACGATGGGATTATCTCGATGATGAACAAATCGCCGAGAGTCGTGCCGGCTTCCCAGTAAGCGATGCAACGTGCTGGCTTTCTTGGGGATGTCTTGTTTGATGTCCTCACTGACGTTCAGATGATCCAGCGCCTTGCCAATGGATTCACTGACCCTAGCGGCCGCTTTGCCGGTGGGTGCGGCTAATAAAATATTCAGCTTTTTCGTGTGGTTTGATTCGTATTGAGTTAGGTTAATCAATAGTGCTAAAAGCTTCGTCAACGTCGTGGTTTTACCGGTACCCGGTCCACCGGTAATTATGGTAAACCGCGAACGCAAAGCCAACACACAGGCGATTTTTTGCCAATCTGGGATCTTTGAGTTTTCAGCTGTTTCAGGGATAGCAGGAAACAAGGCTGTTAATTGATCGCGCAACGCGACGGGCAAATGCTCTCGGATTGGCAGCAAGCGTTGTTGAATACTCGTATTCAGGGTTTGTTGATAGTGCCAGTAACGCCGTAAATATAAACGCCCCCCTTCCAAAACCAAAGGTGTGCTGCCCTGCCCCAACGCAACCAGCTTCGATTGTTTCAGCGCCGATAGCCAATGTTCCAAATTAAATGCTTGCAGCGCCGATAACTCGCGGTTTGCCAATTCATGCTCGACTTTCCAGGCATCATCGGTCGGAATGGCCAGCGTTAAGCCAGGCTGTTGACAGAGTTTTTCTAAATCCAGATACACTTCACCTCGATCCAGCTGGTGACTGACCAGAGCCCCGGCCCACAGGACGGCATCGCTCGCATCCTGATCCTGATCGAGCAGAAAACGCACGAACGCTCTGTTCAAGTGGCTTAACCAGCCCCGCGCTATCCAGAGTTCCATGTGTTCCAGTACGGATAATCCTTGTGTCATAGCGCTTCTCCCTTGAGCATCGCTGCTGAAAACAGCGCATCCAGGCCTTCGATCAATTCACGCGGCGGTTTAGTCAACAGCCGGCCACCGCTTGGGCTTTGCGATCCACGCAGAAACAAGTAAAGCCCGCCGCCAATATGTTTTTCGTAATCGTACTGTGTACCCAAACGCACCTTCAGCAAACGATGCAACGCCAATAAATAGAGTGAATATTGCAAATCATAGCGTTTTGACAACATCGCCTGTTCCAGTGCCTGTAGCGTATAACTCGCATCATCATTGCCCAGGCTATTAAACTTGTAATCCACCACGTAATATTGCTGCTTATACACAAACACCAAATCCATAAAGCCTTTTAATAAGCCGTTGACGAATCTCGGCAGCAAACTCGGCCGGGGTCGTCCGGCAAAGGTATGTCGGGTCACCAGCTGGTCTAAGGCATGAACATTTACGGAGTCTGCCCCCAGCAGAAACTCCATTTCAGCTTGATAGGCGTCGGCACCCAGTTGAGCCAAACTCAGATTTTCACCTTCCAACAAGGGCATGCTTAACCAGACCGATAATGCCGAGGCAATAATCTCTTGTTTGTGAGCCCATTCAGTGGCCGAAAAGCCCTTTTGGATTAACTGTAGACCGAGCGCCGGATTGGCCTGCACAGCCGAAAAACCTAATTGTGCGCACTGCTCCAGCAGGTCATGAATCAACACCCCAGGCCCTGAGCCTCGGGCTAAACCGTGGATGCCGGCCAGTGGCCTTAGCGTCGGCGCGACATTCAGGTCCGCTTCATCATTTTGTTTATCGTCCCGAGCGGTTTCCAGCTCCTGCGGCAGAGGCGGTTGCTCCTCCTGAATCAACGGGGTCTCTTCAATTTGCAAGGCGCTGTAGCTCGCCACCCACCAATTATTGGCAATTCTGGCGGCGGCGATTCGCGTGGATTCCAGCTGGTCCGTTTGCTGCGGGGCCAGGTAAGGCTTATCGTTGATGGTTGGTAAGCCGGTCAACAGGATGGACTCGCAACTGCCTTTCAGGTGCGTCAGTTGTGAACCCAACGCGCCGACGGACAGTCCGGCTTGCCAGTTCAACAGAGAACCCATGGCGGATTTTTCCAGCTGGCATTCCTTGGTATTGCCGAATTTAATCGGCGCAACTCCTAACCAGCAGGCATGCTGCGCTCGGGTCATGGCGACATACAGTAAGCGCAAGTCTTCCTGCAGGCGTTCTTCATCGCTTAACGCCCTAATGTCATCCGCCTTCGTCAAATCGATGTTGAGGGTTTGCTGTTCATCGTGATAGCGATAGTGGGTATTGAAACGGCTGTTGATTTCCCGAAAGCTGCATATAAAAGGCAGAAACACCAAGGGATACTCAAGGCCCTTGGATTTATGGATGGTGACGATTTTGATCAGATTGGCATCGCTTTCCAGACGGATAATACCTTCGTCGCCGGATTGACTACTCTCGGCTTCGATAGCCTCCGCCAGATAACGGATTAAAGCCTGCTCGCCTTCGAGCTGGCCGCTGGCTTGTTGCAGAAGCTCCGCCAGATGCAATAGATTAGTGATGCAGCGTTCGCCTTCACTGTCCGCGGTGAGCCGCGCATGCAAGCCATAATCGCTCATCAGTTGCCGCAAGGTCGGCAAAATACCATCCTGTTGCCAGCGCGCCTGATACCCCAGGAAACGTTCCAATTGCTCTTCCCAGCCGGGCTCATCTATCGCCAGTTGCTGCAGCGCTTGATAAGACCAACCAAAGGTGGCGGTACTTAACGCGGTGCGCACCTTGCGTTCATTACGCGGTTCGGCGAGCGCTTTCAGCCACAGCAAGAGGTCTGTAGCCTCACGGCTGGCAAAGATCGAGTCGCGCTCGGACAGATAGACGCTACGCAATTGGCGTCTGGCCAGTGCGTTTCGCATCACTTTGGCTTCGGCGCCGCTTCTGACTAAAATCGCAATATCCGAGGGCTGTAAGGACTTTAACTTTTTTGACGATTTAAAACCGGTACGGCCTTGCGTCGCCAAATTCAGCAAGCCCACAATCTCGCTGGCCGTCACTTCGGCCATGGTTTGCCGATATTCCGGCAGTCCCACGGGCTTTAGCTGGCCATCGGCGTCGGTGATATCCCAATGCCAGAGCGTTAAGGCCGGCGCCGCCAGATCGTTGATGACCCAGTCATCTTCACGGCCCTGGGCGGCCACCGCAATGAACGGCAAGGGATTATCATTCTCGCGTTTGAACCGAAAGGCCCCGTTGGGCTGCTGATCGGCATATAGAAAGACCTGGTTCACCGCGTCCACCAGATGTTGGGTAGAGCGGTAGTTAGTGCCTAGCGTGTAATGCTTCCCGGCCGTATCCTGATGTGCCCTGAGATAGGTATAAATATCGGCGCCCCGGAACGAGTAGATCGCTTGTTTGGGGTCGCCGATCATCAAACAACCCAATTCTGCATCACCCTCTGCCGGATACAGAGTGGAAAAGATACGGTATTGCACCGGGTCGGTATCCTGAAACTCATCGATTAAGGCGATGGGGTATTGCTGCCGAATCACGCTTGCCAAGCGCTGACCGTTGTTGCCTTGCAGGGCTTGATCAAGGCGGGTCAGCATGTCATCGAACGTCATCCGCGCCACACGTTGCTTTTCACTGTCGTAACGGTTGCGAATCCAGTGGATGGCGTGTTTGATCAATTCCATTTTTAAATTTGGTAGTGCAGCGAGCTCTCCTGGCAATTGGCTAATCGCCTCAAAGCCAGGATGCACGGGCGGCGTTTGTCCTGCATTGGCGAGATTTTCCATGCCGGCCGGCGTTAAACTTTTAAAGCCCGTTCCTAGATCAAGCGTCTCCTGATTTGGATCTGAACTCCAGGTGACGAGTTTATCGATCCAGTTTTGAATGTAATTGGATTTATAATTTTTGGGAGGTAATACTTTATTTTTTGTTGCTGTTTCCAAGAGGGATTTAATTTCATTCGCCCATTGCCCCCAAGGCTGCTTGAGTGAGTGCAAAACCCCTTGTTTAGCGGTATTGACTGCCGTCATCAAGGTTTTGATGTCTTGATCTGGCGTCAGGCAATTCGCAATGGGATCGGCGTTATTTAACAGCGAACGAATTTCCTTCAGCAAGTTATCCGGTTGCTGGAAAAGACTATAGAGCGCCAGAAAATCCGCGTCATCGTGCGCGATGTCGTAATAGAACGTGCGCCAATAATCCCTGACGACTTCATTTAATAGCTCGGTATCATCGGTATTGACCTCTTGATGAAATAGACTGCCACTATCGAACGCATGTTGTTGCAACATGCGATTACACCAGCTGTGGATGGTGTAGACGGCCGCTTCGTCCATCCAGTTGGCGGCCAGTTCCAGACGCCGGGCACAGGCTGACCAGAGAGCCGGATCATAATCCGCGCGGATGGCTTCCAGAAAGGCATCGCTTTTCACCGGTTGCTCACGGAAAAAACGCGCGACCTGGCTAAGACGTTCTCGAATCCGTTCGCGCAACTCTTTAGTCGAAGCTTCGGTAAACGTGACCACCAGAATTTCCGGTGGCAATAACTCACGCCTTGGAAGCGAGTCGTCGGGTTGATGCCCCAGTATCAAGCGCACGTAAAGTGCCGCAATGGTATAAGTCTTACCCGTCCCGGCGCTGGCCTCAATCAAGCGGGTCCCGGACAAGGGAAACGTCACCGGATTTAACGCAATAGCCGTACTCATTCTGACGCTCCCTGTGCGATTTCGGTTTGCTGGATTTGATTAAAGGCCGGTTGATACAGCGTTTCCACCCAATATTGAAAAGCCTTGTCTTGATCGGTGTTTTGACCCGACTTTTGAGCGGTTTCCTGAGGGCTTTGGTTTAAACTGGCAAAATCCGGAAAGAATCGTGTCAGATAGGCATCATAATCTACCTCCCCTGGCGTCCAATCGTCCCCTTGGTATCGGCTGATGGCTTTTTCCAGGGCTTTATCCTGATCACTGTTGGCAGCGGCGGCCAGCCAGGCAAAAGCGGTTTTGCAGGCCACCGGCAACGGGGCTTGCATGCCTTGGTGATACGCTTCGACCAGGGATTGCAGGTGCGCATAAGCTTCGGCTTGATCAATGGCGGGGATTTCAATCACCGTATCGGCGGCAATCACCAGCGTCTGTACCGGTAAATGATCGGCACACGCCGCCAGATGTTGCACCCAATGTAATAACAAATTGGGGTATTTGAGGGTCTTGTCTTTATTGATCAATCGCTGAGCGGTCAAATAAATCAAGCCATCCCCCTGCTGATCGCTGCTACGCCGTAACTGGCTCAAATCACCCGTCAACTGTACCGTCACCCCATCGGCCAGGGTAAAGGGCGGCAAATGGGTGGCATGAGCTTCGAGTTCGCTGGACCAGACGGGCAGTATTGCTTGGTACTGCTGCCAAGCCAATTTGACCGGTTCGCTGATGGCGTCATAGGTGGCCTGAGCAAACCCGCCTAAAGGCAGCAAGCCCTGCTGGGCCATGGCGGATTGTTGCTGGGTAAAAAACGCCGCGGTGTCATCGAGATCGGCGCCGTTCGCCTGTTCGCTGTTTAAGCGTTGCAGCAAGGCTTCACTCAATACATAGGCTTGCAACGCGTCAAAGCCAAAGGGTTCATGATCTTCGCTGGTGACCGTTTCCTCATCGAAGCCAAACTTCAGGGTATGATTGCAGAAGGCTTTGACCGGGGCTTTCAAAAAACGAGCAAGCGACTCCAGGGTAAGCGTAAACCCTTTTTCTTCCGGATTGGGTACGGATCGCTCGGATAAATGGCTATCCGTTGCCGGCTCATACCATTCCCGCGCATAGGTAAACAGCCTTGGATCTCGATTTTGCAAGACATAGGCCAGGCTAAACGGTTGCAATGGATGTTCGACGGTCAAGGACGCCAGTAAGGAAACCTCATCCGCAAGCCGCCATCCCTGAGCTAACACTTCGCGTAATTGACTGATCAACACGGAAGGCGGTCGCTCACTGTTATCGCGTATGCTGCGTCCCACCCAGCTGATATACAGCTGCTGCCTTGCCGACAATATGGCCTCCAGAAACAGGTACTGATCGTCCTGCCGGCGCGAACGGTCGCCGGGACGATATTGGCCTCGGTGACTCATCAGATCAAAGCTGGGCGCTTGTTGATTGCGCGGATAGTCGCCATCATTCATGCCCAACAGGCAAATCAGCCGGAACGGAATGGCGCGCATCGGCATCAAGGTACAGAAGTTGACGCGGCCACTGAGGAAGCGTTGATGCAAGGACGGTTCATCCACGCTGGAGAGCCAGGCCTCACGCACCACATTAATCGGCATCGTATCCGTTTCCATTAAGCCCGCTTGCTCGCAGGACTGGCCCCACTTAGCTAAGGAACTGGTCAGGATTTCCAGGGTTTTTCGTTCCTGGTCGTTGCTGACGCTAAAAAGGTCCTCCAGCAGCGCTAACAAGGTCCGTTGCCAATCTTTGATATTTTGTTCACGCTTGAGTAACAAGGCGTATTTCTCAAGCGACTCCAGCAGAAAGGATAAGTCGCCCACCCATTGCGCCTCAAGCCCGCCAATTTCCGCATAAGGCTCGATCTGTGCAAAGGCCTCGCCGGTACCCACCGCATAACCCAATAACATTCGGCGTAAACCAAACTGCCAGGTATTGGCCTCCAGATGGGACGGCATACTCACCGCTTGGGTGCGTTGTTCGGCATTCAAGCCCCAACGAATGCCGGCTTCTTCTATCCATTGATGTAATTTGGGAATTGCCGCTTCATCGATAGCAAAACGGGCTCGCAGTGCCGGCACTTCCAGCAAGCCCAGAAATTCGCTGACGGCAAAACGCGATTCGGGTAAATTCAGTAAGGCCTCGACGGCCACCAGCATGGGGTTTTGACCGCGTTGCTGTTGGTCGGCCAAACTGTAGGGAATATAGCGCGGATCATCCGCTTGAATCTGGCCAAACACCGCGCGGATATGCGGCGCATATTGATTGATGTCCGGCACCATCACAATCACATCGCGCGGGTAAAGCGGTTCCCGGTGTTGTTTGGCAGCGGCAAAACGGGCGAGCAACTGATCGTACAGAATTTCGACTTCACGCTGCGGGCTGTGGGCGATATGAAAGGCGATGGAATCATCCGCTGCGGGTAGGAGCATGGGCTCTTCCGGCAAAGGCTCCAGATCGAGAATGGATTGCTGGAGATGTTGCAATAAGCTGCGTTGACCGAGTTCCCCATAGTCTTTGAATAGATCGATTTTGTTCTGCGGCCAATGCCAGTGTTTATAGTGCTGGGTTTCATCAAAATGGTCCAGCAATCGAATGTAATCACGCCCCTGTTTACCCCAGGCGGCCAATAATGGCGGCGCATGCAGATGCAGTTCTTCGACGGTCAATGAAGACGTCATCCCCGCTTTATAGGACTGACGCCGCCGCTCGGCTTTGAGGAGTTCTTTGTCTTCGATTATGTCGGCCCAATAATGCTGGCAAGGGTTATGGACAAACAACACAATCTGACAAAACTTACCCAGCTTGGCCAACACTTCTAGCGATTGTTGCGGCAGGGACGATAACCCAAACAAAATAATCCGCCGAGGAATCCCCGCAGGACGCTGTTCCAGCGTGTCGATATGCGTCATAAACTGCGCATGTACTGAAGCGCGACTGGCGAACAGCATGGATTCCTCGCCCAAATCCTTAAGCACCGCCCGCCATAAAAGGGCTTGCCAGTGCTGTTGTTCGGGTAGAGGCTTGATCTCACCGTGGGCGTTGCGCAACACATCATTCCCTTCGGCCCAATCCGACATCCAGTCCGAACGGTACACCTGATATTGGTCGAACAGATCCGCAAGTTGTTCGGCTAGTTGATAGCGTTTACGGCTGTTGCTGTCATCCGCCAAAAAGCTGGCCAGGGTTTCAAAACCAGATTGAGTAATCAGCTTGGGCAACAAACGATACAAACGCCAAATCAGTGGGGCTTTGGCCAGGAGTTGCTCTTTGGGAATTTGCTCGCCCAATACCGCACGATAGGCACTCCATATGAACAACGAGGGCAATTGCACTTTAGTCGCGGCGACAATGCCTAATAAGGCGTTTTGAGCCAAATTTTGTTTTAACCACTGCCCCATGCCATTGCTCTGCACCAGGAAAATCTCGTTCTCCAAGGGGGCTAGCGGGTGTTGGCGTAGCCAATATTCCACGACATCCAGGAGTTCTTCCAGTTGATTGGAATGAATCACGGCAATACCGCTATCCAGTGGGCTGATGTGATTTGATTCGGTCATGTCGGTTGCTTTATGGTTTTAGAGTGTCCAACTTGGAATGGGACCATTGATTCTAATCATCGCTCAGCTATTAATAGGAGGCATATAAATCTGAGGCGGCAGTTAATAGATCGGGAGCATTCGCCAGCGTAACCAGTCGTAAAACACCCATAAATAGTTATTTTGAATAAAATACCGAAATAGTGCACCGCCTGGTTTTGCATGGTCTTCAACTATTGAAATATTTGACGGATGTCGAAAATCGAAGCATTATCATTTTCACGAATGATGAAGTTGTAACTTCTGAGTATTTCGGAAAATTTTAAAAGTGTAAAATCGCCAGTGCCGCATTTATCAGGATGACACCATATTGATGTTCGGGTAAGGGCTACATGTTGACGGCAAAAAAACGGCCGATACTCATAAATACTGCAAACACCAGCTTTCAAAAATGGACAGGGTGTACCATGGAAAGTCGAAGACTGCTTAGGATTTTTTGATCGCTTGATTTTCGTAGCACCCTCAATGTATTGAATTTCAAGTTCAGAAATAGATACGTCGTAGTAACAACATGAACTGCAACCCTTTTTGCAGGGAGTGAATTGATGAACAAAAGAAAATAATTCATCCATAAAGCTGTAGAGATCCTTAAGCTTCGTTAACGGATTACCTTGATGATTAAAAAACTTCGTTAGCAACAAGCCTTCTCTCTTTGCCAGTCTGTTTGGTAATCGGATAATAACGATTTCAGAGTTTTTGCGAGCATTTTCTTGTTCTAATTCGAGTTCTTTATTCATGAAAAATCTCTCAATCGCATACAGCCAACATGCGTGTAAAAATAGGACATAGTGGCGAATATTTGTTGAATTTATAAAATATTCTGTATATTTCAATTAAATCAGCTGCCTATTCCGATTTCAAAGCCGCCATTAATTCTGAATCAAAAACTGCTAGTCATATCAATAAATTAGTCATTTATCAGGACGACCAATTTTTCAGCACATAATCAGATCTAGGGTACCCTGAAAAAACCACGCAACTTATCATTGCCCTCCACCAAGGCATTAGCACGACGAACTAGCTGCGAGCATGTCCAGTTAATGTCCCAAGGTACTTCGTCCAGTTTTTCTGCTATCTGCGTATAGTGCAGCCAGTCTTTGGTGCAAACTGACAGCACCCTTCTTCGTAATTCGATCTCATCTTCTACGATGACGTCACTATCATCCCAATACTTGTCACACCAGACAATAACATGATTCCATATGATGAAATGGCTGCAGCAGCCGGTGTCACGCCATACTGAGGGAAACACCGAAATCTGGTTGCGTTTCCGATAAAAGCGCCAAGCTTTATCTGTGCGCGCATCCAGATTGATCGTGAGCGTCTCTCCACAGCCATCAGGACAACGCATAACAAATGACCGGAGCACACCTCGATTTACTAGAACGAAATCGCCAGGCTGTTCCATTAAGGTATCGGCATCACGACGGTGAGATACAGTGCCTCTGTCCCGAATTCTTTTAGCTTTTTTTTTCATGGGAACTTTTCTCTTTGGGTCTTGATTTGGCTGATAATATGTGCGCCAATTTCTAATGCAACAACGCGACGTCCTCTATCGGTGATTGACTTAGGTGAAAATTTGCACCATCGCCACAGCGCAATCACTAAAGCGATAGCATACTCGTGCGGGTCGCTCTGTTCATAAATACTAAAGGCGCGAACCCGTTGCAAACAACCGAAAAGCCAAAAGTCAGGTCTGGGCGCTGAATCCCGATCGGGTGTGCGCAAGATTGCGTCGAGTTCGTAAAATGGACGGATATTTTGTTCCCATTCTTTTAGTTTAAACTGTTGACTCGCATTTTCTTCATCCGTGCAGGTAAAAACTAATGCTACCTCTAGCATTGCTACGTCGAAACAAATCGGAGCTCCCTTTCCAAACTCATTAGTTCCCTTCACTTCACCAAGATCAATTAAGATTGCGTCATCACCACGCACTCGAATATTGTCACCATGTAGGTCGCCATGAATAATGGCGGATCGATGCTCGAATGAAATATTTTTAAGAGTCGCCCATAGTGTATTGACATTAATTCCTGCATTTTGAATTGGCTCAGAATCCAAATAATCCTTTTGAATTTTATCGGGAGAAATTATTCCAAGTCGTTCGGCAGCCAGTGCGAGTGATTCATTAGACTTGGTTTTCTGCCAAGCAATGTCACGCCAACGTAGTAGTGTTCGATTAAATAAATTGGAAATTGCATTTTCTGCCCGGCCAGCTCTTGCAGCAATTAACATAGATTCAGAGTTTTCAACGAAGTCTGCGACATAAACTGACTTTGAAAATCCTTCTACATACACTTCAAGATTTGGCCTTAACTCAAACGGTATGAATGGTGAAGCATCCTTCATGGCTCCAACTTCAAGCTCTAGCACTTTGCGCTCCCCAATTTTAACTAAACGTGGTAGTGTCCAGTGAGCGGTCGAACTCAATCTCCGTTTTTCGTAAGCCATGAAAACTCGGGATGTAGTGAATCCGGATTGAAGTTCATGAATGCGTAATTCTTCCGCATTCTGAAAGGCTCGACAAATCAAAAGACGCTCATCCGATTTAAGCTTTTCGGAATGGTCGAGTTCCACAATGTTGATGTGCTTCCATTTTAGAGCCGGTTGATACTCTATAATATTGTCGAAATTTTGTTGCCTTAAATCGTTTAGAAAGGTTACTTCTTCGTCCCAAGGGAATACAGGGTCAATTAGTTTTAAATATTCTTCATGAATTCGCGATTTATCTTTGCGATTAGCTAAAATAAGGACAAGGATTCCATGATTAATAAAGCGTGGCAGTTGTCTATAAGTAACCTGATTGAATCTCGCATCATTCGCTTCATGGCTGAATACCACGATTGAGGTTACGCCAAGCAATGAATCATTGAGATCGGCTACATCTGGATTCTCCAGTACCGTGAAACCCCGCTTGTTTAACCTATCAAAGATGCCAGGTAATGGAGTTGGACCATACCACAAAAGTTTTCCAGGCATACTCATACGTCTCTTCATTCTAAAAAGCTCAAATGCCGTGAATCCCCAGCAGCTATAACGCCATTCGCCCCGCAGATAGGGCAATCAGGATCAGGTTTAGTAGCAAACACGCGCACATTACCCGTTAATGCATCGTAGGATTGCCATCTGGCGCGCACGGGAGTTCCTGTGAATGCAGCTAGAAACATTGTCACCGCCAAAGATACCATCGTACTATTGATGGAAATAACAGCTGGTTGGTTAACACCGCCTCCACCATTAAAGTACGGATCAGATTCACGTTGTTCTGGAGTCATTAATTCTTCGCGGATGACTCGCGCATCGAGTGCATTACTGCATAGAAGGCACGGTAAACCGGGAGCTAGCATTTGGGTGCGTCCTGTTACAGCGTAAACGTGATTATCTCTCAAGGTAATTGATACGCCGATATCGAATGCGGGAATGAGATATTGGAAAGCAAATTCCGATAAAAAGGCTCTGCTCACGTGAGAATCAGTACACATAAAAATGCAGTCCGCCGAGCACATTAATCGCCTTGCGCTTTCGGTAATGACGGAATCCGCGTAAATATGAACTTGAGCGGATGGGTTAATTGTGCGAATAAGGATGGACGCAACATCAATCTTCGATTTTCCAACGGATTCAGGCTGCGTACCAACTACACGATTCAAATTGGTTTCTTCTACAGTGTCAGGGTCAATGAGAATAAACGTCCCAACACCAAGATGCGCTAATTGTTGCACGGCGACCGATCCAGTTCCTCCCAAGCCAACGATTACAACCGATAAATTGCGTAATACCCTTTGACCGTGCTCGCCAAATGCTCGAACTTGTCGGTCATAGCGTTCGTTATTTTCGTCCTCTGAATTTCTCGTGGCTGGAAAAGTGATTATTGAGCCAATTTGCCGCACAGAAATAGATTCTTGAGTTCCAAACCACCGAGCTTTTAGTTTTCCATCGCAGAGTATCATTGAGAACGCGTCTCCATCAGGAATACGCTTTTTTATAAATTCGACAAGCCCAAATTCGGTTGCATCATCTATTAAAGAAAACTCTGTTGCCCCCTTGGGATGCGTATGCAGCAGCGCCAAATGTTGTTTTTGTTCGCGAGCACGCCTAGTTATGCGAGTTAGAAACTGCGGCGCAAAGGTAATTTCGATTTCTGACGCAGAAAGTACATCTGCTTCATTTGCGATTTCTATGTCGTGTACCAGATATCGATTACTAACCGCGTCATAACACAAATATAATGCTGCCCCTCTCTCAGTGTCCGCTTGAAGTGAGTTTATTAAGGCGGTAATTGTCGATACCCCAACAACAATTTCAGTCATTTCAGCTCCACGAATCGGCTTCTAATAATTTTCACATACGTTAACAAGTCGCAGGTTGCTGCATTCCATGCCCCATTAGCCACATGCCAGGAAAACCATAATGTCTGCGCGTCAGGTTGCCCGGGTACGACTTGGCCGATCTGTGCATTTTGTGGCATTTGTCCATTTTCCAGCCGCAATGAGTGATCTGCCCAGAAACAGTCTGGAGAGGCATATGGGTAACCATTAGGAACAACGAAACGAATATGAGTCTCTGGGGCTGACCACCCTTGTGGTAACGTTACGGAAGGAATAACTACGAGATGACATCCGTTCTCACCGGTCATTTTGGAGTCAGGAAAAACCTCGATCAGTGACGTAAACTGGTCCTGAACAGATTTCATAGCATTCCAAATGTTGCGGGTGGGACAATAGCGAAATGTGCAGGTGTTTCGCGCCCTTTAAACTCTACTATTGTGGATGGGCGAATTACCTCATCTGGCTCAGTTCCTTCCCCTTCCAATACCAAAGAATTAGCTGCATCCCAGTCGGGAATTTTCGCCATAATTTGAGCGCCAGTTAGCTCTGGTTGATCAGTGCGATATTCGACACCGTCTACGAAATAGTGATACTCGACTTCTGGCTTATGACGCTTGTGTGTTTTGAGGTGTTCGATACCGCTTTCATTGAGATCAAAATAACCTTGCAACGCAAGCGTCTGGTCTTCTTCATCAACACGCTCCCAGATAAGGTCTTCATCCTCCTTCACATTTGCAAGTGAGCGTATTGTCGCGATCTCAATTTTTGGGCTTCCCCACCAGATTGAATGCCCATTGACTGTTAATTCAAATACAGTGCCCGTTTCGAAGGCAAAAAATTCTTTGATTGATCCCGTCAATTCAAGAATTTCATCCGACGAGACCACGCGGGTCCCATGTGCAGTGCGCATGATCAGTACAAAATCTTCCGCTGGTTCAAAGCAGGCATCGGCTAACACCTGACCTGCAGTAGGAGTTTTATCAAGGGTGTTAGCCGGTTGACCGTTAATTTTGTAGGGATAGCTATGTTCTGTTGTCATTTTCGGTCCTCAAGTGAGAAATCTAACGATAATTGGGGGATTTCACATCAATGATCAAACGACCGTGATCATTGATGCGATTGTTAACCTTGCCGTGGCACACAAGTGGTTGAACACTTATGCATCACATCAGTACAGTTTTAATATACAATAAAGAAAGCTAATGCGTAAAGTTTTTTTACTGATAATGAGATGCCAATGAAGCAATCAACACAAAAAAAGCGGTGGGGGGTGGAGCGACGCCTTGAATTTATTGAGTTTGTATCTTATTGGGAAGGTACAATTAATCGATCTCATATAATGGAGCATTTCGGGGTATCGGCGCCGCAGGCGTCTAGTGACTTAACCACTTATCAAAAACTTGCCCCTCAAAATCTCCGATATGACTTAAGTTCCAAACGATATGTTGCGACGGATCAATTCGAATTTAAACTCATCGAGCCGGACGCGGATCGTTATCTCAAGCAACTGACTGCACTATCCACCCAATCGGTGGAATTAGAAGATACTTGGCTAAATACCACCCCAGCGGCTGAAGTTATTCCAATTCCAACCCGTAAAGTCGAACCAACTATCCTTTTCGGAATTCTTAAAGCTATCAGGTCAAAAAGATCCATTGAAATTGAATATCAATCGTTAAATCCAACAACAACTGAGACTGCGTGGCGCCGTGTTACACCGCATGCCTTTGCCTCAGACGGATTTCGTTGGCATATGAGAGCGTATTGCCATCGGGACAATAGATTTAAGGATTTTCTCCTTTCCCGTTGCAGCAATACAAGAGCGGAGGGAGCTCCTGGGCCTGGTGTAGAAAGCGATGACAAATGGCTCACCTATTTCGAGGTTAAACTTGCACCTAATCCGCGACTCTCGACTTCTCAAAAAAGAGCAATTGAGCAGGATTATGCAATGCAAGATGGCTATGTTGTTTTGCCGGTTCGATATGCACTACTGTATTATTTCGATAAGCGCCTTAGGTACGATCTATTGCCGCAACGTTCAACAAATTCGCTAGGAGACCCGAGAGAAATACCTATCGTTGTAGCAAATCAAACTGAATATGAAGCGGCTTTGGAGACAATAGGCGTTCAATTTCGTACTGACTACACAAACAAGCTCGTTGATAATCAGTAGAGAAAGCCGTCTGGCATCTCTAAATCAGCAATATAGAGGTGCCGGACCAGCGCAGCTTACCGAAGTAGCAAATTGGAAAGAGTGTTGCTCAAATTGAGCAGATCGAAGCCTTGGAGCAAAGTGCAACCCGCTCAAATTATCTACATCCATACTTCACCTAAAGCCTGTGCTTGCTGCAAAACCAGCTCAATCGCAGTCTCCTGCTGATCTGGCGGATACTTGTACTTACGAAGAATACGTTTCACCATCAAGCGTAACTTGGCCCTCACGCTTTCCCGTTGCGACCAATCCACCGTAATGTTCTGGCGTAGGTTCTCTGTAAGTTCATGGGCGATAAGCTTCAGGGTTTCATCGGTCAGTTCGCGGACGGCTGATTCATTATCGGCCAGGGCATCGTAAAAGCGGATTTCATCTTCACTCAACCCCAGAGACTCCCCTCGTCTGGCGGCTTCCCTAAACTTCTTCGCCATCTGAATCAGCTCTTCAATGACCTGAGCGGTTTCAATAGCCCGGTTCTGATACCGCTTGATGACATTGACCAGCAGCTCGGAGAACTTCTTCTCCTGTACCACGTTGCCGGCAAAGCGGGATTTGATTTCGCCTTCCAATAGCCTTTCCAGCAGCTCCACAGCCAGATTGCGTTCCGGCAAGTTACGCACATCGGCCAGAAAAGCATCATCGAGGATACCGATGTTAGGCTTGTCCAGACCAACAGCTTCGAAGATGTCCACCACTTCTTCCGAGACCACGGCGGAATTGATGATTTGCCGGATCGCCAGATCACGTTCCTCGTCGCTACGTTTTTTCCGGCTGATGTCGGGTTTGGTGAGAATGACTTTCACCGCCTGAAAAAACGCTACTTCCTCCCGTATCGCCTTGGCTTCATCCAGCGTACAGCACAAGGTAAAGGCCTTGCTCATGGCTAGGGCGGTATCAGCGAAGCGCTTCTTGCCGTCTTTCTGGCCGAGGACATGGTTGGCTGCGCCGGCCAGTCGTTTGTGGCCTGTGGTTAAAAAGTCACTATAGTCATAGCCGTACAGTATGCCCCGCAGAATATCGAGCTTTTCCTCCAGCACGGCATAGGCTTCGGCCGCATCGACGGTGGGTCGGCCACGGCCCTGGCTGGCGGTGTAGTCCTTCAAAGCCGACTTCAATTCGTTGGCGATACCGATGTAATCCACCACCAGGCCGCCTTGCTTGTCCTTGAAAACCCGGTTGACGCGGGCGATGGCCTGCATCAGGTTGTGGCCCTTCATCGGTTTATCGACATATAGCGTATGCACACACGGCGCATCAAAGCCGGTCAGCCACATGTCGCGGACGATGACTAATCGCAACGGATCGGCCGGGTCTTTAAAGCGCTTTTCAAGGCGCTTTTTCTGCTGTTTGCTGTAGATATGCGAACGCAGCAAGGCCTTGTCACTGGCTGAACCCGTCATCACGATCTTGATGGCGCCTTGCTCCGGGTCGTCGTTATGCCACTCAGGGCGCAGCTTGATAATCTCGTTATACAGATGCACACAGATTTCCCGGCTCATCGCCACCACCATAGCCTTGCCGTCCTGGGCTTTGTTGCGTTCCTCGAAATGGGCGATTAAGTCCGCTGCTACGCTGGCGATACGGGGTTCGGCGCCGACCACCTTTTCCAAGGCCGCCCAACGGCTTTTCAAATTGGCTTTTTGATCGTCTTCCTCATCCTCGGCCAGTTCGTCGACCTCATCATCGATCTGCGGCAATTGCTCCGGCTTCAGTGCCAATTTGGCCAGACGCGATTCGAAGTAAATCGCCACTGTAGCCCCGTCTTCCTTGGCCTGCTGCATGTCGTAAACGTGGATATATTCGCCAAACACCGCCCGCGTATCGCGGTCTTCCAACGATACTGGCGTGCCGGTAAAGGCGACAAAGGTGGCATTGGGCAGAGCGTCGCGTAAATGCTGGGCATAGCCGACCTGATAGACAGCACTGGGTTCGGCGGCCTGAGCCAGAGTGTCATCGTTGGCGCTGGGCTTGGGGGGTTTGACGGTCTTCAGTTTGGCCTCAAAGCCATATTGGGTGCGGTGTGCCTCGTCGGCAATCACGACGATATTGCTCCGCTCGGACAGCACCGGAAAACTGTCTTCATCGGCACCCGGCATAAATTTCTGGATGGTGGCGAAGACGATGCCACCGGAGGGCCGGTTAGCCAGTTTTGCGCGCAAGTCCTGACGGGTTTCAGCTTGCACCGGCTGTTCACGTAATAAATCTTGCCCCAGTGAGAATACCCCGAACAATTGCCCATCCAGGTCGTTGCGGTCGGTGATCACCACGATAGTGGGATTCTCCATCACGGTTTCCTGCATCACACGGGCAGCAAAGCAGGTCATGGTGATACTCTTGCCACTGCCCTGGGTATGCCAGACCACGCCGCCTTTATGGTTGCCATCAGGTCGGGAGGCGGTTACAACATGTTGAATGGCGGCGCGTACCGCATGGTATTGATGGTAGCCCGCGACTTTCTTGACCAGGCCGCCGTCATCCTCGAACAGCACGAAGAACCGTAAGTAATCGAGCAAAGTCGCCGGGTTCAATAAACCGTGTATCAGCGTTTCCAGTTCGTTGAATTGGCCTAACGGGTCCAGTGCCACGCCGTCGATGGTGCGCCACTGCATGAAGCGTTCGGCATCACTGGACAACGAACCCAGCCGCGCTTCGCTGCCATCAGAAATCACCAGTACCTCGTTGTACTGGAACACATCCGGGATTTGTTCCTTGTAGGTTTGAAGCTGGTCGAAGGCCTTCCAGATGTCGGCTTTTTCATCGGCCGGATTTTTCAGTTCCAGCAACACTAACGGCAGACCATTGATGAACAGGATGATGTCCGGCCGGCGCGAGTGTTTCGGCCCCTTGATGGCAAATTGATTGATCGCCAACCACTCGTTTCCGGAAGGCTCGGCAAAGTCGATCAAGCGCACCCGATCACCCCGCGTATCGCCTTCCTTCTGGTACTCAACCGGTACGCCGTTGACTAACAGACGATGAAAGTGGCGATTGCCCGCCAACAAACCAGGTTCTTCCAGATTCAATACCTGCTGCAAGGCATCTTCCCGCGCCGCCAACGGAATGGCCGGGTTTAAGCTGGCAATCGCCGATCGCAACCGTTCGACCAACACGACTTGCTGATAGCTTCCGCGTTCTGGACTTTCACCGTCCGGAGCCAGGTTGGGGCCGTAAATCGTAGAGTATCCAACCTCAGCCAGCCAGCCGAGTGCTTCCTGTTCCAGTTGGTCTTCGGTCATGGCCTGTCTCCGATAGGCTAGTGGTGTGTGGTGCTAGTTTTCATCAGCGCGTCAGCAGCTCGATGTACGACTGGTAACTGTAGCTACGGTTTTTTTTCTGCCCGGTAAATTCCACCACGATCCCCAACTCCTCCAGGACTTTGACCGCTGCCGTGGCGGTTGGGAAGGTGGTGTTGAATTTCTGCCGGACCTGCTCAATGCTGAAGCGCGGCATCATCGGCAGCAGCTCAAACAAGCGATAGCTGGCCGGGCCGACTTTCGCCGCACCCAGCAGACGCCGCCGGTCCGCCGCTACCAGGCTGGCAATCGCCACAATGCTGCGCTCGGCGTCGGTCGCCGCCACTGCCACCGCTTCCAAAAACAAAGACACCCAGCCCTCCCAGTCGCCATCGGTGCGGATGGCCGACAAGCGGCGGTAATACTCGCTCTGGTGCTGTTTCAAGTAGCCGCTGAGATACATCAAGGGTTCCGGCAATAAGCCCCAATGCTCCAGCAAGGCGGCAATCAACAAGCGGCCAATCCGGCCGTTGCCATCCAGAAACGGGTGGATGGTTTCAAATTGAGCATGAACCAAGGCAATCTTCACCAACGGCGGCAAATCATCCGGCGGCGTGGTGTGAATGAAGCGTTCCACATCGGCGAGCAAATCCGCCACCCGCTCCGCCGGTGGCGGCACAAACGCCGCATTGCCGGGGCGGGTGCCGCCAATCCAGTTTTGCGAACGGCGCAACTCGCCGGGTTGTTTGCCCGTGCCTCTCGCCCCATCCAGCAGCAGCTGGTGTGCATTGCACAATAAGCGGACGCTGATCGGTAAGCCATCGGCAGCGCGTAAGTTATCCTGCACCAAGCGGAAGGCGCGTAGATAGTTGGTCACTTCCTCCACATCGTCGGTATTGCTGACGGCAAAACCGGCTTCCTGATCGAATAAGTCAGTCAGCGTTGCTTGCGTGCCCTCGATCTGCGAGGTCAGCAACGCTTCTTTGCGGATCGCGCTGTAAAGCAGCCAATCCACCGACGGCACCAGCCCGGACACCCCGGACAACCGTGCCAAGGCCAACTCGGCGGCATGATTCAGCGCGGTATAGCTTTCGACGGCCAAAACCGGATCGCAGGGCGGCAACGGATGAGGAACAAACGCCCGCACCGGCTCGCCCAAGGTTGTAGATATGAAGTAGTCGCCGGTGCTGCGCATGGTATGCAAATTTTCTTTAATAGAGAGTCATCATATTAAAGCACTCTTTAATACTCGGCGCGAATATCAAAGAAAACTTGAATAAGCACATGGTCGACATATCAGACACACTCCAGCAGAGCTTCGGCTTCTGGCAGGCGGAGTTGGCCGGAGATTAGGCGAGGTAACAGGCTATCACGGAGGGTGGCGAGGGTTTTGGCTAGACACTGATTTTCGGCAACAGATGCAAGCAATGGTGCGGCTAAATCGTGAAAGGCTTTAATCACGCTGTCGCAGGGTAATATGCATTGAATGCCAACAACTATTTCCGGTCTCACCGCTGGATACGCTCCACCATCAGCCACATGAGCAAGATGATCAATGCTTGAATCTTGGGTTGCCGTCAGATAAACGTATTCAGTGTTTTCAATCTTACGGGGCCTTAAGACCGCAAAGCCGGTACTTGCTGTCAGATTACTAGCTGGTTGATGGATAAAAGCAAAGGAGCGATTCCCTGGTCTCACCGTACCAACAATTGTATCTCCATCGCGCAATACTCTCCGGGCTCGGCTGGGAGCAGCGTCGAACGAGTATTCGGTTACTACGGTAATTTCGTTATCCTTGGCGCTTGCCAAGTCAATATAAGTTAAGGTGTCTGGGTGTTTCTTTGTCGTCCATGATTCAGGATTGAGAACCGCAAAATTGATCAGAGAGCCAACCTGCCACCCCCTCGGCACCAAACCCAATTCCGATTCCTCAAAACTATCGGGAAATAGCGCGGCGGTGGCTTCATCCATGCCTTCCGGGGCGCGGCCTTGTTGTTTGGCGTGGACGGGGTCGAAATCGACAAACCACGATTTGAACAGCGCCTGGGCGATTGCTTCCAGCGTGGCGTTGGTTTCGCGTAGCAAGGAAATGCGGTCGTCTATTGAGCCTAGAAGTTCCGCAATCTCCTTTTGTTCCCTCAGCGGCGGTAATGGAATGCTGATTGATTTTAATGATGTCAGTGGCTGGCCAATGCCTGGAGTTCCAACCTGTGACGAGTTTTTTAAAAGCTCGAACCTACCGATGTCTGATTTGAAAAAGTAATAGACAAAAAGTGGTAAAGCCCTCGAAGGATCACAAGTTAGCTTCATTAAGCTGGAAGAAATAACATATTTCTCACCATCATTTGGGACAACTCCTACTTCACCAATAGATCCACGATGCGGAAAAACCAAGTCGTTTGGTTGAAGATTTGCGCCTCCAAGCTCCTTTGCTTTTTCAGGAGTAATAAATACAAAATCGCCAGAGAAAGTCCGGCCTGAAGAGATATTTGTCCCGCGAACTACCCGAATACCATCATCCACATAACAATCACTTTTCATCCTTGATCCAAACGGGCCAATTGCAATACTGCTTTGAATCGGTGCTTTTATTTCGTCAATTAAGGCATTTGACCACTCAAAACTCATACCCCAACCTCCTCGTCATCCATCTCGCCCCAGCCCTTCAGTCGTTCGGCGATCTGTTCCGGGCTGGGCAGGTCGTTGCGGTAGTCTGCCGGGAGTTGCGGGGTGACCGTGTAAGTCGCAATACCCAACGGGTGGTTGGTGGTGCGTAGCGCATATTCGACCATGGTTCTGGTTTTGCTGCGGCAAATAACGATGCCGATGGCGGGGTTTTCGCCGTCCAGTCGGTGGTGCTGGTCGAGCTGATCGAGGTAGAACTCAATCTGGCCTTTGTGTTCGGGTTTGAATTCGCCAATTTTCAGTTCAATAGCGACCAGACAACGCAGGCGGCGGTGGAAGAGCAGCAGATCAATGAAGTAGTCCTTACCATCCGCCTCCAGCCGGTACTGGTTGCCAACAAAGGCAAAATTGCCACCCATTTCGTCCAGGAAGCGGCGCAGGTTGCGGACCAGCGCTTCTTCCAGTTCGCGCTCGGAATGCGCGTCGGCCAGCCCGAGAAAATCGAAGGTGTAGTGATCTTTGACCGCCAGCATGGCTTGCGCCTTGCCGCTTCCCGGTATGGCGGCGTCAAAGTTGGTTTGCCCGCTGAGATATTGCCGGTAACTTTGGTTGTCGAGCTGGTGTTGCAGCACCTTGGTTGTCCAGCCGAAACGGGCAGTGGCGCGCAAGTAAAACTCGCGTTCCAGATCGTCCTTGCAGCGGGCCATGATCAGCAGATTTTTTGCCCAGCTGATTTCTCCTATCAGTGATTGGAGAATTGGCTTGTCCTTGTATTCGCCGTAAAACTGGCGCATCGCCCACAAGTTCTGGACGGAAAACCCGTTACGCCCTGGAAACTCCGCCTGCAAGTCGGCAGCCAGATTTTCAACAACCGCCTTGCCCCAGCCTTGTTCAGACTGACGGCGGCTGATGTTTTCGCCCAACCACCAGTACAGAGCCAGCAGTTCCTTGTTGACTGCCCGGAGAGCCTGATGTTGACACTGGCGGATTTGTTTTTTAATGTCGACGAGAAAATCGCCATACCCCGCTGGCCTTGCTGGAATCACAGGACGGTCAGAACTCATACCCCAGCCCTCCCAGCTTCTGCCGGATCAACTGATCGAGTTCCGCGCCTTTCGCCATCTGCTCGCCCAGCTTCTCGGTGAGCTTTTGCATCTTGTCGGCAAAGGCTTCGTCGTCGTCCTCAATTGCTTCGGCCCCGACATAGCGGCCAGGTGTGAGTACGTGACCATGCTCGGCGATTTCGGTTAGTTTGACGCTGCGGCAGTAGCCGGGGATGTCTTGATAATCGCCAGCACTAACTTCCCCTCGCCATGCAGCGACCGTACCGGCAATGCGTTCGATGACTTCATCCGTCAGTTCCGCCTGCACCCGACTGATCATGCTGCCCAACTTGCGGGCGTCGATGAATAGCACTTCGTTTTGGCGACCGGTCTTCTGTTTAGCCAGGAACCACAAACAGGCCGGAATCTGGGTATTGAAGAACAACTGGCCGGGCAAGGCGATCATCACTTCCACCACGTCGGCGTCGACCATGGCGCGGCGGATGTCACCTTCGCTGTTCTGGCTGGAACTCATCGAGCCGTTGGCCAGCACGATACCGGCGCGGCCGTTGGGCTTGAGCTGATACAACATGTGCTGCAACCAGGCATAGTTGGCGTTGCCTTGCGGCGGCGTGCCGTAAACCCAGCGCGGGTCGCCTTCCAGGCTGCCGTGCCACCAGTCGCTGATGTTGAACGGCGGATTGGCAAGGATGAAGTCGGCGCGTAAATCCGGGTGCTGGTTGCGGGTAAAGGTGTCGGCGGGTTCTCTCCCTAAGTTGAAATCGATGCCGCGAATAGCCAGATTCATGGCCGCCAAGCGCCAGGTAGTCGGGTTGGATTCCTGACCGTAGATCGACACGTCACCGAGCTTGCCGCCGTGGGCTTCGATGAACTTTTCCGATTGCACGAACATGCCGCCGGAACCGCAGCATGGGTCGTAAACCTTGCCATGATGCGGAGCGAGGACGGCGACCAGCGTTTTTACTATGCTGGCAGGCGTGTAGAATTGGCCGCCTTTCTTGCCCTCGGCGCTGGCAAACTGGCCGAGGAAGTATTCGTAAACTTGGCCGAGAACGTCGCGGGCTTGGCTGGGATCGTCACCAAAGCCGATGGTCGACACCAGATCGACCAGTTCGCCGAGTTTGCCATCCGGCAGTTGGGCGCGGGCATAGCGCTTATCCAGAATGCCTTTCAGCTTGGGGTTTTCGGTTTCGATGATCGCCAGCGCATCGTCGATGCGTTTGCCAATGTCCGCTTGCTTAGCGGCGGCGCGGATAGCTTCCCATCGGGCCGTTTCCGGCACCCAGAACACGTTGACCTCTTTGTAATAGTCGCGGTCTTCCAGTTCCTCGGCCAGCATCTCGTCGTCGCATTCATGCAAGAAATATTCGTCAGCTTCATCGGTAAAGCGGCGGGTGAGTTCGGCACGGCGGGCGGCGAAGGTATCGGAGATGTATTTGACGAAGATCAGGCCAAGAACCAAGTGTT
Organism: Methylomonas sp. ZR1; assembly: GCF_013141865.1. Taxonomy (NCBI): domain Bacteria; kingdom Pseudomonadati; phylum Pseudomonadota; class Gammaproteobacteria; order Methylococcales; family Methylococcaceae; genus Methylomonas; species Methylomonas sp. ZR1. The sequence continues at coordinate 158,074 of NZ_RCST01000001.1, read as the reverse complement.
TGTATTCGGCGGCGTCCATGTTGGCCCGCAGCTTATCGGCTGCGGCCCAGAGTGTCCTTTTAATGTCGTCTAGCATGATTTTTAAGTGTACTAGGTAAAAAGCCTCTAATTATGTAACGAATTACAGCCCCCATTGAGTTATTTTAAACGATAACCCTTTTTAATTTTTTTGCTGCTGATTTTTTGGCTGGCCAATTCTGCATCTTGTTCCGTGGTAAACCACTCCTTCCGCACCGTACCCGGAGAACCAACCCTGCCCCATTCCTTGATCAGCGACCAATCGTCAAATAAGCCTGGCGTCACAAACATCTGATAAAAACGATGCATGTTGTTTTCGGTATCGTGCCGTTCCAAATACACATGATTCATCACTTACTCCCCAGAAAAGTGGACCGTATTTTCACTTTGCGGTGATTTCAACGCCGCTTCCCTAATGCGCATAATGGTTTGCCGGGTAGTTTTGAATTCCCGAGCCAACTCCGAAACGTTGCTGCCAGTGGCCAAGCGTTTGACAACTTCAGCACGAGCTTCCGCATTGAGTGCCGGCGGCCGGCCGAACTGTTTACCCGCTGCCTTCGCGCGACTAATGCCCGCTTGGGTTCGCTCAATCAGCAAGTCACGCTCAAATTCAGCGACCGCTGCGATGACCTGCATGGTCATCTTGCCGGCAGAACTGGTCAGATCAACCCCACCTAACGCCAGACAATGAACGCGCACCCCAGAATCAGAAAGGTGCTCGACCGTGGCTCTGACATCCATGGCGTTACGGCCGAGTCGATCCAGCTTGGTCACCACTAACACATCGCCCGATTCCAGCCGCTCGATTAACTTATTAAAGCCTGGTCGTTCTTTAGCCGCGACTGAACCACTGATGCTTTCTTCAATCAAACGGTGCGGTTGGATGGCAAAACCAGCAGATTGAATTTCCAGGCTTTGATTTTGGGTAGTCTGGTCTGTGGTCGACACTCGACAATAAGCAAAGACGCGTGACATGCGCTAATACCGTCCGAAATGAATGTACGAAATATAACACATGTACGAAAGCCGTTTTGACTACTTTAGTACATATTTTTTAAGCCCTGTCCGAAACCGGTCGATTATATACGGCGTCCGTCACGTGTTCTTATAAATGAGTCGCTGAGAAATTACTCCAAACTTATTGCTACTATATGTTTAATTCAAATGAAATTTAAACATCAATATGAATTGTCCATTTTGCACTCTCCCGAAAGAGCGAATCATCTTATCAAATACCCTTGGAATGGTAATACGGGATGGTTATCCCATTTCACCCGGGCATACATTGGTTATCCCTCAAAGACATACTGGGTCATTCTTTGAGCTAGAGCCCGAGGAAAGAGACTCGCTTTTTTCATTGCTGGAAGAATCTAAACGTGGTTTGGATAAAGAGTTTCAGCCGGATGGATACAATATAGGAATTAATGATGGACCATCAGCAGGGCAAACAGTGCCACATCTGCATATACATCTCATCCCCCGATATTCAGGCGACCAAGAAGACCCACGGGGCGGCATTCGTTGGATTATTCCTGAGAAAGCAAAGTATTGGTCTTAATGATTCCAAGTGCTGAACGCCAACTTCTTTTTCTGCAACAACTGCAGCGTCTTTTTGACGAAGGTGAATTTGTCGCAACCTACAAATTTGCTTTGCTAATGGCTTTGGCAGAGATTTCGGTCGAGTCGGATCATGTTGATGGGAAACTCGAAGTCCCAATGATTGCCATAGCAGAAAAATTCGCCGAATTGTACTGGCCGCAAACAGTACCGTACTCGTCGGGAACAGCGGGAACGGCCACCGAAATTTTATACCAGAACCAGGGCAAACAAACGGCTGTAGTCAATGCGCTACTAAGATTACGACAAGAGGGTGCTACGACGATTTCTGAGGCAAAAAAATACGCTAGCTGGTCGACAACACTCCGCACAATTGCTAGAACTGTTGCCGAAATGCCGGTTAAGTATCTTCAGAATTTTGGTGGCACTCAAATTCCATTTCTTTACGAATACCCAAATCCTTCAGGAAAAATTGTTCTCAATGAGGGCGTAGCCCTGATGTTAAGAACATTTCATTCCTTTATTCAACAATTGGCCCGCGCTGGATGGATTACACACATCCGAAAAAATAAACGCAATAGTCTGATCTTAGGACAAGTCGATGCCCTAGAATCCTTTATGTTTGAGACCCCGCGATCATGCCTAACTCAAGTTTCTGAGTTATTGCGAAAAATTCAATCCAATAAATGCTTCTATTGTGGCTCGACCCTTCTTAACCAGGCAGATGTTGATCATTTCGTACCCTGGTCAAAGTATCCTCGTGATTTAGCTCATAACTTCGTTCTAGCCCATGCCTCCTGTAACCGGCACAAATCTGACATGTTAGCGGCTGAACGGCATCTCGATAATTGGCTCGAAAGAAACCTTCGATATAATATGGAAATGGTCTACGAATTAACTAATTTCAGCTCTGATCTGGAATGCTCAAACCGGGTGGCATATTGGGCTTATGAACAAGGCATAAACATTGGATCCCATAGCTGGGTAGATAAACAGCTTACGGAACCTTTGAGCAGACATTGCCTTGGGTTAATTCTGTCGCCATAGAAATTTTATCCTTGAATCGAATCTGGTCGAATTTGGGTTGGATTGATGAAAATCAGGGCTCAGCCTGAAAATTTTAATTTATTTTACTTGTACTTTGCCTCCACTCCATGACTCACCCAAAAGCCAATCGAATTGCGGTATTCGTTGACGCCGAAAATGTTACGAATTGGATCAAGCACGACGGCGTCAGATTGCTGATGGAAGAGTTGAATCAGCTTGGCCAGATTATTATCCGTCGCGCTTATGGTGTTTGGAGTAAGCCCAATTTGGCGATGCACCAAGCAGCTATCAATCAAGCGGGTTTTGAACTCATCCATTGTTACCATCCTGTGACCGGCAAGAATACGGCGGATATTCAGATGACAGTAGATGTCATCGAATGCGCTTGGCAATTACCGAACATTTCCTGTTTTGTGCTGGTTACCGGCGACTCAGACTTTACGCCAGTGTTTCGCCGACTGCGGGAGATGGACAAGGATGTGATTGGCGTTGGCCAGCATTCCACATTGAGCGAATGCGTAAAGACCTCGTGCACTCGGTTCATTTATACCGACGATGTCATTAACACATTGACCAATAATGACGTTCTGCCCCAAGCACCCCAAGCACCCCAGGCGCCACAGCCATTACCCAATGCCCAGTCAACGCTTACGCGGGCAAAGGCTGATGAATTGGTCATTGCCCACTTGAAGGCCTCGCCCACACCGATCAATGCCTCGCAAATCAAGACTTTGCTCAAGCAGCATGCGGCCGACTTCGACGAGAAGCATTACGGCTTTAAAACGTTTACCGATTATCTAAACGCCAACGACGCCATTGAAGTCAGCAAAAGCGGTACGATTAATTTCGCCAGTCTGGCAAAGCCAATCCACCCGACCGAAAAAACCGAAGTCGTTGCCAGCGCGGAGGGTTATAAAGCCCTGTTAAAAAAATACAATACGCTGCCAGACAATGCCGATAGGCTAAAATCAATTTACAAACACGCCGTGGCCTTAAAGGATGTTTATCCTGATCCGGCACAGTTTAGAACGGCCTTATTCGATCTGTGCCATAAGGCTGACCCGAACATTAGTAAAACGACCGTGAACAAAGCATTTGCGTATTTTATGATCATGGGACTGGTACATACCGAAAAGGCTAAAGGTGGTGTCGATGCCGTTCGTGTGAAAAAAATGACACTCAAGGATTTTTTATTGAAATCCGACAAACTGGTTATCGCTAAGCTACTGGAACTGGGTAAATACCAGCCTTTGGATTTGAAAGCCAAGGAAATTAAAAAGCTGACCCTATCAACAATCAGTAAAGACACCATCAAAAAATTGATCGGAGAATGAGACCACAGGTTACCTCGGATTTATTCCATGTACTTCCAGGTTTATTCTGATCATTTCGGCCACAGCCAACATGCGATAAGCCTCTTCATCATTGGCGGCCTGACTGCGAAAATCAGCAAATCCAGTTCTCTTTAGAAATTGCGCAAAATCCCAAGCCTCCTGTTCGGATAGCGGCACCCTCAAGCATATTTCATTGGTATTAGCAGTCATCGATCGCCGACCTTTTCCGAACTTGGAGATAATTCATTGTCATCAACCATTGAATCCTCGTCTTCTGAGATTCGTTCCGGCTCAGCCAACAGTCCTGACTCTTGCCGAGCCAATCTTACCTCTTCACCATGACCTTGTTCATACGCTGCTTGATGCGCATGTCTTTCCATTGTCACAATTTTATTGGCTAGTCGCTGCAGCCGTTGCTGCCACTGGTAACGGGCATCAATGCAGTGTTTGTTGGAGATGACCTGGCATAGCCACAAGGTGTCCATCACAATCATCAATTGATCCAGCAATCGAATCAACTCGACGAATTGCGCAATCTGCGGTGAGGCGATTTTCGCCACAAACTCCCTGGGGTGCGTGTACGTCGGCGTTTCGGTGATGCCATTGTCGGCCTTGAGTTTTTCTAATCGTAGTTTTTCCTGCTGCAGTTGCTCCGCGCAGTCAGCAATCATCTGGCCGACGATGCTTTCGATTTCATCGACGGTTTCTTCCCGACCGATGATGCGCAGGATCACGTCGATCGCGTACAAGGACACCATCAACCGGTTATAGCTGTTCCTGATGACGCGAATGGCTTGTTCGCTGTTGATGTTAAACGTACGCTCGAATATCGGCCGACTAATGGCACGACGCTGGACTGGTTTGGGCTGTGGAGCTGTTTCGGACATGACCGTTTCCCCTGTTGGATAAATGAGCCATGATCGTAAGCCAAATTTTTTTTGGCCTTTTTACAATAAAGGTCGAATTCGACCTTTATTGTACGAGCACCCTTTAATTTTTCTGTTTCAATGCCTGCCAATTGAATCGGTTAGCGTTCAGCTTGCCGGTTTTTCTAATTTTCTCGGCTGATCTTTCATGATTGCCTTGATCCGACTGCGGTCGGCGTTCCGTTTTTAAGCGGCGACGGTGGTTGTCCATCGGCGTGTCAGGTGCGTCAAGCCTGATGTGATGGTTGTGCTTTAAATTTTCATTCTGTCTGGGAGTGCTTATTCCTAGCCGGGAATGTGCCTGCCGGATGTGACCCATCGCCGCGCAGGTGGGTTTCATTTTCACTTGTCGGGCGCGGCCGATAGGAGGACATCATCATGACCAATCGTGGTGTAAACAAAGTCATCTTGCTGGGCCGTCTCGGCGCCGATCCGGATATTCGGTATTTACCGAATAACGGCGGCAAAGTAGTGGCGGTGCGTTTGGCAACCAGTGAGGTTTGGAAAGATGCAAAAAACGCCAAACAGGAACGAACTGAATGGCATCGGGTCGTGTTTTTTAAAAAACTGGCCGATACCGCCGGCGATCTTTTGAAAAAAGGCAGCAAGATCTACGTGGAAGGCACTCTTCGCACCCAACAATGGGATAAGAACGGCGAAAAACGCTATCGCACGGAAGTGGTTGTGCATGAGTTGCAACTACTCGATCGCCCAACAGCGCCTGCATCGGTAAACGGTTCTTCATCGAACCCGGCATCAGAAGACGCCGATTGGGATGACGAGTATGCCGATATGCCGCTCAACTAAATCCAGGCGATACATAGGCTGCCGCAAGCGCGGGTAAATTTTTACGTACTGCCGACCCGTTTATGCGGTGACGGCTTTTCAACCCAAAGGGGACGACACTCCCCGTTGGGGCCATGGCGTTCCCATTTTGATAAGGAGACCCACCATGAGCAATCAAAACCGAAATTATCCGCCTAAGTCGCGCGACTTACCCATGCCGATGGCAGCCCAGCAAGGCTATGGCATATCCGAGCAGTCGTGGAAGGTATTGACGGAAGTCACTTTCCCAACCGCAAAAACCCCGGAAGCCATTCTAATGGCACTGGATTATTGCAAGGCCCGCAAGCTCGACATCTTCAAAAAGCCGGTGCATATCGTGCCGATGTGGAGTGCTGCGTTAGGCCGTAATGTCGAAACCGTCTGGCCGTCCATCATGGAAATCCAGACTACCGCGTCCCGAACCGGTGTTTGGGCTGGCATGGACAGACCCATTTGGGGTCCGGATATCACCAAAACCTTTACCGGTCGCTACAAGGACGACAACGAGCAATGGCAGGAATCCAGTGTCACCGTGACCTTTCCCGAATGGGTGGCGGTTACTGTGTACCGGATCGTCGCCGGCAAACGCTGCGCCTTTACCGAGGAAGTCTATTGGCTGGAGGCTTATAGCACGGCCGGTGGTAAACACTCGCAAGTGCCGACCGCCATGTGGATCAAACGCCCTAAGGGGCAATTATCCAAATGCGGTAAAGCGGCGTCGCTCAGGGCCGCCTTTCCGGAGGAATGCGGTTATGCCGCCGAGGAAATGGATGGCAAAACCCTTGACGATATTGCCGACGCTAGCGTGATCGATGGCAGTGCCACGGTTGTAAATGCAACCGAGGTTGGCAGTGACGATCACGATTTTGGGGGCGATGCTGGCGTTGATGCAAATCGTGTCATCGATCTGTCGCAAATCCATCCCAAGGTGCAAAAAGCAGTCGCTGAACTGGTTAGACGTACTGCGGGGGCAGGAGCCTGGAAAGCCGCCTACGACTATGCCCATCAGAAGTTCAAAGGCATCAATCTGACGTTTGCTCTGGCCGAGTTGGACAAGGTCTCTAAGGTTGAACCCAGGACCACACCGGTATTGGAACAATCTGAAGCGACGGCCATGCCGCCATTGTCACCGAAGGACATGGCTGTGACACAGGCGCGTCAGGCTTTGAGTACCAACCGTTAGTCATTTCACTGTATAGGGCTGTCCTGTTGCTTAGTCACGCAATCGGCTAGGCCATTTTCATATTGATGTGTGCTGTATTTCAGCATCCATCACATTCAACTACCACCCCTTCAGGGCGTCATGACTCGCCCGTGTGGGGATTCATGATGCTCTGAGTTTTTAGTAAGGAGAGATCATGAATGCAATTGATCAATCGTTAAATCGTCTGCCGTGTCATACCGATTGGCGGCGTTACGACTCACCCACGGTGATTCGCCGGCATGGGCGCGGCTTTTTAGAACGCAGTATTAAACCGGGCGTAGCCGTAGCAGACGTCGACAAACCCTCCAAAGCGGAATTACACCATTTGGTGGAAAGCTTTGGCGGCTTGGTATTGCCAACTGCGGATGCTGTGTTGTTGCTATTTGCCGATTTCCATTGGGCCAAGCGGTGTGAACAGCATTTAACCCAACGCGGCGTGCCTTCGTTGCGGTTAGGCTGCCACATTCAGTTGCCGGATGCCTGGCAATGAACGTCGTCGACGTTTCGCAACGGTCCGACGCATGGCGGCAGTGGCGTTCACAAGGCGTCAGTGCCAGTGAAGCGGCCATCGTCATGAATCGCTCACCGTACAAAACTCCGTGGCGCCTCTGGGCAGAGAAAATCGGCCTGGTGCTGGAAGCCAGCCTGGACAACAACCCGTTGATCCGCGCCGGCATCCAGCAAGAGCCCGAGGCTTTGCAACGCTTCGAAGACAAACACGATCTGATGTTGTTGCCGCTGTGCGGCGAATCAGAACAGTATCCCTTGATGCGGGCCTCGTTCGATGGCTTGTCCGAATTGAATGAACCCGTGGAAATCAAATGCCCGCACGAAACCACGTTTCTGGATGTGTTGTTGAATCGGGAAGCGTCCGAGGCCTATCAACTGTATTGGTGCCAGGTGCAACAGCAACTGCTGGTTTCCGAAGCGCAACGCGGCTTTTTGTTTTTCTACCACCAAGGCCAGGACATCGAGTTTGAAATTCAGCGCGATGAGAGATTTCTCACCGCCCTGGTCGAGTCCGCGATGGACTTCTGGTCGGCGATCAAATCGAAAAAGGAACCACATAAGGATCCCGAACGCGATTTGTATTTGCCGCATGGCGAGGCGGAACGGCAATGGCAACAACTGGCGGCGACGTATCGGCAACGGGCGTTGACCATCCTGGATCTCAAAAGTGAACTCAACCAGTTGGAGGAGGAGCAGTCGCGCATTGAAGACAGCTTGGTGGCGTTGATGGGCGATTACGTGGCTGCGGAGCATTCCGGGTTACGGATCAGCCGGTTTCAAAGCCAGGGTGCTATCGATTACAAGGCGGCACTGCAAGCCTTGCAACCGGATGTTCAGGCTGGGGCGCTGGAAGTCTATCGAAAACCGTCGGCCATGCGGGTCCGGGTGACCTGCCGGGACGACGACGGTAAACATGCCGAAGTGCCATTCGATGCCCAAGCCTTGAAAGACCTAGTGGGTGTGGACTTTTGGTTTTGAGGGTTAGATTCAAGACATCCTGTAACCCTAGTGGTTACGGGGTGTTCATTGATGATGGTCGGCTACGAGAGTTGACGCCGGACAACTCATGGAATCCTTCAGTTTAGGCATGTCGGTTTTAGGCTGGGCTTTTAAAAAAGTCCAACCCAAAACCCGCATCGTTCAGGCATTCCCTTCGTGGAATCCCGAATCCGGTTTCGACCGGCGTTCCGTTATTAAGCGGCATGAGCGTTTGCCTCGTGTGCCAGGTGCGTCAAGCCTGGTGTGTTTAGTTTGTCCCGTTGGGGTTCATCACCCTCACGGGACTCGATGACCCATTTTAATCATTGAAGGAGGTCATCATGAATCACGACTTTTGGAAAACCTTGCAGGGCTGGTTGAACGTTGCGCATAGCGACGACATTCATGCCAAAAAACGGTTGCTGCTGGATCTGCACGGTCAACTCTCGGACCCCGGTTTGAGAAGCGACATTCAGCGCATCCTGCGCTTGATGGATCGGGAGCTGTTGGCCCGCGCCGAATGGGCGATGTACTGCGTCATGCAGTTGCGCTAGCCATTTTCTATTTACCCTGGTTTGTCAGGGTTTTAATCACCCGTTGGGGCTCATTACCCCTCGGGGCGGTGCGCCCCTTGTTTTCTGAGGCTAGTCCTCGAGGAGCTCACCATGTATCAATCCTATTCTATTGCCGACACCTTCGGTATTCAGGCCCCTGCTTCCATGAAAGTGGAAGGCTTTGCCCCGGCCAATAACCTGTATGTACCGGCTATCAAGCCGTACGTGTTTCGCAAGGATCATTTGCGCGATGTATTGGCGTTTTTAGGCGCACACAATGGTGACGGCTTATACCTGACCGGTCCTACTGGTTCCGGTAAAACCTCGTTATTGGAGCAAGTCGCGGCGCGTCTTAATTGGGGCGTGCATTCGGTCACCGGTCACGGTCGATTGGAACTCAACGACCTGTTGGGTCAGTACATGCTGGTCGATGGCGGCGCGATGAAGTGGATCGACGGCCCGTTGACCCTGGCAGTACGCCTGGGTCATGTGTTGTTGATCAACGAAATCGATGCCATCGATCCCGCGGAATTGATCGGCCTGAATGAAATCGTCGAAGGCAAACCGTTGACGATTCCGCAAACCGGCGATGTGATTACGCCTCACCCCAAATTCCGTTTGGTCGCCACCGGCAATAGTGCAGGGTCCGGTGATCAATCGGGATTGTATCAAGGGGTGTTGCGGCAAAACTTGGCGTTTTTGGATCGGTTTCGTTTGATGGAAGTCGGTTACCCCGAACCTGAAGACGAAATGAAGCTGCTGGCCGACGTGGTGCCAACCATGCCGGAAACGGTGCGCGAAAGCATGATCAAAGTCGCCAATCAGATTCGCAAAGTCTTCATCGGCGGCGCGGATGGCGGCGGCATGTTGTCAGTCACGTTATCGACGCGCGGTTTAGTGCGTTGGGCGTCACTGGTGGCCACCTTCAAAAGTGCGCCCAATGCCTTGGCGTATTCCCTGGATCGGGCTTTGACCTTTCGGGCCGAACCCGCCGAACGCGAAGCGATTCATCGCATTGCGAAAGATGTGTTTGGCGATGACTGGACGGTTTAAGCATGGCCGCCTGGAATCTCTATCGTCATCGTAACCCTGACGGCAGTTCCAAGGACTGGGCAGTTACAACAAATACGGATGGCAGTATCACCACCCGTTGGGGGAAAACGGCATCTAATTTACCTGGTGTCAGCAACCGTAGCGGTGTTCAGCAATTCGACATTGAACGGCAAAAACAGGCCAAGGGCTATGTGTTGGTCGGCGAGGTGGATATTGATGTTAACGGCAATGTGGTGTTTCCGGGTAAGACTTCGGCAACACCATCACAATTGCCTGAATCTGATGCAAATCCCGTGTCTGTGCCAGCACCACCTGTCGAAGCACTGTATTGGACCGTTGATTGCCATGCAAAACAGTATATCCGCGTGGAATTGGGTATCGAGGTCAGGCGACTGATCGCCGCTATTCAAAACGTGTCGGATGATCATGCTACGCCTGAACAGGAATGGAATGGCTGGCAACAGTGGATTGATGTCACCCTCAATGCCGAAACCTTTGAACTCAGTGGTCAGATCAAATCAATGCATGGTGTTTTGCCCTGGCTGTTTTTACTGGCGCTGAAAGCAAAAAGCTTTAAAGGCGTGGAGATTGATATTGCCACCGAAACCGCTCGAGACCTCTCAGTCGATCTGAAAGTTGAACAGGAGGTGCTGGCATTTTTTGGCACCGATCTGGACAGCATTCGAGAAACCGCTGAAGTCTTAGGCCTGCTCAAACCCCGATTAAATCTGGCAGCAGCTATATCCAACACGGAAGACTGCTGGTTTTAACCGAATTGTTATTTTCATTTAACCCGAAAGGGGCACATCGGCCCCAACGGGATGGGTGTGCCTCTCATTTTAGGAGGTTCCCATGTCGCATGAAACGCAAATGTTATTAGACCGCGTGGTCTTGGTTAAAGTCGAAGCCAATATCTACGGTGCCCGCAAGAAACTGAAAAAAGAAGACCTAGTGCTGGCCGATGGTAGCAAATTGCCGCCGGAAGATTTAGCCAGCTTAGGCTCCAAGCGTTTGCTCGATCCGGATAAGCTGACTGTGTTCAACCGCCTGAAGAAGGAAGCCGAACGCATTTGTTTGCGCGTCGGCACTCGCTTTCTGGGTGGCTTTGCGGTACCGGTTGAATCGGCCGCAAGTATTACCGCGGAACTGGAACGCATCGCGCTGGATTTTACAGCGGCTAAAACCGAATTTATTGCCGGTTACGATGCGGCGGTGACGGACTGGGTGATTCGCCATCCGGAGTTCGCCGGTATCATCGAGCAAGCGGTGGATTCGGTGGAATTTGTTTCGACGCGGTTGTCGTTTGATTTTCTGGTGGTGAGTGTCGGTTTACCCGATAGCTTGCCGCCGGCGGACGTCGCGCGTCTGGAAAGCAAAATCGGTTCGCTCAGTGAACAGATGTTCTACGAAATCTCCGTGGAAGCCAATCAACTCATCGAGCAATCATTGCTGGGCAAGGAGCAAGTGACGCGGAATGCGTTACGGCCGATTCGCCGCATGCGTGACAAACTCGATGGATTGGGCTTTTTGGATCATCGGGTCGCCCCGGTCGTCAGCACCATTGACGATCTGTTGGCGAGAATTCCCAACAAAGGCGCCATTGAAGGCAGCATTTTGCAGGAGATTCTGGCTACAGCCATGCTGTTGTCCGATCCGGATAAAACCCGTCGGCACGGTGAAGGCTTGTTGGTTAATCAAACACCCGTTTTTGAAGAGACAGACGTTGATGAAACCTTCGAATACGTGGATTTAGAGCTATCAACGGTACCAACAGAAACAACAGTCTCAACCGAAGCAAAACCCGTCATCGCTGAATGCGTTTCAGACAATTCCGATTTTACCGATCTGTTTGACGGCATCTTTGACGATGAACTCGAACCGACACCGGATGACTGGGCGCTGGAGGTTTTGCTGGACAAAAGCCAGACCAATCTGGAAACCGGTAACGATGCCGATCGCGCCAATGATTTGGAAAACGCAGCGAAACCGGAACCGGTGACGGCAGGAGACGATGAGGAGGCGGACGATTCCGACCAGGATTACTGGTTCTGATCCTACGCCATTTAACACTTCACCCACTGGGGCAAATTCATGTCCCGCTGGGGTCATGGTTTGCCCCAACTTTTGGAGCACACCATGAAAAATAGAACCTTACACAACGCATTTCCCATCGTCGCGGCGGCCATTGGCAATCGCTTTGGCGTCAAAGTCAGTGTCGGCGGTGATAAAGCCGAAACCGATGGCCAAACCATTTGGCTGCCGGCCTATGAGGGCGACGATCCAGATTATCAGGATGTCGCCTGGGGCCTTTTAGCCCACGAGGCGGCGCATATTCGTTATTCGGATTTTACGCTACGCTTTGGGCATTCGGTATTACGCAGGCGCTTATGCGGTGCCATCGAAGATGTCCGCATCGAGCACGAACTGGCCAAGGACTTTCCGGGCACGCGGCTGACAATACGCACGGTGATTGAAAAGATGATTGCCAAAGGCGACTTTGTCGCCAGCAATATCGATGATCATCCGGCCAATATTCTGTACAGCTTTGTCTTGAAGAGTCTGCGGGCCAGGGTGTTGGGTCAATCGGCGTTATTGCCATTGGTCGAGCAAACTGAAGCGACATTGAAGGCAACTTTTCCGAAAGGCGCCGTAACGCGGCTGAAAGGCTTATTGTCCGAAGTGCCGGAGGGTTTGCAATCGGAGAGTGATTGCCTGCAATTGACCGATCGCATTCTGACCATGATTGAGCAGGAGTTTGAGCAACAACGGCAACGCAATCACGCACAGCCATTGGCAGATGAGGAAACCACGCCTGAACCGGATGATACGAATCAGGATGCTGAATCAACCGATTCGGACGATTCGAGCGGCTTGGATTCCCAGGATGACATGGAGCCCGATGAACAGTTACCCAACGACACTGATGACGAATCGTCGTCAGAACCAGCCGGTAACGATGATTCGGCTTCCAAAAAACCTGACGATGAACCGGCAACGCTATCCGACAGTTCGACATCCACCCCGCAAGGTGAATATGAAGAAACTGCGGAGATTGCCGATCCGATGGGTGTCTTGCAAACCTTGTTGTCCGCTGGTGACAGTGACATCGAGCAGGATGTGTTTGAATCGCTGAAATCGGCCTTGTCGTTGGCGGCGGAAAACGTGTCGGAATTGCTGATGCCCAGTGGCCACGAGCCACCCATGGACGATCGGGCCGGTGCGTTTTTACTGTGTAAGGTGCAAAGCGAATCGGGAAAAATCCGTGCCGCGTTGCAAGGACTGGTGCAATCGCAAACCTTAAACCGGTCGCAACATGCGTGTCGTGGGCGGCGGCTGGATGGCAAGCGTTTGCATCGGCTGCCGTTGGGTGAAACCAAGCTGTTTCAGCGCAAGCAGGCCAAATCGGCCCCCAATACGGCCATCCATCTGTTACTCGATAAATCCGAAAGCATGGGTTATCAGGTCACCGATAGCCAAGGCCAACCCATTGGATCGCGAATGCCGATTGCATTGGAAGCCACCTTGGCACTGGCGTTGGCCTTTGAAGGTATACCCGGAGTCAATACTGGCGTCACAGCGTTTCCAGGTCATCAAGATGACTCGGTGTTCCGATTACTGGAACATGGCCAACGCGTCAATGCCCGAACTGGCGCCTTTTCGCTGGCCGCTACCGGCAGTACGCCGATGACCGAAGCGATTTGGTTTGGTGCGGCGTCACTGCTGCGATGCCGGGAACCGCGCAAAGTGTTGATGGTGATGACCGATGGTCAGCCCAATGACACGTTGAGCACACTGGAACTGTTACAGCGTTGTCGCGATAGTGGTATTGAAACGGTCGGCGTGGGATTGGGGTTGGATGTCAAGCATCTGTTCCCGATTGCCATCACCATTAACGATCTTTCGGAGCTGAGAGCGCAATTGTTCGAACTCTCGAAATCAATATTGTTGGCAGCCTAAGTCTAATCCAGTCAATTATCCGTAGCCCAATCCTTAGGTCATAACCTAAGCGATTGTGGCTATGGGTAGCTGATTGCAACCACAGTTTGTCGAATGCACTCTCTTACTGGAGCCCATTCGACAAACAGACATTTCATGCGTTCTTTTATGAATGCTGAATCCGACTTTGGTCGGCGTTCCGTCTTTAGGCGGCGAGCACGTTAAACCGTGATCGTGTCGGGTGCGTTAAGTCCGATGTAAAGCGCAGTGGTATTCGCTGCTGCAAACCTAAAACCCGCTTCGGGCGACCATCGCCCGGCCGGGTGCTGTTCATTCGAAGTGTTTTCTTAAATTTTTAAAGGAGAACTTCAATGAACTTTATTTTTGGTGTCATCTTACTGGCTATGTTTATCCTCGCCTTGCGGGTGATTTGGACAACGGCGTTGCAACTGCTGGGTGTGTTGAAAAATGCGACTCTAGTCTTGCACCGGTATCGTGCGCAGCGTTTGGCACGTAACCGGCTACCGGTCATCATGTCACGTAGCCGCGAGGATATGGATTGGTTGGCGATATCGGATTCGGTGCGTCAGGAAATTCAGTCGCGCAATCACGGTGTCAATCGTGAGGAGGTCAGACTGGAAGGGCAATTACAGGCCAAGTTAAAAACGATCGAGATCTACGAGGCGGATATTCAAATCGCCAAGCTCGAACGGGAGTTGTTGAAAATCAAACCGGTGATAGAAAGTCCCGAGCCTGAAGTCAAAAAAACTCGGCGCTCTAAAAAGCAATCGCTTGCTGTTGCTGGTGTAGAAACTCAGAAAGTTCCGCATCAGGTCTCTCAACTCCGGGCAGCACTGAAAGGCAATGGTTTATCAGTGCCGGTTAGAGAGTCTGTCCGCCATTGAATACCGCAAGCGTCGCGCCGGTTTGTGTCATTACGGTGCGTACCGGTCTGGCCAAATCAATCGTGGGTTCGTCGAAACGAAAGCCGTCCGGTAATAGCGCTTGGAGATCCTCAAAGGTTTCCCGTCGCAATTGCCGGATATTGCTCAACAACGGCCATGCTCGCTTCGGATCGTCGATGTTTTGCAAAACATCGGCTTCCGCAGCATCCAACTTGGTCAAGATAGTTTTGCAAAGATTTAACGCATTCAGTCTGGGATCGAGTGGTATTGCCATCGATTTTCGTACTGGTTGCATGCTCTCCGTCCGCTTAGGACTGAGGAAATCAAAAATGCGCAAAATATCGTCAAACATGGCTATTTCTCGGCTTTTTAGTGAGTTTTAGCCACCATATACCGATTTTTGCGTGAATTCAACCCCGCTGTGCGAGCCGATTTTTGGCTTTGAGCAGCGTTTTTACCTGCAGGAACGTCATCCTGCCGGGTGGTCGTTCCTGCGTTTTTTGGAGGACATGACCATGAAAACAATCAACCAACCCAGCGTTGGCGCAATCCCACTTGAAAACAGGACGGTTCGCTATCTGAATCAGTACCGCTGTCCCTACTGCCAGACCGAATGGGAGGATGTTTGGGATTGCGGGTGTAACGATCGCTGTCCGGATTGCAATAAAGAGATCGAGCCTTATGAAAGCGCATTAGTAGAAGGTGAATTGGCGGAAACCGAATCACCAGTCGAAAAACCCACCTCAGCCAATGTCACGGTGACGGTAGTGAATCGGCACTTCGTAGTGTCCTACGAAATCGATTATGTGCATCGCGTGTCGGTGGGTATCACCGCAGATAGTCCCGAAGCTGCACAACATCTTGCCGAACAGGCATTCAACGATGCCACGATTTGGGATGACACCGCTGCCATGCCGTTATTGTCCGATGACTATCATGAATCGGAGGGTGAAAGCTTGGTCTGGGAATGCGTTGCCGTTGAACAACTGCCGGAACCGGATTATTCGGTACGGCAATTGAAGAAGGAACAATCGGCCATGCGGGTTTGCCGGGGATTGGTTGAAGCCTATCAACAAGGCGAAACCAACGGCGGCAGTATCGATTGGGAGGATCTGGATCAGTTGATCCCTCTGGCATTACAAGCCTTGGGAAAACCTGCTCTGGACATCCAATCCTGAAAAATGCGCGCGGTATTTATGTGCGCAATTTGTAAAAGCCTGAGTTAGCCAAATCATCCGATTCGGCACTCAGTGTTATCCACCCACACGGGAATGTCCTATTCCCGCTGGGGATGCGTGATGTTTCCGTTTTTCATTGAGGACAACATCATGACACAAATCTTTGAACCCACCTTCGGCACGGGGCATTGCATCCAATATCAGCGATTGCCATCCGGCACCTGTTACCACGCCGACACACCGGAGCCGGTGGTTGAGTTATTGGAACAGCTTCGCCATAGCCGACGCAAAATCCGGCTGTATTACGGCGATCCAGCTACCGGTCAGTCGTGGCTCGATGAACACGATGTCATCGGCTCGATTGGTCGCTCAATGGGATCCATCAAAGTCCCATTGCTAATCGAACCCGGCGATATCGGCGGTCCGGCATTACTGGATCAGTGCATCGTCCGTATCGATAGTCCCCGCCAGGTGCTTTACCAACACGATGAATTTCGGGTTGGCACAGTAGAACTGGTCAGAGGCGAGCTTAACCGCTTGCCTTGGGAAATTTGGATCGACGGCAGCGTGCATGCCCGGTTCAAAGCAAAAACCGAAGCCCGGCAGTATCAGGACTTCATTCAAGGTAAGCGGTTCGCGTTGATCTGACGCGCCATTTTCATTTTTGACACTCGGTTAAGCCGAGTTTTTCACACTACCCCTGCGGGATGATTCTATCCCGCCAGGGATACATCGGTCGTCAGGGGTCTTATCGGAGATCACCATGATAGACAATCTTCAGTATTACCCAACGCCGGAAGCGTTAAGTATCAAGGCTTGGGAAACCTTCAAGAACAAGAATTTTGTGCGTGTATTGGAACCCTCTGCCGGGGAAGGTCATTTATTACAACCCAGGCCTTATAACCGCTGGCAGCAAATTCCAGTCGATTGCATTGAAATCGATATCAGTAAACACCCGATCTTGCGTTCGCAAGGCTATGCCGTGGTGGGTATGGATTTTATGCAGTTCAAAAACGGCAGTCTGTATTCCCATGTGTTGATGAATCCCCCGTTTGCCGACGGCGTGCAGCATGTGCTGAAGGCGTGGGAGATTCTGTTCGACGGTGAGATCGTGGCCATTCTCAATGCTGAAACCTTGAAAAACCCGTTTTCCAAGGAACGAAAGCATTTGCTTCGATTGGTTGAACAGTTTGGCGAAGTGGAATACTTATCGGACATGTTTGCCGGCCAGGATGCCGAGCGCAAAACGGATGTGGACATCGCCCTGGTCTGGTTGAAGAAAACCTCAACCTTTGAAGAGGCGCTGTTAGGCAACATACTCGACGACTTACGTCGCGATCAAGTGAGCGCCGATGGTTTGGCGGGCGATTGCCAGCCCATGCATGAACTGGCATTGGTTAATGCTGTTATCGACAATGCGGTGCTGATGTTCAATGCCGCCGTCGAAGCGGCCCGGCAATCAGCATTCAGTGAAGCGCGCGCCATGCGCTATCGCAAGATGCTGGGACAAACGCTCGGTGAATTGAATGGTGATGCGGCGGTCAAGTCCACGCAGTCCACGCTGGATTGGGTGAAGAATCAGCTTTATACCGATTACAGCGATCTAAAAGATCGTGCCTGGTCCGGCATTTTGCGATCCACGCAGGTGACGTCGCGCTTGTCATCGGCGGCGCAAAAACGTCTGGAGTCAGATTTCGAAACGGTGAAGTCCTTGGAATTTACCGTGCCGAATATCTACGGCTTCTTACAGGGCATTATCGATCAGCAAGGGGATATTCAGCTGAGCATGGCATGCGACATATTCGATTTGATCACCCGCTACCATAGTGACAATACCGTCTTCTATATGGGCTGGAAGTCGAACGATAAACATCGCACGCTGGGCATGCGCATCAAAACCACCCGCTTTGTGCTTCCTGGTCATGCCACCGAATCGTATCAAAACGATTTGCCGTGGGAATCCCAACGGATGCTGGCGGATTTTGACAAAGTGTTTGCCATGCTGGATGGCAAGTATGAAGCGGCTATAGGGCTGGAATCGGTTTTCCGAAATCACTTCCATGCCCTGCGTTCTGGGCAACGGATGAGCGGCAGCTATTTTGATGTTCGCTACTATCCCGGCGTGGGCACGATTCATTTCTTTCCAACCAACAAAACGCTAATTGATCGGATGAATCGTCTGGTTGGCAATCATCGCCGTTGGCTACCGCCGGCGGAGACCAAAGCAGGAAACGGTTTTTGGCAGCAGTTCGACCAAGCGGAAAAACTTGATAAAGCCTTCCGTACCGAAGTCAGTCAACACTGTAAACGGGATGGCCGGCATGTCCACTTTGATCCCTTTTGGGCAGTCAAATACGGCGGCGAGTCGGAACGGGAGCGTGGCAATGCCATGCTCACCGGAGCAATGAACACTGTATTGGCGAATCATGGCATCGATCCCGATGCGGTATTGGAAAACGAACAATCCAGCTTGCTGGAATGGACGGGGTCTTTACCATCGACTACAGACCTAGCTTTGGCATCGTAATCCGGTGTTATACAGGTCTTTAACTTAACCACTGGCCTAGCCAGTACTACCCGCCTCGGGGAGATGATCCGTTCTCCCCGTCGGGGTTGGACTGTGTCTTTTCCTCGGGGCTTTTTTATTCGAGGAACTCACATGAACACCACACAATTATCGGTCAACCCCGAGAAACTGATCAACAACCTGCGTTTCAGCTTTACCCAGTCCACCACGGTACTGGGAGAGCTGATGCAAAATGCCCGCCGCGCCGGCGCTACATTCGTCAGCTTCGAGTATGCTGAAGACACTCGAACCTTGACGGTGTGTGACGATGGCTGCGGCATCGCCTGTTTGAAAACGTTACTGACCGTAGCCGAGTCCGGCTGGGATATAGAGTTGATTGAACGCGAGCATGCTTTTGGGATTGGCTTTTTGTCAGCACTATTTTCGTGCGAAGCCATCAGCGTCGACAGCAAGTGTGGTCGCTTTTCGGTGGATACGGCTGCGCTTTTGGCCTTCCAACCGATTGTGATCGAACCCGCGGACTGGCAAGGCATCACGCGTTTGACGTTGACCCAGTTCAAACCGGAAGCGGATCAGATCGAATCCCAGTTGCGTCGCTTGGCGCGGGGATTTCCGATTGAAGTGCGCTTTAACGGTGTCAGCCTGGATCGGCCGCGTGCGGTCAATTCAACGTTACCGTTCATCGAGACCGAACTGGGTGAGCTGTATGTGTATGGCTTGTCCCAGGGCGAAGATTGGTTGCGACAGTCGGAGTATTTTCATCTGTATCTGCAAGGCTTACCGGTCTATCACAGTCACCACGAACGAGACCCCGGTCATGTCATCCACTTGGATTCCAGCCGCTTTTTCGCGCGGCTGCCAGATCGGGATAAGTTGATCGATGAAGCGCAGGTGATCGCTGAGGTTAAGCAGGTTCTGCAACGGGAAGCCAGGCAACGCCTGGAAGCGATCAAGAACCATCTATTGGCAGAGGACTTTGTACTGGGCTACGACACCCTGAAAACTTACCGCTGCCTGGATTTACTGAATGATGTGCCGTTGTTGCCCCAACAGGTATTGGCGATTATTCAGGACTATCCAATCAAGGAAGGTTGCAGCAGCGTTAATTTGACAGCGGTTTCACAACCGGTCAGTCAAAGCGATGTGGAAAACGGCCTTGTCAAAGTGGCCGACCTGGATGATCTCGATGCGGTCGGTGCGCTACGCTGGATGTTCGCTTGGCACCGCGATTATCGGGTATTTCGGCCGGGGTTGGATGCCAAGCATTGGCTATTTTCGTACCTGGTCGATTTGAACGGACCGGCCATCACCTTGGACATCGTCAACGAAACGCACCGCGCGTTTTTTGCAGGGCAATGGGTGAGTGGTCAGGCGGTATTTTGTGAAAAGTACCGGTTAACCCTGAATGGCGAGTCCGTCGACATCGATCACGATGCCGTGTATGACGAGGATCAGGACCGCTTCATCGTACCTAATCGGGAGTCATCCGGGTTGGTGGTTTGCCAAGCTTCGTCCTACTACGACGAATGGGATACGTTCATGGAATCCGCCAAGGAAGCCGATGAATGGGATTTTCATAACTTCGTGGTAGCCAATACGGCAGATAAGCCTGCGGACGCATTGCAACGACTGCTGCCGACATTTGGCAGTTGTCCGGCGCTGTTTTCCAGGACCTTTCAAATCGTGCTCGGCAATGATGGCGATGTCGTCACCGTTGCGGAAATGTAGTCTAAACCTAATCGGGTCAATGGCCGCAGCTGTGTTAGCGCGTGGCTTTTGGCTGGTTATCTGGCCAACGACCATGTAACAAGCATCATTCCAAAACACCTGACGCAGAAATGGCGTCAGCTTAAGCGTCTTTAGCGAAATGTGTTCTGCCGACGGTCAACGTCGGAAGACATCGCTGACGAGGCTTTGCACATTTTTGACAACCCTTCCGGAGAAAGTCCACCCCGGAAGGGGACGGCTTTCTCCAAATTTTAAGATTACCGGAGAAAGCCCATGTTATACATTCGAGGAACCAATAATCGTTACCGTATGGCCGATGAACAGGATGTCATTTTAGAGGCCATTCAGATCTACAACCGCACGTTCAGTCAAGGCGAAGCCTTGACCAGTCCGGACAAGGCGAAGGACTGTATTAAATTGAAATTGGCGCCGTATGAGCACGAAGTATTTCTGTGTCTGTTCTTGGACAATCAACACCGGGTCATCGCGTGCGATGAATTATTCCGGGGTACGATTGATGGTGCAAGCGTGTATCCGCGCGAAGTGGTCAAAGTCTCGCTGCACTATAATGCGGCGGCGCTAATTATTGCGCATAACCACCCGTCCGGAATCAGCGACCCTAGTCAGGCCGATCGTGTGATTACAGCAAAACTTAAAGAAGCCTTGGCCTTGATTGACGTTCGCGTACTTGATCACTTCATCGTCGGCGAAACCGTGTATTCATTCGCTGAACATGGCTTGTTGTGAGTTAGCTCATAGGCAATCAAGGCAGGTCTACACGTCACAGAACGTGGATCTCTGCCCAATAGGCTATCTAAAAAAAAGCTGATAACAGCGCCCCGTCCTTGAGACGGTGGCGCATTTCTCCATCACGAGGCAATATTTGTGAAACATTTCACAAATATTGCTAACGCCTTGCGTTTTATCCCGTTTTTCTCCCGTCTTCCAGCCAACGCCCCGCAAAGCCTTGCGAGGAAGGTACCCCAAAACAGACCACTTTCCGTGTGAGCTTTTTCCAATTGATCCCCCTAGCATATCGCCTAAAGCAACCACTTGACGCAGAGATAACGCTAATGTCGACACTGGAAGAGGATTTATCCCGACTCAATTTTGAATATCTGATGCTGGCCCGCGAGGCTGTCCGCAGCAATGCGCTGGAAGCCGCTTGGCGTTTTGGTTTGAATCAGAAACAACTCAGTATCATGGAAACACTGACACTGGAAAAGATTCGGGAATTGGCGAGTAACAGTCGGGCAATGATTCGCTTATTACCCCTAAAGACGCCACAGCATATAGCGCTTTCCCTGCATAGCGCATTGTTATTGCCCACTCATAACAACGGGGAGGGTGCCTAAATGTACCGGTTACCCAGCGAAACTGCGTTGCCTGAGTTTTTGGAAACCCTTTCCATGGCCAACAAACTCATTCGATTAGGCGCT
The DNA here is from genome assembly GCF_013141865.1 of Methylomonas sp. ZR1. Classification (NCBI taxonomy): domain Bacteria; kingdom Pseudomonadati; phylum Pseudomonadota; class Gammaproteobacteria; order Methylococcales; family Methylococcaceae; genus Methylomonas; species Methylomonas sp. ZR1. Next base: position 136,355 of record NZ_RCST01000001.1, on the reverse strand, counting down.
AGGCCGCCAGTTGTTCAGCATCTGTGCGGCATTGGTCGAAAAGTGGCGATCCGCCTGTACAAGGAAGTCCATCACTGCCCCTCTAAGTCTGGCATGTTGCCTTACGATTCCTATTGGATTGCACGATCATCGATGAATGCACTGCATGCTTCGATTTTCCTGGGTATGTATTCCGACTTCTCTCAACTCGTAACGCAGAAACCTGCCCACGCCACCCGATTCATGACGGCCTATGGATTGTACCTTGAGACTGTTGGGCGTGTTTTTAATGACAATAGATTAGACGTTAGCAGTGACCAGGGTAATTTCTTGGGTATCAACCGTGCCTGGCATCTTATTCAGCAGGTTAATAGTCGTGAAAGTCGACTTGTGCTGTGTGCAACCTGTCAGTCCCGTCATATCGTGCTGAATACATTGCCGAAATTTTATCAACGCTGCCCAATATGTGAGGTTTGGGCTGAAAAAAACATACGCCGCAACAAAGCGGCTTGTAGTGGCTGGCAACGCACCTTAGCCTCAGGTTCACGGTTATCGACATCTTAACCACCGACAAGGAGACTGTTATGTATGTCGTAATCAAACACCTCACTAAACTGAAAACACCCCAAGCCTGCCATGGCAAGCAGTTGGTGCAACGGGCGCAAGAATGTTTTTTACGCAACGAATGCCTGACGCTGGATTTTGAAGCGGTCGAATCCATCGCCACAGGATTTTTTCAGGAAGCTATCTTCACACTACTAAACGAATTCGGGGCTGACTTCCTAAAAAGCAAGTTGCGGGTGGTCAATATGACTTCTGCTGTTGAAGCCATCATGCAAGATGATTTGACCCATGTGGATGAATTTATTGAGCGATTGATGAGCCGGCAACAGGACGTGGTTGATCAAGAGCTCTACGATCTGAATTTGGCTTGGCTGGTAAAGGTGCGGGCACTCGCCCGAGAGAATGCCCTACAAGCGCTGTTGATCATGGGGGTTGCCGATGAAAAATTGCGTCTGGCAATTGCGAATTTGTCCATGGACGAGATGCAAACACTGGCTCGATCTGGCTGCTTATGTTTTGCGCCACGCTTTACTTCGCAATTTATTCAGGGATTTGGACAGCGGCGCCATGATCTGGTGGATTTGTTGTTGGCTTTCACGGCAGCGTAAAGGGGGGTTGGTCATGTTAGATAACTACAAGCAACAAACACTGGCCCTTGAACTCATCAAGCGCAAGGCCCGTATTACCATGATTCATCAAGAAACAACCCTTTCAATCAAATGGCTGCGAAAAGCTTATCGTGAATATCATGGGATTTCTGCGCGATCCGGTGATAACAAGCAATCGATCCACGCGCTCACGCGAACTAACAAGCAATACAAGGAGGCGACAGCCTTTGCAGTTTGTTATAGGCATGCTGAGTTAGTTGTTGAACAGGTGGAAATTTACAAAGTCATCAATGCTTTTGATGCGTTCAAAAAAATACACCCGATCAGCCAACTTGGTTTTTCCGAAACCGGTGTGATTGTTGAAGAGCTTAAAGCCAATACGATTGAACTGACGCGATGTCCTGTTTGTAATTGCTGGAATTTGCTGCGCGCCCGCCCGAATCATATTGAGCGGTGTGGCGTCTGTAAAGAGCTTATAAAAGCCAAATAACTCCCAACATGCATATGGCGAGCATTTTTTAAGTATCTGGTTTATGGGCAAATCAGTTCCAAAAATCTCTAAATTATTGCCGAGGCTCATAAGGTTAAGAGATGCGGCATTTTATTTAGGCATGGACAGAAATCGATTTAATAACCTTGTGCGTCCCCTGCTTGCCGAAATACCAATCGGCAAGCAGGGTATTGCATTTGATAGGCTTGACTTGGACGCCTGGGCAGACGACTATATCGCCCGCAACGGGCGTCTTGATCAACCTGATGGAGGTTCATCATGGGACGCAAAAAAACACCGGGACTCGTCAAACGTGGCGATTGCTGGCACATCGACAAACAAGTCCGAGGTCGACGCCTTTGCGAAAGCACTGGAGAAAGCGACCTTGGCAAAGCGGAAGAGTATCTCGCCCGCAAAATTGAAGAAATCCGGCAAGCCTCCGTCTACGGCGTAAGGCCTGTCAGGACTTTTCGAATGGCGGCGACGAAATTCCTCAATGAATCAACCAAGCGCAGTTTGGATCGGGATGCAGATTGCCTTAAGCAGTTGGATGCATTCATTGGCGATATGGACATCAGTAAAGTGCATATGGGTACGCTTCAACCCTACATCGAAACTAGAAAGGCGCAGGGGATAAAAAGCGGAACAGTTGCACGAGATTTGGCTGTTGTTAGGCGAATTCTCACGCTTTCAGCGCGAGTTTGGAGGGATGAAAATAATCTACCCTGGATTGATACTCCGCCTCTGTTACAACTACCGGACTGGGAAGATTCTGCCGAACCTTATCCATTGACCTGGGAAGAACAGAGGCGATTTTTCAAGCTGATGCCTGATTATCTTCACAAGATGGCGCTCTTTAAAGTAAACACAGGTCTGCGAGAACAGGGTGTTTGCTGGCTGAGATGGGATTGGGAAGTTAAGGTTCCAGCTCTAAATACATCGATTTTCATAACACCCGGCAAACCGGTTGCTTATGACGATGGTATTTGGCCGGGCGAAAAAAATAAGGAAGATCAAATCGTGGTTTTAAACCGTATCGCCCAGTCGGTCGTGGATGGGCAGCGAGGACTTAATTCGAGGTATGTTTTTCCTTATAAAGAAAAACGTTTGGAACGTATGCACACCACGGCATGGAAAAATGCCTGGAAAAATGCAAGTCTGCCTTGCAATGGTTCTTTCAATAAGGGGCCTCATAACTTGAAGCACACTTTTGGAAGACGATTAAGAGCCGCAGGGGTTTCATTTGAAACACGTAAAGTACTTTTGCATCATACGACGGGGGATGTTACCACGCACTATTCTTCGGCTGAGCTGAAAGAATTGATTGATGCGGTAAACAGTATTTGCGACATGGGAAGTGGTGTTTCGCTTACCGTGCTGAAAAGAGCAAAAACTGGCTAGGATAAAATCCCAGGTCACGCAAAAGTCACGCAAGGAAATTTTGAGCATAAAAAAACCAGCTGCCCGCGAAAGCTAACTGGTTGATTTATATAGCGTTTGATGGTGGGTCGTGTGCGATTCGAACGCACGACCATCGCATTAAAAGTGCGGTGCTCTACCGGCTGAGCTAACGACCCCCTGAATGAGCCGCCCATTATACTCAGAAATATTAGCTTTGCAACGATTAATTGTAATAAATACAAAAATAATATCTTCCTTTCCTAAATGGTGCTGGTCACCTACTCTTTTACCGGCCGTTTTTCCAGCTTTCTTTGCAAGGTTCTTCTGTGCATATTCAATGCTCTGGCGGCGGCAGAGATGTTACCGTCGTGCTGCATCAGCACCTTTTGCAAGTGTTCCCACTCCAAGCGCTTCACCGATAGCGGATTGTCGCTGATCGCTACCGAGGCATCGCCTTCGTTTTTATATAAGGCACTAACAATCTCATCGGCATTCGCCGGCTTGGTCAGATAATGAATCGCGCCCAATTTGATAGCCTCCACCGCAGTGGCAATACTGGCAAAGCCGGTCAGCATGACGATTTGGGTATTGTCATCTAAAGAAATCAGTTTCTTGACCATTTCCAAACCGGAGTCAAAACCTATCCGCAAGTCGATTACCGCGTATTCAGGCTCGGTTTGCTCCGCCAGTTTCATTGCCGTATCAACATCATTGGCGACAGTCACTTGAAAATTGCGCTTTTCCAACGCCGGCTTCAACACCGAACAAAAGGTGACGTCATCATCGACAAGCAATAAATTGGGCTTATCCATAGGTAATTGGTTCATGCATACTCTCCTTAGCTAAAAGCGGCAAACTGATTTCAACGCAAGCACCGCCCGACTCTAAATTACTGAACTGTATTTTACCGCCGAGTCGCTTGATAGTGGTATAAGTCAAAAACAAGCCAACTCCCATACCTTGCTTATTGCTCTTGACCGGTTGGTGCCCTGCAAACTCGATAAATTCAGCCGGCAAGCCTGGACCGAAATCCCGGATTTTCAAGTTTAGTGTTTCGTCATCCCATTCCACATGAAACTCGATGCCCGCATCGACCGGCGATGCCTCGGCAGCGTTATTTAGGATATTAATGATGGAGTGAGTCACCGTACGTTCCGCAATCACGCGCGCTTCCATATCCACATTCGGCGAAATAAATAGCTTGAGCCGGGTAGCGGCTTTATGCGTGCGCCACTGGCCTAATACTTCATCGATATATTCGCTCACCAGCATCACCTTGCCGGATTCCGCCCGCATCTCGCCGGCGGAGGCCGACATCACCGACAAAGCTTGTTTGCAGCGATCAATCTGCTGCTGCACAATCATCAGTTTCTGATGCAGATCCGGATAGCGATGCGCCGACAGCTCTTCCGCCATCTCATGCGTCAAAATGGCGATCGTCCCCAGCGGCGTACCCATATCATGCGCGGCGCTGGCCGCCAAGGTGCCTAGGGACACCACGCGCTCGTCGCGTAGCGCACTCTCGCGGGCATCCGCTAAATTACGCTCCCGCTCTTTCAAGGTCTTGGACAGTTCGACCACAAAAAAAGCGACTAAGCCGGCGCTAAACACAAAACCAAACCACATACCGAATACATGCAGATTGAAATAACGCCGGTCGTTCATCAAATGCATTTGCAGGCTCATTTCCGGCGTCATCTCCGTCATCGCCGGATGGGCCATGTGCGGCTCGACTGCCGGCAAGGGTACGTTGTAGGCAATCAGCACCGTATACACGCAGGAGGTAATGATCACCATATTCCAGGCATAAGCCTGCGGCAGCATGATGGCAGTTACAATCAAAGGCAGCAGAAACACCCAAATGATCGGGTTTGACGCGCCGCCGGTCAAATAAAGTAAATAGGCCAACGCCAGTACATCCATGCATATTTGCGAAAAAATCTCGTGCTCGGTAACTTCTTCCGGGGTTCTCAGCCGCAGCCAGGTGTACAGATTGAGTATGGAAATCGCAAAAATCGCCAGCCACAGCTGGTTTTGAGGCAAATTAATACCCAGGCCGTTCACCGCAATAAACACCGCCACCGTAACGGCAAACAGCATCAAATTTCTAAGAATGTATAACCACCGCAGGTTTTCGCGAATGGATATTTCGGCTTTAGGCAGAATGTGTGAAAGCATAGAAACAACACTAAATTGAAGAAAGCATCGCCGCTAGATACTACCGGCGCTTGCTTACCAAGGTGGAAAGCCGATCAAACCTGGATGGCGGCCACCTAAGTATTCAATCGATTTTTGATAGCAACCTTCACTCCAACCACTAGGTGCCAGAGCAAATACGGAATCAAGCTCGCCGCTTACAAGATCGAAAGATAATCTACGAGCTAATCTTTTAGGAACAAGCGTCACGATCTGACGAATCATGCCTCCAAAAAATAGTGCGGCATATCACGCACCAGCCAAACGCCAGCCGCCGTTTTTATCCACCCATCTCATGCTCAGCCAGTACCAAAACGTCATAGGCAGCATCATCGCAAACCATTCCCAATCGTCGATCAAAAATAATTTGGCAACCCAGCCATTGCCATCGAAATAGAGCGGCCAAGGCACACAGTAAAGAGTAAAAACAATACTACTCCAGATCAACAGTAACGCGCCTTTGCGGGTTTCTATACTGGACAGGGCCAGGAACACCCACAGCGGGGTTTTATCGGTTTTTTGCATACATCTCTCCACTGAAAAATCTCGTGCCAACCCAATGAGCGGCGCAACAACCTAACAATAAACGACTAGAAAAGAAAGAAATTCCTAATCAAATCCACCAAAACAAACTTCACCACCAAGCGGGGATTATTTCCCAGCAATTGAACTGTGTTATTTAAAATAAGCGTATGAGCTATTTCGCTGAATTTCGCCCGCAGCTCACTCATGCCATCCCAGGCAAAATAAGCAGCAATACAATGATATTTATATATTTTATTAAGTTGGCCCACTATTCGCTTTAACTAGTGTACTTGCTTCGTGGTTTGCTTTCCGAAAAGCGGTTAGTAGGTCTCTATCCCTGCCATGTCTGCCGCTGGCGGAATGAGCAAATCTCTGAAAGCAAGCTTTGCCACACCCGTCGTGAGGCGGGGCCGGAAAATCACGGTTCTTAAAAAACGATTTAAAGAAGGCCGGATTGCCCCCATGCGCGCCATGGGCGAGGGCAAAGTTTGGCTCGCTGCTGTTGGTCAAGTTTTGTCAGTTTCGCTGTTACCTTTAATTCCAATAACAAAGAGGACGATCATGATCTTTCATAAAACGGCTATAGCAGCTATTTTGACAACTGGCCTGGCGGCTGTTTCCAGTCAAGCATTCGCGCACTCTTACTACAACCTGACCGGCGCGGGCACAGTAGCCTCCGGTAACTCCGCCATCGGCTTCGGCATCGCCAACAGCATCAACGGTACAGACGGTGTATCTGCAAACTCCAACGGCACCAATAGAGTCGCCAACGGTACCAACGTTTATACAGTCGGCGACTTAAACGCGAACACCTTAATTCCGGGCACAGGTACCGCGGCTGAGACAGCCACAGAAGTAGCAGGCAACCTGCCCTATATGTGGTATTCAGGTCAGCATACAACAGCTACAGGTTTCACCAAACGCGAATTACATACCGGCTCCAGCGCTACAGACAACGATGGCGCACTGACAGCAAACCTTATTAGCTCAAACCCTAGCTTCGGCACCAACACTATCGGTAGCTTGTGGAAAGCTTACTCGGACAAAAACGGCGGCACCAACGCCGCCACCTGGGGCACCATCATGGCCGACCTACCGGCTGATGGCGACCATCCTTACTTAGCGGTAGCAGGCAATTCGGCATCAACCGGCCTGGGACTGGACTATGGCTTGATTCATATTAGCTGCGGCGCAAACACAGCAAGCGCTAACTGCGCCAGCGCGGGCAATATCAAAACCACCATTACCGTGAAAAACGACGCCGATTACAGCCAATTTAACGGCTTATTGGACGTGGCCCTGTATCGCAATGTGGACAGCAGTTCCACATCTGACCGTAACGCGGCTGCCACAATCGGCGAAACGGGCCTGCAAGGCTCAAGCTTGGGCGAAGCTATCTGGACAGCCAGCATGAGCAGCACTTCCGACACCTTGTTCTACTCGTTTGTGTTCGACCAAGCCGAGTGGAATGCCACAGGCACACCCGGGTTGCACACCAATGGCTTTTATACCTTGGTTGTAGGCGCGCACGGTGGCGGCGCGCTCGATGGCGTAACCTACGACGTACTGGTTACCACTTCGGCAGTGCCTGTTCCAGGCGCAGTCTGGCTGTTCGGCAGCGCGATGGCCGGCTTGATCGGTTTCGGCCGCCGCAAACAAGCACTAGCGGCTTAATTACCCAGCGGGATTGCCGCCAAACAACGGTAATCTCCTCACCAAGCACTGTTTAACAACAGGCTTACACTCATATATTTGATTCGATAGAGATCCAAAATGACTGCAAACTTAACCTTTAAGAAACTAGCATTAGCCGGCGCCATGGGCGCGTTAATGTCGATCAGCGGCATGGCTAGCGCTCACGTAACCTACAATTTAGCTTCCGGAGATCCCTTACCGGACGGTTCTGCCGCAGGCCCATGGTCTGCCGGCGATCCAGGCTATATTGGCAATTTGCCCGCCACCTGGGTAGCGATGATCCACAATGACGGCGGCGTTGCCAACTCGCAAACCGCCAGCGGCCACGGCATAGGCATGGGCGCCAAAGCTTATAAAGACGGCGCGACAAACTGGGGGCATACCGCCGATTACGGTTTGTTTGAACTGCATGCCGACGCAGAAGTGACTATCACCGTATCGTCGGACGGCTCCAATCTGCGCCCGGCTTTTGGTTTGTGGAGCGGCTGGGATACCGCGGGTAGCAGCAGTCGTCATCAAGAATACCTGAACAACGGTGCTCTAAATCCCATGGCTGCCAGCCCACTTGGCACAACGCTGGGTTTGGTTGACGCAAACGCCTGGGCCTTCGCAGCCACTCAAGGCACCACCGCCACCGCGACGCTGACCCGTTTCCTGACTGCCGGTACTTACACACTGATTTTGGGTGGTTACGACGGCACGGTAGGCGGCGCCAATCTGGCCTATACCGCTACCATCTCCGCCGCCGCATCACCGGTACCCGTGCCGGGTGCAGTTTGGCTGTTCGGTAGCGCGATGGCCGGCTTAGTCGGTTTCGGCAAACGCAAAACCACAGAAAACGTCTGAGACGTATCTATGTCACTTAAAGCTGATTTTTAACCCGGCGCCCTTAATTACCAGTGTGATCAAGGGCCAGGTTAATCAGCAAGAAATTGGATCGGTGTCGGTCAAGGATGACCGGGGGCACGGAAGCTCCACTTCTACATCCGCTAGAATCTAGCCTGCTTGATCAAAAAGCTTGAACAACCCTGCCCATTCGCTTCATTCGTAACCGAACGCATCGATATACGGCGCCAAGATCGGCAACACGGGTTCGTAAAAACTTTCATAATGCTGCCAACGCGCCACCGAGCGCGAATAAATCGGCTGAGCGACAGCGGCAAAACTCGGCGTGGCAATGTAACGGCCCTTAGCCTTCTCGTGAAACGCGCTAACTTCGGCCACCCACTCCAAATCCAATAACTCAAACACCCGGCGAAAACTGTTTTCGAAATCGTTAACCGTGTCCTCGTAACGCAATTCCATATAACGCGGCTGCATCATCGGCTTCATGTACAGCCACAGATCCATCACAGCGGCATATTGCTTGGCGACACCTTCCCAGCTCAGTAGATTGACTGTCACGCTAGACGGCTTAAACGCCTGTTGAAAGCAACTCAGACACACATCGCGCGGATCGCGTAGCGCAAAGATAATCCTGGCCTCCGGAAATAGGCAGCTAATCAAGCCTATATCGATACTATTCAGCGCCACTTTATCGATAAAGCATTTATTCAACGCATCCGCGCCGTATTCTTCGCCAACCCGCCGCCAATAGTACGCACGTAACTTCCGGACATCATCCAGACCAAGCTGGCGGAGGGCGGCCGGAATGTCTTCTCGCACACCACTCAACCTTTGCAGCTCTTGAATCAAACCATGAATCAGATCATTTTCATCGGAGGTAAACACCTCGGGGTGCGCCGCCAGTACTTGCTCGGTCAACGTCGTGCCGGAACGCAAAAAGCCCAGCAGAAACGTCGGCACCGGTAAGTTATCGGCAAAGTCGCTTAGCGCCCATCGATGCAATAACGCCTGATCAAAGCCCTGCTTGTTACGTTGAATCGCACGAAACACTTGTCCGGCGTCAAGCGAGCTGATTTCAGGTAATTGCTTATACAAAGCCTTAGCTTGCTGGCAAGCCGCAAACGATGCTTCATATTCTTCCAGCTTATCCAGCACCCCTACCAACTCCTGCCAGGCACGTGCAGTCTGCTGCATATTGCGATTAGCGGCTATTACGGTCTGAAAGCGCTGCTTGGCTGCCGGCAATCGGTTTAAATGCGCCTCCAACACCGCCAGCATGTTATTGCAGGCTGGATCGTCGGGGCGTAATTCGCAAACCTTGCTGGCAAACGGCAAAGCCTCTTCGAATCGATTAACCCGCGTCAAATACAGGGCGCGATTATTCAGTGCGGCAGGATTTTCAGGTTCCAGCTTAACCGCCAATTCGGTCAGTTTCAGCGCGGTATCCAGATCGCCCCAGTGATGCAATTGTTCGGCCAGCTCCAGCATAAAACGGATATTGCGGGTTTGCTGAGCGTCGATTTCCAGTTGAAGAGCGGCCTGCTGTAGATAGGCTAAGCCTTCCCGGCGCTGCTGCTGCCAACACAAAGCCTGTCCCAATCCGGCCAGTGCTTCCGCATGATTGGGTTGGATCGCTAACACTTGCCGAAACCCATGCAACGTACCCGCCATATCGCGCCGGGCCACGGCTTGCCAGGCTTGCTTTAAGGCGTCGTCCACACTGGGTATAACCGGCCTCGCCGCCGCTTCGGCCAGTTTTAGACAACAGGCTTTGTATTTCTTGCCGCTGCCGCATGGGCACGGATCGTTACGGCCAAATTTAGCGTTGACGACTGCTGTGTTTTTCATATCGTTCCCTGACGAAGTTTGGCATTGATTATGGGCAGCAATTATAAATCCGCCAGCACGGCCAGCGCTTCTTGAATGTTACTGACTGCATGAATTTGCAAGTTTTTCACCGGATCCTTGGGTTTGTTGCTTTTCGGGATGATGGCCCGTTTAAAACCGTGCTTGGCCGCCTCGTTGAGCCTAGCGTGACCGTTGGCGACCGGGCGAATCTCACCGTTTAAACCCACCTCGCCGAAGAACACCGTGTCGTAAGGAATAATCCGGTCGCGCAGGCTGGAGACCACACCGACCATAATTGCCAGGTCGGTACTGGTTTCGGACACCTTGATACCGCCGACCACATTGGCGTAAATCTCGTCGTTGCCGGTAAAAATCCCGCCGTGGCGCGACAACACCGCCAGCAACATGGCTAGCCGGTTTTGATCCAAACCCACCGCCAACCGGCGCGGATTGCCGTACTGACTTTCGGTGACCAGGGCCTGAATCTCCACCAGCAAGGGCCGGGTGCCTTCCCACAGCACAGTCACCACGCTACCCGGCGAGGGCTTTTCCGCTCTCGATAAAAACATCGCCGACGGGTTTTTCACTTCCTTCAAGCCACTGCTTTCCATCGCGAAAAAACCCAGTTCGCCGACGCTGCCGAAGCGATTCTTGTCGGCGCGCAACACTCTAAAGCGCGAATCGTCGGTGGACGACAACACCACTTGCGCATCGACGATATGGCTCAAGGTCATGGGCCCGGCCAACGATTGATCCTTGGTCACATGGCCGACCATGAAAAACGACACGCCGGTACGTTTGGCATATTGGGTCAGATAGCTGGCGGATTCGCGCACCTGCGACACCGAACCCGGCGCCGAATCGGAATCGGCGGTGTACATCACCTGAATCGAATCGATGATCACCACTTTGGGCTGTTCCTCGTCCAAGACTTGGCAAATCTGTTGCACCGAGGTTTCCGCTAGCATCTTGATGCCAGCCGTATTCAATTGCAGACGGTGCGCGCGCTCAGCAATCTGTTGCAGCGATTCCTCACCGGACACGTACAACACCGGCAATTGCTGGGCGATATGGGCGATGGCTTGCAACAGAATGGTACTCTTGCCCGCGCCCGGCGCGCCGCCAATCAACACCACGCTACCGGAGACAATGCCGCCGCCCAGTACCCGGTCGAACTCGGCCAGACCGCTGGAAATCCGTTCGGCTTGGGCCAGGTTGACTTCGGACAACAAACGCACTTCGCTGCGACTGCCGGCATAACCGGAGTTATCGCGCGCGGTTTTACCGCTACTCAGCTTCACTTCCTTGATGCTGTTCCACGCCCCGCACTGATTGCACTGCCCGGACCAGCCAGGAAAATCGGCACCGCATTCGGTGCAGACGTAGGCAGATTTTGATTTTTTAGCCATTTCTTTATCCGAATGATTGGTGTTATGTACTTGTTAACACATCAAATCCACATTCTGGACATTGAATAGTACTAATTAAATAAGGTGCTTCTATTAAAGATTTCGAAAATAAGTACCTGCAAGCTTCGCAAACAAACCATCTAGGATCGTAATGATTGATTCCACCGAGAGAGTTAGTGGATTTTTTGTCCCGAACAACGAATATTGTTTTATTAGGCTTTTGACTTGAAGTCGACTGAAGACTTATTATTCTGTTGGCGATTTTTTTATTTTCTTCGTCAATTTTTGCCTTTAGTTTTTCTTCTAGATCTTTCTTTGCTTGTACAGCTTTTGGATTAGATAGCCACTTTTTTTTCTCTGAGTTTTTTATTACATATTCTGTCAGTTCATTTTCAGTAACGTTGTCACGAACATCCGACAGATCTATTTCTATTGCAGGTAAAGCTAGGCTTCTAATTTTCTGCTTTTTTTGAGAACTTGAAAAATTAGTAACAGCTATTTCAATCAAAAACGGTTGTTGACCTTCAGTGTATCCGATTATGTCGGGCCGAATTTCGCCTAAACGCTGCTCCAAAACAACGCGACTGAACATTAAATTAGTTTCTTCAAAAACCTGAACTTCTTCAGAATGGTTAACCCCATCATCATCCTCCATAGACATGGATATTTTAAGCTCAGGCAATACTATAAAATTATGTTTTTCAATAATTTGTTTTGCCATCAAATGAATTAATGTCTCAAAAGAAAACTCACATTCAATTTCATGTTCATTGGGATCGTGTGAAAAGTAATGGTCCCTTTTTGATCCTTTATTTGCTTGTAGTTTTCTAAAACAAAATGGACATACACAATTACAGGCAAGCCCAGACTTAACGCCAGAAACGTCTACGAGGATGTCCTTGTGCAAACCGAATGGTATTTTATTACTGGATTTTTTCATTTTATTGCAGATTCAACTGGGTTTTTATTTTACTCACCTTTTGCCAAAAATCCCTCAATCGTCCGGGCAATTGCCGGAAAGGCTTGCAGCACTTTTCGGTCGGCGGTAATCAACGGGACGTTCAACAGTTTGGCCAGCGCGACGAATTCGCAGTCGTAAGCCGAACAATTGCTGCCGGCCACCAATTGCAAGACCTGGACGGAGGAGATTTCGTATTCGTTTTGCTGCAGCAAGGTTTCGGCCTGGCGCACAATCCGTAAGGCATCGTCCAAGGTCAACAGTTTTTTGCGTAGATACAAAGCCAAGACATTGCGAAATTCGCTTTTCCAGAGATTGGGTGCAAGCCAGTGCGGCTCCCGTCTTAACAGTTGTTCGGCTTGTGCGGATTTTTCGCTATTGAGGTAAAGATAAGCAATCGTGTTGGTGTCGGCAACAATCATGGCCGGCCGGCGGATTTGGCTTGATCGATGTCCTGGTCGGTTAACAGGTAATGCGCGGTTTTCTCGCGCAGTTGCCGAGCCTGAGCTAGATGCTGATCGACACTGATTCGGTGCGGATCGATGATCCTTTCCACGCAGTAAATGACTTCGCTGTTAATGCTACGGTGGTGTAGCTTCGCTGCGGCTTTTAGCTGTTCGTATAAATCATCGGGGATGTTTTTTAGGGTCAAGGTTGCCATAACGCTCACCTGAAAAATAAAGCGGATTCCATTATGGAACCAAATCAATACCTGTCAAGCGTCCGATCAATAAAACACCCTAAACAAACGCTGAATCTGCCCAAACTCGTACAAATACGGCTGGGCCACGTCGCGGTTGGCGGCGACCACGATCAAGTCGTGGGAAAACACCGAGGTGTTGTACCAGTTGAAACTGCCGTCGATGACGATGTAATCGTCGATCACGCAGTATTTACTGTGGATGGGCGAGTACGGCACCGGCAGATCGTCCTGACCATAGACCAGACCCACCCGAATCCCGGCATCGCGCAAACGTTGCACGGCCGGCAACAGCGGCCGGGCCAGTTCGTCGGCCATGCTGCGCTCGACACCGATTTTGCCTTGACGAGCCAAGTGGCCGTTGAACAGCAGTTGCACATCGACACCGCGGTCGCGGGCCTGGATCAAGGCGTTGACCACGCTGTCGTGATGGTCGCCCAGCAAGTCGCCGATTAAAAACAAACACAGTTTCAAGGAACGGCGGGCGCGATGAATTTCCGCCAATATGGCGTGATGCGGGCGATACACTCTGCCATTAGCCATGGTGTGGCGGCCAAAGGTATATAACAAGTTGAATGGACTGAGCGGATCGACGCCATATTTTTGAATCACGCCGCCGCGCTGGCTCTGGAAGATGTTATCCAGCAAGCGGCACACGCCCTTGGAATGAAAACTCATCCCGGATTCCCAATTCGCCCACCAGCGATCAAAAGTGATGTTGAACGAACCGATGATGCAATCCTCGTCGTTGAAGATCACGAACTTGGTGTGCATGTCCGGCTCGACTTCGATCAAGTGGTGTTTGGGGGTGCAAAACACACCCACCAGTTCAATGCCGGAGCGTTTCAGGCGCGCATAATTCTGGCTATTGGTCAGCGTCATTTTCCGCCAATCGACGATGCATTGCACCCACACACCCTGCTGGCTGGCGTGAATCAAGTGGTTGATAAAATCGCCGTCGTCGATGCAATCCACGCTGACTTTGATGGTGCACAAACGGTCGGGCTGACTGTGTTTGGCCGCGATGACTTTATCGATATGATCGTGAATAAAACGCTTGGGGTGGTAAGGATGAAATTGCTGACCCTTGGTGAATTTAGGCGTCAGTTGCAGGGAATCGAAATGATGGTTGTACCAATCCACATCACTCTGCAATTGACCTGGGTCCAGCTCATAACTGCGGAAATGGTTGGGCGTGGCCCAATTTTCGTTAATATGGCGCTGCTGCGGGTGATTGTCCCGTAACTGGTCGCCGTCCATAAAAATATACTCATGGCGCGAGGCGATGGAATGCTCACCCAAATGCACGATAAACGAGAACTTGATGCAGCTGATCTTGCCAAATTGCCCGGAATACGGCATCACGTAAAAATCCCGCGTCGAGCGTTTATGCTTGTCCCATTCCACGTCATAAGCATCGGTGTCGACGATATAGGTCTCGCAAATCGACTCCCGATACACCTTCAGCACCACCTTCAAATTAGCGGCGATGCCGTGCGAGAGATGAAAGTCTATCTTGCCCCAGCGCACGTCGAAGGTTTCCCTAAAATCGTTACCGCGTTGAAAACAACCGCCCAATTTGCCAAATACCGGTTTGGCGTAATGTTCTGCTACTTGCATATGGTGCTGCCTAATTAAACAAGCTTTATCTTAATTGTAAAATCGCCTACGGGGACCTCAAAACATTAAAAACCTCCTTCTCCCTCAGGGAGAAGGTTGGGATGAGGGGATTAAAATCCATTGTTTACATCCCTCACCCCAGCCCTCTCCCTGAGGGAAGGGGATTTTTAGAGGTTGCCCCTTTGCAATTCAGTTTATAACGGCTCAAAGGTTAACAGATAGCCGCAATGATCCGATACCGGCCCGTAATCCTGCTCGGTGAACACGGTTCGCGCCGAGCTGGCCCGCAAGCCGCTATTCCTGTCCATGAAAATGTAATCGATTCGATAATCGTCAGCCAGATAATCCCGCCAATGCGCATCGTTAACCCGAAAAATCTGTTCAAACAAGGCCGGGGCGTTGGCGGCCAGATATTGATCTTCGTATTGATGGCCGTTGACCACCAGTTGATAACCGGTCGAACCGGCGGCGATATTGAAATCACCGCATAGCAAGGTGGCATCCACCTCGGCGCTGCGTTTATCGTTCGCCCACGCGGATAGCCGTTGAAATTGTTGCTGAAAGCCGTCTTCCCACCAACTTAAATGCGCGGAAAACACATCCAGGGTGCCGATATAAGGCACCTTGATCCGCGCCGACACCACTTTGCGGGAATGAATGCTGTAGGCGTCGTGGCTATCCGACACGTAGCGCGCCTCTTGCTCTATAAAGGGATAGCGGCTAAGAATGGCCACGCCCTCGCGGAATTTGTCGAACCCCAGGTGCGACCAATCCGTGTACAGATGAAACGGTTGCGGCAAGCGCTGGTTGATGATATTCGCAGAATTGGACGGCCAATCGCCGCGCCCGTCATTCCAATACTCGGCCACTTCCTGTAAGCAAACGACATCCGCACCCAACTCGTCGATAGCGTTAGCAATTTGCCAAAATTTCCGGTCTTGGTCTTCCTCTTGGTAACAATGCAGATTCAAAATCAACAGCCGTAGCGGCGTGCGGCTTAGCGCGTAATTTTGTCCGGCATTGTTATCCCACAGCCGTTGCTGTTTGCTTTCACAGCAGATGCTGTATTGCAAACGAAAAGCATCCCCTACCCTGATCCGCCCGTTCCATACTTGCGCAAGATGCAAGCCGGCGTAGATGGCTTTATGGGCAGACTTTCTTTGCGCCTGGCGGCGGCAGCTGGTGGTATGACTGTGTTGCCAATCGTCGATAGTCCAATGGATCGTGACATGGTCTATTTCCAGCGCAGCGTCCACCGCCAGTTTGACCGGCACGGAATGTTGCCCGTCCTGAAGTTGTTCGGCGTGGCTTAATTGCAGCATGGCCGCGGCGTTGGTCAATCTAGCACCACTACCCGCGCCGCTGAAATAATCGCCACCTTCGTTGTTGTCCCAATATTCGCTGCCGGCTGCTTGCAGACGCAATGCAAAACGAATGTCGCCGGGCATGTCGGCATGCGGCTGCGGCGGAAATACGATGTCGGCCTGCCAATACTCCTGCCCGTCTTCCGCCTTACGGTTGAATAAGGCCGGCAAAACATGCCAGACGCCATCTTCGCCGGCCCAGAGCACGTCAACTTGCTTGTGATAATCCAGGTCGGCCACCCGCATCAAAAACTGCAAGGATTGCTGACAGGCGGCGGCTTTGCCGGTGACGTTATTGGCTACATACAACAATTGGATGTTATCCATAGCTCCCCCTGGAGGTTGGGTTAAGCAGTGCCCAAAACGGGCCTTTGTCTAGGCGGCATAATGGCGAAAATCGATGTCAGGAAAAATATCGTCCATGATTTCCAGCGCGGTCAGATAGCGTTCATCGATACGGTTTTTACGAATCGCATCATGCAGATAATTAAAACGGGCCAAATGATCGGTGATGCGTTTACGCGCATAATCGATAGTGGTGCCGGCCTTCATGATAAACGGCCAATCCGAAGACTGCGCCAGCAACAATGATCGGGCGGCTTGATTTAAAGCCCGTTGCTGTAAATCACTCACAGTAAAACTGCGTAAATCGTTGGCCAGCTTTTCCATTTCGGCGGCGGCCTTGTGTAACAGGGGATAAATCCAGTCATTGCTTTCGTTCAGCCAGTAACTGGAATACCCATGTTCGCCCCAACTGGAAGCGGCCGGCCTGGCCTGCACATGCTGCAACGGCAATTGTAAATAATCGCCGCAACTGACGGTCTGCACGCCGTTTTCGCTGCTGGCCGCCAAGCGTAACACTTGTTCAAGCCATAAAGGCCCTTCGAACCACCAGTGGCCGAATAGTTCAGCATCGTAAGGCGCGACGATAAGCGGCGCTTGCGGCATTTCCGCAGTCAGCGCGTCAATTTGCTGCTGACGGCGCAGGATAAAATCCTCGGCATGTTGGCGCGCCTTCAGCTTGGCCCGCTCCGGTTGGTACACCTGCTTGGTTTGCTTGGCGCCGGTAATCCGGTAGTACTTGATGCCGGTATTGATCCGGGTTTCGCCGTCCAAAATATAAGGCGCGATATATTCCAGGGGCAAATCAAAGCCGATGTCGCGATAATACTCGCGATAATCGCCATCCCCCGGATAGCCTTCCTCGGCGCTCCACACCTGCCGCGAGGATGCCGGATCGCGGCCGAACGCCGCCACGCCATTGCCGCAATCCAGCGGCGCATACACGCCATGAAGCGGCGGCCGATCAGCGTCCATGACTGCATGGCTATCGACGAAAAAATAAGTGATGCCTTCGGCTTTTAGCGCCTGTTCCAGGCCCGGATAGTAACCGCATTCCGGCAACCAAAATCCGCTGGGCGCAAAGCCGAATTGGCTCTTAAAGCTGGCGATACCCACGCCGATTTGATTGCGCACCGACACCGGGCTGACATTTAACAAGGGTAAAAAACCGTGGGTGGCGGCCGTGGTAATCAACTCCAGGCAGCCCGCGCTGTGATGCCGTTGAAACGCCGTCAGCAAATCACATTGATAGCGGTGCTGGTAGCGATGCAAGGCATCCTGAAACCACTGCATATACATCTGCGCCAGCGGCTCAAACTGCGGCAGCCTGCGGGTGCGTTCCAACTCCCGCTCCGCCAGCTCCAGCCGGCCTTGCAGATAATGCAGATAGCGATTTTGCAGCAAGGGATCGCGCAGCATCGTCATTAGTGTCGGCGACAAGGACAAGGTCAGCCGGTACGGCACTTGATCAACATGCAAGCGTTCCAGCATCGCCAACAAGGGCAAATAGCATTCGGTAATGGCTTCGAACAACCAGTTTTCTTCAAAAAAACTGTCGTGTTCGGGATGATGCACATAGGGCAAATGGGCATGCAAAACGATGCTGAGATAGCCTTTGTTCATCGCGGAATTAGTTTTGTTGGCCGGACGCGGTTACGGCAAGCGCCGAAGACGCCTGGGAAGGCAGCATTATAAACTGCGCCATCGCCGGCGACAGCCTTTCCGTCATCGGCGACACTTGCGGCGCGACTGCGGCAGCCTGCGAATACGCCAAGGGATTGAATTCCTGCTGAGCACTGAGCCGACCAATCGCCACCTGGTAAATCCCGGCGATGCAGGTGTCACCGCTGGGCAGCGTAATCTGCTGTTGGCTGCGTTCGGCGGCAACCGGCACATCGAACCAGGTTTTGGCCGATTCGGCCGGCAACGAGACCGCTTTGGGCGACGCCGGATGACTGTAAACGCGCAAGGTCAAAGGCTGTGCATCTGCCGGTGGCTCGGCAAGCGGCACAGACGCCTGATCCGCTTCATCCAACTGCCAATAGACATGGATATGTTCCGGATCGACCGGCAACGCCACCAGCTTGGCGCTTTCAACTTGGGCGGCAGCCCGTTGCAGGGGTGGGGCAAATTCGCGATTAATCTGCTGACTAATGCTTAACAACTCTTGCGGCGAGAAGCCGGTACTCGTCAACCGCGCCGCGCCCGCTCTAAACCGGCGCGGGGCAAAACCCCGGCTAATCTCCAGACTAATAGCCCGCATTTCCTCCGCAGAAAGCGGCATGCGGACTTGAGACGGTGAGGAGGAAAAGGCCATCGGCAATGTTAACGGGTCGGGTGACTAGGTTTTATCCTGTGGGTAGCGGACACTCCGCGACGTATCCCGCAGCGACCAGGCTTTATAGACTCTAACCGTTGTCGATTATTTACGCAAGGCGTAGGCCCGCAGCCCTTATATGCAGTAAAATCAGGACTAATTCACAGTTTCTCGGTAAAGGGCATGCACAAACCATACAGTTTAAAGTCAGGGAGTCCCTATCCTCACGGCGCCCGGGTCAGCGAGGGCGGCGTCAACTTCTCCATTTCCAGCCGCCATGCGACGGACGTGGAACTGCTGTTATTTGCCGAATCCGACAGCATAAAACCTTTACAAGTCATACCCTTACAAAAAGAGAAAAACCATACGTTTTTCTCCTGGCACGTGTTTGTCGAAGAACTTCCGGTCGGCACCTGGTATGCGTGGCGCATCGACGGCCCCGCCAACACGCGCGAGTCGGGCTTGCGGTTTGATCGCGAAAAATTATTGCTGGACCCTTGGGCGCGCGCAATCAGCGATAAATTATGGAACCGCGCCGCCGCCTGCAAGCCAGGTGATAATAGCCAACATGCCATGCGCGCGGTGGTGGTAGATGACCGTTACGACTGGGAAGGCGACACACCGCTGGCTATTCGCAGCGAAAAAGCCATTATTTACGAATTGCATGTCGGCGGCTTTACCCGTCACACCTCCGCCAAGGTTAAACACCCCGGCACCTTTATCGGCCTGATCGAAAAAATCCCTTACCTGAAAAAGCTGGGCATTACCCATGTCGAACTGCTGCCTATCATGGCCTTCGACGAGCAAGACGTGCCGCCGCATACCGCCGATCTGGGCTTGAAAAACTACTGGGGCTACAGCACGCACAGTTTTTTCAGTCCGCATCCCGGCTATTGCGTCACGCCGGAACAAGGCACGCATATCCGCGAGTTCCGCGATCTGGTGAAAGCGTTGCACAAGGCCGGCATCGGCGTGATCATGGACGTGGTGTTCAATCACACCTCCGAAGCCGGCGCGGACGGCCCTGTCATCAATTTCAAAGGCATTACCGGCAACAGCTTTTATTTGACCGACAAGCACGACAAACGCATCTTTCACGACTATACCGGCTGCGGCAACACCGTGAACGCCAACCACCCGCTGGTCACCAACTTCATCATCAGCTGCCTGGAATACTGGGTGCGGGAAATGCATGTGGACGGCTTTAGATTCGACCTGGCCAGCGCGTTGGCGCGCGGCGAAGACGGCAGCGTACTGCAGGATCCACCGCTGGTCTGGGGCATAGAACTATCCGAACAACTAGCTAAAACCAAGCTGATTGCGGAGGCCTGGGATGCCTCGGGACTATACCAAGTCGGCAACTTTCCCGGCTACCGCTGGGGCGAATGGAACGGCCGCTACCGCGACGTAATTCGCCGTTTTCTGCGCGGCGACACCGGCATCATCGCCGAAGTGGCCACCCGAATTTGCGGCAGTAGCGATCTCTATCAACATCAGCACCGCTTGCCGATCAGCGGCATTAACTTTGTCACCTGCCACGACGGTTTTACGTTAAAAGACTTGTTCAGCTACAACGAAAAACACAATACCGCCAACGGCGAAAACAATCGAGACGGTTGCAGTAATAATCTCAGCAGCAACTGCGGCGTGGAAGGCCCAACCCCCGACCCGGCCATAGTCAAACTGCGGCGGCAACAGGTGAAAAACGCCTTTACGGTTTTGCTGCTTAGCCATGGCGTACCGATGCTGCTGGCTGGCGACGAATTTCTGCACACTCAGCAAGGCAACAACAACTGCTATTGTCAGGATAACGAATTAAGCTGGCTGAATTGGGATAAAGCCAAGGACAATGCCGACGTGCTGCATTTTGTGCAGCAGATGATCCGCTTGCGCAAACGCCATCCGGCCTTGATGCGCCGAAACTTCCTCACCGGCCGAAAAATGGAAGATAAGGATATGGCCGACATCAGCTGGCATGGCCTGGAAGTAGATCAACCGCCGCGTTGGGACGACCCGAACACGCGGATTCTGGCCTTTACGCTGGCGGCATTAGGCAAAGATGAACCCGACCTGCACGCAATAATGAACATGTCCGACAGCAAACACAACCTGCAGCTACCGGAGGTTGAGGGCAAGAGCTGGTGTCTGGCCGTGGATACCGCGCAAACATCGCCCAAAGACATTATCGAGCCGACCGAGCAAAAAGCACTGAGCAGACCTTGGTATACCGTGGAGCCGCACTCCATTGTGGTGTTTGAAAACACCCATCAAACCGGTATCGATGGCGGCGATAGCGTGGCCAAACGGTCCGCCAGTTTTTTCAGCAAATTGACCGGCATCAAATTGCTCGACCAGCCGGCGACGGAAATACCGACAAGTTAATGAAACAGCCTGTTGTCAGGGTACGCTATGGTGCGCCCTGACAACAAGCTGCCAAAATCATCAATCAAACACATCCCCCCAATCCGGTGGTGGTGGAGCCTCTTCGGGCGGGGGTTCATCAGAGCTCTGCGACTTTGGCTGCTCGGAATCGGTGTCGGCAAATTGTTCGCCAGTCTCCGCAGCCGGCTCGTCGGCAACCGGTTTTTTAGCCACTTTGGGTAAGCCGTCCACATAACTATCCAGCAAAAGGCACAGGTTTTCGTAAAAACCGGCCACGGTCTGCTGCTGCATTTGCTGCTCTATAAACCCATACAAAAACTGCTTTTCCGCCGCAATCAGGGTGTCGCTGACAGCTTGCGCGGCTTGATCGTCTAAGTGATGCTTACCGGCCAAGGCCAAGGCCAACCTGTCGCCGCGCCGCTCCTGCCGGTCCTTAATGTCTTCCAGCAACTCTTCGATGCCGGCCAGCCGCCGACGTTTATGCCGCCGATTAACGACTAACACCGCGATCAAGCCGGTCAACAACACCAGCGATAGCTCTCCTAAGCCGATAAGCAGCAGAGATTGCATCATTTCCCCAGCTCCGTAATGCTTTCACGCACACCGCGTTCGGCATCATGAAAAATTTGCAGCATCTTTTTACTGCTGTTTTCCAACTCTAAGGCGGTCTGATTGCCGCTAAACACTCGGGTATATTCGGCGGACATTTCGTCTATGGTTTTCATCGCGTTATCCAGTTGCCGCACCAGTTGTTGGTTAATCCGCTCCAAGCCGGCCAATTGGTTCGCTTGGGGCGAATCCTGCGCCGCAGCAACCGGCGCAAGCGTGCCCCGATTCGCCAGCAAATTCTGATATGGCTCGGTTAGCCGACCGATACGTTGCTCGATCTCACTCAACAACACCAATTCGCGTTTTAAAAACAAGCGAATAACCCCTTCAAACACAGCGCGTTCTGATGCATTGACTTCTTGCAACAATGGCTCAATCTCCGCTGTAGCCAACCCGCAGTTTTCTTCCAGAAATTGCTCCAACCAGCGAGTCTTCACGATGGACTGCTCTTCAAGCTCGGTAATGAAATGTTCAATTTCGGCCATCTCCTTCCCTCGCCGGTTTCTCGAGATAAAAAACAGCAAGATAACCAACAGCGTCAAAACCCCCAACGCCTCCGCCGCTAATATCACTACCACGGAATCGAATGGATTCATGACAATCTCTCCAGTAACTGCTGATGTTTATCTGCTTGGCTTTTTTTCAGGTATCGATAGGTAAAAAATCCCCCCACACCCAATATCAGATTGATTACCAACATGATGCCGCCAACCAACAACCAATTGGTTTCCGGGGCGTCCGGCAGCGGATGTGGCTCATGCTCAGCCTGCTCATGTTGCTCGGCATCGGTTTCGTGATCGGTGTTTTCATGATCGGCTGATTCGTGATGCGCATCAGGCTCTGCGGCCGGTACGGCAGCCTCGACTTTCTCGGCAGGAACAAACCAACTGTCATCGATACTCAGCGGTTTGATCGCCGGCGCCAGCGGCTTGCCGGCATGATCTTTAGCCATCACATTAAAATTGACATGCGTGGTGGTCTGCGGCGGCAAACCGGCCAAATCCAGCAGCCAAACCCCGTCTTTATTTGTCAATGCGCGGGTTTCCGGCTCATGCCCGGTTTGGTTAATCACCGCATTGACCACCAAGCCGGCGGGATCGATCAGTTTGGCATCCGGTAACAGTTTTAGGGTGACTTGGCGTTGTGCTGCATCGACGTGCTTCTCGACCGTAATCGGCGTGGCAACGACGTCGATCTCATGAATAATTTCCCGCTTGAAGGTCTTGCCGTCCGCAACGATTTTCAGCAAATGCTTGCCCAAACTTAAATGCTCAGTCTTGTGCTGGTAAAAACCGGGTTCAGCAAGCACGACCGGCATTTTTGCCGGTGCTTGCTGATCCTGGATCACGTCCAGCGTCAGCATGCCCAGGAAATCGGCGCGGGTTATCAGCTTATCCTTGTCGGTGAAATGCGCCTTAATCGGCAAGGTTTCGTTCTCGCCCAAAAAATTCGGAATGTCGCTGAGTTGCAATTTCAGGTCAGTGACGATCATGACTTGGTTATCGGGATCGACTTCCGCCACCAAACGCCATTCACCGATCAACGGTTGCTTGACAGTGATTAGGTCGTAAGCCTGGCTTTCCAGCCAGGACACGTTGGCGACCATGCTTTGTTTACTGATACTTTTGCCGTCCGGCGCAACCAATTGGGTTGGCGCGGCATGCGGTTTTTTGAACACCAACACCGAAAACTCGTGGATGCCGCTATCGACCTGGAATTTATTATCGGTCAGCGGCAAAGTCTCTTTCGGCGCGGCTTTTTGGGCCATTTTCAAAAACACCCGTTGCAATTGCTCCGCCGATTGCGCAGTTTCCGCCCAGCCGCCGGTCTCGAAGGCCAGTTTTTCCAACAATTCTTTATCGGCTTGCTCGGACAATGCCACGGTTTGTACGTTGATGTTTTGCTGCTGGAGCTTGGGTATCCACTCGCTGAGGATGCGCTCGCGGGAATCCGCGCTTTGCATGATGTCCTTGGAAATATCCACAAAACCGTCGGTCAATAAAATCAGATGTTTCTTGCCGCCACCCTTAAAGCCCTGGCTCAACACAGTCTGAATCGCGTCCTCGATGTGGGTATACAAACCGCGAGAATGAATATTGCCGATGGCTTTACCGGCTTGCTGTTTCCAGGCTGCATTGACAGTATCGGTAGCGGACAGCGGCGCGGTTTTTTCCGCGAATAACCAAAACGCGGCCTTGGCACCGTCCGGCAACAAGTTGACCAGCAAGCGGCTGGCCTCGATGCGCAGATTATCCGGATCGTTCTGTTTCATGCTGCCGGATACGTCTATTAACACCTGAATTTCGTCGGCGCCGGCAGCGGCGGGCACGGGTTGGCAGCGCGCAGAATCAACAGTAACCACCAACACGCAGAACACCGTAAAAATAAACGACTTGCACATAAGTCCGCCGATAAAAGTTTAGGCAACGGATAGCAAATATAGTCCAAGCGCCTGACTATTCTGTTATTTTTTAATTCAGGCTGCGGCTGGCGTTACACTTTATAATGTTTTCACTATTTCAACCAAAGGAGAACTTATGTCTATCAAACGAATGGTCGATCTGGATTTGGCCGGCAAGCGCGTGTTAATCCGCCAAGATTTGAATGTGCCGGTTAAAGACGGCAAAGTCACCAGCGACTTACGCATCCAAGCCAGCGTCCCGACCGTGGAAGCCGCATTGGCCGGCGGCGCGGCAGTGATTTTGATGTCACACTTGGGCCGGCCCACCGAAGGCGAATACGACGAAGCGTCCAGCCTGCAACCCGTCGCCGAGCGCTTTTCGCAGTTGCTGGGTCAACCGGTGCGTTTGGTGAAAGATTGGCTGGAAGGCGTGGAAGTCAAACGCGGCGAAGTAGTGCTGTGCGAGAACGTGCGTTTCAATAAAGGCGAAAAGAAAAACAGCGCCGAACTGGGCCAAAAAATGGCCGCGCTGTGCGACATTTTTGTGATGGACGCCTTTGGTACCGCGCACCGCGCCGAAGCCTCGACCCATGCAGTAGCCGAACACGCCGCCGTCGCTTGCGCCGGCCCGCTATTGGCTGCCGAACTGGACGCACTGGGCAAAGCCCTGGAAACCCCTGCCCGCCCCTTGGTGGCCATCGTCGGCGGTTCCAAAGTCTCCACCAAACTGACCGTGCTGGAATCGCTGTCTTCCAAAGTCGATCAATTGATCGTCGGCGGCGGCATCGCTAACACCTTTATCGCCGCAGCGGGTTACCCGGTCGGTAAATCCTTGTATGAAGCGGATTTAATTCCGGAAGCTAAACGCTTGATCGCGTCGGCAAAAGAACGCGGCGCGGATATTCCGGTACCGGTCGATGTGGTCTGCGCGAAAGAATTTTCCGAAACCGCTGCGGCTACCGTGAAAAACGTCGCTGACGTGGAAGCCGACGACTTGATCCTGGACATTGGACCTGAAACCAGCAAGCAATACGCCGACATCCTGAAAACCGCCGGTACTATCGTCTGGAACGGTCCGGTCGGCGTATTTGAAATCGACCAATTCGGCGAAGGCACCAAATCCCTGTCGATGGCAATTGCCGAAAGCCCTGCCTTCTCGATCGCGGGCGGCGGCGACACATTGGCGGCGATAGACAAATACGGCATTGCCGATAAAGTGTCTTACACCTCTACCGGTGGCGGCGCGTTCCTGGAGTTCCTGGAAGGTAAAGAATTGCCGGCGGTCGCTATTCTGCAGACTCGCGCTTAACGCGTTAGCTTTGCAGGTTTAATCGACCCTGCCAGTCTCTTATTATCTGAAATTGGGTACCAGTTGATCCGCATGAAAAATTGTTGATCGACTGGTTGCAACCCGTTGCCTTCTATCACCCACAGTGATTCCATGGCTGTAATTCGATCTTTACCAGACAAAATCTTTTCGTCATCGATGATATACAGAAGGGACAATTATATGCATATCAATAAATTACTTCTTCAAAGAGTATTTTTGGTAAATAGACGAAAACCATCTCATAACTAACCATGTGATGAACGAATGAAACTCCTAGCGGAACCGTCTCGATTCATCCCGTTCCTAGGCATTATTGCGCTGATAGCAGTCGGAATACATACTTCATTTGAATGTACTTCTCGAGATCCAGCTGGCTCAGCTATAAAATGGATGATTGTCTATGTGTCGCCACTGTTGCTCGTTGCCCTCGCGGTCGCTGTAGGAAAAATAAAATCAGCTGCTTTATTTTCTGCCTACTTTGCGATTTCAGTAGGTGGTTATATTGAGTACGGCTATTATTTGTCAGGCGGCCCCAGCCAAATATTGATCTTGGTAATTAGTCTTGTCGCATACTGGATAAGTGGATTTATAGCACTGTTTTCTTTCGATGAATCCAAGCCATGAATTTTGTTGGCTTAGGCTTTCCACATAACTGGACGCTTAAGGGGACGCTGCTCGCCCCATAGCTCCAAGCCGACGCCCTCGATTCCGCTATCGCTGCATCGAGGCTCCGAACGCCAACACCCTTCAATTGCCGGCATGAGCTTGATGGCCGGCAGGATAGCAAGTAGCCTCGATGAAATCGAGGTTTCGAAGACCAACCCCCTTCAATTGCCGATTTGGGTTTGGTAGTCTGTAAGCCGACGTCCTCGATTCCGCTGACGCTGCATCGAGGCTACAATGGCCGGACTTCAATCGACGTAAGGAATGGCGATGGTGGCGTATCGGCGTAATTTCGTGGCGGGTGGCACCTACTTTTTTACGGTGACTTTGCGTGATCGTCGGGCACGTTTCCTGGTCGAACATATCGGCGATTTACGCCGGGCGTTTGCGCAAACCCGCGCCCGAAAACCCTTCGTGATTGAGGCTATGGTGGTATTGCCCGATCATTTGCATGCCATATGGCGTTTGCCGGAACACGATACCGATTATCCCGGACGCTGGAAGTCAATCAAGTCGCTGTTCACTCAAGCGCTGAACAGCCATGGTATCGATGTCGGCAAACGGCATGACGGCAGCGCATCCATCTGGCAACGCCGTTATTGGGAACATACCATTCGCGACGAACAGGATGGGTTGCATCACATCGATTACATTCACTTCAACCCGGTGAAGCACGGTTGGGCGCACCGCGTGCAAGATTGGCCGTTTTCATCGTTTCACCGTTATGTCCATCGCGGTTGGCTCCCTCTGAACTGGGCTGGCGAGAATGTTGCCGATCAGAGTTTCGGCGAACCGTAGCCTCGATGAAATCAATGCTCCGAACGCCAACACCCTTCAATTGCCGGCATAAGCTTGATGGCCGGCAGGATAGTTCGAACATCGCCTGACGCCCTACCCTAGCCCGACCGCTTCTGTTTCATCTTTCCGAATGCGCTATGGATGATGCCGTGTTTCGAAAATCACGATTCGACAGCAACAGCTTTGGGCCCCGTATAGCGTTTCCAAATTGCCAGACCTAGATTCTTGAAATCGTCCAGATAGGTGTAAGCCACCGGAATCACCAATAAACTCAGCAAGGTGGACGTCACCAAACCGCCGATTACGGCGACGGCCATCGGGCTGCGGAATGAGGAATCGGCGTTGCCCATGCCTATCGCAATCGGCAACATACCGGCACCCATCGCAATCGTGGTCATGACAATCGGCCTGGCCCGTTTGTGGCACGCATCCAATAACGCATCCATCCGGCTCAAGCCCTGCTCGCGCCGAGCAATGATGGCGTAATCAACCAACAATATCGAGTTTTTGGTGGCTATCCCCATCAACATCACCAAGCCGATCAACGACGGCATCGAAAACGCCTTGCCGGTCAACAGCAGTGCGACGAAACCACCGCCAAACGACAGCGGCAATGCCGCCAAAATGGTGATGGGTTGCAGGAAGTCTTTAAACAACAACACCAACACGATGAAGATGCACAACACGCCGGTCAGCATGGCCAAACCAAAGCTGGCGAACAGCTCCCCCATCATTTCCGCATCGCCAATGTTGATGCGTTTGACGCCGGCCGGCAGGTTTTTGATGCTATCCAGATTTTCCACCGCAGCGGCAACGTCACCCAGCGGCTGGCCGGATAATTCGATTTCGAAATTGATATTCCGCGAGCGGTCGTATCGATCAATCACGGCCGGTCCGCTGGACAGTTCCAGTTTCGCCACCTGGCCGACCATCACAGCGCCGATGCCGGGCTTGGCGGACGGCACGGCCAAGCGTTCCAATACGCTCAAATCTTGCCGGCCTTCATCGGCGAGTTTGACGACCATCGGCACTTGGCGTTGCGCCAGATTGAGCTTGGATAAAGACCAATCGTAATCGCCCAAAGTGGCAATGCGCAGGGTTTCCGCTAGTGCCGTGGTGGTCACGCCCAGATCGGCGGCGCGGGCGAAGTCCGGCCTTACCGCTATTTCCGGCCGCACCAGCGCGGCGCTGGAGGCGATGCTGCCCAGGCCGGGAATGGTTCTGAGGTCGCGTTCCAGATTGCGGGCGGCGGCGCTCAAAGCCTGTGGATCGTCGCCGCTCAATACCAACACGTATTTTTCGCCGGAAGCGCCCAATCCCACCTTGGTGCGCACGCCGGGGAGTTTTTGCAGGGCCAGGCGGATATTTTGTTCAATGGCCTGTTTACGCACCGGCCGATCCTGGCGATTGGCCAAGGTAATCGTCAACGTGGCCTTGCGGACCTCGCCGGCGCCCTGGTTGCCGGCCATCGGATCGCTACCCGCCGAACCGCTGCCGATGGTGGTGTAAATCGTTTTTACATAGTCGATACCGGCAATCAATTGCCTGGCCGCTTCGGCGGAAGCGCGCGTTTGCGCCAGACTCGAACCGGGCGGCAACTCTACGAATACCTGGGTTTGCGGATTATCGTCCGCCGGGATAAAGCCGGTCGGCAATAACGGAATCAAAAACAGCGAGCCGATAAAAAACGCCGCCGCGCCGCCCATCGTAGCCAGCCGATGATGCAGACACCAGCCCGCCAACTTCATATAAGTGCGCATCACCGCACCTTCCTTGGGCTCAGAATGGTCGAGGTCTTTCAGCATATACGCCGCCATCATCGGCGTCAGCATCCTGGCGACCACCAAGGACGCCATTATCGCCAGCGCCGCCGTCCAGCCGAATTGCTTGAAAAACCGCCCAGCCACACCGCTCATGAAGGCGGTCGGCAGAAATACCGCGACCAGGGCAAACGTGGTTGCCACCACGGCCAAGCCGATTTCATCGGCAGCCTGCATCGCGGCTTGGTAAGGCGTTTTGCCCATCCGCAGGTGGCGGACGATGTTTTCTACTTCGACGATGGCATCGTCCACCAGGATGCCGATTACTAACGATAAGGCCAACAAGGTGATCACGTTTAGCGAAAAGCCCAAATAATCCATGCCCAGGAAGGCCGGAATCACCGACAGCGGTAATGCGACAGCCGAAATAAAAGTGGCCCGCCAATCGCGCAAGAACAGCCAGACCACCAAAACCGCCAGCAAGGCACCTTCGTAAAGCATGGTCATTGAGCCTTGAAATTCTTCCTCGACCGGCGTGACAAAGTTAAACGCTTCGGTGAATTCGATATCCGGATTGGCGACACGCAATTCGGCCAAGGCTTTTTGTACGCCGGCGCCGACTTCGACTTCGCTGGCACCCCGGCTACGGGTCACTTCAAAGCCCACCACCGGTTTGCCGTTCAGCAGCGCCAGCGCGCGCGGTTCCGCTACCGAATCGTCCACCTTGGCGACTTGATCGAGCCTAATGTGGCGGCCATCGGCCAAGGATAGTTGCAAGGGCCGTATTTCCTCGACCGAGGCCACGTTGGCCAAGGTGCGCACCGGTTGCTCGCCGCTACCCAAATCGATCCGGCCGCCGGCGCTCTCGCGCTGGATTTGCCGCAATTGCCGGGAAATGTCCGACGCCGTGGCGCCCAAGGCTTGTAGCTTGACCGGGTCCAGCGCAATCGTTACTTCCCGGCTGACGCCGCCCACCCGATTGACCGCACCAACGCCGCGTACCGCCAATAGGCGTTTGGCTACCGTGTCTTCCACAAACCAGGACAGCGCTTCTTCATCGCGCTGCGCGGAGCTGACGGTTAAGGCCAAAATCGGCGAACCGGCCAAATCCAGTTTGGTGACGACCGGATCGCGCAGGTCGCCCGGCAAATCGGCGCGGACTTTGGACACCGCTGAGCGTACATCGTCCAAGGCTTCCTGCACCGGTTTTTCCAGACGAAATTCGGCGGTAATCGTGGCGCTGCCGTCCTGGACCTTGGAGGTGATGTGTTTCAAACCCTGCAAGGTGGCGATGGCGTTTTCGATTTTCCGCGCCACCTCGGTTTCCAGTTGCGACGGCGAAGCGCCGGGCAGCGAGGTCGAGACAGTGATGGTGGGCAGATCCAGATCGGGGAAGTTCTGGATTTTCATTGCTTTAAAGCTGAGCAAACCGGCGAAACTGAGCAGCACGAACAACATCATCGCCGGAATGGGGTTACGGATACACCAGGCTGAGACGTTCATTGTGTCACCACCCGCACGCTATCGCCGTCGGCCAAAAACGAGGCGCCGCCGGCCACCAACCGGTCGTCGGCGGCCACGCCGGCTAAAATTTCCACCTGGTCGCCATTTCTGCGGCCCAACTGCACTTTGACCTGCTTGACGCGCGCCCGGTCTTCGGTTTGCTCGGTCAACAAAAACACATAACTAAAGCCATCCCGCAGCGACAGCGCCTCTTGCGGCACCGTTAGCGCCGTGGAACTGCCCAATTCAAATTCGCCACGGGCGAACATACCGGCACGCAAACCGGTCTGCGCGGCATGAGGTAAGTCAACATAAACCAGGCCATTGCGGTTTTGCACATCCAGGGTAGGCGCCAGGAAACGTACAGTTCCTTCTAGGCTGCCGACATTCGGGACCTCTACCCTCACCTTATTGCCCGGTTTCAACTGCGTCATTTCGGCGGCGGTAAGCTCGCCGCGCCATTCCAGGCGGTTTTGCCGAATCAAGCGAAACAATTCCTGACCTTTCGTGGCGACCGCGCCCAAGGTGGCGCTACGCGCGGAAATCACGCCGTCGTCGCTGGCCAATACTTTGGTGTATTTCAGGCGTAACAATTGCGCTTCCAACTGCGCCTTGGCGGATTGCAGTTTGGCCTCCGCGGTTTTGGCGCCGGT
Source organism: Methylomonas sp. ZR1 (assembly GCF_013141865.1). Lineage (NCBI taxonomy): Bacteria > Pseudomonadati > Pseudomonadota > Gammaproteobacteria > Methylococcales > Methylococcaceae > Methylomonas > Methylomonas sp. ZR1. Next base: position 105,394 of record NZ_RCST01000001.1, on the reverse strand, counting down.
CAGATACTGATCCACTTGTTGCGCGCTCAAAGCGCCGGATACCGAGACCTTGCGCGCCCGCTCGGCGTTAAGCCGCGCTTCGGCCAGATTGGCTTCGGCTTCGGCCACTATGCCGCGGGCTTGCGCGACATCGGCCAATACGCTTTCGTCCGAAAAGGTGGCCAACACTTGGCCTTTTTTAACGGCTTCGCCGATTTGCACGTTAACCGCGCTCAGGCGCAGATCGCCGATTTCGGCGCCGATCACGGCTTCCTGCCAAGCCGCAATCGAACCGTTAGCCGTGAGGATGAGCGGAATATCATGCGTCTGCGGACGGATCGCGGACACGCTGAGCGCCGGATTGGCAGCCGGTGCTTCGGTAGATGGCGCGGGCTGGCTGACGCGGCCGATCGCTACGCCAATGCCGATTAATAGCAGTAAGGTGGCGAATAGCACGCCTATTTTTCCCTTGGTCATGAGTTTCCTCCGTTGAGCATGTCGTTTTGATTCGGATATAAATGCGTGTTGCCAGTGTCACTAGGTATGGATGGATCTGCCGCCGCCGCTTCCGGATTCGGCGACTCGCCGGCATCCATCCATCCGCCGCCCGCCGCGCGATACAGCGCGATCCAGGCGCCAACCTGTTCCTGCTCCAGTTCTTCTAGCGCCAGTTCAGAGGCCAGCACGTTGCGGCGGGCAGTTTCCACATCCAGCAAATTACCCAGTCCGCTTTGGTAGAGCGTTTGCAGCGCCTGAAAGTTTGCCCGGTAACCGCTGACCGCCTCGCGGCCTTGCGGCAAGCGTTGGCGGCTGCTGTCCAGACGCACCAGGGCGTCTTCGACTTCCTTGACCGCCGTGCGCACCTTGGCGCGGAAACGGCTTTCCGCTGCTTGGTATTGCACCTTGGCGACTTCCACGTCGGCCGCGCGCTTGCCGGCGTCGAACAGTGGCAAGCTCAGCGTCGGCCCTATCGCCCAAGTCTGCGCCAGCATCAACGCCGCGCCGTTGATGTTTTGCAGGGTCGGGGTGATGTTGCCGGACAGGCTCAATTTCGGAAATTGCTTGGCCCGTTGCACGCCGATATTGGCGCTGGCCTCGGCGAGGTCGCGTTCGGCGGCCGCCACGTCCGGCCGTTGCAATAACACCTTGGCCGGTAAGGACGCGATTTCGAACGCTGGCGGAGTGGGCAGTTTCGCCGTCTGATCGGCCGAGCCGTTCAGTAACGACCGCAAGTCGGCTTCCGCGAGGCCGGTCATCGCCACCAGACTTTTGATCGAACGTTCGCACTGGGCTTGTTGTTGCAGCAAGGTTCTGTTGCCTTCGGCGGCACTGGCGGTAGCCAAGGCTACATCGCCCGGCGAGCGGAACCCGCTCTGGCCGGCAACCGCCGCTACCCGCGCCGATTCAAGGCGCGAATCGCTGTCGGTACGCAATAGCTGCACTTGCGCTTCGCAATAGCGATAAGCCAGGTAGGCATCGGCGACTTCCACCGCCACCGCGACCCTGGCGTCGTGCCAGGAGGCGTTGCGCGATTCCAGTTGGCTTTGGGCCACTTCCTGCTGCCGGGCCAAACCGCCAAACAAGTCTATTTCCCAGCTGGATTGCAGTCCGGCCGAGAATTGGTTCCAGATGAACGGCGTGCCGCCAAACGAAGACGAGGAGCGTTTGGAGCCGAACTCTGAATCCAGTTTCGGTAAGATGGCCGCATCGGCGCCCACAAGATTTGCCCTAGCTTCTTCGATGCGCGCTCTGGCGTCGGCGACCGAGGCGCTCACCTGTTCGGCGGCGCTTAACAGGCGAGTCAGGGCCGGGTCTTGAAAGCGCTCCCACCAGCGCATCAGCTCGGCGGGGTCGCCTTGATGCGCCTGTTGGCGCTTGGCCGCGTCCGCTTGCGGCGCTTGCCAGCTCGCAGGCGCCGGCAATGGTTCTGTTTGATAATCAGGGCCGACGGTCGTCAATAAACCGCCGGACCCGCAGGCCGAAAGCAGCAAGGGGATCAGACTCAAGCCCAGCGGCCGCGAGATATTATTGTTCATGGTCGCCATCCCGAGCACGCCGCGCGGCTTCACCTTCGATCATGGCCAGTGCGTAACCGGCCAAGCGTTCGGCCAGCACGTCGATGTTTTGTGGAGAATTTAAAATTTGCGGGGAAATCATCGAGATGACGTCTTGTCCCACATAAAAATGCACCGCCATGCCTATCATCGCGAAAACCAGCCGATGTAAGTCGTCATCAATGCGACTCAATCCCAAATGTTCCTTGAGCAGCAATACCAAAGATTCATGCTGCGGTTTGATTTCCGCATCGATTTCCTGCTGCCAGGCACCGGTCGGCTCGATCATCTCCCGGAAGTGCAGCTTCATCACAAGCCCAAAGTCCTCACCTTCTTTCAGCGGCTCCAGGAATTCGCTGAAAAACCGGGTCAACACTTCGGGCAACGGTAAGTCGGCATAGGCCGCGACATCGGAACCGCAACGTGCGTCGCCCATCGGTTCGAAGAATGCGGCGCGATATAGACCGGCCTTATCGCCGAAATAGTAGCGAATGGCCGAAATATTGGCGCCAGCCGCGTCGCAGATTTCCCGCGTGGAAGCGGCCTTGTAGCCTTTTTCGGCAAACAGCCGCAACGCTGCCATGACCAGCCGACTGCGGGCGTCGTGAGTTTCGGTTTCGGAGTTTTCAGGTGCGACCATGCTGCCTCTGCGGAAGTGCTTGTTAGAAAAAAATCAATCGATTGATTTAAACAATATCAATCAATCGATTGATTGTCAATTCTTGGATTGTGTTTAAAGGACAACTTTTCCTCGATTCCTGCCGAAGAATGACTTCCATTGCAGTTGATTTGCACAGAAAAATCAGGTCATATGCCACAGGTAATTGCGTTAAATGACATAGTTTTAAACGTAAGCATCCCCCTACACCTCCCCTCAACAACCTTACAGCCGAGCACTATTGGAATTGGACGGCTTTATGCGTTTATTGGCACACAGCTTGCGGCAGTTTCCGTCTTTCGTTCACAAAAATCCGGAGCTAGTCGCTTGTCCGTCATCGCCATTAAGCACGATCAGATAGCCGAATTATTTCTGACTCATAAAGAAGCCATCGTCGATTTTTTGCTGCGCAAGGTAAAGTGCCCCGATGCCGCACAAGATCTGAGTCAGGAAACTTATTTGCGTTTGCTGGGCAAGGACAGTCTGACACACACCGACAATCTGCCCGGTTATCTGTTTCGTACCGCCGAACGCCTGTCGATAGACTTTATTCGCCACCATCAGCGCAGCGGCGCAAAAACCCAAGAATTGGACGACGAGCTGACTTGCCCGCTTATGCAACCGGAAGACTTTGCGATTCTTAGCCAACAATGCGAACGCCTGTTGCAGGCTATCGCCAGCCTGCCGCGGCAATGCCGGCATATTTTGCTGCTGCGCAAGATCGACGAACTCACTTATGCCCAAATCGCCGGAAAACTGGGTATTTCCGAGAAAACCGTGCAACGCCAATTGGTCAAGGCCATGTTGCACTGCCATCACATGCTAATCGGCACGCAGCACTAAACCGGCCAATCGATGACGCCGCCCAAGCTTTCGCAACCGCCAAAAATTCTTCAGCAAGCTGCGACGTGGTTCGTGGAGTTACAGTCTGAATCCTGTGATGAGCAGCGGCGTCAAGCATTCGCGCAATGGCTTCTGCAAAATCCAGCGCATCAGACCGCTTACGACGACATCGCCAGCCTTTGGGGCAACCTGGACGAGCTAAAAACCACTGAGGTCGCCGGCTTGAATACCGCGCGCTCCGCAAGGCCCCGCGTCTGGCGAAACGGCAAAATGTTAACCGTTAGCCTGCTGCTTGCCACCGTGTTGACCGGCGCATGGCTGGACCTCAAGGCACCTAGCAGAGTTTACCAAACAGGCATAGGCGAACGGCAAACCGTGCAACTGGCCGACGGTTCCCAACTGCAATTGAATACCGATACACAACTGCGCGTACGTCTGTCCTGGTGGCGCCGCGAGATCGAGTTGCAGCAAGGCGAAGCCATGTTCAACGTCGCCCATCAGGCCTGGCACCCGTTTACCGTTCATACCGGCAATCTACAAATTAAAGACATCGGCACCGTGTTTAACGTGCGGCATGATAATCACGGCACCGCAGTATCGGTCTTGGAAGGCGAAGTTGCCCTACATGCCGGCCGCAGCTGGTTTGGCGAAAATTTACCCGCCGGCTTCAGCCGCAAAATAGATGCGGGCGGCCACTGGCAAAAGCCCGAAAAAACCAATACCAAGCAAGTGGCGGCATGGCTCAACGGCCAACTGTTGTTCGACCACACGCCGCTGACCGAAGTCGTCGCGGAATTGGAGCGTTATCACGCCGTGCGTTTTGCGTTTGCCGATCCTGCCTTGGCCAAGCAAACCCTGAGCGGCAGTTTCAATAGCGCCGATCTCAAGCCGTTTCTGCAGGCCCTGGAAAAAATCCTGCCTATCCGCGTGCAGCGCCAAAAACAAACCGTCGTGCTTTACAGCCGCTAACAAACAGGTGTTCGTGTTTGGGTTAAAAAAATATTCCCCAAACCTGTCCAGTTTGACCCGTCTGCTTCGTTAATGGGGTATGGCGAGTCAAAAAATATTGCCACCCACGACTAACAGGAGACGATCATGGATTGCAAACTTAACACCACACCCGCGAAAAAACCGCGCCGACAGGCGCCCCTGCTGGCGTTGGCCCTAGCCGCTTCAATCGACGCAAGCGCGGCAGGCAGCACCAGCGCAAGCATAGACCTTCCCGCACAGCCGCTGGCAGCTACCTTGGAGAACTTGGCAAAGTCCACCAATACCAAATTGATCTATGCCGACTCGATGGTGCAAGGCTTGCAAGCCCAGCCGCTGAAGGGCCAATACACCGTACAACAGGCGCTAGAAAAAGTGTTAAGTCAGAATGGCTTACAGTACGAGCAAGTAGGCGAAGGCGTCATTGCGGTTAAAAAAGTCCCCGCGCCAAAACCACAAGCCGTTAAGGACGATTCGACTTTCGAGCTGGGTGCGGTCACAGTGAGTGATCAAACCGAGAGCATGAAATTAACCAGCAAGGACATTGCTACTTCGGTGGACATCATGTACGCCGATAAAATCGCCGACCAAAACGTATTAACGGCCTACGATTTGTTCCACCGCATGCCTGGCGTTCAAGTGACCCAATTCGGCCAAGGCATCACCACCGGCAAAATGTCGTTTCGCGGTTTCAATGGCGAAGGCCGGGTTAACGCGGTCAAATTATTGATCGACGGCGTGCCTAGCAACACCAACAGCGGCGACACCTATTTTATCGACTCGCTGTTTCCGCTCGACATCGAGTCCATCGAAGTGGTGCGGGGTACCAACGACGCCCGCTACGGCCTGCACTCCTTCGCCGGCAACATCAGCATGAACACCACCACCGGCGGCAACTACGCTAAGGCCAGAGCCAGTTTTGGCAGTTTCAATACCCACGACATCCAATCCGGTCTGGGCTATGAAAAAGACGGTTTCTCGCAGAACTATCAAATTTCCTACCGCGCCAGCGACGGCTACCGCGACCATAGCGACACCGACAAAAACAGCTTTTCCGGCAAATGGTTCTATACGCCTGACAACCAAAAATACAAAATAGGTTTGATCGCCCGCTGGAGCGAAGCCGGCGCCCAAGAACCCGGTTATATGACATACCAGGAACAGTTACTCAATCAAACCCAAACCTTCACCCGAAACGCCACTGACGGCGGTAAACGCACGGTTGGCCAGGTCAGCACCCACTTGGACGTCAACCTCAGCCCGACCTTATTCTGGTCGTCCAAGGTCTACGGCACTTTATTCGACGACCAGCGTTATGTCACCTATGGCCCTGGCGCAGCACAGCAAGAACGCGACCGCGACGAAATTCAGTACGGCGCGATGACCTCGCTGACCTACCATCCGGTCATCAGTTGGCTGGACGACTTTTCGCTGGAAACCGGCTTCGACTTCCAGCAACAAGAAAACAAATATCTGCGTTATCTAACCGATAGCAGGGTTCGCCGTAGCAGCGGTTTGCGTAACGACGAAAAGTGGGATTTCTTGAATTACGGCGGCTACATCCAGGCAATCATCAAGCCTTTCAAATGGTTGAAACTGACGCCAGGTTACCGTGCCGATATCGTCGACGGCAGCTTCTTCAGCTATCGCCCCGGCTCAGCGTTCGGCTCCTACCCCCTTAACGACTACGGTACGATTTCGCAACCCAAAATAGGCGCGGTGATTACGCCGATCGAAGGCTACAGCCTTTATGGCAACTGGGGCCGCACCTTCCAGGTCGGCCTGGGCCAAGCCACCTTCATCGGCCGCAACCAAGCCAATATTGGCCCGTCGTTGAATGACGGTTGGGAAGTGGGTGTCAAGCTGAAACCGGTCGATTGGGCCGAGGGCCGGGTCGCCTACTGGTCGCAAAAAGCCAGCAACGAAATTAGCCGCGACCTGGCCAGCGTGGAGTCGAGCCAAATAGGACCCACACTGCGCCAAGGCGTGGACATTGAAGTCAAGGTGTATCCCACCGATAAAGTCGGGGTTTGGGCTGCCTACTCTTTACAGGAAGCTAAAGTCACCAATCCGCCGGCGGTTTCGGCTGGCACTATGGAATACGTCGCCGGCAATCAGGTGGTCAATACCCCGAATTATTTGTTCTCGGCCGGCATCGACTACCAAATCCTGCCGCAATTGCGTTCTTCGCTATGGACCAGCGGCCAAGGCGACTACTTTGTCGATCAAGCCAATCAGCGCGGCCAATACGGCGAATACGCCCTACTCAACCTGGATTTAGGCTACCAGGTGACCAAGGAAGTGGAATTGCAATTTCAAGCTAAAAACCTGACCGACGTTCGCCGGGAATATGTTTGGTATTCCGAATCATTCGGTGCCACCGCCCAACCGTTCTTCTCGCCGGGCGACGGCATTGCCTTCTACGGCGCCGTCAACGTCAAGTTCGACTACTAAGCTCGTATCACCATGAAATCGACGGCCAACAAGAAGCAGGCTAGGCGCCAATTCTGGCTGGCCGTACATTTATACCTCGGGCTGTCGTTGGGCTTGATCATCGCCCTGGTCGGCCTGACCGGCAGCCTGTTGGTGTTTTATATCGATCTGGACGAGTGGCTGAATCCACAGTTGATCATTTCCGAATCCAGCGCCCAGCGGCAAAGCTACGAGGATATTTTTCAAGCCCTACGTCGCGCGGAGCCTACGCGGCAACGCGGCTGGCGGCTGGAAATTCCCGACGATCCACAGCGTGCCATCACCGCCCGCTACTATAAACCGCAAGAAACCGAGCATCACGGCTTTGCGCCGCTGATGCTGTCGGTCGATCCGTATACCGGCTCGGTACTCGCCAATCGTTTCTGGGGCGAATTTGCGATGACCTGGCTCTACGACTTGCATTACAAGCTGCTACTGGATAATCCCGGCAAAATTTTGATGGCCATCGTCGGCGGCTTGTTGCTGATGTCCTTGATCAGCGGCGTCTATCTGTGGTGGCCTCCACTACACAAATTAAAGAGCGCTTTGAGCCTAAAGCGCCATGCCAGCCGCGAACGCCTAAATTACGATTTACATAAACTGGCGGGCGTCTACAGCCTGATTGTGATGCTGGTATTGGCAGTCACCGGAGTAGCCTTGGAGATTCCGCAATACGTCAATCCGATACTGGGCTATTTCTCGCCCTTGCAGGCATCGCCCGCGCCAAAATCGGCCACCACCGAAAATAATCCGGCGCGCATCAGCCTGGATCAAGCCGCCGCGGTCGGCCAAGCCCGGTTTCTGCAGGCGCGCCTGTGTTGGATAGAGACACCGCACGACGCCAATGGCAGCTACCGCATCAATCTGCGCCAGGCTGGCGAGCCCAGTCAGCGCTTTCCCAAAACCAACGTCTGGGTCGATCAATATTCCGGCCAGGTGTTGGCGGTCAGCAATCCGGACGAACTTGGCGGCTCGGACACAATCATCAACTGGCTGCATCCGCTACATACCGGAGAGGCGTTTGGTTTGATCGGGCAATTGCTGGTGTTGGTTGCCGGCTTGCTCTGCCCGCTACTATTCATCACCGGCGTGATACGCTGGCTGCAAAAACGCCGCGGCCGGCAACTGCGTCCTCGGCACCAGCAATCGGCAAAAAACTCGCCCCTACCGCCCGCCTTACAGAATCGATAAGCTCGTTATTGCCTAGTTGACAGCCAATCGCTCAACTTGTCTGTCAACGCCTAAGTATTTGCAGCAAATCCGCTCGACTCATCTAAAATCTGCATGATTACTTGATCTGTTTCGGTGCTGTCTGCCGTAAATAATCGCTGCCTAATTCTTAATTTTATTTGGCCCATAGCTCATGTCTCACAGTAATTCCGCCTCAGCCATCATTTATGCGTTCGCCGCTAATCTGGGTATCGCTTTGATCAAAACCGGCGCAGCAGTCTGGACCGGTTCCGGCTCGCTGCTGGCGGAAGCCATTCATTCCTTTGCCGATTGCGGCAATCAGGTCTTGCTGTTTATCGGCATGAAACGCTCCGCGCGGGCGGCAACCCAACACCACCCGATGGGCTATGGCCGGGAAGCATATGTCTGGTCGATGATGGTAGCGATTACGCTATTCTCGGTTGGCGGCTTGTTCTCTATCCACGAAGGTTGGTTGCGTTTTCACGAATCGCACACCGTGGAAAATGCCGGTATGGCTTTGGCGATACTGGCTATCGCCGTGGTTTTGGAAGGTTTTTCGTTGCGCGCGGCCTTGGGGGCGATGGCAAGCGAGCGTGGCGAACGGGGCATTTGGCAATGGTTTAAAGAAACGCAATCCAGCGAATTGATGGTGGTCATCGGCGAGGACTTGGCCGCGCTGATTGGTCTGGTGATAGCCGCGGCGATGCTGGGCTTGACTATGCTTACCGGTAATTCAATGTACGACGCAGTGGGCTCGATGTTGATTGGCGCCTTATTGGTCGTCGTAGCGGTGTTAGTCGGCCGGGAAGTGCATTCTTTGCTGCTCGGTGAGGCCGATGCGGGGATTCGCGATGCCGTTCGCGGCTATCTGGAAAAGCAAGGCTGCGTCAACCGCGTACTGAATATTTGGGCTATTAGCCACGGCAGCCAAGTGATGCTGGCCATTAAAGCCGAATTGCTGGCGGATTTAAGCGTGGGGGAAGCTGTTGAATTAATTAACGGAATGGAAAAACAGATCAAAACCGACCATCCCCGCATTAATTGGGTCTTTTTCGAAATCGATAATTCTGATTAAATAATATAGTCAAATGTTTAGGCCACATATCTGGAGCAAAGTAATAACTTGAGCACCCTACCCAAAACCCATTTAGCGTTACTTTCTCTAGCTTGCCTAATGCTGCAAAGCGCTCCTGCGGCCGCCAGATATGCGGCGATTGTCATCGACGCCGACACCGGCCGCGTGGTTCACGAAACCGAATCCACTCAACGCTGGTATCCCGCGTCATTGACTAAAGTCATGACTATCTATTTAACCCTGTCGGCATTGGAAAATGGCCGTCTGCGACTGACCGACACCGTGTTTGCATCAAAACACGCCGCCTCGCAACCGCCTTCCAAGCTGGGTTTGCGCACCGGCCAAAGTTTGACGGTGGAACAAGCCATCATGGCCGTCACCACCCGTTCCGCCAACGACGCGGCGGTCGTGCTGGCGGAAAAACTGGGCGGCACGGAAAGCAATTTTGCCGCGATGATGACCCAGCAAGCGCGTACGCTGGGCATGTACAACAGCTCGTTCGAAAACGCCAGCGGCTTGCCGGACGACGGGCAAATCAGCAGCGCCCGCGACCTGGCCTTGTTATCTGCTGCGTTGATTCGCGATTTCCCGCAACATTATCATTATTTTTCGGCGACGGAATTTAACTACAAAGGCCGGGTAATGCCCAATACCAACCGCATCCTGAAAAGCTATCCGGATGCCGACGGCCTGAAAACCGGTTTTACCTGCGGCTCCGGCTACAACCTGATCGCCTCGGCCAAACGCAACGGCCACCGCTTGATCGGCGTGTTACTGGGCGCACACAGTAGCGGCGAACGCTTCGAACAAATGGGTAATTTATTGGACATGGGCTTTGCCAATAGTGAAAAAGGCCTGTTCGGCGAGCACATTTCGCAATTGAAGGATTACAGCGCCCTGCCGCCACCGTTTCAATTGTCGTCCAATCGCTGTGCCGGCAGTGCGGAACAAATGGGGGCCGACTCCGGCAGCAGCCGATATGAACCGATTCATATCAACGCGCCTTACAACAGTCGCCGCGAAAAACTCACGCAATTGGCGCAAGCCAAACCGCAAAGCCGCGGCAATGTCTGGACCGTCAGCATGGGAAGTTTTCCCAGAAAAATCGACGCCGATGTCAATCTACAGCGCGCGCGCAATGCTCTTGGCCCGTTAGCAAAAACCGGGCGTGCGGGCATCGTCAAAACCAAAGTCAAAAACGCCACATCTTGGCGGGCGCAATGGACCGGTTTACAGCAAGACGACAGTCAGGATTTTTGTCGACGGTTGCGCGCCAAACATATGGATTGCAGCGCCTCGCCGCAACCTCGAACCAGCTTGGCAACAGCATCCAACCCGACGAAGCAGCTTCGCCGCGTCAGCCATCGCAAGTCGTAATTGATAAGTCAGTAATGGGGCGGACGCTCATCGACCGCCCCCGCTTGTCGCTCATCCAGCGCCAGGCTTTTGATCTTGTCGTGCAGCAACTTACAGGTTTCCTCCAGTTTGCCGATTTGCTTTTGCTGGTCTGCCACCACTTGGTTCAACGCCTGAATCAAATCTTCCTGATACGCTTGTTTGATCTCCAATTCGATGAATCTTTCTTCGCTCATGGCTCCCGCCGCTGACTATGTAAATTTGCCATTCTAATCGAAAATCCCGACAGTTTTGCCGCATGCACTCGCACAGCTTCTATAAACTCGCTATCATTGATAAGTCATCAACATAGCGAGGATGCAACTATGGCAACTATTACAGATCCGGTCATTGGCCGCTGGTATAAAGACCTGGAAAGTAATCTTACCTTCAAGGTGGTAGCGATTGAGGGTAACGACGAATCGGTGGAAGTTCAGTTCGCCAACGGCGATCTGGGCGAATACGACAATGAATCCTGGTACGGTTCCACTATCGATTACATCGAAGATCCGGAAGACTGGAGCGCGCCGTTCGACGAGTTGGAAGCCGACGACCTGGGCTACACAGACCCCGATAGACACGCCCGCCCGGATGCGGAAGATTTGGACATTAGCGATTTGCTGGACTGAGATAATTTATGAGAATGACCCCGCAACAATTTCTGGACTGGGAATCCAAGAGTATCACCCTGCTGGCCATGTCCGGCGCCGGCAAAACCACCCTCTCGGCCAAGTTACCCAGGGATAAATGGTTTCATTATTCCGGCGATTACCGTATCGGCACCAAATACCTGGAAGAACCGATTCTGGATAACATCAAACAGCAAGCGATGGGCGTGCCGTTTTTGCGCGATTTGCTGAAATCCGACTCGATTTATATTTGCAGCAATATCACCGTGGAAAACCTGGCACCGGTGTCCAGCTTTCTGGGCAAAATCGGCGATCCGGCTAAAGGCGGCCTGTCGCAAGCGGAATTCAAACGCCGCCAGGCGCTGCATCATCAAGCCGAAATCGCAGCGATGAACGACGTGCCGGACTTTATCCACAAAGCCGAGGACATCTACGGCTACAAACATTTCATCAACGACGCCGGCGGTAGCGTTTGCGAATTGGATTGCCCGGAAGTCCTGGAAAACCTGGCCAAACACACGCTGATCGTCTACATCAAAATTCCGCCGGCCTTGGAACAGACCATCATCGACCGCGCCAAAAAAGACCCCAAACCCCTGTATTACCGCCCGGAATTCGTCGATGAAAAATTGGACCAATTCATGAGTGAGCGCGGTTACAGTTCTACCGATCAGATTCCACCGGACGAATTCGTCAGCTGGGTATTTCCGGAGCTGTTCAAAGCCAGGGTACCGCGCTACGAAGCGATTGCCGCCCAGTACGGCTACACCATCAGTGCCGACGAAACCGCTAAAGTCAATAACGAAGACGACTTTATCCGTCTGATTGCCGAGGCGATTGCCCGGCAACAATCTTGAGACCGTTCTTGTAATGCCGCTAGTTGCCCATACTGCTTTACCCACTTTTCAGCGTCTGCACGAAGAAGGCGAAGAAATTCTCAGCCCGGATCGCGCCAGTCACCAATCGATTAGAGAGTTGCACATCGGCTTGTTGAATATCATGCCGGACGCGGCGCTGGAAGCCACGGAACGCCAGTTTTTCCGCTTGGTCGGCGCTTGCAATCAGATTGCCCAGTTTCATGTGCATCCGTTTACGATTGCGGGCCTGGAAAGAAGCCCGCAAGCCCTGGCACATATCCAGCAATATTACGAATCCTTCGAGCAAATCAGACAAGACGGCCTGGATGCCTTGATTATCAGCGGTGCCAATGTCACCCACGACCATTTGCAGGAGGAAGATTTTTGGCGGCCGTTAACCGAAGTGTTCGAATGGGCCACGCAAAACGTCACCTCGGTACTGTGTTCGTGCCTGGCCACCCATGCCTTTATTCAGCATTGTTACGGTGTGGAGCGCACGCGCCTGCCGGCCAAGCGTTGGGGCGTGTTTTCGCATAAAGTGGTCGATAGGCAGCATCCCCTGGTGGCGGAAATCAACACCCGCTTCGATGTGCCGCATTCGCGTTTTAACGAAGTGTTTCAGCGCGACATGGAAACACACGGACTGAAAGTCCTGGTGGCCAGCGAATCCGCCGGTGTGCATCTGGCCGTTAGTCCGGACGGATTTCGCGTCGTCTTCTTCCAGGGTCATCCGGAGTACGACGATATTAGCCTGCTTAAAGAATACAAGCGCGAAGTACTGCGTTATTACAACGGCGAGCGCGACGACTACCCACCCTACCCCGAGCATTATTTCGATAACGAAGTGCAACAGCTACTGGCCGAGTACACAGAACACGTGAAAGAAGCCAAGCTTGGTAACTGCCCACTGCAAGCCATGCCTGAGCAACAAATCATCGAGCACTTGGACATCACCTGGCGGGATTCCGCTAAAGCCGTGTTTAATAACTGGCTGGGGAAGGTTTATCAGATCACCAACGAAGACCGCCGATTGCCGTTCATGGACGGTATTAATCCTGATAATCCGCTGGATTTGTAATGCACGAAGGCTTTCTAAACCAAGCCATCGCACTAGCCTGCGATAACATCGACCAAGGTGGCGGGCCGTTCGGCGCGATTGTCGTTAGAGACGGCGAAATTATTGCCGCCAGCGGGAATCGGGTGACGCCGGATCTGGACCCGACCGCTCACGCCGAAATCGTCGCCATTCGGCTGGCTTGTCAAAAACTAGGCGATTTTCAATTAAGCGATTGCACGCTCTACACGAGTTGCGAGCCTTGCCCGATGTGCTTGGGTGCCATCTATTGGGCAAGACTGCAAGCCGTTTACTTTGCTTGCGACCGTTTCGACGCCGCTAAAGCCGGGTTCGACGACGGTTTTATTTACACCGAAATCGACAAACCCGCCCTGCAACGCCGGATCGTCATGCAGCAACTCTCGCTCGACTCGGCCAATCGCCCCTTCCAAATGTGGCGGATCAAAACAGATAAAATTCGCTACTGAGCCGCCGCCGGCTGTTCCGCCGGTTTAGCGGTTGCCTCACCTTTAATTTTAAGCAACCAGCCATCCTGACCCAAACAGCCGCTCTCCAATTTGCTTTCTGCGGATTTAGCGGTGACATGCACACGGGCAAATCCCGGCGTCAATGGCGGCAATTTCGCGGTCACAAAGTAAAAGGTCTTTTTATCCACCACATTGACTTTCATTTTTTCGCCACGCGCTTCGGCGGTCACGGTCAATGGATCGGCATTGTGGGAGATATGAAAAGAGATTTCCGTGCCCGCATCGACCTCGGCTTTTTGTTCAGGCACAAAATCCCGGAATTTAGGCCTTTTACACTCTTTCAAGCGCTCTTCTTCTTCCGGCGATAAAGCCAGGGCCGCCGTTGAAAACACCATAGCACCCAGCAAGCACACACCTCTCCAGCGATTTGACAATTTCATGACTAGCTACCCTCTTGTTGTTATTGTAATGTTGGAAACGCCGGTCAATGCGGCGCATCCTTTAAAATACCAGCACTTTGAACTTTAATCAGTTTTCTTGCTTTGTTCAATCTTTGCGCCTTTTACCCACCGGGCTTACGGTTTTAAACTTCTACCCTATCGCCGTCGAGAACATGTAAAATCGCCGCCTTTCCCTTTCTCATTCACAGACATGACGAACTTCAGAGGCACCACCATTCTTTCCGTCAGACGCGGCGACAAAGTCGTGATCGGCGGCGATGGCCAAGTCACCCTGGGCAACACCGTGATGAAGGGCAATGCCCGTAAAGTCAGACGCCTGTACCACGACAAAGTGATTGCCGGTTTCGCCGGCGCGACGGCCGATGCGTTTACCTTATTCGAACATTTCGAAGGCAAGCTGGAAAAACATCGCGGCAATCTGACCCGTGCCGCCGTGGAAATGGCCAAAGACTGGCGCACCGACCGCGCCCTGCGCAAGCTGGAAGCGTTATTGATCATTGCCGACAGTAAAACCTCGCTGGTGATTTCCGGCACCGGCGACGTCATCGAGCCCGAATACGACTTTATCGCCATCGGCTCCGGCGGCGCCTTTGCGCAAAGCGCGGCCCGCGCCTTGCTGGAAAACACCGAACTCAGCGCCCGCGAGATCGTCGAAAAGTCCCTGGGTATTGCTGCAGACATCTGCATTTATACCAACCACAATCTGCGCATCGAAGAATTAGACGCCGAACCCCAACCGGCACAAGAGTAAAACCATGAGTCAAATGACCCCGAGAGAAATCGTCAGCGAACTGGACAAGCACATCGTCGGCCAAGCCGCCGCCAAACGCTCAGTTGCGATTGCCCTGCGTAACCGCTGGCGCCGCAGCCAGGTTGCCGCGGAACTGCGCGATGAAATCACCCCGAAAAATATTCTAATGATAGGCCCCACCGGCGTCGGTAAAACCGAAATCGCCCGCCGACTGGCTCGCTTGGCTAACGCGCCTTTCATCAAAATTGAAGCCACCAAATTTACCGAAGTGGGTTATGTCGGCCGCGACGTGGAATCGATTATTCGCGACTTGATCGATAGCGCCGTGAAAACCACCCGCATTTCGGCGATGGAACGTGTGCAAAACCGTGCCGCCGATGCTGCCGAAGAAAAAGTGCTGGATATATTACTGCCACGCGCCGAAGGCGGCATGCTCTCGGAAACCGAGGAATCCACCCGGCAGAAAATGCGCAAAAAACTGCGCGAAGGCGATTTGAACGATAAGGAAATTCAAGTAGACGTTGCCGCACCTGCAGTGGGTGTGGAAATCATGGCGCCACCGGGCATGGAAGAAATGACCAGCCAGTTGCAAGGCATGTTCCAAAATCTGGGCAGTGGCCGCACCAAAACCCGCAAATTAAAAATTAAAGATGCCTTGAAACAGTTGCAGGAAGAAGAAGCCGGCAAACTGGTCAACGAAGAAGAAATCAAGCAAGCCGCGCTGGAAGCGGTTGAGCAACATGGCATCGTGTTTCTCGACGAAATCGACAAGATCTGCAAACGCGCGGAAATGGGCGGCGGCGAAGTGTCCCGCGAAGGCGTGCAGCGCGATTTATTGCCGTTAGTGGAAGGCAGCACCGTCACCACCAAATACGGCATGATCAAGACCGATCATATTCTGTTTATCGCCTCCGGCGCGTTTCATCTAACCAAGCCGTCGGACTTGATTCCGGAATTGCAAGGCCGCTTTCCAATCAGGGTCGAGCTGAACGCCTTGAGCGCGGACGATTTCGTGCGGATTTTGACCGAGCCGGACGCCTCGCTGACCGAGCAATATCAGGCACTCTTGAAAACCGAAGGCGTAGACGTACAATTTACCGCCGACGGTATTCAGCGCATTGCCGAACTGGGCTGGCAAGTCAACGAAAAAACCGAAAACATTGGCGCGCGCAGATTACATACGATTCTGGAAAAACTGCTGGAAGACATTTCCTTCAATGCGCCGGACATGGCCGAAAAATCCATTACCATCGATGCCGCTTACGTGGACTCACACCTGATGGAACTGGCCGACGACGAAGACCTCAGCCGCTACATTTTGTAATTATGCGCGTCAAAATCACTCCCACTCAGCGTGTGCCGACCGAAATCAAGCTGCATAAGGTTTCGGCGATCCTGGAAATCCATTTCGACGACGAGAGCATTTACGAGCTGCCCAGCGAATATCTGCGCGTGTTTACCCAATCGGCAGAAGCGGTCGGCCATGGCCCCGGCCAGGAGACCCTGCAAATCGGCAAGGAAGACGTGACGATTACCGACATCCAGCCGGTGGGCAATTACGCCATCAAACTGGTGTTCAGCGACGGCCACGACACTGGCATTTACAGCTGGGATTTACTGTATAAATTGGGTTCGGAATTTCCGCTGCTTTGGTCGCAGTATCTTGAAACCCTGAAAGCCGCCGGCCTCAGCCGCCGCTCGCCCATCCATAATTAAACGACATCATGACAAACGACAATACCACCCATTTTGGTTTCAAACAGGTTCCTAAGCAGGAAAAAGTGGCGCTGGTGCGCGGCGTGTTCGACTCGGTCGCCAACCAGTACGACGTCATGAACGATCTCATGTCGATGGGTATCCACCGCATCTGGAAACGAGTGGCCGTGCAACTGGCCAATGTTCGTGAAGGTGACAGCGTGCTCGACCTGGCAGGTGGTACGGGCGATTTGACCAAACTTTACGAAAAGCGCGTCGGCAAATCCGGCCAGGTGATACTGGCGGACATCAACGCCGCGATGCTGCGCACCGGCCGCGACCGACTGATCGACCATGGCTTGAGCGGCAATATCCGCTACGCCCAAGTCAACGCCGAATGCCTGCCATTCGCCGACAACACCTTCGATTGCGTGACGATAGGCTTTGGCTTGCGCAACGTCACCGACAAGGACGCCGCCTTACGCTCCATGTACCGCGTGTTAAAACCCGGTGGCCGCGTCATCGTCCTGGAATTTTCCCACCCTATCGACCCGATCACCGAAAAAGTCTACGACTTTTACTCCTTCAAACTACTGCCAAAAATCGGCGCCGTGGTGGCGAAGGACGAAGACAGCTACCGTTATCTGGCCGAATCGATCCGCATGCATCCCAAGCAGGACGAACTCAAGCAAATGATGGAAAACGCCGGCCTGGAGCGTTGCGAGTATTTCAACATGACGCAAGGTATCGTTGCCGTACACCGGGGCTATAAATTTTAAGCTCCCGTTCGCCGGTCGTGAAAGCGGAGAATTGCCAATGGCACTAAAACCAGCTCAGCATTACATCAGTGAAGCCGAATACTTGGCCGGCGAAATGATCAGCGACATCAAGCATGAATTGATCGATGGCGAAGTTTACGCAATGGCGGGAGCCAGCCGTAACCATCAAAGATTAGCCGGGAATGTTTTCACGACTTTCGCCCAACATCTGCGAGGCACGCCGTGCGAGACGTTCATGGCTGACATAAAAGTCAAAGCCGAACACAACTTTTTCTATCCCGATGTGATGGTAGTGTGCGCCGACGAAAACGGCGACGAGTACTACACCGAAAAGCCAACCATTATCGTCGAAGTGCTATCCAAAGCCACCCGACGCATGGACAAATCCACCAAACTGGCGGCCTATAAGGCCTTGCCGAGCTTGCAAGAATATGTGCTGATCGAACAGGATTTTGTCGACGTCGAAATCTTACGCCGCTCGACCCACTGGCTATCGGAACATTACTTCCTTGGCGACAGCCTCACCCTGGAATCAATAGACTTAACCGTGACAGTCAGCGATTTATACCAACGAGTCAATAACGAAGACATGCAAGAGTTTCTGCAACAACAGCAAGCACAGGCGAGTGATGTCGAGCAGCGTTAAGTCCCTATTAATCTCCGCGCTGGAAACCGCACTGAATCGTTATTTAGCGCTGGACGATCACATCGAACAGTATCTAACGCCCATGACCGGCAAAGTCATCGCCCTGCATGTGACGTCTTTCGACAGCAGCCTGTATCTTTGCCCTACCGCGCAAAGCATACAAATTCTGGAGAGCTATCCGGGCAGCGTGGACGCCACGCTCAGCGGTTCATTGTCGGCTTTGGGCTTGATGGGCTTAAGCGCCACGCCGATGCGCTCGCTGTTTAAAGGCGAAGTCCGCATCGACGGCGACACCCAAGTCGCGCGCCGCCTGCAACGTTTGTTCGAAAAACTGGACATCAACCTGGAAAGCAAAATCGCCCGTTATACCGGCGACGCCTTTGCCCAACGCTTGAGCCAGTTGTTCCGCGGCAGCCGCGACTGGACGCAACACACCTTGACCACCTTTCGCCTCAACTTGGAGGAATTCCTGCAAGAAGAAACTCGTGAGCTGCCGGCCAAATCGGAAGCCGAGTTATTTTTCCGCGACATCGACACTTGCCGCAGCGACTGCGACCGCCTTGATGCCCGCCTCGACCGCCTGGAAGCCGCAATTCAAACTACATCCGCGCCTCAATAACAAGGACCTGCCCCGTGATTCGCCCGAAAATTCTGATGCGCCTCATCCACATCAACTGGGTGATGATGTTCCATGGCCTGGATGAAATTGTTTTAAAGACCCATCTATTCCGTCCTGTCCGCTATCTGGCGTTCTTATCGCCGAATTATTGGACCAGCAAAGCCCGCGAACCGCGCGGCGCGCGCATCCGTAAAACCCTGGAAGACCTGGGACCGATCTACGTCAAATTCGGCCAAACCCTGTCCACCCGCAAGGATTTGCTGCCGGAAGACATCGCCGAAGAACTGGTCAAACTGCAAGATAAAGTACCACCGTTTTCCGCCGAGACTGCCCGCAACATCATCGAACAGCAACTGGGGCAATCGATAGAAGACGCCTTCGCAGAGTTCGATCCGCAACCACTGGCCTCGGCCTCGGTCGCGCAAGTACATACCGCCACCCTGCACACCGGCGAAAAAGTCATCGTTAAAGTCTTGCGGCCGGACATCGAAGACAAAATTCATTCCGACGTCGGCTTGCTGTACGAACTGGCGCGCCTGGCAGAACGCTTCTGGAGTGATGCCCGCCGGCTGCGGGCGATGGAAATCGTTGCCGAGTTCGAAAAGACCATTCTCGACGAACTGGATCTGGTCCGCGAAGCCTCCAACGCCAGTGCGATCCGCGCCAATTTCAAGAACTCCGAGATGCTCTACATCCCGGAAATTCATTGGCCGCTGACCCGCCGCAAAGTCTTGGTGATGGAACGCATCTACGGCATTCCGGTCGGCGACATCGACGCCCTGCGCAAAGGCAATGCGGACTTTAAAAAGCTGGCTGAACGTGGCGTGGAAATCTTTTTCACGCAAGTATTCCGCGACAATTTTTTCCACGCCGACATGCATCCGGGCAATATTTTCGTGCAATTGCCGGACAAATACCTGGCGGTGGATTTTGGCATCGTCGGTAGCCTTTCCAGCTCAGATCAACGCTATCTGGCCGAAAACTTCCTGGCCTTCTTCAACCACGACTACCGGAAAGTGGCTCAAATGCACATCGAATCCGGCTGGGTGCCGGCGACGACGCGGATCGAAGAATTCGAAGCGGCAATCCGTAGCGTTTGCGAGCCGATTTTTGAAAAACCGCTAAAAGACATTTCTTTCGGTTTGTTGCTGTTACGGCTGTTCCAAACCGCCCGCCGTTTCGATATGGTGGTGCAACCGCAATTGGTATTGCTGCAAAAAACCCTGCTCAACATCGAAGGCCTGGGCCGCCAGCTTTACCCCGATCTGGACTTGTGGCAAACCGCCAAACCCTTCCTGGAAAACTGGTTCAAGGAACGGGTCGGTCCCGGTAAAAAGATCAAGGAGCTGTTTGCCAAATTCCCGGAAATCACCGAACAGATTCCGGAAGTCCCCGGCCTGGTGTTCCAGGCCCTGCAAAGCGCCGCGCACATGCAGCAGCAACTTCAGCAGCAGCAAAAGGACATGCTGGAACTACGCAAACAATTGAAGCGTAACAATACCCGCACCTTGCGAGCTATTCTCAGTGCGGCGGTGTTGATTGCGGCGGCGATAGTGTTGCAGTCTCCGTTGTTGGGGGGGTGAGTGTTTAGTTTTTCCTGTGGCAGTATCAGACTGGTCATTTTCGGAGACTGGGACGATTGACGGTGGGCAATACGCATCTCATAGACCAGTAACTTATTTAGGTAAGATATGATTCGTGGTAGATATACAGTTAACTATCAAATTGCTTGTTACGCTTACTCATGCATATTAGGATGAAAGTGAAAACTTTAAAAACCGCCATTCCATCGATACTAATTATTTTTAGTAGCGGTACTTTAGCAGCCTCGACAGCAGACATCGATAAATTAACAACGTATTCTGTCATTTTAGGGCGCGCTGTTGCCTGCGGCATAAATACAAATGATGCTTCTAGCAGAGTTGGATACTGGATGGATAGGAATTTTCCTCCGGGTTCACAGGATCAGATAACCTATTTACCTATATTTATGGCAGGCATGCAACACAATGCCGAACAACAAGCTTCTGGAAATAGTCCAGATAATTGCGCTGCTGTTGCACGAGCTTTTAACTCAATGCCTTGGCCTTAGTCTAAAACCCGTTGGTTGTTGCACCCTTAGAGTTGGCAGACTTATAAGCTCAATCTTTATACAAGCTACTAATCAATAATTTTGTTGGACAAATAGAGGCAAACAATGAATTTTGTCCCCAAATCATTTAGCTCCTCAACCAATGAAAATAAATTTTTTAATGATTTTAAGCACAAATTTTGTATAGAAAAAATCGACGAGAATCATTCATATAGTCATGGCAGTAAGCATCCCAGTATTATAAAGGTTGGTAGCAATGATATTGGGTGCATAGCTTTGCAAGGCTTAAATAACTCTGGCTCTCCAACAATTAGAATCACATATTTGTTCATTTATGAACAGAAAATTGGCTCAGGCAGTTTAGTTTTAAGCACGCTATGTGAGTTAGCCGATAAATACGATGTATGTTTAGAATTAGACGCTATCCCTCAAAAACGAACTAAAGATTCAATTTCACGTAAAAAATTGATCTCTTGGTATCAAAGATTTGGCTTTAATATTGAGATACAAGGAGACTATTTTATGAGGCGCTATGTTCAAACCCATAGATAAGATTAGCCAGTAGAGTGAGTACGATTTTGTACTATCGTGCTTAATAGGCTGTCGTGGATTGTGTCGCTAACGCGACGGTTTGTTTTAATGTCGGGTCTCGGCCCGACAGCCGAGTAACTTTTCTTTGTTTGGCCAAAGAAAAGTCACCAAAAGAAAAGCCACCCGGATGCCGCTTTGATCCTGCGCTCCTCGCTTTTGAACGGGGTTGCCAAAAGGGGCTTCCTGCCCCTTCGTCAACGCGCCGCATCCCTGCGGCGCCCCTTCGGGCTGATCCCGTCAAAAGCTCCGGTGCTCGGCGCGGCATACGGGGTAAAACCTATCCCAAAATCGAAAGTCTGCCCAGTCTAAATCGATTTTTAACCCTCCTTATGAAAACATGTTGTTTTAGGGACGAAAGACAATTCGGCTATTAAAAACAAATTTCTAGCTAGACTGCCCCCTTGAATTCGCAGAAAGGGAAAATTGTCCAACCAAGGAATATATAAAGAAACCATCTAATCTCCCGTTTGACATACGAACAAACATGACCAGCCCTCCAATATTTCCACCCTCATTCCTATTACTCCAGCAAGAGGGTTACCTCATCAGCTCATGCCTAGCGACGGGCTTATCAGAACTTCGACGAGCCAACGTCCACAACAAAGGAGCCTTCTACGCAGCATTGTTGAATATATCGGTAGGCTTGGAACGACTGATGAAAGCAATCATCATCATGGACCACATGATAATGAACCAGCTTGCAGTTCCGTCTCGAAAAAAATTGAAGGAATACGGTCACGACATTGTCAGTCTGTATGATTCGTGTGTCTCAATTTCAGCAGCAGAAAACTCGAAACTCACTCCAATACAAAACCTTGAGCCAATATCTGCCGAGATTCTGGCTTTACTAAACGACTTTGCACAAACAACCAGATATCACAACCTAGATGCCTTGAGCGGACTGCAAACGCAGATAGATCCTCTTGAGCACTGGAACAATGTGATGATGTCAATTCTCAGGAAAGACGTATCCAAAACGAAGCGGGACCGGATACTCTCGCAAGCAAACGCAGCATCCAACGCGCTTGCTGGGAAGGCGTTTACTTTAATGCAAGGACTAGACAAACAGGCGCTCACGACGGAGCAAGCATTGGCCCTTCCCGGACTTCATGATCAAGCGGCTCGCTACGCCGTCCTTTACATAATAAAGATGCTTACAGAACTGCGCGACCTAACATCCGACATTAGCCACAAGGCGTATGCGTGCGAAAACCGAGAGCCTCCATTTCCTCAAATGCAAGAGTTTCTCGAATGGGTTTGGGACGATAGAGCATATGTTCTTAGAAAGAAAAAATGGCCTTAGCCCGCAGCACGGTAGCACGGTAGCACGGTAGCACGGTAGATACTGTTATCCAAGTCAAGCCAAATGAATAGCCGAATCGAAGGGTTTGGCGGATTTTAAGACGCCGAACGCCACATGAATCAATTTTCGCATCATGGCGCCGATAATGAGTTTATTGGGCTTACCGGCGCAGGCTAATCGGTTCCTGAATTGTTTCCCCCAGGCGGTTTTATACAATGTGACCATGGCTGGCATATACATGGCTTTTCGCAAGAACGAGTGGCCTATTTTGGAGAGTCTGGGTTTGCCCTTAATACTACTACCCGATTCGTATTGCCTAGGATCGAGTCCGGCAAAGGCTGCGGCTTGTCGGCTATTGGCGAAGCGCGAGGTATCGGCGTAGAACGCTAGGATAATAGCGCTGGTGCGCTCGCCAATGCCGGGGATGCTGTCGAGTAATTCGCGCTGTTGCTTGAGATCGGGATGGCGATCAATGTGATCATTGATGGCGTCGATCAATTGTTGGATAGCGGTATCCAGCCAATTCAGATGCTGCTGAATGTCCTCGCGCACCGCTTCGCGAGCCACCTGCAAACGGTTGCTTTCTTGGGTGCGCATGGTTTGCAGGGCGTCCAGGCGCAGCACTAGTGCGCGTAACGTGACTTCCGCCTCGCAACGGGGTTGCCAAGCGGATGGTTTGCGTTCGGCGCAGAAATCGGCAATGAGTTTAGCATCGACCGTATCGGTCTTGCTGCGGGTGAGCCGTGAAGCGCCATAAGCTTTGATTTGTGCCGGATTGACGACGCTGACAGTTAAGCCGTTGGTTGCCAGATGCTGAGCAACGTCTTCCCAATAAATGCCGGTCGCTTCCATGCAGACCTGCACGGATTCAGCTTTTTGGGCGTTTAGCCACGTCAACAAAGCTGTAAAGCCTTCAAGCGAATTGGGAACCACTTTGGCGCGAAACTTACCGTTGGACAAGCGTAATGAGCAATCCAGCTTGGCTTTTGAAACATCGATACCGAGATAAAAATGGGACATTGAAAACCTCAAATGATCTACCTTGTGAATGCAGGCTGCCGGAATCCGGGCCGAAGAGACTGTCCGATCGTTGATCGAGGGTGGGTCACTGCTGCAGGGGTCTACGTCTCGGGCTTCAATAGTCCAAGGTCCGATACGGCATCCAGTGACCCAAACCTGAGGTGCCCCTCAGGCATGTTTTGCGAGATTTCATTATCTCCTGAAAAACACGGGTGGATAATACAAGGTCCGATTAGCGATAGCGTATTCGGACGCAAACCATTCCCTCGATTATGCTTCGCTATTGTGACGAATGTTGGCAATGCCTTAATAATTAAGGTCGTGCGCTAACTCGCAAAAGGTCCAAACGATGTTTCGCATATCCCTCGTTCCTCCGCATACGCTTCGCTATTCAGAGCTATACCACTATTCCTCTAAATCCAAAAGAACCGTCAAAGCCCTGAACTCGCGACGGTTTTTCCCCGTATGCCGCGCCGAGCACCGGAGCTTTTATCGAGAATTGCCCGAAGGGGTGCGGCAGGGATGCCGCACGTTGGCGGAGGGGCTGGGAAGCCCCTTCTGCCGACCCTCGATAAAAGCTCCGGCGCGCAGGGTCTAAGCGGCATCCGGGCCGCCTTTTCTTTGGGTACTTTCTTTTGGCGGAGCAAAAGAAAGTACCTCGGCTGTCGGGCCGAGACCCGACTTCTAAATAATCCGTCGCGATAGCGACACCTATGACCAAGCTTTATAAATCGTCCCCCGATTACGCTCACCAATCGCAGTTACCAGCGGAGTTGCACAGACTTTTAAGTGCAATTTCCCCCAGTTTGAATTAGCATCGTCCGACCATTTTCTTGAAGCGCCAGAAACTTGTATCAGCAATACTTCAATTTCAGCGAATTGCCTTTCTCGATCTCGCCCGATCCGCATTTCATGTTCATGAGCGAGCGGCATCAGGAAGGTTTGGCGCATTTGCTGTACGGCATTAATCAGGGCGGTGGCTTCGTCGCTTTGACGGGCGAGGTGGGCACCGGCAAGACCACGCTGTGCCATTGCCTGCTGCAACAATTGCCGGAAAATGTGGATATTGCCTTAATTTTGAACCCTAAATTAACGGCACAGGAATTACTGGCGACGATCTGCGACGAATTGGGCATCAGCCACGCCGGTTTCGCAGCGAAACAACTGATCGACGCCATCAATCAATACCTACTGGCCGCTTACTCGCAAGGCCGGCGCACGGTGTTGTTGATCGACGAAGCGCAGAACCTTAGCCTGGACGTGTTGGAGCAAATTCGCCTGCTGACCAATCTGGAAACCAGTAAGGCCAAGTTGTTACAAATCATCTTGGTCGGGCAACCGGAACTGAATGCGCTGCTGGCCCGCCAAGATTTGCGCCAGCTCAATCAACGCATCACCGCCCGCTATCATTTGCTGCCGTTGTCGCTGGACGAGACCCGAGCTTATATTCGCCATCGCTTGCGGGTCTGCAAGGGCAACCATCGCCTGTTCAATCCTGCGGCCATCCGCAAGATTTACCATTATTCGCAAGGCGTGCCGCGTCTGATCAACATTCTGTGCGACCGGGCCTTGTTGGGCGCTTACGCCACCAATGCGCGGGAAATCAACCCGGCGATTATTCGCCGAGCGGCGCAGGAAGTGTTAGGGTCGGTAACAGCCAAACGCCGCTGGTATGCCGCAACCGCCACGATTTTGGCAGTCGGCGCTTGGGTGGGATTGCAGTTTTGGCATCCGCCGATGCCGGTTGTTAAACAGGCCAAACCGGCTATTGCCCAACAACCCGCCGTCCCGGCACCGCCCATCCCCGCCACCAAGCCGGTCAGCTTTATCGATCAGCTCGATCATGCCGGCCTCAGCTTCACCGAAGCAGTGACCGAGTCGCTGAAAACATGGAATCTGTCCATACCTGCCGGCCGCGCCGCGGATTGTGCGACAGTGGCAGCCCTAGGTTTGAATTGCTTATTCGGCAAGGGCAACTGGCAAGAGCTGCTGACCTTAAACCGGCCGGCGATTTTGGCTTTTTCCGACCCTACCGGCGGCAAACGCTATGTATTGTTGACCGGCGTTGACAATGA
Source organism: Methylomonas sp. ZR1 (assembly GCF_013141865.1). Lineage (NCBI taxonomy): Bacteria > Pseudomonadati > Pseudomonadota > Gammaproteobacteria > Methylococcales > Methylococcaceae > Methylomonas > Methylomonas sp. ZR1. The sequence continues at coordinate 79,680 of NZ_RCST01000001.1, read as the reverse complement.
TTCGGCGATTATCCGTTTGAAGGACACCGTCAGCATCCCTCTAGCAGAGCTTTTAACCCTCTGGGACGGCAATTATTTGCTGCTGTGGCAGCCGCCGCATCCAGGAGTCACGGAAATCGCCCCAGCGCAGCAATCCGCAGCAGTGCTTTGGCTGCGTAAACAGCTGGGTAAAATCACCGGCAAACCAGCCGGCGACATGGCCTCCCAAGTGTTCGACGAAACGCTGAAAGCCGAGTTGATTGCTTTCCAACACCGGCAACATCTAACGCCCGACGGCATAGCCGGCGCCCGCACCCTGATACACCTGGATAACCAAAGCGCTGCCTCTGCTGCGCCTCATTTGGCAATCACCACTCGCTAGGCTTGTTGATATGTCTTACATCTTGAATGCATTGCGCAAATCCGAACGAGAACGCCAAGCCATGCAGCCCGACTCGGTGACCAGCCGCATCGCTATCGAGCAAATGCCGGAACGACATGGCATGACTAAGATCATCGTTGCGCTGGTCCTGTTGAACTTGGCGATTTTGATTTATTTTCTGGGCATCGCGCCACAGACACCCGCAGAAAAACCACAGCCCCTCGTCAATATCGAAGAAGTGGCGCCGTTGATCGCGAAAGCAAATCCACAATTGCCGGCCGATAGTCCACCGAAACCGGCAAAGCTTGCCCCCACGCCCAAAACTGAGCCGCCTCGCAATCCGACGTCGGCAGCCGAAAAACTCGCCGCTAACACAAAACAAGCAGTTGAGCCGGTCGAGCGGGTTAAACCGACCGTTGCGCCAGCGCAGCCGGTTAAGCCCTTACCGACGGTAACCACCGCAGCAGCGCCGGCTAGCAAGCCGACAGCCGAGATAGAACGACAATCTAAACTTGTTCCGCAACGCATCGAAGAACCCAGTGAACAAGCCGTAGCGAAAAAACCGGAGCCAGTCGCGCTAGCAAGTCCACAAAACGACTTGCCCACTTTACAAGACTTACCGCCGGAAGTGCGCCAGTCGTTGCCAAATCTACCGATTAATGTATTTAGCTATTCACCCACACCGGCGGAGCGTTTCGTGATGATAGACATGGTCAAATACGTACCCGGCCAGACGATCAAAGACCAGTTGGAACTGAAGGAAATAGCAGAAGACGGAATCATCGTCCGTTATCAGGGTCGAGTGTTCAAGATCAAACGCTAATAACCGTTGGCGGCACACCTAACGGCTTCCGCCCGGCCCATTGAACTGGGTTGCAGCCAAGCTCAAAAACTATATTTGGCTGAAAACTGCACGCGCTGCAACACGCCGTCCCGCCCATCGATCAGCTCGCGCGTCGCATAAGTATATTCCACGCCGAACATGGCCTGACTGACCGGGCTCCACAGCAAATTGGCATGCACGGATTGCACTTGGCGGCTCAGCACCGTATTTGCGTAACTGGGGTAATCCGCCTGCGCAAAACCATAAGTAACATTAGACCGCCATTGCTTATCCCACCAATGCTGATAAGACAACATGCCGCCATAGGCATTGACCAGCTCGATAGCGCCGTGTTGATCGAGCGCCGCGTCAGCGAAGGTGTTATTGGTAGACACGTAGCGCCCGTCACCTTTGCCGTAATGCGCCATAAAGCGCATATTATCCAAACCGAAGGTACTTATCCGTCCGGCCAAATTAACCCCGCCGCCCCACTCGGCTTGCCGATAACCCGTCGAGCCATTGCTATAGCGCAACTGCCTGCCGACCGCTGCCAAAGATACATTACCCCAATCCGGATTCAGGTTGAGCCTAGCCATCAAATCCGGATAACGATCAGCGTTGGGCGTCGTGTAATACCCCGCATCCAAATTGGGATTAGTGCTTTTACTGGAAGAAGGCTCCAGCGCACTATCGACCCACAAACGGCTGCGCGGCGCCTCCAATGCCAATTGCCACTCCATCGGCGTGTCCAGCCAATTAAACGGCTCGCTCCAGCGCACCAAAGGATCGCGCAGGCTGGCGACAGCGCCAGCAGAGCCACCCACATCCAACGTATCCGGCAATGCGGATACGTTGAGAAAGGTGGTCCAGGTTTGTCCGGCCAGGAAATGACCGATGGAGCCGTAAGCATGGCGCAAACGCGGCGTGTATGTGTACGTTGCCGGATCACCGTAAAAGTCAAACTCGATATAGGTGTTGATGTCGCCCCAGTCAGTCGTCGGGGTAAACGATTTGAACCACAAGCGGCTTTCTTTGCCGTGAAAAGTAATTTGCCCACGTTCACCGGCCGCACCCACCGGAATTTGCGCCATCGCCAGTTGCTGATCGCCCAGCCTGTCCCGCCCGGCGCTGACGCTGTTAAACAAGGTATCCATTTTCACGAACCCGCCCAAACCCACCGAAGTGTCTGTGCCGGGAATTTTAAACGTGCCTTTCACATCGCCAACCGTCACCGCCGGCTTCTCTTTGGCCTTATCGCTCACCAAAGCGGAACCGGTGCTCCCCGTCGCTACCGTTGTCGGTGACGCCGCCACCGCTTGCACCGTATTGCTGACCGGTGCCTTGCCGGCGGCAACTTGCTCGGCGCGGACATGCTGCAACTCCTGCTCCAGCTGTTCGATCCTGGCATTGGAACGCTCAACCTGACTCTGTAATTGAGTGACTTGCTGACTCAAGGCTTTCAGCAAAGCCTTGATGTCTTCGTCTGCCGCTTGCGCAGGATTGACTATCCAACAGTACAGCCACATGAGACATAATTGTAGAAATTTACTCATCCTCTAGCTCCCCAGTTTTCTGAATAAGGCATGACAAGAGGTACAGGTGGTGTTGATTTCATGCAAGCTATCCGGAATGGCGTCTATATGATTTTGCTCGGCCAGCTGCTGCAATTGGCGCATCTCTTCGCGCAGCTTGCCGGCCAGGGCCAGAAACGTGGTTTGTTCGGCCGCGTTTAACTGCAAACCGGGCATACGGGCAATCATGATCTCGACAGTAGCCGCCAAATCCCGCGCTGCTTCGCCGATTTGCCGTGAGTATTTGCGGCGCTCCACGTCTAGTTGCTGTTCGGTCATAAACCGCTCCTGCATCAGGCTGTTCATTCGGTCCATCAGTTCATGCAAGCGCTTGTCCCGCACCGCATGCAAGGCCGGCTGGCCGGTTTGGCTGCGCCCACCCTCCAAGTTCGCATACTGATTATTTTGGCTACAAGCGCTCAACATCAATAGTAGTACGGCTAGATACAGGGTTTTCATGCGTTGCGCTCCGGTTCGATCAATCTGCAAGATGCGGCGCTCAGCCGCATCCTGGCCTGGTTTAAGTTTACCCGATTCCTGTGTGGATATTTTTTCAGCCGCCATCTAGGGTAGCGTCTGCAGTTTAGGTATCATGCTGCTTCCGTTCTTCCGACAGGATCCCGCCTATGTCACTTTTCGATTCGCTGTCCCAGCACACGGTAATGTTGCCGGATGAACTGCGGACTTTGGCCTCCGACTTTTGCACCAAGCTCGACGAAAAGCTTAGCCAAGAGCAACGCCAGGTTTTCGACAACGCCGTATTTTGCGCTTCGGTACTAAAAGTTTGTGTTTGCAGCCAATTTATCAGCGAAAGCTGGCTGCGCCATCACGATCTAATTCCGGACCTGGTGACATCCACCGATCTATTCGCCCCGCTGCGCCGCGCCGATTACGCCGCCGCGCTGCAACAAAACGGCAATGCCGACAGTGAACCTGCCCTAGCCAGGCAATTACGCATATTCCGCCGCCGGGAGATGATCAGAATCGCCTGGCGCGATCTGGCCGGCTGGTCCGATCTGGACGAAACGCTGTCTGATTTAACCGCCTTGGCCGAGGTCTGCATTCAAACCGCGCTCGATTTTTTATACCGGCAGGCTTGCGCGCGCTGGGGCACACCCACGCTGGCCGACGGCACGCCGTTTAACATCGTGGTGCTGGGCATGGGCAAACTCGGCGCCTGGGAATTGAATTATTCCTCAGACATCGACTTGATTTTTGCTTACGCCGAAGACGGCGTCCTCACCGAGAAAAAGGAAATCAGCTACGGCGAATTCTTCACCCGTATCTGCCGTTCCTTGGTGAAAATGCTCGACGAAATTACCGTGGACGGTTTTGTGTTCCGTACCGACGTGCGCCTGCGGCCGTTCGGCGACAGCGGCCCGTTGATCATGAATTTCGACGGCATGGAGCATTACTACCTGACCCAAGCTCGGGAATGGGAACGTTATGCGATGATCAAGGCCCGGCAAGTGGCGGGCGATTTCCATACCGGCAAACACCTGGCCGCATTAATCAAACCGTTTGTCTATCGCCGCTATCTGGATTACGGCGCGTTCGAGGAACTGCGCTCGTTAAAATTCCAAATCGCCCAGGAACTGAAACGCCGCGACCGCGCCGACAATGTCAAACTCGGCCCCGGCGGCATCCGCGAGGTAGAGTTCATCGGCCAAGCCTTTCAATTGATTCGCGGCGGCCAGGACGTCGCCTTGCAGCAACGTGAAATCCAAACCATCCTCAGCGTACTGGAAGAGTTGGGGCTGATGATGGTCGAGGATGTGGCAACCTTAAAATTTGCCTACCGGTTTTTGCGGCGAGTGGAAAACCACATCCAGCAATACCAGGACAAACAAACCCACGACCTACCCGCTAACCCGCTGGTACAACAAATTCTGGCCTATTCACTGGACTTTGAGGATTGGAGCGCGTTCAAAGCCGAACTGGACCAGGTCCGCGAGTCGGTGCAGGATATTTTCGAGCAAGTGTTTTCGCTCAGCGAACAGGACAATAAACAGCAAAGCGCGCGCTTGATATGGGCCAGCCCCGCGGACAACGAACTGGCGCTGGAAGCACTGGCCGACTATGGCTTTGCCGATCCGCTGAACATGCAAAAAGCCCTCGTCGATTTTAAAGAATCGCACGCGATTAAACGCATGACCAGCAAGGGGGCCGGGGTGTTGGACCGGTTAATGCCACAACTGATAGAACAAGTGGCAAACAGCGAAAAAAGCGATGCGACCTTGCTGCGGATTCTGGATTTATTCGAAGCCGTAGCCGGCCGCAACGTCTATCTGGCCTTGCTGGCCGAAAATCCGGATGCGCTGAATCAGCTGATCAAACTGGCGGCCGCCAGCCCGTGGATTTGCGAATATCTGTCGCTATATCCGATTCTGTTCGACGAACTGCTGGATACCCGTTCGCTGTACGACCCGCTGCAAAAGCAGGCCTTGCGCGAGGACTTGCAGCGCGAACTGGCGCGCGTCGATACCCAGGACAGCGAACAACTGATGATTGCGCTGCGCCAGTTCAAGCATCTGAATGTGTTGCGGGTAGCCGCAGCCGACATCATGGGCGTGATACCGGTCATGATCGTCAGCGATTACCTGACCTGGACCGCCGAAGCCATTCTGGAGCAGGTGTTGCAATGCGCCTGGCAAATGCTGGTCAGCAAGCACGGCCACCCGCCCGGCACCGGCGCCGATCCGCAAAACTTTGCGATCATTGCCTTCGGTAAATTCGGCGGCATCGAACTGGGCTACGGCTCGGATCTGGATTTGGTATTTTTATACGCCTGTACCGACGGCGACGCGCAAACCAACGGCGAAAAGCCCATCAATTCCGGCCAGTTTTATTTACGCCTGGGCCAAAAAATCCGCCACATTCTGGATACCAAAATGCTGTCCGGCATCCTCTACGAAGCGGACTTACGCTTGCGGCCCAACGGCGATTCCGGCTTGCTGGTCACGCATATTGACCATTACGAAGCGTATTTAAAAAACGAAGCCTGGACCTGGGAGCACCAAGCCTTGGTGCGCGGCCGTTTCGTGGCCGGCGACGAAAACTTAAAACACAGCTACGAAGCCATCCGCGGCCGGATTTTAGCCTTACCGCGAGACCGTGAAGCATTGAAAACCCAGGTGCGGGAGATGCGTGAAAAAATGCGCGACAACCTGGCCCCCAAAGACCCGTCGATATTCGATCTAAAGCAAAGCCAGGGCGGCATCGCCGACATCGAGTTTATCGTCCAGTTCGGCGTTCTCGCAGAAACCGCGCAGCAGCCGAGTCTAGCGACTTACACGGACAACGTCCGCCTGTTGGAAGGTTTACAGCAGCACGGTTTTATCTCGCCAACCGATGCCGCCTTGCTAAAACAAGCCTATTGCGCCTACCGCGATTACGGCCATCATCAGGTACTGCAAGGTCTCAGCGCCACCGCGCACGGCGACGAGTTTCAAGAACTGCGCAAGGAAGTGGAGCGGATTTGGCAGCAGTTTATGCTCTGATACTGAGCTAAAAAATGTAGGCGGCGAATTCCTCGCCCTAAACTCTAAGACTTGGAGCAATTTATGAAAGTTTGCTTACTGCTGTGTTTGGCAGCGTTCTCGACCGCCCTGGCCGCCAACGGCAAACCCGGCAAGTTTGACGCTTATGTGCTGGCCTTATCCTGGTCGCCCACCTATTGCGAAGAACAGCCCAAAGACCGCGAACAGTGCGGCAAAAAACTGGGTTTGGTGCTGCATGGCCTATGGCCGCAATACAACGTCGGCTATCCAAGCTTTTGCACCAAGGAAGCCTACGCAGCTAGTCAAGCTCAAGCGTTTCCTGAGCTTTATCCGTCCGAATTTCTGTTCGAACACGAATGGGAAAAGCACGGCACCTGCTCCGGCCTGACCCAAGCCGGTTATTTTCAATTATCGCAAGCACTGAAAAGCAAAGTCGCCATCCCGGAGGCCTACCAGCGGCCGCAAAAACCTTTCCGAACCACGGCGGACGGCTTGAAATGCGCCTTTACCGAGGCCAACCCCTGGCTGAAAGAGCAAGCCATCGCCCCGTTTTGCAGCGGCGGCGGGCGGTTTTTCAAGGAAATGTTCGTGTGTCTGGATAAGGGCGGCGCGACCGCTAGTTGCAGCGCCGACGTGGTGAAAAGTGCGGCGAAATCTTGCGGGCAAAAGGATTTTTTGGTGCGAAACATTAAATAGCTGCGCTGGCTTACAGCGACTTCTTGACGCTTGCCAGACTCGCAACCGAAGGTTAACAGACCTAAACTTGTCATCCACTCTATCTAAACGGAGACGGCCATGCGTAGCGAGATCAATATCAGCCCCAACGGTTTGCAAGTCAGAGCGATCGCCGGTACCTACGTGGTGCTGCTGGCATTTACCTGCCCGAAAGCTTATTGCAGCGGCTTACTCGGCTTCGGCATCCGCCGCGAAGACCATGAAAACGGCGAAATCACTTGGCTACGCGGCTTAAAGCGCTTCGACCTGCCCGGCGACGACGGCTCCAGCGTCAGCAGCCGTCATCACCCGATCCAGAAATTTCATTGGGGTGACTACACCACCAAGCCTGGGCGCAGTTATACCTACACCGTCCATGCGCTGACCGGCAAACCGGGCGCGTTAAAGACTTTCGATTCGGTAGCCGTGCAAGTCAATTGCGAACAACCCACCGCCATCGGCAGCAAAGGTCATGCTGTGCATTTCAATCGTAGCGCGGCCGCCAGTCAGGCTTTTGCCTCTCGCTTTCCGCACTTGCCGGCAGGTGAAATCGTGGATCAGAACGCGCGCAGCTGGCTATCGCGCGGCCTGGAGGAGGCCCTGATCGCCTATATCGACGCAGCCCAAGCCAAACAGGGCTTACATTTATTTTTATACGAATTTGCCAAAGACGCATTTTTCCAGGCACTTAAACGCGCTAAGCAACGCAAGGTCAGGCTGGAGATTTTGTACGACGGCTTGCTGGACGCCAAAGGCGACGGCCCTTCACTCGACGCCGCGCTGCAGATCAAAAAATACGGTTTGAAAAGCGTCTGCAAAGCCCGCACCGGTGCCGGCTTGAATATCTCGCATAACAAATTTATGGTGCTGAGCAACGGCAAAGGCAAACCGGTGTCGGTGTGGACCGGTTCGACCAATTTCACCGATAGCGCGATTTACGGACAATCCAACGTCGGCCACGTGATCAACGATGCCATAGTGGCTAAACAATATTTCGATTGGCATCAAGCCGTCTGGAAAAATCCGAGTTTGCCGGGTGCCGATTCGCGGAAACTAGTGATGAGCTTAACCCAACCACCGGCCAGGACCGCGGCCGGTTCGCATTTGGTGCTAAGCCCGCGCCAATCCACCGAAGCCGTCAGCGCATGCGCGGAATGGGTAACGGCGAGCAAACGCCTAATCTGTTTTACCGCGCCGTTTGCCATGCACGACGACCTGGAAGCGGCCCTGGCCGCAGCGCCGGCTCACGTCTTGGGCTTGTTGAACACCCGCAATGTAGTCGGTAAAGCCTTGCACGACGCGCCCAATACCCAATTGGCAGCCAGTGCCGCCATAGATGAAAAATCCATTTTGGAGCAATGGCAAGGCCGACTATTGGCCGAATCCAAGCATCATTCCGGTGTGCATGTGCATACCAAAATCCTGCTAGTAGATCCGCTCTCCGACAATCCCTTGGTCGTCACCGGCTCGGCCAACTTCAGCACCAACTCATGCCGTTACAACGACGAGAACCAATTGTTTATCATCGGCGATACCGCGGTCGCCGACGTGTATTTGGGCGAGTTCATGCGTATGTTCGATCATTACTACTTCCGCGACTATGTCAACTGGACGGCCAAACAAAAGAAAACCGATCCCAAAGCCGGCTTTCTGGACGCTACCGACCAATGGGCTTTGCGCTTTTTCGACGGCGGCGAGCGCGAGGCGGCGAGGTTGGCGTTTTTTTAGTTGAGTTAGGCAAGTCTTTAGCGAACCAATTGTTTGGATTAAGTGGCATTCAATGGGCCTCTTTATCCTGAATACAGACGGGCGGTCAATTCCAGGGATTCGGCCTTTCTGATTGTGGGATAATGGAAACGCCGCCTTTGAGGCGGCTTTTAGACCAAGAATGAAGAGGAATCGCCGGTGGCGACAGAGAAAGAGTTGTTGAAGAAGTTTTTAGACCCGCTGAAGGTATGCAAGCGGTACAAACCAAAGTTTGGACAGGGAAATAAAGAAGAAGGCGTATCCCTTCCGCAGTTTCTTGACTTGTACGGGGCCGACCCGTTCTATGCGTGGTGCGGCCTGAATTCTGAACTGATGTATGCAGCCCACAAAGCCGCAGGCGGTATGACCTCGGTGTACCGGCAAATCGGCAAGGGGTGCGAGAACCTTTTTCGTGAAATCATCATCGATGCCACGGGCTACACGGACAGGAACAGCGCCACATGGTCCTACAAGACTAAGACGAGCGCAGGGAAAGACAAAACACTCTCGCTTGATGGTCGCCTCCAATTCGATGACATTACGAACGCTGCGGTGAAGGCACGGGTGAACGAGTGGGTTGCCGAATACTGCCGAATTCTTGGTGCGAAGATCCCCGACCACGGCGCGGTGTTCGAGGTTCGTCAGGGGTACAAGAGCAAGGATAGTAAACGGCAGAACGGCGATATCGACAACATCGCCGTAGCTTGGGCACAAGGCTACATGCCCGTGTTTGCCATCTTCTCCGGTCAGATTGACGGTGATTTGGTCCTTCGCTATCAAAACAGCCGAGGTGGAGTTTTGGTCGGTCGTGCAGACGACGCATCGACCGCATCCCTGTTCGCCTTCTGCAAGGAGGTCTTGGGCTTTGATCTTGCCGACTTTTTCAAGCGCAACTCCCCCGCAATCCAGAAGGAAGTCCAAGAAGCGCTGGAAGCCTTGTTGAATGCTTGAAGTCACGCGCCATTCCGTTAAGCAACGCTCGGACCTCACGTTTAAGCATAACAAGTCGCTCGGTCGCCACGGCTGGCTCCGGCTTACTCCGGCCTACTCTGTAAAGCTGGTGAAGGAGATAATCGCCAGATTCCCCCCCAATATTGCGATTCTTGATCCGTTCTCCGGGACTGCGACCACGACACTTACGGCGGCGGAGCATGGCAACTCTGCGCTTTCATTCGACATCAATCCGTTCTTGATCTGGCTTGGCAATGTAAAGTGCCGGTCATACTCGTCTGATCACTTGGCCTTAGTGCAAGACGGTGCCCAACAGGCTATCGCTCGGGTTCCCGCCTTGATGAAGAAGGACAATTGGACCCCCCGCCTGTTCAACATCGAGCGCTGGTGGTCAGCCGATACACTCCAAGCTCTAGCGGCACTTCGGACAGGACTTGTCGAAGTGTTCGGTGAGCCGGAGAAAGATCGAGCGACCGGGCTGGCGTGGGTGGCCTTCTGTCGGTTGGTGATAGAGACTTCTGCAGCCGCCTTCAATCACGTGTCCATGTCATTCTCGTCGGAGACGATAGACCACGAAGTCGAGCATGTGACAGACCTGTATCTAGTCATTCTCGATGCCGTGCTTGCCTCTAGCGGTACCCAGCTACGCGGCCAGGGGGCGGTTGTTGCGGTGGATGCCCGCGCTATTCCAGAAATGGGGCGGCGCTTCAACCTTGTCGTCACCTCCCCCCCTTATCCGAATCGCATCAGCTATATTAGAGAACTTCGCCCATACATGTATTGGATGAAGTTTCTTGAAGAAGCCCGAGAAGCGGGTGAGATGGATTGGAAGGCGATAGGCGGCACTTGGGGGATCGCTACAAGTCGCCTAAATGAATGGGGACCAAATGGCAAAGTGCTCCCGGAGGTTCTAACTGATGCGGTTGGACGCATCGCAAAGAGCGACGGCAAGAATGCTCAGCTCATGGCGACCTATGTGCTCAAGTACTTCTATGACATGCACCTGCATTTATCGTCGCTACCAAACGTACTGGAGCCGGGTGCAGAGCTTCATTACATTGTCGGCAATTCCAGCTTCTTCGGAAACATGGTTGATACCCCAGCGATTCTGACTGCCTCCCTGCTGATGCTTGGGTACGAAAACACTGCTTCGATGATCATACGGAAGCGGAACTGCAACAAGGCGCTTTTCGAGTATGACGTTACTGCTCGTTGGCCGCGGTAATTACATTTAGGATCAACTTGAGAGTATTCCTCCAACTCAAATTGCCTATTCAATGACAGCGCGCTGCGAGATGCCGGCCACAATCAATCGATTGTATGACCGCGACCGGCGGCAAAGGCAGGGCCGTAGGGTGGGTAAGCGAAGCGCCATCCACCTATTTGCGTTCCCATGGTGGATGGCGCTTCGCTTATCCACCCTACAATTTTTATTATTTGAATGGCTGGTTTAAATTTTAAACCGACATTCAAGATAAATACACGAACTTCCGCCTTGGGTCGACTGCGTCTTCTTCCCTACTTAATTGACGCCAACCAAAATCCGATACCTCATCTTTACCAAGCTTTACCTTCCCAGTATTGCCAAGCCCGATACCAAAGCATAAACTCCCTGCAGACTTGGCGGGCGGCTTGAGCTAGCGTTCCGGCATCCCGCCAAGCCATATCCTGCTATCCGCTGTCGAAGCCATCGCCACTACTGCCGGTCGGGAAACTATCCGTCATCCTCAAGTAGACATACATTATTGCCATGCCGCAATCGCTCGATTCCTCCCCAAACCGCCGGCGTCTGCGCTGGCTTGTCCTGTTTTTACTGGTTATCGCAGCCGCATTTGGCGGCTGGTATTTTGCCAAGCAACCCAAACACGCAAACCAGGACAAAGCCGATAGCGTGGAAGTAACGCTGGGCGATCTGGAAGAAAACGTCACCGCCCAAGGCAAGCTAGAGCCCAAGGAATACGTGGATGTCGGCGCCCAAGTCACCGGCCAGCTGCAAAAGATTTACGTCAAGATCGGTGATAACGTCGAAGCCGGCCAATTGCTGGCGCAGATAGACCCACGCATTTACGCCGCTCGGGTCGCCGCCGACGAGGCCAATATCAAAAACTTGCAGGCGCAGTTGGCCGGCCAGCAGGCGCAAGTGGTGTTTGCCCAGCAGCAATACGACCGCAACCGCGAGCTGCTGAAAAGCCAGGGCGTCAGCGTCCAGGACTTTCAGAACAGCGAATTCACCTTGAAAAACGCCAAAGCCACCGCCGATGCACTGCAAGCCCAAATCGAACAAGTGCAATCGACCTTGAACGGCGACAAAACCAACCTGGGCTTTACCAAAATCTTTGCCTCGATGGCCGGCACCATGGTCGATCAGAAAGCCCGCGAAGGCCAAACTCTGAACGCCAACCAAACCACGCCGACCATTTTGCAACTGGCCAAACTGGATACGATGACAGTGCGCGCTCAAGTGGCCGAGGCCGACGTGATGCGCCTGCGCTCCGACATGCCAGTGTATTTCACCACGCTGGGTTCCGGCGAACGCCGCTGGCAAGGCACGGTGCGGCAGATTTTGCCGACGCCGGAAGTGATCAATAACGTGGTGCTTTACAACGTGCTGGTGGATGTCGATAACCGCGACCGGCAACTGATGACCGGCATGAGCACCCAGATGTTTTTCGTGTTGGGCAAGGCCGAGCAAGTGCCGCTGATTCCTGTGAACGCACTGGGCCCACGCCAACGCAAGGAAGATAAAGCCAGCGGCCATGCTTACCAAGTCAAAGTCCTTACCGAACAAGGCCCGCAAGACAAAGTCGTGCAAATTGGTTTAAGAACCCGGCGCTTTGCCCAAGTGCTGGATGGCCTGGCGGTCGGCGAAAAATTACAAATCAACGCCGGCATGGACGACAAGGCTAAGAATCGCAAAAGAGATCAGGGTTATCCCGGCGCCGGAGTGCCCAGATTATGAGCGCCCTGCCCCTACTGCAACTTGAACATATTCAACGCTTTTACCCCAACGGCGATGCCATCGTCCGCGCGCTGGACGATGTCTCGCTAAGCATCTGGCCCGGCGAATTTGTGGCCATCATCGGCCAGTCAGGTTCGGGAAAATCGACGTTGATGAACCTGATCGGCTGCCTGGATAAAGCCGATGTCGGCAGCTACCAAGTTCTGGGACAAAATGTCGCGGATTTAGACCCTGACCAACTGGCAGAGCTGCGCCGGGAAAGCTTTGGCTTTGTCTTCCAACGCTACAACCTGTTGAACACAGCAACCGCCGCCGAGAATGTGGAAATTCCGGCCTTGTACGCCGGTCTACCTAAAGCCGAACGCCAGCAACGCGCCTTGCAATTGCTCGGCAAACTCGGTTTGGCAGAACGCAGCGGTCACAAACCCATGCAACTGTCCGGTGGCCAACAGCAACGGGTTGCTATCGCCCGCGCCTTGATGAACGATCCACCGGTCATCCTGGCCGACGAACCTACCGGCGCGCTGGACAGCCAAAGCGGTACGGAAGTGATGGCCTTATTGAAAGCCTTGCATCAGGAAGGCCGCACCATTTTATTGATCACCCACGACGACAAAGTCGCCGCCCACGCCCAGCGCATCATTCATATCGCCGACGGCAAAATCGTCAGCGACGGCACCGCCAATCAAAGCGGACAGCGATTGGCCCCGCCCCAGCACCGCGGCATCGGCGCGGCTGGTTTGCTGGCCGAACTGGGCGAAGCCGCCAAAACCGCGCTGCGCTCCTTGCGGGCCAATCTGTTCCGCACGGCCTTAACCTTGCTGGGCATTGTGATCGGCGTCGCCGCCGTGGTGACGATGCTGGCGGTCGGCCAGGGCAGCCAGGAAAAAGTGCTGGATCAGATGCGGGCGATGGGCACCAACACCTTGTCGATTCGCCCCGGCCTGACCGGCTTTCGCGGCGGCGGCGACGTGGCGACACTCACTTTGGCCGACGCCGAGGCGATTGCCGAGCTGGATAATGTCGAATGGGCGTCGCCCGAGCGCAGCAGTCGCTTGACGGTGCGTTACGGCGCCGTCGATTACGCCACCAGCGTGCAAGGCGTCGCGCCGAGCATGCCGATGGTGCGCGACTGGCCGGTCGGTAGCGGCGACTTCTTCGACGAACGCGACCAGCGCCGCTATGCGCCGGTGATGGTGCTGGGCGAAACGGTGCGCAAACTGCTTTTTGTGGAAGGCGAAGACCCTATCGGCCGCTTTGTGATGATAGGCAATATTCCGTTTGAAGTGATCGGCGTGATGTCACCCAAAGGTGCCGATGCGATGGGCAGCGACCGCGACGACGGCGTATTTGTGCCGATCAGCACCGGTTTGATTCGGCTGTTTGGCCAAAAATATCTGGGCGGCATCACCGTCAAAGTCCGAGACTTGAACCAGATCGACGCCACCCAACAAGCCATCAGCGACTTGTTGATCGCCCGCCACCAGACCGAAGATTTTCGCATCCGCAACATGGCCTCCATCATCGAATCGGCCACCGAAACCCAGAATACCTTTACTTTGATGCTGGGCATCGTCGCGGCGATTTCCTTGCTGGTCGGCGGCATCGGCGTGATGAATATCATGTTGGTCAGCGTTACCGAGCGCACCCGCGAAATAGGCATCCGCATCGCCACCGGCGCCCGCCGCCGCGACATCCTGCTGCAATTCAATACCGAAGCGGCGGTGGTCTGCACCCTGGGCGGGCTGATGGGCGTGTTGCTGGGTTTTGCGGCCGGCTATGTCCTGAAGTACTTTGAGATGGCGGTATTGTTTTCTCCACTGCCCGCGATCCTGGCCTTCTCCTGCGCCTTCGGCACCGGCTTGTTGTTCGGCTATCTACCGGCCCGCAAGGCCGCTCATCTGGACCCGGTCGTGGCTTTGGCGGCGGAATGAATAAAATGGTTAACCTTGACTTCAGGGACTTTCTAACAGCTCAAAAAGACTCCTTCTCCCTTCAGCACCCGTGGGGCATAAAGGAGAAGGCTGGGATGAGGGAATCCAATCAACAGCTTACATCACCATGGCTTCCCGGTTTCGTGGGAATGAAGACCCATGGCGATTCGAGAATACGTTTGATCAAGCCTGTGCGTTTGCTATTGGCCGGCACGGTGCTATTGGCGACCGGCTGCAATCTATTGACCGACTACCAGCGCCCCGTCGTGGAAACCCCCACGCAATGGCGGCAGACCGAACAAGCCAACATCGCCAACATCAATCCGCAATGGTGGCAGGCGTTTGCCAGCGAGCAGTTGAACCGGTTGATGGCCGACGCGCTGGCCTATAACAACGACTTGAACGCCGCCCGTCAGCGGATCGAACAAGCCCGCGCCCAGGCCCGCATCGCCGGTGCCGGGCTATGGCCGGCAGCGACCCTGAACGGCGATTTTACCGATACCCGCAACAACGCCAGCGACACGCAAAAAACCAGCGGCCAGCTGGACATAGCTTACGAAGTGGATTTATGGGGCGCCAACCGGGCGCGGCGCGATGCCGGCAGCGCCCGGCTGCTAAGCCAGGTATTTGCGCGCGATGCCTTGCAATTGGTGGTGATGGCCGATGTCGGCCAGGCCTATTTTAATTTGCTGGCTATCCAGGAGCGCCGGCAAATCGCCAGCGACTTTTTGGACACGGTCAGTGCAATTTTGACCATCGTCGAAGCCCGGCAGCGAGCCGGCGCTGCTTACGAACTGGAGGTAGCGCAGCAGCGCACCGCCCAGGCCAACGCCCGCGCCAATCTGGACTTGCTGATGCAACAGCAAACCCTGGCGGAAAACACCCTGGCCATTTTGCTGGGCCATCCGCCGCAACATCTGGTACTGGAACCGGCGCAATTCGCCGCACTGAGCGTGCCGGCCATCGCCGCCGAGCAGCCGGCCACGCTGTTGCAACGTCGGCCCGACATCGGCCAGTTGGAAATGGAATTGATCGCCGCCAATGCCGACATCGCCGTGGCCCGTGCGGCGTTTTATCCCAAACTGCAACTCAGCCTGAGCAGCGTATTGTCCAACCCGCAACCGGCCGGCGTCGCGGCCAGCCTGGCGGCCGGCCTGACCCAACCTTTGTTTCAGGGCGGCCGTCTGGAGGGCGCCCTGGGCAACGCCCTGGCAACCAATGCCGAATTGGTGGAAAACTACCGGAAAACCGTGTTGACCGCCTTCAAGGAAGTCGAAGACGCAGCCACCACCTACGCCAACTCCAGCCGCCGCCTGCAAGCTCTGCAACACGCCGCCGCCCAGGCCAAACTAGCCTACGACATCTCGCAAAACCGCTACCGGCTCGGCGCGGTCGATTACCAAGCCCTGCTAAACGCGCAAAGCAGCTACCTGACCACCGAAAACAGCCGGGTGCAGGCCAGACTGGACGTCCTGGTCGCCCAGGTACAGATGTATAAGGCGCTGGGTGGCGGTTGGGCGTTGAATGAGCAGAATACGGATTTGTCGGCTGTGGGGCCTGGGCCTTAGCCACATTAGATTGCAGATCAATGTCCGTTAGTTATTGCGCCTTAGGCGAGCTAGCCATCCTTGGCTACTCTGCGTTTTATAGACGGTATAAAGTACTAAGCAATCCATATCCTTGCTGTAGTTGCTGATTGTCTCTGACAAGATCAGCCAAGCCACGATGTTGTTCATTGGATCTGAGAATGCCACCCAGCCCCAATTTAATTGGATTATCCTTCTTATTTAGAACAGTTGGATAACTGTTGATAAGCTCTTTTTCCAAAACCATCCGATCCCATTCTCTTGGGATAACAGCCGCTAATACAGCGTGAGCGCCCCAACTAAGCGCTTCGGGCCACTTATCCTGTCTGTGCTCTGGCATACGACGACCGAATGAATCTGTTTCGCCGATATAAATGCATTGCCATGAATTCGATAAGCGATCATATTTTGCAAAGATATAGACCCCGCTTACATCGTAATACCAAGCGGTATTGTAGAAGTCATATGCGTTGAATATGAATGAATGTCCAGATTTGGACTGATATACAACTGACGGCATAAATGCCTCCTTTTTTAGGATTGGAGCGTCATCTCGACGCGGTATATTGGGTTGCTGCTTTTTAAAGACAAACATTGGAAAACCCGGTTGCAATTCTACCACAGAACAAAAGCAGAACAGGCTAATAAATTTTTCTCATCCCCGCCGTCGGTACGCGATGCGTACCCTACCTCTCAATTAGTCGATTACACATAAGTCCAGAAATTCACCGTCAGCCGCATAAAGCGCATATTCACCATCGCCCACCACGATAACGACTTTTCCGGGATTATCGAACAGCTCGTAGGGCGCATTAGCGATAGCGTAATGCGCCGCATGTTTGAAGGCCGACATACGGCGCAATGCGGCTGCGCCTATTGACGCCCTACAATTGGACTTGTAACACGAAAACCGTAAGGCACCCTATTCAACGGGCATTGCGCCGCATTTTAAACTATTCAAAGTCATATAAATCTCCGTCAATTCCTGCCCAATCAACGGATAGACGCCCCTTTCAACCCATCGGTGAAAAGTCGAGTATGGCCAACACGATAACGTGCGCTAAACCCTCGCGAAAATAGGATGCTGCCGTCAACGCGATAATGTGCGCAAAACTCTGACGAAAATAGGATGTGCCGACGCCAGGAGGCGCATCTGTCGAGTTACTCGATGCCTTTGATATCCGGCATTTCGCTCTTCCCCCAATTTTCTTCATAAACCCCCTGTTTCACAAAACGGTGAAAACTTGAATACGACCAGTCGATGACGTTTTTGACATGACCGTGTTTCACCGGATTCCAATGAATATAATCGACATGACTGTTGTAATCGTCTTGGTCTTCGATCAAATGCGCCCACAATCGGCGTTGCCAAATACCTCGTTCTCGGCGTTTTTGACGGCTTATTGAAATTCGTTCTCCATGGTCAATGGATCTGGAAAACCGTCCTTTCAACATATTCCATCTAACAGAGAAATCGCCATCATCGGGCGGCAATGTCCAAATACAATGCAAATGATCAGGCATGATGACGATGGCATCAATATGAAAAGGTTTGCGTTGTTTTACATAGCTAAAGGCATTTCGCAATTCATCAATCTTATCAATCAGCAGGTGATTGTTTTTCCGTTCCGCAAGATTGACGGTGAAAAACCACATAGCGTTGGGTATGTAAAATCGGCGGTATTCTGTCATGGCGCAATTGTTTCACGATCGATGCGCCTCCTAACGTCGGCACATCCTATAGGCTACATCATTCGCGAATGAAGCAACTCGCAAGCTCAACGACACCCTAACTCAACCAAGCAAAATCTGCCGCCAAGCGGGATGCTTTTGAATTTCGGCCAATGCCGCTTGCAATAAACCGGCTCCCGGCTCGGTGCGGTGCCAGGTGGAGGCGCCGGAGGGATGCGGCAGCGGGATGACATCGGTATCGTGGCCGTGAAAATTTAAACGATGCAGTCCGCCGATGACGTCGCTGAGTTTATCCACCGCCAGCATTTGCTGAATCGCCAATTTACCGACCGGGATGACTAACTTGGGTCGCAACAGCTCGACTTCCGCCTGCAACCAGGACGCGCATTGCTGAATTTCCTGCGGATTGGGTACGCGGTCGCCGCCCTTGGGGTTTTTCCCCGGAAAGCAGCGGCACACCGCCGCCATATAGACCCGCTCCCGAAAACTGGCTTCGTCTAGCCCGATCTGGGCAAACCATTTGAACATCGTCTTACCCGCCGTCCAGGCAAACGGCCTGCCCAACACCCCTTCTTTATCGCCGGGTGCCTGACCGATTAGCAACACCGGCGACAATACCGGCTTGCCGCTGACCACCGGGCGGATCATGGCCGGGCAGCGAGTACAGGCCAGCAGCGCTTGACGGTGTTGTTGTAGCAAATGCTGTTGGTCGCTCATGATTGTCGGAATAAAAAAATTAAAAACATCCCTCACCCTAACCCTCTCCTTTATGCCCTGCGGGTACGGAGGGAGAGGGGACTTTTCGATCATTTCGCTCAAAGCGCCAGCTCGATGCCGACCGGGCAATGATCCGAGCCGAACACATCCGGCAGGATGAACGCATCGCTGATTTGCCCGAGCAGCGCCTGGCTGGTCAGTACGTAATCAATCCGCCAACCGATGTTTTTTTCGCGGGCATTGGCGCGATAGCTCCACCAGCTGTAGGCCACGGTATCCGGGTGCAGATGTCGGAAACTGTCGATCAGACCGGCTTCGACAAAATGACTGAAGCCGTCGATCTCGACTTGGGTATAGCCGGCGGATTTGTTGTAGTTGGCTTTGGGGCGGGCGATGTCGATGGCTTGATGGGCAACGTTGAAATCGCCGCAGGCAATCAGCGGTTTTTGGCTTTGCAGTTTCTGCATATAGGCCAGAAATTCTTTATCCCAGGTCTGCCGGTAATCCAGCCGCACCAGGCCGTCGCCGGAGTTGGGCACGTAGACATTCAATAAATAAAATTTTTCGAATTCCGCGACGATGATCCGGCCTTCCTGGTCGTGCTCGGCGATGCCCATGTCGTGCACTACCTGAATTGGCTCCTGCCGGCTTAATATCGCCACCCCGGAATAACCCTTGCGTTCCGCGGAGTTGGAGTACAGGTGATAGCCGTGTATATTTTCCAAAGCCTTGCTGACTTGCTCGTCTTGGGCCTTGGTTTCTTGCAGCAACACACACTCGGCATCGAGTTGGCCGAGCGTATCGGCAAAACCTTTATCTTGCACGGCGCGAATGCCGTTGACGTTCCAGGAGATGATTTTCATGTGGGGTTCCATTGGGATAGACCGAATTGACTGGGTATTTTACCGGCTTGCGCGCCGCAAAGGGGACGCGATATGAACAATTGGCGCCAGCGTAAACCCTGGTCGGCCGCGGACAACCTGCCGACAGAACAGTGCTTGCCCGCCACGTTGAGCTGGCCGCACCTGATGGCGCTGGGCGTGGGGGCGATTGTCGGCACCGGCATTTTGACCTTGATTGGGGTTGGCGCGGCCAAGGCCGGGCCGGGGGTGATCCTGGCGTTTGTGATTGCCGGGGCGATTTGCGCCTGCGCGGCCTTGGCTTATGCGGAGATGGCGACGCTGATGCCGGCCACCGGCGGCGCTTACACCTATGCCTATATCGTCATCGGCGAATGGGCGGCCTGGTTGGTGGGCTGGAGCTTGATTTTAGAATATTCGCTGGTGGTTAGTGCGGTAGCGGTGGGTTGGTCCGGTTACGCGGCGCCGCTGTTGCAGGAAGGCTTGGGCGTGCCGATGCAGTTGATGCAAGGCCCGGAACTCGGCGGGTTGATCAACCTGCCGGCGATTTTCATCATCCTGGTTGTCACCATGCTTTTGCTGATCGGCACAAAGGAAAGCGCCAGCGTCAATGCCTTGTTAGTGGTGGTCAAGCTCACCGCATTGCTGGTATTTATCGCGGTGGTGTTGCCGCTGTTCCAAGCCGAACATTTCCAACCTTTTATGCCGTTTGGTTTCATTAAAACCTTGGGCGCGGACGGCGTCGAGCGTGGCGTAATGGCTGCGGCGGCGATCATCTTTTTTGCCTTCTACGGCTTCGATGCGATTGCCACCGCGGCAGAAGAAACCCGTAACCCCGACCGCGATTTGGCGCTGGGTATCGTCGGTTCGATGCTGATCTGCGTGGCCATTTACGTCGCCGTGGCGGTTGCGGCACTGGGCGCTTTGGATTATCGGCGCTTCGCAGACAGCCCGGAACCCCTGGCGCTGATTTTGCGCGAGTTGGGCAAACCTAACGCGGCACGCTGGCTGGCGGCATCGGCGGTGATCGCTTTGCCGACGGTCGTGCTGGCGTTTTTTTACGGACAAAGCCGGATTTTCTTTGCGATGGCCCGCGACGGGCTGCTGCCGCGCGGCTTGGCCAAAGTGTCGCCACGCGGTACTCCGGTTCGCACCAGTGTGTTTACCGCCGTGATCGTCAGTCTCATCGCCGGCGTGTTTCCGCTGGCGGACATCGCCGCACTGGCCAATGCCGGCACGCTGCTGGCATTCTGTGTCGTGGCGGTTTGCATGTTGTTGCTCAGGCATCAACAGCCGGAAATGCCGCGGAAATTCTCGGCACCGTTTGTCTGGATCACCGGACCGGTGGCGATAATGGGCTGCCTGTATCTGTTTATCAGCCTACCGAGCACTACGCAGCTGTATTTTCTGATCTGGAACCTGATCGGCTTTGCGGTTTATGGCCTGTACCGTTTGCGGCAGCCCGCGCTCCACGGCTGACGGGCCGGATTTGGCTGCATTACATTTTCAGCTTACCGAGTTGCGCCTCAAATTCTTCCAACGACATCGCCCCGCTCTTACCCACCCGCTGATGGCCGGCATCGAAGAAATAGGTTCTGGGTAATTCGCCATACCAGGCCGGGTCGATCTCGTAACGCAGTTTTTCGGGATTATCGGAGGCGAAAGCCCAATTCTCCAGCCCGCCGAGTTTATGGCTGTCGATAATCCGTTTGATCTCCGGCAAGGCTTCCGCATCGTCGGTGGCTAGCATGACGATTTTCAGAGCCGGATGTTTCTCGTGCAGTTTACCCAGTATGTCCATGTCTTTGAGGCACGACGGACAATCCACCGACCAGATCGCCAGCATTAACGGCTTGTTGGCGTTTACCGCCAAAATCTGTTGATAGCTGCCGGGAGTGAAGGGTTTTATTTCGGGCTGTTCCGCCAAAACCACGCTACAGCCAATGAGATTTAAAGCTAGACCAACCAGAATGGTTCTTGTGTTCATAGTATCCTTATTAAATTAGCTGCCAGGGCCGAATTTGCCATCAAAAAACTAAGCACCTTATCGCCAGTCAAGACCACATTCAAGCCCAAACGACAAAGCTAACGATAAAGTGGCTGTGGTCCAGGTTCAACTCAGGCGATGTAGTCATTTAACATAGTTTATTACTTTGCTTTTACCTACCGGCTGCTTTAACGAATCGTTTAATCTTTTTAAGCCACTCAATCTTGTGCAAACCAATACGCCTATCAAATTATTGAACTATCCGACTTTTTTTTAAAGATCTCGCTCGTTTAAAAGTTTATGTCTCAGACATAGCACCTTGGAATAGCAAGGCGTATCGCCCAAAAAAACCTAAAAAATCAGTTAAATAACACAGTTTATTAAATATAAAACGCAACTATTAATTATTTATCAATAAAATCAAAGCCATTTAATCTTGGCCCCAATCTTGCCGGAAATTCGGAATATTTTTTATCCGGAAAACCTGTTAGCTATCAGCATGATCCAGCTCGGAAAATCGCTCAAATTGAGTAGATCAGAAGGCTAAAACAAACTTAGCAATAATCCAGAAATAATAATTACAACCGAGATCAAACGTGAAAAATCAATCCGAAACACTTGATAAATCAGCGTCTTATAGATTGCCGATGCGTTCTTTATTGTCTACTGCTGTTCTGCTGGCTATTACCAGCAATGTCGCCATCGCTGAAACACAGAAGAAAAGTACAGGCGACGCCACGAAACATATGGCAAAAAATGCAGAAGCTTCCAAGCCAACGGACAAGCCCACTGCGAACAATAGTCAAACAGCATCAAAACAAGTGTCGTCGGAAACGCCGGCTGCGGGCGCTAGCACCAAAGACGAAGTGATGGAAGAAATGGTGATCACCGGTGAAGTGGCGAAAGACTCGCATTTCACCTCGCCATCAACCCGCTTATCACGCGCCGAAATTGAACGGCAAAACGCCCAAACCACTGAAGAAGCCGTCAAGTACCAACCCAGCTTGCAAATCCGCCAGCGCTATATCGGCGACCCGAATGGCGTGTTAGGCATCCGCGGGGCCGATATGTTCTCGACGGCCAGAAACATGGTGTATGCCGATGGCTTACCGCTGCACAATCAATTGCAGGCTTCTTTTAACGGTGCGCCGCGCTGGTCGATGGTGGGCCCAAACGAAATCGACGCGGTTGACGTGGTTTACGGTCCTTTCTCCGCGGAATACAGCGGCAACTCCATCGGCGGGGTAGTGAACCTTAAAACCCACATGCCAATGAAAGAAGAGTACTACGCGGAAACCAGCTACTTTGTGCAGCCTTGGGAGAATATTGGCGCGGATGGCGGCACCTTTGACGGCAACCGGCAATATTTTTCGTATGGCAATCGTTTGGATAAATGGTCTGCGCTGCTTTCCTACAACCGCTTGGAAGCGGAAAGCCAGCCTATGAGTTACTTCATCGATAATACCGGTTTGCGCAATCCCAACGGCACGCAAACAGCGGTAAACGGCGCAGTACCGATTTTAGACACCCGCGGCACGCCCAGTTACATTTACGGCGACAGCGGCCCCGAGTTGGTCAATACCGACCTGGTTAAACTTAAAGTGGGATACGACATCACGCCGGATTTGCAGGCGATATTTACCGGCGCATTCGAGGAGCGCACTCGTAAATCCGAAAAACCGCGTAATTATCTGACCTCTGCAAACGGCAACGCCTACTATGGTGATAACAACAACGCTGCAAACAGCGTTCGTGATGCAGTCTTTGCTGGGCGGGCATTCAATGTTCAAAATAGCGGATTTGGTCCCT
Organism: Methylomonas sp. ZR1; assembly: GCF_013141865.1. Taxonomy (NCBI): domain Bacteria; kingdom Pseudomonadati; phylum Pseudomonadota; class Gammaproteobacteria; order Methylococcales; family Methylococcaceae; genus Methylomonas; species Methylomonas sp. ZR1. The sequence continues at coordinate 56,470 of NZ_RCST01000001.1, read as the reverse complement.
CAGACGACGAAAGGCAAACCATGCAAATCGGCATGCAGGTAAAAGGGGCTATTTCTGACACATGGGACATCGACACCACGTTTAGCTATCTGGATGTCATAAAAGATGATCGCCGATCCGCAAACTTCTCTCCCAACGACCCTATAAATGTAAGCAATGCAAGCAATGCGCAGGGCGGAAACGGGCGATTGCAAGTTTTTGACGACTTCAATTGGAAAAATTATGACTTGAAACTCAGCACGAGGGAGTTTTTAGGCTGGAAACCCTTGGAGTTTTTAGGTGGCTACCACTTCGATAACTACAATATGGATTTCAAGCAATTTGGTTATGTTAACTATTCGGCAAATCAGCTTGGCTCAGAACAGGTAGGTAGTCGTAATCGAGGCGAGGTGACGACCAACGCCATGTTCGGTCAGTTCGCCTACCACTTTGCGCCCGATTGGGATTTGACCTTGGGCGCACGTTACGAGTGGTGGCTGGCAAGCAGCGGTATAGGCGCTGGAGCGCCTTTGCCGGACCGCAGTGCCGACGCCATTTCACCCAAGGCTTCGCTGGGCTTTGAACCCTCAAACTGGAAGTTTCGGTACTCGTTTGGCCGTGCCTACCGGTTCCCGGTCATCGCCGAGATGTATCAAAATATTACAAACGCGACCAGCAGAACCACTGCCAACGCCGGCTTACAGCCCGAGGACGGCTGGCATCATAACTTCATGATCGAATACGGGCTGGATAACGGCTACGTAAGGGTCAATGTATTCCGGGATGATATACGCAACACGATCCAGCAAGTCCGCCGCGCGTCCGGCGCCTTTACTGATAATGCGTTTCAAAACATTCCTGCTACCAGCACCACCGGCGTAGAATTGGTATACGACCAAGCTCGCGTGCTTGATTCTGACTTCGATTTAAATTTTAACGCCACTTGGATGAATGCCATTGTCGAAGACGGCGGTCCAGACCTGAACTTCCAGGAAGCCAATGGCTCGTTTACCCGTTACAACCTGACCGGCAAAGAACGGATTCGCCTACCCGAATGGCGCTTTAACGCTTTAGCAACCTATCACATCAGTGAGGCTTGGGACACTTCGATGGCCGGCCGGTATACCAGCGACTCTTACAACGATATTGATAACAAAGACCACGTCAACAATGTGTTCGGCTCGCAGGACGGTTTTTTCTTCCTGGACTTTAAAACCAGCTACCGCTTTAAGTACGATTTGCTGGGTAAACCTGCGAAAAGCCGCATCTCATTCGGTATCAACAACCTAACGGACAAAACGGCTTATGTGTTTCATCCTTATCCACAAAGAACGTTCTTCCTTGAGGGCGCAATAAGTTTCTAAGTTATAAGAAATTTTTTAACCCGGCCTTTACACATCGTTGCTCCCGCAAAAGCGGGAGCGCTGCAACTGCGCGAAACCCATGAGTCGTCTAACGGCTTCCACCTTCCAGGAAATTTAAGAGCCGGGTTAATATTCACCCAATCTGCAAGGCCATAGCGCTAGCACCAAGCCAAGCAAAATCCGCCCCAACCTCTTTACAACCCATTTGATTTTGCGGATCCTATCCCCACAGTATCCGACCTAGAAAACAGCCCATGACATCAAACCATCGCGTGCCCGCTACCAGTCGCGCCCGCCGCCGCTTTTTAAAACTGGCGGCTGCCAGCTTGGCCACCAGCAGCATGCCGGCGTCTGCACTGTTTCGCTTAACTAATCCCTGTCTCAATCCAGCCGGGACGCCGGCATCAGCCCTAGAAACCGCCGCTTGGCAAGGCATCGATCCGGCAGACTGGTGGGATTGCCACACCCACATCATCGGCTCCGGCGACGGCGGTAGCGGCATTACGCAAACGCCGGATATGCATGCCCCGCTCAAGCACCCGGTGCAAACCCTGCAACACTGGGCTTACGCCAACGCAGCTTGCATCCCTGACACGGACCAAGACACTGCCTTCGTCAAACGCTTACAAGCCCTGATGGACAACATGCCCAAAGGCTCGAAGGCCATGCTCTATGCGTTTGACCGTGCCCATGGCGCCAGCGGCGACCCGGATCATGCGAATACCGCATTTTTTGTCCCCAACGAGTACGCTCAGCGTTTGGCGCAAGCCTATCCGCAGCGCTTCGAATGGGTAGCCAGCATTCATCCTTATCGCCCCGATTGCGTGACGGTACTGGAACAAGCCGCCGCCAACGGTGCCCGCGCCGTGAAATGGCTGCCGCCGGCAATGGGCATAGACCCTGCTTCGCCGCAATGCGACCGGTTTTATAAAGCGGCGGCCCAATTGAACATACCGATCATTACCCACGGCGGCGAAGAGAACGCCTTGCACGGTGCCGACCAGCCTTTGTTCGGCAATCCGCTGCGTTTGCGGCGGGCGCTCGATGCCGGCGTCCGGGTGGTGATTGCCCATTGCGCGACATTGGGCAAGGATGTGGATGAAGACGGCCGGGAAGTGCGAAGTTTTGATTTGTTTGCCAAGTTGATGGCGGATAAACAGTGGCAGGACCTGCTATACGGTGACATTTCGGCGATTGTGTTACGCAACCGCGATATGGGCGTAATCAAAACCCTGCTGACGGAAACCAGCTGGCATAGCCGCTTGCTGTACGGTTCGGATTACCCGTTGACCGGCATTTTGCCGTTGATCTCGCCGTCGGCTTTTGCCGATGCCGGCTTGCTGCCGGGCGATGCCGTCGAACCGTTGCTGGCTCTACAGGAATACCATCCATTTCGCTTCGATTTTGTGTTGAAACGCAGTTTGTCGTGGCAGGGTAAGCGTTTTGCCGACGGTGTATTTGCGACTCGGCCGTTTTTTACGGGCCAACAACGTTAGAGTTAAAAGACTACCGCTACGCCAAAGCGCATGCTAGCATTGATAGCACCACCCCTTGGAGTTAGCTATGCCCAGCCTTGTTGTTAGAAATCTTGATGAAACGCTGGTTAAGGCTTTGAAAGCCAGAGCTGCCGCCCACCATCGTTCCACAGAAGCAGAACATCGCGCCATCCTGGCGGAGGTTTTGACCGGGCCGCAACGGAAATCTTTTACGGAAGCGCTTGCCGCCATGCCCAATGTCGGTTCGGATACTGACTTTCTGCGTGTAGATACCTAGAGCGATTTGGCTGATGTATTTGATTGACACGAATGTGATTAGCGAAATCCGCAAAGGCAGCAAGACAAATCCGGGCGTTAACCAGTTCTTTGCCGGCGTCGCCCAAAATGATCACAAGCTGTATATTTCTGTCGTCACCGTCGGTGAATTGCGGCGCGGCGTGGATCTGATTTATCACCGCGGCGATTTTAGCCAAGGCAAGTTACTCGAGAACTGGCTAAACCAGCTTATGCAGGAATATCGCCATCATGTCTTGCCTATCGACAACGAGATTGCGCTGGTTTGGGGGAAAATGCGCGTACCAAATCCTCAACACCCCTTGGATAAATTGATCGCTGCTACGGCGTTAATTTACGATCTTACCGTTGTCACCCGGAATGTTGGTGACTTTGCCGGCACAGGAATTCGGGTCCTCAATCCATTCGCGGATTAAGCCGTCGCCCGCAGCAAATTTCCATAAAACAAAGCTTTGCCGGTTTGGCTCTGCATCCACAGTTGTTTGATTTCGAGTTGGCGTTTAGCAAAACAAGGGGCGGCAGCGCGGGCTAAATCCTGCAAGTCCACTTTGGGAGAATAGGTGTTCAGGACTAAAAACGCCCCCGGATTCATCAAGCCGCGCGCCGTTTCGATCAAGTCGGCCAGCTGATTTTCCAGTTTCCATTTTTCGCCCTTGGCGCCCAAACCCCAGGCCGGCGGGTCCATGATGATGCCGTCGTAATGGTTGCCGCGCTTGAGTTCGCGCTTTGCAAATTTCAAGGCATCTTCCAGCACCCATTGGATGTTGGTCAGCCCGCTACGCGCCATATTGTCGTGGGTCCAATCCAACATTTGCTTGACTGAATCCACATGCACCACTTCCGCGCCATTCGCCCTGGCCACCAGTGAGGCCGCACCAGTGTAAGCAAACAGGTTTAATAGTTTGTCGCCCGGTTTGACCCGCTCGGCGATGAACCGCCAGTTGGCTTGTTGTTCCGGAAACAAGCCCAGGTGTTTGAATTTGGTCAGCTTCAGACCGAACTGCAATTGTTGATAAGCAATTTGCCAGTGTTCGCTAGCCTGCGGCTTCAATTTTTTCCAGGTGCCTTGCGTGGATGACAGCTCTACAAACTCCCAATCCGCCCTCGCCTGCCAATCCGGCCACGACCAACCCGGCTGGAAATGCGCTTGAATCTCCGGGCGTATCGTCACCACGTCACCCCAGCGCTCCAGCTTCTTGCCGTCACCGGCATCCAATAGTTCATAGTCCGCCCAGCCAGCGGCGACTTCGCGCAGCGTATTTCCAGGAACGGCAACACTATTGCTGGCTTTGTTTTCAGGTGACTTGCGGCGAATTGGATCGTTGGGCATATTGCTGGCGGCGCACAGAATGGTTAATCGGCGGATTTTATGCCCGAATGCGGAAACAGGCCACCACAAACGGCGAATATCTGACGCTCAGCGGAAGTAAGCTGAATTTAGCGTCTACATGCCCGTTAACCTATTTGCACAGACAACATGGCAATCGCGCCCAGCGTGGTTTTGTCCGTGAAAAAACCGACCTGTTCGCCGTCACCTTGCAAGCCCAGGATGTATAGGAGGGGCAGAAAATGTTCGTCTGTCGGGATGGCCAACGCCGCATCGCTTAATTCGCGGTATTTGACGACGGCGCTGTGATCGCCTGCGGCAATCAAGCGTTTAACCCGCTCGGCAAACGCGACGGCACAGTCATGAGCCGTATCCCGCCAAATCAAAGCTTGCAAGTTGTGTACGATATTACCGCTGCCGACGATCAACACCCCCTCGTCTCTCCAGCAGCGTAAGGCTTTACCCAGTTGGTAATGCTGCTCAGGCGACTTTTTTGTATCCAGACTGAGTTGTAAAACCGGGATGTCTGCATCGGGAAACAGATGGCACAAAACCGACCAACTGCCATGATCCAAACCCCAGTCCTGATCCAACTCAATCCCAGGCATCCGCGCCTTGATCCTCGCCGCCAATGCCGGACTGCCCGGCGCAGGATAGACAAAATCGAACAAGGCTTGTGGAAAGCCGTAGAAATCGTGGATGGTCCGCGGCTGCGGCATCGCAGTAACCCGTGTGCTATCGTTTTGCCAATGCGCCGAGATGCATAAAATCGCCTTGGGCCTGGGCAGATTTTGTCCCAGTTCCGCCCAAGCCCGACTGAATTCGTTATCTTCCAGCGCATTCAACGGACTGCCGTGACCGATGAATAAGGCCGGCATCCTCGGCAAGTGCTGGTTGTCGGGCTGGGCCGTATTCATCGTCTCTACTCCCATATGTTTGCTTCTAAGCCGCGACGTTAAAACGACCGGCTTGATAATCGTCTATGGCTTGCTCGATTTGCTCGCGAGTGTTCATCACAAACGGCCCGTGCTGAGCGATTGGTTCACGCAAAGGCTTGCCGGCCACCAGGATCAAACGACTGTCTTGCTTGGCCTGCAATATCACCCCATCCGACTCACCGCTGCTTAACACCGCCATGCGTTGCGCAGCTACCGACCGTTCTGCCACCGCCACCTCGCCGCGATACACATAAAAAAACGCATTGTGACCGACGGCTAAAGACTGACTGAAACTGGCCCCAGCGGGCAAATGCACATCCAGAAACAGCGGCTCGGTATCCGGCCGTTGAATAGCGCCCGCGACGCCATGGCTGCTGCCGGCAATCACCCGCACCTTGACGCCATTGGCCGTAAGCAATTCCGGAATCTGCTCGCTTTGCACATCTTGATAACCGGCCGGCTGCATTTTCTGGGCGGCAGGCAGATTGATCCACAATTGAAAGCCTTCCAGCATGCCGTCTTTTTGCTCGGGCATTTCCGAATGGATAATCCCGCGCCCCGCCGTCATCCATTGAATACCGCCGGTTTCCAATAAGCCTTGATGGCCGGCGTTATCGCTATGCCGCATCCGGCCGGTGATCAAATAAGTCAGGGTTTCGAAACCCCGGTGCGGATGATTGGGAAAGCCGGCGATGTAATCGTTGGGCTTATCGCTGCCGAAGGCATCTAGCATCAAAAATGGATCGAGGCGTTGCTGCAAGGCTTGGCCCAGCACGCGGGTCAATTTCACGCCGGCACCGTCCGAGGTGGCGTGGCCAACCACTAGCTGCTCGATAGCGCGGGACCGCATTACGTCATCGCTTTTTACTGTGTCTGTGTTCATCGCTGTTCTCCTATTTAAGGTTAACGATCAGGCTGCCAATGCGGCAATCTGTGTGGCCGCGGCTTGCAGGGCCAATTGCTCGGCGTCGCCGCCCATCGCCAAGCCTTCCGCGTAGATAAAGGTGACATCGGTCATACCCAAAAATCCCAAGACGGTACGCAAATACGTGCTTTGGCTGTCGGTCGCTGTACCGCTGTGTTTGCCGCCGGCGGTCTGGATCACATACACCTGTTTGTTTTTCAACAAGCCTTCCACGCCGTTTTCGGTGTATTGAAACGTCACCCTGGCCCGAGCGATAGCATCTATCCAAGCTTTCAGTTGTGCCGGAATCCCAAAGTTATACATCGGCGCGGTTAACACTAGGATGTTGGCGTGCTGAATCTCGGCAATCAAGGCATCGTCCAGCGCCACCCGTTGCGCTTGCTCGGGGTTGCGCTGTTCGGCGGGCGTACTCAGCGCAATCAAAGCCGCTTCATCCAGCAAAGGATGCGGGGTTTTCGCCAAGTCGCGTACCGTTAATTCAGCGGTCGGCGTTTGCTGGCGTAAACCGGCCACCAAATTGTCGGCCAAGCGGCTGGAATAGGCATTTTCGGCACGGATACTGGAGTTGATTTGCAGAATGTTCATGTTAGTCTCCCAAAGGTGTTGAAGTTGGGTTGACTATACGCCGGGATAATATTGAGCAGAAGACCGGAAAATGGATAACATTATTCCACTGGAGGAACAATCATGCAGATAGAACCTAACGACCTGTGGCTATTCGCCAAAATCGCCGATGCCGGCAGTTTTTCCAAAGCCGGCGAATTGCTGGGTTTGCCTAAGTCAACCTTGTCACGGCGGATCAGCAATCTGGAAAAACAGCTGGGCGAGCGCTTGTTGCAACGCACCACCCGACAGCTAAATTTGACCGAATTCGGTTTGCGCCTGCTGCAACATGGCCGGCAGGTCAGCGAGGAAATCGAAGCGGCGATGGCATTGGCACAACATCGGCAAATTCAGCCCAGCGGCGTATTGCGCATCTCAATGCCCAACGACTTTGCCAATCTGTTTTTGGCTCCCTTACTGGCCCAATTCAGCAACAGCTACCCGGCTATTACCTTGGAAATCGATCTATCTGCACGACGAGTGGATTTACTCAGCGAGAGTTTCGATCTGGCGATTCGGATGGGTGATTTGCCCGATGACGCGACGTTGACGGCCAAGCGCTTGAATCTGCAAACCTGGGGCTTGTATGCGTCTCAAGCTTATTTGCAAAAACGCGGCACACCGGCGCACCCCGAAGAATTGTTGGAACACGATGCCCTCAGCCTGCAGGCCGGTAATCGGGAAGCGCCGGCCTGGCGCTTGACGAGGGGCGAACAACAATGGCTGGGCATGCCGCCGATACGCATCCAAGCCAACTCGCCGGAATTATTGGTCAAACTGGCAATGCAGGACCAAGGCATCGTCGCCGCGCCGGATTCTTACGCCAGCACTTACATGCCCAATCAAGAGCTGGTGCGCGTGCTGCCGGAATGGTGTTTGCCGCAAACCACAGCCTGGCTGGTGTTCCCAGGTCGGCGTTTGATGCCGACCAAGACCCGGGTGTTTATCGATTTCTTGGAAACGCATTTAAAAGACTTTACATGAGACATAATCGGCAACTGGGGAAACGGCAAAAACGCCTAGCAGCATAGCTTATTTGTTTGACTGAAATTACCTGTGCCTATAGAATCGCCGCCGCCTAACGCATGGTTAGGAAGCCTGTCATTTCAACAATTTAAGGAAAATTCATGTTTAGATCTTTGGCTATTTCACGCGGTATCGTTCTGTTAGGCGGCGTGCTGGCGATCAGTTCCGCGCAAGCAACCGTGGTTGCCGGCTCGGATTTCATCAAGACTGCAACGACTCATTACGTTATTAACTCAGCGGGAAGCTTTGCTACCTACATCCCCTCTTTTATCGTAGTCGGCGCAGACGGTTCGGAGCCAAGTGAGAATCTAGGACCGTTCAGTATTTCCGGGTCATTTGACGTCGAGCGCTATCAAAGCACGGCAAGTCCTTCTACAACGTCTGCAAGCGGTGAAATTACCGACAAGCTATTGTTTACCAACGCCAACGTCACGCTGAACGGCGCAATCCATAGCTTCAATTTCCCGAGTTTGTTTAGTCTTATGACCAGCGACACGGCGTTTCAGTCGGAGTCGGCATCTCTCGGTTGTACTATCCCACAGGGCCTTATTCCTTCCTGTGTGACAATGCCCAACCCAAACCCATCGTCTTGGTTCGGAACCCTAAGCAATGAATCCCTCAGCATGGACGGCTTCGCAGCAGTCGATAACATAAAAGCGGGTTACAGTTATCACATACAGGCGTCCGTGGTCCCGTTGCCAGCAAGTGTCTGGCTATTTGCTTCAGCCCTGGGACTGGCCGGCATCACTCAAAGAAAACAGCGTGTCATAAAATAGTTCGTAAGGCATCGGATCTGCCGAGCGCAAGGCTTTGCATCTTGCTGGATTGATATGCAAAGCCCGCGTGTCGCAGAGCCTATGAACGTGTTTCCCGCTAATGCCCAGCCGCAGCCAAGCGGGGTATGAAAACGGCTTCCTGCTCAAGCAATCGCGACTCCAAGGCCAAACCTTGTAATTCCACTTGGATATTGCGATCCGGTGCCGCTTGCAGGAAATCGCTCAGCGTTTCCAGAATATCGTGATCGATAAACAGGGCTTTGCCGCCGTCAATGATCAATTCGCTATCGTCGGCGATACCGGCAAGATAGTTACGAAGTAAGGCTTTATTTAAAAAAGACACGTCCTTGTGCAGCCTCAGCAAGTAGTTGGGCCCATGCTGGGTTAAGGTGATAGCCGCATGGAAGTTGGCCCGCAAGACGAAAAAAATACCGCACACCATGCCAATCGCGATACCTTCCAACAAGTCGGTAAATAAAATCGCGAACACGGTAATCGCAAACGGCACAAATTGATTCAAACCTTTTTGGTAAAACTCCACAAACATGGCCGGCTTCGCCAGCTTGTAACCGGTTTGCAGCAAGATTGCCGCCAGACAGGCTAATGGGATCATGTTCAGAAAATGCGCGAAAAACAATACGCTGATCAATAACAACACCCCATGGAAAAAGCTGGATACCCGGGTTTGACCGCCGGCATTGATGTTAGCCGAACTGCGCACAATCACGGCCGTGATCGGCAAACCACCTATCAATCCGCTGAGCAGGTTGCCCAGGCCTTGGGCTTTCAATTCGCGATTGGTCGGCGAAACGCGCTTATGCGGATCGAGCTTATCCACCGCTTCAACGCTCAGCAGGGTCTCCAGGCTGGCGATGATGGCCAGGGTGAGCGCGATGCTGTATATCTTGGGATTGCCGAGATAGCTGAAATCCGGCAAGCGCAACTGGTTAACAAAATTGCTGGTGGAGCCAAGTTCCGGCAAAGACACCAGATACTTGACGCCGATGGACCATTCAGGCGCCGCCGCCAAGGCCCAGGCATTGAAAGACACGCCCCAAATCACCGCCAACAACGGCCCTGGAATCATCCGCAAGGCATTAAATTGTTTGATGAAAGCGCTTTCCCAAAAAATCAGAATCAATAAGGCCACGCCAGCCACCAGAGTCGCGCCGGGCGAAATGCCGTGCAGTGAGTGGGTAAACTCGATGAAGCTGGAACCGGCGGTATCCGGCATATAACTCTCGTCCGCCGCGTAGCCCTCATCGTAACCGGTGGCGTGCGGGGTTTGCTTGATGATCAGGATCATACCGATAGCCGCCAACATACCTTTGATCACCGCGGTAGGGAAAAACGCGGCAATCGCCCCGGCCCGAAGGAAACCGAACAGCATTTGGAAAATCCCGGCAAACATCAGGCTCAACAAGAAAGCCTTGTAATTGCCCAAGGTTTCGATGGCGTTGAAGACGATGACCGTCAGGCCAGCCGCGGGGCCGGAGACACTGAGCTGCGAACCGCTGCACAAGGACACAACGATACCGCCGATCATGCCGGCGATAACCCCGGCGAATAAGGGTGCGCCGGACGCCAACGCCACCCCCAAACACAAGGGTAAGGCCACCAGAAATACCACAATGCTGGCCGAAAAATCCTGACGAAAATATTTCAGGTAATCATTAAACTGCATTTTCATAGACGGTCTCCGTGCGGATAACTGGGAGCCTTAATGGGCATATTGGTAGATGTTGTGAATCGGCGAGGTGGCGTCGATGTGTATCAATTCATTCAACAAACCGTCGTGCAAACCGTATACCCAGCCGCGCAAACTGACTTTTTGGCCGGACTTCCAGGCCGATTGCACGATAGAGGTGTGGGCCAGACGTTGCACTTGTTCGATGACATTCCACTCGATCAATTTGTTGAGTTTGCGTTCGGGCTGCAAATTGTCCAGTTCGTCTTGGTGCAAGCGATATACTTCCTTAATGTGCGTCAACCACTTGTTGGCAATGGCCAAATCGCCGCGTTGCTGGCGCAAAGCGGCTTCAACACCACCGCAGCCATAATGGCCGCAGACGATCACATGCTTGACCTTTAAGGCGTTAATCGCGTACTGCAACACGCTTAAACCGTTAAAATCGGTGGTGATGACTTGATTGGCGATATTGCGGTGGACAAATATTTCGCCGGGTTGGGCATGAACGATGGTATCGACCGGCACGCGGCTGTCGGAACAGCCTATCCATAAAAACTCCGGATGTTGCTCCTTGGCCATATTGATGAAGTAGTCGGGCTGTTTACCGGTCATGGCTTCTGACCAGGCTTTGTTTTCCAGCAGCAATTTGTTGGGAGTCTGCATAAACCCCTCCTCTTGTGTCGTTGCGATGTAAACGATGCGATTCTTAGGCGTCGCACTTAAGCAACCGATGTATTGGAAGATCGTATCGGCGCCGAACAAATAATATCGAATCGAAATTTTTATGCAAGCAATAACGTTTCGATTCGATATTTTTATCACTAATGATCATTAGCTTGAGGGGGTATACGCACCGCTTATGCAGACCTAAGCAGTGGTTCTGATACTGACTTATTTAAGACGCGAAAACTTAGAAGCCAAAAAGCTTACCAAGGCAATGCTGAGCCATCGTATTTAACAAAGCTGCCGCTATCGGCCAAGCTGAAATTGGCTATCACTTTACGCATGCCCGATACGCTTTCTTCAACGTCGATCAAGCCGTTCGGTCCGCCCATATCAGTTCTGACCCAACCCGGATGCAGAATCAATACGCCGATGGACGAAGGCCGCAAATCGATGGACAGGCTCTTCAAGGCCGCATTCAAACCGGCCTTGCTGGAGCGGTACAGGATGCTGCCGCCGCTGGTATTGTCGGTCATGCTACCCATCAAGCTGCTCAAGGCCACGATCAAGCGTTTGTCGCCGCGCTGCAGCTGTGGCAGGAAGGCTTCGGCCAATTTAAGTGGCGCCATCACGTTGACCGCCAGCACGTTTGCCCAGGTTTGATAATCCAGTTGCCCGAAACCGCGACCGGCTTGATCGCCATAAACGCCGGCATTATTCAGCAAGACATCGATTTTGCGGTCGGCTAGCTTGCTTGCCAACGCATCGATTTGACTGAAATCCGCCACATCCAGTGTCTCGATTTGAATGTGCGAGTATTGTTTGGCAAGCGCCGCCAAATGTTCGGCCTGGTCCGGCTTGCGGCAGGCCGCGATGACCTGGTAATCGGCGGCGGCATATTGCCGGCAAAACTCCAGACCCAAGCCGCGATTGGCGCCGGTGATTAAAACAGTTTGCATCGTTACGTCTCCAAACGAGTGATTGAAAAATTAGGGAAGCTATAGTTTTACGTAGTCTCGATAAGTAATTGCCGATTGAACTATTCGTATTTAGCCATGCCTCACCGACACAGTTTTAGCATGAAATTCCCGGAGGCTACTATGCAAATGCAATCAGTTAAATCCAGCACCATCGACGTGATCGGCTACGACGAACAAACCCATAAACTGCGAGTATCGTTCAAAGACCGGCAAGCTCAGGATTTTTGCCACGTGCCCGAACACCTGTTTGCCGCATTTTTGAAAGCCCGCTCCAAAAACCGATTTTATAAGCGCCACTTCCAGGATTTGTTTCCCTGCTGAAAAAGACCGAAGCCACCATCGATACCCGATAGATTCAAAACCTTGCGTCTATCGGGCCTCATTCAATAGCAATAATCATGACACGGGCAACTTGTTCGCTTATCCCTGCCGTAACTGCCGGTAAAGCCTGATCATGGTGTCGGCGATAGCTTGGTCGGAGCAATACAACACGCCGCAATGATTCATAAACGTCGAGCCGTTCGGATTTAATACCAGCACATTACCGCGTATATCGCTGACCGGCGCGCCGGCTTCCTGGAACAAACAAGCGGTGGCCGCGTAATCCCACACGCTGCCGCCGCCCTTATCCGGCTTAGGAAATTTGAAATAACACGCCGGCGCCTCAGTCAACGCTTGGCAGGCATTTAAGGCCGCGCCGCCTTGCAAACGCAGCTTGGCCTCGGCATAGCCCAACTCAACGGCAATCCGTTGCAATTCGACTTGCGTAGCTTGGTACAAGGGGTCGTGAGCAAAGCTTTTATCGGTAATGAACGTCAAGACTGGCGCAGGCGGTGCCGGCTTAAAAGCGTGTTGGTTTTGCCAAGCGCCTTGGCCTTTAATCGCCCGATAGAGCGTGTGAGTTAAGGGATCGTAAACGACGCCAATCAGCGCCTCTCCGGCGCGCGATACCAGGGCGATGGACACCGAATAACCCGGCACGTTTTCGATAAACGGCAAGGTGCCGTCTAAAGGATCGATACACCAGAAATAGTCGTGTTGCAGACGCGCGCCGTCATCCGGACTTTCTTCCGACAATAAAGCCAAATCGTATCTGGCGCAGATCGGCCGCAAGGTTTGCAGAATAAGCTCCTGACTCAAATGATCGATTTCCGTCACTACCCGAGCAGCCAGACTGGTGCCGCCGTCTTTGCTGTTTACAACAACCGCATTATGCGCACGCCTGGCAATCAATTGTCCGGCCTGCATCGCCGCGGAGATGGCACACTGGCCGAGTAAATACAGATCGTCCGTCGACAAGCGCATCGGTTCTCCTGGTAATTTTATAATTGGGCGATGACTTGCCGCGCCAGCCGTTCACTATAGCTGTTGGGTGACCAATAGCCGGGACTCCAGCCTTTTAAAAATCGGTGAAAATCGGTCCAGGCTACTGGATAAAGTGCCCGCCAATCACGTTCGACCGCATCGGCATCGACGGGTTTTTGTTGACGCCGCAATGCCTGTTGCAAAGCCTGAAAATAAATATCCAGCAATTCGCTCTCCCGGCGCTGACATTCTTCCTGGCCCAAACAGCTATCGATAAAATACGCGACATCCTTGATGCCGCAGCCGCCGCCGACGTATTGAAAATCCACTGCCGCGACCCGGCTGCCGTCCGCCGAAAAACAAAAATTGGCCAATTTGGCATCGCCGTGCACAAAGGTTTGATACGGCGTATCGCGCAGTTTTTGATCAATCATCGGCGCGGCATTTTTCAAGACAATATCCTGCAAGGCCTCCCATTCGTTGGGCCGGGTTTGCAAATGCCAATAAGTGCCGGTGGGCCACAAACCACTAGGATTTTCACCGATAAACGTGGCATGAAAATTGGCCAGCCAATTTAAACATGTGCGTATCTCCCGTTCCCCGGCCCGCGAGTGACGTTGCGGAAACCCCACCGGATGCAGATCTTCCAAGACCATGACTATATCCTCACCGAACATTTCGAAAGCTAAACACGCCGGGACTCGGCAATCCGCGTCGCAACGTTTGGCCCAGCTTTGGTACCAGGCCGCCTCTATCTGATAAGAGCGGACTTTGCGCCGATGCGATAAATCTTCATTGGAACCGGGCGTTTGCAGACTTTGTGCCGACAGTTTTACGTGTTTGACGATCACGCTAGCACTGTCGCAGCCGCTTACGCCATAGCGCAAAATATAGCCGTAGCCGCTCCAAAGGCTTTGAATGGTTTCAAGTTGAAATGCATCATCGGCACCGGTCGCCTGAAGCACGAGATCGCGAATGGTATTTTGCATGAGTTGAGAGTGCCTTAAAAGATTGCTATTTTCCGGGAATACGCCGAACGAAAGCCAGGCTCGCGTGTCGGATTGCGGTATCGTTGGTATAGTTCATACCGTCGTATAGCCCATACATTAAACATCACCGCCATGATAGCAACCATGAATTTTGCATCCGATAACTGGGCCGGCGCTCATCCGGCCATTTCCCAACGCTTGTTGGCTGCCTCCGCGGGCTTTTCAGCCCCCTATGGCGCCAGCGCGCTGGATCGCAAAATCGAGCAACAGTTTAACGAGCTATTCGAACGGGAAGTTGCAGTCTATTTCGTCAGCACCGGCACGGCCGCCAATTCGCTGGCGCTGGCGGCCGTCAACCGTCCGGGCGGCGTCTCGTTTTGCCATCGAGAAGCACACATGCTGGAAGACGAATGCGGCGCACCGGAGTTTTTCACGCATGGCGCACGGTTGGCGCCAGTGGACGGCGACAACGGCAAAATCGATCCGGAAAATCTGAAAGCGGAAATCGAGCGTTTCCCGCCTAATTTTGTGCATGCCGGGCAACCGATGGCCATTTCCATCACTCAGGCCACCGAGATCGGCACGCTTTATCAACCGGAGGAAATTGCCGCGATTGCCGACATTGCCCAAACTTACGGCTTACCCTTGCACATGGACGGCGCGCGCTTTGCCAATGCGCTAGTCTCGCTGGGGTTAACGCCTGCGGAAATGAGCTGGAAACTAGGGATAGATATTGTGTCTTTCGGCGCCACCAAAAACGGCTGCTGGTGCGCGGAAGCCTTGGTGTTTATGAATCCGGCACAGGCCAAAGATTTACCGTTTATCCGCAAGCGCGCCGCGCAGTTGGTATCTAAAAGCCGGTTTATCGCCTGTCAGTTTGAAGCGTATTTAGACGACGGACTTTGGCTGAATCTCGCCTGCCACGCCAACGCGATGGCGGCGCGTTTGCAAAACGGCATTGCCCATTCAAAAAACGCCCGCCTGGCCTGGCATGCAGAAGCCAATGAGGTGTTTGCCGTGCTAGACCAAGCGCACGCGGACCTCTTGCAACAACAAGGGGCGGTGTTTTACCCCTGGAATCCGCCGCGCGCAAACCCTGGTCTGGTAGCCGACCAGGAAGTATTGGTGCGTTTGGTCACCAGTTTTGCGACGCAGGCTGAGCAAGTCGATGCCTTTATCGAGCGTTTGGGCTGAGGCAGCCGATTTTGCGTGTCTATCGCCCCAAACTCCCAGCTGCCATGTACTGGTTAGTCACGCAACAGACCGGCTACGGCAGACTATGAACTTGCCTGCCACCACAAATAATTTGCAGCAGCGCGGTTCATGGCGGCGCAAGATGGCTATTACGCTGCTGATGCTTGGGTTATTTTGCCTGGCCCTATGGTGGCAGCGTTCAGTTCTGCTGGAGTTACTACTGCAACAGGCGCTGAAACAAAGCGCGCTCAGCCCACCCTCGTTGTCGGGGCTGTCGTTTGATTCCAAGCAAGCCAAGCTGGCTGAAATCAGCTTCGGCCTCGCCACACCGGCTGGCAACTTATCGGTTGCGATGCAGAATGTTTCAACCGATTACGATCTGGAAAAGCGAACTATCAGCAACGTCAGCATCGGCCACGCCGCGCTGAAATTCAACTACCACCCTACCGACCAAGCTGCGACGCAGACATCGGAAAACACTCCTATCAGCTTACCGCTGGACCGATTGAGCATCGCGAAACTGGAAGTTGATGTAGATACGCCTTGGGGATTGAGCAGCTTTGCTGGTCAAGCAGACGTCACACGAGGTGCGGCCGATGCCATCAATGCAAGGTTTCAGGATGCCCAACAATCCATTCACCTAAAAATAGATCCCGGTTTTAGCGCCGCCAAACTCAAGGTCCAACGGCTGCCAACTGGCAGTATATTCGAACTGAATGCCAAACAACTGGATAGCCCCGCCAAGCAAATCAACCTAAATGCCGGCGCGCTGTCGCTGATCGAGTGGCTTAACAACAGCTTACTGATACCGCAGACTTTGCGAGCAAAAACCCAGTCATACGACTTAGCCAAATTAAGCCCGCTACTAAGCGCCACGCAGCTCAGTGCAAGCGCCACTACGCAGGACAACTTTGCCACGCTGCAAGCTGAAGCCTTTCTGACAAAAGATAAACAGTCTCTGCTGGCTATGGATTTGTCGATGACGAACAAGCAAACAATCGATATGAACGGCCGCCTGGACATGGCCGCCAGCGAGGCATTCGATTTAATCAAGCCCTGGTTACCGGCCATGGCGGCCAGTTGGACGGTTGCCGGCGGCAAGGCACACGGAAATCTAAAACTGCATAGACCAGGCAATCAAGATGTTTCCGGAACAGCACAATTGATTATCGCCGATTTGGCCTTGACGGCCGGCGCGGCGAAAATCGAGAACGGCAAGGTGGAACTGAACATTCCGGAGCTGGCGGATCGCGCCTTGGACTTGTCTGCCGAGATACCTACGCTGGGATTAGGTAAAGACTTAATAGCGCAAAATCTTAGTATCAAGGCCCGCTATCTCGATCAGGAACTGACACTAAGCCAAGCCAATCTGGCAATATTCGGCGGCATCATGGAATTGAAACCGGACAAAATACCGCTGGAGCAAACGCCGATACTGCTGACTTTACGACTGCATGACATCGATCTGTCGCAACTTTTAATAAGCCTGCATTATCCGAATATTTCCGGAACCGGCTCAATAGACGGCGAACTACCGTTGCAGTTGTCGGCGGGGGCCATAGATGTGCAAGACGGCAGCCTCAGCGGCACACAGCCGGGTGTGTTACGCTATATGGGACCGGCCGATAGTCAGAATATCGCCTTTAAGGCTCTCAAAAACCTGGTTTACCGGAATCTGCAAGCCAAGGTAAATTATCGCCCAAACGGCGACTATCACCTGGGCTTACGCCTGGAAGGCAATAACCCGGAAGTATTGTCCGGCCATCCGCTGGCGTTTAACCTAAATATCAGCGGCCAGCTACCCGAGTTGCTACAAAAAGGTATTTTAGCCGGCGATTTGGAACGGACCATTCTGGAACAGGCTATCGCCAAACCGGCCGATGCAGGAGCATCGCCCAAGCCCCCAAGCGGGGATCAACCACCCAAACCGCCGCCGGCGGACCGGAGGAATCAATGAACTGGAAAGCTGCAAGTAGCGCGGCCATCTTGTGCGGCAGCATCTACCTGACGGGGTGTTCGCCCTCCGTCAGGTTGGAAGCGCCGGACAAACCGATTGAGATCAATATGAACGTCAAAATCGAACACGAAATCCGTCTGAAAGTGGAAAAAGACGTAGACGAATTGCTTTCCAGCCAAAAAGGCTTGTTTTAAAGGAGCGAGTGATGAACAACAAAAATTTGCTATCAATTTTGGCGCCTTTGTTTCTGGGCTTATATCTGACCGCCCTACCGGTCAACGCCACCGATCTAGCCCAGGCAAAATCGGCTGGGTTGGTGGGTGAACAAATGAACGGTTTCTTGGGCCTAGTCAAGCCCGATGCATCGGCCGAGATAAAAGCCCTGGTTGAAAGCATTAACGCCCAACGCCTGGCGGAATATCAACGCATAGCGGCTAAAAACGGCGTTGCTGTGGAGGAAGTGGGGCGACTGACCGCTCAGAAAGTCATAGGCCAAGCGGCACCGGGACAATTTGTAGAAACGGCTTCCGGCTGGACGCAGCGCTGACAGGCAAGAGCCTATAAGACAATACTGCACGGTATTCAAACGGCTCGAGATTTAGCCGGCAGCAAAGTAAAAATACCGTCATTTGTTCGCAGTGGCACTAATAAGTCAAATTTAGCTATCTCCCGACCTAAACCTGAACATCACCAGCACCACTCGGGAGAAGTTACCTTGCGATCCCACTTAGTCAAGGCGAGCAAAATTCGTTAAAACCGCTGGCTGGACAAGCAATTAGCTCTCTAAAGCGGCAATAATCAGACGATTCGGACATTCGCTCACGCCGAGGAGAAACCAAGCAGAATGCCCACAAAACTAATGTGCGACAAATTGTCACACTTTTTTGTGGACAGCAGTTTTTTAATCCAATAGAATGCGCCCACTTTCAGCGAAACGCAGATGATTCGAAAGAATCAAGACCGTTAAATGAGGGGGGGATAGGCGACCGTTAATCCGGTATAAGAACAACAATAAACGCAAGAAATTAACCTGCCGTACAACGGTAGGCGTCCAATCAATATAAAAAATAACACCGGACGAAGCCCACTTTACGTGGGCTTTTTTATGCCTGCCGTTCTAGCTCACATACCCGCCACTTTTTTATCGTCTTCTTCCTGAAAATTCCTGTAATTGATCGATATTTTTAAGCCGGCAAAGCGGCCGGACATCTTGATCAATTCGGAGGTGGTTTTATCGAACATCAACCTGATTTCGCTCAAAGCTCTGTCCTCGTAACCTTCTTCGATATCCTTGGCATCCAGCCGAAAATGGTAAAGATACACTTCCTGTTTTTCTTCATCGGTGATTTCCAGCGGCTCGCCCAGTTGTTTAATTACCGTGGCTTTTTTTGGCAGCAGCGCGGCGATTTTCTCCATTTGATCAGCCTTCGCTCTTAACTGCTTTTTCTCTTCGTTGATTTCCGCACCGCCCAGCGAGCGAAATGATGCCTCCAAAAACTCCGGCGGAGCGATTTGTAGGAATAGGTTGGAGAAAGTCCAATCGGTGATTTTATCTTCCTTGTTAAAGGCCAGATCCAGATAAAAACTGATTTCCGGCGCAATCAGCTTGCTGTCTTTGTCGATCTTACGAAACCAATAGCGCCAGCGTTTGCCGTCCCCGGTATGCTCTTCGCTACTGGCATGCAACTTAGCCAGCGACACAAAATCTTCGCTGAGCAGTTTGGGTTGCTTAAAATGCACGGTGAAATCTTCTTTAGATGTCACCGCAAAATAACGATCAAACTCGTCCATTTGCAAATAAGTCTGGTAGGCGTGCAACCAGTGCAAACAACCTGTCATGCTGCTGAGTAATACAAAAGCCAGAGACAGGCGAAAAAAGCGGTTAATTTTAGTCATAGCCCCCTCAGTGCCGGGTAGGCGAGTGATTATCAGTTTCGGCTGCCGGATTGGTCAGCAGGTTTTCCACATCAACCTTGTCAAAGTGGTATTGCGCTCCGCAAAATTGGCAATCGACTTCGATGTCGTCGCGTTCCCGCAAAATTGCTTCCAACTCTGACCGCCCCAATGCCGCTAAAGTGCCGCCGATTTTTTGCCGTGAGCAATTGCATTTAAATTCCACCGGCTCCGGATCGTAAATCCTGACCTTTTCTTGATGAAATAAACGGTGCAATAAGTCCTCGCAATCCAGACTCAACAGTTCGTCGGCGGTAACGGTATTCGCCAATATTTCGATGCGTTCCCAGTCGGCTTTGTTCTGATTGCTACTCGGTAACTCCTGGATGAACAGGCCGGCCGCATGGGTTTGATTGGCAAACAGCCACAACCGGGTATCGAGTTGCTCGGACTGAGTGAAATAGGTCCTCAACACATCCGCCAGCGTTTCCGCCTCCACACCGACGATACCTTGATAAGGTTCGGCATTCTCCGATTCCACGGTCAATACCAATCGGCCGCCCTCACCTACCATGTCCAGCAAATTTGCGCCGGCGACAGTGGCCTCACTGCGCACCAAGCCCCTGATTTGCCGTTCGTTGCTGGATTGCGCTACCAGGGCTTTCAAATCGCCGCCGCCCTGAATCTGCATGATCATCGCGCCTTTAAACTTGATGGTTGCCGACAACAACACCACCGCCGCCAAGGCTTGTCCCATTTGCGCATCGACGGCATCATTGACTAAATGTTGATATTGTTTAGCTTGCTTCCAACTTTGTTCCAGCCGCACCCATTCGCCACGAACTCCGTGTTCCTCGAAAATAAAGCGGCGTAAGCAATCTTGTTGTTTCATGATTTAGTGGAATCCTCTTAAATAAGCGGAGATTATAATCCGCACACCCTCATCATTCGACCTCGGGATGCACTCATGTCTTTTCTATTCAAAAAAACCGCTATGCCCAGCGCCGACCAAGCCTTACCGGGACGTCAGCAAGCCATAGACAGCGGCCTATTTCACGCCGTCAACGGACATCCTATCCATCCGCCATTTCCGGCGCATCTGCGACAAGCCGTGTTCGGCATGGGCTGTTTCTGGGGTGCCGAACGTAAATTCTGGCAACAAGCCGGCGTATTCAGCACCGCAGTGGGCTATGCCGGCGGCTTTACACCCAACCCTACTTATCAGGAAATTTGCACCGGCATGACCGGCCACGCCGAAGTGGTGTTGGTGGTGTTCGACCCGGGCGTAGTGTCTTACCAGGATTTATTGGCAATATTTTGGGAATCTCACAATCCCACCCAAGGCATGCGACAAGGCAACGATGTCGGCACCCAATACCGATCAGTCATCTATTGCCAGGACGACCAATATGAAACAGCCGTGGCAAGCCAACAACAATACCAAGCAAAATTAACAGCCGCCGGCTTTCCAGCAATCACCACCGAAATCCGCAATGCTCCGACTTTTTATTATGCCGAGGAAGATCATCAACAGTATCTGGCTAAAAACCCGTCCGGTTACTGTGGCTTGGGCGGCCTGGGTGTCTGTTTTTCCAGATAGCTGAATCGCCGAGAAATCCTAAGGCATTATAAGACTTGAGATTATTGTTTCGCTGCCATCCCGGGAGAGTTTTTCCGGTTGACTTTTAGGAAAAAATCCTTCAATTTACGCGCTTGGTGTGGCTCTCCCTCTGCGCTCGGTTATAGCCGAACAAGCCCTAAAGGGCAGTCATCCAAACAGAGCTTTAAAACTAATATTAGTCTTAACAACACAAAACCGTACTCTGTCTCATCAACAGATTACCAGGAGGAAACATATGAAGAAGCCTGTAAAAAACTGGCTGCTTGCTTCGACTGTAGCGACTTTACTTGCTGCACCAACTGTCTCTACCGCTAACAGCGATGTTGAAAAACTGACACAAGACCCAGCCAACTGGGCTACATGGGGCGGCGACTACGCCGGCACACGTTACAGCAAGCTGTCGCAAATCAACGCTCAAAACGTTAAAAACCTGCAACCAGCCTGGTCTTTTTCTACAGGTGTTTTGCGTGGTCATGAAGGCGGCCCTTTGGTTGTTAACGGCGTCATGTTCATCCACACTCCGTTCCCAAACACCGTTTACGCGATCGATCAAAAAACTAAAGCAGTCATCTGGGAATTTACCCCAACCATGGACGCTGACGTCACCATCCCAGTAATGTGCTGCGATACCGTTAACCGCGGTTTGGCTTACGGCGACGGCAAAATCTTCCTGCAACAATCAGACACCGTACTGACTGCGCTGGATGCCAAAACCGGTAAGCGCGTATGGAGTGTTCAAAACGGCGACCCAAAATTGGGTATGACCAACACCAACGCACCATTGGTTGTTAAAGATAAAGTCATTACCGGTATTTCCGGCGGCGAATTCGGCGTACGCGGCTTCTTGGCTGCTTACAACATCCGCACCGGCCAGCTGGAATGGAAAGGCTACAGTATGGGTCCGGATAAAGACACCCTGTTGAAACCAGGCAAATCCACCACTTGGCAAGACGGTAAAGTGACTCCAGTCGGCCCAGACTCAGGTACTAGCACCTGGAAAGGCGACCAATGGAAAATCGGCGGCGGCACTACCTGGGGTTGGTATTCTTACGATCCTAAACTGAACTTGGTTTACTACGGTTCAGGCAACCCATCGACCTGGAACCCTGTACAACGTCCAGGCGACAACAAATGGTCCATGTCTTTGTGGGCGCGTGACGCCGACACCGGTGAAGTTAAATGGGTTTACCAAATGACTCCACATGACGAATGGGACTATGACGGTATCAACGAAACCGTTCTGGTTGACCAAGAAGTCAAAGGCAAAATGCACAAAACCATCGTGCATTTCGACCGTAACGGTTTCGGTTATACCCTGGACCGCGAAACAGGCGAACTGTTGGTTGCCGAAAAATTCGACAAATCCGTCAACTGGGCTACCCACGTCGACCTGAAATCAGGCCGTCCTGAAGTTGTGCCTGAGTTTTCTACCGAGCACCACGGTGAAGACGTCAACACTGTAGGTACTTGCCCTGCGGCGTTGGGTTCTAAAAACCAACAACCTGTTTCTTACTCTCCACAAACCGGCCTGTTCTACATTTCAGGCAACCATTTGTGCATGGAGTACGAACCCTTTGAAGTTTCATACACCGCAGGTCAACCTTATGTAGGTGCCACGCTGTCGATGATGCCTGCCGGCGCTGACGTGCTGACCGGTAAAAAAGACGGCACCACCAACTTGGGTCAGTTCACCGCTTATGACGCTAAAACCGGCAAAATCGCTTGGTCTAACAAAGAGCAATTCTCTGTATGGTCAGGTTCGGTTGCTACCGCTGGCGGCGTCGTATTCTACGGCACCCTGGAAGGCTACCTGAAAGCAGTTGATGCTAAAACCGGTAAAGAATTGTACAAATTCAAAACTCCGTCCGGCATCATCGGTAACGTCAATACTTGGGAATTTGAAGGCAAACAATACGTTGGCGTTCTGTCAGGTATCGGCGGTTGGGCTGGTATCGGTATCGCTGCCGGTATCGACGACGGTACTTCTGCATCCAGCTCAGAAGGTTTGGGCGCGGTGGGTGCTTACAGAAGCTTGAGCTCTTACACCAAATTGGGTGGTACACTGACTGTGTTCGCTCTGCCTAACTAAGATCTAACTCGTTAGATTTCAGTAAAGCAAGCCTTGGCCGAGTCATCGGCCAAGGCTTTTTTACGTATAGACCCCAGCTAAAAGGAAACTGCGATGAAAATGCTCTCAACCGCCTCAAGATTGTTAATGACGGCGACCTTGGCGGTAGCCACTATTTCCGTGAATGCCCAAGATAAATTCCGGGTTTGCGCCGACCCGTTAAACCCGCCTTATTCCACCAAAGAACAAACCGGCTACGAAAACAAAATCGCCGCCCTATTTGCCGAACAGTTAGGACAGGAACTGGAATACACCTGGCTACCGGAACGAATCGGCTTCATCCGCAACACACTGAAAGCCGAGAACGATAACGGCGAAGGCTTTAAATGCGATGTAGTGATGGGCGTGCCAGCGGGCTACGATCTTACCGATACCAGCAAACCCTACTTCCACTCGACTTATGTGCTGCTGATTGCCAAAGGCCGTGGCTGGGACGATATTAAAAACAGCACACAACTAGCCAATCTCCCATTGGACAGGCAGGAAAAGCTGAAAATAGCAATGTTCGACCGCGGTCCAGGTACCGAATGGCTGCAAAAAAACGGCTTGCTGGAGCAGGGAATTCCCTACCAAAGCATGACCGGAGACAGCGAACACAACACCGCTATGCAAATCGAAAAAGACTTACGTGCCAAAAAAATAGACATGGTGATACTTTGGGGACCTATGGCGGGATATGTGCAATCGCAAGCCGCAAAAGGCAGTTATATTGCTATACCTATGCAATCTTCACCGGGCTTAAAGTTTGATTTTTCAATAGCCATGGGCATGCGCCAAGGCGACAACAAACGTAAGCAACAACTGAATGATTTGATCGACAAAAACCTGGATAAAATCCAGGCCATCATCGCAAGTTACGACATCGCTGTATTGCCGATCCCGGCAGACACCGGCAAAAAAGACGACGATTGAAACGTTATTAAAGCCTAGCGCCCGAACAATCTCACCAGATGCGCAAAATGTCCGGCTTTATCATCGGTCAATTGCGACCAATCGAACCGCCAGCGCCAATTTCCTTCGGTTGTGCCTGGCGTGTTCATTCTATCGGGTGATCCCAACTTCAGAATATCCTGCATCGGAATCACCGCCAGATTGGCAACCGAGCCTAACGCGGCATGAATCAAGGCGCTGGGCATAGGTAGGCTCGACCAGCCAAGATAATCGTATATACGCTGTTTCTCGCCGTCATTAAGCCCTTCGAACCAGCCCAGCGTGGTATCGTTATCGTGGGTACCGGTGTAAACCACGCTATTTTTCTGATAATTGCAGGGCAAATAAGGATTGCGACTATCGTCACCGAAAGCAAACTGCAAAATTTTCATGCCCGGCAAATCGAAATCGTCGCGCAAAGCTTCCACTTCTTCGGTGATGATTCCCAAATCTTCTGCCACCAAGGATAGCGAGGCAAATTGCTCCTGAATAGCCGCCAGCAATTCCGCACCCGGCGCTTTAACCCAACGCCCGTTGATGGCGGTGTGCTCGCTGGCCGGAATCTCCCATGCCGCCTCTAAGCCGCGAAAATGATCGATTCGCAAAATATCGAACATTTCGTACTGGGATTTGATTCTATCCAACCACCAGTTAAAACCGGTTTTCTGCAAATATTTCCAGTCATAGTGCGGGTTCCCCCAACGCTGACCGTTCTCAGAGAAATAATCGGGCGGCACGCCGGCCACGACATCCATTTCGCCCAAATCGTTAAGTTTGAAGACCGCCCGGTTCGCCCAAACATCGGCACTGTCATACGATACAAAGATCGGAATATCGCCAAACATCAGTACGCCATGCTTGGCGGCGTAATCTTTCAACTCGTGCCATTGCCGGAAAAACACATACTGCTCGAATTTGATCGTTTCGATCACAGCCTTCAGTAACTGCTTTGATTCATTCAGTGCGCCCGGCTCGCGTTGCTTCAGCGCGTCCGGCCATTGATTCCAGCTTTTATGTCCAAACACATTGCGCAAAGCGATAAACAAGGCAAAGTCATCCAGCCAATCGGCTTTTTCCACGCAGAACTGCTTAAAATCGTGCTGCTGCTCGGCATCAGCCAAGCTTTGAAAACCATAGAACGCTTTCGTTACCAAACAGCTTTTGGTGTATTCCGCATTGGTGTGGCAGTCGCCGCAACGGTCTGTGGTTTGCAGCCAACCCTTGTCGGCTAGCCATTGAATGTTAATCAGGGCAGGATTGCCGGCATGTGCCGACAAGCACTGGTAAGGTGAACCGTCGCCATGCGTCATGCCCAGCGGCAAGGTCTGCCAGACGGTAGCACCTATATCGTGCAGAAAATTAACAAAATTGAAGGCTTCCTTACCCAAATCACCACACTCTCCACGGCCCGGGAGCGATGTTATATGTAACAAAACACCTGCGCGGCGTTTATCCAAGAGAGCACCCATGTTGTTTATTCCGTTTTATTATATTTGAAGACCGCGCCGCATTGCGCCACCCATCGCCGGGCTACCGCTACCTTGCGTAAACGACAAGGCCAGATACGGCGGCGGCTCTTCGCCCAGCAAACGATAGAGATTGCTCAAATTAAGCCGATACTGTTTTTCAAAATCGCTGACCGCTTCGCCGGGATTATAATCACCGAACCACCAAAACCAATCCGACCCCTCGCAGACGCCCAATTGCACCTGTGCGGCAGCCAATTGTTGCTCAGAGAGTTTGCCGTTGGCGACCGCTTTGTCGAAAGCGTTTTTGACATCGGCCAACATCTCCCAGCCGCAGTTCTTATCGGCATCGCCGATCCAGGTCGAAAACGTACCATACACCCAACTACCGGCCACCAATTTCGGCAAGGACCCAGACTGGGGAGCGGCACTATCCAGATAGTCAGAAAAAGTGGTTAATTCGATACGCGGATGTTCGCTAAGCCGCTTATACAGCGCACTAAGAAAATGATACCCGTTATCCGGAAAATATTCCCAGGCATTTTCGCCATCCATGATTATCGAAACCAGGGGCGTCTGTGGCTCATAATCGGCGATATTTTCCAAGTGCTGAATCAGATCGGCCACCGCATCATCGGCATGCCATTTTGAATATTCAAACCCGATTAAATCCGACAAGCCGTCGTCGCGAAAAAAACAGGCGATCTCCGCAGAACCCAGCTTAAAGGGGCGATGCACAGCAACTGCTTCGCCAACCGCGCTGGCGCGTATGCTGTTATGCAAGACATTACCGCCACTGGCGGCCCATTTGAAACCAAAATCAGCTAACACTTCCAGGGTCCGCTGACTGATACTGCCCTCGGACGGCCAGCAACCTTGCGGTTCAAAACCAAAAAAATGCCGAAAAGTCGCTAAGCCTTTTTGCAAATGCCAACGCACGCGCTCTTCACCACCGGGGTAATGACTAATACCCGGCAAGGTTACGCCGGGCATTGCCTCGCGGGCACTATCTATCTCGAGCATCAACGGCATGATGGGGTGCGCATAAGGCGTCACCGACAGTTCGATGCGGCCTTTTCTAGCCAAAGCTTTATAGCGGTAGATAACTTTCGACAACAGATCGCGAATAATTTCAACAATCTCGATCCTATCATGCAGACTAAAGCCGCTGCCTTTTTCGATTAAGCGTTTGACGCGGTTATCGTTGAGTTTGACCGTCTCGCCCATCCAGACCAAGTGATACCAGACCAAAATGTCGGAAATAAATTGCGCATTCAGGTAATTGACTGAGTCCTGGTGAGCTTCAATCCAGTCTGCCATCTTGGTTAGCTTACGAAAAGCCGGATAGCGTTCGATCTGCCGCTCTCGGTTGGCTTTCCGGCAATCGCGTAACAACTTTAAGCGCTTTTCCGGATCGGCGGAAACCGAAGGTTCGACCAAAGCAGCCAACAGAGGGTCCTTGATGGCAATTCTATCGTGCAAATAGCCGTTGACTTGGTTGGAATAATCTTCGATTTGCTCCAATAGGATAGGGGCAAAATTCACCACCGCTTTAGCCCCCGGCACGGCTTCCAGATGCGCGACCATATCCACATAATCCTTGATCACATGCAGATAGGTCCACGGCAGCTTGAATTCCCCGCTCTGCATGTCGCGGTACTCAGGCTGGTGCATGTGCCAGCAGAGCACCAGCTTAAGCTTTTTATCGGACATAATTCCGTCTTTGTCCCAGCATATCGGATGTCACCAACACCACACCGCCCTCGCTGACGTGAAAACGTTTTTCGTCTTCCGCCCGGTCCTCACCGATCACGGTACCTTCCGGTATTTGACAACCCTTTTCGATGATGGCTTTGGTAATCCGGCAATGTCTACCGACATTCACTTCGGGCAAAATCACTGAATCCTGCACCGAGCTGTAGGAGTTAACACGCACCATTGAGAACAGTAAGGAGTGGCGCACTGTGGCGCCGGAAATCACGCAACCACCGGAGACCATGGAGTCGATAGCCTGGCCGCGTCTATCGTCATCGTCAAACACAAACTTAGCCGGTGGCGTTTGCGCTTGATAGGTCCAGATCGGCCAGGTGTTGTCGTACAGATTCATATCAGGCTTAACACCGACCAATTCCATATTGGCAGCCCAGTAGGCATCAATGGTTCCCACATCGCGCCAGTAACTTTGTTGACCACTTTGTAAATCCAGGAACGGATAAGCATTGACCCGGTATTTTTCGATCACCGACGGAATGATGTCCTTACCAAAATCACGGCTGGAGCCTTTGGTATCAGCATCTTTGATCAATTGTTCGAACAAGAAGCCAGCATTGAAAATATAAATACCCATGGAAGCCAGCGCGGTGTTTTCCCGGCCGGGCATCACCGGCGGATTTTCGGGCTTTTCCACAAACGCCTTGACCCGGCGATTTTCATCCACGTGCATCACGCCGAACGCTTTGGCGTCTTCCAGCGAGACTTCGATACAACCGATAGTCAGATCGGCCTTGTTGGCAACGTGATCGGCCAGCATCACCGAATAGTCCATCTTGTAAATATGATCACCAGCCAATACCAATACAAACTCAGGATTACGGGCCCGCAGGATGTCGATGTTTTGGTAAATCGCGTCAGCGGTGCCTTGATACCAGGAATGCTCGTCATGTCGTTGTTGCGCCGGCATCAAATCGACATACTCACCAAACTCGCCGCGCAAAAAACCCCAACCCTGCTGGATGTGGCGAATTAGCGAATCAGCTTTATACTGGGTAAGGATACCGATCTTGCGAATGTCGGAGTTAATACAGTTGGATAGAGGAAAGTCGATGATACGGAATTTACCGCCAAACGGCACCGCCGGCTTGGCCCGCCAGTCGGTCATATCCTTCAGCCGCGATCCGCGTCCGCCAGCCAGAATTAACGCAATGGTGTTGCGGGTTAAATCATTGACCCGTCTCTCCGTTTGATGTGTATCGACGACTGACATGTGTATCCTCTTTCAATTAATTAAGCTTTACCGCCCAAAACCGGCTGCAACCGACATTTCACAGATTTCTCTACCTGCCACTTGCCGCGTAGAGCCATTATCGTTACTCTTCACGGAAAAGTAAAAACTCAAGCGATTTGATGCTGAAAAGTCGGTCATTACCAAAATTGCTATTCCTGCCAACCGATAACTAACTATAACTGAGGCATTGCAAAATGAACAAGCCAAGCAAAACCAACACGCTTGATTCAGAACTAATCAAACTCACCGAAGCAAAGCATCACGATCCTTTCGCCCTGCTAGGCCGTCATGGTCAAGGCCGCGATAACGTCATCAGAGTGTATTTGCCCTATGCGGAAACCGTAAGAATCAGCAGTCCCAAAGGCCCAGAATTCTCTCGCATTCCCGACACCGATTTTTTCGAATACCATCCGGGCAACGAAGCCATCCCCGAGCATTACCCATTATTTTGGACGGACAAGGACGGCTACGACCATCAACACTACGACCCGTACTGCTTCGGCCCGGTGCTGCCGGAATTCGACCAACATTTGTTTGCCGAGGGTCGGCATTGGCATATTTACAAAAAGCTTGGCTCGCATCTGCACAGCGTTGCCGATATTCCCGGAGTACATTTTGCGGTCTGGGCGCCGAACGCACAGCGGGTCAGCGTGATCGGCGATTTCAATCGCTGGGACGGCCGCTGCCATCCGATGCGCAGCTTGGGTAGTAGCGGTATCTGGGAAATTTTCATTCCCGGCCTGTCTGCCGGCTGCTTGTACAAGTTTGAAATTCTGAATCGCCATACCGGCCAACTGCTAGTCAAAACCGACCCTTACGGCCAGCATTTCGAATTCCGTCCGCAAACCGCTGCGATTGTCACAGTAGAAGACAGCTATACCTGGCAAGACGGCAGCTGGATGGACCACCGTCCGCAGCACGACTGGCTGCATCAGCCGATGTCGATTTACGAGGTACACCTGGGCTCCTGGCGGCGCGACCATCGCGGCAATTTCCTGAATTATCGCGAGCTTGCCGAGCAATTGGTGGATTATGTGAAAGAGCTGGGGTTTACTCATATCGAGCTACTACCGGTCACCGAACATCCGCTGGACATTTCCTGGGGCTACCAAACCACCGGTTATTTTGCGCCGACCAGCCGCCACGGCACCCCGGACGATTTCCGTTATTTTGTCGACCACTGCCATCAAAACGGCATCGGCGTGATTTTGGATTGGGTGCCCGCCCACTTTCCAAAAGACAACTTCGCTCTGGGCCGCTTCGACGGCACGCCGCTTTACGAACACGAAGACCCACGTAAAGGCGAGCATCGCGACTGGGGCACCTTGATTTATAACTACAGCCGCAACGAAGTGAAAAACTTCCTGCTGTCCAGCGCTTTCTTCTGGCTGGAAGAATTCCATCTGGACGGCCTGCGGGTCGATGCGGTGGCGTCGATGCTGTATCTGGATTATTCCCGCGACGCCAACGACTGGATTCCCAATATGTACGGCGGCAACGAAAACCTGGAAGCCATCGACTTCCTTCGTCAAATGAATACCGTCACCCACGAACAGCATCCCGGCACCGTGATCATGGCCGAGGAATCGACGTCCTGGCCGCAAGTGACTCGCCCCACCTGGACCGGTGGCTTGGGCTTCTCGATGAAGTGGAACATGGGCTGGATGCACGACATTCTGCATTACATGCAGGAACAACCGATCCACCGCTCCTACCATCATGATTCGCTGACTTTCGGCCTGCTTTACGCATTCACAGAAAACTTTGTGCTACCGTTCTCGCACGACGAAGTGGTGCACGGCAAAGGCTCGATGTTGAATAAGATGCCGGGCGATGAATGGCAACGCTTTGCCAATTTGCGTCTGCTGTACACGATGATGTTTACCTATCCGGGTAAAAAATTGTTGTTCATGGGCTGCGAATTCGGTCAAGGTACCGAGTGGAGTTGCAACCGTACGCTTGATTGGTACGTATTGGATTACCCGCATCACAAAGGCCTGCAAACCCTGGTTAAAGACTTGAATAAACTCTATTCCAGCCATACCGCTCTGCACCGTTACGACTTCGATCATCACGGGTTCGAATGGATCGATTGCCACGACTATCAACAATCTATCATTAGTTATCGCCGCAAATCGGCGCATGAAGATTTGATCGTGATCCTGAACTTCACCCCGGTGCCACGCGAAAGTTACCGAATCGGCGTACCTAATCCCGGCACCTATTACGAGATTTTCAATTCCGATTCTCAATATTATGACGGCAGCAACCTTGGCAACGGCTCGGTGTTGTCAGAACCGCAACCCTGGATGAACCAAGACCACTCCATTTCCGTCACCTTGCCGCCCCTGGCCGGTATTATTTTGAAAATGTAGTTTTATCGCCATGAAAAAAATTCTGTTCGCGAGCAGCGAAACCCACCCCTTGATCAAGACCGGCGGCCTGGCGGATGTCGCCGGCAGCCTGCCTCTGGCCCTGGCCGCGTTGGGCCAGGACGTGCGCATCATCATGCCCAATTACCAGGGCATCAAGAACTGCGAGCCCGGCCGTTACCTATGCACGGTGCGAGTCAACAATTGCGACGTTAACCTACTGGAAACCCGCTTGCCGGACAGTGATGTCATCGTCTGGCTGGTGGATTATCCGCCGTTCTTTAATTTTCCGGGTAACCCATACCTTGATGAAGCCGGACGCCCCTGGCCGAACATTGGTGAGCGCTTTGCGCTGTTTTGCCGCATCATCGTCGAAGTGGCCACCAACCGGGCTTATTTAGACTGGCACGCCGACATTGTGCATTGCAACGATTGGCAAACCGGCTTGGTACCGGCACTGCTGTCATTGGAACCCAAACCGCCGGCGACGATTTTTACCATTCACAACATGGCCTACCAAGGACTGTTTCCCGGCAGCACCTACGCCCAGTTAAATCTGCCGGGGCAATTACTCCACCCGGACGGTCTGGAATTCCACGGCATGCTGTCCTTTATCAAGGGCGGGTTGAGCTATTCCGACCGTATTACCACGGTGAGCCCCACTTATGCCCAGGAAATCCAGACCCCTGAATTCGGTTACGGATTGGAAGGCTTGTTGGCGCATAAACAAAGCCAGTTACGCGGCATTCTGAACGGCATTGATGTGTCGGTCTGGAATCCGGCGAACGACGCCTATATCGCAAAGCCTTTCAACGTCGATACCCTAAAAGACAAGCAAATCAATAAAGCGGCACTCCAACAACAACTGGGCTTGCCGGTGGAATCGGAAACTCCCTTGTTTGGTTTGATTGGCCGCTTGGTCGAACAAAAAGGTATCGATCTGGTACTAAGCTGTTTACAAGAGATGACCACCCTACCCTTGCAATTTGCTTTACTGGGCAGCGGCGATAAAAGCATCGAATACCGCCTGCAGGAGTTTGCCCGCCTATATCCGGAAAAAGTATCCATCACCATTGGATACGACGAACGCTTGGCGCATCAAATCGAAGCCGGTGCCGACATCTTCCTGATGCCTTCGCGCTTCGAACCTTGCGGCTTAAACCAAATGTATAGCCAATGCTATGGCACGATACCTATCGTCAGAAAGACCGGCGGCTTAGCAGATACGGTAGTCGACGCATTGCCGGAAAGTATTGCCAACGGCACCGCCAGCGGCATCTCGTTTAACGATGCGTCGGCGGCCGCGCTGATAGAAGCCATCAAACGCAGCCTGGTGTTATTCCACAACCGACCGGTCTGGAAGAAAATTCAACGTAACGCGATGCTCAAGGATTTCTCCTGGCAAAACAGTGCGAATCAATATCTCGCGCTTTACAATGAGATCTAAAACCTGCTTGGCCGGCTTGATGTTGATAGCCGGCCAAGCGCTTGCCGACGAATCGGTGATAGAAATCATCCCCCTGATGAACCGTCCGGCCTCCGACGTACGCGCTTTACTGGCACCGCTGCTGGATGCCGATGATCGCGTCATCGAGAACGGTGCCAGTCTGATCGTTAAAACCAATCCCGCCAAACTCGGCGAAATCCGGGCCGTCATTCAAAAACTCGACGCTCGGCTCAGCAATTTAGTCATCAGCGTCTTGCAAACCAGTAGCAAAACCGCAGCCGAATTGAACGCAGAAGCGGCCATTGCCGCCACGCCGAATAGGATTCAGATGCGCGGCATGATGGGCAACAGCGAAGACTTGCGAAACCGGCAACAACACCAACAATTACGCACCCTGGAAGGCCAGGCGGCCCATATCAAAACCGGACAGGTCCGGCCGGTGCAAAATTACAGCGTATACGACTCGGGCTATGGTTACGGCTCCGCGGTAAGCACGAATACCCAGATGATTGAAGCCAGTACCGGCTTCGCTGTTACGCCGCGCTTGGCAGGCGACCAGGTCATTCTCGATATAGAACCGTGGTCGGATAGCTTTCAGCGCAACGGCCACATCGAAACCCAATCCGCTCACACCACTTTACGCGCCAATCTCGGCGAATGGGTGGAAATTGCCGGCAACACCGACACTGAACAATCCGACAATCACGGCTTCAACAGCTTCAACCACAGCACCCGGCAAAATGCTTTACGCATTCTGATCAAAGTCGATCAAGCCGATTAATCCTGACCCGCCCTAAACGACAATCCGACCAGATAGCCTCATGGCATTATTTTCGGAATCTGTGCGCGGCAACATAATATCAATATCGACATTGGCGGAAAGCGCATACTAATTGGTTATGATGGCCCGACAAATTCATGCCGATAGCCTTATGAGCATTACTGCCAAATGTTCCGCCACCGTTCTGACATATTTTCTTACGATTATGTGTCTGGCAACATCCGGATGGGTATCCGCCCAGGAAACACTGCGGGTGCTTAGTTGGGACGGTTACGCCGATAGTGAAGTGGTTTCGGCATTCCAGCAACGGTTCGACGTGGCGATAGAGTTAACCCTGGTAACGTCCGACGACGACCTTTGGCAGAAAATCAATAGCGGCAACTATGACGTATTTGCTGTCAATACTGCGGAATTGCAGCGTTATATCGATCAAGGCCTGAGCAGGCCGATCACCATGACGAATATCCCCAACCATGCCCAACAATTGCCGCGTTTCCAAAACCTGCAAGCTATTCCCGGCCTGGTTCGCGGAAACGACACGTATGCTGTCCCTTATACCTACTCGGAAATGGGGCTGATCTATAACCGCAAACTCATTAACACTCCCCCCCAATCCATGTCGGCTATGTGGGACCCTGCCTATCGGGGCCGAGTATTGGCTTTTAACGCCAGTAATCACAATTTCTCCATGGTCGGCTTATTAAGGGGCGTATCCAATCCGTTCCGGATGCCAGATCCCGAGCTAAAACAGGCTGCTCGCGAGTTGGCCAAGTTACGCCGTAATGTGCTGACCTTTTACGCGACCGCGGAGGAAGCGACCAGACTGTTTGTCAAATATGAAATAGCCTTGATTTTCGGTAATTACGGCACCCAGCA
Source organism: Methylomonas sp. ZR1 (assembly GCF_013141865.1). Classification (NCBI taxonomy): domain Bacteria; kingdom Pseudomonadati; phylum Pseudomonadota; class Gammaproteobacteria; order Methylococcales; family Methylococcaceae; genus Methylomonas; species Methylomonas sp. ZR1. The sequence goes on along the minus strand of NZ_RCST01000001.1, from coordinate 22,446 downwards.
ACTGAAAGCTCTGCGCGAAGCAGGTGCAGACATCGGTTATGTCATTCCCCGCGAAGGTGCGCTGGCCTGGCTGGATTGCTGGGCCATCACCCAAAATAGCCGGAACCCCGAGTTGGCAGAAAAATGGATCAATTACACCTTGGAAAAAGCAGTGAGCGAAACGCTAACCCAGCAACACGGCTTGGCAAACACCATTACAGCGCCGGAGAACGACAGCACCCAAAACCAACCCATTATTTGGCTGGAACCGATACTTAATCCGCTGGCGCGCAAAACGTTATGGGATAGAATCATTTCCGGCGAAGCACCCGAGGCATTTTAAGTGCGCTCCAGCATAGGCATAAAACTGGGTTTCTGGCTGGCACTGCTGGGCACGCTATCGACAGGCCTGACTGGTTATTATGTTTACGACCGCAGCCGAGCCATGCTGGTGGGAACCGCCAAGGATAAGCTGCTCAACGACACCCAAGCCCTAGGAAACCGATTTGCCGATGCGTTGGCAGCTACCGCCAGCAACGTCAAGTTTCTAAGCAATTTGCCGGTCAGCGCCGACATGGTCTCGGCAATACCTGACGCAAAGTTGGACATACTTAAAAATCAATTGGCGGAGATTTTTGTCAGCTTGCTAAATGCCCATCCCGAATACAGTCAAATCCGTTTGATCGACACGCAGCATTACGGCAAGGAATTAGTCAGAGTCGATAGGGATCAAGACAACCTCAAAGTGATTGCCGACGCGCAGCTACAAGAGAAAAACCATTTTCCTTACGTATTCGAAACCTTGCCGCTGGCTGCGGAGCAATATTACGTTTCGGAAATCAATTTAAATCAGGAATTAGGCACTCACCTGGGATTTGGTAAACCCACACTGCGGATAGCGATGCCGATCAAGTCGGCCACTACTACCATCGCAGTGATCGTCATCAATGTCGATTTACAAGGGCTATTCGAGCAAGTACGCGGCAATATTCCCGACGATATTGAATTGCTGCTCAGCAACGACAGAGGGGACTATTTAATTCACCCCGACGCGGCAAAAACCTTTGGATTTGAGAGCGGCCGCAGTTTCCTGATTCAGAATGACATCCCGAACGTAAAAGCGATTCTGGCTGGCAAACAAGCGCATTCGGTATTCGCGACCAGCGATACGCAAAGTTTGGCCGCTTCTTCACTCGCCGCTTTCGTAAAACTGCCGTTGGGCTCGGAAAGCAGCGGACGCTTCGCCATGCTGGGTTTATATACGCCGCTGAAAAACGTTTTGCAGGAAAGTAAAGCTCTGGGAGTGAGCGTTATCGAAATAACCTTGTTGTTCAGCCTGCTGGCAAGTGCAATTTCGCTAATGTTGGCGCGCGTCCTGGCAAAACCGCTCAATTCGATGACCACCGCCATCGGTCAATTCAAGCTGGGCACGCCGCTAACCGGCTTACCGACACATCGTAACGACGAAATCGGCTATCTGGCGAATAGTTTCATGTCGATGACCGAACAATTAAACTCGCAAATAGCCGAGTTACATGCCTCCGAAGCTAAGTTGCATGCCATTCTCGACAACGCCCCCGTCGGCATTTGGTTGGCCGACCTTGATACGCGCTTTTTATTTGTAAACCATACTTTTTGCGATGCCCTTGGCCTGCCGGAAACCCGTTTAATTGCCAACGAACCATTGGCCGAGTTGTTCGGCGCGGAGATCGCAGCCCGTTTTTTAAGTGCCGATCAAGCGTGTTTAGCGCAAACAAATCAAGCACATCAGTCCCTCGAGCAAATAAAATTTGCCGATGGCAAACGGCACACCATACAAATAACCCGCACGCCATTGCAAGACATCAACAAAGAGACGGTCGGCATCATCGGCATAGCCATGGATATTACTGACCGCCAACAAGCGGCCAATCGTGAGCGCGCCCATAACCATGTGCTGGAATTAGTATCCAAAGGCGCGGCACTGCCGGAGATCCTGCAAGCGGTGGTATTGGGTGTAGAGGCCCAAAATCCTGACTTAATTTGTTCGATATTGCTATTAAATAACGAAGGTAATCGCTTGTTCATAGGCTCTGCACCGCATCTACCCGACTTCTACAATTCTGCTGTAGACGGACTTTACGTAGGCCCCGGTATCGGCTCATGCGGTACGGCTGCGTATTTCGGCCAGCGAGTGATTGTCGAAGATATTCAAAACCATACTTATTGGGCGCCGTTTACCGAGCTTGCGGCTAGGGCCGGTTTAGGGTCGTGCTGGTCTGAACCGATACGTGGCGCGTCCGGCCAATTGTTGGGTACTTTTGGTATTTACCAGCGCCATCCCGCAGAGCCAGGAGCAGACGATATTCAGATGATTGAACAGGCCTCACATTTGGCCGGCATTGCAATCGACCGCAGCCGCAGTAATGAAGAACTGCAATTGGCGTCCTTAGTCTATCAAAACAGCAGCGAAGCGATGGCCGTGACCGACGCACAAGGCATGATTATCAATGTCAATCCGGCTTTCACCGCTTTGACCGGCTACACATTGGACGAAGTCATCGGTAAAAACCATAACATTCTGAACTCGGCGCGGCAGGGCGAACAGTTTTATCAAGCCATGTGGCAAGCCATCAACAGTAGCGGTCACTGGAAAGGCGAAATTTGGAATCGTCGGAAGAACGGCGAGATATTTGCTGAGCAACTGACCATCAATACCATATTTAGCGCGGATGGCCTGCCGCAGCGGCGAGTTGCGTTATTTTCCGACATCACCCAAAAGAAGCAGTCCGAAGAACTGATCTGGACCCAAGCCAATTTCGATCCGCTCACCGGCCTGCCCAACCGCCGCATGTTTCATGACAGGCTGGATCAAGAAATCAAAAAGGCACATCGCAGCGGCTTGCAGGTCGCTTTGATATTGCTTGATCTGGACCGTTTCAAGGAAGTTAACGATACGCTGGGTCACGATATGGGCGATTTATTGTTAAAAGATGCCTCGCAACGGCTGCTGCATTGCGTACGCGATTCCGATACTGTCGCCCGATTGGGCGGCGACGAATTCACAGTCATCCTCGGCGAACTTGATGATGCTGAGGATGCCGAACGGGTGGTCAAAAATATCCTGCAAAGACTCGCCGAACCTTTTCAGCTGAAAAGCAAAGTCGCCTACATCTCCGCCAGTATCGGCATCACCCTGTACCCGAAGGACGCCGAGAGAATCGATACATTAATAAAAAACGCCGATCAGGCAATGTACGCAGCGAAACACCAGGGCCGTAATCGCTATTGTTATTTCACTCCATCAATGCAGGAAGCCGCTCTAGCGCGCATGCTGATTGCCGACGATTTGCGCCATGCTTTGGAGGCCAACCAATTTGAAGTATATTACCAGCCGGTCGTGGAACTGGGCTCCGGCGCCATCCATAAAGCCGAAGCGCTGATCCGCTGGCAACACCCGACACGGGGCATGGTCAGCCCCAGCGAATTTGTGCATATTGCCGAAGATATAGGCCTGATTGCCGAAATCGGTACTTGGGTATTTAAACAAGCGGCAGGACAGGTCAAACAATGGCGTGCCCGATACCATCCGGACTTTCAGATCAGCGTCAACAAGTCGCCGATGCAGTTTTACGACGACCAGTCCCACGGCACTTGGCTGGAATACTTGCAAACACTTGAGCTGCCGGGACAAAGCATCGTCGCGGAAATTACCGAGGGCTTGCTGCTGGACGCCAGTAATGTGGTGAAAGATCAATTACTGGCTTTTCGAGACGCAGGGATACAAGTATCGCTGGACGATTTCGGCACCGGCTATTCGTCGCTAGCTTATCTGAAGAAATTCGATATCGATTATCTGAAAATAGATCAGTCTTTCGTCGGCAATTTGTCGCCGAATTCCAGCGACAAAATTCTCTGCGAAGCGATTATCGTCATGGCGCACAAGCTGGGGATGAAAGTCATCGCGGAAGGCATAGAAACCGAACAACAACGCCAGCTACTGCTGGAAGCGGAGTGCGACTATGGGCAGGGCTATTTATTCTCCAAAGCCCTGCCGGCCGATGCGTTCGAGGAACTGCTAATGCTTAATACCTCAGGCACCAGCGCACTGAACACGCTTATTTGATCTTCAATTTCAGTAAATGCACTCGCCGATTGTCGGCCCGCAATACCTCGAAACAGAAATCGTCCAGTTCCACCTTCTCGCCTTTCTTCGGAAAATGTTCTAGACGCTGCACGATTAAACCGCCTAGCGTGTCGTATTCGTCGTCTTCCAATGCGGCGGAAAAATAATCGTTGAATTCTTCGATGGGTGTCAGCGCGCTGACGATAAATTCTTTCTCGCTACGCTGAGAAATAAATTCTTGTACTTCGTCGTCATCGTGTTCGTCTTCAATCTTGCCGACGATTTGCTCCAGGACGTCTTCAATCGTCACCAAACCGGCGGCATTGCCGTATTCGTCGACGACGATGGCCATGTGGTTGCGCTCGGTGCGAAATTCTTTTAGTAACACGTTTAAGCGTTTGCTTTCCGGCACCACGTTGACCGGGCGCATCACATCCTCGACTTTCAGGGTTTTATCCTTTAAAGCATGAGCCAGTAAATCCTTGGCCAGCAAAACACCAACCACCTTACTGCGATCTTCCTCGATGACGGGAAAACGGGAATGAGCAAATTCGACCACTAAAGGAAAGATGGTTTCCAGTTCCGCTTCCCTAGGAACGACGACCATTTGCGAACGCGGAATCATGATGTCTCTGACCCGCATCTCCGCCACATGCATCACACCTTCCATCATGGCCAGTGCGTCGGAGTCTAACAGATGTTTTTCTTGCGATTCTCTCAATATCTCCAGCAAGTCTTCCTGATCTTGCGGCTCCCCACTCAGAAAATGACCGATGCGCTCGATCAAACTCTTATGGGGTTGACTACTCGGGGGGTTACCATCGCTCATTGCTTTCCATCCTCCATATAAGGGTTTGCTATACCTAATTTGCTCAAAATCTCAATCTCTAATGCTTCCATTTGTTCGGCATCCTGATCCTCTATGTGGTCATACCCTAGCAAATGCAATACGCCGTGTATAGTGATATGCGCCCAATGGTGCTCGGGCAATTTATTTTGCTGCGCAGCTTCCAGTCCTATCAGCGGTGCACAAATCACCAAATCGCCCAGCAAGTCCATGTCCATGCCCGCCGGGGCTTCAAAGGGAAAGCTCAGGATGTTAGTCGGTCCATTTTTATGCCGATACTGCTGATTCAGCTCCGCGCTTTCCACATCGTCGACCAAACGAATCACCAACTCGCAGTCCGCATCATCCTCAAAGCTTGCTAGCCCGGCGTCCACCCATTGCTGAAACTGCTCGAGTTCGGGATGAGGTGCCGAAGTAGCAACTTGCATGTCGATATAATTCATAGACTACGCCGAGGGCATGTGCTCTTTTTCGTAGAGCTCGTAAGCGGCGACGATGCGCTGCACCAACGGATGTCGGACCACATCGCGCACCCCGAAAAAGGTAAAGCTGATACCGTCCACATCCTTCAGCACTTTCAACACATGTTTCAGACCGGACATTTTTTCGTTAGGCAAATCGATTTGCGTAACATCGCCGGTAATGACGGCGGTGGAACCGAAACCGATCCGGGTCAGAAACATCTTGATTTGTTCCACCGTCGTGTTTTGCGCCTCATCCAGAATAATAAACGAGTCGTTCAAGGTTCTACCGCGCATGAAGGCTAAGGGCGCCACTTCGATGACATTTTTTTCCAGCAATTTTTCGACGCGCTCGAAGCCCAACATGTCGTATAGCGCATCGTACAAGGGCCGCAAATAGGGGTCGACTTTCTGCGCCATATCGCCAGGGAGGAAACCTAACTTCTCGCCCGCTTCCACCGCCGGCCGTACCAAAATAATCCGCCGCACGGTCTCGTTTTGCAACGCATCAACCGCACACGCGACCGCCAGATAGGTTTTACCGGTACCCGCGGGACCGACACCGAAATTAATGTCGTGCGAAATGATCTTGCGCAAATAGTCCTGCTGATTAAAACCGCGACCCTTGATTACACCGCGCTTGGTTTTAATCGCCACCGGCTCCGATTTCACGCTCGGCATAGCCTGTAGTAACTGATCGATACTGGCATCCTGCAAACTCAAATGCACTTGCTCCGGGGTGATTTCTTCCCGCTCGGTCAATTCGAATAGTTTCTGAATCACCGCGCAAGCTGCTTTCACTGCGGCATCGACACCCGTGACCTTGAAATGATTGCTGCGATTGGCGATCTCCACCTGTAAGCGTTGCTCGATTTGGCGGATATGCGCATCCAACTGTCCGCAAAAATTGGACAGGCGTTGCGCATCGGCGGGTAACAGGGTAATTTCTTGAGAAAAATGGCCGGCGGTCAACACTAGGCGGTCTGCTTGATTTTTTCGATGGACGATTCCACCAGGCGACCCCGTAACGAATTGGGCAAGGCTTCGGCAATATACACGTCGACAAATTGCCCGATCAGGCGCGGGTGTCCGGCGAAATTGACGGCACGGTTATTTTCGGTCCGCCCGGTGAGATGCAACGGGTTTTTCTTGGAGATGCCCTCCACCAACACACTTTGCACGCTACCGATCATCGACTCCGAAATAGCCATGAACATTTCGTTCAGGCGGTCTTTCAAGCGTTTCAAGCGTTGTTCCTTAACGGCCATGCTGACATCGTCGGCAAAGTTGGCTGCCGGCGTACCGGGTCTGGCACTGAAGATAAAACTGTAAGACAGGTCGTAACCGACTTCCTCGATCAAGGCCATGGTATCTTCAAAATCTTCTTCGGTTTCGCCGGGAAAGCCGACGATAAAATCCGACGACAAACTGATGCCTGGCCGCACCGCTTTCATCTTGCGCATGATTTCCAGATAATCTTCGCGCCTATGGCCGCGCTTCATTTCCGCCAAAATGCGGTTGCTGCCGCTCTGCACGGGCAAATGCAAATGATTGACCAGCTGCGGAATTTCGGCAAACGCTTCGATAATATCGTCAGTGAATTCTAAAGGATGCGATGTCGTGAAACGAATTCGGTCTATACCATCGACCGCGGCAACGCAATGCAACAACAGCGCAAAGCTAGCCACATCGCCGTCTTCCATCGCGCCGCGATAAGCATTAACGTTTTGACCAAGCAGATTGATCTCGCGCACACCTTGTCTAGCCAGCGTTTCGATTTCGGCAATTACATCGTTCAGCGGCCGGCTGACTTCTTCTCCGCGGGTGTAAGGCACTACGCAATAGGTACAGTACTTACTGCAACCTTCCATCACCGATACGTAAGCCTTGGGCCCTTCCGCACGCGGTTCCGGTAAATTATCGAATTTTTCGATTTCGGGGAAAGAAATATCTACGACATGTTTACCGCCGCTACGCGCTTGATTTAACAACTCAGGCAAGCGGTGCAGGGTTTGCGGACCAAACACAATGTCTACATACGGCGCGCGCTTTTGCAGGGCCGCACCTTCCTGGCTGGCTACGCAGCCACCAACACCAATAATCACACCGGGACGTTTATCTTTGATTTTTTTCCAGCGCCCCACGGCGGAAAATACCTTTTCCTGAGCTTTTTCGCGGATCGAACAAGTGTTTAGCAGCAGCACATCGGCTTGTTCCGGAATGTCGGTCAATTCCATGCCGTGCGATGCGATCAATACGTCCCGCATCTTATCGGAATCGTATTCGTTCATTTGACAGCCGTTAGTCTGTATATAAAGTTTTTGCGCCATGCTTGATGAGATACCTCAACTACTCTCACTAACAAAAAACCCCCGTCTCGCGACGGGGGCTCGTAATGGCCGGATTATAAACCCAATTTTCGGCAAATGCTTGTTTTATACGGCAATCCCCACTTGTAGGGCCTCGAACCAATCCAGAAAACGCTTCACATCATCGCCTTTGAACATCCGACCATGTTGCGGGGCCAGTATGTCGATATCCAACTTCCTGACCCGATCAATCCAGGCGCGCTTAGCTTGATTAGAGGGCATCCAACGCTGATGGAAAAAACGCATTTTATCGACGTGCATATCGAAGTTGTCCACAAAGACGGGCGTTCCAGGCGCTTCCAAGGCTGCACCGACATCGCCGGACATCAGGATTTTGGCGTGTGGATCATAAATATGGAAATTAGCGGAGGCATGCAGATAGTGAGCGGGAACAATCTGCAATTCGGTAGTACCGAGATTGATGACTCCGCCATGGTCGGGAATCGGTACATATTCGATAGTTTCGCAGCCGAAGTGCCTTAAAAAACCTTCCCATAATGCTGAGGCATGCAGCTTGGCATTGGGCAGCGCTTGATCCCATAAACCCAAAGATGAAATGATGTCCGGATCTTGATGCGAGGCGAACAAATCAGTAATTTCCTCGACCGGCGCATGGTGTAATACCGCCGCCAGCATTGGCGCAAACAGCTCTATGCCGCCGGGATCGATCAAAAGGCAGCGATTGGCCGTCCTTACCATATATTGGTTGGTATCAATAATTTTCTCGGGCTTGTGTGCGTCGCGGCCAAACATTATCCATTGATAAGCGCCCTCATAAATTTTGGTCATTCTCATGCTAACTGTACCTCTTGGCCATACTGGGTTTGATGGGTGCGCTATTCGGCGACGTTTATAATCGTCAATGCACTCCGGCATTTATGTACTTTGTCGTTGATTATTTGCGCGGCGTTATCGACGCTTTCAGCGACCGCTTGCAGACTTTGCAGATACTCTCCCGCTTGCGACGCTTCTATCCGGGAGTTGGCAGCAATCACCCGCGCCGCCCTGGCCGGATGCATCACATCCGCCAACTTAATCAGTAATTCCGAAACCTGGATAATAAACTCTCGATGACAAATCTGCGTTCTTAACCTGACTTCCTGCAATGGGGTGGCTAAGGAGTCGGCATATCTGGCTCCGACAGCCAACTGCCCCACTTTCTCGAAGCGTCTGCATGCTTCGGTCATGCGCTGTTCATTGACTGTCAGACGATAAAGATGGAATGCGTATTCGTTGATGTTATTGACCAATTCGATCGTATCCTTAGCCAATTCGTTTATGAAGTCCGTGATGGGTTGGAAGCCCTTGGCCTTTTCACCGGCGCGGAAAGCAATCGCTTTGGCATTGGCTGCCGCGAGAGAAATTTCCTTGGCCACTTCCATCACCGCGCTCAATTCGGCGGCTATGGAAGCCACGGCGACAAATTGGGACTTGGTTTGATTGACTTGCATACTGAAAGACCCTCAGATCGACGATAAATTTATTTATAGCTTAGCCGACAAATAAATCCCCGTGCTATTTGAGTTTCCAATAAATGCGCGTCAACCCCGGTTATTTAGGTCGATAATGAGTTGGATCGGTCACACCCAGATTTTGGAAACCGGCCGCGCGCAATCTGCAGGCATCGCACACACCGCAGGCTCTGCCTTTGATATCCGCTGAATAACAGGAAACGGTATCGGCATAATCGACGCCAAGCGCCAGACCTTGTCGAATAATTTCGGCTTTACTCAGTGCTATCAGCGGCGTATGAATTTGAATTTTATGGCCCTCCACCCCGGCTTTGGTGCCCAGGTTGGCCATATCTTGAAAAGCTTTGATAAATTCTGGCCGACAATCGGGGTAACCGGAATAATCGACGGCATTCACGCCGATGAATACGTCGTGAGCGTTCACCACTTCCGCCCAACCCAGAGCAAACGCCAGAAATATAGTATTTCTGGCCGGCACATACGTTACTGGAATACCGGCTTGCGGTGAAGTCGGCACATCGATCCGAGCGTCTGTCAACGCGGAACCGCCTATTGCGCTCAAGCCGAGATTGATAATCTTATGGTCGGCGACCTGGTAATGCTTGGCAATCCTCCTCGACGCTTCCAATTCGGCATTATGGCGCTGGCCATAATCGAAACTCAGAGCGTAGCAAGTAAACCCTTGTTGTTTGGCAAGTGCCAGGACCGTTATAGAATCCAGGCCACCGGACAATAAAATAATTGCCGGCCTGGAACTGCTGTTATTTTCCACGCGCGTCGTTCCAAAGAAATTTATGTAATTGAATTTGAAACCGAACCTGCAGTTGGTCGGCCAAAATACGCTCAGCCAGCTCGGTCGGCGACATCACATCCATCACCGGCGAGAACAGTACTTGGCAATGTTCAACTAAGCGATACAACTCAAGTTGCTGCTTGGCCCATTGGTAATCGGCAGCATCGGCAATCACGAATTTGACTTGATCGTGGGACGTTAAATACTGGATATTGTCATAGCGATTGCGCTCAAGCTCTCCGGAACTCGGCGTCTTCAGATCCATGACTTTACTGACCCGACTATCAACCATCGATACATCCAAGGCACCGCTGGTTTCCAGCGAAACCTGGTAACCAGTATCGAGCAGTCTAACCATTAAAGGATTGCAGCCCGGTTGTGCTAAAGGTTCGCCGCCGGTTACCGTGACATAGCGGGTGTTGTAACGGCTAACTTGCAAGAGAATGTCATCGATGCTGAGTTTCTCGCCGCCAGTAAACGCATATGCGGTATCGCAATAGGAACAGCGCAAGGGACAGCCGGTCAAGCGAATAAATACGGTGGGTAACCCCACCGTATTCGCTTCACCCTGTAGTGAATAGAATATTTCGGTAATACGTAGCGTTTGCTCCATCCCAACGCCAATTTATTGCGGCATTTGCGCCAGCTTTTTTTCCGCCAAATGAGCGGCAGTGGTGCCTGGATAGCTGGTCGTCACCCGCGTCAGATAATCGCGAGCTTTTGCGGCGTTTTGCAGATCGAATTCGATATAACCCAATTTCAGCAAGGCATCCGGCACTTTAGAACTATTGGGATATTGGCTGACCACCTTATTGAACGCGCCTCGCGCCGCATCGAATTCCCGATTGATCTTATACGCCTCCGCCAACCAATACTGAGAATTGTCGGCAAACTCGCCGGCCGGAAAATCTTTCAGCAAATCCTGAAACATTTTGATGGCTTGAGCATTGTGGCCGTTACGCAAAGTGTCGTAAGCCGATTGATACCTTTCCTTTTCGTTGCCTTGTGCCGCCGTCGCGGTCGGCTTATTGTCCACTACCGACGCAACCGGAGCTGGTGTCGCAGCTGCAACTGGCGCCGGAGCTGGTGCGACCGGGGCCGCTGGCGTAGCGGGTTGAGCCGCTGTAACCGGCGATTGTCCAGCCGCAGCAGTATCTGCAGGAATTGGCGCAGGCGTTTGACTCGGCGGCGTTTGCCCGCCCGCGGTAAGCGCCTGCATCCGATCATCCAGATCGGAGTACATATTGCTTTGTTTTCTTTGCAAATCGGCGATGGTCTGGGATTGCTCCTCGACCATGCCGCGCAATTGCTGCACTTCCGACTGTAACTGCTCCAATCTACCCAACACTTCAAAAATAGCATTGTCAGTGGCGGCCGGCTGTGCATAAGCATTCCCAGCCGGGTAACCCGCACCGTTAGGCGCAGCATCAGCTCCGGCAGTTAAGCCAAAACCGAGACTCAGTATCAGAAGCGCACGCTTACTCATTGATAGCCAACTTCCACGCGGCGATTTTGTTGCCACGCCGACTCGTCATGACCGGAAACAGCGGGCTTTTCTTCACCGTAGCTCACCACTTCCAATTGGCCGGCAGTAACGCCTTGCGAGCGCATCATTCTTTCCACCGATTTGGCCCGTTGCTCGCCCAGTGCGATGTTGTATTCGCTGGAACCACGCTCGTCGGCATGACCGGATAGAATCACGTGCTGGTTTGGGTGTGAAGCCAAATAACGGGCATGCGCCGCAACAACAGGTACGTAGTCTTGTTTGACTTGGCTGCTATCCAATTCAAAATAAATCACTTGTTTGGACAACGGATTGTTAGGATCGCTGAACTCAGGACCCAGGTTCGCGCCGGAACCGGAGCCAAAGCTGCTGCCATTGCCTGAACCGAATTGGCTGCCGGACATGGAACCGTCATTGTAACCGCTGGTAGATGCATCGGTACCTTGGGTAGAATCGGCCAAACCTTCTTCTTCGGTTGAGCTACAGCCTGTTGTTACCAAAATCGCAGTCATGGCCAAAGCCAAATAGGTTTTGTTAAATCTCATCAATTTTCTCCAAATATTAAGTAAAACTCAGGTGACGATAGTGTGAGGGCTATCGCGCTTGCAATCAAGGTGCCCAGGCCGGTTCACGGACCTCGCCACTCTCGAAGGCCAATTTCTGTTGCATCGCGCCATCGGTAGACACCACCGATAAGGCCGAGCGCCCGCCGCGATTCGCGGCAAACAAGACCATGCTGCCATTAGGCGCAAAACTGGGCGATTCGTCAAGATTACCCTCGGTCAGCACGTTCACAGTGCGCGAGGCCATGTCCATAACCGCAATCTTATAGCCACCGCCACTACCCGTTACCATCGCCAGACTTCTGCCGTCAGCGGAAAAACGGCCTCTGGCGTTATAGTCGCCTTGGAATGTAACCCGGCTAGCTTTACCCCCCGAAGCTGGCATCAAATAAAGCTGCGGTTTGCCGCCTTGATCAGACGTAAACAAGATAGAGCTGCCATCCGGCGACCAGGTCGGCTCGGTATCGATAGATAAACTGTTGGTCAAGCGCGTCAAAGAGCGGCTACCCAAGTTCAAAACGTAAATATCGGGACTGCCGTCCTTAGAAAGCGTAACCGCCAGACGACTACCGTCCGGTGAAAAAGCCGGCGCACCGTTGATGCCCGGATAAGAGGAAACGCTTTCACGTTGTCCCGTCGCCAAAGTCTGCACCCAGATTTCCGAACGTTTGGTGTGGAAGGATACATAAGCGATTTTGCTGCCGTCCGGTGACCAAGCCGGCGCCATAATAGGTTCCGGAGATTCGGCAATAGTCCGGGGGTTATAACCATCGGCATCGGCCACTTGCAGCATGAACTGCTTGCCATTGCCGCGGCGAACGCTGGTGACATAAGCAATCCGGGTATTGAATGCGCCTTTGCGGCCGGTCAGTTTTTCGTAAATCAGATCACTGATGTGATGTGCCGCGCGACGCAATTCGTTAGCGCCGGCCGTCAAACGATAACCCATCAACAACTGGCCGTTATGCACATTAAACAAATGAAACTGGATGTTGTAGCTGCCACCATTACCGACCACTTGGCCTATCGCCATATAGTCTTGGCCTAGTACCTGCCAATCCTTGAAATTAACCCGCTCGGGTTCGCTGGGTTTGGTCAGCATATCGTCTTCGGACAAGGTTTTGAAAAAACCGCTGCCGCCCAAATCAGAACTGATCACATCGGACAATTTAACATTGCCGATAGAGCCTTGTTGAGCAAACGGCACGATGGCGATAGGGACCGCAGTTTGCGAACCTTTGGTAATTTCTATGGTTAAACCGGCCGCCTGCGCCACTGTAAACATCCCAGCCAAAATGCCGCCGACTAACATTCTTGTGATTAACATCATTCTCTCGTTTCCGTTTTACTGATTATTCCGGTTTAAACACGAAGGTAAAAACTCTAAATTCCTGATTAAATAAATTTCTATCTTGCGGTACCGGCAAAGGCGAGGCTTTTCTCACTGCATTCTCCGCCGAACGGTCAAAAATCGGATCACCGCTACTACCAATTACCACAGCGTCCATCACATCACCACTAGCCAACAATTTTACCTGAATTGTGCATCGCAAGCCTTGCGTTGCGTTGATCGGCCGCGTCCAAGCGCCTTCTACTTTGCGCGCAATCATCTGCTTGGCAGAATCGACAGCCTGCTTATCCGAAGCTGCTTTTGCCGCAGCCGCCGCGGCAGCTTCCACAGCCTGCCGTTCTTTCTCCGCTTTTTCAGCCGCCGCTATCGCAGCTTGGCGCTCTTGTTCTGCTTTGGCTTTTGCCGCCGCTTCCGCCGCAAGTCTTTCTTTCTCAGCCTTCTCTGCCTTTTCCGCAGCCAGTTTGGCCTGACGTTCTTTCTCAGCCTTAGCCTTGGCTTCCGCTTCGGCAGCCATGCGTTCTTTTTCGGCTTTTTCCGCCGCTATTTTGGCTTGGCGTTCTTTCTCTGCTTTCTCGGCAGCGAGTTGTTTGTCCTTTTCGGCTTTGGCCCTAGCCTCGGCTTCTGCAGCTTGCTTGGCTTTTTCCGCATTAAGCGCGGCCTGTTTTTCTTTTTCGGCTTTAGCTTTTTCGTCAGCTAACTGCTTTTCCTTTTCCGCTTTGGCCTTGGCTTCCGCTTGTTTTGCTTGTTCTTGGCGCTTGGCTTCCTCGTTCTTTTGCTCCTGCAGCTTTTTTTGCTGCTCCAGAGCTTTTTGTTCCTGCAACTTCTTTTCCTGCTCCAGCTTTTTGATTTCGGCTTCCTGCTGCTGTTTCTCTCGCGCCGCTTCCGCCAGTTTTTGTTCCTTCAACTTGGCTTCGCGCTCCATTTCCTGTTGTTTTTGCTTTTCCAGCAACTTCTGTTTCTCTACTTCCCTTTGTTTTTCCGCCAACTCCTTCTGTTTTTCCAGTTCGGCTTGCTTCTGCTTTTCCGCTGCTTCCTTTTGTTTGTCCAGTTCGGCCTGTTTCTGCTTTTCCGCGGCTTCCTTGGCTTTTTTCTGTTCGAGAGCTTGCCGTTCCTTGGCCTCCTCTAACTTTTTTTCCTCTTCCTTACGCTTCGCAGCGAGCTGTTCCTGCATCTTCTTTTCTTCTAATGCTTCCTGCTTGCGCTTTTCGGCGGCTTCCTGAATTTTTTGCTCTTCAAGCACACGTTGCTTTTTAGCTTGCTGCAACAACTGCTCTTCGGCTTTTCTGGCGTTTTCCAGTTGCTCTTGATGCTGTTTCTCGGCTTGTTGCTTGTTTGTTTCGTTCTGTTTTAAGCGCTCGGCTTCCGCATCGATTTCCGCGCCGTCCAATACAGTCGCTTCAATAATGTCCGCGGGCGGCGACATTTGCGCGTCGTCAGTCTCGGTGAGAAAACTGAAACTGAACAACAACACAATCAGAATATGCAGCGCTATCGCCTGCGCGAGCGAAGGTTTAAAACTTTTCATGGTGGTGTTTATTTGCTGTCTGGCGGCGGCGCGGTCATCAAGCCCACTTTTGGGGCGCCGGTTTTCTTCAACTCAACCATCACTTTGACGATACTGCCGTAATCCACTTCATGGTCGCCACGCACGTAGAGCTGGGCTTTGGGATTATTTCTGAATACCGCCGCTACTCTGGTTTTAACGGTATCGACATCGACAGGCGTATCGGCTTCTTCATCGCCATTGCCAATATCGACGTATAAACTGCCGTCCTTTTTGATCGAAACGATCACCGGCACCTGATCTTGTAAATCCACAGACTCAGCCTCGGCTTGCGGCAACTCGACATCGACGCCGGTTTGCACCAGCGGCGCGGTGATCATGAATATCATCAACAGCACAAAAGTAACGTCAATATAGGGAACGACGTTGATTTCGGCCATTACTCCGCGTTTTTTTCGCGATCTACGATTGCTGCCGCCCACATTCATTTGCTGTGCGCCTGTCTTTGCAGTAATACCACGAACTCGTCGACGAATAACTCGTAACGGCCGGCCAAGCGATCCAAGCGCGTGGAGAAGCGGTTATAGGCAATTACCGCTGGAATCGCCGCGAACAAACCAATCGCGGTGGCAATTAACGCTTCTGAAATACCTGGAGCGACATTCGCCAAGGTAGCATTTTTAATTTCGCCCAAAGCGCGGAACGAGTTCATGATGCCCCAGACAGTGCCAAACAAACCGATATACGGACTGGTCGAACCGACTGTCGCCAAAAACGGCAAAGTCTCGTCCAACCTATCCAACTCGCGGGACAATTCGATACGCATGGCCCGTTGCGCACTTTCGACCTGGACAGAGGGTTCGACATCGCCTTTCTGGCGCATCCGCGCAAACTCGCGATAACCGGCTAGAAAGATTTTTTCAATACCTTCCGGCTCGAACCGATCACTGGACATCTTTTTATACAACTCGGCCAAACCGACACCAGACCAAAACTCCTCTTCGAAATCGTCGGTAATGGCTATGGCCTGTTTCAATTCTTTCCGTTTGGAGAAGATGAAGGTCCAGGACGCAACCGATGCCGATAACAGAATGAACATAACAAACTGCACGACGATACTGGCTTCTTTGACCAGCGTCAGGATGGATAAATCGGTATTCATTAGTTTAAATGTTCCAAAATAGCAGAGGGAATAAGTTTGGGCTTCATGCTTTGCGCATCAAGACAGGCAATCCGGATTTCACCCGTACATAACGTGTCTTGTTGCCGGGTGATCGCTTGTTCAAAGGTAAAATTAGTTTTTTTGTACTCAATAACTTTTGCGCTAACGTCTAAAAGTTCGTTAAAGCGGGCGGGTTTTAAATAGTCTACTTTCACGGAACGGACTACAAAAATCAGGTTTTGTTCGGCTAGAAGATTATCCTGTTCAAAACCCACACTACGCAACATTTCGGTTCTGGCACGTTCAAAAAACTTCAAATAATTCGCATAAAACACTACGCCGCCCGCATCGGTATCTTCGTAATATACTCGTACCGGCCAGTTAAATTCTTTCATTCGTCTCTTAACGAATTATTAATTGTCGAAGATGTCATCGCTGCCGATTTGCTGCCTGGGCGCGGGCAGGCCAAAATGACTGTATGCTTTATGCGTGACCACTCGCCCCCTGGGGGTGCGCATGATAAAACCCTGCTGCAGTAAGTACGGTTCCAACACGTCTTCAACCGTGCCACGTTCCTCGCTGATTACCGCAGCCAGCGTATCCAGGCCAACCGGACCGCCTTGAAAATGTTCTATCATGGCTGTCAGTAATTTCCGATCCAGCATATCAAAGCCTTGCTGGTCTATTTTCAGCATATCCAAGGCTTGTTTGGCAATCTCACGAGTCACCGTGCCGTTGCCTTTGACTTCGGCAAAATCGCGCACTCTACGTAAGAGTCGGTTGGCGATGCGCGGCGTGCCTCGCGAACGGCAGGCGATCTCGTCGGCACCGCCGCCGTCCATGCCGATATTCAATAGTTTTGCGGAGCGACTGACGATACTGGCCAGTTCCTCAACGGTGTAAAACTCAAGGCGTTGGACGATACCGAAACGGTCGCGTAAAGGCGATGTCAACAAACCGGCTCGGGTCGTCGCGCCTATCAGCGTAAATGGCGGCAAATCCAGCTTAATCGAGCGGGCTGCCGGGCCTTCGCCTATTATAATATCAATTTGGTAGTCTTCCATAGCCGGATACAGCACCTCTTCCACCGCGGGACTGAGCCTATGGATTTCGTCGATGAATAACACATCATGGGCTTGCAAATTGGTCAGCAAAGCCGCCAAATCGCCGGCTTTATCCAGCACCGGACCCGAGGTTTGACGAATGTTGACATTCATCTCCGCAGCCACGATGTTGGCCAGCGTGGTTTTCCCCAAACCCGGCGGGCCGAAAATCAACACATGATCCAACGCTTCAGAGCGCGTTACCGCCGCCTGGATAAAGATTTCCATCTGCTCGCGGAGTTCTTTTTGCCCGACATAGTCTTTCAAGCGCTTGGGGCGAATGGCTCGGTCCACTCGCTCTTCGTCATTATTACCGTGCGCAGTAACCAATCTGTCGCTTTCGATCATTTAACCGCACCGCGCAGCGCCAGACGAATAATGTCCTCGCAGCTTTTATCTTCCGCAGCAACCGCTTGCACCATCCGCGCCGCGTCCGCTGGCTTATAACCCAAAGCACACAACGCGCTAATCGCTTCTTGCTTGGGACTTGCTGCCGAACCGGGAAGTGAACTTGGGCTATCACTAGCTGCTGTTAGTTTGTTTAGTTCCGGTAAACGACCACGCATTTCGATAATCAAGCGTTCGGCGGTTTTTTGGCCGACGCCCGGCAATCGCACCAAACCTTTTACATCGTTATCATGGACGCAACGATAGAATTCTTCGGTACTTTGCCCGGACAGAACAGTCAACGCCAGCTTGGGGCCGACGCCATTGACTTTGATCAGGGTTCTGAACAGCATGCGTTCGCTTTCCGTGGCAAAACCGAACAGGATATGCGCGTCCTCGCGAACCACGAGATGCGTATGTAGCTTAACTACTTCACCCAATGCCGGCAGGTCGTAAAAGGTATTCATCGGCGCTTCGATTTCGTAACCGACACCGTGTACGTCCAACAACAGTTGCGGAGGAGCTTTGTAAATCAATTTACCGCATAAAAAACCGATCATGAAATCGCCTTCTGCAAACGCATCGCGGTCTCCTGATAGTGGCTATGACACAGGCCAATCGCCAATGCATCGCTAGCATCGATCTGCATGTCACCTTGAATGCTCAACAAAATTTTCACCATATGCTGCACTTGCTGCTTATCGGCATTGCCCTTGCCTACCAAGGCCTGTTTAACTTGCCTAGCCGCATATTCGAAAACCGGCAGATCTCGATTTAAGGTGGCGCAAATCGCAGCGCCGCGCGCTTGCCCTAGCTTCAGGGCAGAATCGGCATTCTTGTGCATAAACACTTGCTCTATGGCCATTTGCTCAGGACGGTACAACTCAATCACCTGGCTAACACCATCAAAAATCTGCTTCAAGCGCTCGGGAAATTCGTCGGATTTGATACGAATGCAGCCGCTCGCTACGTAGCGAATACCGCGCGATGTCGACTCCACCACACCGTATCCGGTGATGCGCGAGCCGGGATCTATACCTAAAATTCTGGTCAACAGTGTATTGGTGCGAGTAATTTTGCGGTGTGATTAGGCATCGAGCGCAGTCATGATGTCATCGCTGATGTCAGCATTCGAGTAAACGTCTTGCACATCGTCCAGATCTTCCAAACGGTCGATCAGCTTCAGCATTTTTTCGGCGGATTCGCTATCCAATTCAGTCTTAACGTCGGCATGCATCGTCACTTCGGCGTTTTCCGGCTCGAAGCCCGCAGCAAGCATAGCTTCCTTGACGGTCATATAGTCTTCGGGGGTGGTAAACACATCGATAGAACCATCGTCGTTGGTGACCACATCCTCGGCCCCGGCTTCCATCGCGGCTTCCATCACTGCGTCTTCATCAACACCATTGGCGAAGCTGATAATACCGACCTTGCGAAACATATAAGCCACCGAACCGTCCGTGCCCAAGTTGCCGCCAGCCTTAGAGAAGGCGTGCCTGACATCGGCGACGGTACGATTGCGATTATCGGTCAAGCAATTCACCATCACCGCCGTGCCGCCAGGACCATAACCTTCGTAACGCACCTCTTCGTAAACCACGCCATCGACCGCGCCGATGGCCTTTTTGATGGTGTTGTCGATGGTATCGCGCTTCATGTTAGCACCAAGCGCTTTATCAATAGCGGTACGCAAACTCGGATTATTGGCGGGATCACCGCCACCCGATCCTTTTGCGGCCACGGTAATCTCGCGAATCAGTTTGGTAAAAATCTTGCCGCGTTTTGCGTCCTGCGCGCCTTTGCGATGCTTGATGTTAGCCCACTTACTATGCCCAGCCATTCTATCTCTCTGAATCTGCTAAAAATTTGGAAATTTTACCATCGTCCCGCCGGCTTATCGACCCTTGCTTACAATACTAGCGGCAATATAGCCGCTAACGAAGCATCCGAGACGTAGCTATCCGCTTGCTCTTCCACCAACGGCCTGCGGACTACACCGCCGAAACCGATCATATAGGCACCGGCCAATTTAGCTTCCAGATCGGTCTTGCCATCGCCTATCATGACCAAGGACGAATGATGCATCCTCAGTCGGCGACAAATCCGGGCTTTGCCGCCACTGACGGCCAACGGCGAGTGTCGGGCAAAATCCTGGTAATTACCGTCTTCGTCAAACAGCACATCAACCGCATGCACATGCGCTTCCGGTATGCCCAGTTGCTCCGCCAAAGGTAGTATCGCCTGCCGCAAGCCGCCGCTGATGATGTGGATTAGCTTATTATTGGCTTGCAGGGCTTTAATTGTGTCGCTGACACCGTCAACCATTTCGGCAATATACAACTCGGCCAACCAGTTTATCGCGGCTTGGTCGGGTTTGATCAAATCCAACCGGTTCGCGTAGACATCCTCAAGGGCCAATTCGCCGTTCATAGCTGCATCGGTTAACGCCGCAACCTGTTCGAATAAACCGTTACGCCTAGCCAATTCATCGATACCTTCGACCCGGCTCAGCGTACTGTCGCAATCGAAACAAACAACTTCAAAACTCATAACGCGATCTGCCTTGCTGTGTGCACCGCAGGCACCTCGCAAACCGATTTCAATACTTGTTCATTTAAGGGATCAGAGATGCTGATGACCATCATCGCCAATTGATGTTCGTCGGCGATACTGACTTGCATGCGGGTAATATTGATATTGGCAACGCCCAAGATCGAGCTAATCGCCGCAATCACGCCCGGCTTATCATCGTGGCGAGTGATCAGTAACGCGCCTTCCGGCACCACTTCAATTTCGAAATGATTGATACTGACCAAGCGTGGATGTTGATTTCCTAACAACGTTCCCGCCAGAGATACCGACTTATCGGCGCAGTGCCCGGTAATTTTGATTAGAGACTGATAGCCTTCCGATTCCTCGGTCTGCGACTCAATCAACGCAATCCCCTGGCGTTTAGCAATATTCTCGACATTAACCCGGTTAACCGGCGTGGAAAGTTGCCCCCCCAACAAACCGACCATCGCCTCTGCGGAAATCGGCCGAATTTTTACCTCAGCAGCCTTTCCATAAACCGCAACTTCCAATTTTTGAATCGGTTGATCGATCAACCCTACTAAAACCTTACCGAGAATATTAGCAAGGTTCATAAATGGTTGAGCCTTGGATAGCTCTTCTGCCGACAACCTAGGGAGATTCAAAGCATTAACAGCTTCGCCGGTTTGCAAATATTTAACCGCCTGGCGGGCAATTTCGACACTCACCGCCACTTGCGCTTCTTTGGTCGAAGCGCCCAAATGCGGCGTAAATACCACATTGTCCAATGTTAGCAGCGGCGAATCCTTGGGAGGTTCTTGCTCATAAACATCCAGCGCCGCACCGGCAATCCGACCTTCTTTCAATGCGTCGTATAGTGCCGATTCATCAACCAAGCCGCCACGGGCACAATTAATCAACCTTGCAGATTTTTTCATCATGACCAATTGATCACGGCCAATAATGTTTTTGGTTTTTTCCAATAAAGGACAATGTAGGGTCAAATAGTCGGCTTGTTTAACCAGGGTCTCCAAGTCGACCATTTCCGCGCCATGTATGGCAAAAACATCCGGCGCTACAAACGGATCATAAGCGATCACGCGCATTCCCAAACCATTGCCGCGTTGCGCGACTATTCGGCCTATCGTGCCAAAACCCAGCACTGCCAGCGTTTTATGAGCAATTTCGGCGCCCATCAACTTAGATCGCTCCCATTTACCCTCTCTGACCGATTGATTGGCAAACGGTAGATTGCGACTCAAGGAAAACATGTGCGCGATAGCGAGTTCCGCCGTCGTGGTGGCATTGGCATCCGGCGTATTCATTACGATAACGCCTTGTTCAGTCGCGGCATTTAAGTCAACATTATCGACCCCTATGCCGGCGCGCCCGACTATCTTCAGGCGAGTCGCAGCTTTTAAAACTTTAGCTGTCACCTGAGTATCGCTGCGAATCAATAAGGCTTCGAACTCCGGAATAATCTCACACAACTCGTCTTCATTTAAGCCGGTTTGGATATGTATCTGTATACCGTCCTGGACATTCAAGAAATTAATGCCGTCTTCCGCAAGCTTGTCTGAAATCAGTATCTTTTTCATCGCCATGACTGGATTATTGGATAAAACCGGCATTTTAGCAGCTTTGCTATAATCGCCGTAATGCGCGTTCCCGACAAACAACCAAAGTCTATTACTTATGAGAATAAAATCGGCGCTTGGCGTCCTATCGGTGATCTGTTTACTTGGCGCAATCGCCTGGTGGCTGACTTACACTAAAAGTTTCGCCCCCAACGCCGTTTTTACAACATTGACAGGCGAACGACTGGCAATTGCCGAGCTGAAAGGCAAGCCCGTCTTGATAACATTTTGGGCAACCGACTGCCCTAGCTGTCTTGAGGAAATTCCGGATTTGATCGCATTGCATCAACAAGGCCTGAAAATCATTGCTGTGGCGATGCCATACGACCCGCCTAGCCGCGTGCAAACTTTAGCCAAAGAACGTCAGCTTCCTTATCCAGTTGCTCTTGATATAGATGGTAGTCTTGTACATGCTTTTGGTGATGTGCAATTGACCCCAACGATGTTTTTAATAGACAAACAGGGCGTGATCATCATGCACAAAATCGGCGCTTTCGATTTAGCATCTTTAAAAACACTTCTGACGCAATTATAGAAAACTACTTTGTAATTTAGCTATAGAGGTGTTGTCTGGTAACAGTAAATCCGCAAAAGAGAAGAGAGCAGCAGTAGGGGTGATTGGGGGGTAAAAAAAAGCCCCGCTATGGCTAGCGGGGCTTTTGGTTTAAGAGCTTGGC